>NZ_JBFWDY010000002.1:0-4748354 GCF_048593455.1 Escherichia sp. UTM R2
ATGCGTCCAGCAGGCCGTAGCAATAATCAGGTGCGTCCCGTTACCCTGACTCGTAACTATACAAAACATGCAGAAGGCTCGGTGCTGGTCGAATTTGGCGATACCAAAGTGTTGTGTACCGCCTCTATTGAAGAAGGCGTGCCGCGCTTCCTGAAAGGTCAGGGCCAGGGCTGGATCACCGCAGAGTACGGTATGCTGCCGCGTTCTACCCACACCCGTAACGCGCGTGAAGCGGCGAAAGGTAAGCAGGGTGGACGCACAATGGAAATCCAGCGTCTGATCGCCCGTGCACTTCGCGCGGCAGTAGATTTGAAAGCGCTGGGTGAGTTCACCATTACGCTGGACTGCGACGTGCTTCAGGCTGATGGTGGCACGCGTACCGCTTCGATTACGGGTGCCTGTGTGGCGCTGGCAGATGCGCTACAGAAGCTGGTGGAAAACGGCAAGCTGAAAACCAACCCGATGAAAGGGATGGTAGCCGCGGTTTCTGTCGGGATTGTGAACGGCGAAGCGGTTTGCGATCTGGAATACGTTGAAGACTCTGCCGCAGAGACCGACATGAACGTAGTGATGACCGAAGACGGGCGCATCATTGAAGTGCAGGGGACGGCAGAAGGCGAGCCGTTCACCCATGAAGAGCTACTCACCTTGTTGGCGCTGGCCCGAGGGGGAATCGAATCCATTGTAGCGACGCAGAAGGCGGCGCTGGCAAACTGATTTTTAAGGCGACTGATGAGTCGCCTTTTTTTTGTCTGTAGAAAAGTAAGATGAGGAGCGAAGGCATGAAACCATATCAGCGCCAGTTTATTGAATTTGCGCTTAGCAAGCAGGTGTTAAAGTTTGGCGAGTTTACGCTGAAATCCGGGCGCAAAAGCCCCTATTTCTTCAACGCCGGGCTGTTTAATACCGGGCGCGACCTGGCACTGTTAGGCCGTTTTTACGCTGAAGCATTGGTGGATTCTGGCATTGAGTTCGATCTGCTGTTTGGCCCTGCTTACAAAGGGATCCCGATTGCGACCACTACCGCCGTGGCGCTGGCGGAGCATCATGACCTTGACCTGCCGTACTGCTTTAACCGCAAAGAGGCAAAAGACCACGGTGAAGGCGGCAATCTGGTTGGTAGCGCGTTACAAGGACGCGTAATGCTGGTAGATGATGTGATCACCGCCGGAACGGCGATTCGCGAATCGATGGAGATTATTCAGGCTAATGGCGCGACGCTTGCTGGCGTATTGATTTCGCTTGATCGTCAGGAACGGGGGCGCGGCGAGATTTCGGCGATTCAGGAAGTTGAGCGTGATTACAACTGCAAAGTGATCTCTATCATCACCCTGAAAGATCTGATTGCCTATCTGGAAGAGAAGCCGGAAATGGCGGAACATCTGGCGGCGGTTAAGGCCTATCGCGAAGAGTTTGGCGTTTAAAGAAACTCGCCGGATGAAAAGTCATCCGGCGTCATATTACTGCAACTGCGCGGCAATTAGCGGCCAGCGGGCGTCAAAATCATCCGTCGGGCGGTATTTAAATTCGCTGCGGACAAAACGTGACAGCATACCTTCACAGAAGGCCAGGATCTGGCTTGCCAGCAGGGTTTCATCGGTGGTGTAACCTTCACCCTCACGCATTCTCTTTTCACGCAATACCTGACGCAGCTGCGCTTCAATACGCTCGAACAGCTGGTTGATACGCCCTTGCAGGCGATCCTGTTCAAACATCAGCGCATGACCAGTGAGGATGCGGGTCAGGCCAGGATTACGCTCACCAAAACCGAGAAGCAGCAACACAATCAGACGCAGGCGCGCTGTGGTGTCTTTCTCATCTTTCAGAATCAGGTTGATGCGAGTAATCAGGCTATCTTCGATAAACTCAATCAGGCTATCGAACATGCGGGTCTTACTGGGGAAGTGGCGATACAGTGCCGCTTCGGAAACGCCGACAGAGGCGGCCAGTTTTGCCGTCGTGATACGTTGGCTTCCATCGCTGGATTCCAGCATCAGCGCCAGAGACTGAAGTATTTCCTCGCGACGGTTCCTTTTCGCAGTTTGTTTTTCTGCCATGTTACAAAATACCCCTGAAAATAAGCACTTGCCAGGCGGCACCCACGCTATGACCGCAAACGAAATGTTTGCGGCTATGTTATGACGTTATTCGGATGCGTATGTGTTACTGACGACCAGAGTGACCAAAGCCGCCTTCACCGCGGTCGGTGGCGTCGAAATCTTCCACCAGATTAAATTCAGCCTGTACTACCGGAACAAAAATCATCTGGGCGATGCGTTCGCCAGGTTGAATGGTGAAGCTGTCCTGACCACGGTTCCAAACGGAAATCATCAACTGGCCCTGATAGTCAGAATCGATCAATCCTACCAGGTTACCAAGCACGATACCGTGCTTATGTCCCAATCCGGAGCGCGGCAGCATCATTGCCGCCAGTGAAGGATCGGCAATATGAATCGCCAGCCCGGTCGGAACCAGCGTAGTGTCACCCGGAGCCAGTTCTACGGCGTCGTCGAGACAGGCACGCAGGTCAAGTCCGGCAGAGCCAGAGGTGGCATAAGTCGGGAGCGGAAATTCCTTCCCAACGCGCGGGTCCAGAATCTTAACGTCGATTTTTTTCATCATAACGGGTCACGATCTCGTCGAGTAATAATTGGCCAAGGAGCTCTTTGCGCTCAAGCGGTAAGACTTTATCTCCGTCCTGCCAGAAAAGGTGTAATGCGTTGTTGTCGCTGTTAAATCCTTGAGTTGGCTGGGAAACATCGTTCGCGCAGATCAGATCAAGGTTTTTACGGATACGTTTTTGCCGGGCGTATTCTTCCACATTATTTGTTTCGGCGGCAAATCCAACGACGTAGGGTCGATGGTCTTTTAGTGCGGCAACGCCTGCGACGATATCGGGGTTTTTAACCATTTTTATTGTTAATTCATCACCCTGCGTGGCCTGCTTTTTGATTTTTTCTGGGGCCACGGTAGCTGCGCGATAATCCGCCACGGCGGCGCAACCGATAAAAATATTTTGCTGCTGTACAGAAGCATTCACGGCGGCTTCCATTTCCAGCGCAGTCATCACATCAACACGTTTAACAAACGGTGGCGTCGGTAGTGAAACCGGACCTGATACCAGCGTGACGTTCGCGCCACGACGGGCAGCGGCGGCGGCGATAGCAAAACCCATCTTGCCGGAGCTGTGATTAGAGATATAACGCACCGGATCGAGCGGTTCACGCGTCGGGCCGGCGGTAATCATAATGTTCAGATGTTTCAGGTCGTTGACGGGCGAAAAATGCGCCACCGCCATATCCACAATGGTTAACGGATCGAGCATTCGCCCAGGACCGATATCACCACAAGCCTGACTGCCACTGTCTGGCCCCCAGATGAGCATACCACGGGAAGCAAGCACCTCTAAATTATGCTGCGTGGCAGCGGCACGGTACATCTGCTGGTTCATGGCGGGGAGCACGGCTACAGGCGCAGGTGTAGCCAGACAAATCGTCGATACCAGGTCATTCGCCATTCCGGCAGCAATACGGGCAATCAAATCTGCCGTGGCAGGGGCGAGAATCACTAAATCAGCCCATTTACCCAGCTCAATATGGCCCATAGCGGCTTCGGCTGCCGGGTCCAGCAGACTGTCGGAAACGGGATAACCAGAAACCGCCTGCAAGCTAAGTGGGGTGATAAAGGCTTTTGCCGCTTCGGTCATGGCTACGCGGACGTCGGCCCCGCGATCGCGCAAACGACGCACCAGTTCAGGGGTTTTATAGGCAGCAATACCGCCGCTAACGCCGAGAACGATTTTTTTACCGGCCAGGCTCATGATGATTTTTCCTGTAGGGTGACACCAGAAGTTGGCGATTTTATCACAATACTTTTGTTGTCGTGCCTTCACCTGAGATTCACTTTGCGAGGCGCTTTCCAGGATTGAAAACTGGCCGTCGATTTAACGAAACGGCTATGACAGGATGCGAGCACCACAAAGGAGGTGAAGGTGAAAAACAATTCACAGCTGTTGATGCCGCGCGAAAAAATGCTGAAGTTTGGTATTAGCGCCTTAACGGATGTCGAGCTGCTGGCGCTATTTCTGCGTACCGGAACGCGCGGTAAAGATGTATTAACCCTGGCAAAAGAGATGCTGGAGAATTTCGGCTCTCTTTATGGCTTGTTAACCTCTGAATATGAACAATTTAGTGGCGTTCATGGAATTGGCGTGGCGAAATTTGCCCAGTTAAAGGGGATTGCTGAACTGGCGCGGCGTTACTACAACGTGCGGATGCGTGAAGAAAGCCCTTTACTCAGCCCGGAGATGACGCGGGAATTTTTACAAAGCCAGCTCACGGGTGAGGAGCGGGAGATCTTTATGGTGATCTTTCTCGACTCCCAACACCGGGTTATAACGCATAGCCGTCTTTTTTCCGGCACGCTAAACCATGTTGAAGTCCATCCTCGGGAAATTATCCGCGAAGCGATAAAAATAAACGCCTCGGCGCTGATCCTTGCACATAATCACCCTTCGGGTTGTGCTGAACCCAGTAAAGCGGATAAACTCATTACTGAACGGATAATAAAGAGTTGTCAGTTCATGGATTTACGCGTGCTCGACCATATCGTGATTGGGCGTGGAGAGTATGTTTCTTTTGCCGAACGCGGCTGGATTTAACCCGCTATGCGCGATCCTTCGGGATCTTTGTCTGTTCGGGACTTGAGCACATCGCTGAGTCAGCGTATACTACGCCACCTTTGAGAATCTCGGGTTTGGCATTTGGGCCTGGCAATCGAGAGTTCACATAGAACTGCGATGACCGGGCTGTAAAGCCTGACGAGGCGCCAATACCCCATACGAAGCTCGAGCTAATTTGATTTTTGGAGAATAGACATGTCCCGAGTCTGCCAAGTTACTGGCAAGCGTCCGGTGACCGGTAACAACCGTTCCCACGCACTGAACGCGACTAAACGCCGTTTCCTGCCGAACCTGCACTCTCACCGTTTCTGGGTTGAGAGCGAGAAGCGTTTTGTCACCCTGCGCGTATCTGCTAAAGGTATGCGTGTAATCGATAAAAAAGGCATCGATACAGTTCTGGCTGAACTGCGTGCCCGTGGCGAAAAGTACTAAGTACTTAGAGGAAATAAATCATGGCTAAAGGTATTCGTGAGAAAATCAAGCTGGTTTCTTCTGCTGGTACTGGTCACTTCTATACCACTACGAAGAACAAACGTACTAAGCCGGAAAAACTGGAACTGAAAAAATTCGATCCAGTTGTTCGCCAGCACGTGATCTACAAAGAAGCGAAAATCAAATAATTCTCGCTTTGATGTAACAAAAAACCTCGCTCCGGCGGGGTTTTTTGTTATCTGCTTGCCCCCATATTGACTGCATCTGTTCATTCCTGGAGATGCTATGCCTGAATTACCCGAAGTTGAAACCAGCCGCCGCGGCATAGAACCGCATCTCGTTGGTGCAACCATTCTTCATGCAGTGGTGCGCAACGGACGCTTGCGCTGGCCGGTTTCAGAAGAGATCTACCGTTTAAGCGACCAACCAGTGCTTAGCGTGCAGCGGCGGGCTAAATATCTGCTGCTGGAGCTGCCTGAGGGCTGGATTATCATTCATTTAGGGATGTCTGGCAGCCTGCGCATCCTTCCAGAAGAACTTCCCCCTGAAAAGCATGACCATGTGGATTTGGTGATGAGCAACGGCAAAGTGCTGCGCTACACCGATCCGCGCCGCTTTGGTGCCTGGCTGTGGACCAAAGAGCTGGAAGGGCATAATGTGCTGACCCATCTTGGACCGGAGCCGCTTAGCGACGATTTCAATGGTGAGTATCTGCATCAGAAGTGCGCGAAGAAAAAAACGGCGATTAAACCGTGGCTGATGGATAACAAGCTGGTGGTAGGGGTAGGTAATATTTATGCCAGCGAATCACTGTTTGCGGCGGGGATCCATCCGGATCGGCTGGCGTCATCACTGTCGCTGGCAGAGTGTGAATTGTTAGCTCGGGTGATTAAAGCGGTGTTGCTGCGTTCGATTGAGCAGGGTGGTACAACGCTGAAAGATTTTCTGCAAAGTGATGGTAAACCGGGCTATTTCGCGCAGGAATTGCAGGTTTACGGGCGAAAAGGCGAGCCGTGTCGGGTGTGCGGTACGCCGATTGTGGCGACTAAACATGCGCAGCGGGCAACGTTTTATTGTCGGCAGTGCCAGAAGTAATTCATGCGCGCCGGATGGCATACCATCCGGCATAAACGCTACGCTAACTTCGCCACCAGCGCCTGATGGACATTCTCCGGCAGGAAATGGGTGACATCGCCCTGATGGCGCGCCACCTCTTTCACCAACGATGAAGAGATAAACGACCACTCTTTCGACGGCATCAGAAACACACTTTCCAGTTCCGGCATTAAGTGGCGATTCATATGCGCCAGCTGCATTTCATATTCAAAATCCGCCACCGCACGCAGGCCACGAATCAGCACCGTAGCGTGTTGATTACGGGCGAAGTTCGCCATCAAATCACTAAACCCAACCACTTCCACGTTCCCCAGATGCGCGGTTGCCTGCTGTGCCAGCGCCACACGCTCTTCCAGGGTAAACATCGGTTTTTTACTGGGGCTGGCGGCAATCGCCAGAATAACGTGATCGAACATTTGCGTGGCGCGCGTCACGATATCGATATGACCATTGGTAATGGGATCGAAAGTACCCGGATAAATCGCCCGTTTTTGCATAACAACCTCAATGCGTTTTCGGTGGCAGGTAAGGTTCCAGCAGTTGAAGCAGACGCTGTAGCGCGCCCTGGTTTTGATACAGTACTTCAACGGCATGACGGCCATAGAAACTACGGTAATCGGCGTCGGTGAGTAAAGAGGAAACCTCTTTTGCAAGCGTAGTGGCATCGGTAACGGTAATCAGCCCGCTTGCCTGCTCCAGCCGCGCGCAAATGTCTTTAAAGTTAAAAGTATGCGGCCCCATCAATACCGGAATAGCGTGTGCGGCAGCTTCCAGCGGATTATGCCCACCACGTTCAACCAGTGAACCGCCAACAAAGGCGAGATCGGCAATGCCGTACAGTAACATCAACTCGCCCATCGTATCGCCAACCACAACCTGCGTGCTGGTGGAGGGGACTTCCCCTGAAGAGCGTGTGATATAGCTTAGTCCAGCCTGGCGGACAAGGTTAATCGCATCCGGGAAGCGTTCCGGATGACGGGGTACCAGGATGAGCAATAAATTCGGGAATTGCTGTAACAATGCCTGATGTGCGGCGATCACCACACTCTCTTCGCCTTCGTGAGTGCTGGTGGCAATCCATACCGGGCGGTGTGGTGCCCACTGGCGGCGCAGCGTCACGGCTTTAGCAGCCAACTGCGGCGTTACAGAAATATCGAATTTCAGGCTACCGGTAACGGTCACCTGATTATTTTTTGCGCCCAGCGCCACAAAACGTGCACCATCTTCTTCATTTTGCGCAGCAATCAGCGTAATACGACGCAGCAAGCGACGGACGAATTTACCCAGTTTGGCATAACCTGCGGCCGAGCGGGCAGAGAGTCGCGCGTTAGCGATCACCAGCGGAATTTTACGTTTATGTAGCGCCGCAATCAGGTTAGGCCATAGTTCGGTTTCCATAATCAACACCAGTTTAGGGTCGACTTTATTCAGGAAACGGTTGAGTGCATCGGGCAGATCATACGGCAGATAAACGTGCTGAACATCCTTCCCGAAAGCCGATTGTACGCGCTCCGAACCGGTTGGCGTCATGGTTGTTACGGTAATCGGTAAATCAGGATAACGATGACGCAGCGCGCGCACCAACGGGATTGCCGCCAGAGTTTCACCGACGGAGACGGAGTGCAGCATAATGCCGCCTGGTTTTAGCGGATGGCGGTAAAAACCGTAACGTTCACCCCAGCGTTTTCGATAGGCCGGAGCCTTACGTCCGCGCACCCAGAGCCGTATCCAGATCAGCGGCTGAATAAGGTAGAGAAGGGCGGTGTAAAGCAATTCGAGCATAGTAAATAGCTGACTTATGGATGTGCTGGGGATTCTATGTATTTAGCTGTGGCTTTACCATTACTTTTCCCGTTTTTGACTTAAATAGCAATTTACCCGCCAATTCTTGCTGAACATCTATACTTTTTTTGTATTTTTATGCGATTCATTGATTTCTGCTGTACGTGCAGGAAGGAATCGCAGAGCAACAGTGAAAGAATATGGTTGCTAATGATTTTATTTGATTGATTTCTTTATTGAAAATCAACAATGTGCTTAAAAATCATTCGGGTCGGATTGCCGCGAAAGAAGTGATACACTAGCGCGTCAATATCAGTGCGGTATCAGTATTCAGGTAGCTGTTGAGCCTGGGGCGGTAGCGTGCTTTTTCTGCTTCACCTTAATCGGATAATCTCAACAAAAAGAGTTACTTGTGGATAAGCCATTTCGAAGAATTTTGCTCATTAAGATGCGTTTTCATGGGGATATGTTATTAACTACTCCCGTCATTAGTTCGCTGAAAAAAAATTACCCTGACGCAAAAATCGATGTGCTGCTTTATCAGGACACCATCCCGATCCTGTCTGAAAATCCAGAGATTAACGCGCTCTACGGCATAAAAAATAAAAAAGCAAAAGCCTCAGAAAAAATTGCCAACTTTTTTCATCTCATCAAGGTATTACGTGCCAATAAGTATGACCTTATCGTCAATCTTACCGATCAATGGATGGTTGCTATACTGGTTCGCTTATTAAATGCTCGTGTGAAAATTTCCCAGGATTATCATCATCGGCAGTCTGCTTTTTGGCGTAAAAGTTTCACCCATTTGGTGCCGTTGCAGGGTGGAAATGTGGTGGAAAGTAACTTATCCGTGCTGACACCATTGGGACTTGATTCGTTGGTGAAGCAGACAACCATGAGTTACCCGCCTGCAAGCTGGAAACGTATGCGTCGCGAACTTGATCACGCTGGTGTTGGACAAAATTATGTGGTTATCCAACCTACGGCGCGGCAAATCTTCAAATGCTGGGACAACGCCAAGTTTTCCGCTGTGATTGATGCCTTACATGCTCGTGGTTATGAAGTCGTTCTGACGTCCGGCCCGGATAAAGACGATCTGGCCTGCGTCAATGAAATTGCGCAGGGATGCCAGACGCCACCAGTAACGGCGCTGGCTGGAAAGGTGACCTTCCCGGAACTTGGTGCGTTAATCGATCATGCGCAGCTGTTTATTGGCGTTGATTCCGCACCGGCGCATATTGCCGCTGCAGTTAATACGCCGCTGATATCGCTGTTTGGTGCGACAGACCATATTTTCTGGCGTCCCTGGTCAAATAACATGATTCAATTCTGGGCGGGAGATTACCGGGAAATGCCAACGCGCGATCAGCGTGACCGAAATGAGATGTATCTTTCGGTTATTCCGGCGGCAGATGTCATTGCTGCTGTCGATAAATTACTGCCCTCCTCCACGACAGGTACGTCGTTATGATCGTTGCTTTTTGTTTATATAAATATTTTCCCTTTGGCGGTTTGCAGCGCGATTTTATGCGTATTGCTCAGACAGTCGCCGCCCGAGGTCATCATGTTCGGGTTTATACCCAGTCGTGGGAAGGCGAATGCCCTGATGTATTTGAACTGATCAAAGTGCCGGTTAAATCGCATACCAATCACGGGCGCAATGCGGAGTATTTTACCTGGGTGCAAAAACATTTACGCGAACATCCCGTCGATAAAGTCGTTGGATTCAACAAAATGCCGGGGCTGGACGTTTATTATGCCGCTGATGTTTGTTATGCCGAGAAAGTAGCGCAGGAGAAAGGCTTTTTCTATCGCCTGACGTCACGTTATCGCCATTATGCCGCCTTTGAGCGGGCAACCTTCGAACAGGGCAAGCCGACACAGCTGCTGATGCTGACAGATAAGCAAATCGCCGATTTCCAGAAACATTATCAGACTGAAGCGGAGCGTTTTCATATTCTGCCACCGGGGATTTATCCTGATCGTAAATATAACCAGCAGCCAGCTAATAGCCGTGAAATCTTCCGTAAGAAGAATGGAATAACCGAACAACAATATTTATTGTTGCAGGTCGGTTCAGACTTCACGCGTAAAGGTGTCGATCGTTCCATTGAAGCACTTGCTTCGTTACCGGATTCGCTGCGCCACAACACATTGCTATATGTTGTTGGACAGGATAAACCGCGAAAATTTGAGGCGCTGGCAGAAAAACGCGGCGTGCGCAGTAATGTTCACTTCTTCTCGGGACGCAACGATGTCTCGGAATTAATGGCGGCGGCGGATTTATTACTGCATCCTGCCTACCAGGAAGCAGCGGGAATTGTGCTACTGGAAGCGATTACTGCAGGATTACCGGTACTAACAACAGCCGTTTGTGGCTATGCGCATTATATTGTCGACGCCAATTGCGGCGAGGCTATTGCTGAGCCATTCCGCCAGGAAACATTGAATGAGATTTTACGCAAAGCGTTAACGCAATCTTCATTGCGCCAGGCCTGGGCGGAAAATGCGCGACATTATGCTGATACACAAGATTTATACAGTCTGCCAGAGAAAGCGGCGGATATCATAACGGGTGGTCTGGATGGTTGAACTTAAAGAGCCGTTTGCCACGTTATGGCGCGGTAAAGATCCTTTTGAGGAAGTTAAAACCTTGCAGGGTGAGGTTTTTCGTGAACTGGAAACTCGCCGCACTCTGCGATTTGAAATGGCGGGCAAAAGCTATTTTCTCAAATGGCATCGCGGCACGACCCTGAAAGAGATAATCAAAAATTTACTCTCATTGCGGATGCCAGTATTAGGCGCAGACCGCGAATGGAATGCGATTCATCGACTGCGGGATGTCGGCGTTGATACTATGTATGGGGTGGCATTTGGCGAAAAAGGTATTAATCCGCTGACCAGAACCTCGTTTATTATTACCGAAGATCTGACCCCAACCATCAGTCTGGAAGATTACTGTGCTGACTGGGCGACCAACCCACCAGATGTTCGCGTAAAGCGTATGCTTATTAAGCGTGTCGCGACGATGGTGCGCGATATGCATGCTGCGGGCATTAACCACCGTGACTGTTATATCTGTCATTTCCTGCTGCACTTGCCTTTTTCCGGTAAGGAAGAGGAGTTAAAAATTTCGGTAATTGACCTGCACCGGGCGCAGCTTCGCACGCGCGTTCCACGTCGTTGGCGCGATAAAGATCTTATTGGGCTTTATTTTTCTTCGATGAATATCGGCCTGACTCAGCGGGATATCTGGCGGTTTATGAAAGTGTATTTTGCCGCCCCGCTTAAAGACATTCTCAAGCAGGAACAAGGACTGCTGTCGCAAGCAGAAGCAAAAGCCACAAAAATCAGGGAAAGAACGATTCGAAAATCGTTGTAATTTCCGGAGAGAAATATGAGTGCCCACTATTTTAATCCACAAGAGATGATCAATAAGACAATCATCTTCGATGAAAGGCCAGCGGCGTCAGTGGCATCATCATTCCATGTTGCTTATGGCATTGATAAAAACTTTCTTTTTGGTTGTGGTGTTTCAATCACGTCAGTTTTGTTACATAACAACGACGTGAGTTTTGTTTTCCACGTTTTTATTGATGATATCCCTGAAGCCGATATCCAGCGTTTAGCCCAATTGGCGAAAAGCTATCGTACCTGTATCCAGATCCATCTGGTAAATTGTGAACGGCTTAAGGCATTACCGACGACCAAAAATTGGTCTATTGCCATGTATTTCCGTTTTGTAATTGCAGATTACTTTATTGATCAACAAGATAAGATCCTTTACCTGGATGCTGATATCGCCTGTCAGGGAAACTTAAAGCCGCTGATAACAATGGATCTTGCCAATAACGTTGCTGCTGTTGTTACTGAACGCGATGCTAACTGGTGGTCGTTACGGGGTCAAAGTCTGCAGTGTAATGAACTTGAAAAGGGTTACTTTAATTCAGGTGTCCTGTTAATTAATACACTAGCGTGGGCGCAGGAGTCCGTTTCTGCTAAAGCGATGTCGATGCTTGCTGATAAAGCCATCGTTTCCCGTTTAACCTATATGGATCAAGATATCCTTAATCTTATCCTGTTAGGGAAAGTTAAATTCATTGATGCTAAATACAATACGCAGTTTAGTTTAAATTATGAATTAAAAAAATCATTTGTTTGTCCAATTAATGATGAAACCGTATTAATTCATTATGTCGGCCCGACAAAACCCTGGCATTACTGGGCCGGTTATCCAAGTGCGCAACCTTTTATCAAAGCCAAAGAAGCATCGCCCTGGAAAAATGAACCGTTAATGCGGCCAGTTAACTCAAACTATGCTCGTTATTGCGCCAAGCATAATTTTAAACAAAATAAACCAATTAACGGGATAATGAATTATATTTATTATTTTTATTTAAAGATAATAAAATGAAATTGAGAAAAGTTAAATGAATGAATTTATAAAAGAACGGTTTTCGTATTTAGCAGATAATAAAAAAGAAAACGCCCCAGAGCTAAATGTTTCCTACGGTATCGATAAGAATTTTTTGTATGGTGCTGGCGTTTCAATTTCTTCCGTTTTGATTAATAATTCAGATATTAATTTTGTCTT
The DNA here is from genome assembly GCF_048593455.1 of Escherichia sp. UTM R2. Taxonomy (NCBI): domain Bacteria; kingdom Pseudomonadati; phylum Pseudomonadota; class Gammaproteobacteria; order Enterobacterales; family Enterobacteriaceae; genus Escherichia; species Escherichia sp. UTM R2. The sequence continues at coordinate 12,606 of NZ_JBFWDY010000002.1, forward strand.
TCATGTTTTCACTGATTATGTGGATGATGATTATTTAAAGTCATTTAATGAAACAGCAAAACAATTTAATACCTCAATTATTGTATATTTAATTGACCCAAAATACTTTGCTGATCTGCCGACGTCACAGTTTTGGTCGTACGCGACATACTTCAGGGTATTGTCTTTTGAATATCTGAGTGAAAGTATTCCCACACTGCTGTATCTGGATGCCGATGTTGTTTGTAAAGGAAGCCTGAAACCTCTCACAGAAATTATATTTAAAGATGAGTTTGCTGCGGTCATTCCTGACAATGATAGTACTCAGGCGGCATGTGCAAAACGCCTCAACATTCCCGAAATGAATGGACGTTATTTCAATGCAGGCGTTATCTATGTCAATCTTAAAAAATGGCATGAAGCAAATTTGACACCGTATTTACTCAAACTTTTACGAGGGGAAACTAAATATGGCTCTCTTAAATATTTAGATCAGGATGCGTTGAATATCGCATTTAATATGAATAATATCTACCTTGCGAAGGATTTTGATACTATTTATACCCTGAAAAACGAACTTCATGATCGTAGTCATCGAAAGTATCAGCAAACCATTACCGATAAAACAGTGTTGATTCACTATACAGGGATAACTAAACCATGGCATAGCTGGGCTGGATATCCGTCTGCATCATACTTTAATATCGCGCGTGAACAATCTCCCTGGAAGAAATATCCTCTTAAAGAGGCGCGGACTGTTGCAGAAATGCAGAAACAATATAAGCATCTGTTTGCCCATGGTGAGTATATAAAAGGCATAACTTCATTAATTAAGTACAAGCTTAAGAAATAAATTACTCTTATGATTACAAGTATACGTTATCGCGGCTTCTCATTTTATTACAAAGATAATGATAATAAATATAAAGAAATCTTTGATGAAATACTGGCCTATAATTTTAAAACAGTAAAAGTATTACGTAATATTGATGATACCAAAGTATCTTTGATTGATACGAAATATGGTCGCTATGTTTTTAAAGTCTTTGCTCCGAAAACGAAAAGGAATGAACGTTTTTTAAAATCTTTTGTAAAAGGTGACTACTATCAGAATTTGATCGTTGAAACCGATCGTGTCAGAAGTGCAGGTCTTACTTTTCCTAATGATTTTTATTTTCTGGCTGAGCGTAAAATTTTCAACTATGCCAGTGTTTTTATCATGCTTATCGAGTATGTCGAGGGCGTAGAGCTCAATGATATGCCGATTATTCCAGAAAATATTAAAGCAGAAATTAAGGCTTCAATGGAAAAATTGCATGCCTTAAATATGCTATCGGGCGACCCACACCGGGGTAACTTTATCGTTAGTAAAGATGGTGTCAGGATAATTGACCTATCCGGTAAAAGCTGTACGGCAGAGCGTAAAGCTCGTGATCGTCTGGCCATGGAACGTCACCTGGGTATTGCCAACGAAATAAAAGATTATGGCTACTATTCAGTAATCTACAGAACCAAACTACGCAAATTTATTAAAAAATTAAAAGGCAAAGCGTAAACCACACAGTCAAAACGGAACCAACATGGATTTATTAGCTGAGAGTATTACTGAAATCGCTGTCTCTGGGGAAATTGCTAACACCGATCGTGTGTTAAATATCGCTTACGGTATTGACCGTAACTTTTTATTTGGTGCGGCAGTATCTATGCAATCAGTTGTTATGCATAATCCGGACCTTGCGGTTAAGTTTCATCTCTTTACCGACTACATTGATGAAGATTATCTACAACGTGTTAATGCTTTTACCAGCAAAAATGCTAACGCTGAAGTAAGAATTTATAAAGTCTCCAATGCCTTTATTGATATCTTCCCCAGCCTGAAACAGTGGTCTTATGCAACATTCTTCCGTTTAGTTGCGTTCCAGTATCTGAGTGAAACTATTGAAAATCTGTTATATATCGATGCTGATGTCATCTGTAAAGGCTCATTAGCTGGATTGCTTGATATTAATTTTGATGGGGATAAGTTTGCAGCTGTTATTAAAGATGTGCCTTTTATGCAGGAAAAACCAGCGAAGCGTCTGGCTATAGAGGGACTTCCAGGGAATTATTTCAACGCCGGTGTAGTATATCTGCAGCTTGAAGCATGGGCGAAAAATGATTTTATGAATAAAGCCATTGCTATGCTGGCAAGTGACCCGCAGCACACGAAGTATAAATGCCTTGATCAGGATATTTTAAATATTCTGTTCTTTGGTCATTGTATTTTTATTAGCGGCGATTATGATTGCTTTTATGGCATTGATTATGAGTTAGAAAATAAAAGCGATGAAGATTATAAAAAGACCATTACCGATGATACTAAGCTGATTCATTATGTTGGCGTAACGAAGCCCTGGAACGACTGGACGAATTATCCCTGCCAGAAGTATTTTAATGAGGCTTATCAGGCTTCTTGCTGGAATGATGTGGCGTTTATTCCAGCCACGAATGAAAAGCAGTATCAAGTGAAATATCAACATGCAAAGAAAAATGGTGATACGTTTAACGCTTTTATTTACTTCATTAAATTTAAATTAAATAAGTATAAAAGAAAACTATTTGGATAATAATAAAAATCATGGATGTCTGAGTTACAATAATAATTAAGGATGAGTACTATCATATTTTATTAGTTCAGGCAAGAGAACACGATGAGCAATGATTACCCTTTAGTATCCATAATAATACCGACGTATAATTCATCTGATTACATTACTGAAACTCTAACGAAATTAGAAAAACAAACTTACCCAAATTTTGAAATTGTTATTGTTAATGATGGTTCTAAAGATAACACATCAAACGTTTTGAGAGAGTATGGGTTAACCCACTCTCGATTAATTATTATCAATAAAGAAAATGGCGGTGTTTCGTCTGCCAGGAATACAGGTATCCGCAAGGCGCAAGGACAGTTTATATGTTTTATGGATGATGATGATGAGATAGATCCTAACTATCTGCTGAAGATGTATACCAGACAACATGAGACGGGAGGGGATGCGATTTATTGTGGGCTTTATGGCCATTATATAAAAGATGGTGTTACTTACTCACCTATAAATACAGAGTTTAATGAAGGATCTTTACTTTTCGACTTTTTTTATAAAAAGGTTAGATTCCATATAGGGTGCTTGTTTATAAGAAAACAACTTCTGGAAGAGAATAATCTTTTTTTTGATGAAGATTTACGACTAGGAGAAGATCTGGATTTTATCTATCGACTGCTACTTACATGCGATATGTATGCGGTTCCATATTATATGTATAAGCATAACTATAGAGAAAATTCCTTAATGAACTCATGTAGAACCATCACTCATTATCGACATGAGTCATTTGCGCACGAAAGAATCTACTCTTCTGTGATGCAGTTATACAAAGGTAACCGGAAAGAAGAAATTCATACATTATTGAGTCAAAATAGAGCTTATCATAAAACTCGTTATTTATGGAATGTTCTACTTAATGGTGATTTTGAACTATTAAATCAATTAGTTGAAAGCAATGAAAAAGAATTGAATGATTGTAATCTTTCTGGCAAGAGAGATAAAAGACGAGCAAAAATATTAGCATCAAAAAATTATATTCTCTGGAGGATGGTAAGACTGGTAAATAGGAAAAAGAATAAACGTTAGATCTTGCATTAAATAATCCATCCTCGTAGCATAGGTTGAAAATATATGTCATTTTGTTGGAATGAAATTAATTCTGGTATAAAGTCTTTAATTCTCATATTATGTATTTTTTCTTTGATGACTTTGTCTTTATGGGATGATGTTGCAACAAAGTTTCTTCATGCAGCTGGAATTATATCTGCATTGTATTTTCTAATGACACCAAAAAAAACAATAACTAATAATCCTACTTTGTTAATTTTCATCTCATTATGTCTTTTGGGAATCATAAATATCATCTGGTATTCACATTATAAAGTTTCGGGCTCTGTTTATACCAATGCATATCGTGGCCCAATGGAAACTGGGAAAATTGCCTTGTGTAGTGCTTTTATTTTCTTGGTTCTTTTTGCTAAAAATGAGTTGAGAACAAAAATAAAATTTGGGAAACTAATTCTGTTCGCATCCCTGGCAACGCAGTTACTTTTTTTTGCGCATGCCATGTGGCAACATTTCTATTTAAACGTTGACCGTGTTGCATTATCAGCTTCCCACGCTACAACAGCAGGCTACATCATCCTTTTCCCTTCTTTACTGGCATCAATTCTCATTTTAAAATCCGACTTTAGACATAAAACAACATTATATACAATTAACTTCATGCTTAGCTTATGTGCTGTCATAGTAACTGAAACGCGTGCAGCCATATTAGTGTTTCCATTCTTTGCGTTACTATTAATCGTAATGGATAGTTATATTAATAAGCGAATTAATTATAAGTTATATTGTTTTATTGCGATTGCATTATTAGCAGGTGTATTTTCTTTTAAAGATACATTGCTTATGAGAATGAATGACTTAAATAACGATTTAGTTAATTATTCGCATGATAACACCAGAACTTCAGTCGGTGCCCGTCTGGCAATGTATGAAGTTGGCTTAAAAACATATTCTCCAATAGGACAATCACTGGAAAAACGAGCGGAAAAAATACATGAACTAGAAGAAAAAGAGCCTAGATTGAGTGGCGCTTTACCCTATATAGATTCTCATTTGCATAACGATCTCATAGATACGTTATCAACGCGTGGTATTCCTGGAGTTGTATTAACAATTTTAGCCTTTTCAGCAATACTCATATATGCCTTAAGAACTGCTAAAGAACCTTATATTTTAATCTTGCTTTTTTCACTACTGGTAGTAGGCCTAAGTGATGTAATACTCTTTTCTAAACCGGTTCCGACTGCTGTGTTTGTCACCATAATATTGCTTTGTGCTTATTTTAAAGCACAATCAGACCAATGTTTATTAGATAAATAATGAATATGTGAAATAAAATCAGCAAGGAGGCTGATTTTATTTCAAAATTATCTATTAAGGGGTTGTAATTTAAATCATAGCAGCGTTTTCAGCGTTTTCTTCAATGAATCGCTTAACAGCATTTGCTGTCAATTGAGACAACTCATTCCCCGGAGCCCTACAAACCATCTGATTCTTCCCATACCCACCAATTAATCCCGGATCGGTTGGTCCATAAACCGTGATATTGGGTCTATCCAGTGCCGCCGTTAAATGGCTTAACCCCGTATCCACTGACACTACAAATTTAGCCCCGGCCAGCACGCGGGCAACGCCTTCCAGACTCATCTTCGGCAATACTTCAACATAAGCAAATCCTTCCGCCAGTCGTTTCGCCCGTTCTTCCTCATGCGGCGCGCCCCACGGAAGTTTAATCCGTATTCCTGAAGCAGCCAGTAAACCAATCAATTCTCGCCAGTGTTCTTCCGGCCAGTGTTTATCATCACGGGTCGTCGCATGAAGAAATACGGCATATTCGCCAGCATCTGTAGGCAGGTTCGTCAGGAAATGCTGTGCAATAGCATAATCGCCCTGGGTTTGCGGTTTGCTATAGCCCAGACTTTTGGCAAACAGTTCGCGGGTGCGTTCTACGGCGTGCTGCTGTTTTGCAATATGATGCTTACGATTGTAAAACAGGCTGGCTAACGGTTCGCGAGCGGTTTGCCAGTCCAATCCATGCTTTACGCCATGCGCCAGACGCGTCACCAGCGCCGCGCTTTTTACCAGCCCCTGAGCATCGATAACTGCGTCATAGTTCTCTGCTTGTAGCGCTTCACGAAACGCTTTGCGTTCAACTTTTATGGGGGCCGAGAACCAGGCTTTACGCCAGCGACGTATTGCCACAGGAATAACTCGCTCAACGGCAGCGTGCCAGGAAGGAATCTGTGCGAACCCTTCTTCCACCACCCAGTCAAACTTAATCCCTGGGATTGCCTGCTGGGCATCAGTGAGTGCGGGCAACGTATGGAGAACATCGCCCATCGACGATGTTTTAACGATCAAAACCCGCATCCGTCAGACTTCCTCTTGTAACAATAGCGCGTTGAGTTCTTCCAGTACGCGCTGGGGAGTAATGTCGATCAAGCTCTGGTGATAACCCTCCGCAGCGTCACCTTTACGCACTTTGTGATAGCCGGTAATCAGACGGATCACGCGCGCTTTATGGGATAGCGGCGGTGTGAAGTCCGGGCTACTCGGACCATACAAGGCAACCAGCGGACGATTGAGCGCCGCCGCAACGTGCATCAGGCCAGAATCGTTAGTGACAATGGCTTTACAGGCTGCAATCAGGATAACCGCTTGATCAAGCTGTGTTTCCCCCGCCAGGTTCCGACACCATGCCTGCTGCTCGGTATTCAAAGCGGCAAGAATCTCATTGCCCGCCTCATGATCTTTCGCCGAGCCAAACAGAACCACCTGATAACCTTCATCAATCAGCTGCTTTGCCAGCTCAGCATAGTGGTAATGTGGCCAGCGTTTTGCCGGACCAAACTCCGCCCCCGGGCAAAAACCAATCATCGGACGTTCTGATGAAAGCGAAAATTGATTACAGGTATATGATTTTTCACCTTCGCTCACCTGCAATTGCGGCCATAACAACGGTTTTGGTAGATCTTGTGCGGTACGCATCACGCCTTTGTCATAGGCCAGCGCGACATAGCGTTCCACCATTAGCGGCCAGGCTTCTTTATCGAGCACGCGTACATCGTTGAGTAAACCGTAGCGCATCTCGCCGCGCCAGCCGGTGCGATGAGGAATACCCGCGAAGAAAGGCACTAATGCAGATTTGAAGGAGTTGGGTAAGACGTAGGCGCGGTCGTAGCGCTTTTCACGCAGGCTATGACCCAGTTTACGGCGTTCGCCGATTTCCAGCGCTCCGTGACCGAGAGGCATAGGAATAGCTTCGTTAACTTCCGGCATCCGCGATAATAATGGACGGCACCATGCCGGTGCCATCACATCGATTATCGCCTGGGGATAGCGCGCCTGGAGCGTGCGATAGAGACTTTGCGACATCATCATGTCGCCAACCCAAGACGGGCCGATCACCAGTATTTTCATGCAGAGCTCTTATGCGTCGCGATTCAGCCAGGCCATGTATTCCGTTACACCTTCAGCAACGGTTTTGAACGGTTTGTCGTAACCCGCCGCGCGCAGATTTGTCAGATCTGCCTGAGTGAACGCCTGATAGCGGCCTTTCAGTTTATCCGGGAACGGAATGTATTCGATCTGTCCTTTCTTGTGATAAGCCAGCGTAGCATCAGCTACAGCCTGGAAGGATTCCGCACGACCAGTACCGAGATTGAAGATGCCGGAAACGCCATTTTCCAGGAACCACAGGTTTACATCTGCCACGTCGCCCACATAGACGAAGTCGCGTTTGAAGTTCTCGCTACCTTCAAACAGCTTCGGTGATTCACCGTTGTTAAGCTGGGTGTTGAGATGGAAAGCGACGCTCGCCATGCTGCCTTTATGGCCTTCACGCGGTCCATAAACGTTGAAATAGCGGAAGCCAACAATCTGCGAGTTCGCTTCAGGCAGGATTTGACGAACATATTCATCAAACAGGAATTTTGAGTAACCGTAGACGTTCAACGGTTTTTCGTACTCGCGGGATTCAATAAAGTCGGAGGTGCGTCCGCCGTAGGTGGCCGCGGAAGATGCATACAGGAACGGGATTTCGCGCTCCAGACAGTAGTGCAGCAGCTCTTTGGAGTATTGATAGTTGTTATCCATCATATACTTGCCATCCCACTCGGTGGTGGAAGAGCATGCGCCTTCGTGGAAAATCGCTTCGACATCGCCGAACTCTTCGCCAGCCATAATCTGGATCAGGAAGTCTTCCTTATCCATATAGTCTGCGATATTCAGATCCACCAGGTTCACAAACTTGGTGCCGTCTTTCAGGTTGTCCACCACCAGAATATCGGTGATGCCTTTATCATTCAGGGCCTTAACGATGTTGCTGCCGATAAAGCCCGCGCCGCCGGTAACGATGATCATAACTGTAACCTTCGAATTATGGAGTCAGAGACAATCTCAGACACGAATACTTCTATCATATCACTACACGGCGTTGGCTTCAGCCATTCGCCAAAAGTGAGATTGATGGACGTTATTTATCCTGAATTTTGCAGAAGTGTTAACGCGTCATCTCGTCGCGACGTATAAGTTTGGGTAATATGTGCTGGAATTTGCCCTGTCTGGAGAATCGCAATGCGTGGAGAATTTTATCAGCAGTTAACCAACGATCTGGAAACCGCACGGGCGGAAGGGTTGTTTAAAGAAGAGCGCATTATTACGTCTGCGCAGCAAGCAGATATCACTGTGGCTGATGGAAGCCACGTCATTAACTTTTGTGCCAACAACTATCTCGGGCTGGCGAATCATCCGGATCTGATTGCGGCAGCAAAGGCGGGAATGGATTCTCACGGTTTCGGCATGGCTTCGGTGCGTTTTATTTGCGGCACTCAGGACAGCCATAAAGAGCTTGAACAAAAACTGGCGGCATTCCTGGGGATGGAAGATGCGATTCTCTACTCTTCCTGCTTTGATGCTAACGGTGGACTGTTTGAAACGCTGCTGGGTGCGGAAGACGCCATTATCTCCGACGCACTGAACCACGCGTCTATTATTGATGGTGTGCGTCTGTGCAAAGCTAAACGCTATCGCTATGCCAACAACGATATGCAGGAGCTGGAAGCACGTCTGAAAGAAGCGCGTGAAGCCGGTGCGCGTCATGTGCTGATTGCCACCGATGGTGTGTTCTCAATGGACGGCGTGATTGCCAACCTGAAAGGCGTTTGCGATCTGGCAGATAAATACGATGCCCTGGTGATGGTAGACGACTCCCACGCGGTCGGTTTTGTCGGTGAAAATGGTCGTGGTTCCCATGAATACTGCGATGTGATGGGGCGTGTCGACATCATCACCGGCACGCTCGGTAAAGCGCTGGGCGGGGCTTCTGGTGGTTATACTGCGGCGCGCAAAGAAGTGGTTGAGTGGCTGCGCCAGCGTTCTCGTCCGTATCTGTTCTCCAACTCGCTGGCACCGGCCATTGTTGCCGCATGCATCAAAGTACTGGAGATGGTCGAAGCGGGCAGCGAACTGCGTGACCGTCTGTGGGCGAACGCACGTCAGTTCCGTGAGCAAATGTCGGCGGCGGGCTTTACCCTGGCGGGAGCCGATCATGCCATTATTCCGGTCATGCTTGGCGATGCAGTAGTGGCGCAGAAATTTGCCCGTGAGCTGCAAAAAGAGGGCATTTACGTCACCGGTTTCTTCTATCCGGTCGTTCCGAAAGGTCAGGCGCGTATTCGTACCCAGATGTCTGCGGCGCATACCCCTGAGCAAATTACGCGTGCAGTAGAAGCATTCACGCGTATTGGTAAACAACTGGGCGTTATCGCCTGAGGATGTGAGATGAAAGCGTTATCCAAACTGAAAGCGGAAGAGGGCATCTGGATGACCGACGTTCCTGTACCGGAACTCGGGCATAACGATCTGCTGATTAAAATCCGTAAAACAGCCATCTGCGGGACTGACGTTCACATCTATAACTGGGATGAGTGGTCGCAAAAAACCATCCCGGTGCCGATGGTCGTGGGCCATGAATATGTCGGTGAAGTGGTAGGTATTGGTCAGGAAGTGAAAGGCTTCAAGATTGGTGATCGCGTTTCTGGCGAAGGCCATATCACTTGCGGTCACTGTCGCAACTGTCGTGGCGGTCGTACCCATCTGTGCCGCAACACGATCGGCGTCGGCGTTAACCGTCCGGGCTGCTTCGCCGAATATCTGGTGATTCCGGCGTTCAACGCCTTCAAAATTCCCGACAATATCTCCGACGATCTGGCTTCCATTTTTGATCCCTTCGGTAATGCCGTGCATACCGCGCTGTCGTTCGATCTGGTTGGCGAGGATGTGCTGGTCTCTGGTGCAGGGCCGATAGGTATTATGGCTGCGGCGGTGGCGAAACACGTTGGTGCACGCAATGTGGTGATCACTGATGTTAACGAATACCGCCTTGAGCTGGCGCGTAAAATGGGTATCACCCGTGCGGTTAACGTCGCCAAAGAAAATCTCAATGACGTGATGGCGGAGTTAGGCATGACCGAAGGTTTTGATGTCGGTCTGGAAATGTCCGGTGCGCCGCCAGCGTTTCGTACCATGCTCGACACCATGAACCACGGCGGTCGTATTGCGATGCTGGGTATTCCACCGTCTGATATGTCTATCGACTGGACCAAAGTGATCTTTAAAGGCTTGTTCATTAAAGGTATTTACGGTCGTGAGATGTTTGAAACCTGGTACAAGATGGCGGCGCTGATTCAGTCTGGCCTCGATCTCTCGCCGATCATTACCCATCGTTTCTCTATCGATGATTTCCAGAAGGGCTTTGATGCCATGCGTTCAGGCCAGTCCGGGAAAGTTATTCTGAGCTGGGATTAACACGAACAAGGGCTGGTATTCCAGCCCTTTTCCCTGAGGATAATCCGTTAAATATGTAAAATCCTGTCAGTGTAATAAAGATATCGTAATTGCGCTGATCTCTTATATAGCTGCTCTCACTATCTCTCTACCCTGAAGTGACTCTCTCACCTGTAAAAATAATATCTCACAGGCTTAATAGTTTCTTAATACAAAGCCTGTAAAACGTCAGGATAACTTCAGAGGTCGTCGGTAATTTATGATGAACAACACCAATAAACTTAGTGTTATTATTCCGTTATATAATGCGGGCGATGATTTCCGCACTTGTATGGAATCTTTAATTACGCAAACCTGGACTGCTCTGGAAATCATTATTATTAACGATGGTTCAACGGATAATTCTGTTGAAATAGCAAAGCATTACGCAGAAAACTATCCGCACGTTCGTTTGTTGCATCAGGCGAATGCTGGCGCATCGGTAGCGCGTAATCGTGGGATCGAGGTGGCGACGGGCAAATATGTCGCTTTTGTCGATGCTGACGATGAAGTCTATCCCACCATGTACGAAACGCTGATGACCATGGCGTTAGAGGACGACCTCGACGTGGCGCAGTGCAACGCTGACTGGTGTTTTCGTGAAACGGGAGAAACCTGGCAATCCATCCCCAGCGATCGCCTTCGCTCAACCGGTGTATTAACCGGCCCGGACTGGCTGCGGATGGGGCTTTCTTCGCGCCGTTGGACTCACGTTGTCTGGATGGGGGTTTATCGCCGCGATGTTATTGTTAAAAATAACATTAAATTTATTGCCGGATTACATCATCAGGATATTGTCTGGACAACAGAATTCATGTTTAACGCTTTGCGTGCGCGATATACCGAGCAATCATTATATAAATATTATCTGCATAATACGTCAGTGAGTCGGTTGCATAGACAAGGGAATAAAAACCTTAATTATCAACGTCACTATATTAAGATTACCCGCCTGCTGGAGAAATTAAATCGAAATTATGCCGACAAAATTACGATTTATCCGGAATTTTATCAGCAAATAACTTACGAAGCATTGCGTGTTTGCCATGCGGTGCGCAAAGAGCCGGATATTATTACCCGCCAACGGATGATTGCCGAGATATTTACTTCCGGTATGTATAAGCGCCTGATTACCAATGTGCGCAGCGTGAAGGTGGGTTACCAGGCGTTATTGTGGTCTTTCCGCTTATGGCAATGGCGCGACAAAACGCGGTCGCACCATCGCATTACGCGTAGCGCCTTTAATTTGCGCTAGCGTTAAACTTCGCCGCTTCGGGCTGTTTGCCCCAGCCTTGCCACTGATGCTGGAAGTAAACGATCAGCGTGCTCTGGCTGATGCTTTCGCTTAATACTTCAAAGAAGCGATTAGCATAAACAGGTTCTATCGGTTTCTTCGGTTTGCACAGCTTCACGCCACGGAACGGATTACGCGGTGCATCAGGCACAGCGTTTTTCGGCGGTGTAGAAGTATCAACCTGCGGTTCATTCAGCAAGCTGCTGGCTTTCACCAGCGTAATGTCTGGCGGCAGGTTATAAACCATCTGTTGCAACACGCGTACCGTTGCAGGGTGAGGATGCCCAATGGCAATGGTCGAACCGTTGCGACGCGCCAGGTCAATTGCGCGATTAAATTGCACACGGATGTCCGCTTCATTTTGCGAATCGTCGAGGAATACCTTCCGTTTGATCACCTTCACGCCAGTGCCTTGCGCGGCGCGCATCGCCTGGGTATTACCGATGGTTACGCTGTCGAGGAAGTAAAGATTGTAACGCTCCAGCGCCTGCATCACTTTCTGCATACCAAACAGGTTAGAGGTCATCTTGCTGCCCATGTGGTTGTTGATCCCCACGGCATAGGGCACGTTATTGACCGCACTACGAATAATGCGCTCAATTTCGTCGCTGCTCATCTCCGGGCGTAGCGTATTTTTCTCCAGCGGCTGTTTACTCAACGGTGCCATCGGGAGATGAATCAACACTTCGTGCCCGCTGTTATGCGCTTTGGTCGCCATCTCTCTGGCGTGCGGTGAATCGGGTAATACAGCGACGGAGATAGCGGAAGGCATCGCCAGCACCTGGTTTTCGTTGTGCGGGCGATACCCAAAATCATCAATGACGATGGCAAGTTTGCCAGCAAGTACGGGGGAGGAGAGCGCCAACAGAGCGGCAAATGCAAGAACGTTACGACGAAATGGAAACAAAACTTATCTTCCCAACCACGGCTGTGGATTGACCGCCTGACCCTGGCGGCGAATTTCGAAATAGAGTGAAGGCCGACCCTGACCGCCACTGCTGCCCACCAGTGCAATCGGCTGGCCCGCGCGAACCTGCGAACCAACGCTCACCAGTGCGCTCTGATTATAGCCGTAAAGACTCATGTCGCCTTTACCATGCTCAACCACCACCACCAGACCGTAGCCTTGCAGCCAGTCAGCCAGAATCACTCGACCGTCGGCAATCGCTTTAACTTCAGTACCTTCAGAAGCACCGATAACCATACCTTTCCAGCGTAATTCACCCTGTAGCTGTTCGCCATAGCGATGCAGCGTCGGCCCGCGAACCGGCCAGAATGCCTGACCACGCGGCGCGCCCAGACCACCGGTACGGGACATCAGCGATTTTTCGCTTTCGGTCGGTTTGTAGGTGGTGCCTTTGCGCGTCGCTTCTTTCTGGCGGTCGCGAACCGCCTGGGCCTCACGTGCTTCTCGTTCTGCACGCGCTTTCGCCGCGGCTTCCGCACGGGCAATGCTGTTACGCAGACGGGATTCGTTGGCGCGCAGCTCGCTCAACTGTTGCTGACCTTGCTGGATGGAAGACTCCAGCCCTGCCAGCGTCTTTTTACGCTCGTTCAGCGCCTGAGTCAGTTTCGCCTGTTGGGCGCGCTGCTCATATAACAGCGTTTGTTGCTCGCTCTGTTTCTCTTCCAGTTCAGCACGCTGCATGGCGACTTCTTCACGCGTTTGCTTCAACTGGGCAATGGTTTCTTGTCGCGCCTGGTTGAGATAGCCGAAATAAGCCTGTAAACGCTGTCCACGCTGGCTTTCTTCACCGCTGAGAATCAGCTGAATACCGGTATGCTCGCCCTGACGGAATGCGGCATCCAGTTGTGCGGCGAGGCTGCGCTCCTGGGCGGCTTTTTGCTGCTCCAGTTTGGCAATCGACGCGTTCATCTCATCAATCTGTTTATTGAGTTGATTGAGCGTGTTTTGCGTTTCGCGCAGCTTACGGGTGGCTTCAGAGATCGCTTCTTCCTGCTTTTTCAATTGTGCGAGCAGGCTTGCGCGTTGTTGTTGCTTTTGGCGTACCGCGCGCTCTTTTGCGGCGATGTCAGCCTGAATAGATTTGAGTTGGTCACGCTCATCCGCGTGGGCGGAAAAGGCGCACAACAATACGCCAGCGCTAAGAACGCTGGCGTAGATGATGGGCCTGATTGCAAACCTGCGCGGTTTCACGGCCCGTGTCATGGTATTAATCGCCTTTCCCCTCATGGGGAGGGATTATTCCACGATGAACAGCGGCTTACCAGTCATCTCTTGCGGGATTTCCATACCCATCAGCGACAACATGGTCGGCGCGATGTCAGAAAGTTTGCCGCCTTCAACCGCTTTCACGTTCTTATCACCAACGTAAATCAGCGGAACTGGCAGGTTGGTGTGTGCCGTGTGTGCCTGACCCGTTGCCGGATCGCGCATCTGCTCAGCGTTACCGTGGTCAGCGGTGATCAGCAGTTGTCCACCCACGGACTCAACCGCTTTCGCGACTTCTTCCACGCAGTGATCCAGCGCTTCAACCGCTTTAACCGCCGCTTCCATCACCCCGGTGTGACCTACCATGTCGCCGTTCGGATAGTTACAGATGATGGTGTCGTATTTGCCGCTCTTGATGGCCGCAACCAGTTTTTCGGTCAGCTCTGCGGAGCTCATTTCCGGTTGCAGATCGTAGGTAGCCACTTTCGGTGAGTTGATCAGAATGCGATCTTCGCCTTTGAACGACTCTTCTACGCCACCGTTGAAGAAGAAAGTAACGTGGGCATATTTTTCGGTTTCGGAAATACGCAACTGAGTTTTGTCGTTTTTCGCCATCCACTCGCCGAAGGTGTTAACCAGGGAAGCGGGTGGGTAAGCAACCGCAGTTTTGATGTCAGCGGCGTATTCGGTCAGCATCACGAAATCGACGTTAACCACTTTCTTACGCGCGAAGCCATCGAAATCAGCGTTCACGAAAGCACGAGTGATTTCACGCGCGCGGTCAGCACGGAAGTTCATGAAAATCAGTGCATCGCCGTCTTCCATTGCCGCGTCTGGCTGACCTTCAGCACGGATAACGGTCGCTTTCACGAATTCATCATTTTCGTCGCGAGCATAAGCAGCCTGCAAACCAGCAACGGCGGTATCGGCCTGGAACTCGCCCTGCGCCAGAGTCAGCAGGTCATAAGCTTTTTCTACGCGATCCCAACGGTTATCGCGGTCCATCGCGTAGTAACGACCAATGATGGACGCTACGCGGCCTTTGCCCAGCGCGGCAAATTTTTCTTCGAATTTTTTCAGCGAGGATTCAGCACTGCGCGGCGGAGTGTCGCGACCGTCAAGGAATGCGTGCAGGTAGATTTTTTCTGCGCCGCGTTCAGCTGCCAGTTCTACCATCGCCATGATGTGATCTTCGTGGCTGTGTACGCCGCCTGCGGAGAGCAGACCCATAATGTGTACCGCTTTGCCTGCGTTTTTCGCTTTATCTACCGCGCCAGTCAGCACCGGATTAGCAAAGAAAGCGCGATCTTTGATTTCAACGTCCAGACGAGTCAGGTCCTGATACACGATGCGGCCGGCACCCAGGTTAACGTGGCCTACTTCGGAGTTACCCATCTGACGGTCAGGCAGACCGACTTCCAGACCGGAAGCGTCGATTAGGGTATGCGGACGATTGGCCCACAGTGCATCCATTACCGGGGTTTTAGCACTAAAAATGGCGTTATCCTGCTGTTCTTCGCGATAGCCATAGCCATCCAGAATCACCAGTACCATAGGTTTTTTAGAAACCGACATTGCGACAACCTCATACTCAAGAGTCAAAATTTGCGTAATTTTACTACAGCTGAATCGATAAAATAGCCTCTGAAGATCAAAATATACGACCGCTCGCGGCAAGCCGATGCCAGATTTGCGCTTTTTTTTCGTCGCGCCCCGCAAAATTGCATTCCAGTTAACGCGCTGGCTGTATTTGCCGCACCGCGCAGGTATACTCCTTTCCTGGTTTTTTTAATCACTACGTCGGGAGTTGTTACCCCCCATGCAAGAAATTATGCAATTTGTTGGCCGTCATCCCATACTGAGTATCGCCTGGATCGCGTTACTGGTGGCGGTTCTTGTGACTACGTTTAAGAGCCTGACCTCGAAAGTGAAGGTGATTACTCGTGGTGAAGCTACGCGTCTGATCAACAAAGAAGACGCTGTGGTTGTGGATTTACGTCAGCGTGATGAC
Organism: Escherichia sp. UTM R2; assembly: GCF_048593455.1. Taxonomy (NCBI): domain Bacteria; kingdom Pseudomonadati; phylum Pseudomonadota; class Gammaproteobacteria; order Enterobacterales; family Enterobacteriaceae; genus Escherichia; species Escherichia sp. UTM R2. Next base: position 28,541 of record NZ_JBFWDY010000002.1, read on the forward strand.
TTCCGTAAAGGCCATATCGCAGGTTCTATCAATCTGTTGCCGAGCGAAATCAAAGCCAACAATGTTGGTGAGCTTGAGAAGCACAAAGACAAACCGGTTATCGTGGTAGACGGTTCTGGCATGCAGTGCCAGGAGCCTGCAAACGCGCTGACGAAAGCTGGTTTTGCGCAAGTATTCGTGCTGAAAGAGGGCGTTGCTGGCTGGGCTGGCGAAAACTTGCCTCTGGTGCGCGGCAAATAATTTACCTGTCGTCTTTCATGATGCAGGCCGTTAGCTGCAATTAGGCCCCCAGCGACTTATTGTTATAAGCTTCTGGGGACACTCCATTTTGCTGCCGCCCTGCAACATGAAATTTCAGGGTAAAAAAACAGGAGCTAATTTATGGCCAATGTTGAAATCTATACCAAAGAAACCTGCCCGTATTGCCATCGTGCAAAAGCACTGCTGAGCAGCAAGGGCGTGAGTTTCCAGGAGTTGCCGATCGATGGCAATGCCGCCAAGCGTGAAGAGATGATCAAACGCAGCGGTCGCACCACGGTTCCCCAGATTTTTATTGACGCACAGCACATTGGCGGCTGTGATGACTTGTATGCATTGGATGCACGTGGTGGACTGGATCCCCTGCTGAAATAACGTGTGAACGTTGGCATTACATTGCGCAGTATTTAAGGACAACACTTAAGGGTTTTCTACACATGTCAGAACAAAACAACACCGAAATGACTTTCCAGATCCAACGTATTTATACCAAGGATATTTCTTTCGAAGCGCCGAACGCGCCGCACGTTTTCCAGAAAGATTGGCAGCCAGAAGTTAAACTTGATCTGGATACGGCATCTACTCAACTGGCAGATGACGTTTACGAAGTGGTACTGCGTGTTACCGTAACGGCCTCCCTGGGCGAAGAAACCGCGTTCCTGTGTGAAGTTCAGCAGGGCGGTATTTTCTCCATCGCGGGTATCGAAGGCACCCAGATGGCACATTGCCTGGGCGCATACTGCCCGAACATTCTGTTCCCGTATGCTCGTGAGTGCATCACCAGCATGGTATCCCGCGGTACATTCCCGCAACTGAACCTTGCGCCGGTTAACTTCGATGCGCTGTTCATGAACTATTTGCAGCAGCAGGCTGGCGAAGGTACTGAAGAACATCAGGATGCCTGATGAACCAACGTAATGCTTCAATGACTGTGATCGGTGCCGGCTCGTACGGCACCGCTCTTGCCATCACCCTGGCAAGAAATGGCCACGAGGTTGCCCTCTGGGGCCATGACCCTGAACATATCGCAACGCTTGAACGCGACCGCTGTAACGCCGCGTTTCTCCCCGATGTGCCTTTTCCCGATACGCTCCATCTTGAAAGCGATCTCGCCACTGCGCTGGCAGCCAGCCGTAATATTCTCGTCGTCGTACCCAGCCATGTCTTTGGTGAAGTGCTGCGCCAGATTAAACCACTGATGCGTCCTGATGCGCGTCTGGTGTGGGCGACCAAAGGGCTGGAAGCGGAAACCGGACGTCTGTTACAGGACGTGGCGCGTGAGGCCTTAGGCGATCAAATTCCGCTGGCGGTTATCTCTGGCCCAACGTTTGCGAAAGAACTGGCGGCAGGTTTACCGACGGCCATTTCGCTGGCCTCTACCGACCAGACCTTTGCAGATGATCTCCAGCAGCTGCTGCACTGCGGCAAAAGTTTCCGCGTTTACAGCAATCCGGATTTCATTGGCGTGCAGCTTGGCGGCGCGGTGAAAAACGTCATTGCCATTGGTGCGGGGATGTCCGACGGTATCGGTTTTGGTGCGAATGCGCGTACGGCGCTGATCACCCGTGGGCTGGCTGAAATGTCGCGTCTTGGCGTGGCGCTGGGTGCCGATCCTGCCACCTTTATGGGCATGGCGGGGCTTGGCGATCTGGTGCTTACCTGTACCGACAACCAGTCGCGTAACCGCCGTTTTGGCATGATGCTCGGTCAGGGCATGGATGTACAAAGCGCGCAGGAGAAGATTGGTCAGGTGGTGGAAGGCTACCGCAATACGAAAGAAGTCCGCGAACTGGCGCATCGCTTCGGCGTTGAAATGCCAATAACCGAGGAAATTTATCAAGTATTATATTGCGGAAAAAACGCGCGCGAGGCAGCATTGACGTTATTAGGTCGTGCACGCAAGGACGAGCGCAGCAGCCACTAACCCCAGGGAACCTTTGTTACCGCTATGACCCGGCCCGCGCAGAACGGGCCGGTCATTATCTCATCGTGTGGAGTAAGCAATGTCGTGTGAAGAACTGGAAATTGTCTGGAACAATATTAAAGCCGAAGCCAGAACGCTGGCGGACTGTGAGCCAATGCTGGCCAGTTTTTACCACGCGACGCTACTCAAGCACGAAAACCTTGGCAGTGCACTGAGCTACATGCTGGCGAACAAGCTGTCATCGCCAATTATGCCTGCTATTGCTATCCGTGAAGTGGTGGAAGAAGCCTACGCCGCTGACCCGGAAATGATCGCCTCTGCGGCCTGTGATATTCAGGCGGTGCGTACCCGCGACCCGGCAGTCGATAAATACTCAACCCCGTTGTTATACCTGAAGGGTTTTCATGCCTTGCAGGCCTATCGCATAGGCCACTGGTTGTGGAATCAGGGGCGTCGCGCACTGGCAATCTTTCTGCAAAACCAGGTTTCTGTGACGTTCCAGGTTGATATTCACCCGGCAGCAAAAATTGGTCGCGGTATCATGCTTGACCACGCGACAGGCATCGTCGTTGGTGAAACGGCGGTGATTGAAAACGACGTATCGATTCTGCAATCTGTGACGCTTGGCGGTACGGGTAAATCTGGTGGTGACCGTCACCCGAAAATTCGTGAAGGTGTGATGATTGGCGCGGGCGCGAAAATTCTCGGCAATATTGAAGTTGGGCGCGGCGCGAAGATTGGCGCAGGTTCCGTGGTGCTGCAACCGGTGCCGCCGCATACCACCGCCGCTGGCGTTCCGGCACGCATTGTCGGCAAGCCGGATAGCGATAAACCATCAATGGATATGGACCAGCATTTCAATGGTATTAACCATACATTTGAGTATGGGGATGGGATCTAATGTTCTGTGATCGTGCCGGATGCGATGTAATCATCTATCCGGCCTACAGTAACTAATCTCTCAACAACGCTCCCGGATATCCCAGCTGCCGCCAGGCTTCATACACCACAACTGACACCGCATTGGACAGGTTCATGCTGCGGCTGTCCGGCACCATCGGAATGCGAATTTTTTGTTCAGCGGGCAGGGCATCAAGAATGCTCGCTGGCAGGCCGCGTGTTTCCGGGCCGAACATCAGATAATCGCCATCCTGATAGCTTACGGCGCTGTGAGCAGGTGTACCTTTCGTGGTGAGGGCGAACAGGCGCTGGGGATTTTCTGCTTCGAGGAACGCGCGATAGTCATGATGACGCGTAACGGCGGTAAACTCGTGATAGTCCAGCCCCGCGCGGCGCAGGCGCTTATCGTCCCAGGCAAATCCCATCGGTTCGATGATATGCAGACGAAAGCCGGTATTAGCGCAAAGACGGATGATGTTGCCAGTATTTGGCGGAATTTCTGGTTCGTAAAGTACGATGTTTAGCATACTGCCCCCTTAGTGCGGGGGCAGGATAGCAGAAAATTGGTGAGCAGTGCGGCCTTTTCCCCTCACCCCGGAGGGGCGAGGGAGAAAAAAGAGTGCGGTGTCGTTTCAGAGTGAGGGAGTACATACAGCGCCGAACGGTCCCCTCTCCCTGAGGGAGAGGGTTAGGGTGAGGGAGCGCAAACGACTATGCCGCATTCCCTTTCGCCATGGGAGCCAGTGCCGCAGGCAACTCTTTACCCAGCCCTTGCACCAGCGAATCTTGCGTAATTTCGCTGATCGATTTCGCGCCAGTCAGCGTCATCGCCACTTTCATCTCTTTTTCGATCAGATTTAGCAGGTTAGCTACACCCGCCTGGCCCGCTGTTGCCAGCGCATACAGGAAAGCACGACCCAGCAGTACGGTGTCGGCACCGAGCGCAATCATACGCACGACATCAAGCCCGTTACGAATTCCGCTATCCGCCAGAATGGCGATATCACCTTTCACCGCATCTGCAATAGCGGGCAATGCACGAGCGGAAGAGAGTACACCGTCCAGCTGGCGGCCACCGTGGTTAGAAACTACAATCCCATCAGCACCAAAACGTACTGCATCGCGCGCATCTTCCGGATCGAGGATCCCTTTGATCACCATCGGGCCATCCCAGAAATCGCGGATCCACTCAAGGTCTTTCCATGAGATGGACGGATCGAAGTTATTCCCCAGCCAGCCGATGTAATCTTCCAGTCCGGTCGGTTTGCCGAGATAAGCTGAGATATTACCTAAATCATGTGGACGACCGTTCAGGCCCACATCCCACGCCCATTGCGGATGTGTCACCGCTTGCAAGTAGCGGCGCATTGCCGCATTTGGGCCGCTCATACCTGAATGCGCATCACGGTAGCGTGCGCCCGGTGTCGGCATATCCACGGTGAAAACCAGCGTCGAACAACCCGCTGCTTTTGCTCGCTCCAGCGCGTTACGCATAAAGCCGCGATCGCGCAGTACATAAAGCTGGAACCACATCGGACGTTTGATAGCCGGAGCCACTTCTTCAATCGGGCAAACGGAAACCGTCGAGAGAGTAAACGGAATGCCATGCGCATCCGCGGCTTTGGCAGCCTGAACTTCGCCGCGTCGCGCATACATGCCACACAAACCCACCGGAGCCAGTGCCACCGGCATCGACAATTTCTCATTAAACAGCGTCGTTTCCAGGCTTAAGTCGGACATGTTTTTCAGAATACGCTGGCGCAGCGCCACTTCTGACAAATCTTCCACGTTGCGGCGCAGCGTGTATTCAGAATATGCACCCCCATCCATATAGTGGAACAGGAACGGCGGCAGAATGCGTTGCGCTGCGGCGCGATAATCGCTGGCTGCGGAAATAATCATGCGTTTTTCTCCCTCGAATGCTCATTATGCTCACCGGGCAGGCGGGTAATCCGTGCGTGGCGAGCCTGATCTTCATCGAATCGTTTCATGGTGGTGTGAACAAAACTAAGGTGCGCCATCATTGCTTTACGCGCCCCGTCGGCATCACCAGCAAAAATGGCGTCAATGACAGCCTGATGTTGTTCGGTCAGTTGTGAAAAAACCGGTGGCACCAGATACATCCGCTGACGGCTATGCTTCACTGAGGATTGCAGGACATCGAAGAAACCGCGCATGGTTTGCAGCAGCACGATGTTATGTGAGGCTTCGGCAATCGCCAGATGAAAACGAACGTCCGCTTGTGAGGCGATATCCGGGTCTTCACTTAGCGTTGCTTCAAAGCAAAGCTGAATCTTTTCTTTGTCGCCAGGTGTGGCGCGCATTGCCGCATGCCATGCGGTGCTGGCTTCAATGGCGTAGCGAGCTTCCAGAATATCGAAACTGTAATCCGGATCATCGGCCATCAGCGTTTTTAGCGGCTGGACGATGTTTTGCTCCGACCATGTGTCATGACGCCAGCGAATAAACGTCCCGCCGCCGCGTCGACTGAGCAGCACGCCTTCGCTCACCAGTTTTGCCAGCGCCTCGCGCAGTGAATTACGCGATACGCCGAGTTGCATTGCCAGTTGACGTTCAGCGGGCAACTTCATGCCCGCTTCCAGGTTTTTTTCATCAATCAGCGCCCGCACACGATCGGCAACCTCGTCTGACAGGCGTCTGGGTAAAACAATCATTAAGGAATCATCCACGTTAAGACATAAGCCTGAAGCGTGGTGATCACGCCCACCATACAGGTGAAGATCAGGCTGTGTTTGACAGTAAAGCGGAACAAATCAGACTCTTTGCCCACCAGGCCTACCGCCGCACAGGCGATAGCGATAGATTGCGGGGAGATCATCTTACCGGTGACGCCACCGGTGGTATTGGCGGCAACCAGCAACAGATCAGAGACGCCAATTTGTTGTGCTGCGGTGGCTTGCAGCGCGGCGAACAGGGCGTTAGATGAGGTATCCGACCCGGTCAGGAATACCCCCAGCCAGCCGAGGAACGGCGAGAAGAAGGTGAATGCATGACCGGTGTGCGCCAGTGCCAGCGCCAGGGTTGATGACAGTCCGGAATAGTTCGAAATAAAGGCGAATGCCAGCACCATACCGATGGAGTAGATGGGCAGAGCCAGTTCTTTCAGCGTGCTGCCGAAGGTGCTGATAGCGTCAGACGGTTTCATCTTCAGCCAGACAATCGAGAGCAGTGCAGCAAACAGAATGGCGGTGCCGGTGGCAGAGAACCAGTCAAACTTAAACACGGCGGCATAGGCTGTAGCCTCGCTGACCACTGGCGGCATACGGGCAACCAGTTTATCGAGGTACGGCACCGGAATATTGATCACCCACTCATACAGCGCGCCACCCGATGCGAACAGGGCTTTAAACGGCGGGATACTCCACAGTGTTACGGTAGCTGTCAGGAACAGGAACGGTGTCCAGGCACGTAACACCTGACCCGCAGTGTAACCGGTGTGGGCCAGCGTCATATCAACCTGTGACGCCCCCAAATCACCAAAACGGAATACACGCACTGGCTGCCAGCGTTTGAGGAACAGCGTCAGGCAGAGCAGTGATACCAGCGAAGAGATAATGTCCGGCAGCTCCGGCCCAATGAAGTTAGAGCTAAGGTACTGAGCGATGGCAAACGAGCCGCCCGCAACCACGACCGCAGGCCACGTCTCTTTGATACCGCGCCAGCCGTCCATAATCGCCATGATCCAGAACAGCACGATAATGGTCATAAACGGTAGCTGCCGCCCCACCATCTGACCAATCTCAAAGCTGTCGATACCTGTTACCTGTCCGGCAACCAGGATTGGAATGCCCATCGCACCAAATGCCACTGGCGCGGTGTTAACAATCAGGCACAGCCCGGCGGCGTACAGCGGTTTAAAACCCAGGCCGACCAGCAATGCGGCGGTAATTGCTACCGGTGCGCCAAAGCCTGCGGCTCCTTCAAGGAACGCGCCGAAACAGAAACCGACGATCAGCATTTGCAGACGCTGGTCAGGGGTTATCGAAAGAATAGACGAGCGAATGATGTCAAACTGCCCGGTTTTCACCGAGATCTTATAGACGAACACCGCTGCAATAATGATCCACGCGATGGGCCACAAACCATAGAAGAAGCCATAAACCACCGAGGCCAGCGCGTTAGTGACAGGCATTTTATAGAACAGCAAAGCCACGGCAAGGGCGATTGCCACTGTCCATGAAGCGGCGACGTATCCTTTCAGTTTGAGCTTAATCAGCGCAAAGAAGAAAAACAGGATGGGAAGCGATGCTATCAGGCTGGAAAGCCAGATATTCCCGGCGGGATCGTAGTTTTGTTGCCAGAGATTCATTGCAGGTCTCCTGGAGTCCACGCACATCGTGTAATGAGTCTGTTGCTCATCTCTTTGTCACACGTTGTGTAAAAGTGGCACTGCCAATTGTGTTGTGTAGGGATAATGACAATGAATGGTTAACTAAATGTTATGTATTGGCAACATTGATGTGAGTTTTAATTGGGAAATTGTGAACCAGAGGTCAGATAAGCGAAGAATTGGTAGGGCCAATTCTTGTGGGGGGAGATGTCTGGTAAAGAAAAGGGCAATCCTCATCAGAGAATTGCCCTTAGATTGTTGACCCGGAGCGCCTTATCTTGCCAGATGCGGCGTGAACACCTTACTCGGCCTATAGGAATGTGCAGAATCACCCTGTAGGCCTGATAAGCGTAGCGCATCAGGCAATTTGGCGTTTGCCCTTAGTCACATGAAGTTAATGGATCATTACCACTGAATACCGGCACCGAGTGCGGCGGAGTATTCACCCTGGCTATTGGTACTACCTTGTAATTTGTAGACCCAACGACCATTGGCGCTCACCATCGACACACCTAAAGCAACAGCCGATTCACCGTTGTAAGTACCGCCACCAATAGAGGCCATGCTGGCACCTGGAGTGTAAGCCTGCGGCAGACCGGTCATCGCCATTGCAGAAGCGATACCACCGCTCAACTTGCTTTCAGTTTTAGACAGTTTGTTATCCATCTCAACCATCCGCTGATCGGTGTATTGCTTCGTTTCCTGCACGCTTTGCTTCAACTGCGCGTAGTTCACCGCGTCGTTGTTGTTGACGCCAGCGGAGACGTTGCTGATACGAGTCGTACCACCGTTGCCGCCACCGAGGGTGATATTGCTATAGTCGATAGAACCATCAGCTTTGGTGTCGTAACGCACGCCGCCCGCCTCAGAAGACTTCAACTGCGCAACGTTAACAGCATCGGTAGCATTTTTACCTGCGGCAACGTTAGTAATACGGCGTTGGTTAGTAGAAGAACCTACAGAGATTGTATTTTCTTCGTCTGCAACGGAACCGGTACCCAGTGCGACGCTGTTGTCAGCGGCAGCAATGGACCCAGAACCAATAGCAACGCTATCTTTACCCTGGGCGTTGGCATCTACGCCATCGGTGTTGGTCTTGAAGTACTTGGTGCTACCGGTGGTTACAATGTCGCCAATACCGTTTTCGATATTAGTAACGCGAGTATCCAGATTAGTGACCTGATTGTTCAGGTTAGTAATGCTTTGGGTATTTTGCGCTACGCGCTCATCAGTGACTTTCAACTGACCTACGTTAACCGCATCGGTATCCGCTGAACCAGCCGCGACGTTGGTGATCTGACGTTGACCGTCTTCGCTGCCGACAGAGAATTCACCGACAGAATTCTGCGGCGCGTCCATGTTGTAGGCGGTGTAGTCCGTCTGCGCACCACGGGTGGTCTGGGAACCACTACCCATCGCAATACTGTTTGCATGATTTGCACTCGCGTTGCTACCGATAGCAATACCGTTGATTGCATCAGTTAACACCAGAGTGTTCAGGCCAATACCGATCCCTGCATCACCATTAACAATGGTTTTCGCACCCATTGCCAGCGAGTCTTCACCGACAGCCAGTGAATCTTCTTCCGTTGAATTAGCATGGAAGTATTTGGACGGTGTCGTTGCTACAGCACCAATCGCATTCTGCAATTGACGAACCGTAACGGCGTCATGGGCTTCGGAACCATCGGCTACGTTGATGATTTGACGATATTTACCGTCATCACCGATAGACAATGCACCGAGCAGTTCGCCATCCGTGGTGTCGTAACCAATAACAACGCCATTTTCCGTTATGCTGGTGTCACGGGAGCCTTTGGCAATCACTCGGCTGGAAACAGAGCTGCTACCCAGGGCGATACCCGTATCAACGTCGCTGTAGCTGCCCTGACCAATAGCTACGCTGCTATCGCCTTTGGCGACAGAGTTATAACCTATAGCTGTAGCGCCAACACCCTGTGCGCTGGCGTCGTTGAACGCTAAGCCGTCGTCGTTAGTACGCACATAGTTAATACCCGCACCGTTTTCTTGGATATAGGTTGCGTCGGTGTTACCAGCGAGCTGATTGATAATTTGGGTGTTCTGCTCAATCATCATATTCGTCGCATTCAACTGAGAACCGTTCACTGCATCGGTACTGTCCTCACTAATACTGCCATTAGCGACATTAGTGATGATGCTGGCTTTACCGTCATGGCTGGCATTGTAGGCTCCAGCACCGCCATTGGCAGTCTCATCCCACAGCAGGGCGTTATCATCAAGCGCATCCAGGGCGTCACCGACGTTGTTGTACTCGGCGTTCGCAATGGTGTAAGTCGGTGCGGTGATGGTGCCGTCGGCGTTGACTTCTGCGTCACCACCCAGCGCATCAGCGATGTACTTATTGGTGGTATAGAGTTGTGAGCCGTTAATCGCGTCGCTGCTGGCAGCAGAGATTGCACCGTTAGCGACGTTAGTGATTACACTGGCAGTTTTATCTTTTCCGTGAGCGGCGCTAAATGCACCATTTTCACCGGCGTCCGCATCCCAGAGCAGAGCGTCGTCAAGAGTGGTATCGATAGCATTCAGGGCATCACCGACATTATCGTAATCAGCATTAGCAATGGTGTACGTCGGCGCAGTGATGGTGCCGTCTGCATTGACTTCGGCACCACCCCCCAGCGCATCAACAACATAACTGCTCACGCCGTGGAGTTGTGAGCCGTTTACTGCGTCAGAACTGGAGTCTGAAATTTCACCATCTGCGACATCAGTGATCACGCTTGCGTCACCATTAGTACCGTGTTTGGCACTGAATTTACCTGCGGTGGCATCCCAAAGCAGAGCATCGCCGAGAGACGTGCTAAATGAGGAGTTAATCGCAGCCAGTGCATCGCCGACGTTATAATAATTTGTTTCACCGATTTTGTAGGTTGGACCGGTAAACACACCGTCAGTATTCACAGAAGCATTGCCGCCGAAGTAGGTGGCGATATTGCTGCTTAAGTCATAAAGCTGGCTACCGTTAATGGCATCGGAACTGGTTGCAGTGACTGTGCCGTCCAGGATATTGGTGATTTTGCTGGCGGTATTGTTGCCATGAGCTGCAGTGAAGACACCATTGTCCTTATCCCATTTCAGCGCATCCTCACCAAGATTAGTCACCGTCTCAGTCAGGTTAGAGATGTTGGTGGTGTTAGTGGCAATATTGGAAGTGTTATTGGCGATATTGGTGGTATTCGTCGCCACAGCATCGTTGGTGGTTTTCAGCTGAGAGCCGTTAACAGCATCAGTGCTGTCAGCCGTCAGGTCGGCATCTTTAACGTTGGTGATTTTGCTGGTGGTATCCTGGCCGTGAGCTGCACTGAATGCCTTTTTAGTTTCGTTCCAGAGCAGGGCATCAGCCTGAAGGTCACCAACGGAATCCGTCAGGTTGGTGATATTGGTGGTATTGGTGGCAATACTTGCTGTATTCGTGGCAATGTTGCTGGTATTAGTAGCGATATTGGCGGTGTTGGCTTCGACATCGTCATTGGTAGCTTTCAGTTGGGAACCGTTAACCGCATCCTTACTGGAGGCTGAAATCGTGCCATCCGCAACATCGGTGATTACGCTGGCAGTTGGGCTACTAGTACCATGAGCAGCGCTGTATTTGCCTTTGGTTTGGTCCCATTGCAGGGTGTTTTCATCAAGTACAGCGAGCGCAGCCCCTACGTTATTTTTGCTACCATTTTTTAAATTGTAGGTTGGTGCTGTAACAGTACCGTCATCAACATCTACTGCAGCCCCTCCTCCAAGCCTTTTTGCTACCGAGTCGCTAATGGCATAAAGCTGTGAACCATTAATGGCATCGTAACTGTCAGACTTGATCGCGCCATTTTTCACATTAACGATCTTGCGTTTTAATGAACTATTGCCGACAGAGACGGTATTGTCTAAATCCGCAATGGAATCTGCGCCCAGCGCGACAGAGTTAATACCGTTGGCACTGCTATTACTACCAAGCGCAAGACTCTTATCACCAGTTGCATTACTGGCTGTGCCTAAGGCAATGGTGTTTAAGCCTCTCGACTGGCTACCATTACCCAGAGCGATGGCATCCACGCCATCAGCTTTGTTGCCCTGGCCTATGGCGATTGCATTATCTGCCAGAGCCTGGCTGCCATTTCCTAATGCGATAGTATTGACTTTATCGGCAAGGCTTCCGAACCCCATTGCCATGCTATTAGTCCCTTTTGCCTTCGCATTATTGCCAATAGCAGTTGCATTTTCAGCGGCTTCGGTCTCAGCACCTATCGCAATAGCGTTCGCTGCGCTGGCAAGTGATTGTCTGCCAAATGCGAGGCTGTCAGTACCGCTAGCTACACTGCTACGCCCCAGGGCAATTGCGTTTTCTTCAGATGCGACGCTACTTGCTCCCAGCGCCATTGAATACGCTTTTGACGCATTGGCGGTGTCGCCAAGAGCAATACTCATAATCTCAGTAGCTTTAGTGGCATTTCCCAGGGCAATGGCGTTTGCTCCTTCCGCTTTGGAAGAGTCCCCCATAGCAATAGACAATTTACCCAATGCTTTTGAATAACGGCCGAGGGCCATTGAGTATTGGCCCAATGAATACGAAGAGGCACCCAGTGCTATACTTCTATCGCCTTCTGATATTGCACTAACCCCAAAGGCCATTGATGCACCGCCAATCGCATGGGTTTTTGACCCGATGGCAGAGCTATATTGGCCTTCAGCTATAGCGTCATAACCCACAGCAGTACTGGAACCACTGGTGTTCATAAAAGTATTTGCTTTCGCCCCTTTGCCTATAGCAACCCAGCCGTCGCCAGCTGATCCACTACCGTAATCAACACCCTGACCGTTGTCATTCCCGGCATTCGCCAATGCCCCAAACGACGACAACAACCCACCCGCAACCAGCGCAGAAATTAACAGCTTACTGCGCCCAGATTTCTTGCCACGGCTTTTTGCCGTTTCGCTGGTAACAGTATAATTCCCTGTGGCAGGGTTCCAGATAACTTTAAATATTTTGTTCATTAATGATGCTCGCTATTCCTTGTTATAAGCGTACTAATTGCATTTATTTTTTGCTTCTTTTCTGCCGATTATCAGCAGCGGGAAGATTGTCAAACTGAATATTTTCCATATTGATGGCTAACTTCAGATATCCCAGGTTATTTGGCGATACACCCTTCAGTGTCAAATTAATGTCTTGCCATTGACCTGGTAATAATTTCAATGTGGATGTCATTGATGTGTTGAAAAGTAATTGTTGCCACCGGGCAAACTCTTTGGCATCGACAGGTTTTTCACCACCCCATGTCGCATTAAAGCCAATGTTTGAGATTGGTATACTTAATAAGTTGACCAGTGAAATATGAATAACACTGCCATTCTCTGTGGCGTCAATGGATAACACTCGGCCCGCTAAAGCCACCGAACCGTTGTTCAGGATGAAATACTTCGTTTTTGCTGGGTTAAACTCGGTAAAAATAAAAGTATTTTGTTGGTCTTTAACGGATTTAATTACGTGAGTTAAAGTCTTTGTGCTGTTTATTATGCCAGTTTGTTGTTTTTGAATAGTTTCGAGTTGACTCTTTAGCTGTGCTTGTTGTTTTTCAAGTAGCACAATTTTATTGTTATGTTCTTCTTCTTGTTTCAGTAAACTACTTTCTGGCTTGCCTTCTTGAATGTAGTCACATCCCGTTAATGCGCAGAGAACTGAAACAGTGACAGCACTGAAAAAAATCTTCTTCAAGTTCATGTGAAAATCCTTATTGCCTCCGACCAGCGATCAATGCCGGTAGAGTTGTCCATTGTATTATTGGTGATCTATGTTGCTTTACATTAATGACAGTGATGTGTGTCGATTAAATATTGTTTTAAGCATTCATCATAAAAATGTATCATTAGTTTCAAAAGATGTCTGTGTTTGTATGAATATAATATTTTTCGTGGATTCTAATGATGATTATTAATAAATGTCAAATATGAAAGAAACCATGTATGGGAAAAATTTTACAGATAATTGATTGTATGAATATGATGATTAAAATTTCACAATTAAATCCGAAAAAAAGAGACGTAACTGCTTGTTAATTAATAAATGATATCTTCTATATATTTTTATTGTTTATAGGTGGTTATTTCGGTAAAGATGCATTTTCAGAATATCAACCAGCGGTAAATCGACGTAAGGGGAGTGAATTGTTTGGTCATTAGGCGAGTAGACAGGAGAGTCCCCGCATTGACCAGCTAACGCAAGTCAGATGCGGGTTGATACGATCGTACCAGTCGTCTGAGGGGCTTAAAACGCGGTCTTTGAAAACCCGGTCATCTCTTCCAGGCCCATTTCACGGCCCAGTGCGGTCATTGGGTGCACAACCACCAGTCCGCGAACACTTTTCTTCAGCTTGCCCATATCAGCCTGCTCTTTTTTGGTAATTGCGCGCTGAAACGGCATCTTCATCAGTTTTTGTGCTTCTTTACTCAGTTTTTGGCTATGAACCTCACGCAGGCGAGCAATTTCTGCTTCCAGCGTGGCTTTCTCTTTTTCCAGCTCGGCATATTTGTCTGCGGCTTCAACCAGCGACAGATCGGCCTGCTGGTGGCGGATGGCGTCCAGGCGATCGCTGAGACGTTTGATTTCGTTTTTTTCGACTTCTTTCATGTGATGGCTTCTGATAAAGATAAATTTATAGCCCCTAGTATGCGCGACCAAGTGCTTTGTTCACAACTGATGACATTGTAATAGTTCTGCAACGTAATCATTAACATGCTCAAAAACTACGCAATTCGTTGATTAATTAAGAAATCTATAGAAAAAAGATAATAAACAGCAGCGGATGATTATTGAGGATTCAGCACGTTTTCCTTAATGTCATCTTTACCGGGAACCTAAACTAAAATTGGCGGCCGCGCATTCCCGGCGCGGGGTAATACGGAGATATCATCATGGGCAAATTAGGTGAAAACGTTCCGCTTCTTATCGATAAAGCCGTAGATTTCATGGCATCAAGCCAGGCGTTCCGGGAGTATCTGAAAAAACTTCCTCCCCGTAACGCGATTCCGTCCGGAATACCCGATGAAAGCGTGCCGTTATATCTACAACGTCTGGAGTATTATCGTCGGCTTTATCGGCCGAAGCAGGTAGAGGGGCAGTAAGCAGACGTTGCTTACTTTTGAAAGGCTTTTTTTAAGCTGATTTTGGAAATCAGCTCAGTCAGTGAAAGGACCATTGTTGATCGCACAGCCTGTTGATAGCGCTGAATTTGCATTGCATACAAACTGGAGTCTGCTGGTTCAAACTGTGGCGGCGGTGGTAACGCCGCCACGCAGTGCAGTTCACCAAAGGGTCCAAGGATTTCGTCGTCGGTAAAGGCGTACTCGTTGCCGTCGTGATTTAGCTCTTCACGCAATGCCATCAGCAGTTCCGCATCTTCGTATTCCTGGCGGTTAATGACGCCCAACCCGTAAATGAGTTTTAAACGCACAGAAAGATCGCCCAGCGGACCATCGCCGTCGAGTAACGGTTCTACAGCATACTTCACCGCGTAATCGTCTTTGCGGAATACCTGAAGCACCAGAAGATTTACCGCCTCGGTCAGGAGCTCGACGGCGGTGATCAGAAAGCTTCGCACGGTTTTGCCAGCATTCAGACGCTCAAGCACACGGTTTTCAAAGGCCTGGGTTTGTTCCATTGTTGCCTGCATATCTGACAATCTGTTATTCGGGCGCAGGGTGTCCTGCGCCTGGTCCACCATTATTGCATTGCTTTATAAGCGGTTACCGCCTCGGATACAACCTCGCTGTTGGCATCAAGACCGGAAATCTGTGCCAGCGCCGCCTGCGGACCTTTGTCAGCGATCAGTGCTGCCAGTTCCTGAGCCTGCGGATCATCTTCACTGCGGAAGTGCATTGCAGCGGCAATACCTTCAATCAGGTTTTTATGTGGCAGACCATATTCCAGCGTACCGAGCAGTGGCTTGATCAGACGGTCGCCAGCACTCAGTTTACGCAGCGGCTGACGGCCTACGCGCTCTACATCATCTTTCAGATACGGGTTCTCAAAACGACCGAGGATTTTCTGGATGTACGCCGCATGCTTGTCAGCGTCAAAGCCGTAGCGCTTGATCAATACTGCACCACTTTCTTCCATCGCACCTTTTACCACCGCGCGGATTTTCTCGTCGAGAATCGCGTCACGAATGGTCTGATGACCGGCCAGTTTTCCGAGGTACGCGGTTATAGCATGACCCGTGTTCAGGGTGAAGAGTTTACGTTCGACAAATGCCATCAGGTTGTCGGTTAACTCCATGCCTGGGATGTTCGGCAGTGCGCCTTTGAACTGCGTTTTATCGACAATCCATTCGCTGAAAGTTTCTACCGTCACTTCCAGCGGATCGTTAGTTGCCGAAGCCGAAGGCGGTACGATGCGGTCAACGGCGGAATCGACAAAGCCAACGTGTTCTTCTACCCACGCTTTGGCGTCTTCCGGCAGGGCGTTCATCACATGGCCTTTCAGCTGCGTGGTACCGCGTACCATGTTTTCACAGGCGATGATGTTCAGCGGGGATTCATTACCTTGTTCTTTACGTTTCACCAGCCCTTTGGCGATTGCCGGAGCAATACGTTCCAGCACAACCGGGCCAACGGCGGTAGTGACTAAATCAACCTGAGCAATCAGATCAACGACATCATCACCAATGCTGCTGACAGCATTGACGCCGGAAACGGTATCTACCTGCTCGGTTTCACCAACCACATGTACCTGATAGCTATGACGGGCATTCAGGGCATCAAGTACCACCTGATTGACATCGGCAAACGTCAGTTGGATACCCGCGTCTGCCAGCAGTTTACCGATAAAGCCACGACCGATATTACCTGCGCCAAAATGTAATGCTTTCATAGTATTAACCTTCATCAATGTTTTTACCCGAGAGGGCTGGGGTGAGGCTTTTCCCTCACCCAAACCCTCTCCGTGAGGAGAGGGGCAGCGCCGGATGCGGCGTAAGCGCCTTATCCGGCCTACAAGAACGTGCAAATTCAACAAATTGTGATGCATCCTGTAGGCCTGATAAGCGTAGCGCATCAGGCAATTAACCCCACCTTCTCCATGTGGAGAGGGTGGGATTGGATTACTTACGACCTGCCAGCAGTTCCAGCACTTCATCCACGCTGGTGGTGTGTGCCAGACGCTCGATGACGGACTCATCATCCAGTGCATTGGTCAGGCTGGTGATAACCTGAATGTGCTCGTTGTTACGGGCAGCAATACCAATCACCAGACGGGCAATGTCATCTTCTTCTTCACCGAAGCGCACGCCTTCCGGGTACTGGCAGAACACGACGCCCGTTTTCAGTACGCGATCTTTCGCTTCAACCGTACCGTGTGGCACCGCGATAGACTCACCCAGATAAGTCGGGGTCAGTTTTTCACGATCCAGCATCGCCTGAACGTATTCCGGCTCAACGTAACCGCCTTTCACCAGCTGCTCGCCAGCAAAACGAATCGCTTCTTCTTTAGTTGCCGCTTTGCGACCGAGGAAGATGTTCTCCGCGCCTAGCTTGAACAGGTTAGCACTGGAATCGTCAAAGCTGTCTTTCAGGCTGTCTTTTACTTTCTCTTCGTTTGCCGTGTGGCGTTGGGCAGCAACCAGACGTTCGGTCAGGCTGGTGTACAGGCCGCTGTCGAGGAAGTTGGTCAGCGAAATATGCTGTGCCTGCGGAACCTGGCGCATAGCGCGTTCGGTCAGGTCACGGTGAGTGATGACGAGGTCCACATCTGGCGGCAGGTTGTTGATCGCGCTGTTAGTAACAGAAATCTGCGACAGACCTGCATCCTGAATTTTCTTACGCAGAACGCCTGCGCCCATCGCACTGGAACCCATACCGGCGTCACAGGCAACGATGATTTTACGTACGTGGCTCAGGTCGTTAGTCACATCGCCAGCAGACAGCGGAGATGCGCCTTTAGACTCAGCTTTCATGTCCTGCATACGACGAGTTGCTGCTTCAATATCATCTTCTTCTTTCACTTTGCTGGTTTTCAGCAAAATAGCAGAGACAACGAAGGAGACAGCCATCGCCGCACACACACCCGCGATGTTAGCGAAGTAAGCACCTTTTGGTGTCATCGCCAGTACAGCAAGGATAGAACCCGGAGATGCCGGAGAAACCAGACCACCGCCCAGGATAGTCAGCGTGAACACGCCAGTCATACCGCCGAGGATGACTGCGAGGATCAGACGCGGATTCATCAGCACATACGGGAAGTAGATTTCGTGGATACCACCCAGGAAGTGGATGATTGCCGCACCGCCCGCAGACTGTTTAGCGCTACCACGACCAAAGAACATGTACGCCAGCAGCACGCCCATACCTGGACCTGGGTTAGCTTCAATCAGGAAGAAGATTGATTTACCCAGTTCATGGGACTGCTGAATACCCAGCGGCGAGAAGATACCGTGGTTAATGGCGTTGTTGAGGAACAGGATTTTCGCCGGTTCAACAAAGATAGACGCCAGCGGCAGCATGTCATGGACAACCATGAAGTTAACGCCCGCAGCCAGCATTTTGGACAGGGCTTCAACAATCGGGCCAATGCCGAGGAATGCCAGAATAGCGAGGATCATCCCGATGATGCCTGCGGAGAAGTTATTCACCAGCATCTCAAAACCGGATTTGATCTTACCGTCTACCCAGCGGTCGAAGTGCTTAATGCACCAGCCGCCCAGCGGACCTGCAATCATAGAACCGAGGAACATCGGCATGTCTGCGCCGACGATAACGCCCATGGTGGTGATGGCACCGACTACGCCGCCACGTTCGCCGCCTACCAGCTTACCACCGGTATAACCGATCAGCAGCGGCAGGAGATAAGTGATCATCGGCCCGACCAGCTTCGCCAGCGTCTCGTTCGGTAACCACCCTGTTGGAATAAATAACGCGGTGATGATACCCCACGCGATAAACGCGCCGATATTTGGCATCACCATGTTGCTGAGGAAACGACCAAAGCTTTGCACTTTGATCTTAATATCGGATGACATAAAAACACCCCTTCTTATGTTTGCTGTCGCGCAGGCTGGAAGCCCGAGGTTTTTTGTTAATGTGGCGGCAGAGGTAGCCGGACCTTGTAGATACTGCGAAATCTGGCACTGAATCGGTTAACTGTCCAGTCGACGGCCTTTTGTGTGATATCAATCACATAAATATAGGGGGTAGAGAGGTAATTGACGTGACATTCATCACAAAACGCTTGTGTAAAAAAGCAACAAGGCGGCGATTTTCGCTAAAAATGGCATTTAAATGTGAGTAGTGTCACATTTTTGTTTTGATGGTTTGTTGAATCTTTGTGATCTGAATCACAACATATTTTCTTACGGCGTTCACCTGATGTGATCTACAGCATGTTATGCCTTCGTCATACAATCGTTATGTAACTAAGCAACTCATCACCTCTAAAAATTATTCTTTGGTGTTATGGCGAGAATCGCGAACCCGGATTATTGTCAAAATATCAGCCTGACTCCCTTCTGGCTGCCAGCCCAAAAACAACACTGATAAACGTGAATCCGAGGCAGATATGTTTCTAAACTATTTCGCGTTGGGAGTGCTGATCTTCGTCTTTCTGGTGATTTTTTATGGAATCATCGCGATACATGACATCCCTTATCTGATTGCCAAAAAGCGCAACCATCCCCATGCCGACGCTATTCATACGGCGGGCTGGGTGAGCCTGTTTACTCTGCATGTTATCTGGCCGTTTCTGTGGATCTGGGCGACGCTCTATCAACCGGAGCGTGGCTGGGGTATGCAGTCACATGTTGCGTCGCAGGAGAAAGCGACTGACCCGGAAATCGCCGCACTTTCTGACCGAATTTCCCGGCTGGAGCATCAACTCGCCGCCGAGAAAAAGACTGACTATTCCACGTTCCCGGAGATCTAATTATGGATCTATTGATTGTTTTAACTTACGTGGCGCTGGCGTGGGCGGTCTTTAAAATCTTTCGTATTCCGGTGAATCAGTGGACGCTGGCGACGGCGGCGCTGGGTGGCGTGTTTCTGGTGAGTGGTTTGATTTTGTTGATGAACTACAACCACCCTTACACTTTTACCGCGCAAAAGGCAGTGATAGCGATCCCCATCACGCCACAGGTGACGGGAATTGTTACTGAAGTCACTGACAAGAATAATCAGCTTATTCAAAAGGGCGAGGTGCTTTTTAAGCTCGACCCGGTTCGTTACCAGGCGCGAGTTGACAGGCTTCAGGCTGACCTGATGACGGCGACGCATAATATAAAGACTCTGCGCGCGCAGCTCACAGAAGCGCAGGCCAACACCACCCAGGTTTCAGCGGAGCGCGACCGTCTGTTTAAAAATTATCAACGTTATCTGAAAGGCAGCCAGGCGGCGGTGAATCCGTTCTCGGAACGTGACATCGACGATGCGCGGCAAAATTTCCTCGCGCAGGATGCGCTGGTGAAAGGCTCGGTGGCGGAGCAGGCGCAGATCCAGAGCCAGCTCGACAGTATGGTTAACGGCGAGCAATCGCAGATTGTGAGCTTAAGAGCGCAACTTACTGAAGCAAAATATAATCTTGAGCAGACTGTCATTCGCGCACCAAGCAATGGCTACGTCACTCAGGTACTGATCCGCCCAGGCACATACGCAGCTGCCTTGCCGTTGCGTCCGGTGATGGTTTTCATCCCCGAGCAAAAACGGCAAATTGTCGCCCAATTTCGGCAAAACTCGCTGTTACGTCTGAAACCTGGTGATGATGCAGAAGTGGTGTTTAACGCGCTACCTGGGCAGGTGTTCCACGGCAAACTGACCAGTATTTTACCTGTCGTGCCAGGCGGTTCTTATCAGGCGCAGGGGGTATTGCAATCATTAACGGTCGTGCCCGGCACGGACGGTGTGCTGGGAACCATTGAACTGGACCCTAACGATGATATCGATGCCTTACCCGACGGCATCTACGCCCAGGTGGCGGTTTACTCCGACCATTTCAGCCATGTTTCGGTGATGCGGAAAGTGCTGCTAAGAATGACCAGCTGGATGCATTATCTTTATTTGGATCATTGAGGGGGAGGGGGGAGATTATGGAACTTTGCTCCTTGTAAGGACTAATTATTTTTGCATATTACTTCATTAGCTGCGATGATTTTTCTTTAATATTCATTATGTTAATAAGTTCTGGATGAGTGTGCTCTCATTGGATTTTTTATCCGTCTTGTTCTGCCGCAGGATGAGACTATACATCGTCGAGATCGCAATGATGATATGAGTTGTTCCTCCTGCGACGGCTCTAATCAAAAAAGAGCAGGAGTGCTTTTCCATCTATTGCGATGATGGCTTTATTATCTGAAGGATGACAGTCACATTTAAAAAATATTTAATCTATAGATCACAATGTAGGGTCATGGAATATATGTATACAACTATTTTCTTCTTCACTTTTAATTATCGTATTCATTATAAAACTAAGTTAAAAAAACTCCTGGAGAGTGAGTTATTAATATATTTTTAAATAAAATTAAGTTATCATTCATCGATGCACTTTATAGAATCATCAATGGCCATAATAGTACTATTAACTCTCAATTTTATATTTTTATCATCACTACAAATATTAACTGAATTTATATCAATGATTTTTTTATTCTTATCTTTTATTTTATTTACTGTTTCAATGCAATCAGCGGCAAGTTGGAGTGGATTTAGATTTTTCAGATATGGTCTTATGATCTTTCCCTTACTTAATAAATAGCATGTATAGGATTCGGAAAGTCCAGCATCTATTTTGTACCTCATTATATTAGATAAGGATGTGAGAAATTCCTTGTTATCATTCGCAGCCATATATGCCAGTCCGAGTTCAGCCTCTGCGGCCTTACAGGCAAAATAGCTTAGTGAACACGCTTTTCGTCCCTCTTTAGTACTGGCTGATATTAGTGCCCATAATATTGCTTTGTCTGCCAAATCTAACTCTCTCTGAAATTGTCTTGCAGTAACTGCACTCGCAGAAATAGAGAAAAAAATACAATTGTTAATAACCTTGCCATATTTTTTAGTCCGTAACTGTTAATGTGCTATCTGGCTCTGAAAATATTAACTCATTTAATTTTTGCATGTCATTAGATAAACCAGTTATACAACCCTCGGAACAGAATCGAGGTCCTAAAGACGGACCAAAAGCGTTTAAACAACTATGTATTGAAAATCCATTGCGATTATAAGTTCCTGTATTAACTGACGGTACTAATCGTATGCCGTCAGGTTTTCTATTGCTTGCTCCCGGGTCATTAACATTCCAACTCCATAGGCCTTGAGGTATTGGCCATCTATTTATAAATGTGTACAACGGGGATTATTTTTACATTGCATATTATTACCAGAAGCGACTGGAATACTAAGCACATCATAAAAATTATCATCACATGGTATATCTGAAACACACGAAAGCATACCTAAAGTTATGCTGTATAAACAGGTGGTTAATCCCAAGGGGATCGATTCCAGAAATCGGGTTCAACGGATACTGATAAAAATTCCACCTACCTTCCAGCCCAATCGGAGCCTGAGTGTTATACCGCCCCTGCTGCGGTTAATGTTACCGATAATAGTTATAGTACAGCCCTGATTCATCATCATACTACTGCTGCGGCAGTCTGATGAACTATTGCTTTTACGGATTCTCCTTATTCTTCCTTCTATCCATTCGCTTTAGCTTTTTGAGCTCTTGAAGTTTGCTCTTTGCATCAATATTACCGTTATTTACAGCGAATTCCATCCAATAAATAGCTCTATTCAAATTATAATATTCTGATAATGTTGGATTTGTATCTGATAAAAAGACCCCATAATTAAACTGCGCTGTAACATTCCCCTGAGATGCTGATCTTTCCAAGAATCGCAATTGTTTATCAATATTATTTTTAGTAAAGCAGTAATATTGATATAGTCGAAATGATGCCTCTGAATCACCATGTTGTGATTTATACTTCAGTTTCATCAGCTTTTCTTCACTTAAATCATAGGTCATTGCTGTAGATCCCATCACACTTTCGTTTTCTTTTATTTTCACATCAGCACCATGCAATTGACCAATAAGAGAAAAATAAAAAAATAGTAACAAGCATGCTTTCATACATCTACAACCTATCTTATATCACTGGGTTTTTCTGGCGTACCTTGCATATTAGAAATGGGGTGCCCAGATGGCCCATATGTTATCCAATTACCAAGGTCTTTTGTTGTTATAGCCATTAGATCCTTATTTGAATTAAGGTTCGTTGGTGCTGTTAGCACTGTATCCATTTTTAACTTACCATTAGTTCCTCGCCCCCACCACGTCCATAGCGTGTCAGGTCCTATTACATTTGTATGTAACTCTTTAGCTAATTGGCTAGCAAATGAATTTTGTCCTTTACCTGTATTACAAGAAAATAACCAAACTGTCATCCCATCTTTATAATTCCCATCAAATTTAATTAGATATGCTAGATCTTTAGCTGTCATGATACTGCGCGTTGCGGATTCAATAGATGTGGGGGTACCATGCCCCCCGATTGTGAAAACGCCTGGGATATTAATCTCATCAGCTACAGAATGGATAAGATCACTTTCGGGGTATAAATTTATATCAACCAAACCTTGCGGATCTACATTTATGACCGGATTCAACGGATACTGATAAAAATTCCATCCCCCCTTCAGCCCAATCGGATCCTGAGTGATATATCGCCCCTGCAGCGGGTCATAATAGCGGTGGCGGTTGTAATACAGGCCGGACTCCTCATCATACTGCTGCCCCGGCAGGCGGATAAGCTGCTGCAGCTGATGCGGGTTCTCTTCATTCAGCAGGTTGCCCCATTCATCGTATTCTGCGCACCATTCTGTTGTCCCTTCCTTGCTGATAAGGGCCAGCGGCAGGCCGCGATGGTCGCAGTGGTACAGGTGGATTTTTCGCGCCGGCGTGTACACCGGGTCCATCTGGTTTTTCATCTGCTCCACGGTCAGGCCGCACGATGCCAGCCAGCGGCGGCTTTCCTCACTCACCCGGTCAGCCAGGATTTCACTTTCCAGCCGGTCGAGCATCTGCACCAGCACCGGCGGGAACACCACACTGCCACCGTCTTCGCCGCCGGACTGCTGAAGGGTATCCGCCAGGCTGCGGCGCTGCGTTTTCGCCAGCTCACCGGTGGCGGTTTCAACTCTGATGAGTGGCGTGAAGCTCCCCGGCTGATAAATCGTCTGGATGCGGGTTCTGTCGTTCTGTATTGTGGTCAGCCGGTCGCCGTCCCAGCCGTACCAGGTCACTTGCGGTTTCCGTGACAGCGACATCCAGCCCGTCAGGTCCCGTTCACGCCGCCATACCCGTTTTGCCACCCTGCGGCCCAGCGGGTCGTAAAGATAGCGACTTTCGACCAGCGGCTCTTCATATTGTGTCCGCGTGTAGTGCACCAGCCGGTGCTGACTGTCGTAATGGTACCGGTGAGTCCGCTCATCATCCGTGCGGATAACCCCTTCCGGGATGAGGTCGGTTTTCTCTGTCAGCCTGCCGTGACGGTCATACCGGTAAAGATAGTGCGCGTCACGGGCGATACGGTTATCCGGCCACATGCTGAGGGTGCTGTCCGGGTGCAGCTCCGGGTCGGGCAGGCGGTTGCCCGCCGGGTCCGTGGCATACGGGATGCGGATATCCAGATTCGCTGCGGTGGTGTGAACGCCGGTCAGCCTGCCGGTGGTGCTGTAGCTGTAACTCCGGGTCTGGCGCGGGCTGCTGATGCGGATGAGTTCGCCGTTGTCGTTCCAGGTGTAATCGCGGTCATACTGCAGGCTGTTCAGGTGCTGACGCTGTAACTGCCCGGCAGGGGTGTAAGCGGTGGTGAGTTCATAACGACCGAAGCTGCGCAGCGTTTCCCGGTGCAGGCGGTCGCGGGTGAAATCCACCAGCGGTGTGTCGCCGAGCTTCATGCCTGCCAGCCAGCCGCTGCCGTAGGTCAGCCATTCCACGGCGGGCAGGCTGTCCGGTATACAGCGGTTCGCCAGTCCCTGCGCGTTGTACGCATGTCTGGTCTCATGCTGCCAGAGCAGTGCTTCCGTCTGCGGGTGATGCACCGTCTGGCGCTCACCGGTCAGCCGGCCTTTCTCATCATACCTGTAATGCACCGCCACCCGGTGCCCTTCGCTGATATGGCTGATGTCTGTCAGCCAGCCGCGTTCGTCATACTGCCACTGCTCTGCGGTTTCACCCTTCACGGTGCGGTGCGTGAGGCGGTCTGCTTCGTCATAGTGCCAGTGGGTGACCAGACCCTCATCCTCGCTGCGGATAAGTTTGCCGGTCAGGTCGTGGTGATAACGCTGTGTGCGGCCGTCAAAGCCGGTTTCCTGTATCAGCCGGTCAAGTACATCGTAACGGAAGGTGGTGTGGCTGCCGTTTTCACTGGTCAGGCGGATGACCCGTCCGGCAGCATCGTATTCCATACTGCGCGTCAGCCCGCCCTGCGTGGTACGGACGGCCTTTCCCCACGCATCGTACTGTGTCCCGTTTCTGCTGCCGTCCGGGGCAATGACGGCGGTCAGGTCACCGGCGGCGTTGTATTCATACCGCGTTTCATGGCCCTGCGTGTCTTTCACGGCAATTAACTGTCCACGGCTGTCGTATGCGCGGTACTGACTCAGCCCTTCCTCGCGGTGCACCGCCGTCACCTGACCAAAACGGTCATGGTCATAGCGGGTTACATAACCGGAACAGTCAGTGAAGCTCAGCAACTGACCGTAACGGCTCCACGTCATGGTTTTCCGGCTGCCGGTGGCATCTTCCGTTGCGCAGGGTAAGTCACTGTGTGGATTATCATAACGGTAGCGGGTGATATCGCCGTCAGGGGCAGTTTCCTGAATCAGACGGCCCCATTCATCATATTCCCGGCGTATTTCCAGCCCGTCAGGCCCGGTGGCTGACGTTAACTGGCTGTGGTGGTTATAGTAAAACGCCGATGCCCTGCCATCCGGCGTGGTGATGCGCGTGATGAGGCCCGTCACCACATCCGGACTGTATTCTGTTGTCCTGCCTGCGGCATCCGTCTGTGCCCTGAGCCTGCCCACCGCGTCAAACTGACTCTGCGTGACGCTGCCGTCCGCGTGTTCCTTTTTCACCACCCGCTTCAGCCCGCCTTCACCCTGCGTGTGCAGGACTTCACGGCGGTTCAGGCTGTCGGTGATGGTGATGCGGTCCTTCTCATACTGATACGTGTAACTTAAGCCTGCCGGGTTTAGCTGTTCTGTCACCCGCCCGTCGCTGTCGTAACGGTAACGGATTTCCGGCCGGCCCGTGTGACGGTGCGCCACCATCCGGCCCCGGTATTTATCATCGTAAGTAAAGCTGCGCACCTGTTTGCCACTACGGTCATACACCACCGCCAGTTCGCCGCGTGGCGTCCAGCCATAGCGTACCAGCGGCGCGGCAGGTAAATTCTCCGGGTATTCCGGGTCGTGCGTCAGCCACACGGCAGACAGACGGATGCCGTTGTCCCGGCCATATTCGGTGTAACCCGGCAGGGTATCAGGAAAAGCGGACGGTTCCGTCCCGCCGGAAATGGCCTGCTGCCGGGCTTCTTCTGCCCGCTGCGCCTGCGTGGTCAGTACCAGCCGGAAGTGACGCCCGGCACCATCCGTCACGCCGGTGATTTCGCCGCTGAATTCACCGGCGGCTTCGCGGTGGAACGTCTGTGTGCGCCCGAAGCGGTCCACCAGCCCGGTCAGTACCCGGTACGGCGGCAGCGGCGCAGGCAGCACCTCATCCGCTTCCGGCACCCGCTCACACCAGCCGAGCAGCCACCACGGCCCCTGCGGACTGTTTGTCGCCAGATAACGATGCGGACTTAAGCGGAGTTCTTCCGGCAGCGCCTGCCAGAGTGCGGCCAGCCGGTGACCTTCATCCAGTCTCAGGACGCCGCCGCGCACCAGCCACAGTGACTCGCTGCGGCTGTAACCGTCCTCACCGGGAAACAGGTGCTCAAAATACAGGCTTCTGCCGCCGTTATCACTGAGTATCAGTGTGTTATCGCGCAGCTGTAAGCGGATATCCGCAGGCATTTTCCAGCCGGGGCCGAGGCTCCCCACCGGCGCGGGCGTTTTTGTCCGGTAACTGCTGTAGGTGCGGGAGAGGATGAACGGCAGCGGGCCGGGCAGGGCAAGGTCGGTTTCACCGGGAAGGACCTTTGCACCGAGCAGGGGATTGACCGGATGGCCGGACGTCACTCCGCCGGGGCACACCGAACAGGCCACGCCGGTGGGGGCACCAATGCGCACCCCGGCTGAACCCTGAACAATGCTACCGCCATACTGCGTCATGTCGCCCTGACGCGCTGCCGGTTTTCCGCTCATCTGCTCATCCTTGTTTTATCGGGTTATTTGTCTGCTTCCAGGCAAAACCCTACAGATTTATAAGAAAGCCTTAAGTGAGATATCCATCAGATAGAAACAATTAGGAAAATATTTATATCACCATGATAAATATGTGATTTATTTGGAAGTAACAAACCATCAACATTTTCTGCCCTTTTTCCCATCACCAGGCCATACTGATATTTTTCCTCGCACAAAGGACTCGGCATGAAACTCGTCGGTAGCTACACCAGCCCGTTTGTACGCAAACTTTCTATTCTGTTGTTAGAAAAGGGCATAACTTTCGAATTTATTAATGAACTGCCCTATAACGCGGACAACGGCGTGGCGCAATTTAACCCGTTAGGAAAAGTGCCGGTGCTGGTGACCGAAGAGGGCGAATGTTGGTTTGATTCGCCGATCATCGCTGAATATATTGAATTAATGAATGTCGCTCCGGCGATGTTGCCGCGCGATCCGCTGGAGTCGTTGCGGGTGCGCAAAATTGAGGCACTGGCGGATGGCATTATGGATGCCGGGCTGGTATCGGTGCGTGAACAGGCGCGTCCAGCGGCGCAGCAGTCTGAAGATGAATTGTTACGCCAGCGGGAGAAAATCAACCGCAGTCTGGATGTGCTGGAAGGATATCTGGTCGATGGCACACTCAAAACCGATACGGTCAATCTGGCGACTATCGCCATTGCCTGTGCCGTCGGATATCTCAATTTCCGCCGCGTTGCGCCAGGTTGGTGTGTCGACCGCCCACACTTAGTCAAACTGGTCGAAAACCTGTTTAGCCGCGAAAGTTTTGCTCGCACCGAACCGCCAAAGGCTTGATGCGCGATATGTCCTCCTGACCCATCTCACGTTACAATCCGTGGTTATGTTAAACGCCCTTCTCCGTGTGAGAGGGCCTTGATCAGCCAGGTTTCCTATGACAACCGAAACGCGTTCCCTCTATAGTCAACTTCCGGCTATTGATCGCTTATTGCGCGATAGCTCCTTCCTTTCTTTGCGTGATACTTATGGTCACACCCGCGTGGTGGAATTGTTGCGTCAGATGCTCGACGAAGCGCGAGAAGTGATTCGTGGCAGCCAGACGCTGCCTGCGTGGTGTGAAAACTGGGCGCAAGAAGTCGATGCCCGGTTGACGAAAGAAGTGCAGAGCGCGCTGCGTCCGGTGATCAACCTGACGGGAACCGTGCTGCATACCAACCTTGGGCGAGCTTTACAGGCGGAAGCCGCGGTGGAAGCCGTTGCGCAGGCTATGCGTTCGCCAGTGACCCTCGAGTATGATCTGGACGACGCCGGACGCGGACATCGCGATCGGGCGCTGGCGCAGCTGCTGTGCCGTATTACGGGGGCGGAAGATGCCTGTATCGTCAATAACAATGCGGCGGCGGTGTTATTGATGTTGGCGGCCACTGCCAGCGGAAAAGAGGTGGTGGTATCTCGCGGCGAACTGGTGGAGATTGGCGGCGCGTTTCGTATTCCCGATGTTATGCGTCAGGCAGGCTGCACCCTACACGAAGTAGGGACCACCAACCGCACGCACGCGAATGATTATCGTCAGGCGGTGAATGAAAATACCGCACTGTTGATGAAAGTACATACCAGTAACTACAGCATTCAGGGGTTCACCAAAGCGATAGATGAAGCGGAACTGGTGGCGCTCGGCAAAGAGCTGGATGTTCCCGTAGTGACTGATTTAGGCAGTGGCTCGCTGGTCGATCTTAGCCAGTACGGTTTGCCGAAAGAGCCAATGCCGCAGGAGTTGATTGCGGCGGGCGTCAGTCTGGTGAGTTTCTCCGGCGACAAGTTGTTAGGCGGGCCGCAGGCAGGAATTATTGTTGGTAAAAAAGAGATGATCGCCCGCCTGCAAAGCCACCCGCTGAAGCGTGCATTACGCGCGGATAAAATGACCCTCGCGGCGCTGGAAGCCACGTTGCGTCTTTATTTACACCCTGAAGCTCTGAGTGAAAAATTACCGACCCTGCGCCTGCTTACCCGCAGCGCAGAGGTCATTCAAATCCAGGCACAACGTTTACAGGCCCCCCTTGCCGCACATTACGGCGCGGAGTTTGCGGTACAGGTTATGCCATGTCTTTCGCAGATTGGCAGTGGTTCGCTGCCGGTTGATCGCCTGCCGAGCGCGGCATTAACGTTTACACCCCATGATGGACGCGGTAGCCACCTTGAGTCATTAGCCACCCGCTGGCGTGAATTGCCAGTGCCGGTGATTGGTCGTATTTATGACGGACGATTGTGGCTGGATTTACGCTGCCTTGAAGATGAGCAACGGTTTTTGGAGATGTTGTTGAAATGATTATTGCGACTGCCGGACACGTTGACCACGGCAAAACAACCTTATTGCAGGCGATTACTGGCGTAAATGCTGACCGTCTGCCGGAAGAAAAAAAGCGCGGCATGACCATCGATCTCGGCTATGCCTACTGGCCGCAGCCGGATGGTCGCGTGCCTGGTTTTATCGACGTTCCCGGTCATGAAAAGTTTCTTTCCAACATGCTGGCGGGCGTTGGTGGTATCGATCACGCGCTGTTGGTGGTGGCGTGCGATGACGGCGTGATGGCACAGACCCGTGAGCATCTGGCGATTTTGCAGCTGACCGGTAACCCGATGCTGACAGTGGCGCTGACCAAAGCCGATCGCGTGGACGAAGCGCGTGTTGATGAGGTTGAACGCCAGGTAAAGGAGGTTCTGCGGGAATACGGTTTTGCTGAGGCAAAACTGTTTATCACCGCAGCAACCGAAGGTCGGGGAATGGATGCCCTGCGCGAGCATCTGCTTCAGTTGCCGGAACGCGAGCACGCCAGCCAACATAGTTTCCGCCTCGCGATTGACCGCGCATTTACCGTAAAAGGTGCCGGGCTGGTCGTCACCGGTACGGCGTTAAGCGGGGAAGTGAAGGTAGGCGATTCACTCTGGCTGACTGGTGTAAATAAACCGATGCGTGTACGTGCGCTGCATGCGCAAAACCAGCCAACAGAAACCGCCAATGCCGGGCAGCGTATCGCGCTTAACATCGCGGGTGATGCGGAAAAAGAGCAGATTAACCGTGGCGACTGGCTGCTTGCCGATGTGCCGCCAGAGCCGTTCACACGGGTGATTGTCGAGCTTCAAACCCATACACCGCTGACCCAGTGGCAGCCGCTGCATATTCACCACGCCGCCAGCCACGTCACGGGACGCGTTTCACTGCTGGAAGATAACCTTGCTGAACTGGTCTTCGACACCCCGTTATGGCTGGCAGATAACGACCGCCTGGTATTGCGCGATATCTCTGCCCGCAACACGCTGGCCGGAGCGCGCGTCGTGATGCTTAACCCGCCGCGTCGCGGTAAACGTAAGCCGGAATATCTGCAATGGCTGGCGTCTCTTGCACGGGCGCAGAGCGATGCCGATGCGTTATCTGTTCATCTGGAACGCGGCGCGGTTAACCTTGCGGATTTCGCCTGGGCGCGCCAGCTCAACGGCGAAGGGATGCGCGAATTGCTGCAACAGCCTGGTTATATTCAGGCTGGTTATAGCTTGTTGAATGCGCCGGTTGCCGCCCGCTGGCAGCGGAAAATTCTTGACACATTAGCGACTTATCATGAGCAACATCGCGATGAACCTGGTCCTGGGCGCGAACGTCTGCGACGTATGGCGTTGCCAATGGAAGATGAAGCGCTGGTACTGTTGCTGATTGAAAAGATGCGCGAAAGCGGCGACATCCTCAGTCATCACGGTTGGCTGCATCTGCCAGATCACAAAGCGGGCTTCAGCGAAGAGCAGCAGGCCATCTGGCAAAAAGCAGAGCCGCTGTTTGGTGACGAGCCGTGGTGGGTGCGTGACCTGGCAAAAGAGACGGGAACCGACGAGCAGGCAATGCGCCTGACGCTGCGCCAGGCGGCGCAGCAAGGAATAATTACCGCGATCGTCAAAGATCGTTATTACCGTAACGATCGGATTGTCGAATTTGCCAATATGATCCGCGATCTCGATCAGGAGTGTGGTTCAACCTGCGCGGCGGATTTCCGCGATCGCTTAGGCGTAGGCCGAAAGCTGGCAATTCAGATTCTGGAATATTTTGACCGCATTGGCTTTACGCGTCGTCGTGGAAATGATCATTTATTGCGCGACGCATTATTATTTCCGGAAAAATAAGGAAATGATTAATTAATTTTTAAAATAAATTAATACAAATTTCTTATGATTTTAAAAAAAGCACATTGTTTAATGAATACAATGTGTTTTTTATTAGATTAATTTTGATAATCAATAATACTGATCATATTTTCGAATGAAAATCCTCAGTAAGCTGCCCGCCCTTTTTTACACTTTCAGGAGTGTGTTATGGCATCTTCAACTTTCTTTATTCCTTCTGTGAATGTCATCGGCGCTGATTCATTGACTGATGCAATGAATATGATGGCAGATTATGGATTTACCCGTACCTTAATTGTCACTGACAATATGTTAACGAAATTAGGTATGGCGGGTGATGTGCAAAAAGCACTGGAAGAACGCAATATTTTTAGCGTTATTTATGATGGCACCCAACCTAACCCAACCACGGAAAACGTCGCCGCAGGTTTGAAATTACTTAAAGAAAATAATTGCGATAGCGTGATTTCCTTAGGCGGTGGTTCTCCGCATGACTGTGCAAAAGGTATTGCGCTGGTGGCAGCCAATGGTGGTGATATCCGTGATTATGAAGGCGTTGACCGCTCTGCAAAACCGCAGCTGCCGATGATCGCCATCAATACCACTGCGGGTACAGCATCAGAAATGACTCGTTTCTGCATCATCACCGACGAAGCGCGTCACATCAAAATGGCGATTGTTGATAAGCACGTGACTCCGCTGCTTTCTGTCAATGACTCCTCGCTGATGATCGGTATGCCGAAGTCACTGACCGCCGCCACTGGTATGGACGCCTTAACGCACGCTATCGAAGCGTATGTTTCTATTGCCGCCACGCCGATCACTGACGCTTGTGCACTGAAAGCCGTGACCATGATTGCCGAAAACCTGCCGTTAGCCGTTGAAGATGGCAGTAATGCGAAAGCGCGTGAAGCAATGGCTTATGCCCAGTTCCTCGCCGGTATGGCGTTCAATAATGCTTCTCTGGGTTATGTTCATGCGATGGCGCACCAGCTGGGCGGTTTCTACAACCTGCCACACGGTGTATGTAACGCCGTTTTGCTGCCGCATGTTCAGGTATTCAACAGCAAAGTCGCCGCCGCACGTCTGCGTGACTGTGCCGCTGCAATGGGCGTGAACGTGACAGGTAAAAACGATGCGGAAGGTGCTGAGGCCTGCATTAACGCCATCCGTGAACTGGCGAAGAAAGTGGATATCCCGGCAGGCCTACGCGACCTGAACGTGAAAGAAGAAGATTTCGCGGTTCTGGCAACTAATGCCCTGAAAGATGCCTGTGGTTTTACTAACCCGATCCAGGCAACTCACGAAGAAATTGTGGCGATTTATCGCGCAGCGATGTAATCATCATTTCCACAACGGCTGGCAAATTGTCAGCCGCTTTTTCAACTATCTCTGTAACCCTTGCCCGTAAATTCGTGATAGCTGTCGTAAAGCTGTTACCGACTGGCGAAGATTTCGCCAGTCACGTCTACCCTTGTTATACCTCACACCGCAAGGAGACGATCATGACCAATAATCCCCCTTCAGCACAGATTAAGCCCGGCGAGTATGGTTTCCCCCTCAAGTTAAAAGCCCGCTATGACAACTTTATTGGCGGCGAATGGGTAGCCCCTGCCGACGGCGAGTATTACCAGAATCTGACGCCGGTGACCGGGCAGCTGCTGTGCGAAGTGGCGTCTTCGGGCAAACGAGACATCGATCTGGCGCTGGATGCTGCGCACAAAGTGAAAGATAAATGGGCGCACACCTCGGTGCAGGATCGTGCGGCGATTCTGTTTAAGATTGCCGATCGAATGGAACAAAACCTCGAGCTGTTAGCGACAGCTGAAACCTGGGATAACGGCAAACCCATTCGCGAAACCAGTGCTGCTGATGTACCGCTGGCGATTGACCATTTCCGCTATTTCGCCTCGTGTATCCGGGCACAGGAAGGCGGTATCAGTGAAGTTGATAGCGAAACCGTGGCCTATCATTTCCACGAACCGTTAGGCGTGGTGGGGCAGATTATTCCGTGGAACTTCCCGCTGCTGATGGCGAGCTGGAAAATGGCTCCCGCGCTGGCGGCGGGCAACTGTGTGGTGCTGAAACCCGCACGTCTTACCCCGCTTTCTGTACTGCTGCTAATGGAAATCGTCGGTGATTTACTGCCGCCGGGCGTGGTGAACGTGGTCAACGGCGCAGGTGGGGAAATTGGCGAATATCTGGCGACCTCGAAACGCATCGCCAAAGTGGCGTTTACCGGCTCAACGGAAGTGGGCCAACAAATTATGCAATACGCCACGCAAAACATTATTCCGGTGACGCTGGAGCTGGGCGGCAAATCGCCAAATATCTTCTTTGCTGATGTGATGGATGAAGAAGATGCCTTTTTCGATAAAGCGCTGGAAGGCTTTGCACTGTTTGCCTTTAACCAGGGCGAAGTTTGCACCTGTCCGAGTCGTGCTTTAGTGCAGGAATCTATCTACGAACGCTTTATGGAACGCGCCATCCGCCGTGTCGAAAGCATTCGTAGCGGTAACCCGCTCGACAGCGTGACGCAAATGGGCGCGCAGGTTTCTCACGGGCAACTGGAAACCATCCTCAACTACATTGATATCGGTAAAAAAGAGGGCGCTGACGTGCTCACAGGCGGGCGGCGCAAGCTGCTGGAAGGTGAACTGAAAGACGGCTACTACCTCGAACCGACGATTTTGTTTGGTCAGAACAATATGCGCGTGTTCCAGGAGGAGATTTTTGGCCCGGTGCTGGCGGTGACCACCTTTAAAACGATGGATGAGGCGCTGGAGCTGGCGAACGACACGCAATATGGCCTGGGCGCAGGTGTCTGGAGCCGCAACGGTAATCTGGCCTATAAGATGGGGCGCGGCATACAGGCTGGGCGCGTGTGGACCAACTGCTATCACGCTTACCCGGCACATGCTGCGTTTGGTGGCTACAAACAATCAGGTATCGGTCGCGAAACCCACAAGATGATGCTGGAGCATTACCAGCAAACCAAGTGCCTGCTGGTGAGCTACTCGGATAAACCGTTGGGGCTGTTCTGATATAAGAAGCTGGTCGCATTGGGTATTCATTGCCTGATGCGACGCTTACGCGTCTTATCATGCCTACGGGAACCTGACCGTAGGCCGGATAAGGCGTACACGCCGCATCCGGCATAAACAAAGCGCACGTTGTTACAATTTACGTTTTAAACCTACGTGCGCAATAACCCAGACTACGCCAACAGAAGTGCGTTTCTGGGGCGTGTTTTGTCAGGAGTTTAATCTCGCGTTTCGATGGTGAGCGGGCGAACCAGGCCGTAAATCACCATTGGTGATCCGAGGCCAATCAGCAATAAACGGTAGATAATTGAAGGTTTAATACGCTTAATCTGTACTGTGGATGTTTTACTGGAGTTATTCATTAGTTTGGCCAATAGTTCCACTATTTCAATATGATAAACCTCGTCCTGTTGAAAAACCAGACAGCACATTTCAGAAAGTATATAAAAAACAATATGTTGTTATATAAATAAGGAAATTGCACTGCATCATGGCATTTCATAATATGCGTTAATTGTTCTTTTTTATATTCTTTGAGGGAAATATGTTCCTGGACTATTTTGCACTGGGAGTGCTTATTTTTGTATTTCTGGTGATATTCTATGGGATTATTATTTTACATGATATTCCCTACCTGATTGCTAAAAAACGTAATCATCCTCATGCCGACGCCATTCATGTTGCTGGTTGGGTGAGTCTTTTTACGCTGCATGTTATCTGGCCATTTTTGTGGATTTGGGCCACGCTTTACCGCCCGGAGCGGGGATGGGGAATGCAAAACCATGACTCCTCCGTTGTGCAACTACAACAGCGTATTGCCGGGCTGGAGAAACAGCTCGCCGACATCAAATCCTCTTCTGCCGAGTAATACTTATGGATTTACTGATTATTTTGACCTATGTGGCTTTTGCATGGGCAATGTTTAAGATCTTCAAAATTCCTGTAAATAAATGGACCATTCCCACAGCGGCCCTGGGTGGCATATTTATTGTCAGTGGTTTAATTCTGTTAATGAACTATAACCATCCGTATACCTTCAAAGCGCAAAAAGCGGTTATTTCTATTCCTGTTGTCCCACAGGTGACAGGCGTGGTGATCGAAGTGACGGATAAGAAAAATACGCTGATTAAAAAAGGTGAGGTGCTATTTCGACTGGACCCGACGCGTTATCAGGCGCGGGTGGATCGGCTGATGGCGGATATCGTTACCGCAGAACATAAACAGCGGGCGTTGGGCGCAGAGTTAGATGAGATGGCGGCGAATACTCAGCAGGCAAAGGCCACGCGGGATAAATTCGCTAAAGAGTATCAGCGTTACGCACGCGGCAGCCAGGCGAAAGTAAACCCGTTTTCAGAACGCGATATTGATGTGGCGCGGCAAAATTATCTGGCGCAGGAAGCCTCCGTAAAGTCATCGGCGGCGGAACAAAAACAGATCCAGAGCCAGCTGGATAGCCTGGTGTTGGGTGAACATTCTCAAATCGCCAGCTTGAAAGCGCAGCTCGCGGAAGCAAAATATAACCTTGAGCAGACGATAGTGCGTGCGCCGAGCGATGGTTATGTGACCCAGGTGCTGATTCGTCCGGGTACCTATGCCGCGTCGCTGCCGCTACGTCCGGTGATGGTGTTTATACCCGATCAGAAACGACAAATTGTGGCGCAGTTCCGTCAGAACTCCTTGCTGCGCCTGGCCCCTGGCGATGATGCGGAAGTGGTATTTAACGCTCTGCCAGGCAAAGTGTTCAGCGGTAAGCTGGCAGCCATTAGTCCAGCTGTTCCCGGCGGAGCTTATCAGTCGACCGGCACCTTACAGACGTTAAACACAGCGCCGGGTTCAGATGGCGTTATTGCGACCATTGAACTGGATGAGCACACTGATTTGAGCGCTTTACCAGACGGTATTTACGCCCAGGTGGCGGTCTACTCTGATCATTTCAGCCATGTCTCGGTGATGCGCAAAGTGCTGTTACGCATGACCAGTTGGGTGCATTACCTTTATCTCGATCATTAATCTTCGCTTTCCGCCGCTTGTTCAGGCCGCAGTTGCTGCGACTGAGCAAGCTGGTGGCGAATTTCACGCAGCATTTCATCCAGCACATACTGGACCCGCCAGGGCTGGTATTCCCGTTTACGGAAGATAGCCACCAGATCCAGCCACCATTCATACGGGTGCTGAAAGCAGGGCACCAGCGTGCCGTCTTGCAGGTCGCTCTGCACACTTTTGTCTGGCGCAAACACAATCCCCAGGTGATTTCGTGCCAGCTCCAGCGCAGATTGCGTGTTGTCGCAAACGTAATTTCCCTTCACGCGATAATCCCGCACCTCTTTACTCCCGGCGACGTTGAAGCGCCAGATATTCGCGTCGTCGATCATCATCGAGTCGATCAAAATACAGGAGTGATGTTCGAGTTCGTCAGGACGGCTAATGGGATGTTTCTCAAGATAGCGCTGGCTGGCATAAGCGGTTACGGCATATTGGGTAATAAAACTGGCAACCAGCGATTCATCTTTTGGTGGGGCATAGCTGATTAAAACATCACAATCATCAGGAAATTCGACGCCTTCATAAAAGGCATTACGCTCAAGATTGCAGGTTTTTAGCGATAAGGTGATATCACCGATATCTTTAATTTTATCGATTACATGTTTGGATAAATAGGTAATTATGCCGGTTGGGGCGTAGATGGTGACCCGACCACGTTTCTCATGCTTATAATCTGCAATAAAATTATTAAGCTGCTCGTTTCTGTCCAGCATGTCGTTGATGTACGGTAACAGCGCGGTACCAAAAGGTGTGAGCATCAGCTGCCGGGTGGTTCGGTCAAAGACTTTTAAACCCACTTTTGATTCAAAATCAGCAAGGTATTTGCTGACGTTGGCCTGTGCGATGCCAAGTACAGTCGCGGCATGGCTGATATTTTCACTGGCAGCGATTACCGAGATAATTTTTAACTCCCGGTACTTAAGTTGTAATTTTGTCATCGCAACAGCCCAATTATATATAATTTTATATATTACTATATAAATATGAATCTTGCACCGGAGAAATTGTAAGCATTACTATGCCGACTCTTTTTTATCTTATTTTAAAATGGAATACCGAACATGTTAATTAACCGCAATATTGTGGCGTTATTTGCGTTGCCTTTTATGGCAAGCGCAACTGCTTCTGAATTATCCATTGGTGCCGGTGCGGCTTATAATGAATCGCCTTATCGCGGTTATAATGAAAATACAAAGGCAATTCCCCTGATTAGTTATGAAGGTGATTCTTTTTATGTTCGTCAGACCACGTTAGGTTTTATTCTGTCGCAAAGTGAAAAAAATGAACTTAGCCTGACCGCATCCTGGATGCCGCTGGAATTTGACCCTGCCGATAATGACGATTATGCCATGCAACAGCTTGATAAGCGTGATAGTACGGCTATGGCGGGGGTTGCCTGGTATCACCACGAGCGTTGGGGAACTGTGAAAGCCTCTGCGGCTGCGGACGTTCTGGATAACAGCAACGGCTGGGTGGGGGAGCTATCGGTTTTCCACAAAATGCAGATAGGTCGCCTGTCGCTGACACCTGCGCTGGGCGTGCTCTATTATGACGAGAATTTCAGTGACTATTACTATGGCATTTCAGAGAGTGAGTCCCGTCGTAGCGGTCTGGCAAGTTATTCCGCGCAGGATGCCTGGGTGCCCTATGTCAGCCTGACGGCAAAATACCCGATAGGAGAGCACGTCGTATTGATGGCGAGTGCAGGATACAGCGAGCTGCCGGAAGAGATTACCGACAGCCCGATGATTGATCGTAATGAGAGTTTTACCTTTGTCACCGGCGTGAGCTGGCGTTTTTAATTCACCGGTGGATGTCGGTGCGGCTGGCCTACGCTCTCGCACCGACTTGTATGCCTGATAAGACGTGTTAAGCGTCGCATCAGGCAATGTGCTCCTTACGTTGGATGCGGCGCGAGTGCCTTATCCAACCTACGGATGGCAATGCTTTTCCTCATTCACCCAGATCCGCATTTCGCCTTCACCCCGGTTGGCCCAGCTAAACCACGGGATAAAGGTCAGAGTTTGCGTCTGGCGTTTGGCTGGCGCGCTGTCGTAATGCCACAGCGGTTGCTGCTCTGGATTGCTCTGTTCATACCGGTAACCCGGTGCCTGGATTAAGATCTTATGGCGGAACAATCCATTACCTTCAAATGTCGTAAATGGCGCATCGGCGGGTAGCCACAGATTATGCAGTGACTCGCCATTGTCGGCCTGTTCCAGGCAATACACCAGCGGGCCGCGCTGAATCGCCACTTTTCCGGCGACGTGACGCACCAGCGGGTTACCGTAAACGCGGCGTACCGGCATCGGCAAAGTCAGATTCAGCGTATCGCCCTCCTGCCATTCGCGGGTAATGTGCAAATACCCTTTACGAATATCCTGCTCGACCTCTTCCCCATTCAATATGATCTGCGGCTGTGTGCACCAGTCCGGCAGACGTAAAGCCAGCGTATGACGTACCGGCTGGGGCGATTCAACCGCAATCGTCACCTGCTCCTGCCACGGATAGTTCCCGCTAACCCGCAGGCGCAGCGTGCCATTTTCTACCGGCACTTCCATGCTGTTTCCTGCGTATATGTTGATATACAACGCATCTTCACGCGGCGTGTAGAGATAATGACCAATCGAGGTCAGCACGCGGGCGATATTTGGCGGACAACAAGCGCAGCCAAACCAACGCTGGCGGATCGGTTTAACGTGATCGTAGATATGGTTGAATTTCAGCGATTTTGGATGTACTTCCAGCGGATTCACATAGAAGAAATGTTTGCCATCCAGCGCCATGCCGCCTAGCACGGTGTTGTACAGCGCGCGCTCCATCACATCGGCATATTGACTGTCGCCTTCCATTTCCAGCATTCGCCGGGCGAACATCATCAGGCCGATGGAAGCACAACTTTCGGCGTAAACCGTGTCATTCGGCAGATCGTAATCGCTAGTGAACGCTTCGCCGCTGCTTTGCGAGCCAATGCCGCCGGTAATATATAACTGACGCTGGGCCATATTGTTCCACAGCCTCAGGCAGTCCTGACGCTTGCTGTCATCGTGACTTAAACGCGCGAGATGCGCGACGCCGGTCATCAGGTAGACAAAACGTACCGCGTGACCGATGGCGGTTTGCTGTTGCGCAAGGGACAAATGTGCCTGGCTGTAGGCTTTGTCTTTCACCATCCACGCCGGGCCGTAGGTGTGCCAGTGCGATGTCTGCCCGCGCTTTTCATATTCTTGGTCGTAATAGTGCGGTTGCGCACCACGCTGTTCGACAAAATAGTTCGTCAGCGCCAGGTAGCGCGGCTCTTCAGTCACTTCATACAGGCGCATTAGTGCCAGTTCAATTTCCGGGTGACCAGGATAACCGTGTAACTTACTTTCATCTGGACCAAATACGCGGTCGATATGATCGGCCAGACGGCAAACCACCTCCAGCAAGCGTCGTTTTCCCGTGGCCTGGAAGAAGGCGACTCCGGCTTCAATCAGATGACCGGCGCAGTAAAGTTCATGACACTCCGCAAGATTGCTCCAGCGTTCTTCGGGTGCTTTTACCGTAAAGTAAGTATTGAGATAGCCGTCTTCACATTGGGCGGAGGCGATCAGTTCGATTACCTCGTCGGCGGTTTTTTCCAGTTCGGCGTCCGGCTTCTGGCACAGCGACC
The DNA here is from genome assembly GCF_048593455.1 of Escherichia sp. UTM R2. NCBI lineage: Bacteria > Pseudomonadati > Pseudomonadota > Gammaproteobacteria > Enterobacterales > Enterobacteriaceae > Escherichia > Escherichia sp. UTM R2. The sequence continues at coordinate 68,266 of NZ_JBFWDY010000002.1, forward strand.
AGGCTACCGCTTCCAGCCATTTGGCGACGTCGCTGTCCTGAAACACCATCCCGTAAAATTCACCCTCCTGAAGTCCGGCAGCAATGCGAAAGTTTTCAATCGCATGGCTGGGTTCCGCTTCTGGGATACGATCGTTCAAGGCATCCCATTGATAAGAAATCACCACGTCGCGGACCAGTTGTTGGTACTGACCGAGGAACGGATCGCTGACCGTCAGTTTACGCAGATCGACTTCCGAAATGTTCATCTTGTGCTCCTTAAGGCTGTACATGACGCTGACGCAGGTCGGTAGCTATGCGTGACATCATAGGATTATTGAGTTTGCAAAAGCGGATCGCCCCTGCCAGCAGCAGGTGGAATAGCGCAGGCAGTAATGTTTCCATCGCCGCGATCCCGCCAAGCGAACTGGCGGTCTGGTTTTCCACGCCAGGCTGGTAGGCGACAAAAATAAACAGCAGGCTGATGATCCCGGCGCTGGAGGCCCAGGCCAGCTTGATGAAAAACAGATTGAAGGCGAAGTTCATGCCGGAAGAACGTACGCGGGTTTTCCACTCGCCGTAGTCATCGGCAAAGGCCATCAATGAGAAGTGCAATGGCAATGTGAAGCCAAGAATCACGCCATTACCGAGGATCACCGCCAGCCACAGCGTTTGATAAGCCGGGCCGGAGGGCAGGAACCACATCAACACCGCCAGCGCAGCGAGGAGCAGATTGGTGTAGTAGTAAATTTTGACGGTATCGAAACGCCGCGTTAACGGGCTGACAATCACCGAGCCGATAATGGAGGCGAAGGTGACCATGGTGAAGAACAGCGACGTGTAGCCCGTACTGCCTTGTAAGACGTAGGTAATGAAGTACATATACCCACCGCCGCGAATATTAAAGACGTTAATCAGCAGGAAAGACATAACCAGCATCAGCAGCAGTTGGTCGTTGTTCCGCAGCCCGGCAAGATGTTCGCGCAGGGTAAATTTCCCCATTGTGGAGAGCGGCACCCGTTCACGAACCCAGAAAAAACAGCACAGGAACATCACCACGGCAATGGCGCACAATACGCCGACGCCCAGTTGATAGCCGCGTGCAGCGTTGCCCTGACCGAAGAGATCTACCATCCACGGTAAGCCTACCGAAACCAGAAATCCCGCTACGCCGCAGAGAACGAATCGCCAGGACTGGCAGGAGATCACTTCATTGTGGCGGGTGGTCATGGTGTTGATCAGCGCGCAGTACGGTACGTTGATGGCGGTATAACCGACTGAAAGGAGCAGGTAAGTACCGAACGCCCAGGCGATTTTTACTCCCATGCTGGCATCTGGCACGGTGAACGTCAGGATGCCGATAATGCCGATGGGAATGGCAATCCATAGCTGCCACGGACGAAAGCGCCCCCAACGACTTTGCGTCCGGTCGGCAATGACGCCCATCACCGGGTCGGAGATGGCATCAAACACGCGCAGTGCAATAAACAGCGTGCCAACCAGCGCCGGAGTTAATCCAAAAACGTCTGTGTAGAAAAAGGTGAGAAAATTCATGATCAGGCAAGTTATTACGGTGCCGCCTGCGTCACCCAGGCCGTAGCCTATTTTTTCCCGTACAGATAACGCATCGTCAATTTTACCTTTAGCGATATCAGCGGTAGTAATCGGTGTAGAGGTCATAGATATTCCTCGTGAATAGGAAGCAATTTTTAGTTTTATTGCAATGACCTGATTAATTCTGCCGTGAACGGGAATATCAACAAGGTGAGAAAAGAGTAAAAAAAGGTGACGATTCCGACCTGAATTTAAAAGTGTGAAATGGATCAGGTGAAATTAATGTTTTTGATTAATAATCAAAAGGTAATGTGTTTAATCATTAATGAATAAGCGGGAAATTACATATCAATGCTCGAATTATCCATGACGTTACCGATTAAAGTGCAAAATGGTGGATTATTTATTTCCCGCGGCGTAGGGAGGCATCCTGCAAGGCGGCTGGAGTCATGGGAAATTATCTTTGTCGAAAAAGGTCGATTAACGATTCAGGAAGAAGAACGGATATTTCTGGTCGATGCGGGAGAGAGTTTATTACTCTGGCCGAATCGACAACATGTTGGGGTGGAGGATTTTCCCGCCGATCTCAAATTTTACTGGCTGCATTTTGAGGTTAAAGCGCCGGATAGCGACCCTCGCTGGCTTACTCATCTTAGCGTGCCGCAACAAACGAAGGTTGTCGATCCGCAGGCGCTGGTGGCCCTGTTTCGCCAGTTCTTAAGCGAACAGGAAAAGCATCAACGCACTCCGGCGCTGGAGTTTATTGTGCTGCTGATTTTGCAGCAGCTCACCCGTGACGCGCGTCTTGATGAACAGGCCGATGGCGCAGGCACCACCCTTGCCTGGAAAGCGCAGAAACTGATCCGCACGCAATATCATCGCCCGCTTTCCACGGCGCTTTTAGCCCGCGAGCTGTACTGCAATGCCGATTATCTTGGGCGCGTCTACCGGCGGGTGTTTCATCTGACGTTAACAGAAGCAATCCATCGCCAGCGAGTGCGCGAAGCCGAAAAGCTGTTAATTAGCGAAGCGCGATCGCTCACTGAAGTGGCTGCGTTGTGCGGGTTTAATGACGTTGGCTATTTCCGGCAGATTTTTCGCAAGCACACCGGTTTAACGCCAGCAGCGTGGAAGCGGCGTTACAGCAAGGAACATATCAATTCGTAGTGCCGGGGCGATGAAGCCCCGGCGTGAGGGATTACTGCCCGTAATAGGCATTGGCCCCATGCTTACGCAGGTAGTGCTTATCCAGCAGTTCGTTTTGCATCGCAGGGAGCTGCGGCGCAAGCTGGCGCGAGAATAGGCCCATATAGGCGCATTCTTCGAGTACTACGGCGTTATGCACGGCATCGGCGGCGTTTTTACCCCATGCGAACGGGCCATGAGAATGCACCAGCACCGCCGGGATTTGTGCCGGACTCCTGCCACGTTCTTCGAAGGTTTCAATGATCACTTCGCCGGTCTGATATTCATATTCGCCGTTAATCTCCTCTGCGGTCATCTGTCGCGTGCAGGGGATGGCACCATAGAAATAATCAGCGTGCGTGGTGCCCCAGGCGGGGAGATCCAGCCCGGCCTGCGACCAGATGGTGGCGTGGCGTGAGTGGGTATGCACAATGCCACCGATTTCGGCGTAGCGACGGTAAAGCGCCAGATGCGTTGGCGTGTCGGACGAGGGCTTTTTGCTACCTTCCACCACCTTGCCGCTGGCTATCTCAACCACCACCATATCGTCGGCGGTCATCACGTCATACTCGACGCCGGAAGGTTTGATTACCATCCATTGCCGCGTTTCGTCTACCGCGCTGACATTGCCCCAGGTGAACGTCACCAGATGGTGAGCGGGAAGCGCCAGATTCGCCGCCAGCACGTCGGCTTTCAGTTGCTCTAACATATAAATCCAGCCTCCTGCATACGCGCTTCAATCCAACGCCGCGCCTGAATAATCTCCAGCACCGGCTCTTTGGCTTTTTCGGTCCACATCTCAATCAGGAAAGAACCGCGATAGTTCAGTTTATGCAGCGTTTTGAAGATGCCAACGAAATCGACGCAGCCTTCGCCAAACGGCACGTCGCGGAACTGTCCGGGACTTTGCTCGGTAACTGGCTGGGTGTCTTTCAGGTGGATCGCGGCGATACGGTCAATGCCCAGTTTCAGTTCGGCGGGAACATCATTGCCCCAGGCGCTGAGGTTGCCGACGTCCGGGTAGACGGTGAACCACGGCGAGGCGAGCATCTCGTCCCACTTTTTCCATTTACTGATGGAGTTCATAAACGCGGTGTCCATAATCTCCACCGCTAGCATGACTTGTGATGCCGCCGCCTGTTCGACCGCCCACGCCAGCCCTTCAGCAAAACGTTGCCGGGTGCCTTCATCGTGGTCTTCGTAATAGACGTCGTAGCCCGCCAGCTGGATGGTGCGTATGCCGAGATCGCGTGCCAGACGAATCGCTTTGCTCATGATCTCCCGTGCTCGCTGGCGTACCGCGTCGTCACGGCTACCAAAAGGAAAGCGACGATGTGCGGACAGGCACATCGACGGGATCCCAACACCCGTTTCGATCATCGCGGCAACCAGCGAAGTCCTTTGTGCGGTGCTCCAGTCAAGACGTGAGAGCCGTTCGTCGGTTTCATCCACCGACATTTCGACAAAATCAAAACCGCAGCTTTTTGCCAGCACCAGCCGCTCCGGCCAGGAGAGATCTTTCGCCAGCGCTTTTTCATAAATCCCTAACGGATGATTACGCACGCGCACCTCCCCAGATAGCGTCGATTTGCGCATGGAAATCGCCAGCCACTTGCGCCGGATTTGCCGCGCCTGCCAGTGCCCGCCCGGCAATAAACGCTTTCACGCGGATATCTTTAAACAGCGGCAGGTCAGCAGGGGTAATCCCGCCAGTAATGGAAAGCTCAAGGCCGATATCTGAAAGCGCCTTCATGCGTGCCAGATCGGCTTCGCCCCACTGTTGCCCGCTGGCCTGTGCATCACGACCGCGATGATAAATGGCCTGCCGCACGCCAATACGATGCCAGTCGCGGGCGTCGTCCAGCGTCCAGTTACCGAACAGCTCTATCTGAATTTCACCCCCGCAGCGTTGTGCCATTGCGTGGCCTTTTTCTACCGTCGCGAGCGGCGCGGCGCAGATGATGGTCATCCAGTTAGCGCCTGCGCCAAACGCCTGTTGCGCGAGCGTTTCACCAGCGTCGGCGACCTTCCAGTCAGCAACGATGATTTTGTCCGGGCACTGTTCGCGCAAGGCTTTCACCGCGCCAAGCCCTTCGTTTAAACAGAGAATGGTGCCCGCTTCGACGATATCGACGCTGTCTTTTAACAGCGTCACGTCGCGCTGCGCGGCTTCAAGTGATGAGTGGTCGAGGGCCAGTTGCAGAAGTGGTCGGCTCATAATGTGTGCTCCTTAATGCGGGCGTGAAAGCCCTGAAGTGCGGCAATGAGATGCTGATAACGTTGATATTTTTTTTGGTAAAGCTGATGGGCGGTCATATCTGGCAGCAGGGTGCGCACCGGGTGTCGCAAGTCACGTTGGGCTTCGCTGAAGTTGTGATAAACCCCGGTGCCGACGCGGGCGGCAAGGGCCGCACCAAAGCAGCCGGTTTCTTCCACCTGCGGCAGCTCGATACGCAGACCGCTGACGTCCGCCAGCATTTGCATCCAGACATCGGAGTGCGCCGGGCCGCCAGTGACGCGTAGGGTGTGAACATCAGTAAAACGTTCGCGCATTCGGTTGAGGTGGGTCATATGGCTGAACACCACCCCTTCATAGATGGCCTGCAACAGGTGCGCGCGGGTGTGAATGGCCTGCATCCCGTAGAAACCACTGGTCATCTCGAGTCCGGCGTTGCTGCCGTACAGGAACGGCAGGAAAAAGAGATCGCCCCCAGCCTTCGGCAAGCTGGCAACGGCCTGATTGATCTCATCAAACGAGATTTCTCCCCACTGTGCGGTAAACCATTCGAGGTTGCCGGAAGAGGTAGGGCTGGCTTCGTGAACGATAAATTCACCATCGTTAACGTAGCGACCATAGACATACGGATGCGCTTCACCGTCACGTAAACCGCGGGTTATGCCGCTGGTCACCGCCCAGGTCCCCATCACCGCATTGAGGGTAAATTCGTCTTCGATCCCGGCGCAGAGTGCGGTGGAAACCACATCAAACAGGCCGCCAACAACGGGCGTACCCGCTTTCAGACCGGTCAGGGCGGCTGTCTGAGCGGTGATCTCCCCGCAGATTTCGGCAGATCCGACAACAGGCGGCAGGGCGTGATTGATTTCAGCGATCCCCAGCCAGTCGGTGAGGCACGGGTCATATTCCCCAAGACTCATGTTGTAGAGGTTGGACTCGGAAATATTGCTCTCTTCACAGCCTTTGACGCCAGTTAAACACCAGCGCAGGTAGTCGTGCGTCATCATCACGCAGCCAATTTGCGCGTAGCGTTCTGGTTCGTGCTCTTTCAGCCAGCGTAACAGCGACACCGGATGCCCGGTCCACAAGGTTTGTCGGGTCAGCGGGTAGAGTTTTTCCGGGATGCCATCTTCCTGCCAGCGACGAACGATTTCCATCGCCCGGCGGTCCGAGGACAAAATAGCATTCCCGAGCGGTTTGTCGTTTTTATCCAGCAAAAACAAGCCCTTTCCCTGTGCGGAGATGCCGATACCGACAATTTGTTCCCCGCTAACACCAGAATGAGTAAGCAGGGCGCGAATGACAGCCATGCAGCATTGCCACAGTTCTGCCATATCGCGCTCTGCCCAGCCTGGCTGCGGGCTTAATGCGCACAGCGGCAGGCGCTGCACGCCTGCCTCCCGGCCTTCGCGGTCATACAGCCCGGCTTTCAGCCAGCTACCGCCACAATCTAACCCCAGCCAGTATTGCGTCATGGTTTATTGCACCTCATCCACGGCTTTCAGCAGATCAGCTCCCTGCGGCACATCTTTAACAAACATGTCGCGAACCTGATTCCCCAGTGCGTCGCTAAAGGCTTTGCGGTCGAGATCGGTGATGACTTCCACGCCCGCTTCTTTCATGCCGTCGATGATTTTTTGCTGATCTTCAGCAACCAGTTTGCGCTGATAGTTACCCGCTTCTTGTGCAGATGAAACTAGCGCCTGCTGGAACTCCGGACTTAAGCCATCAAACTTCGCTTTGTTGATCACCACCAGAAGCGGGGAATAGGCGTGGTGCGTCAGAGAAAGGAACTTCTGCACTTCGAAAAATTTTGCTGACCAGACGACGTTGATCGGGTGTTCCTGAGCGTCGATAGTGCGGGTTTCCAGCCCGGTATAGACTTCGGCAAACGGCATCGGGATCGGGTTAGCGCCAAAGACTTTGAATGCGGCGATATTCATCGGGCTATTGTTGGTGCGGATTTTCAGCCCTTTCAGGTCGGCGGGGGTTTTAACCGGTGCGCGCGAGTTGGTGACATCGCGCCAGCCGTTTTCCCAGTAGGCCAGTACTTTCAGTCCTTTACCTTCAAGTGAGGCTTTCAGATCATCACCGACTTTGCCGTCGAGCGTTTTATGCGCGTGAGCGGTATCGCGGAACAGGAAAGGGACATCAAGCAAGTTCATCACTGGTGATAACCCGGCAAAGTTATTCGAGCCGGACATTTCCATATCGATGGTGCCGCCACGTACGCCGCTGATCATCGCCTGCGCGTTACCGAGAGTGCTGTCCGGGAACAGTTTTAATTTCAGCTCGCCTTTGGTTCTCTCCTGCAATAAATCATTGAATTTTTTCGCCGCAATATGTTGCGAGTCGGTTTGTGATGTTTCATAACCGAAACGTAAAGATTGTGCCGCCAGAGAAGATGTGCTGAATGCAGCCAGGCCAGCAATGAATAATGCGTAGGTTACAGAGCGTAATTTCATAATATTTTCCTTTTAATTAATCCATTTCAAAGGGAGGATGATGAGATCGGGAATAAAAACAAATACGACTAATAATGAATATAAAACCAGGACGTAAGGGAAAACGCCTCTGACTGCATCATCGAATTTGAGTTTTGCCACCCCTGAAATAACGTTAAGTACATTACCGATAGGCGGTGTAATTAAGCCGATTGAGCAGTTAATGATAAACATGACACCGAAATAAATCGGATCGATTCCTGCCTCTTTAACTAAAGGCATTAATACCGGGGTAAGAATTAATACTGTCGGCGTTAAATCCATGACCATGCCGACAATCAGGATAGCCACCATAATGACGATAAACAGCAGACGCGGTGAATCGACCAACGGTTGCAGTAAATCAGAAACCATCATCGGCAGTTCAGCAATGGTAATCAGCCAGGCGGAAACTTGTGCCGAGGCCACCAGAAACATAACCACTGAGGTGGTTTTCGCCGCGCCAATGAGTACATGCCAAAGTGTGGCGAAGGTCATTTCACGGTAAATAACTGTGGCGACAAACAGCGCATAGAAAGCAGCAACGGCCCCGGCTTCGGTAGGGGTAAACAGACCGGAGCGAAACCCGCCAATAATGATGACTGGAAGAAACAGCGCCCAGATACCGGAGACAAAAGAGTGCCAGATTTCCTGCATCGTTGCTTTTTGCTGGCGGGGTAAATTAAGGCGACTGGCCTGCCACCACCAGGTAAGCATCAGCGTTGCGCCCATCATCATGCCAGGGGCAATGCCCGCCATAAACAGCTTACTGATGGATAATCCGCTGGAAACGCCGAAGATAATAAACGGAATGGAAGGGGGAATAATTGGCGCGATAATGCCGCCAGAGGCAATCAGCCCCGCCGCCCGGTTGACCGGATAGTTGGCGCTGCGCATCATCGGCACCAGTAGAGCGGCAACGGCGGCGGTATCCGCAACGGCAGAACCAGAAAGGCTCGCCATAATCATAGCTGCCAGCACGCCGACGTAGCCCAGCCCGCCTGGTTTATGCCCCACCAGTTTCATCGGCAGGTCAACAATGCGTTTTGACAAGCCGCCCGCATTCATGATTTCACCCGCCAGCACAAAGAACGGAATCGCCAGCAGGGAGAAGCTATCGGCTCCGTTCACCAGCGTTTGTGCCATGATCTGGACATCAAACATGTCCAGCCAGAACATTAACGCCGCCCCGCACAACAACAGTGCCCAGGCAATAGGCAAACCGATAGCAATACCACCCAACAGACAGCCCAGAAAAATCAGCACAGCCATGATTAAGCTCCTTGCGGTGGCGACGTTAGAGAATTGCTACGCGTGATGAGTTGATATAAATGACGCAGTTCAAAGAATGCGATAACGAGGCTGGTGGGCAGACAAGCGGCATACATCAGGCCGATGGGTAAACCGAGGATCGGTGAATAATCGCTCCAGTCCTGAATTGTTTTTAGCGTTGCGCCCCAGGCCAGTGCGCCACAAATAAATAAGATTAAGGAATGGGTAACCAGAGCGACTCGTCGCTGCCATGCGGGGGAGAGTTTCTCCACCAGAAAGGTGACCTGAACGTGGGCGTTATCCATAAAAGCTACAATCGCGCCAATAAACGTTAACCAGACAAATAAATAACGTGACAATTCATCAACAGATAAAATGCTTGTCTGAAAACCATATCTTAAAATAATGTTTATAAATACAATACAGGAAAGTACGGCGAGATTAATCGCCAGTATTGCTTCGAGTATTTTTTTCATAGCTATTCCTTGAGGCTATGTCTGTCATAATTCAAGTCGCATGTGCAGCAACCTGAATTATTAATATAGTTAGAGCAATAACATTACCCAGGCGTTCTGGCGTAGACGATTATTCGATTAATTCAGCGCCGTTAATGCGACTTTAACCACAATTTTTCGTATCTCAGAGGCTGTTTGCATAATACAACCTGGTCGGTGAACATCCTGCGGAAAGAAAATTGCGTAGCTGCCCGGTATCATTTCTATAAATGATTCATGTTCACTGTCGTGATAAAAAATAATATCGCGCTGCTCTAATAGTGATTCGCTGACTTTATTATTTCCCGTATCAATAGCAATGCCGATTTTCTCTTCGCCCCACGCCAGAAACTGAATATCGATATACCGACGATGCACTTCCGGACGGTTTACCACCGCTTCGCGTGTGGTTAAATCGATAATTTGCGTATAAATATTTTTGCCGTCGATTTCGACAACGCCCGGCTCCAGGGCGTTGAAATCGGTAGCGCGCAGAAAATCGAGCGCCTTTTCAATGGCGGCGGGCAAACGGCACGGATTGGGCTGCGCGATATGTCCAAAAATCATGACTTATCTCCTCATAACGCCTGGATTTTGGCCCACACGCTGTCATCAACAGTGATGCCGTTACGGCGGTTTTCGGCCAGCAGGGTAGTAAATTCATGGCCGGGTAAGCGAATGGCCTGATTTTCGTCAGCACGCTCGGCACTAGTAACGTAATCCATGATGCGTTGCAGCTTGGCATCGCGGGTGGGACCGTCGATAAGCTTGTCCACTTCAATGGCAATAAAAATTTGTGAAATGCCGTATTCGTCGCTGTTGTCCTGGGTGACTTCGGCAACGGATGCGCCGTCGGAAAGGAGAGTAGCGATCATATCCAGCACAATCGACATGCCAGAACCTTTCCAGTAGCCCATCGGCAAAATGCGGCGATTCTTCTCGATAACGCCAGGTTCTTTGGTCAAATTGCCCTCATCATCAAAGCCACCATCTACCGGGAGCTGACGACCTGCCAGACGGTTAACTTCTAACATGCCGTAAGAGAACATCGACATCGACATATCGACCATGGTGATCGGCGTGGAAGGAATGGCGACGATCAGCGGGTTAGTGCCGATGCGACACTCTTTTGCGCCCCACGGCGGCATTACGGCGATGGAGTTGGTCCAGCAAATGCCAATATAGCCTTTTTCCGCCGCCTGCCAGCCGTAGCTGCCGCCGCGCATCCAGTGGTTGGCATTACGTAGTGCCACCAGACCAATACCGTGATCGGCAGCCAGTTCAATGGCGCGATCCATCATCTTTTTCGCTGTCAGGTTACCGATCGAACGCTGGGCGTCCCACTGTTCAATTGCGCCGAGGCTGGTTATACGTTTGGGTTGGGCATCAGGAATGATATCGCCGTTTTCCAGTTGTTGAATGAAACGAGGGAAACGATTAACGCCGTGAGAATAAACGCCGGATTCGGTGGTGCGGGCGAACATCTCTGCACAGGCGTCAGCCGTTTCGCTGTCAACGCCGCGTGAAATTAAGACCCGATTAAAGGCTGCTTTTAACTGCTCAAATGTAACTTTCATCCCAGGCTTCCTTGTTTTTTTGATCGCTTTTTTGGCTTAAAATTTCAATATGCGAAACATGATTTCAAATATATCGATCACTTTTTAACAAAGCAATCTGATTGATGAATTTCAAAAGACATAAAAATCAAGTGGTTATAAATTATCTGTCGAGATCGTGAACTACGGCACACTTTGCGCTACCATCAGGACGCGACAAAATGGGGAAAGAAGTGATGGGAAAAAAAGAGAACGAGATGGCGCAGGAAAAAGAGCGTCCAGCCGGAAGCCAGAGTCTGTTTCGCGGGTTGATGCTGATTGAGATTTTGAGCAACTATCCAAACGGTTGTCCGTTGGCGCATCTTTCGGAGCTGGCTGGTTTAAATAAGAGTACCGTCCATCGCTTATTGCAGGGATTACAGTCCTGCGGCTATGTGACCACCGCGCCCGCCGCAGGGAGTTACCGCCTGACTACCAAATTTATTGCCGTCGGGCAGAAGGCGCTGTCTTCGCTGAATATCATTCATATCGCCGCTCCGCATCTTGAGGCACTGAACATCGCCACTGGTGAAACCATTAACTTCTCCAGCCGCGAAGACGATCACGCTATTTTGATTTATAAGCTGGAGCCGACAACCGGGATGCTGCGAACCCGTGCCTATATTGGCCAGCATATGCCGCTCTACTGTTCCGCAATGGGCAAGATCTACATGGCGTTTGGTCACCCGGACTACGTGAAGTCATACTGGGAAAGCCATCAGCATGAGATCCAGCCGTTAACCCGCAATACCATTACCGAGCTGCCCGCGATGTTCGACGAACTGGCGCACATTCGTGAAAGCGGAGCGGCGATGGACAGAGAAGAAAACGAACTCGGCGTCTCCTGTATTGCTGTTCCGGTGTTTGATATTCATGGGCGGGTGCCGTACGCCGTGTCGATTTCGCTTTCGACATCACGTCTGAAACAGGTGGGGGAGAAAAATCTCCTGAAACCACTGCGTGAAACCGCGCAGGCTATTTCTAATGAACTGGGATTTACTGTCAGGGACGACCTGGGCGCGATCACATAACGCTTTGGACAAGTGCCAAAACTTTAACATTTCCTTCGTTGGATCAAAGCAGTAGGGACGCGCTCTCTGGCACTCTGCTGTTTTAGTGCAAAGGAGTGATCATGAACCGGTTTATTATTGCGGATGCGACGAAATGTATCGGTTGCCGTACCTGTGAAGTGGCTTGCGCAGTGTCGCATCATGAGAATCAGGATTGCGCTGCGTTGTCACCAGACGAGTTTATTTCCCGTATTCGTGTCATTAAAGACCACTGCTGGACCACGGCAGTAGCCTGTCATCAGTGTGAAGATGCACCGTGCGCGAATGTCTGCCCTGTTGACGCGATAAGCCGCGAACATGGGCATATTTTCGTTGAACAAACACGTTGCATTGGCTGTAAAAGCTGTATGCTGGCTTGCCCGTTTGGTGCGATGGAGGTCGTTTCTTCGCGCAAAAAGGCGAGGGCGATTAAGTGCGATCTGTGCTGGCATCGGGAGACGGGACCGGCCTGTGTTGAAGCCTGCCCGACAAAGGCGTTGCAGTGCATGGATGTCGAGAAAGTGCAGCGGCATCGGCTACGGCAGCAGCCTGTTTGAAACGTTTTCCGGCGTTTCTCAACGCCGGAACAGTGCGCTTTGTTTATGCCAGATGCGGCGTAAACGCCTTATCCGGCCTACAAATTCTTCCAAATTCAATATATTGCAGAAATCATGTAGGCCTGATAAGCGTAGCGCATCAGGCAATTTTTAGTGACTTTCAGCCCAGGCTCTTTCTATCTCTTCCGCCAGAATCTTCACCCCCGCCTCAATTTTCTCCGGCTCTGGTACGTAGTTCATGCGCATACATTGATGCGTATGCGGCCACGGTTTATCCAGCCCTGGGAAGAAGTTGTGCCCCGGCACCATCAGCACGCCGCGTGCTTTCAGGCGCTGATAGAGCTGCTCGGTCGTAATGGGCAAATCCTTAAACCATAGCCAGAGGAAAATGGCTCCTTCCGGTTTATGAATCAGGCAGCGATTTTCCGGTAAATAGCGGCGAATGATGGCGATAGTTTCCTGAACACGCTGGTAGTAAAACGGTTTGATGACTGTTTCAGACAGGCGCAGCAGATCGTTACGCTTAATCATTTCACACATCATCGCCGGACCAATACCGCCAGGTGCCAGGCTGATAATGCCGTTCATATTGGTGATGGCGGTGATGATTTTTTCATTGGCGATGATAATGCCGCAGCGGGAGCCAGGTAGACCCAGCTTGGAAAGACTCATGCACAGCACGATATTCGGATTCCATAGCGGGCGCGCTTCACTGAAGATGATACCCGGGAACGGGACGCCATAAGCGTTATCAATCACCAGCGGAATGCCGTGTTGATTCGCCAGCGCGTCAAGCTTCAGCAACTCTTCGTCAGTAATCACATTGCCTGTTGGATTCGTCGGCCGGGAGACGCAAATCATCCCGGTTTCTTCGCCAATATGCAGATGCTCAAAATCGACGTGGTATTTAAACTGGCCTTCCGGCAGCAGTTCAATATTCGGACGCGCAGAGACAAACAGATCTTCTTCCAGTCCGGCGTCAGCATAGCCAATGTATTCCGGTGCAAGCGGGAACAGCACTTTTTTGACCCGACCATCGGCACGGCGTCCGGCAAACAGGTTAAATAAGTAGAAAAACGCGCTCTGGCTGCCGTTTGTTAGTGCAATATTCTGTGGTTCGATATCCCAACCCAACTTCTCGCGCAGCATTCCGGCAAGCAGTGTGAGTAGCTCCGTTTTCCCCTGTGGACCGTCGTAGTTACACAGTGCATCAGTCGCTTTGCCACTTTCCAGCATGTCGGTCAGTAGCGTCTGGAAGTAGTCCTGCATTTCCGGGATCTGCGCCGGATTACCGCCGCCGAGCATAATCGCGCCAGGCGTGCGTAAACCGTCGTTCAGATCTTCCATCAACAGCGTAATGCCGGAGTGGCGGGTAAATTTGTCACCAAAAAGGGAGAATGTCATAGCGGGATATCTGTCGAACTCTGTAGCAAGGAAGGTAACAATAACGCTACATTTGCTGGGGTGCAAATCGGTCTGTTGAAGAGTGAGCGGTGCTTTATCCTGCAACGCTGATTAGGGCTGACATTTTATCCTGGTTGGCGGCTTCCCGAGGTACTGACGAACGGGAAGCCGGAAAAGTTACTGTTGCCCTGCCCAGACGACCAGCACTTTATCGTCGCCATGCTCACGAACAAAGCCGTAGCCCTGCTTCAGCAAAAGTGTCGTTTGTTTGCCCGCGCCAATTGCGGGATGGCGGGCGCGGAACTGGCTGATTTTCTGCCAGTGCGCGACGCTGGCGGCAGATTTACCGCTAACATCCTGCCAGTTCATATCCGAACGTGTACCTTGCAGCGGATCAGAACCTGTAGGACCGAACGGACGCGAGGATTCATCACCATAAAAGATTTGTACCGCGCCTGGCGCTAATAGTAATAACTCTGCTGCTTTGTCGCCCCCTTCACGGAACAGGCGGGTATCATGCGACGAGAGGTAGCTCAACACGTTGAAACCCTGCAATTTCTCCGCCATTTGCTGCCAGGTCGTATCCATCTGCGCCAGACAGTCGACTGCTTTCGCCGCCTGCTCCTGATAATCGAAATTGATCATCGCATCGAAGCCGTGGCGATAGTAGTCACTTTGCATCACGCCGTGGCCCCAGGCTTCACCGGTCATCCAGAAAGGTTTGTCATCTAATGCTTTGTCGGGGTTAGCTTTTTTCCATTCGCGAAGCGCGGCGCTGGCTTCGGTTTTCAGTTGCTGCCAGGCGGGCAACTCAACATGTTTGGCGGTATCGACCCGAAAACCATCAATCCCATAGTCGCGGACCCACTGACTTAACCAGTGGGTTAAGTAATCGCGCGGCGTATAGCCGTCAATGGCTTTGGCGTGGGTATCCATTTTGTTTTTATAGAACACCGGCAGACCAGAAGCGGTAGTTGATTCGGTTTTGATATCCGGCAAAAAGGCTAGCGACATAGTGAGATCGTCGAATCCAGGATTGTCGTAATCGCCGATATCCGTTCTGATCCAGTTTTTTCCCCACCATTTATCCCAGCCTGTTTTGTCGCTGAAATTAATGTAATCGTTAAAGCTATGCCAGGTTTGCCCGGCGGCAGGTTTCCAGTCGCTCCAGCGTTCACCCAGCGATTTTTTCACTTCGTCACCAGAAAGATATAACGCGCCAAACTGATACTCCTGCATATCCGCCAGCGTGGCATAGCCGGTGTGGTTCATCACGACATCAAAGAGAATACGAATACCGCGCTGATGTGCGCTATCAACCAGCGTCCGTAGATCGGCTTCGTTGCCCATATTGGCATCAAGATTCGTCCAGTCCTGTGTGTAATAACCGTGGTAGGCATAATGCGGGAAATCGCCTTTTGTACCGCCGCCGACCCAGCCGTGAATTTGCTCAAATGGGGCGCTTATCCATAAAGCATTAACGCCCAACTGCTGGAGGTAATCCAGTTTGTTGGTCAGGCCGCGTAAATCGCCGCCGTGAAAAGTGCCAATTTCCGCCATACCGTCTTTATGACGTCCGTAACTCTGGTCATTACTGGGATCGCCGTTTTCGAAACGATCTGTCAGCACAAAGTAAACCGTGGCGTTATGCCAGTCGAAAGGGGCGGATGTGTCAGTTTCTGCCCGTTCCAGCAGGAGTAAACCGTTGCTGGTGGCAGCGGGTTGTAACATTATTTGACCGTTCTTCACTATCGCAATTTGCTGGCTGTAATAATCCCGTACGGCGGCTCCTTCCGGGAAAGTGGCGCTGACATCCACTGTGAGCGGTAATCCATCCCATTTCGGGCATTCACGGACCAGGCTTGCTACCGGTTCGGCGGCGTTCTGGATGGAAATCATCAATGTTGGCGTACCGGAGCGGGTGTCTATTTGCAGCGTATATTCGCCGTCCCTGAACAATCGCCATTGAGGCGGCGTGTTGCTACAAGGTTGCAGGGAAAGCATCTGATTGAGTTTTATCGCATCCGCAGGCTGCCAGCACTGTTGGTCAAAATTTAGCGTTAGTGGACGCGTACCTTTGGGCAACTGCGCGTGGCTGACAAATGTTCCTGTCCCCTGTTCGCTAAAGGCGGGAAACCCCGGAGAAGTCCAGCTGGCGGCAACGGCGAAGCCAGGAAGGAGTGTCAGAAAACAGGCGGCGAGTTTCATGGCGGATGAGTCCTTATTGCTGCGATTTCAGACAGTTTGCCAGCGATAAGCCAAACAAAACTCATCCCTGAGCGGTAAGTCCACAGGATGAGAAGCAAGGGTGAGCGATCTCGCGCAAAAAACGGCTGAATTTTGCGATAACCCCCACATTTTCTGCGATTTAGCGCCAATCTGAATCGTTAACACGTGACATAGTTTCAGATTTGGACTATTCCTTGGGGTGCTCTTGACAGCTATTTTTGATATGATTTGAGATTCAACTCTCAAATTTGTGAAAAATATAAGGTGTTGGAATGATTAAATCCGACCAGGAGACCTGATGATTTTGACTCCCATACGACGATATGGGGCGATGATTCTTATGTTACTCACTCTGGTGTTTTCGAGTGAGGTGTTAGCGAAGACGCACACAACAACAGCGAGTCAAAAGTCCCACTTAACTAAAGCTAGTAATAAACAGGTAAGCAGTAAACAAGAGTATTCTCGCAATAGTGCAAAGAGTAGTTCACTTCCTGATTTGCGAAAATACCCTTCCGGAACACCAAGGAAAAAGGCGTTTCTCCGGACCGTAATGCCTTACATTACCAGCCAAAATGCGGCCATTACTGCGGAACGTAACTGGCTCATTTCAAAACAGTATCAGGGCCAATGGTCACCTGCTGAGCGTGCGCGTCTGAAAGACATCGCCAAACGCTACAAGGTGAAGTGGTCCGGTAATACGCGAAAAATCCCGTGGAATACCTTGCTTGAACGCGTAGACATTATCCCCACCAGTATGGTGGCGACGATGGCTGCAGCAGAAAGCGGTTGGGGAACGTCGAAGCTGGCGCGCAACAACAACAACCTGTTCGGCATGAAATGCATGAAAGGACGTTGTACCAATGCGCCAGGTAAAGTGAAAGGGTACTCACAGTTTAGTTCTGTCAAAGAATCGGTGAGCGCCTATGTCACTAACCTGAATACGCACCCGGCTTACTCTTCGTTCCGTAAATCGCGTGCGCAGCTGCGTAAAGCGGATCAGGAAGTGACTGCCACAGCGATGATTCACAAGCTGAAGGGCTACTCGACCAAAGGGAAGAGTTATAACAACTACCTGTTCGCAATGTACCAGGATAACCAACGGTTAATCGCGGCGCATATGTAATTGCATTTCCTTGAGCCTTATCCGACTTGTCAGTCGGATAAGGCTTTTTACTTTGTCTCAGGCAGTTGAGCTACGAGCCTGAAGCGTTGTTGGTGCGTTTTATCATGCCTGGCGGGTAGGTCGGATAAGGCGTTCACGCCGCATCCGACAACCACGCAGCGTTACCTGATGTGACGCCGACAATTCTCATCATCGCTACAACATGACCTCGCTATTTACATCGCGATACTCTTTTGGCGTCGTGTCATATGCTTTTTTAAAAACAGAGTAGAAATATTGCAGCGATGGATAACCGCACATTTGCGATATCTCATTGATCGACAAGGTGGTTGAAATCAGCAGACTGCGCGCTTTCTCCAGCTTCTCGGCATGAATCATGGCATGGATGGTTTCACCCACCTCTTCTTTAAAACGCTTCTCAAGATTGGAGCGCGAGATCCCGACCGCATCCAGTACCTGATCCACTTTAATCCCTTTACAGGCGTGATTACGAATGTAATGCATGGCCTGAATAACGGCGGGATCGGTCAGCGAGCGATAATCTGTTGAGCGCCGTTCAATGACGCGAACTGGTGGGACCAAAATTCGCTGTAGCGGCATTTCTTCTTTATCTAATAATCGATGCAACAGTTTTGCCGCCTGATAGCCCATTTGCCGCGCGCCCTGAGCGACCGAAGAAAGGGCGACACGCGACAGATAGCGGGTCAGTTCTTCGTTATCGATGCCAATCACGCATAATTTTTCCGGTACGGGAATATGTAGATGTTCACATACTTGCAGAATATGCCGCGCTCGGGCGTCAGTAACGGCAATAATCCCGGTTTGCGGTGGTAGCGTTTGTAGCCAGTCTGCCAGCCGATTTTGCGCGTGTTGCCAGTTCTCTGGCGCGGTTTCTAACCCCTGATAAACCACTCCGCGATACTTTTCTTCGGCGACAAGCTGACGAAATGCATATTCGCGCTCAGTGGCCCAACGTTTGCCGCTTGATTCCGGAAGACCATAAAAAGCAAAGCGGTTAACGCCTTTCTCTTTTAAATGCAAAAATGCGCTTTCAACCAGCGCATAGTTATCGGTGGCAATGTAATGAACGGGTGGGTAACTTTCTGCAAGGTGATACGAGCCGCCAACCCCAACAATGGGGACGTCGACATCAGCCAGCGCTTGCTCGATCTGTTTGTCGTCGAAGTCGGCAATGACGCCATCTCCTAACCAGTCCTTGATTTTATCAATGCGGGCGCGGAAATCTTCTTCAATGAAAATATCCCATTCCGATTGTGACGCCTGTAAATATTCCCCTACGCCTTCTACTACCTGCCGGTCATAGGCTTTATTGGCATTGAACAGTAATGTGATGCGGTGACGTTTAGTAAACATGGTTCTTTTCCTGCTGAATCATGCAAAAACTCAAAACCGGTAATACGTAACCGGCTTTGAGAAAATTTTTATCAAAATCAAGAACGGCGTTTGGTTGCGGAGTCCATCCATACTGCCAGCAACAGAATCGCACCTTTAACGATATACTGCCAGAAGGTCGGTACATCCATCATACTCATGCCGTTATCCAGTGAAGCCATGATAAATGCCCCCATTACTGCTCCGGCAACGCTTCCCACACCGCCAGCCAGGCTGGTGCCGCCAATCACGCATGCTGCAATTGCGTCCAGTTCGGCGATATTTCCCGCAGAAGGTGAACCAGCGCCAAGTCGAGAACTAAGGATTAATCCGGCGATGGCTACCATTAATCCGTTAATCGCGAACACGGCAAGTTTGGTGCGTTCAACGTTAATCCCGGAGAGACGTGCTGCTTCCAGATTGCCGCCGATGGCATAAATGCGTCGTCCAAATGCCGTCCGCGTTGCCATAAACATTCCGCCGAGTAACAGCAACGTCAGCAGCAGAACAGGAGTGGGAACGCCACGGTAATCATTCAACAGCCAGATTGCGCCTAATACGATGATAGCGGTTAAAGCCTGGCGACCGACTACTGCGGTAGAGGCCGGAGACTGCAAACCCAAAGCCTGACGGCGCATTCTTCCGCGCCATTGCCAACCAACAAAAGCCATTAAGCCAAGCGCGCCAATGATGAAGCCAGTGCTGGCAGGTAGATAGCTTTGCCCAATTTGTGACATCGCGGCGCTGGTGGGGGAAACAGTCGTGCCGTTGGTGATGCCAATGAGTATGCCGCGAAATGCCAACATGCCCGCGAGGGTGACAATAAATGAAGGGACTTTGCGGTACGCGACCCACCATCCGTTCCAGGCACCGAGAAGCAGTCCCAGAACCAACGTCACAATGATGGTAAGTGGCAAAGGCCAGCCTAACCAGACGTCACAAATCGCCGCGACGCCACCTAATAGCCCCATCATTGAGCCGACGGAAAGGTCGATTTCAGCAGAAATTATGACGAACACCATTCCTACCGCGAGGATGCCGGTAATCGCGGTCTGGCGTAACAGGTTGGAGACGTTACGGGCGCTTAAGTAGGCACCATCGGTGGTCCAGGTAAAGAACAGCATGATTGCGATGATAGCTGCAATCATCACGAAGACCTGCAAATTCAGTGATTTCAGCCCGGAGAAGCCACCGGATGTCGGTACGGCCAATTTCACTTCAGACGGATTGCTTTTCGACATGATGTTCGCTCCTCAATGCGGCTTCCATCACCTGCTCCTGAGTCAGGTTATGATTTATCAGGTTGGCTTTTAGTTTCCCTTCATGCATCACCAGTACACGATCGCTAAGGCCGAGCACTTCAGGTAATTCGGAAGAGATGACAATAACGGCAATACCCTGCTGGACGAGTTGGTTAATTAATTTGTAGATCTCGTATTTCGCGCCAATATCGATACCCCTGGTGGGTTCATCAAGAATGAGAATGCGCGGGTTAAGTAACAGACAGCGAGCGAGGATCGCTTTTTGCTGATTGCCGCCGCTCAAACGTCCAATAGCAAGGTCGGGGGACGACGTTTTAACTTTGAGTTGCTGGATTGATTCCAGAATACATTTTTGCTCTGCCGCGTCATCAAGCTGGCTAATGCCACCGGTAAATTTATTGAGTGCGGCGAGGGTAATATTTTTACCAACCGCCATTACCGGAACGATGCCGTCGCGCTTTCTGTCTTCGGGTACCATCGCAATCCCCTGGGCGATGGCTTGCTGACAGTTACGAATATCTACCTGTTTGCCATCAATATAAATTTTTCCTTCCCATTGTCCGGGCCACACGCCAAACAGGCACTGAATGGTCTCGGTACGTCCGGCACCAACGAGTCCGGCAATACCCAGTATTTCGCCACGTTTCAGGGAAAACGAGACATCATTAACTCGTTTAATATGACGATTGACCGGATGCCATGCCGTCAGATGTTCAATACGTAATATTTCATCTCCGGTGGTATGTGGTTCATTAGGGTAAAGCGCGGTTAACTCTCGCCCGACCATCATGGTGATAATATCGTCTTCACTCATTCCGGCAGCATCACGCGTACCAATGTGCTGTCCGTCGCGAATAACGCAAATCGTATCGGAAATCGCTTTGACTTCGTTGAGTTTGTGCGAAATATAAATACAGGCGATACCGTGCTGTTGTAGATCGCGAATAATATCCAGTAAAACCGACGTTTCCTGCTCAGTTAATGAGGCTGTCGGTTCATCGAGAATTAACAAGCGCACCTGTTTATTAAGTGCCTTGGCAATTTCAACCAGTTGTTGTTGCCCAAGCCCTAAATCGCCAACGCGGGTATCAGGTGAAATGGATAAACTGACCTGTGCGAGCAGCTTCTGACAGCGTAGCGTCATCAGGTCATAATCCATAATGCCATTGTGGGTTATTTCGTTACCCAGGAAGATATTTTCCAGCACGGTCAATTCTTTCACCAGGGCCAATTCCTGATGAATGATGGCGATACCTTTGCGTTCGGTATCGCGGATGTGACTCGCCTGAATCTCTTCTCCCGCAAAAATA
Organism: Escherichia sp. UTM R2; assembly: GCF_048593455.1. Taxonomy (NCBI): domain Bacteria; kingdom Pseudomonadati; phylum Pseudomonadota; class Gammaproteobacteria; order Enterobacterales; family Enterobacteriaceae; genus Escherichia; species Escherichia sp. UTM R2. The sequence continues at coordinate 89,389 of NZ_JBFWDY010000002.1, forward strand.
ATTTCGCCTTCGTAGGAGCCATGGGGATAAATACCACACAGCACTTTCATCAGCGTTGATTTACCAGACCCATTTTCCCCACAAAGTGAGACGATTTCGCCAGCATTCAACCGCAAGCAGACGTTATCAATCGCCTTCACACTGCCGAAGGTTTTGGTAATGTTCTTCATTTCAAGTAGATAAGGCATAACGACTCCACCTAAGCCAATTCATTCACGCGGCATGGAGAGAAATCACGCCCCCGCTCCGCGCCGGGGCGTAACGCTTACAGCTCGCTCTCTTTGTGGAATCCGTCTTTAATTACCGTATCTTTGATGTTGTTTTTATTCACATCGATCGGTGTCAGGAGGCGGGAGGGGACATCTTTCAGGCCATTATTCAGTGAGGTATCTGCTTTTGGCTCCTGACCATTGCCCAATTCAACGGCAATTTCTGCGGCAGTATTTGCCAACAACGTAATAGGTTTATACACCGTCATAGTTTGCGTACCGGCAACAATACGTTTAATACCTGCGAGATCCGCATCCTGGCCGGAGATTGCTACTTTCCCTGATAAACCTTGCGCGCTTAATGCCTGAATTGCCCCACCTGCGGTGGCATCGTTTGAGGCAACTACAGCATCAATTTTGTTATTATTGGCGGTTAGCGCGTTTTCCATAATTTTCAATGCGTTTTCCGGTAACCAGCCATCAACCCATTGGTCACCAACGACTTTAATTTTTCCGGAATCAACGTAAGGTTTTAACACTTTCATTTGTCCGGCGCGGAACAGCTTGGCGTTGTTATCTACCGGCGAGCCGCCCATCAGGAAGTAATTACCTTGCGGAACAATATCGACCAGGGCTTTTGCCTGCAGTTCACCGACTTTTTCGTTATCGAAAGAAATATAAAAATCGATATCCGCATCGTTAATCATACGGTCGTAAGCTAATACTTTAATGCCTTCTTGTTTGGCTTCTTTTACAACGTTACTTAATACCTGACCGTTATACGGAATAATGACAAGAACATCGACACCCCGGTTTATCATGTTTTCAATCTGCGACATTTGTGTTTCTTCATTGCCATTTGCAGACTGTACAAATACTTTCGCGCCGAGAGATTCTGCCTTTTTCACAAAGATATCTCGATCTTTTTGCCAGCGTTCAAGACGGAGATCATCAATCGCCATACCTATTTTGACTTCTTTGGCGTGTGCAGCAACGTTGGTAAGCAGGAGTGAGGTGCAAAGGGTGAGTAGAATGTTCTTTATTTTCATGGTGTAGGGCCTTCTGTAGTTAGAGGACAGTTTTAATAAGTAACAATCACCGCGATAAACGTAACCAATTTTTAGCAACTAAACAGGGGAAAACAATTACAGATTTTTATCTTTCGATTACGATTTTTGGTTTATTTCTTGATTTATGACCGAGATCTTACTTTTGTTGCGCAATTGTACTTATTGCATTTTTCTCTTCGAGGAATTACCCAGTTTCATCATTCCATTTTATTTTGCGAGCGAGCGCACACTTGTGAATTATCTCAATAGCAGTGTGAAATAACATAATTGAGCAACTGAAAGGGAGTGCCCAATATTACGACATCATCCATCACCCGCGGCATTACCTGATTATGGAGTTCAATATGCAAGCCTATTTTGACCAGCTCGATCGCGTTCGTTATGAAGGCTCAAAATCCTCAAACCCGTTAGCATTCCGTCACTACAATCCCGACGAACTGGTGTTGGGTAAGCGTATGGAAGAGCACTTGCGTTTTGCCGCCTGCTACTGGCACACCTTCTGCTGGAACGGGGCGGATATGTTTGGTGTGGGGGCGTTTAATCGTCCGTGGCAGCAGCCTGGTGAGGCACTGGCGTTGGCGAAGCGTAAAGCAGATGTCGCATTTGAGTTTTTCCACAAGTTACATGTGCCATTTTATTGCTTCCACGATGTGGATGTTTCCCCTGAGGGCGCGTCGTTAAAAGAGTACATCAATAATTTTGCGCAAATGGTTGATGTCCTGGCAGGCAAGCAAGAAGAGAGCGGCGTGAAGCTGCTGTGGGGAACCGCCAACTGCTTTACAAACCCTCGCTACGGCGCGGGTGCGGCGACGAACCCAGATCCTGAAGTCTTCAGCTGGGCGGCAACGCAAGTTGTTACAGCGATGGAAGCAACCCATAAATTGGGCGGTGAAAACTATGTCCTGTGGGGCGGTCGTGAAGGTTACGAAACGCTGTTAAATACCGACTTGCGTCAGGAGCGTGAACAACTGGGCCGCTTTATGCAGATGGTGGTTGAGCATAAACATAAAATCGGTTTCCAGGGCACGTTGCTTATCGAACCGAAACCGCAAGAACCGACCAAACATCAATATGATTACGATGCCGCGACGGTCTATGGCTTCCTGAAACAGTTTGGTCTGGAAAAAGAGATTAAACTGAACATTGAAGCTAACCACGCGACGCTGGCAGGTCACTCTTTCCATCATGAAATAGCCACCGCCATTGCGCTTGGCCTGTTCGGTTCTGTCGACGCCAACCGTGGCGATGCGCAACTGGGCTGGGACACCGACCAGTTCCCGAACAGTGTGGAAGAGAATGCGCTGGTGATGTATGAAATTCTCAAAGCAGGCGGTTTCACCACCGGTGGTCTGAACTTCGATGCCAAAGTACGTCGTCAAAGTACTGATAAATATGATCTGTTTTACGGTCATATCGGCGCGATGGATACGATGGCACTGGCGCTGAAAATTGCAGCGCGCATGATTGAAGATGGCGAGCTGGATAAACGCATCGCGCAGCGTTATTCCGGCTGGAATAGCGAATTGGGCCAGCAAATCCTGAAAGGCCAAATGTCACTGGCAGATTTAGCCAAATATGCTCAGGAACATAATTTGTCTCCGGTGCATCAGAGTGGTCGCCAGGAGCAACTGGAAAATCTGGTAAATCATTATCTGTTCGACAAATAACGGCTAACTGTGCAGTCCGTTGGCCCGGTTATCGGTAGCGATACCGGGCATTTTTTTAAGGAACGATCGATATGTATATCGGGATAGATCTTGGCACCTCGGGCGTAAAAGTTATTTTGCTCAACGAGCAGGGTGAGGTGGTTGCTTCGCAAACGGAAAAGCTGACCGTTTCGCGCCCGCATCCACTCTGGTCGGAACAAGACCCGGAACAGTGGTGGCAGGCAACTGATCGCGCAATGAAAGCTCTGGGCGATCAGCATTCTCTGCAGGACGTTAAAGCATTGGGTATTGCCGGCCAGATGCATGGAGCAACCTTACTGGATGCTCAACAACGGGTATTGCGCCCTGCCATTTTGTGGAACGACGGGCGCTGTGCGCAAGAGTGCACTTTGCTGGAAGCGAGAGTTCCGCAATCACGAGTGATTACCGGCAACCTGATGATGCCCGGATTTACTGCGCCTAAATTGCTATGGGTTCAGCGGCATGAGCCGGAGATATTCCGTCAAATCGACAAAGTATTATTACCGAAAGATTACTTGCGTCTGCGTATGACGGGGGAGTTTGCCAGCGATATGTCTGACGCAGCTGGCACCATGTGGCTGGATGTCGCAAAGCGTGACTGGAGTGACGTCATGCTGCAGGCTTGCGACTTATCTCGTGACCAGATGCCCGCATTATACGAAGGCAGCGAAATTACTGGTGCTTTGTTACCTGAAGTTGCGAAAGCGTGGGGTATGGCGACGGTGCCAGTTGTCGCAGGCGGTGGCGACAATGCAGCTGGTGCAGTTGGTGTGGGAATGGTTGATGCTAATCAGGCAATGTTATCGCTGGGGACGTCGGGGGTCTATTTTGCTGTCAGCGAAGGGTTCTTAAGCAAGCCAGAAAGCGCCGTACATAGCTTTTGCCATGCGCTACCGCAACGTTGGCATTTAATGTCTGTGATGCTGAGTGCAGCGTCGTGTCTGGATTGGGCCGCGAAATTAACCGGCCTGAGCAATGTCCCAGCTTTAATCGCTGCAGCTCAACAGGCTGATGAAAGTGCCGAGCCAGTTTGGTTTCTGCCTTATCTTTCCGGCGAGCGTACGCCACACAATAATCCCCAGGCGAAGGGGGTTTTCTTTGGTTTGACTCATCAACATGGCCCCAATGAACTGGCGCGAGCAGTGCTGGAAGGCGTGGGTTATGCGCTGGCAGATGGCATGGATGTCGTGCATGCCTGCGGTATTAAACCGCAAAGTGTTACGTTGATTGGGGGCGGGGCGCGTAGTGAGTACTGGCGTCAGATGCTGGCGGATATCAGCGGTCAGCAGCTCGATTACCGTACGGGAGGGGATGTGGGGCCAGCACTGGGCGCAGCAAGGCTGGCGCAGATCGCGGCGAATCCAGAGAAATCGCTCATTGAATTGTTGCCGCAACTACCGTTAGAACAGTCGCATCTACCAGATGCGCAGCGTTATGCCGCTTATCAGCCACGACGAGAAACGTTCCGTCGCCTCTATCAGCAACTTCTGCCATTAATGGCGTAAACGTTATCCCCTGCCTGACCGGGTGGGGGATAATTCACATCTATATATCTCAGTAATTAATTAATATTTAGTATGAATTTATTCTGAAAATCATTTGTTAATGGCATTTTTCAGTTTTGTCTTTCGTTGGTTACTCGTAATGTATCGCTGGTAGATATGGAGATCGTTATGAAAACCTCAAAGACTGTGGCAAAACTATTATTTGTTGTCGGGGCGCTGGTTTATCTGGTTGGGCTATGGATCTCATGCCCATTGTTAAGTGGAAAAGGCTATTTTCTTGGCGTGTTAATGACAGCAACTTTTGGCAACTATGCATATCTTCGCGCAGAAAAACTCGGGCAACTGCATGATTTTTTTACCCATATCTGCCAGTTAGTTGCGTTAATCACTATCGGTCTCTTGTTTATCGGTGTTTTAAACGCACCTATCAATACTTATGAAATGGTGATCTATCCCATCGCCTTTTTTGTCTGCTTGTTTGGTCAAATGCGTTTGTTTCGCTCGGCATGAGCAACATAAAGCTCTTACATATTCAGGAATGAAAGGAATACTGTGATGGACAACAAAATATCAACCTATTCACCGGCCTTTAGTATTGTGTCATGGATAGCTCTCGTTGGTGGTATCGTTACCTATCTGTTAGGGCTATGGAATGCAGAGATGCAGTTAAATGAAAAAGGATATTATTTTGCCGTACTGGTATTAGGACTGTTTTCTGCGGCGTCTTATCAAAAGACCGTTCGGGACAAGTATGAAGGCATACCGACCACTTCCATTTATTATATGACCTGCCTGACTGTCTTTATTATCTCTGTTGCATTACTGATGGTAGGTCTGTGGAATGCGACATTATTACTCAGCGAAAAAGGTTTTTATGGACTGGCTTTCTTCTTAAGCTTGTTTGGTGCAGTAGCGGTGCAGAAAAATATTCGTGATGCCGGAATAAACCCACCAAAAGAAACACAGGTTACCCAGGAAGAATACAGCGAATAACTCACGTAAGCCCGGTCAGTCCAATGTGACCGGGCTTTTACTTAACTCACTAATCTGTTTCTGTCGATTCGTTGTACCAGCATAGAAAGTAACAAACTCGCTGCCAACGTCGCGCAAAAGATCCAAATAATATCCAGTATTGGCCAATTTTTAAGCTCAATTCCCCGGGTGCGCAGCGCATGGATAATCAAGGCGTGGAATCCGTATATACCCAACGAATGGCGTGAGATTAAGCCAAGTCCGCGAATGGTACGCGTATCCAGCGTGTTTTTAATCAGAGTCAATAGCGCGATTGCGCAGATAAAAACCATCGGCCCACAGTAAAGATACCAGGTATCGGCAAAATTTCCGCGCCACTGCAATTCATATAATGTCCCGCGAGAGATAATAAAAACCCCCGTCACAAACAGTACTGCGCTCACCCACGACAGTGCTTTATGCTGCGTGTCCATCATCCCTATAGCGCGGCCCAACATGCCATACAGAATGTAGTAAAAAGTATCGCCATTGATATATAAGTTAATTGGCAGCCATTCAAAACCGTCGATTTTCTGCGGCACGGTGTTTGGGTTAGCGATGATACCAATCACTACCATTAGTACCAGCAACATTTTTCCGCCGACGTTCTTCACCTGAATCAGCGGTGAAACCAGATAAATCACCGCAATCGCGAAGAAAAACCATAAGTGGTAAAACACTGGCTTTTGCAGCAGGTTTTTCAGCGCTAACTCCACATTGATGGAGGTAAATAGTGCAATGTAGAGCAGCGCGATTGCGCTATAAAAAAACAGACATAAGCCGATACGCAAGAAATGGCGCGGCTGGGCGCTGCGTTCGCCAAAAAAGAGATAGCCGGATATCATGAAAAATAGCGGCACGCTGACACGAGAGGCAGAATTCAGAACATTGGCGATATCCCAGGTGACGGGGCTAACACTATGAGCATTGGTCACATACCAGGTAGTGGTGTGAATCATCACCACCATTAAACACGCTATCCCTCGCAGGTTATCAATCCAGTAAATTTTGGGCTGCATCTGTGTCTCTGTATCTGGTTAAAAAAAGTCTGACCGATAAATCATTCAGTTGGCACACTGGAATAATCTGAGTTTTATCACTACAGCTTATAGAGGCTTAAGGAAATTCGTAAGATATCAGCCACTATACCGATATAAATAATAAGACTCACCTGCAAACCAGACGGTAATTTAATGATGATGAACGCTTTCTTTCCGGCAATGGCGCTTATGGTGCTAGTGGGTTGTTCTACACCACCACCAGAACAGAAAGCTCAAAGGGTGAAAGTTGATCCCATTCGGTCATTGAATATGGAAGCGTTATGCAAGGATCAGGCGGCAAAACGTTATAACACCGGCGAGCAAAAAATCGACGTCACCGCCTTCGAACAGTTCCAGGGAAGCTATGAAATGCGCGGTTATACCTTCCGTAAAGAGCAGTTTGTCTGTTCTTTTGACGCGGATGGCCATTTTTTGCATCTTTCCATGCGTTAAGCCCTGCTTTTTCCCGTTTCGTACTGTATATCTTCCATCCAGCGGGTATACTGATCCCTTCCTTTAAATCCACACGTATCCAGCACGAAATAATATGCAAAAGTTTGATACCAGGACCTTCCAGGGCTTGATCCTGACCTTACAGGATTACTGGGCTCGCCAGGGCTGCACCATTGTTCAACCATTGGACATGGAAGTCGGCGCGGGAACCTCTCACCCAATGACCTGTCTGCGCGCGCTGGGGCCAGAACCGATGGCGGCTGCTTATGTTCAGCCTTCTCGTCGCCCGACCGATGGTCGCTACGGCGAAAACCCCAACCGTTTACAGCACTACTATCAGTTCCAGGTGGTCATTAAGCCATCGCCGGACAATATTCAGGAGCTGTACCTCGGTTCTCTGAAAGAGCTGGGCATGGACCCGACTATTCACGACATCCGTTTCGTGGAAGATAACTGGGAAAACCCGACGCTGGGTGCCTGGGGACTGGGCTGGGAAGTGTGGCTGAACGGCATGGAAGTGACGCAGTTCACTTACTTCCAGCAGGTTGGTGGTCTGGAGTGTAAACCGGTTACCGGCGAGATCACCTACGGTCTGGAACGTCTGGCCATGTACATTCAGGGCGTAGACAGCGTTTACGACCTGGTCTGGAGCGACGGCCCGCTGGGTAAAACCACCTACGGCGACGTGTTCCATCAGAACGAAGTGGAGCAGTCCACTTACAACTTCGAATACGCGGATGTGGACTTCCTGTTCACCTGCTTCGAGCAGTACGAGAAAGAAGCGCAGCAGCTGCTGGCGCTGGAAAATCCGCTGCCGCTGCCAGCCTACGAGCGTATTCTGAAAGCCGCCCACAGCTTCAACCTGCTGGATGCGCGTAAAGCCATCTCCGTCACCGAGCGTCAGCGCTACATTCTGCGCATTCGCACCCTGACCAAAGCAGTGGCAGAAGCATACTACGCTTCCCGTGAAGCCCTCGGCTTCCCGATGTGCAACAAAGATAAGTAAGAGGCGGCTATGTCTGAGAAAACTTTTCTGGTGGAAATCGGCACTGAAGAGCTGCCACCAAAAGCACTGCGCAGCCTGGCTGAGTCCTTTGCTGCGAACTTTACTGCGGAGCTGGATAACGCTGGCCTCGCACACGGCACCGTTCAATGGTTTGCTGCTCCGCGTCGTCTGGCGCTGAAAGTAGCTAACCTGGCGGAAGCGCAACCGGATCGTGAAATCGAAAAACGCGGCCCGGCGATTGCCCAGGCGTTCGACGCTGAAGGCAAACCGAGCAAAGCGGCAGAAGGTTGGGCGCGTGGTTGCGGTATTACCGTTGACCAGGCTGAGCGTCTGACTACCGATAAAGGCGAATGGCTGCTGTATCGCGCCCATGTGAAGGGCGAAAGCACCGAAGCACTGCTGCCGAATATGGTTGCGACTTCTCTGGCGAAACTGCCGATCCCGAAACTGATGCGTTGGGGCGCAAGCGACGTGCACTTCGTGCGTCCGGTGCACACCGTGACCCTGCTGCTGGGCGACAAAGTCATTCCGGCAACCATTCTGGGCATTCAGTCCGATCGCGTGATTCGCGGCCACCGCTTTATGGGCGAGCCGGAATTCACCATCGATAACGCCGATCAGTATCCGGAAATTCTGCGTGAGCGTGGGAAAGTCATCGCCGATTACGAAGAACGTAAGGCGAAGATTAAAGCCGATGCCGAAGAAGCAGCGCGTAAGATTGGCGGTAACGCTGACTTAAGCGAAAGCCTGCTGGAAGAAGTGGCTTCGCTGGTGGAGTGGCCGGTCGTTCTGACCGCAAAATTCGAAGAGAAATTCCTCGCGGTGCCGGCTGAAGCGCTGGTTTACACCATGAAAGGTGACCAGAAATACTTCCCGGTGTATGCGAACGACGGCAAACTGCTGCCGAACTTTATCTTCGTTGCCAACATCGAATCGAAAGATCCGCAGCAGATTATCTCCGGTAACGAGAAAGTCGTTCGTCCGCGTCTGGCGGATGCCGAGTTCTTCTTCAACACCGACCGTAAAAAACGTCTTGAAGATAACCTGCCGCGCCTGCAAACCGTGTTGTTCCAGCAACAGTTGGGGACGCTGCGCGACAAAACTGACCGCATCCAGGCGCTGGCTGGCTGGATTGCTGAACAGATTGGCGCTGACGTTAACCACGCTACCCGTGCGGGTCTGCTGTCTAAGTGCGACCTGATGACCAACATGGTCTTCGAGTTCACCGACACCCAGGGCGTTATGGGGATGCACTATGCGCGTCACGATGGCGAAGCGGAAGATGTCGCGGTGGCGCTGAATGAGCAGTATCAGCCGCGTTTTGCTGGTGATGACCTGCCGTCCAACCCAGTAGCTTGTGCGCTGGCGATTGCTGACAAGATGGATACCCTGGCGGGTATCTTCGGTATCGGTCAGCATCCGAAAGGCGACAAAGACCCGTTTGCGCTGCGTCGTGCCGCGCTTGGCGTGCTGCGAATTATCGTTGAGAAGAACCTCAACCTTGATCTGCAAACGCTGACCGAAGAAGCGGTGCGTCTGTATGGCGATAAGCTGACTAATGCCAACGTAGTTGATGATGTTATCGACTTTATGCTCGGTCGCTTCCGCGCCTGGTATCAGGACGAAGGTTATACCGTTGACACCATCCAGGCGGTACTGGCGCGTCGTCCGACTCGTCCGGCTGATTTCGATGCCCGTATGAAAGCGGTATCGCATTTCCGTATCCTGGATGCAGCTGCTGCACTGGCGGCGGCGAACAAACGTGTATCTAACATTCTGGCGAAATCTGACGAAGTGCTGAGCGACCGCGTGAATGCCTCTACCCTGAAAGAGCCGGAAGAAATTAAACTGGCGATGCAGGTTGTGGTGCTACGTGACAAGCTGGAGCCGTACTTTACGGAAGGTCGTTACCAGGATGCGCTGGTCGAACTGGCTGAGCTGCGTGAACCGGTTGATGCTTTCTTCGATAAAGTGATGGTCATGGTTGATGACAAAGAATTGCGTATCAACCGTCTGACCATGCTGGAGAAACTGCGCGAACTGTTCCTGCGCGTTGCGGATATTTCGCTGTTGCAATAATAACGCCGTTATTAAATAGCCTGCCATCTGGCAGGCTTTTTTTATCGCTAAATAATACAGCAACCTTTAATAATCTTCTGCTGAATAAAGATTATCTCATATATTAATTTTATGAGATTTTTTTAGGATTATATCAAGGAGAAGAAACAAACTTATTAAGCTAGAATAGCCACGGGTGCTTGAGACTGTTTGTCTCAGGTATTCACCGAAAGGCAGACAGAGAAAAGCCCCACCTGACTATAAATCAAAGTTTGTACTGACCCCAAAAAGTTGGACAGTTAAACACGAGGCATATAGGTCTGATTCCGATATTCAATTGGAGTCAGACCTTTTAATTTCAGGCTAATTCTTCTGCTGTTGTAGTATTCAATATATTCCGTAACAGCATCCTTCAGTTCGCTTATATTACTGAACTCATCAAGATAAAAACACTCCGACTTTAAGGTTCCAAAGAAACACTCCACCACAGCATTATCCAGACAATTGCCTTTTCTGGACATGCTTTGTTTAATACCATGTTCTTTAAGGATATTTTGATATCTTCTCATACGATACTGCCATCCCTGGTCAGAGTGCAGAACAGGATGCTCGTGAGGATTAAGCTTTTTGAATGCCTGATCGAGCATATTCTCAACCATGTTCATCACTGGTCTTTCCGAAAGGCTGTAAGAAATAACTTCGTTGTTGAAGAGATCTATTACTGGAGACAAATACAGCTTGCGCCCATTGACTGCAAATTCAGTAACATCGGTAACCCACTTCTCGTTTGGCCGCGTAGCCTTGAAATCTCTTTGGAGAACATTAGGGGCGGTTTGCCCTACCTCTCCTCTGTAAGAGCGGTATCGCTTGACCTTAATCGCTGCTTTAAGTGAGAGGGTTCCCATCAGGCGCTGAACAGCTTTATGGTTAATCTGTTTCCCTTCTCGATGAAGAGACAGCGTTACCCTACGGTATCCGTATCGGCCTCTATTCTCGTGATAAATCTCACTAATACGCTTTTTAACGTCCGCATACTTGTCAGGCTTGCTGAGAGCCTTTAGATGATAATAAAACGTACTGCGCGGTATCTCCGCAGCCCTGAGAAGCTCATCAAGAGGATAAAACTGCCTTAGCTCGTTGAGTACTTTCACTTTTTCGTGGGATGAGCTAAGGCTTTCAGCTTTTTTAGATACATAAGCCGCGTTTCAAGAAATCGAACTTGCCTTTCAAGATCCTCAATGCGTCGGTCTTTTGACAGCTCCAATGCTGATGCCGCTTTTTCTGGATCAACTAATATTGCAATGTTTCTTTTGGTGCCAATCTTGAGCGCGCGTAAACCAGCTTCTCCGCGCTCTTCATAGACCTTCAGCCACCTGGCTACAGAACCACTACCAGCAAGCATAAAGTGAGCAGCAGCCTGATTAAGGGACATGTGCTGCTCGATCACAGCTTTCACGACCTTAATACGCAACTCTGGATCAGCACTAACGCCTTTAGGTTTGGGAATTAAACCTTTTTCTCCATGTTTTTCATAGAGGGCAACCCATGTCCTGACCTGGGTTCGGGGGACACCAAAACGTGCCGAGATGCTCCTGTAACCATCATCAGTTGTGAAGTAGTGATTCACGACTTCAAGGCGCTTTTCAAAAGGGTATTTTGGCTTTGACATATTAGGGGCTATTCCATTTCATCGTCCAACAAAATGGGTGCAGTACATACTCGTTGGAAATCAACACAGGAGGCTGGGAATGCCGCAGAAATATAGATTACTTTCTTTAATAGTGATTTGTTTCACGCTTTTATTTTTCACCTGGATGATAAGAGATTCACTGTGTGAATTGCATATTAAACAGGAGAGTTATGAGCTGGCGGCGTTTTTAGCCTGCAAATTGAAAGAGTAAGAGTCTTCGGCGGGAAATTATTCCCGCCTTACTTACGGCGTTGCGCATTCTCATTGCACCCAAATTTATTCTTCACAAAAATAATAATAGATTTTATTACGCGATCGATTATTTATTTCCTGAAAACAAATAAAAAAATCCCCGCCAAATGGCAGGGATCTTAGATTCTGTGCTTTTAAGCAGAGATTACAGGCTGGTTACGTTACCAGCTGCCGGGCCTTTAGCGCCGCTTTCGATGGTGAAGGACACTTTCTGACCTTCGTCCAGAGATTTGTAACCATCGTTCTGGATAGCAGAGAAGTGTACGAACACATCTTTAGAGCCATCGTCAGGAGTGATGAAGCCGAAGCCTTTGTCAGCGTTGAACCATTTTACGATACCAGTCATTTTACCGGACATAGTGTATTACCTTTAATAATTAAGTGTGCCTTTCGGCGATATGGCGTGCTTTACAGATTTTGAAGCGTTAAAGGAATGTGCACTACGAGGGGTATCAACGATAACTCTTGAAGGGACTTGCCTTACTACACTGCTTTAATGGTCTGTACGTCAAACCGTTGATGTGCATTAAGCCACGCATTGGCGGGTGATGCAACAATTATTTTTCATATTTATGATTAATCGGTTGGAAAACGGTCCTGTCATCAGGACCGTAAACAGCAATAAAGTGGATAAAAGTCTATTCCATCAACTGCTTACTTAATGCCGGGTTGGCTTGAATCAAACGCATCAATTTTAGTTCGGCACTTGAAGGCTTCACGCGTCTGGATTCCCATTCCTTTACCATGGCGACTGATACGCCCAAAACCCGGGCGAAATCATCGATTTTTAATCCTGTCCCTTTTCGTAACTGCTCAATTTCGGTACAGGACGTTGTTCTGTGCGTCAGGGTAATTTTCTGCGTTTCATCTTTAAAAACAATCTGTTCCAGGCTGCTCAACAGCTCATGCATTGGATCTTTATATTCCATTGAAAACTCCTCAAATCACACTGCGGGATCGTGAATTGCATCGAAGCTCATTAAGAATAGTCGGGAAAAGCAGACACAGCGGGGTGAAGTCAGGGCATGCTCTGGCTATGATTCGATTCAGCCTGTCATTTAGCGTGACTTATAGCCACCTAACGATCTGATAAATGCCGATATATCTCTTACCACTCCTGTTTTGTAAAGATTTCGAAAATCTAACCTTCTGCGAAGGCGTAAATCTCTGGCTACAAAAAAGGCAACGGCACTATCATTTTTTAACAATGAAACAACAAATTAACCTTGTTTCATTTTCTCCATGATTTTACCAGGAAGATTACGTAGAAAGGGTATCCTGCAAGCCTGTCCTGGACTATCCTTGTCACGTCAGACACGCGTGTGTCGTTGTGCGCTTTTTTTGGGTGAAAGGAGTAAGAAAATGGCGACAAGAAAGTCCTGCTCTCGCTGGTTTGCGCCTCTTGCGGCGTTATTAATGGTAGTTAGCCTGAGTGGGTGTTTTGATAAAGAAGGCGATCAGCGTAAAGCGTTTATCGACTTCCTGCAGAATACAGTGATGCGTAGCGGTGAACGTCTACCAACCCTGACTGCCGATCAGAAAAAACAGTTTGGTCCTTTTGTCTCTGATTACGCGATTCTGTATGGTTATTCTCAGCAGGTGAATCAGGCGATGGATTCCGGTCTGCGCCCGGTTGTAGACAGCGTTAACGCAATTCGCGTACCGCAGGATTACGTTACGCAAAGCGGTCCGCTGCGTGAAATGAACGGTTCGCTGGGTGTGCTGGCGCAACAACTGCAAAATGCGAAGTTGCAGGCCGATGCTGCGCACTCTGCGCTAAAACAGAGCGATGATTTGAAACCGGTCTTTGATCAGGCATTCACCAAAGTGGTAACGACGCCAGCTGATGCATTGCAACCGTTGATTCCGGCGGCACAAACTTTCACGCAACAACTGGTGATGGTTGGAGACTACATTGCTCAGCAAGGTACTCAGGTGAGCTTTGTCGCAAATGGCATCCAGTTCCCGACTTCACAGCAGGCAAGTGAATATAACAAACTGATTGCGCCATTACCGGCACAGCATCAGGCGTTTAATCAGGCCTGGACTACAGCAGTTACTGCAACCCAATAAAGAGTAAAAGCCCGAGCGATTATCGGGCTTTACTCTACGCAGTCGCGGCTTAGTCCGCGACGTGCGGATTCACACAGTTCTTCTCAACCTTTCCTTGTAACGCATCAATCAAATTATCCACGGCACAGGCGGCCATGCCATAACGCGTCTCATGGGTGGCAGATCCAATATGCGGTACTGCGACGACGTTGGCCATTGAGAGCAACGGCGAATCTACGGACAGTGGCTCTTGTTCGAAGACATCCAGCCCGGCGGCGTGAATTTCCCCTTTCTGCAATGCTGCGATCAGTGCATTTTCGTCAACCACCGGGCCACGTCCGGCATTAATGAAAATGGCGGAGGATTTCATTTTGGCGAATTGTTCTGCGCCAAACAGATGATGCGTCTCATCAGTTAACGGCAGGATCAGGCAAACGAAATCTGACTCTTGTAACAGAGTATCCAAATCGCAGTAGCGGGCGTTGAAGCGTTCTTCTGCTTCTTTATGGTGGCGGCGCGCGTTATAGAGGATGGGCATGTTGAAGCCAAAGTGCGCACGTTGTGCCAGCGCCATGCCGATCCGTCCCATCCCGACAATGCCCAGTGTTTTATGGTGAACGTCAGTGCCGTACCAGTCCGGGCCTATGCTCGCGGTCCATTCGCCTGCTTTTACCCGTTCTGCTACCTCCACAACCCGACGAGCGGTAGACAACACCAGCGCCATCAGCGTATCGGCGACGGTTTCTGTTAATACGGTTGGCGTGTGCATCAGCAGAATTTTTCGGGCGGTAAGCGCATCGACATCAAAATTGTCATAGCCGACGGAGATCGTTGATGTGGCACGCAGTTTCGGCATTTTTTCCAGCAATGCGGCATCAACATTCTCGTTTGAACCCAGTAAACCTTCAGCTTCGGCAAAAATTGCTGCATTTTGTTCGACGGTTTGTGGGCTGAGGTTTGCCACCTGGTGAACGGTGAAATGCTCTTGCAGGCGTTGCAGTAAATCATCAGGTAAGGCTTTGTAGAGGATAACGGACGGCTTCATGCTTCTCTCCATTCACTGATAAGGCGATCACCTTAGCCTGAAATATGATGAAGGAAAACTGAAGAATGCCAGGTGATTTCTGCATCACCTGGCATGAAAGGGATTACAGCGGGCTTAAGGTAATTTCTACACGGCGGTTTTGCGCCTTACCTTCTGCGGTGCTGTTGCTGGCGATTGGGTTAGCCGGGCCAAGGCCCTGAGTACGGATGCGGCTGGCGTCCACGCCCTGGGTGATCAACGCGCTGGCAACGGAATCCGCACGTTGCTGGGAGAGACGCATGTTCAGGTCGTGACCACCCGTGCTGTCAGTATAACCAATCACGTTAACCGCCGTTTTCGGATACTCTTTCAGTACCATTGCCACGCCGGTCAGGGTGTTAGCGCCCGCCGGTTTCAGGGTCGCGCTGCTGCTGTCGAAGGTCACATTGTTCGGCATATTGAGGATAATGTTATCCCCGCTGCGGGTTACGCTAACACCAGTGCCGCGCATTTTGTCACGCAGCTTCGCTTCCTGCACATCCATGTAATAACCCACGCCGCCGCCCAGAGCTGCGCCTGCTGCTGCGCCAATCAGCGCGCCTTTACCGCGATCTTTCTTCGAAGAAGATAGCGCACCAATACCCGCGCCCACGAGAGAGCCCAGACCTGCGCCGATAGCAGATTTACCTGCTTCGCGTTCGCCGGTGTAAGGGTTAGTTGTGCAGCCAGATACCGCCAGAGCACCACTCACTACGGCGGCAATAAGATAAACACGTTTCTTCATTGTTAATCCTTAATAACCTTTTTATTCTTTGCCACGGGTTCCGTGGCGGGAGATTATGCCGCGTGAACATGAAGATTATTCCTGGGAATACTCGGAAATTTGTAAGTAATATTTAACTGCTCAATACATCTAACCTTTCAGGAGTCTTCGGTTTGGCCAACTCATCCTCACGATATTCCGTTCTGACTGCCGCCCATTGGGGGCCCATGCTGGTTGAAACCGACGGCGAAACCGTGTTTAGCTCGCGTGGCGCGTTAGCCACAGGAATGGAAAACTCCTTGCAGAGCGCGGTTCGCGACCAGGTTCACAGCAATACGCGGGTACGATTTCCAATGGTGCGCAAAGGCTTTCTCGCGTCACCGGAAAACCCGCAAGGCATTCGTGGGCAGGATGAATTTGTTCGCGTGAGTTGGGATGAGGCGCTGGATCTTATTCACCGACAACATAAACGCATTCGTGAGGCTTATGGTCCGGCATCGATTTTTGCTGGTTCCTACGGCTGGCGTTCAAACGGCGTGCTGCATAAGGCCTCGACATTATTACAACGCTATATGGCGCTGGCAGGCGG
This sequence comes from Escherichia sp. UTM R2, assembly GCF_048593455.1. Classification (NCBI taxonomy): domain Bacteria; kingdom Pseudomonadati; phylum Pseudomonadota; class Gammaproteobacteria; order Enterobacterales; family Enterobacteriaceae; genus Escherichia; species Escherichia sp. UTM R2. The sequence goes on from NZ_JBFWDY010000002.1 coordinate 105,799, forward strand.
TTATACCGGGCATCTGGGGGATTATTCGACCGGCGCGGCACAGGCGATCATGCCGTATGTCGTGGGTGGTAGTGAAGTTTATCAACAGCAGACCAGTTGGCCGCTGGTGCTGGAACATAGCGATGTCGTGGTGCTGTGGAGTGCTAACCCACTCAATACGCTGAAAATTGCGTGGAATGCATCCGATGAGCAGGGGCTTTCTTACTTTTCTGCACTGCGTGACAGCGGGAAAAAGCTGATCTGCATTGATCCAATGCGATCGGAAACCGTCGATTTCTTTGGCGATAAAATGGAGTGGGTGGCACCGCACATGGGCACTGATGTTGCGCTGATGCTGGGGATCGCCCATACGCTGGTGGAAAATGGTTGGCACGACGAAGCGTTTCTGGCGCGTTGCACCACAGGTTATGCCGTCTTCGCCTCTTATTTGCTGGGCGAGAGTGACGGAATAGCGAAAACCGCCGAATGGGCAGCAGAGATTTGTGGTGTTGGCGCAGCGAAAATCCGCGAGCTGGCGGCTATTTTCCACCAAAATACCACCATGCTGATGGCTGGCTGGGGAATGCAGCGCCAACAGTTTGGTGAGCAAAAACACTGGATGATCGTCACGCTGGCGGCAATGTTGGGGCAAATCGGCACACCCGGCGGCGGTTTTGGTCTTTCTTATCATTTTGCCAATGGTGGTAACCCCACGCGGCGTTCTGCGGTGCTCTCTTCCATGCAGGGCAGCTTGCCGGGTGGCTGCGATGCGGTGGATCAAATACCTGTTGCCCGCATTGTTGAAGCACTGGAAAACCCTGGTGGCGCATATCAACACAACGGTATGAACCGACGTTTCCCGGATATTCGTTTTATCTGGTGGGCGGGCGGTGCCAACTTTACTCATCATCAGGACACCAATCGTCTGATCCGTGCCTGGCAAAAACCGGAGCTGGTGGTGATCTCTGAATGCTTCTGGACGGCAGCGGCGAAACACGCGGATATCGTTCTGCCTGCGACTACCTCTTTTGAGCGTAATGATCTCACCATGACCGGTGATTACAGTAATCAGCATCTGGTGCCGATGAAGCAAGTGGTGCCGCCACGCTATGAAGCGCGTAATGATTTTGATATTTTTGCCGAGTTAAGTGAACGCTGGGAGAAGGGCGGTTATGCACGTTTTACGGAAGGAAAAAGTGAGCTGCAATGGCTGGAAACGTTTTATAACGTTGCCCGACAGCGCGGGGCAAGCCAGCAGGTTGAATTGCCGCCATTTGCTGAGTTCTGGCAAGCCAATCAGTTAATTGAGATGCCGGAAAACCCGGACAGCGCGCGGTTTATTCGCTTCGCTGATTTTTGCCGCGATCCGCAGGCGCATCCATTAAAAACCGCCAGCGGTAAGATTGAAATCTTCTCGCAGCGTATTGCCGATTACGCTTATCCGGATTGCCCGGGGCATCCAATGTGGCTGGTGCCGGACGAATGGCAGGGCAATGCCGAACCGGAACAGTTACAGGTACTTTCTGCTCATCCGGCGCATCGTCTGCACAGCCAGCTGAATTACAGTTCTCTGCGCGAATTGTACGCGGTGGCAAACCGTGAGCCTGTCACCATTCATCCTGACGATGCCCAGGCGCGCGGCATACAAGATGGCGATACTGTTCGGCTGTGGAACTCACGCGGGCAAATTCTTGCCGGAGCGGTCATTAGCGAGGGAATTAAACCTGGCGTGATTTGCATTCACGAAGGGGCATGGCCGGATCTGGATTTAACCGCTGACGGTATTTGTAAAAACGGCGCAGTGAACGTGCTGACCAAAGATCTCCCCAGCTCGCGGCTGGGGAATGGCTGTGCGGGTAATACGGCGCTGGCATGGCTAGAAAAATACAACGGTCCGGAACTGACACTTACAGCGTTTGAACCACCGGCCAGCTCATAATCCAGGTGGGTAGTTGGGTTTCATCCTGCCATGCGCAATCGACAATGTGAAAACCCTGCGCCTGGTAAAAATCTATCGCCGGTTGATTTTTTTGATAAACCTCCAGCATCAGATGGGGATGGCGCTGTTGCACATACTGCATCAGCGCCTTACCAATACCGCGCCTGACGGCCTTCGGTGCGACAAACATCGCTGCCAGAAATCGACCTTCCATAATGCTGACAAAACCGAGAAGCTTACTGTCTTCTTCCCAGACCCAGTTTTGTGCGTTGGCAAGATAGGCATCCCGCACCAGCGGAATGCACTCACGCCAGTAATTCGCTTTTATAAAGGGATGGCCCCAGGTTGTACTTTCCAGCCACAGTTCGAGGATCGCGGGGAGTTCTGAACGTTGCGCTTCCCTAATCATGGTTTATTTCCCGGATAGCAACAGCAGCCAACCACATGATCATTCACCAGCCCACATGCCTGCATAAAGGAGTAACAGATTGTGGTACCGACAAACTTAAAACCACGTTTTTTCAGTGCCTTAGATAGGGCGTCGGAGGCGGGCGTAGATGTGGGGATTTCGCTCAACGTTGTGGCTTGTGTCACCTGTGGCTGATGATTTACAAACGACCAGACAAAGTCGGCAAACGGTTCGCCGTTCTGTTCCATTTGCAGGTACGCCCGCGCATTACCAATAATTGCCTGAATTTTCCCGCGATGGCGGATAATCCCGGCGTCCTGTACCAGTCTTTCGACATCCTCTTCCTGCATTGCGGCAACCTTCACCGGATCGAACTGATGAAAGCAGGCGCGATAGTTTTCGCGTTTTTTGAGGACGGTGATCCACGATAACCCAGCCTGCTGCCCTTCCAGGCAGATCATTTCGAACAGTTTTTTACTGTCAGTTTCAGGCACGCCCCACTCATTATCATGGTAGGCAATATAAAGCGGGTCCTGACTCACCCAGCCGCAACGTTCCATACTTTCCCTCGCTATGTACCCGATCGTAAAAATTTCAGCCGCTTTTCTTGACGCATCGGTGAAAAAGTCAATATTTAATACAGGGCTACTATGCCCGATATCCTTCATACAATGACAATAATATTGCCGAATTCGGCTCTTCCCTGGAGTCGTGTTAATGATCATAAAAAAAAGCGGTGGTCGCTGGCAGCTAAGCCTGCTGGCGAGCGTGGTAATCAGTGCTTTTTTTCTCAACACAGCTTACGCCTGGCAACAAGAATATATCGTTGATACGCAACCCGGACTTTCCACAGAGCGTTACACCTGGGATAGTGATCATCAACCTGATTACAACGATATTTTGTCGCAACGTATTCAAAGTAGCCAAAGGGCGCTGGGACTGGAAGTCAATCTGGCGGAAGAAACCCCTGTGGATGTGACCAGCAGTATGAGTATGGGCTGGAATTTTCCTTTATATGAACAGGTTACAACCGGCCCGGTCGCGGCATTACATTACGATGGCACAACCACCTCGATGTATAACGAGTTTGGCGACAGTACTACCACGCTGACCGATCCGTTATGGCATGCCAGCGTGAGTACCTTAGGCTGGCGTGTTGACTCCCGGCTTGGCGATCTCCGACCCTGGGCGCAAATCAGCTATAACCAGCAATTTGGCGAGAATATCTGGAAGGCGCAATCAGGCCTGAGCCGGATGACGGCGACAAACCAGAACGGCAACTGGCTGGATGTCACCGTAGGCGCTGATATGTTGCTCAATCAAAATATTGCCGCCTATGCCGCGCTAACTCAGGCAGAAAATACCACTAATAATAGCGACTATCTGTATACGATGGGGGTTAGCGCCAGATTTTAACGTAACAGTCACAATTGAAACCATTAAATAACAATAGTTGTGGCGATAGTGGGTGCTAACTTACCAAATAATAAATTTGGTGAATAATTGTCGCGTCATTCATTCCTGAACTAAGGCATTTCATTCCGTTCTGATGGCATTTCATGCCGTTTTTCCCCAGGCATAAAGTGCACTTCGTTATGGTTGTCGGCAGAGATTTTTCCTTTTTATTACTGCAGGAATACTGCCATGACACCTTCAAATTATCAGCGTACCCGCTGGCTGACACTCATCGGTACTATCATTACCCAGTTTGCGCTGGGGTCGGTTTATACCTGGAGCCTGTTTAATGGCGCGCTTTCCGCCAAGCTGGATGCGCCGGTAAGCCAGGTCGCTTTCTCTTTCGGCTTGTTAAGTCTGGGGCTGGCAATTTCGTCTTCTGTTGCGGGCAAATTACAGGAACGTTTTGGCGTTAAACGCGTCACCATGGCTTCCGGCATTTTGCTGGGATTAGGCTTCTTCCTGACAGCGCATTCTGACAACCTGATGATGCTGTGGTTAAGCGCCGGTGTGCTGGTGGGACTGGCAGATGGCGCGGGTTATCTGCTGACGCTCTCTAACTGTGTGAAGTGGTTCCCGGAGCGTAAAGGTCTGATCTCCGCGTTCGCTATCGGTTCTTATGGTCTGGGTAGCCTGGGTTTCAAATTTATCGACACGCAGCTGCTGGAAACGGTCGGTCTGGAAAAAACCTTTGTGATTTGGGGAGCGATTGCGCTGTTGATGATTGTTTTCGGCGCAACGTTAATGAAAGACGCACCAAAACAGGAAGTGAAAACCAGCAATGGTGTGGTGGAGAAAGATTACACGCTGGCAGAGTCGATGCGTAAACCGCAGTACTGGATGTTAGCGGTAATGTTCCTGACCGCCTGCATGAGCGGCCTGTACGTGATTGGGGTAGCGAAAGATATCGCCCAAAGTCTGGCACACCTTGATGTGGTTTCCGCAGCCAATGCAGTCACTGTTATTTCCATCGCCAACCTTTCAGGTCGTCTGGTGCTGGGTATTCTGTCTGACAAAATCGCCCGTATCCGTGTTATTACCATTGGTCAGGTGATATCGCTGGTGGGTATGGCGGCCCTGCTGTTTGCACCATTGAATGCAGTGACGTTCTTTGCAGCGATTGCCTGCGTGGCATTTAACTTTGGCGGCACTATTACCGTCTTTCCGTCACTGGTCAGTGAGTTCTTTGGCCTCAATAACCTGGCGAAAAACTACGGTGTGATTTATCTCGGTTTCGGTATCGGTAGCATTTGTGGTTCGATTATCGCCTCACTGTTTGGCGGCTTCTATGTGACCTTCTACGTGATTTTCGCCCTGCTGATTCTGTCATTGGCGCTTTCTACGACGATTCGTCAGCCAGAGCAGAAAATGTTGCGTGAGGCGCATGGCTCCCTTTAATGCTCAGCCGCGAGCTACTGGGCTTCAGCTTCCGTGTGCATCAAACGCATCAACGAAATGTATAAACAATGACTCGTAAAATTTGGGCCAATTAACTGGCCCTTTTTACTGCTTTTTGTAACGCTAAAGTCTCTTTTCAAACTTGCATTTTTGTAAATTTGTGCTTCATGCACACTCTTTCCCCACACTTTTTCCCTTTGCTGTGGTCTACTTATTCGCGCGTGTAGATTTTACTTATCTGACTACCTCCGCACTTTTTCCCTGCCGGGCCTGAAAAGCCACTAAGCAGGGTGTTATCACCTGTTTGTCCAGGGTTTGTTTGCATGAGATACATCAAATCGATTACACAGCAGAAGCTGAGCTTTTTGCTTGCAATCTATATTGGCCTTTTTATGAATGGCGCGGTTTTTTACCGCCGCTTCGGCAGCTATGCGCACGATTTTACCGTCTGGAAAGGCATTTCTGCTGTTGTTGAACTGGCCGCCACCGTACTGGTGACCTTCTTTTTACTACGTCTTCTTTCGCTGTTTGGCCGCCGCAGCTGGCGTATTCTGGCATCGCTGGTGGTGCTCTTTTCCGCAGGTGCCAGCTATTACATGACCTTCCTTAATGTGGTCATTGGTTATGGCATCATCGCTTCCGTCATGACCACCGATATCGACCTGTCAAAAGAAGTTGTTGGTCTGAACTTTATTCTCTGGTTAATCGCCGTTAGTGCATTGCCTCTTATCCTTATCTGGAATAACCGCTGTCGCTACACCTTGCTCCGACAACTGCGAACCCCAGGGCAGCGTATTCGCAGCCTGGCGGTCGTCGTACTGGCGGGTATTATGGTTTGGGCACCGATTCGTTTGCTGGATATCCAGCAGAAGAAAGTGGAGAGGGCGACCGGCGTTGATTTGCCGAGTTATGGCGGTGTCGTAGCGAACTCTTATCTGCCATCAAACTGGCTTTCTGCGTTGGGGCTGTATGCCTGGGCGCGGGTCGATGAATCTTCCGATAATAATTCATTGCTTAATCCGGCGAAGAAATTCACTTATCAGGCACCGCAAAACGTTGATGACACTTATGTCGTGTTTATCATCGGTGAAACCACGCGTTGGGACCATATGGGTATTTTCGGCTATGAGCGTAATACCACGCCGAAACTGGCCCAGGAGAAAAATCTGGCGGCGTTCCGTGGTTACTCCTGTGATACCGCAACCAAACTCTCACTGCGTTGCATGTTTGTACGTCAGGGGGGCGCGGAAGATAATCCGCAGCGCACATTAAAAGAACAGAACATTTTCGCGGTTCTGAAGCAGTTAGGATTCAGTTCTGACCTCTACGCTATGCAGAGCGAAATGTGGTTCTACAGCAACACGATGGCGGACAACATTGCTTATCGTGAGCAGATTGGTGCGGAGCCACGTAATCGTGGCAAGCCGGTAGATGATATGTTGCTGGTAGACGAAATGCAGCAATCGCTAGGGCGCAACCCGGATGGTAAGCATCTGATCATTCTGCATACCAAAGGTTCGCATTTTAACTACACCCAGCGTTATCCGCGTAGCTTCGCGCAGTGGAAGCCGGAATGTATTGGTGTTGATAGCGGCTGTACCAAAGCGCAGATGATCAACTCCTATGACAACTCGGTGACCTATGTGGATCACTTTATCTCCAGCGTGATTGATCAGGTTCGCGATAAGAAAGCGATTGTGTTCTACGCAGCTGACCACGGTGAGTCAATTAATGAACGCGAGCACCTGCACGGCACGCCGCGTGAACTGGCACCGCCGGAGCAGTTCCGCGTACCGATGATGGTCTGGATGTCAGATAAATATCTGGAAAATCCGGCCAATGCGCAGGCGTTTGCGCAGCTGAAAAAAGAAGCCGACATGAAAGTGCCACGCCGTCACGTAGAGCTGTACGATACCATCATGGGTTGTCTTGGCTATACTTCACCGGATGGTGGAATTAACGAAAACAACAACTGGTGTCACATCCCGCAGGCAAAAGAGGCAGCGGCTAACTAAGCGGCCTGCTGACTTTCTCGCCGATCAAAAGGCATTTTGCTATTAAGGGATTGACGAGGGCGTATCTGCGCAGTAAGATGCGCCCCGCATTCGGTGATTGGCGCAGCCTGGTAGCGCACTTCGTTCGGGACGAAGGGGTCGGAGGTTCGAATCCTCTATCACCGACCAAATTCGAAAAGCCTGCTCAACGAGCAGGCTTTTTTGCATCTGCAGCTCATGAGGATGAGAACCTCCGGGGGCAGGGAGGTTCGACTCGAGCGAAGCGAGAGAACGTTGCGCCAGCAACGGCCCGCAGGGCGAGCCACGAAGTGGCGAGTAATCCTCTATCACCGACCAAATTCGAAAAGCCTGCTCAACGAGCAGGCTTTTTTGCATCTGCAGCTCATGAGGATGAGAACCTCCGGGGGCAGGGAGGTTCGACTCGACGTAGGCCTGATAAGACGCGTCAGCGTCGCATCAGGCAAATGTGCCGGCCATTGTCGGATGCGGCGCGACCGCCTTATTCGACCTACACGACACACATTTCCCTGCCAAATTTGCGCCCCATATCTCACTATCCATTAACGGATTTGTGACAGAAACCATTGTCTTTTTTTATATTTGCTTAAATCTTTTTTTGCGTTACTTATGGCTGGCCCTGGCATTTTCCGCTGTGCGTTTTAGCGTTCATGGTATTAATCGCTCAGATATCCACCTTTTCCTCAGATTTTTTTCATTAAATGCATAAAACTTAATCACCAAATGTTGCTAAATATTAAGCTGATTGTTCTGGTCATGTTGGAGTAGCACAAATTTCTCTGCTGCAAATAGCTGTTTGAAGTTTTTTTAATCTTTGTTTGTGGATTCTCACCGTTGGTGTAAATCCCGGTTGGCTGTATTGACGTTTTCACATTCTGTTGACAGATTGTAGGTCACGAGGGGCATTTTATGGAGGATCCGCACTGTTACACTGATGTTAATTAGTACGGCATCCCCACCTCATAACGTTGACCCGACCGGGCAAAAAACAAAAAAGGTCAGGCAGCGACAACCCACTGCAAAGGGTTAAAACAACAAACATCACAATTGGAGCAGAATAATGCGTATTTCCTTGAAAAAGTCAGGGATGCTGAAGCTTGGTCTCAGCCTGGTGGCTATGACCGTCGCAGCAAGTGTTCAGGCTAAAACTCTGGTTTATTGCTCAGAAGGATCTCCGGAAGGGTTTAACCCGCAGCTGTTTACCTCCGGCACCACCTATGACGCCTCTTCCGTCCCGCTTTATAACCGTCTGGTTGAATTTAAAATCGGCACCACCGAAGTGATCCCGGGCCTCGCTGAAAAGTGGGAAGTCAGCGAAGACGGTAAAACCTATACCTTCCATCTGCGTAAAGGTGTGAAGTGGCACGACAATAAAGAATTCAAACCGACGCGTGAACTGAACGCCGATGATGTGGTGTTCTCGTTCGATCGTCAGAAAAACGCGCAAAACCCGTACCATAAAGTTTCTGGCGGCAGCTACGAATACTTCGAAGGCATGGGCTTGCCAGAGCTGATCAGTGAAGTGAAAAAGGTGGACGACAACACCGTTCAGTTTGTGCTGACTCGCCCGGAAGCGCCGTTCCTCGCTGACCTGGCAATGGACTTCGCCTCTATTCTGTCAAAAGAATATGCTGATGCGATGATGAAAGCCGGTACACCGGAAAAACTGGACCTCAACCCAATCGGAACCGGTCCGTTCCAGTTACAGCAGTATCAAAAAGATTCCCGTATCCGCTACAAAGCGTTTGATGGCTACTGGGGCACCAAACCGCAGATCGATACGCTGGTTTTCTCTATTACCCCTGACGCTTCCGTGCGTTACGCGAAATTGCAGAAGAATGAATGCCAGGTGATGCCGTACCCGAACCCGGCAGATATCGCTCGCATGAAGCAGGATAAATCCATCAATCTGATGGAAATGCCGGGGCTGAACGTCGGTTATCTCTCGTATAACGTGCAGAAAAAACCACTCGATGACGTGAAAGTTCGCCAGGCTCTGACCTACGCGGTGAACAAAGACGCGATCATCAAAGCGGTTTATCAGGGCGCGGGCGTATCAGCGAAAAACCTGATCCCGCCAACCATGTGGGGCTATAACGACGACGTTCAGGACTACACCTACGATCCTGAAAAAGCGAAAGCCTTGCTGAAAGAAGCGGGTCTGGAAAAAGGTTTCTCCATCGACCTGTGGGCGATGCCGGTACAACGTCCGTATAACCCGAACGCTCGCCGCATGGCGGAGATGATTCAGGCAGACTGGGCGAAAGTCGGCGTGCAGGCCAAAATTGTCACCTACGAATGGGGTGAGTACCTCAAGCGTGCGAAAGATGGCGAGCACCAGACGGTAATGATGGGCTGGACTGGCGATAACGGGGATCCGGATAACTTCTTCGCCACCCTGTTCAGCTGCGCCGCCTCTGAACAAGGCTCCAACTACTCAAAATGGTGCTACAAACCGTTTGAAGATCTGATTCAACCGGCGCGTGCTACCGACGACCACAATAAACGCGTTGAACTGTACAAACAAGCGCAGGTGGTGATGCACGATCAGGCTCCGGCACTGATCATCGCTCACTCCACCGTGTTTGAACCGGTACGTAAAGAAGTTAAAGGCTATGTGGTTGATCCATTAGGCAAACATCACTTCGAAAACGTCTCTATCGAATAATTAAAAGCCATACAAGACTGATGGCAAAGGCAAAAATGCCTGATGCGCTCCGCTTATCAGGCCTACGAAAATTCTGCAATGTATTGAATTTGCACGATTTTGTAGGCCGGATAAGGCGTTAACGCCGCATCCGGCATAAACAAAGCGCACTTTGTCAACAATCTGTATACCCGGTGGCGCTGTGCCTCTGCGTGCAGCGCCATCCGGCAGCAATACTTCATTCCCTGTCCGATAAGGGCGGGAATTGATTTGTGAGCAATACAGACACGCAGTTCCAGGCTGCGGGTCACTATAGAGAATCCGGGTTATGTTGCAGTTTATTCTCCGACGTTTGGGACTCGTCATCCCCACGTTTATCGGTATTACCCTTCTCACATTTGCCTTTGTCCACATGATCCCGGGCGATCCGGTGATGATCATGGCGGGCGAACGTGGGATCTCCCCAGAGCGTCACGCGCAGCTGCTGGCTGAACTCGGCTTAGATAAACCGATGTGGCAGCAGTATCTCCATTACATTTGGGGCGTTATGCATGGCGATCTAGGCATTTCAATGAAAAGCCGCATCCCGGTTTGGGAAGAGTTCGTGCCGCGCTTCCAGGCCACGCTGGAACTTGGCGTCTGCGCGATGATTTTTGCTACGGCAGTCGGTATTCCGGTCGGCGTGCTGGCTGCGGTTAAACGCGGTTCCATTTTCGATCACACAGCGGTTGGCCTGGCGCTGACAGGTTATTCAATGCCTATCTTCTGGTGGGGCATGATGCTGATCATGCTGGTTTCGGTGCACTGGAACCTGACGCCCGTCTCCGGTCGCGTGAGCGATATGGTGTTCCTCGATGACTCCAATCCGTTAACCGGTTTTATGCTAATCGACACCGCCATCTGGGGTGAAGACGGCAACTTTATCGATGCCGTCGCCCATATGATCTTGCCTGCCATTGTGCTGGGTACTATTCCGCTGGCGGTCATTGTGCGTATGACACGCTCCTCGATGCTGGAAGTGCTGGGCGAGGATTACATCCGCACCGCGCGCGCCAAAGGGCTAACCCGCATGCGGGTGATTATCGTCCATGCGCTGCGTAACGCGATGCTGCCGGTGGTGACCGTTATCGGCCTGCAGGTGGGAACATTGCTGGCGGGGGCGATTCTGACCGAAACCATCTTCTCGTGGCCCGGTCTGGGACGCTGGTTGATTGACGCACTGCAACGCCGCGACTATCCGGTAGTGCAGGGCGGCGTATTGCTGGTGGCGACGATGATTATCCTCGTCAACTTGCTGGTCGATCTGCTGTACGGCGTGGTGAACCCGCGTATTCGTCATAAGAAGTAAGGGGACATCATGTCACAGGTTACTGAAAATAAAGTGATTAGCGCACCGGTGCCGATGACCCCGTTACAGGAGTTCTGGCACTATTTTAAACGCAACAAAGGCGCGGTCGTCGGGCTGGTTTACGTCGTCATCGTGCTGTTCATCGCGATCTTTGCCAACTGGATTGCACCCTATAACCCGGCGGAACAGTTCCGCGATGCACTGCTCGCCCCGCCAGCCTGGCAGGAAGGCGGCAGCATGGCGCACTTGCTGGGCACCGATGACGTAGGCCGTGATGTGCTGTCGCGCCTGATGTACGGTGCGCGCCTGTCGCTGCTGGTTGGCTGTCTGGTAGTTGTGTTATCGCTGATTATGGGCGTTATTCTCGGCCTGATCGCCGGTTACTTTGGCGGCCTGGTCGATAACATCATTATGCGCGTGGTCGATATCATGCTGGCGCTGCCAAGTCTGCTGCTGGCGCTGGTGCTGGTGGCAATTTTCGGCCCGTCGATTGGTAACGCCGCGCTGGCACTGACCTTCGTTGCCTTGCCGCACTATGTGCGCTTAACCCGCGCCGCCGTGCTGGTGGAAGTTAACCGCGATTACGTCACCGCGTCTCGCGTGGCGGGTGCCGGGGCGATGCGTCAGATGTTTATTAACATCTTCCCGAACTGCCTTGCGCCGCTGATTGTTCAGGCGTCGCTCGGTTTCTCTAACGCCATTCTCGATATGGCTGCTCTTGGTTTCCTCGGCATGGGGGCACAGCCGCCAACGCCTGAGTGGGGCACCATGCTCTCCGACGTGTTGCAGTTCGCGCAAAGCGCCTGGTGGGTCGTGACCTTCCCGGGTCTGGCGATCCTGCTGACGGTGCTGGCATTTAACCTGATGGGTGACGGTCTGCGTGACGCGCTCGATCCCAAACTGAAGCAGTAAGAGGTTCGAGATGGCGTTATTAAATGTAGATAAATTATCGGTGCATTTCGGCGACGAAAGCGCGCCGTTCCGCGCCGTAGACCGCATCAGCTACAGCGTAAAACAGGGCGAAGTGGTCGGGATTGTGGGTGAGTCCGGCTCCGGTAAGTCGGTCAGTTCACTGGCGATTATGGGGCTGATTGATTATCCGGGCCGCGTAATGGCAGAAAAACTGGAGTTTAACGGCCAGGATTTGCAGCGTATCTCAGAAAAAGAGCGCCGCAACCTGGTGGGTGCCGAAGTGGCGATGATCTTCCAGGACCCGATGACCAGCCTTAACCCGTGCTACACCGTGGGTTTCCAGATTATGGAAGCGATTAAGGTGCATCAGGGCGGCAACAAAAGTACCCGCCGTCAGCGAGCGATTGACCTGCTGAATCAGGTCGGTATTCCCGATCCGGCATCGCGTCTGGATGTTTACCCGCATCAGCTTTCCGGCGGCATGAGCCAGCGCGTGATGATCGCCATGGCGATTGCCTGTCGGCCAAAACTGCTGATTGCCGATGAACCGACCACCGCGCTGGACGTGACCATTCAGGCGCAAATCATCGAACTACTGCTGGAGCTACAGCAGAAAGAGAACATGGCGCTGGTGTTAATTACCCATGACCTGGCGCTGGTGGCGGAAGCGGCACATAAAATCATCGTGATGTATGCAGGCCAGGTGGTGGAAACCGGTGATGCGCACGCCATCTTCCATGCGCCGCGTCACCCGTATACTCAGGCATTGCTGCGTGCGCTGCCAGAATTTGCTCAGGACAAAGAACGTCTGGCGTCGTTGCCAGGTGTCGTTCCCGGCAAGTACGACCGCCCGAACGGCTGCCTGCTTAACCCGCGCTGCCCCTATGCCACTGACAGATGTCGCGCTGAAGAACCGGCGCTGAATATGCTCGCTGACGGGCGTCAGTCCAAATGCCATTACCCACTTGATGATGCCGGGAGGCCGACACTATGAGTACGCAAGAGGCCACCCTGCAACAACCGCTGTTGCAGGCTATCGACCTGAAAAAACATTATCCGGTGAAGAAAGGCATGTTCGCGCCGGAACGTCTGGTTAAAGCGCTGGATGGCGTTTCGTTTAACCTTGAACGTGGCAAAACGCTGGCAGTAGTGGGCGAATCTGGCTGCGGTAAATCGACCCTCGGTCGGTTGCTGACGATGATTGAAATGCCCACCGGTGGCGAGCTGTATTACCAGGGGCAGGATCTGCTTAAGCACGATCCGCAGGCGCAGAAGCTGCGTCGGCAGAAAATCCAGATCGTCTTCCAGAACCCTTACGGTTCGCTGAATCCGCGTAAAAAAGTCGGGCAAATTCTTGAAGAGCCGCTGCTGATCAACACCAGCTTAAGCAAAGAACAGCGTCGGGAAAAAGCCCTGTCGATGATGGCGAAAGTCGGCCTGAAAACCGAGCACTATGACCGCTATCCGCATATGTTCTCCGGCGGTCAGCGTCAGCGTATCGCCATCGCCCGTGGTCTGATGCTCGACCCGGATGTGGTGATTGCCGATGAACCGGTTTCCGCGCTGGATGTTTCAGTGCGCGCGCAGGTGCTGAATCTGATGATGGATTTGCAGCAGGAGTTGGGGCTGTCTTATGTCTTTATCTCCCACGACCTGTCGGTGGTGGAGCACATTGCTGATGAAGTGATGGTGATGTACCTGGGCCGCTGCGTGGAGAAGGGAACGAAAGACCAAATCTTCAATAACCCGCGCCATCCGTACACTCAGGCGCTACTTTCCGCGACGCCGCGCCTGAACCCGGACGATCGCCGCGAGCGCATCAAGCTCAGCGGTGAACTACCAAGCCCACTGAATCCACCGCCGGGTTGCGCCTTCAACGCCCGATGTCGTCGGCGCTTCGGCCCCTGCACCCAGTTGCAGCCGCAGCTAAAAGACTACGGCGGTCAACTGGTAGCTTGTTTTGCTGTTGATCAGGATGAAAATCCGCAGCGTTAACTCACAAAACCGGGGCCATGCGCTCCGGTTTACTCAATCAGCTTCAACAGTGGCGACAAGCATAGCAAAATGCCGTACAGCAGAATCAGCCAGGCTTTAAATCCGCGAAGTTTTTCCAGTTGTGCGACTTTATAGATCAGGAAAAACGGAATGAGGCACGACACAATACCATATAACGGGCTTCCCAACTGAAAGAACACCAGCACCGATACACGAAACGAAACCCAAATCGTCAACGTAATGACGATAAAAGCGCAGATCGCCAGAGTCAGCACGCGTGAGTTAATTTTCTTGGTATCAATAATTCGGCTTAACAGATTGAGAATAATGCCTTTAATGGCCTCGTGGAAACCGAGATAAATGCCAAAGAATGCGGTCAGTACGGCAAAGATATTAAGCACCGTAGAGGTGATATGAATGATATGCCCAGGGATCACCTGCGCGGCCAGCGCCAGTGCTGAGATATTTTGTTCAAAGGCAGAAACGGCTTCTTCGTGGCTAATTGAGAAGGTAAACGAAAAGGCAAAAAACAGGATCACCGCGATGAGCGTGATATAACTAATTCGGTGGGTACGCAGCGCGAGCCGGGTTGCCAGTACTTTATCCGCTTCCCGTTTACGATAGGCAATATTCATTGGGTTAAGTACCTGAATAAATACTGCAGAAAAGAAGCAAAATGGAATGGTAAGCAAGACATCGCGGAAAAAGACGGAGGCTTGCGGGAAGGCGGTTATATTGGCGAAATTCCAGTGCGGGATCATCGCAAAACCGAACACGACAATAATCCCTACTTTGACCACCACCATTGGCCCGGAAATCTTAAACAGTAATCGTTCACCACCAGACGCAATCGCCACCAGTACGGCGAAAATAGCGACTTTATAAAGTAGAGATTGTGAAAGATCGGCATCGGTTAAACCGAAGGTTTTCAGGTACGAGGCGCTGTCGAAAACCACGGAGAGAGAGTAGATAAAAATCCCGTGGATAATCATCAAAAAGTAGATAACCCCGAGGAAAATTCCCCAGTTCTTCCCCAGGTAATGACTGATAATATCGGTGTAGTCATTACAGGAATCGCTTTCAGAAAGGGTTTTTAAATAAATGTCCTGCACTACCCAGGTGGCAGGATAAGCAATGATCGCTGCGGTAATAAATACCCAAATTCCCTTCAAGCCAATTTGTACTGGCATCAGCACGGTTCCGGCACCAATCGCCATGCCTATGCATAATAAAACCCAGCCGAAGTCGTAGCGTGTAAACGGCAATTTCTGATTGTGTTTCGATAGTGTGTTGTGCTGCATAAAGTCCTGTCCAGAAAGAAGTCGGCCTCGCAAAAATGAATAAACCCAGTTTCTCTTGCGCAACAGGTGGAGAAGTCGAATACGCAGTATGTAAAAAATGAGGCAACAGATTCACTGGGGAGGTCGCGAGGAGGCGCAATTCTACAAAATTGCGCATTTCACTACCAGTCTGGAGTCAGCCCGGATATGAACTGCAACTATTGCAAATAAAGAAATTAAGCTGGAAGGCATCGCGCAATGAGGAAGATTGCCGGGTGCTGACAGTAAAAAGCAATCGTAGAATCAGCGGCAAGCCGGAAAGGTTCCGGTGAGGCGCAATGTTGCGGGGGCTTTATCCCTGGTGGCATTGGTTGCTGGAGAGAGAAAACCCCCGCACGTTGCAGGTATGCACCTGACAACATCACGGGGGCTAATCTTGAACCCAAACAACTCAAGAATAGCCGCGAAACGTTGGCATTACAACACAGGCGGCTATATGACGCTCGCAGAACTGGGCATGGCCTTCTGGCATGATTTAGCGGCTCCGGTCATTGCTGGCATTCTTGCCAGTATGATCGTGAACTGGCTGAACAAGCGGAAGTAACGTGCCATGCGGGCGTCAGGCTGCCGTAATGGCAATTTGCGCCCGGATCAGGCCGCAGGGGTGAAACTCTGCGGCCTTTTTCGTAAGAAAAATGCAACGGTTGCAAGCGGATAATATTCTGCGGAATGCGCAGCACAGAGTGAAGACGTGACGGATTCCGGAACAGAAAAACAGTCGTAGAATCAGCGGCAAGCCGGAAGGGTTCCGGTGAGGCGCAATGTTGCGGGGGCTTTATCCCTGGTGGCATTGGTTGCTGGAGAGAGAAAACCCCCGCACGTTGCAGGTATGCACCTGACAACATCACGGGGGCCATTCTTGAACCTGAACAACTCAAGAATAGCCGCGAAACGTTGTCATTACAACACAGGCGGCTATATGACGCTCGCAGAACTGGGCATGGCCTTCTGGCATGATTTAGCGGCTCCGGTCATTGCTGGCATTCTTGCCAGTATGATCGTGAACTGGCTGAACAAGCGGAAGTAACGTGTCATGCGGGCGTCAGGCTGCCGTAATGGCAATTTGCGCCCGAACCAGGCCGCAGGGGTGAAACTCTGCGGCCTTTTTCGTAAGAAAAATGCAACGGTTGCAAGCGGATAATATTCTGCGGAATGCGCAGCACAGAGTGAAGACGTGACGGATTCCGGAACAGAAAAACAGTCGTAGAATCAGCGGCAAGCCGGAAAGGTTCCGGTGAGGCGCAATGTTGCGGGGGCTTTATCCCTGGTGGCATTGGTTGCTGGAGAGAGAAAACCCCCGCACGTTGCAGGTATGCACCTGACAACACCACGGGGGCTAATCTTAACTCTAGACCACTCAAGAATAGCCGCGAAACGTTGTCATTACAACACAGGCGGCTATATGACGTTCGCAGAGCTGGGCATGGCCTTCTGGCATGATTTAGCGGCTCCGGTCATTGCTGGCATTCTTGCCAGTATGATCGTGAACTGGCTGAACAAGCGGAAGTAACGTGTCATGCGGGCGTCAGGCTGCCGTAATGGCAATTTGCGCCCGGACCAGGCCGCAGGGGGGAAACTCTGCGGCCTTTTTCGTTCTTACTGCGGGTAAGGCACCCAGTCGCCGCCGTTCAGGCGAACGTACGGTTTATCCTGGTATTGAATAACTACTGCATTTGAGTTCTCGGAGACCGGTGCTGTTTGTGGCAACCCACTGGTGAGTTTTTTCCAGTCAACATTGTCTTCGGTGAAAATCTTGCCATCGAGAACGCGAACCACCAGATCGGAGATAGCCAGGAAGCTGCTCGGTTGTTCGATGACAATCGGTGCCCCCTGATGCGGTGCCTTCATGCCGAAGAATTTCACCCCAACGGGGACGTCGGTGATAGACGGGCTAGGGATATCACGTAGGCCAGATACCTGCATTCTGTCGCCCTTCAGCGCGCCGCCGTGTTCCGGCACCACGACCACCATCACTTTACGACCCGATTTCTCAAGTTCAGTAAAGAAGGCGTCCAGTTCATCAAAGAATTTCTGCGCCCGCGCTTTGTAATCCGCTGTTTTGCTGACCCCCGGATAATGGTTGCCGTCATGCAGTGGAAGCGTGTTGTAGAACGTGGCACTACGGCTGTTTTTATCTTTTTCGGTAACGTCCAGCCAGCGGTTAAGCACAGCGGTATCGTCATAAACCGGCGAACCATCAAAGCCCAGCAAAATAACCGGCAGATTTGTTTGATCCATCAATTCGCTCTGCATGCCGCCATTTTCGCGAACTTCTTTCAAAAAACCGCCGAACTGGCCGTTATGTCCCATCATCAGGTGCTGGGTAAAGCCCAGTTTCGAAAGGTTATCAAACAGATAGCAGTCGTTATTTGCCGGTTGATACAGATTAGTGTGCGAAGTCTGCCCGCAGCTGGCGCGCAGTAAACGGATCGCCGCCGGGCCACTGTAGGAGGTGGCGGAGTTAAAGTTCTTGAACTCAATATCGAAATGCGACCACAGTGGATGCGACATCAACCCGGCGGCTTCTATATCCGACCAGGAAAGCGAACAGATGTTAATCACCAGTAGTTCAAATGGCTGAGCATCAGCGGGCAGCGAAGACGGGAAGGTCGATTTACGTTTCGCCTCCGCGTTATAGAAATTATTCAGCCAGGCGTTAAGGTTCGCCGTTGTTGGCGGTGCAGTTTGTGCGGGCATATCACCCACTACCGGTGCGCCACCCGTCGCCGCAACGGTTGCCGCTGCGTTACCACCCGTCGTTGTTACAGTGGTCGTCGGTTGTCCGGCTGGCCACAAGGAGAAACTTGGTCCCGCCAGGGTAAGTACGTTCAGCCATAGCAGTATGGCAACCACAAAAACGGTAATGCGAATCCATTGTGACAGGAATAACCAGGCCACTAATAAAACAAAAATGGCCCCAATCATCTGCCAGTTAATAAAGCGTGTGACAAGGTCGATTAAATAATCGGTACTGAACCCCGCCACCTGCGAACCCTGGCTCATTATGCTTTCCGGGCCAGGCAACCAGGTGTCATGCCAGAACAAAGCAAAGCCGATCGGCAGGGCAATCCAGTGGCGCAAGCGATGCAGGCTGTAGCGCGGAAGGGGCATCAGCAGAAACGCGGCAAACACCAAATTGAGGAGCGGATGGAAGTTAAGATATCCCGCCCACAACAGGCCGAACTTAACCAGAAAATAGAAGTTCCAGCCGGAAAGGCCGCGCCAGTATTGCCAGAGGGAAGAAGGCATGGCGGTATTTTGCGTAAATTGAGTCATTTTTTGGTTGCCCTGGCTTTTTCCGTGCGGCGTAACGTCCCGGCCGGTTTAACATAACGAGGTTTAGCAAAGAACAAACGTAAGGTGTCGCGAATGCGTCGCAAAGAGTGCCGCGCCAGATAGCCCAGCGGGAAAAATATCAGTGCGCAAACGACAATAATTTCAATGATATCGCTGATGGTCATCATGATGAGCGCTCCACAGCATCATCTAACAGTCGCATGGGTTCTGGTATTCGTCGCCAGTGGCGACCATCGTGCTCGGCATTGATGACCGGTTTAGAACTTTGCGTTAAAGGCAGCGGCATGCCCCATTGTTCTGGGGCAAGCAAGCGCATCTGCACCAGCTCGGCACTGATTTGATCATCTTCAAACCAGACCATACGGTTTGAGAAAATGTCGCCAGTAGGCAATGGGAAAATATGATTCAACGCGGTATCCAGATCGTTAATCCGACAGAATGAGAGAAACAGCACCAGCCGATTACCGCCAATGGTCATGATATCGCCGGTACGGTTAGGGCGACACAGCGTCAGGGCTTGTTCAACGCGGATACCCGGTACCGGACGTAGGGCAATCAGAACGCCTTTACCGTGGGCAGGTAATAGAGGGTTATTCATCATGTTGTTGACGGCATTACAGAACACATCCCACTTCTGGAAACCACGCAGTTTGAGCGGCTGGGTCATTGACAGCAAGGTAGTGATATCTTCCGGCACATAGCGACTAAACTTCTGCCCTTGCACGCTTTCGATCATCGTCAGACAACGGGAGAGTGGCGCATTCCACGGAATAACCATATTTGCACCGCAGGCCAATAACAAACGTTCATCGGTGGCGCGCAGGCTAGCGGTATTTTCCCGCACGAGGATTTTCATCGCACTACCGCGCTGGCGACGCAGGGTATGAATGCTGCGGGCCAGTGGCTCGATTTGCGCATTTTGCTGTAAAGAAAAGACCACCGTCGCCGCCTGAGCGGTACGGGCTTCATTGAACAGGACTTCGTTATTGTTGAACAGTTGCCAGTGTTCCGATAGCGGCGGCGCACCTTCCAGTACAGCAACATTACTCAGAATGCGTTTTTCGTCGCTGCGTGGTTGGATCTCCGCCTCTTCGCTTTGAACTAATGTCCAGATACCATTTTGTTGCTGAACGCTAAGCTGCTGACGGGCGCTGACCCCTTTTTCGTTGCACCAGAAGGCAATATCCAGCAAATGTTGGTCACCCTGAAAACGCAAACTGGCAAGACCAAAAAGTGAACGGTATTCCTCAAGCAACAATGAAAATTGTTTATCGTTATTATTTCCGGGATTAATTACCAAAAGCGAACAATGGTTTAACCTGCTCCATTTATTCATTTTATCCAACCATGAGCGAAGCCGCTCGGCAGGAATGTTTTGCCATGCGTTATTTGCGCAAACAAGAATAAAAAGGTAATTATGGGGATCAATAGAACACTGCAAATCACGGGTCAAATAGTATAGACCTTTTTCATGATTTAGCATTGAAAATAATTTTATTTTTTCCGGCCCTTGAGAATCATCTAATTGAAAGATTTTCGCCGGATCGCTGTCCATGCTAATGACCGCGACGTGTGCGGTTTCAGCCTGGGATGCAATTGTTTGATTCGCCAGACTGATAGCATCTTCATGGCGATCGACGTTAAACCACCAGACGCCGCCTGCTGGCATATGTCGCAGCTCATCCCATAATGATGAGATACCGATAGAGAATACAGGGTCCACAATGTCCCTCATGTCACCATTTTGTCTGATTATCAGTTTACTAGCGAAAGCTAAGAAATAAACCTACCATTGAAATTAAAACTTATCAGATTTAGCATGTGAATCAATTTAGAAGGTCACAAGACGTGTGATTTTAGTCTTTTCGTTTTTAACTTTTTCTGTTGCGTAACGGAAAGTCAAAAAGTGAGCAAATTCCCGTCTCGCCGTAAACAATAAACCGGCGAAATGCTCACGGTTAGAATTGTCTCATGAACGGTACGGTTATTTCATAGGGATCAAGCAATATGAATAACAATGAACCAGATACTCTGCCTGATCCCGCGATAGGCTATATCTTCCAGAATGATATTGTGGCGTTAAAGCAGGCATTTTCACTGCCTGATATTGATTATGCCGATATTTCCCAACGCGAACAGTTGGCCGCGGCATTAAAACGCTGGCCGTTGCTGGCAGAGTTTGCGCAACAAAAGTAGGGGATTGGTGAATGGCCGTACTGGGATTGCAGGGGGTGCGGGGAGGCGTGGGGACAACAACCATCACCGCCGCATTAGCCTGGTCATTACAAATGTTGGGAGAAAATGTCCTGGTGGTCGATGCCTGCCCGGACAACTTGTTGCGCCTGTCATTTAACGTTGATTTTACCCACCGTCAGGGCTGGGCCAGAGCGATGCTGGATGGCCAGGACTGGCGTGACGCCGGGTTGCGCTACACCTCGCAGCTCGATTTGCTGCCTTTTGGTCAGTTATCCATTGAAGAACAAGAAAATCCACAGCACTGGCAAACCCGGCTGAGCGATATTTGCTCCGGCTTACAGCAACTAAAAGCCAGCGGGCGTTACCAGTGGATTTTAATCGACTTACCGCGTGATGCCTCGCAGATAACCCACCAGCTGCTGAGTTTGTGCGATCACTCGCTGGCAATCGTCAATGTGGATGCCAACTGCCATATCCGACTGCATCAGCAAGCGCTGCCGGATGGCGCACATATTTTGATTAATAACTTCCGTATTGGCAGTCAGGTTCAGGACGATATTTACCAGCTTTGGTTGCAAAGCCAGCGCCGATTACTGCCGATGCTCATTCATCGTGATGAAGCGATGGCTGAATGCCTGGCGGCTAAGCAACCAGTAGGTGAATATCGCAGTGATGCGCTGGCGGCTGAAGAGATACTGACGCTGGCGAACTGGTGCCTGTTGAACTACTCCGGGCTGAAAACGCCAGTCGGGAGTGCATCATGAGTATCCTGACCCGGTGGTTGCTTATCCCGCCGGTCAACGCGCGGCTTATCGGGCGTTATCGCGATTATCGTCGTCACGGTGCGTCGGCTTTCAGCGCGACGCTCGGCTGTTTCTGGATGATCCTGGCCTGGATTTTTATTCCGCTGGAGCACCCGCGCTGGCAGCGTATTCGCGCAGAACATAAAAACCTGTATCCGCATATCAACGCCTCGCGTCCGCGTCCGCTGGACCCGGTCCGTTATCTCATTCAAACATGCTGGTTACTGATCGGTACATCGCGCAAAGAAACGCCGAAACCGCGCAGGCGGGCATTTTCAGGTCTGCAGAATATTCGTGGACGTTACCATCAATGGATGAACGAGCTGCCTGAGCGCGTTAGCCATAAAACACAGCATCTTGATGAGAAAAAAGAGCTCGGTCATTTGAGTGCCGGGGCGCGGCGGTTGATCCTCGGTATCATCGTCACCTTCTCGCTGATTCTGGCGTTAATCTGCGTTACTCAACCGTTTAACCCGCTGGCGCAGTTTATCTTCCTGATGCTGCTGTGGGGTGTAGCGCTGATCGTACGGCGGATGCCGGGGCGCTTCTCGGCGCTAATGTTGATTGTGCTGTCGCTGACCGTTTCTTGCCGTTATATCTGGTGGCGTTACACCTCTACGCTGAACTGGGACGATCCGGTCAGCCTGGTGTGCGGGCTTATTCTGCTCTTCGCTGAAACGTACGCGTGGATTGTGCTGGTGCTCGGCTACTTCCAGGTAGTATGGCCGCTGAATCGTCAGCCGGTGCCATTGCCGAAAGATATGTCGCTGTGGCCGTCGGTGGATATCTTTGTCCCGACTTACAACGAAGATCTCAACGTGGTGAAAAATACTATTTACGCCTCGCTGGGTATCGACTGGCCGAAAGACAAGCTGAACATCTGGATCCTCGATGACGGCGGTAGGGAAGAGTTTCGCCAGTTTGCGCAAAACGTGGGGGTGAAATATATCGCCCGTACCACTCATGAACATGCGAAAGCGGGCAACATCAACAATGCGCTGAAATATGCCAAAGGCGAGTTCGTGTCGATTTTCGACTGCGACCACGTACCAACGCGATCGTTCCTGCAAATGACCATGGGCTGGTTCCTGAAAGAGAAACAGCTGGCGATGATGCAGACTCCACACCACTTCTTCTCGCCGGACCCGTTTGAACGCAACCTGGGGCGTTTTCGTAAAACACCGAACGAAGGCACGCTGTTCTATGGTCTGGTGCAGGATGGCAACGATATGTGGGACGCCACTTTCTTCTGCGGTTCCTGTGCGGTGATTCGTCGTAAGCCGCTGGATGAAATTGGCGGCATTGCTGTCGAAACCGTGACTGAAGATGCGCATACTTCTCTGCGTTTGCACCGTCGTGGCTATACCTCCGCGTATATGCGTATTCCGCAGGCGGCGGGGCTGGCGACCGAAAGTCTGTCGGCGCATATCGGTCAGCGTATTCGCTGGGCGCGCGGGATGGTACAAATCTTCCGTCTCGATAACCCGCTCACCGGTAAAGGACTGAAGTTTGCTCAGCGGCTGTGCTACGTCAACGCCATGTTCCACTTCTTGTCGGGCATTCCACGGCTGATCTTCCTGACTGCGCCGCTGGCGTTCCTGCTGCTTCATGCCTACATCATCTATGCGCCAGCGTTGATGATCGCCCTATTCGTGCTGCCGCATATGATCCATGCCAGCCTGACCAACTCCAAGATCCAGGGCAAATATCGCCACTCTTTCTGGAGTGAAATCTACGAAACGGTGCTGGCGTGGTATATCGCACCACCGACGCTGGTGGCGCTGATTAACCCGCACAAAGGCAAATTTAACGTCACCGCCAAAGGTGGACTGGTGGAAGAAGAGTACGTCGATTGGGTGATCTCGCGGCCCTACATCTTCCTTGTCCTGCTCAACCTGGTGGGCGTTGCGGTAGGCATCTGGCGCTACTTCTATGGCCCGCCAACCGAGATGCTCACCGTGGTCGTCAGTATGGTGTGGGTATTCTACAACCTGATTGTTCTTGGCGGCGCAGTTGCAGTATCGGTAGAAAGCAAACAGGTACGCCGATCGCACCGCGTGGAGATGACGATGCCCGCGGCAATTGCCCGCGAAGATGGTCACCTCTTCTCGTGTACCGTTCAGGATTTCTCCGACGGTGGTTTGGGGATCAAGATCAACGGTCAGGCGCAGATTCTGGAAGGGCAGAAAGTGAATCTGTTGCTTAAACGCGGTCAGCAGGAATACGTCTTCCCGACCCAGGTGGCGCGCGTGATGGGTAATGAAGTTGGGCTGAAATTAATGCCGCTCACCACCCAGCAACATATCGATTTTGTGCAGTGTACGTTTGCCCGTGCGGATACATGGGCGCTCTGGCAGGACAGCTACCCGGAAGATAAGCCGCTGGAAAGTCTGCTGGATATTCTGAAGCTCGGCTTCCGTGGCTACCGCCATCTGGCGGAGTTTGCGCCTTCTTCGGTGAAGGGCATATTCCGTGTGCTGACTTCTCTGGTTTCCTGGGTTGTATCGTTTATTCCGCGCCGCCCGGAGCGGAGCGAAACGGCACAACCATCGGATCAGGCTTTGGCTCAACAATGATGATAACGCGATGAAAAGAAAACTATTCTGGATTTGTGCAGTGGCTATGGGGATGAGTGCGTTCCCCTCTTTCATGACGCAGGCGACGCCAGCAACGCAACCACTGATCAATGCTGAGCCAGCTGTAGCCGCCCAGACGGAACAAAATCCGCAGATGGGGCAAGTGATGCCGGGCGTGCAGGGCGCTGATGCGCCAGTCGTGGCGCAGAACGGTCCTTCGCGTGATGTGAAGCTGACCTTTGCGCAAATTGCACCGCCGCCGGGCAGCATGGTGCTACGTGGCATTAACCCGAACGGCAGCATTGAGTTTGGTATGCGCAGCGATGAAGTGGTGACGAAGGCGATGCTCAACCTCGAATACACCCCATCGCCATCGTTACTGCCTGTCCAGTCGCAGTTAAAGGTTTATCTCAATGATGAATTGATGGGCGTGCTGCCAGTGACCAAAGAACAGTTGGGTAAAAAAACGCTGGCGCAAATGCCCATTAACCCACTGTTTATTACCGACTTCAACCGTGTACGGCTGGAGTTTGTCGGCCATTATCAGGACGTGTGCGAAAACCCGGCCAGCACCACGCTTTGGCTGGATGTTGGGCGGAGCAGTGGACTGGATCTGACCTATCAGACCCTGAATGTGAAGAATGACCTGTCACACTTCCCGGTGCCATTCTTTGACCCGCGTGATAACCGCACCAACACCTTGCCGATGGTCTTTGCGGGTGCGCCGGATGTTGGGCTGCAACAAGCATCTGCCATTGTCGCCTCGTGGTTTGGTTCGCGTTCTGGCTGGCGTGGGCAGAACTTCCCAGTGCTCTATAACCAACTGCCGGATCGCAATGCCATTGTCTTTGCAACCAACGACAAACGGCCGGACTTCCTGCGCGATCATCCGGCGGTAAAAGCCCCTGTGATTGAGATGATTAACCATCCGCAGAATCCTTACGTCAAACTGCTGGTGGTGTTTGGTCGTGACGACAAAGACCTGTTGCAGGCAGCGAAAGGTATCGCTCAGGGTAACATTCTGTTCCGTGGTGAAAGCGTGGTAGTGAATGAAGTAAAACCGCTGCTACCGCGTAAGCCGTACGATGCGCCGAACTGGGTACGTACCGATCGTCCGGTCACATTTGGCGAACTGAAAACCTATGAAGAACAGTTACAATCCAGCGGTCTTGAGCCAGCAGCGATTAACGTTTCGCTAAACCTGCCGCCGGATCTCTACCTGATGCGCAGTACCGGCATTGATATGGATATTAATTACCGCTACACCATGCCGCCGGTGAAAGACAGTTCGCGGATGGATATCAGCCTGAATAACCAGTTCCTGCAATCCTTCAACCTGAGCAGCAAACAGGAGGCGAACCGCCTGCTGCTGCGGATTCCGGTATTACAAGGTTTGCTGGATGGCAAAACAGATGTCTCTATTCCGGCGCTGAAACTGGGCGCGACCAACCAGCTGCGCTTCGACTTTGAGTATATGAACCCGATGCCGGGCGGTTCGGTGGATAACTGTATTACCTTCCAGCCGGTGCAGAATCATGTGGTGATTGGTGACGACTCCACCATCGACTTCTCGAAGTATTACCACTTCATCCCGATGCCGGATCTACGCGCCTTTGCTAACGCGGGCTTCCCATTCAGCCGGATGGCGGATCTGTCGCAAACCATCACCGTGATGCCGAAAGCGCCTAACGAAGCACAGATGGAAACGTTGCTGAATACTGTTGGTTTTATCGGCGCACAGACGGGCTTCCCGGCGATTAATCTGACGGTGACCGATGATGGCAGCACCATTCAGGGCAAAGATGCCGATATCATGATCATCGGTGGTATCCCGGACAAACTGAAAGACGATAAGCAGATCGACCTATTGGTGCAGGCGACAGAAAGCTGGGTGAAAACACCGATGCGCCAGACCCCGTTCCCCGGCATTGTGCCGGACGAGAGCGATCGCGCGGCAGAAACCCGGTCAACGCTGACCTCTTCCGGTGCGATGGCGGCGGTGATTGGCTTCCAGTCGCCGTATAACGACCAGCGCAGCGTGATTGCGCTGTTGGCAGATAGCCCACGCGGTTATGAAATGCTTAACGATGCGGTGAACGATAGCGGCAAACGCGCCACCATGTTCGGTTCGGTCGCGGTGATCCGCGAGTCCGGTATCAACAGCCTACGTGTTGGCGACGTTTATTACGTAGGTCATCTGCCGTGGTTCGAGCGCTTGTGGTATGCGCTGGCAAACCATCCGATTCTGCTGGCGGTGCTGGCGGCTATCAGTGTGATATTGCTGGCATGGGTACTGTGGCGTCTGCTGCGAATTATTAGTCGTCGTCGTCTTAACCCGGATAACGAGTAATTGAAGATGAATGTGTTGCGTAGTGGAATCGTGACGATGCTGCTGCTGGCTGCCTTTAGTGTTCAGGCAGCCTGTACCTGGCCTGCCTGGGAGCAGTTTAAAAAGGATTACATCAGTCAGGAAGGGCGCGTCATCGACCCCAGCGACGCGCGCAAAATCACCACCTCCGAAGGGCAAAGTTACGGCATGTTCTTTGCCCTGGCGGCTAACGACCGTGCAGCTTTCGATAATATTCTCGACTGGACGCAGAACAATCTCGCTCAGGGTTCTTTAAAAGAACGTTTGCCCGCCTGGCTGTGGGGCAAGAAAGAGAACAGTAAGTGGGAAGTGCTGGACAGCAATTCGGCCTCCGATGGTGATGTCTGGATGGCCTGGTCGTTGCTGGAGGCGGGGCGTTTGTGGAAAGAGCAGCGTTATACCGACATCGGCAGCGCGTTGCTAAAACGTATCGCGCGGGAGGAAGTGGTGACGGTGCCTGGGCTGGGTTCCATGTTGTTACCGGGCAAAGTGGGTTTTGCTGAGGATAACAGCTGGCGTTTTAACCCCAGCTACCTGCCGCCGACGCTGGCGCAGTATTTCACCCGCTTTGGCGCGCCGTGGACCACGCTGCGCGAAACCAATCAACGTTTATTGCTGGAAACCGCCCCGAAAGGTTTTTCGCCAGACTGGGTGCGCTATGAGAAAGACAAAGGCTGGCAGCTAAAAGCCGAAAAAACATTGATCAGCAGCTACGACGCTATCCGCGTTTACATGTGGGTAGGCATGATGCCTGACAGCGATCCGCAAAAAGCGCGGATGCTCAACCGGTTTAAACCGATGGCGACATTCACTGAGAAAAACGGTTATCCGCCGGAAAAAGTGGATGTGGCTACGGGGAAAGCGCAGGGTAAAGGACCAGTCGGTTTTTCTGCCGCCATGCTGCCCTTTTTACAAAACCGCGATGCGCAGGCCGTTCAGCGCCAGCGCGTGGCCGATAACTTTCCCGGCAGCGATGCCTATTACAACTATGTGCTGACCCTGTTTGGACAAGGCTGGGATCAACACCGTTTCCGCTTCTCGACAAAAGGTGAGTTATTACCTGACTGGGGCCAGGAATGCGCAAATTCACACTAAACATATTCACGCTTTCCCTCGGTCTGGCCGTCATGCCGATGGTCGAGGCAGCACCAACCGCTCAGCAACAGTTGCTGGAGCAAGTTCGGTTAGGCGAAGCGACCCATCGTGAAGATCTGGTGCAACAGTCGTTATATCGGCTGGAACTTATTGATCCGAATAACCCGGACGTCGTTGCCGCCCGTTTCCGTTCTTTGTTACGTCAGGGCGATATTGATGGCGCGCAAAAACAGCTCGATCGGCTGTCGCAGTTAGCGCCGAGTTCAAATGCGTATAAATCGTCGCGGACTACGATGCTACTTTCCACGCCGGATGGTCGTCAGGCACTGCAACAGGCACGATTGCAGGCGACGACCGGTCATGCAGAAGAAGCTGTGGCGAGTTACAACAAACTGTTCAACGGTGCGCCGCCGGAAGGTGACATTGCTGTCGAGTACTGGAGTACGGTGGCGAAAATTCCGGCTCGCCGTGGCGAAGCGATTAATCAGTTAAAACGCATCAATGCGGATGCACCGGGCAATACGGGCCTGCAAAACAATCTGGCGCTATTGCTGTTTAGTAGCGATCGCCGTGACGAAGGTTTTGCCGTCCTGGAACAGATGGCAAAATCGAACGCCGGGCGCGAAGGGGCCTCTAAAATCTGGTACGGGCAGATTAAAGACATGCCCGTCAGTGATGCCAGTGTGTCGGCGCTGAAAAAATATCTCTCGATCTTTAGTGATGGCGATAGCGTGGCGGCTGCGCAATCGCAACTGGCAGAACAGCAAAAACAGCTGGCCGATCCTGCTTTCCGCGCTCGTGCGCAAGGTTTAGCGGCGGTGGACTCTGGTATGGCGGGTAAAGCCATTCCCGAACTACAACAGGCGGTGCGGGCGAACCCGAAAGACAGTGAAGCTCTGGGGGCGCTGGGCCAGGCGTATTCTCAGAAAGGCGATCGCGCCAATGCAGTGGCGAATCTGGAAAAAGCCCTCGCACTGGACCCGCACAGCAGCAACAACGACAAATGGAACAGTCTGCTGAAAGTAAACCGCTACTGGCTGGCGATCCAGCAGGGCGATGCTGCGCTGAAAGCCAATAATCCTGACCGGGCAGAACGCCTGTTCCAGCAGGCGCGTAATGTCGATAACACCGACAGTTATGCAGTGCTGGGGCTGGGCGATGTGGCGATGGCGCGAAAAGATTATCCCGCCGCCGAACGTTATTATCAGCAGACCTTGCGTATGGACAGCGGCAACACTAACGCCGTGCGCGGGCTGGCAAATATTTACCGCCAGCAATCGCCAGAAAAAGCTGAAGCGTTTATCGCCTCGCTCTCTGCCAGTCAGCGGCGTAGCATTGATGATATCGAACGCAGCCTGCAAAACGACCGTCTGGCACAGCAGGCAGAGGCACTGGAAAACCAGGGCAAATGGGCGCAGGCGGCAGCACTTCAGCGGCAACGACTGGCGCTGGACCCCGGCAGCGTATGGATTACTTACCGACTTTCGCAGGATCTCTGGCAGGCCGGACAACGCAGCCAGGCCGATACGTTAATGCGCAATCTGGCGCAGCAGAAGTCGAACGACCCGGAGCAGGTTTACGCTTACGGGCTGTACCTCTCTGGTCATGACCAGGACAGAGCGGCGCTGGCGCATATCAACAGCCTGCCGCGTGCGCAGTGGAACAGCAATATTCAGGAGCTGGTTAATCGACTGCAAAGCGATCAGGTGCTGGAAACCGCTAACCGCCTGCGAGAAAGCGGCAAAGAGGCAGAAGCGGAAGCGATGCTGCGCCAGCAACCACCTTCCACGCGTATTGACCTCACGCTGGCTGACTGGGCGCAACAACGACGTGATTACACCGCCGCCCGCGCTGCATATCAGAATGTCCTGACGCGGGAGCCAGCTAACGCCGACGCCATTCTTGGTCTGACGGAAGTGGATATTGCTGCCGGTGACAAAGCGGCGGCACGTAGCCAGCTGGCGAAACTGCCCGCTACCGATAACGCCTCGCTGAACACACAGCGGCGCGTGGCGCTGGCACAGGCGCAGCTTGGCGATACCGCAGCAGCGCAGCGGACGTTTAATAAGTTGATCCCGCAGGCAAAATCTCAGCCACCGTCGATGGAAAGCGCGATGGTGCTGCGTGATGGTGCGAAGTTTGAAGCGCAGGCGGGCGATCCAACGCAGGCGCTGGAAACCTACAAAGACGCCATGGTCGCATCCGGTGTGACTACGACGCGTCCGCAGGATAACGACACCTTTACCCGACTGACCCGTAACGACGAGAAAGATGACTGGCTGAAACGTGGCGTGCGCAGCGATGCGGCGGACCTCTATCGCCAGCAGGATCTTAACGTCACCCTTGAGCACGATTACTGGGGTTCGAGCGGCACCGGTGGTTACTCCGATCTGAAAGCGCACACTACCATGTTGCAGGTGGATGCGCCGTATTCTGACGGGCGGATGTTCTTTCGCAGTGATTTCGTCAATATGAACGTCGGCAGTTTCTCCACTAATGCCGATGGCAAATGGGATGACAACTGGGGCACCTGTACATTACAGGACTGTAGCGGCAACCGCAGCCAGTCGGATTCCGGTGCCAGCGTGGCGGTCGGCTGGCGAAATGACGTCTGGAGCTGGGATATCGGTACCACGCCGATGGGCTTCAACGTGGTGGATGTGGTCGGCGGCATCAGTTACAGCGATGATATCGGGCCGCTGGGTTACACCGTTAACGCCCACCGTCGGCCCATCTCCAGTTCTTTGCTGGCCTTTGGTGGGCAAAAAGACTCCCCGAGCAATACCGGGAAAAAATGGGGTGGCGTACGTGCCGACGGTGTGGGGCTAAGTCTGAGCTACGATAAAGGTGAAGCAAACGGCGTCTGGGCATCGCTTAGTGGCGACCAGTTAACCGGTAAAAATGTCGAAGATAACTGGCGCGTGCGCTGGATGACGGGCTATTACTATAAGGTCATTAACCAGAACAATCGCCGCGTCACAATCGGCCTGAACAACATGATCTGGCATTACGACAAAGATCTGAGTGGCTACTCACTCGGTCAGGGCGGTTACTACAGTCCGCAGGAATACCTGTCGTTTGCCATACCGGTGATGTGGCGGGAGCGCACGGAAAACTGGTCGTGGGAGCTGGGTGCGTCTGGCTCGTGGTCGCATTCACGCACCAAAACCATGCCGCGTTATCCGCTGATGAATCTGATCCCGACCGACTGGCAGGAAGAAGCTGCGCGACAATCCAACGATGGCGGCAGCAGTCAGGGCTTCGGCTACACGGCGCGGGCATTACTTGAACGACGTGTTACTTCCAACTGGTTTGTTGGCACGGCAATTGATATCCAGCAGGCGAAAGATTACGCACCCAGCCATTTCCTGCTCTACGTACGTTATTCCGCCGCCGGATGGCAGGGTGACATGGATTTACCGCCGCAGCCGCTGATACCTTACGCCGACTGGTAAGTTTTCAGATAGCGCCTCTCTTAATGCCGCTGCGATCGGGTATACTCGGGCGGCAATCTGGGATTTCCGGGGGGAGACAATTTGCGCGTAAGTCGCTCGTTAACAATCAAGCAGATGGCAATGGTGGCAGCCGTTGTCCTGGTGTTCGTTTTTATTTTTTGCACCGTTTTGCTGTTCCATCTGGTCCAGCAGAATCGCTATAACACGGCTACGCAACTGGAAAGCATTGCTCGCTCTGTCCGCGAACCCTTATCTTCAGCTATTTTGAAAGGCGATATTCCCGAAGCGGAAGCTATTCTTGCCAGCATTAAACCGGCAGGCGTGGTCAGCCGTGCCGATGTAGTGCTGCCTAACCAGTTCCAGGCGCTGCGTAAAAGTTTTATTCCAGAGCGCCCGGTGCCGGTAATGGTTACTCGCCTGTTTGAGCTACCGGTTCAAATCTCGCTGGGCGTTTACTCGCTCGAACGTCCGGCAAACCCGCAGCCAATTGCCTATCTGGTACTACAGGCGGATTCCTTCCGTATGTATAAGTTCGTGATGAGCACCCTCTCAACGTTAGTGACCATTTACTTACTTTTGTCGCTTATCCTGACCGTCGCCATCAGCTGGTGCATTAACCGCCTGATTTTGCATCCGTTACGCAATATTGCTCGCGAACTTAACGCCATCCCAGCCAAGGAGCTTGTTGGTCACCAGCTGGCATTACCGCGTCTGCATCAGGACGATGAAATCGGTATGTTGGTGCGCAGTTACAACCTCAACCAGCAATTGCTGCAGCGCCATTATGAAGAACAGAACGAAAATGCGATGCGCTTCCCGGTGTCGGATTTGCCGAACAAAGCCTTGCTGATGGAGATGCTGGAGCAGGTTGTCGCGCGTAAACAAACCACCGCGCTGATGATCATCACCTGTGAAACCCTGCGTGATACTGCGGGCGTGCTGAAAGAGGCGCAACGAGAAATTCTGCTGCTGACGCTGGTGGAAAAACTCAAATCGGTACTGTCGCCACGTATGATCCTCGCGCAGATTAGCGGTTATGACTTTGCTGTCATTGCCAACGGTGTACAGGAACCGTGGCACGCAATCACCTTAGGTCAGCAAGTGCTCACTATCATGAGCGAGCGCCTGCCGATTGAACGTATTCAACTCCGTCCGCACTGTAGCATTGGCGTGGCGATGTTCTACGGCGATCTCACCGCCGAACAGCTTTACAGTCGCGCTATTTCTGCGGCATTTACCGCTCGCCATAAAGGCAAGAATCAGATTCAGTTCTTTGATCCGCAGCAGATGGAAGCCGCCCAGAAGCGGTTGACGGAAGAGAGCGATATCCTTAATGCACTGGAAAATCATCAGTTTGCTATTTGGTTACAGCCACAGGTCGAGATGACCAGCGGTAAACTGGTCAGTGCGGAAGTGTTACTGCGTATCCAGCAACCGGATGGCAGTTGGGACCTGCCGGATGGCTTAATCGATCGCATTGAGTGCTGTGGGCTGATGGTTACCGTCGGTCACTGGGTGCTGGAAGAGTCCTGTCGATTGCTTGCAGCCTGGCAAGAGCGCGGCATTATGCTGCCCTTGTCGGTAAACCTCTCTGCGCTGCAACTGATGCACCCGAATATGGTGGCGGATATGCTGGAACTGTTAACCCGCTATCGCATTCAGCCGGGAACACTGATTCTGGAAGTGACAGAAAGCCGACGTATTGACGACCCTCATGCTGCGGTGGCAATCCTCCGTCCGCTGCGCAATGCCGGAGTTCGGGTGGCGCTGGATGATTTCGGCATGGGCTACGCAGGGCTGCGTCAGCTGCAGCATATGAAATCGTTGCCAATCGACGTACTGAAAATCGACAAAATGTTTGTTGAAGGCTTGCCGGGAGATAGCAGCATGATTGCTGCAATTATCATGCTGGCGCAGAGCCTGAACTTACAAATGATTGCCGAAGGCGTGGAGACTGAAGCACAACGCGACTGGCTGGCAAAAGCGGGCGTTGGTATTGCCCAGGGCTTCCTTTTTGCTCGCCCACTCCCTATTGAAATCTTCGAAGAGAGTTACCTGGAAGAAAAGTAGCTACCCCAAACTGATTACAAAACTTTAAAAAGTGCTGGTTTGTGCGAGCCAGCTCAAACTTTTTAACCTTTTTGTTTCAATTATGATCCAGGTACATTTCTGTGATGTTGTCTGGGTGTTATTTTAAGGCCGCAGGTACCCCATAACCTTACAAGACCTGTGGTTTTACTAAAGGACACCCTATGAAAACCTCTCTGTTTAAAAGCCTTTACTTTCAGGTCCTGACAGCGATAGCCATTGGTATTCTCCTTGGCCATTTCTATCCTGAAATAGGCGAGCAAATGAAACCGCTTGGCGACGGCTTCGTTAAGCTCATTAAGATGATCATCGCTCCTGTCATCTTTTGTACCGTCGTAACGGGCATTGCGGGCATGGAAAGCATGAAGGCGGTCGGTCGTACCGGCGCAGTCGCACTGCTTTACTTTGAAATTGTCAGTACCATCGCGCTGATTATTGGTCTTATCATCGTTAACGTCGTGCAGCCTGGTGCCGGAATGAACGTCGATCCGGCAACGCTTGATGCGAAAGCGGTAGCGGTTTACGCCGATCAGGCGAAAGACCAGGGCATTGTCGCCTTCATTATGGATGTCATCCCGGCGAGCGTCATTGGCGCATTTGCCAGCGGTAACATTCTGCAGGTGCTGCTGTTTGCCGTACTGTTTGGTTTTGCGCTCCACCGTCTGGGCAGCAAAGGCCAACTGATTTTTAACGTCATCGAAAGTTTCTCGCAGGTCATCTTCGGCATCATCAATATGATCATGCGTCTGGCACCTATTGGTGCGTTCGGGGCAATGGCGTTTACCATCGGTAAATACGGCGTCGGCACACTGGTGCAACTGGGGCAGCTGATTATCTGTTTCTACATTACCTGTATCCT
Organism: Escherichia sp. UTM R2; assembly: GCF_048593455.1. Lineage (NCBI taxonomy): Bacteria > Pseudomonadati > Pseudomonadota > Gammaproteobacteria > Enterobacterales > Enterobacteriaceae > Escherichia > Escherichia sp. UTM R2. Next base: position 139,991 of record NZ_JBFWDY010000002.1, read on the forward strand.
GTTTGTGGTGCTGGTATTGGGTTCAATCGCTAAAGCGACTGGTTTCAGTATCTTCAAATTTATCCGCTACATCCGTGAAGAACTGCTGATTGTACTGGGGACTTCATCTTCCGAGTCGGCGCTGCCGCGTATGCTCGACAAGATGGAGAAACTCGGCTGCCGTAAATCGGTGGTGGGGCTGGTCATCCCGACAGGCTACTCGTTTAACCTTGATGGCACATCGATATACCTGACAATGGCGGCGGTGTTTATCGCCCAGGCCACTAACAGTCAGATGGATATCGTCCACCAAATCACGCTGTTAATCGTGTTGCTGCTTTCTTCTAAAGGGGCGGCAGGGGTAACGGGTAGTGGCTTTATCGTGCTGGCGGCGACGCTCTCTGCGGTGGGCCATTTGCCGGTAGCGGGTCTGGCGCTGATCCTCGGTATCGACCGCTTTATGTCAGAAGCTCGTGCGCTGACTAACCTGGTCGGTAACGGCGTAGCGACCATTGTCGTTGCTAAGTGGGTGAAAGAACTGGACCACAAAAAACTGGACGATGTGCTGAATAATCGTGCGCCGGATGGCAAAACGCACGAATTATCCTCTTAATCTCATCACTTATGCCCGCACTCCCTTCCCCGAGTGCGGGTGTTTGCGCATAATTGACCCCTGTGCCTGAACTTACCACCTGGGTGAGTTCAGGTTTATTTCACTTCTTCCGTGACATTTTCATGTTCTTGCGGTCTAACACGAAGTGTTTTTAACGTCATTTAGACTGACCGACAACGGGCAGTTTTTTTATTACCAGGATAGTTGATCAGGGGTTCACATGCAGGGCACAAAAATTCGACTTTTAGCGGGCGGTTTGCTGATGATGGCCACTGCTGGCTATGTGCAGGCAGATGCGCTCCAGCCTGATCCAGCATGGCAACAGGGGACGCTTTCCAACGGTTTACAGTGGCAAGTGCTGACCACCCCCCAGCGTCCCAGCGATCGTGTTGAAATTCGCCTGCTGGTTAATACCGGTTCGCTCGCCGAAAGTACACAACAGAGCGGTTACAGTCACGCCATCCCTCGTATTGCGCTAACGCAAAGCGGTGGCCTTGACGCAGCACAGGCGCGTTCATTGTGGCAGCAGGGGATCGACCCTAAACGCCCGATGCCGCCGGTAATTGTCTCTTATGACACCACGCTGTTTAATCTGAGTTTGCCCAATAACCGTAACGATTTGCTGAAAGAAGCGCTCTCTTATCTGGCAAATGCCACTGGCAAATTGACCATCACACCAGAAACCATCAACCACGCGCTGCAAAGTCAGGACATGGTGGCAACCTGGCCTGCCGATACTAAAGAGGGCTGGTGGCGCTATCGTCTGAAAGGGTCAACCTTGTTAGGTCACGATCCTGCCGATCCGCTGAAACAACCCGTTGAAGCGGAAAAAATTAAAGATTTCTATCAGAAATGGTACACCCCGGATGCAATGACGCTACTGGTGGTGGGAAACGTGGATGCGCGCTCGGTTGTCGACCAAATAAACAAAACGTTTGGCGAACTGAAAGGCAAACGTGAAACGCCAGCTCCGGTGCCGACGCTTTCTCCGCTGCGTGCGGAAGCGGTGAGTATTATGACTGACGCGGTGCGTCAGGACCGGTTATCTATCATGTGGGATACGCCGTGGCAGCCGATTCGTGAATCAGCCGCACTGCTGCGCTACTGGCGTGCGGACCTGGCCCGCGAGGCGCTGTTCTGGCATGTTCAGCAAGCGTTAAGTGCCAGTAACAGCAAAGACATCGGTCTTGGATTTGACTGCCGTGTGCTGTATCTGCGTGCGCAGTGTGCCATCAACATCGAATCACCAAACGACAAGCTGAACAGCAACCTTAATCTGGTGGCGCGTGAACTGGCGAAGGTTCGCGATAAAGGTCTGCCGGAAGAAGAGTTCAATGCGTTAGTGGCGCAAAAGAAACTGGAGCTGCAGAAACTGTTTGCCGCCTATGCACGAGCTGATACCGATATTCTGATGGGTCAGCGGATGCGTTCGTTGCAAAATCAGGTTGTCGATATCGCGCCGGAGCAATATCAGAAACTGCGGCAGGATTTCCTTAATAGCCTGACGGTAGAGATGTTAAATCAGGATCTGCGTCAACAGTTGTCGAATGATATGGCGTTAATACTGCTGCAGCCGAAAGGCGAGCCGGAATTTAACATGAAAGCGTTGCAGGCGGTCTGGGATCAAATCATGGCCCCATCTACCGCCGCTGCGACCACCTCTGTCGCCACGGATGACGTACATCCTGAAGTGACGGATATTCCACCTGCACAGTAATGCCTGATGGTGATGAGTTAGCACAACCATCAGGTATTTATGGATGAGCTGGATAGAGGGGTAACACTTTATCCAGCCTTTTGCATATGCTGCGTTTACGCTGGCATCGCCTCACGCGGGATAATCGCGCCGCGATACTGAATAACGGTACTTGCGGTCAGGTGCCCACGTTTCGCCGCGTTTTCCGCACTGCCGCCCGTCAAACGTACCGCCAGATAACCGGCGCTGAAAGAGTCGCCAGCTGCGGTGGTATCGATCACTTTTTCTTTCGGCAGTTTCGCCGCCGGAACATCCACTAACCCTTCGCCTGCAATGGACACCAGGCAAGAATCCGCCCCGCGTTTCACCACCACTTCTTTCACGCCCGCGTTATGGGTGCGCGCAATGACGTCTTCCACCGGCTGTTGACCCCACAGCGCGTCTTCGTCGTCCAGCGTCAGGAAGGCGATATCCGTGCATTCCAGCATTTGTTGGTACACCTGCTGTGTCTCTTCTTTGCTGGCCCACAGGCGCGGACGATAGTTATTGTCGAAAATCACTTTTCCGCCGTTGGCGCGGCATTCGCGCAGCAGGGAAAGCAGCTTTTCGCGGCTGGTCGGGCTTAAGATCGCCAGGCTAATCCCGCTCAGGTAGAGATAATCGAAATTCGCCAGCTCTTCGCAAATCGCCGCAGACTGCTCACTCTCCAGCCAGAATTTGGCGGCGGCTTCGTTCCGCCAGTAGTAGAACGTACGCTCGCCGGTGCTGTCGGTTTCAATGTAGTAAAGGCCCGGCAGACGGTTTTCCATCCGTTGGGTCAGGGAAGTATCAACGTTCTCGCCGTGCCAGGCGTCCAGCATCTGCTGGCTAAAACTGTCCGTTCCCAGCGCCGTTACGTAATGAACGGTTAATGCCGCAGGATCGACCTGACGGGCGATATAGACGGAAGTGTTCAGGGTATCGCCGCCGAAACCGCGCTTAACGTCCGCGCCTTTCTCGGAAAGCTCAATCATGCATTCGCCAATCACGGCAATCTTTTTGGACATAGTCGTGAACCTGATCTGTAAAAAATTAGCGTTAGTTTGCGCTGTGGTGGTTTGCTGGTCAACCATATTAAAACAGTGTTCCATTATTTTTTTGAGCCAGAACGTATTCCTGAAAGATTCCGTTGTGGAGTGAGGAAATTTACCCCGGCCAGGCGGTAAAGTTCTGCCCTTACGCGCCGATAATCTTTGTCGAGTCCGGGCAGCATCACTTTTAAACACAGGACATCTTTGATGATAAGGCAGGTTATCCAGCGAATAAGCAACCCTGAAGCAAGCATCGAGAGCTTGCAGGAACGGCGTTTTTGGTTGCAGTGTGAGCGTGCTTACACCTGGCAGCCGATCTATCAAACATGCGGGCGGTTAATGGCCGTGGAGCTATTAACGGTGGTCACGCATCCCTTGAACCCTTCGCAACGCCTGCCGCCGGATCGCTATTTTACTGAAATCACCGTCAGCCATCGGATGGAGGTTGTGAAAGAGCAGATTGATTTGCTGGCGCAAAAAGCCGACTTCTTTATAGAGCACGGCCTGCTGGCATCGGTCAATATTGATGGCCCTACGCTCATCGCCCTGCGTCAGCAACCAAAAATCCTGCGCCAGATTGAGCGTCTTCCCTGGCTGCGTTTCGAACTGGTGGAGCATATCCGTCTGCCGAAAGATTCAACCTTTGCCTCGATGTGTGAATTTGGCCCGCTGTGGCTGGATGATTTTGGTACCGGGATGGCAAATTTCTCTGCGCTAAGTGAAGTGCGTTATGACTACATCAAAATCGCGCGAGAACTGTTTGTGATGCTGCGTCAGTCGCCGGAAGGACGCACACTCTTTTCTCAGCTTTTACATCTAATGAATCGCTATTGTCGCGGGGTGATTGTCGAGGGCGTAGAAACGCCGGAAGAGTGGCGTGATGTTCAGAACTCGCCCGCATTCGCCGCACAAGGCTGGTTTCTTTCACGCCCGGCACCGATAGAAACGCTGAATACGGCGGTTCTGGCGCTATAAGCTGCCTCATTTTCCGCCTGGCTGGACTATCTTTAGGACTGGCACAGGAAGAATATGAGGAAGCGAACGATGAGCAAGGCAGGCAAAATAACCGCTGCGATTTCAGGGGCTTTCTTGTTGTTGATTGTCGTGGCGATCATTTTGATTGCAACTTTTGACTGGAATCGACTCAAACCGACTATCAACCAGAAAGTCTCTGCGGAGTTGAATCGTCCGTTCGCTATCCGTGGCGATCTGGGCGTGGTGTGGGAGCGGCAAAAACAAGAAACTGGCTGGCGCAGCTGGGTGCCGTGGCCCCATGTACACGCGGAAGACATCATTCTTGGCAATCCACCGGATATTCCCGAAGTCACGATGGTGCATTTGCCACGCGTAGAGGCAACGCTGGCCCCGCTGGCGCTGCTGACCAAAACGGTCTGGCTGCCGTGGATCAAGCTCGAAAAGCCCGACGCGCGCCTGATTCGCCTCTCTGAAAAGAACAATAACTGGACGTTTAATCTTGCCAACGATGATAACAAAGACGCGAATGCAAAGCCGTCGGCATGGTCGTTTCGGCTGGATAATATTCTTTTCGATCAAGGGCGGATCGCCATTGATGACAAAGTAAGCAAAGCGGATCTGGAGATTTTTGTTGATCCCTTAGGCAAGCCGCTGCCGTTCAGCGAAGTTACTGGATCGAAAGGTAAAGCGGATAAAGAAAAGGTGGGCGATTACGTTTTTGGCCTGAAGGCGCAGGGACGATATAACGGTGAACCGCTCACGGGTACGGGAAAAATAGGCGGTATGCTGGCGCTGCGTGGCGAAGGGACGCCGTTTCCGGTACAGGCTGATTTCCGCTCTGGTAACACCCGTGTTGCTTTTGATGGCGTCGTGAATGACCCAATGAAGATGGGCGGTGTCGATTTACGGCTTAAATTTTCTGGCGATTCACTGGGTGATCTCTATGAACTGACGGGCGTTCTGCTGCCCGATACCCCGCCGTTTGAAACGGATGGTCGGCTGGTAGCGAAAATCGACACTGAAAAATCGTCGGTCTTTGATTATCGCGGTTTTAATGGGCGAATTGGTGATAGCGATATCCACGGTTCTCTGGTCTACACCACCGGAAAGCCACGACCAAAACTGGAAGGTGATGTCGAGTCGCGGCAATTGCGGCTGGCGGACCTGGGACCGTTGATTGGCGTTGATTCCGGGAAAGGGGCAGAAAAGTCGAAACGGTCTGAACAGAAGAAGGGCGAAAAAAGCGTTCAGCCTGCGGGCAAAGTGCTGCCTTATGACCGCTTCGAAACCGATAAATGGGACGTTATGGATGCCGATGTTCGCTTCAAAGGGCGGCGCATTGAGCATGGCAGTAGCCTGCCGATTAGCGATCTTTCTACTCATATCATCCTCAAAAATGCTGACCTGCGCCTGCAACCGCTGAAATTTGGCATGGCGGGCGGCAGCATTGCGGCGAATATTCATCTGGAAGGCGATAAAAAGCCGATGCAGGGGCGGGCAGATATTCAGGCTCGTCGACTGAAACTGAAAGAACTGATGCCCGATGTGGAACTGATGCAGAAGACGCTGGGGGAAATGAACGGTGACGCGGAACTACGCGGTAGCGGTAACTCGGTGGCGGCACTTTTAGGCAACAGTAACGGCAACCTGAAACTGTTGATGAATGACGGGCTGGTGAGCCGCAACCTGATGGAGATTGTTGGGCTGAATGTCGGCAACTACATTGTCGGTGCGATATTTGGTGATGATGAGGTGCGGGTGAACTGCGCGGCGGCGAATCTGAATATTGCCAACGGCGTGGCGCGCCCGCAGATTTTTGCTTTCGATACTGAGAACGCGTTGATTAATGTTACCGGCACGGCAAGTTTTGCTTCGGAACAGCTGGATTTGACTATTGATCCGGAGAGTAAAGGAATTCGGATTATCACACTGCGTTCGCCGCTGTATGTGCGGGGGACGTTTAAAAATCCGCAGGCTGGGGTGAAAGCCGGACCGCTGATTGCCCGTGGTGCTGTTGCTGCGGCACTGGCAACGCTGGTAACACCGGCGGCGGCGTTACTGGCACTGATCTCACCTTCCGAAGGGGAGGCTAATCAGTGTCGGACGATTTTGTCGCAGATGAAGAAGTGATGATAATTGCCGGATGTCTGACATCCGGCAATTAAACAGATTTAGATTGTTGGCAAAGTGTGCTTTGTTCATGCCGGATGCGGCGTGAACGCCTTATCCGGCCTACAAATCCTTGCGAATTCAATATATTGTATGGAAATTCAGGCCTGATAAGCGTAGCGCATCAGGCTTTTCACTCTTATTACAACGACTGATGTCGCGTCTCATGGGTCAGCAGCAGGGCGATTAACGTCAAGCCAGCCATCGCCGCCAGATATAACCCCACCGCACCTAGCCCGTAGTTAGTCTGCAACCAGGCTGCGATATATGGCGCAACGGAAGCCCCGAGAATCGACGCTACGTTGTAAGAGAACGATGCTCCGGTGTAACGCACTTCTGTCGGAAACAGCTCTGGTAACAGCGCACCCATTGGCCCGAAGGTCAGACCCATCAGACTTAACCCCAGCAGCAGGAAGGCAAAAACCAGAATCGGGTTGCCAGAACCGAGCAGTGGGTTAAAGGCGAACAGCGCGAACAGGATGATCAGCGTGGTGATGATTACCATGCTTTTACGGCGACCAAAGGCATCAGCCAGTAATCCAGCGACTGGCACCATCACGCCAAAACCAATAACTGCCATCATCAACATCCACAACACTTCGTTACGCGGCAGGCCAAGCCCAACTGGCGCGGCGGCGGTACTAAAGGTCATAGAGTAGACCGTCATGATGTAAAACAGCGTATAGGTTGCCAGCATAATGAACGTACCCAGTACGGTTACGCGAACATGTTTGGTCAGCAGCGTACCCAGCGGGATCTTCACCTGTTTTTTCGCTTTAGCGACTTTCTCAAACACCGGCGACTCATGCAGCGACACGCGAACATACAGGCCGATAATGACCAGCACCGCCGAGAAGATAAATGGCACACGCCAGCCCCAGCTCATAAACTGCTCGTCGGTCAGTAGCCAGGAAAGCAGCAAGAAAGTGCCATTGGCAAAGAAGAAGCCAATCGGTGCGCCCAGCTGCGGAAAGGAGCCATACAGTGCACGTTTGCGCGGTGGGGCGTTTTCAGTCGCCAGCAGCGCCGCGCCGCCCCATTCACCGCCTAAGCCCAGGCCCTGACCAAATCGAGCCAGCGCCAGCAGCAGCGGGGCGAAAATACCAATCGTGGCATAGCCCGGCAGCAGACCAATCACCACGGTCGAAATCCCCATCGTTAGCAACGAGGCGACCAGCGTCGCTTTACGCCCAACGCGATCGCCAAAATGACCAAAAACGGCAGAGCCAATGGGGCGCGCGACGAAGGCGATGGCGAAGGTGGCGAGCGACTGTAGCGTTGCTGCCGTAGGATCGCCCTGCGGGAAGAAGATATGCGGAAACACAATAACGGCCGCAGTGGCGTAAATGTAAAAGTCGAAGAACTCAATGGCTGTGCCAATGAGAGAGGCGACAAGGACTTTATTACGCGAGTTGATCGGCGTGTATTCTTGCTCGTGGTCGAGTGTTGTGGCTGTTGCTTGCATAATCTTTTCTTATTTTTTGGCTAACGAATAGCCATATTACGCACAGCAAAAGTGATATTTCAATGTGTAACAAATCGCGGAAATGGTCAAAAATCAGGCAAAAAGGGGATAATGTTTAGGCCAGTGATTTTTCTTCTATGAAATGCTTCACATAATTTTATAAATAGTGGATAAAACTGGTTTCAGGTTAAATAAAAGTTACCAACTGGATTTATATGCTGGGGTTATGAGTTGGAATGAAATTGTTTGCTCCCAAATAGATGGCTGAAGAGGCTCTGGGGACGAGTTTCAAGAGGTTATGTGCGCATTATAGCCGGATGCGATGCTGGCGCATCTTATCCGGCCTACGGGGAGCCAGGCCGAATAAAATCGTATGCCGGATAAGGCGTTTACGCCGCATCCGGCCTATTTTAAGGCTGCGTTTTCCCCGGCATTCGCGGGTCGTCTTTATATTCGGCGGTGGCAATCCACGCCGCGCAAAACAGCGTCAAACGGGCGAAGAAGTAGAAAAATGCCATCAGCCCCAGCACGGAACCAAATGCTGCGCCAGAGGGGGATTTCATCAACGATGGCAGGGTGTAGGTCATCACGATTTTAATCACTTCAAAACCAATAGCAGCCAGAAATGTTCCGCGAATCAGGGCTTTTTTGCGCGGACGGTGGCGCGGCAACCGCCAGAAGATCCAGAAGAAAAGCAGATAGTTGGCGAAGATGGAAATCGCCAGGCCAATCAATCGCCACGTCGGTTTCAGCCACTCAATGCTGTTCAGGTGCAGGGCGCTAATAATCATTTGCTGCGCCGAACCGGCAACCGAGGTGATCGAAAGCGTCACAATCAGCGCAATCAACAAACCAATCAGCGAAATAAAATCTCGCAGATATTTTACCCAGAACTTCTCCTGATCTTGCGGCGAGCGTTCCCAGACATCGCGCGACTGGGCACGAATCGCTTCACGCAGGTTACCCATCCAGTTGATGCCGGAATAAAGTGCCACCGCCAGGCCGACAAGCCCTACAGTCGTACGCTGCTGAACGGCGGTGTTGATGGTGTTTTTCAACGTGGCGGCTAGCGTCGGATCGCTGATGTTTTGCAGAATTTTGTCGAAGATATCCTGTAGCAACATCGGATGGGAGGCCAGCACAAAGCCCCCTGCGGCAAACGACACCATCAAAATTGGTATCATCGACAAAAATGAGAAATAGGTGATAGCCGCACCAAACTGGTTACCCAGCCGATCGTTAAAGCGTTCTGTCGCGCGAATCAGGTGCGCAATAACCGGTTGGCGTTGGACTTTTTCGGCAGTGGTGGTGACGGTTTCCAGCGCCTGGCTAACTTTGCTGCCTTTCTCGCTATTATCCAACGGCTTAATCGGCTCGTGCTCCAGATCCTGGATGGGACGTTTGATCTCGTTTTCCTGCGTCATCCGCTCTTTTGTCCTTCTGTCGTGGTCATTCTTAAAAAGTATAGTCGGTCAGTCCAGGTACTCTTTCATTACGCCAGCCAGCCACTGCATAAACAGGTTTACACGCCGGGAAAGCTCCCGACGCTGCGGATAAACCAGCGAAAGGGAGAGCGGCTCGGCACGGTAGCCAGGTAATACTTCAATAAGCCGCCCGGCACGCAGGGCTTCGCGCACGGCAATGCGCGGGATCTGAATAATCCCCAGACCGGCAAGACCGGCGGCGAGATAGTTTTCGCTACTGTTTACCGTCAACATGCCGCCAGACTTAAACCACTGGACGCCATTAACGCTGGCAACCTCAAAACCTAACGGATGTACACCCAGATGCGGTGTATAACGCACTATTGCGTGTGAAGTCAGATCATCGGGGCTTTGCGGATAACCAAAGCGCGTCAGATAGTGCGGACTGGCACAGTTGACCATGGTCAGTTTGCCGAGGGGACGGGCGATAACGCCATCTTCCGGTAACGCGCCAGTGCGTATCACGCAATCAAAACCATCATGAAGAATATCTACCGGACGGTCATGGCTACTCAGTTCCAGCTCAATTCCCGGATGCAGATAGAGAAATTCCGACAGGCGCGGCAGTAACAGGCTTTTCGCGATTCCTGGCGGGATGTCGATGCGTAATTTACCGCTGATACTGGTGGCATCCTGTTGAAACAGACCGTCCAGTTCGCTGAGATTACTCAACACATCTTTTGCTCGTTGATAATAGGTCATGCCTTCTGGCGTGAGTTTGACCCGTCGCGTGGTGCGCTGGAGAAGCTGGGTGCCAAGTTGATGTTCCAGTGCCTGTATCTGGCGCGAAACACTTCCTTTTGGCAAAGCAAAGAAATCCGCCGCGCGGGAAAAACTTTCCAGCTCCGCGACTTTGATGAACAACTGCATTGCGTGAATTTTATCCATTTCTTTGACCGATTGTTATTCACAGCGAAACAGTAACGCGCATATCGCATTGTTTATTGTTTTTTCTAACATCTAATGCCGGGTTTCACAATGTTGTCATGACGAATGTGGCGATTTCTCAGCAGGAAAAGGGCGGAATAGCTTTCTGAGAAAGGTGAATCCCCCTAAACAGAGCGTATTTTTCAGCGATTCCCTTTAAAGTGAATAGAGGACGTGTTGGCTATTTGTGCTTATTTTTGTCTCATTGCCGTTTGTTATTTTTGCTTGTGGTCGCGGAGTTTCATTTTTAATTGCATGCGTACTAACCACCAATATAAGGAAATCCTCAAAATTGTTTTAAATAGTGCCCTCGACATGTAATTTCAGGCGTTTAGCTGTAACTATTTATATCGGTAACTATTTTCTACGCGTCATCTCTGTAGAATGGCCACCGCCAAATGGCGAATTCTTATTTTTTCTCGCGGGTAATACCCTTCCACTACTTAAGTCTTTTTAACGTATTCAGGTGGAGATTCAGTTATGCAAATAGTCATGTTTGACAGGCAGTCAATATTTATTCATGGAATGAAAATCAGTTTACAGCAGCGTATTCCAGGAGTGAGTATTCAGGGGGCCAGTCAGGCAGACGAGTTATGGCAAAAGCTGGAAAGTTACCCTGAAGCCTTAGTTATGCTCGATGGCGATCAGGATGGTGAGTTTTGCTACTGGTTGCTGCAAAAAACCGTGGTGCAGTTTCCTGAGGTTAAGGTGTTAATCACGGCGACGGATTGCAATAAACGGTGGTTACAGGAAGTTATCCATTTTAATGTGCTGGCCATTGTGCCTCGTGATTCAACCGTCGAGACATTTGCGTTGGCGGTAAATAGTGCGGCGATGGGGATGATGTTTCTGCCTGGAGACTGGCGGACGACGCCGGAAAAGGACATTAAAGATCTCAAATCGTTAAGCGCCCGCCAGCGGGAGATTTTAACCATGTTAGCGGCGGGCGAATCAAATAAGGAGATCGGCAGAGCGCTGAATATCAGTACCGGAACGGTAAAAGCGCATCTGGAATCCCTGTATCGCCGTCTGGAAGTGAAAAATCGCACCCAGGCGGCAATGATGTTAAATATCTCCTCCTGAAGAGGATAATTTTACAGCCAGCAGGAAGTTAGCGGCTGGCTGTAAAAATATTATGGTTCGCCGTACAAACCAATTAAACGGCGTACCACACCGTTAGTCCAGCCAAACCCATCCTGCAACGGATACTCGCCACCGCCGCCTTCGCGGGGAACACCATCGGCAATATGGTATTTCTCGATCATTTTGTGCTGTTCCAGATAGAACTGATTCACCGTTTTCAGCCAGCTGCGCGCGATTTCATCACCCAGAAGGTCATCGCCATACATTTTAAATCCCTGAATTGCCATCCATTGTAACGGTGCCCAGCCATTGGGTTTATCCCACTGTTCACCGGTTTCGTACTCGCTTGCCAGAATCCCGCCAGGTGTCAGTAACCGGCTGCGTACGGCGTTTGCCAGACGATCGGCCTGTTCATGGTTCGCCATGCCGACATAGAGCGGCACAATGGCGGCAGCGGAAAACAGCGCCAGTTGTTCGCGTCGCCAGTCGTAATCGCGGTAGATGCCGTTTTCATCATCCCAGAGGTAACGGTTTACCGCATCGCGACGGGCACTGGCCTTCTGGCGGAACAGCGCTTCTGTCTCTTTCTCGCCTTTCAGCGCCGAGATGTTGGCGATGGCGCTCTCCAGTTTAAACAGGAAGGCATTCAGATCGATGGGGATGAACTGGGTGGTACGAATGCTCGCCAGACGACCAGTATCACGCAGCCAACGGGAAGAGTAATCCCAACCTGAGGCCGCTCCCGCGCGTAAATCGCGGTACACCTCGTTGGGCGGGCGACCAGAATGTTTCGCGGTTTCAACGTCCTCAAGCCAGGATTCGTCACGCGGCGTGTCGCGATCGTCCCAATAACGGTTGAGCAGCGATCCGTCCGGCATCCGCACAACATGGCGATAGGCCTGATTAGGGATCAACGATTCTGCACCGTCCATCCAGAAGGCATATTCCATTTTAAGGTGGTCGAGATAGCGGCGCGCACCGCGTACACCATCTTCTTCAAACAACTCCACCATCAGCGCAAAAACCGGTGGTTGCGATCGGCTCAAATAATAGGTGCGGTTGCCGTTGGGGATGTGACCATAGTTTTCGATCATCCAGGCGAAGTTATCGGCCATGCATTTCAGCAAATCTTCCCGACCACTTTCCGCCAGCCCCAGCATGGTGAAATAGGAGTCCCAATAGTAGGTTTCGCTAAAACGGCCGCCCGGGACAATATATGACTGCGGCAGCGCCAGTAGAGAAGACCACGGAATGTGATCCTGTGGTTCGCGGGTTAGCACCGGCCACAGCTGGTCGATATGCTCTTTCAGGGAATTTTGCGGGTCCGATACATACTCGCTGGAGTAGACCTCCGGCAGCCAGAAGTGATTTTCAACAAACTTGCGCAAGTCAAAATCACGATGACGGCGCACTTTACGGTAGCGGATTAAAATATCCAGCGGGTCCATTTTGGGTGCGCAGTCGGGAAAGGTTTTACTGTCGGGGAAAATTTTCGCCGACTGAACATGCTCGAACAGTTCGAGATAGCGATCGGCAGGCGTCAGCGCATCAGAGGCGGGCAGCCCTTCAATCATCTCGGGTTCCGGTTCTGCCTCGATCATCTCATCCAGTTTTAATTCATACGGGTCCAGTTCATAGCAGAGATCGACCTCGATCATCAGTTCGTCTGGACTAGGGTTTTGAATTTTCTGATTGAGCATAAGGATCCAACCTCCGAAATTCGTCGCTAATTATCGGGCTTTTCTTTAAGGGTAGTCATTCGCTCCGCCTGGTGGGCGACAAAGCGTGCGGTGGATCACGTTTATTAACCTGTCAAAAAATATAACGCACTAATATCCATGGAATTTATAAAAATACGGATTTCGTGTTGTTTTTCATTTTCAGAACATTCAATCCTGCTCTCGCCGCAATCATGATATGCCAATCCTGATCTGGGTAATAGGTACAGGCTATCTTATTGATAGTTTATATTCATGTAATTGATTGATTCCTATCAAAAAGCGTATCTCCCTGTTTTTTATGATGGCTTTGTCTCGCAGAGACGTTTGCAGCATTCTGGAAAATTTTCTGGGTCACAATAACTCACCACCGTGAGGGAAGAATAATGAAAATGGTCTCACGTATTACCGCGATCGGCCTGGCTGGCGTCGCGATTTGCTATTTAGGGTTATCTGGTTATGTGTGGTACCACGATAATAAACGCAGTAAACAGGCCGATGTTCAGGCATCTGCTGTCAGTGAAAATAATAAGGTTTTAGGCTTTCTCCGCGAAAAAGGATGCGACTATTGCCACACGCCTTCGGCAGAATTACCCGCCTATTATTATATTCCTGGCGCGAAACAGTTGATGGATTACGACATTAAGCTTGGATATAAATCTTTTAACCTCGAGGCCGTGCGTGCGGCACTGCTGGCTGATAAACCCGTTTCGCAAAGCGATCTGAATAAGATTGAATGGGTGATGCAGTATGAAACTATGCCACCAACACGTTATACCGCGCTACACTGGGCGGGTAAGGTGAGTGATGAAGAGCGGGCGGAAATACTCGCCTGGATTGCAAAACAGCGCGCGGAATATTACGCCAGCAATGATACTGCTCCGGAACATCGCAATGAACCGGTGCAGCCCATCCCGCAAAAACTGCCTACTGATGCGCAAAAAGTGGCGTTGGGCTTTGCGCTGTATCACGATCCCCGTTTATCGGCTGATAGCACCATTTCATGCGCTCATTGCCATGCGTTGAATGCGGGGGGCGTCGATGGCAGAAAAACATCAATTGGTGTTGGTGGCGCAGTTGGGCCGATTAACGCGCCGACGGTATTTAACTCAGTATTTAACGTTGAGCAGTTCTGGGATGGTCGTGCGGCAACATTGCAGGATCAGGCTGGTGGACCGCCGTTGAACCCGATTGAAATGGCGTCGAAATCCTGGGACGAAATTATTGCTAAGCTGGAAAAAGATCCGCAGCTTAAAGCGCAGTTCCTCGAAGTCTATCCGCAAGGTTTCAGTGGCGAAAATATTACTGATGCCATTGCTGAATTTGAGAAAACATTAATTACGCCGGATTCCCCATTTGATAAATGGTTGCGTGGAGATGAAAATGCGCTGACGGCGCAACAGAAAAAAGGCTATCAATTATTTAAAGATAATAAATGTGCAACTTGTCATGGTGGTATTATTCTCGGCGGACGTTCCTTTGAACCGTTGGGGCTGAAAAAAGACTTTAACTTTGGGGAAATTACGGCGGCGGATATTGGTCGTATGAATGTGACTAAAGAAGAGCGTGATAAATTGCGTCAGAAAGTACCCGGTTTACGTAACGTTGCTTTAACGGCACCGTACTTCCATCGCGGTGACGTGCCGACGCTGGACGGGGCGGTGAAACTGATGTTGCGCTATCAGGTAGGCAAAGAGCTGCCGCAGGAGGATGTGGATGATATCGTAGCTTTCCTGCACAGTCTGAACGGGGTGTACACGCCGTATATGCAGGATAAACAATAATTAATTTGATCGCCCGAACAGGAATGTTTGGGCGATTTTTATTACGATAATAAAGTCTGTTTTTAATATTATCATGTTAAATGTTTATATTATAAAAAGTCGTTTTTCTGCTTAGGATTTTGTTATTTAAATTAAGCCTGTAATGCCTTGCTTCCATTGCGGATAAATCCTACTTTTTTATTGCCTTCAAATAAATTTAAGGAGTTCGAAATGGACCAGAAGCTGTTAACGGATTTCCGCTCAGAACTACTCGATTCACGTTTTGGCGCAAAGGCCATTTCTACTATCGCGGAGTCAAAACGATTTCCGCTGCACGAAATGCGCGATGATGTCGCATTTCAGATTATCAATGATGAATTATATCTTGATGGCAACGCTCGTCAGAACCTGGCCACTTTCTGCCAGACCTGGGACGACGAAAACGTCCATAAATTGATGGATTTGTCGATCAATAAAAACTGGATCGACAAAGAAGAATATCCGCAATCCGCAGCCATCGACCTGCGTTGCGTAAATATGGTTGCCGATCTGTGGCATGCGCCTGCGCCGAAAAATGGTCAGGCCGTTGGCACCAACACCATTGGTTCTTCCGAGGCCTGTATGCTCGGCGGGATGGCGATGAAATGGCGTTGGCGCAAGCGTATGGAAGCTGCAGGCAAACCAACGGATAAACCAAACCTGGTGTGCGGTCCGGTACAAATCTGCTGGCATAAATTCGCCCGCTACTGGGATGTGGAGCTGCGTGAGATCCCTATGCGCCCCGGTCAGTTGTTTATGGACCCGAAACGCATGATTGAAGCCTGTGACGAAAACACCATCGGCGTGGTGCCGACTTTCGGCGTGACCTACACCGGTAACTATGAGTTCCCGCAACCGCTGCACGATGCGCTGGATAAATTCCAGGCCGACACCGGTATCGACATCGACATGCACATCGACGCCGCCAGCGGTGGCTTTCTGGCACCGTTCGTCGCCCCGGATATCGTCTGGGACTTCCGCCTGCCGCGGGTGAAATCGATCAGTGCTTCAGGCCATAAATTCGGTCTGGCTCCGCTGGGCTGCGGCTGGGTTATCTGGCGTGACGAAGAAGCGCTGCCGCAGGAACTGGTGTTCAACGTTGACTACCTGGGTGGTCAGATTGGTACTTTTGCCATCAACTTCTCCCGCCCGGCAGGTCAGGTAATTGCACAGTACTATGAATTCCTGCGCCTCGGTCGTGAAGGCTATACCAAAGTACAGAACGCCTCTTACCAGGTTGCCGCTTATCTGGCGGATGAAATCGCCAAACTGGGGCCGTATGAGTTCATCTGTACGGGTCGCCCGGACGAAGGCATCCCGGCGGTTTGCTTCAAACTGAAAGATGGTGAAGATCCGGGATACACCCTGTACGACCTCTCTGAACGTCTGCGTCTGCGCGGCTGGCAGGTTCCGGCCTTCACTCTCGGCGGTGAAGCCACCGACATCGTGGTGATGCGCATTATGTGTCGTCGCGGCTTCGAAATGGACTTTGCTGAACTGTTGCTGGAAGACTACAAAGCCTCCCTGAAATATCTCAGCGATCACCCGAAACTACAGGGTATTGCCCAGCAGAACAGCTTTAAACACACCTGATAACATAACGTTGTAAAAACCGAATGCCCAACCTTTAAAAAACAGCTGGGCATTCGGTTGCTTATTAATAGCAATAATATATTGGCTGTCTATTCATCGTGTTGATAAGATATATGTTATATGAATGTTTATTCAATGTAACGGATATCTTTAATGTCACTGCAAGGGATTATTTGCTTACTATTAATTTCACTGCGTTCTTAAGCACGTCTTTTGTATTATAAATCCAGTCATCCTGCCCGTAGATTATCATCCTGTTTTCCCGCTTCGTTTAAATTTATTTATCAATCAATTTGACTTAAGAGGGCGGCGTGCTACATTAATAAACAGTAATATGTTTATGTAATATTAAGCCAACTATGCAATCACTACATGGGAATTGTCTAATTGCGTACGCAAGACATAAATATATTCTCACCATGGTTAATGGTGAATATCGCTATTTTAATGGCGGTGACCTGGTTTTTGCGGATGCAAGCCAAATTCGAGTAGATAAGTGTGTTGAAAATTTTGTATTCGTGTCAAGGGACACGCTTTCATTATTTCTCCCGATGCTCAAGGAGGAGGCATTAAATCTTCATGCACATAAAAAAGTTTCTTCATTACTCGTTCATCACTGTAGCAGAGATATTCCTGTTTTTCAGGAAGTTGCGCAACTATCGCAGAATAAGAATCTTCGCTATGCAGAAATGCTACGTAAAAGAGCATTAATCTTTGCGTTGTTATCTGTTTTTCTTGAGGATGAGCACTTTATACCGCTGCTTCTGAACGTTTTACAACCGAACATGCGAACACGAGTTTGTACGGTTATCAATAATAATATCGCCCATGAGTGGACACTAGCCCGAATCGCCAGCGAGCTGTTGATGAGTCCAAGTCTGTTAAAGAAAAAATTGCGCGAAGAAGAGACATCATATTCACAGTTGCTTACTGAGTGTAGAATGCAACGTGCTTTGCAACTTATTGTTATACATGGTTTTTCAATTAAGCGAGTTGCAGTATCCTGTGGATATCACAGCGTGTCGTATTTCATTTACGTCTTTCGAAATTATTATGGGATGACGCCCACAGAGTATCAGGAGCGATCGGCGCAGAGATTGTCGAACCGTGACTCGGCGGCAAGTATTGTTGCGCAAGGGAATTTTTACGGCACTGACTGTTCTGCGGAAGGAATAAGATTATAGAGTTTTACTCAGACATAAAAAAAACCCGGCATAGGGGACCGGGAAGAGGATAGTCTGCCGTCTCCAGACTAATAAACCGTTATAACACTCCCTGTTGGCACGGGAAACTTTGTGCTCTCAGTAAGTTAAATATAACTTTTACTGGAAATAAGATCAGCCATTTTTTTATAAACATAAGCTATACGCTGTGCGAAAATATATTC
Source organism: Escherichia sp. UTM R2 (assembly GCF_048593455.1). NCBI lineage: Bacteria > Pseudomonadati > Pseudomonadota > Gammaproteobacteria > Enterobacterales > Enterobacteriaceae > Escherichia > Escherichia sp. UTM R2. The sequence continues at coordinate 157,952 of NZ_JBFWDY010000002.1, forward strand.
GTGCTGCATTTACTTATTATCAATTAACTGTTATGCAAAACTACTTTGTGGATAAATTTTGGTCCTACCAAATCTGGCAGTTTTTGCGCTAAGAAACAGTCTGGCATCATTTCATTAGTATACTGAAATTGAAATAATCGCAGTAATGAAATATAAGGGATAGTCATGACGCATGTCTGCTCGGTGATCCTCGTTCGTCGTTCATTCGATATTTATCATGAACAGCAAAAAATATCGTTGCACAGCGAGAGTATCCTGTTACTGGATAAAAATTTGGCAGACGATTTTGCGTTTTGTTCACCGGATACGCGACGACTGGATATCGATGAGCTGACAGTTTGCCATTACTTACAAAATATTCGTCAGATACCACGCAATTTAGGGTTACATAGCAAAGACCGTCTGTTAATTAACCAGTCACCCCCCATGCCGCTGGTGACGGCGATTTTTGATAGTTTCAATGACTCCGGGGTAAATTCGCCGATACTGAGCAAAATGCTCTATCTTTCCTGTTTATCGATGTTTTCTCATAAGAAAGAACTGATCCCCTTACTTTTCAATAGTATCAGTACTGTTTCAGGAAAAGTTGAACGCCTTATTAGCTTTGATATCGCCAAACGTTGGTATCTGCGCGATATTGCGGAAAGAATGTATACCAGCGAGAGTCTAATCAAAAAAAAGTTGCAGGATGAAAATACCTGTTTCAGTAAAATATTACTCGCCTCCAGGATGTCGATGGCCAGACGATTACTCGAGTTACGTCAAATTCCTCTGCATACTATTGCGGAAAAATGTGGCTATAGCAGTACGTCGTACTTTATAAACACATTTCGACAATATTATGGTGTAACGCCACATCAGTTTGCGCAACATTCGCCAGGTACCTTTTCCTGACATATTTCGCATTTGAATATTGGTCAGGATCTCACACCTGCTTCATGTGAAACTCTTCCCTGATGATTTCTGCCGGGCTACCGGCTAGTTCTCTTTCGCAGTTTGCCAGGCGGTATAGGTATTTTCAGGAGGAAAAGACTCGGCATGTTTGGGATTATTAAGCTGACAATTCATACGATTACGGGAATGTGGGTCAGTATTGTGCTGTTCAAATTGATGACGAATGGCTGGAGTGGTTTCTACTTTCAGTGCTGTGTACTAAGCCTGGTATTCCTGACGGTTAGCTGGTTGTTGAGTGGTGAATGGTTAGCAGGAAAGAGTAAGGCTGAACCTTCACGTTCAACCTTACTCTCATTTACACGTTACGCTTTTTTAAAGCGGGCAAAGAGATGTTCCACTACAACGAAAAAGACCGGAACGAAGTAAATTGCCAGTACTGTTGCGGCAAACATCCCGCCCATCACGCCGGTACCTACCGCGTTTTGCGCGCCAGAACCGGCACCATGACTGATAACCAGCGGCAGCACGCCGAGAATAAAGGCCAGAGAGGTCATCAGGATTGGGCGTAAACGCATCCGCGCCGCTTCGATGATTGCCTCTATCGGCGTTTTCCCTTCTTTCTGCATCATCTCAACGGCAAATTCGACAATCAGGATGGCGTTCTTGGCGGAAAGCCCGATGGTGGTCAGCAAACCAACCTGGAAGTAGACGTCATTACTTAAGCCGCGCAGATCGGTGGCCAGTAATGCGCCAACGACGCCTAACGGAACAACCAACATCACCGAGAACGGAATTGACCAGCTCTCATAAAGTGCGGCGAGGGCGAGGAACACCACGACCAGTGAAATGGCATATAGTGCGGGAGCCTGATTTGAGGATAACGCTTCCTGATACGACAGTCCGGTCCATGAGTAGCCGACGCCTGCCGGAAGTTTAGCGACCAGGTCTGCCATAAATTTCATGGCGTCACCGGTACTTTTCCCGGCCGCCGCTTCACCTAAAATCTCCATTGACGGGATGCCGTTGTAGCGTTCCAATCGCGGTGAACCATAGGTCCATTCGGTAGACGAGTAGGCAGAAAGCGGTGCCATCGTGCCAGAGGCGTTGCGTACATACCATTGGTTGATGTTATCCGGCAACATACGGAACGGCGTGCCTGCCTGGACATACACTTTTTTCACCCGCCCCTGGTTGAGGAAGTCGTTCACGTAGCTGCTGCCGAAGGCGGTGGAAATTGTCTGGTTGATATCAGACAGCGCCACACCCATTGCCTCAGCTTTCGCGGCGTTGACGTTCACTTTGAACATCGGCGTATCTTCCAGGCCGTTCGGGCGTACCCCGGTGACCTGGTCAGGCGATTGCGCTGCCAGTGATAACAGCTCGTTTCGTGCCTGGGTTAGTTTTTCGTGCCCCAGGTTACCGTTGTCCAGCAGTTCCATATCAAAACCTGACGCGGTACCCAGTTCAGCCACCGCGGGTAAGTTGAACGGGAAGACGACGGCTTTATTGATACTGCTTAACGCAATCATTGCCCGCTGAATGATCGCGGTAACCGAGTTTTCCTCACCGACACGTTCAGACCACGGCTTGAGACTGATAAACGCCAGGCCGTTGTTTTGCCCCTGGCCGCTGAAGCCAAAGCCGCCAACGGTAAACACCGACTGAACATTATCTTTCTCTTTTGTAAGATAATAATCCGTCACCTGTTGCAGCACTTTCGTGGTGTTAACCATGGTGGCACCGGAAGGTAACTGCGCGGTGGTCATAAATACCCCCTGATCCTCTTCTGGTAAGAAAGAGGTCGGTGTACGCAGGAACAGCACCGCCATCCCGGCGCAAATCAGCAGGTAGACCACCATGTAGCGACCGGTACAACGCAACAGCGAGCGGGTGCTATCGGTATAGTGCTGAGTTGATTTTTCAAACAGCGTGTTGAAGCGTGCGAACAGGGCGTTAGGTTTGTGACCGCCTTCCGGCGCGGCTTTCAGAATGGTGGCGCACAGGGCAGGGGTCAGGCTCATTGCCACAAATACTGAAAGCAGCATGGAGGAGATCAGCGTGATGGAGAACTGGCGGTAGATCTCCCCGGTTGCGCCGCTCATAAAGGCCATCGGCATAAACACTGCGGAAAGAACAACAGCAATACCGACCAGCGCACGTTGGATCTGCCCCATCGATTTATGCGTCGCTTCCTTCGGTGGTAGCTTATCTTCCGCAATGACACGCTCGACGTTCTCCACCACCACGATGGCGTCATCCACCAGTAATCCTATCGCCAGCACCATCCCGAACATAGTTAACGTGTTGATGGTGAAACCGACCGCCGACAAGATCGCAAACGTCCCGAGAATAACCACCGGTACGGCAATCGTCGGGATGATTGTGGCACGGAAATTCTGCAAAAACAGATACATGACCAGGAAGACGAGGATGATAGCCTCAACCAGTGTTTTAAAAACTTCCTGAATAGAAATTTCGATAAACGGCGTGGTGTCGTAAGGATAAACCGTCTTCAGACTTGCGGGGAAATAGGCTGATAAGCGGTTCAGCTCCTCTTTGACTGCCCGCGAGGTATCCAGGGCGTTTGCTCCGGTAGCCAGTTTGATGGCGATCCCGGCAGCAGGTTTGCCGTTATAGCGCGCCACGGTGGAATAATCTTCCGCTCCAAGTTCTACGCGGGCGACATCACGCAGCAGCACTTGCGAACCATCTTGCTGAACTTTCAACAGGATTTTGCCAAATTCTTCCGGCGTTTGCAGACGCGTCTGCACAATGATCGAGGCGTTTAGTTGCTGGTCTGCCGCCTGTGGCATGCCACCCAGTTGACCACCGGAAATCTGGTTGTTTTGCACCTTAATCTGGGAAATAACATCGGAAGGTACCAGATTGTATTTATTGAGTTTTTGCGGGTCCAGCCAGATACGCATGGCGTACTCGGAACCAAAGAGCTGTACGCTACCAACGCCCGCGGTACGGCTTAGCGGGTCTTTGATATTAGACGCTACATAGTCCGCGATATCGTACTGGTTGAGGCTGCCGTTATCAGAAATAAACGCCGCTACCATCAGAATATTACTGCTCGACTTATCAACGCTAATCCCCTGCTGCTGCACCGCTTCAGGTAATGAAGGCATAGCGAGTTGCAGTTTATTTTGCACCTGAACCTGTGCGATATCAGGAGATGTCCCAGTCTCGAAGGTCAGAGTGATAGAGGCATTACCCGCCGCATCACTGGTTGAAGACATGTACATCAGGCCATCAAGCCCATTCATATTTTGCTCAATCACCTGAGTGACCGAGTCTTCTACCGTTTGCGCATCGGCACCTGGATAGGTAGCGCTGACGGTAATGGTCGGTGGCGCAATCTGCGGATACTGCGCAACCGGTAAGTTCATGATCGCCAGACCACCTGCAAGCATCATAATAATGGCAAGTACCCAGGCAAAAACCGGGCGATCAATAAAATAGTTAGCCATGAAAGTCCCCTTAAGCCTGCAACGTTATTGTTTCGATTCGGTGCTGGCGTTTTCCTGGCTGGAGGAAATTGCTCGTGCTTTGATACCCGGACGAATGCGTTGCAAACCGGAAACGATCACCCGATCGCCAGCCTGCAAGCCAGAGGTGACAACCCACTGGTCGCCGATGGCTTTGCTGGCTTCAATTTCGCGTAGCTGCACAACATCGTCTTTATCCAGAATAAGCGCCGTTGCTTTACCCTGGGCGTTGTGGGTGACGCCTTCCTGCGGCACCAGTAATACATTCTGGCGGCTACCTTCATCCACTAATGCCGTGACGTACATGCCAGGCAGCAAGTCACCATTTGGGTTGGGGAAAATCGCCCGTAACGTCACGGAGTCCGTGGTTTCATCCACCGTCGGGTCGGAGAATTTCAGCGTGCCGGTCTGGCTGTAGCGTTTACCATTTTCCAGATTGAGCTGTACTGGCGTACTGCCCTGAACCTGTTTGATTTGCCCACTGGCGACCTCTTCTTTCATGCGTAAGAAATCTTGCACCGACTGCGTGAGATCGACATAAATCGGGTCCAGACGTTGTACGGTAACCAGCGAATCTGCCTGATTAGCGGTAACGAGTGCGCCGACGGTCACCGACGATTTCCCGCTGACGCCCGTAATCGGCGAGGTGACATTCGCGTATTGCAGATTGATCGTCGCCTGTTCAACAGCCGCTTTGGCGACGGTGACATTGGCTTCTGCTTCATTCAACTGGGTGCGCGCGGTGTCGTAATCCTGACGGCTAACGTAGTTGGTCTTCAGCAACGATGCCTGGCGGTTAAAGGTGATGCGGGCATTGCTGGCGGTAGAGAGCGCTTTCGCCAGCGAGCCTTTGGCGGAGTTTAGCTCGGCCTGTAAAGGTGCAGGATCAATCTGATACAGCGAATCGCCCTGGTTCACTTTATCGCCTTCGATAAAGTTGCGTTTAATGATAATACCGCCCACCTGGGGACGTATCTCGGCAACTTCATAAGGAACGGTTCTACCGGGCAATTCGCTCAACACATTGACCGAACCGGGGGAGAGTGTGACGACACCGACCTCAGGCGTCATGGCGGCGGCGTTTTCCGCCGATTTGTCATCGCAGGCGGTGAGCATCGCGCCGCAGAATAACAACGGTATTAACAGCTTTCTTCTTCTGTTCATTTTAGTCCCTGAAAATTCTTGAGAAATAACGGTTCTTTAAATTGCGCGCGAGGAGAGATATGAGGGATTTACAGACCAGCGGCATAGTGGGGTTGTCAGCCAGTAAGGTGGGATACAGGCACAGTGATCGACATGGTGAGGTCAACGACAAAAAAAATGTTGCCGTTCTGCCAACAGTTCCTGCCAGCATTCGGGCAACGAAGGGTTCTACTGGTGGATACACATACCAGGGGAATAAAGTCGTTTTAGCCTCTCCTTTAGTAATCACCGGGGGTAATGAAATCAGCATCTGCATCCCTCGTCATGCCAGCCATCAATTTCAGTTGCTTATCTCCTGACTAAAAATAAGATGTGATACCCAGGGTGACGATGTCGCTCATACGTCTTAGTTTCAGCTTGTACATAATGTTGAATTTCTGAATCTTTAATGTTTGTTGCGAAATATTGAGCGTCGACGTGATATTGCTTTCATTTTTATTTTTCAGAATCAGTTGCATAATTTTGAACTGATTATGTGAAAAACATAATTGTGAATTCTTATGGGGCAAGTGTTTACCATAAGTAATCTCAAGAAGATTTTTGATACTTTCTTTGCGGCTAACAAAATAAATAGGCGCTTTAGCTTTTAGTTTACTGATGTGATAAGGTGCCAAAACAATAATTCTATCGGCATCTAATTTCTCCAGAAATTTAATCGCTTCTTCATCAAGGATATGATTGTGATAGGTATCAATGATAACCTTGAAGGGTTTATTGCCTACTTTTTTGATCTCTGACAGGGAATTGATTTTTATCATTTCGTGATTATCTTTCAACTGCCAAAAGCCCTGTAAAAGAAAAGAATCTTTCGTCATGAGAAAAATCATAACTTGCTCCTTAGCCGTTATCGTTTCGAACATGTCATCCTTTTCATTATTTACATCCTTGTCCGAATCGTTGTTCAATATAGTAAACGCCTATAAGAACTTTACCCTTCGTGAACTAATACGTCTATTAACACTAATCAATACTTCAGATTTATCCATCACGCACTCCATATATTGATCCTAAGTAAGATTCCTGGTTGTTATCAGCTTGTAAATAGTAAACAAAAAGTTAACGTTTGCGGATTACTGCCCAAGAATAAGTTATCAATAACCAGTTTGTGATCTCTGAAGAATATTACTAAAGTTAAAATGTAATCCGATTTAAATATCGAGTCTCCTTGTTTCGACTTAAGCTGGCAATTGGATTGCCAGCTTTCTTTTAACGCATTGAAATTACCTGAGTAAATAACGCATTCATGTCTTCAGGTTTTTATATAGCGTCTGGAGACACGGATATTTATGCAATGTAATCAACGCCAGTTGCAAAAAAATGAACCCGGATTACTTATTTAACCGCCCATAGCATCAACGCTTACGGAACTCTTTGTTCACTTTCCCACAGCACTTTTAAAACATTAAACCTGACTACGGAAAATATCAGCCATGATAATGTTTGAAATGGCTAATTTGCCATGGAGTAAAAAAAATTAGATGAAATTCAGTAGGTTGAAATAATCACTAGCAGGTAATTATTTCAATGATAGTGCGCAATTGATCTACAACACTGCGTAGCGGAGAGAGTATTAATCGGATCATAGTCACATCAAGTGACTATGATCCGGGTGACAACCGGGGTAATTATTGCTGCTTAACGAACAAACTGGCGAAGCTGAACAGGCTGGCGGCGCTAAATATCAGTTCAATTCCCACCAGTGTGGAAACCAGCGTTACAGACACCATCGGCGTTGCACCAAGGAATATCCAGGCAATGACGATATCCAGCACACCAATAACGAGCTGTAGCCAGCTGCCTTTCATTGAACGCTGACGATACCAACTCATCAGGCGAATAACTCCTGCAACACAGAACAAACCGGCAATAAATGCCGCAATGGCAAAAATGCCCAGCTCCGGTGCGCGGATGAAGAAATAGCCGATCAATAAATAGGCGACTGCGACGAGGAAACCGGATAATACCGGCCAGAAATTATGACTGCGGTTGCTGAATAACCCGACAATAAGCGCAATACCCGAGCAGATTAATAATGCACCCACTACTGTGCTTAAAATATCGCCAGAGACGAACGGGAAACTGATACACAGCAACCCGACGATAAACAGCAGCACGGCAATAAACTGGATTGCTCTGCGATGTTTTTTAAGCATCTCCAGATCAAACTTCAAAATTGTTGCCTTATCTATATATAACATAGAACCACCCTATAAAATTAAGAAGAAAATCCCCTGCTATCAATCTATGCCAAAAACGCGTCTAAGAATGCAGTCGATTTAATAAAAATTTCCTAATTGCAGTATCTGATGCATCTGTAACTCATTGTATTGAAATAAAAATATCTGATTTTGATATTTTCCATCAACATGACATATACAGAAAACCAGGTTATAACCTCAGTGTCGAAATTGATTCGTGACGGCTCTTTCACTTTATAGTTGAGGATATTACGATGAAAAAAGTATTAGGCGTTATTCTTGGTGGTCTGCTTCTTCTGCCAGTTGTGAGCAATGCAGCGGATGCGCAAAAAGCAGCTGATAACAAAAAACCGGTCAACTCCTGGACCTGTGAAGATTTCCTGGCTGTGGACGAATCCTTCCAGCCAACTGCAGTTGGTTTTGCTGAAGCGCTGAACAACAAAGATAAACCAGAAGATGCGGTTTTAGATGTTCAGGGTATTGCAACCGTAACCCCAGCTATCGTTCAGGCTTGTACTCAGGATAAACAAGCCAACTTTAAAGATAAAGTTAAAGGCGAATGGGACAAAATTAAGAAAGATATGTAATTCCGGGAATGCGTTACATCGTACTTCCTTGCATATTGAACAGGCCGGAATATCTTCTTTAAAAGCAGCTATTCCTCCTGTTCATATATAATCTCTATATTGAATGGGTTACAAAATGAATATTTCATCTCTCCGTAAAGCGTTTATTTTTATGGGCGCTGTAGCGGCTTTGTCACTGGTGAACGCACAATCTGCGCTGGCAGCCAATGAATCCGCTAAAGATATGACCTGCCAGGAATTTATTGATCTGAATCCAAAAGCAATGACCCCGGTTGCATGGTGGATGCTGCATGAAGAAACAGTATATAAAGGTGGCGATACCGTTACTTTAAATGAAACCGATCTCACTCAAATTCCTAAAGTGATCGAATACTGCAAAAAAAACCCGCAGAAAAATTTGTATACCTTCAAAAATCAAGCATCTAATGACTTGCCGAATTAATGAGGTACAAGTAAAAAGGAGTAGCAAGTTGAGCCATCTTGCTGCTCCTTTTTGCATTTTTATATGACAGCAGAATTTATTATACGTCTTATACTCGCGGCAATTGCCTGTGGCGCTATTGGCATGGAAAGGCAAATGCGCGGCAAAGGAGCAGGGTTACGCACACATGTATTAATTGGCATGGGAAGCGCCCTGTTTATGATTGTTTCGAAATATGGTTTTGCTGACGTGCTGTCTTTAGATCACGTCGGACTCGACCCCAGCCGTATTGCTGCTCAGGTGGTGACGGGCGTCGGGTTTATCGGTGCAGGTAACATTCTCGTTCGTAACCAAAATATTGTAGGTCTGACGACGGCAGCGGATATCTGGGTGACCGCCGCCATAGGTATGGTTATTGGCAGCGGTATGTACGAACTGGGTATTTATGGTTCAGTGATGACCTTGTTGGTGCTGGAAGTCTTCCATCAATTAACCTTCCGCCTGATGAACAAAAATTACCATTTACAGCTGACATTAGTGAACGGTAATACGGTATCAATGCTCGACTGGTTTAAGCAGCAAAAAATAAAAACTGATTTAGTTTCGTTGCAGGAAAATGAAGATCATGAAGTGGTCGCCATTGATATCCAGCTTCATGCCACAACGTCGATAGAAGACCTGTTGCGATTATTAAAAGGTATGGCAGGGGTGAAAGGCGTTTCAATTAGCTAATCTGTGTGGCAGCGTAGCCAGACTCACCGTAAGCCTGAAATTCACACCAGATAATCAATATGCTGATGGCGTACCAGCTCATTGATCCGCTTAAGATTGAGGATCATCATGATATTGTGTTTATGGCAGTAGAACGTTTTTAGCGATATTTTCAGTTTCTCCAGAATATCTTCCGTTGTCATTTGATTCGCAATGCAGCTCAGAACCTGATGTTGCTTGCGCGAAAGTGACACAGCCGCTTCAGGCACAGAGCAGTAACTGCCATTGATGAGTGCGACAAAATCAATGATAGTGATAGTCCGCGGAACAAAGGTCACCGGCACTTTCCCCAGGCAGCGTTTAATATTAAAGGGGGAGAAAATAATGACATGGACAGGTTTTAATCGTTCAATTTGAGTGAGAAAATTAGAATGAAATACATTATTCATTAATGTATCAATAATGACGAAGGCATTCTGATGCAACATTACGTCGATCTCTTCTTCGTTCTGTATATGAACGACATTACCTTTACTCAGAATGTTTTTCATCGCGGTGAAGAACATCGTATCCCTGGTAATTATAAGAAACATAACCGACTCCTGGTGCGGACATTAACTTTATAATCAGTTTGCCAAAGGTAATTAACAGGACAGGGCTTATAATAATAATAGTTAGCTTACTGTATATTAATTTTATGTAATACATGATGCAGATGCTGAGAAAGCATCTGCATCTTTCGGTGGTGTTATTTGACCAGCTCAGGTGTTACCTGACTCACCGCATTGGTGTAGTAAGGCGCACCCCAGCCCGGTTCCGGCCAGAATGCACCATAGCCGTAATCCCACAGGTTATAGGTGGTATTAACCACTTCTCTCAAATGCCACACCTGGATGCCCTGCATATTCACTTCCAGGAAGTTATACGGGACTTTATTGATAAAGCCTGGTTGTTCACCCTGAATGGTACCGAGGATGGTAACAAAGTGATTACGATAGTTCACTGGATCAAGGAAGCCGCTTTGTCTGGCGAGCAGTCGGCCCTGATAGTTGGCTTCAATATCAGGCTTCGCATAGCTATCCAACGGTAATACAGCGATTTCTAACAACGTATCCGTTTTGCCATTGATAACGTTGATAACCTTCCCACCAAAGCGCGCTTGTTGACCAACATATAACCCCGGCTGGTTATGAACAGCAACAAAACTTTTTTGAATATCAGGTTGGTTATTGCCTTTGATATTTTGCGGAATTGAACTACATGCGGCAAGCAAAAATGAAAGGCTGAGGATGAGTGCACCTTTTGTCATGTTCATGTTACTATCCTTATCAACAAATATTAAAACCATAATAGATATTTCTTTATAGTTTTCATCTGATTCTGAGGTGATATGCCTGATAGTAACGTAAACCTGTCTGATGTTTATATCCTTTCTGTTTAGGTGAACTCAGTTAATTTTGGGGCGTGACATGAATATCCATCACCCCATAATATAGTGCATTGTTTTAAAAGTACATAAAATCTATTTTTATTCAATGATTATAAAGTGCTAATAATCAATATTATGGTATTATATTCTGGTAATGATTTGATAAGCGAATTCTTTTACCAGATGGTATTTCTATTTCCACCCCATAATTTATATCTTTTTCATTAGGCAGTGGCCTCTTTAAATAAGGCGTGTGTGACATTTTTTTTGGGTTAAGCGTCTCGTATTGAAATACTTCGAATTGATATTCAGACATTTCTTCCCATGTTTGAATTTTATTGTATCGAGAGAGTGTCGTAAAGGATTTAACTTGCTTATAACATTGTTTTTGGAATTCTTGCTGATATTTTAATATGTCATTGTATGAAAGATTGGTTATCCTGGCCTCTAAAAATTTAATTATTGTCGAAGCAATTTCCGCTTTTGCTCGTAAAAGGTTGTCATTAATGGTTAATAATGTTGAAAATAAACCTTCGATTTGCTTGTCAAGATATTGTCCATCTTTATATAATTTGGGGGTAGGGTGTTCTTTATGTAAAAAAATAGTGTCACCTAAATTTGCGTCAGTGAAATTTATATTAAGTAGATCTTCGAAATAAAACCTTGACAAGGTTAGAACGAACCCGGACAGGTTCTGTCCTGTCATATTGAAATCAATAAAGTTGGTTCCGGCAAAGACTTTCATCCTGTTTTTATTTTCACTGTGCTCAATATATAACTTCGTCATTTTTTGATACAGGCTTTGAATATCTTTTATATTAGTTGGTAAGTCAGCTCGTTGTTCAGCAATAAAATTAGTATCTGAAAACATGGTTTGGACACTGAATGTTATGGGTATTCCCTCTTCTACGCTAATTTTAGTTATGATTGCCTTGTCGGGTTTAGGATTAGCGACAACAATGATTCGACATTCAGCACTTTTGTTTTTTTCATATCTAATGTTATTAATCTGATTAAGTATTGATTGTGTCTGTTGCGTAAGTTGTGTCGAACTTATCGTTTCAATGTTAGTAATAAGACTTACAAGTTGAGCCACAACTTTTGAGTAGTCTGCATTTGTATATGTAGTGTTCGTGTGGCACGCATTAATTTGTTGAAGTTGGTGTTGCGCTAAATCATATTGATCAGAGATATATCCTTCTCCAGAGAATGTGGAATTAATGGGTTGTTGTTCTTCCCAATTATCGCAAGGCCACTTCGGTGTGTCTGGCGTTTTAGCATTATCGGTATTTGTTGTGCAGTTATAAATATCGCCGTGATATGTATTTATTATACCTGGGGTAAAGTCAATTGACATAAAATTCCTTATTCATCATTTGTTTTATGCTAAGATGTTTAAATTGGATAATTAGAACAGGAATGGATTTTCTTCTACACACAATAAATGTAATGCGTTATATCTTCCTGATATAATTACCTTTGATTTCCCTTTTATCTCCACCCGGTAATATTTGTGTGTAAAAAAAGGGTAGTGATAGTATCGTAAAGGAAATCGTTAACAACTATCAAAATGCGCTCATTTTAAAAAGTTATTATGTTCTCTGATAGTGTGTGAAGTGATTTTTTTTGTGATGTTTTAGATGTGTAATAATAAAATGGGTTAAGGTATCTTATAATTATTTAATAATTTGTTGTGTAAACCACTGATAAATCATAATCCAGTACGTCTTTAAACTACTGCGCTGTATCGCTGATAACTAAGCAGCTCACTGATACACCATGCTGGACGCGATAATTGGAATCTCACGCAGGGAGTACTGTGTAAATAGCAAAATCGCCTGATGCGCTACGCCTGTCAGGCCTACAAATAACATACTATTCATCGAATTTTCATAACTTTGTAGGTCGGATAAGACGCGCCAGCGTCGCATCCGACATAAATAAAGCGCACTTTTCTAACAACCTGTGGGGGGGATATCGCCGCTTTATTTCAGGCGCTTACCCGCTTCATCAACCACTTTCTCGCCATCTTCCTTGGAGAATGCGCCTTTTTGCGCATCTGGCAGAATTTCCAGCACCACTTCTGAAGGGCGGCACAGGCGAGTTCCCAGCGGCGTCACCACAATCGGGCGATTAATCAGAATCGGGTGCTGAAGCATAAAGTCGATTAACCGATCGTCAGTAAATTTATCTTCCGCAAGGCCCAGCTCCTCATACGGTTCGACGTTTTTACGCAGCAGCGCGCGTACGGAAATCCCCATATCGGCAATGAGTTTGACCAGTTCATCGCGCGTTGGCGGAGTTTCCAGATAATGGATAATGGTCGGTTCTGTGCCGCTGTTGCGGATCATCTCCAGCGTATTACGCGACGTGCCGCAGGCCGGGTTGTGATAAATGGTAATGTTGCTCATATCAGTATCTCATTACAAAGTGAAAGAGAGACGTAGCGCCAGCGCAGCCAGCGTCACAAACAGCACAGGCAGGGTCATGATAATCCCTGTACGGAAGTAATATCCCCAGCTGATAGTCATATTCTTCTGCGAAAGTACGTGCAGCCAGAGTAGCGTAGCCAGGCTACCAATTGGGGTAATTTTCGGTCCCAAATCGCAGCCAATCACATTGGCAAAAACCATCGCTTCTTTGATAACGCCAGATGCCGTGCTGCCATCAATGGACAACGCGCCAACCAGTACCGTCGGCATATTGTTCATAATAGAAGAGAGGAAGGCGGTGAGGAATCCGGTGCCGAGCGTCGCGGCCCACAGGCCGTTATCCGCCAGCACGTTGAGTACGCCAGAAAGATATTCCGTTAATCCGGCATTGCGCAGGCCATAAACCACCAGATACATGCCGAGCGAGAAGATGACAATCTGCCAGGGGGCACCGCGCAGGACTTTACCCGTATTAATCGCATGACCGCGTTTAGCGACGACAAATAATATCAGCGCGCCCACAGCTGCAATGGCGCTCACCGGAATGCCGAGCGGTTCCAGGACGAAAAATCCCACCAGCAGAAGCAGTAAAACAACCCAGCCAGTTTTGAACGTAGCAGGATCTTTGATCGCTTCTGCGGGAGATTTCAGCAGCGCCATATCGTAGTTCTGCGGAATATCTTTGCGAAAATAGAGATGTAACATCACCAGCGTGGCAACAATCGCGGCGATATCCACCGGCACCATCACCGAGGCGTATTCGCGAAAGCCGAGGCCAAAGAAATCAGCGGAAACGATATTCACCAGGTTGGAGACAATAAGCGGCAGGCTGGCGGTATCGGCAATGAATCCGGCCGCCATCACGAACGCCAGCGTAGTGCCTTTACTGAACCCTAAAGCCAGCAGCATGGCGATGACAATCGGTGTCAAAATAAGCGCCGCGCCATCATTGGCAAACAGGGCGGCAACGGCAGCACCGAGCAGGACAATCCAGGTAAACAGCAAGCGACCACGACCATTACCCCAGCGTGAGACGTGCAGCGCCGCCCATTCAAAAAAGCCGGACTCATCCAGCAGCAGGCTGATGATAATGACGGCGATAAACGCAGCCGTCGCGTTCCAGACGATATTCCACACCACCGGAATATCACCCGGATGGACCACGCCCGTAACTAACGCCAGTACTGCGCCGAGCGTTGCACTCCAGCCGATGCCTAAACCTTTCGGCTGCCAGATAACCAATACGATGGTCAGGACAAAGATAGCGCCTGCCAGTAACATAATGCCTCCCGGATAAAACACATCTGAAAATTCATATGTGTTTAGCTAAATTTTTAACTGCAAATGTTCTTACTGTCCCCGGAACAGTTTTGTCGAGCCAGGTTGCGGACAATCGCCTGAACCTTTTCCTGTTCACATCGCCAGGCCTCATCAATAATTTTCGCCGCCCATGCTGGAATATGCGGTGATAAGCGGTAATGAACCCACTTACCTTGCTTGCGGTCCAGCAATAGCCCGCTTTCACGCAGCAATGCCAGGTGGCGGGAGATCTTGGGTTGCGACTGGTCGAGAGCAGTGCAGAGATCGCAGACGCATAACTCTCCCAGTTCGCTGAGCAGTAAAACGATGCCCAGACGGGTTTCATCAGCAAGAATTTTGAACAATTGGATGGGTAACAGAAATGACATATTGCGCTCCTGATTGTTGCAGGTAGTGTCTCTCTTCGAAGCGGATAAGTCAAAAACATATATGACTTAACGAATGTGTAAGTGCAGAGGAAGGTAATAGGTGTGAATTTTGAGTTGGCTATTCATTTGAAAGGAGGTCTGAATCAGGACGTAAAAAAACCGACTTTGCGTCGGTTTTTTACTTTCCAGCCCTGAGTTGGTGGCTCTGGCTGGAGTGAGAGAGTTCTTATCTAACAGCTCAATACTATTAGCCAGTGGCTAACATTGCAAGAATTAGCGATTTCTTCAGCTGGCGGAGGGAGCACTTCGGTATATATCGCAGTGACGATTTATATACTTTCACTGGGTCATCGTCATATTAAGCCTTGTCCGAATCCGGATGTAAAAAAACCGACTTTGCGTCGGTTTTTTACTTTCCAGCCCTGAGTTGGTGGCTCTGACTGGAGTGAGATAGCCATCATCTAACGCATCAATGCTAATACCATACTGAAACTATTGCAAGGACGTGCTGGTTTTATAACCTGCATGTACTGTATGATTATCCAGTTAGCTCTGAGGCATTTTCACTCTGGCAATGCGCATAAACGCTTTCAAAGTCCTGGTCAGAAGTACGGGTGGTGCCGTTAACTGATGCTCTGGCCGGAGTGAGAGAGTTCTTATCTAACAATGAGACATGCGCCGTGACAGGCAGTGGATGAGTAAGCGGATGCATTCTCACTCCATCGCATGGAGAAAACGGGTGATTGATAAAGCAATCATCGTTCTAGGGGCGTTAATTGCGCTGCTGGAACTGATCCGCTTTCTGCTTCAGCTTCTGAACTGATAGCGGAAACGTAATTAAGGGCTAAGAGCACACTACTCTTAGCCCTTTAACATTTAACGCATTGTCACGAACTCTTCTGCCGCCGTTGGGTGAATGGCGACGGTATTGTCGAAGTCTTTTTTGGTTGCCCCCATCTTCAGCGCCACCGCGAAGCCCTGCAACATTTCGTCCATACCAAAGCCAATGCCGTGAATACCGACAATCTTCTCTTCCGATCCAACGCACACCAGCTTCATGCGGCACGGCTGGCGGTGAGTGGTGACGGCGGTATACATCGCGGTGAAAGAGGATTTATACACTTTCACCTGATCGTCGCCATACTGCTCGCGCGCCTGCGGTTCCGTTAAACCAACAGTACCAATCGGCGGATGGCTGAAGACCACGGTCGGAATGTTGCTGTAATCCAGATGCTCATCCGGCTTGTTATTAAACAGGCGTTCAGAGAGACGGCGACCCGCTGCAACTGCCACCGGTGTCAGCTCCACTGCACCCGTGTTATCGCCCACCGCGTAAATACCTTCAATATTGGTGTTTTGATATTTATCGACGACGATATAGCCTTTTTCGTTAGTTTTAACGCCAGCGGCTTCCAGGTTGATGTTGTCATTGGCAGGCTCGCGACCAATCGCCCAAATCAGGCAATCCACCGTTTCACTGCGACCATCTTCCAGCTCCAGCGTCAGGCTACCATCGGCATTTTTCACTACCGCTTTCGGGATGGCGTTGGTGTGCAGCTGCGGGCCTTCGGCGTTCATCACTTCGACCAGCGTTTCGGAAATCATCGGGTCGAAGCTGCGCAGCGGCGCATGTTTACGCACAAACAGATGCGTTTTCGCGCCGAGGCCGTTAATCACGCCCGCCAGCTCAACGGCGATGTAACCCGCGCCAACAACCGCCACGCGCTCTGGCAAAGCAGGAAGGGCGAAGAAGCCATCAGAATCAATACCGTATTCCACGCCCGGAATATCCGGGTGGCTCGGACGACCGCCGGTGGCGATCAGAATATGATCGGCCGTGATGGTTTCGCCGTTTACCTCCAGCGTTTTGGCATCAACGAAGCGGGCAAAGCCTTTGATTACATCAACGTTATTTTTACCGAGCACGTTTTCATAGGAAGTATGAATACGGTCGATATAGGCGGTACGGCTGGCGATCAACGTTTCCCAGTTGAATTTATTGATAGTGGTATCAAAACCATAATCCGGGCCGTACATATGGATCGCTTCACGGATTTGCGCCGCGTGCCACATCACTTTTTTCGGCACACAGCCAACATTTACGCAGGTGCCGCCCAGCTCTTTGGCTTCAATCAGCGCACATTTCTGGCCGTACATAGCCGCGCGGTTGATGGAGGCGATACCGCCGCTGCCGCCGCCGATGGCGATGTAATCATAGTGTTTAGTCATGACAAAGTGTCCTTATCGTTGATTACCGCGATTGTAGCGCGAGACGTAATAGGTGCCAGCAATGGCTGCAATTACTCCGGCACGATCCAGCTTACGGTGGCGTGCCCGGTGCCTGCCGGAACCAGTTTGCTGTGCAGCCACGGCAGCACGTTATTCATCTGTTGTTCCAGTTTCCACGGCGGGTTAATCACAATCATGCCGGAAGCGGTCATGCCACGGCGATCGCTGTCTGGCAGTACCGCCAGTTCAATTTGCAGAATTTTGCGAATACCGGTCGCTTCCAGATCGTGGATCATGCGCTTAATTTGCTGACGCAGCACCACCGGATACCACAGTGCGTAAGTACCAGTGGCGAAACGTTTGTAACCTTCTGCTATCCCGCTGACCACCGCTTGATAGTCAGTTTTCATTTCATACGGCGGGTCGATAAGGATTAAACCACGGCGGGAAACCGGCGGCAGTTTGGCCTTAAGCTGCTGGAAACCGTCGGCTTTTTCGACACGCGCACGGCTATCTTTCTGAAATTCAGAACGCAACAACGGGTAATCGCTCGGGTGCAGTTCGGTCAGTTGCAGGCTGTCCTGTTCACGCAGTAGCTGGCGAGCAATCAACGGCGAACCGGGGTAGTAACGCAACTGACCGCTACGGTTGAAGTGTTTTACCACATTGATGTACGCCTCCAGTTCTGCGGGCAAATCGTCCTGCTGCCAGATACGGGCGATGCCTTCGAGATATTCGCCGGTACGCTCGGCATGTTCGCTGCCTAACTGATAACGCCCGGCCCCTGCGTGGGTGTCGAGATAGAGAAACGGTTTATCTTTCTCTTTCAGCGACTCGATGATCAGGCTCTGAACGGTATGTTTAAGGACGTCGGCGTGGTTGCCAGCGTGAAAGCTGTGGCGATAACTGAGCATGGGTAAAGGTGTTCCGGTAAGTAAAAATCGGCCCGTATTCGGGGCGCACAAAAGCGTATCAGGACAGTATACCGAAAAGAGGCCGCCGCCGCGAAAGCGTAACGTTTCTCATTGAAATTCACTACACTTAACCCCATGCTACACACATTATGTAAAGCGCCTGTTGAGCGCTTCCTTAACCTCTTTAACCAGGACTGCGCGAATGACGAATCCGTTACTGACTCCCTTTGAATTGCCTCCGTTTTCTAAAATTCTCCCGGAACATGTCGTTCCAGCCGTGACTAAGGCATTGAACGACTGCCGCGAAAACGTGGAGCGCGTAGTAGCGCAAGGGGCACCGTACACCTGGGAAAATCTCTGCCAGCCGTTGGCGGAAGTGGACGATGTGTTGGGGCGTATCTTCTCCCCGGTCAGCCACCTGAACTCGGTGAAAAATAGCCCGGAACTGCGTGAAGCGTACGAACAAACCCTGCCGCTGCTGTCGGAATACAGCACCTGGGTAGGGCAACATGAAGGGCTGTATAAAGCGTACCGCGACCTGCGCGATGGCGATCATTACGCCACGCTGAACACGGCGCAGAAGAAAGCGGTTGATAACGCCCTGCGTGATTTTGAACTCTCTGGCATAGGTCTGCCGAAAGAGAAACAGCAGCGTTACGGCGAAATTGCTACCCGTCTTTCTGAACTGGGCAACCAGTACAGCAACAACGTCCTCGATGCGACAATGGGCTGGACCAAACTCGTTACCGACGAAGCGGAACTGGCGGGGATGCCAGAAAGCGCGCTGGCTGCGGCAAAAGCCCAGGCTGAAGCGAAAGAACTTGAAGGCTACCTGCTGACGCTGGATATCCCAAGCTACCTGCCGGTAATGACCTACTGCGACAACCAGGCTCTGCGTGAAGAGATGTATCGCGCTTACAGCACCCGCGCCTCCGATCAAGGCCCGAACGCCGGTAAGTGGGACAACAGCAAGGTGATGGAAGAGATCCTCGCGCTGCGTCACGAACTGGCGCAACTGCTGGGCTTTGAAAACTACGCCTTCAAATCACTTGCCACTAAAATGGCAGAAAACCCGCAGCAGGTGCTGGATTTCTTAACCGATCTGGCAAAACGCGCGCGTCCACAAGGCGAAAAAGAGCTGGCGCAATTGCGTGCCTTTGCCAAAGCCGAATTTGGCGTCGATGAGTTGCAGCCGTGGGATATCGCTTACTACAGCGAAAAACAAAAACAGCACCTCTACAGCATCAGTGACGAACAGCTGCGTCCGTACTTCCCGGAAAACAAAGCGGTTAACGGCCTGTTTGAAGTGGTTAAGCGTATTTACGGCATCACCGCTAAAGAGCGTAAAGATGTTGATGTCTGGCATCCGGATGTACGTTTCTTCGAACTGTATGACGAAAATAACGAACTGCGCGGTAGCTTCTACCTCGATCTGTATGCCCGTGAAAACAAGCGCGGCGGGGCGTGGATGGATGACTGCGTAGGCCAGATGCGTAAAGCTGATGGTTCTTTGCAAAAACCGGTCGCGTATTTGACTTGTAACTTCAACCGCCCGGTAAATGGTAAACCGGCGCTGTTCACTCACGACGAAGTGATCACCCTCTTCCACGAGTTCGGTCACGGCCTGCACCATATGCTGACCCGCATCGAAACCGCTGGTGTTTCCGGTATCAGCGGTGTGCCGTGGGATGCGGTCGAACTGCCGAGTCAGTTTATGGAAAACTGGTGCTGGGAGCCGGAGGCGCTGGCGTTTATCTCTGGTCACTATGAAACCGGCGAACCGCTGCCGAAAGAGTTGCTGGATAAAATGCTGGCGGCGAAGAACTACCAGGCGGCGCTGTTTATTCTGCGTCAGCTGGAGTTCGGCCTGTTTGATTTCCGCCTTCATGCCGAGTTCCGCCCGGATCAGGGGGCAAAAATCCTCGAAACTCTGGCAGAAATCAAGAAACTGGTTGCCGTGGTGCCATCTCCGTCCTGGGGCCGTTTCCCGCACGCTTTCAGCCATATTTTCGCCGGTGGTTATGCCGCAGGTTACTACAGCTACCTGTGGGCTGACGTACTGGCGGCAGATGCTTTCTCGCGCTTTGAGGAAGAGGGCATTTTCAACCGTGAAACCGGGCAGTCGTTCCTCGACAACATTCTGAGCCGTGGCGGTTCAGAAGAGCCGATGGATCTGTTCAAACGCTTCCGTGGTCGTGAACCGCAGCTGGATGCGATGCTGGAGCATTACGGCATTAAGGGCTGATCATTCAGTGAAAATCTGCTTAATTGATGAAACAGGCACCGGAGACGGTGCCTTATCTGTTCTGGCGGCCCGCTGGGGGCTGGAGCACGATGAAGACAACCTGATGGCGCTGGTGTTAACGCCGGAACATCTGGAATTGCGCAAGCGTGATGAGCCAAAACTTGGCGGCATCTTTGTTGATTTTGTTGGCGGAGCGATGGCGCACCGACGCAAATTCGGCGGTGGTCGCGGTGAGGCGGTGGCGAAAGCGGTGGGCATTAAAGGCGATTATTTGCCGGATGTGGTGGATGCCACTGCAGGACTTGGGCGCGATGCCTTTGTACTGGCTTCAGTCGGCTGCCGCGTGCGGATGCTGGAGCGTAATCCAGTGGTTGCCGCGCTACTCGACGACGGCCTGGCGCGTGGTTATGCGGATGCGGAAATCGGCGGCTGGTTGCAGGAGCGGTTGCAGTTAATTCACGCCTCCAGCCTGACGGCGCTGACTGATATTACCCCGCGCCCGCAGGTGGTTTATCTCGACCCGATGTTCCCGCATAAGCAGAAAAGCGCGCTAGTGAAAAAAGAGATGCGTGTCTTTCAGTCGCTGGTGGGACCGGATCTTGATGCCGATGGATTACTGGAGCCTGCACGCTTGCTGGCGACCAAACGCGTGGTGGTAAAGCGCCCGGACTACGCGCCACCGCTGGCGAATGTCGCCACGCCAAACGCGGTAGTCACTAAAGGGCATCGCTTTGATATCTATGCAGGTACGCCAGTGTAAAACTAAAACAGGGTAGCGATAACGCTACCCTGCTTTCTGCAAGAATAATTAATGGCTTTCCGGCGTCGCAATCATGCGTTTCAGCCACGGCACCATCAACAGCATCACTACTGCAACGCCCAGCGTGACCAGACCAATCTTACCAAACACGTTGGTATAGACGGGCAACGTCTCAAGCGGATCGGTAATGTTGTCCGGCACCGCGGTAAATGTTGCCACATAGCCGCCCAGCAAGAACGCGGCAGCCTGCGTCAGGAACCACATCCCGAGAATAAAGCCCATCAAATGCTGCGGCACCAGGGCAGCAATCATCGCCAGGCCAAGGGCGCTAATAAACAGTTCACCTAAGCTCTGGAATAAGTACACCAGCACGATAAACCATGGCGATGTCAGCCCTTGTGCATCCGCAAACCACATTCCCGCAGCTGCCGCCGTCAAAAAGCCCAGTGAGCACATAAACATGCCGAGAGTAAATTTCATCGGCATCGAGAGGTCTTTGCCTTTGTTACCCAGATGCGTGTAAATGCCTGCCAGTATTGGGCTGGCGAGTACCACCCAGAACGGGTTAAGCGCCTGGAAGCTGACCGGGTTGATGGAAAAACCGAGAATTTCATGATGCACGTTGTTGATGGCAAAGAAGTTCAGCGATGTTGGCATCTGGGCGTAGAGAATGTAAAACACCACCGCTTCGAGCATCAGGACAAAGGCGACAAACATTTTATTGCGCCCGGTTTTATCCAGCTTGAATGCCTGACGAAAGAAGATGATGGTGACGACGATGGAGAGAACAATCAGCACCAGATTGGCGACTTCTACGTTGTGCATCAGCCATGCGCATACGAAGATCATCACCACGCTGCCAAGTAACACGTACAACAGTTTGCTGAAGCTCATTGGCCGGAAGTCGGGTTCAGAACCAATGTCTTTCACCATTCCACGACAGGCGATGTAAACCAGTAATGCGATAATTAACCCCGCCCCGCACAGGTTGTAGGTGACTGAATAACCGAATCTATCAGCGATCACAGGGGCCAGCGATAACGCTATCAACGAGCCGATGTTGATCGACATATAGAACAGGGTGAATGCGCCATCAAGCCGCGGATCTTTCGGCGGATAGCACTTCGAAAGCAAGCTGGCTGGGTTAGCTTTAAACAGGCCGTTACCTACAGCGATAGTCCCCAGGGCGATGAAAATCAGGTCAGGCTTAAGTAGCGACATGCCGGTCATGAAGTAGCCAATCGCCAGCACAAGTGCACCAAGAACAATGGTGCGTTTGGTCCCCAGCAGGTGGTCGCCGACATAGCCGCCAATGGAAATGAGGCCATAGACCAGCGCAGCAAAAGCACCAAAAGTGACAAAAGCCTGCTCTTGCGAGAATCCAAGCTGTTTAACGAAGAAAACCGCCAGTACGCCCTGCACGCCGTAGTAGCCGAATCGCTCCCATAACTCGACAAAAAAGATCATGAAAAATGGGCGAGGTTGCTGCAGCATCCCCATGGGTGTTGTTGTATTCATATTTATTAACCTTCCAATACCATCCTGAAAAGTATGAACGCGTAAGGGATAACGCGCGAAAAAGTTTACATCTGTCAGAGATTCTTAATATTGATGCGGTGAATAGATTAATACACTATTACAACAGAAAATAACCAGCTGATCACACTAATGATGGAAAATATGATGGTGTTAAATATTGTATTGGCTGGGGATTTTGATTGCGAACGCAGACCGTAGGCCAGATAAGGTGTTTACGCTGGATCAGGTAACAAGGCGCGCCAAAAAGCAAAACGCCCGCATATGCGGGCGTTCAGGAACACGTCGTAGAGGGAAGATTATTCTTCTTCGTCGCGCAGCGGAACAATCAGCATATCAACGTGAACGGTGTTGATCAGCTGACGTGCGGAAGACATCAGTTTGCTCCAGAAGTCCTGGTGGTGACCACAAACCACCAGATCCATATCGTATTTCTTGATTGCATCGACCAGAACTTGGCCCAGGTCGCCGCTGCCGCTCAGGGTTTCAGTGATTGGGTAGCCTGCATTAGTGGAAAGCTCGGTCAGCGCATGATGTGTCTCTTCTGAGATGCGTTTCTGCATATCACCCAGATTCACATCAATAAGCCCGGTGTATAGGTCAGAGTAGTTTACATCTACGTGGATCAGAGAAACTTTCGCATTGTAGGGGCGAGCCATAGAGACTGCTTTCTCTACCAGAACTTTGCTTTCCGGGGAGAGATCGACCGCGATGAGAATGTGTTTATAAGCCATAGTGTTACTCCTTCCATAAAGTTGTCGATGACTGGCCAGCTAGCGTTTCTTGTGCCGTTACGTCACCCGCGTCCTGCGAACTACGTGCGCGGGGCTAACCCAGCCGTAAAGATTCAGTGTTAAGACCATCCTTACCTTATAGCGACCCGGATGATCCGTCAATCCGCCTTGCTTACCCGTTAGATAAACAAATTTTCGACATGAATATATTGATAGTGGTTAACCTTCTGGAAAAAAAACAACCTGATCTCCTACACTATCTATAGAGCCGCTCGGATGTTGGTCACCACAAAAGCGGTTTCTCCAGGACCTGGTGTTAACTGATTGGCAGCGTATCGGGAGCGGTAGCCCCGGGGTGGAACTCCGCGGGCAGGTCGCCGGGGAGGAGGTATGATAAGCACCGTCGCATTATTTTGGGCTTTATGTGTCGTTTGCATTGTTAACATGGCGCGCTATTTCTCATCACTACGCGCGTTGTTAGTGGTACTGCGTAACTGCGATCCATTGCTCTATCAATATGTTGATGGAGGGGGCTTTTTTACCTCACATGGCCAACCCAACAAACAGGTGCGTCTCGTTTGGTATATCTATGCCCAACGTTATCGCGATCATCACGATGATGAATTTATTCGCCGCTGTGAGCGGGTGCGTCGGCAGTTTATTCTGACCAGCGCATTGTGTGGTCTGGTGGTGGTCAGCCTGATTGCATTGATGATTTGGCATTAAGCACTTCAGCAATAATAACGCATAAAAAAAGCGGGCCAGTAAACTGACCCGCTCGAGACTGATTACAAACGCAAAATTGCCTGATGCGCTACGCTTATCAGGCCTACATAATCTCTGCAATCTATTGAATTTGCATGTTTTTGTAGGCCGGATAAGGCGTTCACGCCGCATCCGGCATGAACAAAGCGCACTATGTCACAATCTGAAGCGGGCCAGCTGACCCGCTCGTTTTGGTGCGTACGATTACAGGAACTGCAAGGAGAGCCAGTACAGCCCGCCGGAAAGCAGTACCGCAGCCGGAAGGGTAAACACCCAGGCCATCAGAATGCTGGTCACGGTTTTACGCTGTAAGCCGCCACCATCTACCACCATCGTCCCCGCGACAGAAGAGGAGAGTACGTGAGTAGTGGAAACCGGCATCCCGGTATAACTCGCCAGGCCGATAGACACTGCCGCCGTCATCTGGGCAGACATCCCCTGAGCGTAGGTCATGCCTTTCTTACCGATTTTCTCACCGATAGTCGTTGCCACACGGCGCCAGCCAATCATCGTACCGATACCTAACGCCAGCGCGACCGCCATGATGATCCACACCGGTGCATACTCGATGGTGCTAAGCATGTCGGACTTCAGTTTCTTCAACAGGCGCTGATCGTCAGCACTCACGCCAGGCATCTTCACCACTTTGTCGATAGTGTCAGAAACGCACAGCATAATGCGGCGCATCTGGCTACGTTGATCAAGCGACAGCTTGTCGTAGCTTTCCACATCGGTGGTCAACATACCTTTCAGGCGGTTGAGCGCGTTAATGGTATTCGACGGATGGCAGTGGAACTCCGCAGGTTGCGTTGCGCCAGCTTCCGGAGCCGGTACTAACTGATCAGCACCGGTAGCCTGTTTGAGCAGCGCAGGATGCTGCTCAAAGTAAGCTTCGACGTTGTTGATGGCATCACGGGTACGGGTGATTTCGTAGCCAGTGGCATTCATGTTCACCACGAAGCCTGCTGGCGCGACGCCAATCAATACCAACATAACCAGACCAATGCCTTTCTGACCATCGTTCGCGCCGTGCGAAAACGCCACGCCGATAGCGGAAAGGATCAGCGCGATACGCGTCCAGAATGGCGGCTTTTTCTTGCCGTCTTTCTTTTCACGCTCCGCTGGGGTCAGGTGGATACGGGCGCGTTTCTTGGTGCCGCTCCAGTAGCGACGCAGCAAGAAAATCAGACCGCCAGCAAACACCAGGCCGACAATAGGGGAAACGATCAGAGAACCGAAAATACTTAATACTTTCGGGATATTGAGTGCATCCACCACTGACGTCCCGGTCATCAACGCATTGGTTAAACCAATCCCGATGATCGCGCCAATCAGCGTATGAGAGCTGGATGCAGGTAAACCAAAGTACCAGGTACCCAGGTTCCAGATAATCGCCGCCAGCAACATAGAGAACACCATGGCAAGGCCATGAGACGATCCCATATTAAGCAGCAGATCCGTCGGCAGCATATGCACAATGGCATAGGCAACACTCAGACCACCCAGCAAAACACCCAAAAAGTTGAACACCGCCGCCATAACCACGGCGAGCTGAGAACGCATCGCGCGGGTATAGATAACGGTTGCCACGGCGTTGGCTGTGTCATGGAAACCATTGATGGCTTCGTAGAACAGCACAAAAGCCAGTGCAAGCAATAATAACAGCCCGGTATGCAAATCCAGGCCAGCAAACAAATGTAGCATAGGACGTTACGCCATTTTGAGGACATGAACGCGGCGCATTATCAGTGACTTTCGCGGCGCGGGCAAAGTGAAATATAGACTTTTTTTGATTTGCCTCCTGTATGGATTTCACTCAAAAAATAATTATCTTATATAATTCAGGCAAATACTTCCTTTTAGTAATATTGATGCTGGTGCGACCACTGAGGAATCTTTACAATTCACGCCCGTTTTTTCTAAGAGGAGCGCAACGTGGAAAGGTTTGATGCCATTATTATAGGCGCTGGTGCGGCGGGTATGTTCTGTTCTGCGCTGGCAGGTCAGGCAGGACGCCGGGTTCTGCTGATCGATAATGGTAAAAAACCAGGGCGCAAAATCCTTATGTCTGGCGGTGGGCGCTGCAACTTTACCAACCTTTATGTCGAACCAGGCGCTTATCTGAGCCAGAATCCGCATTTTTGTAAGTCTGCACTCGCGCGTTTTACCCAGTGGGATTTCATTGATCTGGTCAATAAACACGGCATCGCATGGCACGAGAAAACGTTAGGGCAACTCTTCTGCGATGACTCCGCGCAGCAGATTGTCAACATGCTGGTGGATGAGTGCGAGAAGGGCAATGTGACCTTCAGATTGCGTAGCGAAGTGCTGAGTGTGGCGAAGGATGAAACAGGCTTCACGCTTGATCTAAACGGCATGACTGTCGGTTGCGAAAAGCTGGTCATCGCGACCGGTGGGCTGTCAATGCCGGGGCTGGGCGCGTCGCCGTTTGGTTATAAGATTGCCGAACAATTTGGCCTCAACGTGCTGCCGACCCGTGCGGGTCTGGTGCCATTCACTCTGCATAAACCGTTGCTCGAAGAGTTACAGGTGCTGGCGGGCGTGGCGGTGCCTTCCGTGATTACCGCTGAAAACGGCACCGTTTTCCGTGAGAACTTACTCTTCACCCACCGCGGCTTATCTGGACCGGCGGTGTTGCAGATTTCCAGCTACTGGCAACCGGGTGAATTTGTCAGTATCAATCTGCTACCGGATGTGGACCTCGAAACCTTCCTGAATGAGCAGCGTAACGCACATCCGAATCAGAGCCTGAAAAACACACTGGCGGTTCATCTACCGAAGCGGTTGGTTGAACGCTTACAGCAACTCGGGCAAATCCCGGATGTTTCGCTAAAACAGCTCAACGTGCGTGACCAACAGGCACTGATTAGCACATTGACCGACTGGCGCGTACAACCCAACGGCACTGAAGGCTATCGCACTGCCGAAGTGACGCTCGGCGGCGTGGACACCAACGAACTCTCTTCACGGACGATGGAAGCGCGCAAAGTGCCTGGGCTGTACTTCATCGGCGAAGTGATGGACGTCACCGGCTGGCTGGGGGGCTATAACTTCCAGTGGGCGTGGTCGAGTGCGTGGGCTTGTGCGCAGGATTTGATTGCTGTCCGAGGACAATAAAGTTGTACACAAAGCACTAAAGTTGTAACCATTCTCAAAAAACGACGCTAATGTTGTATACTTACTGAATGTGTGGTTATAGGGTTGGAGACTATAAAATGCACATATAGGTACGTATCAATGTCGTTTTTAGGGTACGATCATGGCTAGGGGTAGGCGTCTCAAATCCTATTTGGATTATGAAAATGCGCTAGGTGACGGCATAGGAGTGGGCTATGGCCAAAGTTATCAGCCCTGGCTTAGAGCTCAGGACGTTAAATCCCGTGGAAACCGTTCGATAGTCTTTGGCCTTAAGACGTTTCGAAACCATCATCTCCTTTCTTCTGTCGAAAGTAACTTTTTCTATCTGGCTGAGTTTAATGACTCGGTGATTGATATCCGGGAACAATTCCCACTCTTTCCTCTCCGGCTTACCCAACAAATAGCAAATCATCTACATTTTCAACATCCTATGGTGAGGGGAGTAAGAGGAGTACCTGTCGAAGTTCTGAATGTTATGACAACCGATTTTTTACTGACCTTGAGAACTCCTGAAGGCGGACTTCGATACAAAGCTATAGCAGTAAAACATAACGAGAGCATACCTGAACGCGAAGCCCAAAAACTTGAAATAGAGAGGATGTTTTGGCAGTTGATTGATGTTGAGTTTCAAATTTATGTTGGCTCGGAACTCAATAACGTCGTCGGTAAAAACATTTGCTGGGCTACTTCTGTATTAAGAGATGGTTCTGAATTTTATGATAAATATCCTCTTGATAAAATCCTATGGAAGCTTAAACCAGATGTTTATCCCATAGTAGGACTACGTGCAATGATTTCATCAATCTTTGGGGTAGATGCACAAGAAGCGATGATGTTATTGCAGGCAATGATTGGATTAAAAATGATAAATGTTGATTTATCATATCCAATACTCGAAACCGGTCTGATAAAGATAATTTCCAATGACCACTATATAGGACTGAACGCAAATGGATATTATTAGGAATTCAGTCTGGCTCTCTCAAGGCACTGATTTGCTTGCAGAGGGACTTTACCGTGTTTTGGATTTTGACAGAAAGGTCGATTTGTTAATTTTGTTTAAAATAAAATCAGAAAGAACGGGTAAGCCAATCCCTTTCTCATTTTCAATGTTTAAATATTATATTGAATCAAATAGCATAACTTGTAAAGATTATATATATCCTTCATATATGTTAGTAGATGAGAAAGAATTAACAGATAAAGACAGAGGAAGGCGAGATGAAAATTACAATATCATTAAAGATCTTGTAGATGACAGAATGTTTCTGTTCGACTATGCATTACATAAAAAGTCGCACCTTTTAATGGATTACTCAAGAAATAAAAAAATATCACAATATACTATCAGAACGCTTCTGGCGTTGTATTGGCGACATGGGCAGGATATTTATGCATTGCTACCCGCATTCTCGAACTGTGGCGCCGCTGGGAAAAGTAGAATCAAACATGAAATTAAACTTGGGAATTCCAAAAAAAACAGAGCATTACCTAATGAACGATCACGTGTTTTCATTCTTAATGAAAGAGATATAAATAATATTAGAAAATCTCTCATTACGTATCATTATAAAGTTAACGGAGATACGATAAAGAAAACATTAGAGAGACATATTGATTTGTATTTTAGGGATGAAATTAAAACAGCAAACCTAGAAAATAGAGCTCCATATGTTCCTTCTTTAAAACAATTTTCATACTGGAATAAAAAACTCTTCACTAAAGATTTCTCGATAAATAAGAAGAACACGAAAAAAGAAATAGACCTCAAAATGCGGGCGCTTTTAGGTAGTGTGGCTAATACAACTGTTTTGCCGGGTGATGTTTTCGAAATAGACTCAACTGTCGCTGATGTACATCTTATTTCGAGTTTAAACAGACGAAAAGTCATTGGGCGTCCTACTATTTATACAGTGGTGGATCGTGCAACAAGAATGATTGTTGGCCTTCATGTTTCTTTATACCATGCTTCATGGCGAGCCGCCCGACAAGCGTTAGCAAATTGCTTTATGCCAAAAAAAGAATATTGTAGATTATTTGGAATCTCTATTACTGATGATGATTGGCCTTGTTCTCACATTCCATTAACATTGATGTGTGACAACGGGGAGATGATTGGTCTTAAACCTCAGGAAGAGATGACCCCCCTGACAAAACTTGAGTTTGCGCCAGTCGGTAGAGGCGACAGAAAAAGCATTGTTGAACGCTGTTTCGGCATTCTGAATGATGAGGTTATTCATAGGCTTATTGGAACAACACGAAGGGGAAAGATTGTTAAAGGAGAGCCAACACCGCAATCCAGGGCTTGTTTAACGATTCAGGAGGTCACGTCTTTACTGATTCGGGAGATACTTGCACATAATCAGAGAACGTATGAGGAACTGGCTTATATCAATCCCTTACTGATTGAAAATGATCTCGTAATATCACCAAAAAATAGTTGGATGATAAGCTTAAAGCACGGGAGATTCAGCGCAAGAGCCGTTGGGGCCGACGAAGTGATCGCACGATTGTTAATCCCTGTGAACGCTAACATTACCGCCGGTGGGATTCAGTACAATAATCTTTTTTATGAATGTGATCCTGAAATTGCATCAGGTGTCAGAGTATTTGGAAGAACCACTTGTGAAGCAAGAATAGATGACAATTGCGTAGATTATATATATGTAAGATTTGACAAAAATAGCATTTTCAAAAAACATTACCTACTTAAGAAAAGAGATGTATTTAAAGGGAAAGCTCATCTTGATACAGATGTAATGGCTGATTGGGTAGATACTCAAAAAGAAATTAATTTATTTACTCTGGATTCGCTCAGCAATATCAATAATAAAGATGAATTTAACAGGAAAGGTAACGAAAGATTAAATGAAATATACGAATCTCGCCGGGTACATGGTAAAGATATTAAAAAGAACAGGAAAAATGAACTTGATTCATTAGGGCGAACTCATGTTGCTAATGGAAGATCTGAACCCCTACTTCCTTCATCCAGTAATGTTCTGCTTTTGCCTGGCCGGGAGGAGAAACAAAGATGGTTAAAAGGTAAGAAGAAGACTGAGGACGCAGAATAATGAATCTTATACGGCGCGTTTCAGCGATATATAAAGAACAGGAGTTACCTGAGTATCGTGGCAATCCCTTAATTGAAGCACTTCCTGAAGCGCTTACGGAAGATGAAGTACTTCTGGAAATGAGTTATTTCCCCGAAATTGACGAAAAAATCCGCTGGACTGCCCCGGCGAATGTTAGAGAGCAGTATGTCGAACGTATAAAGAAATTCCGTTGCCCTCAAACCAATCTTATCCAGGCTTATAAGATGATCTTACGGGCACTTAGGGAAAGCTATGCAGCTCGTAATCCTTTAAAAAGCGGAACAATTCAATATCTTCATTACTATGGAAATGAGCGTCCTGATATTGAGCCAGAAAGTGGATATTTTAAATCCCAGGCTGAAACTATTACGATAGTTGGAATGAGTGGTTCTGGAAAAACTACCATGATTGAGCAAGTCATGGATCATTTCCCTCAGATTATAGAACACAGCAGCTATAAAGGAGTTTTTCCCGGCTTCAGTAAGCAAATTGTATGGGTAAAGATTAATTGTCCATACAATTCAAGTGTGAGAGACCTTTGTGAAGAGATTTTACAAAAATTAGATGATGCAATTGGTATTGAACGAACTACACCTGAGATTAGAAATGGTGCTCTGGCTCGCCAGATTGCACAAAGAATTAAATCATCATTTTTGGGTATCCTTGTTATTGATGAAATG
Source organism: Escherichia sp. UTM R2 (assembly GCF_048593455.1). Classification (NCBI taxonomy): domain Bacteria; kingdom Pseudomonadati; phylum Pseudomonadota; class Gammaproteobacteria; order Enterobacterales; family Enterobacteriaceae; genus Escherichia; species Escherichia sp. UTM R2. Next base: position 189,126 of record NZ_JBFWDY010000002.1, read on the forward strand.
CAGAGGCTTAAATTTTCAAGAACCGGGGGTGAGAGTAAGTTGATTGATTTTTTACATGAAATTGTAGATTCCATGGGGGTATCTATGGTTTTTTGTGGAAATCATCCTTTTGACGAGACGCTGACAAAGAAAATGAGAATTGCCAGGCGGGCAGAGTCTGGTGGTTACATGAAAATTAAGAATGTTAGATACGATTCACAAGACTGGCAATCGTTTATTCATTATTTATGGCCATTACAATGGACAAATGTTGAAACTCCATTAAATGATGAGTTAAACGAAAAATTATTCATTTTATCTAAAGGCAATATTGGATTGGCTCAGATGATTTATCGGGGGGCACAATTAAAGGTTATCGGTAGCGGCAATGAAATCATCACTGGCGCAGTCTTGTCGGCCTCTGTACCGGTACTCGTGAGTCATACGGAGGAATATAAGGATACTCCACTCCCGGGGGCCGCGACTGAAGATGAGGAAGCTAAATGGCTCTCTGCATCTAATGAGGGTGATGCTTCGGCTAAAATCATGGCAGAGAAGTCCCTAAAGTCTTTGATCCCTGGGGATATAGACAGGCCACAGCACAAGGAATTCGTAGGAAAAATAGACGAGGTTTTGCGCAATTTCGACGAGAAAATACTGTCTCTTGACCACGATCTTGTTATCAACAGAACAGCTGAAAAGAAAAATACCTACGATGCTCTTCAGCGTTGCGGGCTTATAAATATAGATCCACTTAATAAATTGTAATGAGGTAACAGTTCGTAACGGTCAAAGAGAGGTGTGGGAAATGAGAATGTTGCCTGTTTTGCCTGATGAATCCTTGTTCAGCCGGTTTTGTCGGACAACTACCGTGTACGGTATGTCCCCATCTTCTCTGTTAACGATCATTTTCAACAAACCTGATATGAACGTCCATCCAATTCTCAATTCAGGATTAAAGGCTATTTCTCTTCATACATCCGAAAGTGCAGATCAGCTCTGGCATGAACAGACTTTACTCCCTCTTTTTGCCTGGGCACTACCAATCAGTCGTAATGAAATTATGGATTTCAACACGACCCCTGCCAGGCTTAATCGATTGTGCCGCCTTAGTAATTTTTCACTAGGGCAGCGCACACTATTGAAGTTTTGCCCGGTTTGCGCTCGTGAAGATACTTTTCATTATGGTGTTACTTATTGGCATCTGGCGCATCAGCTTCATGGGGTTACAACCTGCCATCGGCATCCGGTAGCGCTTGAAAGCATCCATGTCCCTTCTTCACCGCACATACGTATTGGACTGATGCCTCCTGTTTCGTATACAGAACAACTTAGCAATGAGATAGACTTCGATTTTGCTAAGTTTTGTTATGAGTCCCTAAATATAATCAGAAGAAAAGATATTACACACCCCAATTACATGGATGTACTTAAAAAGTTGAATTTATTATCATTGGATGGAAATTTAAAGAAAAATGTATTCTACGCACATGTTTATGCTAAGTGCCAGTTATTTGGGGAGGGTTCATCGGGACTTATACCAACATCCCTAACTGATTATCATTACTGGGAGCCTATACTCAAAGACAAATGTTGTCAGCATCCCACAAAGCATCTTTTGCTTTGTTATTGTTTGTTAAATACTTGCTGGCCAACGTATGCAGGAAGTCGTACTAATAAAAAGAAAGAAATCTTTAAAAGTCATAAGAAATACAGTTTTCATATAGTTGAAAATAATACTAGTGTTAGCAACCTTGGGAAGGAATTTAGTCGCAGCAGATGTTACATTAAAACACTTATTTATAAAAAATACCTGAGGGCGTTTAAGCGAAACACAAAAATTAATATATTCACTGAATTGCTTATCAAGTCTATGGCTGTAAGGGGGTTTAGTCTGGCATCCATAGCTGAGAAAAACTCATTATCGGAAGGAGCTGTATCCTCTGTAATTTCATCTTGTTACGGTTTATGCTCATGGCGTAAAAAATGTAAAAAAGATTCTTTAAGACGGCGTCATAAGCAGAAAATATTAAGATTTATACATAATCAATCCGTTTCTATAACACGAAAGTTAGTCAAAGAAAGTTGTTATGCAAGTTTCTATTGGCTAAATAAACATGAATGTGACTGGCTTAATTCCTGTCTTCCTAAAACAATACGATGCTATAAAAATAAAAGAGTAGACTGGAGCGAGAGAGATATTATCTCATCATCATTAATAAATGATGTTTTATCTCAGGGGCAGTACTCGATGTCACTTACAAGTCTAGATGCTTTACTGGGAGGGCATGGCTGGCTTTTGAAATACAGAGATAAACTACCAATGACAATGATACTTCTCAGAAAAATGGAACTAATTAAATAAGAGGGAGTTATATGGTTTACGAAAATGAATTGTGGCACAGTTTTCTTCTGCGTTCACAGATAATGTATAACTTATCCAATTGCAGGAACATAATATCAAAGCATGGCGCACTAAGGTACGATGCCTTTCCTCGTTTCGAACTGATTGATATGTACAAATTGCATAGCTTGCAGGATATATATGACATTCTTGCCACTAGAAATGGTTATATACTAACTTCCAATATAGTGTCGTTATCTTCTGGTGTTTACGGGTATTTTAACGCTGTTGAAGATGCCTGTCGGAAAAATTTTCACATAACTAATTCATATCCATTGGTAAACATCTCAAACATTCGTTACTGTCACAAATGTATTGTTGAAGATATACACTCTAAAGGCATTGGTTATCTGCGTCATAGATGGTTGTTTGAATCTAAATGTGCAGTTCATAGTACCAGTTTATATGAGGTTTGTTTTGATAACTATTTGAATGCAGTGAAAGGACTTAGTGACTTAATTATAAGTGGAATAAATCCTCATGGTTATTGTTCCCTTGTGGTTGACGTTTCAAACCCTTTCAAAAATCCAGTGTATATATTACCATGTGCACGTAATAAAATTTTAAAATGGATTTCGGACAATAAAAATATGCTGATTTACTTTCTCTTTGATCTCTTCAAATGTAAGTCGCATTCAAGTTTATCTAAGGTTATCGAAGTCAAGATAATGCATGATAGATATATTTCTGCGGTGTTCAAGATGTTAAGTGAAGTTAATTTTTGTAATTTCAACTCATTTATTTCTGATATTTTTGAGGACGTAAGTTATGCCTCTATCGGACTTGATGATTATTCTGTTAATGTGCATTTTCTCAGGCTAAGGGCTGCAGATTGTAAATTTTGCCAGTTGAATGGTAAATATTTTTGCTCACTTTACAATGTAAAACTTCTTCGCTAATTTCACTTCATTTATAAAATACTAAGAAAGCTAGTTAGATAAGGTTTTATATTTTGACTGGGGCAGGAATAAATTATCACTCATAGAGTTTCCCTGGGGGTTACCACCTGTGTATGATGCCGGTTAGCAACAACGTCTAAAAGACCTGCGATCACGTGGGTCCCTCTCCAGCAAAGGGGCAAGGGGTGCTATATAACGGTGTACTGCTTACCCAATACGGCCTTGTATTTGAAAGATGCCGCATCTTGGCAGGATTCGTATTACAGCCTATAGTCTGTTAATGAGCATTACAGCCTATATGCTGTAAATCCCTGCGTTATGCTTGTTAACTCGTCGATACGGAAGGTCACTTATGAACACTCAATACGCTTTGAAGACTTTGAATCAGTTACGTCCTGTTTTAATCGGCTTTCGCAAAGCCAATGGACTGACGCAAAAAGATGTTTCTGAACGTTTGGGTATAACACAGCAAACTTATGCCCGACTAGAGGCCAACCCTGCAAGTGCGGGTTTTGAGCGTTTGTTTAGGGTGTTCAGCGTCCTTGGAGTGGAGATCGTACTTTCATCCAGGGAACCATTGTCAGATGCAAAGCCCGAATACGGAGCTATGCACAATTATTCTTCACTTCCAGCCAGGCGGGAGAAATGGTGACGCCTGGCGCTTCCCGGTCTAATTTTTCTTCAACAAGATTAACCCCTTAGCGGCCTGAAGTATCAGGTTGCGATAGAGCCTTTCATTTCTTCTGTTATGTTAAATACACCATTTTGAGCTATTTCGCTCGGCCTTAAATTATCTCTTCATTCTTCAGTGAAAATTTTATGTCGATCACATTATCGATGAATTTAGGAAATAATCCGTAAATGAAAATCTATCTTCTTTTAAATTCATCAGTGTCAGTAGCAAATATTACGCATAAAAGAATGGTTATTATTATCATTTAAATTATAAAGCTCATGAGTCAATTCCAAAAAATATAATAAGCATTGAAATCATTACCCGTGATTCTGGAGTTTTAACTTTGCCATGTAACCAACCACAAGTTAGTTTCCGGTGTTTTGAGGGGCAGTAAAGTTCTGAAAGCGCGACCAGATCATAATCCCGAAATGTCGTTAAGATATTCTGAATAACGGTTATCCCTGCTTGTTGGCAGGCATTTGAAAATATATTTTGTATTCAGGTTGCAGCAAAACGCTTTCTTACACACAGGACTTCATATGCGGCTCAGAAAATTAAAACTGAAAAACTTCAGAGGCTACAGAAACTCTACTGAAATCATTATTGATGAAAGCATGACGGGTATTGTCGGTCGTAATGACTTTGGGAAATCAACGCTTCTGGAAGCGCTGGCTATTTTTTTTGAAACAGAAGGAATGAAGGCTGACAAGAATGACATGAACTGTTTCAGCCTAAGAGAAGGGGACGGCCGTTTTGAAATAGCCTGTGAATTTGATGACCTGCCCGATTTTATCATGATCGACGACAGGGTGCAGACCACGCTCGCCTCAGAACATCTGCTGAATGAGGACGGCAATTTTGAAATCGTCAAAACGTTTAAAGCAACGACCTCAGGAAAACCGGAGCAGACCTGCATCCGCTGCATCCACCCGGATGAGGAGCCCCTGAGAAATTTACTGGGCATGAAAATTTCTGAGCTCAAGGCGGTGGGAAAAGAAGTTGAAAAAAATGTGGCGGATAAACGCACTGCATCGTTATGGCGTCAGGCCATCAGGGAAGCCGCAGCCCCCTATACCTGTTCGGAAATTATGCTGGATGTCGATAAAGAGTTCGGAACCGACACAAAATCATTATGGGGTAAGATCCTCGATTTGCTGCCCACGTATGCGATTTTCAAAGCCGACAGGGAAAGCAGCGACGGGGATTCCGAAGCTAAAAACCCCTTACAGCAGGCCGTAAAAGACGCTCAGGCTGCGCTGCAGGACAAAATTACAGCGCTGGAAAATGAGATTCAGGACAGCGTCCTGGATGTCGCACAGAGAACGCTGGATAAATTACGTGAAATGGCCCCCGAACTCGCCAGTGAACTGACTCCACGATTTAAGGAGAAACCCAAGTGGACCTTCAATTTCACCCTGGACGGGGAAAATGGCATCCCCATCAATAAGCGCGGCAGCGGGATAAGGAGGCTTATCCTGTTGAATTTTTTTCGGGCTGAGGCTGAAAAGAATGTCGCGGGGACGCCCAGAAATGTGATTTATGCCATAGAGGAGCCTGAAACGTCACAGCATCCGAACTATCAGATGATGCTGATGAAAGCGTTACTGGCACTGGCAGGCCAGCCGCACCGTCAGATTATCGTCACCACCCATGTCCCGGCGCTGGCCGGATTAATCCCTGTCGAAGGCGTACGTTATGTTACCCGAAATGAGGCGGGTGAACCCGTAGTAAAAATGCCGGATGACGCAGTGCTGAAGGAAGCCACTGAAAGCCTGGGGGTGCTGCCAGAGACCGGTATGGAAAGGGCGCAGGGGATTGTTCTGGTAGAGGGAAAGTCGGATGTTACTTTCCTGAGGCATGCGGCCAGTTCATTAAAACAGTCAGGTGCGCTGCCAGCCTCTCTGGAGGACGTGAAAATAGTGCCAGTCCTCATAGGAGGGTGTGGTAGCGTCAAACACTGGGTTACATTGAATCTGGCCAAAGATCTGGGGCTTCCCTGGTGCGTATTTCTGGACTCCGATATTGGGGGAGACCCTGCACAGGTTCTGTCCATCCAGAAGCGTAAAAAAGAAGTAGAGGAGGCCGGTAAGGTATTTTTCGCTACGCGCAAACGTGAGATAGAAAACTATCTGTGCCCGGATCTTATCGAGGAAATTACTGGTGTAGCCGTCACGTTTACGGACACCTGTGACGCTAAAAAAATAATCGGCCGGGCTGTGGGAATGAAACCCGATAATGTACTAGATAAATTCTGGCCTCAGATGACATCAGAAAGAATCATCTCAAGATCAACCTATCATGACGGAACGCAGGAGAGAAGCGAGCTGGTTGAGATCCTGAGCGACATTGTATCCATGACGAGATAATGTATTAAATAAGCATCTCAGGTGCATATATTCCGGTCCTCAACAAAGGACCGGAGTACAGAGTAGTAAAAACCCGAAATTAATCGGGTTTGAATTATATAAAGATTAACCGACTCCCGCGCCCAGGAACGATGTAAAATCACGCTTGTCGTGACATTTCTACAATGTTTACTTTTGACTATCAAGCCATTTATTCATCTGCTCAATTTCACCTTTTTGAGCTTTAATGATGTCCTGCGCGAGCTTTCTCATTTTCGGATCTTTTCCGTATTTGAGCTCGGTCTCAGCCATTGCTATTGCCCCTTCATGGTGCGCTACCATGCCTTTCGCAAAAGCCTTGTCGGGATCGGACTCATTTACGGCAGCCATCATTTTGTCATGCATGTCTTTCATGCCAGCCATATATTCCTGTGACGAAGCCGAGGTAGACATATCAGTCATTTTCATTTCTGAATGTTCTGCTGAAATCGCTGGCAGGGATAACATTAATACTGCAAATAAAGTGTTTCTGGCTTTCATAAAAAATATCCTTTTAGCGTTGATGCCCGTTAACTGTAGCAGAATCTGATAAAAATGCCCCCTGTAGGGGGCAAAGATGTTGCCATATATCCGGTTACGGAAAAATCTATCAAGGAAATAAGGACAGCACAGATACTTCCCTCGCCGTCAGCCTGCACTGAGCATGCGACGATGCGCTTCGGCCATGGCCTGATGTGGGCCAGACTGACCGTTATTCATAAATTCATGGGCAACTGCAGCTCTTTCATGCTCATTCATTGCCGCTAATGACTTCGACGGCCCGGTAGGGGAAACGGTCTGACTTCCCATCATCCTCTGATGACTTTCCACCATTTTCTGGTGCGCATCCGCCGACCCGTTCGTCATGGTTTCATGAGCAATAATGGCCTGTTCATGCTGGTCCATACCGGCCATACGAGGTGCAGTCCCCTGGATCCCGACAGGAGCCGCAGCAGACTGCATCTGGTGAGCAGGTGCCTGTGCATTGTTGACCCGCTCATGGATATTCACGGTTTCAGTGGCCCAGGCCGAAGAAATTAAGCCAAAGCCCAGCAAGGATGCTAATACGATATTTTTCATGATAACTCTCCATTTCTTAATTAGTGATGTCCGGGGGAGTACAACCGGTGTTTTCAGTTCCATAACTGAAACAGGTTCGGAAGTGTTTATTTCTCCGGGAGGGGACTGGATATTCATTTCCTGGCGTCCACTGACGCCGGATATTGATAAAGCAATCCAGCCTTCCTGATAAGTTGCACTAATTATATCGAATGGCTTCTGTTTGCTGCATGACAGGCTAATGACATCTTTGTCATTTAAATCTTTATTCCCAGCACTGGGTGTCCGGAATCATTTTCTCCAGTCTGGGCACGGATAAGATAAAACGCGTTGAGTGTACGTCCGATTCCACCTGCACTCTTCCGTGATGTGCTTCCACGATTGACTTCACAATCGCAAGGCCGATGCCGCTGCCTTCTCCTTTTCGTTGTCTGGACGGATCCACCCGATAAAAACGGTCAAACAACCTTGATAAATGCTCTTCAGGGATTGGTTTCCCCGGATTTTCAATCACAAGGTCAAAAAAGCTCTCCTGCTCTCTTATTGAGACGGTGATTGCCTGTCCCTCCGGGGTATAACGCAGGGCATTGGATAACAGATTATTGATCGCCCTTCTGAACATTTGTGGATCTCCCTCAACCAGGCAGGGCATCCCGTTAAATTTGAGCGTGATATTGCGTTCTTCGGCCCAGGCTTCGAAAAACTCGAAGACTTTCATGACTTCCGCTCTGAGGTCAAACATGACCCTGTCAGGTATCAGCTGATTATTATCTGCCTGTGCCAGGAACAGCATATCGCTGACCATTTTGGTCATCCGGTTATACTCTTCAAGACTGGAATAGAGGACATCCTCAAGTTCCCTCTGTGTTCGATCCTGACTCAGTGCGATTTCAGTCTGCGTCACCAGATTGGTGATGGGCGTTCTGATCTCATGCGCGATATCGGCAGAGAAATTGGCCTGGCGGGTAAAGACATCCTCAATCTTTCCAATCATATGATTGAACGAGATAACCAGTTGCTCCAGCTCAATGGGAACGCGTGTCGGTTCCAGTCGCGCATCAAGATTCTCGGAGGTGATGTTTTTAATGGCATTGCTGACATTACGAAGGGGCAGGTGCCCCTGACGGACAGCGATTCGAATGATCAGAACAATCAACAGGCTTATCACGACGGCAATCGCAATCAGGTTCTTTTTCAGCGCATCGAGGTAATGGAGATGGAAATTAATGGATAGGCCAGTCAGCATGACATAGTTCTGCTGTTTGCCCTGAAATATCGCCTGACCAGAGGAGGCGATAATCCTGTATGTTTCCATCTTCATTTCGGACCCGGTATCCATCGGTCCCGCAGGATCCTCCACCGTCCAGAGAAAGACATCCCGTGCGCGGCTGTGCTCGCTAAAATCTGCTGAATTCACTGCCGGGCGTAGTGCCGCCCCCTGAGCTGAGCTAAAGAGCACTTCCCCCCTGGGATTGAGGAGCAAAAGGGCAACGTTGCGGTAGCTGGCAATTGATTCCTTTATTTTGCTTATTTTTTTATCATCCGGATCCACCGGGGACTGCAGTATACGGTTCAGTGTGGTGCTGATTTGTTGAAGATCGCTGACATCCTGCTCGGCAAAATGATTTTCAACAGAATGCAGCATAAACCAGGTGAATGCGATAAAAGCCAGTATCGTGGACAGGCTGATAAAAAAGGTCAGCCGCAGAGCGAGTGAGAAAGGGCGTCTGGAAGGTTTGCTATGCATCCGGGACCTCCAGCATGTAGCCCACGCCCCGGACTGTCTGGATCAGCTTTGTCTCGTAATCGTTGTCTATTTTAGCGCGGAGTCGCTTTACTGCGACATCGATCGCATTAGTGTCGCTGTCAAAATTCATGTCCCAGACCTGAGAGGCAATCAGGGAGCGGGGAAGAACCTCTCCCTGATGGCGAATGAAGAATTCCAGCAGGCTGAACTCTTTACTGGTGAGCACAATGCGGTTTCCGGCGCGACTGACTTTTCTGGATACGAGATCAATCGAGAGGTCAGCCACCTTAAACTGGCTTTCCGTGATCATCGTGTTTCCCCGCCTCAGAAGGGTTCTCACCCGGGCGAGCAGTTCGGCAAACGCAAAGGGTTTAACCAGATAATCGTCCGCACCCAGTTCCAGTCCTTTGACCCTATGTTCGATCGTGCCGAGGGCTGTCAGCAGTAAGACCGGCATACCCTTTCCGGCAGTGCGCAGCATGCGGATGATATCCCAGCCGTTCACATCAGGTAGCATGATATCCAGAATGACTAAATCATACTCGGCTGTCATGGCGAGATGATATCCGGTAAGACCATTATCAGCGTGATCCACTACGAACCCTGCCTCTGTAAGCCCTTTGCTGAGATATTCACCTGTTTTAATTTCGTCTTCGACGATCAATATTTTCATCTTGCTCCCCGGCTGGCTGCTAATGTCATTCTATTGCGCCCACGATCGTTATCAACGGATTACAGCAAAAATGACAACATTGTCATTATCCTGTCACCCGGCAAACAGAGAGCGTTAGGTAAAGTACCCCTATCAATACTCTGGACTTCATTTGAACCATTTACCAGGTCTGCCTGGACGAGAAGCGTTATGTTCAAATTAAAATTACTCAGCATTAGCACGATATTCATCCTGGCAGGCTGCGTGTCGCTTGCGCCTGAATATCAGCGGCCCGCAGCACCGGTACCCCAGCAGTTTTCACTGTCCCATAACAGCCTGACGCCAGCGGTAAATGGCTATCAGGATACGGGCTGGCGTAACTTTTTTGTCGATCCCCAGGTTACCCGGTTGATCGGTGAAGCTCTGACTAATAACCGTGATTTGAGAATGGCTGCCCTGAAGGTTGAAGAGGCCCGAGCCCAGTTCAACGTCACGGATGCAGATCGTTATCCCCAGCTGAATGCCTCATCCGGGATAACATACAGCGGTGGTCTGAAAGGTGACAAGCCGACCACACAGGAGTACGACGCGAGACTGGAGCTCAGCTATGAGCTCGATTTTTTCGGCAAACTTAAGAACATGAGTGATGCTGATCGCCAGAACTACTTTGCCAGCGAAGAAGCCCGTCGGGCCGTACACATCCTGCTGGTATCCAACGTTTCACAAAGCTATTTCAGCCAGCAACTGGCGTACGAACAACTTCGTATTGCGCGGGAAACGCTGAAAAATTATCAACAGTCCTATGCTTTCGTTGAGCAGCAGCTCGTGACCGGGAGTACGAACGTTCTGGCACTTGAACAGGCGCGAGGACAAATCGAAAGTACCCGCGCCGAAATAGCCAAACGAGAAGGCGATCTGGCTCAGGCAAACAATGCCCTGCAACTGGTGCTGGGAACGTACCGCGCACTTCCGTCAGAAAAAGGGATGAAAGGCGGGGAGATAGCCCCAGTAAAATTGCCACCAAATCTGTCTTCACAAATTTTGCTGCAGCGACCGGATATTATGGAAGCGGAATATCAGCTGAAAGCGGCTGATGCCAATATTGGCGCAGCGCGAGCGGCCTTTTTCCCCTCAATTACCCTGACCAGTGGTCTTTCCACAAGCAGTACGGAGCTGTCCAGCCTGTTTACGTCAGGAAGTGGAATGTGGAATTTTATCCCTAAAATTGAAATTCCTATATTTAATGCTGGCAGGAATAAAGCCAATCTGAAGCTGGCTGAAATTCGCCAGCAACAGTCGGTGGTTAATTACGAACAAAAAATTCAGTCAGCCTTTAAGGATGTTTCCGACACGCTTGCGCTGCGCGACAGCCTTAGCCAGCAACTTGAGTCACAGCAGCGTTATCTTGATTCACTTCAGATAACTCTCCAGCGTGCCAGAGGATTGTATGCAAGTGGTGCTGTCAGTTACATCGAAGTGCTGGATGCAGAACGTTCCCTCTTCGCTACCCAGCAAACCATTCTCGATCTTACCTATTCCCGGCAGGTTAACGAAATTAATCTGTTTACCGCGCTGGGTGGCGGTTGGGTAGAGTAAATTTATTTAATTAATCAGGAAATTAAAATGCGTAATTCACTTAAAGCCGTTTTATTTGGTGCCTTCTCTGTCATGTTTTCTGCCGGTCTTCATGCTGAAACACATCAGCATGGCGATATGAATACTGCCAGTGATGCTTCGGTACAGCAAGTTATCAAGGGCACCGGTGTCGTTAAAGACATTGATATGAATACTAAGAAAATCACCATTTCGCATGAAGCAATTCCAGCGGTGGGCTGGCCTGCAATGACCATGCGCTTTACTTTTGTTAATGCAGACGATGCTATTAATGCCCTGAAAACAGGCAACCATGTCGATTTCTCGTTTATTCAGCAGGGCAATATCTCCTTACTCAAAAGCATTAACGTGACGCAGTCCTGATTGGCTGTCCGGAGCGATTACATCCTGTGCGCCTGTACATTCACATAGGTATATGTGTGAGTTAACCGTCAGGCGCATATGCCAGGTGTTTTGATTTTTTAGCGGAAAATTGTATGGCTTCTTTAAAGATAAAATATGCTGCAATAATTATCAGCAGCCTCATAGCAGGGGGGCTGATATCGGTTACTGCCTGGCAGTATGTAAACTCATCACAAAAAACAGTACAAACCGAACAAAAGGCACCGGAGCGAAAGGTACTTTTCTGGTATGACCCGATGAAACCGGATACCAAATTTGATAAACCCGGAAAATCGCCCTTTATGGATATGGACCTGGTGCCAAAATATGCTGATGACAGTGGCGATAAAAGCAGTGGCGGGATCCGTATCGACCCAACCCAGGTTCAGAATCTGGGATTAAAAACGCAAAAAGTCACGCGAGGAATGCTGAATTATTCTCAGACAATCCCGGCTAATGTCAGCTATAACGAGTATCAGTTTGTTATTGTGCAGGCGCGTTCTGACGGGTTTGTCGAAAAAGTCTACCCCATGACGATTGGCGATCATGTGAAGAAGGGGACGCCACTTATCGATATTACCATTCCGGACTGGGTGGAAGCACAGAGTGAATTCCTTCTGTTATCCAGCACCGGTGGTACTTCCACGCAAATTAAAGGCGTTCTGGAACGGCTTCGCCTGGCAGGTATGCCGGAAGAGGATATTCAGAGACTGCGTTCTACCCGGAGCATTCAGACCCGTTTTACCATTAAAGCACCTATTGATGGTGTCATTACTGCATTTGACCTGCGCACCGGCATGAATATTTCGAAAGATAAGGTGGTGGCTCAGATTCAGGGAATGGACCCGGTCTGGATCAGCGCTGCAGTGCCAGAATCTATCGCCTATCTGCTGAAAGATACGTCGCAGTTTGAAATTTCGGTACCGGCTTATCCGGATAAAACATTCCATGTCGAAAAATGGAATATTCTTCCCAGCGTGGATCAGACAACCCGTACGCTTCAGGTCCGTCTCCAGGTTTCTAATAAGGATGAGTTTCTCAAGCCGGGCATGAATGCCTATCTGAAACTGAATACCAGAAGCCAGGAGATGCTGCTGATACCAAGCCAGGCCGTTATCGATACCGGCAAAGAACAGCGCGTGATTACTGTTGATGATGAAGGCAAGTTTGTGCCGAAACAGATCCACGTTCTGCATGAGTCACAGCAACAGTCCGGCATCGGCTCCGGCCTGAATGAAGGCGATACCGTGGTGGTCAGTGGCCTGTTCCTCATTGACTCTGAAGCCAATATTACGGGCGCACTGGAACGTATGCGCCACCCTGAAAAAACAGAAAGCAGTATGCCAGCAATGTCTGACCAGCCTGTAAATATGCATTCAGGGCACTGAGGAGACGACGATGATTGAATGGATTATCCGGCGCTCTGTCGCCAACCGTTTCCTGGTCATGATGGGGGCCCTGTTTCTCAGCATCTGGGGCACATGGACGATTATTAACACGCCTGTCGATGCCTTGCCTGACCTGTCAGATGTGCAGGTCATTATCAAAACCAGCTATCCCGGCCAGGCCCCGCAGATTGTAGAAAACCAGGTCACCTATCCACTTACCACCACCATGCTGTCCGTGCCTGGCGCAAAAACCGTGCGTGGTTTTTCACAGTTCGGTGATTCGTATGTGTATGTCATTTTTGAAGACGGCACCGATCTGTACTGGGCCCGTTCCCGCGTGCTGGAGTACCTGAACCAGGTACAGGGAAAACTGCCCGCCGGTGTGAGTTCTGAAATCGGTCCGGACGCCACGGGGGTGGGCTGGATATTTGAATATGCCCTTGTCGATCGCAGCGGAAAACACGACCTTTCAGAACTGCGTTCTCTGCAGGACTGGTTCCTGAAATTTGAGCTGAAAACCATCCCGAACGTGGCTGAGGTCGCTTCGGTTGGCGGCGTGGTGAAACAGTACCAGATTCAGGTCAATCCGGTAAAATTGTCTCAGTATGGTATCAGCCTGCCCGAAGTGAAACAGGCCCTTGAATCGTCTAACCAGGAGGCCGGTGGCTCATCCGTTGAAATGGCCGAAGCTGAGTATATGGTCCGTGCCAGCGGTTATCTTCAGAGCATTGATGATTTTAATAACATCGTCCTGAAAACAGGCGAGAACGGCGTGCCGGTTTATCTGCGGGATGTTGCCCGCGTGCAGACCGGGCCTGAAATGCGGCGTGGTATTGCCGAGCTGAACGGCCAGGGCGAAGTCGCTGGCGGCGTGGTGATCCTGCGGTCGGGTAAAAATGCACGCGACGTTATCACGGCAGTGAGGGATAAACTTGAGACGCTGAAGGCCAGCCTGCCGGAAGGCGTTGAAATCGTGACCACCTACGATCGCAGCCAGCTCATCGACCGGGCGATTGATAACCTCAGTTCCAAACTTCTGGAAGAGTTTATCGTGGTGGCCATCGTCTGTGCCCTGTTCCTGTGGCACGTACGTTCTGCCCTGGTGGCGATTATCTCTCTGCCGCTTGGTCTGTGTATCGCCTTTATCGTCATGCACTTCCAGGGACTGAACGCCAATATCATGTCGCTGGGAGGGATAGCGATTGCCGTCGGTGCGATGGTGGATGCCGCCATTGTGATGATTGAGAATGCGCATAAGCGGCTTGAGGAGTGGGATCATCAGCATCCGGGTGAGCAGATTGACAACGCCACCCGCTGGAAGGTGATTACCGATGCCTCCGTTGAAGTGGGACCCGCACTGTTTATCAGCCTGCTGATCATCACCCTGTCCTTTATTCCTATCTTTACCCTGGAAGGTCAGGAAGGACGTCTGTTTGGCCCGCTGGCATTCACGAAAACGTACTCCATGGCGGGCGCGGCCGCGCTGGCCATCATCGTCATTCCGATTCTGATGGGATTCTGGATCCGGGGGAAAATTCCTGCAGAGACCAGTAACCCCCTGAACCGGGTACTGATCAAAGCGTATCATCCATTGCTGTTGTGGGTTCTCCACTGGCCAAAAACAACCCTGCTGGTTGCGGCCTTGTCCATTTTCACCGTTATCTGGCCGCTGAGCCAGGTGGGCGGTGAGTTTCTGCCGAAGATTAACGAGGGCGACCTGTTGTATATGCCGTCGACCCTGCCGGGTGTCTCTCCGGCTGAAGCTGCAGCGCTCCTGCAGACGACGGACAAGTTAATCAAAAGCGTTCCTGAAGTGGCCTCTGTATTTGGCAAGACCGGTAAAGCAGAGACCGCCACGGATTCCGCACCGCTCGAAATGGTTGAAACCACGATCCAGCTCAAACCTGAGGATCAGTGGCGTCCAGGCATGACGATTGACAAGATTATTGAAGAACTCGACAGGACCGTCCGTTTACCGGGGCTGGCAAACCTCTGGGTGCCGCCAATCCGTAACCGTATTGATATGCTCTCAACCGGGATCAAAAGCCCGATAGGTATCAAGGTGTCCGGAACGGTTCTGTCCGATATCGATGCAACGGCGCAGAGTATCGAAGCGGTCGCCAAAACCGTACCCGGCGTAGTGTCTGCTCTCGCAGAGCGACTGGAAGGCGGGCGCTACATTGATGTGGATATCAACCGGGAAAAAGCCTCCCGCTACGGAATGACGGTGGGCGATGTGCAGCTGTTCATCTCATCAGCCATCGGCGGCGCGACGGTAGGGGAAACGGTTGAAGGCGTGGCCCGGTACCCGATTAATATCCGCTATCCGCAGGATTACCGGAACAGCCCGCAGGCCCTGAAACAGATGCCGATCCTGACCCCGATGAAGCAGCAGATCACGCTGGGCGATGTTGCGGATATTAAGGTCGTTTCCGGGCCGACTATGCTGAAAACGGAAAATGCCCGTCCAGCCAGCTGGATTTACATTGACGCGCGCGGCAGGGATATGGTGTCGGTGGTTAATGACATTAAAACGGCGATCAGTCAGAAAGTGAAACTGAGACCGGGTACCAGCGTGTCATTCTCCGGACAGTTTGAACTGCTTGAGCATGCCAACAAGAAACTGAAGCTGATGGTGCCGATGACGGTGATGATCATCTTCATCCTGTTGTATCTGGCATTCCGCCGGGTTGATGAAGCCCTGCTGATCCTGATGAGCCTGCCGTTCGCCCTGGTTGGCGGGATATGGTTCCTGTACTGGCAGGGCTTCCATATGTCTGTCGCAACCGGAACGGGGTTTATCGCTCTGGCCGGGGTGGCAGCAGAGTTTGGCGTGGTCATGCTGATGTATCTGCGTCATGCCATTGACGCGCACCCGGAATTGTCCCGTAAAGAGACGTTCACACCGGAAGGCCTTGATGAAGCCCTCTATCATGGTGCCGTACTGCGTGTCCGGCCGAAAGCCATGACCGTGGCGGTGATCATTGCGGGTCTGCTGCCAATACTCTGGGGAACCGGTGCAGGTTCAGAAGTCATGAGCCGTATCGCGGCACCCATGATTGGTGGGATGATCACGGCTCCGCTGCTGTCCCTGTTCATTATTCCTGCCGCCTACAAATTAATCTGGCTGCGCAGACATAAAAAAAGCGTGTCCTGAACCTGAAAGGGCACCCCCTGTGGGTGTCCTTCTTTACTGATTCACCCTGACGTCAGGGTTTATATCGATAATATACAGAGGTGAGTATGAAAAAAGTGGTTCTAATGGCGCTGGCTCTCGGCCTTTCACTACCCGCGATGGCGAGTGAAAAAGTCATTGATATGTACAAATCTGAAAACTGTGGCTGTTGTTCCCTGTGGGGCAAAGCGATGGAAAAAGACGGGTTCGAAGTACGAACTCACGTCATGAATGATCAGGCGCTGTCAGCCCAGAAAGAAAAGCATGCTATTCCTGCAGGACTACGAAGTTGTCATACCGCGGTTGCCGGTAATTTGATCATTGAAGGCCATGTGCCTGCGACAACGATACATAAGGCAATGCAGTCTGGTTCGGGTATATACGGTCTCGCCACCCCCGGTATGCCAGCAGGAAGTCCTGGAATGGAGATGGGAGCCCGAAAAGAGGCTTACGATGTTATCGCATTCTCACCGGATGGAAGTAAAAAAGTCTTCCAGCGAATCGAATAGTCAGCGGAACGGCTGATAACGGGACGCCGGTAGCAGGCACTCCTGTGCCGGCGATATTCGTGGTAATCGCATCCATGACATACCCTGAAGACAGAAAATGCTTCAGATATGCATAAGGAGAGTTACAGTGAAAAATAACAATGCAGTGCAACACAACAACCAGACTGCTTCTGAGCAGACATTATCCCCGGACGAGGGCCACGTATTGCATAAGGTGAGAGATCCCGTGTGCGGGATGGCCATCCTGCCCGACAGGGCGCACAGCAGCATTCGATACCAGGACCATCAACTTTATTTCTGCTCCGCCAGCTGTGAGAGTAAATTTAAAGCCCATCCCGATCGTTATCTTACCGAAGATGCCAGTGAACATTCCCATCACCATCACCACGATCATCACGAAGTCAGCCCTGATCAGATAAAACAGCCTCACCACCAGGCGGAAAAAGAGAATTCTGAAGGTGTGTGGACATGTCCGATGCACCCGGAGATACGCCGCAGTGGTCCCGGAAGCTGTCCTGTCTGTGGAATGGCACTGGAGCCGCTCGTAGCTACGGCATCCACGGGGCCGAGTGATGAACTTCACGACATGACAAGACGCTTCTGGCTGGGGTTGTTGCTGGCGTTTCCGGTTCTGGTACTCGAAATGGGATCTCATCTGTTTCCCGACTTGAGGAATACAGTACCGCCACAGTACAACACATGGCTGCAGTTGCTTCTGGCCTCCCCTGTCGTGTTGTGGTGTGGCTGGCCATTCTTCGCCCGGGCCGGAATGTCGTTACGTAACCGCTCCCTGAATATGTTTACCCTTGTTGCAATGGGGACCGGCGTAGCCTGGGTTTACAGCGTCATTGCAACCGTCTTCCCCTCCTGGTTTCCTGCATCGTTCAGAAACATGGATGGCCTGGTGGCCGTTTATTTTGAAGCCGCAGCAGTTATTACAGTGCTTGTTCTGCTGGGACAGGTTCTTGAGCTGCGGGCACGGGAACAAACCTCAGGCGCCATTACTGCGCTTCTGAACCTTGCCCCCAAAACCGCCAGACGGCTGGATCATGACGGTCATGAAACGGATATTAATGCGGAAGATGTCCTGCCTGGCGATAAGCTCCGCATCAGACCTGGAGAGAGTATTCCGGTCGACGGTATCGTGATCGAAGGCAAAACAACCGTTGATGAATCGATGGTGACCGGGGAGTCTATGCCGGTTACCAAAACGAAGGATGACCCTGTCATTGGGGGGACGATTAATCAGACAGGGAGTCTTATCATCCGTGCAGAGAAAGTCGGTGATGAAACGATGCTCTCACGAATTGTTCAGATGGTCGCTGATGCACAGCGTTCGCGTGCCCCCATCCAGAGAATGGCTGACAGCGTTTCAGGCTGGTTTGTTCCTCTGGTGATACTTATCGCGGTTGTTGCTTTCGTGATCTGGTCTGTCTGGGGGCCCGAGCCCAGGATGGCGCACGGTCTGATTGCGGCTGTGTCGGTCCTGATTATTGCCTGCCCCTGCGCACTGGGGCTGGCCACACCGATGTCGATAATGGTGGGGGTAGGCAAAGGAGCCCAGGCCGGGGTGTTAATCAGGAATGCCGAAGCCCTTGAGCGTCTTGAAAAAGTGGACACGCTGGTTGTCGACAAAACAGGCACGCTCACGGAAGGTTCGCCTACGGTGACAGGGATTATCAGTCTCAATCCGGGTGGGGAAGCATCTCTTTTACGTGTAGCGGCCGCAGTGGAAAAAGGCTCGCAGCATCCGCTGGGTATGGCTGTAGTCCGGGCAGCCCAGCACAGGGGGATCATGATACCCGCAGTCAGTGATTTCAATGCTCCGTCGGGGAAAGGTGTTTCAGGCGATGTTGAAGGTCAACGGGTTGTTATTGGTAATGAACTGGCTATGCAGGAAAACAGTATCGTTATTGATAATCAAAAGGCCGTTGCGGATAAGTTGCGGATGGAAGGCGCTACCGTTATCTATGTGGCCACAGATGGGTACCTTGCAGGCCTGATAGCTATCTCGGATCCCGTGAAAGCAACCACGCCGGATGCGCTTAAAGCTTTGCGTCAGGCGGGGATCCGCATTGTTATGCTCACCGGGGATAACCAGCTTACTGCTGAAGCAGTCGCACGGAAACTGGGAATAGATGAGGTTGAAGCCGGGATTCTGCCGGATGGCAAAAAAGCAGTGATAACCCGACTGAAAGCGTCTGGCCATGTGGTTGCGATGGCCGGAGACGGTGTGAATGATGCCCCGGCGCTGGCAGCGGCTGACGTGGGAATAGCCATGGGAACGGGTACAGATGTGGCAATTGAAAGTGCCGGAGTCACCCTTCTCAAAGGCGACTTGATGATACTGAACAGGGCCCGTCATCTGTCAGAGATCACCATGAAAAATATCCGTCAGAATCTGTTTTTTGCATTTATCTACAACGCACTTGGCGTGCCTGTGGCTGCAGGTCTGCTTTATCCTGTGTATGGAATACTGCTGTCGCCAGTTATTGCGGCGGCGGCCATGGCTCTTTCCTCCGTCAGCGTCATTGTGAATGCGTTGCGTCTGAAAAGTGTCAGGCTCGGGAAATAACACTGAGTGAAGGGTCAGTTACGAACAGAAGGAGTCCAGTATGAAAAGTACCACCTATGCGCTTATTGCTGTCGCCGCGATCGCGGCATTTGCCCTCCTGCGCGAACACTGGTCACATGTGGCAGGTTACTGGCCATATCTGTTATTGCTGGTCTGCCCGCTAATGCATCTTTTCCACGGCCACGGAGGGCATGGAGATCATCAACATCACGGAAGTGAAAACGATAAAAAAAATTAATCCGGCAGACGGGGCCGCGTCGCGGTCCCGTTATCAGTCCAGGTATCGTTCGTAGTCTCTGGCATGCGCAAAGGCATGCTGTTCGAGTTTGTTATCAGCGGGTGCCGCTGCCCGGAACGCCAGAGAGTTAACAGGGTTGTTATTGATGACCAGCTCGTAATGCAGATGAGGACCGGATGAACGTCCGCTGTTACCGGATAACGCAATAGCACCTCCCCGTGTAACCCTGGCCCCTTTAGTAACGAGTATTTTATTGAGGTGGAGATAGCGAGTTTTAACACCGGCTTTTCCCGTTACTTCAACAAAATATCCCATGGTACTGTTGTATTCGGCCCGGGTGATTTTTCCGTCGATGACGCTGACTATTTTCGTGTTCATGGGCATGGAATAATCAATGCCATTATGGGGACTCACTTTTCCCGATACCGGGTTAAGTCTTGCAGGATTGAAAGGCGAACTGAGTCTTGCTGTGGCCGGTAACGGATAATCGAGACTGCCTTTCCCGGAAGTATCGGAAAGGTTATAGAACTTTTTATCTGATATACGATACGCCGTGTAATTAAATGAACCGGACGTAAATTTATAGGCCACGACACGTGATTTTCCCGCTTTCTTTTGCAGTACGAGTTTTAATGATTCATTTTTTTTCAAATGCCGCAGATTAAACCGGGAAGGCAAGGAGCGCTGAAGAGTAGCGATCTCGTTCGATTCCAGCCCCGAGCGGGTGGCTGAAAGGTAGGCATTTTCTTTTACGACATCGGTAGAATACATTTACTGGAATTCGCCGTTAGCATGAACACTGCGGCGTATGCTAGGGGTTTTCAGGAGGCGTGTCATCTGTCAGTTAATCGGGAGCACCGTTGATGGTCGTCATTTTTGTAACATATCTTGTTTCCCGTTTGCTCCTGAAGCTCTGGGAACTGTATGACCAGCCCGACGGTGATGATTAACGGGACTGAAACAGGTTACGGCAGAGCAATATGGGGCTCATGTCCTGCTACGTAACCCGTCAGTAAAGCCCTGCTGCGCACCTGACGCTAAGCACTAACCCGCCTGCAGTTACCTGGTCGAATACAGCCCGCGAAGCTTTCTTGCCTGCGTCTGATGTGCTTCCGCACCGGCATTATTGACCTGCTCATGCACGAGAGCGGCTTTTTCTCCGGCATTCAGTTCGTTAAAAGAAGAAGACGAGGTCTTTGAATTTGCGTCACTGCCGGACAGCATTTTTTTATGTTCCTCAATCATTTTCTGATGCGCATAGGACGCGCTGTTGTTCATAAATGAATGAGCAACAATGGCCCTTTCATGTTCATTCATTTCAGAGAATGAGGGCGTGTTGTTTTTATTAACCCTGTCCGGTAAGTTTTCATGCGTCGAGGAATTCACATGACTGACGGCTGAGGCATTATTAACAAATCGATGTGCTTCATGGGCAATATCACTGGACTGAGCAAAAGCTGCCCCACAAAATAAAGCTGTAAACGCAGTGGTCGTGATTAATATATTCATGTGTAATTACCTTCTGAGGTACATAAAAGATGTCCTTATGATCATATATAAAAATAATCAACCTGTGGGGAAGATGACGTAAATGTAATACAGCTATGTACATTACACGATTGTAATGAATTTGTTTCTTAAGGTGTGCTAGATTCATTTTATTGTAAGTGGATGAACCAGTAATTTAATTTAAATCGGTTCTCGAATTCTGTCAGTAACCATACTTTAAATAAGGGAATACGCATGCTGTTGAAAACGTCTCGACGAACTTTCCTGAAGGGGTTAACCCTCTCTGGCGTAGCCGGAAGTCTTGGCGTATGGAGTTTCAATGCGCGTTCCAGTCTGAGCCTGCCAGTTGCCGCATCCCTGCAGGGTACTCAGTTTGACCTGACCATTGGTGAAACGGCCGTCAATATCACGGGCAGTGAGCGTCAGGCCAAAACAATCAATGGAGGCCTGCCGGGGCCCGTTCTTCGCTGGAAAGAAGGTGACACCATTACCCTGAAGGTCAAAAACCGTCTTAATGAACAGACGTCCATTCACTGGCACGGCATTATTCTTCCGGCCAATATGGATGGTGTTCCGGGGCTGAGTTTTATGGGCATAGAGCCTGATGATACCTACGTTTACACCTTTAAGGTTAAGCAGAACGGGACTTACTGGTACCACAGCCATTCCGGTCTGCAGGAACAGGAGGGGGTATACGGTGCCATTATCATCGATGCCGGGGAGCCAGAACCGTTTACTTACGATCGTGAGCATGTGGTCATGTTGTCTGACTGGACCGATGAAAATCCTCACAGCCTGCTGAAAAAATTAAAAAAACAGTCGGATTACTACAATTTCAATAAACCAACCGTTGGCTCTTTTTTCCGCGACGTGAATACCAGGGGGCTGTCAGCCACCATTGCCGATCGGAAAATGTGGGCTGAAATGAAAATGAATCCGACTGACCTCGCGGATGTCAGTGGCTACACCTACACCTATCTCATGAACGGGCAGGCCCCGCTGAAAAACTGGACCGGACTGTTCCGTCCCGGTGAAAAGATACGCTTACGGTTTATCAACGGCTCGGCAATGACCTATTTCGATATCCGTATCCCCGGGCTGAAAATGACGGTCGTGGCTGCAGATGGCCAGTATGTAAACCCGGTTACCGTTGACGAATTCAGGATTGCCGTTGCCGAAACCTATGATGTCATTGTGGAGCCTCAGGGTGAGGCCTATACCATCTTCGCACAATCCATGGACAGGACCGGTTACGCTCGAGGGACACTGGCCACGAGAGAGGGGTTAAGTGCTGCCGTTCCCCCCTCGATCCCCGTCCTCTGTTGACCATGGAAGATATGGGTATGGGGGGAATGGGACATGATATGGCAGGAATGGACCACAGCCAGATGGGAGGCATGGATAACAGCGGAGAGATGATGTCTATGGACGGTGCTGACCTTCCGGATAGCGGGACATCCTCCGCGCCCATGGATCACAGCAGCATGGCCGGTATGGATCATTCCCGGATGGCCGGAATGCCGGGTATGCAAAGTCATCCTGCGTCAGAAACGGATAACCCACTGGTTGATATGCAGGCGATGAGCGTCTCTCCGAAATTAAATGATCCGGGTATTGGTCTTCGAAATAACGGAAGAAAGGTTCTCACGTACGCGGATTTGAAAAGCCGCTTTGAGGATCCTGACGGACGTGAACCTGGCCGTACCATAGAACTGCATTTAACCGGCCACATGGAAAAGTTTGCCTGGTCATTTAACGGAATCAAGTTTTCAGATGCCGCACCGGTGCTGCTGAAATACGGTGAGCGGCTCAGGATCACGCTGATCAACGATACCATGATGACTCACCCCATTCACCTGCATGGTATGTGGAGCGATCTGGAAGATGAAAACGGTAATTTCATGGTTCGTAAACACACAATAGATGTTCCCCCTGGTACAAAACGCAGTTACAGAGTGACAGCAGATGCGCTTGGCCGCTGGGCGTATCACTGCCATTTGCTCTATCACATGGAAATGGGAATGTTTCGTGAAGTCCGGGTGGAGGAATGATGCGAATGAAGAGAAATTTGAAGGCCATACCTGTTCTGGTCGCCGGTTTGTTTACCTCACAGCTTTCTATTGCGGCGGGCTCCGTCTCTGCAGATCCCCACGCCGGGCACGACATGTCTGCCATGCAGATGCCAGCAGATGAGAATTTCACTGAGATGACGTCAATGGAGCCCATTGTAACTGAGAGCAGAACGCCAATTCCGCCTGTTACCGATGCCGACCGGAAGGCTGCATTCGGCAATTTACAGGGGCATGCGATTCACGACAGTGCGATTAATTATCTGGTTCTGCTGGATCAACTGGAATGGCAACGGTCGGATAACACCAACAATTTCAGCTGGAGTGTTAACAGCTGGATTGGAGGCGACACAGATCGGATTTGGCTAAAGAGTGAAGGTGAACGAAGCAATGGGGAAACGGAGGCGGCTGAAGCGCAGTTACTCTGGGGACATGCGGTTGGCCCATGGTGGGATTTGGTTGCGGGTGTCAGGCAGGATTTCAGACCTGCTTCTGCCCGGACCTGGGCTGCTGTCGGTTTTCAGGGGCTGGCACTCTATAATTTTGAGTCTGAAATTACGGGTTTTGTCAGTAATGGCGGAAAAGCAGCCCTTCGTCTGGGAGGAGAATACGACGTTTTACTGACTAACCGGCTCATACTCCAGCCATCCTATGAGGTGAATTTCTACAGTCAGGATGATGAATCGCGGGGTCGCGGCAGGGGACTGACTGACACAGAGCTGGGGCTCCGGCTGCGCTATGAAATACGCCGTGAGTTTGCACCCTATATAGGCGTTTCCTGGAATCAACTTTACGGGAAAACATCCGATATGGCGAAAAGAGAAGGTGAGAAAGACCATCAGGTAGTATTCCTGGCGGGAGCCAGAATCTGGTTTTAACGCACTGATATAAAACACTCAACTAAACAGGTAAATAAAATGTCGATTTTAAATAAAGCCATTCTTACAGGTGGCCTCGTTATGGGCGTTGCTTTCTCTGCTATGGCCCATCCGGAATTAAAAAGCTCTGTGCCACAGGCTGATTCAGCCGTAGCGGCCCCGGAAAAGATTCAGCTTAATTTCTCGGAAAATCTGACCGTGAAATTCTCAGGTGCAAAATTAACGATGACGGGTATGAAAGGCATGTCATCACATTCTCCGATGCCGGTCGCGGCAAAAGTGGCGCCAGGCGCTGACCCTAAATCGATGGTCATTATTCCGCGAGAGCCTTTACCCGCTGGCACTTATCGTGTTGACTGGCGCGCGGTTTCTTCAGATACGCACCTTATTACCGGTAATTACACCTTTACAGTGAAGTAATATTATGAACGACCTGATTATGATTGTTATTCGTTTTCTTCTTTATCTGGATTTGATGGTAATATTTGGATTGCCATTTTTTCAGATATATGGAATAAGCGGTGTCAGACATGAAACCTATAACCTGACTAATTTCAGGTCGTTTATAACTTTTGCTGTTGTTACAGGCATCATTCTTACTGGCATTAATATGCTCCTGGTATCTAATGCCATGAGTGGAGTAACTGACCTCAGAGAATTATCCATCCATGTTATCGAGATGGTGATAGAAGAAACTGATGTGGGTATTAGCTGGATTGTCAGGCTCTGTGCCCTGTTTACCACACTCGGTGCTTTGTTCCTTTACACTAATAAGAGAGTATTGTCCTGCCTGCTGATGACGATGAGTGGGGGCGTGGCGCTGGCTACACTTGCCTGGGGAGGACACGCCGTTATGCATGACGGTCTGCATTACTATCTCCATTTACTGAGCGATCTGACCCATCTCGGCGCTGCAGGTGCCTGGACAGGTGCTCTGGTTGCATTTGCTATCCTGCTGATGCGCAGAAACGAGCATAATGCACAGAGCGTCATTGTGATATCTGACTCCCTGGCAAAATTTGCCACGGCAGGAACGGTGAT
Source organism: Escherichia sp. UTM R2 (assembly GCF_048593455.1). Taxonomy (NCBI): domain Bacteria; kingdom Pseudomonadati; phylum Pseudomonadota; class Gammaproteobacteria; order Enterobacterales; family Enterobacteriaceae; genus Escherichia; species Escherichia sp. UTM R2. Next base: position 214,303 of record NZ_JBFWDY010000002.1, read on the forward strand.
TGTTGTAGCCCTGATCCTGAGTGCGCTGGTCAACTATCTGTATATTGCTGAGGGTAACTTAACTCCCTTATTCAACAGTTCCTGGGGGAGGATATTGCTTGCCAAGACGGCTCTGTTTGTTCTGATGCTTCTTCTGGCTGCAGCAAACCGGTTTCACCTGGGTCCCCGGCTTGAAGTTATGGTCAGGGAAGGGAATTATGATCGCAGCGTTGCCCTGATGCGAAACAGCATCCTGACAGAATTCGTTGTTGCGATTATCATTCTGGGCGCCGTAGCGTGGCTCGGAATGCTTGCTCCGTCTCAGGTCAGCTAGGGGACAGCCAAAGCTCATGCGTGAGATTTTTACTTTCATATCAGCGAGTTGACCATGCAGCGTATTTTAATCGTTGAAGACGAACAAAAAACAGGTCGTTACCTGCAGCAGGGACTGGTTGAGGAAGGCTATCAGGCCGATCTCTTTAATAATGGCCGCGATGGTCTCGGGGCCGCGTCGAAGGGACAGTATGATTTGATAATACTGGACGTGATGCTGCCTTTCCTCGACGGGTGGCAAATCATCAGCGCACTGAGGGAGTCCGGGCACGAAGAACCGGTCCTGTTTTTAACCGCAAAGGACAACGTGCGGGACAAAGTGAAAGGACTGGAGCTTGGCGCAGATGACTACCTGATTAAGCCCTTTGATTTTACGGAGCTGGTTGCACGTGTAAGAACCCTACTGCGCCGGGCACGCTCGCAGGCCGCAACAGTCTGCACCATCGCCGATATGACCGTTGATATGGTGCGCCGGACCGTGATCCGTTCGGGGAAGAAGATCCATCTCACCGGTAAAGAATACGTTCTGCTTGAGTTGCTGCTGCAACGCACCGGAGAAGTGTTACCCAGGAGTCTTATCTCGTCCCTGGTCTGGAACATGAATTTTGACAGTGATACGAATGTGATTGATGTCGCCGTGAGACGTCTGAGAAGTAAAATTGATGATGACTTTGAGCCAAAACTGATCCATACCGTTCGCGGTGCCGGATATGTCCTGGAGATCAGAGAAGAGTGAGGTTCAAAATTTCCCTGACCACACGCCTGAGCCTGATTTTTTCTGCGGTGATGCTTACGGTATGGTGGTTATCAAGTTTTATCCTGATTAGCACCCTTAATGGCTATTTCGATAATCAGGACCGCGATTTTCTGACAGGTAAACTTCAGCTCACCGAAGAGTTTCTTAAAACAGAGACGTTCAGGAACAAAACGGATATTAAGTCATTATCAGAAAAAATAAACGATGCGATGGTGGGGCACAATGGCTTATTCATTTCTATAAAAAACATGGAAAATGAAAAAATTGTTGAACTCTATGCCAAAAATTCTGTTGTTCCAGCGGTCCTGCTTAATAAGTCGGGTGATATTCTCGACTATATGATCCAGACGGAAGAAAATAACACCGTGTACCGCAGTATCTCGCGGCGGGTTGCCGTGACGCCGGAACAGGGTAAAAGCAAACATGTCATCATTACGGTTGCCACGGATACTGGGTATCACACCCTGTTTATGGACAAACTCAGTACCTGGCTGTTCTGGTTCAATATCGGTCTGGTCTTTATTTCTGTTTTTCTGGGCTGGCTGACCACACGTATTGGTCTGAAACCGCTACGGGAAATGACCAGTCTGGCTTCCTCCATGACCGTACACAGCCTGGATCAGCGTCTAAATCCCGATCTGGCTCCGCCGGAAATCTCTGAGACCATGCAGGAGTTCAATAATATGTTTGATCGCCTGGAGGGGGCATTCCGGAAACTGTCAGATTTCTCGTCTGACATCGCGCATGAGCTGCGCACACCAGTCAGTAATCTGATGATGCAGACGCAGTTTGCACTGGCTAAGGAAAGGGATGTTTCGCATTACCGCGAAATTTTATTCGCTAACCTGGAAGAACTGAAAAGGTTGTCACGAATGACCAGTGACATGCTTTTTCTGGCACGTTCAGAGCATGGTCTGCTGCGGCTGGATAAACATGATGTGGATCTGGCAGCCGAACTGAATGAATTACGTGAGTTGTTCGAGCCCCTGGCAGACGAAACAGGAAAGACAATCACGGTTGAAGGAGAGGGCGTTGTTGCCGGAGACAGCGATATGCTCCGACGTGCTTTCAGTAACCTGCTTTCCAATGCAATCAAGTATTCTCCCGATAACACCTGTACAGCGATACACCTTGAGCGTGACAGTGACTGTGTGAACGTGATGATTACGAATACGATGTCCGGCCAGGTTCCCGCTAATCTGGAACGTTTGTTTGACCGGTTCTATCGCGCAGACTCATCAAGGTTCTACAACACGGAAGGCGCGGGGCTGGGATTATCAATTACAAGGTCGATCATTCATGCTCACGGCGGCGAGCTGTCAGCAGAACAGCAGGGGCGTGAAATTGTGTTCAAAGTGCGCCTGTTAATGGATTAATCCCGTTGTTCAGGAGAAACCTGGAAGGTGACAAAATTGTCATCATTCAGTCACGCGATAAACAGAGGCGGTTTTTTATAATTATTCATAAATCAGGAGCAGCGTGATAACACAATCACCTGGTTCCTGGAGTGATGATTAACCCGCCCTGAGATCAACTGCTTTCTCTGTTATAAGCCATTGATTGTTTGGGTATGTAAACACCGGAGACCCAACCATGAAAAAGATTCTCGTATCATTTGTTGCCATTATGGCTGCCGCTTCATCTGCCATGGCTGCAGAGACAATGAACATGCATGACCAGGTAAATAATGCACAGGCACCTGCCCACCAGATGCAGTCATCTGCTGAAAAAAGTGCAATTCAGGGAGACAGCATGACAATGATGGATATGAGCAGTCACGATCAGGCCGCAATGTCCCATGACATGATGCAAAACAGCAATTCTGCTGCCCACCAGGACATGGCTGAAATGCATAAAAAAATGATGAAAGCTAAACCCGGAGCTACCAACGAAACAGCAAAGTCATTTTCTGAAATGAGCGAGCATGAGAAGGCCGCAGCTGTACATGAGAAGGCGAATAATGGTCAGTCTTCCGTTGTTCACCAGCAGCAGGCTGATAAGCATCGCAGTCAGATCACCCAGAATTAACCCGCAGCTCCACTTGTTAGACCCTCATTTGACGCCGAAGTCACTGGCTTACGCTCCCGTCCGGGAGCGTTTTTTTTCCCATATATCAAACTTTAACTCTGAAGAGGTGGAAGTATCTGACCAACACTGTCACGTAACGCCAGATAACTACAAAAACACCTTTTTCCTCCTGTAAATTGCAGTTCCTGCAAGAACATCAAGGCATAATGTTGGAACAGCGTGTGATACACACTTAGCATCATGTTTTGTATGTGTTTTTTTAAAACTTTACAACTTTAAAGTCTTTTTCAGGTTAAAGGATACAACTTTAATGTCTCTACACAATTGCAGCAAAGTCGTCCTGACCTATTTCCTAAAGATGAAAATTATTAGAGTCGCATTAAAAATGAGCTAATTTTGATAGTGGTTATCTTGTGATTATTTTCTAATGAGCCCGTGAACTGAAACCCTCCATGCTTAATATAAGGTGGATGGAAAGGTGATTGAAAACTCACCCAGTGGCCAGATCTTTATGAAATATGAACAGGTTGAAAAAAACAGTAACTTTGCTGTTTTTTATACTTAACCACTATGCATTAATGCTGCGTTATTTCATGATGCCTAAGAAAAAACAGCGTTACGCAAATGGTCAACGCTGGTTTTATCCGGTACGTTGCAATTATTTTTTAGCAGAACCCGCTTCTAATATTGAAACGATTGAGAACAACGTAAAGCATACCGCTCCCAAACCGACCAGAACTCGCGAAGGAATAAAATATCCCATGTCGGTCTGCGCCATTTCCGCAAGAAACGATGCCAGGAAAAGGCAAAACAGGCAGGTGAAGACGGGAATCATCGGTATTCTGTTGGCTAACGAACAGGTACGTCTCCATACCAGTGCCAGTAGCCAGACTTTTGAGAATATGCTGTAACAGATCATTCCGAGGCAAATAAGAATAATGCCGGGAGCCAGTCGGGCGCTTGCATCGGAACTGACTAAGACGTATATCCCCTGCAGTACCGTGATTGAGCCGAGAAAAATAACCCAATAACACCACAGCCAGTGTTCTTTAGTTGAAAACGTATTACGTGTTTGATGGACAATTGTGGCAACAAGGCCAATTAGACAGGCACAGATTGCGGTTAACCCAAGCAATACGTGACCCGCGACATAATGCGGAGTTATGTCAGCACTACGTAACAGCGTAATAGACCAAATGAAACCGAGCAGGGTGAGTAAAACGGGAACGGCAATGAGGCAGTTACCGATTAATGAAGAATAAGCCTGTACCGGTGTTCCGTCGCTCTTGCTCCCCGCTGCATTTTTGGGAATGAGCAGAAAGTGACCGGATGACGCTGCCACCGTCGATACACAGGCGGCAATCATACCAACGCCGAAAATAACATGGCCGGCGACAAACTCGTCTGCCATCACATCATTGCCTGCTAACAGTGCCCAACCCCATATCATGGTGATAATTGACCCCGCATAGCCAATAATGGGGAACAATGTATTGTAAAACGTATTAACGCCGCGCGTGAGCTGCGAAATGATAATAAATGCGGTAGTGAATAATGCCAGGCATATGGCCGCCAGAGAAATCAGCACATGACCCGCGACGAAATACTCGCTTTGCCCTGAACTTTCCAGCACAAAGCCACCTAACGCGATACAAATTAAGCCCATAATCAAAGGGATTAATTTGAAAAGCCACCCGATATATATGTTCACTTTAAACTCCTCAGGTATCCCTGCTAATATTGAAATATGCATTAATGATAATTTCATCCTGTTAATATAATGACGAGATATCATTAAAGACAAATGCATAGCATAACTATAGCGGGGTTTACTTTGCAGAGCGCTACTTTTCAGCGTTCAAAAGGCCATGATAAATAAAAATTTATCCTAAGATTAATTCTTATGCTGTTGTTTTTTACAATTATCTTCCAGGGAGGGATTATTCTTCATTATTTGGTAAAAGACCGGATAGTCTCGGTGCTTAAAATCAGCGAACATATAAGTATTATTATTTTATATCGTCGTAAATCTGTTTTTCAGACAAGTATCATTTATTTTGTTACAAACAATTCAAAAATATCACAGGTTATTTATGAAAGCAATTGACAATCAGATTAGAAACATCTCTTCAAGCCATCAAGATAAGCATTCAGATAAAGTTAACAGTCATCAACACCATGGCAAGGTTGATAAAACACATCGTGCAAAGATAGTTGAATTTGATAAACTGGATAATGATTCGCAAATAGATAACGATTTTGGCCTGCATATCATCTATTTCCTGCAACATGGTCACTGGAAGGTAAATGATCGTAGTCACCAGATGGAGAAAGTATGGTTTTATAATAGTGAACCTTCTATAGATATTCAAGAATATAATAGATTCGCCGACAATACTACTGATACGTTTATCTTTACAATTATACCAGACAATAACCATGTGTTAAAATTATCGTCTCCCATTACCGTTACTGTTGAGTGTAAGGGCGGTTATTATTTTATTAATTCCTCTGGAGATAAATCAGATATAATTTATAAAGTTGATGGGCTTTCTATCATAGCGAGAAATTTCTTTACTCTTCTTAGTGGTAATTTCAAACCTGACTGGCGTTGGGATGTCTCTAAAGAGACGTTTACTAAGGAAAAGTTTGATAGCTATGTTAAATCTGTGTTTTCAAAAATAGACTTCTATAAACAGTGTGGTGTGATTAACCCACAAAATGCCAACACGGCTTATTTTGGCGATACAGATGGAAGAGTAGGCGCTGTACTTTATGCATTGCTCGTTTCAGGGCATATAGGCATCAGGGAAAAGGGTTGGAGTTTATTATGTGAATTATTAAAACACGAAGAGATGGCTTCATCTGCATACAAACATAAAAATAATAAAGTGCTCTACGATTTATTAAATACGAGAGACATGATCTTGAATGAGTTGCATCAACATGTTTTTTTAAAGGACGATGCGATAACCCCTTGTATCTTCCTTGGGGATCATACAGGCGATAGATTTAGTACTATTTTTGGTGATAAATATATCCTTACTTTGCTAAATTCTATGCGAAATATGGAGGGTAATAAAGATAGCCGTATTAATAAAAATGTCGTCGTTCTGGCTGGAAATCATGAAATCAATTTTAATGGTAACTATACTGCACGACTAGCAAATCATAAACTCTCTGCCGGTGATACGTATAACTTAATTAAAACGCTCGATGTTTGTAATTATGACTCAGAAAGGCAAGTTTTAACCAGTCATCACGGAATAATAAGAGATGAAGAAAAAAAATGTTATTGTCTCGGTGCTTTGCAGGTTCCATTTAATCAGATGAAAAATCCTACTGATCCTGAGGAATTAGCCAATATTTTTAATAAAAAACATAAAGAACACATGGATGATCCTCTATTCCATCTAATCCGAAGCAATACTTTGAAACCCACACCTGTATATGCTAATTATTTTGATAACACTACTGATTTCAGACCAGCACGTGAACGTATCTTCATATGTGGGGAGACACTCAAAGGTGAAGACCCCAGCAAATACATTAGACAAAAATATGGGCATCATGGGCCCGGGGTAGATCATAATCAACAATTTGATAATGGTATTATGGGGCTAAATTCCCTGAAGGAAGCACGTGATAAAAATAATAAAATAATTTATTCCTCAGGGCTTAGTTGTTTTCAACCACATTAAAACTCCATGAATACGGTGGTATGTCTTTTTAATCCTGCCAGTATTTCATAGGTTTTCTTAATCGATTGTAGAGGCATGTTCTGATGACGCCTCTACAATCTTTAGGGACTTTCTCTGCTATGAGATAAGAAATTTCATATTATGCTTTGAGGCTGAATGATTTGTGCAAAATATAATTATTTTCCCATCGAACATGAGGTGTATGTCATAAGATAAAATGTTAACTATGTATTCCTCGCGGTAAATAATATGAGGTAAAATATGAAAATTGGAACTGTGGCAGGCACTAACGACAGTACAACGACAATCGCAACAAATGATATGGTGCAAGAGCATGTTACCAACTTCACTAAAGAACTGTTTGGGTATATTGCAAATGGTATAGGTGATGATATATCAAGTATTGCCAGGACAATGCTCGGTGAGGTTGTGGAAAAAATAGATGATTGGCAAATAGAACGGTTCCAACAATCTATTCAAGATGACAAAATTTCATTTACCATACAAACGGATCATTCAGAAAAATATAGTATGCTATCGGGCATGCGTGCTCATATTCTACGTAGGAATAATAATTATCAGTTTATTGTGACAATTAATAGCAAAAATTACGGTTGCTCTCTTGATAATACCGATGTTAATTGGTGCAGTATTGTTTATTTACTTAATAATATGACAGTAAATGATAATGCTAATGATGTTGCAGTTACTGAGTCGTACAAACCCATCTGGAACTGGAAAATATCGCAATATAATGTATCTGATATTAAATTCGAAACAATGATAAAACCCCAGTTCGCTGACAGAATCTATTTCTCCAATTGTTCACCCGTTGATCCCACAAGTACCAGACCAACCTATTTTGGTGATACCGATGGCTCAGTCGGTGCAGTTTTGTTCGCGCTTTTCGCAACGGGACATTTGGGAATCATGGCTGAAGGAGAAAATTTCCTTAGCCAGTTGCTTAATATAGAAGATGAAGTTCTCAACGTATTGCTAAGGGAGAACTTTAATGAGCAACTTAACACTAATGTTAATACAATAATCAGTATCCTGAACAGAAGAGACATTATTTTAGAAAGTCTTCAGCCTTATTTAGTTATTAATAAAGACGCTGTGACGCCATGTACGTTTCTGGGCGACCAAACCGGCGATCGATTTAGCAATATCTGTGGTGATCAATTTATCATCGATTTGTTAAAACGCATAATGAGTATCAATGAAAATGTTCATGTATTAGCTGGAAATCATGAAACGAATTGCAATGGTAACTATATGCAGAACTTCACGCGTATGAAACCACTCGATGAGGATACCTACTCTGGGATAAAAGATTATCCTGTATGTTTCTATGACCCCAAATACAAAATAATGGCAAATCATCATGGGATAACTTTTGATGATCAGCGAAAACGTTACATTATAGGACCGATAACAGTCTCTATTGATGAAATGACCAATGCTCTCGATCCGGTCGAATTAGCGGCAATTATCAATAAAAAGCATCATGCTATAATTAATGGCAAAAAGTTTAAAACTAGCCGGGCTATCTCTTGTCGATCCTTTAATCGTTATTTTTCTGTTTCGACAGATTACAGACCTAAACTTGAAGCACTATTAGCATGTTCACAAATGTTAGGTATAAATCAAGTTGTTGCACATAACGGAAATGGTGGAAGAGAACGCATAGGCGAAACGGGGACAGTTTTAGGTCTTAACGCCCGTGACAGTAAACATGCTGGAAGAATGTTCAGCATGCATAATTGCCAAATTAACCCTGGTGCAGGGCCTGAGATAACCACTCCCTGGAAGTCTTACCAGCATGAAAAAAACAGAAATGGACTTATGCCTTTGATTAGAAGGCGCACAATGTTACAGCTCTGAACCATAGACAACATGAATATTAATGTTACTATCTGGTTGAGACTGTTGATAAAACGTAAAAAGGAATGCTCTGTTCCTGCAACTGAACAGGCGTGAAACGCTATCCAACAGGATGGATACCGTTTTGTCAGCCAGTTTTATAGATCACACTTATGAGTATGCGTGTTTCATTTACGGCCAGGAATGCTGATGATGACAACATTACTACCCGTTTTCACTAAGCCTTCCCCGTTGGCGCTCAATGCTCTGCGCGCTGGTCGTATTTGCCGTTTCCTTCTTATCCCGGATGGAAGAATCCGCTGAACGTCGTTCGGCGGCAGTTGTAACACGCGTCGTTTGCTTACAGGGATTATGGCGGGTCGATTATGGATAAGAGTAAGCGCCATCTGGCGTGGTGGGTTGTCGGGTTACTGGCGGTGGCGGCTATCGTGGCGTGGTGGCTGTTGCGCCCGGCAGGTGTGCCGGAAGGCTTTGCTGTCAGTAATGGGCGCATTGAAGCGACGGAAGTGGATATTGCCAGCAAAATTGCCGGGCGTATCGACACCATTCTGGTGAAAGAAGGCCAGTTTGTTCGCGAAGGTGAAGTGCTGGCGAAGATGGATACTCGCGTGTTGCAGGAACAGCGACTGGAAGCCATCGCGCAAATCAAAGAGGCACAAAGCGCCGTTGCTGCCGCGCAGGCTTTGCTGGAGCAACGACAAAGCGAAACTCGTGCCGCACAGTCGCTGGTTAATCAACGCCAGGCAGAACTGGACTCCGTAGCAAAACGTCATACGCGTTCCCGTTCACTGGCCCAACGAGGGGCTATTTCTGCGCAACAGCTGGATGACGATCGCGCCGCCGCTGAGAGCGCCCGAGCTGCGCTGGAATCGGCGAAAGCTCAGGTATCGGCTTCTAAAGCGGCTATAGAAGCGGCACGCACCAATATCATTCAGGCGCAAACCCGCGTCGAAGCGGCACAAGCCACTGAACGGCGCATTGCCGCAGATATCGATGACAGCGAACTGAAAGCCCCGCGTGACGGACGCGTGCAGTATCGGGTTGCCGAGCCAGGCGAAGTGCTGGCGGCAGGCGGTCGGGTGCTGAATATGGTCGATCTCAGCGACGTCTATATGACTTTCTTCCTGCCAACCGAACAGGCGGGCACGCTGAAACTGGGCGGTGAAGCCCGGCTGATCCTCGATGCCGCGCCAGATCTGCGTATTCCTGCAACCATCAGTTTTGTCGCCAGTGTCGCCCAGTTCACGCCAAAAACCGTCGAAACCAGCGATGAACGGCTGAAACTGATGTTCCGCGTCAAAGCGCGTATCCCACCGGAATTACTCCAGCAGCATCTGGAATATGTCAAAACCGGTTTGCCGGGCGTAGCGTGGGTGCGGGTGAATGAAGAACTTCCGTGGCCTGACGACCTCGTGGTGAGGTTGCCGCAATGACGCATCTGGAACTGGTTCCCGTCCCGCCTGTCGCGCAACTGGCGGGCGTGAGCCAGCATTATGGAAAAACCGTTGCGCTGAACAATATCACTCTCGATATTCCGGCCCGCTGTATGGTCGGGCTGATTGGCCCGGACGGCGTCGGGAAGTCGAGCTTGTTGTCGTTGATTTCCGGTGCCCGCGTCATTGAACAGGGCAATGTGATGGTGCTGGGCGGCGATATGCGCGACCCGAAGCATCGCCGCGACGTCTGCCCGCGCATCGCCTGGATGCCGCAGGGGCTGGGCAAAAACCTCTACCACACCTTGTCGGTGTATGAAAACGTCGATTTTTTCGCTCGCCTGTTCGGTCACGACAAAGCGGAGCGGGAAGTGCGAATCAATGAGCTGCTGACCAGCACCGGGTTAGCACCGTTTCGCGATCGTCCGGCAGGGAAACTCTCCGGCGGGATGAAGCAAAAACTTGGGCTGTGCTGCGCGTTAATCCACGACCCGGAACTGTTGATCCTTGATGAGCCAACAACGGGGGTTGACCCGCTCTCCCGCTCCCAGTTCTGGGATCTGATCGACAGTATTCGCCAGCGGCAGAGCAATATGAGCGTGCTGGTCGCCACCGCCTATATGGAAGAGGCCGAACGCTTCGACTGGCTGGTAGCGATGAATGCCGGAGAAGTGCTGGCAACTGGCAGCGCCGAAGAGCTACGGCAGCAAACGCAAAGCGCTACGCTGGAAGAAGCATTTATAAATCTGTTACCGCAAGCGCAACGCCAGGCGCATCAGGCGGTAGTGATCCCACCGTATCAACCTGAAAACGCAGAGATTGCCATCGAAGCGCGCGATCTGACCATGCGTTTTGGTTCCTTCGTTGCCGTTGATCACGTTAATTTCCGCATTCCACGCGGGGAGATTTTTGGTTTTCTTGGTTCGAACGGCTGCGGTAAATCCACCACCATGAAAATGCTCACCGGACTGCTGCCCGCCAGCGAAGGTGAGGCGTGGCTGTTCGGGCAACCGGTTGATCCAAAAGATATCGATACCCGCCGTCGGGTGGGCTATATGTCGCAGGCGTTTTCGCTCTATAACGAACTCACCGTGCGGCAAAACCTTGAGTTACATGCCCGTTTGTTTCACATCCCGGAAGCGGAAATTCCCGCAAGAGTGGCTGAAATGAGCGAGCGTTTTAAGCTCAACGACGTTGAAGATATTCTGCCGGAGTCATTGCCGCTCGGCATTCGCCAGCGGCTTTCGCTGGCGGTGGCGGTGATTCATCGCCCGGAGATGTTAATCCTCGATGAGCCTACTTCTGGTGTCGATCCGGTGGCGAGGGATATGTTCTGGCAGTTGATGGTCGATCTCTCGCGCCAGGACAAAGTGACTATCTTCATCTCCACCCACTTTATGAACGAAGCGGAACGTTGCGACCGCATCTCACTGATGCACGCCGGAAAAGTGCTTGCCAGCGGTACACCGCAGGAACTGGTTGAGAAACGCGGAGCCGCCAGTCTGGAAGAGGCATTTATCGCCTATTTGCAGGAAGCGGCAGGGCAGAGCAACGAAGCCGAAGCGCCGCCCGTGGTACACGACACCACCCACGCGCCGCGTCAGGGATTTAGCCTGCGCCGTCTTTTTAGCTACAGCCGCCGCGAAGCGCTGGAACTGCGACGCGATCCAGTACGTTCGACGCTGGCGCTGATGGGAACGGTGATCCTGATGCTGATAATGGGTTACGGCATCAGTATGGATGTGGAAAACCTGCGCTTTGCGGTGCTCGACCGCGACCAGACCGTCAGTAGCCAGGCGTGGACACTCAACCTCTCCGGTTCCCGTTACTTTATCGAACAGCCGCCGCTCACCAGTTATGACGAGCTTGATCGTCGGATGCGTGCGGGCGATATCACGGTGGCGATTGAGATCCCGCCCAATTTCGGGCGCGATATCGCGCGTGGTACGCCTGTGGAACTCGGCGTCTGGATCGACGGAGCGATGCCGAGCCGTGCTGAAACGGTAAAAGGTTACGTGCAGGCCATGCACCAGAGCTGGTTACAGGATGTGGCGAGCCGACAATCGACACCCGCCAGCCAAAGCGGGCTGATGAATATTGAGACGCGCTATCGCTATAACCCGGACGTAAAAAGCCTGCCAGCGATTGTTCCGGCGGTGATCCCGCTTCTGCTGATGATGATCCCGTCAATGCTAAGCGCCCTTAGCGTGGTGCGGGAAAAAGAGCTTGGGTCGATTATCAACCTTTACGTGACCCCCACCACGCGTAGTGAATTTTTGCTTGGTAAACAGTTGCCATACATCGCGCTGGGGATGCTGAACTTTTTCCTGCTCTGCGGCCTGTCGGTGTTTGTGTTTGGCGTACCGCATAAAGGCAGTTTCCTGACGCTCACCCTGGCGGCGCTGCTGTATATCATCATTGCCACCGGAATGGGGCTGCTGATCTCCACCTTTATGAAAAGCCAGATTGCCGCCATTTTCGGAACGGCGATTATCACGTTGATCCCGGCGACACAGTTTTCCGGGATGATCGATCCGGTAGCTTCGCTGGAAGGGCCTGGACGTTGGATCGGCGAGGTTTACCCGACCAGTCATTTTCTGACTATCGCCCGCGGGACGTTCTCGAAAGCGCTGGATCTGACTGATTTGTGGCAACTTTTTATCCCGTTGCTGATAGCCATCCCGCTGGTGATGGGCTTAAGTATCCTGCTGCTGAAAAAACAGGAGGGATGATGCGCCATTTACGCAATATTTTTAATCTGGGTATCAAAGAGTTGCGCAGTCTGCTCGGTGATAAAGCGATGCTGACGCTGATTGTCTTCTCGTTTACGGTGTCGGTGTATTCGTCAGCGACCGTTACGCCAGGATCGTTGAACCTCGCGCCGATCGCCATTGCCGATATGGATCAATCGCAGTTATCGAACCGGATCGTTAACAGCTTCTATCGTCCGTGGTTTTTGCCACCGGAGATGATCACCGCCGATGAGATGGATGCCGGACTGGACGCCGGACGCTATACCTTCGCGATAAATATTCCGCCTAATTTTCAGCGTGATGTCCTCGCCGGACGCCAGCCGGATATTCAGGTGAACGTCGATGCCACGCGCATGAGCCAGGCATTTACCGGCAATGGGTATATCCAGAATATTATCAACGGTGAAGTGAACAGCTTTGTCGCGCGCTACCGTGATAACAGCGAACCGTTGGTATCGCTGGAAACCCGGATGCGCTTTAACCCGAACCTCGATCCCGCGTGGTTTGGCGGGGTGATGGCGATCATCAACAACATTACCATGCTGGCGATTGTATTGACCGGATCGGCGCTGATCCGCGAGCGTGAACACGGCACGGTGGAACACTTACTGGTGATGCCGATAACGCCGTTTGAGATCATGATGGCGAAGATCTGGTCGATGGGGCTGGTGGTGCTGGTGGTATCGGGATTATCGCTGGTGCTGATGGTGAAAGGTGTACTGGGCGTACCGATTGAAGGCTCGATCCCGCTGTTTATGCTGGGCGTGGCGCTCAGTCTGTTTGCCACCACGTCAATCGGCATTTTTATGGGGACGATAGCGCGTTCAATGCCGCAACTGGGGCTGCTGGTGATTCTGGTGCTGCTGCCGCTGCAAATGCTTTCCGGTGGTTCCACGCCGCGCGAAAGTATGCCGCAGATGGTGCAGGACATTATGCTGACCATGCCGACGACACACTTTGTTAGCCTCGCGCAGGCCATCCTCTACCGGGGTGCCGGATTCGAAATCGTCTGGCCGCAGTTCCTGACGCTGATGGCAATTGGCGGCGCGTTTTTCACCATTGCACTGCTGCGATTCAGGAAGACGATTGGGACAATGGCGTAAATACAATTGCCCGATGCGTAAGCTTATAGGGACTACGCATCGGTGCAATTTATTGAATTTTAGTTGTTTTTAGGCCGGATAAGGCGTTTATGAACTGACCCCCAAAACCTGGACAGTTTCAGTTAACCGGCTTTTTGATACTCAGTCCTGTATTCAGGGCAAGATTACGAAAGCCCGCTCCCCGCAAGGACTGACGCGAGATAGTTTCTGTCCATGGCTGCTTTTCGCATCTTACGTCTTAACCCTGCCTTGAATACCTTATCATTCGTTAAAATATTAATAGCGATGTGCCGTATCCCTGAAAATAATTCTGCGGCGTTTCCTCTTCTTATTTTGCAGTCGTCTTCATTCATTACCACGTCCAGACGCCAGTGCAGCTTATTCTCCACGTGCCAGTGGTTTCGGATTGCTGTGGCGAACTTCTCTGCGGTTAAATCAGCAGAACTGATATAATATCTGACCGTCATTTCGGGCTCTTTCTTTTGTTCTGCTATTATTGACCGAAAGGAGACTGCCACGCATAATTTCTTCAGACCTTTCCATTCAAACGTGAAATCAATAAGTTCATCAGGGACATCGCAAACAATATGAAGACGGATTTCTTCTCTGCCGTGACTCTTTTCACTGATTGCGTAACTGTCATGCTCTGGATTATTTAATTCTTTCAGCGGAAATTTTTCCTCAAAGGCTTTATTTAGCCGCCCCTGGTTTCCTTTTACCGCGAATAAATAATCACCTCCCTGTTTTTGTATCTTCTCTGCAATATCTTTCTGGCAACCCATCGCATCAGTTGTGATGATTTTTCCTTTAATATCCATCATGTTAAGAAGTTCAGGAATGGCTGTAATCTCATTGGATTTCTCATCCGTCTTGATCTGTCCGAGGACCAGACTATGCATTGTTGAGAACGCACTAATGACATGAATCGCTCCCCTGCGACGACTCTTGTCATAAGAGTGCCGGAGCGTTTTTCCATCAATTGCAATGACGTCTTTATCATCTGAAGAATGGCAGTCACGCATCCAGTTAATAAAGCACTCGTGAAATTTTGCAGGACTGATACAGGATACAACTCTGGCAATGATATCGTGAACAGGAATACCATTTTCAAAATCACCATATCACTTCAAAACATCGGGATGTGTTTCCCCAAAATCCTCTATATCTTCCCAACCTTCTGCACCAGAAATAACGGCACAAATAGTCAACAGTAGAATATCCGATAATTTATGTTCCACTTTCCAGGTTTGTCTGTAATCGGGGATAATAGAAATATGTTCCATCAATTTTTTAAGTTCCATTTTGTTCTCCTTAATTAGGTAAGGAGTATTTGATCATGTATAAGCAATAAAAAACAGCTTCAGGTAATAAGGAATATCTCAATTTTTAAACATAAAATGCGAATTATTTAGTGCAAAAAGTGAACTTTTGATGATCTTTCCCTGGCCGTTGACTCGATTGCCGTAGCTCGAACGCAAGCACTCTTATCATTCAATGCCATATTGTTCAAAATATTAAAAACATTATCTTCGCATTTTTTGCAAATTTATATTTGCCCGAGTATAAATGCTCCGATATCTCTACGGATATAATTTTTGTCAGTGCAGAATTCAATTGCCAATCTAACAGCGTCTTGCCCCCCTCTTAACTGTAATACTCTGGCAGATGAAATCCTTTTCAAGGAATTGCGATCATCAAGTAAGCGAAATAATTCATCATCATTTAGTTTCTTACATTTATTATATAAACCATACTCTTTACTTGCCTTTCTTTTCTGGTATGTATTTGACATTGCAGGAACCTCCATAAAGGCTATCTTTTTCTATCGTTTGACTGTCTGGAGTCCTCCACCTACTCTGCCATCAGCGCACACGATGTTTGATTATCCTTACATACTTATTTTCCGTGGCCAAAATTCAGAATTCTCCCATCATTTTTGCCTATTTCTATAATAAAAACCCCACCAGCAATTTGGTCTGAGTGAATGGTACCTTCAACAACCCAACTTGTTGTTAACTCAGTGATTTCGTATGGTTTTTCTTCTTCTGCGGCATCCTGTCCATAACGATTCTTAACATATATCTCAGCTAATTCCAATGCTATAGCTTTATTTTTAACCAAATTTCTAACGGTATATTTACCTTCACTTTCATACTTGCGCATTATTTTAATATTATTATTACACTGCGCCCATGTGTTGTATGTAAAAACAAACAAAGATACAATGACACAGTTCCTAAACAATATTTTTTTACATATTACCATGAACTCTGCAGACATTAGGTAATCCTTTTCTGTTTGTTATTTCCTTCCCGTGGTTATCTATTGCTTTAAAATTACCACTGGGCGTACCTAAATAAAATGACTTGATATTGTTATCTTTACTTTTAACTATTTTCTCATCTTTACCTGAAAATATTTCGTCCCAATATTCTCCATGACTATCTGCACCATGAGTATGATAAGCTGATACTTTCTCAGTACCATTAGGGCAAGGGCTATTGAATGGATATGATCCTTTTCTTTCTCCTCGGTTAGGTGCTGTTGAGAAATATCTGCCACTATTATCCTTACATATTAAACCAGCGAACTCTTTATCTTCGCAAATAGATTGGCTATTTATTTTATTTAAGGCGTCATATGCGGTGCTATCTATAGAATCAAATTTATCTGGACCTATCATAGCGGATAGTGTGCCGCAAAGACCATTAGTACATGCCCCCGATTTTGCATCCTCCCACATAGATAAACCCAGGGGGTCGATGTCTGATATCGGATTCAATTGATATCCATACAGGTTCCATCCCCCCTTCAGTCCAATCGGATCCTGAGTGATATATCGCCCCTGCAGCGGGTCATAATAGCGGTGGCGGTTGTAATACAGGCCGGACTCCTCATCATACTGCTGCCCCGGCAGGCGGATAAGCTGCTGCAGCTGATGCGGGTTCTCTTCATTCAGCAGGTTGCCCCACTCATCGTATTCTGCGCACCATTCTGTTGCCCCTTCCTTACTGATAAGGGCCAGCGGCAGGCCGCGATGGTCGCAGTGGTACAGGTGGATTTTTCGCGCCGGCGTGTACACCGGGTCCATCTGGTTTTGCATCTGCTCCACAGTCAGGCCGCACGATGCCAGCCAGCGGCGGCTTTCCTCACTCACCCGGTCAGCCAGGATTTCACTTTCCAGCCGGTCGAGCATCTGCACCAGCACCGGCGGGAACACCACACTGCCACCGTCTTCGCCGCCGGACTGCTGAAGGGTATCCGCCAGGCTGCGGCGCTGCGTTTTCGCCAGCTCACCGGTGGCGGTTTCAACTCTGATGAGTGGCGTGAAGCTCCCCGGCTGATAAATCGTCTGGATGCGGCTCCTGTCGTTCTGTATCGTGGTCAGCCGGTCGCCGTCCCAGCCGTACCAGGTCACTTGCGGTTTCCGTGACAGCGACATCCAGCCCGTCAGGTCCCGTTCACGCCGCCACACCCGTTTTGCCACCCTGCGGCCCAGCGGGTCGTAAAGATAGCGACTTTCGACCAGCGGCTCTTCATATTGTGTCCGCGTGTAGTGCACCAGCCGGTGCTGACTGTCGTAATGGTACCGGTGAGTCCGCTCATCATCCGTGCGGATAACCCCTTCCGGGATGAGGTCGGTTTTCTCTGTCAGCCTGCCGTGACGGTCATACCGGTAAAGATAGTGCGCGTCACGGGCGATACGGTTATCCGGCCACATGCTGAGGGGGCTGTCCGGGTGCAGCTCCGGGTCGGGCAGGCGGTTACCTGCCGGGTCTGTGGCATACGGGATGCGGATATCCAGATTCGCTGCGGTGGTGTGAACGCCGGTCAGCCTGCCGGTGGTGCTGTAGCTGTAACTCCGGGTCTGGCGCGGGCTGCTGATGCGGATGAGTTCGCCGTTGTCGTTCCAGGTGTAATCGCGGTCAGACAGCAGGCTGTTCAGGTGCTGGCTCTGTAACTGCCCGGCAGGGGTATAAGCGGTGGTGAGTTCATAACGGCCGAAGCTGCGCAGCGTTTCCCGGTGCAGGCGGTCGCGGGTGAAATCCACCAGCGGTGTGTCGCCGAGCTTCATGCCTGCCAGGTAACCGCTGCCGTAGGCCAGCCATTCCACGGCGGGCAGGCTGTCCGGTATACAGCGGTTCGCCAGTCCCTGCGCGTTGTACGCATGTCTGGTCTCATGCTGCCAGAGCAGTGCTTCCGTCTCCGGGTGATGCACCGTCTGACGCTCACCGGTCAGGCGGCCTTTCTCATCATACCCGTAATACACCGCCACCCGGTGCCCTTCGCTGATATGGCTGATGTCTGTCAGCCAGCCGCGTTCGTCATACTGCCACCGCTCTGCGGTTTCGCCATTCACGGTGCGGTGCGTGAGGCGGTCTGCTTCGTCATAGTGCCAGTGGGTGACCAGCCCCTCATCCTCGCTGCGGATAAGTTTGCCGGTCAGGTCGTGGTGATAACGCTGTGTGCGGCCGTCAAAGCCGGTTTCCTGTATCAGCCGGTCGAGTACATCGTAACGGAAGGTGGTGTGGCTGCCGTTTTCACTGGTCAGGCGGATGACCCGTCCGGCAGCATCGTATTCCATACTGCGCGTCAGCCCGCCCTGCGTGGTACGGACGGCCTTTCCCCACGCATCGTACTGTGTCCCGTTTCTGCTGCCGTCCGGGGCAATGACGGCGGTCAGGTCACCGGCGGCGTTGTATTCATACCGCGTTTCATGGCCCTGCGTGTCTTTCACGGCAATTAACTGTCCACGGCTGTCGTATGCGCGGTACTGACTCAGCCCTTCCTCGCGGTGCACCGCCGTCACCTGACCAAAACGGTCATGGTCATAGCGGGTTACATAACCGGAACAGTCAGTGAAGCTCAGCAACTGACCGTAACGGCTCCACGTCATGGTTTTCCGGCTGCCGGTGGCATCTTCCGTTGCGCAGGGTAAGTCACTGTGTGGATTATCATAACGGTAGCGGGTGATATCGCCGTCAGGGGCAGTTTCCTGAATCAGACGGCCCCATTCATCATATTCCCGGCGTATTTCCAGCCCGTCAGGCCCGGTGGCTGACGTTAACTGGCTGTGGTGGTTATAGTAAAACGCCGATGCCCTGCCATCCGGCGTGGTGATGCGCGTGATGAGGCCCGTCACCACATCCGGACTGTATTCTGTTGTCCTGCCTGCGGCATCCGTCTGTGCCCTGAGCCTGCCCACCGCGTCAAACTGACTCTGCGTGACGCTGCCGTCCGCGTGTTCCTTTTTCACCACCCGCTTCAGCCCGCCTTCACCCTGCGTGTGCAGCACTTCACGGCGGTCCAGGCTGTCGGTGATGGTGATGTGGTCTTTCTCATACTGATACGTGTAGCTTAAGCCTGCCGGGTTAAGCTGTTCTGTCACCCGCCCGTCGCTGTCGTAACGGTAACGGATTTCCGGTCGGCCCGTGTGACGGTGCGCCACCATCCGGCCCCGGTATTTATCATCGTAAGTAAAGCTGCGCACCTGTTTGCCACTACGGTCATACACCACCGCCAGTTCGCCGCGTGGCGTCCAGCCATAGCGTACCAGCGGCGCGGCAGGTAAATTCTCCGGGTATTCCGGGTCGTGCGTCAGCCACACGGCAGACAGACGGATGCCGTTGTCCCGGCCATATTCGGTGTAACCCGGCAGGGTATCAGGAAAAGCGGACGGTTCCGTCCCGCCGGAAATGGCCTGCTGCCGGGCTTCTTCTGCCCGCTGCGCCTGCGTGGTCAGTACCAGCCGGAAGTGACGCCCGGCACCATCCGTCACGCCGGTGATTTCGCCGCTGAATTCACCGGCGGCTTCGCGGTGGAACGTCTGTGTGCGCCCGAAGCGGTCCACCAGCCCGGTCAGTACCCGGTACGGCGGCAGCGGCGCAGGCAGCACCTCATCCGCTTCCGGCACCCGCTCACACCAGCCGAGCAGCCACCACGGCCCCTGCGGACTGTTTGTCGCCAGATAACGATGCGGACTTAAGCGGAGTTCTTCCGGCAGCGCCTGCCAGAGTGCGGCCAGCCGGTGACCTTCATCCAGTCTCAGGACGCCGCCGCGCACCAGCCACAGTGACTCGCTGCGGCTGTAACCGTCCTCACCGGGAAACAGGTGCTCAAAATACAGGCTTCTGCCGCCGTTATCACTGAGTATCAGTGTGTTATCGCGCAGCTGTAAGCGGATATCCGCAGGCATTTTCCAGCCGGGGCCGAGGCTCCCCACCGGCGCGGGCGTTTTTGTCCGGTAACTGCTGTAGGTGCGGGAGAGGATGAACGGCAGCGGGCCGGGCAGGGCAAGGTCGGTTTCACCGGGAAGGACCTTTGCACCGAGCAGGGGATTGACCGGATGGCCGGACGTCACTCCGCCGGGGCACACCGAACAGGCCACGCCGGTGGGGGCACCAATGCGCACCCCGGCTGAACCCTGAACAATGCTACCGCCATACTGCGTCATGTCGCCCTGACGCGCTGCCGGTTTTCCGCTCATCGTAAAATCCTTTTCTATTATTTTAATGACAGTATCTTCATACGAAAAAGCGAAGAAAAACTTGTGGTCACAATGAATTGAAGATTTTTAGGAATATATTTAGAACGTTACAAAAGAGAAGGTTCGGATAGGGTATTTAGAGAGGAATCAGGTGTGCTAGTGGCCCTTTGTTGATCGTTCACCAAAGGACCCAATAATAGACTCAATCTTCCTTCGGCAAGCACTGCAAATGCCCGTGCCGCACGCCGCGCTGGGCGATAACGTCATCGGCAAAATGCTGCACGTCACCCATGTCACCTTTCAACACGGCGATTTCCAGACAGTCGTCGTGGTTGATGTGCACATGCAGCGTGGCGACGGAGAGGTCGTGGTGATGATGCTGGGTGGAAACAATACGGCTGGCTAAGTCGCGTTTTTCGTGTTCATACACATACGACAGCACCGCGAAACCTTGTGTGCCGTGCTGCTGGGTAGCTTCCTGCGCCAGGGCGCTACGCAGAATATCGCGGATAGCTTCGGAACGGTTGTTATAACCACGACGCTGGCTCAGGCTGTCCAGCGTCTCCAGTAAATCGTCATCAAGCGTGATGGTGACTCGTTGCATTTGCGTTAAACCTTTTCTGAGGTGCGACGGCGCACGGGGAATGCGGGTAATACCGCGTTTTGTAGCACACGTCCGGCGTCAGAGGAAAAGGTTAATTTATCTCCCACCACCTGGGTTTCGACGATTTGTCCGTTGTCCATCACCATCACCCGCTGACAGAAGCGTTCCACCAGGCGTAAGTCGTGGGTGATGAACAGGCAGGCGGTGCCAAACTGTTGTTGTAGCTTTTTCAGCAGGCGAATGACGCCCGCCTGTAACACGAGATCAAGGTTAGAAACGGCTTCATCCAGAATCAGTAGTTTCGGTTCGACCGCCAGCGCGCGAGCCAGGCAGACGCGCTGGAGCTGGCCGCCGCTTAACTGCGGTGGGCGTTTGTCGAGAACGCTGTCATCGAGATCGACCGCCTTCAGCATTTCGCTGGCGCGCGCCAGTTGTTCGGATTTTTTCAGTGATAGCAGGTGGCGCATCGGTTCACGCAGGATCTCGCGCACGGTTTTGCGCGGATTCACGGCGCTGATGGAGTCCTGAAATACCATCTGAATATCGCGGCGGAACGCTTTACGCTGGGCGCGATTGAGTTTCGCCAGCGGTTCGCCGCGCCAGCTAATATTCCCTTGTGAGGGAGACTCTAAGCCTACCAGCAGCCGCGCGAGGGTGCTTTTTCCGCAGCCGCTGCGTCCCAGCAGGGCGACGGTTTCGCCGCTTTTCAGGGTCAGGGAAACGTTATTCAGCACCGCCTGATGTTGATGTTTTCCGCTAAATCCACCGTGGGCATAGTGATGGGAAAGGCCGCAGACGTTAAGTAAGGTCATGATGCCAGCTCCATACCGTAGAGGGCGAGATGAGCGAAAACCAGGCTGCGCGTCACTGTATGTTTGGGGGCGTTAAACAGCGTTTCTACATCGCCCTGTTCGACAATCTTACCGTCAGACATCACCGCCACGTCATCCGCCAGACGCGCCACAACGCCCATATCATGGGTCACCAGCAGCATTCCCGGCGCTTGTTTTTGCATAATGCTTTCCAGCAGATCGAGGATGCGCGCCTGTGCTACCACGTCGAGGTCGGTGGTCGGTTCATCGGCGATGATAAACGGTGATTCACACAGCACCGCCATCGCAATCATCATGCGCTGCAACATGCCGCCGCTCATCTCGAACGGGTACAGCTTCAGCACGCGCGCGGCGTTTTCCAGCCCCACCGCTTCTATGGCAGCGGTAAGCGTAGCGTCATCGGCGGGTTTCCCTAACGCCAGGCAGGTTTCCCGCGCGTGGGTGTGCATGGTGTGCAGTGGATTAAAGGCGCTGCGCGGGTTCTGCATGATGGTGGCAATTTTGATGCCGCGCAGGGCGCAAGGCGAAACCGGTTTGCCATCGGCTAAAATTTCCCCCGCCGTCTGGCGAACGCCAGCGGGCAAAATGCCCAGCGTCGCGGCGCAGGTCAGTGATTTCCCGCTGCCGCTACCGCCGACTAACGCCAGCACACGCCCGCGTTTAAGGGTTAACGATACGCCGTGCACCAGCGGCTGCGCGGCCTGTAGCGCGATATTACGTAGTTCAATCTGTTGCGGCATTAGTGTGCGTGCTCCGTCACCAGATGAGGGTCCAGATGATCGCGCAGTGCGTCACCCGCCAGGTTAAAGGCCATCACGCTGATAAACAGCGCCAGCCCCGGCCAGAACATTTGCAGCGGCTGGGTCCAGATATACTGGCGCGCGTCGTTAATCATCACGCCCCATTCGGCGGTCGGTGCGGTCACGCCGAGGCCGAGGAAGGACATCCCCGCGACGTGCAGCATCATATGGCCGATATCCAGCGTTGCCAGCACCAGCAGCGAAGGGATCACCGCACCTGCCAGATGATCAACAAACACTCGCACATGGCCCGCGCCAGAAAGCCGTGATGCCAGCACAAACTCGCGCTGGCGCAGTGAAATCACCAGGCTGCGCACCATGCGTGCATACCACGCCCAGTGCGACAGGGCGATGGCGATAATTACGTTGGTCAGCCCGGTGCCGAGCACGCCAACCATAAAGAACGACAGAATCGAGGTTGGGAAGGTCATAAACATATCGGCGACGCGCATGGTGGCCTGATCAACGCGCCCGCCAATCAGTCCGGCGCTGCCGCCTATAACCAGCCCTAATGTCAGCACCAGCAGCAGGCAGGCCATTACCGAACCGAGCGACACGCGGGTCGCTGCCATCAGCCGCGAGAAAATATCGCGCCCTAAGTGATCGGTGCCCAACCAGTGCTGCGCATCCGGCGAAAGCAGGCGCGACGGCAAATCAATCGCCTGGGGGTCATACGGCAGCCACCACTGGCTGGTGAGCGCAATCAGCGCCAGCAGGGCGATAATGATCAGCGCCAGGCGTACCGACCAGCGGGAAGAGAGGAAAAAGTTCACGCGTGCGCTCCTTCATGACGACGAATGCGCGGGTCCAGCGCGGCGTTGAGTAAATCAACAATCAAATTACAGACCACAAAAACCACCACCATCATCAGCGTAAAGCACTGGATCACCGGATAGTCACGGTTAAAAATCGCCGACACCGCATAGCGCCCGACGCCCGGCCAGGCAAAGATGTTTTCGATAATCATCGTCCCGCCAATCAGTTCGCCGATGTGCATCCCCACGGCGGTGATCATCGGCAGCGAGGCATTGCGCAGGATGTGGCGACGTTCGGTCTGTTTGTCGTTCAGGCCGCGCAGACGCGCCCAGGTGACGTGACGCTGACCGGCGACGTCCAGCATACTGGCGCGCAGTAAACGCGCGTTAATCGCCAGCGACATAAAGGCAATGGAAACCGCAGGCAAAATGATGTGCTGCCAGCCGCCGTAACCCATCGCGGGTAGCCATTGCAGATACACCGAAAACGCCATCACCAGTAAAAACGCCAGCCAGAAGTTAGGCATCGACACGCCAAGAAACGCGATGAAACGTACGGCGAAATCCGGCAGACGGTCGCGATGGCGCGCCGCCCAGATACCGAGCGGTACGGAAGTGAGCAGAATTAATATCAGCGCCGCACCTGCAAGTTCCAGCGTGGCGGGCAGGAAGTTCAGCATATCGTCCAGTACCGGGCGTTGGCTGGCGAATGAGATACCAAAGTCAAGATGCAGCGCCTTCCACAACCAGGTGCCGTACTGGACGTACAGCGGCTGATCCAGCCCGAGCATGGTGCGGGTAGAGGCCAGCATCTCCGGCGTCGGCGGCAGGTTAGACAGACGCAAATAATCGAGCGCCGGGTCGCCGGTACCGAGGCGCAGCATCAGAAAAATGATCACCGAGGCGGCGAGCACCATCGGGATCAGCAGCAGAAAGCGGCGTAATACGTAACGCAACATTAAGGTTTCACCGGTTTAATCTGTTCGAACGGAATTTCGGTGGCGATCGGCGCGTAGGGGATGTTACCCAGCTCCGGTTTTGATACCACCATCATTGAGATGTAACTGATAGGCAGATAAACCGCCTCGTCATGCAGACGGGTCAGAATGTCGCGATACAGCGCCTGACGTTGCGTTTCGTCATGGGTCGCCAGCACTTCGCCGATCTCTTTATCAATCAGCGGTTTGTCGGCTAATCCTTGCTGTGCCTGGAAGTCAGCGTGTGACGGTACGCGCATTGAACTGAGGAAGGCGTGTGGATCATATGGCGCGCCCCAGGTGCGGTGGAAAATCATGCCAAAACGACCGTCGCGCTGACGAGCATAGATACTGCTCTCTTCTTCGCCAATCAGCGAGACATCTGCGCCAATCTGGCGCATATCAGCCTGAATGATTTCCGCCATCGATTTGCTTAACGCATCGGTGCCGATGAACGACAGTTCAATGCGCAGCGGCTGACCATTTTTCTCGCGGATGTCTTTGCCCGCAGGCAGCGTCCAACCGGCTTTTTCCAGCAACGCTTTCGCTTTCTGCGGATCGTACTGGCGCGGTTTCAGGCCGAGGTTGGCGTAGGGCACAGAAGGGGCAAACAGGGTGTCGGCGACCTGCTGGGTGCCATACAACGCGTTATCAATCAGCGATTTTTTGTTTACCGCGTAATTAAGAGCTTCACGTACTGCCAGCTCATTGGTGGGGGCTTTGGCGGTATTAAGCGCCAGCATCACGGTTTCGATCGGCTGTGACAGTTGGGTATGGTAAGCCGGGTTCTGGCTAAAGCGGGCGAAGGTATCGAGCGGTAATAACCCTTCGTTTCCGTACAGCAGGTCGATATCGCCAGTTTCAAACGCCACCGCGCGGGTAGTCGGGTCCGGGATGACGTTAAAGGTGATCTTTTTAATCGCTGGCTTTTCGCCCCAGTAGTTTTCGTTACGGACGAAGACATCGTACTGATTCAGTTTCGATGCCTGCAAAATCCACGGTCCGGTGCCAATCGGCGCTTTAATCCCATTCATGGTTTCATGGTTTTTAAACTGCGAGGGGGCGATAAAACGGAAAGGACGGGGCAGGGCCAGTTCTTGCAGGAAAGGATAGTAGGCGCTTTTCAGGGTGATTTGCAGCTCTGTTTTACTGAGTGCTTTAACATCAACAATCTGGTTTGCCAGCTCCAGCCAGGCGTGACGTTGACGGTTATCGAGCACTGCGCGGAAGTTTTCTGCCGCCGCCTCGGCATCAAACGGTTCGCCGTTAGAGAATTTCACGTCATCACGCAGGGTGAAGGTCCAGGTTTTACCATCTTCTGAATGAGTCCAGCTTTTTGCCAGCCACGGGATCACCGAACCGTCTGCCTGATATTTCACCAATGGTTCATAAACCATGCTCTGGGCGAACATCTGGTTAGGCGTGTAAAGGTGCGGGTTTAGTGGCCCGACATTCACCGGCCAGGCGGTGGTGATTTCATCTGGTGCAGCGGCATGGACGATAAAAGACGCACAAGCCAGCAGCGCAAATAGAGTGCGGCGGAGTGTGGAGAGCATGGTAACCCCAATGGATTAAAATAGATGGCGGAAATAAGTATGACGATTTTAAGTATTCGTCATACTGATTACCTGTTCTGGATCAATAGATGGGCAGTCGGGTGGGCGGATCAGTTAACTGAATCGATCCATTGCACACTGTCGGCGGTGAGCGTAAAGGGAGTAGGGGTGCAGATCGCAAGGCTTAAATTTTCAAGCTGACAATGGCTGACTGACAGCGAGGAGTGATAGGTGCTGTCTACGCTGACGATTTGCCAGGCGCTGCCGCCACGCTGTTTAACGATGGCTTCTTTGCGCGTCCAGATGCGCCAGAACATTTCCAGTTGCTGATCAGGATGCACGGCGTCCATCTCAGCGTGTTCCCCGAGGCTGAATACGGCGTTCGCCAGCCAGCGCCAGTTGGCGCGCGGGCGAATCACTTCGATATCGCAGCCGACTTCGCCTTCATCACTCAACAGCAGGGCGATATCGTCACCGCTATGGCTTAAGTTGAACCATAGCGGCATTTCCGGCGCAAATGCAGGTTTGCCTTGTTCGCCATAGATGATCTCCGGTAGCGGGGAAAGCGTGTGCGAAAGCAATGCACGCCCCGCCAGCCAGCGTTCGCGTCGTGGACCTTGCGGTGCTTGCTCGCGTAAACCCGGTGGCAGTGGAGCTGCGCTTAAGGTCGAAACTTTCCCCAGAACTATCCGATACATATCAGGGCCAACGTTTAATGGAAAATGAAAGTGCGTATCGTATCACTTGTCGCCTCATCCCGGTAACCGACTTTTCGGTCTGCCCGGCCCCAGTAAAATCGCCAGTTTGCTACCGCCTTTGGTGGTTTCCATCCAGATTTTACACACGCTGGTTAATGGCACCGAAAGTAGCATCCCTACCGGGCCGAGCAGCCATCCCCAAATTAACAATGAAAGAAATACCACCATGGTGGACATCCCCAGGCGATGGCCCATCATCCGTGGTTCTAAAATATTGCCGATGACCATATGGACCACTAAAAACAATGCGCCGACCAGAATACATTCGTAAACACCATTAAACAGCAGCACCTGAATCATTGGCGGTACGGCGGAAATTACCGCGCCGATATTGGGCACGTAGTTGAGCAAAAACGCCAGTACTGCCCACATCAGCGCAAACTGCACCCCCATCAGCTCCAGCCCCAGCCAGACGATGACACCTGTCCATAAACTGAGTAGCGTCTTCAATGCAAGATAGTGCGAAACGCCTTTAAGTGCGCGGTGTAATCCCGCGATGTGAATCTGTGGATTATTCAGCGCAAAACGCATTTTGTAAGGGACGTGGCGCACTTCAAACAGCATAAAAACTACGGTCATCACCAGCAAAAGCACGCTCGCCATTGCCCCGGAAAGCCCGGTCATTAGCGCTGTGGTGAAGGTAACCACTTTTTCCGAGTCCATCCGCTGCAGCATTCGCTCCGGCGACATATGCAAATTAAGAAAAGGCAACATCTCCTGCAATTTAAAAAGTTTGCGCGTCAGCTCCTTATTAAACTTCGGCAGCATAGAGATAAATTCGTTAAACGATGCCGCCAGTACGCCGACCAGCGCGGTTAGTGCGATCAGCATCACCACCACTACAATCGTAATGGCAACGGGGCGTTGTACTCCCCGACGAATAAACCAGGTGACGAGCGGGTTGAGGACGATGGCAAAAAACAGCGCCAGTAACAGCTGCACAATGATATCTGCCGCTGCGTGAATGCCCGCGAGGATCACTACCAGCGAGGCCAGCTTGAGCAGAATGTGCATGCCCGTTTTATCGGGTTGAGGGGTTTCCATTGGGGCTTCCTTGTGACTTTTTGTATTAAGTGTAGCGGGAGTCACGCCAGCAATATTCTGATTCTTACTGCTGATTTTCACGTCAGCACGTGGTAAAAATGAAACACTGTTGTAAAAATGTGGTGATCCTCATGCCCGAACCCGTAGCCGAACCCGCGCTAAACGGATTGCGCCTGAATTTGCGCATTGTCTCTATAGTCATGTTTAACTTCGCCAGCTACCTCACCATCGGGTTGCCGCTCGCTGTATTACCGGGCTATGTCCATGATGTGATGGGCTTTAGCGCCTTCTGGGCAGGATTGGTTATCAGCCTGCAATATTTCGCCACCTTGCTGAGCCGCCCTCATGCCGGACGTTACGCCGATTCGCTGGGACCCAAAAAGATTGTCGTCTTCGGTTTATGCGGCTGCTTTTTGAGCGGTCTGGGGTATCTGACGGCAGGATTAACCGCCAGTCTGCCTGTCATCAGCCTGTTATTACTTTGCCTGGGGCGCGTCATCCTTGGGATTGGGCAAAGTTTTGCCGGAACGGGATCGACCCTATGGGGCGTTGGCGTGGTTGGCTCGCTGCATATCGGGCGGGTGATTTCGTGGAACGGCATTGTCACTTACGGGGCGATGGCGATGGGTGCGCCGTTAGGCGTCGTGTTTTATCACTGGGGCGGCTTGCAGGCGTTAGCGTTAATCATTATGGGCGTGGCGCTGGTGGCCATTTTGTTGGCGATCCCGCGTCCGACGGTAAAAGCCAGTAAAGGCAAACCGCTGCCGTTTCGCGCGGTGCTTGGGCGCGTCTGGCTGTACGGTATGGCGCTGGCACTGGCTTCCGCCGGATTTGGCGTCATCGCCACCTTTATCACGCTGTTTTATGACGCTAAAGGTTGGGACGGTGCGGCTTTCGCGCTGACGCTGTTTAGCTGTGCGTTTGTCGGTACGCGTTTGTTATTCCCTAACGGCATTAACCGTATCGGTGGCTTAAACGTAGCGATGATTTGCTTTAGCGTTGAGATAATCGGCCTGCTACTGGTTGGCGTGGCGACTATGCCGTGGATGGCGAAAATCGGCGTCTTACTGGCGGGGGCCGGGTTTTCGCTGGTGTTCCCGGCATTGGGTGTAGTGGCGGTAAAAGCGGTTCCGCAGCAAAATCAGGGGGCGGCGCTGGCAACTTACACCGTATTTATGGATTTATCGCTTGGCGTGACTGGACCACTGGCTGGGCTGGTGATGAGCTGGGCGGGCGTACCGGTGATTTATCTGGCGGCGGCGGGACTGGTCGCAATCGCGTTATTACTGACGTGGCGATTAAAAAAACGGCCTCCGGAACACGTCCCTGAGGCCGCCTCATCATCTTAAAACTTACTGAATAACCAGCGTATTAATGATGTTTTCTGCGGTGGTCTGCGCTTTTTGCTGATCGTCAGCGGGCAGCGTAATTTGCATGGTCAGCAGTTGATTACCCACGTTACCCAGAATAACGGAAGAGTACGCCGTCTGGCCTTTCGCGGAGATAATACTGTCTAACTGCTGCATTTTGTGACCTTTCAGCTCAATGGCTTTATTGGTTACCACTTGCAGCTGCGGATCGCGGCTACGTTGCTGATCTTCCAGACGCTTCGCCAGCACCGCCAGATCTTCTTTTGGATCATCGCCCATGATGACGATGACTGCTTTCTGCCCGGTGGCGTCGGACCAGACATGCATGTTATTGGCCTGCGTTCCCAGCTTACCGCTCTGGTCGGTCATATCCGCTGGCAGCGAGAAACTTAACTTGCCATCAAGCAGGTTGACGGGATTCCCGGTAGCGTTACTTTCCGCGACCGAACCCTGCGCCGTAGCGTTAGTGTCTTTATCATCACAGGCCGCAAGCCCCATAACCAGCAGGCCAATTCCGACATATTTAACCAGATTGCGCATTGACTTCTTCCTTTCGATAAACGGCCATAACGGCTCATTCATCCATCTTATCACAACTCTGATAACGAACCTTTAACTCGCCTGCAAAGCGTTGATTTCGGATTTATCTGCCAGTCTTTTCAACAGCATATTGAGTAATACGCCATACATTGGCAGGAAGAAAACGATACTGATTAACACTTTGAAACAGTAATCGACCAGCGCGATTTCCATCCAGTGTTCAGCCATAAAGGCATCCGGGCTACGCCAGAAGGCAATGAAGAAAAAGGCCAGCGTGTCGCTGACGTTACCGAACAGTGTGGACGCTGTCGGTGCCAGCCACCAGCGGCGACTCTGACGCAGGCGGTTAAAAACGTGCACGTCGAGGATCTGCCCCAGCGCGTAGGCCATGAAACTGGCGGTGGCGATACGGGCGACAAACAGGTTGAAGTGGGCGAGTGCGCCGAATCCCTGCCAGGAACCCATATAGAATAGCGACGAGATGACGTAGGAGATCAGCAACGCCGGGATCATCACCGCAAAGATGATACGACGGGCCAGCGGTGCGCCAAAAATACGTACGGTCAGGTCGGTAGCGAGAAAGATAAACGGAAAGCTAAACGCGCCCCAGGTGGTATGGAAAACAAAAATGGAGACGGGAAGCTGAACCAGATAGTTACTGGAGGTGATCACCAGCAGATGAAATAACGATAACCAGAACAACGCCTTATAGCGTTGCGTTTGCGAGACAACGTTCATATTGTACCTTTTTGATTAACCATTGGGGTGAGGGAACCCAATACGTACGACACGTCTGTTACCTTAACATAATAACGTGCTTACCCTTTTTTCGAGCCGCCGCATGATACTGCTTTACGTTGACAATGCAATGGTTAATTTTCACGCAATCGTTAACCTGGTTTGCTTACGGACTCACAGGGCGTAAACTAGCGCCGTTTTTTTATGTGATGAGAAGAAAATGACCGATCTCTTTTCCAGCCCTGACCACACACTCGACGCACTTGGCCTGCGCTGCCCGGAACCCGTAATGATGGTGCGCAAAACAGTGCGCAATATGCAGCCAGGTGAAACGTTGCTGATTATTGCTGACGATCCGGCGACGACCCGCGATATTCCTGGGTTTTGTACCTTTATGGAACACGAACTGGTTGCTAAAGAGACGGATGGATTGCCTTATCGTTATTTGATTCGTAAAGGCGGTTGATGGGGGCTGATTGGCTTCGATGCCGCCTTTTCCCCTCACCCTAACCCTCTCCCCAGAGGAGCGAGGGGACCGATCGCGCTCAATGTTGCGATCGGTTTGCCTTATCTCCTGCGCAACAATCTTAACGCATTCGCTGTCACCAGCACCGTCGCACCCGTATCTGCCAGCACCGCCAGCCACAACCCGGTCATCCCTAACAGCGTGGTGACGAGGAAGATCCCTTTCAGCCCCAGCGCAATAGTGATGTTCTGGCGGATATTGGCGTGAGTGGCGCGTGCCAGTTCAATCATTTGCACCAGACCGCGCAGGTGGTTATGGGTTAATGCTGCGTCGGCGGTTTCCAGCGCCACGTCTGTGCCGCTGCCCATTGCAATCCCGATGGCGGCAGCTTTCATCGCTGGCGCGTCGTTAATACCGTCACCGACCATCGCCAGCGGCGCATGTTGATTCAGCTCGGTCACCGCTTTGACTTTATCTTCCGGCAACAGGCCCGCTTTAAACTCCAGCCCCAGCTCCCCGGCAATTGCCGCCGCTGCGCGTGGATTATCGCCGGTGAGGATCACCCCTTTGACGCCCAGCGCGTTCAGTTCACTGATGGCAGTTGCAGCATCGGCGCGCAGGGTATCCTGTAACGCAATGACACCAAGCACGTCATCGTTACGTACTACCAGCACTACCGTTTGCCCGGCGCTTTCCAGTTCGTTAATTAAACCAGCAAATGCATCAGCGGGATGTTTCCCGGCAGCGCAAATCAATACGCGCTCACCGTTAACCTGCGCTTCAATGCCAGACCCGACCAGCGCCCGCTGTGATTCGGCGGCGGGAATGGCGAGTGCAGCAACCTGTGCTTCGCGCACGATGGCTTGCGCCAGTGGATGCGTCGCGCCTTGCTCGACCGCCGCCGCCAGTGTCAGCAGTTCAGATTCACTAATACCCGTTGCCGGATGAATCGCGGTAACGCGCGGTTTACCGACGGTCAGCGTACCGGTTTTATCAAACGCCACCTGAGTAACACGACCTAGTTGTTCCAGCGCCGCTCCGCCTTTAATCAACGCCCCACGACGCGCTGCTGCCGCCAGCCCGGAGGTAATCGCCGCGGGCGTGGAGATAACTAACGCACACGGGCAGCCAATCAGCAGCAGCGTCAGGCCTTTATAAATCCACTCCTGCCAGCTGGCGGCAAACAGCAGCGGTGGCACCAGCGTCACCAGCAGGGCGACGGCCATAATCGCTGGCGTATAAATACGGCTGAAACGGTCGATAAACCGCTCAATGGGGGCGCGGCGCTCTTCGGCTTCTTCGATCAGTTTCAGAATCCGGTCAATGGCGCTGGCACCCGGTTCTGACAGCACTTCCAGCGTTACCAGACGGTCTACGCTGGTGGCTCCTGCAGGAACTTTATCGCCCGTTGCGCGCTCCACCGGAATGGATTCTCCGGTCAGGGCGCTTTCATCAAAACTGGCAAACGGGGAGAGCAGTTTACCGT
Source organism: Escherichia sp. UTM R2 (assembly GCF_048593455.1). Classification (NCBI taxonomy): domain Bacteria; kingdom Pseudomonadati; phylum Pseudomonadota; class Gammaproteobacteria; order Enterobacterales; family Enterobacteriaceae; genus Escherichia; species Escherichia sp. UTM R2. The sequence goes on from NZ_JBFWDY010000002.1 coordinate 246,688, forward strand.
CGGCAGGCAAACGCCCACCTGCGGCGACTTCAATCACATCGCCAGGCCGCAGGCTGTTAATCGCCACCTCTTCCCGCTCACCGTTACGCAGGCGCGTGGCGGTTTCTGGTTTCAGCGCCATTAAAGCGCTAACGCCCTGACGCGCGCGGCTGGCGGCCCAGCCTTCCAGTCGTTCACCAATCAAAAACAGCAGCAACACCATCGCAGCTTCAGCCGTTGCGCCAATAAACAGCGCACCAATAGCAGCTACGCTCATTAACGTTTCAATGGCGAAGTAACTGCCTGATTTGATCAGCCGTAATGCCTGACGAGCAATCGGGTACAGCCCAACCAGCGTGGTCGCGATAAATGCCTGTTGCCCGAACGGATGATTGAACTGCTCCAGACCCCAGCTGATTGCCATCATCACGATTAGCGTAATCAGCGGCAGATTCTCTTTCAGGCGTGATTCTTGTTGTTCGTCGGCGGCCTGTTCATCGCGCAGGGAATAGCCCGCTTTTTGCACCGCAGATTCAACTTGTGCACGAATGTCATTGTCGGCATCAACCACCAGTTTTTCGGTGGCGAACAACACCTGCACCTGATTCACACCTGCAAGCTGGCGCACGGCATTTTCTACCTTGCGCGCACAGGCGGCGCAGTCCATGCCACTGACTTTCCAGCTATAGCGGGTGCCGGAGACGTTTTCAGAGAGAGTTGGCGAGCTGGAACATGCGCCGTCGCAGCAACAGTCGTTGGCGTTCTGTACCGTGGTTAGCGGTTTGAACGCAGCAAATTGAGGGGCTTTCTTGCCGTGATTGTCAGGAGTCGACATGGCATCCTCCGGTTAAGTTTTTTCTCATTAACCGAAGGATACACTCTGGAGTCGACTCCAGAGTCAAGTTTTATCAGAGATACAGTGAGCGGACGATGAGGAAGTGACCGGCAAAGTAGCAGGCCGCAGCAATCGCGTTATCCGCACGGAAGCGTCGGCGATAGTGGCTCCCCAGCCAGACAAAGTTACTGATAAACAGCAACGAAGCGCCAACAAACGCAGAGAGCGCCGGAGCGGTCGGACGGAAGAACCACAGTTCACCTGCCAGCCACACCATCACCAGCGTCATGCCGATAAACGTGCAGATAGGCCAACGATACTCTTCCAGCCGCGTCCAGATAATCGCCAGTAACAGCGCACCCAGAACCAGCAACACCAGTGGCAGAGGCCAGAAGAAAGAGAGCGTCATCTGACTGGCGAAATAGATGGTGTACAGCAGGTGCGAGAGGAAAAACGCGCCGATGGCGTACATCAGACGTTGACGTGGCAACAGGGTTAGCGCATCGCCCAGCAGTGAGGCGCACAGCCCTGCCAGCACCAGATAGCTAATGGCGTCGAACATCGGCGCTTGCCAAGCCAGTAACAGCAGGAGAAGAAGGGTTAACGGTTTAAACACCCAGCGTTGCCAGGTTGGCCCACGATACGATGCATCCACAGATAGCCATGCGGAAAGACAGACAGCGATAAACGACCAAAGCATCTTAGTTCCTTGAATTCGTTATTTTTTCGTAAGCGGAATGCCTACGGTCTTGCTTCCAGTTTAGTGGCGAGGGTGGACGGATGACAACACCATAACTGGCAGGGTATGCTTATTTCCGCATTTTCCGATGAGGGATAAAGATGAGCAAACCACCTCTTTTCTTTATTGTTATCATTGGCTTAATTGTCGTCGCCGCATCGTTTCGTTTTATGCAACAGCGACGGGAAAAAGCTGATAATGATATGGCTCCGCTCCAGCAAAAGCTGGTGGTGGTGAGCAACAAGCGGGAAAAACCGATTAACGATCGCCGTTCGCGCCAGCAGGAAGTGACTCCGGCAGGCACCAGTATGCGCTATGAGGTAAGCTTCAAACCGCAAAGCGGAGGAATGGAGCAGACGTTTCGCCTCGACGCCCAGCAGTACCATGCCCTGACAGTGGGCGATAAAGGTACGCTGAGCTATAAAGGAACGCGCTTTGTTAGCTTTGTTGGCGAACAATAAGGTTATTTTTTAACTTTAAATTTCTTCTGCCAGACCAGCAGTTCAAACACGCCGAAAAGGAAAATCCGCACCTTTTCGGCGGTAGTCATCTGCGGGCCATCTTTCGGTAAAGTGGATTTCAATAGCGCCAGCTGCATACCATGCATCAGCACGGTAAAAATCAGCGCCACGTTAACGAAAATATTCAGCGGGCGCGGGAAGGGATGCACCAGATTGAGGATTAAAAATCCCCAAACGCAGAGCATTAACAAACGACCAATATTAATCAGCATCACTTTCTCCTTGTGCTTCGCGTTGATACAGCCGATAAGCCACCTGACCCGCCACTTTTTCCCGATGTAATGACCAGTTTGCCGGAACAGTGGGCAGACCGTTTTCGACTTCGCTTTCGACATAAATCAGGGCTTCGTCAGCCAGCCAGCCGTTATCTTCCAGTAAATTTATCGTCTCTTCTAACAAGCCACGGCGGAACGGTGGATCGACAAACACGATATTATGCGGTGTACCTTTTTGCGCCAGGAATGACATCGCGTTGCTGTTCACCACGCGTGCATTGCCTGCTTTTAGTGTCGCCAGATTCTTAATTAACTGCTGAGAAACCGCGCGATCCATCTCAATCAACGTGGCCCCCGCAGCGTAGCGCGATAACGCTTCCAGTCCCAGCGCGCCGCTCCCGGCGAAGCAATCCAGACATTGGGCGTCAACAATGACCGGAGCCAGCCAGTTAAACAACGTTTCGCGTACGCGGTCGGTGGTGGGGCGCAGACCTGGGCTATCAGGAACCGGGAGTTTACGGCCTCGCCACTGCCCGCCAATAATGCGGATTTGGCCGCTGCCGGAATGATTCGGTTTTTTCATGATAAATTGCTCAATCCGCCAGATAACACATACTTGCAGGCGGTGATGTGAATTAAGTTAAGTGATAGACTATTTCATCATTTTTTTAGCTGCTATGTACATAGCGTTAACGCTGTGCCATGAAGCAACAGCGAGGAGTGTAGTCGCAAATGGCGAAAGAAAAAAAACGTGGCTTTTTTTCCTGGCTGGGCTTTGGTCAAAAAGAGCAGACCCCGGAAAAAGAGACAGAAGTTCAGAATGAACAATCGGTTGTAGAAGAAATCGTTCAGGTGCAAGAGCCTGCGAAGGCTTCTGAACAAGCCGTTGAAGAGCAGCCGCAGGCGCATACTGAAGCCGAGGCGGAAACTTTTGCTGCCGACGTTGTGGAAGTCACTGAACAGGTTGCTGAAAGTGAAAAAGCGCAGCCTGAAGCGGGAGTCGTTGCACAGCCGGAACCGGTCGTAGAAGAAACGCCGGAGCCAGTGGCTATCGAACGTGAAGAGCTGCCGTTGCCGGAAGACGTCAACGCCGAAGAGGTTTCGCCAGAAGAGTGGCAGGCTGAAGCGGAAACCGTAGAGATTGTCGAAGCGGCGGAAGAAGAAGCGGCTAAAGAAGAAATCACCGACGAAGAGCTGGAAGCACAGGCGCTGGCTGCCGAAGCGGCAGAAGAGGCGGTGATGGTGGTTCCTCCGGCAGAAGAAGAGCAGCCGGTGGAAGAAATCGCTCAGGAGCAGGAAAAACCGACCAAAGAAGGTTTCTTCGCGCGCCTGAAACGCAGCCTGTTAAAAACCAAAGAAAATCTCGGTTCCGGATTTATCAGCCTGTTCCGCGGTAAAAAAATCGACGATGATCTGTTTGAAGAGCTGGAAGAACAGCTTTTGATCGCCGATGTGGGCGTGGAAACCACACGTAAAATTATCACCAATCTGACGGAAGGCGCATCCCGCAAGCAGCTTCGTGATGCCGAGGCGCTCTATGGCCTGCTGAAAGAAGAGATGGGCGAGATTCTGGCGAAAGTCGATGAGCCGCTGAATGTTGAAGGTAAAACGCCGTTCGTGATCCTGATGGTGGGCGTCAACGGTGTGGGTAAAACCACGACGATTGGTAAGCTGGCACGTCAGTTTGAGCAGCAGGGTAAATCGGTGATGCTGGCGGCGGGCGATACTTTCCGTGCAGCAGCGGTTGAACAGCTTCAGGTCTGGGGTCAGCGCAACAATATTCCGGTGATTGCCCAGCATACCGGTGCGGATTCCGCCTCTGTTATCTTCGACGCCATTCAGGCAGCTAAAGCGCGTAATATCGACGTCCTGATTGCCGATACCGCCGGACGCCTGCAGAACAAATCGCACCTGATGGAAGAGTTGAAGAAAATCGTCCGCGTGATGAAGAAACTCGACGTTGAAGCGCCGCATGAAGTTATGCTGACTATCGATGCCAGCACCGGGCAGAACGCGGTAAGCCAGGCCAAACTGTTCCATGAAGCCGTTGGTTTAACCGGCATCACGCTAACGAAACTGGACGGCACGGCGAAAGGCGGGGTAATTTTCTCGGTGGCTGACCAGTTTGGTATCCCTATCCGCTACATTGGTGTCGGCGAACGTATTGAGGATTTGCGTCCGTTTAAGGCGGACGACTTTATAGAGGCACTTTTTGCCCGAGAGGATTAACAATGATTCGCTTTGAACATGTCAGCAAGGCTTATCTCGGTGGGAGACAGGCGCTGCAGGGCGTTACGTTCCATATGCAGCCGGGTGAGATGGCGTTTCTGACCGGTCATTCCGGCGCAGGGAAAAGTACCCTCCTGAAGCTGATCTGTGGGATTGAGCGGCCCAGCGCCGGGAAAATCTGGTTTAGCGGCCATGACATCACGCGTCTGAAAAACCGTGAAGTTCCGTTTCTGCGCCGCCAGATTGGCATGATTTTCCAGGATCACCATCTACTGATGGACCGTACTGTCTACGATAACGTGGCGATCCCGCTGATTATCGCTGGTGCCAGCGGTGACGATATTCGTCGCCGGGTGTCGGCGGCACTGGATAAAGTCGGGCTACTGGACAAAGCGAAGAACTTCCCTATTCAGCTTTCGGGCGGTGAACAACAGCGTGTTGGCATTGCCCGCGCGGTGGTGAATAAGCCCGCGGTACTGCTGGCGGACGAACCGACTGGTAACCTGGACGACGCGTTGTCGGAAGGGATTCTACGTCTGTTTGAAGAGTTTAACCGCGTTGGGGTAACCGTATTGATGGCAACGCACGACCTCAACCTGATTTCACGGCGTTCCTATCGCATGCTCACCCTGAGCGATGGTCACTTGCATGGAGGCGTGGGCCATGAATAAGCGCGATGCAATCAATCATATTCGGCAGTTTGGCGGGCGTCTGGATCGCTTCCGTAAATCGGTCGGCGGCTCAGGCGATGGCGGTCGTAACGCACCGAAACGCGCGAAATCCTCGCCAAAACCGGTAAATCGCAAAACCAACGTTTTCAACGAACAGGTGCGCTATGCCTTCCACGGCGCATTGCAGGATCTGAAAAGCAAACCGTTCGCCACATTTTTAACGGTGATGGTTATCGCCATCTCCCTGACGCTGCCCAGCGTCTGTTATATGGTGTACAAAAACGTTAACCAGGCGGCGACGCAGTATTATCCGTCACCGCAAATCACTGTTTATCTGCAAAAAACGCTGGACGATGACGCTGCTGCGGGCGTGGTGGCACAGTTGCAGGCCGAGCAAGGCGTGGAGAAAGTGAATTATCTTTCTCGTGAAGACGCGCTGGGCGAGTTCCGTAACTGGTCTGGCTTTGGCGGCGCGCTGGATATGCTGGAAGAAAACCCGCTTCCGGCAGTGGCGGTGGTGATCCCGAAACTCGATTTTCAGGGGACGGAATCACTCAATACGCTGCGTGATCGTATCACGCAGATTAACGGCATTGACGAAGTGCGGATGGATGACAGCTGGTTTGCCCGTCTGGCGGCGTTGACTGGGCTGGTCGGGCGCGTTTCGGCGATGATCGGCGTATTGATGGTGGCGGCCGTGTTCCTCGTCATCGGCAACAGCGTACGTCTGAGCATCTTTGCTCGCCGTGACTCCATTAACGTGCAGAAACTGATTGGTGCGACGGATGGTTTCATCCTGCGCCCGTTCCTGTACGGTGGCGCACTGCTGGGATTTTCTGGCGCATTGTTGTCACTAATTTTGTCAGAAATTCTGGTACTGCGATTGTCATCGGCGGTTGCGGAAGTGGCACAGGTTTTCGGAACGAAGTTTGATATCAATGGTTTATCGTTCGATGAATGCCTGCTGTTGCTGCTGGTATGCTCGATGATTGGCTGGGTGGCAGCGTGGCTTGCCACGGTACAACATTTACGCCACTTTACGCCTGAATAATAAAAGCGTGTTATACTCTTTCCCTGCAATGGGTTCCGTAGCAGGGAAAGAGACCCCGTTGTCTCTTCCCGGTATTTCATCTCTATGTCACATTTTGTGCGTAATTTATTCACAAGCTTGCATTGAACTTGTGGATAAAATCACGGTCTGATAAAACAGTGAATGATAACCTCGTTGCTCTTAAGCTCTGGCACAGTTGTTGCTACCACTGAAGCGCCAGAAGATATCGATTGAGAGGATTTGAATGACTGACAAAATGCAAAGTTTAGCTTTAGCCCCAGTTGGCAACCTGGATTCCTACATCCGGGCAGCTAACGCGTGGCCGATGTTGTCGGCTGACGAGGAGCGGGCGCTGGCTGAAAAGCTGCATTACCATGGCGATCTGGAAGCAGCTAAAACGCTGATCCTGTCTCACCTGCGGTTTGTTGTTCATATTGCTCGTAATTATGCGGGCTATGGCCTGCCACAGGCGGATTTGATTCAGGAAGGTAACATCGGCCTGATGAAAGCAGTGCGCCGTTTTAACCCGGAAGTGGGTGTGCGCCTGGTCTCCTTCGCCGTTCACTGGATCAAAGCAGAGATCCACGAATACGTCCTGCGTAACTGGCGTATCGTCAAAGTTGCGACCACCAAAGCGCAGCGCAAACTGTTCTTCAACCTGCGTAAAACCAAGCAGCGTCTGGGCTGGTTTAACCAGGATGAAGTCGAAATGGTGGCCCGTGAACTGGGCGTAACCAGCAAAGACGTACGTGAGATGGAATCACGTATGGCGGCACAGGACATGACCTTTGACCTGTCTTCCGACGACGATTCCGACAGCCAACCGATGGCACCGGTGCTCTATCTGCAGGATAAATCATCTAACTTTGCCGACGGCATCGAAGATGATAACTGGGAAGAGCAGGCGGCAAACCGTCTGACCGACGCGATGCAGGGTCTGGACGAACGCAGCCAGGACATCATCCGCGCGCGCTGGCTGGACGAAGACAACAAGTCCACGTTGCAGGAACTGGCTGACCGTTACGGCGTTTCCGCTGAACGTGTACGCCAGCTGGAAAAGAACGCGATGAAAAAACTGCGCGCTGCTATAGAAGCGTAATTTCCGCTATTAAGCAGAGAACCCTGGATGCGAGTCCGGGGTTTTTGTTTTTTGAGCCTCTACAATAATCAATTTCCCCTCCGGCAAAACGCCAATCCCCACGCAGATTGTTAATAAACTGTCAAAATAGCTATTCCAATATCATAAAAATCGGGTATGTTTTAGCAGAGTATGCTGCTAAAGCACGGGTAGTCATGCATAAAACGAAATAAAGTGCTGAACAACAACATCACAACACACGTAATAACCAGAAGAATGGGGATTCTCAGGATGAACATAAAGGGTAAAGCGTTACTGGCAGGATGTATCGCGCTGGCATTCAGCAATATGGCTCTGGCAGAAGATATTAAAGTCGCGGTCGTGGGCGCAATGTCCGGTCCGGTGGCCCAGTACGGTGACCAGGAGTTTACCGGCGCAGAGCAGGCGGTTGCGGATATCAACGCTAAAGGCGGCATTAAAGGCAACAAACTGCAAATCGTAAAATATGACGATGCCTGTGACCCGAAACAGGCGGTTGCGGTGGCGAACAAAGTCGTTAACGACGGCATTAAATACGTGATTGGTCACCTCTGTTCTTCATCAACGCAGCCTGCGTCTGATATCTACGAAGACGAAGGCATTTTAATGATCACCCCAGCGGCAACCGCGCCGGAGCTGACCGCCCGTAGCTATCAGCTGATCCTGCGCACCACCGGCCTGGACTCCGACCAGGGGCCGACGGCGGCGAAATATATTCTTGAGAAAGTGAAACCGCAGCGTATTGCTATCGTTCACGACAAACAGCAATACGGCGAAGGTCTGGCGCGAGCGGTGCAGGACGGCCTGAAGAAAGGCAATGCTAACGTGGTGTTCTTTGATGGTATCACCGCCGGGGAAAAAGATTTCTCAACGCTGGTGGCGCGTCTGAAAAAAGAGAATATCGACTTCGTTTACTACGGCGGTTATCACCCGGAAATGGGGCAAATCCTGCGTCAGGCACGCGCGGCAGGGCTGAAAACTCAGTTTATGGGGCCGGAAGGTGTGGCTAACGTTTCGCTGTCTAACATTGCGGGCGAATCAGCGGAAGGGCTGCTGGTGACCAAGCCGAAGAACTACGATCAGGTTCCGGCGAACAAACCCATTGTTGACGCGATCAAAGCGAAAAAACAGGACCCAAGCGGCGCATTCGTCTGGACCACCTACGCCGCGCTGCAATCTTTGCAGGCGGGCCTGAATCAGTCTGACGATCCGGCTGAAATCGCCAAATACCTGAAAGCGAACTCCGTGGATACCGTAATGGGACCGCTGACGTGGGATGAGAAAGGCGATCTGAAAGGCTTTGAGTTCGGCGTATTTGACTGGCACGCCAACGGCACGGCGACCGATGCGAAGTAATCATTAATCGGCAACTTTGGGTTGCCGCCAAATTGCTAATATCGAGTACGTTGCTTCATGCCGGATGCGGCGTAAACGCCTTATCCGGCCTACAAGATCCAAAGAAATCAGTAAATTGCAACACACATTGTAGGCCTGATAAGCGTAGCGCATCAGGCAATTTCTCGTTGGTCATCACTTTTGAAATCAACTTGACGATTAACGCTTCTCCCAGCCGCCCTGTTGCGCCGTAAATCCCAGTGCCTGCATAAACGCCGTCATCACACCGCGATCTTCCACGCCTGCATCCGCCATCCACCAGCATGAAACGCCAGGATTGTTACGCAAAACCTCTTCCAGCAGATATTGCCCCACACCGCGACGTCGGGTGACTTCCCGCACACGCAGGGAATCCAGTGCTCCCTCGGTGCCGCTTAAGGTTACCCGTACGGCAGCGAGCAGGCGCTCGTTAAAACGCGCGGCGTAGATACGGTGGTTATCGTCAACCTGTAAAGAGGAAGGGGAATACTCCGGCCAGATCTTTTGCAGGTCAATCCGGTCCTGGTCGCTAAAGTTTTCTAATCGAATGATGGTCAGCTTCATGGGTAACCCGTGTAAATCACAAAAGTGGAACCAGTGTAGCGAAATAATTTAATCGGAGGCTTTCTCTTTTTTATTTCTTTTGGCAGGTGATTAATTTTTTAACAGCAATAATTACAAAGTTAAAACATTAGAGAATGAAAAATACCCAGCATAATCCCCTGAATGGTAGTGAATTATTCCGCCCTTTGTGCCGTTATTTTATGCTGACAAAGGCACTTTTTTCTGTTTATCTATCAATAAATTCAGAATATTATCTGTTCTTAATCGACTGAAAAATAGGGATTTTAATCACTATTATCACAAAATACTGCGCTAAACCCTTAATCAGACAGGCAAAAACAGTGCAGTATAAAAAAAGAACAGTCTGATTTGTTAACACATAAAAACAAAGCAACACAACATCACGAATGGGGATTTTTGACTATGAAACGGAATGCGAAAACTATCATCGCAGGGATGATTGCACTGGCAATTTCACACACCGCTATGGCTGACGATATTAAAGTCGCCGTTGTCGGCGCGATGTCCGGCCCGATTGCCCAGTGGGGCGATATGGAATTTAACGGCGCGCGTCAGGCGATTAAAGACATTAATGCCAAAGGGGGAATTAAGGGCGACAAGCTGGTTGGCGTGGAATATGACGACGCCTGCGACCCGAAACAAGCCGTTGCGGTCGCCAACAAAATCGTTAATGACGGCATTAAATACGTTATTGGTCATCTGTGTTCTTCTTCTACCCAACCTGCATCAGATATCTACGAAGACGAAGGTATTCTGATGATCTCGCCGGGAGCGACCAACCCGGAGCTGACCCAACGCGGTTATCAACACATTATGCGTACTGCCGGGCTGGACTCTTCCCAGGGGCCAACGGCGGCAAAATACATTCTTGAGACGGTGAAGCCCCAGCGCATCGCCATCATTCACGACAAACAACAGTATGGCGAAGGGCTGGCGCGTTCGGTGCAGGACGGGCTGAAAGCGGCTAACGCCAACGTCGTCTTCTTCGACGGTATTACCGCCGGGGAGAAAGATTTCTCCGCGCTGATCGCCCGCCTGAAAAAAGAAAACATCGACTTCGTTTACTACGGCGGTTACTACCCAGAAATGGGGCAGATGCTGCGCCAGGCCCGTTCCGTTGGCCTGAAAACTCAGTTTATGGGGCCGGAAGGTGTGGGTAACGCATCATTGTCGAATATTGCCGGTGATGCTGCCGAAGGCATGTTGGTCACTATGCCAAAACGCTATGACCAGGATCCGGCAAACCAGGGCATCGTTGATGCGCTGAAAGCAGACAAGAAAGATCCGTCCGGGCCTTATGTCTGGATCACCTACGCGGCGGTGCAATCTCTGGCGACTGCCCTTGAGCGTACTGGCAGCGATGAGCCGCTGGCGCTGGTGAAAGATTTAAAAGCTAACGGTGCAAACACCGTGATTGGGCCGCTGAACTGGGATGAAAAAGGCGATCTTAAGGGATTTGATTTTGGTGTCTTCCAGTGGCACGCCGACGGTTCATCCACGGCAGCCAAGTGATCATCCCACCGCCCGTAAAATGCGGGCGGGTTTAGAAAGGTTACCTTATGTCTGAGCAGTTTTTGTATTTCTTGCAGCAGATGTTTAACGGCGTCACGCTGGGCAGTACCTACGCGCTGATAGCCATCGGCTACACCATGGTTTACGGCATTATCGGCATGATCAACTTCGCCCACGGCGAGGTTTATATGATTGGCAGCTACGTCTCATTTATGATCATCGCCGCGCTGATGATGATGGGCATTGATACCGGCTGGCTGCTGGTGGCGGCGGGATTCGTCGGCGCAATCGTCATTGCCAGCGCCTACGGCTGGAGTATCGAACGGGTGGCTTACCGCCCGGTGCGTAATTCTAAGCGCCTGATTGCGCTTATTTCCGCAATCGGTATGTCCATCTTCCTGCAAAACTACGTCAGCCTGACCGAAGGTTCGCGCGATGTGGCGCTGCCCAGCCTGTTTAACGGTCAGTGGGTGGTGGGCCATAGCGAAAACTTCTCTGCCTCTATTACCACCATGCAGGCGGTGATCTGGATTGTCACCTTCCTCGCCATGCTGGCGCTGACGATTTTCATTCGCTATTCCCGTATGGGGCGCGCCTGTCGTGCCTGCGCGGAAGATCTGAAAATGGCGAGCCTGCTTGGCATCAACACCGACCGGGTGATTGCTTTGACCTTTGTTATTGGCGCGGCGATGGCGGCAGTGGCTGGCGTACTGCTCGGTCAGTTCTATGGCGTCATTAACCCCTATATCGGCTTTATGGCCGGGATGAAAGCCTTTACCGCTGCGGTGCTCGGTGGGATTGGCAGCATTCCAGGGGCGATGATTGGCGGGCTGATCTTGGGGATTGCGGAGGCGCTCTCTTCTGCCTATCTGAGTACGGAATATAAGGATGTGGTTTCATTTGCCCTGCTGATTCTGGTGCTGCTGGTGATGCCGACCGGTATTCTGGGTCGCCCGGAGGTAGAGAAAGTATGAAACCGATGCATATTGCAATGGCGCTGCTCTCTGCCGCGATGTTCTTTGTCCTCGCTGGCGTCTTTATGGGCGTGCAACTGGAGCTGGATGGCACCAAACTGGTGGTCGACAGCGCTTCGGATGTCCGTTGGCAGTGGGTGTTTATCGGCACGGCGGTGGTCTTTTTCTTTCAGCTTTTGCGACCTGCTTTCCAGAAAGGGTTGAAAAGTGTTTCCGGACCGAAGTTTATTCTGCCCGCCATTGATGGCTCCACGGTGAAGCAGAAACTGTTCCTCGTGGCGCTGCTGGTGCTTGCGGTGGCGTGGCCGTTTATGGTGTCACGTGGGACGGTGGATATCGCCACTCTGACCATGATCTACATTATCCTCGGTCTCGGGCTGAATGTGGTTGTTGGTCTTTCTGGTCTGCTGGTGCTGGGGTACGGCGGTTTTTACGCCATCGGCGCTTACACCTTTGCGCTGCTCAATCACTATTACGGCTTGGGCTTCTGGACTTGTCTGCCGATTGCCGGGTTAATGGCAGCGGCGGCGGGCTTCCTGCTCGGCTTTCCGGTGCTGCGTCTGCGTGGTGATTATCTGGCGATCGTTACCCTTGGCTTCGGCGAAATTGTGCGCATATTGCTGCTCAATAACACCGAAATTACCGGCGGCCCGAACGGAATCAGTCAGATCCCGAAACCGACTTTCTTCGGCCTTGAGTTCAGCCGTACCGCTCGTGAAGGCGGCTGGGACACGTTCAGTAATTTCTTTGGCCTGAAATACGATCCCTCCGATCGCGTCATCTTCCTGTATCTGGTGGCGTTGCTGCTGGTGGTGCTAAGCCTGTTTGTCATTAACCGCCTGCTGCGGATGCCGCTGGGGCGTGCGTGGGAAGCATTGCGTGAAGATGAAATTGCCTGCCGTTCGCTGGGCTTAAGCCCGCGTCGTATCAAGCTGACCGCCTTTACCATCAGCGCCGCGTTTGCCGGTTTTGCCGGAACGCTGTTTGCGGCGCGTCAGGGCTTTGTCAGCCCGGAATCCTTCACCTTTGCCGAATCGGCGTTTGTGCTGGCGATAGTGGTGCTCGGCGGTATGGGCTCGCAATTTGCGGTGATTCTGGCGGCAATTTTGCTGGTGGTGTCGCGCGAATTGATGCGTGATTTCAACGAATACAGCATGTTAATGCTCGGTGGTTTGATGGTGCTGATGATGATCTGGCGTCCGCAGGGCTTGCTGCCCATGACGCGCCCGCAACTGAAGCTGAAAAACGGCGCAGCGAAAGGAGAGCAGGCATGAGTCAGCCATTATTATCTGTTAACGGTCTGATGATGCGCTTCGGCGGCCTGCTGGCGGTGAACAACGTCAATCTTGAACTGTACCCGCAGGAAATCGTCTCGTTAATCGGCCCTAACGGTGCCGGAAAAACCACGGTTTTTAACTGCCTGACCGGTTTCTACAAACCCACCGGCGGCACCATTTTACTGCGCGATCAGCATCTTGAAGGTTTACCGGGGCAGCAAATTGCCCGCATGGGCGTGGTGCGCACCTTCCAGCATGTGCGTCTGTTCCGTGAAATGACGGTAATTGAAAACCTGCTGGTGGCGCAGCATCAGCAACTGAAAACCGGGCTGTTCTCTGGCCTGTTGAAAACGCCTTCTTTCCGTCGCGCCCAGAGCGAAGCGCTCGACCGCGCCGCCACCTGGCTTGAGCGCATTGGTTTGCTGGAACACGCCAACCGTCAGGCGAGTAACCTGGCCTATGGTGACCAACGCCGTCTGGAGATTGCCCGTTGCATGGTGACGCAGCCGGAGATTTTAATGCTCGACGAACCGGCGGCAGGTCTTAACCCGAAAGAGACGAAAGAGCTGGATGAGCTGATTGCCGAACTGCGCAATCATCACAACACCACTATCTTGTTGATTGAACACGATATGAAGCTGGTGATGGGGATTTCAGACCGAATTTACGTGGTCAATCAGGGGACGCCACTGGCAAACGGTACGCCGGAGCAAATCCGTAATAACCCGGACGTGATCCGTGCCTATTTAGGTGAGGCATAAGATGGAAAAAGTCATGTTGTCCTTTGACAAAGTCAGCGCCCACTACGGCAAAATCCAGGCGCTGCATGAGGTGAGCTTGCATATCAATCAGGGCGAGATTGTCACGCTGATTGGCGCGAACGGGGCGGGGAAAACCACCTTGCTTGGTACGTTATGCGGCGATCCGCGCGCCACCAGCGGGCGAATTGTGTTTGATGATAAAGACATTACCGACTGGCAGACGGCGAAAATCATGCGCGAAGCGGTAGCGATTGTCCCGGAAGGGCGTCGCGTCTTCTCGCGGATGACGGTGGAAGAGAACCTGGCGATGGGCGGCTTCTTTGCCGAACGTGACCAGTTTCAGGAGCGCATAAAGTGGGTGTATGAACTGTTTCCACGTCTGCATGAGCGCCGTGTTCAGCGGGCGGGCACCATGTCCGGCGGTGAACAGCAGATGCTGGCGATTGGTCGCGCGCTGATGAGCAATCCGCGTTTGCTGCTACTTGATGAGCCATCGCTCGGTCTTGCGCCGATTATCATCCAGCAAATTTTCGACACCATCGAGCAGCTGCGCGAGCAGGGGATGACTATCTTCCTCGTCGAGCAGAACGCCAACCAGGCGCTAAAGCTGGCGGATCGCGGCTACGTGCTGGAAAACGGCCATGTGGTGCTCTCCGATACCGGCGACGTGCTGCTGGCGAACGAAGCAGTGAGAAGTGCGTATTTAGGCGGGTAATAACACGTTGATTGATAAGGAGTCAAAAGACTCCTTTGAGACAGGTGACAAATGTAAAATTGCCTGATGCGCTGCGCTTATCAGGCCTACTGGGTGAGTTGCAATATATTGAATTTGCACGATCTTGTAGGCCGGATAAGGCGTTTACGCCGCATCTGGCATGAAACGATGAGTAATCTGTAGAGTTTGATTCAGACCTTCTATTTTTCCGCTTATCCGTGCCCCATCTCCCATTTTCCCTCACCCACGCCGTCACCGCCTTGTCATCTTTCTGACACCTTACTATCTTACAAATGTAACAAAAAAGTTATTTTTCTGTAATTCGAGCATGTCATGTTACCCCGCGAGCATAAAACGCGTGAATTCGCGCATTCGGTACAACAAGAGAGATAAACGATGAAACCGTTACATTATACAGCTTCAGCACTGGCGCTCGGACTGGCGTTAATGGGGAATGCACAGGCAGTGACGACCATTCCGTTCTGGCATTCTATGGAAGGGGAACTGGGTAAAGAGGTGGATTCTCTGGCCCAACGTTTTAACGCCGAAAATCCGGATTACAAAATTGTACCGACCTATAAAGGCAACTACGAACAGAATTTAAGCGCGGGGATTGCCGCATTTCGTACCGGCAACGCTCCGGCTATTTTGCAGGTTTATGAAGTTGGCACCGCCACCATGATGGCATCGAAAGCCATTAAACCGGTATATGACGTGTTTAAAGAGGCGGGGATTCAATTCGATGAGTCGCAGTTTGTGCCGACGGTTTCCGGTTACTACTCCGACAGCAAAACGGGCCACTTACTCTCCCAGCCATTCAACAGCTCGACCCCCGTTCTCTATTACAACAAAGACGCCTTCAAGAAAGCAGGATTAGACCCGGAACAACCGCCGAAAACCTGGCAGGATCTGGCGGACTATGCCGCGAAACTGAAAGCCTCCGGTATGAAGTGCGGCTACGCCAGCGGCTGGCAGGGCTGGATCCAACTGGAAAACTTTAGCGCCTGGAACGGTCTGCCGTTTGCCAGCAAAAACAACGGCTTTGACGGCACGGACGCGGTGCTGGAGTTCAACAAGCCGGAGCAGGTGAAACACATCGCCATGCTCGAGGAGATGAACAAGAAGGGCGACTTCAGCTACGTCGGTCGTAAGGATGAATCCACCGAGAAGTTCTATAACGGTGATTGCGCGATGACCACCGCCTCTTCCGGTTCTCTTGCCAACATTCGCGAGTACGCCAAATTTAACTACGGCGTAGGCATGATGCCTTACGACGCCGATGCGAAAGATGCGCCACAAAACGCCATTATCGGCGGAGCCAGCCTGTGGGTGATGCAGGGTAAAGATAAAGAAACGTATACCGGTGTGGCGAAGTTCCTCGATTTCCTCGCGAAGCCAGAAAACGCTGCCGAGTGGCATCAGAAAACCGGTTATCTGCCAATCACCAAAGCAGCGTATGACCTGACCCGTGAGCAGGGCTTTTATGAGAAAAACCCAGGGGCGGATACCGCGACGCGTCAGATGCTGAATAAGCCGCCGTTGCCGTTCACCAAAGGGCTGCGTCTGGGCAACATGCCGCAGATCCGCGTGATTGTGGATGAAGAGCTGGAGAGCGTGTGGACCGGTAAGAAGACACCACAGCAGGCACTGGATACCGCCGTTGAGCGTGGAAATCAGTTGCTGCGCCGCTTTGAGAAATCGACGAAGTCTTAATCAGTGTAATGTCGGATGCGTTTCGCTTATCTGACCTGGCATCGCGTGTAGGCCGGATAAGCGAAGCGCATCCGGCACAGTTCAGGAATTAACCGTAATGTCATCATCCCGTCCGGTGTTCCGCTCGCGCTGGCTGCCTTATCTGCTGGTCGCGCCGCAGCTCATCATCACCGTTATCTTTTTTATCTGGCCTGCGGGCGAAGCGTTGTGGTACTCGCTACAAAGCGTCGATCCGTTTGGTTTCTCCAGCCAGTTTGTCGGCCTGGATAACTTCGTCACGCTGTTCCATGACAGCTACTATCTCGACTCCTTCTGGACGACGATAAAATTCAGCACCTTTGTCACCGTCAGCGGTTTGCTGGTATCGCTGTTCTTTGCGGCGCTGGTGGAGTACATCGTGCGCGGCAGCCGTTTCTATCAAACCTTAATGTTGCTGCCTTACGCCGTGGCTCCCGCCGTTGCCGCCGTATTGTGGATCTTCCTGTTTAACCCCGGTCGCGGGCTGATCACCCATTTTCTCGCGGAGTTCGGCTACGACTGGAACCACGCGCAAAACAGCGGTCAGGCAATGTTTCTGGTGGTGTTTGCCTCAGTATGGAAGCAAATCAGCTACAACTTCCTGTTCTTCTATGCCGCGCTGCAATCCATTCCCCGTTCGTTGATCGAAGCCGCAGCCATCGACGGTGCAGGGCCGATTCGCCGCTTCTTTAAGATTGCGCTGCCGCTTATCGCCCCGGTGAGTTTCTTCCTGCTGGTAGTGAACCTGGTGTATGCCTTCTTCGACACCTTCCCGGTGATCGACGCCGCCACGTCCGGCGGGCCGGTTCAGGCCACCACGACGCTGATTTATAAGATCTACCGCGAAGGTTTTACCGGACTGGATCTGGCTTCGTCTGCCGCACAGTCGGTGGTGTTGATGTTCCTCGTCATCGTGCTGACGGTGGTGCAGTTCCGCTATGTTGAAAGCAAGGTGCGTTACCAATGATTGAGAACCGTCCGTGGCTGACGATATTCAGCCATACCATGCTGATCCTCGGGATCGCGGTGATCCTCTTCCCGCTGTACGTGGCGTTTGTCGCGGCGACGCTGGATAAACAGGCCGTCTATGCCGCGCCGATGACGCTCATCCCCGGCACACATCTGCTGGAAAACATCCACAACATCTGGGTGAACGGGGTAGGCACGAATAGCGCGCCGTTCTGGCGGATGTTGCTTAACAGCTTTGTGATGGCGTTCAGCATTACGCTCGGCAAAATTACCGTCTCGATGCTCTCGGCATTTGCCATTGTCTGGTTTCGTTTTCCGCTACGTAACCTCTTCTTCTGGATGATTTTTATCACCCTGATGCTGCCGGTTGAAGTACGTATCTTCCCGACGGTGGAAGTCATCGCCAACCTGCAGATGCTCGACAGCTACGCCGGTTTAACGCTGCCGCTGATGGCCTCGGCGACCGCTACTTTCCTGTTCCGCCAGTTCTTTATGACGCTGCCGGATGAGCTGGTGGAAGCCGCGCGGATCGACGGCGCATCGCCAATGCGCTTCTTTTGCGACATCGTTTTTCCGCTCTCCAAAACTAATCTGGCGGCGCTGTTTGTGATCACCTTTATCTACGGCTGGAATCAGTATTTGTGGCCGTTGTTGATTATTACCGATGTGGATCTCGGCACCACCGTGGCAGGGATCAAAGGGATGATCGCTACAGGCGAAGGCACCACGGAATGGAACTCAGTGATGGCGGCGATGTTATTAACGCTTATCCCTCCGGTGGTGATTGTTTTAGTGATGCAGCGTGCCTTCGTGCGCGGCCTGGTCGATAGTGAGAAATAAGATGGCAGGACTGAAATTACAGGCAGTAACCAAAAGCTGGGATGGTAAAACCCAGGTCATTAAACCGCTGACCCTTGATGTGGCGGATGGCGAATTTATCGTGATGGTCGGGCCGTCTGGCTGCGGGAAATCGACGCTGCTGCGCATGGTTGCCGGGCTGGAGCGGGTGACAGAAGGCGATATCTGGATCAACGACCAGCGCGTGACTGAAATGGAGCCAAAAGATCGCGGGATTGCGATGGTGTTCCAGAACTACGCGCTTTATCCGCATATGAGTGTCGAAGAAAACATGGCGTGGGGGCTGAAAATTCGCGGCATGGGCAAGCAGCAAATTGCCGAGCGCGTTAAAGAAGCGGCGCGCATTCTGGAGCTGGACGGTCTGCTCAAACGTCGCCCGCGCGAGCTTTCCGGCGGTCAGCGCCAGCGTGTGGCGATGGGCCGCGCGATTGTGCGCGATCCGGCGGTGTTCCTGTTTGATGAGCCGCTCTCTAACCTCGATGCCAAGCTGCGCGTGCAGATGCGTCTTGAACTGCAACAGTTGCACCGTCGCCTGAAAACGACTTCACTCTACGTTACTCACGATCAGGTTGAAGCGATGACGCTCGCCCAGCGAGTAATGGTGATGAACGGCGGCGTTGCCGAACAGATTGGCACACCAGTTGAAGTCTACGAAAAGCCCGCCAGCCTGTTTGTAGCGAGTTTTATCGGCAGTCCGGCGATGAACCTGCTGACAGGCCGCGTGAATAACGAAGGCACGCATTTCGAACTGGACGGCGGTATTGAGCTGCCGCTAAACGGTGGCTACCGTCAGTATGCCGGGCGTAAAATGACTCTCGGCATTCGCCCGGAACATATTGCGCTAAGCTCGCAGGCAGAAGGCGGCGTACCGATGGTGATGGACACGCTGGAGATCCTCGGCGCAGATAACCTGGCGCACGGACGCTGGGGCGAGCAGAAGCTGGTGGTGCGACTGGCGCATCAGGAGCGCCCGACGGCAGGCAGCACGCTGTGGCTGCATCTGGCGGAAAATCAGCTGCATCTTTTTGATGGTGAAACAGGACAACGAGTATGAGTAACTGGCCTTATCCCCGCATCGTCGCTCATCGTGGCGGCGGTAAGCTGGCCCCGGAAAACACCCTGGCGGCAATCGACGTCGGGGCAAAATACGGTCATAAGATGATCGAATTTGACGCGAAGTTATCGAAAGATGGCGAGATCTTCCTGCTCCATGACGACAATCTCGAACGCACCAGCAACGGCTGGGGCGTCGCGGGTGAACTGAACTGGCAGGATTTACTGCGCGTGGATGCGGGCAGTTGGTACAGCAAAGCGTTTAAAGGTGAGCCGCTACCGTTGCTTTCGCAGGTGGCGGAACGCTGTCGTGAACACGGGATGATGGCGAATATCGAAATCAAACCCACCACTGGCACTGGACCATTAACGGGCAAAATGGTGGCGCTGGCGGCACGCCAACTGTGGGCCGGTATGACGCCGCCGCTGCTGTCATCGTTTGAGATTGATGCTTTAGAAGCCGCACAACAGGCAGTACCGGAACTGCCGCGCGGTTTGTTGCTGGATGAGTGGCGCGACGACTGGCGCGAACTGACCGCGCGGCTGGGCTGCGTCTCTATTCATCTCAATCATAAGTTACTCGATAAAGTGCGAGTGATGCAGTTGAAAGACGCCGGACTGCGGATTCTGGTTTATACCGTCAATAAACCCCAGCGCGCGGCAGAGTTGCTGCGCTGGGGCGTGGATTGCATCTGTACCGATGCGATTGACGTGATTGGTCCGAACTTTACGGCCCAATAGTTTTCAACGGAATGTCAGGCTGCGGCGTGCTGGGCTGATTCAGCATGTCGCCGTTTCTCCTCTCCGGCAGCATATGCTGCTGATTCAACGAACTATCCGGATTACGGTTGCTGTTTAACATCCCGCCGTTGGTGTTGGGCAGCATTTGCTGCCGGGCGGGATTTCGCTCCCCCGGCTGTGACTGCAACACCCGCTGAGAATTATTGTTTATCTGGTTTTCTAAATGCTGCTGTTGCAACTGAGTTTGCGTTTTCAGTTGCTGATTCAGCATCCCTTTTTGCTGGATTTGCTGAGTCTGCATCTGGGTTTGCATCCGCTGCTGGCTGGGTATCTGATACCCCGGCTGGTTAGGGTTGTTCAGAGTATTAATGGGCTGTGCAAAGCCGACAAACGGCAGGAGTGCCGTAAGAATCAGAAGTCGTTTCATCGCGTATCCTCCTCTGAAGATATCCTTTAAGTTTACTCGCTTCCCGACAAAACGATGATTAATTCAGAGTTATATACCAGGCTTAGCTGGGGTTGCCCCTTAATCTCTGGAGAATAACGATGATAAAACCGACGTTTTTACGCCGGGTGGCCATTGCTGCTCTGCTCTCAGGAAGTTGTTTTAGCGCCGCCGCCGCGCCTCCTGCGCCGCCCGTCTCGTATGGTGTGGAGGAAGATGTCTTCCACCCGGTACGCGCGAAACAGGGAATAGTAGCGTCTGTGGACGCCACTGCCACTCAGGTGGGGGTGGATATCCTCAAGGAGGGCGGGAATGCCGTTGATGCCGCCGTGGCGGTGGGCTACGCGCTGGCGGTAACGCATCCGCAGGCAGGGAATCTGGGCGGTGGTGGTTTTATGTTAATCCGCTCGAAAAATGGCAATACCACGGCTATCGATTTCCGCGAAATGGCACCCGCCAAAGCGACCCGCGATATGTTCCTCGATGATCAGGGCAACCCGGACAGCAAAAAATCACTCACTTCGCATCTGGCTTCCGGCACACCGGGTACGGTAGCAGGTTTCTCGCTGGCGCTGGATAAATACGGCACCATGCCGCTGAACAAAGTCGTGCAGCCCGCGTTTAAACTGGCACGCGATGGTTTTATCGTTAACGACGCGCTGGCTGACGATCTCAAAACCTACGGTAGCGAAGTGTTGCCGAATCACGAAAACAGTAAAGCTATCTTCTGGAAAGAGGGCGAGCCGCTGAAAAAGGGCGACACGCTGGTGCAGGCGAACCTGGCAAAGAGCCTGGAGATGATTGCTGAAAACGGCCCGGACGAATTCTATAAAGGCACGATTGCGGAACAGATCGCCCAGGAGATGCAGAAAAACGGTGGCTTGATCACTAAAGAAGATTTAGCGGCTTATAAAGCGGTCGAACGCACTCCGATAAGCGGCGATTATCGCGGGTATCAGGTTTACTCCATGCCACCGCCATCCTCCGGCGGGATCCATATCGTACAAATCCTCAATATTCTGGAAAACTTCGATATGAAGAAATACGGCTTTGGCAGCGCCGATGCGATGCAAATCATGGCAGAAGCGGAGAAATACGCCTACGCCGACCGCTCGGAATATCTTGGCGACCCGGATTTTGTCAAAGTCCCGTGGCAGGCACTGACCAATAAAGCCTATGCCAAATCCATTGCCGATCAAATTGATATCAACAAAGCGAAGCCGTCCAGTGAGATTCGCCCTGGCAAGCTTGCGCCTTATGAGAGTAATCAAACTACCCATTACTCTGTAGTGGATAAAGACGGTAACGCGGTGGCGGTGACCTATACGCTGAACACCACCTTCGGTACGGGTATTGTCGCGGGCGAGAGCGGTATTCTGCTTAATAACCAGATGGATGATTTCTCCGCCAAACCGGGCGTACCGAACGTTTACGGGCTGGTGGGCGGTGATGCCAACGCCGTCGGGCCGAACAAACGCCCGCTGTCGTCGATGTCGCCGACCATTGTGGTGAAAGACGGTAAAACCTGGCTGGTTACCGGTAGCCCAGGCGGTAGCCGGATTATCACCACGGTGCTGCAAATGGTGGTGAATAGCATCGATTATGGCATGAACGTCGCCGAAGCGACCAATGCGCCGCGTTTCCACCATCAGTGGTTGCCGGACGAGCTGCGTGTCGAAAAAGGGTTTAGCCCGGATACGCTCAAGCTGCTGGAAGCAAAAGGTCAGAAAGTGGCGCTGAAAGAGGCGATGGGCAGTACACAAAGCATTATGGTTGGGCCGGACGGTGAGTTGTACGGCGCATCCGACCCGCGCTCGGTGGATGATTTAACGGCGGGGTACTAAGGTTAGCGGCCCTCTTCGTGGGAAGAGGGCTATTTTGTCAGGGCAAGCCGAAGGTAGCCTTTTTTATTTCGTAATCCTGTAGATATTCTTCCAGCGGCTTTGCCGTTCCCAGAGAATGAATTTCACCACTGTCTTTATCAATAATAAAAGGTGCGTTACCAGCTAAGCGCGCGGCCTCATCTCCAGTTTCGAGAAATTCTCGTGCTTCGAAACAGAAATACCAGCCCTGGCTAAAGCGTCCATGTAGAGTAATGACGACCGGGAGATCTGCATCATCAAGGTAATGGTTCGCTTTCGCGAATGCGTCGTGATAAGTAATCATAATTATAATAAATATTATTGTTGAGTGTTATATTATTATTCCTGTGTGATACATTGAGCAAAGACGCGTTCATCTTCGTCAAAGATATTATTAAATGCTGGTTTTGAAAAAAGTTCATCGGATAAGATATAGTCACGAAATAAGTATCTGCTAATATTTTATGATTTCTTTTTCAGAACGTCGAACGGGATTTTCTTATTTAAGATATCAGAATCTTATGATTCGGGTAAAATTCTAAATAAATCAACATGTCATTAAAATCATCATAGCCATTAGCTATTTCGGCTAAAATAGAGACTACATGTCTTCGGTCCATCTCACTTAAGGAGTGTAGTTCCGTTGTAAGTTTTTCCATAGCTTGCACTGCTAAATTTCGAACAAGGAATTTTCTGCTGGTAATCTCTAAAAAGATGGCATGGTTTACAATGATTTTTGTTTCCTTTTGATTATTATGAACAACTGTCCATGATTTCGTTTAAGAATGAAGAGAAATCACTAAACGAACTGAATATATTTTCTGTGCCAATATTATCTCTAATTTCAAAAAAGTTACTTTTAATGTCATAAGTAAATATTGAAATGCTATCATCCCCGATCACTAACCGTTCTTGTAGATCAGGGTTTATGAAATCATCATTATTTCTATAAAATTCATTTACGGCAAAAAGGTTTTTAACTGAAGGTTCTGGAATCGAGAGGCTAAATAATCGTAATCCATTAACTTCGAATCCATCCATTGCTCTTAAAAAAGTAAGATAATCAGGTTGATTCTTAAAAAGAATACTAACTTCATTACATAACTTCTCCAGGCAATTAGTTGAATTAGAATTAAATTCTATTTGGATTATACTTTCAATAAATGATTCCTTGAGCGGTGCTTCAAATGGATAGTCTAAATCATTCATCATTTTTATTAATTTATTTATTTGGGTTTTAGTCATCATTTTGTGTGGTCCATAATATTTTTCATGGGAGGATAAATTGAGCCAGATGGAATGGCCCAGGGAGTGATTTTGCTTTCACCTACTAATATTCCCTTAGCTATTCGTGATTGCATGTTAGTAAAAACTTTATGATATGGTTCGTTTTCGATTAATACTAAATTTTCGAAATCATTAGTACCACCATCATCTAGAGATAGTTTATGGTGAACATTATAATTTAGAGGAACATTGCCCTTTCTCATTCTTAAAAGGTCTTCGGCGTTGAATCTTCCAGATGCTTCGGAGGTTTTTGCAAGTTTGATAAGAAAATTTTTTCTTACAGTTTTATTAAACTCCTTTCGTAAGTTAGCTAAGTCTTTTGAAGGTCTCTTAATGTATATTATTTCTATTATGTCTATACCATCAAGAAGTTTTTGTTGACCTCTAAGTTTGCCTAAGTAACTATTTATTTCTGTATATGTATCAACATTAGAACGCTTTGTTAAAAGAATAGATGCTGTTGCTATCGCTATGCCCGCTGTTTTTTCATTTAGTATTTGATCATAGCCTTTTATTGCATCTCCACCCAGTTTTTCCGCAGTATCTCTGAATCCTTCAATGTTCCCATTGTATACGCCACCAGCAGCAAGTAGCCTGCCAATAGCTTTGCTATTTAACGTTTTGAAACGATTATTTGTTTGGTTTTTTGAATTTGGTAAAAACAAACGGTTATAATTTTCAGGGAGTGCCAAATAGCTGAACTCGGTATTTGCGATAAGATGTTGACAGAGGATAAATTCATAACTAATAGTTATTTTTTCTGTATCCAGTTGGTTTTCAATGATCTGGTGATGAATAGCCGATAAAAAAGCGCCTCTTAGTTGTATATAATAATACTTTTCCCATCTACCAAATCTATTTATTCGATAGAAGTCAAATCCTATAAATATTTGTTCATTATTGTTAATGGAATTAATAAATAATGGAGTGCTTTTATCAATTAATTTACAAAATGTTATACCATGGAACTGTGAACCAAGCCCCGTATTATTAATATTATTTAAGAGTGAGAATGTAAATGTTTCATCCTCATGCCCGCTCTGCCAACGATTACCTGTAGACTCAGAAGTCCCACAACCTGCGGAGATGCTTCCTTGTTGTTCTCCCGTTACTGTCAGGTAAACAATATTACTCATCCCTGAAAAGTCCTTTTATGGCATGCTATTTTATCAATGGCAATATTATGCTTGTTAATTGTTATTTATTTACTCCAGGAAATTGTAGGCGTATATATTAAAAAATAAAATATTACACTTTAGGAAGTAATTATGAGTTAAATCTCAATATATGTATTGGGCAAATAAATACCTTAAAGGAAGGTATGTCGATTTTGAATGACACCCTTTTTCCATCTCAGAAAAAGGGCACTATCTTACTTCACCCGCGCCATATAATATGCATCGACATATTCACCATTACGCAATGCGTACTTCTTACCAGTCCCTTCAATTTCAAAGCCGTATTTTTTATAGACCTTAATTGCCGGGGCGTTATCGACAAACACGGTTAGTTCAATGCGATCTACCCGCAACCAGTTGTCGCACATTTCAATCATCTCTCGCATCAGGGCGCTGGCGACGCCGCGGTTCTTCCAACGAGAGTCGACACAGATACCAAAATCGGCAACATGACTGCGGCGTGGGCGCTGTTGCACGTCAATGGTGAGATGGCCCACGACGTCTCCATCAATACAGGCGACGAGTTGCTTGATGCCGGGACGATCGGCGAGTCGCTCCTGCCACATATGATCGGAAGGATGAGGCACCTGTAGTGTGTTGCAATACACCTCCGGCTGGGCGTGAATCTGCCTGATGGCCTCGTAATCCCGTGTTTCTGCGTGGCGTATTACTATCTCACTCATTCCTTTGTCCTCTTTGGGGTAAATGTCCCTTTCAACATCATTGACTTTCAAATGCGAGTCAAATGCATTTTTTTGCAAAAAGTGTTGGACAAGTGCGAATGAGAATGATTATTATTGTCTCGCGATCAGGAAGACCCTCGCGGAGAACCTGAAAGCACGACATTGCTCACATTGCTTCCAGTATTACTTAGCCAGCCGGGTGCTGGCTTTTTTTTTGATCTTTCGTTCTCAATTTATCCACGGGAGTGCTTGTGTTCGTTATGCGCACTCCAGTAGGAACCACGTCCGCTTTGCGCTAAGGTGTAAATAACCACCTTAAAAAGGACGAAATCATGGTCATCAACTGCGCCTTTATTGGCTTCGGCAAAAGCACCACCCGTTACCATCTGCCGTATGTACTTAACCGCAAGGATAGCTGGCATGTCGCGCATATTTTTCGTTGCCATGCGAAGCCGGAAGAACAGGCTCCCATTTATTCCCATATCCATTTCACCAGCGATCTCGACGAAGTACTAAACGATCCCGATGTTAAGCTGGTTGTTGTCTGCACCCACGCGGACAGCCATTTCGAGTACGCGAAACGCGCGCTGGAAGCCGGGAAAAATGTGCTGGTCGAAAAACCGTTCACCCCGACGCTTGCCCAGGCGAAGGAGCTGTTTGCGTTGGCGAAAAGCAAAGGGCTGACCGTCACGCCGTATCAGAATCGTCGCTTTGACTCCTGCTTCCTGACAGCGAAAAAAGCGATTGAAAGTGGCAAGTTGGGAGAGATTGTTGAAGTGGAAAGCCATTTTGACTATTACCGCCCGGTGGCAGAAACCAAACCTGGGCTGCCGCAGGATGGCGCGTTTTATGGCCTTGGTGTGCATACGATGGACCAGATTATTTCTCTGTTCGGTCGCCCGGATCACGTCGCTTATGACATCCGCAGCCTGCGTAATAAAGCCAATCCTGACGACACCTTTGAAGCGCAACTGTTTTATGGCGACCTGAAAGCCATCGTCAAAACCAGCCATCTGGTGAAAATCGATTATCCGAAATTTATCGTTCACGGTAAGAAAGGTTCGTTTATTAAATACGGTATCGACCAGCAGGAAACCAGCCTGAAGGCTAATATTATGCCGGGCGAACCGGGATTCGCAGCGGATGATTCGGTCGGTGTGCTGGAGTATGTCAATGACGAGGGCGTGACGGTCAGAGAAGAGATGAAGCCGGAGATGGGCGATTACGGGCGCGTTTATGATGCGTTGTATCAAACCATCACCCACGGTGCGCCAAATTACGTCAAGGAATCTGAAGTTCTTACCAATCTGGAAATCCTTGAACGCGGATTTGAGCAAGCCTCTCCCTCCACAGTGACTCTCGCGAAGTAAGTTTGATGGCCCCTCGAATAGTTCAATTTTTTTGAACAGAGGGGTCAATTTTCACCCTCTATCATCCCAGGCAGATCGGGTCCACACTAAGCCCATCGAAATCATTCATGGGGCGAATACAAATGATCTACTTACGCAAAGCAAATGAACGTGGTCATGCAAATCATGGCTGGCTGGACTCCTGGCATACTTTCTCTTTTGCCAACTATTACGATCCGAACTTTATGGGCTTCTCCGCGCTGCGCGTGATTAACGACGACGTGATTGAAGCAGGGCAGGGCTTCGGCACTCACCCGCATAAAGATATGGAAATTTTGACCTACGTGCTGGAAGGTACTGTTGAGCATCAGGACAGCATGGGCAATAAAGAGCAGGTTCCGGCGGGTGAGTTCCAGATTATGAGTGCGGGTACGGGTATTCGTCACTCAGAGTACAACCCAAGCAGCACCGAGCGTCTGCATCTGTATCAGATCTGGATCATGCCTGAAGAAAATGGCATTACGCCGCGTTATGAACAGCGTCGCTTCGATGCCGTACAGGGCAAACAGCTGGTGCTCTCGCCGGATGCTCGAGATGGTTCATTGAAAGTGCATCAGGATATGGAACTGTATCGTTGGGCGTTGCTGAAAGATGAGCAGTCGGTGCATCAGATTGCCGCTGAACGCCGCGTCTGGATCCAGGTGGTGAAAGGCAATGTCACCATTAACGGCGTGAAAGCCTCGACCAGCGATGGTCTGGCAATCTGGGATGAGCAGGCAATCTCCATCCATGCGGATAGCGACAGCGAAGTGTTACTGTTCGATCTGCCGCCGGTTTAAAACTCAACGGCATCTTTGAAGCCTGCCTTTTTGCAGGCTTCCTCGCTCGCTCCGGTCGCGTGCTGATGCACGCTTCCGGGGTTTTGCCGCGTCGTTAGCACAATGCGATGCAATTGATTTAGTGTATATCTAATAATTGTAAACAAGCACTGTTTTCCCCGGGAAGGTTCTGATGCGTCCGTGTTAAACTAAGAGAATCTATCTCTTTTGTACCTTCAGGACGATGAAAAAGAAAAGACCCGTACTTCAGGATGTGGCTGACCGTGTAGGCGTGACCAAAATGACGGTCAGCCGCTTTTTGCGTAACCCGGAGCAGGTTTCCGTCGCTCTACGCGGCAAGATTGCCGCCGCTCTTGATGAACTGGGTTATATTCCCAATCGTGCGCCCGATATCCTCTCTAACGCCACCAGCCGGGCGATTGGCGTCCTGTTACCTTCTCTCACCAACCAGGTTTTCGCGGAAGTATTACGCGGAATCGAAAGCGTCACCGACGCGCACGGTTATCAAACCATGCTGGCGCACTACGGTTATAAACCGGAAATGGAGCAAGAACGCCTCGAATCCATGCTCTCATGGAATATCGATGGACTGATCCTCACCGAACGTACTCACACGCCACGCACCTTAAAGATGATTGAAGTGGCGGGGATCCCGGTGGTGGAGTTGATGGACAGCAAGTCGCCGTGCCTCGATATTGCCGTCGGTTTTGATAACTTTGAAGCGGCACGCCAGATGACCACCGCCATTATTGCTCGCGGGCATCGCCACATTGCTTATCTCGGCGCACGTCTCGACGAACGTACTATCATCAAACAGAAGGGATACGAACAGGCGATGCTGGATGCAGACCTGGTGCCATATAGCGTGATGGTTGAGCAATCTTCTTCTTACTCTTCCGGTATTGAACTGATTCGCCAGGCGAGGCGGGAATATCCGCAGCTGGATGGCGTGTTCTGTACTAATGATGACCTGGCGGTCGGCGCGGCGTTTGAATGCCAGCGTCTGGGGTTAAAAGTTCCTGACGATATGGCGATTGCCGGTTTCCACGGTCATGACATTGGTCAGGTGATGGAACCACGGTTGGCGAGCGTACTGACGCCGCGTGAGCGGATGGGCAGTATTGGCGCTGAACGCCTGCTGGCGCGTATTCGTGGCGAATCTGTGACACCGAAAATGTTAGATTTAGGTTTCACCTTGTCACCGGGCGGATCTATTTAAGCCCACAAATTTGAAGTAGCTCACACTTATACACTTAAGGCATGGATGGATATTGCTTCTGATATTGTCCGGCTGGACAATGTTACCGATAACAGTTACCCGTAACATTTTTAATTCTTGTATTGTGGGGGCACCACTTTGAGCACGACTAACCATGATCACCACATTTACGTCTTGATGGGCGTATCGGGCAGCGGCAAATCTGCGGTCGCCAGTGAAGTGGCGCATCAACTTCATGCCGCGTTTCTTGATGGCGATTTCCTCCATCCACGGCGCAATATCGAAAAAATGGCGTCTGGCGAACCACTGAATGACGACGATCGCAAACCGTGGTTGCAGGCGCTGAACGACGCCGCGTTTGCTATGCAGCGCACTAATAAAGTGTCGCTGATCGTCTGTTCTGCATTGAAAAAACACTATCGCGACTTGCTGCGTGAAGGTAATCCGAATCTCTCTTTCATCTATTTGAAAGGCGATTTTGATGTGATTGAAAGCCGCCTGAAAGCGCGCAAAGGCCATTTCTTTAAAACCCAAATGTTGGTGACGCAGTTTGAAACGCTGCAGGAGCCGGGTGCGGACGAAACCGATGTACTGGTGGTGGATATCGATCAACCGCTGGAAGGTGTTGTGGCAAGCACCATTGAGGTTATTAAAAAAGGCAAATAAGTAGTGACTACATTAACGCTTGTTTTAACAGCAGTAGGGTCTGTTTTACTGCTGCTGTTTTTAGTCATGAAGGCGCGTATGCACGCTTTCCTGGCTTTAATGGTGGTGTCCATGGGGGCTGGCCTTTTTTCCGGTATGCCGCTCGATAAAATCGCAGCGACGATGGAAAAAGGGATGGGAGGCACCCTCGGCTTCCTGGCGGTGGTTGTCGCCCTGGGAGCTATGTTTGGCAAGATCTTACATGAAACCGGCGCAGTCGATCAGATTGCCGTCAAAATGCTCAAATCCTTCGGTCACAGCCGCGCGCATTATGCCATCGGCCTTGCGGGGCTGGTCTGTGCGCTACCGCTGTTCTTTGAAGTGGCGATTGTTCTGCTGATTAGCGTTGCTTTCTCAATGGCGCGCCACACCGGTACGAACCTGGTGAAGCTGGTAATCCCATTATTCGCAGGCGTGGCGGCAGCGGCGGCGTTCCTGGTGCCAGGGCCAGCGCCAATGCTGCTGGCATCGCAGATGAACGCCGATTTTGGCTGGATGATCCTGATTGGCCTGTGTGCGGCAATTCCGGGAATGATTATTGCCGGGCCGCTGTGGGGTAATTTCATCAGCCGTTACGTGGAGTTGCATATTCCTGATGACATCAGCGAACCGCATCTCGGCGAAGGCAAAATGCCGTCCTTCGGATTCAGCCTGTCGCTGATCCTGTTGCCGCTGGTGCTGGTGGGGCTGAAAACCATTGCCGCGCGTTTTGTGCCAGAAGGCTCTACCGCTTACGAATGGTTCGAGTTTATTGGTCATCCGTTTACCGCGATTCTGGTTGCTTGTCTGGTAGCGATTTATGGCCTGGCAATGCGTCAGGGCATGCCAAAAGACAAAGTGATGGAGATTTGCGGTCACGCGCTGCAACCGGCGGGGATCATTCTGCTGGTGATTGGTGCAGGCGGCGTGTTCAAACAGGTGCTGGTTGACTCTGGCGTAGGTCCGGCACTGGGCGAAGCGTTAACTGGCATGGGCCTGCCGATAGCCATCACCTGCTTCGTGCTGGCCGCTGCAGTGCGCATCATTCAGGGTTCTGCCACCGTAGCCTGTTTAACGGCGGTAGGACTGGTGATGCCGGTTATTGAACAACTGAACTACTCCGGTGCGCAAATGGCGGCGCTGTCGATTTGTATCGCTGGTGGTTCGATTGTTGTCAGCCACGTTAACGACGCCGGTTTCTGGTTGTTCGGTAAATTTACCGGCGCGACCGAAGCCGAAACGCTGAAAACCTGGACCATGATGGAAACCATCCTCGGCACTGTCGGTGCCATCGTTGGGATGATTGCGTTCCAGCTGTTGAGTTAAGTTTGTTCGCCCGGTAGTTGTGACACTACCGGGTTCTTTTCGAAAAACTCTCCTCGTTACCCCTTCATCCACATTCGAATGCCGTCGAGGAACATCTGGGTTGCCATCATCACCAGAATCAATCCCATCAGGCGTTCAAGTGCGTTCACCCCTTTCTCGCCCAGCAGACGTAAAAATAGCGAAGACTGTAGCAGGATGACAAAGGTGCCGCCCCAGGCCAGCAGCAGAGCAATCACCAGATGTCCCATCTGATTCGGGTACTGATGAGACAACAACATCAGCGTGGCGAGAATAGTCGGCCCGGCGACTAACGGAATTGCCAACGGCACGATAAATGGCTCTTCACCTGCCGGAAGCCCGCTGCTATTTCCTGAAGCGCTGGGGAAAATCATCTTAATGGCGATTAGAAACAGAATGATGCCGCCAGAAATGGAGACGGTTTCTGCTCGCAGGCTGAGAAATGCCAGAATTTTCTCACCCGCAAACAGGAACACCAGCATCACCAGGAGAGCAATAAGCAACTCTCGCACCATGATTGCCCGCCGTCTTTTCGGTTCAGTATGTTTCAGTACGGACATGAAAATAGGCAGGTTTCCGAGCGGATCCATAATCAGGATCAATAAAACTGCTGCAGAAATGATTTCATTCATAACTCAAATTCCCTGATAATTGCCGCGGACTTTCTGCGTGCTAACAAAGCAGGATAAGTCGCATTACTGATGGCTTCGCTATCATTGATTAATTTCACTTGCGACTTTGGCTGCTTTTTGTATGGTGAAAGATGTGCCAAGAGGAGACCGGCACATTTGTACAGCACACATCTTTGCAGGAAAAAACGCTTATGAAAAATGTTGGTTTTATCGGCTGGCGCGGTATGGTCGGCTCCGTTCTCATGCAACGCATGGTTGAAGAGCGCGACTTCGACGCCATTCGCCCTGTCTTCTTTTCTACTTCTCAGCTTGGCCAGGCTGCGCCGTCTTTTGGCGGAACCACTGGCACACTTCAGGATGCCTTTGATCTGGAGGCGCTAAAGGCCCTCGATATCATTGTGACCTGTCAGGGCGGCGATTATACCAACGAAATCTATCCAAAGCTTCGTGAAAGCGGATGGCAAGGTTACTGGATTGACGCAGCATCGTCTCTGCGCATGAAAGATGACGCCATCATCATTCTTGACCCCGTCAATCAGGACGTCATTACCGACGGATTAAATAATGGCATCAGGACTTTTGTTGGCGGTAACTGTACCGTAAGCCTGATGTTGATGTCGTTGGGTGGTTTATTCGCCAATGATCTTGTTGATTGGGTGTCCGTTGCAACCTACCAGGCCGCTTCCGGCGGTGGTGCGCGACATATGCGTGAGTTATTAACCCAGATGGGCCATCTGTATGGCCATGTGGCAGATGAACTCGCGACCCCGTCCTCTGCTATTCTCGATATCGAACGCAAAGTCACAACCTTAACCCGTAGCGGTGAGCTGCCGGTGGATAACTTTGGCGTGCCGCTGGCGGGTAGCCTGATTCCGTGGATCGACAAACAGCTCGATAACGGTCAGAGCCGCGAAGAGTGGAAAGGGCAGGCGGAAACCAACAAGATCCTCAACACATCTTCCGTAATTCCGGTAGATGGTTTATGTGTGCGTGTCGGGGCATTGCGCTGCCACAGCCAGGCATTCACTATTAAATTGAAAAAAGATGTGTCTATTCCGACCGTGGAAGAACTGCTGGCTGCGCACAATCCGTGGGCGAAAGTCGTTCCGAACGATCGGGAAATCACTATGCGTGAGCTAACCCCAGCTGCCGTTACCGGCACGCTGACCACGCCGGTAGGCCGCCTGCGTAAGCTGAATATGGGACCAGAGTTCCTGTCAGCCTTTACAGTGGGCGACCAGCTGCTGTGGGGGGCCGCGGAGCCGCTGCGTCGGATGCTTCGTCAACTGGCGTAATCTTTATTCATTAAATCTGGGGCGCGATGCCGCCCCTGTTAGTGCGTAATACAGGAGTAAGCGCAGATGTTTCATGATTTACCGGGAGTTAAATAGAGCATTGGCTATTCTTTAAGGGTGGCTGAATACATGAGTATTCACAGCCTTACCTGAAGTGAGGACGACGCAGAGAGGATGCACAGAGTGCTGCGCCGTTCAGGTCAAAAAAATGTCACAACCAGAAGTCAAAAATCCAATTGGATGGGGTGACACAATAAAACAGGAAGACAAGCATGTCCGATCGTATCGATAGAGACGTGATTAACGCGCTAATTGCAGGCCATTTTGCGGATCCTTTTTCCGTACTGGGAATGCATAAAACCACCGCGGGACTGGAAGTCCGTGCCCTTTTACCCGACGCTACCGATGTGTGGGTGATTGAACCGAAAACCGGGCGCAAACTCGCAAAACTGGAGTGTCTCGACTCACGGGGATTCTTTAGCGGCGTCATTCCGCGACGTAAGAATTTTTTCCGCTATCAGTTGGCTGTTGTCTGGCATGGTCAGCAAAACCTGATTGATGATCCTTACCGTTTTGGTCCGCTAATCCAGGAAATGGATGCCTGGCTATTATCTGAAGGTACTCACCTGCGCCCGTATGAAACCTTAGGCGCGCATGCAGATACTATGGATGGCGTCACAGGTACGCGTTTCTCTGTCTGGGCTCCAAACGCCCGTCGGGTCTCGGTGGTTGGGCAATTCAACTACTGGGACGGTCGCCGTCACCCGATGCGCCTGCGTAAAGAGAGCGGCATCTGGGAACTGTTTATCCCTGGGGCGCATAACGGTCAGCTCTATAAATACGAGATGATTGATGCCAATGGCAACTTGCGTCTGAAGTCCGACCCTTATGCCTTCGAAGCGCAAATGCGCCCGGAAACCGCGTCTCTTATTTGCGGGCTGCCGGAAAAGGTTGTACAGACTGAAGAGCGCAAAAAAGCGAATCAGTTTGATGCGCCAATCTCTATTTATGAAGTTCACCTGGGTTCCTGGCGTCGCCACACCGACAACAATTTCTGGTTGAGCTACCGCGAGCTGGCCGATCAACTGGTGCCTTATGCTAAATGGATGGGCTTTACCCACCTCGAACTACTGCCCATTAACGAGCATCCCTTCGATGGCAGTTGGGGTTATCAGCCAACCGGCCTGTATGCACCAACCCGCCGTTTTGGTACTCGCGACGACTTCCGTTATTTCATTGATGCCGCACACGCAGCTGGTCTGAACGTGATTCTCGACTGGGTGCCAGGCCACTTCCCGACCGATGACTTTGCGCTTGCCGAATTTGATGGCACGAACTTGTATGAACACAGCGATCCGCGTGAAGGCTATCATCAGGACTGGAACACGCTGATCTACAACTATGGTCGCCGTGAAGTCAGTAACTTCCTCGTCGGTAACGCGCTTTACTGGATTGAACGTTTTGGTATTGATGCGCTGCGCGTCGATGCGGTGGCGTCAATGATTTATCGCGACTACAGCCGTAAAGAGGGGGAGTGGATCCCGAACGAATTTGGCGGGCGCGAGAATCTTGAAGCGATTGAATTCTTGCGTAATACCAACCGTATTCTTGGTGAGCAGGTTTCCGGTGCGGTGACAATGGCTGAGGAGTCTACCGATTTCCCTGGCGTTTCTCGTCCGCAGGATATGGGCGGTCTGGGCTTCTGGTACAAGTGGAACCTCGGCTGGATGCATGACACCCTGGACTACATGAAGCTCGACCCGGTTTATCGTCAGTATCATCACGATAAACTGACCTTCGGGATTCTCTACAACTACACTGAAAACTTCGTCCTGCCGTTGTCGCATGATGAAGTGGTCCACGGTAAAAAATCGATTCTCGACCGCATGCCGGGCGACGCATGGCAGAAATTCGCGAACCTGCGCGCCTACTATGGCTGGATGTGGGCATTCCCGGGCAAGAAACTACTGTTCATGGGTAACGAATTTGCCCAGGGCCGCGAGTGGAACCATGACGCCAGCCTCGACTGGCATCTGTTGGAAGGCGGCGATAACTGGCACCACGGTGTCCAGCGTCTGGTGCGCGATCTGAACCTCACCTACCGCCACCATAAAGCAATGCATGAACTGGATTTTGACCCGTACGGCTTTGAATGGCTGGTGGTGGATGACAAAGAACGCTCGGTGCTGATCTTTGTGCGTCGCGATAAAGAGGGTAACGAAATCATCGTTGCCAGTAACTTTACGCCGGTACCGCGTCATGATTATCGCTTCGGCATAAACCAGCCGGGCAAATGGCGTGAAATCCTCAATACCGATTCCATGCACTATCACGGCAGTAATGCAGGCAATGGCGGCACGGTACACAGCGATGAGATTGCCAGCCACGGTCGTCAGCATTCACTAAGCCTGACGCTACCACCGCTGGCCACTATCTGGCTGGTTCGGGAGGCAGAATGACACAACTCGCCATTGGCAAACCCGCTCCCCTCGGCGCGCATTACGACGGTCAGGGCGTCAACTTCACACTTTTCTCCGCTCATGCCGAGCGGGTAGAGCTGTGTGTCTTTGACGCCAATGGCCAGGAACATCGCTATGACTTGCCAGGGCACAGTGACGACATTTGGCACGGTTATCTGCCGGATGCGCGCCCGGGTTTGCGTTATGGTTATCGCGTTCATGGCCCCTGGCAACCCGCCGAGGGGCATCGCTTTAACCCGGCGAAGTTGTTGATTGATCCTTGCGCGCGGCAAATTGACGGGGAATTCAAAGATAACCCGCTGCTGCACGCCGGTCATAATGAACCTGACTATCGCGACAACGCCGCCATTGCGCCGAAATGCGTAGTGGTGGTTGATCACTATGACTGGGAAGATGATGCCCCGCCGCGCACGCCGTGGGGCAGCACCATCATTTATGAAGCCCATGTTAAAGGATTAACGTACCTGCACCCGGAGATCCCGGTCGAGATCCGTGGCACTTATAAAGCCCTGGGACATCCGGTGATGATCAACTATTTGAAACAATTGGGCATTACCGCGCTGGAACTGCTGCCAGTGGCGCAGTTTGCCAGTGAACCACGTCTGCAACGCATGGGGCTAAGTAACTACTGGGGTTACAACCCGGTGGCGATGTTTGCGCTGCATCCGGCGTATGCCTGCTCGCCAGAAACGGCGCTGCATGAGTTTCGCGATGCAATCAAAGCACTGCATAAAGCGGGTATCGAAGTCATTCTTGATATCGTGCTCAACCATAGTGCGGAACTGGACCTCGACGGCCCGTTATTCTCGCTGCGTGGGATCGACAACCGTAGCTATTATTGGATAAGAGAAGACGGCGATTATCACAACTGGACCGGTTGTGGCAACACGCTCAATTTGAGTCATCCGGCGGTGGTGGATTATGCCTGCGCCTGCCTGCGTTATTGGGTAGAAACCTGTCACGTCGATGGTTTCCGCTTTGATCTGGCGGCAGTCATGGGCCGTACGCCAGAGTTCCGTCAGGATGCGCCGTTGTTTACCGCTATCCAGAACTGCCCGGTGCTCTCGCAGGTGAAGTTAATTGCTGAACCGTGGGATATCGCTCCTGGTGGTTATCAGGTGGGAAATTTCCCGCCGCTGTTTGCCGAGTGGAACGATCATTTCCGCGATGCTGCCCGTCGTTTCTGGCTACATTATGATTTGCCTCTGGGGGCGTTTGCCGGGCGTTTTGCTGCCTCCAGCGATGTTTTTAAACGTAATGGTCGTCTGCCGAGTGCCGCGATTAATCTCGTCACCGCGCATGACGGTTTTACGCTTCGCGACTGCGTTTGCTTCAACCATAAACACAATGAAGCAAACGGAGAAGAAAATCGCGACGGGACCAACAACAATTACAGTAACAATCATGGTAAAGAAGGGTTAGGCGGTACTCTTGATCTGGTTGAACGGCGGCGCGACAGCATTCATGCCCTGTTAACAACGTTGTTGCTCTCCCAGGGCACGCCGATGTTACTGGCCGGTGACGAACATGGTCACAGCCAGCATGGCAATAACAATGCCTACTGTCAGGATAACCAATTAACCTGGTTGGACTGGTCGCAGGCAAGCAGTGGTTTAACCGCATTTACCGCCGCGTTAATCCATCTGCGCAAGCGTATTCCCGCTTTGGTGGAGAATCGCTGGTGGGAAGAAGGCGACGGCAATGTCCGTTGGCTAAATCGATATGCTCAACCTTTAAGCACGGATGAGTGGCAAAACGGGCCGAAACAGCTGCAAATTCTGCTCTCGGATCGCTTTTTGATCGCAATTAACGCCACGCTTGAGGTAACAGAGATTGTTTTACCTGCTGGGGAGTGGCACGCCATTCCCCCATTCGCTGGAGAGGATAACCCAGTGATTACGGCTGTCTGGCAGGGACCTGCACACGGATTGTGTGTGTTCCAGAGATGATAAAAAAGGAGTTAGTCATGGTTAGTTTAGAGAAGAACGATCACTTAATGTTGGCGCGCCAGCTGCCATTGAAATCTGTTGCCCTGATACTGGCGGGAGGACGTGGTACCCGCCTGAAGGATTTAACCAATAAGCGAGCAAAACCGGCCGTACACTTCGGCGGTAAGTTCCGCATTATCGACTTTGCGCTGTCTAACTGCATCAACTCCGGGATCCGTCGTATGGGCGTGATCACCCAGTACCAGTCCCACACTCTGGTGCAGCACATTCAGCGCGGCTGGTCATTCTTTAATGAAGAAATGAACGAGTTTGTCGATCTGCTGCCAGCGCAGCAGAGAATGAAAGGGGAAAACTGGTATCGCGGCACCGCAGATGCGGTCACCCAAAACCTCGATATTATCCGCCGTTATAAAGCGGAATACGTGGTGATCCTGGCGGGCGACCATATCTACAAGCAAGATTACTCGCGTATGCTTATCGATCACGTCGAAAAAGGCGCACGTTGCACCGTTGCTTGTATGCCAGTACCGATTGAAGAAGCCTCCGCATTTGGCGTTATGGCGGTTGATGAGAACGATAAAATTATCGAATTCGTTGAAAAACCTGCTAACCCACCGTCAATGCCGAACGATCCGAGCAAATCTCTGGCGAGTATGGGTATCTACGTCTTTGACGCCGACTATCTGTATGAACTGCTGGAAGAAGACGATCGTGATGAGAACTCCAGCCACGACTTTGGCAAAGATTTGATTCCCAAGATCACCGAAGCCGGTCTGGCCTATGCGCACCCGTTCCCGCTCTCTTGCGTACAATCCGACCCGGATGCCGAGCCGTACTGGCGCGATGTGGGTACGCTGGAAGCTTACTGGAAAGCGAACCTCGATCTGGCCTCTGTGGTGCCGGAACTGGATATGTACGATCGCAATTGGCCAATTCGCACCTACAATGAATCATTACCGCCAGCGAAATTCGTGCAGGATCGCTCCGGTAGCCACGGGATGACCCTTAACTCACTGGTATCCGGCGGCTGTGTGATCTCCGGTTCGGTGGTGGTGCAGTCCGTTCTGTTCTCGCGCGTTCGCGTGAATTCATTCTGCAACATTGATTCCGCCGTATTGTTACCGGAAGTATGGGTAGGTCGCTCGTGCCGTCTGCGCCGCTGCGTCATCGATCGTGCTTGTGTTATTCCGGAAGGCATGGTGATTGGTGAAAACGCAGAGGAAGATGCACGTCGTTTCTATCGTTCAGAAGAAGGCATCGTGCTGGTAACGCGCGAAATGCTACGGAAGTTAGGGCATAAACAGGAGCGATAATGCAGGTTTTACATGTATGTTCAGAGATGTTCCCGCTGCTTAAAACCGGCGGTCTGGCTGATGTTATTGGGGCATTACCCGCAGCACAAATCGCAGACGGCGTTGACGCTCGCGTACTGTTGCCTGCATTTCCCGATATTCGCCGTGGCGTGACCGATGCGCAGGTAGTATCCCGTCGTGATACCTTCGCCGGACATATCACGCTGTTGTTCGGTCATTACAACGGGGTTGGCATATACCTGATTGACGCGCCGCATCTCTATGATCGTCCGGGAAGCCCGTATCACGATACCAACTTATTTGCCTATACCGACAACGTATTGCGTTTTGCGCTGCTGGGGTGGGTTGGGGCAGAAATGGCCAGCGGGCTTGACCCATTCTGGCGTCCTGATGTGGTGCATGCGCACGACTGGCATGCAGGCCTTGCGCCTGCGTATCTGGCGGTGCGCGGGCGTCCGGCGAAGTCGGTGTTTACTGTGCACAACTTGGCCTATCAAGGCATGTTTTATGCACATCACATGAATGACATCCAATTGCCATGGTCATTCTTTAATATTCATGGGCTGGAATTCAACGGACAAATCTCTTTCCTGAAGGCCGGTCTGTACTATGCCGATCACATTACGGCGGTCAGTCCAACCTACGCTCGCGAGATCACCGAACCGCAGTTTGCCTACGGTATGGAAGGTCTGTTGCAACAGCGTCACCGTGAAGGGCGTCTTTCCGGCGTACTGAACGGCGTGGACGAGAAAATCTGGAGTCCTGAGACGGACTTACTGTTGGCCTCGCGTTACACCCGCGATACGTTGGAAGATAAAGCGGAAAATAAGCGCCAGTTACAAATCGCAATGGGGCTTAAGGTTGACGATAAAGTGCCGCTTTTTGCAGTGGTGAGCCGTCTGACCAGCCAGAAAGGTCTCGACCTGGTGCTGGAAGCCTTACCGGGCCTTCTGGAGCAGGGCGGGCAGCTGGCGCTACTCGGCGCGGGCGATCCGGTGCTGCAGGAAGGTTTCCTTGCGGCGGCAGCGGAATACCCCGGTCAGGTGGGCGTTCAGATTGGCTATCACGAAGCATTTTCGCATCGCATTATGGGCGGCGCGGACGTCATTCTGGTGCCCAGCCGTTTTGAACCGTGCGGCTTAACGCAACTTTATGGATTGAAGTACGGTACGCTGCCGTTAGTGCGGCGCACCGGTGGGCTTGCTGATACGGTTTCTGACTGTTCTCTTGAGAACCTTGCAGATGGCGTCGCCAGTGGGTTTGTCTTTGAAGATAGTAATGCCTGGTCGCTGTTACGGGCTATTCGGCGTGCTTTTGTACTGTGGTCCCGTCCTTCACTGTGGCGGTTTGTGCAACGTCAGGCTATGGCAATGGATTTTAGCTGGCAGGTCGCGGCGAAGTCGTACCGTGAGCTTTACTATCGCTTGAAATAGTTTTCAGGAAACGCCTATATGAATGCTCCGTTTACATATTCATCGCCCACGCTTAGCGTAGAAGCTCTTAAGCACTCTATCGCTTACAAGCTGATGTTTACGATTGGAAAGGACCCGGTCGTCGCCAATAAACATGAATGGCTGAACGCAACGTTATTTGCTGTGCGCGATCGTCTCGTGGAGCGCTGGTTACGTTCAAACCGTGCCCAGTTGTCGCAAGAAACTCGTCAGGTTTACTACCTGTCGATGGAGTTTTTGATTGGCCGTACGCTCTCCAACGCCATGTTGTCGCTAGGAATTTACGAAGATGTACAGGGCGCACTGGAAGCGATGGGGTTAAATCTCGAAGAGCTGATTGATGAAGAAAATGATCCGGGCCTCGGTAACGGTGGCCTGGGACGTCTGGCGGCTTGCTTCCTTGATTCTCTGGCGACGTTAGGGTTGCCGGGGCGCGGTTACGGCATCCGCTATGACTACGGTATGTTCAAGCAGAACATCGTTAACGGTAGCCAGAAAGAGTCGCCAGACTACTGGCTGGAATACGGTAACCCGTGGGAATTCAAACGCCACAACACGCGCTATAAAGTCCGTTTTGGTGGTCGCATTCAGCAGGAAGGTAAAAAAACGCGCTGGATTGAAACCGAAGAGATTCTGGGAGTCGCTTACGATCAGATAATCCCTGGTTACGATACCGACGCGACCAACACGTTGCGTTTGTGGAGTGCGCAAGCCAGTAGCGAAATTAACCTCGGTAAATTCAACCAGGGTGACTACTTCGCGGCAGTGGAAGATAAAAACCACTCCGAGAACGTATCTCGCGTACTGTATCCGGATGACTCCACCTACTCCGGGCGTGAGCTGCGCCTGCGTCAGGAATACTTCCTGGTTTCCTCGACCATTCAGGACATTTTAAGCCGCCATTATCAGTTGCATAAAACCTACGATAACCTGGCGGATAAAATCGCGATTCATCTCAATGATACCCATCCGGTACTGTCGATTCCTGAGATGATGCGTCTGCTGATCGATGAGCACCAATTTAGCTGGGACGACGCGTTTGAGGTGTGTTGTCAGGTCTTCTCCTACACTAACCACACGCTGATGA
Source organism: Escherichia sp. UTM R2 (assembly GCF_048593455.1). Taxonomy (NCBI): domain Bacteria; kingdom Pseudomonadati; phylum Pseudomonadota; class Gammaproteobacteria; order Enterobacterales; family Enterobacteriaceae; genus Escherichia; species Escherichia sp. UTM R2. The sequence continues at coordinate 287,692 of NZ_JBFWDY010000002.1, forward strand.
GCGAGGCGCTGGAAACCTGGCCGGTTGATATGCTGGGTAAAATTCTGCCGCGTCACCTGCAGATCATCTTTGAAATCAACGACTATTTCCTGAAAACCTTGCAGGAACAGTATCCGAACGATACCGATCTGCTGGGACGGGCGTCGATCATTGATGAATCCAACGGTCGTCGTGTGCGTATGGCCTGGCTGGCGGTTGTTGTGAGCCACAAAGTTAACGGTGTATCGGAACTGCACTCTAATCTGATGGTGCAATCGTTGTTTGCCGACTTTGCGAAAATCTTCCCGGGTCGTTTCACCAACGTCACCAACGGTGTGACGCCGCGTCGCTGGCTAGCGGTAGCGAACCCATCGCTTTCAGCCGTGCTGGACGAACACCTGGGCCGTAACTGGCGCACCGACCTTAGCCTGCTTAATGAGCTGCAACAACACTGTGATTTCCCAATGGTTAATCACGCTGTGCATCAGGCGAAGCTGGAGAACAAAAAGCGTCTGGCAGAGTATATCGCCCAGCAGCTGAATGTGGTGGTGAATCCAAAGGCGTTGTTCGATGTACAAATCAAACGTATTCACGAATACAAACGTCAATTGATGAATGTGTTGCATGTGATTACCCGCTATAACCGCATCAAGGCCGACCCGGATGCGAAGTGGGTACCGCGCGTGAATATTTTTGGCGGTAAGGCGGCTTCGGCCTATTACATGGCGAAGCACATTATTCATTTGATCAATGACGTAGCGAAAGTGATCAACAACGATCCGCAGATTGGCGACAAGCTGAAAGTCGTGTTCATCCCGAACTACAGCGTTAGCCTGGCGCAGTTGATCATTCCGGCGGCCGATCTGTCTGAACAGATTTCGCTGGCGGGGACGGAAGCTTCCGGCACCAGTAACATGAAGTTTGCGCTTAACGGTGCGCTGACTATCGGTACGTTGGACGGTGCGAATGTCGAGATGCTGGATCATGTCGGTGCTGACAATATCTTTATTTTTGGTAACACAGCGGAAGAAGTGGAAGAACTGCGTCGTCAGGGCTACAAACCGCGTGAATACTACGAGAAAGATGAGGAGCTGCATCAGGTGCTGACGCAAATCGGCAGCGGTGTATTCAGTCCGGAAGATCCGGGTCGCTATCGCGATCTGGTTGATTCGCTGATCAACTTCGGCGATCACTACCAGGTACTGGCGGATTATCGCAGCTATGTCGATTGTCAGGATAAAGTCGATGAACTCTACGAGCTTCAGGAAGAGTGGACCGCAAAAGCGATGCTGAACATTGCCAATATGGGCTACTTCTCTTCTGACCGTACTATCAAAGAGTACGCCGATCATATCTGGCATATTGATCCGGTGAGATTGTAATTTCACTAATAAATAGAACGGGGCCAAAGGGTCCCGTTTTTTTCGCCATCATTTCGGAAAAGTGTCCAGAAGGGGCAAGGGGACTCGGGGAGTATAATTTCGCCATTCAGAAAGAATGGAAAGAATAATGCAAAACAGAAAATGGATTTTGACCTCGCTGGTAATGACTTTTTTCGGCATCCCCATTCTGGCGCAGTTTTTGGCGGCGGTTATTGCCATGCTGGGTGTCGGACTTGCCGGTATTATTGAAGTTTGTAATATCTTTATCACGCCAACAATTTACCTTCTGCTCAACATTTTTATGCTGGCGCTGGGCGCATTAATGCTATTTTTCTCGGGGCGAGTGTGGGCGGACGATAGTGCACCAGAAAAAAGAGAAATAGCCGTCTGGCGACAATGTCTTTTTTTAGTACCCGCATTATTAACCCTGGGGGTCTGGATAATCGCGCTGCATCTGGCAGATTATCAATTTCGCCAGATGGGAGCGGGTTGGTTGGCTGATCTTATGCTCCCCTGGCTGGGCGTTTTGTTAGCCTCATTAGTCGGTGGTGAGTACTGGTGGTTAGTCATTATACCTGTTGGCGCGCATATCAGTTTTTCGCTGGGGTACGGCTGGCCGACCAGATATCCTTTAACGGGCACGTCCGGGTTACGTTGCCGTAATTCTCTCTTGTTTATCCTTCTCATGCTTGGTTTTGTCGCCGGTTACCAGGCTTATTTATATAAACAGCTTAATCCCGGCGTCGGTGTGCGTGAAAATATTGATACCTGGGCCTGGCGACCCGATAAACTCAATAATCAACTGACACCACTGCGTGGTAAACCGCAAATTCAGTTCACGCAAAACTGGCCGCGACTTGATGGCGCAACGGCGGCGTACCCCATTTATGCCTCTGCCTTTTATGCACTAAGCGTTTTGCCGGAAGATTTTCACGAATGGGAATATCTGGCGAACTCTCGTACTCCCGAAGCATATAACAAGATTGTTAAAGGTAATGCCGATATTATCTTTGTGGCTCAACCTTCCGGTGGGCAGAAAAAACGCGCGGAGGAATCGGGCGTCACTTTGATTTACACGCCTTTTGCCCGTGAAGCGTTTGTTTTCATCGTCAATGCAGATAACCCGGTTAATTCCCTGACCGAACAACAAGTGCGTGACATCTTCAGTGGTGCAATTACCAATTGGCGTGCTGTTGGCGGTAACGATCAGGAGATCCAGACCTGGCAGCGCCCGGAAGACTCTGGCAGCCAGACAGTGATGCAATCACAGGTCATGAAAAATGTCCGCATGATCTCGCCGCAGGAAACGAAAGTGGCAAGCGTGATGGAGGGAATGATTAAAGTCGTTGCCGAATACCGTAATACAAACAACGCAATAGGCTATACCTTCCGCTATTACGCGACGCAAATGAATGCTGATAAAAATATAAAATTGCTAGCGATTAACGGTATTACACCGACGGCGGAAAACATTCGCAACGGCAAATATGCGTACATCGTCGATGCATTTATGGTGACGAGAGAAAATACAACGTCAGAAACACAAAAACTGGTCGAATGGTTTTTAACGCCGCAGGGGCAGAGTCTGGTAGAAGATGTGGGATATGTGCCGCTGTATCCAACAATGGAATAACGCTCGAGAGAAAGGAATCAGCGAGATGAATAAATTCACCGGTGTTTTACTATTAGGCACGGCGTTACTGGCGGGATGTGTCGACCGGGAAGGGTACTATAACAGCGTTAGGGAAGAAGAGAGCCATGGACTGACGTCTCTGCGGGGGCAACCTGCATTACGTTACAGCGATGATTGGTCAAGATGGCCGAGAGTGTACGGCGCTACAGCCTTATACCCGCTGTATGCCTCCGCGTATTATAAATTAGTACCCGAGCCAAAAGATAAGGATCGAACCTCGCTGGCCTGGCAGGCGTATGGTTTGCAGCAAACCCGAACAGCTGAAGCCTACGATAGTCTGATTAAAGGTTCCGCGACGGTTATTTTTGTTGCACAACCGTCGGAAGGACAGAAAAAACGTGCAGAAGAAGCGGGTGTTAAACTGAAATATACCGCTTTCGCCCGCGAAGCCTTTGTCTTTATCGTTGATATTAATAACCCGGTAAATTCTCTCTCTGAGCACCAGGTTAAAGATATTTTTAGCGGCAAAACTAGCCGCTGGAATAAAGTAGGTGGTAGTGACGAACATATAAAAGTCTGGCAGCGCCCTGAAGATTCTGGAAGCCAAACGATTATGAAGGGGTTGGTTATGCAAGACACCCCAATGCTGCCAGCTAAAAAATCCACTGTGATTGATCTTATGGGCGGTTTAATTACTGAAGTTGCCGACTATCAAAACACGCCATCTTCCATTGGGTACACCTTCCACTATTACGTCACTCGTATGAATGACAATATGCTCAAAATGCGCAAGCAGATTAAACTTTTGGCTATAAATGGCGTTGCGCCTACCGAGGAAAATATCCGCAACGGCACTTATCCATACATTGTGGATGCCTATATGGTGACGCGTGAAAATCCCACGCCGGAAACGCAGAAATTTGTTGACTGGTTTATAAGTCAGCAGGGGCAACAGTTGGTAGAGGATGTGGGGTATGTGCCGCTGTATGAAGCATCCCCCGAATCATCAGGACAATAATGATGAATATAATCAGACTTTATATTTATCCGTTATTTCTCGGCTTTGTTATTGTGCCGTTGTTGGTGTGGCCGATGGTGGTTGCGCTGGCTGCTTGTATTATCACGCTGAGTTTTCTGGGGGAAATGCTGTTCTCAATCCCGCTCATGATCAGGCGTATTTCACTTCTGCAATTACAACTTTGGTTATCGGCTGAATATGCGCTTTTCTTCTGTGTAATGTGTTGCGTTGGTTGGCAATTTACTCGTAGAACTCAATCTGAATTGAAAAGCAGGCTCCATTGTTGGTTGGTATTCGCACCGGTCTATTTATGGTTGATCCTCTGGAATATCATTTTTTACATCGCGCCAGCGAAAATTGCGTTGCTGGAAAGTATCCGCAATTTCTTTCTGCTTGTTGTCTGGCTACCCCTGAATTTTTCGCCATTTTGGCCTCAGCCGTGGACGGATTTTATCGGTCCAATAAGCGCACAGCTTGGTTTTGCGTTGGGATATTATTGCCAGTGGCGCAGCAAAAATAGATGCCAGATACGGAAGTTGAGTGAGTGGGGAACGTGCTTAAGTTTTGTTACGTTGGGTATGATGGCGTGGGCTTTGCGGTAATTCCCTGAATCAAAAAGTAGGTCAGATTGTTGACAACGTGGCGCTTTGTTCATGCCTGATGCGGCGCGAACGCCTTATCAGGCCTACAAAATCATGCAAATTCAATATATTGTATAAACAACGTAGGCCAGATAAGCGTAGCGCATCTGGCAGTTTTTTGGTTTGTCATCAGTCTCAGGTCAGATTGAAATCTGACCTGGCCACCTTACATTAAATCACGACGCCAGCGACAGCTTCTGCTGCGTATACTCCACCAGCCACTGACTCACACGAGATTGTTGATCCGCATTTAGCCACATGCCTTGTTTTGTGCGACGCCACAGGGCGTCGTCGGCGCGGCGGACCCATTCGTGATCCACCAGGTATTTCAGCTCCGCTTCGTAGAACTCATGACCGAAATCTTCCCCGAGATCGCTTACCGTTCCCGCATTGCCGAGCAGCAGCTCGCTGTTGCTGCCGTAAGTGCGAGCGTAATGACGCGCCAGCGATTCAGTCAGGAACGGATAGCGGCGGCGCAGGCGAGCGGCATAATCGTCGCGGTCGCCTTCAATGGCGCCACCCGGTAGCACACTCTCTTTCGTCCATGCCGGGCCAATACCCTGATAATACGGCGTTAGTTTTTCCAGCGCATGTTCCGCCAGTTTTCGGTAGGTGGTCAGCTTACCGCCGAATACCGACAGCAGCGGTGCTTTGCCATTTTCATCATGAATATCAAGGGTGTAATCACGGGTAATAGCCTGCGGCGAGTCGGACTCATCATCACACAGCGGACGCACACCGGAGTAGGTCCAGACGATATCGTCACGGCTTAACTGCTTTTTAAAGTGCGTGTTATACACATTCAGCAGGTAATTGATTTCACTCTCTTCAATCTTCACCGCTTTCGGATCGCCTTTGTACTCGACATCGGTAGTGCCGATGATGGAAAACTCGTCCATCCACGGGATCACGAACACAATACGTTTATCTTCGTTTTGCAGAATGTAGGCTTGCTTCTGGGTATGCACGCGCGGCACCACAATATGGCTGCCTTTGATCAGGCGAATGCCATAAGGCGAAGGCAGATGCATCCCGTCGTCGAAGAACTGTTTCACCCACGGGCCGGTGGCGTTAACCAAGCCGCGCGCTTGCCAGCTATATTTTTTGCCGGTATCGATATCTTCCGCTTCCACAATCCACAGGCCGTTTTCGCGGCGAGCAGAGGTGGCGCGAGTCCGAGTAAGCACTTCGCCGCCTTTACGCACCACCATCTGGGCGTTGGCGAGTACCAGACGGGCGTCGTCTACCCAACAGTCAGAATATTCGAATCCGCGCTTAATTTCCGGTTTTAACACTGAATTTGCGCCAAAACGCAAACCAGTTGATCCCGGCAAGCTGGTGCGTTTACCCAGATGATCGTACATAAACAGACCAATGCGAATCATCCACGCCGGGCGCAGATGCGGACGATGTGGCAGGCGAAAACGCATCGGGAAGGCGATATGCGGGGCCATTTTCAGCAGCACTTCACGTTCAGCCAGCGCCTCGCTGACCAGGCGGAATTCATAGTGCTCAAGGTAGCGCAGGCCACCGTGAATGAGTTTTGAACTGGCGGAAGAGGTCGCGCAAGCGAGATCCTGCGCCTCCAGCATCAGCACGGATAAACCGCGTCCAGCGGCGTCTGCCGCGATACCAGCACCATTGATGCCGCCCCCTATCACAATCAGATCTTTGGTTTCCATGCTGCCCTCATTCACTTTCGTTAAAGCTCATAAATGTTCGTTATCGAACATATTAGCAAAGAATCGCGCTTTAGGTAACATTGAAAAAACATTTTAGAGTGATATGTATAACATTATGGCGTTTATCTGCCGCTTCGACGTAAACTGTGCGGTAAATTTGCCCACTTGTTTGTAAAGAAAGAGAGACGCATGGATCAGTTCGAATGTATTAACGTTGCCGACGCGCACCAGAAGTTGCAGGAAAAAGAGGCGGTGCTGGTCGATATTCGCGATCCACAGAGTTTCGCAATGGGACATGCGGTGCAGGCTTTCCATTTAACCAACGACACGCTGGGCGCTTTTATGCGTGATAACGACTTTGACACTCCGGTGATGGTGATGTGTTATCACGGCAATAGCAGCAAAGGCGCGGCGCAGTATCTGCTGCAACAGGGCTACGATGTGGTCTATAGCATTGACGGCGGCTTTGAAGCCTGGCAACGTCAGTTTCCCGCAGAGGTGGCGTACGGCGCGTAACGCTTTATACTGTCCCCTTTTGTGTGGAATAAGCGACAGCAACGATGTTGATGATTACCTCTTTTGCTAACCCCCGCGTGGCGCAGGCGTTTGTTGATTACATGGCGACGCAGGGTGTTATCCTCACGATTCAACAACATAACCAAAGCGATGTCTGGCTGGCGGATGAGTCCCAGGCCGAGCGCGTACGGGCGGAGCTGGCGCGTTTTCTCGAAAACCCGGCAGATCCGCGTTATCTGGCGGCGAGCTGGCAGGCAGGCCATACCGGCAGTGGCCTGCATTATCGCCGTTATCCTTTCTTTGCCGCCTTGCGTGAACGCGCAGGTCCGGTAACCTGGGTGATGATGATCGCCTGCGTGGTGGTGTTTATTGCCATGCAAATTCTCGGCGATCAGGAAGTGATGTTATGGCTGGCCTGGCCATTCGATCCAACACTGAAATTTGAGTTCTGGCGTTACTTCACCCACGCGTTAATGCACTTCTCGCTGATGCATATCCTCTTTAACCTGCTCTGGTGGTGGTATCTCGGCGGTGCGGTGGAAAAACGCCTCGGTAGCGGTAAGCTAATTGTCATTACGCTTATCAGCGCCCTGTTAAGCGGCTATGTGCAGCAAAAATTCAGCGGGCCGTGGTTTGGCGGGCTTTCTGGCGTGGTGTATGCGCTGATGGGCTACGTCTGGCTACGTGGCGAACGCGATCCGCAAAGTGGCATTTACCTGCAACGTGGGTTAATTATCTTTGCGCTGATCTGGATTGTCGCCGGATGGTTTGATTTGTTTGGGATGTCGATGGCGAACGGAGCACACATCGCCGGGTTAGCCGTGGGTTTAGCGATGGCTTTTGTTGATTCGCTCAATGCGCGAAAACGAAAATAACTCCAGGGATTTATAAATGAAACAAACACAACGTCACAACGGTATTATCGAACTGGTTAAACAGCAGGGTTATGTCAGTACCGAAGAGCTGGTAGAGCATTTCTCCGTCAGCCCGCAGACTATTCGCCGCGACCTCAATGAGCTGGCGGAGCAAAACCTGATCCTGCGCCATCATGGCGGTGCGGCGCTGCCTTCCAGTTCGGTTAACACGCCGTGGCACGATCGCAAGGCCACCCAGACCGAAGAAAAAGAGCGCATCGCCCGCAAAGTGGCGGAGCAAATCCCCAATGGCTCGACGCTGTTTATCGATATCGGCACCACGCCGGAAGCGGTAGCGCACGCACTGCTCAATCACAGCAATTTGCGCATTGTCACCAACAATCTCAACGTTGCTAACACGTTGATGGTAAAAGAAGATTTTCGCATCATTCTCGCCGGTGGCGAATTACGCAGCCGCGATGGCGGGATCATTGGCGAAGCGACGCTCGATTTTATCTCCCAGTTCCGCCTTGATTTCGGCATTCTGGGGATAAGCGGCATCGATAGCGACGGCTCGCTGCTGGAGTTCGATTACCACGAAGTTCGCACCAAACGCGCCATTATTGAGAACTCGCGCCACGTTATGCTGGTTGTCGATCACTCGAAATTTGGCCGTAACGCGATGGTCAATATGGGCAGCATCAGCATGGTAGATGCCGTCTACACCGACGCCCAGCCGCCAGTAAGCGTGATGCAGGTGCTGACGGACCACCATATTCAACTGGAGCTGTGCTGATCCTGCAATGCTTCCCAGGTCAGACCAAAACGCGCCAGGTATTTGCGTAGCCGATCCGCGTCATTGACGCTGGCTTTGCCCTGGCGCGAAACATCAAAAAGCTGTCGTCCGGCAGCAGAAAGCGACTTTGCCTGGCGGCAGATAGCGATAACGTGTTCCAGTTGCATACGGTCGAAGAGATCGATGTTTTCTGCCTCTGCGCCCAGCAGTTGCGTAAGCGCGGAGGGACGGCTCTCCTGCCAGTTATAGCGCAGACGGTTTATCTCATCTTCAACCACGTCCAGAGTGATGCGTCCGCTAGTGGCAAAGGTTGCCATCCGCGTGACGCTGGCAGAAAGCTCGCGAAAGTTACCGCGCCATGTCGCCTGAGGAGATGTTGCAAAGGCCAGCCAGGCACGCCGCGCTTCGGTGTTAAAACGCACGCTGTCGCCGGTGAGTGAGGCGTGGCGCTCCACTTCATAATCCAGGTTAGGTTCAATATCTTCCTGGCGCTGGCGTAGCCCCGGCAGGGTGAAGGTCCAGAGATTGATCCGCGCGTACAGATCTTCGCGGAATTTGCCTTCGGCAACCAGCTGGCGCAAATCGCGCACCGTTCCGGCGATAAGCTGAAAATCACTGCTCACCTGGCGATCGCTGCCAAACGGGTAAAAGGTTTTCTCTTCAATGGCTTTTAGCAGCATTGCTTGTTCGTCTGCGCCCAGTTCGCCAATCTCATCAAGAAACAACATTCCGCCGTTGGCGCTGCGTAATAAACCTTCACGAGATTCCCGCGCCCCGGTAAACGCGCCTTTTACATGACCAAACAGCGTCGACATGGCGGTATCGCCGCGCAGGGTGGCGCAGTTCACTTCCACAAACGCGCCGCTAAACTGATGCCGCGCCTGTTTTAACTCGAAGATGCGTCGCGCCAGAAATGACTTGCCCGCGCCGGTTGGACCGTTAAGCAGAATCGGCGCGCGGGATTTGATCGCCACTTTTTCGATCTGCTCAATCATGCGGTTGAAGTGGGGGTTACGCGTGGCAATGCCGGACTTAAGAAAATCAAGCGTTTGCTGGCGTTCCTCGGCAAAGCGGCTGGCGATGGCGTTATAACGGCTTAAATCGAGATCGATAATCGTCACTTCACCTGCGCCGCGCGGCTGTTCTTTTTTGCGCGGAGGTGAAGATTGTATCAGCCGGGCGGGCAGGTAACGCGCTTCCGCCAGCAGAAACCAGCAAATCTGCGCGACGTGGGTGCCGGTGGTAATGTGAATTAAATAGTCTTCTTTTTCTGGCTGAAACTCGTAACCACGGGCGAAATCATGCAGGCAAGCGTAAACCTCTTCGAAATCCCACGGGTTATGCAGTTCAATCTCAACGCTCACCACTTCTGTTTCTGGCGAAACGCTGGCGATATCGCGTTTAAGCGTTTCAAATAGCGAGCGCGAGCGGGCGTCGTGCAACAATTCCAGTCGATCGATGACCAACGATTCTTGCTGGCATAAACAGAGTGTCGGACGCCATTTTGACCAGCGCTGACTGCCGCGCCCGGCATAATCCAGTACGGTACCGACAAAGCCAAAAGCCACTGTTTTACGCATCTTAGATATCCTTATAAAAGACGATATTTCATTATCGGTAAATTGGCTTTGCGGGAAATCTCCGGTTACGGACGTAAAGATATAATCTTTTTTAAAACAATGAATTAAAAAATTAAGCTGCTTATTTAATTTTCTGGCACGACGGTTGCAATTATCAGGACAGCAAACAACGAAAAGAGAAAAACAAAATGAATTACGAATTACTGACCACTGAAAATGCCCCGGTAAAAATGTGGACCAAAGGCGTGCCGGTAGAGGCCGATGCGCGTCAGCAACTTATTAATACGGCGAAGATGCCGTTTATTTTCAAACATATTGCGGTAATGCCTGATGTACACCTGGGTAAAGGTTCCACCATTGGTAGCGTGATCCCGACCAAAGGGGCGATTATTCCGGCGGCGGTGGGCGTGGATATTGGCTGTGGAATGAACGCGCTGCGTACCGCGTTAACGGCGGAAGACCTGCCTGAAAACCTGGCAGAGCTGCGTCAGGCGATTGAAACGGCCGTGCCGCACGGGCGTACCACTGGCCGTTGTAAACGTGATAAAGGTGCCTGGGAAAATCCACCTGTTAACGTCGATGCTAAATGGGCTGAGCTGGAAGCCGGTTATCAGTGGTTAACGCAAAAATATCCGCGTTTCCTGAATACCAATAACTATAAACATCTGGGAACGCTGGGAACGGGTAACCATTTTATTGAAATCTGTCTTGATGAGTCGGATCAGGTGTGGATTATGCTGCACTCCGGTTCACGCGGAATTGGTAACGCCATCGGGACTTACTTTATCGATCTGGCGCAAAAAGAGATGCAGGACCAGCTTGAAACGTTGCCGTCGCGTGATCTGGCGTACTTTATGGAAGGTACGGAATACTTTGATGATTACCTGAAAGCGGTGGCCTGGGCGCAGCTTTTTGCCAGCCTTAACCGCGATGCAATGATGGAAAACGTAGTAACAGCGTTGCAGAGCGTTACGCAGAAAACGGTAAGACAACAGCAAACGCTGGCGATGGAAGAGATCAACTGTCACCACAACTATGTGCAAAAAGAACAGCACTTTGGCGAAGAGATCTACGTGACGCGTAAAGGCGCGGTGTCTGCGCGTGCTGGTCAATATGGAATTATTCCCGGTTCGATGGGAGCGAAAAGCTTTATCGTCCGTGGGCTGGGAAATGAAGAGTCGTTCTGTTCGTGCAGCCACGGTGCCGGGCGGGTAATGAGCCGTACTAAAGCGAAAAAACTGTTCAGCGTGGAAGATCAAATTCGTGCCACCGCGCATGTGGAATGCCGTAAAGATGCCGAAGTGATCGACGAAATCCCGATGGCGTATAAAGATATTGATGCGGTGATGGCGGCACAAAGCGATCTGGTGGAAGTTATCTACACCCTGCGTCAGGTGGTGTGCGTAAAAGGATAAATGATGAAAAGGATGATTGCGCTGGATGGCGCACAGGGCGAAGGCGGCGGACAGATCCTGCGCTCGGCGCTGAGCCTGTCGATGATAACCGGCCAGCCATTTACCATCACTGGCATTCGTGCCGGGCGGGCAAAACCGGGGCTGCTGCGCCAGCATCTGACCGCGGTAAAAGCGGCTGCGGAAATTTGTAGGGCAATGGTGGAAGGTGCGGAGCTGGGATCGCAGCGTCTGCTCTTCCGGCCCGGCACCGTGCGCGGCGGCGATTACCGCTTTGCTATCGGTAGCGCCGGAAGTTGTACGCTGGTGCTGCAAACTGTGCTGCCCGCGCTGTGGTTTGCCGATGGACCTTCGCGTGTTGAAGTGAGCGGCGGTACCGATAACCCGTCGGCGCCACCTGCGGATTTTATCCGCCGGGTGCTGGAGCCGCTGCTGGCGAAAATGGGAATTCATCAGCAAACCACGCTGTTACGCCACGGTTTTTACCCTGCCGGAGGCGGTGTGGTGGCAACGGAAGTCTCGCCCGTTGCATCGTTTAACACCTTGCAACTTGGCGAGCGCGGGAACATTGTGCAGATGCGTGGAGAAGTTCTATTAGCTGGTGTGCCGCGCCATGTTGCTGAGCGTGAAATCGCTACACTGGCGGGGAGTTTTTCCCTGCATGAACAGAATATTCATAACCTGCCGCGCGACCAGGGGCCGGGTAATACCGTCTCGCTTGAAGTCGAAAGTGAAAATATCACCGAACGCTTTTTGTCGTCGGTGAAAAGCGCGTCAGTGCCGAGGTGGTTGCGGCACAGTTGGTGAAAGAGGTGAAACGCTACCTGGCAAGCACGGCGGCGGTGGGGGAATATCTTGCTGACCAACTGGTGCTACCGATGGCGCTGGCGGGCGCGGGGGAATTTACGGTCGCCCATCCCTCATGCCATCTGCTGACCAATATCGCGGTGGTGGAGCGTTTCTTGCCGGTGCGGTTTAGTTTGATAGAAACAGATGGCGTAACGCGGGTGAGCATTGAATGATGCAGAGATGTAAGCCGGATCTGGCGCGTTATCCGGCTAAACTTACACGCCGTACCCCATCATCTTCAGCAATTGCTGGGCGTGTTGTACCGCATCCTGGCGATGGGCCACGCCGAGTTTCTGATACAGATTGCGGATATGCGTTTTGATGGTGGTTGCCGCGACTTCCAGTTCTCCGGCAATTTGCTCATTGCTGTAACCAGAGTAGATCAGCCCCAGTACCTGCCATTCACGTTGGGTCAACGGGCTGGTGCGGATCAGTTCAGGTACTTCAGGATGATTTAGCAGACGTTCAACGAAATTCTCATCGAAATGGGCGAATTTATGCCGATGATGTTGATTGATTTCTCGCAGAATACGCTGCGCGCGATGCTGTTCCAGTTCCGGCAGCGTATTAAGCTGAATCAGCTGACGCAGTTGTTGCGCCATCGCTTCGCCTTCGATGACAAAATGGCTGATAAATCCGGTGCGATTCGCCAGTTTTAATGCGTCCAGCAACACGCGCTGGGCGTCACTTTTACGTCCGGCCTGCCAGTACAGTTGATTAAGCAGCAACAGGTTACGGTTGAGATCGCTCATCAACCGCAGACTCCGGGCATTTTCATTGAGTTCTTCGAGAACAATTTCTGCCGGTTCAAACTCGCCCAGCAAGATTTGTGCACGGGCAATGTTGCGCCATTGACCTTGCAGGAAGTGGTTGTTCGCAAACTCTGGTTTAGCCGTATGACGCAACCAGTTGGCAGCGGCGGCTTTATCGCCGGTCATTTGCCAGTAAATCACCCGGACTTTGTTGGCGTTAGAGATCCAGTCGCTGTGATATTTGCCATTCCCCAGCAGGTTTTCCAGACGGTTCAGCTGGCTACGGGCGTTATCTAAATCACCACGGGCCAGCGAGCATTGAATCAACATTGCCAGGCACTGAAGCTGTTGCTGTGGCTGATAAGACGACAAGACTTCAATCCCGCTACGCGCCGACGCTTCGGCTTCATCCAGCCGCGCCCAGGCCCATAACAGCTGCGCACGAATGCGCACCAGAAACTCATGCATTGGCAGCTGTTCCAGATGCTGCTCGTTGATCAGCTGGAATGCTTTTTCCTGCGTTTCCCACGCGGTTTGCAGGAACCCTTGGGCAAACAGAATTTCACTTTGCTGGATTAAACTCCACAAAGCGTAGTGCCAGACATCGTGCTGGCGTGCCATCTGTTCGGTTTGCTGCATTAGCGCCAGTGAGCGGGTCAATTCGCCTTTGCAGTGCAGCACTTCACCCAGCACCGAGGTTGCCACAATGCGGCTATAGAACCAGCCCGGCGGCAGCTCTTCCAGTGCCAGTTTTGCCAGCCGTTCCGCTTCATCCGGATTACCATCGTTAATCGCCACCTGGGCGCGCAGAGCGTTAAATTCTGCGTGCATGGTGTCTTCTCTGATGTCCTTGATTTCATGTTCAGCACGGGCTAGCAGGGTGTTAACTTCGCCGTAGCGATGTTGGCTTTGCATCAGCCACGCCTGCAATAACACCAACTGCGGATTTTCCAGCAAGCTGTCCCACGGCAGGGCCTTAAGCGACTCTTCCAGCAGCGACAGTTCGCTATGGTTGAACAGACTCCAGGCGTGATTAAGCAGAATATCGCGCAGCATCGGCGCATCGCCTGCCGCCAGCGCATGATGAATCGCTTCGCTGGGAAATCCCTGGGCCATCCAGCTTTCTGCGGCGGCACGGTGGATTTCCGGCAGCTCCGCCGCCAGTTCCCACTGGCAGCGCTGGCGCAGGAAGTTACCAAACAGCGGGTGATAGCAGAACCACTCGCCGGTATCATCCATCCGCTGTAAAAACAGCCCCTGACGCTCAATCTCTTCGAGGCGCATTTGCCCGTTTTCTTCGCCGGTCACACGGGTGATGAGTGCATCGTTCATTGAGCGCAAAATGGCGCTTTTCAACAGAAAATGGCGCGTTGCGAGATCGACGTTATCCAAAACCTCATCGACCAGATAATCCGAAAGATGGCTGGCATTGATTCCCGCCAGGCGGCGTGCCGACTTATGGGCTGAGTGGGTATTCTGCCGGGCGGAGAGGGCGATTAGCTGTAGTGCCGTCGCCCAACCGGAAACGTCATCGCAAATCCGACTGCTTTCTGCGGCTTCAATCGGCGATGACAGACGGCAATCAAAAAACTGCTTCGCTTCCTGATGGGTAAATGCCAGTTGCTGACTGCCAATTTCCAGCAGTTGATCACGAACACGCAGATTGGCAATGCCCAGTTGCGGAAGGTTGCGTGACAACACCACCAGGGTGAGATTTTCTGGTTGATGGCGAATAAAGAAGCGCATTGACTCGTGGATCACTGGATTAGTGATCAGATGATAGTCATCGATGGCCAGATAAAGTGGGCTATGCCATTCCGCCAGCTCAATGAAAAGCTGGGCGAAGAGTGACGTCAGGCTGGCATATTGCCGTTTTTGCGCCATCGTCTCACATATCGCACAGTGACCGTTGGTTGCCTGCTGCACGGCGGCAATGAGATAGCTGGCGAAACGCTCTTGCTGGTTATCACCTTCATCCAGCGAGTACCAGCCGATATCGTTTTTGCCTGCCGCCCACTGGGAAATGAGGGTGGTCTTTCCGTAACCCGCAGGACTCGTGATCAGCGCCAGCCGGAAGTTGTTCGCGCCGGAAAGTTTAGCCAGCAGGCGCTCACGAACCACGGTATGGTCGAGTCGAACCGGACGACTGAGTTTTGACGGAATCAGCATAGTTAATCACTTCACTGTGGAAAATGAGGAAATATTATTTTTTTTGCGCTTCGTAATTAATGGTTATAAGGTCGGCCAGAAACCTTTCTAATGCAAGCGATGACGTTTTTTTATGTGTCTGAATTTGCACTGTGTCACAATTCCAAATCTTTATTAACAACTCACCTAAAACGACGCTGATCCAGCGTGAATACTGGTTTCCCTTATGTTCATCAGATTCATTTAAGCAAGGGTTTCTTCTTCATTCCTGATGAAAGTGCCATCTAAAAAGATGATCTTAATAAATCTATTAAGAATGAGATGGAGCACACTGGATATTTTACTTATGAAACTGTTTCACTCCTTTACTTAATTTATAGAGTTACCTTCCGCTTTTTGAAAATACGCAACGGCCATTTTTTGCACTTAGATACAGATTTTCTGCGCTGTATTGCATTGATTTGCTGCTAATCCTGTGGTTTGCACTAGCTTTAAGTGGTTGAGATCACATTTCCTTGCTCATCCCCGCAACTCCTCCCTGCCTAATCCCCCGCAGGATGAGGAAGGTCAACATCGAGCCTGGCAAACTAGCGATAACGTTGTGTTGAAAATCTAAGAAAAGTGGAACTCCTATGTCACAACCTATTTTTAACGATAAGCAATTTCAGGAAGCGCTTTCACGTCAGTGGCAGCGTTATGGCTTAAATTCTGCGGCTGAAATGACTCCTCGCCAGTGGTGGCTGGCAGTGAGTGAAGCACTGGCCGAAATGCTGCGTGCTCAGCCATTCGCCAAACCGGTGGCGAATCAGCGACATGTTAACTACATCTCAATGGAGTTTTTGATTGGTCGTCTGACGGGCAACAACCTGTTGAATCTCGGCTGGTATCAGGATGTACAGGATTCGTTGAAGGCTTATGACATCAATCTGACTGACCTGCTGGAAGAAGAGATCGACCCGGCGCTGGGTAACGGTGGTCTGGGACGTCTGGCGGCGTGCTTCCTCGACTCAATGGCAACTGTCGGTCAGTCTGCGACGGGTTACGGTCTGAACTATCAATATGGTTTGTTCCGCCAGTCTTTTGTCGATGGCAAACAGGTTGAAGCGCCGGATGACTGGCATCGCAGTAACTACCCGTGGTTCCGCCACAACGAAGCACTGGATGTGCAGGTAGGGATTGGCGGTAAAGTGACGAAAGACGGACGCTGGGAGCCGGAGTTTACCATTACCGGTCAAGCGTGGGATCTCCCCGTTGTCGGCTATCGTAATGGCGTGGCGCAGCCGCTGCGTCTGTGGCAGGCGACGCACGCGCATCCGTTTGATCTGACTAAATTTAACGACGGTGATTTCCTGCGTGCCGAACAGCAGGGCATCAATGCGGAAAAACTGACCAAAGTTCTCTATCCAAACGACAACCATACTGCCGGTAAAAAGCTGCGCTTGATGCAGCAGTACTTCCAGTGTGCCTGTTCGGTAGCGGATATTTTGCGTCGCCATCATCTGGCGGGGCGTAAACTGCACGAACTGGCGGATTACGAAGTTATTCAGCTGAACGATACCCACCCAACTATCGCGATTCCAGAACTGCTGCGCGTGCTGATCGATGAGCACCAGATGAGCTGGGATGACGCCTGGGCCATTACCAGCAAAACTTTCGCTTACACCAACCATACCCTGATGCCAGAAGCGCTGGAACGCTGGGATGTGAAACTGGTGAAAGGCTTACTGCCGCGCCACATGCAGATTATTAACGAAATTAATACTCGCTTTAAAACGCTGGTGGAGAAAACCTGGCCGGGCGATGAAAAAGTGTGGGCCAAACTGGCGGTGGTGCACGACAAACAAGTGCATATGGCGAACCTGTGTGTGGTTGGCGGTTTCGCGGTGAACGGTGTTGCGGCGCTGCACTCGGATCTGGTGGTGAAAGATCTGTTCCCGGAATATCACCAGCTATGGCCGAACAAATTCCATAACGTCACCAACGGTATTACCCCACGTCGCTGGATCAAACAGTGCAACCCGGCACTGGCGGCTCTGTTGGATAAATCACTGAAAAAAGAGTGGGCTAACGATCTCGATCAGCTGATCAATCTGGAAAAATTCGCTGATGATGCGAAATTCCGTCAGCAATATCGCGAGATCAAGCAGGCGAATAAAGTCCGTCTGGCGGAGTTTGTGAAAGTTCGTACCGGTATTGAGATCAATCCACAGGCGATTTTCGATATTCAGATCAAACGTCTGCATGAGTACAAACGCCAGCACCTGAATCTGCTGCATATTCTGGCGTTGTACAAAGAAATTCGTGAAAACCCGCAGGCTGATCGCGTACCGCGCGTCTTCCTCTTCGGCGCGAAAGCAGCACCGGGCTACTACCTGGCGAAGAATATTATCTTTGCGATCAACAAAGTGGCTGACGTGATCAACAACGATCCGCTGGTTGGCGATAAGTTGAAGGTGGTGTTCCTGCCGGATTATTGCGTTTCGGCGGCGGAAAAACTGATCCCGGCGGCGGATATCTCCGAACAAATTTCGACTGCAGGTAAAGAAGCTTCCGGTACCGGCAATATGAAACTGGCGCTCAATGGTGCGCTTACTGTCGGTACGCTGGATGGTGCGAACGTTGAAATCGCCGAGAAAGTCGGTGAAGAAAATATCTTTATTTTTGGTCATACCGTGGAACAAGTGAAGGCAATTCTGGCCAAAGGCTACGACCCGGTGAAATGGCGGAAGAAAGATAAGGTGCTGGACGCAGTATTGAAAGAGCTGGAAAGCGGTAAATACAGCGACGGCGATAAGCATGCCTTCGACCAGATGCTGCACAGTATCGGCAAACAAGGCGGCGATCCGTATCTGGTGATGGCGGATTTCGCAGCCTATGTTGAGGCACAAAAGCAGGTGGATGTGCTGTACCGCGACCAGGAGGCCTGGACTCGCGCGGCGATCCTCAATACCGCCCGCTGCGGTATGTTTAGCTCGGATCGCTCTATTCGCGATTATCAGGCTCGTATCTGGCAGGCAAAACGCTAAGGAAGCTCGATGGAAAGCAAACGTCTGGATAATGCCGCGCTGGCGGCGGGGATTAGCCCCAATTACATCAATGCCCACGGTAAACCGCAGTCGATTAGCGCCGAAACCAAACGGCGTTTGCTTGACGCGATGCATCAACGTACCGCCACGAAAGTGGCGGTAACGCCAGTCCCGAATGTCATGGTTTATACCAGCGGCAAAAAAATGCCGATGGTGGTGGAGGGCAGCGGCGAATATAGCTGGCTGCTGACCACCGAAGAAGGAACACAGTACAAAGGCCATGTAACGGGGGGCAAAGCGTTCAATCTACCGACGAAGCTGCCGGAAGGTTATCACACGCTGACACTCACCCAGGACGACCAGCGCGCGCATTGCCGGGTGATTGTCGCCCCGAAGCGCTGTTACGAACCGCAGGCGTTGCTGAATAAACAAAAGCTGTGGGGTGCCTGCGTCCAGCTTTATACGCTGCGATCGGAAAAAAACTGGGGTATTGGGGATTTTGGCGATCTCAAAGCGATGCTGGTGGATGTGGCAAAACGTGGCGGGTCGTTCATCGGCCTGAACCCGATTCATGCGCTCTATCCGGCAAATCCGGAGAGTGCCAGCCCATACAGCCCGTCTTCTCGCCGTTGGCTGAATGTGATTTATATCGACGTTAACGCCGTTGAAGATTTCCATCTTAGCGAAGAGGCTCAGGCCTGGTGGCAGTTGCCGACCACGCAACAGACGCTGCAACAGGCGCGCGATGCCGACTGGGTCGATTACTCCACGGTTACCGCCCTAAAAATGACAGCATTACGAATGGCGTGGAAAGGTTTCGCGCAACGTGATGATGAGCAGATGGCCGCGTTTCGCCAGTTTGTTGCAGATCAAGGCGACAGCCTGTTCTGGCAGGCAGCCTTTGATGCGCTACATGCCCAGCAAGTGAAAGAGGACGAAATGCGCTGGGGCTGGCCTGCATGGCCAGAGATGTATCAGAACGTGGATTCACCAGAAGTGCGTCAGTTCTGCGAAGAACATCGTGATGACGTTGATTTTTATCTCTGGTTGCAGTGGCTGGCTTACAGCCAGTTTGCCGCCTGCTGGGAGATAAGCCAGGGCTATGAAATGCCGATTGGCTTGTATCGTGATCTGGCGGTTGGCGTAGCGGAAGGTGGGGCGGAAACCTGGTGTGACCGTGAACTGTATTGCCTGAAAGCGTCGGTTGGCGCGCCGCCGGATATCCTCGGCCCGTTGGGGCAGAACTGGGGATTACCGCCAATGGACCCGCATATTATTACCGCGCGTGCCTATGAACCGTTTATCGAGCTGTTGCGTGCCAATATGCAAAACTGCGGCGCATTACGAATTGACCATGTGATGTCGATGCTGCGTTTGTGGTGGATACCGTATGGCGAGACGGCAGATCAGGGCGCGTATGTTCACTATCCGGTGGATGATCTGCTTTCGATTCTGGCACTCGAAAGTAAACGTCATCGCTGTATGGTGATTGGTGAAGATCTCGGTACCGTACCGGTAGAGATTGTCGGTAAGCTGCGCAGCAGCGGTGTGTACTCCTACAAAGTGCTCTATTTCGAAAACGACCACGAGAAGACGTTCCGTGCACCGAAAGCGTATCCGGAGCAGTCGATGGCGGTTGCGGCGACACATGACCTGCCTACGCTACGCGGCTACTGGGAGAGCGGGGATCTAACGCTGGGCAAAACCCTGGGGCTGTATCCGGATGAAGTGGTACTGCGCGGTCTGTATCAGGATCGCGAACTGGCGAAGCAAGGGCTGCTGGATGCACTGCATAAATATGGTTGTCTGCCAAAACGTGCCGGGCATAAGGCATCGTTGATGTCGATGACGCCGACGCTTAATCGTGGTTTGCAGCGCTACATTGCCGACAGTAACAGTGCTCTGTTAGGACTACAGCCGGAAGACTGGCTGGATATGGCCGAACCGGTGAATATTCCTGGCACCAGTTACCAGTATAAAAACTGGCGGCGCAAGCTCTCCGCAACGCTTGAGACGATGTTTGCCGATGATGGCGTGAACAAGTTGCTGAAGGATTTGGACAGACGGCGCAGAGCTGCAGCGAAGAAGAAGTAGAGTGCGGTTGATGCCGGATGCGATGCATCCGGCAGTCAGTGTTATCAAATCACCATATTCAGCAGCAGACAGCCTACCAGACCGCACACCGAGATAATGGTTTCCAGCATCGACCAGGATTTGATGGTCTCGCCGATAGTCAGGTTAAAGTACTCTTTGAACAGCCAGAAGCCCGGATCGTTCACATGAGAGAAAATCACACTACCGGAACCAACCGCAATAACCATCAGCTCCGGGCTAACACCCGTCGTTGCAATCAGCGGTGCCGCGATACCACCCGCAGTGATTGCCGCAACGGTTGCGGAACCCAGCGCGATACGCAGTACGGCAGCAATCGACCAGGCCATCAGCAGCGGAGAAATGTTGGTTTCGTGCATCATGGAAGCAATGTATTTGTCCACGCCGCTGTCTACCAGCACCTGCTTGAACGCACCGCCACCACCGATGATCAACAGCATCATCGCAATGATTTTGATGGAAGAAACCAGCGTGTCGTTAATCTGATCCATTGAACGACCACGGTTTAGACCAAAGGTGAACATCGCAATCAGCACGGCAATCAGCGTTGCCATTACCGGGTCACCGAGGAACTCCGCTACCGGCAGGAAAGCGTGACCTTTCGGCAGGATCATTTCGGCAATCGCACGCATCGCCATCAGTACTACCGGCACCAGAGAGGTCCAGACGCTGACGCCAAAGCTCGGCATCTCTTCTTCGCTGAAGGTTTTCGCGCTGTACAGACCTTCCGGAATTGGCTTATCGATACCTTTCAACACGCGAGCGTAAACCGGACCGGCGAGAATCACGGTCGGGATTGCCAGAATAGTACCGTACAGCAGGGTTTTACCCATATCGGCATTGAAAATGGTGGCAATCGCAGTCGGACCCGGATGCGGTGGCAGGAAGCCGTGGGTCACAGACAGTGCAGCTGCCATTGGTACACCAACATACAGCAGTGGAATATTCGCAGAAGCCGCGATGGTAAACACCAGCGGCAGCATCAGCACAAAGCCCACTTCATAGAACAGGGCAAAACCAACGGTAAAACCGGTCAGTACCACCGCCCACTGGATGTGTTTTTTACCAAATTTGGCAATCAGCGTGGTGGCGATACGTTGTGCGCCACCGCAGTCTGCCAGCATTTTGCCCAGCATTGCGCCAAAACCCATGATCAGGGCAAGGCTACCGAGCGTCCCGCCGACACCGGCTTTGATGGAGCCAATAACTTTATCCAGCGGCATTCCTTGCATTAATCCAACAGCAAGCGCCACGAGGACGAGAGCGATGAAGCCGTTCATTTTGAAGCGGATCATCAGGAGCAACAACAAGATTACACCGATAGCAACAATGACTAATGGCATGATTTACCTGGCCTTTCATTTGTTATGGGTAACGTCAATTTTCTGACGACAAACTCTAATTATCCCAATCGGGAACAGAGATATTGCGGCACCACGACTGATACCCACTAAAACTAATTATTGTAGTCAGATGTCAGGAGTATGTTTGGTACCCATGTGAATGATACGGGTAACATCTGGCGTTTGAGAATCACCAGAGCGGGGTAAATTTAAATTATGAGAGGTTGGTCATATTATCGCGGGGAAACGAAGGGAGGGATTTGCCAAAGCAATGCTGTGCCAACGTCTGGCACATGTTCAACGTAGGCCCGAAATGACGCTTTAGCGTCGCATCGGGCAATCTACAAAAGAGGGGATAACTTAGTAGTAGGAGTGTTCGCCGCGCTGGTGTTCGGTGAGATCGCGCACACCTTTCAGCTCCGGGAATTCGTTCAGCAGCTGCTTCTCGATCCCTTCTTTCAGCGTCACATCGACCATGGAACAACCGTTACAGCCGCCGCCAAATTGCAGAATGGCGTAACCGTCTTCGGTGATTTCCATCAGCGAAACGCGACCACCGTGACCAGCAAGCTGTGGGTTGATCTGCGACTGCAGCATATACTCCACGCGCTCCATCAGCGGTGCATCGTCTGCCACTTTACGCATTTTGGCGTTCGGGGCTTTCAGCGTTAACTGAGAACCCAACTGATCGGTAACAAAGTCGATCTCTGCATCTTCCAGGTATGGTGCGCTTAACTCATCAACATACGCGGTCAGCAGGTCAAATTTCAGGGCAGTGTCGGTGGCTTCCACGGCATCCGGCGGACAATAAGAAACACCACATTCAGCGTTAGGCGTGCCAGGGTTAATCACAAATACGCGGATTTGTGTCCCTTCTTCCTGATTTGCCAGCAGTTTGGCAAAGTGCGCTTGTGCAGCATCGGAAATACGGATCATAGTAATGGCCTAATAGTTGACTATTTTAGTTGGTTATAATACGCCCATCATCGAGGCTCTACAAGGTTCGACAAAGGCACCAGACCTGGACAGTCGCCGCACCATTGCGTAAAAGCAACTGCGCAATCTCTGCGACGGTACTTCCGGTGGTAACGACATCATCCACAATCACCATATGGCGACCTTGCACGGGCAATTCAAGACGAAAGGCATTTTTCAGGTTGCGCTTGCGCAGCCGGGCACTGAGAAAATGCTGGGTCGCAGTGGCCCGTGTACGTGTGACGGCTTCGCTATCCCATTGGCAGTGCAACCAGCGTGATAACGGCTGACACAGCAAATCGCTCTGATTAAATCCCCGACGCCAGTGACGCCGCTGCCATAACGGAACGCTGATGATGCGATCCGGCAATTGCAACCCGGTGGTGCGACGAGCGTGTAAGACTTCCAATAGTAACAGACGTGACAGGGCGCTGGCGATTTCACTGCGCCGGGAAAATTTAAGCTGGTGGATAAGCGGACTTAACGGCGGCGCATAGTCGGCAACCGTGACCAGTCTTTGCCAGGGCGGCGGTTTTTGCAGGCAGCGACCGCAGGGAAGATGGGAGTGTGTGGCGGGTAATCCACATTGTGGGCATAACGTTTTATCTGTGCGGGTGGCGCGTGAACAGACCGAACAAATCCCCCAATGACCTAACGCCAGTGGCATTCGGCATAGCCAGCATAATCCCGGTACTGTTAGCATATGTTCATCCTTGTAAGTCAAAAGAGAACAATAGCGGATGAATAACATCTGGTGGCAGACCAAAGGTCAGGGGAATGTTCATCTTGTGCTGCTGCACGGATGGGGACTGAATGCCGAAGTGTGGCGTTGCATTGACGAGGAACTTAGCTCGCATTTTACGCTGCACCTTGTTGACCTGCCCGGCTTCGGGCGTAGCCGGGGATTTGGTGCGCTGTCACTTGCTGATATGGCCGAAGCCGTGCTGCAACAGGCACCTGATAAAGCCATTTGGTTAGGCTGGAGTCTGGGCGGGCTGGTGGCAAGCCAAATTGTTTTAACCCATCCCGAGCGTGTTCAGGCGCTGGTCACCGTGGCGTCGTCACCTTGTTTTAGTGCTCGTGACGAGTGGCCGGGGATAAAACCGGACGTGCTGGCGGGATTTCAGCAGCAACTCAGTGATGATTTTCAGCGTACAGTGGAGCGGTTCCTGGCGTTACAAACCATGGGGACTGAAACGGCGCGCCAGGATGCGCGGGCGTTGAAGAAAACCGTTCTGGCGTTACCGATGCCGGAGGTTGACGTGCTTAATGGCGGGCTGGAAATCCTGAAAACGGTCGATCTCCGTCAGCCGCTGCAAAACGTGTCCATGCCGTTTTTGCGATTGTATGGCTATCTCGACGGTCTGGTGCCGCGCAAAGTGGTGCCGATGCTGGATAAACTTTGGCCTCACAGCGAATCATATATCTTCGCCAAAGCGGCCCATGCGCCGTTTATTTCGCATCCGGTCGAGTTTTGTCACCTGCTGGTGGCGTTGAAGCAGAGGGTGTAGGCAACTTTTGAAATGGCGAGACAGAAATTTACTGGCTCGCCGCAGCCAACTCTTCTTCTGACACCCCGGTAAAGCGCATGATGTCTGTAAGAGGGACTCCGGATTCAAGCATTATTTTGGCTATATGCAGGGCTTTGGATTGTTCCCCCTCCTGCCGCAATCTTTCCGTAATTGTCATTAAACTCTCCTTGTGTTTCGGTGAACGTTCGGCAACGCCGTCGATAAAATCGTTAAAACGTACCGCGTCGCCGGTTTGCAGTATGTAATTAAACAGCCCTTTGATTTGTCTGTCATTAGCGTATCCACTACTTAATAAGCAGGCCATTTGCTCTACCAGCCCCATCAGATCGCGTTGACGAATATGTTTTTGAATTAACTCCAGCAGCGCCATACGTCGGTGCTGCATGATTTCATCATCAGGCATGACGGTGACATCAATCAGCGGAAATGCGGAGGCATAAAGCTGCCTTGCCAGTTTGGGATCGGCGAAACAATCCAGCCAACACAGCGAATAGGGATAGGGGCTTTCAATACCGTGGTAAAACAACAATGGCACCACCATCGGCAACGTTTTGTATCCAGCATCAAGGTGATTTTGCATTGCGGCAATAGCGTAACGCATCATGCGAAATGCGATCAGTTTGTTTGAGGTGCTTTGATGTTCAATCAGACAATAGATGTATCCTGGTCCTTGTTCCGTTTTCACCGACCACAGCACATCGGAATAGCTTTCACGCAGATCGTCATCAATAAAGCTGCTCGACTCCAGCTTGAGGGTTTTCATATCACAAAGCGCGTGAATGGGTGCCGGTAAATGAAACGCAAGAAAATCACGAGCCGTGTCCGGTTGGCGTAAAAAGAGTTTGAACAGCGCATCGTGTGGGGTGGAACTCTGCTTTTTGCTCATGGCGTTCCTTCACCTGTTGTTTGAATGCCGCGACTCTACGCGCCACTCCACACCTGTGTATTAGCGAGTTTTCATCCCTGCGAGATGCTTTCAAAGGAACTTACGCCGTGCTGCAAGAGTTGCATTTTTATGGAAAGCCGCACGCAAAAAAGCCCGGATGCAGACGCATACCGGGCTTTCCAAAACAGGCGATGGAGTAAGGTTAACGCAGCGCCCACCACTCGCGCAGACAGGCTTTT
Organism: Escherichia sp. UTM R2; assembly: GCF_048593455.1. NCBI lineage: Bacteria > Pseudomonadati > Pseudomonadota > Gammaproteobacteria > Enterobacterales > Enterobacteriaceae > Escherichia > Escherichia sp. UTM R2. The sequence goes on from NZ_JBFWDY010000002.1 coordinate 313,047, forward strand.
CCTTCCGGGCAGCTTTTACAACTGCCAGAGAGGCAGCCGTCAGGTTCTTCCTGAATCCGCACGGCTTTGCCCATACTTTCCAGTTGTTGCAGCATGGCGTTAATCATTGGCTGTGGAGTGTTCAATGTCTGGCTTATCTGGGCCGCTTCCATACGGCCCCGTAACGCCAGCAAATCGCGCACCTGAATAAGTGAAGCCATTAATGGCAATCACCGGTGGTGCTGGCTGCGCAGCAACTGCTTACCGACTTGCGGGTTGCCAGCAGTTCGATATCCACCCGGCTACGCGCGCGGCGCAGCAGACCGATAACCACGATGTTAAACAGGATAACCGCCAGAATGCACACCAGGCTGTAAGTTGGATGCTGACTGTAGCTGGCGACCTGATAGAACAATGTTGCCAGTGAGTAAGCGATATTCAGCCCCCACAGGATGGAGAAGCCCATCCAGCCACGGCTTGATTCACGGGCGATAGCCCCCATCACCGAGATACACGGTACATACAGCAGGACGAAAATCAGGTAGCTGTATGCGGCAGCTGCGCTACCGAATTTCTGATCCATCACGCCCATCGCCCCGGTACCCATTTCGCCGTCGCCTTTGCTAGCTTCAATGGGGTTCATCAGTACGCTAAGGCTGAAGGTGTCTTTCAGGCTCTGCCAGGTTTCATCTACCGCACTGAACAGCTCTTCACCGAGGTTGAATTCCGCCGGATTGAACTCTTCGTCCTGAATATTTTCTGCGGTGTAGAGGGTGTTGAGCGTACCCACCACCACTTCTTTCGCCATTGCGCCCGTAAACAGGCCAACCGTTGCCTGCCAGTTATCTTCATGTACGCCAATCGGCTTGAAGACCGGGGTGATCACCCGGCTGACGGAAGCCAGCGCCGAGTCGTTGATGTTATCGACGATTTTCCCGCTCAGCGAGAAGCTGTTGAAAGCGCTCAGGAAAATGCTGACGATGATGATCACTTTACCAGCACGCAGAACGAAGCCTTTCAGACGCTGCCAGGTCTGGATAATCAGGCTTTTAACGTGTGGTACATGATAGACCGGCAACTCCATGACAAACGGCGTCGCTTCACCGCGCATGATGGTGTACTTGAGCATCAGGCCAGTCAGCACCGCCATCACAATACCCAGCATATACAGCGAGAAGACCGCCAGCGCACCGTTCTGCCCGAAGAAGGCAGCCGCGAATACTGCGAAGATAGCCAGACGCGCGCCGCAGGACATAAACGGTGCCATCATGATGGTCATCAGACGTTCACGCGGTGCATCAAGCGTACGTGCACCCATTACCGACGGTACGTTACAACCGAAACCGACGATCAACGGCACAAAGGATTTCCCCGGCAAGCCCAGCGCCTGCATCAGACGGTCCATCACAAACGCCGCACGCGCCATATACCCGGAGTCCTCAAGGAAGGAGAGGAACAGGTACATCATGCCAATCTGCGGCACCAGTGGCAGCACGGTGTTAATGCCGCCACCCAGGCCCTGGGCGAGGAAGATAGTCAGCCAGTCCGGGAAGTGGAGCGTGTAGCCAATCCATTGAATACCATGCACAAATAGCGCCACGGAGCCGACGTCAAACAGCGGCTGTAACGCCCCGCCGATGTTGATAGCCAGCAGGAACATCAGGTACATCACAAAGAGGAAAATCGGCAGACCGAGGAAACGGTTGAGCACGATTTTATCTACCGCAGTGGTGAAACGGCTGGGTTCTGCCGTCAGGGTGTTGCTTACCACATCACAGATGGCAGCAATGCACTGGTAACGCGCATCGGCAATGTGCAGCGCCGGATCGTCCATCTCATTACGCAGACGGGCGAGGGCGGCATCCAGATGCTGCGACGCTTCACCGGCGTAGGCGCGGCTGTAGATATCGCCTTCCAGCATTTGCAGGCCCAGCCAGCGACGTTGTTTCAGCGGGATGTCGGAAGGCATCACTTTTGCCAGTGAATCTGCTTCGTTGAGTAGCGGCTGTGCGTAATGCACCAGTTCCACATTCTCGTTAGCTTTATAGCGATCAATCGCCAGCTTGAGCGCTTCAATACCGCGACCACGGGTTGAAACCAGCGGGATCACTGGGCAGCCAAGACGCGCCGACAGAGCATCAATTTCAATACGAATATTTTGCTTCTCGGCAATGTCGAGCATGTTCAGTGCCACGATGCAGGGAATGCCGAGTTCCAGCAGTTGTAGCGTCAGGTACAGGTTACGCTCAAGGTTAGACGCATCCACCACGTTAATCAGCAGGTCGGCGTCGCCACTCAAAATGTAGTGACAGGCGATTTGCTCATCGAGCGAGGTCTGCGATGAGATGGTGGTCAGAGAATAGGTGCCGGGCAGGTCCACCAGCGTGACCTGATGATCGGTGGTGGAGAATTGCCCTTCTTTACGTTCGACGGTAACGCCAGCCCAGTTACCTACACGCTGACGTGCGCCAGTGAGCTGGTTAAATAAGGTTGTCTTGCCAGAATTTGGATTACCAATTAAGCCTATGGTTAATTTTTTCATTGTTGTTATCACCGTATTAACAGGAAACCGCTTCCACTTCTAATAAGGCCAGATCTTTTTTGCGTAATACCAGGCTCACACGACGGGTTTCGATATGAATGGGGTCGCCGAGTGGAGCGACGCGCACCACATTAAAAGAGGAGCCAGGTAACATGCCAAGAGAAAGCAGTTTTTGGCGATATGCCGGGCTGATTTCACGGGAAAAGCCAGTGATTTTCCACGCAGTATCTGGAGTGTATTGCATAGGTGCCTACTTGTTTCTCATTAACTGGATAACTACCTCATGGGGCGTTTGACAGCGACATGAGACCAGATGATTTGCCAACGAAGGAGAGATTAAATAATCAACAGTACAATGATAATGAGAATGGTTTCTATCAGCAATACTTAAAATGTGTGCGAATGTTGGTTTGAATAATAATCTGACTCAATGTTGATGTGGCTCAAGGTTATATTGCAGCGAAAATATAATTCGAATAGCGAATTACCAGGACTGGCTAATGTTTAATTAAGGTTTCAGTTGTTAATGAAGTGATAAATGTTGCCGGAATATATTGTGAGTTTGGCTGTGGAATAAAAATGCCGGAGATATTCTCCGGCACTTTTATGTCAGGCAAGGCGTTCGTTGCCAGATGCGGCGTGAACGCCTTATCGCGCAGGTTTAGGGGCCAGTCCGGGCGTTTAACGTTTTTTGCCCATTGCTGCCGCCAGCGCGTCCATCATCGCGCTGTTACCGGCAGGCTGCGCTTCACGACCGCGTGGTTTGGCTGCCGGGCGGTTGTTTTGCGGGCGATCGTTACCGCCGCCGCGACGAGCGTTGGTTTCGCTAGGCTGCTCGTCCAGACGCATAGTCAGGGCGATACGTTTACGCTGAAGATCCACTTCCAGCACTTTCACCTTCACAATGTCGCCCGCTTTCACCACGGTATGCGGATCTTCCACAAACTTGTTCGACAATGAAGAGATGTGAACCAGGCCGTCCTGATGCACGCCGATATCGACAAACGCGCCAAAGTTGGTGACGTTGGTGACAGCGCCTTCGAGGATCATACCCGGTTGCAGGTCGTTCATTGTCTCGACGCCATCGGCAAACTGAGCGGTTTTAAATTCCGGACGCGGATCGCGACCCGGTTTTTCCAGCTCTTTGATGATGTCAGTTACTGTTGGCACACCGAATTTTTCATCAGTAAAGTCAGACGCTTTCAGGTTACGCAGCTCGCTGCTGTTACCCATCAGATCTTTCAGTGCCTGCTGTGTTGCTGCCAGAATGCGTTCCACCACCGGATAGGCTTCCGGGTGAACGGTAGACGCGTCCAGCGGGTTATCACCGTGGTTAATGCGCAAGAAGCCCGCGCACTGCTCGAAGGCTTTCGGCCCCAGACGGCTCACTTTTAACAGTTGCTGACGGTTCTGGAACTGACCGTTCTCATCGCGCCAGGCCACGATGTTTTGCGCCATCATGCGCGTCAGGCCCGCCACGCGGGTTAACAGCGGAACAGAAGCAGTGTTGAGATCGACGCCAACGGCGTTTACGCAGTCTTCTACTACTGCGTCCAGTTTGCGGGCCAGTTGCGTCTGGCTGACGTCATGCTGATACTGACCTACGCCGATAGATTTCGGATCGATTTTCACCAGCTCCGCCAGCGGATCCTGCAAACGGCGGGCGATAGACACCGCGCCACGCAGCGAAACGTCGAGATCCGGAAACTCCTGCGCTGCCAGCTCGGAAGCCGAGTAAACCGACGCGCCAGCTTCGCTGACGATCACTTTCTGTGCGGTCACTTTCGGGAACTGCTTCTGCACGTCGAGATAGAAACGTTCGGTTTCGCGGGAAGCTGTACCGTTGCCGATCGCCACCAGTTCAACGTTATGCTTTTCACACAGCGCAGCAACAGTCATCGCTGCTTTTGCGGCTTGTCCGGTGTGCGGGTAAATGGTATCGGTCGCTACCAGTTTGCCAGTGGCATCGACCACCGCCACTTTTACCCCAGTACGCAGACCCGGATCGAGGCCCATCGTTGCACGCAGTCCGGCAGGGGCCGCCATCAGCAGATCGTGCAGGTTACGGGCAAAGACGTTGATTGCTTCATCTTCCGCGCGTTCGCGCACGGTACCCATCAGTTCGGTTTCCAGATGCATCAGCACCTTGATGCGCCACGTCCAGCTCACCACGCCTTTGCGCCAGCTATCCGCCGGGGCATTGTTCAGGCGTAGGCCAAGGTGATCCATGATGATTTGCTCGCAATAGCTCTCTTTGGGCGGCTCATCGAACTGCGGATCGGCATTCAGCGAAAGCTGGAGTACGCCTTCGTTACGCCCACGGAACATCGCCAGCGCGCGGTGAGAAGGCACCGTGGACAACGGTTCGTGATGATCGAAATAGTCGCGGAATTTCGCCCCTTCCTCTTCTTTACCGCTCACCACCGTAGAAACCAAATGCGCGTTCTTCCACAGATAATCACGCACTTTCGCCAGCAGCGCGGCATCTTCGGCAAACCGTTCCATCAGGATATAGCGCGCGCCATCCAGCGCGGCTTTGGTATCTGCCACGCCTTTATCGGCATCAACATATTGTGCAGCGGCGACTTCTGGCGTGTGTGACGGATCGCTCCACAGCAGGTCAGCCAACGGCTCAAGCCCTGCTTCAATGGCGATTTGCCCGCGGGTGCGGCGTTTAGGTTTGTAGGGCAGGTAGAGGTCTTCGAGTTCGGTTTTGCTTAGGGTGGCGTTGATGGCCTTCGCCAGATCATCGGTGAGTTTGCCTTGCTCGGAAATGGACTTGAGGATCGCCTGACGTCTCTCTTCCAGCTCGCGCAGATAGCTCAGACGCGTTTCCAGATTACGCAGCTGCGTGTCATCCAGACCGCCGGTGATTTCCTTACGATAACGTGCGATAAACGGCACGGTATTCCCTTCGTCAAGCAGGCGAACGGCAGCGTCAACCTGTTCCGGGCGCGCCTGAATTTCACCCGCAATAATGCGGCAGAACGAATCATTCATCATGGTTTGAGTTCATCTTTTCGGATCAAAAATCAGGGGATAGTTATACGGACTGGCTGGCAAAAATGCCAGCCATCGGCAGGAGGTTAAGACTCTTCCTTACGGTTTCACGTACTCGATAGCATTAACATACCAGCTCGCTTCCCCGGCAGGGGTATTCACCACCGCCAGATCGCCGACTTCTTTTTTCAGCAATGCGCGGGCCATCGGGGAATCGATAGAGATGTAATCTTTACGGCCAAAAATTTCATCGTAGCCGACAATACGGAAACGGTGAGTCACGCCATCGTCGTTTTCAATCTCCACCCACGCGCCAAAAAAGACTTTGCCTTCCTGCTGAGGGGAGTAATCGACGATTTTGAGATTTTCCAGGCATTTAGTGAGATAGCGCACGCGACGGTCGATTTCACGCAGACGCTTTTTATTATACTGATAGTCAGCATTTTCGCTGCGGTCGCCCAGACTTGCGGCCCAGGTCACCTTTTTTGTGACCTCCGGGCGTTCTTCACGCCAGAGATAATTAAGCTCTTGTTTGAGTTTTTCATACCCTTCCCGGGTAACCAGGGGCGTTTTCATCTCGTTGATTCCCTTTGTCTGTTTGATAATGCGCACATTGGGTATAACGTGATCATATCAACAGAATCAATAATGTTTCGCCGAATAAATTGTATACTTAAGCTGCTGTTTAATATGCTTTGTAACAATTTAGGCTGAAATTCATACCAGATTTAGCTGGTGACGAACGTGAGCTTTTTTAAGAATACACGCTTACAAATTGTTGCGAACCTTTGGGAGTACAAACAATGCAAGAGAACTACAAGATTCTGGTGGTCGATGACGACATGCGCCTGCGTGCGCTGCTGGAACGTTATCTCACCGAACAAGGCTTCCAGGTTCGAAGCGTCGCTAATGCAGAACAGATGGATCGCCTGCTGACTCGTGAATCTTTCCATCTTATGGTACTGGATTTAATGTTACCTGGTGAAGATGGCTTGTCGATTTGCCGACGTCTTCGTAGTCAGAGCAACCCGATGCCGATCATTATGGTGACGGCGAAAGGGGAAGAAGTGGACCGTATCGTAGGCCTGGAGATTGGCGCTGACGACTACATTCCAAAACCGTTTAACCCGCGTGAACTGCTGGCCCGTATCCGTGCGGTGCTGCGTCGTCAGGCGAACGAACTGCCAGGCGCACCGTCACAGGAAGAGGCGGTAATTGCTTTCGGTAAGTTCAAACTTAACCTCGGTACGCGCGAAATGTTCCGCGAAGACGAGCCGATGCCGCTCACCAGCGGTGAGTTTGCGGTACTGAAGGCACTGGTCAGCCATCCGCGTGAGCCGCTCTCCCGCGATAAGCTGATGAACCTTGCCCGTGGTCGTGAATATTCCGCAATGGAACGCTCCATCGACGTGCAGATTTCGCGTCTGCGCCGCATGGTGGAAGAAGATCCAGCGCATCCGCGTTACATTCAGACCGTCTGGGGTCTGGGCTACGTCTTTGTACCGGACGGCTCTAAAGCATGAGGCGATTGCGCTTCTCGCCACGAAGTTCATTTGCCCGTACGTTATTGCTCATCGTCACCTTGCTGTTCGCCAGCCTGGTGACGACTTATCTGGTGGTGCTGAACTTCGCGATTTTGCCGAGCCTCCAGCAGTTTAATAAAGTCCTCGCGTACGAAGTGCGTATGTTGATGACCGACAAACTGCAACTGGAGGACGGCACGCAGTTGGTTGTGCCTCCCGCTTTCCGTCGGGAGATCTACCGTGAGCTGGGGATCTCTCTCTACTCCAACGAGGCTGCCGAAGAGGCAGGTCTGCGTTGGGCGCAACACTATGAATTCTTAAGCCATCAGATGGCGCAGCAACTGGGCGGCCCGACGGAAGTGCGCGTTGAGGTCAACAAAAGTTCGCCTGTCGTCTGGCTGAAAACCTGGCTGTCGCCCAATATCTGGGTACGCGTGCCGCTGACCGAAATTCATCAGGGCGATTTCTCTCCGCTGTTCCGCTATACGCTGGCGATTATGCTATTGGCGATAGGCGGGGCGTGGCTGTTTATTCGTATCCAGAACCGACCGTTGGTCGATCTCGAACACGCAGCCTTGCAGGTTGGTAAAGGGATTATTCCGCCGCCGCTGCGTGAGTATGGCGCGTCCGAGGTGCGTTCCGTTACCCGTGCCTTTAACCATATGGCGGCTGGTGTTAAGCAACTGGCGGATGACCGCACGCTGCTGATGGCGGGGGTAAGTCACGACTTGCGCACGCCGCTGACGCGTATTCGCCTGGCGACTGAGATGATGAGCGAGCAGGATGGCTATCTGGCAGAATCGATCAATAAAGATATCGAAGAGTGCAACGCCATCATTGAGCAGTTTATCGACTACCTGCGCACCGGGCAGGAGATGCCGATGGAAATGGCGGATCTTAATGCAGTACTCGGTGAGGTGATTGCTGCCGAAAGTGGCTATGAGCGGGAAATTGAAACCGCGCTTTACCCCGGCAGCATTGAAGTGAAAATGCACCCGCTGTCGATCAAACGCGCGGTGGCGAATATGGTGGTCAACGCCGCCCGTTATGGCAATGGCTGGATCAAAGTCAGCAGCGGAACGGAGCCGAATCGCGCCTGGTTCCAGGTGGAAGATGACGGTCCGGGAATTGCGCCGGAACAACGTAAGCACCTGTTCCAGCCGTTTGTCCGCGGCGACAGTGCGCGCACCATTAGCGGCACGGGATTAGGGCTGGCAATTGTGCAGCGTATCGTGGATAACCATAACGGGATGCTGGAGCTTGGCACCAGCGAGCGGGGCGGGCTTTCCATTCGCGCCTGGCTGCCAGTGCCGGTAACGCGGGCGCAGGGCACGACAAAAGAAGGGTAAATAAACGGGAGGCGAAGGTGCCTCCCGTTTTGCTTTCTATAAGATACTGGATAGATATTCTCCAGCTTCAAATCATTACAGTTTCGGACCAGCCGCTACCAGCGCGGCACCCGCAGGGGTGTCGGTGTATTTATCGAAGTTGTCGATAAACAGTTTCGCCAGGGTTTCGGCTTTTTCCTGCCACTGTTCCGGAGAAGCGTAGGTGTTACGCGGATCGAGAATCTTCGTGTCTACGCCCGGCAGTTCGGTTGGGATCGCCAGGTTAAACATCGGCAGAGTGAAGGTTTCTGCATTATCCAGCGAACCGTTGAGGATGGCGTCGATAATGGCGCGGGTATCTTTAATCGAGATACGTTTGCCAGTGCCGTTCCAGCCAGTGTTAACCAGATAAGCCTGCGCGCCCGCCGCCTGCATACGTTTCACCAGCACTTCTGCGTACTGAGTCGGGTGCAGCGACAGGAATGCCGCGCCGAAGCAAGCGGAGAAGGTTGGCGTCGGTTCGGTGATGCCACGCTCAGTACCGGCCAGTTTGGCGGTGAAGCCAGAGAGGAAGTGATACTGGGTTTGATCGGCAGTCAGGCGAGAAACCGGCGGCAACACGCCGAAAGCATCAGCAGTCAGGAAGATAACCTTAGTCGCGTGGCCCGCTTTGGAAACCGGCTTAACAATGTTATCGATGTGATAGATCGGATAAGAAACGCGGGTGTTCTCGGTTTTTGAACCATCATCAAAGTCGATAGTGCCATCTTCACGCACGGTGACGTTTTCCAGCAACGCATCACGACGGATAGCGTTGTAGATTTCAGGTTCCGCTTCTTTCGACAGCTTGATAGTTTTTGCGTAGCAGCCGCCTTCGAAGTTAAACACGCCGTCATCGTCCCAGCCGTGTTCGTCATCGCCAATCAGGCGACGTTTCGGGTCGGTGGAAAGGGTGGTTTTACCGGTGCCGGAAAGGCCGAAGAACACCGCAACATCGCCTTTCTCACCAACGTTGGCGGAGCAGTGCATAGAAGCGATACCTTTCAGCGGCAGCAGGTAGTTCATCATCGAGAACATCCCTTTCTTCATTTCGCCGCCGTACCAGGTGCCGCCAATCAGCTGCATGCGCTCGGTCAGGTTAAACGCCACGAAGTTTTCGGAGTTGAGACCCTGTTCTTTCCACTGCGGGTTAGTGCACTTCGCGCCGTTCATAACGATAAAGTCTGGTTTGAAACCTGCCAGTTCTTCATCGCTCGGGCGAATAAACATGTTTTTGACAAAATGCGCCTGCCAGGCCACTTCGGTGATGAAACGGACGGAAAGACGAGTATCCGGGTTCGCACCACAGAAAGCGTCGACAACGAACAGACGTTTGCCGGAAAGCTGCCTGGTCACCAGGCCTTTCAGATGCTGCCAGGTTTCCGGAGAGAGAGGTTTGTTGTCGTTCTTACCTTTGCCTTTGTCTGCCCACCAGAAAGTATCGCGAGTGGTATCGTCACGGACGATATACTTATCTTTTGGTGAACGACCGGTGAAGATCCCGGTATCGACGGCAACGGCACCCAGATTAGTTAACACCCCGCGCTCATAACCTGTCAGGCTCGGATCGAGCTCTTCCTGATACAGCAGGTCGTAGCTTGGGTTGTAAACGATATCATGTACGTCACTGATACCATAAGCCTCGAGTTCTTGCGGGGTCAAACCATTGTTAACGCGCATTTCACTGCTCCTTAGCCAATATGTATTGCCTGAATAGTAAAGTCTTTTTGGGGGTGTTAACCGCGACAAGGCTCATAGATTTACGTATCTGGAGAAATTCATATTTGACAAAAAACTCCGTGATTCCTGTCACGAAACGGTTGCTATTATCGCAGAAATAGCATTTTAGGTGTGGAAAATGTTCTCAAAAGGTTAAATCTTGGTTTATATGGCGGGAATATTGTGAGTGGAATCGCATTCCTGAATGAAATTGATGCAAATTCAACCGGTAAAGTATCGATTCACCACGCTAACTTTTTTTGATTATTTTCTGAAAAAAGCAAAATACTACTGCCCGGATGCGATAATTAACCCACCTTTTGATTCTGGATAACCAACATGGATAACGTTGAACTTTCACCCGCAACACGCTGGGGGATGATTGCTACCGGATTACTTCAGGGTCTGGTTTGCTACCTGCTGATCGCCTGGCTTTCCGGAAAAAATCACAGTTGGATTGTTTATGGCGTGCCTGCGACCGTCGCGTTTTCATCCGTTTTACTCTTCTCCGTGATCTCTTTTAAACAGAAGCGCCTTTGGGGATGGCTGGCGCTAGTGTTTATTGCCACGCTGGGGATGAGCGGCTGGCTGAAGTGGCAAACTGATGGCATGAACCCCTGGAGAGCTGAAAAGGCGCTTTGGGATTTTGGTTGCTATCTGCTGTTGATGGCAATGTTGTTGCTACCGTGGATACAACAAAGCCTTCGCATCCGCAATGACAGTAGCCGCTATCGCTATTTTTACCAGTCAGTATGGCATAACGTACTTATATTACTGGTGATTTTTCTCGCCAATGGCTTGACGTGGCTGGTGCTTTTACTGTGGAGTGAGTTGTTTAAACTTGTTGGCATCACGTTTTTCAATACGCTCTTTTTTGCAACCGACTGGTTTATTTATCTCACGTTAGGTCTGGTTACCGCGCTGGCGGTGATCCTCGCGCGAACACAGTCACGTTTAATCGACTCTATTCAAAAGTTGTTCACGTTAATCGCCACGGGGTTGCTGCCGTTAGTATCATTGCTAACCCTGATGTTTATCATCACCCTGCCGTTTACGGGCCTGAGCGCGATTTCTCGCCACATCTCCGCCGCCGGGTTGCTGTTGACGCTGGCCTTTTTGCAATTGATCTTAATGGCTATTGTCCGCGATCCGCAAAAAGCGTCACTTCCCTGGACAGGGCCGTTGCGTTGCCTGATTAAAACCGCTTTGCTGGTTGCTCCGCTGTATGTGTTCGTCGCCGCCTGGGCGTTATGGCTGCGGGTCGCTCAGTACGGCTGGACTGTCGACCGCTTGCAGGGCGTGCTGGCGGTGCTGGTGTTACTGGTGTGGTCGCTGGGGTATTTTGTCAGCATCGTCTGGCGTAAAGGGCAAAATCCCGTTGTTCTTCAGGGCAAAGTGAACCTTGCGGTTTCGTTATTGGTGTTGGTGATACTGGTGCTTCTTAATTCGCCGGTGCTGGACAGTATGCGCATTAGCGTGAACAGCCATATGGCGCGTTATCAGAGCGGCAAAAACACGTCAGACCAGGTAACTATCTACATGCTCGAGCAGAGCGGTCGCTATGGACGTGCTGCGCTTGAGTCGCTGAAAAGCGATGCCGGGTTTATGAAAGACCCGAAACGCGCGCGGGATCTGCTGATGGCGTTAGATGGAGAGCAACATCTTCAGCAACAGGTATCGGAAAAAGTATTAGCCGATAATGTGTTAATTGCCCCTGGTTCTGTTAAACCTGATGCGACATTCTGGTCGGCCTTAATCCAGGATCGCTATAACGTGATGACCTGTATTGAAAAAGACGCCTGCGTCCTGGTCGAGCAAGATCTGAATAGTGATGGTCAGGCGGAGCGGATCCTGTTTGCTTTTAATGATGACAGAGTCATTGTCTATGGCTTTGACTCAGACAGAAAAGAATGGGACGCGCTTGATATGAGTTTACTTCCGAACGAAATAACGAAAGAAAAATTACTCACAGCTGCGAAGGATGGAAAACTGGGGACGAAGCCTAAAGCGTGGCGCGATCTTGTAGTGGATGGTGAAAGGCTGAATGTGAATCTGAATGAGTGACAAAGCGCATCAGGTGTATTAGTCGTAAAATCCGGCAGAGCCCTCTCTGCCGGACATACTCATTAATGAACTTGCGGATCTGCCGGAGACGCGTTGTTGCGGATTTCAGCAATATCCATCGCATTGAACAGATAGTGGTTACCGCAGTAATCACAATGCATGTCAATTTCGCCATCTTCCGCCAGGATGCTATCAACTTCTTCATCAGGCAGCGTTTTCAGCGCATCGGCGCAACGTTCACGCGAGCAGGTGCATTTGAACTCCACATCCTGCGGATCGTAAACCGTCACCTCTTCTTCGTGATACAAACGCCACAACACTTCGTTTGCCGGTAAGGTCAGCAGTTCTTCGGTTTTGATGGTTTCGGTTAGCGTCGCCAGGTGGTCAAAGTCGTCCTGCTGGGCATTTTGCGCAGGCATTACCTGCAACAACATACCGCCTGCAGCCGGTTTGCCGTCTACGTCGCCGGTGCGAATAAACAGGCGCGTCGGCAGCTGTTCAGAACGCATAAAGTAATCTTCCAGGCAGGCCGCCAGGGTATCACCTTCCAGACCAACTACGCCCTGATAGCGTTCGCCTTCGCTCGGGGTAATGGTGATCACCACGTAACCATTGCCGACCAGCGTTTTCAGGTCGGCATTTTCTGGAATTTCGCCCTGCACGCGCGCCACACCGCGCATCTGCTGGTTATTGTTACCGTTAATAACCGCCAGATTCATCGGACCGTCGCCCTGCAGCTGTACGGTGATATCACCATCAAACTTCAGCGTAGCGGTTAACAGGCTGGTCGCAACCAGCAGTTCTGCCAGCACGTTTTTAACGGGCTGCGGATAATCGTGGTTCTCAAGGATCTGTTGCAGGGTTTCCGAAACGGTTACCAGTTCGCCGCGCACGGCAAAGTTTTCAAACAGATAGCGATGTAATTGGTCATGTTGCGGCATAATCATCTCTCTTGCAGGTGACAGTTATTCACTGTCGCCGTGTTTAAATCGTAACAGGTCGCGGCGCTCTTTTTTGTCCGGGCGTCGGTCCGGGTGCGGCATGGTTAAGGCATTAAGTTTACGTGCCAGCGCCATTTTTTCGCGTTTCTCTACACTTTCCGCAGTCTCTTCATACAGCAAGGCTGCCTCGCTGGCGGGGCGACGCTGTTCAGTAATCGCCTTTACAATCACCGTGCGTTCGTCATTTCCCTGGCGCAGAGTGAGCGTGGCATTCAGCTCGACGATTTTGCTCGGCTTGCTGCGCTGCCCGTTGTAATGCACCTTACCGCCTTCAATCATTTCACGGGCCAGCGCGCGGGTTTTATAAAAACGGGCAGCCCATAGCCATTTATCCAGTCGAACCTCAACAGCAGGTTTCTCTTTCATGGCGTCTCCTTCACATTAGCGAGGGGATCAGGCGGCGGTAGTCATTCAGTGACGGATGGCGTTGATACTGTTTCTCGGCAATCCCGGAATCAGGATTAGTCACGCCGAGGCAGTAACGAATACCAAATTGCGCGGCAGCATCGAGAATCGCTTCGCTGTCATCAATAAACAGCGTTCTTTCAGCTTTCAGACCCGTAGCTTCGGCCACCGCATGCCATAACCGCTGATCCTCTTTCGGATAACCAAATGTGTGGGTGGAAAGTAATAAATCAAGGTGTGCGTCCAGACCGGTATGCTCAAGTTTTACCGCCAGGTTGTGCGGATGCGCATTGGTGAGCAAAATTCGCTGCTTACCGCTGGCTTTCAGTGCCTCAAGAAACGGAATGGTATCTTCACGCAGTACGGCACGCGGTCCCATCTCGGTGGTCATCGCACAGATATCCAGACCCAGTTGCTCACTCCAGTAATCAAGACAGTACCAGTTTAGCGTATGCTGTACGTCGTGATATTGCTGGCGCATATATTCCATCGCTTCCTGTGGCGTAACCCCGTTTTTCGCGCCCCATGTTTCAGGCACCAGCTTTTGCCAGAAATAGTTATCGAAGGCGAGGTCGAGCAACGTGCCGTCCATATCCAGCAGAACGGTATCTACGTCCTGCCAGGCAATGTTGATATGCATGAGGGAAATCTCCAGAGTGAAGCAATTTGCGCGACAGGGTAGCATAACCTGCCGCGCAAACGTGTTATTCGATAAGGCTTTCTGAAGGGGTGATCAGTTGCGGGTTCAGGCAGCTTTCATAATAGGCCTGAATCTCCATCATGCGAGTGCGATGACGCTGGTAACGACGCCAGGCCTGTACGCCATTGTAAATGGCGCTACCCAGCATCGTCAGTAGCAGCAATGTGGTGCTGAGATAGCGCCACAGGCCGGAACGATCCGGGATCGGATGAAGGCCAATATGCTGCGTACCATTGGCGTCAGTGAAGATTTTTGTGACGATACCCTCGGCGTTAAACGGCGTATGCATCAGCATTTGTGCCAGTTTCTGGAAAGCGTTCCACTGTTCTTGCGGCGGGTAGTCGTAAAGTGATGCCGAAGGCCAGGGCTGATCAACAAAATCGCTGCCTTCGTCGCTGACAATCAGGAATCCGCCGGGGGCCGGACTGTTTAGTGATTGTGCCGCTCGCGCCGTTTCATGCGTGATAAACGGCGCGGTGGAGGTTGCCACCAGGTTATCCAGCGATTCCGCACTCACCGGGCGTAATAACACATTCACGCCATCGAGCTTCCCGGCGTTGGCGCGTTTTACCAGCGCGTCCCAGTCTTTACTGTTGCCGAGATTGACCAGCGCATTTTTCAGTCGCACACAGTCATCTTTGGCAGAACATAAATCCGCTGTCTTCAGTACAATGTCGCCAAAATCATCAAGCAATACCATGCCGGATTTTTGAATTGCTGAACGTAATGAGGCACTGACGCGAGATTCATCTTCCGGTTTAGGGTGCAGCTGGCGATTAACTGCTTCAGTCAATGCCGTCGCTTTGTTGACCAGTTCAGATTCTGGTAATGGCAATGAGCGGGCGTCGTTCCAGATGATCTGCGAGCAGTCAAACGGTAAAAAAGGTGAATTGGTTTTCGCGCTCCAGGTTCCGGAAGTTCGAATATTACACATTCCCGTACCGCTAATACGCAATGTATCGCCTACCCGCACGCCAGCGTCAGCCAGTTGTTTTACGCTGGTGGCTTCAATGGTCTGCGCGCCTTTCATCCATGAGAGAGTGAATTTCAGCGGCATATCCAGCGGGATCCAGAATAACAGCATAAACAGCACCAGCAGCGAGCCCGCAGCGATAATCGTACTGCGCAGCCAGTGCTGTAACGGAAAGTTTTTTACTTCATCATGCAGCGAAAGATATCGTCCCTGACGCACTACATGGCGGTCGAGATAGATATCGATATCGGTTTGTTGACCGAGATCCTGAGCAATGTATGGCTGCCAGTGTGCGGGATAGACCAGGTCGATAATACCGAGTGAAATATTGTTGATCTGTTCCTGATCGTTTTCGCCAAACAATCCCCAACGACGGGGTGTACCGCGCAGACAATGAATTTCCCGCAGGGAGGATTTTGCCGGGGGCGCGAATAGCCCCCACAGACCTGCGCCCAGCAGCAGTAACGCGCCGCCTGCCAGCCACGGAACAAATACATCCGGGGTAATCAGGCAGAAAAAGAACATCAGGAAGGAGGCGACGATCAGCAACGCTTCACGCAGCCCGCGCGGACGACTCAGCGCATATTCTTCATGCGTTTCTTTGCGAATATTGAGTAGCTCGATTTGCTCACTCTCTTCCCCGCGAATCGACGCCTGCGTTGACGGAACAGGTTGCAAGGCATAGCTGCGAGTTTCCTGCATGTACTCCTGCAGCGTATGACCGTTGAGTGAAATAACCAGCGGCAGCGAATCGGTATGAATCAGTTCAACGGTATTCTCATCGTTGATGTACTGTTCCCAGAAAGGGGGCAGGTGGACTTCTACCGAATCGAGGTAGTAACGCCATTTATTCGGATCGTCGGTAGAGATGCCGTAACGCGTGATAGCGTGTGTCAGCATCATGACGTTGTTGCTTTCGGCATTCAGCGCCAGAGAGATCGGTGCCGCGCTGGCTCCCGTTGGGCCAGGCACCTGTAATACCTGCGTCAGGCTCTCAAGATAATTTTCAACGGCGCTACGTTCTTCAGGTGTGAGTTTACGCGTTTGCGCATCCGCGAAGGCGTTGGTCCAGGGCAGCTGACGCCGTCTGGATCGCACTTTTATCAGCCATCCCGCAAGTAGTGAGCAGGCCAGCAAAGCAGCTAAAAAAATCACAATGGTGCTCATGCTTTCCCCATCTTACTTAGTCTGTCAGGCGTGGTCAGTCGCACCGGACACAATACATGATTCTGCGGTTGGCTATCGGCAAGCGTGGAGTTTAACTTGAGCATCATTAAGCACATCACAGTAACCGCTGATCATAGCAAACCCTCTGAAGGCGGAATATCAGCAAATTCCTGGAGTTATTTCAACCTATTGACTTTTAATTTGATTTGAGGACGATTATTTATTAAGTTACATAAATGTAAATAACATGCAATTCACATTGCCGAAAGCGTGTCCGATATCGCACAATAACCGCTGATTTCACAGCATAGATCCCACGATGAGCAAATCATTACAAAAACCCACCATTCTGAATGTTGAAACTGTAGCCCGTTCCCGACTGTTTACCGTCGAGAGCGTGGATCTGGAGTTCAGCAATGGCGTGCGGCGTGTTTATGAACGAATGCGTCCAACCAACCGGGAAGCAGTGATGATTGTGCCGATTGTGGACGATCACCTGATCCTGATCCGCGAATACGCAGTGGGAACTGAATCCTACGAATTAGGTTTTTCGAAAGGATTAATTGATCCGGGTGAAAGCGTCTACGAAGCCGCTAACCGCGAGCTAAAAGAAGAGGTTGGATTTGGAGCGAACGATCTGACTTTTTTGAAGAAGCTCAGCATGGCACCGTCTTACTTTTCCAGCAAAATGAATATCGTGGTAGCGCAAGATCTCTACCCGGAATCACTGGAAGGCGATGAGCCAGAGCCGCTACCACAGGTGCGCTGGCCGCTGGCGCATATGATGGATTTGCTGGAAGACCCTGACTTCAATGAAGCGCGCAATGTCAGTGCGCTGTTCCTCGTGCGCGAATGGTTGAAAGGGCAGGGGCGAGTGTAAATGCGTGAAGTTTGCCTGATGCACAATGTTTATCAGGCTTATGGGGTTTCTGCAATTTATTGAGTTTTCACGATTTTGTTAGCCGGATAACGCGTTCACGCCGTATCCGGCATAAACAAGTGCACTTTGTCAGCAAACTGAAAAGGCGCCGAAGCGCCTTTTTAATCAGAACAATTCCTGTGCCTCGCCATTATCGATAATGGTCGTTCCCACCTCGTGCACTGCCTGTTGTGTCGGCTGCGTACCTTCGATGAAATACTCTTCGCGGCTGTTGCCACCATTAGCTAACTGCCCGGTGCTGCGATCGATATTCACCGTCACAATACCCGGTGGCGGCGTCAGCGGCTGCTCCGGCACACCTTCAAGAACGGCTTTCATATAAGCGTCCCATGCAGGCTGGGCACTCTTGGCACCGCCTTCGTAACCTGAGATCTGATCTTTAATCGCTCCGGAAGCCGTTGTATGACCGAGATTACGACGGTGATCATCAAAGCCAATCCAGACCGAGGTCACAACGCCCGGACCGTAACCCGAGAACCACGCATCTTTCGAACTGTTAGTGGTCCCGGTTTTCCCGCCGATATCGCGACGCTGCAAATCACGACCTGCACGCCAGCCAGTACCCTGCCAGCCTGGCTCACCAAAGATATTGGTGTTCAAAGCACTCTTAATCAGGAATGCCAGCGGAGTGTTGATGACGTGCGGTGCGTACTCCTGCGCGCCAGTCTTCGCCACTAACGCCTGATTTGCCTGCTCCAGCTGCGGCATTGGTACAGAAACATTCTGCTGCTCGCGGGAGATAGCGACATCTTCAACATCGTTATTTTCCAGCACGTTCGATTTCTGCGTATCACCGTAAATCACCGGAATATCGCATTCCGGGCAGGCTACTTTCGGTTTCGCTTCGAAAATCACGCCGCCCTGATCGTTTTCAATTTTGCTAATAAACCACGGGTCCACCAGGAAGCCGCCGTTCGCCATGACCGCGTAGCCGCGCGCCACCTGCATTGGGGTGAAGGACGCTGAACCCAGCGCCAGCGATTCGGTGTGGACAATGTTTTGTGCCGGGAAGCCGAAGCGTTGCAGATATTCTGCAGCGTAGTCGACGCCCATCGCCCGCATTGCGCGTACCATCACCACGTTTTTCGACTGACCCAGCCCCTGACGTAAGCGAATTGGACCGGCATATTGTGGCGGCGAGTTCTTCGGCTGCCAGTCAGAACCGGCACCTGCATCCCAGCGGGAAATTGGCACATCGTTCAACATACTTGCCAGCGTCAGACCTTTATCCATCGCCGCGGTGTAGAGGAACGGTTTGATGTTGGAACCCACCTGACGCAGTGCCTGGGTGGCGCGGTTAAACTTGCTCTGATTGAAATCAAAGCCACCGACCAGCGCCATAACGGCACCATTTTGCGGATTGATCGACACCAGCGCCGAGTTCACTTCCGGCACTTGTGCCAGCCACCATGCATCGCCGACCTGACGAACCCAGATTTGCTGTCCCGTTTGCAGAACATCGGTCACTTTACGCGGCGTCGGTCCCTGCTGAGTATCCGAACGATAAGGACGCGCCCAGCGAACGCCGTCCATACTCAATGCGACAGTCGACCCGTCCGCCAGCATTGCCGTCGCTTCCTGAGGATTGGCGCTGGTGACTGCGGCAGGCAGCAGCGGACCATAGGTCGGCAGCGCCTTCAGCGTATCGGTAATCTTGTTGTTATCCCACGCCGACTCGCCCACTTTCCACAGCACATTTGCCGGGCCGCGATAGCCGTGGCGCATGTCGTAGTCCAGCACGTTATTACGTACCGCCTGCTGCGCGGCCTGCTGCACTTTGCGGGTGATGGTGGTGTAAATGCGATAACCGTCTTCATAGGCACTTTCGCCATAACGGTTATACATCTCCTGGCGCACCATTTCGCTCAGGTACGGCGCAGAGAAAGCAATCTCCGGCGCGTGATAGTTAGCGTTAATCGCCTCAGTGCGTGTCTGATCGAACTGTTGTTGGGTGATATACCCTTCATCCAGCATCCGCGACAGCACGACGTTACGCCGCGCGACGGCACGATCCATCGAGTAGAGCGGGTTGAAGGTGGAAGGCGCTTTCGGCAGCCCGGCTATCACCGCCATTTCGTTCAGCGTCAGTTGGTCGACCGTTTTTCCGAAATAGACTTGTGCCGCAGCACCGACACCATAGGCGCGGTAACCAAGGTAAATTTTGTTCAGATAAAGCTCGAGGATCTCGTCTTTCGTCAGCAGCTGTTCAATGCGAATCGCGAGGAAGACTTCCTTAATCTTACGCATCAGCGTGCGTTCTGGACTGAGGAAGAAGTTTCTCGCCAGCTGCTGGGTAATGGTACTTGCCCCTTGTGACGCGTGACCGGAGAACAGCGCCACGCTTGCTGCACGGAAGATCCCCACCGGGTCAACGCCGTGATGCTCGTAGAAGCGGCTGTCTTCTGTCGCGATAAAGGCTTTCACCATCTCCGGTGGGATTTGATCCAACGTAACCGGAATACGACGTTTCTCACCGTATTGAGCAATCAGCTCGCCATCGGCGCTGTAAATCTGCATCGGAATTTGCAGGCGAACATCTTTTAATGTCGCCACATCCGGCAGTTGTGGCTCGATGTAGCGGTATAGGCCATAAATCGAGCCTGCTCCCAGCAGAATGCAACAGACTGCAAGGATCAAAAAATACTTTACGAACTTCACTGGAAATTTCCCATTTAGTTTCATTTGGGCAGTTTATAAACAAACGCGCGGTAGTATAAAGGCAAGCCAGACGCATTGATATACCCGTCAGAGTGACGGGTGATAAGGAGATCATCACAATGGCATTTAAGATCTGGCAAATTGGTTTGCATTTACAACAGCAAGAAGCGGTAGCGGTTGCGATCGTGCGGGGCGCAAAAGAATGCTTTTTGCAACGCTGGTGGCGGTTGCCGCTGGAGAACGACATTATCAAAGATGGGCGGATTGTTGATGCGCAGCAGCTGGCTAAAACGTTGTTACCGTGGAGTCGCGAACTGCCGCAGCGTCATCACATTATGTTGGCGTTTCCCGCCAGTCGCACATTACAGCGGTCATTTCCGCGCCCGTCGATGTCCCTTGGTGAGCGGGAGCAAACGGCCTGGCTGTCAGGGACGATGGCCCGCGAGCTGGATATGGATCCGGACTCCCTGCGCTTCGATTACAGCGAAGACTCACTCAGTCCCGCCTATAACGTGACTGCCGCGCAAAGCAAAGAGCTGGCAACGCTGCTTACTCTGGCAGAAAGGTTGCGTGTTCATGTGAGCGCGATCACCCCGGATGCCAGTGCATTACAGCGATTCCTGCCTTTTTTACCTTCTCATCAGCAATGTCTGGCCTGGCGTGATAACGAACAGTGGCTGTGGGCGACGCGCTATAGCTGGGGGCGCAAACTGGCGGTGGGGATGACTAGCGCGAAGGAGCTGGCGGCAGCGTTATCGTTGATCCCGAAAGCGTCGCGATATGTGGCGAAGGCGGATTTGATCCCTGGGAGGCCGTTTCTGTTCGTCAGCCGCCGCTACCGCCGCCAGGTGGAGACTTTGCCATCGCGCTGGGGCTGGCGCTTGGGAAGGCGTACTGATGAACCCGCCAATTAATTTTTTGCCCTGGCGACAGCAACGCCGGACCGCTTTTCTGCGTTTCTGGTTGCTGATGTTCGTTGCGCCTCTGCTGCTGGCCGTCGGGATAACGCTAATACTGCGTCTGACAGGCAGCGCCGAAGCGCGCATAGACGCCGTTTTGCTTCAGGCGGAACAACAACTCGCCCGCAGCTTACAGATAACGAAGCCACGTTTGCTGGAGCAACAGCAGTTACGCGAACAGCGTTCGCAACGGCAGCGCCAGCGACAATTTACCCGCGACTGGCAATCTGCGCTGGAAGCACTGGCGGCGCTTTTACCCGAGCACGCCTGGCTGACAACGATAAGCTGGCAGCAGGGAACGCTGGAGATCAAGGGGCTGACAACAAGCATTACCGCGTTAAACGCACTAGAAACGTCACTCCGCCAGGATGCATCTTTTCATCTCAATCAGCGGGGAGCCACGCAGCAGGATGCGCAGGGACGCTGGCAATTTGAGTATCAGTTAACAAGGAAGGTTAGCGATGAACATGTTCTTTGACTGGTGGTTCGCCACATCACCCCGCCTCCGCCAGCTTTGCTGGGCATTCTGGTTGCTGATGTTAGTTACGCTCATTTTTCTGTCATCGACACACCATGAAGAGCGCGACGCATTAATTCGACTACGGGCAAGTCATCACCAGCAGTGGGCCGCACTGTATCGCCTGGTAGACACCACTCCCTTCAGCGAGGAAAAAACGCTGCCCTTTTCGCCACTGGATTTTCAGTTATCCGGCGCGCAACTGGTTTCCTGGCATCCATCCGCGCAGGGAGGCGAGTTGGCGTTGAAAACGCTGTGGGAAGCAGTGCCGTCGGCATTTACACGGCTGGCAGAGCGCAACGTCAGCGTGAGCCGTTTTTCGTTAAGCGTGGAAGGTGATGATCTTTTGTTCACGCTACAACTGGAGACGCCGCATGAGGGTTAAACGCTGGTTGTTGGCAGGTATTGCATTGTGCCTTTTAACCGGTATGCGTGACCCTTTTAAACCGCCGGAAGATCTATGCCGGATTAGCGAACTTAGCCAGTGGCGCTATCAGGGGATGGTAGGGCGAGGCGAGCGCATCATCGGTGTAATAAAAGACGGGCAAAAGAAATGGCGACGGGTGCAGCAAAACGATGTGCTGGAAAACGGCTGGACAATTTTACAGCTGACGCCAGACGTACTAACGCTGGGTACCGGGACAAACTGCGAACCGCCACAATGGTTGTGGCAACGGCAAGGAGATACAAATGAAGCAATGGATAGCCGCACTACTGTTGATGCTAATACCCGGCGTACAGGCGGCAAAGCCGCAAAAAGTGACGCTGATGGTGGATGACGTTCCGGTAGCTCAGGTGTTGCAGGCGCTGGCTGAACAGGAGAAGTTGAACCTGGTCGTGTCGCCAGACGTCAGCGGTACGGTGTCGTTACATCTAACAGATGTTCCCTGGAAGCAGGCACTACAAACTGTAGTGAAAAGCGCCGGACTGATAACGCGGCAGGAAGGCAACATTCTCTCAGTGCATTCCATTGCCTGGCAGAATAACAATATCGCCCGCCAGGAGGCGGAGCAGGCGCGGGCGCAGGCAAATCTGCCGCTGGAAAATCGCAGTATAACCCTGCAATACGCCGACGCGGGAGAACTGGCGAAAGCGGGGGAGAAGCTACTGAGTGCCAAAGGGAGTATGACCGTCGATAAACGCACCAATCGCCTTTTGCTACGAGATAACAAAACGGCGTTAAGCGCGCTTGAACAGTGGGTAGCGCAAATGGATCTGCCGGTCGGGCAGGTTGAGCTGTCGGCGCATATTGTCACCATTAATGAAAAAAGTTTGCGTGAGTTAGGCGTGAAATGGACGCTGGCCGATGCGCAACACGCTGGTGGCGTTGGGCAAGTCACCACGCTTGGTAGCGACCTCTCCGTAGCGACGGCGACAACGCATGTCGGTTTTAACATTGGGCGCATCAACGGACGCTTGCTGGATCTTGAGCTTTCCGCGCTCGAACAAAAACAGCAGCTGGATATTATCGCCAGTCCGCGTCTGCTGGCCTCACATCTTCAGCCTGCCAGCATTAAACAGGGGAGCGAAATTCCATATCAGGTTTCCAGCGGGGAAAGTGGCGCGACGTCGGTGGAATTTAAAGAGGCCGTCCTGGGGATGGAGGTCACGCCCACGGTGTTACAAAAAGGCCGCATCCGGCTGAAATTACACATCAGCCAGAACGTTCCGGGGCAGGTGCTACAGCAGGCCGATGGCGAAGTGCTGGCGATTGATAAGCAGGAGATCGAAACGCAGGTCGAGGTCAAAAGCGGAGAAACGTTGGCGCTGGGCGGCATTTTTACCCGTAAAAATAAATCGGGTCAGGATAGCGTACCGTTGCTTGGCGACATTCCCTGGTTCGGGCAATTATTTCGTCATGACGGAAAAGAAGATGAACGACGCGAGTTAGTGGTGTTTATCACGCCACGACTGGTTTCCAATGAGTAAACAGCCGTAAAAGCGGTAATGTTTTTATGCTGAACGTGTTTCATCTATTTGACGCGCGCAGGTATTTAGCATACAAGGAGTACCGATTTGAGAGTTGGTGCTCTTCGCTGCCTGCGTTCCATGATGATGATTTATCATTCAGGCGGCATTTTGCTGTCTTTTTTACGCTAATCTTACCCGGTGATTTATCGCCAGAGCGGTGGTAGCAAGGCAGCGCGCTTGCAGCGACCAGATATGCAGAGGGATGGGTGATTTATTCAGTTGCCAAACCCGCTGGAGTATTGAGATAATTTTCAGTCTGACTCTCGCAATATCTTATGAGGTTTCAGTTCATGTCCTGCGGCGCTCTCTGAGCGAAGCGGGTTTATCATTAACGAATAGTCTTAGTAGTACCGAAAAAATGGCAGAGAAACGCAATATCTTTCTGGTTGGGCCTATGGGTGCCGGAAAAAGCACTATTGGGCGCCAGTTAGCTCAACAACTCAATATGGAATTTTACGATTCCGATCAAGAGATTGAGAAACGAACCGGAGCTGATGTGGGCTGGGTTTTCGATTTAGAAGGCGAAGAAGGCTTCCGCGATCGCGAAGAAAAGGTCATCAATGAGTTGACCGAGAAACAGGGTATTGTGCTGGCTACTGGCGGCGGCTCTGTGAAATCCCGTGAAACGCGTAACCGTCTTTCCGCTCGTGGCGTTGTCGTTTATCTTGAAACGACCATCGAAAAGCAACTTGCACGCACGCAGCGTGATAAAAAACGCCCGTTGCTGCACGTTGAAACACCGCCGCGTGAAGTTCTGGAAGCGTTGGCCAATGAACGCAATCCGCTGTATGAAGAGATTGCCGACGTGACCATTCGTACTGATGATCAAAGCGCTAAAGTGGTTGCAAACCAGATTATTCACATGCTGGAAAGCAACTAATTCTGGCTTTATATACACTCGTCTGCGGGTACAGTAATTAAGGTGGATGTCGCGTTATGGAGAGGATTGTCGTTACTCTCGGGGAACGTAGTTACCCAATTACCATCGCATCTGGTTTGTTTAATGAACCAGCTTCATTCTTACCGCTGAAATCGGGCGAGCAGGTCATGTTGGTCACCAACGAAACCCTGGCTCCTCTGTATCTCGATAAGGTCCGCGGCGTACTTGAACAGGCGGGTGTTAACGTCGATAGCGTTATCCTCCCTGACGGCGAGCAGTATAAAAGCCTGGCTGTACTCGATACCGTCTTTACGGCGTTGTTACAAAAGCCGCATGGTCGCGATACTACGCTGGTGGCGCTTGGCGGCGGCGTAGTGGGCGATCTGACCGGCTTCGCGGCGGCGAGTTATCAGCGCGGTGTTCGTTTCATTCAAGTCCCGACGACGTTACTGTCGCAGGTCGATTCCTCCGTTGGCGGCAAAACTGCGGTCAACCATCCCCTCGGTAAAAACATGATTGGCGCGTTCTACCAGCCTGCTTCAGTGGTGGTGGATCTCGACTGTCTGAAAACGCTTCCCCCGCGTGAGTTAGCGTCGGGGCTGGCAGAAGTCATCAAATACGGCATTATTCTTGACGGTGCGTTTTTTAACTGGCTGGAAGAGAATCTGGATGCGTTGTTGCGTCTGGACGGTCCGGCAATGGCGTACTGTATTCGCCGTTGTTGTGAACTGAAGGCAGAAGTTGTCGCCGCCGACGAGCGCGAAACCGGGTTACGTGCTTTACTGAATCTGGGACACACCTTTGGTCATGCCATTGAAGCTGAAATGGGGTATGGCAATTGGTTACATGGTGAAGCGGTCGCTGCGGGTATGGTGATGGCGGCGCGGACGTCGGAACGTCTCGGGCAGTTTAGTTCTGCCGAAACGCAGCGTATTATAACCCTGCTCACGCGGGCTGGGTTACCGGTCAATGGGCCGCGCGAAATGTCCGCGCAGGCGTATTTACCGCATATGCTGCGTGACAAGAAAGTCCTTGCGGGAGAGATGCGCTTAATTCTTCCGTTGGCAATTGGTAAGAGTGAAGTTCGCAGCGGCGTTTCGCACGAGCTTGTTCTTAACGCCATTGCCGATTGTCAATCAGCGTAACAACAAGAAAGGTCAGGCCGCTTATCAAGCGGTCTATTAGCTTCAGGTTAATTGCAACGTGGTAAGCATTAACCTTTTAGTGGGGTGTTAAATGGATGAATTCAAACCAGAAGACGAGCTGAAACCCGATCCCAGCGATCGTCGTACTGGTCGTTCTCGTCAATCTTCTGAACGTTCTGAGCGTACTGAACGTGGCGAACCGCAGATCAATTTTGATGATATTGAACTTGATGACACTGACGATCGCCGTCCGACTCGTGCGCAAAAAGAGCGCAATGAGGAACCGGAAATCGAAGAAGAAATTGACGAATCCGAAGATGAAACCGTGGATGAAGAGCGCGTAGAGCGTCGTCCGCGTAAGCGCAAAAAAGCAGCCAGTAAACCCGCTTCTCGTCAGTATATGATGATGGGCGTCGGCATTCTGGTTCTACTGCTGTTGATCATCGGTATCGGTTCTGCGCTAAAAGCCCCCTCGACCTCTTCCAGCGATCAAACCGCGTCTGGTGAGAAGAGTATTGATCTTGCAGGCAATGCGACCGATCAGGCGAATGGGGTGCAGCCAGCGCCGGGAACCACGTCTGCGGAAAATACTCAGCAGGATGTTTCTCTGCCACCGATCTCTTCTACGCCGACTCAAGGGCAAACCCCGGCGGCAACGGATGGTCAACAACGTGTTGAAGTGCAGGGTGACCTGAACAATGCGCTGACCCAGCCACAAAATCAGCAACAGTTGAACAATGTGGCGGTCAATTCCACATTGCCGACCGAACCCGCGACTGTCGCGCCTGTTCGCAATGGCAATGCATCGCGTGAAACGGCGAAAACGCAAACCGCTGAACGTCCGGCCACTACGCGTCCAGCTCGCCAGCAGGCAGTGATTGAACCGAAAAAATCGCAAGCAACCGTGAAAACGGAGCCGAAGCCGGTAGCACAGACGCCGAAGCGTACTGAACCAGCTGCCCCTGTGGCGAGCACGAAGGCACCGGCTGCGACTTCTACGCCAGCACCAAAAGAGACGGCGACTACGGCTCCAGTACAGACGGCATCCCCGGCGCAAACCACGGCAACACCAGCCGCTGGAGGGAAGACCGCAGGTAATGTTGGTTCGTTGAAATCGGCACCGTCCAGCCATTACACTCTGCAGCTGAGCAGTTCCTCTAACTACGACAACCTGAACGGTTGGGCGAAGAAAGAGAATCTGAAAAACTACGTTGTCTATGAAACGACGCGTAATGGTCAGCCGTGGTATGTCCTGGTTTCTGGCGTGTACGCTTCGAAAGAAGAGGCGAAAAAAGCGGTATCTACATTGCCAGCAGATGTTCAGGCCAAAAACCCGTGGGCGAAACCGCTGCGTCAGGTACAGGCCGATCTGAAGTAATCAAGGTTATCTCCCGCAATGGTTTATCGTTGCGGGAGCTGCCTGAAGCGCTGGATGCTGTCGGAGCTTTCTCCACAGCCGGAGAAGGTGTAATTAGTTAGTCAGCATGAAGAAAAATCGCGCTTTTTTGAAGTGGGCAGGGGGCAAGTATCCCCTGCTTGATGATATTAAACGGCATTTGCCCAAGGGCGAATGTCTGGTTGAGCCTTTTGTAGGTGCCGGGTCGGTGTTTCTCAACACCGACTTTTCTCGTTATATCCTTGCCGATATCAATAGCGACCTGATCAGTCTCTATAACATTGTGAAGATGCGTACTGATGAGTACGTACAGGCCGCACGCGAGCTGTTTGTTCCCGAAACAAATTGCGCCGAGGTTTACTATCAGTTCCGCGAAGAGTTCAACAAAAGCCAGGATCCGTTCCGTCGGGCGGTACTGTTTTTATATTTGAACCGCTACGGTTACAACGGCCTGTGTCGTTACAATCTGCGCGGTGAGTTTAATGTGCCGTTTGGCCGCTACAAAAAACCCTATTTCCCGGAAGCAGAGTTGTATCACTTCGCTGAAAAAGCGCAGAATGCCTTTTTCTATTGTGAGTCTTACGCTGATAGCATGGCGCGCGCAGATGATGCATCTGTCGTCTATTGCGATCCGCCTTATGCACCGCTGTCTGCGACCGCCAACTTTACGGCGTATCACACAAACAGTTTTACGCTTGAACAACAAGCGCATCTGGCGGAGATCGCCGAAGGTCTGGTTGATCGCCATATTCCAGTGCTGATCTCCAATCACGATACGATGTTAACGCGTGAGTGGTATCAGCGCGCAAAATTGCATGTCGTCAAAGTTCGACGCAGTATAAGCAGCAACGGCGGCACACGTAAAAAGGTGGACGAACTGCTGGCTTTGTACAAACCAGGAGTCGTTTCACCCGCGAAAAAATAATTCTCAAGGAGAAGCGGATGAAACAGTATTTGATTGCCCCCTCAATTCTGTCGGCTGATTTTGCCCGCCTGGGTGAAGATACCGCAAAAGCCCTGGCAGCTGGCGCTGATGTCGTGCATTTTGACGTCATGGATAACCACTATGTTCCCAATCTGACGATTGGGCCAATGGTGCTGAAATCCTTGCGTAACTATGGCATTACCGCCCCTATCGACGTACACCTGATGGTGAAACCTGTCGATCGCATTGTGCCTGATTTCGCTGCCGCTGGTGCCAGCATCATTACCTTTCATCCAGAAGCCTCCGAGCATGTTGACCGCACGCTGCAACTGATTAAAGAAAATGGCTGTAAAGCGGGTCTGGTATTTAACCCGGCGACACCTCTGAGCTATCTGGATTACGTGATGGATAAGCTGGATGTGATCCTGCTGATGTCCGTCAACCCTGGTTTCGGCGGTCAGTCTTTCATTCCTCAAACACTGGATAAACTGCGCGAAGTACGTCGTCGTATCGACGAGTCTGGCTTCGACATTCGACTGGAAGTGGACGGTGGCGTGAAGGTGAACAACATTGGCGAAATCGCTGCGGCGGGCGCGGATATGTTCGTCGCCGGTTCGGCAATCTTCGACCAGCCAGACTACAAAAAAGTCATTGATGAAATGCGCAGTGAACTGGCAAAGGTAAGTCATGAGTAAGTTTGAAGATATTCGCGGCGTCGCTTTTGATCTCGACGGTACGCTGGTGGACAGTGCTCCCGGTCTTGCTGCTGCGGTAGATATGGCGCTGTATGCGCTGGAGTTGCCCGTCGCAGGTGAAGAACGCGTTATTACCTGGATTGGTAACGGCGCAGATGTTCTGATGGAGCGCGCATTGACCTGGGCGCGTCAGGAACGTGCGACTCTGCGTAAAACAATGGGTAAACCGCCCGTTGATGACGACATTCCGGCAGAAGAACAGGTACGTATTCTGCGTAAACTGTTCGATCGCTACTATGGCGAGGTTGCCGAAGAGGGGACGTTTTTGTTCCCGCACGTTGCCGATACGTTGGGCGCGTTGCAGGCTAAAGGCCTGCCGCTAGGCCTGGTCACCAACAAACCGACGCCGTTCGTCGCGCCGCTGCTCGAAGCCTTAGATATCGCCAAATACTTCAGCGTGGTGATTGGTGGTGATGATGTGCAAAACAAAAAACCGCATCCGGACCCGCTGTTACTGGTGGCTGAGCGGATGGGAATTGCTCCACAACAGATGCTGTTTGTTGGCGACTCACGCAATGATATTCAGGCAGCAAAAGCGGCAGGTTGCCCATCAGTTGGCTTAACCTACGGATATAACTACGGCGAGGCTATCGATCTCAGCCAGCCTGATGTAATTTATCAGTCTATAAATGACCTTCTGCCCGCATTAGGGCTTCCGCATAGCGAAAATCAGGAATCGAAAAATGACTAAGCCCATCGTTTTTAGTGGCGCACAGCCCTCAGGTGAATTGACCATTGGTAACTACATGGGTGCGCTGCGTCAGTGGGTAAACATGCAGGATGACTACCATTGCATTTACTGTATCGTTGACCAACACGCGATCACCGTGCGCCAGGATGCACAGAAGCTGCGTAAAGCGACGCTGGATACGCTGGCCTTGTATCTGGCTTGTGGTATCGATCCTGAGAAAAGCACCATTTTTGTTCAGTCCCACGTGCCGGAACATGCACAGTTAGGCTGGGCACTGAACTGCTATACCTACTTCGGCGAACTGAGTCGCATGACGCAGTTTAAAGATAAATCTGCGCGTTATGCCGAGAACATCAACGCTGGTCTGTTTGACTATCCGGTGCTGATGGCAGCGGACATCCTGCTGTATCAAACTAATCTGGTACCGGTGGGTGAAGACCAGAAACAGCACCTCGAACTGAGCCGCGATATTGCCCAGCGTTTCAACGCGCTGTATGGCGAGATCTTTAAGGTGCCGGAGCCGTTTATTCCGAAATCTGGCGCGCGCGTAATGTCGCTGCTGGAGCCGACCAAGAAGATGTCCAAGTCTGACGATAATCGCAATAACGTTATCGGCCTGCTGGAAGATCCGAAATCGGTAGTGAAGAAAATCAAACGTGCGGTCACTGACTCCGACGAGCCGCCGGTAGTTCGCTACGATGTGCAGAACAAAGCGGGCGTTTCCAACCTGTTGGATATCCTTTCAGCGGTAACGGGCCAGAGCATCCCAGAACTGGAAAAACAGTTCGAAGGCAAGATGTATGGTCATCTGAAAGGTGAAGTGGCTGATGCCGTTTCCGGTATGCTGACTGAATTGCAGGAACGCTATCACCGTTTCCGCAACGATGAAGCCTTCCTGCAACAGGTGATGAAAGATGGCGCGGAAAAAGCCAGCGCGCACGCTTCCCGTACGCTAAAAGCGGTGTACGA
The DNA here is from genome assembly GCF_048593455.1 of Escherichia sp. UTM R2. Lineage (NCBI taxonomy): Bacteria > Pseudomonadati > Pseudomonadota > Gammaproteobacteria > Enterobacterales > Enterobacteriaceae > Escherichia > Escherichia sp. UTM R2. Next base: position 343,293 of record NZ_JBFWDY010000002.1, read on the forward strand.
AGCGATTGGTTTTGTGGCGAAGCCGTAATTCACTATTGCTGGCAAATTGCGCTTTGTTCATGCCGGATGCGGCGTGAACGCCTTATCCGGCCTACAAAGTAATGCACATATTGCAAGGAAATGTAGGCCTGATAAGCGTAGCGCATCAGGCAATTTTGCTTTTATCATCACTCTGAAACCGGGGAAACCCGGTTTTTTTATCCTCATTTGCAATAATCCGAAAAAATGTGAAGTGCCTCGCCGTTTCCACATCTCGCTGTTGCGCCTTATCTTCAAATTCCTGAAGATATAAATATTCAATTTACTGAAAATTTATTATGCGTCGAACGTTTATCAAAAAAGAAGGCGTCGTCATCACGACGCTGGCCCGTTATTTGTTGGGTGAAAAGTGCGGTAATCGATTGAAAACCATAGATGAGCTGGCAAATGAATGCCGTTCATCCGTTGGCCTGACGCAGGCCGCGTTGAAAACGCTGGAATCAAGCGGAGCGATACGGATTGAACGCCGTGGGCGCAATGGCAGTTATCTGGTCGAGATGGATAACAAAGCATTGCTGACTCATGTGGATATCAACAACGTGGTATGTGCAATGCCCTTGCCCTATACCCGTTTGTACGAAGGCCTGGCGAGCGGATTGAAAGCCCAGTTTGATGGCATTCCTTTTTACTATGCGCACATGCGTGGCGCGGATATTCGCGTGGAGTGTCTGCTTAATGGCGTGTATGACATGGCGGTGGTTTCGCGACTAGCGGCGGAAAGTTATCTCACGCAAAAAGGCTTATGCCTCGCGCTGGAGTTGGGGCCGCACACCTACGTTGGCGAGCACCAGTTGATTTGCCGTAAAGGCGAGTCCGCAAACGTGAAGCGCGTGGGGCTGGATAACCGTTCGGCGGATCAGAAAATCATGACCGATGTTTTTTTTGGCGGTAGTGATGTGGAACGAGTCGATCTCTCTTATCACGAGAGTTTACAACGCATTGTTAAAGGCGATGTCGATGCGGTGATCTGGAACGTGGTGGCGGAAAACGAACTGACCATGCTGGGATTAGAGGCGACGCCGCTCACAGACGATCCGCGATTTTTACAGGCCACCGAAGCCGTGGTCCTGACGCGAGTCGATGATTACCCAATGCAACAACTGCTGCGTGCCGTTGTAGATAAACACGCCCTGCTCGCCCATCAACAACGGGTAGTGAGTGGGGAACAGGAACCGAGTTATTAAACGAAAGGCATCTGATATGGAAACCAGACTCAACCTGCTTTGCGAGGCAGGCGTTATTGATAAGGACATCTGCAAAGGCATGATGCAGGTCGTCAACGTACTGGAAACAGAGTGCCATCTGCCGGTGCGCAGTGAGCAAGGAACGATGGCGATGACACATATGGCGAGTGCACTGATGCGCAGTCGCCGTGGTGAAGAAATAGAGCCGCTGGATAACGAGTTGCTGGCAGAACTGGCGCAATCCAGCCACTGGCAAGCCGTTGTGCAATTGCATCAGGTGTTGTTGAAGGAATTCGCACTGGAAGTTAACCCGTGTGAAGAAGGCTATTTGCTGGCCAACCTTTATGGATTATGGATGGCTGCTAACGAAGAGGTTTGAAGCTCCCGACAAATCCACGTCGCACAACCTAAATATTCAAAAAAATGAATATTTAATTCAAGGAACAGAAACGAGGCAACAAGATGTTTGTAGAAGCATTGAAACGCCAGAACCCGGCGCTGATTTCCGCCGCACTAAGCCTGTGGCAGCAGGGCAAGATCGCCCCGGACAGCTGGGTGATCGACGTGGATCAGATACTGGAAAACGGTAAGCGGCTGATTGAGACGGCGCGGCTTTACGGCATTGAACTGTATCTGATGACCAAGCAGTTTGGTCGTAATCCGTGGCTGGCGGAAAAATTGCTGGCATTAGGCTACAGCGGCATTGTGGCGGTGGATTACAAAGAGGCGCGAGTCATGCGCCGCGCTGGTTTGCCTGTGGCGCATCAGGGGCATCTGGTACAAATCCCTTGTCATCAGGTTGCTGACGCCGTTGAACAGGGCACCGACGTCATCACCGTGTTTACTCTCGACAAAGCGCGGGAAGTTTCTGCGGCGGCGGTGAAGGCCGGGCGAATCCAGTCTGTGCTGCTTAAAGTTTATAGCGACGATGATTTTCTTTATCCGGGCCAGGAGAGCGGTTTTGCCCTCAAGGTGTTGCCGGAGATTGTCGCCGAAATCCAGAATCTGCCAGGGCTGCATTTAGCCGGACTTACCCATTTCCCTTGCCTGCTTTGGGATGAGGCTGTCGGAAAAGTTTTGCCGACACCGAATCTTCACACGCTGATACAGGCACGGGATCAACTGGCGAAATCTGGTATTGCACTTGAGCAACTGAACGCGCCTTCAGCGACCAGCTGCACTTCGCTGCCATTACTGGCGCAATACGGTGTGACTCATGCCGAACCCGGTCATGCGCTGACGGGCACTATTCCGGCAAACCAGCAGGGCGATCAGCCTGAACGTATCGCGATGCTCTGGTTAAGTGAAATCTCCCATCATTTCCGTGGCGACAGCTACTGCTACGGCGGCGGTTACTATCGTCGTGGTCATGCGCAACATGCGTTGGTGTTTACGCCAGAAAATCAAAAGATTACTGAAACCAATCTCAAAACTGTGGATGACAGCAGTATCGACTACACCCTGCCGCTGGCAGGCGAGTTTCCGGTAAGCAGTGCAGTGGTGCTCTGTTTTCGCACGCAGATTTTTGTCACCCGTAGCGATGTGGTGCTGGTGTCCGGTATTCATCGTGGCGAACCGGAAATCGTCGGTCGTTATGACAGTCTTGGAAACTCTCTGGGGGCGTAATGGCGCGATTTGTGGTGTTAGTGATTGATAGCTTTGGCGTAGGGGCAATGAAAGATGTCACGCTGGTGCGTCCGCAAGATGCGGGAGCGAATACATGTGGTCACATCCTGAGCCAGTTGCCGCATTTGCAGCTACCAACGCTGGAGAAGCTGGGGCTAATCAACGCATTGGGTTATGCGCCAGGCGATATGCAGCCGTCAGATTCCGCAACCTGGGGCGTGGCAGAGCTGCAACATGAAGGTGGCGATACCTTTATGGGGCATCAGGAAATTTTAGGCACGCGCCCGTTACCGCCGCTGCGGATGCCTTTTCGCGATGTGATTGACCGTGTTGAGCAGGCATTAGTTTCCGCTGGCTGGCAGGTGGAGCGCCGTGGCGATGATCTGCAATTTCTGTGGGTCAATCAGGCGGTTGCGATTGGCGATAATCTCGAGGCGGATTTAGGCCAGGTCTATAACATTACCGCCAATCTCTCTGTGATCTCTTTTGACGACGCAATCAAAATTGGTCGTATCGTGCGTGAGCAGGTACAGGTCGGTCGGGTCATTACATTTGGTGGCCTGTTAACCGACAGTCAACGCATTCTCGATGCCGCAGAAAGCAAAGAAGGGCGCTTTATTGGTATCAATGCGCCGCGTTCTGGCGCTTATGACAACGGTTTCCAGGTCGTGCATATGGGCTATGGCGTCGATGAAAAAGTGCAGGTGCCACAAAAACTGTATGAAGCAGGCGTGCCAACCGTGCTGGTGGGTAAGGTGGCAGATATCGTCAACAATCCTTATGGCGTGAGCTGGCAAAATCTGGTGGATAGCCAGCGGATTATGGATATCACCCTCAACGAATTTAACACCCATCCGACGGCGTTTATTTGCACCAACATTCAGGAAACCGACCTCGCTGGTCATGCAGAAGACGTCGCACGTTATGCCGAACGTTTGCAGGTCGTTGACCGTAACCTTGCCCGGCTTGTTGAGGCGATGCAGCCAGATGATTGCCTGGTCGTGATGGCGGATCACGGCAACGATCCGACCATTGGTCACAGCCACCATACCCGCGAAGTGGTGCCAGTGCTGGTTTATCAGCAAGGGATGATCGCTACGCAGCTCGGTGTGCGCACCACGCTTTCTGATGTGGGGGCTACCGTGTGTGAATTTTTCCGCGCGCCACCGCCACAAAATGGTCGCTCTTTTCTTTCCTCCCTCCGGTTTGCAGGAGACACCCTATGAGTTTTGATCCGACGGGTTACACCCTCGCCCATGAGCATCTGCATATTGATCTCTCCGGCTTTAAAAACAACGTGGACTGCCGCCTTGATCAGTATGCGTTCATTTGCCAGGAGATGAACGACCTGATGACCCGGGGCGTGCGTAATGTGATTGAGATGACCAACCGTTACATGGGGCGCAATGCGCAATTTATGCTTGATGTAATGCGCGAGACGGGGATCAACGTGGTGGCCTGTACCGGTTATTACCAGGACGCGTTTTTCCCGGAACATGTGGCGACCCGCAGCGTGCAGGAACTGGCGCAGGAGATGGTCGATGAAATTGAACAGGGTATCGATGGCACGGAGCTGAAAGCCGGGATCATCGCGGAGATCGGCACCAGCGAAGGAAAGATTACGCCGCTGGAAGAGAAGGTATTTATTGCCGCTGCGCTGGCGCATAACCAGACCGGACGCCCGATCTCCACGCATACGTCGTTCAGCACGATGGGGCTGGAGCAACTGGCGTTGCTACAAGCCCACGGGGTTGATCTTTCGCGCGTCACCGTTGGTCACTGCGATCTGAAAGACAACCTCGACAACATTTTGAAGATGATCGATCTCGGCGCGTACGTGCAGTTCGACACCATCGGCAAGAACAGTTACTACCCGGACGAAAAGCGTATTGCGATGCTTCATGCGCTACGCGACCGTGGGTTGCTGAACCGCGTCATGCTGTCGATGGATATTACGCGCCGCTCCCATTTAAAAGCCAACGGTGGTTATGGCTATGACTATTTACTAACCACCTTTATTCCGCAATTGCGCCAGTCAGGATTCAGTCAGGCCGATGTGGATGTGATGTTACGTGAAAATCCCTCTCAATTTTTCCAATAAGGACAGACTCATGAAAAAGATTGGCGTTGCAGGCTTACAGCGTGAGCAGATTAAAAAAACTATTGAAGCGACGGCTCCTGGCTGTTTTGAAGTTTTCATTCACAACGACATGGAAGCGGCAATGAAGGTGAAATCCGGGCAACTGGATTATTACATCGGCGCGTGTAATACCGGTGCGGGCGCGGCATTGTCGATTGCCATCGCGGTGATAGGCTATAACAAAAGTTGCACCATTGCCAAACCAGGCATTAAAGCGAAAGACGAGCATATCGCCAAAATGATCGCTGAAGGAAAAGTGGCGTTTGGCCTTTCCGTTGAGCACGTCGAACACGCGATTCCGATGCTGATTAACCATCTGAAATAAAAGGCACGACTATGGATCTGTATATTCAGATTATCGTGGTGGCGTGCCTGACGGGTATGACATCGCTTCTGGCGCATCGCTCGGCGGCTGTTTTTCATGACGGCATCCGCCCGATCCTGCCGCAACTGATTGAAGGCTATATGAACCGTCGCGAGGCGGGGAGTATCGCTTTTGGTCTGAGCATTGGTTTTGTGGCCTCGGTGGGGATCTCTTTTACCCTGAAAACCGGGCTGCTCAACGCATGGTTACTCTTTCTTCCTACCGATATCCTCGGCGTCCTGGCGATAAACAGCCTGATGGCGTTTGGTCTTGGCGCTATCTGGGGCGTGTTGATCCTTACTTGCCTGTTGCCAGTAAACCAGCTGCTGACCGCGCTGCCGGTGGATGTATTAGGTAGCCTGGGGGAATTAAGCTCGCCGGTGGTTTCAGCTTTTGCACTGTTCCCGCTGGTGGCGATTTTCTACCAGTTTGGCTGGAAGCAAAGTCTGATCGCCGCCGTGGTGGTACTGATGACCCGTGTGGTAGTCGTGCGCTATTTCCCACATCTTAACCCTGAATCCATCGAAATCTTTATTGGCATGGTGATGCTGCTGGGGATCGCGATAACTCACGACCTGCGTCATCGTGATGAAAATGACATTGATGCCAGCGGGCTTTCGGTGTTTGAAGAACGCACGTCACGGATTATCAAAAACTTACCCTATATCGCCATCGTGGGAGCATTGATTGCCGCCGTTGCCAGCATGAAGATTTTTGCTGGCAGTGAAGTGTCGATCTTCACACTGGAGAAAGCATATTCCGCAGGCGTAACGCCGGAACAATCGCAAACGCTGATTAATCAGGCGGCTCTGGCAGAATTTATGCGCGGACTGGGGTTTGTGCCGTTGATTGCCACCACCGCGTTAGCAACGGGTGTGTATGCAGTTGCGGGCTTTACCTTTGTTTATGCGGTGGGCTATCTCTCGCCGAATCCGATGGTTGCAGCGGTATTAGGCGCAGTGGTTATTTCGGCGGAAGTCTTGCTGCTTCGTTCGATCGGCAAATGGCTGGGACGCTACCCGTCGGTGCGTAATGCGTCGGATAACATCCGTAACGCCATGAATATGCTGATGGAAGTGGCGCTGCTGGTCGGTTCGATTTTCGCAGCAATTAAGATGGCGGGTTATACCGGATTCTCTATCGCGGTTGCCATTTACTTCCTCAACGAATCCCTGGGCCGTCCGGTACAGAAAATGGCGGCACCGGTCGTGGCAGTAATGATCACCGGTATTCTGCTGAATGTTCTTTACTGGCTTGGCCTGTTCGTTCCGGCTTAAGGAAGGCACCTATGAAGACGTTTCCTCTGCAAAGCCTGACGATTATTGAGGCGCAGCAAAAGCAGTTTGCGCTGGTGGATAGCATTTGTCGCCATTTCCCCGGCAGCGAGTTTCTTACTGGCGGTGATTTAGGCTTAACGCCAGGACTGAATCAACCGCGCGTTACCCAGCGTGTGGAACAGGTGCTGGCTGATGCATTTCACGCACAGGCTGCGGCGCTGGTGCAGGGCGCGGGGACTGGCGCGATTCGCGCCGGGCTGGCGGCTTTGCTCAAACCGGGGCAGCGTCTTCTGGTGCATGACGCGCCTGTTTACCCGACGACACGGGTTATTATTGAGCAGATGGGGCTGACGCTTATTACTGTTGATTTCAATGACCTGTCGGCACTGAAGCAGGTCGTCGACGAGCAACAACCGGATGCGGCGCTGGTGCAGCATACGCGCCAGCAGCCGCAGGACAGCTACGTGCTGGCAGATGTGCTGGCAACGTTGCGCGCGGCAGGTGTTCCAGCGTTAACCGATGACAACTATGCGGTGATGAAGGTGGCTCGAATCGGCTGTGAATGCGGCGCGAATGTCTCGACATTTTCCTGCTTCAAGCTATTTGGGCCAGAGGGTGTTGGTGCAGTGGTCGGCGATGCTGATGTTATCAACCGTATTCGCGCCACGCTTTACTCCGGCGGTAGCCAGATCCAGGGCGCACAGGCGCTGGAAGTATTGCGTGGTCTGGTGTTTGCGCCAGTGATGCACGCGGTGCAGGCAGGGGTATCTGAACGGTTGCTGGCTTTGCTTAACGGTGGTGCGGTGCCGGAAGTGAAAAGCGCGGTGATTGCTAATGCGCAGTCGAAGGTGTTGATTGTCGAGTTTCATCAGCCGATTGCCGCCAGAGTGCTGGAAGAGGCGCAAAAGCGCGGTGCCTTGCCTTACCCGGTGGGTGCAGAGTCGAAATATGAAATCCCGCCGCTCTTTTATCGCCTTTCCGGAACGTTTCGCCAGGCGAATCCACAATCAGAACATTGTGCGATTCGCATTAACCCGAATCGCAGCGGTGAAGAGACGGTGCTGCGGATTTTGCGTGAGAGTATTGCCAGTATTTAATGCTGGATAGCACCGTCAAGCTAAATTCCGTACTGAACGGTCCCCTCGCCCCTTTGGGGAGAGGGTTAGGGTGAGGGGAACGTACGGGATGTAAAATTCAACGCGCCAGCATCGCCGGATGCGATGCTGGCGCATCTTATCCGGCCTACGGTTAATGTCTTTTATTATCAATAGTTAAGGTGATGCGATTGGCGCGGCAGAAGAGTTCGGAGACGTGCACCGGTTTGTCATTCTGATCAAAGGCGATTTTGCTGATGCGAAACAACGGTTCGCCCAGTTCGCATTTCAGCCATTTTGCCTGCGGGCGGGTGGCGGCAAAGATATCGATGGTCTTTTTGTCGCTGACCACTCGCGTGTCAAAACGCTCCTGAAATAACTGATAGGTGGAGCTTCCTTCGACGTAAATCTCATCAAAGTCAGGATAACGCGACAGCGGGATCCATGAACTATCAATAAACAGCGGCTCTTTATCGAGATACATCACCCGGCAGAGATGGAACACTTCGCTGTTTCCGGGGATGTTCAGCTTTTCGCAAAACGGCGCGGCGCTGACCCGTTCCTGTTCGATCACTTTCTCTTTCGTCGCCTTGCCTTGTGAGACGCCAAAATCGGTAAAACCACTGACAGTAAGCAGGGCGTTTTCAACTTTCTGGCTTTGTACAAAGGTGCCTTTTCCCTGCCAGCGGATCAGTACGCCGTCTGCCACTAAGTCGCTGATGGCTTTGCGAATGGTAATGCGGCTGACGTTATATTGTGTACAAAGCTCGTTTTCGGTAGGGATCTGTTGCCCGGCCTGGTAAACCCCCTGCGCGATATCATCCAGCAGTCGCTGGCGGACGGTAGCGTAGAGGAGTTGATGAGAGTAGCGGTCCGTAGCTGACATAATCGACCCTGAAATAAAGAATGAATTACTCGGATTATAGGGTCGTTTTCCGGCAAGTAACAGCACGTTGGCGTGAAGATGCTCACGCCAACGTTATACCTACCAGGCACCGTGGTACTGAATGGTTTTCGCCGCGCACGCCGTTCCCTGCGCTATCGCCTGCGGTAATGTCATCCCCGCAGACCAGCCGCAAAGGAATCCGGCAATGAACGAATCTCCGGCACCCATGGTGTCGATAACCGTCACCGGTTCAGGAGCCTGACGCCAGAACTGCGCGCCATCCCAGGCAATGCTGCCGTTTTCACCCAGCGTGACAATCACTGTTCCTGCGCCACGGGCAACAATCGCTTTCATCTTCAGACGCAGCGTTTCGTCTTCTTGCGGTGCGGAGGCAAAGGCAAAATCGAGATGCGGCACCAGTGTCTGCCAGAGCGGGCTGTCCCACTTGTCGGAGAAGTCGAAAGCGGTAAGTTTGCCCGCAGCGTGCAGCTGTGGGAATGCGTCTTCCGCATGTCCCCAGATTGCCGCGTGCACAATGTCATACTGCGCCAGCCAGGCGTAATCCTCTTCACTCAGGGCAAAGTCGGCCATCACGCCTTCGGTGTAGTCGCCAAAAACGCGATCATTGTCGTGCAGTTCCACCTGAGTTTGTGCGGTAACGCCGTGTTTCGTATGGACATGGCTGATATCGACGCCCATGCGGGCGAGATCCTGCTTCAGCTTTGTGCCGTAGTCATCGTCACCCACCCAGGTAATGCATCCCGGCTGTATGCCGTAGCGAGTGCAGTACACCGCCACATTGACCGCATTACCGCCAGAAAACGCTTTATTCAGTTGCGGGTAGATATCGACGCAGTTATCGCCGATTGTCGCCAGGGTTTTCATCTCTCATCCTCCGGCAGCAGCGCGCGAAAGCGTTCCAGCGCCTGGCGGGCATAGAGTCTGGGCTCGTTCATATACATCGTCACCAGCTCCACCGTACAGTAACCCTCATAGCCCCGCTCAATAATATCGCGCATCAGTTCCCGCAGCGGCATTTTGCCTTCTCCAGGAATGTAATGCGTGTCGCTGGCCCCGTCGCTGTCGACAATATGCAGATGACGTAATTTATCGCCCAGTTTGTCGAAATAACTCATCACCGGTTCCGCCTGGACATACGGCGCGCAAATGTCGACCATGCTGAACAGGCGCGGCGAAGGCACCAGCGCCAGCGCATGAAGCACATCATTAGCATTACACACGACGTTCGATTCATACGGCGTTAACGGTTCGAGGATTAGATCCATGCCGATGTTTTCCGCGTACTCACACAGTTCGCTTAGGTTCTCTGCCAGCCGTCCCCAGATAACATTAGGTGGCGTGAGATAGCCCGCGTGGGCCGCGGAAATCAGCGTATAACCCGCGTTCATCTCTTTTGCCATATCCATCGCCAGCTTGATCATGTCGAGGCTTTCGCGACGCATATGTTCATCGCCCAGCATCATGTTATACGGATAGCCGTTGGTTTCTGGCGTATAGCCGATAATCGGCATCTGATACGTCTGCGCCAGCGCCTTGATTTGTTTGATGCCGCCCGCTTTTAAGTCCGGCGCGAACGCGTGCGGGCGACCGCCCCAAATTTCGATGCCGTCGTAACCCAGCTCGCTTGCATCACGAAATGCGTGTTCAATAGGCAGCCGCTGGTGGCCGCAGGTAAACATACCTGTTTTCATCGGGTAACTCCTTGCGTAAATCCGGCCCGTTGCCGGGCCGGGAGAGGGATTAATATTCCACCAGACCACCGTAATAGCGGCGTTCATCCGGGTTGTGATCTTTGTAAATAGACAGGTAGTAGCAGAGCCACTCCATTGGCACGAACATCAGGAACGGTGCCAGCCACGGGTGCAGCCCTTGCGAAATTTCGGCGTAATCGATGACGATCACGTTGTCAGTACGCTGTTTAACAAAGTTAATGGCGCGTTCGGTGGTGTGGCGACTTTCATCATTGCCGAGCAGGAACAGGAACGGAACGCCCGGTTCGACAATCTCCAGCGGGCCATGGCGGAACTCTCCGCTCTCAATCACGCAGCCGTGCGTCCAGGTAAATTCCATCAGCGTTACAATGCCTTCTTTGTAACCCAGCGGACGCAGCGGACCCGCAGCAACGGTATAAATCATCGGCCACTGGCTGGCCAGTTCACCAAGCTGGCGGCCTTTTTCTTCCCAGGTGCGTACCAGATGACCGAGCGCATTCGGCAACTGCTTGAGATCGTTTTTGATCTTGCCGATTTCCGCGTTCGGCGCGAGGCGGGTGATCATCTCCAGCACCACGCTGTAGCAGAGCAGCAGGTGAATTTCCCAGATACAGTCGGCCTGATAATCAATGCTAAATTCCGCCGCCGAGGTAATCGGGCTATCCGCGCGTTTGGTGAACGCCGCAGTGAGTGCGCCGCAGGCCCGGCCCAGCTCCAGCGCTTTGATTACCTCTTCGGTTTTACCGTAGTCAGAAACGCCAATTACTGCGCAACGATCGTCGAGGCGATACGGGGTGTTATCGCAGAACTCCCAGCCGGAAATGGCGTAGACCTGAAGATCGGAAAAGCGATCCGCCAGATGTTTCGCCGTTTGCGCCGCGTTGAGTGGCGATCCGCAGGCAACGAAATAAATACGATCAATGTCGCGCTTCACCATCTCTTCCACGATGGCGTGCACCAGCGGAACGTCATGGCTGAGAACTTTTTCCACTTCCTGAACCATATTTTCGGTGACCAGAAAGTCCACGGTGCTTTTATCAATATCCAACATTTTATTTTCTCCAGATAACATTACGACAAAGCGTTGAGCTGGCGGCTACGCTTCGCCCAGAAGGCGTAAGCAGGCAGACCAGTAGCAATAACGATGACGGCGCAGATAAGGCCGGGAATCGGTGCCCAGACAAAGGTTGAGGCGACCAGAATGAGGCTTGACGCAATGGCGAGGGTGGTCATCAGCCCGAAAGCCGGAGTACGCCACAGCGGTTTGTAATCGTCGCGTTTACGACACCAGATGATGGAGCCGAAGGTGAGGGTATTTTTGAAACACATCACCAGGGTGAAATAACCCAGCAGGCTGGTGAGATCGGAAACGAAGATGAAGAAGATCCCCAGCGCCCCTTGCAGGATGATGGAGACATCCGGCGTGTTGTATTTCGGATGCACATGGCCGAAGCATTTAAAGAACAGGTTGTCTTTCGCCATCGCGTATTCCAGCCGCGGCTGGTACATCACGCAGCTGGAAAGCGAACCAAGAATGACGATCATCGCCGTGATGGCAACAAAGATCCCAGCGGTGCTGCCGAGTGCGGGGATCCAGGTCAGGGCGTCGGAAATCGGCGTTTCAGAATTGGCGAGTTTGTCGAAGGGCATCAGGCCGGAAATCACCAGCGCCAGCAGGGTGTAGAGCACCAGAACCAGCAGACAGGAACCAATCAGCGCTCGTGGCATGGTTTTTCCGGGGTTTTTAATTTCGCCGGTCATATAACAGATAGAGGCCATGCCGGTATACGACCAACTGGTGGCAGAGATCCCCGCCAGCAGCGCCATAAAGCTGCCCGTTGCGCCAATCGCAGTGGTGGTAGGGGCGGCAAAATTCTCCGCTTTAAACCAGAAGATCCCAAGGCCAATGACGATAGTGAACGGGATAATTTTGGCGATGGTAATTAGCGTCTGAAACGCTGCGCCGCCTTCAACGGAGCGCAGGTGTAGCAACATAAAGGCGATAATTAATCCGGCGGCGATAAATTTACCGAGCAACGGATCGATAGGCGTTAAAAAGCCAAGATTGCTGACAATCGCCAGCGCCATAATCGACAATGACGGCGCATCGTTGGCCCAGAAGCTGGCCCAGCCGGAGAGGAAAGCCAGCGGTCGGCTTCCGGCATTTTTCAGATAAACATAATCTGCGCCATTTTCCGGATAAGCGGTGGATAGTTCCGCATAGACGCACATTTGCGGGATCACAATTAACCCGCCAATGACAAACGCGAGCACCGTAAGCCACGGCGTGCCCGCTGCTTTTGCCACTTCACCCACAGATACAAAAATACCGGAGCCGACGGTTGTCCCGACGGCGATTGCAAGAACGGCCCAAAATCCGAGCTTGCGTTGGAGTTCCTGGCTTCCCATAGCGATACCTTTTTCTTGTCCAATACGTTGTAGGGGAGAGTTTGCAGTCATTTAAAAGGTAACATGATAATGCATGATGAATATAACAACATATGATGTTATGTAATGTGGAGGAAGATCACAAAATTTCGCACAGGATCGCGCTGTGGCTAATGGATGTAGTTATCAAATTGAATTTAAAGTGAAAATATTTTTACGGGCGGGGGCAAGAAGGACATAGAAACAAATACGCCCTCGGAAAATCCAGAGGGCGTCGGGCAATTAAACCGGTGTTAGCCGATTTCTGTCAGAGACTTACTGTGCAGTAGGACCGCAACCGCCAATGATTTTAGAAATAGAAATTGCCGGGTGCAGCAGGTAGTCGTAAGAGCAGTTCTTATCACGGTTTTCAATATGACCAGTACATGCAGTTAACGTAGCCAGTACTGCACCTACCAGTGCAACTTTAATAAATTTGTTCATTTACATTCCCTATGTATTATATATTAATTAATATTCATTGATTATATGAATATAAGCAGACTGCTCGTTAAGAACGATACAGGAATATTTAATTGGCGTCAGTGAGCGAATGACTTAATTTTGTAAGTCGCTGTAACGGTGAATATAACCCATTAGCAGATAATATTTATTAAGGGGCTATGTTTTATTTGCTGAATATATAAAAAGAGTCATTAAGAAGGCCAGAATTCTCTGGCCCGGGTTAAATTAATGGTTGGAGAACCAGTTCAGTTTATCGCGCAGGCCAACAACCCGACCAATAATAATTAGCGATGGACTGTTCATTTGCTGCGCCAGTTCTCCCAGCTGTGTGAGCGTACCGTCAATCACGCGCTGCGTGACTGCCGTACCGTTTTCGACAATTGCCACCGGCATTTCGCCTGGCATTCCGTGTTCAATCAGCTTTTGCTGAATAGTCGCGGCCTGATTCAACCCCATATAGAACACCAGCGTCTGTTTTTCTGCCGCCAGGTTTTCCCAGTCCAGCTCGCCACCGGTTTTTAAGTGTCCGGTAATTAAGCGTACGCTCTGGGCATAATCGCGATGCGTGAGTGGAATACCCGAATAGGCAGAGCAACCAGAAGCTGCGGTAATACCCGGAACCACCGAGAACGGAATACCCGCGTTGCACAGTGTTTCCAGCTCTTCGCCACCACGGCCAAAAATAAACGGATCGCCACCTTTCAGCCGCACCACGCGTTTGCCTTTTTGCGCTTCCCGCAGCAGGATCTGGTTAATCTCTTCCTGGGGTACGCAGTGGTATCCCGCGCGTTTGCCGACGAAAACACGGTCCGCATCGCGGCGTACCAGATTCATAATATCGTCAGAAACCAGACGGTCGTAGACCACCACATCTGCCTGCTGAATTTGTTGCAGTCCTTTCAGCGTCAGCAGCCCGGCATCGCCCGGACCTGCACCAACCAGCACCACTTCACCGCGATGGTCAAGCGGTTCGTTGATTAACTGTTCGGTGGTTTCAGTAATGGCTTTCTGATCGTTGTTTGCCAGCGACTGCGCCAGGCGATCGTTAACGAACAATTTCTCCCAGAAACGGCGACGCTCACCCATCGTGGCGAACTGTTGTTTCACTCGCCCGCGTAATTGCCCGGCGTATTTCGCTACCTGGCCCAGATGCAACGGCAGCAGTGATTCGAGTTTTTCGCGCAACAGGCGTGCCAGAACCGGAGAGGTGCCGCCAGAGGAGACCGCGACCATGAGCGGTGAGCGGTCAATAATCGACGGCATAATAAAGCTGGCGGCTTTCGGCGCATCGACTACGTTACAGAAGATGCGACGAGCTTCAGCGGCTTCGCTGACGCGCTGGTTAAGCGCGTCATCATCCGTCGCTGCAATCGCCAGCCAGCAGGTGTCGAGAAGGCTTTCATCAAATGGCCCTTCGACGAGGGTTAACATGCCTGCATCTGCCCATGCGGTGAACTGTGGAATAAACGCTAATGCATTCACCGTTAAGCGAGCGCCTGCGTCTAACAGCAACCTTGCTTTGCGTTCCGCGACATCACCACCGCCGACAATCAGACAGTCGCGATCGCGTAATTGGCAAAATATAGGCAAATGATCCACGTAAAAACCCCTTAGTAATTAACCGGCAGCCGTTTCAGTTTGATTAAATTTGTCCGCAACCGGACGATTCGCTTTCGGCGTAGCATACCAATAACCCAATCCCATGAATACGGCACCTGATAAAGTATTACCCAGCGTCACCCACAGCAGGTTATGACCAATACCCGCCAGCGTGTAGGCTTCGCTGTGGTTGCCGAACCAGGAGAGCGCGAACAGCGTCATGTTAGCGATAGAGTGCTCGTAGCCGGACGCGATAAATGCCAGCAGACACCACCAGATAGCGATAAATTTCGCCGCCCCTTCAGTGCGCAGCGCCATCCAGATTGCCAGGCAAACCAGCCAGTTACACAATGCACCTTTGAAGAAGAGTACCATTGCCGGTGCAGTGGTTTTAGCCAGCGCGACGGAGTGAACGATGCTGGTATCTACCGGCAGCAGGCTACCGCCGCCCCAGCTATAGAGCATGGCAACGAAGACGGAACCGACCAGGTTACCCAGCCAGGTTTGCGGCAGGATTGCCCACATTTGCCCGTGGCTGATGCTGCCCGCTTTTACCCCAAAGGTGAGGAACATGGTGTGTCCGGTGAACAGTTCAGAACCGGCGATAATCACCAGCGTTAAGGCGATACCAAAGGTCGCGCCCATCACCAGCGGACGTACGGACGGGTCGAGCAAATTACCGAGCGTGAAAATCAAGATGATCCCAAGACCCACATACGCGCCCGCCATGGCGGAGCTGACCCAAAAGCCGAGCGGGTTATTTGCCGACAGGCGTGCAATGCGCGCAGCGTTAGCCGCACACTTATTAATAGTGTCTGTAAACATTTGATTATCCTTTAAAAAATAAAAATAAAAAAATAAAACAAAAAGTTTAAAAAATGTCCTGCAATATACCGAAGGTCATTACAGGACCATGCAAAAAGGGGAGGCATTGCGCCTCCCGTTAAAACATTAACCGCGCAGCTGCACCACGCCGTCTTTCACTCGTGCTTCGTAATGTTTGACGGAAAACTGTTCGTCTTCCATGCACAAGCCATCACTTAAGCGAAAACGCTGTTTTTTCAGCGGGCTGGCGACCCACAGCTCGCCCTGGTGTTCCGCAATCAGCCCGCGTGACAGCACGCTGGACTCGAAGAACGGATCGATGTTGCTGATCGCAAACACCTGGTCGCTGTGATACGGGCGGAAAATCGCGACCTGCTCGTCGCCTAACAGCGCGCAGACGCCGGTTTCAGGCAGGATGTCATCGATTTTGCAGATGTCTTTCCACTGGCTCATGCGTTGTCCTCCACCAGAGTTACCGGGATACGTTCATACGGCGTTGCCGGACGGTGCTGTTCGCGCTCTGGCACCATCTGCACGTTCGGGTCACGCTTGTCGCTGTTGATGAAGTGTTTGAAGCGAGTCTGCGCGGACGGTGTATTGACCGTTTCAGTCCACTCACACACTACCGCTTCACGCAGGCGCGCCATCTCTTCTTCCAGATGAGCGTTCAGCCCCAGTTTGTCGTCAATGATCACCGCTTTCAGATAATCGATGCCGCCTTCGAGGTTTTCTAACCACGGCGCGGTACGCGTCAGTTTGTCGGCGGTACGGATGTAGAACATCATGAAGCGGTCGAGATATTTGATCAGCGTTTCGCGATCGATATCCGCTGCCAGCAGATCCGCATGACGCGGTTTCATGCCGCCGTTACCGCAAACATACAAGTTCCAGCCTTTTTCAGTGGCGATAATACCCACGTCTTTACCCTGAGCTTCTGAACATTCACGGGTACAGCCGGAGACACCGAACTTCATTTTGTGCGGCGTACGGATGCCTTTGTAGCGGTTTTCCAGTTCCACGCCGAGGCCGACGCTGTCGCCAACGCCGTAGCGGCACCAGGTGCTACCCACGCAGGTTTTCGCCATACGCAGTGCTTTCGCATAGGCATGACCGGTTTCGAAGCCGGCTTCAATCAGCTGACGCCAGATCTCCGGCAGATCGTCTTTCTGTGCGCCAAACATCGCCAGGCGCTGGGAACCGGTGATTTTGGTGTAGAGATTAAATTCACGCGCGATACGACCCACTGCCATCAGCCCTTCCGGGGTGATTTCACCGCCCGGAGAACGCGGGATCACCGAGTAGGTCCCGTCTTTCTGGATGTTAGCGAGGAAGTTGTCGTTAGAATCCTGCAGCGGAGTATGTTCCGGCTTCAGAATGTATTCGTTCCAGCAGGAGGCCAGCAGCGAACCGACGGTTGGTTTACAAACTTCACAACCGTAGCCTTTGCCGTGTTTCGCCAGCAGTTCTTCGAAGGTTTTAATGCCTTCAACGCGGATCAAATGGAACAGTTCCTGACGCGAATAAGCAAAGTGTTCGCACAGGTTGTTGTTAACTTCGATGCCCTGTTTCGCCAGTTCCGCGTTCAGTACCTGAGTGACCAGCGGGATACAGCCACCGCAGCCAGTACCCGCTTTGGTTTCAGCTTTCAGCGCCGCAACTGTGTGGCAGCCTTTGTTGATGGCAGCAATCAGATCACCTTTGGTGACGTCGAAGCAGGAGCAGATTTGCGCGCTGTCCGGCAGTTTATCAACACCGATAGACGGCTTGCCGCTACCTGAGTGTGCTGGCAGGATCAGGGAATCCGGGTTTTCCGGCAGTTCGATAGCGTTCAGCACCAGTTGCAGCAGGTTACCGTAGTCGCTGGTATCGCCCACCAGTACCGCACCGAGCAGGGTTTTGTTGTCTTCGCTGACAATCAGGCGTTTGTAGATCTCTTTACTTTCGTCGAGGTAAACGTAGCTACGTGCGCCAGGCGTGCGACCGTGCGCATCACCAATACCGCCTACGTCTACGCCCAGCAGTTTCAGCTTGGCGCTAAGGTCAGCACCTTCAAAGGCGTTTTCGCTACCGAGAATATGGTCAACGGCGACCTGCGCCATTTTGTAGCCAGGTGCTACCAGACCAAATACACGGTTGTTCCAGCTTGCGCATTCACCGATGGCGTAGATATCCGGATCGGAAGTCTGGCAGGAATCATTAATGACAATACCCCCACGCGGAGCAACGTCCAGACCACACTGGGTTGCCAGCTTATCGCGCGGACGGATACCGGTAGAGAAGACGATAAAGTCGACTTCCAGTTCGCTGCCGTCGGCAAAACGCATGGTTTTACGCGCTTCAACACCTTCCTGCACAATCTCAAGGGTGTTTTTGCTGGTGTGAACGCGCACGCCCATACTTTCGATTTTGCGACGCAGCTGCTCGCCGCCCATCTGATCAAGCTGTTCTGCCATCAGCATAGGGGCAAATTCGATAACGTGGGTTTCAATACCTAAGTTTTTCAGCGCGCCTGCGGCTTCCAGACCTAACAGGCCGCCACCAACAACGGCACCGCGTTTGCTGCGACGGGCGCAGGATTCAATGGCGTTGAGGTCTTCAATAGTGCGATAGACAAAGCAGTCCTGAGTATCAGAACCTTTGATTGGCGGGATCCACGGGTAGGAACCGGTTGCCATGATCAGCTTGTCATAAAAAACGGTACGTCCGGCGCTGGAGTGAATCACCTTCTCCTGACGGTTGATGGTGATAGCGCGTTCGCCGACCAGAACTTTGATGCCGTGTTTCTCGTAGAAGCCTTCGCGCACCAGCGACAGCTCTTCGGCGGTGTGGTGAGAGAAGTAAGACGAGAGGTGTACGCGGTCATAAGCGATGCGCGGTTCTTCACAGAAAACGGTAATATCAAAGTTGGCCGCATCAGATTTATCAAGAAGATCTTCGATAAAGCGATGGCCGACCATACCGTTACCGATAATTGCGAGTCTGACTTTGCTCATTTTTGCCTCGATTTCTTTTCTATTACCGCCTACCTTAACGATTCAGCAACCCCGCTTATTGATGTAAATCAAATTCACCTTTATATACTCCTTAAGGGGTATATTGCTGATTTGTATAAATTTTCTTAAGTCACGGAATTGTCTGATATTTCATGTTTGTGCAAAAAATAGACAAAATGAGCGGGTTTATAGAAATAGATGCACGTAGCGGGGGAAGAGAGGAAAAGGCCGGACGACGATAGTGCCGTCCGGCATGAGCAATTAATGAGAGGTCAGGGTGTTATGCTGACGGTGACGGCTGACGAAACCTAACAGGAAGCACATCACAAAGACGACAGCGTACAGACCGTTTGCTGTAAGCAGTGCCGCCTGCGGACCGCTATGTTCAACGATCGGGCCGGTAACCACAAAGGTCAACATAGTACCGATGGTTCCGCAGGTCAGGACAAAGTTAACCAGTTTTGGCGACGGTACTTTGGTCTGCTGTGAACCCAGGGTGATGATGGTGGTATAGATCGCGCTGGAGAAGAAGCCCAGAGCGAGAATTGACCACGCCATATGTGCTGGTGTTCCGGTGTTAAAGACGTACATCAGAATCGCAGCCAGACCAGCCAGTACGGTCAGAATGCGTTGCAAATCAAAGAAGCGAAGAATAAAGCTGAACGCCCACATGCCGACCATGTATGACATCCAGAAGTTACTCACCAGCGTGCCCGCGTCGTTCAGGCTCATGCCCAGGCCTTTGGCATACTCAGGCACCCAGGAGATAAAACCTAACTGACCGAGGATGTAGCACAACGCCGCAACAGAGAGAAACAGTACGCCGATCCCCCACTTTTCTTTCTCTACCGGAGCATCCGTTTTTGGCGCATGTTTGCCCAGCGCCGGGAACTCACAGCCGAAGGTCAGAATAAAAATAGCGACATACACCAGCCCGATGCAGGCATAAACCCAGTACCACTCAATGCTGCGCGCCAGTAGAAACGCGGCGATCATTGGGAAAATCATCCCAGCCATACTGAAGAAGGAGTCGGTAAATAACAGGCGGGAACCGCGCTGACGCCCTTCATACATTTGTGTTACCAGGAATGTACCAATCGACATGGTGATGCCGCTGACCACCCCGAGAATGAACATCGCCGCCGAGAACAGCGCCAGGCTGTGGCTGAACATCAAACCGGCAACCGCCAGCACCATCAGGAGAAAGCCAAAACGTAACTGCGTTTTCAACGGGACGATTTCCATCAGCCAGGCGTTGAGGAAGATAGAGATTAAAATGCCGGCGTTGAGGAAGGTGAAGGTATTACTCATACTGGAAACAGGCAGATTGAAATAATCGGCGATATTTCCCATCACCATCCCGGTGACAATAACCAACGCACCAGTCAGTGCGTAGGAGAGAAAGCTAATCCATGTGAGCTTGATGCGATTGCTGTTAGTCATGATTGGCCTGCGTTCAAAAATAAAATGGCATAGCGGGATATGCCGCGAGCGGGCGATTTTAGGTGATTTTGTGATCTGTTTAAATGTTTTATTGCAATCGGTTGCTAAATTGCATTTTAAGAGGTGATTTTGATCACGGAATAAAAAGTGATCGTCAGGTTACATATATTTCAGATACGTAAAATTAGGTAAAGGGATGGCCTTGTTCTTGAAGGCTATTTAGAATCTCTTCACTTGCTTTTTTTCTGCTCTGTTTGTTAAGGAAATCTCATGTTCAAATCGACCCTGGCGGCGATGGCTGCTGTTTTCGCTCTTTCTGCTCTTTCTCCCGCAGCAATGGCAGCGAAAGGGGACCCGCACGTATTGTTGACAACCTCAGCTGGTAACATCGAACTGGAGCTGGATAAACAAAAAGCGCCAGTGTCTGTGCAAAACTTTGTCGATTATGTGAACAGCGGTTTTTATAACAACACTACCTTTCACCGCGTCATTCCTGGCTTTATGATTCAGGGCGGCGGTTTCACCGAGCAGATGCAGCAGAAAAAACCAAACCCGCCAATCAAAAATGAAGCCGATAACGGCCTGCGCAACACGCGTGGCACCATCGCGATGGCACGTACCGCTGACAAAGACAGCGCCACCAGCCAGTTCTTTATCAACGTTGCCGATAACGCCTTCCTTGACCATGGTCAGCGTGATTTCGGTTACGCGGTATTTGGTAAAGTGGTGAAAGGCATGGACGTTGCCGATAAGATTTCCCAGGTGCCGACTCATGACGTTGGTCCGTACCAGAATGTGCCGTCAAAACCGGTAGTTATCCTTTCCGCTAAAGTCCTGCCGTAATGATTTTTCGCGCGGGCAATCTTGCCCGCGCTTCTGCTCTCCCGGCGTAACCCGGATTTGCCGCTTATACTTGTGGCAAATGGACACGTTCAGGGAGGCATCAAGTGAAGAAACTCACCGATAAGCAAAAGTCCCGTCTCTGGGAGCTTCAGCGTAATCGTAATTTCCAGGCCAGTCGCCGTCTTGAAGGCGTCGAGATGCCTTTAGTCACTCTTACTGCCGCAGAGGCTTTAGCGCGCCTTGAAGAGCTGAGGAGGCACTATGAGCGATAAATTCGGCGAAGGGCGCGATCCGTATCTTTATCCTGGCCTTGATATCATGCGTAACCGGCTGAACATCCACCAGCAGCAGCGGCTGGAACAGGCCGCTTACGAAATGACGGCGCTGCGTGCTGCGACCATTGAGCTTGGTCCGCTGGTGCGCGGTTTACCGCATTTGCGCACTATCCATCGCCAGCTGTATCAGGATATTTTCGACTGGGCGGGGCAACTGCGTGAAGTTGATATTTATCAGGGTGATACGCCGTTCTGCCACTTTGCTTATATCGAAAAAGAGGGCAATGCCCTGATGCAGGATCTGGAGGAAGAAGGTTATCTGGTTGGCCTGGAGAAAGCGAAGTTCGTCGAGCGGCTGGCGCATTACTATTGTGAAATCAACGTGCTGCATCCCTTCCGGGTGGGAAGTGGTCTGGCACAGCGGATCTTCTTCGAGCAACTGGCGATTCATGCCGGATATCAACTGAGCTGGCAGGGTATCGAAAAAGAGGCCTGGAATCAGGCAAATCAGAGTGGGGCAATGGGGGATCTCACCGCACTGCAGATGATATTTAGCAAAGTGGTAAGCGAAGCCGGGGAATCTGAGTAAAATAGCGCGGTTCTTTTGTACCGGAGCCGCCATGATCCTGCTTATAGATAACTACGATTCTTTTACCTGGAACCTCTACCAGTACTTTTGTGAACTGGGGGCGGATGTGCTGGTTAAGCGCAACGATGCGTTGACGCTGGCGGATATCGACGCCCTTAAACCACAAAAAATTGTCATCTCACCTGGCCCCTGTACGCCAGATGAAGCCGGGATCTCCCTTGACGTTATTCGCCACTATGCCGGGCGCTTGCCGATTCTTGGCGTCTGCCTCGGTCATCAGGCAATGGCGCAGGCATTTGGCGGTAAAGTTGTGCGCGCCGCAAAGGTCATGCACGGCAAAACCTCGCCGATTACACATAACGGTGAGGGCGTATTTCGGGGGCTGGCAAATCCACTTACCGTGACACGCTACCATTCGCTGGTGGTGGAACCTGACTCATTACCAGCGTGCTTTGACGTGATGGCCTGGAGCGAAACCCGCGAGATTATGGGGATTCGCCATCGCCAGTGGGATCTGGAAGGTGTGCAGTTCCATCCAGAAAGTATTCTTAGCGAACAAGGACATCAACTGCTGGCTAATTTCCTGCATCGCTGATTTCTGATTGCCATTTAGTGATTTTTTATGCATATTTTGTGGTTATAATTTCACATTTGTTTATGCGTAACAGGGTGATCATGAGATGGCAATTGAACAAACAGCAATTACACGCGCGACTTTCGATGAAGTGATCCTGCCGATTTATGCTCCGGCAGAGTTTATTCCGGTAAAAGGTCAGGGCAGCCGAATCTGGGATCAGCAAGGCAAGGAGTATGTCGATTTCGCGGGTGGCATTGCAGTTACGGCGTTGGGCCATTGCCATCCTGCGCTGGTGAACGCGTTAAAAACCCAGGGCGAAACTCTGTGGCATATCAGTAACGTTTTCACCAATGAACCGGCGCTGCGTCTTGGGCGTAAACTGATTGAGGCAACGTTTGCCGAACGCGTGGTGTTTATGAACTCCGGCACGGAAGCTAACGAAACCGCCTTTAAACTGGCACGCCATTACGCCTGTGTGCGTCATAGCCCGTTCAAAACCAAAATTATTGCCTTCCATAACGCTTTTCATGGTCGCTCGCTGTTTACCGTTTCGGTGGGTGGGCAGCCAACATATTCCGACGGCTTTGGGCCGAAACCGGCAGACATCATCCACGTTCCCTTTAACGATCTCCATGCAGTGAAAGCGGTGATGGATGATCACACCTGTGCGGTGGTGGTTGAGCCGATCCAGGGCGAGGGCGGTGTGACGGCAGCGACGCCAGAGTTTTTGCAGGGCTTGCGCGAGCTGTGCGATCAACATCAGGCATTATTGGTGTTTGATGAAGTGCAGTGCGGGATGGGGCGGACCGGCGATTTGTTTGCTTACATGCACTACGGTGTGACGCCGGATATTCTGACCTCTGCGAAAGCGTTAGGCGGCGGCTTCCCGATTAGCGCCATGCTGACCACGGCGGAAATTGCTTCTGCGTTTCATCCTGGTTCTCACGGTTCCACCTACGGCGGTAATCCTCTGGCCTGTGCAGTAGCGGGCGCGGCGTTTGATATCATCAATACCCCTGAAGTGCTGGAAGGCATTCAGGCGAAACGCCAGCGTTTTGTTGACCATTTGCAGAAGATCGATCAGCAGTACGATGTGTTTAGCGATATTCGCGGTATGGGGCTGTTAATTGGCGCGGAGCTGAAACCACAGTACAAAGGTCGGGCGCGTGATTTCCTGTATGCGGGCGCAGAGGCTGGCGTAATGGTGCTGAATGCCGGACCGGATGTGATGCGTTTTGCGCCGTCGCTGGTGGTGGAAGATGCGGATATCGATGAAGGGATGCAACGTTTCGCCCACGCGGTGGCGAAGGTGGTTGGGGCGTAAATAAGACGCATCAGGCAAAAGATGTCGGATGCGGCGTGAATGCCTTATCCGATGGTTTAGCCTGCATTACGCCTTCGAATCCCGCAACTTGCGACTCAGCCAAATCCCGTGATGCGGTCGCTGACGCCATGCCATCGACGAAATGGTGTGCATGGTGTTCAGATGACCAATAACCCGCTGTAAATGCTGCTCCAGCGTACCTGCCGCGCCTTCGTGCGGCTGCATCTCCGGCGCATCCATGATATTGGCATCGCCAGAACTCCCCGGTTCGTCATACTCCAGTCGCTGCTGACAACGCTGAATGGCGATTTCACAAGACTGTAAATACTCTTGTGCCAGTTCAGGTGGTAATGCCCGGTGTTCCCGCGCCAGCGTGGTCATGGCATTAATATGCTCAACAATAAACTGACTGTGCGTTACCCACAGTTTCATATCTGCCAGATAATGGCTGTTGAATGCCGGTTCCTGCATCGCCTGATTCAATGAGTTATACAGAGTGTTATGCGCCTGATTTACCCGCATTCTCTGCCAGGCCAGTGGCGTTGGTTGCGGGTCCTCGCTCAGAATCAAGCGAATCGCTTCCTGATAGGCTTCTAAAGCATCATGGGCGTTTTTACGCAATAACCCGCTCTGCCACTGCGGCCACAGCCAGACAGTACCGCCGAAAGCAATTAAACAACCAATAATGGTATCGATAAGACGCGGAAGGATGTATTGCTCGCCGTTCAACCACAATAGTTGCAGGGTATACACTGCGGTAATAGTAAAACCGACCGTCGCCCAGCCGTAGTTTTTGCGCAATATAAGGTAGCTGGCGAGGGTGGTAATCAGCATCAAGGTCAGGGTGTAACCTTCGGGAATTTTAAAGTGCAGCGCCACGCCCGCAATGATTAACCCGACCACGGTTCCCACGGAGCGATTCACAATCCTCAGACGGGTTGCGCCATAGCCATTTTGTGTCACCAGCAATACCGTCATCAGGATCCAGTACGACTTCGGCAGATGCAGCGCGGTGCCCATCAGGCTGGCAACGCTTAGCATCACACTGAGTCGTCCGGCATTGCGTAGCGCCGGAGACTTTAGTGACAGATAACTTTTCAGCGCCGGAAGTAACGGCATTCGCCGCTGTTTATCGGCCAGTAAGTCACGGGCATAGAGCGGTTTTTGGGTGCGCAGCACGCGGGCGATGCGGCTGAAATGCCAGTAGCAGAATTGCCCAACCGGATTATCCGGATGCTGGCGGGCGATTTTTTCCAGTGCGCCAATTTGCTTTTCCATCGTAAAACGCGTTGGCAGGCGATGGTAAAGAATGTCATCAGCCAGCACGCGCAGGCGAGCGGCGACGGTTTGCGCATTCCAGCGGATAACTTCTTCCGCATGGCTACGCTCGACCAGCTTTTGCACCTCTTCCGGCTGATGCAAACTGACCGAAATATGTTCCTGTAAATCCAGCGCCTCCTGGAAAATACGCAGCATCCGCTTGTAGTCAGTATTATTTTGCGCGGAAAGCATATGCATTTGCTGATAGCACTGGGTAATTAGATCGACCGCTTTTTGCTGGCGCACCAGCAGCGGCGGCAGCGCTTTTTCAGGGTCGGTGTGCTGGGTAAGCAGGCTGTATTTGGCTTCGCAATAATCTGCCAGTTCACGGTACAGCAGACTTAGTGACTCGCGCAGCGGTTGTTCGCGCCAGATCCAGAACCAAAACCAGTTAAACAATCCGTACCAGAGAGTGCCCAACGCATAGATGAGCAACGGTTCCCAGACCGGCATGTATCCCGCCAGACTGAGGGTAAAAATGGCGGCGAGCAGCGATGCAGGAAGCAATTTTGCGTGCAATGGCCCCAGCTCAGCAGTGACGCCAAGTACCAGCGTTAATCCGGTCAGCAAAAAGGGCAGGGGAACATCTTTTGCCAGTAGCAGCTGTGTCAGTAAGCTACAGGTGGCAAACAGCGACGCACCAATGATTAAGCGTTTGAAAAAACGTTTATGAGGCGTATCAAGGCCCGCAATATTGCAACAGGCAGGAACGAGGGAGAAGAGCAGACCGAATCGTAATTCGCCAAGCATTAACCCAACGGCCACGGGCAAACATAGCACCAGCGTTTGTCGCAGTGCATAGTTGATATCGGGGTGATAAATCAGTCTGCGCCACATCGGGGGAAACAAAATGGCGCGCTACCAGGTAACGCGCCTCTCCGACGGGATTAACGAGTGCCGTAAACGACGATGGTTTTACCGTGTGCGGAGATCAGGTTCTGATCTTCAAGCATCTTCAGAATGCGTCCCACGGTTTCACGAGAACAGCCGACAATCTGACCGATTTCCTGACGGGTAATTTTGATTTGCATACCGTCCGGGTGAGTCATAGCGTCTGGTTGTTTTGCCAGATTCAGCAGAGTCTGTGCAATGCGGCCCGTCACGTCGAGGAACGCCAGGTTGCCCACTTTCTCTGAAGTGACTTGCAGACGACGCGCCATCTGTGCAGACAGACGCATCAGAATGTCCGGGTTTACCTGAATCAATTGGCGAAATTTTTTGTACGAAATTTCAGCCACTTCACAGGCGGTTTTCGCACGTACCCATGCGCTACGTTCCTGGCCCTCTTCAAACAGGCCCAGTTCGCCAATAAAATCACCCTGATTCAGATAGGAGAGGATCATTTCTTTACCCTCTTCGTCTTTGATCAGCACTGCCACAGAGCCTTTAACGATGTAGTACAGCGTTTCCGCTTTTTCACCCTGGTGAATAAGCGTGCTCTTGGATGGGTACTTATGAATGTGGCAATGAGACAAGAACCATTCGAGAGTCGGGTCTGTTTGCGGTTTGCCAAGCACCATGCGCGGTTATCCTCTGTTATAAGCTTTCTCCAGAGCCAGATAACGCCGCTGTCTCTGGATTGCCGAAATATGCTTCCCGCTACCTGGGAAGGGGCTATCAACTGTACTGCACGGTAATGTGACGTCCTTTGCATACATGCAGTACATCAATGTATTACTGTAGCATCCTGACTGTTTTAGCATAGCTTTCGCTTTGTGTCTCCTGGTGTCTCGCTTCAGCATGACCCAGGTCGCCTTCCGTTGCGCGATTTGGTTAGTACGCGTACTCTGTCAGGAAAATTGACGCAGTGGAGTAGCAAAAATGCAAGCGCGAGTGAAGTGGGTCGAAGGGTTAACTTTTCTGGGCGAATCTGCCTCTGGTCACCAGATTTTAATGGACGGCAACTCAGGCGATAAAGCACCAAGTCCGATGGAAATGGTGTTGATGGCGGCGGGTGGTTGCAGTGCCATCGATGTGGTTTCGATCCTGCAAAAAGGGCGTCAGGATGTGGTCGATTGTGAAGTAAAATTGACCTCTGAACGCCGCGAAGAGGCACCACGCCTGTTTACGCACATTAATCTGCATTTTATCGTCACCGGTCGCGACCTGAAAGACGCAGCGGTTGCGCGTGCGGTTGATCTCTCTGCCGAGAAATATTGTTCAGTGGCGTTGATGCTGGAAAAAGCGGTGAATATTACTCACTCGTATGAAGTGGTTGGCGCGTGATTTAACTATCCCGTTGTGAAGCCGGATAGTATTTTATCCGGCGTAATAGCAGAGTTACTCGATTTTCTTTCCTTCCATCAATCGTTGCACCAGCGGCAGCATAATTAATTCCATTGCCAGACCCATTTTGCCGCCCGGTACCACTAACGTATTGATGTGGGAAATGAATGAGCCTTGCAACATCGCCAGCAGCCAGGGGAAATCGATCCCTTCCAGATTACGAAAATGGATCACCACAAAGCTTTCATCGAGCGACGGGATACCTTTTGCCGCGAACGGGTTTGAAGTGTCGACGGTGGGAACGCGCTGGAAGTTAAGATGGGTGCGGGAAAACTGCGGTGTGATGTAGTTGATATAGTCTTCCATTGAACGCACTACTGAGTCCATCACTGCTTCTCGTGAGTGCCCGCGCTCGCTGGTGTCGCGGATCAGTTTTTGAATCCACTCAAGGTTAACGATAGGCACCACGCCGACCAGTAAGTCCACATGCTGCGCAACGTTATGCTGTGGCGTGACTACGCCGCCGTGTAAACCTTCATAAAACAGTACATCAGTGGGTTCCGGTAAAGGTTGCCAGGGGGTGAATGTCCCCGGTACCTGATTCCACGGTACGGCTTCATCGTAGGTATGCAGATATTTGCGAGATTTCCCTTTGCCGCTCTGACCGTATTCAATGAAGGTTTGTTCCAGCAGGCCGAAGTCGTTCGCTTCGGGGCCGAAGTAGCTGATATGCCGCCCGGCGTCGCGCGCTTTGCGGATCGCCATGTCCATTTCCGGGCGGGTGTAACGGTGAAAACTGTCGCCTTCCACCTCAGCTGCATGCAGATTTAACTGCGCGAATATTTTACGAAACGCGAGGCTGGTGGTGGTGGTCCCCGCGCCGCTGGATCCTGTTACCGCAATGACCGGATGTTTGGCAGACATAGTAACTCCATGACTTAGCTATCATTATTATCTCGTCCGCCGACGGTTGCAGGTTATTCGCGAAACTGACTGCGCGGCATAATATTGACCGTTTCGTGCAGCTCCGACCATACCAGCACCGCTTCTCCGCACTGTAGCTGGCGTTTGACGTCGGCGACTTTCTGTTCAAGTGTACGCTCATGTTCACCATAATCGGTGCCTTCACGTAACACAAAGCTTTCAATTAAATTTTCCAGCGTTTCGGGGGAGAGGTCTTGCCACGGAATCAACATGATTTCGCCTCCAGATACGTTGTTAACCAGTCAGGAATGCGTGACTCCAGCCACATTTGCGGATGAAGTAATGTACCGCCAATAAAGCCAACATGACCGCCATGTTCAGTCAGTTGATACTCCACCTGCGGGGGGAGACTTTCCGGTTTCGGGATCACCTGATGATCCATAAACGGATCGTCTTTGGCGTGAATAATCAGCGTCGGTTTGGCGATCCGGTTCAGCATCGGCATGGCGCTACACTGACGATAATAGTCGATAGCGTCGGCGTAGCCGTGAATTCTGGCGGTGATGAGATCGTCAAATTCACGGATGCGACGTACCGATTTTAACTGGGCGAGATTAATCGGCAGCGTTCCGGGGTAGGCAGCCAGCTTGCGTGCGGCATTGGCTTTTAACAGGTTCAGCAAGTAACGCTGATAAACGCGGGAAAAGCCCTTTTCCATATGGTAACTACAGGCTTCCAGCATAAACGGCGCAGAGACAATCACCGCCGCATCAACCGGGAGATCATTGCCTGCTTTTGCCAGCAAACAGGCCAGCATATTACCGCCGAGCGAATAGCCGACGGCAGCCGTTGGCGCATGACCAAATTCGCGTTGCAGCCAGCGTAAAAACCAACTGGCGTCTTCGGTTTCGCCCGAATGGTAAATGCGGTGCATACGGTTTGGTTCACCGCTGCATCCGCGAAAATGCATCACCACGCCCAGCCAGCCGCGCTTTTGCGCCGCCTCAACCAGACCGTGGGCGTAAGGGCTATTGAGACTGCCTTCCAGCCCGTGAAATACCACTAAACGCGGTTTATGCCGCGCCTGTGCAGGGGCTTCACTCCACGCGAGATCGACAAAATCGCCGTCGGGCAACTCCAGCCGCTGCCAGTACGGGGTGAATTTCACCTGACGACGAAACAAACGCGGCAGCATAGTTTGTAGATGACAATTGCTAAAGCCGCGCATAGGGGTGAATTCAGCACTGCTGCTGAATTCATTGGCATCGGTCGTCGTTATCTGCGCCATCAGTTGCTTTGGCCTTCCAGCAGCATCTGCTCAAGCTGCTCCTGGGCTTCCAGCCATGCCATTTCGCACTCTTCCAGGCCGGATTTGGCGCTGGCTTGCTGTTGCAGGCAGGCGGTCAACTCCGCTTTACGGCTCTGGTCATACAGTTCGCTGTCGCCGAGTTTCTCTTCCGCCTGCGCCAGTTGCGCGTTCAGCTTCTCCATCTCTTTTTCCAGACGGGCAATCTCTTTACGCAGTGGCTGGGTTTGCGCACGCAGCTCCGCTTCCCGGCGCTTCTGATCTTTACGTGCCTGGGCGCTGTTCGCATTCTCTTTTGGTGCTTCGTCGGTCTGGTTTTCCTGCTTTTGTACGTCGCTCAACCACTGTTGATAATCTTCCAGATCGCCGTCGAACGGTTCGACTTTACGATCGTGAACCAGGTAGAGATCGTCAGTGGTGGAACGCAGCAAATGACGGTCGTGCGAAACGACAACCAGCGCGCCTTCGAACTCGATTAATGCTTCGGTGAGTGCCTGACGCATGTCGAGGTCAAGGTGGTTAGTCGGTTCGTCGAGCAGCAGCAGATTCGGACGCTGCCAGACGATTAATGCCAGCACCAGGCGGGCTTTTTCCCCACCGGAGAAGCGGCGCGTTTCTTCGGTTACTTTATCGCCCTGGAAACCAAAGCCGCCGAGGTAGTCACGCAGTTTTTGCTCCAGCTCCTGCGGCGCTAAACGTGCCAGATGTTGAATAGGCGATTCGTCGGCGCGCAAGTATTCAAGTTGATGCTGGGCGAAGTAGCCGAGCTTGATCCCTTTCGCCAGACCAATTTCACCGCTGACTGGCGCAAGTTCACCGGCTAACAGTTTGATTAATGTCGATTTACCTGCGCCGTTGCGGCCTAGCAGACCAATGCGCGAGCCGGGGACCAGGTTCAGTTTAATCGAGTCGAGAATAATGCGATCGCCATAGCCCGCGCTGACTTTTTCCATCTTCAGTAACGGATTTGGCAGGCTTTCCGGCGCGCGGAAGCTAAAGCGGAACGGGTTGTCGACGTGCGCGGGGGCAATCAGCTCCATACGCTCGAGCATCTTAATGCGGCTCTGGGCCTGCTTCGCTTTGGTGGCTTTGGCACGGAAACGGTCGATATAACTTTGCAGATGCGCTACGCGTTCCTGCTGGCTTTCGTACATCGCTTGTTGCTGCGCCAGACGGGTGGCGCGCTGTACTTCAAACGAACTGTAGTTGCCGGTGTACTCGAACATGCTTTGTTGTTCGATATGAATAATTTTATCGACGATCGGATCGAGGAAGTCGCGGTCGTGAGAGATCAGGATCAGCGTGCCCTGATAGCTCTTCAGCCATTTTTCCAGCCAGATAACGGCATCGAGATCGAGGTGGTTAGTCGGTTCGTCGAGCAGCAGCAAGTCTGAACGGCAAATCAGCGCCTGGGCAAGGTTAAGACGCATACGCCAGCCACCGGAGAAATCACTTACCGGGCGCTCCAGTTGTTCATTGCTGAAACCGAGGCCGTGCAGCAGGCTGGCGGCACGGGAGCGAATACTCCATGCGTCAATAGCATCCAGCTTGCCATGAATGGTCGCAATGGCGTGCCCGTCGTTACGTTCGTTGGCGTCGTGTAGCTGCGCTTCCAGTTGACGATATTCACGGTCTCCGTCAATGACATATTCCAGCGCCGCTTGCGGTAACGCCGGCGTTTCCTGATTCACCCACGCCAGTTGCCAGCTTCCCGGAAAGGTGTAGCTGCCGCCGTCGGCGCTGATTTCATTTTTCAGCAATGCCAGCAGGGTAGATTTACCACAGCCGTTTTTACCCACCAGGCCGACTTTCTGCCCGGGGTTGATGGTGGCGGTGGCATTATCCAGCAGGACGCGCACGCCGCGACGAATTTGTAACGAGGAGAAAACAATCATAAGGCGCCGTATGTTCAGACTATGTTAACTTATCATTATGATAATGTAATGTAATGTAATGTATGGGCGAGCTGCCGCACCGGGCGCAATGGTAGCCCAAAACAGCGACTATACACAAAAACCATACCGGGAGGGGGATGATGTCTCAGCCAGCGAAAGTTTTGCTGCTGTATGCCCATCCGGAATCTCAGGACTCGGTGGCAAACCGGGTGCTGCTTAAACCGGCTACGCAGCTCAGCAATGTTACCGTGCACGACCTTTACGCGCACTATCCCGATTTTTTTATTGATATCCCCCGTGAGCAGGCATTACTGCGCGAGCACGAGGTGATTGTCTTTCAGCATCCTCTTTATACCTATAGCTGCCCGGCGCTACTGAAAGAGTGGCTGGACCGGGTATTAAGCCGTGGTTTTGCCAGCGGGCCAGGAGGAAACCAACTGGCGGGAAAGTACTGGCGTAGCGTGATTACCACCGGCGAGCCGGAAAGTGCTTACCGTTATGACGCATTGAATCGCTACCCGATGAGCGATGTTCTGCGCCCCTTTGAACTGGCGGCGGGCATGTGCCGGATGCATTGGTTAAGTCCCATCATTATTTACTGGGCGAGACGGCAAAGCGCACAGGAGCTGGCGAGCCACGCCAGAGCCTACGGTGACTGGCTGGCAAATCCGCTGTCTCCAGGAGGCCGCTGATGGAAGGTTCCGATTTTTTACTTGCAGGAGTGCTGTTTCTCTTCGCGGCGGTGGCTGCGGTGCCGTTGGCATCGCGGCTGGGTATTGGCGCTGTGTTGGGATATTTGCTGGCAGGGATTGCAATTGGCCCGTGGGGGCTGGGGTTTATTAGCGACGTCGATGAGATCCTCCACTTTTCGGAACTCGGCGTGGTGTTCCTGATGTTTATCATCGGCCTTGAGTTGAATCCCTCCAAGCTTTGGCAACTGCGGCGTTCGATTTTTGGCGTAGGCGCGGCACAGGTGCTGTTAAGCGCGGCGTTGCTGGCGGGATTATTGATGCTGACGGATTTCGCCTGGCAGGCGGCGGTGGTCGGTGGCATTGGCCTTGCGATGTCTTCAACTGCAATGGCGTTGCAATTGATGCGTGAGAAAGGGATGAATCGCAGCGAATCCGGGCAGCTAGGTTTTTCGGTTCTGCTGTTTCAGGATCTGGCGGTGATCCCGGCACTGGCGTTAGTGCCGTTGTTGGCGGGTTCGGCAGACGAAAATTTCGACTGGATGAAGATCGGCATGAAGGTGCTGGCGTTTGTCGGCATGCTGATTGGCGGGCGCTATTTATTGCGTCCGGTATTTCGTTTTATTGCAGCTTCTGGCGTGCGGGAAGTGTTCACCGCCGCGACGCTGCTGCTGGTATTGGGTTCCGCATTGTTTATGGATGCGCTGGGGCTGTCGATGGCGCTCGGTACGTTTATTGCGGGCGTGCTGCTGGCGGAAAGTGAATATCGCCATGAACTGGAAACGGCTATCGATCCCTTCAAAGGCTTGCTGCTCGGTTTGTTCTTTATCTCTGTCGGCATGTCGCTCAATCTCGGGGTGCTTTATACCCATCTGTTGTGGGTAGTGATAAGCGTGGTTGTGCTGGTGGCGGTGAAAATTCTCGTGTTGTATCTGCTGGCGCGATTGTATGGCGTGCGTAGCTCAGAGCGGATGCAGTTTGCTGGCGTGTTGAGTCAGGGCGGCGAGTTTGCCTTTGTCCTCTTTTCTACCGCTTCTTCGCAACGCTTATTCCAGGGCGACCAGATGGCGCTGTTGCTGGTGACGGTGACGCTTTCCATGATGACCACGCCGTTGCTGATGAAGCTGGTGGATAAATGGCTATCCCGCCAGTTTAACGGACCGGAAGAAGAAGACGAAAAACCGTGGGTCAACGATGATAAACCCCAGGTCATTGTCGTGGGCTTCGGGCGTTTTGGTCAGGTGATTGGTCGTTTGCTGATGGCAAATAAAATGCGCATTACTGTGCTGGAGCGGGATATCAGTGCCGTTAACCTGATGCGTAAATATGGCTACAAAGTTTATTACGGCGACGCCACGCAGGTCGATCTTTTACGTTCTGCGGGTGCAGAGGCCGCTGAGTCTATCGTCATTACCTGTAACGAGCCGGAAGACACCATGAAGCTGGTGAAAATATGCCAGCAGCACTTTCCGCATTTGCATATTCTTGCGCGAGCGCGCGGACGTGTGGAAGCGCATGAGTTATTACAGGCAGGGGTGACGCAGTTTTCCCGTGAAACATTCTCCAGTGCGTTAGAGCTGGGGCGCAAGACGCTGGTCACGCTTGGCATGCATCCGCATCAGGCACAGCGGGCGCAATTGCATTTTCGCCGCCTGGATATGCGGATGCTGCGAGAGCTCATCCCAATGCATGCCGATACCGTACAAATTTCTCGCGCCAGGGAAGCCCGACGCGAACTGGAAGAGATTTTCCAGCGTGAAATGCAACAAGAACGACGCCAGCTGGACGGCTGGGATGAATTTGAGTAGAGGGTAAAGATGGCAATCCGAAAACGTTTTATTGCGGGCGCAAAATGCCCAGCCTGTCAGGCACAGGATTCAATGGCGATGTGGCGCGAAAATAATATTGATATTGTTGAATGTGTTAAGTGCGGACATCAGATGCGAGAAGCAGACAAAGAAGCCCGCGATCACGTTCGCAAAGATGAGCAAGTGATCGGGATTTTTCATCCGGACTAGCGATATGAGCCGAGTTTTTTTAAGCTAGTGAGTACACGGCTGCAGAATTCCGCTACAATCTGCGCCACTATTCTTCCCATGCTCAGGAGATATCATGAAAGTAGCAAAAGACCTGGTGGTCAGCCTGGCCTATCAGGTACGTACAGAAGACGGTGTGTTGGTTGATGAGTCTCCGGTGAGTGCGCCGCTGGACTACCTGCATGGTCACGGTTCCCTGATCTCTGGCCTGGAAACGGCGCTGGAAGGTCATGAAGTGGGCGACAAATTTGATGTCGCTGTTGGCGCGAACGACGCTTACGGTCAGTACGACGAAAACCTGGTGCAACGTGTTCCTAAAGACGTATTTATGGGCGTTGATGAACTGCAGGTAGGTATGCGTTTCCTGGCTGAAACTGACCAGGGTCCGGTACCGGTTGAAATCACTGCGGTTGAAGACGATCACGTAGTGGTTGATGGTAACCACATGCTGGCCGGTCAGAACCTGAAATTCAACGTTGAAGTTGTGGCGATTCGCGAAGCGACCGAAGAAGAACTGGCTCATGGCCACGTTCACGGCGCGCACGATCATCACCACGATCACGACCACGACGGTTGCTGCGGCGGTCATGGCCACGATCACGGTCATGAACACGGTGGCGAAGGCTGCTGTGGCGGTAAAGGCAACGGCGGTTGTGGTTGCCACTAATACCGAAAAGGTGACAAAAAAGCGGGGAATCCCCGCTTTTTTTACGCCTCAATAATGTGGCGGTGGCGTTTCTTCAGCCTGCGACGCGATGTTCGACGGCTGGCTGGCTTTTAACTTCTCGGTCAGCAGACGCAGATGATCGCGCAGTTTCGCCATCTCCATTTCATGAGCGGTCACCGTGACGTTCAGTTCTTCAATGGTGATTTCCTGAAAAGCCAGTCGGCTCTCCAGCTCTGCCAGGCGTGCTTCCAATGATAAATCCTGCATGATTCACCTCTTTTGTCGAATGGTCGCCGCGGATTCTACTTAACTTTGCTGCCCGAGACAGCACTCATTTCGCGGTCATCGAAACTAATTTAAACAAAAAGAGTCTGAAAATAGATGATAATAGGGCGTGTCTGTATGTAGATTTGTTCGACAACGCTTTATAGTACCCTTCTGATAATAGTTAACCCTGGGGTGAGATGCCCCGATCCTGGAGATATGGATGAAATCACTGTTTAAAGTAACGCTGCTGGCGACCACAATGGCCGTTGCCCTGCATGCACCAATCACTTTTGCTGCTGAAGCTGCAAAACCTGCTACAACTGCTGACAGCAAAGCAGCGTTCAAAAATGACGATCAGAAATCAGCTTATGCACTGGGTGCTTCGCTGGGTCGTTACATGGAAAACTCTCTTAAAGAACAAGAAAAACTGGGCATCAAACTGGATAAAGATCAGCTGATCGCTGGTGTTCAGGATGCATTTGCTGATAAGAGCAAACTCTCCGACCAAGAGATCGAACAGACTCTGCAAGCATTCGAAGCTCGCGTGAAGTCTTCTGCTCAGGCGAAGATGGAAAAAGACGCGGCTGATAACGAAGCAAAAGGTAAAGAGTACCGCGAGAAATTTGCCAAAGAGAAAGGTGTGAAAACCTCTTCAACTGGTCTGGTTTATCAGGTAGTAGAAGCCGGTAAAGGCGAAGCACCGAAAGACAGCGATACTGTTGTAGTGAACTACAAAGGTACGCTGATCGACGGTAAAGAGTTCGACAACTCTTACACCCGTGGTGAACCGCTCTCTTTCCGTCTGGACGGTGTTATCCCGGGTTGGACAGAAGGTCTGAAGAACATCAAGAAAGGCGGTAAGATCAAACTGGTTATTCCACCAGAACTGGCTTACGGCAAAGCGGGTGTTCCGGGGATCCCACCGAATTCTACCCTGGTGTTTGACGTAGAGCTGCTGGATGTGAAACCAGCGCCGAAGGCTGATGCAAAGCCGGAAGCTGATGCGAAAGCCGCAGATTCTGCTAAAAAATAAGCATTAAGAACCGCCGCCTGACCAGGCGGCGGTTTTTTTATTACAGGCCGGATATAATTAGTGCTGGAAAGCGGAACCTCCGCTGTATTAATTTAGTTACCCGCATCATTAATGAGCCTGCCCTGAAAAGTTAACGACAGGCTCCTGAAAAGGAGTGTTTTTTTTCATGTCCAGGTCGCTTTTAACCAACGAAACCAGTGAGTTGGATTTACTGGATCAACGTCCTTTCGACCAGACCGATTTTGATATTCTGAAATCCTACGAAGCGGTGGTGGACGGGTTAGCGATGCTTATTGGCTCCCACTGTGAAATCGTTTTGCACTCTTTGCAGGATCTAAAATGTTCAGCCATTCGCATTGCTAACGGTGAACATACAGGCCGGAAGATTGGTTCGCCAATTACTGACCTGGCGCTACGTATGCTGCACGATATGACGGGAGCGGATAGCAGCGTTTCTAAATGCTACTTTACTCGCGCCAAAAGCGGCGTATTAATGAAGTCCCTGACTATCGCGATTCGTAACCGCGAACAGCGTGTAATTGGTCTGCTGTGCATCAATATGAATCTTGATGTTCCCTTCTCGCAGATTATGAGCACTTTTGTGCCGCCAGAAACCCCGGATGTCGGTTCAAGCGTCAACTTTGCCTCTTCTGTCGAAGATCTGGTTACCCAAACGCTGGAGTTCACCATCGAAGAAGTGAATGCCGATCGCAATGTTTCTAATAACGCCAAAAATCGTCAGATCGTGCTGAATCTCTACGAGAAAGGGATCTTCGATATTAAAGATGCGATCAACCAGGTTGCTGACCGCCTGAACATCTCCAAACACACTGTCTATCTCTACATCCGCCAGTTCAAGAGCGGTGATTTCCAGGGGCAAGATAAGTAATGCGTTTTGCCATCGTGGTGACCGGACCAGCATACGGTACGCAACAGGCGAGTAGTGCTTTTCAGTTTGCGCAGGCGCTGATAGCAGAAGGCCATGAGTTAAGCAGCGTCTTTTTCTATCGGGAAGGGGTCTATAACGCTAACCAATTGACCTCACCGGCAAGCGACGAATTTGACCTTGTGCGCGGCTGGCAACAGTTGAATGCGCAACATGGTGTGGCGCTGAATATCTGCGTAGCGGCAGCGTTACGCCGCGGTATCGTCGATGAAACGGAGGCCGGAAGACTGGGGCTGGCTTCGTCCAACCTTCAGCCGGGATTTACCTTAAGCGGACTTGGCGCGCTGGCGGAAGCCTCGCTGACCTGTGACAGGGTGGTACAGTTCTGATGAAACGAATTGCGTTTGTTTTTTCTACTGCGCCTCATGGTACAGCCGCAGGCCGGGAAGGTTTAGATGCTTTACTGGCAACTTCCGCATTAACTGACGATCTGGCTGTCTTCTTTATTGCTGATGGCGTTTTTCAGCTGCTGCCAGGACAAAAGCCCGATGCAGTGCTGGCGCGTGATTACATTGCCACTTTTAAATTGTTGGGTCTGTACGACATTGAACAGTGCTGGGTTTGTGCGGCTTCACTGCGCGAACGCGGGTTAGATCCGCAGACACCCTTTGTTGTCGAAGCCACGCCGCTCGAAGCAGATGCCTTACGCCGCGAACTTGGCAACTACGATGTAATTTTGAGGTTTTGAGGCGTTTATGCTGCACACATTACATCGCTCACCCTGGCTGACGGATTTTGCTGCGCTGCTGCGTCTGCTCAGTGAAGGCGACGAACTGCTGTTATTGCAAGATGGCGTAACTGCCGCAGTTGACGGTAACCGCTACCTTGAAAGTCTGCGTAATGCCCCCATTAAGGTCTATGCGCTGAACGAAGACCTTATTGGCCGCGGTTTGACTGGTCAAATTTCGAACGACATCATTCTCATTGACTATACTGATTTCGTCAGACTTACGGTTAAGCACTCCAGCCAGATGGCCTGGTGATTGCGGGATCGTTGTATATTTCTTGACACCTTTTCGGCATCGCCCTAAAATTCGGCGTCCTCATATTGTGTGAGGACGTTTTATTACGTGTTTACGAAGCAAAAGCTAAAACCAGGAGCTATTTAATGGCAACAGTTAACCAGCTGGTACGCAAACCACGTGCTCGCAAAGTTGCGAAAAGCAACGTGCCTGCGCTGGAAGCATGCCCGCAAAAACGTGGCGTATGTACTCGTGTATATACTACCACTCCTAAAAAACCGAACTCCGCGCTGCGTAAAGTATGCCGTGTTCGTCTGACTAACGGTTTCGAAGTGACTTCCTACATCGGTGGTGAAGGTCACAACCTGCAGGAGCACTCCGTGATCCTGATCCGTGGCGGTCGTGTTAAAGACCTCCCGGGTGTTCGTTACCACACCGTACGTGGTGCGCTTGACTGCTCCGGCGTTAAAGACCGTAAGCAGGCTCGTTCCAAGTATGGCGTGAAGCGTCCTAAGGCTTAATGGTTCTCCGTTAAGTAAGGCCAAACGTTTTAACTTAAATGTCAAACTAAACTCGTAGAGTTTTGGACAATCCTGAATTAACAACGGAGTATTTCCATGCCACGTCGTCGCGTCATTGGTCAGCGTAAAATTCTGCCGGATCCGAAGTTCGGATCAGAACTGCTGGCTAAATTTGTAAATATCCTGATGGTAGATGGTAAAAAATCTACTGCTGAATCTATCGTATACAGCGCGCTGGAGACCCTGGCTCAGCGCTCTGGTAAATCTGAACTGGAAGCATTCGAAGTAGCTCTCGAAAACGTGCGCCCGACTGTAGAAGTTAAGTCTCGCCGCGTTGGTGGTTCTACTTATCAGGTACCAGTTGAAGTCCGTCCGGTTCGTCGTAATGCTCTGGCAATGCGTTGGATCGTTGAAGCTGCTCGTAAACGCGGTGATAAATCCATGGCTCTGCGCCTGGCGAACGAACTTTCTGATGCTGCAGAAAACAAAGGTACTGCAGTTAAGAAACGTGAAGACGTTCACCGTATGGCCGAAGCCAACAAGGCGTTCGCACACTACCGTTGGTAATCCCTTCGGAGTTTTAGTCACCAGGCGGGCGCTTCCAGTAAGCAGCCCGCTTTGGGCTACTTAAATTGAACGCCTAAAAGATAAACGAGGAAACAAATGGCTCGTACAACACCCATCGCACGCTACCGTAACATCGGTATCAGTGCGCACATCGACGCCGGTAAAACCACTACTACCGAACGTATTCTGTTCTACACCGGTGTAAACCATAAAATCGGTGAAGTTCATGACGGCGCTGCAACCATGGACTGGATGGAGCAGGAGCAGGAACGTGGTATTACTATCACTTCCGCTGCGACTACTGCATTCTGGTCTGGTATGGCTAAGCAGTATGAGCCGCATCGCATCAACATCATCGACACCCCGGGGCACGTTGACTTCACAATCGAAGTAGAACGTTCCATGCGTGTTCTCGATGGTGCGGTAATGGTTTACTGCGCAGTTGGTGGTGTTCAGCCGCAGTCTGAAACCGTATGGCGTCAGGCAAACAAATATAAAGTTCCGCGCATTGCGTTCGTTAACAAAATGGACCGCATGGGTGCGAACTTCCTGAAAGTTGTTAACCAGATCAAAACCCGTCTGGGCGCGAACCCGGTTCCGCTGCAGCTGGCGATTGGTGCTGAAGAACATTTCACCGGTGTTGTTGACCTGGTGAAAATGAAAGCTATCAACTGGAACGACGCTGACCAGGGCGTAACCTTCGAATACGAAGATATCCCGGCAGACATGGTTGAACTGGCTAACGAATGGCACCAGAACCTGATCGAATCCGCAGCTGAAGCTTCTGAAGAGCTGATGGAAAAATACCTGGGTGGTGAAGAACTGACTGAAGCAGAAATCAAAGGTGCTCTGCGTCAGCGCGTTCTGAACAACGAAATCATCCTGGTAACCTGTGGTTCTGCGTTCAAGAACAAAGGTGTTCAGGCGATGCTGGATGCGGTAATTGATTACCTGCCATCCCCGGTTGACGTACCTGCGATCAACGGTATCCTGGACGACGGTAAAGACACTCCGGCTGAACGTCACGCAAGTGATGACGAGCCGTTCTCTGCACTGGCGTTCAAAATCGCTACCGACCCGTTTGTTGGTAACCTGACCTTCTTCCGTGTTTACTCCGGTGTGGTTAACTCTGGTGATACCGTACTGAACTCCGTGAAAGCTGCACGTGAGCGTTTCGGTCGTATCGTTCAGATGCACGCTAACAAACGTGAAGAGATCAAAGAAGTTCGCGCGGGCGACATCGCTGCTGCTATCGGTCTGAAAGACGTAACCACTGGTGACACCCTGTGTGACCCGGATGCGCCGATCATTCTGGAACGTATGGAATTCCCTGAGCCGGTAATCTCCATCGCAGTTGAACCGAAAACCAAAGCTGACCAGGAAAAAATGGGTCTGGCTCTGGGCCGTCTGGCTAAAGAAGACCCGTCTTTCCGTGTATGGACTGACGAAGAATCTAACCAGACCATCATCGCGGGTATGGGCGAACTGCACCTCGACATCATCGTTGACCGTATGAAGCGTGAATTCAACGTTGAAGCGAACGTAGGTAAACCGCAGGTTGCTTACCGTGAAACTATCCGCCAGAAAGTTACCGATGTTGAAGGTAAACACGCGAAACAGTCTGGTGGTCGTGGTCAGTATGGTCATGTTGTTATCGACATGTACCCGCTGGAGCCGGGTTCAAACCCGAAAGGCTACGAGTTCATCAACGACATTAAAGGTGGTGTAATCCCTGGCGAATACATCCCGGCCGTTGATAAAGGTATCCAGGAACAGCTGAAAGCAGGTCCGCTGGCAGGCTACCCGGTAGTAGACATGGGTATTCGTCTGCACTTCGGTTCTTACCATGACGTTGACTCCTCTGAACTGGCGTTTAAACTGGCTGCTTCTATCGCCTTTAAAGAAGGCTTTAAGAAAGCGAAACCAGTTCTGCTTGAGCCGATCATGAAGGTTGAAGTAGAAACTCCGGAAGAGAACACCGGTGACGTTATCGGTGACTTGAGCCGTCGTCGTGGTATGCTCAAAGGTCAGGAATCTGAAGTTACTGGCGTTAAGATCCACGCTGAAGTACCGCTGTCTGAAATGTTCGGATACGCAACTCAGCTGCGTTCTCTGACCAAAGGTCGTGCATCATACACTATGGAATTCCTGAAGTATGATGAAGCGCCGAGTAACGTTGCTCAGGCCGTAATTGAAGCCCGTGGTAAATAAGCCTAAGGGTTAATACCAAAGTCCCGTGCTCTCTCCTGAAGGGGAGAGCACTATAGTAAGGAATATAGCCGTGTCTAAAGAAAAATTTGAACGTACAAAACCGCACGTTAACGTTGGTACTATCGGCCACGTTGACCACGGTAAAACTACTCTGACCGCTGCAATCACCACCGTACTGGCTAAAACCTACGGCGGTGCTGCTCGTGCATTCGACCAGATCGATAACGCGCCGGAAGAAAAAGCTCGTGGTATCACCATCAACACTTCTCACGTTGAATATGACACCCCGACCCGTCACTACGCACACGTAGACTGCCCGGGGCACGCCGACTATGTTAAAAACATGATCACTGGTGCTGCTCAGATGGACGGCGCGATCC
Source organism: Escherichia sp. UTM R2 (assembly GCF_048593455.1). Lineage (NCBI taxonomy): Bacteria > Pseudomonadati > Pseudomonadota > Gammaproteobacteria > Enterobacterales > Enterobacteriaceae > Escherichia > Escherichia sp. UTM R2. Next base: position 384,946 of record NZ_JBFWDY010000002.1, read on the forward strand.
TGGTAGTTGCTGCGACTGACGGCCCGATGCCGCAGACTCGTGAGCACATCCTGCTGGGTCGTCAGGTAGGCGTTCCGTACATCATCGTGTTCCTGAACAAATGCGACATGGTTGATGACGAAGAGCTGCTGGAACTGGTTGAAATGGAAGTTCGTGAACTTCTGTCTCAGTACGACTTCCCGGGCGACGACACTCCGATCGTTCGTGGTTCTGCTCTGAAAGCGCTGGAAGGCGACGCAGAGTGGGAAGCGAAAATCCTGGAACTGGCTGGCTTCCTGGATTCTTACATTCCGGAACCAGAGCGTGCGATTGACAAGCCGTTCCTGCTGCCGATCGAAGACGTATTCTCCATCTCCGGTCGTGGTACCGTTGTTACCGGTCGTGTAGAACGCGGTATCATCAAAGTTGGTGAAGAAGTTGAAATCGTTGGTATCAAAGAGACTCAGAAGTCTACCTGTACTGGCGTTGAAATGTTCCGCAAACTGCTGGACGAAGGCCGTGCTGGTGAGAACGTAGGTGTTCTGCTGCGTGGTATCAAACGTGAAGAAATCGAACGTGGTCAGGTACTGGCTAAGCCGGGCACCATCAAGCCGCACACCAAGTTCGAATCTGAAGTGTACATTCTGTCCAAAGATGAAGGCGGCCGTCATACTCCGTTCTTCAAAGGCTACCGTCCGCAGTTCTACTTCCGTACTACTGACGTGACTGGTACCATCGAACTGCCGGAAGGCGTAGAGATGGTAATGCCGGGCGACAACATCAAAATGGTTGTTACCCTGATCCACCCGATCGCGATGGACGACGGTCTGCGTTTCGCAATCCGTGAAGGCGGCCGTACCGTTGGCGCGGGCGTTGTTGCTAAAGTTCTGGGCTAATTACACGTTAATTAGTTTCGAATTAAAAAGGGCGCTTCGGCGCCCTTTTTGCATTTGTTGGCTGTATATCTAATTCGTACTGTCAGAACGAATAAATTATTCATATTTAAAATATCAATTCAATTTAATATTTTAAATATGAATGTTTCTGTTTTTAAAATTCTTCATTTGTCAGGCTTTTTTCTTATTTTTAATGCCTCACTTTAATTCATATTGAAGGGTTCTCGTAAAACGTAAATAATTCCTGCGTAGGACTTTTGTTTTGCAGTTTTTACGTCACAAGGGATTATAATGAAATTAAATATATTTACTAAATCTATGATTGGTATGGGGCTGGTGTGTTCCGCTCTGCCAGCATTGGCAATGGAAGCATGGAATAACCAACAAGGTGGTAATAAATATCAGGTTATTTTCGATGGCAAAATTTATGAAAATGCCTGGTGGGTTTCTTCTACAAATTGCCCGGGAAAAGCGAAAGCAAATGATGCAACTAACCCGTGGCGTTTAAAGCGTACCGCAACAGCTGCTGAAATTAGTCAGTTTGGCAATACACTTTCCTGCGAAAAGAGCGGCAGCTCATCTTCTTCAAATTCAAATACGCCTGCATCCAATACGCCGGCTAATGGCGGTTCGGCTACACCAGCACAGGGCACTGTTCCGTCTAATTCTTCTGTAGTTGCCTGGAATAAACAGCAGGGCGGTCAGACCTGGTATGTCGTCTTTAATGGTGCGGTATATAAAAATGCCTGGTGGGTAGCCTCTTCTAACTGTCCGGGTGATGCGAAAGGCAATGATGCCAGCAACCCATGGCGTTATGTTCGTGCCGCTACGGCAACGGAAATCTCAGAAACCAGTAATCCACAGTCCTGTACTTCAGCACCACAGCCTGCACCGGATGTGAAACCGGCACCGGACGTTAAACCGGCTCCTGATGTTCAGCCAGCCCCAGCTGATAAGTCAAACGACAACTATGCTGTAGTAGCCTGGAAAGGTCAGGAAGGTTCTTCTACATGGTACGTTATCTATAACGGCGGCATTTATAAGAACGCCTGGTGGGTAGGCGCGGCAAATTGCCCAGGCGATGCGAAAGAAAACGATGCCAGTAACCCATGGCGTTATGTTCGCGCGGCAACGGCAACAGAAATCAGCCAGTATGGTAACCCTGGCTCCTGTTCCGTTAAGCCGGATAATAATGGCGGTACTGTGACTCCGGTTGATCCAACTCCGGAAACACCGGTGACCCCAACTCCGGATAACAGCGAGCCATCAACACCAGCGGATAGCGGTAACGATTACTCATTGCAAGCGTGGAGCGGCCAGGAAGGTAGCGAAATTTACCATGTTATTTTCAATGGTAATGTTTACAAGAACGCCTGGTGGGTTGGGTCTAAAGATTGCCCACGGGGTACCAGCGCTGAAAACTCCAATAACCCATGGCGTCTCGAGCGTACAGCTACCGCTGCGGAATTGAGTCAGTACGGTAACCCGACTACCTGTGAAATTGATAACGGCGGCGTCATTGTTGCGGATGGTTTCCAGGCCAGCAAAGCGTACAGCGCGGACAGCATCGTAGATTATAACGATGCACATTATAAAACTTCTGTCGATCAAGACGCATGGGGCTTTGTCCCGGGCGGCGATAACCCGTGGAAGAAATACGAACCGGCGAAAGCATGGTCCGCATCCACTGTGTACGTGAAAGGTGATCGCGTTGTTGTTGATGGGCAGGCTTATGAAGCGCTGTTCTGGACGCAAAGTGACAACCCTGCTCTGGTGGCGAACCAAAACGCCACCGGTAGCAATAGCCGCCCGTGGAAGCCGTTAGGTAAGGCTCAGAGCTATAGCAACGAAGAGCTGAATAATGCGCCGCAGTTTAATCCAGAAACGCTTTATGCCAGCGATACGCTGATTCGCTTTAACGGTGTGAACTACATTTCTCAGAGTAAAGTGCAGAAAGTTTCTCCTTCTGACAGCAACCCGTGGCGTGTTTTTGTTGACTGGACCGGAACCAAAGAACGTGTAGGTACGCCGAAGAAAGCATGGCCGAAACACGTTTATGCACCGTATGTTGACTTTACGCTGAATACGATCCCGGATTTGGCTGCGCTGGCTAAGAATCATAACGTCAACCACTTCACGCTGGCATTTGTGGTGAGTAAAGATGCGAACACCTGTCTGCCGACATGGGGTACCGCTTATGGTATGCAGAATTACGCTCAGTACAGCAAAATCAAAGCTCTGCGTGAGGCTGGCGGCGATGTGATGCTGTCTATCGGTGGTGCTAACAACGCTCCGCTGGCTGCTTCCTGTAAGAACGTAGACGATCTGATGCAGCATTATTATGACATCGTTGATAACCTGAACCTCAAAGTCCTGGACTTCGATATCGAAGGCACCTGGGTTGCGGATCAGGCATCTATTGAACGTCGTAACCTTGCTGTGAAGAAAGTGCAGGATAAATGGAAGTCAGAAGGCAAAGATATTGCTATCTGGTACACCTTGCCAATTCTGCCGACTGGCCTGACGCCGGAAGGGATGAATGTCCTGAGCGATGCCAAAGCGAAAGGTGTTGAGCTGGCGGGTGTGAACGTGATGACAATGGACTACGGTAACGCGATTTGTCAGTCTGCAAATACCGAAGGCCAGAACATTCACGGTAAGTGTGCAACGTCTGCGATTGCCAACCTGCATTCACAATTGAAAGGCCTCCATCCCAATAAGAGCGATGCAGAAATTGACGCTATGATGGGTACCACGCCGATGGTTGGCGTGAACGACGTTCAGGGCGAGGTGTTCTATCTCTCTGATGCTCGTCTGGTCATGCAGGATGCGCAGAAGCGTAATCTCGGTATGGTTGGTATCTGGTCAATCGCGCGCGACCTGCCGGGCGGCACTAACCTGTCTCCGGAATTCCACGGCCTGACTAAAGAACAGGCACCGAAGTACGCATTTAGCGAAATCTTCGCGCCGTTTACTAAGCAATAAATGTGTTGGCGATACCTTCCAGTATCGCCGCATTTTTTGTCAATGGGCTACTTTTGGTAGCCCATTATTTTTATTCATATTTCTATTCTTTGCTTAAAAAAGAGTCTTTCCGTAATTGAAATAAGAACTATTTTCATTTATTTTTGAAGAAAGTATACGGGAGTCTCTATGTACGTTTGTCTTTGTAATGGTATCAGCGATAAAAAAATTCGTCAGGCTGTGCGCCAGTTTTCCCCTCACTCGTTCCAGCAATTAAAAAAATTTATTCCGGTCGGCAATCAGTGCGGTAAATGTGTCCGGGCCGCGCGTGAAGTGATGGAGGATGAATTAATGCAGCTGCCGGAGTTTAAGGAGTCCGCATAAACGGAGTGTGTTTTTTGACTTACTCGTAAGCCGTTCTACTCTTCAAAGAGTGGAAGCGAAGGAGTCAAAAAATGAAAGGTGATACTAAAGTTATAAATTATCTCAACAAACTGTTGGGAAATGAGCTTGTCGCAATCAATCAGTACTTTCTCCATGCCCGAATGTTTAAAAACTGGGGTCTCAAACGTCTCAATGATGTGGAGTATCATGAATCCATTGATGAGATGAAACACGCCGATCGTTATATTGAGCGCATTCTTTTTCTGGAAGGTCTTCCAAACTTACAGGACCTGGGCAAACTGAACATTGGTGAAGATGTTGAGGAAATGCTGCGTTCTGATCTGGCACTTGAGCTGGATGGCGCGAAGAATTTGCGTGAGGCAATTGGTTATGCCGATAGCGTTCATGATTACGTCAGCCGCGATATGATGATAGAAATTTTGCGTGATGAAGAAGGCCATATCGACTGGCTGGAAACGGAACTTGATCTGATTCAGAAGATGGGCCTGCAAAATTATCTGCAAGCACAGATCCGCGAAGAAGGTTGAGCCGTGTCGGGAGGGAGAACCCTCCCGGTTAATAAGAGATCCAGGCCAGATACCCCAGGTTTATCATGCTGCCGAGCGCAAGCCACGGGCCGAATGCGATAGTGGTTATAGTCCGGCGTTGCAGAAGTTGTGAAACGATGGCGTAACCAATGCCACCCAGCGAGGCAATCAGCAGTATCATTGGCAACGTTTGCCAGCCACACCATGCGCCTGCAGCGGCCAGTAGCTTGAAATCACCGTAGCCCAATCCCTCTTTGTGACAAACTAACCAGACGCCCCAGTAAACACACCACAGCACCCCATAGCCCGCTACCGCGCCGTAAACCGCATCATGTAAATCAATTAATCCATACTGCGCATTAAATACCAAGCCAAGCCAGAGCAGCGGTAAGGTGAGTTTGTCGGGCAGGAGCTGAGTGCGAAAATCAATAACACTGAGCGTGAGTACGAAACAGAAATAGAGAAAGAGTGCGCCAGTCACGATGGGCGTGAAAGGTGCCAGGGCGCAGGCGATAGCAGCAGCAACACAAAGTATCAGGGGCACTGTATCATGCCAGGCATATTTTTTTTGCCTGAAATGAACCAATACCTGGCGAAACGTTAACGCCGTTTTATCCTCCAACGGCGAGAGGTGATAGGCGATGGCATTAACAAAATAACCTGCAATAAAACCAACCAGAATGAAGAGCGGCAGTAGCATTGTCATTATTGTTGCTCCCTGAAGGACAAATGCCTGAGGGTGATCTCTTCGTTTCCGGCAAGAGTAAACTGAAGGTCTTCAATAACAATACCGTATGTTACCTGTGCCGTAGTGAGCCAGCGGGAGACGTTTTCGAGGGGAGCTGTGACAGGATGAATTGTCAGAGTATTGTCCGGGCCGTTTTCCAGCGTGATAGCCAAATTCTCACGTTTTGCTTCCTCGAGAAGGATATTTTTGATGGGCTGCGTAAGCGCAGGATGACCGAGTAAACCATGGGTGCTCGCTTGATCCTGCATCCATTTGATGTCCTTCTTAATTTTTTGCGCGTGGGACTGATGCTCTGCAATGTAGGTATCTATCGGTTTTATCACCCCAAGCCAACAAAAAACGCCGAGCGAGAGAACCGCCAGTGCCGCAACGATCTGTTTTTCCGATGTGGATTTTTCTGCCCACCATGATTTAATCATTTCCCTGAGTTCCTTACTGTCCATACACCACTGACCGGATCTTTTTCTGTTTTTTCCATCGGAAGCCAGGACTGTGTTAACTCACAGAAACGATCGATATTGGCTTCACTCTTAGCACTCATTTTTAAGGTCAGCGACTTTTGCTTCTGGCTATAGTTCGCCTCCATTAACTGCAGTTCAGGGTGTTCCAGCAGAAGTGTTTGTAAATGATAGAGCAACGGTACAGCTTCAGGATATTGCTGAGCGAGTTGCTGCTTAAAGTAAAAATGAAAGTTGTGGGTGCGTTTGATCTGCGGGAAATAACGTTGCCAGGTTTCTTGCTGTTGTTGCTGAAGTTGATCTTCAATCTTAAGCGTATGCCAGAGCGCGATGCTCCGGCTGCCAACAAAAGAAAGAATGGCGAGAACGAGACAGCTTACTGCCAGGCGGGCGAGCCATTTTCCCGATTTGCTTACAGTTTTCTGTTTACGAAAAATACCATGCAGCATGTCATAGCGCTGGAATGCAATATCGGCAGAATACAAACTCAGTGATGGTATTTCAGGATGCTGGATAAGTGGATTGGCCGCTGCAACGCCGTGAGGTACTACACCATAACAAAGCATATTCTCAGGCGGAAACTGGGCAGCAAGATGCTGTAACCAGTGTTCATCCAGTTCGTTGAAGGCATGTGCGGCACTGCGAATGAGCCAGCTTGTTTGCTGGTTAACCAGAGTCCAGCTATCTACTTCCCAGGGAAGATAGCAGCCATCTGGCAAAACCCGCGTCACGTTGAGTCCGGCAGTATGTAAACGCTCAAGATAGCGACCGAGTTTCTCCGACTGAATGCCTATCACCTCGACACTTTCGTTTTGTTTATCGACAACCGTCCAGTGCCAGTCCTGGGTGTTGTCGGGTAACGTCTCCTCTGCCAGCCATTGTAATGTTTGTGCGGTGAGTTTGTATTTGGCGTTGGGCAGCGTGAGGGAACGATATAAAAGGCCCTCTGGTGGGATCAAAAGATGAACATTTCCGGCACCGGGCTGATCGGCCAGCGACTCCAGCGGAAGATCGTCCGTGAGCGTATGTACCGAAGATACGCTATCTGCGGAGAACGTCATCCATTCCCAATGCTTACGCAGCGTCGAGGAAGAACGTATGACCATCAACGATTCAGGCATCACGATCCTTATGATTAGTAGAGTTGCAGCGTACGCCGATAGATTTGGGCGCTCTGCTGTTTACGGTTGAAGAAAATATGGCTTTGCCATCCCTGGGATTGTTCGTCGCTGATACTTTCCGTACTCAGCGTAAAATAGCGGCTATAGGGAAAGAGATGCCTTTTCACCTGAGCAACCAGTGGCTTCACACCGGAGAAATCCTGCTGCGCCCAGTAAAGAAATGCATCCGTGGTTAGCCAGCCTTCCCTCGGCCTTTTTTGCAATAAGACCCGAGCGTCAGCATCCGTGATGTTATTGAGGAATAACGCTCTGAAGAGCGGAATATCGTTCTCCGTTAGCATATTAAGATTGATGCTAAGTTCCGTGGTCGGGAGAACGCAGACATACGGGATAAGCCGCTGATAGATGTTTTCGGTTATGCCTTTTATCTGACGTAATTCGCCAGTCAGAAAAAGCATCTGATTGGCACTATGCCGGGGCGGCGTCTGGCTTTGGTAAAAGCTATCTTCTGCGCCGTGAAAGCGTGGTGAGTCATCGACATCAATATAGTCAGCGATTGATTGCACGATCTCATCGGTGTTTCCGCGATCGATACCGGCGTTAATCAGCAGCGCACTGAATACCTGGGCGGGGAAATCAGGGGAAGCCAGCGGGTCGTCAGAGATTTTTGCTAACGCATTGAGATTAAAACAGTGCTGGGCATCGCGTAACTGCCACTTCACTGTATTGCCATCTTCCAGCTGCAACTGTTGTGGCTGTGCCCAGTACTGCTGCAACGTGGTCTGTCTGTCGTTATCTTTAACGTCCTGGGTGAGGCTGGCAAGCGCAAGTTTCTCCGCCAGTTCAATATCATATTGCCGTTGCAGATGATGGTTTACCTGGCGGGTTCGCTGAAGCTGGCTGTGAAAACTGAGCGTCATGTCTGCTGCCAGAGCAGCCATGAGCGCCAGTAACATGAGTACAATGAGCAGCGCGACGCCGCGTTGTTCATTATTCATGGTTATTATTCCCGGCCTGCGTCTGAGCTGGCGACTCTTCTCTCGCTAACTGCTCAGGTAATGCAAAACGGCGCTGTAACCCCCCATATTGCTGAGTCTGCAGATGTAACGTGACTGAGAGAGGAAGTTCCTGGCTTTCCCCGCTGTTACTTTCCAGAAGAAAGCTCTCGACATGTTCCAGCATCGCCTGGGCGGGTTGATCCTTCCTGCCATCCACAGAAGTACGAACAGCACGGTAGAGCGTATGATTTCGCAGATACCAGTGAACAGTGAGTAAGGTTTGTGCTTCACTGAGAGGAGCCAGCGGATCGCGACTTTGCGTGGTAAAAATAGCTTCTTCACCCAACACCATGATTTTGTCCGTACTCCGATTCCTCCGGGCGACCAGCTGCAGGAGATCGTTATCAAGAATGGTGATGGTGCGCTGTAGCTGATTGAACTGCTGGATTTCTTTCTGTGAGCGTTGATGCAACTCGGAAGCTTGCGAAAAAATCATAAACGCCAGCACGCTAAGCATTGAGAAAATCGCCAGCGCCGCCATGACCTCCAGCAATGTGAAACCCTGCTGGCGATTAATCATCTTGTGCCTGCCCGGATTTATTATCGATGCTTTGATAACGCGTAAGCGAGGTTGTCTGACCGCTGGGTAATGTCACCGTTATGGTGCGTTCCAGAAGCGTGCCGTCTTTGCTTGAGTGGATATCGCTGCGCCAGTTCCACTCTTCGCCATTTATTAACTCTTTGCCAGAACTGGACGTGTTTTCCTCGCCGAATGAATCTTGTGACTGAAGCTGGTTATCCGCTATCCACAATGCCAGCGTCTCGTTACGCATTCGCTCGATGGCATTTCGTTGCCCTTGCATACTGCTCATTAAAGTCAGAGCAACAGCGGTGAAAATACTCATCGCCAGTAAGACTTCAAGCAGTGTCATCCCTGATTGTTTGTTCATGGGCGGGTATCTCTGGCGAGCGTTTGATCCAGGGGCCATGAGCCTGAACAGACTAACGTCAGGAGCGGCTCACCGGTCCCGGCGTTAGCCATCAACAAAGAGAAGGGCGTGATTTGTCCGTCGGCCAGAATCACAACCTGTGGCTGGTTGCTGTCATCAGGTTTAAATGGCTGAAGATGAATTGAGAGTTCTTCATCCCAGTCATTTTGGCTCTCGTCTGCGGCATCTTCTTGTAATGGAACCCAGCGCCAGGCTGATGGTGTTTTGCCCGGTACCATAATGCGCCATGCTGAATCAGAGAAATGGATACCGACAGGCTGACCACTGAGCGTGGCGCGGTCGATGGCTAATTCAAGTGCAGCGGTAAACCGCGCCGCTGTTTCGCGCGCACGAGTGTTGGCGACATCCTCCCGGCCATATGTGAAGAGCACCACGCTTGCCGTGATAGCGACCAGCGCCAGCACCAGCATCATCTCCAGCAGGGTAAACCCGCGTTGCTGATTCATCGCTGACTTACTTTTTCTTCTTGCTCAAACCCCAGTTGGTGATGTCGTCCTCGGTTCCCATTTCACCATCGGGCCCTGCTGAAAGCAGATCGTATGCACCATGTTCACCAGGATTAACGAGGACATAATCATTGCCCCAGGGATCGGCAGGCAGACGCTTGATATAACCTTCCTTGTTATAGTTTGCGGCCAGCGGTGGCAGTGTCGGCGCTTCTACTAAGGATTCAAGCCCCTGATTTGTGGTTGGATAGTGATGATTGTCGAGTTTGTACATATCAAGGGCGTTTTCCAGCGCCACAATATCGCTGACGGCTTTTTGCTTATCCGCCTTTTCTTTATTGCCCATTAGGTTAGGAACCACCAGGCTGGCAAGTACGCCGATAATGACGATCACCACCATAATTTCCAGTAATGTAAAACCGCGTTGCTTATCCGTTGCGCGCATATGCTTTCCTTAATTAATCATTGAGTTAAGTTGAAGAAGAGGTTGGAGTACCGACACGACAATAAACAGGACGATCAGTGCCATCGTAATAATGAGTGCTGGCTCGAAGATGGAGAGCGTTAAGGCGATCCGATTTTGTTGGAGTGTCTCCTGGTTATCTGCGGCTCTGACCATTAATGTGCCGAGCTGCCCGCTTTTTTCGCCAGAGGCCACCATGTAGAGCATCATCGGCGGGAAAATTGCGGTTTGTTCCAGCGAAAGATGAATGCTGTTACCCTGGCGAACGTTCTCTGCCGCATTTGCCAGACGCTGGCGAATTTCGAGGTTGTTGAGGCTTTCGGTGGACAAATTCATCCCATCCAGCAGAGGGACGCCGCTGGATTGCAAAATACTTAAAGTGCGGAGATAGCGTGCGCTGTTAATGGCGCAAATCAGCGGGCCGATGAGCGCAACGCGCAGCAACATGGCATGAAAACGGTGGCGGTTATTGCCGCGTTTTAACCAGAGCCAGAAACCTACAGCGACAATAAACACTGTCGCTAATAATGTCGGGCCGGTACGTTGCAACGTGTCGCTCAGACCTAAAAGAATGCGTGTACTCAGCGGCAGTTGCTGCTTCATATGCACGAACTGTTCGGTAATTTTGGGCACGACAGCAGTGAGGAGAATAATCACGACCCCAATCGCCACCGTAGTGAGCATACAGGGGTAGATCAGTGACTGAATGAGCTTGCTGCGGATTTTCTGCCGGTTTTCATTGTAATCAGCCAGCTTTTCCAACACCGGGGCCAGCAGCCCGCTCTTTTCGCCCGCTTTTACCAGGGTACGATAGAGCGAATCGAAAAGCGTGGGAAAATGCTGTAATGCATCGGAAAGGGGATGCCCTTCAAGGATGGCGCTGCGTACCTGATTTAACACGTCACCCAGTCGTTTATTACTGCTTTGTTGACCGATTACGGCAAGGCTCTCTTCCAGGGGTAATGCCGCTGCGCTTAAGGTTGCCAACTGCCGGGTGAAAAGCGTCAGTTCACTATGGCTGATCCTCGGGCGACGTGTTTTTACTCCCGAACTTTTTTGGGGGCGAATATCCAGCAGGAAAAGCCCTTCTTCACGCAGCCGCAGTCGTGCCTGACGTTCATCGTTAGCATCAATGATCCCTTGCAATTTTTGACCATCCTGGGTCATGGCGCGATAGCGATAATTCATGCTTCGCTCTCCAGCGTGGCACTGGCGACGCGCATAACCTCATCCCAGGAGGTGTCACCGCTTATCACTTTTTGCAGGCCATTTTTGATTAAGGCCTTGTGTTGTTGCCGGACTAGTCGCTCCAGTGCTTGTTCATCCACATTTTCATGAATAGCGGCCCGTAATTCCGGCGTCACCACCATCATTTCGTGGATCGCCATGCGCCCCTGATAGCCGGATTGATGGCAATGAGGGCAGCCTACGGGAGTGCCAATTGTTGTCACCGCGAGCTGATGATATTTAAACATCTGCGCTTGTTGGGGTGATACGGGCGTGAATTGTCGGCATTGCGGACACAGGCGACGAACCAGACGTTGCGCGATAATCCCTGCCAGGGAAGACGAAAGCAGGAATGATTCGACGCCCATGTCGCGGAGCCGGGTCACTGCGCCTGATGCACTGTTAGTGTGGAGTGTTGAGAGTACCAGATGGCCGGTGAGCGAGGCCTGAACCGCAATCTGCGCGGTTTCTGTATCACGAATTTCCCCCACCATGACGACATCCGGGTCCTGGCGAAGTATGGCGCGCAGGCCGCGAGCGAAAGACATATCCACACGGGTATTCACCTGCGTTTGCCCAATGCCTTCCAGCTCATATTCCACGGGATCTTCTACCGTCAGAATATTGCGGCCGGGAGTATTCAGCGCCGAAAGGATGGCGTAGAGCGTGGTGCTTTTACCGGAGCCTGTCGGCCCTGTCACCAGGATAATACCGTGCGGAAGCTGAATGAGATTTTCTAAATCCTGCTTATCCGCTGCCGTCATCCCCAGGTTGTTCAATGAAAGCTGGAGGCTGTTTTTATCCAGCAGGCGGAGTACGGCGCGTTCACCATAGATGGACGGCAGTGTGGATACGCGGACATCTATGTTACGTCGCCCGATACGCAAACTAATTCTTCCATCCTGTGGAATACGTTTTTCGGCGATATCAAGACGAGCCATGACCTTAATTCGGGAGATAAGCAGTGCCGCCAGTTTTTTGTTTGGCTGTAAAATTGTCCGCAAAACGCCGTCGATGCGAAAACGGATCGACATTGTTTTTTCATAGGTTTCAATGTGGATATCAGAGGCGGTTTCTTTGATGGCCTCACTCAAAATCGCATTGATCAAGCGGATAACCGGTGCCGCTGAATCTTCATTCAGGAGATCTTCATTTGCGGGCATCTCTTCCGAAAGCGAGAGAAGATCGACGGATTGATCGATATCCTGCGCAATCTGTTGCGACTCACCGGTATTCTGATGGAACACCGCTTCCAGCCGGGCTTCGAAATCAGCCTGTGACAAACTGGTCATGGTCTGGCACTGACCAACCTGACGTTGAATATCGAGTAACCGCTCGAATGGCGTATCGGCGAGATAAATAATCTCGCCCTCTGAATAGAGATAACCAATTCGTTGTGCCAGCGCCCAACTGGCGGGGTACGGTGAGTGAATTCTCATATGAATGCCTCACCGTGACGATGGCGCAGGGGCGTGACTGTTGAACGTGTTTTCATCCAGCACCGGCAAATCTTCCGAGCCAACCAGCGCTTTTGATTTCCCGTCGATCCGCTGTTGTTGCTCCTGACGGTAACGGGTGTATTTCTCTTTTGACAGTGAGCGATAAACATCATCGTCACGGATAATCGTCGGACGGATAAATACCATCAGGTTGCGTTTAGCGCGCTCGGTGGAGGTATAGCGGAAGAGTTGCCCCACTAAAGGAATATCGCCAAGCAGAGGAACCTTTGACACTTGCTCTTTAGAAAAATCATCCAGCAATCCGCCCAGGACCACCGTTTCACCGGTTTTGACCAGCACGGCGTTTTGAATAGTACGGGTATTAAACGTCGGGCCGAGCGTCGAGTTAGAGGAAGAGTCAACGCTGGAGACTTCCTGCTCTATTTCGAGCAACACCGCGTCGCCTTCATTGACCTGCGGAGTAACTTTGAGTTTTGTCCCCACCGTTTTGCGTTCGACGGTATTAAAGACGTTATCCCCTGAAGTGGTCTGTGACCCGGATAGCACCGGCACATCCTGCCCCACGTTGAAGGACGCGAGTTTATTATCCAGCGTTACGATGCTTGGGGTGGCGAGGATGTCATTTTTATTGTTACTGGCCAGCACGGTAAGCAGTACTCCCCAGTCGCCATTGAAGAAGCCTGCGGCCATGCCATTGTAGGCGCTAAACATATCCCAGGCAGGATTCGCGCTGGTGATCCCACCATTCTTTTTATAATCAGCCACACCTTGCGCAGCGTTAAAAATCGGTAATCCGGTATTGGTAAATTGCTGTGCGCCAACGTTTTTATTCGCCCATTGCACGCCGAGGTTTAGTCCATTTCCATCCTGAACTTCAACGATGATTGCCTCAACCAGCACCTGTGCACGGCGAATGTCCAGACGCGCAATTACCGTGGCGAGTTTTTCCTGGACGGACTGGTCAGCGGTAATGACCAGAGAGTTAGTCTGTTCATCGGCGGTAATGGCGACGTTATCCATCGCGCCAGAAGAGGAGGGCTTACGCGCATTCCCTTTTTCATCTTTCAGCTTTTCGGAAACACCGGTTAGCACTTCCACCAGATTCGTGGCTTTAGCATATTTCAGGTAATAAACCCGGGTATTTCCTTCCTCGCTCTCTTCGACATCAAGGCTTTTCAGTAATGAAGTGATGCGCTGGCGTGCTTTTTCCGGTCCACTGATGATAAGAGAGTTGGTTCGCTTATCCGCCACAATCTTCGCGGAGAGGAGGGCTGGCATCTGGCTTTTACCGTGGCTTTCGCTGATTAATTGATTAAGAATCTCGGCGAGATCTTCCGCTGACGCATATTCCAGATGAATAATTTGCTGCTTCTCTGTGCCGATGACATCAACGCGCTTTATGACTTCAATCAGTTTATTAATGGTGGAGGCACGACCGGTCAGAATAAGAACGTTGGAGGGTTCATAATGCACAACATTACCGACGCTACCCGCATCCATCATCTGGCGGAGCAGGGGGGCCAGGTCACGAGCAGGAACGTTCTCAAGCGGTACGATTCGGGTGACCAACTCATCACCTACGCCTGGACGAGAACTGTCAGCAATCATCCCTGGCGATGTTTTTACATTAGCTGAGCGAACCACTCTCAGAAAACCATTGTCCAGCGTGATCACGGAATAACCGTAAAGATCAAGAATACTTAAAAAGAACTGGTAGTACTCCTGTTGGCTAAACGTATCATTACTGCGTACGGAAATGGTTCCCTGTACCGAAGGGTCGATCAGGATCGTTTTGCCAAGATGCTGACCCACTATTTCCACGAACTGGCGGATATCGGCGTTATTGAAGTTCGCGCCGTATTGTTCGTTCTCAGCGTGTCCTGCACAAGGCATGAGTAGTGCTGCCAGCAAGCAGCAGGTGATTTTATTGAGTCCTTTCATGACGCAGTCCATTCATTCCTGTAAGTTCCCCGACGGAAACATTTATCAAGCGGGGTACGCCGTTGCGACGAATTGTAAACTGAGCACTTTGTTGAGTTAGCAGTAAACTTAATGCCTGTGAAACCTCATCAGGGTGGGTCAGCGAAAGATTATTGATCCTGAGGGCGATATCCCCTGGTTGTAGCAAGCTGGTGGTAAATGCATTGAGGCCCTTACGAGGGTTCAATCGAAGCCCGTATATCTGTTCTCCATCACGTATAGGCGTGGCGATAATATAATCAGCGAGTACATTTTGACTTTCTGAATCAGGCTGCTTGATGATGTCAGGTAGCCCTGGATGGAGAGTTACTTTTTCGTAATGCCCGTGAGTTTCAAACACAACGCTGGTTTTATTTATTTTTCTAATAAACGTTCCCGGCGCTGACTCAAGGGCTTCGTTGAGGGAGTATCGCTTTTGTTCGCTCCCCTCATTAATTAAGACAAAAGAAGTCTCATCATTCGATGTGAGTACAATGCCATTAAGCGCTATAGAGAGCTTAGGTGTTTCCTGATTAACTGCCACGGGATTTGCATCTTTTACCCCAGCATGATTTTCGTTACGCCATAAAGCGGCAAGGCTGAAATCAGACTGAAATGCGTTTGTTGGTTGATTAATGATCTGTCCATTTTTAACTATAGTTGTATGGAAATAATTCACATTAAAAATAATCGACCCTATGCTTATAAATATAATCAATATATTGATGGCAGCATCTTTATTATGATTCGCCAGATAGAAGGGGAAACGTAGTGTGGGCACGATGTATGTTCTAATAAAATAGATTGGGTGGGTTGTATATTGACGTTAGTATAAATAGTATTAATGCCGCTTGCATGAATCAAGCAAAATTTATTTATATTAGTAATATGTATTTAATTAATAAATACATACATTATTTTTATGATTAAGGATAATCAATAATTAAAACAGGAAGTTCTATGTCTACGAGAAGAGAAGTTATTCTTTCCTGGTTGTGTGAGAAACGTCAAACCTGGCGTCTATGCTATTTGTTGGGTGAGGCTGGAAGTGGAAAAACCTGGCTGGCGCAGCAACTGCAAAAAGATAAACATCGCCGTGTGATTACTTTAAGCCTCGTTGTTTCCTGGCAAGGTAAGGCCGCATGGATCGTTACCGACGATAACGCGGCTGAACAGGGCTGCCGTGACAGCGCCTGGACGCGAGATGAGATGGCGGGGCAATTACTGCATGCGCTTCATCGAACTGATAGTCGCTGCCCTCTTATTATTATTGAAAATGCTCACCTGAATCACCGCCGCATACTTGATGATCTCCAACGCGCAATATCTCTTATTCCTGATGGTCAATTTTTGCTGATCGGCAGACCCGATCGAAAAGTCGAACGTGATTTTAAAAAACAGGGCATTGAACTTGTCTCGATAGGACGTCTGACGGAGCACGAACTTAAGGCAAGCATCCTTGAAGGTCAGAATATTGACCAACCCGATCTCCTTTTAACCGCCAGAGTTCTGAAACGGATAGCTTTATTATGTCGGGGCGATCGCAGAAAGCTGGCGCTTGCCGGCGAAACAATTCGCTTATTACAGCAAGCCGAGCAGACCAGCGTTTTCACAGCAAAACAATGGCGAATGATTTACCGCATATTGGGTGATAACCGCCCCCGGAAAATGCAGCTTGCCGTGGTGATGAGTGGAACCATTATCGCTCTTACCTGTGGTTGGCTACTGCTGTCCTCTTTTACAGCTACGTTACCCGTTCCTGCGTGGCTGATACCCGTAACGCCAGTAGTTAAACAAGATATGACTAAGGATATTGCTCATGTGGTGATGCGCGATAGTGAGGCGCTAAGCGTGTTATACGGCGTATGGGGGTACGAGGTCCCAGCTGATTCGGCCTGGTGCGATCAGGCAGTAAGAGCGGGGCTGGCATGTAAAAGTGGGAATGCTTCTTTACAAACATTGGTAGATCAGAATTTGCCCTGGATCGCATCGCTTAAAGTCGGGGACAAAAAATTGCCTGTTGTGGTCGTTCGCGTCGGTGAGGCTAGCGTTGATGTCCTCGTAGGTCAGCAAACGTGGACGCTGACACATAAATGGTTTGAGTCGGTATGGACGGGTGATTATCTTCTGTTGTGGAAAATGTCGCCGGAAGGGGAGAGTACCATTACGCGTGATAGCAGCGAGGAAGAGATTCTCTGGCTGGAAACGATGTTAAACCGCGCATTGCATATTTCGACAGAACCTTCGGCGGAGTGGCGTCCCTTGTTGGTAGAAAAAATAAAGCAATTTCAAAAAAGCCACCACTTGAAAACTGACGGTGTTGTTGGCTTTTCAACGTTAGTACATCTCTGGCAGGTGGCAGGGGAGAGTGCCTACTTATATCGGGATGAAGCAAATATTTCCCCGGAAACAACAGTGAAGGGGAAATGACATGTTTGAATTCTATATCGCCGCGCGTGAGCAGAAAGAAACAGGTCACCCTGGTATCTTCTCCCGACAAAAACACAGCACCATAATATATGTAATTTGTTTATTACTGATTTGCCTGTGGTTTGCAGGAATGGTGCTGGTTGGTGGGTATGCCAGGCAGCTATGGGTGCTTTGGATAGTAAAAGCCGAAGTCACTGTAGAGGCTGAAACGCCCGCTTTTAAACAATCAACACAACACTATTTCTTCAAAAAACAGCCACTCCCCGTCGTCGAATCCGTCGAGGAGGAAGATGACCCAGGCGTCGCGGTTGAGAATGCCCCCTCTTCTTCTGAAGACGAAGAAAATACTGTGGAAGAAAGCGAAGAGAAAGCCGGTTTAAGAGAGCGTGTCAAAAATGCACTGAACGAACTTGAGAGATAACCCGAAGGCTGTTTACTTTACTAGCAATACGCTTGCGTTCGGTGGTTAAGTATGTATAATGCGCGGGCTTGTCGTAGTTGACAGCAGGTTCAATCTGAACCTCAGTTAGCCGAATTTGGCTACCTAACAATGCTCCCAATCGGGGAGCTACGTAAGAACGGTTACACTCTCCCATCAATCGTAATGGGTCTGAGGAGTAATCATTTTCGTTTATAAAATAATTGGAGCTCTGGTCTCATGCAGAACCAAAGAATCCGTATCCGCCTGAAAGCGTTTGATCATCGTCTGATCGATCAAGCAACCGCGGAAATCGTCGAGACTGCCAAGCGCACTGGTGCGCAGGTCCGTGGTCCGATCCCGCTGCCGACACGCAAAGAGCGCTTCACTGTTCTGATCTCCCCGCACGTCAACAAAGACGCGCGCGATCAGTACGAAATCCGTACTCACTTGCGTCTGGTTGACATCGTTGAGCCAACCGAGAAAACCGTTGATGCTCTGATGCGTCTGGATCTGGCTGCCGGTGTAGACGTGCAGATCAGCCTGGGTTAATCAGGTCATTGAGCGATTGAGAGGTTGAAACAATGATTGGTTTAGTCGGTAAAAAAGTGGGTATGACCCGTATCTTCACAGAAGACGGCGTTTCTATCCCAGTAACCGTAATCGAAGTTGAAGCAAACCGCGTTACTCAGGTTAAAGACCTGGCTAACGATGGCTACCGTGCTATTCAGGTGACCACCGGTGCTAAAAAAGCTAACCGTGTGACCAAGCCTGAAGCTGGCCACTTCGCTAAAGCTGGCGTAGAAGCTGGCCGTGGTCTGTGGGAATTCCGCCTGGCTGAAGGCGAAGAGTTCACTGTAGGTCAGAGCATTAGCGTTGAACTGTTTGCTGACGTTAAAAAAGTTGACGTAACTGGCACCTCTAAAGGTAAAGGTTTCGCAGGTACCGTTAAGCGCTGGAACTTCCGTACCCAGGACGCTACTCACGGTAACTCCTTGTCTCACCGCGTTCCGGGTTCTATCGGTCAGAACCAGACTCCGGGCAAAGTGTTCAAAGGCAAGAAAATGGCAGGTCAGATGGGTAACGAACGTGTAACCGTTCAGAGCCTTGACGTAGTACGCGTTGACGCTGAGCGCAACCTGCTGCTGGTTAAAGGTGCTGTCCCGGGTGCAACCGGTAGCGACCTGATCGTTAAACCAGCTGTGAAGGCGTAAGGAGATAGCAATGGAATTAGTATTGAAAGACGCGCAGAGCGCGCTGACTGTTTCCGAAACTACCTTCGGTCGTGATTTCAACGAAGCGCTGGTTCACCAGGTTGTTGTTGCTTATGCAGCTGGTGCTCGTCAGGGTACTCGTGCTCAGAAGACTCGTGCTGAAGTAACTGGTTCCGGTAAAAAACCGTGGCGCCAGAAAGGCACCGGCCGTGCGCGTTCTGGTTCTATCAAGAGCCCGATCTGGCGTTCTGGTGGCGTGACCTTTGCTGCTCGTCCGCAGGACCACAGTCAAAAAGTTAACAAGAAGATGTACCGCGGCGCGCTGAAAAGCATCCTGTCCGAACTGGTACGTCAGGATCGTCTGATCGTTGTCGAGAAGTTCTCTGTAGAAGCGCCGAAAACTAAGCTGCTGGCACAGAAACTGAAAGACATGGCTCTGGAAGATGTGCTGATCATCACCGGTGAGCTGGACGAAAACCTGTTCCTGGCTGCGCGCAACCTGCACAAGGTTGACGTACGCGATGCAACTGGTATCGACCCGGTTAGCCTGATCGCCTTCGACAAAGTCGTAATGACTGCTGATGCTGTTAAGCAAGTTGAGGAGATGCTGGCATGATTCGTGAAGAACGTCTGCTGAAGGTGCTGCGTGCACCGCACGTTTCTGAAAAAGCGTCTACTGCGATGGAAAAATCCAACACCATCGTACTCAAAGTTGCTAAAGACGCGACCAAAGCAGAAATCAAAGCTGCTGTGCAGAAACTGTTTGAAGTCGAAGTCGAAGTCGTTAACACCCTGGTAGTTAAAGGGAAAGTTAAACGTCACGGACAGCGTATCGGTCGTCGTAGCGACTGGAAAAAAGCTTACGTCACCCTGAAAGAAGGCCAGAATCTGGACTTCGTTGGCGGCGCTGAGTAAGTCGGAGGAGTAATACAATGGCAGTTGTTAAATGTAAACCGACATCTCCGGGTCGTCGCCACGTAGTTAAAGTGGTTAACCCTGAGCTGCACAAGGGCAAACCTTTTGCTCCGTTGCTGGAAAAAAACAGCAAATCCGGTGGTCGTAACAACAATGGCCGTATCACCACTCGTCATATCGGTGGTGGCCACAAGCAGGCTTACCGTATTGTTGACTTCAAACGCAACAAAGACGGTATCCCGGCAGTTGTTGAACGTCTTGAGTACGATCCGAACCGTTCCGCGAACATCGCGCTGGTTCTGTACAAAGACGGTGAACGCCGTTACATCCTGGCCCCTAAAGGCCTGAAAGCTGGCGACCAGATTCAGTCTGGCGTTGATGCTGCAATCAAACCAGGTAACACCCTGCCGATGCGCAACATCCCGGTTGGTTCTACTGTTCATAACGTAGAAATGAAACCAGGTAAAGGCGGTCAGCTGGCACGTTCCGCTGGTACTTACGTTCAGATCGTTGCTCGTGATGGTGCTTATGTCACCCTGCGTCTGCGTTCTGGTGAAATGCGTAAAGTAGAAGCAGACTGCCGTGCAACTCTGGGCGAAGTTGGCAATGCTGAGCATATGCTGCGCGTTCTGGGTAAAGCAGGTGCTGCACGCTGGCGTGGTGTTCGTCCGACCGTTCGCGGTACCGCGATGAACCCGGTAGACCACCCACATGGTGGTGGTGAAGGTCGTAACTTTGGTAAGCACCCGGTAACTCCGTGGGGCGTTCAGACCAAAGGTAAGAAGACCCGCAGCAACAAGCGTACTGATAAATTCATCGTACGTCGCCGTAGCAAATAATTTTAGAGGATAAGCCATGCCACGTTCTCTCAAGAAAGGTCCTTTTATTGACCTGCACTTGCTGAAGAAGGTAGAGAAAGCGGTGGAAAGCGGAGACAAGAAGCCCCTGCGCACTTGGTCCCGTCGTTCAACGATCTTTCCTAACATGATCGGTTTGACCATCGCTGTCCATAATGGTCGTCAGCACGTTCCGGTATTTGTAACCGACGAAATGGTTGGTCACAAACTGGGTGAATTCGCACCGACTCGTACTTATCGCGGCCACGCTGCTGATAAAAAAGCGAAGAAGAAATAAGGTAGGAGGAAGAGATGGAAACTATCGCTAAACATCGCCATGCTCGTTCTTCTGCTCAGAAGGTTCGCCTTGTTGCTGACCTGATTCGCGGTAAGAAAGTGTCGCAGGCTCTGGATATTTTGACCTACACCAACAAGAAAGCGGCTGTACTGGTCAAGAAAGTTCTGGAATCTGCCATTGCTAACGCTGAACACAACGATGGCGCTGACATTGACGATCTGAAAGTTACGAAAATTTTCGTAGACGAAGGCCCGAGCATGAAGCGCATTATGCCGCGTGCAAAAGGTCGTGCAGATCGCATCCTGAAGCGCACCAGCCACATCACTGTGGTTGTGTCCGATCGCTGAGACTCTGGAGACTAGCAATGGGTCAGAAAGTACATCCTAATGGTATTCGCCTGGGTATTGTAAAACCATGGAACTCTACCTGGTTTGCGAACACCAAAGAATTCGCTGACAACCTGGACAGCGATTTTAAAGTACGTCAGTACCTGACTAAGGAACTGGCTAAAGCGTCCGTATCTCGTATCGTTATCGAGCGTCCGGCTAAGAGCATCCGTGTAACCATTCACACTGCTCGCCCGGGTATCGTTATCGGTAAAAAAGGTGAAGACGTAGAAAAACTGCGTAAGGTCGTAGCGGACATCGCTGGCGTTCCTGCACAGATCAACATCGCCGAAGTTCGTAAGCCTGAACTGGACGCAAAACTGGTTGCTGACAGCATCACTTCTCAGCTGGAACGTCGCGTTATGTTCCGTCGTGCTATGAAGCGTGCTGTACAGAACGCAATGCGTCTGGGCGCTAAAGGTATTAAAGTTGAAGTTAGCGGCCGTCTGGGCGGCGCGGAAATCGCACGTACCGAATGGTACCGCGAAGGTCGCGTACCGCTGCACACTCTGCGTGCTGACATCGACTACAACACCTCTGAAGCGCACACCACTTACGGTGTAATCGGCGTTAAAGTGTGGATCTTCAAAGGCGAGATCCTGGGTGGTATGGCTGCTGTTGAACAACCGGAAAAACCGGCTGCTCAGCCTAAAAAGCAGCAGCGTAAAGGCCGTAAATAAGGAGCGTCGCTGATGTTACAACCAAAGCGTACAAAATTCCGTAAAATGCACAAAGGCCGTAACCGCGGTCTGGCGCAGGGTACGGATGTTAGCTTCGGCAGCTTCGGTCTGAAAGCTGTTGGCCGTGGTCGTCTGACTGCCCGTCAGATCGAAGCAGCACGTCGTGCTATGACCCGTGCAGTTAAGCGTCAAGGTAAGATCTGGATCCGTGTGTTCCCGGACAAACCGATCACTGAAAAGCCGCTGGCAGTGCGTATGGGTAAAGGTAAAGGTAACGTGGAGTATTGGGTTGCCTTGATTCAGCCGGGTAAAGTCCTGTATGAAATGGACGGTGTTCCGGAAGAGCTGGCCCGTGAAGCATTCAAGCTGGCAGCAGCGAAACTGCCGATTAAAACCACCTTTGTAACTAAGACGGTGATGTAATGAAAGCAAAAGAGCTGCGTGAGAAGAGCGTTGAAGAGCTGAACACAGAGCTGCTGAACCTGCTGCGTGAGCAGTTCAACCTGCGTATGCAGGCTGCAAGTGGCCAGCTGCAACAGTCTCACCTGTTGAAGCAAGTGCGTCGCGATGTCGCACGCGTTAAGACTTTACTGAACGAGAAGGCGGGTGCGTAATGACCGATAAAATCCGTACTCTGCAAGGTCGCGTTGTTAGCGACAAAATGGAGAAATCCATTGTTGTTGCTATCGAACGTTTTGTGAAACACCCGATCTACGGTAAATTCATCAAGCGTACGACCAAACTGCACGTACATGACGAGAACAACGAATGCGGTATCGGTGACGTGGTTGAAATCCGCGAATGCCGTCCGCTGTCCAAGACTAAATCCTGGACGCTGGTTCGCGTTGTAGAGAAAGCGGTTCTGTAATACAGTACACTCTCTCAATACGAATAAACGGCTCAGAAATGAGCCGTTTATTTTTTCTACCCATATCCTTGAAGCGGTGTTATAATGCCGCGCCCTCGATATGGGGATTTTTAACGACCTGATTTTCGGGTCTCAGTAGTAGTTGACATTAGCGGAGCACTAAAATGATCCAAGAACAGACTATGCTGAACGTCGCCGACAACTCCGGTGCACGTCGCGTAATGTGTATCAAGGTTCTGGGTGGCTCGCACCGTCGCTACGCAGGCGTAGGCGACATCATCAAGATCACCATCAAAGAAGCAATTCCGCGTGGTAAGGTCAAAAAAGGTGATGTGCTGAAGGCGGTAGTGGTGCGCACCAAGAAGGGTGTTCGTCGCCCGGACGGTTCTGTCATTCGCTTCGATGGTAATGCTTGTGTTCTTCTGAACAACAACAGCGAGCAGCCTATCGGTACGCGTATTTTTGGGCCGGTAACTCGTGAGCTTCGTAGTGAGAAGTTCATGAAAATTATCTCTCTGGCACCAGAAGTACTCTAAGGAGCGAATCAT
Source organism: Escherichia sp. UTM R2 (assembly GCF_048593455.1). Lineage (NCBI taxonomy): Bacteria > Pseudomonadati > Pseudomonadota > Gammaproteobacteria > Enterobacterales > Enterobacteriaceae > Escherichia > Escherichia sp. UTM R2. Next base: position 408,200 of record NZ_JBFWDY010000002.1, read on the forward strand.
GGCAGCGAAAATCCGTCGTGATGACGAAGTTATCGTGTTAACCGGTAAAGATAAAGGTAAACGCGGTAAAGTTAAGAATGTCTTGTCTTCCGGCAAGGTCATTGTTGAAGGTATCAACCTGGTTAAGAAACATCAGAAGCCGGTTCCGGCCCTGAACCAACCGGGTGGCATCGTTGAAAAAGAAGCCGCTATTCAGGTTTCCAACGTAGCAATCTTCAATGCGGCAACCGGCAAGGCTGACCGTGTAGGCTTTAGATTCGAAGACGGTAAAAAAGTCCGTTTCTTCAAGTCTAACAGCGAAACTATCAAGTAATTTGGAGTAGTACGATGGCGAAACTGCATGATTACTACAAAGACGAAGTAGTTAAAAAACTCATGACTGAGTTTAACTACAATTCTGTCATGCAAGTCCCTCGGGTCGAGAAGATCACCCTGAACATGGGTGTTGGTGAAGCGATCGCTGACAAAAAACTGCTGGATAACGCAGCAGCAGACCTGGCAGCAATCTCCGGTCAAAAACCGCTGATCACCAAAGCACGCAAATCTGTTGCAGGCTTCAAAATCCGTCAGGGCTATCCGATCGGCTGTAAAGTAACTCTGCGTGGCGAACGCATGTGGGAGTTCTTTGAGCGCCTGATCACTATTGCTGTACCTCGTATCCGTGACTTCCGTGGCCTGTCCGCTAAGTCTTTCGACGGTCGTGGTAACTACAGCATGGGTGTCCGTGAGCAGATCATCTTCCCAGAAATCGACTACGATAAAGTCGACCGCGTTCGTGGTTTGGATATTACCATTACCACTACTGCGAAATCTGACGAAGAAGGCCGCGCTCTGCTGGCTGCCTTTGACTTCCCGTTCCGCAAGTAAGGTAGGGTTACTAAATGGCTAAGCAATCAATGAAAGCACGCGAAGTAAAACGCGTAGCTTTAGCTGATAAATACTTCGCGAAACGCGCTGAACTGAAAGCGATCATCTCTGATGTGAACGCTTCCGACGAAGATCGTTGGAACGCTGTTCTCAAGCTGCAGACTCTGCCGCGTGATTCCAGCCCGTCTCGTCAGCGTAACCGCTGCCGTCAAACAGGTCGTCCGCATGGTTTCCTGCGGAAGTTCGGGTTGAGCCGTATTAAGGTCCGTGAAGCCGCTATGCGCGGTGAAATCCCGGGTCTGAAAAAGGCTAGCTGGTAATTGTCACCAATTGAATCACGGGAGTAAAGACAGATGAGCATGCAAGATCCGATCGCGGATATGCTGACCCGTATCCGTAACGGTCAGGCCGCGAACAAAGCTGCGGTCACCATGCCTTCCTCCAAGCTGAAAGTGGCAATCGCCAACGTGCTGAAGGAAGAAGGTTTTATTGAAGATTTTAAAGTTGAAGGCGACACCAAGCCTGAACTGGAACTTACTCTGAAGTATTTCCAGGGCAAAGCTGTTGTAGAAAGCATTCAGCGTGTCAGCCGCCCAGGTCTGCGCATCTATAAACGTAAAGATGAGCTGCCGAAAGTTATGGCGGGTCTGGGTATCGCAGTTGTTTCTACCTCTAAAGGTGTTATGACTGATCGTGCAGCGCGCCAGGCTGGTCTTGGTGGCGAAATTATCTGCTACGTAGCCTAATCGGAGGAAAAAATGTCTCGTGTTGCTAAAGCACCGGTCGTTGTTCCTGCCGGCGTTGACGTAAAAATCAACGGTCAGGTTATTACGATCAAAGGTAAAAACGGCGAGCTGACTCGTACTCTCAACGATGCTGTTGAAGTTAAACATGCAGATAATACCCTGACCTTCGGTCCGCGTGATGGTTACGCAGACGGTTGGGCACAGGCTGGTACCGCGCGTGCCCTGCTGAACTCAATGGTTATCGGTGTTACCGAAGGCTTCACTAAGAAGCTGCAGCTGGTTGGTGTAGGTTACCGTGCAGCGGTTAAAGGTAATGTGATTAACCTGTCTCTGGGTTTCTCTCATCCTGTTGACCATCAGCTGCCTGCGGGTATCACTGCTGAATGTCCGACTCAGACTGAAATCGTGCTGAAAGGCGCTGATAAGCAGGTGATCGGCCAGGTTGCAGCGGATCTGCGCGCCTACCGTCGTCCTGAGCCTTATAAAGGCAAGGGTGTTCGTTACGCCGACGAAGTCGTGCGTACCAAAGAGGCTAAGAAGAAGTAAGGTAACACTATGGATAAGAAATCTGCTCGTATCCGTCGTGCGACCCGCGCACGCCGCAAGCTCCAGGAGCTGGGCGCAACTCGCCTGGTGGTACATCGTACCCCGCGTCACATTTACGCACAGGTAATTGCACCGAACGGTTCTGAAGTTCTGGTAGCTGCTTCTACTGTAGAAAAAGCTATCGCTGAACAACTGAAGTACACCGGTAACAAAGACGCGGCTGCAGCTGTGGGTAAAGCTGTCGCTGAACGCGCTCTGGAAAAAGGCATCAAAGATGTATCCTTTGACCGTTCCGGGTTCCAATATCATGGTCGTGTCCAGGCACTGGCAGATGCTGCCCGTGAAGCTGGCCTTCAGTTCTAAGGTAGAGGTGTAAGATGGCTCACATCGAAAAACAAGCTGGCGAACTGCAGGAAAAGCTGATCGCGGTAAACCGCGTATCTAAAACCGTTAAAGGTGGTCGTATTTTCTCCTTCACAGCTCTGACTGTAGTTGGCGATGGTAACGGTCGCGTTGGTTTTGGTTACGGTAAAGCGCGTGAAGTTCCAGCAGCGATCCAGAAAGCGATGGAAAAAGCCCGTCGCAATATGATTAACGTCGCGCTGAATAACGGCACTCTGCAACACCCTGTTAAAGGTGTTCACACGGGTTCTCGCGTATTCATGCAGCCGGCTTCCGAAGGTACCGGTATCATCGCCGGTGGTGCAATGCGCGCCGTTCTGGAAGTCGCTGGGGTTCATAACGTTCTGGCTAAAGCCTATGGTTCCACCAACCCGATCAACGTGGTTCGTGCAACTATTGATGGCCTGGAAAATATGAATTCTCCAGAAATGGTCGCTGCCAAGCGTGGTAAATCCGTTGAAGAAATTCTGGGGAAATAAACCATGGCAAAGACTATTAAAATTACTCAAACCCGCAGTGCAATCGGTCGTCTGCCGAAACACAAGGCAACGCTGCTTGGCCTGGGTCTGCGTCGTATTGGTCACACCGTAGAGCGCGAGGATACTCCTGCTATTCGCGGTATGATCAACGCGGTTTCCTTCATGGTTAAAGTTGAGGAGTAAGAGATGCGTTTAAATACTCTGTCTCCGGCCGAAGGCTCCAAAAAGGCGGGTAAACGCCTGGGTCGTGGTATCGGTTCTGGCCTCGGTAAAACCGGTGGTCGTGGTCACAAAGGTCAGAAGTCTCGTTCTGGCGGTGGCGTACGTCGCGGTTTCGAGGGTGGTCAGATGCCTCTGTACCGTCGTCTGCCGAAATTCGGCTTCACTTCTCGTAAAGCAGCGATTACAGCCGAAATTCGTCTGTCTGACCTGGCTAAAGTAGAAGGCGGTGTAGTAGACCTGAACACGCTGAAAGCGGCTAACATTATCGGTATCCAGATCGAGTTCGCGAAAGTGATCCTGGCTGGCGAAGTAACGACTCCGGTAACTGTTCGTGGCCTGCGTGTTACTAAAGGCGCTCGTGCTGCTATCGAAGCTGCTGGCGGTAAAATCGAGGAATAAGTAGCAGATGGCTAAACAACCGGGATTAGATTTTCAAAGTGCCAAAGGTGGCTTAGGCGAGCTGAAACGCAGACTGCTGTTTGTTATCGGTGCGCTGATTGTGTTCCGTATTGGCTCTTTTATTCCGATCCCTGGTATTGATGCCGCTGTACTTGCCAAACTGCTTGAGCAACAGCGAGGCACCATCATTGAGATGTTTAACATGTTCTCTGGTGGTGCTCTCAGCCGTGCTTCTATCTTTGCTCTGGGGATCATGCCGTATATTTCGGCGTCGATCATTATCCAGCTGCTGACGGTGGTTCACCCAACGTTGGCAGAAATTAAGAAAGAAGGGGAGTCTGGTCGTCGTAAGATCAGCCAGTACACCCGCTACGGTACTCTGGTGCTGGCAATATTCCAGTCGATCGGTATTGCTACCGGTCTGCCGAATATGCCTGGTATGCAAGGCCTGGTGATTAACCCGGGCTTTGCATTCTACTTCACCGCTGTTGTAAGTCTGGTCACAGGAACCATGTTCCTGATGTGGTTGGGCGAACAGATTACTGAACGAGGTATCGGCAACGGTATTTCAATCATTATCTTCGCCGGTATTGTCGCGGGACTCCCGCCAGCCATTGCCCATACTATCGAGCAAGCGCGTCAAGGCGACCTGCACTTCCTCGTGTTGCTGTTGGTTGCAGTATTAGTATTTGCAGTGACGTTCTTTGTTGTATTTGTTGAGCGTGGTCAACGCCGCATTGTGGTAAACTACGCGAAACGTCAGCAAGGTCGTCGTGTCTATGCTGCACAGAGCACACATTTACCGCTGAAAGTGAATATGGCGGGGGTAATCCCGGCAATCTTCGCTTCCAGTATTATTCTGTTCCCGGCGACCATCGCGTCATGGTTCGGGGGCGGTACTGGTTGGAACTGGCTGACAACAATTTCGCTGTATTTGCAGCCTGGGCAACCGCTTTATGTGTTACTCTATGCGTCTGCAATCATCTTCTTCTGTTTCTTCTACACGGCGTTGGTTTTCAACCCGCGTGAAACAGCAGATAACCTGAAGAAGTCCGGTGCATTTGTACCAGGAATTCGTCCGGGAGAGCAAACGGCGAAGTATATCGATAAAGTAATGACCCGCCTGACCCTGGTTGGTGCGCTGTATATTACCTTTATCTGCCTGATCCCGGAGTTCATGCGTGATGCAATGAAAGTACCGTTCTACTTCGGTGGGACCTCACTGCTTATCGTTGTTGTCGTGATTATGGACTTTATGGCTCAAGTGCAAACTCTGATGATGTCCAGTCAGTATGAGTCTGCATTGAAGAAGGCGAACCTGAAAGGCTACGGCCGATAATTGGTCGCCCGAGAAGTTACGGAGAGTAAAAATGAAAGTTCGTGCTTCCGTCAAGAAATTATGCCGTAACTGCAAAATCGTTAAGCGTGATGGTGTCATCCGTGTGATTTGCAGTGCCGAGCCGAAGCATAAACAGCGCCAAGGCTGATTTTTTCGCATATTTTTCTTGCAAAGTTGGGTTGAGCTGGCTAGATTAGCCAGCCAATCTTTTGTATGTCTGTGCGTTTCCATTTGAGTATCCTGAAAACGGGCTTTTCAGCATGGAACGTACATATTAAATAGTAGGAGTGCATAGTGGCCCGTATAGCAGGCATTAACATTCCTGATCATAAGCATGCCGTAATCGCATTAACTTCGATTTATGGCGTCGGCAAGACCCGTTCTAAAGCCATCCTGGCTGCAGCGGGTATCGCTGAAGATGTTAAGATCAGTGAGCTGTCTGAAGGACAAATCGACACGCTGCGTGACGAAGTTGCCAAATTTGTCGTTGAAGGTGATCTGCGCCGTGAAATCAGCATGAGCATCAAGCGCCTGATGGATCTTGGTTGCTATCGCGGTTTGCGTCATCGTCGTGGTCTCCCGGTTCGCGGTCAGCGTACCAAGACCAACGCACGTACCCGTAAGGGTCCGCGCAAACCGATCAAGAAATAATCGGGGTGATTGAATAATGGCAAAGGCACCAATTCGTGCACGTAAACGTGTAAGAAAACAAGTCTCTGACGGCGTGGCTCATATCCATGCTTCTTTCAACAACACCATCGTGACTATCACTGATCGTCAGGGTAACGCGTTGGGTTGGGCAACAGCCGGTGGTTCCGGTTTCCGTGGTTCTCGCAAATCCACTCCGTTTGCAGCTCAGGTTGCAGCAGAGCGTTGCGCTGACGCCGTGAAAGAATACGGCATCAAGAATCTGGAAGTTATGGTTAAAGGTCCGGGTCCAGGCCGCGAATCTACTATTCGTGCTCTGAACGCCGCAGGTTTCCGCATCACTAACATTACTGATGTGACTCCGATCCCTCATAACGGTTGTCGTCCGCCGAAAAAACGTCGCGTATAACGCCTCGTTTTCCAGGTTTGTTGGAGAAAGAAAATGGCAAGATATTTGGGTCCTAAGCTCAAGCTGAGCCGTCGTGAGGGCACCGACTTATTCCTTAAGTCTGGCGTTCGCGCGATCGATACCAAGTGTAAAATTGAACAAGCTCCTGGCCAGCACGGTGCGCGTAAACCGCGTCTGTCTGACTATGGTGTGCAGTTGCGTGAAAAGCAAAAAGTTCGCCGTATCTATGGTGTGCTGGAGCGTCAGTTCCGTAACTACTACAAAGAAGCAGCACGTCTGAAAGGCAACACCGGTGAAAACCTGTTGGCTCTGCTGGAAGGTCGTCTGGACAACGTTGTATACCGTATGGGCTTCGGTGCCACTCGTGCAGAAGCACGTCAGCTGGTTAGCCATAAAGCAATTATGGTAAACGGTCGTGTTGTTAACATCGCTTCTTATCAGGTTAGTCCGAATGACGTTGTAAGCATTCGTGAGAAAGCGAAGAAGCAGTCTCGCGTGAAAGCCGCTCTGGAGCTGGCTGAGCAGCGTGAAAAGCCAACCTGGCTGGAAGTTGATGCTGGCAAGATGGAAGGTACGTTTAAGCGTAAGCCGGAGCGTTCTGATCTGTCTGCGGACATTAACGAACACCTGATCGTCGAGCTTTACTCCAAGTAAAGCTTAGTACCAAAGAGAGGACACAATGCAGGGTTCTGTGACAGAGTTTCTAAAACCGCGCCTGGTTGATATCGAGCAAGTGAGTTCGACGCACGCCAAGGTGACCCTTGAGCCTTTAGAGCGTGGCTTTGGCCATACTCTGGGTAACGCACTGCGCCGTATTCTGCTCTCATCGATGCCGGGTTGCGCGGTGACCGAGGTTGAGATTGATGGTGTACTACATGAGTACAGCACCAAAGAAGGCGTTCAGGAAGATATCCTGGAAATCCTGCTCAACCTGAAAGGGCTGGCGGTGAGAGTTCAGGGCAAAGATGAAGTTATTCTTACCTTGAATAAATCTGGCATTGGCCCTGTGACTGCAGCCGATATCACCCACGACGGTGATGTCGAAATCGTCAAGCCGCAGCACGTGATCTGCCACCTGACCGATGAGAACGCGTCTATTAGCATGCGTATCAAAGTTCAGCGCGGTCGTGGTTATGTGCCGGCTTCTACCCGAATTCATTCGGAAGAAGATGAGCGCCCAATCGGCCGTCTGCTGGTCGACGCATGCTACAGCCCTGTGGAGCGTATTGCCTACAATGTTGAAGCAGCGCGTGTAGAACAGCGTACCGACCTGGACAAGCTGGTCATCGAAATGGAAACCAACGGCACAATCGATCCTGAAGAGGCGATTCGTCGTGCGGCAACCATTCTGGCTGAACAACTGGAAGCTTTCGTTGACTTACGTGATGTACGTCAGCCTGAAGTGAAAGAAGAGAAACCAGAGTTCGATCCGATCCTGCTGCGCCCTGTTGACGATCTGGAATTGACTGTCCGCTCTGCTAACTGCCTTAAAGCAGAAGCTATCCACTATATCGGTGATCTGGTACAGCGTACCGAGGTTGAGCTCCTTAAAACGCCTAACCTTGGTAAAAAATCTCTTACTGAGATTAAAGACGTGCTGGCTTCCCGTGGACTGTCTCTGGGCATGCGCCTGGAAAACTGGCCACCGGCAAGCATCGCTGACGAGTAACCGGATCACAGGTTAAGGTTTTACTGAGAAGGATAAGGTCATGCGCCATCGTAAGAGTGGTCGTCAACTGAACCGCAACAGCAGCCATCGCCAGGCTATGTTCCGCAATATGGCAGGTTCACTGGTTCGTCATGAAATCATCAAGACGACTCTGCCTAAAGCGAAAGAGCTGCGCCGCGTAGTTGAGCCGCTGATTACTCTTGCCAAGACTGATAGCGTTGCTAATCGTCGTCTGGCATTCGCCCGTACTCGTGATAACGAGATCGTGGCAAAACTGTTTAACGAACTGGGCCCGCGTTTCGCGAGCCGTGCCGGTGGTTACACTCGTATTCTGAAGTGTGGCTTCCGTGCAGGCGACAACGCGCCGATGGCTTACATCGAGCTGGTTGATCGTTCAGAGAAAGCAGAAGCTGCTGCAGAGTAATCTGAAGCAACGTAAAAAAACCCGCCCCGGCGGGTTTTTTTATACCCGTAGTATCCCCACTTATCTACAATAGCTGTACTCTTTTTGTTCATCCCCTGGAGTATTTATGTGGTTACTTGACCAGTGGGCAGAGCGCCATATAGCAGAAGCGCAAGCGAAAGGTGAGTTTGATAACCTGGCAGGTAGCGGCGAACCATTGATACTGGATGATGATTCTCACGTGCCACCGGAATTACGTGCGGGGTATCGCTTGCTGAAGAATGCCGGTTGCTTACCGCCAGAACTTGAGCAACGGAGAGAAGCAATTCAGCTTCTGGATATTCTCAAAGGTATCCGTCACGATGATCCGCAATATCAAGAGGTTAGCCGTCGATTGTCATTACTGGAATTGAAGCTGCGACAAGCTGGATTGAGTACCGATTTTTTACGCGGCGATTATGCTGACAAGTTGTTGGACAAAATCAACGATAACTAGTGGAGTATGTATGTATCGCATTGGTGAGCTGGCAAAAATGGCGGAAGTAACACCCGACACGATTCGTTATTACGAAAAACAGCAGATGATGGAGCATGAAGTGCGTACTGAAGGTGGGTTTCGCCTATATACCGAAAGCGATCTCCAGCGATTGAAATTTATCCGCCATGCCAGACAACTAGGTTTCAGTCTGGAGTCGATCCGCGAGTTGCTGTCGATCCGCATCGATCCTGAACACCATACCTGTCAGGAGTCAAAAGGCATTGTGCAGGAAAGATTGCAGGAAGTCGAAGCACGGATAGCCGAGTTGCAGAGTATGCAGCGTTCCTTGCAACGCCTTAACGATGCCTGTTGTGGGACTGCTCATAGCAGTGTTTATTGTTCGATTCTTGAAGCTCTTGAACAAGGGGCGAGTGGCGTTAAGAGTGGTTGTTGATTTTTTGCACTGGCAGGATTACACTCGCGCCGTTAAATAACCAACTGGAGTTTTTATGAGTCGATATCAGCATACTAAAGGGCAGATAAAGGATAATGCGATAGAAGCATTACTACATGATCCCTTATTCCGACAGCGCGTAGAGAAAAATAAGAAGGGGAAAGGCAGTTACATGCGAAAAGGAAAACATGGCAATCGGGGGAACTGGGAGGCCAGTGGCAAGAAAGTAAATCACTTTTTTACCACTGGTCTTCTGCTTTCAGGCGCTTGTTAAGAGCGGTTATTCTGCTCTTTCAGCAAATCACGAATTTCTGTCAGTAATACTTCTTCTTTAGTTGGTGCAGGTGCGGCTGCTGGTTCTTCTTTTTTCCGATTCAGTTTGTTGATTAGCTTAATCGCCATAAAGATGGCAAAGGCCACAATCAGAAAATCAAAGACGTTTTGAATGAAGACACCGTAATGCATCACAACAGCAGGGATATCCCCCTGCGCATCGCGTAGCGTGACAGCAAACTGTTTAAAATCGATCCCGCCAATTAATAAGCCCAGAGGAGGCATGATGATATCGGCAACCAGTGAAGAGACAATCTTCCCGAATGCCGCACCGATAATGACACCCACCGCCAAATCCACCACGTTCCCGCGCATCGCAAATTCGCGAAATTCTTTAATAATGCTCATGTTATTCTCCCTATGAAGCCGACAACCATAAGTCTAACAAATGTTAAGCCATTTTCCTGCCAGGAATGAATTTAATTAATCCTTGATAATCAAAGGGAAATAATAAGGCGTCATTAGACGCCTTATTAATTACAAGAAGAAAGGGCTTGGCTGGAAGAGTCTTTCGACGTCGGTAATAAACTTTTTATCTGTGAGGAACATAATTACGTGATCGCCTTGCTCAATGCGCAGATTGTCATTGGCAATCATCACGTCGTTTCCACGTACCACCGCTCCAATAATCGTTCCTGGCGGTAGCTTGATTTCGTCAATGACTCTGCCGACAACGCGTGAGGTGCTTTCATCACCGTGAGCAACGGCTTCAATAGCTTCTGCTACGCCGCGGCGCAATGAGGAAACACCAACAATATCTGCTTTTCGCACATGGCTAAGCAACGCAGAAATAGTTGCTTGTTGTGGTGAAATCGCAATATCGATAACGCTCCCCTGAACCAGATCCACATAAGCGCGACGCTGGATCAATACCATCACCTTTTTCGCACCCATACGTTTGGCAAGCATGGCGGACATGATATTGGCCTCGTCATCGTTGGTGACGGCAATAAACAGATCAACTTGATCGATATGTTCTTCGGCCAGTAGTTCTTGATCCGACGCATCACCAAAAAAGACGATCGTATTCTGTAACTTTTCCGCCAGTTCGGCAGCGCGCTGCTGATTACGTTCGATGAGTTTAACGCTGTAATCTTTTTCCAGACGACGCGCCAGCCCTGCACCGATATTACCGCCACCAACCAGCATGATCCGCTTATACGGTTTTTCCAGTCGCTGTAATTCACTCATCACCGCGCGGATATGCTGTGAAGCGGCAATAAAGAACACTTCATCACCAGCTTCAACAATGGTCGAACCTTGCGGACGAATGGGGCGATCGTGGCGGAAAATTGCTGCCACACGAGTATCGATATGTGGCATATGTTCGCGCATGGTCGAAAGTGCATTACCAATCAGCGGGCCGCCATAATAGGCTTTAACCACAGCCAGGCTGACTTTACCCTCAGCGAAGTTCACCACCTGCAATGCGCCGGGATACTCAATCAGTCGGTAAATATTATCGATAACCAACTGCTCTGGTGCGATCAGATGATCAATCGGCACAGCATCTGAATGAAATAGCTTATCGGCATCGCGCACGTAGTCTGGTGAGCGGATACGAGCGATGCGATTAGGGGTGTTGAAAAGTGAGTAGGCTACCTGGCAGGCAACCATATTGGTTTCATCTGAACTGGTTACAGCAACCAGCATATCGGCGTCGTCGGCACCTGCCTCCCGCAATACGCGTGGATGAGAGCCATGCCCCTGCACGACCCGCAGGTCAAATTTATCCTGTAAGGTCCGCAGACGCTCACCGTTGGTATCGACAACAGTAATATCGTTGTTCTCGCCAACCAGGTTTTCCGCCAGTGTGCCGCCAACCTGGCCGGCACCCAGAATGATAATTTTCATCAGTCGCGACCCGTTATCTCATCACTTTTTGATTAGCTTAGCGTAAAAGAAGCCGTCGCCCTCTTCGGCACCAGGTAGATTTTGTTTACCCGGTTGCTCTGGTGTTCCTGTTTCGCAAAGTTCGGCATCAGCGGTACGTTGCAAAAAGGCTTTAATCTGCAGGCTATTCTCTTCCGGTAACACCGAACAGGTGGCATAGACCAGAGTTCCACCGGTTTTTAAATGCGGCCAAATGGCGTCGAGAATTTCAGACTGCAATTGCGCGAGTTCCGGGATATCGCGATCGCGACGTAACCATTTAATATCTGGATGGCGACGAATCACACCGGTTGCTGAACAAGGCGCATCTAATAAAATGCGATCAAACTGTTGCTCGCCACACCATTGAGAAGGGTAACGGCCATCACCTTGTTTCACGGTCGCCTTCATACCAAGGCGTTTTAAATTGTCGTAAACCCGAGAGAGGCGCTGTTCGTCGATATCAACCGCAACAACCTGCGCTTCTGGTGCCACCTCAAGGATATGCGTTGTTTTACCGCCGGGGGCGGCACAAAGATCCAAAATGTGTTCACCGTTTTGTGGCGCAAGCCAGGTCATGCAACCTTGTGCTGATGCATCCTGAACGGTAACCCATCCGTCTTCAAAACCAGGTAGCGCATGAACAGGTGCAGGTGTTTCCAGACGTACAGCATCAGGGTAATCCGCATGCGGGAAACCTTTCATTCCTGCTTCATCCAGCAATGCAAGCCAGCTGTCGCGGGAATGATGCGTACGATTAATACGCAGCCACATTGGCGGACGCTGGTTATTGGCTTCGACGATGGATTGCCACTGCTCTGGATACGCTTTTTGCAGACGCTTCAGCAACCAGGAAGGATGCAGATAACGTGCATCACTGGCATTAAACTCGGCTAATAACTCTTCTTGCTGACGCTGGAACTGGCGTAATACACCGTTTATCAACCCTTTAAGTTGCGGACGCTTAATTGCGATAGCGCCTTCAACCGTTTCAGCCAGCGCAGCATGAGGTGGAATGCGGGTATAAAGCAGTTGATACAAACCAACCATAATCAGGTAATGCACGGTCCGCTGTTTGCCGGTCATCGGACGGGCCATTAACTTATTAATCAGCCAGTCTAACTGCGAAAGCGTACGCAGTACGCCAAAGCACAACTCTTGAAGAAGTGCTTTGTCTTTATCGGAAACTTTTTGCTGGAGCGGTGGCAGAATGTTGCTTAATGATTGCCCTTGCTCGACGACTTGTTCAACGGCCTGGGCCGCCATGCTACGTAAATTACGTTGTTTTTTCATAAGTATAAAAACGCCCGGCAAGACCGGGCTTAGAAGAGTGGACTATCAGACCAGACGGTTGCCCGGAACAAACCATTCCCGACGAGAGTTCAGGAGGTCTTGCGCGCTCATCGCTTTCTTACCCGCAGGTTGTAACGAGAGCAGGTTCAGGATGCCATCACCAGTCGCAACCTGAATGCCTTGTTTGTTGGCTTCAAGGATCGTTCCTGGTGCAGCGTTGGTTGCCGTATCAATGACCGATGCTTTCCAGACTTTAACCGGCTGTCCTTCAATTTCCAGCCAGCTCATTGGCCATGGATTGAAAGCGCGAATGCAGCGTTCAAGCTGTGCTGCCGAAAGTGACCAGTCAATACGCGCTTCTTCTTTACTCAACTTCTCGGCGTAAGTGACAAGAGTTTCGTCCTGAACTTCTGGTTTCGCCGTGCCGTCTGCCAGTTGTTTCAACGTGGTGATAAGCCCTTGTGGGCCAAGCTCTGCCAGCTTGTCGTACAGCGTACCACTGGTATCTTCTGCAGTAATCGGGCAGGAGAGCTTATAGAGCATATCACCGGTGTCTAAACCGACATCCATTTGCATAATGGTCACACCAGTTTCTGCATCACCCGCCCATAGTGAGCGTTGGATTGGTGCAGCACCGCGCCAGCGTGGCAGCAGTGAACCATGAACGTTGATACAGCCAAGACGCGGCATCTCCAGCACTGCTTTCGGCAGAATTAAACCATAGGCGACGACGACCATAACATCAGCCTGCAGTTCGGCGACCAGTTGCTGGTTTTCTTGTGGACGCAGGGAAACAGGTTGAAAAACGGGCAGACCTTTTTCCTCAGCCAGAACTTTAACCGGGCTGGGCATCAGTTTTTTACCGCGTCCTGCCGGTCGGTCTGGCTGGGTGAACACGCCAACGACGTTATGACCAGAAGACAACAGCGCGTCGAGATGACGCGCTGCAAAGTCAGGTGTACCCGCAAAAATAATACGTAGTGATTCTGACACGTTAGTTCTTATCCTTAAGCCCGGGCTTTCAGACGATCCAGTTTTTCAACTTTCTGACGAATACGTTGTTGTTTCAGCGGTGACAGATAATCCATAAACAGTTTGCCGACCAGGTGATCCATCTCATGCTGAATACAGATGGCTAACAGACCGTCTGCTTCCAGTTCAAATGGTTTACCGTCGCGGTCAAGGGCGCGAATTTTAACTTTCTCTGCGCGCGGCACTAAAGCACGTTGTTCAGGGATCGACAGGCAACCTTCTTCAATGCCTGTTTCGCCGCTTTTTTCTAAAAGCTCTGGATTGATTAACACTAGCCGTTCGTCACGGTTTTCCGAAACATCAATAACAATGATACGTTGATGGATATCAACCTGGGTTGCCGCCAGGCCAATACCTTCTTCTGCGTACATCGTCTCGAACATATCATCGACGATACGCTGAATTTCTGCATTCACTTCTTCTACCGGTTTAGCAACTTTGCGAAGCCGCTCGTCCGGAATATGTAACACTTGCAAAACTGACATAAATCTCCAGAGATGTGTTCAGGAGTTAGAAAGATTATTTCTTCTATTCTAGACAAATCCCCCTCTGATTGACAGCATCACTGACCAATCGCAAAGATTGCTAAGGCTGCTTATGGCAGGGAGATAAGGATGGTCGATACAGAAATTTGGCTGCGTTTAATGAGTATCAGCAGCTTGTACGGCGATGATATGGTCCGTATCGCTCACTGGGTGGCAAAACAGTCGCATATTGATGCGGTTGTATTGCAGCAAACAGGGCTTACATTGCGGCAGGCACAACGCTTTCTTTCATTTCCACGAAAGAGTATCGAAAGCTCACTTTGTTGGTTGGAGCAACCCAACCATCATTTAATTCCTGCGGACAGCGAATTTTATCCTCCTCAACTTCTGGCGACGACAGATTACCCCGGCGCACTGTTTGTTGAAGGAGAACTGCACGCGCTGCATTCATTTCAGCTTGCCGTAGTGGGGAGTCGGGCGCATTCATGGTATGGCGAGCGATGGGGACGATTATTTTGCGAAACTCTGGCGACGCGTGGAGTGACAATTACGAGTGGACTGGCGCGTGGAATCGATGGTGTAGCGCATAAAGCAGCCTTACAGGTAAATGGCGTCAGCATTGCTGTATTGGGGAATGGACTTAATACCATTCATCCCCGCCGTCATGCCCGACTGGCTGCCAGTCTGCTTGAACAGGGGGGCGCTCTCGTCTCGGAATTTCCCCTCGATGTTCCACCCCTTGCTTACAATTTCCCACGAAGAAATCGCATTATCAGTGGTCTAAGTAAAGGTGTACTGGTGGTGGAAGCGGCTTTGCGTAGTGGTTCGCTGGTGACAGCACGTTGTGCGCTTGAGCAGGGGCGAGAAGTTTTTGCCTTGCCAGGTCCAATAGGGAATCCGGGAAGCGAAGGGCCTCACTGGTTAATAAAACAAGGTGCGATTCTTGTGACGGAACCGGAAGAAATTCTGGAAAACTTGCAATTTGGATTGCACTGGTTGCCAGACGCCCCTGAAAATTCATTTTATTCACCAGATCAGCAAGACGTGGCATTGCCATTTCCTGAGCTCCTGGCTAACGTAGGAGATGAGGTAACACCTGTTGACGTCGTCGCTGAACGTGCCGGCCAACCTGTGCCAGAGGTAGTTACTCAACTACTCGAACTGGAGTTAGCAGGATGGATCGCAGCTGTACCCGGCGGCTATGTCCGATTGAGGAGGGCATGCCATGTTCGACGTACTAATGTATTTGTTTGAAACCTATATTCACACAGAAGCTGAGTTGCGTGTGGATCAAGACAAACTTGAACAGGATCTTACCGACGCAGGTTTTGAGCGAGAAGATATCTACAATGCCCTGCTATGGCTGGAAAAACTTGCTGATTATCAGGAAGGGTTGGCAGAACCGATGCAACTGGCCTCGGATCCTCTCTCCATGCGTATTTATACACCGGAAGAGTGTGAACGACTGGATGCCAGCTGCCGTGGGTTTCTGCTTTTCCTTGAGCAGATTCAGGTGCTCAACCTTGAAACTCGTGAAATGGTGATAGAGCGAGTGCTCGCGCTGGATAACGCAGAGTTCGAACTGGATGATCTGAAATGGGTGATCCTGATGGTGTTGTTCAATATTCCGGGCTGCGAAAATGCGTACCAGCAAATGGAAGAATTACTCTTTGAAGTGAATGAAGGTATGCTGCATTAATCATTTCTTTAATTCAGCATAAGTTGTTATGGCGAAATCAGCACTGTTCACGGTGCGTAATAATGAGTCCTGCCCAAAGTGCGGGGCTGAACTGGTTATTCGATCCGGGAAACACGGTCCGTTTCTTGGATGCTCACAGTATCCGGCGTGTGACTACGTCCGTCCTCTGAAATCTTCAGCGGATGGACATATCGTCAAAGTTCTGGAGGGGCAGGTTTGCCCTGCATGTGGCGCAAATCTGGTATTACGCCAGGGACGCTTTGGTATGTTTATTGGTTGCATTAACTACCCTGAATGCGAACATACCGAACTTATCGATAAACCGGACGAAACAGCAATTACATGCCCCCAATGTCGGACGGGCCATCTGGTCCAGCGCCGCTCCCGTTATGGCAAAACATTTCACTCTTGTGATCGCTACCCGGAGTGTCAATTTGCCATTAACTTCAAACCCATAGCTGGAGAATGCCCTGAGTGTCATTATCCGCTACTCATCGAAAAGAAAACCGCGCAGGGTGTAAAACACTTTTGTGCCAGTAAACAATGTGGAAAGCCGGTTTCGGCGGAATAATAACGTGAATAATAACCTGCAAAGAGACGCTATCGCAGCTGCGATAGATGTTCTCAATGAAGAACGTGTCATCGCCTATCCAACGGAAGCCGTTTTCGGTGTTGGGTGCGATCCTGATAGCGAAACAGCAGTGATGCGACTGTTGGAGTTAAAACAGCGTCCGGTTGATAAGGGGCTGATTTTAATCGCAGCAAATTACGAGCAGCTTAAACCCTATATTGATGACACCATGTTGACTGACGTGCAGCGTGAAACCATTTTTTCCCGCTGGCCAGGTCCTGTCACCTTTGTCTTTCCCGCGCCTGCGACAACACCGCGCTGGTTGACGGGCCGCTTTGATTCGCTTGCTGTACGAGTCACCGACCATCCGTTGGTGGTTGCTTTGTGCCAGGCTTATGGTAAACCGCTGGTTTCTACCAGTGCCAACTTGAGTGGATTGCCACCTTGTCGAACAGTAGACGAAGTTCGCGCACAATTTGGCGCGGCGTTCCCGGTTGTGCCTGGTGAAACGGGGGGGCGTTTAAATCCTTCAGAAATCCGCGATGCCCTGACGGGTGAACTGTTTCGACAGGGGTAACATAATGGAAACCTATGCTGTTTTTGGTAATCCGATAGCCCACAGCAAATCGCCATTCATTCATCAGCAATTTGCTCAGCAACTGAATATTGAACATCCCTATGGGCGCGTGTTGGCACCCATCAATGATTTCATCAACACACTGAACGCTTTCTTTAGTGCTGGTGGTAAAGGTGCGAATGTGACGGTGCCTTTTAAAGAAGAGGCTTTTGCCAGAGCGGATGAGCTTACTGAACGGGCAGCGTTGGCTGGTGCTGTTAATACCCTCATGCGGTTAGAAGATGGACGCCTGCTGGGTGACAATACCGATGGTGTAGGCTTGTTAAGCGATCTGGAACGTCTGTCTTTTATCCGCCCTGGTTTACGTATTCTGCTTATCGGCGCTGGTGGAGCATCTCGCGGCGTACTACTGCCACTCCTTTCCCTGGACTGTGCGGTGACAATAACTAATCGGACGGTATCCCGCGCGGAAGAGTTGGCTAAATTGTTTGCGCACACTGGCAGTATTCAGGCGTTGAGTATGGACGAACTGGAAGGTCATGAGTTTGATCTCATTATTAATGCAACATCCAGTGGCATCAGTGGTGATATTCCGGCGATCCCGTCATCGCTCATTCATCCAGGCATTTATTGCTATGACATGTTCTATCAGAAAGGAAAAACTCCTTTTCTGGCATGGTGTGAGCAGCGAGGCTCAAAGCGTAATGCTGATGGTTTAGGAATGCTGGTGGCACAGGCGGCTCATGCCTTTCTTCTCTGGCACGGTGTTCTGCCTGACGTAGAACCAGTTATAAAGCAATTGCAGGAGGAATTGTCCGCGTGAATCAGGCCATCCAGTTTCCGGACAGGGAAGAGTGGGACGAGAATAAAAAATGTGTATGTTTTCCCGCTCTCGTGAATGGTATGCAACTGACATGCGCGATCTCTGGCGAGAGTCTGGCGTATCGCTTTACTGGAGATACGCCAGAACAGTGGTTAGCGAGTTTTCGTCAGCATCGCTGGGACCTGGAAGAAGAAGCGGAAAACTTAATTCAGGAACAAAGTGAAGATGATCAAGGCTGGGTCTGGTTACCCTGATCCAGATATTCGTCCTTCCATTTCACGTAATTATTCGCGGAATAGCGTAACCCAGCCTTCTCTTCATCACTTAACGGGCGGATCTGTTTGACGGGGCTACCGAGATACAGATATCCGCTCTCCAGCCGTTTATTTTGTGGGACCAGACTACCCGCACCAATCATCACATCATCTTCTACTATTGCGCCATCAAGTAAAATTGAGCCCATCCCAACCAAAACTCGATTGCCAATGGTGCAGCCGTGGAGCATCACCTTGTGACCAACAGTGACATCTTCGCCAATGGTTAATGGGTTGCCATCTGGGTTGTACGAGGATTTATGAGTGACATGCAACATACTGCCATCCTGGATATTGGTGCGTGCTCCGATCTGTACATAATGTACATCTCCACGAATCACAACGAGCGGCCAGATCCCCACATCATCAGCCAGACGAACGTCACCAATCACGACACTGCTATCGTCGATCATTACGCGCTGACCGATTTGTGGAAAAAGATCGCGGTATGGGCGTAAAACATCAGACATACTTACCTCAGCAATAAATGATTTACTAATGACTTTGGGGGCATTATTGGCCTTGTGCAAGTCTTTTAGTATGCAAAAAAGCACCGTTTTGTGTGCGATTGCAGCAAAAAGGGTGAAAAAACAACAAACAGAAAAAAAGATCAAAAAAATACTTGTGCAAAAAATTGGGATCCCTATAATGCGCCTCCGTTGAGACGACAACGTGAAACACTTCACAGGATGGTCGGAACAACGAAGAGAAAAAAATCCTGAAATTCAGGGTTGACTCTGAAAGAGGAAAGCGTAATATACGCCACCTCGCGACAGTGAGCTGAAAGCCGCGTCGCAACTGCTCTTTAACAATTTATCAGACAATCTGTGTGGGCACTCGAAGATACGGATTCTTAACGTCGCAAGACGAAAAATGAATACCAAGTCTCAGGAGTGAACACGTAATTCATTACGAAGTTTAATTCTTTGAGCATCAAACTTTTAAATTGAAGAGTTTGATCATGGCTCAGATTGAACGCTGGCGGCAGGCCTAACACATGCAAGTCGAACGGTAACAGGAAGAAGCTTGCTTCTTTGCTGACGAGTGGCGGACGGGTGAGTAATGTCTGGGAAACTGCCTGATGGAGGGGGATAACTACTGGAAACGGTAGCTAATACCGCATAACGTCGCAAGACCAAAGAGGGGGACTTTCGGGCCTCTTGCCATCGGATGTGCCCAGATGGGATTAGCTAGTAGGTGGGGTAACGGCTCACCTAGGCAACGATCCCTAGCTGGTCTGAGAGGATGACCAGCCACACTGGAACTGAGACACGGTCCAGACTCCTACGGGAGGCAGCAGTGGGGAATATTGCACAATGGGCGCAAGCCTGATGCAGCCATGCCGCGTGTATGAAGAAGGCCTTCGGGTTGTAAAGTACTTTCAGCGGGGAGGAAGGGAGTAAAGTTAATACCTTTGCTCATTGACGTTACCCGCAGAAGAAGCACCGGCTAACTCCGTGCCAGCAGCCGCGGTAATACGGAGGGTGCAAGCGTTAATCGGAATTACTGGGCGTAAAGCGCACGCAGGCGGTTTGTTAAGTCAGATGTGAAATCCCCGGGCTCAACCTGGGAACTGCATCTGATACTGGCAAGCTTGAGTCTCGTAGAGGGGGGTAGAATTCCAGGTGTAGCGGTGAAATGCGTAGAGATCTGGAGGAATACCGGTGGCGAAGGCGGCCCCCTGGACGAAGACTGACGCTCAGGTGCGAAAGCGTGGGGAGCAAACAGGATTAGATACCCTGGTAGTCCACGCCGTAAACGATGTCGACTTGGAGGTTGTGCCCTTGAGGCGTGGCTTCCGGAGCTAACGCGTTAAGTCGACCGCCTGGGGAGTACGGCCGCAAGGTTAAAACTCAAATGAATTGACGGGGGCCCGCACAAGCGGTGGAGCATGTGGTTTAATTCGATGCAACGCGAAGAACCTTACCTGGTCTTGACATCCACGGAAGTTTTCAGAGATGAGAATGTGCCTTCGGGAACCGTGAGACAGGTGCTGCATGGCTGTCGTCAGCTCGTGTTGTGAAATGTTGGGTTAAGTCCCGCAACGAGCGCAACCCTTATCCTTTGTTGCCAGCGGTCCGGCCGGGAACTCAAAGGAGACTGCCAGTGATAAACTGGAGGAAGGTGGGGATGACGTCAAGTCATCATGGCCCTTACGACCAGGGCTACACACGTGCTACAATGGCGCATACAAAGAGAAGCGACCTCGCGAGAGCAAGCGGACCTCATAAAGTGCGTCGTAGTCCGGATTGGAGTCTGCAACTCGACTCCATGAAGTCGGAATCGCTAGTAATCGTGGATCAGAATGCCACGGTGAATACGTTCCCGGGCCTTGTACACACCGCCCGTCACACCATGGGAGTGGGTTGCAAAAGAAGTAGGTAACTTAACCTTCGGGAGGGCGCTTACCACTTTGTGATTCATGACTGGGGTGAAGTCGTAACAAGGTAACCGTAGGGGAACCTGCGGTTGGATCACCTCCTTACCTTAAAGAAGCGTACTTTGCAGTGCTCACACAGATTGTCTGATGAAAATGAGCAGTAAAACCTCTACAGGCTTGTAGCTCAGGTGGTTAGAGCGCACCCCTGATAAGGGTGAGGTCGGTGGTTCAAGTCCACTCAGGCCTACCAAATTTGCACGGCAAATTTGAAGAGGTTTTAACTACATGTTATGGGGCTATAGCTCAGCTGGGAGAGCGCCTGCTTTGCACGCAGGAGGTCTGCGGTTCGATCCCGCATAGCTCCACCATCTCTGTAGTGATTAAATAAAAAATACTTCAGAGTGTACCTGCAAAGGTTCACTGCGAAGTTTTGCTCTTTAAAAATCTGGATCAAGCTGAAAATTGAAACACTGAACAACGAAAGTTGTTCGTGAGTCTCTCAAATTTTCGCAACTCTGAAGTGAAACATCTTCGGGTTGTGAGGTTAAGCGACTAAGCGTACACGGTGGATGCCCTGGCAGTCAGAGGCGATGAAGGACGTGCTAATCTGCGATAAGCGTCGGTAAGGTGATATGAACCGTTATAACCGGCGATTTCCGAATGGGGAAACCCAGTGTGTTTCGACACACTATCATTAACTGAATCCATAGGTTAATGAGGCGAACCGGGGGAACTGAAACATCTAAGTACCCCGAGGAAAAGAAATCAACCGAGATTCCCCCAGTAGCGGCGAGCGAACGGGGAGTAGCCCAGAGCCTGAATCAGTGTGTGTGTTAGTGGAAGCGTCTGGAAAGGCGCGCGATACAGGGTGACAGCCCCGTACACAAAAATGCACATGCTGTGAGCTCGATGAGTAGGGCGGGACACGTGGTATCCTGTCTGAATATGGGGGGACCATCCTCCAAGGCTAAATACTCCTGACTGACCGATAGTGAACCAGTACCGTGAGGGAAAGGCGAAAAGAACCCCGGCGAGGGGAGTGAAAAAGAACCTGAAACCGTGTACGTACAAGCAGTGGGAGCACGCTTCGGCGTGTGACTGCGTACCTTTTGTATAATGGGTCAGCGACTTATATTCTGTAGCAAGGTTAACCGAATAGGGGAGCCGAAGGGAAACCGAGTCTTAACTGGGCGTTAAGTTGCAGGGTATAGACCCGAAACCCGGTGATCTAGCCATGGGCAGGTTGAAGGTTGGGTAACACTAACTGGAGGACCGAACCGACTAATGTTGAAAAATTAGCGGATGACTTGTGGCTGGGGGTGAAAGGCCAATCAAACCGGGAGATAGCTGGTTCTCCCCGAAAGCTATTTAGGTAGCGCCTCGTGAATTCATCTCCGGGGGTAGAGCACTGTTTCGGCAAGGGGGTCATCCCGACTTACCAACCCGATGCAAACTGCGAATACCGGAGAATGTTATCACGGGAGACACACGGCGGGTGCTAACGTCCGTCGTGAAGAGGGAAACAACCCAGACCGCCAGCTAAGGTCCCAAAGTCATGGTTAAGTGGGAAACGATGTGGGAAGGCCCAGACAGCCAGGATGTTGGCTTAGAAGCAGCCATCATTTAAAGAAAGCGTAATAGCTCACTGGTCGAGTCGGCCTGCGCGGAAGATGTAACGGGGCTAAACCATGCACCGAAGCTGCGGCAGCGACGCTGATGCGTTGTTGGGTAGGGGAGCGTTCTGTAAGCCTGCGAAGGTGTGCTGTGAGGCATGCTGGAGGTATCAGAAGTGCGAATGCTGACATAAGTAACGATAAAGCGGGTGAAAAGCCCGCTCGCCGGAAGACCAAGGGTTCCTGTCCAACGTTAATCGGGGCAGGGTGAGTCGACCCCTAAGGCGAGGCCGAAAGGCGTAGTCGATGGGAAACAGGTTAATATTCCTGTACTTGGTGTTACTGCGAAGGGGGGACGGAGAAGGCTATGTTGGCCGGGCGACGGTTGTCCCGGTTTAAGCGTGTAGGCTGGTTTTCCAGGCAAATCCGGAAAATCAAGGCTGAGGCGTGATGACGAGGCACTACGGTGCTGAAGCAACAAATGCCCTGCTTCCAGGAAAAGCCTCTAAGCATCAGGTAACATCAAATCGTACCCCAAACCGACACAGGTGGTCAGGTAGAGAATACCAAGGCGCTTGAGAGAACTCGGGTGAAGGAACTAGGCAAAATGGTGCCGTAACTTCGGGAGAAGGCACGCTGATATGTAGGTGAAGCGACTTGCTCGTGGAGCTGAAATCAGTCGAAGATACCAGCTGGCTGCAACTGTTTATTAAAAACACAGCACTGTGCAAACACGAAAGTGGACGTATACGGTGTGACGCCTGCCCGGTGCCGGAAGGTTAATTGATGGGGTCAGCGCAAGCGAAGCTCTTGATCGAAGCCCCGGTAAACGGCGGCCGTAACTATAACGGTCCTAAGGTAGCGAAATTCCTTGTCGGGTAAGTTCCGACCTGCACGAATGGCGTAATGATGGCCAGGCTGTCTCCACCCGAGACTCAGTGAAATTGAACTCGCTGTGAAGATGCAGTGTACCCGCGGCAAGACGGAAAGACCCCGTGAACCTTTACTATAGCTTGACACTGAACATTGAGCCTTGATGTGTAGGATAGGTGGGAGGCTTTGAAGTGTGGACGCCAGTCTGCATGGAGCCGACCTTGAAATACCACCCTTTAATGTTTGATGTTCTAACGTTGACCCGTAATCCGGGTTGCGGACAGTGTCTGGTGGGTAGTTTGACTGGGGCGGTCTCCTCCTAAAGAGTAACGGAGGAGCACGAAGGTTGGCTAATCCTGGTCGGACATCAGGAGGTTAGTGCAATGGCATAAGCCAGCTTGACTGCGAGCGTGACGGCGCGAGCAGGTGCGAAAGCAGGTCATAGTGATCCGGTGGTTCTGAATGGAAGGGCCATCGCTCAACGGATAAAAGGTACTCCGGGGATAACAGGCTGATACCGCCCAAGAGTTCATATCGACGGCGGTGTTTGGCACCTCGATGTCGGCTCATCACATCCTGGGGCTGAAGTAGGTCCCAAGGGTATGGCTGTTCGCCATTTAAAGTGGTACGCGAGCTGGGTTTAGAACGTCGTGAGACAGTTCGGTCCCTATCTGCCGTGGGCGCTGGAGAACTGAGGGGGGCTGCTCCTAGTACGAGAGGACCGGAGTGGACGCATCACTGGTGTTCGGGTTGTCATGCCAATGGCACTGCCCGGTAGCTAAATGCGGAAGAGATAAGTGCTGAAAGCATCTAAGCACGAAACTTGCCCCGAGATGAGTTCTCCCTGACTCCTTGAGAGTCCTGAAGGAACGTTGAAGACGACGACGTTGATAGGCCGGGTGTGTAAGCGCAGCGATGCGTTGAGCTAACCGGTACTAATGAACCGTGAGGCTTAACCTTACAACGCCGAAGCTGTTTTGGCGGATGAGAGAAGATTTTCAGCCTGATACAGATTAAATCAGAACGCAGAAGCGGTCTGATAAAACAGAATTTGCCTGGCGGCCGTAGCGCGGTGGTCCCACCTGACCCCATGCCGAACTCAGAAGTGAAACGCCGTAGCGCCGATGGTAGTGTGGGGTTTCCCCATGCGAGAGTAGGGAACTGCCAGGCATCAAATTTAGCGTGCTGATATGGCTCAGTTGGTAGAGCGCACCCTTGGTAAGGGTGAGGTCCCCAGTTCGACTCTGGGTATCAGCACCACTTTTTAGGTTAAAGTTCGGCAGATTAGAAAAGAATTTGTCTGGCGGCAGTAGCGCGGTGGTCCCACCTGACCCCATGCCGAACTCAGAAGTGAAACGCCGTAGCGCCGATGGTAGTGTGGGGTCTCCCCATGCGAGAGTAGGGAACTGCCAGACATCAAATAAAACAAAAGGCCCAGTCTTCCGACTGAGCCTTTTGTTTTATCTGTTGTTTGTCGGTGAACACTCTCCCAACCAGGACAAATCCGCCGGGAGCGGATTTGAACGTTGCGAAGCAACGGCCCGGAGGGTGGCGGGCAGGACGCCCGCCATAAACTGCCAGACATCAAATCAAGCGAAAGGCCATCCGAAAGGATGGCCTTTTTGCTTTTCGAACTAACATTCAATTAATGGATTACCTGCGATAAAAATGCCCTCGTACGCTCTGATTTAGGATGCGCAAAAAACTCATCAGGTGCAGCTTGTTCCACTATCTCCCCACGATCCATAAAAATCACCCGGTCAGCGACGGTTCGTGCAAACCCCATCTCATGTGTTACACACAGCATTGTCATACCCGACTGCGCCAGCCCAATCATCGTATCCAGCACCTCTTTCACCATCTCAGGATCGAGCGCCGACGTTGGCTCATCAAACAACATAATTTTCGGCTTCATACACAGCGAACGCGCAATGGCAACGCGTTGCTGCTGACCACCTGAAATCTGTCCGGGAAACTTATGCGCATGTTCGGCAATTCTCACCCGCTCGAGGTAATGCACCGCCAGATCTTCAGCCTCTTTCTTAGGCATCTTGCGTACCCAAATCGGTGCCAGGGTACAGTTCTGTAGAACGGTCAGATGAGGGAAGAGATTGAAATGCTGAAAGACCATTCCCACTTCCTGCCTGACGCGCTCAATATTGCGGATATCTTCATTAAGTTCGATGCCATCTACCACGATCCGTCCCTGTTGATGTTCTTCCAGATGATTAATACAACGAATGGTTGTCGATTTACCGGAACCTGAAGGGCCACACAGAACGATCCGTTCTCCCGGTTGCACGGTTAAATTTATATTTTTCAAAACATGGAATTGTCCATACCATTTATTGACGTTTTCCAGCGTAATCATCGCGTTAGCAGGTTGCAGTAAAATTTGGCTCATAGTGTCCTCAATGCGGTGTACGCCCGGTGTTAAAACGTTTTTCCAGATGCTGGCTATAGCGCGACATGCTGAAACAGAAGATCCAGTAGATCAGCGCGGCGAAAACATACCCTTCCGTCGACATACCCAACCAGGCGGGATCAACGGTTGCCTGCTGAACGCTACTGAAAAGATCGAACAACCCGATAATGATCACCAGGCTGGTATCTTTGAAGAGTGCGATGATGGTATTTACCAGCCCAGGAATTACCAGCTTCAACGCCTGTGGCAGAATAACCAGCCCCTGAGTTTTCCAGTAACCCAACGCCAGCGACTCTGCCGCTTCATACTGCCCTTTAGGCAGTGCCTGTAATCCGCCTCGCACGACTTCCGCAACATATGCTGACTGAAACAGGATCACGCCAACCAGCGCGCGGATCAGTTTGTCGATACTGGTGCCTTCTGCCATAAACAACGGCAGCATGACCGAAGACATAAACAATACGGTAATCAACGGTACGCCGCGCCAGAACTCGATAAAAATGACCGATAAGATACGCACAATCGGCATATGGGAGCGGCGACCTAACGCCAGTAAGATCCCCCACGGTAGCGCCCCCGCAATCCCAACTGATGCAATAATTAAAGTTAGCGTCAGCCCGCCCCATTGCCGGGTTTCAACCCGCTCAAGAGCAAAAAAACCGCCATACATCAGCCACCAGACAATCAGTGGGTAAATCACCGCCCAGGCCGCAATATAGCGACCGCGATGCGGGAGTATTTTCCAGAACATTGGTGCGATCGACACAAGCCCAATCAGTAATGCGAGGTTAATTCGCCAGCGTTGGTCGTGTGGGTAAAGCCCATACATAAACTGACCAAATCGTTCGTGGATGAAGACCCAACAGGCACCGGCTTTTGTGCAGTCGGCACGCGTTGAGCCAACCCAGTTAGCCTGCAAAAATGCCCAGTTCAGCAACGGTGGGATCAGTTCCCACATCAACCATATGCAGCCAATAGTCAGCAGGCTATTGCTCCAGCTGGAGAACAGATTTTTTCGCACCCACACCATCGCGCGGTTTGAGTTATGGCTCGCCGGGCGCGGGGGATGAGACAGCAATACTTTTGTCATCATGACTCCTTAGCGTTCAACGATCGCGATGCGGCGGTTATAGATATTCATCAGCAGCGAGATAGTCAGGCTGATAATCAGATAGACCGACATGGTCATGGCTATCGTCTCGATGGCTTGCCCCGTCTGATTCAGCACGGTGCCGGCAAACAGCGAAACCATATCGGGATAGCCAATAGCGGCGGCAAGAGAGGAGTTTTTGACGATGTTGAGATACTGGCTGGTTAACGGTGGAATAATCACCCGCAATGCCTGGGGAATAATGACCTGGCGTAGCGTAACCGGGTTGGGTAATCCCAGTGACCGAGCCGCTTCATGTTGACCATAAGGCACTGCCTGGATCCCAGCGCGGATAATCTCGGCGATAAATGCAGAGGTATAAACCGAAAGTGCCAGCGTTAAGGCTGCCAGTTCAGGAATTAAAACCATCCCGCCGCGGAAGTTAAAGCCTCGTAGGGCTGGGACATCCCAGTGTAGTGCTGCGCCAAAAAGCCATTGCGCCAGTAAAGGCAAACCAATGATCAACACTGCGGCGATCGGCCAGGTGCGGCGCAGTTGTCCGGTCTTTATCTGGTATGTTTTATTAAAGCGGAATAGCCCAACAGAAAGGACTATAGCCATAACAACAGCCAGGATAAACGCAATAAATCCGTCTCCCAGCTGCGGTGACGGAATATAAAGCCCACGATTGCTCAAAAAGGCCAGATCAAACGCGCTCACAGCCTGGCGTGGTCCGGGCAAATTGCGCAACACGGCAAAGTACCAGAAGAAGATTTGCAGCAGCGGGGGAATATTACGGAAGATCTCAATATAAATTGTGGAAAGCTTTCGTAGCAGCCAGTTATCCGAAAGTCTCGCCAGACCGATAAAGAAGCCCAAAACAGAAGCGAACACAATACACAATGCAGAAACCAGTAGCGTATTGAGTAAGCCGACAATAAAAACGCGTCCGTAGGTGTCGCCCTGCTGGTAATCGATCAAATGCTGGACAATACCGAAGCCAGCGCCGCGATCCAGAAAGGCAAAACCTGAAGTAATGCCACGATTATTGAGATTCGTTACAGTGTTGTGAAATAACCAACCAACAATGCCGACAACAGCAACAACGGCAAGGATCTGGAATAACCAGGCACGAACCGTAGGGTTGGCAAAGGAGAGTGAGCCTTTAACGGTTGAGCGGCGATGAGACATAGAAACCTCGGAAAGCATAACGCTGAAGAGAGCGCCGCCGTCGCGACGCTCGTTACCTCACACCGACTTAACGCACGGGCGGTGCGTACTGAATACCGCCGTTATTCCAGAGATTATTTTGCCCACGTTTAATTTTCAGCGGGCTTTCTGAACCTACGTTACGCTCAAAAATTTCCGAGTAGTTACCCACCTGTTTGATGATGTTATAGGCCCATTTATTATCCAACTTCAGATCCTTGCCGTAATCGCTTTCTTTACCCAGCAGATGTGCCATATCAGGCGTTGCTGGATTAGCCGCTTTTTCATCAACGTTCTGGGAATTGATGCCCATCTCTTCAGCATTCAGCATGGCGAAAAGCGTCCAGCGTACAATCGAGAACCATTCATCATCGCCACGACGAACTACCGGCCCAAGCGGTTCTTTAGAGATAACCTCCGGTAAGACAATCCATTCAGCTGGGTTGCTTAATTTGATGCGCAGGGCATACAGTTGCGACTGATCCGAGGCCAGCGTATCGCAGCGACCAGATTCCAGTGCCTTCGCTGATTCGTCAGAGCGATCGAAAGTCACCGGTGTGTACTTCATATTGTTTGCCTTGAAATAGTCGGCAACGTTGAGTTCGGTATCAGTACCCGCCTGAATACAGACGGTAGCGCCATCCAGTTCTTTCGCGCTTTTTAGCCCCGCTTTATCGTGCGTCAGGAAGCCAATGCCGTCGTAATAAGTGACGCCAGTAAATGCCATTCCCATCCCGGCGTCGCGAGATGAAGTCCAGGTCGTATTACGGGAGAGCAAATCCACTTCCCCTGACTGTAAAGCCGTGAAGCGTTCTTTTGCTGTGAGTGGGGTATATTTCACTTTCGTGTCGTCACCAAATACAGCAGCGGCAACACCACGACAAATATCAACATCAATACCTGAAAATTTACCGTCAGCATCGGCATAAGAGAACCCAGGTAATCCATCACTGATCCCGCATTGCACAAAACCTTTTTTCTGTACGGCATCAAGCGTCGCGCCAGCATGCGCCTGATTTGCAACGGCAAGCAGCACGCTGGCGGCAGCCAGTGTGGCTATCATCATCTTTTTCATAATGCTTCCTGTGAGGCGAAAATTATCGTTATAGGACGTTTGGGAAACGTCTTTTACCTGTCTGTGGCCATCCTCTTATAAGCAAAAGTAGTGCCAGCTTTTGCGCACGATTTCGCGTCGCAATAAGCTGAGTGTAGACAGGAAATAATAAAAACAGCGCCCCGCAATGGTGCGAAAATGAAACATGCGCCACATTTTGGCGCAAAATATTTACGCGTGTTTTACTAAGCAGAATAATGATTGTTAGCGTGAGTATATTTCTGGTGAGAAGTGTGAAAGTTAAATTGATGCGTTATTTCGAAAGCAGCGAA
Organism: Escherichia sp. UTM R2; assembly: GCF_048593455.1. Classification (NCBI taxonomy): domain Bacteria; kingdom Pseudomonadati; phylum Pseudomonadota; class Gammaproteobacteria; order Enterobacterales; family Enterobacteriaceae; genus Escherichia; species Escherichia sp. UTM R2. The sequence goes on from NZ_JBFWDY010000002.1 coordinate 437,236, forward strand.
ATAACGCGATATAACATGCTAAATCAGCAGAGAATTAGCCAGCAGAATATAGCAATATTTTATCTTATGTAAAGATACTGTATCGTTAAACAGAGCGCGAAACTTCGCGCCCTGTTCAGTTATTTCGACAGAGCGATGATCCCCATCGTCAGGCCAGCAACAGCTGCTGCTCCGCCAGCAATAGCTCCAGCCGTTTCCCAGTTATCCTGAGTTGTGCCTTTCATACAGGTATTGGTGTGAACCAGACGCCCCTGATCGTCATAAACCGGAACGCAGGGCGAATCGTGAGCACAGCCCGCCAGCAATGCGGTGAGCAATGCCACAGGAATTAATCTTTTCATGGTGTTACCTCAGTAATAAACGCTAACGTTTAATAAGTTAACTCTCTTATTAACGAGCTGAATGCCATTTTATCACCGGAGGTTATAAATCTTGCGGAATGAATAATGACAAATTATGTGAATTGTAAAAATAGTGAAGGGAGCGGGAACTATAGAAAGCTTTTAAAGAGTGAGCAAAAGAATATCTTATTAATTTTTATGGGTTTCACTGAAAATAACAAAGGCACCCGAAAGCGCCTTTATGTTTCAGATTTATCCTTTAAAGCAACGGCGGATCACCACAAAGAACACCGGTACGAAGAAGATTGCCAGCAACGTTGCAGAGACCATTCCTCCCATTACCCCGATACCCACTGCGTTCTGCGCGCCACTGCCGGCACCGTTACTGATAGCTAGCGGTAATACGCCGAGAATAAAGGCGAGAGAGGTCATCAGGATAGGACGCAGACGCATACGTACTGCCATCAGTGTCGCTTCAACAACACCTTTACCCTCTTTCTCCATGAGATCTTTAGCGAACTCAACAATCAAAATAGCGTTTTTGGCCGACAAGCCAATTGTCGTTAGCAAGCCCACCATAAAGTAGACGTCATTTTTTTGATTAAAGAGTGTCGCCGCCAGCAGCACGCCGACAATCCCTAACGGCACGACCAACATAACCGAGACAGGAATTGACCAGCTTTCATAGAGTGCAGCAAGGCACAGGAAAACAACCACAAAGGAAATTGCTACCAGAGCGGGAGCCTGGTTTCCCGATAAGCGTTCCTGATACGACATACCCGTCCAGTCATAACCAATGCCCGCAGGTAATTTTGACGCAAGGTTTTCCATCAACGCCATGGCATCGCCGGAACTGGTTCCTGGCGCGGCTTCCCCCTGAATCTCCATTGACGGCAGACCGTTGTAGCGTTCCAGTCGCGGAGAGCCATACACCCAATGTGAAGTGGTAAAGGCAGAGAATGGCACCATTTCGCCGTTGGCGCTGCGGACATAAAGTTTATCGACATCTTCTGGCAGCATACGGAATTTGGCATCCGCCTGAACATACACCTTTTTCACACGACCACGGTCGATGAAGTCGTTAACGTAAGTCCCACCCAGCGCCGTTGAAATGGTCTGATTGATGTCAGAAAGTGAAACACCTAATGCCTGCGCCTTTTCCTGGTCAACTTCCAGTTTAAACTGCGCGGTGTCTTCCAGGCCATTAGGACGCACGCTGACTAAGCTGGCAGGATGTTGCGCAGCCATACCAAGCAACTGGTTACGGGCCTGGGTTAGGGCATCGTGACCCAGCCCAGCCTGATCAATTAACTCAAAGTCGAAACCCGTTGCCGTGCCCAGTTCAACAATGGCTGGCATATTGAATGGAATGACAAAACCGTCGCGGATCTTGCCCAATTCCATTTTGGCACGATGGATTACCGCTTCCGCACTGTTTTCATCACCATTACGCTCTTCCCACGGTTTCAGACTGACGAAGGCCATACCGGCGTTTTGTGCCTGGCCGCTGAAGCTAAAGCCGTTAACCGTAAAGACACTTTCAACGTTCGCTTTCTCGTTTTTCAGATAGTAATCCGTCACTTGATCCAACACTTTTTGCGTCCGCTCTTGCGTCGCGCCAGCGGGTAACTGAATCATGGTCAGAAAGACACCCTGATCCTCTTCAGGTAAGAAGGAAGACGGAAGACGTAAAAACAACACCACCATTCCTGCAACAATCAGCGCATAGATCAGTAAATATCGTCCTGTGGAACCGAGGATTTTGCCGACGCTGTTGGTGTAGTGGTTAACGCTATGATCGAAGGTGGTATTAAACCAGCCGAAGAAACCGCCCTTATTTTCGTGATGCTCAGCAGAGACGGGTTTAAGCAGCGTTGCACATAACGCAGGGGTAAGAATCAATGCCACCAGAACAGAAAGCGCCATTGCCGAAACGATGGTGATAGAGAACTGGCGATAAATTGCCCCAGTAGAACCGCCGAAGAATGCCATCGGAATAAATACCGCTGACAGCACCATCGCGATACCCACCAGTGCGCCCTGAATTTGCGACATTGATTTTTCCGTCGCTTCTTTTGGCGGGAGCTTATCCTCCATCATCACGCGCTCGACGTTCTCCACCACCACTATCGCATCATCGACGAGCAGCCCGATGGCAAGCACCATCCCGAACATCGTTAGTGTGTTGATGGAGTAACCAAAAGCGGCGAGGATGGCAAACGTCCCTAACAACACCACGGGTACCGCAATGGTGGGGATCAGCGTTGCTCGCATATTCTGCAAGAACAGATACATCACCAGGAACACCAGCATAATGGCTTCGAACAGCGTTTTTACCACTTCGTGAATAGAAAGCTGGACGAATGGCGTGGTGTCATAAGGGTAGAGAACCTTCATTCCCTGCGGGAAGAATGGCTGTAATTCCGCCAGTTTTGCCTTAATGGCTTTCGCGGTATCGAGAGCATTCGCGCCGGTTGCCAGCTTAATCCCCAGGCCCGCCGCCGGTTTTCCGTTGATGCGAGCGATAACGTTATAGTTTTCACCGCCAAGTTCAACCCGTGCGACATCTTTCAGACGCACCACCGAGCCGTCACTGTTTACGCGCAGGGTCACTTTGCCGAATTCTTCCGGATTTTTTAACCGCGTCTGAGCAATAATCGAGGCATTCAACTGTTGCCCTGGTAACGCTGGCGTTCCGCCCAACTGTCCGGCAGCGATCTGATCGTTCTGTACCTTCAACTGGTTAATCACATCAACCGGTGTCAGTTTATATTTGTTTAGCAGATCGGCGTCCAGCCAGATACGCATCGCATACTGTGCGCCGAAAAGCTGTACGTCACCGACGCCATTCAGACGGCTAAGCGTATCTTTAACGTTAGAAGCCACATAGTCCGAGATATCGTCCTGTGTGGTGTCTGGGTTATCAGAGACAAAGCCCGCCACCATCAAATAGCTGCTACTGGACTTTTCAACACTGATCCCCTGCTGCTGAACTTCCTGCGGCAGCAACGGCGTGGCGAGCTGGAGTTTGTTCTGCACCTGCACTTGCGCGATATCAGGATCGGTCCCGGACTGGAAGGTAAGGGTAATTGTCACGCTACCGGCGGAATCGCTGGTGGAGGACATATACATCAGGTTATCGATACCATTCATATTCTGTTCGATAACCTGCGTCACCGTATCCTGCACGGTCTGCGCATCAGCACCTGGATAGTTTGCCGAAACAGAAACCGCAGGCGGTGCAATGGTTGGATACTGAGCGACGGGCAATTGTAGGATCGCCAGTGCGCCCGCCATCATCAGAATAATGGCCAGCACCCATGCAAATATCGGTCGTCGAATAAAAAAGTTTGCCATGTCAGATTACCTTACTTCGATGCAGTATCTGCGGGGGTATCGGTAGTGGCTTTAACCTGCTCTCCCGGACGCGCTTTTTGCAGGCCGCTGACAATGACTTGATCGCCAGATTTCAGACCTTCGCTAATCAACCATTTATCGCCAATCGCCTGACTGGCAACGACAGGGCGCGCTTCCACCTGACTTTTATCGTTAACAATCAGCACGGTTGCATCACCACGCGGTGTGCGGCTAACGCCTTGTTGCGGGATAAGAATGGCGTCAGGTTGGACGCCTTCATCAATCCGTGCACGCACAAACATACCCGGCAAAAGCGTATGTTGCGGGTTAGGGAAGACAGCACGTAGGGTTATGGAGCCGGTGCTTTCATCAACGGTCACATCAGAGAATTGCAGCGTACCTTTCAGGGGATAGGTTTGACCGTTTTCCATGACCAACTCTACGTTGCTGGTGGCGTTTTCCTTATGCAAATTTCCTTGCTCTACGGATTGCTTCAGCCTCATAAAATCGTTGCTGGATTGGGTCACATCAACGTAGATAGGATCGAGCTGCTGGACAGTCGCCAGTTCAGTCGTTTGCCCATTAGTGACAAGAGCGCCTTCGGTCACGGTCGATTTGCCGATACGTCCGCTAATTGGCGCAGTCACTTTGGTATAAGCGAGATTGATGCGAGCGCTTTCGACTGTGGCTTTTGCGGCAATCACGGCGGCATCGGCCTGGCGAGCATCAGCAATGGCCTGGTCGTACTCCTGCTGGCTGATGTATTTCGTACCCACGAGCGGAACGTAACGTTTTACCGTCAAATGCGCGATGGCGGCGGCGGCTTCACTTTTCGCCAGTTCGCCTTTCGCGCTGTCATAATTTGCCTGATAGGTCGCGGGATCGATCTGGTACAGGGACTGGCCTGCTTGTACATCGCTGCCTTCAGTGAAATTACGATTCAGTACGATCCCGCTAACCTGTGGGCGAACTTCGGCTATACGGTAAGCATTGGTGCGGCCTGGTAATTCAGTCTTAACTTCTAACGGGGCCGTTTTCACAATATGAACGGTAACCTGCGGTTCACCGACGTGAGCTTTCTCTTCTCCCTTATCGTTACAACCGGCGATTAAAGCCGCGGAGATCAGAATAAAGGAGGGCAGGAGGAAAAACCTGGCATGTTTCGTCATTACTATTCCTCAAAAAACCAAAAGCGCGTTATTTACCCAGAAAGGCAACGCGTTAACTCGCAGAAAGAAAAATACAGTTTGCTATCCTACAAATTATCATTCGTCGATGTAAGGAATAGTTATGAATACTGGCGTCTCAAGGCACATAAACACAAAAAAGATTAATATTCTACTGTTTTATTTTGACGCGGGTTGAAAGAGGCAGAATTAAAATCTCGTAAATTGAAATATATATTCATGTGGCGAATGTATTTTAGGTAAATAATATATATTATTTATTTGACGATTTATAGCAACTCAATGTTACCCTCTCGTATAAATACACATTAGATGATAGATTAACCTTCGATATTTTCTCACCCTGTGTCGAATATATTTATTTCCTGAATAATTAATCATGGCAAAAAGAACCAAAGCCGAAGCTCTGAAGACCCGGCAAGAACTGATTGAAACTGCCATCGCCCAGTTTGCGCAACATGGCGTAAGCAAGACGACGCTCAACGACATTGCCGATGCCGCTAACGTTACGCGTGGCGCTATCTACTGGCACTTCGAGAACAAGACCCAACTGTTTAATGAGATGTGGTTGCAACAGCCTTCATTGCGGGAGTTAATCCAGGAACACTTGACGGCTGGATTAGAGCATGACCCGTTTCAACAATTGCGTGAAAAATTGATTGTCGGCTTGCAATATATTGCCAAAATTCCCCGCCAGCAGGCGTTGCTGAAAATCTTATATCACAAATGTGAATTTAATGATGAGATGCTGGCCGAGGGAGTGATACGCGAAAAGATGGGCTTTAATCCGCAGACTCTCCGCGAAGTATTGCAGGCGTGTCAGCAACAAGGTTGTGTAGCAAATAACCTCGATTTAGATGTTGTGATGATTATTATTGATGGTGCCTTCAGCGGAATTGTTCAAAACTGGTTAATGAATATGGCGGGTTATGATCTTTATAAACAAGCACCCGCGCTGGTCGATAACGTATTAAGAATGTTCATGCCAGATGAAAACATAACGAAATTAATTCATCAAACGAATGAATTAAGTGTCATGTAAATTCACATTCTGTCCTGAAAATTCAGTTCGTCACAGTTAACCAGTTTTAGTGGATTAACTGAGTTCATATTACGGCATTTGTCTGTTTCTGTTGCCAGCAGTTCAATCCACTGCATCAGTAAAGTATCAAACAGAAAAACGAAGACAGCGAAAACGACGAGCCACCAATACTTGCGAATCATTACCTGAGCCTGTGCATGTTTAACCAAGTCTGGCAGGAAATATACACGAAATGAATAATCTGAAAACCAGGCTTACACTTCCTTTACTTTGCAATGAGATCGGGGTCAACTTCGCTAACCCGGCATCGTTTTGACCGGTTGCCCGTCTTTCTTTTTTTCACTTTCGCCAGTTCTTCCGCGGAGTAATGCGACGCGACATCCAGCCGTCGAAGCCCCATTTTGATGTACTCGCTGTTGATCTCAATACCAATGAATTTTCGTCCGCTGGCGATGGCTACGGCACCGGTAGTAAAGCTACCGGCAAACGGGTCGAGAACGATATCGCCTGGGTTGGAAGAGGCGAGAATAATGCGTTTCAGTAAGGCTTCCGGTTTTTGCGTCGGGTGGTTCTCATATTCATCCATTAAATAACGCACGCGCGGAAAATCCCAGACGTTACCCGGTACTTTTTGATGATTGTATGGCTGTGGAGGATTTTTGCGATAATCGATCAACGCGCGCTGCGATCCGGTTTTGGCTTCTACCAGAATAGCATCACCGTTGAATGTGTAGTTCTTTGCGTCTTTCACCATCATCAGGATGGGTTCGTACATGGAGCCGTAGTGTTTTTTCGCCTGTACTCCAGAACTGTCATATGACCAGACGATGCGACTTTTGATGGTAAAAAGCTTGCGGCACTGGAGATCGATAAAGGGCATGTTTTCCGTACTGTTCATAATGTACATGCTGCCCTGCTTTTTCAGAACGCGGTGGCACTCTGCAATCACTTCAAACAGCCAGTCGATAAACAGATCTTCTTTCCAGGCTTCGATCAGACCATCAAAATTTTTACCGATGTTATACGGTGGGTCGGCAAAGATCAGATCGACGCTTTCAGTAGGTAGCTTTTTAAGTTCGGCAAGGGCATCACCGTGAATAATGGTCTTAGCTTCATTACCAAACCGGGTCGGTTCACATCCTGTTCTCATGGTCACTCCCTTTGTGACACCTATAAAAAAGGCGCTTCCCCATGCCGAGTAGCGCCTTTTTAATCAAGCATTTAGCTAACCTGAATTAGTTCATGCCGTATTTTTTCAATTTTTTACGCAGCGTACCACGGTTGATGCCCATCATCAGCGCAGCACGGGTCTGGTTACCACGGGTGTATTGCATCACCATGTCCAACAGGGGCTGTTCTACTTCAGCCAGTACCAGCTCATAGAGGTCATTCACATCCTGACCATTCAGTTGAGCAAAATAGTTCTTCAGTGCCTGTTTAACCGAGTCACGCAGGGGTTTTTGGGTTACCTGATCCTGAGAGTTAACGGTAGAAACGGTCAGTACGTCAGAATTTACGCGTTGTTCGAACATAGTTCTGTCAGCTCTTTATTTCTGTTTACGCAAAATTTTCGAAGTATGCCTCCAACGCCTCCAGCTGTTCGCTGGCATCCTCAATGGCGTTGAATGTGCGCCGAAACTGGTCATTTGGAGCGTGTTCCTGGAGATACCAGGAAACGTGTTTACGTGCAATTCGGTACCCTTTTGCCGGACCATAAAAGTCATGCAGTTCCCGAACGTGCGCGCAAAGCAAGCGCTTAACCTCTGCCAAAGGCAGCGGGGGCAGCAACTCCCCAGTGTCCAGATAATGCTGGATTTCCCGAAAGATCCAGGGTCTTCCCTGAGCTGCGCGGCCTATCATCAGGGCATCCGCCCCTGTATAGTCGAGCACAGCTCTGGCTTTAAGCGGGTCAGTAATGTCGCCATTCGCGATAACCGGAATGGAAACTTTCTGCTTAACTGCCCGAATACTGTCGTACTCAGCTTCTCCATTGAACAAACAGGCGCGTGTACGGCCATGAATGGTCAGAGCCTGAATGCCACAGTCTTCAGCCAGTTGGGCAATCTCTTCGCAGTTACGGTGTTCCGGTGCCCAGCCGGTGCGAATCTTCAGGGTAACAGGAACGTCCACTGCATTGACGACCTCGGTAAGGATCGATTTAACGACATCCGGGTACTGCAAGAGGGCTGAACCTGCGAGCTTGCGATTCACTTTTTTAGCCGGGCAACCCATATTGATATCAATAATCTGGGCACCGCTTTCCACGTTAATACGTGCTGCATCTGCCATTTCTTTCGGATCGCTACCAGCAATTTGCACGGTGCGAATACCGGGTTCATCAATGTGCACCATCCGTAAACGAGATTTGTCGCTTTCCCAAACCTGTGGGTTAGAAGACATCATCTCGGATACTGTCAATCCGGCTCCCATCTCGTAGCACAACGTCCGAAAAGGTCTGTCTGTAATGCCAGCCATGGGCGCTGCGATCAGGCGATTTCTGAGCTGATATTGTCCGATGCGCATGAGTTAAGAAATGACCATACTGTGACTGCAAGGCGGCGTATATTACGCATTTTTTGCACGAGATGAAAGGCCAAACTTTGACCAATCCTCTGAGATGGATCAAAGATTTGCATTTAAAATGAGCGTGGTGCGATAATTACTCATAAAAATCATCATATTAGAAAATAGTGACTAAAATTTACACTCAAAGAAATTTGAGTAAGTTCTCAATTTTTCTTTATGAATGAAAATTTTGGCACGCAAATTTGCGTAAATAATCGGCAAATTTACGTGCCTTTTGTGAGCTTGCTCGCACTTCGCCCCGCGTCACCCTACGGCGATGCGAAGGTTAATTCTTACGACCGGTAATACGGCACCACTCTTCTTTTTCCACGACCGGGTCCAGTGCGAAGCTATCGGCATAAGCTTCACAAACGCTCTCTGCCTGGCTTGCCAGAATACCGGAAAGGCCCAGCAAACCGCCTGAAACCGGCAGGACGCTGATTAACGGTGCCAGTTCACGTAATGGGCCTGCAAGGATGTTAGCGACCACCACGTCGGCTTTCATTTCTTCTGGCTGATCTTTCGGTAAGTAGAGTTCCAGACGGTCAGAAACGCCATTACGTTCGGCGTTATCGCGGCTGGCCTGAATCGCCTGCGGATCGATATCAATACCAATGGCTTTTGCTGCACCCAGTTTCAGCGCCGCGATCGCCAGAATGCCGGAACCACAGCCAAAGTCGATGACTGTTTTACCGGTTAAATCGAGGCTGTCGAGCCATTGCAGGCACAGAGAGGTGGTTGGATGGGTACCCGTACCAAACGCCAGCCCTGGATCTAACATCACGTTGACGGCGTTTTCGTCCGGCACATCACGCCAGCTAGGGCAGATCCACAGTCGTTCACCAAAGCGCATCGGGTGGAAATTATCCATCCATTCGCGCTCCCAGTCTTTATCTTCTAGTTGTTCGATTTTATGCGCGAAGCCTGCGCCGAGCAGCGGATGGTTTTCCAGAATCGCCACCACGTCGTTCATATCGGTTTCAGCGTCGAACAGACCAATCACATCGGTGTCGCCCCACAGGCGCGTTTCGCCCGGCAGCGGTTCAAATACTGGCGTATCGTGGGTATCCTGAAAAGTGATAGAAACGGCACCCGCTTCCATCAGCGCATCGCTAAGATCTTCCGCGTTCGCGCCGGTGGTGTTCAGTTTCAGTTGGATCCAAGGCATGGCAAAACTCTTTATTTATCAGTAGTCAAAACGGTAGCTTGCGGGACGGATGTACCGAAACGGTTTCCGACCAGGAAAGCCAGCAAACTTAGTAGTAACGAGGGCACGATAGGGTGGAAGCCCAGGTACTGAATATTCAGCGTCGCGAGTACGGCATACAGCACGCCGCCAACGATCATCGCACTTAGCGCGCCTTTGGCGTTGGCGCGTTCCCAGTAAAGACCCAGCACCAGCGGCCACAGGAAAACGGCTTCCAGCCCACCGAAGGCCAACAAATTCAGCCAGATGATCATTTCTGGCGGCTTCCAGGCGGCAAGCAGCAGCAACGCGCCGAGAACTAACGTAATTACCGCCGACATCCGCTTCAGACGCGTCTCGTTTTGCATTTGATCCGGACGGATATTCAGATAGAGATCTTTAATGATCGTAGCGGAACTTTGCAGCAGTTGGGCGTTAATTGTCGACATGATCGCAGCCATCGGTGCAGCCAGGAAGATCCCGGCAGCAAACGGTGGCAGCACTTTTACCATTAACGTTGGGATCACCAGGTCCGGTACGGTGAGATCGGGGATCACCGCCCGACCTAACGCTCCGGCCAGGTGCATACCGAACATCAGAATTGCGACCACAATCGTACCGATGATGATCCCCCGATGTACGGCTTTGCTGTCTTTATAAGAGATACAGCGCACCGCAGTATGCGGCAGGCCAATCACGCCAAAACACACCAGTACCCAGAACGACGTCATAAAGGCAGGCGACAGAATATCGTCAGCGCCTTGTGGCGTAACCAGTTGCGGATCGATGGTTTGCAAGGTCTGTACTGCGTTACTTAAGCCGCCAGCGGCATGTACTACGCCAATAAGCAGCACAACGGTGCCAATCAGCATCACAAGCCCTTGCATGGTGTCGTTCAGCACGCTGGCGCGAAAGCCACCAAAGGCGGTATATAACGCAATGCTGATACCAAAAATCAGCAGCCCGGTTTCATAAGGAATACCCGCCGCGGTTTCCAGCAGGCGCGCACCGCCGATAAACTGCACGGTCATCGCACCAACGAACGCAACCAGCAAACTCAAACTCGCCAGCCACACCAGAAGACGACTCTGGTAGCGGGCAAACAGCATATCGTTCAGCGTCACTGCATTGTAGCGGCGCGCAAGAATCGCAAACTTCTTGCCGAGAATACCGAGTGAAAGCCAGACTGCAGGAAGCTGAATCATCGCCAGCAATACCCAGCCCAGCCCGTATTTATAAGCAGCTCCTGGCCCGCCGATAAACGAACTGGCACTGATATAGGTCGCGGTGAGCGTCATCGCCAGCACAATACCGCCCATAGAGCGGCTGCCGAGGAAATACTCATTAAGGAAGGTGCCGGTGCTCCGTTTACGCATCGCATAAACCGAGATACCGAACACCACCACCAGATAGGCGACCAGCGGTAGAATTACTTCAAGCTGCATCGTCATCCTCCAGTGGGATATCGCGATAGATAAATTTCACCATCGCCCAGCACAGTCCAATAAACAGCAGCGGCGTCAGGATGCAGGCCATCTCAAACCAGCGCGGAAAGCCGGTAAAACCGGGGGCAACGCCAGATAAGTAAGCGGCTACTAACCAAACTGCCAGATACAAAAGGGTCAGCCCCAGCGCCCAGCGCGCCTCTTTATGGGCCTGAACAAAACGAGTGTCCATTTTTTGTCCCTGATGGGTGAAGAAAGCGGGGATTGTACCTTATGGGGGTTGTCGATCCCCAGTAATAAAAAAGGCCGGAAAATCCGGCCTTTTGACGCTTTAGCAGTCTTATTTTTCCTGAAGACCGAGTTTTTTCTCCAGATAGTGGATGTTAGTGCCACCATGCTGGAAGTTCTCGTCATTCATGATGCGGATCTGCAGATCAACGTTGGTTTTGATACCGTCGATGATCAGCTCCTGCAGCGCATTCTTCATGCGGGCAATCGCCACGTCACGGTTTTCACCGTAGCAAATCAGCTTACCGATCATTGAGTCATAGTACGGCGGTACGGTGTAGCCCGCGTAGATATGAGACTCCCAACGTACGCCAAAACCGCCAGGTGCGTGGAAACGGGTGATTTTGCCCGGACTTGGCAGGAAGGTGTTCGGATCTTCGGCGTTGATACGACATTCCACCGCATGGCCGCGAACGTGAACTTCTTCTTGCTTGATCGACAGCGGTTGACCGGCAGCGATACGCAGCTGTTCTTTGATCAGGTCAACGCCGGTGATCATTTCTGTAACCGGGTGTTCTACCTGAATACGGGTGTTCATTTCGATGAAATAGAACTCGCCGTTTTCGAACAGGAACTCGAAAGTACCTGCACCGCGATAGCCGATATCAACACACGCTTTAGCGCAACGTTCGCCGATGTAGCGACGCAGTTCCGGGGTAATGCCCGGTGCTGGCGCTTCTTCGACCACTTTCTGGTGGCGGCGTTGCATGGAGCAGTCACGTTCCGCCAGATAGATAGCGTTGCCCTGACCGTCAGCCAGTACCTGAATCTCGACGTGGCGAGGATTTTCCAGGTATTTCTCCATGTAAACCATATCGTTGCTGAAAGCAGCTTTCGCTTCCGCACGGGTCATGGAGATGGATTGTGCCAGTTCAGCGTCGCCGCGCACTACGCGCATACCGCGACCGCCGCCGCCGCCGGAGGCTTTGATAATCACCGGATAACCAATGCGTTTAGCAATGGCACGGTTTTTATCCATATCGTCGCCCAGCGGGCCGTCAGAACCCGGTACGCAAGGGACGCCCGCTTTTTTCATCGCCGCGATTGCGGATACTTTGTCGCCCATCAGGCGAATGGTTTCTGCTTTCGGGCCAATGAAGATAAAGCCGGAGCGTTCAACCTGCTCGGCAAAGTTGGCGTTCTCGGAGAGGAAGCCGTAACCCGGATGGATTGCTACTGCGCCGGTGATTTCAGCGGCGCTGATGATTGCCGGGATGTTCAGATAACTTTTTACTGACGGAGCAGGGCCAATACAGACCGTTTCATCTGCCAGTAATACGTGTTTTAGATCGCGATCCGCGCTGGAGTGCACAGCGACAGTCTTGATGCCCAGTTCTTTACAGGCACGAAGAATACGCAATGCAATCTCGCCGCGGTTGGCAATAACAATTTTATCCAGCATGTTCGCCTCGTTACTCGATGACGACCAGCGGCTCGTCAAATTCTACCGGTTGTCCACTTTCGACCAGAATTGCTTTCACGGTACCGGATTTGTCCGCTTCGATCTGGTTCATCATTTTCATGGCTTCAACGATGCACAGGGTATCGCCCACGTTGACTTTCTGACCCACTTCGATGAACGCTTTTGCGTCCGGGCTTGGGGTGCGGTAGAAAGTACCAACCATCGGGGAACGTACGATGTGACCACTGATTTCCGCTGCTGCTGGCGCTTCCATGGAAGGAACGGTCGCCGGAGCGGCTGCGTTAGATTGAGCTGGCTGCTGCATCATTGGTGCAGCGTAAGCTTGTTGCATCACAGGGAAACTTGCGGCAGGAGCTGCACGGCTAATGCGTACTGACTCTTCGCCTTCAGAAATTTCCAGTTCGGAGATGCCTGATTCTTCAACCAGCTCGATCAGTTTTTTAATCTTACGAATATCCATGAGTGGGTTCCGTACTCTTTGTTTAGTGTGATTGTGACAGGCGTTTCACCGCCGTCTGTAAAGCGTATGCCCCGACAGCTGTATGCATAGCGATAAATTCCAGCAGGCCGGGACGCCGGTCTATTTTGCCCCAGAGTGTCAATGTTAGACTTGACGGACATTGTGCAGCGATCTGCTGCTATCCTCCGGCAAAAAACAAAATATACCTTCGTTGCGCCAATGTCACCTTTTCCGCAGCGCAAAAACTGCGTCAGGGAGGACGAGGTCGCACATTATAACGATTTCGTAGCAATTGGCAGCTAAATACTGGTCTTATCAGGGAAGATAATCAACAGCTAACATGTAAATAACCTTCAACACCGTGTAATTTGCAACAAGCCGCACAATTCACGAAATTAGCGCCATCATCGACGGAACTTCTTATAACGTAAGGTGAAAAGCTGTAAAGCCAGCCCTGCGAAGATGAGGGGCTGCAATGAGATAATCTTCACAGACCACAAATAATGTAGGGATGCCAGGATCGCGACAAGATAGACGACATTACGCAGCGGTTGCTGGGGATTACCCAATTTTCACTGCATCGTCTGGATAGATGTGAATGCTAAAGCACGCAAAATTAACCGATTGACAATGCTCAGCATTAAATAGGTTCGAGTGATTAATTTTTAGTCAAACAAAATCAGATTATTCCCCCCATTTTGCAGAAGGTAAACTGTTTTGTCAGGCGGCAGTGCGGCTATCTGATGCTTTCAGAATTTGCCACCTGACAATAAAAAAGCCGATTTGGTAGCAAAATCGGCTTCGGTGAGTTTGCAGTTTTCATCACATACTCCGACAAGCTTTTTCAAGCATGACGGAGGTTGCGTTAATGCAAGGTTTCTACCCAGGGATAAAAGTGACCGTTACGGCGGATGAATATCTGTGTTGTCAGAGGATGGTCATCCTCACGGAAGCATTGTTCTGTTAACTGTCGTAATGCACTGAGATTTGCTGGCTGATCATTGTGGGTGAAAAACAGTTTTCCTCTGGAGGGAACGGTCACTAACAGGTCGCCGCATTCAGGATCGGGTGATTGCACCCAAAGATCGTCAATGAGCATCAGACTGGGCTCATAAGTACCCCCTGCGGAGATAACGGCAATATTTGCTTCAAATTACTGATGGCTTTTTCGCGGTCAATGGTCACTTCGTAGCGCATCAGATAGCGCATGGTTTCGCTACCATCTTCAGCAAACAAGATAATTAACTCATCGTTAAAGTCTTCCCAGGCAAAATCCAGCGAGGCGTTGAGGACCTCTGGATCAGACTCATACTGGCTAAGCTGTTGGCGAACGGTATCCAGCCAGGCTTTTTCTTTAATCACCGGAACAATACAGCGCCCGGTCGGCAGCATTTCTGCAAGCTGTTTCAGCATATCTGCAGCCACTTCTTGCAGCGGGTCTGGTGCGGCTTGATAACGTTTGTAGGCATCATCAAGGGTGATTTCCACCGTTTGGTGACCCGTATCAATGCGCATCAATTTATGGTCAGTCGAAATCATGACTTTCCAGTTTGGATGATGTTGTACAACTTCCTGACCAAGATGTTCGACGAAAGCTGTCCGGCTAACCGCTTTTCCCGTTAACCGATTGAATAATGATTTCAAAATGAGTTCCCTCTCTAATTATTCCTTGCTAAATGGTTAGTTAACCTTCACCAGCGTGCGACCCTGGATCTGGTTATTAATGATGGCCTCGGCAAAGTTCGGTGCCTCTGACAGAGATATCTCTTTTGCCGCCTGGGTATAGAATGATTCCGGTAAATCGGCGACCAGTCGCTGCCAGGCTTGTGCGCGGCGTTCTGGTGGCGTCATTACTGAATCCACCCCTTGCAAACGGACATTACGCAGAATAAATGGCATGACCGTGGTTGGCAGAGTAAAACCACCCGCCAGACCACAGGCCGCCACGCAGCCGCCGTAATTCATTTGCGCCAGCACTTTTGCCAGCACTTTGTCGCCAACGGTGTCAATTGCCCCAGCCCAGACTTGTTTTTCCAGAGGACGGGATTCGGCAAACTCATCACGAGGGAGAACACGGCTAGCACCTAAACTTTTCAGATATTCATGGGTACTTTCGCGACCGGAAACGGCAACGACCTGATAACCCAACTTATGCAGCAGCGCCACGGCGGTACTGCCGACGCCACCACTGGCACCCGTCACGACAATCTCCCCGTCCTGCGGGCGAACACCGGCATCTTCCAGCGCCATCACACACAGCATGGCGGTAAAACCGGCAGTACCGATAATCATTGCTTTACGCGCGTCCAGCCCTTGCGGCATGGCAACCAGCCAGTCACCTTTCACTCGCGCCTGCTCCGCCAGCCCACCCCAGTGGTTTTCACCAACGCCCCAGCCAGTGAGTAACACCTCCTGACCGGCATGAAAACGCGGATCTTCGCTGGTGCGTACAGTTCCGGCAAAATCGATCCCAGGAATCATCGGAAAATTACGGATGATTTTTCCCTTACCGGTAATCGCCAGCGCATCTTTATAGTTCAGGCTCGACCAGTGAACATCGACCGTGACATCGCCCTCCGGCAGGCGACTTTCGTCCAGAGTCTGTACTGATGCGAGAGTTTTGCCGTCCTGCTGTTCTAAAAGTAACGCCTGCATAAGTGGTCCTCATGTGCATGATGGATTGGAAAATAATTTCTGAAGACTATACTCGCTAATGGAAAAGCAAAGCCGATGAAGCGCAATAAATTGCGAGATAAATCTGATTTGCTAGTATGCCCGCTTCCTCACTATCGGAGTTAACACAAGGATGAGATTAACGACGAAATTTTCGGCCTTTGTTACGCTGCTCACCGGGTTAACAATTTTTGTGACTTTGCTGGGCTGTTCGCTAAGTTTCTACAACGCCATTCAGTATAAGTTTAGTCATCGCGTTCAGGCGGTGGCGACGGCGATTGATACCCACCTTGTGTCGAATGACTTCAGCGTATTAAGGCCACAAATTACCGAATTAATGATGTCGGCAGATATCGTTCGTGTAGACCTGCTCCATGGTGATAAACAGGTTTATACCCTGGCCAGAAATGGTAGTTATCGTCCAGTTGGCTCCAGCGATCTGTTTCGCGAACTGAGCGTTCCGTTGATAAAGCATCCGGGGATGTCGTTGCGTCTGGTTTATCAGGATCCGATGGGCAACTATTTCCATTCGTTGATGACCACCGCGCCGCTCACGGGGGCGATTGGCTTTATCATTGTTATGCTCTTCCTGGCGGTACGCTGGTTACAACGGCAACTTGCCGGGCAAGAATTGCTGGAAACCCGGGCTACTCGTATCTTAAACGGTGAGCGTGGCTCTAATGTGTTGGGAACCATCTATGAATGGCCGCCCAGAACCAGCAGTGCGCTGGATACGCTGCTTCGTGAAATTCAGAACGCACGCGAACAACACAGCCGTCTTGATACGCTGATCCGCTCTTATGCCGCCCAGGACGTGAAAACCGGCCTCAATAACCGACTCTTTTTCGATAATCAGTTAGCAACGTTACTGGAAGATCAGGAGAAAGTAGGTACCCACGGGATCGTGATGATGATTCGTCTGCCGGATTTCAATATGTTGAGCGATACCTGGGGGCACAGCCAGGTTGAAGAACAGTTCTTCACTCTGACGAATCTGCTGTCGACATTTATGATGCGCTACCCTGGCGCACTGCTGGCGCGTTACCACCGCAGTGATTTTGCTGCGCTGTTACCGCACCGGACGTTAAAAGAGGCAGAGAGCATCGCCGGTCAGTTAATCAAAGCCGTTGATACCTTGCCGAACAATAAAATGCTCGATCGCGACGATATGATCCACATTGGTATCTGCGCCTGGCGTAGTGGTCAGGATACCGAGCAGGTAATGGAACATGCAGAGTCTGCCACGCGTAATGCGGGATTGCAGGGCGGCAATAGCTGGGCTATTTACGATGACTCGTTGCCTGAAAAAGGACGCGGTAATGTTCGCTGGCGTACGCTTATCGAGCAAATGCTCAGTCGCGGCGGCCCGCGCCTTTATCAAAAACCGGCGGTTACTCGCGAAGGTCAGGTTCATCATCGCGAACTCATGTGCCGCATCTTCGATGGTAATGAAGAGGTTAGCTCGGCGGAGTATATGCCGATGGTCTTGCAGTTTGGCTTATCGGAAGAGTATGACCGTCTGCAAATCAGCCGTCTTATTCCACTATTGCGTTACTGGCCAGAGGAAAATCTGGCGATTCAGGTTACCGTTGAGTCGCTGATTCGCCCGCGTTTTCAGCGTTGGCTGCGCGATACGTTAATGCAATGTGAAAAATCACAACGAAAACGCATAATTATTGAACTTGCAGAGGCCGATGTAGGTCAACATATCAGTCGTTTACAACCTGTTATTCGTTTAGTGAATGCTTTAGGGGTACGGGTAGCCGTCAACCAGGCTGGTTTGACGCTGGTAAGTACCAGTTGGATCAAAGAACTTAATGTTGAGTTACTCAAGCTCCATCCGGGGCTGGTCAGAAACATTGAGAAGCGAACGGAGAACCAGCTGCTGGTTCAAAGCCTGGTGGAAGCCTGCTCCGGGACCAGCACCCAGGTTTACGCCACCGGCGTGCGTTCGCGAAGCGAGTGGCAGACCCTGATTCAGCGCGGTGTTACAGGCGGGCAAGGGGATTTTTTCGCGTCCTCACAGCCACTTGATACTAACGTGAAAAAATATTCACAAAGATACTCGGTTTAACCTGCCGTTTAATCCGTTTTCACGTAGAATAACGCGCGCTGCGTCTCATGGGAGTGTGCTTGTCTGCTCGCCAGATTGTTGCAGCACATATGCAGATGAATGACCTTACGCGGTTGCAAACAGGCGAGGAATGCTGCTGATGCATTAAGCCTTTCTGGACTCAGGCAGAGATTTGTAACAAAGGAAACGAACTGCACTAATTTTCACCGTAGCAGATGATTTTTGCGCCTTGTCGCTGCTGCGTGTGGTTGGTAAAGTAAGCGGATTTTCTTTTCCGCCCCAGCTTTCAGGATTATCCCTTAGTATGTTGAAAAAATTTCGTGGCATGTTTTCCAATGACTTGTCCATTGACCTGGGTACTGCGAATACCCTCATTTATGTAAAAGGACAAGGCATCGTATTGAATGAGCCTTCCGTGGTGGCCATTCGTCAGGATCGTGCCGGTTCACCGAAAAGCGTAGCTGCAGTAGGTCATGACGCGAAGCAGATGCTGGGCCGTACGCCGGGCAATATTGCTGCCATTCGCCCAATGAAAGACGGCGTTATCGCCGACTTCTTCGTGACTGAAAAAATGCTCCAGCACTTCATCAAACAAGTGCACAGCAACAGCTTTATGCGTCCAAGCCCGCGCGTTCTGGTTTGTGTACCGGTTGGCGCGACCCAGGTTGAACGCCGCGCAATTCGTGAATCCGCGCAGGGCGCTGGTGCCCGTGAAGTCTTCCTGATTGAAGAACCGATGGCTGCCGCAATTGGTGCTGGCCTGCCGGTTTCTGAAGCGACCGGTTCTATGGTGGTTGATATCGGTGGTGGTACCACTGAAGTTGCTGTTATCTCCTTGAACGGCGTGGTTTACTCCTCTTCCGTGCGCATTGGTGGTGATCGTTTCGACGAAGCTATCATCAACTATGTGCGTCGTAATTACGGTTCTCTGATCGGTGAAGCCACCGCAGAACGTATCAAGCACGAAATCGGTTCGGCTTACCCGGGCGATGAAGTCCGTGAAATCGAAGTTCGTGGCCGTAACCTGGCAGAAGGTGTTCCACGCGGTTTTACCCTGAACTCCAACGAAATCCTCGAAGCACTGCAGGAACCGCTGACCGGTATTGTGAGCGCGGTAATGGTTGCACTGGAACAGTGCCCGCCGGAACTGGCTTCCGACATCTCCGAGCGCGGCATGGTGCTCACCGGTGGTGGCGCACTGCTGCGTAACCTTGACCGTTTGTTAATGGAAGAAACCGGCATTCCAGTCGTTGTTGCTGAAGACCCGCTGACCTGTGTGGCGCGCGGTGGCGGCAAAGCGCTGGAAATGATCGACATGCACGGCGGCGACCTGTTCAGCGAAGAGTAATCGGATGCAGGCAGGGGAAATGTCTGTTTACCCTGCCTGGTCTGATACGAGAATACGCATAACTTATGAAGCCAATTTTTAGCCGTGGCCCGTCGCTACAGATTCGCCTTATTCTGGCGGTGCTGGTGGCGCTCGGCATTATTATTGCCGACAGCCGCCTGGGGACGTTCAGTCAAATCCGTACTTATATGGATACCGCCGTCAGTCCTTTCTACTTTGTTTCCAATGCTCCTCGTGAATTGCTGGATGGCGTATCGCAGACGCTGGCCTCGCGTGACCAACTAGAACTTGAAAACCGGGCGTTACGTCAGGAACTGTTGCTGAAAAACAGTGAACTGCTGATGCTTGGACAATACAAACAGGAGAACGCGCGTCTGCGCGAGCTGCTGGGTTCCCCGCTGCGTCAGGATGAGCAGAAAATGGTGACTCAGGTTATCTCCACGGTTAACGATCCTTATAGCGATCAAGTTGTTATCGATAAAGGTAGCGTTAATGGCGTTTATGAAGGCCAGCCGGTCATCAGCGACAAAGGTGTTGTTGGTCAGGTGGTGGCCGTCGCTAAACTGACCAGTCGCGTGCTGCTGATTTGTGATGCGACCCACGCGCTGCCAATCCAGGTGCTGCGCAACGATATCCGCGTAATTGCAGCCGGTAACGGTTGTACGGATGATTTGCAGCTTGAGCATCTGCCGGCAAATACGGATATTCGTGTTGGTGATGTGTTGGTGACCTCCGGTCTGGGCGGTCGTTTCCCGGAAGGCTATCCGGTCGCGGTTGTCTCTTCCGTAAAACTCGATACCCAGCGCGCTTATACTGTGATCCAGGCGCGTCCGACTGCAGGGCTGCAACGTTTGCGTTATCTGTTGCTGCTGTGGGGGGCAGATCGTAACGGCGCTAACCCGATGACGCCGGAAGAGGTGCATCGTGTTGCTAATGAACGTCTGATGCAGATGATGCCGCAGGTATTGCCTTCGCCAGACGCGATGGGGCCAAAGTTACCTGAACCGGCAACGGGGATCGCTCAGCCGACTCCGCAGCAACCGACGACAGGAAATGCAGCTACTGCGCCTGCTGCGCCGACACAGCCCGCTGCTAATCGCTCTCCACAAAGGGCTACGCCGCCGCAAAGTGGTGCTCAACCGCCTGCGCGTGCGCCGGGAGGGCAATAGTGGCGAGCTATCGTAGCCAGGGACGCTGGGTAATCTGGCTCTCTTTCCTCATTGCGCTGTTGCTGCAAATCATGCCCTGGCCGGATAACCTGATTGTTTTCCGGCCAAACTGGGTGTTACTTATCTTGTTGTATTGGATCCTGGCCTTGCCCCATCGCGTAAATGTGGGCACAGGTTTTGTGATGGGTGCCATACTGGATCTGATCAGCGGCTCGACGCTTGGCGTACGCGTATTGGCGATGAGCATCATTGCTTACCTGGTGGCGCTGAAATACCAGCTTTTCCGCAACCTCGCATTATGGCAGCAGGCGCTAGTCGTCATGTTGCTTTCGCTGGTGGTGGATATTATTGTTTTCTGGGCAGAGTTTTTAGTGATTAACGTCTCTTTCAGACCGGAAGTGTTCTGGAGTAGTGTAGTCAATGGGGTGCTCTGGCCGTGGATTTTCTTGCTGATGCGTAAAGTCCGTCAGCAGTTTGCAGTGCAATAAAGGTTTCTATGACTTCTCTGTATTTAGCTTCCGGTTCTCCGCGTCGTCAGGAGTTACTTGCGCAACTTGGCGTGACCTTTGAACGTATTGTTACGGGCATTGAGGAGCAGCGTCAGCCGCAGGAGAGCGCGCAGCAGTATGTTGTGCGTCTGGCACGCGAGAAAGCACAAGCGGGTGTCGCGCAAACGGCGCAGGATCTCCCGGTGCTGGGTGCGGATACTATCGTTATCCTGAACGGAGAAGTGCTGGAGAAACCGCGCGACGCAGAGCATGCGGCGCAGATGTTGCGCAAATTATCGGGTCAGACCCATCAGGTGATGACAGCAGTGGCGTTGGCCGACAGCCAGCACATTCTCGATTGCCTGGTGGTCACCGATGTGACTTTCAGAACGTTAACAGACGAAGACATCGCGGGCTATGTCGCCAGCGATGAACCGTTAGATAAAGCAGGTGCATACGGTATTCAGGGGCTGGGTGGCTGTTTTGTCAGGAAGATAAATGGCAGCTATCACGCCGTAGTCGGCTTACCGCTGGTTGAAACGTATGAATTATTAAGTAATTTTAACGCACTGCGTGAGAAAAGGGATAAACATGACGGCTGAATTGTTAGTAAACGTAACGCCTTCGGAAACGCGAGTGGCGTATATTGATGGCGGTATTCTGCAGGAAATTCATATTGAACGTGAGGCGCGACGCGGAATAGTAGGCAATATCTACAAGGGTCGTGTAAGTCGTGTACTTCCGGGTATGCAGGCGGCTTTTGTAGATATTGGGCTGGATAAAGCCGCGTTTCTTCATGCATCCGACATCATGCCGCACACCGAATGTGTGGCGGGTGAAGAACAAAAGCAATTCACGGTGCGCGACATCTCGGAACTGGTTCGTCAGGGGCAAGATCTGATGGTGCAGGTGGTGAAAGATCCGCTTGGCACTAAAGGTGCGCGCCTGACCACCGATATCACGCTCCCTTCTCGCTATCTGGTGTTTATGCCAGGGGCTTCTCACGTTGGGGTTTCCCAACGTATTGAAAGCGAATCAGAACGTGAACGCCTGAAAAAAGTGGTCGCAGAGTATTGCGACGAGCAGGGCGGGTTTATCATCCGTACCGCAGCGGAAGGGGTTGGCGAGGCTGAACTGGCCTCCGATGCCGCTTATCTGAAACGCGTCTGGACCAAAGTTATGGAGCGTAAAAAACGCCCGCAGACCCGTTATCAGCTGTACGGCGAACTGGCGCTGGCGCAGCGTGTTCTGCGTGATTTCGCCGATGCCGAACTGGACCGCATTCGCGTTGACTCACGCCTGACTTACGAAGCGTTACTTGAGTTCACCTCGGAGTACATTCCCGAGATGACAAGCAAGCTGGAGCATTACACAGGACGCCAGCCGATTTTCGATCTCTTTGATGTCGAAAACGAAATCCAGCGAGCGCTGGAACGCAAAGTAGAACTGAAATCCGGTGGTTATCTCATTATCGACCAGACCGAAGCGATGACCACCGTGGACATCAATACCGGAGCGTTTGTCGGTCATCGCAATCTGAACGACACCATTTTCAATACCAATATTGAAGCGACGCAGGCTATCGCTCGCCAGTTACGGTTGCGTAATCTGGGCGGGATTATCATTATTGATTTCATCGATATGAATAATGAAGATCACCGCCGCCGAGTGCTGCACTCGCTGGAGCAGGCGTTGAGCAAAGACCGGGTGAAAACCAGCGTTAATGGTTTTTCGGCGCTGGGGCTGGTGGAGATGACGCGTAAACGCACCCGCGAAAGCATTGAGCACGTACTGTGTAACGAATGCCCAACCTGCCACGGTCGCGGAACGGTGAAAACCGTGGAAACGGTATGCTATGAAATCATGCGCGAGATTGTTCGTGTCCACCATGCTTACGACTCCGACCGTTTCCTGGTCTATGCTTCTCCGGCAGTAGCTGAAGCCTTGAAAGGCGAAGAGTCACACTCGCTGGCGGAAGTGGAAATTTTCGTTGGCAAACAGGTTAAAGTACAAATTGAACCGCTCTATAACCAGGAGCAGTTTGACGTCGTAATGATGTAAACAGATGCTGGGCCGCCATCCGGCAAAGGGTTTTTGAGTCACATTTTTAGCAGACAAGGAGTGACGGGTGAGGCGATTGCCGGGGATTTTACTGCTTACTGGAGCCGCGCTCGTTGTGATCGCTGCCCTGCTGGTTAGCGGCCTGCGTATTGCTTTACCGCATCTTGACGCCTGGCGTCCGGAAATCCTCAACAAAATAGAATCCGCGACTGGCATGCCGGTAGAAGCCAGTCAGCTCTCAGCCAGCTGGCAGAATTTTGGCCCGACGCTTGAAGCACACGACATCCGTGCAGAACTAAAAGATGGCGGCGAATTTTCGGTTAAACGCGTTACTCTGGCGCTGGATGTCTGGCAGAGCCTGTTACATATGCGCTGGCAGTTTCGCGACCTCACTTTCTGGCAGCTGCGCTTTCGCACCAACACTCCTATCACCAGCGGTGGTAGTGATGACAGTCTGGAAGCCAGTCACATCAGCGATCTGTTTCTTCGTCAATTTGACCATTTCGATCTTCGCGACAGTGAAGTCAGTTTCCTGACGCCATCCGGTCAGCGCGCCGAGCTGGCGATCCCACAACTCACCTGGCTGAACGATCCACGTCGACACCGTGCGGAAGGCCTGGTAAGCCTCTCCAGCCTTACCGGACAGCACGGCGTGATGCAGGTGCGCATGGATTTGCGCGATGATGAGGGGTTGTTAAGCAATGGTCGCGTCTGGCTCCAGGCGGATGACATCGACCTGAAGCCGTGGCTCGGTAAATGGATGCAGGACAATATTGCGCTGGAAACGGCACAGTTCTCCCTTGAAGGCTGGATGACGATCGACAAAGGCGATGTAACCGGCGGTGACGTCTGGCTGAAACAGGGCGGTGCCAGCTGGTTGGGCGAGAAGCAAACGCATACGCTGTCGGTGGATAATCTGACCGCGCATATTACGCGTGAAAATCCGGGCTGGCAGTTCTCTATTCCCGATACACGGATCACGATGGACGGCAAACCCTGGCCGAGCGGAGCATTGACGCTGGCCTGGATACCGGAACAGGACGTTGGCGGCAAAGACAATAAACGCAGTGACGAACTCCGGATTCGCGCCAGTAATCTGGAGCTGGCAGGCCTGGAGGGCATACGCCCGCTGGCCGCGAAACTTTCACCTGCACTGGGTGATGTTTGGCGCTCCACACAACCGAGCGGCAAGATTAACACTCTGGCGCTGGATATCCCGCTTCAGGCGGCAGACAAGACCCGTTTTCAGGCATCGTGGAGCGATCTGGCCTGGAAGCAATGGAAATTATTACCGGGTGCGGAACACTTCTCCGGGACGCTTTCCGGCAGCGTTGAAAATGGTTTGCTTACCGCGTCGATGAAGCAGGCAAAGATGCCTTACGAAACGGTATTCCGTGCGCCACTAGAAATCGCCGACGGCCAGGCAACTATAAGCTGGCTGAACAATAACAAAGGTTTCCAGCTGGATGGGCGTAATATTGACGTTAAAGCCAAAGCCGTCCATGCGCGCGGCGGTTTTCGTTACCTGCAACCTGCTAACGATGAACCCTGGCTGGGTATTCTGGCTGGCATCAGTACCGATGATGGTTCACAAGCCTGGCGCTATTTCCCGGAAAACTTGATGGGTAAAGACCTGGTTGATTACTTAAGTGGCGCGATTCAGGGCGGTGAAGCGGATAACGCGACGCTGGTTTATGGTGGCAATCCGCAACTCTTCCCCTATAAACACAACGAAGGTCAGTTTGAAGTGCTGGTGCCGCTGCGCAACGCGAAGTTTGCCTTCCAGCCGGACTGGCCTGCATTAACTAACCTTGATATTGAACTGGACTTTATTAACGACGGTTTATGGATGAAAACCGATGGCGTTAATCTGGGCGGCGTGCGCGCGAGTAATCTTACCGCAGTGATCCCTGACTACTCAAAAGAAAAACTGCTGATTGACGCTGACATTAAAGGTCCGGGTAAAGCCGTTGGCCCTTACTTTGATGAGACACCGCTGAAAGATTCTCTGGGTGCGACCCTGCAAGAACTCCAGCTCGACGGCGATGTGAATGCTCGCTTACATCTTGATATCCCGCTGAACGGCGAGCTGGTAACCGCGAAAGGTGAAGTGACGCTGCGTAATAACAGTCTGTTTATCAAACCACTCGCCAGCACCCTGAAAAATTTGAGCGGTAAATTCAGCTTTATCAATGGCGATCTGCAAAGTGAACCACTGACAGCAAGCTGGTTTAATCAGCCGTTGAACGTGGATTTTTCCACTAAAGAAGGGGCAAAAGCCTACCTGGTAGCGGTAAACCTCAACGGTAACTGGCAACCGGCGAAAACCGGCGTTCTGCCTGCAGCGGTGAACGAAGCATTGAGTGGCAGCGTGGCGTGGGATGGTAAAGTGGGCATTGTTCTGCCTTATCATGCTGGCGCGACGTATAACGTAGAGCTAAACGGCGATTTGAAGAATGTGAGCAGTCACTTACCTTCACCGTTAGCCAAACCTGCGGGTGAACCACTGCCGGTAAACGTTAAGGTTGATGGCAATCTCAACAGCTTTGATTTAACCGGACAGGCTGGTGCGGATAACCATTTCAATAGCCGCTGGTTGCTCGGTCAAAAGCTGACGCTCGACCGTGCTATTTGGGCGGCAGACAGTAAAACGCTCCCGCCGTTGCCGGAACAAAGTGGTGTTGAACTCAATATGCCGCCGATGAATGGTGCCGAGTGGCTGGCCCTGTTTCAGAAAGGTGCGGCGGAGAGTGTCGGTGGTGCAGCGAGTTTCCCACAACACATAACGTTACGTACGCCTATGTTGTCGCTGGGAAATCAGCAATGGAATAACCTGAGTATTGTTTCGCAACCGACGGCAAATGGCACCCAGGTTGAGGCGCAAGGGCGTGAAATCAACGCCACGCTGGCGATGCGTAATAACGCGCCGTGGCTGGCGAATATCAAATATCTTTATTACAACCCGAGCGTGGCGAAAACTCGTGGTGATTCAACGCCGTCATCACCTTTCCCGACAACGGAGCGCATTAACTTCCGTGGCTGGCCGGACGCACAAATACGATGCGCAGAGTGCTGGTTCTGGGGGCAAAAATTCGGTCGTATTGACAGTGATCTCACCATTTCTGGCGATACATTAACGCTGACCAATGGACTGATTGATACTGGTTTCTCGCGGCTTACTGCCGATGGTGAATGGGTTAATAATCCGGGGAATGAACGTACCTCGCTGAAAGGAAAACTGCGCGGGCAGAAAATTGATGCCGCCGCAGAATTTTTTGGTGTCACGACGCCCATACGGCAGTCGTCATTTAATGTGGATTACGATTTACACTGGCGTAAAGCACCGTGGCAGCCAGATGAGGCGACGTTGAATGGCATCATTCATACTCAACTGGGTAAAGGCGAAATTACCGAAATCAATACCGGACATGCCGGGCAATTGCTGCGCTTATTGAGCGTAGATGCCCTGATGCGTAAGCTGCGTTTTGATTTCAGAGACACTTTTGGCGAAGGGTTCTATTTTGACTCCATTCGCAGCACCGCGTGGATTAAAGACGGCGTTATGCACACCGACGACACGCTGGTGGATGGCCTGGAGGCGGATATCGCCATGAAAGGGTCGGTAAATCTGGTACGTCGCGACCTGAATATGGAAGCGGTTGTCGCACCAGAGGTTTCTGCGACGGTGGGCGTGGCTGCGGCTTTTGCGGTTAACCCCATTGTTGGCGCGGCAGTGTTTGCCGCCAGTAAAGTGCTGGGGCCGCTGTGGAGCAAAGTCTCCATTTTGCGCTATCACATTTCGGGTCCGCTGGACGATCCGCAAATCAACGAAGTGTTGCGCCAACCGCGTAAAGAAAAAGCGCAATGATTTGACGAGGGCGCGTAATTGCCCCAATCTCATAGGATAATCGTTGCCAAAGGCCAACGAGCCAGAACATAACCGTAGGTCGGATAGGGCGTTCACGCCGCATCCGGCAGCCGTTGCCTGATGCGACGCTGTGCGTCTTATCAGGCCTACAAACGGAACATAACCGTAGGTCGGATAAGGCGTTTACGCCGCATCCGGCAGCCGTTGCCTGATGCGACGCTGTGCGTCTTATCAGGCCTACAAACGGAACATAACCGTAGGTCGGATAAGGCGTTTACGCCGCATCCGACAGCCGTTGCCTGATGCGACGCTGTGCGTCTTATCAGGCCTACAAACCGGAACATAACCGTAGGCCGGACAGGGCGTTCACGCCGCATCCGGCAGCCGTAAAAAATCCTCTACTGCAGTAACTAACGAGTAGCAAAAACGATGAGTCTTAACCTGGTAAGTGAACAATTGCTAGCGGCGAACGGCCTGAAACATCAGGACTTGTTCGCGATCCTCGGTCAACTGGCCGAACGTCGCCTTGATTATGGCGATCTCTATTTTCAGTCGAGCTATCACGAATCCTGGGTTTTAGAAGACCGCATTATTAAAGATGGTTCTTACAACATCGATCAGGGCGTTGGCGTGCGTGCAATCAGCGGTGAAAAAACCGGATTTGCTTACGCTGACCAAATCAGCCTGCTGGCGCTGGAACAGAGTGCGCAAGCGGCGCGCACCATCGTCCGTGATAGTGGTGATGGCAAAGTACAGACGCTGGGCGCGGTAGAGCATAGCCCGTTGTATACCTCGGTAGATCCGCTGCAAAGCATGAGCCGTGAAGAGAAGCTGGATATCCTGCGTCGCGTCGATAAGGTTGCTCGCGAAGCGGACAAGCGCGTACAGGAAGTGACTGCCAGCCTCAGTGGTGTCTATGAATTAATTCTGGTTGCGGCCACCGACGGCACGCTAGCGGCGGATGTCCGTCCGCTGGTGCGTCTTTCCGTGAGCGTTCTCGTCGAAGAAGATGGCAAACGCGAACGCGGTGCCAGTGGCGGCGGCGGTCGTTTTGGTTATGAGTTCTTCCTTGCCGATCTCGACGGCGAAGTCCGTGCGGATGCATGGGCAAAAGAAGCAGTGCGTATGGCGCTGGTCAATCTTTCTGCCGTTGCTGCACCAGCGGGCACCATGCCGGTAGTACTTGGCGCAGGTTGGCCGGGCGTGCTGTTGCATGAAGCGGTTGGTCACGGTCTGGAAGGCGACTTCAACCGCCGTGGCACTTCAGTATTTAGTGGACAGGTCGGGGAGCTGGTGGCTTCAGAACTGTGTACCGTGGTTGATGACGGTACGATGGTCGATCGCCGTGGTTCGGTGGCGATTGATGACGAAGGTACGCCAGGCCAGTACAACGTGCTGATTGAGAACGGCATTCTGAAAGGCTACATGCAGGATAAACTCAACGCGCGTTTGATGGGGATGACGCCGACTGGCAACGGTCGCCGTGAATCCTACGCCCATCTGCCCATGCCGCGTATGACCAACACCTATATGCTGCCGGGTAAATCGACCCCGCAGGAAATTATTGAATCCGTTGAGTACGGTATCTATGCACCGAACTTTGGTGGCGGTCAGGTGGATATCACCTCCGGCAAATTCGTTTTCTCCACTTCAGAAGCATATCTGATTGAAAACGGTAAAGTAACGAAGCCGGTGAAAGGCGCAACGTTGATTGGTTCCGGTATCGAAACCATGCAGCAGATTTCGATGGTTGGCAACGACCTGAAACTGGATAACGGCGTGGGTGTCTGCGGTAAAGAAGGGCAAAGTTTGCCGGTTGGCGTGGGCCAGCCAACGTTGAAAGTCGATAACCTGACTGTTGGCGGTACTGCGTAATAATTTCACTATTTTCAGAAGGATAATTAATCTTTCTACGTGCACGAACGGTCCCCTCGCCCCTTTAGGGAGAGGGTTAGGGTGAGGGGAACCCGTTGGCACAGGTTTGAACAACGTAACAGTACAATATGAATTACTTCTCTTTCCCGCGCCCATGCATCTCCTGAAACAATTTACCGACCTCAACAAAATAATCCGTCAGCGAGTTGATCACGACCTGTACCTTCAGCGGCAGTTTATCTTTTTCGGTATACAACGCATAAACCGGGCGTGGATCTGACTGGTAACGCGGCAGCAGGATCTCCAGCTCCCCACGATTGATCTCGTTGATCACCCACATCAGCGGCACGTAGGCGATCCCGGCACCCGCCGTCAGCCAGCGCACCAGCGTCATCGGATCATTAGTCACAAATCTTCCTTGTGGGATCAGGCGAGTCGAGATCCCTTCCGGTGCGATCAGTTCAAATTCATTGTCGGGCCGCACGCTGTATTCAAGCCATGAATGACTACTCAAATCGGCGGGTTTTTCCGGTATGCCGTATTGTGTGAGATAGCTTTTCGCGGCGCACACCACCATCGGCATCGCGCCCAGACGGCGGGAAAACAGGCTGGAATCCTGCAACGCGCCGACGCGGATTACCACATCCAGACCATCGGCAATCAGGTCGGGGGCAGGAATTCCGGTAACCAGATTGACGCTCAAACCTGGGTATTCTTTCAGCATTTTTGCTGTCAGCCCGGCGAGAACATTTTGTGCCATAGTTGAAGAACAGCCAATGCGCAGCGTCCCGATGGGGGTGTTATTGAAGGCATACAGTTGCTCATGAACATCCTGCACTTCATGGAGCATCCGACGGCAGCCCTGGTAGTAAATTCTGCCGGCTTCAGTCAGACCAATGCTGCGTGTACTACGGTTTAATAGCTTTACCTGTAACTCATCTTCCAGTTTTGACACCGTCTGACTGATGGACGAAACGCTCATCTGTAGCTGTCTGGCGGCGGCGGTAAAAGAGCCAAATTCAACTACTTTGGCAAACACCGACATGCGTTTTAGTCGTTCCATTATTCACTCTGACTTAAAAGTGATTTAGATCACATAATATAGATAACAGCATAACAGTTACGCTAATATATTAAATATCAATCTACAGCAATGTTGCTCTCGCCCGGCTTTCCATGCCCTTCTCTGCGGCGA
This sequence comes from Escherichia sp. UTM R2, assembly GCF_048593455.1. Classification (NCBI taxonomy): domain Bacteria; kingdom Pseudomonadati; phylum Pseudomonadota; class Gammaproteobacteria; order Enterobacterales; family Enterobacteriaceae; genus Escherichia; species Escherichia sp. UTM R2. Next base: position 467,281 of record NZ_JBFWDY010000002.1, read on the forward strand.
CAGATGCTGAAAATAATAACGCCTGCTCTCTCTATACAACCAAGGTCAACATGAGTCTGTTTCCCGTTATCGTGGTGTTTGGGCTGTCCTTCCCACCGATATTTTTCGAATTGCTTTTATCACTGGCGATTTTCTGGCTGGTGCGCCGGGTACTTGTGCCAACAGGTATCTACGACTTTGTCTGGCATCCGGCGTTGTTCAACACCGCACTCTATTGCTGCTTGTTTTATTTGATATCGCGACTGTTCGTTTGAGGTTGAAGTGAAAACACTAATAAGAAAATTCTCCCGTACGGCCATCACGGTCGTATTAGTCATTCTGGCCTTCATCGCAATTTTTAATGCCTGGGTCTATTACACCGAATCCCCGTGGACGCGTGACGCGCGCTTTAGCGCTGACGTCGTTGCGATCGCGCCGGACGTTTCTGGACTCATTACCCAGGTGAATGTTCATGATAACCAGCTGGTGAAAAAAGGACAGGTACTGTTCACCATCGACCAGCCGCGCTATCAAAAGGCGCTTGAGGAAGCGCAAGCCGATGTTGCTTATTATCAGGTACTGGCACAGGAGAAACGCCAGGAGGCCGGACGTCGTAACCGTCTCGGTGTGCAGGCGATGTCTCGCGAAGAGATCGACCAGGCCAACAACGTACTACAAACGGTTCTGCATCAGTTAGCGAAAGCGCAGGCGACCCGCGATCTGGCAAAACTGGATCTTGAACGCACGGTGATCCGCGCGCCAGCGGATGGCTGGGTGACCAACCTCAACGTCTATACCGGTGAGTTTATTACTCGTGGATCAACGGCGGTTGCGCTGGTGAAACAGAACTCTTTCTATGTACTGGCCTATATGGAAGAAACTAAGCTGGAAGGGGTGCGCCCTGGGTATCGTGCGGAGATCACGCCGCTTGGCAGTAACAAAGTGCTGAAAGGGACTGTTGATAGTGTTGCCGCAGGGGTCACCAACGCCAGCAGCACGCGTGACGACAAAGGGATGGCGACCATCGACTCTAACCTTGAATGGGTGCGTTTGGCGCAACGTGTTCCGGTTCGTATTCGTCTCGACAACCAGCAAGAGAACATCTGGCCTGCGGGCACCACTGCTACAGTGGTGGTCACTGGCAAACAAGATCGCGACGAAAGCCAGGATTCGTTCTTCCGTAAAATGGCCCATCGCCTGCGTGAGTTTGGTTAATCACGATGGGTATTTTCTCCATTGCTAATCAACATATTCGCTTTGCGGTAAAACTGGCGACCGCCATTGTACTGGCGCTGTTTGTTGGCTTTCACTTCCAGCTGGAAACGCCACGCTGGGCGGTACTGACAGCGGCGATTGTTGCTGCCGGTCCGGCCTTTGCTGCGGGAGGTGAACCGTACTCTGGCGCGATACGCTATCGTGGCTTTTTGCGCATCATCGGCACATTTATTGGCTGTATTGCCGGACTGGTGATCATCATTGCGATGATCCGCGCACCATTATTGATGATTCTGGTGTGCTGTATCTGGGCCGGTTTTTGTACCTGGATATCCTCGCTGGTACGAATAGAAAACTCGTATGCGTGGGGGCTGGCCGGTTATACCGCGCTGATCATTGTGATCACCATTCAGCCGGAACCATTGCTTACGCCGCAGTTTGCCGTTGAACGTTGTAGCGAGATCGTTATCGGTATTGTGTGTGCCATTATGGCGGATTTGCTCTTTTCTCCGCGATCGATCAAACAAGAAGTGGATCGAGAGCTGGAAAGTTTGCTGGTCGCGCAATATCAATTAATGCAACTCTGTATCAAGCATGGCGATGGTGAAGTTGTCGATAAAGCCTGGGGCGACCTGGTTCGACGCACCACGGCGCTACAAGGTATGCGCAGCAACCTGAATATGGAATCTTCCCGCTGGGCGCGGGCCAATCGACGTTTAAAAGCGATCAATACGCTATCGCTGACGCTGATTACCCAATCCTGCGAAACTTATCTTATTCAGAATACGCGCCCGGAATTGATCACTGATACTTTCCGCGAATTTTTTGACACACCGGTAGAAACCGCGCAGGACGTCCACAAGCAGCTCAAACGCCTGCGAAGAGTTATCGCCTGGACCGGGGAACGGGAAACGCCTGTCACCATTTATAGCTGGGTCGCGGCGGCAACGCGTTATCAGCTTCTCAAGCGCGGCGTTATCAGTAACACAAAAATCAACGCCACCGAAGAAGAGATCCTGCAAGGCGAACCGGAAGTAAAAGTAGAGTCAGCCGAACGTCATCATGCAATGGTTAACTTCTGGCGAACCACACTTTCCTGCATTCTGGGAACGCTTTTCTGGCTGTGGACGGGCTGGACTTCCGGTAGTGGTGCAATGGTGATGATTGCGGTCGTGACGTCACTGGCAATGCGTTTGCCGAATCCACGCATGGTGGCGATCGACTTTATCTACGGGACGCTGGCCGCGCTGCCGTTAGGGCTGCTCTACTTTTTGGTGATTATCCCTAATACCCAACAGAGCATGTTGCTGCTGTGCATTAGCCTGGCAGTGCTGGGATTCTTCCTCGGTATAGAAGTACAGAAACGGCGACTGGGCTCGATGGGGGCACTGGCCAGCACCATAAATATTATCGTGCTGGATAACCCGATGACTTTCCATTTCAGTCAGTTTCTCGACAGCGCATTAGGGCAAATCGTCGGCTGTGTGCTCGCGTTCACCGTTATTTTGCTGGTGCGGGATAAATCGCGCGACAGGACTGGACGTGTACTGCTTAATCAGTTTGTTTCTGCCGCTGTTTCCGCGATGACTACCAATGTGGCACGTCGTAAAGAGAACCACCTCCCGGCACTTTATCAGCAGCTGTTTTTGCTGATGAATAAGTTCCCAGGGGATTTGCCGAAATTTCGCCTGGCGCTGACGATGATTATCGCGCACCAGCGCCTGCGTGATGCGCCGATCCCGGTTAACGAGGATTTATCGGCGTTTCACCGACAAATGCGCCGCACAGCAGACCATGTGATATCTGCCCGTAGCGATGATAAACGTCGTCGGTACTTTGGCCAGTTGCTGGAAGAACTGGAAATCTACCAGGAAAAGCTACGCATCTGGCAAGCGCCACCGCAGGTGACGGAACCGGTACATCGGCTGGCGGGGATGCTCCATAAGTATCAACATGCGTTGACCGATAGTTAAGTCAAAACCGACGCCAAAAGCGTCGGTTTTTTCATGGCTATACTTAGCGATGCACGGCAGAACTCGCCGCGAAACGTGACGGTGGCAACAGATGAATATTTATACCTTTGATTTTGATGAGATTGAGAGTCAGGAGGATTTTTATCGTGACTTTAGCCAAACCTTTGGTCTGGCGAAAGATAAGGTACGCGATCTCGACTCACTATGGGATGTGTTAATGAACGATGTCCTGCCGCTACCACTTGAGATTGAATTTGTTCATCTGGGAGAGAAAACGCGTCGCCGTTTTGGCGCGTTAATATTGCTGTTTGATGAGGCAGAGGAAGAGCTGGAAGGGCATTTGCGTTTTAATGTTCGTCATTAGCGCAAAAAAAAGCCCCCGAACCGGGGGCAATATCGTCGGACAAGACGATGAGGGTTTATTTGTACAGTTCAGCCGTAGCGTGCCAGGTGTCACCGCTACGAGCTTCAGTAATCTGGTAGGCCGTTGCGCCTTTCTCTTCCGCTTTTTTGTTCAGCATTTCACGCATATCCATTGGCGAAGACGCCACACCACTTACGGATACGGTCCCGATTGCTTCACGATTTTGTGCTTGTGCAGCATCAATGGAGTCGGCAGCGAATGCACCGAAAGAGAGAACAGAAAGTACGCTTAATGCAGCAACAGTGGTTTTGATTTTCATGATTTTTACCTCGACATAATCTTTTAGCTGGGCCTTTGTTTCGTGACCCATATCACAAAATCAAGTATACACTAATTATTGAGCTAATTAATACCGCGCTAACTGTTTCAGTTGATACTAAGTGTTAAAAATGTGAATTTTAATAACAAAAAAGAATTAAAAATACGGTTATTTATCGTTAATTCTAGTTTTTTCAATTAGATAATGAATTTTGCATAATGTGCTTTTTTTACCTTATGTATTCATTGTGTGAATGACATGTCGCAGTAAAACGCACTATTCGTTAAATTAATCGCAGGGGAAAGCAGGGGGTTGAGAGGGATAAGCAACATTTTCCCCGCCGCCAGAAGCGACGGGGCAGAGATTAAAGCTCCTGGTCGAACAGCTCTAAAATCGCTTCATACAGGTCTTTGACGGTGAAACCGTTAGCAGGGGTGGTAAAGATGGTGTCATCGCCAGCGATGGTGCCCAGAATACCTTCTGCTTTGCCCAGTGAGTCCAGCAGGCGAGCAATTAACTGCGCCGCGCCAGGGCTGGTATGAATCACGACAACTGCATCGTTGTAGTCGATATCCAGCACCAGATTTTTCAATGGACTGGAGGTGGTTGGTACACCCAGTTCAGCTGGCAGGCAGTAAACCATTTCCATTTTGGCATTGCGTGTACGTACAGCACCAAACTTGGTCAACATCCGCGAGACTTTAGACTGATTAATATTGTCAAAGCCTTGCTCCTGCAACGCGGCGACGATTTCGCCCTGGGAGCTAAATTTCTCTTCTTTAAGTAATGCTTTAAATGCTTTAACTAGTTCTTCTTGCTTAGCCGAGCTTCGCATAAGTCACCCGATATGGTGGTTGATACAACATTATTGTGCATACAGATGAATTTTTATGCAAACAGTCAGCCCTGAAGAAGGCTGAAATAATGTTATGAAAGAGCGGGATTTTATCAAATTTCGTTATTGAGAAACATGCCTGCGTCACGGCATGCAAATTCTGCTTAAAAGTAAATTAATTGTTATCAAATTGATGTTGTTTTGGCTGAACGGTAGGGTATATTGTCACCACCTGTTGGAATGTTGCGCTAATGCATAAGCGACTGTTAATTACGTAAGTTAGGTTCCTGATTACGGCAATTAAATGCATAAACGCTAAACTTGCGTGACTACACATTCTTGAGATGTGGTCATTGTAAACGGCAATTTTGTGGATTAAGGTCGCGGCAGCGGAGCAACATATCTTAGTTTATCAATATAATAAGGAGTTTAGGATGAAAGTCGCAGTCCTCGGCGCTGCTGGCGGTATTGGCCAGGCGCTTGCACTACTGTTAAAAACCCAACTGCCTTCAGGTTCAGAACTCTCTCTGTATGATATCGCTCCAGTGACTCCCGGTGTGGCTGTCGATCTGAGCCATATCCCTACTGCTGTGAAAATCAAAGGTTTTTCTGGTGAAGATGCGACTCCGGCGCTGGAAGGCGCAGATGTCGTTCTTATCTCTGCAGGTGTAGCGCGTAAACCGGGTATGGATCGTTCCGACCTGTTTAACGTTAACGCCGGCATCGTGAAAAACCTGGTACAGCAAGTTGCGAAAACCTGCCCGAAAGCGTGCATTGGTATTATCACTAACCCGGTTAACACCACAGTTGCGATTGCTGCTGAAGTGCTGAAAAAAGCCGGTGTTTATGACAAAAACAAACTGTTCGGCGTTACCACGCTGGATATCATTCGTTCCAACACCTTTGTTGCGGAACTGAAAGGCAAACAGCCAGGCGAAGTTGAAGTGCCGGTTATTGGCGGTCACTCTGGTGTTACCATTCTGCCGCTGCTGTCACAGGTTCCTGGCGTTAGTTTTACCGAGCAGGAAGTGGCTGATCTGACCAAACGTATCCAGAACGCGGGTACTGAGGTGGTTGAAGCGAAAGCCGGTGGCGGGTCTGCAACCCTGTCTATGGGCCAGGCAGCTGCACGTTTTGGTCTGTCTCTGGTTCGTGCACTGCAGGGCGAACAAGGCGTTGTCGAATGTGCCTACGTTGAAGGCGACGGTCAGTACGCCCGTTTCTTCTCTCAACCGCTGCTGCTGGGTAAAAACGGCGTGGAAGAGCGTAAATCTATCGGTACCCTGAGCGCATTTGAACAGAACGCGCTGGAAGGTATGCTGGATACGCTCAAGAAAGATATCGCCCTGGGCGAAGAGTTCGTTAATAAGTAATTGATTAGCGAATAATAAAAAACCGGAGCACAGACTCCGGTTTTTGTTTTGAGCACTCGACTTAATTGGTTGCCGGATATTCCTGAATGGTGACCTGCAGCGTTAACTGCTTATCATCACGCATCACTACAACCGGGATCACCGAACCAGGGCGAATTTCCGCCACCTGATCCATCGTCTCCAGAGCAGAGATGGCCGGTTTGTTATCCACCGAAATAATCAGATCGTTGACCTGAATACCCGCATTCGCCGCTGGGCCGTCAGGTGACACTTCATTAACCACGATCCCTTGCAGTTGATCTATACCACCGCTCTGCGCGTGCAGTGGTGCGATCTCGCGTCCGCCGATACCAATGTAGCCGCGGATCACGCGACCATCGCGGATCAGCTTATCCATAATTTTGGTTGCTAACTGGAAAGGAATCGCAAAGCCGATACCTTCCGGCGTTTCGCCATCGTTACTCTTATCAAACGACAGCGTGTTAATGCCCATCAGTTCTCCCAGCGAGTTCACCAGCGCGCCGCCAGAGTTACCGTGGTTAATGGAAGCATCGGTTTGTAGGAAGTTTTGCCGCCCGGTCGGGTTCAGACCGATTCGACCCGTGGCACTAATAATCCCCTGGGTAATGGTCTGCCCGAGGTTGTACGGGTTACCGATCGCCAGTACTACGTCGCCAATGTGCGGTACGCGACGTGCATTAATTGGAATGGTAGGTAAACCGCCAGTGGCATTAATTTTAAGTACCGCCAGATCGGTTAGAGAGTCAGATCCCACCAGCAATGCTTCAAATACACGACCATCCTGTAAGGCGACGATGATCTGATCGGCGTCGTTGATGACGTGTTTATTGGTGATGATATAACCGCGTTGATCCATGATTACACCGGATCCCAGGGTGCGGATCTCAAGCTGGTTGTGAGAGTTGGTGTTCAAACCACGGTTGTAAACGTTAACCACCGCTGGCGCGGCGCGGCGAACCGCCAGATTATAGCTGGCAGGCGTCTCATCGGTACTGTCAAATTGCGGAGTGGAAAGCGGGTTAAGGCTGCGCAGCGAAGGCATGGCAACCAGCAGAATAGCGCCGACAATTAATCCAATCGCAACGGAACGTAAGAGCTTCACAAACATGATGGAGGCGTCATTAAAAAAGGGAACGGCAGCAGCATACCACGAGTTAACCGGACATCACACGTAAGCCTGATGCCCGGTTTACGACATTAACGCATCAGCAGATAGATGCTTTCATTGCCGCGTACAATTTGCAGGGCGATGATGGCCGGTTTTGCCGCCAGCACTTTACGCATTTCAGCAATCGAGTTCACCCGATCGCGGTTGACGCCAATGATCACATCGTCTTTTTGCAAGCCAGCCTGAGCAGCTGGGCTTCCTTTGACAACTTCATCGATTTTAATACCTTTGCCGCCGTCTTTTAGCTGACCATCGCTCAACGTTGCACCTTCCAGCGCTGGCGTGATCATTTCAGCGCTGGCCGACGAAGAGGTGCTGGTATCAAGCGTCACTTCTACTTCCAGTGGTTTGCCGTTACGCAGCAGGCCAAGCTTCACTTTCGTGCCCGGCTCGGTGGTCGCGATACGAGAGCGCAACTCAGCAAAGCTATTCAGCGGTTTGCCGTTGAGGCTGGTAATAATATCGCCCGCTTTGACGCCCGCTTTTGCCGAGCCAGAACCTGGCAACACTTCGCTGACAAACGCGCCACGCTGCACGTCAAGGTTGAAGGCTTTGGCGATATCGGCACTCATCTCGGTGCCTTTGATGCCTAACAAACCGCGTTTGATTTCACCAAAGTCGATAAGCTGCTGCGCCAGTGTTCGCGCCATATTACTGGGGATGGCAAATCCAATCCCGACGCTCCCGCCGCCAGGCGCAAGGATTGCAGTGTTGATGCCAATTAACTCACCGTTAAGGTTTAATAGTGCACCGCCGGAGTTACCGCGGTTAATGGAAGCATCTGTCTGGATAAAGTTTTCCAGACCTTCAAGATTCAACCCGCTGCGGCCTAATGCGGAAACAATGCCAGAGGTGGCGGTTTGCCCAAGGCCAAATGGGTTACCGACCGCTACGGCAAAATCACCGACGCGCAATTTATCGGAGTCGGCAATAGCGATTTGCGTTAATTTGCTCGGGTTTTGAATTTGTAACAGGGCGATATCGCTCTGGTCATCGCTACCAATCAGTTTTGCATCAAACTCGCGCCCATCATTGAGCTGAATACTGATTTTCTGTGCCTGATTAATCACATGGTTGTTGGTCAGCACATAGCCTTTACTGGCGTTGATGATGACACCGGAGCCTAAACCTTCGAAGGGTTGTGCAGGTTGATCCGGTAAATCATCACCAAAAAACTTTTTGAATTCTTCCGGGATTTTCTGTCCCTGACTGGCCGTTCCTTCCACCCGTACGCTCACCACTGCCGGAAGCACTTTTTCCAGCATTGGAGCCAGACTGGGGAGAGGGGCCTGATCGGCAACCTGGCCTGGAATCGACGCGACGGCCTGAAATGACGCCGAGAGAGTTAACCCGACACTTAACGCTAATGCACTCAACAGCTGGGTTTGTTTTTTCATTATTCCTGCTCTCGTACCTGAATGATAAGAAAAGAGATTCAAAACAGTTTGATGTTATTGAATTTTCAGACGGCTAACAATGAGACACCAGATTAAATGATAGTCGGGGAGGGAGAGAAGAGGAGGGCGCAATGGCTGCGCCCGAAAAATAAATTAGTCGCGCTTCGCGCCTGTACGCAGCAGGCCGGATGCGCCTTCAGAATAGTCGCGAGGCATCTGCACCGGTGCCTGATCGTTGCTGGCTTCAGATTCTGCCAGACGATTACGGAACGGGTTTGCTTCAGCAGACAGTTCCGGCAGCAGGCTGCTGGAGCTTTTCGCCATGTGCTGATACAGCTGGCGATAGTCGTGCGCCATGGTATCCAGTAATTCCGCGCTGCGGGCAAAGTGGCTAACCAGCTCTTCGCGATACTCGTCCAGTTCAGCTTTATTCTTTTCCAGTTCGTACTGCAACGCCTGTTGCTGGCGTAGTTTACGATTACCAAAACGCATGGCCACAGCACCAATAATGATGCCGACGACTAACCCAATTAGCGCATATTCCCAGGTCATGAACATCTCCCGTTGTCTTTTGTTTCCGTAGGGTGTTGGCTTCAGGCTCCATGCCTGCGGCTGATTATGCCACTATAACCGTTAATTCCACAGAAGTGGAATCCCGACTGCATATCGCGTAGTGTAGAACGGCCTTTTTTTCGTCAACCGTGAACAACGGCGCACCGATTATTCAAGGAATAACAATAAGATCATGCAAAGCGTTACCCCAACATCGCAATACCTGAAGGCGCTTAATGAAGGCAGCCATCAACCCGACGACGTTCAAAAAGAGGCCGTCAGCCGCCTGGAAATTATTTATCAGGAACTCATCAATAGCACGCCACCAGCCCCCAGGACGAGTGGGCTAATGGCGCGGGTCGGTAAGCTGTGGGGTAAACGCGAAGACACAAAGTATACGCCAGTGCGTGGCTTATATATGTGGGGCGGTGTAGGACGCGGGAAAACCTGGCTGATGGACCTTTTCTATCAAAGCCTGCCGGGAGAGCGGAAACAGCGCCTGCACTTTCACCGTTTTATGCTGCGGGTGCACGAAGAGCTAACTGCCTTACAGGGGCAGACCGATCCGCTGGAAATTATTGCCGATCGCTTTAAAGCCGAAACTGACGTGCTCTGTTTTGACGAATTTTTTGTTTCTGATATTACCGACGCCATGCTACTTGGCGGTCTGATGAAAGCCCTGTTCGCCCGCGGTATTACCCTGGTAGCGACGTCAAATATTCCGCCGGATGAACTTTATCGAAATGGCCTGCAACGTGCGCGTTTTCTGCCTGCAATCGATGCCATTAAACAGCATTGTGATGTAATGAACGTGGACGCTGGTGTTGATTATCGACTGCGTACACTCACTCAGGCGCATCTGTGGCTTTCGCCACTCAACGATGAAATCCGGGCGCAAATGGATAAACTATGGTTGGCTCTGGCGGGGGCGAAACGAGAAAATTCACCGACGTTAGAAATCAACCATCGGCCATTGGCGACAATGGGCGTCGAGAACCAGACGCTGGCGGTTTCTTTTACTACGCTGTGTGTCGACGCCCGCAGTCAGCATGACTATATTGCGCTCTCACGCCTCTTTCATACGGTCATGTTGTTTGATGTACCAGTTATGACGCGGTTGATGGAGAGCGAAGCGCGGCGCTTTATTGCGCTGGTGGATGAGTTTTACGAGCGCCATGTCAAATTAGTGGTGAGTGCAGAAGTGCCGCTGTATGAAATTTATCAGGGTGAGCGGCTGAAGTTTGAGTTCCAGCGTTGCCTGTCACGTCTGCAAGAGATGCAAAGCGAAGAGTATCTGAAGCGCGAGCATTTGGCGGGTTAAAACCTGCCACAAATCACAAAAAGGGGTCGATCTTTGACCCCGACTTCTCTATAATCCTGCGACCCCACGTTACAAGAAAGTTTTTTTCCCAAAACTTTTTGTGTGCTGGCATAGGCTATTCGAAGGGGTAGGTTTGCCGGACTTTGTCGTGTGAACCTCAACAATTGAAGACGTTTGGGTGTTCACCAACGTGTAACTATTTATTGGGTAAGCTTTTAATGAAAACTTTTACAGCTAAACCAGAAACCGTAAAACGCGACTGGTATGTTGTTGACGCGACCGGTAAAACTCTGGGCCGTCTGGCTACTGAACTGGCTCGTCGCCTGCGCGGTAAGCACAAAGCGGAATACACTCCGCACGTAGATACCGGTGATTACATCATCGTTCTGAACGCTGACAAAGTTGCTGTAACCGGCAACAAGCGTACTGACAAAGTGTACTATCACCACACCGGCCACATCGGTGGTATCAAACAAGCGACCTTTGAAGAGATGATTGCTCGCCGTCCTGAGCGTGTGATTGAAATCGCGGTTAAAGGCATGTTGCCAAAAGGCCCGCTGGGTCGTGCTATGTTCCGTAAACTGAAAGTTTACGCGGGTAACGAGCACAACCACGCGGCACAGCAACCGCAAGTTCTTAACATCTAATCGGGATTATAGGCAATGGCTGAAAATCAATACTACGGCACTGGTCGCCGCAAAAGTTCCGCAGCTCGCGTTTTCATCAAACCGGGCAACGGTAAAATCGTAATCAACCAACGTTCTCTGGAACAGTACTTCGGTCGTGAAACTGCTCGCATGGTAGTTCGTCAGCCGCTGGAACTGGTCGACATGGTTGAGAAACTGGACCTGTACATCACCGTTAAAGGTGGTGGTATCTCTGGTCAGGCTGGTGCGATCCGTCACGGTATCACCCGCGCTCTGATGGAATACGACGAGTCCCTGCGTTCTGAACTGCGTAAAGCTGGCTTCGTTACTCGTGACGCTCGTCAGGTTGAACGTAAGAAAGTCGGTCTGCGTAAAGCACGTCGTCGTCCGCAGTTCTCCAAACGTTAATTGGCTTCTGCTCCGGCAGAAAACAATTTGCGAAAAAACCCGCTTCGGCGGGTTTTTTTATGGTTAAATTCTGAATCAGCGTAAAAAATGGAAAGTTGCTTTTTGCTGCCGTCTGACAGACAGGCAAAACAAAAACCACATCGCCAATAAGGGTCTAAGTCAACTATTTCAGACTAAAGCGCATCTCTTTTTCCCCATTTCCGGCATCGACTCACCACAAAGGTCGCAAAATCTGGTAAACTATCATCCAATTTTCTGCCCAAATGTCGGGTATTGCTCATTTTTTGTTTGATTTTCGAACAAAGAGAGTCGTTCCTTACTGGGTAACACAACTTCTGACTGGCCACCTGGTGGCTGGTAGCAGTAAAAATTCTGACTATACCTGGAGGTTTTCATGGCTGTCGCTGCCAACAAACGTTCGGTAATGACGCTGTTTTCCGGTCCTACTGACATCTATAGCCATCAGGTCCGCATTGTGCTGGCTGAGAAAGGTGTAAGTTTCGAGATCGAACACGTGGAAAAGGACAATCCGCCTCAGGATCTGATTGACCTCAACCCGAATCAGAGCGTTCCGACCCTGGTGGATCGTGAGCTGACCCTGTGGGAATCTCGCATCATTATGGAATATCTGGATGAGCGTTTCCCGCATCCGCCACTGATGCCTGTTTACCCGGTAGCTCGCGGTGAAAGCCGTCTGTACATGCATCGCATCGAAAAAGACTGGTACACGCTGATGAACACCATCATCAACGGTTCAGCTTCTGAAGCAGATGCCGCACGTAAGCAACTGCGCGAAGAACTGCTGGCGATTGCGCCGGTCTTCGGTCAGAAGCCGTACTTCCTGAGCGATGAGTTCAGCCTGGTCGATTGCTACCTTGCTCCGCTGCTGTGGCGTCTGCCGCAACTGGGCATCGAGTTCAGCGGCCCGGGTGCGAAAGAGCTGAAAGGCTATATGACCCGCGTCTTTGAGCGTGACTCTTTCCTTGCTTCTTTAACTGAAGCAGAACGTGAAATGCGTCTGGGCCGGAGTTAATTTGTATGGATTTGTCACAGCTAACACCACGTCGTCCCTATCTGCTGCGTGCATTCTATGAGTGGTTGCTGGATAACCAGCTCACGCCGCACCTGGTGGTGGATGTGACGCTCCCTGGCGTGCAGGTTCCTATGGAATATGCGCGTGACGGGCAAATCGTACTCAACATTGCGCCGCGTGCTGTCGGCAATCTGGAACTGGCGAATGATGAGGTGCGCTTTAACGCGCGCTTTGGTGGCATTCCGCGTCAGGTTTCTGTGCCGCTGGCTGCCGTGCTGGCTATCTACGCCCGTGAAAATGGCGCAGGCACGATGTTTGAGCCTGAAGCTGCCTACGATGAAGATACCAGCATCATGAATGATGAAGAGGCATCGGCAGACAACGAAACCGTTATGTCGGTTATTGATGGCGACAAGCCAGATCACGATGATGACACTCATCCTGACGATGAACCTCCGCAGCCACCACGCGGTGGTCGACCGGCATTACGCGTTGTGAAGTAATACAAAACAGGCCCAGGCGGCCTGTTTTGTCTTTTTAATGACTTAATAAAATAGCGTGATTGTGGCAATCATATTCACCACGAAACCGACTGCCATGGGGATCGCTGTCCGCTTCACCACCGCAAAAGGCGAAACGCCTGCAATTCCTGACGTAACGACCACCACCGCAGTAATCGGCGAAACCGCGCGCGCTAGCGTCGTGGCAAAATGCATCGGCATAATCATTACAACCGCTGGTACATGTAGTCCGGCTGCGATATTCGGAATAAGACTGGCAAATGACATAAACGGCGCATTGCCAGAGCCCATCACAATGGCACAAATGGCAATGACCAGCGCCATAATAATCATCACGCCAATACCGCCCAGACCAGAATGCTCCGCCCCCCTGATAACCGCATCGACAGTGCCAATCGTCGTTAAGCCTTTCGCAAATATTTCACCCGCGACCACCAGCGTTACCACGTTGGCAAACTGCGTACCCATGCCGTCAAAAAACGCCTGCACATCGTCCATTGTTTCGCGCAAGTTATGCTTGCGGAAGAACTCAACAAACATCGTCACCGTCAAACTCAGTAACATCACCACCACCAGATGCAGTTCTGACTGCATCAGCCCGACGTGGGCGAGGAACAGCGAGCCGAGCATCAGGATTAACGGCATCACAGGTAAAATGGCGTAATAGAGCGGCGGGACATTATCGAGAGCTTTTTGCTCTGCCTGTTCGTGATTGATATTTTTATCTTTTTTGTCAAAAGCGCGTTGCACGAAAAAGTGGGAGATCGCCACCGAGATAATGACGCAAGAGGCGACCGGAAGCTGGTAGTGGAAGAAGTATGTGGCAATTTTCATTCCCGCTACCTGGGCAGCAAAAATGGAGTTCGTTTCCAGAATTCCCCACTCAATGGACATTGTGGTTGCGATAACCGCCACCGCAGAGAGGCGACTTACTCCCAGACTCACCAGCGTCGGAAATAAGGTGACCATCAGCAACATACCCAGACCGGAGGCGCTGGTAATAAACTGCGCCATGATTTGGCCGATGACGTAAGTTGCCGACAGAATAATATACGGCGAGCGAATGAGTTTTAACGGGCGGCTTAACAAGCTCACCATCGCGCGACTGGCCCCTATGCGCTCCATGTAGCGGGCATAACCGCCCACCGCCATAATCGACAGCCCCAATCCGGCAATGCGGTTGGACAGCATGCGCAGGATTTCATTATAAATATCGACGATCAAGTAGCCGCTGCTTTTGGTGGGATCGAGTACACCACCGAACCCTAACCAGACACCGCACATCATCAGGAAGATACCTGCGGCAGCCAGCACCACCTGAGGTTTGTAGTTTTTCAGGATCAAATAGCCCATCGTAATTAATACGATGACAGATATAATTATGCCGAACATTGTTGAACTCCGTGTCAAAAGAAAACGGTCAATCCCATAAACGGCAGATTGAAAACAACGATGTTATATTTTTTGCAAGGCTATTTATGGTGCGGATGTCGTGTTTTTAATTGTAGGTGAGGTGATTTTTCATTAAAAAATATGCGCTTATGATTATTTTGTAAGAACACATTCATAATATTCATAATGCTCGTGAATAGTCTTATAAATAATTCAAACGGGATGTTTTTATCTGCGTTACATTAATTTTTCGCAATAGTTAATTATTCCGTTAATTATGGTAATGATGAGGCACAAAGAGAAAACCCTGCCATTTTCCCCTACTTTCAATCCTGTGATAGGATGTCACTGATGATGTTAATCACACTGACCTTACAGAATGGGCCTTATGAACGCATTTGATTCGCAAACCGAAGATTCTTCACCTGCAATTGGTCGCAACTTGCGTAGCCGCCCGCTGGCGCGTAAAAAACTCTCCGAAATGGTGGAAGAAGAGCTGGAACAGATGATCCGCCGTCGTGAATTTGGCGAAGGTGAACAATTACCGTCTGAACGCGAACTGATGGCGTTCTTTAACGTCGGGCGTCCTTCGGTGCGTGAAGCGCTGGCAGCGTTAAAACGCAAAGGTCTGGTGCAAATAAACAACGGCGAACGCGCTCGCGTCTCGCGTCCTTCTGCGGACACTATCATCGGTGAGCTTTCCGGCATGGCGAAAGATTTCCTTTCTCATCCCGGTGGGATTGCCCATTTCGAACAATTACGTCTGTTCTTTGAATCCAGTCTGGTGCGCTATGCGGCTGAACATGCCACCGATGAGCAAATCGATTTGCTGGCAAAAGCACTGGAAATCAACAGTCAGTCGCTGGATAACAACGCGGCATTCATTCGTTCAGACGTTGATTTCCACCGCGTGCTGGCGGAGATCCCCGGTAACCCAATCTTCATGGCGATCCACGTTGCCCTGCTCGACTGGCTTATTGCCGCACGCCCAACGGTTACCGATCAGGCACTGCACGAACATAACAACGTTAGTTATCAACAGCATATTGCGATCGTTGATGCGATCCGCCGTCATGATCCTGACGAAGCCGATCGTGCGTTGCAATCGCATCTCAACAGCGTCTCTGCTACCTGGCACGCTTTCGGTCAGACCACCAACAAAAAGAAATAATGCCACTTTAGTGAAGCAGATCGCATTATAAGCTTTCTGTATAGGGTGTTGCTTAATTGATCTGGTATAACAGGTATAAAGGTATATCGTTTATCAGACAAGCATCACTTCAGAGGTATTTATGGCAACGAATTTACGTGGCGTAATGGCTGCACTCCTGACTCCTTTTGATCAACAACAAGCACTGGATAAAGCGAGTCTGCGCCGCCTGGTTCAGTTCAATATTCAGCAGGGCATCGACGGTTTATACGTGGGTGGTTCGACCGGCGAGGCCTTTGTACAAAGCCTTTCCGAGCGTGAACAGGTACTGGAAATCGTCGCCGAAGAGGCGAAAGGTAAGATTAAACTCATCGCCCACGTCGGTTGCGTCAGCACCGCCGAAAGCCAACAACTTGCGGCATCGGCTAAACGTTATGGCTTCGATGCCGTCTCCGCCGTCACGCCGTTCTACTATCCTTTCAGCTTTGAAGAACACTGCGATCACTATCGGGCAATTATTGATTCGGCGGATGGTTTGCCGATGGTGGTGTACAACATTCCAGCCCTGAGTGGGGTAAAACTGACCCTGGATCAGATCAACACACTTGTTACATTGCCTGGCGTAGGTGCGCTGAAACAGACCTCTGGCGATCTCTATCAGATGGAGCAGATCCGTCGTGAACATCCTGATCTTGTGCTCTATAACGGTTACGACGAAATCTTCGCCTCTGGTCTGCTGGCGGGCGCTGATGGTGGTATCGGTAGTACCTACAACATCATGGGCTGGCGCTATCAGGGGATCGTTAAGGCGCTGAAAGAAGGCGATATCCAGACCGCGCAGAAACTGCAAACTGAATGCAATAAAGTCATTGATTTACTGATCAAAACGGGCGTATTCCGCGGCCTGAAAACTGTCCTCCATTATATGGATGTCGTTTCTGTGCCGCTGTGCCGCAAACCGTTTGGACCGGTAGATGAAAAATATCTGCCAGAACTGAAGGCGCTGGCCCAGCAGTTGATGCAAGAGCGCGGGTGAGTTGTTTCCCCTCGCTCGCCCCTACCGGGTGAGGGGAAATAAACGCATCTGTACCCTACAATTTTCATACCAAAGCGTGTGGGCATCGCCCACCGCGGGAGACTCACAATGAGTACTACAACCCAGAATATCCCGTGGTATCGCCATCTCAACCGTGCACAATGGCGCGCATTTTCCGCTGCCTGGTTGGGATATCTGCTTGACGGTTTTGATTTCGTTTTAATCGCCCTGGTACTCACCGAAGTACAGGGTGAATTCGGGCTGACGACGGTGCAGGCGGCAAGTCTGATCTCTGCAGCCTTTATCTCTCGCTGGTTCGGCGGCCTGATGCTCGGCGCTATGGGTGACCGCTACGGGCGTCGTCTGGCAATGGTCACCAGCATCGTTCTCTTCTCGGCCGGGACGCTGGCCTGCGGCTTTGCGCCAGGCTACATCACCATGTTTATCGCTCGTCTGGTCATCGGCATGGGGATGGCGGGTGAATACGGTTCCAGCGCCACCTATGTCATTGAAAGCTGGCCAAAACATCTGCGTAACAAAGCCAGTGGTTTTTTGATTTCAGGCTTCTCTGTGGGGGCCGTCGTTGCCGCTCAGGTCTATAGCCTGGTGGTTCCGGTCTGGGGCTGGCGTGCGCTGTTCTTTATCGGCATTTTGCCAATCATCTTTGCTCTCTGGCTGCGTAAAAACATCCCGGAAGCGGAAGACTGGAAAGAGAAACACGCAGGTAAAGCACCAGTACGCACAATGGTGGATATTCTCTACCGTGGTGAACATCGCATTGCCAATATCGTAATGACACTGGCGGCGGCTACTGCGCTGTGGTTCTGCTTCGCCGGTAACCTGCAAAATGCCGCGATCGTCGCTGTTCTTGGGCTGTTATGCGCCGCAATCTTTATCAGCTTTATGGTGCAGAGTACAGGCAAACGCTGGCCAACGGGCGTAATGCTGATGGTGGTCGTGTTGTTTGCTTTCCTCTACTCATGGCCGATTCAGGCGCTGCTGCCAACGTATCTGAAAACCGATCTGGCTTATAACCCGCATACTGTAGCCAATGTGCTGTTCTTTAGTGGCTTTGGCGCGGCGGTGGGATGCTGCGTAGGTGGCTTCCTCGGTGACTGGCTGGGAACCCGCAAAGCGTACGTTTGTAGCCTGCTGGCCTCGCAGCTGCTGATTATTCCGGTATTTGCGATTGGCGGCGCAAACGTCTGGGTGCTCGGTCTGTTACTGTTCTTCCAGCAAATGCTTGGACAAGGGATCGCCGGGATCTTACCAAAACTGATTGGCGGTTATTTCGATACCGACCAGCGTGCAGCGGGCCTGGGCTTTACCTACAACGTTGGCGCATTGGGCGGTGCACTGGCCCCAATCATCGGCGCGTTGATCGCTCAACGTCTGGATCTGGGTACTGCGCTGGCATCGCTCTCGTTCAGTCTGACGTTCGTGGTGATCCTGCTGATTGGGCTGGATATGCCTTCTCGCGTTCAGCGTTGGTTGCGCCCGGAAGCGTTGCGTACTCATGACGCTATCGACGGTAAACCATTCAGCGGTGCCGTGCCGTTTGGCAGCGCCAAAAACGATTTAGTCAAAACCAAAAGTTAATCCTGTTGCCCGGTCTATGTACCGGGCCTTTCGCTAAGGGAAGATGTATGTCGTTACTTGCACAACTGGATCAAAAAATCGCTGCTAACGGTGGCCTGATTGTCTCCTGCCAGCCGGTTCCGGACAGCCCGCTCGATAAACCCGAAATCGTCGCCGCCATGGCATTAGCGGCAGAACAGGCGGGCGCGGTTGCCATTCGCATTGAAGGTGTGGCAAATCTGCAAGCCACGCGTGCGGTGGTGAGCGTGCCGATTATTGGAATTGTGAAACGCGATCTGGAGGATTCTCCGGTACGCATCACGGCCTATATTGAAGATGTTGATGCGCTGGCGCAGGCGGGCGCGGACATTATCGCCATTGACGGCACCGACCGCCCGCGTCCGGTGCCTGTTGAAACGCTGCTGGCACGTATTCACCATCACGGTTTACTGGCGATGACCGACTGCTCAACGCCGGAAGACGGCCTGGCATGCCAAAAGCTGGGAGCCGAAATTATTGGCACTACGCTTTCTGGCTATACCACGCCTGAAACGCCAGAAGAGCCGGATCTGGCGCTGGTGAAAACGTTGAGCGAAGCCGGATGTCGGGTGATTGCCGAAGGGCGTTACAACACGCCTGCTCAGGCGGCAGATGCGATGCGCCACGGCGCGTGGGCGGTGACGGTCGGTTCTGCCATTACGCGTCTTGAACACATTTGTCAGTGGTACAACACAGCGATGAAAAAGGCGGTGCTATGACCACACTGGCGATTGATATCGGCGGTACTAAACTTGCCGCCGCGCTGATTGGCGCTGACGGGCAGATCCGCGATCGTCGTGAACTTCCTACGCCAGCCAGCCAGACACCAGAAGCCTTGCGTGATGCCTTATCCGCATTAGTCTCTCCGTTGCAAGCTCATGCGCAGCGGGTTGCCATCGCTTCAACCGGAATTATTCGCGACGGCAGTTTGCTGGCGCTGAATCCGCATAATCTCGGTGGATTGCTACACTTTCCGTTAGTCAAAACGCTGGAACAACTTACCAATTTGCCGACCATTGCCATTAACGACGCGCAGGCCGCAGCATGGGCAGAGTATCAGGCGCTGGAAGGCGATATAACCGATATGGTCTTTATCACCGTTTCCACTGGCGTCGGCGGCGGTGTAGTGAGCGGCGGCAAACTGCTTACCGGCCCTGGCGGTCTGGCGGGGCACATCGGGCATACGCTTGCCGATCCACACGGCCCAGTCTGCGGCTGTGGACGCACAGGTTGCGTGGAAGCAATTGCTTCTGGTCGCGGCATTGCGGCGGCAGCGCAGGGCGAGCTGGCTGGCGCGGATGCGAGAACTATTTTCACACGCGCCGGGCAGGGCGATGAGCAGGCGCAGCAACTGATTCATCGCTCCGCACGTACGCTTGCAAGGCTGATCGCTGATATTAAAGCCACAACTGATTGCCAGTGCGTGGTGGTTGGTGGCAGCGTTGGTCTGGCAGAAGGGTATCTGGCGTTGGTGGAAATGTATCTGGCGCAGGAGCCAGCGGCATTTCATGTTGATTTACTGGCGGCGCATTACCGCCATGATGCAGGTTTACTTGGGGCTGCGCTGTTGGCCCAGGGAGAAAAATTATGATGATGGGTGAAGTACAGTCATTACCGTCTGCTGGGTTACATCCTGCGTTACAGGACGCGTTAACGCTGGCCTTAGCTGCCAGACCGCAAGAAAAAGCGCCGGGTCGTTACGAATTACAGGGCGACAATATTTTTATGAATGTCATGACGTTTAACACTCAATCGCCCGTCGAGAAAAAAGCGGAATTGCACGAGCAATACATTGATATCCAGCTGTTATTAAACGGTGAGGAACGGATTCTGTTTGGCATGGCAGGCACTGCGCGCCAATGTGAAGAGTTCCACCATGAAGATGATTACCAGCTTTGCAGCGCCATTGAAAACGAGCAAACCATCAACTTAAAACCGGGAATGTTCGCCGTGTTTATGCCGGGAGAACCGCATAAACCAGGATGCGTTGTCGGCGAGCCGGGTGAGATTAAAAAGGTGGTGGTGAAGGTTAAGGCTGATTTAATGGCTTAAATTTATTAGATCAGGTGTGACCTGACCCATCTTTGGCACAGAGCCAAACCTGAACTGACGGACCGCTCTGTGCCATTACCTGACGTTGTATTCTTTTAGGTTAACACCCTTGATACTGTATATACCTGTCCGCTTAATTCGCTTGCCCTTTTTATTCGTAATAGTTGCTGTAAGTGTACTGCAGCGAATGGAATGACGTTCATCAATCACCAGCCGAATTGCTTCTGAAGCATCTTCCACCTCTAGAAGGTCGTGAGTCTTATTTAAGCCGAATGGAACAAGGTGGAAGGCAGTTTTTCCTGATGATTTTCTGGTTATTTTTACTGGATACAACACATCACCACTTTTATGGATTAATTCAAGCTGTTCAATGTAAATCATGGCAACTTTCCTTCGTTTATTTGCATGAATATACAAACCGAAAATAGGAGATGCAATACAAAAGCTGTGGAAATATCAAACAGCCTCTCAATTTGGCAGACAGCGTCTGCCAAATCTTTGCCGATGGGAATTCTGCAGATGGTGTCTGCGGAATTCCCAATGGTGTTAATTCGCCAGACACTGTCTGGCGAATTTCAACATGTTGAAAAAAGAGGTAAAAAAGCCTCATTTGGCGTAAGTTTTTTGCAGAGAAACCACGCTTATACCTTAGACTTAAATCCTTTGATAGTCGCTTGATTAGCTGCGCACCATACGCAGCCCTGGCCTCGCCACCTTGTTCAAATTCGACAATTCGTCGGCCAATTTCCCAGTATGTCGCGGTCATCAGCGCGTTAACGCTACGTACCGTTTCCGTCCGGGCGCTATCGACCAGGTGAATAATACCGTCATGGATTTGCTGGTAGCCTGTTGAGGTTCTCTCTGAGAGCGATTCCATTATCTGTCCCTTTATATGGCGCTGCGTTGAATAATGGAATCAGCTATACGCCGGGCATCTACCGGTAACAATCCAGATGAGCGTATTACATTGGTTTTCTTCAGATTATGCGAGGCGCTTTCCAGAAAGAAAGGAGAATTTCAGCGCCGACTCTTTTCTGAGGAGGCGGCGCTGGGACAGAGCTTAAACTTCCAGCCAGTTCATAATACCGTCTGCCGCCTTACGACCTTCGGCAATAGCGGTTACCACCAGATCGGAACCACGGACGATATCGCCGCCAGCAAAGATTTTCGGGTTGCTGGTCTGGAAGGCGTTGTCGCTGCCTTCCGGGGCGATGATGCGGCCTTGTGAATCCAGCTCGACGCTGTGTTTTGCCAGCCATTCCATGTTGTGTGGACGGAAACCAAACGCCATGATCACCGCATCTGCCGGAACGATATGTTCGGAACCTGCAACGATCTCCGCGCGGCGACGGCCTTTGGCATCCGGTTCGCCCATTTCGGTACGTACCATTTTTACGCCGCTGACTTTGCCGTTACCGTTCACTTCAATCCCCAGTGGCTGGACGTTGAATTTGAACTCTACGCCTTCTTCCCGCGCGTTTTTCACTTCGCGGCGGGAACCCGGCATGTTCTCTTCATCACGACGATAGGCACAGGTAACGTGCTTCGCTCCCTGGCGCACGGACGTACGCACGCAGTCCATCGCAGTGTCGCCACCGCCAAGGACCACCACGCGTTTGCCTTCCATGCTGACGAACGGTTCGTCGCGGGTTTCACCAAAGCCCATTAACTGTTTGGTGTTGGCGATAAGGAACGGCAGCGCTGCGTACACGCCATCGGCGTCTTCGTTTTCCAGCCCGCCGTGCATTGACTGATAAGTCCCGACGCCAAGGAAGACGGCATCGTAATCACTCAGCAGATCGTCCAGCTGCACGTCGCGGCCCACTTCGGTATTGAGTTTGAATTCAATACCCATGCCGGTGAAGATTTCACGGCGACGCGTCATTACCTCTTTTTCCAGCTTGAAGGCCGGAATACCGAAGGTCAGCAGCCCGCCAATTTCTGGATGACGGTCGAAGACAACGGCTTTTACGCCGTTACGCGTCAGGACATCCGCACACGCCAGACCTGCCGGGCCTGCGCCGATAATCGCCACTTTTTTACCGGTCTGTTTCACACCAGACATATCCGGACGCCAGCCCATCTCGAACGCTTTATCGTTGATATAGCGCTCAATGTTGCCGATGGTCACCGCGCCAAACTCATCGTTCAGAGTGCAGGAACCTTCGCACAGACGGTCTTGCGGGCAGACTCGTCCGCAAACTTCCGGCAGGGTGTTGGTCTGGTGCGACAGTTCCGCCGCTTCAAAAATACGCCCCTCGTTGGCTAGCTTCAGCCAGTTCGGGATGTAGTTGTGTACCGGGCATTTCCACTCGCAGTATGGGTTGCCGCACGACAGGCAGCGGTCAGCCTGCGCTTTGGCCTGGCCTTCGGAAAACGGCTCGTAAATTTCAACAAACTCAATTTTGCGGATCTTCAGCGGTTTCTTTGGCGGATCAACGCGCTGCAGGTCGATAAATTGATAAACATTCTGACTCATTGTTGCTACCCCTTACTGCGCCTGCACGCGCAACTCAGCTGCGCTACGACTACGGTGACCCAGCAGTGCTTTTACATCACTGGACTTCGGTTTAACCAGCGCAAATTTAGTGGCGAAGGTTGACCAGTTCGCCAGAATCTCTTCACCGCGCTGAGAGCCGGTATGCTGCACATGCTCGGTGATAAGACCACGCAGATGCTCTTCATGGATCGCCAGAGCATCAACGCTTAAGACCTCGACCAGTTCCGGGTTAACGCGTTTGCGGAAATCGCCGCTTTCATCGAGAACGTAAGCGAAACCGCCGGTCATGCCCGCACCGAAGTTAACGCCGGTTTTACCCAGAATGCAGACGATACCACCCGTCATATATTCACAACCGTTGTCGCCAATGCCTTCTACCACGGTGATAGCACCGGAGTTACGCACGCCGAAACGTTCACCCGCGCGGCCTGCGGCATACAGACGACCACCGGTCGCGCCATACAGGCAGGTGTTGCCGATAATGCTTGCTTCATGGCTGCGGAAGGCGGAACCAACCGGAGGACGAATGGCGATTAAGCCGCCCGCCATGCCTTTACCGACATAGTCGTTGGCATCACCGGTCAGGTACAGTTCCACGCCGCCCGCGTTCCACACGCCGAAGCTCTGGCCTGCGGTGCCGTTGAAGTACGCTTTGATAGGATCGGCTGCCAGCCCCTGATCGCCGTGCGTCTGGGCGATATAGCCTGAAAGCGACGCGCCGACAGAACGGTCGGTGTTGCGAATATCGAACCAGAAGGTTTTGCTCTGGCGCTCATCGACAAACGGTTTCGCCTGTTGCAGCAACTGCGCGTTCAGCAGGCCGTTATCAAACGGCGGGTTGTTTTCGGTGCAGTAGAGTGCCTTACCTGGATGCGGTTCGGCAGTCTCCAGCAGCTTCGACAGCGCCAGCTTCTGCTGTTTGGCGGTGAAACCGTCCAGCTCTTTCAGCAGGTCGGTGCGACCAATCAGATCCACCAGACGTGTTACGCCAAGCTGTGCCATCAGCTCGCGGGTTTCACGGGCGATAAACTCAAAGTAATTCGTCACCTTGAATGGCAGGCCGTGATAGTGGTTCTTACGCAGTTTGTCATCCTGAGTTGCTACACCCGTTGCGCAGTTGTTCAGATGGCAAATACGTAGATATTTACAGCCGAGCGCCACCATCGGGCCAGTGCCGAAGCCGAAGCTTTCTGCGCCGAGAATCGCCGCCTTGATGATATCGACACCCGTTTTCAGGCCGCCATCGACCTGCAAACGGATCTTGTGACGCAAGCCGTTAGCAACCAGCGCCTGCTGGGTTTCAACAAGCCCCAGCTCCCACGGACAGCCTGCGTATTTCACCGATGAAAGCGGACTTGCGCCGGTGCCGCCGTCATAGCCTGCGATGGTGATCAAGTCCGCATAAGCTTTTGCCACGCCAGTCGCGATGGTGCCTACTCCCGGTTCGGAAACCAGCTTCACGGAGATCATCGCTTTCGGGTTAACCTGCTTGAGGTCGAAAATGAGCTGCGCTAAGTCCTCGATAGAGTAGATATCGTGGTGCGGCGGCGGGGAGATCAGCGTCACTCCGGGCACCGAATAGCGCAGTTTGGCGATGTAAGGCGTGACTTTATCACCCGGCAACTGACCGCCTTCGCCTGGCTTCGCGCCCTGGGCGACTTTAATCTGAATGACGTCGGCATTGACCAGATACGCCGGAGTAACCCCAAAGCGACCGGAAGCCACCTGCTTGATGCGCGACACTTTGTTGGTGCCGTAGCGCGCCGGGTCTTCGCCGCCTTCACCGGAGTTCGAATTACCGCCGATGCTGTTCATCGCTTCCGCCAGCGCCTCGTGGGCTTCCGGGCTTAACGCGCCGATAGACATCGCGGCGGTATCAAAGCGTTTAAACAGTTCGCTTGCCGGTTCAACATCAGCAATGTTGACCGCGTTTTCACCCGGCGTAATTGCCAGCAGATCGCGCAGCGTGGTTGCCGAACGCTCATTAACCAGCTTCGCGTATTCCTGATAGTCGCTGTACTCGCCGCTTTGTACCGCTTGTTGCAGCGTGCGCACCACGTCCGGGTTGTAGGCGTGGTATTCGCCGCCGTGGACGTATTTCAGCAGGCCGCCCTGGCTGATGGGCTTACGCGCCAGCCAGGCACGTTTCGACAGATTCAGCAGATCCTGCTGGAAGTCTTCAAAGCTTGCCCCACCAATGCGGCTGACCGCCCCCTGGAAGCACAGGCCCACTACATCATCGTGTAGACCGACCGCTTCAAACAGTTTCGAGCAGCGGTAAGAGGCGATGGTGGAGATGCCCATTTTGGACATGATTTTGTACAAGCCTTTGTTGATGCCGTTACGGTAGTTGAGCATCACGGTACGATAATCTTTGGCAATCGCATGGGTGTCTACCAGGCGGCCCAGCGTTTCATAGGCAAGGTATGGATAAATAGCCGTCGCGCCGAAGCCCAGCAACACGGCGAAGTGGTGCGGATCGCGGGCGCTGGCGGTTTCGACGATGATGTTGGCATCGCAACGCAGGCTTTGATCGACCAGACGGGTCTGGATCGCGCCAACCGCCATCGGGGCTGGAACCGGCAGGCGATCTTTAGCGATATTCCGGTCGGAGAGCACCAGCAGCACGGTGCCGCTACGTACCATTTTTTCGGCTTTGTCGCACAGCTCTTTGACTGTCGCTTCGAGCGTGGTTTTAGTGACGTCAAAGGTGATATCCAGCGTATCTGCGCGGTAGTGCTCCTCTTTCATCGTCGTGAGCTGTTTGAAATCGGAGTAGAGCAGAATCGGCGATTTAAAGCTTAAACGGTGCGCCTGGCCCTCTGCTTCGCAAAAGACGTTCATTTCACGACCGATACTGGTGGCGAGCGACATAACATGCGCTTCACGCAGCGGGTCGATTGGCGGGTTAGTCACCTGGGCAAACTGCTGGCGGAAGTAGTCGTAAATAATGCGCGGCTGACTGGAGAGCACGGCGAATGGGGTATCATCGCCCATCGAACCGACCGCTTCCTGACCGTTTTCGCCCAGTACGCGAATTACGGAGTCCAGCTCTTCCGCGCTGTAGTTAAACTGTTTCTGGTAGCTGGCAAGCGTGTCGTCGTCCAGTTCGCGGCTACCCACTTCTTCATCGGGCAGATCTTCAAACGGTACCAGTCGGCGGACGTTTTTCTCCATCCACTCTTTATATGGATGGCGGCTTTTCAGATCGTCATCGGTTTCTGCCGAGTGCAGAATACGCCCACTGCGGGTGTCGATAACCATCAGTTCGCCTGGCCCGACGCGGCCTTTTTCGACCACTTCGTCAGGCTGGTAATCCCAGATACCGACTTCAGAGGCGCAGGTGATGAGCTTATCTTTGGTGATGACGTAGCGCGCCGGACGCAGACCGTTACGGTCGAGGTTACAGGCGGCAAAACGACCGTCGGACATCACGATGCCCGCCGGGCCATCCCACGGCTCCATATGCATGGAGTTAAAGTCAAAGAAGGCACGCAGTTCCGGGTCCATATCCGGGTTGTTCTGCCAGGCGGGTGGTACTAATAGACGCATGGCGCGGATGATATCCATCCCGCCTGCCAGCAGCAGTTCCAGCATGTTATCCATGGAACTGGAGTCAGAGCCGGTTTCGTTGACGAACGGTGCGGCGTCGTGCAGATCAGGGATAAGCGGCGTCTGGAATTTATAGGTACGCGCACGCGCCCATTGGCGGTTACCGGTGATGGTGTTGATTTCACCGTTATGCGCCAGATAGCGGAACGGTTGCGCCAGCGGCCAGCGCGGTACGGTGTTAGTGGAGAAGCGCTGGTGGAACAGGCAAATGGCCGATTCCAGACGCAGGTCCGCAAGATCCAGATAAAAGCGCGGCAGATCCGCCGGCATACACAGACCTTTATAGATGTTCACCAGATTCGACAGGCTACAGACGTAGAAGTCTTTGTCGGCTTCGAGACGCTTTTCAATGCGGCGGCGGGCGATAAACAGACGGCGCTCCATATCGCGTGGACGCCAGCCTGCCGGGGCGTTCACAAAAATTTGCTCAATGCGTGGCAGAGAGGAGAGGGCGATTTCACCCAGCACGCCTTCGTTAGTGGGGACATCACGCCAGCCCACAATCGACAAGGTTTCGCGTTGCAGCTCTTCTTCAACGATGCGGCGTGCGGCAGCGGCGAGTTCAGGATCTTTATTCAGGAATAGCATCCCGACGGCGTAGTTTTTCGCTAAACGCCAGCCGCGCTCCTGCGCAACGATGCGAAAAAAGCGATCCGGTTTTTGTAACAGCAAGCCGCAACCGTCACCGGTTTTACCATCGGCGAGAATCGCGCCACGGTGCTGCATGCGGGCCAGTGCGTGTATTGCAGTACGCACTACCTTGTGGCTAGGTTCGCCTTCTATGTGGGCGATCAGGCCGAAACCACAGTTATCCCTCTCAAGGGATTTATCGTACAACATATCGTGAACCTCCCCCAGGCTCTGCGGGAACCCCACTTCCGAACCGCTGCGCACGGGCACAGAAAGAGCGTGGCGACGGGGTTTGCGTGTCATACGCGCGCCTCGCATTCGCCCCCTTGTTGTCCTTTTCGCATCGGTTAATACGGTGAAGAGGGGATCTCAATTACTGCATAAATATGATGAGCAGGCTGCTCATCCAGAAAGCTTCCAGCGGATTTCCAACTTATCGGGAAAGCTGATACAGGTCAAATAGCAAGCTTATTGGTACAGAAATGTGCTTTAGCGCAAAATTCTTTATTAACTGACTGAAATTAAAATAGATTTTATCTTTAAGGCTAAAAGGGAAGTCGTTAGAGAAACAGTCAATTCCTGACTGTCATAAAGGCGTGTTAACCCTTATCCTGCCTTGAACTGACGAGAAAACCAGCATTTTATACTGCCTTAATTGGTAATGACGTTTCATGCTACTGTTTTTGCCTAAAATCCATAAGGAGATAAAAAAATCTGACACAAGATAAGCAAAAGTGATTTATGTGATTATGCATGAAATTTCGGTAATTTTGATTGATTATGCAGTTGATAAAAGCAGGCCGGGACGATTGATCCAGGTCATCGCCGAATTGAGCTAAAAATGGCAGGCTTTGGCCTCTTTTCAAGGCGCGGTCTATCAGATTATGCAGTTACAGAAATTAGTCAATATGTTTGGTGGTGATCTCACCCGTCGTTATGGGCAAAAGGTGCATAAGCTGACGCTGCACGGCGGTTTTAGCTGCCCTAACCGTGACGGTACCATCGGGCGTGGTGGCTGCACATTCTGTAATGTGGCCTCGTTTGCCGATGAAGCGCAGCAGCATCGTTCCATTGCCGAGCAACTGGCGCACCAGGCGAATTTAGTTAACCGTGCTAAACGCTATCTGGCCTACTTTCAGGCGTATACCAGCACCTTTGCGGAAGTTCAGGTGCTGCGTTCTATGTATCAGCAGGCGGTGAGCCAGGCCAATATTGTCGGTTTGTGTGTTGGTACCCGCCCGGACTGCGTACCGGATGCGGTGCTGGATCTGCTTTGCGAATATAAGGACCAGGGTTACGAAGTGTGGCTGGAGCTGGGGCTACAAACCGCCCACGACAAAACACTGCATCGCATCAACCGCGGCCATGATTTTGCCTGTTATCAGCGTACAACCCAGCTGGCACGTCAGCGCGGGCTGAAGGTGTGTTCCCACTTAATTGTCGGCCTGCCTGGCGAAGGGCAGGCTGAATGTTTGCAAACGCTGGAGCGAGTGGTTGAAACCGGCGTGGACGGCATAAAGCTGCATCCGCTGCATATTGTGAAAGGCAGCATTATGGCGAAAGCCTGGGAAGCGGGGCGTTTGAACGGTATTGAACTGGAGGATTACACGCTCACTGCCGGAGAAATGATTCGCCATACGCCACCGGAAGTGATCTACCACCGCATTTCCGCCAGCGCCCGTCGCCCGACGCTGCTTGCTCCGCTGTGGTGCGAAAATCGATGGACGGGAATGGTCGAGCTGGATCGCTATCTGAATGAACATGGCGTACAGGGATCGGCGCTGGGACGTCCGTGGCTACCTCCAACGGAGTAGGCCGTTGAGGGGAATTCCGCATTTCTCACACAATTTATAACGTAACTGTCAGAATTGGGTATTATTGGGGCCGGTTGTCGTGAAGGAATTCCCTAATGAAGCAAATTCGTCTGCTGGCGCAGTATTATGTTGACCTGATGATGAAGTTAGGTCTGGTGCGCTTCTCAATGTTGCTGGCGCTGGCCCTCGTCGTTCTTGCCATTGTGGTACAAATGGCGGTAACCATGGTGCTGCATGGTCAGGTCGAAAGCATTGATGTTATTCGTTCTATCTTCTTTGGTTTGCTGATTACGCCGTGGGCGGTCTACTTTCTATCGGTGGTCGTCGAGCAACTGGAGGAGTCACGACAACGTCTGTCACGGCTGGTGCAAAAACTGGAGGAGATGCGCGAGCGCGATTTGAGCCTCAACGTTCAGTTAAAAGATAATATTGCCCAGCTAAATCAGGAAATTGCCGTTCGTGAAAAAGCGGAAGCAGAACTGCAGGAAACCTTCGGCCAACTGAAAATTGAAATCAAAGAGCGCGAAGAGACACAAATTCAGCTCGAGCAGCAATCCTCATTCTTACGTTCCTTCCTTGATGCTTCACCCGACCTGGTTTTTTATCGTAACGAAGATAAAGAGTTTTCCGGCTGTAACCGCGCGATGGAGCTGCTGACCGGAAAAAGCGAAAAACAACTGGTTCACCTGAAACCTGCTGATGTTTACTCACCGGAAGCCGCCGCAAAAGTCATTGAAACCGATGAAAAAGTGTTCCGTCATAATGTGTCACTGACCTATGAACAGTGGCTGGATTACCCGGACGGGCGCAAAGCCTGCTTTGAAATCCGTAAAGTGCCGTACTACGACCGCGTGGGTAAACGTCACGGTTTGATGGGCTTTGGTCGCGACATTACCGAGCGTAAGCGGTATCAGGATGCGCTTGAACGGGCCAGCCGCGACAAAACGACGTTTATCTCCACCATCAGTCACGAATTGCGTACACCGCTGAACGGTATCGTCGGTCTGAGCCGCATTCTGCTGGATACCGAACTCACCGCCGAGCAGGAAAAATATCTCAAGACCATCCATGTTTCGGCCGTCACGCTGGGGAATATCTTTAACGATATTATCGACATGGATAAGATGGAACGGCGCAAGGTCCAGCTTGATAATCAACCGGTTGATTTTACCAGCTTCCTTGCCGATCTGGAAAATCTCTCCGCATTGCAGGCGCAACAAAAAGGATTGCGCTTTAACCTGGAGCCGACGCTGCCATTACCGCATCAGGTCATTACCGACGGGACGCGTTTACGGCAGATCCTGTGGAACCTCATCAGTAACGCCGTCAAATTCACCCAGCAAGGCCAGGTTACCGTGCGCGTGCGCTACGATGAAGGCGATATGCTGCATTTTGAAGTGGAAGACTCTGGTATCGGCATTCCGCAGGATGAGCTGGATAAAATTTTCGCCATGTATTACCAGGTGAAAGACAGTCATGGCGGTAAACCTGCCACCGGCACCGGTATTGGTCTGGCCGTTTCTCGTCGTCTGGCGAAAAATATGGGCGGCGATATTACGGTTACCAGCGAACAGGGCAAAGGTTCAACCTTTACGTTGACGATCCACGCACCGTCGGTAGCAGAAGAGGTCGATGATGCGTTTGATGAAGACGATATGCCTTTACCGGCGCTGAATGTGCTGCTGGTGGAAGACATTGAACTGAACGTGATTGTTGCGCGTTCTGTGCTGGAAAAATTAGGTAACAGCGTTGATGTCGCCATGACCGGCAAGGCGGCGCTGGAGATGTTTAAACCGGGCGAATACGACCTGGTGTTGCTGGATATTCAGTTGCCAGATATGACCGGGCTGGATATCTCTCGTGAACTGACGAAACGTTATCCGCGCGAGGATTTACCGCCGCTGGTGGCCTTAACCGCTAACGTGCTGAAAGACAAACAAGAGTACCTCAATGCTGGAATGGATGATGTGCTGAGTAAGCCGCTTTCTGTTCCGGCGCTAACCGCGATGATCAAGAAATTCTGGGATACCCAGGATGATGAGGAGAGTACGGTGACGACAGAAGAGAACAGTAAATCAGAAGCATTGCTCGATATTCCCATGCTGGAACAGTATCTCGAACTTGTAGGACCGAAGCTGATCACCGACGGGTTAGCGGTGTTTGAGAAGATGATGCCGGGCTATGTCAGCGTGCTGGAGTCGAATCTGACGGCGCAGGATAAAAAAGGCATTGTTGAGGAAGGACATAAAATTAAAGGTGCGGCGGGGTCAGTGGGGTTACGCCATCTGCAACAGCTGGGTCAGCAAATTCAGTCTCCTGACCTTCCGGCCTGGGAAGATAACGTCGGTGAATGGATTGAAGAGATGAAAGAAGAGTGGCGTCACGACGTAGAAGTGCTGAAAGCGTGGGTGGCAAAAGCCACTAAAAAATGACCCCGGCTAGACCGGGGTGCGCGAATACTGCGCCAACACCAGGGAAAACTTGGCTGCGCCGTAAATTATTATGATGAGTTACAAGGGCACAGCACTGTTTTTCAGGCCGCACGCAGTTAAGATAGCAAAACTTAAATGATTTGTTACATGAATCAGTTAAATGTGTGATGCGTACCATTTTTATTAAAAAAATTAATGTGTTTCAGTCAATTGCGAAAGGATGATCACAATGAAGAAAATTGGCGTAATTCTGAGCGGATGCGGCGTCTATGACGGTTCTGAAATTCATGAAGCGGTGTTGACGTTGTTAGCTATTTCACGCAGCGGTGCGCAGGCGGTCTGCTTTGCACCGGATAAGCAGCAGGTTGATGTTATCAACCATTTAACTGGCGAGGCGATGACGGAAACGCGCAATGTGCTGATTGAAGCGGCACGAATAACGCGCGGTGAAATCCGTCCTCTGGCCCAGGCCGATGCCGCTGAACTGGATGCGTTGATTGTGCCGGGGGGGTTTGGCGCGGCGAAGAATTTAAGCAATTTTGCCAGTCTTGGTAGCGAATGCACCGTTGACCGTGAATTAAAGGCGCTGGCACAAGCGATGCATCAGGCCGGAAAACCGCTTGGTTTTATGTGTATTGCCCCGGCGATGCTGCCGAAAATTTTCGATTTCCCGCTGCGTTTGACCATCGGTACTGATATCGATACCGCAGAAGTGCTGGAAGAGATGGGCGCGGAGCATGTGCCCTGTCCTGTCGATGATATCGTGGTTGATGAAGACAATAAGATTGTCACCACCCCAGCATATATGCTGGCGCAGAACATTGCAGAAGCGGCGAGCGGCATTGATAAGCTGGTATCCCGCGTGCTGGTTCTGGCTGAATGAGTAAAAGCCGCTTAACGGTGTTTAGTTTCGTTCGCCGTTTTCTTTTGCGGTTAATGGTTGTCCTCGCCGTTTTCTGGGGCGGGGGCATCGCGTTGTTTAGCGTTGCGCCTGTTCCCTTCTCAGCGGTAATGGTCGAGCGACAGGTCAGCGCCTGGCTGCATGGCAATTTTCGTTACGTGGCACATTCTGACTGGGTCAGTATGGATCAAATCTCGCCATGGATGGGACTGGCGGTGATTGCCGCAGAAGATCAGAAATTTCCTGAGCACTGGGGCTTTGATGTCGCTTCCATTGAGAAAGCCCTGGCGCACAACGAGCGCAATGAAAACCGTATTCGCGGTGCATCAACGATTTCTCAGCAGACAGCCAAAAATCTCTTTTTATGGGATGGGCGTAGCTGGGTACGAAAAGGGCTGGAAGCTGGATTAACGCTGGGGATAGAAACGGTCTGGAGCAAAAAGCGTATCCTGACGGTTTACCTGAATATCGCCGAATTTGGCGACGGTGTGTTTGGCGTCGAAGCTGCGGCACAACGTTATTTCCACAAACCCGCGAGCAAACTTACCCGATCGGAAGCTGCATTACTGGCAGCTGTATTACCTAATCCACGTCGTTTCAAAGTCTCCGCGCCATCGGGCTACGTGCATAGCCGTCAGGCGTGGATTTTACGGCAGATGTATCAGTTAGGCGGTGAGCCGTTTATGCAACAACACCAGCTGGATTAAGCTTCGCGCGAAGTGAGGGCCAGCGTTTTGCTCTCACGAGGTTGCAGATCTTTCTGCAGGGCAATAGCCAGCGCCGGTTGGGCGATAAATCGTTTCCATAACCGCTCTTGCTTACGCAGACAACACCACTTCGACCAGGTTGCCAGTGGAATCAATGTGCTTTCACCAATGTTGTCGCAGACGACGGGGATAACCTCTGACTCACTGATGCGATGACAGAGGATATTCTGCGGCTTCAGCGACATCGTCACGATACGGTTATCCTGCAAATAACGCTTCAGCTGTTTCAGTAACTGGCGCAGTTGTGCAACGTCTTCTTCGTAACGGCATTGTTCAGCAAATTCGGTCAGCGTAATGGAGGGCTTGCCGTCGAAATCGGCAATCACATCGTAGACATAACCGGTTCCGCAATCCGTCTCAACGGTACCGTGATAGCGCGGTATTCCACTCCAGTCTTTTAACCGACGACCAAGATGCGCGTAATACTTTAACTCACGGCGGATCTCTTTATCGCCACCATCGCCACGATGGTAGACAATCTTGATACAGCGTTGGGCATCTTCCGGATGCGCATAACATTTCCGATGTCTTCCGGTGCCCAGGGGACTTTGTTCAGATAAGCGAATCATGCCATCTCCTGGAAATATTTTCTGACGATCTCCAGTATGGTCGATTAACTTAAACAAAACCTAAACAATGCTTCTTAAGGTTTTCTTAAGGTTCTTCTGAAAGTGAAAAGCGCACAAAATGTACAAATGACGTTGATTGAGAACGATTTCAGTACGCGCTTTTCTTATTGCCGGGGGAGCTTGAAGGGATTTGAATGTCAAAGTGATGAAGATTAATCTTCATCAAAACCAGAGTTAAAGAGGGCGATAACGGCGGCCAGTGCTTCCTCTTCTTGTGGACCGGTCGCTTCAACTTCAATCTGCCGTCCTTTGGCAGAATCCAACATCAGCAGCGCAATAACGCTGTTGGCTTCAGCCTCTGTGCCTTCGTCATTACGTAACAGCACTTCAGCGTCAAAACCCTGCATTAATTCAAACAGCTTCATTGCAGGCCGGGCATGCATGCCCAGCTTGTTTGTGATTTCAACAGTTTGCTTGACGGTCATGGTTTACGTTTTTCCAGCGTACGATGGCGTGACTGGACGTTTTTACCGCGCGAGCGGAAGTAGTCAGCCAGTTGCTCTGCAATATACACCGAACGGTGCTTCCCGCCGGTACAACCAATGGCGACCGTCAGGTAGCTACGGTTGTTGGTTTCCAGCATAGGTAACCATAGCTCAAGATAGCTTCGCGTCTGGTAGATAAAATTGTGTACTTCTGTGTGGCGGTCGAGGAACGCGGCGACAGGCTTATCAAGACCTGTCATTGGACGCAGTTTCGGATCCCAGTGCGGGTTCGGCAAGAAGCGCACGTCAAAGACGTAATCTGCATCGATAGGGATACCGTGTTTGAAGCCGAAAGACTCAAAGACCATTGTCAGTTCGCGTTCACGTTTACCCAGCAGACGGGTACGCAGCATTTCAGCCAGCTCGTGAACGGACATTTCTGAGGTATCGACAATCAGATCCGCTCGCGAACGCAGAGGCTCCAGCAGATCGCTTTCTTTGTCGATAGCACTTTCCAGCGACAGGTTTTTGCTGGAAAGCGGATGCAGTCGGCGCGTGTCACTGTAACGACGAATTAAGGTATTACGGTCGGCATCCAGGAACAGTAGTTGCGGTGAGAAAGCGTCAGGCAGGTTACTCATCGCCTGTTCGAATATTTCTGGTGACTCCGGCATATTACGAACATCAATGCTGACGGCGGCAGAAATCTCGCGATCGGCCAGGGTTCGAGCCAGATCGGGTAACAACACTACGGGAAGGTTATCCACGCAGTAAAAACCCATATCTTCCAGCGCACGCAGGGCGACAGATTTACCTGAACCTGAACGTCCGCTGACGATCATCAGTACCATGTACTGTTTCTCCTCACAACGTCTAAAAGAGACATTACCGAATAACTACGCTTCATCCGGAGTACCTTCGGTATCCGTAATGATTTGATACAGCTCTTCATCGCTCTGGGCTGCGCGTAAACGGCGGCAGATGGTTTTGTCCGCCAGACGTTTCGCCACCAGCGACAGAGTATGCAGGTGCGTTTTAGTTTGGTCTGCCGGCACCAGCAGGGCAAAAAGTAAGTCCACCGGTTGGTTGTCGATGGCATCGAAAGCTATAGGCGTTTCGAGCTGAACGAAAACGCCAACGGCACGCAGAGTATCTTCTTCCAGTTTGCCATGCGGAATTGCAATACCATTGCCGATACCGGTACTGCCCATTTTTTCCCGCGTCAGGATAGCTTCAAAAACCACCTGAGGCGGCAGGCTAAGTTGTTTCGCCGCCAGCTCGCTGATGATTTCCAGGGCGC
Organism: Escherichia sp. UTM R2; assembly: GCF_048593455.1. Classification (NCBI taxonomy): domain Bacteria; kingdom Pseudomonadati; phylum Pseudomonadota; class Gammaproteobacteria; order Enterobacterales; family Enterobacteriaceae; genus Escherichia; species Escherichia sp. UTM R2. Next base: position 502,664 of record NZ_JBFWDY010000002.1, read on the forward strand.
GTTTTTTGCTCTGACAGTGGACGCGGCTTCGCGTACATTCCCTGTTAAGAACACTGCTAAGCTGTAGAGTTGTATCATTATTTGTCATAATTTCACCTAAGAACCTGCCCACTCAAACAGTGGAACAGGCTCGGAGCATTAACCGTACAAATGGCCCGTTGTGCCGCACAACAGGCCGCCATGCACATGCTAATTGCCCGGACAATTAGTGTTGTTTCAGTTTATCTTTATGTTTGGTCAACTGGCGTGCCAGCTTATCAATTAAGCCATCAATGGCAGCGTACATGTCCTGACCTTCCGCGCTGGCATGAATTTCACCACCGTTTACATGCAGTGTTGCATCTGAGGTGTGGGTGACTTTCTCCACTTTCAGAACAACATAGACCTGGTTGATTCGGTCAAAATATTGCTCAAGTTTGGCAAATTTGGCTGTAACAAATTCGCGCAGTGCCTCGGTGATCTCGACGTTATTTCCGGTAATGTTGAGCTGCATAGTGTCTTCCTTATCGGTTGGGTCAAACGAGTTGTTTACGCTGGTTTGACGGCGGAATGGATAAAGACTCTCGGTACTTCGCAACAGTGCGGCGTGCCACCATGATACCTTGTTCCGACAGCAAAGAGGTTAACTTGCTGTCGCTCAACGGTTTCGCTGGGTTTTCCGCCGCGATTAATTTCTTCACCAGCGCACGAATCGCCGTGGAGGAAGCTTCGCCGCCGCCCTCGGTATTGACGTGACTGGAAAAGAAATACTTCAGTTCAAAAATGCCTCGTGGACTATGCAGGTATTTTTGCGTGGTCACGCGAGATATCGTCGATTCATGCATTTCGACAGCCTGGGCGATATCGGCCAGTACCATCGGTTTCATATATTCTTCACCTTGCTCAAAGAAGGCTTGCTGCTGTTCAACGATACAGCGACTCACGCGCAGTAGCGTATCGTTACGGCTTTCCAGACTCTTGATCAACCATTTGGCATCCTGCAGATTGCTGCGGATAAACTGGCTGTCACCATCGTTGCGCGCGTTATTGCACATCGAGGCGTAGTGCTGGTTGATTTGCAGACGCGGAATGCTGTCACTGTTGAGTTCTACCGTCCAGTGACCGTTATGCTTACGCACCAGCACATCTGGAATGACATACTCAGGTTCGCCAGTCTGGATCGACTGCCCGGGGCGCGGATCGAGCGACTGGATCAGATTGACGGCTTCTTTCAGCACATCTTCTTTCAGACGCGTGACGCGCATTAAAGTGCGGAAGTCGTGATTGGCTAACAGATCGAGATGATCGCTAATGATCAGTCTGGCCTCTTCCAGCCACGGCGTGGTCTTATCGAATTGGGAGAGTTGGATCAGCAGACAGTCACGCAGATCTTTTGCCGCCACACCGACCGGATCAAACCGTTGGATCCGCTTAAGGACGGCTTCAACTTCGTCGATGTCGATCTCTTCATCGCCTATACTTTCGAGAATATCTTCCAGCGGGACAGTCAGATAACCGGTTTCATCAACGGCATCGACGATAGAGGTAGCAATAGCGCGGTCAGTGTCGGAAAACGGTGTCAGCTCGACCTGCCACATCAGGTAATCCTGCAAGGTCTGCGTCGTTTCGCCCTGATAGACCGGCAGCTCATCGTCAATGTAGTCACCGCTGGTGCCGGATGGTGTACCAGCGGTGTAAATGGTGTCCCAACTGGCATCGAGCGGCAGCTCTTCCGGCATCTCTTTTTGTTCGAGCGCGTCGGCGGTGTCCAGCGTTTCACTGTCTTGCGTTTCGCGGGTGTCGATTTCTTCATGAGTGTCGATTTGCTCAAGCAGCGGATTACTCTCCAGCGCCTGCTGTAGCTCCTGCTGAAGTTCCAGCGTCGACAACTGCAACAGACGAATTGCCTGTTGGAGCTGTGGCGTCATCGCCAGTTGTTGGCTAAGCCTGAGTTGCAAACCTTGCTTCATGTTCAGAATCGTACTCTCCTGCTAAAACGTCGCAAACTTCTACCCTATCAGAGTCTGAAGTCTTCCCCAAGGTATACACGCTTAACGTGTTCGTCTTGTAAGATTTCTGTAGGCGTGCCGTGGGCGATCAAATGCCCCTGACTGACGATATAAGCGCGTTCACAAACCGCCAGTGTTTCACGCACGTTGTGGTCAGTGATCAGCACGCCCAGGCCGCTGTCGCGCAGGTGCTCAATGATGCGTTTAATGTCGATAACCGAGATCGGGTCAACCCCGGCAAACGGTTCGTCGAGCAGAATAAATTTCGGATTCGCAGCCAGTGCGCGGGCAATTTCTACACGGCGACGTTCACCCCCGGAGAGTGACTGCCCCATGCTGTCACGCAGGTGCTCAATGTGAAACTCTTCCATCAGCTCGTTCGCGCGGTCTTCACGTTGTTCAGCAGACAAGTCGTCACGAATTTGCAGTACCGCCATCAGGTTATCGTAAACGCTGAGGCGACGGAAAATGGAGGCTTCCTGTGGCAGATAGCCGATACCGCGGCGCGCGCGTGCATGCAGTGGCAGCAGACTGATATCGTCATCATCAATAATGATGTTGCCCGCATCGCGCGGCACAATGCCTACAACCATGTAGAAAGTGGTGGTCTTACCGGCACCGTTTGGCCCCAGCAGACCGACGATTTCCCCGGAGTTGACGGTCAGGCTGACGTCTTCTACCACGCGACGGCCTTTATAGGCTTTTGCAAGGTTCTTTGCAGTTAATGTTGCCATAACGAATTAATTACCCTTCTTCTGTGCCGGGGTCTGGCCTTTGTTGTTTTTATCCTGCAGCTGCGACGGCACCAGAACGGTGGTTACGCGCTTGCCTTTGTCGCTGAAAGCCTGCATTTTCTGCTCTTTCACCAGGTAAGTGATCTTATCGCCCTTAATGTTGCTATCGACCTGCTGCAGATAAGCATTACCCGTCAGAACGACAAAATCTTTTGCCAGTTCGTAGTGCATCTGGGAAGCGTGACCTTCAACGGGTTTACCGTTGTCCTGCATCTGGTAGAACGTTGCCGGTTTACCGTAGCCGTCAATCACTTCTTTACCTTGTTCGCCGCCCGGACGGGTAACGACCACTTTGTCGGCATTAATTTTGATGGTGCCCTGGGTGACGATGACATTACCGGTAAAGGTTACCACGTTGCCTTGCATATCAAGAGATTGCTGGTCCGATTCAATGTGGATCGGCTGATCAGTGTCTCCGGTTACGGCAAATGCCGGAATGCTGGCGGCCAGAAGTGAGCTGGCAAGCACAAGATTAAGGCTGAGTTTGTTTGTTTTGAATTTCATAGGATGTTCTAACCTTTTCAATCAGCTCGGCGTTCTTGCTGCGTAAGTTGCCGCGCATTTTCAGACCGCTGGAGTTAAATGTTGTTCCGTATAACGTGACGAGGTCTTCAGAGGTAACATCCTGCGTCACCAGATTGATCTGCGCGTTATCCGTCGTGATTCTGCGAAGTTGAGAGTCCGGCACAAGTGCGTTGACTTCAACGTGTCCATATAAATAGAGCATCCGGTCATTGGTCAGCTTGGCTTTATCTGCTTTTACGGACCATGTCGGGATTTTATCCTTATCAAACGTGGTAAGTACCGGCTGCGTAAACCACGAAACGGCCTGATCGGAATAATATTCAACGTGTTGAGCAATCAATCGATAGCTTAGTGCCCCTTCTGGGTTATAGACGAGCGTGTCCGTATGCTCGCTTTTATAGGTGGGATCATTGTTGTTGACGACCACCTGGGCGGTATCGTCTTTTTCGGCCATATTAATGCCGATCATCACCAGAACCGCCAGTGATAGCACAATGATAACCCAACGTCTGGCTTTACTCATATCGATTGCCCTTTGGCTTCATCCAGTTTGCCCTGCGCCAGGAGTAATAAGTCGCAAACTTCGCGCACTGCGCCACGACCGCCAGCAATGCGCGTCACGTAATCGGCGCGCGGGATCAACAGTGGATGCGCATCGGCCACGGCGACGCTTAAACCCACTTGTTCCATTACCGGCCAGTCGATGAGATCATCGCCGACATAAGCCACATTTTCCGGGGCAATCGCCAGTTTTTCCAGCAGATCGCTAAAGGCGATCAGTTTGTTTGACTGCCCCTGATACAAGTGAGTGATCCCCAATGTGGCACAACGATCTTCTACCAGTTTAGCCTTTCGCCCGGTAATGATAGCGACTTCAATATCAGAGGTGAGCGCACAACGAATGCCATAACCGTCACGAACATTGAACGCTTTCAGCTCTTCGCCGTTATTGCCCATATAAATCAGGCCATCTGACAGTACGCCATCAACGTCGAGGATCAGCAGACGAATGTTCTCTGCTTTTGCCATAACGTCGGCGCTGACAGGGCCGTAACAGGTCGCAAGCGACGCACCTGCTTTGCTCATTGTTGTTTATCCTTGAATCTTTACACTACGCCTGCACGCAGTAAATCATGCATATGTAACACACCGAGTAAATGGTCGCCATCGGCAACCATCACGGAGGTGATATGGCGGGACTGCATTAAGTTCAGTGCCTCAACGGCCAGAATGCCAGGGCGCACACGTATTCCCCCCGGCGTCATCACATCGGCAATACTTAACTGACGAACATCCACGCCCATATCGAAGACACGGCGTAAATCACCGTCGGTAAAGATGCCTTCAATCATCATATTGTCATCGCAAATGACAGTCATACCAAGATTTTTGCGGGTAACTTCCAGCAATGCGTCACGCAGACTGGCCGTTTTCTTAACATGCGGGATCTCATCGCCCGTATGCATAATATCGTTTACGCGCAGCAGAAGTTTACGACCCAGTGCGCCGCCTGGGTGTGAGAGCGCAAAATCTTCAGCAGTAAAGCCGCGTGCTTTTAACAGCGCGACAGCGAGGGCATCGCCCATAACCAGCGTGGCGGTGGTGCTGCTGGTCGGTGCCAGCCCTAACGGACAGGCTTCTTTCGCTACTTTAACACACAGATGCACATCTGCGGCGCGCGCCATGCTGCTCTCCGGGCGACCGGTGATGCAGATTAACGGTACGTGAAGACGCTTAAGCACTGGAATTAAGGCCGTGATTTCGCTGGATTCACCAGAGTTAGAGATAGCAATCACCACATCCTGTGGGGTAACCATGCCTAAATCACCATGCGCGGCTTCACCAGGATGGACGAAAAATGAAGGTGTACCGGTGCTGGCAAACGTTGCCGCCATTTTTCGCCCAATATGCCCCGATTTTCCCATCCCCATGACGACAACTTTCCCTTTACACCAGAACATCTTTTCACAGGCAAGCGTGAAATTCTGATTGATGTATTGATCAAGCTCCGCCAGGCATTCACGTTCAATCGCCAGGACTTCTTTACCTGCTTGCTGAAAGTCAAAACCCGGTTGTAACTCTACGTGCGACATAATGCGTTTCCAGTTATTCAACGAGTATTGGCGATAACCAGTACAACATCGCCAGCCATACGATAAATCCGCCAGTTAATAATACCCCTACACCACGGCCCGGTTGCGGGGAGCGCCGCCAGCACAGCAACGCAAAAATAATGCTCACCAGCAACATCACGCTGTAGTCACGACTGTACGCCAGTGGATCAATCTCTCCTGGCGTTATCAGCGCGGGTAAACCCAACACGATGACAATATTAAAAATGTTTGCGCCAATGATATTTCCGACAGCAATGTCGTTTTCACCTTTGCGAACCCCCGCTATTGCGGTTGCCAGTTCCGGCAGGCTGGTTCCGATAGCAATTGCCGTCAGACCCATCGTCAACTCGCTGATGGCAAAGTAATTCGCCAGCACCGTGGCGTTATCAACCACCATCCGCGTGGCCACTGGCATGATGATAAGCGCAATGCCGAGCCATAAAAACGCGACGGGCAATCCGCCGTCACGCGGCAGCTCTGCAAGCTGCTCTCTGGTCAGGCTGTCAGTCCCCTGACGTTCAGCCTGACGTGCAAGTTTAACAATGAACAGCAGCCATAGCACAGCCAGAAAGAGGAGAAAGATACCATCGCTGCGACTAAGTTGTCCGTCATAGAGTACGGAACCGGCCACCACGCTGACCAACAACATTAAGGGTAATTCACGGCGTAGAACATCAGAATGGACGGTAAAAGGACGAACCAGCGCAGCCAGACCGAGGATCAGCAATATATTGATAATGTTTGAGCCGAGGGCTGTACCAACGGCTAAATCGCGTTGTTCGTGCAGAGACGCGGCAAGCGAGACGATGACTTCTGGTAACGATGTACCAATACTGACCACCGTCATGCCGATGATCAGCGGCGGGATGCCAAAGGTTCGGCAAAGAATAGACGCGGCAAAAACCAGGCGGTCGGCACTGTAAACGACCAAAAGTAAACCAACAATTAACAGTGCCGTAGCTAAAAGCATCTAACGTCCTTTCTTCAGGTATACTCGCCGGTCCGCTGAAGATTTTCAGAAAGCCGTAACGGATTCTTAATTTTGACTTTATGCGGCTAAAAAGTAAAACAAATGCCAGCTTTCGCTAACCACGGCGGGTAATATTCTGTAAATATGTTGGGTTCAAGGTTAAATTGAGCGCCATGCTTAGAAAATCAACGCAAGACGAAGGGTGAATTATGGAGCAGTCTGTGGCGAATTTAGTCGATATGCGCGATGTCAGTTTTACGCGTGGCAATCGCTGCATCTTCGATAATATTTCCCTGACCGTGCCGCGAGGGAAGATCACGGCGATCATGGGGCCATCGGGCATCGGTAAAACGACGCTACTCCGTCTGATTGGCGGGCAAATCGCACCAGATCATGGTGAGATCCTTTTCGATGGTGAGAATATTCCGGCGATGTCTCGTTCGCGCCTGTATACAGTGCGCAAACGGATGAGCATGTTATTTCAGTCCGGGGCGTTGTTCACTGATATGAACGTATTTGACAACGTCGCCTATCCACTGCGCGAACATACCCAACTTCCCGCGCCATTGTTGCATAGTACGGTGATGATGAAGCTGGAGGCCGTGGGGCTGCGTGGAGCGGCTAAACTAATGCCTTCTGAACTTTCCGGTGGGATGGCGCGGCGTGCAGCGCTGGCGCGTGCGATTGCGCTGGAGCCGGATCTCATCATGTTTGATGAACCTTTTGTTGGGCAAGATCCCATCACCATGGGCGTACTGGTGAAGCTGATTTCTGAGCTGAACAGCGCGCTGGGCGTGACTTGTGTGGTGGTTTCTCACGATGTGCCGGAAGTGTTAAGTATTGCGGATCACGCCTGGATCCTGGCGGACAAAAAAATTGTCGCTCATGGCAGTGCCCAGGCGTTGCAGGCGAATCCTGATCCGCGCGTACGTCAGTTTCTGGACGGGATAGCTGACGGGCCTGTTCCGTTCCGCTATCCTGCCGGCGATTATCACGCTGATCTTTTACCAGGGAGTTAAGCCACTCATGCTGTTAAATGCGCTGGCGTCGCTCGGACATAAAGGGATTAAAACCCTGAGAACGTTCGGGCGGGCCGGGTTAATGTTATTCAATGCGCTGGTCGGCAAACCGGAATTTCGCAAACATGCGCCGCTGCTGGTGCGCCAGCTCTATAATGTCGGCGTCCTGTCGATGCTGATTATTGTGGTTTCTGGCGTGTTCATCGGAATGGTGTTGGGGCTGCAAGGTTATCTGGTTCTGACCACTTATAGTGCGGAAACCAGTCTGGGTATGCTGGTGGCGTTATCGCTACTGCGTGAACTGGGGCCGGTGGTTGCCGCGTTGTTGTTTGCCGGGCGTGCTGGTTCGGCGCTAACCGCAGAAATCGGCCTGATGCGCGCTACAGAGCAACTCTCCAGTATGGAGATGATGGCGGTGGATCCGCTGCGTCGGGTTATTTCTCCCCGTTTCTGGGCTGGGGTTATTTCATTACCACTGTTGACGGTTATTTTCGTCGCCGTGGGGATCTGGGGCGGATCTCTGGTCGGCGTCAGTTGGAAAGGCATTGATAGCGGGTTCTTCTGGTCGGCAATGCAAAATGCCGTCGACTGGCGTATGGATCTGGTCAACTGTCTGATTAAGAGCGTGGTGTTCGCCATCACGGTGACGTGGATTTCGTTGTTTAACGGCTACGACGCCATCCCGACGTCTGCCGGGATTAGCCGGGCAACCACTCGCACCGTTGTCCACTCGTCTCTGGCTGTTCTGGGGCTGGATTTTGTGCTGACCGCATTGATGTTTGGGAATTGAGTTCATGCAAACGAAAAAAAATGAAATTTGGGTGGGTATCTTTTTATTAGCAGCACTGCTGGCGGCGCTGTTTGTTTGCCTGAAGGCGGCGAACGTGACGTCCATACGTACTGAACCGACCTACACGCTTTATGCGACGTTCGATAACATTGGCGGCCTGAAAGCGCGCTCTCCGGTCAGTATTGGTGGCGTTGTTGTGGGTCGGGTGGCGGATATTACGCTGGACCCGAAAACCTATCTGCCGCGCGTAACGCTGGAAATTGAACAACGTTATAACCACATTCCAGATACCAGTTCGCTGAGCATTCGTACTTCCGGCCTGCTGGGGGAACAATATCTGGCATTAAACGTCGGTTTTGAAGACCCGGAACTGGGGACTGCTATCCTGAAGGATGGCGATACAATTCAGGACACTAAGTCTGCGATGGTGCTGGAAGATCTCATTGGTCAGTTCCTTTACGGTAGTAAAGGCGATGACAATAAGAATAGTGGCGATGCGCCAGCTGCTGCGCCAGGTAATAATGAAACCACTGAACCTGTGGGTACAACGAAATAATTTCAGGAGAACCGACGCATGTTTAAACGTTTAATGATGGTCGCTTTGCTGGTGATTGCACCTCTGAGTGCGGCAACCGCGGCAGACCAGACCAATCCGTATAAGCTGATGGACGAGGCGGCGCAGAAAACGTTCGATCGCCTGAAGAATGAGCAACCGCAAATTCGGGCCAACCCGGATTATCTGCGTACCATTGTTGATCAGGAACTGCTGCCATACGTACAGGTGAAATACGCCGGTGCGCTGGTGCTGGGCCAGTATTACAAGAGTGCGACCCCTGCTCAACGTGAAGCCTACTTTGCCGCTTTCCGTGAGTACCTGAAGCAGGCTTACGGTCAGGCGCTGGCGATGTATCACGGTCAAACCTATCAGATTGCGCCAGAACAGCCGCTGGGCGATAAAACCATTGTGCCTATTCGCGTTACCATTATTGACCCGAATGGCCGTCCGCCGGTGCGTCTGGACTTCCAGTGGCGTAAAAACTCCCAGACGGGCAATTGGCAGGCTTACGACATGATTGCTGAAGGCGTCAGTATGATCACCACCAAACAAAACGAGTGGGGAACGCTGCTGCGTACCAAAGGTATCGACGGCCTGACTGCGCAACTGAAATCGATTTCTCAACAGAAAATCACTCTGGAAGAGAAAAAATAATGAGCGAGTCACTGAGCTGGATGCAGACGGGTGACACGCTGGCGTTATCCGGAGAGCTGGATCAGGACGTTTTGCTACCGCTTTGGGAAATGCGTGAGGAAGCGGTGAAGGGGATTACCTGCATCGATCTTAGCCGTGTCTCCCGCGTGGATACGGGGGGACTGGCACTGCTGCTCCATCTTATCGATCTGGCGAAAAAGCAGGGCAACAATGTGACGCTTCAGGGGGTAAACGACAAAGTGTATACCCTGGCGAAATTGTATAATTTGCCTGCTGATGTTCTGCCTCGTTAAATTTTTTCAGGCCGGATATGGCGTTAACCGCCTGTCCGGCAAACCTGCCTGCAAGTCGAGCCTTGTCTGATTTATCAGCGAGGCTTTTTGCTTATTTATGCCAGCGCAACTTTGCTCTAAGATGTTTCGCTGGTTTATTAACTGATGATTGAAGATCCCATGGAAAATAATGAAATTCAGAGCGTGTTGATGAACGCTCTCTCCCTCCAGGAAGTCCACGTTTCCGGCGATGGCAGCCACTTTCAGGTTATTGCCGTGGGTGAGTTGTTTGACGGCATGAGTCGGGTTAAAAAACAGCAGACGGTCTATGGTCCGCTGATGGAATATATTGCGGATAACCGCATTCATGCTGTGTCGATCAAAGCGTATACCCCTGCGGAGTGGGCGCGCGATCGCAAACTGAACGGCTTTTGAGCTATGGGCGATTCGCCGGTAGCGGATATGAATTGTTAACTGAGAACAAACTAAATGGATAAATTTCGTGTTCAGGGGCCAACGAAGCTCCAGGGCGAAGTCACAATTTCCGGCGCTAAAAATGCTGCTCTGCCTATCCTTTTTGCCGCTCTACTGGCGGAAGAACCGGTAGAGATCCAGAACGTCCCGAAACTGAAAGACGTCGATACATCAATGAAGCTGCTAAGCCAGCTGGGTGCGAAAGTAGAACGTAATGGTTCTGTGCATATTGATGCCCGCGACGTTAATGTATTCTGCGCACCTTACGATCTGGTTAAAACCATGCGTGCTTCTATCTGGGCACTGGGGCCGCTGGTAGCGCGCTTTGGTCAGGGGCAAGTTTCACTACCTGGCGGTTGTACGATCGGTGCGCGTCCGGTTGATCTACACATTTCTGGCCTCGAACAATTAGGCGCGACCATCAAACTGGAAGAAGGTTACGTTAAAGCTTCCGTCGATGGTCGTCTGAAAGGCGCACATATCGTGATGGATAAAGTCAGCGTTGGCGCAACGGTGACCATCATGTGTGCTGCAACCCTGGCGGAAGGCACCACGATTATTGAAAACGCAGCGCGTGAACCGGAAATCGTCGATACCGCGAACTTCCTGATTACGCTGGGTGCGAAAATTAGCGGTCAGGGCACCGATCGTATCGTCATCGAAGGTGTGGAACGTTTAGGCGGCGGTGTCTATCGCGTGCTGCCGGATCGTATCGAAACCGGTACATTCCTGGTGGCGGCGGCGATTTCTCGCGGCAAAATTATCTGCCGTAACGCGCAGCCAGATACTCTCGACGCCGTGCTGGCGAAACTGCGTGACGCTGGAGCGGACATCGAAGTCGGCGAAGACTGGATTAGCCTGGATATGCATGGCAAACGTCCGAAGGCTGTTAACGTACGTACCGCGCCGCATCCGGCATTCCCGACCGATATGCAGGCCCAGTTCACGCTGTTGAACCTGGTGGCAGAAGGGACTGGATTCATCACCGAAACGGTCTTTGAAAACCGCTTTATGCATGTGCCAGAGCTGAGCCGTATGGGCGCGCACGCCGAAATCGAAAGCAATACCGTTATTTGTCACGGTGTTGAAAAACTTTCTGGCGCACAGGTTATGGCAACCGATCTGCGTGCATCAGCAAGCCTGGTGCTGGCTGGCTGTATTGCGGAAGGGACGACGGTGGTTGATCGTATTTATCACATCGATCGTGGCTACGAACGCATTGAAGACAAACTGCGCGCTTTAGGTGCAAATATTGAGCGTGTGAAAGGCGAGTAATCGTCTGAAAGCTGGCAGCCCCGTACGCGGGGCTACCGCCAGACCACTCATTTTTTCGGTTTAGTGTAGCTACGCATCAACTGCGTTCTGTCGATAAACTCATGGGTCTGCGGATCATGGTAGCGTGATGGCCAGATAACCCAGGGGTCAGTTCCCAGGGCCTTCGCAATAATCATCTCTCCTTTCGGCCATGGGCGCGATAATGCATTCGCCAGCGTTGAGGAACTCAAACCATTTCTGCGAGATTCCGCCGCCATTGACGTTCCCTTCTTGCGCAAACCCGCAATGATGTCAGCGGGATGCCAGTCAATGAAATTACTTTCCATCTTTCCTCACTCCTTAAGTTAGTCGCTTTCATTCAGAACACTTCTTCTGTCGAGCATCACTATACTCCTGATGGCCGATTGCTCTAAAAAGTTCCTGTAAAGAGTGTGAATATTCAGAATATATAAAGATGTATACACTGGTTTTTCAGTGCATTATTACGCTGAATAAGTATTCTTATGGAGTTTACTGGAATCATCCCGCGCACTGCGCGGGATGAGGGGAGGGGATTAACGATCGCGTTGAACAGCGATGTGCGCGAGGCCGATGAGTGCTTCTCGCCAAGGGGTGTCCGGGAGCACCTGTAACGCTGCGATGGCTTTGTCTGCTTCTTCCTCGGCGCGCTGACGCGTCCATTCAAGAGATCCACAAGCGTTCATTGCTTCCAGAACCGGTTCCAGAAGATGGCGACCGTTACCCTGTTCGATGGCGGTACGGATCATCTGTGCCTGTTCTGGTGTGCCATGATGCATCGCATGCAGCAGCGGCAGCGTCGGTTTACCTTCGTTCAGATCGTCGCCGACGTTTTTACCTAACTGTTCGCCATCGGCATTGTAATCGAGTAAATCGTCGATCAACTGGAAAGCAGTGCCGAGATAGCGCCCATAATCCTGCAGGCCTTTCTCCTCCTCCGGCGTACAGCCAGCCAGAATTCCGGAACACTGCGCGGCAGCCTCAAACAGACGCGCGGTTTTGCTATAGATAACGCGCATGTAGTTTTCTTCAGTGATGTCCGGATCGTTAACATTCATCAGTTGCAGAACTTCACCTTCTGCGATGACGTTTACGGCTTCTGACATGACTTCCAGCACTTTGAGTGAACCGAGGCTGGTCATCATCTGGAAAGCGCGGGTATAAATAAAATCGCCTACCAGCACGCTGGCGGCATTGCCAAATGCGGCGTTGGCGGTAGCTTTACCCCTGCGCATATCTGATTCATCCACAACGTCGTCGTGTAGCAGAGTCGCCGTGTGGATAAACTCGATCAAGGCAGCAATGGTGACATGCGCATTTCCCTCATAGCCAACAGCTCGTGCAGCCAGTACAGCAATCATCGGACGAATACGTTTACCGCCGCCGCTGACGATGTAATAGCCTAACTGATTGATCAGTTGGACGTCGGAATTAAGCTGCTCAAGGATTGCCGCATTAACACCCGCCATATCTTGCGCGGTTAACTCATTGATTTTTTCTAAATTCATCGCAAAAGCCGGGCTTTTCGCCCCGATTACCTTACTGTGAACAAAGGCAACTTAGGGTTTATGGTTAGGAATATAGGGTGATTGTACTGAAAAAATGGCACAGATAAACGTTACCGTACAAGTTGTGTTTTTTTTCTTCGTGTATTGACTGTAGCACTTGTCAAAGGCGTGCGTTTTGCGTAATATTCGCGCCCTATTGTGAATATTTATAGCGCACTCTGAATCATTGAAAAGGTGTGCGCGGAAGCGGAGTTTTATATGTACGCGGTTTTCCAAAGTGGTGGTAAACAACACCGAGTAAGCGAAGGTCAGACCGTTCGCCTGGAAAAGCTGGACATCGCAACTGGCGAAACTGTTGAGTTCGCTGAAGTGCTGATGATCGCAAACGGTGAAGAAGTCAAAATCGGCGTTCCTTTCGTTGATGGCGGCGTAATCAAAGCTGAAGTTGTTGCTCACGGTCGTGGCGAGAAAGTTAAAATCGTTAAGTTTCGTCGTCGTAAACACTATCGTAAGCAGCAGGGCCATCGTCAGTGGTTCACTGATGTGAAAATTACTGGCATCAGCGCCTAAGACCTGAGGAGAGATTTCAAATGGCACATAAAAAGGCTGGCGGCTCCACACGTAACGGTCGCGATTCAGAAGCTAAACGCCTGGGCGTTAAGCGTTTCGGTGGCGAATCCGTTCTGGCGGGTAGCATCATCGTTCGTCAACGTGGTACCAAATTCCACGCTGGCGCTAACGTAGGTTGCGGTCGTGACCACACTCTGTTTGCTAAAGCAGACGGTAAAGTGAAATTCGAAGTTAAAGGCCCGAAAAACCGTAAATTTATCAGCATCGAAGCTGAATAAGTTTTTCGCGTCCCGGTAACGGATGAAAGCCCCGCAACACGTTGCGGGGCTTTTTACATTCGATAACCGGTAAAAATGAGCATGGTGCGACGTTAATCCGCAAATGCGCTTTGCAGGGAATACGGTATGAAGCAGCAGGCAGGCATTGGCATTCTTTTGGCGCTCACCACAGCAATTTGCTGGGGGGCGTTGCCAATCGCAATGAAGCAGGTGCTGGAGGTGATGGAACCTCCGACAATCGTGTTTTACCGTTTCTTGATGGCGAGTATTGGCCTGGGTGCCATTCTTGCGGTGAAGAAGAGGTTGCCGCCATTACGCGTGTTTCGTAAGCCACGCTGGTTGATTTTGTTGGCAGTGGCGACCGCCGGGCTGTTTGGGAACTTCATCCTGTTCAGCTCATCCTTGCAATACCTGAGTCCGACCGCTTCGCAGGTGATTGGGCAACTCTCGCCAGTTGGCATGATGGTTGCCAGCGTATTTATCCTGAAAGAGAAAATGCGCAGCACTCAGGTTGTAGGGGCATTGATGCTCCTGAGCGGCCTGGTGATGTTTTTTAACACCAGTCTGGTCGAGATATTTACAAAGCTCACTGATTACACCAGGGGAGTCATCTTTGGGGTCGGTGCGGCGACGGTTTGGGTGAGTTATGGCGTGGCGCAAAAGGTTTTATTGCGTCGGCTGGCCTCACCGCAGATCCTGTTTTTGCTGTACACTTTATGTACAATCGCGCTCTTCCCTCTGGCAAAGCCTGGAGTGATAGCGCAGCTTAGCCACTGGCAGCTCGCATGTTTAATTTTTTGCGGACTGAATACATTGGTAGGATATGGCGCCCTGGCGGAAGCGATGGCTCGCTGGCAGGCAGCGCAGGTGAGCGCGATCATCACGCTCACCCCACTGTTTACGCTGTTTTTTTCAGATCTTTTATCACTGGCCTGGCCCGATTTCTTCGCCAGACCGATGTTAAACCTTTTAGGTTATCTCGGTGCGTTTGTCGTGGTTGCGGGCGCGATGTATTCCGCCATTGGTCATCGTATTTGGGGCGGATTACGTAAGCATACAACGGTGGTATCGCAACCCCGCGCAGGCGAATGATTTACGGAGAATAAAATGAAGTTTGTTGATGAAGCATCGATTCTGGTCGTTGCAGGTGATGGCGGTAATGGTTGCGTGAGCTTCCGCCGCGAAAAGTATATTCCGAAAGGCGGCCCGGATGGCGGCGACGGTGGTGATGGTGGTGACGTATGGATGGAAGCCGACGAAAACCTGAACACGCTTATCGATTATCGTTTTGAAAAATCTTTCCGTGCAGAGCGCGGTCAGAACGGCGCAAGCCGCGATTGTACCGGTAAGCGCGGTAAAGACGTGACGATTAAAGTGCCGGTAGGTACGCGTGTAATCGACCAGGGTACTGGTGAAACCATGGGCGATATGACTAAACACGGTCAGCGTCTGCTGGTTGCTAAGGGCGGCTGGCACGGTCTGGGCAATACCCGTTTCAAATCGTCCGTTAACCGTACACCACGGCAGAAAACCAACGGTACGCCGGGTGATAAGCGTGAGCTGCTGCTGGAGCTGATGCTGCTGGCTGACGTCGGTATGTTGGGGATGCCAAACGCGGGGAAATCGACCTTTATTCGCGCGGTATCGGCGGCTAAACCGAAAGTGGCGGATTATCCGTTTACCACTCTGGTGCCAAGTCTGGGTGTGGTACGAATGGACAACGAAAAGAGCTTCGTTGTTGCCGATATTCCAGGACTGATTGAAGGCGCTGCGGAAGGCGCAGGTCTGGGTATCCGCTTCCTGAAGCACCTGGAACGTTGCCGCGTCCTGTTGCACCTCATCGATATCGATCCGATTGACGGCACCGATCCGGTTGAAAACGCGCGTATTATTATCAGCGAGCTGGAAAAATACAGCCAGGATCTGGCGGCGAAACCGCGTTGGTTAGTGTTCAACAAGATCGATCTGCTGGATAAGGCAGAAGCCGAAGAGAAAGCGAAAGCGATCGCTGAGGCGCTGGGCTGGGAAGATAAATATTATCTGATCTCTGCGGCGAGCGGACTGGGCGTGAAAGATCTCTGCTGGGATGTGATGACCTTTATCATTGAAAACCCGGTCGTGCAGGCTGAAGAAGCGAAACAGCCAGAGAAAGTCGAATTCATGTGGGATGATTATCATCGCCAGCAGCTTGAAGAGATTGCTGAAGAGGATGATGAGGACTGGGATGACGACTGGGACGAAGACGACGAAGAAGGCGTTGAGTTCATTTACAAGCGTTAATCACTAATGACCAATGCCAAATAAGCCTGATGCGCTACACTTATCAGGCCTACAAGATGATTGCAATATATTGAATTTGCACGATTTTGTAGGCCGGATAAGGCGTTCACGCCGCATCCGGCATAAACAAAGCGCACTTTGTCAATAATCTGAAACCCCGGCCATATGCCGGGGTTTCTTTTTGACTAATTGTTCTGGTAAATATCTTTATACAAACGGCTTTCGAAACGCACTAACGGAATACGGCGATTACGCTGATCCGCCGGTTCTACTGCATAGCCAGAAAGATATTGCACAAACGCCATTCGTTGCCCGCTCGCTGTGGTAATGAATCCCGCCAGGTTATATACCCCCTGCAACGAACCGGTTTTCGCTGAGACTTTGCCATCCACGCCCGCCTGATGCAGACCTGCACGGTACTGCAAAGAGCCGTCATAGCCCGCCAGCGGCAGCATGGAGATAAAGTTAAGTTCATTGTCGTGTTGGGCAATGTATTGCAGCACCTGCATCATGGTGGCGGGGGCAATCAGGTTATGCCGCGAAAGCCCTGAACCATCGGCAATAATGGTGTTTCCAATATCGACACCGGCTTGCTGGCGCAGGATCTGACGCACGGCGTCCGACCCGGCCCGCCATGTTCCAGGCACATTGAAGCGCGCATGGCCTATCATGCGGAAAACCGTATCGGCGATCATGTTGTCTGACTTTTTCAGCATAATCTTAAGCAGATCGTGCAGCGGGGCCGACTGTTTACTGGCAACTACCGTTCCAGGTTCGTTAACCTGAGTCTGGCGCAGCAGTGTTCCACTCCAGGTGATACCCGCCTGTTTTAACTCATCTTTCAGAATTGCCCCGGCATAGCTGGCTCCATCTTGTACGGCAAAAGCCAACGGGAGCGGCTCAGAACGTTGTGGCAGGCATCCCGTCAGCGTAAAGCGGTTCAGGTCGCCTGGCACCACATCCAGTTCGCAGTATTGCGCTTCGGCAGAACCACGGGGGAGGGTGCGTACCTGGCTGAACATCGTAACGGGGTAATAAGATGCCACGCGTATAAAGGCCATATCACCGGGTTTTTGGGCACTGTAGAGCGAGACGGAGAAACAGTTGCGGTCAACTATGGCGGCGGCAGGCGGAGCGCTAAAGCATTGTGTCATGTCATTCCATGGCCAGCCGGGGGCTTTATCGTGGCTGGCGAAAATGGAGGTATCTATCAACACATTGCCATCGATTTGGTTGACGCCAGATTTTTTCAAAGTCGCGACCATATTGCGAATATCCTGACGTTTTAACGTTGGATCGGCACCAAATCGCGCCACTAAGTCACCCTTAAGTACGCCGTTTTCCACATTGCCTTTGGTTTCAAGCGTCGTGGTAAAACGAAAATCGGGGCCGAGTTGAATCAACGCCGCCAGCGCAGTAATCACTTTCTGCGTACTGGCGGGCAGCGCCATCTGCTGACTGTGGTAATCAATAGCGGGGGCCGACGCGCCGACTTTTTGCACCATCAGGGCAAGGTTGGCACCAGCGGGGAGTTGAGTAATATACTCATCAACATTTGCGGCCTGAACACTGAACGCTATACAGCTGGTCAATCCGATGATAAATCTGGAAAATCGCATAATCTCGCGCTAACAACCTGGAATCGAGCCGTCATACTACGGCGCAACGCCCTATAAAGTAAACGATGACCCTTCGGGAACTTCAGGGTAAAATGACTATCAAAATGTGAATTGTAGCTGACCTGGGACTTGTACCCGGGTCGGTATTTTTTTGCTTCTGGTCCCGGTGAGGAGTTATGCCGGGCAGGCCGAACAGCCGGGGTGGGTGAAGACTTGCCCCATCAGGAATATTCAAGAGGTATAACAAATGCAAGCTATTCCGATGACCTTACGCGGCGCTGAAAAATTACGCGAAGAGCTGGATTTTCTGAAATCTGTGCGCCGTCCTGAAATCATTGCTGCTATCGCGGAAGCGCGTGAGCATGGCGACCTGAAAGAAAACGCCGAATACCACGCAGCTCGTGAACAGCAGGGTTTCTGCGAAGGCCGTATTAAAGACATCGAAGCCAAGCTGTCGAACGCGCAGGTGATTGATGTCACCAAAATGCCCAACAATGGGCGCGTTATTTTTGGTGCTACCGTAACGGTGCTGAATCTGGATTCTGACGAAGAACAGACTTATCGCATCGTTGGCGATGACGAAGCTGACTTTAAACAAAACCTGATTTCTGTAAACTCGCCTATTGCTCGTGGCCTGATCGGCAAAGAAGAAGATGATGTTGTGGTCATCAAAACGCCGGGCGGCGAAGTAGAATTTGAAGTAATTAAGGTGGAATACCTGTAAGAATTACCCAATACTCAAGATGTTGATGTATTGTAAAGAAAGGAAAAAGGCCGCTATGCGGCCTTTTATCAACGAACAGAGCGTGGCATTTTGCTCTCCTGCCTGCGGAAAACCCCTCGTTTTACACAGCAAATGTGTGTAACTTTAGGATAATCTTAGCGTGGCAGCGAGATTTTACGTTCTTTAGTTGGGCGATAAAGCACCAGCGTTTTACCGATGACCTGTACATTACAGGCGCCGGTTTCGCGCACGATAGCTTCCACGATCAAGGTTTTAGTTTCGCGATCTTCGGTGGCGATTTTCACCTTGATGAGTTCATGGTGCTCTAACGCTTGTTCAATCTCGGCCAGCACCCCTTCGGTCAAACCATTACTGCCAAGCAGAACAACTGGCTTGAGCGGATGTGCCAGACCTTTCAGGTGCTGTTTTTGTTTAGTACTCAGATTCATCGTATTTTTTGCTTACGTTGGGATTGAAAACGGGTCATTCTACCGCCATCTCCCATATATCACCAAATAGGCGCGTAAAAATTTACGCAATTGGTTACGATGAGTTATCCCCATGGGAAAGTTAAATGACAGGTAAGAAGCGTTCTGCCAGCTCCAGCCGCTGGCTTCAGGAACACTTTAGCGATAAATATGTTCAACAGGCACAGAAAAAGGGGTTACGTTCCCGTGCCTGGTTTAAACTTGATGAAATACAGCAAAGTGACAAACTCTTTAAACCGGGAATGACGGTTGTCGACCTTGGTGCTGCTCCGGGTGGTTGGTCACAATATGTGGTCACCCAAATTGGCGGCAAAGGCCGCATCATCGCTTGCGATCTTTTACCTATGGATCCTATCGTTGGTGTGGACTTTCTTCAGGGCGATTTTCGTGATGAACTGGTGATGAAAGCACTGCTGGAGCGCGTTGGCGACAGCAAAGTCCAGGTTGTCATGTCCGATATGGCACCAAACATGAGCGGAACACCGGCGGTGGATATCCCCCGTGCCATGTATCTGGTGGAACTGGCGCTAGAAATGTGTCGTGATGTATTAGCGCCAGGTGGCAGTTTTGTAGTGAAGGTGTTCCAGGGCGAAGGTTTCGATGAGTATCTAAGGGAAATTCGCTCCCTGTTTACGAAGGTCAAAGTTCGTAAGCCGGACTCTTCTCGTGCACGTTCGCGGGAAGTGTATATTGTAGCGACCGGGCGTAAACCCTAACCGGGAGATTTCAGACGAAAGTTTGAAAGATGCTGGATATAGAGTATCCTGACGCTGTTTTTAACACAGTTGTAATAAGAGGTTAATCCCTTGAGTGACATGGCGAAAAACCTAATACTCTGGCTGGTCATTGCCGTTGTGCTGATGTCAGTATTCCAGAGCTTTGGGCCCAGCGAGTCTAATGGCCGTAAGGTGGATTACTCTACCTTCCTACAAGAGGTCAATAACGACCAGGTTCGTGAAGCGCGTATCAACGGACGTGAAATCAACGTTACCAAGAAAGATAGTAACCGTTATACCACTTACATTCCGGTTCAGGATCCGAAATTACTGGATAACCTGTTGACCAAGAACGTCAAGGTTGTCGGTGAACCGCCTGAAGAACCAAGCCTGCTGGCTTCTATCTTCATCTCCTGGTTCCCGATGCTGTTGCTGATTGGTGTCTGGATCTTCTTCATGCGTCAAATGCAGGGCGGCGGTGGCAAAGGTGCCATGTCGTTTGGTAAGAGCAAAGCGCGCATGCTGACGGAAGATCAGATCAAAACGACCTTTGCTGACGTTGCGGGCTGCGACGAAGCAAAAGAAGAAGTTGCTGAACTGGTAGAGTATCTGCGCGAGCCGAGCCGCTTCCAGAAACTCGGCGGTAAGATCCCGAAAGGCGTCCTGATGGTCGGTCCTCCGGGTACCGGTAAAACGTTGCTGGCGAAAGCGATTGCAGGCGAAGCGAAAGTTCCGTTCTTTACTATCTCCGGTTCTGACTTCGTAGAAATGTTCGTCGGTGTGGGTGCATCCCGTGTTCGTGACATGTTCGAACAGGCGAAGAAAGCGGCACCGTGCATCATCTTTATCGATGAAATCGACGCCGTAGGCCGCCAGCGTGGCGCTGGTCTGGGCGGTGGTCACGATGAACGTGAACAGACTCTGAACCAGATGCTGGTTGAGATGGATGGCTTCGAAGGTAACGAAGGTATCATCGTTATCGCCGCGACTAACCGTCCGGACGTTCTCGACCCGGCCCTGCTGCGTCCTGGCCGTTTCGACCGTCAGGTTGTGGTCGGCTTGCCAGATGTTCGCGGTCGTGAGCAGATCCTGAAAGTTCACATGCGTCGCGTACCATTGGCCCCCGATATCGACGCGGCAATCATTGCCCGTGGTACTCCTGGTTTCTCCGGTGCTGACCTGGCGAACCTGGTGAACGAAGCGGCACTGTTCGCTGCTCGTGGCAACAAACGCGTTGTGTCGATGGTTGAGTTCGAGAAAGCGAAAGACAAAATCATGATGGGTGCGGAACGTCGCTCCATGGTGATGACGGAAGCGCAGAAAGAATCAACGGCTTACCACGAAGCGGGTCATGCGATTATCGGTCGCCTGGTGCCGGAACACGATCCGGTGCACAAAGTGACGATTATCCCACGCGGTCGTGCGCTGGGTGTGACTTTCTTCTTGCCTGAGGGCGACGCAATCAGCGCCAGCCGTCAGAAACTGGAAAGCCAGATTTCTACGCTGTACGGTGGTCGTCTGGCAGAAGAGATCATCTATGGGCCGGAACATGTTTCTACCGGTGCGTCCAACGATATTAAAGTTGCGACCAATCTGGCACGTAACATGGTGACCCAGTGGGGCTTCTCTGAGAAATTGGGTCCACTGCTGTACGCGGAAGAAGAAGGTGAAGTATTCCTCGGCCGTAGCGTAGCGAAAGCGAAACATATGTCCGATGAAACTGCACGTATCATCGACCAGGAAGTGAAAGCACTGATTGAGCGTAACTATAATCGTGCGCGTCAGCTTCTGACCGACAATATGGATATTCTGCATGCGATGAAAGATGCTCTCATGAAATATGAGACTATCGACGCACCGCAGATTGATGACCTGATGGCACGTCGCGATGTACGTCCGCCAGCGGGCTGGGAAGAACCAGGCGCTTCTAACAATTCTGGCGACAATGGTAGTCCAAAGGCTCCTCGTCCGGTTGATGAACCGCGTACGCCGAACCCGGGTAACACCATGTCAGAGCAGTTAGGCGACAAGTAAGTTCCCGCATCAGATGACTGTATTTGTACCGAAAACCCCGGGGCGTGCTCCGGGGTTTTTTCTTATCAATTCATACCAGGGATAACATCATGAAACTCTTTGCCCAGGGTACTTCACTGGACCTTAGCCATCCTCACGTAATGGGGATCCTCAACGTCACGCCTGATTCCTTTTCGGATGGTGGCACGCATAACTCGCTGATAGATGCGGTGAAACATGCGAATCTGATGATCAATGCTGGCGCGACGATCATTGACGTTGGTGGCGAGTCCACGCGCCCAGGGGCGGCGGAAGTTAGCGTTGAAGAAGAGTTGCAACGTGTTATTCCTGTGGTTGAGGCAATTGCTCAACGCTTCGAAGTCTGGATCTCGGTCGATACATCCAAACCAGAAGTCATCCGTGAGTCAGCGAAAGTTGGCGCTCACATTATTAATGATATCCGCTCCCTTTCCGAACCTGGCGCTCTGGAGGCGGCTGCAGAAACCGGTTTACCGGTTTGTCTGATGCATATGCAGGGAAATCCAAAAACCATGCAGGAAGCTCCGAAGTATGACGATGTCTTTGCAGAAGTGAATCGCTACTTTATTGAGCAAATAGCACGTTGCGAGCAGGCGGGTATCGCAAAAGAGAAATTGTTGCTCGACCCCGGATTCGGTTTCGGTAAAAATCTCTCCCATAACTATTCATTACTGGCGCGCCTGGCTGAATTTCACCATTTCAACCTGCCGCTGTTGGTGGGTATGTCACGAAAATCGATGATTGGGCAGCTGCTGAACGTGGGGCCGTCCGAGCGCCTGAGCGGTAGTCTGGCCTGTGCGGTCATTGCCGCAATGCAAGGCGCGCACATCATTCGTGTTCATGACGTCAAAGAAACCGTAGAAGCGATGCGGGTGGTGGAAGCCACTCTGTCTGCAAAGGAAAACAAACGCTATGAGTAATCGTAAATATTTCGGTACCGATGGGATTCGTGGTCGTGTAGGGGATGCGCCGATCACACCTGATTTTGTGCTTAAGCTGGGTTGGGCCGCGGGTAAAGTGCTGGCGCGCCACGGCTCCCGTAAGATCATTATTGGTAAAGACACGCGTATTTCTGGCTATATGCTGGAGTCAGCACTGGAAGCGGGTCTGGCGGCAGCGGGCCTTTCCGCACTCTTCACTGGCCCGATGCCAACACCGGCCGTGGCTTATCTGACGCGTACCTTCCGCGCAGAGGCCGGAATTGTGATATCTGCATCGCATAACCCGTTCTACGATAATGGCATTAAATTCTTCTCTATCGACGGCACCAAACTGCCGGATGCGGTAGAAGAGGCCATCGAAGCGGAAATGGAAAAGGAGATCAGCTGCGTTGATTCGGCAGAACTGGGTAAAGCCAGCCGTATCGTTGATGCCGCGGGTCGCTATATCGAGTTTTGCAAAGCCACGTTCCCGAACGAACTTAGCCTCAGTGAACTGAAGATTGTGGTGGATTGTGCAAACGGTGCGACTTATCACATCGCGCCGAACGTGCTGCGCGAACTGGGGGCGAACGTTATCGCTATCGGTTGTGAGCCAAACGGTGTAAACATCAATGCCGAAGTGGGGGCTACCGACGTTCGCGCGCTCCAGGCTCGTGTGCTGGCTGAAAAAGCGGATCTCGGTATTGCCTTCGACGGCGATGGCGATCGCGTGATTATGGTTGACCATGAAGGCAATAAAGTCGATGGCGATCAGATCATGTATATCATCGCGCGTGAAGGTCTTCGTCAGGGCCAGCTGCGTGGTGGCGCTGTGGGTACATTGATGAGCAACATGGGGCTTGAACTGGCGCTGAAACAGTTAGGAATTCCATTTGCGCGCGCGAAAGTGGGTGACCGCTACGTACTGGAAAAAATGCAGGAGAAAGGCTGGCGTATCGGTGCAGAGAATTCCGGTCATGTGATCCTGCTGGATAAAACTACTACCGGTGACGGCATCGTTGCTGGCTTGCAGGTGCTGGCGGCTATGGCACGTAACCATATGAGCCTGCACGACCTTTGCAGCGGCATGAAAATGTTCCCGCAGATTCTGGTTAACGTACGTTACACCGCAGGTAGCGGCGATCCACTTGAGCATGAGTCAGTTAAAGCCGTGACCGCAGAGGTTGAAGCTGCGCTGGGCAACCGTGGACGCGTGTTGCTGCGTAAATCCGGCACCGAACCGTTAATTCGCGTGATGGTGGAAGGCGAAGACGAAGCGCAGGTGACTGAATTTGCACACCGCATCGCCGATGCAGTAAAAGCCGTTTAAAGCGTTAGATAACTGGCTAAAAAGGCGGCGATTGTCGCCTTTTTTCTCAGCGAACACATCGGTTTTGCTGTTTTTTTCCGCAGTTGATACAATGCGATAAAATTGCCCTTGCGAAGGTCATTCGCTTTGGTTAGTATTCACACCCGCTTCAGTGGGAAAGATTAAAAACTCCCGCTTTATTGGTTGAAGCATTGGTACGCGGCAACTCCGCAAGGAACAGGTTGATTATGTACGAAGCTCTTTTAGTAGTTTTCCTTATTGTGGCAATTGGCCTTGTTGGTCTGATCATGCTGCAGCAAGGTAAAGGCGCTGATATGGGAGCCTCCTTCGGAGCAGGCGCTTCCGCTACGCTGTTTGGTTCAAGTGGTTCTGGTAACTTCATGACCCGCATGACGGCGCTGCTGGCAACGTTATTCTTCATCATCAGTCTGGTGCTGGGTAACATCAATAGCAACAAAACCAATAAAGGTAGCGAATGGGAAAATCTGAGTGCACCGGTGAAAACCGAACAAACTCAACCAGCTGCTCCGGCTAAGCCGACCAGCGATATCCCGAACTAAAAAGTAGTATCCGTGCCGAGGTGGTGGAATTGGTAGACACGCTACCTTGAGGTGGTAGTGCCCAATAGGGCTTACGGGTTCAAGTCCCGTCCTCGGTACCAAATTCCAGAAAAGAGACGCTGAAAAGCGTCTTTTTTCGTTTTGGTCCTGGTCTGAGGAATGGTTGTCAGGTATCTGTATCTCGTCCAGTTGCTTTACTCGTAGCTGGTACCTTGAAACGATGGTGCCGGTACGCCTTAGTTATAAACTTTTCCCTTCTGCTGACATAATTGGCACTTTATTGTGTCAACTCCAGTTCCGGTACGAATACGGATATGTTTACTTCTCGATAAACCATCCTGCTCCTGTCAGTATAACTACTGATGGCTACGTTCTGCGTAATGTTTAGAGACGCATTGATAATGTTATTTAATTACTGAGAACGCAATGGCCGCATCATTTAAAAAGAAAAAACTAACAGTGTTTCGGTCTGATATGGATCAGAGTTGAAAAACATGTCTGATATAAAATTGAACATTGTTGATAATTGTTTATATTGGTTGTGAACTTGGATTTCTGGATGACAGTATTCAACAAATTTGCTAGAAGTTTTAAATCTCATTGGTTGTTGTATCTTTGTGTTATTGTTTTTGGTATTACGAACTTAGTCGCCTCTTCCGGCGCGCATATGGTTCAGCGCTTGCTGTTCTTCGTTCTGACCATCCTGGTTGTAAAACGTATATCATCCCTTCCGCTTCGCCTGCTTGTTGCCGCACCATTTGTGTTACTGACTGCGGCAGACATGAGTATTAGCCTCTATTCATGGTGTACCTTTGGTACAACTTTCAATGATGGATTTGCGATTAGTGTGCTCCAGAGTGATCCGGATGAAGTTGTCAAAATGCTGGGGATGTATATCCCTTATCTATGTGCCTTTGCTTTTTTATCCCTTCTTTTTTTGGCAGTAATAATAAAATATGATGTTTCCTTGCCGACAAAAAAAGTGACAGGAATATTATTGCTGATTGTCATTTCGGGCAGTTTATTTTCCGCTTGTCAATTTGCTTATAAAGATGCAAAAAATAAAAAAGCGTTCAGTCCATATATACTAGCGTCGCGATTTGCTACCTATACGCCGTTTTTCAATCTCAACTATTTTGCTTTAGCAGCGAAAGAGCATCAAAGATTACTCTCAATTGCAAACACGGTGCCGTATTTTCAATTATCAGTCAGGGATACAGGTATTGATACCTACGTGTTGATTGTGGGGGAGTCTGTACGTGTCGACAATATGTCTTTGTATGGATATACACGCTCTACGACACCGCAAGTTGAAGCACAAAGAAAACAGATCAAACTGTTTAATCAAGCAATAAGCGGCGCACCTTACACTGCGCTGTCGGTTCCCCTTTCTTTAACTGCTGATTCTGTTTTGAGTCATGACATTCATAATTACCCCGACAACATTATTAATATGGCTAATCAAGCAGGATTTCAGACTTTCTGGCTAAGCTCGCAATCCGCTTTTCGGCAGAATGGTACAGCAGTTACCAGTATCGCCATGCGCGCCATGGAAACAGTTTATGTCAGAGGATTTGATGAATTGTTGTTGCCGCATTTATCGCAAGCATTACAGCAAAATACGCAGCAAAAGAAACTGATTGTTCTTCATTTAAATGGAAGCCAT
Source organism: Escherichia sp. UTM R2 (assembly GCF_048593455.1). Taxonomy (NCBI): domain Bacteria; kingdom Pseudomonadati; phylum Pseudomonadota; class Gammaproteobacteria; order Enterobacterales; family Enterobacteriaceae; genus Escherichia; species Escherichia sp. UTM R2. The sequence continues at coordinate 528,824 of NZ_JBFWDY010000002.1, forward strand.
GAACCGGCTTGTAGCGCCTATCCGCAATCCAGCGCCGTGTTTCAACCGCAGGACGATCAGGATGCCTGCTATGACAACTCCATTCATTACACAGATAGTTTGCTAGGTCAGGTTTTTGAATTATTAAAAGATCGCCGCGCCTCGGTCATGTATTTTGCCGACCACGGCCTGGAACGTGACCCTACGAAGAAGAACGTCTATTTTCATGGAGGCAGGGAGGCTAGCCAGCAGGCATATCATGTCCCGATGTTTATCTGGTATAGCCCCGTTCTTGGGGATGGCGTGGATCGCACAACGGAAAACAACATCTTTTCGACAGCTTACAATAATTACCTTATTAATGCGTGGATGGGGGTAACAAAGCCGGAACAGCCGCAAACGCTTGAGGAAGTGATTGCACACTATAAAGGAGACTCACGGGTTGTGGATGCAAACCATGATGTTTTCGATTATGTGATGCTCAGAAAGGAGTTTACAGAGGATAAGCAAGGTAACCCCACCCCTGAAGGGCAGGGTTGATGTCGAATTACTGGCCTTTGTTTTCCAGATTCTCCACCTGCGGCACGCCTGAAGCGGCAGAGGAGGAAAGCAGGCCAGTTTTGGCATAACCGAAAAGTTTCTCGCGGGTATCAGTGATATCCAGGTTACGCATGGTCAATTGACCAATACGATCATCTGGCGAGAACACCGAGTCGCCTTTTTCCATCGTCAGACGCTCTGGCTTGTAGGTCAGGTTCTCTGAGACGGTATTCAGGATTGAATAATCGTTCCCACGGCGCAGCTCCAGGGTAACTTCACCAGTGATCTGGCTGGCAACCCAGCGTTGCAGAGAGTCACGCAGCATCAGCGCCTGGGAGTCAAACCAACGCCCCTGGTACAGCAGACGGCCCAACTGACGACCATGCGCGTGATACTGCTCAATGGTGTCTTCGTTGTGAATACCGGTCAACAGGCGTTCATACGCAATGTGCAGCAGTGCCATCCCCGGAGCTTCGTAAATACCACGGCTTTTCGCTTCTATGATACGGTTTTCAATCTGGTCGCTCATGCCCAGGCCGTGACGACCGCCGATGCGGTTAGCTTCCAGCATCATTTCTACGTCGTCGCTAAAGGTTTTACCGTTCAGCGCCACCGGATGACCTTGCTCAAAGCATACTGTGACTTCTTCTGCCGGGATCTTCACGCTCTCATCCCAGAATTTCACGCCCATAATCGGGTTGACGATTTTGACGCTGGAGTGGAGGTATTCCAGATCCTTCGCTTCATGCGTTGCACCAAGCATGTTGGAGTCTGTGGAGTAGGCTTTTTCGACAGACATTTTGTAGTCGAAACCGCAGGCAATCATAAATTCAGACATCTCATGACGGCCGCCCAGTTCATCAATAAAGTCAGTATCAAGCCACGGTTTGTAAATCTGCAGTTCAGCATTGGTCAGCAGACCATAACGATAGAAACGTTCGATATCGTTTCCTTTATAGGTGCTACCGTCACCCCAGATATTCACGCCATCTTCTTTCATCGCAGCAACCAGCATGGTACCAGTCACGGCGCGGCCCAGCGGCGTCGTGTTGAAATAGGTCAGGCCGCCGGTGGTATTATGAAATGCGCCACACTGAATAGCGGCAATACCTTCGGCCACCAGTTGTTTGCGGCAGTCGATCAGACGTGCGTTCTCCGCGCCGTATTCCATGGCACGACGAGGGATCGCATCATAATCCTCTTCGTCTGGCTGGCCCAGGTTTGCAGTATATGCATAAGGAACCGCTCCCTTTTGTCGCATCCACAGCAGTGCGGCACTGGTGTCCAGACCGCCAGAAAAAGCGATACCAATACGTTGACCTACCGGGAGATGCTTGAGAATCGTCGTCATAAAATAACACCCTGCTTAATTAACTGATGATGAGCCTGGATTTCCGCTCTCACTGAATTTTTATGCAAAATAAATGAGTTTTCATTTAATCATCTTTTATCGGAGACAGGAAGAGTTTAGTGTGTTTTTTGTAAAATAATGCGCTTAAGGGAGAGCAGGAGAAGGCAAAAGTATTCAACAAATGAAAGTGAACTGGATATTCATTCACATGATTAGCAATAAACGTTGACAAAATGTGGCGTGGATCACTATAATGCCTGCAGATTTTACGTCCCGTCTCGGTACACCAAATCCCAGCAGTATTTGCATTTTTTACCCAAAACGAGTAGAATTTGCCACGTTTCAGGCGCGGGGTGGAGCAGCCTGGTAGCTCGTCGGGCTCATAACCCGAAGGTCGTCGGTTCAAATCCGGCCCCCGCAACCACTTTCCCTTAGAGTTCTTTTTCAAATATACTGTGAAGACTTCGGCCTTCGTAGTGGGATTTGAAAAAATCCTTCTGGAAAGTGCTCCAGACCGCAGTTGCGGTTATAGGGTTCAGTTATATAAAGCCCCGATTTATCGGGGTTTTTTGTTATCTGACTACAGAATAACTGGGCTTTAGGCCCTTTTTTTATGTCTTGGGGGTGGGCTTGTCCACATTAGAGCAAAAATTAACAGAGATGATTACTGCGCCAGTTGAGGCCCTGGGTTTTGAACTGGTTGGCATCGAATTTATTCGCGGTCGCACATCCACACTGCGCATCTATATTGATAGTGAAGATGGCATCAATGTTGATGATTGTGCTGATGTGAGCCACCAGGTAAGTGCTGTGCTGGATGTTGAAGATCCCATCACCGTTGCTTATAACCTGGAAGTCTCCTCACCGGGTCTCGATCGCCCACTGTTCACGGCTGAACACTACGCCCGTTTTGTCGGAGAAGAGGTGACTCTGGTTCTCCGTATGGCGGTACAAAACCGTCGTAAATGGCAGGGCGTTATCAAAGCGGTAGACGGTGAAATGATCACAGTTACCGTCGAAGGTAAAGATGAAGTGTTCGCGCTGAGTAATATCCAGAAGGCGAACCTGGTTCCCCACTTTTAATAGTCTGGATGAGGTGAAAAGCCCGCGATGAACAAAGAAATTTTGGCTGTAGTTGAAGCCGTATCCAATGAAAAGGCGCTACCTCGCGAGAAGATTTTCGAAGCATTGGAAAGCGCGCTGGCGACAGCAACAAAGAAAAAATATGAACAAGAGATCGACGTCCGCGTACAGATCGATCGCAAAAGCGGTGATTTTGACACTTTCCGTCGCTGGTTAGTTGTTGATGAAGTCACCCAGCCGACCAAGGAAATCACCCTTGAAGCCGCACGTTATGAAGATGAAAGCCTGAACCTGGGCGATTACGTTGAAGATCAGATTGAGTCTGTTACCTTTGACCGTATCACTACCCAGACGGCAAAACAGGTTATCGTGCAGAAAGTGCGTGAAGCCGAACGTGCGATGGTGGTTGATCAGTTCCGTGAACACGAAGGTGAAATCATCACCGGCGTGGTGAAAAAAGTAAACCGCGACAACATCTCTCTGGATCTGGGCAACAACGCTGAAGCCGTGATCCTGCGCGAAGATATGCTGCCGCGTGAAAACTTCCGCCCTGGCGACCGCGTTCGTGGCGTGCTCTATTCCGTTCGCCCGGAAGCGCGTGGCGCGCAACTGTTCGTCACTCGTTCCAAGCCGGAAATGCTGATCGAACTGTTCCGTATTGAAGTGCCAGAAATCGGCGAAGAAGTGATTGAAATTAAAGCAGCGGCTCGCGATCCGGGTTCTCGTGCGAAAATCGCGGTGAAAACCAACGATAAACGTATCGATCCGGTAGGTGCTTGCGTAGGTATGCGTGGCGCGCGTGTTCAGGCGGTGTCTACTGAACTGGGTGGCGAGCGTATCGATATCGTCCTGTGGGATGATAACCCGGCGCAGTTCGTGATTAACGCAATGGCACCGGCAGACGTTGCTTCTATCGTGGTGGATGAAGATAAACACACCATGGATATCGCCGTTGAAGCCGGTAACCTGGCGCAGGCGATTGGCCGTAACGGTCAGAACGTGCGTCTGGCTTCGCAGCTGAGCGGTTGGGAACTCAACGTGATGACCGTTGACGACCTGCAGGCTAAGCATCAGGCGGAAGCGCACGCAGCGATCGACACCTTCACCAAATATCTCGACATCGACGAAGACTTCGCGACTGTTCTGGTAGAAGAAGGCTTCTCGACGCTGGAAGAACTGGCCTATGTGCCGATGAAAGAGCTGTTGGAAATCGAAGGCCTTGATGAGCCGACCGTTGAAGCACTGCGCGAGCGTGCTAAAAATGCACTGGCCACCATTGCACAGGCCCAGGAAGAAAGCCTCGGTGATAACAAACCGGCTGACGATCTGCTGAACCTTGAAGGGGTAGATCGTGATTTGGCATTCAAACTGGCCGCCCGTGGCGTTTGTACGCTGGAAGATCTCGCCGAACAGGGCATTGATGATCTGGCTGATATCGAAGGGTTGACCGACGAAAAAGCCGGAGCACTGATTATGGCTGCCCGTAATATTTGCTGGTTCGGTGACGAAGCGTAATAAACTGTAGCAGGAAGGAACAGCATGACAGATGTAACGATTAAAACGCTGGCCGCAGAGCGACAGACCTCCGTGGAACGCCTGGTACAGCAATTTGCTGATGCAGGTATCCGGAAGTCTGCTGACGACTCTGTGTCTGCACAAGAGAAACAGACTTTGATTGACCACCTGAATCAGAAAAATTCAGGCCCGGACAAATTGACGCTGCAACGTAAAACACGCAGCACCCTTAACATTCCTGGTACCGGTGGAAAAAGCAAATCGGTACAAATCGAAGTCCGCAAGAAACGCACCTTTGTGAAACGCGATCCGCAAGAGGCTGAACGCCTTGCAGCGGAAGAGCAAGCGCAGCGTGAAGCGGAAGAGCAAGCCCGTCGTGAGGCAGAAGAATCGGCTAAACGCGAGGCGCAACAAAAAGCTGAACGTGAGGCCGCAGAACAAGCTAAGCGTGAAGCTGCTGAACAAGCGAAACGTGAAGCTGCGGAAAAAGACAAAGTGAGCAATCAACAAGACGATATGACTAAAAACGCCCAGGCTGAAAAAGCCCGCCGTGAGCAGGAAGCTGCAGAGCTCAAGCGTAAAGCTGAAGAAGAAGCGCGTCGTAAACTCGAAGAAGAAGCACGTCGCGTTGCTGAAGAAGCACGTCGTATGGCGGAAGAAAACAAATGGACTGATAACGCGGAACCGACTGAAGATTCCAGCGATTATCACGTCACTACTTCTCAACATGCTCGCCAGGCAGAAGACGAAAGCGATCGTGAAGTCGAAGGCGGCCGTGGCCGTGGTCGTAACGCGAAAGCAGCGCGTCCGAAGAAAGGCAACAAACACGCTGAATCAAAAGCTGATCGTGAAGAAGCACGCGCAGCAGTACGTGGCGGTAAAGGCGGAAAACGTAAAGGTTCTTCGCTGCAGCAAGGCTTCCAGAAGCCTGCTCAGGCCGTTAACCGTGACGTTGTGATCGGCGAAACTATCACCGTTGGCGAACTGGCGAACAAGATGGCGGTTAAAGGCTCTCAGGTCATCAAAGCGATGATGAAACTGGGCGCAATGGCAACCATCAACCAGGTTATCGATCAGGAAACCGCACAGCTGGTTGCTGAAGAGATGGGCCATAAAGTTATCCTGCGTCGTGAAAACGAGCTGGAAGAGGCGGTAATGAGCGACCGTGACACGGGTGCTGCGGCTGAACCGCGCGCGCCGGTTGTGACCATCATGGGTCACGTTGACCACGGTAAAACCTCTCTGCTGGACTACATTCGTTCAACGAAAGTGGCCTCTGGCGAAGCGGGCGGCATTACCCAGCACATTGGTGCATACCACGTTGAAACTGAAAACGGCATGATCACCTTCCTGGACACCCCGGGGCACGCCGCGTTTACTTCAATGCGTGCTCGTGGTGCGCAGGCAACGGACATCGTAGTCCTAGTTGTTGCTGCCGACGACGGTGTGATGCCGCAGACCATCGAAGCAATCCAGCACGCGAAAGCGGCGCAGGTACCGGTGGTGGTTGCAGTGAACAAGATCGATAAACCAGAAGCTGATCCGGATCGCGTTAAGAACGAACTCTCCCAGTACGGCATCCTGCCGGAAGAGTGGGGCGGTGAAAGCCAGTTCGTACACGTATCTGCGAAAGCGGGTACCGGTATCGATGAACTGCTGGACGCTATCCTGCTGCAGGCGGAAGTTCTGGAGCTGAAAGCGGTACGTAAAGGTATGGCGAGCGGTGCGGTTATCGAATCCTTCCTCGATAAAGGTCGTGGTCCGGTTGCTACCGTTCTGGTACGTGAAGGTACTCTGCACAAGGGCGATATCGTTCTGTGTGGCTTCGAATACGGTCGTGTTCGTGCGATGCGTAACGAACTGGGTCAGGAAGTGCTGGAAGCGGGTCCGTCCATTCCGGTGGAAATCCTCGGCCTGTCCGGCGTACCGGCTGCGGGTGATGAAGTTACCGTTGTACGTGACGAGAAGAAAGCGCGTGAAGTTGCACTCTATCGTCAGGGTAAATTCCGCGAAGTTAAACTGGCGCGTCAGCAGAAATCTAAACTCGAGAACATGTTCGCCAACATGACCGAAGGCGAAGTTCACGAAGTGAATATCGTCCTGAAGGCAGACGTACAGGGTTCTGTCGAAGCGATCTCCGACTCCTTGCTGAAACTGTCTACTGACGAAGTTAAAGTGAAGATCATCGGTTCTGGCGTAGGTGGTATCACCGAAACCGACGCCACCTTGGCTGCGGCGTCCAACGCCATCCTGGTTGGCTTTAACGTACGTGCTGATGCCTCTGCACGTAAAGTGATTGAAGCGGAAAGCCTGGATCTGCGTTACTACTCCGTCATCTATAACCTGATTGACGAAGTGAAAGCGGCGATGAGCGGTATGCTGTCTCCGGAACTGAAACAGCAGATTATCGGTCTGGCGGAAGTTCGTGACGTGTTCAAATCGCCGAAATTTGGTGCCATCGCAGGCTGTATGGTTACCGAAGGTGTGGTTAAACGTCACAACCCGATCCGCGTTCTGCGTGACAACGTGGTTATCTACGAAGGCGAGCTGGAGTCCCTGCGCCGCTTCAAAGATGACGTTAACGAAGTCCGTAACGGTATGGAATGTGGTATCGGCGTTAAGAACTACAACGACGTCCGCACTGGCGATGTGATCGAAGTATTCGAAATCATCGAGATCCAACGTACCATTGCTTAAGGTTTTTAGGGTTCCATGCGGGATAAGGCGTTTACGCTGCATCCGGCATGGATTGCCTGATGTGACGCTGGCGCGTCTTATCAGGTCAACGTGAACAGCCCTTCCACCTGAAATTAATTTTAAAAAGGGGCTAACAGCCCCTTTTTTGTCAGGAGAATTTATTATGGCGAAAGAATTTGGTCGCCCGCAGCGCGTAGCGCAGGAAATGCAAAAAGAGATCGCTCTCATCCTGCAGCGTGAAATTAAAGATCCTCGCCTGGGCATGATGACCACCGTTTCCGGTGTCGAAATGTCTCGCGACCTGGCGTATGCCAAAGTATATGTGACGTTCCTCAACGACAAAGATGAAGACGCGGTTAAAGCGGGCATCAAAGCGTTGCAAGAAGCTTCTGGTTTCATCCGCAGCCTGCTGGGGAAAGCGATGCGCCTGCGTATCGTGCCGGAACTGACCTTCTTCTACGACAACTCTCTGGTTGAAGGGATGCGCATGTCAAACCTGGTGACCAGCGTGGTCAAACATGACGAAGAACGTCGTGTTAACCCGGACGACAGCAAGGAGGACTAATGAGTCGTCCTCGTCGTCGCGGTCGCGACATTAACGGCGTTTTGTTGCTGGATAAACCTCAGGGTATGTCCAGCAACGATGCGCTGCAAAAAGTGAAACGTATATATAACGCCAACCGTGCCGGGCATACCGGTGCGCTGGACCCGCTGGCGACCGGCATGTTGCCGATTTGCCTCGGGGAAGCGACGAAGTTTTCCCAGTATCTGCTGGACTCCGACAAACGCTATCGGGTCATTGCGCGTCTTGGACAGCGTACCGATACTTCTGATGCCGACGGACAGATCGTTGAAGAACGTCCGGTAACCTTTAGCGCAGAGCAGCTGGCAGCGGCACTGGATACTTTCCGTGGCGATATCGAACAGATCCCTTCGATGTATTCAGCACTGAAATATCAGGGCAAAAAACTGTACGAATATGCGCGTCAGGGCATTGAAGTTCCGCGTGAAGCGCGTCCGATTACCGTTTATGAATTGCTGTTTATTCGCCATGAAGGCAATGAGCTGGAGCTGGAAATTCACTGCTCAAAAGGCACTTATATCCGCACCATCATTGATGACCTGGGTGAAAAACTCGGCTGTGGCGCGCATGTTATTTACCTGCGCCGTCTGGCGGTAAGTAAATATCCGGTTGAACGGATGGTGACCCTGGAGCACCTGCGTGAACTTGTTGAGCAAGCTGAACAGCAGGATATTCCAGCCGCGGAGTTACTTGATCCATTACTGATGCCAATGGACAGTCCAGCTTCGGACTATCCGGTGGTGAATCTTCCGTTAACGTCTTCTGTTTACTTCAAAAATGGTAACCCGGTTCGTACATCTGGTGCGCCACTGGAAGGACTGGTTCGCGTCACGGAAGGTGAGAACGGCAAATTTATCGGTATGGGCGAAATTGACGATGAAGGCCGCGTTGCGCCTCGTCGCCTGGTGGTTGAATACCCGGCGTAATGTTAACCGTCTTGCGATAACAGGTCGCTACGAGTAGAATACTGCCGCTTAACGTCGCGTAAATTGTTTAACACTTTGCGTAACGTACACTGGGATCGCTGAATTAGAGATCGGCGTCCTTTCATTCTATATACTTTGGAGTTTTAAAATGTCTCTAAGTACTGAAGCAACAGCTAAAATCGTTTCTGAGTTTGGTCGTGACGCAAACGACACCGGTTCTACCGAAGTTCAGGTAGCACTGCTGACTGCACAGATCAACCACCTGCAGGGCCACTTTGCAGAGCACAAAAAAGATCACCACAGCCGTCGTGGTCTGCTGCGCATGGTTTCTCAGCGTCGTAAACTGCTCGACTACCTGAAACGTAAAGACGTAGCACGTTACACCCAGCTCATCGAGCGCCTGGGTCTGCGTCGCTAATTCTTGCGAGTTTCAGAAAAGGGGGCCTGAGTGGCCCCTTTTTTCAAGCTGACGGCAGCAATTCACTGGAAACTAATGTATTGTTGCTATGAATGATCTTCCGTTGCAGAGGTTCGCGCGGCTAATGAGAGGCTTTACCCACATAGAGCTGGGTTAGGGTTGTCATTAGTCGCGAGGATGCGCAGAAGATCGGGTATTAACACCAGTGCCGTAAGGTACTGTCTAAGAAAGAGAAAGGATATTACATTGCTTAATCCGATCGTTCGTAAATTCCAGTACGGCCAACACACCGTGACTCTGGAAACCGGCATGATGGCTCGTCAGGCTACTGCCGCTGTTATGGTTAGCATGGATGACACCGCGGTATTCGTTACCGTTGTTGGCCAGAAAAAAGCCAAACCAGGTCAGGACTTCTTCCCACTGACCGTTAACTATCAGGAGCGTACCTACGCTGCTGGTCGTATCCCGGGTAGCTTCTTCCGTCGTGAAGGCCGCCCAAGCGAAGGCGAAACCCTGATCGCGCGTCTGATTGACCGCCCGATTCGCCCGCTGTTCCCGGAAGGCTTCGTCAACGAAGTTCAGGTTATCGCCACCGTGGTTTCTGTTAACCCGCAAGTTAACCCGGATATCGTCGCGATGATTGGTGCTTCCGCAGCGCTGTCTCTGTCTGGTATTCCGTTCAATGGCCCGATTGGTGCTGCCCGCGTAGGTTACATCAATGACCAGTACGTACTGAACCCGACTCAGGACGAGCTGAAAGAGAGCAAACTGGATCTGGTTGTTGCCGGTACTGAAGCCGCTGTACTGATGGTTGAATCTGAAGCTCAACTGCTGAGCGAAGACCAGATGCTGGGCGCAGTAGTGTTCGGTCATGAACAACAGCAGGTTGTTATTCAGAACATCAATGAACTGGTGAAAGAAGCCGGTAAACCGCGTTGGGACTGGCAGCCGGAGCCGGTAAACGAAGCGCTAAACGCGCGCGTTGCTGCACTGGCTGAAGCTCGCCTGAGCGATGCTTACCGCATCACCGACAAACAAGAGCGTTATGCGCAGGTTGATGTCATCAAATCTGAAACCATCGCGACGCTGCTTGCTGAAGACGAAACCCTGGACGAAAACGAACTGGGTGAAATTCTGCACGCGATCGAGAAAAACGTTGTTCGTAGCCGCGTACTGGCAGGCGAACCGCGTATCGACGGTCGTGAAAAAGATATGATCCGTGGTCTGGATGTGCGTACTGGCGTGCTGCCGCGTACTCACGGTTCTGCGCTGTTCACCCGTGGTGAAACGCAGGCGCTGGTTACCGCAACGCTGGGTACTGCTCGTGACGCGCAGGTTCTTGATGAACTGATGGGCGAACGTACCGATACCTTCCTGTTCCACTACAACTTCCCTCCGTACTCCGTAGGCGAAACCGGCATGGTCGGTTCTCCGAAGCGTCGTGAAATTGGTCACGGTCGTCTGGCGAAGCGCGGCGTGCTGGCAGTCATGCCGGATATGGACAAATTCCCGTACACCGTACGTGTTGTGTCTGAAATCACTGAATCCAACGGTTCCTCTTCTATGGCTTCCGTGTGCGGCGCGTCTCTGGCGCTGATGGACGCAGGTGTGCCGATCAAAGCTGCCGTTGCGGGTATCGCAATGGGTCTGGTGAAAGAAGGCGACAACTACGTTGTACTGTCTGACATTTTGGGCGACGAAGATCACCTGGGCGATATGGACTTCAAAGTTGCAGGTTCCCGCGACGGTATCTCTGCACTGCAGATGGATATCAAAATTGAAGGTATCACCAAAGAGATCATGCAGGTTGCGCTGAACCAGGCTAAAGGTGCGCGTCTGCATATCCTGGGCGTAATGGAACAGGCGATCAACGCGCCGCGTGGCGATATCTCTGAGTTCGCACCGCGTATCCATACCATCAAGATCAACCCGGACAAGATCAAAGATGTTATCGGTAAAGGCGGTTCTGTAATCCGTGCTCTGACCGAAGAAACTGGCACCACCATCGAAATCGAAGATGACGGTACTGTGAAGATTGCAGCGACCGACGGCGAGAAAGCGAAACATGCTATTCGTCGTATCGAAGAGATCACTGCAGAAATCGAAGTGGGCCGCGTCTACACTGGTAAAGTGACCCGTATCGTTGACTTTGGCGCATTTGTTGCCATCGGCGGCGGTAAAGAAGGTCTGGTCCACATCTCTCAAATCGCTGACAAACGCGTTGAGAAAGTGACCGATTACCTGCAGATGGGTCAGGAAGTACCGGTGAAAGTTCTGGAAGTTGATCGCCAGGGCCGTATCCGTCTGAGCATTAAAGAAGCGACTGAGCAGTCTCAACCTGCTGCAGCACCGGAAGCTCCGGCTGCTGAACAGGGCGAGTAAGGTTGCCATTTGCCCTCCGCTGCGGCGGGGGGCTTTTAACCGGGCAGGACGCCTTGTTAGCAACCGGGAACAGGACGTTCATTCAACCGTGGTCTTCGGGAGTGGGAAATGAAGCCTTTTTTGCGCTGGTGTTTCGTTGCGACAGCACTTACGCTTGCAGGATGCAGTAATACTTCCTGGCGTAAAAGTGAAGTCCTCGCGGTACCATTGCAACCGACTTTACAGCAGGAAGTGATTCTGGCACGTATGGAACAAATCCTTGCCAGTCGGGCTTTAACCGATGACGAACGCGCACAGCTTTTATATGAGCGCGGAGTGTTGTATGATAGTCTCGGTCTGAGGGCATTAGCGCGTAACGATTTTTCGCAAGCGCTGGCAATCCGACCGGATATGCCTGAAGTATTCAATTACTTAGGCATATATTTAACGCAGGCAGGCAATTTTGATGCTGCCTATGAAGCGTTTGATTCTGTACTTGAGCTTGATCCAACTTACAACTACGCGCACTTGAATCGCGGGATCGCATTATATTACGGCGGTCGTGACAAGTTAGCGCAAGATGATCTGCTGGCGTTTTATCAAGACGATCCCAATGATCCTTTCCGTAGTCTGTGGCTTTATCTCGCCGAGCAGAAGCTCGATGAGAAGCAGGCTAAAGAAGTGTTGAAACAGCACTTCGAAAAATCGGATAAGGAACAGTGGGGATGGAACATTGTCGAGTTCTACCTGGGCAACATTAGCGAACAAACGTTAATGGAAAGGCTCAAGGCGGACGCAACGGATAACACCTCGCTCGCTGAGCATCTCAGTGAAACCAACTTCTATTTAGGTAAGTACTACCTAAGTCTGGGGGATTTGGACAGCGCCACGGCACTGTTCAAACTGGCGGTTGCCAACAACGTTCATAACTTTGTTGAGCACCGATACGCATTGTTGGAATTATCGCTCCTGGGCCAGGACCAAGATGACCTGGCAGAATCGGACCAGCAATAGCTGACGTACACATCAGCCCGTAATCTTTTTTGATTGCCATCACCTTAACGGGTGAGGGCGTTGTTGTTCGTTAATACACCTACTTTGAGCCGGTTCACACTTTTCAATGAAAATTGCTGATCAATTTCATGATGAGTTATGTAGACTGGCCGCCATTAATTTTGAGGCACACGTACTACATGGCTGAATTCGAAACCACTTTTGCAGATCTGGGCCTGAAGGCTCCTATCCTTGAAGCCCTTAACGATCTGGGTTACGAAAAACCATCTCCAATTCAGGCAGAGTGTATTCCACATCTGCTGAATGGCCGCGACGTTCTGGGTATGGCCCAGACGGGGAGCGGAAAAACTGCAGCATTCTCTTTACCTCTGTTGCAGAATCTTGATCCTGAGCTGAAAGCACCACAGATTCTGGTGCTGGCACCGACCCGCGAACTGGCGGTACAGGTTGCTGAAGCAATGACGGATTTCTCTAAACACATGCGCGGCGTAAATGTGGTTGCTCTGTACGGCGGCCAGCGTTATGACGTGCAATTACGCGCCCTGCGTCAGGGGCCGCAGATCGTTGTCGGTACTCCGGGCCGTCTGCTGGACCACCTGAAACGTGGCACTCTGGACCTCTCTAAACTGAGCGGTCTGGTTCTGGATGAAGCTGACGAAATGCTGCGCATGGGCTTCATCGAAGACGTTGAAACCATTATGGCGCAGATCCCGGAAGGTCATCAGACCGCTCTGTTCTCTGCAACCATGCCGGAAGCGATTCGTCGCATTACCCGCCGCTTTATGAAAGAGCCGCAGGAAGTGCGCATTCAGTCCAGCGTGACTACCCGTCCTGACATCAGCCAGAGCTACTGGACTGTCTGGGGTATGCGCAAAAACGAAGCACTGGTACGTTTCCTGGAAGCGGAAGATTTTGATGCGGCGATTATCTTCGTTCGTACCAAAAACGCGACTCTGGAAGTGGCTGAAGCTCTTGAGCGTAACGGCTACAACAGCGCCGCGCTGAACGGTGACATGAACCAGGCGCTGCGTGAACAGACACTGGAACGCCTGAAAGATGGTCGTCTGGACATCCTGATTGCGACCGACGTTGCAGCCCGTGGCCTGGACGTTGAGCGTATCAGCCTGGTAGTTAACTACGATATCCCGATGGATTCTGAGTCTTACGTTCACCGTATCGGTCGTACCGGTCGTGCGGGTCGTGCTGGCCGCGCGCTGCTGTTCGTTGAGAACCGCGAGCGTCGTCTGCTGCGCAACATTGAACGTACTATGAAGCTGACTATTCCGGAAGTAGAACTGCCGAACGCAGAACTGCTAGGCAAACGCCGTCTGGAAAAATTCGCCGCTAAAGTACAGCAGCAGCTGGAAAGCAGCGATCTGGATCAATACCGCGCACTGCTGAGCAAAATTCAGCCGACTGCTGAAGGTGAAGAGCTGGATCTCGAAACTCTGGCTGCGGCACTGCTGAAAATGGCACAGGGTGAACGTACTCTGATCGTACCGCCAGATGCGCCGATGCGTCCGAAACGTGAATTCCGTGACCGTGATGACCGTGGTCCGCGCGATCGTAACGACCGTGGCCCGCGTGGTGACCGTGAAGATCGTCCGCGTCGTGAACGTCGTGATGTTGGCGATATGCAGCTGTACCGCATTGAAGTGGGCCGCGATGATGGTGTTGAAGTTCGTCATATCGTTGGTGCGATTGCTAACGAAGGCGACATCAGCAGCCGTTACATTGGTAACATCAAGCTGTTTGCTTCTCACTCCACCATCGAACTGCCGAAAGGTATGCCGGGTGAAGTGCTGCAACACTTTACGCGCACTCGCATTCTCAACAAGCCGATGAACATGCAGTTACTGGGCGATGCACAGCCGCATACTGGCGGTGAGCGTCGTGGCGGTGGTCGTGGTTTCGGTGGCGAACGTCGTGAAGGCGGTCGTAACTTCAGCGGTGAACGCCGTGAAGGTGGCCGTGGTGATGGTCGTCGTTTTAGCGGCGAACGTCGTGAAGGCCGCGCTCCGCGTCGTGATGATTCTACCGGTCGTCGTCGTTTCGGTGGTGATGCGTAATCATCGCTGAACAGCGAACACAATCTGTAAAATAATATATACAGCCCCGATTTTTACCATCGGGGCTTTTTTTCTGTCTTTTGTACTCGTGTACTGGTACAGTGCAATGCATAACAACGCAGTCGCACTATTTTTCACTGGAGAGAAGCCCTCATGGCAACACTAACCACCACCCAAACGTCACCGTCGCTGCTTGGCGGCGTGGTGATTATCGGCGGCACCATTATTGGCGCAGGGATGTTTTCTCTGCCAGTGGTCATGTCCGGGGCGTGGTTTTTCTGGTCAATGGCGGCGCTGATCTTTACCTGGTTCTGTATGCTGCATTCCGGCTTGATGATTCTGGAAGCTAACCTGAATTACAGAATCGGTTCGAGTTTTGACACCATCACCAAAGATTTGCTGGGCAAAGGCTGGAACGTGGTCAACGGCATTTCCATTGCCTTTGTGCTCTATATCCTGACCTATGCCTATATTTCTGCCAGTGGTTCGATTCTGCATCACACCTTCGCAGAGATGTCACTAAACGTCCCGGCACGGGCGGCGGGTTTTGGTTTTGCATTGCTGGTAGCGTTTGTGGTGTGGTTGAGCACTAAAGCCGTCAGTCGCATGACAGCGATTGTGCTGGGGGCGAAAGTCATTACCTTCTTCCTCACCTTTGGTAGCCTGCTGGGGCATGTGCAGCCTGCGACATTGTTCAACGTCGCCGAAAGCAATGCGTCTTATGCACCGTATCTGTTGATGACCCTGCCGTTCTGTCTGGCATCGTTTGGTTATCACGGTAACGTGCCAAGCCTGATGAAGTATTACGGCAAAGATCCGAAAACCATCGTGAAATGTCTGGTGTACGGTACGCTGATGGCGCTGGCGCTGTATACCATCTGGTTGCTGGCGACGATGGGTAACATCCCGCGTCCGGAGTTTATCGGTATTGCAGAGAAGGGCGGTAATATTGATGTGCTGGTACAGGCGTTAAGCGGCGTACTGAACAGCCGTAGTCTGGATCTGCTGCTGGTCGTGTTCTCAAACTTTGCGGTAGCGAGTTCGTTCCTCGGCGTAACGCTGGGTTTGTTTGACTATCTGGCAGATCTGTTTGGTTTCGACGACTCGGCTGTGGGCCGCTTGAAAACGGCATTGCTGACCTTTGCCCCGCCAGTTGTGGGGGGGCTGTTGTTCCCGAACGGATTCCTGTACGCCATTGGTTATGCTGGTTTAGCGGCTACCATCTGGGCGGCAATTGTTCCGGCGCTGTTAGCCCGTGCATCGCGTAAACGCTTTGGCAGCCCGAAATTCCGCGTCTGGGGTGGCAAGCCGATGATTGCGCTGATTCTGGTGTTTGGCGTCGGCAACGCACTGGTGCATATTTTATCGAGCTTTAATTTACTGCCGGTGTATCAGTAATCAGCGGTGCCTTATCCGACATTTCTGCTGCCTACACAATGCCTGATGCGCTTCGCTTATCAGGTCTATGTAGGACAGCGTTGCCAGCTCGGATAAGGCTTCCCGCGTTAAGACACACTATCCCAACAACTCTTCCTTAACATCCATCGCCAGCTCAAACGAATGCAGCCGCGCCTGGTGGTCGAAAATCTGCCCGTTGACCATAATCTCATCGGCGTCGGTTTCGCGCAGGATCGACTGCAAGCCATGACGCACTTTCGCTTTATCACCTACCAACGACATACTCAGCGCCTGCTGCACGCCATACTGCTCAGACGGTGACCAGAACTGATCCATATTTTGAATCGGCGGCGGCAGTTGCCCGGTTTCGCCACGGCGCAGCTTCACAAAGGCTTGCTGCATTGAGGTAAACAGAAATTCAGCGTCGCGGTTGCTGTCGGCGGCGATAATATTGATGCACACCATCGCGTATGGTTTTTCCAGCCGTGCTGACGGTTTGAAGTTGCTGCGATAAAGATGCAGCGCCTGGAACAGCATATCCGGCGCGAAGTGTGAGGCAAACGCAAACGGCAGACCAAGCTGCGCCGCCAGTTGCGCGCTGTAAAGGCTGGAGCCTAACAACCACACGGGGATTTTCTCGCCATAGCCTGGTACCGGGCGCACATGCGGATTGGGATCGCGGGCGTCAAACCAGTCCACCAGCTCCGCCACATCGCGGGGGAAATTATCAATATCGCCGCTCATATGACGACGTAGCGCCATCATTGTCCGTTGGTCACTACCCGGAGCACGACCCAGCCCCAAATCGATTCGCCCCGGATAGAGTGTATTAAGCGTGCCGAACTGTTCGGCAATGACCAACGGTGAGTGGTTAGGCAACATCACGCCGCCAGACCCCAGATGCAGCGTGGTGGTATTCGCCGCCAGATAGCCGATCAATACCGACGTGGCAGCACTGGCAATGCCAGTCATATTGTGGTGTTCTGCCAGCCAGTAGCGATGATAGCCGCGCTTTTCAGCCAGACGGGCGAGATCGAGAGAGTGGGAGAATGCTTCTCGCGCTGAAGAACCTTCGGGAATGGGGGCCAGATCGAGTAGCGAAAACGCAATGGTTTTATCAGTCATAACAGCTCACTTTGTTACCGATTAATCTTTAATACTGCATTAAAGAGTAGTTAAAGTTGTTAACAAAGTGAGCTATTTACTTAGGCTTGCAGCTCCAGTCCTGCCAGCCGCCGCCAGTAGCCGTTACAGTCGCTGTTCGCCGTCAACGGCAGTGGTGCAGCGCCATTTTCATTAGCGCGGAAGGCGTCGAGCATCGCGAAAGTGTCAGTACCCTGCGGTGACAGGCGGACCACATCAACCAGGCCCTGCATGGATGCCAGCTCGTTACCGAGGTTGTAAACGTAGCCGCTCATGGTCTGAATGCCATTGAGTACAAACACTTGTTGGTTTTCCTGCGACAGCACGTTGCGCCCGTTCGGATACTTAATGCAGCAGGTTTCACACTCATCTTTCGGGCGGTCTTCCGAACGCGCGGTAAAGCAGCGGGCGGAGTAGGCCAGCGGCAGATGACCGTAGCTCAGGACTTCCACTTCAAACTGGTTACGAATGCCCAGCTCATCGCACTGATTAAGCAGATTCACCAGCCAGTCGCGGGAAAGCTCCACTGGCATACACCAGCGCATCATGCCCTGTTTGAGCAATATTTTCAGTGTCACCGCGTTGTAGCAGTTCAGCGCGTGCCCGGCGACGAACGGCAGTTTGCGTTCAGCGCACATATTCACCACGCCGAGATCGCTGGCTTCAATCAGAAACTCACCGTTCTCAACATAGCGTTTCAGTTCGCCCAGTTCAGATGATGCCTGCACCAGCGCCAGCGTGGAGAGCACAATCTGCTTACCACTCCCGGCGAGCGATTTTGCCATCTCCAGCCAGTCGCCAACTTTGGTTGCCCGACGCTTGCTGCATACCGCTTCACCAAGATAAATCACGTCGGCGCTGCTGGTGGCGGCCTGCTGATAAAATTCTTCCAGCGTCTCTTTTGGCCAGTACCACAGCACTGGCCCTAAGGAATATTTCATTGCTTTTCTCACTGCCATTTACGGTGATATGCGCCAAGAGTGGTTTGCGTGCCTTCGGACATCGACCCGAGCGTCTCCATCCACGCGCTTTGCGGTACAAAGTTTTGCGGATCGGCCTTACAACGGTCGATAGCCTGACGCCAGACTTTCGCCACCTGGCTGACATACGCCGGGCTACGCTGGCGGCCTTCAATTTTCACCGAAGCAATATTCGCCGCCATTAACTCCGGCAGCAGTTCCAGGGTATTGAGACTGGTTGGTTCTTCCAGCGCGTGATAGCGCTCGCCGTCCACCAGATAACGCCCTTTACATAGCGTCGGATAACCTGCGTTTTCGCCGTCCTGATAACGGTCGATCAGCACTTCGTTCAGGCGGGATTCCAGCCCCTGCGGCGTTTGTTGCCAGCGCACGAAACGGGCCGGAGAACACGCGCCTACGGTGTTGGGCGACTCACCCGTCAGATACGACGACAGATAGCAACGACCTTCCGACATAATGCACAGGCTGCCGAAAGCAAAGACTTCCAGTGGTACAGGTGTGACCCGTGCCAGTTGTTTCACCTGATGAATCGACAACACGCGCGGCAGCACCACGCGAGCAACGTCAAAATGGCGATGATAAAAGTTAATCGCCTCTTCATTGGTCGCCGAAGCCTGCACCGATACGTGGCGCTCAATATGCGGATAACGCTCGGCGGCGTATTCCAGCATGGCGAGGTCGGCGAGGATCAGCGCGTCGGCACCCAGCTGCGCCGCCATATCCACGGCGCGCTGCCAACGGGCGTAACCGTCCGGATGCGCAAAAGTGTTAATCGCGATGTGAAGTTTGCGGCGATGTTGATGGACAAAACTCACCGCTTCCTGCAATTTTTTCTCGGTAAAGTTAAGGCCGGCGAAGTGACGGGCATTGGTATCATCTTTTAGCCCGATATAAACAGCATCTGCGCCGTTTTCGATGGCCGCCTTAAGCGCCGGGAGATTTCCGGCAGGGCAGAGCAGCTCCATAATTTTTCCTGAAGGTTGCGCTATCAAAACGCAAAAATGTTAACGAACTGGGATTTTAGTTAACCTTGCTGCGACAATTTTTGATTTAAGGCAGTTAAAGTTGTATTGGTGGTAGCAGCAATTTCATATGGAATTGTTGATTTATACCGCTATGTTATTTTTCTGATATGGCAAAATAGGATGATTGTTGAAACAGGGAGTAAAACTCGTGTTGGATAAACTGCGTTCCCGTATTGTGCATTTGGGGCCATCTCTGTTGAGTGTACCGGTAAAACTGACGCCATTTGCGCTAAAACGCCAGGTTCTTGAGCAGGTCTTAAGCTGGCAATTCCGTCAGGCGCTGGATGATGGCGAGCTGGAGTTTCTTGAAGGCCGCTGGTTAAGTATTCATGTGCGTGATATTGACCTGCAATGGTTTACCTCGGTGGTGAATGGCAAACTGGTGGTCAGCCAGAACGCGCAAGCTGATGTGAGTTTTAGTGCCGACGCCAGCGATCTGCTGATGATTGCGGCGCGTAAACAAGATCCGGATACGCTCTTCTTCCAGCGTCGGCTGGTGATTGAAGGCGATACGGAGCTGGGGCTGTATGTGAAAAACCTGATGGACGCCATTGAACTGGAGCAAATGCCGAAAGCCTTACGCATGATGCTGCTGCAACTGGCGGATTTTGTTGAGGCGGGAATGAAAACCGCGCCTGAAACCAAACAGACATCGGTAGGTGAACCATGCTAATTCGAGTAGAAATTCCCATTGATGCGCCGGGTATTGATGCCCTGCTGCGTCGCTCATTCGAAAGTGATGCGGAAGCGAAGCTGGTTCACGATCTGCGTGAAGATGGCTTTCTGACGCTGGGGCTGGTGGCGACAGATGACGAAGGTCAGGTCATTGGCTATGTGGCATTTAGTCCGGTTGATGTGCAGGGCGAAGACCTGCAATGGGTCGGCATGGCACCGTTGGCGGTTGATGAAAAATACCGTGGACAGGGGCTGGCACGCCAACTGGTCTATGAAGGACTCGATTCGCTTAATGAGTTCGGCTATGCCGCAGTGGTGACGCTGGGCGATCCGGCGCTGTACAGTCGTTTCGGCTTTGAACTGGCGGCGCATCACGATCTGCGTTGCCGCTGGCCGGGCACTGAAAGCGCCTTCCAGGTACATCGTTTAGCGGATGACGCGCTGAATGGCGTTACCGGCCTGGTTGAGTATCACGAGCATTTCAATCGCTTTTAATCTCCGGGGTTTGCAGACTGCTTAACAGCTCTGCAAACCCTGCGCCTTCCGCTACCAGACGCTCTTTTTGCCGTTTGGTCAGTTGCTTAACGCGATATTCCGCCCGTAACGCCAGCGAACGATCGCCCACTGGAGCAGAAAACGCCAGCGTCAGTTCTCCTTTCCCGCGCAGTGCTTTCGCCCCTTTGCCGCTTTGGTGCTGCTGATAGCGGCGTTCGACATCCGTGGTGATCCCGGTATAAAGCTTATTGTCGGCGGTACGGATCAAGTAAAGAAACCAGGGTGTCATCGTCTGCATCGCATGTTAAGGTCAGGCCCACAGTATAAAAGAGAACAGCAATGGAAACACTCATCGCCATCAGCCGTTGGCTAGCAAAACAACATGTTGTCACCTGGTGTGTGCAGCAGGAAGGGGAACTCTGGTGCGCTAATGCCTTTTATCTTTTTGATGCGCAGAAAGTCGCCTTCTACATTTTGACGGAAGAAAAAACGCGCCACGCGCAGATGAGCGGGCCGCAGGCGGCAGTTGCCGGAACGGTAAACGGTCAGCCGAAAACGGTAGCGTTAATTCGCGGTGTGCAGTTTAAAGGTGAGATCCGCAGGCTGGAAGGTGAGGAAAGCGACCTCGCGCGCAAGGCGTACAATCGTCGCTTTCCGGTTGCCAGAATGCTGTCGGCCCCGGTGTGGGAAATCCGGCTCGATGAAATCAAATTCACCGACAACACGCTGGGCTTTGGTAAAAAAATGATTTGGCTACGCGACTCAGGCACCGAGCAGGCGTAACGCCTCGCGGTTAAACGCTGGCAGATCGTCCGGTGTCCGGCTGGTAACCAGCTGATCTTTATCAACCACGACTTCCTGATCGTAAAATTCCGCGCCCGCATTTTTAACATCAATAATGATCGGTTTAACTGCGGTCAGTTTGCGCCCCCGAATCACATCGGCGCTGATCAGCAACTGCGGGCCGTGACAGATGGCAAACACCGGTTTGCCACTATTCACAAAATCACGGGTAAAGGTGACAAAACGGTTGTCCCCACGCAGATAATCCGGTGAATGGCCGCCCGGTAGCAGCAGGGCATCAAACTCCGCAGGCGTCACTTCATCGATGGATTTATCGATGGTCACGCTGGCTTCTCCTTTTTTGCCTTTCACCGTTTTACCCGCTTGTTTTTCAATAGTAATCACTTCGTGTCCGGCTTTACGGAACTCGTCTGCAGGTGAAGTAAATTCTGAATCTTCAAATTCATCAGTGATTAAAACGGCAATTTTCTTACTCATGCTTCCTCCGCGTTGTTGCATTGGATGAGGCGAATTTTCCACAATCGGGGATAATTACCTCATGGTCTATTAAGCCTGGTGCATGAACCGGGGAGCGCAAGGCAGACAATTCTGTAAAGGAGCGAAGATGAGTCAGGTACTGATTACAGGCTCAACGGGGCTGGTGGGCGGTCACCTGCTGCGGATGTTGATTAACGAACCGAAAGTTAACGCCATAGCCGCGCCGACGCGACGTCCGTTGGGCGATATGCCAGGAGTGTTCAATCCCCATGATCCGCAACTGACCGACGCGCTGGCGCAGGTCACCGATCCCATCGACATTGTGTTTTGTTGTCTCGGCACCACGCGGCGAGAAGCGGGGAGCAAAGAGGCGTTTATTCATGCCGATTACACGCTGGTAGTGGATACCGCATTAACCGGGCGGCGGCTGGGCGCGCAGCATATGCTGGTGGTCAGTGCTATGGGGGCCAATGCCCACTCGCCGTTTTTCTATAACCGCGTCAAAGGGGAGATGGAAGAAGCATTAATTGCCCAGAACTGGCAGAAATTGACCATTGCTCGCCCGTCGATGTTACTGGGCGATCGTAGCAAACAGCGGATGAACGAAACGCTTTTTGCGCCGCTGTTCCGTTTGTTACCAGGTAACTGGAAATCCATTGATGCGAGAGACGTGGCGCGGGTCATGCTGGCAGAGGCGATGCGGCCTGAGCATGAAGGCGTGACGATTTTAAGCTCTTCAGAATTACGCAAAAGAGCTGAATAATTATTCCCAAGAATTGATAGTGAGCGTAATATTCACGCGCTCAATTATCATAACTTATTCCTGGGGAATGCTATGACTGGTCAGTCTTCATCTCAGGCGGCAACGCCCATTCAGTGGTGGAAACCCGCGCTTTTCTTTCTCGTTGTCATTGCCGGTCTCTGGTATGTGAAATGGCAACCTTACTACGGCAAAGCGTTTACTGCAGCCGAAACCCACAGTATCGGTAAATCTATCCTTGCGCAGGCGGATGCTAATCCGTGGCAAGCGGCGTTGGATTACGCGATGATCTATTTCCTCGCGGTATGGAAAGCGGCGGTGCTGGGGGTGATCCTCGGTTCGTTGATTCAGGTGCTGATCCCGCGTGACTGGTTGTTGCGTACGCTTGGGCAATCGCGCTTTCGCGGCACGCTGCTGGGAACGCTGTTTTCGCTGCCGGGCATGATGTGTACCTGCTGTGCGGCTCCGGTTGCGGCGGGAATGCGTCGCCAACAGGTATCGATGGGCGGTGCGCTGGCATTCTGGATGGGCAATCCGGTGTTAAACCCGGCGACGCTGGTGTTTATGGGGTTTGTCCTCGGCTGGGGTTTTGCGGCGATTCGTCTGGTGGCCGGGCTGGTGATGGTGTTGCTGATTGCGACGCTGGTGCAAAAATGGGTGCGTGAAACACCGCAAACGCAGGCACCGGTCGAAATTGACATACCGGAAGCACAGAGCGGTTTTTTTAGCCGCTGGGGCAGGGCGCTATGGACGCTTTTCTGGAGTACGATCCCGGTTTACATCCTTGCAGTACTGGTGTTGGGTGCCGCACGCGTCTGGTTATTCCCCCATGCCGATGGTGCTGTCGATAACAGCCTGATGTGGGTGGTGGCGATGGCGGTAGCAGGATGCTTGTTTGTCATTCCCACGGCAGCAGAAATTCCGATTGTACAAACGATGATGCTGGCAGGTATGGGAACCGCTCCGGCGCTGGCATTGTTGATGACGCTCCCGGCAGTGAGTTTGCCGTCACTGATTATGCTGCGCAAAGCGTTCCCGGCGAAAGCCTTATGGCTGACAGGGGCGATGGTGGCAGTGTCTGGTGTGATTGTCGGCGGGCTGGCGCTGTTGTTCTGATTTGAGGGAAAACATGTCGGATGCGGCGTAAACGCCTTATCCGACCTACGGTTTTCATCGTTGTAGGCCTGATAAGACGCGGCAAGCGTCGCATCAGGCATTACAAGGGGCTGCTATTTAATAAACGTAAACGCTGTGGTTACCCGCTTTACGCCGCTCACCCGGCTGGCAATATCTGCCGCCGCTTTCGCTTCACGTTCAGTCACCAGCCCCATCAGGAACACTTCACCGTTTTCGGTGGTCACTTTCACGTTGGACGATTTCACCAGGTCGCTGGTTAAGAGCTGCGAACGCACTTTGGTGGTGATCCACGTATCGTTAGATGCTTCGCCCAGACCAATCGGCTGGCCCTGACGAATCTCGTTATACACTTCGTTGGCACCGTCTACGCCCATAGCAATCTGTTTGGCGCGAGCCGAAAGTTCAGCATTTGGTGACTGCCCAACCAGCAGCACTTTGCCCTGATAGGCCGTTACATTAATGCGCGCTTCTTTCTTAATCTGTTCGTCTTTCGACAATGCGCTGTTCACGCGCACTTCCAGGGTACCATCGTCCACCTGGGTGCCGACACTGCGTGGGTCAGTTGCGGCTTTGGTACCCACAGCAGCGGTACCCACTACGGCAGCGGCAACACAACCTTGCAACAGCAGCGCGGAAATAAGGACTGCGATTGGCGATAATGCCTTCATGTATTCTCCTTAATCATCCTGGTGAGGGAAAAGCGTGTTATCGATCAGATCGCACAGGCAATTTACCGTCAGCATATGCATTTCCTGAATGCGAGCACTACGATGCGAAGGAATGCGGATCTCCACATCCTGTGGCCCTAACAAACCTGCAAGTTCGCCGCCGTCATAGCCGGTCAATGCCACAATGGTCATATCACGCGTAACGGCGGCTTCAACTGCTTTAACAATATCGCGGCTGTTGCCACGGGTGGAAATGGCTAACAATACATCTCCCGCATGACCCAGCGCCCGCACCTGTTTTGCATACACTTCATCATGTAAGCGATCGTTGGCAATCGCCGTTAAGACAACATTATCAGTATTTAGTGCAATGGCAGGTAAGCTGGGCCGCTCCGTTTCGAAACGGTTGATCATGCTGGCAGCAAAATGCTGTGCATTGGCAGCGGAAGTTCCATTACCACAACAGAGGATTTTGTTGCCATTGAGCAGAGACTGAACCAGCGTCATGGCTGCACGGGAGATGGCATCCGGAAGCGCCTCTGCCGCCGCAATTTGAGTTTGAATGCTTTCAGTGAAGCAAGCTTTAATTCTTTCTTGCACGCTAATCCTTAAACCTTAATTATGAGTGGTCATTAAAGGCATCCTTAATCCACTCAACCTCATTCCCGGTGAAGGCTACCACATCGAACCGGCAATCCACAGTATCAAAACTCCCATTATGACGCGCGAGCCACAAGCGGGCAGTCTGTAATAATTTGTGTTGTTTGCTGCGGGTCACACTGGCTGCCGCGCCGCCATAAAGCGCAGAGCGGCGATAGCGTACCTCGACAAAAATGGTGGTCCGGCCTTCACGCATTATCAGATCGATCTCGCCGCCACGCTCGTTCACGTTAGCGGCGATAAACCGCAGTCCTTTGCCTTCCAGCCAGCGACGCGCTTGTGCTTCCCACGCATCGCCGGTCTGTTTGGTGGTTAACTGACGGGGACTACCTGACCTTGTTGGTACTGTAGCCATGATAAGTTCCTGTTAATCACGCAATCCGGGTTAGCCGTCAGGCTTCCGGTATTACCGTTGATTTCAAAACCCTGAACCTGGCGCATTTGTGAGAAATGATTTGCCAGCGACCAGGCATCGACGCCCATCGCATACATGCGAGCCAGTGAATAATCGTTATTCACCGCGCTGAGTGCCTGCTGCATTAACGGTAGATTACCGCCTGCCAGCATCGGGATTTCGCTGTACTGCAAGCCTTCCATCTCCAGTCGGAAATCCGGGCCAGCGGTCCCTTGCGCACTGCGGGAGCTGGCGTACAGCGTTGCACCGCTCTGGCTACCGTTACGCATGGCGATCATCGGTTTGATAAAAGCGATTTCACCCGGCGTTGCCACAATGTACACCGCATCGACACGACCGCCATTATTGGTGAACTGGTCATCGGTTGGCGTGGTTTGCAGCGTTGGATTGTTGGTCGTCATGCCGGAGTCGGTTGTCGCTCTGAGAGTAATCGGGCTACCCGTTAAAGCAATACCAGAACCGCCGTTAACACCCGCGCGTAATTCGCTGGTGGAACCAAATTTTTGTTGCAGAACGGTGCCGCCGCCCAGTTTCTGCCACTCTTGCGCAAACGCATTGGCTACGCGATCGCCCAATGAACTGCGTGGGATCAGCACCAGCGGCGCTTGTTTACCCTGGTCACGAATATGACGCGCTGCATCGCGCGCTTCGTCTTCCGGTGAAAGCGCGAAGTAACAAATATTGACGCGATTTTCGATATTCTCCGGCTGGTTCAGTGCCAGTACGTTCAGCGGAGTGTTGCTCTTCAGCAACTCTTCAACGTTATTTTTCAGCAACGGACCGACCACAATACTCGCGCCATCCTGCTGAGCCTGGCTTAAGATCTGGCTAAGTGGTTGTGATGAGGTATCGTAGATTTTCAGCTCTGCGGATGGATTTGCGGGTGCGCTTACCGCTGCGGTGCTTGTCGCCGGGGCGCTTACAGGCACCGGCTGGGCTGCAGGCTGTTCACCGGTCAGATCGCTAACCGAGGCTTGTGCCGGGCTGGCAACGCCATCCACGGTTTGCGGCTGAGGTTGTTCAGCTACGTCTGCGGCAGGTGCGGCAGCTACCTGAGCTGCCACTGGCTGAGTGCCGATATTTTTCGCCGCTTCAAAGCCTTGCTGAATAGTGCGACCAAATACCGCTGCCTGGCCATTCAGTGGCAACAGCAGGGCGATTTTGTTGGTCGAGGCTGGTTTAAACGCTTTTACGTTAACCAACTGCGTTGGCAGCATTTTCGCGCCCGGGTTGTTCGGATAACGTTTCTGCCAGTCGGCGATCCCGGCTTTCATCATGTCGGGATCGTTACGGTTATCAAACCAGACGCGCTGCAGATCCAGCCAGCCTTGCAGAATATTTTCGTCGGCGTTGATCACCAGCGTATTCGCCTGTTCCTGAGTCATGGAGGAGAGCGCCTGCCAGGTGGCGTCAATATTCTGCTGCTTTTCTTTCGCGCCGAGCAGCGGTTCCTGAGCAATTAACGCGCGCAGTAAATCAATGGAAGGACGCCCCTGGCTGGCATCGATTTTTGCCTGCCAGTAACGGGCTTGCTGGTTTTGTTCTAAATCGGCAGGTGTGATTTTCGCCAGCAAGTTTTGCGCGCCAGCAAAATCTTTCTGCGCCAGTTTAATCTCTACCGCCAGCAGTGTTTTCTCGCGGCGCTGAGCATCGTTCAGTTCTTGCGGTAGTTGGTTAAACAACTCCACCGCCTGCCCGGTTTTACCTTCTTTCACCAGTGCACGAATGGCGAGTAATTGCCAGTTGATCCTGGTATCATCAGAGCTTTGCTGCATCTGCTGAAGATAAAAGGCAGAATCAGCCTGCGCCGTACCCTGCATATAAGCAGTGGACTGATCGGGAGTATGGGTGCCACAACCGGCGAAAATCAGGGCTGCCAGAACAACAGGCAGACAACGCGCGGCTTTCAAACGAGAAAATGTTGAGGGTACCATAATGTATCCAGTGATATTTTTTTTACGCAATGCTCAATATTAAATCGGCAATACGGACGACACAATGAAACAACACCAATCGGCGGATAATTCTCAGGGCCAGCTTTACATTGTACCGACGCCAATCGGCAATCTGGCGGATATCACCCAGCGTGCGTTAGAGGTATTACAGGCCGTTGATCTGATTGCCGCCGAGGATACTCGTCACACCGGTTTATTGCTGCAACATTTTGGGATTAATGCCCGGTTGTTTGCGCTGCACGACCATAACGAACAACAAAAAGCTGAAACGCTGCTGGCGAAGCTGCAAGAGGGGCAAAACATTGCGCTGGTTTCCGATGCCGGAACGCCGCTAATTAACGATCCTGGCTACCATCTGGTGCGTACCTGCCGTGAAGCGGGGATCCGCGTGGTGCCGCTACCCGGGCCGTGTGCTGCTATCACTGCGTTAAGCGCAGCGGGTTTACCCTCTGACCGTTTCTGTTACGAAGGCTTTTTACCTGCCAAATCAAAAGGCCGCCGTGATGCGCTAAAAGCCATTGAAGCGGAGCCGCGCACGCTGATTTTTTATGAATCTACCCACCGTCTGTTAGATAGCCTGGAAGATATCGTTGCGGTATTAGGCGAATCCCGCTACGTGGTTCTGGCGCGTGAGCTGACCAAAACCTGGGAAACCATTCACGGCGCGCCCGTTGGCGAGCTGCTGGCGTGGGTAAAGGAAGATGAAAACCGTCGCAAAGGCGAAATGGTGCTGATTGTCGAAGGTCATAAAGCACAGGAAGAAGACTTACCCGCCGATGCCCTGCGCACGCTGGCGCTGCTACAGGCAGAACTGCCGCTGAAAAAAGCGGCGGCGCTGGCCGCAGAAATTCACGGCGTGAAGAAAAATGCGCTGTATAAGTATGCGCTGGAGCAGCAGGGGTAACAGTGCCGAAGCGTTGCGTTAATCAAAACGCAACGTCTTCTTTTACCGCACGATGACGGTAATGGTGGCTGTGCCCTGAAATTTTCCTGTTTCCAGCTCACCACCGACCAGATTAACTGGCCAGGCGCGCATATTGACGGTGCCATGCCCGGAAGGATCAACGGGAAGGATACCGTTCTGAAAAGGAATATTTGCAACTCCGCCGCCGAGATTTTCAATACGAATACCGACATCGGGCACATTGTCTGAACTTCTTCGCCTGGCGACCAGGTTGTACTGGTCTACTACCCCAGTTGTACCGTCGATGCGCATTTGCAACGAGTTTTTAATCTTTGAAGTATCACCACAGTCATAAGTGATATCAAAGTCTACTGGAGTAAAACCGTCTGGCATGGCATTGCGGGTGGTAAACTTCTGACCATTGATGAATCCAAAATTAACCTTAATAACATCGCCCTGATTAATTTTGCACGACTGTGGGGCGGTGAGATTTCCCTGAATCGATAACTTGACTAAATCATGGAAGTCACCTGTAGACGGGCTTCCCATTCCATCGACCCACGCGCCTTTAATGACGGCAATATCCGTTTTCGGAATGGTCATCGAGCCGAGAAATGGCTTGGTGACATACAGGGTAAAGGTGGTGTTCGCACCAATATTAACGGGTCCATAACGAGACGTATCACCCTGGCAAACACCCGTTTGGGTTGCAGCAGAATATACCGTGTTGTTTTTTATCTGTGTGAATCGGGTGTTAACAGAGACAACCTGGTCGGTTGTGAGTCCTGGAATGTCGTTTGCCTGTAATGTGGTTTTAATATCCAGGCTGTCATTGAGTTTGTAATATCCTGTCTGATGTCCAGTGGTGGTAAGTACGGGGCTGACCATATAGACAAGTTTAACTGCCTTACCCGCAGAGCAGGAACAGGCGTATTGCCAGTTAGTGCTACTTAGCGTTGCAGAGGTAAACTCCCGTCCTGTCACGTTATCTGTCTGGTTCACCGTAACATCATCAACCACACTGCTGTAATTTGTCGCACCGCTAGTGCTGTCGGCTCCACACCCTCCTGAGGAGGCATAAGCGCAGGATGTGGATATCAACAAAAGACCTGTTATAAGAGGCGCTCTTTTCATTTTTTTATCCTTAATGGCACTGCGCTGTGCCTTGTAATACAGAGGTTGTAGGTTCTGAATCCGGTGTACTGAAAGCAAACTGACATTGTTGATCTGCCTGATTTCCCCAGCGTACAGTCCAGCTTTGTGATTTACTCGATATCCCAGAGAGATATAGTATGCCGCCCTCATCGACGATACTTTGTTGCCCCGTATCATCGTTGCTGGCAAGAGCGCCAAAGGGCAACGGTTTACCGTTGCGATCGCTGACTGTAACAAGTACGCGATAACCGATATTGGCGTTGAAACGCGCCGCTACCATTGCACCTCTGTTGGGCACCACAAACTGTGTTGTTTGTTCAAGATCGACGTTATCGGGCAGCTGCGTAGTATCTACCGAGAGACGGTTTTCCTGATAAGTTGTGAGATAAGGAACCACTGCATAGCCAAAAGGATCGGTAGCAATCCCCGGATAGTTTTGTATCCTCACGCCAGATGCTCCGTTAGCATCGATAAGCGCAAAAGCGTTGCCCAGATATTGCGAGAGCGTCACGCCATGAGGATGGATAACCACGCCGCCGGTAACGCCGTAATTGTATTGGCTGCTGTCATTACCGTAGCTGTATCCGGCACTGAAGGTGCCATAAGGTGAACGGTAACTGGCGTTCAGGCTACTGTTATGGTTGTTATCGTCATCCAGACTTTGTTCCAGGCTATAGCTCAGGCGACCATCATCCAGCAGTGAGCCATCAAGACGCATTTCATGTTGGGTTGGGCGATCTTTCTGGCTGGTCATCTGATAGGAAACCCGGCTACGCGGTAACCAGCGTTCTAACGGAATACTGAGATTCAAAGAGAGTGCGCGGTCATTATTTTGATCAGTGTAGCGGCTGTATTGATAATTCAGGCTGTAACCAACTCCCCATTGCTGGCCGGAAACCCCAACAGAGATATTCCTGTTTTTATCGTTATTGCCCCAATAGTCTTGCTGCGAACCGGAGGCATACAGACTTACCCCATCAAATATTGTCTGGCTGATGTTGAATTGAATTTCACTTTTTTGGCGACTGTTATAGTCCCAATTGCGGGTATTGGCTTCATTAAAACTAAAATAGCCATCGTTGGTATAGCGATAGTAGCTGACAGCGATATTGGTGTTGGTTTCCGGGATATCTTTGATGTACTGCGTACGCCATTGATAGCCATGAAAAGAGTGCTGGTTATCGAATTGGGTGTCAGCTCTGTTGATATCCATCGACAACGCGCCCAGTGCGCCAAGTGTGCCGCCGATACCGATCCCCAGCGCATAATAATCTTCAGAACCGAGCAGGCCGCCATACAGCGTAAAAGTATTATTCAAACCATATATTGCCGTGGCTTCAGCAAATTCGGGTTCCTTGCTATCACTGTTTGCATCAGCGCGATAGCGTCCAGCGGTCGCGCTATACTTTAGATGCCCAGGTCGCTGCATCATGGGTAATGAAGAATAAGGCTGGATAAAGCGACGTTGTGTACCGTCACTTTCTTCAATCGTGACTTCTAAATCGCCGCTGTTGGAAGAGGGGTAGAGATCGTTAATTTCAAAGGCACCCGCTGACACGTTGCTTTGATAGATCACATAACCATTTTGCCTGATAGTCACGATTGCACTACTGTTTGCGATACCGCGTACCGTTGGGGCAAATCCGCGCTGGCTGTTTGGCAACATATTATCGTCGGAAGCGAGTTGCACGCCAGTAAAGGTGTAGCTGGAAAAAATACTGCCGCTGGTGGCGCTTTCTCCCAGAAGCAACTGAGACTTCAACGCCTTGATATCACGTTGTAAATAACTACTGATGGTATTCCAGCTTGATGTCTGATCGTTGCGTGTCCATGTGGAATAGTTGCGTAATCGCCAGGGGCCAAAATTAGCACCATTTTGCATATTCAGGTACTGTCGTTGGCTACGATTGCCCTGGCGGTAACGGTTATCAGAACCTGTAAACGAGTAGTTGGTAAACAGCGTTGGTATACCATCGTCCCAACGAGAAGGGGAGACGTAACCTCTTGCATCACGGTACAGTGCAATTTGGGGAATGCTCAAATTAAGTCGCTGATGATTGAAATCAAATTCAGCAGCTGTACCGGGAATGATTTGTTCAAGCGAGTTGATCACGCTATCGTCATCTTTTTCAGCCAGCGCCGGGATTTCATCCACCTTAATACCCAGCTCACGTAGTTGTTCTACCGTAAACTGTGGCTGCAGAAGTTGCTCTGCATTGGCGGTAAATGTAATTTTTTTCTGTGAAACCTTCTTTTTATTCAGCCAGATATCAACCTGATAAGTTCCTGGTAGTTGTGCGTATTTCTTTGAAAATCGTGACAGATCGGTTGTTTGCATACCACTTTTTGTGGTTTCCAGCATAATGGGGTCGAAATAATACTCTTCGGCGTTAG
Organism: Escherichia sp. UTM R2; assembly: GCF_048593455.1. Taxonomy (NCBI): domain Bacteria; kingdom Pseudomonadati; phylum Pseudomonadota; class Gammaproteobacteria; order Enterobacterales; family Enterobacteriaceae; genus Escherichia; species Escherichia sp. UTM R2. The sequence continues at coordinate 560,405 of NZ_JBFWDY010000002.1, forward strand.
CGGTAGTGCAAAGCATGCCGCTGCCAGTGAGCACCATCGGCAAACAGCGTTTGATAATGAGCGCCAACTGTTTCGGTGTGCGTTTATGTCCCTGGTGGTGTCGTTGTGGCATTCCCTGATGACCTGTGTTTTTTATATTTGTTATTGCAGTGGACGAGTTTCTGTCCCGGAACTGCCGCCATAATCATTGATCGCAGCCCATTTCACGTTCTTTCCGCCAGATGCAGGAAGTGGTAACTGTTTATGTTCTCCGGGCGCGATATATTCAATTTTGCTTGTGAGATCGATTTTATCGACTGCCAATCCGGCAAATACGACGTAATATTCAGTTGGGTTATATATATTGAGTGAATGATCACTACGTTTAAATTCCAGTGATTTCCACGCATCGTTTACCCGTCCCTTCAGGTGTGCGGGGCGATAAAACATTTTGATCCGTGTTTTAAATACCAGCGTCAACTCGTTAGCATTAACATCATCTGATTTTTTCTTTGCTGGAATGGCACGAACATTAATGTAGAACAGCGACTCTTTATTTTCAGGCAGGTTATCAGCTGTTTTAATAATTCGCAGTGATGAGTCATCGCCAGCCTCAAGACGAAATAGCGGTGGGGTTATAATAAATGGGGCACGGCTTTTACCATCTATATTATCTACCCATGATTGCAGTAAATAAGGCGTTTCTGCGCCTTTGTTTGCGACAGGTAACGCAGCCTCTTTGCGGCTGGCATCATAGATCACTCGCGTTCGCTGTAAAACGATTCCTCCTGCAAGCGCCTGGCCAATACAGAAGCTACACAACAAGGTTAATATCACCGCGAATGTTCGTTTTGACATAGTTATTTTTCAACCTGATACAACGAGAAAGAGGAAGGAAAAGGGCGTTATCTGACAGGTCAGATAACGCCGTAACGTATTAACGGTAATCCAGCGTTACGTTAACGACAGCGTCTGCTTCCCCTGGGGTGATTTCTGATGCTTCAACGGTTGATACGTAGTAAGCGATGAGGTCAACATTGACAATACCATTGGAGTCCGCCGGGATCTGATAAACCGTGTTATCATTGCCCATAGCATTCAGTGGCATAATGTTTCCGCTTTCCGCATCGTCAATACGGATACCCACACCTGTTGCCGCTATGCCAGCAAAAGAGCCTACTTTTGCCAGATTAGGGAAGTTAGGAACGGTACCATTATCCCGCGTTTCTAGCCATAGACGGAAAGACGCTTCAACGTTGCCGTTATCGTGCTCCCACCCAGTCATTGGGCAGTTAACTAAAGGAATAGTGAATGGAATTTTTGGGCTACGATCGCCAACAGAACGAAACTGTTCGGCATTATAGTGACCAAGAGCAACTTCAATTTTCTTATCAGAGTCATTGATTTCACAAGCGGATTTTAAAATCTCGCCATCAAAAACTATTTCACCATCTGTTGCAGCGGCATTACCTGCGAAAAGCGCAAGTAAGCCCGCAATGGCTATTTTTGTACCTTTATTCATATATAACCTTATCCTTGTAACAAGTACATAATCATATTTAATGTGAATATATGTTCAACATCTTTAAAGATTATACAGGCAGAAATATTTCATTGAACATTAAATAGACTGAACTTTAAGATTATATTTATATGCAAATATTTGATATTTTCATTATATTGATATCAATTTTCTATGTATTCAAAAGAGTATAAATGCCTGACTTTGCTGCGCCAGGGGGCGAGTCAGAATACGAGGTGATTTATTAATAGAACAAGTTATATGTATATCTAAAATTAAATTGTTGAACATAACTCCTTTTGCTATCGGCGTTATGTTCAACCCAGTCAAATGTTATTTAATATAATGCGTGACTGTTACATAAGTTAATTTAAACATTTTGAGCAAATTTTTCATCTGGTTAGGTGTTAATTAAACAAATAAAGTTACTGTGCAGCCATAAAAATGAAGCCGGGATAGCGGTAGAGACTTTAGCCGTGAGAAAACGATCTGTCGCATCCTGCTTTCCTTCGCCAGTCACCAGTAACAAAACTTCGCGGGCATTGAGAATATCCTTCAGGCCTAAGGTGATCCCACGAGTCACGGGGCGACCCGCGGTTTTTAACATCTCATGTTGCTGTGTTCTGGCATCAAGTTGACTGATATGGCAGGCCGGTTGCAGGCTTTCTCCCGGTTCGTTCAGCCCAAGATGACCGTTTTTCCCCAATCCGAGAACGCATAAATCCAGACCGCCTTTGCGCGCAATCAGGTTCGTTACCCGTTCGCACTCTGTCTCATTTATCTCTTCGGAGCGAAAGCTGATGAGCTGGTCTTCACGTAGCCCCAGCGGCTGCACGATATGCTGTTGCAGGAAAGTTTCGCAGGTACCAGGCATCGTTAATGGCAGATCCACCCATTCGTCGAGCTTCACGAAGGTGAGCTGGCTGACATCAACCTGCTGCTGGTGGATTTTTTCTACCAGATAATGATACGTCAGTAATGGCGTGGCTCCGGTCGCCAGGCAAATCACGGCATCCGGTTTGCTACGGATCACGGCCAATAAATATTCGCTGGCACGTTCACTTAACGCCGTATAGTTTTCAACTTGCTGAAGGGTTTGCACAGGATGAAATTCCTTAAGTAAAGAGGCACCGCCAGACGCAGTGCCTCGTTCCATTTACAAAATGCCGAATGCGGAACAAACAATAGAGAGCACAAAAGTCACGCCGATTAACAGCACCGGATGCGCTTTTTTCACCCGCAGGAAGTAATACATCAGCAGGGTGTAGGCCATCGGTAAAATGTTCGGGAAGACTTTATCGAAGAAATCCTGCTGCAGCGCGACGCTGTGGGTACTGTCGATGGCAAACGATGTCACCACGTTAATATGCACATACGAAGCGATCAGCCCGCCGATTACCGTGATCCCGAGGATGGTTGCCGAACGGGCAATCATCTGCGAGTTCTCTCGCACTTTATCGATCGCCTTCACGCCGACTGAATAACCGACGTGGGTCCAGCCGACGCGCAGGAAAAAGATAAGCAGGTAAACGGCGAAAAATAGAATCGGCCCCAGCAGGTTTCCCTGGCTGGCAAATGATGAGCAAATTCCCGCCATAATCGGCAACAAAGTAAACCAGAAAATCGCATCGCCAATCCCGGCGATTGGGCCAAACAGTGCCACTTTGAGGCCTTTAATGGTGTCGCGGTTTTCTCCTTTTTCTTCCATCGAAATTAATAACCCCATCAGGAATCCGACCAGATTCGGGTGGGTATTAATAAATTCGAGGTTATCTTTCATCGCCGCGCTTAAGCCCGGTTTGTCGTCCTTATAAATCTTTTTCAGGATCGGCAACATCGCCCAGGTAAAACCGCCCGCCTGCATCCTTTCGTAGTTAAAGCTCGCTTGCAGCAGCGACGAACGAAAGCCCAGACGGGTGATATCTTTTTTACTGATTTCAGATCCCATTGCTGTAGTCCTCTTCTTCATTTTTACTGGCAACGGGCTGCGGTTGCGCTTGCTGCCGGGATTTCGCATTGAAAAACTCATACACCGCAAAGCCTGCACCCAGTACGGCAACCGGCAACAGGTTGCTGACCTGGATGTAGCAAACAAACAGGAAACCGGCGATCAGGTAAGGGATATATTGCGCTTTGAACATTACGCGCAGCAGCAAGCCAAAACCAACGGCAGGCAGAATACCGCCAGCCACTTCAAAGCCGTGGGTCAACCAGGCGGGCATCGCTTTCACCAGCGCCTGCATCGCCCCTTGTGCCAGGTAAGTACAGAGGAAAGCAATCACCGCATACGCTGAAGCGACGATGAGCATCGTTGTCCAGTTAAGTCGGGAAAACGCTGCCGTATCCGCCTCTTTCGCGCATTTATCGGCTTTGGTCATAAATAATGAGAAAGCGGAATAGAAGAACAGAATGACGTACTGCATTAACAAACTAAACGGCAGGCCAAGACCAATTGCTGTTTTGGCATCAACGCCCGTAGACCATGCAATGACGGTGGTCATCAGACCCGCCATAATCGGGTTGGGCGGCTGAACACCACCTGCAGGGGTTAATCCGGCGAAAGCCAACTCTGTCAGACCACCGGTAATTAAGCCAGTCTGAATATCACCGAGAATAGCGCCAGTTAGGGTACAAACGATTATCGGGCGGAATAAAAATAAGGCTTCCAGCCAAAAATCAATCCCCAGAACGAAAACTAACGCCGCCAGGGATAATCCCTGAAGTAGGGTTATTTCATGCATTTTTATTACCTCAAACCAATATTAAGGCGATTTTAGATTTAGTCAGGGATTTGTTCTTTTTGATCGCCAGGGACGTCCTGAATGAAAACATTCACGCCACGTTGTTTAATAAAACGTAAGTCCGCGAGATCCTGGTCATCGACATAAACTTTACTGCTGATTTGCTTTTTCCCTTCCGAGAAATGCATATTGCCGACGTTGACATCTTTCAGGTCAATGCCACCTTCTACCAATTTACGTACCGTTTGTGGCGTACGGCAAATCAGGAAGATCTTCTGATGTGGTGCAGCTTTGCCGATGACGTTAATGGTTTTTTCGATAGTAAAGAAACGAATGCCAAAGCCGTAGGTTTCCGCGGTAATACCCATTAATTTCTGTTGAATATCATCGTTAGCGACAACATCATCCACGACTACCAGCAGATTTGCACCGATGGTGGATGTCCAGGTCACGCCAACCTGGCCATGAACCAGACGGTTATCAACACGGGTTAAGAGAATATTTGGACTGCTCATTGTGTAATCCTCACCATAAAGTTGAATAATATAATTTTTTTAAATATATTATTGTTGCGATATTGTACTGATGTATTTATTAAGGTTTAGTTATCTCCTTTTCCATTAAGGCACTCCCCGATATTAATCGGGAAGTACATTGGGATAAATCATAAAAAACTAATGATTATGCTGAAATTCGATTCGCTGAACCACAGACATTAATTTTATTTCTGACAACTTCTTTCATCGCATCCATTCCGACGCGCATATAATAACGAGGATCATTACCCTGCGGATTTTCCGCAAACCAGGCTTTAACCGCGCCAGCGAAGGCTATTTTTAATTCTGTGGCAACGTTCACTTTTGTGACGCCAAGTTCAATAGTACGACGGACAAATTCATCCGGAACATCGCTGGCACCATGCAGCACCAGAGGAACATCCACCACTTCACGAATTTCCGCCAGCCGCTGGAAATCAATCTTCGGCGTTTTGCTGTATAAGCCGTGCGCCGTACCAATCGCTACCGCCAGGCTGTCGACGCCAGTCAGCTCGACAAAGCGTTTAGCTTCTTGTGGATCGGTCAGGAATGCACTTTCGGCGTCAACGCTCATGTCATCTTCAACACCGCCCAGGCGGCCCAGTTCTGCTTCCACGCTGCAATCCTGGGAGTGGCAGAAGTCGACAACCGATTTCACCAGCTTTACGTTCTCGGCAAACGGGAAGTGGCTGCCGTCGATCATCGCACTGCGCACGCCTGCGTGGACTTTACGGCGAATATCATCCAGCGATTCGTGGTGGTCGAGATGCAGCGCCAGTGGCATGTTGTAGGTTGTGGAATAGGCGCTACACAGGGCGTAGATCTCTTCCAGCGCTATGTGTTTAAAGGTCCCCGGCGTTCCGGCGAGGATCACCGGCGATCGCATTTCACTGCACACTTCGAGGATCGCCTGGATCGTCTCGGCGTTATGAATGTTAAAGGCAGGCACCGCGTAGCCATTGGCCTGGGCGTCCTGTAACAGATATTTAGTGGAGATAATGCTCATAATGCGATCCTCTTATGCCTGCCACGGATGAATGATTACGCCTTGCACCACGCGGTTAACGGTGCCGCTGGCTGATGGGGTATCCGGCGTATTGCCCATGTGCAGCGACTGCATCAGTGCAAACGTCTGGGCGTACATCAGGAAGCAAAATGCCTGCTCAACGTCGATAAAGTGACGTGACGGCGGCAGGATAATATGTGGACCGGCAGCGACGATGTCGGTGCTTTCCGCGGCGATGGCGATTACGCGCATTGCCTGGTTGTCACGGCGAAGTTCAGCCAGCAGATCAAGATCATACTGACGGGTGTAAGGGTGGCTTGAGACAAATACCACCACCAGCGTTTCGTTATCGACCAGCGATTTCGGGCCATGACGGAATCCGGTCGGGGAATCATAGAAGGCCGCCAGTTTACCCGCAGTCAGTTCCAGCACTTTCAGCGCCGACTCGCGTGCTGCGCCCTGTAAGCCACCGCTGCCGAGATAAACGATCCGTTTCCACGGTGCGTAACCAAACACACCTTCGCTGAAATCGCCCAATGAGGTCAGGATCGCCTGGCAACGATCCGCCACGTCGCGGAAGGTTTGGCTGTTGATCGTCTCAGGTGCGAAAACCGCGAGGCAGCTGGCCATCATGGTGGTAATGCTGCTGGTCATCGCAAAGCCGCGATCGTGCGTTTCTGCGGGCATCAGCAGGGCAAACGCGTTGTCGCTGTTGATCGCGTTTTGGTAAAGAGCGCCCGCTTCGTTGCAGGTGATCGGCAGGTGATAGCACTCGGGTACAAATTGATTTGCCAGTTCCACGGCGGCGACGCTTTCCGGGCTGTTGCCGGATCGACCGAAGGAGATCAACAGCAGCGGATGAGCTGGATTCAGGTAGTCCATCGGATTGGTGACCAGATCGGTGGTCGGTACGGCGCTGAAGTTTTTACCGGTATGGCTGGCGAGCCACGGCGCGATGATGTCACCGATAAATGCCGACGTTCCGGCTCCGGTCAGGATGATCCGCAGATTCTCTTTGCGCAGTAACGGTTCAAGGAAGTTATTGAGCGCGGAACGTAGCGCGTCGATGTTGGTGAGTGAACGGATCCATGCGCGAGGCTGATGGCGGATCTCTTCTTCAGTCCATGTACCGGTTGCGGCGGCAGCAGGGGGGTAATTTTCTGGCATAACTCAATCCTTAGTCTGATGAACTTGACGTCGGGCGTTGTCGCTTTCACTTGCCTTTCGTTTCATTTCACTTAGTGATGTCTTTCGTTGATTAAAATCTATAGAAAAGAAACTGAAAGTTCAATTGAGAAAAAGGAAATAAAACGAAATTTGTGATCGTTGAAAGAAAAGACAAGGGAAGATTAAAGAATTGCATGATGACGTTGCTATGTGCACCGATTGCCGGATGCGGCGTACCGTAGGTCGGATCAGACGCGTTAGCGTCGCATCCGACACCGCTGCACAGATCAAAAAGAAAGAAAAAGAAAGGCCTTACGGGGGAAGTGAAGGCCCAATAATGGAGCAAACCATCAAAACGAAGCTAATTGACCCTGAATCCAGATTTGTTGCACATGCAGCCCGCTATCCAGCGCAACGACGCTGGCGCGTTTGCCCGGTTTAAGCGATCCCAGAACACCATCAACACCCAGCATTCGCGCCGGATGCAGCGACGCCATATGGATGGCTTCCGCAGGCGTTACGCCCGTTAACTCGACCATGTTGCGCACTGCTGCATCGACAGATAGCGTACTGCCCGCCAGCCCACCGGACGCGGTACGGACAACGCCACCGTGCATCTGCACTTCTTCACCACATAACGTATAGCGACCATCCGGCATCCCGGCTGCCTGCATCGCGTCGGTGATCAGCACGATTCTCTCTTTCGCACAGCAACAACACAGCGACATCGCCGCCGGATGCACATGATGACCATCGGCTATCAGTTCCAGCCAGGCGCGCTTGTCCGTTAATCCCGCGCCAACCATTCCCGGTTCGCGGTGATGTAAACCTGTCATCCCGTTATAGCAATGCACCAGGCCGTCGGCACCAGCATCAAATGCGGCGCGGGTTTGTTGCCAGGTCGCCGCGCTATGCCCCAGCATCACCCTTACGTTTTGCTGTTTAAGATGGCGGATGGCCTGCACTGCCCCTTCTTTTTCCGGTGCCAGCGCTACCACGCGTAAGGTGTGCTGAGAAACGGCAATCAATTGATCCAGCTCGGCAATTTCCAGCTCGCGAAACAGCTCCGGCGGATGCGCGCCTTTATTCTGCGGCGTGAAGTACGGTCCTTCGAGATAACTCCCCAGCACTTGCGCACCAGGTCCGCCGCCTTGGCAACGTTGAGCAATACGTTTCAGCGCCGCATGAATGGTATTAAGCGGCGCGGTTACGGTGGTCGGTAACCAACTGCCTACACCTTCGCGTGCCTTGTGCATTGCCAGCTTGTCGAGCACATCCGGCGCGTCATCCATTACATCAACGCCCGTACCACCGTGTACATGGGTGTCGATGTAAGCGGGGCAGAGCAGTTCCGCATCGCGTTCAGTCACGCCCACTGGAATCGGTTCGATTGCTGCGATGACACTATCAGCAATACACAACTGATGGTCATCGAGCCATCCCTCTTCAGTCAGCAGCCTTCTGGCGCGCAGAACGTGTGTCATATTCCTTCCTCGACCGGACATTCTTCATGGCAGCGGCCTAGCTCGTCCACCAGACTGGTCAGCCCTCGGTGTCCACACTCCAGCGCCTGTACACGGAATTCTTCACCGCTTAACCCTTCGCGCTCCAGCACCATCTCCAGTAGCAGTTGCAAATTGGTGCCGGTAATCACTTCACAGCCCGGTTTTTGCATCGCCAGCGTTGAAGCTACGCGAAACGGCGTGCCGCCCAGCAAATCCGTCAGAAAAACAATGCCGTCTTCACAATCCAGTTGGGCGATGGCCTCTTCAAGCTGCGATGTAAGCAGCGCGGTGCTTGAGGTTTCGGGAAAATCGATGGCAATAAACTGCGATTGATCGCCGAGGATTTGCTTCATTGCTTTTTCCATGCCACTGGCAAACCCGCCATGCCCTGTCAAAATAATACTTAACATCTAATACCTCATTGTATTTAAAGGAAATGGCAGAATTTACCGACGATCCCTAGAACCACGGTAACTGCAATCAGGCGCAGCGGACTCCAGCCGCGGCGTACCAGCCAGAACATGGTCAGGGTATAGACCAGCGGTAAGAAGGCAGGCATCAGTTTGTCGATAACATCAGCCTGTAACTTAACCACTGCGTCGCCCGCCGTGATTTCCAGCGTGGTGCTTAAACGAACATAGGTTGCCACCAGCGCGCCGATTACCGTCATCCCAACGATAGACGCAGCATGGCCGACTTTTTTGGTATTCGCCTTAATGAGTGGAATCGCCGCCACGCCCATGCGGTAAGCATAATGCGCCAGACCAAAACGCAGCCCCAGGTGTACCACGTTGAACAGCACAATAAATACGACTGCGCCAAGAATAGAGCCTTGTAGCGCAAGGCTTGCGCCTATCCCGCCACAAATGGGTAACAGCGTAAGCCAGAACATGGCATCGCCAATCCCCCCCAGCGGTGCGCCGACGGCAATTTTGGTGCTCTGAATACTGTTAACGTCCTGCTTAGAACGCTCCATCGCAAGGATAATGCCGATAACAAACGTCACCAGAAACGGATGGGTATTGAAGAAACCCATATGCCCTTTCATGGCGCGCGCCAGGTCACGTTTGTTAGTGTGGATCTTTTTCAGAGCAGGCAGCAGACCGTACAACCAGCCAGAAGCCTGCATACGTTCGTAGTTAAAAGACGCTTGTAACAGCATGGAACGCCAGGCGACGCGGTTGATATCTTTTTTCGTCAGCTCCGCGCCAATGCTCTGATCTTCATACACGTTTTCATTGACGCCAGTCAGCAATGTTTCTTCGTTTTCACTGACGTTCGGCAGGGTGGTTTGATTAGATGCCATCTTCAAATTCCTCTTTCTGTGCCGCAGGTTGAGTCGGTTCAGGAGATTTACGCAGCAGGTCGATCAGCGCCATCGCCAGCGCAGCGGCAGCAATAGCCAGCACCGGTAACTTGAGCCAGGCTGCGGCAACAAAGCCCAGGATGAAGTAGGGGATGTAGACGTTTTTCATCATGATTTTCAGCAGCACGGCAAAACCGATTGCTGGCATGATGCCGCCCGCGACGCCGAGTCCGTCGATTAATCGTTGCGGCAGGATATCAATGATGGTTTTTGCATGTTCCGCGCCGAAGTAGATAGGCAGGAAAGCGCAGAGAAAATAGAAAGTGCCGAGTGCCAGCAGTGCCAGATAGTTCACGCGTTCAATGCCGCGAGTATCGGCGTTCTCCGCCATCCGGTCGCAGCGAGACATCACGCCGGACATCACCGAGAACAGGAAGGTAATCCCCATCTGTACTGCGACAGCGAAAGGTACGGCGACACCGACTGCGACATCGGGTTTCACGCCAGTAGTAATGGCAAACGCCGTGCCGACGATAGTACCGATAATCACGTTAGGCGGCTGTGCGCCCGCCAGCGGGGCCAGCCCCATCCATACCAGTTCCAGCGTACCGCCGGTTAAAATTCCGGTATGCAGATCGCCAAGTACCAGCCCGACCAACGGGCCGAGGACCACCGGGCGGTGCATATGGGTTAAGCCGTTAAACATATCCAGGCCAGCGATAAAGGCGATAATGCCCAACGCGAATGCCTGCAACAGACTGATTTCCATGATGAATCCCTCAAAGTAATTTAAAGAGGTCCACAGCAGGCTCTGTCGGGACGCCCTGAACGAAGCATTCCACCCCAGCGGCTTTCAGGTCGTTAAATGCTGCGATATCGCCCGCATCCACAGAAACCGTTTTGGCGATTTGTTGCTTGCCATTGGCGTAGTGCATATTGCCAACGTTAATGCGATTCACCGGAACGCCACCTTTCACCAGCGTCAGGAAATCGGCGGGTGTTTTACAAACCAGCAGGATTTTCTGTCGATCGGCGGCGCGATGAATGTTGTCGATAACTTTTTGCAGCGTCCAGAAACGTACGGCGATCCCTTCTGCCAGTACCATTTCCATCAGGTTTTGTTGTACCGGATCTTCGGCAACCTCATCGTTGGCTACCAGCACCAGATTTGCCCCCGCAAATCCGACCCACTGAACGCCGACCTGACCGTGAATCAAGCGTTCATCAATCCGGCTTAAAACAATATTTGGCATAGCGTGTTCCTCTTTGTTTTGCTTATTGGCCTTCACAGGCTGTGTGGTACTGCGCCAGGATGTCCTGAATATGGTTGATAATGAGTTCCCGTGGCGTCGGTTGCAGCTCGCCGGAGCGAACTTTCACGTATTGCAGCGGCAGATACTGGCTGATGAGCGGCAGCGGAATCGGTGAATCCGCCAGATTACGAACCAGATGGGCGAAAGCGTCATCAATCTGGCTGTCCGGCCAGTAATAACGCACGCGATCCGAGTAGCTATAACCACGCGCCAGACGACGCGCGTTGCCGTCACCGTGGTAGTGGCTTTGCCAGTATTCCGGGCGGTCGAGCATCACGTTTTCCAGCACCTGACGCAGACCGGAACAGGCTTTCGCTGGTACCAGTTCTTCTTCAATCGCCGCCAGAGAAAAAAGGGCTTCACGCAGGGCGAAGGTCAGCGCCGGGCCAACTTTCAGAATGGCAAAGTGGTCAATCACCAGCTGGCGCAGCGATTGCGGCGTTTGATAATCGGTAGAGTGCGCTTCGAAAATCAGCGTTTCGTAGTTTTCGACCATCTGGCTTAAGGCGCTCGCTTTGGCGGGCTGATAATCAATAACGTTGGTGTGATCGAATTCGACGCCGGGTTGAACCACCAGGGCAATGATGCGTGGCCAGATGGCATTCAAACCTTGCTTTTCAAAGGCGTGACGATGGGCTTCCAGCGTGGCGCGGGCGGCATCCGGCGTGGTGACCGCCAGCTCGCTTAAGGTTTCATGCGCGCCGCCAGGTACCGGCACTTCGGTACCAATGACATACTCCAGATCGGCTTCGCCAAAGTGTTCGCGACAGGTTTCTTCCGCCACTTTCGCCAGACGGGCGGCGCGTTCAGCCACGATGTCATCAGTTAAGGGAATTGGATCGTCCTGACAGGACATGCTGCAATCAAGGTGGATTTTTTTGAATCCTGCCGCAACGTAGCTTTTAATCAAATCATCGGCATTGGCCATTGCCTGAGCGGCTGGCAGGTTTTGCCAGCGGTTTGGCCCCAGATGGTCACCACCCAGAATCAACGCATCCTGCGGGAAATTCAACGAGTCGGCGAGCTGACAAACAAAGCCGCGAAAATCGGCGGGCGTCATTCCGGTATAACCGCCGAACTGGTCTACCTGATTGGAGGTTGCTTCAATCAGTAACGGCGTTTGGTTTGCACTGGCGTAGCGGATTGCAGCCTCCAGCACCAGCGGATGTGCGGAACAAACGGCATAAATTCCATTTGTTTTGCCCGCTTTGTGCTGTCTCACCATTTCTGTCAGATGTTTCACTTTCCTCTCCAGTTCAGATTACTGCGATATTAATCTTTCGTTTTGTTTCAGTTGATACTGCGTCATGGTGAGATAAAAATAAAACGAAAGATAATGGTTTTCTGATCTGATTCACAAAAGAAACATAATGAAAGTCACTGAAACGAGAGTAGCTTGCGTCAATGGGCAAGGTAGGCTTGCATTTGCTTAATAGAAAGGCGTTAATAGGCAAAACGAAATGAAACGAAAGTTTTACGAAAGGACTTACTATGAGTAATACCGACGCTTCAGGTGAGAAGCGAGTGACAGGCACCAGCGAGCGACGAGAACAGATCATTCAGCGTCTGCGACAGCAAGGGAGTGTGCAGGTTAACGATCTGTCGGCATTGTATGGCGTATCTACTGTGACGATCCGCAACGATCTGGCGTTTCTGGAAAAGCAGGGGATCGCTGTGCGTGCCTATGGTGGCGCGTTGATCTGCGATAGCACGACGCCGTCAGTCGAGCCATCAGTGGAAGATAAAAGCGCGCTGAACACCGCGATGAAACGCAGCGTTGCGAAAGCTGCCGTTGAGTTGATTCAGCCAGGTCATCGGGTGATCCTCGATTCCGGGACCACCACTTTTGAGATTGCTCGTCTGATGCGCAAGCACACTGACGTAATTGCGATGACCAACGGTATGAACGTGGCTAATGCGTTGCTGGAAGCGGAAGGCGTTGAGCTGCTGATGACCGGCGGGCATTTGCGCCGTCAGTCGCAATCTTTTTACGGCGATCAGGCTGAGCAATCGCTGCAAAATTACCACTTCGATATGCTGTTTCTTGGTGTAGATGCGATCGATCTGGAGCGCGGCGTCAGCACGCATAATGAAGATGAAGCCCGTTTAAACCGCCGGATGTGCGAAGTTGCGGAACGGATCATCGTGGTCACCGATTCCAGTAAATTCAATCGTTCCAGTTTACATAAGATCATTGATACTCAACGTATCGACATGATCATTGTTGATGAAGGCATTCCTGCGGATAGTCTGGAAGGACTGCGAAAGGCTGGGGTTGAAGTGATTCTGGTCGGGGAGTGAGAAAGGGTGCCCGCTGGTCAACACGAATGCGTTCGGCGGGCATTGTGAACACCATCAATGGGTTTCTTCTGTCTCTCGGGTGAGGGTTTCCCAGTCGGCAGGAGGATGCCCTCTTTTTAACATTTTGCTGAATACGGTATAGGCATCTGTTTTTTTACCGTAGGTGCGCAGAGTGTTTTCATCGTTCATCCATCCCAGAATGATGACTTTCTCTTTTTCACTATAACGAAAGAAGAGACGATAACGACCAGCACCAAATTTTACCCGTGACCAGTCTTTATTTTTCCCAGAGCCTAACGACTTGCCATGACGGAATGCCGGTGATGATGGATTGACCGTGATATGCTCCTCAATCACTTTATGGACTACCGCCAATAACTTTGTGGCGGCTTTTCTCTGATAATTTTCAGGATCTTTTCCCTTTAATGTCTCGACTTCGGCAACTAAAGCGTCGTAGGTTTCCTGAAAACAGGGATGAGCATATAGCGCCCAACCATTAACCCTTTGTGGAAAATCCATTATTCGTCGTCGCCAATCTCATCGTCAATGTTGACGTCCATGCCAGCGACAAGTTTCTTTCCTTGTTGAGTGTCGAATGGACGAGTTTTTTGCGGGTTGTTCTGGATATCTGCATCCAGAAAACGCAAAAATGCATTCATAGTATGATCCTCCTGTTCATCTCCCAGTCGGCACATAAATACTTGCCCACCAGGCAGAATTTCGTAATGAATGCTGTCCAGGCCTGGCTTCAGTTTTAAGGCCTCACGCACTGGCGCGGGGATAGTTGTTTGTCCGCGTATCGTGACCTTTGATTCAGTGGTCAGTACAGCGTTAGAGCGAGCATTAGCGGGCATGATTCACTGTCCTTTTACAGCCTGTTTTCTGCTCAAATTATAAGCTTGAACTAAGGTAATGCAAATGCATTATTAATGGATGTGTGGACTTTAAACAATAAAAACATGGCACTAAGGCCATGTTTTGCGAGGGACGTTCCAAAAGAAATCAGGTCACCGGTGCCGGGTTAAACACCGCCAGCTGGTTATGCAGTCCCCATTGATCCGAGAAAGTTTTCTTCTTCCCGCTGGCGACGTCGAGAATAAAGTGGAACAACTTCCAGCCCACCTCTTCAATGCTCTCTTCGCCGGTAGCGATAGTGCCCGCGTTAATATCCATTAAATCAAACCAGCGGTTCGCCAGCTCGGTGCGGGTTGCCATTTTAATGACGGGTACCGCCATCAGGCCGTACGGCGTACCACGGCCGGTCGTAAACACTTGCACGGTGATACCCGAAGCCACCTGTTGCGTGCCACAGACAAAATCGCTGGCTGGCGTCGCGGCGTAAATTAATCCGCGTTTAGTCGGGCGTTGACCGGGCGACAGCACTTCAACAATTGCACTTTTACCCGATTTAGCAATGGAGCCGAGCGCCTTCTCCACCACATTTGCCAGACCGCCTTTCTTGTTGCCCGGCGAAGGGTTGGCGCTGCGGTCGGTTTTTCCCATATTGAGATAGTTATCGTACCACTCCATCTCCTCCAGCAGCCGTTTGCCGACCTCTTCGTTAACGGCGCGCGGCGTCAGCAGATGAATCGCGTCACGCACTTCCGTTACTTCTGAGAACATCACCGTTGCGCCGCAGCGCACCAGTAGATCAGACGCATAGCCAACCGCCGGGTTTGCCGTTACACCAGAAAACGCATCGCTGCCACCGCACTGCATACCAACGACCAGTTCTGAAGCCGGGCAGGTTTCTCGCTGACGTTGATTCAGTTTTTGTAGATGGCGTTCGGCGATCTGCAAAATATCCTCGACCATGGACTGAAAACCGACATGCTTTTCATCCTGCAAGCTGACAATACTGGCGTTCTCCAGCGGAATACCTTGTACATCATCCGTGCCGACCAGCAGGCGTTCTGGCTGTAATTTCTCGCAACCCAGGCCAATCACCATCACCTCGCCGCCAAAGTTTGGGTTCAGCGAAATATTGTGAATGGTACGAATAGGAACAACTGCCGCCGGTGCGTTAATCGCCACGCCACAACCGTACAGATGATTCAGCCCCACCACGCCATCGACGTTCGGGTATTTCGGCAGCAGATCGCGTTCAATGATTTTCACCACGTAATCTACGACGCCTGCCACACAGTGGACGCTGGTGGTGATGCCGAGCAGGTTTTTGGTGCCCACGCTGCCATCGGCATTGCGATAGCCTTCAAAGGTGTAACCTTCAAGCGGCGGTAAGGGTTCCGGCACTTTGGTTGCCAGTGGCAGCGTGTGTAATGGCGGCGCTTCCGGCAGTACAACCATTGACTCGTCGATCCAGCTTCCGCGTGGGATTGCGCGCACGGCGTAACCAATCACTTCGCCATAACGAATAATTTCACCATTAGCCGGAATGTCCAGCAATGCGACTTTATGCCCCTGGGGAATATGTTCAATTAATTCCAGCCCATCCGGAAAACGCGTTCCTGCTTTCAGGCCATTATCATTAACAATAATTGCCACATTATCTGTGTCGTGAACTTTTATATAAAACGCAGTTGGCGTTTCTTGTCTGATTTCGATGTTGGCCATTGTGCAATATTCTCCAGCCAGGGGTTATTAAAATGAGGACCTGGTCTCATTTAAAAATAAATGACTTCATTGGGTGAAATAAGAATGTCAGGAGTTTAAACGCAGAAATGTGATCAATGTCAATCATTTCAGGGATTGCAATGCCGCCCGGCAAGGTAAAGCGCAAATCTGTGCTTTAGCGCGCAACCTTATGTGCATATGCTCAAAATAATATTCAAATGGTATTAATTAAATTAGCGTTTGCACAATGATTATTATTCTCGCGCTGCTTATACTAATTCCCGAGTTCATTGTCGTTACGGCATAAATGAAACTCATAAATAACACCTTCCCCATAATAATAAAAATCAGCATAAGTACCCGAGGTAAATAAAATGATTCTGGACACCGTTGACGTAAAAAAGAAAGGCGTGCATACCCGCTATTTAATATTACTGATTATTTTTATTGTTACCGCCGTTAACTACGCCGATCGTGCAACGCTGTCTATTGCTGGTACTGAAGTAGCAAAAGAGTTGCAGTTAAGTGCGGTTTCGATGGGTTACATCTTTTCTGCTTTTGGCTGGGCCTACTTGCTGATGCAAATCCCCGGCGGCTGGTTGCTTGATAAGTTTGGCTCGAAAAAAGTTTACACCTACAGCCTCTTTTTCTGGTCGCTATTCACCTTCCTGCAAGGTTTTGTTGATATGTTTCCGCTGGCCTGGGCTGGGATCTCCATGTTCTTTATGCGCTTTATGCTCGGCTTCTCGGAAGCGCCATCATTCCCGGCGAACGCCCGAATTGTCGCCGCCTGGTTCCCGACGAAAGAACGTGGTACTGCCTCCGCCATCTTTAACTCGGCGCAATATTTCTCGCTGGCGCTCTTTTCGCCTCTGCTTGGCTGGCTGACTTTCGCCTGGGGCTGGGAGCACGTCTTTACCGTTATGGGGGTGATTGGTTTTGTGCTGACGGCGCTGTGGATCAAGTTGATTCATAACCCGACAGATCACCCACGTATGTCTGCGGAAGAGCTGAAGTTTATCTCTGAAAATGGCGCGGTGGTCGATATGGACCACAAAAAGCCGGGCAGCGCGGCAGCAAGCGGTCCCAAACTGCATTACATCAAGCAATTGCTCTCTAACCGCATGATGTTGGGCGTATTTTTCGGACAATATTTTATCAACACTATCACCTGGTTCTTCCTCACCTGGTTCCCGATTTATCTGGTGCAGGAAAAAGGCATGTCGATTCTGAAAGTGGGTCTGGTCGCCTCGATTCCGGCAATGTGTGGTTTTGCGGGCGGCGTGCTGGGAGGTGTCTTCTCGGATTATCTGATCAAACGCGGTTTGTCCCTGACCCTGGCACGTAAGCTACCGATTGTGCTGGGAATGTTGCTGGCTTCCACCATCATCTTATGTAACTACACCAACAACACCACGCTGGTGGTCATGCTGATGGCGCTGGCTTTCTTTGGCAAAGGATTTGGTGCGCTGGGCTGGCCGGTGATTTCTGACACCGCGCCGAAAGAGATTGTTGGCCTCTGCGGCGGCGTCTTTAACGTCTTTGGCAATGTTGCCTCCATTGTCACTCCACTGGTGATTGGCTACCTGGTAAGTGAACTGCACTCCTTCAATGCAGCACTGGTTTTCGTGGGATGTTCAGCGCTGATGGCGATGGTCTGCTACCTCTTCGTAGTTGGCGACATTAAACGTATGGAATTGCAGAAATAAGCAAAGGTATAAGCGATGAATAACGATGTTTTCCCGAATAAATTCAAAGCCGCACTGGCTGCGAAACAAGTACAAATTGGTTGCTGGTCAGCACTCTCTAACCCGATTAGCACTGAAGTTCTTGGTTTGGCTGGGTTTGACTGGCTGGTGCTGGATGGCGAACATGCGCCAAACGATATTTCCACGTTTATTCCGCAGTTAATGGCCCTGAAAGGCAGCACCAGCGCGCCAGTAGTGCGAGTGCCGACCAACGAGCCGGTAATTATTAAGCGTCTTCTGGATATCGGTTTCTATAACTTCCTGATTCCTTTTGTAGAAACAAAAGAGGAAGCAGAGCAGGCCGTGGCATCGACGCGTTATCCGCCAGAAGGCATTCGCGGCGTCTCCGTTTCTCACCGCGCCAATATGTTTGGCACCGTGGCGGATTATTTCGCTCAGTCGAACAAGAACATCACTATTCTGGTCCAGATAGAAAGTCAGCAGGGCGTAGATAACGTCGATGCCATTGCCGCTACCGAAGGCGTAGACGGCATCTTCGTCGGCCCCAGCGATCTGGCCGCGGCATTAGGCCATCTCGGCAATGCATCACACCCGGATGTACAAAAAGCAATTCAGCACATTTTTAACCGTGCCAGCGCGCACGGCAAACCCAGCGGTATCCTCGCGCCGGTCGAAGCCGATGCGCGTCGTTATCTGGAATGGGGCGCGACGTTTGTGGCTGTCGGCAGCGATCTCGGCGTCTTCCGCTCTGCCACTCAGAAACTGGCTGATACCTTTAAAAAATAACCACCACCGCAACAAGAGAGATGATTGATATGACTATGAAAGTTGGTTTTATTGGCCTGGGGATTATGGGTAAACCAATGAGTAAAAACCTTCTGAAAGCAGGTTACTCGCTGGTGGTTGCTGACCGTAACCCAGAAGCTATTGCTGACGTGATTGCTGCAGGTGCAGAAACAGCGTCTACGGCTAAAGCGATCGCTGAACAGTGCGACGTCATCATAACCATGCTGCCAAACTCCCCTCATGTGAAAGAGGTGGCGCTGGGTGAGAATGGCATTATTGAAGGCGCGAAGCCAGGTACGGTATTGATCGATATGAGTTCTATCGCACCGCTGGCAAGCCGTGAAATCAGCGAAGCGCTGAAAGCGAAAGGCATTGATATGCTGGATGCTCCGGTGAGCGGCGGTGAACCGAAAGCCATCGACGGTACGCTGTCAGTGATGGTGGGCGGCGACAAGGCTATTTTCGACAAATACTATGATTTGATGAAAGCGATGGCGGGTTCCGTGGTGCATACCGGGGAAATCGGTGCAGGTAACGTCACCAAACTGGCAAATCAGGTCATTGTGGCGCTGAATATTGCCGCGATGTCAGAAGCGTTAACGCTGGCAACCAAAGCGGGCGTTAACCCGGACCTGGTTTATCAGGCAATTCGCGGTGGGCTGGCGGGCAGTACCGTGCTGGATGCCAAAGCGCCGATGGTGATGGACCGCAACTTCAAGCCGGGCTTCCGCATTGATCTGCATATTAAGGATCTGGCGAATGCGCTGGATACTTCTCACGGCGTCGGCGCGCAACTGCCGCTCACAGCTGCGGTTATGGAGATGATGCAGGCACTGCGTGCAGATGGTTTAGGAACGGCGGATCATAGCGCCCTGGCGTGCTACTACGAAAAACTGGCGAAAGTCGAAGTTACTCGTTAATGACGTCGTGCCCGGATGGCGTATTGCAATCCGGGCCTGGAATCCAGGCCGAATAAGAGAAACGCCCTCCGGCGTCATGTGGTAACAGGCATAGGTATGAAAATCGTAATCGCCCCAGACTCTTATAAAGAAAGTTTATCTGCCAGCGAGGTTGCGCAGGCGATAGAAAAAGGATTTCGGGAAATTTTTCCTGATGCACAGTACGTTTCTGTTCCGGTTGCCGACGGTGGCGAAGGAACGGTGGAAGCGATGATTGCAGCCACCCAGGGTTCCGAACGTCACGCCTGGGTTACAGGGCCGTTGGGCGAGAAAGTGAATGCCAGTTGGGGGATCTCCGGCGATGGCAAAACCGCGTTTATTGAAATGGCGGCGGCCAGTGGGCTGGAGCTGGTACCTGCGGAAAAACGCGATCCACTCGTGACCACTTCACGCGGCACAGGCGAGTTAATCCTGCAGGCGCTGGAGAGCGGCGCAACAAACATTATTATCGGCATTGGCGGCAGCGCCACAAATGATGGCGGCGCAGGCATGGTACAGGCGCTGGGGGCGAAATTATGCGACGCCAACGGCAATGAAATTGGTTTTGGCGGCGGTAGTCTTAATACTCTGAATGATATTGATATTTCCGGCCTCGATCCGCGCTTAAAAGATTGCGTCATTCGCGTCGCTTGTGATGTCACCAATCCGCTGGTGGGCGATAACGGCGCATCGCGCATCTTTGGCCCACAAAAGGGAGCCAGTGAAGCGATGATTGTTGAGCTGGACAATAACCTCTCTCACTATGCCGATGTCATTAAAAAAGCGCTGCATGTTGATGTGAAAGATGTCCCCGGCGCAGGAGCTGCTGGCGGTATGGGCGCGGCGCTGATGGCGTTTCTTGGTGCGGAACTGAAAAGTGGTATTGAAATCGTCACTACGGCGCTGAATCTGGAGGAACATATTCACGATTGTACGCTGGTGATCACCGGTGAAGGGCGTATTGACAGCCAGAGTATTCACGGCAAGGTACCGATTGGTGTCGCAAACGTGGCGAAGAAGTACCATAAACCGGTGATTGGCATTGCGGGTAGCCTGACCGATGATGTTGGCGTTGTACATCAGCATGGCATTGATGCGGTCTTCAGCGTACTGACCAGCATTGGTACGTTGGACGAAGCATTCCGCGGGGCTTATGACAATATCTGCCGTGCTTCACGTAATATCGCCGCGACACTGGCGATTGGAATGCGCAACGCGGGGTGACAAGGGCGCGCAAACCCTCTATACTGCGCGCCGAAGCTGACCAGACAGTCGCCGCTTCGTCGTCGTCCTCTTCGGGGGAGACGGGCGGAGGGGAGGAAAGTCCGGGCTCCATAGGGCAGGGTGCCAGGTAACGCCTGGGGGGGAAACCCACGACCAGTGCAACAGAGAGCAAACCGCCGATGGCCCGCGCAAGCGGGATCAGGTAAGGGTGAAAGGGTGCGGTAAGAGCGCACCGCGCGGCTGGTAACAGTCCGTGGCACGGTAAACTCCACCCGGAGCAAGGCCAAATAGGGGTTCATAAGGTACGGCCCGTACTGAACCCGGGTAGGCTGCTTGAGCCAGTGAGCGATTGCTGGCCTAGATGAATGACTGTCCACGACAGAACCCGGCTTATCGGTCAGTTTCACCTGTTTTACGTAAAAACCCGCTTCGGCGGGTTTTTGCTTTTGGAGGGGCAGAAAGATGAATGACTGTCCACGACACTATACCCAAAAGAAAGCGGCTTATCGGTCAGTTTCACCTGTTTTACGTAAAAACCCGCTTCGGCGGGTTTTTACTTTTGGAGGGGCAGAAAGATGAATGACTGTCCACGACACTATACCCAAAAGAAAGCGGCTTATCGGTCAGTTTCACCTGATTTACGTAATAAACCGTTCCGGCGGGTTTCAGATTGTTGAGTGCGCTTTATTCATGCCGGATGCGGCGTGAACGCCTTATCCTGCCTACAAAAGCACGCAAATTCAATATATTGCATAGATGGCGTAGGCCTGATAAGCGTAGCGCATCAGGCATTTTTGCGGTTGCCATCAGTTTCAAACCCGCGTCGATAAGTTTTTGCTTTTGGTGCACAGGGTAAGATGAATAAATATCTACGGTATTAATAATAGACTTTGTAAGAAGTTATTAAGTCTATATTGCATTTAAAAGGTCGTAATCATACGTATAGTCCTCTCTGGTAAAATATTGCTTCTCTGAGTTATATGCTTCATATGCGTTATATTTTTCGACTTCAAAGCCATTGTCCGGAGAATTTTCGTCTTTCTCGAGGTCATTATCAAAAAGGAATTCCTCTGAGCTAGAGTCTTCTATGTTTAAATCCATAGTATAATTAATTTGGGGAATGACCAGATAAGCATTTTCTTTGATATTTTCATAATCTTCAATGATTATATCGATGTAATCATATATTTTTTCTGATGAGAATTCTTTCATCTCTGGTAATTTAATTCTGTTCAAACAATTGTTGATTTTCGATGAGCTTTTATATATTTCTTTTGTTAATTCATTTTCTAATTTATCTGTAAGAGTTGCCCTTGGTATAGATTTTATAATTGCAAATCTCATAATTTTTAATTGTTCTTCGGTAATGTCTCCAGGCTCATTCAAACAACTTTCGACAAACTTGATTTTTTCTTCAGAATACATATCGCTAATGCTTATTAAAACAGGTGTTATTTTTAGTAAATAATCCCAGGAGATTGTGGCGTTTTGTGTTGAACTAACAAAATTAACCTGAAACATGTTGGCATTAGTAAAATTTGTTGAATTCAATTTAAAAGGATTTAAAATAGTATTAGCCATATGTTTATCTGTGAAATCATAATAATCTAAATCGACATTACGTAAGTCCAGAGAGGATAGATCAACGATATCTCCAGTCCCACAACTAAAAATTACGTTTAACCTCCTGATTTCATTGTAAATATCTTTTAATGGGCAATTAATATTGATATTACCTGTGGATATTTCCTGGTTTTTTAACGGTTCATTAATGGTAAGTTCACAAGTATTGTCCGATCGTTGAATAATTTGGGCGTTATAACCTAAAAAATCCAGACGAAGAGACGAGACATTATAAAGAATTACATTTTGTAAGTACGCTAATTCTTTTTGAAAATCACCAGTGATAATGCATTTTCCACCAGGTTGTAACGTGTTAAGTAAAGTGACCATTTCAATAGAGGTCTGTTTTAGTTTTTCTATACCTGGTGCTAGTGCTTCGAGGTTATTTCCTGTTGGGCTTTCAGGAAGGTCATTCATTTTTCGACGGACTAAATCACTACTAATATCATTACCAATTGATGAAACAGGGAACATTATTTTATCCTTTATAAATAATCAATAAAAATCATTATTAAAATGATCGGGTGAAAAAAAGAGAATTTGCCAACAATCTGAAGTAATGCTGGTTTTATTAAAGTGCACAAGGGGTGTTAAGATGGCTTCTTTTCGGGTGAATTTTGCACAATACTTAGAAATCGTCTCCTTAATACATTCCAGCTCTTTTTTATTGACGGCTGAGCAAGTACATTGTTCACCAAAAGGTGCAAAAGTGCCTACATCTAATGTTTGTATGATATAATCATCATGTTCTCCTGTAGAAATATCTATAATGAATGGACTCATATTTTCCGGTTGGATTCGGATCATGACAGAAGGAACATCGCCATGATAGAAATTCAATGCAGTTATTGCAGATAATACTCTCCGCAGTTCATTACTTATACTGTAAATTTTATTAACGTCATTGGTGGAGACAATTTCTGCAAACTTTCTTTTTACCGTCCAATAATCAATATTTCTATTGTGATTGTTAACCACTGCGTGCATTGGCGGGATTGAAGGGTGAAAAATATGCGCAATTGGGAAGCCTTTCATTGATGCCTGCCTTGTCATCATGACAAACAATAATAGATGCTTATTTTCCTCACAGGGTTCTTTCGCACTATCAAAAAACGCTCATTTACCCGGCGTTACAGTAAACGAAGCAACATTCTGTGGCCTACGCCGATCAAAAGCTCTGTGAAAATTTCCCTTGTTGTCTTTGTCTGACCTTATCGCGGCGATCAGCAATTATTCGTTTTGTGATCCTCAACACAAAATGCTATTCGTCGCCTATGAGGGGAGAAGAATTTATGGAAAACGATTGCATTCACAAAATGACGTCCTGTCAGAAGAGAAAAAGTTGACGTTAATCAATTGTTCGAGATGATCAATACATGTATTCGAAATTTTAAAATATTGATAAAATAAATGTTTGTTCTCCAACAAATAGCGTGAAAAAATGTGACATGCCGCATTATTTATCACTGAAAATGGTTTATTTATAATAAAATTTGAGAACTTGCTCATTAAATTTAACTCAAATTTTGCCTGGTAATTATCCGGTAATTGCTTGAAATATGGTCTCAGCCCCTTTTTTGTATTAACCACATAACGAATGATGTTATCGCCATAAAATATGGTTATCCCCGTCATTTTTTTTGACAAAAATCAGGGTTTATGCTGATTTTTATACTTTAACTTGTTGATATTTAAAGGTATTTAATTGTAATAACGATACTCTGGAAAGTATTGAAAGTTAATTTGTGAGTGGTCGCACATATCCTGTTCATTTCATTTTGATACACTTCATGCCGTCAATGAGGTAATTAACGTAGGTCGTTATGAGCACTATTCTTCTTCCGAAAACGCAGCACCTGGTAGTCTTTCAGGAAGTCATTAGAAGTGGTTCTATCGGCTCGGCTGCAAAAGAATTAGGGTTAACTCAACCGGCCGTCAGTAAAATCATTAACGATATTGAAGATTATTTTGGTGTGGAATTAGTGGTGCGGAAAAATACCGGTGTAACATTAACACCTGCCGGTCAATTGTTACTCTCCCGTTCCGAATCCATTACCCGTGAAATGAAAAATATGGTTAATGAGATAAGCGGTATGTCTTCTGAGGCGGTGGTGGAAGTCTCATTTGGTTTTCCTTCATTGATTGGTTTTACTTTTATGTCAGGGATGATCAACAAGTTCAAAGAGGTGTTCCCGAAAGCGCAGGTTTCTATGTATGAAGCGCAACTGTCTTCGTTCTTACCGGCAATCCGCGACGGTCGACTGGATTTTGCGATTGGTACGTTAAGTGCAGAAATGAAGCTTCAGGATTTACATGTTGAGCCGCTGTTCGAGTCCGAGTTTGTGCTGGTAGCCAGTAAGTCCCGAACATGCACCGGCACCACCACGCTGGAGTCGTTGAAGAACGAACAGTGGGTGTTGCCACAAACTAATATGGGGTACTACAGCGAACTGCTTACTACGTTACAAAGAAATGGCATCAGTATTGAAAACATCGTTAAAACCGACTCAGTCGTGACAATTTATAATCTTGTTCTCAATGCTGATTTCTTAACTGTAATTCCTTGTGATATGACGTCACCTTTTGGTTCTAATCAATTTATTACTATTCCGGTTGAAGAAACATTGCCTGTGGCACAATATGCCGCGGTATGGTCGAAAAATTATCGTATTAAAAAAGCAGCATCGGTTTTGGTGGAATTAGCCAAAGAGTATTCATCTTATAATGGGTGTAGACGAAGGCAATTAATAGAAGTTGGTTAGTTATTTGTTTTTATTTAAACATAAATAATCCACCTGTCTGTCTTGCAGGTGTCGGTTAAGGTTACCTACATATTTAATTCAGGCGAAGAGGTTTTATAATGCATATTACATACGATCTGCCGGTTGCTATTGATGACATTATTGAAGCGAAACAACGACTGGCTGGGCGAATTTATAAAACAGGCATGCCTCGCTCCAACTATTTTAGTGAACGTTGCAAAGGTGAAATATTCCTGAAGTTTGAAAATATGCAGCGTACGGGTTCATTTAAAATTCGTGGCGCATTTAATAAATTAAGTTCACTGACCGATGCGGAAAAACGCAAAGGCGTGGTGGCCTGTTCTGCGGGCAACCATGCGCAAGGGGTTTCCCTCTCCTGCGCGATGCTGGGTATCGACGGTAAAGTGGTGATGCCAAAAGGTGCGCCAAAATCCAAAGTAGCGGCAACGTGCGACTACTCCGCAGAAGTCGTTCTGCATGGTGATAACTTCAACGACACTATCGCTAAAGTGAGCGAAATTGTCGAAATGGAAGGCCGTATTTTTATCCCACCTTACGATGATCCGAAAGTGATTGCTGGCCAGGGAACGATTGGTCTGGAAATTATGGAAGATCTCTATGATGTCGATAACGTGATTGTGCCAATTGGTGGTGGCGGTTTAATTGCTGGTATTGCGGTGGCAATTAAATCTATTAACCCGACCATTCGTGTTATTGGCGTACAGTCTGAAAACGTTCACGGCATGGCGGCTTCTTTCCACTCCGGAGAAATAACCACGCACCGAACTACCGGCACCCTGGCGGATGGTTGTGATGTCTCCCGCCCGGGTAATTTAACTTACGAAATCGTTCGTGAATTAGTCGATGACATCGTGCTGGTCAGCGAAGACGAAATCAGAAACAGTATGATTGCCTTAATTCAGCGCAATAAAGTCGTCACCGAAGGCGCAGGCGCTCTGGCATGTGCTGCATTATTAAGCGGTAAATTAGACCAATATATTCAAAACAGAAAAACCGTCAGTATTATTTCCGGCGGCAATATCGATCTTTCTCGCGTCTCTCAAATCACCGGTTTCGTTGACGCTTAATTAATTCGTTGAGGATAGGATATGAGTACTTCAGATAGCATTGTATCCAGCCAGACAAAACAATCGTCCTGGCGTAAATCAGATACCACATGGACGTTAGGCTTGTTTGGTACGGCAATCGGCGCCGGGGTGCTGTTCTTCCCTATCCGCGCAGGTTTTGGCGGACTGATCCCGATTCTTCTGATGTTGGTATTGGCATACCCCATCGCGTTTTATTGCCACCGGGCGCTGGCGCGTCTGTGTCTTTCTGGCTCTAACCCTTCCGGCAACATTACGGAAACGGTGGAAGAGCATTTTGGTAAAACTGGCGGCGTGGTTATCACGTTCCTGTACTTCTTCGCGATTTGCCCACTGCTGTGGATTTATGGCGTTACTATTACCAATACCTTTATGACGTTCTGGGAAAACCAGCTCGGCTTTGCACCGCTGAATCGCGGCTTTGTGGCGCTGTTCCTGTTGCTGCTGATGGCTTTCGTCATCTGGTTTGGTAAGGATCTGATGGTTAAAGTGATGAGCTACCTGGTATGGCCGTTTATCGCCAGCCTGGTGCTGATTTCTTTGTCGCTGATCCCTTACTGGAACTCTGCAGTTATCGACCAGGTTGACCTCGGTTCGCTGTCGTTAACCGGTCATGACGGTATCCTGATCACTGTCTGGCTGGGGATTTCCATCATGGTTTTCTCCTTTAACTTCTCGCCAATCGTCTCTTCCTTCGTGGTTTCTAAGCGTGAAGAGTATGAGAAAGACTTCGGTCGCGACTTCACCGAACGTAAATGTTCCCAAATCATTTCTCGTGCCAGCATGCTGATGGTTGCAGTGGTGATGTTCTTTGCCTTTAGCTGCCTGTTTACTCTGTCTCCGGCCAACATGGCGGAAGCCAAAGCGCAGAATATTCCAGTGCTTTCTTATCTGGCTAACCACTTTGCGTCCATGACCGGTACCAAAACAACGTTCGCGATTACACTGGAATATGCGGCTTCCATCATCGCACTCGTGGCTATCTTCAAATCTTTCTTCGGTCACTATCTGGGAACGCTGGAAGGTCTGAATGGCCTGGTCCTGAAGTTTGGTTATAAAGGCGACAAAACTAAAGTGTCGCTGGGTAAACTGAACACTATCAGCATGATCTTCATCATGGGCTCCACCTGGGTTGTTGCCTACGCCAACCCGAACATCCTTGACCTGATTGAAGCCATGGGCGCACCGATTATCGCATCCCTGCTGTGCCTGTTGCCGATGTATGCCATCCGTAAAGCGCCGTCTCTGGCGAAATACCGTGGTCGTCTGGATAACGTGTTTGTTACCGTGATTGGTCTGCTGACCATCCTGAACATCGTATACAAACTGTTTTAATCCGTAACTCAGGATGAGAAAAGAGATGAATGAATTTCCGGTTGTTTTGGTTATTAACTGTGGTTCGTCTTCGATTAAGTTTTCCGTGCTCGATGCCAGCGACTGTGAAGTATTAATGTCAGGTATTGCCGACGGTATTAACTCGGAAAATGCATTCTTATCCGTAAATGGGGGAGAGCCAGCACCGCTGGCTCACCACAGCTACGAAGGTGCATTGAAGGCAATTGCATTTGAACTGGAAAAACGGAATTTAAATGACAGTGTGGCCTTAATTGGCCACCGCATCGCTCACGGCGGCAGTATTTTTACCGAGTCCGCCATTATTACCGATGAAGTCATTGATAATATCCGTCGCGTTTCTCCACTGGCACCCCTGCATAATTACGCCAATTTAAGTGGTATTGAATCGGCGCAGCAATTATTTCCGGGCGTAACTCAGGTGGCGGTATTTGATACCAGTTTCCACCAGACGATGGCTCCGGAAGCTTATTTATACGGCCTGCCGTGGAAATATTATGAAGAGTTAGGTGTACGCCGTTATGGTTTCCACGGCACGTCGCACCGCTATGTTTCCCAGCGCGCACATTCGCTGCTGAATCTGGCGGAAGATGACTCCGGCCTGGTTGTGGCGCATCTTGGCAATGGCGCGTCAATCTGCGCGGTTCGCAACGGTCAGAGTGTTGATACCTCAATGGGAATGACGCCGCTGGAAGGCTTGATGATGGGTACCCGCAGTGGCGATGTCGACTTTGGTGCGATGTCCTGGGTCGCCAGCCAAACCAACCAGAGCCTGGGTGACCTGGAACGCGTAGTGAATAAAGAGTCGGGATTATTAGGTATTTCCGGTCTTTCTTCGGATTTACGTGTTCTGGAAAAAGCCTGGCATGAAGGTCACGAACGCGCGCAACTGGCAATTAAAACCTTTGTTCACCGAATTGCCCGTCATATTGCCGGACACGCAGCTTCATTACGTCGCCTGGATGGAATTATATTCACCGGCGGAATAGGAGAGAATTCAAGCTTAATTCGTCGTCTGGTCATGGAACATTTGGCTGTATTAGGCTTAGAGATTGATACAGAAATGAATAATCGCTCTAACTCCTGTGGTGAGCGAATTGTTTCC
The DNA here is from genome assembly GCF_048593455.1 of Escherichia sp. UTM R2. Taxonomy (NCBI): domain Bacteria; kingdom Pseudomonadati; phylum Pseudomonadota; class Gammaproteobacteria; order Enterobacterales; family Enterobacteriaceae; genus Escherichia; species Escherichia sp. UTM R2. Next base: position 588,961 of record NZ_JBFWDY010000002.1, read on the forward strand.
AGTGAAAATGCGCGTGTCATTTGTGCCGTTATTCCGACTAACGAAGAAAAAATGATTGCTTTGGATGCCATTCATTTAGGCAAAGTTAACGCGCCCGCAGAATTTGCATAATTTAGTTGAAGTATTGTAGAGAGATTATTTTTCATGAAGGTAGATATTGATACCAGCGATAAGCTGTACGCCGACGCATGGCTTGGCTTTAAAGGTACGGACTGGAAAAACGAAATTAATGTCCGCGATTTTATTCAACATAACTATACACCGTATGAAGGCGATGAATCTTTCCTCGCCGAAGCGACGCCTGCCACCACGGAATTGTGGGAAAAAGTAATGGAAGGCATCCGTATCGAAAATGCAACCCACGCGCCGGTTGATTTCGATACCAATATTGCCACCACAATTACCGCTCATGATGCGGGATATATTAACCAGCCGCTGGAAAAAATTGTTGGCCTGCAAACGGATGCGCCGTTGAAACGTGCGCTACACCCGTTCGGTGGCATTAATATGATTAAAAGTTCATTCCACGCCTATGGCCGAGAAATGGACAGTGAATTTGAATATCTGTTTACCGATCTGCGTAAAACCCATAACCAGGGCGTATTTGATGTTTACTCACCGGATATGCTGCGCTGCCGTAAATCTGGCGTGCTGACCGGTTTACCAGATGGCTATGGCCGTGGGCGCATTATCGGTGACTATCGCCGCGTAGCGCTGTATGGCATCAGTTATCTGGTACGTGAACGCGAACTGCAATTTGCCGATCTCCAGTCTCGTCTGGAAAAAGGCGAGGATCTGGAAGCCACCATCCGTCTGCGTGAGGAGCTGGCAGAGCATCGTCATGCGCTGTTGCAGATTCAGGAAATGGCGGCGAAATATGGCTTTGATATCTCTCGCCCGGCGCAGAATGCGCAGGAAGCGGTGCAGTGGCTCTACTTCGCTTATCTGGCGGCAGTGAAATCGCAAAATGGCGGCGCGATGTCGCTGGGCCGCACGGCATCGTTCCTCGATATCTACATTGAGCGCGACTTTAAAGCTGGCGTACTCAATGAGCAGCAGGCACAGGAACTGATCGATCACTTCATCATGAAGATCCGTATGGTACGCTTCCTGCGTACACCGGAATTTGATTCGCTGTTCTCCGGCGACCCAATCTGGGCGACGGAAGTGATCGGCGGGATGGGGCTGGACGGTCGTACGCTGGTGACCAAAAACTCCTTCCGCTATTTGCACACCCTGCACACTATGGGGCCGGCACCGGAACCTAACCTGACCATTCTTTGGTCGGAAGAATTACCGATTGCCTTCAAAAAATATGCCGCGCAGGTGTCGATCGTCACCTCTTCCTTGCAGTATGAAAATGACGATCTGATGCGTACTGACTTCAACAGCGACGATTACGCGATTGCCTGCTGCGTCAGCCCAATGGTGATTGGTAAGCAAATGCAGTTCTTTGGTGCACGCGCTAACCTGGCGAAAACGCTGCTCTACGCAATTAACGGCGGGGTGGACGAGAAGCTGAAGATTCAGGTCGGGCCGAAAACAGCACCGCTGATGGACGACGTGCTGGATTACGACAAAGTGATGGACAGCCTCGATCACTTCATGGACTGGCTGGCGGTGCAGTACATCAGCGCGCTGAATATCATTCACTACATGCACGACAAGTACAGCTACGAAGCTTCGCTGATGGCGCTGCACGATCGTGATGTCTATCGCACTATGGCATGCGGCATCGCGGGCCTGTCGGTGGCGACGGACTCCCTGTCTGCCATCAAATATGCCCGCGTGAAACCAATCCGTGACGAAAACGGCCTGGCGGTGGACTTTGAAATCGACGGTGAATATCCGCAGTACGGCAACAACGACGAGCGCGTAGACAGCATTGCCTGCGACCTGGTTGAACGCTTTATGAAGAAAATTAAAGCGCTGCCAACCTATCGCAACGCCGTCCCTACCCAGTCGATTCTGACTATCACTTCTAACGTGGTGTACGGCCAGAAAACCGGTAATACGCCGGACGGTCGTCGCGCCGGAACACCGTTCGCGCCGGGCGCTAACCCGATGCATGGTCGTGACCGCAAAGGTGCCGTGGCCTCATTGACGTCGGTGGCGAAACTGCCGTTCACCTACGCCAAAGATGGGATCTCGTACACCTTCTCAATCGTTCCTGCGGCGCTGGGCAAAGAAGATCCAGTACGTAAAACCAACCTTGTCGGCCTGCTGGATGGGTATTTCCACCACGAAGCGGATGTCGAAGGCGGTCAACACCTCAACGTCAACGTAATGAATCGGGAAATGCTGCTGGATGCCATCGAGCACCCGGAAAAATATCCTAACCTGACAATCCGTGTCTCTGGCTACGCCGTGCGCTTCAACGCACTGACCCGTGAACAGCAACAGGATGTTATTTCACGTACCTTTACCCAGGCGCTCTGACGCCGGAGGATGTATGAAAAAGATTATCGAAACGCAACGTGCCCCAGGCGCAATCGGCCCTTATGTTCAGGGCGTTGATTTAGGCAGCATGGTCTTCACCTCCGGGCAAATACCGGTTTGCCCACAGACCGGTGAGATCCCGGCTGATGTGCAAGATCAGGCGCGTTTAAGCCTCGAAAACGTCAAAGCGATCGTGGTTGCTGCCGGGCTGAGCGTGGGCGATATCATCAAGATGACCGTGTTTATCACCGATCTGAATGATTTTGCCACCATCAACGAAGTCTATAAGCAGTTCTTCGATGAGCATCAGGCGACCTATCCGACCCGGAGCTGTGTGCAGGTCGCGCGTTTGCCGAAAGATGTGAAGCTGGAAATTGAAGCCATCGCAGTACGTAGTGCGTAAAGCCTCGTGAGCGGGACGGTCGTAAGGTCGTTCCGCTCCACTTCACTGAACGGCAATCCGAGGGTGTGGATATGATTAGTGCATTCGATATTTTCAAAATTGGGATTGGTCCCTCCAGTTCGCATACCGTGGGGCCAATGAATGCCGGAAAAAGTTTTATTGATCGGCTGGAAAGTAGCGGCTTATTAACCGCGACGAGCCATATTGTGGTCGATCTGTACGGGTCGTTGTCACTGACGGGCAAAGGCCATGCCACGGATGTCGCCATCATCATGGGACTGGCAGGAAACAGTCCGCAGGATGTTGTCATTGATGAGATCCCTGCATTTATAGAGTTAGTAACGCGCAGCGGGCGGCTGCCAGTGGCATCTGGTGCGCATATTGTTGATTTTCCTGTAGCAAAGAACATTATCTTCCATCCCGAAATGTTGCCTCGCCATGAGAACGGAATGCGGATCACTGCCTGGAAGGGACAGGAAGAGCTATTAAGTAAAACCTATTACTCTGTCGGCGGCGGGTTTATTGTCGAAGAAGAACACTTCGGCCTGTCGCACGATGTCGAAACGTCCGTACCTTACGATTTCCACTCAGCAGGTGAACTGCTGAAAATGTGTGATTACAACGGCCTGTCTATATCTGGTCTGATGATGCACAACGAGCTAGCGCTGCGCAGCAAAGCGGAAATTGACGCCGGTTTTGCCCGTATCTGGCAAGTGATGCATGACGGTATTGAACGTGGGATGAACACTGAAGGCGTGCTGCCTGGTCCGCTCAATGTGCCGCGCCGTGCCGTAGCGCTGCGTCGTCAGCTGGTTTCCAGCGATAACATCTCTAACGATCCGATGAATGTCATCGACTGGATCAACATGTACGCGCTGGCGGTTAGTGAAGAAAACGCAGCTGGCGGGCGCGTGGTAACGGCACCGACTAACGGTGCGTGCGGCATTATTCCGGCAGTACTGGCTTATTACGATAAGTTCCGTCGTCCGGTAAACGAGCGGTCAATTGCCCGCTATTTTCTGGCCGCGGGGGCTATTGGCGCGCTGTATAAAATGAACGCCTCCATCTCTGGCGCGGAAGTCGGCTGTCAGGGGGAGATTGGCGTGGCCTGTTCAATGGCGGCGGCAGGGTTAACTGAACTACTGGGCGGCAGTCCGGCGCAGGTATGCAATGCGGCGGAAATCGCGATGGAGCATAACCTTGGGCTGACCTGCGATCCGGTTGCCGGACAGGTACAAATCCCGTGCATTGAACGTAATGCCATTAATGCCGTGAAAGCAGTAAACGCCGCGCGGATGGCGATGCGCCGCACCTCGGCACCGCGTGTTTCACTCGATAAAGTGATCGAGACGATGTATGAAACCGGCAAAGATATGAACGATAAATACCGCGAAACATCACGCGGAGGACTGGCCATTAAAGTGGTCTGCGGCTGACATTGCTGTCAGCTTTCATCCTTGGGTGCACAAATGTGCACCTTTTTTTTTGTGATCTGCCGCAAATAGAGAATGAATATTCTCTTGCGATTAATTTAGTAGAAAATTCTTATCCATCTCCGTTATTTCAAAGTCTTGATTGTGAAGATTTTCTCTGACCTCGCGCGTATCATTTCTTTATTCTAATAACTCGCCTGCAAAACGTAGACCGCATATCGCCTTGATGCGGCTCGGAAAAAAATAATAAGCCCTACAAAATTTTGAGCGAGAAATTATGGAAATTGCATCGAATAAAGGCGTCATTGCAGACGCTTCGACCCCGGCGGGTCGTGCTGGAATGAGTGAGAGCGAGTGGCGAGAAGCGATCAAATTCGACAGTACTGACACCGGCTGGGTGATTATGAGTATCGGGATGGCGATTGGCGCGGGGATTGTTTTTCTCCCGGTGCAGGTCGGTTTGATGGGATTGTGGGTATTTTTGCTCTCATCGGTGATTGGTTACCCGGCAATGTATCTGTTTCAGCGGTTGTTTATTAATACGCTGGCAGAATCACCAGAATGTAAAGATTACCCGAGTGTCATTAGCGGTTATTTAGGTAAAAACTGGGGCATCCTGTTAGGTGCGCTCTATTTCGTAATGCTGGTGATTTGGATGTTCGTCTATTCCACCGCCATCACCAACGATAGTGCTTCCTACCTGCATACCTTCGGCGTGACGGAAGGGTTGCTGTCAGACAGTCCCTTTTATGGTCTGGTACTGATTTGCATTCTGGTGGCGATCTCCTCACGCGGCGAGAAATTGTTATTCAAAATTTCGACCGGCATGGTGCTGACCAAGCTGCTGGTGGTCGCGGCGCTGGGCGTGTCGATGGTGGGAATGTGGCATCTGTATAACGTCGGTTCGCTACCGCCGCTGGGGCTGCTGGTGAAAAACGCCATTATTACGCTGCCGTTTACCCTGACGTCGATTCTGTTTATTCAGACGTTAAGCCCGATGGTGATCTCTTATCGCTCGCGGGAAAAATCCATTGAAGTGGCGCGGCATAAAGCATTGCGGGCAATGAATATCGCGTTTGGCATTTTGTTTGTCACCGTCTTTTTCTACGCCGTGTCGTTCACGCTGGCGATGGGACATGACGAAGCGGTAAAAGCCTACGAGCAGAATATTTCCGCGCTGGCGATTGCCGCACAGTTTATTAGCGGTGACGGCGCAGCGTGGGTGAAAGTGGTCAGCGTCATTCTCAATATCTTTGCTGTCATGACTGCATTCTTTGGCGTCTATTTAGGCTTTCGCGAAGCAACGCAAGGGATCGTAATGAACATCCTGCGTCGCAAGATGCCTGCCGAGAAGATTAACGAAAATCTTGTTCAGCGCGGCATCATGATTTTCGCCATTTTGCTGGCCTGGAGCGCCATCGTACTGAACGCACCGGTGTTGAGCTTCACCTCTATCTGTAGCCCGATTTTCGGCATGGTAGGGTGCCTGATCCCGGCGTGGCTGGTTTACAAAGTACCGGCATTGCACAAATACAAAGGGATGTCTCTGTACCTGATTATCGTCACTGGTTTGTTGCTTTGTGTTTCTCCGTTCCTGGCATTTTCTTGATTTACCTGAAATTTTAAGGTTTTTAATATGTTTGATTCGACTTTAAATCCGTTATGGCAGCGTTACATCCTCGCCGTTCAGGAGGAAGTAAAACCGGCGCTGGGATGTACTGAACCGATTTCACTGGCGCTGGCGGCGGCGGTTGCTGCGGCAGAACTGGAAGGTCCGGTTGAACGTGTAGAAGCCTGGGTTTCGCCAAATCTGATGAAGAACGGTCTGGGCGTCACCGTTCCCGGCACGGGAATGGTGGGGCTGCCGATTGCGGCGGCGCTGGGGGCGTTAGGTGGAAATGCCAACGCCGGGCTGGAAGTGCTGAAAGACGCAACTGCGCAGGCAATTGCCGATGCCAAAGCACTGCTGGCGGCGGGGAAAGTCTCCGTTAAGATCCAGGAACCTTGCAATGAAATCCTCTTCTCACGCGCCAAAGTCTGGAACGGTGAGAAGTGGGCGTGTGTCACCATCGTCGGCGGGCATACCAACATTGTGCATATTGAGACGCACGATGGTGTGGTGTTTACCCAGCAGGCGTGTGTGGCAGAGGGCGAGCAAGAGTCTCCGCTGACGGTGCTTTCCAGAACGACGCTGGCTGAGATCCTGAAGTTCGTCAATGAAGTCCCGTTTGCGGCGATCCGCTTTATTCTCGATTCTGCGAAGCTAAATTGTGCGTTATCGCAGGAAGGTTTGAGCGGTAAGTGGGGGCTGCATATTGGCGCGACGCTGGAAAAACAGTGCGAGCGCGGTTTGCTGGCGAAAGATCTCTCTTCATCCATTGTGATTCGTACCAGCGCGGCATCCGATGCGCGTATGGGCGGCGCTACGCTTCCGGCTATGAGTAACTCCGGCTCGGGTAACCAGGGGATTACCGCAACAATGCCTGTGGTGGTGGTAGCAGAACACTTCGGAGCGGATGATGAACGGCTGGCGCGTGCGCTGATGCTTTCGCATTTGAGCGCAATTTACATCCATAACCAGTTACCGCGTTTGTCTGCGCTGTGTGCCGCAACGACCGCAGCAATGGGGGCCGCCGCCGGGATGGCATGGCTGGTGGATGGGCGTTATGAAACCATCTCGATGGCGATCAGCAGTATGATCGGCGATGTCAGCGGCATGATTTGCGATGGTGCGTCGAACAGCTGCGCGATGAAGGTTTCGACCAGTGCTTCGGCTGCGTGGAAAGCGGTGTTAATGGCGCTGGATGATACCGCCGTGACCGGCAATGAAGGGATTGTGGCGCATGATGTTGAGCAGTCGATTGCCAACCTGTGTGCGTTAGCAAGCCATTCGATGCAGCAAACGGATCGGCAGATTATCGAGATTATGGCGAGCAAGGCCAGATAAACGCCAGGTTTTGGGGATCGTGCCGGATGCGATGCTGGCGCATCTTGTCCGGCCTACGGGTTGTTTAATTCGTTAATGTTGTTGGATTTTGTAGGCCGGATAAGGCGTTTTCGCCGCATCCGGCAACCTGTCTTTACGCGGTAGCTTCATCCTCGGCTAAACGCGTTTCAGCATCCGCGACGATAGCTTCCAGCTCGCTCAACATCTCTTCATAGCCAAAATTTTTGGCGGTGCGAGCAGGTTCTTTCGCCACCACGGGCTTCACCGGCTGGCGCTTTTTGGCCAATTTTTTACTCATCATCATCTCCCTGTAAAAACAACTAGACAGGCAAATCTATCAGCAAAGCGCGCAGTGGGGAATCGGCAACCAGCGTAATGTTAGCCTCGTCACGAATAAACGCCCCATCACCGCAGGTCAGCGCCGCTTTCTCTTCATGATGCGTAAGCGCATGAAATTTCCCGTGAATCGATTGCAAATACGCGCGTGGCCCATGCAACTGGAAATTCGCACTTTCGCCTTTGTCGAGCACGATATGGTGCAGCCACACTTGCTGGCGTAATTGCAGGCTTCCCATCGCACCCTCTGGCGAGGCGATTAATTGCTGCTTGCCCATATTAAGCGCCAGCTTTTGAATCAGCGGATTCTCTCGCTGCGGGCAGGCGTCCAGCCAAAGCTGCATTCGCGTTAACGGTTTGTCTTTGCTGAGATTGTGTTCGCTATAGCTGACACCCGGCTGGGTAGAGAGCAGCAACGCCTCTCCGGCGCTGGCCTGAACATGATTGCCTTCGCTATCGCGATACTCTGCTTCTCCATCCAGAATCACATTTAAAATATCGACTTTGGGATAGGTTCGCGGCTGAAAGGCGGCACCTGGGGCCAGCACTTCCTGGTTAAGCACACGCAGGGAGGCATAGCCTAACAATTTCGGGTCGAAGTAGTGTCCAAAGGAAAAAGTATACCGGGCCTGCAACCATCCGTAGTCTGCTTGTCCACACTGCCTGGCAGTTCGGGTAGTAATCATAATTCTTGACCTCTCTTTACTTCCTTTTATGGTAAGGGGCTGGACGCTACATTGTTAGCCAGATATTCTGCCCGGTATGTTCAAATTTCCTGAATGAGAACGAAATGGCCAAAGAAAGGGCATTAACGCTGGAAGCACTACGGGTTATGGATGCGATCGATCGCCGGGGCAGTTTTGCGGCGGCGGCGGATGAGCTGGGACGCGTGCCTTCCGCACTTAGCTACACCATGCAAAAACTGGAAGAAGAGCTGGATGTGGTGCTGTTTGACCGCTCGGGCCATCGTACCAAATTCACCAATGTCGGGAGGATGTTGTTGGAGCGAGGGCGCGTTTTGCTGGAAGCTGCAGATAAACTGACTACTGATGCGGAAGCTCTCGCGCGCGGTTGGGAAACGCATCTCACCATTGTGACCGAAGCGCTGGTACCGACACCTGCCTTTTTCCCGTTAATCGACAAACTGGCGGCAAAAGCCAATACCCAACTGGCAATCATCACAGAAGTGCTGGCGGGGGCGTGGGAACGGCTGGAGCAGGGGCGGGCGGATATTGTTATCGCGCCGGATATGCATTTTCGTTCCTCGTCGGAGATCAACTCGCGCAAGCTCTATACGTTAATGAACGTCTACGTTGCCGCGCCTGATCACCCGATTCATCAGGAGCCGGAACCGTTATCTGAAGTGACGCGTGTGAAATATCGTGGAATTGCGGTGGCGGATACCGCTCGTGAGCGCCCGGTGTTGACCGTACAGCTGCTGGACAAACAGCCGCGCTTAACGGTGAGCACGATTGAAGATAAACGTCAGGCATTACTGGCGGGGCTTGGCGTGGCGACGATGCCGTATCCTATGGTCGAAAAAGATATTGCGGAAGGGCGGTTGCGTGTCGTCAGCCCGGAATCGACCAGCGAGATCGATATTATTATGGCCTGGCGTCGTGACAGTATGGGGGAAGCGAAATCCTGGTGTCTGCGGGAAATTCCCAAACTTTTTAACGGAAAATAATATTTATTATTGTTAATAAAAAGGGGCGAAATATCGCCCCAATTCTAAGATTAATTTGAACCAAACTTCGGATCGTTTCCGTAACGATTGCTGCCAGAAGTACCTTCTGTGCAGAAAAAAACCAGAAGCACGAGCCAGCCAATAAACGGAACAAAAAAGAGCAAGGCCCAGGCACCTGAACGGTCGGTATCGTGTAAGCGACGGATAGCAAGCGCAAGGACGGGAAGGAAGGTTGCCAGCAAATAAAGCATAGACAGATATGGAAGCTCCAGACCTAAAATCAATTGAATGACATTGATAATAGCGCCGACGATGGCGTTAATCAGAGTAAACATCCAGTACTCTTTACGACGTGCGCGACCAGAGAAACCAACATAATTTTTTAATACGGACAAATACCACTGCATAAAAACATCCCTTTAATTAAAAGTGACGAAAGTCTATTCCGGGTATTGTGTAAATGCTATTCGTATCTTTCTTTTTCGGATGTTATAAAGGTTTTGATATTTAAGATAATTACATGGTTATTTTTTATAGGTAATTTATATAACGACATTGAAATATTTTAAATAAACATTAGTAAATTATTCATTCATCAACATAATGATAAAAGCCAGATGAGTCAGACATCCGGCGAGCAGATTTGTTTTAAGGTTCCAGTTTTGGATCTGGTCCAAAGCGGTTTTCGCCTGGCGTACCCGCCTGGCAGTTAAAGACGATGATAATAAGCCAGCCGATAAACGGGATTAAGAATAGCAGTGCCCACCACGCCGAGCGGTCGGTGTCGTGCAGGCGGCGGAACTGAACCGCCCACCACGGTAAAAACACCAGAATACCGTAGATTGTCGTCAGGATGCCTTCGCCACCAGCGCGTTGCCAGCCTAACATTTTATCCAGCAGCCCCAGCACGAACGTAAAGATGATGTTGACCAGAATAAACATCCAGTACTCTTTGCGCCGCGCACGACCCCGGAAACCGACATAATTTTTTAGTACTTTCAGATACCAGTCCATTTTTGCCTCAATTTTGCTCAATCACTTGTTTTTAAAGCAGCAAATTAAGAATAGACGTGAATGAAATGGCAGTAAATATTCGTTCAAGGAATTAATAAAGTGCCGTGAAGGCGCGCTAAGACTGATGACAAGCGCAAAATCGCCAGATGCGCTACGCTTATCTGGTCTGCGCGGGTTATGCAATCTATTGAATGTACAATGTTTTGTATGTCAGATAAGGCGTTCATGCCACATCCGACATGAACAACATGCACTTAGCTAATTATCAGAGGCACCTCGTAAGGTGCCTTTTTTTAACCGAAGCGAACATCTCGTCCATGCGGTTCATCGAGATCCTGCCACGGACCAATTGAAATAATCCCCGTAGGGTTGATGGTCTTATGGCTGCGGAAGTAATGATTACGGATATGATCGAAATTGACTGTTTCGGCGATCCCCGGCATCTGGTAGATATCGCGCAGAAAACCGTACAGATTCAGGTAATCGCTGATGCGGTGCTTATCACACTTGAAGTGGGTCACATACACCGGATCAAAACGCACCAGCGTAGTCCACAGGCGAATATCGGCTTCGGTTAGCTGGTTGCCGGTCAGGTAACGATGCTGGCCTAAAATCTGCTCCAGTCGTGCCAGCGATTCAAACACTTTCGCCACCGCCTCGTCGTAAGCTTCCTGGCTGGTGGCAAAACCAGCTTTATACACGCCGTTGTTAACGGTGTCATAAATCCAGCCGTTAAGTTCGTCAATTTTCGTTTGCAGGGCTGGTGGGTAGTAATCACCCGCTTTCGCGCCCAGCGCATCAAACGCGGTATTAAACATGCGGATGATTTCTGCTGATTCGTTGCTGACGATGGTGTGGTTCTTTTTGTCCCACAGCACGGGAACAGTAACTCGTCCGCTGTAGTGGGGATCGGCGTGGAGATAAAGCTGATACAAAAATTCATGTTGATAGAGCGTGTCTCCGGTTGCTCCCGGAAAACTGTCATCAAAGGTCCAGCCGTTTTCCAGCATCAGCGGGTTCACTACGGAAACGGAAATAAACGGTTCCAGTCCTTTGAGTTTGCGCATGATCAGCGTGCGGTGCGCCCACGGGCAGGCGAGTGAAACATAGAGATGATAACGATCTTTCTCTGCGATAAAACCGCCTGTGCCAGTGGGGCCAGGAGCGCCATCGGCAGTGAGCCAGTTACGAAATGCGGAAGCTGAACGTTGAAATTTACCGCCGGTAGATTTGGTATCGTACCAGGTGTCATGCCAGACGCCGTCAATCAGTTGACCCATTTTTCTCTCCTCCAATAGCAAAAACGAGGAGCTTCCTCCTCGTTTTTTATCGTTAAGTATAGCGCGTGCTTACCACTTTTTATTCAGCAGGCGGTCGATGCTATACGCGCCCGGACCGGTAATTGCCAGCAGCAGGAATCCGCCAGAAATTGTCAGGTTTTTCATGAACATCAGCGAGTTGACGCCTTCAGCAAAGTTGCTGTGAAATAAAAATGCCGTCAGCAGCGTAAAGCCCGCAGTAAACAGGGCAGTGGTGCGAGTCAGGAAACCGAACAGGATTGCCAGACCACCACCGAACTCAAGCAGAATCACCAGCGGCAGCATAAAACCCGGGACGCCCATTGCTTCCATATATTGTTGGGTACCCGCGTAGCCAGTAATTTTTCCCCAGCCAGCGGTAATAAACAGAATCGGCATTAAAATGCGTGCTACCAGTACACCAACATCTTCTAATTTTTTCATCATACTCTCCACTGCGCCACTCAGGCTGCTGATTGTTTTTTTGTGCAAGGGCGCGGTATTAGCGTCGTTGCTGTCGATGGAGAGAATCATAAACGTGGTGAATGATGATTGTTAGCAAGGAAAACTGTCAAAAATCTTCAAAAAATTTGATGGGTAAGGCCGGAATGGCTCCGGCCAGAGGGAAGTTAACCGCGAAGCTGTTGCTGCTTGAGGGTCGTTTTAACCAGACGCCAGGCGCTCCATACGCCAAAACCGCGTCTGGCCCAGCGGACCAGCATATTAGGATGGCGAATCGTCCAGATCGCCATCACGCTACTGCCAACCAGCGCCCAGGAGCGCAGACTTAGCAGCATATTCCAGCGACGATCGTAAGCGCCTGTTGCCTCCAGCCATTCACGACGACTGGCAGAAAGATCCAGCCGTTGTTGCTGGATCTGGCTAAGCAGTTGCGCCTTACGTCGTTCACGTTCGACTTTACTGCTCACGGGACTCCTCCTCGAGCAGCTGCCGATCGTTTGCCAGCTCATGGCGTGTATGGCGCAGCAAGGTGGATTTACGCGATTTACGTAACGTCCAGATACCGCCAATCAGTGCCAGTAGCAGCAACACCACGGTGGTGGCAATCATCGCATTCAGGCGATATTGCGGATCAACCGCCCAAATAATTAGCACCATCAGGCTCATAAGACCAAATGCAGCGAAAAGCATCGTCAGGCCCAGCATCAGTAAAAGTTGAAAGAGATTAGCTTTTTCCTCTTCCAGCTCAACCACCGCCAGCCGCAGACGTGTTTCCACCATTTCAACCATGATGGAAACAATTCGCTGCCCGATGCCCAGAACGCTTTTACCGGGCCCTTGCGCGTGATGAGTGTCCGCCATAATTAACGACGCGACAGCAGAACGCCGAGCACTACACCGATTGCAGCGCCAATGCCCACGCCCGTCCATGGATTTTCACGCACATACTCATCGGCACGCGCCGCCGCGACACGGGTTTGTTTGGCGATGGCATCACCGGTTTCAACCAGGCGATAACGGCTCTGTTTCAGTGCCTGCTCCGCTTTGCTACGAATCTTACTCAACTCTTCTTTCGACTTCTCGCCAGATGAGCTAAGCACCTCTTCCAGCGTATCGGAAAGGGATTTCAACTCAGCACGCAGATGTTCCGTAGTGTGTTCTTTCGACATAGTTTTCTCCAGGTGAGTAAGTAGTGACTATTGTGAGTTAGTAGTCGCGCGCTTCCAGCTTTTTCAGCTCTTCCTGCGCTTCTGCCAGTTTCCGTTCGCGTTTGGCAATCTTATCGGCATCGCCTTTTTGCTTCGCCTCGGCTAAATCTTGCTGGCGTTCCGCCACCTCATCTTTCTGCTTTGCGATTTTCTTCTGATGATCGGCACGCAGCTGGCTATCTGAACAGTTGGCCCGGACTTCACTCAGGGCTTTATTCAGACCGTCAATACGATTCTGGTTTTGGTGTTTTTCGGCATAGCTGATCTCCTTAAGGATATTTTGCTCCTTTTCCTGACACAGGGTAGTGGCATAACTACCAGCACTAAGAGCAAAAAGAGAAACAGCTAAAGCGATGCGGTATTTCATTCTTGAACCTTCCATTGTGATTCGGACCTATTACAAAGGAACGATTGTCCAGACAACGAAGCGGTAGTGTTAACCACCGCCTCATTAATCATAGACAGTTACGGTGAAATCACCAAAGTGAGTGATATGTTTCGGATAACAGGAAGTTATCCGAAGCGATGAGAGTTATCCCGTAACCGGGTCAGCCACTGCATAGCCTGACTGTTATTGTCCTGCTGCGCAATGATGTAGCCATGGGGCAATGTTCTGTCGAGGACCGCTTTTGCGGCGGCGCTCTGGTCGCTGGAGTCAAATGTAATTAACAGAGTGTCGTTTTTGGGGGTGATACTTTTGAAAGGAATGCCATGAGCGTCAAGGTGATGCCAGATTGAAAAACCGTCTGGCATCGTTGTGCCTTGATGAACGGCACGAATCGCCAGCGTAGACTCTTGCTGGCGAACCGCGGACCAGGCCAGCAACAGCGTGCCGACCAGAAGTAAAACAGCGCCGGACCAGGCTAGCTGGCGAAGCGACATGCGAGGTATTTGCATCCCTTACCCCCGATTTCCATATTTCTTTTTCCATAACACGACCAGAGAACCTGCCAGGCCAAACACCAGCAGCACCACCGGGAGCAGCATCAGGCATGACATCAGCTGGTCCTCGTACTTTAAAAATACCGGCGTTTTGCCGAGCATGTAACCCAGAGTTGTCAGGATCAATACCCACAGCAGACCGCTCATCCAGTTGAAAAACTGAAAGCGCGCGTTATTCAGCCCTGATAACCCGGCAATCGTCGGCAGCAGTGTTCTGACAAACGCAATAAAGCGACCAATTAACAGCGCCGATAAACCGTGTTTATGAAAAAGATGGTGTGCGCGTTGATGATAATGCGCGGGTAAATGAGATAGCCAGTTTTGTACGGTGCGGGTATTGCCCAGCCATCGCCCCTGAATATAGCTGACCCAGCAGCCGAGGCTGGCGGCAACGGTCAGCAGCAGAATCGTTTGCGGGTAACCCATCGCGCCTTTCGCAATCAACACGCCGACCAATACCAGTAAACTGTCGCCCGGTAAAAAGGCCGCCGGAAGCAAGCCGTTTTCAAGGAACAAAATTACAAACAAGACAAAATACAACATGCCAATCATCGATGGATTGGCCAGGGTTTCAAAATCCTGCGCCCACAGGGCTTGCAGCAATTGGGTCAAAAGTTCCATTCATTATTCCTGGTGAATCGGTTAACGCCACGCTGGTTTTAAAAGATGCACTACCGCAATGTTATTGCTGTTTTGGTATGTTCTGCGGGTTTGATACATCAACACAGCCTGAACTATTCCCTGTTAAATCGTTAGATAAGAAGCATTCAAAAGCATAAATTCAAATTGAATCTAATTGTAACAAAGGTCAACGTTGTTCGTTATCAAAATTACATGTCCGTGGAGTCTGATTTTGCTGAATGCAGGGGAGGGTGGCGAGAGGATTTACACAGGCTGACACTTTATACTTTTTGCTTACCGACGAGACAAACAGGCGCGTCGCAGCGCCTGTCGGACAGGAGTTTCATTTACTGCCACTGGTGGCCGTATCGAGATGCACTACCGGGTTTTCGGCGAATAGATAGCGGTCGGCATTGAACTCGAAGTCGTCGCTGGTTTCGTTAAATAACATGATCTTGGTGTTTTCCAGATGCTGCCACATTGCCAGCTTAGCAGCATGAGGATCTTTGCGAATCAGCGCCTTGAGGATTTGATCGTGGTCATCACACCAGTTATCGACGGTACGGGAATCAATGTGTTCGTGCAGTTTTTTCCAGTACGGGTTATGACTACGCTGGGTCCACATTTTTTCCACGATAGCCGCCAGGGCGGAGTTCTGCGTCGCCAGAGCGACCTGAATGTGGAACTGCAAATCCCACTCGGAATCACGGAAGCATTGTTCGCCGCGCGCCTGTTCCTGAATGGCCATCAGTTTCATGATGTCCTGTTTCGTTACCTGAGTTGCCGCGAATTCGGCAATATTACTTTCGATGAGCTGGCGAGCCTGAAGCAACTCAAACGGACCGTAATTGGCGAATTCCATATTATTGTCAGCCGCCTGCTGATGGCGCGGCTGGTTGGAAACCACATGAATACCTGAACCTTTACGCACTTCGACATAGCCTTCAACTTCCAGCATGATGATGGCTTCACGAACTACCGTACGGCTGACGTTCTTTTCATCGGCAATAAAGCGTTCTGCAGGCAGTTTATCACCCACCAGATAGACGCCCTGTTCGATGCGCTCTTTCAGGTCAGCGGCAAGTTGTTGATACAAACGGCGTGGTTCAGTGATTTCCATATGCGCTCCAGGCATGATACGGCAGACTATATTTGTTATACCACTTTTGCGAGTTTAGCTCTACTCGCAGTGATGAAAAAGCCGCCTGAGAAGGCGGCTTTGAAGGGAAACTAAAACTTACACGAAACGTTAATGTTGCGGTGCGGGATCGTTATGTGTTTCCTGCGCCACCTCAATCGCCGGTTTGTTCTGCAACACGGTCCAGATAACCAGCGCACCTAACAGGTCGAACACTGCCAGAACTGCGAACAGCGGGCTGAAGCCGATGGTGTCAGCCAGTGCACCGACAACCAGCGCAAACAGCGTACTTGCCAGCCATGCGGACATCCCGGTTAAACCGTTTGCCGTTGCCACTTCGTTACGACCAAACACGTCAGAAGAGAGCGTAATCAGCGCGCCAGACAGTGCCTGGTGGGCAAAACCACCGATACACAGCAGCATAATTGCGACATACGGGTTGGTGAACAGACCGATCATACCCGGGCCAATCATCAGCACAGCACCCAGCGTTACGACCATCTTACGGGAAACGATCAGGTTCACACCAAACCAACGCTGGAACAGCGGCGGCAGGTAACCACCGAGGATACAACCGAGGTCAGCAAACAGCATCGGCATCCAGGCGAACATCGCGATCTCTTTCAGGTTAAAGCCGTAAACTTTAAACATGAACAGCGGGATCCACGCGTTAAAAGTACCCCAGGCCGGTTCTGCCAGGAAACGCGGCAGCGCGATACCCCAGAACTGACGGTTACGCAGGATCTGACCAACGGACATTTTCTTCGCCGTGCTCACCTGGTGCTGGGCTTCCTGACCATTAATAATATAGTCGCGTTCTTCATCGGTCAGATGCTTCTGGTCGCGCGGATGTTTATAGAAAATCAGCCATGCCATCGCCCAGATAAAGCTCAATGCACCGGAGATGATAAATGCCATCTGCCAGCTGTGCATTACGATTGCCCATACCACCAGCGGCGGCGCAATCATCGCACCAATAGAAGAACCTACGTTAAAGTAACCTACTGCGATGGAACGCTCTTTCGCCGGGAACCATTCGGAGCTGGCTTTCAGACCCGCCGGGATCATCGCTGCTTCCGCGGCACCGACTGCACCACGAGCAATCGCCAGGCCACCCCAACTACCGGCCAGCGCGGTTGCACCACAGAACACGGCCCACAGTACAGCAAACATTGCATAACCGATTTTCGTACCCAGCACATCCAGTACATAGCCCGCTACCGGTTGCATGACCGTATAAGCAGCAGAATAGGCTGCGATGATATAGGAATACTGTTGGGTGGAGATGTTTAACTCTTCCATCAGAGTTGGCGCAGCTGCCGCCACAGTGTTACGCGTCAGGTAACCAAGCACGGTGCCAAGCGTCACCAGTGCGATCATATACCAACGTAACCCTTTAATTTTACGCATGTAAAACCTCATCGTTTTGTTATATCCGCAGGAAGCGCGGCCATCATCCCGCCAGAGGCTGAAGATGTTAGTTACGACCGGGTAACCGAAAAAAAACCGGCACGCCCCGAACGTTGCCATGAAAGTTTCGTGCTAATTCGGCTTCCGTACCGGTTAACCCGATTCATCTAACAAATGAATGAATCGGCAATTTGCATTCCGTCGACTTATGATTTGCGACGGCAGAAAGATAACTTGTCATACAACTTTAAAAGGTGAGAGCCATCACAAATGTGGGAATATTTGTAGGGACATTACCTGACGACAGCGAGGCCAGTACTGGCGCGGCCTGCAGCGAGATTTACCACTTTGAGAGTAATTTTTTTAACTACGTTTATTGATCTAACTCACGAAAATATCTTCGGACTCTGGAAATTGGTGTGATAACTTTGTCAGCATCGCACCATAAGCAAGCTAGCTCACTCGTTGAGAGGAAGACGAAAATGACTCCGTTTATGACTGAAGATTTCCTGTTAGATACCGAATTTGCCCGCCGTCTGTATCACGACTACGCAAAAGACCAGCCGATTTTCGATTACCATTGCCATTTGCCGCCGCAGCAGATTGCGGAAGACTATCGTTTTAAAAACCTGTATGACATCTGGCTGAAAGGCGATCACTACAAATGGCGCGCTATGCGTACCAACGGTGTGGCCGAGCGTCTGTGTACCGGTGATGCGTCTGACCGTGAAAAATTTGACGCCTGGGCGGCGACTGTTCCGCACACTATCGGCAACCCGTTATACCACTGGACGCACCTCGAACTGCGCCGTCCGTTTGGTATCACTGGCAAATTGCTTTCTCCGTCAACTGCCGATGAAATCTGGAACGAATGTAACGAACTGCTGGCGCAGGATAACTTCTCCGCGCGCGGCATCATGCAGCAGATGAACGTGAAAATGGTCGGCACCACCGATGACCCGATCGATTCTCTGGAGCATCACGCAGAGATCGCCAAAGACGGCTCTTTCACCATCAAAGTGCTGCCGAGCTGGCGTCCGGACAAAGCCTTCAACATCGAACAGGCGACCTTTAACGACTACATGGCGAAGCTGGGCGAAGTTTCCGATACCGACATTCGCCGCTTTGCTGACCTGCAAACTGCCCTGACCAAACGTCTGGATCACTTCGCCGCTCACGGCTGTAAAGTGTCTGACCACGCGCTGGATGTGGTGATGTTTGCTGAAGCGAACGAAGCGGAACTGGACAGCATTCTGGCGCGCCGTCTGGCTGGCGAAACCCTGAGCGAGCACGAAGTGGCGCAGTTCAAAACTGCGGTACTGGTGTTCCTTGGTGCCGAATATGCACGTCGCGGCTGGGTACAGCAGTACCACATTGGCGCGCTGCGTAATAACAACCTGCGTCAGTTCAAACTGCTGGGGCCGGATGTAGGCTTTGACTCCATCAACGACCGTCCGATGGCGGAAGAGCTGTCTAAGTTGCTGAGCAAGCAGAATGAAGAAAACCTGCTGCCGAAAACCATTCTCTACTGCCTGAACCCGCGCGATAACGAAGTGCTGGGCACCATGATCGGTAACTTCCAGGGCGAAGGTATGCCGGGCAAAATGCAGTTCGGTTCCGGCTGGTGGTTTAACGATCAGAAAGACGGTATGGAACGTCAGATGACCCAACTGGCGCAGCTCGGTTTGCTGAGCCGCTTTGTCGGTATGCTAACTGACAGCCGTAGCTTCCTGTCATACACCCGTCACGAATACTTCCGCCGCATTCTGTGCCAGATGATCGGTCGCTGGGTGGAAGCGGGCGAAGCACCGGCGGACATCAACCTGCTGGGCGAGATGGTGAAAAATATTTGCTTTAACAATGCGCGTGACTACTTCGCCATTGAACTGAACTAAGGTCTGGGGTTGATATGCAATACATCAAGATCCATGCGCTGGATAACGTCGCGGTCGCTTTAGCGGATTTGGCTGAAGGCACAGAAGTCAGTGTCGATAACCAAACTGTTAGGCTGCGCCAGGATGTTGCTCGTGGACATAAATTTGCGTTAACGAATATCGCAAAAGGGGCCAACGTCATCAAATATGGCCTGCCGATTGGTTATGCATTGGCGGATATTGCGGCGGGGGAACACGTTCACGCCCACAATACGCGCACGAATCTGAGCGATCTGGATCAGTATCGCTATCAACCTGATTTTCAGGATCTGCCTGCGCAAGCAGCAGATCGTGAAGTGCAGATCTATCGTCGCGCTAACGGCGATGTCGGGGTGCGTAACGAGCTGTGGATCCTGCCAACCGTGGGCTGTGTCAACGGCATCGCGCGGCAGATCCAGAACCGTTTTCTGAAAGAGACCAACAACGCTGAAGGTACCGACGGCGTGTTCCTCTTCAGCCACACCTACGGCTGCTCACAGCTGGGCGACGATCACATTAATACCCGCACCATGCTGCAAAACATGGTGCGCCACCCGAACGCAGGCGCAGTGCTGGTGATTGGTCTGGGCTGTGAAAACAACCAGGTTGCCGCATTCCGTGAAACGCTGGGCGATATCGATCCTGAACGCGTTCATTTCATGATCTGCCAACAGCAGGATGATGAGATCGAAGCCGGGATCGAGCATTTGCATCAGCTGTATAACGTGATGCGCAACGATAAACGCGAGCCAGGCAAACTCAGCGAACTGAAGTTTGGTCTGGAGTGCGGTGGTTCTGACGGTCTTTCTGGTATTACTGCTAACCCGATGCTGGGGCGTTTCTCTGACTACGTGATTGCTAACGGCGGTACTACCGTACTGACCGAAGTGCCGGAGATGTTTGGCGCAGAGCAGTTGCTGATGGACCATTGCCGCGACGAAGCAACGTTTGAAAAACTGGTCACTATGGTCAACGACTTCAAACAGTACTTTATTGCCCATGACCAGCCGATCTATGAAAACCCATCGCCGGGGAACAAAGCGGGCGGTATCACCACGCTGGAAGACAAATCACTTGGCTGTACCCAGAAAGCGGGTTCCAGCGTCGTGGTTGACGTGCTGCGTTACGGCGAGCGTCTGAAAACGCCGGGGCTGAACTTGTTAAGTGCGCCGGGTAACGATGCCGTAGCGACCAGCGCCCTGGCGGGTGCGGGCTGCCATATGGTGCTGTTCAGTACTGGTCGTGGCACGCCGTATGGTGGATTTGTGCCGACGGTGAAAATCGCCACCAACAGTGAACTGGCGGCGAAGAAAAAACACTGGATCGACTTTGACGCGGGTCAGCTGATCCACGGTAAAGCGATGCCGCAGTTGCTGGAAGAATTTATCGACACCATCGTTGAGTTTGCCAACGGTAAGCAAACCTGTAACGAGCGTAACGACTTCCGCGAACTGGCGATCTTCAAAAGCGGCGTAACGCTATAAAGTCGAAATGAGTTGTTAATAAAAAACGGCGTTTCATAATGTGAAGCGCCGTTTGCTTTTCCATACCTGCTAAGGATTTATCATGACCGCGTATTGGCTGGCCCAGGGCGTGGGTGTCATCGCCTTTCTGATTGGTATCACAACATTTTTCAATCGTGACGAACGTCGCTTCAAAAAGCAGCTTTCGGTCTATAGCGCCGTTATTGGCGTACATTTTTTTCTTCTGGGTACCTATCCCGCCGGTGCCAGTGCCATCCTTAATGCCATTCGTACATTGATTACCTTACGCACGCGCAGCTTATGGGTAATGGCGATTTTTATTGTGCTGACTGGCGGAATTGGCCTCGCGAAGTTCCATCATCCTGTCGAACTATTGCCGGTTATCGGTACGATTGTCAGTACCTGGGCGCTGTTCCGCTGTAAAGGGCTCACCATGCGCTGCGTGATGTGGTTTTCAACGTGTTGCTGGGTGATTCACAACTTCTGGGCGGGGTCGATAGGCGGCACGATGATTGAGGGTAGTTTTCTGCTTATGAATGGCCTGAATATCATTCGTTTCTGGCGGATGCAGAAAAGGGGAATTGATCCGTTTAAAGTAGAGAAAACCCCTCCCGCCATAGACGAAAGGGGTTAAACAATTAATTACGCAGGGCGCTATTTGCCAGACGATCGTCTTCCGCCTGGCAAGCTGCCGCAGTGAACAGCACGTCAGTTGAAGAGTTCAGCGCGGTTTCGCAAGAGTCCTGCAATACGCCGATGATAAAGCCGACGGCAACCACCTGCATGGCGATATCGTTCGAAATACCGAACATATTACAGGCCAGCGGGATCAGCAGCAGAGACCCCCCCGCCACGCCGGATGCGCCACAGGCACACAGAGAAGCCACCACGCTCAACAGCAGCGCCGTGGGCAGATCGACCGGGATACCCAGCGTATTAACCGCAGCCAGCGTCAACACGGTAATGGTGATTGCTGCGCCCGCCATATTGATGGTGGCACCCAGCGGAATAGAAACGGAATAGGTATCGCGATCCAGATTCAGCTTTTCACACAGTGCCATATTCACCGGAATGTTCGCTGCAGAGCTGCGGGTGAAGAAGGCATACACACCGCTTTCGCGCAGGCACAGCAGCACCAGCGGGAACGGGTTACGACGAATTTTCCACCACACCAGCAATGGGTTAACCACCAGCGCCACCAGTAACATACAGCCAACCAGCACGACCAGCAGTTGCGCGTAGCCCCACAGTGTGGAGAAACCGGTGGTTGCCAGGGTAGAAGAAACCAGCCCAAAAATACCAATCGGTGCGAAGCGAATGACCAGTTTCACCATAAAGGTAACGGCATTCGACATATCGTTAACCAGGTTTTTGGTGGTCTCGTTACCGTGACGCAGTGCGAAGCCGAGGCCGATCGCCCACACCAGAATCCCGATGTAGTTACCTTTCAGCAGCGCGTCGATGGGGTTGGAAACCATGCTCATTACCAGCCCGCGCATCACTTCGACAATGCCTGACGGCGGCGAAATATCACCCGCGCTACTGGATAAATGCAGGGTAGAAGGGAAGGCAAAGCTGAAGACTACTGCGGCCAGAGCAGCAGAGAAGGTGCCCAGTAGATAGAGGAACAAAATAGGGCGGATATTGGTTTTCTGCCCGTGCTGGTGGTTAGCAATAGATGCCATCACCAGCATCAACACCAGGATGGGGGCAACGGCTTTCAGTGCGCCGACGAACAAAGTACCTAACAGACCAACAGCTTCCGCCGCGGGTTTTGAGATCCATGCCAGAAAAATCCCCAGAACAAGGCCGACCAGGATTTGTTTTACCAGGCTGCCATGAGCCAGACGCCGGAATAGCCCCGGTGAACGTTGCGTAGTCATTTTTCGATCCTTTCATTGTGTTGTCGCACATCCCTGGTGCGTTCTGTCGACGCATCTTTCAGGATGTAACAAAGTGTTTGCAAGGTCGAGTATAAGGAAAGTTACAGCTTCGGGAAGCGAAAAATGCTGGATTTTAAAGAGAGGTCATATTTTGAAACTTAATGGTTACATTTATTTGACATAAAAATAAAGCCAACGTGCGGCTTCCAGACTGATGACAACATCAAAAAAGGACTCGGTCAGTCCCCTCGCCCCGTTTGGGGAGAGGGTTAGGGTGAGGGGAACAGGCCAGCATCGGTGCGAAAAATTACCCTCACCCCGACCCTCTCCCTGGAAGGGAGAGGGAGAAAACGGTGCTCATGTTAATGACAGGGTACACGGCTTAGGCAGATTAAAAATTATCCACCCCGCTGCTTATCATGCCGATAATTCACCCAGGCGTTGATAATAAACGTCATCACCAGAATGCCAAACACCACGCCCAGCGAGACGGCGATTGGAATATGGTAGAAGTCGACAATCAGCATCTTGATACCGATAAACACCAGGATCACCGCCAGGCCATATTTGAGCATCGAGAAACGCTCTGCTACGCCCGCCAGCAGGAAATACATCGCACGCAGGCCGAGGATCGCAAACAGGTTTGAGGTCAGCACAATGAACGGGTCAGTGGTCACGGCGAAGATAGCCGGAATGCTATCCACGGCAAAAATCACGTCGCTCAATTCCACCAGAATCAGTACCAGCATCAGCGGTGTGGCGTACAGCAATCCATTCTTACGCACAAAGAAATGCTCGTTGTCGATGGTGTCGGTCATGCGCAAATGACCGCGTAGCCAGCGCACCAGCGGCTTGTCGCCAATGCCTGATTCATCTTCATGGGCGAGCGCCATCTTCACGCCGGTAAACAGCAGGAAGGCACCGAAGATATACAGGATCCAGTCGAACTGCGAAATCAGCCAGCTGCCTGTGAAGATCATGATGGTACGCAGAACAATCGCCCCGAGCACGCCATACACCAGCACGCGACGTTGTAATGCCGCCGGAACGGAGAAATAGCTGAACAACATCAGCCAGACAAAGACGTTATCGACCGCCAGCGATTTCTCAATCAGATAACCCGTGAGAAAGGCCAGTGCCTGTGGATCGGCAACGGCGCGACCTTCGGTTTGCACCAGATACCACCAGAAAGCGGCGTTAAACAGTAACGACAGCGTCACCCAGACCAGCGACCAGGCCGCAGCCTGTTTCATGGTCATGGCATGTGCCCCACGACGCCCCTGCAACAACAGGTCGATAGCCAGCATAATGGCGACAACCACAGCGAATCCGCCCCATAGCAACGGCGTGCCGACAGTATTCATAGAAGTTCCTTACACATAAAAAAAACGGCCAACGTCGGAAGACGTCAGCCGCTGCTTTTTATGCATAGACCTCGCCTTCCGGCAAGGTCTCACTTACAACAAAAAAGGAATACGTCTGCGTATTCCTTTCGGGTTGCCCGGTGACCGGATGTGGTTTTCACACATCGTAATGACGATCGACCGGCAATGAAGTTACTCCCCTTTGCAGGTAACAAAGTATGACAGACCATTCAGCCAGTCAATGGTCTGTTACATACCTTTTACACTGTTTTACTTTGGCAATTATAGTTTTACGCTATCTGCCGGAAAAATCACCCCAGTCTGGCGGCGGATCTCGGTCAGCAGTTTGGCTGTGATGCGACTGACCGCCAGCCCTGGATGATCCACCAGATGCTCATCCACCAGGGTAGCGAACAGCTCTGCTTCGTAGAGC
Source organism: Escherichia sp. UTM R2 (assembly GCF_048593455.1). Classification (NCBI taxonomy): domain Bacteria; kingdom Pseudomonadati; phylum Pseudomonadota; class Gammaproteobacteria; order Enterobacterales; family Enterobacteriaceae; genus Escherichia; species Escherichia sp. UTM R2. The sequence goes on from NZ_JBFWDY010000002.1 coordinate 613,376, forward strand.
ATGGTATTAATATGCTGCGGCTGGGTGAGATCCTGCATCTGGCTGCCACGCGGCACGAAGCACACTTTCTGGCATTCAGACAGTTTTTCAATCACCAGCGATCCCGCTTCGCCCTGAATCTCGCTTGCCAGGACAGAATCACTGACCTTTGAGTGCTGCAAGGTGACGCTGAAATCACCGTAATCCATCACCACCACGCCGTGGGCATCTACACCACTTGCCAGTAAACTGGCGGTTGCCTGCACGCTTTTCGGCTCACCAAATAACGCTACCGCCGACGCCAGGCAGTAAAAGCCGATATCCATAATTGAACCGTTAGAGAATGCCGGATTAAAGGTGTTGGGATTCTCACCATCCAGGTAACGTTGATACCGCGAGGAATACTGGCAATAGTTGAAAAAGACTTTACGCAATTTGCCGACTTTCGGCAGCGCCTGGCGCAGCAAATGAAAGTTCGGCAGGCAGGCGGTTTTAAATGCCTCAAACAGCACCACCTGATTTTCCCGCGCACAGGCAATGGCGGCATCCACTTCCGCCAGATTCGACGCCAGTGGTTTCTCGCAAATCACATGAATTTTATGGCTAAGGAAAAGTTGTGTCTGGGAAAAGTGCAGGGCATTCGGGCTGGCAATATACACCGCGTCAATGGCATCGCTTTCCGCCATCGCTTCCAGCGAGGTAAACAGATGCTCGACAGAAAAATCATTGGCGAAGTGCTGGGCCTGTTCAAGGCTGCGGGAATATACGGCGGTTAACTTGTATTTACCGCTCTCATGGGCGGCCTCGACGAACTGGCGAGTGATCCAGTTCGTACCAATCACAGCGAAACGTATCATAACGCGTGGATACTCCATAAAGGGATTCTGCCGTCAATGTAGCACGCCTTTTTCATCTTCGACGTGCGCAGATACGCATTATTCTTTCGGCGGACAGCCATGCTCACTAAACGGCCCAATCATGACCGATGGCCCGAGATATTTCGGCTGACGATGGAGGATTTTTGCGTCAATCACCGCGCTGACGCGAGCGAGTTTCTCCCGCAGTTGAGTATAAAAACCGTGCTTCATATTCAGGTCTGGCGCGTTAAACCCGATAGCGTCGATGCCGTACTGTTTTGCCAGCCAGATGGCGCGTTGGTTATGAAATTCTTGCGAGATAATGGTGATATGGTTTTCCCCAAACACCTTTTTGGCACGCACCACTGAATCAAGCGTTGAGAATCCGGCATAGTCGCAGAAGATCACTTTCGCCGGTACGCCTTTAGCGATCAAAGCCTTCTGCATACCTGATGCTTCATCGTAATTTTTACGTCCGTTATCGCCACTTACCAGTAGCCATTTCACTTTTCCGGCGTGGTACAACGCTGCTGCGGTATCAATACGTCGGGTAAAGTAGCGATTACCCGGCCTGGCCCCCAGCAATAAGCCCACGTTACGCGCCGGAACTGCGTTGACATCGCTCCAGGTCAGCTGCTTGCTGGCGTTGACCATTACTCGATCGGCGATAAAAATGGTCGCTCCTGCCACAAGTAACAGTAAGCAGGCAATCTTTAGAGTCCGGCGAGAAAAACAAATACGGAGAAGAAAGCGGGCAAATGCGCGCAGCATGGTCGTTATCCTTAACGAAAGGGGGGAGGTCGATTTTAGGCGCTAAAGAAAGAAAAGATAACGCCTGACATCATTTTCAGATTTTGTCCTGCCCAAGCGACAACTGCGTTAGCCACAGCCGGGTGTCGAACTCAAGCTGGTGGTACTGCGGCTCCATATGGCAGCACAATTGATAGAACGCTTTGTTATGCTCTTTCTCCTTCAGGTGCGCCAGCTCGTGCACCACGATCATGCGCAAAAACGGTTCCGGCGCGTTGCGAAACACGGTAGCGACGCGGATCTCCGCTTTTGCTTTCAGCTTGCCGCCCTGCACACGAGAAACAGCGGTATGTAACCCGAGCGCGTTTTTTAGCACATGGATCTTATTGTCATACATCACTTTATTGATCGGCGGGGCATTGAGCAGAAACTGATTTTTTAGATCCTGAGTATATTGCCAGAGGGCTTTATCGGTGGCGTAGTCGTGTGTTCCCGGATAGCGTTTTGCCAGCACATCGCCCAGACGCTGTTCGTTAATCAGCGTTCGCACCTGGGAAAGTAGCTGCTCGGGATAACCCTGAAGATAAGTAAGATTGCTCATAACCGCCCACGAAAAAGAGAAAAAGGGTATACTCACGCACCCTTTTCAGGGGCAACGTCGAAATTTTATCATTCAGGAGGGCCGATGAGCCACTTAGACAACGGTTTCCGTTCACTGACACTACAACGTTTTCCGGCGACGGATGACGTTAACCCGCTACAGGCGTGGGAAGCGGCGGATGAATATTTGCTGCAACAGTTGGACGACACAGAAATCCGCGGCCCGGTGTTGATCCTGAATGATGCCTTTGGTGCGTTAAGCTGCGCGCTGGCGGAACATAAGCCGTACAGCATTGGCGACTCATACATCAGTGAACTGGCGACGCGCGAGAATTTACGCCTCAACGGGATTGATGAGTCGAGCGTGAAGTTTCTCGACAGCACCGCCGACTACCCGCAACAGCCGGGTGTGGTGCTGATCAAAGTGCCGAAAACACTGGCATTGCTGGAACAGCAACTGCGTGCGCTGCGCAAAGTGGTCACGTCGGATACACGTATTATTGCCGGTGCCAAGGCCCGTGACATTCACACTTCCACGCTGGAACTGTTCGAAAAAGTGCTCGGCCCAACCACCACCACGCTGGCATGGAAAAAAGCGCGCCTGATTAATTGCACTTTCAATGAACCGCAGCTGGCCGATGCGCCGCAGACCGTTAGCTGGAAGCTGGAAGGTACTGACTGGACTATCCACAACCATGCGAATGTCTTCTCCCGCACCGGGCTTGATATCGGCGCGCGCTTCTTTATGCAACATCTGCCAGAGAATCTCGAAGGGGAGATTGTCGATCTCGGTTGCGGTAATGGCGTTATTGGTCTGACGCTGCTTGATAAAAACCCGCAGGCGAAAGTGGTGTTTGTCGATGAATCGCCGATGGCGGTTGCTTCCAGCCGTTTGAACGTTGAAACCAACATGCCAGAGGCGTTGGATCGCTGCGAGTTTATGATCAACAACGCGCTCTCCGGCGTGGAGCCTTTCCGCTTTAATGCTGTGCTCTGCAACCCGCCGTTTCACCAACAACATGCGCTGACCGATAACGTCGCCTGGGAGATGTTCCACCACGCCCGCCGCTGCCTGAAAATCAACGGCGAGCTGTATATCGTTGCCAACCGTCACCTGGATTACTTCCATAAACTGAAGAAGATTTTCGGCAACTGCACCACTATTGCGACGAATAATAAATTTGTGGTACTGAAAGCGGTGAAGCTGGGACGTCGTCGGTAAGATTGGGAGTTACCTGCCGGATGCGGCGTAAACGCCTTATCCGGCCTACGTTCAGCACGTTACTCCAGGCCGGATAAGACGCGGCAAGCGTCGCATCCGGCAATGTCTGCCCAGTTCTGGAATCGCGCTTCCATAAAACAAAAAATCCCTGTCACCATCGTCTACATTCTCTTGTTTAGCGTTTTTCTACGTTTATTCTTCCGTCACACAGATAAATTCATCCGTTGCCAATCTGGCAACGGATGTTATCATATTGCCAATTTGTCAACGGACGTGATGAAGAATGCACCTGATAACTCAAAAAGCATTGAAAGATGCTGCGGAAAAATACCCGCAACATAAAACGGAGTTGGTGGCTCTGGGGAACACGATTGCTAAGGGATATTTCAAAAAACCTGAGTCATTAAAAGCAGTATTCCCATCTCTGGATAACTTCAAATATCTGGATAAGCATTATGTTTTCAATGTTGGGGGCAATGAATTACGTGTTGTAGCAATGGTCTTTTTTGAATCGCAAAAGTGCTACATACGTGAAGTTATGACGCATAAAGAATACGATTTCTTTACCGCTGTTCATCGTACTAAGGGGAAAAAATGATTGCGATTGCCGACATCTTGCAAGCAGGAGAAAAGCTAACTGCTGTGGCACCTTTTCTGGCGGGTATTCAGAACGAGGAACAATACACCCAGGCGCTGGAACTGGTAGATCATCTGCTGCTCAACGATCCTGAAAACCCCTTGCTGGATCTGGTGTGTGCCAAAATAACCGCGTGGGAAGAATCAGCGCCCGAATTTGCGGAATTTAATGCCATGGCTCAAGCCATGCCTGGCGGTATAGCCGTGATTCGTACCCTTATGGATCAATATGGTTTAACCCTTTCCGATCTGCCGGAAATTGGCAGTAAATCTATGGTGTCACGCGTTTTGAGCGGGAAGAGGAAATTAACGCTGGAACACGCTAAAAAATTGGCAACGCGATTCGGCATTTCTCCCGCCTTGTTTATTGATTAACGCGACGTGCCGGATGCGTTGCATCCGGCGCTTCAAATAACGATTTAAATCTCCAGCGCCAGCCGTGTTCCCTGGGCAATTGCCCGTCGTGCGTCCAGCTCCATAGCCACATCGCAGCCGCCAATTAAATGCACCGTTTTCCCGCTATCAATCAGCGGTTGCGCCAGCGCGCGGTTTGGCTCTTGCCCTGCGCAGATCACCACATTGTCCACTGCTAATACCTGCGTTTCGCCGTTGATCACCACATGCAGCCCGTCATCGTCAATCTTCTGATAACTTACGCCTGGGATCATTTTCACACCCCGCGAGAGCAGGGTGGTGCGATGGATCCAGCCGGTGGTTTTGCCTAACCCCTGTCCTGGTTTGCTGGCTTTGCGCTGGAGCATCACAATCTGCCGTGGGCTACGGGGGATCTGCATTCCCTGCGGGCTTAAGCCACCAGCCTGTTGTAGGCTACTGTCGATCCCCCATTCATTACAGAACCCGGCGATATTCTGGCTGGTGGATTCGCCCGGCTGACTTAAATACATCGCCGTATCAAAACCAATCCCGCCACAACCGATGATGGCAACTTTGTTGCCAACCGGCGCTTTGTCGCGCAGTACATCGAGATAACTCAATACCTTCGGATGATCGATCCCGTCGATGGGCGGAGTGCGCGGTACGATCCCACTGGCGAGGATCGTTTCATCGAAAGCCTGTAACTGATCCGCCGTCACGGTGTGATTGAGTTTTAGCGTCACGCCCGTCACTTCGATCATCCGGCGGTAATAGCGCAGCGTTTCGTAAAACTCCTCTTTGCCGGGGATCTGTTTGGCGATATTAAACTGCCCGCCAATCTCGCTATGAGCGTCAAACAATGTTACCTGATGCCCACGCGCCGCCGCGTTAATGGCAAACGCCAGCCCAGCAGGTCCCGCACCGACCACCGCCAGATTTTTTTTCTGCACGGCGGGAAGGATTGGCATTTTGGTTTCGTGGCAGGCGCGAGGATTCACCAGGCACGAGGTGACTTTGCCAACGAAGATTTGATCGAGACAGGCCTGATTGCAGCCAATACAAGTGTTGATCTCATCGGCTCGTCCCGATTGCGCTTTTGACAGCAGCTCCGCATCAGCAAGAAACGGTCGCGCCATCGATACCATATCGGCATCGCCGCGCGAGAGAATATCGTCGGCAACCTGCGGATCGTTAATCCGGTTGGTGGTTACCAGCGGCAGCGAGACGTGGCCTTTCAGTTTGCGCGTGACCCAGCTAAATGCGCCGCGCGGCACGGGCGTGGCAATGGTCGGAATACGTGCTTCATGCCAGCCAATGCCGGTGTTGATAATGGTCGCGCCCGCCGCTTCAATGGCCTGCGCCAGCTCTACCGTTTCGGCAAAAGTCCCGCCGTCTTCGACCAGGTCGAGCATCGACAGTCGGTAGATAATAATGAAGTCGTTGCCGACGCGTTCGCGCACCGCACGCACTACTTCTACGGCAAATCGCATCCGGTTGCGGTAATCGCCGCCCCACTGGTCACTACGCTGATTGGTGCGCAGCGTCAGAAATTCGTTGATCAAATACCCTTCGGAACCCATCACCTCTACACCGTCGTATCCTGCCTCCCGCGCCAGTTGCGCGCAGCGGGCGAAATTGTCGATCAGTTGCAGGATCTCTTCATGGCTTAACTCATGGGGCACGAAACGGTTGATGGGGGCCTGCAATGCGGACGGGGCGACCAGATGCGGTTGGTAGCTGTAGCGCCCGGTATGCAAAATTTGCAGGGCTATTTTGCCGCCTTCCTGATGTACGGCTTCGGTAATGGTGCGATGGTGTGGGATCTGGCTGGCGTCATTGAGCATTGCACCGCCTTCCATGCCAACGCCTGTTAAATCTGGTGCAATGCCGCCGCTGACAATCAACGCCACGCCGTGACGGGCGCGTTCGGCATAAAACGCTGCCAGCCGCTCGGCACCGTCCGGGTATTCCTCCAGCCCGGTGTGCATTGAGCCCATCAACACGCGGTTTTTTAACGTGGTAAAACCTAAATCCAGCGGGGCGAACAGCGACGGGTAGCTCATAAAATTGTCCAGTATGTAAAATAATTGTTATGTGGTCGGATGAGTTCTAATTTAGCCGTCGCCGGAGAAAAGGGAAAAGGGGAGTGTGGGGTTTGTGATGGGATTCAAAAATAATACGCCCATTGGAAATGCCGGATGCGACGCTTGTCGCGTTTTATCCAGGTTACGGAATTGCACATGTAGGGCGGATAAGGCGTCCACGCCGCATCCGCCAGTGGCGCGGTGCAGATGCCGGATGCGACGCTTGTCGCGTCTTATCCGACCTACGGGAACGCACATGTAGGGCGGATAAGGCGTTCACGCCGCATCCGCCAGTGGCGCGGTGCAGTTGCCGGATGCAACGCTTGCCGCGTTTTATCCGGCCAGGAGGATTGCACATGTAGGGCGGATAAGGCGTTTACGCCGCATCCGCCAGCAGTTGCAAATTATTGCTTACGGAAAAAATCGTTATACAACATAAACAAATGCGCGGCACTCCAGGAGAAATTCGGTGCCCCTTGCTGCGCGCCAGTGAGCGGGTTGTAATTCTCCTGAATTGGGCCATCGGCGGTTAATCCTTTGGCGTGCCGGAAGAACGTATCCGCCAGTTTCAGGGCATCATCGCGATAACCGTAACGCTCCATCCCTTTCAGACCAAACCAGAACTGATCCACCCATACGCGCCCGCGCCAGTAGATATCCGCGCCAAAAGCCGGGTTGGTTAACGCCGCCGTTCCCAGCGGGACAAAGGTGTTGAACTCTTTAGGATCGAGCATCACCTTCACCACCGCGTCGGCATTGGCCTGCGTTGCCGCACCGTTAAACAGCGGCGACCAGCCTTCCGGCCCTTTACCGCGCTCAACAATCGGTTTGCCCGCGCAGCCGTTCGCCAGCGGTTTATCTTCAATACGCACGTCATAGTAGAACTGGGTAGTCGGGTCGAACATACAGGTGTTGATGTAGTCCGCGAGCTGCTGTGCCAACTGGCGATAGCGTTTGGCCTCTTCTGGCTTACCGAGGATGGTTGCCATCTCCGCCAGATAATGGTTATCGCTGTACATATAGCTGGCCTGATCCACCGACTCCTGCAATAGCGAGTAGCCCAGCAACGTTCCGTCCTGACTGCGGTTTTCGGCGAATTTCACCGTCCAGTCGCTACGTTTGCCGCCATTAGCGACATATTTATCCAACTGTTCTTTGTCGATAAACCCAAAGACGGCGGCATCATCACGCCCCGATTCCCACGATGCAGCAACCTGTGCCGGAATTTCCAGACTGTCGTACTGGCCTTTCTCCACCACGCGGGCGTAGTTGTTCAGCCCAGACTGCGTCTCTTCTTTATCGCCTTTTTTCACCGTAAACAGCATCTCGCCGCTCTCAGTGTTGTGGGCTTTGTCGCGGGTCGCGCCATATTCCGGCACGCCGTTGCCGTTGTGATCGCGGTTACGTAACCACCAGTCGTGATAGGCCACCAGTTTCGGGTACATCTCTGCCAGCCAGGTTTTATCCTGGGTGACGTTATACACTTCCATCACCGACCAGGCGGCAAGGCTGGGTTTGGTATTACGTTCGTTCCAGTTGCCGCCATCGCCACCACGCTCGGGGCTAAGGTTCCACGCTATCAGGTCGGGGACAAAGCCCACATCCTGCGGACGCACGCTGTCGCCGGGCTGGATCTGCCAGGAGAAGACCGCGCGGATATTCTCTTTGGCGATGTCCGGATTGAAATGCGCCATCGCAAACGCCTGCTTCCAGGTATCCCACGGCCAGGTCTGATTGCCGGAGAACCAGCGCCCGGTCACCGACGGCGTGACGGTGTTGTATTTCACCGCGCCGCCAGGCGAGCGCCAGTTACCGTTGAGCGTTTCGATCGCTTTCACCGCGACGCGCGTCTGTTCCGGCGTCGCATCCGGATTGGTTAACCCTTTCTTCAGATACTCTTCCCAGCGTTGCTGCGAGGCGGTGAGATAAAACGCCGGACGCGCCAGAATATCGCGGATCTGCATTTGCTCTTTGCTAACTTCCTGAGCGGTCAGCAGATGGGAATAGGTGGTATAGAGCGTCGTCGAACCGTTGATATGCGCCTTACTGGTAAAGCGATTACCGTTGATTTCAGTCTGCACCGGCAGGGATTTATGCACCTGATATTCCGATTCGCCGGAGGTCAGCAGATCCCAGGTGGCGCGCACTTTGCCAAAGGTGACTTTCAGGCCATCACGGGTGGCGCTGATTTTGCGCTGATAGTCAGGGTATTCGCCAGCAATGGTTTTATCGGAAAGCGGTTTCCCTTCTTTCGCTTCCAGTTTTTCCAGCAGTTCGCCGTCCCACACCAGATCCAGCGGTTTATTGCTGGTGATTTTGGTTTCCAGTAGTGACGTGCGCGGCGTGGCGAAGCGCAGAGTCATTTCGACTTGCACATCTTTTGCTGTCAGTTTTTGCACCAGCGCACCGGGAATACTGTATGCCTCCAGCGTAAAGTCGACTTTCTTGCCGTCCTGCCAGACGGTCAGGCGGTCGAAATTGCTGGCCATAAAGTTGATGTACTCTTCCGTCAGCAGCGCAACGCCCGGAAAGCCGCCCATGGTGTTAGGGCCGTCTGGCAACAGATGACCATGCCAGGCTCCGAGATCGAAAAACGGATTAAAACGCTGGTGATCGTCGTAATCGTAATCCTTCATGTACTGCGGCGCGCCAGTACGGTTAATCACGTTTTTATAATTGTCGGCGTTAGCGGCATGGGCGGAAAAACTTATCAGCAGAGCGCAGGTTACTGGCGTTAAAATAGTTTTTATTTTCATGAAATTACAGTCCTTATTACCAGTAGAAATATTGCATCAGGAAGATTTGGTCGCTGGGATCGTGAGAGGCATTTTTCATGTAGAAGCGGCTATCAAAAGCCGTGGCGAAACGTCCGCCGCCGTATTCGTACCAGATACCAAACTGCATGAAAGAGGTGGTTTCATCGTCAGCGTGGTCAGGGCGATGTTTGGCGTAGGTGTAAGCGGTGGAGAGATAAACGCCCTTTAACGCTTCATACATGGCGCTCACCATCATCCCACTTTCACTTCCCGGTACGTCCAGCCCGTCGGCGCGTCCGGTATGGTGCCAGGCGCGAGCGGCAAAGTTAGGAGTTAGCAGGCCCGTGAGATAGAGCTGTCCTGTGCCGTCGGTGATTTCCAGACCGTTCATCCAGGTGATGCCTTCGGCAAGGTCATACTGGATGTAACCGTTCATCATTGCCGGATAGGTGTATTTGTCGTCATAGCGATCGTACTTGCCAAAATGTAGCCAGGCTTTGCTTTCGTCATGATGTCCGGCAGGTGTGGCGGTGACGCTATAACGAAAGTTGCCGCTTAAGTTCTGCACCTTCAGCGCGGTCATAATGTCGCGGGTATTGGGAATGACGTAGCCCAGATCGGGGGTGAAGTCGCCCCACCATTGCAGGTCATCCAGCGAGGAATCCTGACGCAGACTGAGCATGATTTCGGTGCCATCATTGGTACGATAACCGCCATAGAAACGGTTAATTCCTCCCTCGAAACCACCCCAGCTATGGTCTGGCACCCAGGCATTGCCGTCGTGGTCGGCCTGCACGGTCCAGCCTTCGCCGTAAATCAGGCCGAACCAGGAGCCGTACTTCATCTCCAGGCCACCTTCAATATAGGTGCCGTCGCTGTATTTATGTTTATTCTCACCCTCTAAATCCATATATCCACCAACCCCTAATTCGCCGTAAAAACGAAATGAAGGAGAAGATGTCGAGGTAATTGCAGGTGTTTTTGTGTCGTCATGTTCTGCCGGACGTGCTTCTTCTCCTGCCGCAGAAAAGGCGTAGCAAAACGGCAGAGCAAGTAATGCTCTGCATGGTGCAGTGATTAATTTCATTGTGTTAATCCATGAGCTAAAGAAAAAGTACAGCCTTTTATCGTTGTAATTATAAAAATATAAAGGCAGAAACTATTTTCCCTCTCCTCATCCAGGAAGAGGGAAAATGCCTGCTCATTTTTTATTATTCTGCTTAATCAACATTGCTGGCTGGCGTCGCTTCAATATGGCGCTCTTCAGCCGTTAATCCCTTTATATATTTACTGTATTTCCACCACGCAAAGCCAAGGAAGATAACAATACCGCCGACGTTATAAAAAATGATGGTCAGAATATTCGCGCCAGTCGGGAATGTCGAAGCGACAAACCCTACGGCAAATATCGCAATCAGCATTGAAACAACGATAATACCGGTGCGGCGGGAGCCCATACGGAAATCGCGTGGCAGGTGATCTAATTTGGCGCGTAAATTCAGGTAAGCCAGCATGATGAATAACGGCGGAAGCATGGACGCTGCGGCGGTCATATTAATAATAGTATTCATCAGATCCTGCACGGTATTGGAACCGAGCATCGGGATAATCATCAGCGGGATGACGATCAGGAACTGGATCCACGCTGCGCGCGCCGGAACGCCGTTTTCGTTCAGTTCGACGGTTTTCTTACCAAAGATGCCTTCCGGGATTTCGGAGAAGAAAATTTTCACCGGCGTTGCGGTCCACATCAGCAGGGAACCGAACATCGCGGTAAAGGACACCAGACCGACAAAGCGATTCATCAACGCTTCCGGTAGACCAAAATACGCCGCCATGCCGTGGAATACCTGCACCGATCCGCCGGTAAATTTCAACTCTTTGCTGCTGACGAAGACGTTAATCAGCACCGAGGAGACGGAATACAGTACGCCGATAAAAATCCCGGCGAGGATGATCACTTTAACGAACGATTTCGAACCGCCTTTGACGTCGTTAACGTACACCGCGACGGACTCCGCGCCACCTGCGGCCATAAAGATCCAGGTGGTAACGCCGAGGAACGCCCAGTTGAAGTTCGGGATCATCGCGTCAACGGTGATGGGGTCAGCAGGCTGTACGCCGCCAACCAGCGCCGTACCTGCCAGTAAAATGTAGGAGAGCGTTAACAGCAGCATCAGCGTTGAAGTGACGGAGGTAATTGGCCCCAACATTTTCGCCCCGTTGGTGGAAACCCAGGTGGAGAAGGCGAACAGCACCATACTGATAATGGTGGTGGCAACCGGCGTCATAATATATTCGTAGCCGAGGAAGGCATACGAAGCATAAGCAATAACGCGCGGCAACAGCGAGGTGAAAAAGAACAGGTTTACGAACCAGTAGGTATAGGCAGTAATAAATGCCCAACGCCCGCCCAGCGAACTTTTTACCCACGCGTAGACACCGGCTTCTGAGTTTTTATTTAACGAAACAAATTCTGCGATGATCAGACAGAAGGGAATAAAATAAAAAATCGTCGCGAGGAAAAACATCGGTGCCGAGGCCAGTCCAAGCTCAATATTATTATTGATAACGTTGTTAAAGCTGTAAACGGCGGCAAAAGTCAGCGAGAGCAAGCCGAATTTGCCGATTGTATTACGTTTGGTATCAGACATAACACATCTCCGAAAATGTGTAGGGTAGCGGTGGCGGCAAACTCCTTTTGCCGCCGTAGTTGTTATTTGTTATGGAAATAACCATCTTCGATGGTGACTTTGAGAACCACTTTTTTGACCGCGTTATTGCAGATAAACCGATATGCTTCATGGATATCGCAAATAACGATTTGCCCTTCGTGGACCTCTACGGTTTCTCCGCAGCCTTTTAAATATTCGCGGTCAGTTTCGTCACGATAATATTCCACTACCTGTAATGTCTCTTTCGGCGCATATTCAATTTTTTGCTGCCCTTGCAGGTAGTAATGCACTTCAAAATAGCGTCGATGCCCGGTAAATAGCGCATCGGTCGCGGAGTCTGTCTCCACGCGGTAAGTCAATGAGTCACCGATGGAGTGGGCGACGCCAGGCTGAATGTTGTCGATATTTTCAATCGCTTCAACGCAGCGTTGCCACTTCTTGCCAGAGGCGTAAATCTGGCGGAACTGTTCTAAGTTATCGATGATCCTCATTGCTTATTCTCGCTGTGCAAATTCGTGGAAAAGAACCCTGCGCCGAACTCATACGACGCCAGGCTTTGCGCGGTAGCTTCTCCGCCAGAAACCGGCAGCAACGTAAAGCCGTAGCTGAAGTCACGGAACCAGACGCGCCAGGAGTCCAGCACCTCGCTGCCCCAGGAGTTGGAGCCGAGGCCAAGCAGCTGGTGATCGAGGTTCAGGGTGATGTCATCACTGCGCTGCAGCTCGTTACAGTGCTGGGCAGCGTGGATGTTTTCCTGGGTATAGTGCCAGGCGCTGAAGTTAATTGGGCGCTGCGGAACCACCAGCAGACCGTTACCGTGGCGGTTAGTCAGTGCCGTCCAGCGGACATGCTGACGGTTACCGTTGTTCTGCGGGAAGGGATAGTTCTCGAACATGGCATCGACGGTGCTGCGCCAGATATCGATGATGTTAGCCTGCTGGCTGTCGGCGTAGTTTTCGCCCGGTCCACGACCGTAATACGCCACCTGATCGTATTCGCCGTTAATTCCCATGGTGAAACCGATGCACGGAATGATGTGCGGATAGTCGCCGTAACGCTCGCCGGAAAGCGCCACGTTAACCTGGCCATCGGCAGCGATGCGCCAGATGTAGGTGCAGCGCATTCCGAAATCAAACACCGGCGGGGCAATAACCGTGCGGCTGATGATCAACACTTCACCATCGCTCTGTTCTACGGCAAAGTCGCGCAGATGTTCCTGCATGATCTGCAAATGATTCGGTTGCCACAGCCCTTCGTACTCCTGCTTGTGGTTGTCGATCATCGGCTTGAAGAAGTTGATCTTTGGCTCGCGAGTCAGCAGCGACTCGCCATTTACCTGCCAGGATGTCGGTTTGCCACTCATTTTTGAGAAGGTGATCGCGAAGTTGTAGCCGCGAACGGTGCAGCTCAAACGATCGTCTTCCAGCGTCAGCGGACGCGCATTATTTGGTGCGAAAGGCACTGGCTGCGCGGTGTTTTCCTTCAGCGGGAACTGATAAGTGGCGATAGAATGCCCGGCTTCGCTGTAGCGGGTGCGGGAATCTTTGGTCACCGTAATGTTGAGGAACGCTTCGCGGGCGTCCAGCTGCGGCAGCGTGATCTGCAAGGGGGCTTCGCTGTTCGGCGCAACGTCGCGCAGTTTAATCTGCTGCGTTGCGAGCGTTTCACCTTCGGCGCGCACCTCTGCGTGCAGGGTGTAGTCATCAAGCGTGGTAAACCACAGTTTATTTTCGACTTTCAGCTCGCCGCGAGTCAGATCCAGCGCGTGGATTTTTACCGGCGCGATAACCTGTTTGTACTCTTTCAGGCCTGGTCCCGGCGTCTGATCGGAATAGATCAAACCATCAAGACAGAAGTTATAGTTGTTGGGATAGTCGCCGTAGTCGCCGCCGAATTTATACCAGACATTGCCGTTGTCATCCTGCGCCTGGATTCCGTGGTCGCACCACTCCCAAACATAATGTCCCTGAATACAATCGTGCTTATAGAAGACGTTCTGGTACTCCGTCAGCCCGCCCGGTCCGTTCCCCATCGCATGAGCATATTCACAGATGATGCGCGGCTTCGGATGCGGGTATTCACCAAACTCATTCATCAGCGGCACGCGGGTGTACATGGTGGAAATAATATCGACCACTTCAGCATCGCGATCTTCTTCGTAATGCACCAGTCGCGTGTCATCCAGCGCTTTCGCCGCATGGTACATCGCGCGGATGTTACAGCCATAGCCGGATTCATTGCCCAGCGACCAGATGATGATCGACGGATGGTTTTTCTGCGCGTGGATATGGCGAACAATGCGCTCGACGTAGACTTTTTCCCACTGCGGATCGTCGGTAATACGGCTGATATCGCCGACATTAGCAAAGCCGTGCGATTCGACGTCGGTTTCCGCCATCACAAACAAGCCGTAGATATCACACAGTTCGTAAAAACGCGGATCGTTCGGGTAGTGAGCGGTACGCACGGAGTTGATGTTGTGCTGCTTCATCAACTGGAGATCTTTCTCGACGCGATCCATTCCAACGGCGCGGCCTTTGCGATGATCGTTGTCGTGACGGTTGACGCCGTGCAGCATCACATAACGGTTATTGATCCAGAACAGACCGTCGCGCACTTTGATATCACGGAAGCCAACGCGTTGTGGTACCACTTCCAGAACGTTGCCGTCGGCGTCTTTCAGCGTCATGACCAGATGGTAAAGATAAGGGGATTCTGCTGACCATTGCTGGGGCTGTTCGACAGTAAAAGCAAAGCTGGCGCTGGTCAGTTTTTCAATTGCCAAATGATCAATGGTGCTGCTGTGCACCACGCGTTCGCCATCAAACAGGGTATATTCCAGCGTCGTTACGACAGGGGAGGCTGCGAGATTTTCCAGCACCACTTCGCAGGAAAGCGTGGCATCGCAATAGGCTTCGTCAAAGTCGGTACGCACGGAGAAATCGTTAATATGCGTTAGGTGTTTTCCGACCAGATAAACATCGCGGAAGATCCCCGCCGACCACCACATATCCTGGTCTTCCACGTAGGTAGAGTCCGCCCACTGCATCACGCGCACACACAACAGGTTGTCGCCGGTTTTAACCATCGCGCTGATGTCAAACTCTGCGGTCAGGCGACTGCCCTTGCTGAAACCCACATACTGACCGTTAACATAGACTTCAAAATAGGTTTCGACGCCGTCAAATTTAATCAGCGTCTGTTTACCCTGCCAGCCGTCGCTGAGGGTGAAAATACGTTGATAGGCACCGGTTGGGTTATCGCTGGGGACAAACGGCACATCGATGGGGAACGGAAAACCTTCGTCGGTATATTGCAGTTTGCCGTGACCTTCCATTTGCCACATGGCGGGGACGGTAATATGCCCCCAGTCAGCCATTAACTCAGAGGTGAAGGCTTCAGGCACTTGCAGCGGGTGGTCAAAAAAATGGAAATTCCACTGACCGCTTAAGGGCAGAAACAGGCTGCTGGTTTCGCGGGCAAAGGTACGCGCCTGTGCAACAGAATCATATGAAAAAAAGTACGCACGCGGCGCAAGTCGGTTTTCGTGGGTGAGCTGAATGTTTTCCCAGCGATTCATAGGGCCTCCCGGTAGAGAGAAATCGGAACCATTCATGGTGATGGTAGTTTGTGTAATTGCTGGGGAGTTTAGTAAAATTTTTACTAAAAAGTAGCAGTTAAATGCATTTACTTTAACTGGATCACGAAAATAAACGGCAGCACTGTCCGGCAAAAACGACTGCCGGACAGTGTGTAAGGGGATTTAACGGGTCGTGCCGCGCAGTTTTAATTTGCTGGGAACGAAGACTAACAGCGGCAGCGCGCGACCATCGCGGGCTTTTTCATACACCAGGTTAACGCCCTGACTTCCCATCATCTCGGAATGGATGCGCACGGTGGAGAGCGGCGGAAAGGTAAATCGCGCGGTGGGGATATCGTTAACGCTGATAAGCGAAATATCCTGTGGGATGTTCAGGCCACGTTCATGAATTGCCCGCAGTACGCCGATAGCAATGGAATCGGAAGCAACAAACAGTGCCTTCGGATAGTCTTCCCGCGACAGCATCTGTTTTGCCAGTTCATAGCCCGACGAACTGGAAAAACCGCCGCGCCAGATATCCTCTTCGCGTACCACTTGTTTCAGTCGGCCATATTCCACAAAGGCGACCTCACGAATATCCGCCTTGCCAGGCTCATCTTCACCGCCAATAAAACCAATGCGATTAACGCCCTGGTTGATATAGAAGTCGATGATTTCTTTACTGATGCGTGCCAGATCGATATCCACCGCATCGTAACCGCTGCCGGGTTCGTGAAAGTCGATAAAACAGATATTGTCGGTCAACGCGCTGGCAGCGGCGCGCAGGGCGGGCGTGGGTTTGCCGACAATTAAAATACCGGTGACGTTTTTAATGTCTGGTAATCCGCTGTGTTCATAACAGTTGGTGAGCTCGATGCCCAGCTTTTCGCACTGGGTTTCAATGCCGTGGCGGATCGCCAGATAGTAAGGATCGTTGATCTCCAGCTCCTGCTGGTAGCTGTAGATAGCCAGAATATGGTGTTGGTTGACTGCGCCTGTCAGTAGTTTACGGGCGCTACTGGTCTTGTACTCCAGCTTTTCGGCGATCTCGAGAATGCGATGTTTCGTCTCTTCTTTCACATTCAATGTCGGATCGTCATTTAAGACCCTGGATACTGTCGCCAGGGATACGCCAGCTTCGATTGCGATGTCTTTTAGTGTTGCCATGTTTACCTTTTTTACTTTCCCTGATGTGCGCTTCCATTGTAGAGGAAGTGCTTATTGGGTCACCTGTTTTCAGTAAATAAAGCGCGTTTCTTTGACGCTGTAACGGTAACACAGCGGCTCACGAATGTGATCACGCCTGCATTCTCCATTTTTAGCCTACAGGATTGAGAAAAACTTTTGCTATAGTTTAGTAAAATTTTACTCGAAGGGAGGAAGCAATGGAAACCGTGGCTTACGCTGATTTTGCACGTCTGGAAATGCGCGTCGGAAAGATTGTGGAAGTGAAACGCCATGAAAACGCCGACAAGCTGTACATCGTACAGGTTGATGTGGGGCAAAAAACGCTGCAAACCGTGACCAGCCTGGTGCCGTACTACAGCGAAGAAGAGCTGATGGGGAAAACGGTGGTGGTCTTATGCAATCTGCAAAAAGCGAAAATGCGTGGTGAAACGTCGGAATGCATGCTGTTGTGTGCGGAAACCGATGACGGCAGTGAAAGCGTGCTGTTAACGCCGGAGCGGATGATGCCTGCGGGCGTACGCGTCGTATAAAAAGATCGGATGGCGACGTCGTATCGCCATCCGATTTGATATTACGCTTCTTCGACACTTACTCGCATGGCCGCCAGCGCCTTACGCGCCGCTTTGATCACCAGTTCACACTGTTCAATGGTCAGTGTCAGTGGCGGTTCAATGCGGATCGTTTTGGCGTTATTGAGCGTTCCGGCCACCAGTACGCGCTGGCGGAACATCTCGCTGGCAAAGTTATAGCCGATTTCGTTATCAACAAACTCAATCGCCATCAACATCCCTTTACCACGCGCTTCCTGTACCAGATCGGGATATTCCCGCGCCAGTTGACGGAAACCGTCCAGCAACATATCGCCTTTTTGCTCAGCCTGAGCCGGTAAGTTCTGCTCCAGCAACACATTGATGGTCGCCAGCGCCGCCGCACAGGCCAGCGGGTTGCCGCCAAAGGTGGTGGTATGCAGGAATGGGTTGTCGAACAGAACTGAAAACACCTCTTCAGTGGCGATGGTCGCGCCAATCGGCATCACGCCGCCGCCGAGCGCTTTGGCAAGGCAGAGGATATCCGGCTGTACGTTCTCATGCTCGCAGGCGAACATCTTGCCCGTGCGCCCCATGCCCGTTTGTACTTCATCGAGGATCATCAGTGCGCCGAACTCATCGCATAGCTTACGTACGGCGGTGAGATAGCCCGGCGGCGGCAGAATTACGCCACCTTCACCCTGAATCGGTTCGAGGATCACCGCAGCCACATCATCACCGGTTTTTTTGCACTCGTTAAGAGCCGTGCGCATGGCTTCGATATTGCCAAACGGCACATGACGGAAGCCCGGCAGTAACGGCATAAACGGTTTGCGGAAGGTCGATTTCGCCGTGGCCGACAGCGCGCCAAGTGATTTACCGTGGAACGCGCCGCTGGTGGCAATAAAAGTAAACTTGCCGCGCGGTGACTGGTAAGCTTTCGCCAGCTTCAGCGCTGCTTCAACGGACTCGGTGCCGCTATTACAGAAGAAGCTGTATTTCAGTTTACCGGGCGTTAGCGCAGCAAGGGTTTTCGCCAACATCGCCCGTAACGGATCGAGCAGCTCCTGGCTGTGCAGCGGTTGTTTCGCAAGTTGATTCTGTACGGCGGAAACCACAACTGGATTACGGTGCCCCACGTTGAAAATTCCAAAACCTCCCAGGCAGTCGATAAACTCCTGGCCCTGGGTGTCGACAAGCGTATTTAAACTTCCCGCTTGCCACTCTACGGCTCCGTAATCCCCGCCGGCGGTAACAGATTTGCGATACTCTAAAAACCCCGGATTGACATGCTCTTTGAAGTATTCAATCACCTCTCGGTTAAGTGCTTTCATCTCCTCATGATCCAGCGTTCGCTTCTCAATGAGATTCAGGGCGTGGGCGCTGCACGCTAAAGCCGATGCGCTCGAAGGTAACCTGTTCAAAATATGCTCCGGAGGCTCGCGTATCACATGATACCGATTTAAGTATTGCAGGGATTGCGCCACTCCGGCTGCGATCGCGAAAATCGGGATAAACACAAATTCGGTTATCATTTGTGCAATATTTAATGCTATCTGTTAACATTTGTTGTTATTTTGCACGGTTTTTGTCGGGTATGGATTTGATGATTGCTGCGCAAATGCACGTTTTCAGGGCAATAATTGCCTGATTTTTGGGCAAGATAATTAACGTTTTCGTATAGTAACAGAGTGAAAGTATTTTAAATCAAGGAATTAGATTTGTGTTTAAATCGCAAATTGCGATCTAAATCAAATTAATCGGTTAAAGATAACCGCAGCGGGGCCGACATAAACTCTGACAAGAAGTTAACAACCATATAACCTGCACAGGACGCGAACATGTCTTCTCATCCGTATGTCACCCAGCAAAATACCCCGCTGGCGGACGATACCACTCTGATGTCCACTACCGATCTGCAAAGCTATATCACTCATGCTAATGACACTTTTGTGCAGGTGAGCGGCTATACCTTGCAAGAGTTACAAGGGCAGCCGCACAACATGGTGCGTCACC
The DNA here is from genome assembly GCF_048593455.1 of Escherichia sp. UTM R2. Taxonomy (NCBI): domain Bacteria; kingdom Pseudomonadati; phylum Pseudomonadota; class Gammaproteobacteria; order Enterobacterales; family Enterobacteriaceae; genus Escherichia; species Escherichia sp. UTM R2. The sequence continues at coordinate 632,621 of NZ_JBFWDY010000002.1, forward strand.
CGGATATGCCAAAAGCGGCGTTTGCGGATATGTGGTTCACCCTGAAAAAAGGGGAGCCCTGGAGCGGCATCGTGAAAAATCGCCGCAAAAATGGCGACCATTATTGGGTGCGGGCCAATGCGGTACCGATGGTGCGCGAGGGAAAAATCAGTGGCTATATGTCGATTCGTACCCGGGCGACGGATGAAGAGATCGCGGCGGTGGAGCCGCTGTACAAAGCGTTGAACTCCGGACGTACCAGTAAGCGTATTCATAAAGGCCTGGTGGTGCGTAAAGGCTGGCTGGGTAAACTGCCTTCATTACCGCTTCGCTGGCGGGCGCGTGGCGTGATGACCCTGATGTTTATCTTGCTGGCGGCCATGCTTTGGTTTGTTGCTGCCCCGGTGGTGACGTATTTCCTCTGTGTGTTAGTGGTATTGTTGGCAAGCGCTTGTTTTGAATGGCAGATTGTGCGCCCGATAGAAAATGTCGCCCGTCAGGCACTGAAGGTGGCGACCGGAGAGCGTAATAGTGTTGAGCACCTGAATCGCAGCGATGAGCTGGGGCTGACATTACGCGCGGTAGGGCAGCTTGGCCTGATGTGCCGTTGGCTAATTAACGATGTCTCAAGCCAGGTGTCCAGTGTCAGAAATGGCAGTGAGACGCTGGCGAAAGGCACCGATGAACTGAACGAACATACCCAGCAGACAGTTGATAACGTTCAGCAAACGGTGGCGACCATGAACCAAATGGCGGCGTCGGTGAAACAGAACTCTGCCACGGCGTCGGCTGCCGATAAACTTTCTATCACCGCCAGTAATGCGGCAGTGCAGGGTGGGGAGGCGATGACCACGGTGATCAAGACAATGGACGATATCGCCGACAGTACCCAGCGCATTGGCACCATTACTTCGCTGATTAACGATATTGCGTTTCAGACCAATATTCTGGCCCTGAATGCGGCGGTGGAAGCGGCGCGTGCCGGCGAACAGGGCAAAGGTTTTGCAGTGGTGGCAGGGGAAGTGCGTCATTTAGCCAGCCGCAGCGCTAATGCTGCCAACGATATTCGCAAGCTGATTGATGCCAGTGCTGATAAGGTGCAATCCGGTTCGCAGCAGGTACACGCCGCCGGACGGACGATGGAAGATATTGTGGCACAGGTGAAAAACGTCACCCAGTTGATCGCCCAGATTAGCCATTCAACGCTGGAACAGGCCGATGGGCTTTCCAGCCTGACCCGTGCAGTGGATGAGCTTAACCTGATCACCCAGAAAAATGCCGAGCTGGTGGAAGAGAGTGCGCAGGTGTCGGCGATGGTGAAACACCGCGCCAGCCGACTGGAAGACGCGGTGACGGTACTGCATTAATCGGTATGCCGGATCCGGCGGTTGGAGCACAATGCCTGATGCGATGCTGGCGCATCTTATCAGGCCTGCGGGGTGTGTAGCGGGTGTAGGCCGGATAAGGCGCGTCAAGCGTCGCATCCGGCAATTGCACCGCGCCACTGGCGGATGCGGCGATTAATCCAGTTGCGTAATATCAAAAGCGGCGCGGTCGATCACCGCAATGATCTTTTTTATTTGTGCATCACTGATATCGCTCTGGTTGACGCGTAAATCCAGCACCGCTTTAAAATTATCCAGCGCCCGCTTCATTTGCGGGTTCTGGCGCAGCGCCGCGCCAACGCAACGCGCTTTGATGCGTTCTTCAATCATCTCCACCTGTTCGCGGTTTTCTTCCAGCCACTGCGCGCCTTGTTCGGTCAGCGCAATCTGCTTCTTACCTCCTTCCTCTTCGCGGATGGTAATCAGCGACTGCTCCTGCAGAAAATCCAGCGTTGGGTAGATGACGCCCGGGCTTGGGGTGTAATTCCCCTGGGTTAGATTCTCAATCGCTTTAATCAATTCGTAACCGTGGCTGTCATCGCGCGAGAGAATATCCAGAATCACCAGACGCAATTCACCGTGACCAAAGAAACGTTGCCGACGACCGCCGCCGCGACCGTGGCGACCACCGCAGCATTGACCGTGTTCATGCTGGTGACCGTGTCCGCAGTGCTCGTGTTCTGACTTCTCACCTTTGCAGCAGCCCTCATGGCGTGGCTGGCCTTCATGTTTACAACACCCTTCGTGATGATGGCTCATATCAGCCTCCTTTTGCTTAATTAGATATATCTAATTTATATCTGATATGAGCGTTCTTGCAAGTGTAAAAATGATTTTTAAACGTGGACTCATCTCACACGTAGGCCGGATAAGGCGTTCACGCCGCATCCGGCGTTGAGTAATGATGCCTGAGAAGAGGCGGTTCGTCTTATCAGACTATAGACATATCAGTTCTACAAATCGCTTGCATTTATCATGATTAACAATCATTATCATTTGCGAGTTTTATTTAGATATATCTGATTACCATCACGAAGGCGATAACAATGAATAACACCCCCCGCTACCCGCAGCGCGTTCGCAATGATCTGCGCTTCCGTGAACTGACTGTGTTACGCGTTGAGCGCATCAGCGCCGGTTTTCAGCGCATTGTCCTCGGCGGCGAGGCGCTGGACGGTTTTACATCGCGTGGCTTTGACGATCACAGCAAACTCTTCTTTCCTCAACCTGACGCTCACTTTGTGCCGCCAACGGTAACGGAAGAGGGCATCGTCTGGCCGGAAGGACCACGCCCACCGTCGCGTGACTATACGCCGCTGTATGACGAACTACGCCATGAACTGGCGATTGATTTCTTTATTCACGACGGTGGGGTCGCCAGCGGCTGGGCGATGCAGGCGCAACCGGGCGATAAACTTACGGTGGCAGGTCCGCGCGGTTCGCTGGTGGTGCCGGAAGATTACGCGTATCAGCTGTATGTCTGCGATGAATCCGGAATGCCCGCATTGCGCCGCCGCCTGGAAACGTTGAGCAAACTTGCCGTTAAACCGCAAGTTAGTGCGCTGGTTAGCGTGCGGGATAACGCCTGTCAGGATTATCTCGCGCACCTTGATGGTTTTAATATCGAATGGCTGGCACATGATGAGCAGGCGGTAGATGTGCGTCTGGCGCAGATGCAAATCCCTGCCGATGATTACTTCATCTGGATAACCGGCGAAGGTAAAGTCGTTAAGAATTTAAGCCGCCGCTTTGAAGCGGAACAGTATGACCTACAGCGGGTACGTGCAGCGGCTTACTGGCACGCAAAGTAACTGATATATAAAAAGAAAAAGGCTGACGATTTCTCGTCAGCCTTTGCTATATCTGGTGGCCCCTGCTGGACTTGAACCAGCGACCAAGCGATTATGAGTCGCCTGCTCTAACCACTGAGCTAAGGGGCCATGGTAGCGGATTATAAAGTAACTCCGTGTCGCAATCCAGCCATTACCGCGCGCCTGCTGTTTTTATAAACAATGTATTTTCAATCCGTTATACTTTTCCTGGTGATGTTAGAAAGGAGTAAATATGGTTGAGGATATTTTGGCTCCAGGGTTACGGGTCGTGTTTTGCGGTATCAACCCTGGGCTTTCATCCGCCGGGACTGGTTTTCCCTTTGCTCATCCGGCAAATCGCTTCTGGAAGGTGATATATCAGGCCGGGTTTACCGACCGTCAGTTGAAGCCGCAGGAGGCACAGCATCTGCTGGATTATCGTTGTGGCGTCACCAAACTGGTAGACCGTCCAACGGTGCAAGCCAATGAAGTTTCAAAGCAGGAGCTACACGCAGGCGGGCGTAAGCTGATTGAAAAAATTGAAGATTATCAGCCGCAGGCGTTGGCGATTCTGGGCAAACAAGCATATGAACAGGGATTCAGCCAGCGCGGTGCACAGTGGGGGAAACAAACGCTCACCATTGGTTCGACGCAGATTTGGGTGCTGCCAAATCCCAGCGGTTTAAGTCGCGTTTCACTGGAGAAACTGGTTGAAGCGTATCGCGAGCTGGACCAGGCGCTGGTAGTGCGTGGGCGATAAAAAACGCCACCGAAAAGGTGGCGTTTGTGCAGAGGGCCTAGTGCCGGGTGCGGCGTAACGCCTGATCCGGCCTACCGATTAATCGTCCAGGAAGCTACGCAGCACTTCAGAACGGCTCGGGTGACGCAGTTTGCGCAGCGCCTTCGCTTCGATCTGACGGATACGTTCGCGGGTAACGTCGAACTGTTTACCCACTTCTTCCAGCGTGTGGTCGGTGTTCATATCGATACCGAAACGCATACGCAGAACTTTTGCTTCACGCGCGGTCAGGCCAGCCAGCACGTCGTGCGTTGCCGCACGCAGGCTTTCGGTGGTCGCAGAATCCAGCGGCAGCTCGAGGGTGGTATCCTCGATGAAATCCCCCAGATGCGAATCTTCATCATCACCGATCGGCGTTTCCATGGAGATTGGCTCTTTGGCGATCTTCAGCACTTTGCGGATCTTGTCTTCCGGCATCAGCATACGTTCAGCCAGTTCTTCCGGCGTCGGTTCACGGCCCATCTCTTGCAGCATCTGGCGAGAAATACGGTTGAGCTTGTTGATGGTCTCAATCATATGCACCGGAATACGGATGGTGCGCGCCTGATCCGCGATAGAGCGGGTGATCGCCTGACGGATCCACCAGGTTGCGTAGGTGGAGAACTTGTAACCACGGCGGTATTCGAATTTATCAACCGCTTTCATCAGACCGATGTTGCCTTCCTGAATCAGGTCAAGGAACTGCAAGCCACGGTTGGTGTATTTCTTAGCGATAGAAATAACCAGACGTAAGTTCGCTTCAACCATCTCTTTCTTCGCACGGCGGGCTTTCGCTTCACCGATGGACATACGACGGTTGATATCTTTAACCTGCTCGATGGTCAGGCCGGTTTCTTCTTCAATCTGCTGCAGTTTTTGCAGGGCGCGATGCACTTCTTCAGAGACATCGTGCAGTTTTTCCGACCACGGCTTGTTCATCGCAATTGCCGCGTTGAACCAGGTATCGCTGGTTTCGTTGCCGGTAAACAGGGTAATGAAGTTTTTCTTCGGCATTTTGCACTGCTCAACGCAGAGCTTCATGATCAGACGTTCTTGCGTACGAACGCGGTCCATCATGACGCGCATGCTGTTGACCAGGTAGTCAAACTGCTTCGGCACCAGGCGGAACTGTTTGAATACTTCAGACAGTTTCAGGATCTCTTCCTGAGCGGTAGCGTGACTGCGACCTTTCGCTTTGATGGTGTCACGCGTTACAACGTACTGAGCGCGTAGTTCCGCAAATTTTTCGCGAGCCAGTTCCGGGTCGATGCTGTTGTCATCATCGGCGCTGTCGTCATCGCCATCTTCTTCGTCTTCATCTTCGTCATCGTCCAGATCTTCCTGGGAAAGCTCAGAACCGACGTGAGTGGCGGTAGGTGCCAGATCTTCTTCTGCGTTCGGGTCAACAAAGCCGGTGATCAGATCGGACAGACGCGCTTCTTCTGCTTCAACACGATCGTACTGTTCCAGCAGATAGGTGATCGCTTCCGGATATTCAGCAACGGAGCATTGAACCTGGTTGATCCCGTCTTCAATACGCTTAGCGATGTCAATTTCGCCTTCGCGGGTCAACAGTTCAACGGTGCCCATTTCACGCATGTACATGCGTACCGGGTCAGTCGTGCGCCCGATTTCAGATTCCACGCTGGAAAGCACCTGCGCGGCGGCTTCGGCAGCATCTTCGTCCGCGGTGTTTTCAGCCAGCATCAGATCATCGGCATCCGGTGCTTCTTCCATCACCTGAATGCCCATGTCGTTGATCATTTGGATGATGTCTTCGATCTGATCTGAATCGACGATATCTTCCGGCAGATGGTCATTGACCTCGGCATAGGTCAGATAGCCTTGCTCCTTACCACGGGTGACAAGAAGTTTCAGCTGTGACTGCGGGTTTTGCTCCATAAGACGGTATCCACACTTATTTCATGAGGTTGGTGTTGGGCGATTGACCCGATGTCCTTCAGCCGTTAACGCTGAAATCCAACGGTTGTTTACCGCCAACGATAATTACGAGGGCGTACTTATATATTTGCCGCTGCCTCTCAGTGCGGCTGTCGGGGGCTTCCCGATCGCTCTTCGGCACTTAAGCCGTTAAATCACTTTTTCGCCAGCTCCTGGTTTAATGTCCAGAGCTCCAGGCGTTCTTCGTTGCTTAAACCATGCGTGCGCTCACGAGCGATTAACTCTTCCTGGCGCAGTTCAAGCAGCGAATCAAACATATGGTTGAGTGAGTCGGTGAAGGTTTGCTCAGCAATATTCTTATCTGCTATATCGTCCCACATCGACAGTTTTTCAAGGGTGGCAGCATTATTTGTACCACGATAGTGCTCTAAAAGTTGCCCGGTGGTCAGACCTGGCTGGGAGAGACAAGTGTTGACCAGTTCTCTGAATAAGCCAAGTCCAGGGAGCTTATTTTCATCCAGATTCTCAAGCGGCGGGACCAACGTCGCTAATTCTGGATTTTGCACCAGCAACCCTATAAGTATACGCATGGTCGTGCGTTTTAGCTGCGGAACAGGGCGAGAAACGCCGCTCTCTGCCGCTTTTGGCATTAATCGTTCAAGCTGGCTGTCATCAAGTATGCCTAATTTGTTGCCTAATTCCTGACGAAGATATATTCGCAGCGTTTCGCCCGGCACTTGCGATATCAATGGTAGTGCCAGCGTACTCAAACGTGCGCGCCCGTCAGGGGTACTCAGATCAACTTGCGGCATCAGACTGTTAAACAGAAATGCGGAGAGTGGCATCGCCTGCTCCATCCGCGCTTCAAACGCTTCTTTACCTTCTTTTCGTACTAGCGTGTCAGGGTCTTCGCCATCAGGCAAAAACATAAAGCGTAGCTGACGGCCGTCTGTCATGTAAGGCAGCGCCGTTTCCAGCGCTCGCCAGGCGGCATCGCGGCCTGCACGGTCGCCGTCATAACAGCAAATGACATTGTTGGTCGCGCGGAACAACAGTTGTATGTGATCGGCGGTGGTTGACGTACCTAACGACGCAACGGCGTAATTAATGCCGTATTGCGCCAGCGCCACCACGTCCATATAGCCTTCGACCACAAGCAGACGATTGGGTTCAGCGTTATCCTGCTGCGCTTCATAAAGACCGTAAAGCTGGCGGCCTTTATGGAAAATGTCTGTTTCCGGCGAGTTCAGGTATTTGGGGGTATCGTTGCCCAGCACGCGCCCGCCAAAACCAATCACCCGACCGCGTTTATCGCGAATGGGGAACATCACCCGCTCGCGGAAACGATCGTAACTGCGTCCCTGATCGTTAGTGACCAACATCCCCGCATCAATCAATGACTGGCGATTTTCTGGATTGCCGCCAAACCGCTTCAGGACGTTGTCCCAGCCGGGGGGCGCAAAACCAATCGCAAAGCGAGCGATAACCTCGTGGCTTAATCCGCGTTTTTCCAGATACTGGCGCGCAGACGTGGCAACAGGTTGTTGTAAAGATTGTTGGTAAAACGTATTCAGACCGTCCATCAACTGATAAAGCGTTTGCCTCTGATGGCGCTCGATCTGGCTGGGGCCGCTGCCTGCTTCAAATGGCACTTCAAGATTGTGCATTGCTGCCAGCTCTTCGACCGTTTCGACGAACTCGAGCTTGTCGTAGTTCATCAGGAAGTCGATCGCGTTGCCGTGCGCGCCACATCCAAAGCAGTGGTAAAACTGTTTCTCACCGTTAACGGTGAAGGACGGGGTTTTCTCGTTGTGGAATGGACAACACGCGTGGAAATTCTTGCCCTGCTTTTTCAGCTTCACACGGGCATCGATCAGATCGACGATGTCAGTGCGTGCCAGCAGATCATTAATGAATACGCGTGGGATTCGTCCAGCCATAGGCCCCGATTTTTAGCAATTCATAAACGAAAATAAGCCGCGCATTCCTTTCGGAAGCACGGCCTTACAACTACAACTCGGTCTGATCGGAGAGCAACGCTCTCGGGGAATTAGTACAGACGAGTGCGGCGTGCGTTTTCGCGAGCCAGTTTCTTCGCGTGACGTTTCACTGCAGAAGCTTTAGCGCGCTTACGTTCGGTAGTCGGTTTTTCATAGAACTCACGACGACGAACTTCCGCCAGAACACCTGCTTTTTCGCAGGAACGCTTGAAGCGACGCAGAGCTACGTCGAACGGCTCGTTTTCACGTACTTTAATTACCGGCATGTGCCTCTCACCTTTGATTAATTCGGTTTGCCGCTGGCATCAACGCCAGCTTATTTCAAAATGGTGCGGAATTTTACTGCAATTGCTGCTGCTTTGTAAAGCACCGCGGCCTTTTTTGAAAGGGACTTTTATAAGGGTGAGGAGTATACACGAGGCTTTCTCCAGGGGCGAACAAAGTTTTACATCAACCCGCATTGGTCCTACACTGCGCGGTAATAAAGCGAGGTAAAACAAGTCATGCGTGTACTGGGTATTGAAACTTCCTGCGATGAAACCGGCATCGCCATTTACGACGATGAAAAAGGTTTGTTAGCCAACCAATTGTATAGTCAGGTGAAATTGCACGCTGACTACGGCGGCGTCGTGCCTGAACTGGCCTCCCGCGATCATGTGCGTAAAACCGTACCGTTGATTCAGGCGGCGCTAAAGGAGTCTGGTTTAACGGCAAAAGACATTGATGCTGTGGCCTATACCGCAGGCCCTGGATTAGTCGGCGCGCTACTGGTTGGCGCGACCGTGGGGCGTTCTCTGGCGTTTGCCTGGGACGTTCCGGCGATCCCTGTACACCATATGGAAGGGCATCTGTTAGCGCCGATGCTGGAAGATAACCCGCCGGAATTTCCGTTTGTTGCGCTGCTTGTTTCCGGCGGTCATACGCAGTTAATCAGCGTGACTGGCATTGGTCAGTACGAGCTGCTCGGCGAGTCTATCGATGATGCCGCCGGTGAAGCGTTTGATAAAACCGCGAAGCTGCTGGGGCTGGATTATCCTGGCGGACCGTTACTGTCGAAAATGGCGGCTCAGGGTACTGCCGGGCGCTTTGTCTTCCCGCGTCCGATGACCGACCGTCCGGGGCTGGATTTCAGCTTCTCCGGTCTGAAAACCTTCGCGGCAAATACCATTCGTGACAACGGCACCGACGACCAGACGCGTGCTGATATCGCCCGCGCCTTTGAAGATGCGGTGGTCGATACGCTGATGATTAAGTGCAAGCGAGCGTTGGCTCAGACTGGCTTTAAGCGACTGGTCATGGCAGGCGGCGTGAGTGCTAACCGTACGTTACGGGCGAAGCTGGCTGAAATGATGAAAAAACGCCGCGGCGAAGTGTTCTACGCGCGTCCGGAGTTTTGTACTGATAACGGCGCGATGATCGCCTATGCCGGAATGGTGCGGTTTAAAGCAGGCGCGACGGCGGATCTCGGCGTTAGCGTGCGTCCGCGCTGGCCGCTGGCGGAGTTACCGGCCGCGTAAAACTATCGGGTGCCGGAGAGCAATTTCCGGCACCGTCCTTACTTAAAGCAACACCACGGGCATCCACAGTAAGCCGGTAATCACCAGCAATACGAGGAATATCAGCCCAAAAATCGCCCCCAGTCGCCAGTAATCCGCCGTTGGCAGATAACCACTACCGTAGTAAATCGGACTGGGTCCGGTGGCGTATGGTGTAAGAATGCTCCCCAGACCAATTGCCGCGCCAACCATCAGGCAGAACACCGGCAGCGGGATTTCCGGCATCGCCAGCGCGGCGGCGATCATCATCGGTGCGAGGGCGGAGGTATACGCCGTGGCGCTGGCGAAAAAGTAGCGCAGTAGATAAAACACCACAATCAATGCCACCATCACCATCGTCGGCGAATAACCACTTAAGCTGCCTGCTAACAGTTTGCCAAACCAGCTAATAAAACCGGTGTTGTTGAGTCCGGTGGCGAGGGTGATAAGCGAGGCCAGCCAGAAGAAAACGTTCCACGCCGCTTTATTACTGACAATGTCGTCCCAACTGATAATGCGCAGAAGCAGCATCAGTGCCACCACGCTGTAACCGACCATCGCGGCATCGATATAATCACCGCCGAAAATCCACAGCACCAGCGCGCCTACCATCAGCCCCAGCATCCGTTTTTCACGCGAACAGAGCGGGCCCATTGCCTGCAGTTCCGTCTCTGCCCAGCGCGGCACCTGATCGCCAGACTTCAGCACCGGCGGGTACAGCACGTAAGCCAGCCAGGGAACCAGCAGAACCAGTAAAATGCTGAGCGGCAACATCCCGAGGAACCAGTCGCCCCAACTCAGCGTGGCGTGAGATGCGCTTTTCATCAGTCCAATTAACAGCAAGTTTGGTGCCATCGCCGTCAGGAAAATGGCGCTGGTCACGCAGTCGGCAACAATCCCCATCCACATGATGTACGAGCCAATGCTGCGTGAACTGCTGTCGTTTGGTTGTGATTGATAGAGCGGTGGCAGGTTACGGATGATGGGATAGATAATCCCCGCACCACGCGCCGAGTTGGACGGTGTTACAGGTGCCAGGATCAGCTCGGAGAACATCACCGCATAGCCGAGAAACAGCGTACGATGCCCCATCTTTTTCACCAGAATCAGCGCAATGCGGCGTCCAAGCCCGGTTTTTTCATAGCCTGTGCCAAACATAAAGGCGGCGAAAATCAGCCAGATAACCGAATTAGAAAAACCGGAAACGGCCCACGAGAGGGATTTTGCAGTGAATTTAAAGCCTGGCTGAGCGAGCTGCTCCGGGCTGAACAGCAGCCAGGGAGAGAGTATGGCGATGATGGATATACCCACCATCGCCACCACGGCACCCGGCACGGGTTCGAGGATCAGTCCAACGATCACGCCAGTAAAAACGGCAAAGTAGAGCCAGGTATGGTTCTCCAGCCCTGCGGGAACCGGAAGTAGAGCAATAATGGCGATGACCGCCAGCGGCGCAAGATATCGCCACCATTCAGTGGAAGGTTTCATCGTGTTATGCCTGCGAAAAAGGAGAGGGGTGAGCCTCTCCGGGAGGGTTATTTGATGTAATGGACGTGCTCGCAGATCTCTTCCACGATGGGATCGCGGCGTTCGGCGAACAGCTTTTTGTTTTCGGCTATCAGGTTGTTGCCGTGGGTATCAATAGAGACAATCAGCGGGCCGAACTCTTTGACCCGGCAGACCCACAGTGACTCCGGCATTCCGAGCTCTGTCCAGTGCACTTCTTCAATCTCTTCCACCTGGGTTGCCGCCAGCACCGCGCAGCCTGCCGGGAAAATCACATGTAGCGCCTTGAATTTCTGGCAGCCTTCTTCGGTCAGCGGCCCCATACCACCTTTGCCAACCACCAGTTTCACGCCGGTCTGCTCAATAAATTCACGTTCAAAACTTTCCATACGCATACTGGTTGTCGGGCCGACGGAGACCATCTCCCATTTGTCGCCGTTTTTGCGCACGATGGGGCCAGCGTGGAAAATCGCTTTGCCGTTGAGATCGTAAGGGATCGGACGTTTCAGTTCGATCAAACGGCGGTGACAAACGTCGCGGCAGGTCACCAGCGTACCGGTCAGGTAGATCACATCGCCGACGCGAATATCTTGCAGATCTTCAGCTTTGATCGGGGTTGTCAGGATCTTTTTCATAACGCGCTCCGGGTGTGAGACAGATTTTCAAAGGTGAGATCGGCATGAACCAGCAGCGTGCCGCGACGATGCGCCCAGCAGCCGGTAGAGACAGCAACGCCGATGGTTGACGGATGGCGGGCGGCAGATTCGATATGTACGCCCATCACTGAACTGTTGCCGGTCAGCCCTTGTGGACCAATCCCCAGACGGTTGAGTCCTTCTTCCAGGCGTAGCTCCAGTTCTGCCGCTTTTGGATTGGGATGGCGGCTGCCAATCGGGCGCAAAATGGCTTTACGCGAGAGTACGGCGGCGGTTTCCACCGAGGTGGCGATGCCCACGCCCACCAGTACCGGTGGACAGGCGTTTACGGCGAGGGTGGAGATATTTTCGAAGACGAATTTCACCACGCCTTCGTAGCCTTCTGACGGCATTAACACTTTCGAGCGGCCAGGTAGCGTGCAGCCGCCGCCTGCCATGTAAACTTCGATTTCCGCATCGTCATTGTCGGGGATGATGTCCCAGGTGACCCACGGTACGCCGCTACCGGTATTTTTGCCGGTGTTTACTTCGTCAAAAATTTCTACCGCATTGTGACGTAGTGGCGCTTTGACGGTTGCCTCTTCCACGGCTTGTTTGAGTATGCTTTGCAGCTCGCCAAGCAGTGGGAAGCGGGAACCGACTTTAACGAAGAACATAATCTCCCCGGTGTCCTGACAGGCAGGACGATTCAGGTCAATCGCTTTTTGCATGTTGTCGAACATCGTATGGTAGATAATTTTCCCCATCGACGACGTTTCGGCATCCTTTAGCTGTTTTAGTTTATCCACCACGTCATCAGGCATTCGGGTAGAAATCATGGCGGTAAAGTTAGCGACAATCTCTGTCAACTTATTCACTGCCTGTTGCTTATTACTTTCGCTCATCATGGCAACTCCAGTTTTTGTATTTGTCTGGAAAAATTCACCGCCACAAACTACCACTAAAAATGTGGTTTTATATTTTTTGCCACCGTGAATATGTAATTAACAGTTCGTGAATCAACGCGAAAATAAGAATGAATATTGCGCCAGAGCAGGGAATGGCAATGTTTTGCGAAATACACTGCGCTTATCACAACTGCGGATAATTAACGATGCTGAATAGCTGGCCTTTAGCCAAAGACTTGCAGGTACTGGTAGAAATCGTTCACAGCGGGAGTTTTAGCGCCGCAGCGGCGACGCTTGGGCAGACGCCTGCATTTGTCACCAAGCGGATCCAAATCCTTGAAAATACGCTGGCAACAACGCTGCTGAACCGCTCCGCTCGCGGCGTGGCGCTGACTGAAAGTGGCCAACGTTGTTACGAACATGCGTTGGAAATCCTCACCCAATATCAGCGACTGGTCGATGACGTCACGCAAATCAAAACGCGCCCGGAGGGGATGATTCGTATTGGTTGCAGTTTTGGTTTTGGGCGCAGCCATATTGCGCCAGCTATTACCGAACTGATGCGCAATTATCCTGAGTTACAGGTGCATTTTGAATTGTTCGATCGGCAAATTGATTTAGTGCAGGATAATATTGATCTGGATATTCGTATTAATGACGAAATTCCTGATTATTATATTGCGCATCTTTTGACAAAAAATAAAAGAATATTATGCGCAGCACCTGAGTATCTGCAAAAATATCCGCAGCCACAATCCCTACAGGAATTAAGTCGTCATGACTGTCTGGTGACCAAAGAGCGCGATATGACCCATGGAATATGGGAGTTGGGGAACGGTCAGGAGAAAAAATCGGTGAAGGTAAGCGGGCATCTTTCCTCCAATAGCGGCGAGATTGTGCTGCAATGGGCGCTGGAGGGCAAAGGGATTATGCTGCGTTCCGAGTGGGATGTGTTGCCGTTTCTGGAGAGTGGCAAACTGGTGCAAGTATTGCCAGAGTATGCACAAAGCGCCAATATCTGGGCTGTTTACCGGGAGCCGCTCTATCGCAGCATGAAATTACGTGTCTGCGTGGAATTTCTGGCGGCATGGTGCCAGCAACGGCTGGGCAAGCCCGATGAAGGCTATCAGGTCATGTAGATCCACCAGAAATCACTCGGGATCCTTTTCGCGCTTTCTTTTGAATTTCGTCCAGATTTTTGTCTCCTGACGACGCCACAGACGTTGGATGTTGTCATGATGACGCAGCAGGATCAGGCAAGAGAGCATCGAAACCGGGAAGGTGAATTGTGGCTTAAACCACCAGACATAAAACGGAGCAATCAGTGCACTGACAATCGCTCCCAGCGACGAGTATCCGCTCAATAGCACGGTCAGTAACCAGGTTCCCGCCATTACTCCGGTGAGATCCCAGCCAATGGGTGCGATGGCACCAAAAGCGGTAGCAACGCCTTTTCCTCCTTTAAATCCGAAGAAAACGGGCCAGATGTGTCCAAGACAGGCGGCGATGGCAATTAAGCCTAGCCAGAAGGGGCTGACACCTAATTCATACGCGCCCCAGACGGGCAACATTCCTTTCAGAACGTCGAAAATCAGTACTGCTACGGCTGCTCCCTTGCCACCGATACGTAACACATTGGTTGCGCCTGGATTGCCGGAGCCGCTGGTTCGCGGATCGGGCAGCCCACACAAGCGGCAAACCAGAATGGCACTGGAAATGGAGCCGCAGAGGTACGCGATGAGGATCATTCCAGGCGCGATTGCACTCATAAGCTGTTCCGTTTTGAAAATTCGTGTTCAACGATGAATCTGTGGATAATACGCACATTTCGCCGGAAGTGGTATCCGGTTAGCCAAAAAGCAGGCAGGACGTGATGGATATTGTATTTATAGAGCAACTTTCGGTAATCACCACTATTGGTGTTTACGACTGGGAACAGACCATCGAACAGAAGTTAGTGTTCGATATCGAAATGGCGTGGGATAACCGTAAAGCGGCGAAAAGTGATGATGTGGCGGATTGCCTCAGTTACGCTGACATTGCAGAAACGGTGGTCAGCCACGTCGAGGGGGCGCGTTTTGCGCTGGTGGAACGCGTGGCTGAAGAGGTGGCGGAGCTGCTGTTAGCACGCTTCAACTCGCCGTGGGTGCGTATCAAACTCAGCAAGCCAGGCGCAGTGGCGCGGGCGGCGAATGTTGGCGTAATCATTGAGCGTGGCAATAATCTGAAAGAAAATAATTAATTTTACAGCTGTTAAACCAAACGGTTATAACCTGGTCATACGCAGTAGTTCGGACAAGCGGTACATTTTAATAATTTAGGGGTTTATTGATGAGCGATATGCACTCGCTGCTGATAGCGGCAATATTGGGTGTGGTCGAAGGATTGACAGAATTTCTGCCGGTATCCAGCACGGGCCATATGATTATTGTCGGTCACTTGTTGGGGTTTGAGGGCGACACGGCGAAAACCTTTGAAGTTGTGATCCAGTTAGGATCAATTCTGGCGGTAGTAGTGATGTTCTGGCGGCGTCTGTTTGGCCTGATTGGCATCCACTTTGGCCGCCCGTTGCAGCACGAAGGTGAAAGCAAAGGTCGTTTAACGCTGATCCACATTTTGCTGGGGATGATTCCGGCGGTGGTATTGGGGCTGTTGTTCCACGACACGATTAAGTCATTGTTTAACCCGATAAATGTGATGTATGCGCTGGTCGTTGGCGGTTTGTTGCTGATTGCCGCCGAATGCCTGAAGCCGAAAGAGCCGCGTGCGCCGGGTCTTGATGATATGACCTATCGTCAGGCATTTATGATTGGCTGTTTCCAGTGTCTGGCGCTGTGGCCGGGTTTCTCCCGTTCCGGGGCGACCATTTCAGGTGGGATGCTGATGGGGGTGAGCCGTTACGCTGCTTCCGAGTTTTCGTTCCTGCTGGCGGTGCCGATGATGATGGGCGCAACGGCGCTCGATCTCTACAAAAGCTGGGGCTTCCTGACAAGCGGCGATATCCCGATGTTTGCCGTTGGGTTTATCACCGCTTTTGTGGTGGCGCTGATAGCGATTAAAACCTTCCTGCAATTGATTAAGCGCATTTCGTTTATCCCGTTCGCCATTTATCGCTTTATTGTGGCGGCTGCGGTGTATGTCGTGTTCTTTTAATTGAGGAATAGTGTCGGATGCTTGGCGTTGTCAACGATTGCGTAGGCCGAATAAGGCGTTCACGCCGCATCCGGCAATCAACGCCTGATGCGACGCTTGCGCGTCTTATCAGGCCTACAACTGTCGTTGACATGTAGCCGGATAAGGCGTTTACGCCGCATCCGGCAAAATGCCCAATACTCATTCAGGCTTTGGGCAACGTTGTTCCTTCCAGCTGGCTACCGCCGCAATCCGCCGTCGGGTCAGCTCCTCGCGAATCTCCACACCTTTAAATCCCGCTTCAACGACGGCTTTTGTCGGCACTGACTGCGCCACTTCCCAGGCTTCGCGCAACCAGCGGCCTTGCGGGTAGTCCGCTGATTCAAAACCGGTTCTGCCGCGCACGTCAGCCTCGCTGGTCAGCGCCAGTTGCTCGACACGCTGCGGTTTACGCCAGGCATCGATGGAATCAAATAATTTGACGATGGTTTTTGGGTTCAGCATTGGGAAGGTGTGGATGAGATCGTGAAACTCAGCCACCAGTCTGGCTAAATCGCGAATTTCATTTGGCACGCGCAGACGCTGGCATAGTTGTTCCACTAACTTAACACCCGCCGGGCCATGACCATGATGACGCGGCCAGAGTTCTGGCGGCGTCAGCCCTTTACCGAGATCGTGGCATAAAGTTGCGAAACGGACATCGACCTGCGGACTCAGCATCGCCGCCATTGAGAGCGTCATTAAGGTATGAATACCCGTATCGATTTCCGGATGCCACTTGGCAGGGGCCGGAACGCCAAACAGTGCGTCAATTTCCGGGAATAAAACGCGCAGTGCGCCGCAATCGCGCAGTACCTGGAAGAACACCTGTGGATTGCGGGTGGTGAGGGCGCTTTCCGTCTCTTTCCATACCCGTTCAGGCGTCAGGTGTTCCAGTTCACCCGCATGGGTCATCTCGCGCATCAACGCCAGAGTTTCATCGGCAATACGAAAACCGAGGTGGGCATAACGCGCAGCAAAACGCGCCACGCGCAATACGCGTAACGGATCTTCGCCAAAAGCGGGGGAAACATGGCGCAACAGACGATTTTGCAGATCGCCCAGACCGTTGTACGGGTCGATAATCTCGCCGTTATCGTCCTGGGCCAGCGCATTAATGGTCAGATCGCGACGCTTAAGATCATCTTCCAGCGTGACATCCGGTGCGGCATAGCAAGTAAAACCGGTGTAACCGGAACCGGATTTCCGTTCGGTACGTGCCAGCGCATACTCTTCATGCGTTTGCGGATGCAGAAACACAGGAAAATCGCGGCCTACCTGCTGGTAGCCCGCGTCGAGCATCTCCTGTGGCGTACTGCCGACCACCACCCAATCTCTGTCTTTGACCGGTAGCCCTAACAATGCATCCCGAACAGCACCACCGACCAGATAAATCTTCACGCCATCATCCCTTCGTCAAATACACAATTCCTAATAATAAGACAGTGCAACGAAGAAGGCGATTTAGTTCATCCAGCGATCTTTGCGTTTGCGGCTTGGGATCAGGTGCGGCAGTACCAGACCGAGCAGCAAGCCAAGCCCCAGCACGCCACCGCCATACATAAACCATTGCATGATGATGGTGCGCTGTTTGTCATCCAGCTGTACGCTGGCGGCATCGACCTTTTTCTGCGCGACAATCAGCTCGTTTTTCAGTTTCTGATTTTCTTCTTTTAACCCGTTGATCACGCTGTCGCTCTGCGCCACTTTTTGCTGCATTTCTGCGGTGCGCTGATTCCAGGTGTTATCGATATTGGTGAGTTTATCGGTCAGGGTTTTGACCTGATTTTCCAGATCTGGCACACGGGAGCGCAGGCTTGGCTCAGTGCTAAGTTGTTTCAACGGGATCCAGGCGGTACGGCCAGAGCTGTCTTTCACCTGGGCATAATTGGTGTTGGCGTCAGTTTGTAATAAGGTCACTTCCTCGCCGGCGTTAACCGTGCCCACGAGGCGATAATGATCTCCCGGACCGCTGCGGACCCAGGTATTCAGTTCGTCGGAAACATAGCGCGTTTCTTCAGCGTGTGAGACGGCAGTCGCGCTAAGTGCGAGTAAAGTTAATCCGATCAGGCGTAATTTTGGCATCAGGCTGTCGTTATTGTCATGGAAAGTGGAACGATAGTAGTGGCATCAGTGTCGCTACGCAAAGCATTCGACATCAATCGGAATCCTCTGTGTCAGGTCTTGCCACTGCTTCAAACTTTTACGCCCGTCAAATTGCCCGTTGCATGGCAATTTGGCGCAAAATACTATCTACTGACAAAAAAGATCGCATTAAGTTCGCCGTTCATCGTCACTTATGTGACATAACCGATAAGTAAAGGCCATGGCTCAGGAAATCGAATTAAAGTTTATTGTTAATCACAGTGCCGTTGAGGCGTTGCGTGACCATCTCAATACGCTGGGCGGCGAGCACCATGACCCCGTGCAGTTGCTGAATATTTACTACGAAACGCCGGATAACTGGCTGCGTGGGCACGATATGGGCTTACGTATTCGTGGCGAAAACGGTCGCTATGAGATGACCAT
This sequence comes from Escherichia sp. UTM R2, assembly GCF_048593455.1. NCBI lineage: Bacteria > Pseudomonadati > Pseudomonadota > Gammaproteobacteria > Enterobacterales > Enterobacteriaceae > Escherichia > Escherichia sp. UTM R2. The sequence continues at coordinate 650,760 of NZ_JBFWDY010000002.1, forward strand.
GAAAGTTGCAGGAAGAGTGACAGGCGGCTTACATCAGCGCCCGGAATATAACGTGGCGTTGAGCGAACCGACGCTCGACCTGGCGCAGTTACCGACGGAAGTCTGGCCGAACGGCGAATTGCCCGCCGATCTCGCCTCCCGCGTGCAGCCGCTGTTCAGCACCGATTTTTATCGCGAAAAATGGCTGGTGGCGGTCGATGGTAGCCAAATTGAAATCGCCCTCGACCAGGGGGAAGTGAAAGCGGGTGAATTTGCTGAACCTATCTGTGAGCTGGAACTGGAACTGCTTAGCGGCGACACGCGCGCGGTGCTGAAACTGGCGAACCAACTGGTATCGCAAACCGGATTACGCCAGGGCAGCCTGAGCAAAGCGGCGCGTGGCTATCATCTGGCGCAGGGCAATCCGGCGCGTGAAATCAAACCGACCACCATTTTGCATGTTGCGGCAAAAGCCGATGTGGAACAGGGGCTGGAAGCGGCGCTCGAGCTGGCGTTAGCGCAATGGCAGTATCATGAAGAACTGTGGGTACGCGGCAACGATGCGGCGAAAGAACAGGTGCTGGCAGCCATTAGCCTGGTCCGTCATACGCTGATGCTGTTCGGTGGTATTGTGCCGCGTAAAGCGAGCACTCACTTACGTGATCTGCTGACTCAATGCGAGGCGACCATTGCTTCTGCGGTGTCTGCCGTGACGGCGGTCTACTCTACCGAAACGGCAATGGCGAAGCTGGCGTTGACCGAATGGTTGGTAAGCAAAGCATGGCAGCCATTTTTAGATGCCAAAGCGCAGGGCAAAATCAGCGACTCCTTCAAACGCTTTGCCGATATCCATCTTTCCCGCCATGCCGCTGAACTGAAAAGCGTTTTCTGCCAGCCGTTAGGCGATCGCTACCGTGACCAGTTGCCACGCCTGACGCGTGATATTGACTCAATACTGTTGCTGGCGGGTTACTATGATCCTGTCGTCGCGCAAGCCTGGCTGGAGAACTGGCAGGGGCTGCATCACGCTATTGCGACCGGGCAACGCATCGAAATTGAACATTTCCGTAATGAGGCAAACAATCAGGAACCGTTCTGGTTGCACAGCGGAAAACGTTAATCAGGCAAGGATAAAATCGCTTATGAAGCCGCTCTCTTCACCGTTACAGCAGTACTGGCAGACCGTTGTTGAGCGGCTGCCAGAGCCTTTAGCCGAGGAATCACTTAGCGCACAGGCGAAGTCAGTACTTACTTTTAGTGATTTTGTGCAGGACAGCGTGATTGCGCATCCAGAGTGGCTGACGGAACTGGAAAGCCAACCGCCGCAGGCCGACGAATGGCAGCATTACGCGGCATGGTTGCAGGAGGCGCTCTGTAATGTGAGTGACGAAGCCGGGTTAATGCGCGAGCTGCGGCTATTCCGGCGGCGCATTATGGTGCGCATCGCCTGGGCGCAAACGCTGGCACTGGTTACTGAAGAGAGCATATTGCAGCAGCTCAGCTATCTGGCGGAGACGCTGATTGTTGCGGCGCGTGACTGGCTGTATGACGCCTGCTGCCGCGAGTGGGGAACGCCGTGCAATGCGCAGGGCGAAGCGCAACCGCTGCTGATTTTAGGCATGGGTAAGCTGGGCGGTGGGGAACTGAATTTCTCCTCAGATATCGATCTGATTTTTGCCTGGCCGGAACATGGTTGTACGCAGGGCGGACGCCGGGAACTGGATAACGCGCAGTTTTTTACCCGCATGGGGCAGCGGCTGATTAAAGTGCTGGATCAACCAACGCAGGATGGCTTCGTCTATCGCGTGGATATGCGACTGCGTCCGTTTGGCGAAAGTGGCCCGCTGGTGCTGAGCTTTGCGGCGCTGGAAGATTATTACCAGGAGCAGGGGCGCGACTGGGAGCGTTACGCGATGGTCAAGGCGCGGATTATGGGCGATAGCGAAGGCGTCTATGCTAACGAGTTGCGTGCGATGCTGCGCCCGTTTGTTTTCCGTCGTTACATCGATTTCAGCGTGATTCAGTCGCTGCGCAACATGAAAGGGATGATTGCCCGTGAAGTGCGTCGACGTGGTTTGACCGACAATATCAAACTCGGCGCAGGCGGCATTCGCGAAATTGAATTTATCGTTCAGGTGTTCCAGCTCATTCGCGGTGGGCGCGAACCGTCGCTGCAGTCGCGCTCTTTACTGCCAACGCTCAGCGTCATTGCCGCGCTGCATCTGCTTTCTGAAAACGATGCTGAACAATTGCGAGTGGCGTATCTGTTCCTGCGGCGTCTGGAAAACCTGCTGCAAAGCATTAACGACGAACAAACCCAGACGCTTCCTTCTGATGAGCTTAACCGTGCGCGGCTGGCGTGGGCGATGGACTTTGCTGACTGGCCGCAACTGACCGGGGCGCTGACCGCACATATGACCAATGTGCGCCGGGTGTTTAATGAATTGATTGGCGACGACGAAAGTGAAACTCAGGAAGAGTCGCTGTCGGAACAGTGGCGTGAGCTGTGGCAGGATGCGTTGCAGGAAGATGACACCACGCCAGTGCTGGCGCATCTTAGCGAGGATGATCGCAAACAGGTGCTAACGCTGATTGCCGATTTCCGCAAAGAGCTGGATAAGCGCACCATCGGGCCGCGAGGACGTCAGGTGCTCGACCATCTGATGCCGCATCTGCTAAGTGATGTCTGTGCGCGTGAAGACGCTGCCGTTACGCTGTCGCGCATTACCGCCTTGCTGGTGGGGATTGTTACCCGCACCACCTATTTAGAATTGCTCAGTGAATTCCCCGCGGCGCTTAAACATTTGATTTCTCTGTGTGCCGCGTCGCCGATGATTGCCAGCCAGCTGGCGCGTTATCCATTATTGCTGGATGAATTGCTCGATCCAAACACCCTTTACCAGCCGACGGCGACCGATGCCTACCGCGATGAGTTGCGCCAGTATTTGCTGCGCGTGCCGGAAGATGACGAAGAGCAACAGCTTGAGGCGCTGCGTCAGTTCAAACAGGCGCAGCTGTTACGCATCGCCGCAGCGGATATCGCCGGTACGCTACCGGTGATGAAAGTGAGCGATCACTTAACCTGGCTGGCGGAAGCCATGATAGATGCCGTCGTTCAGCAGGCGTGGGTTCAAATGGTTGCCCGCTACGGTAAGCCGAATCACCTGAACGAACGCGAAGGGCGTGGTTTTGCAGTGGTCGGCTACGGCAAGCTGGGCGGCTGGGAGTTAGGCTACAGTTCCGATCTTGACCTGATCTTCCTCCATGATTGCCCAATGGATGCGATGACTGACGGCGAGCGGGAAATCGACGGACGACAGTTTTATCTGCGTCTGGCGCAACGCATTATGCACCTGTTCAGCACGCGAACCTCTTCCGGCATTTTGTACGAAGTGGATGCACGGCTGCGCCCGTCCGGGGCGGCGGGAATGCTGGTTACCTCCACAGAAGCATTTGCCGATTATCAGAAAAACGAGGCCTGGACGTGGGAGCATCAGGCGCTGGTGCGTGCGCGTGTAGTGTACGGCGATCCGCAGCTCACCGCGCACTTTGACGCAGTACGTCGCGAGATTATGACGCTGCCGCGTGAAGGTAAAACTCTGCAAACGGAAGTGCGGGAAATGCGCGAGAAAATGCGCGCTCATCTCGGCAATAAACATCGCGATCGCTTTGATATCAAAGCTGATGAAGGGGGAATTACCGATATCGAATTTATTACCCAATATCTGGTGTTGAGCTACGCTCATGAAAAACCGAAGTTAACGCGCTGGTCAGACAACGTGCGTATTCTGGAACTACTGGCGCAAAACGACATTATGGAAGAGCAGGAAGCGATGGCGCTGACCCGTGCTTACACTACGCTTCGCGATGAACTTCATCATCTGGCATTACAGGAATTGCCGGGCCATGTGTCGGAGGATTGCTTCACCGCAGAGCGTGAACTGGTGCGGGCAAGCTGGCAGAAGTGGCTGGTGGAAGAATGAAGTATGGTATTATCGCGCGCAAATTTTGAATCTCTCAGGGGACAGGAATGAAAGTAACGCTGCCAGAGTTTGAACGTGCAGGAGTGATGGTGGTTGGTGATGTGATGCTGGATCGTTACTGGTACGGCCCCACCAGTCGTATCTCGCCGGAAGCGCCGGTGCCCGTGGTTAAAGTGAATACCATCGAAGAACGTCCGGGCGGCGCGGCTAACGTGGCGATGAATATCGCTTCTCTCGGTGCTAATGCACGCCTGGTCGGGTTGACGGGCATTGACGATGCAGCGCGCGCGCTGAGTAAATCTCTGGCCGACGTCAACGTCAAATGCGACTTCGTTTCTGTACCAACGCATCCGACTATCACCAAATTACGGGTACTTTCCCGCAACCAACAGCTGATCCGCCTGGATTTTGAAGAAGGTTTCGAAGGTGTTGATCCGCAACCGCTGCACGAACGGATTAATCAGGCGCTGAGTTCGATTGGCGCGCTGGTGCTTTCTGACTACGCCAAAGGTGCGCTGGCAAGCGTACAGCAGATGATCCAACTGGCGCGTAAAGCGGGTGTTCCGGTGCTGATTGATCCAAAAGGTACCGATTTTGAGCGCTACCGCGGCGCTACGCTGTTAACGCCGAATCTCTCGGAATTTGAAGCTGTTGTCGGTAAATGTAAGACCGAAGAAGAGATTGTTGAGCGCGGCATGAAACTGATTGCCGATTACGAACTCTCGGCTCTGTTAGTGACCCGTTCCGAACAGGGTATGTCGCTGCTGCAACCGGGTAAAGCGCCGCTGCATATGCCAACCCAGGCGCAGGAAGTGTATGACGTTACCGGTGCGGGCGACACGGTGATTGGTGTCCTGGCGGCAACGCTGGCAGCGGGTAATTCGCTGGAAGAAGCCTGCTTCTTTGCCAATGCGGCGGCTGGTGTGGTGGTCGGCAAACTGGGGACGTCCACGGTTTCGCCGATCGAGCTGGAAAACGCTGTACGTGGACGCGCAGATACCGGCTTTGGCGTGATGACCGAAGAGGAACTGAAGCTGGCTGTAGCGGCAGCGCGTAAACGTGGTGAAAAAGTGGTAATGACCAACGGTGTCTTTGACATCCTGCACGCCGGGCACGTCTCTTATCTGGCAAATGCCCGCAAGCTGGGTGACCGCTTGATTGTTGCCGTCAACAGCGATGCCTCCACCAAACGGCTGAAAGGGGATTCCCGCCCGGTAAACCCACTCGAACAGCGTATGATTGTGCTGGGCGCACTGGAAGCGGTCGACTGGGTAGTGTCGTTTGAAGAGGACACGCCGCAGCGCTTGATCGCCGGGATCTTGCCAGATCTGCTGGTGAAAGGCGGCGACTATAAACCAGAAGAGATTGCCGGGAGTAAAGAAGTCTGGGCCAACGGTGGTGAAGTGTTGGTGCTCAACTTTGAAGACGGTTGCTCGACGACCAACATCATCAAGAAGATCCAACAGGATAAAAAAGGCTAACCGGAAAGCGGTTCACAGATCTCGCTTCGTACATGGCAGGCCTATTGACGCTGTTGTTTTTTCAACCTAGAGTAAAGGAACAAGGGTAAGGGAGGATTTCTCCCCCCTCTGATGAGTTGTTAGTAAGTCGGGAAACTTAACAGTAACAACACAACCAGTATGATGACGAACTTCATCATAACCCTTTCCTTATACAAGGCCCCTTCTTCGGGAGGGGCTTTCCCGTTTCAGCCCCTTGCTGCCCCCCGATTGTTGATGAGCGCCGGACCCCGCGCAATGCTTTCCCAGAGGCAATTTTGCCTTCCCCGAGCGGTCACGCAAAACGCTGCAACGTCCTGAGCATTTGCACCTTTTAGCGGAACGCAGATATAAAAAATCCCCGGCTTTTTGGGCCAGGGATATGTGTTAATGAAACCTTCTTGACGCTGATTTTTTTTCAACCTAAAGTAAAGGAACAAGGGTGAGGGAGGATTTCTCCCCCCTCTGATTGGCTGTTAATAAGCTGCGAAACTTACGAGTAACAACACAATCAGTATGATGACGAGCTTCATCATAACCCTTTCCTTCTGTAAGGCCCCCTTCTTCGGGAGGGGCTTTCCCGTTTCAGCCCCCTGCTGACTCCCCGATTGTTGATGAGCGCCAGACCCCACGCAATGCTTTCTCTGATGCAGTTTTGCCTTCCCCGAGCCGTCACGCAAAATGCTGCAACAACCTGATCATTTGCACTTTTTAGCGGAACGCAGATATAAAAAATCCCCGGCTTTTTGGGCCAGGGATTATTCCTGGAAGAGGGTTTACTCTGCTTTTTCTTCGACGGGAGTTGTTGAGGTTAAGGGTGAAGTCAATGCCGCCAGTGAGCCGCCTGAAACGCCAATTTCATTGAGCAAGGAGTCAATCAGCGGTGCCTGTGTGCGGTAAGAGAGAGCGGCTGATAATGCTTGTTCCGCCAGGTTTCCGCCCCCCACATTACCCGTGTTTGCATCACCCGCAGCGCCGCCACGATTCAGACCATCGACCTGAATAATCTTGATACCGTCGATTGACTTCATCGGCTCAACGGATTTCTCTATTACCGCAGGCAGCGCCTGCAACAAGGCCAGTTTGAATTTAAGGCTGGTTTGTTCATCAGAAAGTACGTTGATAGCATCGTTCAGCGCACGTTGTGCTTCTGCTTCCGCCAGACCCTTTTTACGTGTAGCTTCGGCTAACTCAACGATAGCCGCCGCCTGCATCTCTGCGGCTTCTTTTTCTGCTTTCGCCCGCACGGTCAGTTCAACCGCTTTGGTTTCTGCATCCTGCGCGGCAGCGATTAGGGCAACTTGTTTAGCACGATCGGCTTCGGCAGTCTGGCGAGTGGTTTCTACGTTTTGTTGGGCGCTTACCGCTTCTGCAAGTGCGAGATTAGCACGCGCTTCTGCCTGGGACTGTTGTTCCGATTTGGCGGCAATAGCGATCGATTTCGTCTGGTTAGCGATTTCGGTGACCTGCTGCTGTTCGATCTCTTTAATGCGAACTTCACGTTCAGCTTCAACCTTTCTTGAGCGGACGGCCTGTTCGCGGTCGATTTCTGTTTCCTGAATCTGTCGTTCAGCCAGAATTCGTGTCTGCTCTGCTTCACGACGACGTTCAGCTTCAAAAGCCGCAATACGTGCATTCTGTTCGGCAGTACGGGTTTTAACCTGCTGCTCCTGCTCAAGCGTCATAAACGCTTCTTGCTGTTCAATCTCCAGCTTGCGCGATAGCGCATCGCGATTTTTTTCACGCACCGCAACTTCTACATCCTGTTCAACTTCGTTACGTTCGCGGCGACGGCGCTCTGTTTCCTGAGTCAGTTTGGTTAAACCTTCGGCGTCAAAGGCATTGTTCGGATTGAAATGTTCTTTCGAGGTCTGGTTAAAGTTGGTAAGTGAAACGCTCTCCAGTTCCAGACCGTTTTTCGACAGGTCTTCTGCCACTGTATTTTGCACCCCCTGCACAAAGTTCTCGCGGGTATCCTGTAACTCATGCATGGTCATTTGCGCAGCTGTTGCACGGAGGGCATCGACAAATTTATCTTCAACCAACATACGTAAGTCTTCAGGCGACAGGGTGCGTTGCCCCAGCGTCTGGGCAGCGGTGGCAATCCCTTCTACTGAAGGTTTTACCCGCACAAAGAAAGCGACTACTACATCGACGCGCATACGATCTTTCGTAATCAGGCTATCAATGGTTGAGCGGCTGACTTCCAGCTTCAGAGTATTCATATTGATGGGGATTATTTCATGAAAGATCGGCATCACGATTGCGCCACCGCTCATTACCACTTTTTGCCCACCTAAACCAGTACGAACAAAAGCTTGCTCTGCCGAAGCGCGACGATAGAGCCTGGCGAAAATAATTCCAATAATAAACAGAATGCATACGGCAATAATTGCGGTAAACATCCAGGAGGGCACAGAATTAACAATATCATCCATTATTAAATTTCCTTTTGATTAATAAATTACAATATTTGGGGCCAGGGATTATTTTCCGCCAAATATCGCGTTGCAGAAAGTCGGCAAATAATTAACACTTTGTCTCCTTTAGTGAAAATTTTTCCTTCTTCAGGCTCCAGTAGTAAATAATGTATTTGGCCAAATTGATCGGTGAGTTTTCCTTCGCAGGGATTACCTGAAGTGGCTTGATGACCGGTAATTAACGCCATGCTACCAATATATTCTTCTTCTGTAATAGCTGAACTATGGTCGCGTGGAATCCAGGGCGCAACTATTTTACCGGTATAATGCACCGCAATAATCGTAAACAGTAAACTGACAGGAACCACGAACAGGTTCGACAGTGGTGATTGCCAGACCATGATGCAGGCATGCTGCAACAGGATGCCAATAAGACCAAAAAAACCAGCCAGTAAGCAGAGAACGACGAGAGCTGGCAATCTTCCAATATTGAGATAATGAAGTGCCTGGCTAATATGACCTGTGGTTATAGAATCATAATGGTCAAGATGTGCATCAAGAGCACCGGAGAGCATGTGACCGCAGATAAGCGCAAAAATTTCTAACAGGCCGATCAACAGTACAAAGGAAATAGCGAAAAGATAAGGGGTGTTATAGTCGGCGAATAAAATCATATATCACTCCAATGTCCATTTAGTGACGCAATATTTACTTTGTAATAGTTTCCTTGCTTACATTTACCTGTGTTAATAATAACACAGGTTAGAGAAGTTCTGGAAGAGAAAGTCTTTTAATATGGTTTTTTATTTTTCACTAAAAAGTGTGATCGGGGACAATATATTTACGCACGTTATGTTTAAAGGCACTACACTGATTGGGGAATACTGAAATCAGAAAAAGCATATGGCCTTAAAAGGTATGCGATAACCGGAGGATGTGCTTATGGATCATAGTCTTAATTCTTTAAATAATTTCGATTTCCTGGCGCGTAGTTTTGCCAGAATGCACGCAGAAGGTCGCCCGGTCGATATTCTGGCCGTTACTGGTAACATGGATGAAGAACATAGAACCTGGTTTTGCGCACGTTATGCCTGGTATTGTCAACAGATGATGCAGGCAAGAGAGCTGGAGTTAGAGCACTGATATAACGGGCCTGATGGCCCGTTTTAGTGTTTGTATTAGATACTAGTTATAGGTGATTTTCAGGATTACGTCTTTACTAAACGGTCCCTCAACAACCGTTTCTGCCGGGTTCGCACTCAGTTCTGCCCTGAATGGTGCGGTGACCGAAGGCGCACTAGACGATGAAAAAGAAGCAAATTGTGAGAAGCGGTTAAATTCCGTTGCTGTTCCATCGTTATGAAATATCTTCAATAGCAGACCATTACCTATATCCAGATGGCTATAATCACTCAAAATATCCGTAGTGAAAAAACTCCCTAAAATATTAAACTGCTCAGTACAGGCCGCACCCGGATCTTTGGTCATGACTACGCTAAACGTCTCACTCACGCTGGTATTTTTAATTGTTCGGGAATTTATTTTACCAAAGTCGACAACGCCATCAGCTGGTTCCAGATCAACATTAACAAAGCAGTCAAGGACATGAATGTTATTTAATCCGCGAATCCTGAAGGTCAGATTTTTATCTACTTCTATAGCACCTGCTCCGCTCATACCTTTAAATTCAAGTGCTATATATTCGTCAGGTAATACAAGTTTTTTATTTACTTTATTGGCATTTTTAGCTAGCTTAATATATAGCTGCACTCGTACTGGAAAAGTTACTGATAATTGCGGTTCAGGACCGCCACTACAGACTGCGGGCTTTTTGTAGCCATTCCCGAAGGTTCCGGCTCCTTTTATATCAATACATACAGGTGCTGCAATAGGTAGTGGAGATGTAGAATCATAATCAACCCCATTATAAGTTACACCGAAAGTATAAGAGTTTTGATTATAAAAGTCTTGACCTGATGCTAACAACATCATTATATTTGCCCATGCAGATGGGTATTCTTCTCCTGGAGATGGGCCTGGTAGTGCATTATTACAGAAAACATTCATAAAATATTCACTGCTTTGCCAGATTTTATCACCTTTTTTACCATCGCTGGGGATAGAGATTCTTGGTACGTAACCAATGACAACGGTATTTCCACCTTCATGTTCAGCATAGCAGTCCATTGCCCATGCAGGTAATGAACTAAAACCCATAAAAAAAGTAATAACAATTAACAAGTAGCGCATATTATTGATCTCGGTTGGCTACAGAAATATTACAAATGTTATTTACTACAGGGCAGTTTATTTCATAAAAACTTAATCCACCAAAGTCATTGATATAACCCACCTGAAAAGTTGACGGAACATTTTTAAACTGCGTATTTGCATAGCTAAAAGGGGTTACCATTAAGCTTTGCGTTTGTGGTAACATCGTTACCCCATTTGTTCCGATATAACCCAGCGTAACGTGATAAGGCATCTTATTGTTAAAGCGGATCGAACCGTCATTTCTACGAATGATTTCAACTTTTTCGTAAGTCATTACCCCATCGTCTTCTAATTCAATGGCTTTTGGCCGCCAGAATAGTTTCAATGCGTGCTGCATAGTGACTTGCATCACATTTTTTTTATCTGTTTTGGGCGGTATTTCTCGCACGTTAAAATAGAAGAGCGTTTCTCTGTCTTTAGGAAGTTGAGCAATTTTTTCCTGAGTTATCATTCTTATTTGAATTTGCTCACTGGGATTTAAACGCACCATTGGAGGAACAGTGACAATAAAGTCACGCGATTTATTGCCTTTCGTATCTTCTATCCATGTTTGGGCCAGATAGGGCAGGTTTTTACTTTGATTAGTAAGTTTTAATGCTTCGCCTTTATCTGACTCATTCATTATGATACGGGTACGATCCGGGATGATGGCACCCCAGGCAATGCTGCTCATACAGGAGAGTAATACTCCTGCTGCAATGATATTCTTTGTATTTAAGTAGCGCATTAGTTTCATCCTGAATTAATTTTGGCTAATACACGGTAAAATAGCCGTTCCGGTGGTTAAGTTGCTGCTATTGGGTGGTTGAATAAAACAAGATTTGTCACCCCAGCGTAAAGCAAGTTTGTTATCATCCTGAATGCCGTTGAGGTATACAAAGCCGCCATCAGCAACCAGTCCTAATTCTTTGTGGCTGGTTTCATCTTTTACGCTAATCCCCAGTGGTGGATGACTACCATCTGCCAGGCGAATAACCCCTATGATTTGGTAGCCCTTGCGGGTATCAAGTTTGGCGTAGCCAATAGCACCCTCGGTTAAGGTGGTGGTGATAACCGAGTTTTCGATATCCACATTTTCTGGCAGATTTCGGGTATCAACACTTAATGATGTTGTTATGTAACTGCTGACTGATGGAATAACTCCGATGCCATACCGATTAGTTACCGCGCGTTTATTGTTCAACGGAATATCTTCAGTGCCGTCTGCGTCGATCATAAAACGCGAGTCAGCACTACCGCTATAGTCGTGGAAAGCGGCACCGTGGCGAGTCGCAGTGAATGAACCATTCCAACTGGCATTCAGAGAATAATAACTGTCTCGCTGTGATGTACCGGAGAGGTAGAGTCGACCGTTCTCGGTATTATGCTGATAACTGGCGCGTAGTGACGCTTTCATATCTTTGAATTCATCATTGTCGCCTGAAGCAGAAACGCTCCAGGAATTATTTCGATCGGAAGAGTCATACCACGAAGCAGTATGCGAAATCTCATTATCCTGATTTCGTTGCATACCATAGCTCAATGTTCTACTAGTTCCCCAGGGAATCGAAATATTTAGGTACAGTTGATCCTGGTTGTCTTCTTCCCAGTTTATTCGGCTAAATGTTAGAGAAGTGGAGACGTTTTTTAATGGCCCGATATCAAAATCGCGGCTAAGTGATAATGAATAATTCACATTACTGCTGGCGTCCCAGTAAGTATTACGAGCCAAACTTACGTATGTATTTAACCTTAATGATTCAAGATACTGGTTAAACGTGACAATATAACTCTCTTTTTCATTCTGATAATTCGTGTAATGGTTAGTGTCATTGATATATTCATTCATTGTCACAAAGTTTTTATCAGAGAAACGGTAACCAGCGAAAGTGAGCTGGCTACCGGTAGATTCAAAACGTTTTGAATAGTTAGCGCGGTAGCTATAACCCGTTTCTTTATCCTGATTATGCAACTGAGCATCAGATCGTGTGACATCAAAAGATAATGAACCTAATGAGTTAAGGTTAAAACCAACGCCGGCAGCCAGAGATTGATAATCACGGTTTGTTAAAACTGAACCACCATACAGGGATACATTGTTCAGCCAACCCCATGAGAATTCACCAGTCCAGAAGAAGGGTTGTTGTAAGGAATCACCACCAACGCTGGTCGGTTTACCCATAGCAGTGGTGTAGCGAATCTGCCCTTTACGCGTCAGATAAGGAATACTATTAGATGCAACTTGCCATTGCGTAACGCGTCCGTCCTCTTCTTCAACCTTGACGTCAAGTTGCCCCTGTAATGTATTGAATAAATTGGTAATAGCAAATGGGCCTGGAGGAACATTTTCTTGATAAATAATACGGTTGTTCTGTGAGACAGTGACCTTTGCATTCGTTTGTGCGACACCCGTGATTTGCGGTGCGTAACCACGTAGGTCTGGCGGTAACATATTCTCATCGCTTTTCAACGAAATGCCAGAAAAATGGAAAGAGTCGAAAATAGAGGATTCAGTATCGTATTGACCTATAGTTAGTTTTGCATTCATTGCTGGGATTGGGCGAAACAAATAAATACGCGGAAAATCCAGGTTGGTCGCCTGGCTTTTGCCATTGTTAAATGACTGATCGTACTGGTAATCAGTACGCAGGCGCCAGGCCCCAAGATTAACCCCAGCCTGCCCATAGGAACTTATATTTTGCGAATTATCGCCCTGATGTGGTGCATAATGAGAGGCATATAAATTGTAGTCAAGAAATGCCCCAGCAATACCATGATTCCAAAGTTCAGGAGGCGTCCAGTTTGCATCTTTGTATTTTAACCATGCCTGAGGTGCAGATATGGATAATTGCATTTTCCCTTTATCGAGATAAGTTGTAATTTGTTTTTCTTTTTCGATAGGGTAACAACCATCGATCAGGTTTTGCTGAGTTTTTTCAATAAATTCATCAGTAAATCCTAATAATGTTAATTGCTCTGGTGTCACGCAAACTGCAGTTTGGTTATTAATTAATACCCATTGGAGGTCAAGGTGGATTGGCGTCCTCTTATTATTAATCAGAGTGCTTAGTGAATATTTGCCGACGGGTAATTGGCCATCAGTTTCAAATTGGGAAAGGTTAACGTTTTCACGATCTTCGGCTTCGATTAAATCTTTGTTGAATTCAACGGCATAAGCTGACGCACAACCAATGATGATAACGGATAATGAACAATAAATATTTTTAATCAATTCGCTTATTGTGGTTAATTTTAATTTTTTATACATCTGATCCACTTATCATTAATCCGTTAATGATGTGGCCGGGCGAACCCGGCCAAATGCGATTACTCGTAAGCAATCTTGTAGTCAGCCTGAGCGTAAACGTTGCCCGGGGTGGCATCTTTGCTTGGGGATTCCATACGAGCTTTGAAATTCAGTTCCTGATAGCTGTTGGTATTGTTGAACGTAATTACTACCGGAGTACCTAAAGTTACTTCGCCGCTCTGGCTGTCCAGAATACGTACGCCAACGCCAGTGGCGCCGCCGATTTCAGTTTCTTTGGTATTTTTCAGAAGATCAGACTGACCCGTCATGGTATTTGCTGTAGTGAAAGTAACCTTCGCTTTTGAATAAGTAGTTCCACCCTGACTCAGCATGCAGTCCTGCAGGTGAATAGTGAAAGGTTCAGCCAAAGATTTCTGATCGCTTTTCAGTACGGTATCTGCTACTTCACCCAGATTTACAGTTAAATCTTCGTCACCTGGTTTAATAGAACATGGAGCAGAGATAACTTCACCTTTAAATTTAACAATACCGTGACCTTCATCAGCAAACACGTTATTGGAAAGAATCATTGCTACGCCAGCAACAAGAAGTGACTTTTTAAAAGCGGACATAATATTCCTTTATATAAAGATAAGTAGAAAAGAGAATGATTAGTAACTGTTATTTAAGGACTACTAATCATTGAAATATGATATTTTATTTTGTGTTTTTTATAAAATTAGTTTATCTAAATATCGATTAAGTAAAACTTAAAAAATACATTGCAATTATACTTTCAATTGTACTCATTCATTTTTGTGATGGTTTTCTGAATGGGATTACGCGATAAGGTAATAGAAAGCACTATAAATTAGAGGATTAATTCATAATTTACAGTGCATTAAAGACGAATGTTTACAGCGTTGGGGGGAGAGTCTCTGGATCTGGCTGCTTTTTGATCTCAGTACTGCGATTTTCCAGTTCGCTGATTCTTTGTTCAAGCAGCGCCAGTTTTTCACGAGTCCGTAACAGGACTTGCGTTTGGACGTCGAACTCTTCACGGCTTACAAGGTCGAGGCGCGTCAGCTGCGCTTGTAGGGTTTGGCGGATTTTTTTCTCCACATCTTCCCCGAACTCCCTGATTCCTTTAGGCATTGATTCGTGAACCTGGCGAGCGATTTGCTCAATTTTTTTCGGGTCAATCATTGTAGTTTCCCTGTACTGATAGGTGTTGAGTGCCATTGTAGTGCGATAAGGGTAAGTCATAAACCAGAATTATGTGAAGCTATGCGTTGCTGCCGCTAATCATTAGCGTTATAGTGAATCCGCTTATTCTCAGGGCGGGGCGAAATTCCCCACCGGCGGTAAATCAACTCAGTTGAAAGCCCGCGAGCGCTTTGGGTGCGAACTCAAAGGACAGCAGATCCGGTGTAATTCCGGGGCCGACGGTTAGAGTCCGGATGGGAGAGAGTAACGATTCTGTCGGGCATGGACCCGCTCACGTTATTTTGGCTATATGCCGCCACTCCTAAGACTGCCCTGATTCTGGTAACCATAATTTTAGTGAGGTTTTTTTACCATGAATCAGACGCTACTTTCCTCTTTTGGTACGCCTTTCGAACGTGTTGAAAATGCACTGGCTGCGCTGCGTGAAGGACGCGGTGTAATGGTGCTTGATGATGAAGACCGTGAAAACGAAGGTGATATGATCTTCCCGGCAGAAACCATGACTGTTGAGCAGATGGCGCTGACCATTCGCCACGGTAGCGGTATTGTTTGCCTGTGCATTACTGAAGATCGCCGTAAACAACTCGATCTGCCAATGATGGTAGAAAATAACACCAGCGCCTATGGCACCGGTTTTACCGTGACCATTGAAGCAGCTGAAGGTGTGACTACCGGTGTTTCTGCCGCTGACCGTATTACGACCGTTCGCGCAGCGATTGCCGATGGCGCAAAACCGTCAGATCTGAATCGTCCTGGCCACGTTTTCCCACTTCGCGCTCAGGCAGGTGGTGTACTGACGCGTGGCGGTCATACTGAAGCAACTATTGATCTGATGACGCTGGCAGGCTTTAAACCGGCTGGTGTACTGTGTGAGCTGACTAATGACGATGGCACGATGGCGCGTGCACCAGAGTGTATTGAGTTTGCCAATAAACACAATATGGCGCTCGTGACTATTGAAGACCTGGTGGCATACCGTCAGGCACATGAGCGTAAAGCCAGCTGAAAACCGCTGCTTAATTTACTGCCTTAATCAAGAAACCGAAGTTGTAGCAGGCTTCGGTTTTTATTTTTCCCTGCTATGCAAGATGTTAATTCCGCTTCTCTTTCTATGAGAAAATTTCATTAATATCAGGCATTCTTTTTCATTATGATCAAAATCATATAATTGTTCCGTTATTATGCGACCATATGAATATATCCGAAAAAGGATATGTGAAATTTATACGCTAAATGTTTAGTATTGTTAAATATTAAGGGTAAAAGGATGTTTATCGCCTGGTACTGGATTGTATTGATTGCTCTGGTTGTGGTGGGTTATTTCCTGCATTTGAAACGTTATTGTCGGGCGTTTCGCCAGGACAGAGACGCACTGCTTGAAGCGCGGAACAAATACTTAAACAGTACGAGAGAAGAGACAGCCGAAAAGGTAGAATAAGGCTTTCGTGAAGCTGGCAGAAGTTGTCCATGCGCTGGACAACTTCTGATGTTGTTTTTAACCAATTCCCGCCGTTTGTAGCAGCACTAAACTGAATCCCATCACTGACATTCCACATAGTACGCCATAGCTGGGGTTATTATTAGGGTCAATCTCTTTGGCGAGCGGCATTAATTCATCAACCGAGAGCGCCACCATAATTCCTGCAACCGCCGCCATGATTGCCGCCATGACCACCGGGGAAATCATGCTACCGAGGATTAACCACGCCAGCACACCACCAAGAATTTCTGCTAGTCCAGAAATCCCCGCCCACAGAATCGCGGTGCGTTTAGACCCCGTTGCCGCATAAACCGGGCCTGCCACTGCCAGACCTTCAGGGATATTGTGCAACGCGACGGCCAGTGCGATGCCAAATCCCAGCTCCAGGTTGCTGCTCGCCGTGACAAAGGTGGCAATCCCTTCCGGGAAGTTATGCAGACTGATGCCGAGAGTGAGCAGAATGGCTGTGCGCTTGATCGATTTTGGCAACGGCTGCACCGATTTTTGCATTAAATCCTGCGGATGAGCATGTGGCAACATGCGGTCCAGGCCAAAATAGCCAAGCAGACCGAAGATAAACATTCCATAACCCAACACAGGCGACATTCCTTCAGCTGCTAGTGCGGCAGGAAGCATTTCCATTAATGAGATGAGCAACATGATCCCCGCCGCAAAACCTAGCGAAAACGCCAGTAAGCGGTTCGAGGGTTTTTGCCCGAGAACGCCGAGAAACGCGCCAATAAACGTGGCTGCCCCCGCCAGTATGGTCAGAATGAGAGGTACTGACATCGACAACTCCTTATAAATCTTCACCTTCAGGCAGATCGTCAAAATAACTGATGATCATCATCATTGTTATCCGGGTTCTTACTCCGCCGAACAAGCGTATTGTGAGGATATCAAAATGACACCTTTAGTTAAGGATATCATCATGTCTTCAACACGTATGCCAGCATTGTTTTTAGGTCACGGTAGTCCGATGAACGTGCTGGAAGATAATTTGTATACCCGCAGCTGGCAGAAGTTGGGGATGACATTGCCACGCCCGCAAGCGATTGTGGTGGTTTCGGCTCACTGGTTTACCCGTGGAACAGGAGTGACCGCGATGGAGACGCCGCCCACGATTCATGACTTTGGTGGCTTCCCGCAGGCGCTGTACGATACGCATTATCCTGCTCCGGGTTCGCCTGCGCTGGCACAGCGTCTGGTTGAGCTGTTAGCGCCGATCCCGGTGACGCTGGATAAAGAAGCCTGGGGCTTTGACCACGGCTCGTGGGGCGTGCTGATTAAGATGTATCCTGACGCTGATATCCCGATGGTGCAGTTGAGTATCGACAGTAGCAAACCTGCCGCCTGGCATTTCGAAATGGGGCGCAAACTGGCAGCGTTGCGAGATGAAGGAATAATGTTGGTCGCCAGCGGTAACGTGGTGCATAACCTGCGCACAGTGAAGTGGCACGGTGATAGTTCACCGTATCCGTGGGCGACGTCGTTTAATGAGTATGTGAAAGCGAATCTGACGTGGCAAGGGCCAGTGGAACAACATCCTCTGGTGAATTACCTCGACCATGAAGGTGGCACGTTATCGAACCCAACGCCAGAGCATTATTTGCCGTTGTTGTATGTGTTAGGTGCGTGGGATGGGCAGGAGCCAATTACCATTCCGGTTGAGGGTATAGAAATGGGCAGCCTGAGTATGCTGTCGGTGCAGATAGGCTAACAATTACCGGATGGCGAGTGCCATCCGGTATCGTGGCTTATTCAACAAAAATATGTGGATAAAACCGAGACATATCCTGGGTGATCAATGCACGGTCTTCACGAATGCCAATTCCGGCGGGTTGATCGTTCACCAGCCAGCTACCAATCAGCATATAGCTGTCGCCGAATTTCGGTAACGGGTGGAATTGCTGAACAATCATCCCTTCTTCGCCATACGGACCTTCCGCTGCTTCAATGGTTTTGCCGTTCTCAATGATCGACACGTTTGCGCCTTCACGGGAGAAGATCGGTTTAACCACATATTTTTCCATTTGCGGATGATCATCTTCCGCAAAATAAGCGGGCAGCAGGTTCGGGTGATTCGGGAACATCTCCCACAGTAGCGGTAGAAGTGCCTTGTTGGAGATAATGCTCTTCCACGCCGGTTCCAGCCAGCGTACGCCTGCATCCTCCAGCTTGGTTGAGAACATCTCACGCAACATAAATTCCCACGGATACAGTTTGAACAGGTTGGAAATTACCTGATCCTGTAAATCCGTGAACTGACCTTTTTCACCTAACCCGATATCATCGATGTAGAGGAACTCAGTAGCAATTTCAGCTTCCGTTGCGCAGTCCTGCAAATACTGAATGGTTCCGCGATCTTCCACCGTGTCGCGACAGCAGGTGAGATGCAGCAACTGGAAGCCATACTGTTCACGCAGCTCAACGAAGCGATCGATCAGTTTTTCTTGCAGACTGTTAAACTGGTCGCTGCCCTCCGGCAAGTTACCGGCGTTAAGCTGATCTTCCAGCCAGATCCACTGAAAGAACGCCGCCTCGTATAGTGACGTTGGCGTATCGGCGTTATTTTCCAGAAGTTTAGGTTCACCAGTGCCATCCCACGCCAGATCAAGACGCGAATAAAGCGATGGCTGGTGCGTCAGCCATGACTGGCGCACAAAACTCCAGGTGTGTTTTGGAATGCGGAATTTGGTCATCAGCTCATCGCTGGCGATCACTTTTTCCACCACTTTCAGGCACATCTGGTGCAGTTCGGCGGTGACTTCTTCCAGCTTTTCAACCTGGGCGAGGGTCAACTTGTAGTAAGCATCTTCACACCAGTACGGCTCGCCGTACATGGTGTGAAAATTGAAACCGTATTCGTGGGCTTTCTCACGCCAGTCCGGGCGCTCGGTAATACTGACTCTTTCCATCGGTATCAGCCACCCATTGAACGAGAAGAGGTACCGGTTGCACTACGCTGCATAGTGCTTTGTTTGGCAACAGATTCACCAAAACCGCCACGGGTAACGGTAGTGGTGGTCGCCGGTTTTGGTGCCATTGCCGTCTTCGGTACGGTCATGGTGCGGCCTGGCTGGGCTGCGCCATAGTTTTTACCCGTCGCGTCGGTATATTTACCGTAAGCCGGACTGGCTGGGTTTTTCGAGGAGAACAGCGGCTGCTGTGCAAATCCCGCGCCGCCGCCCATCAGACGCCCCATCATGTAACCGGCCATCAGCGGCATCCAGAAACTCCCGCTGGATTGCTGGGCCTGCGCCTGGTTTTCTGGTGCCATGCCAGCCTGGGCTGGTGCCTGCTGGCACTGACCTTCACCAAATTCAGCAACACAGTCTTCACGGGTGGCGTATTTCGGCGCAGTACGTTCGGCTTCTTTCAGCGCATTGTTGTACGCGGTGGTACATTCGGCGCTTTTGCCTGGGTTTGCAGCTGAACAGTCGTCAGCATTTTGATAGAGAGACACTGTTTCATCACTCTTTTCACAGCCAGCCAGCATAAAAACAGTGGCAACCGCGAGAGCGACTGGTGTCAGATGGCGTGCGCTCCAGTTTTTGCGGAACGATGCGTGGCGTATGGATTTTGTCCGTTTCATTTTTGTCTTCCGGGACCAGTAGTAAATACCCATCAGAATAGAGGATGGCTGGTCGAAATTGAAGCGAGAAGGGGGAAGAATGCGGCAGATAACCCGTATCTTTACGTTGCCTTACGTTCAGACGGGGCCGAAGCCCCGTCGTCGTCATCAGTTACGGAAAGGGTTATGACCGTTACTGGTGGTAGTGCGTGCGGATGTTTGCTGAACGACGGGGGCCGGGCTATCAGGCGCATAACCATCAGCAATAGCATTCTGTTCCGGCGTTTGCGGGGCAACGTTTTCCGGATTAGTGGAAACCGGTTTGCTCAGCGCATTGTTCAGTGCCAGCAGATCCTGCTCGTTCAACGTACCCAGGGCTGACTTAATATTCAGCTGATTAATCAGGTAGTTATAACGCGCATTCGCCAGCTCTTGCTTGGCGTTGTACAACGTGGTGGTCGCATCCAACACATCAACAATGGTACGCGTACCGACCGAGTAGCCCGCTTCCATCGCGTCTAATGAGCTTTGAGCGGAAACTACGGCTTGTTTGTAGGCGTTAATGCTACTGATAGATGCATTAATGTTGTTGAAGGAGGAACGCACGGTCTGCACGACGCTACGATGGGCACTTTCCAGTTGCTCGCTGGCACCGACAAAGTTGTACTGTGCCTGTTTCACCTGCGAGTTAACCATTCCGCCCTGATAAATCGGCAGCGAGAAGCTCAGGCCAACTTTGTTCTGGCCCATATTGCTATCGTCATACTGGGTACCAGCGGCACCACGGGTTTTCGAACCGCTATAAGAGGTGTCAGAAATCCCGGTAGAAGCCGTTAAATCCAGAGTCGGTAAGTGACCATCCTGCGCCTGGCGAATTTGCTCGCGCGCCAGGTCCTGGCTCAAGCGTGCCTGTAACAGCGACAGGTTGCGTTTTTCGGCTTCTTTCAGCAGCGCGTTAACCGGCTGTGGTTTGTCGGTTTTAAAGTTTTCGACATTCAGCGCAGCCAGTTCCGGATAGTAGTTACCGGTGATCTGGCGCAGCTGCTCTACCGCGTTATCAAGGTTATTACGTGCGGTCACTTCGTTCGCCAGCACGGTATCGTACTGTGCGCGGGCGTTCTGCACGTCGGTGATCGCTACCAGGCCCACGTTAAAACGTTGGGTGGTTTGATCTAATTGACGGTAGATCGCTTCTTTTTGTGCCTGTGTATAGGAAAGAACGTCAATAGCATTCAACACGTTGAAATAAGCGGTCGCGGTGTTGAGGATCAAGGTTTGCTGATCGGTCTGATACGTGACGTCCTGAATCCCTGCTGCTTTTTCCTGCAGCGTTAACGCACGCCATTTCGACATATCAAAAATGGATTGAGTTAACTGCAAGGACGCACTGGTCGCGTTAGAGTTGATGCCGTTCGCGTCGCGGTAGCCGTTGCTATAGGTGTAATCTGCACCTAAACCTAGCTGTGGCAGTAATGGACTGCGCGCTTCATTAATTTTTTCAAAGGCAGCATCACGATCGGCGGCAGACTTACGCAATTCCGGGTTACTAAGGCGTGCTTGCTGATAAACTTGCATCAGGTTCTCGGCCTGGCTCAACGAACTGAACCCAGAAAGGCTCAGGCCGATAAGAATGGGGAGCAATTTCTTCATTTGCATTCCTTGTGGTGAAGCAGTATTTAGCGCGATCAAACTGTAAAATTATTGCGGATTCTAGCAGAAGCCGCTACCGCAAAAGGTTGGCGTTACGTGCCATAGGGCGTTAATGTGCCTCAATTTAACACATGACTGCTCAAACGGCAGTCAAACGTCGCTGAAATTCACATTTAATTCACTATTAGTGCCAGGACATTAACAATGCTTAAGCCAGACAGCCTGCCCGTTACATTTGGCAAAAACGATGTAGAAATTATTGCACGAGAAACACTTTATCGCGGCTTTTTTTCATTAGATCTTTATAGATTTCGTCATCGTTTATTCAACGGGCAAATGAGTCATGAGGTACGGCGGGAAATTTTTGAGCGCGGTCACGCCGCAGTCTTGCTACCCTTTGACCCAGTGCGTGATGAAGTTGTGCTGATTGAGCAGATTCGGATTGCCGCATACGACACCAGTGAAACCCCCTGGCTACTGGAGATGGTTGCCGGGATGATTGAAGAGGGTGAAAGTGTGGAAGATGTTGCCCGTCGCGAAGCGATTGAAGAGGCGGGACTGATAGTCAAACGGACCAAACCGGTGTTAAGTTTCCTGGCAAGCCCGGGAGGCACCAGTGAGCGTTCGTCAATTATGGTGGGCGAAGTGGACGCCACGACCGCAAGCGGTATTCATGGTCTGGCTGATGAAAACGAAGATATTCGCGTTCATGTGGTAAGCCGGGAACAGGCATACCAGTGGGTAGAAGAGGGGAAAATCGACAACGCAGCGTCGGTCATCGCTTTGCAATGGCTGCAGCTGCATCATCAAGCGTTAAAAAATGAGTGGGCATAAATGAAGCGTTACACACCTGACTTTCCTGAAATGATGCGCCTGTGCGAGATGAACTTTTCACAATTGCGCCGTTTGTTACCGCGCAATGACGCACCCGGCGAAACTGTAAGCTATCAGGTGGCAAACGCACAATATCGGCTGACGATTGTGGAATCGACCCGATACACTACCCTGGTGACAATAGAACAGACTGCGCCCGCGATCAGTTACTGGAGCCTTCCGTCAATGACGGTGCGTCTGTATCATGACGCGATGGTGGCTGAAGTGTGTTCAAGCCAGCAGATTTTTCGCTTCAAAGCGCGGTATGATTATCCTAATAAAAAGTTGCATCAACGCGACGAAAAGCATCAAATTAACCAGTTTTTAGCGGACTGGTTGCGATACTGTTTAGCACATGGAGCGATGGCGATTCCGGTTTACTAGCGTCGTGAAACCTAAGGACACCATTTGGAAAGCCTGTTAACCCTTCCTCTGGCTGGTGAGGCCAGAGTCAGGATTTTACAAATTACCGATACTCACCTGTTTGCACAAAAGCACGAAGCCCTGTTAGGGGTAAACACCTGGGAAAGCTACCAGGCGGTGCTGGAGGCGATTCGTCCACACCAGCACGAATTCGACCTGATTGTCGCGACAGGTGATTTAGCGCAGGATCAATCCTCTGCGGCCTATCAGCATTTCGCTGAAGGCATCGCAAGTTTTCGTGCGCCCTGCGTCTGGCTGCCTGGCAACCACGATTTCCAGCCCGCGATGTACAGCGCGTTACAGGATGCGGGTATCTCCCCGGCGAAGCGCGTGTTTATTGGTGAGCAATGGCAAATCCTGTTGCTGGATAGCCAGGTGTTTGGCGTGCCGCACGGTGAGCTGAGCGAGTTTCAGCTTGAGTGGCTGGAACGTAAACTGGCCGATGCGCCAGAACGCCATACGTTGCTGCTGCTGCATCATCATCCGCTACCTGCGGGTTGTAGTTGGCTCGATCAACACAGTCTGCGTAACGCGGGCGAACTGGATACCGTGCTGGCGAAGTTTCCGCACGTCAAATACTTGCTGTGCGGTCATATTCATCAGGAGCTGGATCTCGACTGGAACGGTCGCCGCCTGCTGGCAACGCCGTCGACCTGTGTGCAGTTTAAGCCGCACTGTTCCAACTTTACGCTGGACACCATCGCGCCCGGCTGGCGTACTCTCGAGTTACATGCTGATGGCACGCTGACCACCGAGGTGCATCGCCTGGCGGACACACGTTTCCAACCTGATACCGCTTCAGAAGGCTACTGATGTCTACGCTTCTTTATTTACACGGTTTCAACAGCTCGCCGCGCTCTGCAAAAGCGAGCTTGTTAAAAAACTGGCTGGCGGAACATCACCCTGACGTTGAGATGATCATTCCGCAGTTGCCGCCGTATCCTTCCGACGCGGCAGAGCTGCTGGAATCCATTGTCCTGGAACATGGCGGTGATTCGCTGGGTATTGTCGGTTCGTCACTGGGGGGATATTACGCCACCTGGTTGTCACAATGTTTTATGCTGCCCGCAGTGGTGGTAAACCCGGCGGTGCGCCCGTTTGAACTGCTGACGGACTATCTCGGTCAGAACGAGAACCCCTACACCGGGCAGCAATATGTGCTAGAGTCACGCCATATTTACGATCTTAAAGTCATGCAGATTGACCCGCTGGAAGCGCCGGATTTGATCTGGCTGCTGCAACAGACGGGAGATGAAGTGCTGGATTACCGCCAGGCGGTGGCGTACTACGCTTCCTGCCGCCAGACTGTCATAGAAGGCGGCAACCACGCATTCACGGGCTTCGAAGATTATTTCAACCCGATCGTCGATTTTCTTGGTCTGCACCATCTCTGACGATCAACTCGAATTGCTAACTTAAACCATGACGCAAACTTATAACGCTGATGCCATTGAGGTACTCACCGGGCTTGAGCCGGTTCGCCGCCGTCCGGGGATGTATACCGATACCACTCGCCCTAACCATTTGGGGCAAGAAGTTATTGATAACAGTGTCGATGAAGCACTGGCGGGTCACGCAAAACGCGTGGACGTAATCTTACATGCTGACCAGTCGTTAGAAGTGATTGACGATGGGCGCGGGATGCCGGTGGATATTCACCCGGAAGAGGGTGTACCGGCGGTTGAACTGATTCTTTGCCGTTTGCACGCGGGCGGTAAATTCTCTAACAAAAATTACCAGTTCTCTGGCGGCCTGCATGGCGTGGGGATTTCGGTGGTTAACGCCCTGTCGAAGCGCGTTGAAGTTAACGTGCGCCGCGATGGTCAGGTTTATAACATCGCCTTTGAAAATGGCGAAAAGGTGCAGGATTTACAGGTTGTCGGCACTTGCGGTAAACGCAATACCGGTACCAGCGTGCACTTCTGGCCGGATGAAACCTTCTTTGACAGCCCGCGATTTTCTGTTTCACGCCTGACGCATGTGCTGAAAGCCAAAGCGGTACTGTGCCCCGGCGTTGAGATTACCTTTAAAGATGAGATCAACAACACCGAACAGCGCTGGTGCTATCAGGACGGTCTGAATGATTACCTGGCGGAAGCGGTAAACGGTTTACCGACGCTGCCAGAAAAACCGTTTATCGGTAATTTCGCTGGTGATACTGAAGCTGTGGACTGGGCGCTACTGTGGCTGCCGGAAGGCGGTGAACTGCTGACCGAAAGCTACGTCAACCTTATCCCAACGATGCAGGGCGGTACGCACGTTAACGGTCTGCGTCAGGGCCTGTTGGACGCGATGCGTGAGTTCTGTGAATACCGCAACATTCTGCCGCGCGGTGTAAAGTTGTCGGCGGAAGATATCTGGGATCGCTGCGCCTATGTGCTGTCAGTAAAAATGCAGGATCCGCAGTTTGCCGGGCAGACCAAAGAGCGTCTCTCTTCGCGTCAGTGCGCGGCATTCGTTTCTGGCGTGGTGAAAGATGCCTTTATCCTGTGGCTGAACCAGAACGTTCAGGCGGCGGAGTTGCTGGCAGAGATGGCGATTTCCAGCGCCCAGCGTCGTATGCGTGCGGCTAAGAAAGTGGTGCGTAAAAAGCTGACCAGCGGCCCGGCGCTGCCTGGCAAACTGGCTGACTGTACCGCGCAGGATCTTAACCGTACCGAACTGTTCCTTGTGGAAGGTGACTCTGCAGGCGGATCTGCCAAGCAGGCGCGCGATCGCGAATATCAGGCGATCATGCCACTGAAAGGTAAGATCCTTAACACCTGGGAAGTTTCTTCCGACGAAGTGCTGGCCTCGCAGGAAGTGCATGATATTTCGGTAGCGATCGGTATCGATCCTGACAGCGACGATCTGAGCCAGCTTCGTTATGGCAAAATCTGTATCCTCGCGGATGCGGACTCTGATGGTCTGCACATTGCCACGCTGCTCTGCGCTTTGTTCGTAAAACACTTCCGCGCGTTGGTGAAACACGGTCACGTTTACGTCGCACTGCCACCGCTCTACCGTATTGATCTCGGGAAAGAGGTTTATTACGCGCTGACGGAAGAAGAGAAAGAAGGCGTACTTGAGCAATTAAAACGCAAGAAAGGCAAGCCGAACGTCCAGCGTTTTAAAGGTCTCGGGGAAATGAACCCGATGCAATTGCGCGAAACCACGCTTGATCCGAACACTCGCCGTCTGGTGCAGTTGACTATCGATGATGAAGACGATCAGCGTACTGACGCGATGATGGATATGCTGCTGGCGAAGAAACGCTCGGAAGATCGCCGCAACTGGTTGCAAGAGAAAGGCGACATGGCGGAGATTGAGGTTTAAAGGAAAGAACATTGCCCGGTCAGGATGGCCGGGCAAACAAGGCAGGTTTAAATCCCAGGTTGCAGGATGCGGATATTCATCTCCAGCACGTCGCCTTTTACGGCTTCGCTGTACGCCTTCATGTGCGGGGTTTGCAGATGCGCTTCAAGGTGCGCGATGCTTTCCCACTGCTCAATCATCACGATAGAATCCGGTGCCATAGACTGGAAACTCACGCCAGCAGCGCAATCCACCATTGGCGCATAGCCGTGGCAACCTTCTTCTTTCAGTACGGTTGGAACGATTTTAGCAAACTGATCCAATACCGCCTGACGGTGATGTTGACCAGGACGAGTACGGATTTCTGCGATTACGGTAAGCATGGTTAACTCCTTCTAAAGCCTGAGCTCTAGTTAACCAAAAATTTCCACAAGATGCTTGCGATATTCTTCAGTATAGCGGGGAACATCAGGCATTTTTATCACGTCATTAGCGATAAATGTCGGCAGCGGTTCCATGCCAAGGAATTGGTTTGCTTTATGGAACGGCAGATACACACCGTCGACGCCAACGCCGTGGAAGAATTGAGCTTTTTCGGTGAAGGCTTCCATTGGTGCGTTCCAGGTCAGAGAAAGCATATATTTTTTGCCCTGTACCAGGCCGCCGGAACCGTATTTTTTTGACGGATCTTTGCGGGTACGGCCATCGCTGGCATACAGCGTTCCATGACCTTCGGTGAATACATCATCAATATATTTTTTCACTGTCCACGGCGCGCCCATCCACCAGCCTGGCATCTGCCAGATCACCACATCAGCCCAGAGAAAGTTTTGTACTTCCGCTTTGACATCGTAGTCGCTGTCGGCGCGAACGATGCGGACATCATGCCCAAGGTCGCGCAGTGTGCCATCCGCGACTTCGGTCAGGGTGTCGTTCAGTTGACCATTGGAGTGGGCGAATTTTTTCGCGCCGTTGATAATCAGGATGTTGCTCATTTTTTAACCTCAAGGTGAGACGTTTGCCGACTATAGTACGTCACAGAGCGGTACGGTGAAATTAGCAAAATGTGCAAAGTCTTTTGCGAATTTAGCAAAAGTCTGATCTTACTCTGACTCACCGATGCAGGATAAATATTTTCTGAAAATGACAATACTGATAGCCATTCCTCATAATTCTTACTCGCACCGGAATAATTTACACGTTTGGTTCGGTTTTTTTGGGGATTGAAAATATGGCTTTGAATAAGTAAAAGATGAAAGTATCAACGTGTCATGTTGATAATTATAAATGGATTTTTATGAGCGTACTGATATATGTTAAAGCAGAAAATTAAAACAATATTTGAAGCATTGCTATATATAATGCTTACTTATTGGTTAATAGATTCTTTTTTTGCTTTCAATAAGTATGACTGGATGCTTGAGTCGGGAGGAAATATTTGCAGTATACCTTCCGTTTCAGGCGAAGATCGTATATTGCAAGCAATGATTGCAGCATTTTTTCTTCTTACGCCACTTATTATTCTTATCTTAAGAAAACTCTTTATGCGGGAAATGTTCGAGTTTTGGGTATATGTATTCTCGCTCGGTATTTGTCTGGTTTGTGGTTGGTGGCTTTTTTGGGGACGGTTTATATTTTGCTATTAGTAAAATCTATGAGAGTCGTTTTAACGGCTCTCATAGACAGAGAAGTTACCAGCTTACCTTCGCCTCAAATCCACCTTGTTCCGCATTCCCAAATTCAACATTCATGCCATGCAATTTGGCGATTCGCTGGACAATCGATAGCCCAAGCCCGCTGCCGGTAGCGGTTTGTCCGGGTGGGCGATAGAAGCGTTCGCCAATTCGCGCCAGTGCCTCTGGTGTCACACCGGGGCCGTTATCCCTCACGATGAAATTATCAGCATTCAGCGTGACGTCTACCACGCTGCCCTGTGGACTGTAGCGCACGGCGTTATCCAGCAAATTTCGCACCAACAAACTTAGCAATAGCGGTTGCCCGGTGCGTTTGATGCTGTGGGCATTGAGTGTCAGTCGCACGTCAATTTTCGCCTGCTGCGCCGTGTGGTAAATATCCATCACCGACGATTGCAGGAGATCTTCAAGCGGGATCTCCGCGACGTCCTGAAGGTTATCCAGTGAGTCCAGCCGCGATAGCGTGAGCAGTTGATCAACCAGACGAGTAGCGCGATCGATCCCGGAATGTAATTGGAGCAGTGCTTTTTTCCGCGCCTGCGGATCATCGTCAGAGAGCTGCGCAACTTCGGTTTGCACTTTCAGCGCCGTTAACGGGCTACGAAGTTCGTGAGCTGCGTCGGAGGTAAAGCGTCGTTCACGAACCATCATCGCATGTGTGCGGGCGAACAGTTGATTTAGCGACTCAACCAGTGGCCGCACTTCGCTGGGTACGCCAGTCGCGTTTAGTGGTTTTTCCGAGTCAGGGTCACGCATACGTAGTGCCAGCGCCAGTTTGTTCAGCGGCGCGAGTTCACGACCCAGTAGTACCATCATGATGATTAACATAATCGGCAGTGCGACCAGCCACGGGATCAATTGCCCGGCAACAATCGCCAGCGCCATGTCTTCACGGTATTCCCATTCCTGGCCAACAACGATGCGATATTTGCCATCAGGTGAGGTCATCCAGACAAAACGCCAAGGATCGTCTTCACCGACCAGTTGCCCGTCAGCAAAACCTTCCCGTTGATAGCTATAGGGAATATCTTCTCCGTTATCGCCATCATTAAGGACCATTCTGCCGTCGTGGGTAAAGATGGCAAAGGTCAGCGCATCGTCATCAACATGACCGTGTTTTAATCTATTTGGCGTCTGTGCCATGCGATCCGCCGCGTTGATTTCGTTGAGATCGAGCGTACTTAACCGCTTGGCAAACAGCATCAGTTGGGTGTCGAACAATTCATCGACGTTATCCGTTGTTTGTTTCCAGGCGACAAAGCTGGAAAGCAGCCAGGTCACCGAGGCCAGAATTAAAAAGATTAGCGTCAGCCTGACGCGCAGACTAAGACGTTGGGTAAATTTCATTTCTCACCTAATGTGTAACCAATACCATGCACGGTACGAATAAAATCACTACCGAGTTTGCGTCGCAGATGATGCACATGCACTTCAACGGCATTACTGGTGACCTCTTCGTCCCAGGTATACAGTTTCTCTTCAATCAGTTTGCGCGGCAGTACCCGACCAGCGTTACGCATCAGTAATTCCAGCAGGGCAAATTCTTTTGGTTTCAGTGTTAAGGGTTCGCCAGCCAGCGTGGCGATACGTTTGCCGGGGTCGAGCATGACGTTACCGTGGCGCAGCTCGTTGCTGGCCTGGCCGTTGGTTCGGCGCATCAGAGCTTCCAGCCTGGCGGCGACTTCTATCAACGCAAAAGGTTTACACAGATAATCGTCAGCTCCCAGACGCAGCCCTTCTACACGTTCCGCCAGCGCATCGCGCGCGGTCAGGATCAGTACCGGCTCACGCTGACCTTTTTCTCGCCATTCGCGCAAAATATCGCGACCATCCATGCCTGGTAAGGTTAAATCCAGGATCACCGCATCATAAGGTGCGCTATAAAGCGCCTCTTTTCCCTGACGACCTTGTGTAAACCAGTCGACGCTAAAACCCATTTTACTAAGGCCCGTTTTGATGCCGTCGCCAATCAGCATGTCATCTTCTATCAGTAAAATTCGCATTTTTTCATCCCTGCGATAACCGTATTTGCTGCCAGTAAACCGTGTTGTAACGCGCTCTGTACAGCACTAAATTTTATTTTTTTCCCTTAAGAAGTTGTTAAGGACTATCTTGTTAAATGCTCGGAAACAGACATTAAAGGGAGTAATAAACATGAAAAAATTCGCAGCAGTAATCGCAGTAATGGCCCTGTGCAGCGCACCGGTGATGGCAGCAGAGCAGGGCGGTTTTTCTGGCCCATCGGCAACGCAAAGTCAGGCCGGAGGATTCCAGGGGCCGAACGGCAGCGTAACGACTGTAGAAAGCGCAAAATCCCTGCGTGACGACACCTGGGTAACCCTGCGCGGCAATATCGTTGAACGCATCTCTGACGATCTCTACGTGTTCAAAGATGCCAGCGGTACTATCAATGTTGATATCGACCACAAACGCTGGAACGGCGTGACGGTGACGCCGAAAGATACGGTTGAGATTCAGGGTGAAGTCGATAAAGACTGGAATTCTGTTGAAATTGACGTCAAACAGATCCGCAAAGTAAATCCGTAATTGTTACCGCTCCCGGGACGCGTTCCCGGGAATAATTTCGCAGGGAGGCAAAATGACAAACCTGACACTGGATGTAAACATTATCGATTTCCCATCAATACCTGTGGCGATGTTGCCGCACCGCTGTAGCCCTGAATTGCTCAACTACAGCGTGGCGAAATTTATCATGTGGCGTAAAGAGACGGGGCTTTCTCCTGTTAACCAAAGCCAGACTTTTGGCGTCGCCTGGGACGACCCTGCCACCACCGCACCGGAAGCGTTTCGCTTTGATATCTGCGGCAGCGTTAGCGAACCGATTCCCGATAATCGTTATGGTGTGAGCAATGGTGAACTTACCGGTGGACGTTATGCCGTGGCCCGCCACGTTGGCGAGCTGGACGATATTTCACACACGGTATGGGGCATCATTCGCCACTGGCTGCCTGCAAGCGGCGAGAAAATGCGTAAAGCACCGATTCTGTTTCACTACACCAATCTTGCCGAAGGGGTGACAGAGCAGCGACTGGAAACGGATGTTTATGTGCCGTTGGCGTGATGCCTGACTCCAGCTTCCCTTATAAATTCCTGCTTCAAACTGGCGCTACTAATGCGCCACTTTCTTATATGGTCAATCACTTTCCTTAAAGAATACGTTTTGTGTGGTCACTATCTCCGTACATCTAACTAACCTTTTAGGTGCTTTTTCATTGCTGTAATTAACCTTTTAGGTTATAACTAAAGTAACAGGGAGGCGGGGGTTATGGAAAAACGCACACCACATACACGTTTGAGTCAGGTTAAAAAACTTGTCAATGCCGGGCAAGTTCGTACAACACGTAGTGCCCTGTTAAATGCAGATGAGTTAGGTTTGGATTTTGATGGTATGTGTAATGTTATCATTGGATTATCAGAGAGCGACTTTTATAAAAGCATGACCACCTACTCTGATCATACTATCTGGCAGGATGTTTACAGACCCAGGCTTGTTACAGGCCAGGTTTATCTTAAAATTACGGTAATTCATGACGTACTGATCGTCTCGTTTAAGGAGAAGTAATATGAAATGTCCGGTTTGCCACCAGGGAGAAATGGTTTCTGGCATTAAAGATATTCCATACACCTTCCGTGGACGAAAAACAGTATTGAAAGGTATCCACGGTTTATATTGTGTCCATTGCGAAGAGAGCATCATGAATAAAGAAGAGTCAGATGCTTTCATGGCGCAAGTAAAGGCATTTCGGGCTTCGGTGAATGCCGAAACAGTGGCACCTGAATTTATAGTGAAGGTTCGAAAAAAGCTCTCTCTTACCCAAAAAGAGGCAAGCGAAATTTTTGGGGGAGGTGTAAATGCGTTTTCGCGTTACGAAAAAGGCAATGCCCAACCTCATCCTTCCACAATCAAACTTTTACGTGTTCTGGATAAGCATCCAGAACTATTGAATGAAATCCGTTAATTAATGGAAAAGCGGGGGCAACTCGCTTTTTTCTTTACCGGAGTGTGAGCCAAATCACTCGCGATAAGTTTGAGCGAACAATGCCACAGGCGTATTGTTGTTGGGCTTATAATTTCTCCGGTAAGGAATACCATGTATACGCGAAATTTATTATGGCTGGTCAGCCTGGTAAGTGCGGCTCCTCTCTACGCTGCTGACGTTCCCGCCAACACACCGCTCGCCCCGCAACAAGTCTTTCGTTACAACAATCATAGCGACCCAGGTACGCTCGACCCGCAAAAGGTGGAGGAGAATACTGCCGCGCAGATTGTGCTGGATCTGTTTGAAGGTCTGGTATGGATGGACGGTGAAGGCCAGGTGCAGCCCGCTCAGGCTGAACGCTGGGAGATACTGGACGGCGGCAAGCGCTATATTTTCCATCTGCGTAGCGGTTTGCAGTGGTCCGACGGTCAGCCTCTGACGGCAGAGGATTTTGTCCTCGGCTGGCAGCGCGCGGTTGACCCGAAAACGGCAAGCCCTTTTGCTGGCTATCTGGCACAGGCGCACATTAACAATGCCGCAGCTATTGTTGCGGGTAAAGCAGATGTTACATCGCTGGGTGTCAAAGCGACGGATGATCGTACTCTTGAAGTTACGCTTGAGCAGCCGGTTCCTTGGTTCACGACGATGCTCGCCTGGCCGACGCTGTTCCCGGTTCCTCATCATGTCATCGCTAAACATGGCGATAGCTGGAGTAAGCCAGAGAACATGGTTTACAACGGTGCCTTTGTGCTTGATCAGTGAGTAGTTAACGAAAAGATTACTGCACGCAAAAATCCAAAGTATCGCGATGCGCAACATACAGTATTGCAACAGGTTGAGTATCTGGCGCTAGATAATTCGGTCACCGGCTATAACCGCTATCGCGCGGGAGAGGTCGATCTCACCTGGGTTCCGGCGCAGCAAATTCCCGCCATTGAAAAATCACTGCCTGGCGAGCTACGAATTATTCCGCGTCTGAACAGCGAATATTACAACTTCAACCTTGAGAAACCGCCATTTAACGATGTGCGAGTGCGTCGGGCGCTATATCTTACGGTTGATCGACAGCTTATTGCGCAAAAGGTACTGGGGTTGAGAACGCCCGCAACCACGCTGACGCCGCCAGAGGTAAAAGGCTTTAGCGCGACGACGTTCGATGAACTGCAAAAGCCAATGAGTGAGCGCGTCGCGATGGCAAAAGCCTTGCTGAAACAGGCGGGATACGACGCCTCTCATCCGCTACGCTTTGAGCTGTTCTACAACAAGTACGATCTGCATGAAAAGACCGCGATAGCGTTGTCTTCCGAATGGAAAAAATGGCTGGGTGCACAGGTGACGCTGCGCACAATGGAGTGGAAAACCTATCTTGATGCCCGACGAGCCGGTGATTTCATGCTGTCTCGGCAGTCGTGGGATGCGACGTACAATGATGCTTCCAGCTTCCTGAACACGCTCAAAAGCGATAGTGAAGAAAACGTCGGTCACTGGAAAAATGCGCAGTATGACGCCTTACTAAACCAGGCCACGCAGATCACTGATGCGACAAAGCGTAATGCGTTGTATCAGCAGGCAGAAGTGATCATCAACCAACAGGCACCGCTGATTCCTATCTACTATCAGCCGTTAATCAAACTGCTTAAACCCTACGTTGGCGGTTTTCCGCTGCATAATCCCCAGGATTATGTCTACAGCAAAGAGTTGTATATCAAGGCACATTGATGCCTTTATCGCCGTCGGAGCACGTCCGGCGGCGCTATTCACGCTGATCTCCTGTGACTCGACGCGGCAGATAATGTAGTATCTCCGGCAATATTGCCCCTTTGAAGGCTGGCGAATAAGTTGAGGAATCAGAATTAATGAGCGATATGGCAGAGCGCCTTGCGCTACATGAATTTACGGAAAACGCCTACTTAAACTACTCCATGTACGTGATCATGGACCGTGCGTTGCCGTTTATTGGTGATGGTCTGAAACCTGTTCAGCGCCGCATTGTGTATGCGATGTCTGAACTGGGCCTGAATGCCAGCGCCAAATTTAAAAAATCGGCCCGTACCGTCGGTGACGTACTGGGTAAATACCATCCGCACGGCGATAGCGCCTGTTATGAAGCGATGGTCCTGATGGCGCAACCGTTCTCTTACCGTTATCCGCTGGTTGATGGTCAGGGGAACTGGGGCGCGCCGGACGATCCGAAATCGTTCGCGGCAATGCGTTACACCGAATCCCGGTTGTCGAAATATTCCGAGCTGCTATTGAGCGAGCTGGGGCAGGGGACGGCTGACTGGGTGCCAAACTTCGACGGCACTTTGCAGGAGCCGAAAATGCTACCTGCCCGTCTGCCAAACATTTTGCTTAACGGCACCACCGGTATTGCCGTCGGCATGGCGACCGATATTCCACCGCATAACCTGCGTGAAGTGGCTCAGGCGGCAATCGCATTAATCGACCAGCCGAAAACCACGCTCGATCAGCTGCTGGATATCGTGCAGGGGCCGGATTATCCGACTGAAGCGGAAATTATCACTTCGCGCGCCGAGATCCGTAAAATCTACGAGAACGGACGTGGTTCAGTGCGTATGCGCGCGGTGTGGAAGAAAGAAGATGGCGCGGTGGTTATCAGCGCATTGCCGCATCAGGTTTCAGGTGCGCGCGTACTGGAGCAAATTGCTGCGCAAATGCGCAACAAAAAGCTGCCGATGGTTGACGATCTGCGCGATGAATCTGACCACGAGAACCCGACCCGCCTGGTGATTGTGCCGCGTTCCAACCGCGTGGATATGGATCAGGTGATGAACCACCTCTTCGCTACCACCGATCTGGAAAAGAGCTATCGTATTAACCTTAATATGATCGGTCTGGATGGTCGTCCGGCGGTGAAAAACCTGCTGGAAATCCTCTCCGAATGGCTGGTGTTCCGCCGCGATACCGTGCGCCGCCGACTGAACTATCGTCTGGAGAAAGTCCTCAAGCGCCTGCATATCCTCGAAGGTTTGCTGGTGGCGTTTCTCAATATCGACGAAGTGATTGAGATCATTCGTAATGAAGATGAACCGAAACCGGCGCTGATGTCGCGGTTTGGCCTTACGGAAACCCAGGCGGAAGCGATCCTCGAACTGAAACTGCGTCATCTTGCCAAACTGGAAGAGATGAAGATTCGCGGTGAGCAGAGTGAACTGGAAAAAGAGCGCGACCAGTTGCAGGGCATTTTGGCTTCCGAGCGTAAAATGAATAACCTGCTGAAGAAAGAACTGCAGGCAGACGCGCAAGCCTACGGTGACGATCGTCGTTCGCCGTTGCAGGAACGCGAAGAAGCGAAAGCGATGAGCGAGCACGACATGCTGCCGTCTGAACCTGTCACCATTGTGCTGTCGCAGATGGGCTGGGTACGCAGCGCTAAAGGCCATGATATCGACGCGCCGGGCCTGAATTATAAAGCGGGTGATAGCTTCAAAGCGGCGGTGAAAGGTAAGAGCAACCAACCGGTAGTGTTTGTTGATTCCACCGGTCGTAGCTATGCCATTGACCCGATTACGCTGCCGTCGGCGCGTGGTCAGGGCGAGCCGCTCACCGGCAAATTAACGTTGCCGCCTGGGGCGACCGTTGACCATATGCTGATGGAAAGCGACGATCAGAAACTGCTGATGGCTTCCGATGCGGGTTACGGTTTCGTCTGCACCTTTAACGATCTGGTGGCGCGTAACCGTGCAGGTAAGGCTTTGATCACCTTATCGGAAAATGCCCATGTTATGCCGCCGGTGGTGATTGAAGATGCTTCCGATATGCTGCTGGCAATCACTCAGGCAGGCCGTATGTTGATGTTCCCGGTAAGTGATCTGCCGCAGCTGTCGAAGGGCAAAGGCAACAAGATTATCAACATTCCATCGGCAGAAGCCGCGCGTGGAGAAGATGGTCTGGCGCAATTGTACGTTCTGCCGCCGCAAAGCACGCTGACCATTCATGTTGGGAAACGCAAAATTAAACTGCGCCCGGAAGAGTTACAGAAAGTCACTGGCGAACGTGGACGCCGCGGTACGTTGATGCGCGGTTTGCAGCGTATCGATCGTGTTGAGATCGACTCTCCTCGCCGTGCCAGCAGCGGTGATAGCGAAGAGTAATATGCCGGGGAGGGCGCTGTTTCCTCCCGCTTGCAAGGAACGCCGGATGAAACGTTAAGTCGTCATCCGGCAGCGTATTCAACCCCCGGAAACGATAAAAATTCCCTTGAAACCGTTGTTTATTCATGCGTTGCGATTAACAATACGCTTTTCCAGAGAGCGGCTTTTAACAATGCCCTAACCTGATTTCAGGTGACGTACAATGCCAGTCTCTCAGACCTTCAGAGGGTGTTATGCTATATATCTTTCGTCTTATTATTACCGTGATTTACAGCATCTTAGTCTGTGTATTCGGCTCCATTTACTGCCTTTTCAGCCCGCGTAACCCGAAACATGTGGCCACCTTTGGGCATATGTTTGGCCGTCTTGCGCCGCTGTTTGGCCTGAAAGTTGAGTGCCGTAAACCTACAGACGCTGAAAGCTACGGCAATGCTATCTATATCGCTAACCACCAGAACAACTATGACATGGTGACAGCATCGAACATCGTGCAACCGCCGACGGTGACGGTAGGTAAAAAGAGCTTGCTGTGGATCCCCTTCTTCGGGCAGTTGTACTGGTTAACCGGCAACTTATTGATCGACAGAAACAATCGCACTAAAGCACACGGCACCATTGCGGAAGTAGTGAATCACTTCAAAAAACGCCGTATTTCCATCTGGATGTTCCCGGAAGGAACCCGCAGCCGTGGTCGCGGCCTGCTACCGTTCAAGACTGGAGCATTTCACGCGGCAATTGCGGCGGGCGTCCCGATTATTCCCGTGTGCGTCTCTACAACTTCGAATAAGATTAATCTTAATCGACTGCACAACGGTCTGGTGATTGTCGAAATGCTGCCGCCAATTGACGTCAGTCAGTATGGCAAAGATCAGGTTCGTGAGCTGGCTGCCCATTGTCGTTCGATAATGGAACAAAAAATCGCCGAGCTCGATAAAGAAGTCGCAGAACGCGAAGCCGCCGGAAAAGTTTAAGTCGGCAATCTGTATTTTTGCGGGGAACACTTTCCTGCACGGTATTACTTTAGCCAGTTTTACATGGAGCAAATATGTCACTCAGTCGGCGTCAGTTCATTCAGGCATCGGGGATTGCACTTTGTGCAGGCGCTGTTCCCCTGAAGGCCAGCGCAGCCGGGCAACAGCAACCGCTACCCGTTCCGCCGCTACTTGAATCTCGCCGTGGGCAACCGCTGTTTATGACTGTACAACGTGCGCACTGGTCATTTACGCCAGGGACACGCGCGTCGGTCTGGGGAATCAATGGTCGTTACCTGGGGCCGACTATCCGCGTCTGGAAGGGCGACGATGTTAAGCTTATTTACAGCAACCGCCTGACAGAAAATGTCTCAATGACGGTGGCCGGGCTACAGGTACCAGGCCCGCTGATGGGCGGTCCGGCACGGATGATGTCGCCAAACGCTGACTGGGCACCCGTACTGCCCATTCGCCAGAACGCAGCTACTCTGTGGTATCACGCCAATACTCCCAACCGCACGGCTCAGCAGGTCTATAACGGCCTTGCCGGAATGTGGCTGGTGGAAGATGAAGTCAGCAAGTCGCTGCCTATCCCCAACCATTATGGTGTGGATGATTTTCCGGTCATTATCCAGGATAAACGGCTGGATAACTTTGGTACGCCAGAATACAACGAACCGGGAAGCGGCGGCTTTGTTGGTGATACGCTGCTGGTTAACGGTGTACAAAGCCCGTACGTTGAAGTCTCGCGTGGCTGGGTGCGCTTGCGACTGCTGAACGCGTCGAACTCTCGTCGCTATCAACTACAGATGAACGATGGTCGCCCGTTACATGTGATTTCTGGCGATCAGGGATTCCTGCCTGCTCCTGTATCGGTGAAGCAACTTTCGCTGGCACCGGGCGAGCGCCGCGAGATTCTGGTGGATATGAGCAACGGCGATGAAGTGTCGATCACCTGTGGCGAAGCGGCGAGCATTGTTGATCGTATTCGTGGCTTCTTTGAGCCATCCAGTATTCTGGTTTCTACCCTGGTGCTAACGCTGCGCCCAACCGGCCTTCTGCCGCTGGTCACAGACAGTCTTCCGATGCGCTTGCTGCCAACTGAAATCATGGCTGGTTCGCCAATTCGCAGTCGCGATATCAGTCTGGGTGATGACCCGGGTATTAATGGACAGCTGTGGGACGTCAACCGTATTGATGTCACCGCGCAGCAAGGAACGTGGGAACGCTGGACGGTACGCGCGGACGAGCCGCAAGCGTTCCATATTGAAGGCGTAATGTTCCAGATCCGTAACGTGAATGGCGCGATGCCGTTCCCGGAAGACAGAGGCTGGAAAGATACCGTTTGGGTTGACGGACAAGTGGAGCTGCTTGTTTATTTCGGTCAGCCTTCCTGGGCGCACTTCCCGTTCTACTTCAACAGTCAGACGCTGGAAATGGCGGACCGTGGCTCGATTGGGCAACTGTTGGTCAATCCGGTACCGTAATCTTCATACTCGCCCGAGGAGGGCGAGTATGGAATACCTTTCGATTTCTCTTTCGTTCCGGCTTATAATCCCCGGCCTTTGATTATTTTTTTATCATTTCTGGAAGCAAAATGAGCTCTATCTCCCTGATCCAACCGGATCGCGACCTGTTCTCCTGGCCGCAGTACTGGGCCGCCTGTTTTGGACCGGCACCGTTTTTGCCGATGTCTCGTGAAGAGATGGATCAACTTGGCTGGGATAGCTGCGACATCATTTTGGTTACTGGCGACGCGTATGTCGATCACCCAAGCTTCGGGATGGCGATTTGCGGTCGTATGCTGGAAGCACAGGGCTTTCGCGTCGGGATCATCGCCCAGCCAGACTGGAGCAGCAAAGACGATTTCATGCGTCTGGGTAAACCGAATCTGTTTTTCGGTGTTACTGCTGGCAACATGGATTCGATGATCAACCGTTATACCGCCGATCGCCGTTTACGTCATGACGATGCCTACACGCCGGATAACGTCGCGGGTAAGCGCCCGGATCGCGCCACACTGGTTTATACCCAGCGTTGTAAAGAGGCGTGGAAAGATGTACCGGTGATCCTCGGCGGTATTGAGGCTAGTCTGCGCCGTACCGCACATTATGATTACTGGTCCGATACCGTGCGCCGTTCCGTGCTGGTGGATTCGAAAGCCGACATGCTGATGTTTGGTAACGGTGAGCGTCCGCTGGTGGAGGTGGCGCACCGTCTGGCGATGGGCGAGCCGATTAGTGAAATCCGCGATGTGCGTAATACCGCGATTATCGTAAAAGAGGCGTTGCTAGGCTGGAGCGGCGTGGATTCTACTCGTCTTGATACTCCTGGGAAAATCGACCCGATACCGCATCCGTATGGCGAAGATTTGCCGTGTGCGGATAACAAACCGGTGATGCCGAAAAAGCAGGAAGCCAAAGCCGTAACCGTGCAGCCGCCGCGCCCGAAACCGTGGGAAAAAACCTACGTGTTGCTGCCTTCTTTCGAGAAAGTGAAGGGCGATAAAGTGCTGTACGCCCATGCTTCGCGTATTCTGCACCACGAAACTAACCCAGGCTGCGCCCGCGCATTGATGCAAAAACATGGCGACCGCTATGTGTGGATCAACCCGCCTGCTATTCCGCTTTCTACCGAAGAGATGGACAGCGTCTTTGCGCTGCCGTACAAGCGCGTGCCGCATCCGGCCTATGGCAATGCCCGTATTCCGGCTTACGAAATGATCCGTTTCTCGGTCAACATTATGCGCGGCTGCTTTGGCGGCTGCTCTTTCTGTTCTATCACCGAGCACGAAGGGCGCATTATTCAGAGCCGTTCGGAAGATTCGATCATTAATGAGATTGAAGCGATCCGCGACACCGTTCCAGGTTTTACGGGCGTGATTTCCGATCTCGGTGGGCCAACTGCCAACATGTATATGTTGCGCTGCAAATCGCCACGCGCAGAGCAAACTTGTCGCCGTTTGTCCTGCGTTTACCCGGATATTTGTCCGCATATGGACACTAACCACGAACCGACGATCAACCTCTATCGCCGCGCTCGCGATCTGAAAGGCATTAAAAAGATCCTGATTGCCTCAGGCGTACGTTATGACATCGCCGTGGAAGATCCACGCTATATCAAAGAGCTGGCGACCCATCACGTCGGCGGTTATCTGAAGATTGCCCCGGAACATACCGAAGAAGGGCCGTTATCGAAGATGATGAAGCCGGGCATGGGCAGCTATGACCGCTTTAAAGAGCTGTTCGATACTTACTCAAAACAGGCAGGTAAAGAGCAGTATCTGATCCCCTATTTCATCTCCGCGCACCCCGGTACGCGTGATGAAGATATGGTGAATCTGGCGCTGTGGCTGAAAAAGCATCGTTTCCGTCTCGACCAGGTACAGAACTTCTACCCATCGCCGCTGGCGAACTCAACCACCATGTATTACACCGGGAAAAACCCGCTGGCGAAGATTGGTTATAAGAGTGAAGACGTCTTCGTACCGAAGGGCGACAAGCAGCGTCGTTTGCATAAAGCGTTGTTGCGTTACCACGATCCGGCAAACTGGCCGTTAATCCGCCAGGCGCTGGAAGCGATGGGTAAAAAGCATCTGATTGGTAGCCGTCGCGATTGCTTAGTGCCTGCGCCAACCATTGAAGAGATGCGTGAAGCTCGTCGCCAGAACCGCAATACCCGTCCGGCGTTGACGAAACATACGCCGATGGCGACCCAGCGTCAGACGCCTGCTACGGCAAAAAAAGCGTCGTCTACGCAATCTCGTCCGGTGAATGCTGGTGCGAAGAAACGGCCTAAAGCGGCGGTTGGACGTTAAAAAATATCCCCGGCAACTGACACGCTACCGGGGATTTTTTTATCATTCTGCGTACATACGCAAGCAGCGCAGGCAATCAAAATAGTCCTGAGCATCAAGACGCGTATTGGCTCTGTTAGCTTCGGATTTGGCAGCATAGATTTGTGGGCGTAGTGCTTTCATATCCTGCTCAAGCCGGGCGATTTTGGCATTTAATGTTTGCACATTGCTCGCCAGCTGATTGACCTTTTGCTCATTGACGCAGCCACTGAGCAAGCAGGTTGCCAGAACAACAGCTCCCACGGTGAAAATCGTTTTCATATAGTGTTCCCTTTTATTTATTGTTCCGGCTAATTGTTATTTAATTCAGCTCATTGCTTTAATCTGGCGGCAGTTTTTGCCTCAATCTGCTTAAGTAGGCTGCCGCTGTTCGGGCGGATAAAATCAGCGATTTCCCACTTGCCTTCGCGCCGCTGTAAAACCAGTTCTTGCTCTTCGTTGTTGCCATTGGTCAGCGTAAAACGAACATGAATGCGGGCGGAATCGGCGGTTTTCTCCAGGACTCGAATTTCATCAACGCGTGAAAATAGCGACTCTTCGCCAAAACAGATCGGATTGTCGTAAATAAATTGCCGTTCTATTTGCATATCTTCATCGGGATTATTGGCCGTCTTGAAGGTGGTTTTATAGAAGGCATTAACCGCCTGGCGGTAAGAGTCGGAAACCACCCACGTCCACGGCCAGCTATAATCAGCAATATGTTCAAAGAGTTCGGCAACAAAGGCTTCCGGCTGTTCTTTTTGCAACGAAGCTAAAGCGGCCAGCGTTTTTTCATTCTCGCTATTAACTGCTTGTAAGACGCTGCCATGATTGCTGACAATATCGTCAATGACCCAACGACCATTTTCCGCCACCATTTTCAGTGTCTGCGTGGTCTTTTCTTTATCATCTTTAAAGATACGAAAGCGCACAACGGCATCGGCATGATCGGCGTCAGTTTGGGTTATCGCAACGCTTTCTAGCACCAGATCGCCAAAATCCTGACAATCACAAACCGGATCATAATCCAGCCAGCCAATATTGCCCGGCAGCGTAAGATTGTCGTTCAGGGTAAGCGCCTGTTGAATACGCGCAGAAGTTATCGCCCGCTCTCCGGTTTCACCAAAATAAGGGGCAGTGGCATCTGATTTATAGTTCTGATAAATATGCCGGACTGTTTGTTCTACGGTCTGTGAGGGGGGCTGTGCGTGTACGGTAAAACTTGCCAGGGCTGCTAAAAACAGAAGTATTATTTTCATCTGTTTTTCACCTCTCCGTTGCGTTTATCCCGGATATAGATGAGTTGTTCTTTTAAGAGCTTCCGGCTCTGCATGATGATGTCCTTATATTTGGCATTCCTGAACAAGGAAGAGTAACAACGGGCGGGACGCGAGGGGAATAAATGATTTCTGAAAAGTCCGGTAGCGGAACATTACCGCCACCGGGAGAATTTGCATGTTAGCCGCCGAACTGGTCAGGATCGGGACCGAGACGCTTGCCCTGATCGAGTTTTGCAATTTCGCCGAGTTCGTCTTTGTCGAGACGGAAATCCCAGACATCAAAGTTTTCGGCAATACGTGAAGGTGTGACCGATTTCGGGATCACCACCAGGCCGCTATCCAGATGCCAGCGGATAACAATCTGCGCCGGGGTTTTGCCGTATTTATCTGCCAGATCGCGAATGACTTTCTGATCGAAAACGCCTTTCCCTCCTTGCGCTAATGGGCTCCAGGATTCGGTCTGGATTTTGTGTGTCGCGTTCCAGGCGTGTAGCTGGCGTTG
Source organism: Escherichia sp. UTM R2 (assembly GCF_048593455.1). NCBI lineage: Bacteria > Pseudomonadati > Pseudomonadota > Gammaproteobacteria > Enterobacterales > Enterobacteriaceae > Escherichia > Escherichia sp. UTM R2. The sequence continues at coordinate 693,060 of NZ_JBFWDY010000002.1, forward strand.
TTGCATCAGCGGATGAAGTTCGATCTGGTTTATCACAGGCGTCACGCCAGTTTCATCAATCAGGCGTTGCAGGTGATGGATCTGGAAGTTGCACACGCCGATGCTTTTGATTAATCCCTCTTTTTGCAATTCGATCATGCCTTTCCATGCTTCGACATAATGGTCGATAGCGGGAACGGGCCAGTGCATTAAGTAGAGGTCGATATAATCAAGCTGGAGTTTTTTCAGGCTGTCGAGCAGGGCTTCGCGGGGGCGCTTGTGGTCGTCGTTCCACAGCTTAGTGGTGATGAACAGTTCTTCTCTGTTGACTGAGGCATTTTTCAGGGCTTTGCCGACACCTTCTTCGTTCTTGTAGGCCGCGGCGGTATCAATCGAGCGATAACCCACTTCTAACGCTTTTTGAATGGCGGTGATTACTTCCTCATTACTTGCTTGCCAGACGCCCAGTCCCAGCTGGGGCATGACATTGCCATCCTGTAGCTTAATAACGGTTGGATTAGCCATACGTTCCTCCTTTATATGAACTCACCGGAGCAGGCTCCGGTGAGGTGTTGTGAACTTAAGTCTGGACGAAATGCCCGAAAACGAAAGTTTGAGGCGTAAAAAGCTTAGCGGGCGGCTTCGTATATACGGCGGCTGACATCCAACGTAATGTCATGATTTTCGCCCAGTTGGGTCATGCCGTGCTCTTCCAGTTTTTTCAGCAAAGCCGGGATGGAGCTGCCGTCCAGACCGTAGTCGGAGAGGTGGGTCGGCACGCCTAATTGCTCAAAGAAATTGCGGGTTGCGGCAATCGCGGCGTCAATACGCTCATCATCGGAACCTTCAGTGATGTTCCAGACGCGTTCAGCATATTGCAGCAGCTTAGCGCGCTTGGTATCGCGTTTTTCATTCCACAGTGCAGGCAGGACGATAGCCAGTGTTTGCGCGTGATCCAGACCGTGCATCGCAGTCAGTTCGTGGCCCAGCATATGCGTTGCCCAGTCCTGCGGTACGCCAGCGCCAATCAAACCGTTCAGCGCCTGAGTCGCCGCCCACATGACGTTGGCGCGCACATCGTAGTTTTCTGGCTCTTTCAGGGCTTTCGGACCATCTTCGATTAGCGTCAGCAAAATGCCTTCTGCGAAACGGTCCTGAATTTTGGCATCAACCGGTTTGGTAACATACTGTTCCACGGTGTGTACAAAGGCGTCCACTACGCCGTTAGCCACCTGACGCGGCGGCAGGGTGTAGGTATAAACCGGATCGAGCACGGCAAATACCGGCTGAACATGGGCAGAATGGAACGCCTGCTTGTCGCCTGTGGTTTTACGGGAGATCACCGCGCCTGCGTTGGATTCTGAACCGGTTGCTGGCAGCGTCAGCACACAGCCCATCGGGATGGCGCTTTTAATCTCTTTACCGCCCGTTTGCAGAATGTGCCACGGATCGATATTTTCCGGATAGTTAGCCGCTGCGGCGATAAATTTGGTGCCGTCCAGTACAGAACCGCCGCCAACCGCCAGCAGGAAAGTCACTTTCTGTTCGCGAACCAGTTTCACGGCGTTCATCAGCGTTTCATAAGCCGGGTTTGGCTCAATACCGCCAAATTCCAGCACGTCCATGCCTTTCAGGGCATCCAGAACTTGATCGAGAACGCCGGTTTTTTTCACGCTGCCGCCGCCGTAGGTAATCAATACGCGAGCATCGTGAGGAATTTGTTCGCGTAAACCAGCGATTGCGCCTTTACCAAACAGAATGCGGGTTGGGGTGTGCAGATTAAAGTTGTTCATTACTTGCTCCCTTTGCTGGGCCAATATGAGGGCAGAGAACGATCTGCCTGATGTTTTTCATTGTGATCGCCAGCGCCCTGGCTCTCAATGCTCATTTCTGCCAATGTCTTGCCTATTTCTCCAGAGTGCTGGAGAAATGCTACAAAATTGCGCACAATCAAATTGCCGCATTATTCCTAAGAAATTACGCGATATGAAACGTGAAGAGATTTGCCGCTTGCTGGCGGATAAAGTTAATAAACTGAAAAATAAAGAAAATAGTTTGTCAGAACTGTTGCCCGATGTGCGTTTGTTGTATGGCGAGACACCTTTCGCACGTACACCGGTGATGTACGAGCCTGGCATCATAATTCTCTTTTCCGGGCATAAAATCGGTTATATCAATGAACGCGTGTTTCGTTATGATGCCAATGAATACCTGCTGCTGACGGTGCCGTTGCCGTTTGAGTGCGAAACCTATGCCACGTCAGAGGTGCCGCTGGCAGGGTTGCGTCTCAATGTCGATATTTTGCAGTTACAGGAACTGTTGATGGACATTGGCGAAGATGAGCATTTCCAGCCGTCGATGGCAGCCAGCGGGATTAACTCCGCCACGTTATCAGAAGAGATTTTATGCGCGGCGGAGCGGTTACTCGACGTGATGGAGCGACCACTGGATGCGCGTATTCTCGGCAAACAGATCATCCGCGAAATTCTGTACTACGTGCTGACCGGACCTTGCGGCGGCGCGTTACTGGCGCTGGTCAGTCGCCAGACTCACTTCAGTCTGATTAGCCGCGTGCTGAAACGGATTGAGAATAAATACACCGAAAACCTGAGCGTCGAGCAACTGGCGGCAGAAGCCAACATGAGCGTATCGGCGTTCCACCATAATTTTAAGTCTGTCACCAGCACCTCGCCGTTGCAGTATTTGAAGAATTACCGTCTGCATAAGGCGCGGATGATGATCATCCATGACGGCATGAAGGCCAGCGCAGCAGCGATGCGCGTCGGCTATGAAAGCGCATCGCAATTTAGCCGTGAGTTTAAACGTTACTTCGGTGTGACGCCGGGGGAAGATGCGGCAAGAATGCGGGCGATGCAGGGGAATTAAATACGTTCCCGGTACAGCAACCGGGAACGGGGAAAATCGTCAGGCGTTACAGTATTTTTTTTTAATCACCACAAACAGCGTGCCTAACAAGCCAGCGGTTAACAAGGCAATTGGCAGGATCATCAGGAACGTCATTACCTGATCTTCATGGCGTTTAACGAACGGAATCATACTTAAGGCATAGCCAAAACTGGTTACCACGCTGACCCACAGCAATCCACTTAACCAGTTGAAAAACTGGAAGCGGCGGTTTGGCAGACCGGAAATTCCCGCCATGGTTGGCAGCAGCGTACGGACAAATGCAAGAAAACGTCCAGCCAGCAGCGCCAGCAGACCGTGGCGGTCAAACATGCAGGTGGCGCGCTGGTGATATTTAGCAGGAAGCTGTGCCAGCCAGCCTTTCACCGTTTTGGTATTCCCTAACCAGCGCCCCTGAATATAACTTAGCCAGCAGCCCAGACTTGCTGCGGCGGTCAGAATCGCAATCGTAGGCAGAAAATCCATAACCCCCTGGGCAATCAATGCGCCTGCCAGTATCAACAAGCTGTCGCCTGGCAAAAATGAGGCGGGCAGCAGGCCGTTTTCTAAAAACAGCGTGGCAAACATGACAAAGTAAACAACGCTAACAATATGAGGATCCGCCAGCGCGGCAAAGTCGTGTTGCCAGAGCGCAGCGATGATATCTTGAATAACAGCCATGGACTTTCCTGTGGAACAGCGTTTAAGCCTTTATCTGCCTATTGTACTCCTGAATCGTCCGGGACGCCTTGATCCCGGACGCAACAATTTAAGACTTTTCACAATAAAATGTCTGCAAAATTGTCCAAAAGTGGCAATGTTATACAATTCGCGCAAAACCGGCGTCCAGATCGGCAATCAGATCGTCGACATCTTCCAGACCAATATGCAGGCGAATCAAGGTCCCGCTAAAATCGATCTCGCCTTGTGGGCGAATGGCGGCGATATGTTCTGGTTGATTCGCCAGGATCAACGATTCATACCCGCCCCACGAGTAGGCCATGCTGAATAAACTGAAGTTATCCAGATAGTTCGCCAGCTCTTCATTACTGAGTTTTTTCTTAAGCACAAAGGAAAATAGCCCGCTGCTACCTGTAAAGTCTCGTTTCCAGAATTCGTGTCCTTTACTGCCAGGCAGAGCAGGGTGGTTAACTCGCGCAACTTGCGGATGTTCTGCCAGCCATTCAGCCACTTTCAGACTGCTTTCATGATGTTGACGCAAACGCACACCCAAAGTACGCAGACCACGGCTGGTTATATAGGCGGTATCTGCATCGACCATTTGGCCCATCAGATAGGCATTTTCCCGTAGCTGCTCCCAGCAACGGGCATTGCACACCGCAGTGCCAATCATCGCATCTGAATGCCCAACCAGATATTTGGTGGCGGCCTGAATAGAAACATCGATGCCAAAATCCAGCGCCTTAAACAGCACACCGGCTGCCCAGGTGTTGTCGATCATAATGATGGCATCCGGCACCACACTGCGTACGGCGGCAACAATCGCCGGAACGTCGTGGACTTCCATAGTGATGGAGCCTGGCGATTCCAGAAACACGATTTTAGTGTTTGGCTGCAGATGCTTAACGATATCGGCACCAATCAGCGGATCAAACCACGATGTCGTTACGCCCAGTTTGCTGAGGATTTTGCTACAGAAATCCTGACTCGGTTCATAGGCGGTGTTGGTCATCAACACATGATCGCCCTGTTCGACAAAAGCAAGAATCGAATTAGCAACCGCTGCCGCCCCGCAGGGAAATAGCGCGCAGCCTGCGCCACCTTCCAGTTCACACATCGCTTGTTGTAAGGAGAAATGGGTTAACGTTCCGCGCCGTCCATAGAACAACTCGCCATTGGCGCGATTGCGCGTCGCGTGCTTTTTGGCTTCCACACTGTCAAAGACCAGCGAAGAAGCGCGCTGAATCACGCTATTTACCGCGCCGAGAGTGTATTTTTTGCTGCGTCCTGCATTCACCAGTTGAGTATCAAGCTTTTTGTCCGCCATGTCGGGATTCCTGTTTTTATACGTCTGGATGTCTAAACTAGCATGAATATTCGCGGGCGCATCCTGAAGAATTGGCATAAAGCAGAAAATTTTCGCAAATGGCGTGCTGGTGACTTTTTTACTGCGTAAACGCAAGGAAAAGAAAGCAAAGGTACGGCAGTATGCAAATAGTAATGAGAACGACTATCAATTCGACGTCATTTTGATATTATTATGCGCAGATTTTGTGACTTGCGTCCTGGAGATACACAGTGGGTAATAATTTGATGCAGACGGACCTTTCCGTCTGGGGTATGTATCAGCACGCCGATATTGTCGTTAAGTGCGTGATGATTGGGCTTATTTTGGCCTCCGTAGTCACTTGGGCAATCTTCTTCAGTAAGAGCGTAGAATTCTTCAATCAGAAGCGTCGCCTTAAGCGCGAGCAGCAACTGCTGGCTGAAGCGCGTTCCTTAAACCAGGCCAACGATATCGCCGCTGATTTTGGTAGCAAAAGCTTAAGCCTGCATTTGCTCAATGAAGCGCAGAATGAGCTGGAACTGTCAGAAGGCAGCGACGATAACGAAGGTATTAAAGAACGTACCAGCTTCCGTCTGGAGCGTCGGGTCGCCGCAGTGGGTCGTCAAATGGGCCGCGGTAACGGCTATCTGGCAACCATCGGCGCGATTTCTCCGTTCGTTGGTCTGTTTGGTACGGTCTGGGGCATCATGAACAGCTTTATTGGTATCGCGCAAACGCAGACCACTAACCTGGCAGTCGTTGCGCCGGGTATCGCAGAAGCTCTGTTAGCAACGGCAATCGGCCTCGTGGCAGCGATTCCTGCGGTCGTTATCTATAACGTATTTGCACGCCAGATTGGCGGCTTTAAAGCGATGCTGGGTGATGTTGCAGCGCAGGTATTGTTGCTGCAAAGCCGTGACCTGGATCTGGAAGCCAGCGCCGCTGCGCATCCGGTTCGTGTCGCACAAAAATTACGCGCAGGATAATATCCGATGGCAATGCATCTTAACGAAAACCTCGACGATAACGGCGAAATGCATGATATCAACGTGACGCCGTTTATCGACGTGATGTTGGTTCTGCTGATTATCTTTATGGTGGCGGCACCGTTAGCGACGGTAGATGTGAAGGTGAACTTGCCTGCTTCTACCAGCACGCCGCAGCCGCGCCCGGAAAAACCGGTTTATCTGTCGGTGAAGGCAGACAACTCGATGTTTATCGGTAACGATCCGGTCACCGATGAAACAATGATTACGGCGTTGAATGCGTTAACCGAAGGCAAGAAAGACACCACCATCTTCTTCCGAGCGGACAAAACCGTCGATTACGAGACGTTGATGAAGGTAATGGATACGCTGCATCAGGCGGGTTACCTGAAGATAGGTCTGGTCGGCGAAGAAACCGCCAAAGCGAAGTAAAGTAGAATTGCCTGATGCGCTACGCTCATCAGGCCTACAAAATCTATTGCAACATGTTGAATCTTCGTGCGTTTGTAGGCCGGATAAGGCGTTCACGACGCATCCGGCATTAGGTGCTCAATGCCTGATGCGCTACGCTTATCAGGCCTACAAAATCTATTGCAACATGTTGAATCTTCATGCGTTTGTAGGCGGATAAGGCGTTTTCGCCACATCAGGTAAGAGTGAATTCACAATGATGCCCGGTTGCTTTTCACAACCGGGCATTTTTTTAACCTAAATGCTCGCCGCCGCACACGCCGTGCACTTCTGCGGTGACGTAGCTCGACTCCTGACTTGCCAGATAAACATATACAGGGGCCAGTTCCGCCGGTTGCCCCGCACGTTTCATCGGCGTTTGCTGACCAAACTGCGGGATCTTATCCTGCGTTTGTCCGCCGGAAATTTGCAGTGCTGTCCAGATCGGGCCTGGCGCGACAATATTCACCCGAATACCTTTCTCCGCGACCTGTTTTGCCAAGCCACGGCTGTAGTTCAGAATCGCCGCCTTCGTAGCCGCATAGTCCAGTAAATGCGGACTTGGCTGGTATGCCTGGATTGACGAAGTGGTGATGATACTTGCACCTTTCGGTAGCAGGGGGATCGCTTCCTGGGTTAGCCAGAACAGCGCGAAAACGTTAATGGCAAAGGTCTTTTGAAACTGTTCGCTGGTGAGGTCTGCAATATCCGGAATGGCAACCTGTTTCCCGGCGACCAGCGCCATAATATCCAGCCCGCCTAACGCCTTGTGCGCTTCGTGAACCAGCGAACGGGCAAATTTCTCATCGCTTAAATCGCCTGGCAGCAGAACGGCTTTGCGTCCGCATTCTTCAATGATCTTTTTCACATCCTGAGCGTCTTCTTCTTCCACGGGAAGATAACTGATCGCCACGTCAGCCCCTTCACGCGCGTAAGCGATGGCGGCAGCGCGACCTATTCCGGAATCGCCCCCTGTCACCAGTGCTTTACGATCTTTCAGGCGACCGCTACCAACATAGGTTTTCTCGCCGCAATCCGGTACCGGTGTCATCTTCGCCTGGATGCCTGGCGTCGGTTGTTTCTGTTTGGGATATTCACCAGTGTAATACTGCGTGGTCGGGTCTTTTAAATGAGACATCGTTTTTCTCCCTTCAGGTTCAACGTCCTTTAAGGGTAGACGTTCTCGATGCGTTGATAAGGGAACCAGGAAGATCCCTAAACCTCAGAATTATGCGACAAAGGTTTAACGTATATGTTGATTTGCTGTTGCGTGCTGTTTACTCAATTGCGATATACTGTTGCCCGTTTTAACTACACGACAGGAATGTATGGAACGTTTTCTTGAAAATGCAATGTATGCTTCTCGCTGGCTGCTTGCCCCCGTGTACTTTGGCCTTTCGCTGGCGTTAGTTGCCCTGGCGCTGAAGTTCTTCCAGGAGATTATTCACGTACTGCCGAATATCTTCTCGATGGCGGAATCAGATTTGATCCTCGTGTTGCTGTCGCTGGTGGATATGACGCTGGTTGGCGGTTTGCTGGTGATGGTGATGTTTTCCGGTTATGAGAATTTCGTCTCACAGCTGGATATCTCCGAGAACAAAGAGAAGCTGAACTGGCTGGGGAAAATGGACGCAACGTCGCTGAAAAACAAAGTAGCAGCGTCGATTGTGGCAATTTCTTCCATTCACTTACTGCGCGTCTTTATGGATGCGAAAAATGTCCCGGATAACAAACTGATGTGGTACGTCATTATCCATCTGACGTTTGTGCTTTCTGCATTTGTGATGGGCTATCTTGACCGACTGACTCGTCATAATCACTGATCTGATTCGGGCGCGGTTCGCGCGCCCGTTATTAACAGGTCATTTATCGGAAGACGCCTGCCACAGATTCAGCTCGCCATCGGCGATATGCTGATCAATCTGCGCCAGCTCCTTGGTGCTAAATGTCAGATTATTCAGCGCCTGCACGTTCTCCTCTAGTTGCTCCGCGCGGCTGGCACCAATCAATACCGACGTCACGCGATCATCTTTCAGCAACCAGCTTAACGCCATTTGCGCCATTGATTGTCCACGCTGCTGTGCCATTTCATTCAATAAGCGCAGGCTGTTGAGGTTGGCTTCGGTAAGCATTTTCGGTGTCAGACCACGAACTTTATTCCCTTCACGATGCATCCGTGAATCTTGCGGAATGCCGTTGAGATATTTTCCGGTCAGCAATCCCTGAGCCAGAGGAGTAAAGGCAATACAGCCCACGCCGTTATTTTGCAGGGTATCCAGCAGGCCGCTTTTATCCACCCAGCGGTTCAGTAAATTGTACGAAGGTTGATGAATTAACAGCGGAATTTTCCACTCGCGCAGCAACTCGACCATTTTTTGCGTCCGCTCTGGCGAGTAAGAGGAGATCCCGACATACAGCGCCTTACCGCTTTGTACCGCATGAGCCAGCGCAGAGGCGGTTTCTTCCATCGGCGTATTTTCATCGACGCGATGAGAGTAAAAGATATCGACATACTCAAGCCCCATACGCTTCAGGCTTTGGTCGAGGCTGGCGAGCAGGTATTTACGTGAACCGCCAGAGCCGTAAGGGCCGGGCCACATATCGTAGCCAGCCTTGGTAGAGATAATCAGTTCATCGCGATAAGCGGCAAAATCCTCCCGCAGCAGGCGACCAAAGTTCTCTTCTGCGCTTCCTGGAGGCGGCCCGTAATTGTTGGCTAAATCAAAGTGCGTAATGCCCAAATCAAACGCTTTACGCAGGATCGCACGCTGTGATTCCAGCGCGTTAACGTGACCGAAATTGTGCCATAAACCGAGCGATAACGCGGGCAGGCGTAAACCACTTTTTCCGCAATAGCGGTATTGCATCTGCCCGTAACGTTCGGGATTCGCTAACCAGACCATGACCTCTCCTTTCCACCGTTCAATTTCGAAACAATGTTTCTAGTTTAGCGATTCGCCAGCGCGTATCCCGTAGTCTGGCTCACAGAGTGACGAAAAACTGGGCAAAAACACGTGCTTATGCTTTGCTTAAAAAAACACCAATTGAGGAGTGCAACGATGCCGCGTTTAACCGCCAAAGATTTCCCACAAGAGTTGCTGGATTACTATGACTATTACGCTCACGGGAAAATCTCGAAACGTGAGTTCCTCAACCTTGCGGCGAAGTGCGGTAGGCGGGATGACGGCATTAGCGTTGTTTGATTTGCTCAAGCCAAATTATGCGCTGGCGACTCAGGTAGAGTTTACCGACCCGGAAATTGTTGCTGAGTACATCACGTATCCTTCGCCAAATGGTCACGGCGAGGTGCGGGGTTAACTGGTGAAGCCCGCAAAGATGAGCGGCAAAACGCCAGCCGTAGTGGTGGTGCATGAGAATCGTGGACTGAATCCGTATATCGAAGATGTGGCACGGCGAGTGGCGAAGGCGGGGTATATCGCCCTGGCACCTGACGGCTTAAGTTCCGTTGGAGGTTATCCGGGAAATGATGATAAAGGTCGTGAGCTGCAACAGCAGGTTGATCCAACCAAACTGATGAATGATTTCTTTGCCGCAATTGAGTTTATGCAACGCTATCCGCAAGCGACAGGCAAAGTGGGTATTACCGGATTTTGCTATGGCGGTGGCGTATCGAACGCGGCGGCTGTCGCGTATCCGGAACTGGCCTGCGCGGTGCCGTTTTATGGTCGTCAGGCACCCACTGCCGATGTGGCGAAGATTGAAGCGCCTTTACTACTCCACTTCGCGGAACTGGACACCCGAATCAACGAGGGCTGGCCTGCTTACGAGGCGGCGTTGAAAGCCAATAATAAGGTTTATGAGGCGTATATCTATCCGGGGGTTAATCACGGATTCCATAATGATTCCACGCCCCGTTATGACAAATCTGCCGCCGATCTTGCCTGGCAAAGGACACTGAAATGGTTCGATAAATATCTCTCCTGATAGGTTTATCTCTTACGGGATTACGTCTTAAACAAGCATGAAAAAATAGCGTGCGCAAAAGTCGTTCTTTGCCTAAAATATCGCTATATATGACAATATATAGCGAATGAGGTGAACGATGAATAACCATTTTGGTAAAGGCTTAATGGCGGGATTAAAAGCAACGCATGCCGACAGTGCGGTTAATGTGACAAAATTCTGTGCCGATTATAAACGCGGTTTTGTATTAGGCTACTCACACCGGATGTACGAAAAGACCGGAGATCGCCAGCTTAGCGCCTGGGAAGCGGGGCCGCTATGGACTGGATAAAGAGATGGTAATGGATTTCTTTCGTGAGAATAATTCCTGTTCTACGTTGCGCTTTTTTATGGCCGGTTATCGCCTCGAAAATTGATCAAACATACGTATTATCTTGCTTTAATTAATTACACTAATGCTTCTTCCCTTCGTTTTAGCGCCCCGCCGCAGTATCATGATATCGATAACCATAATAAATGTGTGGTAAATGGCGCATCGATCGCATTATTGATTTTGCGATTGAGGCAAAATATATGCCAGGTCTTCGCAACGGAATAACTATAAATGACTGGAGATAACACCCTCATCCATTCTCACGGCATTAACCGTCGTGATTTCATGAAGCTTTGTGCAGCATTAGCCGCCACCATGGGGTTAAGTAGCAAAGCCGCTGCAGAGATGGCCGAATCGGTTACTAACCCGCAGCGTCCGCCAGTTATCTGGATTGGCGCGCAGGAGTGCACCGGTTGTACGGAATCTCTGCTTCGTGCAACGCATCCAACGGTAGAAAACCTCGTACTGGAGACTATCTCTCTGGAGTATCACGAAGTGCTTTCCGCCGCCTTCGGTCATCAGGTCGAAGAGAACAAACATAACGCTCTCGAGAAGTACAAAGGGCAGTATGTGTTAGTGGTGGATGGTTCCATCCCATTAAAAGATAACGGTATTTATTGCATGGTTGCCGGTGAGCCGATTGTGGATCACATCCGCAAAGCGGCGGAAGGCGCAGCAGCCATTATCGCTATCGGTTCCTGCTCTGCGTGGGGCGGTGTTGCCGCAGCTGGAGTTAACCCAACTGGCGCAGTCAGCCTGCAAGAAGTTCTGCCAGGCAAAACCGTTATCAATATTCCGGGCTGCCCGCCGAACCCGCACAACTTCCTCGCGACCGTTGCGCACATCATCACTTACGGCAAACCGCCGAAACTGGATGACAAAAACCGTCCGACCTTCGCCTATGGCCGTCTGATTCACGAACACTGCGAACGTCGCCCGCACTTCGATGCTGGTCGTTTTGCCAAAGAGTTCGGTGATGAAGGCCACCGCGAAGGCTGGTGCCTGTACCACCTCGGCTGTAAAGGGCCAGAAACTTACGGCAACTGCTCAACGCTGCAATTCTGCGATGTTGGCGGTGTGTGGCCGGTGGCGATTGGTCACCCGTGCTATGGCTGTAACGAAGAAGGTATCGGCTTCCATAAAGGCATCCATCAGCTTGCCAACGTCGAAAATCAAACTCCGCGTTCACAGAAACCGGATGTTAACGCTAAAGAGGGCGGCAACGTCTCTGCAGGCGCTATTGGTTTGCTCGGCGGTGTGGTTGGGTTGGTTGCCGGTGTCAGCGTGATGGCGGTGCGTGAACTGGGTCGTCAGCAAAAGAAAGATAACGCTGACTCACGGGGAGAATAACCGTGAACAGACGTAATTTTATTAAAGCAGCCTCCTGCGGGGCATTGCTGACGGGCGCGCTGCCGTCTGTCAGTCATGCGGCTGCTGAAAACCGCCCGCCAATTCCGGGATCGCTGGGGATGTTGTACGACTCGACCTTGTGCGTAGGCTGCCAGGCTTGCGTCACCAAGTGTCAGGATATCAATTTCCCTGAACGTAACCCGCAAGGGGAACAGACCTGGTCGAACAACGACAAACTGTCGCCGTATACCAATAACATCATTCAGGTGTGGACCAGCGGCACAGGGGTCAACAAAGACCAGGAGGAGAACGGCTACGCGTACATTAAGAAACAGTGTATGCACTGCGTCGATCCGAACTGTGTCTCTGTGTGCCCGGTCTCTGCACTGAAAAAAGATCCGAAAACCGGCATTGTCCATTACGACAAAGACGTGTGCACCGGCTGCCGTTACTGCATGGTCGCCTGTCCGTACAACGTGCCGAAGTACGACTACAACAACCCGTTTGGTGCGCTGCATAAGTGCGAGCTGTGCAACCAGAAAGGTGTGGAACGTCTCGATAAAGGCGGTCTACCTGGCTGCGTAGAAGTGTGCCCGGCGGGCGCGGTGATTTTCGGTACGCGTGAAGAGCTGATGGCGGAGGCGAAAAAACGTCTGGCGCTGAAGCCTGGCAGCGAATACCACTATCCGCGTCAGACGCTGAAATCTGGCGACACTTACCTGCATACGGTGCCGAAATATTATCCGCATCTGTACGGCGAGAAAGAGGGCGGCGGTACTCAGGTTCTGGTACTGACGGGTGTGCCTTATGAAAATCTCGACCTGCCGAAACTGGACGATCTTTCTACCGGTGCGCGTTCCGAAAATATTCAACACACCCTGTATAAAGGCATGATGCTACCACTGGCTGTGCTGGCGGGCTTAACCGTGCTGGTTCGTCGCAACACCAAAAACGACCATCACGACGGAGGAGACGATCATGAGTCATGATCCACAACCGCTGGGCGGCAAAATCATCAGTAAACCGGTCATGATTTTTGGACCGTTAATCGTCATCTGTATGCTCCTGATTGTGAAGCGTCTGGTGTTCGGTCTGGGCTCTGTCTCTGACCTGAACGGCGGCTTCCCGTGGGGCGTGTGGATCGCGTTTGACCTGCTGATTGGCACCGGCTTTGCCTGTGGCGGCTGGGCGCTGGCGTGGGCGGTATACGTCTTTAACCGTGGGCAATACCATCCGCTGGTGCGTCCGGCGCTGTTGGCGAGTCTGTTTGGTTACTCACTGGGTGGCTTGTCGATCACTATCGACGTGGGTCGCTACTGGAACCTGCCGTACTTCTACATTCCGGGTCACTTCAACGTGAACTCGGTACTGTTCGAGACGGCGGTCTGTATGACCATCTATATCGGCGTGATGGCACTGGAGTTTGCTCCGGCACTGTTTGAACGTCTGGGGTGGAAGGTGTCGCTACAGCGACTAAACAAGGTGATGTTCTTCATCATCGCGCTCGGTGCGCTGCTGCCGACCATGCACCAGTCTTCAATGGGGTCGCTGATGATCTCGGCGGGCTACAAGGTGCATCCGTTGTGGCAGAGCTATGAAATGTTGCCGCTGTTCTCGCTGCTGACGGCGTTCATCATGGGCTTCTCGATTGTCATCTTTGAAGGTTCGCTGGTGCAGGCGGGTCTGCGTGGCAACGGTCCGGATGAAAAGAGTCTGTTTGTTAAGCTGACCAACACCATCAGTGTGTTGCTGGCGATTTTCATCGTGCTGCGCTTTGGCGAGCTTATCTATCGCGACAAGCTGTCGTTAGCGTTTGCCGGTGACTTCTACTCCGTGATGTTCTGGATTGAAGTCCTGCTGATGCTCTTCCCGCTGGTCGTTCTGCGTGTGGCGAAGCTGCGTAATGATTCCCGCATGCTGTTCCTGTCAGCACTGAGCGCACTGTTAGGTTGTGCAACCTGGCGTCTGACCTATTCGCTGGTGGCATTCAACCCGGGCGGCGGTTACGCCTACTTCCCGACCTGGGAAGAACTGTTGATTTCTATTGGTTTTGTGGCTATTGAGATTTGCGCTTACATCGTACTCATTCGTCTACTGCCGATACTTCCTCCTTTAAAACAAAACGATCATAATCGTCATGAGGCGAGCAAAGCATGAGCCAGAGAATTACTATTGATCCGGTAACCCGTATTGAGGGGCATTTACGCATCGATTGCGAAATCGAAAATGGCGTCGTTTCGAAAGCATGGGCTTCCGGTACCATGTGGCGCGGCATGGAAGAGATCGTGAAAAACCGCGATCCGCGCGATGCATGGATGATTGTGCAACGTATCTGTGGCGTATGTACTACCACTCACGCGCTGTCTTCCGTTCGTGCGGCAGAAAGTGCGCTGAATATCGACGTTCCGGTTAACGCGCAATACATCCGTAACATCATTCTGGCTGCGCACACCACGCATGACCATATTGTTCATTTCTATCAGCTTTCGGCGCTGGACTGGGTGGACATCACTTCTGCACTGCAAGCTGACCCAACCAAAGCCTCCGAAATGCTGAAAGGCGTTTCGACCTGGCACCTGAACAGTCCGGAAGAGTTCACCAAAGTTCAGAACAAGATCAAAGATCTGGTTGCCAGCGGTCAGTTGGGTATTTTCGCTAATGGCTACTGGGGTCATCCGGCGATGAAACTGCCGCCGGAAGTGAACCTGATTGCGGTAGCGCACTACCTGCAAGCGTTGGAGTGCCAGCGTGACGCTAACCGCGTCGTGGCGCTGCTGGGCGGTAAAACGCCGCACATTCAGAACCTGGCGGTAGGTGGTGTCGCGAACCCGATCAACCTCGACGGTTTGGGCGTGCTGAACCTTGAGCGCCTGATGTACATCAAGTCTTTCATCGACAAACTGAGCGACTTTGTTGAGCAGGTTTATAAGGTTGATACCGCAGTTATTGCCGCGTTCTACCCGGAATGGCTGACACGCGGTAAAGGTGCGGTGAACTACCTGAGCGTGCCGGAATTCCCGACCGACAGTAAAAACGGCAGCTTCCTGTTCCCGGGCGGCTACATTGAGAATGCGGATCTGTCCTCGTATCGTCCGATCACTTCTCATTCCGATGAATACCTGATCAAAGGCATTCAGGAAAGCGCGAAGCACTCCTGGTATAAAGACGAAGCGCCGCAGGCACCGTGGGAAGGCACCACCATTCCGGCTTATGATGGTTGGTCTGACGACGGGAAATATTCCTGGGTGAAATCACCGACTTTCTACGGCAAAACGGTAGAAGTGGGGCCACTGGCTAATATGCTGGTGAAACTGGCGGCAGGTCGCGAATCTACCCAGAACAAACTGAATGAAATCGTTGCGATTTATCAGAAACTGACTGGCAACACGCTGGAAGTGGCACAGCTGCACTCCACGCTGGGCCGTATTATTGGTCGTACCGTTCACTGCTGTGAATTGCAGGATATCCTGCAAAACCAATACAGTGCACTGATCACCAATATCGGCAAAGGCGATCACACCACCTTTGTGAAGCCGAACATTCCGGCAACGGGTGAATTCAAAGGTGTTGGCTTCCTCGAAGCGCCGCGCGGTATGCTCTCTCACTGGATGGTTATTAAAGACGGTATCATCAGCAACTACCAGGCGGTTGTTCCATCAACCTGGAACTCTGGTCCGCGTAACTTCAATGATGACGTCGGTCCTTACGAGCAGTCGCTGGTGGGTACACCGGTTGCCGATCCGAATAAACCGCTGGAAGTGGTGCGTACCATTCACTCCTTTGACCCGTGCATGGCCTGTGCGGTACACGTAGTGGATGCTGACGGCAACGAAGTGGTTTCAGTGAAGGTTCTGTAATGCGTATTTTAGTCTTAGGGGTCGGCAATATTTTGCTGACCGATGAAGCCATCGGTGTGCGGATTGTCGAAGCGTTAGAGCAACGATACATTCTGCCGGATTATGTTGAGATCCTCGATGGCGGCACGGCGGGAATGGAGCTGCTTGGCGACATGGCAAATCGCGATCATTTGATTATTGCGGATGCCATTGTCTCGAAAAAGAACGCGCCGGGAACGATGATGATCCTGCGGGATGAAGAAGTTCCGGCGTTGTTTACCAACAAAATCTCTCCGCATCAGCTTGGCCTGGCCGACGTCTTGTCGGCCCTGCGCTTCACCGGCGAGTTTCCGAAAAAGCTGACCCTGGTCGGCGTGATCCCGGAATCGCTGGAGCCACACATCGGCTTAACGCCGACGGTTGAAGCAATGATTGAACCTGCGCTTGAGCAGGTTCTGGCTGCGCTGCGTGAATCTGGCGTGGAAGCCATCCCACGGGAGGCGATTCATGACTGAAGAGATAGCAGGTTTCCAGACCTCCCCGAAGGCGCAAGTACAGGCAGCGTTTGAAGAAATTGCCCGGCGTTCGATGCACGATCTCTCTTTTCTGCATCCTTCAATGCCGGTGTATGTTTCTGATTTTACGCTGTTCGAAGGTCAGTGGACGGGGTGTGTGATCACCCCGTGGATGCTGAGTGCAGTTATCTTCCCCGGCCCGGATCAACTCTGGCCGCTGCGCAAAGTGAGTGAAAAAATTGGTCTGCAACTGCCGTATGGCACTATGACCTTTACCGTTGGCGAACTGGACGGTGTTTCGCAATATCTCTCCTGTTCGCTGATGTCGCCGCTTTCGCACAGCATGTCGATTGAAGAGGGCCAACGCCTGACGGATGACTGCGCACGAATGATCCTTTCGCTGCCAGTCACGAATCCGGATGTACCACACGCAGGGCGTCGCGCCCTGCTGTTTGGTCGCAGGAGTGGCGAAAATGCATGAGTTGTCTCTTTGCCAGAGCGCCGTTGAAATTATCCAACGGCAGGCGGAGCAGCACGATGTTAAGCGCGTCACCGCCGTGTGGCTGGAAATTGGCGCGCTCTCCTGCGTTGAGGAGAGCGCCGTCCGTTTTAGTTTTGAAATTGTCTGCCACGGAACGGTGGCGCAAGGGTGCGATTTACATATCGTCTATAAACCCGCCCAGGCTTGGTGCTGGGATTGCAGCCAGGTGGTGGAGATTCATCAGCACGATGCGCAGTGTCCGCTCTGTCACGGCGAGCGGTTGCGTGTCGATACCGGCGATTCGCTGATCGTCAAAAGTATTGAAGTTGAATAACCGGAGTTAATAATGTGTATTGGCGTTCCAGGCCAGGTGCTGGCTGTCGGTGAAGATATTCACCAGCTTGCGCAGGTTGAAGTATGTGGTATCAAGCGCGATGTGAATATCGCCCTGATTTGTGAAGGTAACCCTGCCGATCTACTGGGCCAGTGGGTGCTGGTACACGTCGGATTTGCCATGAGCATCATCGACGAAGATGAAGCCAAAGCCACATTAGACGCACTGCGCCAAATGGATTACGACATTACCAGCGCGTGATGATTAGCTTTCGTAGGCCTGATAAGACGCGGCAGCGTCGCATCAGGCATTGTGCACGATTGCCGGATGCGGCGTGAACGCCTTATCCGGCCTGGATGGCTTGCTGCGACGAACACCAACCCTTACCCCTGACGCTTATCTTCCGTATTCGTCTCGAAATCACTGGCGTCATGGCGCTCATGCAACTGCTCATTCAGCGGTCCGTTGGTGCGGTTAACAATACGCCCACGTTTCACCGCCGGACGTTCGCCTACTTCTTTCGCCCAGCGTTGTACATGCTTATAACTGCCCGCATCAAGAAACTCAGCGGCATCATACACACCACCTAACACCACGTTGCCAAACCACGGCCAAATCGCCATATCCGCAATGGTGTACTCATCGCCCGCAACAAACTTATGCTGCGCCAGTTGCTTATCCAGCACGTCGAGCAGACGTTTGGCTTCCATGGTAAAGCGGTTGATGGCGTACTCAATCTTTACCGGTGCGTAATGGTAAAAGTGACCAAAACCACCGCCGAGGAACGGTGCCGCGCCCTGTAACCAGAACAGCCAGTTCATCGTTTCAGTACGCTTTGCCAAATCCTGCGGCAGGAAGTAGCCAAATTTCTCCGCCAGATAAAGCAGGATCGAACCAGATTCAAACACGCGGATCGGCGGATTATGCGTATGATCGCGCAGCGCCGGGATCTTCGAGTTTGGGTTCACTTCGACAAAGCCGCTGGAGAATTGATCGCCATCGCCAATACGAATCAGCCAGGCGTCGTACTCTGCACCAGTAACGCCCAGCGCCAGCAGCTCCTCAAGCATAATCGTTACTTTCTGACCGTTCGGCGTTCCCAGCGAATAAAGTTGCAATGGGTGTTTGCCAACGGGCAGCGTTTTTTCATGCGTCGGACCAGAAACCGGGCGATTGATATTGGCGAACGCGCCGCCAGCGGATTTATCCCACGTCCAGACTTTCGCGGGCTGATAAGTATTGTCTGTCATAGTGAGTTGCCTTCTGAGTGGTAGTGTTGAAGCAGTGTAGCAGGTCACTTGCTGTACAGAATGTGAATTTTTTAACCCTTTGCGCCAGCCGCTGCGATGAGGTGTATGATTAGTCTGACCTCTGTCCGGTTAATGTCGCTGAGCAGGTAATCAGAGCACAACAATTACGCCAACTGCTTAGGTTGTATTGTTAAAGGTAAAGTGATGAGCAAAGGAACGACCAGCCAGGATGCCCCGTTCGGGACATTATTGGGCTACGCCCCAGGTGGGGTAGCAATCTACTCTTCAGATTACAGTTCTCTCGATCCGCAGGAATACGAAGATGACGCCGTATTCCGTAGCTATATCGACGACGAATATATGGGCCACAAGTGGCAATGCGTTGAATTTGCTCGCCGTTTTCTCTTTCTGAATTACGGTGTGGTCTTTACTGACGTGGGTATGGCGTGGGAGATTTTCTCGCTGCGCTTCCTGCGAGAAGTGGTTAATGACAACATCCTGCCATTGCAGGCATTTCCTAACGGCTCGCCGCGTGCGCCGGTCGCGGGTGCGCTTCTTATCTGGGATAAAGGCGGTGAATTTAAAGACACTGGCCATGTCGCCATCATTACCCAATTGCATGGCAACAAAGTCCGTATTGCGGAACAGAACGTGATTCATTCCCCGTTGCCGCAAGGGCAACAGTGGACGCGCGAGCTGGAGATGGTGGTCGAAAACGGCTGCTATACCCTGAAAGACACTTTTGATGACACCACCATTCTGGGCTGGATGATCCAGACGGAAGATACTGAATACAGCTTACCGCAGCCGGAAATTGCAGGCGAGCTGCTGAAAATCAGCGGAGCGCGCCTGGAAAACAAAGGCCAGTTTGACGGTAAATGGCTGGATGAAAAAGATCCGCTGCAAAACGCCTATGTGCAGGCCAACGGTCAGGTGATCAATCAGGATCCTTATCATTACTACACCATTACCGAGAGTGCCGAGCAGGAGCTAATTAAAGCCACCAACGAGCTGCACCTGATGTATCTTCACGCAACCGACAAGGTGCTGAAAGATGACAACCTGCTGGCGCTGTTCGACATCCCGAAAATCCTCTGGCCACGTTTGCGTCTCTCCTGGCAGCGTCGCCGTCACCATATGATCACTGGTCGTATGGATTTCTGCATGGATGAGCGTGGCCTGAAGGTTTACGAGTACAACGCCGACTCCGCCTCCTGTCATACCGAAGCGGGCTTGATCCTCGAACGTTGGGCGGAGCAGGGCTATAAAGGCAACGGCTTCAATCCGGCGGAAGGGCTGATTAACGAATTGGCTGGTGCCTGGAAACACAGTCGTGCACGTCCGTTTGTCCATATCATGCAGGACAAAGATATCGAGGAAAACTATCACGCGCAGTTTATGGAGCAGGCGCTGCACCAGGCGGGCTTTGAAACGCGTATCTTGCGTGGATTGGATGAACTGGGCTGGGATGCTGCCGGGCAACTGATTGATGGGGAAGGGCGACTGGTTAACTGCGTGTGGAAAACCTGGGCGTGGGAAACCGCGTTTGATCAGATTCGTGAAGTTAGCGACCGTGAGTTTGCTGCGGTGCCAATCCGTACCGGTCATCCGCAAAACGAAGTGCGTCTTATCGACGTATTGCTGCGCCCGGAAGTGCTGGTCTTTGAGCCGCTGTGGACGGTGATCCCCGGCAACAAAGCGATTCTGCCGATCCTCTGGTCGCTGTTCCCGCACCATCGTTACCTGCTGGATACCGATTTCACTGTTAATGATGAACTGGTGAAAACAGGTTACGCAGTGAAACCGATCGCCGGTCGCTGTGGCAGCAATATCGACCTCGTCAGCCATCATGAAGAGGTGCTGGACAAAACCAGCGGTAAATTTGCCGAGCAGAAAAACATCTATCAGCAACTGTGGTGTTTGCCGAAAGTGGACGGTAAATACATTCAGGTATGTACCTTCACCGTTGGCGGCAACTACGGTGGGACGTGTTTGCGCGGTGATGAATCACTGGTCATCAAAAAAGAGAGTGATATTGAACCGTTAATTGTGGTGAAAAAGTAATACATGTTGTAGCAACCCCGTACTGATTATGAAGAATAATCAGTACGGGGATTAATCAAAATATTCAATATTTATATATTCCAATATTTATTCATTTCATATGTGAATATATTAACCAGTGGAATACCTGTGTTTTGATTATTTCTAAAGGTTTTGAATGAATGCTTATTGTCTGATACACAAGAAATAACACTCTTTTTATCGTTAAAAAATGATATTTCACTTTGCCCATGCCGTTAAAGTCACTGATAATGCGTCCGTTCGTAAATTCAAAATGGCGTAATCTAATATATGCTAAATTTATTTGTTGGCCTTGATATATACACAGGGCTTTTGTTATTGCTTGCTCTGGCATTTGTGTTGTTCTACGAAGCAATCAATGGTTTTCATGACACGGCGAATGCGGTGGCAACCGTTATTTATACTCGTGCCATGCAACCACAACTTGCTGTGGTGATGGCGGCATTTTTTAACTTTTTTGGCGTGTTATTGGGCGGACTTAGCGTTGCCTATGCCATTGTCCATATGTTGCCAACCGATTTGTTGCTGAATATGGGGTCAACCCACGGCCTGGCGATGGTCTTTTCCATGCTGCTGGCGGCGATTATCTGGAACCTGGGAACGTGGTTCTTCGGTTTACCGGCCTCCAGTTCGCACACCTTGATTGGTGCGATTATCGGCATCGGTTTAACCAACGCGCTGTTAACCGGCTCATCGGTGATGGATGCGTTAAACCTGCGTGAAGTGACCAAAATTTTCTCCTCGCTGATTGTTTCCCCTATCGTCGGCCTGGTCATTGCGGGAGGCCTGATATTCCTGCTGCGACGCTACTGGAGCGGGACGAAAAAGCGTGACCGTATTCACCGCATTCCGGAAGATCGCAAAAAGAAAAAAGGCAAACGTAAACCGCCATTCTGGACGCGTATTGCGCTGATTGTTTCCGCTGCGGGCGTGGCGTTTTCGCACGGCGCGAACGACGGACAAAAAGGGATCGGCCTGGTAATGCTGGTACTGGTGGGGATTGCCCCTGCTGGCTTCGTCGTCAATATGAATGCGTCCGGCTATGAAATTACCCGTACCCGCGATGCCGTTACCAACTTCGAACACTACCTGCAACAGCATCCTGAACTGCCGCAGAAGTTGATTGCGATGGAACCTCCATTGCCTGCAGCATCGACTGATGGCACGCAAGTAACAGAGTTTCACTGTCATCCGGCAAATACCTTTGATGCTATTGCGCGCGTTAAAACGATGCTGCCAGGCAATATGGAAAGTTACGAGCCGTTAAGCGTGAGTCAGCGCAGCCAGCTGCGCCGCATTATGCTGTGCATCTCTGATACCTCCGCGAAGCTAGCGAAACTGCCAGGCGTCAGTAAAGAAGACCAGAACCTGCTGAAAAAACTGCGCAGCGATATGTTAAGCACCATTGAGTACGCTCCGGTGTGGATCATCATGGCGGTAGCACTGGCGCTCGGCATTGGCACCATGATTGGCTGGCGTCGTGTAGCGATGACCATCGGTGAGAAGATTGGTAAGCGCGGCATGACGTATGCGCAAGGCATGGCGGCACAAATGACGGCGGCAGTGTCTATCGGTCTTGCCAGTTATATTGGGATGCCCGTCTCCACAACACACGTCCTCTCGTCTGCAGTTGCAGGGACGATGGTGGTGGACGGCGGTGGGTTACAGCGTAAAACGGTAACCAGCATCCTGATGGCGTGGGTATTTACTTTACCGGCGGCAATTTTTCTTTCTGGTGGGCTGTACTGGATAGCATTGCAGTTGATTTAACCTTCCTGAAAATGCCCGGTCCTGGCGATCGGGCATTTCCATTTTTGACTAGTGATAACCACGCGCGGTCATAAAATCCGTAATCGCTTTTTCTGCATCAACCAACACCTGTTCCAGTGGCTGATTGGCATCGATATCAACCAGTTGTGCACCACCAAAGGTTAACTGTGGCGTTATGGCAATCTTCCTCGCCAGCGATTCCCGTTTATGGTCGGGTTTACGTGCACAGGCAACTTCAAGGTCAACATTGAGTTTGATGACCAGATCAGGCTTATGGCTCGCCATCCAGTGAAACGCTTTACGTTCCTGGCTTGCCAGCCATGGGACAAAACGACCACCTTCAACGTTAGGTGGGAACACCGTACCATCGTAAGCGCCAGGAATTTGGTCCTGAGGATAACGGTCGGTTAGAACAATTAACCCGCGACGACGACAGGCAAGCATATGACGAAAGCGCAGTAAGCGACGGGCGACAAACGCTGTAATTACCAGCGCCGGAACTGGTCCAGGCAATTTTTTTGCTGTTTTCACCTGATTTCGTTCAATTGTTTTATGTAAGGATTTTCCCATCAACGGTAATTTTGTCACTGCACGACCGACATTTCCGGCCTGTTTTCCTAAATGAACTCTTTCGGCAGCACCATATTTTTCGACAACGGTAATAAGATGTTCACACACCGTTGACTTGCCTGAACCATCGCTACCAATAACGGCAATTAATGGAGGTGTTATTGACTGCATGAATATATCCTTTAATTTAAATATCCATTAAAAATATTTATTTGGTTAATATGTTTTTATGAAAGCGTAATTCAGGTCAATGTCACAATTAACCATTGTCACAATAAGGTTGAACGGATATTCTGAGCACGGACCACGTAATATTCAATACATTATTTACTGCCGGGTTTTTCGTGAATCAACGTAATATGTCAATAATTAATTCCACGCCAGTGCGTGTTATTGCCATTGTAGGATGTGATGGTTCAGGTAAATCGACCCTCACGGCAAGCCTGGTAAATGAACTGGCAGCAAGAATGCCAACAGAACACATTTATCTCGGGCAATCGTCCGGGCGAATTGGCGAATGGATTTCACAGCTCCCTGTTATTGGCGCACCTTTTGGGCGTTATCTGCGAAGTAAAGCGGCACATGTGCACGAAAAGCCCTCAACACCGCCTGGCAATATTACTGCACTGGTTATCTATCTGCTTTCCTGCTGGCGGGCGTACAAGTTTCGCAAAATGTTGTGTAAAAGCCAGCAAGGCTTTCTGCTCATCACCGACCGCTACCCGCAGGTTGAAGTGCCGGGGTTTCGCTTTGATGGCCCGCAATTGGCAAAAACCACGGGCGGTAACGGTTGGATAAAAATGTTAAGGCAGCGCGAGCTGAAGCTGTACCAATGGATGGCATCTTATTTGCCCGTATTGTTGATTCGTCTTGGCATTGATGAACAAACCGCGTTTGCGCGTAAACCTGACCACCAACTGGCAGCGTTACAGGAAAAAATCGCCGTTACGCCGCAACTGACATTCAATGGCGCAAAGATCCTTGAACTGGATGGGCGACACCCCGCCGATGAAATTCTGCAAGCGTCACTACGCGCAATTCACGCCGCGCTTTCCTGATCACCAAAATGGATAGGGGATGATTTAACGAATGGATGCACTACAAACTCAAACTGTTAATAGTACAACCGCGCCGCAGCCCAACTACATTCCGGGGCTGATTGCGGTGGTCGGGTGTGATGGCACCGGTAAATCCACACTGACCACCGACCTGGTGAAATCGCTGCAACAACACTGGCAAACCGAGCGGCGCTATCTGGGGCTGCTCTCCGGCGAAGACGGCGACAAAATCAAACGATTGCCGTTGGTTGGCGTCTGGCTGGAACGGCGACTGGCGGCCAAATCCTCGAAAACCCAAAGCATGAAAACCAAATCTCCGGCGCTATGGGCGGCGGTGATTATGTACTGCTTCTCGCTGCGAAGAATGGCGAATCTACGCAAGGTTCAGCGACTGGCGCAAAGTGGCGTTCTGGTGGTCAGCGATCGCTTCCCGCAGGCTGAAATTTCGGGCTTTTATTATGATGGACCGGGGATTGGCGTCGAACGTGCGACCGGGAAAATCAGCATGTTTCTGGCGCAGCGCGAACGGCGTTTATACCAACAAATGGCGCAATATCGCCCGGAATTAATTATTCGCCTGGGCATTGATATTGAGACTGCCATCTCCCGCAAGCCTGACCATGACTATGCCGAGCTGCAGGACAAAATCGGTGTCATGTCGAAGATTGGCTATAACGGCACAAAAATTCTTGAGATTGATTCCAGAGCGCCCTACAGCGAAGTGCTGGAACAGGCACAGAAGGCGGTTTCTCTGGTTGCCATCGTTTCTGACCGCCGAAGTTTAACTTAAGGCTGGCGGGATACTTTTTACTATCAACGATAAGGTCAGGCTGAATTGGCGGGTTTTAACATCAAACATTGGTTTGCAGATGGCGCGTTTCGCACCATTATTCGCAATAGCGCCTGGTTAGGCTCCAGTAATGTCGTGAGCGCCTTGCTGGGTCTGTTGGCGCTCTCGTGTGCCGGTAAAGGGATGACGCCCGCCATGTTTGGCGTACTGGTGATTGTGCAATCGTACGCCAAGTCGATCAGCGATTTTATTAAGTTTCAGACATGGCAACTGGTGGTTCAGTACGGAACACCAGCATTAACCAACAATAATCCGCAGCAATTCCGCAATGTCGTCTCATTTTCCTTCTCGCTGGATATCGTCAGCGGCGCGGTGGCGATTGTCGGTGGCATTGCCTTACTGCCATTCCTTTCCCATTCATTAGGTCTGGATGACCAAAGTTTTTGGCTGGCAGCGCTCTATTGCACGCTCATTCCTTCAATGGCTTCCTCCACGCCGACCGGCATTCTGCGTGCGGTAGATCGCTTCGATTTAATTGCTGTACAGCAGGCGACGAAACCTTTTCTGCGCGCAGCGGGGAGCGTCGTAGCCTGGTATTTTGACTTTGGTTTTGCGGGTTTTGTTATTGCCTGGTACGTGTCGAATCTGGTTGGCGGCACCATGTACTGGTGGTTTGCCGCGCGCGAATTACGCCGCCGAAATATCCATAACGCCTTCAAATTGAATCTGTTTGAGTCTGCCCGACACATTAAAGGCGCGTGGAGTTTTGTCTGGTCAACCAACATTGCCCACTCCATCTGGTCGGCGCGTAACTCGTGCAGCACAGTGTTGGTGGGGATCGTGTTAGGACCCGCTGCCGCCGGGTTATTTAAAATCGCCATGACATTCTTCGACGCCGCCGGAACGCCAGCGGGTTTGCTGGGTAAAAGTTTTTACCCAGAGGTGATGCGTTTAGATCCGCGCACCACCAGACCGTGGTTGTTAGGTGTGAAGTCCGGTTTACTGGCGGGCGGAATCGGTATTCTGGTGGCGCTCGCGGTGTTGATCGTCGGCAAGCCGCTCATTTCGCTGGTGTTTGGCGTTAAGTATCTCGAAGCGTATGACCTGATTCAGGTGATGCTGGGCGCAATTGTGATTTCGATGCTGGGCTTCCCTCAGGAGTCATTGCTATTGATGGCGGGAAAACAGCGCGCTTTTCTCGTGGCGCAAACCATCGCCTCAATCGGCTACATCGTATTGCTGTTCATGTTCTGTCATCTGTTTGGTGTGCTGGGAGCAGCGTTTGCTTACTTCGGTGGGCAATGTCTGGACGTGGCGCTCTCGTTAATTCCAACCTTAAAGGCATTTTTTCAGCGCCATTCCTTGCTTTATAACGCAGCCGGAGAGAAATCCTGATGATGAGAAAATATTTCCCGCTTGAGGCGAGCGAGCGTCTATTTGTTGCGATTGAAGAAGATGATGTCGTTGATGCACAGGTTAGTTTGCCGCCGACTATTGCACTAAGTTGTACCACCGAAATCATTCATGATAATTACGCGTTATGCCTGCAATTCTGGCTCAATGGCGTTGATCGTCAGGAGTTACTGCGTTTAGTTCGCAAACAAGCCAAAGGCGATGAGCTGACTGCTGATGAGCGCAAACAATTTAAATACATGCGAGCGCGCTACAAGCACCTGCGTTTTGCGCAACGGCTGTATTTAAAGAAGCATCAGGCCGGATTTTTATTCGGCAAAACGACCGTTTTTCTGGGGCGTTTTCAGGACGGCTTTCGTAACGGTAAGAAAAATATTGTGTCGTATTACGGCAACCTGTTACGGATTTATTTAAGCTCTCCGGTCTGGTCGTTGGTGAACTATTCATTACGCCATAGCCAGTTAGAAAGCGTAAGCAGTTTTATTGCCTATCGGCAAAAGCAAATGCATACCCTGAAAGAGATTATTGCCAAACCGCGACTAACCGGTAGGGAATTTCATGATGTGCGAAAAATCATCAGCCAGCAGGTTTCTTATTACGACACCTTAAGATCGCTTGATCCTGAAAATAAAGAGGCGTTACAGATATCCCGCTTCCTCGCCGCCATTAATGGCCTGATGGGAGATAAACACGATGACATGGTGGCGGATGATATGGAAAACCGCCAGTCGTATGATGCACCGGTGGCGCTGGATAGCGATATTCGTCAGCGCTTAGAGCTGCTGATTTCGCGTTTTCCGCTATAGCCGGAGCAATGATGTCATCTCGTTTGATTATTGCGTTGATTATCATGCTCTTAGCCCCGGGTGTGCAGGCACACAATTTCGTCACTGGCAAAACGGTTACCCCCGTTTATATCCAGGAAGGCGGCGAGCTGCTTCTGAATAGTGACGACGAAATTCACTACCAAAAGTGGAACAGCACACAATTGGCGGGAAAAGTCCGCATTATCCAGTATATCGCCGGGCGTAAGTCGGCGAAGAAAAAGAACTCACTGTTAATTAAAGCGGTTGAAGCGGCAAACTTTCCGCAGGATCGTTTTCAGCCCACCACCATTGTGAACACCGATGATGCCATCTTTGGTACTGGCTATTTTGTTGTTGGCAAAATCGAAAAAAATAAACGCCGCTATCCGTGGGCGCAATTCGTTATTGACGGCAATGGACAGGGACGCGTTGCCTGGCGCTTGCCGGAGCAGAGTTCAACCATTCTGGTGCTGAATAAAGCCGGGCAAATTCAGTGGGCAAAGGACGGCAGCCTGACGCCGGAAGAGGTAGATCATGTCATTGCGTTGGCGCAGAAACTGATCAATGAATAAAAAACTCAAAGGATTGAGGGCGTTAGTGAGATGAAGCTGGTTGAACACTACATCATGCGTGGTACGCGCCGTCTGGTGCTGATTATCGTCGGTTTTCTGATCTTTATTTTCGCCAGCTACTCCTCACAGCGTTATCTGACCGAAGCGGCAAATGGGACATTAGCTCTTGATGTTGTGCTGGATATCGTTTTCTACAAAGTGCTGATTGCACTGGAGATGTTGTTACCTGTTGGTCTGTATGTGTCAGTTGGCGTGACGCTAGGGCAGATGTATACCGACTCGGAAATTACCGCTATCTCTGCGGCGGGGGGCAGTCCGGGACGCTTGTACAAAGCCGTTCTTTATCTGGCGATACCGCTAAGTATTTTTGTCACCCTTCTGTCGATGTATGGTCGTCCGTGGGCTTATGCGCAGATTTATCAACTGGAGCAGCAGTCGCAGTCGGAGCTGGATGTTCGCCAGTTGCGGGCAAAGAAATTTAACACTAACGATAACGGACGAATGATCCTTTCGCAGACGGTTGATCAGGATAATAATCGCCTGACTGACGCGCTGATTTATACTTCTACTGCCAATCGAACCCGCATTTTCCGCGCCCGTTCGGTTGATGTGGTTGACCCATCACCCGAGAAACCGACCGTTATGTTGCACAACGGCACTGCCTATCTTATCGATCATCAGGGGCGTGATGACAACGAACAGATCTACCGTAATCTGCAATTACATCTGAATCCGCTGGATCAAAGCCCTAACGTCAAACGCAAAGCGAAATCGGTCACGGAGCTGGCGCGCTCCGTCTTTCCAGCCGATCATGCCGAACTGCAATGGCGGCAAAGCCGTGGCCTGACCGCATTGTTGATGGCGCTGCTGGCCATTTCATTAAGTCGGGTAAAACCGCGGCAAGGGCGATTTTCAACGTTATTGCCACTGACGTTGCTGTTTATTGCCATTTTTTATGGCGGTGACGTCTGCCGTACGCTGGTGGCTAACGGCGCGATTCCCCTCATTCCTGGTTTGTGGTTAGTACCCGGACTCATGCTAATGGGCCTGCTGATGCTGGTCGCACGCGACTTCTCTTTGCTGCAGAAATTTTCCCGATGAATGTTTTCAGCCGCTATTTAATCCGTCATCTCTTTCTCGGTTTTGCCGCCGCCGCAGGGCTATTGCTGCCGCTTTTTACCACCTTCAACCTGATTAACGAACTGGATGATGTCAGCCCGGGTGGTTATCGCTGGACTCAGGCGGTGCTGGTGGTGCTAATGACCTTACCGCGCACACTGGTCGAACTTTCGCCATTTATCGCCTTATTGGGAGGGATTGTCGGCCTGGGGCAGTTATCGAAAAACAGTGAGCTTACCGCCATTCGCAGCATGGGGTTTTCTATCTTCCGTATTGCACTGGTGGCGCTGGTTGCAGGGATATTGTGGACTGTTTCGTTAGGCGCGATAGATGAGTGGGTAGCGTCGCCATTACAGCAACAGGCGTTGCAAATCAAATCGACCGCCACCGCGTTGGGGGAGGACGATGACATTACCGGCAATATGCTGTGGGCCAGGCGTGGTAATGAATTTGTGACGGTGAAATCGCTGAACGAGCAGGGCCAGCCGGTGGGCGTGGAGATTTTTCATTATCGCGACGATCTCTCGCTCGAATCCTACATTTATGCACGCAGTGCCACCATTGAAGACGACAAAACGTGGATCCTGCATGGTGTGAATCATAAAAAATGGCTGAATGGCAAAGAAACGCTGGAAACATTAGATAATCTTGCCTGGCAATCGGCCTTCACCAGTATGGATCTTGAAGAGTTATCAATGCCGGGCAATACTTTTTCTGTCCGTCAGCTTAATCATTACATCCATTATTTGCAGGAAACCGGGCAACCCAGCAGCGAATACCGCCTTGCACTGTGGGAAAAACTGGGGCAACCCATCCTGACCCTGGCGATGATTTTGCTGGCTGTGCCGTTTACCTTTAGCGCCCCGCGCTCGCCAGGGATGGGTAGCCGTCTCGCTGTAGGTGTCATCGTTGGCTTACTCACCTGGATCAGCTATCAAATCATGGTCAATCTGGGATTGCTATTTGCGTTGAGCGCACCTGTTACCGCGCTCGGTTTACCGATAGCGTTTGTGCTGGTGGCGTTGAGCCTGGTGTATTGGTATGACAGACAACATTAAACCCGCCGTGGCGCAACACCACGGCGGGCTCACATTACTGCTTCAGAGTAGCAAATGCCTGAATGATGGCATCGATTTGCTCACGACTGTGAGCAGCGTTTACGCTACAGCGCAGCAGCGTGATGCCTGCAGGCGCGGCAGGTGGCAGGATAAGATTCACATAAACGCCCAGCGAAATAAGCTCGCGCCAGATGCGTAAACCGTCCTCTTTCGAACCGATTATTACCGGCACTACCGGGCTAATATGTGAACTTAACTCATAACCCAGTTTTTGCAGACCGTCATACAGATGGTTGGCATTATCCATCAGCTTTTGCCGCAGCTCTGGTTGTGTGGCAATAGTTCTTAACGACGAGCGCACGGTCGCAATGCAGGACGGAGAAGGAGAGGCGGTAAAAATATACGGGCGGCTGCCGTAGCGCAGCACTTCCATCGCTTCCGAACCGACAGCAAAACCGCCAATCGAGGCCAGACTTTTACTGAAGGTGCCAACGATAATATCCACATCATCTTCAACGCCGACAGCTTCAGCCAGTCCGCGCCCCGTTGCGCCTAACACGCCAAACGAATGCGCTTCATCGACAATCAAATAACCACCGAGACGACGTTTGATATCAACAATTTCCGCTAACGGCGCAACGTCACCGAGCATGCTGTAGATACCCTCAACGATGATAATCGCCTCTTTCGCCCGTTCACCGAGGCGAACCATGCGCCGTTCCAGATCTTTAGCATCGTTATGGCGGAAACGAATAATTTCCGCGCCACCGAGAGAACAGGCGTCATAAATACTGGCGTGGCTGTCGGCATCCAGTAACACCACGGCGTTATGGTCGGCAAGTGCGCTGATGACGCCTAAATTAGCGGTATAACCGGTTGAAAAAACGATAGCGGTAGGGCGATTGAAAAACTCGGCAATCTCTTTCTCTAACGCCAGGTGCGGCGCATAACTGCCGTTTGCCATACGAGAACCGGTGGTGCCGGTACCTTGGGCCGCTAACGCGGCCTGACCTTCGCTGATGGCATCATGATTAAAGGTTAAACCGAGATAATTATTGGTCCCGGCCAGAATCACTTTTTTATTGCCGATCCGGCCTTCGGTGGCGGAATACACTTCATCAATACAGGTGCCAAACGGTGTTAACCCGTTGTCACTAAATTGCAGTCGCTCGCCAGCAAGGCGCGCATATTTATCGTATAGCCCCATTATTTATTCTCCAGCCATGGAAGTAGAGTTTCCATTAATTGCGCAGGGGTTTTGACATCCAGCAGAATATTAATAGGAATGGAAATATCGAATCTGTCTTCCAGCATCATTAAGAGATCCATCACTTTGATCGACTCCAGGCCAAGATCGTTGACGAGATCGCTGTCGGGCTTAATTTCCACACCGTTTTCGACCAAATCCTGTAAACAGGAAAGGATGTAATCCATTACTATTTCACGATTTACCATAGAAACGTTAACACACCTTTAAACAAGACAATCAAAATAGCCCGTTGCGTAATGCGTGTTCCAGGCTAATCCCGGGAAACCAATTAATATCTTCAGAAATACGGTTATTACTTGCCGACCAGTCGGCGTGGGTTAATTCACGAATTTTCGAGCGGGTCAGCATAGGTTCTTTACCTGCCAGGCGACTCAACGCGGTACTGATATCCGCAAGGCCGGTGAGTACCGGCAGAGGAATGCCAACCATTCGCACGGAACCGCAACGGGCGTCGGCGGCAAGTTGCTGTACGCGTTGCCAGTCATAGCCGCCGGCGACGCCATCGCATAATTCATAGGTTTGCGTCTGTATAGTTTCGGCGCTTAACCACTGACCCACTGCTTGCGCGAAATCGGTGACGTGCAGAAAAGAGAGCTGTGTATCTGGCGCACCAAGTCGTGGCAGCAGGCCGCGCAGCATCCAGTCAAACAGCGGTTTTAACTCTTTATCGCCGGGACCATACACGGCTGTCGGGCGAAAAACGCCCAGCGTAATTTCGTCCGCCATTGCTGCCAGTCGTTGCTCGGCGACGTATTTGGATTTTGCATACCAGGAGAGCTCGGGATGGCGCGCCGCCAGCGAAGAGATAAACAGAAAACGTTGGCAAAAGCCGCTCTCTTTTGCTGCTTGCATCAGGCGCAGGCTGCCGTCAACGTTACAGCGGGTGAAAATCTCTTCTTTGTGCCCGCGCACTTGCCCGGCGCAATGGACCACTACGCTGGCTCCGGCAACCAGCTCGCTAAGTGAATGAGTATCTTCCAGCGAACCGCGCACCCAGGTGAGATTATCATTGACGTGAGCGCGGGCAGTACGCGTCAATGCGCGAACGTGAAAGCCGCGGGCGAGCAGGTTATCGATAATATATTTACCGATAAACCCGGTAGCGCCCGTCACCGCGACAGTTTGATTCATGCCAGGGATTCCTGCACATGAAGGCTTGCAGCATAAGCCTTCTGATAACGTTTTTTCGCTTCCGCACGGGCAGGCTTGCCGGAGGACGTTCGGGGAATGCTGTGGGGCGGCAACAGATCGATAGCCGCTGTTACGCCAAATTCGCTTTGGATCCGTGCTGCCAGCGCGTGGATAAGCTGTCCGCGACGTTCTTCATCGCTGATCCGACACTGGATCTGCAAAATGATTTTTTCCTGGGCGGTAACAAAAGCAATCGCATCGCCAGAATGAATTTCCGGTTCCTGTTCCGCTATATATTCAATATCCTGCGGCCAGATATTACGGCCACGAATAATAATCAGATCTTTAATGCGTCCGGTGACATACAGATAACCGTCCAGCAGATAACCGAGGTCGCCGGTGTCTAACCAGCCCGTCGCGGCAATCTCGTCTTGCGAAGCCTGGTCGCCAAAGTAACCGCTCATCAGACTGGGGCCGGAGATGCAAATATGGCCTACCACACGTTCCGCGACCGGCATACCTGCTTCATTGCGGATTTCAATACCATGTTCCGGCAACGCTTTGCCGCAGTTGACGAAAGTCGATACGGCGCGTGTCTCTGCACCCGGCGCGACGGCTTTACCCTGATATTCGAGGATGTCGCGATCCACTTCGTTAACCACAACCCCGGAGGCTTCATCAGAGAAGCTGACAGCCAGCGCATTTTCTGCCAGTCCGTAGCACGGCATGAAAGTTTTATTGTCAAAGTTAACCTGACGGAAACATTCAGCGAATTGATGGAGTTGTTCTGCGGAGATGGGTTCTGCACCAATACCAGCGACGCGCCAGCAGGAAAGATCCAGTTCAGCGAGATCTTTTTCATTCACGCGGCGCTGGCACAATTCATAGCCAAACGGCGGCGCAACGGAAACGGTGCCGCGATTTTTACTGATCAATTTAAGCCATTGCAGAGGACGCATGGCAAAATCCTGAGTGCGCAAATAATCTACTGAAAGCTGCGTGGCGACGGGGGTCAGGAGAAAGCCGACCAGTCCCATATCATGGTAGAAAGGCAGCCAGGAGACGCAGCGGTCGCCAGGGCGTAATTTAATGCCGTCGTGGCTTATAGCACGTAGATTAGCCATCACTTCGCGATGGGTGATAATGACGCCACGGGGAAAACGGGTGCTGCCGGAGGTGTACTGGAGGTAGGCGATATCGTTCGGAACTGGACGCTGGAGCGCAACATCGGCTTCCGGTAATGCCTTAAACCAGGCGTGGCTTAAAACATGTAATTCGGGGTTGTTATGCGTCGCGGCATTGACCAGTGGCAACCACTCATCACCAGTGATAATGGCTGCGGGCTGGCAACTTGCCAGTAAACCCTGGAGTTTGGCGCTCCAGGAATCCCGCTGACCGACGCCCATTGGAATCGCCAACGGGACGGCGACTAAGCCAGCATACTGACAGGCAAAAAAAGCCTCTACAAACCCGCTACTCGTTTCGGCAATCAGCGCCACGCGTTCGCCTTTTTTCAGGTTCAGCGATAACAACCGCTTCGCACCAGCTTCGGCACGCGTTTTTAACGTCTGATATTCCAGTTGATCTTCAAGTTGGCAACGTCTGTCATAAAAATTCATTCCGGCGCTACTCAGAGCGGCGTAGTCCAAAGCATCAACCAGCGTTGGAAAATCGGCATAGCGCATAGGTAGGGAATGCGTAAAGATTTTATTAGACATATACACCACGAAAAAATTGGATATCAAAAATAAAATGACAATAATGCGGTGGATTATATAGGCATAAAAGATAAATGAGATAGTATTTTCATCGGTGTGAAAATGAACATTGATTTAAATAATGAGTTTAAGTTTTTTGTTTTTATTGTGAATGATATTTAATTTATGAATGTATTAAGAAGAAGCCTTGTCCGGTCGCCTTAAATCGACAAAAGGCATTGTGGCGCTTCTGTGTAGTCTCTGACCTTATCGTAATCATTAATAAATACTATTTATTCGTCGTTTGTATTCATTGGGTTGATTATTAAGGTGCCGTTCGTTGCTGTTGCAACCTGTTTGTCACCGTTAATTATTTGTTACCCACAGAACAGAACTATGGAATGCGATCTGCTGATGATTAAAATTGAAAAAGTAATTAATAAAAATGACCTTAAGGCATTTATCGCTTTTCCGTCATCACTTTATCCCGACGATCCAAACTGGATACCCCCTTTATTCATTGAACGCAACGAGCATTTGTCTGCGAAAAATCCGGGGACGGACCATATCATCTGGCAGACGTGGGTGGCAAAAAAAGCGGGGCA
This sequence comes from Escherichia sp. UTM R2, assembly GCF_048593455.1. Classification (NCBI taxonomy): domain Bacteria; kingdom Pseudomonadati; phylum Pseudomonadota; class Gammaproteobacteria; order Enterobacterales; family Enterobacteriaceae; genus Escherichia; species Escherichia sp. UTM R2. The sequence goes on from NZ_JBFWDY010000002.1 coordinate 727,394, forward strand.
GATAGTTGGGCGTATTACCGCGCAAATAGATACCTTGCACCGCGAGCGTTACGGCAAAGATACCGGTCATTTCGGCATGATTGACGCCATTGATGATCCGCAGGTTTTTGCCGCGTTGTTTGGCGCAGCGGAAGCGTGGTTGAAGTCACAAGGTGCAAGTAAGATCAGCGGGCCTTTCAGCCTGAATATCAATCAGGAAAGCGGATTACTGATTGAAGGTTTTGACACACCACCCTGTGCGATGATGCCACACGGCAAACCGTGGTATGCCGCGCATATTGAACAACTGGGTTATCACAAAGGCATTGATTTACTGGCGTGGTGGATGCAGCGAACCGATCTCACTTTCTCTCCGGCGCTAAAAAAACTGATGGATCAGGTGCGCAAAAAGGTGACCATTCGCTGCATCAATCGTCAGCGGTTTGCCGAAGAGATGCAGATCCTGCGTGAGATTTTCAACTCTGGCTGGCAGCACAACTGGGGATTTGTGCCGTTTACCGAACATGAATTCGCGACCATGGGCGATCAACTTAAATATCTGGTGCCGGACGATATGATCTATATCGCTGAGATTGATTCTGCACCCTGCGCGTTTATTGTCGGCTTGCCGAACATCAACGAGGCGATTGCCGATCTGAACGGATCGCTCTTTCCCTTCGGCTGGGCAAAATTGCTGTGGCGTTTGAAAGTCAGCGGTGTGCGAACTGCGCGAGTACCGCTGATGGGCGTGCGCGACGAGTATCAGTTCAGCCGCATCGGCCCGGTGATTGCGCTGTTATTGATTGAAGCCTTACGCGATCCGTTTGCCCGCCGGAAGATCGATGCGCTGGAGATGTCATGGATCCTCGAAACCAATACAGGCATGAATAACATGCTGGAACGCATTGGGGCGGAGCCGTACAAGCGTTACCGATTGTATGAAAAGCAAATTTAATACCAGCTAACTCAGGTTCATCTCCAGCGGCACCGCCGAGCGAATCAAATGGTGGCCTTCCAGCTCGATATCGTGGAGATTCTTTTTCACGGTCCGCACATGATCGCGTGCTGCGCGCTGGGCGACGTGCGGCAGCCGCTGCAACACCGCGTTGTAGATCCGCGCATGCTGGCGATCGATCTGCTTTTTTTGCTGTGGTCGATGGTAGAGATTATTTACGCTGGCAAACACTGAATTAAACATCAGATCGGTCAATGATTGCAGCGTAAACACCAGCACCTGATTGTGAGAAGCCTGACAAATGGCGAGATGGAAAGCGTGATCCAACTGCGCATGTTCGATCAGCGAAATCTCTTTGTTGTTCTCACTGGCGGCGAGCATTTTTTCATAACAGCGAGTTATCACAACAAAATCAGCCTGCGTTCCCAGCGTTGCCGCCAGCCTTGCCGATTCGCCCTCCAGTAATGCGCGAACGTCGAGCAGATCGTACAGCGTTCGCGGCTGCGTGCTGAACAGATGAATTAGCGGGCTGGTGTCCTGCACCCGATTAAGCCGTGCGACACGAGAATCGCGACCCTGCGCCGTTTCAATAATCCCGCGCCCGCGCAGCACGGTCAGCCCTTCACGCAGTGCGGAGCGTGAGAAGCCGAGCTTTTCACACAGTCGACGTTCCGAGGGAAGCGGCTGACCGACCTTCAGTACGCCGTCGATAATTAACCGTTCGATACTCTCTGCAACCACTTCGCAAATAGGGCGACGTTCATCTTTCATTCCCGGACCTCGTGCACAGGTAGGACCAATTTTTCTGTTCTTAACTCGCAAAACACGCACATCACGTAAGTGATTATGTTACATCAATTTAACATTGAGTTAACCAAGACAAGGTCACAGAGCTGGAAAAAAAATGGTCTGACCGGTAGCTAAAGAGATAGACGAAAACGAAAAGCCCGCTTAATAACTGTTCACAGAAGCAGCGCGCAAAAATCAGCTGCCACACAACACAACAAAGCGAAGCCTACTCATGAGCATCTTGTACGAAGAGCGTCTTGATGGCGCTTTACCCGATGTCGACCGCACATCGGTACTGATGGCACTGCGTGAGCATGTCCCTGGACTTGAGATCCTGCATACCGATGAGGAGATCATTCCTTACGAGTGTGACGGGTTGAGCGCGTATCGCACGCGTCCATTACTGGTTGTTCTGCCTAAGCAGATGGAACAGGTGACGGCGATTCTGGCTGTCTGCCACCGCCTGCGTGTGCCGGTGGTGACCCGTGGTGCAGGCACCGGGCTTTCTGGTGGCGCGCTGCCGCTGGAAAAAGGTGTGTTGTTGGTGATGGCGCGCTTTAAAGAGATCCTCGACATTAACCCCGTTGGTCGCCGCGCGCGCGTGCAGCCGGGCGTGCGTAACCTGGCGATCTCCCAGGCCGTTGCGCCGCATAATCTCTATTACGCGCCGGATCCTTCCTCACAAATCGCCTGCTCGATTGGCGGCAATGTGGCGGAAAATGCCGGCGGCGTCCACTGCCTGAAATATGGTCTGACCGTACATAACCTGCTGAAAATTGAAGTGCAAACGCTGGATGGCGAGGCGCTGACGCTAGGATCGGATGCGCTGGATTCGCCTGGTTTTGACCTGCTGGCGTTGTTCACCGGATCGGAAGGTATGCTCGGCGTGACCACCGAAGTGACGGTGAAGCTGTTGCCGAAGCCGCCCGTGGCGCGGGTTCTGTTAGCAAGCTTTGACTCGGTAGAAAAAGCCGGACTTGCGGTTGGTGACATCATCGCCAATGGCATTATCCCCGGCGGGCTGGAGATGATGGATAACCTGTCGATCCGCGCGGCGGAAGATTTTATTCATGCCGGTTATCCCGTCGACGCCGAAGCGATTTTGTTATGCGAGCTGGACGGCGTGGAGTCTGACGTACAGGAAGACTGCGAGCGGGTTAACGACATCTTGTTGAAAGCGGGCGCGACTGACGTCCGTCTGGCACAGGACGAAGCAGAGCGCGTACGTTTCTGGGCCGGTCGCAAAAATGCGTTCCCGGCGGTAGGACGTATCTCCCCGGATTACTACTGCATGGATGGCACCATCCCGCGTCGCGCCCTGCCTGGCGTACTGGAAGGCATTGCCCGTTTATCGCAGCAATATGATTTACGTGTTGCCAACGTCTTTCATGCCGGAGATGGCAACATGCACCCGTTAATCCTTTTCGATGCCAACGAACCCGGTGAATTTGCCCGCGCGGAAGAGCTGGGTGGGAAGATCCTCGAACTCTGCGTTGAAGTTGGCGGCAGCATCAGTGGGGAACATGGCATCGGGCGAGAAAAAATCAATCAAATGTGCGCTCAGTTCAACAGCGATGAAATCACGACCTTGCATGCGGTCAAGGCGGCGTTTGACCCCGATGGTTTGCTGAACCCTGGGAAAAACATTCCCACGCTACACCGCTGTGCTGAATTTGGTGCCATGCATGTGCATCACGGTCATTTACCTTTCCCTGAACTGGAGCGTTTCTGATGCTACGCGAGTGTGATTACAGCCAGGCGCTGCTGGAGCAGGTGAATCAGGCAATTAGCGATAAAACGCCGCTGGTGATTCAGGGCAGCAATAGCAAAGCCTTTTTAGGTCGCCCTGTCACCGGGCAAACGCTGGATGTGCGTTGTCATCGCGGCATTGTTAATTACGACCCGACCGAGCTGGTGATAACCGCGCGTGCCGGAACGCCGCTGGTGGCGATTGAAGCGGCGCTGGAGAGCGCCGGGCAAATGCTCCCCTGCGAGCCGCCGCATTATGGTGAAGAAGCCACCTGGGGCGGGATGGTCGCCTGCGGGCTGGCGGGGCCGCGTCGCCCGTGGAGCGGTTCGGTCCGCGATTTTGTCCTCGGCACGCGCATCATTACCGGCGCTGGAAAACATCTGCGTTTTGGTGGCGAAGTGATGAAAAACGTTGCCGGATACGATCTCTCACGGTTAATGGCCGGAAGCTACGGTTGTCTTGGCGTGCTCACTGAAATCTCGATGAAAGTGTTACCGCGACCGCGCGCCTCCCTGAGCCTGCGTCGGGAAATCAGCCTGCAAGAAGCCATGAACGAAATCGCCCAGTGGCAACTCCAGCCGCTACCCATTAGTGGCTTATGTTACTTCGACAATGCGTTGTGGATCCGCCTTGAGGGCGGCGAAGGATCGGTAAAAGCGGCGCGTGAACTGCTGGGGGGCGAAGAGGTTGCGGGTCAGTTCTGGCAGCAATTGCGTGAACAACAACTGCCGTTCTTCTCGTTACCAGGTACCTTATGGCGCATTTCATTACCCAGCGATGCGCCGATGATGGATTTACCCGGCGAGCAACTGATCGACTGGGGCGGTGCGTTACGCTGGCTGAAATCGACAGCCGAGGACAATCAAATCCATCGCATCGCCCGCAACGCTGGCGGTCATGCGACCCGCTTTAGTGCCGGAGATGGTGGCTTTGCCCCGCTATCGGCTCCTTTATTCCGCTATCACCAGCAGCTTAAACAGCAGCTCGACCCTTGCGGCGTGTTTAACCCCGGTCGCATGTACGCGGAACTTTGAGGAGCACGCTATGCAAACCCAATTAACTGAAGAGATGCGGCAGAACGCGCGCGCGCTGGAAGCCGACAGCATCCTGCGCGCCTGTGTTCACTGCGGATTTTGTACCGCAACCTGCCCAACCTATCAGCTTCTGGGCGATGAACTGGACGGGCCGCGCGGGCGCATCTATCTGATTAAACAGGTGCTGGAAGGCAACGAAGTCACGCTTAAAACACAGGAGCATCTCGATCGCTGCCTCACTTGCCGCAATTGTGAAACCACCTGTCCTTCTGGTGTGCGCTATCACAATTTGCTGGATATCGGGCGTGATATTGTCGAGCAGAAAGTGAAACGCCCACTGCCGGAGCGAATACTGCGCGAAGGATTGCGCCAGGTAGTGCCGCGTCCGGCGGTCTTCCGTGCGCTGACGCAGGTAGGGCTGGTGCTGCGACCGTTTTTACCGGAACAGGTCAGAGCAAAACTGCCTGCTGAAACGGTGAAAGCTAAACCGCGTCCGCCGCTGCGCCATAAGCGTCGGGTTTTAATGCTGGAAGGCTGCGCCCAGCCTACGCTTTCGCCCAACACCAACGCGGCAACTGCGCGAGTGCTGGATCGTCTGGGGATCAGCGTCATGTCAGCTAACGAAGCAGGCTGTTGTGGCGCGGTGGACTATCATCTTAATGCGCAGGAGAAAGGGCTGGCACGGGCGCGCAATAATATTGATGCCTGGTGGCCCGCGATTGAAGCAGGTGCCGAGGCAATTTTGCAAACCGCCAGCGGTTGCGGCGCGTTTGTCAAAGAGTACGGGCAGATGCTGAAAAACGATGCGTTATATGCCGATAAAGCGCGTCAAGTCAGTGAACTGGCGGTCGATTTAGTCGAGCTTCTGCGCGAGGAACCGCTGGAAAAACTGGCAATTCGCGGCGATAAAAAACTGGCCTTCCACTGCCCGTGTACCCTACAACATGCGCAAAAGCTGAACGGCGAAGTGGAAAAAGTGTTGCTTCGTCTTGGATTTACCTTAACGGACGTTCCCGACAGCCATCTGTGCTGCGGTTCAGCGGGAACATATGCGTTAACGCATCCCGATCTGGCACGCCAGCTGCGGGAAAACAAAATGAATGCGCTGGAAAGCGGCAAACCGGAAATGATCGTCACCGCCAACATTGGTTGCCAGACCCATCTGGCGAGCGCCGGTCGTACCTCTGTGCGTCACTGGATTGAAATTGTAGAACAAGCCCTTGAAAAGGAATAACAAAATGAAAACTAAAGTCATTCTTAGCCAGCAAATGGCGAGTGCAATTATTGCCGCAGGTCAGGAAGAGGCGCAGAAAAATAACTGGTCTGTTTCCATTGCTGTTGCCGATGACGGCGGTCATCTGCTGGCGTTAAGTCGCATGGACGATTGCGCGCCGATTGCGGCTTACATCTCCCAGGAGAAAGCGCGTACCGCCGCGCTGGGGCGTCGTGAAACTAAGGGCTATGAAGAGATGGTGAACAACGGACGTACCGCGTTCGTGACTGCGCCGTTACTGACGTCGCTGGAAGGTGGCGTACCGGTTGTTGTTGATGGGCAAATTATTGGTGCCGTGGGCGTTTCTGGTTTAACCGGAGCACAGGATGCGCAGGTCGCGAAAGCGGCAGCAGCGGTGTTGGCGAAATAAGCGAAAACGAGGAGAGAAACAATGAGTCAAACCATAACCCAGGGCCGTTTACGCATTGACGCCAATTTTAAACGTTTTGTGGATGAAGAAGTTTTGCCTGGCGTGGAACTGGATGCTGCCGCGTTCTGGCACAATGTTGATGAGATCGTTCACGATCTGGCGCCAGAGAATCGTCAGTTGCTGGCAGAGCGCGATCGCATTCAGGCGGTGCTTGATGAGTGGCATCGCAGCAATCCGGGGCCGGTAAAAGATAAAGCGGCCTATAAATCTTTCCTGCGTGAACTGGGCTACCTGGTGCCGCAACCGGAGCGCGTGACGGTGGAAACCACGGGCATTGACAGCGAAATCACCAGCCAGGCGGGGCCGCAGCTGGTGGTTCCGGCAATGAACGCCCGCTACGCGCTGAACGCGGCGAACGCTCGCTGGGGCTCACTGTACGATGCGTTATACGGCAGCGACATCATCCCGCAGGAAGGGGCGATGGTCAGCGGCTACGATCCGCAACGCGGTGAGCAGGTTATCGCCTGGGTTCGGCGTTTCCTCGATGAATCTCTACCGCTGGAAAACGGCAGCTATCAGGATGTGGTGGCGTTTAAGGTGGTTGATAAACAATTACGCATCCAGTTGAAAAATGGTAAAGAAACCACGTTACGTACTCCAGCACAGTTTGTCGGTTACCGTGGCGATGCCGCTGCGCCGACCTGCATTTTGCTGAAAAATAACGGCCTGCATATTGAGCTGCAAATCGATGCCAATGGGCGGATTGGCAAAGACGATCCGGCGCACATCAACGATGTTATCGTCGAAGCTGCTATCAGTACCATTCTCGACTGCGAAGATTCGGTCGCGGCGGTTGATGCGGAAGATAAAATCCTGCTGTACCGCAACCTGCTGGGCCTGATGCAGGGGACTCTGCAAGAGAAAATGGAGAAAAACGGTCGGCAAATCGTGCGTAAACTGAATGACGATCGTCATTACACCGCCGCCGATGGCTCTGAAATTTCTCTGCACGGACGCTCGCTGCTGTTTATCCGCAACGTGGGTCATTTGATGACCATTCCTGTGATTTGGGACAGCGAAGGCAATGAAATCCCGGAAGGCATTCTTGATGGCGTCATGACTGGCGCGATTGCCCTCTATGATTTAAAAGTGCAGAAAAACTCGCGCACTGGCAGCGTCTATATTGTGAAACCGAAAATGCACGGTCCGCAGGAAGTGGCGTTCGCCAACAAACTGTTTACCCGCATTGAGACAATGCTCGGTATGGCACCGAATACCCTGAAAATGGGCATTATGGATGAAGAACGTCGGACCTCGCTGAACTTGCGTAGCTGTATCGCTCAGGCGCGCAACCGCGTGGCGTTCATCAATACCGGTTTCCTCGACCGTACCGGCGATGAAATGCATTCGGTGATGGAAGCTGGCCCGATGCTGCGTAAAAATCAGATGAAATCGACGCCTTGGATCAAAGCCTACGAGCGTAATAACGTGCTTTCCGGTCTGTTCTGTGGGCTGCGCGGTAAAGCGCAAATTGGTAAAGGCATGTGGGCAATGCCGGACCTGATGGCAGACATGTACAGCCAGAAGGGCGACCAACTGCGTGCCGGGGCAAACACAGCCTGGGTTCCGTCACCAACCGCTGCTACGCTCCATGCGCTGCACTACCACCAAACCAACGTACAGAGCGTACAAGCCAACATTGCCCAGACCGAGTTCAATGCTGAATTTGAACCGCTGCTGGACGATCTGCTGACTATTCCGGTTGCTGAAAACGCTAACTGGTCGGCGCAAGAGATCCAACAAGAGCTGGATAACAACGTGCAGGGGATTCTGGGGTACGTGGTGCGCTGGGTGGAGCAGGGGATTGGTTGTTCAAAAGTGCCGGATATTCACAATGTGGCGTTGATGGAAGACCGCGCAACGTTGCGTATCTCCAGCCAGCATATCGCCAACTGGTTACGTCACGGTATTCTGACCAAAGAACAGGTGCAGGCGTCGCTGGAGAATATGGCGAAAGTGGTTGATCAGCAAAACGCTGGCGATCCGGCTTATCGTCCGATGGCGGGGAATTTCGCTAACTCGTGTGCTTTTAAAGCTGCCAGCGATTTAATCTTCCTCGGCGTGAAACAGCCAAACGGCTATACCGAACCGTTATTACACGCCTGGCGTTTACGCGAAAAAGAAAGTCATTAATAGCGTCAAAAAAGCCCCGGCAAGTTTTATTGTCGGGGCTATGATAGTAACTGCGGTAGTACATTTATCCCGGAAATAACCGGAGCGATTATCAGGGTTTAACAATATTAAATACCCGTAGCGCATTACTAGCGGGCCTAAAACAACAATATGGACATCTTAACGATACTCTGCGTCTGCGTGTGCGGAACAGAAACCCTTACCCGATATACTTGTTATGCCAGAGGTAGCAATTGCGTTAGCGGCGTACTGTTGCTGTAAAGTATAACGCCTATATTTTACAGTTCAGTCCTCTTTTGCTTATTACAACCTTAAGTATATCAAGCATATAAAGATAATAAGAGACTGAACAATATGGTTACCTGGACCCAAATGTATATGCCGATGGGAGGACTGGGGCTATCCGCTCTGGTCGCCCTGATCCCGATAATATTCTTCTTCGTTGCACTCGCGGTATTACGTCTGAAAGGACATGTCGCTGGAGCAATAACCCTTATATTATCTATCCTGATTGCAATATTCGCCTTTAAAATGCCGATTGATATGGCATTTGCTGCTGCGGGCTATGGCTTTATTTATGGATTATGGCCAATAGCGTGGATTATTGTCGCGGCGGTGTTCCTGTATAAATTAACCGTTGCCAGCGGGCAGTTCGATATTATCCGCAGCTCGGTTATATCCATCACCGACGATCAGCGTTTGCAGGTGTTACTGATTGGTTTCTCCTTTGGTGCGTTGCTGGAAGGAGCGGCTGGCTTTGGTGCGCCGGTGGCGATTACCGGTGCGCTGCTGGTGGGCCTGGGCTTCAAACCGTTATACGCGGCGGGGCTGTGTCTGATTGCCAATACTGCGCCGGTGGCGTTTGGTGCGTTGGGCGTGCCGATTCTGGTCGCCGGTCAGGTAACGGGAATCGATCCGTTCCACATTGGCGCAATGGCGGGACGTCAGTTACCGTTCCTGTCGGTTCTTGTGCCGTTCTGGCTGGTAGCAATGATGGACGGCTGGAAAGGGGTGAAAGAGACGTGGCCAGCGGCGCTGGTTGCTGGGGGAAGCTTCGCTGTCACTCAGTTCTTTACCTCTAACTATATTGGTCCGGAACTGCCGGATATTACTTCGGCGCTGGTGAGTATCGTCTCACTCGCTTTATTCCTTAAAGTCTGGCGGCCGAAAAATACCGAAACGGCAATCAGCATGGGACAATCCGCAGGTGCGATGGTGGTAAATAAGCCATCTTCTGGCGGTCCCGTGCCTTCAGAATATAGTCTGGGGCAAATCATTCGAGCGTGGTCACCGTTTTTAATCTTAACGGTGCTGGTCACCATCTGGACCATGAAGCCGTTTAAAGCGTTATTTGCTCCGGGCGGCGCGTTTTATTCACTGGTGATTAATTTCCAGATCCCTCATTTGCATCAACAAGTGTTGAAAGCGGCACCCATTGTCGCCCAACCAACGCCAATGGATGCGGTGTTTAAATTCGACCCCCTCTCGGCTGGCGGCACCGCTATTTTTATTGCGGCGATTATCTCTATCTTCATCCTCGGTGTGGGGATCAAGAAAGGTATTGGCGTCTTTGCCGAAACGCTAATTAGCTTGAAGTGGCCGATACTGTCGATTGGCATGGTGCTGGCGTTCGCCTTCGTCACCAACTATTCTGGCATGTCCACCACGCTGGCGCTGGTACTGGCAGGTACAGGCGTGATGTTCCCGTTCTTCTCACCGTTTCTCGGCTGGCTGGGCGTATTCCTTACCGGCTCGGACACCTCCTCTAACGCCCTGTTTGGTTCACTGCAATCGACCACGGCGCAGCAAATCAACGTCTCTGACACCCTGCTGGTGGCAGCAAACACCAGCGGCGGCGTAACTGGCAAGATGATCTCCCCGCAATCTATCGCCGTGGCCTGCGCCGCGACGGGCATGGTGGGCCGAGAATCTGAACTGTTCCGCTACACCGTGAAGCACAGTCTGATTTTTGCCAGCGTTATCGGCATTATCACCCTGCTGCAGGCGTATGTGTTTACCGGGATGTTAGTCTCGTAAATCAATAAAGCCGGATGATCGTTAATATCATCCGGCTTCATTTACATTATTCTGTCTTATTAATTGAAAATCATTTCTCGCTTTATTATCCATGCAGCAATAATGTTTTGCGTTCAGATAACCTGCTAAATAATTAAGAGCGTGAGAACATCTATTTTTTTATCACGCAAAACAAGTCTGTATTAATTATGTTCGCTTGATGAGCAAACACCGTTCTATCTGTTGCTTTTGCAATCTTAATCGTTAAAACTACCAACAAATTTATATAGTTACGTTGTGAAATGTTGTTAATTTTTTGTTTGTTGAAATTTCGTAAAAATAGCCAGATAGACATCGTATAGGGGTTATTCTTATAAATTTCACCTGTTTTCTATCAATGATGTCGTTTTCTTAAGAATGGAGGAAGTTATTAGAGAAGATAAAGCATAAAACTATTTCTCCCAGTTACGAATTTTTTAACATTGTTTTGTCACTTGCGTTATTAATGAATAAGAAATTTAAATATAAGAAATCGCTTTTAGCGGCTATTTTGAGCGCAACCCTGTTAGCCGGTTGTGATGGCGGTGGTTCCGGATCTTCCTCCGATACGCCGCCTGTAGATTCTGGAACAGGGTCTTTGCCGGAAGTGAAACCTGATCCAACACCAAACCCGGAGCCGACGCCTGAGCCAACGCCGGACCCAGAGCCTACGCCAGAACCGATACCTGATCCTGAACCAACACCAGAACCGGAGCCAGAACCTGTTCCTACGAAAACGGGTTATCTGACCCTGGGCGGAAGCCTGCGGGTAACTGGTGATATCACCTGTAATGATGAATCCAGCGATGGCTTTACCTTTACACCAGGCGACAAAGTCACCTGTGTGGCAGGGAACAACACGACAATTGCTACCTTCGACACCCAGTCAGAAGCTGCGCGTAGCCTGCGTGCGGTTGAAAAAGTGTCGTTTAGTCTTGAGGACGCGCAAGAACTGGCGGGTTCCGACAACAAGAAAAGCAATGCGCTCTCGCTGGTCACCTCCATGAACAGTTGCCCGGCGAATACAGAACAGGTGTGCCTGGAGTTCTCCTCGGTGATCGAGAGTAAACGTTTCGACTCGCTGTATAAGCAAATCGATCTGGCACCGGAAGAGTTCAAAAAGCTGGTCAATGAAGAGGTGGAAAACAATGCCGCGACCGATAAAGCGCCATCCACTCATACTTCACCGGTCGTGCCCGCCACCACTCCGGGAACAAAACCGGATCTAAACGCTTCCTTCGTGTCGGCTAACGCGGAACAGTTTTATCAGTATCAACCTTCGGAAATCATTCTCTCAGAAGGTCGCCTGGTCGATAGTCAGGGGGATGGTGTTGTTGGTGTCAACTATTACACCAATTCCGGCCGTGGTGTAACCGGAGAAAACGGGGAATTTTCCTTTAGTTGGGGGGAAACCATCTCCTTTGGCATCGACACTTTTGAGCTTGGTTCTGTGCGTGGTAACAAGTCGACTATTGCATTGACTGAACTGGGTGATGAAGTTCGCGGGGCAAATATCGATCAGTTGATTCACCGCTATTCGAAGGCTGGACAAAATCACACGCGTGTAGTTCCGGATGAAGTACGCAAGGTTTTTGCTGAATATCCCAACGTGATTAACGAGATTATCAATCTCTCGTTATCCAATGGTGCGACGCTGGGGGAAGGTGAGCAAGTCGTTAATCTGCCTAACGAATTTATCGAGCAGTTTAAGACGGGTCAGGCCAAAGAGATCGATACCGCGATTTGTGCGAAAACCGACGGTTGTAACGAGGCTCGCTGGTTCTCGCTGACGACGCGCAATGTTAATGACGGCCAGATTCAGGGCGTTATTAACAAGCTGTGGGGCGTGGATACGAACTACAAATCTGTCAGCAAGTTCCATGTATTCCATGACTCTACTAACTTCTATGGCAGCACGGGTAATGCGCGCGGTCAGGCGGTGGTGAATATCTCCAACGCGGCCTTCCCGATTCTGATGGCGCGTAATGATAAAAACTACTGGCTGGCGTTTGGCGAAAAACGCGCCTGGGATAAAAACGAGCTGGCGTACATTACGGAAGCGCCTTCTCTTGTTGAGCCGGAAAACGTTACGCGCGATACCGCCACCTTTAACCTGCCGTTTATTTCGCTGGGGCAAGTCGGTGAGGGCAAACTGATGGTTATCGGTAACCCACACTACAACAGCATTTTGCGTTGCCCGAACGGTTACAGCTGGAACGGGGGCGTTAATAAAGATGGGCAGTGTACGCTCAACAGCGACCCGGATGACATGAAGAACTTCATGGAGAACGTGCTGCGCTATCTGTCCGACGATAAATGGAAGCCGGACGCGAAAGCCAGCATGACCGTAGGCACCAACCTGGATACTGTCTATTTTAAACGTCATGGTCAGGTTACAGGAAACAGCGCTGCGTTCGACTTCCATCCGGATTTTGCGGGCATCTCTGTTGAGCATTTAAGTAGCTATGGCGATCTCGATCCGCAGGAAATGCCGCTGCTGATCCTTAACGGCTTTGAATATGTGACTCAGGTGGGTAACGATCCTTATGCAATCCCGCTGCGTGCAGATACCAGCAAACCGAAGCTGACTCAGCAGGATGTGACCGATCTGATCGCCTATCTGAACAAAGGTGGATCGGTGCTGATCATGGAAAACGTGATGAGCAATCTTAAGGAAGAGAGCGCGTCTGGTTTTGTGCGTCTGTTGGATGCTGCAGGTCTGTCGATGGCACTGAACAAGTCGGTAGTAAATAACGATCCGCAAGGGTATCCGAACCGCGTTCGTCAGCAGCGCGCAACGGGCATTTGGGTCTATGAACGTTATCCTGCCGTAGATGGTGCGCTGCCGTACACCATCGATAGTAAGACAGGGGAAGTTAAGTGGAAATATCAGGTAGAAAACAAACCTGATGACAAACCGAAGCTGGAAGTTGCCAGCTGGCTGGAAGATGTAGATGGCAAACAGGAAACGCGTTATGCCTTTATTGATGAGGCCGATCATAAAACAGAGGATTCTCTGAAGGCTGCGAAGGAGAAAATTTTCGCCGCGTTCCCGGGGCTGAAAGAGTGTACTAATCCGGCATATCACTATGAGGTCAACTGCCTGGAATATCGTCCTGGCACGGGGGTTCCGGTTACTGGTGGCATGTATGTTCCACAGTATACGCAACTAAGCCTTAACGCCGACACTGCAAAAGCGATGGTGCAGGCTGCGGATTTAGGCACCAACATTCAGCGTCTGTATCAGCATGAGCTCTACTTCCGGACCAATGGTCGCAAAGGTGAGCGTCTGAGCAGCGTCGATCTGGAACGTCTGTACCAGAACATGTCGGTCTGGCTGTGGAACGATACGAGCTATCGTTATGAAGAAGGCAAAAATGACGAGCTGGGCTTTAAAACGTTCACCGAGTTCCTGAACTGCTACGCCAATGATGCCTATGCAGGCGGCACCAAGTGTTCTGCAGATCTGAAAAAATCGCTGGTCGATAACAACATGATCTACGGTGACGGTAGCAGCAAAGCGGGCATGATGAACCCGAGCTACCCGCTCAACTATATGGAAAAACCGCTGACACGCCTGATGCTGGGCCGTTCCTGGTGGGATCTGAACATCAAAGTTGATGTCGAGAAGTATCCGGGAGCAGTATCGGAAGAGGGACAGAACGTTACTGAAACCATCAGCCTGTACTCGAATCCGACCAAATGGTTTGCAGGTAACATGCAGTCAACTGGCCTGTGGGCACCGGCTCAGAAAGAGGTCACCATTAAGTCCAATGCGAACGTTCCTGTGACCGTCACCGTGGCGCTGGCTGACGACCTGACCGGACGTGAGAAGCATGAAGTTGCGCTGAACCGTCCGCCAAGAGTGACTAAAACGTACTCTCTGGACGCTAGCGGTACGGTGAAGTTCAAGGTGCCTTACGGTGGCCTGATTTATATCAAGGGCAATAGCTCTACCAATGAATCTGCCAGCTTCACCTTTACTGGCGTGGTAAAAGCACCGTTCTATAAAGACGGCGCATGGAAAAACGATCTGAACTCACCGGCTCCGCTGGGTGAGCTGGAATCAGACGCTTTCGTCTATACCACACCGAAGAAGAACCTGAATGCCAGCAATTACACTGGCGGACTGGAGCAATTCGCTAACGATCTGGATACCTTTGCCAGCTCGATGAATGACTTCTACGGCCGTGATAGCGAAGACGGTAAGCACCGGATGTTTACCTATAAAAACTTGCCGGGCCACAAACATCGTTTCGCCAACGATGTGCAGATCTCCATCGGTGATGCGCATTCGGGTTATCCGGTAATGAACAGCAGCTTCTCGCCGAACAGCACCACGCTGCCGACGACGCCGCTGAACGACTGGCTGATCTGGCATGAAGTCGGTCATAACGCCGCAGAAACGCCGTTGACTGTACCGGGTGCAACTGAAGTCGCTAACAACGTGCTGGCGCTGTACATGCAGGATCGTTATCTCGGCAAGATGAACCGTGTCGCTGACGATATTACCGTCGCACCGGAATATCTGGAGGAAAGCAACGGTCAGGCATGGGCGCGCGGCGGTGCGGGTGACCGTCTGCTGATGTACGCACAGCTGAAGGAATGGGCAGAGAAAAACTTTGATATCAAGAAATGGTATCCAGATGGCACTCCTCTGCCAGAGTTTTACAGCGAGCGTGAAGGGATGAAAGGCTGGAACCTGTTCCAGTTGATGCATCGTAAAGCACGCGGCGATGAGGTCAGCAATGACAAGTTTGGCGGCAAGAATTACTGTGCTGAATCCAACGGTAACGCAGCGGACACGCTGATGCTGTGTGCCTCCTGGGTCGCCCAGACGGATCTTTCGGAGTTCTTTAAGAAATGGAATCCGGGCGCGAATGCTTACCAGCTGCCGGGGGCGAGCGAGATGAGCTTCGAGGGCGGTGTGAGCCAGTCGGCTTACAACACGCTCGCGTCACTCGATCTGCCGAAACCGGAACAGGGACCGGAAACCATTAATCAGGTTACCGAGCATAAGATGTCTGCCGAGTAAGCCCGTAGGCCGGATAAGGCGCTCGCGCCGCATCCGGCATGAAATAAGGCGCACCGGGTTAACACATTTGCCCGATGCGCCTGCTTATCGGGCCTACAGACGGGGAAAGCCGCGATTATTTGCGCTGGCAGACACCCGTAGGACGGATAAGGCGTTTTACGCCGCATCCAGCAAGTTACAACAAACAACCTTTAACCATGCTTTTTGATGTTTTTCAGCAATACCCCACGGCGATGCCCGTCCTGGCAACCGTCGGAGGATTGATCATCGGCAGTTTTTTGAATGTGGTGATTTGGCGTTACCCAATCATGCTGCGCCAACAAATGGCGGAGTTTCACGGTGAAATGTCGAGTGCGCAGTCAAAAATAAGCCTTGCGCTACCGCGTTCGCACTGCCCACATTGTCAGCAGACCATCCGGATACGTGACAATATTCCGCTGTTCTCCTGGCTGATGCTCAAAGGGCGCTGCCGCGACTGTCAGGCGAAAATCAGCAAGCGTTATCCGCTGGTGGAGTTATTGACGGCTCTCGCTTTTTTGCTGGCGAGTCTGGTCTGGCCGGAAAGTGGATGGGCGCTGGCGGTGATGATATTATCCGCCTGGCTGATTGCCGCGAGCGTCATTGACCTCGATCACCAATGGCTGCCCGATGTTTTTACTCAGGGCGTATTGTGGACGGGACTGAGTGCGGCATGGGCGCAGCAGAGCCCGCTCACGCTACAAGATGCAGTTACCGGCGTCCTGGTGGGGTTTATCGCTTTTTACTCCCTGCGCTGGATAGCCGGAATAGTTCTGCGTAAAGAAGCATTAGGCATGGGCGATGTATTATTGTTCGCTGCGTTAGGTAGTTGGGTGGGGCCGTTGTCGCTACCCAATGTTGCTTTAATCGCATCATGCTGCGGCCTGATATATGCCGTTATTACAAAAAGAGGATCAACCACACTGCCTTTTGGACCGTGTTTAAGTCTGGGCGGTATAGCAACAATTTATCTACAGGCATTGTTTTAATGATAACAACGTCATTATCAAAGTGACATTTTAACTCTTATTAATAACCTTAGAGATTATTTACCATGTCGATAAAACAAATGCCAGGGAGGGTATTAATATCGCTATTGTTGAGCGTTACAGGATTATTAAGTGGCTGTGCCAGCCATAATGAAAATGCCAGTTTACTGGCGAAAAAACAGGCGCAAAATATCAGCCAAAACCTGCCGATTAAATCTGCGGGATATACCTTAGTGCTGGCACAAAGTAGCGGCACGACGGTAAAAATGACCATTATCAGCGAAGCGGGGACTCAGACCACGCAGACGCCTGACGCCTTTTTAACCAGCTATCAACGACAAATGTGCAATGACCCAACGGTGAAATTAATGCTCACTGAGGGAATTAATTACAGCATAACGATTAATGATACACGTACAGGTAACCAGTATCAGCGGAAACTGGATCGTACCACCTGTGGAATAGTCAAAGCATAACGTCGGGTAGATATAAATTGGCGCGGGTTGTTTTTCGTGACGCACGAATTTATCTCATTCAATGGCTGACAAAAATTCGTCACACTCTTAACCAGAGACAATCTCTTAATACAGACAAAGAGCATCTGCGCAAAATTGCACGCGGGATGTTCTGGCTGATGCTGCTTATTATTTCTGCAAAAATGGCGTATTCACTCTGGCGCTATTTCTCCTTTTCTGCGGAATATACGGCTGTTTCCCCATCGGCGAATAAACCGCCCCGTGCGGATGCAAAAACGTTCGATAAAAATGACGTGCAATTAATCAGCCAGCAAAACTGGTTTGGCAAATATCAGCCCGTCGCCACGCCGGTAAAACAACCCGAACCTGTGCCTGTGGCAGAAACGCGTCTTAATGTGGTGTTGCGTGGGATCGCCTTTGGTGCCAGACCCGGCGCGGTTATTGAAGAAGGTGGCAAACAGCAGGTCTATTTGCAGGGGGAACGGCTTGGTTCTCACAACGCGGTGATTGAGGAAATCAACCGCGACCATGTGATGCTGCGCTATCAGGGAAAAATAGAGCGCCTGAGCCTGGCAGAAGAGGGGCATTCCACCGTAGCCGTGACCAACAAAAAAGCCGTCAGTGGCGAAGCAAAGCAAGCTGTTGCTGAGCCTGCTGCCAGTGCGCCAGTTGAGATCCCGACTGCCGTGCGTCAGGCACTGACGAAAGATCCGCAGAAAATTTTTAACTATATCCAGCTTACGCCTGTGCGTAAGGAGGGGATTGTCGGTTATGCAGTGAAGCCGGGGGCAGATCGTTCTCTGTTCGATGCCAGCGGTTTCAAGGAAGGCGATATCGCCATTGCGCTAAATCAGCAGGATTTCACTGATCCACGAGCAATGATTGCTCTGATGCGGCAGTTACCTTCAATGGATTCCATTCAACTTACGGTTTTACGCAAGGGTGCGCGCCACGACATTTCCATCGCGCTGCGCTAACCGCATTTAATCCAGGAGAATCATTCATCGTGTTTTGGCGTGATATTACGTTGTCGGTCTGGCGTAAGAAGACAACTGGCCTCAAAACAAAAAAGCGTTTACTGCCGCTGGTGCTGGCAGCGGCATTATGCAGTTCACCGGTCTGGGCGGAAGAAGCCACTTTCACCGCTAATTTTAAAGATACCGACCTGAAATCGTTCATCGAAACCGTCGGCGCTAACCTTAATAAAACCATCATTATGGGGCCGGGCGTACAGGGGAAAGTGAGTATTCGCACCATGACCCCGCTCAATGAACGCCAGTATTACCAGCTATTCCTTAACCTGCTGGAAGCACAGGGGTATGCCGTCGTACCGATGGAAAACGACGTGCTGAAGGTGGTGAAATCCAGCGCTGCGAAAGTCGAGCCGCTGCCGCTGGTCGGTGAAGGCAGCGACAACTACGCGGGCGATGAAATGGTCACCAAAGTAGTGCCGGTACGTAATGTGTCAGTACGCGAGCTGGCACCGATTCTGCGCCAGATGATCGACAGCGCAGGCTCAGGCAACGTTGTTAATTACGATCCCTCCAACGTGATTATGCTCACCGGACGCGCCTCCGTCGTGGAGCGGCTGACGGAAGTGATCCAGCGTGTGGATCACGCGGGTAATCGCACTGAAGAGGTGATCCCGCTGGTTAACGCCTCGGCTTCGGAAATCGCCCGCGTGCTGGAAAGCCTGACGAAAAACAGCGGCGAGAACCAGCCTGCGACGCTGAAATCTCAAATTGTCGCCGATGAACGCACCAACAGTGTGATTGTCAGTGGTGACCCCGCCACGCGGGACAAAATGCGCCGTCTGATCCGTCGCCTGGACTCAGAAATGGAGCGCAGCGGCAACAGCCAGGTTTTCTATCTCAAATACAGCAAAGCCGAAGATCTGGTCGATGTACTGAAGCAGGTCAGCGGCACGCTCACGGCGGCTAAAGAAGAGGCGGAAGGCACGGTCGGTAGCGGGCGTGAGATTGTCTCCATCGCCGCCAGCAAACACAGTAATGCCCTGATTGTTACTGCGCCGCAGGACATCATGCAATCGCTGCAAAGCGTGATTGAACAACTGGATATTCGCCGTGCTCAGGTGCATGTCGAGGCGTTGATCGTGGAAGTTGCCGAAGGTAGCAATATCAATTTCGGCGTGCAGTGGGCGTCGAAAGATGCCGGATTAATGCAGTTTGCTAATGGTACGCAGATCCCTATCGGTACGCTGGGCGCAGCCATTTCTCAGGCGAAACCGCAGAAAGGCTCGACGGTGATCAGTGAAAACGGCGCTACCACCATTAATCCGGATACCAACGGCGATCTCTCCACGCTCGCCCAGCTTCTTTCCGGCTTTAGCGGTACGGCGGTTGGTGTGGTGAAAGGCGACTGGATGGCGCTGGTGCAGGCGGTTAAAAACGACTCCAGCTCTAACGTGCTCTCCACGCCGAGCATCACCACGCTGGACAACCAGGAAGCCTTCTTCATGGTGGGCCAGGACGTTCCGGTATTAACCGGCTCTACCGTTGGCTCCAATAACAGCAATCCTTTCAATACAGTAGAAAGGAAAAAAGTCGGCATCATGCTGAAAGTCACGCCGCAGATTAACGAAGGTAACGCGGTACAGATGGTGATTGAGCAGGAAGTCTCGAAGGTGGAAGGACAGACCAGCCTCGACGTGGTGTTTGGTGAGCGCAAACTGAAAACCACCGTGCTGGCTAACGATGGTGAGCTGATTGTGCTTGGTGGTCTGATGGACGATCAGGCGGGAGAAAGCGTGGCGAAAGTGCCGCTGCTGGGCGATATCCCATTGATTGGTAACCTGTTTAAATCGACGGCGGATAAAAAAGAAAAACGTAACCTGATGGTGTTTATCCGTCCGACCATTCTGCGTGACGGTATGGCGGCAGACGGCGTGTCGCAGCGCAAATATAACTATATGCGCGCCGAACAGATCTATCGTGATGAGCAAGGTTTAAGCCTGATGCCGCACACTGCACAGCCGGTACTGCCAGCGCAAAACCAGGCCTTACCGCCGGAAGTTCGCGCGTTCCTCAATGCCGGGAGAACGCGTTAATGGTGCCTGTAGCACAGGAAACCACCGCCAACACCGTGCGTCTGCCCTACAGTTTCAGCCGTCGGTTTAGCCTGGTGGCATGGTGCGAAGCGTCGCTGGAGATCCTCCACGTTCATCCGCTATCGCTCTCTGTTTTGCAGGAGCTGCAGCGGGGGCTGAACGCGCCCTTTACGCTGCGGCAAATCGACGAGGCCGAATTTGAACAGCGGCTGAATGCGGTCTGGCAGCGGGACTCTTCCGAGGCTCGCCAGCTGATGGAAGATCTCGGTTCTGCCGAGGACTTTTTTACCCTCGCGGAAGAACTGCCGGAAACGGAAGATCTGCTGGAAAGCGACGACGATGCGCCGATCATCAAACTGATCAACGCCATGCTGGCAGAGGCAATCAAAGAAGGCGCTTCGGATATCCACATTGAGACGTTTGAAAAGAGTCTGGTGATCCGTTTTCGTGTTGACGGCACATTACATGAAATGCTGCGTCCGGGGCGCAAACTGGCCTCGCTGCTGGTGTCGCGTATCAAGGTGATGGCGCGGCTGGACATTGCCGAAAAGCGCGTGCCGCAGGATGGACGTATTGCGCTGTTGCTGGGCGGCCGGGCGATTGACGTGCGTGTCTCCACCATGCCTTCTGCCTGGGGCGAGCGCGTGGTGCTGCGACTGCTGGACAAAAACCAGGCCCGCCTGACGCTGGAGCGTCTGGGGCTTAGCCAGCAACTGACCGCGCAGTTGCGCCAGCTGTTACACAAACCGCACGGCATCTTTCTGGTGACGGGGCCGACGGGTTCCGGCAAAAGCACCACGCTGTACGCCGGATTGCAGGAGCTGAACAACCATTCGCGCAACATTCTCACGGTTGAAGATCCCATCGAATACATGATTGAAGGGATCGGTCAGACGCAGGTTAACACCCGCGTCGGCATGACCTTTGCCCGTGGGCTGCGCGCGATTTTGCGTCAGGACCCGGATGTGGTGATGGTCGGTGAAATCCGCGATACCGAAACCGCAGAAATCGCCGTCCAGGCTTCACTTACCGGACACCTGGTCCTTTCCACGCTGCATACCAACACAGCGGTGGGGGCGATCACACGTTTGCAGGATATGGGCGTGGAGCCTTTCCTGCTCTCTTCCAGTCTGACGGGCGTGATGGCGCAGCGACTGGTTCGCACGCTGTGTCCCGACTGCCGCCAGCCCGCACCAGCCACTGACGAAGAAAAACGCCTGCTGGGAATTACCGACGCCCGTACCGTCACTCTGTACCATCCACAGGGCTGTCCCGCCTGTAATCACAAAGGTTTTCGCGGACGGACTGCCATCCATGAGCTGATCGTGGTGGATGCCACATTGCGTGATTTGATCCACCGTCAGGCCGGGGAGCTGGAGCTGGAACGTTATGTCCGACAACACTCTGCGGGTATCCGCAGCAACGGCATTGAGAAAGTGCTCGCCGGAGAAACCTCTCTCGATGAAGTTCTGCGGGTAACCATGGAGGCGTAATGGCACTGTTTTACTATCAGGCGCTGGAGCGTAATGGTCGCAAAACCAAAGGTATGATTGAGGCGGATTCCGCGCGTCATGCCCGCCAGTTGTTGCGCGGTAAAGAGCTTATCCCCGTGCATATTGAAGCCCGGATGAATACTTCGTCAGGGGGGATGTTGCAGCGTCGGCGGCACGCACATCGTCGCGTGGCGGCGGCAGATCTTGCGCTGTTCACGCGCCAACTGGCAACGCTGGTACAGGCAGCAATGCCGCTGGAAACCTGCTTACAGGCGGTCAGTGAGCAAAGTGAAAAACTGCATGTAAAAAGCCTCGGAATGGCGCTGCGCAGCCGGATTCAGGAAGGTTACACCCTGTCGGACAGCCTGCGTGAACATCCCCGCGTCTTTGATTCCCTGTTTTGTTCGATGGTCGCTGCCGGAGAAAAATCCGGGCATCTCGACGTGGTGCTCAATCGCCTGGCAGATTACACCGAACAGCGACAGCGCCTGAAATCACGTCTATTGCAGGCCATGCTCTATCCGCTGGTTCTGCTGGTGGTGGCAACGGGCGTGGTCACTATTTTGCTGACGGCGGTAGTACCGAAAATCATCGAACAGTTTGATCATCTCGGACACGCGCTGCCCGTCTCCACCCGCACGCTTATTGCCATGAGCGATGCGTTGCAGGCCAGCGGCGTTTACTGGCTGGCGGGTTTGCTGGGGCTTCTGGTGCTGGGGCAACGGCTACTTAAAAATCCTGCGATGCGCCTGCGCTGGGATAAAACCTTGCTGCGCCTGCCCGTGATAGGGCGTGTTGCGCGCGGACTGAATACGGCGCGTTTTTCCCGCACGTTAAGCATCCTCACCGCCAGCAGTGTTCCGCTACTGGAAGGCATTCAGACCGCTGCCGCCGTGTCGGCAAATCGCTATGTCGAGCAACAACTGCTGTTGGCGGCAGATCGCGTCCGCGAAGGAAGCAGTCTGCGTGCCGCGCTGGCGGAGTTGCGCCTGTTCCCCCCGATGATGCTGTACATGATCGCCTCCGGCGAACAGAGCGGCGAACTGGAAACCATGCTTGAACAGGCCGCAGTTAACCAGGAGCGGGAATTTGATACCCAGGTGGGGCTGGCGTTGGGGCTGTTTGAGCCGGCGCTGGTGGTGATGATGGCGGGCGTGGTGCTGTTTATCGTCATCGCCATCCTCGAGCCGATGCTGCAACTGAACAATATGGTTGGAATGTAATTTACGGAGTTATCACATGAATTCGTTATCCCGCACACAAAAACCACGGGCAGGTTTTACCCTGCTGGAAGTGATGGTGGTGATTGTTATTCTTGGCGTCCTGGCAAGTCTGGTGGTGCCTAACCTGTTGGGCAATAAAGAGAAAGCGGATCGGCAAAAAGCCATCAGCGATATCGTGGCGCTGGAAAACGCACTGGATATGTACCGACTGGATAACGGGCGTTATCCAACTACCGAACAGGGGCTTGAGGCGCTGATCCAGCAGCCAGCCAATATGGCGGACGCCCGCAACTACCGTACTGGTGGATACATTAAACGACTGCCAAAGGATCCGTGGGGCAATGATTATCAGTATCTCAGCCCGGGTGAAAAAGGGCTGTTTGATGTTTATACCCTGGGGGCGGATGGTCAGGAAAACGGGGAAGGCGCTGGCGCAGATATCGGTAACTGGAATTTGCAGGAGTTTCAGTAAGCAGTGCCTGAACGCGGATTCACACTTCTGGAAATCATGTTGGTGATTTTCCTTATCGGCCTTGCCAGTTCGGGCGTGGTACAGACGTTTGCGACCGATTCTGAACCGCCCGCGAAAAAAGCGGCACAGGATTTTCTGACTCGCTTTGCGCAGTTTAAGGACAGGGCAGTGATTGAAGGGCAGACACTCGGTGTGCTAATCGACGCGCCTGGCTATCAGTTTATGCAGCGTCGTCAGGGGCAGTGGTTGCCCGTTTCCGCGACCCGGTTATCGGCACAGGTTACGGTGCCAAAACAGGTGCAGATGCTGTTACAACCCGGAAGTGATATCTGGCAGAAGGAGTATGCGCTGGAGCTGCAACGTCGTCGCCTGACGCTGCACGATATTGAACTGGAGCTGCAAAAAGAGGCGAAAAAGAAGACGCCGCAGATCCGTTTTTCGCCTTTTGAACCCGCCACGCCGTTTACGCTGCGCTTCTACTCGGCGGCGCAAAACGCATGTTGGGCGGTAAAACTGGCGCACGATGGCGCGTTATCCCTCAATCAATGTGATGAGAGGATGCCATGAAGCGCGGATTTACCTTGCTGGAAGTGATGCTCGCGCTGGCGATTTTTGCGCTGGCTGCCACGGCGGTATTACAGATTGCCAGCGGTGCGCTGAGTAATCAGCACGTTCTTGAGGAAAAAACGGTAGCGGGCTGGGTGGCTGAAAACCAGACTGCGCTGCTCTACCTGATGACCCGTGGGCAGCGGGCGGTCAGGCAGCAGGGCGAGAGCGATATGGCAGGAAGCCGCTGGTACTGGCGAACCACACCGCTGAGTACAGGCAACGCGCTGCTCCAGGCGGTGGATATTGAAGTCAGCCTTCACGAAGACTTTTCGTCGGTCATTCAGTCACGACGCGCCTGGTTTAGCGCCGTGGGAGGCCAACAGTGAGAAGGACTCGCGCTGGTTTCACGTTACTGGAAATGTTGGTGGCAATTGCCATTTTTGCCTCGCTGGCACTGATGGCGCAGCAGGTGACTAACGGCGTCACGCGCGTGAATAGCGCCGTCGCCGATCACGATCAAAAACTAAACCTCATGCAGCAAACGATGAGTTTTCTGACCCACGATCTGACCCAAATGATGCCGCGTCCGGTAAGAGGCGATCAGGGCCAGCGTGAACCAGCTTTACTGGCTGGCGCTGGCG
Source organism: Escherichia sp. UTM R2 (assembly GCF_048593455.1). Lineage (NCBI taxonomy): Bacteria > Pseudomonadati > Pseudomonadota > Gammaproteobacteria > Enterobacterales > Enterobacteriaceae > Escherichia > Escherichia sp. UTM R2. The sequence continues at coordinate 751,755 of NZ_JBFWDY010000002.1, forward strand.
TGCTGGCGTCTGAGAGTGAAGGAGTGCGTTTTGTGCGCGGCGGTGTGGTTAACCCGTTGATGCGTCTGCCGCGCAGTAATCTGCTCACCGTCGGTTACCGCATTCATGACGGTTATCTCGAACGGTTAGCCTGGCCGCTGACCGATGCCGCAGGCAGCGTGAAGCCGACAATGCAAAAGTTGATTCCGGCCGATTCGCTCCGTTTGCAGTTCTACGACGGCACGCGCTGGCAGGAGAGCTGGTCGTCAGTACAGGCGATCCCTGTGGCGGTACGCATGACCCTGCATTCGCCGCAATGGGGCGAGATTGAACGCATCTGGTTGTTACGCGGGCCGCAATAATCATGATCACCTCACCACCAAAACGCGGAATGGCACTGGTCGTGGTGCTGGTATTGCTGGCGGTTATGATGCTGGTAACCATCACGCTTTCCGGGCGGATGCAGCAACAACTTGGGCGAACGCGCAGCCAGCAGGAGTACCAGCAGGCGCTGTGGTACAGCGCCAGTGCGGAAAGCCTGGCGCTGAGCGCGCTCAGTCTGAGCCTGAAAAATGAAAAGCGCGTGCATCTGGCACAGCCGTGGGCATCCGGCCCTCGTTTCTTCCCTCTGCCGCAGGGGCAAATTGCGGTCACCCTGCGTGACGCACAGGCTTGCTTTAACCTGAATGCCCTTGCTCAGCCGACAACGGCGTCGCGTCCGCTTGCGGTACAACAGTTGATTGCCCTGATCTCGCGCCTGGATGTGCCTGCTTATCGGGCCGAACTGATAGCCGAAAGCCTGTGGGAGTTTATTGACGAGGACCGCAGCGTGCAGACGCGTCTGGGCCGTGAAGACAGCGAGTATCTCGCCCGTTCGGTGCCTTTCTACGCCGCGAATCAACCGCTGGCTGATATCAGTGAGATGCGCGTGGTGCAGGGAATGGACGCCGGGCTTTATCAAAAACTGAAACCGCTGGTCTGTGCGCTGCCGATGACCCGCCAGCAAATCAACATCAATACTTTAGACGTCACGCAAAGTGTGATTCTTGAGGCGCTGTTTGACCCGTGGTTAAGCCCTGTTCAGGCGCGGGCGTTATTACAACAACGTCCGGCGAAGGGCTGGGAAGATGTCGATCAGTTTCTTGCACAGCCGCTACTTGCTGACGTCGATGAGCGTACTAAAAAACAGCTAAAAACCGTCCTGAGCGTGGACAGCAATTACTTCTGGCTGCGTTCAGATATCACCGTGAATGAGATTGAACTGACGATGAACTCGTTAATTGTCCGCATGGGCCCACAACACTTTTCGGTTCTCTGGCATCAGACAGGAGAAAGTGAGTGAGTTCCATCCTTGAGATTTTTTTCCCGCTTTGCGCCGCTGATCCCATCCATTGGCAGCGCCGTACACCCGATGTGGAGCACGGTATCTGGTCTGACGTTGCTAACGAACAGCTCCAGCAATGGCTGCAAACCGATGCGATTCGACTCTACATTCCCGGCGAATGGATCAGCGTCTGGCAGGTTGAACTGCCTGATGTCGCCCGTAAGCAGATACCGACCATTCTGCCCGCCTTACTGGAAGAAGAGCTGAACCAGGATATCGATGAACTGCATTTCGCCCCGTTGAATATCGACCAGCAACTGGCAACCGTAGCAGTGATTCACCAACAGCATATGCGCAACATTGCGCAGTGGTTGCAGGAAAACGGCATCACCCGCGCTACCGTCGCGCCGGACTGGATGTCCATTCCTTGTAGGTTTATGGCTTGCGATGCGCAACGGGTTATCTGCCGCATCGATGAATGCCGGGGATGGAGCGCCGGGCTGGCGCTGGCTCCGGTCATGTTCCGCGCCCAGCTCAATGAGCAGGATTTACCGCTTTCGCTAACCGTAGTCGGCATTGCACCGGAAAAGCTATCAGCATGGGCTGGCGCAGACGCTGAACGCCTGACCGTTACAGCTCTGCCCGCCATTACCACTTATGGCGAACCGGAAGGGAACCTGCTGACAGGGCCGTGGCAGCCTCGCGTCAGCTACCGAAAACAGTGGGCGCGCTGGCGGGTGATGATTCTGCCGATATTGCTGATTCTGGTTGCGCTGGCAGTGGAGCGGGGCGTGACGTTATGGAGCGTCAGCGAACAGGTGGCGCAAAGCCGCACCCAGGCGGAGGAACAGTTCTTAACGTTGTTCCCGGAGCAGAAGCGGATTGTGAATTTACGCTCTCAGGTGACGATGGCGCTGAAAAAATATCGCCCACAGGCCGACGATACCCGGCTGCTCGCCGAGTTGTCAGCGATAGCCAGCACCCTGAAATCAGCGTCACTTTCCGACATCGAAATGCGTGGTTTTACCTTTGATCAAAAACGCCAGATACTTCACCTCCAGCTACGGGCCGCGAACTTTGCCAGTTTCGACAAACTGCGTAGTGCACTGGCAACCGATTATGTTGTGCAACAGGACGCGTTACAGAAAGAGGGTGATGCGGTTTCCGGCGGCGTAACGTTGCGGAGGAAATAACATGTTACGCGATAAATTTATTCACTATTTTCAGCAATGGCGTGAACGCCAGTTAAGCCGTGGCGAACACTGGCTGGCACAACACCTGGCGGGGCGTTCTCCGCGTGAAAAGGGCATGTTACTGGCAGCGGTGGTGTTCCTGTTTAGCGTCGGATATTACGTCCTCATCTGGCAGCCGTTGAGCGAACGGATAGAACAACAGGAGACAATGTTGCAGCAACTGGTGGCGATGAACACCAGACTGAGGAGCGCCGCGCCGGATATTATTGCAGCGCGAAAATCTGCCACAACAACGCCTGCGCAGGTATCGCGGGTCATCAGTGACAGTGCTTCCGCGCACTCGGTGGTCATCAGGCGGATAGCCGATCGTGGGGAGAATATTCAGGTCTGGATAGAACCTGTGGTGTTTAATGACCTGCTGAAATGGTTAAACGCACTGGATGAAAAATATGCGCTGCGGGTGACACAAATTGATGTCAGTGCTGCTGAGAAGCCTGGGATGGTGAATGTGCAGCGGCTGGAGTTTGGACGGGGGTAAAGTATCAGGAGATTAATATCAATAAAATTACTCTCGTTAACGTGGCGAGAGTAATTCCCCCAGACTTTATAAGCTAATTTTTTTCGTGAAGGTTATTGTCAGATCCAAAAGCAAAAACCCGCCTTGTGGGCGGGTTCTTAAGAATTAGTGGTGCCCGGACTCGGAATCGAACCAAGGACACGGGGATTTTCAATCCCCTGCTCTACCGACTGAGCTATCCGGGCAACGGGGCGCATTAAACCTGATTCGCCTCGTCTCGTCAATCAAATTTCTTCAATTTACTGCAGACTGCACAATCTATCATCACTTTGCCGCTATTGCACGCATTGTCAGGCAAACCAGGCGGTCCAGGCGGCGGAAAGCGGCATTGCCAGAAGGAGTGCTGGAAGCATGTTGACCACCGGGAACATTTTAATGCCACAGATGCGTAATCCGGTTGCCAGCAGCAATAAACCGCCTACGGCGCTGAAGTCTGCCATCATCGACGGTGTGGTCAGCGGTAATATCAGCGCGGCAGCCCACGCCAGCGTTAACTGGATGATCAGTAATGGGATACTAATTACCGACACCGCAATACCCAGCGAGCAGGCGAAGATCATCGCCGTAAAGAAATCAAGAAATGACTTGGCGATTAAAATACTCGGATCGCCGGTCATCCCTTCGTTCATCGCCCCGAAGATCCCGGTGCCGCTGGCGCAAAACAGGACAATAATCGCGACATAATTCTGAATAAAAGATTCATGCGCTGGCTTCTTACGTGAGTGACGAAACAGATTTTGTGCTTTGGCGACTGCTGTATTGACACCTTTCTCCAGCAAACAAATTTCGCCAATTAGAGCGCCAAGTAGCGTAGCTAAAACCATCGCTGGAAGGTTGGCACATTTCACCACCAGTAAAATACCAATCCCCAGCGATGCCAGACCAAAAATTGATGTCATGGAGACGCGGATACGTTCCGGTAAGCGTTGGCTGAGCAGTGCGCCGAGAACGCCACCCAGTAAGACTGCACTAGCGTTGATAAAAGGGCCGATGACCACAAGAGTTCCTGTTAGCTGTATTGTTTGATTTTCTTATTATGAACTTTTTGCCTTGTTGATGGCTTGTCTGGTCGCAAAGTCCTGGCTTGCACGCTTTAGCGAAAGGTGCCATGATTGCGCGAATTTTCTCCTCTCTGTACGGAGTTTGCCCGATGCACGCCATCTCCTTACATTCTCTCGCTTATCGCCGTTTCGCGCGAAACGTTTCCCTTTCTATGTTACTGCTCATGCGGTGAAGTTAACGCACGCTCACTGCAGGACAACAGTAAAATCAGAGCGTTTCTGCTTTTACTGATGTCTGGCGGTCGGAGCTGGTGACCAGTTTGACCCATATCTCATGGGGCAGGGTTTTCCACCTTGTCCGGTATTCTTACTTCCCCGAAACGGGTTTGCGCTTATGAAATCAATGAATATTGCCGCCAGTAGTGAACTGGTATCCCGACTTTCTTCTCATCGTCGCGTGGTGGCGTTGGGAGATACTGATTTTACGGACGTCGCGGCAGTCGTCATTACCGCTGCGGATAGTCGCAGTGGCATTCTTGCGTTGCTTAAGCGCACCGGTTTTCATCTACCGGTGTTTTTGTATTCCGAACATGCTGTTGAATTACCTGCGGGCGTTACGGCGGTAATCAACGGCAACGAGCAGCAGTGGCTGGAGCTGGAATCCGCAGCCTGTCAGTATGAAGAGAATTTGCTGCCACCGTTTTATGACACGCTGACGCAGTACGTTGAGATGGGCAACAGCACCTTTGCTTGCCCTGGACATCAACATGGTGCGTTTTTTAAAAAGCATCCTGCCGGACGCCATTTTTACGATTTCTTTGGTGAGAACGTCTTTCGCGCCGATATGTGTAACGCTGACGTAAAATTGGGCGATCTGCTTATTCATGAAGGATCGGCGAAAGATGCGCAGAAATTCGCAGCCAAAGTCTTTCATGCCGATAAAACCTATTTTGTGCTGAACGGCACATCGGCAGCGAATAAAGTGGTGACGAATGCGCTGTTAACGCGTGGCGATCTGGTGCTCTTCGACCGTAACAACCATAAGTCGAATCATCACGGCGCGCTGATTCAGGCGGGGGCGACGCCGGTCTATCTGGAAGCTTCACGCAACCCGTTTGGTTTCATTGGCGGTATTGATGCGCACTGTTTTAATGAAGAGTATCTGCGCCAGCAAATTCGCGACGTTGCGCCAGAAAAAGCCGACCTGCCGCGCCCGTATCGCCTGGCGATTATTCAGCTGGGAACCTATGACGGCACTGTCTATAACGCCCGTCAGGTGATCGATACCGTTGGGCATCTGTGTGATTACATTCTGTTTGATTCCGCGTGGGTCGGTTATGAACAATTTATCCCGATGATGGCGGATAGCTCGCCGCTGCTGTTAGAACTTAACGAAAACGATCCGGGGATCTTTGTGACTCAGTCGGTGCACAAACAGCAGGCGGGATTCTCACAGACGTCGCAGATCCATAAAAAAGATAACCATATCCGCGGACAGGCGCGTTTTTGCCCGCATAAGCGGTTGAATAACGCCTTTATGCTCCATGCTTCTACCAGCCCTTTCTATCCGCTGTTTGCTGCACTGGATGTTAACGCCAAAATTCATGAAGGGGAGAGTGGGCGTCGGCTGTGGGCTGAGTGTGTTGAGATAGGGATTGAAGCGCGCAAGGCTATTCTTGCGCGCTGTAAGCTGTTCCGCCCGTTTATCCCGCCCGTTGTTGATGGCAAATTGTGGCAGGATTATCCGACATCAGTGTTAGCCAGCGACCGCCGTTTTTTCAGTTTTGAGCCGGGGGCGAAGTGGCACGGCTTTGAAGGATATGCCGCGGATCAGTATTTTGTTGATCCGTGCAAGCTGTTACTCACTACACCAGGTATCGATGCCGAAACCGGCGAATATAGCGACTTTGGCGTTCCGGCGACGATTCTGGCGCACTATCTGCGTGAGAACGGCATTGTGCCGGAGAAGTGCGATCTCAACTCCATTCTGTTTTTATTAACTCCGGCGGAAAGCCACGAGAAGCTGGCACAACTGGTGGCGATGCTGGCGCAATTTGAACAGCATATTGAGGATGACTCGCCGCTGGTTGAGGTGTTGCCGAGCGTTTATAACAAGTATCCGGTGCGCTATCGCGACTACACCCTGCGCCAGTTGTGTCAGGAGATGCACGATCTGTATGTCAGTTTCGACGTCAAAGACCTACAAAAAGCGATGTTCCGCCAGCAGAGTTTCCCGTCAGTGGTGATGAACCCCCAGGATGCGCATAGCGCTTATATTCGCGGTGACGTGGAGTTGGTGCGGATTCGTGATGCCGAAGGGCGAATTGCGGCAGAAGGGGCGTTGCCTTATCCACCTGGCGTGCTTTGCGTGGTACCCGGGGAAGTCTGGGGTGGGGCGGTTCAACGTTATTTCCTTGCACTGGAAGAAGGGGTGAATTTGTTGCCGGGATTTTCGCCGGAGCTGCAAGGTGTTTATAGCGAAACCGATGCGGATGGCGTGAAGCGGTTGTACGGTTATGTGTTGAAGTAAGAATAAAAAAAACGGGTCACCTTCTGGCGACCCGTTTTTCTTTGCGTAATTAGTGGCTAACCGTCTGTGTGCCTGTCGGGACACGAACGTGTTTATATTTGAACATCGCCATGAACGCGAAGGCCAGAACCACGGAGTAACCAGCGAAAATCAACCATACGGTCTGCCAGTCGGTAATGCCGTTTTGGGTGTACATCTCAACAACTTTACCGCTCACGATGCCGCCGAGGATACAGCCGAAGCCGTTAGTCATCATCAGGAACATCCCTTGTGCACTGGCGCGAATTGCCGGGCTAACTTCTTTTTCGACAAACACCGAACCAGAGATGTTGAAGAAGTCGAATGCGCAACCGTAAACGATCATCGACAGTACCAGCAGTACAGTACCGAACGGAGTCGGGTCGCCGTAAGCAAACAGCGCAAAACGCAGGATCCACGCCACAATACTGATCATCATTACGTTCTTAATACCGTAGCGGCTTAAGAAGAACGGGATGGTCAGAATGAACAGGGTTTCAGAGATCTGCGAAATCGACATGATGATTGACGCATGCTGCACAATAAAGCTGCTGGCAAACATCGGATCTTTGTCGAAGCTGTGCAGGAAGGTATTACCGAACATGTTGGTAATCTGCAGTTCCGCGCCCAGCAGCATTGAGAAGATAAAGAAGATTGCCATACGCTTGTTTTTAAACAGCGCGAATGCATCGAGGCCCAGCAGGGTTGTCCAGCTCTGATTCGCTTGCTGTTTAGCAACCGGAATATGCGGCAGAGTCAGGGTAAACAGAACCAGAATGGCGGAAAGTGCTGCGCCAATATACAGCTGCATGTGGCTTAATTCGAAGCCAGACAGGCTCACCACCCACATTGCCATGATAAAGCCGATGGTGCCCCAGATACGGATTGGCGGGAAGTCAGTAACGATATCCATCCCGGCATTTTGCAGGCGATAGTAAGAGATGGTGTTGATTAACCCAAGCGTTGGCATATAAGCAAACGAGTTAATCAATATCACAAGGAACATCGCCTCCGGTGTCGTGACCTGTGCCGCCATGAACAGCGTGATAGCGCCAATGGTGTGGCAAATGGCATATACCCATTTCGCACTTAACCATTTGTCGGCCACAATCCCCAGCAGCGCAGGCATAAAGACCGCTGCGATACCCAGTGAGCTATAAACTGCGCCAATAGAAGCACCGTCAAACTTCAGGGTAACAAACATATAGGAGCCGAGGGTCGTCAGCCAACTTCCCCACAGACAGAACTGCAGAAAAGAGAGGATTTTCAGCTGCAGCTTAAGATTCATGTTAATTTCCTCACATCGTGATGCGGATGAGTGTTTGAAAAAGCACATTTGACCGTGCGAGATGATGGGATTCTATCAACTTCGCGGACTGGTTTTTTGTTACCTGTGGCAAATAATTGCAAACATTCCCAATTTGCAAAACGAAATTGTGATGTGGATAACATTTTTGCCCCTGAGCATCGTCAGGGGCGGTTAATGGAATTATCGGCGGCGGTAGGATTTTTGCGCGGTATTCACTTTATAAAGATAACGGCGAGATTCCGCAGAGGGATGGCGGGTCGTCAGCGTCTGATAAACATCGCCCGGCGTCATGGTGTTAATAATATTGGCAGCCTGAATCTTATCATTCGAAAAGACTCGCAGCACGCTGCCTGCGCCGCCGTTATAGGCGGTGATGACGGCATAACGCCGCGATGTTGGGTTATCAATTCCGCCGAGATAAACATTGTTCAGCATCGCCAGATACGCGGTGCCGGTATCAATATTGCTGGCAGGATCAAACAAGAAACTGCGGCTCGGCGTGCCGGATTTCCCCTGCGAGCGGAACACATCTTTCCCGGCAGTATGTTGTACCACCTGCATTAATCCCAGCGCATCGGAACGGCTGACCGCATACGGGTTAAAGGAAGATTCGGTCTGCATAATTGCCAGAATCAGCGACTCATCAACGCCATATTTCCGTGACGCCTGGCGGACCATGCCGAGATATTTGTGCGCACGTTTATCAAGGTGGTTCGGCACCATGTTAATGGTGACGCTGTAGATGATACGCAGCCCGTTGCTGCGGCTCTTCAGACGGTTTTTCAGCAGATAATCCGCGAAGTTGCTTGCGCGACCTTCCCAGCGAATCGGCTGCCCGGTGTTGTCCACCACCTGACCGTAAAGGAAAGGTTCTTTCGAAATCGTAATATCATCAACGTCGGAATAGAGATCGACCGAACTCGGATCGTCACCCATCAATAACGTTTTGATAATTGCCCGGCGCAAATGCGCGGCAGGTTCTGTCCCGGCGATGGTTTCGATAGTAATCGTACCGTCATCGAAGTTGATGTGGCTGCGGGTCTGATATTGATCGGTGTATTTCACGTAGTCCTTAGGACCAGCGATCACCACCTCTTTGAAGCCCCAGATGTTCTCAATATTGTGGGCAAATTGCCCCATCAGAATATCAAAACCGTTGGTATCTTTGACCCAGGCTTCGTTATAGGTATCGCCTTTTTTGGTCGTCGAACAGGAGATGAGCAACGGCGCAATCAAAGCCAGCGCGAGATATTTTTTCATCATTCCGGGTGCGTGTTGTGTTTGTTTTTATGCAAGTTGCCGGAGGCGTGCTCCGGCACTGTTTTTATTTTTTATCTTCCGGCGTATAGCCCTCGATATGCACCTCTTTACCCTCGAACAGGAAGTTGACCATCTCCTGCTCAAGCAGCTTGCGGTGCTCGGCATTCATCATGTTGAGTTTCTTTTCATTAATCAGCATGGTTTGCTTGTGCTGCCACTGCGCCCAGGCTTCTTTGGAGATCTCGTTATAGATGCGTTTTCCCAGCTCGCCGGGGTACAGCTGAAAATCCTGACCTTCTGCTTCACGTTGCAGGAAAGTACAAAAAATCGTTCTGCTCATAAATCATCCTCTTTATCGACTCACGCGCTAAACCGGCGCGCCAGTGCGTAACTGCTGTAACAAACGCTCCACGGGAGCCGCCAGGCCAACTGACGGCGGTTGCGCTAAGTTATACCAGAGCGCATTGCCTTCATCCATGCAGCCGGTGAATGACGACACGGGAAGCCACATAGGCACAATATCTAAGTGGAAATGGCTGAAGGTATGCCGAAACGCGGTCAGTTGCGTCAGGTTATCGGCAGCAATCTGCCGTTGCGCCAGCCACTGCCGCAAACTTTCTTCGTCGGCAAACTGCGGGAAACAGTATAAACCGCCCCACAATCCGCTCGGCGGACGCTGCGCCAGCAATACTTCATCTTCGTGCTGTAATAGCAAAAAGTAGCCGGTGCGCTCCGGCAGCGTCTGTTTCGGTTTTTTGCCCGGATAAAGCGCCCAGCTATTGTTGGCGGCGGCAATACATCCGTTTTGTAGCGGACAGAGCGAACATTTCGGTTTCGAGCGCGTACAAATCATCGCACCCAAATCCATCATCGCCTGATTAAACCGTTCCACGCCAACCGCGGGCGTCACCTGCTCGCTCAAACTCCATAATTTATTCTCGACCTCTTTTTTCCCTGGCCAGCCGCTTACAGCATAGCAGCGCGCCAGCACCCGTTTGACGTTACCGTCGAGAATCGGAAAGTGCTTACCCAGAGAAAGCGAGAGAATCGCGCCTGCGGTGGAACGCCCGACGCCCGGCAGTGCTGCAACTTCCTCAAAGGTTTCCGGGAATTTACCGCCGTGTAAGGTCGCCACTTGTTGTGCCGCTTTATGCAGATTGCGCGCGCGGGCGTAATAGCCAAGCCCGGTCCACAAGTGGAGAACTTCGTCGAGCGGCGCATTGGCGAGATCGGTCACCGTCGGGAAGCGCGCCATAAAGCGTTCAAAATAGGGGATAACGGTCGCAACCTGAGTTTGTTGCAACATCACTTCTGAGAGCCATACTTTGTAGGGCGTCTTGTCAATTTGCCAGGGCAGAGTTTTTCGCCCGTATTTATCGTACCAGTCCAGAACCTGGGCTGAAAATTGCGACGCTTGCATGGTCACCGAATTCACTGTTGTTGGGGGCAAGATTGCAGCACAGCGACGGCAGGGTGTAAACCGGAACTTTCCGCAGCCACGGCCTTATCATGCTTGCATCCGGCAACTAACTTTGGATAATGCCCGTTTTCAGAACACTTTCACAAGCGACTAAACCTTTATGAAAAACGACGTCATTTCACCGGAATTTGATGAAAACGGCCGCCCACTGCGCCGTATCCGTAGTTTTGTGCGCCGCCAGGGGCGACTGACCAAAGGCCAGGAACATGCGCTGGAAAACTACTGGCCGGTGATGGGCGTTGAGTTCAGCGAAGATATGCTGGATTTCCCCGCGCTTTTTGGCCGTGAAGCGCCGGTGACGCTTGAGATTGGTTTTGGCATGGGGGCGTCGCTGGTGGCAATGGCTAAAGATCGCCCTGAGCAGGACTTCCTCGGCATTGAAGTGCATTCACCGGGCGTTGGTGCGTGCCTGGCTTCTGCGCATGAAGAAGGTTTAAGCAACCTGCGCGTGATGTGTCACGATGCGGTTGAAGTGCTGCATAAAATGATTCCTGACAATTCATTGCGCATGGTGCAGCTCTTTTTCCCTGACCCGTGGCACAAAGCGCGCCATAATAAACGCCGTATCGTTCAGGTGCCGTTTGCCGAACTGGTAAAAAGCAAACTGCAGCTGGGGGGCGTATTCCATATGGCGACCGACTGGGAACCTTATGCGGAACATATGCTTGAAGTGATGTCTTCTATTGACGGTTATAAAAACCTGTCAGAGAGCAATGATTACGTACCGCGTCCGGCATCACGTCCGGTGACGAAATTTGAACAACGTGGTCATCGTCTTGGTCACGGAGTATGGGACTTAATGTTCGAGAGGGTGAAATAATGGCAAAGAACCGTAGCCGTCGTCTGCGTAAAAAAATGCACATCGACGAATTCCAGGAATTAGGATTTTCGGTGGCATGGCGATTCCCGGAAGGTACATCGGAAGAACAGATTGATAAAACCGTTGATGATTTTATTAACGAGGTTATCGAACCGAACAAACTGGCCTTTGACGGCAGCGGTTATCTGGCCTGGGAAGGTCTGATCTGCATGCAGGAAATCGGCAAATGCACCGAAGAACATCAGGCGATTGTGCGTAAGTGGCTGGAAGAGCGCAAACTGGATGAGGTACGCACCAGCGAACTTTTCGACGTTTGGTGGGACTAAGAAAGCATACGGGCGATGACAAATGCAAAACTGCCTGATGCGCTACGCTTATCAGGCCTGGAAAGATGCACGATCGAGTAGGCGGGATAAGGTGTTTACGCCGCATCCGGCATGGAAAACGCGTACTTTGTTATCAATCTGGGGCCAGCAAATGCTGGCCTGATTTTTTCTTGAGGGAAGACTATGATGCGCAAAATGCTGCTGGCGGCAGCACTTTCAGTGACGGCAATGACCGCTCACGCCGACTACCAGTGCAGCGTCACGCCGCGTGACGATGTGATTGTCAGCCCGCAAACCGTGCAGGTGAAGGGCGAAAACGGCAATCTGGTGATCACGCCAGACGGCAACGTGATGTATAACGGTAAGCAATATTCCCTGAATGCCGCCCAGCGCGAGCAGGCGAAGGATTATCAGGCTGAACTACGCAGCACGCTGCCGTGGATTGATGAAGGCGCGAAAAGCCGCGTCGAGAAAGCCCGTATTGCTCTGGATAAAATTATCGTTCAGGAGATGGGCGAAAGCAGCAAAATGCGCAGCCGTCTGACCAAACTTGATGCGCAGCTGAAAGAGCAGATGAACCGCATTATTGAAACGCGCAGCGATGGCCTGACGTTTCACTATAAAGCCATTGATCAGGTTCGCGCCGAAGGCCAGCAATTAGTGAATCAGGCAATGGGTGGAATTTTACAGGACAGCATTAATGAAATGGGCGCGAAAGCGGTGCTGAAAAGCGGCGGTAACCCATTACAGAATGTGCTGGGAAGCCTGGGGGGCTGCAATCCTCAATCCAAACCGAGTGGAAAAAGCAGGAAAAAGATTTCCAGCAGTTTGGCAAAGATGTTTGTAGCCGCGTTGTGACTCTGGAAGATAGCCGCAAAGCCCTGGTCGGGAATTTAAAATAATCCTCTATTTTAAGACGGCATAATACTTTTTTATGCCGTTTAATTCTTCGTTTTGTTACCTGCCTCTAACTTTGTAGATCTCCAAAATATATTCACGTTGTAAATTGTTTAACGTCAAATTTCCCATACAGAGCTAAGGGATAATGCGTAGCGTTCACGTAACTGGAGGAATGAAATGGAGTTTTTCAAAAAGACGGCACTTGCCGCACTGGTTATGGGTTTTAGTGGTGCAGCATTGGCATTACCCAATATCACCATTTTAGCAACCGGCGGGACCATTGCCGGTGGTGGTGACTCCGCAACCAAATCTAACTACACAGCGGGTAAAGTTGGCGTAGAAAATCTGGTTAATGCGGTGCCGCAACTAAAAGACATTGCGAACGTTAAAGGCGAGCAGGTAGTGAATATCGGCTCCCAGGACATGAACGATAATGTCTGGCTGACACTGGCGAAAAAAATTAACACCGACTGCGATAAGACCGACGGCTTCGTCATTACCCACGGTACCGACACGATGGAAGAAACTGCTTACTTCCTCGACCTGACGGTGAAATGCGACAAACCGGTGGTGATGGTCGGCGCAATGCGTCCGTCCACGTCTATGAGCGCAGACGGTCCATTCAACCTGTATAACGCGGTAGTGACCGCAGCTGATAAAGCCTCCGCCAACCGTGGCGTGCTGGTAGTGATGAATGACACCGTGCTTGATGGCCGTGACGTCACCAAAACCAACACCACCGACGTAGCGACCTTCAAGTCTGTTAACTACGGTCCTCTGGGTTACATTCACAACGGTAAGATTGACTACCAGCGTACCCCGGCACGTAAGCATACCAGCGACACGCCATTCGATGTCTCTAAGCTGAATGAACTGCCGAAAGTCGGCATCGTTTATAACTACGCTAACGCATCCGATCTTCCGGCTAAAGCACTGGTAGATGCGGGCTATGATGGCATCGTTAGCGCTGGTGTGGGTAATGGTAACCTGTATAAATCCGTGTTCGACACCCTGGCAACCGCCGCGAAAAACGGCACTGCAGTAGTGCGTTCTTCCCGCGTACCGACGGGTGCTACCACTCAGGATGCTGAAGTGGATGATGCGAAATACGGCTTCGTCGCCTCTGGCACGCTGAACCCGCAAAAAGCGCGCGTCCTGCTGCAGCTGGCTCTGACGCAAACCAAAGATCCGCAGCAGATCCAGCAGATCTTCAATCAGTACTAATCACCTCGCCCCGGTATCGTGCCGGGGCTTTTTCACTTCAGACTTACGTCCATTGCCAATTTTCATTACCCTAATGATAATCACCGGAATAAATTATTCCGCGTGAGGTTTTTCGGGTGAAAAAGCAATGGATTGTTGGCACGGCACTGCTTATGTTGATGACTGGTAATGCCTGGGCAGATGGCGAACCGCCAACTGAAAATATCTTAAAAGATCAATTCAAAAAGCAGTATCACGGCATTCTCAAGCTTGATGCTATCACCTTAAAAAATCTTGATGCTAAGGGTAATCAGGCCACCTGGTCAGCGGAAGGCGATGTCTCTTCCAGTGACGATCTCTATACCTGGGTCGGTCAGTTGGCAGATTACGAACTGCTCGAACAGACCTGGACGAAAGATAAACCGGTAAAATTCTCGGCGATGTTAACCAGTAAAGGAACGCCCGCGTCTGGCTGGTCGGTGAACTTTTACTCTTTTCAGGCGGCAGCCAGCGATCGTGGGCGGGTGGTCGACGATATCAAAACGAATAATAAATATCTGATCGTGAATAGCGAAGATTTCAATTATCGCTTTAGTCAGCTTGAATCTGCGTTGAATACCCAGAAGAACTCGATTCCTGCGCTGGAAAAGGAAGTGAAAGCGCTTGATAAGCAAATGGTGGCGGCGCAGAAAGCAGCGGATGCATATTGGGGAAAAGATGCAAACGGTAAGCAAATGACCCGCGAAGAAGCCTTTAAAAAAATTCACCAACAGCGTGATGAGTTTAATAAACAGAACGATAGCGAGGCGTTCGCGGTTAAATATGACAAAGAGGTTTATCAACCGGCGATTGCGGCATGTCATAAACAGAGTGAAGAGTGTTATGAAGTGCCGATTCAGCAGAAACGAGATTTCGATATCAACGAACAACGGCGACAGACTTTTCTGCAATCACAAAAACTCAGCCGTAAATTGCAGGATGACTGGGTAACGCTCGAAAAAGGGCAATATCCGTTAACGATGAAAGTTTCAGAAATAAACAGTAAAAAAGTCGCGATTTTGATGAAAATTGACGATATCAACCAAGCTAATGAACGCTGGAAAAAAGATACCGAACAACTGCGGCGCAATGGGGTGATTAAGTAAGTTTGATATAGTGCACGATTTGTAGCAGGATGCGGCGTTGACCCCGCATCCGGCAATCAACGTCTGATGCGACGCTTGCGCGTCTTATCAGACCTACAACCGCTGCCACATGTCGGCTGGATAAGGCGTTCACGCCGCATCCGGCAATACAAGTTTACTCAGCCAGAAAAAGCTCCAGCAGCGAATTTAAAAACAGCTTCCCATGTTCCGTTATCTGCCAGTAATCCGCACATTCGGTGAGATAACCCTGGGCAATCGCCTCGTCTAACTGTGGGCGAATCACATCTTCGCAAAGCCCGGTATACGCACTAAACTCTGCGCGTGGCGCGGCCTCCAGCAAGCGAAAGCGGTTCATAAAGAACTCAAACGGCTTATCTGCGGCTTCGACATCACGCTGGCTTTCCAGATACCTTCCTTGCATAAAACCACGCGGATGACGCGTTTTAGTGGTACGCAGAATGCGCCCATCCGGGAAGGTCACTTTGCCGTGCGCGCCGCAGCCAATACCGATGTAGTCGCCAAAGCGCCAGTAGTTGAGATTGTGCTGGCACTGATAACTGGGTTTGGCGTAAGCGGAAGTTTCATATTGCTGATAACCCGCTGCGGTTAATAACTGATGCCCCTGTTCGAATATATCCCACAGCGCGTCGTCGTCCGGCAGCACCGGTGGTCGCGAACCAAACAGCGTATTGGGTTCGATGGTCAGTTGATACCAGGAAAGATGCGGCGGATTCAGTTCAATGGCCTGGCGTAGATCGCCAAGCGCCTCTTCCAGTGATTGATCCGGTAGTCCATGCATCAAATCAAGGTTAAAGCTACGTAACCCTAAACCGCTCGCCAGCTTTGCCGCTCGTTTCGCTTCTTGCGGGCCATGAATGCGCCCAAGTCGTTTCAGCTTTTCTTCGCTAAAACTCTGCACACCAATAGAGATGCGGTTCACACCAGCACGCTGATAATCGACAAAGCGATCGGCTTCTACCGTACCAGGGTTCGCTTCCATAGTAATTTCTGCATCCGCTGCCAGCGGCAAACGCGCACGCACGCCGTCCAGCAGCGTTTGCATCGCCGGGCCGGAAAGCAGGCTCGGCGTACCACCGCCAATAAAGATTGTCTTTACTTCACGGCCCTGAGCGTAAGCCACATCATTGTCCAGATCGCAAAGCAGATGCTGAACGTAATCGTCGTGCGGCACTTCTCCTTTCAACGCGTGAGAGTTGAAATCGCAGTACGGGCATTTCTGCACGCACCACGGGATGTGAATGTAGAGACTCAGCGGCGGTAATTTAACCATTACGTAAAGCGTCCAACAGCAGTTTCAATGCCTGACCACGGTGGGAAATGGCGCTCTTTTCTTCGCGGGTCAGTTCGGCAGCGGTTTTCCCTTCGGAAGGTACGAAGAAGATTGGATCATAACCAAAGCCACCAGTGCCCGCTGGTTCACGAGTAATCACGCCCGGCCAGCTACCGTGGCACACCAGCGGAGTCGGATCTTCCGCGTGACGCAGATATACCAGCACGCAGTGGAAACGCGCCTGACGTTGGTCGTCCGGTACGTCTTTCAGTGTTTCCAACAGTTTTTGCAGATTCTTTTGATCGGTCGCGTCTTCACCGGAATAACGCGCGGAGTAAATACCCGGCGCGCCACCCAGCGCATCTACCGCCAGACCAGAGTCGTCGGCAATTGCCGGTAAACCGGTCACTTTTGCCGCATGGCGCGCTTTCAGAATCGCGTTTTCGATAAAGGTCAGGCCGGTTTCTTCAGCGGAATCTACGCCGAGGTCTGTTTGGGCCACGATATCAAGACCGAAGTCGCTAAGCAGCGACGCCAGCTCACGCACTTTACCGGCATTGCCGGTTGCGAGGACAACTTTTTGCATAGGATACCTAATTAATTAACGCCGCGATTTCTGGCGGGATTTGTTGCGGATTAATGATTTTAATTTGTTTGTGGCGGCCAAGTTCGCCTTTTTCAATTACCACCTGGCTTTTGGCTACCCGGAATTGCTTACCGAGAAACTTCACCAGATGGCTGTTGGCCTGGCCGTCAACCGGCGGCGCGGTAATGGCGACTTTAACTTCGTCGCCATGTAAACCGACAATAGAATCACGGCTGGCTTTCGGCTGAATATAGAGCCGTAAAACCAGACCGTCATCATTAACTGTTACGGCACTCATAACGCCATCCACAGCCCCGGCAGCAGCATGTTTCCGGTTGCCTGTAATACTTCTGCGACACCCATATTGATGACATACAGCAGCAGAACGAGGATCATCGGCGAGAAATCAATCCCACCCATTGCCGGTAGCAGGCGGCGAATCGGGCGCAGCAGCGGATCGGCCAGCTGAATCAGCACGTATTCAATCGGACTACGCCCCTGGCTTACCCAGCTCATAATCGCCATCACCAGCAGGACCCAGAAAATCAGCAAGCCGATGGTTTTCAGCAGAATCAGTAAACCGGCAATCCAGATGATTGGCAGGAAGGTCACCACTTTAAACAGCACAATGGCTTTGATAAAACTGAGAATATAGGCAACCAGCAGCGAGGCGCTGTCAATGGGACCCATTGCCGGAATAACGCGGCGCAGTGGCCCGATAATTGGCTGCGTTACCTTCACTACAAACTGTGAGAAGGGGTTGTAAAAATCACAATGAGCCCACTGCATCCAGATGCGTAATAACAGCACCATGGTATACAGCTCAATGACCGTTGAAAGCAGGAAAGTCAACGTATTCATGGCGTTCCTTTAATTCCTTATTTTTTAGAGTAATCACGCGCACCAAAAATTGCAGTGCCGATACGAACCATCGTGCTACCTGCCGCAATGGCGGCTTCCATATCGTCCGACATTCCCAGAGAGAGCGTGTCGATATGCGGGTAGCGCGTTTTCAGTCCGGCAAATGCTACAGCCATTTGGCGTGCAACTTCAAACTGCCTTACATATTCTGACTCAGGCGCAGGGATTGCCATCAGCCCGCGCAGACGTAAACGCGGTAGTTCAGCGACCGCCGCTGCCAGCTCGTCCAGTTCTGCCAGTTGAATCCCGGACTTACTGTTTTCATCACTAATATTAATTTGAATCAGTACGTTAAGAGGGGGAAGTTCTGCCGGGCGCTGATCGTTGAGGCGGGTAGCAATGCGCAAACGGTCGATGGTATGACACCAGTCGAAATGCTCTGCCACCAGGCGGCTTTTATTAGACTGCAACGGGCCAATAAAATGCCATTCTAATCCTGTTACGCCCAGTTCCTGAAAGTGGCGAATTTTATCTACCCCTTCCTGAACGTAGTTTTCACCAAATTGACGCTGCCCGGCATCAATGGCTTCTGCGATGGCGCTCGCAGGTTTTGTTTTACTGACTGCAAGCAGCGTAATTTCTTCTGGAGAACGGCCGCAACGCGTTGCAGCCGCTGAGATTTTGTCCCGGACCTGTGCCAGGTTATGCGCAATATCGTTCATTTTCCGAGGATCTTAGTATGAATATGGAAGAAATTGTGGCCCTTAGTGTAAAGCATAACGTCTCGGATCTACACCTGTGCAGCGCCTGGCCCGCACGATGGCGCATTCGCGGGCTAATGGAAGCTGCGCCGTTTGATGCGCCGGACGTCGAAGAGCTACTGCGGGAGTGGCTGGATGACGATCAGCGGGCAATATTGCTGGAAAATGGCCAGCTGGATTTTGCCGTGTCGCTGGCGGAAAACCAGCGGTTGCGTGGCAGTGCGTTCGCGCAACGGCAAGGTATTTCTCTGGCATTACGGTTGTTACTTTCGCACTGTCCACAGCTCGAACAGCTTGGTGCGCCACCGGTATTGCCGGAATTACTCAAGAGCGAGAATGGCATGATTCTGGTGACGGGGGCGACGGGGAGTGGCAAATCTACCACGCTGGCGGCGATGGTTGGCTATCTTAATCAACATGCCGATGCGCATATTCTGACGCTGGAAGATCCTGTGGAATATCTCTATGCCAGCCAGCGATGTTTGATCCAGCAGCGGGAAATTGGTTTGCACTGTATGACGTTCGCATCGGGGTTGCGGGCCGCATTGCGGGAAGATCCTGATGTGATTTTGCTCGGAGAGCTACGTGACAGTGAGACAATCCGTCTGGCGCTGACGGCGGCAGAAACCGGGCATCTGGTGCTGGCAACCTTACATACACGTGGTGCCGCGCAGGCAGTTGAGCGACTGGTGGATTCATTTCCGGCGCAGGAAAAAGACCCCGTGCGTAATCAACTGGCAGGTAGTTTACGGGCAGTGCTGTCACAAAAGCTGGAAGTGGATAAACAGGAAGGACGTGTGGCGCTATTTGAATTGCTGATTAACACACCCGCGGTGGGGAATTTGATTCGTGAAGGGAAAACCCACCAGTTACCGCATGTTATTCAAACCGGGCAGCAGGTGGGGATGATAACGTTTCAGCAGAGTTATCAGCACCGGGTGGGGGAAGGGCGTTTGTGACGTTGCCATGCCCGATGCGCAAGCTTATCGGGCCTACAAAGGCAATAAATGTCTGATGCGACGCTAACGCGTCTTATCAGACCTACAGCCGCTGCCAGATGTGTGCTGGATAAGGTGTTCACGCAGCATCCGGCAAAATGGCCGGATGACGGTAACGACTATCCGCCAGGCTTTTAAATCGCCTTAATATCCCTGCTCGAAATAGCTTTCGAGAATAATAACCGCAGAGGCAGAGTCAACTTTGCCTTTGTTGAGCGCCCGATAGCCGCCCTGTTCAAACAGACCGGAACGGGCTTCCACGGTGCTAAGACGCTCGTCATGGAGCTTTACTTCAACACCGAAACGACCATGAATACGGTTGGCGAATTTACGCGCTCTGGCAGTCAATGGTTGCTCGGTGCCGTCCATATTCAGCGGCAAACCGACGATGATTTCGTCCGGCTGCCACTCTTTCAGTAAACGCTCGATAATGTTCCAGTCCGGCGTACCGTCCTGTGCTTTAATTGCAGGCAAAGGGCGAGCGGTGCCGGTAATGCGTTGGCCGACCGCTACGCCAATGCTTTTGGTGCCGAAGTCGAAGGCGAGTAAGGTTCCACTCATCAGGCGTGTCCTGCCACACCAGGCATGGTGAGAATATCCACACCAATCAGTTTTGCCGCCTCGCGCCAGCGGTCGGCAATCGGCGTTTTGAACAGAATATTCAGATCTGCCGGGGCCGTTAGCCACGCGTTATCGAGAATTTCTTGTTCCAGTTGACCTTTCTCCCAGGAGGCATAACCCAGAGCCACCAATACGTCAGACGGTTGTTTATCGGTGCCGAGCGTTTCCAGCACATCGCGGGAAGTGGTCATTACCGTGTTGTCTGAAATGCGAATGCTGGAAGCAAAATTGGAGGGCGGAGTATGCAAAATAAACCCGCGATCTTCAGCCAGCGGACCGCCGAGCATAACCGGTTTATCCAGACGGATTGATTCATCACGCGGCTCCGGCGTGATCTTCAGCTTTTCCAGAATCCCTTCAATTTTGAGATTTTCCAGCGGCTTGTTGACGATGATCCCCATTGCACCATTGGTATTATGTTCGCAAATGTAGACCACGGAACGACGGAAAATCGGATCCTGGAGAGCAGGCATGGCAATAAGAAAGTGATGCTGTAAATTCATTGTCAGAGGTTCTGTTTCCTGGTTCAAAAAAGCAACAGCGCCCAGTATGCGTGGAAAGAAGGGCGCTGTCACTCAGAGTCTCAACGAGATCCTTCTCGCTAAGGTGGGTTACTGCTGCTGTAAACGTGCTTCGATGGCATCCATTAACATTCCGGTGATCGACACCGGAAACTCTGCTTCAATCTCACGAATACAGGTTGGGCTGGTGACGTTAATTTCAGTCAGACGGTCGCCGATGATATCCAGACCAACAAAAATCAGCCCTTTTTCTTTCAGCGTCGGCCCGATCTGACGGGCGATTTTCCAGTCACTTTCCGTCAGCGGACGAGGTTCACCGCGACCACCGGCAGCCAGATTGCCACGGGTTTCGCCCCCCTGCGGAATACGCGCCAGGCAGTACGGTACCGGCTCGCCATCCACCACCAGCACGCGTTTGTCGCCATCTTTAATGGCTGGCAGGTAATTTTGCGCCATGCAGTAGCGAGTGCCATGCTCAGTCAGGGTTTCGGCAATCACGCCGAGGTTTGGATCGCCTTCTTTCACGCGGAAAATCGACGCGCCGCCCATACCGTCCAGCGGCTTAAGAATGATGTCGCTGTGTTTCTCCCAGAACGCTTTTAGCTGCGCTTTATTGCGCGTAACCAGCGTTTCTGGCGTTAAGTCAGAGAACCAGGCGGTAAACAGTTTCTCGTTACAGTCGCGCAGGCTCTGCGGCTTGTTAACGATCAGCGTCCCTTTCTCTTCGGCACGTTCCAGAATATAGGTCGCGTAGATAAACTCGGTATCAAACGGCGGGTCTTTACGCATCAGGATCACATCGAGATCGGCCAGCGGCAGATCCTGTTCACCGACGAACGAAAACCACTCTTCGTAGTTCTGCTTCACGTTCAGCGTGCGGGTATGGGCGCGGGCTTCACCATTGATCAGATACAGATCGCCCATCTCCATATAGTGAAGTTCGTAACCACGACGCTGTGCTTCCAGCAACATAGCAAAACTGGAATCTTTCTTGATGTTGATGTTTGCGATGGGGTCCATCACGATGCCGAGCTTGATCATTATTCTTCTCCGTTAGCCCAAATCGCCAAATCGTACTTGTAGCGCGGTAATGGCGGTGAGCGCAGTTGTCTCTGTACGCAAAACGCGAGGTCCCAACAGGATATCAGTAAATTGATAGCGGGCAGTCATGGCAATTTCATCTGCCGATAAACCGCCTTCCGGGCCAATCAGCAGGCGGACGCGTTCAACCGGTAACGGCAACGTATTGATGCTGTTACTGGCGCGCGGGTGAAGATTCAGTTTCAGTCCTTCATCCTGCTCTGCACACCAGGCTTCCAGATCCATCGCTGGACGGATTTCCGGCACCCGGTTACGACCACACTGCTCACAGGCAGCAATTGCAATCTTCTGCCACTGCTGAAGCTTCTTGTTCAGACGTTCACTATCCAGTTTAACGCCGCAGCGCTCAGAAAAAAGTGGCGTAATGAGGCTTACACCGAGTTCGATCGATTTCTGGATAGTAAATTCCATTTTTTCACCACGCGACATCACCTGACCGAGGTGAATATGCAGCGGAGATTCGCGATCGTCGATCTGGCCTTCCAGCACCTTCACTTCCACGCTTTTTTTGCTGGCGCTGGTAATTTCGGCGTCAAAGACCTGGTTGCTACCGTCAAACAATTGCAACGCCTGCCCCGGCCCCATGCGCAGTACGCGCCCGATATGGTTGGCGGCATCTTCGCAAAGCGCGATGTGAGAATGGCTGGTCAGTGGTTCAGGATGATAAATGCGGGGGATACGCATAGTTAAAAATCCGTGTCGTCTCCCCACGCGGTTGTACGCGTGGGGTAGGGGTTAACAAAAAGAATCCCGCTAGTGTAGGTTAGCTCTTTCGCGCCTGGCAAGCGCGTTGCACATACGGGTTATGATTGCCCTGCACCTTCGCGATGCGTTCATCGCGCTCGCACTCCCAGTCGGTAACCGGATACATCTTGTTCCATGCGTTGAACAGCTGCGTTTGCTGGCGAGAGAGTGTCAGGTTGTATTGGTCGCGCATATAGAAGTAGGTGCGCGCAATGGCACCGCGTGCACGCGCTGGTGGTTCGGCAGCTTTTTCTTTGAAATCGACCTTCATGGCGCATTGACCGTACTGGCCTTCACCGCCATTCCACTGGCTGTACATAAAGTTGCCGCGATCGCCATTCACCTCACCGACTGACGGCTGCAGGTTATGCATATCGCTTTCCATCTTGCGATAGACCGGATCTTTAGCGCAGTTTTTACGTCCACCGTCCTGCCAGCACTGGCGCTGGTGACCGAACTGCCAGGCGGGAACGACATGTTCCCACTCTACGCGGCTGGCGCGGTTTTCATTTTTGCGCACCTGATAGCCGCACGATTGCAGATCAACAACGCCTTTTTTGCCCTGCCAGTTAATTTTACATCCGCAATAAAACGTACCGGGCGCGTCAGCGTGGACTTTTACCGCCGCGGCTTTCGCCTGAGAAAAACTATTGATACCTTCGGCCAACGCCGGGCCGGAAAATGCTGCGCTCAGTACCACCGCAGCAATAGACAAATAACGGTACATCACTTACTCCGTGTTAAAACGAGCCAGCAACGTAGCGAAAGTTGTTTTGGTATGCAATCAGCCAGATCAGGAAAGTTCCTGATAGTTCAGATGGTTATTTCGCAACCAGCTGTTCACCGCAGTGAACACAGCGATAGACGGCCTCGCCACGAACTACGCGATTATGGCGGCGTACGGTAAGCTGATGCTCCTGGCACTTGCAGCGGTAGGGGAAGGTGTTGCGACGCACGGATTGCAGTTCGAACTGATGCGTACGACGGGCGGGAACACCCAGCACGTTTTCCATCATCCACTTCCACTCTTTGCCATGTGGCGCTACGCGGCCGAAATGTTTCCATACCAGCAAATGTGCCAGTTCGTGCGGCACCACTTCTTCAATAAAGGCTTCACTGTTTTCCAACAGCAAAACGGGATTGAGGCGAATTTCATAGCTTTCCAGCCAGGCTGTTCCGGCGGAGGTTCCGCGCTGGGTGTAAGAGAGTTTTGGCTCCGGGTAGTTACGCCCTAGCTTCAGGTTGGCCTGGGCGAGTTTTTCCCGCAGGCGACGCATAACGGCCTGTTGGATGGCGATAGGGAGACGGGATGTTTTCATAGCGGCAGAGGATAGAGCGAAGAAAAGATGACTGCAAGAGGTGGCTTCCTCCGCGATGGGAGGAAGCTTGGGGAGATTAATCGTGAGCGCCTATTTCGCGCAGTTTACGACCTTTCATCAGATTACGTTCAATATGTTCCAGCGAAACGTGTTTGGTTTCCGGTACCAGCCACAATGTCAGCAGGATAAACAGTACGTTCAGAGCCGCATACACCCAGAAGGTGTTGGCGTTACCCAGCGTGTTGAGCATGGTCAGGAACGTTGCGCCAACGATCATGTTGGCAATCCAGTTGGTGGCAGTGGAGCAGGTGATGCCAAAATCGCGGCCTTTCAGCGGCTGAATTTCGGAGCACAGTACCCAAATCAGCGGACCGGCACTCATGGCAAAACCGACAATAAACATCAGCAGCATGGCGATGGCGAAATACTGCGCCGACGGAGAGTGAATACCGATATGCATCATTGTACCGAGTACGCCCATGCCAGCAGCCATCACCAGGAAGCCCAGCGTTAGCGTTGGTTTACGTCCCCAGCGGTCAACAAGGCCGATTGCGATAAAGGTGGCAAGTACGTTGGTCAGGCCGACAATCACGGTCCCCCACATTTGCTCGGTAGTGTTGGTATAACCCGCCAGTTCGAAGATTTTCGGCGCGTAATACATGATGACGTTCATCCCGGTGAATTGCTGCATTACCTGCAACAGTACGCCAAGGAACACCGCGCGGCGGAAGTTGCTGTTCTCTTTAAACAGCGCCCAGCCACTCTGTTTAACCTGCAAACTTTCACGGATTTCATCCAGTTCGCGTTTCGCTTCCGCGCTGGTGTCACGCAGGCGTAGCAGCACGCGTTCGGCATCAACAAAACGGCGTTTGGCGGCAAACCAACGTGGGCTGTCTGGCAGGAAGAAGACACCAATCAGCAGCAAAATTGCCGGGATGATAATCACACCCAGCATCCAGCGCCATGCACCGGTGTAGCTGAAGGCTGTATCAGAAAGATAAGCACCGAGGATCCCGATAGTGATCATCAACTGATACATCGAGATCATACTGCCACGAATTTTTTCCGGCGCAATTTCAGAGAGGTACAGCGGTGCGGTATAAGAGGCCACACCCACCGCCAGCCCCAGTAGAACGCGGGAAAGAATCAGTACTTCAACGTTTGGCGCAGCCGCAGAGAACAGCGAACCGGCAACAAACAAAATTGCGCCGATCATCAGGCTCTTTTTGCGCCCGAGTTTAAAGGAGAGCCAGCCGCTGCCCACCGCACCGACTGCCGCACCGAACATCATGGAGCTTACGACCCATTCTTGCGTGTGCGAAGTAATCTGGAATTCATCTGCAATAAACGGCAGTGCGCCAGCAATTACACCGATATCCAGGCCAAAGAGTAATCCCGCCAGAGCGGCAAGGAAGCAGACGAAAAACGTCATTGCCTTGTTTGACCGCCCCTGTTTTTTAGCGTCAGGCATGATGCCCTCCAATATGGTTATTTTTTATTGTGAATTAAGATAGGTGAGTACGACGTAAAAAGATGTGAAGCAAATCACATCAGTGTAATCGCTTACACTAACATTTATCTTAGTTATGGTTTAAGTGCATGAAAATAATTGAGTTATATCATCATAGATTAAACGCTGTTATCTGCAATTAAGACTTTACTGAAAAGAAATGTAACAACTGTGAAAACTGAATAATAATATGAAAATATTACAAATATTTGGCTGGTGTTATTGGTGTAATCGGTTTCAGTAGTGATGATAATTTGCGATAAAACGTGTTGAGGAAGAATGATGTTATTGTGCGGGCAGCTTTTTGCCGGATGCGGCGTGAATGCCTATCCACCGCGGTGAGGTAAAAGAAAAAGGCCAGCGCGAGGCTGGCCTTTGAAAGCAGGTGAAGAAAGATTACTTCAGACCGGCAGCATCGCGCAGCAGCTGCGCTTTGTCGGTTTTTTCCCACGGGAAATGTTCACGACCAAAGTGACCGTATGCTGCGGTTTCTTTGTAGATCGGGTGCAGCAGATCCAGCATCTGAATCAGACCGTATGGGCGCAGGTCGAAGAACTCACGTACCAGCAGAGTCAGTTGTTCAGAAGGCACTTTCTCAGTACCGAAAGTTTCTACCATGATGGAGGTCGGTTCAGCCACGCCGATTGCGTAGGAAACCTGAATTTCACAACGATCGGCCAGGCCAGCAGCAACGATGTTTTTCGCGACATAACGTGCTGCGTAGGCTGCGGAACGGTCCACTTTTGATGGATCTTTACCAGAGAATGCTCCGCCACCGTGACGTGCCATGCCGCCGTAGGTATCAACGATAATTTTACGACCAGTCAGACCGCAGTCACCCATCGGGCCACCGATAACAAAACGACCGGTCGGGTTGATGAAGAATTTGGTGGCAGAAGTCAGCCATTCAGCGGGCAGAATCGGCTTGATGATCTCTTCCATTACCGCTTCTTGCAGCGATTTCTGGTCGATCTCTTCAGAGTGCTGAGTGGAAAGCACGACAGCATCAATACCAACGATTTTGCCGTCGTCATACTGGAAAGTCACCTGGCTTTTCGCGTCCGGGCGCAGCCACGGCAGAGTACCGTTTTTACGCACTTCAGCCTGACGCTGTACCAGACGGTGTGCATAGGTGATAGGTGCTGGCATCAGCACGTCGGTTTCATTAGTTGCGTAGCCAAACATCAGACCCTGGTCACCCGCGCCCTGTTCCAGCGGATCGGCACGGTCAACGCCCTGGTTGATGTCAGGAGACTGTTTGCCGATAGCACTCAGAACCGCACAGGAGTTAGCGTCAAAGCCCATGTCGGAATGTACATAGCCAATTTCGCGAACGGTGTTACGGGTGATCTCTTCGATGTCTACCCAGGCGCTAGTGGTGATTTCGCCGCCAACTAAAACCATGCCGGTTTTTACGTAGGTTTCGCAAGCAACGCGTGCTTTCGGATCCTGTTCGAGGATCGCGTCTAAAACGGCATCAGAGATTTGGTCAGCAATTTTGTCAGGATGCCCTTCAGAGACGGACTCGGACGTAAAAAGGTGTTTTGCCATATTTAATATC
Organism: Escherichia sp. UTM R2; assembly: GCF_048593455.1. Lineage (NCBI taxonomy): Bacteria > Pseudomonadati > Pseudomonadota > Gammaproteobacteria > Enterobacterales > Enterobacteriaceae > Escherichia > Escherichia sp. UTM R2. Next base: position 778,694 of record NZ_JBFWDY010000002.1, read on the forward strand.
ACCTAAAGAGAATTTGGTTAGCTCAAACTGTTGTGTGGATTTTCTGTGGTAGCGGATCCTACCACGACTCTGCAGGTTAAAAACACTGGCAGTCTGAGTGTTAATCGGTATGGATGGATTAACATCTGGATGGCTATTTTAGGTCAATTCTTCACCCGATTTCCACTTTTTTTTGAATCGTGTCTCATTCTGTTAAAAACGTGGCTGGAAATTTTTCCTGACAATGCCGGCATTCTGCGTATTTATCTTTTGCAATTTTCTGCCATTGTGGGGTATAAAACGCGGCGCGCGGCTTAAATAAAAAGCACACGACGTTTCTTTCGTGTTGCCACTTCCAGCCGGGTTGAAATCAGAGTTTTGGCTTGTGGGTTCGTCTTAACAGGCGGCCGTGGAGGTGATACGAAATAATGAACCGTTGTCTGCTGCTTAACCTGTCTCACCGTTCTGGTGAAGATTCGTTCCCCGCACTCTGCATCTCTGCTTTGCATACCTGCCGATGTTATACCCATCTCGGCGCTTCTCAGGATTCAAGAGCTGGTTACAGTTACTGAGGACTGAATAAGGGCGCTCTTGTAAAAACAAGAGTTTTCTCGTGGTTTCGCCGAACTGTCACACTTACGTTCGGTTATGTGCTTAATAATGTTATGAAAAAGAAACCGGTTGCGCAGTCGGAGCGTCAGCATACACTGCTGGAAAATCCATGTGCTTATGGGTTGTTATCGCAGTTCCAGGCTGCGATAGTCGTTAACTGTTTTACACTTAATAAAATAATTTGAGGTTCGCTATGTCTGACGACATGTCTATGGGTTTGCCTTCGTCAGCGGGCGAACACGGTGTACTACGCTCCATGCAGGAGGTTGCAATGAGCTCCCAGGAAGCCAGCAAGATGCTGCGTACTTACAATATTGCCTGGTGGGGCAATAACTACTATGACGTTAACGAGCTGGGCCACATCAGCGTGTGCCCGGACCCGGACGTCCCGGAAGCTCGCGTCGATCTCGCGCAGTTAGTGAAAACTCGTGAAGCACAGGGTCAGCGTCTGCCTGCACTGTTCTGTTTCCCACAGATCCTGCAGCACCGTTTGCGTTCCATTAACGCCGCGTTCAAACGTGCGCGGGAATCCTACGGCTATAACGGCGATTACTTCCTTGTTTATCCGATCAAAGTTAACCAGCACCGCCGCGTGATTGAGTCCCTGATTCATTCGGGCGAACCGCTGGGACTGGAAGCAGGCTCGAAAGCAGAGTTGATGGCGGTGCTGGCACATGCTGGCATGACCCGTAGCGTCATCGTCTGCAACGGTTATAAAGACCGCGAATATATCCGCCTGGCATTAATTGGCGAGAAGATGGGCCACAAGGTCTACCTGGTCATTGAGAAGATGTCAGAAATCGCCATTGTGCTGGATGAAGCAGAACGTCTGAATGTCGTTCCTCGTCTGGGCGTGCGTGCACGTCTGGCTTCGCAGGGCTCGGGTAAATGGCAGTCCTCCGGCGGGGAAAAATCGAAGTTCGGCCTGGCTGCGACTCAGGTACTGCAACTGGTTGAAACCCTGCGTGAAGCCGGGCGTCTCGACAGCCTGCAACTACTGCACTTCCACCTCGGTTCGCAGATGGCGAATATTCGCGATATCGCCACAGGCGTTCGTGAATCGGCGCGTTTCTATGTGGAACTGCACAAGCTGGGCGTCAATATTCAGTGCTTCGACGTCGGCGGCGGTCTGGGCGTGGACTATGAAGGCACCCGTTCGCAGTCTGACTGCTCCGTAAACTACGGCCTCAATGAATATGCCAACAACATCATCTGGGCGATTGGTGATGCGTGTGAAGAAAACGGTCTGCCGCATCCGACGGTAATCACCGAATCGGGTCGTGCGGTGACTGCGCATCACACCGTGCTGGTGTCTAATATCATCGGCGTGGAACGTAACGAATACACGGTGCCGACCGCGCCTGCAGAAGATGCGCCGCGCGCGCTGCAAAGCATGTGGGAAACCTGGCAGGAGATGCACGAACCGGGAACTCGCCGTTCTCTGCGTGAATGGTTACACGACAGTCAGATGGATCTGCACGACATTCATATCGGCTACTCTTCCGGCACCTTTAGCCTGCAAGAACGTGCATGGGCAGAACAACTCTATCTGAGCATGTGCCATGAAGTGCAGAAGCAACTGGATCCGCAAAACCGTGCGCATCGTCCGATAATCGACGAACTGCAGGAACGTATGGCGGACAAAATGTACGTCAATTTCTCGCTGTTCCAGTCAATGCCGGACGCATGGGGGATCGACCAGTTGTTCCCGGTTCTGCCGCTGGAAGGGCTGGATCAAGTGCCGGAACGTCGCGCTGTGCTGCTGGATATTACCTGTGACTCTGACGGTGCTATCGACCACTATATTGATGGTGATGGTATTGCCACGACAATGCCAATGCCGGAGTACGATCCAGAGAATCCGCCGATGCTCGGTTTCTTTATGGTCGGCGCATATCAGGAGATCCTTGGCAATATGCACAACCTGTTCGGTGATACCGAAGCGGTTGACGTGTTCGTGTTCCCTGACGGTAGCGTAGAAGTAGAACTGTCTGACGAAGGCGATACCGTGGCGGACATGCTGCAATATGTACAGCTCGATCCGAAAACGCTGTTAACCCAGTTCCGCGATCAAGTGAAGAAAACCGATCTTGATGCTGAACTGCAACAACAGTTCCTTGAAGAGTTCGAGGCAGGTTTGTACGGTTATACTTATCTTGAAGATGAGTAAGTCCTGTGTTACTTGAATCCGCTTAATTTAGCGGTGATAATCCGCCACAATTTATTGTGACAAATCCAACCCTTCCTCGTCGGGCCTAACGACGCGGAAGGGTTTTTTTATATCGACTTTGTAATAGGAGTCCATCCATGAGCACCTTAGGTCATCAATACGATAACTCACTGGTTTCCAACGCCTTTGGTTTTTTACGCCTGCCGATGAACTTCCAGCCGTATGACAGCGATGCCGACTGGGTGATCACCGGCGTGCCGTTCGACATGGCCACCTCTGGTCGTGCGGGTGGTCGCCACGGTCCGGCAGCGATCCGTCAGGTTTCGACGAATCTGGCCTGGGAACACAACCGCTTCCCGTGGAATTTCGACATGCGTGAGCGTCTGAACGTCGTGGACTGCGGCGATCTGGTATATGCCTTTGGCGATGCCCGTGAGATGAGCGAAAAGCTGCAGGCGCACGCCGAGAAGCTGCTGGCTGCCGGTAAGCGTATGCTCTCTTTCGGTGGTGACCACTTTGTTACGCTGCCGCTGCTGCGTGCTCATGCGAAGCATTTCGGCAAAATGGCGCTGGTACACTTTGACGCCCACACCGATACCTATGCGAACGGTTGTGAATTTGACCACGGCACTATGTTCTATACCGCGCCGAAAGAAGGTCTGATCGACCCGAATCATTCCGTGCAGATTGGTATTCGTACCGAGTTTGATAAAGACAACGGCTTTACCGTGCTGGACGCCTGCCAGGTGAACGATCGCAGCGTGGATGACGTTATCGCCCAAGTGAAACAGATTGTGGGTGATATGCCGGTTTACCTGACTTTTGATATCGACTGCCTGGATCCTGCTTTTGCACCAGGCACCGGTACGCCAGTGATTGGCGGCCTGACCTCCGATCGCGCTATTAAACTGGTACGCGGCCTGAAAGATCTCAACATTGTTGGGATGGACGTAGTGGAAGTGGCTCCGGCATACGATCAGTCGGAAATCACTGCTCTGGCAGCGGCAACGCTGGCGCTGGAAATGCTGTATATTCAGGCGGCGAAAAAGGGCGAGTAAGCACCAGATGCGATGCGCACGGGTAAAACGTGCCATTAATGTCGGATGCGGCGTGAACGCCTTATCCGACCTACGTTCGGCACCCGTAGGCCGGATAAGATGCGCCAGCATCGCATCCGGCAATGCGCACAGGGTAACAAATGTGCCATTCATGTCAGAAGGGGCGTGAACGCCTTATCTGACCTACGTTCGACACCACCAGGCTTTACTTAATCCCATCTGCGCTCATACGATCGCGAATATGCTGGGCGCGTTCGGCGGATGCAGGATGGTCGTCAAACATTGAGCTTTGGCGACCTTCTTCCAGTTTTGCCAGTTTTTCAAAGCTGGTGGCAAGACCTGCCGGGCTGATGCCGCGTTGGCGCAGAAGATCGTAAGAATAATCATCGGCTTCTGCTTCCTGGCGCTGGGAGAATTGCGAATTGACTAATTTCTCGCCCAGATCACCGAGTTGTGATTGAGATAAACTGCCGACAATCCCGCCCGCAGAGGCCGCAGCTACTCGCACGGCATTTGTACCAAGTGCCACCTGCATTCCTTTTTTCACATGGCCTAATGCCACGTGCCCCATTTCGTGACCGATCACCGCTTCGACTTCGTTATCCGTCATCATATCCATCAGCCCGCTATAGACACGGATACAGCCGTTAGCCATTGCAAAGGCGTTCACATCCTTCGCCATATACACTTTGTAATTTACCGGCTGACCGTTGATATTGTTGCCTAGCGCATTGGCAATAGTTGTCAGACGTTTAGCGTATTCGCTATTGGCTGGCGCAATCGTCGCCTTGCTGTCCATCTCCTGACATGCCTGATCGCTCAGGGTTTTCACCTGCTCATCACTCAAACTGTAAGCCTGAAAAGCTTCCGCTCCTGATGAGAGCAGTCCGTTGGAGTCCATATTCTGGCAACCGGTCAGTACCGTTGCCACGCTCATTGCTACCAATAAGGCGCGAATTTTCATGTTTTCTCTTCCGCACAAGGTCAGGATTATTCTAAAAATGCGCCGTTTGCAGGTGAATCGACGCTCAGTCTCAGTATAAGGAAAAGCGCAACGGACGGGCGAGTAGATTGCGCAACATGCGAGCATGATCCAGAGATTTCTGAAGCAGCAAAAGGATGTTCCATGTACATGACGCGCGGCTTGCGGTAAATTGTTGGCAAATTTTCCGGCGTAGCCCAAAACGCGCTGTCGTCAAGTCGTTAAGGGCGTGCCCTTCATCATCCGATCTGGAGTCAAAATGTCCTCACGTAAAGAGCTTGCCAATGCTATTCGTGCGCTGAGCATGGACGCAGTACAGAAAGCCAAATCCGGTCACCCGGGTGCCCCTATGGGTATGGCTGACATTGCCGAAGTCCTGTGGCGTGATTTCCTGAAACACAACCCGCAGAATCCGTCCTGGGCTGACCGTGACCGCTTCGTGCTGTCCAACGGCCACGGCTCCATGCTGATCTACAGCCTGCTGCACCTCACCGGTTACGATCTGCCGATGGAAGAACTGAAAAACTTCCGTCAGCTGCACTCTAAAACTCCGGGCCACCCGGAAGTAGGTTATACCGCTGGTGTGGAAACCACCACCGGTCCGCTGGGTCAGGGTATTGCCAACGCAGTCGGTATGGCGATTGCAGAAAAAACGCTGGCGGCGCAGTTTAACCGTCCAGGTCACGACATTGTCGACCACTACACCTACGCCTTCATGGGCGACGGCTGCATGATGGAAGGCATCTCCCACGAAGTTTGCTCTCTGGCGGGTACGCTGAAGCTGGGTAAACTGATTGCGTTCTACGATGACAACGGTATCTCAATCGATGGTCACGTTGAAGGCTGGTTCACTGACGACACCGCAATGCGTTTCGAAGCTTACGGCTGGCACGTTATTCGCGACATCGACGGTCATGACGCGGCATCCATCAAACGCGCAGTAGAAGAAGCGCGCGCAGTGACTGACAAACCGTCCCTGCTGATGTGCAAAACCATCATCGGTTTCGGTTCCCCGAACAAAGCCGGTACCCACGACTCCCACGGTGCGCCGCTGGGCGACGCTGAAATTGCCCTGACCCGCGAACAGCTGGGCTGGAAATACGCGCCGTTCGAAATCCCGTCTGAAATCTATGCTCAGTGGGATGCGAAAGAAGCAGGCCAGGCGAAAGAATCTGCATGGAATGAGAAGTTTGCGGCTTACGCGAAAGCTTATCCGCAGGAAGCGGCTGAATTTACCCGCCGTATGAAAGGCGAAATGCCGTCTGACTTCGACGCCAAAGCGAAAGAGTTTATCGCTAAACTGCAGGCTAATCCGGCGAAAATCGCCAGCCGTAAAGCGTCGCAGAATGCTATCGAAGCGTTCGGCCCGCTGTTGCCTGAATTCCTCGGCGGCTCTGCTGACCTGGCACCGTCTAACCTGACCCTGTGGTCTGGTTCTAAAGCAATCAACGAAGATGCTGCAGGTAACTACATCCACTACGGTGTTCGCGAGTTCGGTATGACCGCGATTGCTAACGGTATCTCCCTGCACGGTGGTTTCCTGCCGTACACCTCCACCTTCCTGATGTTCGTGGAATACGCACGTAACGCCGTACGTATGGCTGCGCTGATGAAACAGCGTCAGGTGATGGTTTACACCCACGACTCCATCGGTCTGGGCGAAGATGGCCCGACTCACCAGCCGGTTGAGCAGGTCGCTTCTCTGCGCGTGACCCCGAACATGTCTACATGGCGTCCGTGTGACCAGGTTGAATCCGCGGTCGCGTGGAAATACGGCGTTGAGCGTCAGGACGGCCCGACTGCGCTTATCCTCTCCCGTCAGAACCTGGCGCAGCAGGAACGAACTGAAGAGCAACTGGCAAACATCGCGCGCGGTGGTTATGTGCTGAAAGACTGCGCCGGTCAGCCGGAACTGATTTTCATCGCTACCGGTTCAGAAGTTGAACTGGCTGTTGCTGCCTACGAAAAACTGACTGCCGAAGGCGTGAAAGCGCGCGTGGTGTCCATGCCGTCTACCGACGCATTTGACAAGCAGGATGCTGCTTACCGTGAATCCGTACTGCCGAAAGCGGTTACTGCACGCGTTGCTGTAGAAGCGGGTATTGCTGACTACTGGTACAAGTATGTTGGCCTGAACGGTGCTATCGTCGGTATGACCACCTTCGGTGAATCTGCTCCGGCAGAGCTGCTGTTTGAAGAGTTCGGCTTCACTGTTGATAACGTTGTTGCGAAAGCAAAAGAACTGCTGTAATTAGCATTTCGGGTAAAAAGGTCGCTTCGGCGACCTTTTTTATTACCTTGATATGTCCGTTTGCGGACAAGCAATAGATAAAGCGTGTTGTAGATCACAAATATTTATATGCAATAAATATCAATTATGTAATATGCATCACGATATGCGTATTGACATTTGTTGTTATAACTATAACTCAATGTTATATAAGAAATTAATAATTAACTGTTTTCAAAACACCGGTTTCCCTGCTCAATTGCTTTCATTAAACCGCACGAGTATTTTATTTTTACCGCCGGACGGTACCCTAAAAATAAAATAAGGATAATTTATGCGGCTTAGTGATTATTTTCCAGAATCATCAATCTCAGTTATACATTCAGCAAAAGATTGGCAGGAAGCTATCGATTTCTCGATGGTATCATTGCTGGATAAAAACTATATCAGCGAGAATTACATTCAGGCAATTAAAGATTCCACCATTAACAATGGCCCTTATTATATTCTCGCACCAGGCGTGGCAATGCCTCATGCGCGACCGGAATGTGGGGCGCTTAAAACCGGGATGTCTTTGACATTACTTGAACAAGGTGTTTATTTTCCGGGGAATGACGAACCAATTAAATTACTCATCGGACTCTCTGATGCCGATGCCGATTCGCACATTGGCGCTATTCAGGCGTTAAGTGAATTACTGTGCGAAGAAGAAATACTCGAACAACTCTTAACAGCATCATCAGAAAAACAATTAGCGGACATTATCAGCCGCGGATAATTACTCTCTCCTCTACAGGATAATATTATGGAAAACAAGTCTGCTCGTGCAAAGGTCCAGGCTTTTGGGGGCTTTTTGACTGCAATGGTCATCCCCAATATTGGTGCTTTTATTGCCTGGGGTTTTATTACTGCGTTATTTATTCCCACCGGTTGGCTGCCTAACGAACATTTCGCCAAAATTGTCGGCCCGATGATTACCTATTTATTGCCCGTGATGATTGGTTCTACCAGTGGTCATCTGGTCGGCGGTAAACGCGGCGCGGTCATGGGCGGAATAGGTACTATTGGTGTGATCGTCGGCGCAGAGATCCCGATGTTCCTTGGCTCAATGATTATGGGGCCGCTCGGTGGGCTGGTCATAAAATATGTTGATAAGGCACTGGAAAAACGCATACCTGCTGGTTTTGAGATGGTTATCAATAACTTCTCATTAGGTATCGCGGGGATGCTCCTTTGTCTGCTGGGTTTTGAAGTGATCGGCCCGGCGGTGTTAATTGCCAATACTTTCGTCAAAGAGTGTATTGAGGCGCTGGTACATGCGGGTTATCTGCCATTGTTGTCAGTCATCAATGAACCGGCGAAAGTGCTTTTCCTCAATAATGCGATCGATCAGGGCGTCTATTATCCGCTGGGAATGCAACAGGCTTCGGTTAACGGTAAATCCATCTTCTTTATGGTGGCCTCTAACCCAGGTCCGGGCCTGGGGCTGCTGCTGGCGTTTACCTTGTTTGGTAAAGGGATGAGTAAACGTTCTGCGCCCGGGGCGATGATTATTCACTTCCTCGGTGGGGATCCACGAACTGTATTTCCCGTATGTGCTGATGAAGCCGCTGACCATTATTGCCATGATTGCGGGCGGTATGTCTGGCACCTGGGTGTTTAACTTACTGGACGGTGGTCTGGTGGCTGGCCCAAGTCCGGGGTCTATCTTTGCGTACCTGGCACTGACGCCGAAAGGCTCGTTCCTGGCGACAATTGCCGGTGTTACGGTAGGTACCCTGGTGTCCTTTGCTATCACTTCGCTGATACTGAAGATGGAAAAAACGGTGGAAACGGAGAGCGAAGATGAGTTTGCTCAGTCAGCCAATGCGGTTAAGGCGATGAAACAAGAAGGTGCATTCTCGTTAAGCAGGGTTAAGCGTATCGCCTTTGTTTGCGATGCAGGGATGGGCTCCAGTGCGATGGGCGCGACCACCTTCCGTAAACGCCTGGAAAAAGCGGGGCTGGCAATAGAAGTAAAACATTACGCGATAGAAAACGTGCCTGCGGATGCCGATATCGTCGTTACTCATGCCAGTCTGGAAGGGCGCGTGAAACGTGTTACGGATAAACCGCTGATATTGATTAATAACTATATTGGCGATCCAAAACTCGACACTTTATTTAATCAATTAACCGCCGAACATAAACACTGATTACAGAGGTAAAAATGAAAACCAAAGTTGCTGCTATTTATGGCAAGCGGGATGTCCGTCTGCGCGAATTTGAACTGCCAGAAATTACCGATAATGAACTGTTAGTGAGTGTAATTTCTGACAGCGTCTGTTTATCGACCTGGAAAGCGGCGTTACTCGGTAGTGAACATAAACGCGTACCCGACGATTTAGAAAATCATCCGGTCATTACCGGGCATGAATGTGCCGGGGTTATTGTTGAAGTAGGTAAAAATCTCACTGGCAAATATAAAAAAGGCCAGCGTTTTGTATTGCAACCGGCGATGGGGTTACCAAGCGGATATTCAGCGGGCTACAGCTACGAATATTTTGGAGGTAACGCTACTTATATGATTATTCCCGAGATCGCCATTAATTTGGGCTGCGTATTACCGTATCACGGCTCTTATTTTGCCGCGGCGTCACTGGCAGAGCCTATGTGCTGCATTATTGGCGCTTATCATGCCAATTATCACACCACGCAATATGTTTATGAGCATCGCATGGGCGTTAAACCTGGTGGCAATATTGCACTGCTGGCGTGTGCAGGTCCGATGGGCATTGGCGCTATCGATTACGCCATTAACGGTGGCATACAACCGTCACGGGTGGTGGTGGTCGATATCGACGACAAACGCCTGGCGCAGGTAGAGAAGCTGCTGCCGGTGCAACTGGCGGCCAGTAAAGGCATTGAGCTGGTGTATGTGAATACCAAAGGGATGAGCGATCCGGTACAGATGCTGCGGGGACTAACAGGAGATGCCGGGTTTGATGACATTTTTGTTTATGCGGCGGTGCCTGCTGTCGTTGAGATGGCTGATGAATTACTGGCGGAAGATGGCTGTCTGAACTTCTTTGCCGGGCCGACGGATAAAAACTTCAAAGTGCCGTTTAATTTCTACAACGTTCATTACAACAGCACGCACGTCGTCGGTACATCCGGCGGTTCAACGGACGACATGAAAGAGGCGATTGCCCTTAGCGCCACTGGGCAGTTACAGCCGTCGTTTATGGTGACCCATATCGGTGGCCTGGATGCGGTGCCAGAAACCGTGCTCAATCTGCCGGATATCCCTGGCGGTAAAAAACTCATTTATAACGGCGTGACCATGCCGCTCACTGCCATTGCCGATTTTGCCGAAAAAGGCAAAACCGATCCGCTGTTTAAAGAGTTGGCGCGGCTGGTTGAGGAAACGCACGGCATCTGGAATGAACAGGCCGAGAAATATCTGCTGGCACAATTTGGCGTTGATATCGGGGAGGCCGCGCAATGATGTCCCTGGCGTGGCCATTATTTCGCGTTACGGAACAGGCAGCGTTGGCTGCCTGGCCGCAAACCGGATGTGGCGACAAAAATAAAATTGATGGCCTGGCGGTCACCGCGATGCGCCAGGCATTAAACGACGTCGCTTTTCGTGGACGAGTGGTTATCGGCGAAGGAGAAATTGACCATGCGCCGATGCTGTGGATTGGCGAAGAGGTGGGCAAAGGCGATGGGCCAGAAGTCGATATCGCGGTCGATCCCATTGAAGGCACGCGGATGGTGGCGATGGGGCAGAGCAATGCGCTGGCGGTCATGGCTTTCGCCCCTCGGGATAGCCTGTTACATGCGCCCGATATGTATATGAAAAAGCTGGTTGTTAATCGACTGGCTGCCGGGGTGATTGATCTGTCTTTGCCTTTGGCGGACAACTTGCGTAACGTGGCGCGGGCGTTAGGTAAACCGCTGGACAAGCTGCGCATGGTTACGCTGGATAAACCGCGCCTGAGTGCCGCGATTGAGGAAGCAACACAGCTGGGCGTGAAGGTTTTTGCCCTGCCGGATGGCGATGTCGCCGCCAGCGTGCTGACCTGCTGGCAGGATAATCCTTACGACGTGATGTACACCATCGGCGGTGCGCCAGAAGGTGTGATTTCTGCCTGTGCCGTTAAAGCATTAGGCGGGGATATGCAGGCCGAGCTGATTGACTTTTGTCAGGCTAAAGGGGATTACACGGAAAATCGGCAGATTGCAGAGCAGGAGCGCAAGCGTTGTAAGGCAATGGGCGTTGACGTTAACCGTGTGTACTCGCTCGATGAACTGGTGAGGGGGAACGATATCCTCTTTAGCGCTACGGGCGTGACGGGCGGCGAGTTGGTGAACGGTATCCAACAGACGGCGAATGGGGTGCGGACGCAGACATTACTGATCGGCGGCGCGGACCAAACGTGTAATATAATAGACTCCCTGCATTGATGGTGATCTATCGGAAGACCAATGGCGACGCTGACAGAAGATGATGTGCTTGAGCAACTGGATGCACAGGACAATTTATTTTCATTTATGAAAACTGCGCATACCATTTTGCTCCAGGGGATACGCCAGTTTCTGCCGTCGCTGTTTGTCGATAACGATGAAGAGATCGTGGAATATGCAGTGAAGCCGTTACTCGCCCAAAGCGGCCCGCTTGACGATATTGATGTTGCACTGCGTTTGATTTATGCGTTGGGGAAAATGGATAAATGGTTGTACGCCGATATCACGCATTTTTCCCAGTTCTGGCATTACCTGAACGAACAGGATGAAACGCCCGGATTTGCCGATGACATGACCTGGGATTTTATCAGCAACGTCAATAGCATAACCTGCAATGCGACGCTCTATGACGCGTTGAAAGCGATGAAGTTCGCCGATTTCGCCGTCTGGTCAGAGGCGCGTTTTAGCGGAATGGTCAAAACGGCGCTGACGCTGGCAGTAACGACCACCTTAAAGGAATTAACGCCGTGAAAATTGAATTAACGGTGAATGGGCTGAAGATACAGGCACAGTACCAGAACGAAGAGATTGAAAATGTACATAAACTGTTGCTGCACATGTTGGCGGCCTTACAGACGGTAAATCCGCAGCGGCGTACGGTGGTTTTTCTTTGCGCTCCGCCGGGGACGGGTAAATCAACCCTAACCACCTTCTGGGAATATCTCGCGCAACAAGACCCGGAACTGCCCGCTATTCAGACGCTCCCGATGGATGGTTTTCACCATTACAATAGCTGGCTGGATGCGCATCAATTGCGCCCCTTCAAAGGCGCACCAGAGACATTTGACGTTGCGAAACTGACGGAAAATCTGCGCCAGGTCGTGGAAGGGGATTGTACGTGGCCGCAGTACGATCGACAAAAGCATGATCCTGTTGAAGATGCGTTGCACGTTACCGCACCACTCGTCATCGTCGAAGGAAACTGGTTGTTACTGGATGATGAAAAGTGGCTGGAGTTGGCATCTTTCTGCGATTTTTCTATTTTTATTCATGCACCTGCTCAAATTCTGCGGGAGCGCTTGATTAGTCGTAAAATTGCGGGAGGATTAACGCGGCAAGTAGCCGAAGCATTTTATGCCCGCACCGATGGCCCCAATGTCGAGCGTGTGCTGATGAATAGCCGTCAGGCCAATCTGATAGTAGAGATGACTGAAGAAGGCCGGTATCACTTCACAAGCTGACAATTTATTCCAGTTATTGTAGGGTTATTATTACGCCAGCCTGGAATAAAGCTTCCCACAAAAGGGGATAAAAGTGTGATGTGAGTCAGATAAATGTCTTCTTCGGCTGGACAAACATTCCTTTTATTCCACGTTTCGCTTATCCTAGCTGAAGCGTTTCAGTCGATTAAATGTTCGACAATTAACCAATCAGTCGCAGTTTGCGACAGGTAAGGTTTCCCCGGACGATTTGCTGGATTACTCTGTCTGGCAAATTTGCTCAGGGAAAACCTTGCAGGAGATCTATGACCGTACGCGTAGCGATAAATGGCTTCGGTCGCATCGGGCGTAATGTGGTTCGTGCTTTGTATGAATCCGGACGCCGGGCGGAAATTACCGTGGTGGCAATCAACGAACTGGCGGATGCTGCGGGCATGGCGCATTTGTTGAAATATGACACCAGCCATGGCCGTTTTGCATGGGAAGTACGACAGGAACGCGATCAACTTTTTGTTGGTGATGACGCCATCCGCGTATTGCATGAACGTTCACTGCAATCGCTCCCCTGGCGTGAACTTGGCGTTGATGTAGTCCTCGACTGCACCGGCGTATATGGCTCCCGCGAGCATGGCGAAGCGCATATTGCCGCCGGGGCCAAAAAAGTGCTCTTTTCACATCCTGGCAGTAACGATCTCGACGCGACCGTTGTTTACGGCGTCAATCAGGATCAACTTCGTGCGGAACACCGCATCGTTTCTAACGCTTCCTGTACCACGAATTGCATAATTCCCGTCATCAAATTGTTAGATGATGCGTACGGTATTGAGTCCGGCACTGTGACCACAATTCACTCCGCCATGCACGATCAACAGGTTATTGATGCATACCATCCTGACCTGCGTCGCACCCGGGCAGCCAGCCAGTCGATCATTCCGGTCGATACTAAACTGGCCGCCGGTATCACACGATTTTTTCCGCAATTTAACGATCGCTTTGAAGCGATTGCGGTACGTGTGCCAACCATAAATGTGACGGCAATCGATTTAAGCGTGACGGTGAAGAAACCTGTAAAAGCCAATGAAGTCAACCTGTTGCTGCAAAAAGCAGCACAAGGTGCATTTCATGGTATAGTTGACTATACGGAATTGCCGTTGGTCTCTGTAGATTTTAACCACGATCCGCACAGTGCCATTGTCGATGGCACCCAAACCCGGGTCAGTGGCGCACACCTGATCAAAACGTTGGTCTGGTGCGATAACGAATGGGGCTTTGCTAACCGAATGCTCGACACGACGTTAGCTATGGCTACTGTTGCTTTCAGGTAAGACGCAAGCAGCGTCTGCAAAACTTTTAGAATCAACGAGAGGATTCACCATGTCTGTAATTAAGATGACCGATCTGGATCTTGCTGGGAAACGTGTATTTATCCGTGCGGATCTGAACGTACCAGTAAAAGACGGGAAAGTAACCAGCGACGCGCGTATCCGTGCTTCTCTGCCGACCATCGAACTGGCCCTGAAACAAGGCGCAAAAGTGATGGTAACTTCCCACCTGGGTCGTCCTACCGAAGGCGAGTACAACGAAGAATTCTCTCTGCTGCCGGTTGTTAACTACCTGAAAGACAAACTGTCTAACCCGGTTCGTCTGGTTAAAGATTACCTCGACGGCGTTGACGTTGCTGAAGGTGAACTGGTTGTTCTGGAAAACGTTCGCTTCAACAAAGGCGAGAAGAAAGACGACGAAACCCTGTCCAAAAAATACGCTGCACTGTGTGACGTGTTCGTAATGGACGCATTCGGTACTGCTCACCGCGCGCAGGCTTCTACTCACGGTATCGGTAAATTCGCTGACGTTGCGTGCGCAGGCCCGCTGCTGGCAGCTGAACTGGACGCGCTGGGTAAAGCACTGAAAGAACCTGCTCGCCCGATGGTGGCTATCGTTGGTGGTTCTAAAGTATCTACCAAACTGACCGTTCTGGACTCCCTGTCTAAAATCGCTGACCAGCTGATTGTTGGTGGTGGTATCGCTAACACCTTTATCGCGGCACAAGGCCACGATGTGGGTAAATCCCTGTACGAAGCTGACCTGGTTGACGAAGCTAAACGTCTGCTGACCACCTGCAACATCCCGGTTCCGTCTGATGTTCGCGTAGCAACCGAGTTCTCTGAAACTGCACCGGCTACCCTGAAATCTGTTAACGATGTGAAAGCTGACGAGCAGATCCTGGATATCGGTGATGCTTCCGCTCAGGAACTGGCTGAAATCCTGAAGAATGCGAAAACCATTCTGTGGAACGGTCCGGTTGGCGTGTTCGAATTCCCGAACTTCCGCAAAGGTACTGAAATCGTGGCTAACGCTATCGCAGACAGCGAAGCGTTCTCCATCGCTGGCGGCGGCGACACTCTGGCAGCAATCGACCTGTTCGGCATTGCTGACAAAATCTCCTACATCTCCACTGGCGGCGGCGCATTCCTCGAATTCGTGGAAGGTAAAGTACTGCCTGCAGTAGCGATGCTCGAAGAGCGCGCTAAGAAGTAAAAAATCACAGGGCAGGGAAACCTGCCCTTGTTTCAGCGCGCTTTTAGAGCACGCAATTTTTCATACTCTAAATAATTCGAGTTGCAGGAAGGCGACAAGAGAGTGAATCCCCAGGAGCTTACATAAGTAAGTGACTGGGGTGAGCGAACGCAGACGCAGCACATGCAACTTGAAGTATGACGAGTATAAGGCCCGACGATACAGGACAAGAGACATGTCTAAGATTTTTGATTTCGTAAAACCTGGCGTAATCACTGGTGATGACGTACAGAAAGTTTTCCAGGTAGCAAAAGAAAACAACTTCGCACTGCCAGCAGTAAACTGCGTCGGTACTGACTCCATCAACGCCGTACTGGAAACCGCTGCTAAAGTTAAAGCGCCGGTTATCGTTCAGTTCTCCAACGGTGGTGCTTCCTTTATCGCTGGTAAAGGCGTGAAATCTGACGTTCCGCAGGGTGCTGCTATCCTGGGCGCGATCTCTGGTGCGCATCACGTTCACCAGATGGCTGAACATTATGGTGTTCCGGTTATCCTGCACACTGACCACTGCGCGAAGAAACTGCTGCCGTGGATCGACGGTCTGTTGGACGCGGGTGAAAAACACTTCGCAGCTACCGGTAAGCCGCTGTTCTCTTCTCACATGATCGACCTGTCTGAAGAATCTCTGCAAGAGAACATCGAAATCTGCTCTAAATACCTGGAGCGCATGTCCAAAATCGGCATGACTCTGGAAATCGAACTGGGTTGCACCGGTGGTGAAGAAGACGGCGTGGACAACAGCCACATGGACGCTTCTGCACTGTACACCCAGCCGGAAGACGTTGATTACGCATACACCGAACTGAGCAAAATCAGCCCGCGTTTCACCATCGCAGCGTCCTTCGGTAACGTACACGGTGTTTACAAGCCGGGTAACGTGGTTCTGACTCCGACCATCCTGCGTGATTCTCAGGAATATGTTTCCAAGAAACACAACCTGCCGCACAACAGCCTGAACTTCGTATTCCACGGTGGTTCCGGTTCTACTGCTCAGGAAATCAAAGACTCCGTAAGCTACGGCGTAGTAAAAATGAACATCGATACCGATACCCAATGGGCAACCTGGGAAGGCGTTCTGAACTACTACAAAGCGAACGAAGCTTATCTGCAGGGTCAGCTGGGTAACCCGAAAGGCGAAGATCAGCCGAACAAGAAATACTACGATCCGCGCGTATGGCTGCGTGCCGGTCAGACTTCGATGATCGCTCGTCTGGAGAAAGCATTCCAGGAACTGAACGCGATCGACGTTCTGTAAGATATTCCTTTCTGCTTATCTCAAGGCCCGCTCTGCGGGTCTTTTTTTCGCCAAAAGCAAAATTGCCTGATGCGCTACGCTTATCAGGCCTACACGTATCCTGCAATATATTGAATTTGCAGGTTTTTGTAGGCCGGATAAGGCGTTCACGCCGCATCCGGCATGACAAAGCGCACATTGATATCTGTCTGAGCCCCGCTCTGCGGGGATTTTTTCGCCAAAAGCAAGGTGATTCAGATGAGAAATCTGTGATCTATTTGGCAAAATTATGCTTTATTGTTTACCCTTGTCAGACTGCCCGTCATAAGGCGGCGGAGTGTATTTCTCCATTTTGAGTCAGTTGAAAAGGAATATTGAATGGAAGATTTGAATGTTGTCGATAGCATAAACGGCGCGGGAAGCTGGCTGGTAGCTAACCAGGCGCTGCTGCTAAGTTATGCAGTAAACATCGTGGCGGCACTCGCGATCATCATCGTTGGTTTGATTATCGCGCGGATGATTTCCAACGCGGTGAATCGCCTGATGATCTCCCGTAAAATCGATGCCACTGTTGCTGATTTTCTTTCTGCATTAGTCCGTTACGGTATTATCGCCTTTACGCTAATCGCTGCACTGGGACGCGTGGGTGTACAAACCGCGTCAGTCATTGCTGTACTCGGTGCCGCAGGCTTAGCTGTTGGTCTGGCTTTGCAGGGGTCACTGTCTAACCTGGCCGCTGGCGTGTTACTTGTCATGTTCCGCCCGTTCCGTGCCGGAGAATATGTTGACCTGGGCGGCGTAGCCGGTACTGTGCTGAGTGTGCAGATTTTCTCCACCACCATGCGTACTGCAGACGGTAAAATTATCGTTATTCCGAACGGTAAAATTATTGCCGGAAATATTATTAACTTCTCCCGCGAGCCAGTTCGCCGTAACGAATTTATTATTGGCGTGGCGTATGATTCCGATATCGATCAGGTTAAGCAGATCCTGACCAATATTATCCAGTCTGAAGATCGCATTTTGAAAGATCGCGAAATGACTGTGCGCCTGAACGAACTTGGTGCATCGTCGATTAATTTCGTGGTCCGCGTCTGGAGCAACAGCGGCGATCTGCAAAACGTGTACTGGGATGTGCTGGAGCGTATTAAACGTGAATTTGATGCCGCCGGTATCAGCTTCCCGTACCCGCAAATGGATGTGAACTTTAAGCGGGTGAAAGAAGACAAAGCTGCGTAATCAACGCTGAGGCCAGATAATACTCTCTGGCCTCTCTCTTATTAGTTTTTCTGATTGCCAATTAATATTATCAATTTCCGCTAATAACAATCCCGCGATATAGTCTCTGCATCAGATACTTAATTCGGAATATCCAACGTGTTTTCTTATTACTTTCAAGGTCTTGCACTTGGGGCGGCTATGATCCTACCGCTCGGTCCACAAAATGCTTTTGTGATGAATCAGGGCATACGTCGTCAGTACCACATTATGATTGCCTTACTTTGTGCTATCAGCGATTTGGTCCTGATTTGCGCCGGGATTTTTGGTGGCAGCGCGTTATTGATGCAGTCGCCGTGGTTGCTGGCGCTGGTCACCTGGGGCGGCGTAGCCTTCTTGCTGTGGTATGGTTTTGGCGCTTTTAAAACAGCAATGAGCAGTAATATTGAGTTAGCCAGCGCCGAAGTCATGAAGCAAGGCAGATGGAAAATTATCGCCACCATGTTGGCAGTGACCTGGCTGAATCCGCATGTTTACCTGGATACTTTTGTTGTACTGGGCAGCCTTGGCGGGCAACTTGATGTGGAACCAAAACGCTGGTTTGCACTCGGGACAATTAGCGCCTCTTTCCTGTGGTTCTTTGGTCTGGCTCTTCTCGCAGCCTGGCTGGCACCGCGTCTGCGCACGGCAAAAGCACAGCGCATTATCAATCTGGTTGTGGGATGTGTTATGTGGTTTATTGCCTTGCAGCTGGCGAGAGACGGTATTGCTCATGCACAAGCCTTGTTCAGTTAGGCGCTATCTGATGGAAAAATAAAACAGAGGCGCTAAGCTTGCCTCCAGAGGTCCTGAATTTTGGGCAAGTCAATTAACACGGAGAGACTAACGTGAAGTTCAAAGTTATCGCCCTGGCGGCATTAATGGGTATTAGCGGGATGGCAGCGCAGGCTAACGAATTGCCGGATGGACCGCATATTGTCACCTCCGGCACGGCAAGCGTGGATGCGGTGCCAGACATTGCCACTCTTGCGATTGAAGTTAACGTGGCCGCGAAGGATGCCGCTACTGCCAAGAAACAGGCAGATGAGCGCGTCGCACAATACATTTCCTTCCTTGAACTCAATCAGATCGCGAAAAAAGATATCAGCTCAGCGAACTTACGCACCCAGCCAGATTATGATTATCAGGATGGTAAAAGTATCCTTAAAGGCTACCGCGCTGTGAGAACGGTGGAAGTCACGCTCCGTCAGTTAGACAAACTGAATTCCTTGCTGGATGGCGCGCTGAAGGCGGGTCTTAACGAAATTCGTTCTGTGTCGCTGGGCGTGGCGCAGCCGGATGCCTATAAAGACAAAGCGCGTAAGGCAGCGATTGATAACGCGATTCATCAGGCGCAGGAACTGGCGAACGGCTTTCATCGTAAACTGGGGCCGGTATATAGCGTGCGCTACCATGTTTCCAACTATCAGCCCAGCCCAATGGTGCGGATGATGAAAGCCGATGCCGCGCCGGTGTCCGCCCAGGAAACTTACGAGCAGGCCGCTATTCAGTTTGATGATCAGGTCGATGTGGTCTTCCAGTTAGAACCTGTGGATCAACAACCCGCTAAAACACCTGCAGCACAATAATATTTGTAGCCCGACGTATTCGTCGGGCTAATGCCTTTACCCGATATTGCCTCCTTTTTCTGTAATTTTCTGTAAAACCATGACGTAATCACCTATCTTTGCTCGCGGTTTCATCAAGGATAGGCTGACTGAAACGGTTAAGCGGACAAGGATGCGGGGGAGGGGGATGGACATTTTTATTTCGAAAAAGATGCGCAATTTCATTTTATTAGCGCAAACCAATAATATTGCCCGGGCGGCAGAAAAAATCCATATGACGGCTTCGCCATTTGGTAAAAGCATTGCCGCGCTGGAAGAACAAATTGGCTATACGCTATTTACCCGCAAAGATAATAATATCAGCCTCAATAAAGCCGGACAGGAACTGTATCAAAAACTGTTCCCGGTTTATCAACGGCTTTCTGCGATTGATAATGAAATCCATAACTCAGGGCGTCGTTCACGAGAAATTGTGATTGGCATAGATAATACTTATCCGACAATTATTTTCGATCAGTTGATTAGTCTCGGAGATAAGTATGAAGGCGTGACCGCCCAGCCAGTTGAGTTCAGCGAAAATGGCGTTATCGATAATCTTTTTGACCGCCAGTTAGATTTTATTATCTCCCCACAGCATGTATCTGCACGAGTTCAGGAACTGGAAAACCTGACTATCAGTGAACTACCACCGCTGCGATTAGGCTTTCTCGTTTCTCGCCGTTATGAAGAGCGACAAGAGCAAGAGCTGCTTCAGGAGCTGCCCTGGCTACAAATGCGCTTTCAGAACCGGGCCAACTTCGAAGCAATGATTGATGCGAATATGCGACCTTGTGGGATCAATCCAACCATTATTTATCGTCCCTACAGTTTTATGGCCAAAATCAGCGCCGTGGAGCGCGGACATTTTCTGACGGTGATCCCGCATTTTGCCTGGCGACTGGTGAATCCGGCAACGCTGAAATATTTTGATGCACCGCACAGGCCGATGTATATGCAGGAATATCTTTATTCAATCAGAAATCATCGTTATACCGCCACGATGCTTCAGCATATTGCTGAAGATCGTGACGGGACGAGTCATTAACCCAGCATCGAGCCGGTTGCAATTAAATTACGGTGTAAGTCGAAGACGTGGCTAAGATCGTGGTGAATATGTCCGCCAGGCGCATTTTCCAGATAGCGATGCAGATAATCCCGATACATAGGATGTGCACAATTATCAATGATAGTGCGGGCGCGTTGAAGCGGGGAAAGACCGCGCAGATCGGCGATCCCTTGTTCGGTGATGATCACTTTGACGCTGTGTTCGCTGTGATCAACATGGCTGCACATTGGCACGACGGTTGAGATCTTGCCTTCTTTAGCAATCGACGGGGCCATAAAGATCGACAGATACGCGTTGCGTTCAAAATCACCGCTGCCGCCGATGCCGTTCATCAGATCGACCCCGGCTACGTGTGTTGAGTTGGCATGCCCGTAAATATCAAACTCCAGGCCGACGTTCAGAGCGATGACGCCCAGACGACGGATGATTTCCGGGTTATTGGAAATCTCCTGCGGACGCAACACAATGCGGCTGGCAAAGTAATCCATATTGTCGTAAATCTTGCGCAGGGAATCGGCCGAGATTGTCAGGCTGGAGGCGCTGGCCCCGCTGATTTTGCCGGTTTCCAGTAAATGCACCACCGATTCCTGTAGCACTTCCGAATACATCATAAACGGAGGAATTACCGGGTTTTCCCCCAGACGCGCCATTACCGCATTATTGATATTGCCCACGCCACTTTGCAGCGGCAGAAATTCCGGCGGAATACGCCCATGCGCCATTTCCTGCAATAAGAACGTGACCACGTTATCGGCAATCTGCTGGCACATGGGATTTTGCTTATCCAGCATATTACCGGCGTCGGGCAAGTTGGTTTCCACGACGGCGACAATCTTTTTCGGATCGATTTGCACATAGCGGGTACCGACGCGATCCATTGCATGGAAGATCGACACGCTATTGCGCCGCGGTGGCGCGCCAGGAATCACAATATCCGCCAGTTCTGCAACGCGCGGATCGTGATAGTGATTGAGTTCAATGATCACTTTCTTCGCCCGCAGCAGCCAGGTCGGCGCATTACCGATCCCGCTGGTTAACCAGACTCGACCATCCGGTGCCAGTGCCGATGCTTCAATGACGGCAACATCAATGTCGCCGAAGAAACCGTAATTGACCATTTGCGCCACTTCGCTCAAATGCAGGTCAACGAAACTCACCGCGCCCTGATTGATCTTTTTACGTAAACCGGACGATGTTTGATATGGCGCACGCCAGGAAACAGCATCGGCGTCAGAAAGTACATCGTCAGCGGCGGCGCTGATTGACGCACCCGTCAGAAGGCGAATTTGATACGGCTTTTTGGCCTCATGCTGTTCGTTAGCTCTGCGGGCAATCGCGGTGGGTAGGGCTTTCGGCGAACCCGCTGGGGTAAAGCCGCTAAATGCCACCATGTCGTTATGCTGGATAATTTCTGCCGCTTCATTGGCGGTCATCCTTGTCCACTGAGTTTCCATTTTTACTCCTTCGTTCGCAGGGATTAATGACCAACGAAATTAGGTTTACGTTTTTCGAGGAAAGCGTTCATCCCTTCCTGGTAATCTTCGCTGTCATACACCGCGCGGCGCATCCCCTGAATACGTTCAAATTCATCGGAGTTCATGGTGTGTGCTTCGCCCAGTACACGCAGCTCTTCTTTGATAACGGCAATGGCTAACGGCGCTTTCTCAGAGATGTGGTGCGCCATTTGTAAGGTGAAATCTTCCAGTTCTTCCACTTCCACAACATGGTTGAGGATGCCGACAGCCAGCGCGCGCTGGGCGGTGATTGGCGAAGCGGTAAAAATCAGCTCTTTGACAATGTGGAAGCCCGCGTCGCGGGTCAGGTTGTGAATGCCGACCAGGTTATACGGGACGCCGAGGTTTACAGGCGTCATTGAGAAGGTTGAGGTACTGGCGGCGATGATCAGATCGGAACTCATGATCATTTCAAATGCGCCACCCCAAACACTACCTTCCACCATCGAAATGATCGGTTTCGGGAATTTTTGGATCATGCGGGTGATTTGACGCAATGGATCGTCATAGGAGAGCGGATCGCGACCGCCAGACGGCAGTTCGTGAATATCGTGACCTGCGGAGAAGACTTTGGATCCACTCGGTGCGCGCAAAATGATACAGCGAATTTCCGGCCGGTTGAGATCGCTTAACGCCTGCATAAGATCATCAATAAAGACTTTACTTAAGGCATTAAGTTTTCGGCCATAGTTAAACTCAATGACCGCCACTTTGTTGATAGTGACAACGTTAACATACTGATAAGACATAAAAATTCCTTTAATCAAAATATTGCGTCTGGATAAATTCACTGAGCTGCCGCAGGCCGGTGCGCGGTGAGAGCGTATTGTTTTTGACCGCTAAAAGCGTCTGGCGGTAATAGCGATCGAAATCTTCATTCGCGAACAGGTGATTCAGTACTTCTTCTTCGGTCTGCTTACGCAGCCATTCCACCGATTGTTGTTGCCGCACTTGTTGTAAACGACCACTGGCAGTTAGCGCGGTTTTGAAGTCGATGATGGTGTGCCAGATCTCATCGATTCCACGTTTTTCCAGTGCGCTACAAGTCAGAACCCGTGGCTGCCATTCGTCGTATTTACGTCGCAGAATATGCAGGGCACTCTCGTACATATGCCGGGCAATGGCGACATTGGTATGGTTATCGCCATCGTCTTTGTTGATAACGATCAGATCAGCCACTTCCATCAGCCCTTTTTTAATGCCCTGCAGATCATCGCCGCCACCGGCAATTTGCAACGAGATAAAACAGTCCACCATGCGGGCGACTTCTGTTTCCGACTGCCCGACGCCAACCGTTTCGACAATCACTACGTCATAACCCGCTGCTTCGCATAACAGCATTAATTCCCGCGCTCGCTGACTGGCACCGCCCAGATGACCGGAGGATGGTACCGGGCGAATAAACGCCGCTTCGGCACGCGCCAGGTCATTCATGCGGGTTTTATCCCCGAGAATGCTACCGCCAGTGACCGGGCTGCTGGGATCGACCGCAATAACCGCGACCTTTAATCCCTCTCGAATCAACAACATGCCAAAGGCCTCAAGAAAGGTACTTTTCCCCGCGCCGGGGGTGCCGGTAACGCCCAGTCGCAGGGTGTTACCGCAGTACGGCATAATGGCATCAAGCAGCTGCGTACTTAGTGCCTGATGACGCGGGTGACGGCTTTCCACCAGCGTCATGGCCTGGGCGAGTGTGGCACGCTCACCCTGACGTAAGCGGCGAATACTTTCTGCCAGCGTGGCTTCATTAATCATGATGCTGGCTTATCAGATTCAGTACGTCGCGCACACTGTCGAGCATAGGTGTACCTGGACCATAAATCGCCGCCACGCCGCGCTCTTGCAGGAAGGCGTAATCCTGCGGCGGAATGACGCCACCCGCGACCACGCAGATATCTTCGCGTCCCCATTTTTTCAGCGCTTCGACCAGTTCCGGGATCAGCGTTTTATGACCGGCAGCCAGTGAGGATGCGCCCACTACGTGAACGTCGTTTTCTACGGCCAGGCGGGCGATCTCTTCAGGTGTAGAGAACATCGGGCTTAAATCTACGTCGAAACCGAGATCGGAATAGGCGCTGGCGATCACTTTCGCGCCGCGATCGTGTCCATCCTGGCCCATCTTAGCGATCAGAATGCGCGGGCGACGACCATTGTCGGCAAGGAACTGCTCCGTTTGCGCAACAATGGCATCGAACTCGGAGGCCGATTTCTCAGACTGATGATAGCTTTGCGCAATCACGCCGGTAACACACTGGCTTGACACCAGATAACGGTCGAAAGCGACTTCCAGCGCATCGGAAATTTCACCCAGGGTGGCGCGAACGCGAGCGGCATTAACAGCGGCAGCCAGCAGGTTTTCGTTATGCTGTGCGGCGTGAGTCAGGGCGTTCAACGCGGCGGTTACGGCGGCATCATCACGGGTGGCGCGAATGCGTTCCAGCGAAGCAATTTGCTCGTTACGCACCATCACGTTGTCGATCTCAAGTACATCGGTTTCGTCTTCGTGATCCAGTTTGTACTTGTTGACACCAACGATGACACGCTTGCCCTGGTCGATCAGCGACTGTTCGCGCGCTGAGGCCTCTTCGATCATTCGTTTTGGCAGACCTGCTTCGATCGCTTTCGCCATGCCACCGGCTTCGTCGATCTGTTGGATAATAGCTCTGGCTTGTTTGACGATTTGATCGGTCAGCGACTCAATGTAATAGGATCCGGCCAGTGGATCGACGGTGCGGCAGAGTTCTGATTCTTCCTGGATGATGATCTGGGTGTTGCGGGCAATGCGTGCTGAGAAATCGGTAGGCAAACCAAGCGCTTCGTCAAAGGCGTTGGTATGCAGTGACTGAGTACCGCCCAGCGTCGCAGCCAGCGCTTCAATGGTGGTGCGGATAACGTTGTTATACGGATCCTGTTCAGTCAGGCTCCAGCCTGAGGTCTGGCAGTGGGTACGCAGCGCCAGTGATTTCGGGTCCTGTGCGCCAAATCCACTGACCGCTTCGCTCCATAAATAACGTGCCGCACGCAACATGGCGACGTTCATAAACAGATCCATGCCGATGCCGAAGAAGAACGACAGGCGAGGAGCGAAGTCATCAATTTTCAGTCCGGCAGAGATTGCTGCTTTGATGTACTCAATCCCATCAGCGAGCGTAAATGCTACCTGCTGCACGCAGTTGGCACCCGCTTCACCCATGTGGTAACCGCTGATACTGATGGTATTAAATCGCGGCATGTTGCCGGAACACCAGGCGATGATGTCGGCGATAATGCGCATTGACGGTTTTGGTGGGTAAATATAGGTGTTGCGGCAGAGGTACTCTTTGAGAATATCGTTTTGAATGGTGCCGGTCAGTTTATCAGGTGTAACACCTTGCTCTTCTGCGGCGACGATATAAAACGCCAGTACTGGTAGCACTGCGCCATTCATGGTCATCGAAACCGACATTTTATCCAGCGGGATCTGGTCGAACAGGACTTTCATATCTTCCACGGTGTCGATAGCGACGCCCGCTTTGCCGACGTCGCCCGCCACGCGCGGGTTATCGGAGTCGTAGCCACGGTGGGTGGCAAGGTCAAACGCAACGGAAAGACCTTTTTGCCCGGCGGCCAGGTTACGGCGATAAAAAGCGTTGGACTCTTTTGCTGTTGAAAAACCAGCATACTGACGGATGGTCCACGGTTGGGCGGTATACATAGTGGCACGCGGGCCACGAACGTAGGGCGGCAAACCAGGAAGGGTACCTGTCACCTCCAGATTATCGAGATCGGCTTCGGTATACAGCGGCTTGATGGCGATCCCTTCCGCGGTTTGATGAACCAGCGAGTCGACAGTTTTCTCCCGACGGCTCAATTCCTTGTTGGCAAGCTGTTGCCACTCCTGCACGTTAGACATTATTTGCTCCGTAAAACGCAATCAAAATGAGGGTATTTGCGCCTACGGTGAGCTTTTTACGTGGGTTTGTCGCCAGCAAAAAAAATGCATTCAGACGTCGTTTTTTGCCGCCTGAGATTTGTCTATTTTGTGATGTGATTCAAGGAATACAAAAAGAAGTGAGGACAACGCCTGATATGTGCTATCAGGCATTATTTGATGGATTAATCCTGACGAAGGACTTTGTGACCATAATCGAGTAACGCATCAGTGACTTTACGCATCATGCGGCTTTCAGGAGCAAAGCGGTGCCAGTAGAGCATCCGTCGTTGAAATAGCCCAGGCGTTAAGTCAATCAGTTCACCGCTGGCCAGCTCTTTCTCGATTTGCAGGTGCGGGATCATACAGCAGGTGGTGCCCTGGCGAGCAAGTTGTACGAACGCTTCTGAAGAATTAACGATATGGCAGGGCACGCTGCCTGGAGGCAGATCGAAGTTTTGCTGCAAAAAGGCCTGGTGCATATCGTCAAGATGGTCAAACGCGACCACTGGCGCTTTCAGTAATGCCGAACGCGTTACGCCGTTAGGGAAATATTTTTCGGCAAAGGGTTTTGAGCTGACGAACAGATAGTCGAGCGCACCAAGTTTATCGACAAGACAACTCGGCAGCGCCTGATGTTGAATACTCACCGCGCCGACCACTTCGCCGCGGCGCAGACGTTCCTGAGTGCGGGTTTCATCTTCTACCTGCAAGTTGAGGCGGATAGGCGAATCAGCCAACACAGGAGCCAGTGCAGGAAGCAACCACGTCGCCAGACTGTCGGCGTTGACCGCCAGTGAAAGCAGCAGCGGAGTCGAACCGGTTTGTTCATCGCCCAGCCACTCTTCTTCCAGCAACTCCACCTGGCGCAGCAGTGCCAGCAGTTTTTGCCCTTGTTCCGTCGGGCGCGGCGGTACGGTACGCACCAACAGCGGCTGCCCGAACATATTTTCCAGTTGCTTAATGCGCTGTGAGACGGCTGATTGTGTAATGCACAGCTTTTGTGCCGCGCGCTCAAATCCTCGTTCACGTATCACCGCATCCAGTGCCTGTAATGTTCTGTAGTCCGGGCGTTTCATTGCTGTTGTCTGCTCCTGGTAAATGCTTTTTCCTGCACTATGACACAATTTTGTGTCAGGTTGCATATACCGAAGCCGTCGGCGGGTAACATTTGTATTCGTGGTTAAACGCGCAGCTTAAAAGATCAGGGATTTGCGCTAATGCATTTCGCTCAGCGAGTTCGCGCCCTGGTTGTGTTGAATGGCGTGGCGTTATTGCCTCAATTTGCCTGTAAACAGGGGCTTGTGAACGGTGAACTGGTGCGCCTGTTTGCTCCGTGGAGCGGCATACCCAGATTGTTGCATGCCTTATTTGCGGGGCGAAAGGGGATGCCTGCCATTGCGCGATATTTTATGGATGAGTTAACCACGCGGCTTGCCAACGGGGTCTGAATCGCTTTTTTTGTATATAATGCGTGTGAAATTTCATACCACAGGCGAAACGATCATGACGCAGGATGAATTGAAAAAAGCAGTAGGATGGGCGGCACTTCAGTATGTCCAGCCCGGCACCATTGTTGGTGTAGGTACAGGTTCCACCGCCGCACACTTTATTGACGCGCTCGGTACAATGAAAGGCCAGATTGAAGGGGCCGTTTCCAGTTCAGATGCTTCCACTGAAAAACTGAAAAGCCTCGGCATTCACGTTTTTGATCTCAACGAAGTCGACAGCCTTGGCATCTACGTTGATGGCGCAGATGAAATCAACGGCCACATGCAAATGATCAAAGGCGGCGGCGCGGCGCTGACCCGTGAAAAAATCATTGCTTCGGTTGCAGAAAAATTTATCTGTATTGCAGACGCTTCCAAGCAGGTTGATATTCTGGGTAAATTCCCGCTGCCAGTAGAAGTTATCCCGATGGCACGTAGTGCAGTGGCGCGCCAGCTGGTGAAACTGGGCGGTCGTCCGGAATACCGTCAGGGCGTGGTGACCGATAATGGCAACGTGATCCTCGACGTCCACGGCATGGAAATCCTTGACCCGATAGCGATGGAAAACGCCATAAATGCGATTCCTGGCGTGGTGACTGTTGGCTTGTTTGCTAACCGTGGCGCGGACGTTGCGCTGATTGGCACACCTGACGGTGTCAAAACCATTGTGAAATGATCTGACGGGGGAACCTCCCCCGTTAAAAAAATTCTCTTCATTAAATTTGGTGACATGTGTCACGTTTTTACCTGGCTATTGTCGATTGCTCTAAATAAATCTTCTAAACCAGCATATTCATCCAAGAATTACCTTTGCGTGATATTTCCTCAACATCGCGACGCAAACGTTCATATTGCCGCAATATTATTTTTTGATATGTTGAAAGGCGGACGCAAATCCGCACACAACATTTCAAAAGACAGGATTGGGTAAATGGCAAAGGTATCGCTGGAGAAAGACAAGATTAAGTTTCTGCTGGTAGAAGGCGTGCACCAAAAGGCGCTGGAAAGCCTTCGTGCAGCTGGTTACACCAACATCGAATTTCACAAAGGCGCGCTGGATGATGAACAATTAAAAGAATCCATCCGCGATGCCCACTTCATCGGCCTGCGATCCCGTACCCATCTGACTGAAGACGTGATCAACGCCGCAGAAAAACTGGTCGCTATTGGCTGTTTCTGTATCGGAACAAACCAGGTTGATCTGGATGCGGCGGCAAAGCGCGGGATCCCGGTATTTAACGCACCGTTCTCAAATACGCGCTCTGTTGCGGAGCTGGTGATTGGCGAACTGCTGCTGCTATTGCGCGGCGTGCCGGAAGCCAATGCTAAAGCGCACCGTGGCGTGTGGAACAAACTGGCGGCGGGTTCTTTTGAAGCGCGCGGCAAAAAGCTGGGTATCATCGGCTACGGTCATATTGGTACGCAATTGGGCATTCTGGCTGAATCGCTGGGAATGTATGTTTACTTTTATGATATTGAAAATAAACTGCCGCTGGGCAACGCCACTCAGGTACAGCATCTTTCTGACCTGCTGAATATGAGCGATGTGGTGAGTCTGCATGTACCAGAGAATCCGTCCACCAAAAATATGATGGGCGCGAAAGAAATTTCACTAATGAAGCCCGGCTCGCTGCTGATTAATGCTTCGCGCGGTACTGTGGTGGATATTCCGGCGCTGTGTGATGCGCTGGCGAGCAAACATCTGGCGGGGGCGGCAATCGACGTATTCCCGACGGAACCGGCGACCAATAGCGATCCATTTACCTCTCCGCTGTGTGAATTCGACAACGTCCTTCTGACGCCACACATTGGCGGTTCGACTCAGGAAGCGCAGGAGAATATCGGCCTGGAAGTTGCGGGTAAATTGATCAAGTATTCTGACAATGGCTCAACGCTCTCTGCGGTGAACTTCCCGGAAGTCTCGCTGCCACTGCACGGTGGGCGTCGTCTGATGCACATCCACGAAAACCGTCCGGGCGTGCTAACTGCGCTGAACAAAATCTTCGCCGAGCAGGGCGTCAACATCGCCGCGCAATATCTGCAAACTTCCGCCCAGATGGGTTATGTGGTTATTGATATTGAAGCCGACGAAGACGTTGCCGAAAAAGCGCTGCAGGCAATGAAAGCTATTCCGGGTACCATTCGCGCCCGTCTGCTGTACTAATTCCCCTTCTCTGAAAATCAACGGGCAGGTCACTGACTTGCCCGTTTTTTTATCCCTTCTCCACACCGTTGCCGCGTTGCGCATTCTACTTTGCGAGTCTGCTCCAGAAAATAAATCAAAGTCAGATCAATGCGTTGTGTTTATTTAATGGGGATTTACGATGGCAGGGCAGCATGGGGCTGTAACGGTAAAGCCCTCACCGAAGCGAGGGCTTGAAGGAGAAGGGTTATGATGCGACTTGTCATCATACTGATTGTACTGTTACTCATAAGTTTCAGCGCTTATTAACAGTCAGTCTCAGGGGAGGAGCAATCCTCCCTTACCCTTACTCACTAAATTAGGTCAAAGAATCAACGATGTCAATCAGGGCGATGCAGGTGTGTCGCCCTTACCACTCCCAGACTTTCGACGGTGTAACCACCGCAGGCAGTGGGATATCCCACTCTTCAACGGGGAGTTTTTCCACCAACTGACAATCATGCGCATAACCCACCGGTTGCATTTTATAGTGCTGCCAGTTTTGTAAGGTCCGATCATAAAAACCTCCGCCCATTCCCAGGCGCTGACCGTACTCATCAAAGGCGACCAGGGGGGTGATCAGGACGTCTAATCGGGAAAGGGGAGCACGTCACGCACATCCAATTTTGGCTCATGGATCTTCAACCTGTTCATCACCAGTTCGCTTTGCGGATGGTAATTCAGGAACAGCAAATTACCGGCACTAAAGGGATGCAAAACTGGAAGATATACGCGCTTACCGGCGCGCCAGAGTTGTTCTATGAGTGGCTGGGTGTCGAGTTCGCCATCAAAAGAGAGGAATACAGCGACCGTATGTGCCATCACCACCGGGGGATAAGTCATCATCCGGGTAGCGGCTTGTTGACCCATTTCCTGCTGTTGTTCCGGCGTTAACGCACGACGACGTTGCCGAATCATTTTGCGGATTTCTTGTCGGGATAATATCAGTGGGAGTTCTGGTAGTTGCGTCATGGCTGGTGCCAGATAAGAAGGGAATCTCCGAGATGCCGCCGCAGGCTGTAACCCTTGAACCCTTGGTTCAAGGTGAATGTGTCGTCGCAGTTTTAAGGCTTCTCGGACGGACCGAGCATGCTCACCAACCGCGGAGCGCCACATTCTTGTGGTATGAAATATCGGCTCAGGGGACTGGCCCGCTTGCGAACATCTCAGAGAAATTTTGTCTTCACGGTTACTCTACCACAGTAAACCGAAAAGTGTCATTCAAAGTTTTGGTTAGTTTTTTCGGTGATGCGACCTTGTTCAAGTAACGCTTGTTCTATGGTCTGCTGCAGCATCCGAATACGCTGTTCCATACTTGCCGCGTAGTCACGAGTCTTCGCTTTTTCTTGCGCTAACTCATAGCTGATATTCAATGCGGCAATGAAGACCAACTGTTCAGTATTTGTGACTCTAGTGCGTTCTTTCAGATCTTGCAACCGTTGGTTCAGATCGTCCGCTGCCTGATTCAACGCATCCCTTTGGTCAGGCGGGCAGTTCACACGCAGTGAACGGCCAAAAATTTGGATATCGACGGGTTGTGCAGACATGCCACCTTCCTGCTGATTGACTGCGCTGCCTTCGTCTTTAGACCCATGGTCTGCGAAGGGGCGACACTATAGCTACCCTGATGAGAAGAGACAAGCCCTTTTCTGGTCCACCAGGGCCCAAAGTGGTAGCATATCATGAATATTCCTCCCTTTGACGACGAATGCTTATGTCTATACAGAACGAAATGCCTGGTTACAACGAAATGAACCAGTATCTGAACCAACAAGGGACGGGTCTGACCCCAGCTGAGATGCATGGTTTAATCAGCGGGATGATATGTGGCGGTAACGATGACAGCTCATGGCTACCGCTACTTCACGACCTGACGAACGAAGGCATGGCTTTCGGTCATGAGCTGGCACAGGCACTGCGTAAAATGCACTCTGCCACCAGCGATGCCCTGCAGGATGACGGCTTCCTTTTTCAGCTTTATCTGCCTGATGGCGATGATGTCAGCGTTTTCGATCGGGCTGATGCATTGGCAGGTTGGGTCAATCACTTCCTGCTTGGTCTTGGCGTTACGCAACCGAAGCTGGATAAAGTGACCGGCGAAACCGGTGAAGCTATCGACGATCTGCGTAACATTGCGCAACTGGGTTACGACGAAGACGAAGATCAGGAAGAGCTTGAAATGTCGCTTGAAGAGATCATCGAATACGTTCGTGTTGCCGCGCTGTTATGCCACGACACCTTTACTCATCCGCAACCGACCGCGCCAGAAGTACAAAAACCGACTCTACACTAAAAACAAAAAACGTAAGGAGAGTGTTATGAGTGAGATATCCCGGCAAGAGTTTCAGCGTCGCCGTCAGGCCCTGGTGGAGCAAATGCAACCCGGCAGCGCCGCGCTGATTTTTGCTGCACCAGAAGTAACACGTAGCGCCGACAGCGAATACCCCTATCGTCAGAACAGTGACTTCTGGTACTTCACCGGCTTTAACGAACCGGAAGCGGTGCTGGTGCTGATTAAAAGCGATGACACTCATAACCACAGCGTTCTGTTTAACCGCGTTCGCGACCTGACGGCGGAGATCTGGTTTGGCCGTCGCTTAGGCCAGGATGCCGCGCCAGAGAAACTGGGCGTTGACCGCGCACTGGCATTCAGCGAAATCAATCAGCAACTTTATCAACTACTTAACGGCCTGGATGTGGTTTACCATGCCCAGGGCGAATATGCATATGCTGATGAAATCGTGAACAGTGCGCTGGAAAAACTGCGTAAAGGTTCGCGGCAAAATCTCACCGCACCGGCAACGATGATCGACTGGCGTCCTGTTGTTCATGAAATGCGCCTGTTCAAATCGCCAGAAGAGATTGCCGTACTCCGCCGCGCGGGAGAAATCACCGCCATGGCACATACCCGGGCGATGGAAAAATGCCGTCCGGGAATGTTCGAGTACCATCTGGAAGGCGAAATTCACCACGAATTTAACCGCCACGGTGCGCGCTATCCGTCCTATAACACCATTGTCGGCAGCGGTGAAAACGGCTGCATTCTGCACTACACCGAAAACGAGTGTGAAATGCGCGACGGCGACCT
The DNA here is from genome assembly GCF_048593455.1 of Escherichia sp. UTM R2. Lineage (NCBI taxonomy): Bacteria > Pseudomonadati > Pseudomonadota > Gammaproteobacteria > Enterobacterales > Enterobacteriaceae > Escherichia > Escherichia sp. UTM R2. Next base: position 811,319 of record NZ_JBFWDY010000002.1, read on the forward strand.
GGTGTTGATTGACGCGGGTTGCGAATACAAAGGTTACGCTGGCGATATTACCCGCACCTTCCCGGTCAACGGCAAATTCACCCAGGCCCAGCGTGAAATCTACGACATTGTGCTGGAGTCTCTCGAAACCAGCCTGCGCCTGTATCGTCCGGGAACTTCCATTCTGGAAGTCACTGGTGAAGTGGTGCGCATCATGGTTAGCGGCCTGGTAAAACTCGGCATCCTGAAAGGTGATGTTGATGAACTGATCGCTCAGAACGCCCATCGTCCTTTCTTTATGCATGGCCTTAGCCACTGGTTAGGACTGGATGTCCATGACGTTGGCGTTTATGGTCAGGATCGCTCGCGCATTCTGGAACCGGGGATGGTACTGACCGTAGAGCCTGGTCTGTATATCGCGCCGGATGCGGATGTGCCAGAACAATATCGCGGTATCGGCATTCGTATTGAAGACGACATTGTGATTACCGAAACCGGTAACGAAAACCTCACCGCCAGCGTGGTGAAAAAGCCGGAAGAAATCGAAGCGTTGATGGCTGCTGCGAGAAAGCAATGAGCGTAATCATCGTCGGTGGCGGCATGGCGGGCGCGACGCTGGCGCTGGCTATTTCCCGGTTAAGTCACGGGGCGCTGCCGGTACATTTGATTGAAGCGACTGCGCCAGAGTCACATGCTCATCCGGGCTTTGATGGACGAGCGATAGCGCTGGCGGCGGGTACCTGTCAGCAACTGGCGCGCATCGGCGTCTGGCAATCTCTGGCGGATTGCGCAACTGCCATCACCACCGTGCATGTCAGCGATCGTGGTCACGCTGGATTTGTCACCCTTGCCGCAGAAGATTACCAACTGGCGGCGCTGGGACAGGTTGTCGAATTGCACAATGTCGGGCAACGGCTGTTTGCATTGCTGCGTAAAGCACCTGGCGTAACGCTGCATTGCCCTGATCGCGTGGCTAACGTTGCCCGTACTCAGAGTCACGTTGAAGTGACGCTGGAGAGTGGCGAGACGCTGACGGGCCGCGTGCTGGTAGCCGCTGATGGCACCCATTCAGCGTTAGCCACCGCGTGCGGCGTTGACTGGCAGCAGGAGCCTTACGAACAACTGGCAGTGATTGCCAACGTTGCTACTTCTGTTGCGCACGAAGGCCGCGCTTTTGAACGCTTCACGCAACATGGCCCGCTGGCGATGTTGCCGATGTCTGACGGACGCTGTTCGCTGGTCTGGTGTCATCCACTGGAACGGCGCGAAGAGGTGCTGTCGTGGAGTGACGAGAAGTTTTGCCGTGAGCTCCAGTCGGCCTTTGGCTGGCGACTTGGAAAAATTACCCACGCCGGTAAACGCAGTGCTTATCCGCTGGCGTTAACCCGCGCCGCCAGAGCTATTACCCATCGTACCGTGCTGGTGGGCAATGCGGCGCAAACCCTGCACCCGATTGCCGGGCAAGGGTTCAACCTCGGTATGCGAGATGTGATGAGTCTTGCGGAAACCCTGACTCAGGCGCAGGAGCGCGGAGAAGACATGGGGGATTACGGCGTATTGTGCCGTTATCAGCAGCGTCGACAGAGCGATCGCGAAGCAACCATCGGCGTCACGGACAGCCTGGTACATCTTTTTGCCAACCGTTGGGCACCGCTGGTTGTCGGGCGCAACATCGGACTGATGACGATGGAATTATTCACCCCGGCACGCGATGTGCTGGCGCAGCGCACCCTCGGTTGGGTGGCGCGTTGAAGGCGGTTTTAAGGAATAAACAATGCAAAGTGTTGATGTAGCCATTGTTGGTGGCGGCATGGTGGGGCTGGCGGTTGCCTGCGGCTTACAGGGGAGCGGCTTACGCGTTGCCGTACTGGAGCAGCGCGTACCGGAACCTCTGGCGGCGGATGCACCACCACAACTGCGCGTTTCGGCTATCAATGCCGCCAGCGAAAAATTACTCACCCGTCTTGGCGTCTGGCAGGACATTCTCTCTCGTAGGGCCAGTTGTTATCACGGTATGGAAGTGTGGGACAAAGACAGTTTTGGTCACATTTCGTTTGACGATCAAAGCATGGGCTATAGCCATCTTGGGCATATCGTTGAAAACTCAGTGATTCACTACGCGCTGTGGAACAAAGCGCAGCAGTCGTCAGATATCACTCTGTTGGCCCCCGCAGAATTACAGCAGGTCGCCTGGGGAGAAAATGAAACTTTCCTGACGCTGAAAGATGGCAGCATGTTAACGGCGCGTCTGGTGATTGGCGCGGACGGTGCTAATTCCTGGTTGCGCAACAAAGCAGATATTCCGCTGACTTTCTGGGATTATCAGCATCACGCGCTGGTAGCGACCATTCGCACGGAAGAACCGCATGATGCGGTGGCGCGGCAGGTTTTCCATGGCGAAGGCATTCTGGCCTTTTTACCGCTTAGCGATCCGCATCTTTGCTCAATTGTCTGGTCACTGTCGCCAGAGGAAGCGCAGCGGATGCAGCAGGCAAGTGAAGATGAATTTAATCGCGCGTTAAATATCGCTTTTGATAATCGCCTGGGCTTATGCAAGGTTGAGAGCGCGCGTCAGGTGTTCCCACTGACGGGGCGTTATGCGCGCCAGTTTGCCGCGCACCGTCTGGTGCTGGTGGGCGACGCCGCGCATACCATTCACCCGCTGGCGGGGCAGGGAGTAAATCTCGGCTTTATGGATGCTGCAGAGCTGATTGCTGAACTGAAACGGTTGCATCGTCAGGGGAAAGACATCGGGCAGTACATTTACCTGCGCCGGTATGAGCGTAGCCGCAAGCACAGTGCGGCGCTGATGCTGGCTGGTATGCAGGGATTCCGCGATCTGTTTTCCGGTACCAATCCGGCGAAAAAACTGCTGCGTGATATTGGTTTGAAACTGGCCGACACGCTTCCTGGCGTTAAACCACAACTTATCCGCCAGGCAATGGGATTAAACGATTTGCCTGAATGGCTGCGTTAAAAATTTCTCTTCTGCTGTTTATTTGATACCCATCACACTTTCATCTCCCGGTTTTTTCGCCGGGAGATTTTCCTCATTTGAAATAAACTAATTTCACCTCCGTTTTCGCATTATATTTTCTAATGTCATTATTTTTTGATTTAGTGTTTTTTGACATTTTTTTAGCTCTTAATATTGCCTTATTCAAATTAGCTTTCTAATGGCATCATCTTTATATAGAAACTGGTGTGTTTTTTGGTTTTTTATTCTGTCGCGATTTTGGCGTTTTTTAACCATAAGCTAATGTGATGATCAATTTTACCTTATGGTTAACAGTCTGTTTCGGTGGTAAGTTCAGGCAAAAGAGAACGATTGCGTTGGGGACCGGGAGTGGCTCCGATGCTGGGTTTCGTGGTGATAATTTCACCATGAAAAGTTGTCAGCCCCGCTTATTCAATGAGGACAAGATGGCACAACAGACTCCTTTGTACGAACAACACACGCTTTGCGGCGCTCGCATGGTGGATTTCCACGGCTGGATGATGCCGCTGCATTACGGTTCGCAAATCGACGAACATCATGCGGTACGTACCGATGCCGGAATGTTTGATGTGTCACATATGACCATCGTCGATCTTCGCGGCAGCCGCACCCGGGAGTTTCTGCGTTATCTGCTGGCGAACGATGTGGCGAAGCTCACCAAAAGCGGCAAAGCCCTTTACTCGGGGATGTTGAATGCCTCTGGCGGTGTGATAGATGACCTCATCGTCTACTACTTTACTGAAGATTTCTTCCGCCTCGTTGTTAACTCCGCCACCCGCGAAAAAGACCTCTCCTGGATTACCCAACACGCTGAACCTTTCGGCATCGAAATTACCGTTCGTGATGACCTTTCCATGATTGCCGTGCAAGGGCCGAATGCGCAGGCAAAAGCTGCCACACTGTTTAATGACGCCCAGCGTCAGGCGGTGGAAGGGATGAAACCGTTCTTTGGCGTGCAGGCGGGCGATCTGTTTATTGCCACCACTGGTTATACCGGTGAAGCGGGCTATGAAATTGCGCTGCCCAATGAAAAAGCGGCCGATTTCTGGCGTGCGCTGGTGGAAGCGGGTGTTAAGCCATGTGGCTTGGGCGCGCGTGACACGCTGCGTCTGGAAGCGGGCATGAATCTTTATGGTCAGGAGATGGACGAAACCATCTCTCCTTTAGCCGCCAACATGGGCTGGACCATCGCCTGGGAACCGGCAGATCGTGACTTTATCGGTCGTGAAGCCCTGGAAGTGCAGCGTGAGCATGGTACAGAAAAACTGGTTGGTCTGGTGATGACCGAAAAAGGCGTGCTGCGTAATGAACTGCCGGTACGCTTTACCGATGCGCAGGGCAACCAGCATGAAGGCATTATCACCAGCGGTACTTTCTCCCCGACGCTGGGTTACAGCATTGCGCTGGCGCGCGTGCCGGAAGGTATTGGCGAAACGGCGATTGTGCAAATTCGCAACCGTGAAATGCCGGTTAAAGTGACAAAACCTGTTTTTGTGCGTAACGGCAAAGCCGTCGCGTGATTTACTTTTTTGGAGATTGATTGATGAGCAACGTACCAGCAGAACTGAAATATAGCAAAGAACACGAATGGCTGCGTAAAGAAGCCGACGGCACTTACACCGTTGGTATTACCGAACATGCTCAGGAGCTGTTAGGCGATATGGTGTTTGTTGACCTGCCGGAAGTGGGCGCAACGGTTAGCGCGGGCGATGACTGCGCGGTTGCCGAATCGGTAAAAGCGGCGTCAGACATTTATGCGCCAGTAAGCGGTGAAATCGTGGCGGTAAACGACGCACTGAGCGATTCCCCGGAACTGGTGAACAGCGAACCGTATGCAGGCGGCTGGATCTTTAAAATCAAAGCCAGCGATGAAAGCGAACTGGAATCACTGCTGGATGCGACCGCATACGAAGCATTGTTAGAAGACGAGTAACGGCTTTATTCCTCTTCTGCGGGAGAGGATCAGGGTGAGGAAAATTTATGCCTCACCCTCACTCTCTTCGTAAGGAGAGAGGTTCACAATTCACTGCACGTTTCAGGAACCATCGCTCATGACACAGACGTTAAGCCAGCTTGAAAACAGCGGCGCTTTTATTGAACGCCATATCGGACCGGACGCCGCGCAACAGCAAGAAATGCTGAATGCCGTTGGTGCACAATCGTTAAACGCGCTGACCGGCCAGATTGTGCCGAAAGATATTCAACTTGCGACACCACCGCAGGTTGGCGCACCGGCGACCGAATACGCCGCACTGGCAGAACTCAAGGCTATTGCCAGTCGCAATAAACGCTTCACGTCTTACATCGGCATGGGTTACACCGCCGTGCAGCTACCGCCGGTTATCCTGCGTAACATGCTGGAAAATCCGGGCTGGTATACCGCGTACACTCCGTATCAACCTGAAGTCTCCCAGGGCCGCCTTGAAGCACTGCTCAACTTCCAGCAGGTAACGCTGGATTTGACTGGACTGGATATGGCCTCTGCTTCTCTTCTGGACGAGGCCACCGCTGCCGCCGAAGCAATGGCGATGGCGAAACGCGTCAGCAAACTGAAAAATGCCAACCGCTTCTTCGTGGCTTCCGATGTGCATCCGCAAACGCTGGATGTGGTCCGTACTCGTGCCGAAACCTTTGGTTTTGAAGTGATTGTCGATGACGCGCAAAAAGTGCTCGACCATCAGGACGTCTTCGGCGTGCTGTTACAGCAGGTAGGCACTACCGGTGAAATTCACGACTACACTGCGCTTATTAGCGAACTGAAATCACGCAAAATTGTGGTCAGCGTTGCCGCCGATATTATGGCGCTGGTGCTGTTAACTGCGCCGGGTAAACAGGGCGCGGATATTGTTTTTGGTTCGGCGCAACGCTTCGGCGTGCCGATGGGCTACGGTGGCCCACACGCGGCATTCTTTGCGGCGAAAGATGAATACAAACGCTCAATGCCGGGCCGTATTATCGGTGTATCGAAAGATGCAGCTGGCAATACCGCGCTGCGCATGGCGATGCAGACTCGCGAGCAACATATCCGCCGTGAGAAAGCGAACTCCAACATTTGTACTTCCCAGGTACTGCTGGCAAACATCGCCAGCCTGTATGCCGTTTATCACGGCCCGGTTGGCCTGAAACGTATCGCTAACCGCATTCACCGTCTGACCGATATCCTGGCGGCGGGCCTGCAACAAAAAGGTCTGAAACTGCGCCATGCGCACTATTTCGACACCTTGTGTGTGGAAGTGGCCGACAAAGCGGGCGTACTGACGCGTGCCGAAGCGGCTGAAATCAACCTGCGTAGCGATATTCTGAACGCGGTTGGGATCACCCTTGATGAAACAACCACGCGTGAAAACGTAATGCAGCTTTTCAACGTGCTGCTGGGCGATAACCACGGCCTGGACATCGACACGCTGGACAAAGACGTGGCTCACGACAGCCGCTCTATCCAGCCTGCGATGCTGCGCGACGACGAAATCCTCACCCATCCGGTGTTTAATCGCTACCACAGCGAAACCGAAATGATGCGCTATATGCACTCGCTGGAGCGTAAAGATCTGGCGCTGAATCAGGCGATGATCCCGCTGGGTTCCTGCACCATGAAACTGAACGCCGCCGCCGAGATGATCCCAATCACCTGGCCGGAATTTGCCGAACTGCACCCGTTCTGCCCGCCGGAGCAGGCCGAAGGTTATCAGCAGATGATTGCGCAGCTGGCTGACTGGCTGGTGAAACTGACCGGTTACGACGCCGTTTGTATGCAGCCGAACTCTGGCGCACAGGGCGAATACGCGGGCCTGCTGGCAATTCGTCATTATCATGAAAGCCGCAACGAAGGGCATCGCGATATCTGCCTGATCCCGGCTTCTGCGCACGGAACTAACCCCGCTTCTGCACATATGGCAGGAATGCAGGTGGTGGTTGTGGCGTGTGATAAAAACGGCAACATCGATCTGACTGATCTGCGCGCGAAAGCGGAACAGGCGGGCGATAACCTCTCCTGTATCATGGTGACTTATCCTTCTACCCACGGCGTGTATGAAGAAACGATCCGTGAAGTGTGTGAAGTCGTGCATCAGTTCGGCGGTCAGGTTTACCTTGATGGCGCGAACATGAACGCCCAGGTTGGCATCACCTCGCCGGGCTTTATTGGTGCGGACGTTTCACACCTTAACCTACATAAAACTTTCTGCATTCCGCACGGCGGTGGTGGTCCGGGTATGGGACCGATCGGCGTGAAAGCGCATTTGGCACCGTTTGTACCGGGTCATAGCGTGGTGCAAATCGAAGGCATGTTAACCCGTCAGGGCGCGGTTTCTGCGGCACCGTTCGGTAGCGCCTCTATCCTGCCAATCAGCTGGATGTACATCCGCATGATGGGCGCAGAAGGGCTGAAAAAAGCAAGCCAGGTGGCAATCCTCAACGCCAACTATATTGCCAGCCGCCTGCAGGATGCCTTCCCGGTGCTGTATACCGGTCGCGACGGTCGCGTGGCGCACGAATGTATTCTCGATATTCGCCCGCTGAAAGAAGAAACCGGCATCAGCGAGCTGGATATTGCCAAGCGCCTGATCGACTACGGTTTCCACGCGCCGACGATGTCGTTCCCGGTGGCGGGTACGCTGATGGTTGAACCGACTGAATCTGAAAGCAAAGTGGAACTGGATCGCTTTATCGACGCGATGCTGGCTATCCGCGCAGAAATTGACCAGGTGAAAGCCGGTGTCTGGCCGCTGGAAGATAACCCGCTGGTGAACGCGCCGCACATTCAGAGCGAACTGGTCGCCGAGTGGGCGCATCCGTACAGCCGTGAAGTTGCGGTATTCCCGGCAGGTGTGGCAGACAAATACTGGCCGACAGTGAAACGTCTGGATGATGTTTACGGCGACCGTAACCTGTTCTGCTCCTGCGTACCGATTAGCGAATACCAGTAATTCACTGATTCGACTATTTTCTAAAGGCGCTTCGGCGCCTTTTTAGTCAGATGACAAAGTACAAAAGTGCTCAGACAGTCCCCTCGCCCCTTTGGGGAGAGGGTTAGGGTGAGGGGAACAGGCCGGCACTGGCGCGAATATTTACCCTCACCCCGGCCCTCTCCCTGAAAGGGCGAGGGGGAAAAGCGTGCCAACATTGAAGATTGAGCCAGTTTGTTAGCAATCTCAAAGATACGTCAACGAATTAATTTTTCTCGGAAAAACAAATGGCTATAGCACTTGTGACTGGTGGCAGTCGCGGCATCGGGCGGGCAACTGCATTACTGTTGGCGCAAGAAGGGTATACGGTGGCGGTTAATTATCAGCAAAACCTCCACGCGGCGCAGGAAGTGATGAACTTAATAACGCAAGCCGGTGGCAAAGCATTCGTGCTCCAGGCGGATATCAGCGACGAAAATCAGGTCATCGCAATGTTTACAGCAATCGATCAGCACGATGAACCGCTAGCAGCGCTGGTCAATAACGCCGGGATCTTGTTTACCCAGTGCACCGTTGAAAACCTTACCGCAGAGCGAATCAACCGAGTACTTTCCACCAACGTGACGGGATATTTTCTCTGCTGCCGCGAGGCGGTAAAACGCATGGCGCTTAAAAATGGTGGCAGTGGCGGCGCTATCGTCAATGTCTCTTCGGTGGCCTCACGGTTGGGTTCGCCAGGGGAATATGTTGATTACGCGGCATCGAAAGGGGCGATTGATACGTTAACCACCGGACTATCGCTGGAAGTCGCCGCGCAGGGGATCCGCGTTAACTGCGTGCGGCCAGGGTTTATTTATACCGAAATGCACGCCAGCGGCGGCGAGCCTGGACGCGTCGATCGCGTTAAGTCGAACATCCCCATGCAGCGTGGTGGACAGGCAGAAGAGGTCGCGCAGGCCATTGTCTGGCTACTAAGTGATAAAGCCTCTTACGTCACGGGAAGTTTTATCGATTTGGCGGGCGGGAAATAAAACAGGGAAGTTGTCTGACCGGATGCAACGAGTATTGCATCCGGTACTTCATCGACTTAAAGCTTCTCGCCGTTGCTGGCAATCACCTCTTTGTACCAGTTAAAGCTCTTCTTACGTGAACGCGACATATCGCCAGTACCGTCGTCATGTTTATTCACATAGATAAAGCCGTAGCGTTTGCTGTACTGCCCGGTAGTGAATGACACGCAGTCGATGCAGCCCCACGGTGTGTAGCCCATCAGATCCACACCATCGTAAGTCACTGCTTTTTTCATCTCTTCAATATGGGCGCGCAGGTAGTCAATGCGGTAGTCGTCGTTGATGCTGCCATCTTCTTCCACTTTGTCGTAAGCGCCAAAACCGTTTTCGACAATAAACAGCGGCCTCTGATAACGCTCATACAGTTCGCAAAGGGCATAGCGCAGACCTACTGGATCAATCTGCCAGCCCCAGTCAGACGCTTTAACATACGGGTTCGGTACGCTGCCTTCAAAACCAGAGATCGCATCGCCGGTGCCGCCTTCGGCCTTCACTGCGTTGGTCATGTAATAGCTGAAACCAAGATAATCGCAGGTGCCTTCACGCAGTACATCCAGATCGCCATCTTCCATTTTGATGTTAAATCCGCGACGCTCCCACTCGTTCAACACATAGGACGGGTAATAGCCGCGTAGCTGCACATCGGTAAAGACGTAGCGTTCGCGCATCGACTCCTGAGCGAACATCACATCGTCCGGGTTACAGGAGTAGGGATAGAGCGGCACCATCGCCAGCATACAGCCGACTTTCATCTCCGGGTTAATGCGACGCGCGGCTTTCACTGCCAGGGCGCTGGCGACAAACTGGTGATGCAGCACCTGGTACATCGTCTCTTCCGGGTTGTCATGCTCGGTATACACCACGCCGGAGCAGCAGTAACCAAACAGCGGCGCACGCCAGTTACGCTGGTTGTTTATTTCGTTGAAGGTCATCCAGTATTTGACTTTATGCTTGTAGCGTTCGAATACCACTTCCGCGAAACGGACAAAGAAATCAACGACTTTACGGTTGGTCCAGCTACCGTATTGCTGCACCAGATGCAGCGGCATTTCAAAGTGGGAGAGGGTTATCACCGGTTCGATGTTGTATTTCAGCAGTTCATCGAACATATCATCGTAGAACTTCAGCCCTTCTTCGTTTGGCTGAGCTTCATCACCTTTTGGAAAAATACGCGTCCAGGCGATGGAAGTCCGAAAACATTTGAAGCCCATTTCGGCAAATAGCTTGATGTCTTCCTTGTAGTGACCATAAAAATCAACGGCTTCATGGTTTGGATAGTATTTGCCTGGCAAGACTTCTTTGGTGATTTCGCGCGGCACGCCGTGTGCGCCACCGGTCAGAACGTCACAAATGCTCGGCCCTTTGCCGCCTTTGTTCCAGCCGCCTTCGACCTGATGAGCGGCAACTGCGCCGCCCCATAAGAAATCTTTCGGTAAGGTGAGTTTTTTCACTATCATAGGCTCCAGATGAGTCAATTCTTACAGGAAATAGTACCATGCAGCCAAACGACATCACTTTTTTTCAACGTTTCCAGGATGACATTCTGGCTGGGCGTAAAACCATCACCATCCGCGACGAGTCTGAATCGCACTTCAAAACGGGTGATGTGCTTCGTGTCGGGCGTTTTGAAGATGACGGTTATTTTTGCACGATTGAAGTCACCGCAACCTCAACCGTAACGCTGGATACGCTGACGGAAAAACATGCAGAGCAGGAAAATATGACCCTGACTGAACTGATAAAGGTCATTGCCGACATCTATCCCGGTCAGACACAGTTTTATGTGATTGAATTTAAATGTCTTTAAATTGAACTCACGCCTGTTAGTTGAAATTTCGCATTTAATTTCATGATTTTTAGGAGATTAGTCTCAAATCAGAATTTATTTTAGCTAACAGGTGTTCACTGGAACTATTCTCAGTTACGCTGGAGAGGTATACATGTGCGTGTACGTTTCTCCGGAGTAAGTTATGGTTCAGAAGCCCCTCATTAAGCAGGGATATTCGCTGGCAGAGGAAATTGCCAACAGCGTCAGTCACGGCATTGGGTTGGTGTTTGGTATCGTTGGGCTGGTGTTGCTACTGGTTCAGGCGGTGGATCTCAATGCCAGCGCCACAGCGATAACCAGTTACAGCCTCTATGGCGGCAGTATGATCCTGCTGTTCCTCGCTTCGACGCTCTATCACGCCATTCCTCATCAACGGGCAAAAATGTGGCTGAAGAAATTTGACCATTGCGCTATTTACCTGTTGATTGCCGGAACCTACACGCCGTTTTTGCTGGTGGGGCTGGATTCTCCGTTAGCGCGCGGGTTGATGATTGTTATCTGGAGCCTGGCATTGCTGGGTATTCTGTTTAAACTGACCATCGCGCACCGATTCAAAATTTTATCTCTGGTGACCTATCTGGCGATGGGCTGGCTGTCGCTGGTGGTAATTTATGAAATGGCAGTTAAGCTCGCGGCGGGCAGCGTTACCTTACTGGCGGTAGGCGGCGTGGTTTATTCGCTCGGGGTGATTTTCTACGTCTGCAAACGCATTCCATACAACCATGCCATCTGGCACGGCTTCGTGCTCGGCGGTAGTGTGTGCCACTTTCTGGCGATCTATTTGTATATTGGGCAGGCGTAATGGGTATGCCTTTGTAGGCCTGATAAGACGCGCCAGCGTCGCATCAGGCATCGGAGCACAACTGCCGGATTCGGCGTGAACGCCTTATCCGATCTACGGGCCTCGTCCCTGTTGTGATAAAGGCATCAAATCCCAGACATGATAAGACGCGCCAGCGTCGCATCAGGCGATAAATGCCTGATGCGATAAAGAGATTTACTCTTCGAGCGAATACGGCAGCGGCTCGATATGCAATGTATTCGCATCGTCGCGTACGCGGAAGATGCTATCCGGTTCCATATCGTTATTCATGACGACCTGTACCACGACCTGACCATCTTCCAGTTTTACCGCAGCCAGCACCGTACCGGTACGACGCCAGTTCTCGCCCATTTTCAGCTCTAAATCTTCACCAGCTTCCGGCAGTCGGCTGGCACTACCTGTCAGCAACCAGAGCGCGCGTTTGTTGGCACCACGGAATTTTGCTCGCGCCACCATCTCTTGTCCGGTATAACAGCCTTTCTTAAAGCTGATACCGCCCAGCGCCTGGAGATTGGTCGCCTGTGGGATAAACTGCCCGCTGTTCGCGGCATCAATCACCGGGAAACCCGCTTCAATGTTTAATGCCAGCCACTGTTGGCTATTGTTCAGTTCCGCTTCACCGCGCAGTTTATCGGTCAGCATATTGGCAGTAGCTTCATCGGTTACGATCAGGAAACGTTCTGCCGGGTGTTCAAACCATAGCAAAGTGGTCGCGCCTTCTTTAACTACCTGTTTTTCTCTCGAAGGTAGTTCACTAAAGAGATTGGCCAGCGCGGCGCGCGCCTGAAAACCGGCAACACCAAGCAGCACACGCTCGTCGTCTGGCGCGATGGTCACTTTAGAGAACACCGCATATTTTTTCAGTTCAGTCAGCTGCGGTTCACGCACGCTGCGCCGTTCAATCCACGCAAAGCCATCGCCGTCGCGGAACAGACGTAAATTGCTCCACATTTTACCTTTGGCGTCGCAATGGGCGGCGAGCAGGTGCTGATTTTCTGTCATCTGGCTGACATCTGCTGTCACCTGGCCCTGCATATATTTTTCGCTGTCCGCGCCAGTAATGGTGGCAAGCGCCCAGTCATCAAGCGTCATCAGCGTCAGCGGTAAACGGGCAGAAGCCGTAGGCTGACGTGGAGGAAAAGGTGTAAAAGCCATAATAGAGTCCTGAGTTGCTTAACGGCGTATTAATAACTAATGGTAAAAGAGCTATGAGGCAATGCAAGTGCTTTCACTACGCGATCTGTGCCTTCTGCGAGGCGACTTCCAAAAAAATGAAGCCCTTGAATTGTTGTGAATTAATTTCGCGATCGCGATTGTGTTTACTGATATTCCCGTAAAAGAAGTCGAAAAACACGTTACAATAGCCTGGTACTGGATTTTCGTGAGACAGGAAGAAGATGGACATTAACAACAAAGCCCGCATTCATTGGGCATGCCGCCGTGGTATGCGCGAACTCGATATTTCAATCATGCCGTTTTTCGAACATGAGTACGACAGCTTAAGCGATGACGAAAAACGCATCTTTATTCGTCTGCTGGAATGTGACGATCCGGACCTGTTCAACTGGCTAATGAATCACGGTAAACCGGCCGATGCAGAACTGGAAATGATGGTCCGACTCATCCAGACACGGAACCGGGAACGTGGTCCTGTGGCAATCTGATTTGCGCGTCTCCTGGCGCGCACAGTGGCTTTCCTTGCTGATTCATGGGCTGGTTGCCGCTGTTATTTTACTCATGCCCTGGCCGCTCAGTTACACCCCGTTATGGATGGTGTTACTTTCGCTGGTGGTGTTTGATTGCGTTCGCAGCCAGCGGCGTATTAATGCTCGCCAGGGGGAAATTCGCTTGTTGATGGACGGGCGTTTGCGTTGGCAAGGGCAGGAGTGGAGCATCGTCAAAGCACCGTGGATGATTAAGAGCGGCATGATGCTGCGTTTACGTTCTGATGGCGGTAAACGGCAACATTTATGGCTGGCAGCCGACAGCATGGACGAAGCCGAATGGCGGGATTTACGGCGGATTTTGTTGCAACAAGAGACGCAAAGATAAAGATGACGGCAAAGCATATGCGCTAAGCCGTCAGTGAGATCAGGCGTAATGCTCTGCCATTTCGTTGAGGATTTGCTCGCACCAGCTCTGAATACGCTCGTCGCTAAGGTCATACTGGTTAGTTTCATCCAGCGCCAGACCCACGAACAGTTGCCCGTCAGCAATCACCGGTTTCGGGCTGGTAAATTCATATCCTTCCGTTGGCCAGTAGCCGACGAACTTCACGCCTTTGGTAGAAAGTTTGTCATGCAGCATCCCTAGCGCATCGAGGAACCATTCACCGTACCCGAGTTGATCGCCAAGCCCATACAGCGCAACAATTTTACCTTCGAGGTTCAGGTCGTCGAGCTGATCCCAGACGGCTTCCCAGTCTTCCTGGATTTCGCCAAAATCCCAGGTCGGGATACCCAGAATGAGCACATCGTACTGCTCCATTAATTTCGGGGAGTCGTCCTTGAGGTTATGTAAGGTCACCAGTTCTGGGCCGATAATATCGCGGATTTTTTCTGCCGCCATTTCGGTGTAACAGGTGCTGGAACCGTAAAAAAGACCCATATTCATAACGTAAGCTTCTCGATTCTGCTGTGGCTTTTGCGGCTAGTGTATCAGAATCGCTTTAGTCACGGCACAATAAGGCATAATGGATCAAATGAGTGACCATAAGGGGCGCAAGTGAAACAGGATCTGGCACGCATCGAGCAGTTTCTTGATGCTCTGTGGCTGGAAAAAAATCTGGCTGAAAATACGTTGAACGCTTACCGTCGCGATCTGTCAATGATGGTGGAGTGGTTGCATCACCGCGGGTTGACGCTGGCGACGGCGCAAAGTGACGATTTACAGGCATTACTGGCAGAACGGCTGGAGGGCGGGTATAAAGCCACCAGCTCAGCGCGTTTGCTGAGTGCAGTGCGCCGATTGTTCCAGTATCTTTATCGCGAAAAGTTTCGTGAAGATGATCCCAGTGCGCATCTCGCTTCACCGAAATTGCCCCAGCGTTTGCCAAAAGATTTAAGCGAAGCGCAGGTCGAACGTTTATTACAGGCACCATTAATTGATCAGCCACTGGAGCTACGCGATAAAGCCATGCTTGAAGTGTTGTATGCTACCGGGCTGCGTGTCTCTGAACTGGTCGGGCTGACAATGAGTGATATCAGCCTGCGTCAGGGCGTAGTGCGGGTCATTGGTAAAGGCAACAAAGAGCGCCTGGTGCCGTTAGGTGAAGAGGCGGTTTACTGGCTGGAAACCTATCTGGAACATGGGCGTCCGTGGCTGTTGAATGGTGTGTCAATTGACGTGTTGTTTCCCAGCCAGCGTGCGCAGCAGATGACGCGACAGACCTTCTGGCACCGTATTAAACATTATGCCGTGCTGGCGGGTATCGACAGCGAAAAGCTGTCACCGCATGTGTTGCGTCACGCTTTTGCCACTCATTTATTAAATCATGGTGCGGATTTACGCGTGGTGCAGATGCTACTGGGCCACAGCGATCTTTCCACCACGCAAATTTATACGCATGTCGCTACCGAGCGTCTGCGGCAACTTCATCAACAGCATCACCCGCGGGCGTGATGTCTGAAAAGAACGGGAAGATTTATGAAGAAAGGTTTTATGTTGTTTACTTTGTTAGCGGCGTTTTCAGGCTTTGCTCAGGCTGATGACGCGGCAATTCAACAAACGTTAGCCAAAATGGGCATCAAAAGCAGCGATATTCAGCCCGCGCCCGTAGCTGGCATGAAGACAGTTCTGACTAACAGCGGCGTGTTGTACATCACCGATGATGGTAAACATATCATTCAGGGGCCAATGTATGACGTTAGTGGCACGGCTCCGGTCAATGTCACCAATAAGATGCTGTTAAAGCAGTTGAATGCGCTTGAAAAAGAGATGATCGTTTATAAAGCGCCGCAGGAAAAACACGTCATCACCGTGTTTACTGATATTACCTGTGGTTACTGCCACAAACTGCATGAGCAAATGGCAGACTACAACGCGCTGGGGATCACCGTGCGTTATCTTGCTTTCCCGCGCCAGGGGCTCGATAGCGATGCTGAGAAAGAAATGAAAGCTATCTGGTGTGCGAAAGACAAAAACAAAGCGTTTGATGATGTGATGGCAGGTAAAAGCGTCGCACCAGCCAGTTGCGACGTGGATATTGCCGACCATTACGCACTTGGCGTCCAGCTTGGCGTTAGCGGTACTCCGGCAATTGTGCTGAGCAATGGCACACTTGTTCCGGGTTACCAGCCGCCGAAAGAGATGAAAGAATTCCTCGACGAACACCAAAAAATGACCAGCGGTAAATAATTCGCGTGAAACAACAGATACAACTTCGTCGCCGTGAAGTCGATGAAACGGCAGACTTGCCCGCTGAATTGCCTCCCTTGCTGCGCCGTTTATACGCCAGCCGGGGAGTACGCAGTGCGCAAGAACTGGAACGCAGTGTTAAAGGTATGCTGCCCTGGCAGCAACTGAGCGGTGTCGAAAAGGCCGTTGAGATCCTTTACAACGCCTTTCGCGAAGGAACGCGGATTATTGTGGTCGGTGATTTCGACGCCGACGGTGCCACCAGCACGGCTCTAAGCGTGCTGGCGATGCGCTCGCTTGGTTGCAGCAATATCGACTACCTGGTACCAAACCGTTTCGAAGACGGTTACGGCTTAAGCCCGGAAGTGGTCGATCAGGCCCATGCCCGTGGCGCGCAGTTAATTGTCACGGTGGATAACGGTATTTCCTCCCATGCGGGGGTTGAGCACGCTCGCTCGTTGGGCATCCCGGTTATTGTTACCGATCACCATTTGCCGGGCGACACATTACCCGCAGCGGAAGCGATCATTAACCCTAACTTGCGCGACTGTAATTTCCCGTCGAAATCACTGGCAGGCGTGGGTGTGGCGTTTTATCTGATGCTGGCGCTGCGCACCTTTTTGCGCGATCAGGGCTGGTTTGATGAGCGTAACATCGCAATTCCTAACCTGGCAGAACTGCTGGATCTGGTCGCGCTGGGGACAGTGGCGGACGTCGTGCCGCTGGACGCTAATAATCGCATTCTGACCTGGCAGGGGATGAGTCGCATCCGAGCCGGAAAGTGCCGTCCGGGGATTAAAGCGCTGCTTGAAGTGGCAAACCGTGATGCACAAAAACTCGCCGCCAGCGATTTAGGTTTTGCGCTGGGGCCACGTCTCAATGCTGCCGGACGACTGGACGATATGTCCGTCGGTGTGGCGCTCTTGCTGTGCGACAACATCGGCGAAGCGCGCGTGCTGGCAAATGAACTCGATGCGCTAAACCAGACGCGAAAAGAGATCGAACAAGGAATGCAAATTGAAGCCCTGACCCTGTGCGAGAAACTGGAGCGCAGCCGTGACACGCTACCCGGCGGGCTGGCAATGTATCACCCCGAATGGCATCAGGGCGTTGTCGGTATTCTGGCTTCGCGCATCAAAGAGCGTTTTCATCGTCCGGTTATCGCCTTTGCGCCAGCAGGTGACGGTACGCTGAAAGGTTCCGGTCGCTCCATTCAGGGGCTGCATATGCGTGATGCGCTGGAGCGATTAGACACACTCTACCCCGGCATGATGCTCAAGTTTGGCGGTCATGCGATGGCGGCGGGTTTGTCGCTGGAAGAGGATAAATTCGAACTCTTTCAACAACGGTTTGGCGAACTGGTTACTGAGTGGCTGGACCCTTCGCTATTGCAAGGCGAAGTGGTGTCAGACGGTCCGTTAAGTCCAGCCGAAATGACCATGGAAGTGGCGCAGCTGCTGCGCGATGCTGGCCCGTGGGGGCAGATGTTCCCGGAGCCGCTGTTTGATGGTCATTTCCGTCTGCTGCAACAGCGGCTGGTGGGTGAACGTCATTTGAAAGTCATGGTCGAACCGGTCGGCGGCGGTCCGCTGCTGGATGGTATTGCTTTTAATGTCGATACCGCCCTCTGGCCGGATAACGGCGTGCGCGAAGTGCAACTGGCTTACAAGCTCGATATCAACGAGTTTCGCGGCAACCGCAGCCTGCAAATTATCATCGACAATATCTGGCCAATTTAGCGTCATCTTCTCTATAAAAAAGAGCGTGGATTGGGTACAATCCCGCTCTTATCACCGCATTTTGACTAGCTCAATAAAAGAAATCAGACCATGTTTGAAATTAATCCGGTAAATAATCGCATTCAGGACCTCACGGAACGCTCCGACGTTCTTAGGGGGTATCTTTGACTACGACGCCAAGAAAGAGCGTCTGGAAGAAGTAAACGCCGAGCTGGAACAGCCGGATGTCTGGAACGAACCCGAACGCGCACAGGCGCTGGGTAAAGAGCGTTCCTCCCTCGAAGCCGTTGTCGACACCCTCGACCAAATGAAACAGGGGCTGGAAGATGTTTCTGGTCTGCTGGAACTGGCTGTAGAAGCTGACGACGAAGAAACCTTTAACGAAGCCGTTGCTGAACTCGACGCCCTGGAAGAAAAACTGGCGCAGCTTGAGTTCCGCCGTATGTTCTCTGGCGAATATGACAGCGCCGACTGCTACCTCGATATTCAGGCGGGGTCTGGCGGTACGGAAGCACAGGACTGGGCGAGCATGCTTGAGCGTATGTATCTGCGCTGGGCAGAATCGCGTGGTTTCAAAACTGAAATCATCGAAGAGTCGGAAGGTGAAGTGGCGGGTATTAAATCCGTGACGATCAAAATCTCCGGCGATTACGCTTACGGCTGGCTGCGTACAGAAACTGGTGTTCACCGCCTGGTGCGTAAGAGCCCGTTTGACTCCGGCGGTCGTCGCCATACGTCGTTCAGTTCCGCGTTTGTTTACCCGGAAGTCGATGACGATATCGATATCGAAATCAACCCGGCGGATCTGCGCATTGACGTTTATCGCGCGTCCGGCGCGGGCGGTCAGCACGTTAACCGTACCGAATCTGCGGTGCGTATTACTCACATCCCAACCGGGATCGTGACCCAGTGCCAGAACGACCGTTCCCAGCACAAGAACAAAGACCAGGCCATGAAGCAGATGAAAGCGAAGCTTTATGAACTGGAGATGCAGAAGAAAAATGCCGAGAAACAGGCGATGGAAGATAACAAATCCGACATCGGCTGGGGCAGCCAGATTCGTTCTTATGTCCTTGATGACTCCCGCATTAAAGATCTGCGCACTGGGGTAGAAACCCGCAACACGCAGGCCGTGCTGGACGGCAGCCTGGATCAATTTATCGAAGCAAGTTTGAAAGCAGGGTTATGAGGAACCAACATGTCTGAACAACACGCACAGGGCGCTGACGCGGTAGTCGATCTTAACAATGAACTGAAAACGCGTCGTGAGAAGCTGGCGAACCTGCGCGAGCAGGGGATTGCCTTCCCGAACGATTTCCGTCGCGATCATACCTCTGACCAATTGCACGCAGAATTCGACGGCAAAGAGAACGAAGAACTGGAAGCGCTGAACATCGAAGTCGCCGTTGCTGGCCGCATGATGACCCGTCGTATTATGGGTAAAGCGTCTTTCGTTACCCTGCAGGACGTTGGCGGTCGCATTCAGCTGTACGTTGCCCGTGACGATCTGCCGGAAGGCGTTTACAACGAGCAGTTCAAAAAATGGGACCTCGGCGACATCCTCGGCGCGAAAGGTAAACTGTTCAAAACCAAAACCGGCGAACTGTCTATCCACTGTACCGAGCTGCGTCTACTGACCAAAGCACTGCGTCCGCTGCCGGATAAATTCCACGGCTTGCAGGATCAGGAAGCGCGCTATCGTCAGCGTTATCTGGATCTCATCTCTAACGATGAATCCCGTAACACCTTTAAAGTGCGCTCGCAGATCCTCTCTGGTATTCGCCAGTTCATGGTGAACCGCGGCTTTATGGAAGTTGAAACGCCGATGATGCAGGTGATCCCAGGCGGTGCCGCTGCGCGTCCGTTTATCACCCACCATAACGCGCTGGATCTCGACATGTACCTGCGTATCGCGCCGGAACTGTACCTCAAGCGTCTGGTGGTTGGTGGATTCGAGCGTGTATTCGAAATCAACCGTAACTTCCGTAACGAAGGTATTTCCGTACGTCATAACCCAGAGTTCACCATGATGGAACTCTACATGGCTTACGCAGATTACAAAGATCTGATCGAGCTGACCGAATCGCTGTTCCGTACTCTGGCACAGGATATTCTCGGTAAGACGGAAGTGACCTACGGCGACGTGACGCTGGACTTCGGTAAACCGTTCGAAAAACTGACCATGCGTGAAGCGATCAAGAAATATCGCCCGGAAACCGACATGGCGGATCTGGACAACTTCGACTCTGCGAAAGCGATTGCTGAATCTATCGGTATCCACGTTGAGAAGAGCTGGGGTCTGGGCCGTATCGTTACCGAGATCTTCGAAGAAGTGGCAGAAGCACATCTGATTCAGCCGACCTTCATTACTGAATATCCGGCAGAAGTTTCTCCGCTGGCGCGTCGTAACGACGTTAACCCGGAAATCACAGACCGCTTTGAGTTCTTCATCGGTGGTCGTGAAATCGGTAACGGCTTTAGCGAGCTGAATGACGCGGAAGATCAGGCGCAGCGCTTCCTGGATCAGGTTGCCGCGAAAGATGCAGGTGACGACGAAGCGATGTTCTACGATGAAGATTACGTCACCGCACTGGAACATGGCTTACCGCCGACAGCAGGTCTGGGGATTGGTATCGACCGTATGGTAATGCTGTTCACCAACAGCCATACCATCCGCGACGTTATTCTGTTCCCGGCGATGCGTCCGGTAAAATAAGCATTACGTTATGCTCACAACCCCGGCAAATGTCGGGGTTTTTTATTTAAGCTGGGTAAATGCAGATAATCGTATTCTGGCTTCGCGATTTGTCGCCTGCATCACCATCCACGGACTGAACGCCCACGGCGTGGCATCAATACCGCGTAATACATCAGCTAAATCACACCATTGATAATCCATCACTTCATCATCGTTGATCTGTAACGCACTGGTGGTGCGTGCGGCAAATACCGGACACACTTCATTTTCCACAATGCCATTCGGATCGGTGGCGCGATAGCGAAAGTCAGGATAGATAGATTCAGGAGGCGTAATTTCCACGCCAAGCTCATAACGGCAACGGCGGATCACCGCGTCTTCGTTGCTTTCTCCCAGTTGTGGGTGCCCACAAACCGAGTTAGTCCACACGCCAGGCCATGCTTTTTTGCTCAGTGCGCGGCGGGTAACTAATAATTGTCCTTTGGCATTAAACAGCCAACTGGAGAACGCGAGATGTAAGCGGGTGTCTGCCGTGTGTGCGGCATACTTTTCCAGCGTACCCGTGGGAACTCCCTGTGCATTCAATAAAATGACGTGTTCCGTTTGCATAATTTCTCACATGTAATTCTGATCACTCATCATTATAGATAATTGAAGAGTGAAATGATTAACCAAGTGAGCGTTTATCGACAACCGCCCGTTTTGAGCGGATGTCGACAGGTAAAAACCATTTAAAAAAGTAGCATCATATATTTGAAGCGACTTTCAATGGCCATTGCAACATAGTCAGAAATGACAGGAATAGAGAGAGTAAAAAGCAACAGCAGACTGAATATAGCGCGCATTAAAAAATTCATATTATTCTCCATGCTCATTTTTCTTCAGCTTGCGCATCAGAAGCCACATACGTACTGTCCTGACTTTTAAATCTTTATCAGAGACGGATTCCTTCACCAGGTCAGCATGATGCTGGTAGCCATTAAAGAAGACATTCAGCACAACGGCGCTAAGGGTTGCGAGCATAATGCCGCTATGCAGCAACGGTTGCAGTACGGCCGGTAACTTAGAAAAGAAATCGTGAGAGAGCGTCGGAGTCATGCCAACGCCGAGACTGATCGCCACAATATAGAGGTTGTAACGGTTGGTGGTGTAGTTACAGCGCGACAGAATTCGAATCCCTGTCGCCAGTACCATGCCGAACATCACCAGCCCAGCGCCGCCCAGCACAAATTGCGGAATGGAGGCTACCAGCACCGCCATTTTTGGCACCATGCCAAACAGGATTAATATAATTCCCGAAGAAATACACACCCAGCGGCTATGAACGCGCGTCACGCTAACCAGGCCAACGTTTTGAGAAAATGACGTGTGGGGGAAGCTGTTAAACGTGCCACCAATCATTGTCCCTACGCCATCGACACGCAGCCCGCGAATAATATCGTGCGAAGAGAGTTTACGACCGACTATTTCACCCAGTGCCAGGAACATCCCCATCGACTCGATAAACACGATGATTAACACGGCAGTCATGGTCAGAATGGAAACGGGATCGAAAATCGGCATACCAAACGACATCGGCGTAACAATCGCAAACCATGAAGCATCATGTAGCCCGGATAAATTGACTTCATTCATCATCCACGAAAGTAAAAAGCCAAATACAATCCCCAGTAATACGGCGACGTTGGACATAAATCCTTTCGCATAGCGAGTAATGAGCAAGATAAAAATTAAGACGGCAAAGGAAATACCTAAATAAACGGGATTACCATATTGCGGATTCCCTTTACCTCCGGCGGCCCAGTCAATACCCACCTGAATGATGCTAAGCCCGATAGAAGTAATAACCACACCGGTAACCAGTGGCGGAAATAAAGGCATCAAGCGACCGATAAGAGGCGCTAATAATGTGGTGATAAAACCCGCGGCGATAGTGGCACCAAATATCCCCAGCAGGCCGATATCCGGGTTCATCCCAATGGCTATCATTGGTGTTACAGCAGCAAAGGTCACCGACATAATCACCGGCAGGCGGATCCCCATAAAGCGGCCGATACCGATACATTGCAATAATGTGACGATCCCGCAGCAAAAGAGATCCGAGCTAATGAGCATCGCAATAGCTTCTTTTGAGAGGCCCAGTCGGTCACCAATCATAAGAGGAACAGCGACTGCACCTGCGTACATGACAAGGACGTGTTGCAGACCGAGTATGATCAGCTTTCCTGGTGATAATATGCGGTCAACCTCATCAGTTGGGCGGTCTTGCCCAGAAGATGAGGGAAGTTGGGAATCTATAGCGCTCATCAGTGTTTCTCCTTTCGCCCGCCAGAGTAAAAAGCAACCGTTTACGTTAATGAAACTGTCTAAACACATGCTCGTGGAGTGCCAGTTTTTGCGAGGAAGGGGAGTTAGAGACAGGAATTGCGGAGGCAATCACATAATCGTGGTTAAACCACGAAAATGAGAAGAGAACCTGACAATGGAATTATCTGTAATTTTCTCATATTGATATTTCATTAATCATTCTGGCATGTCGCACTCTCGCATTTAATCGTTTTTATCTGGATAGCGCTCTTTTGATCGGCAATGTTGAAATAATGAAAGCGGCATAGATTGAGGGGCAATAATTTGAACTCAGTCGCAAAATTATAATTAAAACGGTCATGCTACCTAATATATGCCCGTTTATTGCATCGCGAAATTTGAGAAGACATAACTCATTAAATGAAAGGGAAGCAAATGAATAAGTTTATCGCTGCTGAAGCTGCGGAATGTATAGGCTGTCATGCTTGTGAAATTGCCTGTGCGGTGGCACACAATCAAGAAAACTGGCCGCTGAGTCACAGTGACTTTCGACCACGTATCCACGTTGTAGGGAAAGGCCAGGCTGCGAATCCGGTGGCCTGCCATCACTGCAACAATGCCCCTTGCGTTACGGCTTGTCCGGTTAATGCTCTGACTTTCCAGTCCGATAGCGTACAACTGGACGAGCAAAAATGTATTGGTTGTAAAAGATGCGCAATCGCTTGCCCCTTTGGCGTCGTTGAGATGGTCGATACGATTGCGCAGAAATGCGACCTTTGTAACCAGCGCAGTTCCGGCACGCAAGCCTGTATTGAAGTCTGCCCAACACAGGCGTTACGACTGATGGACGATAAAGGGTTACAGCAGATAAAGGTGGCCCGCCAGCGCAAAACGGCAGCAGGAAAAGCGTCATCAGACGCTCAGCCATCTCGCAGTGCAGCGTTGCTCCCCGTTAACTCGCGTAAAGGCGCAGATAAAATTTCAGCGAGTGAACGGAAAACCCACTTTGGCGAAATATATTGCGGGCTGGATCCACAACAAGCGACTTATGAGAGTGACCGCTGTGTTTATTGTGCCGAAAAAGCTAACTGCAACTGGCATTGCCCGCTGCATAACGCTATTCCGGATTACATCCGTCTGGTACAGGAAGGAAAGATTATTGAAGCGGCAGAACTTTGCCACCAGACCAGTTCCTTACCAGAAATCTGCGGCAGGGTATGTCCACAGGACCGTCTTTGTGAAGGCGCATGTACTTTGAAAGATCACTCTGGCGCAGTCACTATCGGTAATCTGGAACGCTACATCACCGATACCGCGCTGGCGATGGGCTGGTGTCCTGATGTCAGCAAAGTTGTTCCCCGTAGCGAAAAAGTGGCGGTGATTGGCGCTGGGCCAGCAGGGTTAGGGTGTGCTGATATTCTGGCGCGCGCAGGAGTTCAGGTTGATGTCTTTGATCGCCATCCAGAAATTGGCGGTATGCTGACTTTTGGCATACCTCCTTTCAAACTCGATAAAACGGTATTAAGCCAGCGGCGAGAGATATTCACCGCAATGGGAATCGACTTTCATCTTAACTGTGAAATTGGCCGCGATATTACCTTTAGCGATTTAACTTCTGAATATGATGCAGTTTTCATCGGCGTGGGGACTTACGGGATGATGCGAGCTGATCTGCCGCATGAAGATGCGCCCGGTGTCATTCAGGCTCTACCGTTCTTGACTGCCCATACCCGCCAGCTCATGGGGTTGCCGGAGTCTGAAGAGTATCCGCTGACGGACGTGGAAGGTAAGCGAGTCGTGGTATTGGGCGGTGGCGATACGACAATGGATTGTTTGCGGACTTCCATCCGCCTCAATGCCGCCAGCGTGACCTGCGCGTATCGTCGTGATGAAGTCAGTATGCCGGGCTCGCGCAAAGAGGTGGTCAATGCGCGCGAGGAAGGTGTCGAGTTTCAATTCAATGTTCAGCCGCAATATATCGCTTGTGACGAAGATGGGCGTTTAACTGCGGTGGGCCTGATTCGTACCGCCATGGGTGAGCCGGGGCCGGATGGTCGCCGTCGTCCTCGTCCGGTTGCGGGTTCAGAGTTTGAATTGCCCGCAGATGTTCTCATTATGGCCTTTGGTTTCCAGGCGCATGCCATGCCGTGGTTGCAGGGCAGCGGAATTAAACTCGATAAATGGGGCCTGATTCAAACCGGCGACGTTGGGTATTTACCTACCCAGACGCATCTGAAAAAAGTCTTTGCTGGTGGGGATGCAGTTCATGGCGCGGATCTGGTTGTCACTGCCATGGCCGCAGGAAGGCAGGCGGCGCGCGATATGTTAACTCTGTTTGATACGAAGGCATCGTGATGAAATCGTTAATTATCGTTAATCCGGCTGACTGTATTGGCTGCCGTACTTGTGAAGTGGCCTGTGTGGTCGCTCACCCTTCAGAACAGGAGTTGAATGCCGATGTCTTTTTACCCCGGCTGAAGGTACAGCGACTGGACAGCATCAGTGCGCCGGTGATGTGCCATCAGTGTGAAAACGCCCCTTGTGTTGGCGCTTGCCCCGTGGGGGCGCTGACGATGGGCGAGCAGGTGGTGCAGGCCAATTCTGCCCGTTGTATTGGCTGTCAGAGCTGCGTCAGTGCGTGCCCGTTTGGGATGATCACCATTCAGTCATTGCCGGGGGATACCCGGCAACAAATCGTGAAATGCGATCTCTGTGAACAGCGGGAAGAGGGGCCAGCCTGCGTTGAATCTTGCCCAACACAGGCGCTGCAGTTGCTTACTGAAAGAGAACTCAGGCGAGTCCGCCAGCAGCGTATTGTTGCCAGCGGTGAGAATCCTCTCTGAAAGAAATCTCCGCGCTGAAAGGCGCGGAGAATCTATTAGATTGCCCAACCACCCGCGTAAAATGCGACCAGTGCGGCAGTAATGATCACCGTACCAATATTCAGCTTTTGCCATTCGCGTGCAAAGACGCGGCCTACGACCAGTGTCACAAAGCCCAGCATAATACCGGTAACGATATTACAAGTCAGAACGATGAACACGGCACACACCAGGCCAGCCATAGCGTCAATAAAATCATTGAAATCCAGCTTCGAGACGTTACTTAACATCAGCAAACCTACGTACATCAGAGCGGGTGCAGTGGCGTAACCAGGGATCAAAAATGACAGCGGTGATAAGAACAGAATCAGCAGGAATAACGCCCCCACTACGGTTGCGGTTAAACCTGTTTTACCCCCGGCGGCGGTTCCTGCCGCTGATTCGATATAAACCGCTGCGGGCGCTGCGCCCACCAGGCCGGAGAATATTGAACTTACTGAGTCACTGGTCAGGGCTTTGCCGCCGTTGATGATCTGGTTGTCTTTATCCAACAAATTCGCCTGACCGGCGACGGCACGGATGGTGCCAGTAGCGTCGAACACTGCGGTCATCACCAATGCCAGTACACTCGGAAGTACAGTTGGCTGGAGTGCACCCATAATATCGAGGCTGAAAATCAGAGACTTACCATCTTCGCCAGTCAGGCTTGGCATCGCCACCAGACCGTGGTATTTCACCGCTGGGTCAAAGATTAAGCCGATGATCGAAATTGCAATAATCACCAACAAGATCCCGCCGGGTACGCGACACTTCTCCAGGCCGAAGATGACCGCCAGCCCCAGCAAGCTCATCATCACCGGGAAGGAGGTAAACGCACCGAGCGCAACTGGCAAGCCTTCAATCGGGTTTTTGATAACCATACCCACACCGTTAGCAGCAATCAGCAGCAGAAACAGCCCGATACCGATACCTGTACCGTGAGC
This sequence comes from Escherichia sp. UTM R2, assembly GCF_048593455.1. Lineage (NCBI taxonomy): Bacteria > Pseudomonadati > Pseudomonadota > Gammaproteobacteria > Enterobacterales > Enterobacteriaceae > Escherichia > Escherichia sp. UTM R2. Next base: position 837,826 of record NZ_JBFWDY010000002.1, read on the forward strand.
GATACCCATCGGCAAATTACGTAAGATCCAGGTACGCACACCGGTTACGGAAATGGCGGTGAAGATGACGCCCATCAGAAATACCGCGCCCAGTGCGACAGGAACGCTAATTTGTTGCCCGAGTACCAGACTGAATGCGGTAAACGCCGTCAAGGAAATCGCGCAACCAATCGCCATTGGCAAATTAGCCCATAATCCCATCAGCAACGAGCCGAAGCCCGCGACCAGACAGGTGGCAACAAACACAGCTGCGGGAGGAAAACCTGCTTTGCCCAGCATTCCCGGAACGACGATAACGGAATAAACCATGGCCAGAAAGGTCGTTAAGCCAGCCAGTACTTCCTGACGAACGGTACTGCCACGAGCGGTAATTTTAAAATAATTATCCAGCGCGCCCTGTGGCTTTGGTGCGTCCGGTGTTTGTAGGATGTCTCCAGACATAATGATGTCCTCACGAGGATGTTAAAGTTTTATTATTAGTTGCGTTCGTACACCAGACGACCATCAACGTAGGTGCGGTAGATCGAACGGTCATCGCCCAACGTCATCATCACGAACAATTTGTCGACTAAAGAAACAGAGTTGTCATAGCGCAGCTGCTGTAGCGGAGTGGCGGTGGGTTCCATCACCACGAAATCAGCCTCTTTGCCAGGTAAAAAGTTGCCAATCAAATCGTCAAGGCCCAGAGATTTCGCTCCGCCGAGCGTGGCCAGGTAAAACGCTTCATATGCCGAGAGGCGATAGCCTTGTAATTGCAATACTTTGTAGGCTTCGTTCAGCGTTTGCAGCATGTTGAAAGTGGTTCCGGCACCGATATCCGTTCCCATGCCCACTTTAACTTTCTTCTGCCATGCTTTTTTCAAGTTGAATAAGCCGCTGCCGAGGTAAAGGTTGGAGGTCGGACAGAAAGCAATGCTGGATTTGGTTTCGCTGAGACGATCCCACTCTTTTTCTTCGAGATGGACGCAGTGAGCAAAGACACAGTTTTTACCGGTCAGGCCGTACTGATGGTAAACATCCAGATAACCATCATGGTCAGGATAAAGCGATTTCACCCAGGCAATTTCATCTTTGTTTTCACAGAGATGGGTATGTACCCACGTATCCGGATATTCTTCTTTCAGGCGTTGCGCCATCGCCATCTGTTCAGGAGATGAGGTCGGGGCGAAGCGTGGCGTAATCGCATATAGCAGACGACCATTTTTGTGCCAGCGTTCAATCAGTTCTTTGCTTTGGTGATAGCTGCTTTCGGCAGTGTCGAGCAGATAATCCGGTGCGTTACGGTCCATCATCACCTTACCGGCAATCATACGCATATTGATATGACTGGCGGCTTCAAACAGCGCATCAACGGATTGCGGATGAACAGTGCCAAACACCAGCGCCGTGGTGGTTCCGTTACGTAAAAGCTGCTTGATGAAGAACGCCGACATTTCGCGGGCGTACTCTAAATCCTCATAACGCCGTTCAGTAGGGAAGGTGTGTTTATTCAACCACTCCAGCAATTGCTCACCATAGGCCCCCACCATTTCACTTTGCGGATAATGGATATGTGTATCGACAAAGCCCGGTACTATCAGTTTGCCGCGATAGTCGCGCACGCGAATGGTGTCAGGAATTTGATGCTTTCCGTTTTCCCATTCGCCAAACCATTCCACTTTTCCCTGTTTAATGAGTAATAAACCATCCTCAATAAACCGCAGCGCAGAGGCAATCTCTTCCGGGTTATCGACCGTACGGGTGACATCAATAAAACTGCCTCGTACCGCTTTTAACGTGTGTTCTCCTGACATCATTGACTCCTTTACTGTTAATCCATCTCTTCCGCTGAGGTAATACCAGGCAGAACGTTTTCCTGTCGGTAGCCACCAGGGAGGATAATATTTAATAAAATCGCAGTTAACCCGCCAGCACAAATAGGGTTTTCAACTAATACATAAATAGAGGCTGGCAATATTTTAAAAATTTCGGGATCGTAGGAGACGCCAAGCCCTAAACCTAAAGAAGTGGCGACAATAAGTGTTTCACGCCGCTTTAATCCGTTGGTGATGATGATGCGAATCCCAGCGATGGCAATCATGGAAAACATCAACGTCATTGCGCCTCCCAGAACTGCCGAGGGAATGGTCGTGAAGAAGCCGCCAATCATCGGAAATAAGCCGAGGATAACCAGCATTACCGCGATGGTTCGCCCGACATAACGTGAAGCGACGCCAGTCATCTGAATAACCCCATTATTTTGCGCAAACGTGGTTAATGGTAATGAACCGACAGCGGAGGCGATAACAGAAACCAGACCATCTGCCAGCACGCCGCCTTTCAGTCGGGACTGATACTCTTCCCCCTGAATGGGGCGGCGGGAAACCATTGCCGTGGCGGTGATATCGCCGACTGCTTCCAGCACGCTAAGCAGATAAATCGTGCCAACCACCAGGAACTGATGGAAGCTAAAACTAAAGCCGTATTTGAACGGATGCGGGATGGTGATTAACGGCAAATTGCGCATACTGCTGAAATCCACCATGCCCAGGCATAACGATGCGATATAGCCGACACATAGCCCAATGGCGATCCCTCCCATGCGTAGCAACGGACTGCGACAGCAGTTAAAGCCGATCACCACAATTAAAACCAATAAACCAACGCCGAGATGTTCGTAATTGCCGAACGTACCGCTGCTTTTGGCTGCAAATCCTCCACCAAAATCGATAATGCCGACTTTAATCAGGCTTAAGCCGATCATCAGTACCACAATACCGCTGACGGTAGGCGTAATAACCCGACGTAAATAGGGCAAGATAAATGAAGATCCGACAACCAGAAATGCGCCAACGAAGGAGACGCCGAGAAGCGACGACATGATTAACTCTTCGTGAAAACCGTCGCTTTTCATGCTGCTGCCCAGCGCAATCATGACCGTAACAAATGAAAAATTGACTGACTGAATTGAGAGTAGGCCAGAACCGACGATGCCGTAGCGGTTTACTTGTAACCAGGTACCAATACCAGAGGCGATCATCGCCATAGAAACAAGATAGGCAGTTGTTTCAGCGGAAAGCTGTAAGGCCGCACCCACGATTAACGCGGGGGTTACCATCGGAACGAAAATTGCCAACAGATGGGTAATGGCACCAACGAGAGCCTGATGAAAGGGAGGGCGATCCTCCAGTTCAAATATAAGGTCAGAACCTGCATGGTTTATATCAGACATCCCTTCACTCCTTTTAAAGTAAATTTGATCATCTGAATTAGTAAAATAAATTCCCACGAATTTGGGGCGCAGGACGCCTTGAGAACGGCTTATCTCATTTTCGCAGTCACTATTTAGTCATCGTTCAAACAGAGAAACAGGCCGCCGAAGCGGCCATTTATTATTTATATTTTTTCCAGCGCAGTGAGTATTTTCTCCGGTGTGAAATGCCATTCGCGTAACCAGATGCCGCATGCATCGTGAATTGCGGTAGCAATCGCCGGAGCTGCGCCATTTACACCGATTTCCGAGATCGATTTCGCCCCGAACGGGCCGACTTTATCGTCGCTCGGCACCAGCACAGCGCGGAAATCACGCGGAATGTCACCAATTTTCGGTGCGCCGTAACTGCGTAAATCACGCGTTAACGGGTGACCTTCGGCGTCATAAATGATCTCTTCGCTCATACTGTGGCCGATAGCACGCAGGGTGGCACCGTAGATTTGTCCCAACGCTAACTCTGGATTGACCGGTGTACCGCAGTCCAGCAAGGCGTAGAATTTATCCAGGCGGATTTCACCCGTACGCGTGTTGACGGCAACTTCAGCGAAGTTTGCGCCATACGGGAAGGCGAAATCAGGCGTGATATAACTGCCAGTTCCCACCAGTGAACCAAAGCCGGTGCCGGTTTCGCCTTTATGGGCAATATCCCCGAAACTAACTTCGCCTTTCTTGCCGCGCACGACGCCCGGCGTTGCCAGTTGAACATCTGCCACTGGCTCACCCAACATTTGCGCGCCGTGGAACAGAATTTTCTCCCGTAGATTTTCCGCTGCCAAACGCGCCGCGTTACCCGAGAAGCAAGTACCGGACGAGGCATATGCGCCTTTATCAAACAACGCATGATCGGTATCACCGGAGATAACATGCACGTCCTGCGGTGGGCAGTGCAGCACTTCTGCTGCCAGTTTCGTCACTACAGTATCCAGACCAGTACCAATATCCGCACCGCCAGAATGAACGATAAAGGTGCCGTCCGATTCCAGTTTGATCATGCAGTTAGCCTGATCGATATCCGGGATACCCGATTTCTGCATGATAATGGCGACGCCGCGACCGATGTGCCAGTCACCATTTTGCGGTTTCGGTGACGACCATTGGATCATCTCGCGACCCTGACGCAGGATCTCTTCCAGTGCACAGCTGGCGGCGGAAGGAACGGAGGTCGGCGCTTTACCTTCACCGATTGCACCGAGAATTTTCAGCTCTTGCCCTTCGTGTACCCGGTTACGTTCGATAATTTCCAGTTGGTCGATCTGTAACTGTTCAGCCAGTTCCGCTAATGCCATGGTGATAGCGAAGTTACCTTTCGGTGCGCCATAACCCTGATAAGCACCATTTGGGCAAATGTTGCTGTAGTAGGTGGTGACCTGGAAATCGACGTTATCGCACGGATATAACGGCAGCGACAGCGCCGGTCCGTTACACGGTACGGTGAGTGAGTGGTTGCCGTAAGGGCCAGTGTTGGCGCGGAAATCCATCTTCACTGCCGTCAGGCGACCATCTTTTTTCGCTCCCAGTTTGACGGTGACTTTCGCGACGTGACGAGAGGTGTTAGCAATAAACTCTTCTTCACGGGTGTAGCGGAACAGTACCGGACGCCCGGTCACGCAGGTTGCCCAGGCGCACACTTCTTCCAGCAGGATGTCCTGTTTGGAACCAAAACCGCCGCCAACTCGCTCTTTAATGACATGAACTTTATGCTGTTTCATGCCCACGAGGCGCGCGACCTGGCGGCGTAAGTGCCATGGTACCTGGGTGGAGGCGTGGATAACCAGACGATCGCCGTCCATACGAGTAAAGCAGATATGTGTTTCAGTCGGGCACTGCTGCGCTTGCGTTGAGTTATAGGTTCGCTCAATGATCACATCGGCATCGGCAAAGCCTTTGTCCATATCGCCAATATGACCATGAATACTGGCGGCGATATTTTTGCGAGGGCGAGAACCGATCGGGAAGTTGATGATCATATGCTCGCCGCGCTGGGCTGCATGGCTGTTATCGTCTTCCAGAGTATCTGGCGCACCAGCAACATACACCACCGGTTCATCGTGCACGACAGGCGCATCTTCCGCCATTGCTTCGTCGATCGACATTACCGGCTTAAGCACTTCATATTCAACGTCGATGAGCTTCAGTGCTTCGAGCGCAATTTCTTCACTTTCTGCGACGACCGCAGCAACACGATCGCCGACGTGACGCATTTTCTTGCCGAACATACGGCGGTCAAGCGGTGACGGTTCCGGTGCGCTCTGACCACCCGGGGTATAGTAGATATCCGGGCAATTCAGGTGAGTAATAACGTGAACGACGCCCGGTAAGGCTTCAGCTTTGCTGACATCCAGATGAGTAATCAGTGCGTGAGCGTGTGGGCTACGTAACATTTTAATGACGCAGGCGTCAGCCGTTACGCGGTCTTCAACATAGCAGGGTTTCGCCTGCACCATTTTCGCGGCATCAGTTTTAGGATAATGCTTACCAATGACTTCTAGGTCGTCACGGAAAGTCGGAGCGATATCAATGGTGGCCTGCGGATTATTTTTACGTGCAACCGCCAGTTCAATGACCTGATAGTATTGCTGCCAGCCAGCATCGCGGCTGAACAAACCAGAAAGCGCGTCGTCGATCTCTTCGCGGGTAGGTGCGGCGATGCGATCGAGAAGATCGGTGATAATCAGAGCTGCAGCTGGATCGTTATAACCAGACTGCACCACGCCAACATCAACCATTGCCTGTTGAACCAGACTTAACTCGTTCCATTTGCCCAGAGATTCTGCGGTACGAATATCTGCCTTCTCTAACTGTGCGGCAATAAGCAAGGACGCGTTAACGATATTACCGTTAAAGATAATTGCGTCAGAACCGGCAAACCCGAAGCCATCATCACTGTTGCGTACAGAGTGCATTCCCATGTTAAACAACAGCTTTTGCACGTTTTCGCCTGGATTAACGGTTAGCTCCTGAGGCGCGCCATTTAAAGTAAAGTGGATGATCATACGGCTTCCTCCCCAGCCTGTTGGCAGTCGGCATACAGGTCGGCTACCAGAACTCCCGTGATATAGCGTTTATAGGCCACGCTGCCCCGCAAATCTTCCTGCGGGAAAATGGCGTTGGCGACAGCCTGTTCAAGTGCATTGCCTTCCAGATTTTGTTTTTCGACATCGTGCAGACGCAGTGCTTTACTGGCGACGCCATCCAGCGCAATTCGCATACCGTCGTGGTCTGTCATTGCAACGGCTGCCGTCACGACGGTTAAACCTGCCTGAGAACGGCTAATTTTCCGGGTCGCACAGGTGCGATACGGATCTTTAATGATAATTTCGGTTAGCAGGCGATCGCATGGGCAGGCCAGGTAGTCCTCGATTGACAGCGTTTCGCCGTTGCCAAAAACCAGTTCAGCATCCAGTGCCAGCAGGACGGGAAGCAGCACCGACTCTTCCTGGCGGGCGGCGATTTCACCACCAATGGTCGACTGATTACGAACATGGCGTGAGTAAACAAAACCGAGGGCTTCACGCAGTGCTGCAGGAATAAATCGCGCATCACGCAGTGGCTGCAAGCGAGACATTGCACCAATCCGCAGTGCACCGTTATCCCAGTCAACCCAGTCTAGTTCCAGATCCTGTAAGGAAATGGCAATCTTTTTATCGGTACGGGTTGGTGTAGCGTTGAGTTTGCTGCCCCCGGCGAACCAGACGGCTTCATCCTGGTAGCGGCGCTTCAGTTCCAGCGCCTGTTCGACAGAGTCGGGCCTGAAAAATTGTTCAATCATCTTCTTTCCTTATTTAACCCTCTTCCCTGCGGGAAGAGGGCATCTGTCATTTATGCCAGCGCATCCATCCGACGCCACATACTGGCAGCGGCTTTTCTGGCTTGTGCATAAATGGAATCGCAATCGAAGTTAAACTGACGGTCTTCATAGACCATCACACCATTGACCATCACGCTGTGAACGCTGCCTGAGCCCATACCGAAAGCGATATGCCCGGCGATATTGTCTGCCAGCAGCGGCGTCGGCGAGTTGTAATCGCAAATGGTTAAATCGGCTTTGTAACCGGCTTCCAGAAGACCAAATTTCGCGCCAAAGTTGCGGCTCATCAGTTCGTTACCGTTAGTCAGGGCTTTGGCAAAACTGTCAGGCCACAGCGGACCACCCGCATCGCGATGTTTAAAGAAGGCAAATTTCATCTCTTCAAACATGTCCGAACCAATGCCGTCCGTTCCCAACGCCAGATTGCGGATGTCGCTAAGGTGATGGTTGTAGCCGACATGGTTGTTCATGTTTGAACGGGCGTTATGCACCAGGAACGCATCGCGCTGATTGAGTAGGGCGATGTCATCTTTCGACAAGTACAGCCCATGAGCGACCAGCGTTTTGCTGTCGATGAGATCGAATTGCGCCAGTCGTGCCAGCAGGTCTTTGCCGTACCAGTGGTGACTGTAGGAAACGTCGTAAAGGTCTTCCGCAGCGTGAATATGCAAACCACGACCTGTGGCTTTCACGGCTTCACGCAGCATCTCCAGACCGGCATCTGGCACGGTAAACGGTGCGTGAGCGCCGATATGTGCTTCCACCAGATACGGCTCGGTTGCTGCTTTCTTCGCCTCATCAATCTGACGGGCGAAGCGGATGTTTTCTTCTACACCTTCCTGCAACTCTTTGATGCCGTTGTTACGGTCAGTAGTTTCAAAACAGGTCATCGCGCGCAGGCCAACTTTTAAAAATGCGTCGCGCAATGTGGAGAGCGACCCGCCGATATACGCCGGAGAGGCATGGTGATCGATAACCGATGTACATCCGCTCTTAATCGCTTCCAGGGAACAAATCAGCCCGCTGTAATAGAGCGACTCTTCATCAAGGGCGCGATCGAGCCGCCACCAGAGATTTTTCAGCGTTGAGATGAAATCCGGGCAGGGGGCGATGTTTGCCATAATTCCGCGGGAAAGCCCCGAGTAAAAATGGTTGTGTGAGCAGACAATTCCCGGCATCACAATCCGACCATGCATCTCTTTGTAGCTGGCATCGGGGTAGCGTTGCGTCAGGGCATCGCCGATAGCGACAATTACATCATTTTCGATAGCGATATCAACGCTTTCCTGCACTTTCGCCGGGTGTAACTGCACTACGGTGACATTCTTCAGAATCAACATGATTACACCTCCACGCGGCCCAGCAGATAATGATGATGCTGGTGGACATGGCTGATGATGCGGCACATATCGTTCAGCTCCGGTGGTACGTTGTTGAACTGACCTTCGCTGTCGATGTTTAACACCCAGCTTTGGTTATTCAGTCGTACTCGTACCCGGCAATCTTCCACAAGGAAGCCTGGGTTGCTGCTGTTATCAAAGTCTTGCGCCAGGCTGAAAACGGTGATTTTGTCTTTGTATGGTTTACCGTTCCACGGACAGAACTGAGCGCAGTTGCCGCATTCGTTACAGTAAGCGTCGAGGTGCAGCGTCTGGAATCTATTCTGGAAGCCTGGGACCGCAATGGAGACGTTGGCGCGGTTCGGGCAGACATCCACACACTTGCTGCAAACGTAGTTACATTCAAGGCAGCGAGCAGCTTCCTGCGCGACAAACGCATCACGATCGTCACTGTTCACCAGCGTGATAGAGATATCGCCTTTACGTTGATAGATTTCCGCCGGATTGACGTTGTTCCAGTATTTATCGTTCTGGTGGGAACGGATATTTTCCCGACTAAGGATGGCATCGGTCGCCCGACGCGCGGTTCCGACAGCAGCGACAATGGAGGATGGTCCGCGCTGTACGTCGCCGATCATAAAGACGTCAGTCAGACGAGTTTCGCCATTATGGTCGACGTCTGGCCAGCCGTTTTTGTCCAGCGGCACGCCCATCGCATTCAGGGCTTCAGTATCCTGCTGTTCACCAATGGCGGTGATCAGGCTGTCTACAAGCAGTGTTACTGTTTCATTGGTTTCAACCGGACGACGACGACCTTTCTCATCCGGTTCGCCAAGCGACATAACGCGCAAGGTTAAGGTGCCATCAGCATCGAAACGTTCCGGATTATTCAGGAAACGGAACTCTACGCCGTCGTGCAACGCTTCTTCATACTCTTCGCGCCATGCGGGCATCTCTTGTAGTGAACGACGGTAAACGATCGTTGCTTTTTCTACGCCTGGAACGCGTAACGCCGCACGAGCGCAGTCCATTGCGGTGTTACCCGCCCCGACAACGACCACATGTTTGCCCAGCTTGAGCGCTGTACCCTTGTTGTATTCACGCAGGAAGGGGAGTGATTTCCAGACATTTTGGTTGTCGCCCGCCAGTTTCACACCGCTATTTTTATCGGTGCCTGTTGCAATCAGAACATAATGGAAGCCCTGATTTTTTAACTGTTCAACGGTCAAATCGGGTGAGCAGCCATACTCAAATTTCACGCCGTGAGCGGCAACAAAATCGATATCGTGCTGAATTAACTCTGCAGGAATACGGAACTGAGGGATGATATTTTTCACCACGCCGCCCGCATTGGCTTCGCGTTCAAACAGCGTAACCGGATGGCCCGCTCTGGCAAGGAAGTAACCTGCTGCCAGACCCGCCGGACCTGCACCAATCACGGCAACCGGATGGCGTGAACCAGAACCGGCTGGTTTGTGCCAACGTTGCTTATATTTATCCCAACCTTTTTCCAGCGCGACTTTTTTCAGTTCGCGGATATTCAGTGCACTGTCGTAATCCAGGCGGGTACAGTTGTATTGGCACTGGTGATCGCAAATATGACCGGTAATGGCGGGCAGGGCGTTGCGTTGGTAGATAAGTTCCAGCGCGTCGGCATAGCGGTGTTCGCCAAGCAGACGGATGTATTCCGGAATATCTTGCTTGATAGCGCAGGCAGTAACACAGGGGGCAACGTAGCAGTCGGTCAGCGGCAGGTCTTCTGCCACTTCAATACGCTCTTCTGGCTTCCAGTGTTTCTGGGTGTATTCCATGGTTAGCGCGTCTGCTGCCAGTTTGTTCAGTCGTTCGACGTCAACATGGTCAAGTCCCCAGGCGTCGGAGCCTTCCAGCTCGCGCATGCAGGCACTTAAGCGCAGATAGCCACCAGGTTTCAGCAGGTCGGTTGCCATCGTGATAGGGCGAATACCAGTATCAAAAATATCGCGGATAGTCAGCTGACTGGCACCACCGGAATAAGAAATGGGCAGTTTGCCGTCAAAGGCGCGAGAGAGAACTGCTGCAACATTGATGGAGAGCGGGAACAGCGCACGGCCTGACATATACATCTCTTCACCGGGCAGTGCGCCTTTATTGTTGATGGTGCCGAGAGTGTTAGTCAGTTTTACGCCAAAGCCGAGTGATTTTTCTTTTGCCAGTGCCATCAGGCGTTCCAGCATTTCCAGCGCTTGCGTCAGCTTGAGGTCGTGATCAAATGACTCTTCTTTTAAGCCTATGTAACCGAAACCGCAGACATCAAGGATCTCACGAACACGCGCGTACCCCAGTAAGGTTGGGTTAAGTTTCACAAAGGTGTTGAGCCCTTTTTCTTCCAGCATGTAACGGCAAATGGCTTCGATTTCATGCGGAGGACAGCCGTGCATGGTGGAGAGGGTGACGCCCTGCACCATACTGGTGGGGATGCGAGTGGGTAAGGCTTGCAAGCTTTCGCGTTTTTCCTGCAATCCGTGGCGGGCTAAAAATGCGTCATCCTGGAGTAATTTATTCAGCGTATCGCGATATTGCGCGAATTTCGGATGGTCAGATGCGTCCATCATATTGTCGATGAACTGTTGCATCGGCGGTTGCTTAATACCTTCGAGGTTGTAACCGACACTCATATTAAAGATGAACGATTTACCGGAATCAGAAGGCTGGAACATCGCTTCGAGAAGGTGCAGGGCAAACCAGGCTTTGAGGTATTCATCCCAGGCTTTAAGCAGGGTAAATTCGGTAGACCATTCGGTGTTAAAACACTCGTCTTCGGCATCGATACAGGGCTTTTCCAGCTCCAGGCGGTCAAGAATTTGGACGGTTTTTAGTTCGATGAAGCGTCCGCCAGTCAGCCAGGAAGTGACAATATTTTGCGCGAGCTGCGTGTGCGGGCCAGCGGCAGGGCCGACGGGAGTGGCACAGGTTTCACCGAAGACGCTAACAGTTTTACCTTTTACGGGTGAGTAAAACTGTTGCTCGGGAATACCAAAGATTGAGCGTTGTTGTTGGTATTCATCAAATATGCGCGTCAAAAGTTCCTCAAACGGAATGGGACGCATAATATCCCCCATAACCCTCTCCTTAGCTTATACAGATATCATTGAGTGACCGGTGTTGAGAAATCCGGTGGTTTAGGGGGATAGAGCAACAATCGCACCACTCTTGCCAGGTTTGGCGAGAAATATAAAAAAATGTGAGGCGGCTCGAAACTTAAGGGCTTTTTGTGAATGAACTCACAGGTGCTAAATGAGAATTAAAATCACTCCTGAAAATTATTATTGCCAGCCCATGTATCACTTTTTCTCTTTTCTCAAAATCAGTGATTCCTTATCATTATGATAAAGAGTGCTGGAGGGATTAAATATTTGAACGCAATCGTTTAACTACGTTTTCTAAATTTCAGTATACCTTTTCTTCGCTGTAATAAAGTCGTCCGGAGTATCAATATCTAAAATTATTTCTGCATTTTCTATTTCGACGGAATAATGATCTCCCATAAGGAGTGCCTGACGCATATTGGTGATATTGGGTCGCTGGATTGCCTGTATCAGGCATGGTTTTGACACTAAAATCGGATGGCCGGGGATGCCATTATGGAGTGGCAGTATTGCGCCATCATTTCGTAACGACCAGATTTTTCTGAAAATATCGATGGTGAGGGTTGGCATGTCACCGTGGGTGAGAAAACAATGTTCTGTTTGCACCGCGGGTACTGCGGCCTTTACTGATGTTAGTAAACCCTGCGCATAATCTGGGTTGTGGATAATAGTGATATTGCTCTGGTTCGCATAACGTTCGTGCAGTTCATTACCACGATAGCCGGTGACTAAAATAATTCGGCTACAAAACTGCAACGCATTTTTGATACTTGTATCAAGAATTGTTCCCTGTTGCCAGGGTAACATCATTTTCCATTGCCCCATTCTTGATGATAATCCGGCAGCGGTAATTATACAGTCGATGGCTGACATAGTGGTTCCATTATTTATAGGGGCTAATAACGCCTGATAATTGCGTTACTTCCTGATGGATTAAGTTGGGGATAATTTATCCCAGAGAGGTCATAAAGACTCGTGAAAAGTATAATTGACCCGTCGGCATTAGTCATTGATTTAGGCGCGCAGAAACGTCCCACTGTGATTTCTGTTGTTGGTGCAGGGGGGAAAACCAGCTTGCTTTTTTGGCTGGCAGAACTGCTCCAGGCTAGCGGCAGGCGTGTGTTAATCACGACGACAACACATATGTTTATGCCAACGTCTCACTGGCCCGTGGTTTTCTGTCGTGATCCCGCCATGCTTCCTCATGCGTCTCTTACATCCCCCATTTCATTTTGTTTTCATAGCTGGAAAGCGAACCAGGGAAAAGTGCAGGGATTTACGCCAGAAGCGATTGATGCACTGGTGCAACGACCAGAGTGTGACGTAATTCTCATTGAAGCAGATGGCTCGCGTGGAATGCCGTTAAAAGCGCCTGATGAGCACGAACCTTGCATACCCAAAAGCAGTTGCTGCGTGATTGCTGTGATGGGAGGACATACTTTGGGCGCGAAAGTGAGCACAGAAAATGTCTATCGCTGGTCGCAGTTTGCTGATATTACCGGGTTAACACCTGATGCAACCTTGCAACTGAGCGATCTCGTTGCGCTGGTTCGCCACCCTCAGGGGGCGTTTAAAAACGTACCGCAAGGTTGTCGGCGAGTCTGGTTCATTAACCGTTTTTCTCAATGTGAGAATGCGATTGCACAAAGCGAGCTCCTTCAACCGCTGCAACAACATGACGTAGAGGCAATCTGGCTGGGCGATATACAAGAACATCCTGCAATCGCGCGCAGATTTGTGAATTAGCGGCCCGGGTATTCCGGGTTACTGAAAGGATATCCATTGAGGTTGGTATGAATATTTTCACAGAGGCTGCAAAACTCGAAGAGCAAAATTGTCCGTTTGCGATGGCGCAAATTGTTGATAGCCGAGGCTCGACTCCCCGCCATTCTGCACAAATGTTAGTGCGCGCCGATGGTTCTATCGTCGGTACAATTGGTGGCGGAATGGTTGAGCGGAAGGTGATTGAAGAGTCGCTTCAGGCATTGCAGGAACGTAAGCCGCGATTATTCCATGGACGTATGGCTCGTAACGGTGCGGATGCTGTCGGGTCAGATTGTGGAGGTGCAATGTCAGTATTTATCAGCGTCCATGGTATGCGTCCACGTCTGGTGTTGATTGGCGCGGGGCATGTCAACCGGGCGATAGCCCAGAGTGCGGCGCTATTAGGATTTGATATTGCCGTTGCCGATATTTATCGCGAAAGCCTCAATCCTGAACTATTCCCACCATCAACCACGCTTCTCCATGCTGAGTCGTTTGGTGCGGCAGTGGAAGCACTGGATATTCGCCCTGATAATTTTGTCCTGATTGCCACGAATAATCAGGATCGTGAAGCCCTCGACAAACTCATTGAACAGCCCATTGCATGGTTGGGGTTGCTGGCAAGTCGTCGCAAGGTTCAGCTTTTCCTGCGTCAATTGCGTGAGAAAGGCGTGGCTGAAGAACATATTGCCCGTTTACATGCGCCCGTTGGTTACAACATAGGTGCGGAAACGCCGCAGGAGATCGCCATCAGCGTGCTGGCAGAAATATTACAGGTGAAAAATAACGCGCCGGGTGGGCTGATGATGAAACCTTCTCATCCTTCCGGACACCAGCTGGTGGTGATTCGCGGTGCGGGAGATATCGCCAGTGGTGTGGCGCTACGTCTGTATCATGCGGGTTTTAAAGTGATCATGCTGGAAGTGGAAAAACCGACAGTGATTCGTTGTACCGTGGCGTTTGCCCAGGCCGTGTTCGATGGCGAAATGACGGTCGAAGGCGTCACTGCCCGCCTGGCAACCAGCTCTGCGGAAGCGATGAAACTTACCGAACGCGGATTCATCCCTGTGATGGTAGATCCCGCCTGTTCATTGCTTGATGAACTGAAACCGCTTTGCGTGGTGGACGCTATTCTGGCGAAACAGAATTTGGGAACGCGGGCAGATATGGCACCAGTAACAATCGCGCTTGGGCCGGGCTTTACTGCTGGGAAGGATTGTCATGCGGTAATTGAAACAAATCGCGGGCACTGGCTCGGTCAGGTGATTTACTCTGGTTGTGCGCAGGAGAATACCGGTGTTCCTGGCAATATTATGGGGCATACCACCCGACGGGTGATCCGTGCTCCTGCTGCAGGCATTATGCGATCCAACGTGAAATTAGGCGATCTGGTGAAAGAGGGCGATGTGATTGCCTGGATTGGTGAGCATGAAATTAAAGCACCGTTGACGGGGATGGTGCGTGGCTTGTTGAACGACGGCCTGGCAGTGGTTGGTGGTTTTAAAATTGGTGATATCGATCCTCGTGGTGAAACCGCTGATTTCACCAGCGTTTCTGATAAAGCCCGGGCGATTGGCGGCGGCGTACTTGAGGCGTTAATGATGTTGATGCATCAGGGCGTGAAAGCGACAAAAGAAGTGCTGGAAGTGGCTTAAATGAAAATGGCCGGATGGTATTACCCACCCGGCCTGAGACTGATGACAAACGCCAAATTGCCTGATGCGCTACGCTTATCAGGCCTACAAGTGCATTGCAATCTATTGAATTTGCGATGTTTTGTAGGACGGATAAGGCGCTCGCGCCGCATCCGGCATCAACAAAGCGCACTTACTTGACAATCTTTGGCCGGATGGTATTACCCACCCGGCCTTTAAATTACTGACAAATCACCGTTCCTGTTTTGCCTTCAATCCCTTCTTTCGCTTTGCTCAATACGGTAATCAGTGCTTCACGACCTGCGCGAGAGCGAGCAAACGAGGCGGCAGCTTCCACTTTAGGCAGCATAGAACCTTTCGCAAAATGACCTTCTTCGATAAAGCGTTCAGCATCACTTAATGACAGGCGATCGAGCCACTGTTCATTCTCTTTACCGAAGTTAATGGCCACTTTTTCTACCGCAGTCAGAATGATCAGCATATCGGCATCAATCATTTCTGCTAAACGGGCGCTGGCCCAGTCTTTATCGATAACCGCGCTGGCACCACGCAGATGGTTACCTTCACGAATAACAGGGATACCACCACCGCCAACGGTGATCACCACCTGGCCTGCATCTACCAGAGCTTTAACCGTTTCTTTTTCAATGATATCAACCGGTTTTGGCGAGGCAACAACACGGCGATAGCCGCGACCAGCATCTTCTTTCAGAGTGTAACCCTGTTTTGTCAGTTGCTCTGCTTCTTGCTCGGTAAAGAACGAACCGATCGGCTTGGTCGGGTTGAGGAATGCCGGATCGTTAGCGTCGACTTCGACCTGAGTAACCAGCGTTGCTACAGGTTTATTAATGCCCCGAGAAAGCAGTTCTTCTCTTAAAGCGTTTTGTAGATCGTAACCAATATAACCCTGGCTTAATGCAACACAGACAGACATCGGCAGCATTGGCGAGTGCGCTTCAGTTTTTGCGGCAGCTTCAAAGGCCTGGTTAATCATGCCCACCTGCGGCCCGTTACCATGAGTGACGATAACTTCATGTCCCTGGGCAATTAAATCAACAATTGCCTGAGAAGTAATTTTTACCGCTTTCATTTGCCCGGCCAGGTCATCGCCCAGCGCATTCCCGCCCAGGGCGAGAACAATTTTCTTACTCATTTTTCCTCACTCATCATTCTTGATTGTGTATAGATCCCTGGCAGTGGTTAGAGCACGGGAGGGACAAACGGTTTGCGTCGCAGGAAACGACCTCGCCCGGCTTTGCCTGTAAAGGTGCCGTCACAGAAAATCGTTTCACCACGGGATAAGGTTCTGACAATCGCGCCCTGACAGGTAAAACCCTCCCATGGCGAGTAGTCGGCGTTGTCGTGGAGATGGCGATGCTGAATTTGTTGGCTCTGACGTGGGTCGATAATCACCACGTCGCCATCGGAACCGGGCGCTAATAATCCTTTTTGCGGCCACAGGCCAAACAGCCTGGCGGGCATTGCGCTGGTTAATTCAACAAAGCGTTCCGGTGTTATACGTCCCGTCATCACGCCACTGGAAAACAGTAACTGCATGCGGTTTTCCACACCGGGTAAGCCATTTGGGCAGCGACTGAAATCGCCTTTAGAAATTTGCAGGCGTTGAGCCATTGAGAACGTGCAGTGATCGGTCGCCACCACGTCAATCGCACCATCGCTGATGCCACACCACAGTTTGTCCTGCTCGCGTATGTTACGCAGCGGTGGGCTAAGAATGAACTTCATGCCATCTTCTGTATCGTAACTGCGTTCGTCCAACAGGAGATATTGTGGGCAGGTTTCAACCCAGACTGGCTGGTGATTCGCACGGGCAAGCCGCAGATAATCCAGACCTAAGCCGTTAGACAGGTGCACGATATAGAGCGGGGCGTTACCGGCAATTTGTGCCAGGTTAATCATGCGGGCGATGGCTTCCGCTTCGCATTCCAGAGGGCGACTCAAGGCATGATAGCGCGGTGCGGTTAACCCTGCGGCGATAAATTCCGCCCGCTTGCTGGCGATAGCAGCATCATTTTCCGGGTGCACGGTGGTCAGCGCGCCGGATTCATGCAAGCGGCGTAATGCCTGCAAAACTTCGTCATCGTTGAGTTTGTATTGATAGGTTAAATAGAGTTTAAAACTGCTCAGTCCTTCCTCGACCATCATCGGGATTTCGTCGAGGATGGCGTGATTAATGTGCTGGATCACACCGTGAAAGCTGTAGTCGATGACCGCCTTATGGGCGGCATAGCCACGATAAACCTCCAGTTGATGGCGTAACCGACAGCCGTTTGGGCCAAATCCCATATGGTCAATAATGGTTGTTGTACCGCCACACGCAGCTGCGCGGGTACCGGTAAAAAAATCATCACAACTGCGCGCGATGCCGACATCAATATTGAAATGCGTATGGACATCCACGCCGCCAGGGAAAACGTAACAGCCAGTGGCATCAATTTCTTCATACGGGAGCTGCGGCGAAATATTGTTGCCCAACTGGCGAACAATCCCGCTTTCAATCAGCAAATCCTGTTTGGCTTGTCCATCTGCGTTAACGACAGTGCCGTTTTTGATCAATACGCGCATAGCAAACTCCAAAAACCCTCCGGCGAACCGGAGGGGAATAAGTGAAGAGTAATTATTCGGTTGCCAGCCAGCTTAACGGGATTGCAGCGTACATCGCGGCACAGGTCACCAGGTGAGATTTCCAGGTTTTTTCGTTAGGTGCATGCGCTTCAGGTTCTTTACCCGGGCCAAAGCCGATCACCGGAATGCCGTGACGGCCCATGATAGATACGCCGTTAGTTGAGAAGGTCCACTTATCAACAACCGGCGCTTTGCCAAACAGCCCTTCGTAGGCATTCACCAGTGCTTTAACGGTGAAGTGATCTTCTTCCACTTTCCAGGTCGGGAAGTAGCATTCGGTTGGGTAAACCAGGCCAGTCCAGGACGGACGGTCGTAGTTGTACATAGAAACAACCGCGTTAGCTTTCTGTACTGCAGGCAGGGCGCGGATTTCGTCCAGCGCGCCTTCCCAGGTTTCGCCCCAGGTCAGACGGCGGTCAATAGAGACGGCGCAGCTATCTGCTACAGCGCAACGGCTTGGGGATGTGAAGAAGATTTCAGAAACGGTGAGGGTGCCTTTGCCGAGGAATTCGTCATAACCCAGACGTTGGGAGAGTTCTTGTAATTCGCCAAGAATCGGACCCATTTTGAAAATGGCGTTGTCACCGCGTTCTGGCGCAGAACCGTGGCAGCTAACACCCTGAACATCAATACGAATTTCCATACGACCGCGCTGACCACGGTATACCTGGCAGTCGGTTGGTTCGGTACTGACCACAAATTCCGGGCGAATGCCGGATTGTTCAATAATGTACTGCCAGCACAGACCGTCGCAGTCTTCTTCCTGCACAGTACCGGTAACCAGCAGGGTATATTCATCTTCCAGACCGAGGTCTTTAATGATTTTACCGGCATAAACCATAGATGCCATGCCGCCTTCCTGGTCGGAAGTCCCGCGACCACCGATCAGCTCATCAGTTTCCATGCCTTCGTACGGATCGAAGTCCCAGTTTTTGATGTTGCCAATGCCGACGGTATCGATATGAGCGTCCATTGCCACCAGACGCGGGCCGTGGCCGATATAACCGAGAACGTTACCCATCGGGTCGATTTCAACTTTATCGAAGCCGACTTTTTCCATCTCTTCTTTAATACGATGTACTACGCGTTTCTCGTCGCAGCTTTCACTGGGAATAGCAACCATGTCGCGCAGGAAGCGAGTCATATCCGCCTGGTAATCTTTTGCTTTTTCAAGAATCAGTTTGAATGGAATATTCTTAGCCATTATTTTTCTCCAGATTTTTTACTCCCCGTTTTGCAGGGAGCAGTTCCAATAGGGTGATTAAGGTGCTACAGCGTGTTTGCCTTCCCAGACAACTTCGCGGTAGTGCTTCACGTCGGTGTCGCCTTCAGTGCTGATAACCAGCACTACGGCATCTTTGTTCAGCGCCAGTTTTTCCATCAGGCTTTGACGTTGCGGGTGATAATGAACCGCCGCGAGAACGCCCAAACCGACAGCGCCGGATTCACCGGAGATGATGCGCGGGTCGTTGCCGTACGGATTACCCAGCACGCGCATACCTAATGCGGCAACGCTGTCCTGGCAGGAGATGAATTGGGTGGCGCAGTTACGTAGGATTTCCCAGCCCAGCGGGTTAGGTTCGCCACAGGCCAGGCCCGCCATGATGGTGGCCATATCACCGCCAACGTTGACGATGTCGCCTTTGACGCCGGAGCGATAAATACAGTCAGCTTTGTCAGGTTCAACAATAATGCTGTGCAGATTTTGCGGGCTGTAGACGTCGACCAGATAACCCAGCACACCACCGGCCATTGCACCGACACCGGCTTGCAGCAGAACGTGTGTCGGGGTTACGCCCATTTCACGCATTTGCTCGACGGCTTCATCTGCCAGGGTTGCGTAGCCTTGCATGATCCAGGTTGGGATTTTGGTGTAACCTTCCCATGCCGTGTCCTGTACCACTTCCCAGCCGTGCTGCTGCGCGTGTTGCATGGTCAGGCGAACGGTATCGTCATAGTTCATATCGGTGACGATGCACTCGGCACCCAGATTCAGAATGGCGTCAACGCGTTCCTGAGCAGAACCTTTCGGCATGTAAATCACCGCGTTCTGACCGAGTTGCTGAGCGGCCCATGCCACACCGCGCCCGTGGTTGCCGTCGGTGGTGGTCGCAAAGGTCATTTTTTCGCCGATGGCATTTTTCAGGTGCTCAAATGACAGCGTTTCGATATCAAGATGATATTTTTCGCACAATAATTGAGCGATGGCGTACGCACCGCCGAGCATTTTGAAGGCGTTCAGACCGAATCGTTTTGATTCGTCTTTGACGAGAATTTTCTTCACACCAAAAAGGTTTGCGAGATCGTCCAGCGCACAAAGCGGTGTTGGGCGATAACCAGCAATTTTCTGGTGGAACTGGCGCGCCAGTTTGGCCTGGCTTTGCGAAAAGAGCGGTGATGTTTCGCCGTTGAAAAATTTGTTATCGGCGATATCAATCTTCAATGAGAAAACGGACATATCCTATCCTTTTGGCCTCTGGAAATAGAGGGCCGACCAGCTGATCGGCCCGAGGGGTTATTTCACGCGTTCTTGCGCTTCTTTCAGCAGTTGCTCGAGCAGTGCACCTGGTTTGGCGTATTTACGGGACAGGATCATCGCGGCGATGATATAAGGCTTCCAGCTGGCTTCTTTGTAGGTAGCGATACGGTATTTTTCGAATACGCCTTCAGTCACTTCACCTTCTTTGCAGGATACACCGCTGATATCAGCTGGCAGGCAGTGCATGTACAGGGCTTCGCCATCACGGGTCAGTTCCATCATCTCTTCAGTACAATGCCAGTCTTTGTGTTGCGCGTTCTGTGCCAGACACTGTTTTTCCAGTGCTTTTAAGCCTTCGTGGTCGTTCGCACGCAGCAATTCAGTACGCTCTTCCATCACTTTGTAAGGTGCCCATGACTTCGGATAAACGATGTCTGCGTCTTTGAAGGCTTCTTCCATGCTGGTGACCTGACGGAAGCTACCACCGGAGGCTTTAGCATTGTTTTTCGCCACTTCAACCACATCCGGGATCAGGTCGTAGCCTTCCGGATGGGCCAGGGTGACATCCATACCGAAGCGAGTCATCAGACCGATGATGCCTTGTGGTACAGAGAGCGGTTTGCCATAGCTTGGGGAGTAGGCCCAGGTCATGGCGATTTTTTTACCTTTCAGGTTTTCCAGTGAACCAAAGTGTTCACGTAACCATGCCAGGTCAGCCATTGACTGAGTCGGGTGATCAATATCGCATTGCAGGTTCACTAAAGCCGGACGTTGCGGCAGCACACCCTGCTTGTAACCGTCATCAAGTGCAGCGCCAACTTCACGCATATAGGCGTTGCCTGCGCCCAGATACATATCGTCGCGAATACCAATAGCGTCGGCGCAGAAGGAGATCATATTGGCGGTTTCACGCACGGTTTCGCCGTGAGCGATTTGTGATTTGCCTTCATCGAGATCTTGCTGTGCAAGCCCGAGCAGGTTAAGCGCGGAAGCATAAGAGAAGCGGGTACGGGTGGAGTTGTCGCGGAATACGGAAATACCTAATCCACTATTAAAGACTTTGGTTGAGATGTTTTCAGCACGCAGTGCTTTTAATGCTGCGGCAACGTCCAGTACTTGTTTCAGTTCATCTGGCGTCTGTTCCCACGTTAACAAAAAATCTTTCTCGTGAAGGTGAGAGGTCAGCGAATTGATATCCTTAATCAGCTCATTAACAGTTTTCATCATAAAGTCCCGGTAGTGGAATGACAGGCAAAGTGGTTTATTTCACTGTGACTTGCCAAAGTGATTGGTGTTTTCACAGCTATACCTGGGACTAACAATAAGTGTGCCAGAATTATCCACGGGGCTGCAAAAGACTAATTTGACGGATAATGTGTGGGGTTGATCACAAATTGATGCCAGCTTCCGGTTGTTTGTAAAATACGAAAACGTTTGGCTTTTTTTATCGCGTTATTTATTTGCTGCTAAGTATCAGAAATAAGATAAAGGGACAGGCGATCTCTCTTCAGTTTGATAAACTCACCGCCGTAATTCTCATATTGATATAGAAATGTGATATCTCTTCCATAATTTTATTAGAAAGTGATAAAAATCTTATGTTTTTATCAAAGCCAATTTCGCCTGAGTTAATATCATCATGATCTGTGAACCATCAACGTCTTCAATGATCGACTTTTAAGTAAGTCTGGAAGGTAAAGCTATGGAGCTTGCTACTACGCAGTCAGTATTGATGCAAATTCAACCGACAATTCAGCGTTTTGCCAGAATGCTTGCCAGCGTTTTGCAGCTTGAGGTTGAGATCGTTGATGAAAACTTGTGTCGCGTCGCCGGAACTGGCGCGTATGGGAAGTTTCTTGGTCGCCAGTTGAGCGGCAACTCACGCCTGCTCCGCCACGTCCTGGAAACGAAAACTGAAAAAGTTGTGACACAGTCTCGCTTCGATCCCCTTTGCGAAGGTTGCGATAGTAAAGAAAATTGCCGCGAAAAAGCATTTCTGGGTACGCCTGTCATTTTACAGGATCGTTGTGTTGGGGTGATAAGTTTGATTGCCGTTACCCACGAGCAACAAGAGCATATCAGTGATAATTTACGCGAATTTTCTGATTATGTTCGTCATATATCCACCATTTTTGTTTCGAAACTTCTGGAGGATCAGGGGCCAGGAGATAACATCAGTAAAATATTCGCGACCATGATCGATAATATGGATCAGGGCGTATTAGTTGTAGATGACGAAAATCGGGTTCAGTTTGTTAATCAGACTGCCTTAAAAACACTTGGTGTTGTGCAAAATAATATTATTGGGAAACCTATCCGTTTCAGACCATTAACATTTGAGAGTAATTTTACCCATGGACATATGCAGCATATTGTTTCGTGGGACGATAAAAGTGAATTAATCATTGGTCAATTGCATAACATTCAGGGCCGACAATTATTTTTAATGGCGTTTCACCAATCGCATACCAGTTTTTCTGTAGCAAATGCACCTGATGAACCGCATATTGAACAATTGGTTGGCGAGTGCCGTGTTATGCGGCAATTAAAACGACTCATTAGCCGTATTGCACCCAGCCCATCCAGCGTTATGGTGGTTGGTGAAAGCGGCACGGGTAAAGAAGTTGTCGCCCGTGCAATCCATAAGTTGAGCGGAAGACGGAATAAACCCTTTATTGCTATCAACTGTGCCGCGATTCCGGAGCAGCTTCTGGAGAGCGAACTGTTCGGTTATGTTAAAGGCGCATTTACTGGCGCTTCTGCCAACGGTAAAACAGGGTTGATTCAGGCGGCGAATACGGGCACGCTGTTTCTCGATGAAATAGGTGATATGCCATTAATGTTGCAGGCTAAATTACTGCGCGCTATTGAGGCACGTGAAATTCTGCCGATTGGTGCCAGTAGCCCAATACAAGTCGACATTCGCATCATTTCTGCAACTAACCAGAATTTGGCCCAGTTCATTGCCGAAGGTAAATTCCGCGAAGATCTCTTCTACCGACTTAATGTTATCCCGATAACTCTGCCACCGCTGCGTGAACGTCAGGAAGATATTGAACTACTGGTGCATTACTTTTTACATCTGCATACCCGTCGTCTGGGATCGGTTTATCCTGGCATTGCTCCCGATGTCGTCGAAATATTGCGTAAGCATCGTTGGCCCGGAAACCTGCGCGAGTTAAGCAATTTGATGGAATATCTGGTTAACGTTGTTCCTTCAGGTGAAGTTATCGACAGCACGCTATTGCCGCCAAATCTGCTGAATAATGGCACAACGGAGCAAAGTGATGTAACAGAGGTCACTGAGGCACACCTGTCACTCGATGATGCGGGCGGCACGGCGCTGGAGGAGATGGAAAAGCAAATGATCCGCGAGGCGCTTTCACGTCATAACAGCAAGAAGCAAGTTGCTGATGAACTGGGCATCGGCATTGCTACGCTCTATCGCAAGATTAAGAAATATGAGTTGTTAAACACATAACCTCAGTGAATCCGGCCTGAATTCAGGCCGGATATCCTTTTACTTCGTTTTCTCGCAATCCAGAACTGTATTTACAATCATCTGATACCCCGTGCAGCGACAAAGATTTCCCGCCAGTCCGCGACGAATTTCCGTAATGGTTAATGGCTTCTCGCGTGGTTTCGCCAGCATTGCCGTGGTAGCCATAATCAGGCCAGGCGTACAAAACCCGCACTGCACTGCGCCGGATTTCGCATAAGCCTGCTGAACATGAGAAAGTTTTCCGCCTTTCGCTTCACCTTCCAGCGTGCGGATCTCTTTTCCTTCAGCCCAGGCGGCAAGGTATAAGCAACTGTCTATTGCTGTGCCGTCGACCAGCACCGTACAGGCACCACATTCACCCACGCAGCACCCTTGTTTGACACTTAGCAGTCCTTGTTCGCGGAGTAATTCCGAGAGCGGCGTGCCTGGTGCGGCATGAAGCTGAAAAGGCATCCCGTTAATGGTGCATTCGATGGTAATTGTTTCGCTGTGATTCATTGCAATTTTCCCCCCGCCGCGGCGACGGCTTCGCTAATCACTTTTTTGGTCATCGTCTGGATGAGATGCAGACGAAACTCTTTACTGGCCCGCCATGAAGAACGCGGGGCGACATCTTGCAGGACAGATTCGCTGATAGCTTCCAGCGTTTGCAGGTTTAATGGCGCATTTTGTGCAGTCTGTTCGGCATGTTGGCAGCGAATCGGCGTTGGCGCGGCAACACCAAATGCCAGACGTAATTCGCTGAAATTGCCGTTATCCAGTCGGCAATGTGCGGCGCAGCCAATCGTTGAAATATCCATTGCGTCGCGCATGGCATATTTAAAATGCGCGCTGCCCGCGTGTTCTTTCGGCTGGGGCGGAAAATGAAAGGCGACAAGGATTTCGTCATGCTCAAGAGACACTTTGCCTGGCCCAGTGTGAAAGCCATTAATCGGGACGAAACGAACACCGCGTGGGGAGTGGATCTCCAGCTTTGCGTCATAAATTAGCGTTGGCGTGGCAGAATCTGCGCTGGTGGCACCGTTGCAAATATTTCCACCGTAGGTAGCGACGTTACGGATCTGCGGTCCGGCAATGGACGAGGCCGCAGCACATAACGCCGGGAGATGACGTTGAGTTATAGAATCTTCTATTAGCTGGGTAAATGTCGTTGCAGAGCCGATACGTAGCGAGCCATCTTCCGCCAGCGTAATTCCCCGCAGCTCCGCCAGATTATGAATATCAACAATATGGCGATAACGGTCATTGTGATGGTGGAGCTGAATCAGTACGTCAGTACCACCGGCGAGCAGTTTGGCCTGCGGGTTGTCAGCCAGCAGGTTGATGGCATCGGCAAGGGTTGCTGCGCGATGGTAAGAAGCAAAATCAAACATGATGTTATCCTCAAATCAATCCTGCCAGATGAAACTCTTCATATAACCGTTTTGGCGTCAGCGGCAGTGTATTGATTGCAACACCGGTAGCCATCTTCACCGCGTTACGAATAGCTGCGGCAACAGGAATTATTGGTGGCTCACCCAGTGACTTATGTCCGTATGCGGATTGCGGTTCATTGATTTCGACGAACGCGCTTTCCAGTTGTGGCAGATCCGGCATGGTCGGCATTTTGTAATCCAGCAGATTGGGGTTACGGACCACGCCGCTTTTCGCATCGATGATCATCTCTTCAAATAGCGCCCAGCCAATGCCCATTCCCATTCCGCCGTGTACCTGACCTTCTGCCAGCAGCGGATTTAGAATATGCCCCGAATCATGAACGTTGAGGATGCGGTTGATGGTGACTTTGCACAGTGCAATATCGACCGTCAGATCAACAAAGGTACAGCCAAACGCCGGTGGGTTAGTGGTGGTTTTGATGGAGCTTTCAGCAGAGAGCTGCCCGCCGCGTTCAGGGTGGTAGAAAGCGTCCATCGCCAAATCTTTTAACGACATTAACGGCTCTTCCGGTCGTTCAACCAGCACGATATGGCCTTTTATCAGGGTCAGATTCATCGCTGACTGATGTAGCATGACTGCGGCGTGAGCGATGATTTTCTCTTTTAATAACAGTGCCGCACTGCGCAGCGCAGGCGCAGCAACATAGCTCTGGCGTGAGGCAAATGCGCCGGGATCGAACGGCGTAACGTCGGTATCTTGTGTTGAAATAACGCGAACGTCGCTGACCGGAACCCCCACGGTTTCTGCCACCATTTGCGAGAAGACGGTGTCGGCACCCTGACCGATTTCCGTCGCGCCGCTTTGCACGTTGATGGTTCCATCCTGATTCATCAGAAGGCGCGCGCCTGCTATTTCTACGCCGACAGGCCAGGTATTAGAGGTGTAGCTAAAACAGGCGACGCCAACGCCGCGGCGTAAATTGCCTTGCTGGTTCTGGCATTCTGCACGGCGTTTTTCCCATTCAAAGATTTTCCGGCCTTTTTCAAGACACTCCGGCAACCCTGCGCTGTAAATACGTTTGCCCGTGAGCGGATTAGCATCTCCTTCGCGGGCGGCGTTGCGTAAACGAATTTCAACAGGATCAATACCTAACGCTGTCGCGGCGTCATCAAGCATAGACTCAACGGCAAATACGACTTGTGGCGCGCCATAACCACGCATCGCACCAGCCGAGGGGAGGTTGGTATAGCAGGTCTTTGAACTGTAAGCGTAGGCACAACGAGGATAAAGGTAAGCGACTTTATTCCCCCCCGCAGAAGCGATGGAGTGCCCGTGAGATGCATAAGCGCCGGTGTTAGACAGAACATCCAGACTATAACCTTTCAATGTTCCGTCGCGGTTCACGCCCATTTGCCCGTCAATAGTAAAAGCGTGGCGGGTACGGGTTGCGAGGAAACACTCTTCACGGCTAAGGGAAACTTTCACCGGAATGCCGCCAAGCTTGCTGGTCAGGAATGCCGCCATTGGCTCTTCCAGTACATCCTGTTTATTACCAAAACCGCCACCGACAAATGGTTTGATGACTCGTACGCATGACCAGGGAATATCCAGCGCCTGACCAACCACGCGGCGAACAATGTGCGGGATCTGGGTGCTGGAAACGATGGTAATTCGCGAGTCATCCTCCATCCACGCCAGCGATGTTACGCTTTCCATGTGACAATGTTGAATAACGGGAGTCTGATAGTGCCCCTGTACCTGGTAGTCGGCGGCATCGATTGTTTGTTGGACATTGCCCGTCGACATCGTACTTTGTTTCAGTAAATTGCCGCCGTTATGGATTGGTGCAGCGTCCTCTGCCAGCGCCGCTTCTGGCGTGGTGATAACGGGTAATTCTTGCCACTCAATGCTGACCAATTGCGCCGCTTTTTCTGCCGTGAGTTCATCGCGGGCCACGACGATGGCAACGGCGTCACCATGATGACGAACATGGCGAGTTAGCAGTGCGCGATCGGCGGTATCGCGCTTGTTTTCGTCAAGTGTCCATGCATGCCCAGCTGTAGCGAATGGGATATCAGGCACATCTTCCCAGGTAAAAATCGCCAGTACGCCTGGTAAACTTCTGGCTTGTTCATCATTAATACTTACGGCATAACCATGTGCGATAGGGCTACGTACATATTTCGCATAACACATGCCCGCCATAACATAATCGTCAGTATATCGTGCCCGCCCGGTGACTTTAGCAATGGCATCGACGCGCATGCATGATTCACCTGTAGCGGTTGCTTCCCGCGCTTCCATAGAAATCCCCTCGATTTGAACATTTGGTTCTTATGGCAAAGATTTAGTCTAAGCAGGCAAGATTTACGCCAGAAACGACGATAAGCGTTAGGGGAGGAAGGAAGTGTGATGACGTTAAAAAAACACAGATATGATACGAAACAGGACCCTGAATAGGGGTAGTGATACGTATCAATATGAGTGGCGATAAAATCAATGTGATAAATTAGGATTATTACGCATCAGGATGGGAAATAGGGTAAAAAAGTAAGGAACTTCGATACCTCTACTACAGTGAATATTTTGCTGATGATACTTCCCTTTGCCAAATGAAATTAACCTCTTTCTCTATTACCGCGTTTTTCCAGAAGCAAGAGATTGGGTATCAAGAGGCTGGCTGCTATGATATGGCGTCTTGTTTTTTAAGCGAGGAAAGATTTTGAGTGCGGGACGCCTGAATAAAAAATCTCTGGGTATCGTGATGTTGTTATCGGTTGGACTGCTTTTGGCGGGCTGTTCGGGTAGCAAATCATCCGATACAGGAACGTATTCCGGCTCCGTTTACACCGTGAAACGGGGGGATACGCTATATCGTATTTCGCGCACCACGGGAACCAGCGTAAAAGAACTGGCGCGACTGAACGGCATTTCCCCCCCTTACACTATTGAAGTAGGTCAGAAACTAAAACTGGGTGGGGCGAAAAGTAGCAGTAGTACACGTAAATCAACCGCCAAATCAACGACCAAAACCGCATCGGTTACACCGTCATCAGCGGTACCGAAATCTTCCTGGCCGCCAGTAGGGCAACGTTGTTGGTTATGGCCAACGACAGGGAAAGTTATCATGCCGTATTCGACAGCAGATGGCGGCAATAAAGGGATTGATATCTCAGCTCCACGGGGTACACCTATTTACGCCGCGGGTGCAGGAAAGGTGGTGTATGTGGGCAACCAGCTGCGTGGCTACGGTAATCTCATCATGATTAAACACAGTGAAGATTACATTACGGCTTACGCCCATAATGACACGATGCTGGTAAATAATGGGCAAAGCGTGAAGGCTGGGCAAAAAATCGCCACTATGGGGAGCACGGATGCGGCATCTGTTCGCCTGCATTTCCAGATTCGTTACCGTGCAACGGCAATTGATCCGCTACGTTACTTGCCGCCTCAGGGCAGCAAGCCAAAATGCTGATGGCGAATTAATCAGCAGTCAGCAGCGTGGCACTTGCTAAGGAGAGCGTAAGGTTTATAATGCCTTACGCATCTCGAAGCGGGCGTAGTTCAATGGTAGAACGAGAGCTTCCCAAGCTCTATACGAGGGTTCGATTCCCTTCGCCCGCTCCAATCAATTTATCTTCACCTCATCAACCTGCCATTTTTGTTGTATCCGATTTTCTATATTATCTTAATTCAATCGCTTCAGACTTTTCGCAATCGCCGTAATACTTCCCCATTTTGTTGTAAATAAAAAGCATTTACGCAATGCAATCCTTTTGTAACAACCCAGGTAAAACACCTTATTTTCAAGTTGTTAAATAAGTGGTTATCTACGCTTTTAACAAACGATTGATGGAATATTTTATGAAAGGGAAATCTGCATTAACTCTTCTGCTCGCTGGTATATTTTCGTGCGGCACATGCCAGGCGACAGGGGCAGAAGTGACGAGTGAATCTGTATTTAACATTCTTAATTCCACGGGGGCAGCAACAGATAAAAGTTATTTATCGTTAAATCCAGATAAGTATCCTAATTATCGTCTTTTGATTCACTCAGCCAAATTACAAAATGAAATAAAGAGCCACTATACCAAAGACGAAATTCAAGGATTGCTAACATTAACAGAAAACACACGAAAGTTAACGTTGACGGAGAAACCCTGGGGAACGTTTATTCTTGCTTCTACTTTCGAAGATGACAAAACAGCGGCAGAAACCCACTATGATGCTGTCTGGTTGAGGGATAGTTTATGGGGCTATATGGCATTAGTATCAGATCAGGGAAATAGTGTAGCCGCAAAAAAGGTTCTGCTCACCCTGTGGGATTATATGTCTACGCCCGACCAGATTAAGCGGATGCAGGACGTCATTAGCAACCCAAAACGACTGGATGGAATTCCCGTGCAAATGAATGCTGTGCATATCCGATTTGACAGCAACTCCCCCGTGATGGCAGATGTGCAGGAAGAAGGCAAGCCGCAGCTGTGGAACCATAAACAAAATGATGCTTTAGGTCTTTACCTTGATCTCCTTATACAAGCAAACAACACTGGTACTATTAACGCTGAAGATTGGGAAAAAGGTGACCGATTAAAGTCGGTTGCGCTGCTGATTGCTTATCTGGATAAAGCCAATTTCTATGTTATGGAAGATTCCGGAGCATGGGAAGAAGATGCCCGATTAAACACATCTTCCGTTGCACTGGTGACCTCTGGACTGGAACGTTTGTCAAACCTACTCTCGAAGAAAGACTCTGTTTTTGTCTCTGATTTACTACGCGAAGCTAAAGTCAATGAACTGGATGAAACTCTTTCAACAACGAGGTTGAACCACCTCATAGATAAAGGTTATGAAAGAATAACGTTACAGCTTGATTTAGGGGGAGAATCCCCAGGTTATCTGGAAAAAGATAAACATTACAGAGAAGCCGATGCGGCTTTACTTAATGTTATTTATCCTGCAAATCTTTCAAAGATAAACACCAGAAGAAAAGAGCAAGTTCTAAAAATAGTTAAAAAACTAGCAGGTCCGTATGGTATAAAAAGATACGAGAAGGATAATTATCAGTCGGCAAATTTTTGGTTCAATGATATTAAAACCGATACCGATCAAAATTCGCATACAAAAAGAGAAAAGAGCTTCATTCCATCAACAGAAGCAGAATGGTTTTTTGACTCATGGTATGCAAAATCAGCAGCAATTGTTTATAAAGAATCAAGAAAAGAAGAGTATTTGAATGACTCAGTGCAATTTATGAATAGATCATTGGCCCAAATAACAGGCGAGAATATGATTGGTGCAAATGGCAGGAGCGTACCAGAAATGGCACTTCCCGAAAGCTATAACTATATCCACAAGTCGGGAACTTTGCATGAAGCGCCAAGCCCTATCATTCCGCTAAATTGGTCGAAAGCTTCAATGACTCTCATGTTGAAAGAGATGTCCAATCTTATCAATGATGAGGGAATTAAATAGTTTTCATAATGAGTTACAGCACAACGTTGGGTATTGACTGAGCAAGATGAACGACAAGGACAACGACATCAGCCTTATGAGGAGCAAGAAAATGAAAGCAAATTCGAAAACGATCAGAAGGATGAAAGTTAATGTTCGGTCTGAGGAAAGTAAATCGAAACACTCATACGTTTGAAACCACTTTTCAAAATTGGAAAGAAAATGGCGAAGATGTTGCATTATTAATGCCCGAATTTAGTGCTAAATGGCTACCGATAGCAGAAGAGAGTGGCAGCTGGTCTGGATGGGTATTGCTTGGAGAAATATTTCCCTTAATTTCATCTGAGCTCGCTGGGATGGCTTTAATGCCAGAAACGGAAAGGTTAATAGGGGAATGGCTCAGTTTATCCAGTTCCCCGTTAAATCTAAAGCATCCTGAACTAAAATATAATCGTTTGCGCGTAGGTAAAGTATTTGATGGAGTATTGAGCCCTGCTCAACCACTAATAAGAATATGGACAGGGGAATTGAATCTTTGGTTAGATAAAGTCACAGTCTGTCAATACGGAAACGCTCCAGCGTTAGACAAAAAATCATTATATTGGTCCATTCATTTTGTAATTGGATTTAGTAAAACATGTTACAGAAGTCTTATTGATATTGAAGTTGGTGATGTTTTATTAATCTCAAATAATTTGGCTTATGCGGTTATTTATAATACAAAAATTTGTGATTTAATTTATCCAGAGGAGTTAAAAATGGCTGATCATTTTGAGTACGAGGAAGATTTTGAAACAGATGATTTTGATATCAAAAAAAACGAGAGTGAGATTTATGATGAAAATGACGATCAGATGATTAATAGTTTTGAAGACTTGCCTGTAAAAATTGAGTTTGTTCTTGGTAAGAAAATAATGAATCTATATGAAATAGACGAACTCTGTGCAAAAAGAATAATATCTCTGCTTCCTGAATCTGAGAAAAATATAGAAATACGTGTAAATGGCGCGCTAACTGGCTATGGCGAACTTGTTGAAGTGGATGATAAATTGAGCGTAGAGATTCATTCTTGGTTATCAGGGCATAATAATGTCAAATAGCATTTCGCTGATAGCTATACTAACATTATTTACACTATTGCCGTTTATAATAGCATCCGGGACATATTTTATTAAATTCTCGATTGTTTTTGTTATTGTCCGAAACGCGCTGGGGCTTCAGCAAGTGCCATCAAATATGACACTTAATGGGGTTGCTTTGCTATTGTCAATGTTTGTAATGATGCCGGTTGGGACGGAAATATATTATAACAGTCAGAATGAGAATCTTTCATTCAATAATGTAGCGTCGGTTGTTAATTTTGTTGAGACAGGCATGAGTGGTTATAAATCATATTTGATAAAATATTCTGAACCTGAGTTGGTTAGCTTTTTTGAAAAGATTCAGAAGGTGAATAGTTCTGAAGACAATGAAGAGATAATCGATGATGATAATATTTCAATTTTCTCGTTACTGCCCGCATATGCATTGAGTGAGATAAAAAGTGCATTTATTATAGGTTTTTATATCTATTTACCCTTTGTTGTAGTGGATCTGGTTATATCCAGCGTTCTGTTAACGTTAGGTATGATGATGATGAGTCCGGTAACCATATCTACACCGATAAAATTAATTTTGTTTGTCGCGATGGACGGTTGGACAATGTTATCAAAAGGACTCATTTTACAATATTTTGACCTATCCATTAATCCCTGAGAAAAAAATATGGACGATATTGTTTTTGCGGGGAATAGGGCGCTGTATCTGATTTTAGTTATGTCTGCAGGACCTATTGCAGTTGCGACATTTGTTGGTTTATTGGTAGGGCTTTTTCAAACGGTAACACAGTTACAAGAACAGACGTTGCCATTTGGCGTCAAATTATTATGCGTAAGTATTTGCTTTTTTTTAATGAGCGGATGGTATGGTGAAAAATTATATTCGTTTGGTATCGAAATGCTGAATTTAGCATTCGCGAGAGGATAGGATGGGGGAGGCGATACTCTATCAGTTGCATAGTCTGCTGGCTGCTACAGCGCTCGGTTTTTGCCGATTGGCACCAACTTTCTATTTGTTACCATTTTTCGCCAGTGGGAATATACCAACAGTAGTCCGTCATCCAATAATAATAGTGGTATCATGTGCATTAGTTCAGCATTACCACTATGAATTATCGACCTTAAATGAAATCGATATCGCTTTGTTTGCTGCCAGAGAAATTATCATAGGGCTGTTCATTGCTTGCTTATTATCATCCCCGTTTTGGATTTTCCTTGCTATAGGTAGTTTTATCGATAACCAACGTGGTGCAACGTTAAGTAGTACTTTGGATCCTGCTACAGGTGTCGATACTTCGGAATTAGCAAGATTATTTAACCTATTCTCTGCAGCGGTTTATCTTACTAACGGTGGATTGAACTTTATTCTGGAAACTCTTTGGCAAAGTTATAATTTATGGCCTTCAGGCAATTTTAATTTTCCTAAATTAGAGCCTTTATTCTCATATATTAATAACATAATGACTCATACTATCGTTTACGCAAGTCCCGTGATTGCCGTTATGCTGGGCGGTGAGGCTGTCCTGGGATTGCTGGCACGTTATGCTTCACAACTAAATGCTTTTGCCATTTCACTGACTGTCAAAAGTGCGCTGGCATTTTTAATATTAATTATTTATTTTGGCCCAATACTGGCTGAACGAGTAATGCCGTTATCCTTTTTCCCAGAACAATTGCAACTATACATTGAGAAATAGAGTGTTTCATGGCCAATAAAACTGAAAAGCCAACACAAAGAAACTCCAGGATGCTTCTAAAAAAGGGCAAGTTCTAAAAAGTAGAGACTTAACCATCTCTGTAATAATGCTTGTGGGTACTTTATATCTCGGATATGTTTTTGATGTGCATCACATTATGTCGATTCTTGAATACATCCTTGATCATAACGCTAAACCAGATATTTGGGACTATTTTAAAGCTATGGGGGTTGGTTGGTTGAAAACGATCATTCCTTTTTTGCTGGTTTGCATGTTCACAACAATACTTGTCTCCTGGTTTCAAAGTAAAATGCAATTAGCAACTGAAGCTGTTAAATTTAAGTTTGATTCATTGAATCCAGTAAATGGCTTAAAGCGTATATTTGGCTTAAAAACCGTAAAAGAATTTGTTAAAGCAATTCTTTATATTATTTTTTTTGCATTGGCGAACAAAGTATTTTGGAGTAATCATAAATCACTGCTTTTTAAAACTCTTGATGGAGATATCATATCTTTATTATCAGATTGGGGAGAGATGCTATTCCTTCTTATACTGTATTGTCTCGGCAGTATGATAATTGTCTTAATTTTTGATTTTATCGCTGAATATTTTTTATTTATGAAAGATATGAAAATGGATAAACAAGAAGTTAAAAGAGAATACAAGGAGCAAGAAGGAAATCCAGAAATTAAGTCTAAACGCAGAGAGCGCATCAGGAAATTCTTTCTGAGCAATTGAAGTCTGATGTCAGTAATAGTCGTTTGATGATTGCCAACCCTACTCACATTGCAATAGGGATATACTTTAAGCCACATCTTTCACCTATTCCATTGATTTCTGTAAGAGAAACTAATGAGGTAGCCTTAGCCGTAAGGAAATATGCAAAGGAAATCGGAATACCAATTATCACAGATAAAAAATTAGCACGAAAAATTTATGCTACCCATCGTCGCTACGATTATGTTAGCTTCGAAAATATAGATGAAATATTACGTCTTCTGCTGTGGCTTGAAGATGTGGAGAATGCTGGACAACCTGTTCCAGATGAACAGCTCTCTTCAGAAGATAAATTCATTGAAGGTGAAGAGAAAGAAATCGAGAATAAAGACGATAATTTAAAAAATTAAACATCTGTCGTAGTCAGAAATTTATAAGAATCTACACGCAAAAACCGTGTAGATTCATTATTTAATGAGTTAAACGATCTTATGAAATGACAAGCAATTGATACATACTCATCTCTTTATAAGCTGGAACTGTAGTAACCTGTGCAAATTCGCGATATAGCTTTTGCTCCAGTTCTGCTGAAGATATATATTCCGGGTGTTCGCTAAAGAACTGTCTTGCATCTACTATCGCTTGGGATTCGCCACTTCTTTTATTTTGATTCTCCTTTAATGAATTTTCTCTGGTGCATGCAGAGAGCAACGATATCAGCGCGATGGTTATTATGATTTTACTATTATATCCTACTAATGACATATCAACTTTCTCTTACGCAAGATTGGAGTTTAAAATAATGTTTATCCCATTCACAGAGTGCTATAAACAACTCAACAGTACCTTTTATGTTAAGTTTATTTAGGGCTCTTATTTTGTGATATGATACTGTTTTATAATCAATTCCTTTAATAATGGCTATTTGTTTTAACGAGTAAGAAACACATAACCGCAGGATATCTATATCATCATGGGTAAGTGGTTCTTGTGTGGGATACACATTTTGTGTATGAAGATTCGAAATCAGGAAATGCGTTAAATCAGATAATCTAATATTCTTATTGATCCTGATGAAATTGTTGCTTAAAAGGATGTTTACAGGTTCTGTATTTGGTTTGAGATTTCGATGTTGATACTCATCAATAACAACGAACGAATGCCCAAGATCAACCAACGCAACTAAATCGCTGTAATATTCTTTTTGGGATGCTAATAATGCATTAGTGCCTACAGTGAAGTAGACATCACTGGAAAAGACTTGCATATGCCAACCTGTACTCTAAAATCATTTAGGGTAAATATTACGTGTAAAAGTTAAAATAAGAGTAATTGTTATATTTGCTTAACATTGAGGGAATAGGGTTTATACCTTAAATTGTAAATAAAGTTATGCATAGAGGCATTTAAAATAGTCCTCGAAATTATAATTTTTTATTCTGTATCATCATATTTTGGTCATGAAATTTCCGTCTTGTTACACTACTCTAAACTAGAGCTTATGGAATTAGCGGGGGGTATTCATGGAAAATAATGATAAATTCTTATCACAAGACTTATTGGAATCTTATGCCATTCGTTTGTTGAGCGGACCATTGAATGGATGCGAGTATGAAATACTTAATGGGCGTCTACTTGTTATCATTGGTAATGATGTTTCGTTAGGAAGAAGTGATGCTTTTTCTGAGTTACCAGAAAACACAATAGTCGTTCCTTATGGCGAGCTTACAGGTAGTTTTGAGATAATAATTACTACCGACCCTGATATAGTAGTAACAATCAGAGAATTAACAGCACAAGAACCTGAAGATAGAACGTTAACATTCAATCAGCAAGTAGAAGTTTTAGGTCTCAAATTTGCTGTAAAAGAAAAAAATGAAGTTTGGCAGTATTCATTGCCAGGCATTATTGAAAATAACATTATTTCTACAAAACAACATTTCTTTAGCAGTAAGCTGTTTAAGTATGTAATGCTTTTTTTTCTTTTTGCTATCATTTTCTTTGCTTTTTATATTGTTAATGCCAGTAATGATCCGCAGCTGAGACATATCGATAAAATTCTTGTAAACAAAAACAGGAATTATGAAATTTTATATGGTAGAGATCATGTTATCTATATCAATACCAATAGTTTGGATGAAGCAGTCTGGGTCAAACAAGCACTGGAAAAAAATCAACCTGGAAAGCCAGTACGGGTGATAAATCCTGATGATGAATCGATACGAATTTTTTCATGGCTTGCTGATAATTTCCCTGATTTACAATATTTTAAACTTCAGCTATTAGATGCCAGTAATCCCAGACTGACCGTGAGTAAGCAACGGAATGCTATCACACAGCAACTAATCGACAATCTTATTAAAGGGTTACTACAAACTATGCCATATGCCAGCAATATAAGTATTGCGGTATTAGATGATAATGTATTGGAAAGTCAGGCTATTGAAACATTGTCAGCGATAGGTCTTTCTTATGAAAAATATAAAACAGCTAACAATGTGTATTTCAATATCATTGGTACGTTAAGTGACAGTGAATTAAATAAAATTAATAACTATGTTGACGAATATTATAAACAATGGGGTAAACAATATGTAAGATTTAATGTGAATTTGAAAAATCAGGACACATATAATAGTTCATTTAGCTACGGAGATAACCGATTCGAGAAGTCTCAAGGTAGCAACTGGACGTTTCAGGAATAATTGAGGAGGACTTATAGCAGATTGGAATGGTTATATTATGGATATCAGCAAACAATTTGATCAGGGCGTTGATGATCTGAACCAGCAAGTTGAAAAAGCGTTGGAGGTTTTAGCAACCAATCCCTCCGACCCGAAATTTCTTGCCGAATATCAAAGTGCATTAGCTGAGTATACATTATATCGAAATGCGCAATCTAACGTTGTAAAAGCGTATAAAGATCTTGATTCAGCAATCATACAAAACTTCCGCTAAACTGGATAAGGATTTTATTATGTCAGTAAGCAATATGCCACCTATTGATAGAGCTGAGCAATCAACTGCTCATGAAATACAGCAAGCGAAAGTGATTGATTTAAATGACCGGGTTCTCAATCTTGACAACCCGGATGATAAAATGATCTCCGCTTTTGCCAACTATGCTGTACAAACTGAAAATTGGCAGCAAAATGCGTTACAAGCATTAAGGTCTGATAAAAAGGGGTTAACTCCTGAAAAATTATTAGTCTTGCAGGATCATGTGCTTAATTATAATGTCGAGGTTTCATTGGTGGGAACATTAGCAAGAAAGATTGTCGCTGCAGTTGAGACGTTGACCCGCTCATGAAATATATATCATTATTATTGTTTATCCTGCTGTTGTGCGGCTGCAAGCAGCAGGAATTATTGAACCATCTTGATCAACAGCAAGCTAATGATGTCCTTGCTGTTTTACAAAGACATAATATTAATGCTGAAAAGAAGGATCAAGGCAAAACTGGATTCTCAATCTATGTTGAACCAACGGATTTTGCTTCTGCGGTGGATTGGCTAAAAATCTACAATCTCCCGGGTAAGCCTGATATTCAAATATCGCAGATGTTCCCTGCAGATGCACTCGTTTCATCTCCACGAGCGGAAAAAGCAAGGCTATATTCTGCTATTGAGCAGTGGTTAGAGCAATCTCTCAAAATTATGGATGGCATTATTTCTTCGAGAGTACATGTTAGTTACGATGTTGATAATGGCGATAGTGGTAAAACTGCTTTACCAATTCATATTTCTGTACTTGCAGTATATGAAAAAGATATCAACCCAGAAATAAAAATAAATGACATCAAGAGATTTATTGTTAATAGTTTTGCAAGCGTACAATATGAAAATATTTCTGTTGTATTGTCAAAACGAAGAGACATTACTGAGCAAGCACCAACATATGAAATTAGCGAACTTGTTTTTGCTTATGATAAGGCTATGCCGGTTTCTATCTTACTTGCATTAATATCCGTAGCGACTTGCTGGCTGTTATGGAAATATAGGGCCATTCTAACTAATTTAGTCAGGTTGAAAATTAAGTAGACATATGAGAGCGTTATGAATCTTGCCCTAAGAAAGATTATATATGATCCAATTAGTTGTATTCATCCTCAACGAGTAAGCTTGAATAATACACCTATTAACAATCCGGTGCTTAGATCTATTACCAATGAAATGATTGTTCTGCAGTACAATCTTTCAGTTGAACATTTTAATCTGAATAGTTCACTTATTTAATACATAAACAATTGGAATTTATTTCCATTGATCTGTTTATTCAGTGGTTATCACTTTTATCGAGAAAGGTTTGCAGAACGCGGATTTTTTTATAAGGTTCCTGCTGTGCTAAGGGATTATTTATCAGCTATACCGGTGGAAATAAATGAAAAGGCACGATACAAACCCGGCATCGCTAACTATCACAATATCATCACATGTGGTTTTTCAACGTTGTTACCCTATATAAGGCAACAACCATTGGCAATGCAGCAACGATTTAATTTATTATTTCCTGATTTTGTTGATCACATACAATTGCCGTTACCACTTGCATCAACTCTTTTAGAGAGAAATACATTTTATGCGAAAAAAAATAGAGATGAGCTTGATAAAATCTCCTGCAAATGGTGTTGTGATTAAAAAAAATTTCTGATGGATTGAAAGAAATAGTTTCTCTTAAAGAAAATATCCTTATTGAAACCAACGCAAAAATTCAGAGCATTGAGGTAAAGAGAGAAGAAAAATTTATTCAAGGTTATTATGATGGCTATACAAAAGGCATTATTGATGTGATGGATAATTTTATACCCTTGATAAGCTTGTTGAGCTCAGAACTAGAAAAAAAAGAATAAACATGATAAACGATCTGAAGAGTATATTGTTAAAATCCTCAGAGGAAGTTGATGTTTTTATCAAAATTTTTGAAAGTTGGAGAAAAAAATTACCGGCAATATCAGGTCCTGTAAATCTCTATATACCTACCAGTTTCAAAGATAAGTATCTTGAAGTAGAGTCATATTTTGTCGACAAATCAATATGGAATGTCCATATTACATTTCATGATGATAAGCGTTTTGTGTTTTTTACCGATCAATTTATTGCTGAATTTAGTCCGCAGGAATTTGTGGATAATTGTGAGCAATATTTAATTAATAATCATTGTTTCTCCCCTGACAAGGTTAACGAAATCTGCGAACAAGCCAGACATTATTTAGTTGAAAAAATGTTTGAAACACATTCTTTGGATATGAATAATTCTGTTTTGGCAAGCCCTGAGGACTTATAGCTCACTGGCTCAGGTTTAATGATTTGAATATAATCTAATTGTAATATTTTAATCATCTCATTATTTTTTAATGCCTGTGGTATTTTTTTACGCAAAAATTTTATTTTTAATTATATTTCATTATTATTTCATCAATGTATTCTTTGGATTTTGCTTATAATAATGGAAGGGATGATTATAAATGAATACGTTAAAGCATTTACACTCAGGATGAATATATGGGAAAAATTAAAATTGTAGTTTCAGATCAGCAGCCGTTTATGATTGATGGGATAATTGGATTTCTCGGACATTATCCTGATTTATATGAGGTTGTTGGGGGCTATAAAGATCTGAAGAAAGCTATAGCGGAGTGTAACAAATCTACAGCCCAAATATTTATTTTAGGAGAATTTGCAGGTGGAATGATGGGGTCCGAACTCGTAAAATGGGTTAAATCGCATAAGATAGATGCTCATATTATTACATTTGTAGCAAAGATGCCGTATATTGATTCAATAAAATTGCTTGAAGCAGGTGCGAAAGGATGCGTATGGAAAACCAGTCACCCGGCGAAACTAAATCGTGCTATTGATTCGATTAGTAATGGTTACACTTATTTTGATAGTGTACATATGGATTGTGAAAAAATATCTTCCAGGTATTCCTCTGATAATCAACTTACAAATCGTGAGTCAGAAATATTACAACTCATAGCTGATGGTAAAACAAACAAAGAAATCGCTAATTTCTTGCAGTTAAGCAGGAAAACAATCGAAACTCATAGACTCAATATCATGAAGAAATTAGATGTTCACAGTGGTATCGAGTTGATCAAAACAGCTTTACGTATGGGTGTTTGCACTATATAAAAAAAGAGGCTTTAGGCTCATTTTGCTGAAGCCTTACGATTGTCTAGTTCATTAAGCCTGGTATATACAATATATATTTTGGGGCATATTGCTGTCTCTTTTTTTGGTTATCCATTGCAAAACCCGCATTATAAGTCCCCAGGCATTGCCACGTTACTCCACAACGTGAAAAATGGTTATATAAAATCTCGGTTCCTATTTTAATGTTCAGACAAGGGTTATCTAACAAATCTCGTTCATCTTTTATTATTCCACGTTTTTTTAACAGGGGAATATGCATCTGGTTTATCTGCATTAACCCATAATCTAAACTCTTTATATTGTTATTCTTATCTCTGTTCTTGCCTATGCTATCCTTTTTTAGATTGCTTTCAACAAGAGCGATAGCTTTAATTAAATTTGGTTCGATTCTGAACATTGTTCCTGCTTCATTAGAGCAAGAGTTGCTGGCGAAAGACTGTTTGTAATAAATATACAAAACGTGAAGATGGTTAAGAATTTAACTTTTGGTGAGTGCATATTTTTTCATGTGTGAGGATTGAATGAAAGGAACGAGATACTATTATAAAAGTATCTCGTTATGATTTATTTGGTCAATCGTCTACCATTCAATTTTATAGTAAGGTGAGATAGGATTATCTTCTGAATACATATCATTTTGAAAAGACGCCATCCATGTTGAAACTATAAATGCTTGTATTTGATCTGTATCAGTAGCACTGGTGTTGATGTGTTTATCTAATGATACGACTTCATCACCCGTTGCATTCGCTATATTTGAACTTTGAGATAAATTATTGATACCGATTGGATTAGTCATAAAGCTCCCTTTTTTAATTGTCCAGGCCAATGGTCTTTACATCATACTTTTAACTCTAGAGCATTTTAAATACCTTGCAATAAGGTGAATATCTTAGATATTTTTATCTCTGTTGTTTAAATAACAAGTTGCATACATCTAAATAATAAAATTGCGTCAATAAAAATTTATCGCATACAAATTCTCGTCAGCTGCTTTAATTTCAAAATGTTGTCAATTATAACTCGATGGCTTTCACTCTCAGTTTCTTTATAGTAGAGTTTAATGTTGTTTTTGAGCGGGTTAGGCACATACATATCTACACATTCTTTTATCACAACTGCTTTTCGTCTTCTGGGTTCGAGTTGTAGTGATTTGTCTATACAAATCCTTGCCTCTTCAATTTTTTCATTATGAAAGTGGACTAGTGCCCTATAGTAGTAGAGAGAGGCTATATCAGTTGAGTGTATCTTAGCCTGTTCAAATAAGATATGAGATACTTTTGCTTGTCCAGACAGACCAGTTATCAGTCCCATAATAGCTAAAATTTTTCCATCGACAGTGGTTATGTCTGATACATAATCTAAAAGCTCTAATGCTTTTTGAGCAGCAAGTTCAAGTTCACTTTTTCCATGAAGTGCCAAAGACATATGGCATTCCGCTAGAAGGCAATAACATTCTGTTTTTAGCGTCTGTATATCACTTTTATTTTGTAATCTATCAAATATAGTCATGGCCCTGTAAATGCTTTCAGGGGTGAAGTCGTAAAGTTCTTTCTTTCCGGCTAACATTTCATCTGATAAATAATGATTCTTATATCCTTGGTCCTGCTTAGCTAATCTTACAGATCGTTCTGGTTTATGTACCGTTTGAAGGATATTATCTATAATAAATTGTGATGTATTATGTAGTTCATCAACAGGGAGATGATTACTGGCGATGAGGAAAAGGTTTTTAGCGTCGATCAACTCAATGTATAAAGTGTTCACTGCATTATTCTGGTTTATTCTTCCTGTAACGAAATAATCTGGCTTGAATCTGCTCAAGAATGAATTTTGAGATATGTGATCATTACAAAAATTTGTCGCAGCCATCGGATAGGTATAGAGACCATCGATTTTTTTATTTGAAATGATTTGCACTAATTCCTGATTAAGTATTAATGGATCCAGTGTATTCAATGAAGTAGTGAAAGGGAATATAGCTATGGAATAGTCTGAAGTATTATCTTCATTAATTTTAGTTTTGAAAACCTGCTCGCTGAAACGATAACCTTTCCGGTAGATTGTTTCTATGCAACGATCATAGCCAATTTTTTCAAAAATGCAGCGCAAAGAATAGATACATCTTGTCAGGGACTCGTCACTAACAATAATATTTTTCCATACTGATTCGATGATCATATCTTTC
The DNA here is from genome assembly GCF_048593455.1 of Escherichia sp. UTM R2. Taxonomy (NCBI): domain Bacteria; kingdom Pseudomonadati; phylum Pseudomonadota; class Gammaproteobacteria; order Enterobacterales; family Enterobacteriaceae; genus Escherichia; species Escherichia sp. UTM R2. The sequence goes on from NZ_JBFWDY010000002.1 coordinate 880,091, forward strand.
AGTACAACATGACCAGCGGATTCAAGTAATACTATTAATACACCTAACTCTTTCTGTGGAATATAAACTTGCTCATTTCCTTGAGTAAGAATTCCATCTTCCGTGAGCGTTAATTCCTCAAGAAAATGATATGAGAATTTATTTTCTAAGTCCATTAGTTAACCTCTATGAAAAAATTGGTTTCTTGCATCCTGCTTAAGCAATAGAAATTATGGCTATTCATATTTATGTGTCATTAATGCTACAGGAAATTACATTCGACATATCTATGGTTGTGTTCACTAATTTATCTTAGGAATTCAGTGATGTAATCTGAAATAACCTTATTCAATTTTTATAAAGTAGATTATTCTCTAACGCATTGAAAAATAATGATTTATAGTATGCTCTTAACTGTTTTAAGATGCTGATTTAAGAAAACATAATAGGTGCTGGTTATAGTGGTTAACTGCACTATAACCAGCAAATTTAACCAAATGATTGTAATGCTTAGCCATTATCTTCTGAATTATCGTTTAAGAGTTCAATATATGCCTGCGCTTTACTCTTAACACTATCATCCTCACAATTGTTAATAATGTGATAGAAACATTGCATTGCGTTATCGATATTTTTAGCCCCAATCTGACATTGACCCATACGATAAATAACTGAATAGTCATCATACGGGGAGTAATTGTAACTTAGTTTGTAAAGGTCATATGCTTGTTGATATTTCTTTTTTGGCTGACATACTGATGCAAAATCTTTTAGATACTCATGATTTTCGAACGCATAAATGCACAAAAATTTATAATAAATTTCTGCGTCCGTTATATTACCCTTTTCATGGTAGTCGAATGCATATGCATATATTCTATCAAGGATATCAGGAGTTAAACCATGTAGTAATGCCAGATTTTCTCCTTTCGATAATGCGTGTTTTAGTTGATTTGCCCATTCATCACTATTATTGAATATTTCAATTGTTTCTGTGCTCATAATATTCCTCTGTGATGTGTCTCGTGATGCTAAATTATTATTGATTGACTCATTAATATTTTTACATTTATCTTTTTTAAATTATTAGTTTTAAGCTTGCATTGCTTATGGTATATTTTCATTATTGGTAAAAGTACTGTTCACTACAAACTAATAATATCATTAGTTGTTTTACTAATATTCACCTTATTAGTTATCTTAATTACGACATTACATAAATGCCTTAATGTGTATGACCTGGATTCATAGTATCAATTGCCATTTTTTCAATGAAAATTAAAAAGGGGATTTTTGAGAAGGGTAGAATGTCGTTTGTTTTTTTCTTTATTATGTCTGGTGACGAGGGGGGATAGAACGTCTGTGCATATAGTAGTGAATTTATTCAGGTCTACATTATTCTCTATTTTGGTCAGTTTTATGAGTTCATTTACAGCCATACTCATTAAATCATCTGTTATCGAAAATTTATATATGCTCATAGCAGATAATATTGCTTGCTGAATTATCTCTTCAGAAATATCCGCTATCTTTATTGACAAATCATGTGTTAGATATTTTCCTCCAAGAGATTCTTGTTCAATATAATTTAAACCAGACCCCATTGTGATTTTAACTGGATTAACGGATTTCTCTTCATTTTTCTTATTTTTGTTCTCCTGATCAGGAACTAATGGTTGCAGTGGTAGGCTATTATTAATATTTCGTGGCTTCATTTTACATTTCTCTCATTTGATTAGAGCAAAATCCGAATTCGCAGCTTCTGATAATGTCAAATATCACCTTTTCTCATGCTTTATTCTATCAAAAATCGCTCATTTTTACTTTTTTTACCATAATGTTACTAAGTAGCATCGGCAATTTACATAACTTACACGTTGTTTTTTATATCTCGAAAAAACAGATAGATAGTGTGCGCACTCGAAATGATATTGGTAACATAAATAGCTTTATTCGTGATAAACATCTCAAAAGATTTCCTTTATTATATTCGAAATTCATTTGATCAAGGTTATCACCTTATGGAGACGTTACGTAGAATGACTATATTTGTTATCGGCACATTAGGGGTATTAATTTTAGTATTGATGGAAGGTGATTATTGAACAGTAACATCGAGTCACGGTAAAAATGTGAGGTATACAATGGACATTGAATTTTCGCAGATTCATGAAATGGTCTATATGCATGATATTGTAAATTCGGACTCGAAAAAGAAACCAAGGATTCCGTTAAAAAAATTCCTTAATGCTGAGAATGTTCTCACGCAAACAACATCATGGACATTAAAATCAAGATATGTGAATGTTAATTCTGTCAATAAAGTCAACGTAAAGAGTAAAGTTAAAAACAGTTATATCTCACGATCTGTCAATGATGAGTTTAGTTTAACAGATGATGAAATCAATTCTTTTAAAGAAACGTTAGTCCTTTCCTCTATTGATTCACTGAGTAAACTGGTTCTTAATAATCCTCTTTCTGTATTGTTTACATCGACTGTACGAAGGAATAATAATCGAGCTAAGATGAATGTCGAGTTCGACTCATGGATTTGCACCAGATGTTGTTGATACATGATATTTTACATTGCAAGGAGATGTCTAAAATGAAAGATGTTGATCAAAACTTTGATGCTTTAGACTGCCATATACTGCGAGAATATTTAATTTTATTGTTTTATGATTAACGAGGTTCCATCTTTTTGTTATCTATTTTAGTTTACCTTGCACAATGCATTATTGCTCTGTTACCAATGCTCAAAATAAAAGCATGCTTACCTTGCTTTAGTATATTATAGCTTACACTTTTTTCTGGAAAGACATAAAAATCAGGAATAAGTTGTGCAAGTCTATCATCATCAACTTGATCCATAATCTCAAACTTATTAACTTTCTTTGATGTTAAATGGGCTGTGTCATAGTTTTCAATCCATGTGTATTCAATATTTCGCCGTATTGATTTACTTTCTCTGTTACCTTGTTGCCAGGTTCCACTCAACGCAACAGTTCCTGTTTTATTTTTTTTGTTATACATAAAGTCGATGGTAAGATTTGCTCGTCCCTGGTCATTAAAAATTACCCAATTTGCAGTGCATGTTTCGTTATATATCATTTTTTCTGCAGTGTAAGAATAGACAGTGAAGAGAATAAACCCACTGATAAAAACTAAAATAAATAATAAGTTTTTTTTATAATCAATCACGATTAACCTCACGGTAAGACAGGGTTAAACAGTCTGCCACTTCATGTTGGTTATAGTTTTTATTGCATGCCATAACAATCATCCCCGGTGAGGATTTTGCAAGAGGGAAGTATAACCACGGATGTTTTTTACAGTTAATCCCCGAATCCAGTATCCGTGTTTTATATTTATCGAACTCTTTCAACCCATCAATTGTATCTTCTGTTACATTAAAATGGCAGCCATTAATTTCCGCAACAGTCTTGTAATCCTTGAAAAATGGCTTCGGTTGATTATTATTCCATAGCCAATATGCAGAATATGCGCCTATGACAAATGCGCTCAACATAATTAGATGACTTTTTATATGTTTGAGGATTTTGTTATTGAAATTCTTTGCGCCACCAATGCTCTCTTTGTATCCCGCATTAACTTTTATGGCAGGTGGGGCATTGTGTGTATGTGCGTCTGTTGACGAGTTTATTACATGATTTTGTATGTTAATGTCATTATGGATCTTGAATCCTCTTCTCGGCACGGTTGCAATTAGCGAGTGGGTAGTATCACCAACAGCGCGAAATCCGCGTCTGATAATGGATATGTTCTGATATAACGTGTTAGTAGGCACACGCATACCTTCTTCTTCCCAGACTCTGGTGAAAAAATCTTGTTGTGCAACCACATCAGGAAAAGCTTCAAGTAGAAGTGATAAACATCGACTGGCTGGCGTTGTCAGAACGACGTTAAGATCGGCGTTATGTACCGATATTAATTTTCGGTGCTCAGGCCAGAACTCGATATTATCGTTAATAATCCAGTACATACGTCAATAAACACTAAATCAATCGAAATGGAGATCACATAGTTTGCTAAGTATATTGGTATTCACGGCATAAATATATATTAATTTTATATTTATCATGATGATTGAAATGAGGCTTTAATGTTGCAACGTAAAACTTTACGTAAATTAACATGGTTAACATTTATGCCACTATTGTTTGTAAATTCATATTTCGTAATGCTTCTGAATTTTTCGTGTGATGGTTTTAAATACTATGGTGTTTACTCTTGAGGGGACGGCCTATTTATAAAATACGGACATTTCAATAAATACCCGTATAAACAGAGTATGATTCTGGCTGGTCGTTGAGTATCAATGTTGGACCGAATGTGAACGAATAAATAATTCGTTTATTTTACCACCCATTCTCTTTTCGATTCGTTGCTTGTACGCGTAGATGCTACGGATATCCATATCCAGAACTTCAGCAATCTGATATGGATTATAACCAGAAACCATATACCCCATTATGGTGAATTCCATCTGAGTTAATGTGTTACCTCTGGTAAATGATAAATAACGACCAATAAATAGTTGTCTGATCTTTTCATTGGCAACATCAAGACCATCATCATTATATATGACAGCAGATATTGCTGAGTTGTGTTTTCGCCAGTAATTAGCTAACGATTGCATATTGCGGTCGCTGACTAAAACAATCCCCATGTCAGTACTTGCAAGATAGTCAATCCAGTCTTTTTCAAGGAATAGACGTAAAAAACTTACTGAAAAATCGACAAAAATATATCCGCTTAATCTCGCATTGTGGTTTTTTGTTAAGATACCTTCTACCACACCACGATTAAAATATGAACTTTCTTCGGGCCACATACAAAAACACGAGTTTGCGCAGTACTGCAAACGCGGTGACTCTTCTGGCATTATTTGGCAATGCATTGAGCAACTATTGCATGTAAGACTTTTATAACGACTACAAAGCCCCATGTTAAGAACCTCCCTATCCGTATATAATTGCATAATTTCATTGGTGATTGATGATGTCAATACACCATGATTTTGTAATTTTGCTGGGAAAAATTGCGATTAATCTGTATTTGCTATAATTCTGATTAAGACATTTTAAAATGCATTTCTCGTTATTAAATATGATTATGTTTCACTGATTTAATCTTACCTGGTTGAGGGTGGTTCAGATAACTATCTCATGGTATGAGAATATCTATATCGCAAATTGTTTTTGAATGACCGGAAGATATCTTGCGAATCTAAGTTATGCATCTTAAATAGTCTTATTTAAGATGTTCAGATCTCTTTGTGTGTTTAACTAACTGATAATACTAGGATATGATGAGGGAAGTGATAGTGCGGAATAATAACGAATGAACATTATGAAAAGTGGAATGGTTCAAAATTGTAGCAATTTTGAACCATTCACAATGGATATCAGCTAAAGAACATTACCGATACGCACAGGATACCCACGATCAGCGTAATCAGATTTCCGATGGAACGCCAGGGTTTAAGCGCCGGGATCAGATACGTTGACAACGTAGGCATGATGAAAAGTATCATGGCAATGAGCGGGCCGCTGATCGCGTAAATCATCGAAATCGCGTTCGGGTTAATGCAACAAACAATGAAGGTGATCAGCGATACCAACATAATTGATAGTGCGCGGTTAAATGCACGACTTTTCTTTACACCAACCTGCTGTAGTGTTGTTTTGACGACCTCCGTGGCACCTTCAATAACGCCAAAGTACGTACCCAGGAATGATTTCGACATCGCAACTACTGCGACAATAATCCCGGAAATTGACAGCCATGCTGGGGCGTTCGGCAGCATAGAAAGCGCCGATAAAATGGTGACCCCTTCTTCTTTAGCCGCTTCAATATACGAAGGTGGAATAGAAAGCAGGCAGCTAAAGACAAAGAACAGTACACTTATGCAGATGATGAGATAAGCGACTTTCATAATTTTTTTGCATTTATCCATAGCGTGTTCGCCATATTTTTCACGTCTGTCTATGGCAAACGTAGAAATAATGGGCGTATGGCTAAAGGCGAAAACCATCACGGGAATCGATATCCATATCTGGTGAAGGGTATTCTGATTGAACTCTACCTGGGTCGTTAATAGATCAGGTTGCCAACTACCGACAAGGTAAATGGAAAGAAATAAGAAATAGGCAATCAATGGGAATACCAAAAAACCCATTACCCGAATGGTTGCATGGCGTCCCATCAGAAAAATGAGATTCAGGATTAATACAACACCCAGACTCACCAACATACGGATGCGAAGATCAATAACCATATGCTTTGCCAGCTGTTCCGTAAGTGAGTTGGTAATTGCCACTGCATATATCAACACGACGACAAAAAAGGCGATGAAGTACAGCGTGGTAATCAGATTACCAATCTTCTTGCCATAGTAGTGTGTTACTGCGCCCGTTATCCCTTCACCTGCTGATGTTTTCGATGAGAGGATGAACTGGCATAAGGCTTTATGTGGCCAATATGTTAAAGGCCAGGCGACCAGAGCAGTAATAAACAGGACCACAGCCCCTGCCGAACCTAACTGAATAGGAAGGAAGAGCGTGCCTGCACCAACGGCTGTGCCGTAGAGCGCGAAACTCCACAGAGTTTCTTCTTTAGACCAAATATTAGACATTATCTGAACGTATCATCTACAAATTAAACAAAATGGAGGGCAATTTACCATAAACCAGGTTAAGTATGGGAGATTAACGCCCTATCTACCCCTCTATTGGTGGGTTAGTGGTTGCAAACCTTACGTGCCAGTTATGACTCTGACTACTGCTCAGGCATATTTCCTTTGTGATAAAAATCACTTTTTTTAAACAATTAAGATAACTGTAATTAACAATCATTTACTATTGCACTGTTAATTGGTGCGAGGTTGTGATGAAAGACGTTGTGATTGTCGGGGCGTTACGGACACCTATCGGCTGCTTTCGCGGTGCGTTAGCGGGTCATTCCGCCGTGGAACTTGGTAGTCTGGTCGTGAAAGCGTTAATAGAACGTACCGGCGTTCCTGCATATGCGGTGGATGAAGTAATTCTTGGTCAGGTGTTGACTGCAGGGGCAGGGCAGAATCCGGCAAGGCAATCGGCTATTAAAGGTGGTCTGCCTAATAGCGTTTCTGCAATCACGATTAATGACGTCTGCGGTTCCGGACTTAAAGCACTGCATCTGGCTACTCAGGCGATACAGTGTGGCGAGGCTGATATTGTCATCGCCGGTGGCCAGGAAAACATGAGCCGCGCACCACATGTTCTGACTGATAGCCGCACCGGTGCACAGCTTGGCAATAGCCAGCTGGTTGACAGTCTTGTGCATGATGGGTTATGGGATGCCTTCAATGATTATCATATTGGTGTCACCGCCGAAAATCTGGCTCGCGAATATGGCATCAGCCGTCAATTGCAGGATGCTTACGCACTTAGCTCGCAACAAAAAGCGCGAGCGGCGATTGACGCCGGACGATTTAAAGATGAGATCGTCCCGGTAATGACCCAAAGTAACGGTCAGACGTTGGTTGTTGATACCGATGAACAGCCACGCACTGACGCCAGTGCAGAAGGTTTAGCCCGTTTAAATCCTTCATTTGATAGTCTCGGTTCTGTGACAGCGGGTAATGCATCATCCATAAACGATGGCGCAGCTGCGGTAATGATGATGAGCGAAGCCAAAGCACGAGCGTTGAATTTACCCGTGCTGGCCCGCATTCGCGCATTTGCCAGCGTTGGTGTAGATCCGGCATTGATGGGAATTGCGCCGGTGTATGCGACCCGCCGTTGCCTGGAGCGTGTAGGCTGGCAGTTGGCTGATGTCGATCTTATCGAGGCTAATGAAGCGTTTGCTGCACAGGCGCTTTCGGTTGGCAAGATGCTTGAGTGGGATGAGCGTCGGGTCAATGTCAATGGTGGTGCGATCGCACTTGGTCACCCGATAGGCGCTTCCGGTTGCCGAATCCTGGTTTCTCTGGTTCATGAAATGGTGAAACGTAATGCCCGCAAAGGACTGGCAACGCTTTGTATCGGCGGGGGCCAGGGTGTGGCATTGACCATTGAACGTGACGAATAGCTCTGCATTTCCTCCTTACCGATAAATATCTGCCGTCATTAATCTGTTGAATAATGATGGCTGGCAAGTCGACATACATTTTCTGGGCTCCCTCATTTTTCCATTCTCATGACATATTCGTGATCGACACTGCACTTTTTTTAATCCTTAACTTAAAAATGAAACATTGTTTTATTTTTAATTGAAAACCCTAGCCCATGGGCATATCATCCCTTTATAGAGAAAACGAAACAGTGTTTCACTATCGTTTTCTATTTTCACGCTTCACTGATTATCGGAGGTTGATGTGGACGTAAGACAGAGCATCCACAGTGCGCACGCAAAAACGCTGGATACCCAAGGGCTGCGCAATGAATTTTTGGTTGAAAAGGTATTTGTCGCCGATGAGTACACCATGGTTTACAGCCACATTGACCGAATTATTGTTGGCGGCTTTATGCCGATAACTAAAACGGTTTCCGTTGGCGGGGAAGTTGGTAAACAACTCGGCGTAAGCTATTTCCTTGAACGTCGCGAGTTAGGTGTTATCAATATTGGCGGTGCCGGTACGATTACTGTCGATGGCCAATGCTATGAAATCGGTCACCGCGACGCCCTGTATGTGGGTAAAGGTGCAAAAGAAGTTGTCTTTGCCAGTATTGATACCGCCACTCCGGCAAAGTTTTATTACAATTGCGCACCCGCGCATACGACGTATCCCACCAAAAAAGTCACACCGGACGAAGTATCTCCAGTCACGTTAGGCGATAACCTCACCAGTAACCGTCGCACTATTAACAAATATTTTGTCCCGGATGTGCTGGAAACCTGCCAATTGAGTATGGGGCTGACGGAGCTGGCTCCGGGTAACTTGTGGAACACCATGCCGTGTCACACCCACGAGCGCCGGATGGAAGTTTATTTCTATTTCAATATGGATGATGACGCCTGCGTTTTCCACATGATGGGGCAGCCGCAAGAAACGCGTCACATTGTGATGCATAACGAGCAGGCGGTGATCTCCCCGAGCTGGTCGATTCATTCCGGCGTCGGAACCAAAGCTTATACCTTTATCTGGGGCATGGTCGGTGAAAACCAGGTCTTTGATGATATGGACCATGTGGCCGTTAAAGATTTGCGCTAGTTGTCGGCATAAACGAATAAGGTATTGTTATGATTTTAAGTGCATTTTCTCTCGAAGGTAAAGTTGCGGTCGTCACTGGTTGTGATACTGGACTGGGCCAGGGGATGGCGTTGGGGCTGGCGCAAGCGGGCTGTGACATTGTTGGCATTAACATCGTTGAACCGACTGAAACCATCAAGCAGGTCACAGCGCTGGGGCGTCGTTTTTTAAGCCTGACCGCCGATCTGCGAAAGATTGATGGTATTCCAGCACTGCTGGATCGCGCGGTAGCGGAGTTTGGTCATATTGATATCCTGGTGAATAACGCCGGATTGATTCGCCGCGAAGACGCTCTCGAGTTCAGCGAAAAGGACTGGGACGATGTCATGAACCTGAATATCAAGAGCGTATTCTTCATGTCTCAGGCAGCGGCGAAACACTTTATCGCGCAAGGCAATGGCGGCAAGATTATCAATATCGCGTCAATGCTCTCCTTCCAGGGCGGGATCCGTGTGCCTTCTTATACCGCATCAAAAAGCGGTGTGATGGGCGTGACGCGATTGATGGCGAACGAATGGGCTAAACACAACATTAATGTTAATGCGATAGCTCCGGGTTACATGGCGACCAACAATACTCAACAACTGCGGGCAGATGAACAACGTAGCGCGGAAATTCTCGACCGCATTCCAGCTGGCCGTTGGGGACTGCCGAGTGACCTGATGGGGCCGGTAGTGTTCCTTGCCTCCAGCGCTTCAGATTATGTGAATGGTTATACCATTGCCGTGGATGGCGGTTGGCTGGCGCGTTAATTCATTCTTCTTACTTTTATGACCCTGCCGCATGGCAGGGTTTTTTATACCTGTAGATCATCATAATCCATATCATGGTTATGAAATAATCCATATCAATTATCAATTAATGAACTTTATGAATTTTATCTTCTTTAAAATTAGTTGGTTAATAATAATCTCAATAATTCAACTTAATTTGAAAATTGGAATATCCATCACATAACGACATGTCGCAGCAATTTAATCCATATTTATGCTGTTTCCGACCTGACACCTGTGTGAATTGTTCACGTATTTTTTCACTATGTCTTACTCTCTGCTGGCAGGAAAAAATGGTTACTATCAATACGGAATCTGCTTTAACGCCACGTTCTTTGCGGGATACGCGGCGTATGAATATGTTTGTTTCGGTAGCTGCTGCGGTCGCAGGATTGTTATTTGGTCTTGATATCGGCGTAATCGCCGGAGCGTTGCCGTTCATTACCGATCACTTTGTGCTGACCAGCCGTTTGCAGGAATGGGTGGTCAGTAGCATGATGCTCGGCGCAGCAATTGGTGCGCTGTTTAATGGTTGGCTGTCGTTCCGCCTGGGGCGTAAATACAGCCTGATGGCGGGGGCCATCCTGTTTGTGCTCGGCTCGATAGGGTCCGCTTTTGCGACCAGCGTAGAGATGTTAATCGCCGCTCGTGTGGTGCTGGGCATTGCTGTCGGGATCGCCTCTTACACCGCTCCTCTGTATCTTTCTGAAATGGCAAGTGAAAACGTTCGCGGTAAGATGATCAGTATGTACCAGTTGATGGTCACACTCGGCATCGTGCTGGCGTTTTTATCCGATACAGCGTTCAGTTATAGCGGTAACTGGCGCGCAATGTTGGGGGTTCTTGCTTTACCAGCAGTCCTGCTGATTATTCTGGTGGTCTTCCTGCCAAATAGCCCGCGCTGGCTGGCGGAAAAGGGGCGTCATATTGAGGCGGAAGAAGTATTGCGTATGCTGCGCGATACGTCGGAAAAAGCGCGAGAAGAACTCAACGAAATTCGTGAAAGCCTGAAGTTAAAACAGGGCGGTTGGGCACTGTTTAAGATCAACCGTAACGTCCGTCGTGCTGTGTTTCTCGGTATGTTGTTGCAGGCGATGCAGCAGTTTACCGGTATGAACATCATCATGTACTACGCGCCACGTATCTTCAAAATGGCGGGCTTTACGACGACAGAACAACAGATGATTGCGACTCTGGTCGTAGGGCTGACCTTTATGTTCGCCACCTTTATTGCGGTGTTTACGGTAGATAAAGCAGGGCGTAAACCGGCTCTGAAAATTGGTTTCAGCGTGATGGCGTTAGGCACTCTGGTGCTGGGCTATTGTCTGATGCAGTTTGATAACGGCACGGCTTCCAGTGGCCTGTCATGGCTCTCTGTTGGCATGACGATGATGTGTATTGCCGGTTATGCGATGAGCGCCGCGCCAGTGGTGTGGATCCTGTGCTCTGAAATTCAGCCGCTGAAATGCCGCGATTTCGGTATTACCTGTTCGACCACCACGAACTGGGTGTCGAATATGATTATCGGCGCGACCTTCCTGACGCTGCTCGACAGCATTGGCGCTGCCGGTACGTTCTGGCTCTACACTGCGCTGAACATTGCGTTTGTGGGCATCACTTTCTGGCTCATTCCGGAAACCAAAAATGTCACCCTGGAACATATCGAACGCAAACTGATGGCAGGCGAGAAGTTGAGAAATATCGGCGTCTGATTTCACGGGCCGGATGTGCTGTACATCCGGCCCTTTTTTCGTTAATAGAGATTGGGCACCTGGCCGTTGAGGCGTTTGTCTCGTTCCTTATTCAGCCTTGTTGCGGTAACACACATCAGGAGAGAGGAATGAAAACAATTGGTTTGCTGGGAGGAATGAGTTGGGAATCCACTATTCCTTACTATCGTTTGATAAATGAAGGCATTAAACAGCGGCTTGGTGGGCTTCACTCTGCGCAAGTGCTGCTACATAGCGTCGATTTTCATGAAATAGAAGAGTGCCAGCGTCGCGGTGAGTGGGACAAAACCGGGGATATTCTGGCTGAGGCGGCGTTTGGCTTACAGCGGGCGGGCGCAGAAGGCATTGTGTTATGTACCAATACGATGCATAAAGTGGCGGATGTCATTGAGTCTCGTTGCTCTCTGCCTTTCTTACACATAGCGGACGCCACTGGACGTGCAATTACCGGGGCAGGAATGACTCGTGTGGCGCTGCTGGGTACGCGTTACACCATGGAACAGGATTTTTATCGCGGGCGGCTGACGGAACAATTTTCCATCAACTGTCTTATTCCTGAAGCGGATGAACGGGCGAAGATTAATCAGATTATTTTTGAAGAACTGTGTCTGGGGCAATTTACCGAAGCGTCACGCGCTTATTATGCGCAAGTGATTGCTCGCCTTGCAGAACAGGGCGCACAGGGCGTCATTTTTGGCTGCACAGAAATTGGTTTACTGGTGCCAGAAGAGCGCAGTGTTTTGCCTGTGTTTGATACTGCGGCGATCCATGCCGAGGATGCTGTCGCTTTTATGCTGTCGTAGCTGACGACAAAATCGCGTCAAGAGAAGTGACCAGTTTCGGTAACCCCGCTTGTAAATGCTCACTAAACGCCTGAACCAGCGCTGATGACGGGCGGTGCAGGGGGCGGATCAGGCTGACGGTGAACGGAACCGCAATACTGAACCGCCGCACCACTAAACCGCTTGCCGCATAATCCAGTGCGGTGAGCGGGTTAACCACCGAAACACCTACCCCCGCCCGTACCATTGCGCAGACTGACGCGGCACTGTGGGTTTCTACGATCATGCGTCGTTTAACCTGATTCTCCGTAAACAATTGATCCAGCAACTGGCGATAGCTGTCAGTACGGGAAAGGCTGATGTAGTTCTCACCGTGAAAATCTTCTGGCGTTAATACCTTTTTTACCGCCAGCGGATGACCCGGAGGTAACACACACACTTCATCTAAAGAGAGTAATTCGGTACGTTCTGTTCCCGCAGGCGTATGGAGCGTCTCAGTGAGTCCTAAATCATGACGCTGGGCCGAGAGCCACTCTTCAAGTAGCGGTGATTCCTGGGGCACGATATTTAAGCTGACATCGGGATAACGTGCCAGAAAGGGTTGCAGGAGCTGCGGTAAAAAAGATTGCGAAAAGACCGGCAGGCAGGCAATAGACAGTTCTCCCTGGCGAAACTCGCGCAGACTTTCTGCGGCGCTGACAATGCGATCCAGTCCGTACCAGGATCGTTGCACTTCTTCAAACAGACGCAGTCCTTGCACGGTAGGATGTAATCGTCCACGTACGCGCTCAAACAATTTCAGCCCGATCACCTTCTCAAAGCGCGCCAGTTCGCGGCTGACGGTTGGCTGTGAGGTGTGTAGCAGGTGTGCCGCCTCAGTCAGACTTCCGGCGGTCATTACCGCATGAAAAATTTCAATATGACGTAAGTTAACGGCGGCCATTAGCGCTCTCTCGCAATCCGGTAATCCATATCATTTTTGCATAGACTCGACATAAATCGATATTTTTTATTCTTTTTATGATGTGGCGTAATCATAAAAAAAGCACTTATCTGGAGTTTGCTATGCCACATTCACTGTTCAGCACCGATACCGATCTCACCGCCGAAAATCTGCTGCGTTTGCCCGCAGAATTTGGCTGCCCGGTGTGGGTCTACGATGCGCAAATTATTCGTGGGCAGATTGCAGCGCTGAAACAGTTTGATGTGGTGCGCTTTGCACAGAAAGCCTGTTCCAATATTCATATTTTGCGCTTAATGCGTGAGCAGGGCGTGAAAGTGGATTCCGTCTCGTTAGGCGAAATAGAGCGTGCGTTGGCGGCGGGTTACAATCCGCAAACGCACCCCGATGATATTGTTTTTACGGCAGATGTTATCGATCAGGCGACGCTTGAACGCGTCAGTGAATTGCAAATTCCGGTGAATGCGGGTTCTGTTGATATGCTCGACCAACTGGGCCAGGTTTCGCCAGGGCATCGGGTATGGCTGCGCGTTAACCCGGGGTTTGGTCACGGACATAGCCAAAAAACCAATACCGGTGGCGAAAACAGCAAGCACGGTATCTGGTACACCGATCTGCCCGCCGCACTGGACGTGATACAACGTCATCATCTGCAGCTGGTCGGCATTCACATGCACATTGGTTCTGGCGTTGATTATGCCCATCTGGAACAGGTGTGTGGTGCTATGGTACGTCAGGTCATCGAATTCGGTCAGGATTTACAGGCTATTTCTGCAGGCGGTGGGCTTTCTATTCCTTATCAACAGGGTGAAGAGGCGGTTGATACCGAGCATTATTATGGTCTGTGGAATGCCGCGCGTGAGCAAATCGCCAGCCATTTGGGCCACCCTGTGAAACTGGAAATTGAACCGGGTCGCTTTCTGGTAGCGCAGTCTGGCGTGTTAATTACTCAGGTGCGGAGCGTCAAACAAATGGGTAGCCGCCACTTTGTGCTGGTTGATGCCGGGTTCAACGATCTGATGCGCCCGGCAATGTACGGTAGTTACCACCATATCAGTGCCCTGGCAGCTGATGGTCGTTCTCTGGAACACGCGCCAACGGTGGAAACCGTCGTCGCCGGGCCGTTATGTGAATCGGGCGATGTCTTTACCCAGCAGGAAGGGGGAAATGTTGAAACCCGCGCCTTGCCGGAAGTGAAGGCGGGTGATTATCTGGTACTGCATGATACAGGGGCATATGGCGCATCAATGTCATCCAACTACAACAGCCGTCCGCTGTTACCAGAAGTTCTGTTTGATAATGGTCAGGCGCGGTTGATTCGCCGTCGCCAGACCATCGAAGAATTACTGGCGCTGGAATTGCTTTAACTGCGGTTAGTCGCTGGTTGCATGATGACTGGCCTCCAGCGACGGAGTTGACACTGAATGGCGACGTACCAGCGTCGGACTAAATACATTAGTAATTTCCGGGAGAGGGCGATTATCCGCCAGCGCCAAAGCCAGTTCGGCAGCCTGGGTCGCCATCGTCACGATTGGATAACGCACGGTAGTCAGGCGCGGTCGCACATAGCGTGACACCAGCACATCATCAAAGCCAATTAACGAAATCTCACCTGGTACATCAATACCATTATCATTGAGCACGCCCATCGCACCCGCCGCCATTGAATCGTTATAACAGGCTACCGCAGTGAAATTTCTTCCTCGTCCCAAAAGCTCGGTCATTGCCTGTTCGCCGCCGCTTTCGTCTGGTTCGCCAAATGTCACGAGCCGGTCATTGGCCGGAATACCACTTTCAGCAAGGGCATCGTAATACCCTTGCAGACGATCTTCGGCGTCAGAAATAGAGTGGTTAGAGCACAGATAACCAATGCGGGTATGACCTTGCTGAATTAAATGACGCGTTGCCAGCCAGGCACCGTAACGATCGTCCAGAGCAATACAACGGTTTTCAAAGCCAGGCAGGATACGGTTGATCAGCACCATACCGGGCATTTGTTTCATTAATGAGGCTAAATCAGCATCTGGGATCATTTTGGCATGGACGACCAACGCAGCACAGCGATGGCGGATCAGTTGCTCAATAGCCTGACGCTCTTTTTGTTCGTTGTGGTAACCGTTGCCAATCAATAAGAAATTACCGGTGTGATAAGCCACCTGTTCGACCGCTTTCACCATTGCACCGAAAAACGGATCGGAAACATCACCAACGACCAGACCGACCGTTTCAGTGGTCTGCTGCGCCAGCGCACGGGCGTTGGCGTTCGGGTGATAGCTAAGAGACTCCATTGCACTATGCACAGCCAGCCGGGACGCTTCGCTGGCTTTGGGTGAATTATTAATGACGCGGGAAACGGTGGCGACTGAAACGCCTGCCAGTCGGGCTACATCCTTTATGGTCGCCATGAAAATACCTTAGTGGGTAAACGCTTACATTCTTTCAGTGTTACGGAAAACGCCCGTTGGTTCAAGGGGCGGCGTGTTTTCATCGTGGGAATGTGAGCCAAACGCAAATAAGTAAGACAAAAAAAGAGATTGCAAACCTTTGGTTACACTTTGCGAAACGCTGTTGCGATTGACCGCTGGTGGCGTTTGGCTTCAGGTTGCTAAAGTGGTGATCCCAGAGGTATTGATAGGTGAAGTCAACTTCGGGTTGAGCACATGAATTACACCAGCCTGCGCAGATGCGCAGGTTTTTTTTTGCCGGTCATCAAACTGTAACAGTAACCGACAATTTACACACCTCGTTGCATTTCCCTTCATTCCTTTGCGTTTTCTCGCTGGCGAAGAGTCGTCGTGCAGACCACAATCAAGATCCCAGAGGTATTGATTGGTGAGATTATTCGGTACGCTCTTCGTACCCTGTCTCTTGCACCAACCTGCGCGGATGCGCAGGTTTTTTTTCGCACCTAATTTACTGTCGCTCGCGTTCTTTATCTCGTGTAATCTCCCTCCATTCGCTTTTACTGAATCAGAGCAAAGGGAGTTGGAATGCTTTTTAGCTTTTTTCGAAATTTGTGCCGTGTTTTGTATCGCGTTCGCGTTACGGGTGACACCCAGGCACTGAAGGGCGAGCGCGTTCTAATCACGCCTAATCACGTCTCTTTTATTGATGGCATACTGCTGGCATTGTTTTTACCCGTACGTCCGGTATTTGCCGTTTACACCTCAATAAGCCAACAGTGGTATATGCGTTGGCTGAAATCATTTATCGACTTTGTTCCTCTCGACCCGACGCAACCTATGGCTATTAAACATCTGGTACGTCTGGTGGAACAGGGCCGACCAGTGGTGATTTTCCCTGAAGGACGCATCACCACTACAGGCTCGCTGATGAAAATCTACGATGGCGCGGGTTTTGTCGCGGCGAAGTCTGGTGCAACGGTTATTCCTGTGCGTATTGAAGGGGCGGAACTTACGCACTTCAGCCGCCTGAAAGGTCTGGTTAAACGTCGCTTGTTCCCGCAAATTACTCTGCATATTTTGCCACCAACGCAGGTGGAGATGCCGGATGCGCCGCGTGCCCGTGACCGTCGCAAAATCGCTGGCGAAATGCTGCATCAAATAATGATGGAAGCGCGAATGGCGGTGCGCCCGCGTGAAACGCTGTACGAATCTTTACTGAGTGCAATGTACCGCTTCGGAGCCGGGAAGAAATGTGTCGAAGACGTCAATTTTACCCCAGACTCCTATCGCAAATTGCTTACGAAAACGCTGTTTGTTGGACGCATCCTTGAAAAATACAGTGTTGAAGGCGAACGCATCGGCTTAATGCTGCCCAATGCAGGCATCAGTGCGGCAGTGATTTTTGGGGCCATCGCCCGTCGCCGCATTCCCGCAATGATGAACTACACTGCTGGGGTAAAGGGGCTGACCAGTGCTATTACGGCGGCTGAAATCAAAACCATCTTCACTTCCCGCCAGTTTCTCGATAAAGGCAAACTCTGGCATCTGCCGGAGCAACTTACTCAGGTGCGCTGGGTCTATCTGGAAGATTTAAAAGCAGATGTCACCACTGCCGACAAAGTATGGATCTTCGCTCATTTGCTGATGCCGCGTCTGGCACAGGTTAAACAGCAGCCGGAAGAAGAGGCGCTGATCCTTTTTACCTCCGGTTCTGAAGGCCATCCGAAAGGCGTCGTCCATAGCCATAAAAGCATTCTGGCGAATGTCGAGCAGATTAAAACGATTGCCGACTTCACCACCAACGATCGCTTTATGTCGGCGTTACCGCTGTTTCACTCCTTTGGGCTGACGGTAGGCCTGTTTACGCCACTGCTCACAGGTGCAGAAGTGTTTCTTTATCCAAGCCCGCTGCATTACCGTATTGTGCCGGAGTTGGTGTATGACCGCAGTTGCACCGTGTTGTTCGGTACCTCGACTTTCCTCGGTCACTACGCGCGTTTCGCCAACCCGTATGACTTCTATCGTCTACGCTATGTGGTGGCAGGCGCAGAAAAACTACAAGAAAGTACCAAACAGCTTTGGCAGGATAAATTTGGCCTGCGCATCCTTGAAGGCTACGGTGTGACCGAATGCGCGCCTGTCGTTTCTATCAACGTACCGATGGCGGCGAAACCCGGTACGGTAGGGCGTATTCTACCAGGAATGGATGCGCGCCTGTTGTCGGTCCCTGGTATCGAAGAGGGCGGACGCCTGCAACTGAAAGGGCCGAACATAATGAACGGCTATCTGCGGGTGGAGAAGCCAGGTGTACTGGAAGTGCCCACCGCCGAGAATGTTCGCGGCGAAATGGAGCGCGGCTGGTATGACACTGGCGATATTGTGCGTTTTGACGAGCAGGGCTTTGTGCAGATTCAGGGCCGCGCAAAACGCTTTGCCAAAATTGCAGGCGAAATGGTGTCGCTGGAAATGGTGGAACAACTGGCACTTGGTGTTTCGCCAGATAAAGTCCATGCCACTGCGATTAAGAGCGATGCCAGCAAAGGCGAGGCACTGGTGCTTTTCACCACAGATAACGAACTGACGCGCGATAAGTTGCAACAGTATGCCCGCGAGCACGGCGTGCCGGAGCTTGCTGTACCGCGCGATATTCGCTATCTGAAACAGATGCCATTACTTGGCAGCGGCAAACCTGACTTTGTCACGTTGAAAAGCTGGGTAGACGAAGCGGAACAACACGATGAGTGAGTCAGTGCACACTAACACTTCGTTGTGGTCGAAGGGGATGAAAGCGGTTATCGTGGCGCAGTTTCTCTCTGCGTTTGGCGATAACGCGCTACTGTTTGCCACTCTGGCGTTACTGAAAGCGCAGTTCTATCCGGAGTGGAGCCAGCCCATCCTGCAAATGGTGTTTGTAGGTGCTTACATTCTTTTTGCGCCGTTTGTCGGGCAGGTGGCGGATAGCTTCGCCAAAGGCCGGGTGATGATGTTTACCAACGGCCTGAAGCTGCTGGGCGCAGCCAGTATCTGCTTTGGTATCAATCCGTTTCTCGGCTATACGCTGGTGGGTGTTGGTGCTGCAGCCTATTCACCGGCGAAATACGGTATTCTCGGCGAATTAACCACGGGTAGTAAGTTAGTAAAAGCTAACGGTTTAATGGAAGCTTCTACCATAGCGGCGATTTTACTCGGTTCCGTAGCCGGTGGTGTGCTGGCTGACTGGCATGTCCTCGTCGCCCTGGCCGCATGCGCACTGGCCTACGGTGGTGCGGTCGTTGCCAATATCTACATTCCCAAACTGGCGGCGGCGCGTCCGGGGCAGTCCTGGAATCTCATCAACATGACCCGCAGTTTCCTGAATGCCTGCACCTCGCTATGGCGCAATGGTGAAACGCGTTTTTCGCTGGTGGGCACCAGTTTATTCTGGGGAGCGGGTGTCACGCTGCGTTTCCTGTTGGTGCTGTGGGTACCGGTGGCGCTGGGCATTACCGATAACGCTACGCCGACCTATCTCAACGCGATGGTAGCGATTGGTATCGTGGTTGGCGCAGGTGCGGCAGCGAAGCTGGTTACGCTGGAAACCGTGTCACGCTGTATGCCAGCCGGGATTTTGATTGGCGTGGTGGTACTGATTTTCTCCCTGCAACACGAGCTGCTGCCAGCCTATGCCTTGTTGATGCTGATTGGCGTGTTGGGGGGCTTTTTTGTCGTTCCGCTCAATGCGTTGCTACAGGAGCGGGGTAAAAAAAGCGTCGGGGCGGGGAATGCGATTGCAGTACAAAACCTTGGCGAAAACAGCGCCATGTTGTTGATGCTGGGCATTTACTCGCTGGCGGTAATGATAGGCATCCCGGTCGTGCCCATTGGCATTGGCTTCGGTGCGCTGTTTGCGCTGGCAATAACGGCGCTGTGGATCTGGCAGCGCCGTCATTAATATTTAACGCCGGTTTTAACCGGCGTTAATCTTATGGTGCCGGATAAGTATAAACCTGATGCACCGCTTCAATTTCAGCTAATACGTCTTCGCTTAACTCCAGATGCAAACTTTCGATGTTAGTTTTCAGCTGATCCATCGTGGTTGCGCCCAGCAGAGTGCTGGCAACAAACGGTTGACGGCGTACAAACGCGAGCGCCATCTGAGCAGGGTCCAGGCCATGACGTCTGGCGATATCAACATACGCCGCGACGGCTTTTTGCGTTTGCTCACCGCTATAGCGGGTGAACCGACTAAAGAGCGTATTACGTGCGCCAGCGGGTTTTGCACCATTGAGATATTTCCCGGTCAGCGTGCCGAAACCCAGGCACGAATAGGCCAGCAGTTCGACCCCTTCATACTGGCTGACTTCTGCCAGACCTACTTCAAAACTGCGGTTTAACAGACTGTAAGGGTTCTGAATGGTGACAATACGCGGCAGATCGTGTTTGTCCGCCAGATGCAGGTAGCGCATTACGCCAAATGCAGTTTCGTTCGACACGCCGATATAACGAATTTTTCCCGCGCGTTGGTACTCTGCCAGTGCGTCCAGCGTATCCAGCAGCGAAACCGCAGGCGCAGAATCCGTCCAGCTATAACCGAGTTTGCCGAAGCAGTTGGTCGGGCGCTGCGGCCAGTGCACCTGATAAAGATCGAGGTAATCAGTGTGTAGGCGCTTGAGGCTGTCATGCAACGCTTCGCGGATATTCTTCCGGTCCAGCGCCTGATCCGGGCGGATGCCCTTGTCATTATTGCGCGACGGTCCGCTCACTTTGGAGGCGATAATTAACTTTTCGCGGCTGCCATGTTTCGCCAGCCAGTTGCCGACGTAGGTTTCGGTTAACCCTTGCGTTTCGGGGCGCGGAGGTACTGGGTACATTTCGGCAACGTCGATAAGGTTAATGCCCTGAGCAACGGCATAGTCGAGTTGTGCGTGGGCGTCGGCTTCGCTGTTCTGTTCACCAAACGTCATCGTGCCAAGCCCCAGCGTGCTGACTTCCAGCGAACTGTGGGGTATACGGTGATATTGCATAGCCGTTTCCTTTTTATAATCACGACATAAGGAATATAAAAATGGCAGAGGGAAGGGAAAAGGGAAAGAGAAAAATCTTAAGGCCAGCCGGATGCTGACCTTATTTGTTAACGTTCAATAATTTGCGAAACATCATCACGGTTAATTTGCATCGCGTTACCTTGCTGATCGTGATAACTCACCAGCCCGGTATCATCATCAATTTCAGGTTTTCCATCGGTCAAAATCATACGGCCATCTTTGGTCGCCATGACGTAATCACTGGAACACCCGGAAACAGCAAACGCCAGTCCGACTGCAGAAATTATTACTGCCCATTTTTTCATCCGGTTATCCTCGATTTGGCCCACCTATGATAATAGTCTGTTTATAAACCGACGTTATATATCTTGAAAGCAGGAAAATCTTAAACTGTGAGGGTAACAGGAGTGAGTACGCCCTCCCGCAGAAGAGCGTACGGAGTATCAGAGCGGGTTCTTTTTGTTGCGAATCAGGTTGAGGCTTTCAACCGCAATAGAGAAGAACATCGCGAAGTAGATGTAACCTTTCGGTACGTGGATGTCGAAACTTTCCAGAATCAGGGTAAAGCCGACCAGAATCAGGAAAGAGAGCGCCAGCATTTTTACCGAAGGATGGCGTTCGACAAAATCACCAATCGAGCGCGCGGCGAACATCATCACGCCTACGGCAATCACCACGGCGGCCATCATAATAAACAGGTGATCTGACAGACCCACAGCGGTAATCACCGAGTCGAGGCTGAAGATAATATCCAGCAGCATAATCTGCACGATAGCGCCGAGGAATGATGAAACGCGTGTTTTCAGCCCTTCTTCTTCACCTTCAATGGATTCGTGGATTTCCTTGCTGGCTTTCCAGATAAGGAACAAGCCACCCAGAAGCAGAATCAAATCACGGGCGGAAATTTCCTGACTGAATATTGTAAAAAGCGGATTCGTCAGGCGCGTAACCCAGGCGATTGATGCCAGCAGCGCCAGACGCATAACCATGGCTCCCGCCAACCCCAGACGGCGCGCATGAGCACGTTGTGCTGTGGGGAGCTTTGCCACCACCAGAGAAAGGAAAATAATATTGTCGATCCCAAGAACGATCTCCAGCAGCGTCAGCGTACCGAGCGCAAGCCAGGCGTTAGGATCGGTTATCCATGCAAATAACATCTAAAAAGCCCTGCCAAAAAAATGAAGCGGTAATTATATGCCCGGAAAGCGGCAGGTCAAAGCGATGGCTACTGGATCAGAAAATGACGGGCCAGTAGCGCACTGGTGAAATTCTTCTTCAAATAAAAGCCGCGTGGCAGCGTCAGAATCCGTTCGCCCCGGGCACCAATGGCTTCGGTAAGCGCTTTCGCATTCGCTGCTTTCGGTCGTATCTGTAAATACTCCCCGTGACGAGCGGTAATCCGCTCAACCTGACCGAGAACAATCATATCCATTAATTCTTCCCAGTCTTCGCGTAGCTGCCGGTCTTCCTCTTCATTCGGGCTCCACAGCAACGGTGATCCAACGCGACGCTGCGCCAGCGGGATGCTGCGCTCGCCTTCAACCGGTATCCACAGTACGCGTTTGAGTTTGTGGCGCACGTGGCTGGTTTCCCAGGTCACCCCGCTATTGCCCGTTAACGGGGCAACACAAACGAATGTTGTTTCCAGCGGACGACCAAGACTATCCACAGGGATAGTTTTAAGTTCCACGCCCAGAGCAGCAAAATCTTGCTCAGGTTTACTCCCTGCGCTGGCACCTAGCCAGATCTCCAGTAACACGCCAATCCAGCCTTTATCGCGTTTTAAATTCTCTGGCGTAACCAGCCCGACAAGTGCCGCCAGTTCTCCCAATGTATAACCAGAAAGTTGCTGTGCTTGCGCTAACAACTGTTCTTCAGTTTCGGGAGGAGAGAGCAGTGGGCGAGGTTGGGACATGTCATGATACCTTGGTTAAAAAACAAACAGCAATTATGTGCCGAATATTCGCAGTGTAACTTTTTCCACATGCGTTGTTCAATTCTCTGATTTATATTGCTTTTTAGGTTGCCGGTAATCGAGTTGCGCAACACTGCAACGGGTTTTCCAAATCTGGTCACTGAAAATAAACAGGATCTTACACCATGTTATCCACAGAAAGCTGGGATAACTGTGAAAAACCTCCACTACTGTTTCCATTTACAGCCTTGACGTGCGACGAAACTCCAGTTTTTAGTGGTTCAGTGCTTAACTTAGTGGCACATTCTGTGGATAAATACGGCATTGGTTGATCTTTCGTCAACCCGTAAATGAGAGGTGTGACCTGGGTCACGAATTACTCTTTTTCATTACTCAAATTACATGTAATGCATTGACTAATAATGAATATTTTAAAATGTCTATATCGGGCTTATTCAGAATGCTCCGGGTTTTCCCGTAGTAATTCCGTAGTTCTTCACAACTCTATCCACAGAAAAGGTGAATAAAAACGGCTATCCACCCCTTCCTCTGTTTATAACTCTGCACATAACTGTGAGTTATTCAATTGTTATTAGTGTGTAATGCCCTGCAGAGAGTGGTTTACCGTCTTCCTGGAGTATGAAACAATCATTCGTATATAAAGCTTTATTTTGAGGTAGTCCGGTGATTGATGACGATGGCTACCGCCCAAACGTAGGTATCGTGATTTGTAATCGCCAGGGGCAGGTAATGTGGGCCCGGCGATTTGGTCAGCACTCCTGGCAATTTCCGCAAGGCGGAATCAACCCCGGAGAATCCGCAGAGCAGGCGATGTACCGTGAATTGTTTGAAGAAGTAGGATTAAGCCGCAAAGACGTTCGAATCCTTGCTTCAACGCGTAACTGGTTGCGCTACAAATTACCGAAACGTTTGGTGCGTTGGGACACGAAGCCGGTTTGTATCGGCCAAAAACAAAAATGGTTTCTCTTGCAGCTGGTGAGCGGCGATGCAGAAATCAATATGCAAACCAGCAGTACACCAGAGTTTGACGGCTGGCGATGGGTAAGTTACTGGTATCCGGTCAGACAGGTGGTGTCATTTAAACGTGATGTCTACCGTAGGGTAATGAAAGAGTTCGCGAGTGTGGTGATGTCACTGCAGGAAAATACGCCAAAACCACAAAACGCATCTGCTTATCGACGTAAAAGAGGTTAAGTCACGCCAATTATGCTCACTCGCCTGCGCGAAATAGTCGAAAAGGTAGCCAGCGCACCACGCCTGAATGAGGCGTTAAATATTCTGGTTACCGACATCTGTCTTGCGATGGATACCGAGGTCTGTTCGGTCTACCTGGCCGATCATGATCGACGTTGTTACTACCTGATGGCGACCCGGGGGCTGAAAAAACCACGCGGTCGCACTGTAACGCTCGCGTTTGATGAAGGGATCGTCGGCCTGGTTGGCAGGCTGGCGGAACCGATAAACCTTGCAGATGCGCAAAAGCACCCCAGCTTCAAATACATCCCCTCCGTAAAAGAAGAACGTTTCCGCGCGTTTTTAGGCGTACCAATTATTCAACGTCGCCAGTTGCTTGGTGTACTGGTGGTACAGCAACGAGAGTTGCGCCAGTATGACGAAAGTGAAGAATCCTTCCTGGTGACGCTTGCCACCCAGATGGCAGCTATTCTTTCTCAGTCGCAGTTGACTGCCTTGTTTGGGCAATATCGCCAGACGCGAATCCGCGCATTACCGGCAGCACCTGGTGTGGCGATTGCCGAAGGCTGGCAGGATGCCACGTTACCTTTAATGGAACAGGTGTATCAGGCATCAACGCTGGATCCGGCTCTGGAACGCGAACGACTGACCGGGGCGCTGGAAGAAGCGGCAAACGAGTTTCGCCGCTACAGCAAACGCTTTGCCGCCGGTGCACAAAAAGAAACGGCGGCTATTTTCGATCTTTACTCGCACCTGCTTTCGGACACCCGGCTGCGTCGCGAATTGTTTGCCGAGGTTGATAAAGGCTCGGTGGCAGAGTGGGCGGTAAAAACGGTCATTGAAAAATTTGCCGAACAGTTTGCCGCGCTAAGCGATAACTATCTCAAAGAGCGGGCTGGCGATTTACGTGCGCTGGGTCAGCGATTGCTGTTTCATCTTGATGACGCTAATCAAGGGCCGAACGCCTGGCCGGAACGTTTCATTCTGGTGGCAGATGAACTGTCAGCGACAACTCTTGCTGAGCTGCCCCAGGATCGCTTAGTCGGTGTTGTCGTGCGAGATGGCGCAGCCAACTCCCATGCTGCGATCATGGTACGTGCGCTGGGGATCCCTACCGTGATGGGCGCGGATATTCAGCCTTCGGTGCTGCATCGTAGGACGCTGATCGTTGATGGCTATCGCGGTGAATTGCTGGTCGATCCGGAGCCGGTACTGCTGCAAGAATATCAGCGGCTAATTAGTGAAGAGATTGAGCTTAGCCGTCTGGCGGAAGATGACGTCAATTTACCCGCGCAGTTAAAAAGCGGTGAGCGTATAAAAGTCATGCTCAATGCTGGTTTAAGCCCGGAACATGAAGAAAAACTGGGCAGCCGTATTGATGGCATCGGTCTTTATCGCACTGAAATCCCATTCATGCTGCAAAGTGGTTTCCCGTCGGAAGAAGAACAGGTGGCGCAGTATCAGGGGATGCTGCAAATGTTCAATGATAAACCCGTCACCTTGCGTACGCTGGATGTCGGAGCAGATAAGCAGCTGCCTTACATGCCGATCAGCGAAGAGAATCCATGCCTGGGTTGGCGTGGGATTCGCATTACGCTCGATCAGCCGGAGATCTTCTTGATCCAGGTGCGGGCGATGCTGCGTGCTAATGCCGCTACGGGCAACCTGAATATTCTGTTGCCGATGGTCACAAGCCTCGATGAAGTTGATGAAGCACGCCGCCTGATTGAACGTGCCGGACGTGAAGTCGAGGAGATGATCGGTTACGAAATTCCCAAACCACGTATCGGCATCATGCTGGAAGTGCCGTCAATGGTATTTATGCTGCCGCATCTGGCAAAGCGGGTCGATTTCATCTCTGTTGGCACCAACGATCTGACTCAATACATTCTGGCCGTTGATCGCAACAATACCCGGGTGGCGAACATTTATGACAGTCTTCATCCTGCAATGTTACGAGCTCTGGCGATGATCGCCCGGGAAGCGGAAATACATGGAATCGATCTCCGTTTGTGCGGTGAAATGGCGGGCGATCCCATGTGCGTGGCAATCCTCATTGGGCTTGGGTATCGCCATCTGTCTATGAACGGACGTTCTGTAGCGCGGGTAAAATACCTGCTGCGGCGCATTGATTATGCCGAAGCAGAAAATCTTGCGCAGCGTAGTCTGGAAGCGCAACTGGCGACCGAAGTTCGCCATCAGGTTGCAGCCTTTATGGAGCGTCGCGGCATGGGCGGGCTGATTCGCGGAGGGTTATAGCGCGGATCATATACATATCTTTTAACGGTATCCGGCAACCAGCCAGGTCCCCTTGTGCTATTATTCGCACCTTTGGAGCGCCTGAAACCTGCGGCGCGCATTTCAATCGCTGTTCTCTTTCAGCGAAATAACAAGAACTTGTGGTGACAGATGACCAGTAGCTATCTGCATTTTCCGGAGTTTGATCCGGTCATTTTCTCAATAGGACCCGTGGCGCTTCACTGGTACGGCCTGATGTATCTGGTGGGTTTCATTTTTGCAATGTGGCTGGCAACACGACGGGCGAATCGTCCGGGCAGCGGCTGGACCAAAAATGAAGTTGAAAACTTACTCTATGCGGGCTTCCTCGGCGTCTTCCTCGGGGGACGTATTGGTTATGTTCTGTTCTACAATTTCCCGCAGTTTATGGCCGATCCGCTGTATCTGTTCCGTGTCTGGGACGGCGGCATGTCTTTCCACGGCGGCCTGATTGGCGTTATCGTGGTGATGATTATCTTCGCCCGCCGTACTAAACGTTCCTTCTTCCAGGTCTCTGATTTTATCGCACCACTCATTCCGTTTGGTCTTGGTGCCGGGCGTCTGGGCAACTTTATTAACGGTGAATTGTGGGGCCGCGTTGACCCGAACTTCCCGTTTGCCATGCTGTTCCCTGGCTCCCGAACAGAAGATATTTTGCTGCTGCAAACCAACCCGCAGTGGCAATCCATTTTCGATACTTACGGTGTGCTGCCGCGCCACCCATCACAGCTTTACGAGCTGTTGCTGGAAGGTGTAGTGCTGTTTATTATCCTCAACCTGTATATTCGTAAACCGCGCCCAATGGGAGCTGTCTCAGGTTTGTTCCTGATTGGTTACGGCGCGTTTCGCATCATTGTTGAGTTTTTCCGCCAGCCCGACGCGCAGTTTACTGGTGCCTGGGTGCAGTACATCAGCATGGGACAAATTCTTTCCATCCCGATGATTGTCGCGGGTGTGATCATGATGGTCTGGGCATATCGTCGCAGCCCACAGCAACACGTTTCCTGAGGAACCATGAAACAGTATTTAGAACTGATGCAAAAAGTGCTCGACGAAGGCACACAGAAAAACGACCGTACCGGAACCGGAACGCTTTCCATTTTTGGTCATCAGATGCGTTTTAACCTGCAGGATGGATTCCCGCTGGTGACAACCAAACGTTGCCACCTGCGTTCCATCATCCACGAACTGCTGTGGTTCCTGCAGGGCAATACTAACATTGCTTATCTACACGAAAACAATGTCACCATCTGGGACGAATGGGCCGATGAAAATGGCGACCTCGGGCCAGTGTATGGTAAACAGTGGCGCGCCTGGCCAACGCCAGATGGTCGTCATATTGACCAGATTACTACGGTACTGAACCAGCTGAAAAACGACCCGGATTCGCGCCGCATTATTGTTTCAGCGTGGAACGTAGGCGAACTGGATAAAATGGCGCTGGCACCGTGCCATGCATTCTTCCAGTTCTATGTGGCAGACGGCAAACTCTCTTGCCAGCTTTATCAGCGCTCCTGTGACGTCTTCCTCGGCCTGCCGTTCAACATTGCCAGCTACGCGTTATTGGTGCATATGATGGCGCAGCAGTGCGATCTGGAAGTGGGTGATTTTGTCTGGACCGGTGGCGACACGCATCTGTACAGCAACCATATGGATCAAACTCATCTGCAATTAAGCCGCGAACCGCGTCCGCTGCCGAAGTTGATTATCAAACGTAAACCCGAATCCATCTTCGACTACCGTTTCGAAGACTTTGAGATTGAAGGCTACGATCCGCATCCGGGCATTAAAGCGCCGGTGGCTATCTAATTACGAAACATCCTGCCAGAGCCGACGCCAGTGTGCGTCGGTTTTTTTTACCCTCCGTTAAATTCTTCGAGACGCCTTCCCGAAATTTTGCAACGTCCTGCAACGGCGTAAATAGTCCGGAAGATGCGCCGAAGAAATAGAAACTGGCCCTCGTCTTTTTTTCTCCTCGCTCCATACTGCCGGCATGAAAACACAACGTGGTTATACGCTGATTGAAACGCTGGTCGCGATGCTGATTTTGGTCATGCTAAGCGCAAGTGGACTCTATGGCTGGCAATACTGGCAGCAGTCGCAACGGCTATGGCAAACCGCCAGCCAGGCGCGGGACTATTTGCTCTATTTACGTGAAGATGCCAACTGGCATAACCGCGACCACAGTATCAGCGTTATCAGGGAGGGGACGTTATGGTGCCTTGTGAGTTCCGCTGCTGGGGCCAATACCTGTCATGGCAGTTCACCATTGGTCTTTGTGCCACGCTGGCCCGAAGTCGAAATGAGCGACCTGACACCTTCGCTTGCTTTCTTTGGCCTGCGCAATACCGCATGGGCCGGGCATATTCGCTTCAAAAACTCAACGGGCGAGTGGTGGCTGGTGGTTTCGCCGTGGGGAAGACTCCGGCTTTGTCAGCAAGGAGAAACAGAAGGATGCCTGTAAAAGAGCAAGGTTTTTCTCTGCTGGAAGTGTTGATTGCTATGGCGATCAGTAGCGTATTGTTGCTGGGGGCGGCACGCTTTCTGCCTGCGTTACAGCGTGAAAGTTTAACGAGCACCCGTAAGCTGGCGCTGGAAGATGAAATCTGGCTGCGGGTATTTACCGTCGCGAAGCATCTCCAGAGGGCGGGTTATTGTCATGGCATCTGTACCGGCGAAGGGCTGGAAATTGTCGGACAGGGTGACTGTGTCATTGTGCAGTGGGATGCGAACAGTAACGGTATCTGGGATCGCGAACCGGTAAAAGAGTCCGACCAGATTGGATTTCGTCTGAAGGAGCATGTGCTGGAAACGCTACGCGGTGCGACATCCTGTGAAGGTAAGGGCTGGGATAAAGTCACTAATCCGGATGCCATCATTATCGACACTTTTCAGGTCGTACGTCAGGATGTCAGCGGCTTCTCGCCGGTGTTGACGGTTAATATGCGTGCTGCCAGTAAGTCTGAACCGCAAACCGTGGTGAATGCCAGCTATAGCGTGACAGGATTCAACCTGTGAACCGCGAAAAGGGTGTTTCGTCACTGGCTCTGGTCCTGATGCTGCTGGTTTTGGGTAGTTTGCTATTACAAGGAATGAGCCAACAGGATCGCAGTTTTGCCTCTCGCGTGAGCATGGAAAGTCAGTCATTGCGCCGCCAGGCCATCGTTCAGTCGGCGCTGGCGTGGGGAAAAATGCACTCCTGGCAGACGCAGCCAGCAGTTCAGTGCTCGCAGTACGCTGAAACCGATGCCCAGGTTTGTTTGCGTTTACTGGCAGATAATGAAGCCTTATTGATTGCCGGTTATGAAGGCGTTTCGTTGTGGCGAACAGGCGAAGTCATTGATGGAAACATTGTTTTTTCGCCACGCGGCTGGAGCGATTTTTGTCCGCTGAAAGAGAGGGCGTTATGTCAGCTTCCCTGAAGAATCAACAAGGCTTTAGCCTGCCGGAGGTAATGTTGGCGATGGTGTTGATGGTGATGATTGTCACTGCGTTATCGGGTTTCCAGCGAACATTAATGAACAGTCTTGCCAGCAGAAACCAGTACCAACAGCTCTGGCGGCATGGCTGGCAGCAAACGCAACTGCGCGCGATTTCGCCACCTGCCAACTGGCAGGTCAACCGAATGCAGACATCGCAGGCGGGATGTGTCAGCATCAGCGTTACGCTAGTTTCACCCGGGGGCAGAGAAGGCGAGATGACCCGCCTGCATTGCCCGAATCGTCAGTAGTCAGGAGCCGCTATGTTAAGGGTCTACCATTCCAATCGTCTGGACGTGCTGGAAGCGTTGATGGAGTTTATTGTCGAACGCGAACGGCTGGACGATCCTTTCGAACCAGAGATGATTCTGGTGCAAAGTACCGGTATGGCACAGTGGCTGCAAATGACCCTGTCGCAAAAGTTTGGTATTGCGGCAAACATTGATTTTCCGCTGCCAGCGAGCTTTATCTGGGATATGTTCGTCCGGGTGTTACCGGAAATCCCCAAAGAGAGCGCCTTTAACAAACAGAGCATGAGCTGGAAACTGATGACTCTGCTGCCGCAATTGCTGGAGCGCGAAGACTTTACCCTGTTGCGGCATTATCTGACTGACGATAGCGACAAGCGAAAACTGTTCCAGCTTTCCTCAAAAGCGGCGGACCTGTTTGACCAGTATCTGGTCTATCGTCCGGACTGGCTGGCACAGTGGGAAACAGGACATTTGGTTGAAGGGCTGGGAGAAGCACAGGCCTGGCAAGCCCCGTTGTGGAAGGCGCTGGTGGAATATACCCATCAACTCGGGCAACCGCGCTGGCACCGCGCCAATCTCTATCAGCGCTTTATCGAAACGCTGGAGTCCGCGACGACCTGCCCGCCGGGGTTACCTTCGCGCGTCTTTATATGCGGTATTTCCGCGTTACCGCCTGTTTATCTCCAGGCGCTACAGGCGCTGGGTAAACATATTGAAATCCATCTCCTGTTTACCAACCCCTGCCGTTATTACTGGGGCGATATTAAAGATCCTGCTTATCTGGCGAAACTGCTGACCCGTCAGCGTCGACACAGTTTTGAAGATCGCGAATTGCCGCTATTTCGTGATAGCGAAAATGCCGGGCAGCTCTTTAACAGCGATGGTGAACAGGATGTCGGCAACCCGCTGCTGGCTTCATGGGGTAAGCTTGGGCGCGACTACATTTATCTCCTTTCTGACCTGGAGAGCAGCCAGGAGCTGGACGCCTTTGTCGATGTCACGCCAGATAACCTGCTGCATAACATTCAGTCTGACATTCTGGAACTGGAAAACCGCGCCGTTGCTGGTGTGAACATCGAAGTGTTTTCCCGTAGCGATAACAAACGCCCGCTTGATCCACTGGATAGCAGTATCACCTTCCACGTTTGCCATAGCCCGCAGCGTGAAGTTGAAGTTTTACACGATCGCCTGCTGGCGATGCTGGAGGAAGACCCGACACTTACTCCGCGCGACATCATCGTGATGGTGGCTGATATCGACAGCTACAGTCCGTTTATTCAGGCTGTGTTTGGTAGCGCACCTGCGGATCGTTACCTACCTTACGCCATTTCCGACCGTCGTGCGCGGCAGTCACATCCGGTACTGGAAGCGTTTATCAGCCTGTTATCACTGCCTGACAGTCGTTTTGTGTCAGAGGATGTGCTGGCGTTGCTGGATGTGCCGGTGCTGGCGGCGCGGTTTGACATCACCGAAGAAGGGCTGCGTTATTTACGCCAGTGGGTCAACGAATCCGGCATTCGTTGGGGCATAGATGACGACAACGTTCGCGAGCTGGAACTCCCCGCCACCGGACAACACACCTGGCGATTTGGCCTGACGCGTATGTTGTTGGGCTACGCGATGGAGAGCGCGCAGGGCGAGTGGCAATCGGTTCTACCTTATGATGAATCGAGCGGCTTAATTGCAGAACTGGTGGGGCATCTGGCTTCACTGCTAATGCAGCTAAACATCTGGCGTCGCGGGCTGGCACAGGAGCGTCCGCTGGAAGAGTGGTTGCCGGTTTGTCGCGATATGCTCAACGCCTTCTTCCTGCCGGATGCGGAAACCGAAGCGGCGATGACGCTGATCGAACAACAATGGCAGGCGATTATCGCCGAAGGTTTAGGTGCGCAGTATGGCGACGCGGTGCCGCTGTCACTATTGCGTGATGAACTGGCACAGCGTCTGGATCAAGAACGTATCAGCCAGCGTTTTCTCGCCGGACCGGTTAACATTTGTACTCTGATGCCAATGCGTTCAATTCCGTTCAAAGTGGTTTGCCTGCTGGGAATGAACGACGGCGTTTATCCACGTCAGCTTGCGCCATTGGGCTTTGACCTGATGAGCCAGAAACCGAAGCGTGGCGACCGTAGCCGTCGCGATGACGACCGCTATCTGTTCCTGGAAGCGTTAATTTCCGCGCAGCAAAAACTCTATATCAGCTATATCGGTCGTTCCATTCAGGATAACAGTGAGCGTTTCCCGTCGGTACTGGTGCAGGAACTGATCGACTACATCGGGCAAAGTCATTATCTACCGGGCGATGAAGCGCTCAACTGTGATGAAAGCGAGGCAAGGGTAAAAGCGCATCTTACTTGCCTCCATACCCGGATGCCGTTTGATCCGCAAAACTACCAGCCAGGCGAACGACAAAGCTATGCTCGTGAATGGCTACCTGCGGCCAGCCAGGCTGGTAAAGCACATTCTGAATTTGTTCAGCCGCTGCCGTTTACCTTACCGGAAACCGTGCCGCTGGAAACGCTACAACGATTCTGGGCACATCCGGTGCGGGCGTTCTTCCAGATGCGTTTGCAGGTGAACTTCCGTACTGAAGACAGCGAAATCCCAGACACCGAGCCATTTATTCTGGAAGGGCTTAGCCGTTATCAAATCAATCAGCAGTTATTGAATGCACTGGTTGAGCAGGATGATGCCGAACGCTTGTTCCGCCGCTTCCGGGCGGCAGGGGATTTACCGTATGGCGCTTTTGGTGAAATTTTCTGGGAAACACAGTGCCAGGAGATGCAGCAGCTTGCCGACAGAGTCATTGCCTGTCGCCAGCCGGGGCAGAGTATGGAAATTGATCTCGCCTGCAACGGTGTGCAGATAACTGGCTGGTTGCCGCAGGTGCAGCCGGATGGCCTGTTGCGCTGGCGTCCCTCTTTATTAAGTGTGGCGCAGGGAATGCAACTTTGGCTGGAACACCTTGTCTACTGTGCCAGCGGTGGTAATGGTGAAAGTCGCCTTTTTCTACGCAAAGACGGCGAGTGGCGTTTTCCGCCGCTTGCAGCCGAACAGGCTTTGCATTACCTCTCACAACTGATTGAGGGGTATCGTGAAGGGATGTCCGCGCCATTGCTGGTGTTACCTGAAAGTGGCGGCGCGTGGCTAAAAACCTGTTATGACGCGCAAAACGATGCCATGCTGGATGACGATTCCACGTTGCAAAAAGCCCGTACGAAATTCCTTCAGGCTTACGAAGGCAACATGATGGTGCGTGGCGAAGGTGATGATATCTGGTATCAAAGGCTCTGGCGGCAATTAACACCAGAGACAATGGAGGCCATCGTTGAACAGTCGCAACGTTTCCTGTTACCGCTGTTTCGCTTTAATCAGTCATGAGTGCTGTATAAAAATTGCGCAATCTATCCGCTTACTTTATGATGCGCACCAGTCACGGACTGATGGTTATATAAACATAGGCTGACTCGTGCAGCACAAGATTAAATTCTGGCAGATGATTTGCGTTAACGTGTTGAATCTGGACAGAAAATTAAGTTGATTATGAGGTCCGTGAATGCCCCGCAGCACCTGGTTCAAAGCATTATTGTTGTTAGTTGCCCTTTGGGCACCCTTAAGTCAGGCAGAAACGGGATGGCAGCCGATTCAGGAAACCATCCGTAAAAGTGATAAAGATAACCGCCAGTATCAGGCTATACGTCTGGATAACGGTATGGTGGTCTTGCTGGTTTCTGATCCGCAGGCAGTTAAATCGCTCTCGGCGCTGGTGGTGCCCGTTGGGTCGCTGGAAGATCCCGAGGCGTACCAGGGGCTGGCACATTACCTTGAACATATGAGTCTGATGGGGTCGAAAAAGTACCCGCAGGCTGACAGTCTGGCCGAATATCTCAAAATGCACGGCGGTAGTCACAATGCCAGCACTGCGCCGTATCGCACGGCTTTCTATCTGGAAGTTGAGAACGACGCCTTGCCTGGTGCGGTAGACCGCCTGGCCGATGCTATTGCTGAACCTTTGCTCGACAAGAAATATGCCGAACGTGAGCGTAATGCGGTGAACGCTGAATTAACCATGGCGCGTACGCGTGACGGGATGCGCATGGCACAGGTCAGCGCAGAAACCATTAACCCGGCACACCCCGGTTCAAAGTTTTCTGGTGGTAACCTCGAAACTTTAAGCGACAAACCTGGTAATCCGGTGCAGCAGGCGCTGAAAGATTTCCACGAGAAGTACTATTCCGCCAATTTGATGAAGGCGGTTATTTACAGTAATAAACCGCTGCCGGAGTTGGCAAAAATGGCGGCGGACACCTTTGGTCGCGTGCCGAACAAAGAGAGCAAAAAACCGGAAATCACCGTGCCGGTAGTCACCGACGCGCAAAAGGGCATTATCATTCATTACGTCCCTGCGCTGCCGCGTAAAGTGTTGCGCGTTGAGTTTCGCATCGATAACAACTCAGCGAAGTTCCGTAGTAAAACCGATGAATTGATTACCTATCTGATTGGCAATCGCAGCCCAGGTACACTTTCTGACTGGCTGCAAAAGCAGGGATTAGTTGAGGGCATTAGCGCCAACTCCGATCCTATCGTCAACGGCAACAGCGGCGTATTAGCGATCTCTGCGTCTTTAACCGATAAAGGCCTGGCTAATCGCGATCAGGTTGTGGCGGCAATTTTTAGCTATCTCAATCTGTTACGTGAAAAAGGCATTGATAAACAATACTTCGATGAACTGGCGAATGTGCTGGATATCGACTTCCGTTATCCGTCGATCACCCGTGATATGGATTACGTCGAATGGCTGGCAGATACCATGATTCGCGTTCCTGTTGAGCATACGCTGGATGCAGTCAATATTGCCGATCGGTACGATGCTAAAGCAGTAAAGGAACGTCTGGCGATGATGACGCCGCAGAATGCGCGTATCTGGTATATCAGCCCGAAAGAGCCGCACAACAAAACGGCTTACTTTGTCGATGCGCCGTATCAGGTCGATAAAATCAGCGCACAAACTTTCGCCGACTGGCAGAAAAAAGCCGCCGACATTGCGCTCTCTTTGCCAGAGCTTAACCCTTATATTCCTGATGATTTCTCGCTGATTAAGTCAGAGAAGAAATACGACCATCCAGAGCTGATTGTTGATGAGTCGAATCTGCGCGTGGTGTATGCGCCAAGCCGTTATTTTGCCAGCGAGCCCAAAGCTGATGTCAGCCTGATTTTGCGTAATCCGAAAGCCATGGACAGCGCCCGCAATCAGGTGATGTTTGCGCTCAATGATTATCTCGCAGGGCTGGCGCTT
The DNA here is from genome assembly GCF_048593455.1 of Escherichia sp. UTM R2. NCBI lineage: Bacteria > Pseudomonadati > Pseudomonadota > Gammaproteobacteria > Enterobacterales > Enterobacteriaceae > Escherichia > Escherichia sp. UTM R2. Next base: position 915,434 of record NZ_JBFWDY010000002.1, read on the forward strand.
GATCAGTTAAGCAACCAGGCGTCGGTTGGTGGCATAAGTTTTTCCACCAACGCTAACAACGGCCTTATGGTTAATGCTAATGGTTACACCCAGCGTCTGCCGCAGCTGTTCCAGGCATTGCTCGAGGGGTACTTTAGCTATACCGCTACGGAAGATCAGCTTGAGCAGGCGAAGTCCTGGTATAACCAGATGATGGATTCCGCAGAAAAGGGTAAAGCGTTTGAGCAGGCGATTATGCCCGCGCAGATGCTCTCGCAAGTGCCGTACTTCTCGCGAGATGAACGGCGTAAAATTTTGCCCTCCATTACGTTGAAAGAGGTGCTGGCCTATCGCGACGCCTTAAAATCAGGGGCTCGACCAGAGTTTATGGTTATCGGCAACATGACCGAGGCCCAGGCAACAACGCTGGCACGCGATGTGCAAAAACAGTTGGGCGCTGATGGTTCAGAGTGGTGTCGAAACAAAGATGTAGTGGTCGATAAAAAACAATCCGTCATCTTTGAAAAAGCCGGTAACAGCACCGACTCCGCACTGGCAGCGGTATTTGTACCGACTGGCTACGATGAATACACCAGCTCAGCCTATAGCTCTCTGTTGGGGCAGATCGTACAGCCGTGGTTCTACAATCAGTTGCGTACCGAAGAACAATTGGGCTATGCCGTGTTTGCGTTTCCAATGAGCGTGGGGCGTCAGTGGGGCATGGGCTTCCTTTTGCAAAGCAATGATAAACAGCCTTCATTCTTGTGGGAGCGTTACAAGGCGTTTTTCCCAACCGCAGAGGCAAAATTGCGAGCGATGAAGCCAGATGAGTTTGCGCAAATCCAGCAGGCGGTAATTACCCAGATGCTGCAGGCACCGCAAACGCTCGGCGAAGAAGCATCGAAGTTAAGTAAAGATTTCGATCGCGGCAATATGCGCTTCGATTCGCGTGATAAAATCGTGGCCCAGATAAAACTGCTGACGCCGCAAAAACTTGCTGATTTCTTCCATCAGGCGGTGGTCGAGCCGCAAGGCATGGCTATTCTGTCGCAGATTTCCGGCAGCCAGAACGGGAAAGCCGAATATGTACACCCTGAAGGCTGGAAAGTGTGGGAGAACGTCAGCGCGTTGCAGCAAACAATGCCCCTGATGAGTGAAAAGAATGAGTGATGTCGCCGAGACACTAGATCCTTTGCGCTTGCCCTTACAGGGTGAGCGCCTGATTGAAGCCTCTGCCGGCACAGGCAAAACCTTTACGATTGCGGCGCTCTATTTGCGCCTGTTACTTGGACTAGGCGGTTCCGCCGCCTTTCCCCGCCCGCTGACCGTTGAAGAACTGCTGGTGGTCACCTTTACCGAGGCTGCCACGGCAGAATTGCGTGGTCGTATCCGTAGCAATATCCACGAGTTGCGCATCGCCTGTCTGCGTGAAACCACCGACAATCCACTGTACGAACGCCTGCTGGAAGAGATCGACGATAAAGCGCAAGCCGCGCAGTGGTTGTTGTTAGCCGAACGGCAGATGGATGAAGCGGCAGTCTTTACTATTCACGGTTTTTGCCAGCGCATGCTCAACCTGAATGCCTTTGAATCCGGTATGCTGTTTGAGCAGCAGCTGATTGAAGATGAGTCTCTGCTACGCTACCAGGCCTGCGCCGATTTCTGGCGTCGCCACTGCTACCCGCTGCCGCGTGAAATAGCCCAGGTCGTCTTTGAAACCTGGAAAGGGCCGCAGGCGTTGCTGCGCGATATTAATCGTTATCTGCAAGGCGAAGCGCCGGTTATCAAAGCACCGCCGCCCGATGATGAAACGCTGGCTTCCCGCCACGCGCAAATTGTGGCGCGTATTGATACGGTAAAACAGCAGTGGCGCGACGCAGTGGGTGAACTGGATGCGCTGATCGAATCTTCTGGTATTGATCGACGCAAGTTTAACCGTAGCAATCAGGCTAAATGGATCGACAAGATCAGCGCCTGGGCAGAAGAAGAGACCAACAGTTATCAGTTGCCAGAGTCGCTGGAAAAATTCTCCCAGCGTTTCTTAGAAGATCGCACGAAAGCCGGGGGGAAACCCCGCGACATCCACTGTTTGAGGCGATCGATCAACTGCTTGCAGAACCATTGTCGATCCGCGATCTGGTGATCACCCGCGCATTGGCTGAGATCCGCGAAACAGTAGCGCGTGAAAAACGCCGCCGTGGCGAATTGGGTTTTGATGACATGTTAAGTCGGCTCGATTCCGCGCTGCGTAGCGAAAGCGGTGAGGTGTTGGCAGCGGCGATCCGTACGCGATTCCCGGTGGCAATGATCGATGAATTTCAGGATACCGACCCCCAGCAGTACCGAATTTTTCGCCGTATCTGGCACCATCAGCCGGAAACCGCATTGTTGCTGATTGGCGACCCGAAGCAGGCCATATATGCATTCCGGGGTGCGGATATCTTCACTTATATGAAGGCGCGTAGCGAAGTTCACGCCCACTACACTTTAGACACCAACTGGCGTTCCGCACCAGGAATGGTGAACAGCGTGAATAAGCTTTTCAGCCAGACTGATGACGCGTTCATGTTTCGCGAAATACCGTTTATTCCAGTGAAATCAGCCGGGAAAAATCAGGCGTTACGTTTTGTATTTAAAGGTGAAACACAGCCTGCGATGAAAATGTGGCTGATGGAAGGCGAAAGCTGCGGCGTTGGCGATTATCAAAGTACCATGGCGCAGGTATGTGCTGCGCAAATCCGCGACTGGCTACAAGCCGGACAGCGGGGCGAAGCGTTGCTGATGAACGGCGACGACGCGCGTCCGGTGCGTGCTTCGGACATCAGTGTGCTGGTGCGCAGCCGCCAGGAGGCCGCCCAGGTGCGCGATGCCTTAACGTTGCTGGAAATCCCTTCCGTTTACCTTTCGAACCGCGACAGTGTTTTTGAAACTCTGGAAGCGCAGGAAATGCTTTGGTTGTTGCAGGCGGTGATGACGCCCGAACGTGAGAACACCCTGCGTAGTGCGCTGGCAACGTCAATGATGGGGCTGAACGCGCTGGATATCGAAACGCTGAACAATGACGAACATGCGTGGGATGTGGTAGTCGAAGAGTTCGATGGTTATCGGCAAATCTGGCGCAAACGTGGCGTTATGCCGATGCTGCGGGCGCTGATGTCGGCGCGTAACATTGCTGAAAACTTGCTGGCAACGGCAGGCGGTGAGCGGCGTCTTACCGATATCTTGCATATCAGCGAACTGCTACAAGAAGCCGGAACGCAGCTGGAAAGTGAACATGCGCTGGTACGCTGGTTATCGCAACATATCCTCGAGCCAGACAGTAATGCCTCCAGCCAACAAATGCGTCTCGAAAGTGATAAACATCTGGTGCAGATTGTCACGATCCACAAATCGAAAGGGCTGGAATATCCATTGGTCTGGCTGCCGTTTATCACCAATTTCCGCGTCCAGGAGCAGGCGTTTTATCACGATCGCCACTCGTTTGAGGCAGTTCTGGATCTTAATGCTGCGCCAGAAAGCGTCGACCTCGCGGAGGCCGAACGTCTGGCGGAAGATCTGCGTTTGCTTTACGTGGCGCTGACACGTTCGGTTTGGCATTGCAGTCTCGGCGTTGCACCGCTGGTGCGCCGTCGTGGCGATAAAAAAGGTGACACCGACGTCCACCAAAGTGCGCTCGGGCGTTTGCTGCAAAAAGGGGAACCGCAAGATGCGGCAGGGCTTCGCACCTGTATTGAAGCGTTATGCGATGATGATATTGCCTGGCAAACGGCACAAACTGGTGATAACCAACCCTGGCAGGTTAATGATGTTTCTACAGCAGAGCTGAATGCGAAGACGTTACAACGATTGCCCGGCGATAACTGGCGCGTCACCAGCTACTCTGGTTTGCAACAGCGTGGTCACGGTATCGCCCAGGATTTGATGCCTCGGCTGGATGTCGATGCTGCAGGCGTTGCCAGCGTCGTTGAAGAACCGACGTTAACACCACATCAGTTTCCGCGCGGTGCGTCACCGGGGACGTTCTTGCACAGTTTGTTTGAAGACCTGGATTTTACCCAGCCGGTTGACCCGAACTGGGTGCGGGAAAAACTGGAACTCGGCGGCTTTGAATCGCAGTGGGAACCGGTATTGACCGAGTGGATCACGGCTGTCCTCCAGGCACCTCTCAATGAAACCGGCGTAAGCCTGAGTCAACTTTCCGCCCGCAATAAACAGGTGGAGATGGAGTTTTATCTGCCGATTAGTGAACCGCTTATCGCCAGTCAGCTTGATACGTTAATCCGCCAGTTTGACCCGCTATCCGCAGGCTGCCCGCCGCTGGAGTTCATGCAGGTACGTGGCATGTTAAAAGGCTTTATCGACCTGGTGTTCCGCCACGAAGGGCGTTATTACCTGCTCGACTATAAATCCAACTGGTTGGGTGAAGACAGTTCGGCTTACACCCAACAGGCTATGGCAGCGGCAATGCAGGCACACCGCTATGATCTGCAATATCAGCTTTATACCCTGGCGCTGCATCGTTATCTGCGCCATCGCATTGCTGATTACGACTATGAGCACCACTTTGGCGGCGTTATTTATCTGTTCCTGCGTGGCGTTGATAAAGAACATCCGCAACAGGGGATTTACACAACCCGACCCAACGCCGGGTTGATTGCCCTGATGGATGAGATGTTTGCCGGTATGACCCTGGAGGAGGCGTAATGAAATTGCAAAAGCAATTACTGGAAGCTGTGGAGCACAAACAGCTACGCCCGCTGGATGTGCAATTTGCCCTGACCGTGGCGGGAGATGAACATCCTGCCGTCACCCTCGCGGCGGCACTGTTAAGTCATGATGCCGGAGAGGGACACGTTTGTTTGCCGCTTTCACGACTGGAAAATAACGAGGCGTCGCATCCGCTGTTGGCGACCTGTGTCAGTGAAATCGGTGAGCTACAAAATTGGGAAGAATGCTTGCTGGCTTCTCAAGCGGTCAGCAGGGGAGATGAACCCACGCCGATGATCCTCTGTGGCGATCGTCTTTATTTGAATCGCATGTGGTGTAACGAGCGCACAGTGGCACGCTTTTTCAACGAAGTGAATCATGCCATTGAGGTTGATGAAGCTCTACTGGCGCAAACCCTGGACAAACTTTTTCCAGTAAGCGATGAAATTAACTGGCAAAAAGTTGCGGCGGCAGTGGCGCTGACGCGGCGGATCTCGGTGATTTCCGGCGGCCCTGGCACCGGTAAAACGACCACCGTAGCGAAGTTGCTGGCAGCGTTAATTCAAATGGCCGACGGCGAACGCTGCCGTATCCGTCTGGCTGCACCAACGGGTAAAGCTGCCGCGCGCTTAACCGAATCTCTCGGCAAGGCTTTGCGACAGTTACCGCTGACCGATGAACAAAAGAAACGCATTCCGGAAGATGCCAGCACTTTGCACCGATTGCTGGGCGCGCAGCCGGGTAGCCAGCGTTTACGTCATCATGCCGGTAACCCGCTGCATCTTGATGTGCTGGTGGTAGATGAAGCGTCAATGATCGATCTGCCTATGATGTCGAGACTGATCGACGCCTTGCCCGATCATGCGCGAGTGATCTTTCTCGGCGATCGTGATCAACTGGCCTCGGTTGAGGCTGGGGCTGTGCTGGGCGATATCTGCGCTTATGCCAACGCGGGCTTTACCGCCGAGCGTGCCAGGCAGCTAAGCCGCCTGACGGGGACTCACGTTCCGGCAGGAACCGGCACAGAAGCGGCATCTTTGCGCGACAGTCTCTGCCTGCTGCAAAAAAGCTATCGTTTCGGCAGCGATTCTGGCATTGGTCAGTTAGCTGCGGCGATCAACCGTGGTGATAAAACGGCAGTGAAAACCGTTTTTCAGCAGGATTTTACTGATATCGACAAACGGCTTTTACAGAGCGGCGAAGATTATATTGCGATGCTTGAGGAAGCTCTTGCGGGTTACGGACGTTATCTGGATCTGCTGCAAGCGCGTGCCGAGCCGGATTTAATCATTCAGGCGTTCAATGAGTACCAGCTTTTGTGCGCCCTGCGGGAAGGGCCGTTTGGCGTGGCTGGACTGAATGAGCGAATTGAGCAGTTTATGCAACAGAAGCGCAAAATTCATCGTCATCCGCACTCTCGTTGGTACGAAGGTCGACCGGTGATGATTGCCCGTAATGACAGCGCGCTTGGGTTGTTTAATGGCGATATCGGTATTGCGCTGGATCGCGGGCAGGGGACGCGCGTCTGGTTTGCGATGCCGGACGGCAATATTAAGTCTGTGCAACCGAGTCGCTTGCCAGAGCACGAAACTACGTGGGCGATGACGGTACATAAATCGCAGGGATCGGAGTTCGACCATGCGGCGTTGATTTTGCCGAGCCAACGCACGCCGGTAGTAACGCGAGAGCTGGTTTATACCGCGGTGACCCGCGCGCGTCGCCGTCTGTCGCTGTATGCCGATGAGCGCATATTAAGTGCGGCAATCGCCACTCGTACTGAGCGGCGCAGTGGTCTGGCGGCGTTGTTTAGTTCACGGGAATAAACGTAATTGCCGGATGCGACGTACGAGTGTTACGCATGTCGCATCCGACGATTTTCATCGCTTACCCTAAATCCGCCATCAACACTTTGGATTTACGCTGGTAGTTGTACAACTGCTTTTTGCTCTCGGGCAGTAAATCAATATCCACTGGGGTAAATCCACGTTCCTGGAACCAGTGAATACTGCGCGTGGTCAGCACAAACAATTTGCTTAAGCCGCTCTGCTTCGCCTGAGCGGCAATGCGTTCCAGCAGAACTTCACCCCTTGATGAACTGCGGTAATCCGGGTGAACTGCCACACAGGCCATTTCCCCAATCTTCTCTTCCGGGAACGGATAGAGCGCGGCGCAGGCAATAGTCGTGTTATCGCGCTGAATAATGGTGAATTTGTCGATTTCCATCTCCAGCTGCTCGCGAGAACGGCGTACCAGAATACCTTGCTGCTCCAGTGGGCGAATCAACTCCAGAATACCGCCAATATCGTTGATTGTTGCGCGACGAATCTGCTCGGCGCTTTCCATCACAATCTGCGTACCGATACCGTCGCGTGAGAACAACTCTTGCAACAGCGCGCCATCTTCCTGATAACTGATTAAATGACAGCGACGCACGCCGCTGCGGCAGGCTTTCACTGCGCCACGCAAAAAGCGCACCGTACCGGAGTTGTAATCGCCTTTCTCTTCCTGGGCTTCTACCCGCGCTTGCGCTTCGTTAGGGAAAAGTTCGGAGACAATATCACCGTCGTCATTAGTGACGCCCTGGGAAGAGCAAAAACCAATCATCTTTTCAGCTTTCAGTTTGATGGCCAGTTGAGTGGCAATCTCTTCCGAGGTCAGGTTAAAGCTCTCGCCAGTGACTGAAACAGCGACCGGCCCCATTAGCACTATTGCACCGCTGTCCAGTTGACGATGGATCGCGTCTTCATCAATCCGCCGGATACGCCCGCTATGGCAGTAATCCACGCCGTCATCGACGCCCAGCGGCTGGGCAATAATAAAATTGCCACTGACGACGTTGATATGCGCGCCCTGCAGCGGCGTGTTATTGAGACTCATCGACAGGCGAGCAGTAATATCCAGTTGCAATGTTCCCGCAGCCTGCTTCACCAGTTCCAGTGTTTTGGCGTCGGTCACACGTATATTCTTGTGATACAGCGGTTCGTGGTGATGCGCAGCCAGATTTGCGTCGATCTGCGGACGTGCGCCATAGACCACCACCAGACGGATGCCGAGGCTGTGCAACAACCCGATATCATTAACGATACTGGAGAAATTCTCATGCTCAATGGCTTCACCGCCGAGCATGATGACAAACGTTTTTCCCCGGTGGGTATTGATATAGGGAACCGAATGGCGGAATCCCTCGACCAACTCGGTTTTACGTTCCTTTACCACGGCACACCTCTTTGCATGATTATTCGAAATTATTGTATTTTTATTCTGTTTTTTCGCAGGGTGCAAGTGTAAATTTTATGCGAGAGCGACTTTTTTATCAGTAATGCCGTGAATATAAAAAGAATGTTTACCGTTTATTAGATGACAGATTATGCGTCTTTCGCTAAAGTTTCCGGTCAAATTAGTCGTTTACTTGTTACACAGCTTAGATTTCTTTTGCTCGGGAGAGGCATGTCAGGATCCAACACTGCAATCAGCCGTCGTCGTTTACTGCAAGGCGCGGGTGCCATGTGGCTATTGAGCGTAAGTCAGGTCAGTCTGGCTGCGGTCAGCCAGGTCGTGGCGGTGCGCGTCTGGCCTGCGTCCAGCTACACCCGCGTGACGGTGGAATCAAATCGTCAGCTGAAATATAAGCAGTTCGCGTTGAGTAACCCTGAACGCGTGGTGGTGGATATCGAAGATGTAAACCTGAACTCGGTACTCAAGGGGATGGCGGCACAAATTCGTGCAGACGACCCGTTCATCAAGTCGGCGCGCGTCGGGCAATTTGACCCGCAAACCGTACGGATGGTTTTTGAATTAAAGCAAAACGTAAAACCGCAGCTGTTTGCCCTTGCGCCGGTCGCCGGGTTTAAAGAGCGTCTGGTGATGGACCTCTATCCGGCCAATGCACAGGATATGCAGGACCCGCTGCTGGCGCTGCTGGAGGATTACAACAAAGGCGACCTCGAAAAGCAGGTGCCGCCAGCGCAAAGTGGTCCACAACCGGGTAAAGCAGGGCGCGATCGTCCGATTGTCATTATGCTTGACCCTGGCCACGGTGGCGAAGACTCCGGTGCGGTGGGGAAATACAAAACGCGCGAAAAAGATGTGGTATTGCAAATAGCTCGCCGTTTGCGCTCTCTGATCGAGAAAGAGGGCAATATGAAGGTGTACATGACGCGCAATGAAGACATCTTCATTCCATTGCAAGTGCGCGTAGCAAAAGCCCAGAAACAGCGTGCTGACCTGTTTGTCTCTATCCATGCCGACGCCTTTACCAGTCGTCAGCCGAGCGGTTCCTCTGTGTTTGCGCTCTCAACCAAAGGTGCAACCAGTACTGCGGCAAAATATCTGGCACAAACCCAGAACGCCTCGGACTTGATTGGTGGCGTGAGCAAAAGCGGTGACCGCTATGTCGACCACACCATGTTCGATATGGTACAGTCGCTGACCATTGCCGACAGCCTGAAGTTTGGTAAAGCGGTACTGAATAAGCTCGGTAAAATCAACAAGCTGCATAAAAATCAAGTTGAACAGGCCGGGTTTGCCGTACTAAAGGCACCAGATATTCCCTCCATTCTGGTCGAAACGGCGTTTATCAGTAACGTTGAGGAAGAGCGTAAACTGAAAACGGCGACTTTCCAGCAGGAAGTTGCGGAGTCTATTCTTGCGGGGATTAAAGCGTATTTTGCCGATGGGGCGACGCTGGCGAGAAGGGGATGATAAAAAGGCGCTGATTGGCGCTTTTTTATGGGAGACCAGAAACAAAAAAACACCCGTTAGGGTGTTCAATAATTGGTTGCGGGGGCCGGATTTGAACCGACGACCTTCGGGTTATGAGCCCGACGAGCTACCAGGCTGCTCCACCCCGCGTCACCGTACTGCTTTTACTTCATCAAATTTGATTGGTTGCGGGGGCCGGATTTGAACCGACGACCTTCGGGTTATGAGCCCGACGAGCTACCAGGCTGCTCCACCCCGCGTCACCGTACTGCTTTACTTCATCAAATTTTAATTGGTTGCGGGGGCCGGATTTGAACCGACGACCTTCGGGTTATGAGCCCGACGAGCTACCAGGCTGCTCCACCCCGCGTCCGTGGATGCGCACTATACTCCGCTCGCGTTTTCATGCAACCTTTTTTTTACCCCGATCACGGATTTGGCATGATTTTGAACAAAAACAAATCACTAAAGCCTATTTTTTGTGCAAAATTTGCGTCAGGGAGAGGCTGCTCATTTCATTAAACGCGGCGGTTTGTTATCTTCGTTGCGCCTTATTTTTTAACCTGAAGAAGAGAACAATGAAAGGACGTTGGGTAAAGTACCTTCTTATGGGCACGGTTGTGGCAATGCTTGCCGCCTGCTCTTCCAAACCAACCGATCGCGGACAGCAATATAAAGACGGGAAATTTACCCAGCCTTTCTCTCTGGTGAACCAGCCAGATGCCGTTGGCGCGCCGATTAACGCCGGTGATTTTGCCGAGCAAATTAACCATATCCGTAATTCGTCACCGCGTCTGTATGGCAACCAGAGTAATGTTTATAACGCGGTGCAAGAGTGGCTGCGCGCAGGCGGTGATACCCGCAATATGCGCCAGTTCGGCATTGATGCCTGGCAGATGGAAGGTGCCGACAACTATGGTAACGTGCAGTTTACAGGCTATTACACGCCGGTAATTCAGGCGCGCCATACCCGCCAGGGCGAGTTCCAGTATCCTATTTACCGTATGCCGCCAAAACGTGGTCGTCTGCCGTCTCGTGCGGAGATCTACGCGGGGGCATTGAGTGATAAATATATTCTCGCTTACAGTAACTCCCTGATGGATAACTTCATTATGGATGTGCAGGGTAGTGGGTATATCGACTTTGGTGATGGCAGTCCGCTTAACTTTTTCAGCTATGCAGGGAAAAACGGTCATGCCTATCGCAGCATCGGTAAGGTGTTGATCGACCGTGGCGAAGTGAAAAAAGAAGATATGTCGATGCAGGCGATTCGTCACTGGGGCGAAACACACAGTGAAGCGGAGGTTCGCGAGCTGCTGGAACAGAACCCGTCTTTCGTTTTCTTTAAACCGCAATCTTTTGCACCGGTGAAAGGGGCAAGTGCGGTGCCGCTGGTTGGTCGCGCGTCAGTTGCCTCTGATCGTTCCATTATTCCGCCAGGTACTACCTTGCTGGCAGAAGTGCCGTTGCTGGATAATAACGGCAAATTTAATGGTCAGTACGAACTGCGTCTGATGGTGGCGCTGGATGTCGGTGGTGCAATCAAAGGCCAACACTTCGATATCTATCAAGGGATCGGGCCGGAAGCCGGACACCGCGCAGGTTGGTACAACCACTATGGACGTGTCTGGGTGCTGAAAACCGCCCCGGGCGCAGGTAACGTCTTTAGCGGCTGATGTGATATTCTGTATGCCGTTTTTACGGATATGACAGGGTGAGGGGTAACCTCACATCCTGATTATTGACTAAGTGCGCGTTGTTCATGCCGGATGCGGCGTGAACGCCTTATCCGGCCTACAAATCATGCAAATCCAAAATATTGCAGGAGTTATGTAGGCCTGATAAGCGTAGCGCATCAGGCATTTATGCGTTTAGGGTGAGGGATAACCTCGCCCTTTTTAATTCTGAGGTGCTATGTCTGTGGTAATTAGTGATGCATGGCGTCAGCGTTTTGGTGGCACAGCGCGTCTGTATGGTGAAAAAGCGTTGCAACTGTTTGCTGACGCGCATATTTGTGTGGTTGGTATCGGTGGTGTCGGTTCCTGGGCGGCGGAAGCGCTGGCGCGCACGGGGATTGGCGCAATCACGCTTATCGATATGGATGATGTGTGCGTCACCAATACCAATCGGCAAATTCATGCCCTGCGCGATAACGTTGGGCTGGCAAAAGCGGAAGTTATGGCGGAGCGTATTCGCCAGATTAACCCGGAGTGCCGTGTAACGGTGGTGGATGATTTCGTGACGCCGGATAACGTAGCGCAGTATATGAGCGTGGGTTATTCGTACGTGATTGATGCCATTGATAGTGTACGGCCCAAAGCGGCGCTGATTGCTTATTGTCGGCGCAATAAAATCCCACTGGTCACAACCGGTGGCGCGGGTGGGCAGATTGAACCGACGCAGATTCAGGTTACCGATCTGGCGAAAACGATTCAGGACCCGCTGGCGGCGAAGTTGCGCGAGCGCCTGAAAAGCGATTTTGGCGTAGTGAAAAACAGTAAAGGTAAGCTCGGCGTGGATTGCGTGTTTTCTACTGAAGCGCTGGTGTACCCGCAGTCAGACGGTACGGTGTGTGCGATGAAAGCCACGGCAGAAGGGCCGAAGCGGATGGATTGTGCATCTGGATTTGGCGCGGCAACGATGGTGACCGCCACCTTTGGGTTTGTTGCGGTTTCTCATGCGCTGAAGAAGATGATGGCGAAAGCGGCGCGTCAGGGTTAAACAATCAGGTCGGATGAGACGCGAACGTCTTATCCGACCCGGTTCTGTGCTTAAACCTGCTTCGTCGCAGCGATAATCGCCTCGCTTAACGCATTTAACCCCTGGCTGCGTGAGGCGCTAAGCTGCGCACGTAATCCCAGCTCATCAAACAATGCCAGTGGTGACTGTGCCTGCAACTCGGCGGCGGTTTTCCCCTCAACGGCAGTCAACAACACCGCCAGCAGGCCGCGCACAATGCGCCCTTCGCTGTCGCCAAAGAAATGCATTTTGCCGTTTTCAGCCACTGTATATCCCAGCCAGACGCGGTTTTCGCATCCGGCAATCTCTTTAGCCTGCGCTTTTAACTCGTCTGGCAATGCCGGAAGCTGTTTCCCCAGCATGATCAACTGGCGATATTTATCTTCCCATTGCGTCAACGGTGCGAAGGTATTGCGTAACGTTTCTGCGGTTACGGTTGTGCCGAACGGATGTCCGGCGAATTGCGGGTTTGTCATTAATCCACCAATAATTCCAGCGCGCGGTCAACGGCATTCACCAGCGCATCCACATCACTCTTTGTATTATATGGCGCAAAAGAGGCGCGCAGTGTGCCGGTTACGCCTAATTCTGCCAGTAGCGGCTGAGCGCAATGCTGCCCGGCCCGCAGGGCAATACCGTACTCCGCCAGCAGCGTCACCATATCGCTATGATGAACGCCAGCAAAATCAAAGGCCAGCAGGCTGGAATCCTGGCAGCGGAATGAACGAAAGCCGGGACGTTTCGCCAGCGCATCTTCCGCCAGCGTTGCTAAGCTACGGCTCCAGCTTTCGGCCTGGTTGATATCGTAATCTGCCAGCCATTCCAGCGCCGCGCTTAATCCTATGACACCAGCGACATTTGGCGTTCCAGCTTCCAGTTTCCACGGCGCAGATTGAGTCGTGAAGCCGTCAAAACTCACTTCGTGAACCATTTTGCCGCCGCCCAGCCAGGGCGACATCGCCTCCAGCAGTTCTGATTTACCATACAGCACGCCGATACCTGTCGGGCCATACAGTTTGTGACCTGAAAAAGCATAGAAATCAATATCCAGTTGCTGAACATCCGCGGGGAAATGCACTGCCCCCTGAGCACCATCAACCATCACCACCATCCCGGCTGAATGAGCAAAGGTAATCGCTCGCGCCAGATCCGGGCAACCGCCAGTAACGTTCGACATCTGACCCAACGCCAGAATCCGACTACGGGGAGTAATCAGTTCTGGCAACAAATCGACATCCGGCAGTCGCTGCGCATTAAGCGGCAATTTCACCACTTTGGCTCCAGTTTGTTGGGCGACCATCAGCCAGGGGACGAGGTTGGCGTGGTGTTCTGCCACGCTGACAATAATCTCATCGCCCGGTTGCAGACGCGGACGCGCATAGCATTGTGCCACCATGTTGATGGATTCAGTGGTGCCGCGCGTCCAGACGATAGTTTTATCATCCGGTGCATTCAGTAATTGCGCCACTTTCTCTCGTGCAGCTTCATAACGCGCGGTCAGGCGTTGGGCTTCGGCAAACTGGCTGCGATGGACGTTTCCGGCGCTCAGACTGTAAAACTGTTGGGTGGCTTCAACCACGGCTTCAGGTTTAAGCGCGGTCGCGGCGCTGTCGAGATAGACGCCCGCATCCTGTAGTGCGGGAAACTGGGCGCGAAACTGCGCGGGATTAAAAACGTTCATGGTACTCCTCGGCTTGATGCACCGATCGTGACGCAAAATTCACTTTGATACAAGGAGAGTGCTAACCATCAGAATTATCTGGATATCCTGGCGAAGCCGCGTAAGTAACATATGCTGAATAGTGTTAGGCGTTAATTTTAGCCTGTTAATCAATACTATTAAGATTTATTAATCGCTTTAAGGAGAAGATGATGAAAAAGACTGCCGCAATTATTTCTGCCTGTATGCTGACTTTTGTCCTGAGCGCCTGTTCCGGTTCGAACTATGTGATGCACACCAATGACGGACGTACCATCGTCTCTGACGGCAAACCACAGACTGATAACGATACCGGTATGATTTCGTATAAAGACGCTAATGGCAACAAACAGCAGATCAACCGTACTGACGTGAAAGAGATGGTCGAACTGGATCAGTAATTCGCGATCGCAAGGTAAAAAAAAGCACCGCAATTAGGCGGTGCTACATTAATCACTATGGACAGACAGGGTAAATGTACAGGAAGTGAAAAAAGGTAGCTTTGCTACCATGGTCTGAATCGCAGACCAATTGCAAACACAACAACACAACATCACAACCGTAAGCCAAAAGTTCACCAGAACACGCATTCCGATAAAACTTTTCGTTCCGGCTCAGGAAGTGCCGCCACTATAGGTATTTGCTGGTAGAAGCTCAACGGACAATTTATAATGGCTCAGATTAAAAAAACTAATAGGTTACACAGTGTGATCTAATTGTTAAATTCATTTAACATCAAAGTTTAAAAGCCATGTCTAAACGATTACCACCGCTAAATGCCTTACGAGTTTTTGATGCCGCAGCACGCCATTTAAGTTTCACTCGCGCAGCAGAAGAGCTTTTTGTGACCCAGGCCGCAGTAAGTCATCAAATCAAGTCTCTTGAGGATTTTTTGGGGCTAAAACTGTTCCGCCGCCGTAATCGTTCACTCCTGCTGACCGAGGAAGGGCAAAGCTATTTCCTCGATATCAAAGAGATATTTTCGCAATTAACCGAAGCGACGCGTAAACTCCAGGCCCGTAGCGCCAAGGGGGCGTTGACGGTCAGTTTACTCCCCAGTTTCGCCATTCATTGGTTGGTTCCGCGACTTTCCAGCTTTAATTCAGCTTATCCGGGAATTGACGTTCGAATCCAGGCGGTTGATCGTCAGGAAGATAAGCTGGCGGATGATGTTGATGTGGCGATATTTTATGGTCGGGGCAACTGGCCGGGGCTACGGGTGGAAAAACTGTACGCCGAATATTTATTGCCGGTGTGTTCGCCGCTACTGCTGACTGGCGAAAAACCCTTGAAGACCCCGGAAGATCTGGCTAAACATACGTTATTACATGATGCTTCGCGCCGTGACTGGCAGACATATACCCGACAGTTGGGGTTAAATCATATCAACGTTCAGCAAGGGCCAATTTTTAGCCATAGCGCCATGGTGCTGCAAGCGGCTATCCACGGGCAGGGAGTGGCGCTGGCAAATAACGTGATGGCGCAATCTGAAATTGAAGCCGGACGTCTTGTTTGCCCGTTTAATGATGTTCTGGTCAGTAAAAACGCTTTTTATCTGGTTTGTCATGACAGCCAGGCAGAACTGGGTAAAATAGCCGCCTTTCGCCAATGGATCCTGGCGAAAGCCGCTGCTGAACAAGAAAAATTCCGCTTTCGTTATGAACAATAATTTACGTAGGGTACGACCATGACCAGCCGTTTTATGCTGATTTTCGCCGCCATTAGCGGCTTCATTTTTGTGGCTCTGGGCGCTTTTGGCGCGCATGTGTTAAGTAAAACCATGGGGGCCGTTGAGATGGGCTGGATCCAGACCGGCCTCGAATACCAGGCGTTTCATACGCTGGCGATCTTAGGTCTGGCGGTGGCAATGCAGCGTCGCATCAGTATCTGGTTTTACTGGAGTAGCGTTTTCCTCGCGTTAGGCACGGTGCTGTTCAGCGGCAGCCTTTATTGCCTGGCACTGTCCCATCTGCGTTTGTGGGCGTTTGTCACTCCGGTTGGCGGCGTGAGCTTCCTTGCGGGCTGGGCGTTAATGTTAGTTGGTGCTATCCGTTTAAAGCGCAAGGGCGTAAGTCATGAATAAGGTTGTATTGCTGTGCCGTCCGGGCTTTGAAAAAGAGTGCGCCGCAGAAATTACCGATAAAGCCGGCCAGCGGGAAATTTTCGGTTTTGCCCGCGTGAAAGAGAATGCGGGTTATGTCATTTATGAATGTTATCAACCTGATGATGGCGATAAGTTAATCCGTGAGCTGCCGTTCAGTTCATTAATTTTTGCCCGCCAGTGGTTTGTGGTGGGGGAACTCCTGCAGCATTTGCCGCCAGAAGATCGTATTACCCCCATTGTCGGCATGTTACAGGGTGTAGTAGAGAAGGGCGGTGAACTGCGTGTTGAAGTTGCCGATACCAACGAAAGCAAAGAGTTGCTGAAATTCTGCCGTAAATTCACCGTGCCGCTACGCGCTGCCTTGCGCGATGCCGGGGTGCTGGCGAACTATGAAACGCCGAAGCGTCCGGTAGTGCATGTATTCTTCATTGCACCAGGCTGCTGCTATACCGGTTACTCATACAGCAACAATAATTCGCCGTTCTATATGGGCATTCCGCGCCTGAAATTTCCGGCAGATGCGCCGAGTCGTTCCACGCTCAAACTGGAAGAGGCATTTCATGTGTTTATTCCTGCGGATGAGTGGGATGAACGCCTGGCGAACGGGATGTGGGCGGTGGATTTGGGCGCTTGCCCTGGCGGCTGGACCTACCAACTGGTGAAGCGCAACATGTGGGTTTATTCCGTCGACAACGGCCCGATGGCGCAAAGTCTGATGGATACCGGACAGGTGACGTGGCTGCGGGAAGACGGTTTCAAATTCCGTCCGACGCGCAGCAATATCTCCTGGATGGTATGCGATATGGTTGAAAAACCGGCGAAAGTTGCGGCATTGATGGCGCAGTGGCTGGTTAATGGCTGGTGTCGTGAAACCATTTTCAACCTCAAACTGCCGATGAAAAAACGCTACGAAGAAGTGTCACACAATCTGGCGTATATTCAGGCACAGCTTGATGAACATGGCATAAATGCTCAGATTCAGGCGCGGCAGTTGTATCACGATCGCGAAGAAGTGACGGTGCACGTCCGCCGCATCTGGGCTGCGGTGGGGGGGCGTCGCGACGAGCGATAACAGGCAAGGCCGGGGCGTCGTCTCCGGCCTGCTACCCTTTCCGTCAGGCTGTTACCAAAGAAGTTGCAACCTGGCGCTCATCAGAAATAATGTGCGTTACCTCATCCAGATGCCCGATGCGGGCTTCCCCTGAACGATTAAATTTACTTTTATCAATCAATAACAACGATTGCGCGGCACGTTTTAATAGCATCGATTTGTAATCAGCGTTGATGGCATTGGAGTCCCACAGTGCGCCGCTGCTATCGATCCCTTCACAAGAAAAAATAAACAGATCGATTTCCAGCGATTTAAGTTGGGAAATCAGCGAGGGATTGACGTAACAGCCATATTTGCGCTCAAGTGTGCCGCCGGAACTGATCAGTTGAATGCGTTCGCGTTTACCGAGTTCATGGCAAATCGGATGGCTATTGGTGAAGACCTGGATGTTGATGTCAGGCAACTGGCGTGCCAGATACCAGCAGGTTGAACTGGCGTCTAAGGCTATTACCATCCCTTCTTCAATCCACGCGAGCGCCTCGCGCGCGATATCTGCTTTATGCGCATAATGGCTTTTCAGCCTGATGTGAAAGGGATCGCCACTGTCTTGATTTTGACGGTGGATATATTTAGCGCGTCCATGATTGCGCAGAATTTTACCCTGCGTCTGTAATTCATTGAGATCGCGACGAATGGTTTCTTTACTGACCTTTAGCTGTTCAGAGAGAGCTTCCGTGGTCAGGCTGGTATGGTTCAGCAGCAGGTCGACTATCGCTTGCTGGCGTGCCGCTTTCATATTTTTCACCCCATCATTCGATAACCGCCCGCGTCATGCGGGCGTACCGGTATGAGATTACGGTGTTACCCCTTTTTTTAAAAGAATATTCCCGTACTTCGCTCGTTCGCCTGTGATAACGATCGCAAAGGCTTTTTGCGCCCGTTCATAAAACGCAAAACGATTGATGCGGATGATGTCAGGACACGGGGCTTGTAGTGAAAGCGCATTACGGTAACGTCGTTCTACTTCAGGATCGAGAGTGTCACCTTCTACCGCCGCCATCATCACCAGCGGCGGTGCATAACTGTCCAGTTCAAATAACGGGATAATCGCCTGGAGCAAGTCGCTCACCAACAGGCCATCAGCGCGGATCACCTGCGGTCCCATCGAATGGGCGGGAAAGTGAGCATCGGAAAAAATAATTTCATCTCCATGTCCCATCTCTGCCAGCACTTTCAATAGTTCGGGAGAAATTAACGGCGAAATTGTTTTCAGCATTTCACACTTCCTCTATAAATTCAGGTTCAGTTTGCGGGTAGAAATAACGGTACTGATAATGAATCTGTGCGCGGGCTTCTTCCGGGCTGTTAAATTCCCCTACGCCATACCAACCGAACAGCGCAGCTCCTGCGACAGTCGTTTCGGCGTCGTCGAGAACTTTTACCGGAATATCAAGCATATTGGCTTTAATCTGATTCCACAATGTGTTGCGACTTCCTCCACCGACTAACAATAATTCAGAGGCTTTAAAGTGCCCGATTTTTTCCAGCATCTGTAGATTGCGCTGTAATTGCGCAGTTAACCCTTCCAGCGCCGCGCGATAGAAATGCCCCCGCGTGGTATTAAGCGTCACTCCTTGCCAGCCAGCGTTCTGACACGACAATAAATCACACTGCATTTTCACGCCATCCGCGCCAGGCGCGATCAGACGAGCCTCTTCAATCAACATTTGCCAGGGTGTTTCAGCCGTCCAGAACAGTTTTCTCACCCATTCCAGCACGCCGGATGCCAGCCATTGCATACCTGGGTTATACAACCCTGCCTGGCTATCCAGTTCGCAGGTGGAACCGGCGTACTGACTTAACAGCGAAGTATCAACCTGGGCGCTGCGGACCATCAAAATTTCCCATGTACCGGAAGAGAGCACGGGTTCATTTTGTTTAGCACCAGCGCCAAAAAGGGCGAACTGGGTATCGTGACCTGCGGAAATCACCGGTATGCCAACGGGTAAGCCGAGCATTGCTGCGGCGCTGTTCTGTAGCGTACCAATCTGTTCACCCGC
Organism: Escherichia sp. UTM R2; assembly: GCF_048593455.1. Taxonomy (NCBI): domain Bacteria; kingdom Pseudomonadati; phylum Pseudomonadota; class Gammaproteobacteria; order Enterobacterales; family Enterobacteriaceae; genus Escherichia; species Escherichia sp. UTM R2. The sequence continues at coordinate 934,474 of NZ_JBFWDY010000002.1, forward strand.
TTCCACCAGACGAGGGAAGAGTCGGCGTGGAATACCGGTGGCTTGTAAAATTTGCGGACTGAAATCGCGTTGCTGGATATCCAGCATCTGGCTGGTTCCGGCCATCGTGATATCAGTAGTGAATTCGCCGGTTAAACGGTGGTTAATCAGCGACGAAATGAAGAGCCAGGCGTGCGCGCGTTCCAGCAGTTGTGGATGATTTTCTTTCAACCACACCAACTTATATAACGTATTGAAACTAAAGGCTCCGACGCCAGAAATAGCCTGCAACTGCTGTGCGGAGATCAACCGTTCAATATTGTCCATAACCGCTGCTGTTCGCGGACATTTCCAGCTAATGATCGGATAGAGCAGATTGCCTTGCTTATCTACCAGAGCGCCATCCACACCAAAGGTGGTGACGGCGATACCGCGGATGTGGCATTCAGTCAGTTCACTATTGATTTGCCGACAGCAATCAGCAAAGCGTTGCAAAATGGCGTCTAAAGACCACTGGTGCCAGGTGTTGTTTTCCATCGCGATATCGCTGGCATTAGGCGTTGAGGCGCGGGCAACAATTTTTCCCTGCCGATTAACCGCGATGGCCCTGACATTGGTCGCACCACAGTCGAGTACCAGGATAACTTCTTGTTTCATAATCGCTCCTGCAATATAGCCGGATAACATTGCTTATCCGGCTAACCACTCTTGCTTGTTCAGGCCCGGTAGCCGGAGCGACCGGGCATCACATCAGGGAGTAATGTATTAACGCTTGTACAACGGACCGTAGTTCTGGCAAGCGCGGTAATCCTGGCCTTCAATATCCATGCCGTGCGCGGCCCAGGCAGAAGGACGATACACTTTAGTCTCTTCAACGTTGTGCATACATACCGGGATACGCAGCATGGAGGCGAGAGTGATAAAGTCAGCGCCAACGTGGCCGATGGTTAGAACCCCGTGGTTAGCGCCCCAGTTCGCCATTACCGAATACACATCCGTAAACGGCCCTTTACCGGTGAGGCGCGGTGCAAACCAGGTAGTTGGCCAGGTTGAGTTGGTGCGTTTGTTGAGGATGTCATGCACATCCTTCGGCAATTCCACGCTCCAGCCTTCCGCGACTTGCAGTACCGGTCCGAGGCCTTTGATGATGTTGACACGGGTCATGGTGAACGGGACGCCGCCTTCGGTAAGGAAGCGGGAAGAGTAACCGCCGCCACGGAAGTATTCGTGGATCGCCGGGCACCATTCGGTAGCGGCGAGGCAAGCGTCAGCCTCTTGCTGAGAGATTTTCCAGTGCGGCTTCATCGTCGGGTTACCTTCGCTGTCGCGTTGTTTACAGGAACCGTCCAGCGCAGCAGAACCTGAGTTGATCAAATGGATGATGCCGTGTTCTGCCAGTCCGTCGAGTTTATGCCCCGTTACACGCTCAATTGCTTCTGGTGACCAGTAGGTACGCACATCGGCAAATACCTGAGCGGTGCCGGTGAGCTGGTGACCCATTAGCATTGCCACGCCGTTAAGACTGTCGTTTTCGGTCGCCACGACAAAGGGTTCGCGCACGCCATTCCAGTCAAATGAACTGTTGAGGATCGCTTCGGCAGTGTCACCATTGGGATATTGATCGGTCCAGTGGCGTTGTCCCTGGAAGCCCGCAGCGATGGCGTTGTAGCCAAGTGATTCTTCCACGCGACCAATATCGGCCAGTTTGCTGTTGCCTTGCATCATGTCGCGGATACACATCGCCATCAGTAAACTTTCGCGCAGAACTGCGCGGCTTTGCTCGGCATTGCGTTGATACTGTTTGTTATTTTCATCTTCGCCATAGCGGAAGTTTTTATCAGCCCAGGTCAGTGCCATTTCCAGTTCGGCTTCGTCGTAAATCTTCTGATCGATACGGCGACGCAGTTCGGTCATATCCACCGCCTGGACTTTCATTCCCAGCCAGGATTCAAAGAAGTTGTGATCAACAATGGAACCGGCGATACCCATCGAAACGCCGCCCAGCGACAGATAGCTTTTACCTTTCATACTGGCGACTGCCAAACCGGCGCGGGCAAAGCGCAGCAGTTTTTCTTCAACATCGGCAGGAATCGATGTGTCATCGGCATCCTGAACGTCATGACCGTAAATGGAGAATGCCGGGATGCCTTTCTGGCTGTGAGCTGCCAGAGCCGCAGCCAGGTAAACAGCGCCGGGGCGTTCAGTGCCGTTAAAGCCCCAAATAGCTTTCGGGCGGGTTGGATCCATGTCGATGGTTTCACTGCCATAGCACCAGCAAGGCGTTACCGTAATGGTGAGGCCTACATTCTGACTGCTGAATTTTTCTTCGCAAGCAGCGGCTTCAGCCATACCCGCGATACAGGTATCGGAAATGACACACTCGACGGCAGCTCCGCAGGCATGGCGCAGTTTCTCGGTCAGCAGTGTGGCCGTGGCTTTCGCCATATTCATTGTTTGTTCTTCAAGCGACTCACGAACACCCATGCGACGACCGTCAATAACCGGGCGGATACCAATTTTCGGTAACGTATTAATTTTCATCAGGATTCCTCATCTCGCTTTATTGGCGCTCTGCTAAGGCGGAGAAAGGAAACCACCGAAGCAGTAGTATTGGTCATTATTTGCTAACTCGAGTTAGCTTAGGTTTGTAGGCTTTTTATGCACAACTTTTTTGTTGTTGAAATGTGAGGGGCTTCACGAGAAGTAGTTAAAATACGATCTCTGTCAAATTATTATTTAGCGGGAGAAAAATAAATTTTACGTATAATCATATGGTTATTAGATTTTAATGGTTATGCATCACAGTTTTAACTCAAATGATTTGGCTAATTTGTATACCTAAAATAGCTTTAAAAGGCGATCGCTAACTCGAGTTAGCAAAATGCGAAGAATAGATTGATGCGATGAATATTTATTCAAAGGTTATTCGTATCACAGTGGAGATGGCTTTAGTAGCGACGTTTATGCCGTACTTCACATTTTCAGTTTCTGATTATTGAGGAAAGCTGCAATGTCCGAAACATTTTTGCAAATGAAGCATATCACCAAACGCTTTCCTGGAGTGTTGGCGCTTAATGACGTGCAATTTTCCCTACGCCGGGGCGAGGTTCATGCATTATTAGGTGAAAATGGTGCAGGAAAATCTACCTTAATGAAAATTTTGTCGGGGGTTTATCAACCTGATGAAGGCGAAATAATTTTTGAAGATAAACCAGTCTCATTTTCTGATCCGTTAAGTGCGCAAAACGTAGGTATTACTATTATTCACCAGGAATTTAATTTATTTCCCGAGCTTACAGTAGAAGAAAATATTTTTATCGGCAGGGAGTTTTGTAAAAAAAATCGCTGGCGTCTGGATGAAAAACAGCAACGCCAGGCGACGATTGAAATTTTGCAAAAATTAAATTTGGCGATCAAACCAGATACTCTGGTTGCCGACCTTACGGTAGCTCAGCAGCAGATGGTAGAAATTGCCAAGGCCATTTCAGTTAACGCCAGGATTCTCATTATGGATGAACCTACTGCGGCGTTAACAGAAACTGAAATTGAAAGCTTATTTCGCGTCACCCGGTTATTGAAAGAGCAGGGGACCGGCATTGTTTATATCTCCCACCGTCTGGAAGAGTTGGCGCTAATTGCCGACCGTGCGACTGTAATGCGTGATGGTCAGTACATCAGCACGGTGGATTATGAGTGCGTAAAAATCAGCGATCTGATTGCCATGATGGTTGGTCGCGATTTAGGGAATATCTATCCCCGCCGCGAGGCCTTGCAGCAGCGGATTCCGGTTCTGGAGGTAAACGGACTGACGCGCAAAGGCGTCCTGAACGATATTAATTTTACGCTTTATCGTGGCGAGATCCTCGGCTTTGCCGGACTGATGGGCGCGGGGCGTACTGAACTTGCGCGTGCGATTTTTGGTGCGGATTCTATTGACAGCGGAACGCTAAAATTAAATGGTAAGGAAACCGTTATTAAAGATATTTCGGATGCTATTCAGCAGGGAATTAGTTACCTGACGGAAGACCGCAAAAAAGAAGGGCTGGCGCTGAATTTATCTGTTGAACGAAATATTATGTTAGGAAACTACCCTGAATATTCCGATCGTTTTGGGAATGTCGATTCGCGTCGTTGCCAACAAACCAGTGAGGAACAGGTAAAAGCGTTAAGGATTAAAACGCCAAATCTTGAACAGGCGGCATTAAATCTAAGTGGAGGAAACCAGCAGAAAATTATAATTGCACGTTGGGTGTGTAAAGATACTGATATTTTAATCTTCGATGAACCCACTCGCGGCATTGATGTTGGCGCCAAACTGGAAATCTATGAGTTAATGAATCGCCTGGTGGCAAAAGGGAAATCAATCATCATGATCTCCTCTGAATTGCCTGAGGTGTTAGGAATGTGCGACCGTATTTTAGTGATGCGCAGTGGTCGAATTACCGGCGAACTTAGCGCAAAAGAAGCGACACAAGAAAAAATTATGCAATACGCGACGTTAGAGGATTAAATTATGACTATCTCTGTAACCTCTCCAGACAGTAATAATAAGAAAATAAAGATAAATAAAGAACTTTTGATGCGCCTTGCGCCTCTTTTTAGCTTAATTATATTAGTGCTGTTTTTTAGTTTCAGCTCTCCCTTTTTCTTTAATACCGAAAATATCATGACGATTGCTCTGCAAACGTCGGTTATCGGCATTATGGCCATTGGGGTAACTTTCGTCATTATTACCGCGGGCATCGATCTTTCATTGGGCTCCGTGGTGGCTTTTTCTGGTGTCGCCGTGGGGATTTGCGCCACACTGGGCCTGCCGCTGCCAGTGTGTATTATTGCCGGTGTTTTAGCCGGTGGAATGTGCGGCTATGTGAATGGTTTGTTGGTCACTAAAATGACCATTCCACCATTTATCGCTACCTTGGGCCTGATGATGTCCGTCAGAGGTATCAATATGGTGATGACCGACGGGCGCGCCATCTATTTTGCCGATTACCCGATGTTCAAAACGCTCGCTCAGGGACGCTTATTTGATGTGCTGCCTTATCCTGTTTTCTACCTTGTCATTGTAGCGCTTGTCGGCGCTTACATCCTGAAGAAAACCGTCATTGGTCGCTATGTCTATGCCGTAGGCAGTAATGAAGTTGCTGCTCATCTTTCTGGTATTAAAGTTCAGCGCGTGAAAATTTTCGTCTATGCCTTCTGTGGATTATTAACGGGGATTGCAGGTGTCATTCTGGCATCTCGTCTCAACTCCGGACAACCGACGGTAGGTGTGGGTTATGAACTGGAAGCTATTGCCGCGGTAGTGATTGGTGGAACCAGCTTAATGGGCGGTATTGGCACTATTGGCGGCACAATCATTGGCGCTTTCATTATGAGTGTACTGAAAAATGGCCTCAATTTAATGGGCGTCTCCCAGTTCTGGCAAATGGTCGCGATGGGCGTCGTTGTGGTCGCTGCCGTTTACCTCGATACATTACGCAAAAAGATTCGTTGACTTAGGCTCCCTGTTTTATCGGGAAACAACTGCCCTGACGTTAAGGGTGATTCACTCAGAACGGAGTACAACAATGAAAACCAGGCATTTTATCTATGCGTTATCTCTGCTGGCTTGCGTAAGTTCCAGCGCACTGGCGAAGGATTTAAATCTTCCGGTTGTTAGTAAAGGTTTCCAACATGAATTCTGGCAAACCGTAAAAATGGGGACTGAAGCTGCGGCTAAAGAGTTGGGGGATAAAACCAGCTATGTTGGCCCGGCTGATGAAACGCAAATAGCCGAGCAAATTCAGTTAGTCGAAAATGCGATGGCGCAGAAACCGAATGGCTTGCTTCTGGCAGCCCTCGACGCGAATGCGCTCGCCCCACTGGTAGAAACGGCAAATTCACGCGGTATCAAAGTGGTGACCTTTGATTCAGGCATCAATTCAGACATTCCGGTGAGTTTTGTCGCCACCAATAACCGTAAAGCAGGTGCTCAGGCAGCTGATGCCTTAGCCTCGCAGGTAAATAATAAAGGGAAAGTTGGGATTATCGCGCACGTTGCAGGAACATCTTCCGCTATTGAACGCTCGGAAGGCTTCATGGAGCGTATGAAAGAAAAATATCCTGACATTAAAGTCTTACCCGTTCAGTACAGCGATGGTGACCCGCAAAAAGCGATGGATAAAACTATCGATATGATTCAGGCCAATCCCGATCTTGCTGGGATCTATGGCACCAATGAAGGTTCAACGCTCGGGGTGGCGAATGCCATTGATAGCCAGAATCTGAAAGGTAAGGTGAAGGTCATTGGTTTTGATAGTACGGAAGCGATTATTAACTTCCTGAAGAACGGCGTCATTCAGGGCTTTGTTGTTCAGGATGCATACCAGATTGGCTATCAAGGGATCAAAACGTTGAACGCGGCCCTTTCGGGGCAAGCCGTTGAAAAAGAGATCGATATTCCCGTGAAATTTGTTAATGCCGAGAATATTAACACGCCAGAAATCGACAAACTCCTGCACCCATTCGGTAAGAAATAAAAAATTGGGGATGAATTTTCATCCCCGTTATCTCCAGCGTCAGGGAGGCTTTATGCACAACGGTTATTTTCTCGGTGTCGATGTCGGATCGGCCAGTGTCAGGGCAGGCGTTTACAGTGCCAGTGGCCACAGGCTGGCATTCGCTACTGCGCCCGTCTCCCAGTTTCGCCCTGGCGGCGAGCGTGTCGAACAGTCTTCGGCAGAGATCTGGCAACAAGTTTGTAAAACGGTGAAAGAGGCGACAGCTTTGGCAGGCATCCCCATTTCCGCAATTCGCTCACTGGGTTTTGACGCTACCTGCTCGCTGGTTGTTCTTGATGAACAAGGCCAGGGTTTAGCGGTTTCGTCCGGTGGATCTGCGAATCACGACATTATTATGTGGATGGATCATCGTGCAACTGTCGAGACGGCGCAGATTAACGCAATGAAGGATCCCGCATTGCGCTACGTTGGCGGCGAAGTGAGCGTCGAGATGGAGTTACCAAAGTTACGTTGGTTGAAGACGCATCTACCGCAAACCTGGCAGGCCGCTCATCGCTTTTTCGATCTGGCGGATTTTCTGGTCTGGAAAGCAACAGGGCGAGACGTCGCGGGATTATGCACGCTAACGTGTAAATGGAATTATCTAGCTCATGAGCAACGCTTTAGCCATAGCTTACTGGAATCGATAGACCTGACCGATATGCTTGAAAGAATTCCTGCCGACATTCTTCCGCCTGGCGCTGCCGTGGGAACGTTAACCGCCACAGCTGCTGAAGAGTTAGGATTAACGACTAATGTTATCGTGGCCAGTGGCTTGATTGATGCCCATGCCGGTGGCGTGGCGCTGGCTGGCGCTCACCCATCAGGAACGCTGGCATTGATAAGCGGAACGTCGAACTGCCATATGCTGTGTAGTGAAAAAGAGATATTCACCCCTGGCGTCTGGGGGCCATACTGGTCGGCCATGTTGCCAAATTACTGGCTAACCGAAGGCGGGCAAAGCGCCGCAGGGGCGCTGGTGGAGTGGACGCTTCAGGAGTCAGGGGCAAGCGCAAATCTTTTTCACAAGGCGCAGCAACGCGGATGTCATCCGATTCAACTGATTAATGAATGGGTAGCAGCCCTTGAAGCTAACGAGTCAGAACCCACACGAAATTTACATGTGCTTGCCGATCATCACGGCAACCGTTCGCCACGAGCGCGGCCCGATGCCAGAGGCAGTGTTTATGGCTTAACACTGGAGCGTGGTGAAAATCAGCTCGCGCGACTTTATCTTGCGACTTTACAGGCAATAGCCTTTGGCACCAGACATATTATTGAAACTCTGCGGGAAAATGGGCATACCATTACCCGATTAACATTATGTGGTGGTGCAACGCACAACCCTTTATGGCTACGCGAATATGCAGACGTGACAGGTTGCGATATCCACCTGATGCAAGAAGAAGATGCCGTTACGTTGGGCGCAGCAATTAGCGGCGCTGTTGCCAGCGGAGCATGGGGGGATTTTACATCTGCGTGTAAAGCAATGGTTGAAGCCGGAGAGATTATTCAGGTAAATCCACAACGCCGTGAATTTTTAGAGCGTAAATACCGGGTTTACCTGACGCTTTGGGAGCAACAACAGGCGGTTAACCAACTGATGCAATAAGACAAAAGTTGAAAATACTTTTATGATTGTGATTTGACGTCTGGATGTTAACTGGGAAATACCTATGGCTAAAACAGTAGAGCAGATAGCCAGCGACCTGAATTTATCGGTTACGACCGTGCGACTGGTGCTAAATGGAAAAGCGGAACAATATCGAATCAGCGTCAAAACCCAAACGCGTATCAATGAATATGTTGAACGCTATGGTTATATCATTAATCATTCCGCTCGCAGCCTTAAGCTTAACAAAACTGATACATTAGGGTTGATTGTTCCCAACATATCCAACGTCTTTTTTGCTACGCTGGCAGAAAAACTCGAACAACGCTGTCGACGTTCCGGATATCAACTTACAATCAGTTGCACTTATGATGATGTTGACTATGAAAATAAATTGACGAAAGCATTTATCGCACGAAATGTAGATGGTCTTTTTATTGTTCCTTCGACGCTGGAAAATCAGCAGCATCATTTACGCAAAATTCGTAAGCCCATGGTTTTACTCGATCGTGATTTTAAATATACCGATAACGCATTGGTAGAGAGTAATAATATTTCTGGCGGAGAAAAGCTGACGCAAAATATTCTTGAGGCCGGGCAGGCTCCAGTATGGTTTTTGCTGGGAGATGCCGGTTTGCCGAGTATCAGCGATCGTCTGACAGGTTATTTGAATGCGTTGGCAAAAAAAGGGATTACCCATCGCGATTGGGTGCGGGAAGGTCCGGTAAATACTCCGGAAGGCGGCTATGTCATTATGGAAAAACTCATTGAAGAGCAGGGATGTCCGCAGGCATTTATCGCCTCGTCTTTGCCTGTGCTTGAAGGCGCTGTCCGCGCGATTCGCGACCGTCTTGGCGCTGTACCGCCAGAAATCAATATTGGCACTTTCGATGAACATCCTATGCTGGGATTTCTCGCCAACAATGTCTGGTCAATGCAGCAGGATGAAAATGCCTGGGCAGAAAAAGCGTTCGAAATGATGTTAAGCGCGATCGAAGAAAGACCAGTCAAAAAAACAGTTAAAGTAGAAATGAAATTAATTAAGCGCATAAGAAAAAAATAATAATCGCCAAAAGATATCAGGCTACTGAACAATGATATTCAGTGGCCTCCCCTTACTAAAAATAACCCCGTCTTCATTTGCGGTGCTGTTTTACGCAACAAGGCGAGCTGAAACTGTATCTGGAGAATAGAAATGGAAAGAACACGTTTATCCCGTGAAATAATTGAAACCTGTCTGGAAATGACGCGCCTTGGGTTAAATCAGGGGACAGCGGGGAATGTCAGCACACGTTTTGAAAACGGCATGTTGATTACTCCCAGCGGTATTCCTTATGAAAGAATGACGGAGAATATGATTGTCTATGTTGATGGCAACGGCAAATACGAAGAAGGTAAGATTCCTTCCAGCGAGTGGCGTTTCCATATGGCAGCCTATCAAAGCAGACCGGATGCCAACGCGGTTGTTCACAATCATGCCGTTCATTGCACGGCAGTTTCCATTCTTAACCGACCGATCCCCGCTATTCACTACATGATTGCGGCGGCGGGCGGTAATTCTATTCCTTGCGCGCCTTATGCGACCTTTGGAACACGTGAACTTTCTGAACATGTTGCGCTGGCTCTCAAAAATCGTAAGGCAACTTTGTTACAACATCATGGGCTTATCGCTTGTGAGGTGAATCTGGAAAAAGCGTTATGGCTGGCGCATGAAGTTGAAGTGCTGGCGCAACTTTACCTGACGACCCTGGCGATTACGGACCCGGTGCCAGTGCTGAGCGATGAAGAGATTGCCGTAGTGCTGGAGAAATTCAAAACCTATGGGTTACGGATTGAAGAGTAATTTCGTAAAGCAACAAGGAGAAGGATGATGGCTAACAGAATGATTCTGAACGAAACGGCATGGTTTGGTCGGGGTGCTGTTGGGGCTTTAACCGATGAGGTGAAACGCCGTGGTTATCAGAAGGCGCTGATCGTCACCGATAAAACGCTGGTGCAATGCGGCGTGGTGGCGAAAGTGACCGATAAGATGGATGCGGCAGGGCTGGCATGGGCGATTTACGACGGCGTAGTGCCCAACCCAACAATTACTGTCGTCAAAGAAGGGCTCGGTGTATTCCAGAATAGCGGCGCGGATTACCTGATTGCTATTGGTGGTGGTTCTCCACAGGATACTTGTAAAGCGATTGGTATTATCAGCAACAACCCGGAATTTGCCGATGTGCGTAGCCTGGAAGGACTTTCCCCGACCAATAAACCCAGTGTACCGATTCTGGCAATTCCCACCACAGCAGGCACTGCGGCAGAAGTGACCATTAACTACGTGATCACTGACGAAGAAAAACGGCGCAAGTTTGTTTGCGTTGATCCGCATGATATCCCGCAGGTGGCGTTTATTGACGCTGACATGATGGATGGTATGCCTCCAGCGCTGAAAGCTGCGACGGGTGTCGATGCGCTCACTCATGCTATTGAGGGGTATATTACCCGTGGCGCGTGGGCGCTAACCGATGCGCTGCACATTAAAGCGATTGAAATCATTGCTGGGGCGCTGCGAGGATCGGTTGCTGGTGATAAGGATGCCGGAGAAGAAATGGCGCTCGGGCAGTATGTTGCGGGTATGGGCTTCTCGAATGTTGGCTTAGGGTTGGTGCATGGTATGGCGCATCCACTGGGCGCGTTTTACAACACTCCACACGGTGTTGCGAACGCCATCCTGTTACCGCATGTCATGCGCTATAACGCTGACTTTACCGGTGAGAAGTACCGCGATATCGCGCGCGTTATGGGCGTGAAAGTGGAAGGTATGAGCCTGGAAGAGGCGCGTAATGCCGCTGTTGAAGCGGTGTTTGCTCTCAACCGTGATGTCGGTATTCCGCCACATTTGCGTGATGTTGGGGTACGCAAGGAAGACATTCCGGCACTGGCGCAGGCGGCACTGGATGATGTTTGTACCGGTGGCAACCCGCGTGAAGCAACGCTTGAGGATATTGTAGAGCTTTACCATACCGCCTGGTAAATGCGCTGATGTGATAATGCCGGATACGACGCTAGCCGCGTCTTATCCGGCATATAAGTGCATTAAATTCAATGTGTTGATAATCGTTTGCATACGGCACGTCCTTACCGTACCAACCGCAATTGCTGTAAATTGCCGTCGATATGCAAATCGGTTTGTAAGCGGGCAATATCGCGGCACAGAAACGCCATCTCTTTATGGGTTTCTAATTTTTTGCGCCACTTTTCGGCAACCGCATCCAGATTCCCATATATCCCTTCCAGACTCTGAAACTCGACCAGCAGCTGCGTGGCGCTTTTTGGTCCGATTCCCGCAACACCCGGTACCTTTGAACTGCTGATCCCCGCAAGTCCCCAGTAATCGGGCAACTGCTGCGGTTGAACGCCAAATTCTTTATCGATAAATGGCGCATCCAGCCAACGTTTCTGGAAGTAATCACGAATACGTAATGTCGGTGAAAGTAACTGACAGTAGCCTTTATCTGTCGAAACAATCGTTGCCTGATGCCCGGCCTGTGTCACTTTGACCGCCAGCGTGGCGGCTAAGTCATCGGCTTCGTTGCCGCTGGCTGACCAGCACGGGACGCCGCGTTGCTCAAAGGCGGCGCGTAATGCAGGCATCTCGTCGTGCAACTCTTCCGGCATTGGCGGTCGACCCGCTTTGTAATCTGGTAAACGCTGATGACGCCAGCCGCTACTGCGGTTTTCATCGTCAAAAACGGCGACTGCGTGGGTTGGCTGGCTGTGCATAATGAGCTGATCGAGCGCGTGCTGGCAGGTTTCGACACAGGGCGAACCCTGAACGGCATGAATGCGACGAATAAGATTCAGTGCATCGACAATAAGTAAATGAACAGCCACTATAACCCCCTTAAAGATCAGGCGATAAGGGTAACATTCGATACTGGAACAGGCTATGGCTGGATGAGAAATCGGGAAGAGGCCTCGCAAAACGAGGCCTCTGGAGAGCGATTAATCGCAGGCAACGATCTTCATTGCCAGGCCGCCGCGAGAGGTTTCGCGGTACTTGGCGTTCATATCTTTACCTGTTTCGTACATGGTTTCGATAACTTTATCGAGGCAGACGCGCGGCTCGCTGGTACGGCGCAGCGCCATACGTGCGGCGTTCACCGCTTTTACTGCCGCAATGGCGTTACGCTCGATGCATGGCACCTGGACCTGTCCGGCGACCGGGTCACACGTCAGACCGAGGTTGTGCTCCATGGCGATTTCCGCCGCGATGCACACCTGCGCCGGGCTTGCGCCTAATAGTTCTGCCAGACCAGCCGCCGCCATTGAGCACGCCACGCCAACTTCACCCTGGCAACCCACTTCAGCACCAGAAATCGACGCGTTCATCTTATAAAGAGAACCAATGGCGCTGGCTACCAGCAGGTAACGAGCCAGTGAGTTAGCGTTCACTTCGCGGATAAACTTATCGTAGTACGCCAGCACAGCCGGGATAATCCCGCACGCACCGTTAGTCGGCGCAGTCACCACGCGACCGCCAGCAGCGTTCTCTTCGTTCACTGCCAGTGCAAACATGTTGATCCAGTCAACAACCGCCATCGGGTCAGTGGTGGTTTTATCCTGGCTGACCAGCATCCGGCGTAGTGCCGCAGCACGGCGTGGAACGCGCAGTTTGCCAGGCAACACGCCTTCGGTGGAAATACCGCGCTCAATACCGCCGCGCATGACTTCCCAGACGTTCGCCAGGTGCTGTTCCAGCTCTTCTTTGCTGTGCAGCGCCAGCTCGTTTTTCATCATCAGGCCAGAGAGTGACAGCCCGGTTTCCTGACAATGTTTTTGCAGATCGGCTGCTGAACTGTACGGATAAGGAACTTCAACCGGTGCGCTATCCTGCTGGCCAAAATGCTCTTCATCAACGATAAAGCCACCGCCAATAGAGTAGTAAGTCTGGCTGTAAACGACTTTATCGCCCGCCAGCGCGGTAATGCGCATACCGTTTTCATGCAGAGAAAGGTTGTCGGCGTGGAAGTTCATGCACTGATCAACCGGGAACTCCACTTCATGCTGACCGTTTGCCAGCATCAGGCGACCATGAGTATTCACATCCTGAATAAAACTGGGGATGGAATCGATATCCACGGTATCCGGCAGGTTACCCGCCAGGCCCATAATAATGGCGATATCAGTGTGGTGGCCTTTACCGGTCAGAGAGAGCGAGCCGTACACGTCAACCACCACGCGGGTCACGTCTTTAAGCAGGTTACGGGCAATCAGATCGTCGGTAAATTGTTTACCCGCTTTCATTGGTCCAACGGTATGAGAACTGGAAGGGCCAATGCCGATTTTGAAAATATCGAATACGCTAATCATAGGAAATACATCGCGTTAAAACGGAGGAAGCGCCGCCCGAAAGCGGCGCGAAAGGACTTAGCTGAACAGAGAGTAGAAGATTGCGGAGATTGCAATCAGACCCATCACGACAACGAATACGTTGCTGATGTGACCGCTGTACTTACGCATTGCCGGTACTTTCTGAATTGCGTACATCGGCATCAGGAACAGGATCATCGCGATGATTGGACCGCCCAGGGTTTCAATCATACCCAGGATGCTCGGGTTCAGGGTGGCAACAATCCAGGTCGTTACCAGCATGAACAGCGCAGTGATACGGTTCAGCTTGTTGATTTCGATAGACTTACCTTTACCACGCAGAGATTTAATCACCATACCGTTGAAGCCTTCACGTGCGCCCAGGTAGTGACCGAGGAAGGATTTGGTGATAGCGATAATCGCGATAATCGGAGCCATCCACGCGATAACCGGTGCGTTAAAGTGGTTAGCCAGGTAAGACAGAATCGAGATGTTCTGCTCTTTAGCCGCAGCCAGGTCTGCCGGAGTCAGGCTCAGTACACAGCTGAAGACGAAGAACATTACGGTCAGCACCATCATGATGTGTGCGAATGCCAGGATCTTCGAGCATTTCTGTTCTGCCATATCGCCGTACTCTTCACGCTTCGCAACGGCGAAAGAAGAGATGATCGGAGAGTGGTTGAACGAGAACACCATTACCGGAATTGCCAGCCACAGGGTCATCCACAGACCGTTTCCGGTTGCAGATGCAGTGTCCAGAGACAGCGTTTCCAGTGCAGCGCCGTTCCACTGCGGGATCAGGTACAGAGCCAGCAGCATCAGTACGCCAACAAACGGGAATACCAGAATACTCATCGCTTTAACGATCATCTGCTCACCGAAGCGAACGATGGTCATCATACCCACGATCAGGATCAGCGACAGAATCGCACGCGGCGGTGGCGTCATACCCAGCTGGTGAGACATGAAGCTTTCAACGGTATTGGTGATTGCCACGCTATAAACCAGCAGGATCGGGTAGATAGCGAAGAAGTAGAGCAGGGTAATCAGTTTACCTGCGCCAATACCAAAGTGTTCTTCTACAACCTCGGTGATGTCTTCGCCCGGGTTTTTACCAGACAGTACGAAGCGAGTCAGGCCGCGGTGAGCAAAAAACGTCATCGGGAACGCAAGGATAGCCATGATGATCAGCGGGATCATACCGCCAACACCGGCGTTGATTGGCAGGAACAGCACGCCCGCGCCGATTGCCGTGCCGTAAAGGCCCAGCATCCACATGGTGTCTGTCTTGCGCCAGGCACTACGAGAGTCTTTCGACGCAATCGTGCTGGTTTGAGTCGTTTCCATCTATTTCTCCTGGAGGAATGCAAATAATTCAGCTTTTAGCCAGTTCAGCCCGGGAAGGTGCCTGACCGTAAAAATGAAATCTGTCTATCGGCGATGGCTTAATCATTTACCGCCGTAATAATTTGAGGGCGGAAAGATACACACAAGTTATGTATCTATCAGTGATCTTGATCTCAAATACAATAATCTACTTGGAAGATAGATTATCCCAACGCTTTACTCTGTAAATCAAAAGTAAAAGAGAATTTAAGGGCAATATTTGCCCATTAAACGACATCTGACTTCTTCCGGGGCGCGCAATATATGTAGGTTGAACTGAAAAAATCAATACTTTTAGTTAATCATGGCGATAATTTCTTTTTCATAGCGATAAAATACGGTTTATGAAAATAGGGAAACGTTTGCGTTGCAACATAAATTGTATGACATATTAACTGTGATGATATTTGTCGCGTGAGGGTGGTAAGAAACATTCATATAACAAATGAAATGAGTTGATGAGTAAGTGACCAAAAACGAGAAAACCCGGCAACAAACGTCACCGGGGGAGCGGAGATTACGTGCAGATTTCGTAGCAAGGGATGTAGGCTGAGCCTGGCAACTTCATACGATGCTGGGCAACAAAACCCTGTAGCAGGTCGTCCATACGACGCATAATCTCTTTATCGCCGTTGATTTTGTAAGGACCAAACTCTTCAATGGCGCGAATACCGACTTCTTTTACGTTACCCGCCACAATACCGGAGAACGCACGGCGCAGGTCGGCAGCCAGCACTTCAACAGGTTGATCCGGGTAAAGCTTCAGATTAGCCATATTCTCGTGAGACGGCTCAAACGGCATTTGCAAATCTGGCGCAATGCGCATTGACCAGTTAAAGCTGTAGGCATCGCCTGTATCACGGCGATTTTCTTTCACCAGCGGCATCGATTTTTTCATCTGACGAGCGACTTCAGCGGCGTCATCAATGATGATGCGGTAATGGCGGCGCGCGTTTTCACCCAGCGTATGCACGACAAACTCGTCCAGTACGCGGAAGTAGTCGGCGCTCTCTTTCGGGCCGGTGAGGATCAATGGTAAAACCTGATCTTTGTTGGCCGGGTTCATTAAAATTCCCAGCAAATAGAGCAACTCTTCTGCCGTACCCACACCGCCAGGGAAGATAATGATACCGTGAGCGATACGGACAAACGCTTCCAGACGTTTTTCGATATCTGGCATGATGATCAATTCGTTGACCAGCGGGTTAGGCGGTTCAGCGGCGATAATCGACGGCTCTGTCATACCAATAAAACGACTGTCTTTGTAACGCTGCTGCGCGTGTCCGACCGCAGCACCTTTCATCGGCGCTTCCATCGCTCCCGGACCACAGCCGGTGCAGATATTCAGCTCACGCAGGCCCAGCTGGTTTCCGACGCGACGGGCATACAAATACTCGTTTTCGTTAATTGAGTGACCGCCCCAGCAGACCACCATATTTGGCGCTTCACCCACATGCAGCGCGCGAGCGTTACGCAAGATGGAAAAGACCAGGTTAGTGATGTGGACGGAGTTGTCGAGATTCAGGTTGGGAAAACGAACGGTGTTATGGATTTGCCCGTAAACGAAGAGAATGTCACGCAGGACCGCGAACAAGTTGGCCTGCAAAGCGCGAATAATTCGCCCATCGACAAAAGCCTCTTCCGGGGGATTAATCAGTTCCAGCTTTACGCCGCGTTCACGGCGCAAGACGTTAATATCGAAATTTTCAAAACGAGACAGCAATTCTTTGCTGTTATCGGTCAAACTACCGGAGTTCAGTACGGCAAGTGAACAGTTGCGAAACAGTTGATAGAGGTCGCTGCTGGCGGTGCGTTTAAGCATATCCACTTCCAGCTGCGACAACATATCCATGGAGCCAAGCGGGCTAATATGTGTAATCAAGAAAAACTCCTTATGGGACGAATATCGTCATTCCCTTTGATTACAATAGCCCTGCCTGATGACCTTTCACAACCTTCTGCGTGAATCCAGCACGCAAAATTGAGAAAAAATTTATTGCCGAACCAGTCTTGTGGTCGATGGGACAAAATCGCTATTACTGCGCCACGGGTTAATGTCCAGACCGCCACGACGGGTATAACGTGCGTAAACGCTCAATTTTTCTGGCTGGCAGAAGCGTAACAGGTCATTAAAGATGCGTTCCACGCACTGTTCGTGGAACTCGTTGTGATGACGGAATGAGACCAGGTAACGCAGCAGTTTTTCTCTGTCAATTTGGCGTCCACGATACTGAATTTGGAGCGAACCCCAATCTGGTTGATGGGTGATCAGGCAGTTTGATTTCAGCAGGTGGCTGACAAGCGTCTCTTCCACTACTTTTTCACCACAGGTGGCATTCTCCAGATAGTCAGTAGTGAATTCATAGTTATCGATAGTGATATCCTGGTCATCAATGCAAGTGCCATTAAAATGACCTATCGGCTGGCCTTCCAGTTCATCAAGACGATATAACGCCACGCTAATCTTACCCTGAGCGCAAGTGCTTAAGTCGCGCTCCAGCGTCTGGCGCACCTCATCCCAGTTATTAAAACGCGTCTGGTTAAAACTGTTGAGATAGAGCTTAAAACTCTTCGACTCAATCAGATTTACGCTGGTGTAATCAAGTTCAACATGACCGACAGCGACCTGCGGCAAACCTTTCGCATTCAGCCAGGAAAGTTCATACAGCGTCCAGATATCCGTACCGTGAAAAGGCAGGTTATCCGCTTTCAGACCCAGCGGGTCGCGATTCAGGCTGCGTGGAACGCCTTGCAGTAGGCTGGCGTCATAGGTATCCCGGTAATCGGTTGATTTTCCAAGAGTCAGGCCCGCAAGTGCCTGATGGTTTGCATAAGAAGACATGTTTCACCGTCATAAACCAGATAAACTAAACGACAAGTGTATCTGGTTTAAGTGAAGAGAGAAATTAGTGGACGATTTGACCGCACAAGCCCTGAAAGATTTTACTGCACGCTACTGCGATGCGTGGCATGAAGAGCATAAAAGCTGGCCGTTAAGTGAGGAACTGTACGGTGTTCCTTCACCGTGCATTATTTCAACTACCGAAGATGCCGTATACTGGCAACCCCAGCCGTTTACCGGGGAACAAAATGTAAACGCGGTTGAACGCGCTTTTGATATTGTGATACAATCCACAATTCATACCTTTTATACGACTCAGTTTGCCGGGGATATGCACGCGCAGTTTGGCGATATCAAACTGACATTGCTGCAAACCTGGAGTGAAGACGACTTCCGTCGGGTGCAGGAAAATCTGATTGGTCATCTGGTGACTCAGAAAAGGCTAAAACTGCCGCCCACACTATTTATCGCGACGCTGGAAGAAGAGTTAGAGGTCATCTCGGTGTGTAATCTCTCCGGTGAAGTGTGCAAAGAGACGCTGGGAACACGTAAACGGACGCATTTAGCCTCAAATCTTGCGGAATTCCTTAATCAACTTAAGCCTCTTCTGTAATCCAAATACCCCATCTGGTTGTGAGAGATCTCTTACAGACTCTGTAGGAGATCGCCAGGAAATAAGCGAATACTTAAAAAGATAAGAATCGTTATTTTCATTTAAAATCAAAATGTTGATTGTTAATTCTTAACTTTCATATGAAATTTTCCTTAAGGCATTGTCTGTAAGCGCCTTGTAAGACTTCGCGAAAAAGACGATTCTATCTTCGTCGACAGGGAGTCAGACAACGAAGTGAACATCAGGATGATGACACTTCTGCAGGACACACCAGGATGGTGTTTCAGGGAAAGGCTTCTGGATGAAGCGAAGAGGATGACGCAGGACGCGTTAAAGGACACCTCCAGGATGGAGAATGAGAACCGGTCAGGATGATTCGGTGGGTCAGGAAGGCCAGGGACACTTCAGGATGAAGTATCACATCGGGGTGGTGTGAGCAGGAAGCAATAGTTCAGGATGAACGATTGGCCGCAAGGCCAGAGGAAAAGTTGTCAAGGATGAGCAGGGAGCAACAAAAGTAGCTGGAATGCTGCGAAACGAACCGGGAGCGCTGTGAATACAGTGCTCCCTTTTTTTATTCCTGCTATCCTTCGCGGCAGTTTTTCTTATTGAGGTTGCTTTATGACCACTCATGACCGCGTTCGTCTCCAGTTGCAGGCGCTTGAAGCGTTACTGCGTGAACATCAGCACTGGCGAAACGATGAACCCCAGCCGCATCAATTTAATAGTACCCAACCGTTCTTTATGGACACCATGGAACCACTGGAGTGGTTGCAGTGGGTGCTGATCCCGCGAATGCACGATTTGTTAGATAACAAACAGCCGTTACCGGGCGCTTTTGCCGTTGCACCCTATTATGAAATGGCGCTGGCGACGGACCATCCGCAACGCGCGCTTATTCTGGCTGAGCTGGAAAAACTGGATGCTCTTTTTGCGGATGATGCGAGCTAATGCTGGAAATACTCTATCAGGATGAATGGCTGGTTGCGGTAAATAAACCCTCCGGCTGGCTGGTTCACCGCAGCTGGCTGGATCGCGACGAGAAAGTAGTGGTCATGCAAACCGTGCGTGACCAGATAGGCCAGCATGTTTTTACTGCTCATCGTCTGGACCGACCCACTTCTGGTGTGTTGTTGATGGGATTATCCAGCGAGGCCGGACGGCTGCTGGCACAACAGTTTGAACAGCACCAAATCCAGAAACGTTACCATGCGATTGTGCGCGGCTGGTTGATGGAAGAAGCGGTGCTGGATTATCCACTGGTGGAAGAACTGGACAAAATCGCTGATAAATTTGCCCGCGAAGATAAAGGCCCGCAGCCAGCAGTGACGCATTATCGCGGTCTGGCGACCGTAGAAATGCCGGTAGCGACCGGACGTTACCCGACCACGCGCTACGGCCTGGTGGAACTGGAGCCGAAAACCGGACGCAAACATCAGCTTCGCCGACATCTTGCCCATTTGCGTCATCCGATTATTGGCGATAGCAAACATGGCGATTTACGCCAGAATCGCAGCGGTGCTGAGCATTTTGGCCTCCAGCGGTTAATGCTACATGCCAGTCAGTTGTCATTGACGCATCCTTTTACTGGCGAGCCGCTGACTATTCACGCGGGCCTGGACGACACCTGGATGCAGGCGTTATCACAATTTGGCTGGCGCGGTCTGCTTCCTGAAAATGAAAGGGTTGAGTTCAGTGCGCCATCGGGTCAGGATGGAGAGATAAGTTCCTAATCCAGGGAGAAAACGGTATGGCGGAAATTGGTATTTTTGTCGGCACCATGTACGGGAATTCACTGTTAGTGGCCGAAGAAGCGGAAGCGATTCTGACCGCGCAGGGCCACAAAGCAACGGTATTTGAAGATCCTGAATTAAGCGACTGGCTGCCCTATCAGGATAAGTATGTTCTGGTGGTTACGTCCACGACCGGGCAGGGCGACCTTCCTGATAGCATTGTGCCACTCTTTCAGGGAATCAAAGATAGTCTGGGCTTCCAGCCGAATCTGCGTTATGGCGTGATTGCGCTCGGCGACAGTAGTTATGTGAATTTCTGCAATGGCGGCAAACAGTTCGATGCCTTGTTGCAGGAACAGAGCGCTCAGCGGGTTGGCGAAATGCTGTTGATTGACGCCAGTGAGAACCCGGAACCGGAAACGGAATCAAATCCGTGGGTCGAACAGTGGGGCACGCTGTTGTCCTGATATGTTCAGCGAGCGGTAAATGTCGTTTTAGCGGTGCTGAATCGAATCTTTTCAGGCAAATGCCAGTAAAAACTGCTTCATAGCGCGGATTTTTACTGGCGTTTGCCTGGAGTTAAGCGATCCATTTCATACTCTTCTTTATTTCTTCGTTTTAACCCTTCCTTTCTTGTTCTTGTTTTCATTTCCGTGAAGTGGATTCCACCGTCCAGGGCTAATGCCAAAATCGGGCCTCATTGAACGCATTAATGTTGTGTTGTTGCACGGTGAGCCGCTATGGCGCGCTTTTTATACTGCTATTGCCAGATATAAACACGCGCCGTATTCGGCGAACGACCTATAAAAACGGCAAAAAACACCCTACGTCACCTCTGATTTCCTGGCGATGTCGCAGTCCAGAGTGAGCGTGGCTAACGCGAATTTTCAGGAGTGCAACAATGAGTTCTTTAAGTCAGGCTGCGAGCAGTGTGGAAAAACGCACAAATGCTCGTTACTGGATAGTGGTGATGTTGTTTATCGTCACATCCTTCAACTACGGCGACCGCGCTACGCTCTCTATCGCCGGTTCGGAAATGGCCAAAGATATCGGCCTTGATCCCGTGGGAATGGGCTATGTGTTCTCTGCTTTCTCATGGGCTTATGTTATCGGGCAGATCCCTGGTGGCTGGTTGCTGGACCGTTTTGGTTCAAAACGCGTCTACTTCTGGTCGATCTTTATCTGGTCGATGTTTACCTTGCTGCAAGGCTTCGTCGATATCTTTAGTGGATTCGGCATTATCGTTGCCCTGTTTACGCTGCGCTTCCTGGTCGGGCTTGCTGAAGCGCCATCTTTCCCCGGCAACAGTCGCATTGTTGCGGCCTGGTTTCCGGCGCAGGAAAGGGGAACGGCGGTGTCGATTTTTAACTCCGCTCAATACTTCGCAACGGTGATCTTCGCGCCGATTATGGGCTGGCTGACGCATGAAGTGGGCTGGTCACACGTCTTCTTCTTTATGGGCGGTCTGGGGATTGTCATCAGCTTTATCTGGTTGAAAGTCATCCACGAGCCAAATCAACATCCGGGGGTAAATAAGAAAGAGCTGGAGTACATCGCCGCGGGTGGTGCGCTGATCAATATGGATCAGCAAAACACCAAAGTTAAAGTGCCGTTCAGCGTGAAGTGGGGGCAGATCAAACAGCTGCTAGGGTCACGGATGATGATCGGCGTTTATATCGGTCAGTACTGTATCAACGCCCTGACTTACTTCTTTATTACCTGGTTCCCGGTTTATCTGGTGCAGGCACGCGGGATGTCGATTCTGAAAGCGGGCTTTGTGGCTTCCGTTCCGGCGGTTTGCGGTTTTATCGGCGGTGTGCTGGGTGGGATTATTTCCGACTGGCTGATGCGCCGCACGGGATCGCTGAACATTGCGCGTAAAACACCGATCGTAATGGGCATGTTGCTGTCGATGGTGATGGTGTTCTGCAACTACGTCAACGTTGAGTGGATGATCATCGGCTTTATGGCGCTGGCCTTCTTCGGTAAGGGCATCGGGGCGCTGGGTTGGGCAGTAATGGCAGATACCGCGCCAAAAGAGATCAGCGGTCTTTCCGGTGGCCTGTTCAACATGTTCGGTAACATTTCTGGCATCGTCACGCCAATCGCAATTGGTTATATCGTTGGCACGACTGGCTCCTTTAATGGGGCGCTGATTTATGTTGGTGTTCATGCCTTAATCGCGGTACTGAGCTACCTGGTGCTGGTGGGCGATATCAAGCGTATCGAGCTGAAACCTGTCGCGGGGCAATAAGATGACGACACAATCCAGTCCTGTTATTACTGATATGAAAGTCATTCCGGTCGCCGGGCACGATAGCATGTTGCTTAATATTGGTGGGGCACATAACGCATATTTCACCCGCAATATTGTGGTACTCACCGATAACGCCGGGCATACCGGCATTGGTGAAGCGCCGGGCGGAGAGGTGATTTATCAGACGCTTGTCGATGCTATTCCGATGGTTCTGGGCCAGGAAGTTGCGCGCCTGAATAAAGTGGTTCAGCAGGTGCATAAAGGTAATCAGGCAGCCGATTTTGATACCTTCGGCAAAGGTGCCTGGACTTTTGAATTGCGCGTTAATGCCGTGGCGGCGCTGGAAGCCGCCTTGCTTGACCTGCTAGGTAAGGCGCTGAATGTTCCGGTCTGCGAACTGTTGGGGCCAGGCAAGCAACGCGAGACTATTACCGTCCTCGGTTATCTGTTTTATATCGGTGATCGGACCAAAACCGATCTTCCTTATCTGGAAAATACGCCGGGCAACCATGAGTGGTATCAGTTGCGCCATCAGAAAGCGATGAACAGCGAAGCCGTTGTGCGTCTGGCGGAAGCCTCACAGGATCGCTACGGCTTTAAAGATTTCAAACTTAAGGGCGGGGTGTTACCTGGCGAGCAAGAAATCGACACTGTTCGTGCATTGAAGAAAAGCTTCCCGGATGCGCGGATTACCGTTGATCCCAACGGTGCCTGGCTGCTTGATGAAGCCATTTCTTTGTGCAAAGGGCTGAATGATGTTCTTACCTATGCCGAAGATCCATGCGGCGCAGAACAGGGCTTCTCCGGACGTGAAGTGATGGCGGAGTTTCGGCGGGCGACCGGCTTGCCCGTCGCGACTAACATGATCGCCACCAACTGGCGCGAAATGGGTCATGCGGTGATGCTCAATGCGGTAGATATTCCACTTGCCGATCCGCACTTCTGGACGCTTTCCGGTGCAGTCCGTGTGGCGCAGCTTTGCGACGACTGGGGGCTGACCTGGGGCTGCCATTCTAATAACCATTTCGATATCTCTCTGGCGATGTTTACCCATGTGGGCGCGGCGGCACCGGGTAATCCTACCGCTATCGATACCCACTGGATTTGGCAGGAGGG
Source organism: Escherichia sp. UTM R2 (assembly GCF_048593455.1). Taxonomy (NCBI): domain Bacteria; kingdom Pseudomonadati; phylum Pseudomonadota; class Gammaproteobacteria; order Enterobacterales; family Enterobacteriaceae; genus Escherichia; species Escherichia sp. UTM R2. The sequence goes on from NZ_JBFWDY010000002.1 coordinate 957,912, forward strand.
CGATTGTCGCCTGACCCAAAATCCGCTGGAGATTAAAAACGGAAAAATTGCCGTTCCTGATGCGCCCGGTCTGGGCGTGGAACTGGACTGGGAACAGGTACAAAAGGCACATGAGGCCTATAAACGTCTGCCTGGCGGTGCGCGTAACGACGCAGGTCCGATGCAGTACCTGATCCCCGGCTGGACCTTTGACCGTAAACGTCCCGTTTTCGGCCGTCATTGATTCTGAAAAAGGACATAAATATGAGTTCTCAATTTACGACGCCTGTTGTTACTGAAATGCAGGTCATCCCGGTGGCGGGTCATGACAGTATGCTGATGAATCTGAGTGGTGCACACGCACCGTTCTTCACGCGTAATATTGTGATTATCAAAGATAATTCTGGTCACACTGGCGTAGGGGAAATTCCCGGCGGCGAGAAAATCCGTAAAACGCTGGAAGATGCGATTCCGCTGGTGGTAGGTAAAACGCTGGGTGAATACAAAAACGTTCTGACGCTGGTGCGTAATACTTTTGCCGATCGTGATGCCGGCGGGCGCGGTTTGCAGACATTTGATTTGCGTACCACTATTCATGTAGTTACCGGGATAGAAGCGGCAATGCTGGATCTGTTGGGGCAGCATCTGGGGGTAAACGTGGCATCGTTGCTGGGCGATGGCCAACAGCGTAGCGAAGTCGAAATGCTCGGTTATCTGTTCTTCGTCGGTAATCGCAAAGCCACACCGCTGCCGTATCAAAGCCAGCCGGATGACTCATGCGACTGGTATCGCCTGCGTCATGAAGAAGCGATGACACCGGATGCGGTGGTGCGCCTGGCGGAAGCGGCGTATGAAAAATATGGCTTCAACGATTTCAAACTGAAGGGCGGTGTACTGGCCGGGGAAGAAGAAGCCGAGTCTATTGTGGCACTGGCGAAACGTTTCCCGCAGGCGCGTATTACGCTCGATCCTAACGGTGCCTGGTCGCTGAACGAAGCGATTAAAATTGGTAAATACCTGAAAGGTTCGCTGGCTTATGCAGAAGATCCGTGTGGTGCGGAGCAAGGTTTCTCCGGGCGTGAAGTGATGGCAGAGTTCCGTCGCGCGACAGGTCTGCCGACTGCAACCAATATGATCGCCACCGACTGGCGGCAAATGGGCCATACGCTCTCCCTGCAATCCGTTGATATCCCGCTGGCGGATCCGCATTTCTGGACAATGCAAGGTTCGGTACGTGTGGCGCAAATGTGCCATGAATTTGGCCTGACCTGGGGTTCACACTCTAACAACCACTTCGATATTTCCCTGGCGATGTTTACCCATGTTGCCGCCGCTGCACCGGGTAAAATTACTGCTATTGATACGCACTGGATTTGGCAGGAAGGCAATCAGCGCCTGACCAAAGAACCGTTTGAGATCAAAGGCGGGCTGGTACAGGTGCCAGAAAAACCGGGGCTGGGTGTAGAAATCGATATGGATCAAGTGATGAAAGCCCATGAGCTGTATCAGAAACACGGGCTTGGCGCGCGTGACGATGCGATGGGAATGCAGTATCTGATTCCTGGCTGGACGTTCGATAACAAGCGCCCGTGCATGGTGCGTTAAGACAGAAAACCAAAACCGGCTCTGTCAGGAGCCGGTTTGAGACTGATGCCAAACACAAAATTGCCTGATGCGCTACGCTTATCAGGCCTACATGCTTTTTAATTTATTGAATTTAATTGGTTTTGTAGGCCGGATAAGGCGTTAACGCCGCATCCGGCATAAACACAGGCACTTTGTCACCAATCTGAAACCAGCGTCATAAAAAGCCGATTGCTACTCGACAAGACATCCATTACCCGAGAATTTTGCTGGCTTCGCGCGCGACATTATCCATCTCGTCCAACAGTTCCAGCAGCTCCGGTTCCAAATCTTCTTCTTTAGTACCGCTACGTAGCTGTTGTTCGATCAGTTGGCAGAGATTCTTCATACGTGGCACACCGCTATAGCCGCAACTGCCATGCAGTTTATGAATCAAATCAACCAGGCCTTCCGGGTTTTCTCCAACCAGCTGTTCCTCAACTTTGTTGCGAACTTCAGGCAGGAAATCGAGTAACATTTGCAGCATATCGCGCGCTAAATCGGTTTTTCCTGCTGCCTGGCGTAGTGCCAGTTGCCAGTCGAGGGTCGCATTCGGGTTCACCACAATTTCGTTGACTTCGGGCGTCACGACGCGAGAGGAAATACCGCTGCCAGGCTTGTAGCGCAACAACAAATTATGCAATCGCTCTTCTTCAATCGGTTTCGCCAGATAATCGCTCATCCCTGCGCCAAGCAGCTTCTCTTTTTGCCCGGCCATTGCATGCGCCGTTACCGCGATAACCGGCGTTTGTTGCTGATGCGGGAGTTGGTGGATGAGTTCGCAGGCCCGAATGCCATCCATGTCCGGCATTTGAATATCCATTAAGATCAAATCGAACGGCATCTGTTTCGCCCGTTCAACCGCCTGATGCCCGCTATCGCAAAGTTCCACATGTTGCACCATATCTTCCAGCAATGCGCCGATAAGTTTCAGGTTAGCGGGGTTGTCATCAACCGCCATGACTGTCATTGCCAGCTTACTTTCATCGGTTACAGGCAAAAGCGTGTTTTGTTTGTGATGACAAAATTCCGTCAGGGCAGGCAACAGGCGTGTAGGTGTTAATGGTTTCAGCAGACACGCGCCGATACCATCTTGCTTGAGTTTTTCAGCATTGACTTGTGCATGGCAAGGAAGTGCCAGCATCAGGAAATCGGTCATCGATACCGCTTTCGCTAATCGCTCATGTTGCATTGTTAGCGGCTCGCGGAAGGTCACCGCGATGCCTAACAACATCATGTCGTAATGCGCGGGAGGCAGCGCGGAGAACGTTGGGCTATAAACCACTTCCAGCGGCGTTTCACTTAAAATATCCAGCGTGCATTGCGCTGCTGCGGAGTTTGGTTCGACATAGGCCAGGCGCTTACCTGCGAGGCACTGGGTGGATGGCCCTTCGATAATAATGTTCGGGTTCAGATCGAGATTAATGTGGAACCAGAAAGTTGAACCGCGATTCGGCTGGCTATGGAACGAAATATCGCCGCCCATTTCATTAACCAGTTTTTGTGTAATCACCAGCCCCAGCCCGGTGCCACCATGACGGCGGGAAATACTGGCATCAGCCTGTCGGAAGGCCTGGAATAAGCGCGATTGATCGCGTTCAGGAATACCAATGCCGGTATCCCGAATCTGCACTTCAATCTGCACTTTGGTATTACTCAGCGCACGTTTTTCTACCAGAATATCAATGTTGCCATTCTCGGTGAATTTAATTGCATTCCCCACCAGGTTAGTGATGATTTGCTGTAATCGCAGCGGGTCGCCGATCACGTTATCAGGCACGTCGCTTTTAATATTGAGCGTCAGTTCTAACCCTTTATCGTGAGAAGAATGTGCCAGCAGAGTAACGACTTCATCCAGCGTGCTGCGTAGTGGGAATGGAATACTTTCCAGAATCAGCTTACCTGCTTCCAGTTTCGAGAAGTCGAGAACATCATTAATAATTGCCAGCAAATTATTTGCCGAACGTTCAATCGTATTCAGGTGATCGCGCTGCGTTGGTGTTAATTCTGTTTTCAGCGTCAGGCGGGTAAAGCCAATAACACCATTCAGTGGTGTACGCAGCTCGTGTGACATATTTGCCAGAAACTCGGATTTAATACGCGCCGCTTCCTGGGCGCGCTTTTTCGCCAGATCTAACTCAACGTTCTGAATTTCCATCTGCTCCAGCGTTTCACGCAGATCGGACGTCGCCTGGTCGATATTGTGCTGCATCTCTTCGTGATAAGCAGCCAGCGACATTGCCATCGAGTTGATACCGTTTTTCAGCATATCCAGCTCGCCGAGCATAAATCCTTCCACCCGGCTGTCGAGTTGCCCGCGACGGATGCGGTCGACGGTATTCACCATGTTGCGAATCGGACCGGTTACATCGCGCATTAAGCGCCAGCCAAAAATAAGCGCAATACCGATACAAAACAGCATCATCACGCTGGAAATAAAGATCTCTTTATATTGCTGCAAGCGAACCGATTTAAGATCCAGCTCCAGCGCAATATATCCCAACATATTTTGACTATTTTTGGCATCGCTACTGGGCGATTCGTCGGGGGAGTAACTCTCAGAAATAATCGGCGTGCGGAGGATCATAATATCGCCGTCACGAGTGACAGTGAGCTGGCGAGGAAACGGCACGTTGCTGCCGAGCTGCATTGATGAGGGATCAAGATGAAAATTGGAGGTGACAAAGAGTCGGTTATTTTCATCATAAACCGAAATCGCGCGAACAATATCGGAATGGCGACGATGCAGTACGCTTATTAACTGACCGATAGATTCGCGATTTTGCAGGCTCATGCCATATTCAGTAGAAACTGCAAGCGGCTCAATAATGCTGGCACCGGCATCTTCCAGTTGACGCTGCAAGTCGTTATAGCGATGCACGACGAAAAAGATACTCAGCAATAAACCAATAAGGACGGTCGGTGCCAGGATCAGAATCATCATGCGTGCGCGCAGGCTGTAGTTGGTCATGGAGTTCCGTTATGGGACAATTAAGGTCACACTGTTAAATTGAGAAAGTCTCGCCAATGGCGCAATTCTACTCTGCAAAACGACGCACGACGACGCGTCAGATCATAACCGTTTCAGTCAACGACCTCGACTCTTTTGGTCAGGGCGTGGCGCGACATAACGGCAAAACGCTATTTATCCCCGGATTATTGCCGCAGGAAAACGCGGAAGTTACTGTTACTGAAGATAAAAAACAGTATGCCCGCGCTAAAGTCGTACGCCGGTTAAGCGATAGCCCGGAACGCGAAACGCCACGCTGTCCTCATTTTGGCGTATGCGGTGGCTGTCAGCAACAACACGCCAGCGTGGATTTACAGCAGCGAAGCAAAAGTGCGGTACTCGCCCGATTAATGAAACACGATGTCTCTGAAGTGATCGCCGATGTTCCCTGGGGCTATCGCCGTCGCGCGCGTTTAAGTCTGAACTACTTACCGAAAACACAGCAACTTCAGATGGGGTTTCGCAAAGCGGGCTCCAGTGACATTGTCGACGTCAAACAATGCCCCATTTTAGCGCCCCAACTTGAAGCATTGCTGCCCAAAGTCAGGGCATGTCTGGGCAGCTTACAAGCTATGCGCCATCTTGGTCATGTTGAACTGGTACAGGCAACCAGCGGCACGCTGATGATTTTGCGCCATACCGCACCGCTAAGTTCGGCAGATCGCGAAAAACTGGAACGCTTTTCGCATTCTGAAGGCCTGGATCTGTATCTCGCCCCCGATAGTGAGATACTCGAAACCGTCTCTGGTGAGATGCCCTGGTATGACTCAAACGGGTTGCGCTTAACTTTTAGCCCGCGCGATTTTATTCAGGTCAATGCGGGTGTGAACCAAAAAATGGTAGCGCGTGCGTTGGAATGGCTGGATGTGCAACCTGAAGATCGCGTACTGGATCTGTTCTGCGGTATGGGCAACTTTACACTGCCATTGGCGACACAAGCTGCCAGTGTGGTGGGTGTAGAAGGTGTTCCGGCGCTGGTGGAAAAAGGCCAGCAGAATGCGCGTCTTAATGGCTTACAGAATGTGACGTTTTATCATGAAAATCTTGAAGAAGATGTCACAAAGCAGCCGTGGGCGAAAAACGGCTTCGATAAAGTGTTGCTGGACCCGGCGCGAGCAGGTGCCGCAGGTGTTATGCAGCAAATTATAAAACTGGAACCTATTCGTATAGTTTATGTATCCTGTAACCCTGCAACGCTGGCTCGGGATAGCGAAGCGTTATTAAAAGCAGGATATACCATTGCGCGACTGGCGATGCTGGATATGTTCCCACACACGGGACATCTGGAATCGATGGTACTTTTCTCGCGCGTTAAATAGTTGCGATTTGCCGATTTCGGCAGGTCTGGTCCCTAAAGGAGAGGACGATGGTTGCGGTAAGAAGTGCACATATCAATAAGGCTGGTGAATTTGATCCGGAAAAATGGATCGCAAGTCTGGGTATTACCAGCCAGAAGTCGTGTGAGTGCTTAGCCGAAACCTGGGCGTATTGTCTGCAACAGACGCAGGGGCATCCGGATGCCAGTCTGTTATTGTGGCGTGGTGTTGAGATGGTGGAGATCCTCTCGACATTAAGTATGGACATTGACACGCTGCGGGCGGCGCTGCTTTTCCCTCTGGCGGATGCCAACGTAGTCAGCGAAGATGTGCTGCGTGAGAGCGTCGGTAAGTCGGTCGTTAACCTTATTCACGGCGTGCGTGATATGGCGGCGATCCGCCAGCTGAAAGCGACGCACACTGATTCTGTTTCCTCCGAACAGGTCGATAACGTTCGCCGGATGTTATTGGCGATGGTCGATGATTTTCGCTGCGTAGTCATCAAACTGGCGGAGCGTATTGCTCATCTGCGCGAAGTAAAAGATGCGCCGGAAGATGAACGTGTACTGGCGGCAAAAGAGTGTACCAACATCTACGCACCGCTGGCTAACCGTCTCGGAATCGGACAACTGAAATGGGAACTGGAAGATTACTGCTTCCGTTACCTCCATCCAACCGAATACAAACGAATTGCCAAACTGCTGCATGAACGGCGTCTCGACCGCGAACACTACATCGAAGAGTTCGTTGGTCATCTGCGCGCTGAGATGAAAGCTGAAGGCGTTAAAGCGGAAGTGTATGGTCGTCCGAAACACATCTACAGCATCTGGCGTAAAATGCAGAAAAAGAACCTCGCCTTTGATGAGCTGTTTGATGTGCGTGCGGTACGTATTGTCGCCGAGCGTTTACAGGATTGTTATGCCGCACTGGGGATAGTGCACACTCACTATCGCCACCTGCCGGATGAGTTTGACGATTACGTCGCTAACCCGAAACCAAACGGTTATCAGTCTATTCATACCGTGGTTCTGGGGCCAGGTGGCAAAACCGTTGAGATCCAAATCCGCACCAAACAGATGCATGAAGATGCAGAGTTGGGTGTTGCTGCGCACTGGAAATATAAAGAGGGCGCGGCTGCTGGCGGCGCACGTTCGGGACATGAAGACCGGATTGCCTGGCTGCGTAAACTGATTGCATGGCAGGAAGAGATGGCTGATTCCGGCGAAATGCTCGACGAAGTACGCAGCCAGGTCTTTGACGACCGAGTGTACGTCTTTACGCCGAAAGGTGATGTCGTTGATTTGCCTGCGGGATCAACGCCGCTGGACTTCGCTTACCACATCCACAGTGATGTCGGACACCGCTGCATTGGGGCAAAAATTGGCGGGCGCATTGTGCCGTTCACCTACCAGCTGCAGATGGGCGACCAGATTGAAATTATCACCCAGAAACAGCCGAACCCCAGCCGTGACTGGTTAAACCCAAACCTCGGTTACGTCACAACCAGCCGTGGGCGTTCGAAAATTCACGCCTGGTTCCGTAAACAGGACCGTGACAAAAACATTCTGGCTGGGCGGCAAATCCTTGACGACGAGCTGGAACATCTGGGGATCAGCCTGAAAGAAGCAGAAAAACATCTGCTGCCGCGTTACAACTTCAATGATGTCGACGAGTTGCTGGCGGCGATTGGTGGCGGGGATATCCGTCTCAATCAGATGGTGAACTTCCTGCAATCGCAATTTAATAAGCCGAGTGCCGAAGAGCAGGACGCCGCCGCGCTGAAGCAACTTCAGCAAAAAAGCTACACGCCGCAAAACCGCAGTAAAGATAACGGTCGCGTGGTAGTCGAAGGTGTTGGCAACCTGATGCACCACATCGCGCGCTGCTGCCAGCCGATTCCTGGAGATGAGATTGTCGGCTTCATTACCCAGGGGCGCGGTATTTCAGTACACCGCGCCGATTGCGAACAACTGGCGGAACTGCGCTCCCATGCGCCAGAACGCATTGTTGACGCGGTATGGGGTGAGAGCTACTCCGCCGGATATTCGCTGGTGGTCCGCGTGGTAGCTAATGATCGTAGTGGGTTGTTACGTGATATCACGACCATTCTCGCCAACGAGAAGGTGAACGTGCTTGGCGTTGCCAGCCGTAGCGACACCAAACAGCAACTGGCGACCATCGACATGACCATTGAGATTTACAACCTGCAAGTGCTGGGGCGCGTGCTGGGTAAACTCAACCAGGTGCCGGATGTTATCGACGCGCGTCGGTTGCACGGGAGTTAGGCCGAAATTTGCTCGTATCTACAATGTAGATTGATATATACTGTATCTACATATGATAGCGGTTTGAGGAAAGGGTTATGATCCACAGTAGCGTAAAGCGTTGGGGAAATTCACCGGCGGTGCGGATCCCGACTACGTTAATGCAGGCGCTCAATCTGAATATTGATGATGAAGTGAAGATTGACCTGGTGGATGGCAAATTAATTATTGAGCCAGTGCGTAAAGAGCCCGTATTTACGCTTGCTGAACTGGTCAACGACATCACGCCGGAAAACCTCCACGAGAATATCGACTGGGGAGAGCCGAAAGATAAGGAAGTCTGGTAATGGTAAGCCGATACGTACCCGATATGGGCGATCTGATTTGGGTTGATTTTGACCCGACAAAAGGTAGCGAGCAAGCTGGACATCGTCCAGCTGTTGTCCTGAGTCCTTTCATGTACAACAACAAAACAGGTATGTGTCTGTGTGTTCCTTGTACAACGCAATCAAAAGGATATCCGTTCGAAGTTGTTTTATCCGGTCAGGAACGTGATGGCGTAGCGTTAGCTGATCAGGTAAAAAGTATCGCCTGGCGGGCAAGAGGAGCAACGAAGAAAGGAACAGTTGCCCCAGAGGAATTACAACTCATTAAAGCCAAAATTAACGTACTGATTGGGTAGTGTTACTAACTCACTTCTATTCTGGTCACAGGTTTCCACCTGACAGACCCGCAATTTTCAGGACAATTCAATGAATCAAATCGACCGTTTGCTCACTATTATGCAGCGCCTGCGCGATCCGGAAAACGGCTGCCCGTGGGATAAAGAGCAGACATTTGCCACCATTGCGCCTTACACCCTTGAAGAAACCTACGAAGTGCTGGACGCCATCGCCCGTGAAGATTTTGACGATCTGCGCGGTGAACTCGGCGATCTGCTGTTCCAGGTGGTGTTTTACGCGCAAATGGCTCAGGAAGAAGGGCGCTTTGACTTTAATGATATTTGCGCTGCGATTAGCGATAAATTAGAGCGTCGCCATCCGCATGTTTTTGCTGACAGTTCTGCCGAAAACAGTAGTGAAGTGCTTGCCCGTTGGGAGCAAATCAAAACCGAAGAGCGCGCGCAGAAAGCGCAGCATTCGGCGCTGGACGATATTCCTCGTAGTTTACCGGCTTTAATGCGTGCGCAAAAAATCCAGAAACGTTGCGCCAACGTTGGCTTCGATTGGACGACGCTTGGTCCGGTAGTCGATAAAGTCTACGAAGAGATCGACGAGGTGATGTACGAAGCGCGGCAGGCTGTTGTCGACCAGGCTAAACTGGAGGAGGAAATGGGGGACCTGCTGTTTGCCACGGTTAATCTGGCTCGCCATTTAGGGACGAAAGCAGAAATCGCATTGCAAAAAGCGAACGAAAAATTCGAGCGTCGTTTTCGCGAAGTGGAGCGTATTGTTGCCGCGCGTGGACTGGAAATGACAGGTGTTGACCTCGAAACAATGGAAGAAGTCTGGCAACAGGTAAAACGGCAGGAAATTGATCTCTAAGGGAATTACGCGGTCAAGCGCCATTTGTGTCATTTTTTAAATGACAAGCGCTTGATTTGCGTCAAAAACATTTACCCCAAAGGGGCTATTTTCTCACTCCTGATTTCAATAGTGCGCTGGCGAAGAGGAGGGATAATGAAAGTTTGTGGCACAGGTCATGTTCGGGTATACTGCTTTCCCGTCCTGGTTATTCCATCGTCTTTTCAACCTAACTTCTCAGGTTCAGCATGACAACGAACTATATTTTTGTGACCGGCGGGGTCGTATCCTCTCTGGGTAAAGGCATTGCCGCAGCCTCCCTCGCAGCCATTCTTGAAGCCCGTGGCCTCAATGTGACCATCATGAAACTGGATCCGTACATCAACGTCGATCCAGGTACTATGAGCCCAATCCAACACGGGGAAGTGTTCGTTACTGAAGACGGCGCTGAAACCGACCTGGACCTGGGGCACTACGAGCGTTTCATTCGTACCAAAATGAGCCGCCGCAACAACTTCACCACGGGTCGTATCTACTCTGACGTTCTGCGTAAAGAACGCCGCGGTGACTACCTCGGCGCAACCGTGCAGGTTATTCCGCACATCACTAACGCAATCAAAGAGCGCGTGCTGGAAGGTGGCGAAGGTCATGACGTAGTACTGGTAGAAATCGGCGGTACAGTAGGTGATATCGAATCCTTGCCGTTCCTCGAAGCGATTCGCCAGATGGCTGTTGAAATTGGCCGTGAGCACACTCTGTTTATGCACCTGACGCTGGTGCCGTACATGGCAGCGTCTGGTGAAGTCAAAACCAAACCGACTCAGCACTCTGTAAAAGAGCTGCTCTCCATCGGTATCCAGCCTGACATCCTGATTTGTCGTTCAGATCGCGCTGTTCCGGCGAACGAACGTGCGAAGATTGCATTGTTCTGTAATGTTCCGGAAAAAGCGGTTATTTCTCTGAAAGACGTCGATTCCATCTATAAAATTCCGGGCCTGTTGAAATCTCAGGGGCTGGACGATTATATTTGTAAACGATTCAGCTTAAACTGCCCGGAAGCGAATCTGTCCGAATGGGAACAGGTTATCTTCGAAGAAGCGAACCCGGTAAGTGAAGTCACCATCGGTATGGTCGGCAAGTACATTGAACTGCCGGATGCTTATAAATCAGTGATCGAAGCACTGAAACACGGTGGGCTGAAGAATCGTGTCAGCGTCAACATCAAACTGATCGATTCACAAGATGTTGAAACGCGCGGCGTTGAAATCCTTAAAGGTCTGGACGCAATCCTCGTACCTGGCGGTTTCGGCTATCGTGGCGTAGAAGGCATGATTACGACCGCGCGTTTTGCGCGTGAGAACAATATTCCTTATCTGGGCATTTGCCTGGGTATGCAGGTGGCGTTAATTGATTACGCTCGCCATGTTGCCAACATGGAGAACGCCAACTCTACGGAATTTGTGCCAGACTGTAAGTACCCGGTTGTGGCGCTGATTACCGAGTGGCGCGATGAAAACGGCAACGTTGAAGTTCGTAGCGAGAAGAGCGATCTCGGCGGTACCATGCGTCTCGGCGCACAGCAGTGCCAGTTGGTTGACGATAGCCTGGTTCGCCAGCTGTACAATGCGCCGACAATTGTTGAGCGTCATCGTCACCGTTACGAAGTCAACAACATGCTGTTGAAACAGATTGAAGATGCAGGTCTGCGCGTTGCGGGCCGTTCCGGGGATGATCAGTTGGTCGAGATCATCGAAGTTCCGAATCACCCGTGGTTCGTGGCTTGCCAGTTCCATCCGGAGTTTACTTCTACTCCACGTGATGGTCACCCGCTGTTTGCAGGCTTTGTGAAAGCCGCCAGCGAGTTCCAGAAACGTCAGGCGAAGTAAGTAAAAAAGTTAGAGCGGCAACGCGTACCCTGGGTACGCGTTGTTTGTCTGGAGTTTCAGTTTAACTAGTGACTTGAGGAAAACCTAATGTCCAAAATCGTAAAAATCATCGGTCGTGAAATCATCGACTCCCGTGGTAACCCGACTGTTGAAGCCGAAGTACATCTGGAGGGTGGTTTCGTCGGTATGGCAGCTGCTCCGTCAGGTGCTTCTACTGGTTCCCGTGAAGCTCTGGAACTGCGCGATGGCGACAAATCCCGTTTCCTGGGTAAAGGCGTAACCAAAGCTGTTGCTGCGGTAAACGGCCCGATCGCTCAGGCGCTGATTGGCAAAGATGCTAAAGATCAGGCTGGCATTGACAAGATCATGATCGACCTGGACGGCACCGAAAACAAATCCAAATTCGGCGCGAACGCAATCCTGGCTGTATCTCTGGCTAACGCCAAAGCTGCTGCAGCTGCTAAAGGTATGCCGCTGTACGAGCACATCGCTGAACTGAACGGTACTCCGGGCAAATACTCTATGCCGGTTCCGATGATGAACATCATCAACGGTGGTGAGCACGCTGACAACAACGTTGATATCCAGGAATTCATGATTCAGCCGGTTGGCGCGAAAACTGTGAAAGAAGCCATCCGCATGGGTTCTGAAGTTTTCCATCACCTGGCAAAAGTTCTGAAAGCGAAAGGCATGAACACTGCTGTTGGTGACGAAGGTGGCTATGCGCCGAACCTGGGTTCCAACGCTGAAGCTCTGGCTGTTATCGCTGAAGCTGTTAAAGCTGCTGGTTATGAACTGGGCAAAGACATCACTTTGGCGATGGACTGCGCAGCTTCTGAATTCTACAAAGATGGTAAATACGTTCTGGCTGGCGAAGGCAACAAAGCGTTCACCTCTGAAGAATTCACTCACTTCCTGGAAGAACTGACCAAACAGTACCCGATCGTTTCTATCGAAGACGGTCTGGACGAATCTGACTGGGACGGTTTCGCATACCAGACCAAAGTTCTGGGCGACAAAATCCAGCTGGTTGGTGACGACCTGTTCGTAACCAACACCAAGATCCTGAAAGAAGGTATCGAAAAAGGTATCGCTAACTCCATCCTGATCAAATTCAACCAGATCGGTTCTCTGACCGAAACTCTGGCTGCAATCAAGATGGCGAAAGATGCTGGCTACACTGCAGTTATCTCTCACCGTTCTGGCGAAACTGAAGACGCTACCATCGCTGACCTGGCTGTTGGTACTGCTGCAGGCCAGATCAAAACTGGTTCTATGAGCCGTTCTGACCGTGTTGCTAAATACAACCAGCTGATTCGTATCGAAGAAGCTCTGGGCGAAAAAGCACCGTACAACGGTCGTAAAGAGATCAAAGGCCAGGCATAAGACTGACTTTATCTGATTTAAAAATGCCAGCCTCCGGGCTGGCATTTTTTATGGTTGAGTTACCAGCGGCCGGATGCGCCGCCACCTCCAGAAGAACCGCCCCCGCCGCTAAATCCGCCGCTATCTGAGCCTCCAGCGGAACCGCTGTTGTCTGAATGATAACTTCTACCAGATGCTCTTTTCTGAAGTACACATAAACAGGTAAAGACCATAAATATGGTGAAAGTAAAAAAGAAGGAAAATACAGCAATGGAAAAAATTTTATCGGAGAACAGGAATAAATCTAAAAGATAGATTGCTGAAATACAGACTCCACTTTTACATGCGCGACAAAAATTACTGCCTTGATGAAAAAACCAGAAAGGGAAGAACATCACTGCAAATACCCAAAAAATAGCAAAGTAATAATGATCACTGGAAGACGCTGATTCACTTTCTGAAGGATTAGTCGGATATTGGTGTTGTGAAGTGAGTTGGTTATTCAAAGCGTTTATAGCTAGCTCTAATCCCTTAGCTAATTTTTGTTGTTTAAATGCGGGTATCATGTTGCTACGGATGATATCTCCAGCCAGAGCATCGGTTACCTTTTCTTCCAGCCCATAACCTACCTGGATGCGGACAGTGCGATCCGACCAGGCAACAACGATCAGTATCCCATCATTACGTTTGGCATCTCCTAAACGCCAATTGTCAAAAACTCTTGTAGCATATTGTTCAATTGTCTCGTCTTTGGTTGTGGGAACAATTAATACGGTAATTTGCACTTGGGTATTATTGAAAATAGATTCTAACTTGTGCGTCAGTTCTTTCTTTTCTTGTGAGTTTAAGCTACTCGTAAGATCCGTAACTTGTTGCTGTAATTGTGGGACAATAGTTGGTTGGGCTGCAACAAAGGAACATACGAAAGTGAACATTAGTATGAAATAGCGCATTATAAATTTCTCATTAAATCTGGATAAATAAATTGACGGCGGCATCGGTAATTTTATATTCGTTATCATTAAAAACTAATACAGAAAAAATAAATATAATTTTGGTGAATGTTTTGACATGATTAAATCCATTTTCTTTATTTTCTTCTGACATAATACGTTACTCCCTTTAATTATTAACGATATGTTTCGCATTTTTCTTTAAACCTGCCTGTAACAGAATGTTAATAAGACATGATTGTTGTGGCAGGATCTGCAATAATTAACAATTATCCACTTCACAGAGAATGCTATGCAGTACCCGATTAACGAGATGTTCCAGACCCTGCAAGGTGAGGGTTACTTTACCGGCGTTCCCGCCATTTTTATTCGTTTACAGGGATGCCCGGTTGGCTGTGCCTGGTGCGACACCAAACACACCTGGGAAAAGCTTGAGGATCGGGAAGTCTCCCTTTTCAGCATTCTGGCGAAGACCAAAGAGAGTGATAAGTGGGGGGCTGCGAGCAGTGAAGATTTGCTGGCTGTCATTGGTCGCCAGGGATACACCGCGCGGCATGTGGTGATTACGGGTGGTGAGCCTTGCATTCATGATTTGCTGCCACTGACTGATCTGCTCGAAAAGAACGGTTTTAGCTGCCAGATCGAAACCAGTGGTACTCATGAGGTACGCTGCACACCGAATACCTGGGTTACCGTATCGCCAAAGCTGAACATGCGCGGCGGCTATGAAGTGTTGTCACAGGCACTGGAGCGAGCCAACGAAATCAAGCATCCAGTGGGGCGCGTACGCGATATTGAAGCACTGGATGAACTACTGGCAACGCTGACCGATGATAAACCGCGAGTCATTGCACTGCAGCCGATTAGCCAAAAGGATGATGCCACACGTTTGTGCATTGAAACCTGCATTGCGCGTAATTGGCGTTTGTCGATGCAAACACATAAATATCTAAATATTGCCTGATTAAACATTTATAAGCGTTATAAATGGGTGGAACCTGTAAAGACTTCTACTCATTTATATTGTTTGTCGCCTCTGAAAACTCCTCCATTTTACCCATCCAGGGCTAATCATTAGCATTCTCTACAAATTCTGTGGCATTAATTTTTCGCTGGAGTGAAAATTATTGCGGTAAAGTTTGGTAGATTTTAGTTTGTATAGAGTTATTTTAAATATTTACCTTTTTAATCAATGGATTAAGTGCTCTTTAACATAATGGATGTGTTGTTTGTGTGATACTATAAAGTTGGTAGATTGTGACTGGCTTAAAAAATCATTAATTAATAATAGGTTATGTTTAGAGTGTTCCCCGCGCCAGCGGGGATAAACCGAGCACAAATATCATCGCTCAAACCACTTACGGGTGTTCCCCGCGCCAGCGGGGATAAACCGCCTCGCTGTAAATTCCAAAAACGATCTCTATAGTGTTCCCCGCGCCAGCGGGGATAAACCGAAAATAAATGATAATCAGACGGTTAGCAACGTGTGTTCCCCGCGCCAGCGGGGATAAACCGACAGTACCGGAGTTTGACGGTGCCAACGGCGGGTGTTCCCCGCGCCAGCGGGGATAAACCGTTCGTTTTTCGCAGCATTAACTTTTTGCCGCGGTGTTCCCCGCGCCAGCGGGGATAAACCGTATTCGTAGGGTTTGCGCCGGAAATAGGCGCTGTGTTCCCCGCGCCAGCGGGGATAAACCTTGATCCGCGACCGCCAGATGGCGCAGCCTGTCGTGTTCCCCGCGCCAGCGGGGATAAACCGGTGCGCCAGCTATAAAAAACTCACCATCAACAGTGTTCCCCGCGCCAGCGGGGATAAACCGCGCCACCAGCGATAGAGCCGCAAACAGAGCCGGTGTTCCCCGCGCCAGCGGGGATAAACCGATCCCCTGCGTCCTCTTTTGAATAATCGCGGCGTGTTCCCCGCGCCAGCGGGGATAAACCCAGGTCCTCGTCAGATACAGTAGTCACAACACCGTGTTCCCCGCGCCAGCGGGGATAAACCGCACTGACAGTGAAGCTGAATTACAGGCAGAGGGTGTTCCCCGCGCCAGCGGGGATAAACCGTGGCTGTGGCTTTGTTTTTTGCTCTGATATATGTGTTCCCCGCGCCAGCGGGGATAAACCGGCGTCCGTCAAAGAGGAAGCCAAAGCCATGCAGTGTTCCCCGCGCCAGCGGGGATAAACCGGCGACCACGCAGAGCGGCGACAACCTGACGTTGTGTTCCCCGCGCCAGCGGGGATAAACCGCTATAGCAGCACTCCACCAGCTCGAGCAGCAGGTGTTCCCCGCGCCAGCGGGGATAAACCGCAAAAAAATAATATCCGGCAGTCTGTACGGTAGTGTTCCCCGCGCCAGCGGGGATAAACCGTGGCAGGCCGGTAATATGAAAACGACAGAGCAGTGTTCCCCGCGCCAGCGGGGATAAACCGTCGGTTTGCGCGTATTGTTGTTCGGGGTCTATGTGTTCCCCGCGCCAGCGGGGATAAACCGTAGGTAAATCACAGCTATTTGATAAGGGCGTGTGTGTTCCCCGCGCCAGCGGGGATAAACCGCAGTTGAAGCGCTTTAAAAAATTCTGGACGGCGTGTTCCCCGCGCCAGCGGGGATAAACCGAGATCGACATGAGCCGCCGCGCGACGAATAACGTGTTCCCCGCGCCAGCGGGGATAAACCGTACCGATAATCGGTACAAGATAGTATTTACATGTGTTCCCCGCGCCAGCGGGGATAAACCGGACTATCGCGGGCTGCTGAAATCAACCGGCGAGTGTTCCCCGCGCCAGCGGGGATAAACCGAGTCGAAATGAGGCGCGTGTTCTGGAGGATATGTGTTCCCCGCGCCAGCGGGGATAAACCTGTGTTTGCGGCATTAACGCTCACCAGCATTTCGTGTTCCCCGCGCCAGCGGGGATAAACCGACGTGGTCATGGGTGCTGCTGTTGCAGAGCCAGTGTTCCCCGCGCCAGCGGGGATAAACCGAGCAGATACACGGCTTTGTATTCCGTGCGCCCGTGTTCCCCGCGCCAGCGGGGATAAACCGAATAGCAATAGTCCATAGATTTGCGAAAACAGGTGTTCCCCGCGCCAGCGGGGATAAACCGGAGCCTGACGAGACTACTGAGGCCGTTCTGTCGAGTTCCCCGCGCCAGCGGGGATAAACCACCATATAACCCGTTATCTCTTTCTCAAGTTTTTATATTAGCAGTACTTGTAATAAGCAACATATCCACGTAACACCTCATGTTCAAAATAGTTCTCCATGCCAGAGAGGTTCACAATTATCGATACAAAAAATTAAATTTAATCAAAGTGTTATTTGTATGATTCTTAAATCGTTAAGAAATTTTAATCTATTATTTTTTTAATATTGAATTAATGCCTGTTAATTTTTTCTTTAGAATAACAGTATATTTTTTAAGC
Source organism: Escherichia sp. UTM R2 (assembly GCF_048593455.1). Taxonomy (NCBI): domain Bacteria; kingdom Pseudomonadati; phylum Pseudomonadota; class Gammaproteobacteria; order Enterobacterales; family Enterobacteriaceae; genus Escherichia; species Escherichia sp. UTM R2. The sequence goes on from NZ_JBFWDY010000002.1 coordinate 975,252, forward strand.
TTGTTATTCATTGGTTAAGTAATAAATCTGGAAGTTTGTCTTTGTTTTGAGGCTAATGAGTGGTTTTACATAACCGCCTCTATACGCTGTTGATGAATAGTTCTTATGAATAAAGATATCCAGTTCATACTTTAAGTGAAAATTGATAAAGTGCGATTCGTATTGTCTTTTATTCTAAAGACATCGAGTGTAGTTAATATTCCTTGTAAAAACAGGGATAAACCGAACTAGTTAAAGTTTTTATTATGTTCCCTGCATCAGCGGGGATAAACCGGACTTGTTATCATTTTTTAAGTTGTCGAACTTATGTTCCCCGCGTCAGCGGGGATAACCATTCAGGTATGTTCAGGCCGGGCAGTTTCCCGCCCGGCCTTCCTCACTTACGCATTCGACCAGCTCTGGATCGAATCCACATTCCCCAATTCCCCATGCATCACTTCATACGATTTTTTCAGGATCACATCAGTATGTTTGGTTAGGTCTTTGAAAATGCCTTTATTCATCGCGTCGTAGCGTTTGGCATTGCTCTCAATCGGTATAAAGATATCTTTCACGCGAACCATGTTATCGACAGCCGTTGCGTAATCCGGGTATAGCCCCAGACCTACCGCTGTATTAATCGCTGCCCCCAGGCTTGCACAACCGTTAATGGCGTTACGTCGTGCCGGAAGGTTGAACACGTCGGCAAAAATCTGCATAAACAGATCGCTGTTCGAACCGCCGCCAGTAATGATCACATGCTTCGCAAAGTGATTCATTTCATTACACATATTGTCGTAATTGTTCTTCAGCGTCAGCGCCACGCTTTCCAGTATCGAACGATATATCCATGCGTAATCCATGCTGGAATCAAAGCCGATCATAATCCCGCGTTTGTACGGTTCCCACGGATTGGTCAGCCAGTCCAGCACCGTCATCAGACCATTACAGCCTGGCGGCACACAAGAAGCTTTTTTGTTGAGTAAATCTTCCGGTGAAAGATCCTGCGCCCTGGCATCCTGAATTAACGACTCGCCTAGCATGTCGCGCAGCCAGCTCACCGTCCACATGCCTTTGCGAATACCGTAACCTTCATACAGCAATGTTTGCGGAATAGAAGACATAATCGGCCAGTACGCTACTGGATCTTTCGGCAGTGCTTTGCCGTTCATCATCAATGCGATGTAAGTGCCAAGAGAAATTACCGCCGTTTCATCATCCAGTAATCCGGCCCCCAGAGCTTCTACCGGTTTATCACTGGTGGTACAAACAACCGGCAGTCCTGCCGGGAAATGTGTCGCCAGTGCGGCTTGTGGTGTGATATGTCCGAGGACGGTGCCAGGCATTTGCACATCAAACAGCATATGACGGGGGATATTAAACTTATCCATTACCGCAGCATCTTCGCTCCATGCCCAGCTCTTATAATCCACCGGCCACTGACCAAAATAGTTGGCGATATTGTCTTTAAACTCGCCGGTTAAGCGATGCGTCAGATAACCCGAAAAAGAGGTGACATATGCCACGTCAGGGTTAGTGTGTTCGTAAGGGCGTGTAACGCGTGCATCCTGCCAGCTAATCAACGGCGCAGCAGGCGTGCCATCGGCTTTCAATAACGCACGGCAGCAACGGATGGATCCCAGACCAATACCGACAATATCTTCTTTATTCCCGGCAAACTGACTCATCAAATCGTGACCGGCAAAACATAATGATGCCCATAAATCGTCGTCAGGATGTTCTGCAGTATCGGCATCTGGCGTGTGCATCGGCTGTAATAAGCCTTTGCCTTCGCAAACCACGTTACCTTCCAGATCGTACATCACCACTTTTGTGCTCTGACTTCCGCCATCAATCCCTATGATGTATTTTTTCGACATGATTTTTCTCCTGTAATTTTCCTGGCTTACTTGCTGCTAGCCATTGCGGGGGCGCTATCAGCAGTACGAATTTTTTGGAACAGCAAAAAGGTAAAGACAATCACCATGCCAAGCGCCGCCATGCCCATCAGCCACATATTGCGGTAGGCTTCTGCAGCGGGCAGGGTGTCTTGCCAGTGGCCGATAATTGGGTAAACGAAGACATCCGGCAGGAATCCAATCACCGAACAAATACCTACCGTGGTGCCCATAATGTAAGACGGTGTTCTCGCTTCGCCAGGGCAGGCCCAGTACAGCCCGCGTGAGGCGTAACAGGTGAATCCCAGCAGTAAAATCAGGCCAATCCCCATCGCGACCGATTGCGGGTTAGAGTTCGTGACGAGCAGGGCAGTTAACGTCAGCAGGCCGAGTACGGAAAGGATTTGGATCACGCGGGTAGGGGATTTCACTTTGCTGTAGGTGGTGATTATGCCGCCAAGTGGGCCGCACAGCGCGCGGAATATTTTGTTGATCACAATCCCCATGTAGCTCGCCGCCACCAGCGACATGCCATACATTTCGGTCAGATAGTTGGTGGAGTAACTCAGAATGGCGTAGATGGTGAAGACGCCAAAAATCACCATGCTGCAATACCAGGTGGTGCTGATACGCAAAACGGCCAGGATGTCGCTAAGCTGGAATGACTGTTTTTCTTCGTTATTGGCACTGCGCAGGTTGTTGTTATCGCTAACAAAAAACCAGCACAGAATCCCCAACAAGATGTAAACCACACTATAGATGATAATGACCGTTTTCAGGCTGGTGCTGTCATCCGGTGCAAAGCGAGAAAAGACCCACATGGTAAACACCGCCAGCGACATTACACCGACGCCGCGCAGCCCTTCCATCCAGCCCATAATTTTCCCTTGCTCGCTATGATCGCCAAGCAACGATGCAGCTTTAATCGACACCGACCACAGCATTAAAATCGTCGTTATCGCAAAGGCGATCTGAATACAGAGCATTACCCACAGCGGTGGATACGTTGCCATTAACAGACCCAGTAATCCGGTAATGATCATCGCGGAAGTAATCATTTTGCGGTGTGAAAATTTATCGGCAATAACGCCGCTGGGGGCATAAAGAATAATGGCCGCAATACCAAAGGTACTCATTATTAAACCTATCTCGGTATTGCTGAATCCCATAAATTTCGCCATGGGAATTTGATAAATATAACGTAAATAAGCCAGGTCGAAACTAACGCCGCCGCTAAAACTAATTATCGCGAGGGTTATCCAACGGCGATATGAGTTGTGTTGCATATCGTATTCCCATTTGTAATAGACAAAAAAAAGAGAAAAGTAAGCCGCCCTTTCAGGTGGATTACTTTTCTCAGGTCTCTAGTAATTGAAATAATAAATAACATGGAAAGCAGAGGTGTTGTGTGAGAGTAATCACGCTTCTGCTTTTTAAAATTATTTGACAATACGAATATCACACTGTGATTACGATCACATTAGCAGTTATGCCCTTATGCTAAAAATTATCTCCAGTTACCAGAGATAATGAGAAAGGTAACTTCCCTCTCGCGGGGGAAGTTACCTTTCTTTTTTTTTGCCTTACGGAAATTGGAGCTAACTATGTCAATCGAATCTCTCAATGCGTTCTCAATGGATTTTTTCTCCCTGAAAGGTAAAACCGCAATTGTTACCGGTGGGAATAGCGGTTTAGGCCAGGCATTTGCCATGGCGTTGGCCAAAGCTGGCGCAAATATCTTTATTCCTAGTTTCGTCAAAGATAACGGCGAAACAAAGGAAATGATTGAAAAACAGGGTGTTGAGGTGGACTTTATGCAGGTGGATATCACCGCAGAAGGCGCGCCGCAGAAGATTATCGCTGCTTGCTGTGAGCGTTTCGGTACAGTTGATATTCTGGTTAACAATGCCGGTATTTGTAAGCTGAATAAGGTGCTGGACTTCGGTCGTGCCGACTGGGATCCGATGATTGATGTGAACCTGACCGCCGCATTCGAGTTAAGCTATGAAGCTGCAAAAATTATGATCCCGCAGAAAAGCGGCAAAATTATTAATATCTGTTCATTGTTCTCTTACTTAGGTGGACAATGGTCACCTGCATATTCTGCCACTAAACATGCTCTTGCCGGGTTCACCAAAGCTTATTGTGATGAACTAGGTCAATATAATATTCAGGTAAATGGTATCGCCCCTGGCTATTATGCAACAGATATTACGCTGGCGACACGCAGTAATCCAGAAACCAATCAGCGCGTTCTTGATCATATTCCGGCAAACCGTTGGGGCGATACTCAGGATTTAATGGGCGCAGCCGTATTCCTCGCAAGTCCGGCATCGAATTATGTCAACGGGCATTTATTAGTGGTTGATGGCGGTTATTTAGTGCGCTAACCCATAACGGTGGTTTCTGTTTTCTCTTATTAATGATTATTCCATTTTTATTATCAGGAAGGAATTACTATGTCTTTATCTCGCGCAGCGATTGTCGACCAGCTAAAGGAAATTGTTGGTGCAGATCGCGTAATTACCGATGAAACAGTATTAAAGAAAAACAGTATTGACCGTTTTCGTAAATTTCCGGATATTCATGGCATTTATACTTTGCCGATTCCGGCAGCGGTCGTAAAACTCGGTTCCACAGAGCAAGTATCCCGTGTGCTGAATTTTATGAATGCGCACAAAATTAACGGTGTGCCGCGTACCGGTGCTTCCGCCACCGAAGGTGGGCTGGAAACTGTTGTAGAAAACTCGGTGGTGCTCGACGGCTCCGCCATGAATCAAATCATTAATATTGATATTGAGAATATGCAGGCGACGGCGCAATGTGGTGTTCCGCTGGAAGTGCTGGAAAACGCGTTGCGTGAAAAAGGTTACACCACGGGGCATTCTCCGCAGTCAAAGCCGCTGGCGCAGATGGGCGGCCTGGTAGCAACCCGAAGTATCGGGCAGTTCTCCACACTCTACGGCGCAATCGAAGATATGGTCGTTGGTCTGGAAGCAGTATTGGCTGATGGCACCGTCACACGCATTAAAAACGTGCCACGCCGCGCGGCTGGCCCGGACATTCGTCACATCATCATCGGCAACGAAGGTGCATTGTGCTATATCACTGAAGTAACAGTGAAAATCTTTAAATTCACCCCGGAAAACAACCTCTTCTACGGCTATATCCTGGAAGACATGAAAACCGGCTTCAACATCCTGCGTGAAATCATGGTGGAAGGGTATCGTCCGTCAATCGCTCGTTTGTATGACGCTGAAGATGGCACCCAACACTTCACCCATTTTGCCGACGGAAAATGCGTGCTGATCTTTATGGCTGAAGGTAACCCTCGCATTGCGAAGGTGACGGGCGAAGGGATTGCGGAAATCGTTGCCCGCTACCCGCAATGCCAGCGCGTGGACAGCAAGCTGATCGAAACCTGGTTTAACAACCTGAACTGGGGACCGGATAAAGTGGCTGCCGAACGTGTGCAGATCCTCAAAACCGGCAACATGGGCTTTACCACCGAAGTATCCGGCTGCTGGAGCTGCATCCACGAAATCTACGAAAGCGTTATTAACCGTATTCGTACTGAGTTCCCGCACGCCGACGACATCACCATGCTGGGCGGTCATTCCTCTCATAGCTATCAGAACGGCACCAACATGTACTTCGTCTACGATTACAACGTCGTTGACTGTAAGCCGGAAGAGGAAATCGACAAGTACCACAATCCGCTCAACAAGATCATCTGTGAAGAAACCATTCGCCTCGGCGGTTCGATGGTGCACCACCACGGTATCGGTAAACATCGCGTTCACTGGAGCAAACTGGAACACGGCAGCGCGTGGGCGTTGCTGGAAGGGCTGAAAAAGCAGTTCGATCCTAATGGCATTATGAATACGGGTACTATCTATCCGATTGAAAAATAATGTGTCAGGCAGCGTTCCGCGATGACGGGGCGTTGCCTTTTCGGCTTCTCAGGCGAGAAGCCGTTCTTATTACCGGACAATGAAGGGGTAAAGATGAACACTTCACCGGTGCGAATGGATGATTTACCGCTTAACCGTTTTCACTGCCGCATTGCTGCGCTCACTTTCGGCGCACACCTGACCGACGGTTATGTTCTCGGCGTCATTGGTTACGCCATTATTCAGCTTACGCCCGCCATGCAACTGACGCCGTTTATGGCGGGAATGATCGGCGGCTCGGCGCTCCTTGGTTTGTTCCTTGGCAGCCTGGTTCTTGGGTGGATCTCCGACCATATTGGTCGGCAAAAAATCTTCACCTTCAGCTTTTTGCTGATTACGCTTGCTTCGTTTTTACAATTTTTTGCCACCACGCCAGAGCATCTTATTGGACTGCGCATTTTGATTGGCATTGGTCTGGGAGGCGATTATTCAGTAGGTCACACCTTGCTGGCTGAATTTTCCCCGCGCCGCCATCGCGGTATTTTGCTGGGCGCATTCAGCGTGGTGTGGACCGTAGGCTATGTGCTGGCAAGTATTGCCGGACATCACTTTATTTCCGAAAACCCGGAGGCCTGGCGCTGGCTACTGGCATCGGCAGCTCTGCCCGCGTTGTTGATTACGTTATTACGCTGGGGAACGCCAGAATCACCACGCTGGCTACTGCGCCAGGGGCGTTTTGCAGAAGCTCACGCTATCGTGCATCGCTATTTTGGTCCCCATGTTTTACTGGGCGATGAAGTGGTAACGGCGACCCATAAACACATCAAAACCTTGTTCTCTTCGCGTTACTGGCGGCGCACGGCGTTTAACAGCGTCTTCTTTGTCTGCCTCGTAATCCCATGGTTTGTGATTTATACCTGGCTGCCAACTATCGCCCAGACTATTGGTCTGGAAGATGCGCTGACTGCCAGCCTGATGCTTAATGCGTTGTTAATTGTGGGCGCGCTGCTGGGATTAGTTCTGACGCACCTGCTGGCACATCGCAAATTTTTGCTGGGAAGTTTTTTGCTGCTGGCGGCAACGCTGGTAGTCATGGCCTGTTTGCCTTCCGGCAGTTCATTAACGCTGCTGCTTTTTGTTCTCTTCAGCACCACCATTTCGGCAGTCAGTAATCTGGTGGGCATTTTGCCTGCGGAAAGTTTTCCTACTGACATTCGCTCGCTGGGCGTCGGTTTTGCCACTGCCATGAGTCGACTTGGCGCGGCGGTAAGTACTGGCCTGCTGCCGTGGGTGCTGGCGCAGTGGGGAATGCAAGTCACCTTATTGCTCCTGGCGACAGTGTTGTTGGTTGGTTTTGTTGTGACCTGGCTATGGGCACCAGAAACTAAAGCCCTCCCGCTGGTGGCGGCGGGAAATGTAGGAGGTGCGAATGAACATTCTGTTAGCGTTTAAAGCCGAACCGGATGCCGGAATGCTGGCGGAAAAAGAGTGGCAGGCGGCGGCTCAGGGTAAAAGCGGACCGGATATTTCGCTACTGCGAAGTTTACTCGGTGCTGATGAACAGGCCGCTGCCGCGCTGCTGTTGGCGCAGAGAAAAAACGGTACGCCGATGTCTTTAACCGCGTTGAGCATGGGGGATGAACGGGCATTGCACTGGCTGCGCTATCTCATGGCTCTTGGGTTTGAGGAAGCTGTATTGCTGGAGACGGCGGCAGATCTGCGCTTTGCGCCGGAATTTGTCGCTCGCCATATTGCCGAATGGCAGCATCAGAATCCGCTGGATCTGATAATTACCGGCTGCCAAAGCAGCGAAGGGCAGAATGGGCAAACGCCATTTTTGCTGGCGGAAATGCTGGGCTGGCCCTGCTTCACCCAGGTGGAGCGTTTCACTCTCGACGCGCTGTTTATCACCCTCGAACAGCGTACTGAACATGGGTTGCGTTGTTGCCGGGTTCGCTTGCCTGCGGTGATTGCCGTGCGTCAGTGCGGTGAAGTGGCCTTGCCAGTACCGGGAATGCGCCAGCGAATGGCTGCGGGGAAAGCAGAAATTATCCGTAAAACTGTTGCTGCCGAAATGCCAGCGATGCAGTGTCTGCAACTGGCAAGAGCAGAGCAACGACGCGGAGCGACGCTGATTGATGGGCAAACGGTAGCAGAAAAAGCTCAAAAGCTATGGCAGGACTATTTACGCCAAAGGATGCAGCCATGAATATCGCAATTGTGACAATAAATCAGGAGAATGCCGCAATAGCAAGCTGGCTGGCGGCGCAGGATTTCAGCGGTTGTACCCTGGCGCACTGGCAGATTGAACCTCAGCCTGTAGTGGCGGAACAGGTGCTGGATGCGTTGGTGGAACAGTGGCAGCGAACGCCTGCGGACGTTGTTCTCTTTCCGCCGGGAACGTTTGGCGATGAACTGTCGACCCGGCTGGCCTGGCATTTACATGGTGCAAGCATCTGCCAGGTGACTTCGTTAGATATTCCAACCGTAAGCGTGCGCAAATCCCACTGGGGAAATGCGCTAACGGCGACGCTGCAAACAGAAAAACGCCCGCTATGCCTTTCCCTGGCGCGTCAGGCGGGAGCAGCGAAAAACGCCACGTTGCCCTCTGGAATGCAACAACTGAACATTGTCCCGGGTGCGCTTCCGGACTGGCTGGTTAGCACAGAGGATCTGAAAAATGTTACCCGCGACCCATTAGCTGAGGCCAGACGGGTGCTGGTGGTGGGGCAGGGCGGAGAGGCAGATAACCAGGAAATCGCTATGCTGGCAGAAAAGCTGGGAGCCGAAGTGGGCTACAGTCGGGCGCGAGTGATGAACGGTGGCGTTGATGCTGAAAAAGTGATTGGTATTTCCGGACATCTGCTGGCACCTGAGGTGTGTATTGTTGTTGGCGCTTCTGGCGCAGCAGCGTTAATGGCGGGCGTACGCAATAGCAAGTTTGTGGTGGCGATTAATCATGACGCCAGCGCTGCGGTATTTTCACAGGCAGATGTTGGCGTGGTTGATGACTGGAAAGTGGTGCTGGAGGCACTGGTGACAAACATTCACGCAGATTGCCAATAACGTGTTGCCGGATGATCCTGCCTACGGTTCTGGCCTGGGGACTTGTAGGCCTGATAAGACGCGTCAAGCGTCGCATCAGGCGCTGAATGTCGGATGTGGCGTGCGGCCTACAAATCAAACCAAATTCAATTGGTTACGATTATCCCGTCAAAGTAATTTTTTCGCTAACGTCCAGACCCCGGTATTCGTGGTGGAAAGCGCCACGACACCCGCGTTAATCGCATTACGCGCATCTTCTTCATCGCACACCAGCCCACCGGCAATCAGCGGTTGGCGGATTTTCTCTGTCACCCAGCCCAGCACTTTGGGCATACAGCCTGGCAGGATCTCAATACAATCCGGATTCGATTGCGCAACTTGCTTATCAATGTTGTGAAACGAAATTGAATCAACAATAAACAGGCGATGAATACAGAAAAAACCTTCCGCTCTTGCCGCTTTCAACATTGAGGCTTTGGTACTGATAATGCCGTCCGCCTCGGTCACCAGTTTCAAAAACTGAATAACGACTTCTTTATTTGACGCGCCTTCCAGCAAATCAACATGAATAAAAGCATATTTCCCGGCGTTCTTAATCTTTTTAACGATATTACTGATGGTGCAGATATTGCCGTACAACACGGAAATAAATTGGCATTCAGAATCGATTGCCAGTTGCAGGCTGGCATTATCTTTAACGGCAGCAATCACCGGATTCTGGCGGAGCAGGTGTAAGAGGGGCATAAATTATCCTTATTATTTATCCAAAGCGGTAGGTGATGCCGAATCCGGAAGGCGGATAGCGCCACTGTTGTAGTGTTGATTCGTCGCACAGCAAACGGCAGGTGCCACACTCCAGGCAACTGCGATAGTCAATACGTAAGTCACCTTCCGGTGTGAGCGAAAAAAGACCTGCCGGACAGGCGTTAATCAACCGTTCTGCCGTCTGGCGCTCAACGGAGTCAGCCGGAACAATGTGCGGCGCATCAGCAACGCGCCAGAGATTACGGGCTACAGACATCGCAGACTCCTGATAACATCGCCCGCCAGATGCCACAGGCCGTGACGACGTAAATGATGCCAGAATAACTGGCGCAGCGGTGGAACAGGTTTATCACCCTGATCCCATAAATCGCGGGAAATATCTTGCATTAACGCAGGCCACGTACGGTACCATCCCGGGCGTTGCAAAAGCGCCGGAACATGCTGATAACGCTGTAGAACATCCCACAGCAGGCTGCGCTCTACGTTGTGATGATAAAGCGGAAACAGATTTTGCGGCTCGCGGTGCTGGTAGGCGCTTATCAGCGTTTGTGCCGCCGCCTGCGCGCCAGTCAGCGCCATATCCATGCCGCGCACGGAAATTCCGGTATTGACGCAACTGCGCAACGCATCGCCCACCAGCAGCCAGCCGTTACCGGCGTATTGCACCGGCATACTGTGCAAGCCACCTTCTGGCACCAGATGCGCACCATACTCCAGTGATTCCGTGTTTTTGATAAGCGGGCGCACTGCCGGATGCGCTTTAAAGCGAGTCAGCAGCTCGCTTGCCGGAACACGGCTTTGCGTAAGGGAAGAGAGCGGGCAAACAATCCCTAACGAGAGCGTTTGTTGATTAGTATAAAGAAATGCGCCGCCGGGTAAGTCATCACAGATCCTGCCGCTGAACAGCAACGCTGCGCCTTCGTTATTCTCCAGATGAAAACGTTCTTCAATAGCGGATGGTTCCAGCGACAGCACTTCTTTGATCCCCAACGCCATCGCTTCACCAGCAGGACGAGTCACTAACCCGTGACGCTCAGCCAGGACGCTGTTGGCACCTTCTGCCAGCACCACATAACGGGCACGGAGAATATCGTCACCACAAATGACACCACACACCCTGCCGTTTTCTTCATACAGTGCATCCACCGTCGCTCCGGGGATGCATTCGACACCTTCTTCTTCGGCTTCGGCAACCAGCCACGGATCGAACCGTGCACGTAATACACTCCAGGATTCACCGCCGGGCTGTAAGCTGGAAAACGTCGTTGCGCCATCCGGCGTTAACAGGGAAAGGCTTTCGTGAGTGATGCGTCGTTCAAGAGGCGCGGTCAGATGAAATTGCGGGAGGAGTTCCGCGAGTGCATGGGTATATAACCGCCCGCCGGAAAGATTTTTGCTGCCGGGGATTTCAGCGCGTTCCAGTAACAAAACGGATAAACCCGCTCGCGCGCAGCGTAACGCGCAAGCGGTGCCTGCAATACCGGCACCAATAATAATAATGTCGCAGTCGTCTTCCATGTCATGCCCCAGATATCCAGAACACAACACCCTAACATAGCGTTACTTAAGGGAAATTGACCGCCGACACACTCTTATCATTCGCCGCGATAGATACAACCTGCGGTGCAGGTTTCTTTTACCATCACCGCACTTAACAGCGGCACAACGGGTTTAACCTGATCCCAAATCCATTTTGCTAAAACCTCGCTGGTTGGGTTTTCCAGACCTGGAATATCATTGAGATAATGGTGATCGAGGCGCTCGTAGGTTGGTTTAAACGCCGCTTTTAGTTCAGCGAAATCGATAATCCAGCCCGTATGCGGATCGACTTCCCCGGTAATTTCCAGTCGCACCATAAAGGAATGCCCGTGCAGGCGACCACATTTATGCCCTTCCGGGACGTGTGGTAAGCGGTGAGCGGCTTCGAAGGTGAAATCTTTAAATAACGTGGTGGACATCATAATTTCTCTACAGGACGATAAAACCGCCGTAGAGTACCGGAAAGGCTGTTTTTTCGCATTATCTAAAACGACTTTGTTGCGCAAAATCGCTGATTTATCTTAATGATTGGCTAAATTCATTTGTTTTTCATTAGGTTGGTTAATCTATTTTGTTGTTAAAGACTATTGCTAAAACAGGTTAGTCGATTTGGTTATTAGTTATCGCTATCCCGTCTTTAATCCACACCGTTTGCCCCGTTAACCTTACCTTCTCTTCTGTTTTATGGGCGCTGACAGGGCGCAGAAACAGCTTTGCTTACTGGAACATAACGACGCATGACGACACAGGTCCCACCTTCCGCGTTGCTTCCGTTGAACCCGGAGCAACTGGCACGCCTTCAGGCGGCCACGACCGATTTAACTCCCACCCAGCTTGCCTGGGTTTCTGGCTATTTCTGGGGCGTACTCAATCAGCAGCCTGCTGCGCTTGCAGCGACGCCAGCGCCAGCCGCAGAAATGCCGGGTATAACTATTATCTCCGCCTCGCAAACCGGCAATGCGCGCCGGGTTGCTGAAGCATTACGTGATGATTTATTAGCAGCAAAACTGAACGTTAAGCTGGTGAACGCGGGCGACTATAAATTCAAACAAATCGCCAGCGAAAAACTGCTCATCGTAGTGACGTCAACGCAAGGGGAAGGGGAACCGCCGGAAGAAGCCGTCGCGCTGCATAAGTTCCTGTTCTCCAAAAAAGCGCCAAAGCTGGAAAACACCGCGTTTGCCGTGTTTAGCCTCGGCGATAGCTCTTATGAATTTTTCTGCCAGTCCGGGAAAGATTTCGACAGCAAGCTGGCGGAACTGGGTGGTGAACGCCTGCTCGACCGTGTCGATGCCGATGTTGAATACCAGGCTGCTGCCAGCGAGTGGCGCGCCCGCGTGGTTGATGCGCTTAAATCGCGTGCGCCTGTCGCGGCACCTTCGCAATCCGTCGCTACTGGCGCGGTAAATGAAATCCACTCCAGCCCGTACAGCAAAGACGCTCCGCTGGTGGCGAGCCTTTCGGTTAACCAGAAAATTACCGGACGTAACTCTGAAAAAGACGTTCGCCATATCGAAATTGACTTAGGTGACTCGGGCCTGCGTTACCAGCCGGGTGACGCGCTGGGCGTCTGGTATCAGAACGATCCGGCACTGGTGAAAGAACTTGTCGAACTGCTGTGGCTGAAAGGCGATGAACCTGTCACCGTCGAGGGCAAAACGTTGCCTCTGAACGAAGCGCTACAGTGGCACTTCGAACTGACCGTCAACACCGCCAACATTGTTGAGAATTACGCCACGCTTACCCGCAGCGAAACACTGCTGCCACTGGTGGGCGATAAAGCGAAGTTACAGCATTACGCCGCGACCACGCCGATTGTCGACATGGTGCGTTTCTCTCCGGCGCAACTGGATGCCGAAGCGCTGATTAATCTGCTGCGTCCGCTGACCCCGCGCCTGTATTCCATCGCCTCCTCGCAGGCGGAAGTCGAGAACGAAGTACACGTCACCGTTGGTGTGGTGCGTTACGACGTGGAAGGCCGCGCTCGTGCCGGTGGTGCCTCCAGCTTCCTCGCGGATCGTGTGGAAGAAGAGGGCGAAGTCCGCGTATTTATCGAACATAACGATAACTTCCGCCTGCCCGCTAACCCGGAAACCCCGGTGATTATGATTGGCCCAGGCACCGGCATCGCGCCGTTCCGCGCCTTTATGCAGCAACGTGCTGCCGATGAAGCACCGGGTAAAAACTGGCTGTTCTTTGGCAACCCGCATTTTACGGAAGATTTTCTCTACCAGGTGGAGTGGCAGCGCTACGTCAAAGATGGCGTGCTGACACGTATCGATCTTGCCTGGTCGCGCGATCAAAAAGAAAAAGTTTACGTACAAGACAAACTGCGCGAACAGGGCGCGGAGCTGTGGCGCTGGATCAATGATGGTGCCCACATTTATGTCTGCGGCGACGCTAATCGCATGGCGAAAGACGTTGAGCAGGCACTTCTGGAAGTGATTGCCGAATTTGGTGGCATGGACACCGAAGCGGCGGATGAATTTTTAAGTGAGCTGCGCGTAGAGCGCCGTTATCAGCGAGATGTCTACTAATGAGCGAAAAACATCCAGGGCCTTTAGTGGTCGAAGGAAAACTGACAGACGCCGAGCGCATGAAGCTTGAAAGCAACTACCTGCGCGGCACCATTGCGGAAGATTTAAACGACGGCCTGACCGGCGGCTTTAAGGGCGATAACTTCCTGCTGATCCGCTTCCACGGCATGTATCAGCAGGATGACCGCGACATCCGCGCCGAACGTGCTGAACAGAAGCTGGAGCCGCGCCACGCGATGCTGCTTCGCTGTCGTCTGCCGGGTGGGGTGATTACCACTAAACAGTGGCAGGCGATCGACAAATTTGCCGGTGAAAACACCATCTATGGCAGCATTCGCCTGACCAACCGCCAGACGTTTCAGTTCCACGGCATTCTGAAAAAGAACGTCAAACCGGTGCACCAGATGCTGCACTCGGTTGGTCTTGATGCGCTGGCGACCGCTAACGACATGAACCGTAACGTACTCTGCACCTCGAACCCTTACGAGTCGCAGCTACACGCGGAAGCGTATGAATGGGCGAAGAAAATCTCTGAACATCTGCTGCCGCGTACCCGCGCGTATGCGGAGATCTGGCTCGATCAGGAAAAAGTCGCCACCACCGATGAAGAACCGATCCTCGGTCAGACTTATTTGCCGCGTAAATTCAAAACCACGGTAGTGATCCCGCCGCAGAACGATATCGATCTGCATGCCAACGACATGAACTTCGTGGCAATCGCCGAAAACGGCAAGCTGGTAGGCTTTAACCTGCTGGTGGGCGGCGGGCTTTCCATCGAACACGGTAATAAGAAAACCTACGCCCGCACGGCGAGCGAGTTTGGTTATCTGCCGCTGGAGCATACCCTGGCGGTGGCGGAAGCCGTCGTGACGACTCAGCGCGATTGGGGTAACCGTACCGATCGTAAAAATGCCAAAACCAAATACACGCTGGAGCGCGTGGGTGTTGAGACATTTAAAGCGGAAGTGGAGCGTCGCGCGGGGATCAAATTTGAACCGATCCGTCCATATGAGTTCACCGGACGAGGCGATCGTATTGGCTGGGTTAAGGGCATTGATGATAACTGGCACCTGACGCTGTTTATCGAAAATGGTCGCATCCTTGATTATCCGGGGCGTCCGCTGAAAACCGGCCTGCTGGAGATCGCGAAGATCCACAAAGGCGATTTCCGCATTACGGCGAACCAGAATCTGATCATCGCCGGTGTACCGGAAAGCGAGAAAGCGAAGATCGAGAAGATCGCCAAAGAGAGCGGGTTAATGAATGCCGTCACGCCGCAGCGTGAAAACTCGATGGCCTGCGTGTCATTCCCGACTTGCCCGCTGGCGATGGCGGAAGCAGAGCGTTTCCTGCCGTCTTTTATCGACAACATCGATAATTTAATGGCGAAACATGGTGTCAGCGATGAGCATATCGTGATGCGTGTAACAGGCTGCCCGAACGGTTGTGGTCGCGCGATGCTGGCGGAAGTGGGCCTGGTGGGTAAAGCGCCGGGTCGCTACAACCTGCATCTTGGCGGCAACCGCATTGGGACACGTATCCCACGGATGTATAAAGAAAACATCACCGAGCCGGAAATCCTGGCGTCGCTTGATGAACTGATAGGGCGCTGGGCGAAAGAGCGCGAAGCGGGTGAAGGCTTCGGCGACTTTACGGTGCGTGCGGGCATCATTCGCCCGGTGCTCGATCCGGCGCGCGATTTGTGGGATTAACCATCAGTCCGGTCTTGTAGGCCTGATAAGAACGCGTGAGCGTCGCATCAGGCAAGGCAAACAGTGAGGAATCTATGTCCAAACTCGATCTAAACGCCCTGAACGAACTGCCGAAGGTAGATCGCATTCTGGCGCTGGCGGAAACTAACGCCGAACTGGAAAAACTGGACGCTGAAGGCCGCGTAGCCTGGGCGCTGGATAATCTGCCCGGTGAATATGTACTTTCTTCCAGCTTTGGCATTCAGGCGGCGGTGAGCCTGCATCTGGTGAATCAAATTCGCCCGGATATTCCGGTGATCCTCACCGATACGGGTTACTTGTTCCCGGAAACCTACCGCTTTATTGACGAGTTAACGGACAAACTCAAGCTCAACCTGAAAGTGTACCGTGCTACCGAAAGCGCAGCCTGGCAGGAAGCACGCTACGGAAAACTGTGGGAGCAGGGCGTTGAAGGCATTGAAAAGTACAATGACATCAACAAAGTCGAACCGATGAACCGGGCTCTGAAAGAACTGAATGCGCAAACCTGGTTTGCTGGCCTGCGCCGTGAACAATCCGGCAGTCGCGCCAATTTACCGGTGCTGGCAATTCAGCGTGGCGTATTTAAAGTGCTGCCGATTATCGACTGGGATAACCGAACTATTTATCAGTACCTGCAAAAACATGGCCTGAAATATCACCCATTATGGGATGAAGGATATTTATCGGTGGGCGATACCCATACAACCCGTAAATGGGAACCCGGCATGGCGGAAGAAGAAACGCGTTTCTTTGGCTTAAAAAGGGAATGTGGGTTACACGAAGGGTAAATATTGCCGGATAAATTAAACGCCTTTGTCAGAAATGATGGGGGCGTTTTTATTTTGCGAGCAGCATTCCGGCATTTAAAGGTGAACATCGCAGGGAAAATTAACAGGTATAGAATGGCGTTGGGTGCTTGAGGCTGTCTAGCGTTAAGCATTCGCGAGGTTCCAGATGGACAAAAGCCCCAGGCGATATTTCTATCAACCTGTACTGCACCCATTTTGTTGGACGATGAAATGGAATAGCCCCTAATATGTCAAAGCCAAAATACCCTTTTGAAAAGCGCCTTGAAGTCGTGAATCACTACTTCACAACTGATGATGGTTACAGGATCATCTCGGCACGTTTTGGTGTCCCCCGAACCCAGGTCAGGACATGGGTTGCCCTCTATGAAAAACATGGAGAAAAAGGTTTAATTCCCAAACCTAAAGGCGTTAGTGCTGATCCAGAGTTGCGTATTAAGGTCGTGAAAGCTGTGATCGAGCAGCACATGTCCCTTAATCAGGCTGCTGCTCACTTTATGCTTGCTGGTAGTGGTTCTGTAGCCAGGTGGCTGAAGGTCTATGAAGAGCGCGGAGAAGCTGGTTTACGCGCGCTCAAGATTGGCACCAAAAGAAACATTGCAATATCAGTTGATCCAGAAAAAGCGGCATCAGCATTGGAGCTGTCAAAAGACCGACGCATTGAGGATCTTGAAAGGCAAGTTCGATTTCTTGAAACGCGGCTTATGTATCTAAAAAAGCTGAAAGCCTTAGCTCATCCCACGAAAAAGTGAAAGTACTCAACGAGCTAAGGCAGTTTTATCCTCTTGATGAGCTTCTCAGGGCTGCGGAGATACCGCGCAGTACGTTTTATTATCATCTAAAGGCTCTCAGCAAGCCTGACAAGTATGCGGACGTTAAAAAGCGTATTAGTGAGATTTATCACGAGAATAGAGGCCGATACGGATACCGTAGGGTAACGCTGTCTCTTCATCGAGAAGGGAAACAGATTAACCATAAAGCTGTTCAGCGCCTGATGGGAACCCTCTCACTTAAAGCAGCGATTAAGGTCAAGCGATACCGCTCTTACAGAGGAGATGTAGGGCAAACCGCCCCTAATGTTCTCCAAAGAGATTTCAAGGCTACGCGGCCAAACGAGAAGTGGGTTACCGATGTTACTGAATTTGCAGTCAATGGGCGCAAGCTGTATTTGTCTCCAGTAATAGATCTCTTCAACAACGAAGTTATTTCTTACAGCCTTTCGGAAAGACCAGTGATGAACATGGTTGAGAATATGCTCGATCAGGCATTCAAAAAGCTTAATCCTCACGAGCATCCTGTTCTGCACTCTGACCAGGGATGGCAGTATCGTATGAGAAGATATCAAAATATCCTTAAAGAACATGGTATTAAACAAAGCATGTCCAGAAAAGGCAATTGTCTGGATAATGCTGTGGTGGAGTGTTTCTTTGGAACCTTAAAGTCGGAGTGTTTTTATCTTGATGAGTTCAGTAATATAAGCGAACTGAAGGATGCTGTTACGGAATATATTGAATACTACAACAGCAGAAGAATTAGCCTGAAATTAAAAGGTCTGACTCCAATTGAATATCGGAATCAGACCTATATGCCTCGTGTTTAACTGTCCAACTTTTTGGGGTCAGTACAACCTGAGGCTTACGTTCGAACCCAAACAATTCGAATGTTAGTCTCTTCTTTGCAGGGAGGCAAGACATGTGTATATCACTGTAATTCGATATTTATGAGCAGCATCGAAAAATAGCCCGCTGATATCATCGATAATACTAAAAAAACAGGGAGGCTATTAATGGAACCTTTTAAATATATATGCCATTACTGGGGAAAATCCTCAAAAAGCTTGACGAAAGGAAATGATATTCATCTGTTAATGTATCATTGCCTTGATGTTGCTGCTGTTGCAGATTGCTGGTGGGATCAATCAGTCGTACTGCAAAATACTTTTTGCCGAAATGAAATGCTATCAAAACAGAGGGTGAAGGCCTGGCTGTTATTTTTCATTGCTCTTCATGATATTGGAAAGTTTGATATACGATTCCAATATAAATCAGCAGAAAGTTGGCTGAAATTAAATCCTGCAACGCCATCACTTAATGGTCCATCAACACAAATGTGCCGTAAATTTAATCATGGTGCAGCCGGTCTGTATTGGTTTAACCAGGATTCACTTTCAGAGCAATCTCTCGGGGATTTTTTCAGTTTTTTTGATGCCGCTCCTCATCCTTATGAGTCCTGGTTTCCATGGGTAGAGGCCGTTACAGGACATCATGGTTTTATATTACATTCCCAGGATCAAGATAAGTCGCGTTGGGAAATGCCAGCTTCTCTGGCATCTTATGCTGCGCAAGATAAACAGGCTCGTGAGGAGTGGATATCTGTACTGGAAGCATTATTTTTAACGCCAGCGGGGTTATCTATAAACGATATACCACCTGATTGTTCATCACTGTTAGCAGGTTTTTGCTCGCTTGCTGACTGGTTAGGCTCCTGGACTACAACGAATACCTTTCTGTTTAATGAGGATGCGCCTTCCGACATAAATGCTCTGAGAACGTATTTCCAGGACCGACAGCAGGATGCGAGCCGGGTATTGGAGTTGAGTGGACTTGTATCAAATAAGCGATGTTATGAAGGTGTTCATGCACTACTGGACAATGGCTATCAACCCAGACAATTACAGGTGTTAGTTGATGCTCTTCCAGTAGCTCCCGGGCTGACGGTAATAGAGGCACCTACAGGCTCCGGTAAAACGGAAACAGCGCTGGCCTATGCTTGGAAACTTATTGATCAACAAATTGCGGATAGTGTTATTTTTGCCCTCCCAACACAAGCTACCGCGAATGCTATGCTTACGAGAATGGAAGCGAGCGCGAGCCACTTATTTTCATCCCCAAATCTTATTCTTGCTCATGGCAATTCACGGTTTAACCACCTCTTTCAATCAATAAAATCACGCGCGATTACTGAACAGGGGCAAGAAGAAGCGTGGGTTCAGTGTTGTCAGTGGTTGTCACAAAGCAATAAGAAAGTGTTTCTTGGGCAAATCGGCGTTTGCACGATTGATCAGGTGTTGATATCGGTATTGCCAGTTAAACACCGCTTTATCCGTGGTTTGGGAATTGGTCGAAGTGTTTTAATTGTTGATGAAGTTCATGCTTACGACACCTATATGAACGGCTTGCTGGAGGCAGTGCTCAAGGCTCAGGCTGATGTGGGAGGGAGTGTTATTCTTCTTTCCGCAACCCTACCAATGAAACAAAAACAGAAACTTCTGGATACTTATGGTCTGCATACAGATCCAGTGGAAAATAACTCCGCATATCCACTCATTAACTGGCGAGGTGTGAATGGTGCGCAACGTTTTGATCTGCTAGCTCATCCAGAACAACTCCCGCCCCGCTTTTCGATTCAGCCAGAACCTATTTATTTAGCTGACATGTTACCTGACCTTACGATGTTAGAGCGAATGATCGCAGCGGCAAACGCGGGTGCACAAGTCTGTCTTATTTGCAATTTGGTTGACGTTGCACAAGTATGCTACCAACGGCTAAAGGAGCTAAATAACACGCAAGTAGATATAGATTTGTTTCATGCACGCTTTACGCTGAACGATCGTCGAGAAAAAGAGAATCGTGTTATTAGCGATTTCGGAAAAAATGGGGAGCGAAATGTTGGACGAATACTTGTCGCCACGCAAGTCGTGGAACAATCGCTCGACGTTGATTTTGATTGGTTAATTACCCAGCATTGTCCCGCAGATTTGCTTTTCCAACGATTGGGTCGTTTACATCGCCATCATCGCAAATATCGTCCCGCTGGTTTTGAGATTCCTGTTGCCACCATTTTGCTGCCTGATGGCGAGGGTTACGGACGACATGAGCATATTTATAGCAACGTTAGAGTCATGTGGCGGACGCAGCAACATATTGAGGAACTTAATGGAGCATCCTTATTTTTCCCTGATGCCTACCGGCAATGGCTGGATAGCATTTACGATGATGCTGAAATGGATGAGCCAGAATGGGTCATCAAAGGCATGGATAAGTTTGAAAGCGCTGAGTGTGAAAAGAGGTTCAAGGCTCGCAAGGTTCTGCAGTGGGCTGAAGAATATAGTTTGCAGGATAACGATGAAACCATTCTTGCGGTAACGAGGGATGGGGAAATGAGCCTGCCATTATTGCCTTATGTACAAACGTCTTCAGGTAAACAACTGCTCGATGGCCAGGTCTACGAGGACCTAAGTTATGAACAGCAGTATGAGGCGCTTGCACTTAATCGCGTCAATGTACCCTTCACCTGGAAACGTAGTTTTTCTGAAGTAGTAGATGAAGATGGGTTACTTTGGCTGGAAGGGAAACAGAATCAGGATGGATGGTTCTGGCAGGGTAACAGTATTGTTATTACCTACACTCGGGATGAAGGGATGACCAGAGTCATCCCTGCAAATCCCAAATAACTTCGGGAATGATTGGTATCAATGACGATAACAAGACCAATAACGGTTTATCCCTACTTAAGTAGGGAAGGTGCACAATGTACATCTTCTTTTAATTTCCCGGTATGAGATTTTATATTCGCAGTATGAATATTTTATGTAATAAAATTTATGGTAATTATTATAACTAAAAGTTTCTTTGATAATAAAACGAATAACTTGCAGATTTGAAATGCATGCATTATTGTCTTTAAACAATTCAACACATCTTAATATATGTATAGGTTAATTGTATTTAACCAATGAATATATTTTTGCAGTGAATGTGATTATTGAATTAATTACGCCGTATTTTTTCTTTGTTTTTACCGATAACGGAAGTGTGCCGACGTATAGAAATGCAGGAGAAATGTCGGAGCATATGAAGGAGAACAAATGAATTTGCTTATTGATAACTGGATCCCTGTACGCCCGCGAAACGGGGGGAAAGTCCAAATCATAAATCTGCAATCGCTATACTGCAGTAGAGATCAGTGGCGATTAAGTTTGCCCCGTGACGATATGGAACTGGCCGCTTTAGCACTGCTGGTTTGCATTGGGCAAATTATCGACCCGGCAAAAGATGACGTTGAATTTCGACATCGCATAATGAATCCGCTCACTGAAGATGAGTTTCAACAACTCATCGCGCCGTGGATAGATATGTTCTACCTTAATCACGCAGAACATCCCTTTATGCAGACCAAAGGTGTCAAAGCAAATGATGTGACTCCAATGGAAAAACTGTTGGCAGGGGTAAGCGGCGCGACGAATTGTGCTTTTGTCAATCAACCGGGTCAGGGTGAAGCATTATGTGGTGGATGCACTGCGATTGCGTTATTCAACCAGGCGAATCAGGCACCTGGTTTTGGTGGTGGCTTTAAAAGCGGTTTACGTGGAGGAACACCTATAACCACCTTCGTACGTGGGATCGATCTTCGCTCGACGGTGTTACTCAATGTCCTCACAATACCTCGTCTTCAAAAACAATTTCCCAATGAATCACATACGGAAAACCAACCTACCTGGGTTAAGCCTGTCAAACCCAATGAATCTGTGCCAGCTTCGTCAATTGGCTTTGTCCGCGGCTTATTCTGGCAACCTGCGCATAATGAATTATGCGATCCCATTGGGATTGGAAAATGTTCTTGCTGTGGACAGGAAAGCAATTTGCGTTATACCGGTTTTCTTAAGGAAAAATTTACCTTTACAGTTAATGGGCTATGGCCCCATCCGCATTCCCCTTATCTGGTAACAGTCAAGAAAGGGGAGGTTGAGGAAAAATTTCTTGCTTTCACCACCTCCGCACCATCATGGACACAAATCAGCCGAGTTGTGGTAGATAAGATTATTCAAAATGAAAATGGAAATCGCGTGGCGGCGGTTGTGAATCAATTCAGAAATATTGCGCCGCAAAGTCCTCTTGAATTGATTATGGGGGGATATCGTAATAATCAAGCATCTATTCTTGAACGGCGTCATGATGTGTTGATGTTTAATCAGGGGTGGCAACAATACGGCAATGTGATAAACGAAATAGTTACTGTTGGTTTGGGATATAAAACAGCCTTACGCAAGGCGTTATATACCTTTGCAGAAGGGTTTAAAAATAAAGACTTTAAAGGGGCTGGAGTCTCTGTTCATGAGACTGCAGAAAGGCATTTCTATCGACAGAGTGAATTATTAATTCCCGATGTACTGGCGAATGTTAATTTTTCCCAGGCTGATGAGGTCATAGCTGATTTACGAGACAAACTTCATCAATTGTGTGAAATGTTATTTAATCAATCTGTAGCGCCCTATGCACATCATCCTAAATTAATAAGCACATTAGCGCTCGCCCGCGCCACGCTATACAAACATTTACGGGAGTTAAAACCGCAAGGAGGGCCATCAAATGGCTGATGAAATTGATGCAATGGCTTTATATCGAGCCTGGCAACAACTGGATAACGGAGCATGTGCGCAAATTAGACGTGTTTCAGAACCTGATGAATTACGCGATATCCCTGCGTTTTATAGGCTGGTGCAACCTTTTGGTTGGGAAAACCCACGTCACCAGCAGGCTCTTTTACGCATGGTGTTTTGCCTGAGCGCAGGAAAGAATGTCATCCGACATCAGGACAAAAAACCGGAGCAAACAACAGGTATCTCGTTGGGAAGAGCTTTAGCCAATAGTGGAAGAATTAACGAGCGCCGTATCTTTCAATTAATTCGGGCTGACAGAACAGCCGATATGGTCCAGTTACGTCGATTGCTTGCTCACGCCGAACCCGTACTTGACTGGCCATTAATGGCCAGGATGTTGACCTGGTGGGGAAAGCGCGAACGCCAGCAACTTCTGGAAGATTTTGTATTGACCACAAACAAAAATGCGTAAGGAAACCTTTCTATGTCTAACTTTATCAATATTCATGTTCTGATCTCTCACAGCCCTTCATGTCTGAACCGCGACGATATGAACATGCAGAAAGACGCTATTTTCGGCGGGAAAAGACGAGTAAGAATTTCAAGTCAAAGCCTTAAACGTGCGATGCGTAAAAGTGATTATTACGCACAAAATATTGGTGAATCCAGTCTCAGAACAATTCATCTTGCACAATTACGTGATGTTCTTCGGCAAAAACTTAGTGAACGTTTTGACCAAAAAATCATCGATAAGACATTAGCGCTGCTCTCCGGTAAATCAGTTGATGAAGCCGAAAAGATTTCTGCCGATGCGGTTACTCCCTGGGTTGTGGGGGAAATAGCCTGGTTCTGTGAGCAGGTTGCAAAAGCAGAGGCTGATAATCTGGATGATAAAAAGCTGCTCAAAGTTCTTAAGGAAGATATTGCCGCCATACGTGTGAATTTACAGCAGGGTGTTGATATTGCGCTTAGTGGAAGAATGGCAACCAGCGGCATGATGAGTGAGTTGGGAAAAGTTGATGGTGCAATGTCTATTGCGCACGCGATCACTACCCATCAGGTTGATTCTGATATTGACTGGTTCACCGCCGTAGATGATTTACAGGAACAAGGTTCTGCACATCTGGGAACACAGGAATTTTCATCGGGTGTTTTTTATCGTTATGCCAATATTAACCTCGCTCAACTTCAGGAAAATTTAGGCGGTGCCTCCAGGGAGCAGGCTCTGGAAATTGCAACCCATGTTGTTCATATGCTGGCAACAGAGGTCCCTGGAGCAAAACAGCGTACTTATGCCGCTTTTAACCCTGCGGATATGGTAATGGTTAATTTCTCCGATATGCCACTTTCTATGGCAAATGCTTTTGAAAAAGCGGTGAAAGCGAACGATGGCTTTTTGCAACCGTCTTTACAGGCGTTTAATCAATATTGGGATCGCGTTGCCAATGGATATGGTCTGAACGGAGCCGCTGCGCAATTCAGCTTGTCTGATGTAGACCCTATTACTGGCCAGGTACAGCAAATGCCTACTTTAGAACAGTTAAAGTCCTGGGTTCGTAATAATGGCGAGGCGTGAACATGAGATCTTATTTGATCTTGCGACTTGCTGGGCCAATGCAAGCCTGGGGGCAGCCGACCTTTGAAGGAACGCGACCTACCGGAAGATTTCCGACCCGAAGCGGGTTATTAGGGCTACTCGGGGCTTGTCTTGGGATCCAACGTGATGATACTTCTTCATTACAGGCGTTATCAGAGAGTGTGCAATTTGCAGTGCGCTGCGATGAACTCATTCTTGACGATCGTCGTGTGTCTGTAACGGGGTTGCGTGATTACCATACAGTCCTTGGAGCGCGAGAAGATTACCGTGGTTTGAAAAGTCATGAAACGATTCAAACATGGCGCGAATATTTATGTGATGCCTCCTTTACCGTCGCTCTCTGGTTAACACCACAGGCAACGATGGTTATGTCAGAACTTGAAAAAGCAGTATTAAAGCCTCGGTATACACCGTATCTGGGGCGGAGGAGTTGTCCGCTAACACAACCGCTTTTTCTCGGGACATGTCAGGCATCGGATCCTCAGAAGGTGCTATTAAATTATGAGCCCGTTGGCGGCGATATTTATAGTGAGGAATCAGTTGACGGGCATCATTTAAAATTTACGGTGCGCGACGAACCGATGATCACCTTGCCTCGACAATTTGCTTCCCGAGAATGGTATGTGATTAAAGGAGGTATGGATGTATCTCAGTAAAGTCATCATTGCCAGGGCCTGGAGCAGGGATCTTTACCAACTTCACCAGGGATTATGGCATTTATTTCCAAACAGACCGGATGCTGCTCGTGATTTTCTTTTTCATGTTGAGAAGCGAAACACACCAGAAGGCTGTCATGTTTTATTGCAGTCAGCGCAAATGCCTGTTTCAACTGCCGTTGCGACAGTCATTAAAACTAAACAGGTTGAATTTCAACTTCAGGTTGGTGTTCCACTCTATTTTCGGCTTCGGGCAAATCCGATAAAAACTATTCTCGACAATCAAAAACGCCTGGACAGTAAAGGGAATATAAAACGCTGTCGGGTTCCGTTAATAAAAGAAGCAGAACAAATCGCGTGGTTGCAGCGTAAATTGGGCAATGCCGCGCGCGTTGAAGATGTGCATCCCATATCGGAACGACCACAGTATTTTTCTGGTGATGGTAAAAGTGGAAAGATCCAAACGGTTTGCTTTGAAGGGGTGATCACCATCAACGACGCGCCAGCGTTAATAGATCTTGTACAGCAAGGTATTGGGCCAGCCAAATCGATGGGATGTGGCTTGCTATCCCTGGCTCCACTGTGATTAAGGTGTAATAAAATGACCTGGCTTCCTCTTAACCCCATTCCACTCAAAGATCGCGTCTCCATGATCTTTCTGCAATATGGGCAGATCGATGTAATCGATGGCGCGTTTGTACTTATCGACAAGACAGGGATCCGCACTCATATTCCTGTTGGCTCGGTTGCCTGCATCATGCTGGAGCCTGGTACACGGGTTTCGCATGCAGCTGTACGCTTGGCTGCGCAAGTTGGAACATTATTGGTATGGGTGGGGGAAGCGGGTGTTCGTGTTTATGCTTCTGGTCAGCCTGGTGGTGCGCGTTCAGATAAGCTGCTCTATCAGGCAAAACTTGCTCTGGATGAAGATTTGCGTCTGAAAGTGGTACGCAAAATGTTTGAACTACGGTTTGGCGAACCAGCGCCCGCCCGACGCTCCGTAGAACAACTCCGAGGTATAGAAGGCAGTCGCGTGCGGGCAACCTACGCACTTCTGGCGAAGCAATACGGCGTGACATGGAATGGACGTCGCTACGATCCGAAAGACTGGGAAAAGGGCGATACGGTCAACCAATGCATTAGCGCTGCAACTTCCTGTTTATACGGCGTAACTGAAGCGGCGATACTTGCAGCTGGTTATGCACCCGCTATTGGGTTTGTGCATACAGGAAAGCCTCTTTCCTTTGTTTACGATATTGCAGACATCATTAAATTTGACACTGTTGTACCGAAAGCTTTTGAGATAGCGCGTCGTAACCCTGGTGAGCCGGACCGGGAAGTCCGTTTGGCGTGCAGGGATATTTTTCGCAGTAGTAAAACATTAGCCAAATTGATTCCGCTTATAGAGGACGTGCTTGCTGCTGGAGAAATACAACCGCCGGCCCCACCTGAAGATGCACAGCCTGTTGCCATTCCGCTTCCCGTTTCTCTGGGAGATGCCGGACATCGGAGTAGCTGAGATGAGTATGTTGGTCGTGGTCACTGAAAATGTACCTCCGCGCTTACGAGGCAGATTAGCCATCTGGTTGTTGGAGGTACGTGCAGGGGTATATGTAGGTGATGTATCCGCAAAAATTCGTGAAATGATCTGGGAACAAATAGCTGGACTGGCGGAAGAAGGCAATGTAGTGATGGCATGGGCAACGAATACGGAATCGGGATTTGAGTTCCAGACATTTGGGGTAAACAGGCGTACCCCGGTAGATTTGGATGGTTTAAGGTTGGTATCTTTTTTACCTGTTTGAAAACAAAGAATTAGCTGATCTTTAATAATAAGGAAATGTTACATTAAGGTTGGTGGGTTGTTTTTATGGGAAAAAATGCTTTAAGAACAAATGTATACTTTTAGAGAGTTCCCCGCGCCAGCGGGGATAAACCGTACTAAAAGTCTGGTTCACGAATATCAAAAGGGAGTTCCCCGCGCCAGCGGGGATAAACCGACGGCTTCATGTTCTTGGTGATGGGGTTCACCGAGTTCCCCGCGCCAGCGGGGATAAACCGGCTCATTTCAAATGGTCAGGTCCGGTGGTTTTGAGTTCCCCGCGCCAGCGGGGATAAACCCTGATCACATCATGTTTATTCGCGGTCGTATTGGAGTTCCCCGCGCCAGCGGGGATAAACCGTACTGGAAAAAGCTGGCGACGGTGAGCGCAGCGAGTTCCCCGCGCCAGCGGGGATAAACCGGGCACGGAATTGTTATGCTGTTCCCCTGACCGGAGTTCCCCGCGCCAGCGGGGATAAACCGATCCGCCGCCGGTTAACGCTGGACCAGTTCCGGAGTTCCCCGCGCCAGCGGGGATAAACCGGGCGAGTCCGTCAGCGGTGCGCCGCTGCAACAGAGTTCCCCGCGCCAGCGGGGATAAACCGGGACAATGTGAAAAGCTTAATATTCATTACATGAGTTCCCCGCGCCAGCGGGGATAAACCGCGACGTTTTCTAATATCACCCAGCAATCAATTGAGTTCCCCGCGCCAGCGGGGATAAACCGATTTCATCAAAGCATTAAGGGATGGAATAAAGGAGTTCCCCGCGCCAGCGGGGATAAACCGTCATGAATATGGGGAAAACGAACAATCTGTTTGAGTTCCCCGCGCCAGCGGGGATAAACCGAGGACGAAACGACCGGAAAACTGGCGACGGGCGAGTTCCCCGCGCCAGCGGGGATAAACCGCGTCCGCGGCTGCAACTGATGCCGGGGCTTATGAGTTCCCCGCGCCAGCGGGGATAAACCGAACCTTGTCGGGTCGCCCGTGCGTCATGATGAGAGTTCCCCGCGCCAGCGGGGATAAACCGAGTTCCCACAAACCTGGGTGCATCTCGCGTTCGAGTTCCCCGCGCCAGCGGGGATAAACCGACTGCAAAGTTCTTCACGCTGGTTTTTATGCAGAGTTCCCCGCGCCAGCGGGGATAAACCGCCAGCCGAAACAACGCCAGCAAAATCGACCGCGAGTTCCCCGCGCCAGCGGGGATAAACCGCCAGGACAGGCCGTGACGGTTGCCATTGAGTCGAGTTCCCCGCGCCAGCGGGGATAAACCGTTTTTGTTCTCTTCAAAACGCCGAACAACCAAGAGTTCCCCGCGTCAGCGAGGATAAACCGGACGCACTGGATGCGATGATGGATATCACTTGGAGTTCCCCGCCCCTGCGGTAGAACTCCCAACTCCCATTTTCATACCCATCAAGACGCCTTCGCCAGCTCCTTCACCAGCGGTAGCATTATCCGCATAACATCACGGCAGCGACGTTCTATTCTTCCTGGAAGTGCCTTATCAATATGTTGTTGATTATCCAGTCTTACGTCATGCCAGCTATTTCCCGCAGGGAATGCAGCTGTTTTTGCGCGTTGCTGATAACCATCCTTATTCCCAAGATTCCAATTTGTTGCTTCTACCGAAAGTACGGCAATACCGGCTTTGTCGAAAACTTCGGCGTCATTACAACAGCCAGTACCCTTCGGATAATTTTTATTCAAACCCGGATTGGTCGTTGCGGCAATTCCATGACTACGCGCAATTGCCAGTGCCCTGTCGCGCGTTAATTTCCTTACTGCTTCAGGGGTTTTTACACCACTGTTGAAATACAATTTATCGCCAACAATTAAGTTATCGAGATTAATCACCAGCAGCGTATTTTTCTTTTCGGTGTCACTCATCCGCTTGAGTAAATTCTCAGCGCCTAATTTCCCTTCCTCTTCACCGCTGGTCGCTACAAATCGAATACCATACTCGGTAGGCGTATTTTTCAGGCGTTCTGCCAATTCCAGCATGACACCTAAACCTGCGGCGTTATCATCCATTCCTTGTAACGTCAGCCCGCCGAGATTGGCATCGGCGTCAGCATCGCTCAGCGGGGCGTAAGTATCCAGATGCGCCATAATGATGATCTGCTGCGGCGCTTTGCCTTCATGAGCGGCAATCACCGTACTTCCCGTCACGTTATGCCAGCTCTTACGATTATCGCGGGCGGTATAAATATACCGACTATTAAATGTCCGAATATCACTGCGATAACCCATTTGCTGAAACTGTTGGCGAATATAATCGGCAGATAACATTTCTGCAGGAGTTCCGGTCATGCGTCCCGGAAAGAAAGTAGCAATATGTCGTGCCTGAGTATTAGCAAAATCGCCAGGTTTAGGTGACGAGGCGTGTACGGGGAGAATAAAGCATACGCCGAGCGCCAGGGCAGCGGTACGGTGGCGCAATGCGGAAAACATAGTGAGTCCTTAAATACCATGCAAATTTTTTTACCGCCATAGTATGAAACTGCCGCTGCGCTAAAACAATTTCAAATCTTCCTAAACGCCCGAAATCCGGTGCCTTAAGCACTTTTTGATATTAGCTTTGCCAAATCGTTATTCCGTTAAGGAACTACTCATTCTAATTGGTAATTTCATTCGTTCTCTTACGCTCCCTATAGTCGAAACATCTGATGGCAAGAAAATAGCGGTATTGCAAAGGAACGGTTATGGATCAAATACGACTTACTCACCTGCGGCAACTGGAGGCGGAAAGCATCCACATTATTCGCGAGGTGGCGGCAGAATTCTCAAATCCGGTGATGCTCTACTCTATCGGTAAAGATTCCAGCGTCATGCTGCATCTGGCGCGCAAGGCGTTTTATCCAGGTACGCTGCCTTTCCCGTTGCTGCATGTCGATACCGGCTGGAAATTCCGCGAGATGTATGAGTTCCGCGATCGTACGGCGAAAGCCTACGGCTGCGAGCTGCTGGTGCATAAAAACCCGGAAGGCGTGGCGATGGGGATTAATCCATTCGTGCACGGCAGCGCGAAACATACCGATATTATGAAAACTGAAGGCCTGAAACAGGCGCTGAACAAATACGGTTTTGATGCCGCCTTCGGTGGTGCGCGCCGTGACGAAGAGAAATCCCGCGCTAAAGAGCGAATCTACTCTTTCCGTGACCGCTTCCATCGCTGGGATCCGAAAAATCAGCGCCCAGAGCTGTGGCACAACTACAACGGGCAAATTAACAAAGGCGAAAGCATCCGCGTCTTCCCGCTCTCTAACTGGACCGAGCAGGATATCTGGCAATACATCTGGCTGGAAAATATCGACATTGTGCCGCTGTATCTCGCTGCGGAACGTCCGGTTCTGGAACGCGACGGTATGTTGATGATGATTGATGACAACCGTATCGACCTGCAACCGGGCGAAGTGATTAAAAAACGGATGGTGCGTTTCCGTACGCTGGGCTGCTGGCCGCTGACCGGTGCGGTGGAGTCAAATGCACAAACACTACCGGAGATCATCGAAGAGATGCTGGTTTCTACCACCAGTGAACGTCAGGGCCGCGTGATTGACCGCGACCAGGCGGGGTCTATGGAGCTGAAAAAACGTCAGGGGTATTTTTAAGATGAACACCGCACTTGCACAACAAATCGCCAATGAAGGCGGCGTCGAAGCCTGGATGATTGCGCAACAACATAAAAGCCTGCTGCGTTTTCTGACCTGTGGTAGCGTCGATGACGGCAAAAGTACCCTGATTGGTCGCCTGCTGCACGATACCCGCCAAATCTACGAAGATCAGCTCTCATCGCTGCATAACGACAGTAAACGTCACGGCACCCAGGGCGAAAAGCTGGATCTGGCACTGCTGGTGGACGGCCTGCAAGCTGAGCGCGAACAGGGCATCACCATTGACGTGGCTTACCGCTATTTCTCTACCGAGAAGCGTAAATTTATTATCGCCGACACCCCAGGGCACGAGCAGTACACCCGCAATATGGCGACTGGCGCATCGACATGTGAACTGGCGATCTTACTGATCGATGCCCGTAAAGGCGTGCTCGATCAAACCCGTCGTCACAGTTTTATCTCCACACTGTTGGGGATCAAACATCTGGTCGTGGCGATCAACAAAATGGATCTGGTGGATTACAGTGAAAAGACGTTCACCCGTATTCGTGAAGATTATCTGACCTTTGCCGGGCAGCTGCCGGGTAATCTGGATATCCGCTTTGTGCCGCTCTCTGCACTGGAAGGCGACAACGTGGCTTCGCAAAGTGAAAGTATGGCGTGGTACAGCGGTCCAACACTGCTCGAAGTGCTGGAAACCGTGGAGATCCAGCGAGTGGTGGATGCTCAGCCAATGCGCTTCCCGGTGCAGTACGTTAATCGCCCGAATCTCGATTTTCGTGGTTACGCCGGAACGCTGGCATCCGGTCGCGTAGAAGTCGGGCAACGAGTCAAAGTGCTGCCCTCTGGTGTGGAATCAAACGTCGCCCGGATCGTGACTTTTGATGGCGATCGCGAAGAAGCCTTTGCCGGAGAAGCGATCACCCTGGTGCTGACGGATGAGATCGACATCAGCCGTGGCGATCTGCTGCTGGCGGCAGACGAAGCGTTACCAGCTGTGCAGAGCGCGTCGGTGGATGTGGTATGGATGGCGGAACAGCCGCTTTCCCCGGGCCAGAGTTATGACATCAAAATTGCCGGTAAGAAGACGCGTGCTCGTGTTGATGGCATTCGTTATCAGGTTGATATTAATAACCTTACCCAACGCGAAGTTGAAAACCTGCCGCTGAACGGCATCGGCCTGGTGGATCTCACTTTTGACGAGCCACTGGTGTTAGATCGTTATCAGCAAAACCCGGTTACCGGTGGGCTGATTTTTATCGATCGCCTGAGCAATGTGACCGTAGGTGCCGGTATGGTGCATGAGCCAGTTAGCCAGGCAACTGCTGCGCCATCTGAATTTAGTGCATTCGAACTGGAATTGAATGCCCTGGTTCGCCGCCACTTTCCACACTGGGGCGCGCGCGATTTGCTGGGGGATAAATAATGGCGCTGCATGACGAAAACGTCGTCTGGCATAGCCATCCGGTCACTGTGCAACAACGCGAGCTACACCACGGTCATCGTGGTGTAGTGCTGTGGTTTACCGGCCTCTCCGGGTCCGGTAAATCAACGGTCGCCGGGGCGCTGGAGGAGGCGTTACATAAACTCGGCGTCAGTACGTATCTGCTGGATGGCGATAATGTTCGCCACGGATTATGCAGCGATCTCGGTTTTAGCGATGCCGATCGTAAAGAGAATATCCGTCGCGTCGGTGAAGTGGCGAATTTGATGGTTGAAGCCGGACTGGTGGTGCTGACCGCATTTATCTCGCCACACCGCGCCGAACGCCAGATGGTTCGTGAACGCGTAGGAGAAGGGCGCTTTATCGAAGTGTTTGTCGATACGCCGCTGGCGATTTGCGAAGCCCGCGATCCAAAAGGCTTATATAAGAAAGCGCGTGCCGGTGAACTGCGCTACTTTACGGGAATAGATTCCGTTTACGAAGCGCCTGAATCGGCAGAAATTCATCTCAATGGTGAACAATTAGTAACAAATTTGGTACAGCAATTATTAGATCTGTTGAGACAGAACGATATTATCAGATCCTGAGACACCACCGGGTTTCCATGCCCGGTTCGTCAAAGTAACAGGATCAAATATGCGTAATAGCCATAACATTACACTAACAAATAACGACAGCCTTACTGAGGATGAAGAAACCACATGGTCACTGCCTGGTGCCGTGGTCGGTTTTATCTCCTGGTTATTTGCGCTGGCGATGCCGATGTTGATTTATGGCTCTAACACGCTGTTCTTCTTTATCTACACCTGGCCTTTCTTTCTTGCGCTGATGCCCGTCGCGGTAGTGGTGGGGATTGCGCTGCATTCATTGATGGACGGAAAGCTACGCTACAGTATTGTTTTCACCCTGGTGACAGTAGGCATTATGTTTGGCGCACTGTTTATGTGGCTACTGGGCTAATTTGTACTTTCCCGTCTCCTCTGTTCATAATTCAAACCGTAACTAATAATGAGATTATGTTCTGCACGCCCTGGGTATACGTAACAATGGACAAATGTGGTACATTTGCCCGCGTTGTCGCGGTATCCCCAACAGAGGATGTAGAGTCGTCTTCGGATGCATGGGATGATGATGCCGTTTTTCAGGGGGCAGGATGGGTAAACTAACGCTGCTGTTGCTGGCTATTCTGGTCTGGCTACAGTATTCGCTGTGGTTCGGTAAGAACGGTATACATGACTATACCCGCGTCAATGATGATGTGGCGGCACAGCAAGCTACAAACGCGAAACTTAAAGCGCGAAACGATCAACTTTTTGCCGAAATTGACGATCTCAATGGCGGCCAGGAGGCGCTCGAAGAGCGTGCGCGTAATGAACTCAGCATGACCAGGCCGGGCGAAACTTTTTATCGTCTGGTGCCTGACGCGTCGAAGCGCGCACAGTCTGCGGGGCAAAACAATCGATAAATCAGCCCGGGAATTAACATGGCAACCACTCATTTGGATGTTTGCGCCGTGGTTCCGGCGGCCGGATTTGGCCGTCGAATGCAAACGGAATGTCCTAAGCAATATCTCTCAATCGGTAATCAAACCATTCTTGAACACTCGGTGCATGCGCTGCTGGCGCATCCCCGGGTGAAACGAGTCGTCATTGCCATAAGTCCTGGCGATAGCCGTTTTGCACAACTTCCTCTGGCGAATCATCCGCAAATCACCGTTGTAGATGGCGGTGATGAGCGTGCCGATTCCGTGCTGGCAGGTCTGAAAGCCGCTGGCGACGCGCAGTGGGTATTGGTGCATGACGCCGCTCGTCCTTGTTTGCATCAGGATGACCTCGCGCGATTGTTGGCGTTGAGCGAAACCAGCCGCACGGGGGGGATCCTCGCCGCACCAGTGCGCGATACTATGAAACGTGCCGAACCGGGCAAAAATGCCATTGCTCATACCGTTGATCGCAACGGCTTATGGCACGCGCTGACGCCGCAATTTTTCCCTCGTGAGCTGTTACATGACTGTCTGACGCGCGCTCTAAATGAAGGCGCGACTATTACCGACGAAGCCTCGGCGCTGGAATATTGCGGATTCCATCCTCAGTTGGTCGAAGGCCGTGCGGATAACATTAAAGTCACGCGCCCGGAAGATTTGGCACTGGCCGAGTTTTACCTCACCCGAACCATCCATCAGGAGAATACATAATGCGAATTGGACACGGTTTTGACGTACATGCCTTTGGCGGTGAAGGCCCAATTATCATTGGTGGCGTACGCATTCCTTACGAAAAAGGATTGCTGGCGCAT
Source organism: Escherichia sp. UTM R2 (assembly GCF_048593455.1). NCBI lineage: Bacteria > Pseudomonadati > Pseudomonadota > Gammaproteobacteria > Enterobacterales > Enterobacteriaceae > Escherichia > Escherichia sp. UTM R2. Next base: position 1,009,259 of record NZ_JBFWDY010000002.1, read on the forward strand.
TCTGATGGCGACGTGGCGCTCCATGCGTTGACCGATGCATTGCTTGGCGCGGCGGCGCTGGGGGATATCGGCAAGCTGTTCCCGGATACCGATCCGGCATTTAAAGGTGCCGATAGCCGCGAGCTGCTACGCGAAGCCTGGCGTCGTATTCAGGCGAAGGGTTATACCCTTGGCAACGTCGATGTCACTATCATCGCTCAGGCACCGAAGATGTTGCCGCACATTCCACAAATGCGCGTGTTTATTGCCGAAGATCTCGGCTGCCATATGGATGATGTTAACGTGAAAGCCACTACTACGGAAAAACTGGGATTTACCGGACGTGGGGAAGGGATTGCCTGTGAAGCGGTGGCGCTACTCATTAAGGCAACAAAATGATTGAGTTTGATAATCTCACTTACCTCCACGGTAAACCGCAAGGCACCGGGCTGCTGAAAGCCAATCCGGAAGACTTTGTGGTGGTGGAAGATTTGGGCTTTGAGCCTGATGGTGAAGGTGAGCATATTCTGGTTAGAATCCTCAAAAACGGCTGCAATACCCGTTTTGTGGCGGATGCACTGGCGAAATTCCTGAAAATTCATGCCCGTGAAGTCAGCTTCGCTGGGCAAAAAGACAAACATGCTGTTACGGAACAGTGGTTATGCGCTCGCGTGCCGGGCAAGGAAATGCCCGATCTGAGCGCCTTTCAACTGGAAGGCTGCCAGGTGCTGGAGTATGCGCGGCACAAGCGCAAGCTGCGTTTAGGGGCGCTGAAAGGAAACGCCTTTACCCTGGTTCTGCGCGAAGTGAGCAATCGCGATGACGTTGAACAACGTCTGAACGATATTTGCGTAAAAGGTGTACCGAACTACTTCGGTGCCCAACGTTTTGGGATTGGCGGTAGCAACTTGCAGGGGGCGCAGCGCTGGGCGCAAACCAATACTCCGGTGCGCGATCGCAATAAACGGAGTTTTTGGTTGTCGGCAGCCCGCAGTGCGTTGTTTAATCAGATTGTTGCTGAGCGCCTCAAAAAAGCAGACGTTAATCAAGTTGTTGACGGCGATGCGCTACAATTAGCCGGACGTGGTAGCTGGTTTGTCGCAACCACCGAAGAACTGGCGGAATTACAGCGTCGCGTTAACGATAAAGAGCTGATGATAACCGCCGCATTGCCGGGCAGTGGCGAATGGGGAACTCAGCGTGAAGCGCTGGCATTCGAACAAGCAGCTGTCGCCGCAGAAACTGAATTACAAGCTTTACTGGTGCGCGAAAAAGTTGAAGCCGCGCGCAGAGCGATGCTGCTGTATCCGCAACAATTAAGCTGGAATTGGTGGGATGACGTCACCGTAGAGATCCGTTTCTGGCTTCCGGCGGGTAGTTTTGCAACCAGCGTTGTCAGGGAACTTATCAACACAACAGGTGATTATGCGCATATTGCTGAGTAATGATGACGGGGTACATGCACCCGGTATACAAACGCTGGCGAAAGCCTTGCGTGAGTTTGCTGACGTTCAGGTGGTCGCCCCCGATCGTAACCGCAGCGGCGCTTCAAATTCTCTGACACTGGAATCCTCCCTGCGCACGTTTACCTTTGAAAATGGTGATATTGCTGTGCAAATGGGAACCCCGACCGATTGCGTCTATCTTGGCGTGAATGCTCTGATGCGTCCGCGCCCGGACATTGTTGTGTCCGGAATTAACGCCGGGCCGAATCTGGGGGATGATGTTATTTATTCCGGTACGGTAGCCGCCGCGATGGAAGGCCGTCATTTAGGTTTTCCGGCGCTTGCCGTCTCGCTTGACGGGCATAAACATTACGACACTGCCGCGGCGGTAACCTGTTCAATTTTGCGCGCACTGTGTAAAGAGCCGCTGCGCACCGGGCGTATTCTTAATATTAACGTTCCGGATTTACCCTTGGATCAAATCAAAGGTATTCGCGTGACGCGCTGCGGTACACGACATCCGGCAGATCAGGTGATCCCGCAGCAAGATCCGCGCGGCAATACGCTGTACTGGATTGGCCCGCCGGGCGGTAAATGTGATGCCGGTCCGGGGACCGATTTTGCTGCGGTAGATGAGGGCTATGTCTCCATCACGCCGCTGCATGTGGATTTAACTGCGCATAGCGCGCAAGATGTGGTTTCAGACTGGTTAAACAGCGTGGGAGTTGGCACGCAATGGTAAGCAGACGCGTACAAGCACTTCTGGATCAATTACGTGCGCAAGGTATTCAGGATGAGCAGGTGCTGAATGCACTTGCCGCCGTGCCGCGTGAAAAATTCGTTGATGAAGCGTTTGAACAAAAAGCCTGGGACAATATCGCCTTGCCGATAGGTCAGGGGCAGACAATTTCGCAGCCATATATGGTGGCGCGAATGACCGAATTACTCGAGCTGACGCCGCAGTCGCGGGTGCTGGAAATTGGCACCGGTTCGGGATATCAAACGGCAATCCTGGCGCATCTTGTCCAGCATGTTTGCTCGGTTGAACGGATTAAAGGCTTGCAGTGGCAGGCACGTCGCCGCCTGAAAAATCTTGATTTACATAATGTTTCAACCCGTCATGGCGATGGATGGCAAGGTTGGCAGGCACGTGCGCCGTTTGACGCTATCATTGTTACGGCGGCACCGCCGGAAATTCCAACTGCGCTAATGACGCAGCTGGACGAAGGCGGGATTCTCGTCTTACCCGTAGGGGAGGAGCACCAGTATTTGAAACGGGTGCGTCGTCGGGGAGGCGAATTTATTATCGATACCGTGGAGGCCGTGCGCTTTGTCCCTTTAGTGAAGGGTGAGCTGGCTTAAAACGTGAGGAAATACCTGGATTTTTCCTGGTTATTTTGCCGCAGGTCAGCGTATCGTGAACATCTTTTCCAGTGTTCAGTAGGGTGCCTTGCACGGTAATTATGTCACTGGTTATTAACCAATTTTTCCTGGGGGATAAATGAGCGCGGGAAGCCCAAAATTCACCGTTCGCCGCATTGCGGCTTTGTCACTGGTTTCGCTATGGCTGGCAGGCTGTTCTGACACTTCAAATCCACCGGCACCGGTCAGCTCTGTTAATGGCAATGCGCCTGCAAATACTAATTCTGGTATGTTGATTACGCCGCCGCCGAAAATGGGGACGACGTCTACAGCGCAGCAACCGCAAATTCAGCCGGTACAGCAGCCACAAATTCAGGCTACTCAACAACCGCAAATCCAGCCAGTGCAGCCAGTAGCTCAGCAGCCGGTACAGATGGAAAACGGACGCATCGTCTATAACCGTCAGTATGGGAACATTCCGAAAGGCAGTTATAGCGGCAGTACCTATACCGTGAAAAAAGGCGACACACTTTTCTATATCGCCTGGATTACTGGCAACGATTTCCGTGACCTTGCTCAGCGCAACAATATTCAGGCACCATACGCGCTGAACGTTGGTCAGACCTTGCAGGTGGGTAATGCTTCCGGTACGCCAATCACTGGCGGAAATGCCATTACCCAGGCCGACGCAGCAGAGCAAGGAGTTGTGATCAAGCCTGCACAAAATTCCACCGTTGCTGTTGCGTCGCAACCGACAATTACGTATTCTGAATCTTCGGGTGAACAGAGTGCTAACAAAATGTTGCCGAACAACAAGCCAGCTGCGACCACGGTCACAGCGCCTGTAACGGTACCAACAGCAAGCACAACCGAGCCAACTGTCAGCAGTACATCAACCAGTACGCCTATCTCCACCTGGCGCTGGCCGACTGAGGGCAAAGTGATCGAAACCTTTGGCGCTTCTGAGGGGGGCAACAAGGGGATTGATATCGCAGGCAGCAAAGGACAGGCAATTATCGCGACCGCAGATGGCCGCGTTGTTTATGCTGGTAACGCGCTGCGCGGCTACGGTAATCTGATTATCATCAAACATAATGATGATTACCTGAGTGCCTACGCCCATAACGACACAATGCTGGTCCGGGAACAACAAGAAGTGAAGGCGGGGCAAAAAATAGCAACCATGGGTAGCACCGGAACCAGTTCAACACGCTTGCATTTTGAAATTCGTTACAAGGGGAAATCCGTAAACCCGCTGCGTTATTTGCCGCAGCGATAAATCGGCGGAACCAGGCTTTTGCTTGAATGTTCCGTCAAGGGATCACGGGTAGGAGCCACCTTATGAGTCAGAATACGCTGAAAGTTCATGATTTAAATGAAGATGCGGAATTTGATGAGAACGGAGTTGAGGTTTTTGACGAAAAGGCCTTAGTAGAAGAGGAACCCAGTGATAACGATTTGGCCGAAGAGGAAGTGTTATCGCAGGGAGCCACACAGCGTGTGTTGGACGCGACTCAGCTTTACCTTGGTGAGATTGGTTATTCACCACTGTTAACGGCCGAAGAAGAAGTTTATTTTGCGCGTCGCGCACTGCGTGGAGATGTCGCCTCTCGCCGCCGGATGATCGAGAGTAACTTGCGTCTGGTGGTAAAAATTGCCCGCCGTTATGGCAATCGTGGTCTGGCGTTGCTGGACCTTATCGAAGAGGGCAACCTGGGGCTGATCCGCGCGGTAGAGAAGTTTGACCCGGAACGTGGTTTCCGCTTCTCAACATACGCAACCTGGTGGATTCGCCAGACGATTGAACGGGCGATTATGAACCAAACCCGTACTATTCGTTTGCCGATTCACATCGTAAAGGAGCTGAACGTTTACCTGCGAACCGCACGTGAGTTGTCCCATAAGCTGGACCATGAACCAAGTGCGGAAGAGATCGCAGAGCAACTGGATAAGCCAGTTGATGACGTCAGCCGTATGCTTCGTCTTAACGAGCGCATTACCTCGGTAGACACCCCGCTGGGTGGTGATTCCGAAAAAGCGTTGCTGGACATCCTGGCCGATGAAAAAGAGAACGGTCCGGAAGATACCACGCAAGATGACGATATGAAGCAGAGCATCGTCAAATGGCTGTTCGAGCTGAACGCCAAACAGCGTGAAGTGCTGGCACGTCGATTCGGTTTGCTGGGGTACGAAGCGGCAACACTGGAAGATGTAGGTCGTGAAATTGGCCTCACCCGTGAACGTGTTCGCCAGATTCAGGTTGAAGGCCTGCGCCGTTTGCGTGAAATCCTGCAAACGCAGGGGCTGAATATCGAAGCGCTGTTCCGCGAGTAAGTAAGCATCTGTCAGAAAGGCCAGTCTCAAGCGAGGCTGGCCTTTTCTGTGCACAATAAAAGGTCCGATGCCCATCGGACCTTTTTATTAAGGTCAAATTACCGCCCATACGCACCAGGTAATTAAGAATCCGGTAAAACCGAGAATGGTCGTTAACACTGTCCAGGTTTTCAGACCGTCTGCTACCGACAACCCCAGATATTTGGTCACAATCCAGAACCCTGAGTCATTAATATGTGACGCGCCAAGCCCACCAAAGCAGGCTGCCAGCGTCACCAATACGCACTGAATCGGATTCAATCCCATCACCGCTTCTGAGAGTAACCCGCCGGTTGTCAGTATTGCTACGGTTGCTGACCCCTGCGATGCACGCAGCGCCAGTGAAATAATAAATGCGGCTGGTAACAGAGGCAGGTCAATCATTTGTAGCATGTTGGCAAGGGCTTTGCCGATGCCCGATTCCACCAGCACTTTGCCAAATACCCCTCCAGCACCAGTAACCAAAATCACTACCGCCGCAGTAGGAAGCGCTGAGCCCATAATGTCGCTGGTGTGTTGTAAGCTCCAGCCGCGACGTAAAGCCAATAACCAGAATGCCAGCACCAGCGCAATCATTAGAGCTACCATTGGTGAGCCGATCAGCTGTAGCGTACCAAGCAGGGGATGCGAAGGCGGCATCAGTGTTGCGGAAACCGTACCCGCCATGATAATCGCGATAGGAATAACAATTAGCGAGGTGACCAGCGCGACGCCCGGTGGATTTATTTTATCGCTTAATTTTGTCGCGCCTTCCTCACTGGCCGGAGCCAGTTGCATCTGTTCCAGTACTTCTACTGACATCGCATATTGGCGCTTATTGATTATTTTCGCTGCAAAGTAGCCAACAACCCCTACGGGAATAGAAATCGCAATACCGATGATGGTTAGCCAGCCGATGTCTGCGTGGAGTAACCCCGCTGCGGCGACAGGGCCTGGATGCGGCGGTACCGCCACGTGAACAGTGAGCATGATCCCAGCGACAGGCAGGCCAAATTTGAGTGGCGATATTTTGGCAACCTTGGCAAAACCGTAAATGATTGGCGCAAGAATAATAAAGCCGACATCAAAGAAGACGGGAATACCGAGGAAGAACGCTGCCAGAGTCAGCGCAGCGATAGTTCGTTTGTCACCTAACTTGCGACTGAAATAATTAGCCAGTGACTCTGCACCACCAGAGTGTTCGATCATACGCCCCAGCATAGCGCCCAGACCAATAATAATAGTGACGGAACCAAGCACACCGCCCATCCCGGCGATCATCACTTTACCCACTTCGCCCGCCGGTATACCTGCCGCAAGTGCGACTAACAGGCTGACGAGGAGCAAAGCAACGAATGGTTGTACCTTTGCCTTGATGACCAGCAGCAACAGCATGATTACGCCAGCTAACGCAATGCATAACAATGTAATTGTGGACATGGGAAACCCTGTCTGAAAGTTATAGTTAACCTACCCCATCCGTAGATGGGGGGATGTATGGGTACGTTGTAATTAGGGATTTAACGAATTAGCGCCAGGCGTCAAACCAGCCAAGCCCTTCTTCGGTGAGGCCACGAGGTTTATATTCACAACCGATCCAGCCCTGATATCCCACCTCATCGAATAGGCGGAACAGCCACGGATAGTTGATTTCTCCATCGTCCGGTTCATGTCGATCAGGTAGTCCGGCAATTTGTACGTGCGCATATTTCCCGGCGTAGTCGCGGATTAAATGCGTCAGGTTGCCATCTACTTTTTGCGCATGAAAAGTATCTAGTTGAATAAACACGTTATCTCGCGCAACCTCTTCAACAATAGCCAGTGCCTGATACTGGCTGGAGAAGAGATAATGAGGCTTAACGCCGGGGCTGAGTGCTTCAACTAATATTCGCTTGCCGTGTGGCGCAAAGCGGTCGGCAGCGTAGCGGATATTATCGATAAATACTGCCCGGTACCGTTCAGCATCTTCGCCAGCGGGCACGACGCCAGCCATCACATGGACTTGTTCACAATTGAGCGCCAATGCATATTCCAGTGCCAGGTCGATGTCTGCGTGTGCTTCGTGCTCACGTCCGGGAAGGGCGGATAATCCCCATTCCCCCGCATTAATATCTCCGGGAGCGGTATTGAACAGCGCCAGTGTCAGATGGTTTTGCTCCAGTTGCTTTTGGATTTGCAGGGTGGAGTAGTTATAGGGAAACAGAAATTCCACAGCATCGAACCCGGCTTTTCGCGCTGCGGCGAAGCGTTCAATAAAAGGCACTTCGGTGAACATCATGGATAAATTAGCTGCAAAACGAGGCATTGCATTAACTCCTTAATTCCGCAATTTCACCTGCGGTCAGATAACGGATCGGGCGGTCACCGAGAATAAAAATCAGCTTTGCCGTTTCCTCCAGCTCTTCCATATTGTTGGCGGCTTCTTGCAGGCTTTCACCGCAAACCACTGGGCCATGATTTGCCAGTAAAAAAGCCTGATTGTCTGCTGCCAGTTCCGCCAGATCCTGTGCGATGCGTTTATCGCCCGGTCGGTAATAAGGCACCAGCGGGACATTTCCCATCCGCATCACCACGTATGGTGTGAACGGACGAATAACGTTGCTGCTGTCCAGCCCTTGCAGGCAGGAAAGCGCCGTCGACCATGTGCTGTGCAAATGCACCACCGCTTTACAACGCGGATTGTTGCGATACAGCGCCAGATGAAAGAGCACCTCTTTCGAGGGTTTGTCACCACTTAACCATTCGCCATCCGCGGCGACTTTGGAAAGCCGCTGCGGATCGAGATTGCCCAGGCATGAACCTGTCGGTGTCGCCAGTAAATTCCCGTCAGGTAAAAGCAGCGACAGATTGCCAGCCGAACCGGTTGCATAGCCGCGCTGAAAGAATGAACTGGCAATCCGCGTCATCTCCTCTCGCAAAGACTGCTCTACTTTTGCGAAATCGCTCATGATAAAAACTCTCTTTGGGCTCGTGAAAAAAAGGCGTCATCACCGAAGTTGCCAGATTTAAGGGCGAGTGAGACAGGCTTATCCAGTGCGTTTACCCACGGCACGCCGGGGGAAATGGTTGGGCCAATATGAAACCCTTTTATTCCCAGGCTCTGTGTGACTACGCCGGAGGTCTCACCGCCTGCGACAATAAAGCGTGTCACGCCTTCCGCTGCTAACCGCGCCGCTAGTTGAGAAAACAGTGTTTCTACTGCCTGACTGGCTTTTTGTGCACCGTATTGCTGTTGAATTGCTGCCAATGCGTCAGTGCTGGCGGTGGCAAAAACCAGTGGAGCAAGTACACTTTCCTGGCCCAGAACCCACTCTGCCAGTTCGTGTGCATAAGCGGCCAGAGTTTCAATTGAGAGGCAGCGTGCCACATCAACTTCACGGGCTGGTGCAATTTGACGGTAATGTGCTACCTGGCGGTTGGTCATTTGAGAGCATGAACCGGAGAGCACTACGCCGCGCCCAGCGAGCGGACGCCCTGCTTTGCGAGCCTGGTTACCGTTTTCTTGCGCCCACTGCCGGGCCAGGCCAATCGCCAGACCAGAACCGCCCGTTACCAGTGGGGCATCGCGCAAGGCTTCTCCCTGAATTTCCAGATGGTGTTCGGTCAGCGCATCAAGCACCGCGTAGCGGTAGCCCTCTTGCTGTAAGCGAGCCAGCTCTTGACGAACGGCATCCACACCTTGTTCGAAAACATGTGCCGAAACGACGCCGCAGCGCCCTGTGGATTGCGCTTCAACCAGACGGGGAAGATAGCTGTCGGTCATGGGATTTACCGGGTGATGGCGCATCCCGGATTCGGCCAGCAGTTGATTCATTACGAACAAATACCCCTGATAAACCGTACGTCCGTTGACCGGCAGGGCCGGAGAGAAGACCGTAAACGGCGTGTCGAGAGCATCCATTAAGGCATCGGTAACCGGGCCAATATTACCTTTCGCCGTACTGTCGAAAGTAGAGCAGTATTTGAAATAGATCTGTTTGCAACCTTGCTGTTGCAACCAGCTCAGAGCCGCCAGCGATTGCTGTGTGGCTTCAACCACTGGACAGGAGCGCGTTTTCAGGCTGATCACCAGTGCGTCGATTGCTTCCGGCATTTTACCTGTTGGAACACCGTTAATTTGTACCGTTGGTAGACCGTTTTCCACCAGAAAACTGGCGATATCCGTCGCGCCGGTAAAATCATCGGCGATAACGCCAATCTTGATCATGATTTCGCTCCCGGTAGAGTGATGCCAGAGAAAATCTTGATAACTGCGCTATCGTCTTCTTTCCCGTAACCCGCGTTACTGGCGCTGGTGAACATATTCAATGCTGTTGAGGCCAATGGCAGCGGGAAGAGCAGGGCTTTGGCTGTATCGGCAACCAGACCAAGATCCTTAACAAAAATATCGACGGCTGAATGCGGGGTGTAATCGCCATCCACCACATGACGCATCCGGTTTTCGAACATCCAGGAATTTCCGGCGGCATTGGTCACGACGTCATACATCACATCCAGCGGGATCCCCGCACGGGCTGCAAGTGCCATCGCTTCGGCTCCGGCAGCAATATGTACGCCCGCTAACAACTGGTGAATAATTTTTACGGTCGAACCTAGTCCCGGTTCTGCACCTATGCGATAAACTTTTCCGGCAACGGCTTCCAGCACGGGTGCCAGTCGTTCAAAGGCAATATCGCTACCGGAGGCCATGACAGTCATTTCACCGTTAGCGGCTTTTACTGCACCACCAGAAACTGGCGCATCCAGCATTTCCAGATCGAATCCAGCCAGAGCGGTAGCAATTTCTTGCGCATCAGCACTAGCGATAGTGGAAGAAACCATTACTGCCGTACCGGGTTTCAGATGTTGTGCAACGCCTGTTTCACCAAACAGCACCTGTTTAACCTGGGCCGCATTGACCACCAGCACCAGCAGTGCGTCCAGTTTTTCGGCAAACGTCGCGGCGTTATCAGAAACCCCGCAAGCACCTGCCTCTTTCAACGTAGCGCAGGCATTGCTGTTCAGGTCTGCGCCCCAGGTAGAAAGACCTGCGCGGACACATGACAGTGCTGCTCCCATTCCCATTGACCCTAAGCCAACGATACCGACATGAAACTCAGATCCCGTTTTCATCTGCTCTCCTTGTTAATTTAAGTGATATTTTGTTTGATATTGTGAATATAAGCGCTGGAAGATAACGATATGGTGATCTGATTCACATAAATTAACATTGTGTGTTATTTTATGTGAACTAAGCGTTAGTTGCGCCGCGCACGTTTCGCAGGCAAATAGCGTAGAATGTCAGCAGGACAAAGGAAGGAGCAAAAGTTGATACCCGTAGAGCGTCGCCAAATCATCCTTGAGATGGTAGCTGAAAAAGGCATTGTCAGTATTGCTGAACTAACGGACAGAATGAATGTGTCACATATGACCATTCGTCGGGATTTACAAAAACTGGAGCAGCAGGGAGCCGTTGTGCTGGTGTCCGGAGGCGTCCAGTCTCCGGGACGCGTGGCGCATGAACCTTCTCATCAGGTAAAAACTGCGCTGGCAATGACGCAAAAAGCGGCTATTGGCAAGCTGGCGGCAAGTCTTGTTCAGCCGGGAAGTTGTATCTATCTGGATGCGGGAACGACCACGTTAGCGATAGCACAGCATCTGATTCACATGGAGTCACTGACTGTGGTCACAAACGATTTCGTTATTGCAGACTACTTGCTCGACAACAGTAATTGCACAATTATTCACACTGGCGGTGCAGTGTGTCGGGAAAACCGTTCCTGTGTCGGGGAAGCCGCTGCGACCATGCTGCGCAGCCTGATGATTGATCAGGCTTTTATTTCTGCATCGTCATGGAGTGTGCGGGGGATTTCTACGCCAGCGGAAGATAAAGTCACGGTGAAACGGGCGATTGCCAGTGCCAGCCGCCAGCGAGTTTTGGTCTGTGATGCGACGAAATATGGTCAGGTGGCGACATGGCTGGCGTTACCATTAAGCGAGTTTGATCAGATTATCACAGACGACGGTTTGCCGGAGAGTGCCAGTCGCGCGCTGGCGAAGCAGGATCTCTCTTTGCTGGTAGCGAAAAATGAATAATGGCCTGCAATAACATTTGGTTACTCATGCTTCACAGAAGAAGCATGAGACTACTTTATTTTATAAAATGACAGCCGCCCGCTTTTCGGCGTGCCGGTATCAATATAAATCTGGTTAGCGAACGTCTGAATGTTATCAAACATCATATGTCCAAATATAAAATAATCAGCGCCGTTTATTTGTTGTAACTCGCCATTAAGCGATTTCTGCACACGATCAACAGGCCAGAGTAATTCGCTTTCTGCTATTTCTTTACCAAACTGATATTCATCACCCGGATAATCTGCATGTGCGATGGCATATTTTATGTTGTCATTAATGATTTCAATAATATGTGGAAGGTGATGGAATTTCAGCAACAGATCTATTGCCTCTTGTTGCTCTGAATCATTTAAATCGAAAAACCAGTCACCACCGCTGGCAAGCCACATATTTCCATCGCCAGTTTCGAATGCATCCAACGCCATCGCTTCGTGGTTGCCTTTAACCGACGTAAACCAGGGTTGGTTTAGCAGGCGCAGCACGTTAAGACTCTTCGGCCCACGATCAATATTATCGCCTGTGGAAATAAGTAAGTCGGTTTCAGGGTAAAAAGAGAGTTGATGTAAACGGGATTGTAATAACTGATATTCACCATGAATATCACCAACGACCCATATATGGCGATAGTGATGGGCATTGATTTTTTGATAGCGTGTAGATGGCATGGTTTTACCCTGTAAAATAAGCTTTCCTATTATACAGGGTATTTTTATTTGATTCGTCAGTTATCGTTAATATTCCCGATAGCAAAAGACTATCGGGAATTATTATTACACCAGACTCTTCAGGCGATAAATCCACTCCAGCGCCTGACGCGGGGTGAGTGAATCCGGATCGAGGTTTTCCAGTGCCTCGACCGCAGGCGAGGTTTCTTCCGGTACGGACAGCAAAGACATTTGCGTACCATCCACTTGCGTAGCGGCGGCGTTCGGCGAAATGCTTTCCAGCTCACGCAGTTTTTGCCGTGCGCGCTTAATAACCTCTTTTGGCACGCCGGCCAGAGCTGCAACCGCCAGGCCGTAGCTTTTGCTCGCCGCGCCATCCTGCACGCTGTGCATAAAGGCAATGGTGTCGCCGTGCTCCAGTGCATCGAGATGCACGTTGGCGACGCCTTCCATTTTCTCCGGTAACTGTGTCAGCTCGAAATAGTGGGTGGCAAACAGCGTCAACGCTTTAATCTTATTCGCCAGATTTTCCGCGCACGCCCACGCCAGCGACAGACCATCGTAAGTGGAAGTTCCGCGCCCAATCTCATCCATCAGCACCAGACTGTACTCGGTGGCGTTATGTAAAATATTGGCGGTTTCAGTCATCTCCACCATAAAGGTTGAGCGCCCGGAAGCCAGGTCATCTGCCGCGCCTACGCGGGTAAAGATACGGTCAATCGGGCCAATCTCGACTTTTTGCGCCGGTACGTAGCTGCCGATATAGGCCATCAGCGCAATCAACGCGGTCTGGCGCATATAGGTACTTTTACCGCCCATGTTCGGACCGGTGATGATCAACATACGGCGCTGCGGCGACAGATTCAGCGGGTTAGCGATAAATGGCTCATTCAGTACTTGTTCAACTACCGGATGGCGACCTTCGGTAATGCGAATGCCCGGTTTATCAATGAAGGTCGGGCAGGTGTAGTTCAGGGTATAGGCCCGTTCCGCCAGGTTAACCAGCACGTCGAGTTCCGCCAGCGCGCTCGCGCTCTGTTGCAACGCTTCCAGATGCGGCAACAGCAGGTCGAACAGCTCTTCATAAAGCTGTTTTTCCAGTGCCAGTGCTTTGCCTTTTGAGGTGAGAACTTTATCTTCGTACTCTTTTAGCTCTGGAATGATGTAGCGCTCGGCGTTTTTCAGCGTCTGGCGACGCATGTAGTTGATGGGTGCCAGATGGCTTTGCCCACGGCTGATTTGAATGTAGTAGCCGTGCACCGCATTAAAGCCAACTTTCAGCGTGTCCAGGCCGGTACGTTCACGCTCGCGGACTTCCAGACGCTCCAGATAATCGGTCGCGCCGTCAGCCAGCGCGCGCCACTCATCCAGCTCTTCGTTATAGCCCGATGCGATAACACCACCGTCGCGTACCAGCACCGGCGGTGTGTCGATGATTGCTCGCTCCAGCAGATCGCGCAGCTCGGCAAACTCGCCCATCTTCTCACGTAGCGCCTGTACCGGTGCACTATCGACAGTTTCTAACTGCGCACGCAACTCCGGCAGTTGCTGGAAAGCGTGGCGCATACGGGCCAGATCGCGTGGGCGAGCAGTTCGTAAAGCCAGACGTGCCAGAATACGTTCCAGGTCGCCGACCTGACGCAGTACCGGCTGTAGCCCGGCGGTGAAATCCTGCAATGCGCCAATAGTTTGCTGGCGCTCAAGCAACACGCGGGTATCGCGCACTGGCATATGCAGCCAGCGTTTCAGCATACGGCTGCCCATCGGCGTGACGGTGCAGTCGAGCACAGAAGCCAGCGTATTTTCCGCACCACCCGCCAGGTTCTGGGTGATTTCCAGATTACGACGCGTCGCGGCATCCATAATGATGCTGTCCTGCTCACGTTCCATGGTGATGGAACGAATATGCGGCAGAGTCGTACGTTGGGTATCTTTCGCATACTGCAACAGACAACCGGCAGCACAAAGTCCGCGCGGCGCGTTCTCGACGCCAAAACCGACCAGATCGCGGGTCCCAAATTGCAGATTCAACTGCTGGCGCGCGGTGTCGATTTCAAACTCCCACAGCGGGCGACGGCGCAGGCCGCGACGGCCTTCAATTAACGACATTTCAGCAAAATCTTCTGCATACAGCAGTTCCGCAGGATTAGTGCGTTGCAGTTCTGCCGCCATCGTTTCCCGGTCAGCCGGTTCGCTCAGGCGAAAACGCCCGGAACTGATATCCAGCGTCGCGTAGCCGAAACCTTTGCTGTCCTGCCAGATAGCCGCCAGCAGGTTGTCCTGACGCTCCTGCAACAGGGCTTCATCGCTGATGGTGCCTGGCGTAACGATACGCACAACTTTGCGCTCAACCGGACCTTTGCTGGTCGCCGGATCGCCAATTTGTTCGCAGATGGCAACGGACTCGCCCTGATTCACCAGTTTGGCGAGGTAGTTTTCCACCGCATGGTAGGGGATCCCCGCCATCGGGATCGGCTCTCCCGCTGAAGCGCCGCGTTTGGTCAGTGAGATATCCAGCAGTTGCGACGCGCGTTTTGCGTCGTCATAAAACAGTTCATAAAAATCACCCATCCGGTAAAACAGCAGGATCTCGGGATGCTGGGCTTTCAGCTTGAGATACTGCTGCATCATGGGCGTATGGGCGTCGAAATTTTCTATTGCACTCATGGGGTTATGTCCGGTTCCCTGATATTAAATGGGGTGTGATGGTTTTTATTTTCGTTGTAATCACATAAGGCGCACATGATACCGGAGTTAATCATTTCAGGGGAAGAAGCGAACGGCGAGTTCTTGATGCTGGTTCCGGGAAAGATGCTGTTTTGCAGCTTTTGCGTGATGCTTATGAAGCAAGTACGCAAAATTGCGTCGGTTGGCGAACCCTTCTTCTTTAGAGTCATAGTGCCCTTTAAGATTAAGATGTAATATAAATACATCTTAATGAGGTGGAGGCAGCATGTCCGGCAAGCGTATCTCTCGTGAAAAACTGACGATTAAAAAAATGATCGATCTTTATCAAGCGAAATGCCCGCAGGCGTCAGCGGAGCCGGAGCATTACGAGGCGTTGTTTGTTTACGCGCAAAAGCGGCTGGATAAATGTGTGTTCGGCGAAGAGAAACCAGCCTGTAAGCAGTGTCCGGTGCACTGTTACCAGCCTGCAAAGCGTGAAGAGATGAAACAGATTATGCGTTGGGCCGGGCCGAGAATGCTGTGGCGTCATCCGATCTTAACCGTGCGTCATCTCATCGATGACAAGCGTCCGGTGCCAGAACTGCCGGAAAAATATCGTCCGAAAAAACCTCATGAATAGTATGCCGGACAGGCAGATCTGTCCGGCAATTTGCAGTTAAATCAATGCCGATTTATCAATTCCCAGCCGCTTCATCCGTGACAGCAGGGTCGTGCGTTTCAGCCCCAGACGTTGCGCAGCGCCTTTAGGCCCGGCAACCACGCCGTTGGTTTCTTTCAGCACGCGCACAATCAACTGATATTCATCTTCGCCCTCCTGGGCGACAACCGTTGCGGCAGGCGGCGTTTCAGGTTCCGGTAAAACAATATCTGGCAATGACAGCTGCAGCACGTTACCGCGTGTTAGCAATACCGCGCGCTCAATGACGTTTTCCAGTTCGCGTACGTTACCCGGCCACTCCATGTTGCTCAAGGTGCGCAGCGTCTCGGCAGGAATGCTGTCGATATTGCGCCCCAGACGACGGGCAATTTTGAAGGTAAAGGCTTTCGCCAGCAGCGGAATATCTTCCGGACGCTCGCGTAGTGGCGGCAGGTGAATCGGGAATACGTTCAGGCGGTAATAGAGATCGCTACGGAACTCACGGTCGGCGACCATTTTTTTCAGATCGCGGTTAGTCGCGGCGATTAGACGCACGTCCGTCTGAATGATTTTGTTGCTGCCGAGACGTTCAAACTCCTGTTCCTGCAATACACGCAGCAACTTCGGCTGTAACTCCAGTGGCATATCGCCCACTTCGTCGAGGAACAGGGAGCTTTTATCCGCCAGTTCAAAACGACCGATACGCTGGGCGCTGGCACCGGTAAAAGCCCCACGCTCATGACCAAACAGATCGCTTTCCAGCAATCCGGCAGGCATCGCCGCGCAGTTCATTTTGACCATGCGGCGATTATTACGCCCACTGAGATTATGGATCGCACGGGCAATCAGCTCTTTACCCGTGCCAGTTTCACCGAGGATCAGCACGGTACTGTCACTTTGCGCCACCATTTCAACTTGTTTAAGCACGCTGTACATGGCTTCGCTGCGGCCAATAATCTCGCCAAATTCACTATCAACATTGTTGAGCTGCTCGGTCAGGGCGAGGTTTTCATCAACCAGCCGTTCTTTCAGACGATGGATTTCCTGATAGGCGAGGGCGTTATCGACAGCGATTGCCACACGTTCGGCAATCTGGCGCAGTAAATTCAGATTGGTAGTGGTAAACACTTTCTCTTCGCATTGCGCCAGTTTCAGCACGCCCAGCATGGTGTCGCCAGACATCAGCGGTAACAGGCACAAGGTTTGAATCTGGTTGCCCCAGGTGTCGAACAACATGCGTTCATAGGGGGCTAAATCGTCCCGCTCGTGGAGATTGATCAGCAGCATCTCTTTACTTTTGAACACGCGTTCGGTGAGGGTTCCGGCTTCATCGACTTCGCTCTGTTCGTGGGCGGGATGCTGTTTATCAAGATAGTGAGTGGAGTAGATGTTGAGTTTGTTTTTACGGTGGCTGCGTAAGACGATACTGATATCGTCAATGTCGAAATAGTAATGGATTTCTTTGGCGACTTCGCTGACCAGTTCGTCCATATCCAGGCGGGAAAGCACCGCGTTGGTGATGGCGACCAGGATGCGGAAGTTATCGCGTTCCCGGCATAACAACTCATAGTCGACATTGTTAACGACGCGGCTCTGGATTTGTTCGGTGACGACAGAAACGATCTGCGTAAATGTTTGCAGACGATTGAACTCTTTTTCGCTCCAGGGGCGATCGTCATAACGAATAAATTCACAGCCACCAAAAATATGCCCTTCCGCCGCCAGTGGCATCAGGCAATAGTGACCAAATTTTGGGTATAGCCCACCTGCGTCCAGCTGCGGCCAGGTTTCACAAAATTCTTCGTAACTGCAATGCAGCGTATCAGGGCGCGACAAAATGCTGCGTACCGGACCGTGTGCCAGAACAGTTTCGTCTTCATATTTAATGGGGGTGTCTTTTTCACGCGACGCGTAATAAGACGCACGTTGAGTCTGCGCTTGCCACAACACAATAGCCGCGTTGTCGGCGAGCGCAGAACGCTTTACCAGTTGCGAAAGAGCCTCACACAGCGAGGCCAGATCGGGCTGCTGCAATAGTGTCCGAGTGATGTCGAACAACCCTTGTTGTCCGAGATCACTCATCGGTGTATATGACATTTTGTTCTTCCAGGAAAGCACCGCAAAGCGGTGCAAAAGGTCATTGACTAACTATAGGAGATTTAGAATTTTATTAGCATATACGCGGAAGCGGTTCGGCGTGTGGTAAATCGAGGGTTCGTTTCACGCCATACAGACCGGCAAGACGAACACCTTTACGTTCCACCACTTCACCAATCAGCGCCGCGTCTTTCCCCAGTGGATGGGAATGTAACGCTGCCAGCACTTGCTCTGCCGCGTTGCGTTCAACAGCTATTACTAGTTTGCCTTCGTTGGCAAAGTTCAGGGCGTCCAGTCCCAGCAATTCGCAAACGCCACGCACGGCAGGTTTAACAGGCAGTGCCGCTTCTGAAAGTTCAATACCACAACCGCAGGCTGCCGCGAACTCATGAACCACCGCGTTTACACCACCACGGGTGGCATCACGCAGCGCTTTCACGCCGGGAATGTCACGCAGCGTCTGAATAAGCGGCGTCAGCACCGCGCAGTCGCTGACCAGTTCGCCATCCAGCCCCAGCTGCTCACGCAGGTTAAGGATAGTCGCCCCGTGGTCGCCGAGTGTACCGCTCACCAGCAATACATCGCCTGCGGTTAGCGTCTGTGCGCCCCAGTGAATATTCGCCGGAATTGCGCCCATGCCAGCGGTGTTGATAAACAGTTTATCTACCGCGCCGCGCTGCACCACTTTAGTATCGCCAGTAACGATGGCAATGCCTGCCGCGCGGGCGGTTTCTGCCATGCTGGTCACTACGGCTTTCAGTGTCTCCATCGGCAATCCTTCTTCGAGGATAAAGCCACAGGAGAGATAGCGCGGAATAGCGCCACTGACCGCAACGTCATTGGCTGTGCCGCAAATCGCCAGCTTGCCGATATTACCGCCAGGGAAGAACAGCGGGTCAATAACGTAACTGTCGGTGGAGAACGCCAGACGGTCGCCTTCCGCTACCAGCTGCGCCAGATCAAGACGTGCCTGATCTTCCTGCTCTGCCAGCCACGGGTTGGCAAAGGCTTCCATAAACAGGCTGTTGATTAATTGCTGCATCGCCTGGCCGCCGCTACCGTGGGCGAGTTGGATATTATTCACGCTTCACTCTCCTGCTGACGATACTGATACCACGCGGCGCACGCTCCTTCGGAGGAAACCATCAGCGCACCAAACGCGGTTTGAGGATTACAGGTGTTACCAAACAGCGGGCATTGATGCGGCTTACATTTGCCCGTTAATACCTCACCACAACGCGCGCGCGGGTCATCGCAGACCTGCTGCGGTGCCGGGCGGAAATGTGCTTCGGCATCGAATCGTTGATAATCCGGCGTCAGGTGCACGCCAGAAGATTCAATCACGCCTAAGCCGCGCCATTCGCTGTCGCCGTTGACACAGAACACATCGGCAATCGCCTGTTGCGCCAGCAGGTTACCGGCATCCGGTACCACTCGACGATACTGATTCTCTACCTTGCTGTGGGCCGCTATTTTCTGCTGCACCAGCATGACCACGCCTTGTAGTAGATCAAGGGGTTCGAATCCAGCAACCACCAGCGGACGATGAAAATCGCTGGCGATAAAATTATAGGCGTCGGTGCCGATAACCATACTGACGTGACCCGGCGCGAGGAACGCATCGATACCGTTATCCGGCTGTTCCAGCAAACTGCGCAACGTCGGGATAAGCGTAATGTGCTGGCAGAAGAAGTAAAAATTCTGCACATCACGCGCTTTCGCCTGTTGCAGAGTGATAGCGGTGGTCGGCATAGTGGTTTCAAAACCTAAGCCGAAGAACACCACTTTGCGGGTTGGATTCTCCTGCGCCAGTTTCAACGCATCCATCGGCGAGTAAACGATGCGCACATCGGCACCGCGTGCTTTTGCCTGCAACAGCGATCCCTGTTTCCCCGGCACGCGCATGGCGTCGCCAAAGGTACAGAAGATGACTTCCGGATGGCTGGCAATCTCCACGCAGGTGTCGATTCTACCCATCGGCAGTACGCACACCGGGCACCCCGGACCGTGGATAAACTCAACGTTTTCCGGCAGTAACTGGTCGAGGCCGAATTTAAAGATAGCGTGGGTATGACCGCCACACACTTCCATAATCCGCAGAGGGCGTTCGGCGGTGTAAGAGAGATGTGAAGCACGTTCGCGCAGATGCTCAATTAACTGCATCACCTGTTCCGGCGCGCGATATTCATCAACAAAACGCATTATTTTTCCTCGCCATACAACAGCGCGCCGACATCCGGCTCAACGTCAAACATGTTTTGTAAGGCGTCGAGAGTGTCGCGTGCTTCGGCTTCATTAATTACGCTCATGGCAAAGCCAACGTGTACCAGTACCCACTGGCCCACGCGCGGCTGACCGTTTTCATCGCAGCTGCCGACTAACGTTAAATCGACATCGCGCTGAATGCCGCAGACGTCGACTTTCGCCTGGTTGCCGTCAATGGTGCGGATCTGGCCGGGAACGCCTATGCACATCGCTGTGTCTCCAGCCAGTTCAGCCACTGGTCCATCCCTTCGCCGCTGGTGGCGGAAATAAGGATGATTTCAATTTCTGGATTGACTTCGCGGGCGCAGGCGATGCACTTTTCAACGTCAAAGTTGAGATACGGCAACAGGTCAACTTTGTTGAGCAGCATCAGCGAGGCGGCGGCAAACATATGCGGATATTTCAGCGGTTTGTCTTCACCTTCGGTAACGGAAAGCACCGCCACTTTGTGTTTTTCACCGAGATCGAAGCTGGCCGGGCATACGAGGTTGCCAACGTTTTCGATAAACAGAATACCGTTATCGTCCAGTGGCAGACGCGGTGCGGCGTCGGCAATCATCTGTGCGTCAAGATGGCAGCCTTTACCGGTGTTCACCTGAATCGCTGGTGTGCCGGTAGCGCGAATGCGTGCGGCATCGTTCACGGTTTGCTGGTCGCCTTCAATAACTGCGCACGGAACGCTGTCTTTCAGGCGCATTAGGGTTTCCGTCAGCAGGGTGGTTTTACCGGAACCAGGGCTGGAAACCAGGTTGAGCACCAGTTGCTTGCGGGCAGCAAAGCGCGCGCGGTTGCGTTCAGCCAGACGGTTATTTTTGTCCAGCACGTCAATTTCGACTTCCAGCATCCGACGCTGGCTCATGCCCGGTGCGTGAGTGCCCGCTTCGCCATGACCGTAATGCAGGTCGCCTTCTTCAGTCTGGCTGGGGGTAAATTCAGGCGCTTTAATGCCGGTGATTTTCATCTTCGGGCGTGCCGCCGGGGCAAATGGCGCGCTACGAAACGCGGAATGAGGGTTATGTTCATCACCCTCGATATACAGGTTGCCTTCACCGCAACCGCATGTTGTACACATCGCTCACTCCTGGTCTATTTCTATCCGCCGAATCTGTAAACCGTCGTCTGCCACAATCTGCAGCATGTCACCATGACACTGTGGACAGCGGCGGACGCGCTGGGTCAGTAGCGTCACATACTGTTGGCATGTTTCACACCAGCATTCGGCCTCTTGTTCTTCGAGGTGCAGTTTACAACCTTCCGCCACGCTGCCGCGGCAAACCAGATCAAAACAAAAGGCAAGAGAGCTGGTTTCGACACAAGAAAATGCGCCAATTTTGAGCCAGACCCCAGTTACGCGTTTTGCGCCGTGTTTTGCGGCCTGCTGTTCGATCAATTCCAGTGCCCGTTGGCAGAGGGTTATTTCGTGCATATCGCCTCCCATTAACTATTGCCAGCTACAAGCAATAATTGTGCCAGTGTTGATTATCCCTGCGGTGAATAATGTCGATGATGTCGAAATGACACGTCGACACGGCGACGAAATTCATCTTTAGCTTAAAAATCTCTTTAATAACAATAAATTAAAAGTTGGCACAAAAAATGCTTAAAGCTGGCATCTCTGTTAAACGGGTAACCTGACAATGACTATTTGGGAAATAAGCGAGAAAGCCGATTACATCGCACAGCGGCATCGTCGCCTACAGGACCAGTGGCACATCTACTGCAATTCGCTGGTTCAGGGGATCACGTTATCGAAAGCGCGCCTGCATCACGCCATGAGCTGCGCGCCGGACAAAGAACTCTGTTTCGTCCTTTTTGAACATTTTCGCATTTACGTCACCCTGGCGGATGGCTTTAACAGCCACACCATCGAGTATTACGTCGAAACAAAAGATGGCGAAGACAAACAGCGGATTGCGCAGGCGCAACTGAGCATTGACGGCATGATTGATGGCAAGGTCAACATCCGCGATCGCGAACAGGTTCTGGAACACTATCTCGAAAAAATCGCTGGCGTTTACGACAGCTTATACACCGCTATTGAAAACAATGTGCCGGTGAATTTAAGCCAACTGGTAAAGGGACAAAGCCCGGCAGCATGAGCTGAGGCTTTGCCCGTTTTGCAGGCGTTACGCCTGTTTGGGGATGGGCGTGTCGATGAGTGTCGAAAATGACATTTCATCGGCATGTTTTCGTCAAAAATGACAATCACCTGAGGAATGCCTGGTGAATCGTTTTGTAATTGCTGACTCCACGCTCTGTATCGGCTGCCACACTTGTGAGGCCGCCTGTTCAGAGACGCATCGCCAGCACGGCCTGCAATCAATGCCGCGCCTGAGAGTGATGCTGAATGAAAAAGAATCTGCGCCGCAGCTCTGTCACCACTGTGAAGATGCACCCTGCGCGGTGGTCTGCCCGGTTAACGCCATCACCCGCGTTGATGGGGCCGTGCAGTTGAATGAAAGCCTGTGCGTAAGCTGCAAGCTGTGCGGCATCGCCTGCCCGTTTGGCGCAATTGAATTTTCCGGCAGCCGTCCGCTGGATATTCCGGCAAACGCCAATACTCCGAAAGCGCCACCGGCACCGCCTGCTCCGGCGCGTGTCAGCACATTGCTTGACTGGGTGCCAGGTATTCGCGCGATCGCCGTCAAATGTGACCTTTGTAGCTTTGATGAACAAGGTCCGGCCTGCGTGCGGATGTGCCCGACTAAAGCCCTGCATCTGGTGGATAACACCGATATCGCCCGCGTCAGCAAACGTAAGCGTGAGCTGACCTTTAACACGGACTTTGGCGATCTCACCTTGTTTCAGCAGGCTCAAAGTGGAGAGGCTAAATGAGCGCAATTTCCCTGATCAATAGCGGCGTGGCGTGGTTTGTCGCCGCCGCTGTTCTGGCATTTCTCTTTTCTTTTCAAAAAGCGTTAAGTGGCTGGATAGCTGGAATTGGCGGCGCGGTTGGTAGTCTGTATACGGCAGCCGCGGGCTTCACTGTACTGACTGGCGCGGTTGGCGTGAGCGGTGCGCTGTCGCTGGTAAGCTACGATGTGCAAATCTCTCCGCTTAACGCGATTTGGCTGATTACGCTCGGTCTGTGCGGTCTGTTTGTCAGCCTCTACAACATTGACTGGCATCGCCACGCGCAGGTGAAGTGCAACGGCTTGCAGATCAATATGTTGATGGCTGCCGCCGTCTGCGCCGTCATTGCCAGCAACCTCGGCATGTTCGTGGTAATGGCCGAAATCATGGCCCTGTGCGCGGTGTTCCTCACCAGCAACAGCAAAGAGGGCAAACTGTGGTTTGCGCTGGGGCGTCTTGGCACTCTGCTGCTGGCGATTGCTTGCTGGCTGCTGTGGCAGCGTTACGGCACGCTGGATCTGCGCCTGCTGGATATGCGTATGCAACAGCTGCCGCTCGGTTCCGATATCTGGCTGCTCGGAGTGATTGGCTTTGGCCTGCTGGCCGGGATTATTCCGCTGCACGGCTGGGTGCCGCAGGCACATGCGAACGCCTCTGCGCCAGCTGCCGCGTTGTTTTCTACGGTAGTCATGAAAATTGGCCTGCTGGGCATTTTAACCCTGTCACTGCTGGGCGGTAATGCACCGCTGTGGTGGGGGATCGCGCTGCTGGTGCTCGGCATGATCACCGCGTTTGTCGGTGGTCTGTATGCGCTGATGGAGCACAACATCCAGCGCCTGCTGGCTTACCACACCCTGGAAAATATCGGCATCATCCTGCTGGGGCTGGGCGCTGGCGTAACGGGTATCGCGCTCGAACAACCGGCGCTGATTGCTCTTGGCCTGGTCGGTGGTCTGTACCATCTGCTTAACCATAGCCTGTTCAAAAGCGTACTGTTCCTCGGGGCGGGGAGCGTCTGGTTCCGTACCGGTCATCGCGATATCGAAAAACTCGGTGGTATTGGCAAGAAAATGCCGGTTATCTCCATCGCCATGTTAGTCGGGCTGATGGCAATGGCTGCGCTGCCGCCGCTGAATGGTTTTGCCGGGGAATGGGTTATCTATCAATCATTTTTCAAACTGAGCAATAGTGGCGCGTTTGTTGCCCGTCTGCTGGGGCCGCTGCTCGCTGTGGGGCTGGCAATTACCGGTGCGCTGGCGGTGATGTGTATGGCGAAAGTCTATGGCGTCACGTTCCTCGGCGCGCCGCGTACCAAAGAAGCCGAAAACGCCACCTGTGCGCCGCTCCTGATGAGCGTAAGCGTAGTGGCACTGGCGATTTGCTGCGTAATTGGCGGTGTTGCTGCGCCGTGGCTACTGCCGATGCTCTCTGCTGCTGTACCTCTGCCGCTGGAGCCTGCTAACACCACCGTTTCTCAACCGATGATCACGTTGCTGCTGATTGCCTGCCCGCTGCTGCCATTCATCATTATGGCGATTTGCAAAGGCGATCGTTTGCCATCGCGTTCCCGCGGTGCGGCCTGGGTGTGCGGTTACGACCACGAAAAATCAATGGTGATTACCGCTCACGGTTTTGCCATGCCGGTGAAACAGGCGTTTGCGCCGGTGCTGAAACTACGCAAATGGCTGAATCCGGTGTCTCTGGTGCCGGGCTGGCAGTGCGAGGGGAGTGCGTTGCTGTTCCGCCGGATGGCGCTGGTTGAACTGGCGGTACTGGTGGTGATTATTGTTTCACGAGGAGCCTGAGAATGAGTGTTTTATATCCGTTAATTCAGGCGCTGGTGTTATTTGCCGTTGCGCCGCTGCTCTCCGGTATAACCCGCGTGGCGCGCGCCCGCTTGCATAACCGTCGCGGGCCGGGCGTGTTGCAGGAGTATCGCGACATTATCAAACTGCTGGGGCGTCAGAGCGTCGGCCCGGATGCCTCCGGCTGGGTGTTCCGCCTGACGCCGTATGTGATGGTGGGCGTCATGCTGACTATCGCTACTGCGCTGCCGGTGGTGACCGTCGGTTCTCCGCTGCCGCAACTGGGTGATTTGATCACCTTACTGTATCTCTTTGCCATCGCGCGTTTCTTCTTTGCCATTTCTGGTCTGGATACCGGTAGCCCGTTTACCGCTATCGGCGCGAGCCGTGAAGCGATGCTTGGCGTGCTGGTCGAACCGATGCTGCTGCTTGGTCTGTGGGTTGCCGCACAGGTTGCCGGTTCCACCAACATCAGCAACATCACCGACACCGTTTATCACTGGCCGCTGAGCCAGAGCATCCCGCTGGTACTGGCGCTTTGTGCCTGTGCGTTCGCCACCTTTATCGAAATGGGCAAACTGCCGTTCGACCTGGCGGAAGCCGAGCAGGAGCTGCAGGAAGGCCCGCTCTCTGAATACAGCGGCAGCGGCTTTGGCGTCATGAAATGGGGTATCAGCCTGAAACAGCTGGTGGTGTTGCAGATGTTCGTCGGGGTGTTTATTCCGTGGGGACAAATGGAAACCTTCACCGCCGGTGGACTGCTGCTGGCGCTGGTGATTGCCATCGTAAAACTGGTGGTCGGCGTCCTGGTTATCGCGCTGTTCGAAAACAGCATGGCCCGTCTGCGTCTTGATATTACTCCGCGCATTACCTGGGCTGGGTTTGGCTTTGCATTTTTAGCGTTCGTCTCCTTGCTGGCGGCGTGATTAAAGAGAGTTTGAGCATGTCTGAAGAAAAATTAGGTCAACATTATCTCGCCGCGCTGAATGAGGCATTTCCGGGCGTCGTGCTGGACCACGCCTGGCAGACCAAAGATCAGCTGACTGTCACCGTAAAGGTGAACTACCTGCCGGAAGTGGTGGAGTTTCTTTACTACAAACAGGGTGGCTGGCTGTCGGTGCTGTTTGGTAACGACGAACGCAAACTGAATGGTCATTACGCCGTTTACTACGTGCTGTCGATGGAGAAGGGCACTAAGTGTTGGATTACGGTTCGCGTCGAAGTTGACGCCAACAAACCAGAATATCCGTCCGTGACGCCGCGCGTTCCGGCGGCGGTGTGGGGCGAGCGTGAAGTGCGCGATATGTACGGTTTGATTCCGGTTGGTCTGCCGGATGAACGTCGTCTGGTGCTGCCGGATGACTGGCCGGATGAACTTTATCCGCTGCGTAAAGACAGCATGGATTATCGTCAGCGTCCGGCACCGACCACCGATGCTGAAACCTACGAGTTCATCAACGAACTGGGCGACAAGAAAAACAACGTCGTGCCGATTGGTCCGCTGCACGTCACTTCTGATGAACCGGGCCACTTCCGTCTGTTCGTCGATGGCGAAAACATTATCGACGCCGACTACCGTCTGTTCTACGTCCATCGCGGCATGGAAAAACTGGCGGAAACCCGTATGGGTTATAACGAAGTGACCTTCCTCTCTGACCGTGTGTGCGGGATCTGCGGCTTTGCCCACAGCACCGCCTACACCACGTCGGTGGAAAACGCGATGGGTATTCAGGTGCCAGAACGTGCGCAGATGATCCGCGCCATTCTGCTGGAGGTAGAACGCTTGCACTCGCATCTGCTCAACCTTGGCCTGGCCTGTCACTTTACCGGCTTCGACTCCGGCTTTATGCAGTTCTTCCGCGTGCGTGAAACCTCCATGAAAATGGCAGAGATCCTTACCGGTGCGCGTAAAACCTACGGCCTGAACTTGATCGGCGGGATTCGTCGCGATCTGCTGAAAGACGACATGATCCAGACCCGCCAGCTGGCACAACAGATGCGTCGTGAAGTGCAGGAGCTGGTGGATGTGCTGCTGAGCACTCCGAACATGGAACAGCGCACTGTCGGCATTGGTCGTCTGGACCCGGAAATCGCTCGCGACTTCAGTAACGTCGGCCCGATGGTCCGTGCCAGCGGTCACGCCCGTGATACCCGCGCCGATCACCCGTTTGTCGGCTATGGCCTGCTGCCAATGGAAGTCCACAGCGAGCAGGGCTGCGACGTTATTTCCCGTCTGAAAGTGCGTATCAACGAAGTCTATACCGCGCTGAACATGATCGACTACGGTCTGGATAACCTGCCGGGTGGCCCACTGATGGTGGAAGGCTTTACCTACATTCCGCACCGCTTTGCGCTGGGCTTTGCCGAAGCGCCGCGCGGGGATGATATCCACTGGAGCATGACCGGCGACAACCAGAAGCTGTACCGCTGGCGCTGCCGTGCCGCGACCTACGCGAACTGGCCGACCCTGCGCTACATGCTGCGCGGCAACACCGTTTCCGATGCGCCGCTGATTATCGGTAGCCTCGACCCTTGCTACTCCTGTACCGACCGCATGACCGTGGTCGATGTGCGTAAGAAGAAGAGCAAAGTGGTGCCGTACAAAGAACTCGAGCGTTACAGCATTGAGCGTAAAAACTCGCCGCTGAAATAAGGAATCGCCATGTTTACCTTTATCAAAAAAGTCATCAAAACCGGCACGGCGACCTCGTCTTATCCGCTGGAGCCGATTGCGGTTGATAAAAACTTCCGTGGTAAGCCAGAGCAGAACCCGCAGCAGTGCATCGGCTGCGCGGCCTGCGTCAATGCCTGCCCGTCAAACGCCTTAACGGTTGAAACTGACCTCGCCACAGGAGAGCTTGCCTGGGAGTTTAATCTTGGGCGCTGCATCTTCTGTGGACGCTGCGAAGAAGTCTGCCCGACGGCGGCGATCAAACTGTCGCAAGAGTACGAACTGGCGGTGTGGAAGAAAGAAGACTTCCTGCAACAGTCCCGCTTCGCGCTGTGCAACTGCCGCGTCTGCAATCGTCCTTTCGCCGTCCAGAAAGAGATCGACTACGCCATTGCGCTGCTTAAGCACAACGGCGACAGCCGCGCGGAAAACCACCGCGAAAGCTTTGAGACTTGCCCGGAATGTAAGCGCCAGAAATGCCTGGTGCCGTCCGACCGTATTGAACTGACTCGCCATATGAAAGAGGCCATCTGATGAGCAATTTATTAGGCCCCCGTGACGCCAACGGCATTCCGGTCCCCATGACGGTGGATGAATCCATCGCCAGCATGAAGGCGTCGTTACTGAAAAAAATCAAACGTTCTGCCTATGTTTACCGCGTGGACTGCGGCGGCTGCAACGGTTGCGAAATCGAAATTTTCGCCACGCTTTCGCCGCTGTTTGATGCAGAACGCTTCGGCATTAAAGTCGTTCCTTCACCGCGTCATGCGGATATTTTACTGTTTACCGGCGCGGTCACCCGTGCAATGCGATCCCCTGCGCTGCGTGCGTGGCAGTCCGCGCCGGACCCGAAAATTTGTATCTCCTACGGTGCCTGCGGTAACAGTGGCGGGATCTTCCACGATCTCTACTGCGTGTGGGGCGGTACGGATAAAATTGTCCCTGTGGATGTTTATATCCCTGGCTGCCCGCCAACGCCTGCCGCCACGCTGTACGGCTTTGCAATGGCGCTCGGCCTGCTGGAGCAGAAAATTCACGCCCGTGGGCCGGGTGAACTGGATGAACAACCGGCGGAGATCCTGCATGGTGATATGGTGCAGCCGCTGCGCGTGAAAGTGGATCGCGAAGCACGTCGCCTGGCGGGTTATCGTTACGGTCGTCAGATTGCCGATGATTACCTTACACAGTTAGGGCAGGGCGAAGAACAGGTTGCACGCTGGCTGGAAGCGGAAAACGATCCGCGTCTGAACGAGATTGTCAGCCATCTGAATCATGTTGTTGAAGAGGCGCGTATCCGATGAGTGAAAAGGTGGTGTTCAGTCAACTGAGCCGTAAATTTATTGATGAGAACGATGCCACGCCCGCCGAGGCGCAGCAGGTGGTCTATTACAGCCTGGCGATTGGTCACCACCTTGGGGTTATCGATTGCCTGGAAGCGGCGCTCACCTGCCCGTGGGATGAATATCTGGCATGGATTGCCACTCTGGAGGCAGGCAGTGAAGCCCGCCGCAAAATGGAAGGCGTGCCGAAATATGGTGAGATCGTCATCGACATTAACCATGTGCCGATGCTGGCCAATGCATTCGATAAAGCCCGGGCAGCGCAAACTTCGCAGCAGCAGGAATGGAGTACAATGCTGTTAAGTATGCTGCATGATATTCATCAGGAAAACGCCATCTATTTGATGGTGAGGAGACTGCGTGACTGACGTTTTACTCTGTGTTGGCAATAGCATGATGGGCGATGATGGCGCAGGTCCGCTGCTGGCGGAAAAGTGCGCCGCCGCGCCGAAAGGTAACTGGGTGGTGATTGACGGCGGTAGCGCACCGGAAAACGACATCGTCGCTATCCGTGAACTGCGCCCGACACGACTGCTGATTGTCGACGCCACGGATATGGGGCTAAACCCCGGCGAGATCCGCATCATCGACCCGGATGATATCGCCGAGATGTTTATGATGACTACCCATAACATGCCGTTGAATTACCTTATCGACCAGTTGAAAGAAGATATTGGCGAAGTGATTTTCCTCGGCATTCAGCCGGATATCGTCGGCTTTTACTACCCGATGACCCAGCCGATTAAAGATGCGGTAGAAACCGTTTATCAACGACTGGAAGGCTGGGAAGGAAATGGCGGCTTCGCGCAGTTAGCGGTGGAAGAAGAGTAGTTTTTCATTAAGGAATCAGGACAGGGATGTTCTTGATGGGGTGAACCAGCTCTGATGCCAAATGCTAAATTGCCCGATGCGCTGCGCTTATCGGGCCTTCATGGTTCGTGCGACATGTAGGCCGGATAAGGCGTTCACGCCGCATCCGGCACTGTTACCTACTCTAAATCTTCCCCATTACTGGCAATCACTTTTTTATACCACCAGAATGATTTCTTACGCGTGCGCGTCAGCGTACCGTTGCCTGCGTCGTCACGGTCAACAAAGACAAAGCCGTAGCGTTTGCTCATTTCACCCGTAGAGGCGGAAACTAAATCAATACAGCCCCATGTGGTGTAGCCCATCAGCGGAATGCCGTCTGCAATCGCTTCGCCCATTGCGCGGATATGTTCGCGTAAGTAGCTGATGCGATAGTCGTCGTTAATCTCGCCATTGGCAGCAAATTCATCTTTTGCGCCCAGGCCGTTTTCCACCAGAAACAGCGGCTTCTGATAACGATCGTACATCATATTCATGGTGATACGCAGACCGAGTGGATCAATTCCCCAGCCCCAGTCGCTCACCTGTAGATACGGATTACGCAGCGATTTCACCACGTTCGCCGCACTGCTGTTGTTGGCGTTCATCTCCGCCGAGGCGCAGCGCGAGGCGTAATAGCTGAAAGAGACAAAATCGACGGTGTTTTTCAGGATTTCATCATCGCCCGGTGCTTTGTTGATGGTTACCCCTTTTTCGCGGAATACGCGGGCAGAGTAAGCCGGATACGTGCCCCGCGCCTGCACATCGATAAAAAACAGGTTTTCCCGGTCTTTCTCCAGCGCCGCCCAGACATCTTCCGGCTTGCAACTGTAAGGGTAGAAGTTACCGCCCGCCAGCATACAGCCCACCTGATTTTGCGGGTTAACCTCATGGGCGATTTTGGTGGCTAGCGCACTGGCAACCAGCTGGTGATGCGCGGCCTGATATTTCACCTGATCCTGATTTTCACCTTCTTCAAACACCAGACCCGCGCCGGAGAACGGGCTATGCAACATAATGTTGATTTCATTGAAGGTAAGCCAGTATTTCACCAGACCATCAAATGCTTCAAAGCAGGTCCGGGCGTAGCGGCTGAAAAACTCCACCAGCTTGCGGTTACGCCAGGAGCCATATTCGGTGACCAGATGCATCGGCACATCGAAGTGGCACAACGTGACCAGCGGTTCGATACCGTACTTTTTACACTCTTCAAAGACAGAACGATAAAAAGCAATGCCCTGCTGATTGGGCGTGATTTCATCGCCCTGCGGAAAGAGACGGCTCCAGGCAATTGAGGTACGGAAAACCTTGAATCCCATCTCTGCCATCAGGGCGATATCTTCTTTATAACGATGATAAAAATCCGTCGCCTCATGGCTGGGATAAAACTCGTCATCGCGCAACTGAAAACGTTTTTCCAGCCCCAGTTTCACCGCCATTCGATGCTCGCCGTGTGGGATCATATCGACAGTGGTCAGCCCTTTGCCACCTTCACGGAACGCACCTTCAGACTGGTTGGCGGCAAGCGCGCCGCCCCATAAAAAACCTTCTGGAAATACTGACATTTTCATCCTCAATTAAGACTTACTTCTTTGGCGACGGTCGGTTGTACGCTCTGATGCTTTCGCGCCTCGGCAGTCGCTTCCTCAACAGGAATATCCTCAAAGCCGAGCAACAGTGTGAGGATAAACGACAGCATGACCGCCAGCGCCATGACCGCGAACACCCAGACGATGCTCATTGGATTCGCCGGATCGAAGAACTGCACGCTGGTAAATAGCCCCGGCGCTGCCATTGAGTGGCTGGCAAGCCCCGCCATACCGGCAACCGCGCCGCAAATAAAGCCGCTGATAAGACTGGCGATAAGCGGACGTTTCAGGCGGATCGCCACGCCGTATAACGCCGGTTCGGAAATCCCCGCCATAATGGCTGATGCCGCCGCAGCCAGCGCCGTCTGGCGCAGTTCCGGGTTTTTCGTTTTCCACGCCACCGCCAGTGATGAACCGCCCAGCGACAGGTTAGCGCCGATCTCTGACGGCATGACCATCCCTTCTTTGCCGGTTTCGGCAATGGTCTGAATGATGGTTGGCGTAAAGACGCGGTGCATCCCGGTCATTACCAGCAGAGGCCACAGCGCGCCCATAATGGCGACTGAAAGCCAGCCCAGATAACCATGAATGGTGTAAACCAGCGCCGAAATGGCGCTACCGATCCAGATACCAATCGGGCCAATCAGCAGGATTGCCAGCGGTGCGGCAATCAACACAATCAGCATTGGCTTGAGGAAGTTTTTGGTCACCGCCGGTGTAATGCGATCCACCCAGCGTTCGATATATGACAGGCACCAGGTCATCACCAGCGCCGGGATCACTGTGTAGGTGTATTTCACCGCGGTGACCGGAATCAGGGCAAATTCGACATGTTCACCCTGGGCCGCTTTCGCCATCAGTTCAATAAAACTCGGATGTACCAGCACACCCGCGATGGCAATCGCCAGCGACATATTGGTTTTAAATTTGATGGCGGCAGATGCCGCGACCATCAGCGGCAGGAAGAAGAAAGCACCGTCACCAATCACATTCAGAATGGTTAAGGTCGGCGATCCTTTTGTCAGCACGCCGCTCATCTCGAGGATCATCGCCAGCAGTTTGACCATCGATCCGCCGATAATCGCCGGGATCAGCGGTGACATGGTGCCGATCAGCGCATCGAGGATCCCTGCACCAATGCGACGCAGCGTGAGTTTGGGTTTACCCACGGGCTGTGCGGGCTGCATATCTCCCGGCAGCAGGCTGACGACTTCCTGAAAGGCTTGTGAAACGGTATTGCCGATAATCACCTGACACTGGTTGTCACTACGTACCACGCCGAGCACGCCGGGGATGGTTTTTAACGTCGGGCTGTCGATAAGCTGGTCATCTTTGATAACAAAGCGCAAACGCGTCATACAGTGCGTGACCGCCGAGATGTTATCAACGCCGCCCAGTGCCGCTATCACCGAGCGTGCCAGCGCCGCATAATTTTTGGCCATCGGATTTTATCCTGTTATCAGTAGGGTAGATGTAGTTGTTATCAGTCGACGTAACGGAAAAATGCCGATGCTGAAACGGAATTAGGAAACCGGTTTCACAAAATCATGAATAGTTGTCACTAAATAAGCAAGAGAGTTAATTGTTCATTTTTTATATTTGTGAAACCGGTCACCTGAATATTTTTCCCGCCGATTGCGCAAGGACAATCGGCAAACGGTGCAGTACACTGCGTTGATTGCGTGTAAAGGGATGAAAATGATGACGACGATGCTGGAAGTGGCGAAGCGCGCCGGGGTTTCAAAAGCGACCGTTTCCCGCGTGCTTTCAGGTAATGGCTACGTCAGCCAGGAGACTAAAGATCGCGTGTTTCAGGCGGTAGAAGAGAGCGGTTACCGCCCAAACTTGCTGGCGCGCAATCTGTCGGCGAAGAGTACTCAGACGCTGGGGCTGGTAGTGACCAACACGCTTTACCACGGCATTTATTTTAGTGAATTACTCTTTCATGCCGCGCGAATGGCGGAAGAGAAAGGGCGGCAGTTGCTATTGGCAGATGGTAAACACAGCGCCGAAGAAGAGCGCCAGGCGATTCAGTATCTGCTGGATTTGCGCTGCGACGCCATTATGATTTACCCGCGTTTTTTAAGCGTGGATGAGATCGATGACATCATTGACGCGCACAGTCAGCCGATAATGGTGCTTAATCGCCGCCTGCGCAAAAACAGCAGCCATAGCGTCTGGTGCGATCATAAACAGACCAGCTTTAATGCCGTGGCAGAGTTGATAAACGCCGGACATCAGGAGATTGCTTTCCTTACCGGCTCGATGGATTCCCCCACCAGCATTGAACGTCTTGCTGGGTATAAAGACGCGCTGGCGCAGCATGGTATTGCGCTCAATGAAAAACTTATCGCTAACGGTAAATGGACGCCCGCCAGCGGGGCCGAAGGGGTAGAAACGTTGCTCGAACGTGGGGCTAAATTTAGCGCGTTAGTTGCCAGTAACGACGATATGGCGATAGGTGCGATGAAAGCGTTGCACGAGCGCGGCGTAGCGGTGCCAGAGCAGGTGTCAGTTATCGGATTCGATGATATCGCAATTGCCCCCTATATCGTTCCGGCGCTCTCCAGCGTAAAAATTCCGGTGACTGAGATGATTCAGGAAATTATTGGACGGCTGATTTTTATGCTCGATGGCGGGGATTTCTCACCGCCGAAAACCTTCAGCGGAAAACTGATCCGCCGCGACTCACTCATTGCTCTTTCGCGATAAACATTGTCATCACATGTCATCGTCACTAGTGTCGATGACATCTTTTTTCCTGCATTACAGAAATTAATTTCCTTAAATAACAGTGAATTAAAAACTGGCATGATTTGTGAATGTATCGGCGCATTAACTGTCATTGCTGGAGAATTTGATGAACCGTTTCATCATTGCTGACGCGAGTAAATGTATTGGTTGCCGTACCTGTGAAGTGGCGTGCGTGGTTTCTCATCAGGAAAATCAGGACTGTGCATCGCTGACCCCGGAAACATTTTTACCGCGTATCCATGTCATTAAAGGTGTGAACATTTCCACGGCGACAGTTTGCCGTCAGTGTGAAGATGCACCGTGCGCTAACGTCTGCCCGAATGGTGCTATCAGCCGTGATAAAGGGTTTGTTCATGTGATGCAGGAACGTTGCATTGGTTGCAAAACCTGCGTTGTGGCTTGCCCGTATGGCGCGATGGAAGTGGTGGTACGTCCGGTGATTCGCAACAGCGGCGCGGGGCTGAATGTACGGGCTGACAAAGCCGAAGCCAATAAATGTGACCTGTGCAACCATCGTGAAGACGGCCCGGCGTGTATGGCGGCTTGCCCGACTCATGCGCTGATTTGTGTCGATCGTAATAAACTTGAACAACTGAGTGCAGAAAAACGCCGCCGTACGGCGCTGATGTTCTAAAAATCTTACAGAACTGTTCTGGCATCAAAGGAATTCCCGGAAATATTCGTAGAATACGGAGCGGGCGGTATCGCCGACCTGTGACTGCCGGATGCGACGCTGTCGTGTCCGGCTGGGCGGGTTACGCAATTCATGATGGCGGGAATAACTCAATGGCAAAAAACACATCTTGCGGTGTCCAACTGCGTATTCGTGGCAAAGTGCAGGGCGTCGGTTTTCGTCCGTTTGTCTGGCAGCTGGCACAGCAATTAAATCTTCACGGCGATGTCTGTAATGACGGCGATGGCGTAGAAGTCCGGCTGCGGGAAGACCCGGAAACGTTTCTTGTTCAATTGCATCAGCACTGCCCGCCGCTGGCGCGTATTGATAGCGTCGAGCGTGAGCCGTACATCTGGTCACAACTGCCCACTGAGTTCACCATCCGCCAGAGCGCGGGAGGTGCCATGAATACGCAAATTGTCCCGGATGCCGCTACTTGCCCTGCTTGCCTTGCCGAAATGAATACCCCAGGCGAACGGCGTTATCGTTATTCGTTTATCAACTGTACCCACTGCGGCCCGCGTTTCACCATTATTCGCGCCATGCCTTACGACCGCCCGTTTACCGTGATGGCGGCGTTTCCGTTGTGTCCGGCCTGTGACAAAGAGTACCGCGACCCGCTCGATCGTCGCTTCCACGCCCAGCCGGTGGCCTGCCCGGAGTGTGGCCCGCATCTTGAATGGGTAAGTCATGGTGAACATGCAGAACAAGAGGCGGCATTACAGGCGGCTATCGCACAGTTAAAAATGGGCAACATTGTCGCCATCAAAGGGATTGGCGGATTTCATCTTGCCTGCGATGCACGTAACAGTAACGCGGTGGCGACACTGCGGGCGCGCAAACATCGCCCGGCGAAACCGCTGGCGGTCATGTTGCCAGTGGCTGACGGTTTACCAGACGCTGCGCGCCAGTTGCTTACCACGCCCGCCGCACCGATTGTGCTGGTGGATAAAAAATACGTTCCTGAGCTTTGTGATGATATCGCCCCTGACCTTAACGAAGTCGGGGTAATGTTGCCTGCGAACCCGCTCCAGCATTTGCTGTTACAGGAACTGCAATGCCCGCTGGTGATGACCTCCGGCAACCTGAGCGGTAAACCACCAGCTATCAGCAACGAACAGGCGCTGGCGGATTTGCAGGGCATTGCCGACGGATTCTTGATACATAACCGCGACATCGTGCAGCGGATGGATGATTCGGTGGTGCGCGAAAGCGGCGAAATGCTGCGCCGTTCGCGGGGGTATGTGCCGGATGCGCTGGCTTTGCCTCCGGGCTTTAAAAATGTTCCGCCTGTGCTGTGTCTCGGCGCGGATCTGAAAAACACCTTCTGCCTGGTGCGCGGTGAACAAGCGGTGTTGAGTCAGCATCTGGGCGATTTAAGTGACGATGGCATCCAGATGCAGTGGCGCGAAGCGTTACGCCTGATGCAAAACATCTACGATTTCACTCCGCAATACGTTGTGCATGACGCGCATCCGGGCTATGTCTCTAGCCAGTGGGCGCGCGAAATGAATCTGCCGACGCAAACGGTGCTGCATCATCATGCCCACGCAGCGGCGTGTCTGGCAGAGCATCAGTGGCCGCTGGATGGCGGTGATGTCATTGCTTTGACGCTCGACGGTATCGGTATGGGGGAGAACGGCGCTTTGTGGGGCGGCGAGTGCCTGCGGGTGAACTATCGCGAATGCCAGCACCTGGGCGGCTTGCCTGCGGTGGCGCTTCCGGGTGGCGATTTGGCAGCGAAGCAGCCGTGGCGAAACCTGCTGGCGCAGTGCCTGCGCTTTGTGCCGGAGTGGCAGAATTACTCTGAAACAGCAAGTGTGCAACAGCAAAACTGGAGCGTGCTGGCGCGGGCCATTGAGCGTGGAATTAACGCGCCGCTGGCGTCATCGTGTGGGCGGTTGTTCGATGCAGTGGCGGCGGCACTGGGCTGTGCGCCAGCCACGTTAAGTTATGAAGGTGAAGCGGCTTGTGCTCTGGAGGCGCTCGCAGCCTCATGCCACGGAGTGACGCATCCGGTGACGATGCCGCTGGTGGACAATCAACTGGATCTCGCCGCTTTCTGGCAGCAGTGGCTGAACTGGCAGGCACCGGTTAATCAACGCGCGTGGGCGTTTCATGATGCGCTGGCGCAGGGTTTTGCCGCGTTGATGCGTGAGCAGGCCACGATGCGTGGTATCACTACGCTGGTATTTAGCGGCGGGGTTATTCATAACCGTTTGCTGCGTGCACGTCTGGCGCATTATCTCGCTGATTTCACATTGCTCTTTCCACAGAGTTTACCGGCGGGTGATGGCGGTTTGTCTCTGGGGCAGGGGGTTATTGCTGCGGCGCGTTGGTTAGCGGGTGAAGTCCAGAACGGATAAAACGTGTTGCATTTGGACACCATTGCCGGATGCGGCGTAAACGCCTTATCCGGCCTACACATGCGTCCCCGTAGGTCGGATAAGACGCGCCAGCGTCGCATCCGACATTTTAGGCACAGTAGCCCACCTACATCGGCAATGTTTTCAACAATCCAAATGCCTCTTTCATCCGATCCTCACTGACCACAAAGGCGCGAAGCTGGTCAGCATCGTCAACACCGCGAGCCACCATTCCCTGGCGTTCGGTATTAATTTGCCAGCGTAAATCCTGACGCTGGGTTTCGCCTGCCAGATGCAGCGGTAATTCCGGCGTTTTGATTTTCACCAGCATCGCCGGTAGTTTCAGCGGCGTGTTATTGCCGAGAAGATTTTTTGCCAGCACCATCGCGCTAAGTTGAATCGGCTGCAGGAATGGCAGTACCTGACCGTTGATTTCCGCGCAATCGCCCAGCGCATAAATATCGTCATTACTGGTTTGCAGATAACTATCGACGCAAACGCCGCGATTAATCGTCAGCCCGGCGCGTCGTGCCAGGGCGGTTTCCGGGCGCAGTCCGGTGGCGGCAATTACCGCATCCACTTCGATGCTACGCTGGCGGTCCAGCGTTGCCAGAATGCCAGAATCCGTTTTTTCCAGCCCCTGTAACTGAGATTTCAACAGCAGATGAACGCCCATCTCCGTCAACCGATGCTGCAAGCGGCTGCTTACTTCCGGTGGCATTAACGACGCCAGAATACTGGCAGCGTTGTCGATTAGCGTGACCGCTTTGCCTGCACGACAAAAATCCATCGCCAGTTCGCTACCAATCAAACCACCGCCAACAATCAACACGCGTCGGGCATCCCGCAGTTGCGTTTCACAGGCGCGATACTCTTGCTGACTATTTAACGTCAGCATTAACTCACGCCCAGGCACAGGCGGGACAAAGGCACTGGCACCGGTTGCCAGTACTAGCTTGTCGTATTGCCACTGATTATTCTGGCTTTTCACCACACGGGCTTCGGCATCGATATCCGTCACCCAGGTTTGTGGAAACAGGTGCAGATTAAACTGCTCGGCAAATTCACCCGCCGTCTGGCGGGTAAGGTCATCGGCACGTTGCCCCTGACTGATAACATGGCTGAGGTCAGGTTTGTTGTACTCATCCATGCTGTCGGCGGCAATCAGGGTTAATGGAATAGTGGCGTCCTGTTTGCGAATATTTTTCACCAGTTGGCGGGCGGCGAAGCCCGAACCGATGATCACAATGCCGTTACTCATTTTGCCTCCGATGCCAGTTCTTCAAAGACGTCTTTGCCGAGGGAGCATTCCGGGCAGAGGAAGTTATCCGGGACTTCACTCCACGGCGTTCCTGGCGCAACGTCCTGCATTGGCTCGCCTTTTGCCGGATCGTAAATCCACTGGCAGACGCTGCACTGCATCCGTGGGCCGAGGTCAGCCGTCGTGGTGGCAGAGGTTTCTTCTTTAACTACCGTATTCACCGTGCTCTGCGGCAGCGGCGCGAGCGCCCACTGACGGGCGATTTCGCGACCGTGTTCACGGCATAACTCCAGAGCGTCCTGGTCTGGTCGCCATTTGGCTTTCAGGCTAAGCGACATTTCGAAACCCGCATCCTGCAGGCGCGTGGAAAGACGATCCACCGCACCGCCGCTCCAGCCGTGAGAGCCGAAAGCACTGGCGCGTTTGTTACGGAAGCGTAATCCGGTCATCTCCTCCACCAGCCCGGCGATTTTCGGCATCATCACGTTATTCATCGTCGAAGTGCCGACCAGCACGCCTTTTGAGCGGAAGACATTGGTCAGGATTTCGTTTTTATCGCTTCGGGCGACGTTGAAAATTTTCACCGCCACGCGTGGGTCGGTTTCCGCAATCCCCTGGGCGATAGCGTCAGCCATCATGCGGGTGTTATTCGACATGGTGTCGTAGAAAATGGTGATTCTGTCTTCCTGATAATCAGCGGCCCACTTCAGGTACAGCTCGACAAT
Source organism: Escherichia sp. UTM R2 (assembly GCF_048593455.1). Taxonomy (NCBI): domain Bacteria; kingdom Pseudomonadati; phylum Pseudomonadota; class Gammaproteobacteria; order Enterobacterales; family Enterobacteriaceae; genus Escherichia; species Escherichia sp. UTM R2. The sequence continues at coordinate 1,047,752 of NZ_JBFWDY010000002.1, forward strand.
TTGCGTCGGGTTATCGCGCCAGACCACGCCGTGGGAGGTCGCTATCATATCGACTGGTAAGTTAAAGCCCAGGATCTCGGTAATTTTCGGCGTTACCAGGCGGCTGAACGGCGTCAGGATATTGGCGTAGTAACGCTGGCACTGCTCGAAAAGCTCCGTCTGATCCACTTCATCGTTGAACAGATGCTCGTCGCAGTAGTGCTGACCGAAAGCATCGTTACTGAACAGCACCGCGTCGCCTGTCAGGTAAGTCATCATGCTGTCCGGCCAGTGCAGCATTGGCGTTTCGACAAAAATGAGCTGTTTGCCGTTGCCGATATCCAGCGTGTCACCAGTTTTCACCACATTAAAATTCCACTCCGGATGATGGTGATGACCATTTATCGAGTCGATAGCGTTGGCAGTACAGTAAATCGGCGTATCGGGAATTTGCGCCATCAGTTCGGTCAGCGCCCCGGCGTGGTCCTCTTCTGCATGGTTAATCACGATGTAATCGATATCCGCCAGATCGATTTCATTACGCAGGTTCTGCACAAATTCGCGGCTGAATTTATGGTCGACGGTGTCGATCAGCACGTTTTTTTCTTCGCGGATGAGGTAGCTGTTGTAGCTGCTGCCGCGCAGCGTTTTATATTCCGTGCCGTGAAAATCACGCACTTCCCAGTCACGTTGACCCACCCAATGAATGTTATTTTTCACCACAATAGACATAGCAACCTCAATTTATTCAGCGTGTTCTAAAAAGATGTCTTGCTAATTGCAGATTGCGTGCCAGTTTTTTATCTGATTGTTTTTACTCTATAAATAAAATTATGCTCATTAATGAGTAGTCAAAATGACTATCAATCAAATGGTCAATATGACAATATCTATAGTCAAATTGACAGTGAGGCAAAGATGAGTTTTTCCGTTGATGTGCTGGCGAATATCGCCATCGAATTGCAGCGTGGGATTGGTCATCAGGATCGTTTTCAGCGCCTGATCACCACGCTACGTCAGGTGCTGGAGTGCGATGCGTCTGCGTTGCTACGTTACGATTCGCGGCAGTTTATTCCGCTTGCCATCGACGGTCTGGCAAAGGATGTACTCGGTAGACGCTTTGCGCTGGAAGGGCATCCACGGCTGGAAGCGATTGCCCGCGCCGGGGATGTGGTGCGCTTTCCCGCAGACAGCGAATTGCCCGATCCCTATGACGGTTTGATTCCTGGGCAGGAGAGTCTGAAGGTTCACGCCTGCGTTGGTCTGCCATTGTTTGCCGGGCAAAACCTGATCGGCGCACTGACGCTCGACGGGATGCAGCCCGATCAGTTCGATGTTTTCAGCGACGAAGAGCTACGGCTGATTGCTGCGCTGGCGGCGGGAGCGTTAAGCAATGCGTTGCTGATTGAACAACTGGAAAGCCAGAATATGATGCCAGGCGATGCCACGCCGTTTGAAGCGGTGAAACAGACGCAGATGATTGGCTTGTCCCCTGGCATGACGCAACTGAAAAAAGAGATTGAGATTGTGGCGGCGTCCGATCTCAACGTCCTGATCAGCGGTGAGACGGGAACCGGTAAGGAGCTGGTGGCGAAAGCGATTCATGAAGCCTCGCCACGGGCGGTGAATCCGCTGGTCTATCTCAACTGTGCCGCACTGCCGGAAAGTGTGGCGGAAAGTGAACTGTTCGGGCATGTGAAAGGAGCCTTTACTGGCGCTATCAGTAACCGCAGCGGGAAGTTTGAAATGGCGGATAACGGCACTCTGTTTCTGGATGAGATCGGCGAGTTGTCGTTGGCATTGCAGGCCAAGCTGCTGAGGGTGTTGCAGTATGGCGATATTCAGCGCGTTGGCGATGACCGCAGTTTGCGGGTCGATGTGCGCGTGCTGGCGGCGACTAACCGCGACTTACGCGAAGAGGTGCTGGCAGGGCGATTTCGCGCTGACTTGTTTCATCGCCTGAGCGTGTTTCCACTTTCGGTGCCGCCGCTGCGTGAGCGGGGCGATGATGTCATTCTGCTGGCGGGGTATTTCTGCGAGCAGTGTCGTTTGCGGCTGGGGCTCTCCCGCGTGGTATTAAGTGCCGGAGCGCGAAATTTACTGCAACACTATCGTTTTCCGGGGAACGTGCGCGAACTGGAACATGCTATTCATCGGGCGGTAGTGCTGTCGAGAGCCACCCGCAACGGCGATGAAGTGATTCTTGAGGCGCAACATTTTGCTTTTCCTGAGGTGACGTTGCCGACGCCAGAAGTGGCGGCGGTGCCCGTTGTTAAGCAAAACCTGCGTGAAGCGACAGAAGCGTTCCAGCGTGAAACTATTCGTCAGGCGCTGGCACAAAATCATCACAACTGGGCTGCCTGCGCGCGGATGCTGGAAACCGACGTCGCCAACCTGCATCGGCTGGCGAAACGTCTGGGAATGAAGGATTAAATAATCCCGGCCTGATAGAAATCCTGCAGGTTAATTGCGCCGGTGAGTTTGCCGTTTTCATCTACCACCGGTGCGGCAGTGATTTTGCGCTTCATCAGGATCTCTTTGGCGTCGATGGCGCGACTTTGCGATTGCAACGTGGTGCCGCCGACCGTCATCGCTTCATTAACTGGCGTGGTGAGTGCGCCGCCGCCAACCAGCCAGCGACGTAAATCGCCGTCGGTAAAGACGCCTTGTACCTGTTGTTGAGCGTCACATACCGCCACCAGCCCCAGACCGGTGCGGCTGAGTTCCAGCATCGCATCCATCACGCTGGCGGTTAACGCCACCTGTGGGATGGCATCGTCACGGCGCATCAGATGATGCACTTTATTCAGCAAGCGAGCGCCCAGTGCCCCGGCTGGGTGGGAGCGGGCAAAATCTTCTTCATTAAATCCGCGCGCCTGCATGACCGCCATCGCCAGCGCGTCACCCATCATCAGGGTATTGACGGTGCTGGAGGTCGGCGCAAGGTGCATCGGGCAGGCTTCGCGTTCTACGGAGATATCCAGCACCGCTTTTGCCGCCAGGCCCAGCGGTGACGTCGGTTTGCCGGTCATCGCCAGCAGCGCGATAGATTTATCTTCCAGACGCGGAATAATCAGATCCAGTTCCTTCGCGCCACCGGAGTAAGAGATAAACAGCATCACATCGCGGCTTTCAATCATCCCCAGATCGCCGTGCAGTGCTTCTGCCGGATGGACAAAAAAAGCCGGTGTGCCGGTACTGGCAAGTGTTGCGGCGATTTTCTTACCAATGTGGCCCGATTTGCCAATTCCCGAAACCACCACTTTGCCTTCGCAGTGCAGGATGATATTGGCGGCGCGAACAAAATCATCGCCCAGACGTTCCGGTAAACGGCTTGCTTCCTGCAACTCCAGCATTAACGTCTGACGTCCCGCGTTCAGTAGTGCTTCACTCATTGCTCTCTCCGGTTATGATCACATCGATCCCTTTCTCTTCCAGCGCCTGACGAAACGCCGGATCGATACCTGCGTCGGTAATCAGCTTATCGACGCTTTCAAGACTGCAAACTACGTTGGGGCTTTTACGGCCAAACTTTGATGAGTCCGCCATCAAAATCACTTCGCGCGCGGCATTGCACATTGCCTTACTGACGGTATAAACCTCGTTGAAGGTGGTTACGCCCGCATTGAGATCGATGCCGTCGGTGCCCATAAACAATTTATCGAAACTGAAATGTTCGAAGGCATTCTCTGCCAGCTGTCCGTGAAATGAGGCCGATTTTTTACGAAACGTTCCGCCTGGCATCAGGATAGTTTGTTCGTTATCCAGTTCGGATAGCGCATTGACGATATGCAGGCTGTTGGTCATCACCGTGATGTTATTAAAGCGCGAGAGCAGGGGAACCATCTGCAAAACGGTACTGCCAGCATCAAGAATGATCGAATCGCCATCATGGATAAAACTAACGGCAGCTTCTGCAATCAGCTCTTTCTTGTGGGTGTTGATGAGTGTTTTATGATCGATAGGCGGATCGGATTCCTCTTTATTCAACACCACTCCGCCATAAGTACGAATGACGGTTCCTGCATGTTCCAGAATGACCAGATCTTTGCGAATGGTTGTGCCTGTGGTGTCAAAGTATTGCGCCAATTCTTCAACCGAGCATTTACCCTGCTTTTGCAGATACTCCAGAATGGCGGCCTGACGCTGACGAGGTTTCATGGGCGTGATTACCTGATTTAGGTTTCAAAATGATAACTTCGCAAGCAAGTAACATTCACAACGAAATTATCCACGTTTCAGTTTAAGCGCCAATGATAGAGCATTCTGTGATAGTGGATCATGGGGAAAGATCACATCGGGTTGTAAATCACCCGCATGCATGCCGGTAATTGCGGGAATTTTTTGCGGTCGGGCGAAGATGGTCAGTCCTTTCATAAACAAGGTGTCGACGATGCGCTGCTGATCGTCCAGCGCGATGGCGACCACGACCCGCGGTTTAAAGCGCCCGCTGGAACGGCCCACGCCAACCCGACCTTGCTGGCATAGTGTGTCGAAGGCACGGTTAAAACGAGAAATTTGCCAGCCGCCTAAGGCCAGTTGCGCACACCAGGCGATAACGGCGACAGTGATGAGTGCGGATACCATAACTTTTCCTTAATGTAGTGGCGGAAGTCCTGTAGGCCTGATGAGCGTAGCGCATCAGGCATTCTATTAGTCTCACGGAGATCCTTAACGGATCTCCGCTGTTGATCAGAACATCACCTGACCGCCGGTGACATTGATCGACTGACCAGTGCAGTACGACGCCTTAGGACTGGCGTAGAACAGCAGCATATTCAGCACATCCTGATAATCGCAGCCGCGTTTGAGCGGTACTTTATCGATGTAATACTGCTCGACTTGATCCGGTTTGATACCCAGCTTGGTCGCGTATTGTGGCAACAGCGACTGAAACATCGGCGATTTCAGCAGGTTACCCAGCATCAGTGAATGCACCGTAATGCCGTACTCTGCCAGATCCAGCGCCAGTGATTGAGTCAGCCCGACGCCACCAAATTTCGCTGCGCTGTAGCCAGAGTTGTGTTTGCTGCCCACTTTGCCGGATTTCGAGTTGATCTGAATAATGCGACCCTGAATCCCGTCGCGGATCATCAAACGCGAAAATTCACGGGCACACAGGAAATAACCCACCAGATTCACCTGTAGCGAACGGTCAAAATCGCCGAGCTGGAAGTCGCTGATAAAGGCTGCTTTTGCAATTCCGGCGCTGTAGACCAGCAAATCCACGCGACCAAAGATTTCATCTACCCCACGAGAGAGCGCCAGAACGCTTTGCTCGCTGGTGGCGTCAGCACCAAAACCATACGCTGTTCCTTCACCATATTCGGCGTTAATTTCTTGTGCCACATTTGCGGCTTTGTCGCTCTGAATATCGACAACCGCGACGCGATACCCCTCGGCAGCCAGACCGTGGCACAGGAACGCGCCTAAGGTTTGCCCACCACCGATGACAACGGCAACCTGATTCATTTTTTACTCCTTAACAGATTCAAACTTCAAAACCGATCCCGGCGCGATATCGTCGGGTACAGGGCCTGCCACATGGACAGTGCCCGGAAATTCCGCTTCGTTTAAACCATCGAAGCGCAGGGTGACATGACCCAGTTCGCGAAGGTTGTCTTCCGCCACGCTGCCAACAGCGGTCACCGGATAGCGATGCTGCCCGAGCGTAAATTGCAAACCGGGATGGAGTGCACCTTTCAACTCGCCGTGGCAATGAATGAAGCAATACTCTTCGAGGTCCGCTGGCGCGCCTTCACGAAAGGTGATGAGCATCTGGTCGCTGAGGGCGTCAGTGGCACTCGCGCCAATACGGGTGATGGTGGTCTGATAAATAACGGTCATGTTTCAGCCTCTATTGATAGATAAAACCGGAGGCAAACCAGGCGATCAGTACAGTCGGTGCGCCGGTTAAAAAGCGGCTCACCAGTACAGAAGGGACACCGACGCGAACCGTGTCCTGACGGGCTTCCGCCAGCGACAAACCGACCGGGATGAAGTCGCAGGCCGCCTGCGCGTTGATGGCAAACAGTGCCGGTAAAGCCAGATGCGGCGGAATATTGCCGAGACCAATCTGCACGCCAATCAATACGCCGATAACCTGTGCGATAACTGCGCCTGGGCCGAGGAAAGGTGAAAGCAGCGGGAAGGAGCAGATGAGCGCCAGCATGACCAGACCCAGTGGATGGCTCGCCAGCGGAGCAAGACCGTGGGCAATCCAGTCACCAAGGCCAGAAGCCATAATGATGCCAATGAGCGCCGAAACGAATGCCATAAACGGCAGAATGGTTTTTAATACAGTGTCGATGGTGTCACGACCAGATTGAAACAACACGGCAACGGCAGAACCCATACTCATTCCCACCTTCGCCAGTAAACCATCGCTTTGTTCGGTGATTTTCTTGCTGGTGTCATAGTCACGGCCCACGGAAGAGGGGTGTGGTGCCGCATCACCCACTACAGTGATGTTTTCTTCTTTTACGCCAGAGACATAAATATCTTCCACAATGTACTGCGCCAGCGGACCGGACTTGCCCGTCGAGTGGATATTAATGGTGGGAATACGCCGTTTCGGATAGATGCCGCAGCGTAATGTGCCGCCACAGTCGATTACCGCAATGCCAATTTCCGCCTCCGCGGGTTCACCTTCTTTAAATCCGTCAATAGCCTGCCAGCCAGTAAGCTGTGCCAGTTTGTCAACAATCGCAGGCCGGGTACCGGCGGTGATATAGACGATTTTTTTGCCCGGCGTGGCTTTCAGCTCAAGCGGGCCGCCCCAGCCACCCGTTCCTTTTTCGATCCGAATATGCGTCATGATGTTGCTCCTGCCAGGTGAACTTTTTGTTCAAGTTGAATGCCCATCTTTTTCTCAAAAATGGCGGTGGTCAGATCGGTCACCCAGCCGCGGAAGAAGTTGGTGACCAGACCAACCAGCAGATAACTCACCGCCAGTGGGCCAAGTGGCAGGTTCAGCGTTGTCAGACCGCTGGCAATGCCAAGATAAACAAACAGTTCGCCAGGGTTGATATGGGGGAAGAGGCCATTCATTGAGTGGCAGCTATAAGAGGCCGCCGCGTAGTAGCTGGGTTTGTACTTTTCCGGCATAAAGCGACCCAGGCTTAAGGTCATCGGATTGCAAAAGACAAACGTGCCAATGCACGGTAACAGCAGGTAACGGGAAACAGGGTTACCGGCGCAACGTTGAGCAAAACGTTCAATACGATGCTGACCGATAAAATTAATCAGTGCGTTCATGATAACCAGCAGGCTAATCAACAGCGGAAGAATGCCGGTCACCATCCCGGTAAACACCTCTCCGCCCTTTTGGAACAGCCCGATAAACCACTCAGCACCATGAGTAATGGTTTCTATCATTGTTCTCTCCTTCAGGATTTATTGTTTTATTACCAAACGGCAACCTAATCTAATCAGATTGAAAGATTTAAAAGTGTTATTTTGATCGCAAAATGAAAGATAAATATTTTAATTTGAAAGTTTGAATAAAAGGATAGCGAGGGGAATGAGTTGAGTTATGTAAAGTCCGTATCGGGCAGTGACTACCGCTTCCTTGTGCGGGGCGTGATGCTTTACCATACTTGCCCCTGGTTGAATCTGTTAAATGGACCCCTCATGTTCAAGCGTCGTTATGTAACATTGCTTCCCCTTTTTGTGTTGCTTGCCGCCTGTAGCAGCAAGCCAAAACCTACTGAGACTGATACGACCACCGGAACGCCGTCTGGCGGCTTCCTGCTTGAGCCGCAGCACAATGTGATGCAGATGGGCGGCGATTTCGCTAATAACCCGAATGCCCAGCAGTTCATCGACAAAATGGTGAACAAACACGGTTTCGATCGTCAGCAGTTGCAGGAAATTCTCTCCCAGGCGAAACGTCTGGATTCGGTACTGCGGCTGATGGATAACCAGGCACCAACCACATCGGTGAAACCGCCATCAGGTCCGAACGGCGCATGGCTGCGTTATCGCAAAAAATTTATTACGCCGGACAACGTGCAGAACGGTGTGGTTTTCTGGAATCAGTATGAAGATGCGTTGAATCGCGCGTGGCAGGTGTATGGCGTACCGCCGGAAATTATCGTCGGGATTATCGGCGTTGAAACCCGCTGGGGGCGCGTGATGGGGAAAACTCGCATCCTCGATGCGCTGGCAACGCTGTCATTTAACTACCCACGCCGCGCGGAGTATTTCTCTGGCGAGCTGGAAACCTTCCTGTTGATGGCGCGCGACGAGCAGGACGATCCGCTCAATCTGAAAGGTTCCTTTGCCGGGGCGATGGGCTACGGACAGTTTATGCCGTCGTCTTACAAACAATATGCGGTAGATTTCAGCGGCGACGGGCATATCAACCTGTGGGATCCGGTTGATGCGATCGGTAGCGTGGCGAACTATTTCAAAGCGCACGGCTGGGTGAAAGGCGATCAGGTCGCGGTAATGGCAAACGGTCAGGCTCCAGGCTTGCCAAATGGCTTCAAAACTAAGTACAGCATTTCGCAGCTTGCCGCCGCAGGTTTAACGCCACAGCAGCCGCTGGGCAACCATCAACAAGCCAGCCTGCTGCGTCTGGATGTTGGCACCGGCTACCAGTACTGGTACGGTCTGCCGAACTTCTACACCATCACCCGTTACAACCACAGCACCCATTACGCAATGGCGGTCTGGCAGTTAGGACAAGCCGTGGCGCTGGCGCGAGTACAGTAGCTATTTACAAGAGGGGGGCGTGAGCTTCCCTCTGGCTAATCAGCTTTTTTCTGAATCCTCCTCGTAAAATTGCAACGCCAACACCATCTTCCTGACGAAAGTGCTATCTTGTCCGGCATAAATTTTTGACTGACAGAGGTTGTGATGACTGACAGTGAACTGATGCAGTTAAGTGAACAGGTTGGGCAGGCGCTGAAAGCCCGTGGCGCAACCGTAACAACTGCCGAGTCTTGTACCGGTGGTTGGGTAGCGAAAGTGATTACCGATATTGCCGGTAGCTCCGCCTGGTTTGAACGCGGATTTGTCACCTACAGTAACGAAGCCAAAGCGCAGATGATCGGCGTACGCGAAGAGACGCTGGCGCAGCATGGCGCGGTGAGTGAACCCGTCGTGGTGGAAATGGCGATAGGCGCACTGAAAGCGGCTCGTGCTGATTATGCCGTGTCTATTAGTGGTATCGCCGGGCCGGATGGCGGCAGTGAAGAGAAGCCTGTCGGCACCGTCTGGTTTGCTTTTGCCACTGCCCGCGGTGAAGGCATTACCCGGCGGGAATGCTTCAGCGGCGACCGTGATGCGGTGCGTCGTCAGGCTACTGCGTATGCATTGCAGACCTTGTGGCAACAATTTCTACAAAACACTTGATACTGTATGAGCATACAGTATAATTGCTTCAACAGAACATATTGACTATCCGGTATTACCCGGCATGACAGGAGTAAAAATGGCTATCGACGAAAACAAACAGAAAGCGTTGGCGGCAGCACTGGGCCAGATTGAGAAACAATTTGGTAAAGGCTCCATCATGCGCCTGGGTGAAGACCGTTCCATGGATGTGGAAACCATCTCTACCGGTTCGCTTTCACTGGATATCGCGCTTGGGGCAGGTGGTCTGCCGATGGGCCGTATCGTCGAAATCTACGGACCGGAATCTTCCGGTAAAACCACGCTGACGCTGCAGGTGATCGCCGCAGCGCAGCGTGAAGGTAAAACCTGTGCGTTTATCGATGCTGAACACGCGCTGGACCCAATCTACGCACGTAAACTGGGCGTCGATATCGACAACCTGCTGTGCTCCCAGCCGGACACCGGCGAGCAGGCACTGGAAATCTGTGACGCCCTGGCGCGTTCTGGCGCAGTAGACGTTATCGTCGTTGACTCCGTGGCGGCACTGACGCCGAAAGCGGAAATCGAAGGCGAAATCGGCGACTCTCACATGGGCCTTGCGGCACGTATGATGAGCCAGGCGATGCGTAAGCTGGCGGGTAACCTGAAGCAGTCCAACACGCTGCTGATCTTCATCAACCAGATCCGTATGAAAATTGGTGTGATGTTCGGTAACCCGGAAACCACTACCGGTGGTAACGCGCTGAAATTCTACGCCTCTGTTCGTCTCGACATCCGTCGTATCGGCGCGGTGAAAGAGGGCGAAAACGTGGTGGGTAGCGAAACCCGCGTGAAAGTGGTGAAGAACAAAATCGCTGCGCCGTTTAAACAGGCTGAATTCCAGATCCTCTACGGCGAAGGTATCAACTTCTACGGCGAACTGGTTGACCTGGGCGTAAAAGAGAAGCTGATCGAGAAAGCAGGCGCGTGGTACAGCTACAAAGGTGAGAAGATCGGTCAGGGTAAAGCGAATGCGACTGCCTGGCTGAAAGATAACCCGGAAACCGCGAAAGAGATCGAGAAGAAAGTACGTGAGTTGCTGCTGAGCAACCCGAACTCAACGCCGGATTTCTCTGTAGATGATAGCGAAGGCGTAGCAGAAACTAACGAAGATTTTTAATCGTCTTGTTTGATACACAAGGGTCGCATCTGCGGCCCTTTTGCTTTTTTAAGTTGTAAGGATATGCCATGACAGAATCAACATCCCGTCGCCCGGCATATGCTCGCCTGTTGGATCGTGCGGTACGCATTCTGGCGGTGCGCGATCACAGTGAGCAAGAACTGCGACGTAAACTCGCGGCACCGATTATGGGCAAAAATGGCCCAGAAGAGATTGATGCTACGGCAGAAGATTACGAGCGCGTTATTGCCTGGTGCCATGAACATGGCTATCTCGATGACAGCCGATTTGTTGCGCGCTTTATCGTCAGCCGTAGCCGCAAAGGTTATGGACCTGCGCGTATTCGCCAGGAACTGAATCAGAAAGGTATTTCCCGCGAAGCGACAGAAAAAGCGATGCGTGAATGTGACATCGACTGGTGCGCACTGGCGCGCGATCAGGCGACGCGAAAATATGGCGAACCTTTGCCAACTGTCTTTTCAGAAAAAGTTAAGATCCAGCGTTTTCTGCTCTATCGTGGCTATCTGATGGAAGATATCCAGGAGATTTGGCGAAATTTTGCCGACTGAACGCATACGGTATTTTACTTCCCAGTCAAGAAAACTTATCTTATTCCCACTTTTCAGTTACCAGCCCGGCGGTTAAGACACGCTGGAGCTGGTGGCGATATTTCGTTAGCTTGATTTCAGGATAATTATGAGCAAGAGCACCGCTGAGATCCGTCAGGCGTTTCTCGACTTTTTCCATAGTAAGGGACATCAGGTAGTTGCCAGCAGCTCCCTGGTACCCCATAACGACCCAACTTTGTTGTTTACCAACGCCGGGATGAACCAGTTCAAGGATGTGTTCCTTGGGCTCGACAAGCGTAATTATTCCCGCGCTACCACTTCCCAACGCTGCGTGCGTGCGGGTGGTAAACACAACGACCTGGAAAACGTCGGTTACACCGCGCGTCACCATACCTTCTTCGAAATGCTGGGCAACTTCAGCTTCGGCGACTATTTCAAACACGATGCCATTCAGTTTGCATGGGAACTGCTGACCAGCGAAAAATGGTTTGCCCTGCCGAAAGAGCGTCTGTGGGTTACCGTCTATGAAAGCGACGACGAAGCCTACGAAATCTGGGAAAAAGAAGTAGGGATCCCGCGCGAACGTATTATTCGCATCGGCGATAACAAAGGTGCGCCATACGCATCTGACAACTTCTGGCAGATGGGTGACACTGGTCCGTGCGGCCCGTGCACCGAAATCTTCTACGATCACGGCGACCACATTTGGGGGGCCTTCCGGGAAGCCCGGAAGAAGACGGCGACCGCTACATTGAGATCTGGAACATCGTCTTCATGCAGTTCAACCGCCAGGCCGATGGCACGATGGAACCGCTGCCGAAGCCGTCTGTAGATACCGGTATGGGTCTGGAGCGTATTGCTGCGGTGCTGCAACACGTTAACTCTAACTATGACATCGACCTGTTCCGCACGCTGATCCAGGCGGTAGCGAAAGTCACTGGCGCAACCGATCTGAGCAATAAATCGCTGCGCGTAATCGCTGACCACATTCGTTCTTGTGCGTTCCTGATCGCGGATGGCGTAATGCCGTCCAATGAAAACCGTGGTTATGTACTGCGTCGTATCATTCGTCGCGCAGTGCGTCACGGTAATATGCTCGGCGCGAAAGAAACCTTCTTCTACAAACTGGTTGGTCCGCTGATCGACGTTATGGGCTCTGCGGGTGAAGACCTGAAACGCCAGCAGGCGCAGGTTGAGCAGGTGCTGAAGACTGAAGAAGAGCAGTTTGCTCGTACTCTGGAGCGCGGTCTGGCGTTGCTGGATGAAGAGCTGGCAAAACTTTCTGGTGATACGCTGGATGGTGAAACTGCTTTCCGTCTGTACGACACCTATGGCTTCCCGGTTGACCTGACGGCTGATGTTTGTCGTGAGCGCAACATCAAAGTTGACGAAGCTGGTTTTGAAGCTGCAATGGAAGAGCAGCGTCGTCGCGCGCGCGAAGCCAGCGGCTTTGGTGCCGATTACAACGCAATGATCCGTGTTGACAGTGCATCTGAATTTAAAGGCTATGACCATCTGGAACTGAACGGCAAAGTGACTGCGCTGTTTGTTGATGGTAAAGCGGTTGATGCCATCAATGCAGGCCAGGAAGCTGTGGTCGTGCTGGATCAAACGCCATTCTATGCGGAATCCGGCGGTCAGGTTGGCGATAAAGGCGAACTGAAAGGCGCTAACTTCTCCTTTGCGGTGGAAGATACGCAGAAATACGGCCAGGCGATTGGTCACATCGGTAAACTTGCTGCGGGTTCTCTGAAAGTGGGCGACGCGGTGCAGGCTGATGTTGATGAGGCTCGTCGCGCCCGTATTCGTCTGAATCACTCCGCAACGCACCTGATGCACGCTGCGCTGCGCCAGGTTCTGGGTACTCATGTATCGCAGAAAGGTTCACTGGTTAACGACAAGGTGCTGCGCTTCGACTTCTCACACAACGAAGCGATGAAACCAGAAGAGATTCGTGCGGTCGAAGACCTGGTGAACACACAGATTCGTCGCAATTTGCCGATCGAAACCAACATCATGGATCTCGAAGCGGCGAAAGCGAAAGGTGCGATGGCGCTGTTCGGCGAGAAGTATGATGAGCGCGTACGCGTGCTGAGCATGGGCGATTTCTCTACCGAGTTGTGTGGCGGTACTCACGCCAGCCGCACTGGTGATATTGGTCTGTTCCGCATCATCTCTGAATCGGGTACTGCTGCAGGCGTTCGTCGTATCGAAGCGGTAACCGGAGAAGGTGCTATCGCCACCGTTCATGCAGACAGCGATCGCTTAAGCGAAGTCGCGCATCTGCTGAAAGGCGATAGCAATAATCTGGCTGATAAAGTGCGCTCAGTACTGGAACGTACGCGTCAGCTGGAAAAAGAGTTACAACAGCTTAAAGAACAAGCTGCCGCACAGGAGAGCGCAAATCTTTCCAGTAAGGCAATTGATGTTAATGGTGTTAAGCTGTTGGTTAGCGAGCTTAGCGGTGTTGAGCCGAAAATGTTGCGTACCATGGTTGACGATTTAAAAAATCAGCTGGGGTCGACAATTATCGTGCTGGCAACGGTAGTCGAAGGTAAGGTTTCTCTGATTGCAGGCGTATCTAAGGACGTCACAGATCGTGTGAAAGCAGGGGAACTGATTGGTATGGTCGCTCAGCAGGTGGGCGGCAAGGGTGGTGGACGTCCTGACATGGCGCAAGCCGGTGGTACGGATGCTGCGGCCTTACCTGCAGCGTTAGCCAGTGTGAAAGGCTGGGTCAGCGCGAAATTGCAATAATATAAGCGTCAGGCAATGCCGTGGACTCGCTTCACGGCATTCGCATTAACGCTATCGACAACGATAAAGTCAGGTTGAAGTTGTGTATATCGGCTAAACTTAGGTTTAACAGAATGTAATGCCATGACTGCTTAGATGTAATGTGTTTGTCATTGCTTACTTTTTGGCGTTATATGATGGATAATGCCGGGATACAGAGAGACCCGACTCTTTTAATCTTTCAAGGAGCAAAGAATGCTGATTCTGACTCGTCGAGTTGGTGAGACCCTCATGATTGGGGATGAGGTCACCGTGACAGTTTTAGGGGTAAAGGGCAACCAGGTACGTATTGGCGTAAATGCCCCGAAGGAAGTTTCTGTTCACCGTGAAGAGATCTACCAGCGTATCCAGGCTGAAAAATCCCAGCAGTCCAGTTACTAATCTTTCCGCGTCTCATCTTTATCGGTGAGACGCACCCTCAAAATTTCTCCTTCACTCTATAGTCTTTTCGCTTTACTCCCGTTCATTCAACTTAAGTCTCCATTTTTTTGCATTACTACTATCTGTCAGACCTCCATTCTTCTGTTGATAAAACACTCTTTTTGACGTTTTTACAGACTAATTGAACGTGAAGTGTGCAAACGATAAAAGTGTAGGAAAAATTGTTTGACTTATAAGTCTCAGAAAGTAATATGTGCGCCACGCAGCGACGATGAGCGATAAACAAGTTCTTCGAAGCACTCGTAAGAGGCGTGTGGTGAGGTGGCCGAGAGGCTGAAGGCGCTCCCCTGCTAAGGGAGTATGCGGTCAAAAGCTGCATCCGGGGTTCGAATCCCCGCCTCACCGCCATTTGCATCCGTAGCTCAGCTGGATAGAGTACTCGGCTACGAACCGAGCGGTCGGAGGTTCGAATCCTCCCGGATGCACCATATTCTACGTACCTTCAGCGATGAAGGTATGGAAGAGGTGGCGGTAATAACCGCAGGCACCAGGGAGGATAACGTTGTTTTAGCAACGGCCCGAAGGGCGAGCCGCAAGGCGAGTAATCCTCCCGGATGCACCATCTCTTACTTGATACGGCTTTAGTAGCGGTATCAAAAAATCTGCAGTAAAGTAAGTTTCCCGATGCATCCGTAGCTCAGCTGGATAGAGTACTCGGCTACGAACCGAGCGGTCGGAGGTTCGAATCCTCCCGGATGCACCATCTCTTACTTGATATGGCTTTAGTAGCGGTATCAATATCAGCAGTAAAATAAATTTCCCGATGCATCCGTAGCTCAGCTGGATAGAGTACTCGGCTACGAACCGAGCGGTCGGAGGTTCGAATCCTCCCGGATGCACCATATTCTCCGAAATCTTCAGCAATGAAGGTATCGAAGAGGTAGCGGAATTAACCGCAGGCACTAGGGATGATAACGTTGCTTTAGCAACGGCCCGAAGGGCGAGCCGCAAGGCGAGTAATCCTCCCGGATGCACCATCTCTTAATTGATATGGCTTTAGTAGCGGTATCAATATCAGCAGTAGAATAAGTTTTCCCGATGCATCCGTAGCTCAGCTGGATAGAGTACTCGGCTACGAACCGAGCGGTCGGAGGTTCGAATCCTCCCGGATGCACCATATTCTCCGTAACCTTCAGCAATGAAGGTATCGAAGAGATAGCGGTATTAACCGCAGGCACCAGGAAGGATAACGTTGCGCCAGCAACGGCCCGAAGGGCGAACGTCAGTGAGTCATCCTCCCGGATGCACCATCTTCTCCAAAAAATTTCCTTCAAAAATATCTCATTTCTAAATAACTCCTTTATCCATTTCCTGAATTTTCTTCTCCTTCGCCATCAGCGACAAAATCAAGCAATTACGCTAAAGTAGCGTCATATTTTTCGACTTGCGAGAAGACCATGTACGAGCGTTATGCAGGTTTAATTTTTGATATGGATGGCACAATCCTGGATACGGAGCCTACGCACCGTAAAGCGTGGCGCGAAGTATTAGGGCACTACGGTCTTCAGTACGATATTCAGGCGATGATTGCGCTTAATGGATCGCCCACCTGGCGTATTGCTCAGGCAATTATTGAGCTGAATCAGGCCGATCTCGACCCGCATGCGTTAGCGCGTGAAAAAACAGAAGCAGTAAGAAGTATGCTGCTGGATAGCGTCGAACCGCTTCCTCTTGTTGATGTGGTGAAAAGTTGGCATGGTCGTCGCCCAATGGCTGTAGGAACGGGGAGTGAAAGCGCCATCGCTGAGGCATTGCTGGCGCACCTGGGATTACGCCATTATTTTGACGCCGTCGTCGCTGCCGATCACGTCAAACACCATAAACCCGCGCCAGACACATTTTTGTTGTGCGCGCAGCGTATGGGCGTGCAACCGACGCAGTGTGTGGTCTTTGAAGATGCCGATTTCGGTATTCAGGCGGCCCGTGCAGCAGGCATGGACGCCGTGGATGTTCGCTTGCTGTGAGTGAAGCGTTATCGCTTTTCTCGTTGTTTGCCAGTAGTTTTCTCAGCGCTACACTATTACCCGGCAACTCCGAAGTCGTGCTGGTGGCAATGTTGCTTTCCGGGATCAGTCATCCCTGGGTTTTAGTTTTAACAGCAACAATGGGTAATAGCCTTGGAGGGTTAACTAACGTTATCCTTGGGCGTTTCTTTCCATTGCGTAAAACATCGCGCTGGCAAGAGAAAGCTACCGGCTGGCTGAAACGCTATGGTGCAGTCACGCTATTATTAAGCTGGATGCCCGTGGTTGGCGATTTACTGTGTCTGTTAGCGGGATGGATGCGCATCTCGTGGGGACCGGTAATCTTTTTTTTGTGCCTTGGTAAAGCGTTACGCTATGTTGCAGTTGCAGCAGCGACCGTTCAGGGCATGATGTGGTGGCACTAATTGTAGGCCTGCACATATGGTCACCATTACAGTTATGCTAATTAAAACGATTTTGACAGGCGGGAGGTCAATTTGATCCCGGACGTATCACAGGCGCTGGCCTGGCTGGAAAAACATCCTCAGGCGTTAAAGGGGATACAGCGTGGGCTGGAGCGCGAAACTTTGCGTGTTAATGCTGATGGCACACTGGCAACAACAGGTCATCCTGAAGCATTAGGTTCCGCACTGACGCACAAATGGATTACTACCGATTTTGCGGAAGCATTGCTGGAATTCATTACACCAGTGGATGGTGATATTGAACATATGCTGACCTTTATGCGCGATCTGCATCGTTATACGGCGCGCAATATGGGCGATGAGCGGATGTGGCCGTTAAGTATGCCATGCTACATCGCAGAAGGTCAGGACATCGAACTGGCACAGTACGGCACTTCTAACACCGGATGCTTTAAAACGCTGTATCGTGAAGGGCTGAAAAATCGCTATGGCGCGCTGATGCAAACCATTTCCGGCGTGCACTACAATTTCTCTTTGCCAATGCCATTCTGGCAAGCGAAGTGTGGTGATATCTCGGGCGCTGATGGCAAAGAGAAAATTTCTGCGGGCTATTTCCGCGTTATCCGCAATTACTATCGTTTCGGTTGGGTCATTCCTTATCTGTTTGGCGCGTCTCCGGCGATTTGTTCTTCTTTCCTGCAAGGAAAACCAACATCGCTGCCGTTTGAGAAAACCGAGTGCGGTATGTATTACCTGCCGTATGCGACCTCTCTTCGTTTGAGCGATCTCGGCTATACCAATAAATCGCAAAGCAATCTTGGTATTACCTTCAACGATCTTTACGAGTACGTAGCGGGCCTTAAACAGGCAATCAAAACGCCATCGGAAGAGTACGCGAAGATTGGTATTGAGAAAGACGGTAAGAGGCTGCAAATCAACAGCAACGTGCTGCAGATTGAAAACGAACTGTACGCGCCGATTCGTCCAAAACGCGTTACCCGCAGCGGCGAGTCGCCTTCTGATGCGCTGTTACGTGGCGGTATTGAATATATTGAAGTGCGTTCGCTGGACATCAACCCGTTCTCGCCGATTGGTGTAGATGAACAGCAGGTGCGATTCCTCGACCTGTTTATGGTCTGGTGTGCGCTGGCTGATGCACCGGAAATGAGCAGTAGCGAACTTGCCTGTACACGCGTTAACTGGAACCGGGTGATCCTCGAAGGTCGCAAACCGGGTCTGACGCTGGGTATCGGCTGCGAAACCGCACAGTTCCCGTTACCGCAGGTGGGTAAAGATCTGTTCCGCGATCTGAAACGCGTCGCGCAAACGCTGGATAGCATTAACGGCGGCGAAGCGTATCAGAAAGTGTGTGATGAACTGGTTGCCTGCTTCGATAATCCCGATCTGACTTTCTCTGCCCGTATCTTAAGGTCTATGATTGATACTGGTATTGGCGGAACAGGCAAAGCGTTTGCTGAAGCGTACCGTAATCTGCTGCGTGAAGAGCCGCTGGAAATTCTGCGCGAAGAGGATTTTGTAGCCGAGCGCGAGGCATCTGAACGCCGTCAGCAGGAAATGGAAGCCGCAGATACCGAACCGTTTGCGGTGTGGCTGGAAAAACACGCCTGACAGAAAAGAAAAAGGCCACTCGTGAGTGGCCAAAATTTCATCTCTGAATTCAGGGATGATGATAACAAATGCGCGTCTTTCATATACTCAGACTCGCCTGGGAAGAAAGAGTTCAGAAAATTTTTAAAAAAATTACCGGAGGTGGCTAAATGCCGTTGTTAGATAGCTTCACAGTCGATCATACCCGGATGGAAGCGCCTGCAGTTCGGGTGGCGAAAACAATGAACACCCCGCATGGCGACGCAATCACCGTGTTCGATCTGCGCTTCTGCGTGCCGAACAAAGAAGTGATGCCAGAAAGAGGGATCCATACCCTGGAGCACCTGTTTGCTGGTTTTATGCGTAACCATCTTAACGGTAATGGTGTAGAGATTATCGATATCTCGCCAATGGGCTGCCGCACCGGTTTTTATATGAGTCTGATTGGTACGCCAGATGAGCAGCGTGTTGCTGATGCCTGGAAAGCGGCAATGGAAGACGTGCTGAAAGTGCAGGATCAGAATCAGATCCCGGAACTGAACGTCTACCAGTGTGGCACTTACCAGATGCACTCGTTGCAGGAAGCACAGGATATTGCGCGTAGCATTCTGGAACGTGACGTGCGCATCAACAGCAACGAAGAACTGGCGCTGCCGAAAGAGAAGTTGCAGGAACTGCACATTTAGTCAGTAAACTATCTTCACAATTAATTGAAAAAAGCCAGTTCAAATGAACTGGCTTAGTTGTACTTAGTGCGCACCGCCTCCGCCGCCACCTGCGCCAAATGGCGGTTTAGCAAACCACACCAGCCCCAGCAGGACGAGGAATATCCCAGCTGACATCCAGAAGATCTCATTGGCGGAAATAATCAGCCCCTGGTTGGTGATCTGCTGGGCAATCCAGCCGGAGGCCTGCTGTTGCGTCATCCCAAGCCCTTCCAGTTGACTGTACATCGCCTGGGCGTTTGGGTTAAACGGGTTTACCGACTCAGTCAACTGCGCATGGTGCATCGACTCGCGGTTGGTCCACATGGTCGTGGTTATCGACGTGCCGATAGACCCCGCCAGCGTTCGCGTAAAGTTAGAGAGGCTCGATGCCGCCGCCAGTCGTTCCGGTGGCAAACCAGACAGCGTAATGGTGGTCAGCGGCATAAAGAAGCAGGCCACCGCAAACCCCTGGATAAACTGCGGCCAGGCCGACGCGCCAAAATCCATACCTGGTTCAAAGGTATAGGCACGCCAGTAGAAGCAGACGGCATACATAATAAAGCTGAAGGTTACCAGCCGCCGCATATCCAGTTTATGCGCGAAGCGGCCGATAATCGGCGACAGGATCACCGGAATAATCCCTACCGGCGCAGAGGCCAGACCTGCCCACGTTGCCGTGTAACCGTAGACCTCCTGCAACAACTGCGGCAGCAGAACAATAGCGCCGAAGTAGAGCATATACGCGAGGCTGATACACAAGCAGCCGATGGTGAAGTTGCGCGACTTAAACAACGACAGATCGACTATCGGGTTATCGTCGGTCAGCTCCCAGACAATCAGGAAGCAGATAGCCACCACCGCCACCACGGTAAGGATGATAATTTCCTGTGATGAAAACCAGTCCAGCTCTTTACCGCGGTCGAGCATAATCTGCAGGCTGCCGATACCAATAACCAGCAGTGCCAGCCCCACGGCATCAATCCGCCGCCGTTCGGTGCGGGTTTCACGTCCGCGCAGAGTTTGCAGTGTCATCAACACCACCGCCACGCCAATCGGCACGTTGATGAAGAATATCCAGCCCCAGTGGTAATTATCGCTGATATAACCGCCGAGGATCGGGCCGCAAATTGGCGCGACAATCACCGTCATCGACCACAACGCCAGCGCGATCGAGCGTTTGGCTGGCGGGTAGTTATTCAGCAATAGACTTTGCGAAAGCGGGATCAACGGCCCGGCGACAATCCCCTGAATCACGCGGAAGAAGATCAGCATATTCAGGCTGCTGGAGACACCACACGCCCACGACGCAATAGCAAAGGCGATGGTGGACCAAAGGAACAGTTTCACTTCCCCGACGCGCTTTGCCAGCCAGCCGGTAAGCGGGATCGAGATGGCATTCGCCACCCCGAAAGAAGTGATTACCCACGTTCCCTGGCTGAGCGATGAGCCCAGATTCCCGGCGATAGTGGGGATCGCCACGTTAGCAATGGTGGAGTCCAGCACCTGCATGAATGTCGCCAGTGACAGCGCAATCGTCATAATGACCAGTTGCGCGCCTTCCAGCGGTTTTTGCTGTTGCATCACACGCACCTCTGGATTAGCCAGCGTTAGCTTTTACGATATCGTCGATCAGTTTATTGACAGGTGCCAGGCTGATTTCACGCGCGGTACTTACCGCGACTGGTGTTGAACGTACTTTATTTGCCAGTACCTGACCGTCACGGTTAGTGGTATTGACGCTCACCAGCGTGGACAAACCAATGCGCAGCGGGTATTGCTCCAGCTGTTTCTGGTCCAGTTCGATACGCACAGGTAGACGCTGAACGACTTTGATCCAGTTACCGGTCGCATTTTGCGCCGGAAGCAGTGAGAACGCGCTACCTGTGCCCATATCCAGACCAACCACTTTACCGGTGTATTTCACATCATCGCCGTAAATATCGGTGGTGATGGTGACCGGCTGACCGATACGCATATTGGCAATCTGCGTCTCTTTAAAGTTGGCATCCACCCACATATTGGTGGCTGGAACGACCGCCATCAGCGGCGTCGTTGGGCTAATTTGCGCCCCAGGCTGTACCGCGCGGCGGGAGACATAACCGGTCATCGGACTGACAATACGGGTACGCTCCAGCGCCAGCCAGGCGTTACGTACTTCGGTGGCAGCCTGTTGCACGGCAGGCTGATCTTCCAGTTTAGTCCCCAGAATCATCGCCTGATTGGCATTGTATTGTTGAATAGCGACGTCCAGTTGCGCCTGGGCACTGGTGACAGCGTCGCGGGCGTGTTGCAGCTCTTCGCGACCAATCAGGTTGGCATTGCCCAGCGGCACACGGCGGTTGTAGTCGCTTTGTGCTTTCGCGAGGGCGATTTTTTGCACCTCAATATTCGCCTGCAACTGTTTGCTGTTAATCATCAGCTGGTGGGTTTGGCGAACGCTGGAAGCCAGTGCAGTTTTGGCTTTTTCAAACGCCTGGCGAGCATCTGTCGGGTCGAGAGTGACCAGAACATCGCCTTCTTTTACAAAATCGGTGTTATCGGCCCAGACTTTCGTCACGCTGCCAGACACCTGAGACATAATTTGAATCTGATTCCCTGCCACGTATGCGTCATCGGTTTCTTCGAAATGACGCAGTACCAAAAACCAATAAATCCCTATCGCTACGGCAATAATTATAAAGAGCAAGGTGAGAAGGAGGAGCAGACGCTTACGTTTGCCGCTCTTCTTTACCGGTTGCTGCGGGGTTTGAGTCTCCGCATTTGCGCTCATATTGTTCTCCACGATCTTCTTAACTCATCGGCTGAGCCGACCTGCTTGCCAAAAAGGCCAGCATGTTGCGATGCTGGCCGGTCATTTTTTCTTTTATAAATCTGGATTTTTGAGCGAGATGACGCGTTAGCTCATCGCTTCGAGAACCACACCGTCTTGTTCCATCTGGTCGAGACGGGAGAGCAATTTGCGGGTGATTTGCTCGAGCTGATCTTTTTCTGTTGTGCTGAGCGCGGACCAGAGTTGATGCAGGCAGTTATGCTGCGGTGGTAAAACCTCGCGCAAAAACTCGTGACCTTTTTCCGTTAATTGCAGATGCAGGCAGCGGCGATCGTTATCGCTTTCACGACGTTCGATCCAACCGCGTTTTTCCAGTTCATCGGCAATACGCGTCGCGTTGGTACGGGATGATCCAAGAGCACAACTTAATTCAGAAGGCTGAATACTGTGGTTTTCCTGAGACTCCAGCGTAATCAACGCCATAAACAACGTCTCGTTAATCCCCTGAGCCTTCAGCATTTTATTGCGGTTCTCCAGCAGCTTGCTTTGCATGTGCATGCAAAGACGAGTCAGAAGGATCTCCTGATAAGGAAAATCTTCGTGGCGGCTGGCGCGAAATTTTAGCATTTGTTCAATGGGCGTAAACGAACTATCCATTTGGGTATGACCTCATTAATTTCAGCCGATATAGTAACGACAGTGACAAATAAAGTAAATGTATTGTTTTAGAAAAATGATTCTTGTGGGTTATATAATCGCCATCACTTTCCAGGCGAGCCCATAGGCCAGCGCACTAAGCAGTGTTGGGATGATAATGCTGCGTGTTTTATAGAAACTGGCACCCAGTACCGCGAAGCCGACCAGCGTGGGCACGAAACGGCGTGTATCGTGCATCACTTCTGGTGCGGTAGAGACAACCAGCAGAGCGCATATCGAGGCGATGCCAATGGTGTCGAGCAAAATACCTACCGCGCCACGTTTGGTTGGGCGGGCATTACCCACACGCAGGCGCAGCGGCAAATAGCGGAAGCAATAATTCGCCACGCCAACTAGTAACCCAAGCAGCAGAACCTCATAGCTCATCGGGCGCTCCTTGCCAGAATGCCTGGATTAACGCAGTGAGGCAGCCACAGACAATGCCTGCCAGAATGGCGACGGGAATAGAAAATAGCGTTACGCCTGCAAGGGCACCAACTAACGCTGCGGTAACGCAAAGAGATTGTTTGCGCTGGAAAGAGGCGAGCAGGAAACTCATAAAGAGTGCCGGAAGCATAAAACCTAATGCAGCTTCAACGGCGGGATAACCTTGCAGCAAGCCGCTGCCGGAGAATGCCCCTATTACCGTACCAAATACCCACGATGACCATGAACTGAAGGCAATGCCGATCATCCAGTTCTCGCTCCAGCGGCGATTATTGCGTACCAGTTTTGCGGTTGCGGCGGCAAAAACCTCATCCGTCAGGCCAAACGCCCACAGGGCGGTTTTCGATTTTTGCAGACGCTGAATAATACGGCTACGCAGTGACGGGCCATACAACACATGGCGAACATCCATTGCCATGACGGTCAGTGCAGCAATCCACAAACTACTCCCGGCTGCCAGCATCGCGGTAATGACGAACTGGCTCGCGCCTGCATAAATGATGCAGGAGAAAAAAACGCTTTCGAGAGGAGAGAATCCCAGACGGGTCGCATTCAGACCGAACGCAAAGGCCACCGGAATATAACTAATAACAATCGGTAAACTGTCTTTGCATCCTTCCATGAAGGTCGCCGAACCAGGAGCAGGCTGTGGAGTAGGGCTTTCCATAGAGTGTACGCTTAACGATTGTTAATATTATAAATAGACTGAATGAATATCTTAACCTTATCAGACTGATGGGCTTCTTAACACCCTTATAAGTGTAAAGCCACGAAAACGGTTGCTGATTGCTTAATTTGCGGCTTCCTGACGATGAAAACCTCGCCACCAGACCAGTAAGTTAACCAGGGCAATCGTCGCGCCAGCCAGACAAACGCCAGCCCAACCGCCATGTTGCCAGGCTGAGGCTGAAATTAGCGAACCGGCGGCACCGCCAATAAAGTAGCTAGTCATGTAACCTGCGGTCAGGCGATTGCGCGCATCAGGATGTATCCGATAAATTACCGTCTGGTTAGTGATATGCACGCCCTGCACGGTGAGATCCAGCACCAGGATTCCGATAATCAACGCCAGTACGGAAGTGTGACCAAACCAGATCGCCAGCCATGAAAGTAATAGCAGCAGCAGACCGAAAGTTGTGGTGTGGTGCGATTTGCCCTTATCGGCAAAACCGCCCGCCGGACGAGCGCCCAACGCTCCGGCAGCTCCCGCAAGTCCAAACAGACCAATTACACCATCGCTGTAGTTAAAAGGTGGAGCGGCAAGCAAAAAGGCCATTGAGGTCCAGAGAATGCTGAAATTGGCAAAGGTCAGGCAGCCCAGCAACGCGCGGGTACGCAGAATTTTATCGCTGATAAACATACTGAAAACGGAACCCAACAACTGTGGGTAGTTGAGGTGGGTTTCTGATTTCATTTGTGGCAGACCACGCCATAATGCCAGCGCCATCAGTGCCATTAACACCGAAGCAACCCAAAAGACGGTGCGCCAGCCGCCGAGATTCGCCAGCAATCCGGCAACTGTCCGTGCCAGCAAGATCCCCAACAGCAGACCGCTCATAATAGTGCCAACCACTTTGCCGCGTTTGTCCGGTGAAGCCAGCGTCGCTGCCAGCGGAACCAGAATTTGTGCCACGACAGAGAATAAACCGGTTAATGCCGTACCGAGGATCATCATCGCCAGCGACTGACTGCTGGCAGTGATTAACATGCCGCCTGCCGCCAGTAAGGTCATCGAGACAATCAGGCGGCGGCGTTCAAACATATCACCGAGGGGAACAAGAAACAGCAGACCTGCTGCATAGCCCAATTGCGCGGCGGTAACAATAAAGCCTGCCGAACTGGCGGAAAGGGAAAAGTTACGCGCGATGGTGTCGAGCAATGGCTGAGCGTAATAGTTACTGGCGACCGCCAGACCGGTGGCGATAGACATCAGCACGATCAGCGCCGGGCTAAGCTCATGATTAGGTTTAGTCATTATTTTTGTTCATCAGGTGATGATTAAGCTGGAAATCAATAATAGCGGATGTTGATGAATATGGGATGAAAGATAGCTTGTTGAAATGTGCGATGTGGTTTGTAGGCATGATAAGACGCGCCAGCGTCGCATCAGGCATTGTGCACAGAACGACGGATGCGGCGAAAACGCCTTATCCGCCATACGGAATGAGTGTATTTTGTAGGCATGATAAGACGCTCCAGCGTCGCATCAGGCATTGTGTACAGAGCGGCGGATGAGGTAAAAACGCCTTATCCGCCCGAATAAAAATTACTTCTGCGCTGCCAGCGCCTCATTCACCCAGCCATCGAACTGCTGCTGGTGGGCTTTGATCCAGCCATCAACATGGCCCTGAATATCGCCTTCTGAGGCTTTGCCGTCATGCATAATGGCGTTCTGGGCGTTAATATCTGCCACTGGCAACTGCATAATGGCAAACAGTTTCGCTGCTGCCGGGTTTTTCTCGGCCCAGGCTTTGTTGGCAACGATATGCATGGTGCTGACCGGGAAGCCATAATTCGCACCATTCGGCAGTTTGGTATCGGCGTTTTTATCGCCCGGCAGTGCGGAGAACGGCACCTGCAACCAGACCACATCTTTCCCTGGCTTCAGCTCATTACTCACCCAGTACGGCGTCCAGGTGTAGTAAAACACCGGTTTGCCCTCTTTGTAGCGACTGATGGTGTCGGCCATCATCGCCGCGTAGTTCCCCTGATTATGCGTCACGGTATGGGTCAGTTCATACGCGGCAAGCTGGTGGTTGATCGCACCTTCGCAGCCCCAGCCAGGGTTACAACCGGTTAAATCCGCTTTTCCGTCGCCGTTGGTATCGAACAGTTTGGCGATCTTCGGATCTTTCAGTTGTGCGATGTTGGTGATTTTGTACTGGTCGGCGGTTTTCTTATCGATCAGGTAACCCTGTGCCGCGCCGTTAACAAATACCCCTTCACGATAAAATTTCTTATCGCCACCGGCAGCTTCGTACATGTTGTCATGCAGTGGCGTCCAGTTCACGGCGGTGAAGGTTGCATCGCCGGAAGCAAGCGAGGTGTAGCCAACGTTGTAATCTACTTCGCTGGGTTTGTTGACGGTATAACCTAATTTCTCCAGCGCACGACTGACCAGCAGCGTCTGGAAGGTTTCTTCAGTGATGGTGCTCTGAACTGGATTAACAGTAATGCCTTTGCCCGGCAGATCGGCAGCAAAAGTTTGTGTAGAGATAAGCGTGGCAAACGCTGTCGCAAAAAGTACGCTATGTCGCATTGTTATTCCTTTTTTTGGCAGGGTGATAATGCCCGGCGTCACCGGGCAAGTGCAGAGTTACTTAATGAATGGGCGGGTCAGCAGACCAACAGGGCCAGTGGTGTACCAGCGACGGTTGCCGCGACTGCGTGAGTCGCGCCCAACGGCCTGCGTCAGACGATCGAGGATAATGGCGAGGATCACAATCCCGACGCCGCCAACGGTGGCAAGCCCCATATCCAGACGACCGATACCGCGAAGTACCATCTGACCCAACCCGCCGACGGCAATCATCGAGGCGATGACCACCATAGAAAGGGCCAGCATCAGCGTCTGGTTAACGCCCGCCATAATGGTCGGCATCGCCAGCGGTAACTGAACTTTGAACAGCATCTGGCGCGGGCTGGCACCGAATGAGCGCGAGGCTTCAATCAGATCCGCCGGAACCTGGTTAATCCCCAGAATGGTCAGACGGATAATCGGCGGCAGAGCAAAGATGATCGTCACCACCACGCCCGGCACGTTACCGATACCAAATAGCATGACGATTGGCACCAGATAAACAAACGCTGGCGTGGTCTGCATGGCATCAAGCAGTGGACGAATAATTTTCGCCGCTCGCGGACTTCTCGCCAGCCATATCCCCAACGGCAAACCGATGACGATACAGAACAGCAGGGCGGTTAACACCAGCGCCAGAGTCACCATTGCCTGCGACCAGGCACCGATTGCGCCGATGGCAATCAGCGAAACCAGCGTCGCCACACCCATTCCGACCCCGGAAATCTGCCAGGCGATGAGAGCGAAAACGATAATCGCCACCGGTGCGGGCATACCCAGCAGCAATTGCTGGAAACCGTTGAGGATATAATCAACCGGAACGCGCACGCCCTGGAAGACGGGACGGAAATGGGTAACGACCCAGTCGATCCCTTCAGTGACCCAACTGTCGAGCGGGATCAGCGTTTTATGGAACGGATCGAGAATATTAAAATGCTCGACGTTTGGCGCAGGCGTACTGGTCAGCCAGTCAGCACCACCGCCGTCAGTCGGTGCAGTCGTCGGTGTACCCCAGGCGTCTGCGGATTGCGCGGCACTGTCCGCCGCTGGCGTGGTATCCCACGGATTATTTTGATCAGCCATTATTTACCCCCTCACGATCTAAAGCGCGCAGCAGCATTCCTTTCGAAATGATGCCGACATACTGTTGGTCCTCGTCGACCACGGGCACCGCACAGGGTGCCTGTCCGACATGAGAGAGCAACTCGCTAAGAGGCGTTTGTGCATCGACTGCTAACGGCGCATCAATCAGCGCCGCATCAAGACCTTGCTGCTGCGTTAACGCGGTTTTAAGCGAATCGATGGAGACTGCGCCGACAAACTTATTACCGCGTTCGATAACGTAGCCATATTCGCGATCTTCATCCTGCAATAATTTCAGTGCCGAACGTGGGCCGAAGCCAGGGGTTTTACGAATTAAGCCATTCGGTGTCCGGCGGGCAATATCTTTCGCACTGAATACCTGACTAATATCAACGCCACGGAAGAAGGTACGGACATAATCATTCGCCGGATTATTGAGAATTTCATCCGGTGTGCCGACCTGTACCACTTCACCATTTTGCATAATGGCAATTCGGTCGCCAATACGCATGGCTTCATCAAGATCGTGGGAAATAAAGACAATGGTGCGCTGATGTTTCGCCTGTAATTTTACCAGCTCATCCTGCATCTCGGTGCGAATTAATGGATCGAGCGCCGAGAAGGCTTCGTCCATTAATAATATATCCGGATTAATCGCTAACGCGCGGGCTAATCCCACACGTTGACGCATCCCGCCAGAGAGTTCATCCGGGTAGCTGTGGGCATAATTTTCCAGCCCGACCTGACGCAGTGCATCAAGGGCTTTTTCCCGGCGTTCTTCGGCATTAATTCCGGCCAATTCCATACCGAACGCAGTATTGTCCAGCACGGTCATATGCGGCATTAAGGCAAAGGACTGGAAGACCATCGCAATCTTTTTTCTGCGCACCTCACGGAGTTCGGCGTCGGATATTTTGGCAATATCCACACCATCAATCAGCACTTGCCCGCGGGTGGGTTCAATCAGGCGATTGAGAAGGCGTACCATTGTGGATTTACCCGAGCCGGATAATCCCATGATGACAAATATCTCGCCTTCTTCAATGGCCAGACTGGCGTCTTTTACGCCAAGCGATAGCCCAGTTTTTTCCAGAATTTGTTCTTTTGAAAGTCCTTGTTCGATATATTTGAACGCTCGCTGTGGATGCTCGCCAAATATTTTATAAAGATTTTTAATTTCTAATTTAATTGCCATGCAATAGAAAGATTCCTTTATTTGTCTATGTTGATATATTACCCAATGGAAATAGTCACTTTTTTCTACCCTAACATACTGAGAATCTGAGGCAACCCCTGATGGCAAATGTGGCATGAATATTGATGCGAGCAAATCGCCGGAATTTCCCGTGATATAAGGGCTGAGAGCAAATCGAGAAAGTTGATATTTTTTGTCAAAGATAGCGAAAAAACGCCTGAATATTGTGGTTTCAGGCGAATAATGCAACAGAGTATCAGTGTAGATCACCACAAATTATTTGCGTGATAAAAAGCTATTTGGCGGGAATTATTTCCCTGCTGCGGGTAGTGATATTTTTGAAAATAACACCCTCAGAAATTCCAGTCTTCATCTTCTGTTTCAACCGCTTTCCCCATCACATAAGAGGAGCCTGAACCGGAAAAGAAATCGTGATTTTCATCGGCATTCGGCGAAAGCGCGGCGAGGATTGCCGGATTCACTTCCGCCATTTCTGCGGGAAATAACGGTTCGTAGCCCAGATTCATCAAAGCCTTATTGGCGTTGTAACAGAGAAACGCTTTCACATCGTCAGCCCACGGGGTTTCGGCGTACAGCTCATCGGTGTATTGCAACTCGTTGTCGTAGAGTTCCAGCAACAAATCGAAGGCGAAACTCTTCAACTCTTCACGTTGTCCCAGAGATATCTTTTCCATGTTTTTCTGATATTTATAGCCTATGTAGTAACCGTGGACTGCTTCATCGCGGATAATCAGACGGATCAGGTCCGCGGTATTGGTCAGCTTTCCGCGGCTGGAAAAATACATCGGCAGCCAGAAACCGGAATAGAACAAAAAAGATTCAAGAAACACACTGGCGATTTTCTTTTTCAGCGGATCATCACCGCGATAATGTTGCTGAATAATCTGAGCTTTTCGCTGCAACGGTGCGTTTTCTTCACTCCAGGCGTAGGCGGCATCGACATCTTTGGTCTGGCATAGCGTCGAGAAAATCGAACTGTAAGAGCGGGCATGAACCGCTTCCATAAAGCTGATATTCGATAATACCGCTTCTTCATGAGGCGTGAGTGCATCGGGCATCAGAGAAGGCGCGCCGATAACATTTTGCAGCGTGTCGAGCAGCGTCAGGCCAGTAAAAACGCGCATCGTCAGTTGTTGTTCTACGACAGTTAATGTCTGCCAGGCAGGAATATCGTTCGACAGCGGCACCTTTTCTGGTAGCCAGAAATTGCTGGTCAGGCGATTCCACACCTCCAGATCTTTATCGTCAGATATCTTGTTCCAGTTGATGGCGCTGATACGTGAGAGTTTCATAGATATTCCTTAAAGTGCACAGGAGACGCAGCCTTCAATTTCAGTGCCTTCCAGCGCCATCTGACGCAGGCGGATGTAATAGAGCGTTTTGATACCCTTGCGCCAGGCGTAAATCTGCGCTTTGTTGATATCGCGAGTGGTGGCGGTATCGGGGAAAAAAAGCGTCAGCGACAGCCCCTGATCGACATGGCGAGTCGCTTCCGCGTAGGTGTCGATGATCTTTTCTGCGCCAATTTCGTAAGCGTCCTGATACAGCGCCAGATTCTCGTTAGTCATAAACGGGGCAGGGTAGTAAACGCGTCCTGTTTTGCCCTCTTTGCGTATCTCTACTTTCGCCACAATCGGATGAATACTCGACGTAGCATGGTTGATATAAGAGATAGAACCGGTTGGCGGCACCGCCTGAAGATTCTGGTTGTATATGCCGTAGCGCATCACGTCGTCGCGCAGCTGCGCCCACATCTCACGGGTAGGTAACGTAATACCGCTACGGGTAAACAGTTCGCCAACTTTCGCCGTTTTCGGCTGCCAGTTCCCTTGCAGATATTGGCTAAAATATTCACCACTGGCATAGCGTGACTGTTTGAACCCGGCGAAGGTTTCACCGCGTTCGCGTGCCAGCAACATCGAGGTACGCAGTGCGTGCCAGGTGATGGCATAGAAATAGAGATTGGTGAAATCCAGTGCTTCCGGCGAACCATAAGCGATGCCTTCTCGCGCCAGATAGCCGTGTAAATTCATCTGCCCCAGTCCGATGGCGTGCGAGGCGGCATTTCCGGCTTCGATGGACGGCACGCTGCGGATATGACTCATATCTGATACTGCCGTTAAACCGCGCACGGCAGTCTCTACCGTGCGGGCAAAATCGGGGGAATCCATGGTGTGCGCAATATTCAACGAACCTAAATTGCAGGAAATATCATGGCCTGTGCGGGTATAGTCGAGATTCTCGTCATACTCTGAGGCGCTGTTAACCTGCAAAATTTCTGAGCAGAGATTACTCATATTTATGCGCCCGGCGATAGGGTTAGCACGGTTTACCGTGTCTTCATACATGATGTAGGGATAGCCAGACTCAAACTGGATTTCTGCCAGTCGCTGGAAGAAATCACGGGCGTTGAGGTATTTTTTGCGAATGCGTTCATCGGCAACCAGTTCGTCATAGTGTTGGCTGATGGCCACATCGGCAAACGGCTTGCCATAAACTCGCTCTACGTCATAAGGCGAAAACAGCGCCATCTGCGCATTCTCTTTTGCCAGATGGAAAGTGATATCCGGGATCACCACGCCAAGCGACAGTGTTTTAATGCGGATTTTTTCGTCGGCATTTTCCCGTTTCGTGTCGAGAAAACGCAGAATATCGGGATGATGAGCATGTAAATAGACTGCACCAGCCCCCTGACGAGCGCCGAGTTGGTTGGCATAGGAAAATGCGTCTTCCAGCATTTTCATCACCGGAATTACGCCAGAAGATTGATTTTCAATACGTTTAATTGGCGCGCCCGCTTCTCGCAGATTCGACAGCAAAAATGCTACGCCGCCGCCGCGTTTCGACAGCTGCAGTGCGGAATTTACCGCCCGACCAATCGACTCCATATTGTCTTCAATACGCAGCAAAAAACAGGAAACCAGTTCGCCGCGCTGCTGCTTACCGCAGTTGAGGAATGTTGGCGTGGCTGGCTGAAAGCGTCCTGACAGCATTTCATCTGTCAGTTGCAACGCCAGCGTCTCATCGCCTTGTGCCAGCGTCAGCGCCACCATCGTGACTCGATCGGCAAAATCTTCCAGATAACGTTTACCGTCGAATGTCTTCAACGTATAGCTGGTGTAAAACTTCCATGCCCCGAGGAATGTCTGGAAACGAAAACCGCTGGTGTGTGCGTGGGCAAACAGCGTAATGACAAAGTCGCGAGAGTAGCGATTAAGAACGCTTTCATCATAGTAACCTTCGTTGACCAGCCAGTTCAGGCGCTGCTGCTGGCTACTGAAGGTCACACTGTTCGGACGCACATGCGTCGCAATAAAGGCGTCAACGGCCTGGCGGTCTTTATCGAACTGAATGCGACCTGCGCTATCGTAGAGGTTAAGCATCGCATTCAGCGCGTGGTAATCCATCGTTTCCTGCGTCAGGCATTCTGCGGTTGTCGTTGCCAAAATTCGGTTACTCCTTTACGAACGTTTTCGATATCGCTTTGCGTACCCATGAGTTCAAAACGGTACAGCCACGGCACGCCGCATTTCCGGGCAATCACATCTCCGGCGCGGCCATACGCCTCACCAAAGTTGCGATTACCAGAAGCAATAACGCCGCGAAGCAACGCCCGGTTGTGCTCGTCGTTTAAAAAGCGAATTACCTGTCGTGGCACCGCGCCAGCCGTACCGCCGCCGCCGTAAGAGGGCACGATCAGGATGTAAGGCTCGTCTACCTGAATCCGTTCCCGCTCATTGAGCGGGATGCGCACCGCGGGCAGTCCTAAACGTTCGATAAAACGCTGCGTATTTTCGGAGCTACTGGAAAAGTAGACGAGCTGGCTCATGCACTGGCCGCGTGTGGCGCTGGATGCAGACGGTTAATCATGTCCGGACGGAAACCAGACCAGCTAAGATCGCCAGCAATCACTACCGGCAACTGACGAAAGCCCTGAGCACGCAACGCTTCTGCCGCTTCAGGAACGCGATCGACATTAATCATTTCAAAATCAAAGCCCCGATTTTCCATCGCCCGTTTGGTGGCGTGGCACTGAACGCAATCGTTACGAGTGTAAATAGTAATGCGCATGATTCGTATTTCCGTTTAAAATGAAGATACGGCGCGATGATACGCGTCGGGTTGTCTCTCTGTTGATACAGAGATACTAGATGTAGTTGAAAAAAGATTCAACCACACAATATATAGCAAATAGTGGTCGAAATTACCCTGGATATGAGCGTGACGGGGTAGGGGGATTTTTGTGATTCACCAGGCAAAAAGAAACCCCGAAGACAGGCTTCGGGGTCAAAGACGCGTATTTATTATCATTTTTGCACTACGATTTGCGCATGCTTAACAGTGCGCCGATAAAAATACCTACCGCAGCTGCTGTACCCACGCTACACCAAGGTCTTTCACGAACAAAAGAATCCGCGCAGCCAACGGCATCGCGTGCGGCTTGCTGGACGCGAGTACGACCATGCATTCGCGCCCTGGTTTCTTTCAGCAATGCCTGAGCTTTACTGCGTGCGGCTTCAGCTTCCCCTTTGGCGTCGCTGCCCCAGGACTTCAATACAGATTCGAGGCTGTCAGCTAATTGATTGACATCATTCTGGATATCCTGCACGCCATCATCAACGTCGTTGCGGTTCGGTCGGTTAAACATATGATCCCCCATTAGAATTCGATGTAATTTTCAGTGTAGACCATAATTTTCTTAACTGAGGTTCATCGCGGCTTTATGGACTTTTCTGAAAGCGTTGTGAATGCGCAATCAGGTAAGGTAGGCCCGCGGTTGATAATAACGAGGATCAAATATGTATTTACGACCAGACGAGGTGGCGCGCGTACTTGAAAAAGTCGGTTTTACTGTCGATGTGGTAACCCAGAAAGCGTATGGTTACCGCCGTGGGGAAAATTATGTCTATGTTAATCGCGAAGCGCGAATGGGACGTACCGCACTGGTAATTCATCCAACATTAAAAGAACGTAGTTCGACACTGGCTGAACCCGCTTCCGATATTAAAACTTGCGATCATTATCAACAATTTCCGCTCTATTTAGCAGGCGAGCGACACGAGCATTACGGTATCCCGCATGGCTTTAGTTCGCGTGTTGCGCTTGAACGTTATTTGAATGGTTTATTTGGCGAAGCCAGTTAAAGACGCGACTGGCGATGCCAGTCGCGAAAAGAAGGGTCAGGCTTTTACCTGCTGGTAACGGCTGACTTTAAACAGTCGGCGGCAATAATCGAGGAAGTAGCCATAAACCGCCCCCATCAACATCGAAACAACGATGTTTGAACTGACCGCCGCCATAATCTGATGCCAGTCTGCGCCCACCACTAACAAGATCGCCACATACACCGGTGACTGGAACGTCACATAAGCCAGAATATCCGCCAGATTTTTTATCCAGCCCGACGGGCTAACTTTGCGTGCCGCGCGCATAAACAGATCACGGTACATACCGTATGGCCATGCAATTAAGATGTTCACCGGAATCGCTACCAATCTGGAATAAAAAGACTGTTCGAAGCTCATTCCGGAGAGGAAAACTTCAATACACATGTTCACGACAGAACAGTAAACAACCATCGCGAACGTATCTGCAACTGCATGACGCAAGCGTGACTGCGGTGAGAACATGCTAATGCTCCTTAATAAAAGCGTAATGGGATGTTAATGGAGATGAAAGCAGTGGATCTCATTGCCATCTGCATTTTCGCATAGCGTATATCGCTGGCTATGACTAATCAATTAGTGAAAAATTTTTATTTAGTCAGTTTTTGTAGATAAAATATTCCGTAACGGCTCGTTTTTTGTACATTGTGGATTTTTACATGCCGATATGATTTATTTTTAATTAAATCAATTAGATATGGCCTTACCTTTAATATCACTAATGAAAGTTTGGGGGTGAGGTAACGCTATAAGCGTAGAGAATTCGGTGTATGTAGTAGCTGGGTCATTTTCAGCATTTTTTATGCCAGACAATGTACATTAACAGCAGAAAGCACCAGTGATGGATGTTTTCTTTTATTCTGTTATATTGCATTTTTATTCACTTTGATTTTGTCAGGCTTGCGGAATTAGCGAGCAGAGAGCGCCGCTCTGTTCACCAATAATCTAAATTACTCATCAAAATGGCTAATATATAATCTTGAAATTATTCTGAGAGTTTCAGAAAATAACAGCTGAAATAATCTCGCGCAGGACTGTAAATAGATTAAATTTTGTGGAAATATAATAAGTGATCGCTTACACTACGCGACGAAATACTTTTTTTGTTTTGGCGTTAAAAGGTTTTCTTTATTATGTCCGTAATGTTACAAAGTTTAAATAACATTCGCACCCTCCGTGCGATGGCTCGCGAATTCTCCATTGACGTTCTTGAAGAAATGCTCGAAAAATTCAGGGTTGTCACTAAAGAAAGACGTGAAGAAGAAGAACAGCAGCAGCGTGAACTGGCAGAGCGCCAGGAAAAAATTAGCACCTGGCTGGAGCTGATGAAAGCTGACGGAATTAACCCGGAAGAGTTATTGGGTAATAGCTCTGCTGCTGCACCACGCGCTGGTAAAAAACGCCAGCCGCGTCCGGCGAAATATAAATTCACCGATGTTAACGGTGAAACTAAAACCTGGACCGGTCAGGGCCGTACACCGAAGCCAATTGCTCAGGCGCTGGCAGAAGGTAAATCTCTCGACGATTTCCTGATCTAATTACTGAGGCCGGATGTCGCTGCTAGGGCGCGTCCGGCGTCGCTTCTCAAGCTCGTTGGTTCCACGGCATCTTATCTAACAACCTTGCCATTCCACAAAAACCGCTGATTCCTGCAAACAGTAACCCGGCACCAACAAAGCCACTTAATAAGAAGAAACCGCTATTTACGGTATAACCCAGTACAACGCCGATTAATATTAAACCACCCGCAGCGATCTGCACCTGGCGCATTAACGGCAAGGGTTGAGATTTATTTACCGCTACTGGCAATCCTGCTTTTTTCCAGCCATCAATCCCATCTTCGAGTAAAAAGATTTCTGCGGGGGCGGCAATCGCTGCTAATTTATCGGCATTATTACTGGTGCGTTTACCTGCCTGGCAGTGGAATATAATTTGCTCGTGACGTAATTTAGCCGGAAGACCTGACTGTTCCAGCACGGATAATGGAGCCAGATCTGCTTCAGGAATATGTTCACGAAGATATTCATCAGCATCACGAATATCGATTAACTTTGCGCCGCGTGCGATTAATTCTTGTGCATCATGCGGCGAAATGGTTGTCAAAGCCATAGTGACTCCTTACGGACAATAGACATTTTTCAGGGTGGCGATAATGGCATTTACCGCCTCATTTTTAATGGAATATAGAATGCGTTGGGCATCCCGTTGGCTGTCGATAAGCCCTTCGTCCCGCATACGAGCGAGATGCTGTGATGTCGCAGAGGCACTCAGTCCGGTAATGCGCGTCAGCTCTCCCGCGCTGGTGCCGGGGGAACCGCTAAGCATGCACAGAATCAGCAATCGTTTAGGGTGGCTCATTGCTTTCAATAAGGCCGCTGCCTGTTCGGCACTGGCCTGTAATTGCGCGAGTTCAGTCATATTTATTTAAGTATTTTCTAAATTAAGTAAACTCTAAACTAAAAATGCAACATATACCAGCCTCAGCAGCGTAAATGAGAGTAAAAGCGTAAGCTGAAACTGGCAGGCTCCGCTAAAATTACTACGCTTAAGAGATAAAATCTCTTTTTAAACAATGAGTAATTTTCTTATAGGGAGTACATATGGGTTTCTGGAGAATCGTCATCACCATCATTCTGCCGCCGCTCGGCGTGCTGCTCGGTAAAGGGTTCGGTTGGGCGTTCATTATTAATATTCTGTTGACACTGCTTGGGTATATCCCCGGTTTGATTCACGCGTTCTGGGTGCAAACCCGCGATTAAACCTGTGCTCATCCCCGCGGCGTTAACGCGCCGCGTTCCTCTGCTACACTTTCTGAGTGTTTCCGTTAACGAATGAGGTAGCTATGGGTCTGTTCAATTTTGTGAAAGATGCCGGAGAAAAACTCTGGGACGCGGTTACAGGTCAGCACGATAAAGACGATCAGGCGAAGAAGGTGCAGGAGCATCTGAACAAAACCGGTATACCGGATGCCGATAAAGTGAATATTCAAATTGCCGACGGCAAAGCGACGGTCACTGGTGACGGCCTGAGTCAGGAGGCGAAGGAGAAAATCCTTGTTGCGGTGGGGAATATTTCCGGTATTGCCAGTGTCGATGATCAGGTGAAAACGGCGACACCAGCCACTGCCAGCCAGTTTTATACCGTTAAGTCTGGCGACACTCTGAGTGCCATTTCCAAACAGGTCTACGGTAACGCTAATCTGTACAATAAAATCTTCGAAGCGAATAAACCGATGCTAAAAAGCCCGGATAAAATTTATCCGGGGCAAGTGTTGCGTATTCCGGAAGAGTAGTTAATTGCCAGCCATCGCCTGCTGGATAATGGGAATTGGCGTCAGTAAATGCTGGCGCATTAACTCACTGGCGCGCGCGGTATCTCGCGCCAGTACCGCCGCAGTCAGGGTCTGGTGCTGATCGTGTTTATCCTCCAGCATTTCCACCGAAAGCACCGTTCGCCGCAGCCAGATAAATCGATAACGCGCCGCCAGATCAAACAACCGTTCACGCATTTGCAGCAAATAGTGAGAACCACAGCCCGCCACAATTGCTGTATGAAACGCCTGATGACGCAGATCCCACTCATCAAGCATTTTCTCGCTGGCGTCACAGGCCTCCAGCTTACTCAGCAGATGCGCTTTTGCGAGAACGTCTGCCTCCCATTCATCGCCACCGCGGGCAATCGCCAGACTGACCAGCATCGCTTCCATATTGGCGCGGGCGTCGAAAATATCGAGCAGCTCCTGCTCTGACATAGACGCCACCCGATACCCTTTTTGATTCACCACCGTGACCAGCCGTTCCGCCACCAGTTGCGAAAGAGCTTCCCGTAACGGCCCAACGCCAAGTGCATAACGCGATGTCAGCAAACTCATTCGTAATTTTTCATCCGGTTGAAAATTACCGCGAATAATATCGTTCTTCAGCCAGCGATAGCCATCCAGAGACGTAATGGTCATGGTGTGACTCCTGATCATTATCAGCGCGTATTATGAACGGGTGTTTTTTGCCACAATACCAGCTTTTTCCAGCGCGCCATAATCGGCACGGTACAGATAATCCCTATCGCTAATAAGCCGGTAGAGATCACTTCTAACTGTTGCGCCGGGCGGAATAGCATCACTACCAACACAAAGGTAATAAAGCCTATTACCAGCCAGGTGAGCCACGGGTAAAGCCACATGCGCAAGCGAATTTCGCTTCCTTCTGCTCGCAGAATTTTACGCATCCGCAACTGTGAAACGGCGATGACTAAATAAACCAGCAGGGCGATAGCACCGGAGCTGTCTATCAGGAATTTAAACACTTTCGCAGGTGCGTAATAGTTCACCACCACCGTTAAAAATGCCGCTCCGGTGGAGAGTAACACCGCCACATACGGGGTTTTACTGCGGTTGATTTTGCCCATTACCGCGGGCGCATCACCGCGACGGCTTAAGGAGTAGAGCATCCTTGACGCGGTATACAGCGCCGAGTTCAGACAGCTGGTTACGGAAAGTAATATCACGCAGTCCATGATTAATTTTGCATGGGGAATATTGAGCAATTCCAGAACCGAGCGATAAGAACCAACGGCTTTCAGCCCCGGCATATTCCACGGTATTAACGCCACTACGACAAAAATAGAGCACAAATAGAAGATAGAAATACGCCAGATAACCGAGTTGGTAGCGCGGACAATATGTTTTTCCGGCGTGTCGGATTCCGCGGCGGCAATGGTGACAATTTCTGCGCCCATAAACGAGAACATGGTGATCAACATCGCGCTTAATACCGCACCGAAGCCGTTGGGCATAAAGCCGCCGCTATCCCACAATCTTGAGATCCCGCTCACGTCGGCATACGGGTAAAAACCGCTAATTGCGACTGCACCAAGGAAAATAAAGGCCAGGATAGCGATGACTTTGCACAGTGCCAGCCAGAACTCAAATTCGCCGTAGTTTTTAACGCTTAATAAATTACTGCCAGTTAAGGCGAGGGTAATGACGAGGGAAAATAACCAGATGGGAATGCCTGGAACCCACGAGTGCAGGATCATAGCGGCGATGTTGGCTTCCAGTGGGATAACCAGTACCCAAAACCACCAGTACAACCAGCCGATGGTATAGCCCGCCCAGCGACCAATGGCTTTATCGGCATAGGTGGAAAACGAACCGGTATCGGGCGTGGCAACCGCCATTTCCGCCAACATCCGCATAATCATAACCACCAGTAATCCGGCGAACAGATAGGCCAGTAATACCGCCGGGCCCGCTTCGGCGATGGCGACGCTGGAACCGACAAACAGACTTGCGCCGATAACACCGGCAATAGACAACATGGTGACGTGGCGTGACTTCAGCCCGCCGCCTAACTCATGTGGTTGCGATGATTGCCCCATCCTGAATCCTCTCGAAAGTGTGTCACTTGGGAGAGCGCCCCGACATTTCCCGCGCCGGGTCACGCGTATAATTGTTATTGATTCTTTTTGCCGGAGAGCGGCTCCGCCTTACCCGGCCAACATAGATTTCTTCCTGTTCACGTACAGATTGTCGGATGCGGCGTAAACGCCTTATCCGACCTGGATCCCCGTAGGCCGGACAAGACGCGCAGCGTCGCCTCCGGCATAGGAGCGGCGCTACTGCTTCGCCTCATCAAAACACTGGCTGATGATCTCCAGACCCTGACGGATCTGAGCGTCTTCAATGGTGAGCGGTACAAGGATGCGCAGCACGTTGTAATACGGGCCGCAGGAGAGAAGAATCAGGCCTTTATCGCGGGCGCGAGCCACGATCTCGGCGGTGAGTTTGGCGTCCGGCTTGTTGTGATCGCCGTCTTCAAACAGCTCAATGGCGATCATCGCCCCCAGCCCGCGTACGTCGCCGATCTCCGGGTGTTTTTCGGCTATCGCCAGCAATCCGTCTTTCAACTTCTGCCCCAGATCGTTGGCTTTTTGCAGCAGATTTTCCTGCTCAAACACCTTCAACACTTCCAGCGCAGCCACGCAGGCAATCGGGTTACCCGCATAGGTGCCGCCCAGACCGCCTGGAGCGACGGCATCCATTACTTCCGCGCGCCCGGTGACGCCCGCCAGCGGGAAGCCGCCCGCGATCGATTTCGCAAAGGTGGTAAGATCCGGCGCAACGCCCATCTGCTCCATCGCAAACAGCGTGCCGGTACGCCCCGCGCCGCTCTGCACTTCATCGGCAATCAGCATGATCCCGTGCTCGTCACACAGAGCGCGTAAACGCTGCATAAAGGCTGGCGACGAGGCGTAGAAACCGCCTTCGCCCTGAACCGGCTCAATCACGATGGCGGCGATATCTTCCGGCGCGGCATCATTTTTGAAGATCCGGTGGATGCTGGCGATAGCGTCATCCTCGCTTATGCCGTGCAGCGGGCAAGGATAAAGCGCGCGATAAACATGACCCGGCATCAGCCCCATGCCCGCAGAGTACGGATTCACCTTGCCGGTCAGCGCCAGCGTGTAATGCGTGCGCCCGTGATACGCGCCGCTAAAAGCGATGGTGCCGCTACGTTTGGTGGCGGCGCGGGCGATTTTCACCGCGTTTTCCACCGCTTCAGAACCTGTGGTGACCAGCAGCGTTTTCTTGGCAAAATTGCCTGGCACCTTCTGATTCATAATCTCGCACAGCTCCAGATACGGCTCGTAGGCCAGCACCTGGAAGCAGGTGTGCGACAGTTTTTTCAACTGCGCTTCCACCGCAGCCACCACTTTCGGATGCAAGTGCCCGGTATTGAGCACCGCAATCCCGCCCGCGAAATCAAGATACTCACGGCCTTCAACGTCCCACACCCGGCAGTTTTCCGCGCGGTCAGCGAAAATCGGGTGAATTTGCCCAACACCACGGGGAATCGCCTGACTGCGGCGCTGCATTAACTCTTTATTGCTGCTCATTCGCGTTCTCCAGTTAAAGACCGATGCACATATATTTGATTTCTAAGTAATCTTCGATGCCATACTTCGAACCTTCACGACCCAGACCCGAGGCTTTAATGCCGCCGAACGGGGCCACTTCATTGGAAATGATGCCGGTATTGATGCCGACGATGCCGTACTCCAGCGCTTCGCCCACGCGGAAGACGCGGCTTAAATCACGGGCGTAGAAATAGGCGGCAAGGCCAAACTCGGTGTCATTGGCTTGCGCAATCACATCGGCTTCATCTTTAAAACGGAACAGTGGGGCGAGGGGGCCGAACGTCTCTTCTTTCGACACTTTGGCGTTGGCTGGAACGTCCACCAGAATGGTCGGCTGGAAGAAGTTGCCGCCGCGTTCATCCGCTTTACCGCCGCAAACCACACGCGCACCTTTCTCCAGCGCATCGGCAATATGCTCTTCCACTTTTGCTACCGCTTTTTCATCGATCAGCGGCCCGATGGTGACGCCTTTATCCAGCCCGTCGCCGATGTGCAGTTTGCTCACCGCCTGCTGTAATTTTTCGGCAAAGCGGTCATACACGCCGTCCTGCACGTATAAACGGTTGGCGCAGACGCAGGTTTGCCCGGCGTTGCGGAATTTCGAGGCCAGTGCGCCTTCCACGGCTTTGTCGAGATCGGCATCATCAAAGACGATAAACGGCGCGTTGCCGCCCAGCTCCAGCGACACTTTCTTGATGTCTTTCGCGCACTGTTCCATTAACTGGCGGCCAATTTCGGTCGAACCGGTAAACGACAGTTTGCGCACCAGCGGGTTGCTGGTCAGTTCGTTACCCACCGCGCCCGCCGAACCGGTGACCACGTTAAATACGCCAGCCGGAATGCCCGCGCGAATCGCCAGCTCCGCCAGCGCCAGCGCAGAGAACGGCGTCTGACTGGCGGGTTTCAGCACCATCGTGCAGCCTGCCGCCAGCGCCGGACCGGCTTTACGGGTAATCATCGCCGCCGGGAAGTTCCACGGCGTGATGGCGGCGGTAACGCCAATCGGCTGCTTGATAACAATCAGGCGCTTATCGGCCTGATGACCGGGAATGGTGTCGCCATAAATGCGTTTGCCTTCTTCGGCAAACCACTCAATAAAGGAAGCGGCGTAGCTGATTTCGCCTTTCGCTTCAGCCAGCGGTTTACCCTGTTCGAGGGTCATCAGGCGCGCTAAATCGTCCTGATGCTCCATCATCAAATTGAACCAGTTGCGCAGAATGGTGGCGCGTTCTTTGGCGGTGAGCGCGCGCCAGGCTGGCAGGGCGCGGTTGGCGGCGTCGATAGCGGCGCGGGTTTCATCCGCGCCCATTTTCGGCACGCTACCCAGCTTGTCGCCGTTCGCCGGATTGGTGACGTCGATGACCTCGCCATTGTTGGCGTCCAGCCATTCCCCGTTAATCAACGCCTGCTGGCGGAATAAGTTACTGTCGTTAAGTTTCATTGTTACGTCCTGTTTTCAAAGGTTATTGATTAAATGCGGCGTGTAAGGCATCCACACTACGTGCCGCTCGCAGCGTGCGTCCGGGGTTACTCTGGCTTGCCAACAGCGTTTGTACCTTGCTGACAATATGCGCACCAATAGGAATTGCTGATGTCGCTGCCGGGGAGGGCGCATTGCAGGTGTGGATCGTGCGCGGGGTGGTGACAAACAGAAAATCGTCAATCAGCTTGCCGTCCGGCGATACCGCCTGCGCCCGCACACCGGCGGGCCAGGGCTGGAGATCGCTTAACGAAAGCCGGGGACAATACTTTTGCACCAGCCGCAGATAGCCGCTTTTGCACAGCGAGTTTTTCATCTCGCCCAGTCCTGAGCGTAGATGGTTTTGCAGCACCCGGCGAATCCCCGACGAGCCCAAAATTTCCAGCGTGTCGCTAAATGAG
Organism: Escherichia sp. UTM R2; assembly: GCF_048593455.1. NCBI lineage: Bacteria > Pseudomonadati > Pseudomonadota > Gammaproteobacteria > Enterobacterales > Enterobacteriaceae > Escherichia > Escherichia sp. UTM R2. Next base: position 1,090,213 of record NZ_JBFWDY010000002.1, read on the forward strand.
AAGTCGCGCTTGCGATAGCCTTCACGTTTGAAAGCCAGCACCGCGTTTGGCCCGACGGTCACGCTGCCGTCGATCATGCGGGTGAGATGCACGCCCAAAAACGGCATTGCCGGGTCGGGGATGGGGTAAATCAGGTGGTTAACAATCTGGTTATGCTCCGGCGCAAGGCGGAAATACTCGCCACGGAACGGGCAGATGATAAAGCCCGGTTCGAGTCCGAGCATTTTCACCAGCCGGTCAGCCATCAGCCCGGAACAGCTAATCAGCGTCGATGCTTCATATTCACCGCCCTGACGGGTACGTATCACCACGCCGTTTTTATGCTCATTAAGGGCGCTGACTTCGGCGTTATAAATAATCTCGCCGCCTCTGTCCTGAAAGATTTTTGCCATCGCCGCTGTCACTTCGCGGTAGCTGACAATGCCGCTGGACGGCACAAAAATACCGCCGAGCCCGGTGATATTCGGTTCGCGCTCGCGCAGTTCGTCGGCGTTTAGCCATTCGCGCTCGATACCGTTCGCCGCTGTGCGTTCCCATAAGGCGCGCATCCGTTCCATTTCGAGCGGAGACGTGGCGACCAGCATCTTGCCGCAGTTGTCAAAGCGAATGCCGTTTTGATCGCAAAAGGCTTTAGTGGCGCGGTTTCCCGCCAGGCAAAACTGTGCCTTCAGGCTACCGGGCGTGTAATAGACCCCGGCATGGATTACGCCGCTGTTGTGGCCCGTCTGGTGACAGGCCGGGCCGGACTCTTTTTCCAGCAACGCAATGCGGGCATCCGGATAGACATCAATCAGTTGCATGGCGGTCGACATGCCGATGATGCCGCCGCCAATAATCACAAAATCATACATCCGCTCAATTCCTTTGCGCTTACTGATGCGTCTGGTAGTGGTTAGAGGCGTAAGCGAAATAGCCACGCTGACGCATCAGTTCACGGCGCAGATCCGGGTGCGGAGTAAAGCGGTCGCGACCGTGCAGCCAGAACAGGTTGTTTATCAACAGGAATTTGCCAACGGGAACGGGTACAGAAAGAATGCCTTTGCTGGTTTCAATGGCATCGGAAAGCTCGCTCAACCACACGCCTTCTTCAAAATCTTTTGGCTGGACGAACTGGTCGATATAGCGCATCACCGGGCGACCCTGTTGATCAACGTCGAACACTGGATGGAAAACATCTTTGCTGACGTTTTTGCTCGGCGGCGCGGCAAAGCGCATCGGGCGACGCGCCAGTGGATGGCGGAAATAGTGGTCCAGATGTTCCCAGTCATCGAGATGCAGCAGCAACGAATTTCCACCCTGCATGTTTTGCTCATCGATTTTCATCATCAGCACGTAATCGGTGATCTCTTCGACATACGTGCCGTCGTTGTGCAGTTCCATCACGCGGTGCGGCTGACGCAGATAGCTGTCTGAGTTATCGATATTTTTCACCACGAAACGCGCGTAATACTGACCGCTCATCGCATCGAAATTTGAGCGACCAATCAGATGCGCTACCGCCGTTGCCAGCTTCACCATCTCATCTGCCTGCGCCACATCATCGATACCCACCGCATTGATCAACAGCGCACCTTCAGCACGGTTTAGCAGGGTCTTCAACAGCAATGGTTGCAGCTGATTCGCACACAGATCGTCAAGAATTTTGCCTACCCGAAAACGCAGAAAGGATTTGTACTCCAGCGCCTGTACGGGCCATTCGGCAACCTGTTCGAGAAACTGTTTGGTCGTCTGTTCGGTGAAGGTAAGTTCCAGCAGACGCGGGGATTGCGCCGACGGGATGAAAGTGAATCCGCTATAGTCATGGCCTGAATCGACAGCGTTATTTTGTACGGCGGTCAGTGCATTCATCAGAAGCGATCCTCTTATGAGATGTAGGGTGACATGGCGATGCTCATTTCGTAGCCATAATCTAAAAATATCTACATTTCTGAAAAATGCGCACAAAAGCGACATATTGTTTTCTTATTGTGATCAAAAGCAACAAATTAGTAACATTTAACGTAGGGTATTAAGGCAAAGTGAGACAGGAAATGAATAACTAAAGCAATAGGTTAGGGGGAGTTACCATCAGAGAACAGATTATCTGGTCGATAAAAAACAGTAAATGGCTTCAATGCAAAATGACCGTTAGTAAACTAAACATATTATCTGCCCCGTTTTAGCGGGGCAGATATAACATTAAATTACAAATAGAGATAGTTCAGCGGTTCTCCTGTTTTCCCTAAAAGAAGAGCGCTACGCCCAGGAATATTGATATTTAGAGTTCCGCCTCTAAGCATAAATGCTTTACCAGGGGGGATAATTTTTCGGGTATTAATAATAATGTTAACGCTATTACTCCCCATGTTTTTATATTTTCCAGGTTGCAATTTGTTAGGCCAGGCACCTTCAACTTCTTCGTTTCCTTTATTTATTATAATTAGTCCATCATGAGGAGAGTGATTAATGTTCACAGAATCCCCACGACTAAAGGCCAGAACGTTTTTAGTTGCAAATACACCCTCAAATGCGCTCCATATTCCTGCTTTATCTATATATAATGCGTGGAATTCATTGTAGAGCTGCTGATAGGTAGAGCAACCTTTATTAAGCCACGCCTCATCGCCAACACGCGTCGACCCATCATAATTTTTAATTTCAGTCGTTGATTTTAATACTTGGCCATCCCAGTAAACTAAAGGCCTGCTGAACGGGAGAGCGGCCATATATGCCATTGCTAATTGTTCATCTTGTTGATGGTTAAATAGAAAGTCATTGAAAAGATTGCCATTGTTAGGAAAATCGTGGTTAATGTTAATCAATATCCGTCTTTTTGATGGGATGCTTGAGATTGTGGAACCCGGTTTTGATGCAAGGGTTTGGAGATCGCCACCAAATGAAAAAGCTTTTATCGTCTTCATGAGCAATGAAAAATCAATGGCGCTTAAATCATCTCTTTCATAAAGCAGCGATGACATTTGTTCTTCATCCAACTGACAAGTTACCAGATATTCCATGTAATTCATAACGACTTTTTCATGATATTTTGGGTTAAATAAGTTAGTATTGTGTAATCGCTCATTATAATTTTTAAGCGGTGGGGTTATTGATCTTTCTATTTGTTCATGTTTTGAGTGTTTTGCTGCATCGTAACGTAAGCCTCGTACGCCATATTTTCGCATTTCACGAACGTATTGATTTTGCAGCATAATAACCTGGTCACTTTTGGGGGTTGTTTTAGGCATTCCATTTAAACGATTTCTTTTAATGCATGGAGGTTTTCCCATTCATCCTTAGAAATATTATCTTTACTTGCTTCGAAGTCTTTTGCAGTGAGATGTATATCTTCTGGATGGATTTGTTTACGTTCTTTTGTTACTGGATCTATAGTAAATGGAATCAAAACCTGACCTTGCCAATAGCCAGGGATACCACTTTCTATATCTTTACTGATCTTCGCTCGTATATCAGCAGAGGGATAATCCAGGTCATTTTTACCACTACCCCCGATTCCCATAAAGTTAAAGGTATAATCAGGAATGATATCGATACCAAATTTTTTAGCATCTTTAACCAATGCGATAAAATCCTGCAAATCTCCCATTGGATTGTGGATGGTACAAAGATCTTCGGGTTGATAAGCGTGAAACCAGTAACCTTTTTCTTCTTCGGGAGTTTCTGGTCCGTCGGCACGGAAAGTTGTCACTGGAGGGATTTGTATATACCCATAATGGCAACGTGCAAATTCAGACATATTTTCTCTGATCTGCTGGTAGGTGGCATTAAAAGCATGAAGAATCGCTTCGCCAGGTTTTTTGGGGGTGATGATTTCACATTGTGATTTCTGAACAGCAGTAAGAGATTTACGCTCAAGTGTTTGCCGTAGATGTTCTAGATTGATTAATATTTTAAATGTTTCTTGCTGTCCGGAAGGTGACGTCACGTTAATATTATATACATCGGCTGCCAGCTCATAGTCAGGAATGTTAATAGCATATGCAACATATTTATCTTTTGGGGAAGGTTTGTCAGATATAATGTGGGTGAAATGTTCAGCACGACCATACTGATAAACACCGCTGTTATCACCTCTTTCAATCATTGTATCTCGTTGATAAACCTATGTTTTTCTTTCTCCTATCCTGTCTGGCGCTGTAATGCTACGCTGTGCTGCTTTATTCAACTCTCGGTAAGTTGTATCTGGAGAAAGGGAAATTTTATAATCGTTTTTTAACAGATCATTAATAACTTTTTCTGCGTGAAAAGTTGATATAATTTCTCTGTCTTTTAATCCTTGAGGGTAAACTCCACAAGAATTAATAATATTTGTTATACAGTTTAGATATTCTAATGTATTTAATTTGGAATTTAGATCCCCGTCAGTAATGTTCCATGATAACAATGTGGGGTTGTCGATAGGTAAATTTCTGGGTCCTGGTTTTATAGAAAACATAATAAAGTTCCTCTAATGGTAGAGTAATATGATGTATACGGAAACATAAAAATGTTTAATTGTTGTGAAAGTAATTGCAAACAGATGTCCTACTTTTATCCAATATTTATATGGAAAAGGATAATGCTTAAATCTGTTTTATTAATTATCGATGTGGTCTGGAGAGGCAACTGTCAAAAATCGCTCATACGAAACTAATGATTAGCAGAATAAGATCTATGAAAGAATATATTGCTATACGAAGTTTATTTTTATGGAGTGAAAAGTAACAGATATCATAATGATGCGAAAACTCTTCAGCTAATGTAATAAAGTTATATTATTAGATACAAAATCATTACAAAGTATCATTGAATCGATGATAACTATAGATAGTGCTAATTATTAACATTTGCTTGTTGACTGCGAGTATCGACTTTGCGAATGGAGGCGGTGTCGGGTTTTATGTCGCGTGTAATCACGACCCAAGGTGAATGGGAACGCATAAAAATCTGTTATTTACATCATATGATCATCATGTTTATTGCGTGGTTTATAAGTATTGTTATTGCACACTCAAGGCCCTTTAGCTCAGTGGTTAGAGCAGGCGACTCATAATCGCTTGGTCGCTGGTTCAAGTCCAGCAAGGGCCACCAAATCATTATTTACGTATCAGGAAGAGTTAAGGGTACAAGGGGTACTCGATGGCGGTCTATATTTCATGACTAACGCCATTTCAAGGAAGAAGTGCGGTGGGTGGTTTCGAATGAGGGCTGGTGTTTTGGTACGTGGCACGCCACTGCAATGTATTTATCCATCAGTACTCATTCAAAAGTACCTGGAAAAAATGCCTGCTATGCCAAGCGGGCAAATTGCTTACATGTGGAATTAAGTAATTAACGATAAAGCCAGAGTATTATCATTTATTATACCCCTTCATTTAATCAGGTTAATTACTCAAATCACTGAACTATTCTCTGTTCGCTCACTGATGATAAGTGAGTACCACAACCAATGTATGTAGAACAATGCCGTAGAGTAAGGATGAAATGTCTCTGCCACGCCTTAAACATCTACTACTGACCAGAACACCCGCCGCAGGCAGATGAGTTTTGTGAGCGTTACAGGAGCGTGGCTATGTGATCCTACCCACGTAATATGGACACAGGCCTAAGCGAGGTTCTTGTTTTCAAATTGTTCCGGACTGAGGCCGCCACACCAACTGTGCCGCCGCCACCGATTGTAATCACATTCGATATAATTAAACACCGTTGCCCGCATTATTTCCCGGCTGATAAAGTGTTCTCCATGGATACATTCCACTTTCAGCGAATGAAAGAAGCTTTCCACGCAGGCATTATCGTAGCAGCAACCTTTTGCGCTCATACTTCCACGCAGATTATGCCGCTTCAGTTGCGCCTGATAATCTGCTGAACAGTACTGGCCTCCACGGTCCGTGTGAACGATAACGTTCCGGGGCCTCTTACGCCGCCACAGCGCCATCTGCAGGGCATCGCAGGCCAGTTGCGCCGTCATGCGTGGCGACATTGACCAGCCAATAACGGCACGTGACCACAGGTCAATGACCACTGCCAGATACAGCCAGCCTTCATCTGTACGTAAGTACGTGATGTCTCCTGCCCACTTCTGGTTCGGGCCACTGGCGTAAAAATCCTGCTCCAACAGATTTTCTGACACAGGCAGGCCGTGTGCGCGGTAGCTGACCGGGCTGAACTTCCGGGAGGCCTTTGCCCTCAGTCCCTGACGGCGCAGGCTTGCCGCCACGGTTTTTACGTTAAAGGGGTAACCCTGAGCACGCAGTTCATCCGTCAGGCGTGGGGCACCGTAACGCTGTTTTGACCGGGTAAAAGCCGCGAGGACAACGCTGTCGCAGTGTTGGCGGAACTGCTGACGCGTGCTTATCCTTGTCCGCCGCTGACACCACGTATACCAGCCGCTGCGGGCCACCCGGAGCACGCGGCACATTGCTTTGATGCTGAACTCAGCCTGATGTTTTTCAATAAAGACATACTTCATTTCAGGCGCTTCGCGAAGTATGTCGCGGCCTTTTGGAGGATAGCCAGCTCTTCATCCCGTTCTGCCAGCTGGCGTTTGAGACGTGCAATCTCGGTAGACATCTCCAGTTCACGTTCAGAAGACGTCTGCTGATTTTGCTGTTTACTGCGCCAGTTGTAGAGTTGTGATTCATACAGGCTGAGTTCACGGGCTGCGGCAGTAACACCGATGCGTTCAGCAAGCTTCAGGGCTTCACTGCGAAATTCAGGCGAATGCTGTTTACGGGGTTTTTTACTGGTTGATACTGTTTTTGTCATGTGAGTCACCTCTGACTGAGAGTTTACTCACTTAGCCGCGTGTCCACTATTGCTGGGTAAGATCAGTACAGGCTATGACAAACCATAGTTGTAATTTTTAATGTTTAAAATTCTCCGTTACAGTAGGACATTCCTTGTACATTAAATTCCATCTAAGGTTGAATTTTTAATTTAATAAGGTCGCAATCTAAAATGATGTGTATGGGGTTATTTGTAAGATGATTTTTTATTTTTGATAGTGGTGATTAAGGGAGCGGGTAATGTTTGTCTATTCAAAAATATAGAGATTCAAGGTTGGTAGCAGTTTGGCTTCTTTTATAACCGAAGGGCAGAAAAGCAAGGGGAACTCGAAGAAGCAAGCGCAGCGGCTTCGCAGAGTTAGCCCTTGCTTCTCTTATAATTGGCATTATTCATTCAAGAACAATAGGATCTTCGCTTGTACAAGCGAAGCTATAATAAAAACAATCAATTAATAATTTTAAAAGTATTAAACAAGAACCTATTGACATTCATAAAATACAAGTTATTTATAATGTATGCCATAAATAAAAAGTTTTATGTCATATGTATCCTGCACTATGTGCAGTTAATGTACCACTTGTCCCATAGATGGGAATATTGGAAAGGTTACTTTGTTTTGAAGTAGCCTTTCGTCCTTCAATATTAACGATTACTTATTGCTATTACCAAGTCCAGTCGAATCGAAGAACATCTTTTATCTGAAACGACTCCTAATACCCGGTTAAAGCCACAATATCTCTCGCATACGTAGACCAAAGAAAAATTATGATATTAACTATGTGATTTTTTTTAGTGTTAAGTTGAATAATTAAATACTGGAGAGTTTTCTGTGCACTACCAATTGCTGGTTCATCTGTTCTGCCGCTGATGTTTCTGACGAATCTCCCGGTGACACAGAACTGTCCCTCTCTACCAGCCTTTATTCGACTCAATGTCCGGCTGCTGATACGCAGTTATCCCTTCGTATCAATGACTGACACTTAAACGTAATGCTTTGGTTGCTGGCGTATCTGACAGCTTCTTCGGCGTGAAGGTCGTTGTGTAAGTATACTTCTTGGTTTATTTAGGCTATATAAAACCATGACTATGACTTGCTGTTTTCAGTAAGAGTCTTATCATCCAAAGAATTTATTCTAGAAATTCTTTTTAACTCATTAAGATAATCAACCTCGTTTTCTAAGAACCAATGAAGAACTTTAGAATTGCCAAGTAATTTATTAATATATGACTGGATTATAACGAATTTCAACATATCTGAACCATACTCGGTTTGAAGCTTTTTCGTTTCTTCCGAAGTTGTTGCCATTTCTTGTTCCAGACGAAGTATGGTTTTTTTTATGTCCTTTTTATAGGGAGTGTTTTTCCCTTTATTTACTATCATCGATGCCGGTGTTGCATCCAAGATGCTCATTGCAAATTTTTTACTATAATTATCAAAATTAATCATTGTACCGACTGCTTCAATTTGGCGAATTGGCTTCATTTTCCTCAAAACGTCAAATGTAGCCTTAGGTATAGGTTTATCAGAAAGTTTCGCAATTACACTTGGATCTATGCCGTTCATCACATTCGCTTTATCTTTTATGGCATCAACAGATATGCCCAAAGCAGCACTAAGTTTTTCAATTGATACTTTTGCCAGAGACTTAATTATCATTCTATGTTCTTCAACTACATTTATATGATTCACTTGTTTGTTAGGAGTGAAAGCATCATCTATGCTCGAAAGTATACATGGAGCTTTTTCTATACCTAAGTCTTTTAAAGCCTCAACCCTTAAATGGCCATCAAGTATCTTAGTGACATCTTTATCTTTGTCATAGAATACTATTATTGGTTCAATAATACCTAAGCTTTCGATAGAGGTAACTATTTGATGATATTTATGGCTTCGCTTTACGTTTTCTAATAATTCCTTAGATGGAATTAACTTATTAGTTTCCAGGTAAATAAAATTATCGCCAAAACGTATCTGAATCATTTTAATACCTCTTTGTTTACTGGGGTTAATATCTGAGATGGTAGTTCTGAAAGATTCTCTTGTTCAAGTATATGTTGAAAGCTTTTATTCATCATTATGATGTTAAAAATCTCATTTACTATTAGTAGGTTGGTTTTTATGAATTTTGAGTTGTTATAAACAGATTTATGTTCAGCGATACTATTTTCATAAAGCTCAATCAACTCCTCTGCAGTCATCCTTTTTGATGGTTTGTGATAATAAAATCCGGCTGCTTTTGCACCTTTATTCCCAACTGTTCTTTGATTTAGAATGTGTTTTATCTTTATAATGTCCCGACTTTTTATTAATTTTTTATCATATGCTTCGGTAAGAATATCTTGTGCTTCCTCAGTTTCACATCTTGCAAATTGCACTGCGAGATACAGAGGCAAATTACCCCGTTCGACTGCTGAGAGAAGTTTATGCTCTCCCTTATCAAGTAGCATATTAATACTGCTCACCCAGTTCGATGAATATCCAGTAATCTCACTTATTTCGGAGTCTGAAAGTCCTCTGATTTTCATGTCTTTAATCACCTGTAATAACTCATTAGAACGTGGTCTTCTCCTTGCAATGTTTTCAACTAAACTCATAACGTAAGCATCTTCTTCTGATACATCTCTTATAATTGCTGGAATAATAGTTTCACCTAATGCAACGAGAGCCTCTATTCTCCCTTGACCACAAATTAAAGCATATTTGAAATCGCCTTCATCAATAGCTCTTACGCTTATTGGCTTGCTTAATCCTCTTTTTTTTATGCTTTCCTTTATTTCTTCATGCACTACCTTATTTCTTGTTCGTGGGTTAAGAAATTTTATTTTTGCAATCTCAATTTGAATTATTGGGAATTCATTTTTTTCAGGCAGCATATAGTTCCCTCACTTTCATGCGAGTAATAATTTGTAGAAGTTTATCAAGATTATCAAATCTATAGAGATCTAATCGAATGTTGTTTGTTTCCGTCATGCACATTTTATTATATTCGTTTTCAATCTTTGGTATGATATAAAAATCAAGAGGTGAAATATTTTGTGAATTCATTCGTATAACAATTGTTATGTCTGCTTTCTGTGAGTTATCAAACCGGACTTTCCATCTAAGTTTACCTGATTTCATATGTATGCATTTAGTAACAAGGACGGAAATTAAAAACTCATCATTGATGTAAAGCATTGGGGCATATTTATACTCGTCTATATGACAGTTACTTTTTAAAATTTCACCCTTAAAATCCTCAATTATCTCTGAGTAAAATGATCTTAGTGCTTCATTTATTTTGAGATAGCTGTAATCATGTTCTGGCTTATAACCAATCAAAGTATATGCTCTTAAAAGACCACCAAATCGGGTTCTATAAACAGAAGATGAAGGGCCTGTATCATCTTCATCAATGATAAAGCCTGATAGTTTTCCATTAGATTCTAATTTTTGTTTTAGTTTTTCTAATAGATCTTCATTAGTCAAATGAATGGATTGGAGCTGAATTATTTCTTGAGCTTTATTGTATTTTTTCTTTGAAATAATAGGTTTATATGCCTTGTCACATCTAACCCATTCATGTTTGGGGTTTTTTACAAGCCTACTTTTTAATTTAGATGAGGTTTTGTTATATATGTTGTTTCCAATATATTTTTCATTTGTCAAAATTTGATGTATTTTTGCACGAGTCCATAATGTTCCATTTTCTGCAGGTATGTTCTGTTCATTTAATCTCTCAGCAATAATGAATTCTGGGACGTTATTATCTATAAAGAGATCATATATTCTATTTACAATTTTTATTTCATTTTTTGGTCCCGGAATTAATATTACCCTATCTGTTTGAATACTCTTTCTTTTGCGGAAACTCAATATTTCTTTAGCTATGCCATTTTCGTCTACTAAAAGACGTCTCAGCCCATAACCAGCCATACCGCCTTGATGATAACCAAGCTTTATTAAATTTACTTGCCCTATAAATACCTTTTCAGATAGATTCCTGCTGTGATATGCAGCACTAGATCTTTTTATATTCAGTATAACAGAGGACTCTAAAGGGAAATCTTTAGTGGGTATAGGTTCGGAACAATATATAAGATCTACACCATTTCTCTCAAATAGAAAGGAATAATATGCCGCTTCATCACTATTTTGAAAACGACCAAAACGGCTCACATCATAAAATAATACAGCCTGTATATCTATTTTCTTTTGTTCTACATCGCTAAGTAACTGCTGCAAAGAATGCCTGCCTACGATACTGACTCCGCTCTTACCTGCATCATCGTAGGTATAAGCGATTTCCATATTGTTCTTTTCAGCATAATCTTTGATATATTCGGACTGATTATGTAAAGAATATTGCTGATGGTCGGTAGACATCCTCAAGTACTGCGCGACCCTAACTCTATGATTTTTGTCATTTTCGCTAGCCATGCACGAAACCTCATGGATGATTCAATACAATGTAGTGGATAAAATTGATCAAATTTCAACCGAATTCAACTGTTTTATCATTGATTAGAGCGAATTTGGTAGATCTTCGAGGTGTATGATAATCGAGAAGAGATGTGAATTATTTAGCTGATATGACCGACAGCTTTCGTTATGTGGACTCAATGTCCCCATTTGTAAATGGCTATGCTTAGTCCACATAGGTTAATGGTGTGATTATTAATTCTTTAACTAAATCAAGATAGTTAATCCATCATGGGAGAGTTATGCGGCAATAACTTTGCATTTTTGAGACGAAACATAGTCACTCCACCATTGCATGAGAACCACCCGTTCAGTGAGATACTCTGCACGATTGTAGGCTGCAATTATTTCATCTTTCTTCGAGTGGGCAAGGGCGGCTTCTAAGACATCAGTCCTAAACTTGCCAGACTCCTCAGCAGCCGTTCTAGCAATGGATCGCATACCGTGAGCTACAAGCTCACCTCCGAAACCCATACGGATTATGGCCGCATTAGCTGTTTGTTCATGCATGTGATTGAGTGGAGCTTTGATACTGGGGAACACCCACTCTCTATGCCCGCTGATGACTTTCATTAAATCCAAAACTCGCAAAGCTTCTTTGCTCAGTGGAACTTTGTGAGGCTTCTTCATTTTCATAAACTCCGCCGGGATGTTCCACATGCCAGTTTCAATATCAATATCTGACCATCTTGTGCGAACAGCTTCACCTGGGCGAACCCATGTGAGAAGTTGCCACTCAATCAGTAGCCTTGTTTCCAAACGGATAGAAGCATTGTTTAGAGCAACCAAGAAGCGAGGGAGTTCGGAAGGGGGTAATGCTGGCATATTCTGTTTTTTTGGCTTGCTGAACCGTTGCCCCAGGTTGTCTGCCGGGTTGAATTCTATGAGTTCTTCTGTTGCTGCATAGCGGAAAATTTCATTCAGGCGGGATATGATGCGGCGAAGTGTTTCAAGGACACCTCGTTTTTCTATGGGTTCTAAATGCTGTTTAAGCATTTTAGGGCGAATCTCCTTAATTGGGGTATCACCCAATGTGGAAAAGATATTTCTCTCTAGGCTTCGCCAGATGTCGTTAGCATGATCTTGGGAGATGCCTGACGTTTTGACTTTCTCATCAAGCCACTTCTTGGCTACTGCTTGAAATGTATGTTCCGTGGCATCTTTCAGTGCATTGGCTTTTTGGTTGTTATGAACTTGGGGGTCTATACCATTTGTAAGCAACGACAAGTATTCATCACGTAAAGCTCGTGCCTTCGCAAGTGTAAGGTGAGGATAGGTTCCTAAGCTCACCTTAGTTCGCTTTTTGGTCACAGGCACTGCATATCTGAAATACCAATTTTTCTTCCCTCCCTTCGCCAGGGGAGCGATTCGCAACAGCAAACCATCGCCGTCAAAAAGGTTAACCTCTTTTTCGGCAGGTTTGGTGCTTTTGATTTCAGTGTCAGTGAGCTTCTTAGCGATTTTGGCCATGTTTGGGACCCTCGATTTTAGGACCCATCTTCGTGGGTCCCATTCAGGGTGCCATAACTCGTAGTTCTCAGCAATTCTCACTAGACTACAATAGACGTAAAAAAGCCCGCAGAGCTTGTGCTGTGCGGGCTTAGTAGACTTTACTGAACTTCAGTACATCAATATTTGGTGGAGCTGGCGGGAGTTGAACCCGCGTCCGAAATTCCTACATACCATTATCACTGTAGGAAAAACAGATGTTTATATTTTAAAACAGTGGGTTAGTGTTTTCCTTTGTTTGGGGGTTTTATCCATTTTTAACTCGCTGTCGCCATTTTGTCGCCATCACATACGCATTTCATTTGAGATAGGGAGAATGTGTGTAAACAGATTTTCAAAATATAGGGCATAATCAGGGATGACGTTACCAGTATTTTTGCTTGCTAGAAAAATATTGGGGTCTTCGTCAATTAAAATATATAGTTCAATGAGAATGTTTCTTAGCCCCCAAAGCATTTGCTTAAGTTGTTTTTCATCACTATATGAGATAGTTATTGATTCTATATTATGTTTGGGATTCTCAAAAATTATTAGAAATAGATGTTCTTGGTATTTATAGTCAATCCCAAGTAATCGGCATAGTTCAATTATGTGTGATTCTATTAGTTGCAGATTAGATAATTGGATATCATGAGTAGTATTTTTTGATGTAAGGCTTTTGTTTATTTTGTTATAAAGGTGTTTTGTTTTTTTTATGAAGCCATCTTCGACCGTGGTGCTATATCCATTATCGATTGAAGATGATTTGAATATATTTTTGTAGAGAGTGTAAGGATGAACGACAGATAATTCAATGTATTCCGTGCTTCCATCATTTTTGTTTAATCTTGATATTTTAAAAGCCGGTAGTGTTTTAAAAATATCCGCGTAACTTTTTAGATGTGAGTAATAAGAATCAGTTTTATTCTTTTCAATTACAAGATTGATTTGTTTTTGTGTTTTTTCAATCTGATTCTCTGTCTGAGTTGTTCTGTGTATATTATTTACTATTGATGCAAGAGGAACAGAAGAAGCTAAAATTAACAATGGTAATTTAGAGATATCTAAGAATTGATTAAAGCCTTCTGACGTAAAATCTAAACTGTGACCTTTCCATGCCCAAAGGCCATACAAAATAAACATTTCTAACGGTATGATAATTGAAGCTATAAATAATGGCTGCTTTAATAGGTTTTTCTCATTAAGTTTTAACCAGTTGAAATAATAGAATATAACAACCACACCAAGGATATGAAATATGCTAAATAAAACAAAGATTCTTGGTCTATTGGTATACACTAAACCTAGTGCAATAATAATAGATATAATGGTATAGGCAATGATTGATGTTAGTTTAATTTTCATTTTGTTAAACCAAAGTATACAAAGGGTTTTTTGTTACAGCATCTTCAAGATGATCCGGAGAAAAGTGAGCGTAAACCATCGTCATTTTTATGTCAGCATGACCAAGAATATCTCGCAGTACCAGTATATTTCCGCCGTTCATCATAAAATGGCTGGCGAATGTATGGCGCAGTACGTGGGTGCACTGGCCCTCTGGCAACTCGATGCCGGCTCGCTTTACTGCTCGTTCAAAGGCTTTTCTACATGGCGTGAATAACTTCCCTCTGTTCTTCGGGAGTTCGTCATACAGTTCCTGTGATATCGGTACTGTTCTGTTTTTCTTGCCTTTGGTCTTTGTATAAGTAATTCGGTATTTCGATATTTGGTGACCCTGCAGGTTTTCTGCTTCACTCCATCGTGCACCAGTAGCCAAACATATTTTTGCAATCATTAGTAGGCTGGCATTTTGAGATTCGGCGCAGGCATTAAGCAGGCGTTTGATTTCGTCCGCGGAAAGAAAAGCTAGCTCACCTTCGGCAATTTTGAAGGTCGGAAGTCCTGCCAGCGGGTTTGGTGCTGACCAGTGTCCTAGTTTTTTTAATGTACCGAACACCGATGATAGATTGCGCTGTTCAAGGTTTACCGTGCGGGGCTTAACGGGCGACATAAGCGTGCCATCTTCATTTCGTACTTCACCTTTTAACCGTGCTTCACGGTATTTCGTAAAGTCACCAGCTGTCAGTTCTGAGGCGATGGGATCGCCTAGACCATTACAGATAATTCTAAGTTTCGCCATGAGGCGCTTGGGGTCTGCGAGTGTTTGACCATACAGGGAATACCACTGCTCAATTAATTCTGATAGGTGTCGCCGATCTTCCTTTTCCCCCAGCCATGGTTTTTTGTTCACTTCTTCCATTGTGAAGCTTTCAAAAGCAATGGCTTCGCCTTTCGTAGCAAATTGCTTACGCACGCGCTTGCCATTGCGTCCATTGGGATAGCACTCGCACAACCATTTACCGTTTGGCTGTTTTCTGACAGTCATGTTTAGATACTCTTTATTACTTTGACTGCACGCCCAATAACTTCCACATCATCAGCAGAGCACTCGAAAGACGCTTCATCTTGATTTACTACAATTTTATTGCCGGGAATCCGCATGATTTTTGCAATAATAATCATTCCATCAATATTGATAAGCCAGAATCCATTGCTGACTTGTTTAACTGATTTATCGATGAGATAACAATCAGTAGGGGTTTCTAAGAACATCGATTCTTCATAATCTGCAGGTAATATGCTGTGGTCTAGGAAAATCTCTTCATCAATACTGAGTTGCCCATTTTCCAAGGTTCCTTTAGGAATAGATGGAGTTATGAGTTTGGATAACGGTTTAATTGCTTGTTTGTTCTCGTTATGAGATCTTTTCTCAGACTCGTATCCTTCTTTCATGCTTCCCTGTCCTGTGGCTAACCAAAGTAACGAAACACCGGTTTCTAGTGCACACTGAATTATCCAGTCAGCAGGAAAGCTGTCACGTAACACTCTGTTTGCCATAGTACTTTTTGAGACATTCAGGTGCTCGCTTAATGCCTGCTTAGTTGTGAATCCATAAGCCTTAAGCAGCCTCTCAATAGCTGCCTTACCTCCCGTATCGGAACCCATTCTGATGTTTAACATTGGTAATCTCCATTTGACAATCTTGAATCAAGATCGTAATGTCTTCATGTCTCTTGATATGAGAGTTAAAGAGACGGGCTAAAACGAACTAACACGCACACAAAGTAAGAGATACTGCACTATGAGTACTGATATTTCAATTCGTGTACCAAAAGAGATGGCTACGCCTGCAGAGTTCGCAGAGTGGGAGGGCATTTCCCGTGGCTCTGTTTACCAAAAAATTCACCATGGTCAACTTGCTAAGTACATGGTCAAGAAAGAAAAAAATAAAGGCCGCGTAAGCCTTCGTTATCTGATGTACAAAACTGATCAGGTCCGTGAATCCCTCGGTCATTCCAACTTCCGCGTCATTGTTGGTAAGTAAGTTCAATTATGGGAACTTTCTAAGGGGGCACCATGTTTGATTACAAGATTTCCAAACATCCGCATTTCGATGAAGCCTGTAGGGCTTTTGCACTGCGTCACAACCTGGTGCAACTGGCAGAACGTGCAGGCATGAATGTGCAGATTCTGCGGAACAAGCTGAACCCAGCTCAGCCTCATTTATTAACCGCACCAGAAATTTGGTTGCTTACCGATCTGACTGAAGATTCAACGCTGGTAGTTCCACGCTGGTGAAATTGCTCAATCAGCGGCGCTGGGCGGATGCATGCCGACAGTTGCCGCGCTGGGTTTATGTGAAAGGTGTTTTTAATCAGGGGCTGGATAACCGCCGTGCGCGGGAGATGGCCTGGTGTTTACAGGGAGCAAACTGAAATGAAAAAGAAATTAATCAGCGGACTGTTTCTGATGTTATGGATGGCGCTGTTAATCGCAGCAATGGTGTATCCGCAGGGGATTTTTCCGGTACTGGCAGCGTCCGGCGTTTGGGTAGCCTGTTTGCTGACATGGGCGGTAATTCCGGTAGCGCTGGCTGCGTTAATTAAGAATGGCCCGCTCTGGCAGGAGTTAAGGGCATCTTTGCTGAAGACAATTACCCGAAAAGAAAACGTATTTACCAGTTGGGTGATGCGATTGCTGATTGTTGTAAGTCTCGCCTGGACGGGGTGGGCTATTACCCTGGTCTTTTATCTGCTGACCGTTATTGCCTTCTGGATCACCCGTAATCAGATGGCGCAACAGGTAGCAGCATGAACCGGTTGCTGCTGGTTGTGCTGACGTTATTACTGGCGGCGCTGGGCTGGCAGACGTGGCGGCTGGCTGATGCCAGCCAGACCATCAGCACGCAGGCAGACGAGCTGCAGAGCAAAAGCCAGGCACTGGCAAAGAGCAACAGCCAGCTTATCAGCCTGTCCATTCTGACTGAAACCAATAACCGGGAGCAGGCGCGGCTCTATGCCGAAGCAGAACAGACCAGCACGCTGCTGAGACAACGACAACACCGGATCGAGGAACTGAAACGTGAGAACGAGGATTTACGCCGCTGGGCTGATACTCCTTTGCCTGCTGACATTATCCGGCTGCGGAAACGTCCGGCACTCACCGGAGGTATGGCTTACCGTCAGTGGTTGTCCGCGAGTGACGCCGTGTCGGCTGGATCAGGCAACGCCGCGCACTAACGGTGATCTGAACGCGTTGCTGGATGAAACGGAGGCCGCCTGGGCGGTCTGTGCAGACAAAGTGGACATGATTATTGCGTGTCAGGAGCGAAACAGTGAACAAACCACAATCCCTGCGCCACGCCCTCAATAAAGCGGTGCCTTATGTCCGCAATAACCCGGACAAACTGCATCTGTTTGTGGATAACGGTTCGCTGGTTGCCACGGGGGCCAGCTCCATGTCGTGGGAGTACCGTTACACACTGAACGCGGTGATTGAGGATTTCAGCGGCGACCAGAATCTGCTGATGGCCCCGGTTTTGCTGTGGCTGAGGGATAACCAGCCCGATGCCATCAATAACCCGGCGTTACGGGAAAAGCTATTCACCTTTGAGGTGGATATTCTGCGCAACGATGTCTGTGATATCAGCCTGAACCTGCAACTGACGGAACGTGTGCTGGTCAGCACTGACGGCAGTGTGTCGAGCGTTGAAGCTATAGCGGAACCTGATGCACCTGAAGAAATGTGGACGGTGAAACGTGGCTGAACTGCAGAAGGTGGACGACTGGCTGAGTGCCTTGCTGGCGAATCTGGAACCAGCCTCGAGAAGCCGCATGATGCGCCAGCTGGCGCAGGAACTTCGCCGGACACAGCAGCAGAATATCAGGATGCAGCGCAACCCTGACGGCAGCAGCTATGAACCGCGACGGGTAACAGCACGCAGTAAAAAAGGCCGTATCAAACGTCAGATGTTTGCAAAGCTGCGCACCACAAAATACCTGAAAACTGCTGCCAGCACCGACTCTGCCAGCGTGCAGTTTGAAGGCAAGGTGCAGCGCATTGCCCGCGTTCACCATTACGGCCTGCGAGATCGCGTCAGTCGTAAGGGACCGGAGGTGCGTTACGCAGAGCGTCGCCTTCTGGGTGTAAATGATGATGTTGAGGCAATGACCCGCGACATGATTCTGCAATGGCTGGCGGGGTGATCTTTGTATCAGCACTGATACAAGTTGCAGCACTGCCGCCTTTCTTCCCCTGATGGCAACCTTTCCCTATGAACGCACAATTAACCGAAATCATGCGCCTTATCACCAACCTGATCCGCACAGGGGTAGTCACCGAAGTGGACAGGGAAAACTGGCTTTGCCGGGTGAAAACGGGCGAGCTTGAAACCAACTGGATCAGCTGGCTGACGCTGCGTGCCGGGAATGCCCGTACATGGTGGCGACCATCGGAAGGTGAGCAGGTGGTGCTGCTGAGTCTGGGCGGCAATCTGGAAACCGCCTTTGCGCTGCCCGCTGTCTATTCGAATCAGTTCGCACCACCGTCGACGTCGGCGGACGCCTGCGTGACAGAACATCCTGACGGTGGCTGGTTTGAATACGAACCCGCCACCGGGCGCTGGTATGTCAGGGGCATCAAATCAATGGTCATTGAGGCTGCTGACAACATCACCATGAAAACCAGTGAGTTTGTACTGGAGGCTGACCGCACGCGCATTAACAGCGAAGTGGTGATCAATGGTGGCGTTACCCAGGGCGGCGGAGCGATGAGTTCTAACGGGATCGTGGTTGATGCGCATCAGCATACTGGCGTCCTGAAAGGCGGCGATACAACCGGAGGCCCGGTATGACGCTTTATAGCGGGATGAACAATACCAGCGGCAAAGTCATTACTGATATTGATCATCTGCGCCAGTCGGTGCGGGACATTCTGCTGACACCGCAGGGTAGCCGTATTGCCCGCCGGGAATATGGTTCCCTGCTGTCGGCACTGATAGATCAGCCACAAAATCCGGCATTACGCCTGCAGGTCATGTCGGCAGTGTATGTGGCGCTGAGTCGCTGGGAGCCACGGTTGACGCTGGATTCCATCACCATCAACAGCAATTTTGACGGTTCAATGGTGGTGGAGCTGACCGGGCGGCGGAATAACGGTGTGCCTGTGTCCCTTTCCGTATCAACAGGAGCAGAGAATGGCAGTGATTGACCTTTCGCAGTTGCCTGCACCGCAGATTGTGGATGTGCCGGACTTTGAGACGCTGCTTGCCGAACGCAAGGCAGAATTTGTGGCGCTTCATCCGAAAGATGAGCAGGAAGCAGTGATCCGCACGCTGGAACTGGAATCTGAACCCGCCACTAAATTGTTGCAGGAGAACGTTTACCGTGAGTTGCTTCTGCGCCAGCGCATTAACGAAGCCGCGCAGGCGGTGATGGTGGCTTACGCGATGGGCGGCGATCTTGACCAGCTCGCTGCCAACTACAACGTGACACGCCTGACGGTGACGCCTGCTGATAATGATGCTGTGACATCCGGCGCGGTGCTGGTATCTGTTGCCGTCACCGCGTCAATGTAATCCAGCACAGCGTTAAGGCGGGTTGTTTCTGCCTGCGTCAGTTTACGTCCGGCCTGCAATTTCAGCTGAATCAGACTGATGGAAGCCATAGCAGCATCAATCAGATGCTGTTTCATTAATTCAGATGCTGCAACCAATTCATCATGAGTTGGTTGTGCGGGTTCTGCCAGTACAGGCAGTCCGTTACTGTCTGCCGTAATATTCTTTCCTGCCTCCTGACCAGCAATAAGTGCGTCATATACTTCATCACTGATTTCTACTGCGTCACCGGGTATATAAGAGGATATATCGGGGTTATAAAGAGCAATCGGAGCAGATGTAAAATATTTCATTGTTTTCTCCATTTACCAGCCAATTGCCAGCCAACACCATGTTGCAGGTGATGATTCACTGCCTGTACTCATATTTTGCCCTGTCCATGATGCTGATGTTCTTCCTGGCATATAGAACCGAACATTCGATAAATCCGTAGACGCTGTCGCAAAGTCATGCGCAAAAATCGCAATACACGCATTTGGAAATGCGGATGGGAAGGTAATAACACCATTGCTTGCTGAGCTGGATATCTGAGATGCCTGAATAATAAACTCCCTGTTACCCGCCGTGAAAAATCGTGGCATAAGACCACCGTCGGGGAAGTGGTGAAGGAAATAGCCGCGCGGCACAAGCTGAAGATGGCACTGGGTAAAGACCTGTCGGATAAGCCCGTGGAGCATATAGACCAGACTAATGAGAGTGACGGCAGTTTTCTGATGCGGCTGGCGCGACAGTACGGTGCCATCGCGTCGGTGAAAAATGGCAATCTGTTATTCATCCGGCAGGGGCAGGGCAAAAGCGCCACTGGTAAACCTCTGCCAGTGATCACTATCACACGCAAGGACGGCGACAGTCACCGATTTACCCTGGCAGATCGCGGAGCCTACACGGGCGTAATTGCCAGCTGGTTGCATACCCGCGAACCTGCGAAGAAAGAAAGCACCACGGTGAAGCGTAAGCGCAGAACTAAGAAGCAGAAGAAAGAGCCAGAAGCGAAGCAGGGTGATTACCTGGTGGGTACGGATGAAAACGTGCTGGTACTTAATCGCACTTATGCCAACCGGAGCAACGCCGAACGAGCGGCGAAAATGCAGTGGGAACGCCTGCAACGCGGCGTTGCGTCATTTTCGCTACAACTGGCAGAAGGGCGGGCAGATCTCTACACGGAAATGCCTGTGAAGGTCAGTGGTTTTAAACAGCCGATAGATGATGCGGAATGGACCATTACGACTCTGACACATACCGTCAGCCCGGATAACGGTTTTACAACCAGTATTGAACTCGAAGTGAAGATTGATGATCTCGAAATGGAATAAAGTGTTCTCAATATTGATATTTTGTGTATCATTACAATGATTCTGATAGCAAAGGTAGGGATCTGGATATGATGAATTGTCCAAAGTGTGGTCATGCGGCACACACAAGGAGCAGTTTTCAAGTAACTGAAAGCACCAAAGAGCGTTACTGCCAGTGCCAAAATATTAACTGCGGGAGCACTTTTGTTACTCATGAAACAGTGGTCCGGTTTATTGTGACACCCGCACTGATTGCTACTGCTCCTCCACATCCATTGCCAGGTGGTCAGGGGCATATGAATTTTTGAGAAAGAGAACCTGCTACGGCAGGTTTTTATTCATCTGGGATCTCACCCGTTTCAAGAAAATGTATAAAGCCAGGCTCATCTATGATGATTGTGCCTTTCATCCTGGCTGCCGATACTTTTGATGGGCCTGCATTGTAACCGCAACAGAGCATCTGAAGGCTTTGGGTTATAGAGGTTCTTACCGTTAATCCTTGTTCATTCGCCTTATCAACCAATCTTTCTTTATCTGCTTTCTTAAATCCGGTGAAACACACATCGAATGTATTTTTTTTCGGACCAGACTGCTTAGTGAGATGTGAGTAGCTTTCGGGGAGGATTGACGCGCATTCCTGAATGGCTTGTTCTGGTGAATCGTACTGTTTAAGAATGCGGTCTTTTCGGAAGGTTTTTATTCGATCGGTGTTCTTACAAATGCCCTGTATATGATTTTCGCTATAACTGATGCTCTGTATAGAGTGAACAGCGATACGACCATTTGCATTGATGTAAACAAAGTGAAGTTCTTCCATGTGAAACCTCTTTGCATGATTTCAAGATGGCGACAGGCAAGATGGACGCAAAAGTCTGTCGCCATTTTGCCGCCATTACCAAAGAAAAAGGGGCTACGCTTTCACGTAACCCCTTGATTTATTTGGTGGAGCTGGCGGGAGTTGAACCCGCGTCCGAAATTCCTACATCCTCGGTACTACATGCTTAGTCAGTCTTTACATTCGCTTGCCAGCTGCGGACGGACACGCCACTAACAAACTAGCCTGATTAAGTTTTAACGCTTCAACCCCAGGCAGGGCTTCCACGCGATCTCTTTTGGGTTTGACCTCTCTTGATCCCCGTCCTAAGAGCGGAGGCTAGGGAGAGAGGGCTCTAAGCAGGTTATTAAGCTGCTAAAGCGTAGTTTTCGTCGTTTGCGACTATTTTTTGCGGCTTTTTACGAGGCCAACCGCCCCTCGGCATGCACCTTGGGTTTCGCAAATCCCGTCGAATCCAGAATCAGCCCCAATGTGTAAAGGTAAGTATACCAGATTTATGAGCGCCATGACCAGCCTCAATGGCGTTATCGTTAAAGATTTAGCACCCATGTAGCCTGATTTTTATTCGATTAAGCAATGGGATGGCAACATTTGTGTCGGATGTGATAGCCAATAAGATGTTCATTCGCGCCGCCGGAGAGGGAGGCGCGGTGAGGAACTGGTCAATAATTGGAGTGCAGGTTTAACGGTGGGCGTTTTTCATGATACGCGCTTTATCCACCTGCCATTCGCGCTCTTTGATATCTGAACGTTTATCGTGCTGTTTCTTACCTTTGGCGACGCCGATTTTCACTTTGCACCAGGCATTTTTCCAGTACAGGGAGAGCGCCACTACGGTATAGCCTTCTCGATTGACGCGACCGTACAATGAGTCCAGTTCGCGCTGGTTGAGAAGTAACTTGCGGGTACGGGTAGGATCGCACACCACATGCGTGGAGGCCACTGCCATTGGCGTGATGTTTGCGCCAAACAGGAACGCTTCTCCGTCACGCAGAAGGACATAGCTGTCGCTGATATTGGCTTTTCCTGCGCGCAGGGATTTAACTTCCCAGCCTTGCAGGGCAAGTCCCGCTTCGAACTCTTCTTCGATAAAGTATTCGTGACGGGCGCGCTTGTTAAGCGCGATGGTCGCTGAACCAGGTTTATGTGCTTTTTTCTTCGTCATAAGCGTCGTGAATCATCGGTAATCTGAAATCGAAAACACCCCATATCAATCCTGCGGGGGACAAGGCTCTATCTTAGCATGAACCCGATGTTACCCAGCGCCGGGATAGCGTTTTTTTTACAGCAGGATAAATGATATTATTTGTTGGATTTTTGTTGATGGAAATTGTTATGCCTCAGATTAGCCGGACCGCACTGGTACCCTACAGCGCGGAGCAAATGTATCAGTTAGTGAATGACGTTCAGTCTTATCCTCAGTTTTTGCCGGGTTGTACCGGAAGTCGGATTCTGGAGTCCACTCCTGGGCAGATGACTGCGGCGGTAGATGTCTCTAAGGCTGGGATCAGCAAAACGTTTACTACCCGCAACCAGTTGACCAGTAACCAAAGTATTCTTATGAATCTGGTGGATGGGCCGTTCAAGAAATTGATTGGTGGATGGAAGTTTACGCCGCTGAGCCAGGAGGCGTGTCGTATCGAGTTTCATCTCGACTTTGAGTTTACCAATAAGTTGATTGAACTCGCCTTTGGTCGCGTGTTTAAAGAGCTGGCGGCTAATATGGTCCAGGCTTTTACGGTTCGTGCGAAAGAGGTTTACAGTGCCAGGTAAAATTGCCGTTGAGGTGGCTTATGCGCTACCTGAGAAGCAGTACCTGCAGCGCGTGACGCTGCAGGAGGGCGCGACGGTTGAAGAAGCTATTCGCGCCAGTGGCTTGCTGGAATTGCGTACCGATATCGATTTAACTAAAAACAAAGTCGGCATTTACAGCCGTCCGGCAAAACTAAGCGATAGTGTGCATGATGGCGATCGGGTGGAGATTTATCGCCCTCTCATTGCCGATCCGAAAGAGCTTCGCAGGCAACGAGCAGAAAAATCAGCGAATAAATAACAGACAGAAAAAAGGTGCTCATTGAGCACCTTTTTTAACGTCTTTGAGAGCAACTTTATTATTAGTTACCACTCAGCGCAGGTTTGTTATCAATATTGGTCAACACACCGCTACTGTTAAAGGTCAGCGTCAGCGTTTGCTGCGTTACACCTTCATGACCTGGTTGCTGGCGGAAGACATAGAACCAGGTATTCGTACCAAATGGATCGGACATCAGCGGTGTACCCAATGCGTACGCAACTTGTTGTTGCGTCATGCCAACACGTATTTTGGATACGTCGTTAGCGGTCAGATAGTTCCCCTGGTTGATGTCAGGACGGTAAACCACTCGCTCCAGAGTGGAACAGCCTGCGGTCAACATCAATAGTACTGCTGCTGCAGCAGTCAGCGTTTTACAGCGCATAGTGATTTGATTCCTTTTCGGGCCCGAGCAGTACGTGGCTCATCTGTAATATGCCGATGATAATAGACCTTTCATCACTTTAAAACCTTTTGCTTTCCGGTCTTACGGCGTTTTGCTGTTTACTCTGACCGTGAAGCAGGAAAAAAGTTTACGCTGCAAGCAGTTCTTTCGCATTCGCCAGTGTATTACGTGTGACTTCACTGCCACCAAGCAGGCGCGCCAGCTCTTGTAACCGCGCTTTTTTATTCAGGGATTGCATATGCGTTTCTGTCATCGCACCATCGGTTTCTTTGCTGACAAAATAGTGTTGATGACCACATCCCGCGACTTGTGGCAGGTGGGTAACACACATCACCTGAGTTGATTCGCCGAGTTGACGCAGCAGTTTGCCGACAACTGCCGCTGTTGGACCGCTAATCCCTACATCCACTTCATCAAAAATCAGTGCCGGGGTTTCCATTTTACGCGCCGTGATGACCTGGATTGCCAGTGCGATGCGGGACAATTCACCACCGGATGCGACTTTGGCAATAGGCTGCATTGGCTGACCTGGGTTGGTGGTTACCCGAAACTCAATACGATCGGCACCGTCAGCGCCCAGGTGATGCTCGTCAAATTTAACATCGATCGTAAACTGCCCATGCGGCATTGAGAGCGCATGCATACTGTCGGTGATCAGCTGTGCAAGTTCTTCTGCATATTGCTGGCGTTGTTGGTGTAATGCGCGCGCGATTTCCAGTGCCTGCTGATGATGTTTCGTTACCGCCAGCGCAAGCGTTTCTTGTGAGTCGGCCTGATCGTCCAGTTGCTGCTGTTCTTCCAGTAGCGACTGGTAATACTGTGGCAATGCCTCAGGGCTGACGTGATGTTTACGTGCCAGCGAAATCTGTTTTGAGATGCGCTGTTCAAGTTCAAATAGTCGGTTGGGATCGAGATCCAGACGATCGCAGTAGTGGCGCAGTTCATCGCTGGCTTCAGCAATCTGGATGGTAGCTTCTTCCAGCATATCAAGTACGCCGGACAGTTTGCTGTCCATGCCAATCAATTCGCTCACCAGTTGTTTAGCCGTGTAAAGCTGACTTTGCAGGTTTGCGTCTTCACCGTCGGCCATTAATGCCAATGCATTCTGGCTGGTGGTCAGCAATTGACCGCTGTTCGCCAGACGTTTGTACTCTTCGTCGATTTGTTCAAACTCTCCGGGCTGCGGATTAAATTCGTTAAGTTCTTTTAATTGGTATTGCAGCAGTTCCGCACGGGCGGCGCGTTCCTGACTTAACTGTTGATGATGCGCGAGGTCACGGCAGCTTTGATGCCACAACTGATAACGTGCGGTCATTTCCTGCAGTAGAGAGGTTTCATTGGCATAGCCATCAAGCAGGAATTTTTGGTGCTCAGGTTTGGTGAGTAATTGATGAGCGTGCTGACCATGGATCTGAATCAGCAACTGACCCAGTTCGCGCAGTTGTGACAGAGGAACAGCTGTACCGTTGATGAAACCACGGGAGCGACCATCGCTGCTGATCACGCGACGAAGCAAACATTCATGCCCGTCTTCAAGCTGGTTTTCTTCCAGCCAGCGCAGAGCCGCTGGCGTATCTTTCAGAGAAAAACGGGCGCACAGGTCAGCGCGAGCAGCGCCGGTACGCACCATGTCGGCTTCAGCGCGACCACCGAGACAAAGACCGAGGGCATCTATTGCAATAGATTTACCCGCGCCGGTCTCGCCAGTTATTACGGTCATGCCGCTATGAAAATCAATCTCAAGCTCACGAACGATAGCAAAGTTGCTGATGGTCAGTTGTGCCAACATAGTCGTTTTCCTGTATGAAAAACCATTACTGTTATTGTGTACAGTATAAACTGGTTTTATATACAGTAAAGAGGCTGGCGTAAAATTAGAATAATTTTTTTGACCAGCCGAGCTTGGTGCTTAATGTGTTGAAATAACTGTAATCTTTCGGATGAATCAGATTCAGATGGTAATCACAGCGACGAATCAGGACATCTTCACCTTCCTGAATCGGCAGTGCTATCTGGCTGTCGCAACTGATTTCCAGGTCGTTACGGCGATGCGAAAAACGCAGACGGATCGTGCTGCTGCTGTTTATGACCAGTGGTCGTGCTGACAACGTATGCGGGAACATGGGCACCAGGGTAATCGCATCCAGAGAGGGGGTCAGAATAGGACCGCCTGCAGAGAGGGAATAGGCGGTGGAGCCTGTTGGCGTCGAAATAATTAGTCCATCAGATCGCTGAGAAAACGCAAAGATCTCGTCGATATACACTTCGAACTCAATCATATGCGCCACTTTGCCTGGATGAAGCACCACTTCATTTATCGCGGTGCTGATGCGTTTCTGGCAATCTTGCTGACAGACTTGCGCTTCCAGCAAAAAACGTTTCTCGCTGATGTAGTGGCCTTCCAGCACATCGGCTAACTGTTGCTGGGCGTTATCGGGGTCAAGGTCAGTCAGGAAACCCAGGTTGCCACGGTTGATTCCAATAACTTTAATATCGTAACGGGCGAGTGTGCGTGCCGCGCCCAGCATATTACCGTCGCCACCAACGACTACCGCGAGATCAGCTAGTTGCCCAATCTCCGCGAGCGTGCCAGTTTTCACATTCTTCAGTTGCAGTTCGTGAGCGATTTGTTGCTCAACGATGACCTCGTAACCTTTTGTGCACAGCCAGCGGTAGAGCATTTCATGTGTTGTCAGTGCAGTGGGGTGCCGTGGGTGTCCCACAATGCCAATACACTTGAAATGATTATTCATTTTTCCGAGGTCCTTGTTGCGAAGATTGATGACAATGTGAGTGCTTCCCTTGAAACCCTGAAACTGATCCCCATAATAAGCGAAGTTAGCGAGATGAATGCGAAAAAAACGCGGAGAAATTCATGAGTAGTAAAGAACAGAAAACGCCTGAGGGGCAAGCCCCGGAAGAAATTATCATGGATCAGCACGAAGAGATTGAGGCAGTTGAGCCAGAAGCTTCTGCTGAGCAGGTGGATCCGCGCGATGAAAAAATTGCGAATCTCGAAGCTCAGCTGGCTGAAGCCCAGACCCGTGAACGTGACGGCATTTTGCGTGTAAAAGCCGAAATGGAAAACCTGCGTCGACGTACTGAACTGGATATTGAAAAAGCCCACAAATTCGCGCTGGAGAAATTCATCAACGAATTGCTGCCGGTGATTGATAGCCTGGATCGTGCGCTGGAAGTGGCTGATAAAGCTAACCCGGATATGTCTGCGATGGTTGAAGGCATTGAGCTGACGCTGAAGTCGATGCTGGATGTTGTGCGTAAGTTTGGTGTTGAAGTGATCGCCGAAACTAACGTGCCGCTGGACCCGAATGTGCATCAGGCTATCGCAATGGTGGAATCTGATGACGTTGCGCCAGGTAACGTACTGGGCATTATGCAGAAGGGTTATACGCTGAATGGTCGTACGATTCGTGCGGCGATGGTAACTGTAGCGAAAGCAAAAGCGTAATTTCTGTTTTCGTAATAATTCACGGCCCTGCATGCGAATGCAGGGCCGTTTTCGTTACTCCGCCACACTCTCGCGCAGCGGTTTCACAGGAAAAACTTTTACCTGCTTAATCATATTGTCCTGTACGTCGAGAATATCTATATCGTACTCGCCAATACGCACGCGGGTGCCTGCGACAGGGATCTCTTCCAGTGCCTCAAGAATGACGCCATTAACCGTGCGGGCATCATCTTCCGGTAGATGCCAGTTAAAGGCTTTGTTGATTTCCCGCACGTTGGCGGTGCCATCGATAATCACCGAACCGTCGTTTTGCGGCGTGACCTCTTCGGCAAGTGTTGGAGACATCGACGTAGTGAAATCGCCGACAATCTCTTCCAGAATATCTTCAACCGTCACCAGCCCCTGAATGTCTCCATACTCGTTGACGACCAGGCCGACTTTCTTTTTGTTGCGCTGAAACTTTACCAACTGCGTGCTGAGCGGCGTACCTTCCGGCACAAAATAGATCTCGTCCGCGGCGCGCAGCATGGTTTCTTTGGTGAACTCTTTTTTCTCCGACATCAACCGCCAGGCTTCACGTACTCGCAGCATACTGATGGCGTCGTCCAGCGAATCACGGTAGAGCACGATGCGCCCGTGAGGTGAGTGGGAGAGTTGGCGCAGAATCGATTTCCAGTCATCGTTGATATCAATACCGATAATTTCACTGCGCGGCACCATGATGTCATCAACGGTCATTTTTTCCAGATCGAGCACCGACAGCAGCATATCCTGATTGCGACGGGAAATTTGTGAGCGTGATTCGTGCACGATAGTGCGCAACTCTTCTTTGCTCAAAGAGCCGCTAACCACGATATCGGTTTTGATACCCATCATGCGCATCAGCATACGGGTGATAGCATTCAGCAACCAGACCAGCGGCATCATCAAAATTTGCAGCGGAGCCAGCAGAAAACTACTCGGATAAGCGACTTTTTCCGGGTACAGCGCGGCAATGGTTTTCGGCAATACCTCAGCAAATACCAGTACGACAAAAGTCAGCACACCAGTCGCAATTGCCACGCCCGCATCGCCGTACAAACGCATCCCAACAATAGTGCCGAGCGCGGAGGCAAGAATATTGACCAGGTTATTGCCGATTAACACCAGGCTTATCAGGCGGTCTGGCTTACGCAGCAATTTTTCGACGCGTTTGGCCGAGCGATTACCCTGTTTCGCCATATGTCGCAGACGATAGCGGTTGAGGGTCATCATTCCGGTTTCGGACCCGGAAAAATAGGCTGAAATGACCACCATGATGATCAGAATAATGATCAACGTAGTAGTAGAAATGTGTTCCAGGGGAAACTCCTTTTCTGGGTTTAGCTGATTAACTGCTGGACAATTCGGCTGCCGAAGTAGGCCAGTGTCAGAATTACCGCGCCCGCAACGTTAAACCAGACGACGCGGCGTCCACGCCATCCTTCATGGTAATGTCCCCACAGCAGCACAATATAGACAAACCACGCCACGATAGAGAGCACAGCCTTGTCGATATTTTCCATGCTAAATAGGTTGTGCATGTAGAACAGGCCAGTGCAAAGCGTGAGCGTTAGCAGCACCACGCCAATCTGCGTGATGTGGAACATTTTACGCTCGATACTCATCAATGGCGGCATTTCCTGGTTAAATGCCAGCTTCTTGTTCTTCAGTTGGTAATCAATCCACGCCAGTTGCAGCGCGTACAGGGCGGCGATAATTAGCGTGGCATAGGAAAAGAGCGATAAGCCAATGTGCACCAGCATCCCAGGCGTTGCTTCCAGATGGGTGATGTATTCATTGGGCATGAAGGTCGCCAGCGCCAGGTTGATAAGCGCAAAGGCATAGACAATGGGTAGCAGCAACCAGCCACGATTGCGAGAAGCCACAATGGTCATTACCGTACAGATCATCAAACTGACCAATGAACCAACGTTCAGCAGGCTGAGGTTTTGTCCGCTATCACCGTCGGGCAGGATGCGGGCTTCCAGAGCGATTGCGTGGCAGACCAGCGCAATGACCGCAGAAATAATAGCCATGCGCCGCCAGCCGCCGTTTTTTTGCAGCAGACCGGGAACAATCAGCGCAAGACTGACGGAGTAGGCGACAAGCGCGAGCAGAGCAAAAACGGGCATAGTGATGTCGACAGTTTGAGCAATAAGAAAGAGAAGCAGTATAGCGTCAGGTGAACGCTGCTCCAACCGTTGCATAACAACAAAGACGCCTTCATGTTATACTGCGGCAAAATACTGATGATGTGTCGCGATTGCGGCCAACCGTTTCCACCTCAGGCGAGAGACAATGTTTGATAATTTAACCGATCGTTTGTCGCGCACGCTGCGCAATATCAGTGGCCGTGGACGCCTCACTGAAGACAACGTAAAAGATACGCTGCGCGAAGTGCGCATGGCGCTGCTGGAGGCGGACGTCGCTCTGCCGGTAGTGCGTGAGTTTATCAATCGCGTAAAAGAGAAAGCGGTTGGTCATGAAGTTAATAAGAGCCTGACGCCGGGGCAGGAGTTCGTCAAAATCGTCCGTAACGAACTGGTTGCGGCGATGGGCGAAGAGAACCAGACCCTGAACCTGGCGGCGCAACCGCCTGCGGTCGTGCTGATGGCGGGCCTGCAAGGTGCCGGTAAAACAACCAGCGTTGGTAAACTCGGTAAGTTCCTGCGCGAGAAGCACAAGAAGAAAGTGCTGGTGGTTTCTGCCGACGTTTATCGCCCGGCGGCAATCAAACAGCTTGAGACGCTGGCAGAGCAGGTGGGCGTTGATTTCTTCCCTTCTGATGTTGGTCAGAAGCCGGTAGATATCGTTAACGCGGCGCTGAAAGAAGCCAAACTGAAATTCTACGACGTGCTGCTGGTGGATACCGCTGGTCGTCTGCACGTTGACGAAGCGATGATGGACGAGATCAAACAAGTCCATGCGTCGATTAACCCGGTTGAAACCCTGTTTGTGGTTGACGCCATGACCGGTCAGGATGCGGCCAATACGGCAAAAGCATTCAATGAAGCGTTACCGCTTACCGGCGTAGTGTTGACCAAAGTGGACGGCGATGCCCGCGGCGGTGCGGCGCTCTCTATTCGTCACATCACTGGCAAACCGATCAAGTTTCTCGGTGTTGGCGAGAAAACTGAGGCGCTGGAGCCGTTCCATCCGGACCGCATCGCGTCGCGTATTCTCGGCATGGGCGACGTACTGTCGCTGATCGAAGATATCGAAAGCAAAGTTGACCGCGCGCAGGCAGAGAAATTAGCCAGCAAGCTGAAAAAAGGCGACGGCTTCGATCTCAACGATTTTCTTGAGCAACTGCGCCAGATGAAAAATATGGGCGGCATGGCTAGCCTGATGGGCAAGCTGCCGGGCATGGGGCAGATCCCGGATAATGTTAAGTCGCAGATGGACGATAAAGTGCTGGTGCGTATGGAAGCCATCATCAACTCGATGACGATGAAAGAGCGCGCTAAGCCAGAAATCATCAAAGGTTCGCGTAAGCGTCGTATCGCTGCCGGTTGCGGTATGCAGGTGCAGGACGTTAACCGCCTTCTGAAGCAGTTCGACGACATGCAGCGCATGATGAAGAAAATGAAGAAGGGCGGAATGGCGAAGATGATGAGAAGCATGAAGGGGATGATGCCGCCGGGATTTCCTGGTCGCTAAATGACCTTATGCGACAGAGTTATTAACTGCTGATTGCATTTTCTCCAGAAATCAGTAAAATTTTCGGGCTTTTAATATGACACCGGACTCCGTTCCTCGATGGGGTCCGGTTGTTTTATTCACACAAGAGGATGTTATGGTAACTATTCGTTTAGCACGTCACGGCGCTAAAAAGCGTCCGTTCTACCAGGTTGTTGTCGCTGACAGCCGTAATGCACGCAACGGTCGCTTCATCGAGCGCGTTGGTTTCTTCAACCCAATCGCTAGCGAAAAAGAAGAAGGCACTCGCCTGGATCTGGATCGCATCGCTCACTGGGTTGGCCAGGGCGCAACTATTTCTGATCGCGTTGCTGCGCTGATCAAAGAAGTAAACAAAGCAGCTTAATCTGTCACGGTGGTCATGATGAGCAAACAACTCACCGCGCAAGCACCTGTTGATCCCATCGTTTTGGGAAAAATGGGTTCGTCTTACGGTATTCGTGGGTGGCTCAGAGTGTTTTCTTCCACCGAAGACGCCGAAAGCATTTTTGACTATCAGCCCTGGTTTATCCAGAAGGCGGGTCAGTGGCAGCAAGTCCAGCTGGAAAGCTGGAAGCACCACAATCAGGACATGATCATCAAGCTGAAAGGCGTTGACGATCGTGATGCGGCGAACCTGCTGACGAATTGTGAAATTGTCGTGGATTCATCGCAGCTGCCTCAGCTTGAAGAGGGGGACTACTACTGGAAAGACCTGATGGGCTGCCAGGTAGTAACCACTGAAGGCTACGATCTCGGTAAAGTCGTCGATATGATGGAAACCGGATCTAATGACGTTCTCGTCATTAAGGCAAACCTGAAAGATGCGTTTGGTATCAAGGAACGTCTCGTACCGTTCCTCGATGGGCAGGTTATCAAGAAAGTCGATCTCACTACTCGTTCAATCGAAGTAGATTGGGATCCTGGTTTTTAAACCACCGGATAAACGGTAAAAGACGGCGCTATGTGGATTGGCATAATTAGCCTGTTTCCTGAAATGTTCCGCGCAATTACCGATTACGGGGTAACTGGCCGGGCAGTTAAAAATGGCCTGCTGAGCATCCAGAGCTGGAGTCCTCGCGACTTCACGCATGACCGGCACCGTACCGTGGACGATCGTCCTTACGGCGGCGGACCGGGGATGTTAATGATGGTGCAACCCTTGCGGGACGCCATTCATGCAGCAAAAGCCGCGGCGGGTGAAGGCGCAAAGGTGATTTATCTGTCACCACAGGGACGCAAGCTTGATCAAGCGGGCGTCAGCGAACTGGCAACGAATCAAAAATTGATTCTGGTGTGCGGTCGCTACGAAGGTATAGATGAGCGCGTGATCCAAACCGAAATTGACGAAGAATGGTCAATCGGCGATTACGTTCTCAGTGGTGGTGAGTTACCAGCAATGACGCTGATTGACTCCGTTTCCCGGTTTATTCCGGGAGTACTGGGACATGAAGCCTCGGCAACGGAAGATTCCTTTGCTGAAGGATTGCTGGATTGCCCGCACTATACGCGGCCTGAGGTGTTAGAAGGGATGGAAGTTCCGCCAGTGTTACTGTCGGGCAACCATGCCGAGATACGTCGCTGGCGTTTGAAACAGTCGCTGGGCCGTACCTGGCTTAGAAGACCTGAACTTCTGGAAAACCTGGCTCTGACTGAAGAGCAAGCAAGGTTGCTGGCGGAGTTCAAAACGGAACACGCACAACAGCAACATAAACATGATGGGATGGCGTAAGCCCCCGAGATATCAGTTTACCCAGGATAAGAGATTAAATTATGAGCAACATTATTAAGCAACTTGAACAAGAGCAGATGAAGCAGGACGTACCTTCCTTCCGTCCGGGTGATACCGTGGAAGTGAAAGTATGGGTTGTTGAAGGTTCCAAAAAACGTCTGCAGGCATTCGAGGGCGTGGTTATCGCTATTCGTAACCGCGGTCTGCACTCTGCATTCACTGTTCGTAAAATTTCCAACGGCGAAGGCGTTGAGCGTGTCTTCCAGACTCACTCTCCGGTAGTTGACAGCATTTCTGTCAAACGTCGTGGTGCTGTTCGTAAAGCTAAACTGTACTACCTGCGTGAGCGTACTGGTAAGGCTGCTCGTATCAAAGAGCGTCTTAACTAAGATTTCGCTTAAGCGACATCCTGTTAAGAAGGGCTGGCCAATTGGCTGGCCCTTTTTTATCTGTTTGCTGGTGTTTTAAGGGGTAGTAATCACCACTGCGACGCGGCGGTTCTCGGCGCGGCCCTGGGCGGTCTTGTTACTGGCTATGGGATATTTTTTTCCTAAACCCTGTGTGGTGAGATTGCTGCGTGGAATTTGTCCACCCATAGCCCATGCATCGGCCACGACATTCGCCCGTTTCAATGATAAGCCTTCGTTGTAACTGTCTTCACCATAGTTATCGGTGTGTCCATCCATACGGGCATGTGTTAGCCCTGTCGAGGCCAATTTAGCTGCCATGGTTTGGATCTGTTGCTGGCTTTCCGGGAGCAATTTGTAGTCATTTTTTGCGAA
This sequence comes from Escherichia sp. UTM R2, assembly GCF_048593455.1. NCBI lineage: Bacteria > Pseudomonadati > Pseudomonadota > Gammaproteobacteria > Enterobacterales > Enterobacteriaceae > Escherichia > Escherichia sp. UTM R2. The sequence continues at coordinate 1,124,169 of NZ_JBFWDY010000002.1, forward strand.
CAGAATGGCATCTGATAAGCCCAGCGACCAGTCGCCGGCGGATTCAGTAAATCCATAAGATTGCATAGCGGCGACTTGCTCAGGAGTAAACTTTCCCTGAGGGGACTGGCAGCCAGTCAGTATTAGTGAGGTGAAAACCAGGGGTGCTACCAGGTGCTTTATCATATCGATATATCCTTGTTATCTCACCAGCTTTTCGGCACGCTGGTGTTTGGCCTGATACATATTGTGATCGGCAAGCTCTTGTAATTTTTCCGCAGAGGCGTGCTCAATGGTCATCGCGTAACCAATGCTTAATGTCATGGTGGTCTGATGGCCATTATGAAGATCAAACGGGAGATTAAAGATTTGTGTCAGTGCTGAACATATCTGCTGCACTTCAGATTCCGACTGTACATCATAGAGCACCATAGCGAATTCATCGCCGCCCAGGCGGTATGCTTTATGTCGCAGCCCGCCAAATTCAGCTAACCGTTTTGCGATTTCAATCAAGACTCTATCGCCCGTCGCATGACCCCAGGTATCATTGATGTATTTGAAATTATCGCCATCAAGAAATAGTAACGCCGACGTTTTTCGGGCATCGGAATTGTTCATCAACGTGTTGATGCCGCTACGAAACGCTGCGCGGTTAGCCAGCCCGGTTAATGGGTCATGTAGCGCGGTACGTAGAAGCTGCGCATTTTTAGCCTGTAAACGAAGCTGCCACTCTTCCATTTCATCCAGCAGACTGTTGAAGTCGAGAGCGAAGCGGTGAAACTCAGCGATACGTTCTTCCGAAACTCGTCGGGAAAAATTGCGGTTGGAACGCACATCATGTACGACATCGGTGATATTTTTCAGCGCTTCTACCAGGCCATTGTGCAAATGGCGGGTGAGGGTAATTGCGATGCCTGATGCCAGCAGAATACAACCGGTCAGTACGGCGAGCGAAAACCAGATAAAATGGCTGATTGAACTGTCGCGAGCGGTTAAGCGTACTTCGCCAATGGTTTCACCATTGTGACGAATCGGCTGAATGATGGGGGCAGGGAAGAGCCAGTGGCTTATGAAATTACTGAAAGTATCGCCTGGATCCTTACGGGTGTAATGCCAGGATGCCAGAATATTTTGCTGCTTATCACGTACTTCTGCAGTTGAAAATTGCCCTTGCTGGCCCAGCGCTGCCAGTGTTTCAGTTGCTGCAGGGCCATCGGCAAAAACGACAGCTGCTTCCAGACTGTAAGTCATTGTTGCTGCTGTCAGTGCCAGGTTTTTTTGCGCGTACTGTTTCAGGGTCAGCACCGAGGTCACGGAAAGCAGCAACCAGATCAGCATCATAGTGATAAATATGCTGGTCATACTGATGTTGCGTAATGCTCTTTTAAACGTGGGGCGCTTATTAAGAGAATTATCGTTATCCATCATTTTTCTTCCGTGCGAGCATTAAGACATCCGGGTTGACCTTTACACCGCTACGCGATAAGGCATCCAGGTTTACGGCAAATCTGACGTCATTATTGTGGATGATCAGACAAAAGGCGCTACCAATAATGCACTCGGTATTTTGTTCGGCAATTAATAATAACGCCTTTGACGGATATTGTTCGGTTAATTCCATCTGGAATGTCGGTGACTCGTTGCCAAAATAAAAACCATTGCAGCCTGAAATCATCGCCTCTTGTTGAGTGTGAATGATGACAGGCAGATAAGGCAAAGATGTCGCGGCATTCTCTTGTAGGGCGGTACTAAAACGTGAAGATGAAAAGATACATAACTTTGGTGGCCCTGATAGCGCAGGCCAGCGGGTGTAACTGACAATACCGGAAACCATCATACGCACGTTTTTCGCAACGTCAGAAGGCTCCTGAGCGAGTATTGGTGCTCCCGTCAGCAGGAGAATCAGAAGTAAGAACAGTCGGTGAGAAAAACGCATTCAGGGATCCCCACCATCTTCGCTCGAAATGCATCGATATTTTTTCAGAATGCTCATTAAAATATCATTTTTTCATGCGACCGTCATCAATGTGAGAAATAAAACACAATGAGTAAAATCTTATGTTTAATTTATTTGTGGGGTTTTAATTAATTTAATCGTATTGTGCTGGCATTTTCATCAGCCCCTTTTTGCCATACTTCATGCAGTTGGCTGGCATTTTCAACATTGTTGCAGCTGGCAGGAAAGCTTTTACCGGAAAGTCCTCGGGCATAAGTAAAATCGGTCTGGCAAGTTTTCTTTTGTCCTTCGGCATATCCTTTAAGGTATAGACCGCGATCCGCCTGTGAATCGCTAAATGCATCGTCATCTTTTATGGCGCTGCCCGATATCGCATCTTCCATACCGACATCATACCAGTCGGTGCTGGTCAAGGTTGGCGCGTGAGTATAAGGATCAATCTGACATCCGCTAACCAGTAAAGCCAACAAGGGGGCGATAAACTTTTTCATCATTTCTTTCTCCTTTTTCAAAGCATAGCGGATTGTTTTCAAAGGGAGTGTAAATTTACCTATACAGAGGTAAGGGTTGAAAGCGCGACTAAATTGCCTGTGTAAATAAAAATGTACGAAATATGGATTGAAAACTTTACTTTATGTGTTATCGTTACGTCATCCTCGCTGAGGATCAACTATCGCAAACGAGCATAAACAGGATCGCCATCATGCAAAAAGACGCGCTGAATAACGTACATATTACCGACGAACAGGTTTTAATGACTCCGGAACAACTGAAGGCCGCTTTTCCATTGAGCCTGCAACAAGAAGCCCAGATTGCTGACTCGCGTAAAAGCATTTCAGATATTATCGCCGGGCGCGATCCTCGTCTGCTGGTAGTATGTGGTCCTTGTTCCATTCATGATCCGGAAACTGCTCTGGAATATGCTCGTCGATTTAAAGCCCTTGCCGCAGAGGTCAGCGATAGCCTCTATCTGGTAATGCGCGTCTATTTTGAAAAACCCCGTACCACTGTCGGCTGGAAAGGGTTAATTAACGATCCCCATATGGATGGCTCTTTTGATGTAGAAGCCGGGCTGCAGATCGCGCGTAAATTGCTGCTTGAGCTGGTGAATATGGGACTGCCACTGGCGACGGAAGCGTTAGATCCGAATAGCCCGCAATACCTGGGCGATCTGTTTAGCTGGTCAGCAATTGGTGCTCGTACAACGGAATCGCAAACTCACCGTGAAATGGCCTCCGGGCTTTCCATGCCGGTTGGTTTTAAAAACGGCACCGACGGCAGTCTGGCAACAGCAATTAACGCTATGCGCGCCGCCGCCCAGCCGCACCGTTTTGTTGGCATTAACCAGGCAGGGCAGGTTGCGTTGCTACAAACTCAGGGGAATCCGGACGGCCATGTGATCCTGCGCGGTGGTAAAGCGCCGAACTATAGCCCTGCGGATGTTGCGCAATGTGAAAAAGAGATGGAACAGGCGGGACTGCGCCCGTCTCTGATGGTAGATTGCAGCCACGGTAATTCCAATAAAGATTATCGCCGTCAGCCTGCGGTGGCAGAATCCGTGGTTGCTCAAATCAAAGATGGCAATCGCTCAATTATTGGTCTGATGATCGAAAGTAATATCCACGAGGGCAATCAGTCTTCCGAGCAACCGCGCAGTGAAATGAAATACGGTGTATCCGTAACCGATGCCTGCATTAGCTGGGAAATGACCGATGCCTTGCTGCGTGAAATTCATCAGGATCTGAACGGGCAGCTGACGGCTCGCGTGGCTTAAGAGGTTTATTATGGTTGCTGAATTGACCGCATTACGCGATCAAATTGATGAAGTCGATAAAGCGCTGCTGAATTTATTAGCGAAGCGTCTGGAACTGGTTGCTGAAGTGGGCGAGGTGAAAAGCCGCTTTGGACTGCCTATTTATGTTCCGGAGCGCGAGGCATCTATGTTGGCCTCGCGTCGTGCAGAGGCGGAAGCTCTGGGTGTACCGCCAGATCTGATTGAGGATGTTTTGCGTCGGGTGATGCGTGAATCTTACTCCAGTGAAAACGACAAAGGATTTAAAACACTTTGTCCGTCACTGCGTCCGGTGGTTATCGTCGGCGGTGGCGGTCAGATGGGACGCCTGTTCGAGAAGATGCTGACCCTCTCGGGTTATCAGGTGCGGATTCTGGAGCAACATGACTGGGATCGAGCGGCTGATATTGTTGCCGATGCCGGAATGGTGATTGTTAGTGTGCCAATCCACGTTACTGAGCAAGTTATTGGCAAATTACCGCCTTTACCGAAAGATTGTATTCTGGTCGATCTGGCATCAGTGAAAAATGGGCCATTACAGGCCATGCTGGCGGCGCATGATGGTCCGGTGCTGGGGCTACACCCGATGTTCGGTCCGGACAGCGGTAGCCTGGCAAAGCAAGTTGTGGTCTGGTGTGATGGACGTAAACCGGAAGCATACCAATGGTTTCTGGAGCAAATTCAGGTCTGGGGCGCTCGGCTGCATCGTATTAGCGCCGTCGAGCACGATCAGAATATGGCGTTTATTCAGGCACTGCGCCACTTTGCTACTTTTGCTTACGGGCTGCACCTGGCAGAAGAAAATGTTCAGCTTGAGCAACTTCTGGCGCTCTCTTCGCCGATTTACCGCCTTGAGCTGGCGATGGTCGGGCGACTGTTTGCTCAGGATCCGCAGCTTTATGCCGACATCATTATGTCGTCAGAGCGTAATCTGGCGTTAATCAAACGTTACTATAAGCGTTTCGGCGAGGCGATTGAGTTGCTGGAGCAGGGCGATAAGCAGGCGTTTATTGACAGTTTCCGCAAGGTGGAGCACTGGTTCGGCGATTACGCACAGCGTTTTCAGAGTGAAAGCCGCGTGTTATTGCGTCAGGCGAATGACAATCGCCAGTAATAATCCAGTGCCGGATGATTCACATCATCCGGCACCTTTTCATCAGGTTGGATCAACAGGCACTACGTTCTCACTTGGGTAACAGCCCAATACCTTCATTGAACGGGTGATTTCCCCTAACTCTTTCAATGCTTTTTGCATTTCCGCTGATTCAAGATTGGCCTGAATATCCAGATAGAACATCTCTTCCCATGGATTACCGTGAATCGGGCGTGATTCCAGACGGGTCATAATCAGATTGTGGTTGCGCAGTACCAGCAACGCTTCAACCAGCGCACCGGCTTGTTGCCCGGTCGCCATTAACAACGTGGTTTTCGCCGGAACCTGATCAGACACGTTAATGGCTTTACGCGCCAACACCACAAATCGGGTGAAGTTTTGTCGCTGATTTGCTTCAATACGCTCCAGTACCTGCAAACCGTACAAAGTGCCGCCAGCTTCGCTTCCCAACGCAGCAACATGCGGTGATTTTGCCTGTGCAACCTTTTCCATTGCCGCAGACGTACTTTCGGTATATTCAATCTTCCAGTGCGGATAACGATTAAGGAATTTGCTGCATTGCTGGAATGGCTGCGGATGGCTGTAGACCGTATTGATGGTGGATAAATCAGTAGTGCCGGAGACCAACAAACAATGGTCGATAGTTAACGTCATCTCGCCAACAATCGACAAGCTGGTATGTTGCAGCAGATCGTAAACGTCGTTTATGGCACCGGAGCTGGTATTTTCAATCGGTACGACGGCATAGTCGGCCTGGCCGGTTTCCACCTGATTAAAAATATCGGCAAATTTGGCGCAGCCACTTTCAATGAATTGCTCAAAGTGACGGGCAGCATACTGGCGCGCCGCAAGATGGGAATAAGAACCTTTGGGGCCGAGAAAAGCGATGCGTGCTGAGTGCGGATTAATTTTATTGAGATGTTGTTGGAGCAAAGCCTGCTGAGTTAATACGGAATCTTCAATGATGAGCTGGAACAGGCGAGTAATGTAATGGGCGTCCAGATGGTGCGCTTTACCGAGCGTAATTAATCTTTCCAGCAAATCGCGTTCACGATCAATATCACGTACCGGGCGATGCGAGAGCAGTTTGGCTTTTCCCACCTCGACGGCCAGTTCGCGCCGTTCTGCCAGTAACGCTAATAATTTTTCATCCAGCGCGCTGATTTTCTCTCGCAGCGCCAGTAACGGGTTTTCCGATGTCATAGTGTTGCCTTTTTGTTATCAATAAAAAAGGCCCCCCGATTTGGGAGGCCTTATTGTTCGTCTTCGCATTCTGTTTCACACGACGAAACGCCTCCCATTCAGGGGAAGGTAAAAAAGAATGCGAAGAAAAACGGTATGTGTTTCATGTTTGTTTCCTTAAGTGACTTTAGTACAGTACCCGTACTGTTTTCACGCTGTCAACAAAAAACGCGCCCGAAGGCGCGTTGGCGATACACTCAATATAAAGGACTACTCTTCTTCAACTTCTTCGACGAAGTTGGCGTCTTTCACCGATGTTGCGGCACGACGTGCTTCGCCTTTGTGCTGCAGTTTATTGAGCTGCCGTTCCAGCTTGTTGATCAATTCGTTAATTGCGGTGTACATATCTTCATGTTTACCACTGGCAACCAGAACGCCGTTAGGTGTATTGATTGTGGCGTCAGCAACAAACCCTTGTGGCTCTTTGGACAGAATGATATGTGGATTAATCAGATGTGTTTGCCATTTTTCCAGTTTGGCGAGACGGTCTGCGACATGTTGGCGGATGGCCGGAGTAATTTCCATTTGTTTGCTGGTAATGTTCATTGTCATAAATTTTACCTCTTGTCTTCCCGTCTTGGTGAATTCAGCATACCGTTCCTGATGTCAAAATGTGTGATGAAAATCTCATAATTTTGTCACTTTTTGTCAACGAATCTTTTTTGTGAGAAATCGCAGGAAGAGATGTTTTTTTACTTGAGGAATATCTCAAAGCGAGCCATATTTGATGAGATCGATAGCGACTAAATCGCTTCAGTTTCACAACTGACAGAATAAAAAAACGGCAGCTCAAGGGCTGCCGTTTTGTGTTTCAGGTTTCTGTTATGTATTGCTGCTGTTTGCGGCGATGATTTTCGCTACTTTTTCAGCTTGCGCATTCATCTGCATCTGACGGTATGCATTTTCCATCAGCGGCAGCGCATCACGCGTAGCCTGGGTATCCGGGTAGTCGCGCAACATGCCTTCTACGCGGTTAACGACGGCAACCCATGCGCCACGTTCTGTATAGTACTCGGCCACGGAGTATTCATATTTCGCCAGACGATCTTTCAGGAATACCAGACGTTTGGTGGCATCGGTGGTGTACTGACTGTTCGGATAGCCGCGCACCAGTTTGGAAAAGTCACTAAACGCAGCTCGTGCATGTTGAGGATCGCGATCGCTACGATCGACGCCAAAGAACCCTTGCAGCGCACTGTCATCCAGCGCCATATTGGTCAGGCCACGCATGTACATGACATAATCGATATTCGGATGGGTCGGGTTAAGGCGAATAAAACGATCGATGGCAGCCTGTGCTAACGGCAAATCGGCGTTTTTATAGTAGGCGTAGATGAGATCCAGCTGCACCTGCTGCGAATACGGACCAAACGGATAGCGATTATCTAACGCTTCCAGTTGCGTTATTGCCTGTCTCCAGTTACCGTCCTGCAGCTTTTGTTGTGCAGTCGCGTAAATTTCATTTGGCGGATTATCAGGTACTTCTTCCTTTGACCCCGAGCAACCCGCCAAAAACAGGCTTAGTGTGGCGGCTGCCACCAGATATTTCATGCGCGTCATGACGTTTTGACTTTCCTCAAAATGTAATACGGGAGATTCTCTGTTCCTGCTCCCGGTTAAGACCAGCTACAATAGCACACTATATTAAACGGCAAAGCCGTAAAACCCCAACGATAAACGAAGAAGCAGTATATATGGCACAACGAGTACAGCTCACTGCAACGGTGTCCGAAAACCAACTCGGTCAACGCTTAGATCAGGCTTTGGCCGAAATGTTCCCGGATTATTCACGTTCGCGAATAAAAGAATGGATCCTCGACCAGCGAGTGCTGGTTAACGGCAAAGTTTGTGATAAGCCGAAAGAAAAAGTATTGGGTGGCGAGCAGGTTGCCATCAACGCTGAGATTGAAGAAGAAGCGCGTTTTGAACCGCAGGATATCCCGCTGGATATCGTCTATGAAGATGAAGACATTATTATCATTAATAAACCGCGCGACCTGGTGGTACATCCTGGCGCGGGTAACCCGGATGGCACGGTACTGAATGCGTTGCTTCATTACTATCCACCCATTGCCGATGTACCGCGTGCGGGCATCGTCCATCGTCTGGATAAAGACACCACTGGCCTGATGGTTGTGGCAAAAACCGTTCCGGCTCAGACGCGTTTAGTCGAATCTTTGCAACGGCGTGAAATTACTCGTGAGTATGAAGCGGTGGCGATTGGTCATATGACCGCAGGTGGCACGGTGGACGAGCCAATCAGTCGCCACCCGACCAAACGTACCCATATGGCGGTGCATCCGATGGGCAAACCAGCGGTGACTCACTATCGCATCATGGAACACTTCCGTGTGCACACGCGTCTGCGGTTGCGTCTGGAAACTGGACGTACGCACCAGATCCGCGTGCATATGGCCCATATCACTCATCCGCTGGTGGGCGATCCGGTTTATGGTGGCCGTCCGCGTCCGCCAAAAGGTGCTTCGGAAGCATTTATCTCCACGCTGCGTAAGTTTGACCGCCAGGCGCTACATGCAACCATGCTGCGTCTTTATCACCCGATCTCCGGCATCGAAATGGAATGGCATGCGCCTATTCCACAAGATATGGTGGAGCTGATTGAGGTGATGCGCGCCGATTTCGAAGAACATAAGGATGAAGTGGACTGGTTATGAGTAAGCTGATTGTCCCGCAGTGGCCGCAGCCAAAAGGTGTTGCGGCCTGTAGCTCCACTCGTATCGGCGGCGTGAGCTTGCCCCCGTATGACTCACTCAACCTCGGTGCCCATTGTGGCGATAACCCGGATCACGTTGAGGAGAATCGCAAGCGACTTTTTGCTGCGGGCAATTTGCCTTCTAAACCGGTCTGGCTTGAGCAGGTACACGGCAAAGATGTGCTTAAGCTCACTGGCGAACCTTATGCCTCAAAACGGGCGGATGCCTCTTATAGCAATACGCCCGGCACGGTTTGCGCAGTGATGACTGCCGACTGCCTCCCTGTGCTGTTTTGCAATCGAGCGGGAACGGAAGTCGCCGCCGCTCATGCTGGCTGGCGTGGACTGTGCGCAGGCGTGCTGGAAGAGACGGTTTCCTGTTTTGCTGATAATCCGGAAAATATTCTCGCCTGGTTAGGGCCGGCAATTGGTCCACGCGCGTTCGAAGTGGGGGGGGAGGTTCGCGAGGCGTTTATGGCAGTAGACGCTAAAGCAAGTGCAGCTTTCATTCAGCATGGTGATAAGTATCTGGCGGATATTTATCAGCTTGCCCGGCAGCGTCTGGCGAACGTGGGTGTTGAGCAAATTTTCGGCGGCGACCGTTGTACATATACGGAAAATGAGACTTTCTTCTCTTATCGTCGCGACAAGACCACCGGTCGTATGGCAAGTTTCATTTGGCTGATATAACCTAAAGAATCAAGACGATCCGGTACGCGTGATTTTCTTTTCACATTAATCTGGTCAATAACCTTGAATAATTGAGGGATGACCTCATTTAATCTCCAGTAGCAACTTTGATCCGTTATGGGAGGAGTTATGCGTCTGGATCGTCTTACTAATAAATTCCAGCTTGCTCTTGCCGATGCCCAATCACTTGCACTCGGGCACGACAACCAATTTATCGAACCACTTCATTTAATGAGCGCCCTGCTGAATCAGGAAGGGGGTTCGGTTAGTCCTTTATTAACATCCGCTGGCATAAATGCTGGCCAGTTGCGCACAGATATCAATCAGGCATTAAATCGTTTACCGCAGGTTGAAGGTACTGGTGGTGATGTCCAGCCATCACAGGATCTGGTGCGCGTTCTTAATCTTTGCGACAAGCTGGCGCAAAAACGTGGTGATAACTTTATCTCGTCAGAACTGTTCGTTCTGGCGGCACTTGAGTCTCGCGGCACGCTGGCCGACATCCTGAAAGCAGCAGGGGCGACCACCGCCAACATTACTCAAGCGATTGAACAAATGCGTGGAGGTGAAAGCGTGAACGATCAAGGTGCTGAAGACCAACGTCAGGCTTTGAAAAAATATACCATCGACCTTACCGAACGAGCCGAACAGGGCAAACTCGATCCGGTGATTGGTCGTGATGAAGAAATTCGCCGTACCATTCAGGTGCTGCAACGTCGTACTAAAAATAACCCGGTACTGATTGGTGAACCCGGCGTCGGTAAAACTGCCATCGTTGAAGGTCTGGCGCAGCGTATTATCAACGGCGAAGTGCCGGAAGGGTTGAAAGGCCGCCGGGTACTGGCGCTGGATATGGGCGCGCTGGTGGCTGGGGCGAAATATCGCGGTGAGTTTGAAGAACGTTTAAAAGGCGTGCTTAACGATCTTGCCAAACAGGAAGGCAACGTCATCCTATTTATCGACGAATTACATACCATGGTCGGCGCGGGTAAAGCCGATGGCGCAATGGACGCCGGAAACATGCTGAAACCGGCGCTGGCGCGTGGTGAATTGCACTGCGTAGGTGCCACGACGCTTGACGAATATCGCCAGTACATTGAAAAAGATGCTGCGCTGGAACGTCGTTTCCAGAAAGTGTTTGTTGCCGAGCCTTCTGTTGAAGATACCATTGCGATTCTGCGTGGCCTGAAAGAACGTTACGAATTGCACCACCATGTGCAAATTACTGACCCGGCAATTGTTGCAGCGGCGACGTTGTCTCATCGCTACATTGCTGACCGTCAGCTGCCGGATAAAGCCATCGACCTGATCGATGAAGCAGCATCCAGCATTCGTATGCAGATTGACTCAAAACCAGAAGAACTCGACCGACTCGATCGTCGTATCATCCAGCTCAAACTGGAACAACAGGCGTTAATGAAAGAGTCTGATGAAGCCAGTAAAAAACGTCTGGATATGCTCAACGAAGAACTGAGCGACAAAGAACGTCAGTACTCCGAGTTAGAAGAAGAGTGGAAAGCAGAGAAGGCATCGCTTTCTGGTACGCAGACCATTAAAGCGGAACTGGAACAGGCGAAAATCGCTATTGAACAGGCTCGCCGTGTGGGGGACCTGGCGCGGATGTCTGAACTGCAATACGGCAAAATCCCGGAACTGGAAAAGCAACTGGAAGCCGCAACGCAGCTCGAAGGCAAAACTATGCGTCTGTTGCGTAATAAAGTGACCGACGCCGAAATTGCTGAAGTGCTGGCGCGTTGGACGGGGATTCCGGTTTCTCGCATGATGGAAAGCGAGCGCGAAAAACTGCTGCGTATGGAGCAAGAACTGCACCATCGCGTAATTGGTCAGAACGAAGCGGTTGATGCGGTATCTAACGCTATTCGTCGTAGCCGTGCGGGGCTGGCGGATCCAAATCGCCCGATTGGTTCATTCCTGTTCCTCGGCCCAACTGGTGTGGGGAAAACAGAGCTTTGTAAGGCGCTGGCGAACTTTATGTTTGATAGCGACGAGGCGATGGTCCGTATCGATATGTCCGAGTTTATGGAGAAACACTCGGTGTCTCGTTTGGTTGGTGCGCCTCCGGGATATGTCGGTTATGAAGAAGGTGGCTACCTGACCGAAGCGGTGCGTCGTCGTCCGTATTCCGTCATCCTGCTGGATGAAGTGGAAAAAGCGCATCCGGATGTCTTCAACATTCTGTTGCAGGTACTGGATGATGGGCGTCTGACTGACGGGCAAGGGAGAACGGTCGACTTCCGTAATACGGTCGTCATTATGACCTCTAACCTCGGTTCCGATCTGATTCAGGAACGCTTCGGTGAACTGGATTATGCGCACATGAAAGAGCTGGTGCTCGGTGTGGTAAGCCATAACTTCCGTCCGGAATTCATTAACCGTATCGATGAAGTGGTGGTCTTCCATCCGCTGGGTGAACAGCACATTGCCTCGATTGCGCAGATTCAGTTGAAACGTCTGTACAAACGTCTGGAAGAACGTGGTTATGAAATCCACATTTCTGACGAGGCGCTGAAACTGCTGAGCGAGAACGGTTACGATCCGGTCTATGGTGCACGTCCTCTGAAACGTGCAATTCAGCAGCAGATCGAAAACCCGCTGGCACAGCAAATACTGTCTGGTGAATTGGTTCCGGGTAAAGTGATTCGCCTGGAAGTTAATGAAGACCGGATTGTCGCCGTCCAGTAAATGATAAAACGAGCCCTTCGGGGCTCGTTTTTGTCTATAAGTTAGACGGAAAAGACTATATTTAAGATGTTTTGCCTGAAAAGTGAGCGAACGATAAAGTTTTTATATTTTTCGCTTGTCAGGCCGGAATAACTCCCTATAATGCGCCACCACTGACACGGAACAACGGCAAACACGCCGCCGGGTCAGCGGGGTTCTCCTGAGAATCTCAACAGAGAAAAGCAAAGAAATGCTTGACTCTGTAGCGGGAAAGCGTATTATGCACACCCCGCGCCGCTGAGAAAAAGCGAAGCGGCACTGCTCTTTAACAATTTATCAGACAATCTGTGTGGGCACTCGAAGATACGGATTCTTAACGTCGCAAGACGAAAAATGAATACCAAGTCTCAAGAGTGAACACGTAATTCATTACAAAGTTTAATTCTTTGAGCATCAAACTTTTAAATTGAAGAGTTTGATCATGGCTCAGATTGAACGCTGGCGGCAGGCCTAACACATGCAAGTCGAACGGTAACAGGAAGCAGCTTGCTGCTTCGCTGACGAGTGGCGGACGGGTGAGTAATGTCTGGGAAACTGCCTGATGGAGGGGGATAACTACTGGAAACGGTAGCTAATACCGCATAATGTCGCAAGACCAAAGAGGGGGACCTTCGGGCCTCTTGCCATCGGATGTGCCCAGATGGGATTAGCTTGTTGGTGGGGTAACGGCTCACCAAGGCGACGATCCCTAGCTGGTCTGAGAGGATGACCAGCCACACTGGAACTGAGACACGGCCCAGACTCCTACGGGAGGCAGCAGTGGGGAATATTGCACAATGGGCGCAAGCCTGATGCAGCCATGCCGCGTGTATGAAGAAGGCCTTCGGGTTGTAAAGTACTTTCAGCGGGGAGGAAGGGAGTAAAGTTAATACCTTTGCTCATTGACGTTACCCGCAGAAGAAGCACCGGCTAACTCCGTGCCAGCAGCCGCGGTAATACGGAGGGTGCAAGCGTTAATCGGAATTACTGGGCGTAAAGCGCACGCAGGCGGTTTGTTAAGTCAGATGTGAAATCCCCGGGCTCAACCTGGGAACTGCATCTGATACTGGCAAGCTTGAGTCTCGTAGAGGGGGGTAGAATTCCAGGTGTAGCGGTGAAATGCGTAGAGATCTGGAGGAATACCGGTGGCGAAGGCGGCCCCCTGGACGAAGACTGACGCTCAGGTGCGAAAGCGTGGGGAGCAAACAGGATTAGATACCCTGGTAGTCCACGCCGTAAACGATGTCGACTTGGAGGTTGTGCCCTTGAGGCGTGGCTTCCGGAGCTAACGCGTTAAGTCGACCGCCTGGGGAGTACGGCCGCAAGGTTAAAACTCAAATGAATTGACGGGGGCCCGCACAAGCGGTGGAGCATGTGGTTTAATTCGATGCAACGCGAAGAACCTTACCTGGTCTTGACATCCACGGAAGTTTTCAGAGATGAGAATGTGCCTTCGGGAACCGTGAGACAGGTGCTGCATGGCTGTCGTCAGCTCGTGTTGTGAAATGTTGGGTTAAGTCCCGCAACGAGCGCAACCCTTATCCTTTGTTGCCAGCGGTCCGGCCGGGAACTCAAAGGAGACTGCCAGTGATAAACTGGAGGAAGGTGGGGATGACGTCAAGTCATCATGGCCCTTACGACCAGGGCTACACACGTGCTACAATGGCGCATACAAAGAGAAGCGACCTCGCGAGAGCAAGCGGACCTCATAAAGTGCGTCGTAGTCCGGATTGGAGTCTGCAACTCGACTCCATGAAGTCGGAATCGCTAGTAATCGTGGATCAGAATGCCACGGTGAATACGTTCCCGGGCCTTGTACACACCGCCCGTCACACCATGGGAGTGGGTTGCAAAAGAAGTAGGTAGCTTAACCTTCGGGAGGGCGCTTACCACTTTGTGATTCATGACTGGGGTGAAGTCGTAACAAGGTAACCGTAGGGGAACCTGCGGTTGGATCACCTCCTTACCTTAAAGAAGCGTACTTTGCAGTGCTCACACAGATTGTCTGATGAAAAGTGAATAGCAAGGCGTTTACGCGTTGGGAGTGAGGCTGAAGAGAATAAGGCCGTTCGCTTTCTATTAATGAAAGCTCACCCTACACGAAAATATCACGCAACGCGTGATAAGCAATTTTCGTGTCCCCTTCGTCTAGAGGCCCAGGACACCGCCCTTTCACGGCGGTAACAGGGGTTCGAATCCCCTAGGGGACGCCACTTGCTGGTTTGTGAGTGAAAGTCACCTGCCTTAATATCTCAAAACTCATCTTCGGGTGATGTTTGATATATTTGCTCTTTAAAAATCTGGATCAAGCTGAAAATTGAAACACTGAACAACGAAAGTTGTTCGTGAGTCTCTCAAATTTTCGCAACTCTGAAGTGAAACATCTTCGGGTTGTGAGGTTAAGCGACTAAGCGTACACGGTGGATGCCCTGGCAGTCAGAGGCGATGAAGGACGTGCTAATCTGCGATAAGCGTCGGTAAGGTGATATGAACCGTTATAACCGGCGATTTCCGAATGGGGAAACCCAGTGTGTTTCGACACACTATCATTAACTGAATCCATAGGTTAATGAGGCGAACCGGGGGAACTGAAACATCTAAGTACCCCGAGGAAAAGAAATCAACCGAGATTCCCCCAGTAGCGGCGAGCGAACGGGGAGCAGCCCAGAGCCTGAATCAGTGTGTGTGTTAGTGGAAGCGTCTGGAAAGGCGCGCGATACAGGGTGACAGCCCCGTACACAAAAATGCACATGCTGTGAGCTCGATGAGTAGGGCGGGACACGTGGTATCCTGTCTGAATATGGGGGGACCATCCTCCAAGGCTAAATACTCCTGACTGACCGATAGTGAACCAGTACCGTGAGGGAAAGGCGAAAAGAACCCCGGCGAGGGGAGTGAAAAAGAACCTGAAACCGTGTACGTACAAGCAGTGGGAGCACGCTTCGGCGTGTGACTGCGTACCTTTTGTATAATGGGTCAGCGACTTATATTCTGTAGCAAGGTTAACCGAATAGGGGAGCCGAAGGGAAACCGAGTCTTAACTGGGCGTTAAGTTGCAGGGTATAGACCCGAAACCCGGTGATCTAGCCATGGGCAGGTTGAAGGTTGGGTAACACTAACTGGAGGACCGAACCGACTAATGTTGAAAAATTAGCGGATGACTTGTGGCTGGGGGTGAAAGGCCAATCAAACCGGGAGATAGCTGGTTCTCCCCGAAAGCTATTTAGGTAGCGCCTCGTGAATTCATCTCCGGGGGTAGAGCACTGTTTCGGCAAGGGGGTCATCCCGACTTACCAACCCGATGCAAACTGCGAATACCGGAGAATGTTATCACGGGAGACACACGGCGGGTGCTAACGTCCGTCGTGAAGAGGGAAACAACCCAGACCGCCAGCTAAGGTCCCAAAGTCATGGTTAAGTGGGAAACGATGTGGGAAGGCCCAGACAGCCAGGATGTTGGCTTAGAAGCAGCCATCATTTAAAGAAAGCGTAATAGCTCACTGGTCGAGTCGGCCTGCGCGGAAGATGTAACGGGGCTAAACCATGCACCGAAGCTGCGGCAGCGACGCTGATGCGTTGTTGGGTAGGGGAGCGTTCTGTAAGCCTGCGAAGGTGTGCTGTGAGGCATGCTGGAGGTATCAGAAGTGCGAATGCTGACATAAGTAACGATAAAGCGGGTGAAAAGCCCGCTCGCCGGAAGACCAAGGGTTCCTGTCCAACGTTAATCGGGGCAGGGTGAGTCGACCCCTAAGGCGAGGCCGAAAGGCGTAGTCGATGGGAAACAGGTTAATATTCCTGTACTTGGTGTTACTGCGAAGGGGGGACGGAGAAGGCTATGTTGGCCGGGCGACGGTTGTCCCGGTTTAAGCGTGTAGGCTGGTTTTCCAGGCAAATCCGGAAAATCGAGGCTGAGGCGTGATGACGAGGCACTACGGTGCTGAAGCAACAAATGCCCTGCTTCCAGGAAAAGCCTCTAAGCATCAGGTAACATCAAATCGTACCCCAAACCGACACAGGTGGTCAGGTAGAGAATACCAAGGCGCTTGAGAGAACTCGGGTGAAGGAACTAGGCAAAATGGTGCCGTAACTTCGGGAGAAGGCACGCTGATATGTAGGTGAAGCGACTTGCTCGTGGAGCTGAAATCAGTCGAAGATACCAGCTGGCTGCAACTGTTTATTAAAAACACAGCACTGTGCAAACACGAAAGTGGACGTATACGGTGTGACGCCTGCCCGGTGCCGGAAGGTTAATTGATGGGGTCAGCGCAAGCGAAGCTCTTGATCGAAGCCCCGGTAAACGGCGGCCGTAACTATAACGGTCCTAAGGTAGCGAAATTCCTTGTCGGGTAAGTTCCGACCTGCACGAATGGCGTAATGATGGCCAGGCTGTCTCCACCCGAGACTCAGTGAAATTGAACTCGCTGTGAAGATGCAGTGTACCCGCGGCAAGACGGAAAGACCCCGTGAACCTTTACTATAGCTTGACACTGAACATTGAGCCTTGATGTGTAGGATAGGTGGGAGGCTTTGAAGTGTGGACGCCAGTCTGCATGGAGCCGACCTTGAAATACCACCCTTTAATGTTTGATGTTCTAACGTTGACCCGTAATCCGGGTTGCGGACAGTGTCTGGTGGGTAGTTTGACTGGGGCGGTCTCCTCCTAAAGAGTAACGGAGGAGCACGAAGGTTGGCTAATCCTGGTCGGACATCAGGAGGTTAGTGCAATGGCATAAGCCAGCTTGACTGCGAGCGTGACGGCGCGAGCAGGTGCGAAAGCAGGTCATAGTGATCCGGTGGTTCTGAATGGAAGGGCCATCGCTCAACGGATAAAAGGTACTCCGGGGATAACAGGCTGATACCGCCCAAGAGTTCATATCGACGGCGGTGTTTGGCACCTCGATGTCGGCTCATCACATCCTGGGGCTGAAGTAGGTCCCAAGGGTATGGCTGTTCGCCATTTAAAGTGGTACGCGAGCTGGGTTTAGAACGTCGTGAGACAGTTCGGTCCCTATCTGCCGTGGGCGCTGGAGAACTGAGGGGGGCTGCTCCTAGTACGAGAGGACCGGAGTGGACGCATCACTGGTGTTCGGGTTGTCATGCCAATGGCACTGCCCGGTAGCTAAATGCGGAAGAGATAAGTGCTGAAAGCATCTAAGCACGAAACTTGCCCCGAGATGAGTTCTCCCTGACTCCTTGAGAGTCCTGAAGGAACGTTGAAGACGACGACGTTGATAGGCCGGGTGTGTAAGCGCAGCGATGCGTTGAGCTAACCGGTACTAATGAACCGTGAGGCTTAACCTTACAACGCCGAAGCTGTTTTGGCGGATGAGAGAAGATTTTCAGCCTGATACAGATTAAATCAGAACGCAGAAGCGGTCTGATAAAACAGAATTTGCCTGGCGGCCGTAGCGCGGTGGTCCCACCTGACCCCATGCCGAACTCAGAAGTGAAACGCCGTAGCGCCGATGGTAGTGTGGGGTCTCCCCATGCGAGAGTAGGGAACTGCCAGGCATCAAATTATGCAAAAAGGCCATCCTGACGGATGGCCTTTTTGCATTGGCGCAGAAAAAAATGCCTGATGCGACGCTGCGCGTCTTATACTCCCACATATGCCAGATTCAGCAACGGATACGGCTTCCCCAACTTGCCCACTTCCATACGTGTCCTCCTTACCAGAAATTTATCCTTAAGCTCCTCAATAACCATTTTCCTGCTAACTAAATTCATGGTTAAGGTTGCATAATGATATGCAACAAATGTATAACATTTCCTTTACCAAAAAAAATAAACAAAAGCGACCGACAAAAGCATCGGATTACGGCAGGAGACATAATGGCATGGCTGAAAGTACTGTAACGGCAGACAGCAAACTGACAAGTAGTGATACTCGTCGCCGCATTTGGGCGATTGTGGGGGCCTCTTCAGGTAATCTGGTCGAGTGGTTCGATTTCTATGTCTACTCGTTCTGTTCACTCTACTTCGCCCACATTTTCTTCCCTTCCGGGAACACGACGACTCAACTACTACAAACAGCAGGTGTTTTTGCTGCGGGATTCCTGATGCGCCCAATAGGCGGTTGGCTATTTGGCCGCATAGCCGATAAACATGGTCGCAAAAAATCGATGCTGTTATCGGTGTGTATGATGTGTTTCGGATCGCTGGTTATCGCCTGCCTCCCAGGTTATGAAACTATAGGTACGTGGGCTCCGGCATTATTGCTTCTCGCTCGTTTATTTCAGGGATTATCCGTTGGCGGAGAATATGGCACCAGCGCCACCTATATGAGTGAAGTTGCCGTTGAAGGGCGCAAAGGTTTTTACGCATCATTTCAGTATGTGACGTTGATCGGCGGACAACTGCTAGCCCTACTGGTTGTCGTGGTTTTACAACACACCATGGAAGACGCTGCACTCAGAGAGTGGGGATGGCGTATTCCTTTCGCGTTAGGAGCTGTGTTAGCTGTTGTGGCGTTGTGGTTACGTCGTCAGTTAGATGAAACTTCGCAACAAGAAACGCGCGCTTTAAAAGAAGCTGGATCTCTGAAAGGATTATGGCGCAATCGCCGTGCATTCATCATGGTTCTCGGTTTTACCGCTGCGGGCTCCCTTTGTTTCTATACCTTCACTACTTATATGCAGAAGTATCTGGTAAATACTGCGGGAATGCATGCCAACGTGGCGAGTGGCATTATGACTGCCGCATTGTTTGTATTCATGCTTATTCAACCACTCATTGGCGCGCTGTCGGATAAGATTGGTCGCCGTACCTCAATGTTATGTTTCGGTTCGCTGGCAGCCATTTTTACCGTTCCTATTCTCTCAGCATTGCAAAACGTTTCCTCGCCTTATGCCGCTTTTGGTCTGGTGATGTGTGCCCTGCTGATAGTGAGTTTTTATACATCAATCAGTGGAATACTGAAGGCTGAGATGTTCCCGGCACAGGTTCGCGCATTAGGCGTTGGTCTGTCATATGCGGTCGCTAATGCTATATTTGGTGGTTCGGCGGAGTACGTAGCGTTGTCGCTGAAATCAATAGGAATGGAAACAGCCTTCTTCTGGTATGTGACCTTGATGGCCGTGGTGGCGTTTCTGGTTTCTTTGATGCTACATCGCAAAGGGAAGGGGATGCGTCTTTAGTGACGGGTCAGTTGCCAGACGGTATAGCCGGTGCTTGCACCGGCGACATCCCAGGCCAAATCCTTCCAGCTCCAGCCGCTCCCTTCGGGGCGGCTATCCCAAAGCTCTTTTGACGCCCCCAAACTGACAGAGAACATCAATCCAAACATGGCACTGTGATCCCGGCTCATCCCCTGATGCTGTGAATATTCATTTCCGGCGGCGGAAAGCATCGCCGAGGCGATAAAGTGTTGAGCTTTATCCTGCCCGCTCCAGCTATCGTTAGCCATATGGCTGCATCCAGAAAGTAACAATAGCGAACAGACAAAAAGAATACGCAAAACGTGGCCTCCAAAAAACAAACCCCGTACAGGACGGGGTTGTGATTACAGGATTCGGCTAATTAATCGGTCGATGCGGATACGGCGCAAACGGCGGATGAGTTTACGAACCTTCACCGGATAATCGGCAATACTTTGCAGATCGCGATAGTGCTTAACGATGGTGGTATGCTCGCGGATCAGCTCCAGTTCTTTCTCTCGCTGCGGCGCAAGCTCCAGTTGTGGATCGTGGATCAAAATGGCGTTTTCCAGATCCAGACGCCAGGCGCGCGGGTTCAGGTTATTACCGGTGATCAACATCCACTTATCATCAACCCACATCCCTTTCAGGTGATAGGTGTTGTCGTCATCTTTCCATAACCGAACCACTAACTGGTCAGTATTGACGTAATACTGCAAACGGCTCAGGAAACGACGCAGATTGATCTCATAGAGATAAGGCAATGCGCCAATTATCTTGAAAGGTTCATCTTCCGGAATGTAGAAGTCGTTCGCGGTTTTATCACCAACAATAATTTCGACCTTTTTCCCTTCGCGCAGCAACTGGATAATATTGCGCACAAGGATTGCTGGCAGGTTGAAGTATGGCGTACAGATGGTTAGTTTCTGCTCGGCACAAGGCATAAGATGGAAAATGGTCTTGTTCAACAGACTCGATTTCCCCAGCCCCACTAGCGGCGTTACGGAAAGCTGATCGTTGTCGGCATCGCCCTGGAAATGATAAGCGGCATCACGCAGCTCCTGGCGGAACAGACGAATATCGTTCTTGATTTCCGGGCTTTTTGGCCGATTAACATCATCCAGACGATTAACGCCGCGGCCATTCATAATATTCTGTGTAACCCATTCAAACATAATGTCTGACATCTTACGGTTACGGATAAGATGATAACGGTCGTAGCGATATTTATCGTGCTGATGCAGGTAAACATCGTTCAGGCTGGCACCGCTATAAAGTACGCTATCGTCGATGATAAAGCCTTTAAAGTGCAGAACACCAAGGGCTTCACGGGTATTGATTGGAACGCCATAAACCGGAACATCTACGCCCGGATTTTCCTGCGCCATGCGGCAGTACCAGTCAGCGTTAGTGTTAGATGCCGCAGCGCCAATGCGTCCACGTTGTGCACGATGCCAGTCGACCAGCACCCGCACATCCAGTTCCGGACGCTGCCTTTTAGCTTCATACAACGCGTTCAGAATGCCTTTGCCACCGTCATCCTGTTCGAGATACAGGGCGACAATGCAAATGCGCTGCTTCGCGCTGGCTATTTTTTCCAGCAGCGTCTCCCGGAAGTCGGCGGGAGCGTAAAAGAAATCGACATCATCAACTGATTGAGAAATCTTGGGTAGTTGGGCAAGGTGTTGTTGATGTTTATTACGCTTAAATTTTGACAACATCACAGTGCATTTCTTCTCTGTTCATTGAAGGGTCCTCTGTGCAATGCAGACGACATAAGCGGGCAATAATAACACCAGTCCCGATTAAGTGGTCAACATTTCCAGTACCTTACTCATGATTCCTCGCGTTGGGCAAGATTTAGCGTAAGCCCAACGATCCCCTCTTCGAGCTGGATATCAACGTTAAACCCGAGCTTGCGGGCTAGCGCCACCATGCCACGATTGTTTGGCATCGTAATACCATTCAGACGTTGTAGTCCGTGATCTCGCGTATAGGTAATCAACTTTTCCATTAAGCGTCGACCTAAGCCTAACCCTTTGAGATCCGAGCGAACCAGTACAGCAAATTCGGCATCGATGTTATCAGGATCGGAAATCGCACGCGTGACGCCGAGGATCTCTTCCGTTTGATCAATACGTCGTACCGCTACAAACGCCATTTCCCGATCGTAGTCGATCTGTGTCATGTTGGCTAAATCTTCATGGGTAAATTCGTTGATCTCGCTAAAGTAGCGGTAATAAAGATCTTCTTTGGTGACTCGCGAAATGAATTGCTGAAGTTGTGGCTCATCTTCTGGCAAAATCGGGCGGAACAAGCAGCGTTCACCGTTTTTCAATTCTACCCATTCTTCCAGCTGATGCGGATAAGGGCGCACTGCCAGCCGACTCTCGTTATCGCCTTCAAACGGCGAGATATCCAGCGTGACATCCAGCGCGGTAAATTCACTGCCAGAAGCCAGCAAAGGATGAATATCCAGACGCTGAATTTCCGGGCAATCGACAATCAAGTTGGAAACCTGCACCAGAAGCTGGCTCAAGCCTGCAACATCCAATGGGCGTAGCGCACTGCGCGCACGAATCTTTTTACTTTTGATCCCCTGAATAACCAGATAGCGGGCCAGGTTCATGTTCAGCGGCGGCAGTGCGACGACGGCTTGATCTTCAGGACGCCACTCCACACCGCCTTCACCCAGCATGATCAACGGCCCGAAAACCGGATCGTGCTCAACCACAACCCGCAACTCCTGAGCGCCAGCACGGTTAGCCATACTTTGCACCAACAGGCCGTGGACCCGCGCCTGTGGCCAGGCCATTTTTACGCGATCGAAAATAGCGTTCGCCGCTTGCTGGACTTCATTGGCTGTACGCAGGTAAAGCATGACGCCCTGAACTTCCGATTTATGTGGAATATCCGGCGAACGCAATTTCAGCGCCACCGGATAACCAATCTGTTCGGCAATATGCACCGCTTCGGTGCTATCGCTGGCAATCCAGGTAGGGAGCGTGTTCATGCCATACGCTTGCAGGATGGGCTGAACTTCATGGGTATCGAGCGACGTAGCCCCTTCGGCAATCGCCTGTTGCAACAGAAGATGCGCTTCTGCGGTATTGGAAGTCAGATTGCTGGGCAACGCCGGCGTTTCGCGTAGTTGCTTCTGATTACGCCGGTACTCCACCATATGCATAAAAGCAGTGATGGTTCCTTCCGGGGTACGGTAGGTCGGCAGCCCGGCTTCGCTGAATAAACGTCGTGCCTCTTGCGAGGAGTGCTCGCCGCACCAGTTCGTCAGCAAAGAGACATATTTGCTGCGGGGATGATGCTTTACCGCTTCAATTAATACTTGCGCGCTTTCTGTTGCGGGAGCAGCGGCGCTGGGCGAATGAATAACCATCAGCGCGTCAAAATCCTGGCTGTGGAGCAGAATATCCAGCGTTTTAATATAGTGCTCACTGCTGGCGTCATCGCGTAGATCGAGCGGGTTAGATATTGCCACATGTTCTGGCAGTGCATCGCGCAGTTTCTGGCAGGTTTCTTCGCTTAGCGTTGCCAGCTTGCCATTGCGTGACCATAAGGCATCCAGCGCCAGCGCGGCAGGCGCAGCACCGTTGCTGATAATCATCAGCCGGTCGCCACGTAGCGGGCGCATATGGCTAAGGGTTTCCACCGCCGAAAACAGCTCGTGGGTGTCCTGTACCCGCAACAAACCGGCACGCTGAATAGCCGCATCCCATGCCGGGTCCATTCCTGCCGTCGTGTTGAGCAGTCGCTGTGCCGCCGGGCTACGTCCGCTTTTAATCACCAGAATCGGTTTATTACGCGAGGCACTACGGGCCGCCGAAACAAAGCGTCGCGCGTCGCTTAACTGTTCGAGATAGAGCAGGATGGCGCTGGTTTTACTGTCGCGTGCCAGATAGTCAAGCAATTCATCAACGTCGATATCCAGGCTGTCGCCGAGCGCAATAAAGTAGGAAAAGCCCATCTTACGCTGTTGCGCCCAGTCGAGGATGGTGTTGGAGACGGCAGCCGATTGCGAAATAAACGCCAGCTTGCCGCGTTTAATCGGCACAGGCGAAAAGCTGGCATTCAGACCTTGCCAGGGAGCCAGTAAACCCAGACTGTTTGGTCCAAGCAGGCGCATGTTATGGCGCAGGGCGCAGGCGCGGAGATCTTCGTGTTGCGATGCCGGGGCGGAAAGAATAATGCAGGTTTTACAGCCTTTCTCGCCGAGCTCTTCCAGAAGAGCAAGATTACGGCTGGCATTGGTACATAAAACCGCAAGGTCGGGTGTAAAGGGCAAGCTGGCAATATCCGGCCAGGCCAACACACCCAACACCGCTTTCCAGGCTGGCGTCACCGGGAGTACCGGTCCGTTAAAGCCTCCCGCCAGCAGGTTACGCATCATCAGGTAACCTGCGCGATTGGGTTTCATCGACGCGCCAATTACCGCTATCGATTTTGGTCGCAGTAGTGCTTCCAGTCCTCGCTGACTCATACCGGTCTCCCGCAGAAGTGACCGAATGATTTTAAACGCTTTCTAACTGTTCTGCTGTGATGCTACCCAGATGTTGCGTTTTTCCTGCCAGATAGCGTGTTTTAAAGCGGGTAAAATGCTCGCCTAACCCTGCCGCCGCCCCGGTATCGCCGGCCATATCTAACAGTGCGATGGCTACCTCGGCAGTACAATATTGGCCTTCAGCCTGGGCTTCACGCAGGCGATAGGCAGAAAGCCGGGAAAGATCGACGGAAATGACGGGAAGATTATCCAGATACGGACTTTTACGAAACATCTTGCGAGCTTCCGGCCAGGTACCATCGAGCATGATAAACAGCGGTGGCTTACCGGCAGGTGGTGTGAAGATCACTTCCCGTTGCTCATCAGCATACGAAGCGGGAAAGACCACCATTGGCTGATAGTCCGGGTTTTGCACCAACTCCAGCAAATCCTGCGAGGGTTCGGTACGCGACCATTGAAACGCAACGGTATCAGGCAAAATATCAGCAATGAGACGCCCGGTATTACTGGGCTTCATTGGCTCGGTGTCGAACATCAGCAAACAGAAGCGACTTTTTGCTTGTGCTGGGGTAATTGTCGAACAGAGACATAATTTCTCTGGCAAAAGACAGCGTTGGCAGCGACGAACGCGATTACCGCGGGCAAGAAAAGGACGTGTTGCGCGCGCAATACGCTCGGCGCGTAACTGGAGAACAGCGTTTTCGGTCATAAGAGAGCGTCGAAAAAACGCCATTGTCGCAGAGGAGAAAACGGGGCACAAGATGCGCCCCGGTAAGATTAAAGAGATTCGTTCAGCCAGCTATCGAACGGCGCTTTCGGTACTGCGCCATTAAGCATGTCGACAACCTGACCGTTTTTGAAAATCATGATCGTCGGTATACTACGAATTCCAAAGCGACTGCTCAATTCACGTTCAGCTTCGGTATTCACTTTCACAAAGCGCACTTTACCGCTACGCTCTTGCGCGACATCTTCAAAAATTGGTGCGAAATTACGGCAGGGGCCGCACCACGGTGCCCAGAAGTCGATCACCACAGGTAGATCATCCTTCAGCAATTTGTCGAGTGTTTCACCGGTCGCATTAATCACCTCTCCGTCAAACAAGTCGTGACCGCAGCGTCCGCATTTTGCCGCATCTTCGATCCGATCGTCGGGAATGCGATTGATGGCCTGACAATGGGTACAAACGGTATTCATAACTAACCTCGGGATGAGTAAGGAGACTTATCGGCAACGACGCCGGTATGTTTCTAATATGTTACATATTATCGGGGACATTGTTCCAGACAACAATCTGTTTTATTCAATAGGTATGATAGTCGCAGGCTTTGGTACGAAATCATGGCGAACCGCGCGGACTTCGGGTAATCTGCGCGCTTCGCGCAGCGCTGGTGGAGAAAAGCATGAACGATGAAATGAAAGGTAAAAGCGGCAAGGTCAAAGTGATGTATGTCCGCAGTGATGATGATTCTGATAAACGTACCCACAACCCGCGTACCGGGAAAGGGGGCGGGCGTCCAGGAAAATCTCGTGCTGACGGTGGCCGTCGCCCCGCCCGCGATGACAAACAGAGTCAGCCCCGTGACCGCAAGTGGGAAGATTCGCCGTGGCGCACGGTTTCCCGCGCGCCGGGTGATGAGACGCCGGAAAAGGCCGATCACGGTGGCATCAGTGGTAAAAGTTTTATTGATCCGGAAGTGTTGCGTCGTCAGCGTGCGGAAGAAACCCGCGTCTACGGCGAAAATGCATGTCAGGCACTTTTCCAGAGCCGTCCGGAAGCGATTGTTCGCGCCTGGTTTATCCAGAGTGTAACGCCGCGTTTTAAAGAAGCTTTGCGCTGGATGGCAGCAAACCGCAAAGCGTACCATGTGGTGGATGAAGCGGAATTGACAAAAGCGTCAGGCACGGAACATCACGGCGGCGTTTGCTTCTTGATCAAAAAGCGTAACGGTACAACCGTGCAGCAGTGGGTAAGCCAGGCAGGCGCGCAGGATTGCGTTCTGGCACTGGAAAACGAATCTAACCCGCATAACCTGGGTGGCATGATGCGCAGCTGCGCGCACTTCGGCGTGAAAGGTGTCGTGGTGCAGGATGCGGCACTGCTGGAGTCGGGGGCGGCTATCCGTACCGCAGAAGGCGGCGCAGAGCACGTTCAGCCGATTACTGGCGACAACATTGTTAACGTGCTGGATGATTTCCGTCAGGCAGGTTACACCGTAGTGACCACTTCCAGCGAGCAGGGTAAACCGCTGTTCAAAACTAGTCTGCCAGCGAAAATGGTACTGGTGCTGGGTCAGGAATATGAAGGGTTACCGGATGCCGCACGCGATCCGAACGATCTGCGCGTGAAGATTGACGGTACGGGCAACGTTGCCGGGCTGAATATCTCTGTCGCAACCGGCGTTTTGCTTGGTGAATGGTGGCGTCAGAATAAAGCCTGATAAATCAGCCGGGTGGCAACTCTGCCATCCGGCATTTCCCCGCAAATTTACTCACTCTCTGCCGGTAATACTGGCATCCAGTCAATCGGCGTCTCGCCACGTTGTTCCAGCCACTGATTTGCCAGCACAAAATGGTTGCAGCCAAAGAATCCACGATGCGCCGAAAGCGGCGACGGATGCGGTGCTTTCAGTACATGATGGCGTTGCTTATCTATAATCGCCCCTTTCTTTTGCGCATGTGATCCCCACAACAAAAACACCACGCCTTCGCGGTGCTGGTTAATCAGGCTGATGACTTTATCAGTAAACGTCTCCCAACCGAGGCTGGCGTGGGAATGCGCCTGACCTGCGCGAACCGTCAACACAGTATTGAGCAGCAGAACGCCCTGACGCGCCCAGCTTTCGAGATAGCCATGATTAGGGCGGGTGAAGCCCGGAATAGTATTTTCCAGCTCTTTATACATATTCAATAATGACGGAGGAATGGCAATGCCGGGACGAACGGAAAATGCCAGACCATGCGCCTGTCCCGGTCCGTGATAAGGATCCTGGCCGAGAATCACCACTTTAACGTCACCCAACTCGGTAAAGCGGAACGCGTTAAAGACATCTTTTTGTGGTGGATAGATAGTGACGCCGGACTGCCGCTCGCTGGCGACGGTCTGAAGGGTATTAAGAAAATAAGGTTGTTGCTTCTCTTCAGCCAGCACGTCATGCCAGGTTAGTTCGTTAGCCATCTCGCTCTCCTGCGAATCTTCAATCCGCCTAGCTTAACTGCTTCTTTCTACAGAACAAAATCATGCTCATTTTTTAGACTTAAACGAGTGCAAAAAAATGTAAATTGGTAAAATTTCACACCCGCATAAGTTGATGTAAAACAATAAAATCCATTTACGACCACAATCGATGTGTGGTTTTTATTGATTTAAATCAAAGAATCAAGGGTGGTTGAGGAGTATATATACACTCAAGCAACAATGGTTTTACCAATTGGCCGCGACAGGCTGAACAAATCAAATAATTTTGCCGGGGAGGCATCACATGATTACAGGTATCCAGATTACTAAAGCCGCTAACGACGATCTGCTGAACTCTTTCTGGCTGCTGGACAGCGAAAAAGGCGAAGCACGTTGCATCGTTGCAAAAGCAGGTTATGCAGAAGATGAAGTGGTTGCAGTAAGCAAACTGGGTGACATTGAATACCGTGAAGTTCCAGTAGAAGTGAAACCAGAAGTTCGCGTTGAAGGTGGTCAACACCTGAACGTTAACGTTCTGCGTCGCGAAACTCTGGAAGATGCAGTTAAGCATCCGGAAAAATATCCGCAGCTGACCATCCGTGTATCCGGTTATGCAGTTCGCTTTAACTCTCTGACTCCGGAACAGCAGCGCGACGTTATCGCTCGTACCTTTACTGAAAGCCTGTAAGGCTTAAGTAGCAAGTTACTAAGCGGAAGAGGGCGACCTCTTCCGCTTTTTTTCGTTAATAGAAAATGCGTACCGCGCAATAGACCAGCAACAGGGCAAGCACGATATTTAACTGGCGACCATACTGGCGAAACAATCGCTGAAACAGATGCCCCGCCAGCGCCCAGCACACATTGCCAAACGTCCCAATCATCGCCAGCAAAACGCTGACGCCAACTACCCAGCTTAGCGCCTGTGTTTGCGGCAGAACAAACGTCGACAGTGCCGTAACACCGTACAAAATGATTTTGACGTTCACAAACTGCAAAGCAAAGCTGGCCCAAAAGCTGATTGGTTTTGCCTGAAGTCCGTCTTCCTTTGTTGGGCTGGTGGCGATTTTCCACGCCAGCCAGACAATATATGCCGCCCCCGCCCAACTCAAAAGGTGTACCGCTGCCGGGTCAATCACTGCCAGTGAAAATGAAATGCCCGCACACAGTAACATCACAATCAAAAATCCCAGACTCATCCCTGCCAGCACGCGGGTACTTTGACGAAATCCATGCGACGTAGCAGAGCTAAGGGCGAGAATATTGTTCGGTCCTGGCGTCATAGCGGTAATCAGGGTGTAAGTCCAAAAAGCACTTAAAAGGGTCGGTATCACTTGTTATCTCCTCTGTTTTGGTAGACAGTACCCGACACGGAACATTTAAAAAAATGAATGTTTTTATATTCTAGATTCGATATTTTCGATAGGTTTGGGGTTATGGATCTGCGCCGTTTTATTACGCTTAAAACCGTGGTGGAAGAGGGTTCCTTTTTGCGAGCTTCGCAAAAATTGTGCTGTACACAATCGACGGTGACTTTTCATATTCAGCAGCTTGAGCAGGAGTTTTCAGTCCAGTTATTTGAGAAAATTGGCCGACGGATGTGCCTTACCCGCGAAGGAAAAAAGTTGCTGCCGCACATTTATGAACTTACCCGAGTGATGGATACGCTTCGTGAGGCTGCCAAAAAGGAGTCAGATCCGGACGGGGAACTACGCGTTGTTTCGGGCGAAACGTTGCTCTCTTACCGAATGCCGCAGGTGTTGCAGCGTTTTCGGCAACGCGCACCAAAAGTGCGTTTATCGTTGCAGTCGCTGAACTGTTACGTGATCCGTGATGCGCTACTGAATGATGAGGCCGATGTCGGCGTCTTTTATCGCGTAGGGAATGATGATGCCCTGAACCGACGAGAGTTGGGTGAACAATCGCTGGTGCTGGTGGCTTCACCGCAAATTGCAGATGTCGATTTTACTGAGCCGGGAAGACATAACGCCTGTAGCTTTATTATCAACGAACCGCAATGTGTCTTTCGGCAGATCTTTGAAAGTACATTGCGCCAGCGGCGGAGCACGGTGGAAAACACCATTGAGCTGTTAAGCATTGAAAGTATCAAACGTTGTGTCGCGGCGAATATCGGTGTCAGTTACTTGCCCCGCTTTGCGGTGGAAAAAGAGCTTGAGAGCGGAGAATTAATTGAATTGCCTTTTGGCGAACAGTCGCAGACCATTACGGCCATGTGCGCACACCATGCTGGAAAAGCGGTTAGCCCGGCGATGCACACTTTTATTCAGTGTGTTGAAGAGAGTTTTGTGGCTGGATAAAAATAATGTCGGGATTAAACCCGGCATTTAACTTGTCGACAAAGTGCGCTTTATTCATGCCGGATGCGGCGTGAACGCCTTATCCGGCCTACAAGATCGTGCAAATTCAATATATTGCATGAGCCACGTAGGCCTGATAAGCGTAGCGCATCAGGCAGTTTTGCGTTTGCCAGCACTTTTAATACCAGGCTTAAACCTGGCATTGAGATTACTCTTCTGTCGTTTGCGGTGGCACGCCCGTTCCGCTTGGTTTACGGCGCTTACCAATATTTTTGGTGTCGCGATGGCGTTTTTTCACCCGCGGCTT
Source organism: Escherichia sp. UTM R2 (assembly GCF_048593455.1). Classification (NCBI taxonomy): domain Bacteria; kingdom Pseudomonadati; phylum Pseudomonadota; class Gammaproteobacteria; order Enterobacterales; family Enterobacteriaceae; genus Escherichia; species Escherichia sp. UTM R2. The sequence goes on from NZ_JBFWDY010000002.1 coordinate 1,153,829, forward strand.
CTCTTTCTCTTTAGCTTTTTTCTTCTCAGCACGTTTAGCCAGTACTTTCTTCGATGGCTTGCCGGTCTGCTTTTCGCTTGGCGCACGCGTTTTCGGGCGTAACTCATCAATAACGCGAGCTTTAATTGGCTCTTCAATATAGCGGCCTACTTTACCCAGCAGCAGATGGTCATGAGCTTCAACCAGCGAAATCGCTGTTCCCTTACGACCGGCGCGCGCGGTACGTCCGATACGGTGCAAATAAGTATCACCACTGCGCGGCATATCGAAGTTAAAGACGTGGCTGACGTCAGGAATGTCGATACCGCGCGCGGCAACATCGGTTGCAACCAGTACGTTTACGCGACCTTCGGTCAAACGCTTGATCGCTTCGTTACGCTTGCCTTGTACCATCTCACCTTCGAGATAGCAGTTGTTGATGCCCGCTTCGCGCAGCCAGTTTGCCAGCTCATGCACACGTTCACGCTTACGCACAAACACAATTGAGCGGGTCGCTTCCGGCTGTTTTAACAGATGCACCAGCAACGCGGTTTTATGCTCAAGATCATCGGCGCGGTAATACCACTGATGAATTTTTTTGCGCTCACGGGTGGACGGATTGGCAGAAACTTCCACCGGGTCTTCCAGCAGACGCTCGGCAAAGTCCTGAATCGCATCGCCTTCCAGCGTTGCCGAAAAGAGCAGGGTCTGTTTACGCCAGCGCGTTTCGCCAGCAATATGTTCGATATCCTGAGCGAAGCCCATATCCAGCATACGGTCTGCTTCGTCGAGGATCAGCGTTTCAACCGCGCGGCAATCGAAGTTCTCTTCTTTTATGTATTGCAGCAGACGCCCGGTCGTGGCGACCACGATGTCCTGGTTTTCGCTGAACACTTCCGCGTGGTTCATATAGGCTACGCCGCCGGTGATGGTGGCGATATCCAGATGCGTATGTTTCGCCAGTTCGCGGGCATGATCGGCCACCTGCATCGCCAGCTCGCGAGTTGGGGTGAGGATCAAAATACGCGGCGGACCGGATTTCTTACGCGGGAAATCGAGCAGGTGCTGCAACGCTGGCAGCAGATACGCCGCCGTTTTACCGGTGCCTGTCGGCGCAGAACCGAGTACATCACGGCCATCGAGCGCAGGCGGAATGGCGGCAGCCTGAATGGCGGTCGGGCGAGTGAAACCTTTATCCTGGAGGGCTTCCAGCAGGCTTTCGTCGAGTTCAAGTTCGGAAAAAGTCGTTACAGTCATGTTCTACCTCTGTGTGGGGCGCTGATTATAGACGTTACGGCTGCAATCTTCATCTGTTTGTATGGATATCGCTTCTCGGGTATTGTTCTCACCCGGTGCTATCGCCGTTTTTCCTGCAAGGTTTTATTTTCATGTCACAGTCTACATCCGTGCTTCGTCGTAATGGATTTACTTTTAAACAGTTTTTTGTTGCTCACGATCGCTGTGCGATGAAAGTGGGAACGGATGGTATTTTATTGGGCGCATGGGCACCGGTGGCTGGGGTAAAACGTTGCCTTGATATCGGCGCGGGTAGCGGGTTGCTGGCATTAATGCTGGCGCAGCGAACCGATGACAGCGTGATGATTGATGCAGTTGAACTGGAAAGTGAAGCTGCCGCGCAGGCGCAGGAAAATATCAACCAGTCCCCGTGGGCAGAGCGGATTAACGTCCATACGGCGGATATTCAGCAGTGGATCACACAGCAGACAGTACGCTTCGATTTAATCATCAGTAACCCACCTTACTATCAGCAGGGAGTAGAGTGCTCGACACCTCAACGGGAACAGGCTCGCTATACCACTACGCTTGATCACCCATCGTTGCTGACCTGTGCGGCGGAGTGCATTACCGAAGAGGGATTTTTCTGCGTAGTGCTGCCAGAGCAGATTGGTAATGGTTTTACGGAGCTGGCATTAAGCATGGGCTGGCATTTACGTTTGCGGACGGATGTGGCGGAAAACGAAGCGCGACTGCCGCATCGGGTGCTGCTGGCATTCTCCCCGCAGGCGGGAGAATGCTTTAGCGATCGCTTAGTCATTCGTGGGCCAGACCAGAACTATTCCGAAGCGTATACGGCGCTGACCCAGGCTTTTTATCTGTTTATGTAATGATTGCCGGGGGAAAGGATCGACGGACCGGAATGGGTGAGCAGTTCCGGATAATCCAGCGTGAAATGTAACCCCCGACTCTCTTTACGCATCATTGCACAGCGAACAATCAACTCGGCAACCTGTACCAGATTACGCAGCTCCAGCAAATTATTTGAGACGCGGAAATGGGCGTAATATTCGTCTATTTCTTGTTGGAGCATGGTTATCCGCCGCAGGGCGCGTTCCAGGCGCTTCGTTGTGCGCACAATGCCAACGTAATCCCACATAAACAGACGTAGCTCGTGCCAGTTATGCTGAATTACTACCCGTTCGTCAGGGTTCTCAACGCGGCTTTCATCCCACGGCGGTAACGTACTGATGTCGTGGGCATAAGGCATACGTCTGGTGATATCTTCCGCCGCCGACCAGCCATAGACCAGACACTCCAGCAATGAATTCGAGGCCATGCGGTTAGCGCCGTGTAAGCCGGTATAACTCACCTCGCCAATGGCATACAAGCCCTCGACGTCCGTACGCCCATGATCATCAACCATTACACCACCGCAGGTATAATGTGCAGCAGGCACAATCGGTACCGGTTCTTGTGTGAGATCAATCCCCAGCCCGAGCAGCTTTTCATAAATCATCGGGAAATGCTGGCGAATAAAATCGGCGGGCTTATGGCTGATATCAAGGAACATACAATCTGCGCCGAGGCGTTTCATTTCATGGTCAATGGCGCGGGCGACAATATCGCGCGGGGCCAGTTCGCCGCGCTCATCAAAATCGGGCATAAAACGCGTACCATCCGGGCGCTTGAGATAAGCGCCTTCGCCGCGCAGTGCTTCTGTTAACAGGAAATTGCGTGCCTGTGGGTGATATAGCGCGGTAGGGTGGAACTGATTAAATTCGAGATTGGCAACCCGGCAGCCTGCGCGCCACGCCATAGCAATGCCATCGCCAGAAGAAATATCCGGATTGGTGGTGTACTGATAAACCTTCGACGCACCGCCGGTTGCCAGCACCACCGCTTTTGCGTGGCAGGTTTCCACCGTTTCTTTATTACGGTTCCATACCCACGCGCCAACAACCCGTCGCGTGCCCGGCAGGCCAATTTTGTCAGAAACAATCAGATCAACCGCGTTGCTGCGCTCCAGCACGCGAATATTCGGATGGTTCAGCGCCTTGCTCACCAGCGTGGTTTCTACTTCTCTACCGGTGGCGTCGGCGGCATGAAGAATACGACGGTGACTATGTCCACCTTCACGGGTCAGATGGTAACTTTCTTCGCCATTCGGTTGAATGTGGGTATCAAACAACACCCCCTGGTCGATTAGCCATTGCACACAGGATCGTGCATTGCTGGCGACAAATTCAACTGCATGGCGATCGCAAATACCAGCCCCGGCAATCAATGTGTCTTCCACATGCGAGTCAATGCTGTCAGTTTCATCAAACACGGCGGCAATACCGCCCTGGGCATAAAATGTTGAACCTTCCGTTACCGGGCCTTTACTTAGAACGATGACCTGATGCTGGTCAGCCAGGCGTAGCGCCAGTGAAAGTCCGGCTGCGCCGCTACCGATAATCAACACGTCACATGAATGTTCAGGGAGAGTATTCATTTTCTTTGTTTAATTTACTAAACATGGTTTGGTCAGCATAGCATCATGTTGTGCGGATAAACACCTGCTATTTTAATATTTGTTACAGTTGCTAAACACGCTGACGCAGGGCGGCGAGAAAAAGAGAAGTTACTGGCTGGTGGAGGATTAGGTGGTGAAATAAAAAGGCCGTTGGGTTACTCTTCAGGCAGTTAAATGGGCATTTCTACACAGATAATGCGATGTTCAGATTCTGTAGACTTATAATGATAGATAATGATCCGTCTACAGCATGACAAACAAAAACAGATGCGTTACGGAACTTTACAAAAACGAGACACTCTAACCCTTTGCTTGCTCAAATTGCAGCTAATGGAGTGGCGTTTCGATAGCGCGTGGAAATTTGGTTTGGGGAGACTTTACCTCGGATGAGCGAGCAGTTAACGGACCAGGTCCTGGTTGAACGGGTCCAGAAGGGAGATCAGAAAGCCTTTAACTTACTGGTAGTGCGCTATCAGCATAAAGTGGCGAGTCTGGTTTCCCGCTATGTGCCGTCGGGTGATGTTCCCGATGTGGTACAAGAAGCTTTTATTAAAGCCTATCGTGCGCTGGATTCGTTCCGGGGAGATAGCGCTTTTTATACATGGCTGTATCGGATTGCTGTAAATACAGCGAAAAATTACCTGGTTGCTCAGGGGCGTCGTCCACCTTCCAGTGATGTGGATGCCATTGAAGCTGAAAACTTCGAAAGTGGCGGCGCGTTGAAAGAAATTTCGAACCCTGAGAACTTAATGTTGTCAGAAGAACTGAGACAGATAGTTTTCCGAACTATTGAGTCCCTCCCGGAAGATTTACGCATGGCAATAACCTTGCGGGAGCTGGATGGCCTGAGCTATGAAGAGATAGCCGCTATCATGGATTGTCCGGTAGGTACAGTGCGTTCACGTATCTTCCGAGCGAGGGAAGCTATTGATAACAAAGTTCAACCGCTTATCAGGCGTTGACGATAGCGGGATACTGGATAAGGGTATTAGGCATGCAGAAAGAACAACTTTCCGCTTTAATGGATGGCGAAACGCTGGATAGTGAGCTGCTTAACGAACTGGCTCATAATCCAGAAATGCAGAAAACCTGGGAAAGCTATCACTTAATCCGTGACTCAATGCGGGGTGATACTCCCGAGGTGCTCCATTTCGATATCTCTTCACGCGTGATGGCCGCCATTGAAGAAGAGCCAGTACGTCAACCGGCGACATTGATCCCGGAAGCCCAGCCTGCGCCGCATCAATGGCAGAAAATGCCATTCTGGCAGAAAGTACGTCCGTGGGCGGCACAGCTTACCCAAATGGGCGTAGCCGCATGCGTATCGCTTGCAGTTATCGTTGGCGTCCAGCACTATAATGGACAATCTGAAACGTCCCAGCAGCCCGAAACGCCGGTATTTAATACACTGCCGATGATGGGTAAAGCCAGCCCGGTTAGCCTGGGAGTACCTTCTGAAGCGACCGCAAACAATGGTCAACAGCAGCAGGTACAGGAGCAGCGTCGTCGCATTAATGCAATGTTGCAGGATTACGAACTGCAACGCCGACTCCACTCTGAACAGCTTCAGTTTGAGCAGGCGCAAACCCAGCAAGCCGCTGTACAGGTGCCAGGAATTCAAACTTTAGGAACGCAATCGCAGTAATGAAGCAACTTTGGTTTGCCATGTCATTAGTGACAGGTAGCCTGTTATTCTCTGCTAACGCCTCGGCCACTCCCGCGTCCGGGGCGTTACTACAGCAGATGAACCTGGCCAGTCAGTCACTGAATTACGAGCTGTCATTCATCAGCATCAATAAACAGGGTGTTGAGTCTCTGCGTTATCGACATGCACGCCTCGATAACCGTCCTCTTGCACAATTGTTGCAAATGGATGGCCCGCGCCGGGAAGTGGTACAGCGCGGCAATGAAATCAGCTATTTTGAACCGGGACTTGAACCGTTCACGCTTAATGGCGATTACATTGTTGATTCTCTGCCATCGCTCATCTATACCGATTTCAAACGCCTTTCTCCTTACTACGACTTCATCTCCGTCGGGCGCACGCGTATTGCTGATCGTCTTTGCGAAGTCATTCGCGTGGTTGCCCGAGATGGTACACGCTACAGCTACATCGTGTGGATGGACACTGAATCGAAATTACCGATGAGGGTTGATCTCCTTGATCGCGATGGTGAAACGCTGGAACAATTTCGCGTGATTGCTTTTAACGTCAATCAGGATATCAGCAGCAGTATGCAGACGTTGGCGAAGGCAAATTTGCCGCCGTTGCTTTCTGTTCCTGTAGGTGAAAAAGCTAAATTCAGCTGGACGCCAACCTGGTTGCCACAGGGTTTTAGCGAAGTTTCCAGTAGTCGACGTCCGCTACCGACGATGGACAACATGCCTATCGAATCACGTCTCTATTCCGACGGATTATTCAGCTTCTCGGTAAACGTTAACCGCGCTACGCCATCGAGCACCGATCAGATGTTGCGCACCGGACGCAGAACCGTCAGTACAAGCGTACGTGATAACGCCGAAATCACCATTGTCGGTGAACTGCCGCCGCAAACGGCGAAACGCATTGCCGAGAATATTAAGTTCGGGGCAGCGCAATGATCAAAGAGTGGGCTACCGTCGTCTCCTGGCAAAACGGGCAGGCGCTGGTCAGTTGTGATGTTAAAGCCTCATGCAGCAGCTGCGCTTCACGCGCCGGTTGCGGTAGCCGCGTGTTGAATAAACTTGGCCCGCAAACCACGCATACCATTGTCGTACCCTGTGATGAGCCGTTAGTGCCGGGGCAAAAAGTGGAATTGGGGATCGCCGAAGGCAGCCTGCTTAGCTCCGCATTACTGGTTTATATGTCGCCGCTGGTGGGATTATTCCTCATCGCTTCGCTATTTCAGCTACTCTTTGCTTCTGACGTCGCAGCATTATGTGGTGCGGTCCTCGGCGGTATTGGCGGGTTCCTGATTGCGCGTGGCTACTCGCGTAAGTTTGCTGCCCGGGCAGAATGGCAACCGATCATCTTAAGCGTGGCATTGCCGCCTGGCCTTGTGCGATTTGAAACATCTTCGGAAGACGCGAGCCAGTGATTTCACTGGCTTTGTTGCATTTTGCATAACAAATGCGAGGACGTTTCCAGATACCACAATCCATACGGTATGAACATTTCCTCGCCTCAATGTTGTAGTGTAGAATGCGGCGTTTCTATTAATACAGACGTTAAGCTCAGAACAGCGACTTCTAAAAGCCTGGTTAACCGGGCATTAAGGCACAATAATCATACTTTATGAAGAATATACGTAACTTTTCGATCATAGCTCACATTGACCACGGTAAATCGACGCTGTCTGACCGTATTATCCAGATCTGCGGTGGCCTGTCTGACCGTGAAATGGAGGCGCAGGTTCTCGATTCCATGGATCTTGAGCGTGAGCGTGGCATTACCATCAAAGCGCAAAGCGTGACGCTGGACTACAAAGCGTCTGACGGCGAAACCTATCAGCTTAACTTTATCGACACCCCGGGCCACGTAGACTTCTCCTATGAAGTTTCCCGTTCGCTGGCTGCCTGTGAAGGTGCATTGCTGGTGGTCGACGCCGGGCAGGGCGTGGAAGCGCAAACCCTGGCAAACTGTTACACCGCCATGGAAATGGATCTCGAAGTGGTGCCGGTACTGAACAAGATTGACCTGCCGGCAGCCGATCCTGAACGCGTGGCGGAAGAAATTGAAGATATCGTAGGCATCGACGCCACTGACGCGGTGCGCTGTTCAGCGAAAACCGGTGTTGGCGTGCAGGACGTTCTCGAACGTCTGGTGCGCGACATTCCGCCGCCGGAAGGCGATCCGGAAGGCCCGTTGCAGGCACTAATTATCGACTCATGGTTCGACAACTACCTGGGCGTTGTTTCACTTATCCGTATTAAAAACGGCACCCTGCGTAAGGGCGACAAAGTGAAAGTCATGAGTACCGGGCAGACCTATAACGCCGACCGTCTGGGCATCTTCACGCCGAAACAGGTTGACCGCACTGAACTGAAATGTGGCGAAGTAGGCTGGCTCGTATGTGCGATTAAAGATATCCACGGCGCTCCAGTCGGCGATACCTTAACGCTGGCGCGTAATCCGGCAGAAAAGGCGCTGCCTGGCTTTAAGAAAGTCAAACCGCAGGTATACGCCGGTCTGTTCCCGGTAAGTTCCGACGACTATGAAGCCTTCCGTGACGCGCTGGGTAAACTCAGCCTGAACGATGCCTCACTGTTCTATGAGCCGGAAAGCTCCAGCGCGCTGGGCTTTGGTTTCCGCTGCGGCTTCCTCGGCCTGCTGCACATGGAGATCATCCAGGAACGTCTGGAACGTGAATACGATCTGGATCTGATCACCACTGCGCCGACCGTAGTGTATGAAGTTGAAACCACGTCAAGAGAAGTTATCTACGTCGACAGCCCATCCAAGCTGCCTGCGGTAAATAACATCTACGAACTGCGCGAGCCGATTGCAGAGTGTCACATGCTGCTGCCGCAGGCATATCTCGGCAACGTTATTACGTTGTGCGTAGAAAAACGCGGCGTGCAGACCAATATGGTTTACCACGGTAATCAGGTGGCGCTGACGTACGAGATCCCGATGGCGGAAGTGGTGCTCGACTTCTTCGATCGCCTGAAATCTACCTCGCGTGGTTATGCGTCTCTGGATTACAACTTCAAGCGCTTCCAGGCGTCCGACATGGTACGTGTAGACGTATTAATCAACGGTGAACGTGTTGATGCGCTGGCGTTGATCACCCACCGTGATAATTCGCAAAACCGCGGTCGCGAGTTGGTGGAGAAGATGAAAGATCTGATCCCACGCCAGCAGTTTGATATCGCCATTCAGGCAGCGATTGGTACGCACATCATTGCGCGATCCACCGTGAAACAGCTGCGTAAAAACGTACTGGCTAAATGTTATGGCGGCGATATCAGCCGTAAGAAAAAGCTGCTGCAGAAGCAGAAAGAAGGTAAGAAACGCATGAAGCAGATCGGTAACGTCGAGCTGCCGCAGGAAGCGTTCCTCGCCATTCTGCACGTCGGCAAAGACAACAAATAACCCTTAGGAGTTGGCATGGCGAATATGTTTGCCCTGATTCTGGTGATTGCCACACTGGTGACGGGCATTTTATGGTGCGTGGATAAATTCTTTTTCGCACCTAAACGGCGGGAACGTCAGGCAGCGGCGCAGGCGGCTGCCGGGGACTCACTGGATAAAGCAACGTTGAAAAAGGTTGCGCCGAAGCCTGGCTGGCTGGAAACCGGTGCTTCTGTTTTTCCGGTACTGGCTATCGTATTGATTGTGCGTTCGTTTATTTATGAACCGTTCCAGATCCCGTCAGGTTCGATGATGCCGACTCTGTTAATTGGTGATTTTATTCTGGTAGAGAAGTTTGCTTATGGCATTAAAGATCCTATCTACCAGAAAACGCTGATCGAAACCGGTCATCCGAAACGCGGCGATATCGTGGTCTTTAAATATCCGGAAGATCCAAAGCTTGATTACATCAAGCGCGCGGTGGGTTTACCGGGCGATAAAGTCACTTACGATCCGGTCTCAAAAGAGCTGACGATTCAACCGGGATGCAGTTCCGGCCAGGCGTGTGAAAACGCGCTGCCGGTCACCTACTCAAACGTGGAACCGAGCGATTTCGTTCAGACCTTCTCACGCCGTAATGGTGGGGAAGCGACCAGCGGATTCTTTGAAGTGCCGAAAAACGAAACCAAAGAAAATGGAATTCGTCTTTCCGAGCGTAAAGAGACACTGGGTGATGTGACGCACCGCATTCTGACAGTGCCGATTGCGCAGGATCAGGTGGGGATGTATTACCAGCAGCCAGGGCAACAACTGGCAACCTGGATTGTTCCTCCGGGACAATACTTCATGATGGGCGACAACCGCGACAACAGCGCGGACAGCCGTTACTGGGGCTTTGTGCCGGAAGCGAATCTGGTCGGTCGGGCAACGGCTATCTGGATGAGCTTCGATAAGCAAGAAGGCGAATGGCCGACTGGTCTGCGCTTAAGTCGCATTGGCGGCATCCATTAATAGCCATCTTCGTTCACGTTGTCGCCGTTATGGCGACAACGTGAATTATTTATGAGATAAATCTCCCGTGGCTAACGACATCCCCCGTCGTTGTGTATAGAATATTCCCCCGAAGTTTAAGGTTGGCACCTCCAGGTTGCCACGGCACACGAAACAGCGTTGGTCCCCATATACCGCTAAACTGAAACTGCAGCGAAGCAGTTAGCAGAACCATGTATATCAGGTCTGTTTCGTGTGCTGAATTGTTGACGCATTTATTTATTGGTATCGCATGAACCCCATCGTAATTAATCGGCTTCAACGGAAGCTGGGCTACACTTTTAATCATCAGGAACTGTTGCAGCAGGCATTAACTCATCGTAGTGCCAGCAGTAAACATAACGAGCGTTTAGAATTTTTAGGCGACTCTATTCTGAGCTACGTTATCGCCAATGCGCTTTATCACCGTTTCCCTCGTGTGGATGAAGGCGATATGAGCCGGATGCGCGCCACGCTGGTCCGTGGCAATACGCTGGCGGAACTGGCGCGCGAATTTGAGTTAGGCGAGTGCTTACGTTTAGGGCCAGGTGAACTTAAAAGCGGTGGATTTCGTCGTGAGTCAATTCTCGCCGACACCGTCGAAGCATTAATTGGTGGCGTATTCCTCGACAGTGATATTCAAACCGTCGAGAAATTAATCCTCAACTGGTATCAAACTCGTTTGGACGAAATTAGCCCAGGCGATAAACAAAAAGATCCGAAAACGCGCTTGCAAGAATATTTGCAGGGTCGCCATCTGCCGCTGCCGACTTATCTGGTAGTCCAGGTACGTGGCGAAGCGCACGATCAGGAATTTACTATCCACTGCCAGGTCAGCGGCCTGAGTGAACCGGTGGTTGGCACAGGTTCAAGCCGTCGTAAGGCTGAGCAGGCTGCCGCCGAACAGGCGTTGAAAAAACTGGAGCTGGAATGAGCATCGATAAAAGTTACTGCGGATTTATTGCCATCGTCGGACGTCCGAACGTTGGCAAATCCACATTGTTGAACAAACTGCTGGGGCAGAAAATCTCCATCACTTCCCGCAAGGCGCAGACAACTCGTCACCGCATTGTGGGGATCCATACTGAAGGCGCGTATCAGGCGATCTACGTCGATACACCGGGCCTGCATATGGAAGAAAAACGCGCCATTAACCGCCTGATGAACAAAGCGGCGAGCAGCTCTATTGGCGATGTTGAGCTGGTGATTTTTGTCGTTGAAGGCACCCGCTGGACGCCGGACGACGAAATGGTGCTCAACAAACTGCGCGAAGGCAAAGCGCCGGTAATCCTCGCGGTGAACAAAGTGGACAACGTGCAGGAGAAAGCCGATCTGCTGCCGCACCTGCAGTTCCTGGCAAGCCAGATGAACTTCCTCGATATCGTGCCAATCTCTGCCGAAACCGGGCTGAATGTTGACACTATTGCGGCAATCGTGCGTAAGCATCTACCTGAAGCGACTCATCACTTCCCGGAAGATTACATCACCGATCGCTCACAGCGTTTTATGGCGTCTGAAATCATCCGCGAAAAACTGATGCGTTTCCTCGGCGCTGAACTGCCGTACTCCGTGACCGTGGAGATCGAACGTTTCGTCTCTAACGAACGCGGTGGTTATGACATCAACGGTTTGATTCTCGTTGAGCGTGAAGGGCAGAAGAAGATGGTCATTGGCAACAAAGGGGCCAAGATCAAAACCATCGGGATTGAAGCGCGTAAAGACATGCAGGAAATGTTCGAAGCGCCTGTTCACCTTGAACTGTGGGTAAAAGTGAAATCCGGTTGGGCCGACGACGAACGCGCACTGCGCAGTCTCGGTTACGTTGACGATCTTTAAGAGTAACTCCGATGGAAGGCTGGCAGCGCGCATTTGTCCTGCATAGTCGCCCGTGGAGCGAAACCAGCCTGATGCTGGACGTCTTCACGGAGGAATCGGGTCGCGTGCGTCTGGTTGCCAAAGGCGCACGCTCTAAACGCTCTACCCTGAAAGGTGCATTACAGCCTTTCACCCCTCTCTTGCTACGTTTCGGCGGGCGTGGCGAAGTCAAAACGTTGCGCAGTGCTGAAGCTGTCTCATTGGCGCTGCCATTAAGCGGTATCACGCTTTACAGCGGTCTGTACATCAACGAACTTCTCTCCCGCGTACTGGAATACGAGACGCGCTTCTCTGAACTCTTTTTCGATTACTTGCACTGCATTCAGTCTCTTGCAGGTGCCACTGGTACGCCAGAACCCGCGCTGCGCCGCTTTGAACTGGCACTGCTCGGGCATCTGGGCTATGGCGTCAATTTTACCCATTGCGCGGGTAGCGGCGAGCCGGTAGATGACACCATGACGTATCGTTATCGCGAAGAAAAAGGGTTTATCGCAAGCGTCGTTATCGACAATAAAACGTTCACCGGAAGGCAGTTAAAAGCGTTAAACGCGCGGGAATTTCCTGACGCAGACACACTACGCGCCGCGAAACGCTTTACCCGCATGGCGCTTAAGCCGTATCTTGGCGGTAAACCATTAAAGAGCAGGGAACTGTTCCGGCAGTTTATGCCTAAGCGAACGGTGAAAACACATTATGAATGATGAGGATTGTCATGGCTGAATTACTGTTAGGCGTCAACATTGACCATATTGCAACGCTGCGTAACGCACGCGGTACTGCTTACCCGGATCCGGTGCAGGCGGCGTTTATTGCCGAGCAGGCGGGAGCGGACGGCATTACCGTGCATTTACGTGAAGATCGCCGTCACATTACTGACCGCGACGTGCGCATCCTGCGTCAGACGCTGGATACCCGTATGAATCTGGAGATGGCAGTGACCGAAGAGATGCTGGCGATCGCCGTTGAGACGAAGCCACATTTTTGCTGCCTGGTACCGGAAAAGCGTCAGGAAGTAACAACCGAAGGCGGCCTGGACGTTGCAGGGCAGCGTGAAAAAATGCGCGATGCCTGCAAACGTCTGGCAGATGCCGGGATCCAGGTTTCTCTCTTTATCGACGCCGATGAAGAGCAGATCAAAGCTGCGGCAGAGGTTGGCGCACCGTTTATCGAGATCCACACCGGTTGCTATGCTGATGCCAAAACTGACGCCGAACAGGCGCAAGAGCTGGCGCGTATCGCCAAAGCCGCGACCTTTGCCGCTAGTCTCGGTCTGAAAGTTAACGCTGGTCACGGTCTGACCTATCACAACGTGAAAGCTATTGCCGCCATCCCTGAGATGCATGAACTGAATATCGGTCATGCCATTATTGGTCGTGCAGTGATGACCGGACTGAAAGATGCGGTGGCAGAAATGAAGCGTCTGATGCTGGAAGCGCGTGGCTAATGGCAATATTAGGTTTAGGCACGGATATCGTAGAGATCGCTCGCATAGAAGCAGTGATCGCCCGATCCGGTGAACGCCTGGCACGCCGCGTATTAAGCGATAACGAATGGGCAATCTGGAAAACGCACCACCAGCCGGTGCGTTTTCTGGCGAAGCGTTTTGCTGTGAAAGAAGCCGCAGCAAAAGCGTTTGGCACCGGGATCCGCAATGGTCTGGCGTTTAATCAATTTGAAGTATTCAATGATGAGCTCGGCAAACCACGGCTACGGCTATGGGGTGAGGCATTAAAACTGGCGGAAAAGCTGGGCGTTGCAAATATGCATGTGACGCTGGCCGATGAGCGCCACTATGCTTGCGCCACGGTAATTATTGAAAGTTAAAAATAATACCGTTCTCTTTAAAAAGTAAAACCCCCGAACTGGTAAGGAACGGGGGTTTTACTTTTTAACTTTAATTTTGTGCAGCATGCACCCTCAACAACAGCGATTATGGATCAGTGTACTTATCTTTTACAAGCAACTTGCAATCTTTAGCATAAAAACTCGAGCCTTTACGAAGAAAGCAATATTGATGGAAAGATTAACGTGACCGCCAATTCGTAAGTACATTAAAATTGGCTTCGTTATTGAAGATTTTGCTGTGCTTTACACCATGCCACAGAATTCCCCCATTGAAACGAGTGGTGTCGTCAAAGCTCTGGTGTGGAGTGCAGCATGCACCCTCAATAACTCGCACGTTCAGTTTTGGGGAGATGTAAGGGCTAATCTGAATGGCTGCATTCCTTGTTTAAGGAAAAACGAATGACTGATTGCCGATACCTGATTAAACGGGTCATCAAAATCATCATTGCTGTTTTACAGCTGATCCTTCTGTTCTTATAACACAAGGAAACGTACTTAAGGTGCGTCCGGTGAACCAGTCGGACGCACCTTTAATAACTATAAATAAGTGTCTGGGCAGATACTATATAAATTAACTTAGTGAATGATTATGCTAATGTCATCAATTAAATAAATATAATGGCGTTAAGGCTTCCCAGTAATATAATTAATACTCTACTTCCAGAGTAGAATATTAAATTTTATCCGCGTGGTGCATCAGCACAAATTTATCCCACAACTGTTCTTCTGTCTCGACATGCGCCGGATCTTTCACAATAGTATTGGGGATCGGGCACACCTTCTGGCAGGTTGGTGTCTCGTAGTGCCCTACGCATTCGGTACACTTATCGCTGTTAATCTCGTAGATATGATCTCCCATTGAAATCGCCTCATTCGGGCATTCGGGTTCACACATATCACAATTGATGCATTTTTTAGTGATTAACAACGCCATAAGGAAACTCTCAAAACAACACAAACCGGGCGGGCATTATACGCGCATTCTTTACTCAGACCAGTTTTTTCACCAGCGCTTCACTATGACGAATACGTTCTGGTGCCAGTTCCAGATCCTGCTGAATCAGCGCAATGAACAGCAAATCCGTTAACATTCCCTGAGCGTGACAAGCAGAGATTGAAGCACTGTTTGTCGCTTGTTCTTCGGCAATGGTATACAGGCAATGAGAAGCACGCTGTTGCAGGGCATTCGGAGTAAAGCCGGTAATCGCCAGCACTTTTCCGCCCACTCGCAGCATCTCATCTGCCGCCAGGTTTAACTCGCGTCGTACACCGGTGTAGGAAATGGCTAATAACAGATCGTCAGGGGACGACGCCTGTACTGTTGCGAGTAGCGCATGCATATCGCGCACTGCGGCAGCATTGAAGCCAATCTTCATCAGCTTCCAGGCAAAGTTTTGCGCCACCAGACCCGAAGCGCCAATACCGGTCAGAATTATCCGCCGCGCAGAGCGCAACATTGTTACGCATTCATGCAGTTTCTCTTCACTATTAACGTTTAGCGTTGCGTACATAGCGGCAGTATTTTCTTTAATCAGTTTTTCGCCGACCAGCCGTAACGGATCATCACCGCGGATTTGGTTATGAATGGGCACGGAGGGTGATTCCGGCTGGCTTGCCAGCGCTTCACTCAACGCCAACTTAAGCGCCGGAAAACCTTTATAGCCGAGTTTTTGCGCGAACTTCACGACGCTGGACTGACTGACTCCGGCTTCGTTGGCCAGTTGCTGAGAGCTTAAATGGCGCGCCGTATCAGGTTGTAGCAGCAGATAATCCGCCAGTTTTTTATCACTCTGGGCAAGCCCCTGGTAACGCTGACGGATACGAAGTAAGCCGTTCATATCTTTCCTCGCGATGAAATAGTGGCGACAACAGGCAATATGAGACACACGCGAGTGAATTTTATATTCCATTGCCGCTAATTGCCATGAATTAAAAATTCCAGTTAGCCATGATGCGGTCGATTGTTGCCGGAAAAGTGATGATCTATCTGTTAGGCTATGTAGTAGCGAAAATTAATCAGGATGTTTCAGTCCAGAGGAGTATGGTTTGGCAACTCACGAGCGTCGTGTGGTGTTTTTTGACTTAGATGGAACATTGCATCAGCAGGATATGTTCGGCAGTTTTCTGCGCTATTTACTACGTCGCCAACCGCTGAATGCGTTACTTGTCCTGCCGTTGTTACCGATTATAGCCATTGCGTTATTGATAAAAGGTCGTGCGGCACGCTGGCCGATGAGTCTGCTTCTGTGGGGGTGCACTTTTGGTCACAGCGAAGCACGTTTACAGACGTTGCAGGCCGATTTCGTGCGCTGGTTTCGCGACAATGTTACCGCCTTTCCGCTGGTTCAGGAGCGATTAACCACCTACCTGTTAAGTTCCGATGCTGATATCTGGTTGATTACCGGCTCTCCGCAGCCGCTGGTTGAAGCGGTTTATTTCGATACGCCCTGGCTGCCGCGGGTTAATCTTATCGCCAGTCAGATTCAGCGTGGCTATGGTGGTTGGGTATTGACGATGCGTTGTCTGGGACATGAAAAGGTCGCACAACTGGAGCGCAAAATCGGCACGCCGCTGCGGCTGTACAGTGGCTATAGCGACAGTAATCAGGACAATCCGCTGCTTTATTTCTGTCAGCATCGTTGGCGAGTAACCCCGCGCGGTGAACTCCAGCAACTGGAATAGAGTAAAGCATAGCGTCCGTGTATAATGCGCCGCGCTTTTATAACCGGAGTTTTCTTTTTGTCTGAAGTCGAATTTAGCCACGAATACTGGATGCGTCATGCAATGACGCTGGCGAAGCGTGCCTGGGATGAGCGGGAAGTACCGGTCGGCGCGGTATTAGTGCATAACAATCGTGTTATTGGCGAAGGCTGGAACCGTCCGATTGGTCGACATGATCCCACCGCACATGCAGAAATCATGGCCCTGAGGCAGGGCGGTCTGGTGATGCAAAATTATCGTCTGATCGACGCCACGTTGTATGTCACGCTTGAACCCTGTGTAATGTGTGCCGGAGCGATGATCCACAGTCGCATTGGGCGCGTGGTCTTTGGTGCGCGTGACGCGAAAACTGGCGCTGCGGGATCTTTAATGGATGTGCTGCATCATCCGGGTATGAATCACCGAGTGGAAATTACGGAAGGAATACTGGCGGATGAGTGCGCGGCGTTGCTCAGTGACTTCTTTCGCATGCGCCGCCAGGAAATTAAAGCGCAGAAAAAAGCGCAATCCTCGACAGATTAATTTTGTTTCTCTTCACTCCCTTTCCTGGAAAACAGCAGAGAGGGAGAGTGGGTCAAATAGTTTGATGACGACTGGGAAAGAAACGAAAGAAAAGGAAATTTCTCTTTGCCCAACTCCGTAGGCGATACCGCCGGATAATCCTGCGCTAGTTGCATCGCCGCTTCTGTAGCCTGCTTCTCTTTCTCTTGCAGATAACCCACCAGGCTAATCTGATACTTACGAATATTTTCGACATAAGCGTAGGCTTCATGCCCACGAGCGTAGCCGTAAGTCAGCTTGCTGTAATAGGGTTTCTGGCTAAGTAAAGGCAGACGCTGTTTTACGTCAGCCCAACTGTCAGGATTCCCTTTGGTTTTTGCCGTCAGGGCGCGGGCATCCAGCATATGCGCATAGCCCATATTGTACGCAGCGAGGGCAAACCAGATCCGTTCGTTCTCCGGCACACTTTCCGGCACTTTACTCATCATATCCTGCAAATAACGCACGCCGCCGCTGATGCTCTGTTCGGCATCGGTACGATCCGTAATGCCGAGGCTCTGCGCGGTATTTTTGGTTAACATCATCATGCCGCGCACACCCGTCGGTGAAGTGGCCTGTGCATCCCAGTGCGATTCCTGATAAGCAATAGCGGCCAGCAAACGCCAGTCAATTTCTTCGGCGTATTTCTCAAACAGGGGCTTTAACTGCGGCAGTACCGCATCGACGGCGCGTAAAAATGTGCGCGTATCGACGTAATCAAAATCATCGCCATGCCCCAGGTATTTCTCTTCAATGCGTGCCAGCGTACCGTCTTCATTCATTTCGTTGAAGAAGTCGAGCAGGGCGGCGGAAAGGGTATTATCGCCATCTAACGGGCTAAACCAGGTCACCGGTTGTTCATCGGTGATATCGAGCGCTACGGCGAGCTCCGGGTGAACGCGCTGAAACAGGCTGATGGCGACAGAATCAGCAATGGTGTAATCGAGTTTTCCTTCGATGACATCTTCCATTAATTCCGCAGAGCCTTTTTTGTCGTCTACCTTCCAGCTTAATTCCGGGAATTTTGTTTCTTTCAGGGTCTGGAGATCGTTAACCACCACATGACCCGGTGCAACGGTGAGTTGCTCCGCCGTCAGGTTGCCCAGCGTACGTGGGCGATACTGACCCACTTTATAAACCAGTTGTTGTGACACGGAATAATAGGTAGGGCCAGGCTGATAATTTTTTACCCGCTCACTGTTATAGACAAGTCCTGCCGCCAGCAGGTCGGCGTTACCATTATCAAGGTCGTCAAACAGCTGGCTGATATTCTGCCGCACGGTCACTTTCAGTTTTACGCCGAGGTAATCGGCAAACTGTTTCGCCAGTTCGTAATCCAGGCCAAAAGGTTTCCCGTTGATTTCGTTATAAGTCAGGGGAGTATGAATGGTGCTCACACGCAACTCTCCCCGCGCTTGAATGGCGGCGATACGGTTGTCGGCTTTACCAAACCAGGGAATGGATGGCCAGAGAGCGACCGCGAGCAGCAGTGCCAGAATGCCGATGAACAGATAATTAATCTTTAATTTTTTCAATTAGTTAATTCTCTGTGTCGTGCGCGTCCCAGCTTGAAAAAACGTAATAATAGTGAAAGGTTTACTCATAAATGAGCGGCATTTTGCGTAAACCTGCGCCAGATGGCAACTTATTACAGCCATTGGCGGCACGCGTTGCTAATTCACGATGGTGATTTTATTTCCACGCAAACGGTTTCGTCAGCGCATCAGATTCTTTATAATGACGCCCGTTTCCCCCCTTGGGTACACCGAAAGCTTAGAAGACGAGAGACTTATGATGGAAATTCTGCGTGGTTCGCCTGCACTGTCGGCATTCCGAATCAACAAACTGCTGGCACGTTTTCAGGCTGCCAGGCTCCCGGTTCACAATATTTACGCCGAGTATGTCCATTTTGCTGACCTCAATGCGCCGTTAAACGATGATGAGCACGCACAACTTGAACGCCTGCTGAAATATGGTCCGGCACTCGCCAGCCACGCCCCGCAAGGCAAACTCCTGCTGGTGACCCCGCGTCCTGGCACCATCTCTCCCTGGTCTTCGAAAGCGACCGATATTGCCCATAACTGCGGGCTACAACAGGTAAACCGCCTTGAGCGCGGCGTTGCTTACTATATAGAAGCCGGTACGCTGACCAATGAACAATGGCAGCAGGTTACCGCTGAACTGCACGACCGCATGATGGAAACGGTCTTTTTTGCTTTAGATGATGCAGAGCAGTTGTTTGCCCACCATCAACCGACTCCGGTCACAAGCGTTGATTTGCTGGGGCAGGGCCGTCAGGCGCTAATCGACGCTAACCTGCGTCTTGGCCTGGCACTGGCGGAAGATGAAATTGACTATCTGCAGGATGCTTTCACAAAGCTTGGTCGTAACCCGAACGACATCGAGCTGTATATGTTCGCCCAGGCGAACTCCGAGCACTGTCGCCACAAGATTTTTAACGCCGATTGGGTTATCGACGGTGAGCAACAGCCGAAATCGCTGTTTAAGATGATCAAAAACACCTTCGAAACCACGCCAGATTACGTTCTCTCTGCTTATAAAGATAACGCCGCCGTAATGGAAGGTTCTGAAGTGGGCCGCTACTTTGCTGACCACGAAACGGGCCGCTACGATTTCCATCAGGAACCGGCGCATATTCTGATGAAAGTCGAAACTCACAACCACCCGACGGCGATTTCTCCGTGGCCGGGCGCGGCGACCGGTTCCGGCGGTGAAATCCGCGATGAAGGTGCCACCGGGCGCGGCGCGAAGCCGAAAGCGGGTTTGGTTGGTTTCTCCGTTTCCAACCTGCGAATTCCTGGCTTCGAACAGCCGTGGGAAGAAGATTTCGGTAAGCCTGAGCGCATTGTCACCGCGCTGGACATCATGACCGAAGGCCCGCTGGGCGGCGCGGCGTTTAACAACGAATTTGGTCGTCCGGCACTGAATGGCTACTTCCGTACTTATGAAGAAAAAGTGAACAGCCACAACGGCGAAGAGCTGCGCGGTTATCACAAACCGATCATGCTGGCGGGCGGGATCGGCAACATTCGCGCCGATCACGTACAAAAAGGCGAGATCAACGTCGGTGCGAAGCTGGTCGTTCTCGGCGGCCCGGCAATGAACATCGGTCTTGGCGGCGGAGCGGCGTCTTCCATGGCGTCAGGTCAGTCTGATGCCGACCTCGACTTTGCTTCCGTACAGCGCGACAACCCGGAGATGGAGCGTCGTTGCCAGGAAGTGATCGACCGTTGCTGGCAGCTTGGTGATGCTAACCCAATTCTGTTTATCCACGACGTCGGTGCGGGCGGTCTTTCTAACGCGATGCCGGAGCTGGTGAGCGACGGCGGACGCGGCGGTAAATTTGAACTGCGCGATATTCTAAGCGACGAACCGGGCATGAGCCCGCTGGAAATCTGGTGTAACGAATCCCAGGAACGCTACGTGCTGGCGGTTGCTGCCGATCAATTACCGCTGTTTGACGAACTGTGTAAGCGTGAACGCGCACCCTACGCGGTGATTGGTGAAGCGACCGAAGAACTGCATCTTTCTCTGCACGATCGTCATTTTGATAATCAGCCGATCGATCTGCCGCTGGACGTCCTGCTTGGTAAAACGCCGAAGATGACCCGCGATGTACAAACGCTGAAAGCGAAAGGCGACGCGCTGGCCCGTGAAGGGATCACCATTGCAGATGCGGTGAAACGTGTGCTGCATCTGCCGACTGTGGCGGAAAAAACCTTCCTGGTGACCATTGGCGACCGCAGCGTAACCGGCATGGTAGCGCGCGATCAGATGGTGGGGCCGTGGCAGGTGCCGGTCGCTAACTGCGCGGTCACTACCGCCAGCCTCGACAGCTACTACGGTGAAGCGATGGCGATTGGCGAGCGTGCGCCGGTTGCGCTGCTGGATTTCGCCGCCTCTGCCCGTCTGGCGGTCGGTGAAGCGTTAACCAATATAGCCGCAACACAGATTGGTGATATCAAACGCATTAAACTTTCCGCCAACTGGATGGCGGCGGCAGGCCACCCTGGTGAAGATGCGGGCCTGTATGAAGCCGTTAAAGCCGTGGGCGAAGAGCTTTGTCCGGCGCTGGGCCTGACGATCCCGGTGGGTAAAGACTCTATGTCGATGAAAACCCGCTGGCAGGAAGGTAACGAAGAGCGCGAAATGACGTCGCCGCTGTCGCTGGTGATTTCTGCATTTGCCCGCGTGGAAGATGTGCGTCACACCATCACGCCACAGCTTTCTACCGAAGATAACGCACTGCTGCTGATTGATTTGGGCAAAGGCAATAACGCGCTGGGCGCAACGGCGCTGGCGCAGGTTTATCGTCAGCTTGGCGACAAACCGGCAGATGTACGCGACGTCGCGCAACTGAAAGGCTTCTATGACGCGATTCAGGCGCTGGTTGCACAGCGTAAGCTGCTCGCATACCACGACCGCTCTGATGGCGGCCTGCTGGTAACGCTGGCGGAAATGGCCTTTGCTGGTCATTGCGGCATTAACGCGGATATTGCCTCTCTGGGCGACGATCGCCTGGCGGCGTTGTTTAACGAAGAACTGGGTGCGGTGATTCAGGTTCGTGCCGCTGACCGTGAAGCGGTTGAGTCCGTACTGGCACAGCATGGGCTTGCTGATTGTGTCCATTATGTAGGGCAGGCGGTTTCCGGTGACCGTTTTGTGATTACCGCCAACGGGCAGACTGTATTCAGCGAAAGCCGCACCACGTTGCGTGTCTGGTGGGCAGAAACTACCTGGCAGATGCAGCGCCTGCGTGACAACCCGGAGTGTGCTGACCAGGAGCACCAGGCGAAATCTAACGATGCCGATCCTGGCCTGAATGTAAAACTGTCGTTCGATATCAACGAAGATGTGGCAGCACCGTATATTGCCACTGGCGCACGTCCGAAAGTTGCCGTACTGCGTGAGCAGGGCGTGAACTCGCATGTTGAAATGGCGGCAGCTTTCCACCGTGCAGGCTTTGATGCTATCGACGTGCATATGAGTGACCTGCTGACCGGACGCACGGTCCTGGAAGATTTCCACGCCCTGGTCGCGTGCGGTGGTTTCTCCTACGGTGATGTGCTGGGTGCCGGTGAAGGTTGGGCGAAGTCAATCCTGTTCAATGACCGTGTACGCGATGAGTTTGCAACCTTCTTCCACCGTCCGCAAACGCTGGCGCTGGGGGTATGTAACGGTTGCCAGATGATGTCTAACCTGCGCGAACTGATCCCAGGTAGTGAGTTGTGGCCACGTTTTGTGCGCAATACCTCCGATCGCTTTGAAGCGCGTTTCAGCCTGGTTGAAGTAACCCAAAGCCCGTCTCTGCTGTTGCAGGGGATGGTGGGCTCGCAAATGCCGATTGCTGTCTCTCATGGTGAAGGGCGCGTGGAAGTGCGTGATGCGGCGCATCTGGCGGCACTGGAAAGCAAAGGGCTGGTGGCGCTGCGCTATGTTGATAACTTCGGCAAAGTCACTGAAACCTACCCGGCTAACCCGAACGGTTCACCGAACGGTATTACGTCGGTTACGACTGAAAGTGGTCGAGTCACCATTATGATGCCGCACCCGGAACGTGTTTTCCGTACTGTCAGCAACTCCTGGCATCCGGAAAACTGGGGCGAGGATGGCCCATGGATGCGCATTTTCCGCAATGCGCGTAAGCAGTTGGGGTAAGTCATCAGTTCATTGGTTTTGCAGCCCGGATGCGGCATTTACGCCGCATCCGGCATTAAGCACCAACCACTATCATAAGCTCCCAACTCCGGGAGCTTTTTTGTGTCTGTAAATCACGACAATGGGTGGTTTACCGTGTCGCTTTCTGGCGACACTTAAATGATTGATTTTATTGTAATCTAATAAGTTTATCTTAAGTTGTCTCTTTTTAGCGACACAGTGGCTGATTTACATTCAAATAGCGAAGAAGCCATAAATCCCTCAAAGCAACGTATAATCAGTACGTTACCAAACTATTTTCTTTATTGGCACAGTTACTGCATAATAGTAAGCAGTGGCTCATTCACCGACTTATGTCAGCCCCTTCGGGACGTGCTACATAAAATTCGAATGACGCACAACAAGGTGCCTGCCGTCCAACTTCTGATATCAGCGTAGCTATATCAACCATCGGGCGAAACGTCGAGTTAGGCACCGCCTTATTCCATAACAAAGCCGGGTAATTCCCGGCTTTGTTGTATCTGAACTTCCCCTCGGTTAGCATCAGGCTATTCGCGTCTGACGAGAGTAACACCTTGAAACGCTGGCCCGTTTTTCCCCGCTCATTACGACAACTGGTAATGCTGGCATTTTTGCTAATTCTACTACCCCTGTTGGTGCTGGCATGGCAAGCCTGGCAAAGCCTGAATGCGCTTAGCGATCAGGCGGCGCTGGTTAACCGCACTACGCTTATTGATGCCCGGCGTAGTGAAGCGATGACCAACGCGGCGCTGGAGATGGAGCGTAGCTACCGTCAGTATTGCGTGCTGGACGACCCTACGCTTGCGAAGGTTTATCAAAGCCAGCGCAAGCGTTACAGCGAAATGCTCGATGCCCACGCAGGCGTACTGCCAGACGATAAACTTTACCAGGCATTGCGTCAGGATTTGAACAATCTGGCCCAACTTCAGTGTAACAACAGTGGTCCCGATGCTGCCGCCGCCGCGCGTCTTGAAGCCTTTGCCAGTGCCAATACCGAAATGGTGCAGGCCACGCGCACAGTGGTGTTCTCTCGTGGGCAGCAACTTCAGCGTGAAATCGCCGAACGTGGGCAATATTTTGGTTGGCAATCGCTGGTGCTATTTCTGGTGAGTCTGGTGATGGTGCTACTTTTCACGCGGATGATTATCGGGCCGGTGAAAAATATCGAGCGCATGATCAACCGTCTGGGGGAAGGGCGTTCTCTGGGCAATAGCGTTTCGTTCAGTGGACCGAGCGAGTTACGCTCGGTTGGGCAACGTATTCTTTGGTTAAGTGAGCGCCTGTCATGGCTGGAATCCCAACGCCATCAATTTTTAAGACATTTATCTCATGAATTAAAAACGCCACTGGCGAGTATGCGCGAGGGCACTGAATTACTGGCTGATCAGGTTGTCGGGCCGCTTACGCCAGAGCAAAAAGAGGTGGTGAGCATTCTTGATAGCAGCAGCCGCAATTTGCAAAAACTGATCGAACAACTGCTTGATTACAACCGTAAACAGGCGGACAGTGCGGTGGAACTGGAGAATGTTGAATTAGCACCGCTGGTGGAGACAGTGGTTTCTGCTCATAGCCTGCCCGCACGGGCTAAAATGATGCATACCGACGTCGATCTCAAAGCAACAGCTTGCCTGGCGGAGCCAATGCTGCTGATGAGCGTACTGGATAATCTTTACTCCAATGCGGTGCACTACGGGGCTGAATCCGGTAACATTTGCCTTCGCAGCAGTTTACATGGTGCGCGGGTTTATATTGATGTCATCAATACAGGCACGCCCATTCCGCAAGAGGAACGCGCCATGATCTTCGAACCCTTTTTTCAGGGAAGCCACCAGCGAAAAGGGGCGGTGAAGGGCAGCGGTCTGGGATTAAGCATTGCCAGGGATTGTATTCGCCGTATGCAAGGGGAACTGTATCTGGTCGACGAGAGCGGGCAAGACGTTTGTTTCCGCATTGAATTACCGTCGTCGAAAAACACGAAATAATGCTAACAGCCTATCCTATCAGGCTATTTTATTTGTCAGTTCGGCCCCGGGCAGTGCTCGAAATCTTCACGTACGATATGTACGCTCCGGTTTCTCCGCGCTGTCCATGTCCAGACTGTCTGCAACAATTACGCCCACTGGGATAGGCTTTAAGTCTGGTGAATATGCGACACATTTTTCAACGATTATTGCCCCGACGGCTGTGGCTGGCAGGGCTGCCATGTCTGGCATTGCTGGGTTGCGTGCAGAATCACAATAAGCCAGCCATTGATACGCCAGCAGAAGAAAAAATTCCGGTTTATCAACTGGCTGACTATCTTTCTACTGAATGTAGCGACATCTGGGCGCTGCAAGGTAAATCAACCGAAACCAATCCGCTTTACTGGCTGCGGGCGATGGATTGTGCTGATCGTTTAATGCCTGCGCAGTCGCGTCAGCAAGCTCGCCAATATGACGACGGCAGCTGGCAAAATACCTTTAAACAAGGGATTTTGCTCGCCGACGCCAAAATTACGCCGTATGAGCGCCGCCAGCTGGTCGCGCGTATTGAAGCGTTAAGTACCGAGATCCCGGCACAGGTTCGCCCACTGTATCAACTCTGGCGCGACGGTCAGGCGCTGCAACTGCAACTGGCGGAAGAGCGCCAACGTTACAGTAAACTCCAGCAGTCCAGCGACAGCGAGCTGGATACATTGCGCCAGCAACATCACGTTCTACAGCAGCAACTGGAACTCACCACCCGCAAGCTGGAAAACCTGACCGATATTGAACGCCAGCTCTCGACCCGCAAACCGGCTGGAAATTTCTCGCCGGATACGCCGCACGAGAGTGAAAAGCCCGCGCCATCCACCCATGAGGTCACTCCTGATGAGCCATAAACCTGCGCATTTATTATTGGTCGATGACGATCCGGGATTGCTGAAACTGCTTGGCCTGCGCCTGACCAGCGAAGGCTACAGTGTGGTCACGGCGGAAAGTGGCGCTGAAGGATTACGGGTACTGAATCGCGAAAAAGTAGATTTAGTTATCAGCGACCTGCGGATGGATGAAATGGACGGTATGCAGCTGTTTGCTGAAATCCAGAAAGTGCAGCCGGGAATGCCGGTAATTATTCTTACCGCGCATGGTTCTATTCCCGATGCCGTTGCTGCAACACAGCAGGGCGTTTTTAGTTTCCTCACCAAGCCTGTCGATAAAGATGCGCTATATCAGGCAATTGACGATGCGCTGGAGCAATCCGCGCCAGCCACCGATGAACGCTGGCGCGAGGCAATTGTCACCCGCAGCCCGCTGATGCTGCGTTTGCTGGAACAGGCGCGGCTGGTGGCGCAATCAGACGTCAGCGTTTTGATTAATGGCCAGAGCGGCACCGGGAAAGAGATTTTCGCCCAGGCTATCCACAACGCCAGCCCGCGCAATAGCAAACCATTTATTGCTATTAACTGTGGCGCATTGCCCGAGCAATTGCTGGAGTCGGAGCTGTTTGGTCATGCGCGTGGCGCGTTTACTGGCGCTGTCAGCAATCGCGAAGGTTTATTCCAGGCGGCGGAAGGCGGTACGCTATTTCTCGATGAAATTGGCGATATGCCTGCGCCGTTACAGGTCAAACTGCTGCGCGTGTTGCAGGAGCGTAAAGTGCGCCCGCTGGGCAGTAACCGCGATATTGATATCAATGTGCGGATTATTTCTGCCACTCACCGTGATCTGCCAAAAGCGATGGCGCGCGGGGAATTCCGCGAAGATCTCTATTACCGCCTCAACGTTGTCAGCCTGAAAATTCCGGCACTGGCGGAGCGCACAGAAGACATTCCGCTACTGGCAAATCACCTGTTGCGCCAGGCGGCAGAGCGACATAAACCGTTTGTCCGCGCGTTCTCTACCGATGCGATGAAACGCCTGATGACCGCGAGCTGGCCGGGTAATGTGCGCCAGTTGGTCAACGTGATTGAACAGTGCGTGGCGCTGACCTCATCTCCGGTGATTAGTGATGCGCTGGTGGAGCAGGCGCTGGAGGGTGAAAATACGGCGCTGCCAACCTTTGTTGAGGCACGTAATCAGTTTGAACTCAACTATTTGCGTAAGCTGCTGCAAATCACCAAAGGCAACGTCACCCACGCGGCGAGAATGGCGGGGCGCAACCGGACAGAATTTTATAAACTGCTTTCCCGACACGAGCTGGATGCAAACGATTTCAAGGAATGAATTGGCGTTATGTGTTACGTTTAGCAGATCAAAAGACAGGCGACCTTTTCAAGGAATAGCATGAAAAAGATTGATGCGATTATAAAACCCTTCAAGCTGGACGATGTCCGCGAAGCACTGGCCGAAGTCGGTATTACCGGCATGACGGTGACCGAAGTGAAAGGCTTTGGTCGCCAGAAAGGCCATACCGAGCTGTACCGCGGCGCGGAGTATATGGTGGATTTTCTGCCGAAAGTGAAAATTGAGATTGTCGTACCGGACGACATTGTCGATACCTGTGTCGATACCATTATTCGCACGGCGCAAACCGGCAAAATCGGTGACGGTAAAATCTTCGTCTTTGACGTGGCACGGGTCATTCGCATCCGTACCGGTGAAGAGGACGACGCGGCAATTTAAACCGCGTCAAGGGTTGCCGGATGTTTCCATCCGGCAACATCAAATTACAGCACCTTATGCGGGCCAAAGCATTCGTAATGAATGTTTTCCTGCTTCACGCCCAGATCTACTAACTGTTTCGCGGTAAACTGCATGAAGCCAACCGGGCCGCAGAGATAGAACTGCATTGTCGGATCGCTGAACGCACCTTCCAGTTTGCTCAAATCCATCAGACCTTCGCTATCAAACTGACCTTTAGCGCGATCGGCTTCGCTCGGCTGACGATACCAGGTGTGCGCGGTAAAGCGCGGCAGTGACTGCCCCAGTTCCTTAACTTCATCGGCAAAGGCGTGAACATCGCCATTTTCTGCCGCATGGAACCAGTTCACTTGTGCTGTGTGGCCTGCTTTTGCCAGCGTGTCGAGCATTGCCAGCATTGGCGTTTGACCAACACCGGCAGAGATTAACGTCACTGGTGTGTCATCTGCGACAGCCATAAAGAAATCACCTGCCGGAGCGACCAGTTTCACGACATCGCCAACATTGGCGTGATTGTGCAACCAGTTGGATACCTGCCCACCCTCTTCGCGTTTCACCGCAATACGATAGCCTTTGCCATCCGGTTTGCGAGTCAAAGAGTACTGACGAATTTCCTGATGCGGGAAACCTTCCGGCTTCAGCCAGACGCCGAGATATTGCCCCGGACGGTATTCTGCCACTGCGCCACCGTCGACCGGCTCCAGTTCGAAGCTGGTGATAAGCGCGCTGCGCGGTGTTTTAGCCACAATGCGGAAATCGCGAGTACCTTCCCAACCACCGGCTTTGCTGGCGTTTTCGTTATAGATTTCCGCCTCGCGATTGATAAATACATTAGCCAGTACACCATAGGCTTTACCCCACGCGTCCAGCACTTCCTGCCCCGGGCTGAACATTTCGTCCAGCGTTGCCAACAGGTGTTCACCGACGATGTTGTACTGTTCCGGTTTGATCTGGAAACTGGTGTGCTTCTGCGCGATTTTTTCTACCGCTGGCAGCAGCGCAGGCAGGTTTTCAATATTACTGGCGTAGGCGGCAATAGCGTTAAACAGGGCTTCACGTTGATCGCCATTACGCTGGTTACTCATGTTAAAAATTTCTTTGAGTTCTGGGTTATGAGTAAACATACGGTCGTAGAAATGGGCGGTTAACTTTGGCCCCGTTTCCACCAGTAAAGGGATGGTGGCTTTTACTGTAGCGATGGTTTGAGCGTCAAGCATATGGTCTTCCTTTTTTTGCATCTTAATTGATGTATCTCAAATGCATCTTATAAAAAATAGCCCTGCAATGTAAATGGTTCTTTGGTGTTTTTCAGAAAGAATGTGATGAAGTGAAAAATTTGCATCACAAACCTGAAAAGAAATCCGTTTCCGGTTGCAAGCTCTTTATTCTCCAAAGCCTTGCGTAGCCTGAAGGTAATCGTTTGCGTAAATTCCTTTGTCAAGACCTGTTATCGCACAATGATTCGGTTATACTGTTCGCCGTTGTCCAACAGGACCGCCTATAAAGGCCAAAAATTTTATTGTTAGCTGAGTCAGGAGATGCGGATGTTAAAGCGTGAAATGAACATTGCCGATTATGATGCCGAACTGTGGCAGGCTATGGAGCAGGAAAAAGTACGTCAGGAAGAGCACATCGAACTGATCGCCTCCGAAAACTACACCAGCCCGCGCGTAATGCAGGCGCAGGGTTCTCAGCTGACCAACAAATATGCTGAAGGTTATCCGGGCAAACGCTACTACGGCGGTTGCGAGTATGTTGATATCGTTGAACAACTGGCGATCGATCGTGCGAAAGAACTGTTCGGCGCTGACTACGCTAACGTCCAGCCGCACTCCGGCTCCCAGGCTAACTTTGCGGTCTACACCGCGCTGCTGGAACCAGGTGATACCGTTCTGGGTATGAACCTGGCGCATGGCGGTCACCTGACTCACGGTTCTCCGGTTAACTTCTCCGGTAAACTGTACAACATCGTTCCTTACGGTATCGATGCTACCGGTCATATCGACTACGCCGATCTGGAAAAACAAGCCAAAGAACACAAGCCGAAAATGATTATCGGTGGTTTCTCTGCATATTCCGGCGTGGTGGACTGGGCGAAAATGCGTGAAATCGCTGACAGCATCGGTGCTTACCTGTTCGTTGATATGGCGCACGTTGCGGGCCTGGTTGCTGCTGGCGTCTACCCGAACCCGGTTCCTCATGCTCACGTTGTTACTACCACCACTCACAAAACCCTGGCGGGTCCGCGCGGCGGCCTGATCCTGGCGAAAGGTGGTAGCGAAGAGCTGTACAAAAAACTGAACTCTGCCGTTTTCCCTGGTGGTCAGGGCGGTCCGTTGATGCACGTAATCGCCGGTAAAGCGGTTGCTCTGAAAGAAGCGATGGAGCCT
This sequence comes from Escherichia sp. UTM R2, assembly GCF_048593455.1. Taxonomy (NCBI): domain Bacteria; kingdom Pseudomonadati; phylum Pseudomonadota; class Gammaproteobacteria; order Enterobacterales; family Enterobacteriaceae; genus Escherichia; species Escherichia sp. UTM R2. The sequence continues at coordinate 1,183,316 of NZ_JBFWDY010000002.1, forward strand.
GAGTTCAAAACTTACCAGCAGCAGGTCGCGAAAAACGCTAAAGCGATGGTAGAAGTGTTCCTCGAGCGCGGCTACAAAGTGGTTTCCGGCGGCACTGATAACCACCTGTTCCTGGTTGATCTGGTTGATAAAAACCTGACCGGTAAAGAAGCAGACGCCGCTCTGGGCCGTGCTAACATCACCGTCAACAAAAACAGCGTACCGAACGATCCGAAGAGCCCGTTTGTGACCTCCGGTATTCGCGTGGGTACTCCGGCAATTACGCGTCGCGGCTTCAAAGAAGCAGAAGCGAAAGAACTGGCTGGCTGGATGTGTGACGTGCTGGACAGCATCAATGATGAAGCCGTTATCGAGCGCATCAAAGGTAAAGTTCTCGACATCTGCGCACGTTACCCGGTTTACGCATAAGCGAAACGGTGATTTGCTGACAATGTGCTCGTTGTTCATGTTGGATGCGGCATGAACACCTTCTCAGGCCTACAAAATCTTGCAAATTCAATATATTGCAATCTCCGTGTAGGCCTGATAAGCGTAGCGCATCAGGCGATTTTTCGTTTATGATCATCAAGGCTTCCTTCGGGAAGCCTTTCTACGTTATCGCGCCATCAAATCTGTCGTAACTGCGCCTCAACATACAAATAGCCAATTCCCAGCACCTGTTGTGCGCGGCTTAATTGCCCGAAGCCAATTTGCGTCGCTTTCACGCTCGGTCCTTCGTCGCGGTCGAACGGGTTAAATCCTGTCTGGCGAATAATAGTATTAAGCCAGTTCTCACCAAAGGCACAACTGCGACCGTACAACCAAATCTGATTAATATTGAGGATGTTGAGGAAGTTATACAGACTCAAACCAATGGCATTGGCACTGCGGTCAACCCAGCTGGTGATCCACGGTTCTCCACTTTGCCAGGCAGCGATTAACTGCGCTGTAGTCAGTTTTTCAGGATCAAGTTGAGTACTAACCGGTTGTGATTTTAGCCATACCCGCGCCTGTTTTTTTAATGCGCTTAACGAGGCGACGGTTTCCAGGCAGCCGTAACGTCCACAGTCGCAGACGACGCCATCCGGATTAACGATGGTGTGACCAATCTGTCCGCTACCATACAAACTGCCGCGATAAATTTGCTCGTTAATCACGAACGACGAGCCAATGCCGTAATCAACGTTGATCACGCAGAAATCCCGTTCCTGCGAATTATTTTGCCATTTCTCCGCGAGCGCCAGCATCACGCAGTCATTATCGACCATCACCCGAATGCCGAGCTTCTCTTCCAGCAGATACTTTACCTCAACCGGCGTTGTCCACGGCGCTTGCGGCATGGTTTGCGACACGCCGGTCACCGGATCAACCTGACCGTGGATTGCCAGCGCCAGGTTGATGGTACGGTCCGGCCACAATTTACGGTGGCGATGCCAGCATTTTTCGATTTCGGACAGCAGCGCCTGCGGCGTCGGTGCATCAATCTGTAAATACTCAAACTCGCCTTTCGGACTTAAACAAGCATTAGCAACCTGACACTCAATACTGGTGGGCGTCACGTTCAGGCACAGCGTCCAGTCACCTTCCGGCGCAATCAGCCATGTACCGCTACTATGCCCGCGCGTCTGACTTTCATCGTCGATATTCACCACCCGTTTTTCGCTTTCCAGTTCCTGCAAAATATTACTGACCGCCGGAATCGAAATTTGCGCCAGCCGGGCCAGCGTTGATTTATTGGCGCGCTTTTGCCGGTACAGCAGTTCCAGAATCACGCATTTGTTATTGTGGCGAATCTGTTGATTGTTAATGCAGGCTCTCATCTTCACTAAACCTTGTTTAGTTAATTGCGTGATTATTCCGCGAAAACATTGCCAGATTGTTCAATACACTGCCACAAATCTTTTAATTCAGTATGTCTTGTTAATATTGAGGGCACCATGACTCCAGTAAAAGTGTGGCAAGAGCGCGTTGAGATCCCGACCTATGAAACCGGGCCGCAGGATATACATCCCATGTTCCTGGAAAATCGCGTTTATCAGGGATCGTCCGGCGCGGTTTATCCCTACGGCGTGACCGATACGCTGAGTGAACAGAAAACCCTGAAATCCTGGCAGGCGGTGTGGCTGGAAAACGACTACATCAAAGTGATGATCCTGCCGGAACTGGGCGGTCGGGTGCATCGCGCATGGGATAAAGTGAAACAGCGCGATTTTGTCTATCACAATGAAGTCATTAAACCTGCGCTGGTGGGGCTGCTGGGACCGTGGATCTCTGGCGGGATTGAGTTTAACTGGCCGCAACACCATCGCCCGACCACCTTTATGCCCGTTGATTTCACCCTCGAAGCCCATGAAGACGGCGCACAGACGGTGTGGGTCGGCGAAACGGAGCCGATGCATGGTTTACAGGTGATGACAGGTTTCACCCTGCGCCCTGACCGGGCGGCGCTGGAAATCGCCAGCCGCGTCTATAACGGCAACGCCACGCCGCGTCATTTCTTGTGGTGGGCCAACCCGGCAGTGAAAGGGGGGGAAGGGCATCAGAGCGTTTTCCCGCCGGATGTGACTGCGGTGTTTGATCACGGCAAACGGGCCGTCTCCGCTTTCCCCATCGCCACCGGCACTTACTACAAAGTGGACTACTCCGCTGGAGTGGACATTTCTCGCTATAAAAATGTGCCCGTTCCAACCTCATATATGGCTGAAAAATCACAGTACGATTTTGTTGGCGCGTGGTGTCACGATGAAGATGGTGGTTTGCTACACGTTGCCAACCACCATATTGCGCCAGGTAAAAAGCAGTGGAGCTGGGGACACAGTGAATTTGGCCAGGCGTGGGATAAGAGTCTGACCGACAATAACGGCCCGTATATCGAACTGATGACCGGTATTTTTGCCGATAACCAGCCTGATTTTACCTGGCTTGATGCTTACGAAGAGAAGCGTTTTGAGCAGTATTTCCTGCCTTATCATTCTTTGGGCATGGTGCAAAATGCCTCCCGCGATGCGGTGATAAAACTCCAGCGTAGTGAGCGGGGGATTGAGTGGGGGCTGTATGCCATCTCTCCGTTGAACGGATACCGCCTGGCGATCCGCGAAATCGGCAAATGCAACGCGTTACTTGATGATGCCGTGGCACTGATGCCTGCGACCGCCATCCAGGGCGTGTTGCACGGTATCAATCCTGAAAGGCTGACCATTGAGCTCTCCGATGCCGACGGCAATATTGTACTGAGTTATCAGGAACATCAGCCGCAAGAGTTGCCGTTGCCGGACGTCGCCAAAGCGCCACTGGCAGCACAAGACATTACCAGTACAGATGAAGCCTGGTTTATCGGTCAGCATCTGGAGCAATATCATCACGCCAGCCGTTCACCGTTCGATTACTACCTGCGCGGCGTGGCGCTGGATCCGCTGGATTACCGCTGTAACCTGGCGCTGGCGATGCTGGAATATAACCGTGCCGATTTCCCGCAAGCGGTGGCGTATGCCACTCAGGCTCTGAAACGCGCACATGCGCTGAACAAAAATCCGCAGTGCGGACAGGCGAGTTTGATTCGCGCCAGTGCTTACGAACGTCAGGGACAATATCAACAAGCCGAAGAGGATTTCTGGCGGGCGGTCTGGAGCGGCAACAGCAAAGCCGGTGGCTATTATGGCCTGGCACGACTGGCTGCGCGTAATGGTAACTTCGATGCGGGTCTGGATTTTTGCCAACAAAGTCTTCGCGCCTGCCCAACCAATCAGGAAGTGCTTTGCCTGCATAACCTGCTGCTGGTGTTAAGTGGTCGTCAGGACAACGCGCGTTTGCAGCGCGAGAAACTGCTGCGCGATTATCCGCTGAACGCCACTCTGTGGTGGCTGAACTGGTTCGATGGTCGTAGCGAATCAGCCCTCGCGCAGTGGCGCGGTCTGTGTCAGGGACGCGACGTTAACGCTCTGATGACCGCCGGGCAACTGATTAACTGGGGAATGCCCACCCTGGCGGCAGAGATGCTGAACGCACTGGACTGCCAGCGCACGCTGCCGCTTTACCTGCAAGCCAGCTTGCTGCCGAAAGCCGAACGTGGCGAACTGGTCGCAAAAGCCATTGATGTCTTCCCGCAGTTTGTCCGTTTCCCGAATACGCTGGAAGAAGTGGCGGCGCTGGAGAGTATTGAAGAGTGCTGGTTTGCTCGCCATTTACTGGCCTGCTTCTACTATAACAAACGTAGCTACAACAAAGCCATTGCCTTATGGCAACGTTGCGTAGAGATGTCGCCGGAGTTTGCCGACGGCTGGCGCGGGTTAGCGATCCATGCGTGGAATAAGCAACACGATTATGAGCTGGCCGCGCGTTATCTTGATAATGCTTATCAGCTTGCGCCGCAGGATGCACGTCTGCTTTTCGAACGGGATTTGCTTGATAAGTTAAGTGGAGCCACACCGGAGAAACGACTGGCGCGTCTGGAAAATAATCAGGAAATTGCGCTGAAACGCGACGACATGACCGCAGAACTGCTCAATTTGTGGCATCTCACGGGTCAGGCAGACAAAGCGGCGGACATTCTCGCCACGCGTAAATTCCACCCGTGGGAAGGCGGGGAAGGGAAGGTCACCAGTCAGTTTATCCTCAACCAGTTATTACGCGCCTGGCAGCATCTTGATGCCAGAGAGCCGCAGCAGGCCAGCGAACTGCTTCATGCCGCGCTGCATTATCCGGAGAATTTAAGCGAAGGCCGTTTACCGGGGCAAACTGATAACGACATCTGGTTCTGGCAGGCGATATGCGCCAACGCGCAGGGCGATGAAACTGAAGCGATGCGTTGTTTACGTCTGGCGGCGACCGGCGATCGCACCATTAACATCCACAGTTATTACAACGATCAGCCGGTTGATTATCTCTTCTGGCAAGGAATGGCGCTGCGACTGCTGGGTGAACAGCAAACCGCACAGCAACTGTTTAGTGAAATGAAACAGTGGGCGCAAGAGATGGCGAAAACCAGTATTGAGGCGGATTTCTTTGCTGTTTCACAACCTGACCTGTTGTCGCTGTATGGCGATTTACAACAGCAGCATAAAGAAAAATGCCTGATGGTGGCGATGCTGGCGTCCGCGGGACTCGGGGAGGTTGCGCAATATGAATCTGCTCGCGCTGAATTGACGGCGATTAATCCGGCCTGGCCGAAAGCGGCATTATTCACCACCGTGATGCCTTTTATTTTTAACTACGTTCACTAAACCCTATTAACTGTAATATTTGAGCGGCATGCGCTGCCGCTCATCACAAAATAATTAGAATAAGCCGTTGTTAATAAAAACCCTACAGGAGGCACTATGCCTAAAAAAATGAGAACAACCCGTAATCTATTATTAATGGCTACGCTATTAGGTAGCGCACTATTTGCCAGGGCTGCGGATAAAGAAATGACCATTGGTGCAATATACCTTGATACCCAGGGATATTACGCTGGAGTGCGTCAGGGCGTTCAGGATGCGGCAAAAGATTCTTCAGTACAGGTACAGTTAATTGAAACTAACGCCCAGGGTGATATTTCGAAAGAAAATACCTTTGTTGATACCCTCGTGGCGCGTAATGTCGATGCCATTATTTTATCGGCAGTGTCTGAAAATGGCAGTAGCCGTACCGTTCGTCGCGCCAGTGAAGCGGGCATTCCGGTGATTTGCTACAACACCTGTATTAATCAAAAGGGGGTCGATAAATATGTCTCGGCGTATCTGGTCGGCGATCCGCTGGAATTTGGTAAAAAACTGGGTAACGCTGCCGCTGATTATTTTATTGCCAATAAAATTGACCAGCCGAAAATTGCCGTCATCAATTGCGAAGCCTTTGAAGTTTGTGTGCAGCGACGTAAAGGATTTGAAGAAGTTTTAAAATCCCGCGTTCCCGGCGCGCAAATTGTCGCTAATCAGGAAGGGACTGTTTTAGATAAAGCGATTTCCGTTGGTGAAAAACTAATTATCTCCACGCCGGATCTCAACGCCATTATGGGGGAATCGGGCGGTGCGACACTCGGCGCGGTAAAAGCGGTACGTAATCAAAATCAGGCCGGAAAAATTGCTGTTTTCGGTTCGGATATGACAACCGAAATTGCTCAGGAGCTGGAAAACAATCAGGTGCTGAAAGCGGTAGTGGATATTTCCGGTAAGAAAATGGGCAATGCTGTTTTCGCGCAAACATTGAAGGTTATCAATAAACAAGCCGACGGTGAAAAAGTGATTCAGGTGCCTATCGATCTCTATACCAAAACGGAAGACGGTAAACAGTGGCTGGCAACGCACGTTGATGGTCTGCCCTAATCGCTGATTCGCAGAGGTCCCTATGTTCACGGCAACAGAGGCAGTCCCGGTAGCAAAAGTGGTGGCAGGAAATAAGCGTTATCCCGGCGTCGTTGCGCTGGATAACGTTAACTTCACGCTCAATAAAGGCGAAGTTCGTGCGCTGTTAGGTAAAAACGGCGCGGGCAAATCGACTCTCATTCGAATGCTTACCGGCAGCGAACGCCCGGATAGCGGTGATATCTGGATTGGCGAGACGCGACTGGAAGGTGACGAAGCTACGCTGACTCGCCGTGCCGCTGAACTGGGGGTGCGCGCGGTTTATCAGGAGTTAAGTCTGGTGGAAGGGCTGACAGTGGCGGAAAACCTCTGCCTCGGTCAGTGGCCCCGCCGCAACGGCATGATTGATTACCTGCAAATGGCGCAGGATGCCCAACGTTGCTTACAGGCGCTGGGCGTTGACGTTAGTCCTGAACAACTTGTTTCAACGCTAAGCCCGGCGCAAAAGCAGCTGGTGGAAATTGCGCGGGTGATGAAGGGCGAGCCGCGCGTGGTCATTCTTGATGAACCTACCAGTTCGCTTGCGAGTGCGGAAGTTGAACTGGTGATCAGCGCGGTGAAAAAGATGTCGGCACTGGGCGTGGCGGTGATTTATGTCAGCCACCGGATGGAAGAAATTCGCCGCATTGCCTCCTGTGCCACCGTTATGCGCGATGGTCAGGTGGCGGGCGATGTGATGCTCGAAAACACCTCCACGCATCATATTGTGTCGCTGATGCTCGGGCGCGATCACGTTGATATTGCGCCGGTAGCCCCTCAGGAAATTGTGGATCAGGCCGTGCTGGAAGTCCGTGCGTTACGCCATAAGCCCAAGCTGGAGGATATCAGTTTTACGCTACGTCGTGGCGAAGTGCTCGGCATTGCTGGTCTGCTGGGGGCAGGGCGCAGTGAATTGCTGAAGGCGATTGTTGGGCTGGAGGAGTATGAACAGGGCGAAATTGTTATCAACGGCGAGAAAATCACGCGCCCCGATTACGGCGACATGCTGAAACGCGGCATTGGCTATACGCCAGAAAACCGCAAAGAAGCGGGGATCATTCCCTGGTTGGGCGTTGACGAAAATACAGTGCTGACCAATCGGCAAAAAATCAGCGCCAACGGTGTGCTGCAATGGTCCACCATCCGCCGCCTGACCGAAGAGGTGATGCAGCGGATGACGGTCAAGGCCGCCAGTAGCGAAACACCCATCGGCACGCTTTCTGGTGGCAATCAGCAAAAAGTGGTGATCGGTCGTTGGGTCTATGCTGCCAGCCAGATTTTGTTGCTCGACGAGCCAACGCGCGGCGTCGATATCGAAGCCAAACAGCAGATTTACCGTATTGTCCGTGAGCTGGCTGCCGAAGGAAAAAGCGTGGTGTTTATCTCCAGTGAAGTGGAGGAGTTGCCGCTGGTGTGTGACCGCATCCTGTTATTACAGCACGGCACGTTCTCGCAGGAGTTTCACGCTCCGGTCAATGTGGATGAGCTGATGTCCGCCATTCTGTCTGTGCACTGATGAATTTTACCGAGGAACCTGAAGATGTCTGCTTCGTCATTACCATTGCCGCAGGGCAAGAGCGTCTCGCTCAAACAATTTGTCAGTCGCCATATTAATGAGATCGGTTTGCTGGTGGTGATTGCCATTCTTTATCTGGTCTTCTCCCTGAACGCGCCTGGCTTTATCTCATTGAATAACCAGATGAACGTGCTGCGCGATGCCGCCACCATTGGGATTGCCGCCTGGGCGATGACGCTGATTATTATCTCCGGTGAAATTGATGTCAGCGTTGGGCCGATGGTGGCTTTTGTCTCGGTGTGCCTGGCATTTTTGCTGCAATTTGAAGTTCCGCTGGCGGTGGCGTGCCTGCTGGTGTTGCTGTTAGGCGCGCTGATGGGAACGCTGGCCGGGGTGCTGCGCGGCGTGTTTAATGTACCAAGTTTCGTTGCCACACTGGGGCTGTGGAGCGCCCTGCGCGGAATGGGGCTGTTTATGACGAACGCACTGCCAGTGCCGATTGATGAAAACGAGGTGCTGGACTGGCTGGGCGGACAATTTCTCGGTGTGCCGGTATCCGCGCTGATCATGATTGTGTTGTTTGCGCTGTTTGTGTTCATCAGCCGCAAAACCGCCTTCGGGCGCTCGGTTTTTGCCGTTGGCGGTAATGCTACGGCGGCGCAGTTGTGCGGCATCAACGTTCGTCGGGTGCGCATTCTTATCTTTACCCTTTCGGGATTATTAGCGGCGGTGACCGGCATTTTGTTGGCGGCGCGCCTCGGTTCTGGTAACGCAGGTGCCGCAAACGGTCTGGAGTTTGACGTCATCGCCGCGGTCGTGGTCGGCGGTACGGCACTTTCCGGCGGTCGCGGTTCCCTGTTCGGTACATTGCTTGGTGTGCTGGTGATTACGCTAATCGGTAACGGTCTGGTGCTGCTCGGTATTAACTCCTTTTTCCAGCAGGTGGTACGCGGCGTCATCATCGTGGTGGCGGTGCTGGCGAATATCTTGCTGACCCAGCGAAGCAGTAAAGCGAAACGCTAAACCTTAACGCCCCTGGCGCGGGTGCGGCAGGGATGAAAATTAATCGTATTGTTAATGAGGGATTTATGAAAACGATGCTGGCAGCTTATTTACCAGGAAATTCGACCGTCGATCTGCGGGAAGTTGCGGTGCCGACGCCGGGGATTAACCAGGTACTGATCAAAATGAAATCCTCCGGGATTTGCGGAAGCGATGTCCACTATATCTATCATCAACACCGTGCCACAGCGGCGGCACCCGATAAACCGTTATACCAGGGCTTTATCAACGGTCATGAACCGTGCGGGCAGATTGTGGCGATGGGGCAAGGCTGCCGCCATTTTAAAGAGGGCGACCGCGTGCTGGTGTATCACATTTCTGGCTGTGGTTTTTGCCCGAACTGCCGCCGCGGCTTTCCTATCTCTTGTACTGGCAAAGGAAAAGCGGCTTACGGCTGGCAGCGTGACGGCGGTCATGCCGAATATCTGCTGGCGGAAGAAAAAGATCTGATCCTCCTGCCGGATGCGCTGAGCTACGAAGATGGTGCGTTTATCAGTTGCGGCGTTGGCACGGCCTATGAAGGGATTTTGCGCGGCGAAGTTTCCGGCAGCGATAACGTGCTGGTGGTCGGTCTGGGGCCGGTCGGCATGATGGCGATGATGCTGGCGAAAGGTCGCGGTGCAAAACGGATCATCGGCGTTGATATGCTGCCGGAACGTCTGGCGATGGCAAAACAGTTAGGGGTGATGGATCACGGCTATTTAGCAACCACCGAAGGTCTGCCGCAGATTATCGCCGAACTCACCCACGGTGGCGCGGATGTTGCGCTCGATTGTTCTGGTAATGCCGCAGGTCGCTTGCTGGCACTGCAATCCACCGCTGACTGGGGACGGGTGGTTTACATTGGTGAAACCGGAAAAGTGGAATTCGAGGTCAGCGCCGATCTGATGCACCATCAACGGCGGATTATCGGCTCCTGGGTGACCAGTCTGTTCCATATGGAAAAATGCGCCCATGATCTGACGGACTGGAAACTGTGGCCGCGTAACGCCATTACCCATCGCTTCACGCTGGAACAGGCTGGAGATGCCTATGCGCTGATGGCGAGCGGCAAATGCGGGAAAGTTGTGATTAACTTCCCGGATTAAGGAGTTAGCGGATGACCATCTATACCTTATCCCACGGGTCGCTAAAGCTGGACGTTTCTGACCAGGGCGGCGTAATCGAAGGCTTCTGGCGCGATACGACGCCGCTCTTACGTCCTGGTAAAAAAAGCGGTGTGGCAACCGATGCCTCCTGTTTTCCGCTGGTGCCATTTGCAAACCGGGTGAGCGGCAACCGTTTTGTCTGGCAGGGGCGTGAGTATCAACTGCAACCGAATGTTGAGTGGGATGCGCACTATCTACACGGCGATGGCTGGCTGGGCGAGTGGCAATGTGTCTCGCACAGCGATGATAGTTTGTGTCTGGTGTATGAACATCGCAGCGGTGTCTATCACTATCGGGTAAGTCAGGCGTTTCATTTAACGGCGGATACGCTGACGGTGACGCTCTCTGTCACCAATCAAGGGGCAGAGACGCTGCCATTTGGTACCGGCTGGCATCCTTATTTTCCGTTGTCGCCGCAAACGCGGATTCAGGCACAGGCGAGCGGTTACTGGCTGGAGCGGGAGCAGTGGCTGGCGGGTGAGTTTTGCGAGCAGCTACCGCAGGAACTGGATTTTAACCAGCCCGCGCCGTTGCCGCGCCAGTGGGTGAACAATGGTTTTGCCGGATGGAATGGTCAGGCCCGCATCGAGCAGCCGCAGGAAGGTTATGCCATCATCATGGAAACGACGCCACCTGCACCGTGTTATTTCATCTTTGTTTCCGACCCTGCGTTTGATAAAGGATATGCGTTTGATTTCTTCTGTCTGGAACCGATGAGCCATGCGCCGGATGATCATCATCGCCCGGAAGGGGGTGATCTCATTGCGCTAGCACCAGGGGAATCAACAACTTCAGAGATGTCGTTGCGGGTAGAGTGGCTGTAATTTATTAAATGCCGGATAAGGCGTTCACGCCGCATCCGGCATCTTTCCTAACGCCGATCGAGAGAAATTGCCCCCGGCCCGGTAATTGCCAATAGCAAGAACGCGCCAGCGATACTGACATTCTTCCAGAAATTAATCATATTTGGCCCAACCGCATCGCCGGTCATATCCCAGTAATGGTGACCAATCACCGCCGTACCCAGCGTGTAGAAAATAAACAGCACCGCCAGCGGACGGGTGAAAAAGCCAAGCACGATTAATATCGCGGCGGGCACTTCCATAACTACCGCAATAATCGCTGCCAGCATCGGCATTGGCGCGCCCAACGAGGCCATATATTGGACCGTACCGTCAAAGCCCATCATTTTGGGAAAACCAAAAATAATGAAAATTAAGACCACGGCGATACGGGCAATTAATAACAAAACGGGGCGGGCAGCTCCAAAATCAAAATAACGTAGTGTGTTCATAACCAATCCCTTTGCAAGATAATGTGATTTAAACGTAATACACACTCTTGCACCTCGCCACGCCCCAGGCATTGAGATATTCGCTAATTATCCTGGTTACAGTGATTTAAGCGCGATGTTCTCATCTATCAGCAGTTTCGCATCAAACGTTTTGCCGCTCTGGATCCATTTGCGAATTGGGCGAATCTCACGCCCCTGATTCAGCGTGACCGCACCGATAAGCACGCCGTTTTGCAGATTAAACCAAATCGCCTTCTGAGTTTCCGGGTTGCCACGACAAAGCCAGTCATCGCCACGCATATCGCCAATAAACTGTAAGTTATCACTGTACTGATCGCTCCAGAACCACGGCGGCGGCAGTAGCGGTAGCGGTAGCCCTAACATTGCGGCAGCGGCAATTTGCGCCTGGTTATTGGCGTTTTCCCAGCTTTCGCAGCGGTGTAGTGCACCATTATCAAGACGAGTGATTGCCACATCGCCACCGGCAAAGATCGCGGGATCGCAGGTGCGGCAAGCCTCATCAATGACAATGCCATTGGCAGTATCAAGGTTGGCCTCGCGAGCCAGTTGCTCGTTGGCGCTGATACCAATACCGTAAATCACCACATCAGCCTGAAGCGTTTCCCCACTTTGCAGCGTCAGTTCTACTTTTTCACCATCGACCACATGTTCAATGGCATTATTGAGCAGAATGCGCACACCAGCCTGCTGGTGGCGCTGTAAAAGATAGCGTTGCACGGGCGGTGGTGCATTACGGCCCATGACGGTTGCCGCCAGTTCAATCACTGTCACCTTACATCTGCGCTGCGTGGCGCTGGCAGCCAGTTCCAGACCAATAGTTCCGGCACCGATAATCACGACTGACCGTTCGGGCTGCAGAACTTCTCGCAGTCTGGCGGCATCACCGGCATGGCGTAGGGTAAAGCAGCGTTCTCCCAGTGCATCAAGCAACGGCAGCGGTCGAGCTGCCGCGCCGGTTGCTATAAAAAGCTGATCCCAGTGCCAGCTTTCGCCGTTGGTTAACACTAACTCTCGTGTGTCGCGACCCAGCGTTTTGATGGTTACACCGGAATGCAGATGAACATTGTTTTCCTGCCACCAGTTAGCGGGTAACACCTGCTGTAACTGCGGGGAATCTTCCAGCAACATGGATTTCGAGAGTGGAGGTCGTTCATAAGGAAGATGTCGCTCATCGGAAAACAGATGCAGCTCACCGGTGAACCCTTGCTGGCGTAGCGAGGCCGCAGCCATTGCCGCCGCTTGCCCGCCACCGACAATAATGATCGTTTTTTCTTTCATCGTGCTTCCTTAAAGATCCAGCCCAGCCGCTACGTGGCGAATGCCGCGAATCGCTAAACCCGCATCAGCGTTGATCATCACACCGCTTAATGCGCGATTATTGCGCCGCGATGCCAACATCACATACGGCCCCGTAAAATCCGCCGGTTGCGGGAAAAATTGCAGCGGTAAAATGGCGGCAATTTTCTCCGGCGTCAGAGACTGCATTATCGAGGTTTCACTTTGCCCGAGCGCCTGTGGGCCGCGCAGGTCGCTGGCCATACCACACGGGCCGACGCCATTCACCCGCACTTTCGGTGCCAGTTCATAAGCCAGTTGGCGAATAAGTCCGGTTGCGGCATGTTTACTGGCGGTGTACAGCGGGCCACCGCCGCCAGGATACCAGGCGGCATTTGACAGTGTGAAAATCATGCTGCCTTCACTGGCGATTAACGCCGGAGCGCAGGCTTTTGCGCCCAGCAGGTAACCGAGTACGTTGACGTTAAACAGCTCGTGGAAGCCGGTTTCGAGCGTCTCTGCGGGAGTATTAACCAGTGAGGCATTGTGATCCCAGATGCCTGCATTGCCGATAAAACAATCCAGCTTGCCGGAACGAGTCAGGATCTGATCGACCGCGCGTTGATAATCGGCATAACAGGTCACGTTACCTTCCACCGCCAGAATATGTTCGCCAAATCGCTGACGCAGACTGGCGACTTTTGCCGCCGACAGTTCCAGCGTGGCAACCTGCGCGCCTTCTTCGATAAATCGCTCGACCAGCGCCAGCCCTAATCCCGATCCGCCGCCGGTAATAAAAATGGACTCGTTATGCAGATCGCTCATGGCTGCGCCTCCGGTAAGTCGATGAAAATGTCACCACCTTCAACGTGTACTGGATAAGTGGTGAGCGGATCGGTGGCGGGCAGGCATAACGCTTTCCCCGTTTTCAGGCAAAAACTGGCGGCGTGTAGCGGGCACTCCACCGTGGCGTCATCTTCCAGATACCCTTCTGACATTGACGCATTACCATGGCTGCAACGATCGTTAATGGCATAAAACTCGCCGCCAACGTTGAACAGGGCGATGACGGGCGAGGTATCGATCCGGAGAGCCTCACCCTCCGGCACATCCGCAACGGGACACGCATAAATTCGATTCATCAGAACAGTACACTCAGGTTATGGGAAGTGATTACCGCTTGATCCAGGACGATATCCCGTTCCAGCAAGCGCCAGTTGTCATCTTCCAGACGGCGAACTTTGTCGAAACGCGTTCCAACATAGAATGTTTCATCGCGCTCTTTTTGTGCCCGATAAAGTAGATAATTCACCCTCACGGCAAATACATTTGGGATGTCGGTTTCGCTTACCTGGCAGTTGCTGATTAAGTGACGAGTGCGTGACGGCGGCTCTTCTGCCCAGGCCATGCCCGTTTCCAGACGGGCGATTCGCCGCTCCAGCTGGTCTTTGGTGTCATTAAAAATCCAGGTCGTCGGTGGCTGAACGCCTTTGCGGCGGTCGCGCGTTTGCGCGTTAACCGTGGTGCGCATGGTGTAACGAATCTCTTCGTCGAGCTGTGCCAGCCAGTCACGAAATTTCCAGTCATCCAGCAGACTGGCTTCGTGAAAGAGAAACTGGCTAATGCGGTGATGTAACTCCAGTGAAACTTGCGCACTCATTTCATCACCTCCTGCTGGTAAGCGGCGGTTTTATCGAGCACTTCTTGCCAGCTTTCGCTACTCAGGAGATCGGCCCAACGTTGGTACATTCCGCGAGCGGCAGTTTCTGAGAAAATATAGTTAGTAATGCCAGGAATGCCGTCGTCGCGACGCTTTTCCTGACCAAGCCCCATTTCCAGACACAGTTTGCTGTTGCGGGCGCGGTGGCCTTTAAGCAATTTCTGGATTTCACACCAGTTCTCCGAGTCATCCTGCTCGAGAAAACCAGCAGGACCAAAAGCACGAGTGGCGCTGTTTTCAAAAGCGGCTTTAACTTCATCGGAGGCGGCTTTGTCAGTAATACAGAACGCCCACACTTCAACTTGATCAGGGCCGCGCGGATGCCAGACGCGGAGCGTGGCAGTGCCGTTGAGCCATGAAAGCGTGGGGAAAATATTGTTATGACCCGCCAGGCGCAGGGCGCGAACTTCACCTAAACGTTGTTCTGCTTCGGCATAGGTTTCGCGGTAATAGCTTGAAACTGCGCCATCGACCCAGACATTAGCATCCGGTTTTTCAGTAAAGAAGAAACCGCTACCGTGACCGTCCTGACCAAATTGCAGCGCATCTTTGGCGGTTTCCCACACCGGGCGGGCGGTTTGTCCATCACCGAGGCGCTTATCGCTGCCATCATCTTTCGCCCCTAATACCTGAACGGCAGAAGCATGGCTGAACAGAGCATGATACTGGTCACTGGCGAACTGCTCTGCCGGGAATTTCCAGTTGCAGTTGATCACCCACTTTTGTACGCCGCCGACAATTTCGGTGCCGCCTTCGCGACGATCCAGCATGCCATCCAGATACCAGGCAATGTCACCCAGGTAATCACGCAGGCCCGGTGCGCTGGTATCCCAGTTGCCAAAAATCAGCCCTTTATAACTCTCCACACAAGGAACTTCGTTTAGCCCCCAGTGGGATTTACACAACCCTTGTGGATAGGCGCGAGGTTCCAGCGGTACATCGATCAACTCGCCGTTAATGCCATAAGACCAGCCGTGATACGGGCAGGTAAAGGCGCGAGTGTTGCCGCAATCTGCATAACTCACACGCATGGCCCGGTGGCGGCATTGGTTGAGAAACGCCTTGATGCTGCCGTCTTTCTGACGCACTACGACAACCGCATCTTCTCCCATGTAGGTGTTAAAGAAATCACCGGGTTTTGGGATCTGGCTTTCGTGGGCGAGAAATAGCCAGCAACGACCGAAAATACGCTCAAGCTCCAGTTGGTAAATGTCCGGGTCGGTATAAATACGCGGAGTGACCCGACCGTTTTGGGTGTCAATCAGTTGGTAAATGTTCAAATCTGAGGGTGTGGTCATATTTTTTAATCCTGAAAGATAAGATGTATTGACCTTCTATTTTTGTGCCATAAGGATGTTGCTGGTTGGTTGCTAATATGTGAAATAGTTAATTTCTACCAGCTGAGACGTTTTTTCGATAACAAGGGGAAGGTGATGGAACTACGGCATTTACGCTATTTCGTCGCAGTGGCGCAGGCACTGAACTTTACCCGTGCGGCGGAAAAACTGCATACCTCACAGCCTTCGTTAAGCAGCCAGATCCGCGATCTTGAAAACTGTGTCGGTGTTCCGTTACTGGTGAGGGATAAGCGCAAAGTCGCGTTGACGGCGGCGGGAGAATGTTTTCTCCAGGACGCGCTGGCAATCCTCGAACAAGCGGAAAATGCCAAATTACGGGCGCGGAAAATTGTTCAGGAAGACAGACAATTAACCATTGGCTTTGTGCCATCGGCGGAAGTGAATTTATTGCCAAAAGTATTACCGATGTTTCGTCTCAGACAGCCAGACACCTTGATTGAGCTGGTGAGTTTAATCACCACGCAACAGGAGGAAAAAATTCGCCGTGGTGAACTCGACGTCGGCTTAATGCGCCATCCTGTTTATAGCCCGGAGATTGATTATCTGGAGCTTTTTGACGAACCATTAGTGGTGGTGTTACCGGTTGATCACCCTTTAGCACATGAAAAAGAGATCACCGCCGCGCAACTGGATGGCGTGAATTTCGTCAGTACCGATCCGGCGTATTCCGGTTCGCTTGCGCCGATCGTTAAAGCGTGGTTTGCGCAAGAAAACAGCCAGCCAAATATCGTCCAGGTGGCAACGAATATTCTGGTGACCATGAATCTGGTGGGCATGGGGCTGGGCGTCACTTTGATACCCGGTTATATGAATAATTTTAATACCGGGCAGGTTGTTTTTCGTCCCATTGCCGGAAATGTGCCTTCCATTGCTTTACTGATGGCGTGGAAGAAAGGGGAGATGAAGCCGGCATTACGCGATTTCATCGCCATTGTGCAGGAACGTTTGGCAAGCGTAACGGCATAATTACGCATTATTTTTGCAACATGCGTCGCGGATCTCAGTTTTTTAGTGCTTGTGAACTGGCGTTACAGACATCGGGAAGCAGGCTCGAATATTCTTATTTTTCAACTTGCACCAACATTCGATTAACCCCAGACTAACGCCTCCTGACGGGAGGGACTCATGGTTTTGCAATCCACGCGCTGGTTGGCGCTCGGCTATTTCACATACTTTTTTAGTTACGGCATTTTTCTACCTTTCTGGAGCGTCTGGCTTAAAGGGATTGGTTTAACGCCAGAAACCATCGGCCTGTTATTGGGGGCAGGTCTGGTTGCCCGTTTTCTCGGGAGTTTGCTCATCGCGCCCCGCGTCAGCGATCCTTCCCGCCTGATTTTCGCCTTGCGCGTGCTGGCACTGCTGACACTTCTCTTTGCTGTCGCCTTCTGGGCGGGGGCGCACGTAGCGTGGCTGATGCTGGTGATGATTGGCTTTAACCTCTTTTTCTCACCGCTGGTACCGTTGACCGATGCACTGGCGAATACGTGGCAAAAGCAGTTCCCGCTTGATTACGGCAAAGTGCGACTGTGGGGCTCGGTGGCGTTTGTCATTGGCTCGGCGCTGACGGGCAAACTGGTCACTATGTTTGATTATCGGGTGATCCTCGCGCTGTTGACGTTGGGCGTGGCATCCATGCTGCTCGGCTTTCTCATCCGTCCGACGATTCAGCCACAAGGGGCAAGCCGCCAGCAGGAGAGCACCGGTTGGTCAGCGTGGTTGGCGCTGGTTCGCCAGAACTGGCGCTTTCTGGCCTGCGTTTGTTTATTGCAGGGGGCACATGCGGCCTATTACGGTTTTAGCGCCATTTACTGGCAGGCAGCTGGCTACTCGGCCTCGGCGGTGGGGTATTTGTGGTCGCTGGGCGTGGTGGCGGAAGTCATTATCTTTGCGCTGAGTAATAAACTTTTCCGCCGTTGTAGTGCACGCGATATGCTGTTGATCTCGGCGATTTGCGGCGTAGTGCGCTGGGGCATTATGGGAGCAACTACGGCGTTGCCGTGGTTGATAGTGGTGCAAATTCTGCATTGCGGCACCTTCACGGTCTGCCACCTGGCCGCCATGCGTTATATTGCTGCTCGCCAGGGTAGCGAAGTCATCCGTTTACAGGCGGTTTACTCTGCCGTCGCGATGGGCGGCAGTATCGCTATCATGACCGTTTTCGCCGGTTTCCTGTATCAATATCTGGGCCACGGCGTGTTCTGGGTAATGGCGCTGGTGGCGCTGCCGGCAATGTTTTTGCGCCCGAAAGTTGTTCCCTCATGCTGATTCGAGCATTTTGCGGATCTGCTCCTGTTGATGTGTTGTCAGCGTCAGGTCCGTATAGATCAGCGGTGGTGAAAAGAGCGGTAATGGCATGGTATAAGGCGCAATAATCAGTGCCGCGCCACGCGGAGCGCCTGTCTGCAAAAATGCCTTTACCGACATATGCTTAATGTTGAGCGGCAGTAACGTTAGTTCGCGTAACTGCTGCTCAATCTGCGCTTCTCGCTCGCTATCATTCCCGGTCAGTAGAATAATCTGTTTTTCATGCAGATCGTTTTCCTGCATTAGCCAGGCACCGAAAATCACCGCGACCAGACCACTTTCCTCATCAGAAAGATGGACGCCGTATTCACTTTCAAATCCGGCCAGCGCCGCGCGGGTGGTGCGCACCAGGCGTGGGTACAGTCTGGCGAACTCTTCCGGCAGGGTATTATCAATACCGATGGCAAACAAACTGCGATTTAACGCCTGGGCGAGGTGGGTATAAAGCTGATCACATAACCCCTGTTCATCATAAAAACGAACATTTCCCAGCTCACGAAAATGGTTTACCAGACGTTTGATAGACTGACGCAATTGTCTGTCTCGCTGATGCGCATCCCGCAGTGGATCGGGAACCCGCAACATGGAAAAAAGTAGTGCCATAAACAGTGGCTCATCAGGCGGTACAGGCTGGAGCGCCCGACGCTGCCAGTGGCGTCCAATTTCCTGCGCTACCTGAAATTCAAGGCAGGATTCCGCCCAGCGACGTTGGAGCGGATTAAACTGAGGCGTCATTCCAGCGTGGTGCTGCAGCAAACAATATTGCAGATACAGACACAGGAAATGAATATCGCGCGATTCAAAGCGTTTTTGCAGCCGTCGGGAGCAGAGATTCACTAACGCTTGTAGATTGGTATCGTCGTAAAAGTTACGCGCAATTCCGCGCCGCTTCAATTCACTCTTCAGGGCGGGGGTGAATTGGCTGGTAATAAATGACGGACACAGACGGAAACCACGTCGTAGCCAGTGAAATAAACACAAACGTTGGTTAAGCACTGTACCTTCAACCCGGTAGCTACCGTCATAACCAGTCGTCAGTGTGAGTTGATGATAGCGCAGGATCTCCCGTCCTGTTTCGCTGATATCAAGACTGGCAATATCATCATCCACACCATTAAGCTCGCTGAAGGTTGCCATGGTGGCGGTCAACCCCGGCTGAAAGAGCGTCAGCAAGATCTGGCAGCGGCGCTGGGGAGCCGAAAGGACAGATGGTGGAGCAAGCGTAGGCATCATCTGTAGATCTCCCATAAGCATAATTGATAAGAATAGCTAAAGTTTGCTCAGGGAAATGACGAAGGGAATGCTAATCATCAGAAATGTTGGCAAGCGTCACAGAATTTTTCTCATCTTAAACTGTTCTGACCAGTGGATTAGCATGTCTTAAGGTGGTTTTGTGAATGATTATCGTGCTAGCGATCATGGGTTAGTTCTGCGGATTCAACGCGCTAAGGATAAAGTCCACCATCTGTTCGCGATAAACATCGCCGTGACGATCGGAAAAAGCATCAATGTGTTCGCCATCCGGGATTAGGATCAACCGTTTTGGCTCTTTTGCCAGGCTATACAACTTTTCGCTGTGCTGCCATGGGATAACGTGATCGGCTTTACCGTGAATGAGTAAAAGCGGGATCGGGCTGACGCTGGCGATGTAATTTTCGCCGCTGTAACTCTCATCAAGTAAGTAGCCACTGCCGGGGATCATCTGGTTGGCGATGGTTGCATAAGAGGCAAATGTGGAGTCGAGGATCACCGCACGTATGCCTTCACGATCACCCTGACCAATAACAGCAAGAATATTCGCCCCGCCAATACTCTGCCCGAACAGCACCAGCCGTTGTGGGTTTACATCACTGCGATGGCGCACCACATTGATGGCGCTTTGCGTATCGTCCAGCAATCCGGCCTGGGACGGCGTGCCTTTTGATTTACCAAACCCGCGATAATCAAACATAAAAACGTTGAAATTACGCTCGGGTAACCAACTGACCAGCGGCCAGTGGGCGGACATATTTCCGGCATTGCCGTGAGCATGAATGATGGTTGCGATGGCGTTGTCAGCAGGGCCCGTCGAAGAAGGGATAAACCAGCCTTGCAGACGAGTACCGTCCTTAGCCGTAAATTCGACGGATTCCGCCGACCAGGGATCGGGACCGTAAATTTTATCGTCGGGATAATAGAAGAAGTTGATGGCAACGCGCGGCACTAAATAAACGCAGAAGGCAACAACAAAGAGAATAAACAGAATTTTGGGAACGCGTTTGTTCACTGGCAGTGCCATAACCTTTCCTTGCGACTTCTTTATCATCCATTAATCGGGGAAAGATGGTGGGAGAGTGACGAAAGAAAGTAAAGCGGTGAGGAAGTATTTCGGAATAGCGCCTGAAAGGCGGGGGCGGGTGATTGATATCACCCGCCTGAGTCATTAACGCTTCAGAGCGTCGCTTAACTCGTCACGCATGTTCGCCAGCATGGCTTTAACAACGCGCGGGTTACCAGCAACGATGTTACCGGTCAGCATGTAGTTATGACCACCGGTGAAGTCGCTGACGATGCCGCCCGCTTCACGAACCAGCAGCTCGCCTGCGGCGAAGTCCCACGGGCGCAGACCGATTTCAAAGAAACCGTCAACGCGACCCGCAGCGACGTAAGCCAGATCCAGCGCCGCAGAACCGGTACGACGGAAGTCTGCACATTCGTTGAACAGTTTGCCGACGATGTTGATGTAGGTAGTGGCGTACTGTTTTGCTTTGAACGGGAAGCCGGTCGCCAGAATAGTACCGTCGAGATCGCGAGCGGTGCTGCCGCGCAGACGGTAGCCGTTCAGCTGTGCGCCCTGACCGCGAGTGGCGGTGAACAGTTCGTTACGCATAGGATCGTATACCACAGCAACTTCGGTGCGGCCTTTGATACGAACGGCGATAGATACCGCGAAGTGCGGCAGACGTTTGATAAAGTTGGTAGTGCCATCCAGTGGATCAATAACCCATTGAACATCCTGATCAGTACCTTCAAGTTCACCGCTTTCTTCGGTGATGATGGTGTGCTGTGGGTAAGATTTACGAATCGTGTCGATAATCACCGCTTCGGCAGCTTTATCTACGTTGGTCACGAAATCGTTACTGCCTTTCTGGCTCGCTTCTACAGCGTCCGGGGTTTCATAGTTTTTGGCAATTAAATTACCCGCCTTGCGCGCTGCGCGCACGGCGATGTTCAGCATCGGATGCATCGGTCTCTCTCACTGGATGTTAAAGAACGGGAAAACGGCGCAGAGTATAGCAGCGAGATCGGCATCTGTCTTCGTTTTATGATAAGATGCGCGAATAATCTTTAGACGAAGAAAGACAATGCTGCAAAATATTCGAATTGTGCTGGTGGAGACGTCACACACCGGCAATATGGGTTCTGTTGCCCGTGCCATGAAAACAATGGGATTAACCAATCTGTGGCTGGTTAATCCACTGGTGAAACCTGACTCCCAGGCGATTGCCCTGGCGGCGGGGGCCAGCGATGTGATTGGTAATGCTCACATCGTCGATACGCTCGACGAAGCGTTAGCCGGTTGTAGCCTGGTGGTGGGCACCAGCGCACGTTCCCGCACGCTGCCGTGGCCGATGCTCGACCCGCGCGAATGCGGTTTGAAAAGCGTTGCTGAAGCGGCAAATACCCCGGTGGCGCTGGTTTTTGGTCGCGAACGTGTCGGCCTGACCAATGAAGAGTTGCAGAAATGCCATTATCATGTCGCGATTGCGGCTAACCCGGAATACAGCTCGCTGAACCTGGCGATGGCGGTTCAGGTTATTGCCTATGAAGTGCGCATGGCCTGGCTGGCAACTCAGGAAAATGGCGAGCAGGTCGAGCATGAAGAGACGCCGTATCCGCTGGTCGATGATCTGGAGCGTTTTTATGGTCATCTGGAACAAACGCTACTGGCAACCGGTTTTATCCGTGAAAACCATCCGGGGCAGGTGATGAATAAATTGCGCCGTCTGTTTACCCGTGCGCGCCCGGAAAGCCAGGAATTGAATATCCTGCGCGGGATTCTGGCTTCTATTGAGCAGCAGAATAAAGGTAACAAGGCCGAATAACAGTGGTTGCCTGATGCGACGCTTAACGCGTCTTATCAGGCCTACAATGTACAGAACCGTAGGTCGGATAAGGTGTTCACACCGCATCCGACAACAGGTACAAACGCCACGATAAAAAAATGGCACTGAAGGTTAAATACCCGACTAAATCAGTCAAGTAAATAGTTGACCAATTTACTCGGGAATGTCAGACTTGACCCTGCTATGCAATACCCCCACTTTTACAATAAAAAACCCCGGGCAGGGGCGAGTTTGAGGTGAAGTAAGACATGAGACTGACATCTAAAGGGCGCTATGCCGTGACCGCAATGCTTGACGTTGCGCTCAACTCTGAAGCGGGCCCGGTACCGTTGGCTGATATTTCCGAACGTCAGGGAATTTCCCTTTCTTATCTGGAACAACTGTTTTCCCGTCTGCGTAAAAATGGTCTGGTTTCCAGCGTACGTGGACCAGGCGGTGGTTATCTGTTAGGCAAAGATGCCAGCAGCATCGCCGTTGGCGAAGTAATTAGCGCCGTTGACGAATCTGTAGATGCCACCCGTTGTCAGGGTAAAGGCGGCTGCCAGGGCGGCGATAAATGCCTGACCCACGCGCTGTGGCGTGATTTGAGCGACCGTCTCACCGGTTTTCTCAACAACATTACTTTAGGCGAACTGGTTAATAACCAGGAAGTGCTGGATGTGTCTGGTCGTCAGCATACTCACGACGCGCCACGCACCCGCACACAAGACGCGATCGACGTTAAGTTACGCGCTTAATAAAAAGAATTCAGAATCAGGCCGGAGTGCTAAATACTCCGTAAACACGGTCGTACATCCAGCCGGTAGCCTGATTCCTTGCATTGAGTGATGTACGGAGTTTATAGAGCAATGAAATTACCGATTTATCTCGACTACTCCGCAACCACGCCGGTGGACCCGCGTGTTGCCGAGAAAATGATGCAGTTTATGACGATGGACGGAACCTTTGGTAACCCGGCCTCCCGTTCTCACCGTTTCGGCTGGCAGGCTGAAGAAGCGGTAGATATCGCCCGTAATCAGATTGCCGATCTGGTCGGCGCTGATCCGCGTGAAATCGTCTTTACCTCTGGTGCAACCGAATCTGACAACCTGGCGATCAAAGGTGCAGCCAACTTTTATCAGAAAAAAGGCAAGCACATCATCACCAGCAAAACCGAACACAAAGCGGTACTGGATACCTGCCGTCAGCTGGAGCGCGAAGGTTTTGAAGTCACCTACCTGGCACCGCAGCGTAACGGCATTATCGACCTGAAAGAACTTGAAGCAGCGATGCGTGACGACACCATCCTCGTGTCCATCATGCACGTAAATAACGAAATCGGCGTGGTGCAGGATATCGCGGCTATCGGCGAAATGTGCCGTGCTCGTGGCATTATCTATCACGTTGATGCAACCCAGAGCGTGGGTAAACTGCCTATCGACCTGAGCCAGTTGAAAGTTGACCTGATGTCTTTCTCCGGTCACAAAATCTATGGCCCGAAAGGTATTGGTGCGCTGTATGTGCGTCGTAAACCGCGCGTACGCATCGAAGCGCAAATGCACGGCGGCGGTCACGAACGCGGTATGCGTTCCGGCACTCTGCCTGTTCACCAGATCGTCGGAATGGGCGAAGCCTATCGCATCGCAAAAGAAGAGATGGCGACCGAGATGGAACGTCTGCGCGGACTGCGTAACCGTCTGTGGAACGGCATCAAAGATATCGAAGAAGTTTACCTGAACGGTGACCTGGAACACGGTGCGCCGAACATTCTCAACGTCAGCTTCAACTACGTTGAAGGTGAGTCGCTGATTATGGCGCTGAAAGACCTCGCGGTTTCTTCCGGTTCCGCCTGTACGTCAGCAAGCCTCGAACCGTCCTACGTGCTGCGCGCGCTGGGGCTGAACGACGAGCTGGCACATAGCTCTATCCGTTTCTCTTTAGGTCGTTTTACTACTGAAGAAGAGATCGACTACACCATCGAGTTAGTTCGTAAATCCATCGGTCGTCTGCGTGACCTTTCTCCGCTGTGGGAAATGTACAAGCAGGGCGTGGATCTGAACAGCATCGAATGGGCTCATCATTAATCGGTATCGGAATCAGGAGAATTTATAATGGCTTACAGCGAAAAAGTTATCGACCATTACGAGAATCCGCGTAACGTGGGTTCCTTTGACAACAACGACGAGAACGTCGGCAGCGGCATGGTGGGTGCACCGGCCTGTGGCGACGTGATGAAGTTGCAGATTAAAGTCAACGATGAAGGTATCATTGAAGACGCGCGTTTTAAAACTTACGGCTGCGGTTCCGCTATCGCTTCCAGCTCCCTGGTCACCGAATGGGTGAAAGGGAAGTCTCTCGACGAAGCGCAGGCGATCAAAAACACCGATATTGCTGAAGAACTTGAACTGCCGCCGGTGAAAATTCACTGTTCTATTCTGGCAGAAGACGCGATCAAAGCCGCCATTGCGGACTATAAAAGCAAACGTGAAGCAAAATAAGAGTTGAGGTTTGGTTATGTCGATTACACTGAGCGACAGTGCAGCAGCGCGAGTAAATACCTTTCTGGCTAACCGCGGTAAAGGGTTTGGCCTGCGTCTGGGCGTGAGAACCTCCGGGTGTTCAGGTATGGCTTATGTACTGGAATTTGTTGACGAACCGACGCCGGAAGACATCGTGTTTGAAGACAAAGGCGTGAAAGTCGTGGTCGATGGCAAGAGCCTGCAATTTCTGGACGGTACGCAGCTGGACTTCGTAAAAGAAGGCCTGAACGAAGGGTTTAAATTCACCAACCCGAACGTCAAAGATGAGTGTGGTTGCGGCGAAAGCTTCCACGTTTGATGCGCATACCGATAACCCCACCGTGGTCGCCTGCGCGTGGGGTTTGTTTTACCTGATTCGCCGTTATCGCGGCGGATCGCAGCCCTGAGAATGTTATGGATTACTTCACCCTCTTTGGCTTGCCTGCCCGCTATCAACTCGATACCCAGGCGCTGAGCCTGCGTTTTCAGGATCTACAACGTCAGTATCATCCTGATAAATTCGCCAGCGGAAGCCAGGCGGAACAACTCGCCGCCGTACAGCAATCTGCAACCATTAACCAGGCCTGGCAAACGCTGCGTCATCCGTTAATGCGCGCGGAATATTTGCTTTCTTTGCACGGCTTTGATCTCGCCAGCGAGCAGCATACTGTG
Organism: Escherichia sp. UTM R2; assembly: GCF_048593455.1. Taxonomy (NCBI): domain Bacteria; kingdom Pseudomonadati; phylum Pseudomonadota; class Gammaproteobacteria; order Enterobacterales; family Enterobacteriaceae; genus Escherichia; species Escherichia sp. UTM R2. The sequence continues at coordinate 1,208,586 of NZ_JBFWDY010000002.1, forward strand.
CGCGACACCGCGTTCCTGATGGAACAGTTGGAGCTGCGCGAAGAGCTGGACGAGATCGAACAGGCGAAAGATGAAGCGCGGCTGGAAAGCTTTATCAAACGTGTGAAAAAGATGTTTGATACCCGCCATCAGTTGATGGTTGAACAGTTAGACAACGAGACGTGGGACGCGGCGGCGGATACCGTGCGTAAGCTGCGTTTTCTCGATAAACTGCGAAGCAGTGCCGAACAACTCGAAGAAAAACTGCTCGATTTTTAATTTCTGGAAGCTAAACATGGCCTTATTACAAATTAGTGAACCTGGTTTGAGTGCTGCGCCGCATCAGCGTCGTCTGGCGGCCGGTATTGACCTGGGCACAACCAACTCGCTGGTGGCGACAGTGCGCAGCGGTCAGGCCGAAACGTTAGCCGATCATGAAGGCCGTCACCTGCTGCCATCTGTTGTTCACTATCAACAGCAAGGGCATTCGGTGGGTTATGACGCGCGTACTAATGCAGCGCTCGATACCGCCAACACAATTAGTTCTGTTAAACGCCTGATGGGACGCTCGCTGGCTGATATCCAGCAACGCTATCCGCATCTGCCTTATCAATTCCAGGCCAGCGAAAACGGCCTGCCGATGATTGAAACGGCGGCGGGGCTGCTGAACCCGGTGCGCGTTTCTGCGGACATCCTCAAAGCACTGGCGGCGCGGGCAACTGAAGCCCTGGCAGGCGAGCTGGATGGTGTAGTTATCACCGTTCCGGCGTACTTTGACGATGCCCAGCGTCAGGGCACCAAAGACGCGGCGCGTCTGGCGGGCCTTCACGTCCTGCGCTTACTTAACGAACCGACCGCTGCGGCTATCGCCTACGGGCTGGATTCCGGTCAGGAAGGCGTGATCGCCGTTTATGACCTCGGTGGCGGGACGTTTGATATTTCCATTCTGCGCTTAAGTCGCGGCGTGTTTGAAGTGCTGGCAACCGGCGGTGATTCCGCGCTCGGCGGCGATGATTTCGACCATCTGCTGGCGGATTACATTCGCGAGCAGGCGGGCATTCCTGATCGTAGCGATAACCGCGTTCAGCGTGAACTGCTGGATGCCGCCATTGCAGCCAAAATCGCGCTGAGCGATGCGGACTCCGTGACCGTTAACGTTGCGGGCTGGCAGGGCGAAATCAGCCGTGAACAATTCAATGAACTGATCGCGCCACTGGTAAAACGAACCTTACTGGCTTGTCGTCGCGCGCTGAAAGACGCGGGTGTAGAAGCTGATGAAGTGCTGGAAGTGGTGATGGTGGGCGGTTCTACTCGCGTGCCGCTGGTGCGTGAACGGGTAGGCGAATTTTTCGGTCGTCCACCGCTGACTTCCATCGACCCGGATAAAGTCGTCGCTATTGGCGCGGCGATTCAGGCGGATATTCTGGTGGGTAACAAGCCAGACAGCGAAATGCTGTTGCTTGATGTGATCCCACTGTCGCTGGGCCTCGAAACGATGGGCGGCCTGGTGGAGAAAGTGATTCCGCGTAATACCACTATTCCGGTGGCCCGCGCTCAGGATTTCACCACCTTTAAAGATGGTCAGACGGCGATGTCTATCCATGTAATGCAGGGTGAGCGCGAACTGGTGCAGGACTGCCGCTCACTGGCGCGTTTTGCGCTGCGTGGTATTCCGGCGCTACCGGCTGGCGGTGCGCATATTCGCGTGACGTTCCAGGTCGATGCCGACGGTCTTTTGAGCGTGACGGCGATGGAGAAATCCACCGGCGTTGAGGCGTCTATTCAGGTCAAACCGTCTTACGGTCTGACCGATAGCGAAATCGCTTCGATGATCAAAGACTCAATGAGCTATGCCGAGCAGGACGTAAAAGCCCGAATGCTGGCAGAACAAAAAGTAGAAGCGGCGCGTGTGCTGGAAAGTCTGCACGGCGCGCTGGCTGCTGATGCCGCGCTGTTAAGCGCCGCAGAACGTCAGGTCATTGACGATGCTGCCGCTCACCTGAGTGAAGTGGCGCAGGGCGATGATGTTGACGCCATCGAACAAGCGATTAAAAACGTAGACAAACAAACCCAGGATTTCGCCGCTCGCCGCATGGACCAGTCGGTTCGTCGTGCGCTGAAAGGCCATTCCGTGGACGAGGTTTAATATGCCAAAGATTGTTATTTTGCCTCATCAGGAGCTCTGCCCTGATGGCGCTGTTCTGGAAGCTAATAGCGGTGAAACCATTCTCGACGCAGCTCTGCGTAACGGTATCGAGATTGAACACGCCTGTGAAAAATCCTGTGCTTGCACCACCTGCCACTGCATCGTTCGTGAAGGTTTTGACTCACTGCCGGAAAGCTCAGAGCAGGAAGACGACATGCTGGACAAAGCCTGGGGACTGGAGCCGGAAAGCCGTTTAAGCTGCCAGGCGCGCGTCACCGACGAAGATTTAGTGGTCGAAATCCCGCGTTACACTATCAACCATGCGCGTGAGCATTAACAGAGGTTAGTATGGGACTTAAGTGGACCGATAGCCGCGAAATTGGCGAAGCACTGTACGATGCGTATCCCGATCTTGATCCGAAAACGGTTCGATTCACCGATATGCATCAGTGGATTTGCGATCTGGAAGATTTCGACGACGACCCGCAGGCATCCAACGAGAAAATCCTCGAAGCGATTTTGTTAGTCTGGCTGGACGAAGCCGAGTGAATGAACGGGCTGCCTGGGGGTAGCCCGTTTTGCTGTTAAACGAATAAGGATAACTAAAATGACAGAAGCGATGAAGATTACCCTCTCTACCCAACCTGCCGACGCGCGCTGGGGAGAAAAAGCAACTTACAGCATTAATAATGACGGCATTACCCTGCATTTGAACGGGGCAGACGATCTGGGGCTGATCCAGCGTGCGGCGCGCAAGATTGACGGTCTGGGCATCAAGCATGTTCAGTTAAGCGGTGAAGGCTGGGATGCGGATCGCTGCTGGGCATTCTGGCAAGGTTACAAAGCCCCGAAAGGCACGCGTAAAGTGGTGTGGCCGGATCTGGACGATGCCCAGCGCCAGGAACTGGATAACCGCCTGATGATCATCGACTGGGTGCGTGACACCATCAACGCACCGGCAGAAGAATTGGGACCATCGCAACTGGCACAGCGTGCTGTTGATCTGATCAGCAACGTCGCGGGCGATCGTGTGACTTATCGGATCACCAAAGGCGAAGATCTGCGTGAGCAAGGTTATATGGGGCTGCACACAGTCGGACGCGGTTCAGAACGTTCTCCGGTATTGCTGGCGCTGGATTACAACCCAACTGGCGATAAAGAAGCGCCAGTGTACGCGTGCCTGGTAGGTAAAGGTATCACTTTTGACTCCGGCGGCTACAGCATCAAACAGACTGCGTTTATGGACTCGATGAAGTCGGACATGGGCGGCGCGGCAACGGTTACCGGGGCGCTGGCATTTGCCATTACGCGCGGACTGAACAAGCGCGTGAAGCTGTTCCTCTGCTGTGCGGATAACCTGATTAGCGGCAATGCGTTCAAGCTGGGCGATATCATCACCTATCGCAACGGTAAAAAAGTTGAAGTGATGAACACTGATGCCGAAGGGCGTCTGGTGCTTGCCGATGGTCTGATTGATGCCAGTGCGCAGAAACCGGAACTGATCATTGATGCGGCGACCCTCACCGGGGCGGCGAAAACTGCGCTGGGTAATGATTATCACGCGCTGTTCAGTTTTGACGATGCGCTTGCCGGTCGTTTGCTGGCGAGTGCCTCACAAGAGAACGAACCATTCTGGCGTCTGCCGCTGGCGGAATTCCACCGCAGCCAGCTGCCGTCTAACTTTGCCGAACTGAACAATACCGGAAGCGCGGCGTATCCGGCAGGCGCGAGCACGGCGGCGGGCTTCCTGTCGCACTTTGTTGAGAACTATCAGCAAGGCTGGCTGCATATCGACTGCTCGGCGACTTACCGTAAAGCGCCGGTTGAACAGTGGTCTGCGGGCGCTACGGGACTTGGTGTGCGCACGATTGCTAAGCTGTTAACGGCGTAAACTAATATGCCGGATGCGGCGTAAACGCCTTATCCGGCCTACAAATTCTGCAAATTCAACAAATTGCGAATCCCTTGTAGGCCTGATAAGCGTAGCGCATCAGGCATTTGCGCCCCGAACGTTGAATGAATTGTGGTTCTTATGTCCGAAACAAAAAACGAACTTGAAGACCTGCTGGAAAAAGCAGCAACTGAACCGGCGCACCGCCCGGCCTTTTTCCGTACTCTACTGGAATCCACCGTCTGGGTGCCTGGTACGGCGGCGCAGGGCGAGGCTGTGGTTGAAGATAGCGCGCTTGATTTACAGCACTGGGAAAAAGAAGACGGCACCAGCGTCATTCCTTTTTTCACCTCGTTAGAAGCACTTCAACAGGCGGTTGAAGACGAACAGGCATTTGTCGTAATGCCCGTTCGCACGCTGTTTGAGATGACACTTGGCGAAACGCTCTTCCTTAATGCCAAACTGCCAACCGGTAAAGAATTTATGCCGCGTGAAATCAGTTTGTTGATTGGTGAAGAGGGAAATCCGCTGAGCAGCCAGGAAATCCTGGAAGGCGGTGAATCGCTGATATTATCGGAAGTCGCAGAGCCGCCAGCACAAATGATTGATTCACTCACCACCTTATTTAAAACCATTAAGCCGGTGAAGCGTGCTTTTATTTGTTCAATTAAAGAGAACGAAGAGGCACAGCCTAATTTACTTATTGGCATTGAAGCCGATGGTGATATCGAAGAAATTATTCAGGCGACGGGAAGTGTAGCGACCGATACATTACCTGGCGATGAACCAATCGATATTTGTCAGGTGAAAAAAGGGGAAAAAGGAATTAGCCACTTTATTACCGAACATATTGCGCCATTCTATGAACGTCGCTGGGGTGGTTTTTTGCGTGACTTTAAACAGAATCGGATAATCTAAAATATGCCGCCCAAAGGGCGGCATTCGGGCTTACTTGCTGCTCTGAAGGTTGTTAACCACCAGTAAATTGTCGCCGGAGAGACTCCGGTTATTATTTACCTCGGTTAACAGCGCACCAGAAACAATAAGTACGATACAAAAGCACCGTATCTTCATTGTGCGGTCCATGCGAAGACCGCATCACGACAGCACCACTGGCGATATTGCCGCGATAGCAAGCGCTGTGAAACACCTGCATTTACGGCCACGGAACATCCTTTCCTAAAGCCAGCGCCCGTTTGCGAGACGGCGGAAAGGGCCGCAGTGGATAATACACTAACAGAACAATAATAACTCTCTTTTGCTTGACAAAAAGAGAGTTACTGGCGAGTATTGTCTCCGCTGAGACGCGCTTGCATTACTACGGTAATACAACCTGCTGGAAAGGCCGCGAACCGGACCAGCAACAAAAAACCGCCTGATTTTGGCGGTTTTTTGTTTTTTAAAGGAAAGTGAATTTACATGTTTAAGTAATATCTTTTACCGGTTAGAATTTTTAATTTTGAGCAGGATTTGTTTATATTTGTCTGAATTCGGACTAATAAGCCAGGTTATTTTATTACCGAACACGGCGGAAAGGGCCGGTGTCGATAATACGCTAAATAAACAATAATTACTCTCTTTTGCTTGACAAAAAGAGAGTTACTGGTGAGTATTGTTTTGCTGTGAAGCACCTGCGTTGCTCATGTAACACAAGTCAACCTGCTGGAAAGGCCGCGAACCAGACCAGCAATAAAAAACCGCCAAATTCGGCGGTTTTTTATTGCCTGTATAAAGCTTATTTCACTGGCTCAACCGGTAAATCTGCCCGTGCGCCCCATTCACTCCATGCGCCGTCGTACAGTTTCACGTTTGGCACATCCAGCGTCGCGAGTGCCAACAAAACCACGGCTGCCGTTACACCAGAGCCGCAGCTGACGATAATTGGTTTGTCGTAGCTGACGCCGCGACCAAAAAATATCGCATCCAGTTCATCGGTCGTTTTTAGTTCGCCTTCGCGCACCAGTTCCGTCCACGGAACGTTCAATGCACCGGGAATATGTCCGCGACGTAAACCTGGGCGAGGTTCATCAACTTCTGCGTTAAAACGTGCAGCCGGGCGGGCATCAATAACTTGCGCCGTATTTTCATGGCTTGCCAATAATACATCGGTTACTTTCACCACGGCTTCAGGATTAAATGCGGCGTTAAACTCTCCTTCCGGCAGCTCTACTGCACCTTCTTCTAACAGCAGATCATCACGCTGCCAGCCTGCAAGTCCACCCCCCAGAATCGACACTTTCTCTACACCAAAGGTGCGCAGCATCCACCATGCTCGTGGGGCTGAGAAAAGATTACCTTCGTCATAGACAATCAGGTGCTTATCCTGGTTAACGCCTAATTCACGCATCGCCACGGCGAACGTTTCCGGGCGCGGCAGCATGTGCGGAAGCGGGGAAGTGTGATCAGAAAGCGCTTCGATATCAAAAAACACTGCGCCGGGAATATGTCCATTCAGATACTCCTGAGCAACGTTACGATCCTCCTGTCCAGGCGACGCCATGCGGGCATCGATAATCTGAATTTCCGGGTCATCAATATGTTCGGCGAGCCAGTCGGCTCCTACAAACCATGTCGTGGACATAGGCATCTCCATTTTTGCCGGGGTTAGGCTAAATTGTCGGATGTTTAGTGAAAAGCGACAAGCAAAAGAGGCTGATTTGGCTGTCTGAGCCACAATTCTCACTAAAATTCGGATTGTATGGGCGTGATACTGAATTACATAACGTAAATTCTCACGCATAATAATTATTCGACGTTGCTAACGGGCCATTGTGGCAGGGATGAAAAATGAAAAAGTTACGCGTAGCCGCCTGCATGCTAATGCTGGCGCTGGCAGGGTGCGACAACAACGATAACGCGCCAACAGCGGTGAAAAAAGATGCGCCTTCTGAAGTTACTAAAGCGGCCTCTTCAGAAAACGCGAGTTCAGCAAAACTCTCCGTGCCGGAGAGACAAAAACTGGCCCAACAGAGTGCCGGTAAGGTGCTGACATTGCTGGATCTCTCTGAAGTCCAACTTGATGGTGCAGCCACGCTGGTGCTGACGTTCTCCATCCCTCTCGACCCGGATCAGGATTTCTCACGCGTTATTCATGTCGTCGATAAAAAAAGCGGCAAAGTGGATGGTGCCTGGGAGCTGTCAGATAATCTTAAAGAGTTACGTTTACGCCACCTCGAACCGAAACGTGATTTGATCGTTACTATTGGCAAGGAGGTCAAAGCACTCAACAACGCAACCTTCAGTAAAGATTACGAAAAAACTATAACTACCCGCGACATCCAACCCAGCGTCGGTTTTGCCAGCCGTGGTTCGCTGCTGCCTGGCAAAGTCGTTGAAGGGCTGCCGGTAATGGCGCTCAACGTTAATAATGTCGATGTTAACTTCTTCCGCGTTAAGCCAGAATCTCTGCCAGCATTCATTAGCCAATGGGAATACCGCAATTCGCTGGCGAACTGGCAGTCAGACAAACTGCTGCAGATGGCGGATCTGGTCTACACCGGACGGTTTGATCTCAATCCTGCGCGTAACACCCGTGAAAAATTATTGCTGCCGCTGGGCGATATCAAACCGCTTCAGCAGGCGGGCGTGTATCTGGCTGTGATGAATCAGGCTGGACGTTACGATTACAGTAATCCCGCGACGCTGTTTACGTTAAGTGATATCGGCGTTTCAGCTCACCGTTATCACAATCGTCTGGATATCTTTACCCAAAGTCTGGAAAACGGCGCGGCCCAGCAAGGAATTGAAGTCTCTTTATTAAATGAGAAAGGGCAGACTCTGACTCAGGCAACCAGTGACGCTCAGGGGCATGTGCAGCTGGAAAATGATAAAAACGCGGCATTACTGTTGGCGCGTAAAGACGGTCAGACAACGCTACTCGATTTAAAACTTCCGGCGCTGGACTTAGCAGAATTTAACATTGCTGGCGCGCCAGGCTATAGCAAACAGTTTTTCATGTTTGGCCCACGCGATCTTTATCGCCCAGGTGAAACGGTAATCCTCAATGGTTTGCTGCGTGATGCAGACGGTAAAGCGTTGCCCAATCAACCCATCAAGTTAGACGTGATTAAACCCGATGGGCAGGTACTCAGGAGCGTCGTTAGTCAGCCGGAGAATGGCCTCTACCACTTTACCTGGCCACTCGATAGCAATGCGGCAACCGGTATGTGGCATATTCGCGCTAACACGGGCGATAATCAGTATCGGATGTGGGATTTCCACGTCGAAGATTTTATGCCAGAGCGCATGGCGCTGAATCTGACCGGTGAGAAAACCCCGCTAACGCCGAAAGATGAAGTGAAATTCTCCGTGGTGGGGTACTACCTGTATGGTGCACCTGCTAATGGTAATACTTTGCAAGGGCAACTTTTCCTGCGCCCACTGCGTGAAGCTGTGTCAGCCTTACCTGGTTTTGAATTCGGCGATATAGCTGCCGAAAATCTTTCCCGCACGCTGGATGAAGTTCAGTTGACGCTGGATGATAAAGGGCGCGGCGAAGTTTCTACAGAAAGCCAGTGGAAGGAAACGCATTCCCCATTACAGGTTATTTTCCAGGGTAGTTTGCTGGAATCGGGCGGTCGCCCGGTGACGCGCCGCGCTGAGCAGGCTATCTGGCCTGCCGATGCATTGCCGGGGATCCGTCCGCAGTTCGCCTCGAAATCGGTTTACGATTATCGTACTGACAGCACGGTGAAACAGCCCATTGTTGATGAAGGCAGTAACGCCGCTTTTGACATCGTTTATAGCGATGCGCAAGGCGTGAAAAAAGCCGTGTCGGGCTTGCAGGTGCGCCTGATTCGCGAACGCCGCGATTACTACTGGAACTGGTCAGAAGATGAAGGCTGGCAGTCACAGTTTGATCAAAAAGATCTGATCGAAAATGAACAAACTCTGGATCTGAAAGCGGACGAAACCGGCAAGGTCAGTTTTCCGGTAGAGTGGGGTGCTTATCGTCTGGAAGTCAAAGCGCCGAATGAAGCGGTCAGTAGTGTTCGTTTCTGGGCTGGCTATAGCTGGCAGGACAACAGCGACGGGAGCGGTGCCGTGCGACCCGACCGTGTCACGCTGAAACTGGATAAAGCCAGTTATCGCCCTGGCGATACCATTAAGTTGCATATTGCCGCGCCAACGGCGGGTAAAGGTTATGCGATGGTCGAGTCCAGTGAAGGGCCGCTGTGGTGGCAAGAGATTGATGTTCCGGCTCAAGGGCTGGATCTGACGATTCCGGTCGATAAAACCTGGAATCGTCATGATCTTTATTTGAGTACGCTGGTGGTGCGTCCTGGCGATAAATCTCGCTCCGCGACGCCAAAACGCGCGGTTGGGGTGTTGCATCTGCCGCTTGGTGATGAAAACCGTCGCCTCGATCTGGCGCTGGAAACACCAGCAAAAATGCGTCCCAATCAACCATTAACCGTGAAAATTAAAGCCAGCACTAAAAATGGCGAGAAGCCTAAACAGGTGAATGTGCTGGTGTCTGCCGTTGATAGTGGTGTGCTGAATATTACTGACTACGTCACGCCAGATCCGTGGCAGGCGTTCTTTGGTCAGAAACGCTATGGCGCAGACATTTACGATATTTACGGTCAGGTTATTGAAGGTCAGGGGCGTCTGGCAGCTCTGCGTTTCGGTGGCGATGGTGATGAGCTGAAACGTGGTGGTAAACCGCCGGTCAATCACGTCAATATTGTCGCGCAGCAGGCGCTGCCGGTAACGCTCAACGAACAGGGCGAAGGCTCGGTTACACTGCCGATTGGCGATTTTAACGGTGAATTGCGCGTCATGGCGCAAGCCTGGACGGCAGATGATTTCGGTAGCAACGAAAGCAAAGTGATAGTTGCCGCACCGGTGATTGCTGAACTGAACATGCCGCGCTTTATGGCGAGTGGCGATACCTCGCGTCTGACGCTGGATATCACTAATCTTACCGATAAACCGCAAAAACTGAACGTTGCCCTGACCGCCAGTGGTTTGCTTGAACTGGTCAGCGATTCACCCGCAGCCGTTGAATTAGCGCCAGGTGTGCGTACTACGCTGTTTATCCCGGTGCGAGCATTGCCGGGTTATGGCGATGGAGAAATTCAGGCCACCATTAGCGGGTTAGCGTTACCGGGTGAAACCGTTGCCGATCAGCATAAGCAGTGGAAAATCGGCGTCCGTCCGGCGTTCCCGGCACAAACGGTTAATTACGGTACGGCGTTACAGCCTGGTGAGACATGGGCGATTCCGGCGGATGGATTGCAAAACTTCTCGCCTGTTACGCTGGAAGGGCAATTGTTGTTGAGCGGCAAACCACCGCTGAACATCGCACGTTATATCAAAGAGTTAAAAGCGTATCCGTACGGCTGTCTTGAGCAAACCGCCAGCGGCCTGTTTCCGTCACTTTATACCAACGCAGCCCAACTGCAGGCGTTGGGCATCAAAGGCGACAGTGATGAGAAACGCCGTGCATCGGTCGATATCGGCATTTCCCGTTTGCTGCAAATGCAACGTGATAACGGCGGCTTTGCGCTGTGGGATAAAAACGGTGACGAAGAGTACTGGCTGACGGCTTACGTGATGGATTTCCTGGTCCGCGCAGGCGAACAGGGTTACAGCGTGCCGACAGACGCCATTAACCGGGGTAATGAGCGTCTGCTGCGCTATTTACAAGATCCGGGCATGATGTCGATCCCGTACGCGGATAATCTCAAAGCCAGTAAATTCGCCGTACAGTCTTACGCTGCGCTGGTGTTGGCCCGTCAGCAAAAGGCTCCGCTGGGTGCGCTGCGTGAAATCTGGGAGCATCGTGCAGATGCCGCTTCTGGTTTACCGCTGCTGCAACTTGGCGTTGCGCTGAAAACCATGGGTGATGCGACGCGTGGTGAAGAAGCGATTGCGCTGGCGCTGAAAACGCCGCGTAATAGTGATGAGCGGATATGGCTGGGTGATTACGGTAGTTCACTGCGCGACAACGCGTTAATGCTCTCCTTGCTGGAAGAAAATAAACTGCTACCCGATGAGCAGTACACTTTGCTGAACACACTTTCGCAGCAGGCGTTTGGTGAACGCTGGCTATCGACGCAGGAAAGTAACGCGTTGTTCCTGGCTGCCCGTACGATTCAGGATTTACCCGGTAAATGGCAGGCGCAAACCTCTTTCTCAGCTGAGCAGCTGACAGGCGAGAAAGCGCAAAACAGCAATCTGAATAGCGATCAACTTGTCACCTTGCAGGTGAGCAACAGTGGCGATCAGCCGTTATGGTTGCGTATGGATGCCAGCGGTTATCCGCAATCCGCACCTTTACCGGCGAACAATGTGCTGCAAATCGAGCGTCATATTCTTGGTACTGATGGTAAGAGCAAATCGCTGGACTCGTTACGTAGCGGCGATCTGGTGCTGGTGTGGTTGCAGGTAAAAGCCAGTAACAGCGTGCCGGATGCGTTAGTCGTGGATCTGCTGCCTGCGGGTCTGGAACTGGAAAACCAGAATCTGGCGAACGGTAGCGCCAGCCTGGAGCAAAGTGGTGGCGAAGTGCAGAACTTACTGAACCAGATGCAGCAGGCGAGCATTAAGCACATTGAGTTCCGTGACGATCGCTTTGTGGCGGCGGTTGCCGTTGATGAATACCAACCGGTAACGCTGGTGTATCTGGCGCGGGCGGTGACGCCGGGAACGTATCAGGTACCGCAACCGATGGTGGAATCAATGTATGTTCCCCAATGGCGGGCGACCGGCGCGGCTGAAGATCTGCTGATTGTCAGACCGTAAATGCCTCGCTTGTTAACCAAACGCGGCTGCTGGATAACGTTGGCAGCCGCGCCCTTTCTCCTTTTTCTTGCAGCGTGGGGAGCAGATAAACTCTGGCCTCTACCGCTGCATGAAGTCAATCCCGCACGAGTGGTCGTGGCGCAGGATGGTACGCCGCTCTGGCGCTTCGCCGATGCTGACGGCATCTGGCGTTATCCGGTAACAATCGAAGATGTTTCTCCACGTTACCTTGAAGCGCTGATCAATTATGAAGATCGCTGGTTCTGGAAGCATCCGGGGGTGAATCCATTCTCGGTGGCGCGCGCAGCATGGCAAGATCTCACTTCGGGACGGGTTATTTCCGGTGGCAGCACGCTCACTATGCAGGTTGCTCGTCTGCTTGATCCTCACCCCAAAACATTTGGCGGCAAAATTCGCCAGCTCTGGCGCGCGTTGCAACTGGAATGGCATCTGTCTAAGCGTGAAATTCTGACCTTGTATCTTAACCGCGCTCCGTTTGGCGGTACGTTGCAGGGGATCGGTGCGGCAAGTTGGGCTTATCTCGGAAAATCGCCTGCGAATTTAAGCTATTCCGAGGCGGCAATGCTGGCGGTTTTGCCGCAAGCGCCCAGCCGTCTTCGCCCGGATCGTTGGCCGGAGCGTGCCGAAGCCGCGCGTAATAAAGTGCTCGAACGGATGGCCGTGCAAGGTGTGTGGTCCCGTGAGCAGGTAAAAGAGTCAAGGGAAGAACCCATCTGGCTGGCCCCCCGACAAATGCCGCAACTGGCACCGCTGTTTTCGCGCATGATGCTCGGTAAAAGCAAAAGCGACAAAATCACTACTACGTTGGATGCCGGTCTTCAACGACGTCTGGAAGAACTGGCGCAAAACTGGAAAGGGCGGTTGCCACCGCGCAGCTCACTGGCGATGATCGTGGTTGATCATACCGATATGCGTGTTCGCGGCTGGGTGGGATCGGTTGATCTCAACGATGATTCACGCTTTGGTCATGTTGATATGGTCAATTCAATCCGATCGCCAGGATCAGTGCTCAAACCGTTTGTTTATGGTCTGGCGCTGGATGAAGGCTTGATCCACCCGGCATCACTGCTGCAAGACGTCCCCCGGCGCACCGGTGATTATCGACCAGGTAACTTTGATAGCGGTTTTCATGGCCCGATCAGCATGAGCGAGGCGCTGGTGCGCTCGCTGAACTTACCTGCTGTGCAGGTGCTGGAAGCCTATGGACCGAAACGGTTTGCGGCAAAGTTACGCAATGTTGGATTGCCGTTATATTTGCCCAACGGTGCTGCGCCGAATCTTTCACTCATTCTCGGCGGCGCTGGTGCAAAACTGGAAGATATGGCGGCAGCGTATACCGCGTTTGCTCGCCACGGCAAGGCAGGCAAATTGCGCTTACAGCCTGACGATCCGCTGCTTGAACGGCCTTTAATGTCGTCGGGGGCGGCGTGGATCATTCGCCGGATTATGGCTGATGAAGCGCAACCCTTGCCGGATAGTGCCTTGCCGCGCGTCGCCCCACTGGCATGGAAAACGGGCACCAGCTATGGCTATCGTGACGCCTGGGCGATTGGGGTTAACGCTCGCTATGTCATTGGGATCTGGACTGGCAGACCGGACGGCACGCCCGTTGTTGGTCAGTTTGGCTTTGCCAGTGCCGTACCATTGTTGAATCAGGTCAATAATATCTTACTGTCGCGCAGTGCGAATCTGCCGGAAGACCCGCGCCCGAACTCAGTCACTCGTGGCGTTATCTGCTGGCCGGGCGGACAGTCTTTGCCGGAAGGTGACGGTAACTGTCGCCGCCGCCTGGCAACCTGGCTGCTGGACGGGAGTCAGCCGCCAACTCTATTACTGCCGGAGCAGGAAGGCATTAATGGCATTCGTTTCCCCATCTGGCTGGATGAAAATGGCAAACGTGTTGCCGCTGATTGCCCGCAAGCGCGACAAGAAATGATAAATGTCTGGCCGCTACCGCTGGAACCCTGGCTGCCCGCATCAGAACGTCGCGCTGTGCGCTTACCACCGGCCTCGACAAGTTGCCCGCCATACGGTCACGATGCCCAGCTCCCGCTGCAGCTGACAGGCGTTCGCGATGGCGCGATTATTAAACGTTTACCGGGCGCAGCGGAAGCGACTTTGCCGTTGCAATCAAGTGGAGGGGCAGGTGAACGCTGGTGGTTTCTGAATGGCGAACCGTTAACTGAACGCGGGCGCAACGTGACCCTGCATTTGACGGATAAAGGTGATTATCAATTGCTGGTGATGGATGACGTGGGGCAAATCGCGACAGTGAAATTTGTCATGCAATAGTCTGTTTTGTCCCTGATTGTTGCTAAAACTCATTTTATTTTAAAAAAATGTTACCTTCATCAATAGTCAACGGCCCTGTTGCTCATTATAATCCGCGCCATCTCGTACGCTGGTACAGACAACAACAGAACAATTTACAGAGGTAAAAATGGCTATTGAACGTACTTTTTCCATCATCAAACCGAACGCGGTAGCAAAAAACGTCATTGGTAATATCTTTGCGCGCTTTGAAGCTGCAGGGTTCAAAATTGTTGGCACCAAAATGCTGCACCTGACCGTTGAACAGGCACGTGGCTTTTATGCTGAACACGATGGAAAACCGTTCTTTGATGGTCTGGTTGAATTCATGACCTCTGGCCCGATCGTGGTTTCCGTGCTGGAAGGTGAAAACGCCGTTCAGCGTCACCGCGATCTGCTGGGCGCGACCAATCCGGCAAACGCACTGGCTGGTACTCTGCGCGCTGATTACGCTGACAGCCTGACCGAAAACGGTACCCACGGTTCTGATTCCGTCGAATCTGCCGCTCGCGAAATCGCTTATTTCTTTGGCGAAGGCGAAGTGTGCCCGCGCACCCGTTAATAATTTCGTAAATGCCGCGTGCAAACGTGGCATCCGTGCGCCAGAATTTGTACAATGCAGCGCCCCCGGACGAGCAGCCGCTCACCGGGGCGTTTCTTTTTTCAACCCTCCAGGGGCCATAACGTGTAATAACGAGGCCGGAATAGCATATGTCTGAACAATTAGTCACACCTGAAAACGTCACCACGAAAGATGGAAAAATCAACCTGCTGGATCTCAACCGTCAGCAGATGCGGGAGTTTTTTAAAGATTTAGGTGAAAAACCCTTCCGCGCCGATCAGGTGATGAAGTGGATGTATCACTATTGCTGCGACAACTTTGATGAGATGACCGACATCAACAAAGTGTTGCGCGGCAAACTGAAAGAGGTGGCGGAAATCCGCGCACCGGAAGTGGTTGAAGAACAGCGTTCATCCGACGGCACCATTAAATGGGCGATCGCCGTTGGCGATCAGCGCGTCGAAACGGTGTATATCCCGGAAGACGACCGTGCCACGCTCTGCGTCTCTTCGCAGGTGGGGTGTGCGCTGGAGTGTAAATTCTGTTCCACCGCCCAGCAGGGCTTTAACCGCAACCTGCGGGTATCGGAAATTATTGGCCAGGTGTGGCGTGCGGCGAAAATCGTCGGCGCAGCAAAAGTCACCGGTCAGCGCCCAATCACTAACGTAGTGATGATGGGCATGGGCGAGCCGCTGCTCAACCTGAACAACGTCGTTCCGGCGATGGAAATCATGCTTGATGATTTCGGTTTTGGCCTGTCTAAACGTCGCGTCACGCTTTCTACTTCCGGTGTAGTTCCGGCGCTGGATAAACTGGGCGATATGATCGACGTTGCACTGGCAATTTCCCTGCACGCGCCGAACGACGAAATTCGTGACGAAATTGTGCCGATCAACAAAAAGTACAATATCGAAACGTTCCTTGCTGCGGTGCGCCGTTATCTGGAGAAATCCAACGCCAATCAAGGCCGAGTCACTATTGAATACGTGATGCTTGACCACGTTAACGACGGCACTGAACACGCTCACCAACTGGCGGAACTGCTGAAAGATACGCCGTGTAAGATCAACCTGATCCCGTGGAACCCGTTCCCGGGTGCGCCGTATGGACGCAGCTCGAACAGCCGTATCGACCGTTTCTCAAAAGTGCTGATGAGCTACGGTTTCACCACTATTGTGCGTAAAACGCGTGGTGATGATATCGATGCTGCCTGTGGTCAGTTGGCGGGCGATGTTATCGACCGTACGAAACGTACCCTGCGTAAACGGATGCAGGGTGAAGCCATCGACATTAAAGCGGTCTGATAGCCATTACGCCACGGTTACTTTATGTACCGTGGCGTAATGTTTTATGAATGAAGTATTAAGTTGCAATTGTCTGGTCAATATTAACGGTGCGTTTTTGCTGACTTTAAGGCAGTATGTAACGATGCAACAGTAAGTTAGCCTTAGTGAATGTGGGCTTTGTCACGAGCACACAGACGGTCTTATACTGTATGATAACGGTTAACTTAACGGATGTTTCGCGGTGTGGGTGAGCATGATGGTTCACCGGCATCTCAATTCTCATTTAAACGTACCTGCAGCGAATGAATACTGAAGCCACGCACGACCAAAATGAAGCACTTACTACCGGCGCTCGCCTGCGTAATGCTCGCGAACAACTAGGACTTAGTCAGCAGGCCGTTGCCGAGCGACTTTGCCTGAAGGTTTCCACGGTACGCGACATTGAAGAAGATAAGGCACCCGCCGATCTTGCTTCAACATTCCTGCGCGGATATATCCGCTCTTATGCGCGTCTGGTACATATTCCAGAAGAAGAACTGCTGCCAGGGCTGGAAAAGCAGGCTCCACTACGGGCTGCAAAAGTTGCGCCAATGCAGAGTTTTTCCCTCGGTAAACGCCGCAAAAAACGTGATGGCTGGCTGATGACCTTCACCTGGCTGGTGTTGTTTGTGGTTATCGGCCTGAGCGGTGCCTGGTGGTGGCAAGACCACAAAGCTCAGCAGGAAGAGATCACCACTATGGCCGATCAATCTTCGGCGGAACTGAGCAGTAATAGCGAGCAGGGGCAGAGTGTTCCGTTAAATACGTCGACAACTACAGACCCGGCTACAACGTCCACGCCGCCAGCGTCTGTGGATACTACCGCAACCAACACGCAAACACCTGCCGTAACTGCGCCAGCACCAGCTGTTGATCCGCAACAGAATGCGGTTGTTTCGCCTTCGCAGGCAAATGTTGATACCGCCGCGACCCCGGCACCAACGGCAGCAACAACGCCAGATGGTGCTGCGCCGTTGCCAACCGATCAGGCTGGCGTGACCACGCCGGTGGCTGATCCGAATGCGCTGGTGATGAACTTTACTGCCGATTGCTGGCTGGAGGTCACTGATGCTACCGGTAAAAAATTGTTTAGCGGTATGCAGCGTAAAGACGGTAATTTGAACTTAACCGGCCAGGCACCGTACAAACTGAAAATTGGTGCGCCAGCCGCAGTACAGATCCAGTATCAAGGGAAACCTGTCGATCTGAGTCGTTTTATCAGAACTAACCAGGTTGCGCGTCTGACCCTCAATGCCGAACAATCACCGGCGCAGTAACAGACGGGTAACGCGGGAGATTTTTCATGCATAACCAGGCTCCAATTCAACGTAGAAAATCAACACGTATTTACGTTGGGAATGTGCCGATTGGCGATGGTGCTCCCATCGCCGTACAGTCCATGACCAATACGCGTACGACAGATGTCGAAGCAACGGTCAATCAAATCAAGGCGCTGGAACGCGTTGGCGCTGATATCGTCCGTGTCTCCGTACCGACGATGGACGCGGCAGAAGCGTTCAAACTCATCAAACAGCGGGTTAACGTGCCGCTGGTGGCTGACATCCACTTCGACTATCGCATTGCGCTGAAAGTAGCGGAATACGGCGTCGATTGTCTGCGTATTAACCCTGGCAATATCGGTAATGAAGAGCGTATTCGCATGGTAGTTGACTGTGCGCGCGATAAAAACATTCCGATCCGCATTGGCGTTAACGCCGGATCGCTGGAAAAAGATCTGCAAGAAAAGTATGGCGAACCGACGCCGCAGGCGTTGCTGGAATCCGCCATGCGCCATGTTGATCATCTCGATCGCCTGAACTTCGATCAGTTCAAAGTCAGCGTGAAAGCGTCTGACGTCTTCCTCGCTGTTGAGTCTTATCGTTTGCTGGCAAAACAAATCGATCAGCCGCTGCATCTGGGGATCACCGAAGCGGGTGGCGCGCGCAGCGGGGCAGTAAAATCCGCCATTGGTTTAGGTCTGCTGCTGTCTGAAGGCATCGGCGACACGCTGCGCGTATCACTGGCGGCCGATCCGGTCGAAGAGATCAAAGTCGGTTTCGATATTTTGAAATCGCTGCGTATCCGTTCGCGAGGTATCAACTTCATCGCCTGTCCGACCTGTTCGCGTCAGGAGTTTGATGTTATCGGTACGGTTAACGCGCTGGAGCAACGCCTGGAAGATATCATCACTCCGATGGACGTTTCGATTATCGGCTGCGTGGTGAATGGCCCAGGTGAGGCGCTGGTTTCTACACTCGGCGTCACCGGCGGCAACAAGAAAAGCGGCCTCTATGAAGATGGCGTGCGCAAAGACCGTCTGGACAACAACGATATGATCGACCAGCTGGAAGCACGCATTCGTGCGAAAGCCAGTCAGCTGGACGAAGCGCGTCGAATTGACGTTCAGCAGGTCGAAAAATAATAACGTGATGGGAAGCGCCTCGCTTCCCGTGTATGATTGAACCCGCATGGCTCCCCAAACATTGAGGGAAGCGTTGAGGGTTCATTTTTATATTCAGAAAGAGAATAAACGTGGCAAAAAACATTCAAGCCATTCGCGGCATGAACGATTACCTGCCTGGCGAAACGGCCATCTGGCAGCGCATTGAAGGCACACTGAAAAACGTGCTCGGCAGCTACGGTTACAGTGAAATCCGCTTGCCGATTGTAGAGCAGACCCCGCTATTCAAACGTGCGATTGGTGAAGTCACCGACGTGGTTGAAAAAGAGATGTACACCTTTGAGGATCGCAATGGCGACAGCCTGACTCTGCGCCCTGAAGGGACGGCGGGCTGTGTACGCGCCGGCATCGAGCATGGTCTTCTGTACAATCAGGAACAGCGTCTGTGGTATATCGGGCCGATGTTCCGTCACGAGCGTCCGCAGAAAGGGCGTTATCGTCAGTTCCATCAGTTGGGCTGCGAAGTTTTCGGTCTGCAAGGTCCGGATATCGACGCTGAACTGATTATGCTCACCGCCCGCTGGTGGCGCGCGCTGGGTATTTCCGAACACGTAACTCTTGAGCTGAATTCTATCGGTTCGCTGGAAGCACGCGCCAATTACCGCGATGCGCTGGTGGCATTCCTTGAGCAGCATAAAGAAAAGCTGGACGAAGACTGCAAACGCCGCATGTACACTAACCCGCTGCGCGTGCTGGATTCAAAAAATCCGGAAGTGCAGGCGCTTCTCAACGACGCTCCGGCATTAGGTGATTATCTGGACGAGGAATCTCGTGAGCACT
This sequence comes from Escherichia sp. UTM R2, assembly GCF_048593455.1. Taxonomy (NCBI): domain Bacteria; kingdom Pseudomonadati; phylum Pseudomonadota; class Gammaproteobacteria; order Enterobacterales; family Enterobacteriaceae; genus Escherichia; species Escherichia sp. UTM R2. The sequence goes on from NZ_JBFWDY010000002.1 coordinate 1,227,810, forward strand.
TTGCTGGTCTGTGCAAACTGCTTGAGAGCGCGGGGATCGCTTACACCGTAAACCAGCGTCTGGTGCGTGGTCTGGATTACTACAACCGTACCGTTTTCGAGTGGGTGACTAACAGTCTCGGCTCCCAGGGCACCGTGTGTGCAGGCGGTCGTTATGACGGTCTTGTGGAACAACTGGGCGGTCGTGCAACACCGGCTGTCGGTTTTGCGATGGGCCTCGAACGTCTTGTATTGTTAGTACAGGCCGTTAATCCGGAATTTAAAGCCGATCCTGTTGTCGATATATACCTGGTGGCTTCAGGTGCTGATACACAATCTGCGGCTATGGCATTAGCTGAGCGTCTGCGTGATGAATTACCGGGCGTGAAATTGATGACCAACCACGGCGGCGGCAACTTTAAGAAACAGTTTGCCCGTGCTGATAAATGGGGTGCCCGCGTTGCTGTGGTGCTGGGTGAGTCTGAAGTGGCTAACGGCACAGCAGTAGTGAAGGATTTGCGCTCTGGTGAGCAAACGGCAGTTGCGCAGGATAGCGTAGCCGCGCATTTGCGCACGTTACTGGGTTAAGGAAGGAGAAGGACAGCGTGGAAATTTACGAGAACGAAAACGACCAGGTAGAAGCGGTTAAACGCTTTTTTGCTGAAAATGGCAAAGCACTGGCTGTTGGGGTGATTTTGGGCGTTGGCGCACTGATTGGCTGGCGCTACTGGAACAGCCATCAGGTTGATTCTGCACGCTCCGCTTCTCTTGCCTATCAAAATGCGGTTACCGCAGTGAGCGAAGGCAAACCGGATAGCATCCCGGCGGCGGAAAAATTTGCTGCTGAAAATAAAAATACTTATGGTGCGCTGGCTTCTTTGGAACTTGCGCAGCAATTTGTTGACAAAAATGAACTAGAGAAAGCTGCCGCCCAGTTACAACAGGGGCTGGCAGACACGAGCGATGAAAATCTCAAAGCCGTGATAAATCTGCGTCTTGCTCGCGTTCAGGTACAGCTCAAGCAGGCTGATGCCGCGCTGAAAACCCTTGATACCATCAAAGGTGAAGGGTGGGCTGCCATTGTTGCCGACCTGCGTGGTGAAGCATTGCTGAGCAAAGGTGATAAGCAAGGTGCGCGTAGTGCATGGGAAGCAGGCGTGAAAAGCGATGTTACTCCGGCACTGAGCGAAATGATGCAGATGAAAATTAATAATTTGTCCATCTGAGAGGGACCCGATGCAATTGCGTAAATTACTGCTGCCAGGACTGCTTTCCGTTACCCTTTTAAGCGGCTGTTCGCTGTTTAACAGCGAAGAAGATGTGGTAAAGATGTCCCCATTGCCAACCGTTGAAAACCAGTTTACGCCGACCACGGCGTGGAGCACTTCCGTTGGTAGCGGTATTGGCAACTTCTATTCCAATCTTCATCCGGCACTGGCGGACAACGTTGTCTATGCAGCGGACCGCGCTGGTTTAGTAAAAGCGCTGAATGCGGATGATGGCAAAGAAATCTGGTCTGTCAGCCTGGCCGAGAAAGATGGCTGGTTCTCTAAAGAGCCTGCATTACTTTCTGGCGGTGTGACCGTGTCTGGTGGGCATGTCTACATTGGCAGCGAAAAGGCGCAGGTTTACGCGCTGAATACCAGCGATGGTACTGTGGCATGGCAAACTAAAGTCGCGGGTGAAGCACTTTCTCGCCCGGTGGTCAGCGACGGTCTGGTGTTAATCCACACCAGTAACGGTCAGTTACAAGCGCTGAACGAAGCTGACGGCGCTGTCAAATGGACAGTTAACCTCGATATGCCTTCGCTCTCTTTGCGTGGCGAGTCTGCGCCGGCAACGGCTTTTGGTGCGGCCGTCGTGGGTGGCGATAATGGTCGCGTCAGCGCAGTGCTGATGGAACAGGGCCAGATGATTTGGCAGCAGCGTATTTCCCAGGCGACCGGTTCTACCGAAATTGACCGTCTGAGCGATGTTGACACGACTCCCGTCGTTGTTAACGGCGTTGTTTTCGCGCTGGCCTATAATGGTAACCTGACGGCGCTTGATCTGCGCAGTGGTCAGATTATGTGGAAACGCGAACTGGGTTCGGTGAATGATTTCATCGTCGACGGCAATCGCATCTATCTGGTCGATCAAAATGACCGGGTGATGGCGTTGACCATTGATGGCGGCGTTACGCTGTGGACACAAAGCGATCTGTTGCATCGCCTGCTGACTTCTCCGGTGCTGTATAATGGCAACCTGGTGGTAGGTGACAGCGAAGGTTATCTGCACTGGATTAACGTCGAAGATGGTCGTTTCGTTGCCCAGCAAAAAGTTGATAGTTCCGGTTTCCAGACTGAACCGGTTGCCGCTGACGGCAAACTGCTGATCCAGGCAAAAGACGGAACCGTGTACTCTATTACACGTTAATCGTCTCTGTCGTTCACTTTGAAAACGGCTCCTGGACAGGGGCCGTTTTCCTGTTTTTAACAACGACGCGAATATAGCGTGCGTTGTCTGATGATTTATAAAAATGAGGCTTTAAACATGGTACCTGTGGTCGCGCTTGTCGGGCGCCCTAACGTAGGAAAATCCACGTTATTTAACCGTCTAACTCGCACCCGAGATGCGCTGGTTGCGGATTTCCCGGGTCTGACTCGTGACCGTAAGTACGGTCGTGCGGAAATTGAAGGCCGTGAGTTTATCTGTATTGATACCGGCGGGATTGATGGCACAGAAGACGGTGTAGAAACCCGCATGGCGGAACAGTCGCTGCTGGCGATTGAAGAAGCGGACGTCGTACTGTTTATGGTGGATGCGCGCGCGGGCCTGATGCCGGCAGATGAAGCGATTGCCAAACATCTGCGCTCCCGTGAAAAACCGACCTTCCTGGTGGCAAACAAAACTGACGGTCTGGATCCCGATCAGGCAGTGGTTGATTTCTACTCGCTTGGTTTAGGTGAAATCTACCCGATCGCCGCGTCTCACGGTCGTGGCGTATTAAGTCTGCTGGAGCATGTGCTGCTGCCGTGGATGGAAGATCTCGCACCGCAAGAGGAAGTCGACGAAGACGCTGAATACTGGGCGCAATTTGAAGCGGAAGAGAACGGCGAAGAAGAAGAGGAAGACGACTTCGACCCGCAAAGTCTGCCGATCAAACTGGCGATTGTGGGTCGTCCGAACGTAGGTAAGTCTACACTCACTAACCGTATTCTTGGTGAAGAGCGCGTTGTTGTTTATGACATGCCTGGTACGACGCGTGACAGTATCTACATTCCAATGGAACGCGATGGACGTGAGTATGTGCTCATTGACACCGCTGGCGTACGTAAACGCGGTAAAATCACCGATGCTGTAGAGAAATTCTCCGTAATCAAAACGTTGCAGGCCATTGAAGATGCCAACGTGGTGATGTTGGTGATTGATGCGCGCGAAGGTATTTCCGATCAGGATCTCTCGCTGCTGGGCTTTATTCTCAATAGTGGGCGCTCACTTGTCATTGTGGTGAATAAGTGGGATGGCCTGAGTCAGGAAGTGAAAGAGCAGGTGAAAGAAACGCTGGACTTCCGTCTGGGCTTTATCGATTTTGCTCGTGTGCACTTTATCTCTGCCTTGCACGGCAGTGGTGTTGGTAACTTGTTTGAATCAGTACGTGAAGCGTATGACAGCTCCACCCGTCGTGTGGGGACCTCTATGCTGACGCGCATCATGACGATGGCTGTTGAAGATCACCAACCGCCGCTTGTACGCGGTCGTCGTGTGAAGCTGAAATATGCCCACGCCGGTGGTTATAACCCGCCGATTGTGGTGATTCACGGTAATCAGGTGAAAGACCTGCCTGATTCCTACAAGCGTTACTTGATGAACTACTTCCGCAAATCGCTGGACGTAATGGGATCGCCGATTCGTATTCAGTTCAAAGAAGGGGAAAACCCGTATGCGAACAAGCGTAACACCCTGACGCCAACCCAGATGCGTAAACGTAAGCGTCTGATGAAGCACATCAAGAAAAATAAATAATTATCCGTAAGTATTTTATCTGCCATTCCCTCTATGAATGTAGAGGGGTGGCTACCGGAGGAATTCATATGGAACTGCATTGTCCACAATGTCAGCATGTGCTTGATCAGGATAACGGCCATGCGCATTGCCCATCCTGCGGGGAAGTTATTGAAATGAAAGCTCTTTGTCCAGACTGCCATCAACCGTTGCAGGTGTTAAAAGCCTGCGGTGCAGTAGATTACTTCTGTCAGCACGGGCATGGCTTGATATCGAAAAAACGCGTTGAATTCGTGCTGGCTTAATGAACCTTTTTACGCGATTTTTTTACCGGCTGGATGTTTTTTACTTCACTTTCTATCCAGCCGTCTTCCAGACGTGTGGTTAGCATTTCACCCGCTTTAACTTGCTTCACTTTTTTCAGTACATTGCCGTCAGTAGCAGTAGTAACGCTGTATCCACGCGCCAGCGTTGACAGTGGGCTTACGGCTTCGAGGTGCGTTACTGCATTACCGAAACGTTCACGCGTGGCGCTAAGCTGTGCGCGCAGGATTTCTGCTAAACGATATTCCAGTTGCTGAATGCGCGTTTGCGCGCGATGAATCTTCGGCTGTGGATTTTGCTGATTCAGCCGCTGTGTTAATCGCTGCTGCTGTTGCCCGGCACGCTTAAGCTGATTTTCCAGCGCAAAGCTCATCCGTTTTTTCAGGCGTTCAAGCATGGTTTGCTGGCGTGCCAGCCGGAGCTGCGGATGCTGCTGCTGCAAGCGATGATGAATCTGCGTAAAGCGACGCGTACGGTTGGCGAGATAATAATCCATCGCCATCTCCAGCCGTTGACGGGCCGATTGCACCTGGCGCAGTAACTCTTGCTGATTACGGCTTACTACTTCAGCGGCGGCAGACGGCGTTGGCGCACGCAGATCGGCAACAAAATCGGCAATGGTCACATCCGTCTCATGCCCGACGGCGCTGACGACCGGAATGCGGCTGGCAAAAATAGCCCGCGCTACGCGTTCGTCGTTAAAACTCCATAAATCTTCCAGCGAACCGCCGCCGCGCCCAACGATCAACACGTCGCACTCATTGCGCTGATTCGCCAGTTCAATGGCGCGAACAATTTGCCCCGGCGCGTCATCGCCCTGAACGGCGGTGGGGTAGATGATCACCGGTAGAGAAGGATCGCGACGTTTTAACACATGCAAAATATCATGTAGCGCAGCACCGGTTTTTGAGGTGATCACACCAACGCAATGCGCAGGGGAGGGAAGTGGTTTTTTGTATTGCTGATCGAACAAACCTTCAGCCTGCAACTTCGCTTTGAGCTGTTCGTACTTCTGTTGCAGCAGCCCTTCACCGGCCGGCTGCATACTCTCAACGATTATCTGGTAGTCGCCGCGCGGCTCGTAGAGCGTAATATTGGCGCGAACTAAAACTTGTTGCCCATGCTGTGGGCGGAAGGTCACCTGGCGGTTGCTGTTGCGGAACATCGCGCAGCGTACCTGGGCGGTGTCGTCTTTGAGTGTAAAGTACCAGTGACCGGAAGCCGGTTGTGTGAAATTAGAGATTTCGCCGCTGATCCAAACCTGTCCCATCTCATGCTCAAGCAGCAGACGAACCGTTTGATTCAGGCGACTAACGGTAAAAATTGCAGGGGATTGAGAAGGTAACATGTGAGCGAGATCAAATTCTAAATCAGCAGGTTATTCAGTCGATAGTAACCCGCCCTCCGGGGATAGCAAGCATTTTTTGCAAAAAGGGGTAGATGCAATCGGTTACGCTCTGTATAATGCCGCGGCAATATTTATTAACCACTCTGGTCGAGATATTGCCCATGCTACGTATCGCTAAAGAAGCTCTGACGTTTGACGACGTTCTCCTCGTTCCTGCTCATTCTACCGTTCTGCCGAATACTGCTGACCTCAGCACCCAGCTGACGAAAACTATTCGTCTGAATATCCCTATGCTTTCCGCAGCAATGGATACCGTAACGGAAGCGCGCCTGGCTATTGCTCTGGCTCAGGAAGGCGGTATCGGCTTTATCCACAAAAACATGTCCATTGAACGCCAGGCAGAAGAAGTTCGCCGTGTGAAAAAACACGAATCTGGTGTGGTGACTGATCCGCAGACTGTTCTGCCAACCACGACGCTGCGCGAAGTGAAAGAACTGACCGAGCGTAACGGTTTTGCGGGCTATCCGGTCGTTACCGAAGAAAACGAACTGGTGGGTATTATCACCGGTCGTGACGTGCGTTTTGTTACCGACCTGAACCAGCCGGTTAGCGTTTACATGACGCCGAAAGAGCGTCTGGTCACCGTGCGTGAAGGTGAAGCCCGTGAAGTGGTGCTGGCAAAAATGCACGAAAAACGCGTTGAAAAAGCGCTGGTGGTTGATGACGAATTCCACCTGATCGGCATGATCACCGTGAAAGATTTCCAGAAAGCGGAACGTAAACCGAACGCCTGTAAAGACGAGCAAGGCCGTCTGCGTGTTGGTGCTGCAGTTGGCGCAGGTGCGGGTAACGAAGAGCGTGTTGACGCGCTGGTTGCCGCTGGCGTTGACGTTCTGCTGATCGACTCCTCCCACGGTCACTCAGAAGGCGTTTTGCAGCGTATCCGTGAAACCCGTGCTAAATATCCGGATCTGCAAATCATCGGCGGCAACGTGGCAACAGCTGCAGGTGCACGCGCTTTGGCAGAAGCTGGTTGCAGCGCGGTTAAAGTCGGTATCGGCCCTGGTTCTATCTGTACTACTCGTATCGTTACTGGCGTAGGTGTTCCGCAGATCACTGCCGTTGCTGACGCAGTTGAAGCGCTGGAAGGCACAGGTATTCCGGTTATCGCAGATGGTGGTATTCGCTTCTCCGGCGACATCGCCAAAGCTATCGCCGCTGGCGCAAGCGCGGTAATGGTGGGTTCCATGCTGGCGGGTACTGAAGAATCTCCGGGTGAAATCGAACTCTACCAGGGCCGTTCTTACAAATCTTACCGTGGTATGGGTTCCCTGGGCGCGATGTCCAAAGGTTCCTCTGACCGTTATTTCCAGAGCGATAACGCTGCCGACAAACTGGTGCCGGAAGGTATCGAAGGTCGCGTAGCTTATAAAGGTCGCCTGAAAGAGATCATTCACCAGCAGATGGGTGGCCTGCGCTCCTGTATGGGCCTGACCGGCTGTGGTACTATCGACGAACTGCGTACTAAAGCGGAGTTTGTACGTATCAGCGGTGCGGGCATTCAGGAAAGCCACGTTCACGACGTGACCATTACTAAAGAGTCCCCGAACTACCGTCTGGGCTCCTGATTCTCTTCGCCCGACTTCATGTCGGGCGATTTATATTATCTGTTTCACTTGCCTCGGAATAAGCGTCAATGACGGAAAACATTCATAAGCATCGCATCCTCATTCTGGACTTCGGTTCCCAGTATACTCAACTGGTTGCGCGCCGCGTGCGTGAGCTGGGCGTTTACTGCGAACTGTGGGCGTGGGATGTGACAGAAGCACAAATTCGTGACTTCAATCCAAGCGGCATTATTCTTTCCGGCGGCCCGGAAAGTACTACTGAAGAAAACAGTCCGCGTGCGCCGCAGTATGTCTTTGAAGCAGGCGTACCGGTATTCGGCGTTTGCTATGGTATGCAGACCATGGCGATGCAGTTGGGCGGTCACGTTGAAGCCTCTAACGAACGTGAATTTGGCTACGCGCAGGTTGAAGTCGTAAACGACAGCGCACTGGTTCGCGGTATCGAAGATGCGCTGACCGCAGACGGTAAACCGCTGCTCGATGTCTGGATGAGCCACGGCGATAAAGTTACCGCTATCCCGTCCGACTTCGTCACCGTAGCCAGCACCGAAAGCTGCCCGTTTGCCATTATGGCTAACGAAGAAAAACGCTTCTATGGCGTACAGTTCCACCCGGAAGTGACTCACACCCGCCAGGGTATGCGCATGCTGGAGCGTTTTGTGCGTGATATCTGCCAGTGTGAAGCCCTGTGGACGCCAGCGAAAATTATCGACGATGCTGTAGCCCGCATCCGTGAGCAGGTAGGCGACGATAAAGTCATCCTCGGCCTCTCTGGTGGCGTGGATTCCTCCGTAACCGCAATGCTACTGCACCGCGCTATCGGTAAAAACCTGACTTGCGTATTCGTCGACAACGGCCTGCTGCGTCTCAACGAAGCAGAGCAGGTTCTGGATATGTTTGGCGATCACTTTGGTCTGAACATTGTTCACGTTCCGGCAGAAGATCGCTTCCTGTCAGCGCTGGCTGGCGAAAACGATCCGGAAGCAAAACGTAAAATCATCGGTCGCGTTTTCGTTGAAGTATTCGATGAAGAAGCGCTGAAACTGGAAGACGTGAAGTGGCTGGCGCAGGGCACCATCTACCCTGACGTTATCGAATCTGCGGCGTCTGCAACCGGTAAAGCACACGTCATCAAATCTCACCACAACGTGGGCGGCCTGCCGAAAGAGATGAAGATGGGCCTGGTTGAACCGCTGAAAGAGCTGTTCAAAGACGAAGTGCGTAAGATTGGTCTGGAGCTGGGCCTGCCGTACGACATGTTGTACCGTCACCCATTCCCGGGACCAGGCCTTGGCGTTCGTGTGCTGGGTGAAGTGAAGAAAGAGTACTGTGACCTGCTGCGCCGTGCTGACGCCATCTTCATTGAAGAACTGCGTAAAGCGGACCTGTACGACAAAGTCAGCCAGGCGTTCACTGTGTTCCTGCCGGTACGTTCCGTTGGCGTAATGGGCGATGGTCGTAAGTATGACTGGGTTGTCTCTCTGCGTGCTGTCGAAACCATCGACTTTATGACCGCACACTGGGCGCATCTGCCGTACGATTTCCTCGGTCGCGTTTCCAACCGCATTATCAATGAAGTGAACGGTATTTCCCGCGTGGTGTATGACATCAGCGGCAAGCCGCCAGCTACCATTGAGTGGGAATGATTTGACCCTGCACTATGAATGAACAAAACCCTCTGTTACTACAGAGGGTTTTTTATCTTCAAGAATTATAGGATTGAAGTTACTAACATCGATTAATTAAACCAGCTGTCCGATTTGTTCTCTTCTGCTTTGCCCACGCTTTTCATCAGATCGCGACCGCCTTCAGTCATATTTCTGTTGGCGTCAGCTTCAGATTGCACCACATCGGTTTGCGCAGCTTTGTGCTTCAGTTCCTGATCGATAAATTCGTTTTCTCGCTTAACGCGGGCTTCTTCTTTCGCCAGCGCCAGTTTTTGTTTCTGAATCTCTAAGCTGCGTAGCTCATCTTCATAACTTTGATCGCGTTTTTTGTCCGCAGAGGCTTCGGCGTCCAGTTTATCCTGACGAGCTTTCTTATTTGCCGCTGCCGTTGCCGCTCTTTTGTTAGCGGCGGCCTGGGCATTTGCGCGACGTTGCTTCTCTTGCTGGATTTCCCTGTTGCGCTCCGCGACCCATTCGTCATGCTGCCTTTGCTCTTCATTTTTACCTTGCTGTTCCGCTTCTGCGACAGCAGAGAGTTGATCCTGCAATGATGAGGCGATAGCCGGATAGCTTAAGGAGGCTAAGATGGCGCAAAGAAAAACTTTCTTCATGACTCCTCCTGATTATTAGCTCTTTTCAGGACATTTGGTATTTGGCTGAATACGCGTTTCGTTATACGTCGTGGTAATAACAACGGCTAAACCTGTCGTAAACTGGCACTCTTTACCCACCTGGGTAGAGGTATACACTTTGGTGCCTTCCTTATAGGTTAAAGAAACACCTTCCACTAAGGTTTTATCATTCACCATAGAACCCGCTGCCGCGCCTACAGCTCCGCCGCCAACTGCACCTGCCGTCGTTCCGGAATTGCTGCCAGACCCGACGTTGTGGCCGATAACACCGCCAGCGACTGCGCCAATAAGCGCGCCGAAGGCTTGTGCGTTCCGTTTATTTTGGGAGTTGTCTACGGCAACTTTTGCGGGAAGAATGGAAATAATATTAACGGTTTTAGTTTCTTGTTTGGTATTCAGTTGATCGGTTTGATAAACATCGGCAGCATGATCGTCAGCATTTGACTGGCATCCTGCCAGAGTGAATGACGCTAACATTGCCACAGGCAGAAGACATTTTTTAAATTTCATCACTATTCCTTGTTATACACATTACGAAAAATAAGACATTTAAGATCATCAAAAGAGGAAAGTAAATGTATTGCGTATAAAGGGATAGATTAAATTTATTAAAATTCACGCAGGGAATAATTTATAAAAATATATCATTACAACACATATATTAATTTTATATTTATTTCGCAGCCAAACAGGATAAACATCAGTCAGGATAAAGACGTAAAATTTAAGATGAAAGAATATCTGCCGCTTTGATAATCCCAAACAGCAAAAGCATCCGACAGCGAAGTGCCGTTATGTTCTGTGAAAGTGGAGAAGGTAACCGCTAACGTTGTACCGGTGATTCGACGGAGAGTGTGGATTGCTGAGCTTCTTTTTTGCTCTGATGGTGCTGCCAGGCACCGACGGACGAGTAGATAAAACGGCCAAAGAAGAAGATAAAGCTGATGAGCAGTACGATACGGGTCATGCGACTGTTAAATCGGTGTCGTTTTCGCATACTGGTTGCCTGACTCACAAAAGGTTCCTTGAAGTATGTCCCACGCTGTGGACGGTACTTACATTAAGGCACAACAGGACAAAATGGTCAATTCTTCGTTATGTAAAAAAGCGTCAGTGGATACATATTTTAATGTTATGGAAGTTAATTTAATTATTTACAATGATGATGTAATAATGATGAATTAACATAATAAACGTAATAATTCATTAATCAGGGTTATTTTGTTTGATATATATCAATTGGTACTTTCATATGACACTTAGAATCAATGCTCTCTATAGTGATGAATAATCATCATTCGAAGTCAGGTGGGATGCCTGTCTGAATACACCTCCTTCAGGATGTGGGGGATTCTGCTGAGCATCTATGAAACTGAATGCAACTTATATAAAAATACGTGATAAATGGTGGGGGCTTCCGCTGTTCCTGCCTTCTTTAATCTTGCCCATTTTCGCCCACATTAATACTTTCGCGCATATTTCTTCCGGTGAGGTTTTTCTCTTTTATCTGCCTCTGGCACTGATGATCAGCATGATGATGTTTTTCAGCTGGGCGGCATTGCCAGGGATCGCCTTAGGGATTTTTGTCCGCAAATATGCAGAGCTGGGTTTTTACGAAACGCTATCATTAACGGCTAATTTTATTATCATTATCATTCTCTGTTGGGGCGGTTACAGGGTCTTTACTCCCCGGCGTAACAACGTTTCACATGGTGATACCCGTTTAATTTCCCAGCGTATATTCTGGCAGATTGTGTTTCCTGCAACGCTGTTTCTGATACTTTTCCAGTTTGCTGCATTTGTAGGATTACTGGCGAGCAGAGAAAATCTGGTCGGTGTCATGCCTTTTAACCTCGGGACTTTAATCAATTATCAGGCCTTACTGGTGGGTAATCTGATCGGTGTCCCGCTGTGCTACTTCATCATTCGGGTAGTGCGAAATCCATTTTATTTACGTAGCTATTATTCGCAATTAAAACAGCAGGTTGATGCCAAAGTCACCAAAAAAGAGTTCGCGCTCTGGCTACTGGCATTAGGTGCTTTATTGTTGCTGTTATGCATGCCGTTAAATGAAAAAAGCACAATTTTTAGCACCAATTATACCTTGTCATTATTGCTGCCCCTGATGATGTGGGGAGCGATGCGCTATGGTTATAAGCTGATTTCGCTGCTCTGGGCGGTCGTGTTGATGATCAGCATCCACAGCTATCAAAATTACATTCCCATTTATCCTGGCTATACCACGCAGCTGGCCATAACCTCCTCCAGTTATCTGGTATTCTCTTTTATTGTCAATTATATGGCTGTACTGGCAACCCGTCAGAGAGCGGTAGTCAGACGCATTCAGCGGCTTGCGTATGTGGACCCGGTGGTTCATCTGCCAAATGTTCGCGCCCTGAATCGCGCGTTGCGTGATGCCCCCTGGTCTGCGCTTTGTTATTTACGCATCCCTGGCATGGAAATGCTGGTTAAGAACTATGGCATCATGCTGCGGATTCAATACAAGCAAAAACTTTCTCACTGGCTGTCACCCTTGCTGGAACCGGGTGAAGATGTTTATCAGCTTTCGGGTAACGATCTCGCGCTGCGACTGAATACAGAATCGCACCAGGAGCGCATTACCGCACTGGATAGCCATCTCAAGCAATTTCGTTTCTTTTGGGATGGCATGCCGATGCAACCGCAGATTGGCGTCAGTTACTGCTATGTGCGCTCGCCAGTGAATCATATCTACCTGCTGCTGGGAGAGCTAAATACGGTCGCCGAACTTTCCATCGTGACCAACGCCCCGGAAAATATGCAGCGTCGCGGGGCAATGTATTTGCAACGCGAATTGAAAGATAAAGTCGCGATGATGAATCGACTACAGCAGGCGCTGGAACACAACCATTTTTTCCTGATGGCCCAGCCGATTACCGGTATGCGTGGTGATGTTTACCATGAAATTCTTCTGCGCATGAAAGGTGAGAATGATGAACTGATCAGCCCCGATAGCTTCTTGCCGGTCGCGCACGAATTTGGTTTATCGTCGAGTATCGACATGTGGGTCATTGAGCATACGCTGCAATTTATGGCTGAAAACAGAGCGAAGATGCCCGCTCACCGTTTTGCTATTAATCTGTCTCCAACCTCGGTATGTCAGGCTCGTTTTCCTGTTGAAGTCAGTCAGTTGCTGGCTAAATATCAGATTGAAGCGTGGCAACTTATTTTTGAAGTCACCGAAAGTAATGCTCTGACCAATGTTAAGCAGGCGCAAATCACCTTGCAGCATCTTCAGGAATTAGGCTGCCAGATTGCGATTGATGATTTCGGCACCGGCTACGCCAGCTATGCGCGGCTTAAAAATGTGAATGCCGATCTGCTTAAAATTGACGGCAGTTTTATCCGCAATATTGTGTCAAATAGTCTGGATTATCAGATAGTGGCATCGATTTGCCACCTGGCGCGAATGAAGAAAATGCGGGTAGTGGCAGAGTACGTTGAAAACGAAGAGATCCGCGAGGCGGTGCTCTCTTTGGGGATCGATTATATGCAGGGTTATCTTATTGGTAAGCCGCAGCCGTTAATTGATACGTTGAATGAAATCGAACCCATTCGCGAAAGTGCCTGAATAATGCGGGCCGACATTTCTCGTCGGCCCGCAAAGCATTAAGCGGCGATTTCAGGTGTACTTTCTTCTTCAATTTTCAACCGCCAGCCAGCCACGCCTTCCCAGTATTCTTGCTCCTTTTCCAGATCAAGCAGTACCAACGCATTCTGACTAAACCAGTCATGCGGGAAACGCAGTGTCCAGTGACTGTCATCAGTAATCAGTGTCAATGTTGGCGGTGTGGTGGTTGCCTGACGTTGATTGTTGAGTAATACGCCAAGGCGCAATAGCTGAATCAGTGGCAGGAACTGTTTCTTCTTAAACAAGGTAAAGCGCGGCAGATCGTCGAGTTTAATCGCTTTACGGTGATAGCGCACCAGTGTCGCCATCATCAGCTGCTGTTCCTGATTAAAACCCGGCAAGTCACTGTTTTGCAGAATATAAGCGGAGTGGCGATGCAAACCGCTGTGGTTGATATTCAACCCGACCTCATGCAGCATGGCGGCCCATCGCAGTAGCGCCTCCAGTTGCGGATGCGCCAGCTTCGGTTGCTGTTCCCGCCACTGTTCGTACATTTGCATAGTGGTATCCAGCACCCGTCGGGCCTGTTCGCTGTCGATGTGATACTGGTTGGCGAGGCTGCTGGCGGTGCGACTACGCACATCCTGATGACGGAAACGTCCTTCCATTTCGTACAGTACGCCTTCGCGTAACGCCCCGTCAGAAAGGCGCAGTTCACGGATGGCTAAAGCATCAAACACACCGCATAAAATCGCCAGTCCCGGAACGAAGACTGTTTTCCGCTCTTCGGAAAGACCCGGTAAACTCAGCGATGCGAAATTACGGTGACGTAAAACTTCTTTTACCAGTTTTTCCAGACGTTCCGGGGTAATTATCCCGTCTTTCTCGCCCATTTCCATTAACACTTCATGGGCGGCTTTTATGGTACCGGAAGCGCCCATTGCAACGTTCCAGCCCTGAATACGGAATTGCCAGGTTAAAGTTTCCAGTTTTTGTGCTGCCGCCATGCGAGCGCGCTGAAAATTCTCTTTATTGATGACCCCGCCAGGAAAATAAAGCTGGGCAAAGCTGACACAACCCATCCGGCGGCTTTCAACGAGAATAGGTTCGAAATTTTCACCAATCACCAGTTCCGTAGATCCGCCGCCAATATCAATAACCAGTTTGCGACCTTTTTCCGGTTGGGTATGTTCCACTCCCATAAAAATCAGACGGGCTTCTTCATTACCGGAAATAATTTCAATCGGGTAGGGAATGACCTTTTCCGCGCGTTTCAGAAAGTCAGTGGCGTTCAGCGCCTGACGCAGCGTATGGGTGCCGACTATACAGACGCTGGCAGGAGAAAACCCTTGTAGCCGTTCGGCAAACAGCGACAGACAGTTCAAACCGCGCGTCATTGCCTCTTCACTCAACATATTATCTGGCCCCAGGCCGTCCGCCAGATGCACCCGCTGTTTCAGGCGACCAATAATCTGCATGGCACCATCTACCACACGGGCTATGACCATGTGAAAACTGTTTGAACCAAGATCGACCGCAGCAAACTCCTGCGGACGAGGGGATTTATCGTGTATTGGCATAGGGTTATTCAGGTTGTTCGAGTGATTTGATGTAGTCGTAAATCGCCAACTGCGCCCGTACTTTGCGGCGATTGCCGCGGGGAACGTAGCGATTACTGAGTTCTTTATCGATATAACGTGCTTTGACCGTATCGCTGAACAATATGTCGATGATGTCCAGCACCCGCTGCTTCAGGCGCGGATCGAGCAGCGGTGTCGCCACTTCAATACGATAATCAATATTGCGCGTCATCCAGTCGGCGGAAGAAAGGTAGACCTTTTTATCGCCGCCATTTTCAAAAATATAAACCCGGTCATGTTCAAGGTAACGGTCAACAATACTGATGGCACGAATGTTGTCGCTAATGCCTTCCAGATTGGGGATCAGCGAACACATTCCGCGAACCAGCAGATTAACCGGTACGCCGGAGCTGGAGGCCGCATACAGACGATCAACCAGGCCTTTATCGACAAGGTTATTTAGCTTCAGGGTGATACCACTGGGCAGCCCTTGCTGCGCGTTGGCGATTTCGCGGTCTACCATTTCATATAACAGACGGCGAGAGTTTTGCGGTGACACCATTAAATAATCAAATGTCACCGGGCGGTATGGGTTTTCAATAAAGTTAAATACCCGCCGTACTTCGTTGGTGATACGCGCATCTGCGGTCAGCAACGAATAGTCAGTATAAAGACGCGCGGTTTTTTCGTTAAAGTTCCCGGTCCCGATGTGTGCGTAACGGACCACTTCACCGTTTTCTTTACGTGAAATCAGGAACAGTTTGGCGTGAATTTTCAGCCCCGGCGCAGAGAAGATAACGTGCACGCCTGCTTCTGTCAGGCGCTTCGCCCAGTGAATGTTGGCTTCTTCGTCGAAACGCGCCTGTAACTCAACCACCACGGTCACTTTCTTGCCGTTGTGCGCAGCGTGGATCATCGAGTCGATGATACGTGAATCTTTTGCCACACGGTAAATGTTGATTTTAATCGCCAGCACGCTCGGATCGAACGAGGCCTGACGCAGCAGTTCCAGCACATGCTCAAAGGTGTGATAAGGATAATAGAGCAACACATCGCGTTCGCGAATGGCATCAAAACCATTGCGGAACTGGGCTTTATCAAACCAAATGTGGCGTAAACGCGGCAGTGGTTTGTTCACCAGATTGGCTTTGCCGACATTGGGGAAATTAATAAAGTCTTTAAAATTATGATAACGACCGCCGGGGACGATGGAGTCGTAGCGGGAAATAGTCAGTTTTTCGCGTAACACTTCAACCAGCGCATTGGGCATATCGCGCTGATAAACAAAACGCACCGGCTCAGCAGTTAAACGCTGCTTGAGACTGGAAGACATCAACTCCATCAGGCTGGCTTCCATCTCATGCACTAAATCGTATTCGGCATCGCGGGTCATCTTCATTGAATAGGCATTCAGCGCGTCATAATCAAAGAAGCCTTTGAAAATATCATCGAGGCAGTAACGCAGAATGTTATCCAGAAGAATCATCGGTTTGCGTCGACGCGGCGCTTCTGGCGGTAAATTCACAAAGCGTGGCACTTTATCTGATGGGATCTCCAGCAGCGCGTAACGGATGGTATCGCCACGGATAATTTCCACCGCCAAATAGGTGTAATCATCTTTCAGGAACTGCACTAAGTCAGTGTCAGGATTGATTAAAATCGGCGTAATGTGCTGACGCAGATACTGCTTAAAATAATGACGAAGCCAGTTTTGTTGATTGACGGAGAGCTGGCGTTCATTAATCAGGAAGATCTGGTTACGCGCCATCTCCAGCAGCAGCTCGTTGTAGAGGCCGTCGAATTCCTGATCGGCTTTCAGCACCCGGGACTGAATTTTGCCCAGTAAATGGCGGGAATGAGAGTTGGAGCCTTGTTCTTCGCTAATAATGATGCGTCGCTTCAGTTCAGCGAAGCGGACTTTATAGAACTCATCAAGGTTATTGGAATAGATCCCCAGGAAACGCATCCTTTCAATCAGCGGGTTAGATTTGTCCGCCGCTTCCTGAAGCACGCGTTCATTGAACGATAACCAACTGAGCTCTTTTTCGATGTATAGCTTTTCCTGACCCATTACCACTTTTACTCCGTTTTATTCACGGGACACTGCCTGGATATTATGGCGAGCAATATTGGCAGATGTCCAACTATGCCAGAAAAGGGGGAAAAAAACTGCTGGAGCTTGCGATTTACAGGTGAATTGAAAAACGCCAGCGGCAGAGCTGGCGCTTTAACTACGGGGCATTACTCGTCGGCAGCGTAGCCCTGCGGCGGCAGACGTTGACCATCCAGCCACGCGGCGTTTTCGTGCATTTTCAGACGACCATCGGCAAACCAGCTAATCACCAGTGGATAAATAGCGTGTTCCTGGGTTTGCACGCGGGCGGTGATGTCATCTTCCGTATCACCAGCAAATACCGGGACTTTCGCCTGTAAAATAACCGGGCCACCGTCCAGTTCATCGGTGACGAAATGCACCGATGTACCGTGCTCTTCATCGCCATTTTCCAGCGCCTGACGATGGGTGTGTAATCCGGGATATTTCGGCAGCAGAGAAGGGTGAATGTTCAGCAAACGCCCGGCATAGTGGGAGACAAACGCCGGGCTGAGAATGCGCATAAAACCAGCCAGCACGACCACATCGGGTGCGTACATGTCGATTTCATGAATCAACTCCCGGTCATAGGCTTCACGACTGTCAAACGCGCTGGCGATGAGCGTATGCGTTGCAATACCCGCCTGGCGGGCGCGTTCAAGGCCGAACGCGTCGGCCTTATTGCTGAAAACTGCCCGTACGGTGCCTTTAATTTTGTTGGTTTTACAGGCGTCAATAATTGCCTGTAAATTACTTCCGTTGCCGGAAATAAGCACCACAATATTCATTATTCGATAACCACGCGTTGTTCGGAATCAGAGGCTTTGATGATACCGATTTTCCACGCGTTTTCACCGTTGGCATTGAGCAGGGCGAGGGCTTTGTCCACTTCCGGAGCAGGCAGGGCAATAATCATCCCGACGCCGCAGTTGAAGGTGCGATACATTTCATGGCGTTCAACGTTACCTGCCGTTTGCAGCCAGTTGAACACTTCCGGCCACTGCCAGGAAGATTCATCAATCACTGCCTGGGTATTATCTGGCAATACGCGTGGAATGTTTTCCCAGAAGCCGCCGCCGGTCAGGTGCGCAATGGCATGCACATCGACCTTTTCAATCAACTCCAGCACTGACTTCACGTAAATGCGGGTCGGTGCCAGCAGATGATCGGCTAATGGCTTACCATCAAGTTCGGTGGTTTGCGGATCACAACCGCTGACTTCAAGAATTTTGCGCACCAGCGAATAGCCGTTCGAGTGCGGACCGCTGGAACCGAGTGCAATCAGCACATCGCCGTCGCTGACTTTAGAGCCGTCGATGATTTCTGATTTTTCTACCACGCCAACGCAGAAACCCGCGACATCGTAATCCTCACCGTGATACATCCCCGGCATTTCTGCCGTTTCGCCACCCACCAGTGAACAGCCCGATTGCAGACATCCTTCCGCGATACCGCTGATCACCGCTGAAGCGGTATCAACATCCAGTTTTCCGGTTGCGTAATAGTCGAGGAAAAACAGCGGCTCTGCACCTTGCACCACCAGGTCATTAACGCACATGGCGACCAGATCAATACCAATGGTGTCGTGACGTTTTAAGTCCATTGCCAGACGCAGCTTGGTACCTACGCCGTCAGTGCCGGAAACCAGCACGGGTTCACGATATTTTTGCGGCAATGCACACAGCGCACCGAAGCCGCCCAGACCGCCCATCACTTCCGGACGACGCGTTTTCTTCACTACGCCTTTGATTCTTCCAACCAGAGCATTACCCGCGTCAATATCAACACCGGCATCTTTGTAGCTAAGAGAGGTTTTATCGGTCACTGCTTGGGTCCCCACGCGTTACTTGCGGTAGAAAAATAAAATTCGGCGCAATTCTAACAGGGAAAGCAAACGTTTGCGAGACTGCTTTACACAACCTTTTTGCACGTCTTTTGCCCAGGCGCGCGGCGAAAGAAGACTTGTACCAGGGTAAAGGTTAGTTTTCGGATGGAATAATCTTCTTTCATAACCATTTGAATATAAAATAACTTTATCTCAAACCGTTATCATTTTGACTAAAGTCAACGAAAAGAATATTGCCGCCTTGAAGAAAGGAGGTATAATCCGTCGATTTTTTTTGTGGCTGCCCCTCAAAGGAGAAAGAGTATGAAGATCGTGGAAGTCAAACACCCACTCGTCAAACACAAGCTGGGACTGATGCGTGAGCAAGATATCAGCACCAAGCGCTTTCGCGAACTCGCTTCCGAAGTGGGTAGCCTGCTGACTTACGAAGCGACCGCCGACCTCGAAACGGAAAAAGTAACTATCGAAGGCTGGAACGGCCCGGTAGAAATCGACCAGATCAAAGGTAAGAAAATTACCGTTGTGCCAATTCTGCGTGCGGGTCTTGGTATGATGGACGGTGTGCTGGAAAACGTTCCGAGCGCGCGCATCAGCGTTGTCGGTATGTACCGTAATGAAGAAACGCTGGAGCCGGTACCGTACTTCCAGAAACTGGTTTCTAACATCGATGAGCGTATGGCGCTGATCGTTGACCCAATGCTGGCAACCGGTGGTTCCGTTATCGCGACCATCGACCTGCTGAAAAAAGCGGGCTGCAGCAGCATCAAAGTTCTGGTGCTGGTCGCTGCGCCAGAAGGTATCGCTGCGCTGGAAAAAGCGCACCCGGACGTCGAACTGTATACCGCATCGATTGATCAGGGACTGAACGAGCACGGATACATTATTCCGGGCCTCGGCGATGCCGGTGACAAAATCTTTGGTACGAAATAAAGAATAAAAATAATTAAAGCCGACTTTAAGAGTCGGCTTTTTTTTGAGTAAAGCGCCTATAACACATAATACAGAGGATAATACTATGACGCGCCGTGCTATCGGGGTGAGTGAAAGACCGCCACTTTTACAGACAATCCCGCTTAGTTTGCAACATTTGTTCGCCATGTTTGGTGCAACCGTCCTGGTGCCCGTCTTATTTCATATTAACCCGGCGACTGTACTGTTATTTAACGGTATTGGAACGCTGCTGTATCTCTTCATCTGTAAAGGGAAAATTCCGGCTTATCTTGGTTCCAGCTTTGCCTTTATTTCACCGGTATTGTTACTGTTGCCGTTAGGGTATGAAGTCGCGCTGGGCGGCTTTATTATGTGCGGCGTGCTGTTCTGCCTGGTTTCTTTTATCGTGAAGAAAGCGGGGACCGGCTGGCTGGACGTGCTGTTTCCACCTGCGGCAATGGGCGCAATCGTTGCCGTCATCGGTCTGGAGCTGGCGGGCGTAGCTGCCGGTATGGCGGGTTTACTCCCGGCTGAAGGGCAAACGCCAGACTCCAAAACCATCATCATCTCTATTACCACCCTGGCGGTCACGGTTTTAGGTTCCGTGCTGTTTCGTGGTTTCCTGGCAATTATCCCGATTTTAATTGGCGTGCTGGTGGGCTACGCGCTCTCTTTCGCAATGGGAATTGTCGATACCACGCCGATTATTAATGCTCACTGGTTTGCGCTGCCAACCCTCTATACGCCGCGCTTCGAGTGGTTTGCCATTCTGACTATTCTGCCAGCGGCGTTAGTGGTTATTGCCGAACACGTAGGGCACCTGGTAGTAACGGCTAATATCGTCAAAAAAGATCTGCTGCGCGATCCAGGTCTGCACCGTTCGATGTTTGCTAATGGCTTGTCGACCGTGATTTCCGGCTTCTTTGGCTCTACGCCAAATACCACTTACGGAGAAAACATTGGCGTGATGGCGATCACCCGTGTTTACAGTACCTGGGTTATCGGCGGGGCGGCGATTTTCGCTATCCTGCTTTCCTGCGTCGGTAAACTGGCTGCCGCTATCCAGATGATCCCATTGCCGGTGATGGGCGGCGTTTCGCTGCTGCTTTATGGTGTCATCGGTGCTTCCGGTATTCGTGTTTTGATCGAATCGAAAGTGGATTACAACAAAGCACAGAACCTGATCCTGACTTCCGTGATTTTGATCATCGGCGTCAGTGGCGCGAAGGTAAACATCGGCGCGGCGGAGTTAAAAGGTATGGCGCTGGCGACCATCGTCGGTATCGGCTTAAGTTTGATCTTCAAACTGATTAGTGTGCTGCGCCCTGAAGAAGTGGTGCTGGACGCAGAAGACGCGGATATAACAGACAAATAATGTACCGACCGGGCAGTGTTGCTGCCCGGTTCAAACATCATGGGATTCTGTGGTAAACTTCTCGCGATTTTGTGAAATCCTGGTTGAGGTATCTCTGAACACACCGGCACAGCTCTCTTTGCCACTTTATCTTCCTGACGACGAAACCTTTGCAAGTTTCTGGCCGGGGGATAACTCCTCTTTACTGGCTGCGCTGCAAAACGTGCTGCGTCAGGAACATAGCGGTTACATCTATCTCTGGGCACGCGAAGGCGCGGGGCGCAGCCATCTGCTGCACGCGGCTTGCGCGGAATTGTCGCAGCGTGGCGATGCGGTGGGCTATGTCCCGCTGGATAAACGCACCTGGTTTGTTCCGGAAGTGCTCGACGGTATGGAGCATTTGTCGCTGGTCTGTATCGACAACATTGAGTGTATTGCAGGCGATGAGTTGTGGGAGATGGCGATTTTCGATCTCTACAATCGAATTCTGGAATCGGGCAAAACACGATTGTTGATCACCGGCGATCGTCCACCGCGGCAGTTGAATCTGGGATTACCGGATCTCGCTTCGCGACTCGACTGGGGGCAGATCTACAAATTGCAGCCACTTTCTGATGAAGATAAGTTGCAGGCGCTACAGTTACGCGCGCGTTTGCGTGGTTTTGAACTGCCGGAAGATGTGGGGCGTTTCTTGCTGAAGCGGCTCGACAGAGAAATGCGCACGCTATTTATGACGTTGGATCAGTTGGATCGTGCGTCGATTACCGCGCAACGTAAGCTGACCATTCCGTTTGTGAAAGAAATTCTGAAGTTGTAGATAAGGTGTTTATTGTCGGATGCGGCGCGAACGCCTTATCCGAACTACGCGAAGTTAATCCATAGTATTCGTAGGCCGGATAAGACGTGGCAAGCGTCGCATCCGGCAATGTGCTTCAACTAGCGATGGAGCACATCTTAACCCACGATTTCCAGTACCTGCTCCGGTGGACGACCAATCCGCGCTTTGCCATTCGCGACCACAATCGGGCGCTCCATTAGCTTCGGATTATCCACCATTGCCTGAATCAGCGCCTCTTCGCTAAGCGAACTGTCAGCCAGGTTCAGTTCTTTATAAAGATCCTCTTTCTGGCGCATCAATTCACGGGCGCTATTCATCCCCAGCATTTTCAGCAAATCGCGCAGCGTTGCCGCATCGGCGGGTGTCTCAAGGTAGAGTACCACTTCTGGCTCCACGCCGTTTTCTTTCAGCAGGTTCAGCGTTTCCCGGCTCTTTGAACAGCGTGGGTTATGGTAGATTTTTACCTGTTTGGTCATTGTTCTTCCTTTAATGCGAATTACATCTTGGTATAAGGCTTAAAGCGTTCCTGCAGCTGGCGCAACTGGTCGATGCGCGCATCGTAACGCGCTTGTTGCAGGCTGCCTAATTTCACCTGCGAACTGGCGCTACTCAACAGCGAAATGGCCTGATCGAGTCGTCCGGCGAGCGCATAACCTTCTGCTCGCGCAGCCAGCTCCTGATCGCGGTTATTTAGCGCGGCTTCCGCCTGTGCCAGTAAATCCCAGCCGTTGCTGTCATCTTTATTATTAAAGGTGTAGCGATTGAGAATATTGGCCGCTTCTTGTGGTTGACCGCCTTGCAGATAAGCGTTTGCCAGGTTGAGCTGCAACACCGGATTGGTGCGCAAATCACGGGCATTTTTCAGGCGATTGATTGCCTCATTGGCTTTGTTTTGCCCAAGATCGATATCGGTAGCCAGATCGAGATACCATGCGTTGCCAGGTTCTGCCGCCAGTAACGGTTGCAGCGTTTTACGCGCCTCGTCGTATTTATTGGCTTCCATCGCCTGTAAAGCACGACCATATTGCGCCGCTCGTTGCTGACGAACGTTTCCTTTCGCCCATTCATCCAGCAAATCACTGGTGAGCTGGTTACGTCCGGAATTATACATCCCCAGTGTGCGCGCTTTCGCCAGATAGAAATCTTCCGACGACTGCACCACCATCGGTCGCATCTGATTAGCACGGTTGCGGGCATCTGCCAGACGACTTTCCGGCAACGGGTGAGTCAATAAAATTTCCGGCGGGCGCGAGGAGTAACGCGCCTGATCGAGTAATTTTTCGAGGAAGGTTGGCATCGCCTGCGGATCGAATCCCGAGCGTTGCAGCACCTGAATACCAATGCGGTCCGCTTCCTGTTCATTTTGCTGGGTGAAACTGATCATCCCCTGACGTGTTCCCGCCAGTGTACCGGTCAGCGCCGCCATCCCCGCCTGCGGACTGGCCATCGCCAGTAAAATAGAACCTAACGCGCCGACCCAGGTCAGCGGCGCGCTGCGTTGTTGATCTTCCATCGCTCGCGCCAGGTGACGTTGGGTGACGTGGGAGATTTCGTGCGCCATAACTGAAGCCAGTTGACTTTCGTTATCGGAATAACGGAACAGGGCAGAGTGCAGCACCACGTTGCCGCCAAAGAAAGCAAAGGCGTTAATTTCGTCGTTGTTGATCAGAAAAAAATGAAACGGTGTCTTAACCGAATTGGCATGCGAAACCAGACGCATCCCCAGCGAATTAATATATTGCGTTAACAGCGGGTCATTAATTAACGGCGCGCTGCCGCGTAGCTGGCGGACATAATAGTCGCCCATCTGCATTTCCTGACCAATGGAAAGCGTGCTTCCTGCGGAGGTTCCCATATCCGGCAAGGTGTCTGCGCTGTCGGCAAACGCCGGGGCTACCTGACCAATGGTCATAGCAGCAATGAGGGTTGCAACCAGGTTTTTTTTCAACTGCCTGAACATAACCTCTATCCTGTATTTCTGAAGATAGTCATTTGACCGATACTGTGAAATATCGTTCCCACCGCGCCGCATTTGAGTGTAACGGCGAAGATTAGCCCACTCAAATGACTTTTCAGTTTCCTGAATCCGTCATAAAAAGCGAAGTCTTTTTTGTGACATTTCGATACAATTGCGGATCGCAATCCCGCTCTTGAGGTTCAGGGAAGGTCTTTATGCTCGAAATGTTGATGCAATGGTATCGCCGCCGTTTTAGCGACCCGGAAGCGATTGCCTTGCTGGTTATTTTAGTTGCCGGATTTGGCATTATCTTTTTCTTTAGTGGCCTGCTTGCTCCGTTGCTGGTGGCTATTGTGCTGGCCTATTTGCTGGAATGGCCAACTGTGCGCCTGCAATCTATTGGCTGCTCCCGCCGCTGGGCGACGTCGATTGTATTGGTGGTTTTTGTCGGTATATTGCTACTGATGGCGTTCGTGGTACTGCCTATCGCCTGGCAACAGGGCATCTACTTAATTCGCGATATGCCGGGGATGCTCAATAAGCTTTCTGACTTTGCCGCCACGTTGCCGCGCCGCTATCCGGCGTTAATGGATGCGGGCATTATTGATGCAATGGCCGAAAATATGCGCAGTCGGATGCTGACCATGGGCGATTCGGTGGTGAAAATTTCCCTCGCCTCGCTGGTCGGTTTGCTGACCATAGCCGTCTATCTGGTGCTGGTGCCATTGATGGTCTTCTTCCTGCTGAAAGACAAAGAGCAGATGCTGAACGCCGTTCGTCGGGTGCTGCCGCGCAACCGTGGACTGGCAGGACAGGTGTGGAAGGAGATGAATCAACAAATCACCAACTATATCCGCGGCAAAGTGCTGGAGATGATCGTGGTGGGGATCGCCACCTGGCTGGGGTTCTTGCTCTTTGGGCTGAACTATTCGCTGCTGCTGGCGGTGCTGGTCGGCTTCTCGGTACTTATTCCGTACATTGGCGCATTTGTGGTGACCATTCCGGTGGTTGGCGTGGCGCTATTCCAGTTTGGTGCAGGCACGGAATTCTGGAGCTGCTTCGCAGTGTATCTGATTATTCAGGCGCTGGACGGCAACCTGTTAGTACCGGTGTTGTTCTCCGAAGCGGTTAACCTGCATCCGCTGGTGATTATTTTATCGGTGGTGATCTTCGGTGGTTTGTGGGGATTCTGGGGCGTATTCTTCGCCATTCCATTGGCGACCCTGATCAAAGCCGTGATCCACGCCTGGCCCGATGGGCAAATAGCGCAAGAATAATCTTCAGCCCGACGAACTGTTTCGCCGGGCTGATTTTTCAGGATTCCTGACGTAAATAGATAGCCCGATAACACATACTCACCAGCACTGCACCGCCGATAATATTACCCAGCATCACCGGGAGCAGATTGGCGGTAATAAAATGGCTTACCGTCAGTGCCGGAAAATTGTCTGCGCTACTGTGCGCCAGTTGCCAGAAGGGGGGAGGGGCGAAATGGCGAATGGCAATGGCGAACGGAATCACAAACAAATTGGCGATACAGTGCTCAAAGCCACTGGCGACAAACAGGGTGATGGGCAAAATCATGGCGACGATTTTGTCGCATAACGAACGCCCGCAATAACTCATCCAAAGCGCCAGGCAAACCATCAGATTGCACATAATGCCGAGGCTGACAGATTCAGTAAATGTATGATGCATTTTGCCCTCGGCGCAGTGTAAAACCGCGACTCCCCACATCGCGTTTTCACTCATCACCAGCCCGGAAAACCAGATTAACAAACTGAAACAGGCAATACCTGCCAGATTACCGCAGGCCACCAGAAGTGCGTTAATCAGCCAAGTTCGCCAACTAATAACGCCCCGACTTTTTGCCATCACCGTCATTACCGACGAGGTGAACAGGCTGGTGCCGCAAACCGCCAGCAAAATAAAGCCGAGTGTAAAGCAAAGGCCGCCCACCAGATGGGTTAATGCCTGTGAAGACGGGGCATCGGCGATAACGGAAAGGTAAAAAGTAAATCCGATCGCCATAAACACGCCAGCGGACATCGCCATTAAAAAGACCGACACTTTACTGCGGGCAATTTTATGGGCGGCAATCCGTTCAGCGATTGCCGCTTTTCTGGCGCTCAACTGCAAGTCGAAAGAGAGTTTGTTTCTCATGCATACTCCTGCAAAAGCAGATTACAACACCTCGCGAACCGAGATCCCCAGACGCTGCATTCGTGACAGCAGCGTGGTGCGCTTCATCCCTAATCGTGTCGCCGCGCCACGGGGCCCGGCAACAATGCCATTGGTTTCTCGCAATACCTGAACAATGCGCTGACGTTCTTCTTCGTCATTCTCTGGCGTCGTCGGGTGCAGCAACTGCGCCATTGAACTGCGAAGCGCTGAATCTTCATTTAGCGTCGGCAGTAAACGGCTTTGTCGGACATTTAGATGTAAATTCAGACTGTTACCACGAGTCAACAGTACCGCCCGCTCAATCACGTTTTCCAGCTCGCGCACGTTGCCCGGCCAATCCCACGACATCAACTGGCGTAGTGCCTCGGTCGGGATGGCGTCAATTGCGCGATTCATATGGCGCGCCATTTTTTGCGTGAAATGCTTTGCTAAAAGAGGGATATCTTCCGGACGGTCGCGCAGCGGCGGCAATTCCAGTGGGAAGACATTCAGGCGATAAAAGAGATCGCTGCGAAACTGGCGATCTTCAACCATTTGCCACAAATCACGGTTGGTGGCGGCAATGACTCTGACATTTACCGGGATCGTTCTACTCCCGCCGAGACGCTCAATCTCCCGTTCCTGCAATACGCGCAGCAGTTTAGGCTGAAGTTCTAACGGCAGATCGCCAATTTCATCGAGAAACAACGTGCCGCCATCGGCAATTTCAAAACGACCACGATGGGTATTAATCGCACCAGTAAACGCCCCTTTGTCATGACCGAATAACTCACTTTCCAGAAGACTGGCGGGGATGGCAGCGCAGTTGATTTTGACCAGCGGCTTGTCGCGTCGCGGGCTAAGTTGATGGATCGCTCTGGCGATCACCTCTTTGCCGGTTCCGGTTTCACCGCAAATCAACACCGTACTGTCGCTCTTCGCCACAATATCTACCTGCTGGAGTAGGTCTTCCATTGCCTGGCTTTGATAGATAATGTCACCGATGCCCAGATTCGAAAGGAGCTGCTCGCTAAGCTGGTGGTTTTCTTGCTGCAAACTTTCCTGCAAATCGGTCATGCTACGCCAGGCATCGGCATTGCCAACGGCAATAGCGATGCGATCGGCTATGTGTTGTAGTAGCTGGCAGTTTTCCTCACTAAAGAGAGTGGAAGAGGTATGCGCCAGCAACAATGCACCCGGTGTATGGTTGCCAAAGGTAAGCGGTATAAGGAGCGCAGATTCGCAGCCGTTAGATGCAAGTAAGAGTAATAACGGGTCGCGTTGCCAGAGAAACAGATCGTCTGCACGGTGCGTCAAGGTCGGTTGTCGGGTTTGTAGCGTTTGTGTCAGCAATACACTGTCGCCAGGCATATTGCGTGGCAGACACGCACAATGTGAGGCAGAAAGATCGCTGCACCACAGGCTAAACTTCTCGTTCTTTCGATGATCGCCCAGTACCATACTGACTGAAGCCAGACCGAAAAAATGATGGATCTCACGAGCGACGTCAGCGATCAGATCGTCGAGATCAAGATGTGACAGCACTGCATTAGTAATATCAACCAGTACCCGATGATGATCGCGATCTTTCTCCAGCAAACGCAGCGCCACCTGCTGTTCTTCATCATTGAGCCATGATTGCAGAACCGGGGTGATTATCCGCGCCAGCCAGTTAAACAGTGTGCAATCCTGGGGAGTAAAACGACTGCCGTGGGTGCGAATAAAGCGTAGCTCCGCCATTCCACTACTGCCGAGAAGGACGGCGTGACGCGAATAATCGACCATCTCGCCCTGATACTCTGTTGTTGCCGTCACATCGCTGCCATCATCATGGTAGCGGTAATAGAAGTTGCTTTTGAGAACATGCAGTTCAATAAGTTGTACCGGGCTGAACGGCGGCGGCAGCGGGATGAAGGCGCGTAATAAAGACGCCTTACCGTGTTTCTGCGCTAACCGCTCCGCGAGCATTCCGTTTACCGCTTCAATTGTTATTCCTTGCGGCGGGGCAAACATCGCCTCGTCTGACATAGCCATCAACAGTCCTTATTAATGAGAAATCCTTCTCACGTAATTTTTCTGGCCATCAGATAGATGGCCGGTTCCTGCACAATTTCATCCAACAGATGAATGAATTGAATGCTACGCGCCTGCCACACAGACGTCGCGTCATCCGCCAGTGGCGCGAATGCCCGGGTCAACAGGGCGGTGTGGCTGGCGTCAATAACAATCTCACCAAAGGTCATCACCCCCAGCATCTTACGTCGGGCTTGCTCCTCTTCGACCAGTGCAAGCCAATCTTCGTATTCCGTCAGTGGGCAGCGGAAGGCGACATTCAGACAATCAATCACGCCAACGTGATGACCGATAGCCAGCGAGTAATACATTACCTGAGAGCTGTGTTCCGGCATCTCGTCGCTACTGGCGACAAACTTTTTTCGCAGCGTCCAGAAAACAATTTCCCCGCACTCTTCAGTCATGTAACCCCCGGAGTACGCGAAAGAGTTGCTGAACGATACTATTGAGACGTGGATCGTCGGCATCGCGCAACCAGGTGTTAACCCGATTTCCTGTAGGATCGTCGCTTAAATGGCGCAGGAGCCGATCGCAAATTTCTCGCCCCTGACGATAGCCCGCCAGCCGCCGCGCTTCTCGCTCAATGGCGATACGCTGTGATGGCGGGATCTGCGGCCACAACGGTTGCATAGTCACCCCGGTGGGATCGCGATAATCCACCGCGTGAATCTTCTGTTGCAGCAAACCGAGCGCCACGGCGAAACCGTGAATGGTGGCGGCCGGTGTTGGCGGGCAGCCGGGGATCCAAACATCAATGGGGACAATGGTGTCGCTGCCGCCCCAGACGCTGTAGAGATCGTGGAAAATACCGCCGCCGACACCGCACGCGCCGTAGGAAACACAGATTTTATGATCGGGGGCAGACTCATACGCCCGAAGTGCAGGCATACGCATCGCCCGGGTGACTGCGCCTGTAAATAACAAAATATCGGCGTGACGCGGTGATGAAATAACCTTAATGCCAAAACGTTCTGCGTCGAATACTGGTGTGATGGCGGCAAAAATTTCGATTTCACAGGCGTTGCAGCCGCCGCAATCGACGCGATAAACGTAAGCCGAGCGACGGATATCCTGTAGCAAATGCTGCTTCATCTTTTGCGTTTGCTCGTCCAGCGTGATGGGCTGGCTGACATGTTGTGTAAGCACTGGGCTCATAGCTGCTCCTTAGCCACCAGCGGTACATCTGTATCGTCGTTGAGCAGCGTCGCGCGTTGTTTGCACTCCGGGCAGACGCTCGCTTGCGCCCATAACATTTCGCGGTTTTGTGGCGCATTTTGTTGCTGTGCCAACAATTCAGTAGCCAGTGCGACGGTTTTTTGCTGGGCAAACGGGCGTTCGCAACGGCTGCAACGTTGTAGATGGAACGTCGCGCGGGTATAGAGATCGGCTTTATTGGTGACGGTCAGTTCAAAGTTATTGGTAAGCTGGATGGCTCTGGTCGGGCACACTTCTTCACAACGTCCGCAGTAAATACAACGCCTCAGATAGAGCTGCCAGGTGCGCGAATTTTGCTGGTCGTCGGTCTGGATAGTCAGCGCATTTGCCGGACAAGCACAGGCGCCGCAGGCAATACATTGGCTGGGCATCAGGTCCGGTTTCCCGCGAAAGCCTGGGCTGACCTCCAGTGGCGCGAAGGGATATTTCACCGTCGCGGTTCCGGCGCGCATAATAGTTTTCAGTAACTTCAGCATCTTCTGTCCTTACTTCAGCGGCGAACGGTTACGATCAATGCCGTAGCGTTCGATCTCTTTATACGGCACGGTTTTTGACTGGCGCTTGCGCACATCTACCAGCGTCACACGGTCGGTACAGGAGTAGCAGGGATCAAGGCTACCGATAATCAGCGGTGCGTCAGAAACGGTATTGCCGCGCAGCATGTAACGCAACACCGGCCAGTTGGCGTAGGTGGCGGCACGGCAGCGCCAGCGGAACAATTTTTGGTTATCACCGAGCATGCTCCAGTGCACGTCTTCACCGCGTGGCGCTTCAACAAAGCCCAGCGCGAATGCGTGAGGTTTATAGCTAAAGCCTTCGGTCAGCAGTGGGGTATCCGGCATGTTGTCGAGGGCAAATTCCAGCATTGCCAGCGAATCAAACGTCTCTTTGACACGGACCATCACGCGGGAGAAAACATCGCCGCCGGTAAAGGTAAACAGTGTTTTTGGAATATTGCCGTAGTCGGCGTAGGGGTGATCAAAGCGCAAATCACGGGCGATTTGTCGGTCGAGAATGCCAATGCCCTGAGTGCGTTGTTCCATATTCGGCGTAGCAAGCAGCATCTCTACCAGCTCCGACACGTCGGCGCGCATCTCGCGCACCAGTTTCAGCGTTTGCAGACGTTGCTCTTTGAGAATATCGCGGCGAACACCACCAATCAGATTCAGACCGTAGGTTTTACGCGACCCGATCAGCAATTCCGCCATCGTCATCGACTTTTCCCGCACGCGGAAAAATTGCATAAAGCCGGTATCAAAACCAACGAAATGGCAGGAGAGGCCAAGGTTAAGCAAATGACTGTGTAGCCGTTCGACTTCCAGCAGAATCGAGCGAATAGTATGTGCTCGTTGCGGCACCTCAATCCCCAGTGCATTTTCAACCGAATTGGTATAGGCCACACTGTGGGCAAAACCGCAAATCCCACACACGCGGTCCGATAAGAAGGTCACTTCGTTGTAGCCCATCCGCGTTTCTGCCAGTTTCTCCATGCCGCGATGGACATAAAACAGGCGGTAATCAGCATCGACAATTTGCTCGCCATCCACAAACAAGCGGAAGTGACCCGGTTCATCGGAGGTGATATGCAGCGGGCCGACAGGGATCACCCGCGCATCGCTGTTGCCCTCATTGATAAACGGATACGTTTCGGAATCAGTCGTCGGTTCAGGGCGCAGTCGATAATCCATCGCATCTTTGCGCAGCGGATGCATATCTTCCGGCCAGTCATCGGGCAACACCAGGCGACGCTGATCCGGCAGGCCAACCGGAATCAGCCCGTACATATCGCGAATTTCTCGCTCGCCCCAGACCGCGGCAGGGACGCGCGGTGTGACTGACGGAAACTCCCGACTGTCGGCATCGACCAGCGCCTTCACCACAATCCAGCATTTTTCGGCCCCTTCCATTGAAAGGGCATAATAAACCGCGTAATGACCGTTAAGTGTCCGCTCGTCGTTGCCAAACAGGACCGGAAGCCAGCCATCATGTTGATAATAAAGATACTGTACAACGTCAGGCAGCAGATTGATTTTCACCGTAATGGTGACCTGTTCAGGCGTTTGTCGCTCTTCATCCAGCACCGCGCCGGGGAACTGCGTTTTCAGGGCGGCGAGAATCGCTTCGCCACGATTTGACGATGAATTAACGTTCACTGTGTTTCTCCGAAACAGATGCGGTGCCTGAAGGCAAAAAATCATGCCAGGTGCTACGTTGTGCAGGCAGATCGTGCGTCCCTGAGAGGACTATAGTGGAAGCGCCCGCCAGGATCCTGATGACAGGTTGTGGAATATGCGTTCCCATCGCCAGCATCATGACCAGCAGAATCACCATTGGCGAGGTGGTCAACCAGCCGAGATCACCCCGGTTAACGGCCTGCGGCGGTTTCGCCATTAACACCCGCGCAGCCATCCGTACCAGGCCCGCCAGCACCAGCGTTAACAGCAATAACAGCAGGACGATAATCAGCAGGTGATTACGTGCCAGTCCGGCGGTAATGGTCATAAATTCGCTAAGAAAAATGTTGAAGGGCGGCATCCCTGCCAGCGCCAGCGCACCGCCGCCAAACAGCACGGCGGTAAATGGCATGATTTTGAGCATCCCACAGACGACGTTGAGATCGCGCGTGCCGTACTTGAGCAGTACATTGCCGGAACCGCAGAACAGCAGCGTTTTTGCCAGACTGTGGTTTAAGATGTGCAGCAGCGCGGCAAAAATTCCCAGCGGCCCGCCAATGCCTAGCGCCACCGCGACCAGCCCCATGTTCTCCACGCTGGAGTACGCCAGCAGACGCTTAATGTCCCGCTGTACCAGAATGAAAAATGCCGCCACGGCAACCGACAACATGCCGAAGATGAGCAACAACCGGTTGGGGAAATCGCTGCCGATGGCTTGGCAAATAATGATGTAATAGCGAATCAGCACCAACAGCGCGCAGTTCAGCAATACGGCGGAGAGCAGGGCGCTGACCGGACTCGGCGCTTCACTGTGAGCATCCGGCAGCCAGGCGTGCATGGGAAATAGCCCGGTTTTGGTACCAAAGCCAATTAGCAAAAACACAAAGGCCAACAGCATTAATGTTGGGTCAAGCAAGGACGATTGCTTAAGAACCTCGCTCCAGAATATCGCCATTTCTGCCTGCGGCATAACGCTGGCGGCGTTGGCGTATACCAGCACGGTACCGAACAGACCAAAAGCGACACCAACAGTACAAATAATGATGTACTTCCATGCAGCTTCCAGCGATGAACGCTGACCGTAAATGCCTACCAGAAACGCCGAGCTTAAGGTGGTGGCTTCGATCGCCGCCCACATCACAATCAGGTTATTGCTGGTAACAACCAGCAGCATGGTGAACAAAAACAGATGGAAGAAACCGTAGTAATCGCACAGCGTAACGGGTGAAAGCTCGCCGTGTGCCACTTCATGACGCATGTAGCCAATCGAGTAAATACCGGTGAGAAAGCCAATCACACCAAGAATGGCGAGGAACAAACCGCCCAGACCATCAATATGAAGCCACAGTCCCGCAGCGAATATTTCTCCTGCATCAGCGGCAGTTTGGACCACCCAGAGTGCCAGAATCAGCAGCAGTGTGATCCCTAAGCTATGTAATACGGTCACCGTGCGAGTCGCAGAAAGTCTCCGTTTCCGGCAGGCAAAACAGAGCAGCGAAAAAAGCAGCGGCGTGAGCAGGAGTAAAGCGAACATCACAGAATAACTCATCTCATTATCCCTTCAGCGCGGTCAAGTTGTTCACGTCCAGCGTGCCGTGGGTACGCCATATTTTTCTTGCCAGTAACACCATCACAATGACGGCGAAGATGGCGTCGGTAGCGATACCTATTTCCACCAGTTCCGGTGCTCGCCAGGCAAGAAGCGCCAGCACCAGATGGGAGCCGTTTTCCATCAGGCAGTAACCAAAAATTTGCCGCAGGATATTGCGCTGGCTGACAATGCACAGCAGGCCAAGCAGAAAATGACCTAACGCTACCGCCAGCGCCGGTTTCAGCCCGGTAGCCATCGGTAGCTTCACGGGCTGAACGACAAATGCGCAAAGCAGGACAATTAACGCCGCGAGCAGTGCCATCATTGCCGGACCGAATAACGCTTTTTCCGGGATGTTCTGGGGAATATTTCGTGCAGCGTAAGTCATGATTAACGGTACCAGCAGCACTTTGGTGATAAAGGCGCTGGCGGACCAGATCAGCAGTTGCTCTGCGGCGAACAGGCACGAGAGGGTGGCGAAAATAGACACCAGCACCAGTGACTGGCAGGCGTAAAATCCGCATGACAGGCGATAGCTTTTGACGCTAATCACAAACAGTGATGTCAGCATCATCAGTCCCGCCAGATTATTTACGATCATAGAACCGGTCATTCATCATCTCCTTACTGCAACCAGGTCGCGGCGATTACGCTGGAAATCAGCGACATCACAATCAGTACAATCAACACCAGGCGCATTGACCCTGGCAGCGGTGCGGCATCGGCGACGGCCTCGCTCGGTTTGCCAGGCACGACGCGACCAAACCAGCGAATAAACCAGGCGAAACTGGCGACCGATTCAATCATCAGCAGAATCATGGCGGGCAGCAGGATCCAGTACTCCACTGACAACGCAAAACCGGCAGCAAACAGCGGGAATTTACTGAAGAAGCCGTTGAACGGCGGCACGCCGGTAATTGCCAGCGCTGCCACGCAGAAACCCACGCCAGGCAACGGCAGGGTGTGCAATACGCCACGCAGACGCGGCAACAAGCGCGTGCCGCAGCTGTAACTCAGCGCACCTGCTACAAGGAAAAACAGGCTTTTAGCGAACGCGTGGTTGACGATGTAGGCGATGCTACCCTCCAGCGCCAGCCGCGAGCCGAAGATGGAGAGCGACAAGCCGAAGAACATCCAGCCAAGTTGAGTGATGGTCGACCAGGCCAGCAACCGCTTCATATCCTGCTGTGGCAAATACATCAGAAATCCATAAAGAATGGTGACCAGGGCCATGACCATGCCAACGCCGCCAATCACATGCGGGATATTGCCGCCGTCGATAATGGCGCGGGCAAAAATGTAAACGCCCACTTTCACCATCGATGCGGCGTGGAGATAGGCGCTGATCGGTGTTGGCGCTTCCATTGCGTCCGGTAGCCACGCTTGCATCGGTAGCTGGGCCGATTTCCCCCACGCGGCAAACAGGATGCCGCCATAAACCAGATAACGTGCGTCGCCGTGTAACTCGCTCATCGCGCTAAGCGCAAACGTTCCGGTCTGCAAAAACAGCGTGGCGGCGGCAAGATACAACCCCAACGAGCCGATATGAGTGATAAGTAACGCTTTTAGTGCTGAACGCTGCGCTTTATCGCTCTGGTAATAACTGATCAACGCCCAGGAGCAGCCGCCCGTAATTTCAAAAAACAACAACTGACCGAGCAGCGTCGAGGAGAGTACCAGTCCCGCCATCGCGCCGATAAACACCAGCAAAAATGCGTAATAACGATTCGTGCCGTTATGCGGGTGTTCGCGATTTTTATCCGTCAGATAACCCGTGGAGTAGATCGTGACCAGCAAACCGAGAAACACCACCACAAACAGAATCAGCGTACTCACGCGATCAATGACCAGGCCAAACAATGCCACATCCCCCACGTTGACCAACGTCAACGTGACGGCAACTTTATCGGCCTGATAAAACGCGGAGATCAGCGACAACATGCACAGCGTGGTCAGTGCGGCGAACAAAACCCCCATTCGGCGGCCCGACGTTGTGGCGAAAACGAAACGACCAGTGCGCCGATAAAAGGCAGCATTAACGTCGTCAGAGCAAGATTTTCCATATTCCGTCAGTGCTCCTTACAGACCGGTTAACCAGAAGACCCATGCAAGCGCAGCAAGGCTGAAGCCAAGCCAGGTCACATGGTGAATGAGTAAAAAACGCCCGCGTGCCAGCGTGTTTTCTGCGATTGAAGCCAGTACAAAAATCAGCAAAACCTTGAGCAGCGTAACGACAAGTGAAGTCAGCAGGCAGGTGAGAGAAAGTTCTTGCGCGCGCCCAAAGGGCAGAAACAGGGCCACAAACAGTGCTGCCATCACGACCTGTTTCAGCCCCAGCCCCCATTTCGCCAACGCCAGCCCGGCACCGGAATATTCGGTCAGCGGGCCTTCCTGTAATTCCTGTTCTGCTTCAGCAACATCAAAGGGAATTTTTCCCATCTCTATGAAGCAGGCAAAACCACAGGCCAGTAACGCCAGTACGGTGGTTAGCGGCGAGTTCCAGCCCATCGCCAGCGTATTGCTGATCATCTCGATATGCGTGGAATCCGCTATCAGCGCCAATACCAGCAGTGAGAGAATGAGCATGGGTTCGACCAGAATGCCGAGCGTCAACTCGCGACTGGCACCGACTCCCGCAAACGGGCTTCCGGTATCCAGCCCTGAAAGAGCAAAGAAAAAACGAAACAGGGCAAGAAGATAGATAAGGGTGATCAGATCGCCGCCGCCCGCAAAAGGGAAACGGTAATAAATAGTGGTAGGGCCATCGCCAGCACCAGCATGCTGCTGATTAATACCCACGGCATCAGGCGGAACATCAGACCTGAAGATATAGGCGCAACTTCCTGGCGTTTAAACAGTTTGTGGATATCGCGATAATCCTGCCAGATCTCCGGCCCGCGGCGGGAGTGCATACGCGCGCGTATCTGCCGGGAAATACCCGTAAAAAGTGGGGTTAGCATCAGCAGAATCACGGCCTGTGCTAACGCAAAAATGACCAGATATCCGTCGCAAAGAGTTTGTCTCATGGTGATTTCCTTAGACGGCAATAGCGATTAGCAGCACAACCAGTGCGGCGACCACATACAGGCAATAGAGACGAAAGTCGCCGCTTTGCAGATGCTGTATTTCTTTGGCCAGCCGTTGGGTGGCGCTCACGATGGGGCGGATCACCCGCTCATCCCAGAAGGGTTCTGTGCTCTGAGCCCTGGCGGTGACGTGCGCAAGACCTTTATTTAGCCTCAGCGTAGGGTCGAGCTGTTGTCGTAGACGAAATAGCGCAGAAAAGACCACACGCAGCGGCTGCATCACGCCATTGCCTGACGGGGCCATCGCATTTTCCCAGCTGTAGCCGCATGCCCAGGCATCTCCTGTGCGACGAAACGCTGCGCGGCGCGAACGACACCACAGCCAGTAAAGGCCAGGCAGCAAAGGCATCGCCAGTAGTAACAGCAACAGTAATGAAGGAGTGACCCGTGTATGAAACGTGCCGGGTACAAGTGCTATTCCGCTGGCGACAGTGACGGGAGGGGTATCGGTAAACGCATGGGCAATATGCATTATCTTCGGTGCCAGCCAACTGGCACTAAGCGCAATTAATACGCAGAGTGCCGCGAGCAGTAGCATGGCGACGATCATCGTATTTGGCACTTCCTGTGCCTCTTCAGCGTGTGTACTGCGCGGCGCACCACAGAAAGTAATACCGTACATTTTTACGAAGCACATTACTGCCAGCCCACCAGTGACTGCCAGCATTACCATAGCAATAGGACCCGCAAGTTGTAGCGCTACGGCTTCCACACGACTTAGTGAGAACAGCGACTGCCAGGTGTACCATTCGCTGATAAAACCATTCAGCGGAGGAAGGGCTGATATCGCCAGGCAACCAATCAGGCATGCTGCGGCTGTCCACGGCATCCGTTTCGCCAGTGCCCCCATTTTTTCCATGTCGTGGGTATGCAAACGCGAAATAATCGCGCCCGCGC
This sequence comes from Escherichia sp. UTM R2, assembly GCF_048593455.1. Taxonomy (NCBI): domain Bacteria; kingdom Pseudomonadati; phylum Pseudomonadota; class Gammaproteobacteria; order Enterobacterales; family Enterobacteriaceae; genus Escherichia; species Escherichia sp. UTM R2. The sequence goes on from NZ_JBFWDY010000002.1 coordinate 1,264,777, forward strand.
CGAGAAATAGCAGCCCTTTGAACAGCGCATGGTTGAGCAGATGAAACAGTGCGCCGAGCAGTCCAACCACGGTGAGCAGCGGGTCGTGCAGTGACAGACCGACCATCGCCACACCGACCGCCAGCAAAATAATGCCGACGTTTTCGACGGTACTCCAGGCCAGTAGCCGTTTGATATCCTGTTCCGCCAGCGCATACAGCACGCCCAGGAGCGCGGAGATTGCGCCGATCGCCATCACCAGAATGCCCCACCACAGCGGCAAACCCGTTTGCGCCAGCAGATCCATCGCCACTTTCAGGATGCCGAAAATACCGATTTTGACCATTACGCCAGACATCAACGCTGAAGCGTGCGATGGTGCGGCAGGGTGAGCGCGCGGCAACCAGCTGTGCAACGGCATCATCCCGGCTTTCGCGCCAAAACCGAAAAAGGCCAGCAGGAACACCGCTGACGCCAGCCCCGGAGAAAGTGAAAGCGTGCGGAAACTGGCAAAATCGAGGCTGCCGCTTTCGCGCCCCATCAGCAAGAAGGCGATCATTATCAGCACCGATCCGGCGTGGGCGATAAAAAAGTAGAGCATGCTAGCGTTGATCGACGTTTTATCCTGCCTGGCAATGACCAGAAACCAGGAAGACAGCGACATCATTTCAAACAGCACGATGAACCAAAAAGCGTTGTCCATCACCAGCAGGGCAACCATCGATGCGATGAAAAGATTCATAAAGAAGCCCATCGCCGCCGCGCCTTTGCCCTCGTATTCGCGCATATAAGTCAATGAATAGAGCGAACAAACCACCACCAGCAAGGAGATAACCAGCACCATAAATGCCGAGAGGCTATCCATTCGCAGGGTTAAATCGGCAAAGTCAAAAGGGGTGGCAAAATGGGCGACTAAAGTTACACCAGCATGTAATTGCGTAATTCCGCTGATGATGCCAATCACGCCGCCCACCAGCGATGTGATGCCGGAAAGCTTAATAGCCAGTCTGTCCAGACCGAGTAAAAACAGCGAAGCCAGACTGGCAAACAGATAGAGGATCAGCGACCAGGTTAATAATTGCAGGGCATCCATTAGCGTTGCTCCTGAGTGAGGGAAAGGGGATCCTCCCCGCCATTGGCAAACCAGCTTGCGGCAAGGCGCTGTTTTTCTTTCATCTGACGTTGCAGGCTATCGTCGGTGATCAGCCGTAACGCCTGATTCGGGCAAGCGCGAACGCAGGCCGGACCTTCTGGCAAGAAATCACACAGGTCGCATTTCACCGCGACGGTCTGGACACCCGGTTCCCAGCGCAGCAACGCATGTTGGGGCAGCACGTTTTCTTCGCCGTTTTTGAGTGAGCCTTCAGCCTGAAAAACATATTGCGCATGGGCATTCACCGGACGGCTTCCTGAAGCGCTGATTGCGCCAAATGGGCAGACCACGGCGCAAAGCTTGCAGCCAATACAGAGGCTTTCGTTGAGTTGGATCGCATCATCCCTCTGAGAGATGGCATTGACCGGGCAGACCTGCAGGCAAGGGGCTTCCTCACAGTGATGACACACGACAGGGGCAGTGATTGTTGACGTCTTCGCCAGGGCCAGGCGCGGGTGTTGCTGTAAACCTTGCGTTTTATGCACGTCCGAACAGGCAGCGAGACAGGTATTACATCCTGTACACCACAGTGGTTCGGCCACCACAAAGCGGTTCATGTCGGCTCCTTGAAAATGATATGAAACATTGCATTTCATATTGCATAAAGGATGCCATTCTGATTAACTCAATATATTCAATAAGTTATGTGTTGACTGGATTCTGAACGGTACAAAAATGATGGTCATTAACGTTCAGCAAAAAATGGATTCGACACCCGTGTCGCAGGGGAAAGCGAGAATGTGATCTTGATCACGAGAAGTGAGGTATGCTGGCCGCAAGCGCAGCCAGCACGGAATGGAGCAGAGTAATCAGGCGTGTTCTTTCAGCCAGTTCAGCACAACGTCGTGGTGATTGCTGGTTTTGAAATCGTCAAAGACATGTTCGATTTTGCCATCAGCGTCAATCAGGAAGCTGATGCGATGAATACCATCGTAGGTTTTGCCCATGAAGGACTTTTCACCCCAGACGCCGAATTGTTCGCACACCTGGTGGTCCTCATCAGACAGGAGCGTAAAGTTAAGCAGCTCTTTTTCCGCAAAACGGGAGAGTTTTTCGGGTTTATCGGTGCTGATACCCAGCACATCAACGCCCGCTTTTTTCAACTCATCCATGTTATCGCGTAAGCCGCAGGCCTGTACGGTACAGCCGGGGGTCATGGCTTTCGGGTAGAAATAAACCAGAACACGCTGTCCCTGGAAGTCGGTCAAATTAACTTGTTCTCCGTCTTGATCCGGCAAGCTAAATTTCGGTGCGATATCACCGGCTTTCAGTGGATTCATTACTTAACTCCATCCTGTTCATCATGTTGGGAATAATTGACGACGTTAATACTGCCTTGTGCATTGAGTTCTGTACATAGGGCTTTGAACGCTTGCTCAATATTTGCTGCGTCCGCAGATGCGGGGCTGTGGGCGGTTATCTGAATATGCAACTGCGCAGCCCGTTCATTTTCAGCAGGTTGCGTGCGCGACACCAGCTCCGCAATGTTCATATGATGCGCGTCGAAAAGTGCTGTGAAGCGTTCAATTAAATGCGGGGAGTCTGCCACATCGACCTGAACCCAGACAGATGCTGGCATTGGCGGACGCGGACGCGCCGTCGTGCGCTTCATCACGATTAAAAGATCCAGTTCTGCACCTTTCAACGGTAACGTTGATTCAATCAGAGTAATGGCATTCCATGAACCGGAAAGCAGCATGATAAACGTGAACTCTTCTCCCAGCATCGCCAGGCGACTGTCTTCAATATTACAGCCGCAACTACTGACATGACGGGTGATGGTGTTCACAATTCCAGGGCGATCGGCACCCAACGCAGTGATCACCAGATAATGTTGCGATGACAGTGTCAAACTGGTTATTCCTTTAAGGGGTGAGTTGTTCTTAAGGAAAGCATAAAAAAAACATGCATACAACAATCAGAACGGTTCTGTCTGCTTGCTTTTAATGCCATACCAAACGTACCATTGAGACACTTGTTTGCACAGAGGATGGCCCATGTTCACGGGAAGTATTGTCGCGATTGTTACTCCGATGGATGAAAAAGGTAATGTCTGTCGGGCTAGCTTGAAAAAACTGATTGATTATCATGTCGCCAGCGGTACTTCGGCGATCGTTTCTGTTGGCACCACTGGCGAGTCCGCTACCTTAAATCATGACGAACATGCTGATGTGGTGATGATGACGCTGGATCTGGCTGATGGGCGCATTCCGGTAATTGCCGGGACCGGCGCTAACGCTACTGCGGAAGCCATTAGCCTGACGCAGCGCTTCAATGACAGTGGTATCGTCGGCTGCCTGACGGTAACCCCTTACTACAATCGTCCGTCGCAAGAAGGTTTGTATCAGCATTTCAAAGCCATCGCTGAGCATACTGACCTGCCGCAAATTCTGTATAATGTGCCGTCCCGTACTGGCTGCGATCTGCTCCCGGAAACGGTGGGCCGTCTGGCGAAAGTAAAAAATATTATCGGAATCAAAGAGGCAACAGGGAACTTAACGCGTGTAAACCAGATCAAAGAGCTGGTTTCAGATGATTTTGTTCTGCTGAGCGGCGATGATGCGAGCGCGCTGGACTTCATGCAATTAGGCGGTCATGGGGTTATTTCCGTTACGGCTAACGTCGCAGCGCGTGATATGGCCCAGATGTGCAAACTGGCAGCAGAAGGGCATTTTGCCGAGGCACGCGTTATTAATCAGCGTCTGATGCCATTACACAACAAACTATTTGTCGAACCCAATCCAATCCCGGTGAAATGGGCATGTAAGGAACTGGGTCTTGTGGCGACCGATACGCTGCGCCTGCCAATGACACCAATCACCGACAGTGGTCGTGAGACGGTCAGAGCGGCGCTTAAGCATGCCGGTTTGCTGTAAAGTTTAGGGAGATTTGATGGCTTACTCTGTTCAAAAGTCGCGCCTGGCAAAGGTTGCGGGTGTTTCGCTTGTTTTATTACTCGCTGCCTGTAGTTCTGACTCACGCTATAAGCGTCAGGTCAGTGGTGATGAAGCCTACCTGGAAGCGGCACCGCTTGCGGAGCTTCATGCCCCGGCTGGAATGATTTTGCCGGTGACCTCCGGTGATTATGCAATCCCGGTGACCAACGGTAGTGGTGCTGTCGGTAAGGCGCTGGACATTCGTCCACCAGCCCAGCCGCTGGCACTGGTTTCTGGCGCGCGTACCCAGTTCACGGGCGATACCGCTTCATTGCTGGTGGAAAATGGTCGTGGCAATACTCTGTGGCCGCAGGTGGTTAGCGTGCTGCAGGCGAAAAACTACACCATCACCCAACGTGATGATGCTGGTCAGACACTGACCACCGATTGGGTACAATGGAACCGTCTGGACGAAGACGAGCAGTATCGTGGTCGTTATCAAATCTCTGTTAAGCCGCAGGGTTATCAGCAGGCGGTTACGGTTAAACTGCTGAACCTGGAACAGGCGGGCAAACCGGTTGCAGACGCGGCTTCCATGCAGCGTTACAGCACGGAGATGATGAACGTTATTTCCGCCGGTCTGGATAAATCTGCCACTGACGCCGCGAACGCTGCGCAAAATCGTGCCTCCACCACTATGGACGTACAAAGTGCAGCTGATGACACCGGTTTACCAATGCTGGTCGTACGCGGGCCGTTCAATGTGGTTTGGCAACGTCTGCCAGCGGCGCTGGAAAAAGTGGGCATGAAAGTGACCGACAGCACCCGTTCGCAGGGCAACATGGCCGTAACTTATAAGCCGCTGTCTGACAGCGACTGGCAGGAACTGGGCGCGAGCGATCCAGGCCTGGCATCCGGTGACTATAAACTGCAGGTTGGCGATTTAGATAACCGCAGCAGCCTACAGTTCATCGATCCGAAAGGTCATACTCTGACTCAGAGTCAGAACGACGCGCTGGTAGCTGTCTTCCAGGCTGCGTTTAGCAAGTAAAAATACAGGGCTGGAATCATCCGGCCCTTTTTTCTGATATGATACGCAAACGTGTGCGTCGGCAGGAAAACGCGATTTTAGCGGTAATTCGCACGAAATTTGTTTGTCGGACGTAGTTCGGATAAGGCGTTCACGCCGCATCCGACAAAACATCCGGCACACCAGACAGCAAAAGATTTTAAAACGTTAATTCACACCCAGGAGTGATAAAGATGCAAAAGCAAGCTGAGTTGTATCGTGGTAAAGCGAAAACCGTATACAGCACGGAAAACCCGGACCTGTTGGTGCTCGAATTCCGCAATGATACGTCAGCAGGGGATGGCGCGCGCATTGAGCAGTTTGATCGCAAAGGTATGGTGAACAACAAGTTCAACTACTTCATTATGAGCAAACTGGCTGAAGCGGGTATCCCGACTCAAATGGAGCGTCTGCTCTCCGATACCGAATGTCTGGTGAAAAAGCTGGATATGGTACCGGTTGAGTGTGTCGTGCGTAACCGTGCTGCGGGCTCTCTGGTGAAACGTCTTGGAATCGAAGAAGGTATTGAGCTGAACCCGCCGCTGTTCGATCTGTTCTTGAAAAACGACGCCATGCACGATCCGATGGTCAACGAATCTTACTGCGAAACCTTTGGCTGGGTAAGCAAAGAGAACCTGGCGCGTATGAAAGAGCTGACCTACAAAGCGAACGACGTGCTGAAAAAACTGTTCGATGATGCTGGTCTGATTCTGGTCGACTTCAAGCTGGAGTTTGGCCTGTACAAAGGTGAAGTCGTACTGGGCGATGAGTTCTCTCCGGACGGCAGCCGCCTGTGGGACAAAGAAACGCTGGAGAAAATGGACAAAGACCGTTTCCGCCAGAGCCTCGGTGGCCTGATCGAGGCCTATGAAGCCGTCGCCCGCCGCCTGGGTGTACAGCTGGACTGATTTTTCTGTTCATCATCTTGCCGTGCAGCTGGCACGGCAAGACAACCGCTCTCGGAAGATGTGCATTGAACGCTCATTCCTCCGCCATTTCATCCCGCTTTCCTGTGGTAATCTTCCTCTGAACCACCTACGATCATTTCTATAATGAATATATTGTTGAGGTATCTATGCGTTGGCAAGGGCGACGTGAAAGTGACAATGTTGAAGACAGGCGCAACAGCTCTGGTGGTCCGTCTATGGGCGGTCCCGGTTTTCGCCTGCCGAGCGGTAAAGGCGGGCTGATTTTACTGATAGTCGTGCTGGTTGCAGGCTACTATGGCGTTGATTTAACCGGGTTGATGACCGGACAGCCGGTTTCCCAACAGCAATCAACGCGGTCAATTAGCCCAAATGAAGACGAAGCCGCAAAATTCACCTCGGTGATTCTGGCAACTACGGAAGACACCTGGGGACAGCAGTTCGAGAAGATGGGTAAAACCTATCAGCAACCGAAGCTGGTCATGTACCGTGGAATGACGCGTACCGGCTGCGGGGCGGGCCAGTCCATAATGGGGCCATTCTATTGCCCGGCGGATGGCACGGTTTATATCGATCTCTCCTTCTATGATGACATGAAAGACAAACTTGGCGCGGATGGCGATTTTGCCCAGGGGTACGTTATCGCCCATGAAGTCGGTCATCATGTGCAGAAACTGTTAGGCATCGAGCCGAAAGTTCGTCAACTGCAACAAAACGCGACGCAGGCGGAAGTGAACCGCTTATCTGTGCGTATGGAACTCCAGGCCGACTGTTTTGCCGGTGTCTGGGGGCATAGTATGCAGCAGCAAGGCGTTCTGGAAACCGGCGATCTGGAAGAGGCGCTGAACGCGGCGCAGGCCATCGGCGATGACCGTTTACAACAGCAAAGTCAGGGGCGAGTAGTACCAGACAGTTTCACTCATGGCACTTCTCAGCAACGCTACAGCTGGTTTAAACGTGGTTTCGACAGCGGCGATCCGGCACAATGCAATACTTTTGGTAAAAGCATTTAACTTCCGGGGCAGGGATGGCTGAACTGACTGCGCTTCACACATTAACAGCGCAAATGAAACGTGAAGGGATCCGCCGCTTGCTGGTGTTGAGCGGGGAAGAGGGTTGGTGTTTTGATCATGCGCTTAAGTTACGTGATGCCTTACCTGGCGACTGGCTGTGGATTTCGCCGCAGCCAGATGCTGAAAACCACTGTTCTCCCTCGGCACTACAAACTTTACTTGGGCGCGAGTTCCGGCATGCGGTATTCGACGCCCGCCACGGCTTTGATGCCGCTGCCTTTGCAGCACTTAGCGGAACGTTGAAAGCGGGAAGCTGGCTGGTTTTGTTACTCCCTGTATGGGAAGAGTGGGAAAACCAACCTGATGCCGACTCGCTGCGCTGGAGTGATTGCCCTGACCCTATTGCGACGCCGCATTTTGTCCAGCATCTCAAACGCGTACTTACGGCGGATAACGACGCTATCCTCTGGCGGCAAAACCAGCCGTTCTCGTTGGCGCATTTTACTCCCCGTACTGACTGGCACCCCGCGACCGGCGCACCACAACCAGAACAACAGCAACTCTTACAGCAGCTACTGACCATGCCGCCGGGCGTGGCAGCGGTAACGGCTGCGCGTGGGCGCGGTAAGTCGGCGCTGGCAGGGCAACTCATTTCTCGTATTGCGGGCAGTGCGATTGTCACCGCGCCCGCAAAAGCGGCAACGGATGTACTGGCACAATTTGCGGGCGAGAAGTTTCGCTTTATTGCGCCGGATGCCTTGTTAGCCAGCGATGAGCAAGCCGACTGGCTGGTGGTCGACGAAGCCGCAGCCATACCTGCGCCGTTGTTGCATCAACTGGTATCGCGTTTTCCTCGAACGTTGTTAACCACTACGGTGCAGGGCTACGAAGGCACCGGACGTGGTTTTTTGCTGAAATTTTGCGCTCGCTTTCCGCATTTACACCGTTTTGAACTGCAACAGCCGATCCGCTGGGCACAGGGATGCCCGCTGGAAAAAATGGTTAGTGAGGCACTGGTTTTTGACGATGAAAACTTCACCCATACACCACAAGGCAATATCGTCATTTCCGCATTTGAACAAACGTTATGGCGAAGCGAGCCAGAAACGCCGTTAAAGGTTTATCAGTTATTGTCTGGTGCGCACTACCGGACTTCGCCGCTGGATTTACGCCGGATGATGGATGCACCAGGGCAATATTTTTTACAGGCGGCTGGCGAAAACGAGATTGCCGGAGCGCTGTGGCTGGTGGATGAGGGGGGATTATCTCAACAACTCAGTCAGGCGGTATGGGCAGGTTTTCGTCGCCCGCGGGGTAATCTGGTGGCCCAGTCGCTGGCGGCGCACGGTAGCAATCCACTGGCAGCGACATTGCGTGGACGGCGGGTCAGCCGGATAGCAGTTCATCCGGCGCGTCAGCGGGAAGGCACAGGGCAGCAACTTATTGCTGGTGCTTTGCAATATACGCGTGACCTCGACTATCTTTCGGTGAGTTTTGGTTACACCGGGGAGTTATGGCGTTTCTGGCACCGCTGCGGTTTTGTGCTGGTGCGGATGGGTAATCATCGTGAAGCCAGCAGCGGTTGCTATACGGCGATGGCGCTGTTACCGATGAGTAATGCGGGTAAACAACTGGCTGAACGTGAGCATTACCGTTTACGTCGCGATGCGCAAGCTCTCGCAAAGTGGAATGGCGAAACGCTTCCTGTTGATCCACTAAACGATGCCGTCCTTTCTGACGACGACTGGCTTGAACTGGCCGGTTTTGCTTTCGCTCATCGTCCGCTATTAACATCGTTAGGTTGCTTATTGCGTATGCTACAAACCAGTGAACTGGCATTACCGGCGCTGCGTGGGCGTTTACAGAAAAACGTCAGCGACGCGCAGTTATGTACCACACTTAAACTTTCAGGCCGCAAGATGTTACTGGTTCGCCAGCGGGAAGAGGCCGCGCAGGCGCTGTTCGCACTTAATGAGGTTCGCACTGAGCGTCTGCGCGATCGCATAACGCAATGGCAATTTTTTCACTGACTCCTTCAATTTTCTCCCATGGTCATTGTGAGTCAGCGGCGTAAAATTAATGACATCAGTTAAGGAGTTCGCCATGAAACATGACCATTTTGTTGTTCAAAGCCCGGATAAACCTGCGCAACAGTTGTTACTGCTTTTCCACGGTGTCGGGGATAACCCGGTGGCAATGGGGGAAATAGGTAGCTGGTTTGCACCGCTGTTTCCTGATGCGCTGGTGGTGAGTGTCGGTGGCGCGGAGCCGAGCGGTAATCCGGCGGGGCGTCAGTGGTTTTCGGTGCAGGGTATTACGGAAGATAATCGCCAGGCGCGTGTGGATGCCATCATGCCGACGTTTATTGAGACGGTACGCTACTGGCAGAAACAGAGCGGAGTAGGGGCTAATGCCACGGCGCTAATTGGTTTCTCACAAGGCGCGATTATGGCGCTGGAGAGCATTAAAGCCGAACCGGGCCTTGCTTCGCGCGTCATTGCCTTTAACGGACGCTATGCGAGCCTGCCGGAAACCGCGTCTACAGCCACGACAATTCACTTGATTCATGGTGGTGAAGATCCGGTTATCGATCTGGCGCATGCGGTTGCGGCGCAGGAAGCGTTAATCAGTGCCGGTGGTGACGTGACGCTGGATATCGTGGAGGATTTAGGCCATGCGATCGACAATCGCAGTATGCAATTTGCCCTGGATCACTTGCGTTATACCATTCCGAAACATTATTTCGACGAAGCGCTAAGTGGCGGTAAGCCTGGCGATGATGATGTGATTGAAATGATGTAAAAGACAGATTACCTGGCCTGATAAGACGCGTGAGCGTCGCATCAGGCATCGTTCACCATTGCCGGATGCGGCGTTAACGCCTTATCCGGCCTACGGTTGAGCACTCAGCTTACTTCTTCGGTTGATCCTTTTTCGGCCAGTCGTCGTCATCGTCCCACTTATCGTTGAAATCACGATGCGGGGGAAGCTCCGGCTTGTTGGCGAGAAATTTCTTATGGTCGACGCGCTTGAGATCTTTAATCACGTTCAGCAGGACGCCTACCAAAAAGACAATCACCAGAATCCACCAATATTTAGCCAGCCAGTCCATGCTTATTTCCTCTTGCAGAACCACTCATCAGGCGACGAGCTGTTCCATGATACGTTGATACATACGGGCAAGTAGCTGCAGGTCGGCAGCGTTCACACATTCATTAATTTTATGAATAGTGGCATTGACCGGCCCGAGTTCCACCACCTGCGCCCCCATGCGAGCAATAAAGCGCCCGTCGGACGTTCCGCCTGTGGTCAGTAGCTGCGGTTTAATTTCATTATAGTGCTCAACCGCGTTAACGACCGCATCCACCAGTTTACCGCGCGCGGTCAAAAATGGCTGCCCGGAAAGCCACCAGTCCACCGTATAACGCAGTTGATGTTTTTCAAGCAGGGCAAGCACCTGTGCTTTGATCATCTCATCAGTCAGTTCGGTGCTGAAGCGGAAGTTAAACTGCACAAACAGTTCACCCGGAATAACGTTGTTACTGCCCGTTCCCGCCTGAATATTAGCAATCTGCATACTGGTCGCCGGGAAAAATTCATTGCCCTGATCCCACTCAATAGCCACTAATTCATTAAGGAAAGGTGCTGCGCGATGTACCGGATTGTCAGCCAGATGCGGGTAGGCAACATGCCCCTGAACGCCATGAATGGTGAGGTTGCAGGTTAATGATCCGCGACGACCATTTTTCACCACATCACCTACCACTTCGATACTCGACGGTTCGCCGACCAGGCAGTAATCGAGACGCTCATTACGTGCCATTAACGCCTCGACGACTTTTACCGTACCGTTGTGGGCACTGGCTTCTTCATCAGAGGTGATCAGAAATGCCAGTCGCCCCGTATGGTTGGGATGTTGTGCGACAAAACGCTCTGCTGCTACCACCATCGCCGCCAGCGAGCCTTTCATATCTGCCGCGCCGCGCCCGAATAACATGCCGTCACGAATGGTCGGTTCAAACGGCGGATTGATCCAACGATCGGCGTCGCCAGGCGGCACCACGTCGGTATGCCCGGCAAAGGCTAACGTTTCACCTTGCCCACGCCATGCCCAAAAATTCTGCGTATCGGCAAAATCCATGCGTTCAACGGTAAAACCGATCGCCTGCAAACGTTCAATCAACAAAGCCTGGCATCCTGCGTCATCAGGACTCAGGGAAGGGCGGCGAATAAGCTGTTGTGTCAGCTCAATAACCGGGCACGACATAGACTACACCTCATGGAAAAATTGCTGATAACTGGAATCACTGAAACCCAGCAGCATAGGCTTACCAGGCGCGCAGAGCAATGGACGTTTGATAATTGCAGGCATTTCAGTCATTAATGCCGCCGCAGAGGCCGCATCGGTGATTTTATTGCGGGTGGTTTCGTCCAGTTTACGCCAGGTTGTACCACGGGTGTTCAGTAACGCTTCCCAGCCTAATTCGTTGATAAAACCGTTCAATAATTCGCTGTCCAGCCCATCGACGCGGTAATCATGAAAACGATAGTCGATGTTATTGGCTTCCAGCCAACGGCGAGCCTTTTTAATGGTGTCACAATTTTTGATGCCGTAAAGTGTAACCATAATGAATCCTTTTTCGATCTATGAGAATAAATACTCATTTAAGGGTGAAAACATTTTGCCTGCAAATGATTATCAGGAAATATAACATTATCGAAGTATTCAAATTAACAACTATCAAATAATGTTAAACATTTTTAACGTAAACATTAAGAATATTCATCTTGTTATCTGTCTGTATTTTAACCAGAATTAAATCAGTATTAGATGCCGTATGAATATCTCGAAATGTTGCTGTGTATCACATACAAATTATCACCGCAGGACCATAGTATTTACATAAGGTTTGTCCCCCGGAGGTAGTCATCGCAGCAATCGAGTAAATTAGCTTCACCACGGTATATTGTTTCCGTAGAATACCCATAATTATAAGAGAGGTTGTTATGATTGAACGTGAACTGGGGAACTGGAAAGACTTTATTGAAGTTATGCTTCGTAAGTAATTCCTGAGACAAAGTACAAACAGCAAGAACCCGCTGAGCAGGTTCTTAATCGGAAAGTTGAAAAAGGCGACACATTAGCATGTCGCCTTTTTTATTGCTTATTCCGGGCGCGGCTTCAGCGGGAAGCGGCGGCGCACCAGTACAAAGAACAGCGGCACGAAGTAAATAGCCAGAATAGTGGCCGAAATCATCCCGCCCATTACGCCAGTACCCACCGCATGCTGACCACCGGAACCGGCACCCGTGCTGGTTGCCATTGGCAATACGCCGAAGATAAATGCCAGCGAGGTCATCAGAATCGGGCGTAAACGCTGACGGCAGGCGTGGAGCGTCGCTTCAAACAGGTCGTGGCCTTTTTGGTTCATCTCGTTAGCAAACTCGACGATCAGGATGGCGTTTTTCGCCGATAAACCAATGACCGTTAACAGGCCCACCTGGAAGTAAACGTCGTTTTCCAGCCCGCGCATCCAGGTTGCCAGCAGCGCGCCGATTACCCCCAGCGGCACGACCAGCATTACCGAGAACGGCACCGACCAGCTTTCATACAACGCAGCCAGACACAGGAATACCACCAGCAAGGAAATGGCGTACAGCGCCGGAGCCTGCGCGCCGGAAAGCCGCTCCTGATACGACATCGCCGTCCACTCCAGACCAAAGCCGTTTGGCAGCTGCTTCACTAACGATTCCATAATATCCATCGCCGTACCGGTACTGACCCCCGGTGCGGCTTCCCCAACAATCTCAACCGCAGAATAACCGTTATAGCGTTCCAGACGCGGCGAGCCTGTTTCCCAGCGTGAGGTCGCGAAAGCAGAGAAGGGCACCATGCCGCCATCTTTATTTCGGACATACCAGAGATTGATGTCATCTGGCAGCATGCGATACGGCGCAGCTGCCTGCACATAGACTTTCTTCACGCGACCGCGATCCATAAAGTCATTCACATAGCTCGAACCCCAGGCGGTTTGCAGTGTGTCGTTAATATCGTCGATAGCAACGCCCAGCGCCTGAGCTTTACGCTGGTCGATATCAATCTGCAACTGCGGACTGTCGTCGAGGCCGTTATGGCGCACACGGGTTAGCTCCGGGTTTTCCGCCGCCAGCGCCAGCAACTGATTACGTGCTGCCATCAGCGCATCGTGACCCGCTCCAGCGTGGTCCTGCAACTCCATATCAAAACCTGCAGAACTACCAAGACCGCTAATTGCTGGCGGGCTGCTGGCGATAACGCGAGCTTCTTTAATTTGGTTAAACGCCTTCGTTGCACGCTCGATAATGGCAAACGAGGTGCCGGTCTTACTGTCGCGTACGCTCCAGTCTTTCAGGCGGATAAACATTCGCGCCACGTTTTGCCCGTTACCCCCAGGGCCAGAACCAACGGTGGCAAACACCGACATGATGTTGTCTTTTTCATGGGTGAAGTAGTATTTCTCGATTTGCTCAACGACTTTCAGGGTCTGTTGTTGCGTTGAACCGCTGGGCAACTGTACCGAGGTAGTAAACATGCCACGGTCTTCCAGCGGTAAGAACGACGTCGGCAAACGCAGGAACAGGAACACCATGCCGCCAAGCAGCAGGACATAAATCACAATCCAGCGCAGGCTACGGTGGAGAATTTTCGCCACCCCTTTTTCGTAGCGTTCGGCGTTGCGGTTAAACATCTGGTTAAACCAGGCAAAAAAGCCTTTTTGCCCATGATGCTCACCTTTTTTCAGTGGCTTAAGTAGTGTGGCACACAGAGCCGGAGTGAGGATCATCGCTACCAGTACTGACAGCACCATCGCCGCAACAATGGTAATAGAGAACTGGCGATAGATGGCACCGGTGGTGCCGCCGAAGAAGGCCATTGGTACAAATACCGCCGAAAGAACCATCGCAATCCCGACCAGTGCCCCCTGGATCTGCCCCATCGATTTACGTGTGGCTTCGCGAGGAGTGAGTCCTTCCTCACTCATAATACGTTCGACGTTTTCCACCACCACGATGGCGTCATCCACCAGCAGACCGATCGCCAGCACCATCGCGAACATGGTTAAGGTGTTGACGCTGTAACCGAAGGCGTAAAGTACGGAGAAGGTTCCCATCAACACCACCGGCACGGCGATAGTGGGTATCAGCGTGGCGCGGAAGTTTTGCAGGAACAGATACATAACGAGGAAAACCAGAGCGATAGCTTCCAGCAGCGTTTTCACCACGTCTTCAATGGAGGCTTTAACAAACGAGGTGGTTTCATACGCCACCTTGTATTCCAGTCCGTGCGGGAAGTACTGCGCCAGCTCGTCGAGACGATTGAGCACCAGCTCCGCTGTCGCCATTTCGTTTGCGCCGGAGGCCAGTTTTACCCCCAGCCCGGAGGCTGGCTTACCATTGAAGCGGCTAAGATAATCGTATTTCTCCGCCCCCATTTCGACGGTGGCGACATCGCCCAGCCTTACCTCTGAGCCGTCTTGATTCACCCTCAAGGTGATATCGCGGAACTGTTCTGGTGTTTGCAGCAGTGACTGGGCGTTAATGGTGGCGTTGAGCGCCTGCTTATCGACGGAAGGTGTACCACCAAGTTGCCCAACCGCAATCTGCGCGTTCTGTGACTCAATGGCATCAGTGACATCTTTAGCTGTCATCTGGAAACTGTTGAGTTTCGCCGGGTCCAGCCAGATACGCATGGAATATTGCGAACCATAGGCATCAATATCCCCGACGCCATTTACGCGGCTTAACGGGTCCTGAATATTACTGGCAACATAATCAGCAATATCCTGTTTATCCATCGAACCATCGGTAGAGACGAAGGCAATGGTCAGAATGTTGGTATCGCCGGTTTTACGCACCGTCACGCCCTGATTTTGCACCGCCTGCGGTAACTTTCGCATGGCTGATTGCAGCTGGTTTTGTACTTGCTGCACGGCTTCGTCCGGATCGGTGCCTGCTTTAAAACTTAAAGTGACAGATGCCTGACCGGTGCCACTGCTCTGAGATGACATATACATGAGATTATCGAGGCCGGTCATATTTTGCTCGATAACCTGGGTCACGGTGTTTTCCAGCGTCTGGGCCGATGCGCCGGGATAGTTAGCGGTCACTCGCACATTCGGTGGCGCGAGATCGGGGTATTGTTCAACGGGCAATGAAAAAATCGCCAGGGTACCTGTCAGACACAACAGGATTGCCAGCACCCAGGCAAAAATGGGGCGATCAATAAAGAAATTCGCCATTAAAAGAGGACCTCGTGTTTCTGCGTATCGTTGTAGGCTTAACTTGCTTCACTGTAGCGGCAAGGTACGAGCCAATCGTGGAGAAAAAAAGGAGTTAATGTAAATTATCATGCCCTTTTATACTGAACCTTAAGTGCAAGTATTCTTTGGTCAGTAGGAGGCATTACATTAACTGACTTTCCTCACCCTCCGCAGAGCGAAAGCTAATACTCACTAACGTGCCGCCGCCGGAAGGTTGTGAAAAAGTCAGCGTCCCACCTAGCCGTTCCGCGCGTTCGCGCATGATATTCAGACCATAATGACCTTCGGGTTCTTTCGGTTCACCGATACCAATCCCGTTATCACGGATATAAACCGTGTGATTGCCGTCCGGCGCGGTGACGCAACTGACGGCGATTTCGCTGGCGTTGGCGTGCTTCATCGCATTCAGCACCGCTTCGCGAATAATTTGCAACAAATGCACCTGCATTTGCGCATCCAGTGCCAGGGTTGGCAGACGGCAGTCGAGGGTCAGTTTGGCGCTGGTTTGATTTTGTAACGTATCCAGCATTTCCCTCAATGCGGAGGGGAGATCCGCCTGCTGCAGCGTCAGGCGGAAAGTAGTCAACAGCTCGCGTAACTGCCGATAAGCATCATTCAACGCCTGGGAAAAATCGGCCATGATACTTTGTGCGGTGGCGTTATCTTCCGGTATCGAACGCTTCAGTAACGTCAACTGGATACGTAAGTAAGAAAGTACCTGAGCCAGCGAGTCGTGCAATTCGCGGGCGATGGTCGCACGTTCTTCCATCAACAATAATTGCTGAAAATGCTTCTGCGCCTGATTAAAGTACAAACCGCGTCCCAGCATCGACGAAACGCTGTTAAGCAGCGGTTCTGATGATGAAACGTGACTATTTTGCCAGTGCAGTTCGCCGTAAACCGTCTCTTGCATTGTCACCGGTAAAATCTGCATCGGCAATTCCGGGTTTGGTTGCCCTTCGCTAATCCGCCAGTTTTCACCGACATTTAACTCCAGATATTCAGCCGCTTCATTGTCGCGAACAATCTGCAAAATATGGCGGAAACAATGCACATCAATCTGGCTAGTGTTCAGCGCCTGCGAACACTGATACAACACCTCCAGACGACGCTTGGCCTCGTGGAGATCGCGGGTCTTTTCTTCTACTGACGCTTCCAGCGAACGGTACAATTTATGCAGCTCGCTCGACATCTGGTTAAAGGTTTTTGCAAGCAGACCAAGCTCATTCGGCAGGTTGGTATCCAGCGGCGGCGAGTCGAACTGCCCGTGTTCAATACGCTGACTGGCGGTAACCAGCTGATTCAGCGGGGCAACCACCTGATGGCGTATGCGGCGCAAAGTAAAAAAGACCAGCGTGAAAATACCGATGCCGCCAGCCAGGGAAATCGCCACCACCAGCAGCATTTTGCGTTCAGCGTAGTGCTGTAAAGCCAGTACGAACAGGTCTATCTGATTAACATAATTATTAATATTGGCCTGATACCACGGCAAATCGCCCTTGCTGAGCCGATTATTCATCTCCAGCCAGTTGGCATTCAGATGCGCATAGCGAGTTTTTACTGCTTCTGGCACATACCAGACGTTGAGGTTGGTTAATACCGGTGAATGCAGTGCCTGCTGAAATAACTGGCGATGTGCATTGAGTTGTGGACTGCCACTTTGCAAGTCGTAGCCCAGGCGGTAACTCTGCATACGCAGCGATCCGGCAATATTGATAGCCTCAGCGTCGCGCAAACTGCTCGCCAGAGTTAGCAGAGCGATACCCGTGGAAAGAATCGACAGCAGCACAATGTAAAAAAAGGCCCGGGCCAGACTGGCCGAGACGGGTCGTTTAACAATCACACGCGTCTTCTCCACAAAAAATCATTAATGTTCCAGTTCGCTGAAACGCAATTTAGTCAGTGATGGGATTATTTGATCTGCCACAGTTTATAGCGAAATAGTTACTTATTCTGGGCACATGAACATTGCCGATTCCCCTGTAAGTCGGGTAATAACAACACTCATATAAAGAATAAGGTTTTTACAACCAAAAAAGAAGGTCGTTATGAATCGTTTTATTATGGCCAACAGTCAGCAATGTCTGGGTTGTCATGCTTGTGAAATCGCCTGTGTCATGGCTCACAATGATGAGCAACATGTCCTGAGCCAACACCATTTTCATCCCCGAATTACGGTTATCAAACATCAACAGCAACGTAGTGCAGTGACCTGTCACCATTGTGAAGATGCGCTCTGCGCCCGTAGCTGCCCTAATGGCGCAATCAGCCACGTTGATGACAGCATTCAGGTCAATCAGCAAAAGTGTATTGGCTGTAAATCCTGCGTGGTGGCCTGTCCTTTTGGTACGATGCAAATCGTCCTGACACCCGTCGCGGCAGGAAAAGTAAAAGCCACGGCGCATAAATGCGACCTTTGTGCGGGGCGCGAAAACGGTCCTGCCTGTGTTGAGAATTGCCCGGCGGACGCGCTGCAACTGGTCACTGACGTCGCACTCTCCGGCATGGCGAAATCCCGCCGCTTGCGCACCGCGCGTCAGGAACATCAACCGTGGCATGCCAGTACCGCGGCGCAAGAAATGCCGGTAATGAGTAAAGTCGAACAAATGCAGGCAACGCCCGCGCGTGGCGAGCCGGATAAACTGGCGATTGAAGCGCGCAAAACCGGTTTTGATGAAATTTATCTGCCATTTCGCGCCGACCAGGCACAACGGGAAGCCTCGCGCTGCCTTAAGTGCGGCGAGCACAGCGTTTGTGAATGGACCTGCCCGCTGCATAACCATATACCGCAGTGGATTGAACTGGTGAAAGCCGGAAACATCGACGCCGCCGTCGAGCTTTCTCACCAGACCAACACCCTGCCGGAAATTACCGGACGCGTTTGTCCGCAAGACCGTTTGTGTGAAGGTGCCTGTACTATTCGCGATGAGCACGGCGCGGTAACTATCGGCAACATTGAACGCTACATTTCAGATCAGGCGTTGGCGAAAGGTTGGCGTCCTGACTTAAGCCATGTCACCAAAGTGGACAAGCGGGTGGCGATTATCGGTGCAGGTCCGGCAGGGCTGGCCTGTGCGGATGTTCTGACCCGCAATGGCGTGGGGGTGACGGTGTACGATCGCCATCCAGAAATCGGTGGCTTGCTCACTTTCGGCATTCCTTCTTTCAAACTGGATAAATCCCTGCTGGCACGCCGTCGGGAAATCTTCAGCGCGATGGGGATTCACTTCGAACTCAATTGTGAAGTGGGTAAAGATGTCTCTTTGGATTCGCTTTTGGAACAATACGACGCGGTCTTCGTTGGCGTAGGCACTTACCGTTCCATGAAAGCGGGTTTACCCAATGAAGATGCGCCGGGCGTTTATGACGCGCTGCCGTTCCTCATTGCCAACACTAAACAGGTGATGGGGCTCGAAGAGCTACCGGAAGAGCCGTTTATCAATACCGCCGGACTTAACGTCGTGGTACTGGGCGGCGGCGACACCGCGATGGACTGTGTGCGTACAGCACTGCGCCACGGCGCGAGTAACGTCACCTGCGCTTATCGTCGTGATGAAGCTAACATGCCAGGCTCGAAGAAAGAAGTGAAGAACGCCCGCGAAGAGGGGGCCAACTTCGAATTTAACGTCCAGCCGGTGGCGCTTGAGCTGAATGAACAAGGTCACGTCTGCGGGATTCGTTTCCTGCGCACGCGTCTTGGCGAGCCGGATGCCCAGGGGCGTCGGCGTCCAGTGCCGGTGGAAGGCAGTGAATTTGTCATGCCAGCCGACGCGGTGATTATGGCGTTTGGCTTCAATCCGCACGGGATGCCGTGGCTGGAGTCGCACGGTGTAACGGTAGACAAATGGGGCCGCATCATCGCGGATGTGGAAAGCCAGTACCGTTACCAGACCACCAATCCGAAAATCTTCGCTGGTGGTGACGCCGTGCGTGGTGCGGATCTGGTGGTTACCGCAATGGCAGAAGGACGTCATGCGGCACAGGGGATTATTGACTGGCTGGGGGTAAAATCAGTCAAATCTCACTGATAGCCTGCGCAGACAAACCCGACTTCACAGCGTAAGATAATTGTTCATTTCGCGCTGTGGAGTCGGTATGACGCAACAAATCACCCTCATTAAAGACAAAATTCTCTCCGATAACTATTTCACCCTGCACAACATTACTTACGATCTCACGCGCAAAGACGGCGAAGTTATCCGCCATAAACGTGAAGTGTACGATCGCGGCAATGGTGCGACGATCCTCCTGTACAACACGAAGAAAAAGACCGTGGTTCTGATTCGTCAGTTCCGTGTCGCTACCTGGGTTAATGGCAATGAAAGCGGGCAGCTGATTGAAAGCTGCGCCGGGCTGCTGGATAACGACGAACCGGAAGTGTGTATTCGCAAAGAAGCGATTGAAGAGACGGGCTATGAAGTGGGTGAAGTGCGCAAATTATTTGAACTGTATATGTCGCCAGGCGGTGTGACTGAGCTAATCCACTTTTTTATCGCCGAATACAGTGACAATCAGCGCGCTAACGCCGGTGGCGGTGTCGAAGATGAAGATATTGAAGTGCTCGAGCTGCCGTTCAGCCAGGCGCTGGAGATGATCAAAACCGGCGAGATACGTGACGGTAAGACGGTGTTATTGCTTAACTATTTGCAAACGTCACATTTAATGGACTGAAAAATAACAATAATATTTCGTTGTTTATTATTGGCTCAATCCGACAAATCCGATTGAGCCGCGCTACCTGCGCAACGAAGATACGACTTGTGCTGTTTGTTTGAACTTCTGGGGTCGTACCGTCCATGCGCTATCGCATTTTCCTTCTCTTTTTTTTCGCTTTGTTGCCGACGTCTTTGGTGTGGGCGGCACCAGCGCAACGGGCGTTTTCCGACTGGCAGGTCACCTGTAATAACCAAAATTTCTGCGTGGCGCGTAATACGGGCGATCATAATGGACTGGTGATGACCCTGAGCCGCAGCGCCGGGGCGCATACCGATGCCGTTTTACGTATTGAGCGCGGCGGATTGAAGTCGCCGGAGGCGTCAGAAGGGGAGATAGCGCCACGGCTGCTGTTAGATGGCGAGCCGTTGGCGTTAAGTGGTGACAAGTGGTGGATTTCACCATGGTTATTAGTAACCGATGATACGGCAACCATCACCGCGTTTTTGCAGATGATTCAGGAAGGGAAGGCAATCACCTTACGCGATGGCGATCAGACCATTTCTCTGAGTGGCTTAAAAGCAGCGTTGTTGTTTATTGATGCTCAGCAAAAGCGCGTTGGCAGTGAAACCGCGTGGATAAAGAAAGGGGACGAACCGCCGCTCAGCGTACCGCCCGCGCCTGCGCTGAAAGAGGTCGCGGTGGTTAACCCAACGCCGACGCCACTCTCACTCGAAGAACGCAACGATTTGCTGGATTATGGAAACTGGCGGATGAATGGTCTGCGCTGCTCGCTTGATCCATTGCGTCGTGAGGTGAATGTCACTGCGCTGACTGATGATAAAGCGCTGATGATGATTAGCTGTGAGGCAGGGGCCTATAACACCATTGATTTGGCATGGATTGTGTCGCGTAAAAAGCCGCTGGCTTCGCGCCCGGTTCGGTTGCGTTTGCCGTTCAACAACGGTCAGGAGACGAATGAACTGGAACTGATGAACGCAACATTTGATGAGAAATCGCGTGAACTGGTGACCTTAGCGAAAGGGCGCGGATTAAGCGATTGTGGCATTCAGGCGCGCTGGCGCTTTGACGGTCAGCGTTTTCGCCTGGTGCGTTACGCCGCAGAACCCACCTGCGATAACTGGCATGGGCCAGATGCCTGGCCCACGTTGTGGATCACCCGTTAAACAAAATGGCGGGGACATGTAGGCCGGATAAGACGCTGTAGGCCGGATAAGACGCGTCAGCGTCGCATCCGGCAATCAGCATCCGGCGATCACCATCAGGCACCTTTCACTCCCAGCACCTTATGCGCTTTTGCCACAATATTCTCGGCGGTAAAGCCAAAGAACGGGAACAGCTTATCCGCCGGAGCAGATTCCCCGTAACCCGTCATCCCGACAATTGCCCCTTTCAGACCAACATACTTGTACCAGTAATCGGCAATACCTGCTTCCACCGCTACGCGAGCCGCAACGTTAGAAGGCAACACCGACTCGCGATACTCCTCATCCTGAGCGTCAAAAATATCGGTCGAGGGCAGGGAAACTACGCGTACATTGCGACCTTCTCCTGCTAATTTCTCTGCCGCTTGCAGGGTAATTTCCATCTCTGAACCGGTGGCAATCAGAATAATATCTGGCTTACCGCCGCTGTCTTTCAGCACATAACCGCCACGAGCAATCTCTTTAACCTGATCCGGCGTACGTTCCACCTGGGCCAGATTCTGCCTGGAGAGGATCAGTGTCGTCGGTCCGTTGTGGCGCTCAACCGCCAGCTTCCAGCCCACCGCCGCTTCCACCTGATCGCACGGTCGCCAGGTGCTGAAATTTGGCGTTAAGCGCAGACTGGCCAGTTGCTCAACAGCCTGGTGCGTCGGACCATCTTCGCCCAGGCCAATTGAGTCGTGGGTATAAACCATAATCTGCCGCGCTTTCATCAGTGCCGCCATTCGCGCGGCGTTACGGGCGTATTCAACAAACATCAGGAACGTCGCGGTATACGGCACAAAGCCGCCGTGGTGCGCAATGCCGTTGGCGATAGCGGTCATGCCAAATTCACGCACCCCGTAGTGAATGTAGTTGCCCGCCGGATCTTCCTTCAGCGAAACAGAACCTTTCCAGATGGTCAGGTTGCTGGGAGCCAGATCCGCCGAACCGCCGAGCAGCTCCGGTAGTATCGGCCCGTAAGCGTTAAGCGTATTTTGCGAAGCCTTACGGGTAGCGATTTTCGCCGGATTTGCCTGTAACTCATTGATATATTTCTGAGTCGTTTTCTCCCAGTCCTTCGGTAAACCACCGCTCATCCGACGGGTAAACTCTTCTGCCAGTTGCGGATGAGCCTTTTTATAGGCGGCAAACTTCTCATTCCAGCTCTGCTGCGCTTTTTCGCCTTTTTCGCGGGCATCCCAGGCGTGATAAATCTCTTTAGGGATTTCAAATGGCGGATGGTGCCAGCCCAGTTTTTGCCGTGCCAGCGCCACTTCTTCTTCCCCCAGCGGTGCGCCGTGCGCCTCTTCCTTACCTGCTTTATTCGGCGAACCAAAGCCAATCACCGTACGGCAGATAATCAGCGACGGCTTATCTTTCACGCTTTGCGCTTCAAGGATCGCTTCCTTCACCGCCTGCGGATCGTGACCGTCGATTTCATGGATCACATGCCAGTGATAGGCTTCAAAACGTTTTGCCGTATCGTCGGTAAACCAGCCTTCGGTTTCTCCATCAATCGAAATACCGTTGTGATCGTAAAAACCAATCAGCTTGCCCAGTCCCAGCGTGCCCGCCAGCGAACAGACTTCGTGGGAAATACCTTCCATCAGGCAGCCGTCGCCCATAAACACATAGGTGAAGTGATCGACAATTTCATGATCTGGCTGGTTAAACTGCGCCGCCAGCGTACGCTCTGCTATCGCCAGCCCGACGGCGTTCGCCAAACCTTGTCCAAGTGGACCGGTGGTGGTTTCAACACCAGGCGTATAGCCGATTTCCGGGTGGCCTGGGGTTTTTGAATGCAACTGACGGAAGTTCTTCAGTTCTTCCAGCGGCAGGTCGTAGCCCGTCAGATGTAGCAAACTGTAGAGCAGCATTGACGCGTGACCGTTGGAAAGAATAAAGCGGTCGCGATCATACCAGGTTGGGTCGGTAGGGTTATGTTTAAGAAAATCGTTCCACAGCACTTCAGCAATATCAGCCATGCCCATCGGCGCGCCGGGATGACCAGAATTGGCTTTTTGTACCGCATCCATACTGAGTGCGCGAATCGCATTGGCAAGGTCTTTTCGGGACATATAACACTCCGTGGCTGGTTTATAGTTTGGCGGCAAGAAGATCTTCCAGTTTGCGTTGATCAACGGCGAACAGACGAATGCCTTCAGACAGTTTTTCTACCGCCATCGGATCCTGATTGTGCTCCCAACGGAACTCCGCTTCGCTCATGGGAGCTGGGCGTGGGAACGTCTGAGAAGGTGGGATTAATTTACGTACCACTGGCGAAACTTTTTCCTGCAGCTCCTTCAGCAAATTCGGTGCGATAGTCAGTCGATCGCAGCCGGTTAAGGCGAGGATTTGTTCGGTGCGACGGAAGCTCGCGCCCATCACAATGGTTTCATAGTGGTGTTGCTTATAGTAGTCGTAGATATTGCGCACCGATTTAACGCCCGGATCTTCTTCCACCACATACGGGTCCATCGGCTTGCGTGCCTGATACCAGTCATAAATACGCCCGACAAACGGCGAAATCAGAAAAACGCCTGCTTCCGCACAGGCCCGTGCCTGTGCAAAAGAAAACAGCAGCGTCAGGTTGCAGTTAATACCTTCTTTTTCCAGCTCTTCTGCCGCGCGAATTCCTTCCCAGGTCGAAGCCAGCTTGATCAGAATGCGTGATTTCTCAACGCCTTGTTGCTGATACAAGTCCACCAGATGGCGCGCCTTCTCAATACTCTTTTCTTTATCAAAAGAGAGGCGTGCATCAACTTCTGTTGACACGCGACCGGGTACGATTTTGAGGATTTCAGCACCGAAATTGACCGCCAGTTTGTCACACGCTGCGACCACCTGTTGTTCCTGGGTCTTGCCATTTTTTTTACCCCAGACGATAGCATCGTCTATTAAATGCTCATATTGTGATAATCCGGCAGCTTTGAGTAACAGCGAAGGATTGGTGGTGGCATCCTGGGGATGATAATGGCGAATGGACTCAATATCGCCGCTGTCTGCCACGACAGTGGTGAACTGTTTGATGCCGTCTAACTCGTTCATAGGAAATACTCCTTGAAAAGTAAAGTGTTAGATGAGTGTGTTAATTCACACTTCTGAGAAATTTCGCTAAACGCATCAAAAAAGCATAGCAGACAGGCATGGTATTGCTGGATTAAGCAGGTAACATCAGTGTTATAGGATTATTACCAAAACATTATATTAATGGTGAGAGTTTTGACTTGCTCAAAGTCTGTAGACTCCGGCAGGGTAATAATGTGCGCCACGTTGTGGGCAGGGGCTGTTGCCCACACACTTTATTTGTGAACGTTACGTGAAAGGAACAACCAAATGGATGACCAGTTAAAACAAAGTGCACTTGATTTCCATGAATTTCCAGTTCCAGGGAAAATCCAGGTTTCTCCAACCAAGCCTCTGGCAACACAGCGCGATCTGGCGCTGGCCTACTCACCAGGCGTTGCCGCACCTTGTCTTGAAATCGAAAAAGACCCGTTAAAAGCCTACAAATATACCGCCCGCGGTAACCTGGTGGCGGTGATCTCTAACGGTACGGCGGTGCTGGGGTTAGGCAACATTGGCGCGCTGGCAGGCAAACCGGTGATGGAAGGCAAGGGCGTTCTGTTTAAGAAATTCGCCGGGATTGATGTATTTGACATTGAAGTTGACGAACTCGACCCGGACAAATTTATTGAAGTTGTCGCCGCGCTCGAACCAACCTTCGGCGGCATCAACCTCGAAGACATTAAAGCGCCAGAATGTTTCTATATTGAACAGAAACTGCGCGAGCGGATGAATATTCCGGTATTCCACGACGATCAGCACGGCACGGCAATTATCAGCACTGCCGCCATCCTCAACGGCTTGCGCGTGGTGGAGAAAAACATCTCTGACGTGCGTATGGTGGTTTCCGGCGCGGGTGCCGCAGCAATCGCCTGTATGAACCTGCTGGTAGCGCTGGGTCTGCAAAAACATAACATCGTGGTTTGCGATTCAAAAGGCGTTATCTATCAGGGCCGTGAGCCAAACATGGCGGAAACCAAAGCCGCATATGCGGTGGTGGATGACGGCAAACGTACCCTCGATGATGTGATTGAAGGCGCGGATATTTTCCTCGGATGTTCCGGCCCGAAAGTGCTGACCCAGGAAATGGTGAAGAAAATGGCTCGTGCGCCAATGATCCTGGCGCTGGCGAACCCGGAACCGGAAATTCTGCCGCCGCTGGCGAAAGAAGTGCGTCCGGATGCCATCATTTGCACCGGTCGTTCTGACTATCCGAACCAGGTGAACAACGTCCTGTGCTTCCCGTTCATCTTCCGTGGCGCGCTGGACGTTGGCGCAACCGCAATCAACGAAGAGATGAAACTGGCGGCGGTACGTGCGATTGCAGAACTCGCCCATGCGGAACAGAGCGAAGTGGTGGCTTCAGCGTATGGCGATCAGGATCTGAGCTTTGGTCCGGAATACATCATTCCAAAACCGTTTGATCCGCGCTTGATCGTTAAGATCGCTCCTGCGGTCGCTAAAGCCGCGATGGAGTCGGGCGTGGCGACGCGTCCGATTGCTGATTTCGACGTTTACATCGACAAGCTGACTGAGTTCGTTTACAAAACCAACCTGTTTATGAAGCCGATTTTCTCCCAGGCTCGCAAAGCGCCGAAGCGCGTAGTTCTGCCGGAAGGGGAAGAGGCGCGCGTTCTGCATGCCACTCAGGAACTGGTAACGCTGGGACTGGCGAAACCGATCCTTATCGGTCGTCCGAACGTGATCGAAATGCGCATTCAGAAACTGGGCTTGCAGATCAAAGCGGGCGTTGATTTTGAGATCGTCAATAACGAATCCGATCCGCGCTTTAAAGAGTACTGGACCGAATACTTCCAGATCATGAAGCGTCGCGGCGTCACTCAGGAACAGGCGCAGCGGGCGCTGATCAGTAACCCGACAGTGATCGGCGCGATCATGGTTCAGCGTGGCGAAGCCGATGCAATGATTTGCGGTACGGTGGGTGATTATCATGAACATTTTAGCGTGGTGAAAAATGTCTTTGGTTATCGTGATGGCGTTCACACCGCAGGTGCCATGAACGCGCTGCTGCTGCCGAGTGGTAACACCTTTATTGCCGATACATATGTTAATGATGAACCGGATGCAGAAGAGCTGGCGGAGATCACCTTGATGGCGGCAGAAACTGTCCGTCGTTTTGGTATTGAGCCGCGCGTTGCTCTGTTGTCGCACTCCAACTTTGGTTCTTCTGACTGCCCGTCGTCGAGCAAAATGCGTCAGGCGCTGGAACTGGTCAGGGATCGTGCGCCAGATCTGATGATTGATGGTGAAATGCACGGCGATGCAGCGCTGGTGGAAGCGATTCGCAACGACCGTATGCCGGACAGCCCTTTGAAAGGTTCTGCCAATATTCTGGTGATGCCGAACATGGAAGCTGCCCGCATTAGTTACAACTTACTGCGCGTTTCCAGCTCGGAAGGTGTGACTGTCGGTCCGGTGCTGATGGGCGTGGCGAAACCGGTTCACGTGTTAACGCCGATCGCATCGGTGCGTCGTATCGTCAACATGGTGGCGCTGGCCGTGGTTGAAGCGCAAACCCAACCGCTGTAATTCTTTTTTAACTCTCACGCTTACCCTGAATATTCAGGGTAAGCGGTTTGGCTGCAATATATTAGTAAAGCTTATTACTGAGTTTGCGAATAATAAAAAAAGCAGTCTATATAATATCTCGATATTATTTTATTTATATTCATGCGTTGCATATGAAAGTTTATGCACCACAGCGAATATCTCTCCATTCTTAGTGATCTACCTCACCTTTTAAACGCGCTTGCCGAATTTTGTTATTTACTCTGACGAAAAATTGTCACGATACACGAAAGTTTTTCACAGGCGGCGACTCATGGATAAAGAACGCATCATTCAGGAATTTGTGCCCGGCAAACAGGTCACACTGGCGCATCTCATCGCGCATCCCGGTGAGGAACTGGCGAAGAAAATCGGCGTTCCGGATGCGGGCGCAATTGGCATTATGACGCTAACTCCCGGCGAAACGGCGATGATCGCCGGTGATTTAGCGCTGAAAGCCGCTGATGTGCATATCGGTTTTCTCGACCGATTCAGCGGTGCATTGGTGATTTATGGCTCGGTGGGCGCAGTAGAAGAAGCGTTATCACAAACCGTCAGCGGTTTAGGTCGCTTATTAAATTATACGCTTTGTGAAATGACCAAAAGTTAATACGAGGCATTCATGAAACGAATTGCGTTTGTGGGTAGCGTCGGGGCAGGAAAAACAACGTTATTTAATGCGTTGCAGGGGAATTATACCCTCGCCAGAAAAACACAGGCCGTGGAATTTAATGATAAGGGCGATATTGATACGCCGGGTGAATATTTTAACCATCCCCGCTGGTATCACGCCTTAATTACCACGCTACAGGATGTAGACATGCTGATCTATGTCCATGGCGCAAATGACCCGGAAAGTCGGTTGCCTGCCGGGTTGCTGGATATTGGCGTCAGCAAACGGCAAATCGCCGTCATCAGTAAAACGGACATGCCAGATGCTGACGTCGCCGCAACGCGAAAGTTATTGCTTGAGACGGGTTTCGAAGAGCCGATTTTCGAGCTAAACAGCCACGACCCGCAAAGCGTGCAGCAACTGGTGGATTATCTGGCATCTCTCACCAAACAGGAGGAAGCAGGTGAAAAAACTCATCACAGCGAATGATATTCGTGAAGCACACGCGCGCGGCGAACAGGCAATGTCCGTGGTTCTGCGCGCCAGCATTATTACCCCGGAAGCCCGTGAAGTGGCGGATCTACTGGGTTTTACCATCACCGAATGTGATGAATCGATCCCGGTAACGGCGTCCGTGCCCGCCAGCGTGCCAGCCGACAAAACCGAAAGCCAGCGCATCCGCGAAACCATCATTGCCCAGCTGCCGGAAGGCCAGTTTACCGAAAGCCTGGTCGCACAGCTGATGGAAAAAGTGATGAAGGAAAAACAGTCGCTGGAGCAGGGCGCAATGCAGCCGAGCTTCAAATCGGTGACCGGCAAAGGCGGCATCAAAGTGATTGATGGCAGTAGCGTCAAGTTTGGTCGTTTCGACGGCGCAGAGCCGCATTGCGTGGGCTTGACTGATCTTGTGACCGGAGACGACGGCAGCAGCATGGCCGCCGGTTTTATGCAGTGGGAGAACGCATTCTTCCCGTGGACCCTGAACTACGACGAAATCGACATGGTGCTGGAAGGAGAGCTGCATGTTCGCCACGAAGGCCAAACCATGATCGCCAAAGCAGGCGACGTGATGTTTATCCCGAAAGGCTCCAGCATCGAATTTGGTACGACATCCAGCGTGAAATTCCTGTATGTCGCCTGGCCGGCTAACTGGCAATCCCTATGAAAGATTTCATCACCGAAGCATGGCTAAGAGCGAACCATACGCTCAGCGAAGGCGCAGAGATCCATCTCCCTGCGGACAGTCGCCTGACGCCCTCTGCCCGGGAGTTACTGGAAAGCCGCCATCTGCGCATCAAGTTTATTGACGAGCAGGGCCGCCTGTTTGTTGACGATGAACAGCAGCAGCCGCAGCCCGTTCATGGGCTGACCAGTAGCGATGAACATCCGCAGGCGTGCTGCGAACTGTGCCGCCAGCCGGTGGCAAAAAAGCCAGATACTCTGACTCACCTGTCGGCGGAAAAAATGGTCGCCAAAAGCGATCCGCGTCTGGGTTTTCGCGCGGTTCTCGACAGCACCATTGCGCTGGCAGTGTGGCTGCAAATTGAACTGGCGGAGCCGTGGCAGCCGTGGCTGGCGGATATCCGTTCGCGTCTTGGCAACATTATGCGTGCCGATGCGCTGGGGGAACCGCTGGGCTGCCAAGCGATTGTCGGGCTTTCTGACGAAGATCTGCATCGGCTTTCTCATCAGCCGCTGCGCTATCTCGACCACGATCATCTGGTGCCGGAAGCCAGCCACGGGCGCGATGCTGCGTTGCTCAATCTGCTACGCACCAAAGTGCGGGAAACCGAAACCGTAGCGGCGCAGGTCTTTATCACCCGCAGCTTTGAAGTATTACGCCCGGACATCTTGCAGGCGCTGAACCGCCTTTCGAGCACGGTCTACGTGATGATGATCCTGAGCGTAACGAAGAAGCCGCTAACGGTGAAGCAGATCCAACAACGACTGGGGGAAACGCAATGATTATTGAACGTTGTCGTGAACTGGCGTTGCGAGCGCCCGCCAGAGTGGTTTTTCCGGATGCGTTAGATCAACGTGTGCTGAAAGCTGCGCAATATTTACATCAACAAGGTCTGGCAACGCCCATTCTGGTCGCCAATCCGTTTGAACTTCGTCAGTTTGCGCTCAGTCACGGCGTGGCGATGGACGGGCTACAGGTGATTGATCCGCATGGCAACCTCGCAATGCGGGAAGAATTTGCTCATCGCTGGCTGGCCCGCGCGGGCGAAAAAACGCCGCCGGATGCGCTGGAAAAACTTACCGATCCGCTGATGTTCGCCGCCGCAATGGTCAGCGCCGGTAAAGCGGATGTCTGTATCGCGGGCAACCTCTCTTCCACGGCGAATGTGCTGCGTGCCGGATTACGCATTATCGGCTTGCAGCCAGGCTGTAAAACGCTCTCTTCCATTTTCCTGATGCTGCCACAGTACAGCGGCCCGGCGTTGGGCTTTGCCGATTGCAGCGTGGTGCCACAGCCGACGGCGGCGCAACTGGCGGATATCGCGCTTGCCAGTGCCGAAACCTGGCGCGCCATCACCGGAGAAGAGCCGCGCGTGGCGATGCTGTCGTTTTCCAGCAATGGTAGCGCCCGTCACCCCTGTGTTGCTAACGTCCAGCAGGCGACAGAAATCGTCCGTGAGCGCGCACCAAAGCTGGTGGTGGATGGCGAGTTACAGTTTGACGCCGCCTTCGTGCCGGAAGTGGCGGCGCAAAAAGCGCCTGCCAGCCCGCTACAGGGCAAGGCCAATGTGATGGTTTTTCCGTCGCTGGAAGCCGGAAATATTGGTTACAAAATCGCACAACGACTCGGCGGATATCGTGCCGTCGGGCCACTGATACAAGGACTTGCCGCGCCGATGCACGATCTCTCTCGTGGTTGTAGCGTGCAGGAAATTATCGAGCTGGCGCTGGTGGCAGCTGTGCCGCGTCAGACAGAAGTGAACCGCGAAAGCAGTTTACAAACACTGGTTGAATGAACGGTCCCGTTCTGGACCCTGATAAAGAGGAAAGCACAATGGAAGCATTAGGAATGATCGAAACCCGGGGCCTGGTTGCACTGATTGAGGCTTCTGACGCGATGGTGAAAGCTGCGCGCGTCAAGCTGGTTGGTGTTAAGCAGATTGGCGGCGGCCTGTGTACTGCCATGGTTCGTGGTGATGTTGCAGCCTGTAAAGCCGCGACCGATGCAGGTGCCGCAGCGGCACAGCGTATCGGCGAGCTGGTATCTGTACACGTTATCCCGCGTCCGCACGGCGACCTGGAAGAAGTCTTCCCGATCGGCCTGAAAGGCGATAGCAGCAACCTGTAATCACCCTGTGTGACGTCGATTCGGGCGTCACGCTCTCTCCTTTTTCATTTTACCTTCTGCGGAGGGTAGGGGGAGCTTTTACCTGAAATACGCCACGGAGGCGGGTATGAAACTGGCAGTCGTCACTGGACAAATTGTTTGTACCGTACGCCATCACGGACTGGCGCATGACAAATTGCTGATGGTGGAAATGATTGATCCACAAGGTAATCCTGACGGGCAATGCGCCGTCGCCATCGACAATATTGGCGCGGGAACCGGGGAGTGGGTGTTACTGGTGAGTGGCAGTTCCGCCCGCCAGGCGCATAAAAGCGAAACGTCACCGGTCGATCTGTGCGTGATTGGCATTGTCGATGAGGTGGTGTCTGGCGGTCAGGTAATTTTCCACAAATAAGGCAGAACATCATGAATCAACAGGATATTGAACAGGTGGTGAAAGCGGTACTGCTGAAAATGCAAAGCAGTGACACGCCGTCCGCCGCCGTTCATGAGATGGGCGTTTTCGCGTCCCTGGATGACGCCGTTGCGGCAGCCAAAGTCGCCCAGCAAGGGTTAAAAAGCGTGGCAATGCGCCAGTTAGCCATTGCTGCCATTCGTGAAGCAGGCGAAAAACACGCCAGAGATTTAGCGGAACTTGCCGTCAGTGAAACCGGCATGGGGCGCGTTGAAGATAAATTTGCAAAAAACGTCGCTCAGGCGCGCGGCACACCAGGCGTTGAGTGTCTCTCTCCGCAGGTGCTGACCGGCGACAACGGCCTGACTTTAATTGAAAACGCGCCCTGGGGCGTGGTGGCTTCGGTAACTCCGTCCACTAACCCGGCGGCAACCGTAATTAATAACGCCATCAGCCTGATTGCCGCGGGCAACAGCGTCATTTTTGCCCCGCATCCGGCGGCGAAAAAAGTCTCCCAGCGGGCGATCACGCTGCTCAACCAGGCGATTGTTGCCGCAGGCGGGCCGGAAAACTTACTGGTTACTGTGGCAAATCCGGATATCGAAACCGCGCAGCGTTTGTTCAAGTTTCCGGGCATCGGCCTTCTGGTGGTGACCGGCGGCGAAGCGGTAGTAGAAGCGGCGCGTAAACACACCAATAAACGTCTGATTGCCGCAGGCGCTGGCAACCCGCCGGTAGTGGTGGATGAAACCGCCGACCTCGCCCGTGCCGCTCAGTCCATCGTCAAAGGCGCTTCTTTCGATAACAACATCATTTGTGCCGACGAAAAGGTACTGATTGTTGTTGATAGCGTAGCCGATGAACTGATGCGTCTGATGGAAGGCCAGCACGCGGTGAAACTGACCGCAGAACAGGCGCAGCAGCTGCAACCGGTGTTGCTGAAAAATATCGACGAGCGCGGAAAAGGCACCGTCAGCCGTGACTGGGTTGGTCGCGATGCGGCGAAAATCGCGGCGGCAATCGGCCTGAACGTGCCGCAAGAAACGCGTTTGCTGTTTGTGGAAACCACTGCAGAACATCCGTTTGCCGTGACCGAACTGATGATGCCGGTGCTGCCCGTCGTGCGCGTCGCCAACGTGGCGGATGCCATTGCGCTGGCGGTGAAACTGGAAGGCGGTTGCCACCACACGGCGGCAATGCACTCGCGCAACATCGAAAACATGAACCAGATGGCGAATGCTATTGATACCAGCATTTTCGTTAAGAACGGACCGTGCATTGCCGGGCTGGGGCTGGGCGGGGAAGGCTGGACCACCATGACCATCACCACGCCAACCGGTGAAGGGGTAACCAGCGCGCGGACGTTTGTCCGTCTGCGTCGCTGTGTATTAGTCGATGCGTTTCGCATTGTTTAAGGAGTAACAGATGGCGCACGACGAACAATGGCTCACTCCACGTCTGCAAACGGTGGCAACGCTGTGTAACCAGACGCCCGCCGCGACGGAATCTCCGCTGTGGCTGGGGGTGGATCTGGGCACCTGCGATGTGGTGTCGATGGTTGTCGACCGCGACGGTCAGCCGGTGGCGGTATGCCTCGACTGGGCCGATGTGGTCCGCGACGGCATCGTCTGGGATTTCTTCGGCGCGGTCACCATTGTTCGTCGCCATCTCGACACGCTCGAGCAGCAATTCGGTCGTCGTTTTAGCCATGCGGCGACTTCATTTCCTCCAGGTACGGACCCGCGTATTTCCATCAACGTGCTGGAATCTGCCGGGCTGGAAGTGAGCCATGTGCTGGATGAGCCAACCGCAGTCGCGGATCTGCTGCAACTGGACAACGCCGGTGTAGTGGATATCGGCGGCGGCACTACCGGCATTGCCATCGTGAAAAAGGGCCAGGTGACGTACTCGGCGGATGAAGCGACTGGGGGACATCACATCTCTCTGACTCTCGCCGGAAATCGTCGTATTCCGCTGGAAGAGGCAGAGCAGTACAAGCGCGGTCACGGTGAAGAGATTTGGCCTGCGGTGAAACCGGTGTACGAAAAAATGGCGGACATTGTCGCCCGGCATATTGAAGGGCAGGGCATTACTGATTTATGGCTGGCGGGCGGCTCCTGTATGCAACCGGGCGTGGCAGAACTGTTTCGCAAACAATTCCCGGCGTTACAGGTGCATTTACCGCAGCACAGTTTGTTTATGACCCCGCTGGCGATCGCCAGTAGTGGGCGAGAGAAAGCGGAGGGGCTATATGCAAAATGAATTGCAGACCGCGCTCTTTCAGGCGTTCGATACCCTGAATCTGCAACGGGTAAAAACATTTAGCGTTCCACCGGTGACGCTTTGCGGTCCGGGCTCGGTGAGCAGTTGCGGGCAGCAAGCGCAAACTCGTGGGCTGAAACATCTGTTCGTGATGGCAGACAGCTTTTTGCATCAGGCAGGGATGACCGCCGGGCTGACGCGTAGCCTGGCCGTTAAAGGTATCGCCATGACGCTCTGGCCATGTCCGGTGGGCGAACCGTGCATTACCGACGTGTGTGCAGCCGTGGCGCAGTTACGTGAATCAGGTTGTGACGGAGTGATCGCGTTTGGCGGCGGCTCGGTGCTGGATGCGGCGAAAGCCGTGGCGTTGCTGGTGACAAACCCGGATAGCACGCTGGCAGAAATGTCAGAAACCAGCGTTCTGCAATCGCGCTTGCCGCTGATTGCCATTCCGACTACCGCCGGAACCGGCTCTGAAACCACCAACGTAACGGTGATTATCGATGCGGTGAGCGGGCGTAAGCAGGTGTTAGCCCATGCCTCGCTGATGCCGGATGTGGCGATTCTCGACGCCGCACTGACCGAAGGTGTGCCGTCGCATGTCACGGCGATGACTGGCATTGATGCGTTAACCCATGCCATTGAAGCGTACAGCGCGCTGAACGCCACACCGTTTACCGACAGTCTGGCGATTGGTGCCATTGCGATGATTGGCAAATCGCTGCCGAAAGCGGTGGGCTACGGTCACGACCTTGCCGCGCGCGAGAGCATGTTGCTGGCTTCATGTATGGCGGGAATGGCGTTTTCCAGTGCGGGTCTTGGGTTGTGCCACGCGATGGCGCATCAGCCGGGCGCGGCGCTGCATATTCCGCACGGTCTGGCGAACGCTATGTTGCTGCCAACGGTGATGGAGTTTAACCGGATGGTATGTCGCGAACGCTTTAGTCAGATTGGTCGGGCACTGCGAACTAAAAAATCCGACGATCGTGACGCTATTAACGCGGTAAGTGAGCTGATTGCGGAAGTTGGGATTGGTAAACGACTGGGCGATGTTGGCGCGACATCTGCGCATTACGGTGCATGGGCGCAGGCCGCGCAGGAAGATATTTGTCTGCGCAGCAACCCGCGTACCGCCAGCCTGGAACAGATTGTCGGCCTGTACGCGGCGGCGCAATAAATGCCGCGTCTTATCCGGTCTGTGGGATTGCACATGTAGTGCGGATAAGGCTTCACGCAGCATCCGCTAATAAATAACAACTAACAGGGAGTAAAGGCGATGGGAATTAACGAAATCATCATGTACATCATGATGTTCTTTATGCTGATAGCTGCCGTAGACAGGATCCTGTCGCAGTTCGGCGGTTCTGCTCGTTTCCTCGGTAAGTTCGGTAAAAGTATCGAAGGATCAGGCGGTCAGTTCGAAGAAGGCTTTATGGCAATGGGCGCACTGGGCCTGGCGATGGTCGGTATGACCGCGCTGGCACCGGTACTGGCTCACGTACTCGGGCCGGTAATTATCCCGGTTTACGAAATGCTCGGCGCAAACCCGTCAATGTTCGCCGGAACGCTGCTGGCGTGCGATATGGGCGGCTTCTTCCTCGCCAAAGAGCTGGCGGGCGGCGACGTAGCAGCGTGGCTATACTCTGGGTTAATTCTCGGGTCGATGATGGGGCCAACGATTGTGTTTTCCATTCCGGTGGCGCTCGGCATTATCGAACCTTCTGACCGTCGTTATCTGGCGCTCGGCGTGCTGGCGGGCATTGTGACCATTCCGATTGGTTGTATCGCTGGTGGTCTGGTTGCTATGTACTCCGGTGTGCAGATCAACGGTCAGCCGGTGGAATTCACTTTCGCCCTGATCCTGATGAACATGATCCCGGTGATCATTGTTGCGATTCTGGTGGCGCTGGGGCTGAAATTCATCCCGGAAAAAATGATCAACGGCTTCCAGATCTTCGCCAAATTCCTCGTTGCATTGATCACCCTCGGTCTTGCCGCTGCGGTAGTGAAATTCCTGCTTGGCTGGGAACTGATCCCCGGTCTGGATCCTATCTTTATGGCCCCTGGCGATAAACCCGGTGAGGTGATGCGCGCCATTGAAGTTATCGGTTCTATCTCCTGCGTTCTGTTAGGGGCGTATCCAATGGTGCTGCTGCTGACCCGCTGGTTTGAAAAACCGCTGATGAGCGTCGGTAAAGTGCTGAATATGAACAACATCGCGGCAGCCGGCATGGTGGCAACGCTTGCCAACAACATCCCGATGTTCGGCATGATGAAGCAGATGGATACCCGCGGCAAAGTCATCAACTGCGCCTTCGCCGTTTCCGCTGCTTTCGCCCTGGGCGACCACTTAGGCTTCGCCGCTGCCAACATGAACGCCATGATCTTCCCGATGATTGTCGGCAAGTTGATCGGCGGCGTAACGGCGATTGGCGTGGCGATGATGCTGGTGCCAAAAGAAGACGCGACCGCGACTAAAACCGAAGCGGAGGCACAATCGTGAACACTCGCCAGCTATTGAGCGTCGGTATCGATATCGGCACCACCACCACCCAGGTGATTTTCTCCCGGCTGGAGCTGGTTAACCGTGCGGCGGTGTCGCAGGTGCCGCGCTACGAATTCATCAAACGCGAAATTAGCTGGCAAAGTCCGGTGTTCTTTACCCCTGTCGATAAACAGGGCGGTTTAAAAGAAGCGGAACTGAAAACCTTAATACTCGAGCAATATCATGCTGCGGGTATTGAGCCGGAAAGCGTTGATTCTGGTGCCATCATCATCACCGGTGAAAGCGCGAAAACCCGCAATGCTCGCCCGGCGGTGATGGCGCTCTCTCAGTCGCTGGGCGATTTTGTCGTTGCCAGCGCCGGGCCGCACCTCGAATCCGTGATCGCCGGTCACGGAGCCGGGGCACAAACCCTTTCTGAACAACGGCTGTGTCGGGTACTGAATATCGACATCGGCGGTGGCACCGCGAACTACGCCCTGTTCGATGCCGGAAAAATCAGCGGCACTGCCTGCCTCAACGTCGGTGGTCGCCTGCTGGAAACCGACAGCCACGGGCGCGT
Organism: Escherichia sp. UTM R2; assembly: GCF_048593455.1. NCBI lineage: Bacteria > Pseudomonadati > Pseudomonadota > Gammaproteobacteria > Enterobacterales > Enterobacteriaceae > Escherichia > Escherichia sp. UTM R2. The sequence goes on from NZ_JBFWDY010000002.1 coordinate 1,301,232, forward strand.
GGTTTACGCTCATAAACCGGGGCAGATGATTGTGGATGAGTGCTTCGGTGCAGGCACCGACGCCCGTTCGCTGACCGGCGCGCAGCTGGTGCAGGTGACCCGGCGGATGGCAGAACTGATTGTCGAAGTGATTGACGGAACGCTCTCACCGCTCGCGCAGGCATTGATGCAAACCGGTTTGCTGCCCGCAGGTGTTACGCCCGAAATCATTACGCTTTCTGGCGGCGTGGGCGAATGTTATCGCCACCAGCCCGCCGACCCGTTCTGTTTTGCCGATATTGGCCCGCTGCTGGCAACTGCGCTGCATGACCATCCGCGCCTGCGTGAGATGAACGTACAGTTTCCGGCGCAAACCGTGCGCGCCACGGTGATTGGCGCGGGCGCGCATACCCTTTCGCTCTCTGGCAGCACAATCTGGCTTGAGGGCGTACAACTGCCGCTGCGCAATTTGCCGGTGGCGATCCCGATTGATGAAACGGATCTGGTGGGGGCCTGGCAACAGGCGCTGATTCAGCTGGATCTTGATCCCAAAACTGACGCGTACGTGCTGGCGCTTCCCGCCTCGCTGCCTGTGCGTTACGCCGCGGTACTGACGGTCATCAACGCGTTGGTCGATTTCGTCGCGCGTTTTCCGAATCCGCATCCCCTGCTGGTGGTGGCCGGGCAGGACTTTGGTAAAGCTCTGGGCATGTTGTTGCGCCCACAGCTACAACAACTCCCGTTGGCAGTCATTGACGAAGTGATTGTCCGCGCGGGGGACTATATCGACATTGGTACGCCTCTTTTTGGCGGATCGGTTGTGCCGGTGACGGTGAAATCACTCGCATTTCCTTCCTGAGGGAACGACTTATGAAACTAAAGACCACATTGTTCGGCAATGTATATCAGTTTAAGGATGTAAAAGAGGTGCTGGCTAAAGCCAACGAACTGCGTTCGGGGGATGTGCTGGCGGGCGTCGCAGCGGCAAGCTCACAGGAGCGCGTGGCGGCAAAGCAGGTGTTGTCGGAAATGACCGTAGCGGACATCCGCAATAATCCGGTGATTGCCTATGAAGATGACTGCGTGACGCGGCTGATTCAGGACGATGTTAACGAAACGGCCTACAACCAGATTAAAAACTGGAGCATCAGCGAACTGCGTGAGTATGTGCTGAGCGATGAAACCAGCGTGGACGACATTGCCTTTACCCGCAAAGGGCTGACCTCGGAAGTGGTCGCGGCGGTAGCGAAGATTTGCTCCAACGCGGACCTGATCTACGGCGCGAAGAAAATGCCGGTAATCAAAAAGGCCAATACCACCATCGGTATTCCGGGCACCTTTAGCGCCCGTTTGCAGCCAAATGACACCCGTGACGACGTGCAAAGTATCGCCGCGCAAATCTACGAAGGGCTTTCCTTCGGGGTGGGCGATGCGGTGATCGGCGTTAACCCGGTGACTGACGACGTGGAAAACTTAAGCCGCGTGTTGGATACCATCTATGGCGTGATCGACAAATTCAACATCCCAACTCAGGGCTGTGTACTGGCGCACGTCACCACCCAGATCGAAGCGATCCGTCGTGGCGCACCGGGCGGGCTGATTTTCCAGAGTATCTGTGGCAGCGAAAAAGGGCTGAAAGAGTTTGGCGTGGAGCTGGCGATGCTCGACGAAGCGCGCGCAGTGGGCGCGGAGTTCAACCGTATCGCCGGGGAAAACTGCCTCTACTTCGAAACCGGACAAGGCTCTGCGCTATCCGCTGGCGCTAACTTCGGCGCAGACCAGGTAACGATGGAAGCACGTAACTACGGGCTGGCGCGTCATTACGATCCGTTTATCGTCAACACCGTGGTCGGCTTTATTGGGCCGGAGTATCTCTACAACGACCGCCAGATTATCCGTGCTGGCTTAGAAGATCACTTTATGGGCAAGCTGAGCGGCATCTCTATGGGCTGTGACTGCTGTTATACCAACCACGCTGACGCTGACCAGAACCTCAACGAAAACCTGATGATCCTGCTCGCCACCGCAGGCTGCAACTACATCATGGGGATGCCGCTGGGTGATGACATCATGCTCAACTACCAGACCACCGCATTCCACGATACCGCCACTGTGCGTCAGTTACTCAACCTGCGCCCGTCACCGGAGTTTGAACGCTGGCTGGAAAGCATGGGCATTATGGCAAACGGTCGCCTGACCAAACGGGCGGGCGATCCGTCACTGTTCTTCTGATGACGCGGAGATAACACATCATGGATCAAAAACAGATTGAAGAAATTGTACGCAGCGTGATGGCGTCAATGGGACAAACGGCCCCCGCGCCGTCAGAAGCAAAGTGCGCCACCACCAACTGTGCGGCACCGGTGACCTCGGAAAGCTGTGCGCTGGATTTAGGTTCCGCTGAAGCAAAAGCGTGGATTGGTGTTGAAAACCCGCATCGCGCAGACGTATTAACAGAACTGCGCCGCAGCACCGTGGCCCGCGTTTGTACCGGTCGTGCCGGTCCGCGTCCACGTACCCAGGCGCTGCTGCGTTTCCTGGCCGATCACTCTCGTTCGAAAGATACCGTACTGAAAGAAGTGCCGGAAGAGTGGGTGAAAGCGCAGGGCTTGCTGGAAGTACGCTCTGAAATTAGCGACAAAAATCTCTACCTGACTCGCCCGGATATGGGCCGCCGCCTGTGTGCAGAAGCTGTTGAAGCGCTGAAAGCACAGTGTGTTGCTAATCCGGACGTACAGGTCGTTATTTCTGATGGCCTGTCAACTGATGCCATCACCGTTAACTACGAAGAGATCCTGCCGCCGCTGATGGCGGGCCTGAAACAGGCCGGGCTGAAAGTCGGCACGCCATTCTTTGTTCGTTATGGTCGCGTGAAGATTGAAGATCAGATCGGTGAGATCCTCGGCGCGAAAGTGGTGATCCTGCTGGTGGGGGAACGTCCGGGGTTAGGGCAGTCAGAAAGCCTCTCCTGCTACGCCGTTTACTCGCCGCGTATGGCGACCACCGTTGAGGCCGATCGCACCTGTATCTCTAACATTCACCAGGGCGGCACGCCGCCGGTTGAAGCCGCAGCCGTCATTGTGGATTTGGCGAAACGTATGCTGGAGCAGAAAGCATCCGGCATCAACATGACCCGATAAGGAGGCATCATGCCAGCTTTAGATTTGATTCGACCGTCGGTAACCGCCATGCGGGTGATTGCCTCCGTTAACGCTGAATTTGCGCGTGAACTAAAATTGCCGCCGCATATTCGTAGCCTCGGGCTGATTTCTGCCGATTCTGACGACGTCACCTACATTGCGGCTGACGAAGCGACCAAACAAGCGATGGTCGAAGTGGTATATGGTCGCTCGCTGTATGCGGGAGCGGCACACGGCCCGTCACCGACTGCCGGTGAAGTGCTGATTATGCTTGGTGGGCCAAACCCGGCGGAAGTGCGTGCAGGTCTGGATGCGATGATTGCGCATATTGAAAATGGCGCAGCTTTCCAGTGGGCTAATGACGCGCAAGATACGGCATTCCTGGCACATGTAGTTTCGCGTACCGGTTCTTATCTCTCATCAACCGCCGGGATCACGCTTGGCGATCCGATGGCGTATCTGGTGGCACCGCCGCTGGAAGCGACCTATGGCATTGATGCAGCCCTGAAGTCTGCCGACGTACAGCTGGCGACCTATGTCCCGCCACCGTCTGAAACCAACTACTCGGCAGCATTTTTAACCGGTAGCCAGGCAGCGTGTAAAGCAGCCTGTAACGCCTTTACCGATGCAGTGCTGGAAATCGCGTGTAATCCAATCCAGCGTGCGTAACGGAGGTTGCCGATGATCAATGCACTGGGATTGCTGGAAGTGGACGGCATGGTCGCCGCGATAGATGCAGCGGATGCCATGCTCAAAGCAGCTAACGTTCGTCTGCTCAGTCACGAAGTGCTTGACCCTGGTCGCTTAACGCTGGTGGTGGAAGGCGATCTGGCGGCGTGTCGTGCGGCGCTGGACGCAGGTTGTGCTGCCGCGATGCGTACCGGGCGTGTCATCAGCCGCAAGGAGATCGGTCGGCCAGACGATGACACCCAGTGGCTGGTTACTGGCTTTAACCGCCAGCCGAAGCAACCCGTAAGGGAACCCGACGCGCCAGTTATCGTCGCGGAATCTGCTGACGAGTTGTTGGCGCTGTTAACATCAGTACGTCAGGGAATGACGGCAGGAGAAGTGGCTGCCCACTTTGGCTGGCCGCTGGAAAAAGCCAGAAATGCGCTCGAACAGCTCTTTTCTGCCGGGACGTTACGTAAACGCAGTAGTCGTTATCGTCTCAAGCCCCATTAACCTGTCGGAGGTGCCGGGTGTCCTACAACACCCGGCATTAACATCATGAAAAAGACCCGTACAGCCAATTTGCACCATCTTTATCATGAACCCTTACCCGAAAACCTGAAGCTCACGCCGAAGGTCGAAGTGGATAATGTTCATCAACGACAGACAACGGATGTCTATGAACATGCTTTAACGATTACCGCCTGGCAGCAGATTTACGATCAGCTGCATCCGGGCAAGTTTCATGGTGAATTTACGGAAATTCTACTCGATGATATTCAGGTTTTTCGTGAATACACCGGTCTGGCGCTGCGTCAGTCGTGCCTGGTCTGGCCGAACTCGTTCTGGTTTGGCATTCCGGCGACGCGCGGTGAGCAGGGATTTATCGGTTCGCAATGTCTGGGAAGCGCGGAAATCGCCACCCGCCCTGGTGGCACTGAATTTGAACTGAGCACGCCGGATGATTACACGATCCTGGGCGTGGTGCTTTCTGAAGATGTCATCACCCGGCAGGCTAACTTTTTGCATAACCCGGATCGGGTATTACATATGTTGCGTAACCAGTCGGCGCTGGAAGTGAAAGAGCAGCATAAAGCCGCGCTGTGGGGCTTTGTCCAACAGGCGCTGGCGACGTTTTGCGAGAATCCGGAAAATCTCCATCAGCCTGCAGTGCGAAAAGTGCTGGGGGATAATTTGCTAATGGCGATGGGGGCCATGCTGGAAGAAGCGCAACCAATGGTGACGGCGGAAAGCATCAGTCATCAGAGTTACCGTCGATTGCTTTCCCGCGCCCGTGAATATGTGCTGGAAAACATGTCCGAACCGGTGACGGTGCTGGATTTGTGTAATCAACTGCATGTCAGCCGCCGCACGCTACAAAACGCGTTTCACGCTATTTTAGGCATTGGCCCGAACGCGTGGCTGAAACGCATTCGCCTGAACGCCGTACGCCGCGAACTGATAAGTCCGTGGTCGCAAAGTATGACGGTAAAAGACGCCGCCATGCAGTGGGGATTCTGGCATCTGGGGCAATTTGCCACGGATTACCAGCAGCTGTTTTCCGAGAAGCCGTCACTGACGCTGCATCAGCGGATGCGGGAGTGGGGGTGAGGGAGTTACACCCAATCCCTGACCTTAATAAACTCACTTAACGCCGCTTCTGGGCTGCCATCTTTTGGCTGATAATCATATTCCCAGCGTACCAGTGGCGGCATTGACATCAGGATAGACTCGGTGCGCCCGCCAGTTTGCAGGCCAAACAGCGTGCCGCGATCCCAGACCAGATTGAACTCGACATAACGACCGCGACGATATAACTGGAAATTGCGCTCGCGCTCGCCGTAGGCCATCGCTTTCCGTCGCTCGACAATTGGTAAATAAGCGTCGGTGTAGCCTTTGCCTACCGCCTGCATAAAGGCAAAACAGCGGTCGAAATCTGGCGTGTTCAGGTCATCAAAGAACAGCCCGCCAATACCGCGCTGTTCGTTGCGATGTTTGAGGTAGAAGTATTCGTCGCACCACTTTTTGTAACGGGGATAAACGTCTTCGCCAAATGGCAGGCACAGGTCACGGGCGGTGCGATGCCAGTGAATAGCATCTTCTTCAAAACCATAGAATGGGGTTAAGTCGAAGCCACCGCCAAACCACCAGACGGGATCGGCACCCGGTTTTTCGGCAATAAAAAACCGCACATTCGCGTGGCTGGTGGGAACATACGGGTTATGCGGATGCACTACCAGTGAAACGCCCATCGCCTCGAAACTGCGCCCGGCAAGTTCCGGGCGATGAGCGGTGGCGGAAGCAGGCATCGCCTCACCGTGGACATGCGAAAAGTTGACGCCTGCCTGTTCGAAAACACCACCATTACGCAACACCCGACTACGCCCGCCGCCGCCAGCTTCGCGCTGCCAACTATCTTCGACAAATTCTGCGCCATCGACGGCGGTCAGCTGCTGACAAATCGTATCCTGAAGGTTGAGCAGAAACTGTTTAACCTGGTGTGCGTCGGGTTTCATAACTTATCGCTTTTTCGAATGTGCTTTCTGGTTGTCGAACCAGTGGAAATAACTGATCACGCCTTCAGCAATCGCTGTGGCGATTTTCTGACGAAACGCCGCCGTGCCTAACAGCCGTTCTTCTTCCGGGTTGGTGATAAACGAGGTTTCCACCAGCACCGAAGGAACCGACGGTGATTTCAACACCACAAATGCCGCTTGTTCGGTGTTGCGGCTGTGCAGTTTATGCACCGGCTTAATCTTCTTCAGAATATGCGAGCCGAGCGTCAGACTATTTTTAATGGTATCTGTTTGCACCAGATCAAACAGCACTTGTTGCAATAGGTGATCCTTGTCAGTCGCCTTTTTACCGGCAACTTCATCGGCGCGGTTTTCGCGTTCAGACAGGTATTTCGCCATTGCGCTACTTGCCCCACGGTTAGAGAGGGCAAATACCGAAGCACCGGCAGCTTTCGGGTTGGTAAAGCCATCGGCATGAATTGACATAAACAGATCTGCGCCATGTTTATGGGCGATTTCAACGCGATCGTAAAGTGGGATAAACGTATCGCCAGAACGCGTTAAACGCGCATCAATCCCATGATTACGCAAAATGGAACGGACGTTTTTAGCAATCGCCAGCACCACATGTTTTTCTTTCGAACCGTTGCGTCCGATCGCTCCGGTATCAATTCCGCCGTGACCTGGATCGAGAACAACGACACGTTTGCCGCCAGATTTTTTGGCTTTCGGCTTGCTGTGTCCGTTGCTGGTTTTTAAAAGTTCGTCTTTGGCGATGGCTTGCGACATTCCTGACAACGTCAGGGCAGCCAAACCGGCTTTCAGCACCTGGCGGCGCGAAGTGAGTGTTTTTAGTGGTTTAAAAGTGCTCATACGGCCTGAGTTGTAATAATAAAGTTCCAGATGTTATATCGTATCGCGTAATCCGTTACGACGGTTTGCTGTTGAGAATTGTTTTACTTTTCATTTCAATAGTTGACAACTCCCCATTATGCCACTTTTTCAACCGATTTTCGTCAGATATTGGCTAATTCGACCGTTCACGCCATAATCAGCCTTTTAACCCGCAAAAAGGTAACGAATACCATGGAGATACGCGTATTTCGCCAGGAAGATTTCGAAGAGGTCATCACCCTTTGGGAGCGTTGCGACTTGCTGCGTCCGTGGAACGATCCGGAAATGGACATCGAGCGTAAGATGAACCATGACGTCAGTTTGTTTTTGGTCGCTGAGGTAAACGGTGACGTGGTCGGAACGGTGATGGGCGGTTATGACGGGCATCGCGGGTCTGCTTATTATCTTGGCGTGCATCCAGAGTTTCGTGGGCGTGGGATTGCCAATGCGTTGCTTAATCGGCTGGAGAAAAAGCTGATTGCTCGTGGCTGCCCGAAAATTCAGATCAATGTGCCGGAAGATAACGACATGGTGCTCGGAATGTATGAACGCCTGGGATATGAACACGCCGACGTGCTGAGTCTGGGTAAGCGTTTGATTGAAGATGAAGAGTACTGAGTTTCATCCTGTCCATTATGATGCGCACGGTTGCCTGCGTTTACCCTTGCTCTTCTGGCTTGTGCTATTGCTTCAGGCGCGAACCTGGGTGCTGTTTGTCATTGCCGGTGCGTCGCGCGAGCAGGGTACTGCGCTGCTAAATCTGTTTTATCCCGATCACGATAATTTCTGGCTGGGGCTGATTCCTGGCATTCCGGCGGTGCTGGCGTTTTTGTTGAGCGGTCGGCGGGCTACGTTTCCTCGCACCTGGCGTGTACTCTATTTTCTGTTGCTGTTGGCGCAGGTGGTTTTACTTTGCTGGCAACCGTGGCTGTGGCTGAACGGTGAATCCGTTAGCGGTATCGGTCTGGCGCTGGTAGTGGCGGATATTGTGGCGTTAATCTGGCTGCTGACCAATCGACGTTTACGCGCTTGTTTTAATGAAGAAAAAGAATAACGCAGAGGTGCGCTTTGTTTATGCCGGATGCGGCGAGAACGCCTTATCCGGCCTACAAAACATCGAAAATTCAATATATTGCAGGAGAAAGTAGGCCTGATAAGCGTAGCGCATCAGGCAATTTTGTGTTTGTCATCAACCTTTAACGGCACTTTTTGGTGAATTTGCACTCCAAGCAACGTTATTGAATAACCAAAGGAAGTGACATGAAATCGCTGCGTTTAATGTTATGCGCTATGCCGTTGATGCTGACCGGCTGTTCCACGATGTCGTCAGTTAACTGGTCTGCCGCTAACCCGTGGAACTGGTTTGGGTCGTCCACCAAAGTGAGCGAGCAGGGCGTGGGTGAATTAACGGCGTCCACACCACTGCAAGAACAAGCCATTGCTGATGCGCTTGATGGCGATTATCGCCTGCGCAGCGGAATGAAAACCGCGAACGGCAACGTGGTGCGCTTTTTTGAAGTGATGAAAGACGACAATGTGGCGATGGTGATTAACGGCGATCAAGGCACGATCAGTCGCATTGACGTGCTGGATAGCGATATTCCTGCTGACACCGGTGTTAAAATCGGTACACCGTTTAGCGACCTTTACAGCAAAGCATTTGGCAATTGCCAAAAAGCTGATGGTGATGATAATCGTGCCGTCGAATGTAAAGCCGAAGGCAGTCAACATATTAGCTACCAGTTCAGCGGGGAATGGCGTGGTCCTGAAGGGTTAATGCCTTCGGACGATACCCTGAAAAACTGGAAAGTCAGTAAAATTATCTGGCGGCGTTAATTTGCGTCTGAACAAACCGCCGCCGCGAAAAAACACGTAAAATAGCGCTCAACAATGCCACGGATTGCGTGGCATTATTATTTTCAGGAGGAACAATGTCTCAGGTTCAGAGTGGCATTTTGCCAGAACATTGCCGCGCGGCGATTTGGATCGAAGCCAACGTGAAAGGGGAAGTTGACGCCCTGCGTGCGGCCAGTAAAACATTTGCCGACAAACTGGCAACTTTTGAAGCGAAATTCCCGGACGCGCATCTTGGTGCGGTGGTTGCCTTTGGTAACAACACCTGGCGCGCTCTGAGCGGCGGCGTTGGGGCAGAAGAGCTGAAAGATTTTCCGGGCTACGGTAAAGGCCTTGCGCCGACGACCCAGTTCGATGTGTTGATCCACATTCTTTCTCTGCGTCACGACGTAAACTTCTCTGTCGCCCAGGCGGCGATGGAAGCCTTTGGTGACTGCATTGAAGTGAAAGAAGAGATCCACGGCTTCCGTTGGGTTGAAGAGCGTGACCTGAGCGGCTTCGTTGACGGTACTGAAAACCCGGCGGGTGAAGAGACGCGCCGCGAAGTGGCGGTTATCAAAGACGGCGTGGATGCCGGCGGCAGCTATGTGTTTGTGCAGCGTTGGGAGCACAACCTGAAGCAGCTCAACCGGATGAGCGTTCACGATCAGGAGATGATGATCGGGCGCACCAAAGAGGCCAACGAAGAGATTGACGGCGACGAACGTCCGGAAACCTCTCACCTCACCCGCGTTGATCTGAAAGAAGATGGCAAAGGGCTGAAGATTGTTCGCCAGAGCCTGCCGTACGGCACCGCCAGTGGCACTCACGGTCTGTACTTCTGCGCCTACTGCGCGCGTCTGCATAACATTGAGCAGCAACTGCTGAGCATGTTTGGCGATACCGATGGTAAGCGTGATGCGATGTTGCGTTTCACCAAACCGGTAACCGGCGGCTATTACTTCGCGCCGTCGCTGGACAAGCTGATGGCGCTGTAAGCGTTTCTGATTCATTGATTAAAGGCCAGCCAGTAACAAAACTGACTGGCCTTTTTATTACTTTTGCTTCAACGCCGCATACACCTGATCAACTACCCAACCATAAGTTGCAATTGGTAACTGACCGCTTTCGAACATATTGGGATTCTTTTGCGGATCGGCAACCGGCGAATGTGGCTTGTTGCTTAACATCACAATCGTCATATGATTCACCGGATCGATAACGGTCACCGTTCCGGTCCAGCCAGTGTGACCGTAGGTTTGCGGGCTTGCCAGCGTGCCAAACGTCGGCGTCATGGTGGCATTACCATTCACGCGCCAGCCGAGGCCAAAAGTGGCATCTTCCTTAGAGCTGGTGGTGAACATCTTCACCGTTTCCGCATTGAACAGCTGCACATCACCATAGCCCCCGCCGTTCAGCATCGTTTGCATTAACACCGCAATATCGCCGGTATTGGAAAACAAACCTGCGTGCCCGGAAACGCCGCCCATCGAATAAAAGGCTTTTTCATCGTGCACCTGACCCCAGAGAGTGGAGGTGCGGATATTCGGGAAATGGATCACGCCATCGCGGGTATTGCCGTTCAATTCCGTGGCGGCAATTTGTTGCGGTTTAAAGCCTTTCAGCAGCGGGTTAAATACCGTATGTGTCAGGCCGAGCGGGCGATAAATCGACTCTTCAACATAGCGGTCAAGCGGCTGACCGGTAACCGACTCGACGATAAATCCAAGCAGCATATAATCGACATCGCTGTAGATATGTTTGCTGCCGGGCTGATATTCCAGCGGCGTGCGCTTGATCATCTCCAGCGTCTGGCCTTTATCCTGGGAATATAACGCGCCCGCGACCGCTTTATTCGGGTATTGCGGATCTGCCGGGAAACCGCCGCTGTGATGCAGCAGGTCAGAAATCCGCAGGGTGTTTTTGCCTTTAATGGTGTCATTTGGACTATCGGCAAACCCCGGAATATATTTCGCAATCCGATCGTCAGGATGCAGTTTGCCTTCGCTCATCAGCTTTTGCAGGGCGAAGTTCGTGGCGTACATTTTGGTGTTTGAGGCCAGGTCATACAGCGTCCCGGTGGTGGCTTTGACAGGCTGTTCCATCAACACGCTGCCATCGTACTTTTTCGCCGCTCCCCAGGCTTTGCGATACACAATCTGATTATCTTTAATGATCAGCAGGTTTACGCTGGGATAACCATCATCAACTTGCTGGCTAATCCAGCGATCCATCTGGTTAAGCCGTTCGACGTTAAACCCTGCTTTCTCTGGCGAACTTTCTGTCAGAACAGGGTATTTTGCGGCGCTGACGCTACAACTAACAGCCAGCAGAGAAAGATAGAGCATTGTCCGTTTCATAATATCAGTCCAGATTGACGTTACGGCAGCCAAAAAGCGTGGTGAAAATAAACCCGCAAACCCATGCCACCAGAATCCCACCTGCATATACCGCCATGGCCGGAAGGATGCCTTGCGCGGATGTCATCAGCGGCAGCGCCACCAGACCAGACGGCCCGAATGCGCTGTTTAAGCCCATCGGCAGACCCCACCAGGCTATCAGGCCGATAAACAAACCGCCCGCCGCGCCGCCTAAACAGGCGGTAATAAACGGTTTCATGCGGGGCAGGGTGACGCCATAAATCAACGGTTCGCCAACGCCCAGCAGACCTGGAATAATCGCCCCGCGGACCTGACTGCGTAATGCGCTATACGGTTGCGCCCGCCAGTAGAGCGCCAGCGTCGCGCCCACCTGGCCCGCGCCTGCCATTGAAAGGATGGGAAATAAGCTGTTGAATCCCTGGCTGTCCATTAACGCGAGGTAAACAGGAATAAAGCCCTGATGCACGCCAAATACCACGGCGATCAGGAATAGCCCGGCTAAAACCGCACAACCGAGCGGATTACTGTTCAGGTGCATAAACAGCCACGACATACCTTCGAATAACCAGCCACCCAGCGGCATAATGATCAGGTAGGCCAGCGTAGCGGTGATCAGCAGGGTGATTAACGAGGTCAGCAGCATGTCGAGGTCGTCGGGCATAAAGCGGCGCACCATGCCTTCGATGCGGGCGCAGGCCCACGCGGCGATCAACACGCCGATAATATTGCCGCGCGGATCGATGGGCAGACCAAAGAAATCGTGAAATCCGGCGTAGTAACCCGTGGTTGCAGCGGGGTTATAACCGAGCAAAAAGAGCGCGGCGATAATTGCGCCATTTACGCCCGTGCCGCCGAACGCCTGGGCGGCGTTATAGCCCACCAGAATCACCAGGAAGGTGAACAGGCCTTTGCTGAACACCTTCATAAAATTCAGCGCATCGGGTAGCGTGCCCTGAGCATCAGCCGGAACGTGCATCACCGTGGCAATTAACGTCGCTATCCCCAGCAGCAGACCGGCGGCAATAAAACCGGGGATAAGCGGCGTGAAGATGGTGGCGAATTTGGCGAGAAATTGTTGCACGCCGGAGGTTTGTTTGGCTTTTAACTGACGTTTGTTCTGGGCGGCGATTTCTGCGGCATCCTGTACCGGTGCTTCTCCCAGCAGCTCGCTCATCGCTTTTGCGGCACGATGCGCTTTGCCAGGCCCAAAAACCACCTGCACCTGGTCGCTGGTCAAAATGACGCCCTTCACGCCTTCCAGCGTTTTGATATTGGGATCAACCAGTGAACTGTCATGTACACCCAGACGCAGGCGCGTCATACAGTTACCACAACTGGCGATATTTCCCGGTCCGCCGACACGGGTAAGAATGGTGTTCAGAAGTTCACTGCTGATCTCTTTGGCCATGGGTTATTCCTTGTCTAAAACCTGACGAATAAAGCCGCCGTGTTGATCCAGGCGTTTTTTAGCTTCTGCGGCATCGAGATTTTTCAGCACCATCACAATGGCCGTTTTACAGTTGCGCTCGCAGGCAATTAACGCCGCTTCCGCTTGTTCGGCATTACATCCGGTGGCGTTTTTAACGATATTGACCTGGCGCACATGCAGTTTTTCGTTGGTGGCGACCACATCGACCATCAGGTTGCCGAACACTTTGCCGGATTTAATCATCAGCCCGGTGGAGAGCATATTGAGCACCAGTTTCTGCGCCGTACCCGCTTTCATCCGCGAAGAACCGGTAACCACTTCGGCACCTACAATCGGTGTAATGGCAAACTCTGCGGTGGTTGAAACGGCGCTCCCCGGATTACAGGAAATTCCCACTGTGCGGCAGCCGAGCTGGCGTGCGTATTCCAGTCCGGCAATTACATACGGCGTGCGACCACTGGCCGCAATGCCAACCACCACATCCTGCGCGGTTAAGCCGATGTTTTTCAGATCATTAACACCGCCTTCCCGGCTATCTTCAGCGCCTTCCACCGCGTGCTGAATGGCATATTCGCCGCCAGCAATCAAACCAACCACCAAACCCGGTTTCACGCCGTAGGTGGGCGGACATTCGCTGGCATCCAGAATCCCCAGACGACCGGATGTTCCCGCACCGAGATAAATCAGACGACCGCCGCCGCTTACCTGGGCGTGGATAACATCGATCGCCGCGGCGATATCCGGCAGTACGCGCTCAACGGCAAGCGGTACGGTTTTATCTTCATCGTTGATAATCCGGCACATTTCCAGCGTTGATACGCGGTCAATTTCAGCCGAGGCGGCGTTCGAGCCTTCGGTAATCATCTTTTCAAGTTGCATCGGTGGTGACCTTACTATTTACGATCAAATAATTGCAGATGTATGGAATCATATATCCCGAATTGACAGACTTAAAGGAATCATTGAGTCTACACTCGCAGAGTGTGAAGAGCGTCATAAGAACTTAAGCGGAATTTTTGCTGCCAGCCCAGGAGAGTGGAAGATGTTGTACCTGACGAAAATACGCAATGCGGAAAGTGAATTTACCGAGAACGAGCAAAAAATTGCTGACTTTCTGCGGGCCAACGTGAGTGAGCTGAAATCCGTCTCTTCGCGCAAGATAGCGAAACAGCTCGGCATCAGCCAGTCGAGTATTGTGAAGTTTGCCCAGAAGCTCGGCGCACAAGGATTTACTGAATTGCGTATGGCGTTAATAGGCGAATACAGTGCCAGCCAGGAGAAAACGAATGCCACGGCGCTGCACCTGCACAGTTCGATTACCAGTGATGATTCGCTGGAAGTGATTGCCCGCAAACTGAATCGCGAAAAAGAGCTGGCGCTGGAGCAAACCTGTGCGTTGTTCGACTACGCGCGGCTGCAAAAAATCATTGAGGTCATCAGTAAAGCACCGTTTATCCAGATAACGGGCCTGGGCGGGTCGGCGCTGGTGGGGCGCGATCTGTCGTTCAAACTGATGAAAATTGGCTATCGCGTGGCCTGCGAAGCCGACACGCACGTACAAGCCACCGTTTCCCAGGCGTTGAAAAAAGGCGATGTACAAATCGCTATCTCTTACAGCGGCAGTAAAAAAGAGATTGTCTTGTGCGCAGAAGCGGCACGAAAGCAGGGGGCAACGGTGATTGCCATTACTTCTCTGGCTGACTCTCCGCTGCGGCGGCTGGCGCATTTCACGCTCGATACCGTTTCCGGTGAAACCGAATGGCGTAGCTCGTCGATGTCTACCCGCACGGCGCAAAATTCTGTTACCGATTTACTGTTTGTTGGTCTTGTGCAACTCAATGATGTGGAGTCATTGAAAATGATTCAGCGCAGCAGTGAGCTAACACAACGCCTGAAATGATGCATAAAGCAGCGACTGGATTGAGATTTTCCTGAATTAGTGAGCTGATCCGCAGCAATATTTTGTTTATCCTGTATTTTCAGAGGGAATGGAGTGTAACGCTCTGTATTAACAAGGAGAGCATTAAAATGGGTAAACTCACGGGCAAGACAGCACTGATTACGGGCGCATTGCAGGGAATTGGCGAAGGAATTGCCAGAACTTTTGCGCGTCATGGCGCAAACCTAATCTTGCTGGATATCTCCCCTGAGATCGAAAAGCTGGCGGACGAACTGTGTGGTCGTGGTCATCGCTGTACGGCGGTTGTCGCCGATGTGCGTGACCCGGCGTCGGTCGCCGCAGCTATCAAGCGCGCGAAGGAAAAAGAAGGGCGCATTGATATCCTGGTGAATAACGCAGGCGTTTGTCGTCTGGGCAGTTTCCTCGATATGAGCGATGAAGATCGCGATTTCCATATTGATATCAATATTAAAGGCGTATGGAACGTCACGAAGGCGGTGCTGCCGGAGATGATTGCCCGCAAAGATGGTCGCATTGTGATGATGTCTTCAGTCACTGGTGATATGGTGGCCGATCCTGGCGAAACGGCGTACGCCTTAACGAAAGCGGCGATTGTTGGCCTGACAAAATCGCTGGCGGTGGAGTACGCGCAGTCTGGTATTCGCGTTAACGCCATTTGCCCGGGATACGTGCGCACACCAATGGCGGAAAGCATTGCCCGCCAGTCGAACCCGGAAGATCCAGAGTCGGTGCTGACTGAAATGGCGAAAGCAATCCCGCTGCGTCGCCTCGCCGATCCGCTGGAAGTCGGCGAACTGGCGGCCTTCCTCGCATCGGATGAATCCAGCTATTTAACCGGTACACAGAATGTGATTGATGGCGGCAGCACACTGCCGGAGACGGTTAGCGTCGGTATCTGATTCACCTCTGTTTCCTCCCTGCATTTGTGGGGAGGATTTCGTCTTATTCCCTTTTCAACTTCCAAATCACCAAACGGTATATAAAACCGTTACTCCTTTCACGTCCGTTATAAATATGATGGCTATTAGAAAGTCATTAAATTTATAAGGGTGCGCAATGGCCGTTAACTTACTGAAAAAGAACTCACTCGCGCTGGTCGCTTCTCTGCTGCTGGCGGGCCATGTACAGGCAACGGAACTGCTGAACAGTTCTTATGACGTCTCCCGCGAGCTGTTTGCCGCCCTGAACCCGCCGTTTGAACAGCAATGGGCCAAAGATAACGGCGGCGACAAACTGACGATAAAACAATCTCATGCCGGGTCATCAAAACAGGCGCTGGCAATTTTGCAGGGCTTAAAAGCCGACGTTGTCACTTATAACCAGGTGACCGACGTACAAATTCTGCACGATAAAGGCAAGCTTATCCCGGCGGACTGGCAGTCGCGCCTGCCGAATAATAGCTCGCCGTTCTACTCCACCATGGGCTTCCTGGTGCGTAAGGGCAACCCGAAGAATATCCACGACTGGAACGACCTGGTGCGCTCCGACGTGAAGCTGATTTTCCCGAACCCAAAAACGTCCGGTAACGCGCGTTACACCTACCTTGCGGCATGGGGCGCAGCGGATAAAGCTGACGGTGGTGATAAAGCCAAAACCGAACAGTTTATGACTCAGTTCCTGAAAAACGTTGAAGTGTTCGATACTGGCGGTCGTGGCGCGACCACCACTTTTGCCGAGCGCGGCCTGGGCGATGTGCTGATCAGCTTCGAGTCGGAAGTGAACAACATCCGCAAACAGTATGAAGCGCAGGGCTTTGAAGTGGTGATTCCGAAAACCAACATTCTGGCGGAATTCCCGGTGGCGTGGGTCGATAAAAATGTGCAGGCCAACGGTACGGAAAAAGCAGCAAAAGCCTACCTGAACTGGCTCTACAGCCCGCAGGCGCAGACCATCATCACCGACTATTACTACCGCGTAAATAACCCGGAAGTCATGGACAAACTGAAAAACAAATTCCCGCAGACCGAGCTGTTCCGCGTGGAAGACAAATTTGGCTCCTGGCCGGAAGTGATGAAAACCCACTTCACCAGCGGCGGCGAGTTAGACAAGCTGTTATCGGCGGGGCGTAACTGATGTTTGCGGTTTCTTCAAGACGCGTGCTGCCGGGCTTTACCTTAAGCCTCGGCACCAGTCTGCTGTTTGTTTGCCTGATTTTGCTGCTGCCACTCTCCGCGCTGGTGATGCAGCTGGCCCAGATGAGCTGGGCGCAGTACTGGGAGGTGATCACCAACCCGCAGGTGGTCGCAGCCTACAAAGTGACGCTGCTGTCGGCGTTTGTGGCATCGATTTTTAACGGCGTTTTCGGTCTGCTGATGGCGTGGATCTTAACTCGTTATCGCTTCCCTGGCCGCACGCTGCTTGATGCGCTGATGGATTTACCCTTTGCGCTGCCAACGGCAGTCGCCGGTTTAACGCTGGCCTCGCTCTTTTCTGTAAACGGTTTTTACGGTGAATGGCTGGCGAAGTTTGATATCAAAGTCACCTATACCTGGCTGGGGATTGCGGTGGCGATGGCCTTTACCAGCATTCCGTTTGTGGTACGTACCGTGCAGCCGGTGCTGGAAGAGTTAGGCCCGGAATATGAAGAAGCGGCGGAAACACTTGGTGCAACGCGCTGGCAGAGTTTCTGCAAAGTGGTGCTGCCGGAGCTTTCTCCGGCGCTGGTGGCGGGCGTGGCGCTGTCGTTTACCCGTAGTCTTGGTGAATTTGGCGCGGTGATTTTTATCGCCGGAAATATCGCGTGGAAGACGGAAGTGACGTCGCTGATGATTTTTGTGCGCTTGCAGGAGTTTGATTACCCGGCGGCGAGCGCGATTGCTTCGGTGATCCTCGCGGCATCCCTGATACTGCTGTTCTCAATTAACACTCTGCAAAGTCGCTTTGGTCGGCGTGTGGTAGGTCATTAATGGCGGAAGTGACACAATTGAAGCGTTATGACGCGCGCCCGATTAACTGGGGCAAATGGTTTCTAATTGGCATCGGGATGCTGGTTTCGGCGTTCATCCTGCTGGTGCCGATGATTTACATCTTCGTGCAGGCATTCAGCAAGGGGCTGATGCCGGTTTTACAGAATCTGGCCGATCCGGACATGTTGCACGCGATTTGGCTGACGGTGATGATTGCGCTGATTGCCGTACCGGTGAACCTGGTGTTCGGCATTCTGCTGGCCTGGCTGGTGACGCGCTTTAACTTCCCCGGACGCCAGTTACTGCTGACGCTACTGGACATTCCTTTTGCCGTATCGCCAGTGGTTGCCGGTCTGGTGTATCTGCTGTTCTACGGCTCCAACGGCCCGCTGGGCGGCTGGCTGGATGAACATAATCTGCAAATTATGTTCTCTTGGCCCGGAATGGTGCTGGTCACGATCTTCGTGACGTGTCCGTTTGTGGTGCGCGAGCTGGTGCCGGTGATGTTAAGCCAGGGCAGCCAGGAAGACGAAGCGGCAATTTTGCTTGGCGCGTCTGGCTGGCAGATGTTTCGCCGCGTCACATTGCCGAACATTCGCTGGGCGCTGCTTTATGGCGTGGTGCTGACCAACGCCCGCGCGATTGGCGAGTTTGGCGCAGTGTCGGTGGTTTCCGGCTCGATTCGCGGCGAAACCCTGTCGCTGCCGTTACAGATTGAATTGCTGGAGCAGGACTACAACACCGTCGGCTCCTTTACCGCTGCGGCGCTGTTAACGCTGATGGCGATTATCACCCTGTTTTTAAAAAGTATGTTGCAGTGGCGCCTGGAGAATCAGGAAAAACGCGCACAGCAGGAGGAACATCATGAGCATTGAGATTGCCAATATTAAGAAGTCGTTTGGTCGCACCCAGGTGCTGAACGATATCTCACTGGATATTCCTTCAGGTCAGATGGTCGCGTTGCTGGGGCCGTCCGGTTCCGGGAAAACCACGCTGCTGCGCATTATCGCCGGGCTGGAGCATCAAACCAGCGGGCATATTCGCTTCCACGGCACCGACGTGAGCCGCCTGCACGCACGTGATCGTAAAGTCGGTTTCGTGTTCCAGCATTACGCGCTGTTCCGCCATATGACGGTGTTCGACAATATCGCTTTTGGCCTGACGGTGCTGCCGCGTCGCGAGCGCCCGAATGCCGCAGCCATCAAAGCGAAAGTGACAAAATTGCTGGAAATGGTCCAGCTTGCCCATCTGGCGGATCGTTATCCGGCGCAGCTTTCCGGCGGCCAGAAACAGCGCGTGGCGCTGGCGCGCGCGCTGGCTGTGGAACCGCAAATTCTGCTGCTTGATGAACCGTTTGGCGCGCTGGATGCGCAGGTGCGTAAAGAGCTGCGTCGCTGGCTGCGTCAACTCCATGAAGAACTAAAATTCACCAGCGTTTTTGTGACCCACGATCAGGAAGAAGCGACCGAAGTAGCTGATCGTGTAGTTGTGATGAGCCAGGGCAATATTGAACAGGCTGACGCGCCGGATCAGGTATGGCGCGAACCGGCGACCCGTTTTGTGCTCGAATTTATGGGCGAAGTGAACCGCCTGCAGGGAACCATTCGCGGCGGGCAGTTCCATGTTGGCGCGCATCGCTGGCCGCTGGGCTACACACCTGCGTATCAGGGGCCGGTGGATCTCTTCCTGCGCCCTTGGGAAGTGGATATCAGCCGCCGTACCAGCCTCGATTCGCCGCTGCCGGTACAGGTACTGGAAGCCAGCCCGAAAGGTCACTACACCCAATTAGTGGTGCAGCCGCTGGGGTGGTACAACGAACCGCTGACGGTCGTGATGCATGGCGACGATGCCCCGCAGCGTGGCGAGCGTTTATTCGTTGGTCTGCAACATGCGCGGCTGTATAACGGCGACGAGCGTATCGAAACCCGCGATGAGGAACTTGCTCTCGCACAAAGCGCCTGAAAGGTTGAGTGAATGTTAAACGCCCGGAGGCGCTTCCCGCGATCCGGGCTTTTTAATGGCAAGGTTTGTAACCTGTAGGCCTGATAAGACGCGCAAGCGTCGCATCAGGCAACACCACGTATGGATAGAGATCGTGAGTACATTAGAACAAACAATAGGCAATACGCCTCTGGTGAAATTGCAGCGAATGGGGCCGAATAACGGCAGTGAAGTGTGGTTAAAACTGGAAGGCAATAACCCGGCAGGTTCGGTGAAAGATCGTGCGGCGCTTTCGATGATCGTCGAGGCGGAAAAGCGCGGGGAAATTAAACCGGGTGATGTGTTAATCGAAGCCACCAGTGGTAACACCGGCATTGCGCTGGCAATGATTGCCGCGCTTAAAGGCTATCGCATGAAATTGCTGATGCCCGACAACATGAGCCAGGAACGCCGTGCGGCGATGCGTGCTTATGGTGCGGAACTGATTCTTGTCACCAAAGAGCAGGGCATGGAAGGTGCGCGCGATCTGGCGCTGGAGATGGCGAATCGTGGCGAAGGAAAGCTGCTCGATCAGTTCAATAATCCCGATAACCCTTATGCGCATTACACCACCACTGGGCCGGAAATCTGGCAGCAAACCGGCGGGCGCATCACTCATTTTGTCTCCAGCATGGGGACGACCGGCACTATCACCGGCGTCTCACGCTTTATGCGCGAACAATCCAAACCGGTGACCATTGTCGGCCTGCAACCGGAAGAGGGCAGCAGCATTCCCGGCATTCGCCGCTGGCCTACGGAATATCTGCCGGGGATTTTCAACGCTTCTCTGGTGGATGAGGTGCTGGATATTCATCAGCGCGATGCGGAAAACACCATGCGCGAACTGGCGGTGCGGGAAGGAATATTCTGTGGCGTCAGCTCCGGCGGCGCGGTTGCCGGAGCACTGCGGGTGGCAAAAGCTAACCCTGGTGCGGTGGTGGTAGCGATCATCTGCGATCGTGGCGATCGCTACCTTTCCACCGGGGTGTTTGGGGAAGAGCATTTTAGTCAGGGGGCGGGGATTTAAGATTATTGCGCAGGCACCGTTTTATCCGTCTGCGCAATTAACGCATGTAAAAAAGGCTGTGCGTTCTCATCGCTCTTACCGGGGATCTTCACAATATACGGCTTCCCAGTAATCGATGACGACGAAGCAACCTTATCAATAAACTGCTCGGCAGTGTCAATGCGGTTACGGGTATTGCCGAGCTTCAGACGCAGATGAGAAACCGCTTCATAGCAGGTATGTTCATCACCGTTGCGCACAAATATCAAATCCTTTTTCTGTGCTAATCCCTCCAGCATGGCGTTGATGCGGGCTTCTTCATGGGCAGTTAACTTCGCGTAAACGGGGAGTGTCATTAGTAGTGTAATGACCAGACAAATGATTTTCTTCATTGAATTACCTTATCCTTGTTTTGTGATAGCCGATTTGACTGCCAGAATCAGGTAAAGTTTCGGTTGGATTACGATGAGGATCATCGGCAAGGAGAAAAAATTAAATGAGTAGTTTGTTGTTGTTTAACGATAAGAGTAGGGCACTGCAGGCGGATATCGTCGCCGTGCAGTCGCAGGTGGTTTACGGCAGCGTGGGCAACAGCATTGCCGTGCCTGCTATCAAACAGAACGGCCTGAATGTCTTTGCCGTGCCGACGGTATTGCTGAGCAATACGCCGCATTATGACACTTTCTACGGTGGTGCGATTCCGGACGAATGGTTTAGCGGCTATTTGCGTGCGCTTCAGGAGCGTGATGCGCTGCGCCAACTTCGTGCTGTAACCACGGGCTATATGGGAACGGCATCGCAAATCAAAATCCTTGCCGAGTGGCTGACTGCGCTACGCAAAGACCATCCTGACCTATTGATCATGGTCGATCCGGTGATTGGCGATATTGATAGCGGAATTTATGTCAAACCTGACCTTCCCGAAGCGTATCGACAATATTTACTGCCGCTGGCGCAGGGAATTACCCCCAATATCTTTGAGTTGGAAATCCTGACCGGTAAAAATTGCCGCGATCTCGACAGTGCCATTGCTGCCGCAAAAAGTCTGCTTTCAGACACATTAAAATGGGTGGTGGTTACCAGCGCCTCCGGTAATGAAGAAAATCAGGAGATGCAGGTTGTGGTGGTCACTGCCGACAGCGTGAATGTCATTTCCCATTCACGGGTAAAAACCGACCTGAAAGGGACTGGCGACCTGTTTTGTGCTCAGCTCATCAGTGGCTTGCTGAAAGGGAAGGCGTTAACCGATGCAGTGCACCGAGCGGGGTTGCGCGTACTGGAAGTGATGCGCTACACCCAGCAGCATGAGAGCGATGAATTGATTTTGCCGCCGCTGGCGGAAGCATAAAAAAATGGCGCCGATGGGCGCCATTTTTCACTGCGGCAAGAATTACTTCTTGATGCGGATAACCGGGGTTTCACCCACGGTTACGCTACCGGACAGTTTGATCAGTTCTTTGATTTCGTCCATGTTGGAGATAACAACCGGAGTCAGGGTAGACTTGGCTTTCTCTTCCAGCAGCGGCAGATCAAATTCAATGACAGTATCGCCAACTTTCACGCGCTGACCTTCTTCAGCAATACGCTTGAAGCCTTCGCCTTTCAGTTCAACGGTGTCGATACCGAAGTGGACGAACAGTTCAACGCCGCTATCAGATTCGATAGAGAATGCGTGGTTGGTTTCAAAGATTTTACCAATGGTGCCGTCTACTGGCGCGACCATTTTGTTACCCGTTGGTTTGATAGCAATACCATCACCAACGATTTTTTCCGCAAAAACGACATCCGGCACGTCTTCGATATTGACGATCTCGCCAGAGAGCGGAGCAATGATCTCAATAGTTCCGGTATCCTTCTTGTCGTCGGAAACCAGAGATTTCAGTTTATCGAACAAACCCATGATCTTCTCCTAAGCAGTAAATTGGGCCGCATCTCGTGGATTAGCAGATTGTTTTTTCTTCAATGAACTTGTTAACCAGCGTCATTAACTCGTCCGTTGTCGGTTGAGCAAGAGCCTGCTCTGCTAACACCTTCGCATCTTCGAAGTTCGTGTTACGGATAATCTTCTTAATGCGCGGGATAGAAATGGCGCTCATAGAGAATTCGTCCAGACCCATCCCCAGCAACAGAAGTGTAGCACGTTCATCGCCAGCAAGCTCACCACACATGCCAGTCCATTTGCCTTCAGCATGAGAAGCATCAATAACTTGCTTGATCAAGTTCAGCACGGACGGTGACATTGGCTGGTAAAGGTGTGAAATCATATCATTACCACGGTCAACTGCCAGAGTGTACTGCGTTAAATCATTGGTGCCGATACTAAAGAAATCAACTTCTTTGGCTAAATGACGTGCAATTGTTGCGGCAGCCGGTGTTTCCACCATTACGCCGATTTCAATTGACTCGTCAAACGCTTTACCTTCGTCGCGCAGTTCCTGTTTGTAGATTTCGATCTCTTTGCGCAGTGCACGCACTTCTTCAACAGAGATGATCATCGGGAACATAATGCGCAATTTACCGAAAGCCGAGGCACGCAGGATAGCGCGGAGCTGATCGCGCAGGATCTCTCTACGATCCATCGCGATACGGATAGCGCGCCAGCCGAGGAACGGGTTCTCTTCTTTCGGGAAGTTCATGTATGGCAGCTCTTTGTCGCCGCCGATGTCCATGGTACGAACGATAACCGCTTGCGAGCCACACGCTTCAGCCACTGCTTTGTAAGCAGCAAACTGTTCTTCTTCAGTGGGCAGTGCGTCGCGGTCCATGAACAGGAACTCAGTACGATACAGACCAACGCCTTCAGCGCCGTTACGCTCTGCACCTTCAACGTCACGAACCGTACCAATGTTAGCGCATACTTCTACCTGGTGACCGTCCAGCGTAATAGCTGGCAGATCTTTCAGTTTAGCAAGCTCTGCTTTTTCAGAAGCCACTTGCTCCTGAACAGCGCGCATTTTATCAATAACTTCGTTGGTTGGATTGACGTAAACCTGATTATTTACGGCATCCAGAATCAGATAGTCGTCATTTTTCACCTGAGAGGTGACGCTACCGGTACCCACGATAGCAGGTAGTTCCAGAGAACGCGCCATGATAGAGGTGTGGGAAGTACGGCCACCCGCGTCGGTGATGAAACCCAGCACCTTCTTCAGGTTCAGCTGTGCGGTTTCGGACGGCGTCAGGTCAGCGGCAACCAGAATGACTTCATCCTGAATGGCGCTCAGGTCGATAATCTTCAGGCCCAGGATGTTGCGCAGCAGGCGCTTACCGATATCACGTACGTCAGCCGCACGTTCTTTCAGGTATTCATCATCCAGCTCTTCCAGGGCAGAAGCCTGACCTTCGATAACTTCATGAGCAGCTGCGTCAGCTGTCATGTGCTTATCTTTAATCAGGGCTATGATTTCCTGCTCCAGCTCCTCATCTTCGAGCAGCATAATATGCCCTTCAAAGATGGCTTCTTTTTCTTCACCGAACGTTTCACCAGCTTTCGTTTTGATCGTTTCCAGCTGGGCTGATGCCTTGGCACGACCGCTCAGAAAACGTTCAACTTCCTGATCAACCTGGTCGGCAGAAATTTTTTTCCGGTCAATGACAATTTCGTCTTCTTTCAGAAGCAGAGCTTTACCGAAAGCGATACCCGGGGATGCTAAAATGCCTGAAATCATAACCCTACCTTACTTGTGACTGATTTTTAAAAGAACCCGGGAAATTACTCGAGTTCCGCCATCAGTTTAACCAGATGTTCAACCGCTTTCTGCTCGTCTTCGCCTTCTGCGGAGATAGTCACAACGGTACCTTGAGTCAGGCCCAGAGTCTGCAGTTTAAACAGGCTTTTCGCGCTGGCGCTTTTGCCGTTGGAAGTCACAGTAATTTCAGAAGTGAAGCCCTTAGCTTCTTTTACAAACTGGGCAGCAGGGCGGGTGTGCAGACCGTTCGGAGCGGTAATGGTAACTTCTTGCTGGAACATTGTATTTCCCCAACTTATAGGTTTAGTGTTGTGGAACTAAAGTCTAGCCTGGCGGTTCGACTTTAGCCTGTATTGTTAGCGCCAGTTTTTAACAGACGCGACGCACGAAGAGCGCAATACAGTCCATTGCTGGCGGGTGTTGACCGCTGACGTTTCGTACGTCATTAAACATTATGCCGCTAAAGGAAGAATTGAACCAAATCATAAAATCGATTCAGCTTTGGCTTTTCCTGTAACGATTAATTTCGCGCATCAAAATAATTAGTCTGGTTAAATACCAGTTCCGACAGGCTGAATCAATGCCAGGAGGGGCGAAAGTTTGAAGCAGGCCACAAAAAAGCACCTAAAAAGGTGCTTTTTTACGCATTTTTAACAAGCTGGCATTACTGTTGCAATTCTTTCTCAGTGAAGAGATCGGCAAACAATGCGGTGCTTAAATAACGCTCACCCGATGATGGTAGAATAACCACAATATTCTTGTTGGTAAAGCTTTCATCTTCTTGTAGTTTCAACGCCGCGGCAACAGCTGCTCCAGAAGAGATACCTGCAAGAATACCTTCTTCTTCCATCAGACGACGCGCGGTAGAAATCGCTTCTTCATTGGTGATGCCAATGACTTTATCGACCAGCTTGAGATCGAGGTTAGCCGGGATAAAACCAGCGCCAATACCCTGAATTTTATGCGGGCCAGGTTTAATCTCTTCACCTGCCAGCGCCTGGGCGATAACTGGAGAATCGGTTGGCTCAACGGCGACAGAGATAAGATCGGTCTTGCCTTTGGTGCCTTTAATGTAGCGGCTGACGCCAGTCAGCGTACCGCCAGTCCCAACGCCAGCAATAAATACATCAACCTGACCGTCGGTATCTTCCCATATCTCCGGACCGGTGGTCTTTTCGTGAATTTCAGGGTTTGCCGGATTGCTGAATTGTTGCAGCAGCAGGTATTTCTCTGGATTGCTGGCGACAATTTCTTCTGCTTTTTGGATTGCGCCTTTCATGCCTTTAGCACCTTCCGTCAGCACCAGGTTTGCACCTAACGCTTTCAGCAGCTTGCGGCGTTCAATACTCATGGTTTCTGGCATGGTCAGGGTGAGTTTGTAACCGCGAGCGGCAGCTACATAGGCCAGTGCAATCCCGGTATTACCGCTGGTCGGTTCAACCAGTTCAACGCCTGGTTTCAGCACGCCGCGCTTTTCGGCATCCCAAATCATGTTGGCACCGATACGGCACTTAACGCTGAAGCTGGGGTTACGAGATTCCACCTTCGCCAGAATGCGTCCGTTACCGATGCGATTCAGGCGAACCAGCGGCGTGTGACCGATAGTCAGCGAGTTATCTTCAAAAATCTTACTCATGGCCTGTCCTTAACTGTATGAAATTGGGATACAACAGGTAGCATACCCGCTCAGAGAATATGCGGAAGTAAGGATTTAGCATATCTATATACAGAAGGGAAATAATGACATGCAAGATGGAATAAGGGGCGGCATAAGCCACCCCTGTTTCACACAAACGGTTTACAAAATAACCGGTAGATTGTTACCGCCACATCGCGTGTTTATCGCGATAGCAATCGACCCACATCGCCGTCGCGCCACAAACGGCAACGGGCATGATGAACAGATTAAGCAGCGGGATCATCGTAAACAGGCTGGTTAAAGCACCAAACTGCATATTGGTGATTTTGCGTGTGCGCAGGGCGGTGCGCATCTCTTTAAACGGCACTTTGTGGTTATCGAAGGGGTAATCGCAATACTGGATGGCTAACATCCAGGCGCTAAACAGGAACCACAGTACCGGCGCGACGGTTTGCCCAATACCAGGGATGAAGTAAAGAATTAGTAATACAATTGCGCGCGGCAGATACCAGGCAAATTTTTGCCATTCGCGTTTCATGATTCGCGGCACATCTTTCATGATACCGAAAATCCCGGTATCTGGCGGTGTAGCGCCAGTCAATCGTGCTTCCAGTTGTTCAGCCAATAAACCGTTAAACGGAGCGGCAATCCAGTTAGCAATCGTGGAGAAGAAATAGCCAAACACTAACAGCACAGAGATGACAGCCAGAGGCCACAACAGATAACTCAGCCATTGTAGCCAGTCCGGAACGTAACTCATGAGAGTCGGGATCCAGACATCGAGCTGTGTAAAGAGCCACCAGAATGCGCCCCCCATCAACAAAATATTGACCAGCAGCGGTAAAATAACGAAACGCCGAATCCCAGGTTGCGAGACGAGCTTCCAGCCTTGCGCAAAATAGTAAAAACCGCTGCGTGGGGCAGATGTGAATGATGAAACCATAATCAGGATGAGCTCCTTTTGACCAATCCCAGGAAAATTCTGCGTATTTTACCGGGTAATTGCGCAATGGACAGTTAGGATATGTTCGAAAAAACAGCAAAAAGCACGATTTCATCTATCTTTGTGCTGTGAAAGTTAATAGTGCACTTGCACTTGAGGTAATCGGCAAATACTCTTAGTGAGTAAATGTTTGCCGTGGTGGCAAGGTGTTAGAACAACAGAGAATATAATGATGCAGGATTTGCGTCTGATATTAATCATTGTTGGCGCGATCGCCATAATCGCTTTACTGGTACATGGTTTCTGGACCAGCCGTAAAGAACGATCTTCTATGTTCCGCGATCGGCCATTAAAACGAATGAAGTCAAAACGTGACGACGATTCTTATGACGAGGATGTCGAAGATGATGAGGGCGTTGGTGAGGTTCGTGTTCACCGCGTGAATCATGCCCCGGCTAACGCTCAGGAGCATGAGGCTGCTCGTCCGTCGCCGCAACACCAGTACCAACCGCCTTATGCGTCTGCGCAGCCGCGTCAACCGGTCCAGCAGCCGCCTGAAGCGCAGGTACCGCCGCAACATGCTCCGCATCCAGCGCAGCCGGTGCAGCAGCCTGCCTATCAGCCGCAGCCTGAACAGCCGTTGCAGCAGCCAGTTTCGCCACAGGTCGCGCCAGCGCCGCAGCCTGTGCATTCAGCACCGCAACCGGCACAACAGGCTTTCCAGCCTGCAGAACCCGTAGCGGCACCACAGCCTGAGCCTGTAGCGGAACCTGCTCCAGTTATGGATAAACCGAAGCGCAAAGAAGCGGTGATTATCATGAACGTCGCGGCGCATCACGGTAGCGAGCTAAACGGTGAACTGCTTCTTAACAGCATTCAACAAGCGGGCTTCATTTTTGGCGATATGAATATTTACCATCGTCATCTTAGCCCGGATGGCAGCGGCCCGGCGTTATTCAGCCTGGCGAATATGGTGAAACCGGGAACCTTTGATCCTGAAATGAAGGATTTCACTACTCCGGGTGTCACTATCTTTATGCAGGTACCGTCTTACGGTGACGAGCTGCAGAACTTCAAGCTGATGCTGCAATCTGCGCAGCATATTGCCGATGAAGTGGGCGGTGTCGTGCTTGACGATCAGCGCCGTATGATGACTCCGCAGAAATTGCGCGAGTACCAGGACATCATCCGCGAAGTCAAAGACGCCAACGCCTGATACACTTAAGGCAAATTAACTCCTCTTCGAACCCCCGCTTGTCGGGGGTTTTTAGCATTGATGGTGCGATATGGAATCAATCGAACAACAACTGACAGAACTGCGAACGACGCTTCGCCATCATGAATATCTTTATCATGTGATGGATGCGCCGGAAATTCCCGACGCTGAATACGACAGGCTGATGCGCGAACTGCGCGAGCTGGAAACCAAACATCCAGAACTGATTACGCCTGATTCGCCTACTCAACGTGTAGGCGCTGCGCCGCTGGCGGCTTTCAGCCAGATACGCCATGAAGTACCAATGCTGTCACTGGATAACGTTTTTGATGAAGAAAGCTTTCTTGCTTTCAACAAACGTGTGCAGGACCGTCTGAAAAACAACGAGAAAGTCACCTGGTGCTGTGAGCTGAAGCTGGATGGCCTTGCCGTCAGTATTCTGTATGAAAATGGCGTTTTAGTCAGTGCCGCGACCCGTGGCGATGGCACCACCGGGGAAGATATCACGTCTAATGTGCGTACTATTCGCGCCATTCCGCTGAAGCTGCACGGAGAGAATATCCCGGCGCGTCTGGAAGTGCGTGGTGAAGTGTTCCTGCCGCAGGCGGGGTTCGAAAAGATTAACGAAGATGCGCGACGCACGGGCGGGAAAGTTTTTGCTAACCCACGTAATGCGGCAGCTGGTTCACTGCGTCAGCTTGATCCGCGTATTACAGCGAAGCGACCGCTCACTTTTTTCTGCTATGGCGTTGGTGTTCTGGAAGGTGGCGAGCTGCCGGATACTCATCTTGGCCGTTTACTGCAATTTAAAAAGTGGGGGTTGCCGGTCAGCGATCGGGTAACGCTTTGTGAATCGGCGGAAGAAGTGCTGGCGTTCTATCACAAAGTGGAAGAAGACCGCCCGACGCTGGGCTTTGATATCGACGGCGTGGTGATTAAGGTCAACTCACTGGCACAGCAGGAGCAGCTTGGCTTTGTCGCGCGTGCCCCGCGATGGGCGGTAGCGTTTAAATTCCCGGCGCAGGAGCAGATGACCTTTGTGCGTGACGTCGAGTTTCAGGTTGGGCGTACTGGCGCGATTACGCCTGTTGCGCGTCTGGAACCTGTCCATGTTGCTGGCGTGCTGGTGAGTAACGCAACCTTACACAATGCGGATGAAATCGAACGTCTTGGTTTACGCATTGGCGATAAAGTGGTGATTCGCCGCGCTGGCGACGTGATCCCGCAGGTGGTTAACGTCGTGCTTTCTGAACGCCCGGAAGATACCCGTGAGGTTGTATTCCCGACGCATTGTCCGGTATGTGGTTCTGACGTTGAGCGTGTGGAAGGTGAAGCGGTTGCCCGCTGTACCGGTGGCCTGATTTGCGGTGCGCAGCGTAAAGAGTCGCTGAAACACTTTGTTTCCCGCCGTGCGATGGATGTTGACGGAATGGGCGACAAAATCATCGATCAGCTGGTTGAAAAAGAATATGTCCATACTCCGGCAGATCTGTTCAAACTCACCGCAGGCAAACTGACCGGACTGGAGCGTATGGGGCCAAAATCGGCACAAAACGTGGTTAACGCGCTGGAAAAAGCGAAAGAAACCACCTTTGCTCGCTTCCTCTATGCACTTGGCATCCGTGAAGTCGGCGAGGCCACCGCAGCAGGTCTGGCGGCATATTTCGGCACGCTGGAAGCGCTGGAAGCCGCTTCGATTGAAGAGCTGCAAAAGGTGCCTGATGTTGGCATTGTCGTTGCATCCCACGTTCACAACTTCTTTGCCGAAGAAAGCAACCGCAATGTCATCAGCGAGCTGTTGGCGGAAGGTGTTCACTGGCCTGCGCCGATCGTTATCAACGCGGAAGAGATTGACAGCCCGTTTGCTGGTAAAACCGTGGTGCTTACGGGCAGCTTAAGCCAGATGTCGCGTGATGACGCTAAAGCTCGACTGGTTGAACTGGGCGCGAAAGTCGCGGGCAGCGTGTCGAAGAAAACCGATCTGGTGATTGCCGGAGAAGCGGCAGGTTCTAAACTGGCGAAAGCGCAGGAACTGGGCATTGAAGTCATCGACGAAGCGGAAATGCTGCGTTTGCTGGGTAGCTGAGATGGAAAAAGAGCAGCTGATTGAAATAGCCAATACGATAATGCCGTTTGGCAAATATAAAGGGCGTCGCTTAATCGACCTGCCGGAGGAGTATCTGCTGTGGTTTGCCCGCAAAGATGAATTCCCGGCAGGGAAGCTCGGTGAGCTAATGCAAATCACGCTGCTGATTAAAACCGAGGGGCTGACGCAACTGGTCCAGCCCCTGAAGCGTCCGCTTTAAGCTTTATCGGCGCTGCTTTCCTGCTGTGCCTGTAACTGTTCGGTCTGGCGTTTGTATCGACGCGCCAGCACCGCACAGACCATCAATTGGATCTGATGGAAAATCATCAGGGGCAGCACCATCATACCGATCACCGATGTGGGGAACAGAATGTTTGCCATCGGGATGCCATTTGCCAGACTCTTTTTCGAACCACAAAAGACGATAGTAATTTCATCTGCCTTATTGAAGCCCAGTCGGCGTGCCATAAAGACGTTAACTACAATCACGATAGCCAGAAGAACGCAGCTGACCACCACGATAAACAGCAATGATCCCCAGCCAACTTTATGCCAGATACCATTAACGACGGCTTCGCTGAACGCTGTATAAACCACCAACAGAATGGACGTCTGGTCAGTTTTCGCAATCCATTTTTTATTGCGCGACACCCAGTCACCAATCCACGGCCGGGAAAGATGCCCCAACACAAACGGCAGCAGCAGTTGCAGCATAATTTTACCGACCTGCTCAAGGCTGCCCCCTGCACCGTGAACATTCATCACCAGACCAACCAGCAATGGTGAAAGGAAAATCCCCAGCAGGCTGGATGCCGACGCAGAACAAACCGCTGCCGCGACGTTACCGCCCGCCATTGACGTGAAGGCGATTGCAGACTGCACGGTAGCCGGGAGAATGCACAAGTAGAGAAAACCGGAGTAGAGCATCGGGTCGACATTTACCGGTTTCCACCAGGCAAACAGTACACCCAGAATCGGAAACAGCACGAAGGTGCTGCACATTACCCACAAATGCAGTCGCCAGTGACCACCGCCAGCAATAATCGCCTCACGCGACAACTTCGCGCCGTGCATAAAGAACAGCAGGGCAATAGCTGCGGTGGTCAGATTTTCAAAGAAGGGGACGAAATCGCCTCTGGCCGGAAAGAAAGAGGCCAGCAACACCACCGTGATCAGGGTTAAGGTGAAAGGATCGAGGATACGAAAAAGTTTCATAAAGACTCCAGATGATCGATGGTTCTATTGTGCTTCTTCCAGTTTGAGAAATAAAATTGATTTATTGCATCCATTCATGAAGAAAACAGATGAATTATTCTTTAAAACAATTAAAGGTTTTCGTCACAGTAGCGCAGGAGAAAAGTTTTAGTCGTGCAGGAGAGCGTATCGGCCTGAGCCAGTCGGCAGTGAGTCACAGTGTGAAGGAACTGGAAAATCATACTGGTGTTCGCCTGCTGGACAGAACCACGCGTGAAGTGGTGCTTACAGATGCAGGGCAGCAGCTGGCTTTGCGTCTTGAGCGACTGCTGGATGAACTGAACAGCACGTTGCGCGATACCGGGCGTATGGGGCAACAACTGAGCGGAAAAGTTCGGGTCGCTGCCAGCCAGACCATTTCCGCGCATCTTATTCCGCAATGCATTGCTGAAAGCCATCGCCGCTATCCAGATATTCAGTTTGTCCTGCACGATCGTCCGCAGCAGTGGGTGATGGAAAGTATTCGCCAGGGAGATGTCGATTTTGGCATCGTCATCGATCCAGGCCCAGTGGGCGATCTGCAATGTGAAGCGATTCTTTCCGAGCCTTTCTTTCTGCTTTGCCATCGCGATAGCGCTTTGGCCGTGGAAGATTATGTACCCTGGCAGGCATTACAGGGAGCGAAATTGGTGTTGCAGGATTACGCGTCAGGCAGCCGACCGCTGATTGACGCAGCGCTGGCGCGCAATGGTATTCAGGCGAATATTGTGCAGGAGATTGGACATCCGGCGACGCTGTTCCCGATGGTAGCCGCAGGCATCGGCATCAGTATTCTTCCTGCACTGGCGCTACCATTGCCTGAAGGTAGCCCACTGGTGGTAAAGCGCATTACGCCGGTTGTTGAACGCCAGTTGATGCTGGTGCGCAGGAAGAACCGTTCACTTTCCACCGCCGCTGAAGCTTTATGGGACGTGGTACGAGACCAGGGCAATGCGCTAATGGCTGGGCGGGAAGGGGATCCGTTGTATCAGATATAGAGTGAATTCATACTGCCGGGAGCCCCGGCAGTAATCAATCAGAAGTTAAATTTGATGGAGTAGATTATCGCATCCTGGTAAAAATCTTCGCCCAGTTTGTCATCCGCATATCGATACTGAATCCCCGTAGTAATGTGTGATGTTGCATTCCACCACAGTGCAACTGCGCCATTCAGCCCTTCTTTACCGCCATTACCCGCTGCATAGGTAGCGTCACGGTCAAACTCGTACTCGTTCCAGTTGGTAAGAGTGAATTTCTCGCTGCCCAGCATAAAGTTGTAACCTGCAACCCAGCCGGCGACATAGCCGTTGTCGCCAGTGTAATAGGTTTGATCTGTATAACGCTTAGCAAAGAACGGTTTGAACCACCAACCGCGGCCGGTGAAATTGTAGCCGATACCGTACAGGAACATATCGTCGTGGAAATTCACGCGATTCGCAGAACCGTAGGTGCCATACGCATGCAAGTAGAGATTAAATCCGGTGTCACCCAGGTAAATACGGTTGGTATTTTTAAAGGTATAACGCTGCTCGCTACCTGGTTTATTATGGCGACCGTTATAGAAGTTTTCCCAGTCGAAGAACCCGTACATTTCTCCCCAACTAAAGTTAGCGCCACCTTCAAATTCAAGATAACCAAAATCATCTTTGTGTGATTTGGTCGACGATTTTTCGGTAGTCCGGCTGGTCCAGTCCAGATAATGCACGCCGATATCTGCAAAACCGCCTTTAAATTCTGCATGAGATACAACAGGTATCGCTAATATAGAGGAAAGTGTCAGAGTTAAAAGATGTTTTTTCATAGCATAATTCCCTATGCCGATCGTTATTAGTAGATTGCTTAATAAAGTGGTTTGCTAAAAACGACATATTGTTAATGCAAAGGAATTAATATCGCCAATACAGTTTTTACCGTGGATTAATAGAGAAAAGATATAAATCCATCGATATCGAATCGCTATTGAATGCGTGAGAAAAGTGTATTGGTAAGAGCCGGGACAACCTCGCTATAAAAAGGCGTTAGATTCCACCCTACAGAAAAAGGATATGTATGTCTCAGGTTCAATTTTCTCATAACCCGCTGTTTTGCATAGATATTATCAAGACTTATAAACCTGATTTCACGCCACGAGTGGCCTTTATTTTAGGTTCCGGGCTCGGCGCGCTGGCCGATCAGATTGAGAACGCTGTCGCAATTTCCTACGAAAAGCTGCCGGGCTTCCCGGTAAGTACGGTACATGGTCATGCGGGGGAGTTAGTGCTGGGCCATCTCCAGGGCGTACCGGTGGTATGTATGAAAGGTCGCGGACATTTCTACGAAGGTCGTGGAATGACCATTATGACTGACGCAATTCGTACCTTTAAGCTGCTGGGCTGCGAGCTACTGTTCTGCACCAATGCGGCAGGCTCGCTGCGTCCGGAAGTGGGGGCAGGCAGCCTGGTCGCATTGAAAGATCATATCAACACCATGCCCGGTACGCCGATGGTGGGTCTTAACGATGATCGTTTTGGAGAGCGCTTCTTCTCACTGGCAAATGCCTACGATGCGGAATACCGCGCACTGTTACAAAAAGTGGCGAAAGAAGAGGGTTTCCCTCTGACGGAGGGCGTGTTCGTCTCGTATCCGGGGCCGAATTTCGAGACTGCGGCGGAAATTCGCATGATGCAAATTATTGGTGGGGATGTTGTTGGTATGTCTGTGGTGCCTGAGGTTATTTCAGCTCGCCATTGCGACCTTAAAGTCGTTGCGGTCTCTGCGATTACCAATATGGCGGAAGGTTTAAGCGATGTGAAATTGTCACATGCGCAAACGCTGGCGGCTGCGGAGCTCTCTAAGCAGAACTTCATCAACCTTATTTGTGGCTTTCTGCGCAAAATTGCCTGAGAAAAACAATAAGAAACGGCCTCGCGGGTGAGGCCAAATGATGCGACAAGGAAACGATTATGAGCATCGCGATGCGCTTAAAGGTAATGTCCTTTTTGCAATATTTTATCTGGGGGAGCTGGCTGGTTACCCTCGGCTCTTACATGATTAATACCCTTCATTTCACCGGCGCTAATGTTGGCATGGTTTACAGTTCCAAAGGGATCGCCGCGATTATTATGCCTGGTATAATGGGGATCATCGCAGACAAATGGCTGCGCGCAGAACGTGCATACATGCTGTGTCACCTGGTGTGTGCGGGCGTACTTTTTTATGCGGCATCCGTAACTGATCCGGATATGATGTTTTGGGTGATGTTAGTCAATGCGATGGCGTTTATGCCGACTATTGCGTTATCGAACAGCGTCTCTTATTCCTGTCTTGCCCAGGCAGGGCTTGACCCGGTGACCGCTTTCCCGCCCATTCGCGTTTTTGGTACGGTGGGGTTCATTGTCGCGATGTGGGCAGTAAGCCTGCTGCATCTGGAATTGAGTAGTCTGCAGCTGTATATCGCGTCCGGTGCGTCATTGCTGCTGTCGGCTTATGCGCTGACTTTGCCGAAGATTCCGGTTGCGGAGAAAAAAGCGACCACATCGCTTGCCAGCAAGCTGGGTCTGGATGCCTTCGTGCTGTTTAAAAATCCACGCATGGCCATCTTTTTCCTCTTTGCCATGATGCTGGGTGCGGTACTGCAAATTACCAACGTTTTTGGTAATCCGTTCCTACATGATTTCGCCCGTAACCCGGAGTTTGCTGACAGTTTTGTGGTGAAATATCCCTCCATTTTACTGTCAGTTTCACAGATGGCAGAAGTGGGCTTTATACTGACTATCCCATTCTTTTTAAAGCGATTTGGCATTAAAACCGTCATGCTGATGAGTATGGTGGCCTGGACGCTGCGCTTTGGCTTCTTCGCCTATGGCGATCCGTCAACAACCGGATTTATTTTGCTGCTGCTGTCGATGATTGTTTATGGCTGTGCATTCGATTTCTTCAATATTTCTGGTTCGGTATTTGTCGAACAGGAAGTTGATTCCAGCATTCGTGCCAGCGCGCAGGGGCTCTTTATGACCATGGTAAATGGTGTCGGCGCATGGGTTGGCTCGATTCTGAGTGGCATGGCAGTAGATTACTTTTCGGTGGATGGCGTAAAAGACTGGCAAACTATCTGGCTGGTGTTTGCAGGATATGCTCTTTTTCTCGCAGTGATATTTTTCTTTGGGTTTAAATATAATCATGACCCTGAAAAGATAAAGCATCGAGCGGTGACTCATTAAAAGGATTCGCGGCTCTGCTCTTCAGAGCTGCTTTTATGATAAAGGTTAATTAGTGAAAGATATTTTATTTTCTTCCGGCGTTGGTTTTGGTATTGGTGCTTTGTTTACAATCGTGCTCTTGCCTATTCCTGTACCAAATGTATTACCGGGTATATTATCCATTGTGTTTATGTATGTCGGATATCTGGTGGTGAAATACTTTATGCCATGATAATTTAATACGATGTATTTATTATATGGAGCACTTAATTATGGAACGCGTATACAGAACAGATCTTAAGTTGCTCCGTTATTTTCTTGCTGTAGCGGAAGAGTTGCATTTTGGCCGCGCAGCAGCGCGTTTAAATATGTCTCAGCCTCCGCTCAGCATTCATATTAAAGAGCTGGAAAATCAACTCGGCACGCAGCTTTTTATTCGCCATTCGCGCAGCGTCGTACTGACACACGCGGGCAAAATCTTGATGGAAGAATCGCGTCGATTGCTGGTGAATGCTAATAATGTATTGGCTCGGATTGAACAAATAGGTCGGGGAGAAGCAGGGCGGATTGAACTCGGCGTAGTGGGAACGGCAATGTGGGGACGGATGCGCCCGGTTATGCGGCGATTCCTCAGGGAAAATCCTAACGTTGACGTTCTTTTTCGCGAAAAGATGCCCGCGATGCAAATGGCCTTGCTGGAACGCCGCGAACTTGATGCCGGGATCTGGCGAATGGCGACAGAACCACCGACTGGTTTTACCAGCTTACGGTTGCATGAATCGGCGTTTCTGGTGGCGATGCCTGAAGAGCATCATCTCTCATCATTTTCCACCGTCCCGCTGGAAGCGCTACGTGACGAGTATTTTGTTACAATGCCGCCCGTTTACACTGACTGGGATTTTTTGCAGCGAGTTTGCCAGCAGGTGGGATTTTCACCGGTTGTTATTCGCGAAGTTAATGAACCGCAAACGGTACTCGCTATGGTCAGTATGGGCATTGGTATCACATTGATAGCGGACAGCTACGCACAAATGAACTGGCCAGGTGTCATTTTCCGTCCGCTCAAACAGCGCATCCCTGCAGATTTATATATTGTTTATGAAACACAGCAGGTGACGCCCGCGATGGTTAAGCTGTTGGCTGCATTGACACAGTAGGTGAGGAGACAGGAATTGCCGGAAATAGTAGTCTGCTAAGTGAAGCGCATCAGGCAATTTCGCAAATCGCAGATAGCAAAAAAGCGCCTTTAGGGCGCTTTTTTACATTGGTGGGTCGTGCAGGATGACTCGCTTCGCTCGCCCTTCGGGCCGTCGCCGCGAGCGGCTCCGTTGTTTCGCTGCGCTCAACTCAAACCTGCTGCAGGTTCGAATCTTTGAGTATCGCAGATAGTAAAAAAGCGCCTTTAGGGCGCTTTTTTACATTGGTGGGTCGTGCAGGATTCGAACCTGCGACCAATTGATTAAAAGTCAACTGCTCTACCAACTGAGCTAACGACCCGAAGTGGTGGGTGATGACGGGATCGAACCGCCGACCCCCTCCTTGTAAGGGAGGTGCTCTCCCAGCTGAGCTAATCACCCACTTCGGTACTTCACATTTTTACAAGAAATTTAGCTGGCGAGAAAGTGGTGGGTGATGACGGGATCGAACCGCCGACCCCCTCCTTGTAAGGGAGGTGCTCTCCCAGCTGAGCTAATCACCCACTTCTCAATTTCTTGCTACACGGCGGAGACTACATAAAGTAGTTGGTGGGTGATGACGGGATCGAACCGCCGACCCCCTCCTTGTAAGGGAGGTGCTCTCCCAGCTGAGCTAATCACCCCCGCTGTGTGGAGTCGCATTATAGGGAGAGTTCAAAATGAGTCAACGCATTTTCTAAAGAAATTGTTCGTTCGTCGTAAATTTAAGCAAGATGATCGCAAAACAGACCGTGTTGCGCAATTTGTCAACGAAAACAATAATGCGTAAGGTAGAAACCCGAACTACATTGAGGAATCAGGCGGGAGTGATAGAATATCGCCCACTTAATTTTTCCAGGATTTGCCGGTTGTCGGCATCTTTCTAAACGTAAGGCCATTTCATGAAAATCAAAACTCGCTTCGCGCCAAGCCCAACAGGCTATCTGCACGTTGGCGGCGCGCGTACTGCTCTTTACTCCTGGCTTTTTGCACGTAACCACGGCGGTGAGTTCGTGCTGCGTATTGAAGACACCGATCTTGAGCGTTCCACGCCGGAAGCTATCGAAGCCATTATGGATGGCATGAACTGGCTGAGCCTGGAGTGGGATGAAGGTCCGTACTACCAGACCAAACGTTTTGATCGCTACAACGCGGTGATCGATCAGATGCTGGAAGAGGGCACTGCTTATAAATGCTATTGCTCTAAAGAGCGCCTGGAAGCGCTGCGCGAAGAGCAAATGGCGAAAGGTGAGAAGCCGCGTTATGACGGTCGCTGCCGCCACAGCCATGAGCATCATGCTGATGATGAACCGTGTGTTGTACGTTTTGCTAACCCGCAGGAAGGTTCTGTTGTTTTTGACGATCAGATCCGTGGTCCGATCGAGTTCAGCAACCAGGAACTGGACGATCTTATTATCCGCCGTACCGATGGTTCCCCAACCTATAACTTCTGTGTGGTTGTCGATGACTGGGATATGGAAATCACCCACGTTATCCGTGGCGAAGACCATATCAACAACACGCCACGCCAGATCAACATTCTTAAGGCCCTGAAAGCGCCGGTGCCGGTTTACGCGCATGTTTCTATGATCAATGGCGATGACGGTAAAAAACTGTCCAAACGTCACGGGGCAGTCAGCGTAATGCAGTATCGTGATGACGGTTATTTGCCAGAAGCACTGCTGAACTATCTGGTGCGTCTGGGCTGGTCCCACGGCGATCAGGAAATCTTCACTCGTGAAGAGATGATCAAATACTTCACTTTGAATGCCGTCAGCAAATCTGCCAGTGCGTTCAACACCGACAAGCTGCTGTGGCTGAACCATCACTACATTAACGCGCTGCCGCCGGAGTATGTTGCTACTCACTTACAGTGGCACATTGAGCAGGAAAATATCGATACCCGTAACGGCCCGCAGCTGGCTGATCTGGTGAAACTGCTGGGCGAACGCTGCAAGACGCTGAAAGAGATGGCACAGAGCTGCCGTTATTTCTACGAAGATTTTGCTGAGTTCGATGCCGACGCCGCGAAAAAACATCTGCGTCCGGTAGCGCGTCAGCCGCTGGAAGTGGTTCGTGACAAACTGGCCGCGATTACTGACTGGACCGCTGAAAACGTTCATCACGCTATTCAGGCGACGGCGGATGAGCTGGAAGTGGGTATGGGTAAAGTTGGTATGCCGCTGCGTGTCGCCGTAACCGGTGCGGGGCAGTCTCCAGCACTGGATGTTACCGTTCACGCAATTGGTAAGACCCGCAGTATCGAGCGTATCAACAAAGCGCTGGATTTTATTGCTGAACGCGAAAATCAGCAGTAATTAGCGTGTAAAAAGATAAACGGCAGGAGA
The DNA here is from genome assembly GCF_048593455.1 of Escherichia sp. UTM R2. Lineage (NCBI taxonomy): Bacteria > Pseudomonadati > Pseudomonadota > Gammaproteobacteria > Enterobacterales > Enterobacteriaceae > Escherichia > Escherichia sp. UTM R2. The sequence goes on from NZ_JBFWDY010000002.1 coordinate 1,340,393, forward strand.
TAATATCCTGCCGTTTTTTATTTATGCTGATTCGTCAATATCGAGACGGGCGAGGAAATTGCGAATTCCTTCACGTGACAAAAATTGCGCGACTTTTTCCTGCTCAATGTCTGTCATATTATCTATCGCGTTGATGATTTGTCGATACGCCGGGGCGCGTGCTCCAGGAGCGTATTCAGCAATTCTCTCTTCAGCTTCCATCAACATTGGTGTGTTATGGAAGGCTGGCGTGTTCTGAATAAACTCGCAAACTTGCGTATCGACCAGAATAAGTCTGGCACGACCGCCTTTCACGCCGGGAAATTTTTCCGTTTTCCAGCCTTTTTCTCTGATCCAACGGTTAACAGTTTGTTTAGCCACACCGAGGCATTCAGCCAGTTCTTCGGTGGTCATTTTATTGCGTAATCTTTTCATATTATTTGCTATCGCGAATCCCTAAGCGTTGTAACAATCCGATAATCCCTTCCCGCAGAAGCAAGGATGTAAACTGTTTTTGTTCAACTGGCGTCATCTCTTTCGCCAGTGTCACCAGCAATACTTCAAGCGGCGCATCACCAGAAAGGGCAGGCGCTTCTCCCTGACCTTCTGGACGTTCAGCATTGCGAATATATTCACGAACCTGTTCATTGACGTGAACCAGTCGGGCTTTGCCACCCTGGACGCCAGGTTTTGGTGACGTTGTCCAGCCTTCCTTGCGTACCCATTTATTAATGGTCTGGCGGCTATAGCCGGTCAGTCTGGCAAGTTCATCTGGTGTCATCCTCTCCTTGAACATAACAATTCCCTGAATGTATGTGGGTCTATTAGTAGTTCATTTTATAACACCACTTTACAGGAAACCGTGACATGAATAACTACTGAATGCGAGCGGTTTTCCAAAATTGTTCATTTGCCTGATTTTTCAGCGATTGAAACTACACGTTGCAATTTGCCGTTGACACATTCGGGCGGAATTCATATGATGCCGCCCGTCAACTCGACAAGCTTTACGTGACGGGGCTATAGCTCAGCTGGGAGAGCGCTTGCATGGCATGCAAGAGGTCAGCGGTTCGATCCCGCTTAGCTCCACCAAATTTTGCACTCAGCAAACTTGGTACGTAAACGCATCGTGGGGCTATAGCTCAGCTGGGAGAGCGCTTGCATGGCATGCAAGAGGTCAGCGGTTCGATCCCGCTTAGCTCCACCAAATTTCCAACCCTCGCTGCAAAGCGGGGGTTTTTTGTCTCTGCTTTTTGCCGCTTTTGTAATACAGTCTACGTCCGGGTTAGTGCCGCCTGGTGAAAGCATCATTGGATGAAAAATCGGCAACAGGCTGGCCCCCTGTTTGCTTCGCGATGCGAATAAACTTATTATTTGTGTGCCTGAAAACCCCGATCAGTGAGAGTAGTGTACTCATGTTTGTGGAGCATAACCTGATAAAAAATATCAAGATATTCACACTAGCGTTTACGCTCACCGTGGTACTTATTCAGCTATCCCGTTTTATTTCGCCACTTGCCATTATCCATTCCAGTTATATCTTTCTGGCGTGGATGCCACTGTGCGTAATGCTGTCAATCTTGTTTATCTTTGGCTGGCGCGGTGTCGTTCCCGTTTTATGCGGGATGTTTTGCACCAATCTGTGGAACTTTCATCTCTCTTTTTTACAGACTGCGGTCATGCTCGGTAGCCAGACGTTTGTCGTGTTGTGTGCCTGCGCAATATTACGCTGGCAGCTGGGGACGCGTTGGCGTTATGGATTGACCAGCCGATATGTCTGGCAACGTCTGTTCTGGCTTGGTTTGGTGACGCCGATCGGCATCAAATGCAGCATGTATCTTGTGGGGAGCTTCTTTGATTTCCCGCTAAAGATATCCACCTTTTTCGGCGATGCGGATGCCATTTTCACGGTCGTTGATTTGCTAAGCCTTTTCACCGCTGTGCTGATTTACAACATGCTTTTCTACTATCTCACTCGCATGATTGTAAGTCCCCACTTTGCGCAGATATTGTGGCGCAGGGATATCGCTCCGTCGTTGGGCAAAGAGAAACGCGCATTTACCTTAAGCTGGCTGGCAGCGTTAAGCGTGCTGCTACTTCTGTTGTGCACACCTTATGAAAACGACTTTATTGCCGGTTACCTGGTACCCGTTTTCTTCATCATCTTTACCCTCGGGGTCGGTAAGCTTCGCTATCCGTTTTTAAATCTCACCTGGGCTGTTTCAACGCTTTGCCTTCTGAATTACAACCAGAACTTTTTGCAAGGGGTGGAAACCGAATATTCGCTGGCATTTATTCTTGCGGTGCTGATTTCCTTTAGCGTTTGCCTGCTCTATATGGTGCGCATTTATCATCGCAGTGAATGGCTTAATCGCCGCTGGCATTTGCAGGCGCTGACAGATCCGTTAACGCTCCTACCCAACTTTCGTGCGTTGGAACAAGCGCCGGAGCAAGAGGCGGGCAAGAGTTTTTGCTGCCTGCGCATTGATAATCTTGAGTTTATGAGTCGTCATTACGGCTTAATGATGCGCGTTCACTGTATCCGCTCAATTTGCCGTACGCTGCTGCCGTTGATGCAGGAAAACGAAAAGTTGTATCAATTGCCGGGTAGTGAACTGCTGTTAGTGCTGAGCGGGCCGGAAACGGAAGGGCGACTCCAGCATATGGTTAACATCCTGAATAGTCGGCAAATTCACTGGAACAATACCGGGCTGGATATGGGCTATGGTGCTGCCTGGGGGCGTTTTGATGGAAATCAGGAAACCCTGCAACCCTTGTTGGGGCAGTTAAGCTGGCTGGCGGAGCAATCCTGCGCACATCATCATGTGCTGGCGCTGGATAGCAGAGAGGAGATGGTTTCCGGGCAGACCACTAAACAGGTGCTATTGCTGAATACCATTCGCACGGCGTTAGATCAGGGTGATTTGCTGCTCTACGCCCAGCCAATTCGCAACAAAGAGGGTGAAGGTTATGATGAGATCCTCGCGCGACTGAAATATGACGGCGGCATTATGACCCCGGATAAGTTTCTGCCCCTTATTGCTCAGTTTAACCTTAGCGCGCGTTTTGATTTGCAAGTGCTGGAATCCTTGTTGAAGTGGCTGGCAACACACCCTTGCGACAAAAAAGGACCGCGCTTTTCAGTCAATTTAATGCCGCTCACGCTGCTGCAAAAGAATATTGCCGGGCGGATTATTCGTCTGTTTAAGCGTTATCACATCTCCCCGCAGGCGGTCATTCTTGAGATCACCGAGGAGCAGGCGTTTTCTAACGCAGAAAGCAGCATGTACAACATCGAGCAGCTGCATAAGTTTGGTTTCCGGATTGCGATTGATGACTTTGGCACCGGATATGCCAACTACGAACGGTTAAAGCGTTTGCAGGCTGATATCATCAAAATTGATGGCGTCTTTGTGAAAGATATTGTCACGAACACGCTGGATGCGATGATTGTGAGATCAATTACCGATCTGGCGAAAGCGAAGTCATTGAGTGTGGTCGCGGAGTTTGTCGAGACGCAACAGCAGCAGGCGCTATTGCATAAGCTCGGGGTGCAATATCTGCAAGGGTATTTGATTGGTCGCCCGCAGCCATTAGCTGATTAACAGGCGTAAAAAAACCGGGGAATTATCCCCGGCTTTTTTATGTATGGTCTTACAGCACCAGTGCTGCGATTGACGCAGACAGCACACTCACCAGGGTAGAGCCGTAAACCAGCTTCAGACCGAAGCGAGAAACCACGTTACCTTGCTCTTCATTCAGGCCTTTAACTGCACCTGCGATAATCCCGATTGAAGAGAAGTTAGCGAAGGAAACCAGGAACACAGAGATGATGCCTTCAGCACGCGGAGAGAGCGTGGAAGCAATTTTCTGCAGATCCATCATCGCAACGAACTCGTTGGAAACCAGTTTGGTCGCCATGATACTGCCCACTTGCAGTGCTTCACTGGAAGGAACACCCATCACCCATGCAATCGGATAGAAGATGTAGCCCAGGATGCCCTGGAAGGAGATGCTGTAGCCAAACCAGCCAGTAACGGTGGCAAACAGTGCGTTCAGCGCGGCGATCAGGGCGATAAAGCCAATCAGCATCGCGGCAACGATAATGGCAACTTTGAAACCTGCCAGAATGTATTCACCCAGCATTTCGAAGAAGCTCTGACCTTCGTGCAGGTTGGACATCTGGATGTTTTCTTCACTGGCATCAACACGGTAAGGATTGATCAGCGACAGCACGATAAAGGTGCTGAACATGTTCAGTACCAGCGCAGCAACGACGTATTTCGGTTCCAGCATGGTCATGTATGCACCAACGATGGACATCGACACGGTGGACATTGCCGTGGCAGCCATGGTGTACATACGATTACGGGAGATTTTGCCGAGGATATCTTTATAGGCAATAAAGTTTTCAGACTGACCCAGAATCAGGGAGCTGACGGCGTTAAAGGATTCCAGTTTGCCCATGCCGTTGACTTTGGAGAGCAGGAAACCAATTGCGCGGATGATCACCGGCAACACGCGAATGTGCTGGAGAATACCGATCAGTGCAGAGATAAAGACGATTGGGCACAGCACTTTCAGGAAGAAGAATGCCAGGCCTTGATCATTCATGCTACCAAAGACGAAGTTAGTCCCTTCGTTGGCAAATCCGAGCAGTTTTTCGAACATTTCGGAGAAGCCTTTCACGAAGCCTAAACCAACGTCGGAGTTCAGGAAGAACCACGCCAGTAACACTTCGATAACAAGCAGTTGAATAACATAACGGATACGAATTTTTTTGCGGTCGCTGCTTACCAGCAGTGCGAGAATCGCAACAACGGCAAGTGCCAGTACAAAATGAAGGACGCGGTCCATATTTGCTCCAAATATGAGGCAGGTTAAATTTCCGTGCACATTCTATGTAACATGGTTAAGGAAAACGAGATCTGACACACACTATAATGACGTCCTGTGACAGGCTTCAAAAATAGTGATCTGTCATACATTTCTGCTATGTTGTGTATGGAAGCTGAAAGTTATGTAAATGTGCTAACATTAAACATAACCATAACATTCAAGTCATCAATCTTTTCGTAGTCATAATCCTGGTCTATCAGAGAAATCACCACAATCCATTTAAATGAATTTGATAATCATTCTCGTTTGGCATAGCATGAAACATAGCAAAGGCTATGTTTTAGAGGCACAAGATGACGAACTATCGCGTTGAGAGTAGCAGCGGACGGGCGGCGCGCAAGATGAGGCTCGCATTAATGGGACCTGCGTTCATTGCGGCGATTGGTTATATCGATCCCGGTAACTTTGCGACCAATATTCAGGCGGGTGCTAGCTTCGGCTATCAGCTACTGTGGGTTGTCGTTTGGGCCAACCTGATGGCGATGCTGATTCAGATCCTCTCTGCCAAACTAGGGATTGCCACCGGTAAAAATCTGGCGGAGCAGATTCGCGATCACTATCCGCGTCCCGTAGTGTGGTTCTATTGGGTTCAGGCAGAAATTATTGCGATGGCAACCGACCTGGCGGAATTTATTGGTGCGGCGATCGGTTTTAAACTCATTCTTGGTGTTTCGTTGTTGCAGGGCGCGGTGCTGACGGGGATCGCGACTTTCCTGATTTTAATGCTGCAACGTCGCGGGCAAAAACCGCTGGAGAAAGTGATTGGCGGGTTACTGTTGTTTGTTGCCGCGGCTTACATTGTCGAGTTGATTTTCTCCCAGCCTAACCTGGCGCAGCTGGGTAAAGGAATGGTGATCCCGAGTTTACCTACTTCGGAAGCGGTCTTCCTGGCAGCAGGCGTGTTAGGGGCGACGATTATGCCGCATGTGATTTATTTGCACTCCTCGCTCACTCAGCATTTACATGGCGGTTCGCGTCAACAACGTTATTCCGCCACCAAATGGGATGTGGCTATCGCCATGACTATTGCCGGTTTTGTCAATCTGGCGATGATGGCTACAGCTGCGGCGGCGTTCCACTTTTCCGGTCATACTGGTGTTGCCGATCTTGATGAGGCTTATCTGACGCTGCAACCGCTGTTAAGCCACGCTGCGGCAACGGTCTTTGGATTAAGCCTGGTTGCTGCGGGGCTGTCTTCAACGGTGGTGGGGACACTGGCGGGGCAGGTGGTGATGCAGGGCTTCATTCGCTTTCATATCCCGCTGTGGGTGCGTCGTACAGTCACCATGTTGCCGTCATTTATTGTCATTCTGATGGGATTAGATCCGACACGGATTCTGGTTATGAGTCAGGTACTGTTAAGTTTTGGTATCGCTCTGGCGCTGGTTCCACTGCTGATTTTCACCAGTGACAGCAAGTTGATGGGCGATCTGGTGAACAGCAAACGCGTAAAACAGACAGGCTGGGTGATTGTGGTGCTGGTCGTGGCGCTGAATATCTGGTTGTTGGTGGGGACGGCGCTGGGATTGTAGTTGAATGAGCGTCGCATCTGGCACTATTGGCGGATGCGGCGTAAACGCCTTATCCGCCCTACGCGTTAAAGAGCCGGTTTGTAGGCCTGATAAGACGCACTAGCGTCGCATCAGGCATTGTGCTCCATTGGCGGACGCGTTTAATGGCGGTGCCCATGACCCCGGCCTTTTCCGCGATGATCGTCACGATCGCGCCAGCCTTCACGATAGCCACGCTCATACGCTTTACGCTTATCCCAGCCACGGTGGTAGCCATTATCATGACGCCACCAACGGTTTTTGCGCCACTCATAATTGCGATGCCAGTAGTCACGGTCGCGCCAGTGACCACCGTCCCAGTAATTACCGTAATGATCGCGATCGCCAATTTGTAATTTGATTGATGGCAGTAGGGTGATTTCACCTGCGTTTGCTGCAAGCGGGGTAAATGCCATCAGGGCGGCCGCCAGAAACAGTGACCTGAACATTGTTATTCTCCTTCACGCTCGAAGCCGTCAGCGGCCTGTTAACGCAATATTACGGGGAGGTAAAGCCCCGTATCATCGCCATAACTCTTAAATCATAAAGGAGAGCATTTTTTGCTAAACGTTATCGTGGGGTGGCTGTTGCTTCGGACGATTGACCATCATCATCGGCTTACCTGCTAATAACAGCCATGCCGGAAGCATGACGATACAGAGCAGCGGTAGCAATGTGGTATTGGGTACAACGACTGCCGCCATAAAAAGACTTAACCAGCCATCGCGTGTTACCACCAGCACGATGCCGAGAATAGCGCAAGAAACGGTTATTGCCGCTGGTACGGCGGGAACGTGCTCATGCAGCATCAACCCTAATGCCACGCCGACAAACACTGCCGGGAAGATTCGCCCACCGCGAAAGCCACTGGCGGCAGCAACGACCAGGGCGGCAAGTTTAATTACCGCCAGCAAAAAGTAATCGCTGGTGCTGAAAGCCTGATTTGCCACCATCTGCTGCATCTCATCCAGCCCTTTAAACAGCGAAACTGGTCCACCAATAACCCCCAGAATACCGAGAATAAATCCGCCAATACCCAGCACGAGCACCGGATTTTTCATTTGATGCATCATCGCGTGCAACCGTGGTAAGCACCATACGGCGACCATCCCTGCTGCGATGGCAATCGCCGCGACAATTGCACCGCTGAGAATATCGGTCATTTCCATCTGTCCGTAATGAGCAATGGGCAGTGAAAAATGAGGATGGAAAAATAATCCGGTAGTAAGTGCACCAGCTGCTGCCGCCATTAACGGCGCAAAGAGACGATCCCATAGCGGAACTTCACTACTGCCATTTAAGGTTTGCGAAAATATCAACGCCGCCGCAACAGGAGTGCCAAACAGTGCGCCGATGGTTCCGGCAGAGGCTAAAATAGTCCACTCCATTCGGTTGACGCGCGGTAACAGACGAGCGCCAATGGCAACCGCAAGGGCGATATTGACGGTCATGATCGGATGTTCCGGCCCCAGGCTGACGCCGCCAGCAAGACCGAGAATTAATGCTACGATAAGTCCAGGTAGCGCAGAGGGCGGAACCGGTGCGCCGATCAGCGGTTCACAGGCGGGGTCTGGTCCGGCATGACCCTGGCTGAAACGGATAACCAACCCCACCGCAATACCCGTTAGCGTTAATACACCGATGATCCAGAGGGGTGAATCCTGGGCTATCCCCAGAGTTCCCGGCAGTCGTTGCCAGAGCAAATTCTGTAATACCGAGGCGATTTTCATCACCACAATCAGAATAAGACTGGACGCAATCCCAATTGCCACGGCGGGGAGCGATAATAACAACATGGTTCTGGCTCGCGGATGGAGCATGTTCTATTCCTTATGCGGGGTCAGATACTTAGTTTGCCCAGCTTGCAAAAAGGCATCGCTGCAATTGGTGCTGAAACGATAAAGTAATTGTGTGACCCAGATCGATATTTACAGGGAGCCTGCCTTTCCGGCGTTGTTGTTATGCCCCCAGGTATTTACAGTGTGAGAAAGAATTATTTTGACTTTAGCGGAGCAGTTGAAGAATGACAAAGTATGCATTAGTCGGTGATGTGGGCGGCACCAACGCACGTCTTGCTCTGTGTGATATTGCCAGTGGTGAAATCTCGCAGGCTAAGACCTATTCAGGGCTTGATTACCCCAGCCTCGAAGCGGTCATTCGCGTTTATCTTGAAGAACATAAGGTCGAGGTGAAAGACGGCTGTATTGCCATCGCTTGCCCAATTACCGGTGACTGGGTGGCGATGACCAACCATACCTGGGCGTTCTCAATTGCCGAAATGAAAAAGAATCTCGGTTTTAGCCATCTGGAAATTATTAACGATTTTACCGCTGTATCGATGGCGATCCCGATGCTGAAAAAAGAGCATCTGATTCAGTTTGGTGGCGCAGAACCGGTCGAAGGTAAGCCTATTGCGGTTTACGGTGCCGGAACGGGGCTTGGGGTTGCGCATCTGGTCCATGTCGATAAGCGTTGGGTAAGCTTGCCAGGCGAAGGCGGTCACGTTGATTTTGCGCCGAATAGTGAAGAAGAGGCCATTATCCTCGAAATATTGCGTGCGGAAATTGGTCATGTTTCGGCGGAGCGCGTGCTTTCTGGCCCTGGGCTGGTGAATTTGTATCGCGCAATTGTGAAAGCTGACAACCGCCTGCCAGAAAATCTCAAGCCAAAAGATATTACCGAACGCGCGCTGGCTGACAGCTGCACCGATTGCCGCCGCGCATTGTCGCTGTTTTGCGTCATTATGGGCCGTTTTGGCGGCAATCTGGCGCTCAATCTCGGGACATTTGGCGGCGTGTTTATTGCGGGCGGTATCGTGCCGCGCTTCCTTGAGTTCTTCAAAGCCTCCGGTTTCCGTGCCGCATTTGAAGATAAAGGGCGCTTTAAAGAATATGTCCATGATATTCCGGTGTATCTCATCGTCCATGACAATCCGGGCCTTCTCGGTTCCGGTGCACATTTACGCCAGACCTTAGGTCACATTCTGTAAATCCTTCCTTTTATATCGGGAGGTAACTCTCCCGATAATCTTTTAAATCATACAGTTTATTCAATTTTTCTTTGTGTCCCCTCACAAGGCCGACCTGCGTCACACTTCCGTACAGCGGGATTAATTCTCCAGTAAATGCATTATTTGTCTGGTAACGGCGATTTGTTTTGCACGTTCATAATTTCACTCGTCAACTATCACTGAACGAGGAATTAACGATGAGTAAGAAACTGATTGCCTTATGTGCCTGCCCGATGGGCCTGGCTCACACCTTTATGGCCGCTCAGGCGCTGGAAGAAGCGGCGGTAGAAGCCGGTTATGAAGTGAAAATTGAAACCCAGGGCGCGGACGGTATCCAGAATCGCCTGACGGCGCAGGATATCGCCGAAGCGACCATCATCATCCACTCCGTGGCAGTTACCCCGGAAGATAACGAACGTTTCGAATCACGCGACGTTTATGAAATCACTTTGCAGGACGCAATTAAAAACGCTGCGGGCATCATCAAAGAAATCGAAGAGATGATTGCCTCTGAACAACAGTAATATTCGACAGGGATAATTGTTATGGCCATTAAAAAACGCAGTGCAACCGTTGTGCCTGGCGCATCCGGTGCGGCAGCGGCAGTTAAGAATCCGCAGGCCTCTAAAACCAGCTTCTGGGGTGAACTCCCGCAGCATGTGATGTCAGGGATTTCACGCATGGTGCCGACCTTAATTATGGGCGGTGTGATCCTCGCTTTCAGCCAGCTGATTGCTTATAGCTGGCTTAAAATTCCTGCTGAGATCGGCATCATGGATGCTCTTAATAGCGGGAAATTCTCCGGTTTCGACCTCTCCTTACTTAAATTTGCCTGGCTGTCGCAGTCCTTCGGCGGCGTGTTGTTTGGTTTTGCCATTCCGATGTTTGCTGCTTTTGTGGCGAACTCTATCGGTGGCAAACTGGCGTTCCCGGCTGGTTTTATCGGCGGGTTGATGTCTACCCAGCCGACGCAACTGCTGAACTTCGATCCCAGCACTATGCAATGGGCGACCTCTTCGCCGGTGCCGTCCACCTTCATTGGTGCGCTGATTATTTCTATCGTCGCGGGTTACCTTGTGAAGTGGATGAACCAGAAAATCCAGTTACCGGATTTCCTGTTAGCGTTCAAAACCACATTTTTGCTCCCGATTCTTTCCGCCATTTTTGTCATGCTGGCGATGTACTACGTCATCACCCCCTTTGGTGGCTGGATCAACGGCGGTATCCGTACTGTGCTGACTGCCGCAGGTGAGAAGGGCGCGCTGATGTACGCAATGGGGATCGCCGCGGCGACAGCAATCGACCTTGGTGGCCCGATCAACAAAGCCGCAGGTTTTGTTGCCTTCAGCTTTACCACTGACCACGTATTACCGGTCACCGCTCGTTCTATCGCTATCGTTATTCCGCCGATTGGTCTGGGGCTGGCGACCATTATCGACCGTCGTTTAACCGGCAAACGCCTGTTCAACGCTCAACTTTATCCGCAGGGTAAGACCGCCATGTTCCTGGCGTTTATGGGGATCAGTGAGGGTGCGATTCCGTTTGCGCTGGAAAGCCCCATCACCGCCATTCCGTCGTATATGGTCGGCGCTATTGTCGGCTCAACCGCCGCTGTCTGGCTGGGCGCAGTGCAATGGTTCCCGGAGTCCGCTATCTGGGCATGGCCGCTGGTCACTAACCTGGGCGTCTATATGGCGGGGATCGCGCTGGGGGCAGTCATAACTGCGCTGATGGTGGTGTTCCTGCGTCTGATGATGTTCCGTAAAGGCAAATTGTTAATCGATAGCCTGTAAGAAGGAAAATCCAGATGACATTACTCGCTTCGCTGCGCGACTGGCTTAAGGCGCAACAACTGGATGCAGTGCTTCTCTCCTCACGGCAGAACAAACAGCCGCATCTGGGGATCTCCACCGGATCAGGTTATGTGGTGATTAGCCGTGAAAGTGCGCACATTCTGGTGGATTCGCGCTATTACGTTGAGGTGGAAGCCCGTGCGCAAGGCTACCAGCTGCATTTGCTTGACGCGACGAACACGCTTACCACTATCGTCAATCAAATCATTGCCGATGAACAGTTGCAAACGCTCGGTTTTGAGGGCCAGCAGGTGAGTTGGGAAACCGCGCACCGCTGGCAGTCTGAACTCAATGCGAAACTGGTTAGCGCCACGCCGGATGTGCTGCGGCAAATCAAAACGCCAGAGGAGGTGGAGAAAATCCGCCTCGCCTGTGGGATTGCTGATCGCGGTGCAGAGCATATTCGCCGCTTTATTCAGGCGGGGATGAGCGAGCGCGAGATAGCCGCTGAACTGGAGTGGTTTATGCGCCAGCAGGGCGCAGAAAAAGCCTCTTTTGACACCATTGTCGCCAGTGGCTGGCGTGGGGCGCTGCCGCACGGCAAAGCCAGCGACAAGATTGTTGCAGCGGGCGAGTTTGTCACTCTCGATTTCGGTGCGCTGTATCAGGGCTACTGCTCTGATATGACGCGCACCTTGCTGGTGAATGGCGAAGGGGTGAGCGCCGAATCTCACCCGCTGTTTAACGTCTATCAAATTGTCCTGCAGGCACAGCTCGCAGCAATCTCCGCGATTCGCCCCGGCGTGCGCTGCCAGCAGGTTGACGATGCCGCGCGCCGGGTCATTACAGAAGCAGGTTATGGCGACTATTTCGGTCATAACACCGGTCACGCTATCGGCATTGAAGTTCATGAAGATCCGCGTTTTTCACCGCGGGACACCACGACGCTACAGCCAGGCATGTTACTGACCGTGGAGCCGGGGATTTATTTGCCAGGGCAAGGGGGCGTGCGCATCGAAGATGTTGTGCTGGTTACCCCGCAAGGCGCAGAAGTGCTCTACGCCATGCCGAAAACAGTGTTGCTCACGGGAGAGGCATAATGGATTTATCGCTATTAAAAGCGTTGAGCGAGGCAGATGCGATCGCCTCCTCGGAACAGGAAGTGCGGCAGATCCTGCTGGAAGAAGCGGATCGCCTGCAAAAAGAAGTGCGATTTGATGGTCTGGGATCGGTGCTGATCCGCCTGAATGAATCGACAGGTCCGAAGGTGATGATCTGTGCGCATATGGACGAAGTGGGATTTATGGTGCGCAGCATCTCCCGCGAAGGGGCGATTGATGTGCTGCCGGTTGGCAACGTACGCATGGCTGCCCGCCAGCTGCAGCCGGTGCGCATCACCACCCGTGAAGAGTGCAAAATTCCAGGCCTGCTTGACGGCGACCGGCAGGGGAATGACGTCAGCGCCATGCGCGTGGACATTGGTGCGCGCTCCTATGACGAAGTGATGCAGGCGGGAATTCGTCCCGGCGATCGCGTCACGTTTGATACCACTTTTCAGGTTCTCCCTCACCAGCGAGTGATGGGGAAAGCCTTTGATGACCGCCTCGGTTGCTATCTGCTGGTGACGTTACTGCGCGAACTGCACGACGCCGAACTACCTGCGGAAGTGTGGCTGGTGGCAAGTTCCAGCGAAGAGGTGGGATTACGCGGCGGGCAAACTGCCACCCGCGCGGTGTCGCCGGACGTCGCCATTGTGCTTGATACCGCCTGCTGGGCGAAAAACTTTGATTATGGCGCGGCTAACCATCGCCAGATTGGTAACGGGCCGATGCTGGTGTTAAGCGACAAGTCGCTGATTGCGCCGCCAAAACTTACCGCCTGGGTCGAAACCGTGGCGGCAGAAATTGGCGTGCCGTTGCAGGCAGATATGTTCAGCAACGGCGGCACGGACGGCGGGGCGGTGCACTTAACCGGCACCGGCGTGCCCACAGTGGTGATGGGGCCAGCAACCCGCCATGGACATTGCGCCGCATCGATTGCCGATTGCCGCGACATTTTGCAGATGCAGCAACTTTTATCTGCCCTTATTCAACGTCTTACGCGTGAGACGGTTGTTCAACTGACGGATTTCAGATGATCTCCTGATTAACCCGGAGCGGTTATGTTAACGATTCAATTTCTCTGTCCTTTGCCTAACGGTCTACATGCTCGTCCGGCGTGGGAACTTAAAGAACAGTGCAGCCAGTGGCAAAGCGAAATCACTTTTATTAACCATCGCCAGAACGCAAAGGCAGATGCGAAAAGCTCGCTGGCGCTGATTGGCACCGGCACCCTATTTAATGACAGTTGCAGCCTGAACATTAGCGGCAGCGATGAAGAGCAGGCGCGGCGCGTGCTGGAAGAGTACATCCAGGTGCGCTTTATCGACAGCGACAGCGTTCAGCCTACGCAGGCAGAACTGACGGCGCATCCGCTGCCGCGTTCATTAAGCCGCCTTAACCCGGATTTACTGTACGGCAATGTGCTGGCAAGCGGCGTCGGCGTGGGTACGCTGACCCTGTTACAAAGCGACAGCCTCGACAGTTATCGGGCAATCCCCGCCAGTGCGCAAGATTCCACCCGGCTGGAGCACAGCCTGGCAACGCTTGCCGAGCAACTGAACCAGCAATTGCGTGAGCGTGACGGCGAAAGCAAAACTATCCTCAGCGCCCATTTGTCGCTGATTCAGGATGATGAATTTGCAGGCAATATCCGTCGCCTGATGACAGAACAGCATCAGGGGCTGGGGGCGGCGATCATCAGCAATATGGAGCAGGTTTGCGCCAAACTTTCTGCCTCTGCCAGCGATTATCTGCGCGAACGTGTTAGCGACATTCGCGATATCAGCGAACAGTTGCTGCATATCACCTGGCCGGAACTGAAGCCGCGCAACAAGCTGGTGCTTGAAAAACCGACCATTCTGGTGGCTGAAGATTTAACCCCAAGCCAGTTTTTGAGCCTTGATTTGAAAAATCTTGCGGGCATGATTCTGGAGAAAACCGGGCGCACCTCGCATACACTGATTCTGGCCCGTGCCTCGGCGATCCCGGTACTGAGTGGCTTGCCGCTGGATGCGATTGCCCGTTATGCCGGGCAACCTGCAGTGCTTGACGCCCAGTGCGGCGTGCTGGCGATTAACCCGAATGACGCGGTGAGCGGTTATTATCAGGTCGCGCAAACGCTGGCGGATAAACGCCAAAAACAACAGGCGCAGGCTGCCGCGCAGCTGGCCTATTCCCGTGATAACAAGCGTATTGATATTGCGGCGAATATCGGCACCGCTCTGGAAGCGCCAGGCGCGTTTGCCAACGGCGCGGAAGGTGTCGGGCTGTTCCGTACCGAAATGCTCTATATGGATCGCGACAGCGCGCCGGACGAGCAGGAGCAATTTGAAGCCTACCAGCAGGTGCTACTGGCGGCGGGCGACAAGCCGATTATCTTCCGCACGATGGACATCGGCGGCGATAAAAGCATTCCTTATCTGAATATTCCCCAGGAAGAGAACCCGTTCCTCGGCTATCGCGCGGTACGTATTTACCCGGAATTTGCTGGCCTGTTCCGCACTCAACTGCGGGCCATTTTGCGCGCCGCCAGTTTCGGCAACGCCCAGTTGATGATCCCGATGGTTCACAGCCTCGATCAGATCTTATGGGTGAAAGGCGAGATCCAAAAAGCGATCGTTGAGCTTAAGCGCGATGGCCTGCGTCATGCAGAGACGATTACGCTTGGGATCATGGTGGAAGTTCCGTCGGTGTGCTACATCATCGACCACTTCTGCGATGAGGTCGATTTCTTCAGTATCGGCTCCAACGATATGACCCAGTATCTGTATGCGGTCGATCGTAATAACCCGCGCGTATCGCCGCTATATAACCCGATTACGCCATCGTTCCTGCGCATGTTGCAGCAAATAGTTACCACTGCGCATCAGCGGGGCAAATGGGTAGGCATTTGCGGTGAACTGGGCGGTGAAAGCCGTTATCTGCCGCTACTGCTTGGGCTGGGCCTGGATGAGCTGAGTATGAGTAGCCCGCGTATTCCGGCGGTGAAAAGCCAGCTTCGTCAACTGGATAGCGAGGCGTGTCGGGAACTGGCGCGTCAGGCATGTGAATGCCGCAGTGCGCAGGAAATTGAAGCGTTACTCACCGCCTTTACGCCGGAAGAAGACGTTCGCCCACTGCTGGCGCTGGAGAATATCTTTGTTGATCAGGAATTTAGCAATAAAGAGCAGGCGATCCAGTTCCTGTGCGGCAACCTCGGCGTTAACGGGCGCACTGAACATCCGTTTGAGCTGGAAGAAGATGTCTGGCAGCGGGAAGAGATAGTCACCACTGGCGTTGGTTTTGGCGTGGCGATCCCGCATACCAAATCACAGTGGATCCGTCATTCCAGTATCAGCATTGCCCGGCTGGCGAAACCGATTGACTGGCAGTCAGAAATGGGCGAAGTCGAACTGGTGATCATGCTGACGCTGGGTGCTAACGAAGGGATGAATCATGTGAAAGTCTTCTCGCAGCTGGCGCGTAAACTGGTGAATAAAAACTTCCGCCAGTCGTTGTTTGCCGCGCAAGATGCACAAAGTATCCTGACGCTGCTGGAAACAGAATTAACCTTCTGACGTTAGCCCTGAAAACGGGCGCTGTACTCTCCCGGCGTCAGACCAAACTGACGCCGGAAAACGCGACAAAAATAGTCGCTATCCGGAAAACCGCAACGCTGTGCCACTTCATGAATTGACAGATGATATTTCTGCAAAATCATCCTCGCCTTCGCCATTCGCACCCAACGCACATACTCGATAAAACGCATCGTTCCATGCTGAGCAAACAGTTTTGACAGATGATTGGGCGTGATATTAAAAAACTGCGCCACGCTCTCGCGGGTGAGCGGCTGGGCATAATTATCCTGAACCCAGTTACAAATGCTGTGATAGAGAAAATCGCCGCGCGGCTGCGAATTGCCCGGCGGCATATTCACCACGCTACGGCAAAGATGCAGCAAACTTAACACCAGCGGCTGAATGATATTTTGCTCCAGCGGCGAACGGCTAAGATGGGTGAGGGCGGTAAGCATCGCTTCACCTTCACCGCGTTGCAGGCTGGGAAGCTGGATCTGGCGAGCAGGATGCAACAACGACGTGGTGCGGCTATCGTAAAACGATAACCCAAGCCAGGTCGGAGCGAACACCAGGCTTAACAGCATCACCGGTTTGTTGTTGACCGGTAAATTAGCCGCGCGCGCCGGAATAAACAGCATTTCTCCTTCCACCAAACGTTGCTGCTTTGCTTCCAGCAGATTGCCGTATTCGCCGCGCAGCACGATATCCAGACGGGGAAAATCAATACATAAACTGCCCACCGGCAACGAGGCAGGCTGGCTGGCAAACCAGACGCGCCCCAGTAGTTGCGGGTTAAGCACCAGGCCGCTGAACAGATCGGCGAAAAATTGTTGATCGGCGGGCAAGCCTGGTGCTTTCATGAAAGTTCCCGATTAAAGATGCATTAACTGGCGAAATTCTTTTACTTTGCTGCGGCTGACTGGCACTTCAAAATCCAGATCTTTCAGCCGCAGAATATAGGTGTTATTAAACCACGGTTCGATTTCGCGGATTTTGTTCAGATTGACACAAAATGAGCGATGGCAGCGGAAAAAATGCGACGGCGGCAGTTTGCTGCAAAATTCGGTAATGTTCATCGGCATTACGTAGGATTCACGCCGCGTATAGACAAAGGTCATTTTCTCGTGCGCTTCGGCGTAATAGATATCGTTAATTGGCGTGACGATTATTCGCTCATCTTTCACCAGATTAATGGTGTCATTCTCACGCGTTACCGTCGCGGCAGGCGTGCTGCTGGTCTGCTGTTGTTGCCAGGCCGCTTCCAGTTTTTGCAGCATCCCGGTAATGCGTGACTCCTGATACGGTTTGAGAATGTAGTCAAACGCCTCCAGTTCAAACGCTTCTACCGCATGTTCTTTCCACGCGGTGATGAACACAATAAACGGTTTATGGGCGAACTGGCTGATGTTTTGCGCCAGCAACACACCATCCAGCGACGGAATATTGATATCCAGAAAAATGGCGTCGACGCGGTTATGCTGCAAAAACTTCAACACGTCCAGACCGTCGTCAAAGGTGCCGACAATCTCCATCTGGCTGTGCTCTTTAATTAGCCAGCTCAGTTCCTGTTGTGCCAGGAATTCGTCTTCAACAATGATGACTTTCACAATATCACTCCGGCTCAAAGCAATAACGTAGCCTGTGAGGCGACTGGGGTGCGTTGGTTAGGAATGTAAAACGCAATTTCCGTTCCTGGTTCCAGGCGGCGGATATGCAGCCCCTCGCCATACAATAACTTCACGCGATGATGAACATTCAGCAGGCCAATTTTATTGCCCGGCATTTCATTCGCTTCGACCCGCTCAATCACCTTTGGATCGATGCCGTGCCCGGTATCCCGCACCGCAATGCGTACCCGATTGCCGCACTCTGCAACGCTGATGGTGACAACGCCTTTACCTTTGCAAGGCTGGATACCGTGGACAATGGCATTCTCCACCAACGGCTGGATCAGCAGGCTGGGAATGCAGCAATTCACCTCTTCATCAATATCATAGATAACCGTGAGCTTGTCGCCAAAGCGGGCCTGCTCAATGGCAATATAGTCTTTAATTTGATACAGCTCTTTTTTGATATCGATTTGCTCATCGTCTTTTAATTCAATGTTATAGCGCAGATAACGCGACAGATTAAAGATCAGCTGGCGAGCGGTATCCGGATTCAGACGGATTGACGATGAAATAGCGTTCAAAGCGTTAAACAGAAAATGGGGATTAATTTTGCTTTGCAGGGCGCGAAGCTCTGCCTTATTTGCCATTTCACGTAGCTGCTCGGCGCGTGAAACCTCCAGTTGCGTGGAGATGATTTGCGACAGACCAACCGCCATTTCCTGTAATGACGAGGTTATCTGATGTGCGTGGCAGTAGTAAATTTTCAGCGTTCCGGTCACAACGCCTTTCTCCCAAAGCGGGATCACCAGCATCGAGTGGATTTCCGGCGTACGGTGGGCTTCATCATTGTTTTTAATGATGATTTTTCCGTAATTCATCGCCTGACGGGTCGTCGGGCTAATGAAGTCATCGCCATTCTGATAGTTATGCTCACCCACGCCAACATAGGCCAGCACATGATCGGTATTAGTAATCGCCACCGCATCGGCGTGAATGTCATCGCGGATAATTTCGCAGACCTTGCGTAATGACTCGCTATTGACATGGCGAAACAGCGGTAGCGTTTTGTTGGCGATATCCAGCGCCAGCTTGGCCTGCCGCGCGGCGCTGGCCTCTTTTTCGCCCTCAACGCTTTGCACCAGAAGCACAATAAAGCCGATACAGACGCTACCGAGGATCATTGGAATGCCGATTTTAGAGACGATATCGATCCCCAACGCGGTAGTTGGTGCCCAGACAATTACCAGAATCATGGTCAACGTCTCACACAACATGCCGCCGAGAATACCGACGCGCCAGCGCTGTGCTTTGGGGATTTTCAGGTTGATCCAGCCCGATATACAACCCGCCAGAATGCTGGTGATAAAGCAGGGGATCGCCGTCACGCCGCCGATATCAATTAAATACCGGTGAATACCCGCAATCACGCCGGTAATGATGCCTACCCACGGGCCAAACAGAATCCCGCCGGACATCACCGCGATAATACGTACGTTCACCAGCGAGCCTTCTACGGGAACGCCGGACCAGGTGCTGAACAGGGCGAACAGCGAGAAAATGGCGGTAACGGCGAGCAATTCTTTTGGGGAGTGCGCCGACTTGTGCAACAGTTCGCGAAACAGGCGGATACGGATGAGAAAGAACAGGCAGATAAGCATTAACGCTGCCCGATCGAAGACCGCCAGCAGCATGTTGAATATTTCGTGCACGGGTGACTCTGAATAAGGATTAAACCTCTATGATAGGTAACCTGAAGGCTGATGACCAGCAGGCCGTTTTTGAGGAAAAACCACAATTTTAAAAGGGGATTGATAGATAAATGGTGTATTAGCAATGCATCTCTTGATAATGCACTTCTGGTTAGTAAATTTATTGAAATTATTATGTTAATAAAATGAGTGGTAATTTTCTTGTTAGCGCAGATAAATTTCCTGTTTTTAAAGCAGAGTTCCTCATTTAACGTCATTAATAAAATGTTCTAAAACGCTGGACAGACAGAAATTAATCAGGCTATTTTCAAAACAGCCACCATCGTGGCAGCGTCGCTCGGACGGTCCGGGCGCTAACGTTAATCTGAGGAAATTATGGCTGACACTCGCCCTGAACGTCGCTTTACGCGCATTGATCGTCTCCCGCCCTACGTTTTTAACATCACCGCTGAACTGAAAATGGCTGCGCGTCGGCGCGGCGAAGATATTATCGATTTCAGCATGGGTAACCCGGACGGTGCGACTCCGCCGCATATCGTCGAAAAATTATGTACTGTGGCCCAGCGCCCGGACACGCATGGTTACTCCACTTCACGCGGCATTCCGCGGTTACGTCGCGCCATTTCCCGCTGGTATCAGGATCGCTACGACGTTGAAATCGACCCGGAATCAGAAGCCATCGTCACTATTGGTTCGAAAGAGGGCCTGGCGCATCTGATGCTGGCGACGCTGGATCATGGTGACACGGTGCTGGTGCCGAATCCAAGTTACCCGATCCATATTTATGGCGCGGTGATTGCCGGGGCGCAGGTACGCTCAGTGCCGCTGGTGGAAGGTGTCGATTTCTTCAACGAACTGGAGCGAGCCATTCGTGAAAGTTATCCGAAACCGAAGATGATGATCCTCGGCTTCCCGTCAAACCCAACCGCGCAATGCGTGGAACTGGAGTTCTTCGAAAAAGTAGTGGCGCTGGCGAAACGCTACGATGTGCTGGTGGTCCATGACCTGGCCTATGCCGATATCGTCTACGATGGCTGGAAAGCGCCGTCAATTATGCAGGTACCGGGTGCACGCGATGTGGCAGTCGAGTTCTTTACGCTGTCGAAAAGCTACAACATGGCGGGCTGGCGTATCGGCTTTATGGTTGGCAACAAAACGCTGGTCAGCGCCCTGGCTCGTATTAAAAGCTATCACGATTACGGCACCTTTACGCCGTTGCAGGTGGCGGCGATTGCGGCGCTGGAGGGCGATCAACAGTGCGTGCGCGACATTGCCGAACAGTACAAACGCCGCCGTGATGTATTGGTTAAAGGGCTGCATGAAGCGGGCTGGATGGTTGAAATGCCGAAGGCTTCGATGTATGTCTGGGCGAAAATCCCGGAACCATATGCGGCCATGGGATCGCTGGAATTTGCCAAGAAGCTCCTTAACGAAGCGAAGGTTTGTGTCTCGCCGGGGATTGGCTTTGGCGACTATGGTGATACGCATGTTCGCTTTGCACTGATTGAAAACCGCGACCGTATTCGTCAGGCCATCAGAGGGATTAAAGCGATGTTCCGTGCCGACGGTTTACTACCCGCCAGCAGCAAACATATTCACGAAAACGCGGAATAAACACCGTCGTCAGAAATGCAAACAGGAGCCTGATGGCTCCTGTTTTTCATTGCACAGTTTGCTTTTAGATCATCAGGGCAAAAGTACCGGCCCAAACGATGACCATAAAAGAAATGCCCATAAAGAAATATTTCACTTTACATCTCTCCGCGTAATTACTGTTACGCCTGAATGACTTCATTACACCTGATACAGTGAGTTGACACCGGGCAAAGCGACCTTAAAAGCCCTGTATTTTACCGTGGGCATCACCCCAGAATTCTGAGCTAAACTGCTCGAGACGGCGCTAATGTACGCCTAAAACTGAAACGAGACAAGAGGCATTTTCTTATTTACTTTTAGTAACTTACAAGTGTCTCATATCGGCGACAGTTTAATTTCTGACGGTAATAATTATATATTCAGCGAAGGAAAAAACCTTAAGAAAAAAGCCATAAAAACCATGAGGTTATTATGGCCGATTTGAGGAGGGAAAGAGTAAGAGCAGTTTGTTAAATGTACAACGACGATTCTCCCACCGGGCGCGTTTTAAAGCGACGGTGGATCCAGAGGTACTGCTCCGGTGCGCGCATGATCTCTTTCTCGATAATCTTGTTCATATAGGCAGCGGCTTGATTTTCATCTGTCGGGTAGCCTTCCATCTCTGGGGTGATGAACAAACGATATCCGCTGTAATCCGCTTTTCTTACCATCGTTACGGTCAACATGGCTGCGCCAGAGAGACGGGAGAGAACATAGGTGCCATTGGTTGTGGCGACATTTTCCACCGCAAAGAACGGCGCGAAGGAGCTGCCTTTACGACCATAATCCTGATCGGGAGCAAACCATACCGCTTCACCTTTCTTCAGTGCACCGACAATGCCGCGCAGATTATTTCTGCCGATCATCGCTTTGTTAGAGCGCATGCGCCCACGGGTCTGCACCCATTCCATCAGCTGATTATTATGTGGACGATAGGTAGCCATCATTGGTTGGCACAGTCCCATCACGCGGCCGCCCAGTTCCAGCGACATAAAATGGACGCCGACAACCATTACGCCGCGATTTTGCATTTGTGCGCGTTTAAGGTTATCCAACCCTTCAACATCAAACCATTTACGTACGCGACTGTCGGGCCAGAACCATGCCATGCCGGTTTCTACCAGCGCCATGCCGAGTGAACGAAAGTTTTCGGCAATCATCTTCTCGCGTTCTTCCGCAGAATGCTGCGGGAAACAAAGTTCCAGGTTTTTACGGGCGATAGATTCACGACGTTTCAGGAATGGTCGCGCCATTGCGCCAATACGCGTGCCGAGAAAGCAGAGAACAGGATAAGGAAGCTGTACCCAAAGCCAGAGTACACCAAGCCCAAACCATGTGAGCCAGTAGCGAGGATGTAGAAACTCGCGGGAAAATTTGCATTGTGGAAACATAGTTACCTTCTGTAGATACGAATTGTTGTATCGCAGAAGATTCCATGTCGACAGCGGTACACTCAATTGGTTGGGCCATCATGTACGACAATGGTTCCTGTAAAGAGTGTAAAGACTAGTCAGGACATAACCACGAGGAGCATGAATGCGGTATCTGTACTTTATCACTCGCTGACTGCTTTCAGCTACTGATTATTAATCGTGCAAAGTAAATATTTTTCCGTACACAACAGTCTTGCATTTAACATGCTGTTTTCATTGATGCTTAGCAAAAATTGCCAGAGGTTAAGGATTGTCTTACTATTAAAGTGACTGAAGTTACAGGTTTTTTAGCGCGGCAGGAGGTTGAGCTATGATTAATTTATGGATGTTTCTCGCCCTGTGTATTGTCTGCGTAAGCGGCTACATCGGTCAGGTACTGAACGTGGTATCGGCGGTCTCTTCTTTCTTCGGCATGGTGATCCTCGCTGCACTCATTTATTACTTCACCATGTGGTTAACTGGCGGTAATGAACTAGTGACGGGGATATTTATGTTTCTTGCCCCGGCTTGTGGCTTGATGATTCGCTTTATGGTGGGGTATGGCAGGCGGTAGTGGGTCAGGATGGCTCATTTGGGCAGGTGTTCACATCAGCATCAGACATGATTGTTCACCTGCCATGTGAAAGACGCTATCGCACAGGATGAATAAGATAATTCGCCTTTGTCGGAAAAGGGGGCGGCATTTCTTCTGTGAGGTTTAATGGTGGCGCATCTTCTCTCATCTTAAACAAAATCGCCTGTGATGGCTGAAGTTTTGTAGAGTGTGTGGTCGTCATCGCTGATGTTTTTTCAGTCTCTTTATAGCTCCTCTCACTTCCACCACCCGAAATGGAAAATGCAAAAACATTGCATGCCATAATAGAGACCAATAAAAATAAGCTGAAAAGTATTAAGTTTACTTTCATAGAAAGTTATCCTGAAAATGGTTCACTGAGAACCTACGATGTTATGGCTGTATTTACATTTAATTAATCAGTATTTACATCGATATAATAAATGACATCTCTTTGTGGTATATAAGAATAGTTCTCTGCGACAGGAAGCATATTCCTACAATTGTAAGACTAAAATACTTCTTGCGATAATAACTACAACTGTAAGATAACCCTTTCAAAATGACCGTTGCTCTCTGATTTCTCATTTCATGCTCACCCAATATGATGGCGGCGTTTTCTAAAACTGTTAAAGAATGAGGTAAGTATGAAACGTTTAATTATGGCCACGATGGTCACAGCAATTCTGGCATCTTCAACTGTATGGGCTGCTGATAATGCTCCGGTAGCGGCACAACAGCAAACTCAGCAAGTTCAGCAAACCCAGAAAACGGCAGCGGCAGCAGAGCGTATCTCTGAACAAGGTTTATATGCGATGCGTGACGTGCAGGTAGCGCGCCTGGCTCTGTTTCATGGCGATCCAGAAAAGGCAAAAGAACTGACCAATGAAGCTTCCGCTTTGCTGTCAGATGACAGTACCGAATGGGCAAAGTTCGCTAAGCCAGGTAAAAAGACCAATCTCAATGATGACCAATATATTGTCATTAATGCATCTGTCGGAATTTCTGAGAGTTATGTAGCAACTCCCGAAAAAGAAGCCGCGATAAAAATTGCCAATGAAAAAATGGCGAAAGGGGATAAAAAGGGCGCAATGGAAGAGCTTCGCCTGGCCGGTGTTGGCGTAATGGAAAACCAATATCTGATGCCACTTAAACAGACTCGTAATGCACTTGCTGATGCGCAGAAACTGCTTGATAAAAAGCAATACTACGAGGCAAACCTGGCGCTTAAAGGTGCGGAAGATGGAATCATCGTCGATAGCGAAGCACTGTTTGTGAACTAATGCTGACAGGCAGTATATTGAGGTAAAGGATTTAACTCCCTCCAGCCGACAATTTTTTATGACCACAATACGACAGGTTGTGGTCATAAAATTATTTGGCGCTCGCGGTGCTATAAACTCGCATTTTATATTCCTCAAAGTAAACCGCAATAATCCCGTGTCATCACAAATCATTTATTATGTTATGTTTTATGGTACGCTTTAAAAAGCGTAATCATACCCTTGCTTGTAAATCACCGGCGCTTCTTACAGTTGTAAGAATAACATCACAAATGTCGCGACTCTCTCTGATTACCACGAATCAATATTTATCATATTCTTCTTTTCGTCCTCACTACTTACCATGCAGAAAGGAATTGGAAGTGGCGATGAAATGATTTTCAGCACTTGATACAGGATTTTAAAAATATCGAGTGCAGCTACGACGATATTTTGCGGGTTATTTATAGAAGATATTACGCCTTAAATAAACGCTAAATTAACACATATTTAATTAACTAATAGGTATTGCTATGTCAACTCCACTTCAAGGAATTAAAGTTCTCGATTTCACCGGTGTGCAATCTGGCCCATCTTGTACTCAAATGCTGGCCTGGTTTGGCGCTGACGTTATTAAAATTGAACGTCCCGGCGTTGGTGACGTAACGCGTCACCAGCTGCGAGATATTCCTGATATCGATGCGCTTTACTTCACCATGCTTAACAGTAACAAACGTTCTATTGAGTTAAATACCAAAACAGCGGAAGGCAAAGAGGTAATGGAAAAGCTGATCCGCGAAGCTGATATCTTAGTCGAGAACTTTCATCCAGGGGCCATTGATCACATGGGCTTCACCTGGGAGCATATTCAAGAAATCAATCCACGTCTGATTTTTGGTTCGATCAAAGGGTTTGATGAGTGTTCGCCTTATGTGAATGTAAAAGCCTATGAAAACGTTGCTCAGGCAGCGGGTGGCGCGGCATCCACTACGGGTTTTTGGAATGGTCCGCCGCTGGTAAGCGCTGCAGCGTTGGGTGACAGCAACACCGGAATGCATTTGCTGATCGGTTTACTTGCTGCTTTGCTGCATCGTGAAAAAACGGGGCGTGGGCAACGAGTCACCATGTCAATGCAGGATGCCGTATTGAACCTTTGCCGCGTGAAATTACGTGACCAGCAGCGTCTCGATAAATTGGGTTATCTGGAAGAATACCCGCAGTATCCGAATGGTACATTTGGTGATGCAGTTCCCCGCGGTGGTAATGCAGGTGGTGGCGGTCAGCCTGGCTGGATCCTGAAATGTAAAGGCTGGGAAACCGATCCTAACGCCTATATTTATTTCACTATTCAGGAGCAAAACTGGGAAAACACCTGTAAAGCCATCGGCAAACCAGAATGGATTACCGATCCGGCATACAGTACAGCCCATGCACGACAGCCACATATTTTCGATATTTTTGCTGAAATCGAAAAATACACTGTCACTATTGATAAACATGAAGCGGTGGCCTATTTGACTCAGTTTGATATTCCTTGTGCACCGGTTTTAAGTATGAAAGAAATTTCACTTGATCCCTCTTTGCGCCAAAGTGGCAGTGTTGTTGAAGTGGAACAACCGTTGCGTGGAAAATATCTGACCGTTGGTTGTCCAATGAAATTCTCTGCCTTTACGCCGGATATTAAAGCTGCGCCGCTATTAGGTGAACATACCGCTGCTGTATTGCAGGAGCTGGGTTATAGCGACGATGAAATTGCTGCAATGAAGCAAAACCACGCCATCTGATATTAACGGGGGCTTCTGGCTCCCAATTTATAAAAATTTCGAGGTTATTAATCATGTCAGATCAACTTCAAATGACAGATGGTATGCATATCATCGTTGAAGCATTAAAACAGAATAATATTGACACTATTTATGGTGTTGTAGGTATTCCTGTGACGGATATGGCACGCCATGCCCAGGCGGAAGGCATTCGTTATATTGGTTTTCGTCATGAGCAGTCGGCAGGCTATGCCGCTGCGGCAAGCGGTTTTCTTACCCAAAAACCGGGGATCTGCCTGACAGTTTCTGCGCCAGGATTCCTCAATGGTTTGACCGCATTGGCCAACGCAACGGTAAATGGTTTTCCGATGATCATGATTAGCGGCTCCAGCGACCGCGCGATCGTCGACCTACAGCAAGGTGATTATGAAGAGCTGGACCAAATGAATGCGGCAAAACCGTATGCCAAAGCAGCATTTCGCGTTAATCAGCCGCAGGATCTTGGCATTGCATTGGCACGCGCTATCCGGGTCTCTGTATCGGGTCGCCCTGGCGGAGTTTATCTTGATTTGCCAGCAAATGTCCTGGCCGCGACGATGGAAAAAGACGAAGCGTTAACCACGATTGTTAAAGTTGAAAATCCGTCGCCAGCATTATTGCCATGCCCGAAGTCAGTCACTAGCGCAATTTCGCTTTTAGCAAAAGCTGAACGGCCATTAATTATCCTTGGCAAAGGCGCGGCGTATTCACAAGCTGATGAACAGCTTCGTGAATTTATTGAAAGTACTCAGATTCCATTCCTGCCAATGTCTATGGCGAAAGGGATCCTTGAAGATACGCATCCACTTTCTGCGGCAGCTGCGCGTTCGTTTGCCCTGGCAAATGCTGACGTTGTCATGCTTGTTGGTGCACGACTGAATTGGTTATTGGCACACGGTAAAAAAGGATGGGCGGCAGATACACAGTTTATTCAACTGGATATTGAACCGCAGGAAATTGACAGCAACCGCCCCATTGCTGTGCCAGTCGTTGGTGATATTGCATCCAGTATGCAAGGTATGCTGGCAGAACTGAAACAAAACACATTTACGACTCCACTGGTATGGCGCGATATTTTAAATATCCACAAGCAGCAAAATGCACAAAAAATGCATGAAAAATTAAGTACAGATACTCAACCATTAAATTACTTTAATGCATTAAGTGCTGTGCGCGACGTATTGCGCGAGAACCAGGATATTTATTTAGTTAATGAAGGTGCAAATACCCTGGATAATGCACGAAATATTATTGATATGTATAAACCACGTCGTCGTCTGGATTGTGGTACCTGGGGTGTCATGGGCATCGGTATGGGCTATGCCATCGGTGCTAGCGTGACTTCTGGTTCTCCGGTTGTCGCCATTGAAGGTGATAGTGCTTTTGGTTTCAGTGGGATGGAAATTGAAACGATTTGTCGATATAACCTGCCGGTGACGATCGTTATTTTTAATAATGGCGGCATCTACAGAGGAGACGGTGTTGATCTCAGTGGCGCTGGTGCACCATCACCAACGGATCTGATGCACCATGCAAGGTATGACAAATTAATGGATGCGTTTCGTGGCGTTGGCTATAACGTCACCACGACAGATGAACTTCGTCATGCTTTAACCACCGGTATTCAGTCGCGCAAACCGACCATTATTAATGTGGTCATCGACCCTGCAGCAGGAACTGAAAGTGGCCATATTACCAAACTTAACCCAAAACAAGTCGCTGGTAATTAAATACTGACATCGTCTCCTCTTGCCAACTCATTATGCGATGGTGAGGGGACCCTTATCGGAAATACTATTATGCTAACATTTTTTATTGGCGATTTATTGCCTATTATCGTAATCATGCTGTTGGGTTATTTTAGCGGCAGACGAGAAACTTTTTCAGAAGATCAAGCCCGCGCATTTAATAAACTGGTATTAAACTACGCGCTTCCTGCGGCTCTATTTGTTTCTATTACCCGGGCAAACAGGGAAATGATTTTTGCGGACACTCGTCTGACCCTTGTATCACTTGTGGTTATTGTCGGATGTTTCTTTTTCTCCTGGTTTGGTTGCTACAAATTTTTTAAACGTACCCATGCAGAAGCAGCTGTATGTGCATTAATTGCGGGTTCACCTACCATTGGATTCCTGGGGTTTGCAGTTCTCGATCCTATTTATGGTGATTCCGTATCAACAGGTTTAGTGGTAGCAATTATTTCTATTATTGTTAACGCAATTACTATTCCTATTGGTCTGTATTTGCTGAATCCTTCCTCAGGAGCGGATGGTAAGAAGAATAGTAATCTGAGCGCATTAATTTCTGCGGCAAAGGAGCCAGTAGTATGGGCACCTGTTCTGGCAACGATCCTGGTGTTGGTTGGGGTAAAAATTCCGGCAGCATGGGACCCAACCTTTAATCTGATTGCGAAGGCTAACTCAGGGGTAGCGGTATTCGCTGCGGGGTTGACTCTGGCTGCACATAAATTCGAGTTCAGTGCCGAAATTGCTTATAACACCTTCCTGAAGCTGATTCTGATGCCACTGGCACTGCTTCTCGTTGGTATGGCATGTCATTTGAACAGCGAACATCTGCAGATGATGGTACTGGCAGGCGCATTACCGCCGGCATTCTCCGGAATCATTATTGCCAGCCGGTTTAATGTCTACACCCGTACTGGTACAGCGTCATTGGCTGTGAGCGTACTGGGCTTTGTCGTCACGGCTCCCTTGTGGATTTATGTCAGTCGACTGGTTTCATAATTAATCATGTTATTGATTTTACATAAATGCCGAAGTGTCTTTTCACCTTCGGCTTTTTTCAAGGCATAAGCAAATGACAAATAATGAAAGCAAAGGGCCGTTTGAAGGCTTATTAGTTATCGATATGACACATGTCCTTAATGGACCTTTCGGAACTCAACTTCTTTGTAATATGGGCGCAAGGGTAATTAAAGTTGAGCCGCCGGGTCATGGTGATGATACCCGCACATTTGGTCCCTATGTGGATGGACAGTCACTCTATTACAGTTTTATTAATCATGGCAAAGAGAGTGTGGTTCTTGATTTAAAGAATGATCACGATAAAAGTATATTTATAAATATGCTCAAACAAGCTGATGTATTAGCTGAGAATTTTCGCCCAGGTACAATGGAAAAACTGGGGTTTTCATGGGAAACGCTTCAAGAAATCAACCCGCGCCTCATATATGCTTCATCGTCAGGTTTCGGACATACCGGTCCGCTAAAAGATGCTCCTGCCTACGATACCATCATTCAGGCAATGAGCGGGATAATGATGGAAACAGGATATCCTGATGCTCCGCCAGTGCGCGTTGGTACATCTCTTGCGGATCTATGCGGCGGTGTCTATTTATTCAGCGGAATAGTGAGTGCACTTTATGGCCGCGAAAAGAGCCAGAGAGGGGCGCATGTCGATATAGCGATGTTTGATGCCACGCTGAGTTTTCTGGAGCATGGTCTGATGGCATATATCGCAACTGGGAAGTCACCACAACGTCTGGGAAATCGCCATCCCTACATGGCACCTTTTGATGTTTTCAATACTCAGGATAAGCCGATTACGATTTGTTGTGGTAATGACAAGCTTTTTTCTGCGTTATGCCAGGCACTGGAGCTTACGGAACTGGTTAATGATCCCAGATTTAGCAGCAATATTTTACGCGTACAAAACCAGGCTATTCTTAAACAATATATTGAGCGGACGTTAAAAACGCAGGCAGCTGAAGTTTGGTTAGCCAGAATACATGAAGTTGGTGTACCCGTCGCGCCGTTATTAAGTGTGGCTGAGGCCATTAATTTGCCACAAACTCAGGCGAGAAATATGTTGATTGAAGCCGGGGGAATAATGATGCCGGGTAATCCGATAAAAATCAGTGGCTGCGCGGACCCGCATGTTATGCCGGGAGCGGCAACGCTCGACCAGCATGGGGAGCAAATTCGCCAGGAGTTCTCATCATAAATGTAAGATGTGCTGGTAAATAGCTCCCACATTTGAACATTGTGGGAGCCGCTATTTAGTCATTTTTCTGACAGAAAACAGCAATCTCCTGATCCAGCTCTGCAATGTGTTCTTTTACAGAGTTCAGCAACTGAAGAATTTCAGGCTTACTGTCATCTGAAACAGGTGTTATTTCTAACTGATGGCTAATATTAATCAACTTTTGCAAATTCAGGATGTTAGCCGCACCGTGGATGCGATGAATACACTGATGGAAAGTTCTGTTATCGCCAGCTTCTAGTGCTTGAAACGCAGCGGGTAGATCTTTATGCGTTTCATGCTGGAAAGTCATGAGAATCTCCTGCATCAGTTGTAGATCGTTCGCCGTATTATTTTTCAGGGCTTCGATATCAAGGTGGCGATACTGAGGTGCAATATGCGCAACCTGGTGTAACTGACTTAAATGTGTTTTCAGTACATCCAGGGTCAACGGTTTGAACAAACATAAGTTCATGCCGCAACTTAACCCTTTTTCACGTTCGTTAGCCTGTGCGTTGGCTGTAAGCCCCCAGATGGGTAAGGAAGAATTTTGCTCACGGAGTTTGCGAGTCAACTCAAAACCATCCATATTCGGCATATTAACGTCAGTAATAAGCAGATCATAATGTTGCATACTGACTTTGTGTAGCGCTTGCACACCATCAGTGGCTTCATCAACATCATATCCTAATAGATTTAGCTGGCGTTTGAGTAATAGCCTGTTGGTCGGATGATCATCCGCGATTAATATGCTCAACTTTTCAGGTAGTGTGATGGGTTGTTCTGCTTTTGCCTCGACAGTCGCCACTTGCTGGCTAATTTCTACCGGGATTGTGATCGTAAATGTTGTTCCTATGCCTGGATGACTTTCTAATGACAAATCGCCCTGCATATTTTTAATTAATTCTTTGCAGATCATTAAGCCTAAACCAGAACCTGTTTGCTGACGACCTGCACTTGTTTGGCTGTAGCGTTTAAACAGTTGTTGTTGTTCTTCCTGCGATAATCCACTTCCAGAATCCATAATCGTCATTTTGATAACAGCGTGGTTGTCATCAATGTGACCCAGGGAGGTCGTAATTTTTACTGCCCCCTCGGTGGTAAATTTGAGAGCATTACTCAGTAAATTTGATAAGACCTGCTTAAACGCCTGAGGGTCGATCTTAACCAGGTAATGTTCAGGAAACGTACTGCTGCAACTTAATGCGATCGATTTGCTTGCAGCAATCGCACCGAAAGAGTGACAAGTGTTCTGGACTAAAGTAGGGATATCGACCCATTGTGGTTGAAGTTGATAGTTACCCGATTCAATTTTGTCGACATCAAGGATTTCACCAATTAAGCCGAGGAGTGATTGTCCGGTGGCGTAGGCAAGTGAAATCGCCTCCACCCGTTGCTCCTTGCTAAGACCAGAACCCGACAGAAGTTCCAGGAAGCCCATAATAGAGCTTATTGGTGTTCTTATTTCGTGACTCATCGTTGCCAGAAACTGACTTTTTGCTACGGTAGCCTTTATCGCTTTATTTTTTTCTACCTCGAGTGCATTAATTAGATCACGCGTTTCAGTAATATCTTGCCAACCACAAATATATACTGCATTGTCACTTGCAGGAAGATTGCATAATGTATGCCAGTGATTAATGCATCTTTTCTCGATGCCATTATCAATTTCAAATACCTGTGTGTATATTGTTCGATTTTCTTTCGTTTCTGCTGTGACTTCATGCGCATTAGAAAAAACATCTTTAAAGGGTGAGTCACTGTTTTCTAATGGTAACATTGCATTTTTGTAGTAATCCGCAGTGAAATAATGTTCAAAAGCACTATTATGACTAATGACATTACCTTGCCAGTTTACAACATAAGTTGGATTCGGTAAGGAATCCGAGAGTGCTTTTCGGAATGATATTTGGTTTTCTAAATCACCCTGAATGACTTTACGACGACGAACTGAGCGTAACAGGTAGAATCCCCATAAAAGGCTACTGCCAACTAATAAAACGGATAATGTCGTAACAATATAAAATTGCTCGCTATATAGGTCCCATGTGTCAATGGTCACATTGGGCATTTTAATCCATTTTTCCGTCAGGCGCAGAACTTCGCTTGGGGGAATTGCATTCAGTGCTTTATTAATAATATCCTTAAGTTCCGGTTCTCCGCGAGGAAAAGCGAACGAAAGCGATGCATTCGGAACGCCAGGAATAAGAAAATGATAAAGTTCATTAGGATAGTAATGATCGATCATGTAACGCGAATTTAGCTGTGTCGCGACCAGAGCATCAAGTTCACCTTCCTTAACCTTGTGAAATGCAGCGCTGGCATTATCGACCTGTATCCATTCAACCTCCGGATACATCTCTTTTAATTGCGAATGCAGCTCATAATAATATGGAATGGCAACTTTCATTCCTTTTTTTAATGTTTGTTCACTGTCAGGCGCTTTTTGCATGACAAAAACGTAAGGCGTTGTTATGAAGGCTTCAGCAAATAAAACATTATTTTCTCGATCTTCACTATAAATAGCGCCAGGTATTATATCCCATCCTCCGGGGCTAAGCTGTGTTCCAGCATGGATATTGTGTGAAACGGTGATCGGAGAAAAATTTAAACCTGTTTGCAAGGTAATAATATTAAGAATGTCCCCCATAACGCCCCGAACCGAGCCATTTTCATCCGTCATAGAATAGGGGGGCGAGTAAGGATTTTCCAGCACCTTTAAATTGGGATGCTGCTTAATCCACTGTTTTTCATGTTCAGTGAGTTCTAATGGTTTGTTCAGAAAGGCCAGGTTTCCTGTATCAAGCCAATTTTGTGATACTTCATAGCGAACTTCATTTGTTAAAGCATCAACAAATCTATTGAGTACTTCATTAAGAATGACAGATTCTTTTCTGGTCAAGAAAAAATTATATTGACGCGGCGAGTTATAATATTTCACTACATTTAAGGAGTGAGTGAAATAGCGGGAAATCATACTGCTGGTAATGATGTTACTACCAATAAAGTAATCATTGTGCCCAGCTGAGACGGATGCTAATGCCTGATATAAATTTGTAAAAGAGATAATTGTTGCTTTTGGAAATGATTGATGAATTACCTCGTCTGGGGGGTAATTTGCTACCCGAGCAATATTTACTGGTTTTGGTGAGGTAAGCGGTCGCATTGAGTCGTGAAGGGTGGTTACCAGCGCCGGAAAGGTAATTATCAATGGTTTGGTTGCAGCAATGTCATTATTAAGAGGCGGCGAAGTAACTAAATGTGATAACACTATATCGACTTCACCTTCTGCAAGCGCGTCCATTGCTTTTTGATGATCTGCGTATTCCCGGAGTGTTAATTTGATATTTAACGCTCTTTTTAAAAGATTTAAATAATCAGCATTAATACCACGAACCCGTTGCTGCGAATCGGTATGCAACAACGTAGCCGTTTGGGACTTATGTACTGCAATCACAAGATTTTTTTTGCTCGCTAACCAACGTAATTCCTTGTTGCTCAGACGTAGTGGATCAAGTGTGACACGGTTGTTACTACTGATGCCACGATATTCGATGTAATCTTCGTCTGCGAAACTTATGGTCGACCAAAGACCACAACAGAGAAGAAAAATATAGGGTAAAAACTTCATGTGGTTAGCCGATTTTGTTACGTTGTGCGAATGTGTAAAGATCCATCAGTGATTTACATTCTAATTTTTCCATCAGGCGACTTTTATAAGTGCTGACAGTTTTGTTGCTGATGAACATTTTTTCAGCAATGTCATTATTATCCTTGCCATCAAGAATATACCGCATGACACTAATTTCTTGTTTCGATAAGGAGTCGAGTTTTTGCTGGTCGGACGTTAAACTTCCAACAAACCGGTTGAGAGAGAAGGGGAAATAGCAGTAGCCATTTTTTGCAGCTTCAATAGCCGCAATGATATTGTTCATGCCTTCTTTTTTACTCACGAAACCATTAGCGCCAGCATCAGCACAATGTTTCCCGTAAAAATGGTCATTTTTAGCGGAGACGATAATAATAATTCCGCTATATTGGCGCTTCCTCAGCGTTTCTAACACCTGGATACCGTTAACTCCGGGGATATCGACATCAATGATGACGATATCAGGCTTAAGTGTTTCCACCCGCTGAACGGCACTTCCGCCTTCAGTCAACTCTGCTAAGATTTCAATATCGTTTTTGATCAATAAATTACGAATTGCTGCGATAGCAAGAGGATGGTCATCAATAATTATTGCGTTCATAGATTATTCCCTTTGCAATGAAGCATCTCCCTTCTCCCTGTAGTAATACAGACATAAGGCGTCATCTCATTTTCTCAATAAAAATAAGAAAATCTGAGCTTCCTTTAAGATAATTCGACAAGTATACCATATAAATAGTCGGCATAAATGAAATGTCAACAATAAAATCAGGGATTGTACCGATGATTTATAGTTTCAAGTTGGCACTATAAGTCTTCTTACTAATCCTACAGGCGTAAGAATTGTATTGCAAAAGCCACGGTTTAGTCCTCTGTTGTTTTTTTTGCACCTCATTTAAATTAGGCCTCCAACGTTCCTGGGATAATGTGCAACACATGCACTGTGTTTGATATGAAGAATGAATGCTCTTTTCATTCAATTCATAAATTTCATCTATGAGAAATGAGAGATAATAGTGGAACAGATTAATTCAAATAAAAAACATTCTAACAGAAGAAAATACTTTTCTTTATTGGCGGTAGTTTTATTTATTGCGTTTTCAGGTGCCTATGCCTATTGGTCAATGGAATTAGAAGACATGATTAGTACAGATGACGCCTATGTCACGGGGAATGCAGATCCAATTTCTGCACAAGTCTCAGGTAGTGTCACTGTCGTTAATCATAAAGATACGAACTACGTTCGACAAGGTGACATTTTAGTTTCACTGGATAAAACTGATGCCACTATCGCACTCAATAAAGCTAAAAATAATCTGGCAAATATTGTTCGGCAAACGAATAAACTATACTTACAGGATAAACAATACAGTGCCGAAGTCGCTTCAGCACGTATTCAGTATCAACAATCTTTAGAAGATTATAACCGTCGAGTGCCGTTAGCGAAGCAGGGGGTTATTTCAAAAGAAACGCTGGAGCATACCAAAGATACGTTAATAAGTAGCAAAGCGGCATTGAATGCCGCTATCCAGGCTTATAAAGCGAATAAAGCTTTAGTAATGAACACACCATTAAACCGTCAGCCACAAGTCGTTGAAGCGGCGGATGCAACTAAAGAAGCCTGGTTGGCGCTTAAACGTACGGATATTAAGAGTCCGGTTACCGGCTATATTGCCCAGAGAAGTGTTCAGGTCGGCGAAACAGTGAGCCCCGGACAATCGTTAATGGCTGTCGTACCGGCACGTCAAATGTGGGTTAATGCCAACTTTAAAGAAACACAACTCACGGATGTACGGATTGGTCAATCGGTCAATATTATCAGCGATCTTTATGGTGAAAATGTTGTGTTTCATGGTCGGGTGACAGGGATCAATATGGGAACCGGCAATGCGTTCTCCTTATTACCTGCACAAAATGCGACAGGGAACTGGATCAAAATCGTTCAGCGTGTACCGGTTGAAGTTTCTCTTGATCCAAAAGAACTCATGGAACATCCCTTGCGTATTGGTTTATCGATGACAGCAACTATTGATACGAAGAACGAAGACATTGCCGAGATGCCTGAGCTGGCTTCAACCGTGACCTCCATGCCGGCTTATACCAGTAAGGCTTTAGTTATCGATACCAGTCCGATAGAAAAAGAAATTAGCAACATTATTTCGCATAATGGACAACTTTAATGGCAATCACTAAATCAACTCCGGCACCATTAACCGGTGGGACGTTATGGTGCGTCACTATTGCATTGTCATTAGCGACATTTATGCAAATGTTGGATTCCACTATTTCTAACGTCGCAATACCGACAATATCTGGCTTTCTGGGAGCATCAACAGACGAAGGCACCTGGGTTATCACCTCGTTTGGTGTAGCAAATGCCATTGCGATCCCTGTTACTGGCAGGTTGGCACAAAGAATAGGCGAATTAAGATTATTTTTACTTTCAGTAACCTTTTTTTCGCTGTCTTCATTAATGTGTAGCCTATCGACCAATCTTGATGTGCTGATATTTTTTAGAGTCGTTCAGGGGTTAATGGCGGGGCCGTTAATTCCACTGTCACAGAGTTTATTATTAAGGAATTACCCACCAGAAAAAAGGACATTTGCTCTGGCATTATGGTCAATGACCGTGATTATCGCTCCGATATGTGGGCCGATATTGGGCGGCTATATTTGTGATAACTTTAGCTGGGGTTGGATATTTTTAATCAATGTCCCTATGGGGATTGTCGTCCTGACATTATGCTTAACCTTACTTAAAGGAAGAGAAACTGAGACTTCACCGGTCAAAATGAATCTACCAGGACTGACCCTGTTAGTGCTCGGTGTTGGTGGCTTGCAAATTATGCTTGATAAAGGGCGCGATCTGGATTGGTTCAACTCGAGTACGATAATAATATTAACAGTAGTATCAGTTATTTCTCTGATCTCTTTAGTCATTTGGGAGTCGACCTCAGAGAACCCGATTCTTGATCTCAGTTTGTTTAAGTCCCGTAACTTCACCATTGGTATTGTGAGTATCACATGCGCGTATTTATTTTACTCTGGAGCGATCGTCCTTATGCCGCAGTTACTCCAGGAAACGATGGGGTATAATGCGATATGGGCCGGACTTGCTTATGCGCCCATCGGCATCATGCCACTATTAATTTCACCTTTGATAGGACGTTATGGCAACAAAATAGACATGCGGGTGTTGGTGACATTCAGTTTTTTGATGTATGCGGTTTGCTATTACTGGCGTTCTGTGACATTTATGCCAACGATTGATTTTACAGGTATCATTATGCCGCAGTTTTTTCAGGGATTCGCCGTTGCCTGTTTCTTTTTACCCTTAACAACGATTTCGTTTTCAGGCTTGCCAGATAATAAATTTGCCAATGCCTCGAGTATGAGTAATTTTTTTCGTACCTTGTCAGGATCAGTTGGTACGTCGTTGACAATGACGCTGTGGGGACGACGCGAATCGTTACACCATAGTCAGTTGACAGCAACCATCGATCAATTTAACCCCGTGTTTAATTCATCGTCACAAATTATGGATAAATACTATGGTTCGCTTTCAGGAGTTCTTAATGAAATTAATAATGAAATAACCCAGCAGTCACTTTCTATTTCTGCAAATGAGATTTTCCGTATGGCGGCTATTGCTTTTATCTTACTTACGGTTTTGGTTTGGTTTGCGAAACCGCCGTTTACAGCGAAAGGCGTTGGGTGATGATAAAAGGAGGGGGTTATAGCGGGTAAGACCGGGGATCTTAAGTCTGCGCCATCGGCAGCATCGCTCACCCAGGGAAAGGATTGCGATGCTGCGTTGAAACGTTATTAACGGCCTTTTGCCAGATATTGATTCATCTCTTCTTCCGGCACCATTCCACCTCCCGTCGCCCACACCAGATGAGTGGCATTACGCAATTGTTCTGCGCTGAAACCGTGCATCTGTTGGTAACTTACTGATGCACACACGCGCTGAGGTCCGGCCATACCCGCCAGTGCTGAAGGTTCAAGACGAATACCTTCTTCCTGAGCCAGCCAGCCAAGCATGTCATACATGGTTTGATCGCTAAGGGTATAGAAGCCATCCAGCAGACGCTCCATTGCCCGCCCGACAAAGCCTGATGCGCGACCAACTGCAAGGCCATCCGCTGCGGTAAGGTTGTCGATACCAATATCCTGAACAGAAATCTGATCGTGTAATCCTGTATGGACGCCTAACAACATACAAGGGGAGTGCGTTGGTTCGGCAAAAAAGCAGTGAACATGATCGCCAAACGCCAGTTTAAGCCCGAATGCGACGCCACCAGGACCACCGCCAACACCACACGGCAGATAGACAAACAGAGGGTTATCAGCATCGACGATACGGCCTTGCTGGGCAAATTGCGCTTTAAGACGCTGGCCAGCGACGGAATACCCAAGGAACAACGTGCGGGAATTTTCGTCATCAATAAAGAAACAGTTCGGGTCAGACTGCGCTGCTTTACGTCCTTCCTCGACGGCAACACCATAATCTTGCTCATATTCCACGACCGTAACGCCATGGCTGCGCAGTTTCGCTTTTTTCCATGCCCGGGCATCAGCAGACATATGAACTGTCACCTTAAAGCCAATGCGGGCGCTCATAATGCCGATTGATAACCCCAGATTTCCGGTTGAGCCCACAGCAATGCTGTATTGGCTAAAGAACTGTTTAAACTCCGGAGAAAGCAGTTTGCTGTAGTCATCATCAAGCGTCAGCAACCCCGCTTCCAGAGCCAGTTTTTCTGCGTGTGCCAGGACTTCATAAATCCCGCCGCGTGCTTTTATGGAGCCGGAAATGGGCAAATGGCTATCTTTTTTCAGTAACAGTTGCCCGCTGATCGGTTGCTGATATTCTTTTTCCAGCCGTTTTTGCATAGCTGGAATGGCAACCAGTTCTGATTCAATAATCCCCCCAGTGGCAGCAGTTTCAGGAAATGCTTTTGCCAGATAGGGTGCAAAACGGGATAAGCGCGCATGGGCGTCCTGAACATCCTGTTCGGTCAGGCCAACATAAGGTAAACCTTCAGCCAATGAGGTCGTGCCAGGATTAAACCAGGTGGTTTCTTTAAGAGCAACCAGATCCTTTACCAACGGATACTGGGCGATGAGCGAGTTCATTTTAGCGTTTTCCATAGTACGTCTCTTTGCGCTTAGATGATAAATGACAGCAGGAATGTGCCCGCCAGAGCGACGACTGAAGCGATAAATGTCGCTGTCGTATAGTATTTAAATGTTTCATTGAGCGTAGCGCCGCAATATTGCTTCACTAGCCAGAAAAGCGAGTCCGTAACGATCGTGCAGCCAATTGCACCTGAACCGATAGCAATCGCAATAATTTCCGGGCTGATGTCGGGATAAAGCGGCAGCATGGGGGCAACAATTGCCGTTGCCCCCATCATTGCCACGGTAGCGGAGCCCACTGCCGCATGCAGAATAAGAGCCACTAACCAGGCCAGAAGAATCGGGTGCATATGCATATTGGAGAGAATAACTGCCAGCGTATCAGCGAGACTGCTGCTTTTTAAAATGGCGTTGAATGCGCCTCCGGCCCCGATAATCAGCAAAATATTAGCAATAGAACCGAAGCCATTTTCCGTATGTGTGAGCATCGTCCCCATGCTCATATGCTGGCGTATACCCAACACATAATAGGCGACAAACACGGCGATAAACATGGCAGTGATAGGGTTGCCAATAAACTCAACCAAGATATACAAACCACTCTCACGCGCCATATTCAATTCGGCAATCGTTTTAACCAACATCAGCGCAATGGGTAGCAGTATGGTGAATAACGTTGCGCCTAATGACGGTAGTGTTTTTTCATCGCGAACTTTGAGATCTGCAAACTCTGTGGGTACAGGTTTAAAGGGCAGTCGTTGACCCAGAAATTTAAGGAAAAGTGGGCCACCGATCAGTGATGCCATCAGCCCAACCAGCAAACCGTAGACGATCACCGAACCGATATCTGCGCCCAGCTTATTGGCAACATATAAAGCAGCCGGATGTGGAGGAACCACGCAGTGCACTGCCATCAATGCGGTACATAGCGGAATGGCAAGCTTTAATAATGAGGTATTGGTTTTTTTGGCAATTGAAAAAGCCAGAGGAATCAATAGCACGACGCCCACTTCAACAAACAGCGTGATGCCACAAATCAGGCCAACCAGCACCATAATGACATCAACTGAAAGCCAGCGGCAGCGTTGAAGTGTCAGACCAATTCTTTCTGCGGCCCCGGATACTTCCATCATTTTTCCCAGTATCGTGCCAAGGCCGATAACCGCTGCGAGGAACCCCAGCGTTCCGCCAATTCCACTTTCAATAGCATTTACCATATCCAGTGGCCCCATGCCCATCATCGTTCCCACGAAGAAGCTGGCCAGCAACAGCGCCAGAAACGGGTGGAATTTGAACTTCACGATGGTCAGTACAATTAACACGATGCTGATAAGCAGCGTGCTCACAACCCAGATTTGAGAGTGCATATCTCACCTTCCCCTGTGATTAACCTGATGATATTGGACAAAAAAACAACGCAGGCTGACAAACGATAAAATTTGCCTTTCACATGAGGTAAATTGCATCAATGGAGTGATTTACATCTAAAAATGAAGGTGAATTGAGATATGGTTCACTTTAGCTCATCTCATAGCTGAAATTTTGCCGCTATTTTTTTACACTTAAGCGAAAAATGAGGTGATTATGGAACCCCTTCGTGAAATAAGAAATCGGCTGCTTAACGGCTGGCAATTATCAAAAATGCATACTTTTGAAGTGGCTGCCAGGCATCAGTCCTTCGCCCTGGCGGCAGAGGAATTGTCGCTGAGCCCCAGTGCGGTAAGTCACCGTATCAATCAGCTGGAAGAAGAATTGGGCATTCAGTTGTTTGTTCGTTCCCATCGCAAAGTGGAATTAACGCACGAGGGGAAACGTGTTTATTGGGCGCTAAAATCGTCGCTGGATACCCTGAACCAGGAAATTCTTGATATCAAAAATCAGGAGTTATCGGGAACGTTAACTCTGTATTCCCGGCCCTCTATCGCCCAATGCTGGTTGGTGCCCGCATTAGGTGACTTTACACGCCGGTATCCGTCTATTTCGCTCACCGTGCTCACTGGTAATGACAACGTCAATCTGCAACGTGCCGGAATCGATTTGGCGATCTACTTTGATGATGCGCCGTCAGCGCAACTCACTCATCACTTTCTGATGGATGAAGAAATCCTGCCAGTATGTAGCCCGGAATACGCTCAAAGACATGCTTTAACCAACACGGTAATTAACCTGTGTCACTGTACGTTGCTCCATGACAGACAGGCATGGAGCAACGACTCCGGTACGGATGAATGGCATAGTTGGGCGCAACATTATGCGGTTAATTTGCCGACATCTTCTGGAATTGGCTTTGATCGTTCTGATTTAGCTGTTATTGCCGCGATGAATCATATTGGGGTGGCGATGGGAAGAAAACGCCTGGTACAAAAAAGGCTTGCCAGTGGTGAGCTCGTCGCGCCGTTTGGCGATATGACGGTGAAATGCCATCAGCATTATTACATCACCACATTACCGGGCAGGCAGTGGCCAAAAATTGAAGCGTTTATTACCTGGCTAAGAGAACAGGTAAAAACCACTTCATAATGAATAAAACCACGAGTTCCTGGTGTGCCTTATTCGGCCTGCTAGTTCGAATTTAATTTACGGTTTTTATGTGGTTTTAGGGATAAACACAAGGATGGTGTCCCCTGCAGACATCTACTTGACGCGGCAGGGGATTGATTGGAATGATGTTTTTTAGATGTGAGAAATATTTTACCCGCTATTTTACCCATTGGCGCGGCTTAAAAGCTTATTCTTGAATTCACAATGGTCACGATATAACCATCTTGCTCGCCCGTGGATAACTTTGGCTTTTGGCAGGTCGCCGGACTTAATCCGGTCATAGATGAAGGTTTTACCGAAGCCAGTATCGGCCATGATGAATTTCAAATCAACCAGTGAATCAGGTTGTAGTTCGTGTTGCATGAGTGCTATCTCCGAATATGGAATCGAACCTGCAAATCAGGCAAGAAAAAACCGCCATCAGGCGGCTTGGTGTTCTTTCAGTTCTTCAATTCGAATATTGGTTACATTGTTTTCATATATGAATAAATAAATTAGCTTTTTTCGTTGCCTTCGCGTTCTTTATTAATTTTGACAAAATCGTTTTTACCACGCTCTCCAAATGCGTCTTTAGAGTCGTTGTATGTGGCTTTGCGGAATGGTCGGATTGATGCCTGGTAAATTCGCTCGCGCTCTTCTTTCTCTGCAAGCCATATGCAGTGGCGAAATTCCTTTTCCTCTTTCGTTTCCTGCGGTAGAGACATTATCAGGTCGTAGTTTTTTCTGAATTTATCCAGCACCTCCGATACGGAATTGCCGGAACAGCGGCGCGCGTCATCCGCACCATACAGAGGCGCTGGCATGGTTTTCTCCTGTTGATTATTTAGCTAACTTTTTCCAGATCGCTGAAACGTATTTGGCTTGGTGAATGGCATCATCAAGCGCGTTGTGGCGAGTTCCTTTGAATGGCATATCTCGCTTAGGGTCGAATCCTATTACCTTCCCAAGTTCGACGATTGTTCTTACGTCGCGGTCATTCCACCACTGCCACGGAACTGGCTGCCCTGTCAGCGAATAACTGTTTCGGAGAATAACGCAGTCAAATGATGCTCCATTCCCCCAAACCTGAACGAATTTGTGGTTAGCGTTCTTTATGATGAATTCAGATAACCATGAAAGAGCCGTTGAAAGCTCCTGAGTGTTGCTGGTTAGCGATTTTCTGGCTTCTTCACTCTGTTCCAGCCACCATAAAATCGTTGAAGCGTCAGGACGCGCTCGATATCGCATTGATGATTCAAGCGAGATATTTACCGAGAACTCTTCTCCTGTTTCTCCGGTATTCGGGTCAAAGAATACCGCCCCAATAGAAATAACTGGCGCGTATGGCCCGTTGCCCATTGTTTCAAGGTCAACCATTAAGTGATTCATGTAAGTCCTTAAATTGCGTGAATAGCGTGACGAGGGAAGGGGAGAGTTACTGGCTCCTCGTCTGGGTAGATAGGTTTGTTATGTTTGTGCCACTCGACATGACATGACTTGCAGAGCCACATCACATCGGTTGGTTTGCTGTAGTCGCAGTGGTGCGCCTGTGGTTTACATTCTGATCCGCAGCACTCACATTGTGGTGGTCGGATTAGCTTACCGTCGCGCAAAAAATTACCCACGATGATGTGGGCTTTTCTTTTCCATGGGTTGCTCTGAATGAACCGCTTTTTGGCTGCGTTACACCGTTCTCTGCCGCGTTCCGATGATTGATATTCTCTCCTTGCTGATACACGATGTGGCAATCCCGCGCGCTCTTTGTCATATTCAGCCAGGCAAGCCCGGCAAGCGGCAGTTAATCCATCTCTGGATGCTCTTCTGATTTGAAAGTCCCTTTCTTCCTTCTGTTGATGGCATCTTGAGCAGATTTTCATATTCAGCTCCTAGAACGGAATATCCGAATCGTCGAAGTTCATAGGTGGTTCGCTGTGATTTCCATGCTGCTGAGGTTGCTGTCTTTGTTGATATCTAACCTGCAGAAGCTTGGTAAGGTCGCTGATAACGAGACGATTTCAAAACTTCAATCCTATCGTGATGAGCTTATTCGCAATGCTGGTCCTGATGGTCCGGTAAATCTGGATTTGAAGCAATTAAGCGATCTGCGCAGCCAGTTCAGAATGGACGTGAAGGGGGAACGACCAGTATTACCAAACCGTTCCGATGCTGCCATTCAGCGCGTTTACAAGGCAATGACCGACGATATCAATGGCGCCATTGGTCAGAATCTTGGCAACGATACTCTCCGTAAATATCAGCAGGCCAATGCCGTATACGCTGACGAAGCGGCGAAACTAAA
The DNA here is from genome assembly GCF_048593455.1 of Escherichia sp. UTM R2. Taxonomy (NCBI): domain Bacteria; kingdom Pseudomonadati; phylum Pseudomonadota; class Gammaproteobacteria; order Enterobacterales; family Enterobacteriaceae; genus Escherichia; species Escherichia sp. UTM R2. Next base: position 1,383,876 of record NZ_JBFWDY010000002.1, read on the forward strand.
GAATACCAGGCTGAAGAATGTTCTTATGAAAGGCGACCTGACGCCGGAAGTTGTCAACAACATGCTATTCAGCAAGAACAAATCGGAAATTAAGACGCTGTATAACTCAGTTGGTCGTGTTGGCAGGGCGCAAATGCGCAATGGCATCATTGGAAAGGCGATGGAGAAATCAGGTGGTTCCCCTGACCAGTTCCTTCGACAGCTTAACACCCTGCAAAACCAGACTGGCATCACATTTAAGGGGCAGGACGCTGCTTATCTGAAAGGATTGAAAAATTACCTTCAGTCCACTCAGCAGGCAGCAAAAGCGGCAGTAACAACACCAACAGGGCAGCAAACCATCCCGTTCATTATCGGGTATGGGACGGCAATGAACCCGGCGACAACTGGCGCAGCAGTAAGCTACGGACTTCTTACTCGCGCCTATGAGAGCGAACCATTCAGAAATGCAATGCTCCGAATGGCAAACACCCCACGCGGATCAACAGCGTTTGAGAAAGCCATGCAGCAGGCGCAGAAGGCCATTAACGCCCTGACTCAAGGTGCCAAGTCTGATGCGTTGTCAGAATAGCTTCGCAAACACCAGGAACGTGCAAAAACCAAATATGTAGAACGCAATATTCAGCATATCTCTTTGCATAAATCCTCCGTAACTGATAGTTAGCTGCTGTCTTTTTTATATAGCTCTTTGAGCGTATCAAAGACAATTTTCTTAACCATATCGGATTGTTGTTCTGCCATACGCTCTGCATCGTCAATGTAAACTGATGCAGAGCTTTGTTTAGCCAATGATTCTTCAATCGCTGCAATTATCTCTGAGTTCAGCGACCTGTTATTCATCTTCGCGCGCTGTTTAATTTTCGCGTGGAGTTCATGCGGAAGTCTCAAGTGAAACTGCGCCTCGTCGTATTTGCTGTACATCCTTGATGCCTCACCAGTTGGGTGGAATGGCATCGTAACCTACTGGATAAATACTCAATAGTACCATTTCGGTATGCAATCACATCATGGTTGCATCATATCATTCGTCTGGAGCAATGAAATGTCAGATATCACCGCAAATGTTGTGGTAAGCATGCCTTCGCAACTCTTCACTATGGCTCGTTCTTTTAAAGCGGTTGCCAATGGCAAAATTTATATCGGAAAAATTGACACTGACCCGGTAAATCCTGAAAACCAGATTCAGGTTTATGTGGAGAACGAAGACGGATCTCACGTCCCTGTTTCTCAGCCAATTGTTATCAATGCTGCAGGATATCCTGTGTACAACGGGCAGATTGCCAAGTTCGTAACTGTGCAAGGCCATTCTATGGCTGTTTATGATGCGTATGGTGCACAGCAATTCTATTTTCCGAATGTACTTAAGTACGACCCTGCCGCACTAAAATATGACTTGGAAGCTCCGTATGGCATGTCGATTATTGGGGAGTTCGAATCGGTAGCGGACTTGCAATCCTTCTCCCAGTTGTCCCTGATTGATAACGGGGAGAGAGTGTCGGTAAAAAGCTTTCATGCTGGAAGAGGTGTTGGTGGTGGTTATTTCAGATGGTTGGCCACAAGCACGCTGGCTGATGACGGATTTTCTGTCATCAAACCAACCGCTGTTACTGGTTCCGGGCGATGGGTAAACGTGAAGAGAGGTGCGCTTACTCCACCAGAGTGTGGGGCTGTTCCTGATGATTCTACTTTCGACAGTGCTACCGGACTTTCAAACTGGGCTACTCAAAACCGCTGCATTGGTAGTCCTGGTGTGTTTAGATCATCAACTGGGATAGTATTTACAGGCAGTAATCCATGGGTTACTGCCGATCGTATGACGATTGAATATACTGCACCAGAGATTAACGGCGTTATGGTAACCACTAACGACCAGACTATATTTCAAGTTGAGGGACTGGAAGTTAAAAACGTTAGTGCGACACCATCTACGGCTGCCGCAACTGCAAATGGATTTAGAATGATTGGGCTTAAGCAGGCATTTGTTAGGCGCTGCAGAAGCATCGGATGGAAAAATGCAGGGATATTCTTCCAGAGCTGCAGGCAGTGGCAAGCTATTGATAATTTATGCTGGCTTAATGATTGGGACCTAACCAATACATTTGCCTCCGGTGGGGATATCGTTTCCTACACTGGAACGCCAGGCGCTTCAAAGGGAGGGAAAATAATTGGTAATTTACTGCTTTCCGATGCAAGCCAAGGAATTAACGTAAACGCACTGTCTGCTGATAGGGAAATCATCATTGCAAATAACACGATCCTTACCTATAACACTGATTTCACAACGAAAGATTTCTCTCTCATTAATAAAAGACATGGTATTGAGTTTGGGTACAACAGTAATCAGACTTACGGAGGCTCGATACTTATTGCAAACAATATTATTCGTGATACGAACTGGACTGGTATTTACCGTTCTGGTGGAGCGGATGGTTCTGTTTCTTATCCACCATCAATGATTCATGGCAATTTGATCTATAACGTTGGTATGAAAATTGATGCATCCAATATCTCTGGTGGTATTCTAATTGGTGATATAGTTGATGGTGACATACTATCTAACAATATTGTTTCTGGTTTTGGTCAATTATCATCTGGTGCCTATCGGATACAGGATTCGGTTGGAAGCGGTAAGCTCACAATGAACAACAATGTAGACTTTGATAGCAAGGGGTCAGGTATATACATAACTGGTGAGGCTAATGGTGTGGTTGTTAACGGTCACAGAACTGTCAGAGCTTCAGGTTATAGCGTATTCCTTGCCCCCGCATCAGGAGCTACAGTTTTTGGCGATCACGTACTAAATAACATCGTGGTTGAAAGGACTACGGATGGTTACGGTGTTGTATTTGCTTCAGGCGCTGCGACAACAAGCTCTCTGAACAATCTAAATGCAAAAGGAACCCTCACAAACGCCACTACTAACTCAGCTGTATATGTGGCAGGAACACCTTCAAATGCAATAATTATCGGAGGCGTCATTAAAGGGTTTGCGTATGGAGTCTGGTGTCAGTCTTATGTCGACACTACAATCCAACTTCCATGGGGTGGCATAACCTTCATTGGTACAATAAATGCTTTCAGGCTGGCAAGGACAACAGGAACCGCAAATGCGTTTGTAAATCCTAATTTTTTCTATGGCGTAACTAATAGATTCTCAAATGGTGGCACAGGTACCAGTAATGGAGCAGAAAGATTATTGGTTAATGGGGCTGTTGTGGCATAAAAAATATTGGGGGGTGTCACCCCCCCCCAAAAAAAAATTCAAACACTTGCAATTTTATTGCACACCTTTCTTCCAAGCTTAATAAATGGCTTTTCGATGAAGTTGAAGGTTATATATGCGACGACGATAAATATCGCGCAAGCAAAAATCATCTTTGCGAAACCAGGTCCAGAGTTGTATATAGGAATCCATGATAGCTTTGTAATGAGGATTGCGTTAACCGCACCATGGGTAATGTAGAGTGAATATGAAATGTCACCCAGAAAGTTAAGCACCCTGTTATCTCTAATTTCTGTTCCTGACTCGTAAACCATGCATCCAAAGAACAGAACAAACGCCCACAAACCAAAATTCAGAGGCCCGTAACCGAAACGATAGCGAGCAAAGAAGGCGCAGACGGAAAACGAGACGCACGCAAAGAAAATGATATTCTTATGAGGCACTTTTTTTATGTAATCCATCGCCCAATAGAAGAACATCCCATACACGAACTCCAGAAGCATAGGAGACGCCAAAAGCTTAATAAAGCCTATATCAGGGTTTCCATTCAGATTGGTGAAACCGCTGAGTTCTACTGACCCATTGTAATAGACTTGCAGGGAAGCCATTGGAACTATAAGCATCACAGCCGCAATCATCAATCTGTGATTGTGGGAGATTGACATTGCAATCAGGAATACAAGATAGAAGTATAACTCGTAGGTCAAGGTCCATGCAGGTAATATCAGACTGTAACCAAAGAATGGAGCTTCCTTTGTGTAGTCAAGATGGATCAACAATGCAGACCGAATGAAGGATTGAAAATCATTTGGCACAATGCAAAGGCAGAAAACTGCCAAGCATATTATATATACCGGATATACTCTGAACAGCCTTTTAACCACAAAAATTGAGCGCGCATGTGTTGGGTTCTTGGCGGTAGAGTAGGCGATTATGAACCCACTTATGATGAAAAACAGGTCAACACCTGAAGGGCCGCTGAAAAACAACAAGTCTCCTAGGTTTTTCTGCGCATAAGCATTATTGATTATGCCCCGTAAATGGAATGCTACAACAAGTAGCGCAGCGACTCCCCTTAGGTAATGAATTGATTTAATTTTGTTCATTTTACTAAGCCAGTTTAATACAATGCATAACATTAACCTTAGAGTGGTCTGGTGTCACCAGAATGGCTGATGTTAGTTGCATAAATGTGCATTAGATTGGCAATTTAGCAATGATTTGTGTATGTGAATGCATCTTCCCGCCAGAAATACTCTGGCGGGGCTAATCAGTGCATGTACGGCTCAAGTTTGTCCCGCCATACCTTATACCCTTCACTGTTCAAATGCGTATCATCGCTGGAATATGATTTGAGCATAACACCACTAGGAGCAAGAACATCGTTTAAATTGATGTATGTGAAGCCGGAATGTTTGGACAGTTCTTCCAGCTTGGTGTTGATTTCTGTGACATATTTGTTTCTCTTTTTCTGGCTTTCACCAGAGTAAACTACCGAATTAACGTATACCTCTATACCTCTCTGATTAAGCATCAAAGCGATATCATTTATATTCTTAATAGTTACAGACGATGGAATGTTTTTGTCAATGTCATTGATTCCGGCCATGATGAAAACCTTCTTAGGGTTTGGTTTCCACGCTTGGTCTATCCTAGCAAGCATCCCTAAAGTGTCATCGCCAGCTATTCCTCTGTTGCTAATTTCCATATTAAAAATATCACCCCAGTTACCATATTCCATGTAACTGTCACCAAACATTACAATGTCATTTTTAGATGTGAATGTATCATACAAACTACTTTTGTTTTCGTAGATAGGGTTCCGTTTTATCTTGCCGTCAGAAGGACTGATTTTCTTTTTTAGGTCATACATAACCGAGTATGGGAAAATTTCATATTTTCCAACAGAGTATCCATATATCGCCGCAACAATAATCAACGCAGAGATTCCAGTGAATTTAGCTATCCATTTCATATATCTATCTCAAGACTTCATTAATTGCTCTTATCAGAAGATGGTTATCCTATAGCAAATATTTGCGTAGAGGAAGTGATCTTTCCTTTGTCGGTTATCAATTGAGTTTGATGATGGGTTAAACTAGATGATACTGTGTATCAATACAGTGTAGGCCGTAGGTTGGCTATGGTATTCCCGTATCCATCATCGGATTACGTTGAAGAGATTATATCGCTCGACAAGTGCATCATAACTAGACTGGAGGAGGTTATTCATGATGACTTGGGCAAGCCTGCCGCAAAGGTATCATTAACGATGAACTTCCTGTAGTTGATGCTATCAGGTTCGTTGCGGTTCGCAGAATGGACGGTAAGCTGTAGATTGAGTGGTATATCCACACTACACGACCTCACCTAAAAGATTTGTAGACAGGAATGCGTGAAGAGATACCGGCTCATGATGACGGCATGAGACCTGACGCAATCTTTGCCGTGAACAGGTACATCATCAACGGTGCGCGGTTAGGTGTGGTGGGGGGCGATGATGTGAGACAAAACTTATACACACAAAGCTTTGCACTGGATTGCAAGACTTTGTGCTCTTCGATAGTGGTTAAGGTGGATCACTCCACCTTTTCATCAAGCCAGTCCGCCCACCATTGCATCATTTCTCTGCGCTTATCGAGATACTGAGCATGGTTGTAAATTCCACGTACAGATCCGCCGTTGGCATGTGCCAGTTGCACTTCAATGGCGTCGGCAGGCCATTCGTGCTCGTTCATAATCGTGCTGAATTCATGCCTGAATCCGTGACCGCTTTCCAGACCCTCATAGCCGATTTGTTTGATCACAAGCAGTACCGCGTTCTCGCAGATTGGCTTCTTCTTATCGTTGCGCCCGGCAAAAACAAACTCTGATACTGGTTTGGTGATTGAGCTTAGCGTAGTGAGAAGCTCAACCACCTGGTCCGACATCGGTACTACATGAATCTTGCGGCCCTTCATCACACTGGCGTCGATGGTGATAATCCTGTTTTCAAAATCGACGTTCTTCCATAGCATGGAACGAAGCTCTTTTGTTCTGAGGGCTGTGTAGCGTAAAACTTTGGTCGCAATGAGCGATACGATGCTTCCTGAAAATGTTGCCAGTGCTTTGTTAAATGCCGGGATCTGGTCTGCAGGAAGAAACGGGAAGTTCTTCTTGCGGTATCCCTTCATGGCGTCAGCAAGGTCAGGTGCCGGGTTATATTTAGCCCTACCAGTGACAATAGCGTAACGGAAAACCTCGCCGCATCTTCTGCGGGCTTTGTTGGCTCGCTCCATTGCACCGCGATCTTCAAATCTGCGGATTACTTCCAGCAGTTGCATCGGCTCAATATCCTGAATTTCAAGGCCGCCGATGATAGGTAAAATGTCGTCATCAAACATTTTTGCAAGTTCATTTGCATAGCCTACTGACCAGACTTGCTTCTTGTGCTCGTACCATTCCTTGTAAATGGCGCTAAAGGAATTGTTGTTAGACGAAGCCTTTTTCGCCTTTACCGGATCGATGCCAACCGAGATCTCTTTCCTCGCAGTCCATGCTTTATCCCTTGCCTCTTGCAAAGTCATAAGCGGATATTTTCCGACGGTCAGGATTTTCTCCTTACCGTCAATCTTGTAGCGAAGCTGCCATACCTTTTTCCCTGATACAGGGACATAAAGGTACAGGCCATTACCATCGAGTAGGCGGTATGGTTTTTCTTTCGGCTTTGCTGCTTCAATCTGCTTAACGGTGAGCATGGGTAAAAATCCGGTGGGTAAAATTATTTTATCCACTTTTTACCCGTCATGGAGTGCGGCTGTCAACGATCTGACGCGAACCATGACGAACCATGAATATACGGAAGGCTTGATATTCAGGGGATTTTGCGGACTGGTACGGATGGTAGCGAACTGATAAATGGTGTCCCCTGCAGGAATCGAACCTGCAATTAGCCCTTAGGAGGGGCTCGTTATATCCATTTAACTAAGAGGACAATGCGGCATGAGTATACCCGCTAATGGAGTGCGGGGTAAGTACGCTGCCGCTCGATTGCTTAAACCCTCGCCATTTATGCCGGGTTTTTATAATTTTTCTTAATGTTTTCCGCACGTTCTGCTTTTTGGCGTGCTTCTGCTTTACGCTTATTGCTCATGTCGTTACGAATCTGTGCATGACTCATTAACGCGAAGATAAAGGTGCCGCCGCAGATGTTCCCCGCTAAAGTAGGTAGTGCGAAGGGCCAGATGAAATCGCTCCAGTGCAGCGTACCGTTAAACACCAGATAGAGGATTTCAACAGAACCGACCACGATATGGGTGGTGTCACCCAGGGCAATAAGCCAGGTCATCAATATAATCACCACAATCTTTGCCGCACCCGCTGCAGGAAACATCCAAACCATAGTGGCGATCAGCCAGCCGGAAATGATCGCGTTGGCAAACATCTCGCTGGGGGTGTTCTTCATCACATCCATGCCGATTTTGACAAATGCATCGCGAGTTTCTTCATTGAAGATAGGCATATATTCAAATGCCCACGCCGCAATACCTGTCCCGAGAATATTACCCAGCAGCACGACGCCCCATAACCGTATAAGTAAGCCGACGTTGCTCATTGTCGGTTTTTGCATGACGGGTAGTACCGCAGTCACGGTATTTTCGGTAAATAATTGCTGGCGGGCCATAATGACGATAATAAAACCAAAGGTATAACCGAGATTCTCCAGCAAGAAGCTGCCCGGCACACCTTCCAGTTCGACTTGAAATATCCCTTTTGCCAGTAACGAAGCGCCCATCGACAGACCCGCCGCAATGGCTGACCACAGTAGCGCCATTGCGTCGCGTTCCAGCTCTTTTTCACCATCCTGGCGGATATGCTCATGAATTGCCATCGCCCGGGAGGGGAGTCGGTCTTCATCTATTTCTATTTTTTTGCCGCGCTCTTTTTCTTCGCTCTCAACTTCAATTTCGTCGCTGTGTTGATCAATTTTGTCGTTGTCCATGGTCTCTTCTCTTGAATTAGCACGTATAGCTAAAGCGTAGCGGCTTTTTTGCTCGCAACTGACGGGAGTTACTCTGAAAATGTAGAAAAGGCTGCGTTTGCCTTTTTCTGTTTCTATAGAATCAAGTAGCCTACAGGGCGGCGATTACCAGGCTATGATCAAATCAGCAAATCAGGGCGTCTGGACATCAGTTGACGTGCTGTTACAATCGCCCACACCTAAACAGGCGGATACGGTATCGTTCCGTCATGGATGGCAAACTGCATAAGCCATAAAAAAACAGGGAGACATTTATGAAGCTTCGCCTGTCGGCGCTTGCTCTGGGAACTACGCTTCTGGTGGGGTGTGCGAGTTCCGGTACAGATCAGCAAGGGCGTTCTGACCCGTTAGAAGGGTTCAACCGCACCATGTACAACTTCAACTTCAATGTATTAGACCCGTATATTGTTCGACCGGTCGCTGTCGCCTGGCGTGATTATGTTCCGCAACCGGCGCGTAACGGTTTGAGCAACTTTACTGGCAACCTTGAAGAACCTGCGGTGATGGTTAACTACTTCTTGCAGGGCGACCCTTATCAGGGGATGGTCCACTTTACCCGCTTTTTCCTGAACACCATTTTGGGGATGGGCGGTTTTATTGATGTTGCAGGGATGGCGAACCCGAAACTGCAACGGACTGAACCTCACCGCTTCGGTAGTACGCTTGGTCATTATGGCGTGGGTTATGGGCCTTACGTTCAGTTACCGTTCTACGGTAGCTTCACGCTGCGTGATGACGGTGGTGATATGGCGGATGGTCTTTACCCGGTTCTTTCCTGGCTGACCTGGCCGATGTCTGTGGGTAAATGGACGCTTGAAGGGATAGAAACTCGTGCGCAGTTGTTGGATTCCGATGGTCTGCTGCGTCAGTCGTCCGATCCTTATATTATGGTGCGCGAAGCGTACTTCCAGCGTCATGATTTCATCGCTAATGGCGGCGAACTCAAACCGCAGGAAAATCCGAACGCACAAGCGATTCAGGATGATTTAAAAGATATTGATTCTGAATAAGAAACAAATAAAAAAGGTGAGTCGCAAAACTCACCTTTTTTGTTGTTATCCCTCAATTACCACAAGTAAAAGGAGATAAACCGACAATGACCCGGACGTAATGATGTAAAAATACTGATGTTCGTCACTGACTATTTCCGATATTCAGGCGTTGAAAAATCAAAAAACTGGAAAAATAATTTTAAATATCATCAAAATTAACACCTGGCGCAGATAGTTGATTAATTTCATTTTGATATTTCGCCTGGCGATTTTGAAGTCTTTTTTCAACGTTATCTTCGAGATCCTTAAAGTCTTTGTATTTATTTTCAGGATGGTCAACGTCAACTTTGTTAGCGAATAAATTAGAAATTATTTCTTTTACATTATCGCGTCTAAATTTTGCATCGTCCACTTGAAAATTATATCTTATTGCTCGACCTAAACGTTTAAAAACTTCGTTAGGTTCTCTCAGTCTTTCCCCGTTGAGCTCGTTTATAACCTGATGATCGGAACCTGTTGCAAATGATTCTGCCATGATAGCTTTACTGCTTTCAAACCACGCTGAAGCACTCCTGGCGTTTTCACTACAATATTGGGTGAGACTATCACCATTAATACGAATTCCTCTTTGAATGTGGTAGTCGTCCTGATCGTAGTAACCGAGAGATAAGTAATCATTTCCGTTTTTATTTTTAATTACAATAGCGAGAGAGTCGCCTTTTTTATCTTTACCGTATCAGGTAAATAAGTCCGTTGGTTCGCTTTTCCCGCTCTCATCAAATTCCGTTACCGTATGTCTGAGTTTGTGTGATATCTTATCGAAGATAAAACCAGGATCTCCATCATATATTTCTTTTAATGCGCTGAAGATCATTTCCTTGTTATTGATATCATGAGTCTTCTCAACTATGTTGTCATTAATGATAGTACGGACGAGTTCTTTGTCTTTATAGTTCGCAGGTAATTCTATTGGTTCTTGGTTGTCGATACCAATAGTAATATGGTCTGTATCATTGGAGTCAATATCAATATAAGTAACTGAGGAATTATTAATATTAAATCTATAAGGATCGTCGTTTACTCGTATGGCGTTTTTTATAAGCTCAAGTAGATGTTTAATACAGGTGCTTATTCCTTCCTTACCATTAAAAAGGTTTTTGAACTCTTGTACTAATCCATTAACTTCATCATTGTTATTTTCATTGATGGATTCTGGGTAAGCTGCGCTGGTATTGTTGATTGAAATAGATGGTAGCATGATTTTATTCCATTTTGATTGATTTGTTACAAATATATATTACCTAATGAAATAGACTATCAAAAAACGCTCATTTATTTAGAACCTATCTTTAATTTGAGTGTATGAGCGCACAATAGCCAGGGGGGGGAGTATCCTGGAAATGCAGAAAAGTAAACTCTTTGAGAAGGACGAGCAGAACGCCTGAAAATATGCCTTTCCCTTCAGGTTTGTCTGTGGATACCACTTATTGATTTGAAAGGGCAAGCTGCCAACAGGCTGTTTGCAAAACTCAGGAGGCAAGCAATGAGGAAACTACTTTCGGTGAAGTGGGGGAGTTAAAGCCACCTGCTATGCAGGTGACTTTATCCAGGCGAACGCGTTATCAGAACGCGTAGTTAAAGTTAGTACCGAACAGCCAGGCTTTACCTTCAGACTCGAAGGAATAAGCTGCCGGTCCTTCACCTTCAGTAAACTTCACATTCTGACCGTGCATATAAGATGCACCAACGTCAATGGATGCATCTTCATTAAATGCGTAGGTTAACCCAGCACTTAACCACAAGCGATCCTGGTCAGGAATAGAAATAGAACGTTTATCGGCCGGAACTGGGCTATCGTCATAGGCGATACCGGTACGGAAGGTCCAGTTTTTATCGTAATAGTAGGTTGTACCCAACGCGATACGATATGCGTCACGGAATCCTTCATCTTTATAGAACAGAGTCTGACCACTATCGCCTTTTGCTTTCAACTCCTGGAACTGGCTCCAACTGGTATAGGCCATGCTGTAGTGAATTGCCCACTGAGGCGCAACACGGTTATAACCAGAAATCTCCCACATCTCAGGTAAATTCAGCGTCAAGGATCCATTTTGGGTTGCACCCATTGTGCCATACGGTAAACCCATGCTACCCAAAATGTTGTTCAGATTTGGGTTAATGGAACTTTTGTAATCCCCTTCGAAGTCGATTTTAACTTCTGAACGATAGGTTAGGCCCCAACGGTTATCTTTATCCAGTTCATAAAGAATACCCGCGTTCCAGCCAAAGCCCCATTCGTCACCTTTCAGATGAGCAATTTGAGAGTCCGGGGTATTAATACCATTGGTTAGTGAAGCGGGTACACCTTGGGCAATCAACTGTTGAGACAACAAAGGCCCCAGCGAACCGGCGTAACGCTCAATTTTCGCCTTAGCGTATACAGCATCAAAACCAAGACCAAAACTCCAGCTATTGTTAAGGCGGTAAGCTCCGCTAAGGTTAAGGTTTATTGTTTGAAGATCGGTTTTACCGCCATAGATACCAGCAGCGTAGTTATCATTAAACTCCGTGGCCAGACCATAGTTTGAGGTAATAGAAGCCCCCCAACCAAACTGATCGTTAATAGGTGCTACGAAATGCAGGTTAGGCACCCACGCAGTTGGTGCAATATTATCTGCATCAGCACGCTGGCCCGTTAAATCGGAACGCCCAGAAATATCTACATCCGGGTCAATATAAACCGCACCCGCAGAAAATGTCGGGCGGTCAAACATAGTAATCAATGCGGGGTTACGGCTGACGTTACCTGCATCATCGGCAATTGCGCCTTCCCCTGAATAAGCCCGGCCCAGGCCAGAGGAAGAAAATTCGTTTAACTGAAAGCCTGCCGACCAGGCCTGGGTGGAGATAAGTGCCACTGCGACTGCGAGAGCAGACTTTGTAAACAGGGTTTTCTGGCTCATGACCATAACCTCAATGATTTATTTTTATACAAACTATGTTACGTGCTGTAACAGGAGCGCGAAGTGTAGGGTCTGAGGTACATCTTAGAAATCAGACCAGTGGCGAGAGTATAGGTCGGACCAGCTGGAATGTTGCAAGTATGTTTCTATCTTTTTTCAAATATGATCTAAGAAACGCGATCCAGCTGGCAAAATTTGGAGGTGGCGCACTCATGGATTCGGGTGAATTTTGTTTTAGATCATTTTTGAGTGTGATTTCGGTCACTTATCCGATTTTGCAGAATTAACAACTGGAGCAGCACTTTCCGGAAGCGTAAAATATCCACAACGTTTATCTGGCACCTTGGGTGCACATACAGAGGAAATCAACGATGAGTAAATGTAGTGCTGATGAAACCCCGGTTTGCTGCTGTATGGATGTTGGCACCATTATGGACAACTCCGACTGCACCGCGTCTTACAGCCGCGTGTTTGCAAACCGCGCAGAAGCAGAGCAAACGCTGGCGGCGCTGACTGAAAAAGCCCGTAGCGTGGAATCTGAACCTTGCAAAATTACCCCGACTTTCACTGAAGAGTCTGACGGTGTGCGCCTGGATATCGATTTCACTTTTGCCTGCGAAGCTGAAATGCTGATTTTCCAGCTGGGTCTGCGTTAATTCCTCTCGGGTACGTACGCCCCTGTCAGTTGCTGGCAGGGGCGTTTTCTTTTCTCTTCTTCTTTTCTCTCTGTGTCATAGCTCCCACTTTCCCTTTTCTCCACTTGGCTAAATGTAAAAAAATGGTTAAGACTATGATCAGGTCAGACCACTTTATTTATTTTTTTACAGGGGAGTGTTATGGGTCAGGTTTTACCGCTGGTTACCCGCCAGGGCGATCGTATCGCCATTGTTAGCGGTTTACGTACGCCTTTTGCCCGTCAGGCGACGGCTTTTCATGGCATTCCCGCGGTTGATTTAGGGAAGATGGTGGTAGGCGAACTGCTGGCACGCAGCGAGATCCCCGCCGAAGTGATTGAACAACTGGTCTTTGGTCAGGTCGTACAAATGCCTGAAGCCCCCAACATTGCGCGTGAAATTGTTCTCGGTACGGGAATGAATGTACATACCGATGCTTACAGCGTCAGCCGCGCTTGCGCTACCAGTTTCCAGGCAGTTGCAAACGTCGCAGAAAGCCTGATGGCGGGAACTATTCGAGCGGGGATTGCCGGTGGGGCAGATTCCTCTTCGGTATTGCCAATTGGCGTCAGTAAAAAACTGGCGCGCGTGCTGGTTGATGTCAACAAAGCTCGTACCATGAGCCAGCGACTGAAACTCTTCTCTCGCCTGCGTTTGCGCGACTTAATGCCCGTACCACCTGCGGTAGCAGAATATTCTACCGGCTTGCGGATGGGCGACACCGCAGAGCAAATGGCGAAAACCTACGGCATCACCCGAGAACAGCAAGATGCATTAGCGCACCGTTCGCATCAGCGTGCCGCTCAGGCATGGTCAGACGGAAAACTCAAAGAAGAGGTGATGACTGCCTTTATCCCTCCTTATAAACAACCGCTTGTCGAAGACAACAATATTCGCGGTAATTCCTCGCTTGCCGATTACGCAAAGCTGCGCCCGGCGTTTGATCGCAAACACGGAACGGTAACGGCGGCAAACAGTACGCCGCTGACCGATGGCGCGGCAGCGGTGATCCTGATGACTGAATCCCGGGCGAAAGAATTAGGGCTGGTGCCGCTGGGGTATCTGCGCAGCTACGCATTTACTGCGATTGATGTCTGGCAGGACATGTTGCTCGGTCCAGCCTGGTCAACACCGCTGGCGCTGGAGCGTGCCGGTTTGACGATGAGCGATCTGACATTGATCGATATGCACGAAGCCTTTGCAGCTCAGACGCTGGCGAATATTCAGTTGCTGGGTAGTGAACGTTTTGCTCGTGAAGCACTGGGGCGTGCACATGCCACTGGCGAAGTGGACGATAGCAAATTTAACGTGCTTGGCGGTTCGATTGCTTACGGGCATCCCTTCGCGGCGACCGGCGCGCGGATGATTACCCAGACATTGCATGAACTTCGCCGTCGCGGCGGTGGATTTGGTTTAGTTACCGCCTGTGCTGCCGGTGGGCTTGGCGCGGCAATGGTTCTGGAGGCGGAATAATGGAAATGACATCAGCGTTTACCCTTAATGTTCGTCTGGACAACATTGCCGTTATCACCATCGACGTACCGGGTGAGAAAATGAATACCCTGAAGGCGGAGTTTGCCTCGCAGGTGCGCGCCATTATTAAGCAACTCCGTGAAAACAAAGAGTTGCGCGGCGTGGTGTTTGTCTCCGCTAAACCGGACAACTTTATCGCCGGAGCAGACATCAACATGATCGGCAACTGCAAAACGGCGCAAGAAGCGGAAGCTCTGGCGCGGCAGGGCCAACAGTTGATGGCGGAGATTCATGCTTTGCCCATTCCGGTTATTGCCGCTATTCATGGCGCTTGCCTGGGCGGTGGGCTGGAGCTGGCGCTGGCGTGCCACGGTCGCGTTTGTACTGACGATCCTAAAACGGTGCTCGGTTTGCCTGAAGTACAACTTGGATTGTTACCCGGTTCAGGCGGCACCCAGCGTTTACCGCGTCTCATAGGCGTCAGCACAGCATTAGAGATGATCCTCACCGGAAAACAACTTCGGGCGAAACAGGCGTTAAAGCTGGGGCTGGTGGATGACGTCGTTCCGCACTCCATTTTGCTGGAAGCCGCTGTTGAGCTGGTAAAGCAGGATCGTCCATCTTCCCGCCCTCTACCTGTACGCGAGCGTATTCTGGCGGGGCCGTTAGGTCGTGCGTTGCTGTTCAAAATGGTCGGCAAGAAAACAGAACACAAAACTCAAGGCAATTATCCGGCGACAGAACGCATCCTGGAGGTTGTTGAAACGGGATTAGCGCAGGGCACCAGCAGCGGCTATGACGCTGAAGCTCGCGCCTTTGGCGAACTGGCGATGACGCCGCAATCGCAGGCTCTGCGTAGTATCTTTTTTGCCAGTACGGACGTGAAGAAAGATCCCGGTAGTGATGCACCGCCTGCGCCATTAAACAGCGTGGGAATTTTAGGTGGTGGCTTGATGGGCGGCGGTATTGCTTATGTCACTGCTTGTAAAGCGGGGCTTCCGGTCAGAATTAAAGATATCAACCCGCAGGGCATAAATCATGCGCTGAAGTACAGTTGGGATCAGCTGGAGGGCAAAGTTCGCCGTCGTCATCTCAAAGCCAGCGAACGTGACAAACAGCTGGCATTAATCTCCGGAACGACGGACTATCGCGGCTTTGCCCATCGCGATCTGATTATTGAAGCGGTGTTTGAAAATCTCGAATTAAAACAACAGATGGTGGCGGAAGTGGAGCAAAATTGCGCCGCTCATACCATTTTTGCTTCGAACACGTCATCTTTACCGATTGGTGATATCGCCGCTCACGCCGCGCGACCTGAGCAAGTTATTGGCCTGCATTTCTTCAGTCCGGTGGAAAAAATGCCGCTGGTAGAGATTATTCCTCATGCGGGTACATCGGCGCAAACCATCGCCACTACGGTAAAACTGGCGAAAAAACAGGGCAAAACTCCCATTGTCGTGCGTGACAAAGCCGGGTTTTACGTCAATCGCATCTTAGCGCCTTACATTAATGAAGCTATCCGCATGCTGACCGAAGGTGAACGGGTAGAGCACATTGATGCTGCGCTAGTGAAATTTGGTTTTCCGGTAGGCCCAATCCAACTTTTGGATGAGGTAGGAATCGACACCGGGACTAAAATTATTCCTGTACTGGAAGCCGCTTATGGAGAACGTTTTAGCGCGCCTGCAAATGTTGTTTCTTCAATTTTGAACGACGATCGCAAAGGCAGAAAAAATGGTCGGGGTTTCTATCTTTATGGTCAGAAAGGGCGTAAAAGCAAAAAACAGGTCGATCCTGCCATTTACCCGCTCATTGGCGCACAAGGGCAGGGGCGACTCTCCGCACCGCAGGTTGCTGAACGGTGTGTGATGTTGATGCTGAATGAAGCAGTACGTTGTGTTGATGAGCAGGTTATCCGTAGCGTGCGTGACGGGGATATTGGTGCGGTATTTGGCATTGGTTTTCCGCCATTTCTCGGTGGACCGTTCCGCTATATCGATTCTCTCGGCGCGGGCGAAGTGGTTGCAATAATGCAACGACTGGCCACGCAGTATGGTTCCCGTTTTACCCCTTGCGAGCGTTTGGTCGAGATGGGCGCGCGTGGGGAAAGTTTTTGGAAAACAACTGCAACTGACCTGCAATAAGAAGGTCAAAGCTATATGAATCCGCGCTGAATGGCGGAGTGTTGGTCAAAATGTAAACGCATATTGACTATACTTACGCCATTGAGGTAAAAAACAGCGTTTCATTCGGTGAATGGATAAGGCACAATGCCGGCCACCGTTTTCTTTCTCTGGTTTCAGATGAAAGAAAATGGGCGAATCTGGTTAACAAAAGCGGTGCAATATGCAAGTTTTTATCATGCGTCACGGCGACGCAGCCCTCGATGCCGCCAGTGATTCGGTTCGTCCTCTGACCACTAATGGTTGTGACGAATCTCGCCTGATGGCGAACTGGCTAAAAGGTCAAAAAGTGGAAATCGAACGCGTTCTGGTGAGCCCGTTCCTGCGAGCCGAGCAAACACTGGAAGAAGTAGGGGATTGTCTGAACCTGCCTTCCAGTGCAGAAGTTCTGCCGGAGTTAACGCCCTGCGGCGATGTTGGTCTGGTCAGTGCCTATTTGCAGGCGTTGACCAATGAAGGTGTTGCTTCGGTACTGGTGATCTCTCACTTACCGTTAGTCGGGTATCTGGTTGCCGAGTTATGTCCGGGCGAAACGCCGCCTATGTTTACCACCTCGGCCATTGCCAGCGTAACGCTTGATGAAAGCGGAAACGGCACATTCAACTGGCAGATGAGCCCGTGTAATCTGAAGATGGCAAAAGCTATCTGATGAGTTCCAAATTATGCCCAATGAGGTAGATTCATTGGGCATAATTGCTCATCAGGCAGCGGATATCTGTCAACCTCACTACTATCGAAGACTCTCCCCATATATAAATAAAACACTTTCTAATTTCATTCGGAAATTATTTTTCTGCGCGTATCTTGATTTTGCCCAAAGTAACATGTTGAAATGAATAATGTCTGTTTGACACTCATTGTCATTTATTAATACAGATAATAGAGAAAATAGAGTTGAATAATCAGGCAGGATGTAATTGAAACTTGATTAAATTCTGGCTATAGTGTTTATATATTATATTGTCAAAAGTGGATAAATGCCAATCGCATTATATGTTCATTGTTTGTTTTTTAAGCTGTTGATATTCATTATTGATATACTTTCTATTTTTTCTAAATACTTATTCCGTATTTTTTAAGGATGTCCTTAAGATAACCTTTCTTCTGTCAATATATTAATTAAATCTACATTTACTCTTTAGTAAAATTAAATTGCATCAGGGGTGTGGAAACATCACTATGCGGCCCCACACCAACGAATACAATTTTCTACGACCTGTTCTTTTTGGATCGCATGCCGTATTCAATGGCTGGGTATAAACATTGGCTATTGACTGAATCAATGTATTGCAATGTTTATATTTTTAATTATTTATAGTTTAAGGACAAATAATGAGTAAGTTTGTTAAAACAGCTATTGCTGCGGCAATGGTGATGGGCGCGTTCACCTCTACAGCAACAATCGCTGCGGGTAACAACGGTACTGCACGTTTTTACGGCACCATTGAAGACTCAGTGTGTTCTATCGTCCCGGACGATCACAAACTGGAAGTTGATATGGGTGATATCGGTGCCGAAAAACTGAAAAATAACGGCACCACCACGCCGAAAAGTTTCCAGATTCGTCTGCAAGATTGCGTATTTGATACTCAGGAAACAATGACCACTACCTTTACTGGTACCGTTTCTTCTGCAAATAGCGGCAATTATTACACCATTTTCAATACCGATACCGGTGCGGCATTTAACAATGTTAGCCTGGCGATCGGTGACTCTCTGGGTACCTCTTACAAAAGCGGCATGGGTATTGACCAGAAAATAGTGAAAGACACTTCTACCAATAAAGGCAAAGCGAAGCAGACACTGAACTTTAAAGCCTGGCTGGTCGGCGCAGCTGATGCCCCAGATCTGGGTAATTTCGAAGCAAATACCACCTTCCAGATTACTTACCTGTAAGGCATACCCCCATAGCGACACTGCTATGGGGGATTTAAATGGATTTTGACCGAACAAGAATAAAAACGGATAGAAACGTGTATGCCTGACCATTCTCTTTTTCGATTACGGATTCTTCCGTGGTGCATTGCGCTGGCAATGTCAGGGAGTTATAGCAGTGTCTGGGCTGAAGACGACATTCAGTTTGATTCCCGTTTTCTGGAATTAAAAGGCGACACAAAAATTGATCTGAAGCGTTTTTCCAGCCAGGGATATGTTGAGCCCGGAAAATACAATTTACAGGTTCAACTAAATAAACAGCCATTGGCGGAAGAGTACGATATTTACTGGTATGCTGGTGAAGATGACGTTAGCAAAAGCTATGCTTGTCTGACACCGGAACTGGTGGCGCAGTTTGGTTTAAAAGAAGACGTGGCGAAAAATCTGCAATGGAGCCACGATGGTAAATGCCTGAAGCCCGGTCAACTGGAAGGCATGGAAATTAAGGCTGATTTAAGCCAGTCCGCATTAGTCATTTCACTACCGCAGGCTTACCTCGAATATACCTGGCCCGACTGGGATCCACCTTCTCGTTGGGATGATGGCATCTCCGGGATCATTGCGGACTACAGCATCACTGCGCAAACACGACACGAAGAAAATGGCTGCGATGACAGTAACGAGATCAGCGGCAACGGGACGGTCGGGGTTAACCTGGGGCCATGGCGTATGCGCGCTGACTGGCAGACCAACTATCAACATACCCGCAGTAATGATGATGACGAGGAATTTAGCGGCGATGACACACAAAAAAAATGGGAGTGGAGTCGCTATTATGCCTGGCGGGCGTTACCGTCATTAAAAGCCAAACTGGCGCTGGGCGAAGATTACCTCAATTCCGATATTTTCGACGGTTTTAATTATGTTGGTGGCAGTGTCAGCACTGACGATCAAATGTTGCCTCCCAACCTGCGCGGCTACGCGCCAGACATTTCCGGCGTGGCACACACCACAGCAAAAGTGACCGTCAGCCAGATGGGGCGTGTGATTTACGAAACGCAGGTTCCGGCTGGACCGTTTCGTATTCAGGATCTTGGTGATTCTATCTCCGGTACGCTGCACGTTCGCATTGAAGAACAGAACGGCCAGGTACAGGAATATGACATCAGCACCGCCTCGATGCCATACCTCACTCGCCCAGGCCAGGTTCGCTATAAGATCATGATGGGACGTCCGCAAGAGTGGGGCCACCATGTCGAGGGGGGATTTTTCTCTGGTGCTGAAGCTTCCTGGGGGATTGCTAACGGCTGGTCGTTATATGGCGGTGCGCTGGGTGATGAAAACTATCAGTCTGCGGCGCTGGGCGTCGGTCGCGATTTGTCTACCTTCGGCGCGGTCGCGTTTGATGTTACTCATTCGCATACCAAACTGGATAAAGACACCGCTTATGGCAAAGGTTCGCTGGACGGTAACTCCTTCCGTGTGAGTTATTCCAAAGACTTTGACCAGCTCAACAGCCGCGTCACTTTCGCTGGATATCGCTTCTCGGAAGAGAACTTTATGACCATGAGCGAGTATCTGGATGCCAGTGACAGCGAAATGGTCCGTACGGGCAACGACAAAGAGATGTACACCGCCACTTATAACCAGAACTTCCGCGATGCGGGTGTTTCGGTTTATCTCAACTATACCCGCCATACCTACTGGGATCGTGAGGAGCAGACAAACTACAACATCATGCTCTCCCACTATTTCAATATGGGCAGCATTCGTAATATGAGCGTTTCCCTGACTGGCTACCGCTACGAGTATGACAACCGGGCGGATAAGGGCATGTACATTTCGCTCAGTATGCCGTGGGGCGACAACAGTACCGTTAGCTATAACGGCAACTATGGCAGTGGGACGGACAGCAGCCAGGTCGGTTATTTTAGCCGTGTCGATGACGCGACTCACTATCAGTTGAACGTCGGCACCAGTGACAAACACACCAGCGTTGATAGCTACTACAGCCATGATGGTTCGCTGGCGCAGGTTGACCTCAGTGCGAACTACCATGAAGGGCAATACACCTCTGCGGGCTTGTCGTTACAGGGCGGCGCAACGCTTACTACCCACGGCGGCGCACTTCACCGTACCCAGAATATGGGCGGGACGCGCCTGTTGATTGATGCCGATGGTGTTGCCGATGTTCCGGTGGAAGGTAACGGGGCTGCTGTTTATACCAATATGTTTGGTAAAGCCGTCGTTTCTGACGTTAACAATTATTATCGCAATCAGGCGTATATCGACCTCAACAAATTGCCGGAAAACGCCGAAGCAACCCAGTCGGTGGTGCAAGCCACGCTAACTGAAGGAGCCATTGGCTACCGCAAATTTGCCGTCATCAGTGGTCAAAAAGCGATGGCGGTGCTGCGTTTACAAGATGGCAGCCATCCACCGTTTGGCGCAGAAGTAAAAAATGATAACGAGCAGACAGTGGGCCTTGTCGATGATGACGGCAATGTTTATCTGGCTGGGGTGAAACCTGGCGAACATATGAGCGTGTTCTGGAGTGGTGTTGCGCATTGCGATATCAACCTGCCGGACCCGTTACCGGCTGATCTGTTTAACGGCTTGTTACTGCCATGCCAGCATAAAGGCAACGTCGCGCCGGTTGTTCCTGATGACATAAAGCCTGTCATTCAGGAGCAGACGCAACAGGTGACACCCACCGATCCCCCTGTTTCTGTTTCAGCTAACCAATAACGTGATTAAGGAATGATCCATGTCTGATTTACTTTGCTCTGCCAAATTGGGTGCTATGACGCTGGCGTTACTGCTTAGCGCTACCAGTTTGTCTGCCCTGGCGTCTGTAACGCCAGATCGTACCCGTTTGATATTTAATGAAAGCGACAAATCAATCAGCGTGACGCTGCGTAATAACGATCCGAAACTCCCTTATCTGGCTCAAAGCTGGATTGAAGATGAAAAGGGTAACAAGATCACCTCGCCGTTAACTGTGCTGCCGCCAGTGCAACGCATCGATTCAATGATGAACGGGCAGGTAAAAGTGCAGGGAATGCCGGATATCAACAAATTGCCAGCCGATCGTGAAAGCATGTTCTACTTTAACGTGCGCGAGATCCCGCCAAAATCAAACAAACCCAATACCCTGCAAATCGCGCTGCAAACGCGTATCAAGTTGTTCTGGCGACCAAAGGCGCTGGAAAAGGTCAGTATGAAAAGTCCGTGGCAGCACAAGGTGACGCTCACCCGCAGCGGTCAGGCATTTACCGTCAATAACCCAACGCCGTACTACGTGATCATCAGCAACGCCAGTGCGCAGAAAAACGGTAATCCGGCTACGGGGTTCTCGCCTCTGGTCATTGAGCCGAAAACCACAGTTCCGCTGAATGTGAAAATGGATAGCGTACCGGTGCTGACTTACGTCAACGACTTTGGCGCACGGATGCCACTCTTTTTCCGCTGTGACGGCAACACATGCCAGGTGGATAAAGATCAAAGTCTCAAGGGATGAGGTTAAGAGATAACGGATGAAAAATATTCTACTGACTATGGTTGGGGGGCTGCTGATCTGCACTACGGTAGGGGAATTGACTTACGCAGGCAGTAAGCCAGTAAATATGGTTTTACGTGTACAGGTAGATGGGCCTCCACCATGTACCGTTACGGGGAGCGATGTCGATTTTGGGGATGTGCTCATCAGGCGTATAGATGGCAGCCAGTATTTGCAGCCAGTAACTTACAAGCTGGACTGCGGGCAACGACTTACTGGTGCGGATGACTTACGTATGCAGTTGCAGGGTCCTACAAGCGTCATCAATGGTGAAACTGTGCTTAATACAGGTATTGATGGGTTTGGTATTCGTATTCAAAACGCTACGAATGACTCGCTTATTACGGTAGGAAGCAGTGCCTGGCTACCATTTAGCATCGATAACCAACCAACGCTTGAAGCTGTACCCGTGAAGCAGAATGGGGTATCGCTGGTATCTTCTGCATTCAGTGCTACTGCAACTATGGTGGTTGATTATCAATGAAACAGATCGCATTTTTTATCATGCTGGTAAGTTACGCAACGGTGGTTAGCTCATCTCCAGATATAACGTTTCATGGCAATTTGATAGCGCCGCCAACATGCATCGTCAGTGAAAATAAGACGATTGAGATTGCATTTAATGAGGTCATTATTAGTGACATCTCTGGTGATAACTATAAACGAGAAGTGCCTTATAGCGTTGAATGTGACTCTGAGAATACCGATACAGGAATACAAATGAAGCTGACCTGGACGGGAGTAGAAACTGATTTTAATGACTCTGCGGTAGAGACGGACGTGGTGGGGCTGGGGGTCGAATTGCAGCAAAACGGTCAGCGTTTTCAACAGGGAAAGGCGATAAATATTTCAAAAACTAATCTGCCGAAACTACATGCGGTACTGGTGAAAAAAAGCGGAGCGGTGCTCAGTGAAGGGGCATTTGAAGCCTATGCCACATTACAGGTGGATTACCAATGACAAGAAACCAAACCTACTACACCAGATATACAGCGGGGAGTTTACTGGGGCTAGTGTTGTTAGCTCAAGGAACAGCGACGAGCGCGAAAAACAACCTTCATTTCACCGGAAATTTGATTGATAAATCATGCACGTTGGTCGCTCCTGGAGGATTACTGGCAGAAGTTCGCTTTCCGACGATTAGCTCAAGAGATCTGAGTACACAAATGCAGTCAGGTAAAGTCTCAATGGCTTTTGAGCTAGAAAACTGTAAGGGGTCTTCACAATCACAAAATAGCGTTAAGGTGACATTTACGGGCACAGAGGATACCGGACAACCTGGATTTTTAGCTCTTGATTCAGACTCACAGGCGCAAGGTGTGGGTATTGGTATTGAGACAGTGGATGGTGTCCCAGTGAAGATCAATAATAACTCTGGTGCGACGTTTGTTTTGAGTGATGGCAGTAATACATTGCTTTTTAACATCTGGGTTCAGGCAAAAAGTGGGCGAGATGTGACGCTCGGTAATTTCACTGCTACAGCGACGGCAACTTTTGAGTATTTATAATATGAAGACAATATGGATATTATTTTGTTTGCTGATTACATGGCTTAGTAGTACCAGTGTACAGGCAAGTGTTACGTTTGGTAGTGTCGATGTGCTGTATGGCGCGAGCGGTCAATCTGATCCTACGATGGAGTTTTATTTTACTATAATTTCACCAAGAAATGGTGCTTATACAGCGAAATATTATGACCCGCATGCTGTCCCCAGAAATAATGATTATCTGGTGACAGATCAGTGGCCTGGCCCCGGAGCTGCTCCCATTATACAAATAGTTGGCTTTGGTAATGCAGGCGCATCCCAATGCCCTGGTTTGCCCAGTGGTCGAAATTGTCAATATCTGACATTCAGCATTACTATTGATGCCGCAGATGATTTTGGTTGCCCCTGGCTGGCATCGGTATACAGTGTGGTCACGGACTACGGCGCTTCTTATCGCGCACCAACGGCCAATAGTACGGTATGCCCGACTGTGCCTGTAGATACATTTGATGTTTCCTGGAGTGAGAATCGTGTCAATCATAATCTTGGCATTAGCCTTCATTCTACGGGAGGGTTTATTGAAAAAACTGTCTCTACCTATTTAATGGAATCTAATAAATTATGCGATAGCAGTGTTATGGATAGGCGCGGTGACTATTGTCGGTTCGTTTCTGGTTTAATCACTTTCTCTTCGTATGGATGTGACAACGCTAAAGTGACGGTGACGCCAATAGAGCAAGCAGTTACTGATAAAAAACTCCACGATATAGTAGTGCGAGTAGATACAAGTAGTATGCAACCGATAGATTCATCTTGTCGCTTTCAGTATATTTTAAATGAGTTGTGACCTCTATTGTCGCGTCGCCTCCGGCAATCTTTTGCTCCGATGGGAGGCGACGTTAAATTATATTATTATGCCTAATGCTACTGTGCATTTTTGCAGCTCGGCAGTCTGAAGCGGGTTAAAAACGTTCAGGGCAACTCCGGCGGCAGCCACTCTTCCACTTCAATCAACACCAACAAAGCCGCATCACCGCCATACTCTTTTGGAGCCTGGTGAAACGCCATGACATGCGGATGTTGTGCCAGCCACAGCGGTGTTTGTTGCTTCAAAATATGCTTCCCGTGACCATGCATCACGCAGGCGCAAAATACATGTTCGCGGCGACAGGCGGCAATCAACGCCCCCAGTTCCTGCTTGGCCTGCAGCTGCGTCAGACCGTGTAAATCCAAAAACAACTCCGGCGAATAATCGCCACGGCGCAGTTTCTTCGCCTCAAAATGACTCACATCCGGGCGTACATATTTCACCGGGCCTTCGGTATTCAATAACGGCTGAAACTCATCGGAAAAATAATGGCTGGCATCTGCCTGTTCCTGAATCAACCGCTTCACCGGCACTTCGCTGACTTTTTTACGCTGCGGTCGGTGGACAATCGTGTCCTGCTTAATCTTGCGAGTCCCCGCCATCAACTGGCGAAACAGAGCCTGGTCCTCCTCGCTAAGTGTTGTTTTCTTTTTCATTTATGCGTCTCTATTTCTAATTTTCCTACAGTTTACCCGACTCGTAGCGCAATCGATCGTTTTAAACGTATTTTTCCTCACTCACCGCGCGTGAATGCTGATTTATCGTCATCTTCATGGCAAACTAGCCGCCGAAATTATTGCGATCATGCCCTGGAGGAATACGTGGATAAAATTTTCGTTGATGAAGCAGTAAATGAGCTGCAAACCATTCAGGACATGTTGCGCTGGTCGGTGAGCCGCTTCAGCGCGGCAAATATCTGGTACGGTCACGGTACCGATAACCCGTGGGATGAAGCCGTACAGCTGGTGTTGCCTTCGCTCTACCTGCCGCTGGATATTCCGGAAGATATGCGCACCGCGCGTCTGACCTCCAGCGAAAAACACCGTATTGTTGAACGCGTGATCCGCCGCGTCAATGAACGCATTCCGGTGGCTTACCTGACCAACAAAGCGTGGTTCTGCGGCCATGAATTTTACGTCGATGAACGCGTGCTGGTGCCGCGCTCGCCGATTGGTGAACTGATCAACAATAAATTTGCCGGACTTATCAGCAGGCAACCGCAGCATATTTTAGATATGTGTACCGGTAGCGGCTGCATCGCCATTGCCTGTGCTTATGCCTTCCCGGAAGCGGAAGTCGACGCGGTGGATATCTCTCCAGACGCGCTGGCGGTTGCTGAACAGAACATCGAAGAACACGGTCTGATCCACAACGTCATTCCGATTCGTTCCGATCTGTTCCGCGACTTGCCGAAAGTGCAGTACGACCTGATTGTCACTAACCCGCCGTATGTCGATGCGGAAGATATGTCCGACCTGCCAAACGAATACCGTCACGAGCCGGAACTGGGCCTGGCATCTGGCACCGACGGCCTGAAACTGACGCGTCGCATTCTCGGTAACGCGGCAGATTACCTTGCGGATGATGGCGTGTTGATTTGTGAAGTCGGCAACAGCATGGTACATCTTATGGAACAATATCCGGATGTTCCGTTCACCTGGCTGGAGTTTGATAACGGCGGCGATGGTGTGTTTATGCTCACCAAAGAGCAGCTGCTGGCGGCCCGTGAACATTTCGCGATTTATAAAGATTAAGTAAACACGCAAACACAACAATAACGGAGCCGTGATGGCTGGAAACACAATTGGACAACTCTTTCGCGTAACCACTTTCGGCGAATCGCACGGGCTGGCGCTCGGCTGCATCGTCGATGGTGTTCCGCCGGGTATTCCGCTGACGGAAGCGGACCTGCAACATGACCTTGACCGTCGTCGTCCTGGGACATCGCGCTATACCACCCAGCGCCGCGAGCCGGATCAGGTCAAAATTCTCTCCGGTGTTTTTGAAGGCGTTACTACTGGCACCAGCATTGGCTTGTTGATCGAAAACACTGACCAGCGCTCTCAGGATTACAGTGCGATTAAGGACGTTTTCCGTCCAGGCCATGCCGATTACACCTACGAACAAAAATACGGTCTGCGCGATTATCGCGGCGGTGGACGTTCTTCCGCCCGCGAAACCGCCATGCGCGTGGCGGCAGGGGCGATTGCCAAAAAATATCTCGCCGAGAAATTTGGTATTGAAATCCGCGGCTGCCTGACCCAGATGGGCGACATTCCGCTGGAAATCAAAGACTGGTCGCTGGTTGAACAAAATCCGTTTTTCTGCCCGGACCCGGACAAAATCGACGCGTTAGATGAACTGATGCGCGCGCTGAAAAAAGAGGGCGACTCCATCGGCGCGAAAGTCACCGTTGTAGCCAGTGGTGTCCCCGCCGGACTTGGCGAGCCGGTCTTTGACCGCCTGGATGCCGACATCGCCCATGCGCTGATGAGCATCAACGCGGTGAAAGGCGTGGAAATTGGCGACGGTTTTGACGTAGTGGCGCTGCGCGGCAGCCAGAATCGCGACGAAATCACCAAAGACGGTTTCCAGAGCAACCATGCGGGCGGCATTCTCGGCGGTATCAGCAGCGGGCAGCAAATCATTGCCCATATGGCGCTGAAACCGACCTCCAGCATTACCGTGCCGGGGCGTACCATTAACCGCTTTGGCGAAGAAGTTGAGATGATCACCAAAGGCCGTCACGATCCCTGTGTCGGGATCCGCGCGGTGCCGATCGCTGAAGCGATGCTGGCGATCGTTTTAATGGATCACCTGTTACGGCAACGGGCGCAAAATGCCGATGTGAAGACTGATATTCCACGCTGGTAAAAAATGAACAAAACCGCGATTGCGCTGCTGGCCCTGCTTGCCAGTAGCGCCTGCCTGGCAGCGACGCCGTGGCAAAAAATAACCCAACCTGTGCCGGGTAGCGCACAATCGATAGGCAGTTTTTCTAATGGCTGTATCGTCGGCGCTGACACGCTGCCGATACAGTCCGAACATTATCAGGTCATGCGTACCGATCAGCGTCGCTATTTCGGACACCCGGATCTAGTGATGTTTATCCAGCGTCTGAGTAGCCAGGTGAGCAATCTGGGCATGGGTACGGTGCTGATTGGCGATATGGGGATGCCCGCTGGTGGGCGTTTCAACGGCGGTCATGCCAGCCACCAGACCGGACTGGATGTTGATATCTTCTTGCAACTGCCGAAAACACGCTGGACCTCCGCGCAGCTCTTGCGCCCGCAAGCACTGGACTTAGTTTCCCGCGACGGTAAACACGTTGTCCCCACGCTGTGGAAGCCAGAAATTTTCAGCTTGATCAAACTCGCCGCCCAGGACAAAGACGTCACACGCATTTTTGTTAATCCGGCGATTAAACAACAACTTTGCCTTGATGCGGGCACCGATCGCGACTGGTTGCGCAAAGTGCGACCCTGGTTCCAGCATCGCGCGCATATGCATGTACGATTACGTTGTCCTGCCGATAGTCTGGAGTGTGAAGATCAACCTTTACCGCCACCAGGCGATGGTTGCGGGGCAGAACTGCAAAGCTGGTTTGAACCTCCAAAACCGGGAACAACAAAGCCTGAGAAGAAGACACCGCCTCCGTTGCCGCCTTCCTGCCAGGCGCTACTGGATGAGCACGTGATCTAATGGAAACGTTTAATAGCCTGTTTATGGTTTCCCCGCTGTTGCTGGGAGTTCTCTTTTTTGTCGCCATGCTGGCGGGATTTATCGACTCGATTGCCGGTGGCGGTGGGTTACTCACCATTCCGGCATTGATGGCAGCGGGGATGTCTCCCGCTAATGCGCTGGCAACCAATAAACTGCAAGCCTGCGGCGGCTCTATTTCCGCCACTATCTACTTTATTCGCCGCAAAGTGGTTAGTTTAAGCGATCAGAAACTCAATATCGCCATGACCTTTGTCGGCTCAATGAGCGGCGCACTGCTGGTGCAATACGTTCAGGCTGATGTCTTACGGCAGATTTTGCCCATTCTGGTAATTTGTATCGGCCTCTATTTCTTGCTGATGCCAAAGCTGGGTGAAGAAGATCGCCAGCGCCGGATGTACGGTTTACCCTTCGCGTTAATTGCCGGTGGCTGCGTCGGTTTTTATGACGGATTCTTTGGTCCGGCAGCCGGATCGTTTTACGCACTGGCCTTTGTTACGCTGTGCGGATTCAACCTCGCCAAAGCCACGGCTCACGCCAAATTACTCAACGCAACGTCAAATATCGGCGGTTTACTGCTGTTTATTCTCGGTGGCAAAGTGATTTGGGCGACGGGCTTTGTCATGCTGGTGGGGCAGTTCCTCGGCGCGCGCATGGGTTCAAGACTGGTGTTGAGCAAAGGACAAAAGCTGATCCGCCCGATGATTGTTATTGTCTCGGCGGTGATGAGTGCCAAATTACTTTACGACAGCCACGGACAGGAGATCCTCCACTGGTTGGGGATGAACTAATGAACAGTACACACCACTACGAGCAGTTGATTGAAATTTTTAATAGCTGCTTTGCCGATAATTTTAATACCCGTCTGATTAAAGGCGACGACGAACCGATCTATCTTCCTGCTGATGCGGAAGTACCGTATAACCGAATCGTCTTTGCTCATGGCTTTTATGCCAGCGCAATTCATGAGATTTCGCACTGGTGTATTGCCGGAAAAGCGCGCCGTGAGCTGGTTGATTTCGGCTACTGGTATTGCCCGGACGGACGCGATGCCCAGACGCAAAGCCAGTTTGAAGATGTTGAAGTGAAGCCGCAGGCGCTCGACTGGTTGTTCTGTGTGGCGGCGGGATATCCGTTTAACGTCAGTTGCGACAATCTGGAAGGCGACTTCGAACCGGATCGTGTGGTATTTCAACGGCGAGTACATGCGCAGGTGATGGATTATCTGGCAAACGGCATTCCCGAACGCCCGGCACGCTTCATTAAAGCACTACAAAATTATTATCACACGCCGGAACTTACGGCGGAACAGTTCCCGTGGCCGGAAGCGCTCAACTGAAGCCAGCGCCACGTTTTACAATGAGGAAAGAAGATGATCGCGGAGTTTGAATCACGCATTCTGGCATTAATCGACGGTATGGTTGACCATGCCAGTGATGATGAGTTGTTTGCCAGTGGGTATTTGCGTGGCCACCTGACATTAGCCATCGCAGAACTGGAAAGTGGTGATGACCACTCCGCTCAGGCGGTGCATACGACCGTTAGCCAGAGTCTGGAAAAAGCCATTGGTGCTGGTGAATTGTCGCCGCGTGACCAGGCGCTGGTGACCGATATGTGGGAAAACCTGTTTCAGCAGGCGTCACAGCAGTAAGTTGCGGCGTCTGGAGCAGCATGCCTGATGCGACGCTTATCGCGTCTTATCAGGCCTACACGTCACACGTAGGTCGGATAAGGCGTTCACGCCGCATCCGGCAAACACTGCGAGAGCAGATTACCCCGCCTTAACCGCTTTACCCTTCAACAATTTCCGCACCCATAACCGATTCGGGTTTAACGCCGCCAGCGTACTGGCATCCATCGGAATCGGTTCGTCGCTCATCTGCGCCGCCAGAATCTCGGCACACAGCGGGGCAGAACACAAACCGCGAGAACCTAAAGCCGCAAACATAAAGAGATCGTCAAAAACCGGCGCGCTTACCGCCTCATCTTTCTGCTCCGCCAACGACGCATATTCCACGAGTGTTGCCTCATAATCGGGAACATTGCCTACCATTGGCAGATGATCGCGGGTGGCACAACGCACACCGCAGCGCGCCTCTTTATCACTGACATCAACCTCTTTTGCCCACTGTGCCTGCGGGAAACAATCAATCAACCGCTGGCGATTCTGCTGCTGATCGTCCTCACTGTACGCCGTATCTTCGCTGCCGCGATGATAACTGGCACCAATACAATGATGTTGATTCGCCGGATTTTGTGGCGTGAGATAACCGTCATAGCACAGCACCTGCTTCAGCTCTGCCAATTCCGGCGTTGTCGGAATATGGCTGACCTGCCCGGCAACCGAATACACCGGGAGAGTCGACGTTTGGCTGAATCGGCTGATTTGATGCCCGTTCGCCAGTACCACTACGCTGTGTGTTGCTTGCTGATCTCCTGCAAAATTCAACAACCAACAGTCATCCTTACGGGATAAATTCTGTAACTGATATTGATAATAAATCTGCAAACCCTGCTGTTGCGCCAGTTCCAGCACATTACGGGTCAGTTCTGCTGGGCACAGCCAACCACCTTGCGGATAAGTAATGCCGCTGCAATTTGTCGCAACGCCCGTAATTTGTTCAACCGCATTTGCCTCAACGGCTACAGCCAGTTCTGCGGGTAAATCCATTGACAACATCTGTGCGATTTTATGCTGGCTTTTCTCATCCCAGCCTAACTGCGTGACGCCGCACCAGTCATGATCAAATTTAACGGGTAATTGGTCGTAAAACCGACGAGCAAAAGTAAACGCATTAGAGAAAAAGCGGTTTAGCGCCTCATCGTGTTTGCTTAATAACGGATACAGCGCCCCCTGGCGATTGCCGGAAGCACCCAGTGCGGGGGCCTCATCCGCGCAATAAAGCGTTACCTGCCAGCCGCGCCGTAATAGCGCCAGCGACAACAACGCGCTGGCAATACCACCGCCGATAATCGCCGCTTCCCGTTTGCTGCTGCCCGTGCGGTTAAACCACGGCGCGGAGCAGGGGAGCGGTAATGTCTGTTCCATCACCCCGCAAAGCATTTCCCGTTTGCGCCCAAAGCCCTTACGTTTTTGCATCGTGAATCCGGCGTCCTGCAAACCGCGGCGGACAAAACCGGCAGACGTAAATGTCGCCAGCGTGCCGCCCGGACGCGCCAACCTTGCCATGGCGTTAAACAGATTTTGCGTCCACATATCCGGGTTTTTCGCTGGCGCAAAGCCGTCCAGAAACCAGGCATCTACTTTTTGATTTAGCGAATCGTCCAGTTGGCTGGTCAGTTCGTTAATATCGCCAAACCATAAATCCAGCGTCACGCGGCCTGCATCGAGCAATAAACGATGGCAACCGGGCAAGGGCATTGGCCACTGCGCCTGAAGTTGTTCTGCCCACGGAGCCAGTTCCGGCCAGTGTTGATGCGCTAAGGCTAAATCCGCACGGGTGAGGGGAAATTTCTCAAAACTAATGAAATGTAAGCGTTGTAATTGCGCTTGCGGATGCGCTTCGCGAAACTGATCAAATGCCTGCCATAGCGTCAGGAAGTTTAATCCGGTGCCGAAGCCGCTCTCTGCTACCACAAACAGAGGATGTGGATGCTCAGGAAAGCGTACCTCTAATTGGTTACCTCCCAGAAAAACGTAACGCGTCTCTTCCAGCCCGTTATCGTTGGAAAAATAGACATCGTCAAAATCTCGGGAAACAGGTGTACCCTCAGCATTAAATTCGAGGTTGGCAGGTTGTATGGAGTAGTGTTTCACGTAAGTTACTCGTCTTACAGGCGGTGGCTCGATCTTAGCGATGTGTGTAAGGCTGCGCAAATTTCTCTATTAAATGGCTGATCGGACTTGTTCGGCGTACAAGTGTACGCTATTGTGCATTCGAAACTTACTCTATGTGCGACTTACAGAGGTATTGAATGAAACGTGCAGTGATTACTGGCCTGGGCATTGTTTCCAGCATCGGTAATAACCAGCAGGAAGTCCTGGCATCTCTGCGTGAAGGACGTTCAGGGATCACTTTCTCTCAGGAGCTGAAGGATTCCGGCATGC
The DNA here is from genome assembly GCF_048593455.1 of Escherichia sp. UTM R2. Lineage (NCBI taxonomy): Bacteria > Pseudomonadati > Pseudomonadota > Gammaproteobacteria > Enterobacterales > Enterobacteriaceae > Escherichia > Escherichia sp. UTM R2. The sequence continues at coordinate 1,415,982 of NZ_JBFWDY010000002.1, forward strand.
GTAGCCACGTCTGGGGCAACGTAAAACTGGATACCACTGGCCTCATTGACCGCAAAGTTGTGCGCTTTATGAGCGACGCATCCATTTATGCATTCCTTTCTATGGAGCAGGCAATCGCTGATGCGGGCCTCTCTCCGGAAGCTTACCAGAATAACCCGCGCGTTGGCCTGATTGCAGGTTCCGGCGGCGGCTCCCCGCGTTTCCAGGTGTTCGGCGCTGACGCAATGCGCGGCCCGCGCGGCCTGAAAGCGGTTGGCCCGTATGTGGTCACCAAAGCGATGGCATCCGGCGTTTCTGCCTGCCTCGCCACCCCGTTTAAAATTCATGGCGTTAACTACTCCATCAGCTCCGCGTGTGCGACTTCCGCACACTGTATCGGTAACGCAGTAGAGCAGATCCAACTGGGCAAACAGGACATCGTGTTTGCTGGCGGCGGCGAAGAGCTGTGCTGGGAAATGGCTTGCGAATTCGACGCAATGGGTGCGCTGTCTACTAAATACAACGACACCCCGGAAAAAGCCTCCCGTACTTACGACGCTCACCGTGACGGTTTCGTTATCGCTGGCGGCGGCGGTATGGTAGTGGTTGAAGAGCTGGAACACGCGCTGGCGCGTGGTGCTCACATCTATGCTGAAATCGTTGGCTACGGCGCAACCTCTGATGGTGCAGACATGGTTGCTCCGTCTGGCGAAGGCGCAGTACGCTGCATGAAGATGGCGATGCATGGCGTTGATACCCCAATCGATTACCTGAACTCCCACGGTACTTCGACTCCGGTTGGCGACGTGAAAGAGCTGGCAGCTATCCGTGAAGTGTTCGGCGATAAGAGCCCGGCGATTTCTGCAACCAAAGCCATGACCGGTCACTCTCTGGGCGCTGCTGGCGTACAGGAAGCTATCTACTCTCTGCTGATGCTGGAACACGGCTTTATCGCCCCGAGCATCAACATTGAAGAGCTGGACGAGCAGGCTGCGGGTCTGAACATCGTGACCGAAACGACCGATCGCGAACTGACCACCGTTATGTCTAACAGCTTCGGCTTCGGCGGCACCAACGCCACGCTGGTAATGCGCAAGCTGAAAGATTAATTCGCAGTAGGTCGGAGTAGACGCGCCAGCGTCGCATCCGACGTTACGCGCCAATGCGGCCTCCGGCACTAACGCAAAAGGGAACCTGATGGTTCCCTTTTTCACATCATTGACAATCGCCGCCAGTTCCAGGCAAACTTCCCGCTTTGTCGATTTCCTTCTGAAAAGACGTACGCGTTAAATCCTGCCAACGCACCGTAACCCTGAAACCAGAGAGATGAGACGGGGATACTCCTCGCCTTGCGCTGCATTCTGGAGTAATGCATGACTGCTGTAAGCCAAACCGAAACACGATCTTCTGCCAATTTTTCGCTCTTCCGCATCGCTTTTGCGGTTTTTCTCACCTACATGACCGTAGGGCTGCCGTTGCCGGTTATCCCGCTGTTTGTTCATCATGATCTGGGCTATGGCAATACCATGGTCGGGATTGCCGTCGGGATTCAGTTTCTGGCTACGGTGCTGACGCGTGGCTATGCCGGGCGACTGGCCGATCAATATGGCGCAAAACGTTCGGCGCTTCAGGGGATATTAGCTTGTGGTCTGGCTGGCGGCGCGTTGCTGCTGGCGGCGATTTTGCCTGTCTCCGCACCGTTCAAATTTGCCCTGTTGGTCATCGGGCGTTTGATTCTTGGCTTTGGTGAAAGCCAGTTACTGACAGGCGCTCTGACCTGGGGGTTAGGCATCGTAGGGCCAAAACACTCTGGCAAAGTGATGTCATGGAATGGAATGGCGATTTACGGTGCCCTCGCTGTTGGTGCTCCGCTTGGCCTGTTGATTCATAGCCATTACGGTTTTGCCGCACTGGCGATCACCACAATGGTATTACCCTTACTGGCGTGGGCCTGTAACGGCACAGTGCGCAAAGTACCGGCCCTGGCGGGAGAACGTCCATCGCTGTGGAGCGTTGTCGGGCTTATCTGGAAACCAGGGTTAGGTCTGGCACTACAAGGCGTTGGTTTTGCTGTTATCGGGACTTTCGTTTCGCTCTACTTTGCCAGCAAAGGATGGGCGATGGCGGGCTTTACTCTTACCGCGTTTGGCGGCGCATTTGTCGTGATGCGCGTCATGTTTGGCTGGATGCCGGACCGTTTTGGCGGCGTGAAAGTGGCGATTGTCTCTCTGCTTGTAGAAACGGTGGGCTTGTTGCTGCTCTGGCAAGCCCCAGGTGCATGGGTCGCATTAGCGGGCGCGGCGTTAACCGGAGCCGGATGTTCGCTTATCTTTCCTGCGCTGGGCGTGGAGGTGGTTAAACGCGTCCCCTCACAAGTTCGCGGCACCGCACTGGGCGGTTACGCCGCGTTTCAGGATATCGCCCTCGGCGTCTCCGGGCCGCTGGCGGGAATGCTGGCGACCACGTTTGGTTACTCTTCGGTATTTCTTGCCGGGGCGATCTCTGCGGTGCTGGGTATTATTGTCACGATACTGTCATTTCGTCGGGGTTAACGAACCAGCCAGACCAGCATCAGGATAATCGCGACTAACAGTATCCACAGCGCGGGACGCGTTGCCATATTTTGCAACGTGTCCATCATCGGTGGAAAAGGATTAAGCAGCGGTTGCATAACACGCGGATCAATCCCTTTAACCCGCCGTTGATAAAGCTGATTAAGAATATCCTCGGCCTGGGCAGAAGAAAGCGATGATTGCGCAGAAAGACCATATTTTTGCTGGATATATGCCGATAACGCCGCCAGTTCACTGGCATCTAAAGGTTGTTTTAGCGTCATCTGTAGTGATTCCAGCGTCGGCGTATTTTGCTGGCTTAGCGTCTGACGCGCCTGTAGCCAGGTCACCAGATGGTTAAACAGTTTCGCTGGAATTAACTCGCCATCTTTCACCCCGGAAAGTTCCAGCATCGATTGCCAGATCTGTTTGCTGGGTTCCCCCGTTGCCGCCGCAAGTTTGGTCACCAGCTGTTTTAGCGCATTGTGCTCCGCCGGTAATAAAGGACGGTCGGTCGCCTCGCGCTGCTGTGGTTGCGGAATAACCATCTTCCCTTCCTGCAACAGGGTGAGAATGGTTTTTAATTGCTCCGGTGAGAGCTGATTCAGCGGCGTCTGACCAAAGTTATGACGGATATAATCCGTGACCGCCTGACGATTATTCCCCAGACGTAAATACTCCCCTAATTGCGCTAAAAGCTGGCGGGCAGAATGGCTTTTTTGCGCGGCCAGCAGACGTTGCGCCAGATTATGCTCAGCGGCAGGGAAGTGACGCGAAAGCAGCGGTGAATCTCCCGACAGACCAATATCGTGCCTGATACCCGCCCACAGTTCTGCTCTTTGCTGTTGCGTCAGTGAGGTCACTTTCGTCATTAAGCTTTCCAGCGAAGTACGTTGCTGACTGGATAAAGGCTGATTGCCCGTGCCAGACGGCAGATTATCTCCCTGACCTGGTGGTTGCCCAGGAGGAGGGCCGGAAATAGGTTGTATCATTACGTATCCTTATACCTGAAATCTTCGCAAGTATGCCTGGCCGCGAGATTATGGCACACTTGTCCGGTTAACTCTCGTCTCATACAGGTAACACAAACGTGAAAATCCTTGTTGATGAAAATATGCCTTATGCCCGCGACTTATTTAGCCGTTTGGGTGAGGTGACCGCGGTTCCCGGGCGTCCAATCCCCGTCGCTCAACTGGCAGACGCGGATGCGCTGATGGTGCGTTCGGTCACGAAAGTGAATGAATCTTTGCTGGCAGGAAAACCCATTAAATTTGTTGGCACTGCCACTGCGGGGACCGACCATGTCGATGAAGCATGGTTGAAGCAGGCGGGAATTGGTTTTTCCGCTGCACCTGGCTGTAATGCGATTGCGGTGGTGGAATATGTTTTCTCCTCACTACTGATGCTTGCCGAACGCGATGGATTTTCACTGCACGACCGTACGGTGGGGATCGTGGGCGTTGGTAACGTTGGACGTCGATTGCAGGCGCGACTGGAAGCGTTAGGGATTAAAACATTGCTTTGCGATCCGCCTCGCGCTGACCGTGGGGATGAGGGTGATTTCCGCTCGCTGGATGAATTAGTTCAGCATGCGGATATTCTGACTTTCCATACGCCACTCTTCAAAGATGGGCCGTACAAAACGCTGCATCTGGCGGATGAAAAACTGATCCGTAGCCTGAAGCCGGGAGCGATTCTGATTAACGCCTGCCGTGGCGCAGTCGTCGATAATACTGCGTTGCTGACCTGCCTGAATGAAGGCCAGAAGTTAAGCGTAGTGCTGGATGTCTGGGAAGGCGAACCGGAACTTAACGTGGAGTTGCTGACAAAAGTGGATATCGGCACGCCGCATATCGCAGGTTATACCCTGGAAGGTAAAGCACGCGGTACTACGCAAGTGTTTGAAGCCTATAGCAAGTTTATTGGGCATGAACAGCACGTTGCGCTGGATACATTACTGCCCGCGCCAGAGTTTGGTCGCATTACGCTGCATGGCCCGCTCGATCAACCGACGCTGAAAAGGCTGGTGCATTTGGTGTATGATGTGCGCCGCGATGACGCACCGCTGCGTAAAGTCGCCGGGATACCGGGTGAGTTCGATAAACTGCGCAAAAACTATCTTGAGCGCCGTGAATGGTCATCTCTGTATGTAATTTGTGATGACGCCAGTGCGGCATCATTGCTGTGTAAACTGGGTTTTAACGCCGTTCATCATCCGGCACGTTAATCTCTTCTTCATGCTCTCTGCTGTAACATTGGCAGGGAGCTTTGCTATTTCTGGAGTAAACCACCATGTCTGAAGGCTGGAACATTGCCGTCCTGGGCGCAACTGGCGCTGTGGGCGAAGCCCTGCTTGAAACGCTGGCTGAACGTCAGTTCCCGGTTGGGGAAATTTATGCACTGGCACGTAACGAAAGCGCAGGCGAACAACTGCGCTTTGGTGGTAAGACAATCACCGTGCAGGATGCCGCTGAATTCGACTGGACGCAGGCGCAGCTGGCATTTTTTGTCGCAGGCAAAGAAGCTACCGCTGCCTGGGTTGAAGAAGCGACCAACTCAGGTTGCCTGGTGATCGACAGCAGTGGATTGTTTGCTCTCGAACCCGACGTACCGCTGGTGGTGCCGGAAGTAAACCCGTTTGTACTGACAGATTACCGGAACCGGAATGTCATCGCCGTACCAGACAGTCTGACCAGCCAGCTGCTGGCGGCACTGAAACCGTTAATCGATCAGGGCGGTTTATCACGTATCAGCGTTACCAGCCTGATTTCAGCCTCCGCCCAGGGCAAAAAAGCGGTCGATGCGTTAGCGGGGCAGAGTGCGAAATTGCTCAACGGCATTCCGATTGACGAAGAAGATTTCTTCGGGCGTCAGCTGGCGTTCAACATGCTGCCGTTACTGCCGGATAGCGAAGGTAGCGTGCGTGAAGAACGTCGTATCGTTGACGAAGTACGCAAAATCCTGCAGGACGAAGGGCTGATGATTTCGGCTAGCGTCGTCCAGGCACCGGTATTCTACGGTCATGCCCAGATGGTCAACTTTGAAGCTCTGCGTCCACTGGCAGCAGAAGAAGCGCGTGATGCGTTTGTTCAAGGCGAAGATATTGTGCTCTCTGAAGAGAACGAATTCCCAACTCAGGTAGGTGATGCTTCGGGTACGCCGCATCTTTCTGTTGGCTGCGTGCGTAATGACTACGGTATGCCGGAGCAAGTCCAGTTCTGGTCGGTGGCCGATAACGTTCGCTTTGGCGGCGCGCTGATGGCAGTAAAAATCGCCGAGAAACTGGTGCAGGAGTATCTGTACTAATGTCCGACCAGCAACAACCGCCAGTTTATAAAATTGCGCTGGGCATTGAGTACGACGGCAGTAAGTATTACGGCTGGCAACGGCAGAACGAAGTTCGCAGTGTGCAGGAGAAGCTGGAAAAGGCGCTCTCCCAGGTGGCGAACGAACCCATCACCGTCTTCTGCGCCGGGCGTACTGACGCAGGGGTACACGGTACCGGGCAGGTTGTGCATTTCGAAACAACCGCGCTGCGCAAAGACGCGGCGTGGACCTTGGGCGTAAATGCGAATTTACCTGGTGACATCGCTGTGCGTTGGGTTAAAGCTGTACCTGATGATTTTCATGCCCGATTTAGCGCCACGGCTCGCCGTTATCGCTACATCATCTACAATCATCGGCTGCGCCCGGCGGTACTGAGTAAAGGGGTAACCCATTTTTACGAACCGCTGGACGCTGAACGGATGCATCGGGCTGCGCAATGCTTGCTGGGCGAGAATGATTTCACCTCGTTCCGTGCGGTGCAGTGCCAGTCCCGAACCCCGTGGCGCAACGTTATGCATATTAATGTCACGCGTCACGGTCCTTATGTGGTGGTAGATATTAAAGCGAATGCTTTTGTACATCATATGGTCAGGAATATTGTCGGCAGCCTGATGGAAGTCGGTGCCCACAACCAGCCGGAGAGCTGGATAGCAGAGTTGCTGGCGGCAAAGGACAGAACGCTGGCGGCAGCAACGGCAAAAGCGGAAGGGCTGTATCTGGTCGCGGTGGATTACCCTGACCGGTATGATCTTCCAAAACCGCCAATGGGCCCGCTATTTCTGGCGGACTAACGAGAATAATGCTCGGAACATTTCAGGCTGTAGCCAACGTAGTTACAGCCTGAAAGATGACGAGTACAAGGCATAGGCAAATATGGACCTGATTTATTTCCTCATCGATTTTATCCTGCACATTGACGTGCATCTGGCAGAGCTGGTCGCGGAGTACGGCGTCTGGGTTTATGCCATTTTGTTCTTAATTTTGTTCTGTGAAACCGGTCTGGTGGTAACGCCGTTTTTACCGGGTGATTCATTGCTGTTTGTTGCCGGAGCGTTGGCATCACTGGAAACCAACGATCTCAACGTCCATATGATGGTGGTGCTGATGCTGATCGCCGCGATTGTGGGTGACGCGGTCAATTACACTATCGGGCGGTTGTTCGGTGAAAAGTTGTTCAGTAATCCCAATTCGAAAATTTTCCGTCGCAGTTATCTCGACAAAACCCATCAGTTTTATGAGAAACATGGCGGCAAAACGATTATTCTCGCCCGTTTTGTGCCGATCGTCAGAACGTTCGCCCCGTTTGTTGCGGGAATGGGCCACATGTCGTACCGTCATTTCGCCGCTTATAACGTGATCGGCGCACTGTTGTGGGTACTGCTTTTTACCTACGCAGGCTATTTCTTCGGTACAATCCCGATGGTTCAGGATAACCTTAAGCTGCTGATCGTCGGGATTATTGTGGTTTCTATTTTGCCGGGCGTCATCGAAATAATCCGTCACAAACGCGCTGCGGCACGCGCCGCAAAATAAAAAGTAACTCCGCGGTTCGACCACTTTTTTATCCAAAGTTTCGGGCTGTTATGTTTTAATGTGCAACATTCATGGTCTGTTGGGGGCAAAAATGGCATTATGCGTCCCCAAAGATAAAACTGGCATCGAACCAGGTTCAGACAGAAAGGTCCCTAATGAGCTGGATTGAACGAATTAAAAGCAACATTACTCCCACCCGCAAGGCGAGCATTCCTGAAGGGGTGTGGACTAAGTGTGATAGCTGCGGTCAGGTTTTATACCGCGCTGAGCTGGAACGTAATCTTGAGGTCTGTCCGAAGTGTGACCATCACATGCGTATGACAGCGCGTAATCGCCTGCATAGCCTGTTAGATGAAGGAAGCCTTGTGGAGCTGGGTAGCGAGCTTGAGCCGAAAGATGTGCTGAAGTTTCGTGACTCCAAGAAGTATAAAGACCGTCTGGCATCTGCGCAGAAAGAAACCGGCGAAAAAGATGCGCTGGTGGTGATGAAAGGCACTCTGTATGGAATGCCGGTTGTCGCTGCGGCATTCGAGTTCGCCTTTATGGGCGGTTCAATGGGGTCTGTTGTGGGTGCACGTTTCGTGCGTGCCGTTGAGCAGGCGCTGGAAGATAACTGCCCGCTGATCTGCTTCTCCGCCTCTGGTGGCGCACGTATGCAGGAAGCACTGATGTCGCTGATGCAGATGGCGAAAACCTCTGCGGCACTGGCAAAAATGCAGGAGCGCGGCTTGCCGTACATCTCCGTGCTGACCGACCCGACGATGGGCGGTGTTTCTGCAAGTTTCGCCATGCTGGGCGATCTCAACATCGCTGAACCGAAAGCGTTAATCGGCTTTGCCGGTCCGCGTGTTATCGAACAGACCGTTCGCGAAAAACTGCCGCCTGGATTCCAGCGCAGTGAATTCCTGATCGAGAAAGGCGCGATCGACATGATCGTCCGTCGTCCGGAAATGCGCCTGAAACTGGCGAGCATTCTGGCGAAGTTGATGAATCTGCCAGCGCCGAATCCTGAAGCGCCGCGTGAAGGCGTAGTGGTACCCCCGGTACCGGATCAGGAACCTGAGGCCTGATAACTGATAAGGGCAGGGCCACTGGCTCTGCCCTTTTGCTATTCTCACCGTAACGAATCAGCGGATACCATGATTATCAAACGCACTCCTCAAGCCGCGTCGCCTCTGGCTTCGTGGCTTTCTTATCTGGAAAACCTGCACAGTAAAACTATCGATCTCGGCCTTGAGCGCGTGAGCCTGGTCGCGGCGCGTCTTGGCGTCCTGAAACCAGCGCCATTTGTGTTTACCGTTGCGGGTACGAATGGCAAAGGCACCACCTGCCGTACGCTGGAGTCGATTCTGATGGCGGCAGGGTACAAAGTGGGCGTCTACAGTTCGCCTCATCTGGTGCGTTATACCGAGCGCGTACGTGTGCAGGGCCAGGAATTGCCGGAATCGGCCCACACCGCCTCTTTTGCGGAGATTGAATCGGCACGCGGTGATATTTCCCTGACCTATTTCGAGTACGGTACGCTGTCGGCGTTGTGGCTGTTCAAGCAGGCACAACTTGACGTGGTGATTCTGGAAGTAGGGCTGGGCGGTCGTCTGGACGCAACCAATATTGTCGACGCCGATGTCGCGGTAGTAACCAGTATTGCGCTGGATCATACCGACTGGCTGGGTCCAGATCGCGAAAGTATTGGTCGCGAGAAAGCAGGCATCTTCCGCAGCGAAAAACCGGCAATTGTCGGTGAGCCGGAAATGCCTTCTACCATTGCTGATGTGGCGCAGGAAAAAGGTGCACTGTTACAACGTCGGGGCGTTGAGTGGAACTATTCCGTCACCGATCATGACTGGGCGTTTAGCGATGCTCACGGCACGCTGGAAAATCTGCCGTTGCCGCTTGTCCCGCAACCGAATGCCGCAACAGCGCTGGCGGCACTGCGTGCCAGCGGGCTGGAAGTCAGTGAAAATGCCATTCGCGACGGGATTGCCAGCGCAATTTTGCCGGGACGTTTCCAGATTGTGAGCGAGTCGCCACGCGTTATTTTTGATGTCGCGCATAATCCACATGCGGCGGAATATCTCACCGGGCGTATGAAAGCGCTACCGAAAAACGGGCGCGTGCTGGCGGTTATCGGTATGCTACATGATAAAGATATTGCCGGAACTCTGGCCTGGTTGAAAAGCGTGGTTGATGACTGGTATTGTGCGCCACTGGAAGGGCCGCGCGGTGCCACGGCAGAACAACTGCTTGAGCATTTGGGTAACGGCAAATCATTTGATAGCGTTGCGCAGGCATGGGATGCCGCAATGGCGGACGCTAAAGCGGAAGACACCGTGCTGGTGTGTGGTTCTTTCCACACGGTCGCACATGTCATGGAAGTGATTGACGCGAGGAGAAGCGGTGGCAAGTAAGTTTCAGAATCGGTTAGTGGGCACGATCGTGCTGGTGGCGCTGGGGGTGATTGTACTTCCAGGGCTGCTGGACGGGCAGAAAAAACATTATCAGGATGAGTTCGCGGCTATCCCGCTGGTGCCGAAAGCGGGCGATCGTGATGAGCCTGATATGATGCCAGCCGCCACCCAGGCGTTACCGACGCAGCCGCCGGAAGGCGCAGCGGAAGAGGTGCGGGCAGGTGATGCCGCAGCACCGTCGCTCGATCCGGCCACTATTGCAGCCAATAACACCGAGTTTGAACCGGAACCTGCACCGGTCGCCCCACCGAAGCCGAAACCGGTGGAGCCGCCTAAACCAAAGGTTGAAGCACCACCTGCGCCGAAGCCAGAACCGAAGCCGGTCGTGGAAGAAAAAGCTGCACCGACGGGTAAAGCCTATGTTGTGCAACTGGGTGCGCTGAAAAATGCCGATAAAGTGAATGAGATTGTCGGTAAGCTGCGCGGTGCCGGTTATCGGGTTTATACGTCGCCATCCACGCCAGTGCAGGGTAAAATTACCCGTATTCTGGTTGGGCCGGATGCCTCGAAAGATAAGCTGAAAGGTTCGCTGGGTGAGTTGAAGCAACTTTCTGGCTTAAGTGGCGTGGTAATGGGCTATACGCCGAATTAATACGGTCTTGCCTGATGCGACGCTGGCGCGTCTTATCAGGCCTACGCAGGGGTAGAACCGTAGGTCGGATAAGGCGTTTACGCCGCATCCGACACGCATTGCCCGATGCCGCAAAGGCATAAAAAGTCGATGGCGTTGAATATTTTTTCAGCGCCATTTTTATTGATGCGCGGGAAGGAAATCCCTACGCAAACGTTTTCTTTTTCTGTTAGAATGCGCCCCGAACAGGATGACAGGGCGTAAAATCGTGGGACACATATGGTCTGGATTGATTACGCCATAATCGCGGTGATTGCTTTTTCCTCTCTGGTTAGCCTGATCCGCGGCTTTGTTCGTGAAGCGTTATCGCTGGTGACATGGGGTTGTGCTTTCTTTGTTGCCAGTCATTACTACACTTACCTGTCAGTCTGGTTTACGGGCTTTGAAGACGAACTGGTTCGAAATGGGATTGCCATCGCGGTACTGTTTATCGCTACCCTGATCGTTGGTGCTATCGTGAACTTCGTGATAGGCCAGTTGGTGGAGAAAACGGGGTTGTCAGGCACCGATCGGGTGCTGGGCGTCTGTTTCGGTGCGTTGCGCGGTGTGTTGATTGTTGCTGCCATTCTCTTCTTTCTCGACTCCTTTACCGGGGTGTCGAAAAGCGAAGACTGGAGCAAATCACAGCTGATCCCGCAATTCAGTTTTATCATCAGATGGTTTTTTGATTATCTGCAAAGCTCGTCAAGTTTCTTGCCCAGAGCGTAAGTGCTCTGAGATGTGGCTTAACGAGGAAAAAGACGTATGTGCGGTATTGTCGGTATCGCCGGTGTTATGCCGGTTAACCAGTCGATTTATGATGCCTTAACGGTGCTTCAGCATCGCGGTCAGGATGCCGCCGGCATCATCACCATAGATGCCAATAACTGCTTCCGTTTGCGTAAAGCGAACGGGCTGGTGAGCGATGTATTTGAAGCTCGCCATATGCAGCGTTTGCAGGGCAATATGGGCATTGGTCATGTGCGTTACCCCACGGCTGGCAGCTCCAGCGCCTCTGAAGCGCAGCCGTTTTACGTTAACTCCCCGTATGGCATTACGCTTGCCCACAACGGCAATCTGACCAACGCTCACGAGTTGCGTAAAAAACTGTTTGAAGAAAAACGCCGCCACATCAACACCACTTCCGACTCGGAAATTCTGCTTAATATCTTCGCCAGCGAGCTGGACAATTTCCGCCACTACCCGCTGGAAGCCGACAATATTTTCGCTGCCATTGCTGCCACAAACCGCTTAATCCGCGGCGCGTATGCCTGTGTGGCGATGATTATCGGCCACGGTATGGTTGCTTTCCGCGATCCAAACGGGATTCGTCCGCTGGTACTGGGAAAACGTGATATTGACGAGAACCGTACAGAATATATGGTCGCTTCCGAAAGCGTAGCGCTCGATACGCTGGGCTTTGATTTCCTGCGTGACGTCGCGCCGGGCGAAGCGATTTACATCACTGAAGAAGGGCAGTTGTTTACCCGTCAATGTGCTGACAATCCGGTCAGCAATCCGTGCCTGTTTGAGTATGTATACTTTGCTCGCCCGGACTCGTTCATCGACAAAATTTCCGTTTACAGCGCGCGTGTGAATATGGGCACGAAACTGGGCGAGAAAATTGCCCGCGAATGGGAAGATCTGGATATCGACGTGGTGATCCCGATCCCAGAAACCTCGTGTGATATCGCGCTGGAAATTGCTCGTATTCTGGGCAAACCGTACCGCCAGGGCTTCGTTAAAAACCGCTATGTTGGCCGCACCTTTATCATGCCGGGCCAGCAGCTGCGTCGTAAGTCCGTGCGCCGTAAACTGAATGCCAACCGCGCCGAGTTCCGCGATAAAAACGTCCTGCTGGTCGACGACTCCATCGTCCGTGGCACCACTTCTGAGCAGATTATCGAGATGGCACGCGAAGCCGGAGCGAAGAAAGTGTACCTCGCTTCTGCGGCACCGGAAATTCGCTTCCCGAACGTTTATGGTATTGATATGCCGAGCGCCACGGAGCTAATCGCTCACGGTCGTGAAGTGGATGAAATTCGCCAGATCATCGGTGCTGACGGGTTGATTTTCCAGGATCTGAACGATCTGATCGAAGCCGTCCGCGCGGAAAACCCGGATATTCAGCAGTTTGAATGCTCGGTATTCAACGGCGTCTACGTCACCAAAGACGTTGATCAGGGCTACCTCGATTTCCTCGATACGTTACGTAATGATGACGCCAAAGCAGTGCAACGTCAGAACGAAGTGGAAAATCTCGAAATGCATAACGAAGGATGATGCCTTCGCTGAGGGTGCCGGTCTGGCACCCTGACTTGCAACTCCCGCCGAAATCCTGCAAAGTCTGCCTGCAAGTCTGACAGGGCAACTATTTATGAAACGACTCATTGTAGGCATCAGCGGTGCCAGCGGCGCGATTTATGGCGTGCGCTTATTACAGGTTCTGCGCGATGTCACAGATATCGAAACGCATCTGGTGATGAGCCAGGCAGCGCGCCAGACCTTATCCCTCGAAACGGATTTTTCTCTGCGCGAAGTGCAGGCATTAGCCGATGTCACGCACGATGCGCGCGATATTGCCGCCAGCATCTCTTCCGGTTCTTTCCAGACGCTGGGGATGGTGATTTTACCCTGTTCAATCAAAACCCTTTCCGGCATTGTCCATAGCTATACTGATGGCTTACTGACCCGTGCGGCAGATGTGGTGCTGAAAGAGCGTCGCCCGTTGGTGCTCTGCGTGCGTGAAACACCATTGCACTTAGGCCATCTGCGTTTAATGACTCAGGCGGCAGAAATCGGTGCGGTGATTATGCCTCCCGTTCCGGCGTTTTATCATCGCCCGCAATCCCTTGATGATGTGATAAATCAGACGGTTAATCGTGTTCTTGACCAGTTTGCGATAACCCTTCCTGAAGATCTCTTTGCCCGCTGGCAGGGCGCATAACTCCGCTGTTGCCCTGTTTCAGGGCAATTTTGCAACCGCGATCAAATCCTCGACATTTTGTTTCTGCCATTCAATCGAAACGCTGCGATTCAACCGCTATACCTGCTATCTTCAACTTCAGGACAATAATGTAACGTCTTATTAACATATTTAACGTTGAATGTTACTGTTGTCGTCAAGATGGCATAAGACCTGCATGAAAGAGCCTGCAAACACACAACACAATACACAACATAAAAAAGCCATTTTCACTTGAGGGTTATGTATGAAGAAGTCGATTCTCGCTCTGTCTTTGTTAGTCGGTCTCTCCACAGCGGCTTCCAGCTATGCGGCGCTACCGGAGACGGTACGTATCGGAACCGATACCACCTACGCACCGTTCTCATCGAAAGATGCTAAAGGTGATTTTGTTGGCTTTGATATCGATCTCGGTAACGAGATGTGCAAACGGATGCAGGTGAAATGTACCTGGGTTGCCAGTGACTTTGACGCGCTGATCCCCTCACTGAAAGCGAAAAAAATCGACGCTATTATTTCGTCGCTTTCCATTACCGATAAACGTCAGCAGGAGATTGCCTTCTCCGACAAGCTGTACGCCGCAGATTCTCGTTTGATTGCGGCCAAAGGTTCACCGATTCAGCCAACGCTGGATTCACTGAAAGGTAAACATGTTGGTGTGCTGCAGGGATCAACCCAGGAAGCTTACGCTAACGAGACCTGGCGTAGTAAAGGCGTGGATGTGGTGGCCTATGCCAACCAGGATTTGGTCTATTCCGATCTGGCTGCAGGACGTCTGGATGCTGCGTTACAAGATGAAGTTGCTGCCAGCGAAGGATTCCTCAAGCAACCTGCTGGTAAAGATTTCGCCTTTGCTGGCTCATCAGTAAAAGACAAAAAATACTTCGGTGATGGCACCGGTGTAGGGCTACGTAAAGATGATGCTGAACTGACGGCTGCCTTCAATAAGGCGCTTGGCGAGCTGCGTCAGGACGGCACCTACGACAAGATGGCGAAAAAGTATTTCGACTTTAATGTCTACGGTGACTGATACGTCGCTGGGAAGCTGTACCTGATGGAATGATCATCATGGTGCACGCCAGGTTTGTTGCACTATCGTGGTGCATTGAAATGCATACTTAAGCATTTTTAATGAAAAATAATACGTCTAACGGGGCGGGATATTTTGCCTTGATGGTCAATTTTATGGCACGATAAGTGTAACAAACCTGTAAATATTCCCTATAAAAAGACTGTCAGTTGAGGACATTATGAAAAAACTGGTGCTATCGCTCTCTCTGGTTCTGGCCTTCTCCAGCGCAACTGCGGCATTTGCTGCGATTCCGCAAAACATCCGCATCGGTACCGACCCGACCTATGCGCCATTTGAATCAAAAAATTCACAAGGCGAACTGGTTGGCTTCGATATCGATCTGGCAAAGGAATTATGCAAACGCATCAATACGCAATGTACGTTTGTCGAAAATCCGCTGGATGCGTTAATCCCGTCCTTAAAAGCGAAGAAGATTGACGCCATCATGTCATCGCTTTCCATTACGGAAAAACGTCAGCAAGAAATAGCCTTCACCGACAAACTGTACGCTGCCGATTCTCGTTTGGTGGTGGCGAAAAATTCTGACATTCAGCCGACAGTCGAGTCGCTGAAAGGCAAACGGGTAGGCGTATTGCAGGGCACCACCCAGGAGACGTTCGGTAATGAACATTGGGCACCAAAAGGCATTGAAATCGTCTCGTATCAGGGGCAGGACAACATTTATTCTGACCTGACTGCCGGACGTATTGATGCCGCGTTCCAGGATGAGGTCGCCGCCAGCGAAGGTTTCCTCAAACAACCTGTCGGTAAAGATTACAAATTCGGTGGCCCGTCTGTTAAAGATGAAAAACTGTTTGGCGTAGGGACCGGCATGGGCCTGCGTAAAGAAGATAACGAACTGCGCGAAGCACTGAACAAAGCCTTTGCCGAAATGCGCGCTGACGGTACTTACGAGAAATTAGCGAAAAAGTACTTCGATTTTGATGTTTATGGTGGCTAATCGCCATCGGTGAAAGAAAGCCCGCTCCCTTCGGGTAACCGGAGGGAGACAAGAGGCGGTAATTCACCACACACGACAGGACAGGCAGCATGTTGTATGGGTTTTCAGGTGTTATTTTACAGGGTGCGCTCGTCACGCTGGAGCTGGCTATCAGCTCTGTAGTGCTCGCTGTAATCATCGGTTTAATTGGCGCTGGCGGTAAGCTCTCGCAAAATCGGCTTTCGGGGCTGATTTTCGAAGGGTACACCACGCTGATTCGTGGCGTGCCGGACTTAGTGTTGATGCTGCTGATTTTCTACGGTTTGCAGATTGCGCTAAACACGGTGACGGAGGCGATGGGCGTCGGGCAGATTGATATCGATCCGATGGTCGCTGGTATTATCACTCTCGGTTTTATCTACGGTGCTTATTTTACCGAAACGTTCCGTGGTGCTTTTATGGCAGTGCCGAAAGGACATATAGAGGCGGCGACGGCGTTCGGTTTTACTCGTGGGCAAGTGTTTCGGCGGATCATGTTTCCGGCGATGATGCGTTACGCCCTGCCAGGCATTGGCAACAACTGGCAGGTGATCCTCAAATCTACCGCACTGGTTTCGTTACTCGGCCTGGAAGATGTGGTCAAAGCCACCCAACTGGCAGGCAAAAGTACCTGGGAACCGTTCTATTTCGCCATCGTCTGTGGCGTGATTTACCTGGTTTTCACCACTGTTTCCAATGGTGTGCTGCTGTTCCTTGAGCGCCGCTACTCCGTGGGTGTGAAGAGGGCTGACCTGTGATCGAAATCTTACATGAATACTGGAAACCGCTGCTGTGGACCGACGGTTATCGCTTTACTGGTGTGGCGATCACTCTGTGGCTGCTTATTTTGTCGGTAGTGATAGGCGGAGTCCTGGCGCTGTTTCTGGCGATTGGTCGTGTCTCCAGTAATAAATACATCCAGTTTCCAATCTGGTTATTTACCTATATTTTTCGCGGTACGCCGCTGTATGTTCAGTTGCTGGTGTTCTATTCCGGCATGTACACGCTTGAGATTGTTAAGGGAACCGAATTCCTTAACGCTTTCTTCCGCAGTGGCCTGAACTGTACCGTGCTGGCGCTGACGCTTAACACCTGCGCTTACACTACCGAGATTTTTGCTGGGGCAATCCGTTCGGTTCCGCATGGGGAAATTGAAGCCGCCAGAGCCTATGGCTTCTCGACTTTTAAAATGTATCGTTGCATTATTTTGCCTTCTGCGCTGCGTATTGCGTTACCGGCATACAGCAACGAAGTGATCCTGATGCTGCACTCTACTGCGCTGGCGTTTACGGCCACTGTGCCGGATCTGCTGAAAATAGCCCGCGATATTAACGCCGCCACGTATCAACCTTTTACCGCCTTCGGCATTGCCGCGGTGCTCTATTTAATCATCTCTTATGTCCTGATCAGCCTCTTTCGCAGAGCGGAAAAACGCTGGTTGCAGCATGTGAAACCTTCTTCAACGCACTGAGAATACGATGTCCGAGAATAAATTAAACGTTATCGATTTGCACAAACGCTACGGCAAACATGAAGTGCTGAAAGGGGTCTCACTGCAAGCGAATGCCGGAGATGTAATAAGCATCATCGGATCGTCGGGATCGGGGAAAAGTACCTTTCTGCGCTGCATTAACTTCCTCGAAAAACCGAGTGAAGGGTCGATCGTGGTCAATGGCCAGACGATCAATCTGGTGCGCGACAAAGACGGTCAACTCAAAGTCGCCGATAAAAATCAACTGCGCTTACTGCTCACACGCCTGACGATGGTATTCCAGCACTTCAATCTCTGGAGCCATATGACGGTGCTGGAAAACGTCATGGAAGCGCCGATTCAGGTGTTGGGCCTGAGCAAGCAGGAAGCGCGCGAGCGGGCGGTGAAGTATCTGGCAAAAGTCGGGATAGACGAACGTGCGCAGGGGAAATATCCGGTGCATCTTTCCGGCGGTCAGCAACAGCGTGTTTCTATCGCGCGGGCGCTGGCGATGGAACCGGAAGTTTTACTGTTTGATGAACCTACCTCGGCGCTCGATCCTGAACTGGTAGGCGAAGTGTTGCGTATTATGCAGCAACTGGCAGAAGAGGGGAAAACCATGGTGGTAGTGACTCACGAAATGGGCTTTGCTCGCCATGTTTCTACTCATGTCATTTTCCTCCATCAGGGGAAAATAGAAGAAGAGGGCGCGCCGGAGCAGTTATTTGGCAACCCGCAAAGCCCTCGTCTGCAACGGTTCCTTAAGGGATCGCTGAAATAATTTCCTCTCCGGTGGCTAACGCTGCCGGAGTATTTTCATGGGGAATTTGCGAGTCAGCTTCCGCTGAAATGTAAAAGTTACAGTCCGCTAAAAATACTTCTGAATTCGCTGTCCAAAGATAAAAACTGCCTGCTGCATTGGGTGTTAATCGTGGTTATTGTCGCGTCATCTTAAATTTGAGGGGTGACGGAACGCCATGACAATATCGACAACTTCCACGCCGCATGATGCGGTATTTAAATCTTTTTTACGCCATCCAGACACCGCGCGGGATTTTATTGATATTCATCTTCCCGCGCCGCTGCGCAAACTGTGTGATTTAACGACGCTTAAACTGGAACCAAACAGTTTTATTGATGAAGACCTGCGGCAATATTATTCCGACCTCTTGTGGTCTGTGAAAACGCAGGAGGGAGTGGGTTATATTTATGTAGTGATAGAGCACCAAAGTAAGCCGGAAGAATTAATGGCTTTTCGCATGATACGTTATTCCATTGCGGCAATGCAAAACCATCTTGATGCGGGCTATAAAGAGCTTCCATGATCCTACCCACGTAATATGGACACAGGCCTAAGCGAGGTTCTTGTTTTCAAATTGTTCCGGACTGAGGCCGCCACACCAACTGTGCCGCCGCCACCGATTGTAATCACATTCGATATAAT
Source organism: Escherichia sp. UTM R2 (assembly GCF_048593455.1). Taxonomy (NCBI): domain Bacteria; kingdom Pseudomonadati; phylum Pseudomonadota; class Gammaproteobacteria; order Enterobacterales; family Enterobacteriaceae; genus Escherichia; species Escherichia sp. UTM R2. Next base: position 1,434,382 of record NZ_JBFWDY010000002.1, read on the forward strand.
TAAACACCGTTGCCCGCATTATTTCCCGGCTGATAAAGTGTTCTCCATGGATACATTCCACTTTCAGCGAATGAAAGAAGCTTTCCACGCAGGCATTATCGTAGCAGCAACCTTTTGCGCTCATACTTCCACGCAGATTATGCCGCTTCAGTTGCGCCTGATAATCTGCTGAACAGTACTGGCCTCCACGGTCCGTGTGAACGATAACGTTCCGGGGCCTCTTACGCCGCCACAGCGCCATCTGCAGGGCATCGCAGGCCAGTTGCGCCGTCATGCGTGGCGACATTGACCAGCCAATAACGGCACGTGACCACAGGTCAATGACCACTGCCAGATACAGCCAGCCTTCATCTGTACGTAAGTACGTGATGTCTCCTGCCCACTTCTGGTTCGGGCCACTGGCGTAAAAATCCTGCTCCAACAGATTTTCTGACACAGGCAGGCCGTGTGCGCGGTAGCTGACCGGGCTGAACTTCCGGGAGGCCTTTGCCCTCAGTCCCTGACGGCGCAGGCTTGCCGCCACGGTTTTTACGTTAAAGGGGTAACCCTGAGCACGCAGTTCATCCGTCAGGCGTGGGGCACCGTAACGCTGTTTTGACCGGGTAAAAGCCGCGAGGACAACGCTGTCGCAGTGTTGGCGGAACTGCTGACGCGTGCTTATCCTTGTCCGCCGCTGACACCACGTATACCAGCCGCTGCGGGCCACCCGGAGCACGCGGCACATTGCTTTGATGCTGAACTCAGCCTGATGTTTTTCAATAAAGACATACTTCATTTCAGGCGCTTCGCGAAGTATGTCGCGGCCTTTTGGAGGATAGCCAGCTCTTCATCCCGTTCTGCCAGCTGGCGTTTGAGACGTGCAATCTCGGTAGACATCTCCAGTTCACGTTCAGAAGACGTCTGCTGATTTTGCTGTTTACTGCGCCAGTTGTAGAGTTGTGATTCATACAGGCTGAGTTCACGGGCTGCGGCAGTAACACCGATGCGTTCAGCAAGCTTCAGGGCTTCACTGCGAAATTCAGGCGAATGCTGTTTACGGGGTTTTTTACTGGTTGATACTGTTTTTGTCATGTGAGTCACCTCTGACTGAGAGTTTACTCACTTAGCCGCGTGTCCACTATTGCTGGGTAAGATCACCATTGGTGATCCCGATGCTGTTTTATCATGGTTGCAGAAGTCCTTATCCTTATTCACTCTGCTGGCTTGATGAATTTGCCGAGCCTGCTATAGCCCGCAAAATATATTCATCGGCTTTTCCGTTGGTGGATATTACCGTGGTGCCGGATGACGAGATTATGCAACACCGCAAAATGGCGCTGTTGGAGTTAATTCAGAAACATATTCGTCAGCGCGATCTGTTGGGATTAGTCGACCAAATTGTTTCGCTGCTAGTTACAGGGAACACTAATGACAGACAGCTAAAAGCCCTGTTTAATTACGTATTACAAACAGGGGATGCCCAGCGTTTTCGTGCATTTATTGGTGAGATAGCGGAACGCGCACCACAAGAAAAGGAGAAACTGATGACCATTGCTGACAGATTACGTGAAGAAGGCGCAATGCAGGGCAAACACGAAGAAGCCCTGCGTATTGCTCAGGAGATGCTGGATAGAGGTTTAGACAGAGAGTTAGTTATGATGGTGACCCGACTTTCACCAGACGATCTTATCGCGCAAAGCCACTAATCCTGTAACACCGGGAGTTAACTGGCGGATGTTTGCTGTAAACCACATCAGCGAACGACATCCGCCAGCGCCTCTTCTAAATCGTACCAGCGAAACGCAAAACCCGCTTCTTCCAGCCGTTTAGGCAGCGCGCGTTGTCCACCTAATACCAGTACTGAAGATTCGCCCATTAACAGTCGAATGGCGGTCGCGGGGACGCGCAAAATGGCCGGGCGATGCAGCGCATGACCGAGCGCATGGGCAAATTGTTCATTGCGTACCGGGTAGGGCGAAACCATATTAAATGGCCCGCGCAGCTCGTTATCCAGCAGCCAGAGAATACCGTTGACCATATCATCAATATGAATCCAGGCCAGATACTGCCGACCAGAGCCAATCGGCCCGCCCAGGCCAAGACGAAACGGCGGCAGCATTTTACCGAGAATACCGCCATCCGGTGCCAGCACTACACCGGTACGCAGCAGGCACACTCGCGTTTTGTCACTTTGCGCCCGGCAGGCAATTTCTTCCCAGCGAGCGCAGAGTTTATGGGTAAATTCGTTATGCGGCGGTTCCTCTTCGGTAACCACCACTTCACCTAAGTCACCATAATAGCCCGTTGCCGAGCCGGAAATGAGTACCGACGGTGGCGTGTCGCTGGCATTAATCAAATCGACCAGTTTTTGCGTGATATTCCAGCGGCTTTGGCAGAGACGCTCTTTTTGCTCGTGAGTCCAGCGTTTATCAGCAATCGGTTCTCCGGCCAGGTTGATTACCGCATCAACGCCGTTGAGGTTGCTTTGATCGGCAAGCCCTTGCCATAGTGTCACCCGAGGGCCGAGAACGGAACTGGCTTTCTGCGGGTTACGCGTCACTACCGTAATTTGATGGCCCAGCTCCAGCAAACGCGGAATCAAATGGCGACCAATTAATCCTGTCCCTCCGGTGATCACTATGTTCATGCAGCCTCCCGATATGGCGATTAACGCTGCCAGCTTAAGGTCATGGATACCGAATCGGCGTAGCGCAGCGCGTGCAGTTTATCGATCTCCACTTCAGCATACGTCACCCAGTGATGTTCACGTGCGATATCGAGCACATCCTGAGTTAATTTTTCCAGCAAAGAGAAACGGTTATTCTCTACATGCTGAATAATGTTTTTCGTTACGGTGCGATAATTCAGCGCATCGTTGATATCTTCGCTAGTGCGCGCTTTATCGGCGGGGTAGTGGATCGTCACATTGATAACAATATCCTGACGGTTGTTAATTTCTTCTTCCTTAATTCCGATAAACGTACGCAAACGAAGGTTCTTTATACGAATAATAGCGGCAGGTTGTGCCATTGCAGGTTCTCCGTTGTTTTACTTAGGATGAAATAATACACGAGAACCTGTTTCTGTTAACTATCCGAACGCTCATCACCGAGTTGTGCTTTTAGCAGTGCCTGCCCGGTGGCAGGGCGCGAACGGATCCGCTCATGCCAGTTCTTGACTGCCGGATACATTGCTAGGTCAATTCGCTGGCGAGTCCAGGCATTAACCCACGGCCAGCAGGCAATATCCGCAATGCTGTAGTTCTCGCCTCCCAGCCAGGGCGAGTTTTCCAGCCGCTTGTTCAGTACATGGTAAAGACGCTGAGTTTCAACCTGATAACGTTCAATAGCGTAAGGAATGGTTTGGGGGGCTGCGTGATTAAAATGATGATTTTGCCCAAGCATCGGCCCCAGTCCGCCTACCTGCCAGAATAACCACTGTAATGTGGCGGCGCGCTCACGCGTTTCATGACTCAAAAAGAGTCCTGTTTTCTCAGCCAGATACAACAAAATGGCACCAGACTCAAAGAGGCTTAGCGGTTCGCCGCCATCGGCAGGAGAATGATCAACAATTGCCGGAATTTTGTTGTTGGGCGAAATGCGCAAAAATTCCGGACGAAACTGACCGCCTTTCCCCAGGTCTACCTTAATCAAGCGATAATCCAGCTCTGCTTCTTCGAGAAACAGCGTAATTTTGTGACCATTGGGTGTCGGGGCGAAATAGAGATCGATCATTGCAGCTCCGGTTGTTTAATCATCTGAACACCACAAGTATAGAAAGCGCGGCGACTTACGTGAGTATTCGTCACGTGACAGTGACAAAAAGGCTCTATAGTTTGATAGCCAGCCCCCTTTATTGCCGAGGACATAATGAGTAAACCCGCTATCACGCTTTGGTCAGATGCCCACTTTTTCTCCCCTTATGTGTTATCCGCCTGGGTGGCGTTGCAGGAAAAAGGCCTGTCGTTTCATATCAAGACCATCGACCTCGACAGCGGTGAACATTTGCAGCCGACGTGGCAAGGTTACGGTCAGACACGCCGTGTGCCGTTATTACAAATCGATGATTTTGAGTTGAGTGAATCTTCTGCCATTGCGGAGTATCTGGAAGATCGATTTGCGCCACCGACCTGGGAACGTATTTATCCGCTTGATTTAGAAAATCGTGCGCGTGCACGACAGATTCAGGCCTGGCTGCGCAGCGATCTGATGCCCATCCGCGAAGAGCGTCCGACGGATGTTGTCTTTGCGGGGGCGAAAAAAGCGCCACTAACGGCCGAGGGAAAAGCCAGTGCAGAGAAACTGTTCGCGATGGCAGAACATTTGTTAGCACTGGGTCAGCCGAATTTATTTGGTGAATGGTGCATTGCTGATACTGATCTGGCGCTAATGATTAACCGCCTGGTACTACATGGCGATGAGGTGCCAGAACGCCTGGTGGATTATGCGACATTCCAGTGGCAGCGAGCGTCTGTCCAGCGTTTTATTGCACTTTCGGCGAAGCAATCTGGCTGATAGCAACGACAGAATCCAGTATCATAGCTTACGTTTTTTCGACGAGGAGTGAGTGATGAAACTGATGTTTGCATCGGACATTCATGGGTCGTTACCGGCGACGGAACGTGTTCTGGAGTTGTTTGCCCAAAGCGGTGCCCAGTGGCTGGTGATCCTTGGCGACGTGTTGAATCACGGCCCGCGTAATGCTTTACCGGAGGGTTACGCGCCAGCCAAAGTCGCTGAACGGCTTAATGAAGTGGCACATAAGGTTATCGCTGTGCGCGGCAACTGCGACAGCGAAGTGGATCAAATGCTGCTGCATTTCCCGATAACCGCGCCGTGGCAACAGGTATTACTGGAAAAACAACGTCTGTTTTTGACGCATGGTCATCTTTTTGGCCCGGAAAATCTACCTGCTTTAAACCAGAACGATGTGCTGGTGTACGGTCATACCCATCTGCCAGTGGCAGAACAGCGGGGGGAGATTTTCCACTTCAACCCCGGCTCGGTGAGTATTCCGAAAGGCGGTAATCCGGCGAGTTATGGCATGCTGGATAATGACGTACTTAGTGTAATCGCACTCAATGATCAAAGTATCATTGCGCAGGTCGCGATTAATCCGTAATTTACCCACAACTCAAAATGCGCCGTAAGAGCGCCAGAAAAAGAAGGTTTCCTGATAATGGAACAGCGTCGTTTGGCAAGTACTGAATGGGTGGATATTGTCAATGAAGAGAACGAAGTCATTGCACAAGCCAGCCGGGAACAAATGCGGGCACAGTGTCTGCGTCATCGTGCAACTTACATCGTCGTGCATGATGGCATGGGCAAAATTCTGGTCCAGCGTCGTACCGAGACAAAAGACTTTTTACCCGGCATGTTGGATGCGACCGCAGGCGGTGTAGTCCAGGCCGATGAGCAACTGCTGGAATCCGCGCGTCGCGAAGCGGAAGAAGAGTTGGGCATTGCCGGTGTCCCCTTTGCCGAGCACGGGCAGTTCTATTTCGAAGATAAAAATTGCCGTGTCTGGGGCGCGTTGTTCAGCTGCGTCTCTCACGGTCCCTTCGCCCTACAGGAAGATGAAGTCAGTGAAGTTTGCTGGCTGACGCCGGAAGAAATCACCGCACGCTGCGATGAGTTCACTCCAGACTCGCTGAAAGCGCTGGCGTTGTGGATGAAGCGCAATGCCAAAAATGAAGCCGTAGAGACTGAAACGGCAGAATGAAAAAAGAGCCGCAATTGCGGCTCTTAACATTTTTAGTGGTAGCCCATCAACTGAGCGCCGATCACTACGACGCTGGACATAATAAACAGCAGTCCAAGTAGGGTCGCGCCCACCTTCAGCCAGTTACGGAAGTCCACCCTGCACACACCGAGAGTTGCCATTAACGAAGCTGAGGTTGGGTAAATGATGTGACTGAAGCCATCACCAAACTGGAATGCCAGCACGGTAACCTGACGGTTAACACCGACCAGATCGCCAAGCGGTGCCAGTAACGGCATGGTTAACGCCGCCTGACCAGAACCGGACGTCACGAAGAAATTAAATACCGCCTGGAAGAGCAACATAAACCAGGCCGCGACCGCGTTGTCCAGACCGCTAATGGCATTGGCAATGCTGTTGAGGATGGTATTTAACACGCTGGCATCACCCGCTTCACCATTACCGACCAGCAGCAAAATCCCTTTGGCGAAACCCACCAGCAGGGCAGGGGCGATCATCATTCGCGCCCCTTCGGTAAAGGATGAAGCCATGGTATTAACCGTCATGCCGTTAAGGCGGAAAACAACGCCGATGATGCCAATCACCAGACCCATGGTGAAGAACTGGCTGGCAATTTCTGGAATAAACCAGGCATTAACGATCACGCCCCAAATCACCCAGACCATTACGGCGGTCAGGACAATCAATACCAGCCAGTCACCAAAGGTAAACGGACGTTGTTCAACATCCGCCTGCTTTTCACGAAAGAAGCGGTCGGACTCATGCACGCGTGACAGAAGAGGATTCTTTTTCACTCGTGAGGCGTACACCATGGTAAAGATCAGGCCAATCATAGTGGCGATAACCCACACCACGATGCGCAACCCGGAGCCAGAAAGCACCGGAACGCCGGCAATCCCCTGAGCAACGACCACACAAAACGGGTTCATCCACGAACTGGCAAAACCGATTTGCGTGGCGATATAGGTCACCAGGACGGTGGTAATACTGTCATAGCCCAGCCGGACCATTAGCGGTGCGATGATAATGGCAAAGGCGACGGCCTCTTCTCCCATACCAAATACCGCGCCGCCAAGTGAAAACAGGATAAAGAGCGCAGGAATAAAGAGAATTTCATTCCCACGGGTATGGCGAATAAGCGCCAGGATACCGTTATCAATGGTTCCTGTACGCATCACAATGCCAAACGCGCCGCCAATCACCAGCATAAACATGATGATGCCAACGGCTGTCCCGTATTTCGATCCTGAGGTTAACCCTTCAAACGGGAAGTTCATCAGGCCCGGGCGTTCATCGCCCGTCGTGAACAGCTGTACGCGGTGATACTCAGGTTCGCCTGCTTCGTTAGTCAGAATGCGAAATGAGTGTGGATCTACGACTTTGCGTGTTTTTGTTTGACCATCAACCTGATACTGCACTTCCTGACTGTCAAACATGCCCACCGGAACTACCCAGGTGGCAAGACTGGTTAAAATGGCAACAAAAAAGATAATCACCAACGTATCGGGCATTGCCCATCTTCTTGTTGGTTTGGATTCAGTGATTGCGGACATAGCGCAAATATTCCCTTGCACAAAACAAAGTGGTAAGTATGCAAAGTGAAATGGCGCAATTCATTGATGCAGCGCAGTTAAGCAAGATAATCAGAAAGGATTAATGCAGATTAAGAGAATAAAAAACCGGAAATAGTGATTATTTCCGGTTCAGATATCCGCAGCGCAAAGCTGCGGATGATGACGAGATTACTGCTGCTGTGCAGACTGAATCGCAGTCAGCGCGATGGTGTAGACGATATCGTCAACCAGTGCGCCACGGGACAGGTCGTTAACCGGCTTGCGCATACCCTGCAGCATCGGCCCGATGGAGATCAGGTCGGCAGAACGCTGTACCGCTTTGTAGGTGGTGTTACCGGTGTTCAGATCCGGGAAGATGAACACGGTAGCGCGACCTGCAACCGGAGAGTTCGGCGCTTTGGATTTCGCAACGTCAGCCATTACCGCAGCGTCGTACTGCAGCGGACCGTCGATCATCAGGTCAGGACGTTTTTCCTGCGCCAGACGAGTTGCTTCGCGAACTTTTTCTACGTCGCTACCTGCACCAGAAGTACCGGTGGAGTAGGAGAGCATAGCAACGCGCGGTTCGATACCGAAGGCCGCAGCGGAATCAGCGGACTGAATCGCGATTTCTGCCAGCTGTTCAGCGGTCGGATCCGGGTTGATCGCACAGTCACCGTAAACGTAAACCTGTTCCGGCAGCAGCATGAAGAACACGGAAGATACCAGGGAGCTGCCCGGTGCAGTTTTGATCAGCTGCAGCGGCGGACGGATGGTGTTTGCGGTAGTGTGAACAGCACCGGAAACCAGACCATCAACTTCATCCTGTTCCAGCATCAGCGTACCGAGCACCACGTTGTCTTCCAGCTGTTCGCGGGCAACGGTTTCGGTCATGCCTTTGTTCTTACGCAGTTCGACCAGACGACCAACATAGCTTTCGCGAACCACTTCTGGATCAACGATTTCAATCCCTGCACCCAGTTCTACACCCTGAGACGCTGCAACACGGTTGATCTCTGCCGGATTACCCAGCAGTACGCAAGTTGCGATACCACGTTCAGCACAGATAGCGGCTGCTTTAACGGTACGCGGTTCGTCACCTTCCGGCAGTACGATACGTTTGCCCGCTTTGCGCGCAAGTTCAGTCAGCTGATAACGGAACGCAGGCGGAGACAGACGACGGCTGCGCTCAGAAGTGGCAGTCAGAGATTCGATCCAGTCAGCGTTGATGTAGTTAGCAACGTATTCCTGAACTTTCTCGATACGTTCGTGATCGTCAACCGGAACTTCCAGGTTGAAGCTCTGCAGGCTCAGAGAGGTCTGCCAGGTGTTGGTGTTCACCATAAATACCGGCAGGCCGGTAGCGAAAGCACGTTCGCACAGTTTAGAAATGCGCGCGTCCATTTCGTAGCCGCCAGTCAGCAGCAGGGCACCGATTTCTACGCCGTTCATGGCTGCCAGGCAAGCGGCCACCAGCACGTCAGGACGGTCTGCGGAAGTCACCAGCAGAGAACCGGCACGGAAGTGCTCCAGCATGTGCGGAATGCTGCGTGCGCAGAAAGTGACGGATTTAACGCGGCGAGTATTGATGTCGCCTTCGTTGATGATGGTCGCATTCAGGTGGCGAGCCATATCGATCGCACGAGTCGCGATCAGGTCAAAGCTCCACGGCACAGCGCCGAGAACCGGCAGCGGGCTGGATTCTTGCAGCTTCGCCGGATCAACATTGTTTACTTTAGCTTTGGAAGAGTCGTCGAAAATCTCGGACAGATCCGGGCGAGTACGACCCTGTTCATCAACCGGTGCGTTCAGTTTGTTAACGATAACGCCGGTGATGTTGGTGTTTTTGGCACCGCCGAAGCTGTTGCGGGTCAGTTCGATACGCTCTTTCAGCTGTTCCGGGGTGTCAGTGCCCTGAGACATAACGAAGACGATTTCCGCATTCAGCGTTTTAGCGATTTCGTAGTTCAGAGACTGGGCAAACTGGTGCTTACGTGTCGGGACCAGACCTTCAACCAGAACGACTTCAGCGTCTTTGGTGTTAGCGTGGTAGTTTGCGACGATCTCTTCCATCAGCACATCTTTCTGATTGCTGGAAAGCAGACCTTCAACGTAGCTCATTTTCAGCGGTTCAGCGGCCGTCGTGGTGGAAGAGTTCGCACGCACGATAGTCGTAGTCTGATCGGGCGCATCGCCACCGGTACGCGGCTGAGCGATAGGTTTGAAAACGCTCAGACGAACGCCTTTGCGTTCCATTGCACGGATCACGCCAAGGCTGACGCTGGTCAGACCGACGCTGGTTCCGGTAGGGATCAGCATAATAATACGGGACACGGTTTATCCTCTTTCGTTACCGCCGATTTGGCGGGTTACAAAACAGCACCGCCAGCTGAGCTGGCGGTGTGAAATCAGGCAGTCAGGCGGCTCGCGTCTTGCGCGATAACCAGTTCTTCGTTGGTTGGGATAACCACCGCAGGACGGGTACCTTCTTTGTTGATGAAACCAGATTTGCCGAAACGTGCAGCCAGGTTGCGTTCATGATCAACTTCAAAGCCCAGCACGCCCAGTTTGCCCAGAGACAGTTCACGAACCATCGCGGCATTTTCACCGATACCACCAGTGAATACAACAGCGTCCAGACGACCATCCATCAGCGCAGTGTAGGCACCGATGTATTTCGCCAGGCGGTGGCAGTAAACGTCCATTGCGCGCTTCGCGTCTTCTTTCGTCGCGTAGTTGTCTTCAACATAGCGGCAGTCGCTGGTCACTTCGGTCAGACCCAGCAGGCCAGACTCTTTGGTCAGCAGTTTGTTGATTGCGTCAACGCTCATGCCCAGGGTGTCGTGCAGGTGGAAGATGATCGCCGGATCGATATCACCAGAACGGGTACCCATGACCAGACCTTCCAGCGGGGTCAGGCCCATAGAGGTGTCAACGCATTTACCGTTGCGGATAGCAGAAACGGAACCACCGTTGCCCAGGTGGCAGGTGATGATGTTCAGTTCTTCTACCGGTTTGTTCAGCATTTTTGCCGCTTCCTGGGTTACATAGAAGTGGCTGGTGCCGTGCGCGCCGTAACGACGGATGCCGTGCTCTTTGTACAGGTTGTAAGGCAGGGCGTAGAGGTAAGACTCTTCCGGCATAGTCTGGTGGAACGCGGTGTCAAATACAGCAACGTTTTTGTCTTTCAGCTGTGGGAAAGATTTCAGAGCTTCTTCGATACCGATCAGGTGAGCCGGGTTGTGCAGCGGTGCAAAAGAAGCTGCATCTTTGATACCCTGAATAACAGACTCATCGATCACTACGGAGCTGGTATACTTTTCGCCGCCGTGTACGATACGGTGACCGATAGCAGTCAGCTGCGCAGACAGTTCTGGTTTTTGTGCCAGAATAGTATTAACGATAAAGTTGAGCGCTTCGCTGTGAGCGGCGCCTGCACCTAAAGCCGCTTCCTGTTTATTGCCGTCCATTTTCCATTTGATACGTGCTTCAGGCAGGTGGAAACATTCGGCTAAACCAGAAAGGTACTCTTCACCATTTACTGCATCGATGATGGCAAATTTCAGTGAAGAACTACCGCAGTTCAGAACCAGTACTAACTTACTCGACATGGAAGTACCTATAATTGATACGTGGCTAAAAAAACGTCAGGGAGCCATAGAGCGTAGCGCATGATGACACCGACATTTATGATTAACATCATGCACTGCAAATTTTTTTTTGCATGATGGAAGAAATATCTTGAGTCTATGCCATTTTGCGTAATTTTCAGCCAATGGCATAATGTATATGAATTTGACGACTCAATGAATATGTACTACTTAGGCCTTCAGGCTGCTAAAGGATACCTGATAGTGGGTATGGAAGACAAAATGTTTTGAACGTTGTCCCGCTGAGTTGTGAATTTGCACAAATTTTTGAATCTTTATATGTGAAGTTGAGGTGAAGCATGTCAACGCCGGATAATCGTTCTGTTAATTTTTTTAGCTTGTTTCGCCGGGGACAGCATTACTCAAAGACGTGGCCGCTGGAAAAACGCCTTGCCCCGGTCTTTGTCGAAAATCGCGTTATCAAGATGACGCGTTATGCGATCCGTTTTATGCCGCCGATCGCCGTATTTACTCTCTGCTGGCAGATTGCCCTGGGCGGTCAGCTTGGGCCGGCAGTTGCCACTGCGCTGTTCGCCTTAAGTTTACCCATGCAGGGATTGTGGTGGCTGGGCAAGCGTTCTGTAACGCCATTACCCCCTGCTATCCTCAACTGGTTTTATGAAGTTCGCGGTAAATTGCAGGAGTCTGGACAGGTGTTGGCACCCGTTGGAGGCAAGCCTGATTACCAGGCATTAGCTGACACGCTTAAGCGCGCCTTCAAACAACTGGATAAAACTTTCCTTGATGATTTGTAATTGACCCCTGATTACGCATATAAAAGAAGGCATACTCAGCCTTCTTTTTTTTCACCGTAGTAGAGTGATACAGGAGTCAACAATGGAAATGACCAACGCGCAACGTCTTATTTTGTCTAATCAGTACAAGATGATGACTATGCTCGATCCGGCAAATGCTGAACGTTACCGTCGCCTGCAAACAATTATTGAGCGTGGTTACGGATTACAGATGCGTGAATTGGATCGCGAGTTTGGCGAGCTGAAAGAAGAAACCTGCCGCACTATCATCGACATTATGGAGATGTATCATGCGTTGCATGTTTCCTGGTCTAATTTGCAGGACCAGCAATCCATCGATGAACGTCGTGTCACCTTCCTCGGCTTTGACGCCGCCACTGAAGCACGTTACCTCGGTTATGTCCGCTTTATGGTTAATGTGGAAGGGCGCTATACCCATTTTGACGCCGGAACTCACGGTTTTAACGCCCAGACGCCAATGTGGGAAAAATATCAGCGCATGCTTAATGTGTGGCATGCCTGCCCGCGTCAGTACCATTTGAGCGCCAACGAAATTAATCAAATTATCAATGCCTGAGGAGGCCCGCGTGCGGTGCAAAGGTTTTCTGTTTGATCTTGATGGAACGCTGGTGGATTCCCTGCCTGCGGTAGAACGGGCGTGGAGCAACTGGGCCAGACGTCATGGGTTAGCGCCGGAAGAGGTGCTGGCTTTCATTCACGGTAAACAGGCGATCACCTCTCTGCGCCATTTTATGGCGGGCAAATCCGAGGCTGATATTGCCGCCGAGTTTACGCGTCTGGAGCACATCGAGGCCACGGAAACCGAAGGTATTACCGCGCTTCCGGGGGCAATCGCCTTACTCAGTCATTTGAATAAAGCAGGTATTCCGTGGGCCATTGTGACTTCTGGCTCCATGCCGGTAGCGCGAGCGCGCCATAAAATAGCTGGGCTTCCCGCACCAGAGGTGTTTGTAACCGCTGAGCGAGTGAAGCGCGGAAAACCAGAACCTGATGCGTATCTGTTAGGCGCGCAGCTGCTGGGGCTTGCGCCGCAGGAGTGTGTGGTGGTGGAAGATGCTCCCGCTGGCGTGCTTTCTGGCCTGGCGGCGGGTTGCCATGTCATTGCGGTTAACGCTCCGGCAGATACCCCGCGCCTGAATGAGGTCGATTTGGTCCTCCACAGTCTGGAGCAAATTACTGTGACCAAACAGCCAAATGGCGATGTTATTATTCAGTGAAACACCTGATCATGATTTAGCCCCGTCTCGTCGGGGCTTTTTTATGGCAGAATCAAGTCATCTCCCTCAATTAACAAGGATAAGTTGTGAACGGTGAATTGATTTGGGTTCTTTCATTACTGGCCGTTGCCATTGTCTTGTTTGCGACGGGCAGAGTGCGTATGGATGCGGTCGCTTTGTTTGTTATTGTCGCGTTTGCATTAAGCGGAACGCTGACGGTCCCCGAAGTATTTTCCGGCTTTTCTGATCCTAACGTTGTCCTGATTGCCGCCTTGTTTATTATTGGCGATGGTTTGGTCCGTACCGGTGTTGCCACCGTAATGGGAACATGGCTGGTCAAAGTGGCGGGCAACAGTGAAATCAAAATGTTGGTTTTGTTGATGCTGACCGTCGCGGGGCTTGGCGCGTTTATGAGTTCAACCGGCGTTGTCGCTATCTTTATTCCCGTGGTGTTAAGCGTTGCCATGCGTATGCAAACTTCGCCGTCACGTCTGATGATGCCGTTAAGTTTTGCCGGGCTGATTAGCGGCATGATGACGCTGGTGGCGACGCCGCCGAACCTGGTAGTCAACAGTGAATTGCTGCGTGAAGGCTATCACGGCTTCAGTTTCTTTAGCGTAACACCTATTGGCCTGGTCGTGCTGGTGCTGGGTATTTTGTATATGTTAGTGATGCGTTTCATGCTGAAAGGGGATACCCAGACCCCGCAGCGCGAAGGCTGGACGCGTCGAACCTTTCGCGATCTTATCCGTGAATATCGACTGACCGGGCGTGCGCGACGTCTGGCTATTCGCCCCGGATCGCCAATGATTGGTCAACGGCTGGATGATCTCAAATTACGTGAGCGTTATGGCGCTAACGTCATCGGTGTTGAACGCTGGCGGCGTTTTCGTCGCGTTATCGTGAACGTTAATGGGGTTTCTGAATTTCGCGCGCGTGACGTTTTGCTTATTGATATGTCTGCGGCTGATGTCGATCTCCGGCAATTTTGTAGTGAGCAATTGCTGGAGCCGATGGTACTGCGCGGCGAGTATTTTTCTGACCAGGCCCTTGATGTGGGCATGGCAGAGATTTCATTAATTCCTGAGTCAGAACTGATTGGTAAATCGGTGCGCGAAATTGGTTTTCGTACCCGCTACGGACTGAATGTGGTGGGGCTAAAGCGCAATGGCGTGGCGCTGGAAGGTTCGCTGGCGGATGAGCCTCTGCTGCTGGGCGATATCATCCTGGTTGTGGGTAACTGGAAACTGATCGGTATGCTGGCCAAACAGGGCCGCGACTTCGTAGCGCTGAACTTACCGGAAGAGGTGAGTGAAGCATCGCCCGCGCACAGCCAGGCACCCCATGCCATTTTCTGTCTGGTGCTAATGGTGGCGTTAATGCTGACCGATGAAATTCCTAATCCTGTTGCCGCTATCATCGCCTGCCTGCTGATGGGGAAATTCCGCTGTATAGATGCTGAAAGCGCCTATAAATCCATTCACTGGCCGAGCATTATTTTGATCGTTGGGATGATGCCGTTTGCTGTGGCATTACAGAAAACGGGAGGTGTCGCGCTGGCGGTGAAAGGGCTGATGGACATTGGCGGTGGTTACGGGCCACATATGATGCTGGGGTGTTTGTTTGTCTTGTCGGCGGTTATTGGGCTATTTATCTCTAATACCGCGACGGCGGTGTTGATGGCTCCGATTGCGCTGGCTGCTGCCAAAACGATGGGGGTGTCGCCTTATCCATTCGCGATGGTCGTGGCGATGGCAGCATCCGCCGCCTTTATGACACCGGTTTCTTCACCTGTTAACACACTGGTTTTAGGTCCGGGAAATTACAGCTTCAGTGACTTTGTGAAGTTGGGGGTACCGTTCACCATTATCGTGATGGCGGTTTGTGTGGTGATGATCCCGATGCTGTTTCCGTTTTGACAAGAGCCTGATGTCGCATCCGGCGCTTATTGCCTGATGCGACGCAGACTCCGGCTGCTTACAGCGGTGAATCCTGGCTAATCTCATCGAGCGAAAGATGGAAGCTGGGAACAAATACTTCCATGAAGTAGTCCATCTCCTGGCTGCGACGCGCTTCAAGCGTCGCTTCCAGTCGCGTTTTTGCCAGCAAGAATTCATTATTTCCGGCCGCGAGTTCTTCCAGACATTTCAGATATGCACACAGTGCATCTGCCTGTTTCACCAGCGATTTTTCTTCATCGCTATATGCATGCTCGTCAATTAACGGCGCAAAGATATCCCGCAGCTCTTCCGGAACCATATCGACCAGTTTTTGCTGAGCGATTTTTTCAATAGCCTTGTACTCCTGAGCGATTTGCGAATTGAAGTATTTCACCGGAGTAGGGAGATCGCCGGTGAGCACTTCTGAGGCATCGTGGTACATCGCCAGTAAAGCGATACGTTCGGCGTTGACATTACCGCCAAATTTTCGATTTTTGATAGCTGCCAGCGCATGGGCGACCATCGCTACCTGCAAACTGTGTTCGGACACATTTTCCGTCCGCACGTTGCGCATGAGCGGCCAGCGGTTAATGAGTTTCAGGCGGGAGAGATGGGCAAAAAAATGGCTCTGTTTCATAGTGACCTTACGTATGATGACATCATCAGGTCATTGTGGCGGGATAACGCTGCCGGATGCAATCTCCGGCAGTGAAATTAAGATTACAGCTGATGATAACCAGAAAGGAAACGCGCGAACTTGCTCAAAGACAGCTCGATATCATCGACACGCGGTAGCGTGACAATGCGGAAGTGATCCGGCCACGGCCAGTTGAATGCCGTCCCTTGCACCAACAGAACTTTTTCCTGCAACAGGAAATCCAGCACCATTTTCTGATCGTCGTGAATGTTAAAGCGTTTGGCGTCGATTTTCGGGAACATATACAGCGCACCACGAGGTTTCACGCAGGAAACGCCCGGAATATCGTTGATCAGTTCCCACGCGCGGTTACGCTGCTCATAAAGACGACCGCCAGGGGTAATAAATTCACTGATGCTCTGATAACCACCTAGCGCGGTCTGAATGGCGTGTTGCGCAGGAACGTTAGCACACAGGCGCATTGAAGCCAGCATTTCCAGACCTTCGATGTAGCCTTTGGCGTGTTTTTTCGGCCCGTTCAACACCATCCACCCCTGACGGAAGCCTGCAACGCGGTACGTTTTCGACAGTCCGTTAAAGGTAATGGTCAGCAGGTCAGGTGCCAGCGGTGCAATTGAGTGATGCTCAGCGTCGTCGTAGAGAATTTTGTCATAAATTTCATCGGCGAAGATAATGAGATTATGCTGACGTGCAATCTCCACAATCTCCATTAAAAGCTCTTTGGAATATACCGCGCCGGTTGGGTTATTTGGGTTGATAATAACGATCCCACGCGTACGAGGCGTAATTTTAGCGCGAATATCATCGAGGTCCGGGAACCAGTCAGAGGATTCATCGCAAAGATAATGCACCGCTTTACCGCTGGAAAGCGAAACCGCCGCGGTCCATAGTGGGTAATCTGGTGCAGGAACCAACATTTCGTCCCCGCTGTTCAGCAATGCCTGCATTGCCTGAACGATAAGCTCCGATACACCATTGCCGATGTAAATATCTTCCACGGTAACATCACGCATGCCACGAGCCTGGTAGTGCTGCATGATGGCTTTACGCGCGGAGTAAAGACCTTTGGAATCGCAATACCCTTGAGCGGTAGGCAGGTTGCGTATCACGTCAACGAGGATTTCATCTGGCGCGTCAAAACCGAACGGGGCTGGGTTGCCGATGTTCAGTTTCAGTACCTTGTTACCTTCTTCTTCCAGGCGTTTTGCTTCTTTCAGCACCGGACCACGGATGTCATAACAGACATTCTCTAATTTGCTGGATTTTTCAATGGGGGACATGAATCTTGACCTTTTTTGCTGTTATCGCCACTCCCTGCCGTGGAAGTCAGCTTAGAACAATGTACTCCCCCAGGACGGTGTTTTGAAGGTCTGCAGAATAAGATTTTGCCAGAGGGGAAGGCTCGATTGTGCTGTTAATAACTTAATAATGACAAAATAATGAGGTGTATATGCTTTACATGCAATGTTATATAGTGAATTGTTCTGATTCTTAATTGTAAGTCTGGTTTTTTTATCTGTAAGATAATTGTGTGAAAATGCCTCATTTAAGAATTCACTAATGAAACGCGATGATGATATTTCCGCATTACGGAGAGTTTAACAGCGTGATGATTTCCGAGGTGTCGTAATGGGGGCAAGGTGTGAAACTATTGTTAAGCGGAATTAATGAATGAGGATGATGCTAATTAATTATTATTTAATATTCAAAAAGGTTTTGATGTGCTTATTAATAATAGAAGATTACTTTGCCTAACATAACATAACTTTGCATCAGATAATTCGCAATGACCCTTATAAATAAAAGGTTTTTGGGGTAAAATGCTCGCATAAATGACGGATCCCTGCTCTTGATGCCGCCTCACCATTGCTGTTTGTACGTGTTCGCGTATGACCAGCGATGCTGCACGAGAGTGGAACAAGGACTCACATTTACATTTATACAAACACGCGCATGTCATAAATAGAAAAGAGTGAGTAACTTAATAGATATGCGATCCCTGAAGATATATTCTGTGATCTACTTCAGGCATTATAACGGAACAATGTGAGTCGCTTTTTTAGTGCAACTCATATGCATTTTTACTTTCGTCCGGGTTCCGGATGAAACTGCCAGGGAGGCACATTACAAATGGAATTGCTTGTTTGTGTGTGCACAGCATTAACCAGCTCAGTATGAGCCGCCAGTAAGTGATAATATATGATAAGTGCAAATCGTCCGATAATTAACCTCGACCTCGATCTGCTGAGAACATTTGTTGCTGTTGCCGATCTGAACACTTTTGCTGCCGCAGCTGCCGCTGTGTGTCGTACTCAGTCCGCCGTAAGTCAGCAAATGCAGCGTCTGGAACAACTCGTTGGGAAAGAACTGTTCGCTCGTCACGGTCGCAACAAACTGTTAACTGAACATGGCATTCAACTTCTTGGTTACGCCAGGAAAATCCTGCGTTTTAATGATGAGGCCTGCTCATCATTAATGTTCAGTAATCTTCAGGGCGTATTAACTATCGGTGCTTCAGATGAATCTGCCGATACGATCTTACCTTTCCTGTTAAATCGCGTGAGTTCGGTTTATCCGAAATTAGCGCTGGATGTCCGCGTTAAACGTAATGCCTATATGGCAGAAATGCTGGAATCCCAGGAAGTGGATTTGATGGTAACCACCCATCGTCCTTCAGCGTTTAAGGCATTGAACCTGCGTACCTCGCCAACACACTGGTACTGCGCAGCGGAATACATATTGCAAAAAGGCGAGCCGATCCCTCTTGTATTGCTGGATGATCCTAGCCCGTTTCGCGATATGGTGCTGGCGACGCTTAATAAAGCAGATATTCCATGGCGACTGGCTTATGTCGCCTCGACGCTTCCGGCCGTTCGTGCGGCAGTGAAAGCCGGTCTTGGCGTGACGGCAAGGCCGGTTGAGATGATGAGCCCGGACCTGCGTGTGCTGAGTGGAGTAGATGGCTTACCGCCGCTACCTGATACCGAATATTTGCTGTGCTATGATCCGTCCAGTAATAATGAGCTGGCCCAGGTGATCTATCAGGCGATGGAGAGCTACCATAATCCGTGGCAATACAGCCCAATGTCTGCTCCGGAAGGGGATGATTCATTGTTGATTGAAAGGGATATCGAGTAATCGACGGACGATAGATAATTCCTGAGACAATAGTGTAAAAAACGAGCCGCTGGGGGTGTTTTAAACCCCAGCGGCTTTTTTTTAGTAAAAATCCTTCATCGCATAGTGCAGAACGTACAAAACTGTTCATTTTTCAACCACCAGAGATTCACGTCCCGAACGCACAAATAATCGCCTGAAAAAAATCACCTGCTACAATGATGTTAAAAAATACGTAAATTTGTTGCTGCGTTTTTGTTATGGAATGACAAAAGCGTGTCACAGATCAAGAAAATACTCTCTTTTGGGGGGAGGAATCGACACAAATTCCTGTCAAAATAGACCCGTATTTTTTCCATTGCTTCACAACGGACACGATTCAACAACATCTAATTATCCTGGAGTCGTCAAGGATCTGGGGTGAAAGGGCATTAAATGCTAATGGTGTTGATATTATGTAAACTAATGTGAAGAAACTTTTGTTAAAGTTGACAAAAGGTTATAGAAAGGAGTAAAAAACCACATCAATTAGCTGTATAAAAGAATTTCTACAGTGATTGTAAGGTTTTTTTTATTCCTCCCCATGAATCGATGTGGCGTCCATCTGCCGTGAAGAGCAGTGAATCTGGCGCTACTTTTGATGAGTAAGCAATGAGTATGTCAACATCCACTGAAGTCATCGCTCATCACTGGGCATTCGCTATCTTTCTTATCGTTGCCATTGGCCTGTGTTGCCTGATGCTGGTAGGCGGTTGGTTTTTAGGCGGTCGCGCACGCGCGAGGTCGAAAAACGTGCCGTTTGAATCCGGTATCGACTCGGTCGGCTCCGCCCGCTTACGCCTGTCCGCCAAGTTTTATCTGGTGGCCATGTTCTTCGTTATCTTCGACGTTGAAGCGCTGTATCTGTTCGCATGGTCAACCTCTATCCGCGAAAGCGGCTGGGTAGGCTTTGTGGAAGCTGCAATTTTTATTTTTGTGTTACTGGCAGGTCTGGTTTATCTGGTGCGTATTGGCGCGCTGGACTGGACGCCCGCGCGTTCACGCCGCGAGCGTATGAACCCGGAAACGAACAGTATCGCTAATCGTCAACGCTAACCGCGAGGCATTAAGATGGATTATACGCTCACCCGCATAGATCCCAACGGTGAGAACGACCGTTACCCCCTGCAAAAGCAGGAGATCGTAACCGACCCTCTGGAGCAAGAAGTTAACAAAAACGTGTTTATGGGCAAGCTCAATGACATGGTTAACTGGGGTCGTAAAAACTCAATTTGGCCGTATAACTTCGGTCTTTCCTGCTGTTACGTTGAGATGGTGACTTCGTTTACCGCGGTGCATGACGTGGCGCGTTTTGGCGCAGAAGTATTGCGTGCTTCGCCGCGTCAGGCTGACCTGATGGTGGTTGCAGGAACCTGCTTTACCAAAATGGCACCGGTTATTCAGCGTCTGTATGACCAGATGCTGGAACCAAAATGGGTTATCTCAATGGGTGCCTGTGCCAACTCTGGTGGTATGTACGATATTTATTCCGTTGTGCAGGGCGTCGATAAATTCATCCCGGTTGATGTATATATCCCGGGCTGCCCGCCGCGTCCTGAAGCGTACATGCAGGCACTGATGCTGTTGCAGGAATCTATCGGCAAAGAACGTCGTCCGCTCTCCTGGGTGGTTGGCGATCAGGGCGTTTATCGCGCCAATATGCAATCAGAGCGCGAACGCAAGCGCGGTGAACGCATTGCCGTAACTAACCTGCGTACACCTGACGAGATTTAATTTGCGCCTGTCGGCAAAGGGATTTTTCTTCGCTTATTCCTAAATCTATTTCGCGAAGCTTACTGCGCCGACAGTCACCACGGACCATTTGCAATGGTGAACAATATGACCGACTTAACCGCGCAAGAACCCGCCTGGCAGACCCGCGATCATCTTGATGATCCGGTGATTGGCGAACTGCGCAACCGTTTTGGGCCGGATGCCTTTACTGTTCAGGCGACTCGCACCGGGGTTCCCGTTGTGTGGATCAAGCGTGAACAATTACTGGAAGTTGGCGATTTCTTAAAGAAACTGCCGAAACCTTACGTCATGCTGTTTGACTTACACGGCATGGACGAACGTCTGCGCACACACCGCGAAGGGTTACCTGCCGCGGATTTTTCCGTTTTCTACCATCTGATTTCTATCGATCGTAACCGCGACATCATGCTGAAGGTGGCGCTGGCAGAAAACGACCTGCACGTACCGACCTTCACCAAACTGTTCCCGAACGCTAACTGGTATGAGCGTGAAACCTGGGATCTGTTTGGCATTACTTTCGACGGTCACCCGAACCTGCGACGCATCATGATGCCGCAAACCTGGAAAGGTCACCCGCTGCGTAAAGATTATCCGGCGCGCGCTACCGAATTCTCGCCGTTTGAGCTGACCAAAGCCAAACAGGATCTGGAGATGGAAGCCCTGACCTTCAAACCGGAAGAGTGGGGGATGAAGCGCGGCACCGAAAACGAGGACTTCATGTTCCTCAACCTCGGTCCGAACCACCCGTCGGCGCACGGGGCTTTCCGTATCGTTTTGCAACTCGATGGCGAAGAGATTGTCGACTGCGTACCAGACATCGGTTACCACCACCGTGGTGCGGAGAAAATGGGCGAACGCCAGTCCTGGCACAGCTACATTCCGTATACTGACCGTATCGAATACCTCGGCGGCTGCGTTAACGAAATGCCTTACGTGCTGGCGGTAGAGAAACTGGCCGGGATCACCGTGCCGGATCGCGTTAACGTCATTCGCGTTATGCTCTCCGAACTGTTCCGCATCAACAGTCACCTGCTGTATATCTCGACCTTTATTCAGGACGTCGGCGCAATGACGCCAGTGTTCTTCGCCTTTACCGATCGTCAGAAAATTTACGATCTGGTGGAAGCAATCACTGGTTTTCGTATGCACCCGGCGTGGTTCCGTATTGGCGGCGTAGCGCACGACCTGCCGCGCGGCTGGGATCGCCTGCTGCGTGAGTTCCTCGACTGGATGCCGAAACGTCTGGCGTCTTACGAGAAAGCGGCGCTGCAAAACACCATTCTGAAAGGTCGTTCCCAGGGCGTTGCCGCCTATGGCGCGAAAGAGGCGCTGGAGTGGGGCACCACTGGCGCGGGCCTGCGTGCTACCGGGATCGACTTCGACGTGCGTAAGGCGCGTCCTTATTCTGGCTATGAAAACTTCGACTTTGAAATCCCGGTGGGTGGTGGCGTTTCTGACTGCTACACCCGCGTAATGCTTAAAGTGGAAGAGCTGCGCCAGAGTCTGCGCATTCTTGAGCAGTGCCTCAACAACATGCCGGAAGGCCCGTTCAAAGCGGATCACCCGCTGACCACGCCGCCGCCGAAAGAGCGCACGCTGCAACATATCGAAACCCTGATCACCCACTTCCTGCAAGTGTCGTGGGGTCCGGTGATGCCTGCCAATGAATCTTTCCAGATGATTGAGGCGACCAAAGGGATCAACAGTTACTACCTGACCAGCGACGGCAGCACCATGAGTTACCGCACCCGTGTTCGTACCCCGAGCTTTGCGCATTTGCAGCAAATTCCGGCGGCGATCCGCGGCAGCCTGGTGTCTGACCTGATTGTTTATCTGGGCAGTATCGATTTTGTTATGTCAGATGTGGACCGCTAATTATGCACGAGAATCAACAACCACAAACCGAGGCTTTTGAGCTGAGTGCGGCAGAGCGTGAAGCGATCGAGCACGAGATGCACCACTACGAAGACCCGCGTGCGGCGTCCATTGAAGCGCTGAAAATCGTTCAGAAGCAGCGTGGCTGGGTGCCGGATGGTGCGATCCACGCGATCGCCGATGTGCTGGGTATTCCGGCAAGCGACGTCGAAGGTGTGGCAACGTTCTACAGTCAGATCTTCCGCCAGCCGGTTGGTCGCCATGTGATCCGTTATTGTGACAGCGTGGTCTGTCATATCAACGGTTATCAGGGTATTCAGGCGGCGCTCGAGAAAAAGCTGAACATCAAACCAGGGCAAACGACATTTGATGGCCGCTTTACGCTGCTGCCAACTTGCTGCCTGGGGAACTGTGATAAAGGGCCAAACATGATGATCGATGAGGACACTCACGCGCATCTGACCCCGGAAGCGATCCCTGAACTGCTGGAGCGGTATAAATGAAAAACATTATCCGTACTCCCGAAACGCATCCGCTGACCTGGCGTCTGCGCGATGACAAACAGCCAGTGTGGCTGGACGAATACCGCAGCAAAAACGGTTACGAAGGCGCGCGTAAGGCGCTGACCGGGCTGTCTCCGGACGAAATCGTTAATCAGGTAAAAGACGCTGGTCTGAAAGGGCGCGGCGGCGCGGGCTTCTCGACTGGCCTGAAATGGAGCCTGATGCCGAAAGACGAATCCATGAACATCCGTTACCTGCTGTGTAATGCCGATGAAATGGAGCCGGGCACCTATAAAGACCGCCTGTTGATGGAGCAACTGCCGCACCTGCTGGTGGAAGGTATGCTCATCTCCGCGTTTGCGCTGAAAGCTTACCGTGGCTACATCTTCCTGCGTGGCGAATATATCGAAGCGGCAGTTAATCTGCGCCGTGCCATTGCCGAAGCCACCGAAGCGGGTCTGCTTGGCAAAAACATTATGGGAACAGGTTTCGATTTCGAACTGTTCGTCCATACCGGGGCAGGGCGCTA
Organism: Escherichia sp. UTM R2; assembly: GCF_048593455.1. Taxonomy (NCBI): domain Bacteria; kingdom Pseudomonadati; phylum Pseudomonadota; class Gammaproteobacteria; order Enterobacterales; family Enterobacteriaceae; genus Escherichia; species Escherichia sp. UTM R2. The sequence continues at coordinate 1,457,694 of NZ_JBFWDY010000002.1, forward strand.
CATCTGCGGGGAAGAAACAGCGTTAATCAACTCCCTGGAAGGACGTCGTGCTAACCCACGCTCGAAGCCACCCTTCCCGGCAACCTCCGGCGCATGGGGTAAACCGACCTGTGTCAACAACGTCGAAACCCTGTGTAACGTTCCGGCGATCCTCGCTAACGGCGTGGAGTGGTATCAGAACATCTCGAAAAGTAAAGATGCTGGCACCAAGCTGATGGGCTTCTCCGGTCGGGTGAAAAATCCGGGACTGTGGGAACTGCCGTTCGGCACCACCGCACGCGAGATCCTCGAAGATTACGCCGGTGGTATGCGTGATGGTCTGAAATTTAAAGCCTGGCAGCCAGGCGGCGCGGGGACTGACTTCCTGACCGAAGCGCACCTTGATCTGCCGATGGAATTCGAAAGTATCGGTAAAGCGGGCAGCCGTCTGGGTACGGCGCTGGCGATGGCGGTTGACCATGAGATCAACATGGTGTCGCTGGTGCGTAACCTGGAAGAGTTTTTCGCCCGTGAGTCCTGCGGCTGGTGTACGCCGTGCCGCGACGGTCTGCCGTGGAGCGTGAAAATTCTGCGTGCGCTGGAGCGTGGTGAAGGTCAGCCGGGCGATATCGAAACACTTGAGCAACTGTGTCGATTCTTAGGCCCGGGTAAAACTTTCTGTGCCCACGCACCTGGTGCAGTGGAGCCGTTACAGAGCGCCATCAAATATTTCCGCGAAGAATTTGAGGCGGGAATCAAACAGCCGTTCAGCAATACCCATTTGATTAATGGGATTCAGCCGAACCTGCTGAAAGAGCGCTGGTAACCGAATTTCGATTAACGCTCAGTCTCTGACTGAGAAAACTGGAAGCATGCTAATGGCTACAATTCATGTAGACGGCAAAGAATACGAGGTCAACGGAGCGGACAACCTGCTGGAAGCTTGTCTGTCTCTGGGCCTTGATATTCCTTACTTTTGCTGGCATCCGGCGCTGGGAAGTGTCGGTGCTTGCCGCCAGTGTGCGGTGAAGCAATACCAAAACGCGGAAGACACGCGTGGTCGCCTGGTGATGTCCTGTATGACACCGGCTTCCGATGGCACCTTTATTTCCATTGACGACGAAGAAGCGAAACAGTTCCGTGAAAGCGTGGTCGAGTGGTTGATGACCAACCACCCGCACGACTGTCCGGTATGTGAAGAGGGCGGTAACTGCCATCTTCAGGATATGACTGTGATGACCGGACACAGCTTCCGTCGCTACCGTTTCACCAAACGTACCCACCGTAATCAGGATTTGGGGCCATTCATCTCTCACGAAATGAACCGCTGCATCGCCTGCTACCGCTGTGTGCGTTACTACAAAGATTACGCTGACGGTACAGATCTGGGCGTTTACGGTGCGCACGACAACGTCTACTTCGGTCGCCCGGAAGACGGCACGCTGGAAAGCGAATTTTCCGGTAACCTGGTCGAAATTTGCCCGACCGGCGTATTTACCGACAAAACGCACTCCGAGCGTTACAACCGTAAATGGGATATGCAGTTTGCGCCGAGCATCTGCCAGCAATGTTCCATCGGCTGTAACATCAGCCCCGGTGAACGTTACGGCGAACTGCGTCGTATCGAAAACCGTTACAACGGTACGGTAAACCACTACTTCCTCTGCGACCGTGGTCGTTTCGGTTACGGTTACGTCAACCTGAAGGATCGTCCGCGTCAGCCAGTACAGCGTCGTGGCGATGATTTCATTACCCTCAACGCCGAACAGGCAATGCAGGGCGCGGCAGATATTCTGCGTCAGTCGAAGAAAGTGATCGGTATTGGTTCTCCGCGTGCCAGCGTGGAAAGCAACTTTGCGCTGCGTGAACTGGTGGGCGAAGAAAACTTCTACACCGGTATCGCTCACGGTGAGCAGGAACGTCTGCAACTGGCGCTGAAAGTGCTGCGTGAAGGCGGCATTTATACTCCGGCTCTGCGCGAAATCGAATCTTACGATGCGGTACTGGTGCTGGGCGAAGACGTTACCCAGACCGGCGCGCGCGTCGCGCTGGCAGTGCGTCAGGCTGTGAAAGGTAAAGCGCGCGAAATGGCGGCAGCACAGAAAGTGGCTGACTGGCAGATTGCGGCAATCCTCAACATCGGTCAACGTGCGAAGCATCCGCTGTTTGTTACCAACGTTGATGACACCCGTCTGGATGATATCGCGGCGTGGACTTACCGCGCACCGGTTGAAGATCAGGCGCGTTTAGGTTTTGCCATCGCCCATGCGCTGGATAACTCTGCACCAGCGGTTGACGGTATCGAACCTGAGCTGCAAAGCAAAATCGACGTCATCGTGCAGGCACTGGCAGGTGCGAAGAAACCGTTGATTATCTCCGGGACGAACGCCGGTAGCTTAGAGGTGATTCAGGCGGCGGCTAACGTCGCGAAAGCCCTGAAAGGTCGCGGCGCTGACGTCGGTATCACCATGATTGCCCGTTCCGTCAACAGCATGGGGCTGGGCATTATGGGTGGCGGTTCGCTTGAAGAAGCGTTAACCGAACTGGAAACCGGACGCGCCGACGCGGTGGTGGTGTTGGAAAACGATCTGCATCGTCACGCTTCTGCTATCCGCGTGAATGCTGCGCTGGCTAAAGCACCGCTGGTGATGGTGGTTGATCATCAACGCACAGCGATTATGGAAAACGCCCATCTGGTACTTTCTGCTGCCAGCTTTGCTGAAAGCGACGGTACGGTGATCAACAACGAAGGCCGCGCCCAACGTTTCTTCCAGGTTTACGATCCTGCTTATTACGACAGCAAAACTGTCATGCTGGAAAGCTGGCGCTGGTTACACTCGCTGCACAGCACCCTGCTGAGCCGTGAAGTGGACTGGACGCAGCTCGACCATGTGATTGACGCTGTTGTGGCGAAAATCCCGGAACTGGCAGGTATCAAAGATGCTGCGCCGGATGCGACATTCCGTATTCGTGGGCAGAAACTGGCCCGTGAACCGCACCGTTACAGCGGTCGTACCGCCATGCGCGCCAATATCAGCGTTCATGAGCCGCGTCAGCCGCAGGATATTGACACCATGTTCACCTTCTCGATGGAAGGTAACAACCAGCCGACTGCGCACCGTTCGCAAGTGCCGTTTGCCTGGGCGCCGGGCTGGAACTCCCCGCAGGCGTGGAACAAATTCCAGGACGAAGTGGGCGGCAAACTGCGCTTTGGCGATCCGGGCGTGCGTCTGTTTGAAACCAGCGAAAATGGTCTGGATTACTTCACCAGCGTACCGGCACGCTTCCAGCCGCAGGACGGGAAATGGCGTATCGCGCCGTATTACCACCTGTTTGGCAGCGATGAATTGTCACAGCGTGCTCCGGTCTTCCAGAGCCGTATGCCGCAGCCGTACATCAAACTCAACCCAGCGGATGCCGCGAAGTTAGGTGTGAACGCAGGTACACACGTCTCCTTTAGTTACGATGGCAACACGGTCACGCTGCCGGTTGAAATCGCTGAAGGGCTGACGGCAGGGCAGGTGGGCTTGCCGATGGGTATGTCCGGCATTGCTCCGGTGCTGGCTGGCGCGCATCTTGAGGATCTCAAGGAGGCACAACAATGAGTTGGATATCACCGGAACTGATTGAGATCCTGCTGACCATCCTCAAAGCGGTGGTGATCCTGCTGGTGGTTGTCACCTGTGGGGCATTCATGAGCTTTGGCGAACGTCGCCTGCTGGGTCTGTTCCAGAACCGTTACGGACCTAACCGTGTTGGCTGGGGCGGTTCGCTCCAGCTGGTTGCGGACATGATCAAAATGTTCTTTAAAGAAGACTGGATCCCGAAATTCTCGGATCGCGTCATCTTTACCCTGGCACCGATGATTGCCTTTACCTCGCTGCTGCTGGCCTTTGCGATTGTGCCAGTCAGTCCGGGTTGGGTGGTTGCCGACCTGAACATCGGGATTTTGTTCTTCCTGATGATGGCAGGTCTGGCGGTTTACGCGGTGCTGTTTGCGGGCTGGTCAAGTAACAACAAATACTCGTTGCTGGGTGCGATGCGTGCTTCTGCGCAGACCCTGAGCTACGAAGTGTTCCTCGGGCTTTCCCTGATGGGCGTGGTGGCGCAGGCCGGTTCATTCAACATGACCGACATCGTCAACAGCCAGGCGCATGTGTGGAACGTTATCCCGCAATTCTTTGGTTTTATTACCTTTGCCATCGCGGGCGTGGCGGTATGTCACCGTCACCCGTTTGACCAGCCGGAAGCCGAGCAGGAACTGGCGGATGGTTACCACATTGAATATTCCGGTATGAAGTTCGGTCTGTTCTTCGTGGGTGAGTACATCGGGATTGTGACCATCTCTGCATTGATGGTGACGCTGTTCTTCGGTGGCTGGCAAGGCCCGTTGTTACCGCCATTCATCTGGTTCGCGCTGAAAACCGCGTTCTTTATGATGATGTTCATTTTGATTCGTGCGTCGTTACCGCGTCCGCGTTATGACCAGGTAATGTCCTTCGGCTGGAAAATCTGCCTGCCGCTGACGCTGATCAACTTGCTGGTAACGGCGGCTGTCATTCTCTGGCAGGCGCAATAAGGGGCAATAAGACCATGACCTTAAAAGAATTGTTAGTAGGTTTCGGCACCCAGGTTCGTAGTATCTGGATGATCGGCCTGCACGCGTTCGCCAAACGCGAAACGCGAATGTACCCGGAAGAGCCGGTCTATCTGCCGCCCCGTTATCGTGGTCGTATCGTTCTGACCCGCGACCCGGACGGCGAAGAGCGTTGCGTAGCCTGTAACCTCTGTGCGGTAGCCTGCCCGGTCGGCTGTATCTCGCTGCAAAAAGCAGAAACCAAAGACGGTCGCTGGTATCCGGAATTTTTCCGTATCAACTTCTCGCGCTGCATTTTCTGTGGTCTGTGCGAAGAAGCCTGTCCGACCACGGCGATTCAGTTAACCCCGGATTTCGAAATGGGGGAATACAAGCGCCAGGATCTGGTTTACGAGAAAGAGGATCTGCTGATCTCCGGTCCGGGCAAATACCCGGAATATAACTTCTACCGGATGGCAGGTATGGCAATCGACGGCAAAGATAAGGGCGAAGCAGAGAACGAAGCCAAGCCTATCGACGTCAAGAGCCTGTTACCGTAAGGAGAGGGGCAATGGAGTTCGCTTTTTATATCTGTGGCCTGATAGCCATACTTGCGACCTTGCGAGTGATCACCCATACCAATCCGGTACACGCACTGCTGTACCTGATTATTTCGCTGCTGGCGATTTCTGGGGTGTTCTTCTCACTGGGCGCTTACTTCGCCGGTGCGCTGGAAATTATCGTCTACGCGGGTGCCATTATGGTGCTGTTCGTGTTCGTAGTGATGATGCTCAACCTGGGCGGTTCAGAAATCGAACAGGAACGCCAGTGGCTGAAACCGCAGGTGTGGATTGGTCCGGCAATTTTGTCGGCCATCATGCTGGTGGTGATTGTTTACGCCATCCTTGGTGTTAATGATCAGGGTATCGACGGTACGCCAATCAGTGCTAAAGCAGTGGGTATTACGCTGTTCGGGCCTTACGTACTGGCGGTGGAACTGGCTTCTATGCTGCTGCTCGCGGGTCTGGTTGTGGCCTTCCACGTCGGTCGTGAAGAGCGTGCGGGTGAAGTGCTGAGCAATCGTAAAGACGACAGCGCGAAAAGAAAAACGGAGGAGCACGCATGATCCCCTTACAACATGGACTGATCCTCGCGGCAATCTTATTCGTTCTTGGCTTAACCGGTCTGGTTATCCGTCGCAATCTGCTGTTTATGCTGATTGGTCTGGAAATCATGATTAACGCCTCCGCGCTGGCCTTTGTGGTCGCCGGAAGCTACTGGGGTCAGACCGACGGTCAGGTGATGTACATTCTCGCCATCAGCCTCGCGGCGGCAGAAGCGAGTATCGGCCTTGCGCTGCTGCTGCAACTTCACCGTCGTCGCCAGAACCTGAACATCGATTCAGTAAGTGAGATGCGCGGATGAACATGCTTGCCTTAACCATTATTTTGCCATTGATTGGCTTCGTCCTGCTGGCGTTCTCCCGTGGGCGCTGGTCTGAAAACGTTTCGGCGATCGTCGGCGTTGGCTCTGTGGGCCTGGCGGCGCTGGTAACCGCCTTTATCGGCGTTGATTTCTTCGCTAACGGCGAGCAGTCATACAGCCAGCCGCTGTGGACGTGGATGTCGGTAGGCGACTTTAACATCGGTTTTAACCTGGTGCTGGACGGCCTGTCGCTGACCATGCTCTCGGTGGTCACTGGTGTGGGTTTCCTTATTCACATGTACGCCTCCTGGTACATGCGCGGTGAAGAGGGCTACTCTCGCTTCTTCGCCTACACCAACCTGTTCATCGCCAGCATGGTAGTTCTGGTTCTCGCCGATAACCTGCTGCTGATGTACCTCGGCTGGGAAGGCGTGGGCCTGTGCTCCTATCTGCTGATCGGTTTCTATTACACCGATCCGAAGAATGGCGCAGCGGCAATGAAAGCGTTCGTCGTGACCCGTGTGGGTGACGTTTTCCTCGCTTTCGCACTGTTCATTCTTTACAACGAACTGGGCACCCTGAACTTCCGCGAAATGGTGGAACTGGCACCAGCGCACTTTGCTGACGGCAATAACATGCTGATGTGGGCGACGCTGATGCTGCTGGGCGGTGCGGTCGGTAAATCTGCGCAGTTGCCGTTGCAGACATGGCTTGCTGACGCGATGGCGGGCCCGACGCCTGTCTCCGCGCTGATCCACGCCGCAACGATGGTAACCGCGGGTGTCTACCTGATCGCCCGTACCCACGGCCTGTTCCTGATGACGCCGGAAGTTCTGCATCTGGTGGGTATTGTCGGGGCGGTTACGCTGCTGCTGGCCGGTTTTGCCGCGCTGGTACAGACCGACATCAAACGTGTTCTCGCTTACTCTACCATGAGCCAGATTGGCTACATGTTCCTCGCGCTTGGCGTGCAGGCATGGGATGCGGCGATTTTCCACTTGATGACTCACGCGTTCTTTAAAGCGCTGCTGTTCCTGGCATCCGGTTCCGTCATTCTGGCCTGCCATCACGAACAGAACATCTTCAAGATGGGCGGTCTGCGTAAATCTATTCCGCTGGTTTATCTCTGCTTCCTGGTGGGCGGCGCAGCACTGTCGGCACTACCGCTGGTCACTGCGGGCTTCTTCAGTAAGGATGAGATCCTCGCGGGTGCGATGGCGAATGGTCATATCAATCTGATGGTGGCAGGTCTGGTCGGTGCGTTTATGACCTCGCTCTACACCTTCCGTATGATTTTCATCGTCTTCCACGGAAAAGAACAAATTCACGCTCACGCCGTGAAAGGGGTAACTCACAGCCTGCCGCTGATTGTGCTGCTGATCCTTTCCACCTTCGTTGGCGCACTGATTGTACCGCCGCTGCAGGGCGTGCTTCCGCAAACGACGGAACTGGCGCACGGCAGCATGTTGACCCTGGAAATTACCTCTGGCGTGGTCGCGGTGGTCGGCATTCTGCTGGCAGCCTGGCTGTGGCTGGGTAAACGTACTCTGGTGACCTCCATCGCCAACAGTGCGCCGGGCCGTCTGCTGGGCACCTGGTGGTACAACGCCTGGGGATTTGACTGGCTGTATGACAAAGTGTTCGTCAAGCCGTTCCTGGGTATTGCCTGGTTGCTGAAACGCGATCCGCTGAACTCAATGATGAACATCCCGGCTGTCCTTTCCCGCTTTGCAGGTAAAGGTCTGCTGTTAAGTGAGAACGGCTATCTGCGCTGGTATGTGGCATCCATGAGCATCGGTGCGGTCGTGGTGCTGGCACTGTTGATGGTACTGCGTTGAGTTAAGGATTGTGGGATTGCCCCTGGGCATATAAGAACGTAGGTCGGATAAGCCGCCTTCGCGGTGCATCCGACACTACCCCCAGTCCGAAGAGAATTTTCTGTCGTGAGAATTCGTTGAAAATCCGGTCCTGACGGGACTTTTACAAGGAATAAAGATCGCCATGTTACTACCCTGGCTAATATTAATTCCCTTTATTGGCGGCTTCCTGTGCTGGCAGACCGAACGCTTTGGCGTCAAGGTGCCACGCTGGATCGCGCTGATCACCATGGGATTGACGCTGGCGCTGTCGCTGCAACTGTGGTTGCAGGGCGGTTATTCACTGACGCAATCCGCCGGAATTCCGCAGTGGCAGTCTGAATTCGACATGCCGTGGATCCCGCGTTTTGGTATCTCTATTCATCTCGCCATTGACGGGCTGTCGCTGCTGATGGTCGTGCTGACCGGTCTGCTCGGTGTGCTGGCGGTACTATGTTCGTGGAAAGAGATCGAAAAATATCAGGGCTTCTTCCACCTCAACCTGATGTGGATCCTGGGCGGCGTTATCGGCGTGTTCCTTGCCATCGACATGTTCCTGTTCTTCTTCTTCTGGGAAATGATGCTGGTGCCGATGTACTTCCTGATCGCACTGTGGGGGCATAAAGCCTCTGACGGTAAAACGCGTATCACGGCGGCAACCAAGTTCTTCATTTACACCCAGGCGAGTGGCCTGGTGATGTTGATTGCCATCCTGGCGCTGGTTTTTGTTCACTACAATGCGACCGGCGTCTGGACCTTCAACTATGAAGAGCTGCTGAATACGCCAATGTCCAGTGGTGTGGAATACCTGTTAATGCTGGGCTTCTTCATCGCCTTCGCAGTCAAAATGCCGGTGGTTCCGCTGCATGGCTGGCTGCCGGATGCGCACTCCCAGGCTCCGACCGCCGGTTCCGTTGACCTCGCGGGGATCTTGCTGAAAACTGCCGCTTACGGTTTGCTGCGTTTCTCCCTGCCGCTGTTCCCGAACGCGTCGGCAGAGTTCGCGCCAATTGCTATGTGGCTGGGTGTTATCGGCATCTTCTACGGTGCGTGGATGGCCTTCGCCCAGACCGATATCAAACGTCTGATCGCCTACACCTCGGTTTCCCACATGGGCTTCGTGCTGATTGCTATCTACACCGGCAGCCAGTTGGCCTACCAGGGCGCGGTAATCCAGATGATTGCGCACGGTTTGTCGGCGGCGGGTCTGTTTATTCTTTGTGGTCAGCTTTATGAACGTATCCATACCCGCGACATGCGCATGATGGGCGGTCTGTGGAGCAAGATGAAATGGCTGCCAGCACTGTCGCTGTTCTTTGCGGTGGCAACGCTTGGGATGCCTGGCACCGGTAACTTCGTCGGCGAATTTATGATTCTGTTCGGCAGCTTCCAGGTTGTACCGGTGATTACCGTTATCTCTACCTTTGGGCTGGTCTTTGCATCTGTTTATTCGCTGGCGATGTTACATCGCGCTTACTTCGGTAAAGCGAAAAGCCAGATTGCCAGCCAGGAACTGCCAGGGATGTCGCTGCGTGAGCTGTTTATGATCCTGTTGCTGGTGGTGCTGCTGGTACTGCTGGGCTTCTATCCGCAGCCGATTCTGGATACCTCGCACTCCGCGATTGGCAATATCCAGCAGTGGTTTGTTAATTCCGTTACTACTACAAGGCCGTAAATCGCCATGACAATAACTCCACAAAACCTGATCGCACTGCTACCGTTGCTGATCGTCGGCTTGACGGTGGTGGTTGTGATGCTCTCCATTGCGTGGCGACGCAATCATTTCCTCAACGCTACGCTCTCGGTTATTGGGCTTAACGCGGCGCTGGTTTCGCTCTGGTTTGTTGGCCAGGCGGGCGCTATGGACGTAACGCCGCTGATGCGCGTTGATGGTTTCGCCATGCTTTACACCGGGCTGGTATTGTTGGCGAGCCTCGCCACCTGTACTTTCGCCTACCCGTGGCTTGAAGGCTATAACGACAACAAGGATGAGTTCTACCTGTTGGTGTTAATTGCCGCGCTGGGCGGGATCCTGCTGGCGAATGCCAACCATCTGGCGTCTCTGTTCCTCGGTATCGAACTGATCTCTTTGCCGCTGTTTGGCCTGGTCGGTTACGCTTTCCGCCAGAAACGTTCACTGGAAGCCAGTATCAAATACACCATCCTTTCTGCCGCAGCGTCTTCTTTCCTGCTGTTTGGTATGGCGCTGGTGTATGCGCAGTCTGGCGACCTGTCGTTTGTCGCGTTGGGTAAAAACCTTGGCGACGGTATGCTCAACGAGCCGCTGTTGCTGGCAGGTTTCGGCCTGATGATTGTTGGCCTCGGCTTCAAACTCTCTCTGGTGCCGTTCCACCTGTGGACGCCAGACGTATACCAGGGCGCGCCTGCGCCGGTTTCCACTTTCCTGGCGACGGCGAGCAAAATCGCTATCTTCGGTGTGGTGATGCGTCTGTTCCTCTACGCACCGGTGGGTGACAGCGAAGCGATTCGCGTGGTGCTGGCGATTATCGCCTTTGCCTCCATCATCTTCGGTAACCTGATGGCGCTGAGCCAGACCAATATCAAACGTCTGCTCGGTTACTCATCTATCTCTCACCTCGGCTATCTGCTGGTAGCGCTGATTGCGCTGCAAACCGGCGAGATGTCGATGGAAGCGGTAGGGGTTTACCTGGCCGGTTATCTGTTCAGCAGCCTCGGCGCGTTCGGCGTGGTCAGCCTGATGTCCAGCCCGTATCGTGGCCCGGATGCTGATTCCCTGTTCTCTTACCGCGGTCTGTTCTGGCATCGTCCGATCCTCGCGGCAGTGATGACGGTGATGATGCTGTCTCTGGCCGGTATCCCGATGACGCTGGGCTTTATCGGTAAGTTCTACGTGCTGGCGGTCGGTGTCCAGACACACTTGTGGTGGCTGGTGGGTGCCGTGGTTGTCGGTTCGGCAATCGGCCTCTACTACTACCTGCGCGTGGCGGTGAGCCTGTACCTGCACGCGCCGGAACAACCGGGTCGCGATGCACCGTCAAACTGGCAGTACAGCGCGGGCGGTATCGTGGTGCTGATTTCTGCACTGTTGGTACTGGTGCTGGGTGTATGGCCACAACCGCTGATTAGTATTGTGCGGTTAGCAATGCCGCTGATGTAATCTGTTAGTTTGTAAGTCAGAAAGCCGCCGACATGTTCGGCGGTTTTTTTTGGCGCTCTGACACCATCACCCAACAATAACCGTCAGCGCATGATTCCCTTGTCGCAGCATACGTCGATACGCGCTAATCAGCTTTTCCATATCAAGCATGATCGAGGCAAAGAGTTGCCCCTCTAACTCTTCTGAAAAGGTCACTCCCGGATAAATCTCCATTTCATTGAGTCGCTTAATGGAAAACTGTTTACGCAGCTCACTTCGATCCAGTGATTCCAGTCGGTCGATTGTCGCGGCTAATTCCTGATTCCAGGTCAATCCCAGGAAGCCATCTATGCCATCTTCGAGGCTGTGTTCACCAAGCACGGCACGACTCAGCGGATCATTCTTCGCGGGATCAAAAGCAGAGGTGCCTGTCAGCCCAAAGTGTAAAAAATCCCAGCGTTTATCAATATCCAGTCGGCGTAATCCTGAAAGCGTGTCATGTATATTATCCATCAAAGGTTTTTCAGTAGACTCAAGCAGTTGGTTAATCTTTTCTTAGTCAATTTCTGCAAAATAACCAATCATTCCCATTTATTTTTCCTCCATTGAATTTTATGTTTCGCATCTTAAAACAGACGAGGGAAAATAAAATGTACATGTCGCTGTTTCTGGACCCGCCTCGAGAAATTTTTATTATTTACTGTTGTGTAACAAGGTTATAACACCATCTGAGCCATTTTCTGATAATTCAATCTGTCTGCTGTATCACCGGGCAAGTGGTATTGTTTATTACGATAAAAAGCGGTGTCAGTAATCATTACGGCGGGAATATCGTGTTGCCAATAATTCAGGTGGTCAGAGAAATCAATACCGGGAATAAACCATGGGGCATTCATAGAATAAACAGATAAATCCCGGGATGATAACAATGCCGTTTTTACCTGACGAACGGCGTTGATATCCTGTATTCTGCCGACCAGGCAATAAAGTCCCCCCGATCGGGATAAAGCCAGGACATTGCGGGTAAGGGTAATCCTGGCTACCAGGCGCAGAGTCGTAATAGCCAATCGGGGACGCCCTGCGCGGTAACTCTGGCACCGCTACTGACAAAGAACTCTTTTATATACTCTACGGACCTATTCAGATTATCAATATTGTCGGCATTACGTGGATGCACAGTTTGTGTAAGATAACGAACTGTTTTTTCTAATTGCTCAGGACTGACGTGTCGGGGCGTTGGCGATAATGCAGTGACCCAGGGTTGGTAAAAATAATCAGAGGGAGTGAAATCAGAAATAATATAACAAAAGGATTTTTTTTTCATATATAAATTATCAATAAAAGACGTTATTTTATCATTATTTATAATGAGTTATGAGTGTTTGTTTTATTACGGTTGTTAGATCTATACAAAAAGTATCTTTTACAGTGGCTTCGCTATTTTAAAAAGGAATTCATATAAGGAAAAATATAATTATGTTATTTATTGGCAGATTGAGTTGACAGGGGGCAGAACTCTGAGGGTAAGAAAAGTCAGCAACAACAATCCACTACATCAACAGACCAGCAATCGCGTGCCGAGATACGCTGGAAATACCCGAAGATTGAACTGGCGGATGGTGTGACTGACATCAGTCAGTGATGACTGTTTAGCAAACTATGTTCGACCAGTCAGCATATTTGCTGACTGGTCGAATTAATTAACAATGATGTTAACTCACTCTTTTGCCGGATGCTCTATTTTTGGGTTGTGAGTGTTTTATTTCTAAGTTTCTATAATAATGATTGATATTTGCATCGCCATATTTATCTAAATAACAATTTCTGTTTGCCAGTCGATGTTGAAAATCAATTTCGTACTGCTCTTCTGCTGAATATTTTTTAAATCTGTCAGCATAGTTTTTTAATAACGTATAGGGGGCGCTGTCAGAATTGCTTTCCCTTTGTTCAATCACTTCCTGGGCTGCCATGCACACAAATGCACCGCAACTTTGGCTTAAGTATTGCTGAAGATCGGCATGTAAAAATATTATCTCTGGTTCATTTAAATGAACTTTTATATTATTATTCGACATTTCTCCCATGAGTTCAGAATTAAAACTATTAATGACACGCTTAAGTGAATTTTCTTTATCATAGCCTAGTGCACGCAATGAGTTGAATATGACGCATTTTATTTGTAGTTTATTATTTTTTTTATTTACTATTTTCTGTAGCGAAACTAATATCCAGTGTCCGCCAGTATTTATGGGGAATAACTGGACTTCATTCGGCCATGATGGATCGCTCTTAATATTTTCATTGAGAGCGTCTTCCAGGTGAGTTCTGGTGGAGTAGGGGACGTAGAGACCAGTAGGATAATTGACTTGAGTATTTTTTGCATTAGCGGCGATCTTCTGAAGATAGCAAGCTATTTCATCTGTGGTTAATTGACGATTTTTATCCCAGAAGTTTGTACCATCACTCAGTTCATTATTCTCATCATTTAAAAGCACCTTTGAAAGCGACTGTTTTTCAGATATAAGAGGAATTTCATCACCGATAATTGTCATTAATTTCGAAGGGGAGAATAGTTTTTTGAACAGGAGATCATCTGAATCATGTGATTTGAGGGGGGAGTTGGTTGCGATATGTGCCAGATTATATAATTTTAAACAAGCATTTTTGATAAGTCGGATAATCGATAGGGTCTCATTTGTTGGGGTTCTAACAATATGGTAAAGAATATCTTCAGCTTCTTTCCCAAATTTATCATAACCTAACGCAATATTATGCAGTAACTCAATGCTTTCTTCATCTCCGGATAACGCTGTTTTTTTTAAAGACTGCAGTAATTCCTCGGTCACAGTAAATTTTTCTGCAAATGTCTGACTGAGTTGCGTTTGAGATAATTGACAATAATTGCTGACAACTGTAACCATCATGGGCTCCTTTTAGTTGCAAAGGTTGTGCTGAATCAAGATGAAAAGAGGCAACTTATTGCTCTGAATATAGTGCGTAAGGAGATGAATAAATATCAAAAATCGCTCAATATGCCTGTGTGGGTGGATATATGTAGCGCGGGTTGCGATAACAGGGCAAGTTTCGCCCTGTTTTTAATAATAAGCAGAGTTAAACGTTAAACACGGTGAAATCATTCGCCAGTTCAGTCGCCGGGAAAATTGACCTGCATTCACGTAACAGGTGCTGACAACCTTTGTCATCATAGCGCGAGCTGACGTGGGTAATGATTAGCTTGCCGACTCCAGCCTCACGGGCTAGTGTCGCAGCCTGGCGTGTAGAGCTATGGCCGCGACTATTGGCTTTGGCTTCCATGGTTATATCCAGCGTCGCTTCGTGCACCATGACATCGACACCTTTAGCCAGGTCAAGTGCGGCATCGCAGGGGCCGGTATCGCCGAAAATAGCGAGCGCTTTACCTGGCACTGGAGCAGCTAAGTAATCTGCGCCGTTAATCTGCCTTCCATCTTCCAGCGTGATTGTTTTGCCCGCTTTTAATTCCTGAAACAGTGGGCCAGGCGGCACGCCAGCAGCTTTTAATGCCTGGGCATTTAATGCACCCGGTTTATCATGTTCTTCAATACGATAGCCATAACATTCCAGTGGGTGTTCCAGCGGATAAGCGGTTACTTTGCGCAGGCCATCATCGAGAATTTCGCCAGCGCCAATTTCGACAATTTCCAGCGGATAATCGGTCCATGAGCCGCTAATCCGCAGCGCGGTTTCCACAAATTCACGGATACCTTGCGGACCATAAATCGTTAAGGGTTGGATAATGCCTGACATAGAACGACTGCACAGCAAGCCGGGTAAACCAAAAAGATGATCGCCATGAAGGTGACTGATAAAAATCTTGTCCAGTTTTCCAGGGTTAAAGGCGGTATGCAGTAGCTGATGCTGGGTGCCTTCACCGCAGTCAAACAACCAAAGTCCGCTCTGGGTCGGATGTTGCAGGTTAAGCAATATTGCCGTGACATTGCGCGTGCGGGTTGGCACACCGGCTGAAGTACCTAAAAAAATTAATTCCATGAGTTCATCACGTTTCAAAAAATATTCCGGCTAGTATAAGGCATACATCTAAAAGGAGAGCATTATGATTGAATGGCAAGATCTGCATCACTCTGAATTATCGGTTTCCCAGCTTTATGCCTTATTACAACTGCGTTGCGCGGTGTTTGTTGTCGAGCAGAATTGCCCTTATCAGGATATCGATGGTGATGATTTGACGGGGGATAATCGCCATATTCTCGGTTGGAAAAATGATGAACTGGTGGCGTATGCGAGGATTCTGAAAAGTGATGATGATCTTGAGCCGGTCGTTATAGGTCGGGTGATTGTCAGTGAAGCGTTGCGTGGCGAAAAAGTGGGGCAGCAGCTGATGAGTAAAACACTCGAAACATGTACGCATCACTGGCCTGATAAGCCTGTTTACCTCGGGGCGCAGGCGCATCTGCAAAACTTCTACCAGAGTTTCGGTTTTATCCCTGTGACGGAGGTCTATGAAGAAGATGGTATCCCACACATTGGGATGGCACGCGAGGTAATTCAGGCGTAATCAACAACCCTTGTCTATAGTTAGTGACAGGTTTTACGCAAATGGAGAACGAGAATGTCTAATCAGTTTGGTGATACACGTATCGATGACGACCTGACGCTGCTTAGTGAAACACTGGAAGAGGTGCTCCGCTCCTCTGGCGATCCCGCCGATCAGAAATATGTTGAGCTGAAAGCGCGTGCAGAAAAAGCGCTGGATGATGTGAAAAAACGGGTTAGCCAGGCTTCAGACAGTTATTACTATCGGGCGAAGCAGGCAGTTTATCGTGCTGATGACTACGTCCACGAAAAACCCTGGCAAGGAATTGGTGTGGGCGCGGCCGTTGGGCTGGTACTAGGACTGTTGCTGGCACGCCGTTAAAACCTCCCTACACCGGGGTACTGCATTTTTTTTGTAGTACCCCGTATAATGTGAGGCTTTTAACAGGGAGAGGTCCGCGTGCAATCACTTACTACGGCGCTGGAAAATCTACTGCGCCATTTGTCGCAAGAGATTCCGGCGACACCCGGCATTCGGGTTATCGATATTCCTTTCCCTCTCAAAGACGCTTTTGATGCCTTGAGCTGGCTGGCCAGTCAGCAAACATACCCGCAATTCTACTGGCAACAACGTAATGGTGATGAAGAAGCTGTCGTCCTGGGCGCGATTACCCGTTTTACGTCGTTGGACCAGGCACAACGTTTTCTTCGCCAGCACCCGGAACACGCCGACTTACGCATTTGGGGGCTGAATGCTTTTGACCCGTCGCAGGGCAATTTACTTTTACCCCGCCTGGAATGGCGACGCTGTGGCGGTAAAGCCACGCTGCGGCTGACGCTATTCAGCGAAAGCTCCCTTCAGCACGATGCGATTCAGGCAAAAGAATTTATCGCCACACTGGTGAGTATCAAGCCCTTGCCTGGGTTACATTTAACCACCACGCGAGAACAACACTGGCCGGACAAAACGGGCTGGACGCAATTAATCGAACTGGCAACGAAAACCATCGCCGAAGGTGAGCTCGACAAAGTGGTGCTCGCTCGGGCAACTGACCTGCATTTCGCAAGTCCGGTCAACGCGGCGGCGATGATGGCTGCCAGTCGTCGACTGAATCTGAATTGCTACCATTTTTACATGGCCTTTGATGGCGAAAATGCTTTTCTTGGCTCTTCACCGGAACGGTTATGGCGGCGGCGTGACAAAGCGCTGCGTACTGAAGCGCTGGCGGGAACAGTAGCAAATAATCCTGATGATAAGCAGGCGCAGCAGTTAGGAGAGTGGCTGATGGCGGATGATAAAAACCAGCGCGAGAACATGCTGGTGGTGGAAGATATCTGTCAACGATTACAGGCCGATACCCAGACGCTGGATGTTTTACCGCCGCAGGTACTGCGTCTGCGTAAAGTGCAGCATCTTCGCCGCTGTATCTGGACTTCACTCAACAAAGCGGATGATGTGATCTGTTTACATCAGTTGCAGCCAACGGCAGCAGTTGCTGGCTTACCGCGCGATCTGGCGCGACAGTTTATCGCCCGTCACGAACCGTTCACCCGAGAATGGTACGCCGGTTCTGCGGGCTATCTCTCATTACAACAAAGCGAATTCTGCGTTTCCCTGCGCTCAGCAAAAATTAGCGGCAATGTCGTGCGATTATATGCTGGCGCGGGCATTGTCCGTGGTTCCGACCCCGAGCAAGAGTGGCAGGAAATCGACAACAAAGCGGCAGGGCTGCGTACTTTATTACAAATGGAATAGTAATGAGTCGCATCATTACCGATTCATATCAATAATCTATTTTTGTAGCTCCTTATACTTAGCCGCAATATTGATACCGGACAAACTCATGTCAGTAAGCGCATTTAACCGACGCTGGGCGGCGGTCATTCTGGAAGCATTAACGCGTCACGGCGTCAGACACATCTGTATCGCCCCAGGCTCGCGTTCTACACCGTTAACGTTAGCGGCGGCGGAGAATTCCGCATTCATTCACCACACCCATTTCGATGAGCGTGGGTTGGGGCATCTGGCGCTGGGGCTGGCGAAAGTCAGCAAGCAGCCGGTGGCGGTGATTGTGACCTCCGGCACGGCGGTGGCAAATCTCTATCCGGCACTGATTGAAGCCGGGTTAACCGGAGAAAAACTGATTCTCTTAACCGCCGATCGCCCGCCGGAGCTAATTGACTGCGGCGCGAATCAGGCAATTCGCCAGCCGGGAATGTTCGCCTCTCACCCCACGCACAGTATTTCATTGCCGCGCCCGACCCAGGATATCCCCGCACGTTGGCTGGTTTCTACCATCGACCACGCTCTCGGTACGCTTCATGCGGGGGGAGTCCATATCAACTGCCCGTTTGCTGAACCGCTGTATGGCGAAATGGACGATACCGGGCTTAGCTGGCAACAGCGTCTGGGTGACTGGTGGCAGGACGACAAACCGTGGCTGCGTGAAGCGCCTCGTCTGGAAAGTGAAAAACAGCGCGACTGGTTCTTCTGGCGACAAAAGCGCGGCGTGGTGGTTGCCGGGCGCATGAGTGCGGAAGAGGGCAAAAAAGTTGCCCTGTGGGCGCAAACTCTTGGCTGGCCGCTGATTGGCGATGTGCTGTCACAAACCGGGCAGCCGCTGCCGTGTGCCGATCTTTGGTTAGGCAATGCCAAAGCGACCAGCGAGCTGCAGCAGGCGCAAATTGTGGTGCAACTGGGAAGCAGCCTGACGGGGAAACGGCTCCTGCAATGGCAGGCAAGCTGTGAACCAGAAGAGTACTGGATTGTTGATGATATTGAAGGGCGACTTGATCCGGCACACCATCGCGGACGTCGCTTAATTGCCAATATTGCCGACTGGCTGGAGCTGCATCCGGCAGAAAAACGCCAGCCCTGGTGCGTTGAAATCCCGCGCCTGGCGGAACAGGCAATGCAGGCGGTTATTGACCGTCGCGATGCGTTTGGCGAAGCGCAACTGGCGCATCGCATCTGCGACTATCTGCCTGAACAGGGGCAACTGTTTGTCGGTAACAGCCTGGTGGTACGTCTGATTGATGCGCTTTCGCAACTTCCGGCAGGTTACCCGGTGTACAGCAACCGTGGGGCCAGCGGTATCGACGGGCTGCTTTCGACCGCCGCCGGCGTTCAGCGGGCAAGCGGCAAACCGACGCTGGCGATTGTGGGTGATCTCTCCGCACTTTACGATCTCAACGCGCTGGCGTTATTGCGTCAGGTTTCTGCGCCGCTGGTATTAATTGTGGTGAACAACAACGGCGGGCAAATTTTCTCGCTGCTGCCAACGCCGAAAAGCGAGCGCGAGCGTTTCTATCTGATGCCGCAAAACGTCCATTTTGAGCACGCCGCCGCGATGTTCGAGCTGAAATATCATCGTCCGCAAAACTGGCAGGAACTTGAAACGGCGCTTGCTGACGCCTGGCGCACGCCAACCACCACGGTAATTGAAATGGTGGTTAACGACACCGATGGTGCGCAAACGCTCCAGCAACTTCTGGCGCAGGTAAGCCATTTATGATCCTGCACGCGCAGGCAAAACATGGCAAACCAGGTTTACCCTGGCTGGTGTTTTTGCACGGTTTTTCCGGCGATTGCCACGAATGGCAAGAAGTGGGCGAGGCGTTTGCCGACTACTCCCGATTGTATGTTGATCTTCCCGGGCACGGTGGTTCGGCGGCGATTAGCGTCGATGGATTTGATGATGTCACCGACTTACTGCGTAAAACCCTGGTTAGTTACAACATCCTTAACTTCTGGTTGGTGGGGTACTCGCTTGGCGGACGGGTGGCGATGATGGCGGCTTGCCAGGGGCTGGCGGGGCTTTGTGGGGTTGTTGTCGAAGGCGGTCATCCGGGGCTGCAAAATGCTGAACAACGCACGGAACGTCAGCGTTCCGATCGCCAATGGGCGCAGCGTTTTCGCACAGAACCGTTAACGGCGGTATTTGCTGACTGGTATCAACAGCCTGTTTTTGCCTCACTCAATGACGAACAACGCCGGGAGCTGGTTGCGCTGCGCAGCAACAATAATGGCGCAACGCTTGCCGCCATGCTGGAGGCGACTTCTCTCGCCGTCCAGCCCGATTTACGTGCTAACCTTAGCGCCCGCACATTTGCGTTTTATTATTTATGTGGTGAACGTGACAGCAAATTCCGCGCCCTGGCGGCGGAACTGGCTGCCGACTGCCATGTCATTCCTCGCGCCGGACATAACGCGCATCGGGAAAATCCCGCTGGCGTAATCGCAAGTCTGGCGCAGATCTTGCGTTTCTGACTAAAGGACACAATATGATTTATCCTGATGAAGCAATGCTTTACGCACCGGTTGAATGGCACAACTGCTCCGAAGGTTTCGAGGACATTCGTTATGAAAAATCCACCGACGGTATCGCAAAAATCACCATTAATCGTCCGCAGGTGCGCAATGCCTTCCGTCCTCTGACGGTAAAAGAGATGATCCAGGCACTGGCAGATGCGCGTTATGACGACAATATCGGCGTGATCATTCTGACTGGCGCAGGCGATAAAGCGTTCTGCTCCGGTGGTGACCAGAAAGTGCGTGGTGATTACGGCGGCTATAAAGATGATTCCGGCGTACATCACCTGAACGTGCTGGACTTCCAGCGTCAGATCCGTACCTGTCCGAAACCGGTTGTCGCGATGGTGGCTGGCTACTCCATCGGCGGTGGGCACGTTCTGCACATGATGTGCGACCTGACTATCGCGGCAGATAATGCCATCTTCGGTCAGACTGGCCCGAAAGTCGGCTCCTTCGACGGCGGCTGGGGCGCTTCCTACATGGCTCGCATCGTCGGACAGAAAAAAGCGCGTGAAATCTGGTTCCTGTGCCGTCAGTACGACGCAAAACAGGCGCTGGATATGGGCCTTGTCAACACCGTGGTACCGCTGGCGGATCTGGAAAAAGAAACCGTCCGTTGGTGCCGCGAAATGCTGCAAAACAGCCCGATGGCGCTGCGCTGCCTGAAAGCTGCGCTGAACGCCGACTGTGACGGGCAGGCGGGGCTGCAGGAGCTGGCGGGCAACGCCACCATGCTGTTCTACATGACGGAAGAAGGTCAGGAAGGTCGCAACGCTTTCAACCAGAAACGTCAGCCTGATTTCAGCAAATTTAAACGGAATCCGTAATGCGTAGCGCGCAGGTATACCGCTGGCAGATCCCCATGGACGCGGGGGTGGTTCTGCGCGACAGGCGGTTAAAAACCCGCGACGGGCTGTATGTTTGCCTGCGTGAAGGCGAGCGCGAAGGGTGGGGGGAGATCTCCCCACTGCCGGGCTTCAGTCAGGAAACCTGGGAAGAGGCGCAAAGTGTGCTGCTTGCCTGGGTAAATAACTGGCTGGCAGGCGATTGCGAGCTACCGCAGATGCCTTCCGTGGCCTTTGGCGTAAGCTGTGCATTGGCAGAACTGACAGATACGTTGCCGCAAGCAGCCAACTACCGTGCGGCACCGCTGTGTAATGGCGATCCGGACGATCTGATCCTCAAACTTGCAGATATGCCAGGCGAGAAAGTGGCGAAGGTCAAAGTGGGATTGTACGAAGCGGTGCGCGACGGCATGGTGGTGAATCTGTTGCTGGAGGCAATTCCGGATCTGCATTTGCGTCTTGACGCAAATCGCGCCTGGACACCGCTGAAAGGTCAGCAGTTTGCCAAATACGTTAACCCGGATTATCGCGACCGCATCGCGTTTCTCGAAGAGCCGTGCAAAACCCGCGATGATTCGCGAGCGTTTGCCCGTGAAACCGGCATTGCCATTGCCTGGGATGAAAGCCTGCGCGAGCCGGATTTTGCCTTTGTGGCTGAAGAGGGCGTGCGCGCGGTAGTTATCAAACCCACGCTCACGGGCAGTCTGGAAAAAGTACGCGAGCAGGTACAGGCGGCGCACGCGCTGGGGCTGACGGCGGTGATCAGTTCTTCCATTGAATCGAGCTTAGGCTTAACGCAACTGGCGCGGATTGCCGCCTGGTTAACGCCGGACACCATTCCAGGGCTGGACACGCTGGATCTGATGCAGGCGCAGCAGGTACGTCGCTGGCCGGGTAGCACGCTGCCTGTCGTGGAAGTTGATGCACTGGAGCGGTTGTTATGATCTTCTCTGACTGGCCGTGGCGTCACTGGCGGCAAGTGCGGGGAGAAACCATCGCCTTACGTCTTAATGACGAGCAACTCAACTGGCGCGAGCTTTGTGCTCGCGTCGATGAATTAGCCTCCGGATTTGCGGTGCAGGGGGTGGTTGAGGGCAGCGGCGTGATGTTGCGGGCGTGGAATACGCCGCAAACGCTGCTCGCCTGGCTGGCGTTACTGCAATGCGGGGCGCGGGTGTTGCCCGTGAACCCTCAGCTGCCGCAACCGTTGCTTGAAGAATTGCTGCCCAATCTGACGCTGCAATTTGCTCTGGTGCCGGATGGGGAAAACACGTTTCCGGCATTAACGTCGCTGCACATTCAGCTGGTTGAAGGCGCACATGCCGCTACGTGGCAGCCGACGCGTCTGTGCTCAATGACGTTGACCTCGGGTTCTACCGGTTTGCCGAAAGCCGCTGTCCATACTTATCAGGCCCATCTTGCCAGTGCGCAAGGTGTGTTATCGCTGATTCCGTTTGGCGATCACGATGATTGGTTGCTCTCTTTACCGCTGTTTCACGTCTCCGGTCAGGGAATTATGTGGCGCTGGTTATACGCTGGTGCGCGGATGACGGTACGTGATAAACAGCCATTGGAGCAAATGCTGGCAGGCTGTACTCACGCTTCACTGGTGCCAACACAACTCTGGCGTTTGCTGGTTAACCGTAGTTCCGTTTCCCTGAAAGCGGTGTTACTTGGCGGCGCGGCTATCCCGGTCGAGTTGACGGAACAGGCGCGCGAGCAGGGGATTCGTTGCTTTTGCGGCTATGGTCTGACCGAGTTTGCCTCCACGGTGTGTGCGAAAGAAGCCGACGGCCTGGCAGACGTTGGTTCGCCGCTGCCGGGTCGGGAAGTGAAAATCGTTAATAATGAAGTGTGGCTGCGGGCTGCCAGTATGGCAGAAGGTTACTGGCGTAACGGGCAACTGGTTTCACTGGTTAATGACGAAGGCTGGTACGCTACGCGCGATCGCGGTGAGATGCATAATGGCAAGCTGACCATTGTCGGACGTTTAGACAATCTATTCTTCAGTGGCGGAGAGGGTATTCAGCCGGAAGAAGTCGAGCGCGTAATTGCTGCACATCCTGCGGTTTTGCAGGTGTTTATCGTCCCCGTTGCCGACAAGGAGTTTGGTCATCGACCGGTGGCGGTGATGGAGTATGACCACGAGAGCGTTGATCTTAGTGAATGGGTGAAAGATAAGCTGGCCCGTTTTCAACAACCGGTGCGCTGGCTAACTCTGCCGCCGGAGCTGAAAAACGGCGGTATTAAAATTTCACGTCAGGCGCTAAAAGAGTGGGTGCAACGTCAGCAATAATTAACCCTCCGTTTCACTTCTCATTTCTGCCATTCCATTGCCGTTGATAAAGAGTTTATCTGTTAATCTGTAAATTGATGTGAAAACTCTTAGCAAACAGGATAATGCAATGGAATGGCTGGTCAAAAAATCGTGCTGCAATAAACAAGATAACAGACATGTACTTATGCTCTGCGATGCTGGCGGCGCGATAAAAATGATCGCCGAAGTGAAGAGTGACTTCGCCGTGAAAGTGGGGGATTTACTCTCGCCTTTGCAGAATGCGCTTTATTGTATTAATCGTGAAAAGCTGCATACGGTGAAAGTCCTCTCGGCAAGCAGTTATAGCCCCGATGAGTGGGAACGGCAGTGTAAAGTGGCAGGGAAAACTCAGTAACGTTGTTTTGTCGTGGGCAGGAAAATCAGCATCAACCCGCTCATAATACAGGCTACTCCCAGTAGTGCTTTCAGCGAAAAAGTCCCTTCCCAGCCGGGAAGTACCATTGAAGCAATCCATACCAGCACATAACTCATACTGAGCAAGGCATAGGCTTTGCTTAGCGCAAGTTTATGAAGCGTTTTATACCAACAAAAAACGGAAAGCAGATAACCCAGCAGCCCGAGTAACAGTATCCGGGCATCCAGGCCAAAAGCTAACAGAGCCGCGATAAAATCCCATAAGTGCGTCATCGGCGGCAGATGACTCGCCGCAAAACCCAGGCTTAATTGCGCAACTGAGGCAATAATGACGCTGAATAATCCCCACATCAGGCCCATTACACCGTACTCCCGAGGATCACAATGCCGCCAATAATGAACGCCACCCCACACCAGTGACGCGGCGATACCGGTTCGTGCCACAGTTTTACTGCAGCCAGCGTCACCCAGACAAAATTCAGACTTAACATCGGGTAAGCAATGCCTACCGGTACGTTCTGCAAGACCAGCAGCCAGAGCACCATGGCAAGACCAAGACAAGCCAGCGCCAGTCCCAGCCACAGCACGATATGTTTGCGCCGTTTGTTTATCGCCACAAAGCAGGTTGCCTGTTTCTGACACAACTGCCCGGCAACGCTAAGCAAGCTGGCAAAGACTAATGTTAGCCAGATCATTTGGGACGATACTGAATCAGCACCAGACGCTCCTGACGATCGATGGCATCTGCGGGCGGAATGGCGAGACTGTTGATATCTTCATCGCGGTCAACCGAAAGCACGAGAGTAATAATCCCCTCCTGACGATGTTGATTAAGCCAGTTTGCGAACTCATCACCGCTGACAAATCTCCCTTTCGCATCCGGATAATTAAGGCCGTATTTCAACTCACCTGTCTGGCGATACATGATGATGTCATCGCGTTGCAGGCTCCATGCCAGACCTGCGGCAACACCGACGCTATCAGTAAGAATATAGCGGCTTGGCTGAAGTGATTCTTGTGTCATCTCGACAAAAAATTGCGGATGTTTTCCTTCCATAACTCTGTCAGGAATTGAAAATCCTACCAGCAACGCCAGCCCCAGCGGGCAAAGCGCGGCAAAAGGCCAGGTCTTTTCGACGTTTGTTAAGGTGTACCAGCCGAAAAATGCCCATAGCGAAAAAATCGACCAGGCACAAAAGACTTTATAGCTCTCGAAGGTTTGCCACACCGGCGTGTTCATTGGTCCCCACGGGGAGACCACAAATGTGGCAATAATGCCAGTGACGCCAAAAGCGATGTTAATCCAGCCATTAATCCGCAGCGCCAGAGGATTATTTTTTGCTGCCAGCAAAGCGTAATGCGCCATCAGCATTGCCAGAGATGCAAAGCAGGAAAGAATATAGGTGGGCAATTTACCTTTAGCGACGGAGAAAAACAGCAGCGGCATTATCGTCCAGCTCAACAAATAGACGGTTGCGGAATGCTTGCGGTTTTTCCAGCCTGTGTACAGTGCACCGGGGAGTAATCCCAGCCACGGCAGGCTACCGGCAATGATGACCGGCACGTAGTACCAGAACGGAGCTCTATGTTGGGCATCATCCAGTGCAAAGCGTTGAATATGCTCAACCCAGAAAAAATAGTGCCAGAAGTTAGGCTCCCGCTGCGCTATCGCCAGTCCCCAAGGGAGAACCGTCAGTACGCAACTGATAACCGCCAGCCAGCCGTAAATAAAGAGATCTTTCCAGCGTTTTTGCGTCGCTACCCATGGCAGCACGCTTAATACCGGCACGGCAAGGGCGAGAAAACCTTTGGTCATCACCCCCATGCCGCAGGTGATTCCCAGCAGTAAAAATCCTGCGCTTTTGCCTTTCCACGTCTGTGCCTGCATTGCCAGCCAGAAGCTGCACATTCCCGCCACCAGCCAGAATGCAATAAACGGATCGAGCACGGCATAAGTGCCGATGGCATAGACAATAAACAATGAGAGATAAATTACTGTGGCGAGTAGAGCCAGACGTTTATCGCGCCATAAGCGCAGAGTAAACCAGGTCACCAGCGCGGCAGTTAACAGGGTCGCAAAGATAACGCCTGCCCGCACACCAAAGTTATTCGCGCCAAATAGCCATTGCCCAATGCTGTTAATCCAGTATCCGGCAATGGGTTTTTCGAAATAACGTAGCCCTAACAGATGGGGCACAATCCAGTCGCCGGATGCCAGCATTTCTCGACTGATTTCCGCATAACGCGTTTCATCGGGTTGCCAGAGCAGACGCGTGCTGATCGGTAACAGGTAATAGCAGGCAATAAACGCGAAGAGGCCGATAAGGTAACGTACCGATTTCATCAGCGACTACCCGCAATTTGTTGGCAACCCAGCCAGCCTTCACGTCCGGCAATATTTCCGCGAACAACTTGTCCGAGCGGCAACGTCTCTGATAACAGTTCGCTTAAAGGGCAAAATGTCACGCCTTCCTGAGCTGCGCGTTTGAGGAGATCCACAAAATTATGCTGATAAGCGCAGCCTTCAACTTCTGCATGAATGGTATAAACCGGCGTGCCTTTATCTCGCAGGATGCGGTTGAGTAACCAACCGTTAAAATCTTCTGCTTTCACATCCCGACCAATCACTTCATCCCAGGTGGGTAAGGTCACCGGAATTTGCGCAGTGCCAGGGTTTCCTGATTCGAGCAATGGACGGAACGGCATGGCCCCACGACAATCGCTGTTGTAGCGCAAATGGAACGCTTCTTTTGCTTCGATCACCTTCTGGTCGGCACGCCAGCCCGCAGCGGCAGAACAGGTTACCGGTTGACCGATAATCTCTTCCAGAGTGCGAAGACCGCGTGCAATATCGTCGATCATTGTTTGCCGATCCCAGTTACCGCTACGGGCTTGCCAGGCATGGTGATCCCAGGCGTGCAGGCCGACTTCGTGATGTTTAGCCGCTTCACGAATGATATCGGCATTGGCATGACCAATCTCTTTACCTGGCCAGGCCGTACCTGCCAGTAAAATATCCCAGCCATAAAGCGATGCCGCGTTTGAGCGCAGCATCTTCCACAAAAACTGTGGCTTCACCAGTCGCCAGAGATGGCGGCCCATATTGTCCGGGCCGACGCTGAAAAAAATGCTGGCCTGAATATTATGCTTACTCAAGATTTCCAGCAGACGCGGCACGCCTTCACGGGTGCCACGAAAGGTATCGACATCAATGCGTAAGCCTACTTTGGTCATGATGGTTTATCCGTAAGATCAACGGTGCGCAGGAAGAAATCCAGCGTTTCGTCGATGGTTTCCTGCATATCAATTTTCGGCTCCCAGTCCAGGCAGCGGTGGGCATTGCGGATGCTCGGTTTACGATGCTCTACGTCCTGATATCCTTTGCCGTAGTAGCTGCTACTTTCGACAACGCGAAAGCCCGCAAACGGTGGGAAATGATGGCGCAGCGGATGTTTTTCGAAGCTCGCCAGCAGCATCTCGCCCAGTTCCTCAATGCTCGCTTCGTTCTCAGGATTGCCAATGTTGATAATTTCACCGTCGCAGCGATTTCCCGCATTTTCGATAATGCGGTATAACGCCTCGATACCATCGCGAATATCAGTAAAGCAGCGTTTTTGTTTTCCGCCATCAATCAGCTTAATCGGTGAACCTTCTACCAGATTGAGAATGAGTTGCGTAATAGCGCGGGAGCTGCCAATTCGCGCTGCATTAAGGTTATCCAGTCGTGGTCCCATCCAGTTAAACGGGCGGAAGAGGGTGAACTGTAAACCCTCTTTTTCGCCATAGGCCCAGATCACCCGATCAAGTAATTGTTTTGATACCGAATAAATCCAGCGTGGTTTATTCACCGGGCCGACGATTAAATTAGAATGGTCCTCATCGAAGTATTTATCGCTACACATCCCATAAACTTCTGAAGTTGACGGGAAGATGATTCGCTTACGGTACTTCACGCAGTAGCGGATAATGCGCAGATTCTCTTCAAAATCGAGTTCAAATACGCGCAGCGGGTTGCGGGTATATTCAATCGGCGTGGCTATCGCCACCAGCGGCAAGACGACATCACATTTTTTGACATGATACTCAATCCATTCGGAATGAATACTGATATCGCCTTCAACAAAGTGAAAATGCGGATGATTCAGAAAACGGCTTATCGCATCGCTGCCAATATCCAGACCGTAAACTTCATAATGATCTTCGCGCAGCAGGCGTTCTGTCAGATGGTTGCCAATAAAGCCATTCACCCCGAGGATGAGTACCCGGGTACGGCGTCGGGCGGTGCAGGCAGGCTGGCTATTCAAGCGTGAACCTTGCACCAGGCCCAGCGTCTGCGCTAATTGCGAGCCCTGCATAGTAATGCCGTCGCCCGCCTGTCCGGTGACGATTTCCAGCGCGCCATCGCCACAGGCAATCAGCAGTGGCGCAACAGAAATCACGCTCCCCGGCTGTGCTTTGCTGGCATGAGGATGAACACGCGACGACCAGACGGTGAATTTCTGATTGCCAACATAGCTGAAGGCACCCGGCCACGGATCGGCAACGGCACGTACCATGTTGTGCAGTACGGATGCCGGTTTATGCCATTCAAGGAAACTGTCATCCGGCGTTCTGCGACCAAAACAGGTGGCTTCGTTTTCGCGCTGGGCGATTTCCAGAATATTACCGTGTTTAATGGCGGGTAATGTCTGTTCCAGTAGCTGGCGCGCGGCATGGCACAATTTATGATGCAGCGTAATAGCGATATCGTCTGGCGCAATGGCAATGCGCAGTTGCGCCACAATGGCCCCGGCATCGGCACGTTTCACCATTCGGTGCAATGTAACGCCAGTTTCCGTTTCACCGTTGACCAGCACCCAGTTCAGCGGCGCGCGACCACGATATTTTGGTAACAGCGAACCATGCAGATTAAATGCACCTGCGGGAGCGAGCTGCAAAATTTCGTCGTAAATAAGATGGCGATAATAAAAAGAGAAAATCACATCTGGCGACAGTTGGGCAATGCGTTCCACCCACAGCGGATGATTAACGTTATCCGGCGCATAAACCGGAATGCCCTCTTTCCGCCGCCAGACGAGCCACCGAACCATAAAAGGCTTTTTCACCGGGATTATCAGTATGGGTAAAAATGGCGCTAATTTCGTAACCGGCAGCCAGCAGGGCTTCAATACCGAGGCATCCCATATCGTGGTAGGCAAAAACGACGGTTTTCATTATTCATTTTCCTTGCTGGATGGACGGATAACTTGCTGAACAAAATAGCGGGGGCGGGCGCGGACATCGGTGTAGATCCTGCCGATATATTCACCGAGTAATCCCATGCCGATAAACTGAGCGCCAATAAAAGTAAACAGCACGGCAAATAGCATAAAGACGCCTTCTGCCGCCCATTGTGGTCCGAAGGTCAGGCGTAAAATCACCAGCAGCACCGCAATGCTAAAACCTCCAATCGCAATAATGCTGCCGAGCAGACTCAGCATACGTAGCGGCGTTGTGGTAAGGCAGGTCACCAGGTCGTACATCAAATTAATCAGGCGCATAAAACTGTATTTGGATTCACCAAACTCACGCTCGGCATGATGTACTGGAATTTCAATGGCACGGCGGGCGAAGATATTCGCCAGAATCGGGATAAAGGTGCTGCGTTCATGGCAGTGCAACATCGCATCGACAATATGACGGCGATAGGCGCGCAGCATACAACCGTAATCACCCATCGCTTTGCCAGTGGTGCGCTGAATAAGCCGGTTAATCATCTTCGAAGCGGTTTTACGAAACCAGCTGTCCTGGCGGTTCTGGCGTACAGTCCCTACCACGTCGTAACCTTCATCGGCTTTTGCCACCAGGCGGGGGATTTCTTCTGGCGGATTCTGGAGATCGGCATCAAGGGTAATAATTAAGTCGCCAGTAACGTGACTGAATCCCGCCATAATCGCTGAATGTTGCCCGTAATTGCGGTTAAGCAAAATAGACACAATATGGCTGTTCTCCGCTTGTGAGGCTTCGACCAGCATATGCGCGGAATTATCGCTACTGCCGTCATCAATCAGCAGGATCTCATACTCTTTCCCCAACGATTCACAGGCTGTGGTGGTGCGCCTGATTAATTCCGGTAAGCTTTCCTGCTCGTTATAAACGGGAATAACCACCGAGACTTTCTTAACAGGGTGGATTTCAAACATGGCTTATTGTCCTGCGAGTTGCTGAAGGGCTGTGATGACATGGTCGGCATCGGCGGTAGTCATATCCGGGAACAGCGGCAAAGAACAGATGCGTTCGCTATTCCATTCGGTATTCGGTAACGACAGCGTGGGAAAACGCTCGCGATAATATTTTTGTGTGTGAGCGGCGCGGAAATGTAACCCGGTACCAATGCCTCTTTCTTTTAACGCTTCCATCAACGCATCGCGACTGATACCACAACGTTGTTCATCGACACGAATAATAAACAGATGCCAGGCGTGAACGTGCGGCCAGGCGGGAAGGCTTAATGGCTGAAAGGGGAGAGCTGCCAGTGCTTGCTGATATTGCTGGGCAATTTCGCGCCGACGGGTGTTGAGGTGCTCTAATTTGACTAACTGTGTCAGGGCAATCGCGGCGTTAATATCGGTCAGATTGTACTTATAGCCCGGTGTTAAGACTTCAGCCTGCGGTGCACGGCCCCAGGTTTGTCTGTCATAGGCATCGACACCCAGACCGTGAAATTTCAGCATCCGTAGCTGGCGGGCAAGGTTTTCATTATCAGTTACAATCAGGCCACCTTCAGCACAGGTAATATTTTTAATGGCATGAAATGAAAAAATAGCGGTACCTTTTGCGCCAATATGTCGCCCTTTGTAATACGTACCGACGGCATGGGCAGCATCTTCGATAACTGCGATGCCGTAACGTTCGCCAATGGCGCGAATGGCGTCAATATCTGCTGGCGCACCGGCATAATGCACCGGAATGATGGCTTTAGTGCGTGGCGTAATGGCTGACTCGATAGCTTCAGGCGTGACCATCAGCGTATCGCGGTCGACATCCACCATTACCGGCGTTGCACCCAACAAGGAAATCATATTGAGGGTTGAAACCCAGGTCAGGGAAGGCGTAATCACTTCATCGCCCTTGCCAATTTTCAACGCCATTAGCGTGATATGCATTCCGGCGGTGGCTGAACTGACCGCGATGGCATGCTGATTTCCCGTCAACTGGCAAAAAGCTTGCTCAAGCGCCTGATTCTTCGGACCGGTTGTGATCCAACCGGATTCGAGAACCTCTTTAACTGCAGCGAGTTCCTCCACGCCCATTGCTGGTCGCGAAAAAGGCAAAAATTCTGACATTGCTTTTCCTTCCGCCATTGAATACCTGTCCACTTATATTTGCTATAAAGAGTGTTGTGTATATTTTGCCATTTGGAGCGAAATTTTAAGGATAGAATATTAACTTAACCTTAAGAAACTAATATTAGACGTAAATATTGAAATTTTTATATTTTTTCTTATTTAGGCTTTGCATTTGGCAAAATTTTGAGGCATTTTGCCGACATCGTAGGATTTTTAATATTACACCAACTGCGAATTATCGCCAGAAATGTAGCTCAATTTCACGGTAATTGTCTGGTTGCGCTTGTCTATAGGTGGAGTTTACGTGTTAGCTTTTTGCCGCTCTTCGTTGAAGTCAAAAAAATATATCATCATTTTACTGGCGCTCGCTGCAATTGCCGGACTGGGTACTCATGCCGCCTGGAGTAGCAATGGTTTGCCACGTATCGACAATAAAACACTGGCCAGACTGGCACAGCAGCACCCGGTTGTCGTTTTGTTTCGTCATGCTGAACGTTGCGACCGTTCAACCAATCAATGCTTGTCAGATAAAACAGGTATTACGGTTAAAGGTACCCAGGATGCCCGTGAACTGGGCAACGCTTTTAGTGCTGATATCCCTGATTTCGATCTTTATTCCAGTAATACCGTCCGGACCATTCAGTCGGCTACCTGGTTTTCAGCGGGTAAAAAATTGACGGTAGATAAACGACTTCTTCAGTGCGGTAATGAGATTTATAGTGCAATTAAGGACTTACAAAGCAAAGCGCCTGATAAAAATATCGTTATTTTCACCCATAATCATTGCCTGACATATATTGCTAAAGATAAGCGTGACGCGACATTTAAACCTGATTATCTGGATGGTTTAGTCATGCATGTAGAAAAAGGCAAAGTTTATCTGGATGGGGAATTCGTTAACCACTAAATTTTCAATCTGACAGCCAGTAATGGCTGTCATCATTGTTACAGAAGACCTTTCAAACGTAACGTTTTTCGGGTGGCGACATTCAAATCATAATGCACCAGATCTTCAGGTTTTACCCACGCGTAGTCCTGAAACTCTTCGTTTATTTTCACTTCTCGGTTGGCAGAAACGCAGTCAAAAATCAGGTAAATCATATAAATCTCTTCCTTGCGACCATCTGCATACGTCTTGGTGCGAATATCATCGCTGAAGGTCCACGGCGTGATTTCTGTCAAAAGCAGCTGTTCTCCCAGTTCTTCGCGAATTTCGCGGCGTAGTGCCTCTTCAATTCGTTCGCCAGGCTCCACGCCGCCACCCGAAATCGCCCATTGACCGGGGAAAACGCCGCGATCGTCGGCCATTTTGCACAGCAAATAAGCACCATCATTTTGAATCAAAGGGCATACAATAGTCCGTTGTCGCACAGGAGTATTCCTTATAAATAAAAAAGAAACCATGAGAATACGGTAACTCAGAAATATGTGAAAGTGACAGTAATCTCTTTTGCGATGATAACTGCACTTATTATTATTTTTGTGTGTATCGATAAAGTGTGTTTATTTTTTCGGCGTTTAATTATTTAAGAAGTATTTAGTTACAATAAGTGACTAGATCCCTTTTTTCGCTCATTGAATCCTCTGTGCCAGGCAGTACAATCCCGCAGCTTTGGGAATTTTGATTAATTGCTTGTGGGAAAGGGGATAATGAAAAAAATTGCGCTAGCAGGTCTGGCCGGAATGCTGTTGGTTTCTGCATCGGTCAATGCAATGAGCATCAGCGGCCAGGCGGGTAAAGAATACACCAATATTGGTGTCGGTTTTGGGACTGAAACGACGGGCCTGGCGTTAAGCGGTAACTGGACACATAACGACGACGACGGTGATGTCGCTGGCGTGGGGCTGGGGTTGAATCTGCCTCTCGGGCCGTTAATGGCGACCGTTGGCGGAAAAGGCGTTTACACCAACCCGAATTACGGCGATGAAGGTTATGCCGCAGCGGTAGGAGGTGGTTTGCAGTGGAAAATTGGCAACAGCTTCCGTTTGTTTGGCGAGTATTACTACTCTCCGGATTCGCTCTCCAGCGGTATTCAAAGTTATGAAGAAGCGAATGCTGGCGCGCGTTACACCATTATGCGTCCAGTCAGTATTGAGGCGGGTTATCGCTACCTGAATCTGTCGGGTAAAGACGGTAACCGCGACAACGCCGTGGCTGACGGCCCGTATGTTGGGGTTAACGCCAGTTTCTGATCCCTTCCGGCGCGGCATTCTGTCGCGCCATTCAGTTTCTTACTACGCCTTATCTCCCTTTGCGTTATAGTGATTCGATAACAAAAGCAGGAGATAACCATGTTAAAAGTGGAAATGTTATCCACCGGGGATGAAGTGTTACACGGGCAAATCGTTGACACTAACGCTGCCTGGCTGGCCGATTTTTTCTTTCATCAGGGGTTGCCATTATCTCGCCGCAATACGGTGGGGGATAACCTTGATGACTTAGTCACCATTCTTCGCGAACGTAGTCAGCACGCCGATGTGCTGATCGTTAACGGCGGGCTGGGACCGACCAGCGATGATTTAAGCGCACTCGCCGCTGCGACAGCAAAAGGTGAAGGCCTGGTGCTGCATGAAGCCTGGCTCAAAGAGATGGAACGCTATTTCCACGAACGTGGACGAGTAATGGCACCGAGCAACCGTAAACAAGCGGAGCTGCCTGCCAGTGCTGAATTTATCAATAACCCGGTAGGCACCGCCTGTGGTTTTGCCGTGCAGCTTAATCGTTGCCTGATGTTCTTTACTCCCGGCGTACCGTCAGAATTTAAGGTGATGGTCGAGTACGAAATCCTGCCGCGCCTGCGCGAGCGTTTTTCTTTACCGCAGCCGCCGGTTTGTCTGCGTTTGACTACTTTTGGTCGTTCGGAAAGCGATCTGGCACAAAGCCTGGACACTCTACAACTGCCGCCGGGCGTAACAATGGGCTATCGCTCCTCAATGCCTATCATCGAACTGAAACTCACCGGACCGGCAAGCGAGCAACAGGCGATGGAAAAACTGTGGCTGGATGTTAAACGTGTTGCCGGACAGAGCGTGATTTTCGAAGGCACTGAAGGACTGCCCGCGCAGATCAGTCGCGAATTGCAAAACCGCCAGTTCAGCCTGACGTTGAGCGAGCAATTCACCGGTGGTTTATTGGCTTTGCAACTTTCTCGCGCAGGTGCTCCATTGCTGGCGTGTGAAGTGGTTCCTTCACAGGAGGAAACCCTGGCGCAAACTGCGCACTGGATTACAGAACGGCGGGCCAACCATTTTGCCGGGCTGGCACTGGCTGTTTCGGGTTTCGAGAACGAGCATCTCAACTTTGCGCTAGCCACGCCAGACGGCACTTTCGCTCTGCGTGTGCGTTTCAGCACTACGCGCTACAGCCTGGCTATCCGTCAGGAAGTGTGCGCAATGATGGCACTGAATATGCTGCGCCGTTGGTTAAACGGCCAGGATATCGCCAGTGAGCATGGCTGGATTGAGGTTGTTGAGTCCATGACCTTATCTGTCTGATTCCGCCACTCTGTGCCGGTTTACTGCATCGGCACATTCCCCCTCCGGCAAAATTTGTCCAACCTGTTGTACTCAATAAGAAAAAATCCGTGCGCTGATTCACAAATTTGTGCGTAATTTCTCCAGTCTGCTGGACGAGGAGCGGGATTTGATGCGCTTCACAATTTTACTCCCCCTGAGCAACGAGACTGATTCCAGTATCTAAGACTGGAGTCCAGTATGTTGGAATCAAGCAAAGTTCCCGCCCTGACACGGGCTATTGATATTCTCAATTTGATTGCCCGCATTGGCCCCTGTAGTGCTGCGACGATCATTGACACATTGGGAATCCCTAAAAGCACGGCCTATTTGCTGCTTAATGAACTCAGGCGTCAGCGTTTTCTTAGCCTTGATCACCAGGAAAATTTTTGTTTGTGGACCAGGCTGGTGGAGCTTTCCGGTCATGCGTTAAGCAAGATGGATCTCCGGGAACTGGCTCGACCGCGTTTGACGCAACTGATGGATACCACCGGGCTGTTATGTCACCTGGGGATTATTGATAACGGCAGCGCTTATTACATTTTGAAAGTGGAGTCATCAGCCACTATCAGCGTGCGATCCCATGAAGGAAAAAGCCTTTCGCTTTATCGCTCCGGAATAGGTAAATGCCTGCTTGCCTGGCAACCTGCAGCGGTACAGCAAAGTATTATCGAAGGGCTGGTCTGGGAGCAGGCGACACCCACAACGATTACTCATCCACAGCAACTTCACGAAGAACTGGCGCGTATTCGCCGTCAGGGCTGGAGCTATGACAACGGCGAAGATTACGCCGATGTCCGTTGTGTCGCTGCGCCGGTGTTTAACGCCAATAACGAGCTTACCGCTGCGATCTCGGTGGTCGGTACCCGCTTACAAATCAATGAAGAATACCGTGATTATCTGGCGGGCAAGGCCATTGCCTGCGCCAGGGATATTTCACGTCTGTTGGGATGGAAAAGTCCCTTTGACTTACAAGCCTCATAACAATGGAGAACATCATGACCCTACCAAAAATTAAACAGGTTCGCGCCTGGTTTACTGGCGGTGCGACAGCAGAAAAAGGCGCTGGCGGCGGTGATTATCACGACCAGGGGGCGAATCACTGGATAGACGATCATATTGCCACCCCGATGAGTAAATACCGCGATTACGAGCAGTCACGCCAGTCATTTGGCATTAACGTTCTTGGCACGTTGGTTGTTGAAGTCGAAGCAGAAAACGGCCAGACCGGATTCGCCGTTTCGACAGCCGGTGAAATGGGCTGTTTTATTGTCGAAAAACATCTTAACCGTTTCATTGAGGGTAAATGTGTCAGTGATATCAAACTGATCCACGATCAAATGCTCAGTGCCACCCTGTATTACTCCGGCTCTGGTGGCCTGGTGATGAATACGATTTCCTGTGTCGATCTGGCTCTGTGGGATCTGTTCGGCAAAGTGGTCGGGCTTCCGGTTTATAAACTTTTAGGCGGCGCTGTTCGTGATGAGATTCAGTTCTACGCCACAGGTGCGCGTCCGGATCTGGCAAAAGAGATGGGCTTTATCGGTGGCAAAATGCCGACGCACTGGGGGCCACATGATGGCGATGCGGGGATCCGCAAAGATGCCGCTATGGTCGCGGATATGCGTGAAAAATGCGGTGAGGATTTCTGGTTAATGCTCGACTGCTGGATGAGTCAGGACGTGAACTATGCGACCAAACTGGCCCACGCTTGCGCGCCCTATAACCTGAAATGGATCGAAGAGTGCCTGCCGCCACAGCAGTATGAAAGTTATCGCGAACTGAAACGCAACGCGCCAGTCGGAATGATGGTCACCAGCGGTGAGCACCACGGCACACTGCAATCTTTTCGTACGCTTTCAGAAACCGGTATCGACATTATGCAGCCGGATGTTGGCTGGTGCGGTGGTTTAACCACGCTGGTGGAAATTGCCGCAATCGCCAAATCCAGGGGGCAACTGGTGGTGCCGCACGGTTCGTCTGTTTACTCTCACCATGCGGTGATCACCTTCACCAATACGCCATTCAGCGAATTCCTGATGACCAGCCCGGATTGTTCAACGATGCGTCCGCAGTTTGACCCGATTCTGCTCAATGAGCCGGTTCCGGTGAATGGTCGTATTCATAAATCAGTGCTTGATAAACCCGGTTTTGGCGTCGAACTCAATCGTGACTGCAATTTGAAACGCCCCTACAGCCACTAATCACTCCGGGCGTTGCTGTGACAACGGTAACGCCCACATATTCTAAGGAGCTTTTTATGAGCACCGCTTTGCTTGACGCCGTGGTGAAGAAAAACCGTGTGCGTTTAATTCCGTTTATGTTGGCGCTGTATGTGCTGGCGTTTCTCGACCGTTCGAATATCGGTTTTGCCAAACAGACCTACCAGATTGATACCGGGTTGAGTAATGAAGCTTATGCGCTGGGAGCAGGCATTTTCTTTGTGGTATATGCGTTTCTGGGTGTTCCGGCGAATCTTTTGATGCGCAAACTGGGGGCCAGAACCTGGATTGGTACGACAACACTGCTGTGGGGATTTCTTTCGGCAGCCATGGCATGGGCCGATACTGAAGCGAAATTTCTGATAGTTCGCACTCTGCTTGGTGCTGCGGAGGCCGGATTTTTCCCTGGTATGATTTATCTCACCTCGCAATGGTTTCCGCAGCGTAATCGCGCCAGCATTATGGGGCTGTTCTATATGGGCGCACCGCTGGCGTTAACACTGGGATCACCGCTTTCCGGCGCGCTGTTGGAGATGCATGGATTTATGGGGCATCCCGGCTGGTTCTGGATGTTTGTGATTGAAGGATTGTTGGCAGTCGGTGCTGGGGTATTCACATTCTTTTGGCTTGATGACACACCGGAGCAGGCACGTTTTCTGAGTAAACAAGAAAAAACGTTGCTTATCAATCAACTGGCAAGTGAAGAACAACAGAAAGTGACTTCTCGGCTGAGCGATGCGCTGCGTAATGGCCGAGTCTGGCAACTAGCGATTATCTACCTGACCATTCAGGTGGCGGTTTACGGATTAATTTTCTTCCTGCCGACCCAGGTTGCGGCATTGCTGGGAACAAAAGTGGGCTTTACAGCGTCGGTGGTCACCGCCATTCCGTGGGTTGCGGCCTTGTTTGGGACCTGGCTTATTCCGCGCTATTCCGATAAAACCGGCGAACGGCGTAATGTCGCAGCGCTGACATTACTGGCGGCGGGCATTGGTATTGGTCTGTCCGGGCTGCTTTCTCCAGTAATGGCGATCGTAGCGCTGTGTGTTGCAGCTATCGGGTTTATTGCCGTGCAGCCAGTGTTCTGGACGATGCCGACACAACTGCTTTCCGGTACGGCGCTGGCTGCGGGAATTGGTTTTGTAAACCTGTTTGGTGCAGTGGGCGGGTTTATTGCCCCGATCCTGCGCGTGAAAGCAGAAACGTTATTTGCCAGCGATGCGGCGGGATTACTGACGCTGGCAGCGGTGGCGGTCATCGGTTCGCTGATTATTTTCACTCTGCGTGTAAATCGCACTGTTGCGCAGACCGACGTGGCACATCATTAAATAGGTTAAGGAACACGATGAACGCATTATTAAGCAATCCCTTTAAAGAACGTTTACGCAAGGGCGAAGTGCAAATTGGTCTGTGGTTAAGCTCAACGACTGCCTATATGGCAGAAATTGCCGCCACTTCTGGTTATGACTGGTTGCTGATTGACGGGGAGCACGCGCCAAACACCATTCAGGATCTTTATCATCAGCTACAGGCGGTAGCGCCCTATGCCAGCCAACCCGTGATCCGTCCGGTGGAAGGCAGTAAACCGCTGATTAAACAAGTCCTGGATATTGGCGCGCAAACTCTACTGATCCCGATGGTCGATACTGCCGAACAGGCACGTCAGGTGGTGTCTGCCACGCGCTATCCTCCCTACGGTGAGCGTGGTGTCGGGGCCAGTGTGGCACGGGCTGCGCGCTGGGGACGCATTGAGAATTACATGGCGCAAGTTAACGATTCGCTTTGTCTGTTGGTGCAGGTGGAAAGTAAAACGGCACTGGATAACCTGGACGAAATCCTCGACGTCGAAGGGATTGATGGCGTGTTTATTGGACCTGCGGATCTTTCTGCGTCGTTGGGCTACCCGGATAACGCCGGGCACCCGGAAGTGCAGCGAATTATTGAAACCAGTATTCGGCGGATCCGTGCTGCGGGTAAAGCGGCTGGTTTTCTGGCTGTGGCTCCTGATATGGCGCAGCAATGCCTGGCGTGGGGAGCGAACTTTGTCGCTGTTGGCGTTGACACGATGCTCTACAGCGATGCCCTGGATCAACGACTGGCGATGTTTAAATCAGGCAAAAATGGGCCACGCATAAAAGGTAGTTATTGATATCAAAGGCCCATGGGGATCGGCTGTGGGCCTGTGTTAATTAGTGGTTATTCGCTGCCAGATCGGCTTCGCTTAGCTGGGTGGCCGCGAGCACCTGGTCACGATCAAAGCCCTGTTCCAGCATGCGCAAAGCAATTTTAATGGCTTGTTCATGCAAACCTTCTAATTTACCTTCCTGCCAGCCAATTTGATGTCCTTCCTGCCGCAGCCGTTCAGCAATAGTCATTAATCTCTCCTTTTAATGACAGTTCGGAATATCAGCATCAGTGAGTTGGGTTGTCGCCAGCACAATCTCACGTTCAAAGCCCTGCTCCAGCATGCGCAAAGCAATTTTAATGGCTTGTTCATGCATACCTTCCTGCCAGCCAATTTGATGCCCTTCCTGCCGTAGCCGTTCAGCAATAGTCATTAATCTCTCCTTTTGTAGTGGTGAACGTTCGGCAATCTCCTCAATAAAACGGGTGAAACGGGAGGTATCGCCGCATTGCAGCAGATAATTAAACAGTGTTTGTAGCTGGCTGTCATTAGTGAAGCCTCTAACCAAAAGCGTGGTGATCCTGTCGACCATGCCGATTAAATCGCGGTCGCGAATATGCTTTTGAATCAGTTCCAGCAGAGCTATACGCCGATGTTGCATGATCTCATCGTCAGGTACGATGGTGATATCCACCAACGGAAAAGCTTCGGTGTACAACTGCCGGGCAAGTTGCGGATCGTCAAACTCATCCAGCCAGTTAAGTGAGTACGGGTAGGGCGATGTTTCGCCATGATAAAACAGCAATGGCACCACCAGCGGAACTCTGTCATAGCCTTTATCCAGGTGACGCTGCATGGCGGCAGTGGCATAGCGCATTAGCCGAAAAGCCATATTCTTTTCTGCAGAGCTTTGATGTTCAATCACGCAGTAGATATAGCCGTCACCGTCGCTGGTTTCCACGGACCACAAAACATCCGAGTAGTAAGCGCGTAAACTTTTTTCAATAAAACTAGTGGGTTCCAGGCGTAAGGTTTGCAGGTTGCAAAGCTTGCGCAGTGGTTCTGGTAAATGTATTTCGAGAAAATCCCGTGCGGTTTCGGGTGTGAACATAAAGGTTTTAAATACCGCATCATGCGGGGAGGAGGTTGTTGATTCGGTCATGGTTGTCCGTCACCTGATATTTATGATGACGCGACATTACGGTTATCCCAGGCCTTTGACATCTGCCAGTTTCAGCCTTTGCGAGACGTTTTCAGAGGAATTTTCACTGCGTTGCAACGCATACATTGGGCACGGAATCGTGTACGCAAAAATGCCCGGTAACCACATGCTTACCGGGCATCAGAAAGGAGTTTAAGCCAGCGCCTGGGCCAGTAGCGTAATCGGATGTTCGCAGCGAAGACTTGTGGACATCTCAATCTGCCATTTACAGGTTTCGCAGTCGGTGACCACCAGATCTGCGCCGCTTTCTTCTATCTGGCGGAACAGTGGTGCGCCGATGGCTTGTGAGGTGGGGTAGTTCTCTTTTTTGAAACCGTAAGTACCCGCAATACCGCAGCACTGGGAATCCAGCACCGTTAACTCAAGCCCCGGGATTTTACGCAACAGCTCCAGGGTGTAGAGCGTCCAGCCCATTTTTTCCATATGGCACGGAGTGTGATAAACCACTTTCAGCGGCAGCGGTTTCAGCGGTAACGTTTTGCCTTCGTCCAGCTTGCGCCACAGCCAGCGGGTTGCCAGTTCGATATGATCGCGCAAGCCTTTGTTGTCGACATTCAGCACTTCCGGGTATTCGTCGCGCAGGGCAAATGTACAGGTTGAGGAGGTGGCAATCACCGGAATGCCTTTTACTCCCACAGCTTCGCGGATCGACTCTACATTCGTAATTGCCTGTTTGCGTGCTTTATCGGTAAAGCCGTTGGCGATTAGCGGTACGCCGCAGCATTTTTCTTTGCTGAGCAGTTGTACACCGGTACCCATTGCGTTGAGCACTTTAATTAAATCTTTACCTAACTGCGGATGGTTGTAGTTAACGAAGCATCCGTGAAAGAAAGCGACCTGGTCTTTATATTGTGCTTGCTGAGCCGCTATGCTGCGATACCAGCGACGGAACGTGCCGAAGGAGTATTTCGGTAGCGTGCGACGATGATCGATTTTTAACGCCGCATCAAGCAGCTGCCGCACCGGTTTCAGCGAGGTAGCGGTGTTGACGATTGGTGCGAACGGCGTGGAAACGCTACCCATCAGGTCGGTATGACTCAACACAAAATTACGCAGCGACGGGCGCGTGGTGTCATATTTTGCCCGCGCGCGCTGGATAATATCGCCAATCTTCACATCGGACGGGCAGGCGACTTCACAACGTTTGCAGTTGATGCAATATTTCAGCGCCTCGTCATACAGTGCGCCATCTTTCAAACGCAGACGCTCGCCATCCGGCCCGGCTTGTTTTGGCCCTGGATAACCGGGATTCACCCGGCTCACCGGGCAGGCGGTGGTGCAGACGGTGCACTTAATGCAGTTTTCGAAGCTGGTGTCGTTCATTGTTGGCCTCCTGCGCGTTGGGCAATCTGTTGAGCGGCATGTAAAGCACTGACGGCACAAACACCGCCGCCGCATCCCTGGGCGATGGGATCAAATCCGCCCAGCACCGAACCGATGGCAAACAGGTTCTCAATGGTTTGCCCTGCCTGCGACGGGCGTAGCGTCTCATCAGTGGTTACACCGAACTGCTGCCACGGTTGCGGCGCAAAAAAATCGCCCTTATACCATTCACCCCGCGTGGCGGTTTGTAGCACATCAAGGCCGAGAATCGGCTCGCGAATGCCGTTACGTTCCGCTACCAGTCCGCCACTAAAGAAACTGCCGCTGGCGAGAACCGCGAAACGTGGACGTAGCGGAATATCGGCGTGATTGCGGGTCCAGATTTCATTCACTACGCCATTTTTACAGGTCACTTTTTTCACTTCATCGCCCGGCATCCACACGCCACCCTGGTGCACAAACTGGCGCTGTAACTGGTTTTGCAGACGAATGCCCAGCACGGAAGGCGGCAGCGTTGGCAAAAGCATCAGTGAACAAGGTAGTTTTTCATTCAACCAACGCCACAGTTTGTCATCGGCCAGGCCGAAGCAGGCGGGCATCAGGATCATTTCGCAGGTATTGGCGACAGGAATAAGCGCATCAAGTAACAGCGGCCAGTTTTCTTCATTATCAAGGAAACGGGCGATATTCACCGCGCGGAACTCGGTGGCGTTATTGCGCAGGACATCCAGTTCCGGCAGCTCTATTTCTGCGGTTTCAACCGAAAGATCCAGTTCACGCAACGAAGCTGCCGCAAGGTGCGCCTGAAAATCCATCAGCCCGCTTATCCCCACTACACATATCTTCTTCGCGGGTAGCGGCCAGACGGGGACTTCTGGCGAACTTAACCAGGTTGCACGCAAAGTGCCGAGCGGGGTAACGCGCTGATGGGCC
The DNA here is from genome assembly GCF_048593455.1 of Escherichia sp. UTM R2. NCBI lineage: Bacteria > Pseudomonadati > Pseudomonadota > Gammaproteobacteria > Enterobacterales > Enterobacteriaceae > Escherichia > Escherichia sp. UTM R2. The sequence goes on from NZ_JBFWDY010000002.1 coordinate 1,499,699, forward strand.
AGTTCCACGCTGCCCTGCAATTGCGCACCGCTTTCAGCGATTAATGCCTGCGCCTGGCAAGCGAGATCGAGCACGCGTTGTGGCCCGAGAAGAGAGTAAGGATGTGCAGGTGCCTGCTGACGCAAAGATTCCAGTCCACTGTGAATGTCTGTCACCGGTTGACCATCTGGCAGATGGCTCAGCAAATCCAGCGAACCGGATGAGAAATGCAGCGCGCTTTGACCACGCGTGACAATGGCACAGCGCAGGCCGTGTTTTTGCAGTTGCAGGCCACAGAGTAATCCGGCGAGGCCGCCGCCCATAATGACAGTATCAAAGCGCATCTTTCTGCTCCTTCTCCAGACCACACAGTCCCTGATAAACCCAGCGGGTAAATTCGCTTTCGCGCAGTGCATCTCCCCAGGCGATGGGTTGCACGCCTTTCCAGCGTTCGTTAAGGAAGGTGGAAAGTTGCTCGATAGATTGTGCAGACGTCGTGACGTTAAACCGTTGCAGCAGTCCGGCAGCGCGGCAGGCGCAGAGTTCGCCCTGGCAGGTGCCCATCCCCACACGGGTACGACGGCGTAAATCCAGCAGGCTATTAACGTTTAAATTTTCTACCGCGTACTGCACTTCACCCGCAGTTACCGCTTCGCACTCACATACCAGGCTACGGTGCAGACGGCCTTCGCTCAGCCAGGCAGGCGTGCGATCGCCATGACGATAAACCGCAGAACCGCGCAGCGGGGCAGGCAGGGAGATGACTTTACGCAAGGTAACTTCAGCGGGTTCTTGTGAACCAGGCAGTGCCAGATCGGCAGTCGTACAGGGGCGCGTGTTGCCCAGTTTGCGGCATACCGCGTCGGTAGCCCATTCAGCCATCAGCCGATAGGTCATCAGTTTGCCACCGGTGATGGTGATAAATCCGTCCAGACCATCGCGTTCAGCATGGTCGAGCAGCACGATGCCACGGCTGACGTTACGTCCGCTCGGGTCGTCATCGCTGGCAACCAGCGGGCGCACGCCAGAATAGGCCCGCAAAATGCGCGTTTTCGCCATCACGGGGGCCAGTTTTTCCCCTTCACGCAGCAGAATATCAACCTCTTCTGCCGTCACTCGATTATCGTCAATCTCGTTGTAATCAATACGTAAAGAGGTGGTACCAATCAGCGAAATGGTATCGCCAGGCACCAGAATATCGGCGTCGGAAGGTTTACGGCAGCGGTTGATCACATGCTGGTTAATGCGGTGATCCATGATCAGCAGCGATCCTTTCGCCGGGAACATGCGAATGCGCAGATCGGCATATTCGGCAATGTGTTGCCCCCAGATCCCAGCGGCATTAACCACGACAGGTGCATGAAGGGCCTGAGTTTCGCCGGTGAGATGGTTACGTACACGAACACCGCACACCGTCGCGCCTTCACGAATCAGCCCCGTGACTTCATGAGCGGTAAGGATAACGGCACCGTGTTCTTTGGCATCCAGCATGTTTGCTGCGGTCAGACGAAATGGATCAACGGTGCCATCCGGAACTTTCACCGCGCCAATCAGTGCCGGGTTAACGGCAGGTTCGATAATGCGCGCTTGCTGCGGGTCTATAGCTTCTGCGCTGATCCCTGCTTCTTCGCAGGCGCGAATAAAAGTGGCCTGGAAGGAGAGGTCATCTTCCGGCAGGGTGATAAACAGGCCGTTGGTTGGTTCAACGCAGTGACGTGCAATGCGTTTCAGGATCTGGTTTTCACTAATGCATTCGCGGGCCGATTCCGCATCGGTTACCGCATAGCGCGCACCGCTGTGCAGCAGGCCGTGGTTACGCCCGGTGGCACCGGTTGCGATGTCGTGGCGCTCAACCAAAATCACGCGCAGCCCGCGCAGGGCACAGTCGCGGGCAATCCCGGCTCCCGTTGCGCCGCCGCCAATGATAATCACGTCACTTGATTGCGAGTCGCGAGTTTTCATTGTTATCCCTCTGAAGTTCGTTTTTTACCATTTAGCCATAGTAAAAACATGAATTGTTTGATTTCGCGCATATTCGCTCATAATTCGAAAGTGAAACGTGATTTCATGCGTCATTTTGAACATTTTGTAAATCTTATTTAATAATGTGTGCGGCAATTCACATTTAATTTATGAATGTTTTCTTAACATCGCGGCAACTCAAGAAACGGCAGGTTCTCTCACTGAATCAGGCTGTTAATCATAAATAAGACCACGGGCCACGGAGGCTATCAATGTTGAGTATTTTTAAACCAGCGCCACACAAAGCGCGCTTACCTGCCGCGGAGATCGATCCGACTTATCGTCGATTGCGCTGGCAAATTTTCCTGGGGATATTCTTTGGCTATGCGGCTTACTATTTGGTTCGTAAGAACTTTGCGCTTGCTATGCCTTATCTGGTTGAGCAGGGATTCTCACGCGGTGATTTAGGTTTTGCCCTTTCAGGGATCTCGATTGCTTATGGATTTTCGAAATTCATCATGGGTTCGGTATCGGATCGCTCGAATCCGCGCGTTTTCCTGCCCGCAGGTTTGATTCTGGCGGCGGCAGTGATGTTGTTTATGGGCTTTGTGCCATGGGCGACGTCGAGCATTGCGGTGATGTTTGTACTGTTGTTCCTCTGCGGTTGGTTCCAGGGGATGGGGTGGCCGCCGTGTGGTCGTACTATGGTGCACTGGTGGTCGCAGAAAGAACGTGGCGGCATTGTGTCAGTGTGGAACTGTGCGCACAACGTCGGTGGTGGTATTCCGCCGCTGCTGTTCCTGCTGGGGATGGCCTGGTTCAATGACTGGCATGCGGCGCTCTATATGCCTGCTTTCTGCGCCATTCTGGTGGCATTATTCGCCTTTGCGATGATGCGCGATACCCCGCAATCCTGTGGCTTGCCGCCGATCGAAGAGTACAAAAATGATTATCCGGACGACTATAACGAAAAAGCGGAACAGGAGCTGACGGCGAAGCAAATCTTCATGCAGTACGTACTGCCGAACAAACTGCTGTGGTATATCGCCATCGCCAACGTGTTCGTTTATCTGCTGCGTTACGGCATCCTCGACTGGTCACCGACTTATCTGAAAGAGGTTAAGCATTTCGCGCTGGATAAATCCTCCTGGGCCTACTTCCTTTATGAATATGCAGGTATTCCGGGCACTCTGCTGTGCGGCTGGATGTCGGATAAAGTCTTCCGTGGCAACCGTGGGGCAACCGGCGTTTTCTTTATGACACTGGTGACCATCGCGACTATCGTTTACTGGATGAACCCGGCAGGTAACCCAACCGTCGATATGATTTGTATGATTGTTATCGGCTTCCTGATCTACGGTCCTGTGATGCTGATCGGTCTGCATGCGCTGGAACTGGCACCGAAAAAAGCGGCAGGTACGGCAGCGGGCTTTACCGGGCTGTTTGGTTACCTGGGCGGTTCGGTGGCGGCGAGCGCGATTGTTGGCTACACCGTGGACTTCTTCGGCTGGGATGGCGGCTTTATGGTAATGATTGGCGGCAGCATTCTGGCGGTTATCTTGTTGATTGTTGTGATGATTGGCGAAAAACGTCGCCATGAACAATTACTGCAAAAACGCAACGGAGGCTAATGGCATGAAATTGACGCTGAAAAACCTTAGCATGGCGATCATGATGAGCACTATAGTCATGGGAAGCAGTGCAATGGCGGCGGACAGCAACGAAAAAATAGTCATCGCCCATCGCGGTGCCAGTGGATATTTGCCGGAGCATACGCTGCCAGCAAAAGCGATGGCGTATGCGCAGGGAGCGGATTATCTGGAACAGGATTTGGTGATGACCAAAGACGACAATCTGGTTGTTCTGCATGACCATTACCTCGATCGTGTTACTGATGTTGCCGATCGTTTCCCGGATCGGGCGCGCAAAGACGGTCGTTACTACGCGATAGATTTCACGCTGGATGAAATTAAGTCGTTGAAATTTACCGAAGGTTTCGATATTGAAAACGGTAAAAAAGTGCAGACTTATCCGGGGCGTTTCCCAATGGGTAAGTCCGACTTCCGGGTGCACACCTTTGAAGAAGAGATTGAATTTGTTCAGGGGTTAAATCACTCTACCGGGAAAAATATCGGTATTTATCCAGAAATCAAAGCGCCGTGGTTCCATCATCAGGAAGGGAAGGATATTGCGGCAAAAACGCTGGAAGTGCTGAAGAAATATGGTTACACCGGTAAAGACGATAAAGTTTATTTGCAATGTTTTGATGCTGATGAGCTGAAGCGTATTAAGAATGAGCTGGAACCCAAAATGGGCATGGATCTCAATCTGGTACAGCTGATTGCCTATACCGACTGGAATGAAACGCAGCAGAAACAGCCGGATGGAAGCTGGGTTAATTACAACTACGACTGGATGTTTAAGCCGGGTGCTATGAAACAGGTGGCGGAATATGCCGACGGTATCGGGCCGGATTACCATATGTTGATTGAGGAAACATCGCAGCCGGGTAATATCAAACTCACTGGCATGGTGCAAGATGCTCAGCAGAATAAACTGGTAGTGCATCCTTATACCGTGCGGTCAGATAAACTGCCTGAATACACTACTGATGTGAATCAGTTATATGATGCTCTGTATAACAAAGCGGGTGTAAATGGGCTGTTTACTGATTTCCCTGATAAGGCAGTAAAATTCCTTAATAAAGAGTAATGCTACTGCAGGATGGCGTTCATGCGCCATCCTGTCTCATATCAAATTTTTCCAATCGCCACTAATTGTTCCATGCACATTTGTAGTAAAAACAGTGGACTGCCTTCTACCGGCTTTTCTTTAGCCAGCAACGAAATCTGTCGATAGAAAGTTGGTTCGAGAGGAACGGAACACAATTCACCTGCAATGCTTTTCAGCGTTAACTCTGGTTGTAAGGCGATGCCTAATCCCTGTCGAATAAAATTCATCGCTGTATCCGCCTGATTAAATTCACATTTTATCTGCTGGGCGCACTATTAGTGGTAGTGGCTGGTGGAATCTATGCGCTGCAAATGAAGGGTAAAAGCGGTGTCAAGCTAGTAGTGGCAAAAGAAATTCATTAATACGACACGTTTCATTAAGATTTTCCTCAGGTAACCACCTATAGTCATTGTCGTTAATAAAAATGACAGGCGATAGGGTATGGCAGTTTCAGCAAAGTACGACGAATTTAATCACTGGTGGGCAACAGAGGGCGACTGGGTTGAAGAGCCTAACTATCGCCGTAATGGTATGAGCGGGGTGCAATGCGTCGAGCGCAACGGCAAAAAGCTGTATGTAAAGCGCATGACGCATCATCTGTTTCATTCCGTACGTTATCCGTTCGGCCGACCAACGATTGTCCGTGAGGTTGCGGTAATTAAAGAACTGGAACGGGCCGGTGTCATCGTGCCGAAGATCGTTTTTGGTGAAGCGGTGAAAATTGAGGGTGAATGGCGAGCGTTGCTGGTGACTGAAGATATGGCGGGGTTCATCAGCATTGCTGACTGGTATGCCCAGCATGCAGTATCGCCTTATTCTGACGAAGTACGGCAAGCCATGTTGAAAGCAGTGGCGCTGGCGTTTAAGAAAATGCATAGCATTAATCGTCAGCATGGCTGTTGTTATGTTCGCCATATCTATGTGAAAACAGAAGGTAATGCAGAAGCTGGTTTTCTTGACCTGGAGAAAAGTCGTCGCCGCTTGCGTCGCGATAAAGCGATTAATCATGACTTCCGCCAGCTGGAAAAATATCTGGAGCCAATCCCCAAAGCGGACTGGGAGCAGGTGAAAGCGTATTACTACGCCATGTAATCGTTGTAGGCCAGATAAGACGCATAAGCGTTGTATCTGGCACTACAACCAATTCACATCTCGATTTCAATATCGCCTTTTGCCCGGCAACAACAGGGCAAAATTTCCCCCGGCTGAATAAAGGCTAACGGTTCGGCAATCCAGTCAACTTGACCTGCAACCAGGCGTGTGCGACAGGAGCCGCAGTAACCTTCGCGACACTGGTACTCAACCGCCACATTGTGGGATTCCAGCGCCGCCAGAAGGGAAGGGTGTTCATCCTGGCACAGCAGTTGTGTGCCAGTGATGCGCAGGGTAACGCGGGCCATCAGAGCTGGAAGTTACTCAAATCGTCGGTGTCCACTTCCGAGTCAATCTGCCCGACCAGATAAGAACTGACTTCCACTTCCTGCGGAGCAACCTGCACGTTATCAGACACCAGCCAAGTGTTGATCCACGGGATCGGGTTGGAGCGCGTCTGGAACGGCAGATCCAAACCGACTGCCTGCATACGGATATTGGTGATGTATTCAACGTACTGGCAGAGAATGTCTTTATTCAGACCAATCATCGAACCGTCGCGGAACAGATAATCCGCCCAGTCTTTCTCCTGTTGAGCTGCCTGAACAAACAGGTCATAGCACTCCTGCTTACACTCTTCGGCAATTTCCGCCATCTCAGGATCGTCCGCGCCGCTGCGCAGCAGATTCAGCATATGCTGGGTGCCGGTCAGGTGCAGGGCTTCGTCGCGGGCAATCAGGCGAATAATTTTGGCGTTGCCTTCCATCAATTCGCGTTCTGCAAATGCGAAGGAACAAGCAAAGCTGACGTAGAAACGAATCGCTTCCAGCGCGTTAACGCTCATCAGGCAGAGATACAGTTTTTTCTTCAGCTCGCGCAGGCTAACGGTCACAGTTTTACCGTTAACGGTGTGGGTACCTTCGCCCAGCAGATGCCAGTAGCTGGTCATTTCGATCAGCTCATCGTAATAGCTGGAGATCCCTTCCGCACGTTTCTGGATCTGCTCGTTGGTGACGATATCGTCAAACACAACAGACGGATCGTTAACGATATTACGAATGATATGAGTATAGGAACGGGAATGAATCGTTTCTGAGAACGCCCAGGTTTCGACCCAGGTTTCCAGTTCCGGAATAGAAATAAGCGGCAATAGCGCCACGTTCGGGCTACGACCCTGAATGGAATCCAGCAGCGTCTGATATTTCAGGTTGCTGATAAAGATGTGTTTTTCGTGCTCCGGCAGCGCCTGGTAATCTATACGGTCGCGGGAGACGTCAACTTCTTCCGGACGCCAGAAGAAAGAGAGCTGCTTTTCGATCAGCTTTTCGAAGATGTCATATTTTTGCTGATCGTAGCGAGCCACGTTGACCGGCTGACCAAAGAACATCGGTTCTTTGAGCTGATCATTTTTCGTCTGTGAAAAGGTGGTATATGCCATGAGTGTGTCCTGTTGGGAGTTTAATGCCGGATAAGGCATTTTACGCCGCATCCTGTGCCTGATGCGACGCTGGCGCGTCTTATCAGGCCTACAAATCCGAGCCGTAGGCCGGATAAGGCGTTCACGCTGCATCCGGCACCCGGAGCCTGATGCGACGCTGGCGCGTCTTATCAGGCCTACAAACCGAGCCGTAGGCCGGATAAGGCGTTTACGCCGCATCCGGCATCTCAATATCAGATCTTACATGCGCCGCTTTCGCAGCCATCGTCCTGGATTGACGGCACCAGATCGTCTTGTGCGTCTTCAGCGCCGTCACGGGTGTTCTGATAATACAGTGTTTTGACCCCGAATTTGTAGGCGGTGAGCAGGTCTTTCAGCAACTGCTGCATCGGCACTTTTCCTGACGGGAAGCGTGACGGATCGTAGTTGGTGTTGGCAGAGATCGACTGATCGATAAATTTCTGCATGATACCCACCAGTTGCAGATAACCATCGTTACCCGGCATTTCCCACAGCAGCTCATAGGCGTCGTGCAGGTGCTCGTAGTCCGGCACCACCTGGCGCAAAATACCGTCTTTCGACGCTTTGATGCTGACGTAACCGCGCGGCGGTTCAATACCGTTAGTGGCGTTAGAGATCTGCGAAGAAGTCTCGGACGGCATCAGAGCAGAAAGCGTGGAGTTACGCAGACCGTGCGTTTTGATTGACTCACGCAGAGCTTCCCAGTCGTAATGCAGCGGCTCATTAGCGATGGTATCCAGATCTTTCTTATAGGTATCGATCGGCAGGATCCCTTTCGCGTAAGTGGTTTCGTTAAACCACGGGCACGCGCCTTGCTCTTTCGCCAGCTCATTAGAGGCTTTCAGCAGGTAATACTGAATGGCTTCGAAGGTTTTATGCGTCAGGTTGTTGGCGCTGCCGTCGGAGTAGCGTTTACCGTGCTTCGCCAGGTAGTAAGCGAAGTTGATCACACCAATACCCAGCGTACGACGACCCATCGCTCCACGTTTGGCGGCCGGGATCGGGTAATCCTGATAATCCAGCAGCGCGTCAAGTGCACGAACCGCCAGAATTGCCAGCTCTTCCAGTTCATCCAGGTTATTAATTGCGCCCAGGTTGAAAGCAGACAGCGTACACAGCGCGATTTCACCGTTCTCGTCGTTGACGTCGTTCAGCGGTTTGGTCGGCAGGGCTATCTCCAGGCACAGGTTAGACTGACGCACTGGCGCGATGGCCGGATCAAACGGGCTATGGGTATTGCAGTGGTCAACGTTCTGAATATAGATACGACCGGTAGACGCACGTTCCTGCATCATCAGCGAGAACAGCTCAACGGCTTTCACACGCTGCTTGCGGATGCTGTCGTCTTTCTCATATTTGGTATACAGACGTTCAAACTCTTCCTGATCGGCGAAGAACGCGTCGTACAGCCCCGGTACGTCGGACGGGCTGAACAGGGTGATATCTTCACCTTTCAGCAGACGGGTATACATCAGTTTGTTGATTTGTACCCCGTAGTCCATATGACGCACGCGGTTGCCTTCCACACCACGGTTGTTTTTCAACACCAGCAGGCTTTCCACTTCCAGATGCCACATCGGGTAGAATAGCGTTGCCGCACCGCCGCGCACACCGCCCTGAGAGCAGGATTTCACCGCTGTCTGGAAATGTTTGTAGAACGGAATGCAGCCGGTATGGAACGCTTCACCACCGCGAATCGGGCTACCCAGCGCACGAATACGCCCGGCGTTGATGCCGATCCCGGCACGCTGGGAAACGTATTTAACAATCGCGCTGGAGGTGGCGTTGATGGAATCCAGGCTGTCACCGCACTCGATCAGTACGCAGGAGCTGAACTGACGAGTCGGGGTACGCACGCCGGACATGATTGGCGTCGGCAGCGAAATTTTAAATGTGGAAACCGCGTCGTAAAAACGCTTCACATATTGCAGGCGCGTTTCACGCGGGTAGTTCGAGAACAAGCACGCGGCAACCAGAATATAAAGGAACTGGGCGCTCTCATAGATTTCGCCGGTCACGCGGTTCTGTACCAGATATTTGCCTTCCAGCTGCTTAACGGCAGCATAAGAGAAGGTCATATCACGGTCGTGATCGATAAAGGTGTCCATCTGCTTGAACTCTTCTTCCGTGTAGTCTTCCAGCAGATGATTATCGTATTTGCCCATCTCGACCATTTTCACCACGTGGTCGTACAGCGCAGGCGGCTCAAACTGGCCGTAGGCTTTTTTACGCAGGTGGAAGATCGCCAGGCGCGCGGCGAGATACTGATAATCCGGCGCATCACGGGAGATCAGGTCTGCGGCAGCCTTGATAATGGTTTCGTGGATGTCAGAGGTCTTGATACCGTCATAAAACTGAATGTGGGAGCGCAGCTCGACCTGGGAAATCGAAACGTTATGCAGTCCTTCTGCCGCCCAATCCAGAACGCGATGGATTTTGTCGAGATTGATGCGCTCTGTGCTACCGTCGCGCTTTGTCACCAGCAGATTCTGATTCATGTATGTCGTACCTGTTTTTGGAATTCTTTCCGCAATAGTTTCATGCAGACTACCTGTAGTACGGGAAGCTGCTTAGAACACTATATATAGGGGGTATGTTTGGGATTCACTGCAAGATAGTGTGAAAATGACCCTCTTGCAAGTGCATAACTTTGTGGATAACTCAGGAAGGAAAAAGTGGCTTTCGCGCACCTTAGGTCAGACAAGGTGTCCGGGAAAGTCAATGGGAAGAGAAAAATTTGTTAAAAATAACTGTTCGGCGATTTCTTGAACGGCATAATAGGTTAGATAAATTGATATAGATGGTTTATTAATCTTTTTGCTAATGATTGCAAAAATTGATCTAAGCACGAGTCATCACATAATCTGATGTATCAGTTGTGGTCAATATATAAGCGAATGTAAGAGATTGTTGATGGCGAAATGGTTGTTTTCTATTCGGTTATTGTTAAATGCTAAGCCATTTTGTTAATTTACCTTATATTATAAGAAAATTATTCATGACTTTAATTTAGTTTAAATATAACTGATATCCCTGAAGGTTATTAACTTGAATTATGACGCACTGATATTATTCATCAAATAATAACAAAATAGCCATTGCACCGGGTTGAACAATTTACAAAAGAAAGATATTCCATATCGTATAATGCGATTAAATACGCCGTCTTATAGAAAATGATGGTTAGATTAATATGCGGATTATCTTTCTACGCAAGGAGTATTTATCTTTACTCCCGTCAATGATTGCATCTCTTTTCTCTGCTAACGGTGTCGCGGCGGTCACTGATTCATGCCAGGGATATGATGTCAAAGCGAGTTGTCAGGCCAGCAGGCAAAGCCTTTCAGGCATTACGCAGGACTGGAGTATCGCTGATGGGCAATGGCTGGTTTTTTCGGATATGACCAATAACGCCAGCGGTGGGGCCGTATTTTTGCAACAAGGAGCGGAATTTTCACTATTACCAGAAAATGAAACTGGAATGACTCTGTTTGCCAATAACACCGTTACAGGAGAATATAATAACGGCGGGGCCATATTTGCTAAAGAAAACTCAACGCTGAATCTTACTGATGTTATTTTTTCCGGTAACGTCGCAGGCGGCTATGGTGGCGCAATCTATTCTTCTGGTACTAACGATACTGGTGCCGTCGATTTACGTGTCACTAACGCCATGTTTCGCAATAACATCGCTAATGATGGCAAAGGTGGCGCAATTTATACCATTAATAATGACGTTTATTTAAGTGATGTTATTTTTGATAACAACCAGGCATATACATCAACAAGTTACAGTGATGGCGATGGCGGGGCAATCGATGTTACCGATAATAATAGCGACAGCAAGCATCCTTCAGGTTATACGATAGTAAATAACACTGCCTTTACAAATAACACTGCCGAAGGTTATGGCGGGGCGATATATACCAATAGCGTGACGGCTCCCTATCTTATTGATATTTCTGTTGATGACAGCTACAGCCAGAACGGAGGCGTGTTAGTCGATGAGAACAATAGCGCAGCAGGCTATGGAGATGGTCCTTCCTCTGCGGCGGGTGGCTTTATGTATCTCGGCTTAAGTGAAGTTACCTTTGATATTGCCGACGGAAAAACGCTGGTTATTGGCAATACAGAGAATGACGGAGCTGTTGACTCTATTGCTGGTACCGGGTTAATCACCAAAACAGGTTCCGGCGATCTGGTACTTAATGCAGATAACAATGACTTTACTGGTGAGATGCAGATTGAAAACGGTGAAGTTACCCTGGGCCGCAGCAACTCCCTGATGAATGTCGGCGATACGCATTGCCAGGACGATCCGCAAGACTGCTACGGTCTGACGATAGGGAGTATTGATCAGTATCAGAATCAGGCTGAGCTAAACGTTGGCTCGACCCAACAAACTTTTGTGCACGCATTGACGGGCTTTCAGAATGGCACTTTAAATATCGATGCTGGTGGCAACGTTACTGTTAATCAGGGCAGTTTTGCTGGCATCATCGAAGGTGCTGGTCAGCTCACCATTGCGCAAAACGGCAGCTACGTGCTGGCAGGGGCGCAGTCGATGGCGCTAACCGGCGATATAGTCGTTGATGATGGTGCGGTGCTTTCGCTGGAAGGCGACGCGGCAGATCTTACCGCTCTCCAGGACGATCCGCAGTCGATCGTGTTAAACGGCGGTGTGCTCGATCTCTCTGATTTCTCCACCTGGCAGAGCGGCACATCATACAACGATGGCCTTGAAGTCAGTGGCAGCAGCGGAACGGTTATCGGCAGTCAGGATGTGGTAGATCTTGCAGGTGGCGACAATTTGCATATCGGCGGCGACGGGAAAGATGGCGTCTACGTGGTGGTCGATGCGAGCGACGGGCAGGTAAGTCTGGCAAACAATAATAGTTATTTGGGCACAACACAAATCGCCTCCGGTACGCTGATGGTGAGCGACAACTCGCAGCTTGGAGATACCCACTATAACCGCCAGGTTATCTTTACCGATAAGCAACAAGAAAGCGTGATGGAGATTACCTCCGACGTTGACACGCGTTCAGATGCGGCAGGCCACGGACGTGATATTGAAATGCGCGCCGACGGTGAAGTGGCAGTTGATGCGGGGGTAGACACGCAGTGGGGCGCACTGATGGCTGACAGCAGCGGGCAGCATCAGGATGAGGGTAGCACATTGACTAAAACGGGGGCTGGTACACTGGAGCTGACCGCCAGCGGTACAACGCAGTCGGCGGTACGTGTCGAAGAAGGCACCCTGAAAGGTGATGTTGCTGATATCCTTCCTTATGCTTCGTCACTGTGGGTTGGTGATGGGGCAACGTTCGTTACTGGCGCGGATCAGGATATTCAGTCAATTGATGCTATTTCCAGCGGCACTATCGACATCAGCGATGGTACGGTTTTGCGCCTGACCGGGCAGGATACTTCCGTCGCCCTTAATGCCTCACTATTTAACGGCGATGGGACGCTGGTGAATGCCACCGATGGTGTGACGTTGACAGGTGAGCTTAATACCAACCTTGAAACTGACAGCCTGACTTATCTTTCCAACGTGACGGTTAATGGCAATCTGACCAATACGTCCGGTGCGGTTAGCCTGCAAAATGGCGTCGCTGGCGATACGCTGACGGTAAACGGTGATTATACCGGCGGCGGTACGCTACTGCTCGATAGCGAATTAAACGGCGATGACTCGGTAAGCGATCAATTGGTGATGAACGGTAATACTGCTGGCAACACAACTGTGGTGGTTAACTCCATTACAGGGATTGGTGAGCCGACATCGACAGGCATTAAAGTGGTTGATTTCGCAGCTGATCCCACGCAGTTTCAAAACAATGCGCAGTTCAGTCTGGCAGGCAGCGGCTACGTCAATATGGGAGCGTATGACTACACGCTGGTGGAAGATAACAACGACTGGTATCTGCGATCGCAAGAAGTAACGCCGCCATCGCCACCTGAGCCAGACCCGACTCCCGATCCTGATCCCACGCCGGATCCTGACCCAACCCCCGACCCGGCCCCTGTGCCTGTTTACCAGCCGGTGCTGAATGCCAAAGTTGGCGGTTATCTCAATAACCTGCGGGCGGCAAATCAGGCGTTTATGATGGAGCGACGCGATCACGCAGGTGGCGATGGTCAGACGCTGAATTTACGTGTTATCGGCGGAGATTATCATTACACAGCAGCGGGGCAACTGGCTCAACATGAAGACACTTCTACGGTGCAACTTAGCGGCGATCTGTTTAGCGGGCGCTGGGGCACGGATGGCGAGTGGATGCTTGGGATTGTTGGTGGCTACAGCGATAACCAGGGCGACAGCCGCTCGAATATGACCGGAACTCGCGCCGATAACCAGAACCACGGTTATGCCGTTGGGCTGACATCAAGCTGGTTTCAGCACGGTAATCAGAAGCAAGGGGCCTGACTGGATAGCTGGCTGCAATACGCGTGGTTTAGCAATGATGTTTCCGAACAAGAAGATGGCACAGATCATTACCACTCGTCGGGGATTATCGCCTCGCTGGAGGCGGGGTATCAGTGGTTACCGGGGCGTGGTGTGGTGATTGAACCGCAGGCGCAGGTGATTTATCAGGGCGTGCAGCAGGATGATTTTACCGCCGCTAACCGTGCGCGCGTGTCACAATCGCAGGGTGATGATATTCAGACGCGGCTGGGTTTACACAGCGAATGGCGTACCGCTGTTCATGTCATACCAACATTAGATCTGAATTATTATCACGATCCCCATTCGACGGAAATTGAAGAGGATGGCAGCACTATCAGTGACGATGCGGTGAAGCAACGGGGTGAAATAAAAGTGGGAGTCACGGGCAATATCAGTCAGCGAGTGTCCCTGCGCGGCAGCGTGGCGTGGCAGAAAGGGAGTGATGATTTTGCCCAGACGGCAGGGTTTTTGTCGATGACGGTGAAATGGTAATCACTGTCTAGTCGGCACGGTTGCCGGATGCGGCGTAAACGCCTTATCCGGCCTACGGGGAGCATTTGTAGGCCTGATAAGACGCGGCAAGCGTCGCATCAGGCATTGGCGCGGCCAAACATCAACCTCACTTATTCTGCGTGTGCAGCATATAGTTCACATCCACGCCGGGGCCGAGTTTAAAAGTATTAGTGATCGGGTTGTAATGCAGCCCAGTGATATGCCGCTCTTTTAAACTGGTCTGATCCACCCAGCCCAGCAATTCTGCCGGTTTAATAAACTTCTTCACATCATGCGTGCCTTTGGGCACCATGCGCAAAATATATTCCGCACCAACCACCGCCATCAGCCATGACTTGCCGTTGCGGTTAAGTGTCGAGAAAAAGACATCGCCGCCTGGTTTCACCAGTTGCGCACAGGCTCTGACCACTGACTGCGGATCGGGGACGTGCTCCAGCATCTCCATGCAGGTCACCACATCATACTGCCCGGCATGTTTTGCCGCGTGCTCTTCCACGGTTTCCTGCACATAATCCACCTGAATGCCGCTTTCCAGCGCGTGCAGTTTTGCCACCTGCAATGGCTCAAAGCCCATATCCAGACCGGTCACCGTCGCGCCTTCGCGCGCCATACTCTCGGCCAGAATGCCGCCGCCACAACCGACATCGAGCACCTTTTTGCCAAATAAACCGCCAGCACGCTCGGCAATATAGCCCAGACGCAGCGGGTTAATGCGGTGCAACGGTTTGAACTCACCTTCCAGATCCCACCAGCGGGAGGCGACGGCTTCAAATTTAGCGATCTCTTCGTGGTCTACGTTATGGTTTACCGGCGATTTTTCGGCATTCATTGGCACTTCTACTCCGTAATTGGCAAGACAAACGAGTATATCAGGCATTGGATGTGAATAAAGCGTATAGGTTTACCTCAAACTGCGCGGCTGTGTTATAATTTGCGACCTTTGAATCCGGGATACAGTAGAGGGATAGCGGTTAGATGAGCGACCTTGCGAGAGAAATTACACCGGTCAACATTGAGGAAGAGCTGAAGAGCTCCTATCTGGATTATGCGATGTCGGTCATTGTTGGCCGTGCGCTGCCAGATGTCCGAGATGGCCTGAAGCCGGTACACCGTCGCGTACTTTACGCCATGAACGTACTAGGCAATGACTGGAACAAAGCCTATAAAAAATCTGCCCGTGTCGTTGGTGACGTAATCGGTAAATACCATCCCCATGGTGACTTGGCGGTCTATGACACGATCGTCCGCATGGCGCAGCCATTCTCGCTGCGTTATATGCTGGTAGACGGTCAGGGTAACTTCGGTTCTATCGACGGCGACTCTGCGGCGGCAATGCGTTATACGGAAATCCGTCTGGCGAAAATTGCCCATGAACTGATGGCCGATCTCGAAAAAGAGACGGTCGATTTCGTTGATAACTATGACGGCACGGAAAAAATTCCGGACGTCATGCCAACCAAAATTCCTAACCTGCTGGTGAACGGTTCTTCCGGTATCGCCGTAGGTATGGCAACCAACATCCCGCCGCACAACCTGACGGAAGTCATCAACGGTTGTCTGGCGTATATTGATGATGAAGACATCAGCATTGAAGGGCTGATGGAACACATCCCGGGGCCGGACTTCCCGACGGCGGCAATCATTAACGGTCGTCGCGGTATTGAAGAAGCTTACCGTACCGGTCGCGGCAAGGTGTATATCCGCGCTCGCGCAGAAGTGGAAGTTGACGCCAAAACCGGTCGTGAAACCATTATCGTCCACGAAATTCCGTATCAGGTAAACAAAGCGCGCCTGATCGAGAAGATTGCGGAACTGGTAAAAGAAAAACGCGTGGAAGGCATCAGCGCGCTGCGTGACGAGTCTGACAAAGACGGTATGCGCATCGTGATTGAAGTGAAACGCGATGCGGTCGGTGAAGTTGTGCTCAACAACCTCTACTCCCAGACCCAGTTGCAGGTTTCTTTCGGTATCAACATGGTGGCATTGCACCATGGTCAGCCGAAGATCATGAACCTGAAAGACATCATCGCGGCGTTTGTTCGTCACCGCCGTGAAGTGGTGACCCGTCGTACTATTTTCGAACTGCGTAAAGCTCGCGATCGTGCTCATATCCTTGAAGCATTAGCCGTGGCGCTGGCGAACATCGACCCGATCATCGAACTGATCCGTCATGCGCCGACGCCTGCAGAAGCGAAAACTGCGCTGGTTGCTAATCCGTGGCAGCTGGGCAACGTTGCCGCGATGCTCGAACGTGCTGGTGACGATGCTGCGCGTCCGGAATGGCTGGAGCCAGAGTTCGGCGTGCGTGATGGTCTGTACTACCTGACCGAACAGCAAGCTCAGGCGATTCTGGATCTGCGTTTGCAGAAACTGACCGGCCTTGAGCACGAAAAACTGCTCGACGAATACAAAGAGCTGCTGGATCAGATCGCGGAACTGTTGCGTATTCTTGGTAGCGCCGATCGTTTGATGGAAGTGATCCGCGAAGAGCTGGAGCTGGTTCGTGAACAGTTCGGTGACAAACGTCGTACTGAAATCACTGCCAACAGCGCAGACATCAACCTGGAAGATCTGATCACTCAGGAAGATGTGGTCGTGACGCTCTCTCACCAGGGTTACGTTAAGTATCAGCCGCTTTCTGAATACGAAGCGCAGCGTCGTGGCGGGAAAGGTAAATCTGCTGCACGTATTAAAGAAGAAGACTTTATCGACCGACTGCTGGTGGCGAATACCCACGACCATATCCTGTGCTTCTCCAGCCGTGGTCGCGTCTATTCGATGAAAGTTTACCAGTTGCCGGAAGCCACTCGTGGCGCGCGCGGTCGTCCGATCGTCAACCTGCTGCCGCTGGAGCAGGACGAACGTATCACCGCGATCCTGCCGGTGACCGAGTTTGAAGAAGGCGTGAAAGTCTTCATGGCGACCGCTAACGGTACTGTGAAGAAAACCGTCCTCACCGAATTCAACCGTCTGCGTACTGCCGGTAAAGTGGCGATCAAACTGGTTGAAGGCGATGAGCTGATCGGCGTTGACCTGACCAGCGGCGAAGACGAAGTAATGCTGTTCTCCGCCGAAGGTAAAGTGGTGCGCTTTAAAGAGTTTTCCGTCCGTGCGATGGGCTGCAACACCACCGGTGTGCGCGGTATCCGTTTAGGCGAAGGCGATAAAGTCGTTTCTCTGATCGTACCGCGTGGCGAAGGGGCAATCCTCACCGCAACGCAAAACGGTTACGGTAAACGTACCGCAGTGGCGGAATACCCAACCAAGTCGCGTGCGACGAAAGGGGTTATCTCCATCAAGGTTACCGAACGTAACGGTTTAGTGGTTGGCGCGGTGCAGGTAGATGACTGCGACCAGATCATGATGATCACCGATGCTGGTACGCTGGTGCGTACTCGCGTTTCGGAAATCAGCATCGTGGGCCGTAACACTCAGGGCGTGATCCTCATCCGTACTGCGGAAGATGAAAACGTAGTGGGTCTGCAACGCGTTGCTGAACCGGTTGACGAGGAAGATCTGGACACCATCGATGGCAGTGCCGCGGAAGGAGACGATGAAATCGCTCCGGAAGTGGACGTTGACGACGAGCCAGAAGAAGAATAATTTTACTTCTTCATGCCAAAAGGGAGCTATCTCCCTTGTTTGAATTGAAAAGTCCAGGCTGCAAAGTCTGGGCTTTTGTCGTATTAGGGCACGGTAAAGTTTGGCTGTGCCCGTAAAAAATGGCTGGCTATACACAAGGAATGTGGCAATGAGTGGTGAAAAAAAGCGAAAGGCTGGCGGTTCTATGGTCTTGTAGGTTTTGGCGCAATAGCACTGCTTTCCGCTGGCGTCTGGGCGTTGCAATATGCTGGCAGTGGGCCAGAAAAAACGTTGTCGCCGCTGGTGGTGCACAACAATCTGCAAATCGATCTCAATGAGCCGGACCTCTTTCTCGACAGCGACTCTCTGAGCCAGCTTCCCAAAGATCTCATCACCATTCCGTTTCTCCACGATGTTCTGAGCGAAGATTTCGTTTTCTATTATCAGAATCATGCCGATCGTCTGGGCATTGAAGGCAGCATTCGTCGTATTGTCTATGAACACGATCTCACGCTGAAAGATAAGCTCTTTTCGTCACTCTTAGATCAGCCCGCGCAGGCAGCGCTGTGGCACGATAAACAAGGCCATCTTTCACATTATATGGTGCTGATCCAGCGCAGTGGTTTAAGCAAACTGCTGGAGCCATTGTTGTTTGCCGCTACCAGCGACAGCCAGTTAAGCAAAACGGAAATCAGTAGCATCAAGATAAATAGTGAAACTGTTCCTGTTTATCAGTTGCGCTATAACGGCAATAACGCCCTGATGTTCGCGACTTATCAGGACAAGATGCTGGTGTTTTCCAGCACGGATATGTTGTTTAAAGATGATCAGCAGGATACCGAAGCCACGGCGATCGCAGGTGATTTGTTGAGCGGCAAAAAACGCTGGCAAGCAAGCTTTGGCCTGGAAGAGCGTACTGCCGAAAAAACGCCAGTACGCCAGCGCATCGTAGTCAGCGCCAGGTGGCTGGGGTTTGGCTACCAGCGGTTAATGCCTTCTTTTGCTGGCGTACACTTCGAAATGGGTAACGACGGCTGGCACAGTTTTGTGGCGTTAAATGATGAATCCGCCAGCGTAGATGCCAGTTTCGATTTTACGCCGGTATGGAACAGTATGCCTGCCGGAGCCAGCTTCTGTGTGGCGGTGCCGTATTCACACGGTATTGCCGAAGAGATGCTTTCGCACATCAGCCAGGAAAACGACAAGCTGAATGGGGCGTTAGACGGTGCCGCGGGGCTGTGCTGGTATGAAAACTCAAAATTGCAAACCCCGCTGTTTGTCGGTCAGTTTGATGGCACTGCCGAACAGGCGCAATTGCCAGGGAAACTGTTTACGCAAAATATTGGTGCGCACGAAAGCAAAGCGCCAGAAGGTGTTTTGCCGGTAAGCCAGACTCAGCAGGGCGAAGCGCAAATCTGGCGTCGCGAAGTGAGTTCCCGATACGGCCAGTATCCGAAAGCGCAGGCGGCGCAACCCGATCAATTAATGTCGGATTATTTTTTCCGTGTGTCGCTGGCGATGCAAAACAAAACGCTGCTTTTCTCCCTCGATGACACGCTGGTTAATAACGCGCTGCAAACACTGAATAAAACCCGCCCGGCAATGGTGGATGTAATACCCACTGATGGCATCGTTCCGCTCTATATCAATCCACAAGGAATAGCGAAACTGCTGCGTAACGAAACGTTGACCAGTCTGCCGAAGAATCTCGAACCGGTTTTTTATAACGCCGCACAAACTTTATTAATGCCGAAGCTGGACGCTTTATCTCAACAACCGCGTTATGTCATGAAGCTGGCCCAGATGGAACCCGGTGCCGCCTGGCAGTGGCTACCCATAACCTGGCAGCCGCTATGAGGCACGGGCTGCTGGCGCTGATTTGCTGGCTGTGTTGTGTTGTTGTCCATAGCGAAATGCTGAATGTCGAACAATCCGGGCTGTTTCGCGCCTGGTTTGTACGCATTGCACAAGAACAGCTCCGCCAGGGGCCAAGTCCACGCTGGTATCAGCAGGATTGTGCGGGCCTGGTGCGATTTGCGGCGAACGAGACGCTGAAAGTTCACGACAGTAAATGGCTAAAAAGTAACGGTTTATCTAGCCAGTATTTGCCGCCAGAGATGACGCTAACACCTGAACAGCGTCAACTGGCGCAAAACTGGAATCAGGGGAACGGGAAAACCGGCCCCTATGTGACCGCGATTAATTTGATTCAGTACAACAGCCAGTTTATTGGCCAGGACATAAACCAGGCGCTGCCTGGCGATATGATTTTTTTCGATCAGGGCGATGCCCAGCACTTAATGGTCTGGATGGGGCGTTACGTCATCTACCACACCGGAAGCGCCACGAAAACTGACAACGGAATGCGCGCAGTCAGTCTGCAACAACTTATGACATGGAAGGACACCCGATGGATACCCAACGATTCCAATCCCAATTTCATTGGCATTTATCGTTTAAATTTTCTGGCGCGATAGCAGCGTGCTTGTCCCTGTCTCTTGTGGGAACAGGGCTTGCTAATGCTGATGATTCGCTTCCTTCCAGCAACTATGCGCCGCCTGCCGGGGGAACATTCTTTTTGCTTGCTGACAGCAGTTTTAGCAGCAGTGAAGAGGCGAAAGTGCGACTGGAAGCGCCGGGGCGTGATTATCGGCGCTATCAGATGGAAGAGTACGGCGGCGTGGACGTTCGCCTGTATCGTATTCCTGACCCGATGGCATTTTTGCGCCAGCAGAAAAACCTGCATCGCATTGTGGTGCAACCGCAATATCTGGGCGACGGGCTGAACAATACGCTAACCTGGCTGTGGGATAACTGGTACGGCAAATCTCGCCGCGTGATGCAGCGTACTTTCTCTTCTCAGTCACGGCAGAATGTGACTCAGGCGTTACCCGAATTACAGCTCGGCAATGCCATTATTAAACCTTCCCGTTATGTACAGAACAACCAGTTTTCCCCGCTGAAAAAATATCCCCTGGTGGAACAGTTCCGTTATCCACTATGGCAGGCTAAACCGTTCGAGCCGCAGCAAGGGGTAAAACTGGAAGGCGCATCCAGCAATTTCATCTCGCCGCAGCCGGGTAACATTTATATTCCTCTCGGCCAACAAGAGCCGGGACTGTACCTCGTCGAGGCGATGGTTGGTGGGTATCGGGCGACGACGGTGGTGTTTGTTTCCGATACCGTGGCGCTTAGCAAAGTGTCAGGCAAAGAGCTTCTGGTGTGGACCGCGGGTAAAAAACAGGGTGAAGCGAAGCCCGGCTCAGAGATCTTGTGGACTGACGGTCTTGGCGTGATGACCCGCGGTGTGACCGATGACAGCGGTACCTTGCAGTTACAACATATATCGCCAGAACGTTCATACATTCTGGGTAAGGATGCTGAAGGCGGCGTTTTTGTCTCCGAGAACTTCTTCTACGAAAGCGAAATCTACAACACCCGCTTGTATATTTTTACCGATCGCCCGCTATATCGCGCAGGCGATCGTGTCGATGTTAAAGTGATCGGCCGCGAGTTCCACGATCCGTTGCATTCATCCCCCATCGTCAGCGCCCCGGCGAAGCTTTCGGTGCTGGACGCCAACGGCAGTCTGTTGCAAACCGTCAATGTCACGCTGGATGCGCGCAATGGCGGGCAGGGAAGTTTCCGCCTGCCAGAAAATGCCGTAGCCGGAGGTTATGAGTTACGTCTTGCTTACCGCAATCAGGTCTATAGCAGCAGTTTTCGCGTGGCAAACTACATCAAGCCACATTTCGAGATTGGTTTAGCTCTCGACAAAAAAGAGTTCAAAACTGGCGAAGCGGTCAGCGGCAAACTGCAACTGCTCTACCCGGATGGCGAGCCGGTAAAAAATGCCCGCGTGCAGTTAAGTTTGCGCGCTCAGCAATTATCAATGGTCGGTAACGATTTGCGTTATGCCGGACGTTTCCCCGTGTCGCTGGAAGGCAGCGAAACGGTGTCCGACGCCAGCGGTCATGTGACGTTAAATCTCCCCGCCGCCGATAAACCGAGCCGCTATTTGTTAACCGTCTCCGCCAGTGACGGCGCGGCGTATCGCGTCACCACCACCAAAGAGATCCTCATTGAACGCGGCCTGGCGCATTACTCTTTAAGTACCGCCGCACAATACAGTAATAGCGGCGAGTCGGTTGTGTTCCGTTATGCCGCGCTGGAATCTTCAAAACAGGTTCCTGTTACGTATGAATGGTTGCGTCTCGAAGACCGCACGAGCCATAGCGGAGAGCTACCGTCAGGCGGCAAATCCTTTACCGTCAATTTCGCTAAACCTGGCAACTACAATCTGACATTACGCGATAAAGACGGCTTAATTCTCGCTGGGTTAAGTCATGCCGTCAGCGGTAAGGGCAGCACGGCGCATACTGGTACGGTAGATATCGTGGCGGATAAAACGCTGTACCAGCCAGGCGAAACCGCGAAGATGCTGATTACCTTTCCGGAGCCAATTGATGAAGCATTATTGACGCTGGAACGCGATCGCGTGGAACAGCAGTCGCTGCTTTCGCATCCGGCAAACTGGCTAACGCTACAACGTTTAAACGATACCCAGTATGAAGCCCGGGTTCCAGTGAGCAATTCCTTTGCGCCTAACATCACTTTTTCGGTGCTGTATACCCGTAATGGTCAGTACAGTTTTCAGAACGCCGGGATCAAAGTTGCCGTTCCTCAGCTTGATATCCGGGTGAAAACGGACAAAACCCATTACCAGCCTGGTGAACTGGTCAATGTCGAATTAACCTCGTCGCTGAAAGGTAAACCTGTTTCTGCGCAGCTAACGGTAGGCGTGGTCGATGAAATGATCTACGCGCTGCAACCAGAAATCGCGCCGAATATCGGCAAATTTTTCTATCCGCTGGGGCGTAACAATGTGCGTACCAGCTCCAGTCTGTCGTTTATCAGCTACGACCAGGCGCTCTCCAGCGAGCCGGTTGCGCCTGGCGCAACTAACCGCAGCGAGCGGCGAGTAAAAATGCTTGAACGTCCACGGCGTGAAGAGGTGGATACCGCGGCATGGATGCCGTCACTCACAACCGATAAACAAGGCAAAGCGTATTTCACGTTCCTGATGCCTGATTCGTTAACCCGCTGGCGTATCACCGCGCGTGGGATGAACGGCGACGGACTGGTCGGGCAGGGGCGTGCTTATCTGCGTTCGGAAAAAAATCTCTACATGAAGTGGAGTATGCCAACGGTGTATCGCGTGGGCGACAAACCGGCGGCAGGACTGTTTATCTTCAGTCAGCAGGATAACGAACCGGTGGCGCTGGTGACTAAATTTGCAGGCGCTGAGATGCGCCAGACGCTGACGCTGCACAAAGGGGCGAATTATATTTCGCTGACGCAGAATATTCAGCAATCTGGCTTGTTAAGTGCAGAACTGCAACAAAATGGGCAAGTGCAGGACAGCATTAGCACAAAACTGTCTTTTGTGGATAACAGCTGGCCCGTTGAACAGCAGAAAAATGTCATGCTCGGTGGTGGCGATAACGCGCTGATGTTGCCCGAGCAGGCGAGCAATATCCGGCTACAAAGTAGTGAAACGCCGCAGGAGATTTTCCGCAACAATCTTGATGCGTTAGTCGATGAACCGTGGGGTGGCGTAATCAACACCGGTAGCCGTCTGATCCCGCTCAGTCTCGCCTGGCGTTCGCTTGCCGATCATCAAAGTGCCGCCGCTAACGACATTCGTCAGATGATTCAGGATAACCGTCTGCGGCTGATGCAACTGGCGGGGCCCGGAGCGCGCTTTACCTGGTGGGGTGAAGATGGCAATGGTGACGCCTTCCTTACGGCATGGGCATGGTACGCCGACTGGCAGGCCAGCCAGGCGATCGGCGTAACGCAACAACCGGAATACTGGCAGCATATGCTCGACAGCTACGCGGAGCAGGCAGATAACATGCCGTTATTGCATCGGGCGCTGGTGCTGGCATGGGCGCAGGAGATGAATTTGCCGTGCAAAACGTTGTTGAAAGGGTTGGATGAAGCTATCGCCCGGCGCGGAACTAAAACTGAAGATTTCTCTGAGGAAGACACCCGCGATATCAATGATAGCCTGATCCTCGATACACCGGAGTCTCCACTGGCAGATGCGGTGGCAAACGTCTTAACCATGACGTTGCTGAAAAAAGCGCAGTTGAAGTCCACGGTGATGCCACAGGTTCAGCAATATGCGTGGGATAAAGCGGCAAACAGCAATCAGCCGCTGGCGCACACGGTTGTGCTGCTTAATAGCGGTGGCGACGCTACCCAGACGGCCGCTATTTTAAGTGGTTTGACCGCTGAGCAATCCACTATTGAGCGCGCGCTGGCCATGAACTGGCTGGCGAAATATATGGCGACAATGCCTCCAGTTGTTTTGCCTGCGCCTGCGGGCGCATGGGCTAAACATAAGTTAACTGGAGGGGGCGAAGACTGGCGTTGGGTTGGTCAGGGCGTGCCGGACATTCTCTCTTTTGGTGACGAATTATCGCCGCAAAATGTGCAGGTCCGCTGGCGTGAGCCGGCAAAAATGGCTCAACAAAGTAACATTTCGGTGACCGTTGAACGCCAGTTGTATCGGCTTATCCCTGGTGAAGAAGAGATGAGCTTTATTCTGCAACCGGTGACCAGCAATGAGATTGACAGCGATGCGCTGTATCTCGATGAAATCACGCTTACCAGCGAGCAGGATGCAGTTCTGCGCTACGGTCAGGTGGAAGTACCGCTGCCACCGGGAGCCGACGTTGAGCGCACAACATGGGGCATTTCGGTCAATAAACCCAACGCCGCGAAACAGCAGGGGCAATTGCTGGAAAAAGCGCGAAATGAAATGGGCGAACTGGCCTATATGGTGCCGGTGAAAGAACTGACGGGAACGGTCACTTTCCGCCATTTGCTGCGCTTCTCGCAAAAAGGGCAATTCGTTCTGCCTCCTGCTCGTTATGTGCGTTCCTATGCACCTGCGCAGCAAAGTGTTGCGGCAGGGAGTGAATGGACCGGGATGCAGGTGAAATAAGTGAACTGGCGCAGAATCGTCTGGCTATTGGCGTTGGTTACTCTGCCAACACTTGCGGAGGAGACGCCGTTACAACTGGTGCTGCGCGGTGCGCAGCACGATCAACTGTATCAGCTGTCGTCATCAGGCGTGACCAAAGTCTCAGCATTACCTGACTCGCTCACCACGCCGTTAGGGAGTTTGTGGAAACTGTATGTTTACGCCTGGCTGGAGGATACCCATCAACCGGAGCAGCCCTACCAGTGTCGCGGAAACTCCCCGGAAGAGGTTTATTGTTGTCAGGCTGGGGAGAGCATAACGCGCGATACCGCGCTGGTACGTTCCTGTGGGCTCTATTTTGCGCCGCAGCGGTTGCATATTGGCGCAGATGTGTGGGGGCAATACTGGCAACAGCGTCAGGCACCTGCGTGGTTAGCGTCTCTGACTACGCTGAAGCCAGAAACCTCGGTAACGGTTAAATCGCTGCTTGATTCATTAGCGACGTTACCCGCGCAAAACAAAGCTCAGGAAGTCTTACTGGATGTGGTGCTGGACGAGGCGAAAATCGGTGTCGCATCCATGCTCGGTAGTCGGGTACGGGTGAAAACCTGGAGCTGGTTTGCCGATGATAAACAGGAAATCCGTCAGGGTGGTTTTGCTGGCTGGTTAACCGATGGTACACCGCTGTGGGTTACTGGCAGTGGCACCAGCAAAACGGTACTAACCCGTTATGCGACGGTGCTTAATCGGGTTTTGCCAGTGCCGACGCAGGTTGCCAGTGGGCAATGTGTAGAGGTGGAGCTGTTTGCCCGCTATCCGCTGAAGAAAATCACAGCGGAAAAGAGTACGACGGCAGTAAATCCCGGCGTACTTAATGGGCGCTATCGTGTGACGTTTACTAATGGTAACCACATTACGTTTGTCAGCCACGGTGAGACGACCTTACTGAGCGAAAAGGGCAAACTGAAATTGCAGTCGCATCTCGATCGTGAAGAGTACGTTGCCAGAGTTCTGGATCGCGAGGCGAAAAGTACGCCCCCTGAGGCAGCGAAAGCCATGACCGTGGCGATTCGCACTTTTTTACAGCAAAATGCCAATCGGGAAGGCGATTGCCTGACCATCCCCGACAGCAGCGCCACGCAGCGTGTTTCTGCTTCGCCAGCGACCACGGGGGCGCGAACGATGACCGCCTGGACGCAGGATCTCATCTATGCAGGCGATCCGGTTCATTATCATGGCAGTCGCGCTACCGAAGGGACACTTTCCTGGCGGCAAGCCACGGCCCAGGCGGGGCAGGGAGAGCGTTACGATCAGATACTCGCGTTTGCTTATCCCGACAACAGTCTTAGCCGCTGGGGAGCGCCACGCTCAACCTGCCAGTTATTACCCAAAGCGAAAGCCTGGCTGGCGAAAAAAATGCCGCAGTGGCGGCGTATATTACAAGCTGAGACGGGGTACAACGAACCAGACGTGTTTGCGGTTTGCCGTTTAGTCTCAGGTTTCCCCTATACCGATCGGCAGCAGAAACGGCTGTTTATTCGTAACTTCTTTACGCTTCAGGATCGGCTGGATTTAACCCATGAGTATCTGCACCTGGCCTTTGATGGTTATCCCACCGGGCTTGATGAGAACTATATCGAAACGCTGACCCGACAATTATTAATGGACTAATGCTATGCGAAAGATTTTTCTTCCGTTGTTACTGGTGGCGCTTTCGCCTGTCGCTCACAGTGAAGGTGTGCAGGAAGTCGAGATTGATGCACCGCTCTCAGGCTGGCATCCGGCAGAGGGCGAAGATGCCAGTTTTTCACAATCGATCAATTACCCGGCGTCGTCCGTCAACATGGCAGATGATCAAAATATCTCAGCGCAGATCCGCGGCAAAATAAAGAATTATGCTGCGGCGGGTAAAGTTCAGCAGGGCCGGCTGGTGGTCAACGGTGCCAGTATGCCGCAGAGAATTGAATCCGATGGTTCATTTGCACGCCCTTATATTTTCACTGAAGGCAGCAACAGCGTGCAGGTCATCAGCCCGGATGGGCAAAGCCGACAAAAAATGCAGTTTTACTCAACGCCGGGTACAGGAACGATTCGTGCACGTTTACGGCTGGTTCTCTCGTGGGATACGGACAATACCGACCTCGACCTTCACGTTGTTACGCCCGATGGCGAACACGCCTGGTACGGTAACACCGTGCTGAAAAACAGTGGTGCACTGGATATGGATGTCACGACGGGGTACGGACCCGAGATTTTCGCCATGCCCGCGCCAATTCACGGGCGCTATCAGGTGTATATCAACTACTATGGTGGGCGCAGCGAAACGGAATTAACCACCGCCCAACTGACGCTGATCACCGATGAAGGATCGGTCAATGAGAAACAGGAAACATTTATTGTACCGATGCGTAATGCTGGCGAGCTGACGCTGGTGAAAAGTTTTGACTGGTGATTAATGGGGTTACCTTCGCCGTCGATGTTCAAGAAAACACCCGATAACTTTCGCTATCGGGTGTTTTTATTGATTAATTCAACCGTTCAATCACCATCGCAATTCCCTGACCGCCGCCAATGCACAGTGTTGCCAGCCCCAGCGTTTTATCGCGTGCCTGCATGGCATGTAATAGTGTGACCAGAATACGAGCACCACTGGCACCGATAGGATGCCCGAGCGCGATGGCCCCGCCGTTGACATTCACTTTCTCAGAATCAAAGCCCAGGTTTTTCCCAACGGCAAGGAACTGTGCAGCAAATGCTTCATTAGCCTCAATGAGATCAATATCCGCCAGTTGCAGCCCCGCCAGTTGTAACGCTTTTTGCGTGGCAGGTACTGGCCCCATACCCATCAATGCGGGGGGCACGCCACCGCTGGCATAACTTTTAATGCGAGCCAGGGGGGTAAGGCCTGCTGCCAGCGCCGCAGATTCTTCCATAATCACCAGAGCGGCAGCACCGTCGTTAATACCAGACGCGTTCCCAGCGGTGACTGTTCCTGCTTTATCGAAGGCCGGGCGCAATGCACCTAACGCTTCAGCCGTTGAATTCGCTTTCGGGAATTCGTCTTGACTGAAGACGAAGGTTTTCTTTCGAGTGACAACATTTACCGGGACGATTTCGGCTGTAAAAGCACCGGACTCAATTGCGGCTGCCGCTTTACGCTGTGAATGTAGCGCCAGTTCATCCTGCATTTCACGGGTAATTCCGTACTCTTTAGCCACGTTTTCGGCGGTAATCCCCATATGATAACCATGGGTGGCGCACATCAGGCCATCGCGCAGGATTACGTCATAAACCTGTCCGTCTCCAAGACGATAACCAGAGCGTGCTTTTGCATCGAGTAAGTAGGGGGCTAAACTCATATTTTCCATACCCCCCGCCACAATGCTCTGCGCCTGACCTGCCTGAATGGCCTGGGCGGCAAGCGCCACACTTTTAAGACCCGAACCACATACTTTATTGACCGTGAATCCGCACACCGTTTCTGCCAGCCCGCTTTTTAACAGTGCCTGACGCGCCGGATTTTGCCCCAGCCCGGCTTGTAACACGTTACCCATAATCACTTCATCAACGTGTTGTGAATCGATTTTTGCACGTTCAATGGCGGCTTTAATTACTGTCGCCCCCAGGTCGATGGCGCTGGTGGAAGCGAGTGAACCGTTAAAACTACCGATAGCAGTACGTACCGCACTGACGATGACACAATTTTTCATTTTATATTCCTTCTGTTTGTAGGGGTGCCGTCAGAACAGCGTTAAACCAATGACGAAAATGACACCGGAGAAGAGCAGGGCAGTGATGCAGTAGCCCATGATGTCGCGGACACCGAGTCCGGCGATTGCCAGTGCTGGCAGCGCCCAGAATGGTTGTGCCATGTTCATCCATTGCTCGCCGTAGGCGATCGCCATTACCGATTTACCGAGATCAGCGCCCAGCGCCTGGGCTGCGGGTATCACGAAAGGTCCCTGAATAACCCAGTGACCGCCGCCAGACGGAACGGCGAAGTTAATCAGTGCAGAACTAAAAAAGGTCATTACCGGGAAGGTGTCTTTGTTCGCAACATTGATGAAGAATTCGGTAATGAGTCCGCCCAGACCGGAATGCTCCATCATCAGTTGGATCCCAGCGTAGAAGGGGAATTGCACCAGAATACCGGCAGTACTGCGTGCTGCCGCGCTGATAGCACGCATATAAGCCATTGGCGTTTTATGTAGCAGCAGACCCGCAATCATAAACATCAGGTTGACGGTATTGATGGTGATGTTGAAGCCATGTTCGCTGAAGTACATCGCAAGGTAAGCGATACCGAGTGCGCCGATGATCAACGTCAGAATGCGGCTTTCTTCCAGTCGCTCGGATGGTGGGGCATCTTTCGGTAGCTGCTTTTGAAAATCAGCCTCTTCCATGAGTAGTTTTGGATCGATACTCACCACGTCAGACGGTTTTGGCATCATCATGCGGGTGATAAATGGCATCACCACAATCAACGCCACAGTGATGAAAATGTTAAAACCACTGAACAGAGTATCGCCCACCGGGATCAGCCCGGCGATATGCTCAACCGGGTTGCCCGGTGTTGCAGCCAACAGAGGCATTGATCCAGAGAAGCCGCCACCCCAGGTGAGAAAACCAATGTAGGCGCAGGCAATGAGCAACGGATAATCAGAACCGGGGACTCGCCGGGCGACTTCACGGGCAAACATTGCGCCGACAACCAAACCAAATCCCCAGTTGATGACACAAGCGACTGAACCGAAGAAAGTGACCAGCATGACGCCCTGTACGGGCGTCTTTGCGGCGGAGGCGGCAGTACGCAGCAAACTTTTCACCGGAGCAGAGCTGGCAAGGGCATGACCGGTAACGATGATAAGCGCCATCTGCATACCAAACGCCAGCAAGTTCCAGAAACCGTCACCCCACATTTTCACCATGCTGATCGGCGTTTGTGGTGTTAACCAAAGCGCGATCACGAATGTTAGCAATGTCAGCAACATGGCAAAGATCAGTGGATCGGGAAGCCACCGGCTGACAAAACGCGTCATAAAACGCGATATGCGACCAATCATAAATCACCCCGTTGCGTATTCAGATCGGCGGCGACTTCAAACCGAGCTTCTGTTTTGGCACGCACGGTGGCTAAATCACACCCGTCGGCAATTTCGGTGAGCCACATTTTGCCGTCAATAAAACGAAAGACAGCCAGTTCAGTAACCAGCATATGCACCGCATGTTGCGCAGTGAGTGGCATGGTGCAGCGGCGCAAAATTTTTGCTGAACCATCTTTGGCGCAATGTTCCATGGCGATGATCACTTTGCGCGACCCGGTCACCAGATCCATCGCGCCACCCATACCGGGCACCATTTTCCCAGGCACTACCCAGTTCGCGAGGTTTGCTTCTTCGTCTACTTGCAAACCGCCGAGCACGCAGGCATCAATATGACCGCCACGGATTAGCGCAAATGACATGGCGCTATCAAACATGGCTGCACCGGGTAAAACACCGCACGGTTGCCCGCCAGCGTTCACCAGATCTGGATGCGCTGTCGTGACCGGGCCTAAACCGAGGAAGCCGTTTTCCGATTGCAGAGTGATATGAATACCCTCCGGTAAATAATTGGCGACCATTGTGGGTAAACCGATCCCTAAGTTAACGATGTCACCATCACGAAGCTCTTGCGCCACACGGCGCGCAATACGTTGTTTCGCATCCATTATTTGCTCTCCTGTGAAACGATGATGTGGTCGATAACGGCACCAGGGGTGACAATATGGTCAGGTTGCAGCTCGCCGGTTTCGACCAGTTCATCTGGCTCTACCAGCGTGATATCAGCCGCAAGGGCTATCAGGGGGTTAAAGTTGCGGGCGCTAAGTTGATAGGTCAGGTTGCCAAGTGTGTCGCAACGATGAGCGCGAATTAGCGCCAGGTCGGCGCGCAGTGGGCGTTCGAGCAGCCAGGTTTTACCGTCGAGTGTCAGTGTCTGTTTGCCTTCCTCTACGACGGTGCCGACACCCGTTGGGGTGAGAAAACCACCAAGTCCAGCTCCACCACAGCGAATTTGCTCGATTAGCGTACCTTGCGGCACCAGAACGACGTCCATCTCACCAGATATCATGCGCCGACCTGTTTCCGGGTTGGTGCCGATATGTGAAGCAATCACTTTGCGGACTCGACCATTGACGATGAGCGGACCGATGCCGGTATCAACAAACGCGGTATCATTGGCTATCAATGTCAGGTCGCGAACACCAGATTCCAGTAATGCTTCAACCAGGCGGGATGGAGTGCCAATCCCCATAAATCCGCCCACCATGATGGTCATGCCGTCACGAAAGAAGCCGGTGGCGTCTTGTAATGTCATCAATTTTGTTTTCATTTTTTATCCCTCTTGCATACACCGTTGTGGGTACAGTCAGGCAATAGCAAGGGGAGTGCCAGAATGAGATTATTGGATTTAGTTATTTAACTAATTGAATATGAAGGGATAAATTGGATGGGGATTTATAAGGAGAATGAGCGGCTATGCAGAAAATTGCGCACTGTGCAAATTTCTGCATAGCAAGTTTTGGTGTTATACATCCGCCGGATCGATACCGTATTCCTGGAGTTTATACATCAATGCACGGCGACTGATGCCCAGCATTAAAGCAGTGCGGGTTCGGTTTCCTTCTTGTTGTTCCAGCACTTCCATAATGATGCGTTTTTCGACGCGTTTAATTTCCTCTTTTAAATTACGCTCACCGACAGGGGCTGTTTTTACCTCGCCAGCATTACAGACTGGCTGACGAATCTGTGGCGGAAGATCCTCAGAAAAAATGATCGGGCCTGAATTCATCACGACGGCGCGTTCAATAACGTTGGAAAGCTCTCGAATATTTCCCGGCCATGACCAGGCGGTAAGCAGTGACATTGCCATCGGATCGATGTCGATAATATCGCGCTGATTCTCACTACTGAATTTTTGCAAAAAGTGATTAGCTAACAGGGAAATATCTTCCCGGCGATCGCGCAGAGGCGGCAGTATTAAATGAATAACGTTAAGGCGATAAAAGAGATCTTCACGGAAGGTGCCTTCTTTTACCATTGCCTGCAAGTCGCGGTTGGTGGCAGCAATGATGCGGATATCAACTTTTATGGTCTGATGGCCGCCAATCCGTTCAAATTCCCGTTCCTGTAGAATGCGTAGTAATTTGGCTTGTAGTACCAGCGGCATTTCGCCAATTTCGTCGAGGAGCAGAGTACCTTCGTTGGCACGTTCAAATAATCCCTGACGCAAGGTTTGAGCACCAGTAAATGCACCTTTTTCATGACCAAACAGTTCACTTTCGAGCAACGATTCCGGCAGCGCCGCGCAGTTGACTTTAATGAACGGCCCCTTTGCCCGCCGCGAATTGTAGTGAATCGCTCTGGCAATCAACTCTTTCCCGGTGCCGCTTTCACCGCTAATCAAGACGCTGGCCTGAGAAAGGGCAATTTTGGCGGTGTCTTTGCAGATATCCATCATCGCCGGGCTGTTGGTGAGAATGTGCCCCCATTGCCAGCTGGTGCTCAGTGCCTGGTGCAGATGACGGATCTCTTTTTTCATTGACTGGAGTTGTAAAGCGCGCTGAACGATTAAATTCAACTCATCGAGATCAAACGGCTTGATAACATAGTCGAAGGCTCCGCAGCGTAGTGCTTCGACGGCGGTTTCCACTTCCGCATAGGCCGTCATCAGAATAACGGGTGTCCGGGTCTCATGACTGCGCATCTCCTTTAGTGCCTTGATGCCGTCCATCTCTGGCATGCGGATATCCATCAACACCACATCAGGGTGAATATCGGCAAACAGGTGTAATGCTGTGCGTCCGTTGTTCGCACAATGTGTTTCGAATCCTTGTAGTGCAAAAGCGGTGCTCAGCATACGGCGAACATTATCTTCATCATCCACAATAAGGATGCGATTAATAGCAGTCATACAGTCTGATTTCCCTGCGGGTTGATCGGTAAAATAAGCGTGAAGGTTGCGCCGTAGCCCGGCAAACTGGCGACGCGAATATCACCCTGATGGGCATTAATGATGCGTTGACTTAACGCCAGACCAAGCCCGGTTCCTGAGGCTTTGGTGGTGAAAAAGGGATCGAAGATCTTTTTTTGCAGCGAGAGATCAATGCCACAGCCGTTGTCCTCTATCGAAATGGCCTGTTGTGAGTCGCTGTACTGCCAGGTTCGAATGCGAATTTTCCCTCGAGCACTGATAGCCTGGACGGCATTGATCAGGATATTCAGTAGTACCTGTTTGAGCAGTTCACGATCGGCGTTAATCGGGCTTAATTCATTATCCAGTTCGCTTATGAAGTCGACCCGCGCTTGTACGCCGGCGGTTTGTACCAGTACCAGAGTTTCTTCAACCAATGCATTGAGGCTGACTTGTTGCCATTGACTGTGGCGTGGACGTGAAAATTCGAGCAATTGCTGAATAACTTTGTTAATTGAATCGATTTCTTTGAGTACTACGGACAGATATTCCTGATGTATTGGGTCACTGGTTTGTTGGCGCAAGATCTGTACATAACCACGAATAGCCGTTAACGGATTACGTACTTCATGCGCGACGCCAGCCATCAGCTCACCCAGTGTGGCGAGGCGTTCTGCTTGCGCCATGCGGCGCTGGGTTTCTTTGCGGGCAGTTAAATCAGAGAAAATCACCAAAGCACCTATCATTTCACCGTGCGTGTTATGAATACGACTGGTAGTGACACTGAGTTCAATGGTGCGGTCACGACCTGGAAAACTGATCTCCAGCGCCACATGTTCGGTGCCATGTTCCAGCGTATCCAGTACTGGACTGTAGAACTGAGTATTGTCGAACAACATGGAGTAAGGCTGCCCTACCAGTTCATGGCGTTGATAGCCAGTGATAACTTCTGCTGCTGGGTTCATGGTGGTTACATCACCCTGGCGGTCAATGGCAATGACGCCATCGGCAGCGTTTTCAATAATCAGATCGTTAAGTGTCCGCGTTTCACGCAGTGCCTGGGCGAGGTTATTAACACTCTGACTGATTTGCCCCATTTCACCGGGCAATTGTGGTAATCGAGTGGGAATATTTTGTGCCAGAGTCGAGAGGCCATCGGTGATGATATCAATATTGGCGCTCAGGCGACGGGAGAAAAGGACAATCAATAGCAGGCTTATCAGCAAACCGGCGGTGAGCACAATGATAATCCTCACATCCATTTTCCAGGCCTGGCGGCGAATATCTTCGGTTAATTCATTGGCCCAGATATAGCCGAGGATTTCACCATTACGCTCAATGGGGAGCATTGAATTCAAAATATCGCCGCGCACCTGCCTGCCTGAATAAACCAAAGGGGTATTTGTACGCATGACTTCGCGACCAGGGTGATCTGCGGCAATGGTAACGCCGACATTATTCTGATATAGCGCTGAAGGCGCGTAGGTGATTATCGCATCCAGCATTTTGTTGTAATAACCAGCACCGATGCCAGGGAAGGCGTGAGTGATATTTTCGGTAATGGGGGCAAGTTCTGCATTTAATGCGCGGATACGCTCCTCACGTGGTAAGTCGATGTAGAGATCATAGCGATCGCCTAGTGCCTGATTAAGCAGGTTGACCACGGCAGAAAGTTTTTTCTCTTTTTCAGATAAGACTGCTGAACGTCCTTCCGTTTCTACGATATAACCAATAGTAAGCGTTGGGACAATGACCATCAGGATTGCCATCAGGATCATTTGATTGCGTAAGCGGCGTGGATAAATCCACTTCATATAATGCATGCTGAAATCCACTAGTCTTGTCCGGTATATGACGATTATCAGAGGTTAAGGTGATGATTTCTCGGCGGTGTATCATATTCCAGAGAAGAGAGAACATTGCGGTAACACGCTTTTACCGCTACCTTAACCACACTCCATCGGTCACCTGAGGCGGAGCTTCGCCCCTTTGAAATACCTTGCTTCTTTTCGTACAACCCTGAAAGCCTCGCGCTACATGTTCAGAGCATTGGCGTTAGTGCTCTGGCTGTTGATTGCTTTTTCATCCGTTTTTTACATCGTTAATGCGTTACATCAGCGAGAATCGGAAATTCGTCAGGAATTTAATCTGAGTTCCGATCAGGCTCAGCGCTTTATTCAACGCACCTCTGATGTGATGAAAGAGCTGAAGTACATCGCCGAAAATCGCTTATCGGCAGAAAACGGTGTGCTTTCCCCGCGTGGACGAGAAACGCAGGCGGATGTGCCTGCGTTTGAACCGCTGTTTGCCGACTCCGATTGTTCCGCAATGAGTAACACCTGGCGAGGTTCTCTGGAGTCATTGGCGTGGTTTATGCGCTACTGGCGCGATAATTTTTCTGCGGCTTACGATCTAAACCGGGTATTTTTAATCGGCAGCGATAACCTCTGCATGGCTAATTTCGGTCTGCGTGATATGCCAGTGGAACGCGATACCGCGTTGAAAGCTTTGCATGAACGCATCAATAAATATCGAAATGCACCACAAGATGATAGCGGCAGTAACCTCTACTGGATCAGCGAAGGTCCGCGCCCTGGCGTCGGGTATTTTTACGCGTTGACGCCAGTTTATCTGGCGAACCGGTTGCAGGCGCTTTTGGGTGTCGAGCAGACCATCCGGATGGAGAACTTTTTCTTACCGGGTACGTTGCCGATGGGGGTTACCATTCTTGATGAAAATGGTCATACCCTGATTTCGCTTACCGGACCAGAAAGTAAAATTAAGGGCGATCCTCGCTGGATGCAGGAACGCTCCTGGTTTGGCTATACGGAAGGGTTCCGGGAGCTGGTGCTGAAGAAAAATCTGCCACCCTCATCGCTAAGCATCGTGTATTCGGTGCCGGTTGATAAGGTGCTGGAACGCATTCGCATGTTGATCCTTAACGCAATTTTGCTGAATGTGCTTGCCGGAGCTGCATTGTTTACTCTCGCACGGATGTACGAGCGACGTATTTTCATTCCGGCGGAAAGCGACGCCCTGCGACTGGAAGAACATGAGCAGTTCAATCGCAAGATTGTCGCCTCCGCGCCAGTGGGTATCTGCATTTTGCGTACCGCTGATGGCGTCAATATTTTAAGTAACGAACTGGCGCATACCTATCTCAATATGCTTACGCATGAGGACCGCCAACGACTGACGCAAATTATCTGTGGGCAGCAGGTCAATTTTGTTGATGTCCTGACCAGCAACAATACCAATCTGCAAATCAGCTTCGTCCATTCGCGCTATCGTAATGAAAACGTGGCCATTTGTGTGCTGGTGGATGTTTCTTCGCGCGTGAAGATGGAAGAGTCGTTGCAGGAGATGGCACAAGCAGCGGAACAGGCGAGCCAGTCAAAATCGATGTTCCTTGCCACCGTCAGTCATGAGCTGCGAACGCCGCTGTATGGCATTATCGGTAACCTGGATCTGTTGCAAACCAAAGAGTTACCGAAAGGCGTCGATCGGCTGGTGACGGCAATGAACAACTCTTCCAGCCTGTTGTTGAAAATTATCAGCGATATTCTCGATTTCTCGAAGATTGAATCGGAACAGTTGAAGATCGAACCGCGTGAGTTTTCACCGCGTGAAGTGATGAACCACATCACCGCCAACTATTTACCGCTGGTGGTACGCAAGCAGTTAGGCTTGTACTGCTTTATTGAACCGGATGTGCCAGTGGCCTTAAATGGCGACCCGATGCGTTTACAGCAGGTCATCTCCAACCTGTTGAGTAACGCCATAAAATTCACCGATACCGGCTGTATAGTTTTGCATGTTCGCGCGGATGGCGATTATCTCTCTATCCGTGTTCGCGATACCGGCGTGGGGATACCGGCGAAAGAAGTGGTGCGCTTGTTTGATCCCTTCTTCCAGGTCGGAACGGGCGTACAGCGTAATTTCCAGGGGACCGGTCTGGGTCTGGCGATTTGTGAAAAACTGATCAGCATGATGGACGGCGATATCTCGGTAGATTCAGAACCGGGAATGGGCAGCCAGTTTACCGTGCGTATTCCGTTGTACGGCGCTCAGTACCCGCAGAAAAAAGGCGTGGAAGGGTTGAGTGGTAAACGCTGCTGGCTGGCGGTCCGCAATGCGTCGCTCTGTCAGTTCCTGGAAACCAGTTTGCAGCGCAGCGGCATCGTCGTTACAACATACGAAGGGCAGGAACCGACTCCCGAAGATGTGTTGATCACTGACGAGGTAGTGAGTAAAAAATGGCAGGGCAGAGCGGTAGTGACCTTCTGTCGTCGCCATATTGGTATTCCGCTGGAGAAAGCGCCAGGGGAGTGGGTACACAGTGTGGCTGCTCCGCATGAGCTACCGGCATTGTTGGCGCGTATTTATTTGATCGAGATGGAGAGCGACGATCCTGCTAACGCTCTGCCGTCAACGGACAAAGCGGTCAGCGATAATGACGATATGATGATTCTGGTCGTGGATGATCATCCGATTAACCGGCGTTTGCTGGCAGATCAGTTGGGATCGTTGGGCTATCAATGTAAAACCGCGAATGATGGCGTCGATGCGCTTAATGTACTTAGCAAGAATCATATTGATATCGTGCTTAGCGACGTCAACATGCCAAATATGGATGGTTACCGCTTGACGCAACGCATTCGTCAGTTGGGACTGACGTTGCCGGTAATCGGAGTAACTGCTAATGCGTTGGCTGAAGAGAAGCAGCGGTGTCTGGAGTCCGGTATGGACAGCTGCCTGTCGAAGCCGGTAACGCTGGATGTGATAAAACAGACGCTGACGTTATATGCCGAGAGGGTCAGGAAATCGCGGGATTCGTAGGACGGATAAGGCGTTTACGCCGCATCCGGCATTCAGTGCAAATGCCAGATGCGACGCTGACGCGTCTTATCTGGCCTACTTTGATGTAATCTGTTGAAATAATGGGAATCGTAGGACGCATAAGGCGTTTACGCCGCATCCGGCAATCGGTGCAAATGCCAGATAAGACACTAACGCGTCTTATCTGGCCTACAGGTGATTAGTCTTTATCTGCCGGACTTAACGTCACTGAAGAGAGATAATTCAGCAGGGCGATATCGTTCTCGACACCCAGCTTCATCATCGCAGATTTCTTCTGGCTACTGATGGTTTTAATACTGCGGTTCAGCTTTTTAGCGATCTCGGTCACCAGGAAGCCTTCCGCAAACAGGCGCAGAACTTCACTCTCTTTTGGCGAGAGACGCTTGTCACCGTAACCACCAGCACTGATTTTTTCCAACAGGCGAGAAACGCTTTCCGGGGTAAATTTCTTCCCTTTCTGCAGCGCGGCGAGAGCTTTCGGCAGATCGGTCGGTGCACCTTGTTTCAGCACGATCCCTTCGATATCCAGATCCAATACCGCACTAAGAATCGCCGGGTTGTTGTTCATGGTCAGAACAATAATCGACAGGCTTGGGAAATGGCGCTTGATGTACTTGATTAAGGTAATGCCATCGCCGTACTTATCGCCAGGCATGGAGAGATCGGTAATCAACACATGCGCATCCAGTTTCGGCAGGTTGTTGATCAGTGCTGTAGAGTCTTCAAATTCGCCGACAACATTCACCCACTCAATTTGCTCAAGTGATTTGCGAATACCGAACAAGACTATCGGATGGTCATCGGCAATAATTACGTTCATATTGTTCATGTAATAGGCTACCTTGCTACAGCAAGCTCTTGACATAACTGTCAATGTCGCTGATGTATTTTTCTATTCCTGGAACATCCTTCTCACGAATCAGATGTTCCAGCGTTTCACATAACTGCTTGCCGGGTACCAGATTTAGCATGGCAAATACGCCTTTAAGACGATGAGCCGTTTGGGCTAACGCAGCAAAGTCACTGGTTGCTGCTTCAGTATACAGCCTCTTAACATCATCCGGTACTGTGTCTACAAAGAGCGCATAATAGCCGCTGGCATGGAGTTGCGCATTTTCATCTCCGCCCAGAGGCGATTCTGTCACCTCTTCCTGCGCCAGTTGCACTTCAATTAATTGTAAGACCGCTTCCTGCATAGCGTTGCTCATATTGAAGTTGACGCACAATTGACCAGGCCCAATTTCCCGTACGCCAGACTCATCATCGCTTAAAAGCAAGCCAGAGGCAGTAAGATTAGACGGATTATCCGTTAAAAAGATATCATAATCTTGACTAATTAATCTTTCATCGGGTGTGATACAGGTTGCACCCCAATTTTCTAACTGGCGAGTGACAATATTCCGAATTTCTGCCGAAGTAACATCCACCATTACGCAGACATCATCCAGTAAACGCTCTTCTTCCTCTTCAACTTCCGGGTCAGCTGCGAGCATTTTGATATGCACAGAGTAGCGTGTACCAAGCCCATCCCGCGTTTTGATGTTTAAATGACCGCCCAGTTTACGTGCCAGTTGATCGCTCAGCCAGAATGCCAGCGGGTCCGCCTTGCCATAGCGATCGTTTTGGGTCTGGTTGATAAACGGGAAGTGCAAATTATCCATTTCATGAATACTTACGCCTTCTCCCGTGTCCAGAATGCGGAACGTCAGGCGGTCTTCGGAGGACTCATCCTGATCAACCTCAAGGGTGATTTTTCCCAATTGCGTTGAGGTCACGGCATATTGCATCAGTAGCAGCAAAATACGTCGTAAGGCATCGCGATCGCCGCGGCGCATATCGTGTGCTTTCAGATGATTGTTAATCAGCAGTTGCAGACCTTTACGCTTGATGGCAGGCAACACTGAAGGCACAACTTCATCAATTAAATCCTGCACGGAGAACAGCACCGTCTCACTTTTCCAGCTATCATCCGCAAGCATGTTCGCTAACTGTATTTCATCAACCAGCCGCACCAGCACATCTGCCTGATTCGCCAGTTGTTTGCTTTCCGGGGCGTTGAGTTTAGCCGCGCTCTCCGCCAGGGACTGTGCGGGTTCTTTCAGCGCATCGCCAATGTTTTTCATAAAGATCATCCGCCCCTGCTGGTTTTTCTCATACAGACGCTGCGCCTGCTTGAGTTTCTTGTTTACCAGCACTTCGCGATCCTGATCGCGAATAATGAAAATTTGTGTGCGCGGCGCGACCTGGCTGCGGAACATGCGGATCTCATACAGCTCGTTATTGATCGTCGCCTGAATAATCCCCTGATGCTGTTCCGCCATGGTGGTGATGTTTTGCAGATTCAAATGCGGCAGCAAATGATCGGCAATTTTGTTACTTATGACAGTGCGGTTCGATTCCTGATCGTGAACCAGCAGGCCGAGCGGCAGCAGTGAGACTATCTCTTCATTGATTGCCCGTAAAATGCGCAATTCGTTATTGACCGCCGTGCTGGGGACGTTTTCTGTACTGCGGCTGGAGAAATGGCGGAATGTGGTATAGCCAAATAACGCCAGCGCCAGCAAACCGATGTTCAGCAGCAGTGGCAGCAGAATGTTTTGCAACGTATCCAGCAATAAGGTGCCATAAGGAACCTGCCAGACCAGGCGCATATCGGTAGAGTTGAGTGCCGAGGAGATTTCAATCTTCGTACTGTTAAAGTGGATACTGACGCTATCCGTCCCTTCTTTCTCATTATCATTGTTTCCCGTTGCCGTCGCGTCTGGCTCAAGGCGGAAACTGTCCAGCGGCATACCCGGTGGGATCAAATCATTAATCGGCAGATCAAAAGCCACGACCGTTGCCAGATGTCCTGGCTGGTTAAAGGTAGTACGCAATGTAAAGTAATGACCGTTCTGCCAGGCCAGGCGGCGCATGTTAGAAAAGCTTTCGCGTTCATCGAGGGCGTTGGCCTGTTGCAACATCTCTGCACGACGTGAATCAACAATGTCGCTGACGGTCGATTCTTTAAATCCGGAGGTGAGATCTTTAAGGGGTAGGGTTGAGATCAGCACCAGACTGTTATCCTGACCATTCAGGTAATACATCGACCACGGTACATTTTCTGCGCCCCACAATGTATCCAGATAAGTGGACATCCGCTGAGTCATCTCAAGCGTTGAGTTGTCGTGAGAGCCAAAGATTAACGCTTCCGTTTTGCGGCGTGGTTTCTCCAGATAGTAGACATCCTGTTTCAGGCGCGTCTCTTGTAAACCTTCGCCGGAGGAGGGGGAGGTCGTCGCGGCAATGTTGTCGTAGATCTGCCAGGTCACGTAACGCCAGTTATCGACGCGCTTTTGGATAGCATGGGTAATGTCGACAATCTGGTAACTTTTATCTTTCAGCCAGGCGTTAACGGCGCTTTGTACCATTACACCCATCGTCACCAGTAACACAATGATCAACAGTAAAAAGAAGCGGGTAATGCTCCCCGGTAGGAGTGAAAAGCGGGTCGTGGCCGTTGTCTCTTTCTGACGCATTCGTGTTTATGACCTGTTAAAACTTCGCGAAGTGATAGGGCAGTATAAAGGGTACAGTGTGAAATTCCAGACTCTTACCTGATTGATGATTCTCTATTCTCCCGTGATATTTATCATCCTGCATTGGGGGAAATAGATGTACAAGCGCCATTTTGCTGTACAAATAACCTACAAAAAGCCCAACGAAAATAATTGCAAATAAACAAAGATTGCTGGAAATTATGCTGATGTTAATTATTTGTGAAATAGTTAACAAGCGTTATAGTTTTTATGTGGTAGCACAGAATAATGAAAAGTGTGTAAAGAAGGGTAAAAAAAACCGAATGCGAGGCATCCGGTTGAAATAGGGGTAAACAGACATTCAGAAATGAATGACGGTAATAAATAAAGTTAATGATGATAGCGGGAGTTATTCTAGTTGCGAGTGAAGGTTTTGTTTTGACATTCAGTGCTGTCAAATACTTAAGAATAAGTTATTGATTTTAACCTTGAATTATTATTGCTTGATGTT
This sequence comes from Escherichia sp. UTM R2, assembly GCF_048593455.1. NCBI lineage: Bacteria > Pseudomonadati > Pseudomonadota > Gammaproteobacteria > Enterobacterales > Enterobacteriaceae > Escherichia > Escherichia sp. UTM R2. Next base: position 1,541,309 of record NZ_JBFWDY010000002.1, read on the forward strand.
AGGTGCTTATTTCGCCATTCCGCAATAATCTTAAAAAGTTCCCTTGCATTTACATTTTGAAACATCTATAGCGATAAATGAAACATCTTAAAAGTTTTAGTATCATATTCGTGTTGGATTATTCTGCATTTTTGGGGAGAATGGACTTGCCGACTGATTAATGAGGGTTAATCAGTATGCAGTGGCATAAAAAAGCAAATAAAGGCATATAACAGAGGGTTAATAACATGAAAGTTAAAGTACTGTCCCTCCTGGTCCCAGCTCTGCTGGTAGCAGGCGCAGCAAACGCTGCTGAAGTTTACAACAAAGACGGCAACAAATTAGATCTGTACGGTAAAGTAGACGGCCTGCACTATTTCTCTGACAACAAGTCAGAAGACGGCGACCAGACCTATGTACGTCTTGGTTTCAAAGGCGAAACTCAGGTTACTGACCAGCTGACCGGTTACGGCCAGTGGGAATATCAGATCCAGGGCAATACCTCTGAAGACAACAAAGAAAACTCCTGGACCCGTGTGGCATTCGCAGGTCTGAAATTCCAGGATGTAGGTTCTTTCGACTACGGTCGTAACTACGGCGTTGTTTACGATGTAACTTCCTGGACCGACGTACTGCCAGAATTCGGTGGCGACACCTACGGTTCTGACAACTTCATGCAGCAGCGTGGTAACGGCTTCGCGACCTACCGTAACACCGACTTCTTCGGTCTGGTTGACGGTCTGAACTTTGCTGTTCAGTACCAGGGCAAAAACGGTAGCGTAAGCGGCGAAGGCATGACCAACAATGGTCGTGGTGCTCTGCGTCAGAATGGCGACGGTGTCGGCGGATCTATCACTTATGATTACGAAGGCTTCGGTATCGGTGCTGCAGTTTCCAGCTCCAAACGTACTGATGATCAAAATGGTAGCTACACCAGCAATGGTGTAGTTCGTAACTACATCGGTACTGGCGACCGTGCTGAAACCTACACTGGTGGTCTGAAATACGACGCTAACAACATCTACCTGGCTGCTCAGTACACCCAGACCTACAACGCAACTCGCGTAGGTTCCCTGGGTTGGGCGAACAAAGCACAGAACTTCGAAGCTGTTGCTCAGTACCAGTTCGACTTTGGTCTGCGTCCGTCCCTGGCTTACCTGCAGTCTAAAGGTAAAAACCTGGGTGTCATCAATGGTCGTAACTACGACGACGAAGATATCCTGAAATATGTTGATGTTGGTGCGACCTACTACTTCAACAAAAACATGTCCACCTACGTTGACTACAAAATCAACCTGCTGGACGACAACCAGTTCACTCGTGACGCTGGCATCAACACTGATAACATCGTAGCTCTGGGTCTGGTTTACCAGTTCTAATCTCGATTGATATCGAACAAAGGGCCTGCGGGCCCTTTTTTCATTGTTTTCAGCGTACAAACACAGTTTTTTGGTGTACTCTTGCGACCGTTCGCATGAGGATAATCACGTATGGAAATAAGCTTTACCCGCGTGGCACTGCTGGCTGCCGCGCTCTTCTTTGTTGGTTGCGATCAAAAACCACAACCCGCCAAAACCCACGCTACTGAAGTTACCGTTCTTGAAGGCAAAACCATGGGTACCTTCTGGCGTGCCAGCATCCCGGGCATTGATGCCAAACGCAGTGCCGAACTTAAAGAAAAGATTCAGACCCAGCTGGACGCCGACGATCAGCTGCTTTCGACCTATAAAAAAGATTCCGCGCTGATGCGCTTTAACGACTCGCAAAGTTTGTCGCCGTGGCCGGTAAGTGAAGCGATGGCCGATATCGTCACCACCTCGCTGCGCATTGGCGCAAGGACCGATGGTGCGATGGATATAACCGTCGGGCCACTGGTGAATCTGTGGGGTTTTGGCCCGGAACAACAGCCGGTACAAATCCCGAGCCAGGAACAGATTGATGCGATGAAAGCCAAAACCGGCTTACAGCACCTGACGGTCATTAATCAGTCGCATCAGCAATATCTGCAAAAAGACCTGCCGGATTTATATGTCGATCTCTCCACCGTCGGTGAAGGTTATGCGGCGGATCACCTGGCACGCTTGATGGAGCAGGAAGGGATTTCCCGCTATCTGGTGTCGGTGGGCGGCGCGCTGAACAGCCGTGGTATGAACGGTGAAGGCCAGCCGTGGCGGGTAGCGATTCAAAAACCAACCGATAAAGAAAACGCGGTTCAGGCTGTGGTGGATATCAACGGTCATGGGATTAGCACCTCTGGCAGCTACCGTAACTATTACGAACTGGACGGCAAACGTCTTTCCCATGTTATCGATCCGCAAACCGGGCGTCCCATCGAACACAATCTGGTATCCGTGACGGTGATTGCTCCGACGGCGCTGGAAGCCGATGCCTGGGATACTGGCTTGATGGTACTCGGGCCGGAGAAAGCCAAAGAGGTTGTTCGCCGGGAAGGGCTGGCGGTTTATATGATCACCAAAGAAGGCGATAGCTTTAAAACCTGGATGTCACCACAGTTTAAAAGCTTCCTTGTCAGCGAAAAAAATTAAAGCGCAAGATTGTTGGTTTTTGCGTGATGGTGACCGGGCAGACTAAAGGCTATCCTTAACCAGGGAGCTGATTATGAAAAAAGCCACATGCTTAACTGACGATCAACGCTGGCAATCTGTCTTAGCCCGCGACCCGAATGCCGACGGCGAATTCGTTTTCGCCGTGCGTACCACAGGCATCTTTTGCCGTCCGTCTTGCCGCGCCAGACATGCTTTGCGGGAAAACGTCTCCTTCTACGCAAATGCCAGTGAGGCACTCGCCGCTGGCTTTCGCCCCTGCAAACGTTGTCAGCCAGACAAAGCCAATCCCCGGCAACATCGGTTGGATAAAATCACCCACGCGTGTCGACTGCTGGAACAGGAAACGCCTGTAACGCTGGAAGCCTTAGCCGACCAGGTGGCGATGAGTCCATTTCATCTACATCGGTTGTTTAAAGCGACTACCGGAATGACGCCTAAAGCCTGGCAACAGGCCTGGCGCGCTCGCCGTTTGCGCGAATCGCTGGCGAAAGGGGAGAGCGTGACGACGTCTATTCTTAACGCCGGATTCCCCGACAGCAGCAGTTACTACCGCAAAGCCGATGAAACGCTGGGCATGACGGCTAAACAATTCCGTCACGGTGGCGAAAATCTGGCGGTGCGTTACGCGCTGGCTGATTGTGAGCTGGGTCGTTGCCTGGTGGCAGAAAGCGAGCGGGGGATTTGCGCGATATTGCTGGGCGATGATGACGCCACATTAATCAGCGAGTTGCAACAAATGTTTCCCGCTGCCGACAACGCGCCTGCCGATCTGATGTTTCAGCAACATGTGCGTGAAGTGATCGCCAGCCTCAATCAACGCGATACGCCGCTGACGTTACCGCTGGACATTCGCGGCACTGCTTTTCAGCAACAAGTCTGGCAGGCACTGCGCACGATACCTTGCGGTGAAACCGTCAGTTATCAGCAACTGGCTAACGCCATCGGCAAACCGAAAGCGGTACGGGCCGTTGCAAGTGCCTGTGCCGCCAACAAGCTGGCTATCGTTATACCCTGTCATCGGGTAGTACGCGGTGATGGATCGCTTTCAGGTTACCGCTGGGGCGTGTCGCGTAAAGCGCAACTGCTGCGCCGCGAAGCTGAAAATGAGGAGAGGTAATGTTGGATCTGTTTGCCGATGGTGAACCGTGGCAAGAGCCACTGGCGGCTGGAGCGGTAATTTTACGGCGTTTTGCTTTTAACGCTGCGGAGCAACTAATCCGCGATATTAATGACGTTGCCAGCCAGTCGCCGTTTCGCCAGATGGTCACCCCCGGGGGATATACCATGTCGGTGGCGATGACCAACTGTGGGCATCTGGGCTGGACGAGCCATCGGCAAGGTTATCTCTATTCGCCCATTGATCCGCAAACAAATAAACCGTGGCCCGCCATGCCACAGAGTTTTCATAATTTATGTCAACGTGCGGCTACGGCGGCGGGCTATCCAGATTTCCAGCCAGATGCTTGTCTTATCAACCGCTACGCTCCTGGCGCGAAACTGTCGCTGCATCAGGATAAAGACGAACCGGATCTGCGCGCGCCAATTGTTTCTGTTTCTCTGGGCTTACCCGCGATTTTTCAATTTGGCGGCCTGAAACGTAATGATCCGCTCAAACGTTTGTTGTTGGAACATGGCGATGTGGTGGTATGGGGCGGTGAATCGCGGCTGTTTTATCACGGTATTCAACCGTTGAAAGCGGGGTTTCATCCACTCACCACCGACTGCCGCTACAACCTGACATTCCGTCAGGCAGGTAAAAAAGAATAAAAATAAGAATTATTATTGCTGTGCGCGCGAAGATGTTTAAACTGCGGGCTGTAATTCATTGTCCGGGTTTTCTGCATGGAACTTCTTGTACTTGTCTGGCGGCAGTATCGCTGGCCATTTATCAGTGTGATGGCGCTAAGCCTCGCCAGTGCGGCATTAGGCATTGGCTTAATTGCTTTTATCAATCAGCGTCTTATCGAAACGGCGGATACCAGTCTGCTGGTGTTGCCGGAGTTTCTTGGATTATTACTGCTGTTGATGGCAGTCACTCTCGGATCGCAACTGGCGCTCACCACTTTGGGGCATCACTTCGTTTACCGACTGCGTAGTGAATTTATCAAGCGGATTCTGGATACCCACGTCGAGCGCATTGAACAACTCGGTAGCGCCTCGTTGCTGGCGGGATTAACCAGCGATGTGCGCAATATCACCATTGCTTTTGTGCGTCTTCCGGAACTGGTGCAGGGGATCATTCTCACTATCGGTTCCGCGGCGTATCTGTGGATGCTGTCGGGCAAAATGTTGCTGGTAACGGCTATCTGGATGGCGATCACCATCTGGGGTGGTTTTGTACTGGTGGCGCGGGTGTACAAACATATGGCGACCCTGCGTGAAACCGAAGACAAGCTGTACACGGATTTTCAAACCGTACTCGAAGGGCGCAAAGAGCTGACTCTGAACCGGGAACGCGCCGAGTATGTGTTTAACAACCTCTACATCCCCGATGCGCAAGAGTATCGCCATCATATTATTCGCGCAGACACCTTCCATCTTAGCGCCGTGAACTGGTCAAATATCATGATGCTGGGCGCAATCGGCCTGGTGTTCTGGATGGCGAACAGTCTCGGTTGGGCTGATACCAACGTTGCCGCGACCTATTCGTTGACGCTTTTATTCCTGCGTACGCCGCTGCTTTCGGCGGTTGGCGCATTGCCGACGCTGCTGACGGCGCAGGTGGCGTTTAACAAGCTGAACAAATTCGCACTCGCGCCTTTCAAAGCAGAGTTTCCGCGCCCGCAGGCGTTTCCCAACTGGCAAACGCTGGAGCTGCGTAACGTGACGTTTGCTTATCAGGATAACGCGTTTTCCGTTGGTCCGATTAATCTCACTATCAAACGTGGCGAGCTGCTGTTTCTGATTGGCGGCAACGGTAGCGGAAAATCGACGCTGGCGATGTTGTTGACGGGCTTGTATCAGCCACAAAGCGGCGAAATCTTGCTGGATGGCAAACCTGTCAGCGGCGAACAACCGGAAGATTATCGCAAACTGTTTTCGGCAGTGTTTACCGATGTCTGGCTGTTTGATCAACTGCTGGGGCCGGAGGGTAAACCCGCTAACCCGCAACTGGTTGAGAAGTGGCTGGCGCAGCTGAAAATGGCTCATAAGCTTGAGTTAAGCAACGGGCGTATTGTTAACCTGAAGTTATCAAAAGGGCAGACAAAACGCGTGGCGCTGTTGCTGGCGCTGGCAGAAGAACGCGATATTATCCTGCTGGATGAATGGGCGGCGGATCAGGATCCACACTTCCGTCGTGAGTTTTATCAGGTGTTGCTGCCGCTGATGCAGGAGATGGGTAAAACTATTTTCGCCATCAGTCATGATGATCATTACTTTATCCACGCCGACCGCCTGCTGGAAATGCGCAATGGGCAACTTAGCGAGCTGACGGGCGAAGAGCGCGATGCCGCTTCGCGTGATGCCGTTGCCCGGACGGCATAATATTACGACGCTGACCTGGCGGACTGCTGCCGCCAGGTCAATATGCTAAAAATCCCTTCATTTCTAATAACCCTATAATTAATCAACGAAATTATAATGTTTCTAAAATTAGAATATAATTTATAAACATTATTTAAATGTTGTTACTTAAGTGTTACCGTTGATGCCGCGCAAATCTCACCTGCAATAAAGCGACTAAAAGTAAGGCATTAACAAGATGAAAAAAGTGACTGCCATGCTCTTCTCGATGGCCGTGGGGCTTAATGCCGTTTCGATGGCGGCAAAAGCGAAAGCGTCCGAGGAGCAGGAAACTGATGTACTGTTGATTGGCGGCGGCATTATGAGCGCCACGTTGGGGACCTATTTACGCGAGCTGGAGCCTGAATGGTCGATGACCATGGTGGAGCGCCTGGAGGGTGTCGCGCAGGAGAGTTCGAACGGCTGGAACAACGCCGGAACCGGGCATTCTGCACTGATGGAACTGAACTACACCCCGCAAAACGCCGATGGCAGCATCAGTATTGAAAAAGCAGTCGCCATTAACGAAGCATTTCAGATTTCCCGCCAGTTCTGGGCGCACCAGGTCGAGCGCGGCGTGCTGCGTACTCCGCGTTCATTTATCAATACCGTTCCGCATATGAGCTTTGTCTGGGGCGAGGATAACGTCAATTTCCTGCGCGCCCGTTACGCCGCATTGCAACAAAGCTCGCTATTTCGCGGTATGCGTTACTCTGAAGATCACGCGCAGATCAAAGAGTGGGCACCGTTAGTGATGGAAGGGCGCGATCCGCAACAGAAAGTAGCGGCAACACGCACAGAAATTGGCACTGATGTGAACTATGGCGAGATCACCCGCCAGTTAATTGCTTCCTTGCAGAAGAAATCTAACTTCTCGCTGCAACTCAGCAGCGAAGTCCGCGCCCTAAAGCGTAATGACGATAACACCTGGACCGTTACTGTTGCCGATCTGAAAAATGGCACTGCACAGAACATTCGTGCCAAATTTGTCTTTATCGGCGCGGGCGGTGCGGCGCTGAAGCTGTTACAGGAATCGGGGATTCCGGAAGCGAAAGACTACGCCGGTTTCCCGGTGGGCGGACAGTTCCTTGTTTCGGAAAACCCGGACGTGGTTAATCACCATCTGGCGAAGGTTTACGGTAAAGCATCCGTTGGCGCACCACCGATGTCGGTTCCGCATATCGATACCCGCGTTCTGGACGGTAAACGCGTAGTGCTGTTTGGGCCATTTGCCACCTTCTCAACCAAATTCCTCAAAAACGGTTCATTGTGGGATCTAATGAGTTCCACCACCACCTCTAACGTGATGCCGATGATGCACGTCGGGCTGGATAATTTCGATCTGGTGAAATATCTGGTGAGTCAGGTGATGTTGAGTGAAGAGGATCGTTTTGAAGCGTTGAAAGAGTACTATCCGCAGGCGAAAAAAGAGGACTGGCGTTTGTGGCAAGCGGGGCAGCGCGTGCAGATTATCAAGCGTGATGCCGAGAAAGGTGGCGTACTGCGTCTGGGTACTGAAGTCGTCAGTGACCAGCAAGGAACCATTGCCGCGCTCCTGGGGGCATCGCCAGGGGCGTCAACCGCCGCGCCGATTATGTTGAATCTGCTGGAAAAAGTATTTGGCGATCGTGTTTCCAGCCCGCAATGGCAGGCTACGTTGAAAGCGATCGTTCCGTCTTATGGACGCAAGCTGAACGGTGATGTAGCGGCAACAGAACGCGAGTTGCAGTACACCAGCGAAGTGCTGGGGTTGAACTACGACAAGCCGCAGGCAGCAGATAGTACGCCGAAACCGCAGTTGAAACCGCAACCCGTTCAAAAAGAAGTGGCGGATATTGCGTTGTAATGATGCGCCACATCCGGCATGGTATGCCGGATGTGGCGTATGCTGATAAGACGCGCCAGCGTCGCATCAGGCAACCGGCTCGGGCGTTAGATGTTGGATGCGGCGTAACCGCCTTATCCAACCTACGGGGTGGAGCACTTCACAGCGGTGTAGGCCTGATAAGACGCGCCAGCGTCGCATCAGGCAACCGGCTTGGGCGTTAGATGTCGGATGCGGCGTAACCGCCTTATCCGACCTACGGGGTGGAGCACTTCACAGCGGTGTAGGCCTGATAAGACGCGCCAGCGTCGCATCAGGCAACCGGCTCGGGCGTTGGATGTCGGATGCGGCGTGACCGCCTTGTCTGACCTACGGGGTGCCGCACTTCACGGCAGTTTAGCGAACTACCGCGTTGTCAATTTTCTCTTCCGCCTTCCAGACGCGGTACTTCACATCTACATTGTCTGGCGTATACACCACGATCGGCAGCTTGCTGTTGTAACGCAGCATTCCAGCATCGCCCAGATACGCGGTGACAAATTTCTTCTCTTTCTTGCCATCTGGGCAGGCCATCATCGTCGAAACCGGGGAACTGACTTTATCAAAGACATAATAATCATAGCCCCAGCCTTCCAGCGTTTTGTTTTCCAGCTTCCCGCCGAGACGATGCAAATTGCAATCGACTTCCAGCGTCTGACCGATTAACAGTTCTACTTTCAGGGTAGATTCATCTTCTTGCGGGGTTAACTGAATCACCTGACGCTTCATCCCTTTTTCAGCTTGTGGATAAGGCGCGATTTTTTCCAGTGGCTGGACGCTTTCTGCCGCCCAGGCGGAAGTGGTAGCGAAAGCGGCAAACAATACTGCAGGTAGAATGGTCTTCATTTTTTTGCTTTCCTTCTTCATTTATAGGTTTTCACCGATGATGTCGCTGAAGGTTAACATATTCATCAGATTTATTAATTTGCTTTATGAATAACTTAAAGAACATTTAGACAATTTTACCTGCTCTTTTAGTGTTAAATTCTGATGAGGGAGCAAACCAGCAGAAATATCTCTGGTGAATTAATCGCTATATAAATATGTTTATAACCATTTGAAATGTGAGCAAAAGCCCGTTTTTGCCACGCTTCCCGCCACTCTTTTGATCCTGCTACAGGTTTTACCCCGATCGGGGTATGCATCTTTGACACATCCTTTAATATCTTAGCGGCTATAAAAATGGCTTATTAATTATGCGGTTTATTTGGTCGCTCTCAATTTTCAAAGCGCGTTAATGATGGAAGGTCAATGTGAAGATTGATGCATCCCGTCGGGGCATACTCACTGGTCGCTGGCGCAAAGCCAGTAACGGTATCCGTCCGCCCTGGTCCGGTGATGAATCTCATTTTCTGACCCATTGCACCCGTTGCGACGCCTGTATTAATGCTTGTGAAAACAACATTCTGCAACGCGGCGCGGGCGGCTATCCGAGCGTTAATTTCAAAAATAACGAGTGCAGCTTCTGTTACGCCTGCGCGCAGGCTTGCCCCGAATCGCTATTTTCTCCGCGCCACACCAGAGCCTGGGATTTGCAGTTCACCATTGGGGACGCGTGCCTGGCGTATCAGTCAGTTGAATGCCGCCGCTGTCAGGATAGCTGTGAGCCAATGGCAATTATCTTTCGCCCGACGCTCTCCGGGATCTACCAGCCGCAACTTAATAGCCAACTTTGCAACGGATGTGGAGCATGTGCAGCCAGCTGTCCGGTATCAGCCATAACTGCGGAGTATCTCCATGCACACTAACTGGCAAGTTTGCAGCCTGGTCGTGCAGGCCAAAAGCGAACGAATTTCAGACATCAGCACCCAACTGAACGCCTTTCCCGGCTGTGAAGTTGCTGTCAGCGACGCGCCGAGCGGTCAGTTGATTGTGGTGGTGGAAGCAGAAGACAGCGAAACGCTGATCCAAACCATTGAGTCAGTACGCAACGTAGAGGGCGTGCTGGCGGTGTCGCTGGTTTATCACCAGCAGGAAGAGCAAGGTGAGGAAACACCATGAAACTCAGTCGTCGTAGCTTTATGAAAGCTAACGCCGTTGCGGCCGCTGCGGCGGCTGCCGGTCTCAGCGTGCCGGGCGTTGCCCGCGCCGTTGTTGGTCAGCAGGAAGCCATTAAATGGGATAAAGCGCCGTGCCGTTTCTGCGGTACTGGTTGCGGCGTTCTGGTCGGAACGCAGCAGGGACGTGTGGTGGCCTGTCAGGGCGACCCGGACGCACCGGTTAACCGTGGCCTGAACTGCATTAAGGGCTATTTCCTGCCCAAAATCATGTACGGTAAAGACCGTTTGACGCAGCCGCTGCTGCGTATGAAAAACGGTAAATATGACAAAGAAGGCGAATTTACCCCAATCACCTGGGATCAGGCTTTCGATGTGATGGAAGAGAAATTCAAAACCGCCCTGAAAGAAAAAGGGCCGGAATCGATCGGTATGTTCGGTTCTGGTCAGTGGACTATCTGGGAAGGTTATGCCGCGTCCAAGCTGTTTAAAGCGGGCTTCCGTTCGAACAACATCGACCCGAACGCACGTCACTGTATGGCGTCGGCAGTAGTTGGCTTTATGCGTACCTTTGGTATGGATGAGCCGATGGGCTGCTATGACGACATCGAGCAGGCTGACGCGTTTGTGCTGTGGGGCGCTAACATGGCGGAGATGCACCCGATCCTCTGGTCACGCATCACTAACCGTCGTCTCTCTAACCAGAACGTCACCGTGGCGGTGCTTTCTACCTACCAGCATCGTAGCTTCGAGCTGGCGGATAACGGCATCATCTTTACGCCGCAATCTGACTTGGTGATCCTGAACTACATCGCCAACTATATCATTCAAAACAATGCGATAAATCAGGACTTCTTCAGCAAACACGTTAACCTGCGCAAAGGGGCGACGGACATCGGCTACGGTTTACGTCCGACCCATCCGCTGGAAAAAGCAGCGAAGAATCCAGGTTCTGACGCTTCCGAACCGATGAGCTTTGAAGATTACAAAGCCTTCGTTGCTGAGTATACGCTGGAAAAAACCGCTGAAATGACCGGCGTGCCGAAAGACCAGTTAGAACAACTGGCGCAGCTGTATGCCGATCCGAACAAGAAAGTCATCTCCTACTGGACGATGGGCTTCAACCAGCATACCCGTGGTGTGTGGGCCAACAACCTGGTCTACAACCTGCACCTGCTGACCGGCAAAATTTCCCAGCCGGGTTGCGGTCCGTTCTCCCTGACCGGGCAGCCTTCCGCGTGTGGTACTGCGCGTGAAGTGGGCACCTTTGCTCACCGTCTGCCTGCGGACATGGTGGTGACTAACGAGAAACATCGTGATATCTGCGAGAAGAAGTGGAATATCCCGAGCGGCACCATTCCGGCGAAAATCGGTCTGCATGCGGTAGCACAAGACCGTGCGCTGAAAGACGGCAAACTGAATGTTTACTGGACCATGTGTACCAACAACATGCAGGCCGGGCCGAACATCAATGAAGAGCGTATGCCGGGCTGGCGCGATCCGCGCAACTTCATCATCGTCTCCGATCCGTATCCGACAGTCAGTGCGCTGGCCGCCGACTTGATCCTGCCGACCGCAATGTGGGTAGAGAAAGAGGGCGCTTACGGTAACGCCGAACGCCGTACTCAGTTCTGGCGTCAACAGGTACAGGCACCGGGCGAAGCGAAATCGGATCTCTGGCAGTTAGTCCAGTTCTCCCGCCGCTTCAAAACTGAAGAAGTATGGCCGGAAGATCTGCTGGCGAAGAAACCGGAACTACGTGGCAAAACGCTGTACGAAGTGCTGTATGCCACACCGGAAGTGAGCAAATTCCCGGTATCCGAACTGGCGGAAGATCAGCTGAACGATGAATCCCGCGAGCTGGGCTTCTATCTGCAAAAAGGGCTGTTCGAAGAGTACGCATGGTTTGGTCGCGGTCACGGTCACGATCTGGCACCGTTCGATGACTACCACAAAGCGCGCGGTCTGCGCTGGCCGGTGGTGAACGGTAAAGAAACGCAGTGGCGTTACAGCGAAGGTAACGACCCGTACGTGAAAGCGGGCGAAGGCTATAAGTTCTACGGTAAACCGGATGGCAAAGCGGTGATCTTCGCACTGCCATTCGAACCGGCGGCGGAAGCACCGGATGAAGAGTACGACCTGTGGCTCTCTACCGGACGCGTTCTGGAGCACTGGCACACCGGCAGTATGACTCGCCGTGTACCAGAACTGCACCGCGCCTTCCCGGAAGCGGTCCTGTTTATTCACCCGCTGGATGCGAAAGCGCGCGATCTGCGCCGTGGCGACAAAGTGAAAGTGGTTTCTCGCCGTGGCGAAGTGATCTCGATTGTTGAAACGCGCGGTCGTAACCGTCCGCCACAGGGCCTGGTGTACATGCCGTTCTTCGACGCCGCACAGTTGGTTAACAAACTGACGCTGGATGCGACCGATCCGCTCTCGAAAGAGACGGACTTCAAGAAGTGCGCGGTCAAACTGGAGAAGGTGTAAGCCATTATGTCCCGGTCAGCGAAACCTCAAAATGGTCGCCGCCGCTTTCTGCGCGATGTCGTTCGCACAGCAGGCGGGCTGGCTGCCGTGGGTGTGGCGCTGGGGTTACAACAGCAAACCGCACGCGCATCTGGCGTGCGGTTGCGCCCGCCCGGAGCCATAAACGAGAACGCCTTTGCCAGTGCCTGTGTGCGTTGCGGTCAGTGTGTTCAGGCTTGCCCTTACGACACCTTAAAACTGGCGACGCTGGCCTCTGGTCTGTCGGCGGGCACGCCATATTTTGTCGCACGGGATATTCCTTGCGAAATGTGTGAGGACATTCCGTGCGCCAAAGTGTGCCCAAGCGGTGCGCTGGATCGTGAGATTGAATCGATCGACGACGCGCGGATGGGGCTGGCGGTACTGGTGGACCAGGAAAACTGTCTCAACTTTCAGGGGCTGCGCTGCGATGTTTGTTATCGCGAATGCCCGAAAATTGATGAGGCCATCACCCTGGAGCTGGAGCGCAACACGCGTACCGGTAAGCACGCCCGCTTTCTGCCGACGGTTCACAGCGACGCCTGTACCGGTTGCGGTAAGTGCGAAAAAGTATGCGTGCTGGAACAACCGGCAATCAAGGTGTTACCGCTGTCACTGGCGAAAGGGGAGTTAGGTCACCATTACCGCTTCGGCTGGCTGGAGGGGAACAATGGCAAATCGTAAACGTGACGCCGGGCGCGAGGCGCTGGAGAAAAAAGGCTGGTGGCGCAGTCACCGTTGGCTGGTGTTACGTCGCCTTTGTCAGTTCTTCGTGCTGGGGATGTTTTTGAGCGGTCCATGGTTTGGTGTGTGGATCTTGCACGGCAACTACAGCAGTAGCCTGTTATTCGACACCGTTCCGCTGACCGATCCGCTGATGACGCTGCAAAGTCTTGCCAGTGGTCATCTGCCTGCCACGGTGGCGTTGACCGGTGCGGTGATTATCACCGTGCTCTACGCCCTGGCGGGAAAGCGATTATTTTGCAGCTGGGTCTGCCCGCTGAACCCGATTACCGACTTAGCGAACTGGTTACGCAGGCGCTTTGACCTCAATCAGTCTGCGACGATCCCTCGCCACATTCGCTACGTGCTGTTGGTGGTCATTCTGGTGGGATCAGCCTTAACTGGCACGCTCATTTGGGAATGGATCAACCCCGTTTCTCTGATGGGGCGTAGCCTGGTAATGGGCTTCGGCAGCGGCGCGCTGCTTATTCTCGCGCTGTTTTTATTTGATCTACTGGTCGTTGAACACGGCTGGTGCGGGCACATTTGTCCGGTTGGCGCGCTGTATGGCGTGCTGGGTAGCAAAGGTGTGATTACCGTTGCGGCCACCGATCGGCAGAAATGTAACCGCTGTATGGATTGTTTTCATGTTTGCCCGGAACCGCATGTGCTACGTGCCCCGGTGCTGGATGAACAAAGCCCGGTGCAGGTCACCAGCCGCGATTGCATGACGTGCGGTCGCTGCGTGGATGTCTGTTCTGAGGATGTATTTACAATAACTACACGATGGAGTTCGGGAGCGAAATCATGAAAAGCCATGACCTGAAGAAAGCGCTGTGTCAATGGACGGCGATGCTGGCCCTGGTGGTAAGCGGCGCGGTTTGGGCGGCTAATGGCGTCGATTTTAGCCAGTCGCCGGAAGTATCCGGGACACAGGAAGGGGCCATTCGGATGCCAAAAGAGCAGGATCGGATGCCGCTGAACTATGTGAATCAGCCGCCAATGATCCCGCATAGCGTTGAAGGTTATCAGGTAACGACCAATACCAATCGCTGCTTGCAGTGCCACGGTGTCGAAAGCTATCGCACCACTGGCGCGCCGCGTATCAGTCCTACTCACTTTATGGACAGCGACGGCAAAGTGGGCGCGGAAGTGGCTCCGCGTCGTTATTTCTGTCTGCAATGTCACGTACCGCAGGCCGATACCGCGCCAATCGTGGGGAATACCTTTACCCCATCAAAAGGTTACGGGAAATAAGAGGTTATTATGGGAAATTCTGACCGTAAGCCTGGTCTGATTAAGCGCCTGTGGAAATGGTGGCGTACCCCCAGCCGTCTGGCGCTGGGGACGCTGCTGTTGATCGGTTTTGTTGGCGGCATCGTCTTCTGGGGTGGCTTTAACACCGGGATGGAAAAAGCCAATACCGAAGAGTTCTGCATTAGCTGCCACGAAATGCGCAACACGGTGTATCAGGAATACATGGATTCCGTGCACTACAACAACCGTAGCGGCGTCCGTGCGACCTGTCCGGATTGTCACGTTCCGCACGAGTTTGTGCCGAAGATGATACGCAAGCTCAAAGCAAGTAAAGAGCTGTATGGTAAAATTTTTGGCGTTATTGACACGCCGCAGAAATTTGAAGCTCATCGTCTGACGATGGCACAGAATGAGTGGCGGCGCATGAAGGACAATAACTCGCAGGAGTGCCGTAACTGTCACAACTTCGAGTATATGGATACAACCGCCCAGAAATCGGTTGCCGCGAAGATGCATGACCAGGCGGTGAAAGATGGGCAAACCTGTATTGATTGCCATAAAGGGATAGCGCACAAGCTGCCCGATATGCGTGAAGTCGAGCCAGGTTTTTAACAGGGTTATTGCGTGGGTATGCTTGAAGCCAGAGAGTTACTTTGTGAGCGGGATGAACGAACCTTATTTAGTGGCTTGTCATTTACGCTGAACGCAGGAGAGTGGGTACAAATCACCGGTAGCAACGGCGCGGGGAAGACAACGCTTCTCCGTTTGCTGACGGGGTTGTCTCGCCCTGACGCAGGCGAGGTTCTCTGGCAAGGGCAGCCCTTGCATCAGGTACGCGACAGCTACCATCAAAACCTGTTATGGATAGGCCATCAGCCGGGGATCAAAACCCGGCTGACGGCGTTAGAAAATCTGCACTTTTATCATCGCGATGGCGATACCGCACAATGTCTGGAAGCCCTGGCGCAGGCCGGGCTTGCCGGATTCGAAGATATTCCTGTAAATCAGCTCTCGGCCGGGCAACAACGCCGCGTCGCTTTAGCGCGTCTGTGGCTGACCCGTGCCACGTTATGGATCCTCGACGAGCCTTTTACCGCGATTGACGTTAACGGTGTCGATCGTCTGACCCAGCGTATGGCGCAGCATACGGAGCAGGGGGGGATTGTGATTCTGACTACCCACCAGCCGCTCAACGTTGCTGAAAGTAAAATTCGCCGCATTTCACTGACGCAAACGAGGGCCGCATGATGTTCTGGCGCATTTTCCGTCTTGAGCTGCGTGTAGCGTTTCGCCATAGCGCCGAAATCGCCAACCCGCTGTGGTTCTTCCTGATTGTAATTACCCTTTTTCCGCTCAGTATCGGTCCGGAGCCGCAACTGCTGGCGCGTATTGCACCGGGCATTATCTGGGTTGCTGCGCTGCTTTCATCCTTGCTGGCGCTGGAACGACTGTTCCGTGACGATTTGCAGGACGGCAGTCTTGAACAATTGATGTTGTTGCCGTTACCCTTGCCCGCCGTTGTGCTGGCGAAGGTGATGGCGCACTGGATGGTAACCGGTCTGCCGTTACTCATCCTTTCGCCACTGGTAGCAATGCTACTGGGAATGGATGTTTATGGCTGGCAAGTGATGGCGCTGACGCTGCTGCTGGGAACGCCTACGCTTGGCTTTCTCGGTGCACCGGGCGTGGCGCTGACAGTGGGACTTAAGCGCGGTGGTGTGCTGCTCAGCATACTGGTGTTACCGCTGACTATCCCATTACTCATCTTTGCCACCGCCGCGATGGACGCGGCTTCTATGCATTTGCCCGTTGACGGGTATCTGGCAATTTTAGGCGCGTTGCTGGCAGGCACCGCGACATTAAGTCCTTTTGCGACGGCGGCAGCGTTACGAATCAGCATTCAATAACGCTGGATTACTGATTTTTGTTCGAGTCTGGTATCGAAACTATGTGGAAAACACTGCATCAACTGGCGATCCCACCACGGCTGTATCAAATCTGTGGCTGGTTTATACCGTGGCTGGCAATTGCCAGTGTGGTCGTGCTTACCGTCGGCTGGATCTGGGGATTCGGCTTTGCTCCGGCTGATTATCAGCAGGGAAATAGCTACCGCATTATCTACCTGCATGTGCCTGCGGCGATCTGGTCGATGGGCATTTATGCATCAATGGCAGTGGCAGCGTTTATTGGCCTTGTCTGGCAGATGAAAATGGCCAACCTGGCGGTGGCGGCGATGGCCCCCATTGGTGCCGTGTTTACCTTTATTGCCCTGGTTACCGGCTCTGCATGGGGAAAACCGATGTGGGGCACCTGGTGGGTATGGGATGCACGTCTGACTTCTGAACTGGTGCTGCTGTTTTTGTATGTGGGTGTGATTGCCCTGTGGCACGCCTTCGACGACCGCCGTCTGGCGGGCCGTGCGGCAGGTATCCTGGTGCTGATTGGCGTGGTGAATCTGCCGATTATTCATTACTCCGTGGAGTGGTGGAACACCCTGCATCAGGGATCAACGCGGATGCAGCAAAGTATCGATCCGGCGATGCGTTCGCCGCTGCGCTGGTCGATTTTTGGCTTCCTGCTCCTGTCTGCCACGCTGACGCTGATGCGGATGCGTAATTTGATTTTGCTGATGGAAAAACGCCGTCCGTGGGTGAGTGAACTGATACTGAAAAGAGGCCGTAAATGACCCCTGCATTTGCTTCCTGGAATGAATTTTTCGCAATGGGCGGTTACGCCTTTTTTGTCTGGCTGGCGGTGGTGATGACCGTTATTCCGCTGGTGGTTTTGGTCGTGCACTCGGTGATGCAACATCGCGCAATTCTGCGTGGTGTGGCGCAACAGCGGGCGCGTGAGGCGCGTTTACGTGCTGCGCAACAGCAGGAGGCTGCATGAATATTCGCCGTAAAAACCGCTTGTGGATTGCCTGTACCGTGTTGGCAGGGCTGGCGCTGACTATCGGTCTGGTGCTATATGCGCTGCGCTCGAATATCGATCTCTTTTATACGCCGGGGGAAATTCTCTACGGCAAGCGTGAAACTCAGCAAATGCCGGAAGTCGGTCAGCGTCTGCGCGTTGGCGGGATGGTGATGCCGGGTAGCGTGCAGCGCGATCCCAATTCGCTAAAAGTAACTTTCACCATTTACGACGCTGAAGGTTCAGTAGATGTCTCTTACGAAGGCATTTTGCCGGATCTGTTCCGTGAAGGGCAGGGCGTTGTGGTGCAGGGCGAACTGGAAAAAGGCAATCATATCCTCGCAAAAGAAGTGCTGGCGAAACACGACGAAAACTACACGCCGCCAGAAGTTGAGAAAGCGATGGAAGCCAATCACCGTCGCCCGGCGAGTGTTTATAAGGACCCAGCATCATGATGCCGGAAATTGGTAACGGGCTGCTGTGTCTGGCGCTAGGAATTGCGCTGCTGCTGTCCGTGTATCCGCTATGGGGCGTAGCGCGCGGAGATGCGCGCATGATGGCGTCTTCCCGCTTGTTTGCCTGGCTGCTGTTTATGTCTGTGGCTGGCGCATTTCTGGTACTGGTCAATGCCTTCGTGGTCAACGACTTCACCGTCACCTATGTTGCCAGCAACTCCAATACCCAGCTTCCGGTGTGGTATCGCGTGGCGGCTACCTGGGGCGCGCATGAAGGCTCGCTCCTGCTGTGGGTGCTGCTGATGAGCGGCTGGACCTTTGCGGTAGCGATTTTTAGTCAGCGTATTCCGCTGGATATTGTGGCCCGTGTACTGGCGATAATGGGGATGGTCAGTGTCGGCTTTTTGCTGTTCATTCTCTTTACCTCTAACCCGTTCTCTCGCACGTTGCCGAACTTCCCGATTGAAGGTCGCGATCTTAACCCGCTATTGCAGGATCCGGGGCTGATCTTCCATCCGCCTCTGCTTTATATGGGGTACGTGGGTTTCTCGGTGGCGTTTGCTTTTGCCATTGCTTCTTTGCTGAGCGGGCGTCTGGACAGCACTTATGCGCGTTTTACTCGTCCGTGGACGCTGGCAGCGTGGATCTTCCTGACGCTCGGCATCGTGCTCGGTTCCGCATGGGCCTATTACGAACTCGGCTGGGGTGGCTGGTGGTTCTGGGATCCGGTAGAAAACGCCTCGTTTATGCCGTGGCTGGTGGGGACTGCGCTGATGCACTCACTGGCGGTCACTGAACAACGCGCCAGCTTCAAAGCGTGGACATTACTGCTGGCAATCAGTGCCTTCTCGTTGTGTCTGTTGGGGACTTTCCTCGTGCGTTCCGGCGTGCTGGTATCGGTACACGCGTTTGCGTCTGATCCGGCGCGCGGTATGTTTATCCTCGCCTTTATGGTGCTGGTGATTGGCGGTTCGCTGCTGCTGTTTGCCGCGCGTGGACACAAAGTTCGCTCACGCGTAAACAATGCGCTGTGGTCGCGGGAATCTTTGCTGTTAGCGAACAACGTTTTGCTGGTCGCCGCGATGCTGGTGGTATTACTGGGGACGCTGCTGCCGCTGGTGCACAAGCAACTGGGACTGGGCAGTATTTCGATTGGCGAACCGTTCTTCAACACCATGTTTACCTGGCTGATGGTGCCGTTTGCGCTACTGCTGGGTGTCGGTCCTCTGGTGCGCTGGGGGCGCGATCGCCCACGTAAAATCCGCAATTTATTGATTATCGCCTTCATCTCTACGCTGGTGCTGTCTCTGCTGTTGCCGTGGCTGTTCGAAAGCAAAGTTGTGGCAATGACGGTGCTCGGCCTGGCAATGGCCTGCTGGATTGCGGTGCTGGCAATTGCGGAAGCTGTGCTGCGTATTTCACGCGGCACGAAAACCACCTTCAGTTATTGGGGGATGGTGGCTGCTCACCTGGGGCTGGCAGTGACAATTGTTGGCATTGCCTTTAGTCAGAACTACAGCGTTGAGCGTGATGTGCGCATGAAGTCCGGCGATAGCGTCGATATTCATGAATATCGCTTCACCTTCCGTGATGTCAAAGAGGTGACTGGCCCGAACTGGCGTGGCGGTGTGGCGACTATCGGCGTAACGCGAGAGGGTAAACCGGAAACAGTGCTGTATGCGGAAAAACGCTATTACAACACTGCCGGGTCGATGATGACCGAAGCGGCAATTGACGGCGGCATCACGCGTGACCTGTACGCCGCGCTCGGTGAAGAGCTGGAAAACGGCGCGTGGGCCGTGCGTCTTTACTACAAACCATTTGTTCGCTGGATTTGGGCGGGCGGGCTGATGATGGCGTTGGGCGGACTGCTGTGTCTGTTTGATCCTCGCTATCGTAAGCGCGTGAGTCCGCAAAAAACTGCGCCGGAGGCCGTATGAAGCGCAAAGTATTGTTAATTCCGTTGATTATCTTCCTGGCGATTGCCGCGGCGCTGCTGTGGCAGCTGGCGCGTAATGCCGAAGGGGATGATCCGACCAATCTGGAATCGGCGCTCATTGGCAAGCCTGTGCCGAAGTTTCGTCTCGAATCACTGGACAATCCGGGGCAGTTTTATCAGGCGGATGTGCTGACTCAGGGCAAACCAGTACTGCTTAACGTCTGGGCGACCTGGTGTCCGACCTGCCGTGCGGAACATCAATATCTGAATCAGCTTTCTGCGCAGGGCATCCGCGTGGTCGGCATGAACTATAAAGACGATCGCCAGAAGGCAATCAGCTGGCTGAAAGAGCTGGGCAATCCTTACGCGCTAAGCCTGTTTGATGGCGATGGCATGTTAGGGCTGGATCTCGGTGTCTATGGCGCGCCAGAAACGTTTCTTATTGACGGCAACGGCATCATTCGCTATCGCCATGCGGGCGATCTGAATCCTCGCGTCTGGGAAGAAGAGATCAAGCCGCTGTGGGAGAAATACAGTAAGGAGGCCGCACAATGAGGTTTTTATTGGGCGTGCTGATGCTGATGATCTCCGGCTCAGCGCTGGCGACCATCGATGTGTTGCAGTTTAAAGATGAAGCACAGGAACAACAGTTCCGTCAGCTCACTGAAGAACTGCGCTGCCCGAAATGCCAGAACAACAGCATTGCCGATTCCAACTCGATGATTGCCACCGACCTGCGTCAGAAAGTGTATGAACTGATGCAGGAAGGTAAAAGTAAAAAAGAGATTGTCGATTATATGGTGGCGCGTTACGGCAACTTCGTCACTTACGATCCGCCGTTAACGCCGCTGACCGTGCTGCTGTGGGTGCTGCCAGTAGTGGCTATTGGCATTGGCGGTTGGGTCATATACGCCCGCTCGCGGCGTCGGGTACGCGTGGTGCCGGAAGCGTTTCCTGAACAAAGCGTGCCGGAAGGTAAGCGTGCCGGATATGTTGTTTATCTGCCGGGTATTGTGGTGGCGTTAATTGTGGCTGGCGTCAGCTACTACCAGACTGGCAATTATCAGCAGGTGAAAATCTGGCAGCAGGCCACGGCACAGACTCCGGCGTTGCTGGACAGGGCGCTGGATCCGAAAGCCGATCCGCTCAACGAAGAAGAGATGTCGCGTCTTGCGCTGGGGATGCGTACTCAACTGCAAAAAAATCCGGGAGATATAGAAGGCTGGATTATGTTGGGCCGCGTTGGCATGGCGCTGGGTAACGCCAGTATCGCCACCGATGCATACGCCACTGCGTATCGCCTCGATCCGAAAAACAGTGATGCTGCACTGGGATACGCTGAAGCGTTGACTCGTTCATCTGATCCCAACGACAACCGCCTCGGCGGTGAACTGCTACGTCAGCTGGTGAGAACGGACCATAGCAATATCCGTGTGCTAAGCATGTATGCGTTTAATGCCTTTGAGCAGCAGCGATTTGGCGAAGCCGTTGCCGCGTGGGAGATGATGTTGAAACTCTTACCTGCCAACGATACTCGCCGTGCGGTGATTGAACGTAGTATCGCGCAGGCGATGCAACATTTGTCGCCGCAGGAGAGTAAATAAAAAGAGGCCCGATGGTGATGCCATCGGGCTAGACTGTTGACAAAGTGCGCTTAGTTTATGCCGGATGCGGCGTGAACGCCTTATCCGGCCTACAAAATTGTGTAAATTCAATAAATTGATCGATCCACGTAGGCCTGATAAGCGTAGCGCATCAGGCAGTTTTGCGTTTGTCATAAATCTCAGCCCGATGATAAATCCATCGGGCTATTTTTATTGTGCCCCGCGTTGTTGCAGGAACAGAATGGTGGCCGCCACGCGTGAGCGGACATTGAGTTTGCGCAGCAGATTGCGAATATGTACTTTTACTGTCTGCTCTGAAATATTCAACACCGAGGCAATCTGTTTATTTGACAGCCCCTGTGCCAGCTCGTGCAGAACATCCAGCTCGCGCTCCGTCAGCACGCTGAAGGGATCTTCTTCCGCGCCAAACATTTCACGTTCACGTAAGTACTGATTGACGCGTTCGCTAAAGACTTTGCTGCCTTTCGCTCCGGCACGAATCGCTTCCAGCAATACTTCCGGGTCGCTGTCTTTCAACAGATAACCGTCTGCGCCTGCGTCTATCAGCGCAAAGACATCGCTGGAGGCATCGGATACGGTCAGGATAATAATTTGCGCGGTAACGCCATCCCTGCGCAAGGCATTGAGAGTATCCAGGCCACTCATACCTTTCATATTGAGATCCAGCAAGATCACGTCGATATCCAGTCTATTCGCCAGATCGATAGCGCTCGCGCCGTCGCCCGCTTCGGCGACCACTTCAAAGCCAGGATCAAGCTCCAGTAACTGACGAACACCGCGTCGCATAAGTGGATGATCATCCACAATCATCACCTGAAAAGGCGTTGCTTCAGGCATAGTAGTCTCCTGAGGTTTTATTAGAATCATTATGTTTGAGCGTAGCGTTGGTAACGCTACCAGGCGCGTGAATGTTACCCCATTTTATGTATGGACATGTAGTGAAAACTACAACCTTGTCGTTCGCTTTGGCATCATTTTCATTATAAAGACGGAATTTTGCATCAGCTTCTCATCAAGAAAAACAACTAAAAAATCAATCACAATACTTGTGCATTTCTTTAAACAGTTTTTAAAAACTGACTCCGGGTATGGAGCTATGGGTATTTTCTGTACCCAATGCTTTTAACAGCAATTAATTTCATAGGATGAAAGCTCAATGCATCAATCTGGTTCTGTTTCTCTTTGTCGTTCCGCAATATCTGTTCTGGTGGCTACAGCGTTATATTCACCCATAGCATTGGCATCAACTGTTGAGTATGGTGAGACAGTTGATGGTGTTGTCCTGGAAAAAGATATCCAGCTGGTTTATGGGACCGCCAATAATACGAAAATCAATCCTGGCGGAGAACAGCATATAAAAGAATTTGGTGTAAGTAATAATACTGAAATTAACGGAGGGTATCAGTACATTGAAATGAATGGCGCCGCAGAATACTCAGTATTAAATGACGGTTATCAAATTGTTCAAATGGGTGGCGCGGCAAACCAGACTACGATCAATAATGGAGTGCTACAGGTTTATGGCGCGGCGAATGATCCCACGATTAAAGGCGGGCGCTTAATCGTTGAAAAAGATGGGGGGACCGTCTTTGCCGCTATCGAAAAGGGAGGACTACTGGAGGTTAAAGGGGGGGGATTTGCATTTGCGGTAGATCAGAAAGCAGGCGGTGCTATTAAAGCAACCACGCGGGTCATGGAGGTATTCGGAACAAACCGTCTCGGTCAGTTCGAAATCAAGAATGGTATTGCTAACAATATGCTGTTGGAAAACGGCGGAAGTTTGCGAGTTGAAGAAAATGACTTCGCTTATAATACTACTGTAGATAGTGGCGGCTTACTGGAGGTTATGGATGGCGGGACTGCAACTGGCGTTGATAAAAAAGCAGGCGGAAAATTAATTGTCTCAACGAATGCGCTGGAAGTGAGTGGTACAAACAGTAAAGGCCAATTTAGTATAAAAGATGGTGTGTCAAAAAATTATGAACTGGATGATGGTTCCGGGCTTATTGTTATGGAGGACACGCAGGCCATTGACACTATCCTTGATGAGCATGCCACTATGCAATCGCTGGGAAAGGATACTGGTACGAAAGTGCAGGCAAATGCGGTATATGATCTCGGTCGATCAGATCAGAATGGAAGTATCACGTATTCCTCTAAAGCCATCTCTGAAAATATGGTTATCAACAATGGCCGCGCTAATGTCTGGGCTGGCACAATGGTTAACGTTTCAGTCAGAGGGAATGATGGCATTCTTGAGGTCATGAAGCCGCAAATAAATTATGCACCCGCTATGTTGGTGGGTAAGGTAGTGGTTTCTGAGGGCGCTTCTTTTAGAACGCATGGTGCCGTGGATACCAGCAAAGCGGATGTTTCGCTCGAAAATAGCGCATGGACCATCATTGCCGATATCACTACGACGAACCAAAACACTCGCCTCAACTTAGCCAACCTTGCGATGTCTGGCGCAAATGTGATTATGATGGCTGAGCCAGTGACTCGTTCATCTGTGACAGCAAGTGCGGAAAATTTCATAACGTTGACCACCAATACCCTGTCGGGAAACGGCAATTTTTATATGCGTACCGATATGGCCAATCATCAGAGCGATCAGCTCAACGTGGCCGGACAGGCAACAGGTGATTTCAAAATATTCGTGACGGACACGGGGGCCAGCCCGGCAGCAGGTGATAGCCTTACACTGGTAACGACGGGCGGCGGTGATGCTGCATTTACGTTGGGCAATGCCGGAGGCGTTGTTGATATCGGTACGTATGAATATACCTTGCTGGATAATGGCAACCATAGCTGGAGTCTGGCAGAGAATCGCGCGCAAATTACCCCTTCAACCACTGATGTGCTGAATATGGCGGCCGCACAACCGCTGGTATTTGATGCAGAACTGGACACCGTGCGTGAGCGTCTTGGTAGCGTAAAAGGCGTTAGTTACGATACGGCGATGTGGAGTTCGGCAATTAACACCCGCAACAACGTGACCACTGATGCGGGAGCTGGTTTTGAGCAAACATTGACGGGCCTGACGCTCGGTATCGATAGCCGTTTCTCCCGTGAAGAAAGCAGTACAATTCGCGGCTTGTTCTTTGGTTACTCTCATTCTGATATTGGTTTTGATCGCGGCGGAAAAGGTAATATCGATAGCTATACCCTGGGGGCTTATGCCGGTTGGGAGCATCAGAACGGTGCCTATGTTGATGGGGTGGTGAAAGTTGACCGTTTTGCCAACACCATCCATGGCAAGATGAGTAATGGGGCAACAGCGTTTGGCGATTACAATAGTAACGGCGCGGGTGCTCATGTTGAGAGCGGGTTCCGTTGGGTTGACGGATTGTGGAGTGTTAGACCCTATCTGGCCTTTACCGGCTTTACCACAGATGGTCAGGACTACACGTTATCAAACGGCATGCGCGCTGATGTGGGAAATACCCGGATATTACGCGCTGAAGCGGGAACGGCGGTAAGCTATCACATGGACCTGCAAAATGGTACGACGCTGGAACCCTGGCTGAAAGCCGCCGTACGTCAGGAATACGCCGATTCTAACCAGGTGAAAGTTAATGACGATGGCAAATTTAATAATGATGTGGCTGGAACCCGTGGCGTTTATCAGGCTGGGATAAGGTCATCGTTTACCCCGACGTTAAGCGGTCATTTGTCAGTCAGCTATGGCAATGGCGCAGGGGTAGAATCGCCGTGGAATACTCAGGCGGGTGTGGTCTGGACGTTCTGATAACAGAAAATAAACAGGCTGTGATGTGTCACGGTCTGTTTATCGAATTGATTGCAGATATAAAAAAACCAACCGTAAGGGTTGGTTTTTTTTGGGATTTTTGGTCGGCACGAGAGGATTTGAACCTCCGACCCCCGACACCCCATGACGGTGCGCTACCAGGCTGCGCTACGTGCCGACTCGTGGCTGCTAATACTACCGTTTTCCACACCGATTGCAAGTAAGATATTTCGCTAACTGATTTATAATTAATCAGTTAGCGATAAAACGCTTCTCGTCTGTCAGCACTTGCAATAACAAACTTAACTGTGGTTTTTCATCTTTCACTCTTTCACCACGTAAGTTGTAAGTGCGGTATTTACCGTTATTGTTCAGTACCAGCGTCTTTTTCGGGGTGGTAATTGCCAGCGTATCGTTATCCGCTGCGGTAACCCAGTAATGACGGCGTTGAGGGTTGAACAAATCCTGACCTTGCGAATATTCGCTGGCAGGTGTGCTGACATGTAGCAGGCGTTGCATCAGCGTCGTCATCAGATCGGTATGAT
This sequence comes from Escherichia sp. UTM R2, assembly GCF_048593455.1. Classification (NCBI taxonomy): domain Bacteria; kingdom Pseudomonadati; phylum Pseudomonadota; class Gammaproteobacteria; order Enterobacterales; family Enterobacteriaceae; genus Escherichia; species Escherichia sp. UTM R2. Next base: position 1,566,930 of record NZ_JBFWDY010000002.1, read on the forward strand.
CAGTCAGAGCATTAATACGCTGCGCCGGCGTGCCTGGCCAGTGAATCACTAATGGCACCTGCAGATGACCGTGGGACCAGTCAAAGGTTTCTTCCTCTTCGCTCAGTGGAATACCCCGACCGGCAGTGATAATCACCACCGTATTGTCCAGTTTGCCAGAATCACGCAGTGCATTGAGCACGCGGTTGATCTGGTCATCGACATTGCCTGCCGCCCGGCTATATTTCCGTGCAAATGCCTGCTGATTGCTGTCGTCAATGTTAGTACCATTGAAAGAAACCCACGAGAACCAGCGGTTATCTTCTTGTGCGTAGCGTCCCAGCCAGTTGATCCACTGCGTGGCGGTCTGCTCGTCGGATTGGGTGCGTACGCTCGGCATCGAGAAATCTGACAACAATGCCTGGCGATACAGCGGGCTGGTAAAGCCATCTGATGAGAATAACCCCAGCTGATAGCCTTGCTGATTAAGCGCAGTAATTAATGCCGCAGGCGTACGGGTCGACAGAATGCCGTCCATATAGCTCGGCGAGATGCCATAGAACAGGCCAAAGATGCCGTTGTCTGTAGTGTTGCCGGAGCTCATATGGCGCGTGAACGAAATATTTTGCTCAGCAAAACCTGCCAGCGCAGGCATCTGCTTCTCGAAGCGTGAGTAGTTCAGGCCATCGACAGTAATCAACAGCACATTCTGCCCGGTGCCCATATCGCGATAGCGCAGTTCGCTTAACGGATACTGAACGGAAACGGCGTCTGGATTACCTTGCTCAATAAGACGGCGTTGATACTCCTGCGCATCAAGCAGACCATGCTTCTCAAGAAAACGTCGCGCCGTCATCGGGTACGAAAGCGGCAGGTTAGCGCGCTGCATGGTGATCGGGCGATAGAAGTTGGCATCGGCCCAGATATACACCACATGCGAGGCGATAAAGGCGATAAATAAGAATGCGGCCAGCGGGCGCGCGAAGCGTCGACGACGCGTCAGGCTGCGCAGCTTTTGCCAGCTCCACGTCGCAAACACCAGTTCAAGCAATAAAATAACCGGCACGCTGATGAACATCAGCTGCCAGTCGCGCGCCATCTCATTTTCGTCTGGGTTGATAACCAGTTGCCAGACGATGGGATTAAGATGGAGATGGAAACGAGTAAAGACTTCGCTATCGATCAGTAATAGCGTCATTCCCGCCGTTGCCAGAATGACGGACAAAAACCTCATCAGCCTCTGGGAGCCGACGATAAAGGTCAGCGGGAAGAGGATCAGCAAGTAGGTGGCGAACACCAGGAAGCTGAAATGGCCGATAATGCTTACGTAGGAATAAATGCGACCAGCAAGCGTTGTCGGCCAGTCGGCGATAAACAGGTAACGGCTGCCAATGACGAGCGAAAGCAGAATATTGAACAGTGCAAACCAGTGCCCCCAACTGACCATCTGGGAGACTTTTTCACGGTAGCGCTGACGATGAGTTACCATAACCTGTTATCTGTTTCCCTTAGTGCGCTTTGTCTTCGTTGATAGAGGACTGTAAGGCGCGGGCAAAAGAGTTGGCAATTGCCTGGCGTTGGGCCGGGGCAATGCTGGTGTTGATAAGGTTAGTGACCATGTTGCCTAACACCATCAGGGAAAGGTCGGTCGGAGCCTTATGTTTTTCCAGTACGTTGAGCAGCTCTGCGAGCAATTGTTCAACCTGTTCATCACTGTAGCGGGAAATTTGTGGCATAAATCGAAATCAGTTAGTTGATGAAAGGGCAACATATTACCGTAGCAACGGTTTTTTTTCTGCTTTTTTATGCGTTAAATCATTCTCGTTACGCTGCCTTCTGTAAAATGACCGCCATCTTTTATTGCGTCGCTTAACCGGCGGTGGTTGAATACCGCCCGGTCTTAAAGGAGAGTTTATCATGAGTCTGGATATCAACCAGATTGCTCTGCACCAGCTTATCAAGCGTGATGAGCAGAACCTTGAGCTGGTGTTGCGCGATTCATTGCTGGAACCGACAGAAACCGTCGTTGAGATGGTGGCAGAACTGCATCGGGTCTATAGCGCCAAAAATAAAGCTTACGGCTTGTTTAGCGAAGAGAGTGAACTGGCGCAGACGCTGCGCTTACAGCGTCAGGGCGAAGAGGACTTCCTGGCATTTAGCCGCGCGGCAACCGGCCGCCTGCGTGACGAATTAGCGAAATATCCTTTTGCTGACGGTGGATTCGTGCTGTTTTGTCACTATCGCTATCTGGCGGTGGAGTATTTGCTGGTGGCAGTTCTGAGCAACCTGAGCAGTATGCGCGTTAACGAAAATCTCGACATCAACCCAACCCATTATCTTGATATCAATCATGCGGATATTGTTGCGCGTATCGATTTAACCGAATGGGAAACCAATCCAGAGTCCACCCGCTATCTCACTTTCCTGAAAGGGCGAGTAGGGCGCAAAGTGGCGGATTTCTTTATGGATTTCCTCGGGGCCAGCGAAGGGTTAAACGCGAAAGCGCAAAACCGTGGGCTGTTGCAAGCGGTTGATGATTTCACTGCCGAAGCACAACTGGATAAAGCAGAGCGACAGAACGTGCGCCAGCAGGTTTATAGCTACTGTAATGAGCAGCTGCAGGCAGGCGAAGAGATCGAACTGAAATCGCTGTCGAAAGAGCTGGCAGGCGTAAGCGAAGTGAGCTTCACGGAGTTTGCGGCTGAAAAAGGCTACGAACTGGAAGAGAGCTTCCCGGCAGACCGTAGCACACTGCGTCAGTTGACGAAGTTTGCCGGTAGCGGCGGTGGCTTGACTATTAACTTTGATGCGATGCTGTTAGGTGAACGCATCTTCTGGGATCCAGCAACCGATACCTTGACCATTAAAGGCACGCCGCCGAATTTGCGCGACCAATTGCAGCGCCGGACGTCTGGCGGCAATTAATCGGTTTTGTGTTCTGAATGCCAGATGCGGCGTGAACGCCTTATCTGGCCTGCAAAAAATAGCAATACCGTAATCAGGCATAATCTGCAGATACAAAAAACCCCGCCGGAGCGGGGTTTTTTACAACTTATTCAGCAATTAAGCGCGAACGAAGTCGATGTGCTGCAGCTTCGGTTTGTACGGGTGACGCTGTACGTCCTGAGCTTTAACTTTGATTTCTTTACCGTCAACAACGATGGTCAGAACTTCGCTGTAGAATTCAGCTTTAGCTTGCATGTTCATGACTTTGTCGTGATCCAGCTCGATAGCCAGCGGCGCTTCTTTGCCACCGTAGATGATTGCCGGGAACTTGTTAGCGGCACGCAGGCGGCGGCTCGCACCCTTACCCTGCTCTTTACGTACTTCTGCGTTGATAGTAAACATTTCTTTCTCTCTTAAATTAATCCTGCTACAGGCGACCCAGCAACAGGTAAGTGATCTGCTTTGCGTATGCAAAAGCGGGCGAGATTCTATACTCAATCGCCTTATACATCAATCAAAACTACCATTAACCGCGTAATTCGTGCGCCAGACGAAAACGACCTTCGTAATCGAACACTTTTTCACGCACCTGCCAGTACTGGCCTTTCATGCGGGCGACGACAAAATCCGGGTGTCGCAATAAGGCTTGCTGGGCGAGGATATCGGCGGCGGTGATCCAGCGCAGCGGGATGCCCGGTGTGCGCGTATGCGGGCGGATAAAAAGCTGCTCGAAGGCGGTACGCTGGGCAGGTGTTTGCAGACGGAAACGCTCACTCACATCCGCGCCGTCTTCATCGTAATAGGTGATTTTCAACCATTCGCCTTTCTCGTCGTGCCCATGTTGCAAAGACATGCCGCTACAGCGTAATACCAGCGCGTCTTTCAGTCGTAGCGCCGCTTTTAACATATCGTCCGGATCAACCAGTACGGTGTCACATTCGCGGCAGCGGCGGGCGGCAATATCGTTTTCCGCGTTACATTGCGGGCAATTTTTAAAACGGAAACGGAAGTCACATTGTTCGCGATGACCGTCGTCATCTTCAAACCATCCCTGACAGCGACGACCAAAGTGTTCAATCAATGTCCCGTCGGCGGTCGTTTTCCCCCAAAAGGTGTTGGCAAAACCGCAGGCAGGGCAGAAAACCTGTACCGGAACGTTGTCACTTTTGCCTTTTGGTGTACCAACTTCCGGCGCGTAGAGATCGTGAGGATTACCCGCATAATCAAGAATTAAGCAATCAGTCTTGCCCGGAGCGAGACGCAGACCGCGCCCGACAATTTGTTGGTAAAGACTCACTGATTCGGTAGGGCGCAGAATGGCGATAAGATCGACGTGCGGGGCGTCAAATCCGGTGGTCAGTACCGCGACGTTGACCAGATAGCGAAAACGCTGGGCTTTAAAATTTTCAATTAACACATCGCGCTCAGCGCCGGGGGTGTCGCCAGTAATCAGTGCTGCATCTTCGGCAGGCAGTAATCCCACAATCTCTTTTGCGTGTTCAACCGTCGCGGCAAAAATCATCACCCCTTTGCGCGTTGCAGCAAACTCCATAATCTGGCTGATGATGTGCGGGGTAATACGTTGTTGTTTTTTCAGCTCACGGTTGAGATCGGCTTCGCTGAACAGCCCGTTACTCTGTGCCTGCAAGCGGCTGAAATCGTATTGCACTACTGGCATATCCAGTCGTTCTGGCGGCGTCAGATAGCCGTGTTTAATCATATAACGCAGCGGCAGCTCATAAATGCAGTCACGGAAAAGGGCTTTCTCATCGCCGCGTACCATGCCGTGATAATGAAACTGGTAGATCCAGCCTTTGCCCAATCGAAAAGGCGTGGCAGTCAGCCCCAGCAGGCGTAAGTGGGGATTCACTTTTGTCAGGTGAGTGAGGATTTGCTGATACTGGCTCTCTTCATCGTCACCAATACGGTGACATTCATCGACAATCAACAGCGAAAATTCACCCTGAAAGGCATCAAGATTACGGGCGACAGACTGCACGCTGCCAAATACCACTTTACCGTGGCTCTCTTTGCGCTTTAGCCCGGCGGCAAAAATATCGGCTTCCAGCCCCAGCGCCTGATACTTTGCATGGTTTTGCGCCACCAGTTCTTTAACGTGTGCCAGCACCAGCACGCGACCACGAGCCAGCCGTGCCAGTTCCGCTATCACCAGGCTTTTACCTGCGCCGGTGGGCAGCACGATAACGGCAGGGGTTTTATGACGACGAAAATGGTTGAGCGTGGCATCCACGGCTTCTTGCTGATATGGGCGAAGTGTAAAAATCATGGTCTCGCGTAGGTAGATTATTCTGCTAATAGTATGCCATGGATCTTTTTCCCTTGAGGGATGTTATTAGACCGCTATACTGGGCAGACAACAGTTCAGATTTTCGGGTCAATGCCCGACCTCCGTTTTTACAGGCAAAATCACACACATGCGACTTGATAAATTTATCGCACAGCAACTCGGCGTTAGCCGTGCTATTGCCGGGCGTGAAATCCGCGGCAATCGTGTCACCGTCGATGGCGAAATCGTCCGTAATGCAGCGTTCAAACTGCTTCCTGAACATGATGTCGCTTACGATGGCAACCCGCTGGCGCAGCAACACGGTCCACGTTACTTCATGCTCAATAAGCCTCAGGGCTATGTTTGCTCCACGGACGACCCTGATCACCCAACGGTGCTCTATTTTCTTGATGAACCGGTAGCGTGGAAACTGCATGCGGCGGGGCGGTTGGATATTGATACCACCGGTCTGGTGCTGATGACTGATGATGGTCAGTGGTCGCACCGCATTACTTCTCCGCGCCATCATTGCGAGAAGACCTATCTGGTGACACTGGAATCACCTGTAGCTGACGATACGGCAGAGCAATTTGCTAAAGGCGTGCAGCTGCATAACGAAAAAGATCTCACTAAGCCTGCGGTGCTGGAAGTGATTACCCCAACGCAGGTTCGTCTGACCATCAGCGAAGGGCGTTATCATCAGGTGAAACGCATGTTCGCCGCCGTGGGTAACCACGTGGTTGAGCTGCATCGTGAACGTATTGGCGGTATTACGCTGGATGCTGATTTAGCCCCCGGTGAATATCGTCCGTTAACTGAAGAAGAAATTGCCAGCGTCGTCTAACTTTTCAATGACTTTCAGGAGCCCGTTGTGACCACCCGACAGCATTCGTCGTTTGCTATTGTTTTTATCCTTGGCCTGCTGGCCATGTTGATGCCGCTGTCGATTGATATGTATCTGCCCGCGCTACCGGTAATTTCAGCGCAGTTTGGCGTACCGGCGGGCAGTACGCAGATGACCCTCAGTACTTATATTCTGGGCTTTGCGTTGGGGCAGTTAATCTACGGGCCGATGGCAGACAGCTTCGGGCGTAAGCCGGTGGTGCTCGGCGGTACGCTGGTGTTTGCCGCCGCCGCGGTGGCGTGTGCGTTGGCAAACACCATCGATCAGCTGATTGTGATGCGTTTCTTCCACGGGCTGGCTGCGGCTGCGGCCAGCGTGGTCATTAACGCCCTGATGCGCGATATTTACCCGAAAGAAGAGTTCTCGCGGATGATGTCGTTTGTCATGCTGGTGACAACCATTGCACCGCTGATGGCACCGATAGTTGGCGGCTGGGTGCTGGTGTGGCTGAGCTGGCATTACATCTTCTGGATCCTGGCATTAGCGGCGATTCTGGCTTCGGCAATGATTTTCTTCCTGATTAAAGAAACCTTACCACCGGAGCGTCGTCAGCCATTTCACATTCGTACCACTATTGGTAACTTTGCGGCGCTGTTCCGCCATAAACGTGTCCTGAGCTACATGCTTGCCAGTGGTTTCAGCTTTGCCGGGATGTTCTCATTCTTAAGCGCCGGACCGTTTGTTTATATTGAAATTAACCACGTCGCGCCGGAAAACTTTGGTTATTACTTTGCGCTAAACATTGTTTTTCTGTTCGTGATGACCATCTTTAACAGCCGCTTCGTCCGCCGCATTGGCGCGTTAAATATGTTCCGCTCGGGGTTGTGGATACAATTTATTATGGCAGCGTGGATGGTCATCAGTGCGCTGCTGGGGCTGGGATTTTGGTCGCTGGTGGTTGGCGTTGCGGCGTTTGTGGGCTGCGTGTCGATGGTGTCATCCAATGCGATGGCGGTCATTCTTGATGAGTTTCCCCATATGGCGGGAACGGCATCTTCGCTGGCAGGAACCTTCCGTTTTGGCATAGGGGCAATTGTTGGCGCATTGCTTTCTCTTGCGACCTTTAACTCTGCATGGCCGATGATTTGGTCAATTGCATTCTGCGCAACCAGCTCCATTCTCTTCTGTCTGTACGCCAGTCGGCCGAAAAAACGGTGATCTATTGCACAACGAGGAAGCTAAAAGGCTTCCTTTGTTGATGCATGTCAACCACAAATCTATCATTCCCCCGATATATGTTTATTTTATGTAAAATCAATTTATGTAAAAAGTCACATCATTGTAGTTAAAAAGGTTGAGTTAGATCGCAGAAACGGGTACATATAGCCCCGCAAACGTGACCACGCCCGCAGATATTACTTAAATCAGAGCCATAGAGGCCACGCAGGCGAGGCATCAATCTTTACGATCTGTATAAAGACGGATTGTTGATGATGTGTTAAAATTGATGTAAACAAATTGTGAAGTGAATGTGCTTCCGGGGAAAATAAGTGACTTCATTACAACTCTCAATCGTCCATCGACTGCCGCAGAACTATCGCTGGTCTGCTGGTTTCGCAGGTTCGAAGGTTGAACCGATTCCGCAAAATGGACCGTGCGGTGACAACAGCCTGGTGGCGCTTAAATTGCTTAGCCCGGATGGTGATAATGCATGGTCGGTGATGTATAAACTAAGCCAGGCGTTAAGCGACATCGAAGTTCCATGTTCGGTGCTGGAGTGTGAAGGTGAGCCGTGCCTGTTTGTAAATCGCCAGGACGAGTTTGCTGCAACATGCCGATTGAAAAATTTTGGTGTGGCAATTGCCGAACCCTTTTCAAACTACAATCCTTTTTAAGCGTCAGCTCAACGCCAGTAGCTGACGCGTATACTCCTGCTGCGGTGTGGCAAACACGCGCGCGCACGGTCCTTGTTCCACTACTTCCCCTTGTCGCAGTATGATAACCTGATGACATAACGCGCGGACAACGTGCAAATCGTGGCTGATAAACAAATAGGCCAGTTGATGCTTTTGTTGCAATGATTTCAATAGCGTCAATATTTGCGCCTGTACCGTTTTGTCGAGTGATGATGTCGGTTCATCAAGTATGATCAGCGAGGGCTTAAGAATTAATGCCCTGGCAATCGCAATATGTTGTCGCTGACCACCAGAGAACTCCGCCGGATAACGGTGGCGTGTTTCAGGATCTAATCCCACTTCATGCATCACGGCTATCACTTGTTGTTCGCGTTGTGCGGCAGAAAGCGTCGGCTGGTGAACCCGTAAGCCTTCCTCAATAATCTGCAAAACGTTGAGTCGTGGGTTGAGCGAGGAGTTTGGATCCTGAAATACCACCTGAATGCGATGACGAATAGGTAACAGCTGGCGGCGATTTAAATTTTGCAGTGGCTGACCGTCAAAGATGATGCTGCCCTGAGAATTAATCAGTCGCAGCAGCGCCAGTCCCGTCGTACTTTTCCCGGAACCGGACTCGCCCACTAAACCCAGTGTTTCACCCGCTCGTAGCGTAAAACTGATGTTTTTCACCACCACATTATGATCCACAATGCGCTTCAAAATCCCTTTGCGAATGGGGAAGGCAACCTGAAGCTGTTCAACATCCAGCAACGTTGAGGCAGGTTCTGGCAACGGCACTGGATCGCCTGACGGTTCACTGTTGAGTAGCTTTTGTGTGTAAGGATGAGTGGGTGATGCAAATAGCGTAGCGGCGTAATTTTGCTCGACACAGCGACCGTTTTGCATTACCGCCACGCGGTGGGCCAGTTTTCTGACAATGCTGAGGTTATGAGTAATAAACAGCATGCCCATATTCAGCTCGCCTTGCAGTTCGCGCAACAGCTGTAAAATCTGCGCCTGGACAGAGACGTCCAGTGCGGTGGTCGGTTCATCGGCAATTAATAATTCCGGTCGCGTTAACAGCGCCATCGCAATCATCACCCGCTGCCGTTCGCCGCCGGAGAGCTGATGCGGATAATCTGTCAGCCGTTTTGCCGCCTGGCGGATACCAACGCGATCAAGGCAGTTAAGAATTTCGCCACGAGCCGCTTCCCGACGCATCCCGCGGTGGAGTGAAAGCACTTCATAAAGCTGTTTTTCCAGGGTATGCAATGGATTTAACGACACCATCGGTTCCTGAAAAATCATGGCGATCTTATTACCGCGTACGCCGCGCAACGTTTGATCGCTGGCGTGAAGCAGCGATTCGCCATGAAAACGAATATCGCCGGAGAGATATTCAACCGGCGGGGAAGGGAGCAGGTGTAAAATTGACAGCGCGGTAACGCTTTTGCCTGAACCTGACTCACCCACCAGCGCCAGCGTTTCGCCAGCCTCAATCTGTAGTGAAACATCATTGACTACTGTACGTACGGTTTGCTGATGGCGAAAACCCACCGACAAATTTTCAATCGCTAACAGAGTTTGCATCATGCTACACCGCCTTATTAGGATCAAATGCGTCGCGGACGGCTTCACCAATAAAGATCAGCAAAGACAATAATATCGCCACCGACAAGAAGGCGGTGATCCCAAGCCACGGGGCCTGAAGGTTATTTTTCCCTTGTAACAGCAGTTCACCGAGTGACGGTGAACCGAGCGGTAGACCGAAGCCGAGGAAATCGAGCGAGGTCAGGGTGGTTATCGAACTACATAAAATAAACGGTAAAAAGGTGAGGGTCGCGACCATGGCATTAGGCAACATATGACGCAGGATGATACTGCGATCGCTGACGCCAAGCGCCTGTGCCGCACGAATGTAGTCGAAATTACGAGTACGTAAAAACTCCGCCCGCACCACGCCGACCAGACTCATCCAGCCAAACAAGACAGTAATTGCCAGCAGCCACCAGAAGTTAGGCTGTACGACGCTGGAAAGTAAAATAATCAAAAACAGCGTCGGCATCCCCGACCATACTTCAATAAAGCGTTGTCCCCAGAGATCGACTTTACCGCCGTAATAGCCTTGTAGCGCCCCCGCCAGCACGCCCATCACGCTGGAACAGAGAGTCAGCATCAGGCCAAACAGAACCGAGATCCGCGTGCCATAGAGAATGCGTGCCAGCACATCGCCGCCGTTGGCATCCGTTCCCAGCCAGTTTTGCCGGGAGGGTGGAGAAGGGAAGGGCTTATCGGTAGCAAAGTTGATACTGGTAGCACCAAAGCGAATCGGTGCCCACAGTACCCAGCCGTTATTTTCCAGCCGTTGTTTCAGCCACGGGTCCTGATAATCAGCCTGACTTGCCAGCGGGCCGCCAAAATCGCTTTCGCTGTAGTTTTTCAATAACGGGAAATACCAACTGCCGTCATAACGCACCAGCAACGGTTTATCGTTGGCGATAAGTTCAGAACACAAACTCAAACCAAACAAGACGAGGAAAATCCATAACGACCAGTAGCCGCGACGGTTATGACGAAAACGCGCCCAACGGGCCTGATTGACGGGGCTGAGTCGCGACATTAACGTCCCTCAAAATCAATACGCGGATCAACCAGCGTATAGCTGATATCACTGACAATATTCAGCAGCAGGCCAATCAGGGTGAAAATATACAAGGTACCAAACATTACAGGATAATCGCGCGAGACGGTCGCTTCGTAGCCCAGTAAGCCCAGACCATTGAGTGAAAACATCACCTCAATCAGCAGCGAGCCGGTAAAAAACATGCTGATAAACGTCGCCGGAAAACCGGCAATCACCAGCAGCATGGCGTTGCGGAACACATGTTTCCAGAGAATATTTTTTTCACTTACCCCTTTCGCACGCGCGGTCACCACGTATTGCTTGCGCACTTCATCAAGGAATGAGTTTTTTGTCAGCATGGTCAGCGCCGCAAAGCCACCAATCACTGTCGCCAGCACCGGCAGCGTGATATGCCACAGATAATCGGTGATTTTCTGATACCACGGCAGCGAATCAAAGTTAGCGGAAACCAGGCCGCGTAGAGGGAACAGGTCGAAATAGCTGCCGCCCGCGAAGAAGACAATCAGCAGGATGGCAAACAAAAAGGCCGGAATGGCGTAGCCGATGATGATAAATGCGCTACTCCAGACGTCAAAGCGGCTCCCATTATAAACAGCTTTGCGAATGCCTAACGGAATCGACACCAGATAGATAATCAGCGTGCTCCACAATCCGAGGGTGATGGAAACCGGCAGACTGTCTTTAATCAGCGTCAGCACCGAGGCGCTGCGAAACAGGCTATCGCCAAAATCAAAGCGGATGTAGTCCCAGAGCATTTTGAAGTAACGTTCGTGGATCGGCTTATCAAAACCGTAGCGATGAGTGATCTCAGCGATCACTTCTGGATCTAATCCGCGTCCGCCACGGTAATTACTGTCGCTGATATTGCCGACACCCGTTTGCGCATGGCTGGCACGAACACCTTCACCGCCTGCGCCGGGTAATACTCCGGCATTACCAAACTCAATGGCGGCGATGGCCTGGTCGACCGGACCGCCAGGCGCAATTTGCACGATGAAAAAGTTGATGGTGATAATCGCCCATAATGTTGGGATCACCAGCAACAGACGGCGAATCAGGTAAGCGCCCATCTACTCTCCCTGTTTGCTGGCGGACGGCAGTTTGGCCGCTTTATTGACGTCATACCACCAGGTATCGATACCGAGGCTATAGATGGGGCGCACGGCCGGCTGGGAGAATTTATCCCACCAGGCGAGACGGTCTTCCGCCATGTACCACATTGGCAGCATGTAATAATTCCACGTTAATACGCGATCCAGTGCTCGCCCCAACGGCAGTAATTTTTCTTTATTTCCCTGCGCGGCAATAATTTGGTTGATCAGCGAGTCGATAACCGGGCTTTGCACGCCGGGGGCATTATAAGTGGAATTGATATATTCCGATGACCAGGAAATCTGTAAATCGGAACTGGGCCACGGCATCGCCCGCCATACGCGCGGCATCATGTCATAGTCGCGACTGCGCATGCGGTTAGTGATTTGCGAGTTATCCACCTTGCGAATGTCCATGTTGATACCCAGCCGTTGCAGGCTGTGCTGGAACGGCAATACCCACTGACTATTGCTGCTTGCGGGAAGCAATAATTCAAAGCTGAGTGGCTGACCCGTTGTGGCATTAACGCGTTGCTGACCCTTCAGCACCCAGCCCGCTTCGTTGAGAAGTTTGTCGGCTTTTAACAGGTTGTCACGATCGTAGCCATCGCCTTTGGATACCGGCGGCTGGTAGATTTGTGTGAAGACTTCTGACGGTAGATCTTTTTTCATTGGTGCCAGAAGCACCAGCTCCGCGGCGTCGGGGTAATTTCTGGCCGCGTATTCGGTATTCTGAAAATAACTGTTCGTGCGACTCCAGGCATTGTAAAACAACGCCTTGTTCATCCATTCAAAGTCAAAGGCGAGAGTGATAGCTTCCCGGACCCGGCGATCGCTGAATACCGGACGTTGGATATTAAACGCCAGCCAACGCGTATCCTGGGCTGATTCGTTCTTTTGCTCATCTTTGATGATGTATTTTTTATCGAAATTTTTACCGGTATAACGCGTGGCCCAGTTTTTGGCGTCGTTTTCCATACGCAAATCAAAGGCACCTGCTTTAAACGCTTCAAAGGCGACATTATCATCGAGGTAATAATCGTAGCGAATGGTGTCGAAATTCCAGCGTCCACGGTTTACCGGTAAGTTTGCTGCCCAGTAATCTTTCACACGGGAATAGACAATATTTTGCCCCATTTTCCAGGACGTAACGCGGTACGGACCACTGGCAAGCGGAGGCGTGGCGAGCGGGTCGCTAAGTTTGTGATCCTTCCAGTACTTTTCTGGAAATACCGGCAGCGAAAACAGACTCAGCATATCTTCTTTGCCGGGTTTAGCTAACTCAATGCGCACGGTTAACGGTGCAATGGCTTTGACGGTGGTGCCTTTGTAGACCAGACGAAATTGCGGCACGCCTTCGGTCATAAATTTTTGAAAAGTAAACTCTACATCGCGGGCAGTAATGGGCGAACCATCATGAAAACGGGCGCGCGGATTAATAGCGACCTCCACCCAGGAATAATCGTCAGCATAGCGTGCGCTTTCAGCAATCAGCGGGTAATAACTGCCTGGTTCGTCATCGGAAGTCGTAAATAGCGTGTCGTACAGCTGCTCGGTGCGTGCGCCCGGGTTGCCGCGCAGTGCATAGCGGTTGAAATTATCGAAGGTGCCGAGGGCTGACAACGTTATCTGCCCACCTTTTGGCGCGGCGGGGTTCACATAATCAAAATGGTTGAAATTAAACGCGTACCGGGGTTCGCCCAGCACGGCAAAGGCATAGCTTTCCTTGATAGCCTGCGCCTGCACACCAAAGGTGAACAGAGCGATAAACAGCAGCAGTATGCGCACAATCATCTGCAACGGATTTCCTTTTACTCATCATTAGCCGCAATCCGGCATGCTTTCACTATGAATAATAAGGGACGTAAGCACACCTTACCACTGCGGCGTATACGGTTTCTTTAGCCAGCGAACAAAATCGTCCAGCGGTAACGGGCGGCTAATCCAGTAGCCTTGCATGAAATTAACGCCGCGTTCGCTTAGCCATCGCGCCTGTTCCGGCGTTTCGACCCCTTCAGCAACCGTCAGCATATTGAGGCGTTTCGCCAGCGTCAGCACCGCGTCAAGTACGGGGGAAGTGATCGTTTCCGTACCGATGGCGTTGATAAATCCACGGTCAATTTTCAGATAATCGAGCGTAAAACGCTCAAGATAGATAAGCGCGCTGTGCCCGGTGCCGAAGTCATCAATAGCAATTTCTACGCCGACCGAGTGCAGCCAGGCGAAGAGTTGTGTGGCTTCTTGCTCTTTCAACATATCGCGCTCGGTAATTTCCAGCACAATCTGGAAATGGTGTGCGGGCAGGGAAGTGAGCAGTTTCTGGATATCTGCTTTAAAGCTTTCGCTGTGCAGATGGTCCGGCGCAATGTTAATACCAAATTTGACGCCTACCGGCAGCACTTTTTCTAATTCTGCGGCATCGCGGGCAATTAACTCAAACAGGTGCTGAGTCAGCGGCACAATCATCTTTTGCGATTCGGCAAAGTTAATGAAGGCATCCGGGGGAATTTCTCCCGCGACAGGATGCCGCCAGCGTAGCAGTACTTCCAGGCCCGTTACTCGCAAAGCTTGTGTATCCACCACCGGTTGATACGCCACGTAAAATTGTTCGCGCTTGATGGCGGTCATGATTTCTCTGCCGGGGCGCATACGTACGCTCATCAGGTAATAGCAGAGCAGGCCAACGACAGTTCCACTCATGCCGCCCAGTAAAAATGCGTACCACACATCGTTCCATGTCCAGTCATCTGCATAAAGCCGAACGGTCAGAGGAATGCCCGCAATTTTAGTTTCACGGACTGGCATGTCGGTTAATTCGTTAACGTTCATCAAACGTGAAGAAAAGGTAGATAGCGCAGTATTGCCAATAATGAGGGCGACGCCATCGTAATCTTCCTGCCGTGAACTATAAAAGAGTGAAGGCGTCAGGTTGAGATTCAGAGCGGCAAAGACGCCGCTATTTTTCAGCAAAGGGTTGCGATACCAGATGACGATTGCGGGTTTGTTCGGCACCATCGGCGTGCCGGGTAAGATCGCCATATCGACGTTTTTATTAATGTCGAGCGCCGGAATCAATTCATTGAGTGGAATGTCCATCTCACCGGTCGCAGATGAACAGAATGTTTTTTTATCTTTCACCAGCACAAACGTTCGGACATTCATGCTAAACGCTGCGCGGGCGGTCAGTTCGGGGTTAGCTTGCTGGCAGGTATCTAAGGTCAGCGGCTGGAGCCGGTCAGTAGTGGATTTCAGGTCGGCAAAATAGGTATCGAGATACTTTTGTACGTCGGTAATCAGTGTGTCGTATTTGACTTCGTGCTTATGCCAGGCCACTAAAAACTGAAGGCAACTCACCAGTATCGCAATCATTACGCCTGCAACAATGCAGGTAAGCAGGAGCTTACGTCCAAAATTGGGAGCGCGTATGAACATGATTCCGTTAATTTCCTGAAATTACGACAACATTTAAAAGATAACAATGACCGGACTATAGCCTGGATCAAGACGCGGAAACATCATTTTCTCTGATGAATGAAAACAAAAAAGCACTGCCTAAGCAGTGCTTTCAGTTAACTCGTCAGGATAGCCAAGGGATTGCATCCAAACGGTTTATTAGCTGCGGCTGAGAACCCGGCGTGCTTCGTTGTAACGCTTCTTCCAGTACGGTTCATTCATGCTGGAAATAATAACACCACTGCTGGTGGAAGCATGGACAAACTGATTGTTGCCGATATAAATACCGACATGGCGTCCCGTTGAACCGGCACGGAACAGAACTAAATCACCCGTACGCAAATTACTGCGGGAAACAGATTTACCCATTTCCTGCTGTTCGTAAGTCGAACGCGGAAGTTCTAAGCCAAATTGCTCACGGAATGTACGCTGTACGAAACCAGAACAATCGATACCTTTTTTAGTGCTGCCGCCCAGACGATAACGTACGCCTTTCCAGTCAGCATACTGATCCATAATTCGCGATTTTACGTCGACATTACGAACCAGGTTTTCAAATTCATCCTGAGAAGCTTGCAGTGATGATGTTTCACTACCCACTGCACGTGTCTCAGGATGCATATTCTTTGCGGTGTTATTTGCACTACATGCAGAAAGCAGAACCGCTACTGCAATCGCGGGAATCCCGCGCAAGACATATCTCAAAATCGGTTGAGATTTGACCATGTTGTTTGTTTTCCCTTGAAGTCCTTAACGACAAATATCGTTATAAAAAAATGCCAAGCGACACGAGACTAATTACCTGGGCATGTTGAAACAATTCCTTAAGGCCAAATCTGTGGACTAACGCACAAAATTATATGCTGTGAGGATAATCTACCGCCGAGGCAAAAGGAGTTCGAGATTACCCGATTGGTGCGGTCTTGGCGAGCGGTTTTACATGATTTTTTATAAGAAAAAGTGATACAGAAAGTTAATAAGCGGGGTTGGTCAATTAAAGTACAATTGAGTGAAACGCATGCAATCCATTCATTTACTTAGAGAATGATTTTTGCGTTCGATAGATGAAAGCACGGCGCGCATCATCAGGATTATCCTCACTATAAAAATAACCCTGATGATGTTAATTACTGTGAGTTATTTGTTTTGGAAATGTTTGTTTTTTCCTGGTAGTGATTTGTCAAAAAAGGTGATTAATCGATCACTTAATGGCGTCAGCAACACCCAGGGCAAACCGATCAATATCACGGTCATCGAACCGACAATGATGTCAGTAAACCAGTGTGCGCCAATCATTACTCTGGGAAATGCAAAAACCACAAAAATAATAAGGGCGATAAGGCCTGCAACTTTGCCGAAATAATGCCACATGAATGCCGAAAAAATAAGCAGCATCATGCCGTGATCGCCGGGAAAGCTATCTCGTGAGGCATCTTTCGTGGGAACAGAGAGCAGTTCGCTGACGCGGTTAATATCGGTAAAAGTCAATGTTGGGCTGGCCCGTTTTACAGGAATTAATGCCTGACCCAGCTGGTTTAATACCACTGCAGTTAATAGCATGACCAGACCAATAATCACGATACGTCGTCTGCCAGGGGCGTTTTCTTTCAGCCAGAAACTCAGCATCAACATACCCATCGCCAGCAGTGAACAACCGTCGAAGGCGCGATTGTTGGTCAATGCAACCAGCCACAAAAAGGCCTTACTTTCGACCAGTTTCTGATTAAAGAAATAAAAAATATCCGCATCAATCGGCAACCAGAATCCATGATTAACGGGGATATACCAGGAAAGAAACAGCGCGAGGCCGACAATATTCAACAACACTATTTGCGGCAAATTTTTAATCATATTTTCTCTAATTATCTTACTGAAAAACGCAGGCAACCTTACGCGGTAGTCGCTAAACGAAGCTTCAACAGCGCGCTCTGCAAGGCATTCCAGTCAGCTTCGCTGCTGGAAATCAGCTCAATACGGCTGTCCGGTGGCGCAACGTTTTGCGTTTCAATGTGCAGGTCATCGCCCTGACGGTTGATTCGCACCAGCCCTTCGGGAATACGCAGCACGCCTTTGACGCGTTCCACCGGTGCAAGTCGCGCCCATTCCAGAATGCCAATGGTGTCGAATACCGTATCAGCGTCGAATATCCAGCCGCAGGCCTGATATCCTTGCCCGCTGTTCAGACTGCGACGCCAGCGTTGATGCTCTGGCAGGCTTAACGCTGCTAACCCTTTTTTCACGACATGCTGATGAGAATGCGCGGCGCTGGCGGGCAACTCGGCTAAATTGCGACGCGGCAAATCCAGAAGATGACCGTCAACTTTCCCATGCTCACTGTGAATTAATTGTCGATCGCCACCATTTTGCTGCCACCAACGCTGTAGCGCTTGCTCACTTTCGGGCGTCGTACGGTCGGATTTATTGGCGACAATGATGTCTGCGGCAGCCAGCTGGTCACGGAAGTTTTCATTGCTGGCGCTTTTTTCGTCCAGCAGCAAGCGCGGATCGAGAATGCACAAGGTGGCGCGCAGATCTATCCACGGTTCATAGACTGGTGCGGTTAACAGATCGAGGATCTGTTTCGGATGGCCCAGCCCGGTCGGCTCTATCAACAAGCGGTCTGGTTTTCCCTGACGCAGTAAGGTATTCAACCCTACCTGCATGGGTAAACCATTAACGCAGCACATGCAGCCGCCGGGGATCTCTTTCAGCAATGCGCCGCTATCGGCGAGCAAAGCACCATCAATTCCGACTTCCCCAAATTCATTAACCAGTACCGCCCATTTTTCGTTGGGATCTTTATGGGCTAACAGATGAAGAATCGACGTGGTTTTCCCGCTGCCGAGAAAACCGGTGATGAGGTTGGTCCTGGTCACAACGGCTCCGCAATACTCTGGTAAGTTAACTGAGCGTTAATCCTGGCTAAAAAAGGCAGAAAAGAGAAGGGGAGAGCGGACGAAGGTGAGCTTCATCCGCTTTAACCGCAGAAATCGTTAAATTTTGAGGGTGTTTAATAGCGCCTGATGTGCGCCGAA
The DNA here is from genome assembly GCF_048593455.1 of Escherichia sp. UTM R2. Taxonomy (NCBI): domain Bacteria; kingdom Pseudomonadati; phylum Pseudomonadota; class Gammaproteobacteria; order Enterobacterales; family Enterobacteriaceae; genus Escherichia; species Escherichia sp. UTM R2. The sequence continues at coordinate 1,585,104 of NZ_JBFWDY010000002.1, forward strand.
TTGTACGATTTGTTGCCAGGCTTGTTCGATGGCCTGCACAAAATGCGGGTTATCTGGCAGATCATCACCGAAAACTTCACGCAGGGAAAGCAGGGCGGTTACGCGTTGTTCACTGCTGCTGCCCGCAACAAGTTCGCGAATTTTATCGCTAAGCGGATCGCGAACATCAATGGCATTTCCGGCATCATCAACGCCGCTGACGTAACGCATCCAGCCTGCAACGCCTAATGCCAGCAACGACCAGTCCGTTTCGCGCCCCTGATGTATGCGAATACCTGCCAGCATGCGTTGCGGTAATTTCTGGCTGCCATCCATCGCGATTTGCCAGGTCTTATGTTTCAGCGCCGGATTAGCAAAACGTGCAATTAACTTATCCGCATATTGTGTTAAATCGACATCTTTAATTTGCAGTGTCGGCGCTTGCTCATCCAGCATTAATGTTCTGGCGGCATGGCGAAATGCGCGATCCTGCATGCAATCACTGATATGGGCGAATCCTGAGAGGTAACCCAGATAAGCGAGAAAAGAGTGGCTGCCATTAAGCATCCGCAGTTTCATCTCTTCCCATGGCAGGACATCATTCACCATTTGTACACCTGCGACTTCCCAGGCAGGACGCCCAGCGACGAAGTTATCTTCCACCACCCACTGGATAAACGGTTCGCAGCTAATCGCGCAGGGATCATTCACCCCCAGATGCTGGCTGATTTCCACCAGTGATTCGTCGGTTGCAGCCGGAACAATGCGGTCGACCATGGTTCCCGGAAAACTGACGTGCTCTTTTATCCACCCGGCGAGTTCTGGCGAACGTTTTTCTGCCATTCCCAGCACCGCGTTTTTCACCACATGACCATTGTCGGGAATATTGTCGCAGGAGAGCACGGTAAACGGTGTAAGGCCGCGCTCACGGCGGCGTTTCAGTGCTTCGACGAGAATACCCGGTGCGGAGTGAGGTTCTTCAGGGGTTTGTAGATCGTGAATAATCCGCGGATTACTGGTGTCGAGTGCACCGGTGGCCGGGTCAATACAATAGCCTTTTTCGGTAATCGTCAGGGAAACAATTGCCACCTGTGGCTCGCAAAATTTCTCAATAATTGCCGCTAAGGAATCCAGTTTTGCATTAAGGCATTCGTGAACGGCACCGACAATTATCACCTGATTGCCGTCCGCACCTTTCTCCAGCACGGTATATAAATGGTTCTGTGCGCGGAGCTGGCTCATCAGTTGATCACCGCTGAACAAGCTGATTTCACAGATCCCCCAGTTGCCGCCCTGGGCATTCAGCACACGATCGGTCAGTAACGCCTGATGAGCGCGGTGAAAGGCTCCAAAGCCAAAATGAACGATACGTGATTGCAACTGCTGGCGATCATAGCGTGGAGCGTGTACATGATGCGGGAGCGTAACGGAGGCGATTGTATTCATAGGAGTCACGTCTTAGTAACGATTAATTAACAACGACAGTGTAAAGTTATATGACAGCAATTGAAATTGGTCTGGATTGTTAATGCGATGAAGTGTGAGGGCGATCAATCAACGAGTGAAAATTGAGGGCGTAAGGTGTTCAGGAAGCGCAAAATAGAAGATTGGTATAATAAATTAAAAAAGGGACAGCCTGAGCTATCCCTTTTCTGCATGCGGCTGAAGTTAGTCAGCACGCCCCATATAACGGCGTTCTTCGATATGGATACGAATTTTTTCGCCCGGGCTTAAGTATTCTGGTACCTGAATCACCAGACCAGTGCTCAATGTCGCCGGTTTGTTACGGGCGCTGGCAGATGCCCCTTTGATGCCTGGTGCGGTTTCAACGATTTCCAGATCAACGGTCTGCGGCAGCTCAAGCGCCAGCAGTTGACCGTCCCAGGTCAGCACCTGCATGTCCGGCATGCCGCCCTCTGGCATAAACAGCAACTCTTCTTCAATCTGATCTTTGGTGAAGGTATACGGGGTATAGTCTTCTTTATCCATAAAGACATATTCGTTGCCATCGACATAGGAGAAGTCAACGTAACGGCGGGTCAGCGTCACGGTGTCAACGATATCATCACCTTTGAAACGCTCTTCTACTTTCAGCCCGGTACGGACATCAGAAAAACGCATTTTGTACAGCGTAGCGGCACCGCGGGCAGTGGGCGACTGAATATCAATATCCTTAACCAGCAGCAGTTTGCCGTTGTAATTCAGTACCATACCTTTTTTAATTTCGTTCGCTCTTGGCATCGAAAAATTCCTGTAGTCGAAAATGTCAAAAATATCGCGACAAAGTACTCGCGACGGGCCTTTCGGGCAAGTGGTATTCGCACTTTTGCTGGTGCAAAAAAGGTGGTACTGTGCGCGCTCATCAATCCGGTGGTTAACCTTAAGAGAACAACGTATGGAATGCCGTCCGGGTTGCGGGGCGTGTTGCACTGCCCCTTCAATTTCCAGCCCTATTCCCGGTATGCCAGATGGCAAGCCCGCCAATACGCCCTGCATTCAGCTTGATGAACAGCAACGCTGTAAAATTTTCACCTCGCCACTGCGACCGAAAGTCTGTGCAGGCTTACAAGCCAGCGCTGAAATGTGCGGTAACTCGCGTCAGCAGGCCATGACCTGGCTTATCGATCTGGAAATGCTGACCGCGCCTTAAACATCTTTAATCCGCAGTAAGCAAAACAGAGTGGCGATAATCATCACCATCGCAAACCAGAACACAGCGTGATAATTCCAGATCTCGGCGACGATGCCCGCCACTGATCCTGCGATGATCCAGCCCACGCGCGAAGTGTTGGTATAGAGCGTGGTGGCTGAACCCGCCTGACCGGGCATCAGATCCTGAAAATAGAGCATCCCGATGCCGCCCAGAATGCCAATAAAAATAGCATTTAGCAGCTGCAAGCCCAACAGAATGACAGGTGAATGCGCCATCAGCATTCCTGCGTAAAAACAGACGCCACCCACGGCAGCAACGCGCATTAAGAAACGCTTACCCAGACGTTTGGCGAAATATCCGGCAATCAACATCGTCGGGATTTCCAGCCCGGCGGCGGTCCCCATCATCACACCGGCCAGTTTCTCGGGAAGATGCAGTTCGTTGATAATAAATAGCGGCATGTTGATGATGTACAGGCTGTTCGAGCCCCACATCAATGTACAAATGACAAACAGCAGCAGCGTATCGCGACGGTTACGGCGCGGCGCTTCGATCGTGCCGGTCGCCAGCGGAAGCTCTTTTTGCATCGACGGTAAAAACAGCCACACCATCACACCGCAAACAATAAACGCTACCGCTGCGCTCAGATACATTACCGTAAAGCTGAAACCCATCGCTAAGGCATAAGCCAGCGGTGGGCCAATGACCCATGCCAGTGAAACCTGAGCGCGTAAAAAAGAGCTGAACATCACCGCCTCACGTCCGGTTTTGTCGGCATGTTCACGGGCAAGGGCAAACATTTGCGGGTTAGCGGTCGAGCCAAAGCTGCTAAGAAAGACGCCAACGAATAGCAAAACAAAGTAGTTGCGATTCCAGGCAAAAAGGGTGCAGGCCAGCACGCCTAACAGGCAGCAAAAGACAATCAGCGATTTGCGATCGCCGCGCTTATCAGAGCGCCCGGCGAGAAACTGACTTACCAGAATCCCAATGACAGCGCTGCCGGTAAAGAAGAATCCCACCATCGCCGGACGGGCATGTACTTCATCGGTAAGAAAAATACTGAGTGTCGGGGTTTGCAGAGCGCCCGCAATACCGGTGAGAAAGGCAACGATTAAAAACGCCGTCGAGGTCAGGTCAAACGATTTCGCGCTGGAGACTGCGGGGGAGTTATGCATGCTGGTCGATCACTGGAAGAGGAAGACGCGGAGTTTACGCTGCTTGTCAGAAAATAAACAGACAGCGAAATCAAAAGCGCCACGAATAGTCAAAATGCCATTTCACTGTTGCTGATTGGCTGCTGACGCTGCTGAAATGAAATTGCTGATAACGGATTTTCCCATCAGCAATTAGGAAAAATGGCAAAAAATTGTGCAGCACATCAAACTTTTGCTCATAACTTTACGGCTTTCCTTGCGTGCTGAAACAGAAGTATTATGCTTTCTTGAAACGTTTCAGCGCGATCTTGTCTTTAACCCTAAGCCAGGTTGGCGCTTTTTTTCTCATAGAGGCTGAATCGTTTCAATTCAGCAAGAGAGGAGAACTATGTTCCAGTTATCCGTACAGGACATCCATCCGGGCGAAAAGGCCGGAGACAAAGAAGAGGCGATTCGCCAGGTCGCTGCGGCGCTGGTGCAGGCCGGTAATGTAGCAGAAGGCTACGTCAATGGCATGCTGGCGCGCGAACAGCAAACCTCAACGTTCCTCGGCAATGGTATTGCTATTCCACACGGCACTACCGACACCCGCGATCAGGTGCTGAAAACCGGCGTTCAGGTATTTCAGTTCCCGGAAGGCGTCACCTGGGGTGACAGTCAGGTAGCGTACGTGGCAATCGGTATTGCTGCCAGCTCGGATGAACATCTGGGCCTGCTACGCCAGCTGACCCACGTACTGAGCGATGATTCCGTTGCTGAACAACTGAAGTCAGCAACAACAGCAGAAGAACTTCGCGCATTACTGATGGGCGAAAAGCAGAGTGAGCAGCTGAAGCTCGACAACGAAATGCTGACACTGGATATCGTCGCCAGCGATCTGCTGACTCTTCAGGCGCTGAACGCTGCGCGTCTGAAAGAGGCGGGGGCAGTTGACGCCACTTTCGTCACCAAAGCCATCAATGAACAACCGCTGAATCTCGGACAGGGTATCTGGCTGAGCGATAGCGCCGAAGGCAATCTGCGTAGCGCGATTGCGGTAAGCCGTGCGGCAAATGCTTTTGATGTGGACGGCGAAACGGCAGCCATGCTGGTGAGTGTGGCGATGAATGACGATCAGCCCATCGCGGTTCTTAAGCGTCTCGCTGATTTATTGCTCGACAATAAAGCTGACCGCTTGCTGAAAGCGGATGCGGCAACGTTGCTGGCGCTGCTGACCAGCGATGATGCGCCGACCGACGACGTGTTAAGCGCGGAGTTTGTGGTGCGCAATGAACACGGCCTGCATGCTCGTCCAGGTACCATGCTGGTCAATACCATTAAACAATTTAACAGTGATATTACCGTGACAAACCTCGATGGTACCGGCAAACCGGCAAACGGACGTAGTCTGATGAAAGTTGTGGCACTTGGCGTTAAGAAAGGTCATCGCCTACGCTTTACCGCCCAGGGTGCAGATGCTGAACAGGCGCTGAAAGCAATCGGCGACGCTATCGCTGCTGGTCTTGGGGAGGGCGCATAATGAGCAGACGTGTTGCTACTATCACCCTTAATCCGGCTTATGACCTTGTTGGTTTCTGCCCGGAAATTGAACGCGGCGAAGTGAACCTGGTGAAAACCACCGGTCTGCATGCGGCGGGTAAAGGCATCAACGTGGCCAAAGTATTAAAAGACCTGGGAATTGATGTCACCGTTGGCGGCTTCCTCGGTAAAGACAATCAGGATGGTTTTCAGCAACTGTTCAGCGAGCTGGGCATTGCCAACCGTTTCCAGGTTGTACAGGGGCGCACTCGAATTAACGTTAAGCTGACGGAAAAAGACGGCGAAGTGACCGACTTCAACTTCTCGGGTTTTGAAGTCACCCCCGCCGACTGGGAACGCTTTGTGACTGATTCTCTGAGCTGGCTCGGTCAGTTCGATATGGTCTGTGTCAGCGGAAGCTTACCGTCAGGCGTCAGCCCGGAAGCGTTCACCGACTGGATGACTCGCCTGCGTAGTCAGTGTCCTTGCATTATCTTTGATAGTAGCCGTGAAGCGTTAGTAGCAGGTTTGAAAGCGGCACCGTGGCTGGTGAAACCTAACCGCCGCGAGCTGGAAATCTGGGCAGGCCGTAAACTGCCTGAAATGAAAGATGTGATTGAAGCTGCGCATGCGCTGCGTGAACAAGGTATCGCGCATGTTGTTATTTCACTGGGTGCCGAAGGCGCGCTTTGGGTTAATGCCTCCGGCGAATGGATCGCCAAACCACCGTCAGTCGATGTCGTAAGCACCGTTGGCGCAGGGGATTCTATGGTTGGTGGCCTGATTTATGGCTTGCTGATGCGTGAATCCAGTGAACACACACTGCGTCTGGCGACAGCTGTTGCAGCCCTGGCGGTAAGTCAAAGCAATGTGGGTATTACCGATCGTCCGCAGTTGGCCGCAATGATGGCGCGCGTCGACTTACAACCTTTTAACTGACAGCAGGAGAGGCATAATGAAAACGCTGCTGATTATTGACGCTAATCTCGGTCAGGCACGCGCCTATATGGCGAAGACCCTGCTGGGCGCGGCGGCGCGAAAAGCAAAACTGGAAATCATCGACAATCCGAACGACGCTGAAATGGCGATTGTTCTCGGTGATTCCATCCCGAATGACAGCGCGCTGAACGGTAAAAATGTCTGGCTGGGTGATATTTCCCGGGCAGTTGCGCACCCTGAGCTGTTCCTGAGTGAAGCCAAAGGCCATGCGAAACCTTACACTGCGCCGGTCACTGCGACAGCACCGGTTGCCGCCAGCGGTCCGAAACGCGTAGTTGCGGTGACTGCTTGCCCGACTGGCGTAGCACACACCTTTATGGCGGCTGAAGCCATTGAAACCGAAGCGAAAAAACGTGGCTGGTGGGTGAAAGTTGAAACCCGTGGTTCTGTTGGCGCGGGTAATGCAATCACTCCCGAGGAAGTAGCCGCAGCGGATCTGGTGATTGTGGCGGCAGATATCGAAGTGGATCTGGCGAAATTTGCTGGTAAACCGATGTATCGTACCTCTACCGGTCTGGCGCTGAAGAAAACCGCGCAGGAACTGGATAAAGCGGTTGCTGAAGCAACGCCGTATGAACCGGCGGGCAAAGCTCAAACGGCGACCACTGAAGGTAAGAAAGAGAGTGCAGGCGCTTATCGTCACTTGCTAACGGGCGTCTCTTACATGCTGCCGATGGTCGTTGCTGGTGGTCTGTGTATCGCGCTTTCTTTTGCTTTTGGTATCGAAGCGTTTAAAGAGCCGGGTACGTTGGCAGCGGCGCTGATGCAGATTGGTGGTGGTTCAGCCTTTGCGCTGATGGTGCCGGTACTGGCAGGTTATATTGCCTTTTCCATTGCCGATCGTCCGGGCCTCACGCCGGGTCTGATTGGCGGTATGCTGGCGGTCAGCACCGGTTCTGGCTTCATTGGCGGTATTATTGCGGGCTTCCTGGCTGGTTACATTGCGAAGTTAATCAGTACGCAACTGAAACTGCCACAGAGTATGGAGGCGCTGAAACCAATCCTGATCATTCCGCTAATTTCCAGTCTGGTGGTCGGTCTGGCGATGATCTACCTGATCGGTAAACCGGTTGCTGGCATTCTCGAAGGGCTGACTCACTGGCTGCAGACCATGGGGACTGCGAATGCGGTTCTGCTGGGGGCGATCCTCGGTGGCATGATGTGTACTGACATGGGCGGTCCGGTAAACAAAGCAGCGTACGCATTCGGTGTGGGTCTGCTGAGTACTCAAACCTATGGCCCGATGGCGGCGATTATGGCGGCAGGTATGGTGCCACCGCTGGCAATGGGTCTGGCAACAATGGTGGCGCGTCGCAAATTCGACAAAGCGCAGCAGGAAGGTGGCAAAGCCGCTCTGGTATTGGGACTGTGCTTCATTTCGGAAGGTGCAATTCCGTTTGCTGCTCGTGATCCGATGCGTGTGCTGCCGTGCTGTATCGTGGGTGGTGCGCTGACTGGCGCAATCTCAATGGCGATTGGTGCGAAACTGATGGCACCACACGGTGGTCTGTTTGTTCTGCTGATCCCTGGCGCTATTACGCCGGTACTGGGTTACCTGGTAGCAATTATTGCCGGTACGCTGGTGGCGGGTTTGGCCTATGCCTTCCTGAAACGTCCGGAAGTGGACGCAGTAGCGAAAGCAGCGTAATAAAAGGTGTGTTACAGGGCAGAAATTTCCTGCCCTGTATCATTGGATGAGCGCAAAGGGAATGACCAGCTTGTGAATGTAATTTTATGAATTTAAATGGTTTTATCTTTCAGTAGAAACTTGAAACGTTCATCAAACACTAAGGTTATTTCCTCAAGGGCAGATTATTTTCTGCCCTTTTTTATTGTTCCTGTTCTGTGCATCCCGTCACAAATTCCTCGCTTTTGTAATTCAGGCATTTAATCGCATTTTGTGAGCCTGCTCAAATCTGCCCATTTAGCCTCTCTGGCGGTAATTTACTTTACGTAAAACATGCATACTATGAGCACATGTTTAAATATGAACACATGTTTAAACCGTCTTTGCAGTATCTATATTCTTGTGGATTGACAGGGTTGGTAATTTTTTACCAGAGGACGTGCTATGCGCGAAAAGGATTATGTCGTAATTATAGGTTCGGCGAATATTGATGTCGCCGGATATTCACATGAATCATTAAATTATGCGGATTCAAATCCAGGTAAAATAAAATTTACGCCTGGTGGAGTAGGGCGCAATATTGCACAAAACCTGGCGTTGCTGGGTAACAAAGCCTGGCTACTGAGCGCAGTAGGCAGTGATTTTTATGGTCAATCGCTGCTAACGCAAACCAATCAATCTGGCGTTTATGTCGATAAATGCCTGATTGTGCCGGGAGAAAATACGTCTAGTTATTTATCATTACTCGATAATACCGGTGAAATGCTGGTTGCTATAAATGACATGAATATTAGCAACGCTATTACAGCTGAATATCTCGCACAGCACCGTGAATTTATTCAGAGGGCAAAGGTCATTGTTGCGGACTGTAATATCAGTGAAGAGGCACTGGCATGGATTCTGGATAATGCCGCCAACGTACCCGTATTTGTCGATCCGGTTTCCGCATGGAAATGTGTCAAAGTGCGCGACCGTCTAAATCAGATCCACACTCTGAAGCCAAACCGCCTTGAAGCGGAAACCCTGAGTGGGATTGCGCTGTCAGGGCGTGACGATGTGGCAAAAGTTGCTGCCTGGTTCCATCAACATGGCCTGAACCGACTGGTATTGAGCATGGGCGGCGACGGCGTTTATTACAGCGATATCAGAGGTGAAAATGGCTGGTCTGCGCCGATCAAAACCAATGTTATTAATGTTACCGGAGCGGGCGATGCCATGATGGCGGGACTTGCTTCGTGTTGGGTAGACGGAATGCCGTTTGCCGAATCTGTTCGTTTCGCACAGGGATGTTCGTCAATGGCGCTCTCCTGTGAATACACCAATAACCCCGATTTATCGATTGCCAACGTTATATCGTTAGTGGAGAACGCAGAATGTCTAAATTAAAAATTTCCCCTGAATTATTACAAATTTCCCCGGAAGTGCAGGAAGCTTTAAAAAACAAAAAAACGGTTGTGGCGCTGGAATCGACCATTATTTCTCACGGGATGCCGTTCCCACAAAATGCCCAGACCGCAATTGAAGTAGAAGAAACTATTCGTAAACAGGGCGCAGTACCTGCCACTATCGCCATTATTGGCGGCGTGATGAAAGTGGGTTTAAGTAAAGAAGAAATTGAATTACTGGGTCGTGAAGGGCATAACGTGACCAAAGTTAGTCGTCGCGATTTACCTTTTGTTGTTGCCGCCGGAAAAAATGGCGCAACCACTGTGGCTTCAACGATGATTATTGCGGCGCTTGCCGGAATTAAAGTATTTGCCACCGGGGGAATTGGTGGTGTGCATCGCGGGGCGGAACATACCTTCGATATTTCTGCCGATTTGCAAGAACTGGCAAATACTAATGTCACCGTTGTTTGTGCCGGGGCGAAATCTATTCTCGATTTAGGATTAACCACTGAGTATTTAGAAACCTTCGGTGTGCCGTTAATTGGCTATCAGACTAAAGCGCTGCCTGCGTTTTTCTGCCGTACCAGCTCGTTTGACGTCAGCATTCGTCTCGACAGCGCCAGTGAAATTGCCCGTGCAATGGCGGTGAAATGGCAAAGCGGGCTGAACGGTGGCCTCGTGGTAGCGAACCCGATCCCGGAACAGTTTGCGATGCCGGAGGAATCTATCAATGCAGCCATAGATCAAGCCGTCGCCGAAGCCGAAGAGCAGGGCGTTATTGGTAAAGAAAGTACACCGTTCCTGCTGGCGCGCGTTGCTGAACTGACCGGCGGTGACAGCCTGAAATCCAATATCCAGCTGGTGTTCAACAACGCCATTCTGGCGAGTGAAATTGCCAAAGAATACCAGCGTCTCGCGGGTTAATTTCTGACGGGCAGAAAGCCGTCGCCCGTACTCATCAAACATACCAAAACCTGGCGCTGACGCCGGGTTTACTGGCATGAAGGGAAAATCATTATGGACATAATGAGAAGTGTTGTGGGGATGGTGGTGTTACTGGCAATAGCATTTCTGTTGTCAGTGAATAAAAAGAGCATCAGTTTGCGTACGGTTGGAGCCGCACTGCTGCTGCAAATCGCTATTGGTGGCATCATGCTCTACTTCCCACCGGGAAAATGGGCAGTAGAACAGGCGGCATTAGGCGTTCATAAAGTGATGTCTTACAGTGATGCCGGTAGCGCCTTCATTTTTGGTTCGCTGGTTGGGCCGAAAATGGATGTCCTGTTTGACGGTGCGGGTTTTATCTTCGCCTTTCGCGTACTTCCGGCGATTATTTTCGTTACTGCGCTCATCAGTCTGCTGTACTACATTGGCGTGATGGGGCTGCTGATTCGCATCCTTGGCAGCATTTTCCAGAAAGCTCTTAACATCAGCAAAATCGAATCTTTTGTCGCAGTCACAACTATTTTCCTCGGGCAAAATGAGATCCCGGCGATCGTTAAACCGTTTATCGATCGCATGAATCGCAACGAGTTGTTTACCGCAATTTGTAGCGGGATGGCGTCCATTGCTGGTTCGATGATGATTGGTTATGCCGGAATGGGCGTACCAATTGACTACCTGTTAGCGGCATCGCTGATGGCGATCCCAGGTGGTATTTTGTTTGCACGTATTCTTAGCCCGGCCACCGAGCCTTCGCAGGTCACATTTGAAAATCTGTCGTTCAGCGAAACGCCGCCAAAAAGCTTTATCGAAGCGGCGGCGAGCGGTGCGATGACTGGGCTGAAAATCGCCGCTGGTGTAGCGACGGTGGTAATGGCGTTTGTCGCAATTATTGCGCTGATCAACGGCATTATCGGCGGAATTGGTGGCTGGTTTGGTTTCGCCAATGCCTCTCTGGAAAGTATTTTTGGCTATGTGCTGGCACCGCTGGCGTGGATCATGGGTGTGGACTGGAGTGATGCCAATCTTGCGGGTAGCCTGATTGGGCAGAAACTGGCGATTAACGAATTCGTCGCTTACCTGAGTTTCTCCCCATACCTGCAAACGGGCGGCACGCTGGAAGTGAAAACCATTGCGATTATCTCCTTTGCGCTTTGTGGTTTTGCTAACTTTGGTTCTATCGGTGTTGTCGTTGGCGCATTTTCGGCTATTTCGCCAAAACGTGCTCCAGAAATCGCCCAGCTTGGTTTACGGGCGCTGGCAGCAGCAACGCTTTCCAACCTGATGAGTGCGACTATTGCCGGGTTCTTTATTGGTCTGGCGTAATGCTCGATTTGTAGACCGGATAAAACGTATTAAGCGTTGCATCCGGCAATCGCGCTATTGCAAATAATTTTTACTGCATCATCCCGGAGAATTTATTCTCCGGGTCCATCTCCAGCGCCAGTCCTGACAACTGCTTTCTGTTTTTAATGAGATACCCTTTCTTGCTTTTAGTTAATAAACCGTCGTGAATGAATTGCGCGAGAACATATAAAAGATGTCGATAAGAAACGCCTAAATACTCTGCCGCTTGCGTATGCTTTTCGTGATAAAGATCACCTTCCTGCGAGAGTAATATAAAAGCTGCCAGGCGATTAACTAACGGAAATGATTGATTCTGAGTTAAAGAAACAATATTACGATAATTTTTATGACTTAAGGTGACGCAGAGTTTTCGTAAAAATAGCGTGTCGTTTAATAACAGCGGGCGGTAATGTTTCATAGAGAGCGCAAGGCACCAACACTCTTCAATAGCCTGCACCGCACGCGGTTCATGGTCTTTGTCGATTAACTCAATCTCACCAATAAAACAGGGGGCGGCAAAGAAATCGATCAGCGACACGCGACCATTAGCAAGCGTGGCGTAAAGCCTGGCGCGGCCTCGCGTCAGATAAAACAGCCAGGACGGCTGTTGCCCTTCCTGCACAATGTAGTCACGCGCTAAAAAATGAAACAGCCGCGTATCGGCTGAAACATCCGTTAAAAAGCAATCCTTAAACGCGGATTCACTCATCAATTGCTGCTTAAGATCATTATTGTGGATTTCTTTCACGATGTTTATCCGCTATGAGATTTCTCATATTTAGCATACGTACGCGGTTGGTAAGATTCAATCATCGGCCCGGTCGAATTTTCTTTGCTGTAGAAAAAATAACGCAACTGGAAACAGAGGAAATAAACAATGGAAAAGAGAAAAATTATTCTGGATTGTGATCCGGGTCATGATGATGCTATTGCAATGATGATGGCAGCGAAACATCCGGCAATAGATTTATTAGGCATCACTATTGTAGCGGGTAATCAGACGCTTGATAAAACATTAATTAATGGCCTGAATGTTTGCCAGAAACTGGAGATTAATGTTCCGGTTTATGCGGGGATGCCGCAACCCATTATGCGTAAACAAATCGTTGCCGATAATATTCACGGTGAAACCGGACTGGATGGCCCGGTATTCGAGCCGCTGACCCGCCAGGCAGAAAGTACCCACGCGGTGAAATACATCATTGATACCCTGATGGCAAGCGATGGCGATATCACTCTGGTGCCGGTTGGTCCGCTTTCAAATATCGCGGTGGCAATGCGTATGCAACCCGCGATCCTGCCCAAAATCCGTGAAATTGTGCTAATGGGCGGCGCTTACGGTACAGGCAACTTCACGCCATCTGCCGAGTTCAACATCTTTGCTGATCCGGAAGCAGCCCGCGTGGTGTTCACCTCCGGCGTTCCATTAGTGATGATGGGCCTCGATCTCACCAACCAGACCGTTTGCACCCCGGACGTGATTGCACGGATGGAAAGGGCAGGCGGCCCTGCCGGAGAGCTGTTCAGCGACATCATGAACTTCACTCTCAAAACGCAGTTCGAAAACTACGGCCTGGCTGGCGGCCCGGTGCACGACGCCACCTGCATCGGTTATCTGATTAACCCTGATGGCATTAAAACCCAGGAGATGTACGTCGAAGTGGACGTCAACAGTGGCCCTTGCTATGGGCGTACCGTCTGCGACGAGCTGGGCGTTCTTGGCAAGCCCGCTAATACCAAAGTCGGCATCACTATTGATACCGACTGGTTCTGGGGCTTAGTCGAAGAGTGCGTGCGCGGCTACATCAAAACCCATTAAGTGTTGATAACAAGCCGGGTCAGTATCGCAAGATCCAAGCCCGGCTATTTCTGATGGGCAGAAAGCCGTCGCCCAATATGACATGAAGAGATAATAACTATGGATGTCATGAGAAGTGTTCTGGGAATGGTGGTATTGCTGACGATTGCGTTTTTGCTGTCAGTAAACAAGAAGAAGATCAGCCTGCGTACCGTTGGCGCGGCGTTAGTGTTACAGGTCGTGATTGGCGGGATTATGCTTTGGTTACCGCCAGGGCGTTGGGTCGCTGAAAAAGTCGCTTTTGGCGTGCATAAAGTGATGGCGTACAGCGACGCGGGTAGCGCATTTATCTTCGGTTCGCTGGTCGGGCCGAAAATGGACACGCTGTTTGATGGCGCAGGATTTATCTTTGGTTTCAGGGTATTACCGGCAATTATCTTCGTCACCGCACTGGTGAGTATTCTCTACTACATCGGTGTGATGGGGATTTTAATTCGCATTCTCGGCGGTATATTCCAGAAAGCATTAAATATCAGCAAGATTGAGTCATTCGTCGCGGTCACCACCATTTTCCTCGGGCAAAACGAAATTCCGGCGATCGTCAAACCCTTTATCGATCGTCTGAATCGCAATGAATTATTTACAGCGATTTGTAGTGGCATGGCCTCGATTGCTGGTTCGATAATGATTGGTTACGCCGCCCTGGGCGTACCTGTGGAATATTTGCTGGCGGCATCGTTAATGGCGATCCCAGGCGGGATCTTGTTTGCCCGCCTGTTAAGCCCGGCTACGGAATCTTCGCAGGTTTCCTTTAATAACCTCTCTTTCACCGAAACACCGCCAAAAAGCATTATTGAAGCCGCTGCGACAGGGGCAATGACCGGGCTGAAAATCGCCGCCGGTGTAGCGACAGTTGTTATGGCATTTGTCGCCATCATTGCGTTAATTAATGGTATTATCGGCGGCGTTGGCGGCTGGTTTGGTTTTGCACATGCCTCGCTGGAGTCCATTTTAGGTTACCTGTTGGCCCCATTGGCGTGGGTGATGGGGGGTGACTGGAGTGATGCAAATCTTGCCGGGAGTGTGATTGGGCAGAAGCTGGCGATCAATGAATTTGTCGCTTATCTCAATTTCTCGCCATATCTGCAAACGGGTGGCACTCTGGATGCTAAAACCGTGGCGATTATTTCTTTCGCGTTGTGCGGTTTCGCTAACTTTGGTTCTATCGGGGTGGTGGTGGGGGCGTTTTCTGCGGTTGCGCCACACCGTGCGCCGGAAATCGCCCAACTTGGTTTACGCGCGCTGGCGGCGGCGACACTTTCTAACCTGATGAGTGCTACTATTGCAGGATTCTTTATTGGTTTAGCGTAGTGCGCAATTTATGAGCCGGATAAGATGCGGTCAAGCGTCGAATCCGGCAACATTGTTACACCATTGGCACTAATGAAAGCGCGTTATCGGCAGACAGGGTAGGGTTGTTTAAGCTGCCGCTGGCGCGCGAAATTGCCGCGCAGGCTACCGCAAAACGGGCGCTGTCGCGGAAACTGTATCCTTCAAGAAAGCTATATACCAGGCCCGCCATAAAACCATCGTCAGCACCAAAACTGTCTACTGTCGTATGCGCTGGCGCGGTCAGCAAAAATTGTTCTCCATCCTTTTCGCTGCAATAAACTGACTCATCGGGCAAATAAACAAACAGTTGCTGAACACCTTGCTGATGCAATGCATTCACTGCGGCATTACGGTCAGCATCGCTGGTGATCGCCTGTCCCCATAAAATTTCCAGCTCCGGTAAAGTGGGTTTCAGGGTGTGAATATGCGCCAGCCAGTGTTTGATTTTGCCCGCTTTGAATTCTGAAACGGTATCGACAAACACCGGGATTTCATCAGCGAGGGTAAAGACCCATTCCAGCGCCTCGGCTGTCAGGTTGCAATCAGCCAGTACCACGCCCGCATGACGAAGTAAATCGCGCGACCCGTTCAGTAGTTGCGGTGTCAACTGTTCCAGCAGATGGGTATCGTTAATCGCCAGCACGGTTTGATCGTCTCGATTGGCAATTGCCAGATACGTCGATGTGCTTTGACCATGCAAACGAACGCAGCCGGAGACATTCACGCCGGCACGGCGCGTTTCTTCCAGGAGCATTTCGCCATAAAAGTCATCGCCAATCACTGAAAGCAAATGGACGTCACGGCCTAACAGCGCCAGATTGTGGGCGATGTTGCGTCCCACGCCGCCCGCCGAGCAATGAATTGTACCGGGATGAGAAGCCGCTTGCGGGTAACGGATATCCGCCATCCCGCGAATATCCATATTGATTGTCCCCACCACTACGCAGTATTCCTGCTCGGTGAGAATGTAACCTTTGCCTTTAATCCGCCCTTTGCGCATTAAATCCATAATATGCGCCGCAACGCGCGAACGACTGATTTGCAGCATGTCCGCAATTTCGTTCTGCTGAATCAGCGGGTTACGCCGTAAAATTGCAAGGATCTCCTTTTCCCGGTTATTCATCTTCAGGCTACCGCTTTTTCAGTTTGTTGCGCTTTCAGCCAGGCGATCTCTTCTGCCCAGATATCCGGGTTGATGGTTTCAAGGATCAGCGGAATGCCGTCGAAACGGTCGTCTTGCATGATCCAGCGGAACGCATCATGACCGATATTGCCTTCACCGAGGCTATGATGGCGGTCAACGCGGCTGCCAAAGGTACTTTTCGCATCGTTAAGGTGCATCCCGCGCAGATACTTAAAGCCGACAATACGGGCAAAATCAGCGAACGTTTTTTCGCATTCGGCTGGAGTACGCAAATCATACCCGGCAGCGAAAGCATGGCAGGTATCAATGCAGACGCCGACGCGGGATTTATCTTCTACGCCGTCGATAATCGCTGCGAGATGTTCGAATTTAAACCCTAAGTTACTGCCCTGACCGGCGGTGTTTTCAATCACCGCGGTGACACCTTGAGTTTTATCCAGCGCAATGTTGATGGATTCGGCAATACGCGCAAGGCAATCCTCTTCTGAAATCTGCATCAGATGGCTGCCAGGGTGGAAGTTGAGCAAAGAAAGCCCCAGCTGTTCGCAACGCTGCATTTCATCTATAAAGGCATCGCGCGATTTTTCCAGAGCTTCAGCAACCGGATGTCCGAGGTTAATCAGATAACTGTCGTGGGGAAGAATTTGCGCCGATGTGTAGTGATATTTTTCACAGGCGGCTTTGAATTCATCGATGGTTTGCGTCGTGAGCGGTGCGGCACGCCACTGACGTTGGTTTTTGGTGAACAAGGCAAACGCGGTTGCGTCGATTTCGGCGGCGCGAATTGCGGCATTTGCCAGACCGCCAGCAGCACTAACGTGCGCTCCAATGTATTTCATGCGAGGACTCCTGTTAAACCCGCTGGAGGAAAACGGTAATGATAGCGGGTTAACAGGAGCAAGATGTAGTGGTTTATGCGATGACGCTTTGAATCACATAGTTAATCGCACCACCACCAACAATCAGCCAGGCAAACAGTACCAGTGCCATCAGCAGAGGTTTCGCCCCGGCTTTTTTCAGCGCGCTGACGTGAGTGGTCAGACCCAGCGCCGCCATCGCCATTGCCAGCAGGAAGGTATCCAGCGTTACCAGCATGTTCACCACGCTCTGCGGTAACAGGTGGAACGAGTTAAAGATGGCAACGACGATGAACAAGATGGCAAACCACGGAATAGTGATTTTGCTTTTCTCGCCGCTGTTCGCCCCAGACAGCTGTTTAACACGCGCCGCCAGCAGGATGAGGAACGGAGCCAGCATCATCACGCGCAGCATTTTGGAAATAACTGCTGCGTTTTCCGCATCCGGGCTGATGGCATGACCTGCCGCCACCACCTGCGCCACTTCGTGCACAGTAGAACCAATGTAGATACCGAAAGTTTCCGGACTAAACCATTGAGACATCAGCGGATATATCGCCGGGTAGAGGAAAATCGCGACGGTCCCGAAGATAACAACGGTTGCAACAGCCACGGTTACTTTACTGGCTTCCGCTTTCACTACCGGCTCAGTCGCCAGTACCGCGGCAGCACCACAGATACTGCTACCGGCACCGATCAACCAGCTGGTGTGCTTATCCAGACCAAACACTTTCTGCCCCAGGAAGCAAGCCAGCAGGAAGGTACTGGACAGCGTCAACACGTCAATGATGATCCCACTGATACCGACATCGGCAATTTGCGAGAACGTCAGACGGAAGCCATAAAGAATGATACCCAGACGTAATAAATATTGCTTGGCAAACAGCACACCACCGTCACAGCTTTTCCAGATGTGCGGATAGATGGTGTTGCCTAAAACCATCCCCAACAAGATTGCGAGGGTGAGGGCACTAAACCCGGCACCCGCAACCGCGGGAATGGAACCACCCCACAGGGCGACCCCGGTGATAACTGCACTCAGGGCTAACCCCGGAATAAAATGCCACAGTGTACGATGTTGTTTCTGTAAGGTGATATTCGTCATAACCCTCTCCTTTATCCGGGCATAAGGTTACGACTAACTGGTTTAAAAATAAAATTGATTATATATTTATAATTAATCTTTATAAGTGGTAAGCGACTATGCACATCACCCTCCGGCAGTTGGAAGTTTTTGCAGAAGTATTGAAAAGTGGATCAACCACCCAGGCGTCGGTGATGCTGGCGTTGTCGCAATCAGCAGTGAGCGCAGCCTTGACCGACCTGGAAGGGCAGCTTGGCGTTCAACTGTTTGATCGCGTGGGGAAAAGACTGGTAGTTAATGAACACGGTCGGCTGCTCTATCCGCGTGCGTTGGCACTGCTTGAACAGGCGGTTGAAATCGAACAACTGTTTCGCGAAGACAACGGCGCGATTCGTATCTATGCCAGTAGTACCATCGGTAACTACATTCTGCCTGCAGTTATTGCCCGTTATCGCCATGATTATCCGCAGTTGCCGATTGAACTTAGCGTTGGGAACAGCCAGGACGTGATGCAAGCGGTGCTGGATTTCCGCGTTGATATTGGCTTTATTGAAGGACCGTGCCACAGCACTGAAATCATTTCTGAACCGTGGCTGGAAGACGAGCTGGTGGTTTTCGCCGCGCCGACTTCGCCGTTGGCCCGTGGTCCGGTCACCTTAGAGCAGCTGGCCGCTGCGCCGTGGATCCTGCGTGAACGCGGTTCCGGCACGCGGGAGATTGTCGATTATCTATTGCTGTCACATTTACCGAAGTTTGAGATGGCGATGGAATTAGGTAACTCCGAGGCAATCAAACATGCGGTGCGTCATGGGTTGGGAATTAGTTGCCTGTCGCGACGGGTGATTGAAGATCAATTGCAGGCAGGCACATTAAGTGAAGTTGCGGTCCCTCTGCCGCGCCTGATGCGTACGTTGTGGCGTATACATCATCGGCAAAAACACCTTTCCAACGCGCTACGGCGCTTTCTGGACTATTGCGATCCCGCGAATGTACCGCGTTAAGTTGCTGTACAAGAACATGCTGGTGCTGTGTCGATTTCGTGACGCAGCGCCTTCAGCATGCATTCGCCAGAAAAGAGATTGGCTGCTTTACTTATAATCCCTGGGCGATCATGAAGGTGTCTTATAACCGTGTATTTCTGCCGGAAGGATTGCCAATCGTCTGCTACAATCGCGCCTCATTTTTTAGATGGATAGCATTTTTGTATGGTTTCCGAAACTAAAACCACAGAAGCGCCGGGCTTACGCCGTGAATTAAAGGCGCGTCACCTGACGATGATTGCCATTGGCGGTTCCATCGGTACAGGTCTTTTTGTTGCCTCTGGCGCAACGATTTCTCAGGCAGGTCCGGGCGGGGCATTGCTCTCGTATATGTTGATTGGCCTGATGGTTTACTTCCTGATGACCAGTCTCGGTGAACTGGCTGCATATATGCCGGTTTCCGGTTCGTTTGCCACTTACGGTCAGAACTATGTTGAAGAAGGCTTTGGCTTCGCGCTGGGCTGGAACTACTGGTACAACTGGGCGGTGACTATCGCCGTTGACCTGGTTGCAGCTCAGCTGGTCATGAGCTGGTGGTTCCCGGATACACCGGGCTGGATCTGGAGTGCGTTGTTCCTCGGCGTTATCTTCCTGCTGAACTACATCTCAGTTCGTGGCTTTGGTGAAGCGGAATACTGGTTCTCACTGATCAAAGTCACGACAGTTATTGTCTTTATCATCGTTGGCGTGCTGATGATTATCGGTATCTTCAAAGGCGCGCAGCCTGCGGGCTGGAGCAACTGGACAATCGGCGAAGCGCCGTTTGCTGGTGGTTTTGCGGCGATGATCGGCGTAGCTATGATTGTCGGCTTCTCTTTCCAGGGAACCGAGCTGATCGGTATTGCTGCAGGCGAGTCCGAAGATCCGGCGAAAAACATTCCACGCGCGGTACGTCAGGTGTTCTGGCGAATCCTGTTGTTCTATGTGTTCGCGATCCTGATTATCAGCCTCATTATTCCGTACACCGATCCGAGCCTGCTGCGTAACGATGTTAAAGACATCAGCGTTAGTCCGTTCACCCTGGTGTTCCAGCACGCGGGTCTGCTCTCTGCGGCGGCGGTGATGAACGCAGTTATTCTGACGGCGGTGCTGTCAGCCGGTAACTCCGGTATGTATGCGTCTACTCGTATGCTGTACACCCTGGCGTGTGACGGTAAAGCGCCGCGCATTTTCGCTAAACTGTCGCGTGGTGGCGTGCCGCGTAATGCGCTGTATGCGACGACGGTGATTGCCGGTCTGTGCTTCCTGACCTCCATGTTTGGCAACCAGACGGTATACCTGTGGCTGCTGAATACCTCCGGGATGACGGGTTTTATCGCCTGGCTGGGGATTGCCATTAGCCACTATCGCTTCCGTCGCGGTTACGTATTGCAGGGACACGACATTAACGATCTGCCGTACCGTTCAGGTTTCTTCCCATTGGGGCCGATCTTCGCATTCATTCTGTGTCTGATTATCACTTTGGGCCAGAACTACGAAGCGTTCCTGAAAGATACTATTGACTGGGGCGGCGTAGCGGCAACGTATATTGGTATCCCGCTGTTCCTGATTATTTGGTTCGGCTACAAGCTGATTAAAGGAACTCACTTCGTACGCTACAGCGAAATGAAGTTCCCGCAGAACGATAAGAAATAAGTTTCCTCCCTTCCTTGCTAAGCCCTCTCAACCGAGAGGGCTTTTTCAATTCCATTTCCCTGACAAATCATGCAGATATAAAATTTAACATTTGGATTGATAATTGTTATCGTTTGCATTATCGTTACGCCGCAATTAAAAAAGGCTGACAAATCAGAGGCTGTTCCGGCTTTCTGGGATGATCACCTGCATAAAAAATAAGTCCACCGCGATGCTGCCGTACGCAAGGGGACGTGAAGAAGATGTGAGCGATAACCCATTTTATTTTCGTAGTTACCTCATGGAGATATGGAATGTTTAGGTTGAACCCTTTCGTACGGGTCGGGCTGTGTTTGTCCGCTATTTCTTGTGCATGGCCTGTGTTAGCGGTCGATGATGATGGCGAAACGATGGTTGTCACTGCATCTTCCGTGGAACAAAATCTTAAAGATGCACCTGCCAGTATCAGCGTCATTACCCAGGAAGACCTGCAGCGAAAACCGGTACAGAATCTGAAGGATGTCCTCAAAGAAGTGCCTGGCGTACAACTGACGAACGAAGGGGATAACCGTAAGGGCGTTAGTATTCGTGGTCTGGACAGCAGCTATACCCTGATTCTCGTCGACGGTAAACGCGTGAACTCCCGCAATGCCGTCTTCCGCCACAATGATTTCGATCTGAACTGGATCCCGGTCGATTCCATCGAACGTATTGAAGTGGTCCGTGGCCCGATGTCGTCGCTGTACGGTTCCGATGCGCTCGGCGGTGTAGTGAATATCATCACCAAAAAAATCGGTCAGAAATGGTCGGGTACCGTTACCGTCGATACCACCATTCAGGAACATCGCGATCGCGGTGACACCTATAACGGTCAGTTCTTTACCAGTGGACCATTAATTGATGGTGTGCTGGGAATGAAAGCTTACGGCAGCCTGGCAAAACGTGAAAAGGATGACCCGCAAAACTCAACGACCACCGATACCGGAGAAACGCCGCGTATTGAAGGATTCTCCAGCCGCGACGGCAATGTCGAATTTGCCTGGACACCGAATCAAAATCACGATTTTACTGCCGGATACGGTTTCGACCGTCAGGATCGTGATTCCGACTCGCTGGACAAAAACCGCCTGGAACGCCAGAACTACTCCGTCAGCCATAATGGGCGTTGGGATTACGGCACCAGCGAACTGAAATACTACGGTGAGAAAGTCGAGAACAAAAACCCTGGCAACAGCAGCCCGATAACTTCCGAAAGCAATACGGTCGACGGCAAATACACGTTGCCGCTGACGGCGATTAATCAGTTTCTCACGGTTGGCGGTGAATGGCGTCACGACAAACTTAGCGATGCGGTGAACCTGACCGGGGGAACCAGCTCCAAAACGTCTGCCAGCCAGTACGCGCTGTTTGTGGAAGATGAATGGCGGATCTTCGAGCCGCTGGCGCTGACGACCGGCGTGCGTATGGACGATCACGAAACCTACGGTGAACACTGGAGTCCGCGTGCCTACCTGGTTTATAACGCCACCGACACCGTAACGGTGAAAGGGGGCTGGGCGACGGCATTTAAAGCACCTTCTCTGTTGCAACTTAGCCCTGACTGGACGAGCAATTCCTGCCGTGGCGCATGTAAGATTGTGGGTAGCCCGGATCTGAAACCAGAAACCAGCGAAAGTTGGGAGCTGGGGCTTTACTACATGGGTGAAGAAGGCTGGCTGGAAGGGGTTGAATCCAGCGTTACCGTTTTCCGTAACGATGTGAAAGATCGTATCAGCATCAGCCGTACGTCTGACGTCAACGCTGCACCGGGCTACCAAAACTTTGTTGGTTTTGAGACGGGCGCTAACGGACGGCGCATACCGGTATTTAGCTACTACAACGTTAACAAAGCTCGTATTCAGGGCGTGGAAACCGAACTGAAAATTCCGTTCAACGATGAATGGAAACTGTCGATCAACTACACCTACAACGATGGTCGTGATGTCAGCAACGGCGAAAACAAACCGCTATCCGATCTGCCGTTCCATACTGCTAACGGTACGCTGGACTGGAAACCGCTGGCGCTGGAAGACTGGTCATTCTATGTTTCTGGGCACTATACCGGGCAGAAACGCGCCGACAGCGCGACGGCTAAAACACCGGGCGGTTATACCATCTGGAATACCGGCGCGGCCTGGCAGGTGACTAAAGACGTCAAACTGCGCGCAGGCGTGCTGAACCTTGGCGACAAGGATCTCAGTCGTGACGACTACAGCTATAACGAAGACGGACGTCGTTACTTTATGGCAGTGGATTATCGCTTCTGATGAGAAGATGCCCGGCGAACCGGGCGGACTTTCACTTCAGTAAATACTGCGCATGGAAGCGCAGGTGATCCTCTATAAAAGAGGCGATGAAGTAGTAACTGTGATCATATCCCGGCTGAATACGCAGCGTCATCGGCCACGCTTTCTGGCGCGCGGCTTCTGCCAGTACCGCAGGTTGCAACTGGTCGGCAAGAAACTGATCATTATCGCCCTGATCGATAAGCGTCGGGATCGCATCCTGCGCGTTACTGGCATACATCAGTGCGCAACTGTCCCATTCCAGCCATGCATTTTTGTCCTCACCTAAATAGCTGCTAAACGCTTTGATTCCCCACGGGACGCTGCACGGATTCACAATTGGCGCAAAGGCCGAAACGCTGGTGTATTTACCCGGATTTTTCAGCGCCATAATCAGCGCACCGTGACCACCCATTGAGTGACCGCTAATGGCGCAGCGGTCGCTGACATTAAATTGCGACTGAACCAGCGCCGGTAATTCATCGCGCAGATAATCATACATCCGGTAATGCGTCGCCCACGGCGGTTGCGTGGCATTAAGATAAAAGCCTGCGCCCTGGCCTAAATCGTAGCCATCGTCGTTGGCAACCTTTTCGCCGCGCGGGCTGGTGTCTGGCATCACCAGTACAATCCCCAGTTCCGCCGCTACCCGCTGGGCACCCGCCTTGGTGGTGAAGTTCTCGTCATTGCAGGTTAATCCGGAAAGCCAGTACAGCACTGGTGGCGGAGTGTGATCACGAGGTGGAGGGAGAAAGATACTGAACGTCATCGGGCAGTTTAAGGTACTGGAGTCGTGTCGCCAGCGTTGCTGCCAGCCTTCAAAACAGCGGTGCTCTTCGAGCATTTCCATGCGTGGCTCCTTGTTGTGTTGTTTGCAATTTCTTCATCATACCGTTTATTCAATGTGCTGTGAGTAACTTTCACTTCCGTATTTGCATAACGATGTTTTAACATCTGCTGATGAAAGGCAGCGGCAATTACAATAATTATCGCTGTGAATACTGGATTATGTGCGCCGCCTCACGCACAATAATCAGGCTGTAAATCAGCTTAATAACTTTGCCCCCACGCAGGGCGGAGGCGTCACACCTGCAGGAGAAATCATAAATGCCATCACTCAGTAAAGAAGCGGCCCTGGTTCATGAAGCGTTAGTTGCGCGAGGACTGGAAACACCGCTGCGCCCGCCCGTGCATGAAATGGATAACGAAACGCGCAAAAGCCTTATTGCTGGTCATATGACCGAAATCATGCAGCTGCTGAATCTCGACCTGGCTGATGACAGTTTGATGGAAACGCCGCATCGCATCGCTAAAATGTATGTCGATGAAATTTTCTCCGGTCTGGATTACGCCAACTTCCCGAAAATCACCCTCATTGAAAACAAAATGAAGGTCGATGAAATGGTCACCGTGCGCGATATCACTCTGACCAGTACCTGTGAACACCATTTTGTTACCATCGATGGCAAAGCGACGGTGGCTTATATCCCGAAAGATTCGGTGATCGGTCTGTCAAAAATTAACCGTATCGTGCAGTTCTTTGCCCAGCGTCCGCAGGTGCAGGAACGTCTGACGCAGCAAATTCTTATTGCGCTACAAACGCTGCTGGGCACCAATAACGTGGCTGTCTCGATCGACGCGGTGCATTACTGCGTGAAGGCGCGTGGCATCCGCGATGCAACCAGTGCCACGACAACGACCTCTCTTGGTGGATTGTTCAAATCCAGTCAGAATACGCGCCACGAGTTTCTGCGCGCTGTGCGTCATCACAACTGATTAAAAGGCAGGAACCATGGAGCGCAACGTCACGCTCGATTTTGTTCGCGGCGTCGCCATTCTGGGGATCCTGCTATTAAACATCAGCGCCTTTGGGCTACCAAAGGCGGCTTATCTTAATCCCGCCTGGTACGGCGCTATTACGCCGCAGGATGCATGGACCTGGGCATTTCTTGATCTCGTCGGCCAGGTGAAATTCCTCACGCTTTTTGCGCTGCTGTTTGGTGCGGGCCTGCAAATGTTGCTGCCCCGTGGCAGACGCTGGATCCAGTCGCGGTTAACGCTGTTAGTCTTGTTGGGCTTTATTCACGGTTTACTGTTCTGGGACGGCGATATTCTGCTGGCTTACGGGCTGGTGGGCTTAATCTGCTGGCGGCTGGTGCGCGATGCGCCATCGGTAAAAAGCCTGTTTAATACAGGCGTCATGCTTTATCTGGTGGGGCTTGGCGTTTTGCTGTTATTGGGGTTGATTTCCGATAGCCAGACCAGCCGCGCCTGGACGCCGGATGCATCGGCTATTTTGTATGAAAAATACTGGAAGCTTCACGGCGGCGTTGATGCGATCAGTAATCGTGCCGATGGTGTTGGCAACAGTTTACTGGCACTGGGCGCACAGTATGGCTGGCAACTGGCTGGGATGATGCTCATTGGTGCCGCATTGATGCGCAGTGGCTGGCTGAAAGGGCAGTTCAGCTTACGTCACTATCGTCGTACTGGTTTTGTGCTGGTGGCGATTGGGGTGATCATTAACCTTCCTGCCATCGCCCTGCAATGGCGGCTGGACTGGGCATATCGCTGGTGCGCCTTCTTACTTCAGATGCCGCGGGAACTGAGTGCGCCGTTTCAGGCGATAGGCTATGCGTCGCTGTTTTATGGTTTCTGGCCGCAATTGAGCCGCTTTAAGCTGGTGCTTGCGATCGCCTGCGTCGGACGGATGGCGCTGACCAACTATCTATTGCAAACGCTGATTTGTACCACGCTTTTTTACCACCTCGGTTTGTTTATGCATTTTGACCGCCTGGAGCTGCTGGCGTTTGTTATTCCGGTATGGCTGGCGAATATCCTCTTCTCTGTTATCTGGCTGCGTTTCTTCCGCCAGGGGCCGGTGGAATGGCTCTGGCGTCAGTTAACTTTGCGTGCTGCCGGACCGGCAATATCTAAAACATCAAGATAACGATCTGGATCACATTCGTTAACAAAACGGCTGTAACCGTTTCCATTGCTGTGACTCGATTCACGAAGTCCTGTATTCAGTGCTGACAAAATAGCCGCCAGCAAGCAGTCATTTACTGCAATCTCATAACAGGTAGTGAATATGATCACCATTCGTGATGTAGCGCGTCAGGCTGGCGTCTCTGTGGCAACGGTTTCCCGGGTGCTCAATAACAGCACGCTGGTCAGTGCCGACACGCGTGAAGCAGTAATGAAAGCCGTGAGTGAGCTGGATTATCGGCCAAACGCCAATGCCCAGGCGCTGGCAACTCAGGTTAGCGACACCATTGGCGTGGTGGTGATGGACGTTTCTGATGCGTTTTTCGGCGCGCTGGTAAAAGCGGTGGATCTAGTCGCTCAGCAGCATCAGAAATACGTGCTAATCGGCAATAGCTATCATGAAGCGGAAAAAGAGCGTCACGCCATTGAGGTGTTAATTCGCCAGCGTTGTAATGCGTTGATTGTTCACTCAAAAGCATTGAGTGACGATGAACTGGCGCAATTTATGGATAACATTCCCGGTATGGTGTTAATCAACCGCGTTGTGCCGGGGTACGCCCATCGTTGCGTTTGCCTGGATAATCTCAGCGGTGCCCGAATGGCGACGCGCATGTTGCTGAATAACGGTCATCAACGTATTGGTTATCTTTCTTCCAGTCACGGCATTGAAGATGACGCCATGCGTAAAGCAGGCTGGATGAGTGCGTTGAAAGAGCAGGATATTATTCCGCCGGAAAGCTGGATTGGCACTGGTACGCCGGACATGCCGGGCGGTGAGGCGGCGATGGTTGAACTGCTGGGGCGCAATCTACAACTTACCGCTGTATTTGCTTATAACGACAATATGGCCGCTGGCGCACTGACAGCATTAAAAGATAATGGCATTGCGATTCCGTTACATCTCTCAATCATCGGTTTCGATGATATTCCCATCGCCCGTTACACCGACCCGCAATTAACGACCGTGCGTTATCCCATTGCTTCAATGGCTAAATTAGCCACCGAACTGGCCTTGCAGGGGGCAGCAGGCAATATTGATCCTCGTGCCAGCCACTGTTTTATGCCGACGTTAGTGCGTCGCCATTCTGTCGCAACGCGCCAGAATGCGGCGGCGATCACTAACTCAACAAATCAGGCGATGTAACCGCTTTCAATCTGTGAGTGATTTCACAGTATCTTAACAATGTGATGGCTATGATTGCACCGTTTTAACGTTGTAACCCGTATGTAACAGTGAATAATCACTTTCACCGAGGTAATAGCGTCATAACAACAATTAAAGCCGTTTTCTGGAGCGTTACCGGGCATGGAAGAACGAATTTTAAAAAGTGAGCTTCGGCGTTCAGTAACACTTCATTAACTCTACTGCCCCGCCGAGCATTTATCTCAAGCACTACCCTGCATAAGAAAAACCGGAGATACCATGAATAAGAAGGTGTTAACCCTGTCTGCTGTGATGGCCAGCATGTTATTCGGTGCCGCTGCACACGCTGCTGATACTCGCATTGGTGTAACAATCTATAAGTACGACGATAACTTTATGTCTGTAGTGCGCAAGGCTATTGAGCAAGATGCGAAAGCCGCGCCAGATGTTCAGCTGCTGATGAATGATTCTCAGAATGACCAGTCCAAGCAGAACGATCAGATCGACGTATTGCTGGCGAAAGGGGTGAAGGCACTGGCAATCAACCTGGTTGACCCGGCAGCTGCGGGTACGGTGATTGAGAAAGCGCGTGGGCAAAACGTGCCGGTGGTTTTCTTCAACAAAGAACCGTCTCGTAAGGCGCTGGATAGCTACGACAAAGCCTACTACGTTGGCACTGATTCCAAAGAGTCCGGCATTATTCAGGGCGATTTGATTGCTAAACACTGGGCGGCGAATCAGGGTTGGGATCTGAACAAAGACGGTCAGATTCAATTCGTATTGCTGAAAGGTGAACCGGGCCATCCGGATGCAGAAGCACGTACCACTTACGTGATTAAAGAGCTGAACGACAAAGGCATTAAAACTGAACAGTTACAGTTAGATACCGCTATGTGGGATACCGCTCAGGCGAAAGATAAGATGGACGCCTGGCTGTCTGGCCCGAACGCCAACAAAATCGAAGTGGTTATCGCCAACAACGATGCGATGGCAATGGGCGCGGTAGAAGCACTGAAAGCACACAACAAGTCCAGCATTCCGGTGTTTGGCGTCGATGCGCTGCCAGAAGCGCTGGCGCTGGTGAAATCCGGTGCACTGGCGGGCACCGTACTGAACGATGCTAACAACCAGGCGAAAGCGACCTTTGATCTGGCGAAAAACCTGGCCGATGGCAAAGGTGCGGCTGATGGCACCAACTGGAAAATCGACAACAAAGTGGTCCGCGTACCTTATGTTGGCGTAGATAAAGACAACCTGGCTGAATTCAGCAAGAAATAAGACTGATTGGGCGCAGTCTATTACTGCGCCCTTATTGTATGACCAACAAGGTAAAATTATATGGTCAGCTCAACGACTCCGTCCTCCGGGGAATACTTGTTGGAAATGAGCGGTATCAACAAGTCCTTTCCTGGTGTTAAGGCACTTGATAACGTTAATTTAAAAGTCCGGCCACATTCTATCCATGCATTAATGGGGGAAAACGGTGCAGGAAAATCGACATTATTAAAATGCCTGTTTGGTATTTATCAAAAAGACTCCGGCACCATTTTATTCCAGGGTAAAGAGATCGATTTCCATTCTGCAAAAGAAGCCTTGGAAAATGGTATTTCGATGGTACACCAGGAGTTAAACCTGGTATTACAACGTTCGGTGATGGATAACATGTGGCTGGGGCGATACCCCACCAAAGGCATGTTTGTCGATCAGGACAAAATGTACCGCGAAACCAAAGCGATTTTTGATGAACTGGATATTGATATCGATCCGCGTGCGCGCGTCGGCACATTATCTGTTTCGCAAATGCAGATGATCGAAATCGCCAAAGCGTTTTCCTATAACGCGAAAATTGTGATTATGGATGAACCGACTTCTTCGTTAACCGAAAAAGAGGTCAATCATCTGTTCACTATTATTCGTAAATTAAAAGAGCGCGGCTGCGGTATTGTTTATATCTCGCATAAAATGGAAGAAATCTTCCAGTTATGTGATGAAGTTACCGTATTGCGCGACGGTCAGTGGATCGCCACTGAACCGCTGGCAGGACTGACGATGGACAAGATCATCGCCATGATGGTTGGGCGTTCTCTTAACCAGCGTTTCCCTGACAAAGAAAACAAGCCGGGCGAAGTCATCCTCGAGGTGCGTAACCTGACGTCACTGCGCCAGCCGTCGATTCGCGATGTCTCGTTTGATCTGCATAAAGGGGAGATCCTCGGTATTGCCGGTCTGGTGGGGGCGAAACGTACCGATATTGTTGAGACGTTATTTGGTATTCGCGAGAAATCGGCTGGCACCATTACGTTGCACGGCAAAAAGATCAATAACCATAATGCCAATGAAGCCATAAACCACGGATTTGCTCTGGTAACTGAGGAGCGCCGCTCAACGGGAATTTATGCCTATCTGGATATCGGTTTTAACTCGTTAATTTCCAATATTCGCAACTACAAAAATAAAGTTGGTTTACTGGATAACTCGCGGATGAAAAGCGATACCCAGTGGGTGATTGATTCGATGCGGGTAAAAACGCCGGGTCATCGGACGCAAATTGGTTCGCTCTCCGGTGGTAATCAGCAAAAGGTGATTATTGGTCGCTGGCTACTAACGCAACCAGAAATATTAATGCTCGATGAACCGACGCGCGGTATTGATGTCGGGGCGAAGTTTGAGATCTATCAGTTAATTGCCGAACTGGCGAAGAAAGGCAAGGGGATTATTATTATCTCCTCTGAAATGCCTGAGTTGTTAGGGATAACAGACCGTATTCTGGTCATGAGCAATGGTCTCGTTTCCGGAATTGCCGATACAAAAACAACAACGCAAAACGAAATTCTGCGTCTTGCGTCTTTGCACCTTTAAGATTAGGGGCTTCCCATGAGTGCGTTAAATAAGAAAAGTTTTCTTACTTACCTGAAAGAGGGCGGTATTTACGTCGTTCTTTTAGTTTTGCTGGCGATTATTATTTTCCAGGACCCAACATTTTTAAGTCTGTTGAACTTAAGTAATATTCTCACCCAGTCATCGGTGCGTATTATTATCGCGCTCGGTGTGGCAGGGTTAATTGTCACCCAGGGGACCGATCTTTCTGCTGGTCGTCAGGTAGGGCTGGCGGCAGTGGTGGCTGCGACATTATTGCAGTCCATGGATAACGCCAACAAAGTGTTCCCGGAAATGGCGACGATGCCGATTGCGCTGGTTATTCTGATTGTCTGTGCCATTGGTGCGGTGATCGGTTTGATCAACGGTCTGATTATCGCTTATCTCAACGTGACGCCGTTCATTACCACGCTCGGCACGATGATCATCGTCTATGGCATCAACTCGCTCTATTACGACTTTGTCGGGGCGTCGCCAATTTCTGGTTTTGACAGTGGCTTCTCTACCTTTGCTCAGGGCTTTGTCGCGCTGGGGAGTTTCCGTCTCTCTTACATCACCTTCTACGCGTTGATTGCGGTGGCGTTCGTCTGGGTGTTGTGGAACAAAACCCGCTTCGGTAAGAACATTTTTGCCATTGGCGGTAACCCGGAAGCGGCAAAAGTATCTGGTGTCAACGTCGGCCTGAACCTGCTGATGATCTACGCGTTGTCTGGCGTGTTCTATGCCTTTGGCGGGATGTTAGAAGCCGGACGTATCGGCTCTGCCACCAACAACCTCGGCTTTATGTATGAGCTGGATGCTATCGCGGCGTGCGTGGTAGGCGGTGTATCGTTCAGCGGCGGTGTGGGGACGGTGATTGGCGTGGTGACCGGGGTAATTATTTTTACCGTCATCAACTATGGCCTGACGTATATCGGCGTAAACCCATACTGGCAGTACATCATCAAAGGGGCGATTATTATCTTCGCCGTAGCGCTGGATTCACTGAAATACGCGCGTAAGAAATGATGTGAATGTGGTCCGCATTCGGTCATAAACGCACATAACATCATGATCTGTGTGGTTTTGTAGGCCGGATAAGGCGTTCACGCCGCATCCGGCAACAGGAGCCAAATGCCGGATGCAACGCTGGCGCGTTTTATCCGGCCTACAATAAGCTCAACATACTGATTTGTATGGTTTTGTAGGCCGGATAAGGCGTTCAAGCCGCATCCGGCGACAGGAACCAAATGCCGGATGCGTCTCTGGTCTTACAACGTTACCGGGTGTTCTTTCTCGCCTTTCTTAAACTTCACTTCCCCGAGCTCAATACAACCCACCGGGCAGACGTGACCACAAAGCAGACAACCCACACATTTCTCGGTATTACAATGCGGTGTGCGGGTTTTCTCGCTCCATTCCATCGCCTGGTGACCGCCGTCGTAACAGGAAATATAACAGCGTCCACAGCCAACACATTTATCAAGATTGATACGGGGATAGACAATATAACTGCGGTCTAAATCTTCCGCCGGGACAATATTGTTATTCGCCAGACCTACCATCTCCTGCAGCGAATCAAATCCCTGATCGGCGAGATAATGCGACAACCCGCTTGCCATATCTTCCACTATCCGATACCCGTACTGCATGATGCCGGTGGTCACCTGTAACGTTGCTGCGCCGAGCAATAAAAACTCAGCCGCATCCTCCCAGGTTTCAATGCCGCCGATACCGCTGATTGGGAAATCGCGCAGTTCTGGATGGGTGCGCATTTGCTGAATGAAGCGCAGGGCGATCGGTTTTACCGCTTTACCGGAATATCCGGAAATACTCGATTTTCCGTTAACGATCGGCATACCGATTTTCTGATTAAGATCGATATTGGTGATGGATTTAACGGTGTTAATCGCCGCAATGCCATCTGCGCCGCCGCGCTTCGCCGCCAGCGCCACTTCGCACATATCACCGATATTCGGCGTCATCTTCGCCAGCATTGGCAGCGTGGAACCCCGTTTCACTGCCCGACAATATTTTTCTACCAGCTCCGGGCTTTGCCCGACATCGCTACCCATCGCATGAGAAGTCATTTGCGGACAGGAGAAGTTACACTCGATCATATCCGCGCCAGCTTCTTGCACCAGGCGCGCCAGCTCCTCCCATTGCTGCTCATTTTCCCCCATGATCGAAGCGATCAATACTTTGTCCGGGTAATCTTCCTTCAGCCGACGCAGGGCGTCCAGATTCTCTTCCAACGGATGTTCAGCAATCTGCTCCATATTTTTGAAGCCGATAAAACCGGTATCTTCTTTCACCAGATGATCAAAACGCGGCGAGACTTCGTTGGCGATAAAAAAGCCGATCGTTTTAAACACCACACCGCCCCAACCTGTGTCGTAGGCTTTGGCACACATCTCATAGCAGTTGCCTACCGGCGAAGAAGAGAGGCAGAACGGGTTGGGAAACTTCACGCCGCAAAAAGTAATCGAAAGATCTTTCGTTAACATGAGCAAGCTCCCTCTAAATAGTGATGAATCGCCTCGGCGGCTTCTTTCCCGGTTTTCACGGCATAGACCACGGTTTTGTCACCCTCAACAATATCGCCAGCAGCAAAGACTTGCGGGTCGCGGGTCTGGTAATTTTGTGTTTTGATGGTGTTACGCTGCGGCTCTAACTCCGCAAAGGCATCTAGTCTGGCATGCTGACCGACGGCGAGAATAATTTTATCTGCCGCCATCGTCAGTTCGCCCGATAACCGTACATGCTTAAACGTGACTTTATTGCCTTCCACGGCTACTGGCGTGAATCCATCGATGATCGAAACGCCCAGCTCCCGGGCGCTGGTAAACTCTTTTTCGCTTGCCGGAAACTCATCTAACTCTTCACGCGCTACGCAAGTTACCGCCTGACAGCCGAGAACTTTCAGCGTGCTGGCTACGTCCATCGCGACATCACCGCCGCCGATAATTAATGCGCTTTGTGGAATGCTGATATCGCCTTGCGCCTGTCGTGCACGTTGCAAGAAGTCGACGGCAATCTCAACGTCACTATGCTCAAACAGCGGTAGCCCGGAACCGCTTGATAACCCCACGGTGACCAGTACCGCGCGGTTTTCTGCTTTCAGCTGCTCAAGGGTGAGTGTGTTACCGACTTCGTTGTTGCACTTAATGGTCACGCCCATTTTTTCAATACGGGCGATCTCTGCATCCAGCACTGATTGCGGTAACCGGAATTGCGGAATACCGTTACGCAACCAGCCACCGGGGTGCGCTTCTTTCTCATAAATCGTGACGTCATAACCCTGGTTTGTCAGTGTCACACTGGCCTGCAATCCGGCAGGACCTGCGCCAATAATCGCGACTTTGCCGAGCGTTTTAGTACCGGGCTGATAAATTTCCATTCCGGTTTGTTGTTCAAAATCAGTAACAAAACGCTGTAAGCGGCCGATATCAATGGGAGCATCAACACCGGCACGGGTACAACCGCTTTGGCATAATTTCTCCGTCGGGCACACTCTGGCACAAACGGCACCGAGGGCATTATTTTCGCGAATTGTCTCGGCAGCGCCTTTAAAATTACGAAAGTAGATTGAGCGAATAAATTTCCCCGGATCGGTCTGTGCCGGGCAAGCCTGACTACAGGGAGCGTCGTGACATAATAAACAGCGAGAGGCTTCTTTAATCGCCAGTAAAGACGTAAAAGCCGGAGTGAGTTCATCCAGATAATTTTGTTGCGGCATGTGATCTTCCTTAATGCTATAGGTAATTAAGGCGAGCGTTTAGTAAATAATAATGTACTGATATTAAGGCTAAGCGTGCGGGGGAATTTAAACTGTGAAAAGATTCACAAATAGCTGCGGTTAGGAATGTGATATCCGCAGCTTATCAGGTGAAGTAATAATTATTCTCAATAATTAACTGGAGAGGGGAATATTAACGATAGAAAATAAGATAAACAATCATGCCGATAGATAAAATTCCGAAGCCGATATATGCCACCATATAAGCGAAAAAGAGTCCGGGATTTTTTGCTCGCCAGACATACACCGGTTCCGGTGCATTTTTAACCCGTTTATCAATCGCGCCTGCGCGCCAGCCTTTCCATGCTTCGCGGAAACAAAATATCGGGATAAGGAAAAAAACGGCAACGACAAAAAACTGCTGTACATCCATAACTACTTTCCTTGTTTCTTTTGTAATTCAAGTAACTGTTCGGGTGTGACGGCGGGATACCCCTGCGCATCTTCCGGTACCTGGTGCATAGCCGGAATAGGGACCAGCGGCCCTAAAAAACGCGGTTCACGTTTAAAAATATAAAGGTCAGCCAGCGCACCGAAACGGGCGGCAAATTCACGAATACGTACTGACAGCATATCTTTCGGTGACGGTACGGCATAACACTGAGCCTGAATCCCCATATGCAGCGCAATAAATAATGCTCGCTCACAGTGGAAACGTTGGGTGATAATAATGAAATCATTAGTATCGAAAACTTTGCGTGTACGCACGATGGAATCCAGCGTACGAAAGCCTGCGTAATCGAGAACAATATCTGATGGGTCGACACCAGCAGCGATTAAATCTTTGCGCATGGTCATCGGCTCATTATAACTTTGCAATGCGTTATCGCCGCTCAGTAATAGATAATTTACCTTACCGCTGTTATAGGCATTAATCGCTCCTTGAATGCGGTAGCGATAATACTGATTAATTACGCCAGTACGATAATATTTTGCTGTTCCGAGCACCACACCGACCTGGCGGTAGGGGAGATCCTGCAATTCGTCGTAGATATAAGGCGCGGTTTTCCAGCTCATCCAGCGATCGAGGCCGAGCACAGTCAACAGCAGCAAGCCGATCAGGACTAACAGGCTGAGGAACACGCGCTTTAACATGCAGGAGACTCGATCTAAGGAAAATTTCCATCAGGCTACTTTACCCGCTGGTTTTGCGCAAGAAACGGCAAACTGTTTGCCGGGAATTTCGACACCAGGAGAGGGCTGGCAAGCCGGACAAGGCGTTCACGCCGCATCCGGCACCAGGCTTAAGCGAGAAGCACTCGGTCGATACTGTGACAGCCGAGAGCTTTCAGCGTTGCGGAGGTGGCATCCCACTGAATCAACGGCGCATCGGCTTTTTCTGCCAGAACCGCGCGCTGGATATCCGGGTAATCATAACCCTTGAGATTCAACAGAATTAACGCTCCCTGCAACGGTGGCAGAGTCGGGTTGAATGCGGCGTTTTCAGCGTAGCTGCCACTGAAAATACGACCGTCTTTACATTCCAGCGCGACACCGCTTGGCGACTTACTGTAAGGCATGTGCGAACGGTTTGCCGCCGCAATCGCTGCCTGAGAAAGCGCATCACCCGTCAGCGCATAGCCGTGATCCTGTTCGTCCATCAGCAGCGTTTTAATCTCCAGATCTTTCGGCCCAAAGGCATCTGGCAGATAGTCACGCAGCGCGTGTGCCTCGCGGCCCGGCAGATGAATACGCAGATCCAGACCGCTGTTCAGTTCATTCATAAACTGACGGCAGTGACCACAAGGCGTGTAGTTAACGGTGATGGCTGCAAGCGCTTTTTCACCACTCAACCAGGCGTGGCTGATCGCGCTTTGTTCGGCATGAACGGTTTGCTGCATTGTCGCACCAATAAATTCCATATTGGCACCGAAATACCAGGTTCCGCTCACACCGCGCGCAATTGCGCCAACATTAAAATTCGACAATGGCGTACGCGCACAGGCCGCCGCCAGCGGAAGTAGTGCGAATGCCAGCGCGTCTTCGTCCAGCCCCGTTGCGCTCTTCAGCGATGAGACTTGCTCCCCGGTCAACAAAGCGGGGAAGTACTTGTCTGCCAGAATAGGTTCCAGTGCAGATTGCAAGTTATCCGCAAGTTGGGCAAAAGCGGTTTGAAAACGTGGATGCATGGCGTTGCCTCATAATCATGTAATGGGATAACAGTTTACGAACCCGTTGTGGCTTTATATGTGATCTGAATCTCATTAATTATGCAACGCGTGAAACATACATCAAAAATGCGCGACGCATCGCAAATTTTAGCCCATTACTGCCAGAATAATCGGGAAAAGGAACGGTGCGATCAGCGAAGTAATTATCCCGCATAACACCAGCGCTAGCGAACTAAATGCACCTTCCTGATAATCCAGCTCGGCGCAGCGCGCCGTACCGAGGGCGTGCGAGGCAGTCCCCATTGCCAGACCGCGCGCAGCTTTGGTACGAATACGCATCGCATTAAGCAATGTATGGCCAAATACCGCGCCGAGGATGCCGACGAAAATCACGCAAACTGCGCTGATTGCCGGAATACCGCCAATACTGCCGCCAACCGCCATTGCAATAGGCGTGGTGACTGATTTCGGCAGGATTGACGCGGCGATTTCCGGTGAAGCGCCCATCAACAATGCCACGGAAGTCCCCGTCACCATCGCAACCACGCTGCCGATAAAACAGATGGTGATGATCGATTTCCAGCGCGCGCGGATCTGGTGTAGCTGCTCATATAAAGGATAGGCCAGCGCGACGACCGCCGGTTGCAGCAGATCGTTTAGCACTTCGCTACCTTTAAAGTAGCTGTCGTAAGAGATGCCAGTCAGCATTAAAAAAGGAATGATCACCACCATTGCTACCAGCAACGGGTTAAGCAAGGGAAACTTATACCGTGCCGCCAGTTTGCGGGCGGCAAAAAAGACAATCAATGTCAGCGGTAATGACCACCAGATATTCGCCATCATTCTTCTGATCCTTTCTGACCTACGACTTTACGTTCACCGTGTACCAGTTGCGAACTCCAGCTCACCACCAGAAAAACCACCAGCGTACTGACTGCACAGGAAACCACTACCGGGCCAAACTGTGCGCGGAGCAAATCAAAATATTGCATGACGCCTACGCCAATCGGCACAAACAATAGCGCCATATAGCGAATCAGTACGTAGCACCCCGGATTGACCCATTTTGCCGGAAGAATTTGCAAGGCCAGCAGGACAAACAGGATCAGCATCCCGATGATGCTGCCCGGAATGGTTACCGGTAGCAGGGAAGCAATGAAAATGCCTGCATACAGGCAGGCATAAATCAGGACGAAAGCGCGTAAATATTGCCAGATAATGTTCAGTGTCTTACTCATAATCAACACCCCAGATGAGATGGATTCATCATACAATTAATTCGTAAAACGTGCTACCGATCACATTAAGAAATCAGCGCTTATTTTTTCGCTCCCCGGCATTACGCAATGCGCAGCGAACTCAGGCATACATCAAGCATAGAGAGGGATTGCAGTTTGCAGCAATCCCTCTTTGCAGACCTTTAATCCGCTGACCATAGGCGCTAACATAGCGCCTCATTTTTTTGCGGGTGATGATATGCGTGTGTTACTGGCACCGATGGAGGGAGTGCTTGACTCTCTGGTGCGTGAATTGCTGACCGAAGTTAACGACTACGATCTGTGCATCACCGAGTTTGTCCGCGTGGTGGATCAACTGCTGCCGGTAAAAGTCTTTCATCGCATTTGCCCTGAGCTACAAAACGCCAGCCGGACACCATCTGGTACGCTGGTGCGCGTGCAGTTGTTAGGTCAGTTCCCACAATGGCTGGCAGAGAACGCCGCCCGTGCGGTGGAGTTAGGTTCCTGGGGCGTGGATCTCAATTGCGGCTGCCCGTCGAAAACGGTTAACGGTAGCGGCGGCGGGGCGACGTTACTCAAAGATCCTGAACTCATCTACCAGGGTGCAAAAGCGATGCGTGAAGCTGTACCGGCGCATTTGCCCGTCAGCGTGAAAGTGCGTCTGGGCTGGGACAGCGGTGAGAAGAAATTTGAAATCGCCGATGCGGTTCAACAGGCTGGCGCTACGGAGCTGGTGGTGCATGGGCGGACGAAAGAGCAGGGTTACCGCGCGGAGCATATTGACTGGCAGGCGATTGGCGATATTCGCCAGCGGCTGAATATTCCGGTGATTGCCAACGGTGAAATCTGGGACTGGCAGAGCGCGCAACAATGCATGGCGATCAGCGGCTGCGACGCAGTGATGATTGGTCGCGGGGCGCTCAATATTCCTAACCTGAGCCGGGTGGTAAAATATAACGAACCGCGAATGCCGTGGCCGGAGGTGGTTGCTTTGCTGCAAAAATATACCCGTCTGGAAAAGCAGGGCGATACCGGGTTATATCACGTTGCGCGGATTAAACAGTGGTTGAGTTATTTGCGTAAAGAATACGATGAAGCAACGGAATTATTTCAGCATGTTCGGGTGTTGAATAATTCCCCTGATATTGCAAGGGCTATTCAGGCAATTGATATCGAGAAACTCTAAAAAACCATAGTGATGTTTTTTGACAATGTGTTAGCTCTTTATCAATAGGCCGCACGGTTGTTTGGTGGCGTCAAAATTGCCGAGGCGTTCCCTGAAGGCCGGGGCAGCCCACATGGATGTGGGCTGAGGGCGCGTTTTACAGGGATGTTACCTCGCGCCCGACCCGGTAGCCGTAAGGGATAAGCCGAGGGCACCGCGCAGCGGCGATTTTGTTCGCCAGAGCCCGGGGGTGCAGGGGGCGGCGGCGATTGGCCGCCCCCTGCGCGCTCCTTGCGCCAGTGATTATATGAAGCAATGCACATGACAGGAGCGCAACAGGATGAGAGACTGAAATATTCTCGTTATTTTCGGACCTGATGACATTAATTAATTTTAAAATATCATCTTAAATACGCCAGTCACCACCAGTAGCCCAATCAGGAAAATAATCAATACAGCCCAGAGTATAATTTTCATTGGCGTTCCTTTATTTGTGAGTGCTGAATAAGTATAGGAAAAAACGAAGCCCTTTGCCGTTATCCATAAACGATTAAGATAAATCGGAAGATATCATTCACTTAGTGTATATTTTTCTGGATATGTCGTTTTATTGCCACTGATGTATTGCCACGCGAAACTAAAAAATATATCGCAACACACGGTAATCTCCGCGCACCTTTTCTTACCTGATTATTTCCCCATGAATCGTGATTCCTTTTATCCAGCCATCGCCTGTTTTCCGCTGTTACTGATGCTGGCCGGGTGTGCGCCTATGCATGAAACCCGCCAGGCGTTAAGCCAGCAAACGCCCGCTGCACAAGTTGACACCGCATTACCCACGGCGCTGAAAAATGGTTGGCCAGACAGCCAATGGTGGCTGGAGTATCACGATAATCAACTCACTTCCTTAATTAACAATGCACTACAGAACGCACCGGATATGCAGGTGGCTGAACAGCGCATTCAGCTAGCTGAAGCCCAGGCGAAGGCAGTTGCCACTCAGGATGGTCCGCAGATCGACTTTTCGGCGGATATGGAGCGGCAAAAAATGTCGGCAGAAGGCTTAATGGGGCCGTTTGCTCTGAACGATCCGGCCGCAGGTACGACCGGCCCGTGGTACACCAACGGTACTTTTGGCTTAACGGCGGGCTGGCATCTCGATATCTGGGGAAAGAATCGGGCGGAGGTTACTGCCCGCCTGGGTACGGTTAAAGCACGGGCGGCGGAACGCGAGCAAACCCGCCAATTGCTGGCTGGCAGCGTAGCCCGCCTGTACTGGGAGTGGCAAACCCAGGCGGCGTTAAACACGGTCTTGCAGCAAATAGAAAAAGAGCAGAACACCATTATCGCGACCGATCGCCAGCTATATCAGAACGGGATTACTTCTTCAGTTGAAGGTGTGGAAACCGATATTAATGCCAGCAAAACCCGGCAGCAGCTCAACGATGTCGCGGGGAAAATGAAAATTATTGAGGCACGGTTAAGCGCACTTACAAATAACCAGACAAAGTCATTGAAGCTTAAACCGGTCGCGTTGCCGAAAGTGGCAAGCCAGCTTCCTGATGAACTGGGGTACTCCTTACTGGCCCGGCGGGCAGATTTGCAGGCGGCGCACTGGTACGTTGAGTCATCGCTAAGCACCATTGATGCGGCAAAAGCGGCATTTTATCCTGACATCAACCTGATGGCCTTCCTGCAACAGGATGCGTTGCACTTAAGCGATCTGTTCCGTCATTCCGCGCAGCAAATGGGCGTTACGGCAGGCCTGACGCTACCCATTTTCGATAGTGGTCGTCTTAACGCCAATCTCGATATCGCAAAAGCCGAAAGCAACTTGTCTATCGCCAGCTACAACAAAGCGGTGGTTGAAGCGGTGAATGACGTGGCGCGGGCAGCCAGTCAGGTTCAGACACTGGCGGAGAAAAACCAGCATCAGGCGCAAATTGAGCGCGATGCCTTGCGTGTGGTAGGTCTTGCGCAGGCGCGCTTTAACGCGGGCATCATTGCTGGTTCCCGCGTCAGCGAAGCCAGAATCCCCGCGCTGCGTGAGCGGGCCAATGGCCTGTTATTGCAAGGGCAGTGGCTGGATGCCTCCATTCAACTCACTGGTGCGTTGGGCGGGGGTTACAAACGCTGATGATATGCGCCTTCTATACTTAACGTTTATTCAGCGTTAAGTGGAGAACTCGATGGCACAGGTTGCGATTATTACCGCCTCCGATTCGGGGATCGGCAAAGAGTGCGCGTTATTACTGGCGCAGCAGGGGTTTGATATTGGTATTACCTGGAACTCAGATGAAGAAGGGGCAAAAGATACCGCGCGTGAGGTAGTTAGCCACGGCGTACGTGCGGAGATCGTGCAGCTGGATCTCGGTAAACTGCCAGAAGGTGCGCAGGCGCTGGAGAAACTCATTCAACGGCTGGGGCGTATTGATGTGCTGGTGAATAATGCGGGCGCAATGACCAAAGCGCCGTTTCTTGATATGGCTTTCGATGAGTGGCGCAAGATTTTTACCGTTGATGTCGATGGTGCATTTTTATGCTCACAAATTGCGGCCCGCCAGATGGTGAAACAAGGGCAGGGCGGTCGCATCATCAACATTACGTCGGTACATGAACATACGCCGCTGCCGGATGCCAGCGCCTACACAGCCGCTAAACATGCGCTCGGTGGGTTAACCAAAGCGATGGCGCTGGAGCTGGTCAGGCATAAGATTTTGGTGAACGCAGTCGCGCCTGGGGCGATCGCCACGCCAATGAATGGCATGGATGACAGCGACGTGAAGCCCGACGCGGAGCCTTCGATTCCTCTGCGGCGTTTTGGCGCAACGCATGAGATTGCCAGCCTGGTAGCGTGGCTGTGCTCAGAGGGCGCAAATTACACCACCGGGCAGTCGTTGATAGTGGATGGCGGCTTTATGTTGGCGAATCCGCAGTTCAACCCAGAATAGCGCAGTGAGGTGCGTGGTTATTTCAATGGGTAAAATTTTGGTAGGCATGATAAGACGCACAAGCGTCGCATCAGGCATGGTGCACCGGATGTCGGATGCGGCGCGAACGCCTTACCCAGGGCAATGGTTTTACGCCTGATGATCCGGCTTTTTCTTCCCGCGCCGTTTCAGCCACCAGCGCACGCCTACCACCAGAACCACGACCAGAATCAACCAGACCCAGTGCTTCAAATGCTGGTCGAGAGTGTGCAACCACGGCGCAATCACCTGACCACCAGCGTAACCGATAGTGGTAAAAATCAACGCCCAGGCAAATGCGCCGAGAATATTAAGCGGCAGAAAGATTTTCGGCGGCAGCTGGCTGGCACCAATCAGCGTCGGGCCAATCACCCGAAAGCCATACATAAAGCGCGTACCAATGACAAACAGATACGGATGGCGTTGGATAAGTTTCTGCGCCCGCTCAATTTTATCCTGATGTTTCGAGAAACGGCGTAACAGCTTGCCGCCAAACCGCCGCCCGCACAGATAAAGCACCTGGTCGCCAATCATGCCGCCAAGCGCCACAGAAAGTACCACCAGCGGGAACTTTAATAGCCCCTGATGTGCCGCAACGCCTCCCAGCAAAGTCACGGTTTCACCTTCCGCCAGGCTACCGATCACCAGCGCGGCATAACCATATTGTGAGATGAGTGTATTGAGATCCATAGGCCAGTCTGTCTCCCTTTGGTTGCCTTTAAGCATACACCCTGGAAATCATTCACGCTGAAAAAGGACGTACATCAGACGGTGCAAATTACATGAGCGAACAAAAAATAATCACAAGCTGACTTATACTTGAACTGTCAGGTTCATGAACTCACAACAAGGGGGCGGTATGAGCCATGTCTGGGGACTGTTTTCCCATCCCGATCGTGAAATGCAGGTGATTAATCGCGAAAACGAAACGATTTCTCACCATTACACCCACCACGTTTTGCTGATGGCGGCGATTCCGGTGATTTGCGCCTTCATTGGCACTACACAGATTGGCTGGAATTTTGGCGATGGCACTATCCTGAAGTTATCCTGGTTTACCGGACTGGCGCTGGCTGTCCTGTTTTATGGCGTTATGCTGGCTGGGGTTGCGGTAATGGGGCGGGTCATCTGGTGGATGGCGCGTAATTATCCGCAGCGTCCGTCACTTGCGCACTGCATGGTCTTCGCGGGCTACGTTGCAACTCCGCTGTTTTTAAGCGGTCTGGTGGCGCTTTATCCACTGGTCTGGTTGTGTGCGCTGGTCGGCACGGTGGCGCTGTTTTACACCGGCTACCTGCTTTACCTTGGTATTCCGAGCTTCCTGAATATCAACAAAGAGGAAGGCCTTAGCTTCTCTAGTTCGACGCTGGCGATTGGCGTGCTGGTACTGGAAGTGCTGCTCGCCCTAACCGTTATACTATGGGGCTACGGTTATCGTTTGTTCTAGAAAGTTCTTTGACGTTGCATTGCTGGCGTAAATGTCAGCAATGCAGCATTTCCTCACGATTCTCCTTTGACGATCGCACTTTTTGCTCGTTATGATGGCGTCGCTAGCCTCAGTAAATCCTTACTCCGGCGGTGCGCAACCCGTGCGCGTGAACCACTATCTGAATGCTCATCATGCCGAAATTTCGAGTTTCTTTATTTAGCCTGGCCCTGATGCTGGCTGTGCCTTTGGCACCGCAGGCCGTTGCGAAAACGGCAGCCGCTACCACCGCTTCACAACCGGAAATTGCCTCCGGTAGCGCGATGATTGTTGATCTGAATACCAACAAAGTGATCTATTCGAACCACCCGGATCTGGTGCGTCCGATTGCGTCTATCAGCAAATTAATGACCGCGATGGTTGTGCTGGATGCACGACTGCCGCTGGATGAAAAACTAAAAGTGGATATCAGCCAGACGCCGGAGATGAAAGGGGTCTATTCGCGCGTACGACTGAATAGCGAAATCAGCCGTAAAGATATGCTGTTGCTGGCGCTGATGTCTTCAGAAAACCGCGCGGCGGCAAGCCTTGCGCACCATTATCCCGGTGGTTACAAAGCCTTTATTAAGGCAATGAATGCGAAAGCGAAATCGCTCGGAATGAACAACACGCGCTTTGTTGAACCTACCGGATTGTCGGTGCATAACGTTTCAACTGCCCGTGACTTAACCAAACTGCTCATTGCCAGCAAACAATATCCGTTGATCGGGCAGTTAAGTACTACCCGGGAAGATATGGCAACCTTCTCTAATCCGACGTATACGCTGCCGTTCCGCAATACTAATCATCTGGTGTATCGCGATAACTGGAATATTCAGTTAACCAAAACCGGCTTTACCAATGCGGCGGGCCATTGTCTGGTGATGCGTACGGTTATCAATAATAAACCGGTGGCGCTGGTAGTGATGGACGCGTTTGGCAAATATACCCATTTTGCCGATGCCAGCCGCCTGCGTACCTGGATTGAAACCGGTAAAGTGATGCCTGTGCCGGCAGCAGCGTTGAGCTATAAAAAACAAAAAGCCGCCCAAATGGCGGCGGCGGGGCAGACGGCACAGAACGATTAAGTGAATTCGGATGGCGATACTCTGCCATCCGTAATTTTTACTCCACTTCCTGCCAGTTTTTCCGTTTACTGGTTTTACCGATCCCCGGATTCATGCTGTTGGTCGGATCGTTCTCGCGATAGAACTTCTGCAACGTCTCCGGTGCTTTATACAAATGACCGACGTTATGCTCGGCAGGGTACTGCGCGCCGCGCTGCTGTAGCAGTTCCAGCATCTGTTCTTTTAACGCATGCACATCCACGCCTTTTTTCACTATGTAATCCTGATGGAAGACATAGCACATAAAATGGCCGTAATAGAGCTTGTGCACCAGCTGGCTGTCGATCTCCGGCGGTAAATGCTCATACCACTCGGTGTCGTTACGCCGCAGAGCGATATCCAACGCCAGAATGTCTTCGACTTCATCGGAATGCACCGCCTGATAACGAATTGCTGCGCCCGCAGCGGCGAAACGGTGTAAAAACGCTTTGCTGCCTTCCTCCGGCGTACAGACAAAGAAATCGCCTTCGGCCTGTTTGAAATAATCCACCAGCCACGATTTGGCTTCGCCCACGCCATCGCCCGCCATTTTTAACAGCAGATGATGCTCGTATTTATCGCGCCAGTTTTTCATGCGCGGCGGTAAATGGCTGGGGAACAGGTGACCGAATTTTTGCATCGCACGGTCAGTAAAATGCGGACGGAAGAATTTCACTTTCTCCAGCATCGCATCGGTGCGTCCCTTGAGATTAAAGAAGAACGGCATCTTGTCGGTGCCTAACTTATCAATCATCAGGAAGGTGTCTTTGCCGTATTTTTCCGCAATATCGTAGATATCCCGGTGCATATATTCCCCGGCAACCGGCAGATTTTCGAAGTTAGCCAGAATATGACGGCGGATTTCGGTCAGCACTTCCGGCTGGTTGGTGCCGATATAAAACACCTGCTGATTTTTTTCCGCTTCGAAGGTATCAAGACGTACTGCAAAGACCGCCAGCTTCCCGGCGCAACCAGAAGATTCAAATAACCGATCAGGATCGGCGTTATAACGTGCGGGCGTGTCGGCTTCAATATCACGAACGCGGTGGACATAGTCATAATCGTGGGCGTGACGACCATCGTGACGCACATCGTCATCTTTGATGCGATCATCATCCAGCTTGCTAAGGATCTGCTCCGGCGTTTCGCCCAGATCAATCCCCAGATGGTTCACCAGCGTCAGTTTGCCGTCTTCATTTATACGCGCGAATAACGACATTTCGGTATACGCCGGGCCACGTTGCACCAGCGAGCCGCCGGAGTTGTTACAAATACCG
This sequence comes from Escherichia sp. UTM R2, assembly GCF_048593455.1. NCBI lineage: Bacteria > Pseudomonadati > Pseudomonadota > Gammaproteobacteria > Enterobacterales > Enterobacteriaceae > Escherichia > Escherichia sp. UTM R2. Next base: position 1,630,082 of record NZ_JBFWDY010000002.1, read on the forward strand.
CCGATGACCGATGCGCCTATACACGATGATCCAATCACTGAGTGCGGTTCGCGTCCCAGCGGTTTGAGGGCTTTTTCCAGCGAATAGAGCGTGGTGCCCGGATAGGCCAGCACCTGTTCGCCCTTGCCAAGAACGTGCAGCTTGTCGAGACGCAGGGTGCTGATGATCACGATATCGCGATCATAGCCGTTACCGTTTGGCGTCGATCCTTCGGTCAGGCCTGTATTGGCAGCCTGCATCAGAATAATTTTGTCGGCGGTGACGCAGGCTTTCAGCACCCGCCACAATTCCAGTAGTGAGCCAGGGAAAACGACAGCCAGCGCGTCGCCCTGACCAGAACGGAAGCCCTTGCGATAGCGGGCCGTTTTTGCGGGATCGGTGAGCAGGTGTGAATGACCGACCAGACGGGCAAGTTCATTCAAAAAGGCTTTATTATCAGTTGTTGTCATGGAAGACATTTTCCACTCCTTGTGGTGGCGAAAAAATATCACAAACTAGAATAGCGCCTTGTATGACAATTCAGCGAGTGAATATTTTGAAAATTCAGACAATAAACTGAGCATTCTTTTTCTCTCTCCATCATGCTTATGGCAAACTACGGTTTTTGCACCATTTTCGCTGCCTCGTCGGGCAACAGAGGAAGAAAAATCCATATGAAATGGCTATGTTCAGTAGGAATCGCGGTGAGTCTGGCCCTGCAGCCAGCACTGGCGGATGATTTATTCGGCAACCATCCATTAACGCCCGAAGCGCGGGATGCGTTCGTCACCGAACTGCTTAAGAAAATGACAGTTGATGAGAAAATTGGTCAGCTGCGCTTAATCAGCGTCGGCCCGGATAACCCGAAAGAGGCGATCCGCGAGATGATCAAAGACGGTCAGGTTGGGGCGATTTTCAACACCGTAACCCGTCAGGATATCCGCGCCATGCAGGATCAGGTGATGGAATTAAGCCGCCTGAAAATTCCTCTTTTCTTTGCTTACGACGTGCTGCACGGTCAGCGCACGGTGTTCCCGATTAGCCTCGGTCTGGCCTCGTCTTTTAACCTCGATGCAGTGAAAACGGTCGGACGTGTCTCTGCTTATGAAGCGGCAGATGATGGCCTGAATATGACCTGGGCACCGATGGTCGATGTCTCGCGCGATCCGCGCTGGGGACGTGCTTCCGAAGGTTTTGGCGAAGATACGTATCTCACCTCAACAATGGGTAAAACCATGGTGGAAGCGATGCAGGGTAAAAGCCCGGCAGATCGCTACTCGGTGATGACCAGCGTCAAACACTTTGCCGCATACGGCGCGGTAGAAGGCGGTAAAGAGTACAACACCGTCGATATGAGTCCGCAGCGCCTGTTTAATGATTATATGCCGCCGTACAAAGCGGGGCTGGACGCAGGCAGCGGCGCGGTGATGGTGGCGCTGAACTCGCTGAACGGCACGCCAGCCACCTCCGATTCCTGGCTGCTGAAAGATGTTCTGCGCGACCAGTGGGGCTTTAAAGGCATCACCGTTTCCGATCACGGTGCAATCAAAGAGCTGATTAAACATGGCACGGCGGCAGACCCGGAAGATGCGGTGCGCGTGGCGCTGAAATCCGGAATCAACATGAGCATGAGCGACGAGTACTACTCGAAGTATCTGCCTGGGTTGATTAAATCCGGCAAAGTGACGATGGCAGAGCTGGACGATGCTGCCCGCCATGTACTGAACGTTAAATATGATATGGGGTTGTTTAACGACCCATACAGCCATTTGGGGCCGAAAGAGTCTGACCCGGTGGATACCAATGCCGAAAGCCGCCTGCACCGTAAAGAAGCGCGTGAAGTGGCGCGCGAAAGCTTGGTGTTGCTGAAAAACCGTCTCGAAACGTTACCGCTGAAAAAATCGGCCACCATTGCGGTGGTTGGGCCACTGGCGGACAGTAAACGTGACGTGATGGGCAGCTGGTCCGCAGCCGGTGTTGCCGATCAATCCGTGACCGTACTGACCGGGATTAAAAATGCCGTCGGTGAAAACGGTAAAGTGCTGTATGCCAAAGGGGCGAACGTTACCAGTGACAAAGGCATTATCGATTTCCTGAATCAGTATGAAGAAGCGGTCAAAGTCGATCCGCGTTCGCCGCAAGAGATGATTGATGAAGCGGTGCAGACGGCGAAACAATCTGATGTGGTGGTGGCTGTAGTCGGTGAAGCACAGGGGATGGCGCACGAAGCCTCCAGCCGGACCGATATCACTATTCCGCAAAGCCAACGTGACTTGATTGCGGCGCTGAAAGCCACCGGTAAACCGCTGGTGCTGGTGCTTATGAACGGGCGTCCGCTGGCGCTGGTGAAAGAAGATCAGCAGGCTGATGCGATTCTGGAAACCTGGTTTGCGGGGACTGAAGGCGGTAATGCAATTGCCGATGTGTTGTTTGGCGATTACAACCCGTCCGGCAAGCTGCCGATGTCCTTCCCGCGTTCTGTCGGGCAGATCCCGGTGTACTACAGCCATCTGAACACCGGTCGTCCGTATAATGCCGACAAGCCGAACAAATACACTTCGCGTTATTTTGATGAAGCTAACGGGGCGCTTTATCCGTTCGGCTATGGTCTGAGCTATACCACTTTCACCGTCTCTGATGTGAAACTTTCTGCGCCGACCATGAAGCGTGACGGCAAAGTGACGGCCAGCGTGCAGGTGACGAACACCGGTAAGCGCGAGGGTGCCACGGTAGTGCAGATGTACTTGCAGGATGTGACGGCTTCCATGAGTCGCCCTGTGAAACAGCTGAAAGGCTTTGAGAAAATCACCCTGAAGCCGGGCGAAACTCAGACCGTCAGCTTCCCGATTGATATTGAGGCGCTGAAGTTCTGGAATCAACAGATGAAATATGACGCCGAGCCTGGCAAGTTCAATGTCTTTATCGGCACTGATTCCGCACGCGTTAAGAAAGGCGAGTTTGAGTTGCTGTAATGCTTTTGTAAGGGCGCGACGTTTGCGCCCTTTGCCTGATGTTCATATCTTAACTTGCTGAATTTTCGCCCTTTGTAGGCCGGATAAGGCGCTCGCGCCGCATCCGGCAGGAAACGCCGGACCGAATATGCCTCTTAAGTATTTATCTGATTCTGCAACTGAATCCTTCCGCTCAAGCTAACCCCGCCATTATCAACTATGCTTTTCTCTTAATTCGCTGAAAACAACAGTAAAAGAATGAGGAAAGCATCATGCCACTCTTAAAGCTCTGGGCAGGTTCACTGGTTATGTTGGCAGCCGTGAGCCTGCCGCTACAGGCGGCTTCCCCCGTTAAAGTCGGTTCAAAAATCGATACCGAAGGTGCGCTACTCGGCAATATCATTTTGCAGGTGCTGGAAAGCCACGGCGTACCGACGGTGAATAAAGTGCAACTCGGAACGACTCCTGTGGTGCGCGGGGCGATTACTTCCGGTGAACTGGATATCTATCCGGAATATACCGGCAATGGCGCTTTCTTCTTTAAAGATGAAAACGATGCAGCGTGGAAAAACGCGCAGCAAGGTTACGAGAAAGTCAAAAAGCTCGATTCGGAGCACAACAAGTTAATCTGGCTGACGCCCGCGCCTGCAAATAACACCTGGACTATCGCCGTGCGTCAGGATGTGGCAGAGAAAAATAAACTCACTTCGCTTGCCGACCTGAGTCGTTATCTGCAAGAGGGCGGCACCTTCAAACTGGCAGCCTCGGCAGAGTTTATCGAACGCGCCGATGCGTTACCCGCGTTTGAAAAAGCCTATGGCTTTAAGCTCGGTCAGGATCAGTTGCTGTCACTGGCTGGTGGCGACACGGCGGTGACGATCAAAGCCGCTGCCCAGCAAACCTCTGGCGTTAATGCTGCAATGGCTTACGGCACTGACGGCCCGGTAGCGGCGCTGGGGCTGCAAACCTTAAGCGATCCGCAAGGTGTGCAACCTATCTACGCGCCTGCACCAGTGGTGCGTGAGTCGGTGTTGAGGGAGTATCCGCAAATGGCACAGTGGCTACAGCCAGTCTTCGCCAGCCTCGATGCAAAAACATTGCAGCAACTGAATGCCAGCATTGCTGTGGAAGGACTGGATGCCAAAAAAGTGGCTGCCGACTACCTGAAACAAAAAGGGTGGACGAAGTAATTTCCCGTGACTTATTTCCGTATTAATCCTGTTCTGGCGCTGCTGCTGTTGCTGACGGCAATCGCAGCGGCGCTGCCGTTTATCAGTTACGCGCCTAATCGTTTAGTTTCGGGTGAGGGGCGTCATCTCTGGCAGCTGTGGCCGCAAACGATCTGGATGCTGGTGGGCGTTGGTTGCGCCTGGCTGACGGCCTGTTTTATTCCCGGTAAAAAAGGCAGCATTTGTGCACTCATTCTGGCGCAATTCGTCTTCGTATTGCTGGTGTGGGGAGCTGGAAAGGCGGCGACCCAACTGGCGCAAAATGGCAGTGCGCTGGCGCGTACCAGCCTCGGCAGTGGTTTCTGGCTGGCTGCGGCGCTGGCATTGCTGGCCTGTAGCGATGCTATCCGCCGAATCTCCACGCATCCGCTGTGGCGCTGGTTGTTGCATATGCAGATTGCCATTATTCCGCTGTGGTTGCTGTACTCCGGCACGCTTAACGATCTCTCACTAATGAAAGAATACGCCAACCGTCAGGATGTGTTTGACGACGCGCTGGCACAACATCTGACGTTGCTGTTTGGTGCGGTGCTGCCTGCGTTAGTGATTGGTGTGCCGTTGGGCATCTGGTGCTACTTTTCCACTGCTCGGCAGGGGGCAATTTTTTCTCTGCTCAATGTCATTCAGACCGTGCCTTCGGTGGCGCTCTTTGGCCTGTTGATTGCGCCGCTTGCCGCGCTGGTGACGGCCTTTCCGTGGCTGGGGAAGCTCGGCATAGCAGGAACCGGAATGACACCCGCACTGATTGCGCTGGTGCTCTATGCCTTGCTGCCGCTGGTGCGCGGCGTGGTAGTCGGCTTGAACCAGATCCCGCGCGATGTGCTGGAGAGCGCCAGAGCGATGGGCATGAGCGGGGCGCGGCGATTCCTGCATGTTCAGTTACCACTGGCGTTACCGGTATTTCTGCGCAGCCTGCGGGTGGTGATGGTGCAAACTGTAGGTATGGCGGTGATTGCGGCGTTAATCGGCGCAGGCGGTTTTGGTGCGCTGGTTTTCCAGGGGCTGCTAAGCAGCGCCATTGATTTAGTGTTGCTGGGGGTGATCCCGGTAATTGTTCTGGCGGTGCTTACCGACGCGCTGTTCGATTTGCTTATCGCACTGCTGAAGGTGAAACGTAATGATTGAATTTAGCCATGTCAGCAAACTGTTCGGCGCACAAAAAGCCGTTAACGATCTCAATCTCAATTTTCAGGAAGGGAGTTTTTCGGTGCTGATTGGCACATCTGGCTCCGGCAAATCCACCACCCTGAAAATGATTAACCGCCTGGTGGAGCATGACAGCGGAGTGATCCGCTTTGCCGGAGAAGAAATTCGCTCGCTGCCAGTACTGGAGTTGCGCCGCCGGATGGGCTATGCCATTCAATCTATTGGCCTGTTCCCCCACTGGAGCGTGGCGCAAAACATCGCTACCGTGCCGCAATTACAAAAATGGTCGCGGGCGCGGATTGACGATCGTATCGACGAATTAATGGCGCTACTGGGGCTGGAGTCAAATTTGCGTGAGCGTTATCCGCATCAGCTTTCCGGTGGTCAGCAGCAACGTGTGGGAGTGGCGCGTGCACTGGCTGCCGATCCGCAAGTCTTACTAATGGATGAACCTTTTGGCGCACTGGACCCGGTAACGCGCGGCGCGTTGCAACAAGAGATGACGCGCATTCACCGTTTGCTGGGGCGTACCATTGTGCTGGTCACTCATGATATTGATGAGGCGCTACGGCTGGCAGAACATCTGGTATTGATGGATCACGGTGAAGTAGTGCAGCAGGGCAATCCGCTGACGATGCTGACTCGTCCGGCGAATGATTTTGTCCGCCAGTTTTTTGGACGTAGTGAACTGGGTGTGCGCCTGCTTTCGTTACGTAGTGTGGCGGATTACGTGCGTCGCGAAGAACGAGCAGATGGTGAGGCACTGGCAGAAGAGATGACGCTACGCGATGCGCTCTCTCTGTTTGTTGCGCGGGGATGCGAGGTGCTGCCGGTGGTGAACATGCAGGGCCAGCCTTGCGGCACGCTGCATTTTCAGGATCTGCTGGTGGAGGCGTAAGCGTATGAAGATGTTGCGCGATCCGCTGTTCTGGCTCATTGCTCTGTTTGTGGCGCTGATTTTCTGGCTGCCTTACAGCCAGCCGCTGTTTGCTGCCTTGTTCCCACAACTGCCACGACCCGTTTATCAGCAAGAAAGTTTTGCAGCTCTGGCACTGGCTCATTTCTGGCTGGTGGGAATTTCGAGTTTGTTTGCGGTGATCATTGGCACTGGTGCCGGAATTGCTGTCACTCGCCCGTGGGGCGCGGAATTTCGCCCACTGGTGGAAACTATTGCCGCCGTTGGACAGACTTTTCCGCCCGTCGCAGTGCTGGCGATCGCCGTTCCGGTGATCGGCTTTGGTCTGCAACCAGCGATTATCGCCTTGATCCTTTACGGTGTGCTGCCCGTCCTGCAGGCGACACTTGCCGGGCTGGGAGCGATTGATGCCAGCGTGACAGAAGTTGCGAAAGGTATGGGAATGAGTCGTGGTCAGCGACTGCGTAAGGTCGAGCTACCGCTGGCGGCTCCGGTGATTCTGGCGGGCGTGCGAACTTCGGTGATTATCAACATTGGTACGGCGACGATCGCCTCAACGGTAGGGGCCAGCACGCTGGGTACGCCCATCATCATCGGGCTTAGCGGATTTAATACCGCGTATGTGATCCAGGGGGCGTTACTGGTGGCACTGGCGGCGATCATCGCAGACCGCCTGTTTGAAAGGCTGGTGCAGGCGCTTAGCCAGCACGCAAAATAAAGGTATAACCTGCGAGCATGACGCCACCAATTCCGCCTAACGCCATAAACAGGAACAGGGCGATGACCCCAATTTTAGCTATGCGCATAATGCACTCCTTATGTTAACGAAAGGATTGTACAGTAAAGCGCATTTGTTAACGAATCATTAAATGCCGAGTGGGAAAATATCATGGCCTTGTTCTTGCCAACTGGTGAGTTGCTGCTGTTGGGCGGAGGTTCGATTTTCACCGCACCACACCAGCAATGTACGGCCTTCGAATAGTTCAGGGCGTAGTTGATTGAGCGAGTGGGCGAGGACATCAATGCGCCATCCTTGTTGACTGGCAATCCAGCCCTCCAGCCACAGACGGGTGGTATCCTGAATATTCCAGCCAACCACCAGCGCATCTTTACCCTGTTTTTTACGTGCCGAAGCCAGACAAATGGCGATGTAGTTGATCAGTACGCCGTCGAGGATCGCCAGCAGCGCCTGGAGAGTCGGTTGTTGGCACTGAAGCCGTCGGCGCAGAGGAATAAACAGATGTGTGGTGAGTGTCTGGGCGGGGTAATCCTGACCGCGCTCTTTGATCCACGTTCGCAGGCTATGTAGATTGCCGCTTTGCAGGTAAGTCAGTAATGTTTCTTGCTGATCGCGCCAGCCGTTCTGCACATCAACATTTTCATTACTGAGCAGCATTTTAACTTTGCTGACCTGCACGCCGTTGTCGATCCAGCGTTTGATCTCGCGGATCCGGTCAATATCGGCATCGTTGAACAGCCGATGACCGCCGTCTGTCCGTTGCGGTTTCAGCAATCCGTAACGCCTCTGCCACGCGCGTAACGTGACAGGATTAATATCACAAAGCAACGCCACTTCACCAATTGTGTAAAGCGCCATCGTCTCACCCTTGCTCGCGAGGTCCCGGTTTAACTTTAGACGCAGTTTTGCGAACCAGGTAGTTTTGCCCGTTTTTTGTGCATCTATAGGGTGATTTTATTTTTGCCAGGCGATTTTGAGTGATCGTACTCACGAATTCTCATTTTTCTGCAAGAGTTCAAAGAAAGTTAAACGCAGGCAATGTATGTTACGCGTTTTAAAGGGAAGTGTGGTTTGCGGGTATGTACGATTTTAATCTGGTGTTGCTGCTGCTTCAGCAGATGTGCGTTTTTTTAGTCATTGCATGGTTAATGAGTAAAACGCCATTATTCATACCGTTAATGCAGGTCACGGTTCGTCTGCCGCATAAATTTCTCTGCTACATCGTCTTTTCCATCTTCTGCATCATGGGCACCTGGTTTGGGTTGCACATTGACGATTCTATTGCCAATACCCGTGCGATAGGCGCGGTAATGGGCGGCTTACTCGGCGGTCCGGTCGTCGGTGGGCTGGTTGGGCTGACCGGCGGCTTACATCGATATTCGATGGGGGGCATGACCGCGTTAAGTTGCATGATCTCGACCATCGTTGAAGGATTACTCGGTGGCCTGGTACACAGCATCCTGATCCGCCGCGGGCGCACTGATAAAGTCTTTAACCCCATTACCGCCGGTGCCGTCACGTTCGTCGCTGAAATGGTGCAAATGCTGATCATCCTTGCGATCGCCCGACCTTATGAAGATGCGGTGCGTCTGGTGAGTAATATTGCTGCGCCAATGATGGTCACCAATACCGTCGGCGCGGCGCTGTTTATGCGTATATTGCTCGATAAACGCGCGATGTTTGAAAAATACACTTCGGCTTTTTCTGCCACTGCGCTGAAAGTGGCAGCCTCGACGGAAGGCATTTTGCGCCAGGGGTTTAACGAAGTGAACAGCATGAAAGTGGCTCAGGTGCTGTATCAGGAACTGGATATTGGTGCAGTCGCGATTACCGATCGAGAGAAATTGCTGGCCTTTACCGGAATTGGTGACGACCACCATTTACCCGGCAAACCGATTTCTTCAACTTATACTTTAAAAGCGATTGAAACCGGTGAAGTGGTCTACGCTGATGGCAACGAAGTACCTTACCGTTGCTCTTTGCATCCGCAATGCAAACTGGGGTCGACGCTGGTAATTCCGTTGCGTGGTGAAAATCAGCGGGTGATGGGCACCATCAAATTGTATGAAGCCAAAAACCGTTTATTCAGTTCAATCAACCGCACGTTGGGTGAGGGGATTGCGCAATTGCTTTCGGCGCAGATCCTTGCCGGGCAATATGAGCGGCAAAAAGCGATGCTCACCCAGTCAGAGATCAAACTGCTTCACGCCCAGGTGAATCCCCATTTTTTGTTTAATGCGCTTAACACCATTAAAGCGGTGATCCGCCGCGACAGCGAACAGGCCAGCCAGCTGGTGCAGTATCTTTCCACTTTTTTCCGCAAAAACTTAAAGCGGCCTTCGGAGTTTGTTACTCTCGCCGACGAAATTGAACATGTGAATGCTTATCTGCAAATTGAAAAGGCGCGCTTCCAGTCGCGGTTGCAGGTCAACATTGCTATTCCGCAAGAATTATCCCAGCAGCAATTGCCCGCGTTTACCCTGCAACCGATAGTGGAAAACGCCATTAAACATGGGACATCACAACTGCTGGATACAGGGCGAGTGGCAATCAGCGCCCGACGTGAGGGGCAACATTTGATGCTGGAGATCGAAGACAATGCCGGTTTGTATCAACCGGTAACCAATGCCAGTGGGCTGGGGATGAATCTGGTGGATAAGCGTTTACGTGAACGGTTTGGCGATGACTATGGAATAAGCGTCGCCTGTGAGCCTGATAGTTACACCCGAATAACGTTACGACTACCATGGAGGGACGAGGCATGATTAAAGTCTTAATTGTCGATGATGAACCGTTAGCACGGGAGAACCTGCGTGTATTTTTGCAGGAGCAGAGCGATATTGAAATCGTTGGAGAGTGTTCAAACGCCGTGGAAGGGATCGGCGCGGTGCATAAACTGCGCCCGGATGTGCTGTTTCTCGATATCCAGATGCCGCGCATCAGTGGTCTGGAAATGGTGGGGATGCTTGACCCGGAACATCGCCCGTATATTGTTTTTCTCACTGCGTTTGACGAATACGCAATTAAAGCCTTTGAAGAACATGCCTTTGATTATCTGCTGAAGCCAATTGATGAAGCGCGACTGGAGAAAACGCTGGCGCGATTGCGTCAGGAGCGCAGCAAGCAGGATGTTTCGCTGTTACCGGAAAATCAACAGGCGCTGAAATTTATCCCTTGTACGGGGCATAGTCGGATTTATTTGCTGCAAATGAAAGATGTGGCATTTGTCAGCAGTCGGATGAGCGGTGTCTACGTTACCAGCCACGAAGGGAAAGAGGGCTTTACCGAATTGACATTACGTACCCTGGAAAGTCGTACACCACTACTGCGCTGCCATCGTCAGTATCTGGTTAACCTCGCGCATTTACAGGAGATTCGTCTGGAAGATAACGGCCAGGCCGAGTTGATTTTGCGTAATGGCTTAACCGTGCCGGTCAGCCGCCGTTATCTGAAAAGCTTAAAAGAGGCGATTGGCCTGTAAAAGACTGCTAAAATGGCTTTTTGCCTCATCAACACCTGAAGGCCTCATGCTAAGTAACGATATTCTGCGCAGCGTGCGCTACATTTTGAAAGCCAATAATAATGACCTGGTGCGTATTCTGGCGCTGGGTAATGTCGAAGCCACCGCGGAACAGATCGCCGTCTGGCTACGTAAAGAAGACGAAGAGGGTTTTCAGCGTTGTCCGGACATTGTTTTGTCGTCATTCCTCAATGGCCTGATTTATGAAAAACGCGGCAAGGATGAGTCTGCTCCGGCACTGGAGCCGGAACGTCGCATTAATAACAACATCGTGCTGAAAAAATTACGCATCGCGTTTTCGCTGAAAACCGATGACATTCTGGCTATCCTCACCGAACAGCAGTTCCGCGTTTCGATGCCGGAAATTACAGCGATGATGCGCGCACCGGATCATAAAAACTTCCGCGAATGCGGCGATCAATTTTTACGTTATTTTCTGCGTGGACTGGCAGCGCGCCAGCATGTGAAAAAAGGCTAAAAAATTGGCGGTCATGTTTAGAGCATGACCGCCAACCGATTATTTCACTTCTTTAAAACCAGCGGCTTTCATCACCAGTTCCATTTGCGCCATAGTGATACCTTTTTTGGCATCTTCAGCAGAAACGTTGATTCCTGAAATACCCTGCAGGGCTTTAAAATCCACTTTTTCCATATCGATAGTCACGTTTTCCTGCGCGTAGGTATCGGTATAGGTTAATTTTTCTTCAACACCCGCGATGTTTTTGTATTTGGCGCTTAACGGCTCAAGTGTCTTGGCAGCATCTTCTTTGGTGGTTGCACCAATGGAGGCAAATTGAATTTTGGTTTCAGAAGATTGCTTAAGCACCTTGTCACCTTTGTAGACATAGGTAATGGCAATTTCAGTGCCGTTCAGATTGGCGCTGAATTTCTTCGATTCTTCTTTGTCACCGCAGCCAGCAAGAGAGAAAACCAGAACAGATGCAACAACGAGGGAAAACAGCTTATTGAAAGCCTTCATGTAAAACTCCATTTTATTTAATCAAGGAACTGGTGACTCTCACCAGGGACTATATAGGATATGCCTAATACCGTGGCGTGAGCAGTCCGGAACTGGAGTAGAACTCTTAGTAAAAAGCACTATTTCATCCTTGTTGCTGAAGCATGGGGAATAATTGTTCGCAAAGCAAAACACCGTTATTCATTGCTTCTACCCGTGCCTCGCTTTCTGTATTACGAAATTGTCCCAACACATGTGCCAGCCGATAAAAACCCACCGCGGTGAGGTCATTCGCCAGCAACTCTGCCTGACCAATAGCACTCTGTTCCTGATAGCGCCAGCCGTTATGGAGCAGTTGAATAAGTAACGCCTGGCAGCGTATCAGCAACTGATGAGCAGTAGACGGCACAGGCAAAACGCTGGCAGAAGGTAGCGGTGCCACAGGCGTAGTTTCTGCGTCCAGCGCCCAGGCACGGGTTTTTGTCATCATCACCCGTGGTTCCAGTGTCAATTGCCCTTCAACAAAACTGACAAAGCCAGAAACCAGACACACGGGGTCGTCTGTTTGTTGCAAAAGCGCCGCCATGCGTTCAACGGCATAAGGTGCGCTGGCTGAGGCTGGTAATGATAACGTCAGCACATTATCTTCCCCTTCGCCGCTAATGACCTGCGCATCCAGCGTCTGGCGGCTGCTGTCCCAACCGAGCGAAATACACTCAGCGACCGGCAGAATAAATAAGTTATCGACCTGATTAAGAGGCCGTATGCAGGCGGGGGGACGCTGGCGTAAATATTCCCGCAAAGCCACAATGCCCGGCTGGCGTAACGGCGCGCTCAACATTTGCCAGGCATCAGGCGACAGCGGCACAACGCTGCTTAAGCGGTTGCGGGTAGCTAACAGCAGCTCGCCATCGGCACTGCGTTTTGCTGCTTGTGAAACAATTTGCCCGCCCGCCAGTGCGCCAGCCTGAAAACTAAACAGCCGACGCGTAGCTGCCGGTGAGTTTTCCTGTTCACTTCGCGGCCAACTGCGCGAAAGGTGCAAAATACTGCCGGTGTCGGGATCGGTAAACCAGATGCGTAAACCATAATGCTCAATATCCTGCCAGCAACGCATACCTAAAGACACCAGCCGCAGATGATCAAGCTTTGCTTCTCCGGCAATGCCAGAGCCAACGACCGTGCGCCACGGCACAGGAGGAACTTCACCAATACTGTCGCGCCGGGCCATCTCTTGTGCGCAATTTAATCGACTGTTTAATGCCGCAAGCTGATGTAAGCATTCTCCGGCATTATAGTGGCTGGCGCGGGCGTGGAAGGCATCAACGCTGGCGCGCAGTTGCCGTAGCGATTCACTCACCCAGCGCCAGTTGCAGGTCTCTGCCGCCTGCAATGCGCGGTTGAATGCTGCCTCGTAATGGATGAGCGGCTGGCTGATGCCGCCAAGCCATAATGTCTGGCTTAATTGCTGAACATATTGACGACACGCGTTGCCTTCTTCGCTGGCAAACGGATCGTCAGATGATGTGACGTGTTCGCTGCGCATCTGCCAGATTAAATGGTTAAATTCTGCTTGCTGCGCTTTGGCCTCGACGAAGGCCTGTACCGCCAGTACGACATGTTCGCAAAGTGTGCCTTCAATACAATCACAACGGGCGAAACGAATACTGCTGCGGGAATAAAAACGCACATCGCTCATCGGTAAGCGGGCAGAGGGAATTTCACCCGGCGCACAGAACAACTCAATGGTGATGCCTTTAGCGACCAGCGCCTGTGCGCGTTTGCGGGTAGCATCGGGAAGGGTAGCCAGTTCTTCCAGCCAGATTGCCGGATCCCACTCTTCTTCTTTTTCCGTAGACTGAGTGGTGGCACAAAGTCGTTGATAACTTAACACCAGCATCACGCGATGACGGCACATACCGTTGGCCCCGCAACTGCACTGAGCCTCTTTCAGTGCCTGGCCGTTCGCCAGCTGGGTACGGACACCGTCACTGAAGGTGGCGATTAAAGCGTCGTTCTCATGGCTGATCTCCGGGACGTTGCCATTTTCCAGTTCCTTAAGACTGCGCTTAACAAAACCGGCATTGCTTAACGCCGTCAGGGCCTGCGGTGTCAGTTCTAATAATTCCGGACGTAGTGAATTCATGACTGAAGATTCTCCGCAAGCCATGATGCCAGCTCGCCCGGCGTCATGGCGGCTATTTGTGCGCCGACATTAACCAGCGCCTGGGCCGTATCGCGGTCATAGCAAGGTGTTGCGGTGCTATCGAGCGCTGCCAGTCCCAGCACTTTGATGCCGCTCTGGACACACTTTTTCACCTGATGCGTCAGTAATGATGATGAACCCCCTTCGTAAAAATCGCTCACGAGGATAATGACGCTTTTCGCTGGTTGTTCAATAAGTTGCCGACCATACTCCACGGCACTGGCGATATTGGTCCCGCCGCACAACTGTACTTTCATTAATAACTCTACCGGATCGGCAACGTCTGCCGTGAGATCAACGACGCTTGTGTCAAACGCCACCAGATGGGTACGAATGCCGGGTAACTGCCACAAACAGGCCGCCATCACCGCAGAGTGGATCACCGAATCGACCATCGATCCGCTTTGATCAACCAGTAAGACCAGTTGCCATTGTTCGCTTTGGCGTTTAATGCGGCTGTTAAAGCGGGGGGATTCGATATACAACTTGCCGTGTTGCGGGTGCCAGTGTTGCAGGTTGGCGCGCAGAGTACTTTTGAAATCAAAGTTTCGCGCCAGTGGAATAAATGAACGGCGACGGCGATCGCGGACACCAGAAAAAGCCTGACGAACTTCCTTTGCCAGTCGAGCCATAATTTCTTCAACAACCTGGCACACTATCCGGCGGGCGGCAGCCAGTACTTCGGGGTTCATCAGATGTTTGGTGTGCAAAACAGCGCGTAGCAGGCTTTCAGAAGGCTGCATACGTTCCAGCACGTCGAGATTCGTCACCACATCTTCAATGCCGTAGCGCAGCACGGCATCGCTTTCCAGCCGCTCAATCACCTGCTGCGGAAACAGCGTGTGAATACTGTTGATCCACTCAGGGGTGGTGAGATTTGAGCCACCTAATCCACTGGAACGTTCACCACGCTGGAGCCGTTCAGGATCGCGCCCATACAGCCACTCCAGCGCGTGGTCTATCTGCCGGGCGTTGTCATCCAGCCCACAAAGCGTCGTTTCTGCCGCTTCGCCAAGAATTAATCGCCAGCGTTGTAGCTCACGGGTGGTCAGAAGATCGTTCAGTTCAGACATGGAAAACTCCCCAGTTTTGCAGCGATGCCAGTGCCTGCTGTTCGAGTTGTTGATGATGTGCAATGGCCTGTGGTGGACAATGCAACGGCATTTGCAGCGCCGAAACGGGAAGTTGCGCCAGTTGATAATGCTCAAGCACCTGATGCGCCAGCGTCCCGCGTTCTCGTGGTGGTAGCCAGGCCATCGCCGCGCGTAAATCGGGCAGGGCGTTAATAAAATCGGCTTCACTCAGTTGATTTAAATGACTGCTGAAACCGGCGATAAATGCCGGCTGACAGGCCAGTTGATGGCGGGCCAGCGCCAGCAAACCGTGCAGCGCCTCACCAGATTGTGCCGGGGATAACTGCGCCAGCATCGTCAGCGCCGCTTCGGCACTGGCGTTGGGATGTTCCAGACGCATTAGTGCGCCAAGAGCCGCGCCGCGATCCAGCGCCGGGGCATGAATTGCCTGACTGCGTCGCTCCAGTAAGGCTACCGCCGCAGAAAGAGAAACGCCGGGTAAATTAACGCCGCTATGTAGATCGCGCAGAATATGGCAAAGCGCTTGCCAGCTATGCAGGTGAGCGTGAAACTCCTTTTCATCCGATCTGCCGTTAGATTCACACAGCCACAGCGTGCGATCGATAGTCGCGCATAACGTCGTTTGTAATATCTGCGCGCCTTGCATACCGCTAATTTCATCCAGCCGCCATAAGGCATAAAGCACTTCCAGCGCCTGGCCCATTTCGGCAAATTGATTTTCCTGGGCGATTAATAGTGTGAGTTGCTCCAGTAATTGTTGACTGAAGGACGCCAGACCCGCTAACGCCGCCTGGCTAAGACATGTGGTGATACTGCCGATTCCGCCCGCGTCCAGCATATCGGCTTCTAATTTATTGCGTGCGGCTTCCTGGAGTGTGGCACCAAAACAGGCGGCCTCAATCAATGCCGCATGCTGGCTAAGCGGGCGGGTTAATTTCCAGCGTTCTTCACCGTTGCCTGCAAGTGTCAGTGTACTTCCCTGCTGGCGTACAATCCCAGGGATCTCCAGTATTGCCAGCCGATGTAACACCTGACTTTGCGCCAGCCCATCGGGGGTAAAGCGATTTAAGGTAAGCTCCGCCGGAAGGGAGATTGCGGTACGTTCCAGTTCGCAGGTGACATCTTTTGGCAGAGGCGGTTGTGGCGTAGAAGGGGCAAGTTTACCGAATCCGTCACCCGCTAATGTGTCTATCAACGTTAGCAGAATCGGATCGGTATCGGGATGAATAACGCCGCGATAGCTCCACGGCAACGGCGCGTTCAGGGCTTCTTTAATCAGCGAGCCTGCTATGGCATCCAGCCAGTCAGTGCGTAACGGTAGTGTATGACCGCGCAACTGTGCCAGCGCCATCGCATGCAGATGAGCGGCAGCCATATCCGCGGTAGAAGCGGGCAATTTGTGCTGGCGCAAACGGGTAAGGATAGTTTTTAGCAGTTGTTCACCGGCCTTCTGCAAGCCCCACTGCCAGCACCAGTTTTGCCATACCGGGGCAGGCATTCCTGAAAGGTATCCTGCCAGCACATCAAGGCGCTTTTCACTGTAGGGTGTGAGATAACAACCTGTAACGGCATCTGCCAGCGAGGGCAATTCTGGCTTGTTAATTTTCTGAGGGCATTCGCGCCACATCTTTGCCAGTGCCGGAGCGTGCCAGCCACCGCAGACAACTAACACGTCGCCATTATTTTGCTGCATCGCCCATCCAATCCAGCGGGCCATAAAGGCTTCGCGCTGACGATTGAGCGCATCGCCGGAGGCGTCGCCCCGCAGTTGGGCAAAATAGTGCGCCAGCGCAGAGGGTAATGCAGTTTGCTGGCTTTCATCTTCGAACAAGTGATCCCACAGGGTATCGCTGTTATCCATGCGGGTGGCACGCAGCAGTAAGGCCTGGCTTTCATCTTGCGTATCAGGCGAATCGTCCTCTTCTTCACTCTGCGCCCAGCAAGGCAAATCGATGAAGTAAGTTTGTGCCTGAATGCGACGTGCGGCTTGTAGCGCCTGCCACTCCGGCGAAAATTCAGCAAATGGCGTCCAGGCACCACGCCCGGGGGCTGCACCGTCCTGATACTGGCAATAACTGTAAATAGCTACCGGAAGCTGGTGGGCTAAAAACAGTTCGTCTACCCGGTCATTAAAATCAGCCGGGCCTTCAATCAACACGTATCGTGGCCGCTGGCTTTCGATTAACGATTTCACCAGCCGGGCGCAGGCCGGACTATGATGCCGGATGCCGACAATTAACGGCTCGCTCATGCATCTTTCCTCACGGCAGGCGGTGGCGGGCTTGATAATAAGCCTGCCAGTGAGCTTCTTTATGTGTGGCGACACGCTGTTCGAAGTAACGGCGCAGACGCGCGCGATCTTCTTCGTTATCTTTGACGATGGTTCCGGCAATACATTCCACCAGGTCGGCAGGCTCCCCCGCGCGATTCGCTAAAAACCAGGCGCGGACGCCCACAGCATGGGCCACGTTCACGGCTTCAGCGGTGGACATAATCGCTGTCAGTGTATCCATTGACGTTTTCTTTTCGCCGTTGGCACGCAGATCGCGGAAGGTGCGGACCAGTAATTCCAGTACCGCGTCAGGCACTTTATGCGGAATACCGCTATGGGCCAGCAAACGCGCCGAAGCACTGGCGACCAGTTCCAACTCCTGGGCGAAATCCATAATCGGAAAAACCGTTTCAAAATCGAAGCGACGCTTTAGCGCAGCACTCATTTCATTGACGCCGCGATCGCGGGTATTGGCAGTGGCAATAATATTAAAGCCTTCTCGCGCATAGAGCTGACTGGCTTCACCAGTGAGTTCCGGCACCGTCATCACCCTGTCAGAAAGCATACCTAACAGACAGTCCTGCACTTCCAGCGGTGTACGCGTTATCTCTTCGAAACGGACGATTTTGCCGTCGCGCATTCCCTGATAAAGCGGGGCAGGGACCAGCGCTTCCGTTGACGGACCATGATTGATAAGCAGGGCGTAGTTCCAGCCATACTTGATTTGATCTTCGGTGGTAGATGCCCCGCCCTGGATGGTTAACCCGGCATCGCCGCTAATAGCGGTTGCCAGTAATTCAGAAAGAAGAGATTTTGCGGTACCCGGTTCCCCCACCAACATCAAACCGCGGCCGGTAGCAAGAGTGACTAACATACGTTCGACAGCGGAGGGGCTAATCACCACTTTACGGCTGATATTTTGCGCTTCGTCGCCAAGGATAAAAGCACGGGCCGCAGGCAAACTTAACTGCCAACCGGGCGGGCAAGGTGCGTTATCATTTTGTTTTAATTTTGCCAGTTCATCGGCGTATAACACAGCAGCAGGCGGACGCTGCAGATGATTATTCTGCGGTGACATATATTCATCCCTGAAATGTATTAATGAAATAAACGATATTTTACGCGCAATAAATGTTTGGCGCATTAGTTGTTTGAGCGAAAAATATCTGGAAAGCAGATCACAGTAAATAAAAAAACCTGCTGGTGAGGCAGGTTCTTTTATTTACTATTTTCAGGCCTAACACCACAGCCTGTGCAACATCGTGTTCCAACGAACGAATTATAACCACGGCTGGACCCCGTTGCAATTAAGATAATGAGATTTATAATCCAGGCCATTGGGACGTTGCGCCGGATCGGACCAATTTGAATTATTTAGAGTATATTATTCTATTTCTTGGTTGAATATATTCTGTAGTTCACGATTAAAAATTGCTATTACAGTTTCAGGTGATTCACCTCGTAATTTCCGCTCATCAATACACTCATCTCTTATATAAATCAACGCATCATTTATTAGCGGGTCAGCATCTTCTCGATCACGTTGATGAAATGTTGGACGTAGCCGGAATCGCTCCAGTCGATAGACGGAACCTGTAAATAATTCAGAGCATTTATGGATCTCAAGTCTGAAGGAAAACGGATCTTCAGGTACAGGGACCTCATAATCGTAAATAGCAACCAGCTCTTTTTGCACGATCATCGCTTTCCCCGCTGGTAAGTCGTGTTGATAACGGGCAGTTGCATCACTGCCCGCTGTGTTTTAATGGAAAATGACGTCAGGTGCGCTTAACGCCTCACTCAAATCAAACACATCAAGTTCGGCAAAAGTGACGGATTTATTGTCACGGTACACTCGAAGAGAACGGAAGCTCATTAGCGCTTTGCTATCAACATTGTAGTGGTTAAAACCGGGTGAAAACTTAAGGACCAGCCGGTACTCACCCAGGTTATAGACAAATGCGTCCTCATAGCCTGACTCCCAGCCTTTGTATCGCATTCCCATAAGTTGCCCAACGGTAGCGGATTTACCTTCCCAGCGAGTCAGGCTGTTACTGGTTGACTCGTCAGGTGTGAGCAGCACCGTGCGGCGCGACAACTGGCGAAAAGGCGGCATAATTTCGTAATCGGCAAAAAGCTGTGCAAATTCACTGCGCATTTCTGCTGTCATTTCTAACGGGTGGGCAATGCCAATCAGAGCGTCCGCAGGCAGGTCAATTGGCTCATCTTGCGCATTGCAGAACTCCCCCTCTGCGGCCACACGAAAGGCTTTGAGTAAACAACGCGGTTCATTTGCCGGATAAACCCCCCATATTAATCGCTGGGTAACCAGACGGGTAAAGGGATGATTAACAAACAGAGAATGAAAATCTGCCAGCGACCAGCGTCGGGTGGTACGTAGGGCCGTTTCAAGACGCGGGAGCAGGTTTTTGCTCACCTGAGTAGCATCTTTTTTTAGCCCTTTTAGTCGGGCCAGTGCCTCGGGCGCTTTCAGTTGATCGTCATCGGCGCGCAAACGGGGAACGCTTTTCTGGCGAACGTTTTGCTGATCAAAGATAACCGGGTTGAGATTTTCATCGAAGCGAACGGTAAACTGCCGGGGACCAAAATCAAAACTCAACGCCTGCGGATCATCAAGGCCCAGGGTTGGGACTAATCTGTCCGCTAGCTCTTCCTGGCTTAGCCCGCGATTTTCTGCGACCACCTGAAGAAATTCCGCCGCGTTATCACGTAAGGGGCGGGATTTAGCCCGTTGCGATATATGATGCAGCTGTATCAGCGCCATATCATTATTCATCAGGGTAAGGATGTTCAGGCCGCTGACAGCACGGGCAGATTTGCCTTCTTGTGGCCAGGCGAGGATCTGTGTCGTCAGATCCCGTGCCGTGCTTTCGTCACCAAAGAGACTTAACGCCAGAAATGCCCAGTTGTCTTTTGCGGGGGCACCAGCTTGTTGCCACGCAGTGAAGAGATCCCAAGCAAAAGCTGCCAGCGTTTGTGGCTGGCAGAACGTTTTCAGTTGTTCCAGCCCGCTATAAAAACGTCCCCCCTGGGTAAAGCGCAGCATTTCGCCGATAATTTCCAGAGCGTCATTGGTAACAGTTTGATTATTAGTGATAAGGCGCGGCCTGGACCACATTTGCGGATGCCAGAAATCAGGGGCTTTTGGAATGCGTGCCGGGTAAATGTCCATTGGACCCTGTTTAAGCAACTGCTCCAGGGCAGACCATACATCTGTACGCTGCCAGCGGTTTGCCACGGTTTGTAGCAATTCGCCATGTCCCTGTTCGTACAGTAAACGCAGGGCAAGTAATGCGGCTTCGCTATTATCGCTGGGTTTGGTAAAGACAAGAGGGATAAGTGCACTAGCCGTATGTTCCGGCCATTGTAAAATCCACTGGCGAGCCAGATCACGCTGCGCCGCGAAACGTCGCCAGACGTGGGCAACAGGCAGCGCCAGTTCTGTTGCGCCAAAATTTAAAATTAACGGAAATGTTTCTTTTGGACGATGTGAAAAAGCCAACAGCAGACCTGGTAGCGCATCCAATCCGAGGATACTGAGAAAATAGTCCTCACCCGCGAACAGATGCTTTTTCTCATTGATACGCAGCCAGAAGGTCAAAGCCATCTCACGCGGCAACTGTGCCAATAAATACAGGTTCCAGACACTCTTTTCCGGACGATAATGTGAGTAGTTGTCATTTTCCCATATGTTAATTAACGCTTCTATGTGACCGCTGCGGAGCGCCTGTTCTGCTAATTGTGCTTCCGGGGAGTTCCAGCCATTCAGGATCTCTTCAACCCGCCCCTGGTAGTAATGCCACTGAACAAAGAGTGAATTGCGTGCAGCATCCAGTTTTCCGGGGAGTATATAATTCAGAAACAGCCATACATCATCCCCAAAACCCAGTTCCTGTAATACAACTCGTCCACTTTTTTGTTCCATGCGTTGCGCAAGAGATTCCGTGCTGAAATAACGGGCAGGCTCAGTGGCGGCAAGCCTCTCTTGTTCGCCTGGTTGCCAGTAAACTTGCGGAGTTAATTCGAGCGGTGCCAAATCAAGACGTGGAGCTGTCATTTTTTTCTTACTACGCCACGGTGGTGAAACGAGGATTTCTGGCAGATTGCTGTTATCGGTGCCATCAATAACCGGTTTGGGCGGTGCCGATAAATAACTCTTCAGCACTGACTGGGGTTGAGTACTTAACCACGGCATCACTTCTGCTGCCAGTTGTGGCTGCGATGCCATCAGCGTTTGTAACAGCGTACGCCAGTATTCATCGCGTGCTTTTTGCTGTGCAGGCAGCTTTTTGTCTTCGATGATTGGATAACCAGGGCGGGCTGGTGGTTCTGTTAACGCCAGCAGTTCTGCCAGTGCGGCGAGCGTCGCATGGGGGAAGTTTTTATGGTATTTAGCTACACGTTGCAGGCTGGGTTTGTTTTTATCAGCCACCAGTAGCAAGGTGCGGATGACTTGCGGATGGTTAATTTGTACCAGCAGACTGCCGCAATCTTCTTTATGGGCATACATCGCGAGGCGCGGAATGGCTGCCAGTCCTTGTTCGCGCAAAAGGGCGGCGCAGGCCGCGTAGCCGAAGTGGTTTTCATGCGACATGTAGCTGGCTTCTCGATCGCTAAATATATCCTGGCTCCAGTAGTGTTCGAGTTTTCTCACCGCTGTGGGGTCATTAGCAACAACTTTTAACCACTCCTTAGAATGAAAATGAGTTCGCGGGCATTCAAGGCCTACCAACTCATTGGCTATTTCTGGTTTTTCCGGGAGGATCAGCGCAATAAAAGGGCAGCGAACTTTGGTTATTCCTGGTAGTGCGGCAATGAGTTTGTCGGCGCAACGCTGCCAGCAGCTTTCCTCTGCCAGAGAGAGATGCTTACGCAGTCGGAGATCGAATTCGTTATAGGTTTCTGAGCGATAACCATAGCCATAATCCTCGTCCTGATACTGCAATGTCACTACCAGAGGATCACTCTCATAACACCGCGCAATAAACTGGCGTGCAATCACCACCTCAGTCGCATATTCCAGCCCCTCTTGTTGGACGATTTCGTCGAGCAACTGTTGGCTTTCATTTTGCGCGATACAGGCTAGCGCCGCCATTGTCCGGGCCGGGATTGAGGGTTTGTGTTCGCCGATCAAGTTGATGGCCTGCGTGATGGCGGACTGCCACTCCAGTGAAAAATTCTCATAACGCCAGACAATGTTTTTTTTCTTCTCAGCTTTTTGTAGCAATTCATCACCCAATGTCTGGATGAGACTTCCAGTGATAACGGACACTGGTTCGCCCGGCCAGCGACGATGACTGAGCGGCGTTTTGCCTTTTTTATATTTCAGTTCCAGTTGGGCGTTATCCGCCAGCCACGGTAATTCCTTGTCCATGCTCTTTCCTTATTCAAACAGGGCTTCAATATCGTTAATTAGCTCGCTGGCGGTGATGGCATCGATTACGGAGAACTGCGCTTCCTGTGTTGAATTACTCCCCCAGCCATATCTTTCTGCTTTGCCTTCCCATAGCCACAGCTTGCTTAAGAGCTGCTCAGCGCTGAGTTCGGCTGGCGACATGCCTACCGTAAAGCCTTCATCGATTTCCATGATTAACGACCAGCGACCCAAAGGTTTGATCATCCATCCGATCCAGCCTCCATCCTGTGGTTCGCCCTTTATCCAGCCTTTATTCGCCAGCCCCATGACCCGACCACTCGGGCATTTTCTGCCTGCCCAGCGGGTCAGTTCACTGGCATTGCGCTCGGCTTCTGTCAGGGCGTAGCTGTTACGGTCGAGCTGGCGGAACGGTGGTAGCAGTTCGTAGTCGGCAAAAAGCTGACCAAAGGCGGCAGCATCCGTTGGTGATATTTCCAGAACGTGAGGAGTGCCGATAGAGATATCGCCTTCCGGCAGGGTGAAAAGATCATCGTCAGCGGTGCTGGAGCTGTTATCTTCTGCTACGCGAAAGCAAGCCAGTAGCTGGTTTTCGGCGCTATAAACGCCCCAAATCAGACGGCGGGTTAAGTGACGAACCAGCGGATGCTCAACCAGGAAGAGCTGGAAGTTTTCCAGCGACCAGCGGCGGCGCAGGCACATGGCGGATTCCAGCCTTGCTACCTGCTGGGCGGCGATGGTACGCGCATCTTTTTTCAGCAATTTGTAGCGGTTAACCGCATCGTTCGCCCGCGTTTCATCATCGCTTTTGTTCGGTTTGGGCAGGTCTTTCAGGCGGCTGCCGGAAACATCACGCACAAACGGTTTTAAGGTTTCATCAAAGCTGACGGTGAACTGCCGTGGGCCAAAATCCAGCAGCAGCGAACCGTTATCATCCAGACCGAGATCCGGTGCTAACCGATCTTCAAGCTCCGCCACCGTGAGTTCGCGGCTCTCGGCAATGTCGGCAATTTTTTCTTTTGCCCGCTCCTGTAATGCTTTGAATTTCAGTTTCTGGGCGATGCCGTTAAGCTGCATCAGGGCGATATCACTACCGATAGCAGCGAGAATATCCAACCCAACGGTGGCACGTTTATGCTGAGATTCGCCAGGCCAGGCGCGGATTAATGGCGTCAGTTTGCGGGCGGTGTCATCGTTACCGAGAACGCCTAACGCAGTGAACGCCCAGCTTTCTTTCGACGGCGCGCCAGCGGTCTGCCAGGCGGTAAACAGATCCCAGGCAAATTCAGCCAGTGAGTCGGCGGTACAGGCATCTTTCACCTGCAATAATCCCGGATATAGAGCCTCTTCCTGAGGGAAGCGGAGCATTTCACCGAGGTGGAGGAGGGCGTTATCTGGCAGTGATTGGGCGTTTGCTTTTAATACCGGGCGCGTCCAGAGCGATGGCTGATAAAAGGCCGGAAGAGTGGGGATTTTTGTCGGGTGATTATCTAAGGGATCGAGCGCAAGCAGAGCGTTCACCGCGTCTGTTACTTCCGGCTGGTTATAACGCCGGGCGATTTCTTGCAGTAATGGCTGATGACCGTTTTCGGTAAGCATACGCAAGGCAGCGCGGGCGTTATCCTGGGCTTCACCGGCTTTGCCGAGCGCCGCAGGTAGCAGGCCGGTTATGGCATGTTCCGGGTATTTTAGCAGCCAGCTACGGGCGTCTTGTCGTAGGGTTTTGAGTTTGTTGAAGGCGCGGGCGACGGCAGGTGCCAGCTCACTCGCTGCGAAGTAATTCGTGATGGGCAAGGCTTCTTGTGGATAGCGTGCAAGTGAGTTTACTAACCCAGGTAACCCTTTGAGTCCAAAATGTAACATGGAGTATTCGGTATCGGTATGTGGAGATAGGGTAAGGGCATTCCATGCTTTTACTGCTTTCTCCAGCGGCAATGTTGTCAAAATCCCCAACTGCCAATAATGCCCGGTAGGTGAATGAAACACCTTAAATTCACTTAGTAAGGTTGAATAATCTTCATTTAGCCATGCCTCAACTACCGCTTCGGGAGCTTTAATATATGTACCAGCGATCCGTCGTTGAAAACCCATCCTTGCCAACAGGTTGGTAGTACTTTCTTCATGGCTAACCGTGATGTGTTTTGAATACCAGATATATTTCGCCAAAAGTTGATTACTGATTTCTTCTGTCAGATAACAGATTGGCTCAATGCCTAATGGCGCTAAATCCAGCACCGGAATCGGCGATTTTTTCTTTTTCGAAAGCCAGGGAGGGGAGACTACTACGGCTGGCAGTAGATCGGCGCTGGCATGGTTTGAGGGCTGTGTCAGTTGTTGCTGGCATGATTTCAGTACGGCAACTGCGGGTGTCGAGAGCCAGGGAATGACCTGTTCTGCCAGTGCTGGTTGTGAGATAAGCATTGTCATTAGCATAATGCGCCAACTGTTCTCTTCTTTTTGCCCAAGAAGTTCCGTCAGTGCCGCCATTGCTGCATGTGGGAACGCAGCAATGGCTTTCGTCATCCGATCGTGACAGCGTTTAGTTTGCCCGGCTACACGTATAAGCAGTGTCAATGCGAACGGATGATTGATATGACGCAACACATCGGCGCAGTAGTCACTTGCGGCATAGGGAGCAAATCGGGGCAGGGCTGCAACACCTTGCTCCTGTAATACGGTGGCTGACCATATCGCACCACAATAGTAATCATCAAAAATGGCATATGGTTCGTGATATTTTTCTAATGAGGCAAGAATGTGCTCATCAGTCGCCACTATTTTTAACCACTCAAGCGAGGGTAATTTTTTTTGCCCCAGTAGACGCTGGGCAATTTCATGTGCAATTTCTGGTTTTTCGGGTAATAACAAAGCAATTAATGGTTGCCGCCATTCTGGAATATGTGGAATTGCGGCAATAAGTTTTTGTGCACATTTTTGCCAGAGAGACTCTTCCGTCAGTGATAAATGTTTACGTAGGCATAATTCAAATCTGGAATATTGCTCCAAGTAGCTAGGTGCAATGCCAGACGGCAGAATAATAATGACATTATTCGCATAATCCCATTCAATATCAATCTGTTGAAGGTGTATTATTACATCAGTAGCATATTCCAGACCGCCTTCCTGGACGATCTGATCCATAACATCCTCACGCACTTTATATCTTGTGCATTTCATTTCAAGTGCCGTGAGTACAGCCATTACTGGTGATGGTAACTGTGTTGTTTTCAGGCCGTCGATCTGACTGATCGCCTGGGCGACGGTGTTTTGCCATTCTAAAGAACAGGCGCTGAAGTCAAATGTGGCTGTTTTATTATCCCGTTGCGACACACTACAGGCTAAGCGACGTAATTGGGTCAATTTGTCTGCTTGCTGAACAGGAACTCCGGGAAAGCGGCGATGACTTAACGTGGTGTGTACAACTTCGGGCGGAAAAACGACAGCAATATCTTTCGCCAGCCACGGTAAAACAGCATCTGTATTTTTGTCAGGCGCACGGGTTTCTGCTACGAAAGAGGGTTGTTCCTGAATAATGGTGGATAAGTCCGCTACCTTGAGAGAGCCCGTTACCGTTTGGGAAGGTTGCAAAGAATTATCCTTCGCTTGCTCCACATACCCCTTCTTCACCTTCTCCGCAATCAGCTTAAGTTCCGCTTTTTCCGCTGCCGCAGCATCTGAAAAACTTTTTATCTGACTTTGCCCTTTGGTGCCAACTTTTCCCCAACTGATATGCAACTCGTTTCCCTGTTGCTCCACCGCCCAGAATTTATGTGATTTTTCGTCCTGATAGATAAAGTGTCTCATTCTGCATCCCTGTAATTTTATCCAGTTGAATGCAGATGCTACCAGTATTTATGCGGGTTAGAGAGAGACAAAATCGCAAGAAAACAACTTTAGGAATTTATAAAGAAAAGGCGCTGTCGATGCAGCGCCTTGAAGGGGGATTATTTCACCTGATGACCCGGTTTAGCACCAGCATCCGGGCTTAGCAGGAAGATATCTTTCCCGCCTGGACCGGCAGCCATCACCATGCCTTCGGAGATTCCAAAGCGCATTTTACGTGGTGCCAGGTTAGCCACCATAATGGTGTGACGACCAATCAGTGCCTGCGGATCCGGGTAGGCAGAACGAATACCGGAGAAGACATTGCGTTTTTCACCGCCGAGATCCAGTGTCAGGCGCAGCAGTTTGTCAGAACCTTCAACAAACTCTGCGTTTTCGATCAGCGCTACGCGCAGGTCAACTTTGGCGAAGTCGTCAAAGGTGATGGTTTCCTGAATCGGATCATCTGCCAGTGGGCCAGTAACTGGCGCGGCAGCTGCTTTCACTTCTTCTTTAGAGGCTTCCACCAGAGCTTCAACCTGTTTCATATCGATGCGGTTATACAGCGCCTTGAACGGATTCACTTTGTGGCCCAGCAGCGGTTGCTGGATACCATCCCA
Organism: Escherichia sp. UTM R2; assembly: GCF_048593455.1. Lineage (NCBI taxonomy): Bacteria > Pseudomonadati > Pseudomonadota > Gammaproteobacteria > Enterobacterales > Enterobacteriaceae > Escherichia > Escherichia sp. UTM R2. Next base: position 1,656,929 of record NZ_JBFWDY010000002.1, read on the forward strand.
GGTCAGTTCCGTATTGAGGAAGGCTTCTGCACGCTCGGTCAGTTTCGGCAGTACCGGCTTCAGGTAAGTCATCAGCACGCGGAACAGGTTGATGCCCATTGAGCAAATCGCCTGCAGGTCAGCATCGCGACCTTCCTGTTTTGCGACTACCCACGGAGCCTGTTCATCGACATAGCGGTTAGCCAGATCAGCCAGCGCCATGATTTCGCGCACAGCTTTACCAAATTCACGGCTTTCCCACGCTTCACCAATCACTTCAGCGGCATCAGTGAAGGTTTTGTACAACTGCGGGTCAGCCAGTTCGTTTGCCAGCACGCCGTCAAAACGTTTGTTGATAAAGCCCGCGTTACGGGAGGCCAGGTTAACCACTTTGTTAACGATATCGGCATTCACGCGCTGAACGAAATCCTCCAGGTTGAGATCGATATCATCAATGCGCGAAGAGAGTTTCGCAGTGTAGTAGTAACGCAGGCTGTCAGCGTCAAAATGATTCAGCCAGGTGCTGGCTTTAATAAAGGTGCCGCGAGACTTGGACATCTTCGCGCCGTTCACCGTCACATAGCCATGAACAAACAGGTTGGTCGGCTTGCGGAAGTTGCTGCCTTCCAGCATGGCAGGCCAGAACAGGCTGTGGAAGTAAACGATATCTTTACCGATGAAGTGGTACAGCTCGGCGGTGGAGTCTTTCTTCCAGTATTCATCGAAGCTTACGCTGTCGCCGCGCTTGTCGCACAGATTCTTGAAAGAACCCATGTAGCCAATCGGTGCGTCCAGCCAGACGTAGAAATATTTGCCCGGCGCGTTCGGAATTTCAAAACCAAAGTATGGCGCGTCGCGGGAGATATCCCACTGTTGCAGGCCGGATTCAAACCACTCCTGCATTTTATTTGCCACCTGCTCCTGCAACGCACCGCTGCGGGTCCATGCCTGCAACATTTCGCTGAAAGAGGGCAGATCAAAGAAGAAGTGTTCAGAATCACGCATTACCGGCGTAGCGCCAGAAACCACCGATTTCGGCTCGATCAATTCAGTCGGGCTGTAGGTCGCGCCGCAGACTTCGCAGTTATCGCCGTATTGATCCGGGGATTTACATTTCGGGCAGGTGCCTTTCACAAAACGGTCCGGCAGGAACATGCCTTTTTCCGGATCGTACAGCTGAGAGATGGTGCGGTTTTTAATAAAACCGTTCTCTTTCAGGCGAGAGTAGATAAGTTCTGACAACTGGCGGTTCTCTTCGCTGTGCGTCGAGTGATAGTTGTCATAGCTGATGTTAAAGCCTGCGAAATCAGTCTGATGCTCCTGACTCATTTCGCCAATCATCTGCTCCGGGGTGATACCAAGCTGCTGAGCTTTCAGCATGATCGGTGTACCGTGGGCATCGTCGGCGCAGATGAAGTTGACCTCGTGGCCGCGCATTCGCTGGTAACGGACCCAGACATCAGCCTGGATGTGCTCCAGCATATGGCCGAGGTGGATTGAGCCGTTAGCGTACGGCAGTGCGCACGTCACCAGAATTTTCTTCGCGACTTGAGTCATAGTAGGCATTACTTCTTAATAGTGAAAAGGGGTTAGATAGTACCAAATGGGAAAATGTTAAGTAAGTACTTCTCTATATTCTTCAGGTAAACTATCAGCTGATGGTTTATCTATACAAAAAAGGAGTCGGGATGAACGAACAATCCCAGGCCAAATCACCAGAAGCCTTGCGCGCAATGGTCGCCGGGACACTGGCCAATTTTCAGCACCCAACCCTGAAGCATAACCTCACCACGCTGAAAGCGTTGCACCATGTCGCCTGGATGGACGACACGTTGCATGTGGAACTGGTTATGCCGTTTGTCTGGCATAGCGCGTTCGAAGAGTTAAAAGAGCAATGTAGCGCCGAACTGCTGCGCATCACCGGGGCGAAAGCTATCGACTGGAAACTGTCGCATAACATAGCCACTCTGAAACGCGTGAAGAATCAGCCGGGAATTAACGGTGTGAAGAACATTATCGCGGTGAGTTCCGGTAAAGGCGGCGTGGGTAAATCGTCCACGGCGGTAAACCTGGCACTGGCGCTGGCGGCAGAAGGGGCGAAAGTCGGCATTCTGGACGCCGATATCTACGGCCCATCAATCCCAACAATGTTGGGCGCAGAAAATCAGCGTCCAACTTCGCCGGACGGTACCCATATGGCACCGATTATGTCTCATGGCCTGGCAACCAATTCAATTGGTTATCTGGTCACTGACGACAATGCGATGGTGTGGCGTGGACCGATGGCGAGCAAGGCGTTAATGCAGATGTTGCAGGAAACCTTGTGGCCGGATCTCGACTATCTGGTGCTTGATATGCCGCCAGGCACCGGTGACATTCAATTGACGCTGGCGCAAAACATTCCAGTAACCGGTGCAGTCGTGGTCACCACCCCGCAGGACATCGCGCTGATCGATGCGAAAAAAGGCATTGTGATGTTCGAGAAAGTCGAGGTTCCGGTGCTCGGTATTGTCGAGAACATGAGTGTGCATATTTGCAGTAACTGTGGTCACCATGAACCGATTTTCGGTACCGGTGGTGCAGAGAAACTGGCTGAAAAATACCATACACAGCTGCTGGGGCAGATGCCGTTACACATCTCCTTACGTGAGGATCTCGATAAAGGTACGCCAACGGTTATCAGCCGTCCGGAGAGCGAATTTACCGCTATCTACCGCCAGCTGGCTGACCGCGTTGCAGCTCAGCTCTACTGGCAGGGTGAAGTCATTCCAGGCGAGATTTCCTTCCGCGCGGTCTAACGCCTATTAACCATTCTGGTTATTCTTCATACACCGCAGAGATGTTACATTGATGCGGTGTATTAGTTTTTGCCGCATTAATGAACACTTATTTAATACTGCGAATATTCTGCGGACCTTCGTCCGAAACTCTACAAAGTCGATTGATCATACAGGCAATGCTTCATTATCATCCTTCGTGGCTGTGTAGTGGATGTACAGCTATAGTTTGTTATGCACTCATTCTATCCAGGCATAACCTTTACTACAGGGATAACGTTCAATGAATAAGTATTGGCTGTCAGGAATTATTTTTCTTGCCTATGGATTGGCTTCTCCCGCATTCTCTTCAGAGACTGCCACATTAGCGATTAATGGCAGGATCAGTCCCCCAACATGCAGTATGGCTATGGTTAATGGTCAACCTCAACAGCATTGTGGTCAGTTAACGTATAATGTTGACACCCGTCATCTGTTTTCTTCGCCCGTCAAAGGTGTAACGACAGAAGTGGTTGTTGCAGGTAGCGATAGCAAACGTCGAATCGTGTTAAATCGCTACGATTAATTTGGCAACCTGATTTTAATTGCATTTAGAAAGCCGAAATCATTTATATAAATGATTTCGGCTTTTTTATTGATATCAACAATACCATTTACATAAATCTACATTAATTGATAGATGCGATAAATAGTTAATACTCTTAAATATTTGTTGTATTTATATTGCAATGGTTAATTTGTTTTAAATCAATAAAACAATGTGTTTACATTGCGGCAACTTTTTTGATGTGAGAAATTTGTTTCCAAGAGATACAGACTCTTAACAACCAAAAATAAATTTTATTAAGGAACATATTATGAAACGTTCAATTATTGCTGCCGCTGTCTTTTCTTCTTTTTTTATGAGCGCTGGAGTATTTGCTGCAGACGTTGATACCGGAACATTAACTATTAAGGGGAATATTGCAGAATCTCCGTGTAAATTCGAAGCGGGTGGTGATTCAGTAAGTATTAATATGCCGACTGTACCAACCAGTGTCTTTGAAGGTAAAGCTAAATATTCTACCTATGATGATGCAGTCGGTGTAACCAGCAGCATGTTAAAAATTAGCTGCCCGAAAGAAGTTGCTGGTGTAAAACTCTCGTTGATTACCAACGATAAAATAACCGGTAACGATAAGGCGATAGCCAGTAGCAACGATACCGTGGGTTACTATCTCTATTTAGGTGATAACAGCGATGTCCTGGATGTTTCTGCACCTTTTAACATTGAGAGTTATAAAAAAGCGGAAGGTCAATATGCTATTCCGTTTAAAGCAAAATACCTGAAACTGACAGATAACTCAGTGCAATCAGGTGATGTGTTATCTTCTCTGGTTATGCGTGTGGCGCAGGATTAATAAATAAAATTGTAAGTTTCTCCAGGTAATAAACATGGCCGCTATCCCATGGCGGCCTTTTAATTTAAGAGGAATTAAAATGAAAGGATTATTATCTTTACTCATTTTTTCTATGGTCCTTCCTGCACATGCCGGAATTGTTATCTACGGGACGCGCATTATTTACCCGGCAGAAAATAAAGAAGTGATGGTGCAGTTGATGAACCAGGGAAACCGTTCTTCGCTGCTGCAGGCGTGGATTGATGATGGCGATACGTCATTACCACCAGAAAAAATTCAGGTTCCTTTCATGTTAACGCCACCAGTGGCAAAAATAGGGGCAAATTCCGGGCAGCAAGTAAAAATCAAAATTATGCCGAATAAACTGCCCACTAATAAAGAAAGCATTTTTTATCTGAATGTTCTGGATATTCCACCAAATAGTCCAGAGCAAGAAGGTAAGAATGCACTGAAGTTTGCGATGCAAAACAGAATTAAGTTGTTTTACCGGCCAGCGGGTATTGCTCCGGTAAATAAAGCGACATTTAAAAAATTGCTGGTAAATCGCAGTGGCAATGGTTTGGTGATAAAAAATGACTCAGCTAATTGGGTGACGATTTCGGATGTCAAAGCTAATAATGTCAAAGTCAATTATGAAACTATTATGATTGCCCCCTTAGAAAGTCAGAGTGTTAATGTCAAAAGTAATAATGCAAATAACTGGCATCTGACCATTATCGATGACCATGGCAACTATATTAGTGACAAAATTTAATTGCAGGAGCTGCCTATGTTGAGAATGACCCCACTTGCATCAGCAATCGTAGCGTTATTGCTCGGCATTGAAGCTTATGCAGCTGAAGAAACCTTTGATACCCATTTTATGATAGGTGGAATGAAAGACCAGCAGGTTGCAAATATTCGTCTTGATGATAATCAACCCTTACCGGGGCAGTATGACATCGATATTTATGTCAATAAGCAATGGCGCGGGAAATATGAGATTATTGTTAAAGACAACCCGCAAGAAACATGTTTATCAAGAGAAGTTATCAAGCGGTTAGGCATTAATAGCGATAACTTCGCCAGCGGTAAGCAATGTTTAACATTTGAGCAACTTGTTCAGGGTGGGAGCTATACCTGGGATATCGGGGTTTTTCGTCTCGATTTCAGTGTCCCGCAGGCCTGGGTGGAAGAACTGGAAAGTGGCTATGTTCCACCGGAAAACTGGGAGCGGGGTATTAATGCGTTTTATACCTCTTATTATCTGAGTCAGTATTACAGCGACTATAAAGCGTCGGGTAATAACAAGAGTACATATGTACGTTTTAACAGCGGGTTAAATTTACTGGGGTGGCAACTGCATTCTGATGCCAGTTTCAGTAAAACAAATAACAATCCAGGGGTGTGGAAAAGCAATACCCTGTATCTGGAACGTGGATTTGCCCAACTTCTCGGCACGCTTCGCGTGGGTGATATGTACACATCAAGCGATATTTTTGATTCTGTTCGCTTCAGAGGTGTGCGGTTGTTTCGTGATATGCAGATGTTGCCTAACTCGAAACAAAATTTTACGCCACGGGTGCAGGGGATTGCTCAGAGTAACGCGCTGGTAACTATTGAACAGAATGGTTTTGTGGTTTATCAGAAAGAGGTTCCTCCTGGCCCGTTCGCGATTACAGATTTGCAGTTGGCCGGTGGTGGAGCAGATCTTGATGTCAGCGTGAAAGAGGCGGACGGCTCGGTAACCACCTATCTGGTGCCTTATGCAGCGGTGCCAAATATGCTGCAACCCGGCGTGTCGAAATATGATTTAGCGGCGGGTCGTAGCCATATTGAAGGGGCGAGCAAACAAAGTGATTTTGTCCAGGCGGGTTATCAGTATGGTTTTAATAATTTATTGACGCTGTATGGTGGCTCGATGGTCGCGAATAATTATTACGCGTTTACTTTGGGGGCTGGCTGGAATACACGCATTGGTGCCATTTCCGTCGATGCCACTAAGTCGCATAGTAAACAAGACAACGGCGATGTGTTTGACGGGCAAAGTTATCAAATTGCCTACAACAAATTTGTGAGCCAAACGTCGACGCGTTTTGGTCTGGCGGCCTGGCGTTATTCGTCGCGTGATTACCGGACATTTAACGATCACGTTTGGGCAAACAATAAAGATAATTATCGCCGTGATGAAAACGATGTCTATGACATTGCCGATTATTACCAGAACGATTTTGGCCGCAAAAATAGCTTTTCCGCCAATATGAGCCAGTCATTGCCAGAAGGTTGGGGGTCTGTGTCATTAAGTACGTTATGGCGAGATTACTGGGGGCGTAGCGGCAGTAGTAAGGATTATCAGTTGAGTTATTCCAACAACCTGCGACGGATAAGCTATACCCTCGCGGCAAGCCAGGCTTATGACGAGAATCATCATGAAGAGAAACGTTTTAATATTTTTATATCGATTCCCTTTGATTGGGGTGATGACGTTTCGACGCCTCGTCGGCAAATATATATGTCTAACTCAACGACGTTTGATGATCAGGGGTTTGCCTCAAATAATACGGGATTATCAGGAACAGTAGGGAGTCGGGATCAGTTCAATTATGGTGTCAACCTGAGTCATCAACATCAGGGAAATGAAACGACAGCTGGGGCGAATTTGACCTGGAACGCGCCGGTTGCGACAGTGAATGGCAGTTATAGTCAGTCGAGTACTTATCGACAGGCTGGAGCCAGTGTTTCAGGGGGCATTGTCGCCTGGTCGGGTGGCGTTAATCTGGCGAACCGTCTTTCCGAAACGTTTGCTGTGATGAATGCGCCAGGAATTAAAGATGCTTATGTCAATGGGCAAAAATATCGCACAACAAACCGTAATGGAGTGGTGATATACGACGGAATGACACCTTATCGGGAAAATCACCTGATGCTGGATGTGTCGCAAAGCGATAGCGAAGCAGAATTACGTGGCAACCGGAAAATTGCCGCCCCTTATCGCGGCGCGGTTGTACTTGTTAATTTTGATACCGATCAGCGCAAGCCATGGTTTATAAAAGCGTTAAGAGCAGATGGGCAATCATTAACGTTTGGTTATGAAGTCAATGATATCCATGGTCATAATATTGGCGTTGTCGGCCAGGGAAGTCAGTTATTTATTCGCACCAATGAAGTACCGCCATCGGTTAATGTGGCAATTGATAAGCAACAAGGACTTTCATGCACAATCACCTTCGGTAAAGAGATTGATGAAAGTAGAAATTATATTTGCCAGTAATAGTCAGGTGGTTCTATGGAAATTCGCATAATGCTATTTATATTAATGATGATGGTTATGCCTGTGAGCTATGCGGCATGTTATAGTGAGTTATCTGTTCAGCACAACTTGGTTGTTCAGGGGGATTTTGCACTTACTCAAACACAAATGGCGACATATGAGCATAATTTTAATGATTCGTCATGCGTAAGTACAAATACTATCACCCCTATGAGCCCGTCGGATATTATTGTTGGACTTTATAACGATACCATTAAATTAAATTTACATTTTGAATGGACCAATAAAAATAACATCACGTTGTCAAATAATCAGACCAGTTTCACCAATGGTTATTCGGTAACGGTGACACCTGCGGCCAGTAATGCAAAAGTGAATGTTTCTGCGGGGGGCGGCGGTTCAGTGATGATTAATGGTGTTGCAACATTATCCAGTGCTTCATCATCGACACGCGGGAGTGCCGCAGTACAATTTCTACTGTGTTTATTAGGTGGCAAGTCATGGGATGCATGTGTAAATAGCTACAGAAATGCATTGGCACAAAATGCAGGTGTCTATTCCTTTAATCTGACATTGTCATACAACCCGATAACCACAACCTGCAAACCGGACGATTTATTAATTACTTTAGACAGTATTCCCGTTTCACAATTACCAGCCACAGGTAACAAAGCAACAATAAATAGTAAACAAGGGGATATTATTCTGCGTTGTAAAAATTTATTAGGTCAACAAAATCAAACATCACGGAAAATGCAGGTGTATTTATCAAGTTCTGACTTGTTAACCAACAGCAACACAATACTGAAAGGTGCGGAAGATAATGGCGTAGGATTTATTCTTGAAAGTAATAGTTCGCCAGTCACACTTTTAAATATCACTAACAGCAGTAAAGGATACACAAATTTAAAAGAAATTGCGGCAAAGTCAAAACTTACAGATACAACGGTTTCAATTCCGATAACAGCCAGTTACTACGTCTACGATACAAACAAAGTTAAATCTGGCGCACTGGAAGCAACCGCATTAATCAACGTGAAATACGACTAATAACAAGCAAGACGAGCAAGTGGCTAATAATAAGAAATAATAAGGTGTCTGCATTTCCCCCTCTCTCCGAGGGGGCTTTTTTTAGCGATGATAAAAAATCTCACCGTCGTAGGCTTTAATGATTTTTCCGTCGGTGTCGCTGATCAACACGTACGCGCCACCCATATAGGTCCAGTGGGTTCCGGCGTCAGGTGCGGGCAGGTTACGCAACTGCCACTGCTTAATGTTGTACTCATCGGTACGGTACATTTCTGGTACGGTGTCCCCTGGTTTGAAATGCTTAAAGTCAGCAATGAAACTGCTTAACTCATACTTAGAAATTCCCGAGGTATTGGTCGAACCCGCGGTGGCTGGTGCGGCCCAGGCGGCACTGGTAACCAGCAAAAGCGCACCCAGCAACATCTTATTTTTAATGGTCATAAACTCTCCACTTTGGGGATCTGTAATATCAGTCGCATATCTTTCCTGCCATACAATATAACTGACAAGCGATATTTTGTTAGTGATCCCATGATTTCGTAAAAAGTGTAAATGAAAGGATGCCCTAAAAGCATCCTTAGCGAGCAGAGAGTCAGCGGAAATAGCTGATTTAAGAATCATCCTGGGCTGAAGATAACATGCAAGCCTAAAGGATTGAGTTATCGCATTATGCCCATGAAGCCATGTACGCCCATATACACACCAACTAAGCCAATCAACAGACTGGAAAAATAGGGGGCGCGTTTAGCGAGAGTGTTAAATCCGCTCCAGCGTTTTGCGACCTGCTGAACGCTGATTGCTGCGCCAACGCCAGGCCAATGCTGAAACTGACGACCAGTGTTGCGCCCAGTGTCAGGGCTTTCAACTGAATGCATATCAACAGCACGGTAATTGCTGCCGGGCAGGGGATAAGGCCACCGGTTAAGCCAAATAACAAAATTTGCCAGTTGGTGACCTCTCTACCATCAAAGCGTCGTTTAATGTCATTGGCATGGGCTCGTGCATGGGCATCCTGATACTCGCCATGTTCGTGATGGTGATGATGTCCATGGTCGTGGTGATGTTCGTGATCGTGATGATGATGCTCATAATCATGCCCGTGCATATTCTCCAGCCAGTTGCGTTCGCCGCGCCAGGTACGCCAGAACATCCAGAACGCGGTGCTAATAATGATCACTGCGGAAATCAGCTGGAGCCACGGTTCTGCTGATTGAGCAGTAAAGCGCTTGCTGATCACCATCCCGCCAAAGGCAATTAACCAGACCACTGCGGTATGCGAAATAGTTGCTGCCAGTCCGAGCATCACCGCTTGTTTAATGGTGCCTTTGATGGCGATGATAAACGCCGCCATCATCGTTTTTGAGTGCCCTGGTTCCAGGCCATGAAGCGCACCAAGTAAGATGGCGCTGGGGATGAAGAACCAGGCGTTTCCTTGCTGAAGAAGAGTTGTAAATTCGGTCATGATAATAATTCTTAGTATTAATTCGGCAATCTGATTCTACTCCCCCCCCAGTACCTGATACTACCCCCCAGTAGATTAATAGTGCTATGATTTTTCATATTCTTGTTAACCAGGTGTTGCCATGTCTCATACAATCCGTGATAAACAGAAACTGAAAGCGCGTGCCAGTAAGATTCAGGGCCAGGTCGTGGCGCTCAAGAAAATGCTCGACGAGCCGCACGAATGCGCTGCAGTTTTACAACAGATTGCTGCTATCCGTGGCGCGGTAAACGGTCTGATGCGGGAAGTGATTAAAGGTCATCTAACGGAACACATCGTTCACCAGGGGGATGAGCTAAAACGTGAAGAAGATCTGGATGTCGTTCTGAAGGTGCTGGATTCATATATCAAATAATTTATTAACGCGATTGTAAAACTGCCGTTTTTCCTCGTTTACAACGCGTGCGCTGGACATTACCATCCTCCTCTGCGATTTATCATCGCAACCAAACGACTCGGGGTGCCCTTCTGCGTGAAGGCTGAGAAATACCCGTATCACCTGATCTGGATAATGCCAGCGTAGGGAAGTCACGGACCACCAGGTCATTGCTTCTTCACGTTATGGCAGGAGCAAACTATGCAAGTCGACCTGCTGGGTTCAGCGCAATCTGCGCACGCGTTACACCTTTTTCACCAACATTCCCCTCTTGTGCACTGCATGACCAATGATGTGGTGCAAACCTTTACCGCCAATACCTTGCTGGCGCTCGGTGCATCGCCAGCGATGGTTATCGAAACCGAAGAGGCCAGTCAGTTTGCGGCTATCGCCAGTGCCTTGTTGATTAACGTTGGCACACTGACGCAGCCACGCGCTCAGGCGATGCGTGCTGCCGTTGAGCAAGCAAAAAGCTCTCAAACACCCTGGACGCTTGATCCAGTAGCGGTGGGTGCGCTCGATTATCGCCGCCATTTTTGTCATGAACTTTTATCTTTTAAACCGGCAGCGATACGTGGTAATGCTTCGGAAATCATGGCATTAGCTGGCATTGCTAATGGCGGACGGGGAGTGGATACCACTGACGCCGCAGCTAACGCGATACCCGCTGCACAAACACTGGCACGGGAAACTGGCGCAATCGTCGTGGTCACTGGCGAGATGGATTATGTTACCGATGGACATCGTATCATTGGTATTCACGGTGGTGATCCGTTAATGACCAAAGTGGTAGGAACTGGCTGTGCATTATCGGCGGTTGTCGCTGCCTGCTGTGCGTTACCAGGCGATACGCTGGAAAATGTCGCATCTGCCTGTCACTGGATGAAACAAGCCGGAGAACGCGCAGTCGCCAGAAGCGAGGGGCCAGGCAGTTTTGTTCCACATTTCCTTGATGCGCTCTGGCAATTGACGCAGGAGGTGCAGGCATGAAACGAATTAACGCTCTGACGATTGCCGGTACTGATCCGAGTGGTGGTGCGGGGATTCAGGCCGATCTTAAAACCTTCTCGGCACTTGGCGCTTATGGTTGCTCAGTTATTACTGCACTGGTGGCGCAAAATACCCGTGGCGTACAGTCGGTGTATCGCATTGAGCCTGATTTTGTCGCCGCCCAGCTCGATTCGGTGTTCAGCGATGTGCGAATCGATACCACTAAAATCGGTATGCTGGCGGAAACCGATATTGTTGAAGCGGTGGCAGAACGGTTGCAACGTTATCAGATCCAAAACGTGGTACTCGACACCGTTATGCTGGCAAAAAGCGGCGACCCGCTGCTTTCACCTTCGGCGGTTGCTACGCTGCGCAGTCGATTATTGCCACAGGTTTCATTAATAACGCCAAACTTGCCCGAAGCTGCCGCCTTGCTCGACGCGCCACACGCGCGCACCGAACAGGAAATGCTGGAACAAGGGCGATCGCTGTTGGCGATGGGCTGTGGCGCAGTGCTAATGAAAGGTGGTCATCTGGATGATGAGCAAAGCCCGGACTGGCTGTTTACCCGCGAGGGTGAACAACGGTTTACCGCACCGCGCATTATGACCAAAAACACCCACGGCACTGGTTGTACGCTCTCTGCGGCGTTGGCTGCACTACGCCCGCGCCATACAAACTGGGCTGACACCGTACAGGAGGCAAAAAGCTGGCTTTCATCAGCATTAGCCCAGGCCGACACGCTGGAAGTTGGTCACGGTATTGGTCCGGTTCACCACTTCCACGCCTGGTGGTGAGCACCGTACTATAGCTGCTTTGGTTATTGTCAGCCTTTGGCACTGACATTCAGGGATGAAACCAATGCAGCTAAGAATTACCAGTCGAAAAAAACTCACCGCTCTATTATGCGCTCTTGGGCTAATTTCCATCGTTGCAATTTATCCGCGTCAGACGGTGAATTTTTTCTATTCGACAGCAGTTCAGATTACAGACTACATCCACTTCTACGGTTATCGCCCGGTTAAATCTTTCGCTATTCGTATTCCTGCCAGTTACACCATTCACGGAATAGATGTTTCGCGCTGGCAGGAGCGGATCGACTGGCAGCGGGTGGCAAAAATGCGCGATAACGGTATTCGCTTACAATTTGCCTTTATTAAGGCGACGGAAGGCGAAAAGCTGGAGGACCCCTATTTTTCGCGTAACTGGCAACTAAGCCGCGAAAATGGCCTGCTGCGCGGGGCATATCATTATTTCTCCCCGTCGGTAGCAGCACCGGTTCAGGTGCGATTATTTCTGCAAACGGTAGATTTCTCACAAGGCGATTTCCCTGCGGTACTGGACGTAGAAGAGCGAGGAAAATTATCGGCAAAAGAATTACGCAAGAGGGTAAGTCAGTGGCTAAAAATGGTCGAAAAAAGTACGGGGAAAAAGCCGATTATTTACTCAGGAGCCGTTTTTTATCACACGAATCTGGCGGGCTATTTCAATGAATATCCGTGGTGGGTGGCTCACTACTATCAACGTCGTCCGGACAATGACGGAATGGCCTGGCGCTTCTGGCAGCATTCCGAACGTGGACAGGTAGATGGCATCAATGGTCCGGTGGATTTTAATGTATTTAATGGCACGGTGGAGGAGTTGCAGGCATTCGTTGATGGGATTAAAGAAACGCCTTAAATAAGAAGCAGTGATATACTCCCACCAGACTCCCCGGCAGGAAAAAGACAAATGGAACAAGCGCATACCCAGCTGATTGCCCAACTGAACGAGCGTATTTTAGCGGCGGATAACACGCCGCTTTATATTAAGTTTGCCGAAACGGTAAAAAATGCCGTGCGCAGCGGGGTGCTGGAGCATGGCAATATTTTGCCCGGTGAGCGTGATTTAAGTCAGTTAACCGGCGTTTCGCGCATTACGGTGCGCAAGGCGATGCAGGCGCTGGAAGAAGAGGGTGTGGTGACGCGTTCGCGCGGTTACGGCACGCAGATCAACAACATCTTCGAATACTCGTTGAAAGAAGCGCGAGGTTTTTCTCAGCAGGTGGTATTGCGCGGGAAAAAGCCCGATACGCTATGGGTTAACAAGCGTGTCGTGAAATGTCCCGAAGAAGTCGCGCAGCAGCTGGCGGTCGAAGCAGGAAGTGATGTCTTTTTGCTTAAGCGTATTCGCTATGTCGATGAAGAAGCGGTATCGATTGAGGAATCGTGGGTTCCGGCGCATTTAATTCATGATGTTGATGCCATCGGGATTTCACTTTATGACTATTTCCGCAGCCAGCACATTTACCCACAACGTACGCGTTCCCGCGTTAGCGCCCGGATGCCGGATGCCGAGTTTCAGTCACATATTCAGTTAGATAGCAAAATACCGGTGCTGGTGATCAAGCAAGTGGCGCTTGACCAACAGCAACGGCCTATTGAGTACAGCATTAGCCACTGTCGCAGCGATCTATACGTTTTTGTGTGCGAGGAGTAGTTCCTCGCGCGTTGGCGCACAATCACCGCCCCGATGCCCGACAACCCACGACGCCACTGCATTGCCCAGTAATACGGCATCCGCCAGTGGCAGACCAGAGGCCAGCCCGGCAAGTACGCCACCGGCATGACTGTCGCCCGCCCCAATGGTGTCGACAACTTGCGTTGGAAATGCCGGAATGCAGCCAGAAGCGTCGTTGCTGAAATACCATGCGCCTTCTTTATCGAGACGAACGATCAACGGCGCGGCAAATTTCTCCTGCCATTGCTTGCCAAGTGTTGTTATCTCTGCGGATAAAGCAAAACGTTCGGCGGCAATCTCAGCCTCTTGACGATTGAGCGACACTAAAGGTCGACAGGCCATGATCCGCGCCAGTAATGCATCCGGGATATCGCCAATACGTGGGCCAAAATCGATAAACGGCGTCACGTCTTGCAGCTCTTCCAGCCATTCCACTAACAATTCGCCGCAGGGCGAGGCCAGTTGATAACCGGAAAAATAGAGCAGGCTGCCAGGCGCAACGGTTAATCGCGCCAGCCACTGGCGATTCCACTGATTTTCAACACCGCTGAATGACATAAAAGTGCGTTCGCCATCCGGCTCAACCAGCGCCAGACACCAGCCGTTATCACCTTCGGCGTTATCGATCAGGCTGATTAAGCCCTCTTTTGCCATCCGGTTGCGAATAATCTCCGCCCACACGCCCTGACCGAGCGGCAAGGCATTACCCGCTTCGATGCCGAGGCGCTTTAACGCCACGGCAATATTCAGTGCGCAGCCGCCAACGTTAACGCTCTGCTGTTTCAGTTCGATATCGCACCCACGCCAGGGGAGGGCATAAGCGTCGGCGATCACGTCAATGACCGCCGCGCCGACGACCATCACCGACTGACGCGTGGTTAATTCAGGCAGCAGCGTGTGTAATCGAGCGCCGCTCATACCGCCTCCCGTTGTTGACGATATTTCGCCAGCGCTGTGGCATAGCGGTTGAAATCAAGCTGATTTACCGCATCCAGTTCCGCCTTTAACGCAGGATCGATAGCGTTAACGCCATGCAACGCGCCGCAAATTGCCGTCGCCATAGCACCGATGGTGTCTGTGTCGCCGCCAAGGTTAGCGCACAGGACGGCGCAGCGATTCGGGTCGGTTTGTGCCAGTTCAACCAGCGCAATGGCGCACGGAACGGACTCAATAGTGCTGGTACCTGCGCCAACGACCTGGTAAAGCTGTTCGCTGGCGGATTCGGTGCCGTCGGCATTGCGCACAATTTTCAGCGCAATCTCCAGCCGCGCCGCCAGTGAGGCGCTGAACGTAGTGATGCGTTTTTGCTGTGCATGTCGCGCAATTGAAGGCAGGGAATCAACAATCGCTGACCAGCTTTCTCCGTCAATGGCACTAGAAATCGCCCATGCGATGACTACCGCGCCTGCAACCGCCAGATCGGATTTATGGGTCGGGCTGGACGCCAGCGCTACATCATCAATAAAGGAATCAACATCACGCGCCGGAAGCAAACAACCTAATGGCGAGACGCGCATCGCTGCGCCGTTGGTCACGCCGTTGTTTTCCAGTTCAGCAACGGGTTTACCGTCGCGAATGGCGTTAAGCGCAATCTTCGAGGTCGGACCTAGTACGTTTTTGTTAAAGGCGTCGAAACGCAGCGCCCAGTCGAGAATATTACGCCCAATCAGATCCGGATCGATCTTGCCTTCACGTTCCAGTAACGCATCCGCCAGACACAGCGCCATCGAGGTATCGTCGGTGAATTCGGCGCGGTTAAAATAACAGGCCGCGTTATTCTCCTTTGGTCCAGGAAGAAAACGGTCAATCCAGCCAAAGTGTGCTTTAACGCGGCTGCGTGGCCAAAGCTCGGAGGGCATCCCCATCGCATCCCCTAACGCCTGCCCATAAAGAGCACCGAGAATACGTTCTGTTTTCATTTAACTTCCCCTTGTGTCAACGCAATATCGCGATCATCGACCTTGATAGCCGTAATTTCGTTGTCGGATTCGCGGAAAAAAATCATGAACAGCACGGCGATAATGGCAATCATCACCGCGCCGAAAGTCCACATCCCGGACCAGTTGAAAGTCAGTCCGTTTACCGGTTCCTGATAAGCGAACATCTTTTCCATCATCACACCGCCAAGACGATAGCCGAGCAAACTGCCGAAGCCCTGGCAGCAGAGCGTGATCAGCCCCTGCGCAGCGGTACGCATATGCACGGGGGCTTTTTTATCGACATAGATGTAAGCGGTAACGTAGTAAAAATCGTAACTTACGCCGTGAAGCAAAATACCGAGGAACAGTAACGCGTAGGTGAAATATTCATCCGCACTACCGTAAATAAAGAAGCCATAGCGGATCGCAGCGGTGACCAGACCAAGCAATAATACCTTTTTGATACCAAAGCGTTTAGTGAAAAACGGCAATGCCAGCATAAAGAAGATTTCAGAGAACTGGCCGAGCGTCATCCAGCCGGTGGCGTTTTTCATGCCAACTTCGGTCAGATAACCGTTGGCAAAGATGTAATAGAACGCTAGTGGCATCGCAAACAGGAATGAACAGAAGAAAAAGACGAGGAAGTTTTTATCGCGCAGCAGGATCAGCGCATCCAGGCCGAGCATGACTTTAATATCCATTTTGCCGGTGCTTTTTGGTGGCGTGTCGGGCAGGAAAAACGCAAACACACCGAGCAGAGCAGAACTTCCGGCGGTAATCAGCAGCGGGATGTTAGTCGGTGAGATATCGGCATACCCCAGTATTTGCGGCAAGAAACCACATGCCAGACCGGAGGCAATCCAGCCGATAGTGCCCATCACACGAATGCGCGGGAAATCACGCTCAACATCCGGCACGTTGGCAAAAGCGATGCTGTTAGTCAGCGCAATGGTCGGCATATAGGTTAGCGAGTAGGCCAGCAGTAACGGGAAGAACCCGGCAAAAGTGGTCTGTTGCGCAGCGAAATACATCAGCAGCGCGCCTGCGAACATCAATACCGCCAGCACTTTCTGCGCCGAGAAAAAGCGGTCAGTGATGGAGCCAACCAGAATTGGCGACAGGATCGCCGCAATGGCGGTACAGGCATACGACCAGCCAATTTCTCCGGCACTAAAACCGCTTTTACTTAACCACAACCACAATGGCACAAACCACGCGCCCCAGATAAACCATTCAACAAACATCATGAACGACAGCTTTGCTGTTGTTTTCATCTTTTAATTCCTTCATGACAGGTAATGTAAGGTACGCGATGACAATACCACTTAATAATACCTTTTAAATACCTTTGCGGTGAAAACTTGACCGCGCTAACATTTTTTCTGATGAATCGAGCCAACAGAAAACGCTGAAAAAACATCCAAAAGATGGAAAAACTCGCCCGTAACGACCAGGATTATGATTGCCCGCAAAAGGCGGGCCAGGAAAATCCATAGCCGATATCCAATCGGAATTTACGGGAGCATAGTAATGACAGATATTGCGCAGTTGCTTGGCAAAGACGCCGACAACCTTTTACAGCACCGTTGTATGACTATTCCTTCTGACCAGCTTTATCTTCCCGGACATGACTACGTAGACCGCGTGATGATTGACAATAATCGCCCGCCTGCGGTGTTACGTAATATGCAGACGTTGTACAACACCGGGCGTCTGGCTGGCACAGGATATCTTTCTATTCTGCCGGTTGACCAGGGCGTTGAGCACTCTGCCGGAGCTTCATTTGCTGCTAACCCGCTCTACTTTGACCCGAAAAACATTGTTGAACTGGCGATCGAAGCGGGCTGTAACTGTGTGGCGTCAACTTACGGCGTGCTGGCGTCGGTATCGCGGCGTTATGCGCATCGCATTCCATTCCTCGTCAAACTTAATCACAACGAGACGCTAAGTTACCCGAATACCTACGATCAAACGCTGTATGCCAGCGTGGAGCAGGCGTTCAACATGGGCGCGGTTGCGGTTGGTGCGACTATCTATTTTGGCTCGGAAGAGTCACGTCGCCAGATTGAAGAAATTTCTGCGGCTTTTGAACGTGCGCACGAGCTGGGCATGGTGACAGTGCTGTGGGCCTATTTGCGTAACTCCGCCTTTAAGAAAGATGGCGTTGATTACCATGTTTCCGCCGACCTGACTGGTCAGGCGAACCATCTGGCGGCGACCATTGGCGCGGACATCGTCAAACAGAAAATGGCGGAAAATAACGGCGGTTATAAAGCGATTAATTACGGTTATACCGACGATCGCGTGTACAGCAAGTTAACCAGCGAAAACCCGATTGATCTGGTGCGTTATCAGTTAGCTAACTGCTATATGGGCCGGGCTGGGTTGATAAACTCCGGCGGTGCTGCGGGCGGTGAAACTGACCTCAGTGATGCAGTGCGTACTGCGGTTATCAACAAACGCGCTGGCGGAATGGGGCTGATTCTTGGACGTAAAGCGTTCAAGAAATCGATGGCTGACGGCGTGAAACTGATTAACGCCGTGCAGGACGTTTATCTCGATAGCAAAATTACTATCGCCTGATACGCCTTATACGAACAACACCACCCCGTAGGACGGATAAGGCGTTTACGCTGCATCCGGCAACCTATGCCTGATGCGACGCTGAAGCGTCTTATCATGCCTACATAGCACTGCCACGTATGTTTACACCGCATCCGGCATAAAAACACGCGCACTTTGCTACGGCTTCCCTATCGGGAGGCCGTTTTTTTGCCTTTCACTCCTCGAACAATTTTCATATTGTCGTTTTTGTGATCGTTATCTCGATATTTAAAAACAAATAATTTCATTATATTTTGAAATCGAAAACAAACGACAGGATATGAAAATGTACGTGGTATCGACAAAGCAGATGCTGAACAACGCACAGCGCGGCGGTTATGCGGTTCCGGCATTCAATATTCACAATCTCGAAACGATGCAAGTGGTGGTAGAAACCGCTGCCAACCTGCATGCGCCGGTCATCATCGCCGGAACGCCTGGCACATTTACTCATGCTGGTACAGAAAATCTGTTGGCGCTGGTCAGCGCGATGGCGAAGCAATATCACCATCCACTGGCAATTCATCTCGACCATCACACGAAATTTGACGATATCGCTCAGAAGGTTCGTTCTGGCGTGCGCTCAGTCATGATTGACGCCTCGCATTTGCCTTTTGCGCAAAATATTTCACGGGTCAAAGAGGTGGTGGATTTTTGCCATCGCTTTGATGTCAGCGTCGAGGCGGAGCTGGGGCAACTTGGCGGCCAGGAAGATGATGTGCAAGTCAATGAAGCCGATGCGTTGTACACCAACCCCGCTCAGGCGCGTGAATTTGCCGAGGCAACCGGAATTGATTCCCTGGCGGTCGCCATCGGCACGGCTCATGGGATGTATGCCAGCGCACCGGCGCTTGATTTTTCTAGACTGGAGAACATTCGCCAGTGGGTGAACTTACCGCTGGTGCTGCATGGCGCGTCAGGGTTATCGACTAAGGATATTCAGCAAACCATCAAACTGGGGATATGCAAAATCAACGTTGCAACGGAGCTGAAAAATGCCTTCTCGCAGGCGTTAAAAAATTACCTGACCGAGCACCCTGAAGCGACCGATCCCCGGGATTATTTGCAGTCGGCTAAATCCGCAATGCGCGATGTGGTGAGCAAAGTGATTGCCGATTGTGGCTGCGAGGGCAGGGCATAACGCACCTGCCATTTAACAAGGAAAAAACATGAAAACGTTAATTGCCCGGCATAAAGCTGGTGAACATATCGGCATATGTTCAGTCTGTTCTGCCCATCCGTTGGTTATCGAAGCGGCGCTGGCATTTGATCGCAACAGCACGCGCAAAGTGCTGATTGAAGCAACGTCAAACCAGGTCAATCAATTTGGCGGTTATACCGGAATGACACCGGCAGACTTTCGCGAATTTGTTTTTACGATTGCCGATAAAGTTGGGTTTGCACGCGAACGCATTATTCTCGGCGGCGATCATCTGGGGCCAAACTGCTGGCAGCAAGAAAATGCGGATGCGGCGATGGAAAAATCCGTCGAGCTGGTAAAGGAATATGTTCGTGCCGGCTTCAGTAAAATTCATCTTGATGCGTCAATGTCCTGCGCGGGGGATCCCATACCGTTAGCACCAGAAACGGTTGCGGAACGAGCTGCTGTGCTTTGCTTTGCTGCGGAAAGTGTGGCGACAGATTGCCAGCGTGAGCAACTGAGCTATGTCATTGGCACCGAAGTTCCGGTTCCGGGCGGTGAGGCCAGCGCCATTCAGTCAGTACACATCACCCATGTTGAAGATGCCGCCAATACTTTACGTACGCATCAAAAGGCCTTTATTGCCCGTGGGCTGACAGAGGCGTTAACACGTGTGATTGCCATCGTGGTGCAGCCGGGTGTGGAATTTGATCACAGCAATATTATCCATTATCAGCCGCAGGAAGCGCAGCCGCTGGCGCAATGGATAGAAAACACCCGAATGGTTTATGAAGCACATTCTACCGATTACCAGACCCGGACGGCTTATTGGGAATTAGTCCGCGATCACTTTGCAATATTGAAAGTCGGTCCCGCATTAACCTTTGCTTTACGCGAGGCGATATTTGCACTGGCACAAATTGAGCAGGAACTTATCGCCCCTGAAAATCGCAGCGGTTGCCTGGCGGTAATTGAAGAAGTGATGCTCGACGAACCGCAATACTGGAAAAAATATTATCGTACGGGTTTTAACGATTCATTACTGGATATTCGTTACAGCCTGTCGGATCGTATTCGTTATTACTGGCCGCATAGTCGGATTAAAAATAGCGTCGAAACGATGATGGTGAATCTTGAAGGCGTGGACATCCCACTGGGCATGATTAGTCAGTATCTTCCCAAACAATTTGAACGCATTCAGTCCGGGGAATTATCAGCAATACCGCATCAGCTGATTATGGATAAAATTTATGATGTTTTGCGCGCCTATCGCTACGGCTGTGCGGAATAAGGACGGTATATGACTAACCTGTTTGTTCGTAGCGGAATTTCTTTTGTCGATCGTAGCGAAGTTTTAACCCATATCGGTAATGAGATGCTCGCCAAAGGTGTGGTTCATGATACCTGGCCACAGGCATTAATTGCCAGAGAAGCAGAATTCCCTACCGGGATAATGCTTGAGCAGCACGCTATTGCAATACCGCATTGTGAGGCGATTCATGCTAAGTCGTCAGCCATTTATCTGTTAAGGCCAACAAATAAAGTTCATTTTCAGCAAGCGGATGATGATAACGACGTGGCGGTATCGTTGGTTATTGCGTTGATTGTGGAAAATCCGCAGCAGCAATTGAAACTTTTACGCTGTTTATTTGGCAAGTTACAACAGCCCGATATCGTCGAGACACTAATCACTCTTCCTGAAACCCAGTTAAAGGAATACTTCACAAAGTATGTTTTAGATTCAGACGAATAAATCCCTCTGTAACAATAAAAAGGACTATTTATGAAACGCAAGATTATTGTCGCTTGCGGAGGCGCGGTTGCGACCTCTACGATGGCGGCGGAAGAAATTAAAGAGTTGTGTCAGAATCATAATATTCCTGTTGAATTAATCCAGTGTCGGGTTAATGAAATAGAAACCTATATGGATGGTGTGCATTTGATATGCACCACTGCCAAAGTGGATCGTAGTTTTGGCGATATTCCGTTAGTTCACGGCATGCCTTTTATTTCTGGTATCGGTATCGAAGCATTACAAAATAAAATTCTGACTATCTTACAGGGGTGACCTATGTTTTCAGAAGTCATGCGTTATATTCTCGACCTCGGCCCTACGGTGATGCTGCCGATTGTCATCATTATTTTTTCTAAAATATTAGGCATGAAGGCAGGCGATTGCTTTAAAGCGGGTCTGCATATCGGGATTGGCTTTGTTGGCATTGGCCTTGTGATTGGCTTAATGCTGGATTCCATTGGCCCGGCGGCGAAAGCGATGGCGGAAAATTTCGACCTGAATCTGCATGTGGTCGATGTTGGCTGGCCGGGCTCTTCACCAATGACCTGGGCGTCGCAAATTGCGCTGGTGGCGATTCCGATTGCGATTCTGGTTAACGTGGCGATGTTACTGACCCGTATGACGCGGGTGGTAAATGTTGATATCTGGAATATCTGGCATATGACCTTCACCGGCGCGTTGCTGCATCTGGCAACCGGTTCATGGATGATAGGGATGGCAGGTGTGGTAATTCACGCGGCGTTTGTTTATAAGCTCGGCGACTGGTTTGCCCGCGATACCCGAAATTTCTTTGAGCTGGAAGGTATTGCTATTCCGCACGGTACGTCGGCGTATATGGGGCCGATTGCGGTGCTGGTCGATGCTATCATCGAGAAAATCCCAGGCGTTAACCGAATTAAATTTAGCGCCGACGATATTCAGCGCAAATTTGGTCCATTTGGCGAGCCTGTCACCGTGGGTTTTGTGATGGGGCTGATTATCGGCATCCTCGCGGGTTACGATGTCAAAGGTGTATTGCAGCTGGCGGTAAAAACGGCGGCAGTGATGCTGCTAATGCCACGGGTGATTAAACCCATCATGGATGGTTTAACGCCCATCGCTAAGCAGGCTCGTAGTCGTTTACAGGCGAAGTTCGGCGGTCAGGAGTTCCTGATTGGCCTTGATCCGGCGTTGCTGCTGGGACATACGGCGGTGGTATCGGCAAGCCTGATTTTTATCCCACTCACCATTTTAATTGCTGTTTGTGTGCCGGGTAATCAGGTGCTGCCGTTTGGCGATCTTGCCACCATCGGCTTCTTCGTGGCGATGGCGGTCGCCGTGCATCGTGGAAATCTGTTCCGCACCTTAATCTCGGGTGTCATCATTATGAGCATCACCCTGTGGATCGCGACGCAAACTATTGGTTTGCACACCCAACTGGCGGCTAATGCTGGGGCGTTAAAAGCCGGGGGTATGGTGGCTTCAATGGATCAGGGCGGTTCTCCCATTACCTGGTTACTGATTTAGGTTTTCTCCCCGCAAAATATTCCCGGTTTCATTATTATCGGTGCAATTTATCTGACCGGTATTTTCATGACCTGGCGTAGAGCGCGTGGCTTTATTAAACAAGAGAAAGTCGTTCTCGCAGAATAATTTTTACCTGAGGGGGAGGTTATCCCCCTTAACAATCAGGAGTTTTTATGAAATCAGTGGTGAATGATACTGATGGTATCGTGCGCGTTGCAGAAAGCGTCATTCCTGAAATTAAACATCAGGATGAGGTGCGGGTAAAAATTGCCAGCTCGGGCTTATGTGGTTCCGATTTACCCAGGATATTTAAAAATGGTGCACATTATTATCCAATAACGTTAGGCCATGAATTTAGCGGCTATATTGATGCGGTGGGATCCGGTGTTGATGATTTACACCCTGGCGATGCGGTTGCCTGTGTGCCGTTATTACCCTGTTTTACTTGTCCAGAGTGTCTGAAAGGGTTTTATTCCCAGTGCGCAAAATATGATTTTATTGGCTCGCGGCGTGATGGTGGATTTGCTGAATATATTGTCGTTAAGCGAAAAAATGTCTTTGCTCTACCCACGGATATGCCTATTGAGGATGGGGCTTTTATTGAGCCGATTACCGTTGGTCTGCATGCTTTTCATTTAGCGCAAGGTTGTGAGAATAAAAACGTTATTATTATTGGTGCCGGAACCATTGGCCTGCTGGCCATTCAGTGCGCTGTCGCGCTGGGAGCAAAGAGTGTGACGGCGATCGACATTAGTTCAGAAAAACTGGCACTGGCAAAATCTTTCGGTGCGATGCAAACATTTAACAGTAGCGAAATGAGCGCGCCGCAAATGCAGAGCGTTTTACGCGAACTGCGCTTTAATCAGCTTATCCTCGAGACGGCTGGCGTACCGCAAACTGTCGAACTGGCGGTAGAGATTGCCGGTCCTCATGCCCAACTGGCGCTGGTGGGCACGTTGCATCAGGATCTGCATTTAACATCGGCAACGTTTGGCAAAATATTGCGTAAAGAGCTGACGGTTATCGGCAGTTGGATGAACTACTCCAGCCCTTGGCCGGGGCAGGAGTGGGAAACGGCGAGCCGGTTGCTGACAGAACGTAAGTTAAGCCTGGAGCCATTAATCGCTCACCGTGGAAGCTTTGAAAGCTTCGCCCAGGCGGTGCGTGACATCGCTCGTAATGCTATGCCGGGCAAAGTGTTGCTCATTCCCTGAAACCGCGGGCCAGCGTGATGCTGGCCCGGTATTGTGCAAAACAGATCATTCACCAATGGTCCCCCTTCGTTTACACTAGCCACAATTGAATATGGGTAAATGACGATGAATTCATTCGAGCGAAGGAATAAGATCATCCAATTAGTGAATGAACAGGGAACCGTGCTTGTTCAGGATCTGGCGGGAGTATTTGCTGCCTCGGAAGCGACAATCCGTGCCGATTTGCGCTTTCTCGAACAAAAAGGCGTGGTTACGCGCTTTCATGGCGGTGCGGCGAAAATAATGTCTGGTAATAGTGAAACCGAGACCCAGGAAGTCGGGTTTAAAGAGCGATTTCAGCTCGCCAGCGCGCCAAAAAACAGAATAGCGCAGGCGGCAGTCAAAATGATCCACGAAGGGATGACCGTTATTCTCGACAGCGGAAGTACGACAATGCTTATCGCCGAAGGATTAATGACCGCCAAAAATATCACGGTGATTACCAACAGTCTCCCGGCAGCGTTTGCCCTTTCCGAAAATAAAGACATTACTCTGGTCGTCTGTGGTGGCACGGTCCGCCATAAAACGCGCTCGATGCATGGTTCCATTGCCGAGCGTTCATTACAGGATATTAATGCCGATTTAATGTTTGTCGGTGCTGATGGTATTGATGCGGTTAATGGTATTACGACCTTTAATGAAGGTTATTCTATTAGCGGTGCGATGGTCACAGCCGCTAATAAAGTGATTGCCGTTCTCGATTCATCGAAATTTAACCGTCGCGGTTTTAATCAGGTACTACCAATCGAAAAAATTGACATTATTATTACCGATGATGCTGTGTCAGAGGTGGATAAACTGGCATTGCAGAAGACGCGGGTAAAATTAATTACGGTGTAGTATTGTTCTGTATGCCGGATAAGGTGTTTACACCGCATCCGGCATTACGGATTCTCCCTGGTTCAAGAGAGAATAGTTTGATTAACGCAACAGTGGACAATCTGGTGGTAATCGACAACGCAACGCTGCCGGAAGTATTTCAATATGAAAATTTTGCCCACTCAACGGTTCGCCATCAAGATTAAAGGTGATGTCGTGTGGTGCCTGAATATCAAACCACGACGAAGCGCCTTCGATAATATTCGGGTTATCTTCGTCAGATTTTAAGGTTGATACGAGAGCCGGAAGTATTTCATCGCCGGTAAAAATGCGCAGTTGCAGCAAGCCATCGTTAATTAACGCGTTCGGACACAATTGCTGACCGCCACCGGCCTGACGCCCGTTACCAATACCAATGACCAGGGCGTCACCTTGCCAGTGAAAGTTTTCACCGCGGATTTCACAACGGTCCGGTTGCAGAGTATCCATACGCATTAAGCCATGAATGATGTAAGAGACGCTACCCAGTGCGGCTTTTAATTTTTCCGGCGTTTCTGTGGTAATACGCGTCCCAAATCCGCCTGTCGCCATATTAATAAAACAGGTTTGTTTGTTGACCTGCGCCATATCTATCGCAATGGCGTCACCGGCAATTGCCAGTTTCAGCGCCTTATCCAGTGCCTCAGGAATCCCTACACTGGTGGCAAAATCATTGGCGGTTCCTAATGGCAAAATTCCCAGCGCGGGTATGTCATCCCCCTCACACTGAATCAACGCCGTAGAAACTTCATTAATGGTGCCATCGCCACCACCGGCAATCACCGTTGCGACGCCCAACTTCCGGGCCTCCTCTACATATCGTGCGGCATCGCCTTTCTCCCAGGTGACCCGCACATGGATCGTCATTCCTTCCTCACGCAACAGCATAATTGCTTCGCGCAAGGGTAAATTGTCAGTACTTTTGCCATTAAGAATCAGTAAGCTGGCGGGAAATTCTGCCATGATCGTATGTGCCTTTATGATTGGTCTGTAGATAGTGTAGAGCAGAAAACAAAAGGTGGAGTCAGAACAGGATGAAAGTCGGAGGATAAAAAGTCAGTTCAAGTATGGAGGATTCAGTGGTTACCACCAGGAGCTTGCAATGGGGACAGCGAATACTAACGGCTGCCACCGATAAATTTCAAAAAAGAGCATATACCTAATATTCAACTAAACAGTGGCATCTTCAATATAATATATTAAAGCCCCCATGGAGTTACCCTGAAGGGCCTCAATGTCCGTAATTCCTACTTATGTAGGAAATGTTGTACAGAACATTTATTATAATCCTATTCAATTATAATAATCATGCCATTATTATATTTAAACACTAGAGAGTGTCGTTGGTATTTAATGGGGGAAGGTGAGATGAAAAAGATAGCTGCTATATCATTAATTAGTATTTTTATTATGTCTGGTTGTGCTGTGCATAATGATGAGACAAGTATCGGTAAATTTGGTCTTGCATATAAAAGTAATATTCAGCGTAAACTCGATAACCAATACTACACCGAAGCCGAAGCTTCTTTAGCCAGGGGTAGAATATCTGGTGCAGAAAATATAGTAAAAAATGATGCAACTCATTTCTGTGTTACTCAGGGCAAAAAAATGCAAATAGTTGAGCTGAAGACAGAAGGTGTAGGATTACATGGTGTCGCTCGTCTGACATTCAAATGTGGAGAGTGAGAATATTTTTTGGTAAGCGTCAAATATGCGCGTTCTGGCTGTGCGTAGCCGGAACCTGTGGGAGCACGATGCCGATAAGTGAAAGGCATCGTGCTATGAAGGAGGATTCTATCGATGTGGTCAATGGAAGACGGTTACCAGAGATAGGGCTTATGCATAAAAAAATAAGCCCGTGTAAGGGAGATTTAGGGTGTCACCAGTAGGGGCTTTCAACGGTACAATGCGGGTTTGAGCGGCATAAATTACCACTGAAAGCCCTTAAACGTTACTCTACTGTGGACACTGTGTGGACACTCTCGGCCTCAGTACCACCTCTTAGCGGATTAAGAGAAATGGCGTCCTGAAGGTACTCTGGCGCAAAATGAGCGTAAACCATAGTTTGCTCAATCCGCGTGTGACCTAGTATCCGTTGTAGCGTGATAATACTTCCTCCATTAATCATGAAATGAGTGGCAAAGCTGTGCCTTAGTGCATGTGTGGCTTGCCCCATTGGCAAATCCGGTTTTATTGCTTTCATTGTTCGTCTGAAGCGAGGGTAATCAGCATCAGGGAATAAAAAACCTCGTTTGTTATCCGCGATCATTTTGGCAACAGCCTCTGAGATCGGGACGGTGCGTGGTTTGTTTGTTTTCGTTTTAACAAACGTGACGCGGTTATGGATGATATTTTCTGCTTTCAAACGAGCTGCTTCTCCCCAACGTGCTCCAGTACTCAGGCAAAGAATCGCAATCTTTTTGTTGTCGCCGTCAAGAGCAGCAAGCAGTAAGGCAATTTCTTCCTGCGTGAGATAGCCTGTGTCTGGTTTTTCCTCCTTAAGCCTTTTTGTCCCTCTGATAGGGTGCTCACCAAAGAATAACTCCGCTTCAATCAGGGCTGTAAACATGCCGCTAATACATGTTAAATCACGATTGATACTCGAAGGTTTAATACCCTGACTTCTTCGGGTGGCGCAGTACTGGCTGATAAGCGATTTCGTAATTTGAAATGCGCATGGGTCATTCGTTATTTTTGTGAAGATTTCAATTTTTCCAAGATTAGATTTCCCATGCTCTTCGTGTTTACCCTTTAAATCCCACCAGATCTGTGTCAGCTCCGACAGACGTCGCTTGTCTGTTGGTTTTGATAGCCATTCTTTATTGTGGTGGTTGTACAACGTGTATTTCTCGAAAGCGACAGCTTCGCTTTTCTTATCAAACTTCCTACGGATGCGTTTTCCATTACGTCCAGTAGGGCGGATGTCCACTTCATATCGACCATCATCGAGTTTTTTGATTGCCATCAGAAAACCCTCCGAGTGGTGTGTTTTTTTGCGACTACTAATCGCTTTTTTCGTGGTGGCTGAAATTTAGCCACCAATAGTAGGCACTTGTGATGAATATATTCACGATGAATTGTTAACCAGTCTTTTGACCGGAGTGGGGCGACGTTGTTTCGTTTTGCCCAAAGTGTGCGAGAGCGGGCGCAATTTGCCCGGACTCAGGAGCGATCTGATTGGTCATGAACCATAAAGTGTATTTGGTGAATTGTGGGGTCTGCAGGATGTTCATCATGACATCTGTTGGAGGTGTTGAACGACCACTTTCATAGTAACTCAGCGTGCCATACGGAACCCCTGTTAAATCAGCAAGTTGTTGTCTGCTCAAATACTCTGATTTTCGCATTAAGACTATCTTCTCGCTTATCGTGTTTGACATGGTGTTTAGATCTCAATAGTATTTAGTTTAGATGTAGATTGTTTAGTGCTTGGATGTGGGCACTAAAAGGCATTATAAGACATTAAACGCAATTCATGAGGGCTAGAGGACGACATGAGCAAGCAAGTAACACTCATGACTGATGCGATTCCTTATCAGGAGTTCGCAAAACTAATAGGAAAATCGACAGGAGCGGTTCGTCGGATGATCGATAAAGGAAAGCTGCCTGTAATTGATATGACCGATCCACAATCAGCTTCAGGTCGTGCAGGTGAATATTGGGTATACCTTCCGGCATGGAATAACGGACTAAAACTGGCTTATGAAAGCCGCCCTAAAGAGATTCGTGACGGCTGGTTGATGTGGTTAGGTCTCGGTGAACCACGTTAAGGAGAACCGTATGAATGAGCCTCGTTGTATTGCTCAGTTACTGCGTAACGAAAGCCCCAGGGCGATTGACTTCACCATCACCCACGGTAAGGGGCGTAAGGGAATCATTATCCGCACCAAAAAACAGAGTCCGTTAAAAAAGGCTCTGACCTTTCTGAAAAGCCGGAGGGTATGGAAATGACAGTGATGACGCTCAATCTCGTTGAAAAACAGCCAGCAGCTATGCGCCGGATAATTGGTAAGCATCTTGCCGTTCCTCGCTGGCAGGATACATGTGATTATTATAATCAGATGATGGAGCGCGAACGGCTAACAGTTTGCTTTCATGCGCAGTTAAAACAGCGTCACGCAACGATGCGTTTTGAAGAAATGAACGACGTCGAACGTGAACGGCTTGTTTGTGCAATTGATGAATTGCGTGGGGCATTCTCAAAACGCCGTCAGGTTGGCGCAAGTGAGTATGCATATATTAGTTTTTTAACAGTCAGTCAGCGTCGTACTTTATTTATGCATGCCGGATTGACTGAAAAAGAATTCAATCAGCCATACTGGCGAATTAATGAAGAGTCATGTTACTGGCGTGATGCTTTATTCCGTGCATTACGTGAACTATTCAGTCTGTTTGAGTATGCACCGACAATTCTGACGTCGGTAAAACCAGAGCAATATTTGCATTAAATAATTAACCAGAGTTTTTAACGCACTTAATCGTGCGGGGCTTCTTTTTGCCTGGAGAAAGTCATGCATACAGTTTCTGAAAATCAGTGCGGTAAATACGCATTACTGCTGCAACAGGCCAGAACCGAAGCACAGGCCGACGCTGCGACGCGCTTTTCTTCTCATCTTGACGCCATGATTCGCCATATCACAAAGGCGGAGTTATCCCGCGTGGAGATAGTCGAGCTGCTCAGTCAGGAGTCGGAAAAATTTCACAATATCGGATTGTCTCGCGGGGAGGTGCTTTGATGTCCTGTTCTCATTCAGTTGTATTACTGAATAACGCCTTAAAAATCGCCGTTATGAAAAATGGCGATTTGTCTCTTATTCAACTTTGTCTTGATAAAGAAAAACGCGACATCACTGAATCTGTTATCGCGATTTATCAGAATGAGTTAAACCTCCTGTCTGATGTGGTCAATTTACTTGTTAAACGCGCTGTATTTCACAAGCAAATTTCCTCCGTGGATGAACTGACGAAATTAACGACAGAAATCGCCAGCTATTGCGCTGATGAATTTAAAAAACTGAACGACAAAAGGAACTGGTAATGCCGGACAACGTAGATTTTATTCAGGAACAACAGGCTGAATTACTGGAGCGCCAGATTAACGCGGCAAGGGTAAAACATTGCGGTGTTTCTTCGCTGGTTTGCGAAGAGTGTGATGCGCCAATACCTGCTGCCCGTCGTGCGGCTTATCCGTCAGCCACGCGTTGTGTTTCCTGTCAGTCAGTCTTTGAAGCAAAAAACAAACATTACCGGAGAACGGCATGAGTATTCGTATTGAAATTGGCGAACGTTATGTCGTTACCAGTGACAGCTTTCAGTTTGTTCTCCACGAGAAAAAGAGAGCGGAAAGCGGTAAAAACGCCGGTCAGGAATGGCTGTCGGTGGTTGGTTATTACCCGAAATTAAGCCAGCTCGTTTCCGGCCTGATGCATCACGATATTCTGACCGGAAGCGCAAAGTCTTTTGCTGATTTAAACGCGCAGGTTGAGCAACTCAGCAAGCGTTGTTCAGAGGCTTTTGGCTCATATGGCCGTTAAAGCCTCCGGGCGTTTTGTCCCTCCGTCAGCATTTGCCGCAGGCACCGGTAAGGCGTTTACCGGTGCTTATGCATGGAACGCGCCACGCGAGGCCGTCGGGCGCGAAAGACCCCTTACACGTGACGAGATGCGTCAGGTGCAAGGTGTTTTATCCACGATTAACCGCCTGCCTTACTTTTTGCGTTCGCTGTTTACTTCACGCTATGACTACATCCGGCGCAATAAAAGCCCGGTGCACGGGTTTTATTTCCTCACATCCACTTTTCAGCGTCGTTTATGGCCGCGCATTGAGCGCGTGAATCAGCGCCATGAAATGAACACCGACGCGTCGTTGCTGTTTCTGGCAGAGCGCGACCAGTATGCGCGCCTGCCGGGGATGAATGACAAGGAGCTGAAAAAGTTTGCCGCCCGAATCTCATCGCAGCTTTTCATGATGTATGAGGAACTCTGCGATGCCTGGGTGGATGCGCATGGCGAAAAAGAATCGCTGTTTACGGATGAGGCGCAGGCTCACCTGTATGGTCATGTTGCTGGCGCTGCACGTGCTTTCAATATTTCCCCGCTTTACTGGAGAAAATACCGTAAAGGGCAGATGACCACGAGGCAGGCATATTCTGCCATTGCCCGCCTGTTTAACGATGAGTGGTGGATTAGTCAGCTTAAAGGCCAGCGTATGCGCTGGCATGAGGCGTTACTGATTGCTGTCGGGGAGGTCAATAAAGACCGTTCACCTTATGCCAGTAAACATGCCATTCGTGATGTGCGTGCGCGCCGCCAGGCAAATCTGGAATTTCTTAAATCGTGTGACCTTGAAAACAGGGAAACCGGCGAGCGCATCGACCTTATCAGTAAGGTGATGGGCAGTATTTCTAATCCTGAAATTCGCCGGATGGAGCTGATGAACACCATTGCCGGTATTGAGCGTTACGCCGCCGCAGAGGGTGATGTGGGGATGTTTATCACGCTTACCGCGCCGTCAAAGTATCACCCGACACGTCAGGTCGGAAAAGGCGAAAATAAAACCGTCCAGCTTAATCACGGCTGGAATGATGAGGCATTTAATCCAAAGGATGCGCAGCGTTATCTCTGCCGTATCTGGAGCCTGATGCGCACGGCATTCAAGGATAATGATTTACAGGTCTACGGTTTGCGAGTCGTCGAGCCACACCACGACGGAACGCCGCACTGGCATATGATGCTTTTTTGTAATCCACGCCAGCGTAACCAGATTATCGAAATCATGCGTCGCTATGCGCTCAAAGAGGATGGCGACGAAAGAGGAGCTGCGCGAAACCGTTTTCAGGCAAAACACCTTAACCGGGGCGGTGCTGCGGGATATATCGCGAAATACATTTCAAAAAACATCGACGGCTATGCACTGGATGGTCAGCTCGATAACGATACCGGCAGGCCGCTGAAAGACACTGCCGCGGCTGTTACCGCATGGGCGTCAACGTGGCGCATCCCGCAATTTAAAACGGTTGGCCTGCCGACAATGGGAGCTTACCGTGAGCTACGTAAATTGCCTCGCGGCGTCAGCATTGCTGATGAATTTGACGAACGCGTCGAGGCTGCACGCGCCGCCGCAGACAGTGGCGATTTTGCGCTGTATATCAGCGCGCAGGGCGGGGCAAATGTCCCGCGCGATTGTCAGACTGTCAGGGTCGCCCGTAGCCCGTCGGATGACGTTAACGAATACGAGGAAGAAGTCGAGAGAGTGGTCGGCATTTACGCGCCGCATCTCGGCGCGCGTCATATTCATATCACCAGAACGACGGACTGGCGCATTGTGCCGAAAGTTCCGGTCGTTGAGCCTTTGACTTTAAAAAGCGGCATCGCCGCGCCTCGGAGTCCTGTCAATAACTGTGGAAAGCTCACCGGTGGTGATACTTCGTTACCGGCTCCCACACCTTCTGAACACGCCGCAGCAGTGCTTAATCTGGTTGATGACGGTGTTATCGAATGGAATGACACGGAGGTCGTGAGGGCGCTCAGGGGCGCATTAAAACACGACCTGAGAACACCAAACCGTCAGCAAAGAAACGGAATCCCGTTAAAACCGCATGAAATTGCACCATCTGCCAGACTGACCAGGTCTGAACGATTGCAAATTACCCGTATCCGCGTTGACCTCGCTCAGAACGGTATCAGGCCGCAACGATGGGAGCTTGAGGCGCTGGCGCGTGGCGCGACCGTAAATTATGACGGGAAAAAATTCACGTATCCGGTTGCTGATGAGTGGCCGGGGTTCTCGTTACCCATTTGAGTAAAAACACAACGTGATTTGATATGGCATTGAATGGCTTATGCGGAGCAGTTATGGGGCAGCAGAAGGTCAATAGCATGCTGAATTAGAAGGCTAAATGCTATTGAGTGACTAGCATGTAGGTAAGGACAGCCGTTTGATCCGGGTCATAAAAGGCCATCCATTTAGTCTAATAAAATCATTGCGGGGAACCTTATGTCGACGCATAATTCGTCTTGAGCGAAGTCTTGTCAGTCTTTCATCGTATTGATGATGGGCGCAAAAAAACCACCCTGGCAGGTGGTTTTTTTGTTTCAAGCATATTAAAGCATAATGCTGACATTGATATTACTGACGTTTACTGACAAACCACTCGGACTACCGTTTGGATAGCCAAAGAGGGCCAGAACGAGAATGCAGTAATAGCATTTCTTCATATTGCCTCCTGTAAGTAGAGGGCAACTTCCACCGGTATATGCGCTTCTTAGGTGGAATGACTTTTGAGCGAAGTCTTGCCCTGAAATAATGCTCTGTTTAAACGCAAAGTGATTTGGCATATCACCGAACAGAGAGCCGGAAAAACACAACATATAGTATGTCGTTGTTTCTAGACATACATTCTATGTTGTGTAACAAGGGCTTTGCATTAAACATGTTTGAGATTTTATTGATGTAGCTCAAAGTAAAAAACAGAGACTACGGATGATAAGGTCTTGAAAGCAATGTAAATTTTTTAAAGTTGCCAATTGCTTAAAAATGTACAGTTGCGGTATGGCGTACTTAAAAAGCTATGCATGCAACAAGTGAATGTTTTTGCATGCGTTGGGGATGTCCGTTCAGGCTGCGTGCGGTCAGGACTGGTGCGGATCCATAGTATCTATGCAACTGCATTAAAACCGCCCCGTGAAGCGGGCGGGCGAGGCGGGGAAAGCACTGCGCGCTCCATTAACGACCATTACATAATACTATTAGCCTATGAATCGAGTCATGAGATGTTATCTTTACGATTCAGGCGAGTGCTTTCGTTACGATGAGTTGGTTTAAGCACACTATCTGCACAAAAAATAATCTGTTGAAGCGATTCATCATTCCTAACTCTCTAGAGTCTTAAATAAAAATATGTAAAATGCGTAAAATTTTTTGAATTATGGATCAGCTATGCTTGGAACTTCATCACAAAGAGCTATTTCAGTACAACATGTTGATTTAAATGTAAAGTGTTGGGTCGTTAGACCTGGGATTAAGTATAGATATTTTGCAGACTTCCTTGAATGCAATATGGTTGCTACTGCTCACTTGGATAGGTTAAGTCCAGATCAAATTGACTTTAATGATGAAATTAACCATGAAAATATTAATCAAAAGGTTGATGGGTTAGATACTATTGGTTCAAGAAATATTCATACCCAAATTGAAAATTTCCTCATAGATATGCAGGTCGGTGATGTTGTTTTCACTTTGTCAGGTGATATGGTTGTTCCTGGAGTTATTGCATCTTCCGCGTATTTTGAGCGTGAATGTTTAGGTAATAATGAAGGGTTTCATGTAAGACGTAGAGTCACATGGGGAGAGCCAGTTCGCAGACGAGAGATTCCATTAGCTCTTCAGAAATCGTTTACTGCATACCAGACCGTATTCTCTTTGGGCGGGAAGTCAGAAGAAGTACTGCATTGGTTAATGTCATTCTTTATAACGGATAATATTTTCTGTACTAGCTTAAGAGTCGAGCAAGCAGAAGCCATTCGGCATCATACTCTTAAGCAGCTGGCTGAGCTGGTCGATAGAGTGCAGGTACTTGCGCTATTAATTGGCGAAGAGTTTGATGGCGAGTATACAAACGAAGTTGTTCAGTTTGAGATGGAAAGACTTTCTAATAATGGAGAGTTATCCTTGACTGCTCAACAAATGTTGATGTCTCCGGGGGATGTTTGGCTACAATTTAAAACAAATAATAGAAAGGCCGGAATTGCGTTTATGTTAATTATGGGGGCCATTTTTAATCATGATGTAGCCTTCGCTTCAACGGTTGATAATCGTATAAGTGAGGAACTTCGATCTCATATTGAAGGGAAAAAAGAGGTTGCAATGGATGGATTAAACTTTGATAGAGTTTCTCAAGTTCTAGAGTTGCGTTTAAAAAGACAAAATAGAGGCTTTGTTTCTGCTCGTCCAACGAACCGTGAGATCGGACAGGGGATCAATTTCCCTGAAGATGGTGATGCGAGGCATGCGAGTGACTAACTATGAACTTTGAATTTGTAAAAGAACACTGGCTGATAATAGGCATGCTATTCATAGCATGTCTATTATTAATTTTAAAATTCAAAGATATTTACAGAACACACGATCAGTTTAATAACGTCGTGATGTCATTGTGCGCTGTTTTGACACTTGTGTGGGGAGGATATACTTTTGATGTTTTGCACCAAAGGGATAAGGCAGAAGCTGATCTTATAGAGTTAAGAAATAGAATTAGAAATACAGAATCGACATTTTTTAATGTTGACGTTAATGTTGTTAAAATCGATGATGTGTTTTATATAAAGCCTATTGTGACTATTAGGAATAACAGTAATGAGCGAATTTATGTGAAGCTTAATAACAAGTCCCTTGCTGTTAGTCGTGTTTTATCGGCCGGTGCAAAGCAAGTCGCTACGGAAGTTTTTTATCCAAATTATTATGAGGAGTTGGCTGTTCTTAATGAAGAAAGTAGCTCGCAAGGAAAAGCTAAAAATATACCTTTATATGATATATCCGTTCCTATCTCTGCCGAAAGACGCTTGAACTATCTTGTTTCGACAAAAGAAAAAGGAATGTATTATGTAACATTTAGTGCTGAGGCAATGAACGAAGATGGCTCGCCTGTTTCTAAATACATAAATGGGAAAAAATCTATATGGTTTTCTTCTTCATATATTGAAGTTAAAGATTGAATTTCTATTAAACCATATAGTAATTGAAGGTGTTGGGGGTTAATCTTGCCTGGATTGCATAGAATCACGCCGTCTGGAGACGGCGCTAAGGGTACTTAATTAGATTCTAGACTGTAATCTTTAAAGCGGATGACCTCCTGACCGAGCCAGCCGTTTATCTCGCGGATCCTGTCCTGTACCTCTAAGTTTCGATGTCTAGGTGTTGATCGGCTGTAATCTGGTAACCAGGTCAAGCTTAAAATTTTCTCAACATAAACAAGTAGTATTTCAAATATTGAACCATACTGACTCCCCCACTTTTTATAAGATTATGGAAATTTTTTGTACCAGTAAGTTCGAAAATTAGTGTTGTTCTCATCAGTCGTTATGAAAAATTTTGAACTTCCGCTCCTCGCTCACAGCGGACCCTCAACTCAGCCAGCAATGTCCGCTGCTTGCCAGGAGCGGACGTAGTTTAATCTCTACTATGTTAATAAGTAATGATATTAAATAAACTCATCATTAAGAAAGCCTGTTGATAAAAAGTTCTGAATGTGAAGATAAAAAGAATAACGTGTATCTTCATTTTTTTTCTTCGATGTGTTGAGTTCCGGCTTGAGATTGTAAATAAGATGAGACTCTATAAAGTCAAGTAATTCTATAGCTAATGATGTCGGACTAATCCAATCCAGTGAAATATAGTCTTTTCCATCATAAAACCATGGGGTGGCTCTATATATCCTCTTTTTCATATTATTATATTTGGGATCTAGCAACTTTAAGGCAGCCGAGTGACCGCCAATAAACCTTTTGGAGTTAACGGTTTTTCCGACATAAACAATGTGTTCATTGGTATCATCCATATCAGAGCATGATATTAAATAGATTGGTAATGAGGGTTTGGGAGGAATGCCGATTTTTTTTTCGATTATCACCCTCTCCTTTTCATGAATAAAAATGGGAAGCTTTCCATTAAATTCACTCTTCACATTCCCCAAGAATGAATCTGTATTTTTCCTAGCTTCATGCAGTCCGACCCAGTTAAGACTATTGACCTGATGGAGAGGACAGCATTCCTGTATTGATAACCAAGCCTCCCAATCACTTGATGGATTATCACTACAGTTTTGGCCCGAAAATCTGTGTGAAAGGAATTTTCTCCCCTCGAACCAGGCTTGCAACGGAATATATATGTCTGAAGTGTTCTGCTCGACTTCAATTAATGGACTGTTAGTATCCAAATTTATGCCTCCTTTCATTAAGTATTTGCATAAAAATATCTAAAAATAAGAAATTCTTTAATTAAGATTATAAGTTAAATATAAGTACCAATGAAGCTTTGAATGATTTCGCATCAATAAATTAATTCTAACACAATACCATATAATAACGAAAAATGTCACTACTTGGTCGTTGAGGATATGACATTGCAATTAAAGAGAAAACCTTAACACACTATCTATAACGTCCGTTTCTCGCTCAAAGCAGACTGTCAGATTTGATAGCATTTGGGCTATGTAAATTGTCAGGCGGAAAATGAGTGAGTACAAATCAGGACAGGCGGGCGAATTGCCCGCCTTTTCTTTATCTGTTGTTTCATCCACTGACCAGCCAGGTCAAATAGCGTCTCATGCTCTGCCCAACAGAAAATAGTTGCACCCATTAACCACGGAGTTAAACGGATGAGTGACTATCATCACGGCGTGCAGGTGCTGGAGATTAACGACGGCACCCGCGTCATTTCCACCGTATCCACCGCCATTGTCGGCATGGTCTGCACAGCCAGCGATGCGGATGCGGAAACCTTCCCCCTCAATAAACCGGTGCTGATTACCAATGTGCAGAGCGCAATTGCAAAGGCCGGTAAAAAAGGCACGCTGGCGGCATCGTTGCAGGCCATCGCCGACCAGTCAAAACCGGTCACCGTTGTCGTGCGTGTGGAAGACGGCACCGGCGAAGACGAAGAAACGAAACTCGCGCAGACTGTTTCCAATATCATCGGAACCACCGACGAAAACGGTCAGTACACCGGACTGAAAGCCCTGCTGGCGGCGGAGTCGGTAACCGGTGTTAAACCGCGTATTCTCGGTGTGCCGGGGCTGGATACCAAAGAGGTGGCTGTTGCACTGGCATCCGTCTGTCAGAAGCTGCGCGCTTTCGGATATATCAGCACATGGGGCTGTAAGACCATTTCCGAGGTGAAAGCCTACCGCCAGAATTTCAGCCAGCGTGAGCTGATGGTCATCTGGCCGGATTTCCTCGCATGGGATACGGTCACCAGTACCACTGCCACCGCGTATGCCACCGCCCGTGCGCTGGGTCTGCGCGCTAAAATCGACCAGGAGCAGGGCTGGCATAAAACGCTGTCCAACGTCGGGGTGAACGGTGTTACCGGCATCAGCGCCTCTGTATTCTGGGATTTGCAGGAGTCCGGCACCGATGCTGACCTGCTTAACGAGTCAGGCGTCACTACGCTGATTCGCCGCGACGGTTTCCGCTTCTGGGGTAACCGTACCTGCTCTGATGACCCGCTGTTTCTCTTTGAAAACTACACACGCACCGCGCAGGTGCTGGCCGACACGATGGCTGAGGCGCACATGTGGGCGGTGGACAAGCCCATCACCGCAACGCTGATTCGCGACATCGTTGACGGCATCAATGCCAAATTCCGTGAGCTGAAAACAAACGGCTATATCGTGGATGGCTCATGCTGGTTCAGCGAAGAATCCAACGATGCGGAAACCCTCAAGGCCGGAAAACTGTATATCGACTACGACTATACCCCGGTGCCTCCTCTTGAAAACCTGACCCTGCGCCAGCGTATTACCGATAAATACCTGGCGAATCTGGTCACCTCGGTTAACAGCAATTAAGGAGCCTGACCGATGGCAATGCCGCGCAAACTCAAGTTAATGAACGTCTTTCTGAACGGCTACAGCTATCAGGGCGTTGCAAAGTCCGTCACGCTACCAAAACTGACCCGTAAACTCGAAAACTATCGCGGTGCGGGGATGAACGGCAGCGCACCGGTAGACCTCGGCCTTGATGACGATGCGCTGTCAATGGAGTGGTCGCTCGGTGGCTTCCCGGATTCGGTTATCTGGGAGCTTTACGCCGCAACCGGTGTGGATGCCGTACCGATTCGTTTTGCTGGCTCTTACCAGCGCGACGATACCGGCGAAACGGTGGCCGTCGAGTTGGTCATGCGTGGACGTCAGAAAGAAATCGACACCGGCGAGGGGAAACAGGGAGAAGACACTGAGTCGAAAATCTCCGTGGTCTGCACCTATTTCCGGCTGACGATGGACGGTAAGGAGCTGGTCGAAATCGACACCATTAACATGATTGAGAAGGTGAACGGCGTCGACCGGCTGGAGCAACACCGCCGAAATATCGGCCTGTGATTTTCATCCGGTCAGCCAGGCTGACCGGTTAACCCTGATTCAGAAGTGAGAAAACCATGAACAAAGAAAATGTCATTACCCTGGACAATCCGGTCAAACGTGGTGAGCAGGTTATCGAACAGGTCACGCTGATGAAACCCAATGCCGGGACGCTGCGCGGTGTCAGTCTGGCTGCGGTTGCAAACTCCGAAGTCGATGCACTGATTAAGGTGCTGCCGCGCATGACGGCACCGATGCTGACCGAGCAGGAAGTCGCCGCGCTGGAACTGCCTGACCTTGTGGCGCTGGCCGGTAAGGTGGTCGGTTTTTTGTCGCCGAACTCGGTGCAGTGACGTTTCCGAAAAATCTCTCGGTCGATGACCTGATGGCGGATGTGGCAGTGATATTTCACTGGCCGCCATCAGAACTGTATCCCATGAGCCTGACCGAACTCATCACATGGCGCGAAAAGGCGCTCCGGCGAAGCGGAAACACGAATGAGTAACAATGTAAAATTACAGGTATTGCTCAGGGCTGTTGACCAGGCATCCCGCCCGTTTAAATCCATCCGCACAGCGAGTAAGTCGCTGTCGGGGGATATCCGGGAAACACAAAAATCACTGCGCGAGCTGAACGGTCACGCATCCCGTATTGAGGGATTTCGCAAGACCAGTGCACAGCTTGCCGTGACTGGTCATGCACTTGAAAAGGCACGGCAGGAAGCTGAAGCCCTTGCCACACAGTTTAAAAACACCGAACGTCCGACCCGTGCTCAGGCGAAAGTCCTGGAATCCGCAAAGCGTGCGGCGGAGGACTTACAGGCGAAATATAACCGCCTGACAGATTCCGTTAAACGCCAGCAGCGGGAACTGGCCGCTGTGGGAATTAATACCCGCAATCTTGCACATGATGAGCAGGGACTGAAAAATCGTATCAGTGAAACCACCGTACAGCTTAACCGTCAGCGTGACGCGCTGGCGCGTGTCAGTGCGCAACAGGCAAAACTTAACGCAGTCAAACAGCGTTATCAGGCCGGAAAGGAACTGGCCGGAAATATGGCCTCAGTGGGCGCTGCCGGTGTGGGGATTGCGGCGGCGGGAACGATGGCCGGAGTTAAGCTGCTGATGCCCGGTTATGAGTTTGCGCAGAAAAACTCAGAATTGCAGGCCGTGCTCGGAGTGGCAAAAGACTCCGCCGAAATGACCGCACTACGCAAACAGGCGCGCCAGCTCGGCGACAATACCGCCGCCTCGGCGGATGATGCGGCCGGTGCACAGATAATCATCGCGAAAGCGGGTGGGGATGTTGATGCCATTCAGGCGGCAACGCCGGTCACGCTGAATATGGCGCTGGCGAACCGCCGCACGATGGAAGAAAACGCCGCCCTGCTGATGGGGATGAAATCCGCCTTTCAGCTTTCAAACGATAAGGTCGCTCATATCGGGGATGTTCTCTCCATGACGATGAACAAAACCGCCGCCGATTTTGACGGCATGAGCGATGCGCTGACCTATGCCGCACCTGTGGCAAAAAATGCCGGTGTCAGCATTGAAGAAACCGCCGCAATGGTCGGGGCGCTGCATGATGCAAAAATCACAGGCTCAATGGCGGGGACGGGAAGCCGTGCCGTGTTAAGCCGCCTGCAGGCACCGACGG
Organism: Escherichia sp. UTM R2; assembly: GCF_048593455.1. Lineage (NCBI taxonomy): Bacteria > Pseudomonadati > Pseudomonadota > Gammaproteobacteria > Enterobacterales > Enterobacteriaceae > Escherichia > Escherichia sp. UTM R2. The sequence goes on from NZ_JBFWDY010000002.1 coordinate 1,697,536, forward strand.
GAAAAGCATGGGATGCACTCAAAGAGCTTGGAGTGAAAACCTCAGACAGCAAGGGAAACACCCGGCCAATATTTACCATTCTGAAAGAAATGCAGGTCAGTTTTGAGAAAAACCGGCTCGGTACTGCCCAGCAGGCTGAATACATGAAAACTATTTTCGGGGAGGAGGCCAGCTCAGCCGCTGCCGTGCTGATGACTGCCGCCTCAACCGGAAAGCTGGACAAACTGACCGCTGCGTTTAAAGCCTCAGACGGGAAGACCGCCGAGCTGGTAAATATCATGCAGGACAACCTAGGCGGTGACTTTAAAGAGTTTCAGTCCGCTTATGAGGCAGTGGGGACTGACCTGTTTGACCAGCAGGAAGGCGCACTGCGTAAGCTCACTCAGACGGCCACAAAGTATGTGTTAAAACTCGACGGCTGGATCCAGAAAAACAAATCACTGGCGTCAACCATCGGCCTCATTGTCGGTGGCGCGCTGGCGCTTATTGGCATCATCGGTGCCATTGGTCTTGTAGCCTGGCCGGTTATCACCGGCATCAATGCCATCATCGCGGCAGCAGGCGCAATGGGGGCAGTCTTCACGACGGTTGGCAGTGCTGTTATGACCGCCATCGGGGCTATTAGCTGGCCGGTTGTGGCCGTGGTGGCCGCCATTGTCGCCGGGGCGTTGCTTATCCGTAAATACTGGGAGCCTGTCAGCGCATTCTTTGGCGGTGTGGTTGAAGGGCTGAAAGTGGCATTTGCGCCGGTGGGGGAACTGTTCACGCCACTTAAGCCGGTGTTTGACTGGCTGGGCGAAAAGTTACAGGCCGCGTGGCAGTGGTTTACAAACCTGATTGCTCCGGTTAAAGCCACACAGGACACCCTGAACCGTTGCCGTGACACGGGCGTCATGTTCGGGCAGGCACTGGCTGACGCGCTGATGCTGCCGCTTAATGCGTTCAACAAACTGCGCAGCGGTATTGACTGGGTACTGGAAAAACTCGGTGTTATCAACAAAGAGTCAGACACACTTGACCAGACCGCCGCCAGAACTCATGCCGCCACGTATGGCACCGGTGGTTATATTCCGGCGACCAGCTCTTATGCAGGCTATCAGGCTTATCAGCCGGTCACGGCACCGGCTGGCCGCTCTTATGTGGACCAGAGTAAAAACGAATATCACATCAGCCTGACGGGTGGTACTGCGCCGGGGACTCAGCTCGACCGCCAGTTACAGGATGCGCTCGAAAAATACGAGCGGGATAAACGTGCGCGCGCCCGTGCCAGCATGATGCATGACGGTTAAGGAGGTGACGAAAAATGATGCTCGCGTTAGGTATGTTTGTTTTTATGCGCCAGACGCTGCCACACCAGACCATGCAGCGCGAATCAGATTATCGCTGGCCGTCAAATTCCCGTATCGGTAAACGGGATGCCTTTCAGTTTCTCGGTGTGGGTGAGGAAAACATGACGCTTGCCGGCGTGCTTTATCCCGAACTGACCGGCGGGAAGCTGACGATGACCACGCTCAGGCTGATGGCAGAGGAAGGCCGGGCGTGGCCGTTGCTGGATGGCACCGGCATGATTTACGGCATGTATGTCATCAGCAGGGTGAGTGAAACAGGGAGTATTTTCTTTGCAGACGGCACACCCCGGAAAATTGATTTTACGCTGTCGCTCACCCGCGTTGATGAATCACTGGCCGCGCTTTATGGCGATATCGGTAAACAGGCGGAATCGCTCATCGGTAAGGCTGGCAGTATGGCGACCAGATTCACGGGTATGACGGGGGCGGGATAATGCTGGATGCGCTGACATTTGATGCAGGCAGTACGCTGACGCCGGATTACATGCTGATGCTCGACAGCAGGGATATTACCGGCAATATCAGCGACCGTCTGATGAGCATGACCCTGACGGATAACCGGGGCTTTGAGGCTGACCAGCTTGATATTGAACTGAACGACGCCGACGGGCAGGTCGGGCTACCGATTCGTGGCGCTGTCCTGACGGTGTATATCGGCTGGAAAGGTTTTGCCCTGGTATGCAAAGGGAAATTTACCGTTGATGAGGTTGAACACCGGGGCGCGCCGGATGTGGTTACCATCCGCGCCCGGAGTGCAGATTTCCGCGGGACGCTCAATTCCCGCCGTGAAGGCTCCTGGCATGACACCACGCTCGGTGCGATTGTTGAGGCGATAGCCTCCCGTAACAAGCTGGAAGCCAGTGTCGCTCCGTCACTGGCCGGAATTAAAATCCCGCACATCGACCAGTCGCAGGAGTCTGATGTGAAATTCCTGACCCGTCTTGCAGAACGCAACGGCGGTGAGGTGTCGGTAAAAATGGGAAAACTGTTGTTTCTCAAAGCGGGGCAGGGGGTGACGGCCAGCGGTAAAAAAATCCCGCAGATTACCATCACCCGCAGCGACGGCGACCGTCATCATTTTGCGATTGCTGACCGTGGAGCCTATACCGGCGTAACGGCAAAGTGGCTTCACACCAAAGACCCGAAGCCGCAAAAGCAGAAGGTAAAACTGAAACGCAAAAAGAAAGAAAAACACCTGCGCGCACTGGAGCACCCGAAAGCGAAACCAGTCACGCAGAAGAAAGCGCCAAAAGCGCCGGAAGCGCGCGAAGGTGAATACATGGCCGGTGAGGCTGACAATGTTTTTGCCCTGACCACGGTATATGCCACGAAAGCGCAGGCCATGCGCGCCGCTCAGGCGAAGTGGGATAAACTGCAACGGGGCGTTGCGGAGTTCTCCATCAGCCTGGCTACCGGTCGGGCAGATATTTACACGGAAACACCGGTTAAAGTGTCAGGCTTTAAGCGCGTCATAGACGAGCAGGACTGGACAATCACTAAGGTGACACATTTTCTGAATAACAGCGGCTTCACGACGTCCTTAGAGCTTGAGGTCAGGCTTTCTGATGTGGAGTACGAAACAGAAGGTGATGAGTAATGTTTTGTTTTTATCTGTTTGTTTTATAAGGGTAAATTAACTAAAATGGCACCATCAACAAAACCGGAAGAGGTGCTCGCGATGTTTCATTGTCCTTTATGCCAGCATGCCGCACATGCGCGTACAAGTCGCTATATCACTGACACGACAAAAGAGCGTTATCACCAGTGTCAGAACGTGAATTGCAGCGCCACGTTCATCACTTATGAGTCGGTACAGCGATACATCGTGAAGCCGGGAGAAGTCCACGCCGTGAGGCCGCACCCGTTGCCGTCAGGGCAGCAAATAATGTGGATGTAATTACAAACAGAAAGCCCCTCAGTCGAGGGGCTTTTTTGTCGATGTGGTCAATGTGTGGACGTGACCAGAAATAAATCCTTTTATTTCAATTTGTTGTACGTAAAAAATAAGCCCGTGTAAGGGAGATTACACAGGCTAAGGAGGTGGTTCCTGGTACAGCTAGCATTTTATGGGTTATGTTTTTCAGCGAAACGGATGATAACCTTAATAAATGCAGCTGTATGTGATCGGTTTCTAAGAATTTTCCATCCGGGAAAAATAATCGAAATTAATCACTTACCGTGTGGGTTACGCGTGGTTTCCCCGGAGAAATTACGCATCAGCAGAGCGTAATTGAGCTCAAGATCCTGCGGGACCGGGAGCCACACAGTATAACCATCGCCTGGTGCGACCGGCATCGCTTCACCTTTGGCGTTTTCCATGTGCTCAAGGGTAAAGTTAATGTTGCCTTGCGGCGTCATCAGCTCAAGGCTGTCGCCAACGGAGAATTTATTTTTCACCGCTACCGCCGCGAGGTCCCCCTTGCGCTCACCGGTAAACTCACCAACAAACTGCTGGCGGTCAGAAACTGAATAACCGTATTCGTAGTTCTGATAATCGTCGTGAGTATGACGACGCAGGAAACCTTCGGTATAGCCACGATGCGCCAGACCTTCCAGAGTTTCCAGCAGGCTGGTATCGAACGGTTTGCCCGCAGCGGCGTCATCGATAGCTTTACGGTAAACCTGTGCGGTGCGTGCGCAATAGTAGAAAGATTTAGTACGGCCTTCGATTTTCAGCGAATGCACGCCCATTTTGGTCAGGCGTTCTACATGGGCGATGGCGCGCAGATCTTTCGAGTTCATGATGTAAGTGCCGTGCTCATCTTCAAACGCGGTCATATACTCGCCCGGACGCTGGGCTTCTTCGATCATAAACACTTTGTCGGTTGGCGCGCCGATACCCAGCGTCGGCTCAACATTTTGCACCGGAATCGGCTCGTACTTGTGTACGATGTTGCCAACGTCATCTTCTTTCCCTTCCTGGACGTTGTACTCCCAGCGGCAGGCGTTGGTGCAGGTACCCTGGTTCGGATCGCGCTTGTTGATATAGCCAGAGAGCAGGCAGCGACCGGAGTAGGCCATGCACAGTGCGCCGTGAACGAAGATCTCGATCTCCATATCCGGCACCTGATTGCGGATCTCTTCAATCTCTTCCAGCGACAGCTCGCGAGAGAGGATCACGCGGGTCAGGCCCATTTGCTGCCAGAATTTCACCGTCGCCCAGTTTACGGCGTTAGCCTGCACCGAGAGGTGGATCGGCATTTCAGGGAAGTGCTCACGCACCAGCATAATCAGCCCTGGATCGGACATAATCAGCGCATCCGGCCCCATTTCCACCACCGGTTTCAGGTCACGGATAAAGGTTTTCAGCTTGGCGTTGTGCGGTGCAATGTTGACCACGACATAAAACTTTTTCCCCAGCGCGTGGGCTTCATTGATGCCGAGCTGAAGATTTTCGTGGTTGAATTCGTTGTTGCGCACACGCAGGGAGTAACGCGGCTGGCCCGCATAAACAGCATCTGCGCCATAAGCGAAAGCGTAACGCATATTTTTCAGCGTTCCCGCCGGGGAAAGGAGTTCCGGTTTAAACATAATTCTCTCGTTCTGATGACAGGTCAGATCCGCTTCACCTGATGAAGCGGTTAGGGGAGTGCCCCCACTTTAAGGGCGGGCATTGTAGCGCTGTGGGGGGATCTGGTAAAGCGCCGGACGCCAACAACCCACGCCCGGCATCGTAATTACGTATTGTCTTTCACCGTCTGGCTTGTGCCATTGGCTTTAACGGAGGCAATTCCGGTTTCACGAGATTGCGCGGTGGCGTACATCTGGCTGGAGCCGATAATTTGATGATTAGCGGCTTTCAGATTGAAATAGAATTTGCCGTTACTTGCCGTTTTTTTCTCATAGCGTTCTTCTTGCGGGCTGTTGCTACGCACCGACGCGATGCCCTTTTCCGCAGAGGCTTTTGAGGTATAAAGCTCGCTGGTGAGGATAGTCTCACCATTGCCCGCTTTTAGCACAAACCGGAACTGATTATCACTGCTCTTACTGAGTTCAAACCAACCAGCCATAATGACTCCTTGATTGAAATTGTGTATCGAAAACAGCATCTAAAGGTGCTGTTTACCGATTAAAGTATGAGCGATTTTCTGATGCCTGCCAGGGCGGAGAGATAATGTCAGTTTGCTGACCATGCGTGGGATAATGTTGCCGGATCTGGTCTGAACGCCATCTCCGGCTAACAAAATAATGTCGCTAAAACTAAACGATGCGGCAGGCGTCGGCTTCCCAGCGGTAACCGACGCCATAAACGGCGCGGATAAATGACTGTTCGGCGTCGAGAGATTCCAGCTTGCGGCGCAGGTTTTTAATGTGGCTGTCGATGGTGCGGTCGGTTACTACGCGGTAGTCGTCATAAAGATGATTGAGCAATTGCTCGCGGGAGAACACTTTTCCTGGTTCGTGAGAGAGCGTTTTCAGCAGACGAAATTCCGCAGGCGTCAGGTTAAGCATTTTACCGCGCCATGAAGCCTGAAAACGACCTTCGTCGATAATCAACGGGCTTTCAGCATCCTGTTGCTGCAACTCGCGCTGCGGTTTGCAACGGCGCAAAATGGTTTTGACGCGCGCTACCACTTCCCGTGGGCTGTACGGCTTACAGATATAATCATCTGCGCCAATCTCCAGCCCCAGCAGGCGATCGATCTCTTCGATTTTTGCCGTCACCATCACGATCGGAATGTCAGAAAAACGACGAATTTCCCGGCACAGCGTCAGGCCATCGGTGCCAGGGAGCATCAGATCTAACAGGATCAGATCCGGTGGTGTCTGGCGCACATACGGCAGTACCTGATCGCCGTGGCTGATAAGCGTCGGCGCATAGCTCGCAGCACGCAGATAATCAATGAGCAACTGCCCCAGCTTCGGTTCATCTTCCACGATCAAAATACGCGGTGTGTTTTCGTCGATTGGTAACTCGGTCATACTTCTCTCTGTAAATCCCGTTCCAGCGGTAACTCTACTGTAATGCTTACCCCGCCAAAAGGCGAATGGGCAGCAATAATGCGACCATTATGTGCTTCAACAATGTTCAGGCAAATCGCCAGCCCCAGCCCGGAACCGCCGCTGGCACGGTTGCGGGAACCTTCGGTGCGATAAAAACGTTCAAACAATTTTTGTAGCTGATCGTCACTGACACCTGGCGCACTGTCGGCAAAGGTCAGGCGCACCGTTTTGTCGCGCTGCCCGGCAGAGATTTGCAGGCTGCCGCCGCTGTCAGTGTAGCGCAGGCTGTTTTCCAGTAAGTTATTGAATAACTGCATTAAACGGTCGCGATCGCCAAATACGGTAATACTGTCTGGCAGGGAAAATTGCAGTTTCAGGCCACGACTGGCGAATCGTTCGCGAAATGCGCCGCCCGCCACTTCCAGCAGTGGGATCAAATCTACCGGTGCTTTTTGATAGGCGAGAGCGCCTTCATCAGACATCGACAACTGATGGAGATCGTCAACCAGTTTGGTCAGTGTACCGACCTCCGCCTGTAAAGACGCCACCGTCTCCGGCGTGAATTTACGCACGCCATCCTGAATGGCTTCCAGTTCACCGCGCAGCACCGCTAATGGCGTACGCAGTTCGTGAGAAATATCGGCCATAAAATCGCGCCGCATTTGCTGGTTTTTCTCCAGTGTGCTGGCAAGCTGGTTGAAGTCTTGCGCCAGTTTGCCCAGTTCATCTTCACTGGTGGGCGTTACGCGGGTAGTGAAATCGCCCGCCGCCAGTTTGTGCGTGCCATCGACAAGTCGTTTTACCGGTGCCAGTAAACCGCGCGCCAGCAGAAAAGTGGCAAGTGCCGCGAGTAACGTTGCCAGGGCGACAATCAACCAGCTGGTTTGCCGCTGTTGTTTATCGAAATTGATATCAGTATTGCGCGTTAACCGCTCAACGGGGGAGGCGATCACCGCGCCAACTTCCGCACCGTTGACCAGAATGGGTCGCCGTGTACCGTCAGGTGGAATCGGCGCTCGCGGACCAACCAGCACTTTGTTGTTTTGATCAACCACCCAGAACTGGGTACGCCAGCCGTGCGGTGGCATACCCGGGCCGGGTTTATCTTCCGAATTATCGTGTTCAAATGAACGCAGGATCTGAAAGACAAAGCGATCATTGTTGCGCAGGAAGCGCCAGTTGCCATGCTGCGCATACTGCTCGCCAAGCGCATCACTTAACAGTTGTAATCGCTGTTCATTACCATGCTTGATGTAATCAATAAAGCCACGCTCAAAACTGATACGCACCGCCCAGTGCATACTGATCAGCAAGACAATGCAGGTGGCGAAAATCGCCAGAAACAGTTTGCCGGTAATACCGGGTCGCCAGAACTTCATTGCGCGCTCCTTTTTCGCCGCGAAATAGCTACATTTTGATGCGTATCGTTCGGCACTCTGGCAAAGATGAACGCCGGAAGGGCGATGATCAACGCCATGCTAAGCCAGGTGTACATAAAGACGGTTTGTGTGGTGCCGCTGTCGACGCTGACATGCTGTGAACCAAAAAGTCCCAGCAACAGCCCGGCGATAGTGACGCCGATACTCATCGACAATTGCATAATCATCGACAGCAGGCTGTTGCCGCTGCTCGCCAGATTGTCCGGGAGATCTTTCAGCGTCAGGGTGTTCATGGAGGAGAAACGCGTCGAGTTGACCATCCCTTGTAAAAACAGGACGAACGGCAAAACGTAGTACCAGCCCAGCAGGGCGGTAGTCATAAACAACAGGGTGACCAGCGACAGACCCAGCGTGGTCGCTACCAGTACCCGACGATAACCAAAGCGATTCACCACCTGTACCACAATTCGCTTCATTCCCATGCTGCCAAGCACCATCGGGATCATCATCAGTCCGGCATGAAACGGCGAGAAACCGAGGCCAATTTGCAGGAAAACCGGTGTCATAAAGGGCAACATGCCACTGCCAATACGTCCGGCAAAGCTCCCCGCCAGGCCCAGCGAAAAGGTACGAGTACGGAACAGTTTCAGACTGAACAGGGCACGGTTGTTATTTCTGGCGTGCAGCAGATAAAGCACCAGTGCCACCACGCCAACTGCGACCAGGCCTGCAATCGTCAGCGGCGATAAACCTGTACCTTTACTGCCGTCCAGCGCCAGGGTTAATACCGCCATGCCAACCGCCAGCAATAAAAATCCGGAGAGATCAAAGAGCCGCGTCTGCATGGTGTAGTTTGGCATTAACAGCAATGTGGCGATCGCACCGATAATCCCCACCGGAATGTTGATCAAAAAGATCCAGTGCCACGATGCGTACTCCACCAGCAGACCGCCGAGCGCCGGACCGAGCAGCGGACCGACCTGACCGGGTAACGTGACAAAGGTCATCGCCGCCATATATTGCTCGCGCGGTACGATTTTCATCACCGTCAATCTGCCGACCGGCACCATCATCGCGCCGCCAACGCCCTGTAACGCGCGTGCCAGCAACAGTTCGTTCAGCGTGCCGGAAAGCGCGCAAAACAGTGAACCGAGAGTAAACAGCACGATGGCGGTAAAGAAAATATTGCGCACGCCGACTTTGTCCGCCAGCCAGCCGCTGGCGGGCAGCATCACCGCCACGGTCAGCACATAAGAGACAATGACCATGTGCATATGCAACGGACTTTCCCCGAGGCTTTGCGCCATTGAGGGAAGGGCGGTGTTTACGATGGTGGTGTCCAGCGACTGCATAAAGAAGCCGAAAGCCACAATCCACAATTGCCAACGGGTGCTGTCGGGAAGATCTGTCATTTACTCGGTTACCGTTTGTTTAGGTTTACGCGAAAAACGCAGCCGCAGACGGTCGAAAAAGAGATACACCACCGGCGTGGTATACAGCGTAAGGAGCTGGCTCATTACCAGTCCGCCGACAATGGTGATCCCCAGGGGTTGCCGCAGCTCCGAGCCGTCGCCGCCCGACAATACCAGCGGCAGCGCACCAAACAGCGCCGCCAGGGTAGTCATCATAATCGGGCGAAAACGCAGCAGACAGGCCTGGAAAATAGCTTCCTGCGGCGTCAGGTTACCGTGCCGTTGGGCTTCAAGCGCAAAATCGACCATCATAATGGCGTTTTTCTTCACGATGCCGATTAATAGCATGATCCCTATCAGGGCGATTAGGCTGAACGGGGCATTGAACAGCTCCAGCGCCAACAGCGCTCCAACGCCCGCCGAGGGCAGGGTGGAGAGAATCGTCAGCGGATGTACGTAACTCTCGTAAAGGATACCCAGCACGATATACACCGTGGCGATGGCGGCGATAATCAGGATCACCTGCGAGTTCATCGTCTCCTGGAACACCTGCGCCGTGCCGGCAAAACTGCCGCGCACCGTCGAAGGCACACCAAGCTGGGTCATTGCGCGATCGATCGCCGCACTGGCGTCCGAGAGCGATTTTCCGGTCGGCAGGTTAAACGAAATGGTCGAGGCCGCCGATAATCCCTGATGATTCACCGATAGTGGGGCATTCGCCGGTTGCCATTTAGCGAAATACGACAGCGGGATCGCTTTTCCTTCGTTATTGATAACGAACATTTTTTCCAGCGCGCTGATGTCCTGGGTATAGCGCGGATCCACTTCCATCACCACTTTATACTGGTTCATCGGCTGGTAAATGGTCGAGATTTGCCGCTGACCGAAGGCGTTATTTAACAGGCTGTTGGCGGCTTGTACGTCGATTCCCAGCCGTGCCATGGTGTCGCGGTCGTAAACCAGATTCATCTCCGCGCCGTTATCCTGCTGATCGGAGTTCACGTCCGCCAGTTCCGGCAACGTCGCCAGTTTTTTGCGGATTTTCGGCTCCCATTCGCGCAGTGCCGCCAGGTCGTCGGATAACAACGTGTACTGGTAGCTGGCGTTCGACTGACGCCCACCAACGCGAATATCCTGTACCGCCATCAGGAACAGATTCGCCCCCGGTTCTTTCGCCAGTTTTACGCGCAGACGGTCGATAATTTGCTGCGCCGTTTCGCTGCGTTCGTCGCGTGGCTTGAGGGTGATAAACATCATCCCGCTGTTCACTCGCGAACCGCCTGTAAAGCCGGTGACATTATCCACTGCCGGATCGTCACGGATAATTTTCATGAAATCCTGCAACTTACCGCGCATCGCCTGAAACGAAATACTCTGATCCGCCTGAATCCCGCCCATCAACACGCCAGTGTCCTGCTCCGGGAAGAAGGTTTTCGGGATCGAGATATACAGCCAGATATTCAGCGCAATGGTGCCAAGCAGCACCACGCCCACCAGACGGGTATGATTGAGCACCCATTTCAGTGACTTGCCGTAGCCTTGTTGCAGGGCTACCAACATGCGACCAAAACCACGTAGTCGCTTTTGCTCGCGCGGCTTGCTGGCTTTCAGCATCCAGCCACACATCATTGGCGTTAATGTCAGAGAAACCAGTAACGAAATACCAATGGCGACAGAAAGCGTCACGGCAAACTCGCGTAACAGTCGGCCCGGCAATCCGCCCATCAACAGCAGCGGCAGGAACACCGCCACCAGTGACAGACTCATCGACAGCACCGTAAAGCCGACTTCGCGAGTACCTTGTAGCGCGGCCTGTAGTGGTTTCATCCCCGCTTCCAGATGACGGGCAATGTTTTCCAGCACCACGATGGCGTCATCCACCACGAAACCAGTAGCGATGGTGAGCGCCATTAACGACAGGTTATTGAGACTGAATCCGCACAGGTACATCGCCGCAAACGTACCAATCAGCGAAACCGGCACCACAACGGCGGGAATAATAGTGGCGCGACCCGAGCGCAGGAATAAAAACACCACCAGAATCACCAGCGCCACCGAGATAATCAGCGTTTGCTCGACTTCTTCCAGCGAGGCGCGAATGGTGGGGGAGCGATCCTGGGCAATTTGCAGATCAATCGCCGCCGGAATGGTTTCCTGCAACTCCGGTAATTTTGCCCGGATGCTGTCAACCGTCTGGATAATATTGGCTTCCGGCAGTTTGCGGATCATCAGTAAAATAGCCGGTTTGGCGTTGGTCATCCCGGCGTTGCGCACATCCTGCACTGAGTCGGTCACCGTCGCCACATCGCCCAGACGAACCGCGCCGCCGTTGTTGTAGTGAATAATCAACGGCTGATATTCAGCGGCGGTTTTTAGCTCATCATTGGTCTGGATCTGCCAGCGGTGAGTGCCATCTTCCAGCGCGCCCTGCGGTTTACGCACGTTGGCATTGCTGACGGCGGTGCGTACGTCGTCCAGCGACACGCCCTGATTAAACAGCGCCTGCGGATTCAGCCCGACGCGTACGGCGGGCAGTGAGCTGCCTCCGACATCGACATCACCAACACCGTCGATTTGCGAAATCGTCGGAGCCAGCTGCGTCGAGGCGAAATCGTACAGTTCACCCTGCGAATAAGTATCGGACGTCAGCGTGAGGATCATAATTGGCGCATCCGACGGGTTCGCTTTGCGATAGGTCGGGCGGCTGGGCATCCCACTGGGCAGCAAACTTTGTGCAGCGTTGATCGCCGCCTGCACATCACGCGCTGCGCCGTTGATATCCCGGTCAAAATCAAACTGCAAAATAATACGCGTGCTGCCGAGCGAACTGCTGGAGGTCATTTCACTGACTCCGGCAATGCGCCCAAGTGAGCGCTCCAGCGGCGTGGCAACGGAAGACGCCATTGTTTCTGGTGACGCACCGGGCAGCGAGGCGCTGACCATAATCACCGGAAAATCGACCTGCGGCAGCGGGGCGACCGGCAGCATACGGAAGCCCAGTATGCCGCACAGGGTAATGGCAACCGACAGTAAAATCGTCGCCACCGGACGGTAAATGAAGAGGGCAAAAAACTTCACTTACGCCTCCTCTTCATGACGGGCAAAGCGGCTTTTGGTCCACAATGCCAGGCGGTCGAACAGCAGATAAATCACCGGCGTGGTGAACAGCGTCAGCACCTGGCTGACAATCAGGCCGCCGACCATGCCGATACCTAACGGACGACGCAGTTCCGCGCCGACCCCGGTACTCAACATCAGCGGCAGCGCGCCAAGCAGAGCCGCCAGGGTGGTCATCAGGATCGGACGAAAACGCAACAGACAAGCCTGGTAGATTGCCTCGCGCGGCGACATGCCTTGCTCGCGCTCGGCAGCCAGCGCGAAGTCGATCATCATGATGGCGTTCTTCTTCACGATACCGATCAGCAAAATAATGCCGATAATCGCAATCACATCCAGTTCGCTACCAGCAATCAGCAACGCCAGCAGTGCGCCAACCCCTGCGGTGGGTAGCGTCGAGAGAATGGTGATCGGGTGAATAAAGCTCTCGTACAGAATGCCGAGCACGATATACATCGCCACCACCGCCGCGACAATCAGCCAGACAGTGCTGCCCAGCGCCGACTGGAAGGCGAGGGTGCTGCCCTGGAACTGCGTGGTGATATCCACCGGCAGATTCAGCGTCTTTTCGGTGTCCATAATCGCCTGCACCGCATCGCCCAGCGAATAGTTATCCGGCACGTTAAAGGAGATGGTCGTTACCGGGAACTGATCCAGATGGTTGATGGAGAGCGGCGCAAAACGCTGCTCAATTTTGGCAATTGAGCTTAGCGGCACCACGCCGCCGTCGCTGCTGGTCAGGCGAATGGTATCCAGCGCCGCGAGGCCTGGGGTATTTTCGGTGTTGTGCTCCAGCACCACGCGATACTGGTTGGCCTGAGTATAAATAGTGGAAATCAGCCGCTGACCAAACGCGTTGTACAGGGCGTTATCGACATCCGCCATGCTGATCCCCAGACGGCTGGCGCTGTCGCGATCAACATTGACATACGCCACCAGCCCTTTGTCCTGCCAGTCGCTGGAGACATCAGAAAGCTGTGGCAGTTGCTGGAGTTTTTCCATCAACTGTGGCACCCAGGTACTGAGCGCATCCAGTGACGTGGCCTGCAAGGTAAACTGGTACTGGGTGCGGCTGACCTGAGTATCAATAGTCAGATCCTGCGTTGGTTGCAGGAAGAGATCGACGCCCGGCACTTTATCTACCGCCGTTTGCAGACGGGCGATGACTTTTTGCACCCGATCATCACGTTCATCCAACGGTTTGAGGTTGATTTGTAAACGTGCACTGTTCAGCGACGGGTTAGTGCCATCAACGCCAACAAATGAGGTCAGGCTTTGCACTGCCGGATCCTGCAAAATCACGTCCGCGACCTGGCGTTGTCGCTGGGCCATATTGGCAAAGGAGCTGGATTGCGGTGCCTGCAAAGTGCCCTGAATAATGCCATTGTCCTGTACCGGGAAGAAACCTTTCGGAATGAACACCCACAGCAGCACGCTAAGCAGCAGCGTGCTGAGTGCCACGCTTAAGGTCAGCCACGGATGATTCAGCACTTTCGCCAGTCCACGACCATAGGCGGCGATTATCCTGTCGAACATTTTTTCCGAGGCACGGGAGAAGCGGTTCTGTTTACGCAACGACTCCTGGCTGAGCATCCGCGCGCACATCATCGGTGTCAGGGTCAGCGACACCACCGCTGAGATCAAAATCGCTACCGCCAGGGTAATAGCAAATTCGCGGAACAGTCGCCCGACGATATCGCCCATAAACAGCAGTGGGATCAACACCGCAATCAGTGAGAAGGTCAGCGAGATAATGGTAAAGCCGATTTCACCTGCGCCCTTGAGCGCCGCCGCCAACGGTTTTTCGCCTTTTTCGATATAGCGGGAAATGTTTTCGATCACCACGATGGCGTCATCGACCACGAATCCGGTGGCGATAGTTAACGCCATCAGTGTCAGGTTATTGATTGAAAAATCGAGAAACACCATAACCGCGAAAGTGCCGATTAACGACAGCGGTACAGCAACACCGGGAATGATGGTCGCCGGAATGTTGCGCAAAAACAGGTAGATAATCATGACTACCAGCGCGATAGCCATCATCAATTCAAACTGAGTATCATCGACGGATGCGCGGATATTGGTGGTGCGATCGGAAAGCACTGTCACCTTCACCGATTTCGGCAGACTCTCAGTGAGCTGTGGCAGCATCTGCCGAATGCTGTCGGCGGTGGAGATAATGTTAGCACCGGGCTGGCGCTGAACATTCATCACAATGGCCTGTTCTTTGTTCGCCCACGCGCCGAGCCAGCTGTTTTCTGCACCTTGCTCTACAGTTGCGACATCGCCCAGACGAATTGGCGCGCCGTTCTGGTAGGCGATGATTAGCTGGCGATACTCTTCGGCGGATTGCATCTGGTCGTTCGCGGAAAGCGTGACCGCACGGGAAGGGCCGTCGAGGCTACCTTTTGCCGAGTTAACGTTAGCGCCGGTAATGGCGGTGCGCACGGTTTCGCTGGTCAGGCCGAGGGCGGCAATCGCCTGAGCGTTAAGTTTGACGCGAACAGCCGGACGCTGACCGCCGGAAAGCGTCACCAGGCCGACGCCGGAAATCTGCGAGATTTTCTGCGCGACGCGGGTTTCCACCATATCTTCCACTTGCGTCATCGGCATGGCGGTTGAGGTGACGGCGAGCGTCATGATCGGCGGATCTGCCGGGTTCACTTTGCTGTAAACCGGCGGGTTAGGCAGATCGCTCGGCAACAAGTTGGTCGCAGCGTTAATCGCGGCCTGCACTTCCTGCTCGGCGACATCGAGCGGTAATGTTAGCTGGAACTGCAAAGTGATAACTGACGCACCGCCGGAACTTTGCGACGACATCTGTTTCAGGCCAGACATCTGCCCGAACTGGCGTTCTAGCGGCGCGGTAACGGCAGAGGTCATGACATCCGGGCTGGCACCTGGGTAGAGCGTGACCACCTGAATGGTCGGATAGTCCACTTCCGGCAGCGCCGAAACGGGCAGGGCGCGATAACCGATAATCCCGGCGAGTAAGATCGCCACCATCAGCAGCGTGGTGGCCACAGGACGCATAATAAACAGGCGCGACGGGCCGCCTGTGCTGCTCGGGGGTAACACCTGCATCAGGAGCGTGCTCCTTTTTTCGCGTATTCGCGGCTGGTGGCTTTCTCTTCCGGAGTAGTGGCGCTCTGGGCTTCCACCACTTCCACTTTCGCCCCTTCGGTCAGGCGATCAATGCCGTCTGTCACCACGCGATCGCCCGCAGAAATACCTGCACGGATCACCACTTTCTGACTGTCCTGAATGCCCGGCGTCACCAGATGTTTGCTGACCTTGTTTTCGCTATTCAGCACCCAGACAAAATGGCCTTCATTGCCCATTTGCAGGGCGGCTGTTGGGATCACTACGGCGTTTTGTTCGGTGTCGACTAACATGCGCGCGTTAACAAACTGATTGGGAAACAGCGCATCATCCTGATTATTAAAGCGTGCTTTCACTTTAATCGTACCGGTAGTGGCATCGATTTGGTTATCGAGACTTAACAGCGTGCCTTCACTTAATTTCTTCGAGTTGGTGCGATCCCAGGCTTCTACCACCAGCGGTTTTCCGGCTTTTTGCGCCTGCACAACGGTAGCGATATCGCTTTCCGGCAGGGTAAAGAGCAAATCGATAGGATGCGTCTGGGTGATCACCACAATTCCGGTGGTATCACCACTGGAGATTTGGTTACCAACATCAACCTGCTTGAGACCAACGCGACCATCGACTGGTGCGGTGATGCGGCTCCAGTCGAGTTGCAGCTGTGCGCTGGCGACGCTTGCTTCATCAGCCTTAATGGTGCCTTCGGTTTCACTGACCAGCGCTTGTTGGGCATCCAGTTCCTGACGAGATACGAGATTGGTTTTTACCAGTTGTTGATAACGCGCCAGGTCACGGCGGGCGTTGGCAAGCGTGGCTTTATCTTTTGCCAGTTGGCCCTGGGCTTGTGCTAATGCAACTTTGAACTGGCTGGGGTCAATTTCTGCCAGTAAATCGCCTGCTTTGACCTGCTGGCCTTCCTGGAAATGTAACGCCATCAACTGACCATCTACGCGGCTGCGCACCGTAACGGTGTTAGCAGCGGTAATGGTGCCAAGCCCGGTGAGGTAACGCGGAACTGCCTGTTCTACGGCGGTCGCCGCCTGAACCGGGGCTAATGGGCCGGAACGCATACCACGGCGACCACCCGCTGGCGATTGCTGCGCTTGTTTCGTCGCCCCTGGGGCTGCACTCTGGGAGTCATTGCGGCCTTGCCAGAACCAGAATGCGGCGATGGCGGCGATAACCACCACGATTACGATTACCCAACGGGATTTATAACTGCCTTTCATCGTTAAGAGTTTCTCTTCCTGAAACGTTTCGCGGAATGATACTAGTGTAGCCAGCCAATAAGGGAGAAAAATGGAGGAATTATGAAACACTATCGGGAATCGTCTGAATGGCGGGCACATTTGCGAGCACGCATCCAGTAATAACACAGGAAACTATTTTATCTACGCGTTAGCGATAGACTGCTTGCATGGCGAAAGGAGGTAAGCCGACGATTTCAGCGGGACGCTGAAACGGGAAAGCCCCTCCCGAGGAAGGGGCCATAAATAAGGAAAGGGTCATGATGAAGATACTCATCATAGTGGTGCTCTTAGTGATTAGCTACCCAGCATACTAAGACTACCAGGGCGGGGAAACCCCACTCTACCCTCACTCCTGAAAGTATGCCTTCACGTTCAGAATGTCAATCCGCAGGCTTTGCAGTCTGCGATCCTGCCAGCAAATATTCTTTGCGAGACGTTACGCAATAATCACAGAGGAAACTATTTTGTTCACGCGTTAGCGATAGACTGAATTCAGGGCGAAAGGAGGTAAGCCGACGATTTCAGCGGGACGCTGAAACGGGAAAGCCCCTCCCGAGGAAGGGGCCATAAATAAGGAAAGGGTCATGATGAAGTGGATCATCATCGTGGTGCTCTTAGTCATAAGCTTCCCGGCTTACTAAGACTACCAGGGCGGGGGAAACCCCGCTCAACCCTCACTCCTGAAAGTATGCCTTCACGGTCAGATTGTCAATCCGCAGGCTTTGCAGTCTGCGATCCTGCCAGCAAATATTCTTTGCGAGGCGTTACGCAATAATCACACTTGAAACTATTTTATCCGCAAGTCAGCGATAGACTGCATACAGGGCGAAAGGAGGTAAGCCGAAGATTTCAGCGGGACGCTGAAACGGGAAAGCCCCTCCCGAGGAAGGGGCCTTAAATAAGGAAAGGGTCATGATGAAGCTACTCATCATCGTGGTGCTCTTAGTCATAAGCTTCCCCGCTTACTAAGACTACCAGGGCGGGGGAAACCCCGCTCTACCCTCACTCCTGAAAGTATGCCTTCACGATAAGATTGTCAATCTGCAGGCTTTGCAGTCTGCGATCCTGCCAGCAAATATTCTTTGCGAGTCGTTACGCAATAATCACACTTGAAACTATTTTATCCGCAAGTCAGCGATAGACTGCATTCAGGGCGAAAGGAGGTAAGCCGACGATTTCAGCGGGACGCTAAAACGGGGAACCCTCTCCCGGAGAAGAGGGCTTTTAAATAAGGAAAGGGTTATGATGAAGCACGTCATCATACTGGTGATACTCTTAGTGATTAGCTTCCAGGCTTACTAAGAACACCAGGGGGAGGGGGAAACCTCTCCCTAACCCTCACTCCTGAAATTATGTCACTCCGCCCTTAGTGTCAATCGACGGCTCTCCGTTCTTGCGAGGCGAATAGCAAAATTTTCTGCGCCGCCGGGCCTAATTCTGAAAGTTTCTTCGTTTGCTCTTATTTCATTATTGCAATCGGTATGATACCGGACCTCAATAATTCTCTAAGAAAGGATTTCTTATGAGCGAACAAATCACGTTTGCCACCAGCGATTTTGCCAGTAACCCGGAACCACGTTGCCCCTGCATTTTGCTGCTGGATGTTTCTGGTTCGATGAACGGTAGACCCATTAATGAACTTAACGCCGGATTGGTTACCTTTCGCGATGAGCTGCTTGCCGACCCGCTGGCCTTAAAAAGAGTGGAACTTGGTATTGTGACGTTCGGCCCGGTGCATGTGGAACAACCCTTTACCAGCGCCGCTAATTTTTTCCCGCCCATCCTGTTTGCCCAGGGCGATACACCAATGGGTGCCGCCATTACCAAAGCCCTGGATATGGTAGAGGAGCGGAAACGTGAGTATCGTGCAAATGGTATTTCGTATTATCGCCCGTGGATTTTCCTGATCACCGATGGCGCTCCAACCGATGAGTGGCAGGCTGCCGCCAACAAAGTGTTTCAGGGGGAAGAAGATAAGAAGTTTGCCTTCTTTTCCATCGGTGTTCAGGGGGCGGATATGAAGACGCTGGCCCAAATCAGCGTCCGTCAGCCTTTGTCTCTGCAGGGATTACAATTCCGCGAACTGTTTAGCTGGTTATCCAGTTCACTGCGTTCGGTTTCCCGCTCCACGCCGGGAACGGAAGTTGTGCTGGAAGCGCCAAAAGGCTGGACGTCAGTGTGAGCTGGCGTCTGGTTTATGCATCCGCTGTTGGAACGTCGCACATTAGCGCTGATTTACCTTGTCAGGATGCCTGCCAGATGCAGGTTGCCTGGCTAAATGACCAGCAGCCATTACTGGTGATGTTCCTTGCTGATGGCGCAGGTAGCGTTTCGCAGGGAGGAGAAGGCGCGAAGCTCGCCGTCAATGAAGCGATGGCGTTTATGGTGCAAAAAGTACAGGACGGTGAATTGGGGCTTAATGATGTCCTCGCCACAAATATGGTACTGACCATTCGTCAACGACTTTTTGCCGAGGCAGAAGCCAAAGCATTAGCAGTTCGCGATTTTGCCTGCACGTTTCTGGGATTGATTTCATCGGCTAACGGCACATTGATTATGCAAATTGGCGACGGCGGTGTAGTGGTGGATTTTGGTCGTGGTCTGGAACTGCTGCTCACGCCGATGGTGGGTGAATATGCCAATATGACGCATTTCATTAGCGATGAAGATGCTGTTTCCAGACTGGAAACTTTCACCAGCACTGAGCGTGCGCATAAAGTTGCAGCATTTACGGATGGTATTCAGCGACTGGCGTTAAATATGCTGGATAATTCTCCGCATGTGCCTTTCTTTACCCCGTTTTTCAATGGACTGGCGGCAGCAACGCAGGAACAACTCGATTTATTACCTGAATTGTTAAAGCAGTTTTTGTCGAGCCCGGCGGTAAACGAGCGTACCGATGATGATAAAACGTTGGCACTGGCGCTGTGGTTACCATGAAACCCACTTTATATACTGCTACTGGTGAGTGCGTTACGCCAGGCCGTGAACTGGGCAAAGGCGGTGAAGGTGCGGTTTATGATATCGAGGAGTTTGCCGATAGCGTCGCCAAGATTTATCACACGCCGCCACCCGCCTTAAAACAGGACAAACTTGCCTTTATGGCTGCGACAGCTGACGCGCAGTTGTTGAATTATGTCGCCTGGCCGCAGGCAACGCTTCACGGTGGGCGAGGCGGAAAAGTTATCGGTTTTATGATGCCAAAAGTTTCTGGTAAAGAACCGATTCATATGATCTATAGCCCGGCACATCGTCGCCAGAGTTACCCTCATTGTGCGTGGGATTTTCTACTCTATGTTGCGCGCAATATTGCTTCATCTTTTGCTACGGTTCACGAGCACGGGCACGTCGTGGGGGACGTAAACCAGAACAGCTTTATGGTAGGTCGCGACAGCAAAGTGGTGTTGATCGATAGTGACTCCTTTCAGATTAACGCCAATGGCACACTGCATTTATGCGAAGTCGGCGTGTCGCATTTTACGCCGCCAGAGCTACAAACCTTGCCATCATTTGTCGGTTTTGAACGTACCGCGAATCACGATAATTTTGGCCTTGCGTTGCTGATTTTTCACGTCTTGTTTGGTGGGCGGCATCCTTATTCTGGTGTGCCGCTTATCTCTGATGCGGGTAATGCGCTGGAGACGGATATTGCCCATTTCCGTTATGCCTACGCGTCAGATAATCAGCGACGTGGTTTAAAACCGCCGCCACGATCGATTCCGCTATCGATGTTACCGAGTGATGTTGAAGCCATGTTTCAGCAGGCATTCACGGAAAGTGGCGTGGCAACCGGGCGTCCGACGGCTAAAGCGTGGGTAGCGGCACTTGATTCTCTGCGCCAACAGTTAAAGAAATGTCCCGTTTCGGCAATGCATGTTTATCCCGCTCATTTGACCGACTGCCCGTGGTGTGCGCTGGATAATCAAGGCGTTATCTATTTTATTGATCTCGGCGAAGAGGTCATTACCACCAGCGGTGATTTTGTGCTGGCGAAAGTCTGGGCGATGGTGATGGCGTCAGTAGCACCGCCAGCATTGCAATTGCCATTACCCGATCATTTCCAACCGACTGGCAGGCCACTTCCTTTAGGCCTGTTACGGCGCGAATACATCATTCTGCTTGAGATCGCGCTGTCAGCGTTATCGCTGCTGCTTTGCGGCCTTCAGGCAGAACCGCGTTATATTATTTTGGTTCCTGTGCTGGCGGCTATCTGGATTATTGGCAGTCTGACAAGCAAAGCTTATAAAGCAGAAATCCAGCAACGCCGTGAGGCATTTAATCGCGCGAAAATGGACTATGACCATTTAGTCAGCCAGATCCAACAGTTGGGCGGGCTGGAAGGTTTTATCGCCAAACGGACGATGCTCGAAAAAATGAAGGAAGAAATTCTCGGGTTACCGGAAGAAGAAAAACGTGCTCTGGCAGCACTTCACGACACCGCAAGGGAACGGCAGAAGCAGAAGTTTCTGGAGGGATTTTTTATTGATGCTGCCTCTATTCCCGGCGTTGGCCCTGCGCGTAAAGCGGCGTTACGGTCTTTTGGTATTGAAACAGCCGCGGATGTTACCCGTCGTGGGGTTAAGCAAGTTAAAGGGTTTGGTGATCATCTGACCCAGGCGGTCATCGACTGGAAAGCGAGCTGTGAACGCCGTTTTGTGTTCAGGCCGAACGAAGCGGTAACGCCTGCAGAAAGACAAGCGGTAATGGCGAAAATGGCCGCCAAACGACATCGGCTGGAATCGGCGTTGACTGTCGGCGCGACAGAGTTGCAGCGATTCCGCCTTCATGCTCCAGCACGGACCATGCCGTTGATGGAACCGTTACGTCAGGCGGCAGAAAAACTGGCTCAGGCGCAGGCAGATTTAAGCCGCTGCTGAGCCATTTTTCAATTAACGAAACACCACTTCCGCCCAGCGTGCCAGCCCGGCGGTGACGGAGCCAAAGTCATCGCCGCCTGCAATCGGAATGCCCGGCAACTGTTCTGCCAGCGCTTTTTTAATCAGCGGAGAACGGGCGCTACCGCCGGTCAGGTAGATAACGTCCGGTTTTTCCTGGGCGTTATCGAGGGCCAGTTGCACCTGTTCCAGAATCCGCGCCAGTGGCTGGCTGAGGGCGCTTTCCAGCCCTTGCTGGCTAATCAGCGTAGCCAGTTCATCGCTGATAAACGGCAGTGAGGCGCGGGTTTCCGCTACGCTTGAAAGAGCAATTTTGCACTCTTCTGCGCTACGCACCAGGCGATAGCTTAAACGCTGACGCCAGACTTTCTGTAACAGGGCCACTTTTTCCGGTTCGCGGGCATCGCGTACCAGATCGTTAAGCAGACGACCGTTGGCACTACTGTAGAAATCACTCTGCGCAGGTACGTCGTTGATGGCAACCGCATTCCACCACGGCAGAATCGGCAGGGCGATGCCTTTTTCGGTTTCGCCACCCATGCCCAATAACGGCATCAGGTTTTTAAACGCCAGTGCGATATCCAGATCGTTACCGCCAATACGGCAACCACTGTGACCCAGCAGACTGGCTTCACGATCGAGACGCGAACGCCACTGCGGCCCCATCAGCAGCAATGAACAGTCAGTCGTACCACCGCCGATATCCACCACCAGCACCCGTTTTTCTTCCTGCAAGGTGGCTTCGTAATCCAGCCCAGCCGCGACCGGCTCGTACTGGAATACCACGTCCCTGAATCCGGCACGCTTCGCCGCGCGTTCCAGAATCCCCTGCGCCTGGGTGTTTGCTTCATCGCCGCCAAGCCCCTGGAAGTTGATAGGGCGACCGATCACCGCCTGAGTAATCGTTTCTGGCAGCTGTGCCTGCGCCTGCTGGCGAATGTGCAACATCATTGCGCAGACCAGATCCTCAAACAGCGCTACCTGCTGCGGTTTTAAGCCGCTGGCACCGAGGAACGATTTTGGTGATTTCACAAACCACACTTCTTCCGGATCATCAATGTACTGTGCCAGTGAGGAAAGTCCGAACTGCACGCTTTTCGCCGTAACATCGATATCTTCTTCGCGGTTATAACGAATCGCCCGACGCAACAGCGCCTGCGTTTCATCGTCGTCTGCCGGAACATCATGATGGCGGTACAACCATTCGCTTACCGCTTCACGCGTTGGCGCACAAAGCATTGAAGGCAGCAGCGTGCTGTCGTTTTCCATTTTCAGTAATTGCGGTTTACCGTCACGCATGACCGCCACTGAACAGTTTGCTGTACCGTAATCAAAACCAATAAACACGAATTAATCCCCATGCCGGTGAAGAAGGGGCGTGACTTTAGCGAAATGTTGCCGTCGCGACAACCGGAATATGAAAGCAAAGCGTAGCGTCTGAATAACGTTTATGCTGAAAGCGGATGAATAAGGAGATGCGATGTATACCCTGAACTGGCAGTCGCCGTATGACTGGTCGTGGATGTTGGGATTTCTCGCCGCCCGTGCGGTGAGCGGTGTGGAAACGGTCGCGGACAGTTATTATGCCCGTAGTCTGGCGGTGGGCGAATATCGCGGCGTGGTGACTGCTGTTCCGGATATAGCCCGCCATACTCTGCACATAAATTTAAGTGTAGGTTTAGAACCCGTTGCCGCTGAGTGTCTGGCGAAAATGAGCCGCCTGCTTGATCTGCAATGTAACCCGCAGATTGTTAACGGTGCGTTGGGCAAGTTAGGCGCGGCGCGGCCCGGATTGCGTTTACCCGGCAGTGTTGATGCTTTTGAGCAGGGCGTGCGGGCGATTTTAGGCCAACTGGTGAGCGTGGCGATGGCGGCAAAATTGACCGCCAGAGTGGCACAGCTTTATGGCGAACGGCTGGATGATTTTCCGGAGTATATCTGCTTCCCCACGCCTCAGCGGCTGGCAGCAGCAGACCCGCAGGCATTAAAAGCGTTAGGTATGCCGTTGAAACGGGCAGAGGCGCTGATTCATCTGGCAAATGCGGCGCTGGAGGGCACCTTACCAATGACAATACCGGGCGATGTGGAGCAGGCGATGAAAACGCTGCAAACTTTTCCGGGTATCGGGAGCTGGACGGCGAATTATTTTGCTTTGCGTGGCTGGCAGGCGAAAGATGTTTTCCTGCCGGATGATTATCTGATTAAACAGCGATTTCCGGGAATGACACCGGCGCAAATCCGCCGTTATGCCGAGCGCTGGAAGCCCTGGCGTTCTTATGCGCTGTTGCATATCTGGTATACGGAAGGCTGGCAGCCAGACGAAGCATGACGTTGGTCGCCGGAAGCGGTGCGAGCGCCTTGCGGAATGAGCGATTTGTAGGCCTGATAAGACGCGTTAGCGTCGCATCAGGCAATGGGCAAACGCTCCCTCAGTTAATCGCGAAATAACTGCTATTCACCAGCAAATCCAGCGGTTGGGCATCGGCAATCACCTCACCATAAATCAGATCGACGCCGATGCCAGAAAGCGTATCCATCACTAAGGGTAAAACGACTGGCCCGGCGATGGTTTTCATCCCGAGTCGCTGAGCGTGCCCCTGAATAATCGTAATCAGCATCTCATCCATCAAATTACCCTGCACGTTGGCGCATAACTCACCATCAAGTAGCAGGTAATCTGCCATATTCGCTTTCAGCGAGTTGAAGATTTGCAGATCGCGGCCCACCTGGCTGAGCACTATCCGACATCCCGCCAGCCGCAGTTTTTGCACGCTTTCTGCGTGATCTAAAATCGCTTCAGCCGGAATAATCAGATGTAATAACCGTGGTGGTAGAGGGCTATTTTCCAGCTGCTCAAGCAGATCATTCACCAGCGTGGCGCTACTCAAACCGGCAACGGAAAGGGGGAGGGAGATGCTTATGCCTTTACTGGCAACCGCTTTTGCGGCCTGCTGGAAAAATTCGTGGAATACCCGGCGGTCAAGAGCATGGCTAAGCGCCGGATCGCTGAAGCTACGACGAAATGTTTGTTCATCAATAATCTCGCCTTCGCAACTCCAGAGCTTAAGTGAAATCAGCCACAAATTACGCGCTTCCGGGATCCGTGGCGAAGCGACACCGTGGGCGAGCATCATCAACTGATTCTCTTTAATCATCCGCCACTGTTCATCAAGCGACATCGCCGCCCGTTCGCTATGTGCGGCAGCTTGCTGCGGTTCGTAAACCGTCACCCGGCCCCGGCCACCATTTTTGGAGGCATAACAGGCGATATCAGCCTGCGACATCACTTCTGCCGCCTGATGATTGTTGTCATCAATCAAGGTAATCCCGGCACTGGCACCTACCCGATGCACACGGCCTTCCCATATAAAGTGATAGTCATTCACGGCACTGATAATGCGTGTAGCGATAAAACGCGCGCTTTCAACATTACAGTCTGGTAGCAGCAGACCAAATTCATCCCCACCGAGTCGCGCCAGCACGTCGCTGGAACGCAGCATACTCAGCATTAACGACGCCAGTTCGCGCAGCAAAGCGTCACCCGCCGCATGCCCGGCGCTGTCATTCACCGCTTTAAAGCGATCAAGATCGATAAACACCAGGGCATGTCGCTGATGTGTACTGTTTACCGTTTGCAGCAGGATACGCAGTTGTTTCTCAAAACTGGCGCGGTTGGCGAGATGCGTCAGTGCATCATGGGAGGCGCTGTAGCTCAGCTGGCGCAGCATTTTGCGTGATTCGGTAACGTCCTGAATCACCAGAACCGAACCAATATTGCTGCCGTCCAGAGTACTTAACGGCGTAATACTGTAATGCACGTCGTAACTGCCGCCGCTCCGGCAGTGCAACACCACATCTTGTTCAATCGCGGAACGTGAGGTGTCGGCACTGTAAATGTTTTCCATTAATGGTCCGTTGTCGCCAAAAGTAATATGCAACACCGTCAGGAGCGGAACACCTAATGCTTCTTCCTGCGTCCAGCCGCTCATCTTCTCCGCCACTGGATTCATAAAGGTAATTTTCATTGCCATATCAATACAGACCACGGCTTCGCCGATGGAGTCCAGCGTAATGTGCAGGCGCTCTTTTTCCTGAAACAATGCCTCGTTAAGCTGTTTAACCTCAGTCATATCCATATTAATGCCGAGCAGGCGTTCGACTTCGCCTTCTTTATTCAGTACCCGGTTGGCGAGGGCGCGGATATGGCGAATACCGTCTTTTACGGTAATGCGAAATTCCAGTTTAAAGGGCGAGCGTGATTGCAACGAATCACGAATCACTTTTTCGGCATGCTGGCGATCTTCCGGCAGCACGCACTCGTACCACACCTGCCAGTTCGGTTTGATATGTGGAGGAATTTCATACAGCTCGAACATCCGCTTATCCCAGCTAAAAATATTCGGCTTCAACTCCCACTCCCAGATGCCAATCCCGCCCGCTTCGTTAGCCAGAGTGATGCGCTCCATCAGTTGCTGATTCACCTGTTCGGTGCGTTTTAGCTCGTTAATGTCTTCAATCTGAGCGATAAAATAGAGCGGCGTGCCATCCGTGTGGCGCACCAGAGAGACGGCAAGCAACGCCCAGACAACATCGCCATTGCGGTTGTAGTAACGTTTTTCCATTGAATAGGTGTTTATTTCACCGCTTATCAGCTTTTCAACCTGTTGGAGATCTTTATTGAGATCCTCCGGCCAGGTCAGTTGCTGGAAGGTGAGTCCGCGCAGCTCTTCCTGACTGTAACCGAGAAACTGGCAGAGTGCTTTGTTGGATTGCAGCCATTGTCCCTCGGTGCCCACTAACGCCATGCCGATAGCGGAATATTCCATCGCGTTTCGAAAGCGGGTTTCGCTTTCGGAAATGTGTTTGCGTTCCGCACGAAAGGCATACATCACCATGGTCATGATGTTGGCGGGCAGCAGGATCAGCAAAAACGGTAGCCACGGCATATGGCTCATCAGGTACGTACGCGGCGTAGCAAGCAGGGAGGGATCCGCGGCCATCATCAGCGACACCATCATCACCGTGGTAAGGAAGATCAAAAAGGCTTCCATTCGTGGCAGGCGCACGGCGCTCCACATCAACAGCACAATAATGAAAGTAAAAGGCCACGGCAGATACAGCATCGAAAGCCAGCTTAACGTCAGTGTGATGGCTAACGTGAGCAGCGACTCAAAAAGCAACCGTGGGTTGCGATGGCGCAGCAGATAGTGTGGTTTAAATAACAATCCCAGCGGCACCAGTGCCAGAGCGCCGATGGATTCTGACAGTACCCATATCAAAAATGCCCTGAGAGGATCGTCTCCGGGCGTCAGCAGGACAACCAGAACACCCCCCAACAGAGGCGGAACAATGGCGCTGCCGAGTGCCAGACGCAGCCAGTCAGCCAGATTTTGCAAGGGGTTATACCACGGCAGCAATTTACGTAGCAGCACTGCCCCGACCACGGCTTCAACAATATTGATGGTCGTCCAGGTCATGTTCAGCGAGCTGGTGGAAAAAAGCAGGATGGATGCGGCGATATTTCCCAGCGAACAGCTCAGCGCAATTCCCGGCCACATGCGCCCGACATGGCGATAAAACGCCACCATCATGATGGACGTCGGGAACCACAGTGGGGCGAGTTGGGTGCCAAACTGCGAAAGCTCAAGCGAGAAAAGGGTAAAGATAAACGAGACTAAACCTAAACTGACCAGGTGAAGCAGCGGGTGGGGCAGGGCAATTAATACATGCTGTGATTGTTTGCTCATTACCGCTTTATCCGCAAGACCTGGTCGCCAGTATTCGTTTCTGTGTTTATGCTAGTACAAAAGTTTTACATTTTATATGCGAATTGCTCATAAAGTGACGTAAAGGCGGATAATTTGCGCAACTGCGTATAACATTTTTTACCTTGTATAAAACTGATCAACGTAATTTGCCACCGGGAATTCTTCGTCAACAATTAACTCTGAGCGCGCGGCAACGCTATTCGACTGGTATCAGGCGGATGAAATCCCTATAATTGCCGCGTTTGGCGCTTCGTCGCCCCCTTCCTAACATCCAGGTTAATCAGGTCGCTAAATATATGACTGATCAGTCTCATCAGTGCGTCATTATCGGTATCGCTGGCGCATCGGCTTCCGGCAAGAGTCTTATTGCCAGTACCCTTTATCGTGAATTGCGTGAGCAAGTCGGTGATGAACACATCGGCGTAATTCCCGAAGACTGCTATTACAAAGATCAAAGCCATCTGTCGATGGAAGAACGCGTTAAGACCAACTACGACCATCCCAGCGCGATGGATCACAGTCTGCTGCTTGAGCATTTACAAGCGTTGAAACGCGGCTCGGCAATTGACCTGCCGGTTTACAGCTATGTTGAACATACGCGTATGAAAGAAACGGTGACGGTTGAGCCGAAGAAGGTCATCATTCTCGAAGGCATTTTGTTGCTGACGGATGCGCGTTTGCGTGACGAACTTAACTTCTCCATTTTCGTTGATACCCCGCTGGATATCTGCCTGATGCGCCGCATCAAGCGTGACGTTAACGAGCGTGGGCGTTCAATGGATTCAGTGATGGCGCAATATCAAAAAACCGTGCGCCCGATGTTCCTGCAATTCATTGAGCCTTCTAAACAATATGCGGACATTATCGTGCCGCGCGGCGGGAAAAACCGCATCGCGATCGATATATTGAAAGCGAAAATAAGTCAGTTCTTTGAATAAGCTTGATAAATTGTGTACCGTTCAGTGATAACCTGGTATGCCCTTGACGTAATTGGCGTTAAGGGAGTGATGCGCGAAAGGAGAAAATGCCATGCGTCTGTGTGACCGAGATATTGAAGCCTGGCTTGATGAAGGCCGTTTGTCGATCAACCCACGTCCGCCAGTGGAGCGTATTAACGGCGCGACGGTGGATGTACGCCTGGGCAATAAATTTCGTACCTTCCGTGGTCACACGGCAGCGTTTATCGATCTGAGCGGTCCCAAAGATGAAGTGAGCGCCGCGCTTGACCGCGTGATGAGCGATGAGATCGTTCTCGACGAGGGCGAGGCGTTCTATCTTCACCCAGGAGAGCTGGCGCTGGCGGTGACGCTGGAGTCGGTGACGCTGCCAGCCGATCTGGTGGGCTGGCTGGACGGGCGTTCCTCACTGGCGCGTCTGGGGCTGATGGTGCACGTCACCGCGCACCGCATCGATCCGGGCTGGTCTGGTTGCATTGTGCTGGAGTTCTACAACTCCGGTAAGCTGCCGCTGGCGCTGCGTCCGGGCATGTTAATTGGTGCGCTGAGCTTTGAGCCGCTTTCCGGCCCGGCGGCGCGACCTTACAACCGCCGTGAAGATGCGAAATATCGCAACCAGCAGGGCGCGGTAGCCAGCCGAATCGATAAAGACTAATTCAGGCCCATTGAGGATACCATGAGACGATTTCTGACGACGCTGATGATACTCCTGGTCGTGCTGGTGGCCGGGTTATCTGCGTTAGTGTTGCTGGTGAATCCGAATGATTTCCGCGACTATATGGTCAAGCAAGTTGCTGCACGTAGCGGTTATCAATTGCAGCTCGACGGGCCACTGCGTTGGCACGTCTGGCCGCAGCTTAGTATCCTCTCCGGGCGAATGTCTCTCACCGCCCAGGGCGCAAGCCAGCCACTGGTTCGCGCCGACAACATGCGTCTGGACGTGGCGCTTTTACCACTACTGAGTCATCAACTGAGCGTTAAGCAGGTGATGCTAAAAGGGGCAGTGATCCAACTGACGCCGCAGACGGAAGCGGTGCGCAGTGAAGACGCTCCGGTTGCACCGCGCGACAATACCTTGCCGGATCTGTCAGACGATCGCGGATGGTCGTTTGATATATCCAGTCTTAAGGTGGCGGACAGCGTGCTGGTGTTCCAGCATGAAGATGACGAGCAGGTGACAATCCGCAATATCCGCCTGCAAATGGAACAAGATCCCCAACATCGTGGCTCATTTGAGTTCTCCGGGCGGGTTAATCGCGATCAGCGCGATCTCACAATATCCCTTAACGGTACGGTAGATGCTTCTGATTATCCGCATGATTTAACGGCGGCTATTGAACAAATTAACTGGCAGTTGCAGGGTGCCGATTTACCAAAACAAGGTATTCAGGGGCAGGGGAGTTTCCAGGCCCAGTGGCAGGAGTCACATAAACGCCTTTCATTTAACCAAATCAGCTTGACCGCCAATGACAGTACGCTGAGCGGGCAAGCACAGGTCACGCTGACAGAGAAACCTGAATGGCAGCTGAGACTGCAATTCCCGCAACTGAATCTTGACAACCTCATCCCGCTTAATGAAACCGCGAATGGTGAAAACGGTGCCGCGCAGCAGGGGCAGAGCCAATCAACGTTGCCGCGCCCGGTTATTTCTTCGCGTATTGATGAACCGGCCTATCAGGGACTGCAAGGCTTTACGGCTGATATTTTGTTGCAGGCCAGTAACGTGCGCTGGCGCGGAATGAATTTTACAGATGTTGCCACGCAAATGACCAACAAGTCGGGTTTGCTGGAAATTACTCAACTGCAGGGCAAGCTTAACGGTGGACAGGTTTCACTGCCGGGCACGCTGGACGCGACATCAATAAATCCGCGGATAAACTTCCAGCCACGGCTGGAAAACGTTGAGATTGGTACCATTCTGAAGGCGTTTAACTATCCGATTTCGTTGACCGGAAAAATGTCACTGGCTGGTGATTTCTCCGGTGCTGACATAGATGCCGACGCATTCCGCCACAACTGGCAAGGACAGGCACATGTCGAAATGACCGACACGCGCATGGAAGGGATGAACTTCCAGCAGATGATTCAGCAAGCGGTAGAGCGTAATGGCGGTGATGTGAAGGCCGCTGAAAACTTTGATAACGTGACGCGGCTTGACCGCTTTACCACCGATTTGACGTTGAAGGATGGCGTCGTGACGTTAAACGACATGCAAGGTCAATCGCCTGTGCTGGCGCTGACAGGGGAAGGCATGTTGAATCTGGCAGATCAAACCTGCGACACCCAGTTTGATATTCGGGTCGTGGGTGGCTGGAACGGGGAAAGCAAACTGATTGATTTCCTCAAAGAAACGCCAGTACCGCTGCGGGTTTATGGCAACTGGCAGCAACTCAATTACAGTCTGCAAGTGGATCAGTTACTGCGCAAACATCTACAGGACGAAGCGAAACGTCGCCTGAATGACTGGGCCGAGCGGAATAAAGATTCCCGCAATGGCAAAGATGTGAAGAAGTTGCTGGAGAAGATGTAGGTTACCAGGTGACCTGTCCTGTAGGCCTGATAAGACGCGTAAAGCGTCGCATCAGGCGTTCGCGGCGGCACCATTATATTCTGAATATGTAAGATCGAAGGCTGTTCCGTTCACTTGATGTTCCTCACTACTATGGAACGCTCAAGCCGGTGAACGTGCCAGGGTGGCTCAATCGCCACCACCCTGGCAACCCGGGCTCCCGGCGGTAAATCGCCGCTGGCGCGGTTCCCTCATCTTATTCCTTTCGGCTATCGGGTAAAATGACCGATACCATCACACCTCGTACTCCAACTCGCCATCCTTATGCAGCGGAATAATCTGCACCTTCTGCACGCGATGGCTTTCTACCTGCAACGTTTTAAGCAAATAATCCCCCACCTGAACTTCTTCGCCAGGTTTTGGAATACGCTGTAAATATTCCATCAACAGCCCGGCAATGGTGTGATATTCACGTTTTTCATCCAGCGGCAGCGGCACATATTGCACCAGATCTTCCAGCGGCATATGACCATTCGCCGTCCAGGAACCGTCCGCATTCTTCTGAATATCATGGCGGGCGTCGATCTCTTCCACTTCGTTCGGTAAGTTACCGGCAATGGTTTCAGTGACGTCACTTAATGTCACAATCCCTTCCACCGAGCCAAACTCATCCACCACAAAAGCAAAGTGCGTGCGGGCATTACGGAACTGCTCCAGGGCAGGTAACAACGGCAAGGTTTCCGGGAACACCAGCGGCTGGCGAATCAACACCCGCAGGTTGAGCGGTTCGCCACGCAGTGACTGTTGTAGCAGGTCGATAACGTGAACAACACCGAGCAAATCTTCTGCGTCATCACCGTCGGTAACCACCAGCCGCGTATGCTGATTTCGCTCCAGCAACTGGCGGATCTCGTCTTCCGGCGCGTTGAGATCGATATGCTCAATATCGTGGCGCGACGTCATAATGCTGCTGACAGTACGCTGGTTAAGATTAAGTACCCGCTCAATCATCCGCCGTTCCTGCGGATTAAAGATCTGCTGGTTACCATGATCCACCAGCATGGACGCGGTTTCGGCGTCCAGTTCCGCATCTTCTTTTTGCCCGCTAAGCAGGCGCATTACCGCTTCGGTAGTCCGCTGGCGTAGCGTCTGGTTAGCGGAAAGAAAACGTCGCCGGTTAAAGATAGCCAACTGATTGAGCGCCTCGATCATCACCGAGAAACCAATGGCAGCGTACAGGTAGCCTTTCGGAATGACGAAGCCGAAACCTTCTGCCACCAGGCTAAAGCCAATCATCAACAGGAAGCTTAAGCAGAGAATAACGATGGTCGGGTGACTGTTAACAAATTGCGTTAACGGCTTGCTGGCCATCAACATCAGGCTGATAGCGATAACCACGGCGGCCATCATGACCAGTAAATGGTCGACCATCCCGACGGCGGTAATCACTGAGTCGAGTGAGAAGATGGCGTCCAGTACCACAATTTGCGTCACCACGCCCCAGAACTTCGCACCTTTGCGTTGTGTGGGATTATTGCTGTCTTTCCCTTCCAGCCGTTCGTTCAGCTCCATCGTGGCTTTGAACAACAGGAAGAAACCACCAAACAGCATGATTAAGTCGCGGGCGCTAAAGGTAAACGAGCGGAAGCTGAACAGCGGTTGAGTCAGGGTGACCAGCCAGGAGATTGACGCCAGCAGTAACAGGCGCATTAACATCGCCAGCAGCAGCCCGGTAACCCGTGCGCGGTCGCGCTGCTTCGGCGGTAGTTTTTCGGCGAGGATGGCAATAAAGACCAGGTTATCAATGCCGAGGACCAGTTCGATCACAATCAGCGTGATTAACCCGGCCCAGATAGACGGATCGGCAATCCATTCCATAGTAAGTACAAAACCTATTCGTTGTATGACAAATGTCACAATTCGATCATGGATAAATCGGGGCAAAAATGCAATGTTGCAGCACTATTTATCTCATATTATTTGAGGGTAATAACCTCACATTATCCCTGAATTAAAAGTGGTAATAATAAAACATTATTTAAGAAATATCGCATGTGGAGGCGCAATATTAAATATTGTCAACCTAAAGAAACTCCTAAAAACCATATTGAATGACACTTAATATAATTCTTAAAAATAGCCAATTGCCGAATTGTTACCTTGCCTGCTATTCCGTTAGCTGTAACACTTCCTCCTGCATTATTGGAGAGCCAATATTCAATTACCATAATGTCACCTTATATTCGGAAGTTAATTTCCGCAATAACCCTTTCTCATCAACGACTGCATGCTGAGAGGGTGTGAAAAATTAAACTAAATCAGTGTATTGGTAGCTAAAAAGCCAGGGGCGGTAGCGTGTCTGGATGCCTGAAAGACCAGTCTGAATTATTCTGTCAATAGCCTGCGGATGAAATCAATTTTTTTAGGACTGATGCCAGTTAAATTTTTATTCAATTAACTGCAAGGTAAATGTGCATGGCGACATTGCTATTAATAGTGCACAGGATAATTACTCTGCCAAAGTGATAAATAAACAATGATGAAATCCAAAATGAAATTGATGCCATTATTGGTGTCAGTAACCTTGATAAGCGGTTGCACAGTACTTCCGGGCAGCAATATGTCGACGATGGGCAAAGACGTCATCAAACAGCAGGACGCTGATTTCGATCTCGACAAAATGGTGAATGTTTATCCGCTGACCCCGCGCCTGATTGACCAATTACGCCCACGCCCGAATGTAGCGCGCCCCAATATGACGCTGGAAAGTGAGATCGCGAATTACCAGTATCGCGTCGGGCCGGGGGACGTTCTTAATGTCACCGTCTGGGATCACCCGGAACTCACCACGCCAGCCGGTCAGTACCGCAGCTCCAGCGACACCGGCAACTGGGTACAGCCTGACGGCACTATGTTTTACCCGTATATCGGCAAGGTCCACGTAGTCGGGAAAACGCTCGCTGAAATCCGCAGTGATATTACCGGGCGCTTAGCGACGTACATCGCTGACCCGCAGGTGGACGTTAATATCGCCGCCTTCCGCTCACAAAAGGCCTATATCTCCGGTCAGGTGAATAAATCCGGTCAACAGGCGATCACCAACGTGCCACTGACTATTCTCGACGCCATCAACGCCGCAGGTGGCCTGACCGACACCGCTGACTGGCGCAACGTGGTGCTAACACACAATGGTCGTGAAGAGCGCATTTCTTTGCAGGCGCTGATGCAAAACGGCGACCTCAACCAGAATCGCCTGCTTTACCCCGGCGATATTCTCTACGTGCCACGTAAT
Source organism: Escherichia sp. UTM R2 (assembly GCF_048593455.1). NCBI lineage: Bacteria > Pseudomonadati > Pseudomonadota > Gammaproteobacteria > Enterobacterales > Enterobacteriaceae > Escherichia > Escherichia sp. UTM R2. The sequence continues at coordinate 1,731,509 of NZ_JBFWDY010000002.1, forward strand.
GATGATCTGAAAGTATTTGTGATGGGTGAAGTGAAGAAACAGAGCACCCTGAAAATGGACTTTAGCGGCATGACCCTGACTGAAGCCCTGGGTAATGCTGAAGGCATCGACATGACCACCTCCAACGCCAGCGGCATCTTTGTCATTCGTCCGCTGAAAGGCGAGGGCGGGCGTAATGGCAAGATTGCCAATATCTACCAGCTGGATATGTCCGATGCGACGTCGCTGGTGATGGCGACAGAATTCCGCCTGCAACCTTATGACGTGGTGTATGTCACCACCGCCCCGGTTTCCCGCTGGAACCGTCTGATCAATCAGTTGCTGCCAACTATTAGCGGTGTCCGTTACATGACGGATACAGCCAGCGACATTCATAACTGGTAATCGTCATGTTTAACAACATCTTAGTTGTCTGTGTCGGCAATATTTGCCGTTCCCCGACGGCGGAACGCTTACTGCAACGTTATCACCCGGAACTGAAAGTGGAGTCCGCTGGACTCGGCGCGCTGGTCGGTAAGGGCGCTGATCCTACCGCTATCAGCGTCGCCGCAGAACATCAACTGTCTCTGGAAGGTCACTGTGCACGGCAAATCAGCCGCCGTCTGTGTCGCAACTATGACCTGATTTTGACCATGGAAAAGCGCCATATCGAACGCTTATGCGAGATGGCACCTGAGATGCGCGGCAAAGTGATGCTGTTTGGTCACTGGGATAACGAATGTGAAATCCCCGATCCGTATCGCAAAAGCCGGGAAACGTTTGCAGCGGTGTACACATTACTTGAACGGTCTGCCCGCCAGTGGGCGCAGGCATTGAACGCAGAGCAGGTATAAGAATGACAGAAAAAGTAAAACAACATGCCGCTCCGGTAACGGGCAGTGATGAAATCGATATTGGTCGCCTGATCGGCACCGTCATTGAAGCGCGCTGGTGGGTGATTGGCATCACCGCCGTATTTGCCCTCTGTGCCGTGGTTTACACCTTCTTCGCCACGCCGATTTATAGTGCCGACGCACTGGTACAAATCGAGCAAAGCAGCGGCAATTCGCTGGTGCAGGATATCGGCTCGGCATTAGCCAACAAACCGCCTGCATCGGACGCCGAGATCCAGTTGATTCGTTCGCGTCTGGTGCTTGGTAAAACGGTGGACGATCTCGACCTCGATATTGCAGTGAGCAAAAACACGTTACCGATTTTCGGTGCGGGCTGGGATCGTTTGATGGGACGTCAGAACGAGACGGTGAAAGTGACCACCTTTAACCGCCCGAAAGAGATGGCGGATCAGGTGTTTACGCTTAATGTGCTGGACGATAAAAACTACACCCTGAGCAGTGATGGCGGCTTTAGCGCCCGTGGACAAGCGGGCCAGATGCTGAAAAAAGAAGGCGTCACGCTGATGGTTGAAGCCATTCACGCCCGCCCGGGCAGTGAGTTTACCGTCACCAAATACTCCACGCTGGGGATGATCAATCAACTGCAAAACAGCCTGACGGTAACGGAGAACGGCAAAGACGCAGGCGTACTGAGCCTGACTTATACCGGTGAAGATCGCGAACAGATCCGCGACATTCTTAATAGCATCGCCCGTAACTATCAGGAACAAAATATTGAGCGCAAATCGGCGGAAGCGTCGAAAAGCCTCGCCTTCCTCGCGCAACAGTTACCGGAAGTACGTAGCCGCTTGGATGTTGCCGAAAACAAACTGAATGCCTTCCGTCAGGATAAAGATTCTGTTGATCTGCCGCTGGAAGCAAAAGCGGTGCTCGATTCGATGGTGAACATCGATGCGCAGTTGAACGAACTGACCTTTAAAGAGGCGGAAATCTCCAAGCTGTACACCAAAGTTCACCCGGCGTACCGCACGCTGCTGGAGAAACGTCAGGCGCTGGAAGAAGAGAAAGCCAAACTTAACGGTCGCGTAACGGCGATGCCGAAAACCCAGCAGGAGATTGTGCGCCTGACCCGCGATGTCGAGTCTGGTCAGCAGGTCTATATGCAACTGCTGAATAAAGAGCAGGAGCTGAAAATCACCGAGGCCAGCACCGTCGGCGATGTGCGCATTGTTGACCCGGCAATCACTCAGCCTGGCGTGCTGAAACCGAAGAAAGGGCTGATTATCCTCGGCGCGATTATCCTTGGCCTGATGCTTTCTATCGTGGGTGTGCTGCTGCGCTCGTTGTTTAATCGCGGCATTGAAAGCCCGCAAGTACTGGAAGAACACGGTATTAGCGTCTATGCCAGCATCCCGCTGTCGGAATGGCAGAAAGCGCGTGATAGCGTCAAAACCATCAAAGGGATTAAACGCTATAAACAGAGCCAGCTACTGGCGGTGGGGAATCCAACCGATCTGGCGATTGAAGCCATCCGCAGTCTGCGTACCAGTCTGCACTTCGCGATGATGCAGGCACAGAACAATGTGTTGATGATGACCGGGGTTAGCCCGTCAATTGGTAAAACCTTTGTCTGCGCCAACCTGGCGGCGGTGATCAGCCAGACCAATAAACGCGTGTTGTTGATCGACTGCGATATGCGCAAAGGCTACACCCACGAGCTGTTGGGCACTAATAACGTTAATGGCCTGTCGGAAATTCTGATTGGTCAGGGCGATATTACTACCGCTGCTAAACCGACCTCTATTGCCAAATTTGACCTGATCCCGCGCGGTCAGGTGCCGCCAAATCCTTCTGAACTGTTGATGAGCGAACGCTTTGCCGAACTGGTGAACTGGGCGAGTAAAAACTATGACCTGGTGTTGATTGATACGCCGCCGATTCTGGCAGTGACCGATGCGGCAATTGTTGGTCGTCATGTCGGAACCACATTAATGGTGGCGCGTTATGCGGTCAACACATTGAAAGAAGTGGAAACCAGTCTGAGCCGCTTTGAGCAAAACGGTATTCCGGTGAAAGGGGTGATTCTGAACTCCATCTTCCGCCGCGCCAGCGCGTATCAGGATTATGGCTATTACGAATACGAATATAAGTCGGATGCGAAATAACGACGCCTGCATTCGCACCGCCCCGTAGGCCGGATAAGGCGTTCACGCCGCATCCGGCAAGCAAACCAGCTCATAAGCCGGGAGAACAACCTATGAAAGACAATCCGCTGATCTCAATCTATATGCCGACCTGGAACCGCCAACAACTGGCGATTCGGGCGATAAAATCGGTCCTGCGCCAGGACTACAGTAACTGGGAGATGATCATCGTGGATGATTGCTCCACCTCCTGGGAACAACTGCAACAGTACGTCAGCGCCCTCAACGATCCGCGTATCACCTACATTCACAACGACATTAACAGCGGGGCGTGCGCGGTACGTAACCAGGCGATTATGCTGGCGCAAGGGGAATACATTACCGGGATCGATGACGATGATGAATGGACGCCCAACCGTCTGAGCGTCTTCCTCGCCCATAAACAGCAACTGGTCACACACGCCTTTTTGTACGCTAACGACTACGTTTGCCAGGGCGAAGTCTATTCCCAACCGGCAAGCTTGCCGCTGTATCCCAAATCGCCGTATTCACGCCGCCTGTTCTATAAACGCAATATCATTGGCAATCAGGTCTTTACCTGGGCGTGGCGTTTCAAAGAGTGTTTGTTCGATACCGAACTGAAAGCGGCACAGGATTACGACATCTTCCTGCGGATGGTGGTGGAGTATGGTGAACCGTGGAAAGTGGAAGAGGCGACGCAGATCCTGCATATCAATCACGGTGAAATGCAGATCACCTCGTCACCGAAAAAATTCTCCGGATACTTCCACTTTTACCGCAAGCACAAAGACAAATTCGACCGCGCCAGCAAAAAATATCAGCTGTTTACCCTCTACCAGATCCGCAATAAACGCATGACCTGGCGCACTTTGCTGACGCTGCTGTCGGTGCGTAACGGCAAACGTCTGGCTGATGGTATTCGGGGGCGCTAAAGATGCTGGAAGATCTGCGTGCCAACAGCTGGAGTTTACGCCCGTGCTGCATGGTACTTGCCTATCGTGTTGCTCATTTTTGTTCGGTGTGGCGCAAAAAGAACGTCCTCAACAATCTTTGGGCGGCCCCGCTGCTGGTGCTGTATCGCATTATCACCGAATGCTTTTTCGGTTATGAAATCCAGGCCGCCGCGACCATTGGCCGCCGCTTTACTATCCATCACGGTTACGCCGTAGTGATCAATAAAAACGTGGTAGCGGGGGATGATTTCACCATTCGTCACGGCGTCACTATCGGCAATCGTGGTGCCGATAACATGGCATGTCCACACATTGGCAACGGCGTCGAACTCGGTGCCAACGTCATTATTCTTGGTGATATCACGCTTGGTAACAACGTCACCGTGGGCGCGGGCAGTGTGGTGCTCGACTCTGTCCCGGACAACGCGCTGGTGGTGGGAGAAAAAGCGCGAGTGAAGGTAATTAAATGAATATTCTGCAATTTAATGTGCGACTGGCGGAAGGCGGGGCAGCAGGTGTGGCGTTAGATCTCCACCAGCGCGCGCTGCAACAGGGGCTGGCGTCACATTTTGTCTACGGTTACGGCAAAGGCGGCAAAGAGAGCGTCAGCCATCAGAACTATCCGCAGGTCATCAAACATACGCCGCGGATGACCGCAATGGCGAATATTGCCCTGTTTCGTCTGTTTAATCGCGATCTGTTTGGCAATTTCAATGAGTTATATCGCACCATTACTCGCACACCGGGTCCGGTGGTCCTGCATTTTCATGTGCTGCACAGCTACTGGCTAAATCTTAAGAGCGTGGTGCGCTTTTGCGAAAAGGTGAAAAACCATAAACCGGACGCCACTCTGGTCTGGACGCTGCACGATCACTGGAGCGTTACCGGACGCTGCGCCTTTACCGACGGTTGCGAAGGCTGGAAAACAGGCTGCCAGAAATGCCCGACCTTAAATAACTATCCGCCGGTGAAGATTGATCGCGCACACCAACTGGTGGCGGGCAAACGCCAGTTATTCCGTGAGATGCTGGCGCTGGGCTGTCAGTTTATTTCCCCCAGCCAGCATGTGGCTGACGCTTTCAATAGCCTGTACGGTCCAGGGCGTTGCCGGATTATCAATAATGGCATTGATATGGCAACTGAAGCGATTCTGGCGGACTTGCCTCCGGTGCGCGAAACCCAGGGCAAGCCGAAAATCGCGGTGGTGGCGCATGATCTGCGTTACGACGGCAAAACTAACCAGCAACTGGTACGCGAGATGATGGCGCTGGGCGACAAAATTGAACTGCATACCTTTGGTAAGTTCTCGCCGTTCACCGCTGGCAACGTGGTTAATCACGGCTTTGAAACCGACAAACGTAAGCTGATGAGCGCGCTCAATCAGATGGATGCGCTGGTATTCAGTTCTCGCGTCGATAACTACCCGCTGATTTTGTGTGAGGCGCTATCGATTGGCGTGCCGGTGATTGCCACCCATAGCGATGCGGCGCGGGAAGTGTTGCAAAAATCCGGCGGTAAAACCGTCAGCGAAGAAGAGGTGCTGCAACTGGTGCAGTTAAGCAAACCGGAAATCGCGCAGGCGATATTTGGTACCACGCTGGCTGAGTTCAGCCAACGCAGCCGCGCCGCCTACAGTGGACAACAGATGCTGGAGGAGTATGTCAACTTCTATCAGAATCTGTAGCTACCTGTTGCTGCCGCTGATTTATCTGCTGGTTAACGTCAAAATCGCCCAGCTTGGCGAAAGTTTCCCCATCACCATCGTCACTTTTTTACCTGTCTTGTTACTGCTGTTTTTAGAACGCATCAGCGTTAAAAAATTGATGATTGCCTTAGGGATTGGCGCGGGACTCACGGCGTTTAACTATCTGTTTGGTCAGTCGCTGGATGCCAGTAAATACGTCACTTCAACTATGCTGTTTGTCTATATTGTGATCATTATTGGCATGGTGTGGAGTATTCGTTTTAAAACAATTTCGCCACACAACCATCGCAAGATATTACGTTTCTTTTATCTGGTGGTCGGGCTGGTGGTGGCGCTGGCGGCGGTGGAGATGGCACAAATTATCCTCACCGGTGGCAGCAGTATTATGGAGTCGATTTCGAAATATCTGATTTACAGCAACAGCTATGTGCTGAATTTCATTAAATTCGGCGGCAAGCGCACGACAGCACTTTATTTCGAACCGGCATTTTTCGCTCTGGCATTAATCTCAATTTGGCTCAGCATCAAACAGTTTGGTATCAAAACGCCTAAAACAGATGCTATGATTCTCGCAGGGATAATATTATCCGGATCGTTTTCAGGGGTTATGACCTTTATCCTGTTTTATTTGCTGGAGTGGGCATTTCAATATCTGAATAAAGAGGCGATTAAGAAAAAGTTACCGTTAGCATTGATTTCTCTGGCTGTATTCCTGGTTGGTGTGGTAATCGCGTTTCCTTATATTTCCACCCGTCTGGGCGATTTAGGTACGGAAGGATCGTCATCATATTATCGTATTGTCGGTCCGCTGGTGATGGTCGGTTATTCTTTGACCCATATTGACGGTGTAGTCAGATTTGGCTCACTTTATGAATATGTCGCATCATTCGGAATATTTAACGGTGCGGATGTCGGAAAAACCATAGACAATGGTTTGTATCTGCTGATTATTTATTTTTCCTGGTTCGCAGTGTTTTTATCGCTGTGGTACATGGGGAAAGTGATAAAAATGATGATCAACGCTTTTGGTGATAACCGCAATTTTCGCGTGCAATTATATCTTTTTACTCCGGTGTCGCTGTTTTTTACCGGTTCGATATTTAGCCCGGAATATGCATTTTTAATCGTCTGTCCGTTTATTTTGCGAAAAGCGTTAAATATTACGAGGTAAGAATAAGAACATGTTGCTTAGCATAATCACTGTCGCGTTTCGTAACCTCGAAGGGATAGTCAAAACACATGCCTCGCTGGCGCATCTGGCGCTGGCGGAAGATATCAGCTTCGAATGGATTGTTGTCGATGGCGGTTCCAATGACGGCACCCGTGAGTATCTGGAAAATCTCAATGGTATCTATAACCTACGCTTTGTCAGCGAGCCAGATAACGGTATCTACGACGCCATGAACAAAGGCATTACGATGGCACAAGGCAAGTTCGCGTTGTTTCTCAATTCGGGCGATATTTTTCATCAGGATGCCGCAAATTTTGTCCGTAAGTTAAAAATGCAAAAAGATAACATGATGATCACCGGCGATGCGCTGCTGGATTTTGGCGACGGGCATAAAATTAAACGTAGCGCCAAACCGGGCTGGTATATTTATCACAGCCTGCCCGCCAGTCATCAGGCGATATTTTTCCCTGTATCCGGCTTGAAAAAATGGCGTTATGACCTGGAGTATAAAGTTTCTTCCGACTACGCGCTGGCAGCCAAAATGTATAAAGCCGGTTATGCATTTAAAAAACTCAATGGCCTGGTGTCTGAATTTTCCATGGGTGGGGTATCTACCACCAATAATATGGAATTGTGTGCTGACGCCAAAAAAGTCCAACGACAAATATTACATGTACCTGGCTTTTGGGCTGAATTATCCTGGCATTTACGCCAACGTACTACCTCAAAGACGAAAGCCTTATATAACAAAGTCTGAATATAAGGAGAACCAATGCAAGATTTAAGCGGTTTCTCGGTGCCGAAAGGGTTCCGGGGCGGCAACGCTATTAAAGTGCAATTATGGTGGGCAGTACAGGCAACAATATTTGCCTGGTCGCCACAAGTATTGTATCGCTGGCGGGCATTTTTATTACGTTTATTCGGCGCAAAAATAGGAAAAAACGTAGTTATTCGTCCGTCAGTAAAAATTACCTATCCGTGGAAATTAACCTTAGGTGATTACGCGTGGGTCGGCGATGACGTCAATTTATATACCCTCGGTGAAATAACCATTGGCGCACATTCGGTGATATCGCAAAAAAGTTATTTATGCACCGGTAGCCACGACCATGCAAGTCAACATTTCACCATTAATGCTACGCCTATTGTGATTGGCGAGAAATGCTGGCTGGCAACCGATGTTTTTGTTGCCCCTGGCGTCACGATTGGCGACGGCACCGTCGTGGGTGCACGAAGCAGTGTTTTTAAAACGCTTCCGGCAAATGTGGTTTGCCGGGGGAATCCCGCAGTGGTGATACGCGAACGCGTTGAAACTGAATAAATTCAAAAAATACAGAGGAATAAGACATGTCAAAAGTCGCTCTCATCACCGGTGTAACCGGACAAGACGGTTCTTACCTGGCAGAGTTTCTGCTGGAAAAAGGTTACGAGGTGCATGGTATTAAGCGTCGTGCATCGTCATTCAACACCGAGCGCGTGGATCACATTTATCAGGATCCGCACACCTGCAACCCGAAATTCCATCTGCATTATGGCGACCTGAGTGATACCTCCAACCTGACACGCATTTTGCGTGAAGTGCAGCCGGATGAAGTGTATAACCTGGGCGCAATGAGCCACGTTGCGGTCTCTTTTGAGTCACCGGAATATACCGCAGACGTTGATGCGATGGGTACGCTGCGCCTGCTCGAGGCGATCCGCTTCCTCGGTCTGGAAAAGAAAACCCGTTTTTATCAGGCTTCCACCTCTGAACTGTACGGTCTGGTGCAGGAAATTCCGCAGAAAGAAACCACGCCGTTCTACCCGCGATCTCCGTATGCGGTCGCCAAACTGTACGCCTACTGGATCACCGTTAACTACCGCGAATCCTACGGCATGTACGCCTGTAACGGTATTCTCTTCAACCATGAATCCCCGCGCCGCGGTGAAACCTTCGTTACCCGCAAAATCACCCGCGCAATCGCCAATATCGCCCAGGGGCTGGAGTCGTGCCTGTACCTCGGCAATATGGATTCCCTGCGTGACTGGGGCCATGCCAAAGACTACGTAAAAATGCAGTGGATGATGCTGCAACAGGAACAGCCGGAAGATTTCGTTATTGCTACCGGCGTTCAGTACTCCGTACGTCAGTTCGTGGAAATGGCGGCAGCACAGTTGGGCATCAAACTGCGCTTTGAAGGCACGGGTGTTGAAGAGAAGGGCATTGTGGTTTCCGTCACCGGGCATGACGCGCCGGGCGTTAAACCGGGTGATGTGATTATCGCCGTTGACCCGCGTTACTTCCGTCCGGCAGAAGTTGAAACGCTGCTCGGCGACCCGACCAAAGCGCACGAAAAACTGGGCTGGAAACCGGAAATCACCCTCAGAGAGATGGTATCTGAAATGGTGGCTAATGACCTCGAAGCGGCGAAAAAACACTCTCTGCTGAAATCTCACGGCTACGACGTGGCGATCGCGCTGGAGTCATAAGCATGAGTAAACAACGCATTTTTATTGCTGGCCATCGCGGGATGGTCGGTTCCGCCATCAGGCGGCAGCTCGAACAGCGCGGTGATGTGGAGCTGGTATTACGCACCCGCGATGAACTGAACCTGCTGGACAGCCGCGCGGTGCATGATTTCTTTGCCAGCGAAAGCATTGACCAGGTCTATCTGGCGGCGGCGAAAGTGGGCGGCATTGTTGCCAACAATACCTATCCGGCGGATTTCATCTATCAGAACATGATGATTGAGAGCAACATCATTCACGCCGCGCATCAGAACGACGTGAACAAACTGCTGTTTCTCGGATCGTCCTGTATCTACCCGAAACTGGCAAAACAGCCGATGGCAGAAAGCGAGTTATTGCAGGGCACGCTGGAGCCGACCAACGAGCCTTACGCCATTGCCAAAATCGCCGGGATCAAACTGTGCGAATCTTACAACCGCCAGTATGGACGCGATTACCGCTCAGTCATGCCGACCAACCTGTATGGCCCGCATGACAATTTCCACCCGAGTAACTCGCATGTGATCCCAGCATTGCTGCGTCGCTTCCACGAGGCGACGGCACAGAATGCACCGGACGTGGTGGTATGGGGCAGCGGTACACCGATGCGTGAATTCCTGCACGTCGATGATATGGCGGCGGCGAGCATTCATGTCATGGAGCTGGCGCACGAAGTCTGGCTGGAGAACACCCAGCCGATGCTGTCGCACATTAACGTCGGTACGGGCGTTGACTGCACTATCCGCGAGCTGGCGCAAACCATCGCCAAAGTGGTGGGTTACAAAGGTCGGGTGGTTTTTGATGCCAGCAAACCGGATGGTACGCCGCGCAAACTGCTTGATGTGACGCGCCTGCATCAGCTTGGCTGGTATCACGAAATCTCACTGGAAGCGGGGCTTGCCAGCACTTACCAGTGGTTCCTTGAGAATCAAGACCGCTTTCGGGGGTAATGATGTTTTTACGTCAGGAAGACTTTGCCACGGTAGTGCGCTCCACCCCGCTTGTCTCTCTCGACTTTATTGTCGAGAACAGTCGCGGCGAGTTTCTGCTTGGCAAAAGAACCAACCGCCCGGCGCAGGGTTACTGGTTTGTGCCGGGAGGGCGCGTGCAGAAAGACGAAACGCTGGAGGCCGCATTTGAGCGGCTGACGATGGCGGAACTGGGGCTGCGTCTGCCGATAACAGCAGGCCAGTTTTACGGTGTCTGGCAGCACTTTTATGACGATAACTTCTCTGGCACGGATTTCACCACTCACTATGTGGTGCTCGGTTTTCGCTTCACGGTAGCGGAAGAAGAGCTGTTACTGCCGGATGAGCAGCATGACGATTACCGCTGGCTGACGTCGGACGCGCTGCTCGCCAGTGATAATGTTCATGCTAACAGCCGCGCCTATTTTCTCGCTGAGAAGCGTACCGGAGTACCCGGATTATGAAAATACTGGTCTACGGCATTAACTACTCGCCGGAGTTAACCGGCATCGGCAAATACACCGGCGAGATGGTGGAATGGCTGGCGGCACAAGGTCATGAGGTGCGGGTCATTACCGCACCGCCTTACTACCCGCAATGGCAGGTGGGCGAGAACTATTCCGCCTGGCGCTACAAACGAGAAGAGGGGGCCGCCACGGTGTGGCGCTGCCCGCTGTATGTGCCAAAACAGCCGAGCACCCTGAAACGCCTGTTGCATCTCGGCAGTTTTGCCGTCAGCAGTTTTTTCCCGCTGATGGCGCAACGTCGCTGGAAGCCGGAGCGCATTATCGGCGTAGTGCCAACGCTGTTTTGCACGCCGGGAATGCGTCTGCTGGCGAAACTCTCTGGCGCGCGTACCGTGCTGCATATTCAGGATTACGAAGTGGACGCCATGCTGGGGCTGGGCCTTGCCGGAAAAGGCAAAGGCGGCAAAGTGGCACAGCTGGCAACGGCGTTCGAACGTAGCGGACTGCATAACGTCGATAACGTCTCCACGATTTCGCGTTCGATGATGAATAAAGCCATCGAAAAAGGCGTGGCGGCGGATAACATCATTTTCTTCCCCAACTGGTCGGAAATCGCCAGTTTTCAGCATGTTGCAGACGCCGATGTTGATGCCCTTCGTAACCAGCTTGGCCTGCCGGATAACAAAAAAATCATTCTTTACTCCGGCAATATTGGTGAAAAGCAGGGGCTGGAAAACGTTATTGAAGCTGCCGATCGCCTGCGCGATGAACCGCTGATTTTTGCCATTGTCGGGCAGGGCGGCGGCAAAGCGCGGCTGGAAAAAATGGCGCAGCAGCGTGGACTGCGCAACATGCAATTTTTCCCGCTGCAATCGTATGACGCTTTACCCGCACTGCTGAAGATGGGCGATTGCCATCTGGTGGTGCAAAAACGCGGCGCGGCAGATGCCGTATTGCCGTCGAAACTGACCAATATTCTGGCGGTAGGCGGTAACGCGGTGATTACCGCAGAAGCCCACACAGAACTGGGGCAGCTTTGCGAAACCTTTCCGGGCATTGCGGTTTGCGTAGAACCGGAATCGGTCGAGGCGCTGGTGGCGGGGATTCGTCAGGCGCTCCTGCTGCCCAAACACAACACGGTGGCACGTGAATATGCCGAACGCACGCTCGATAAAGAGAACGTGTTACGTCAATTTATAAATGATATTCGGGGATAATTATGGCGCAGTCGAAACTCTATCCAGTTGTGATGGCAGGTGGCTCCGGTAGCCGCTTATGGCCGCTTTCCCGCGTACTTTACCCCAAGCAGTTTTTATGCCTGAAAGGCGATCTCACCATGCTGCAAACCACCATCTGCCGCCTGAACGGCGTGGAGTGCGAAAGCCCGGTGGTGATTTGCAATGAGCAGCACCGCTTTATTGTCGCGGAACAGCTGCGTCAACTGAACAAACTCACCGAGAACATTATTCTCGAACCGGCAGGGCGTAACACTGCACCGGCCATTGCGCTGGCGGCGCTGGCGGCAAAACGTCATAGCCCGGAGAACGACCCATTAATGCTGGTGCTGGCAGCGGATCATGTGATTGCCGACGAAGACGCGTTCCGCACCGCCGTGCGTAACGCCATGCCGTATGCCGAAGCAGGCAAGCTGGTGACCTTCGGCATTGTGCCGGATCTACCTGAAACCGGATATGGCTATATTCGTCGCGGTGAAGTGTCTGCGGGTGAGCAGGATACGGTGGCCTTTGAAGTGGCGCAGTTTGTCGAAAAACCAAATCTGGAAACCGCGCAGGCCTATGTGGCAAGCGGCGAATATTACTGGAACAGCGGTATGTTCCTGTTCCGCGCCGGACGCTATCTCGAAGAACTGAAAAAATATCGTCCGGATATTCTCGATGCCTGTGAAAAAGCGATGAGCGCCGTCGATCCGGATCTCGATTTTATTCGTGTGGATGAAGAAGCGTTTCTCGCCTGCCCGGAAGAGTCGGTGGATTACGCGGTCATGGAACGTACGGCAGATGCCGTTGTGGTGCCGATGGATGCGGGCTGGAGTGATGTCGGTTCCTGGTCCTCTTTATGGGAGATCAGCGCCCACACCGCCGAGGGCAATGTTTGCCACGGCGATGTGATTAATCACAAAACTGAAAACAGCTATGTGTACGCCGAATCTGGCCTGGTCACCACCGTCGGGGTGAAAGATTTGGTGGTAGTGCAGACCAAAGATGCGGTGCTGATTGCTGACCGTAACGCGGTGCAGGATGTGAAAAAAGTGGTCGAGCAGATCAAAGCCGATGGTCGCCATGAGCATCGGGTGCATCGCGAAGTCTATCGTCCGTGGGGCAAATATGACTCTATCGACGCGGGCGACCGCTACCAGGTGAAACGCATCACCGTGAAACCGGGCGAAGGCTTGTCGGTACAGATGCATCATCACCGCGCGGAACACTGGGTGGTTGTCGCGGGAACGGCAAAAGTCACTATTGACGGTGATATCAAACTGCTTGGTGAAAACGAGTCCATTTATATTCCGCTGGGGGCGACGCACTGCCTGGAAAACCCGGGGAAAATTCCGCTCGATTTAATTGAAGTGCGCTCCGGCTCTTATCTCGAAGAGGATGATGTGGTGCGCTTCGCGGATCGCTACGGACGGGTGTAAACGTCGCATCAGGCGCTGTTTGTCGGATGCGGCGTGAACGCCTTATCCAACCTACGGTTCGGTTTTGTAGGCCTGATAAGACGCGGCAGCGTCGCATCAGGCAATGAATGCGAAACCGCGGTGTAAATAACGACAAAAATAAAATTGGCCGCTTCGGTCAGGGCCAACTATTGCCTGAAAAAGGGTAACGATATGAAAAAATTAACCTGCTTTAAAGCCTATGATATTCGCGGGAAATTAGGCGAAGAACTGAATGAAGATATTGCCTGGCGCATTGGGCGTGCCTATGGCGAATTTCTCAAACCGAAAACCATTGTATTAGGCGGTGATGTCCGCCTCACCAGCGAAACCTTAAAACTGGCGCTGGCGAAAGGTTTACAGGATGCGGGCGTCGATGTGCTGGATATTGGTATGTCCGGCACCGAAGAGATCTATTTCGCCACGTTCCATCTCGGCGTGGATGGCGGCATTGAAGTTACCGCCAGCCATAACCCGATGGATTACAACGGCATGAAACTCGTGCGCGAAGGGGCTCGCCCGATCAGCGGTGATACCGGACTGCGCGATGTCCAGCTTCTGGCAGAAGCCAACGACTTCCCTCCCGTTGATGAAACCAAACGCGGTCGCTATCAGCAAATCAATCTGCGTGACGCTTACGTTGATCACCTGTTCGGTTATATCAATGTCAAAAACCTTACTCCGCTGAAACTTGTGATCAACTCCGGAAACGGCGCAGCAGGTCCGGTGGTGGACGCCATCGAAGCCCGCTTTAAAGCCCTCGGCGCGCCCGTGGAATTCATCAAAGTGCACAACACGCCCGACGGCAATTTCCCCAACGGTATTCCTAACCCGCTGCTGCCAGAATGTCGCGACGATACCCGCAATGCGGTCATCAAACACGGCGCGGATATGGGCATTGCCTTTGATGGCGATTTTGACCGCTGTTTTCTGTTTGACGAAAAAGGGCAGTTTATCGAGGGCTACTACATTGTCGGCCTGCTGGCAGAAGCGTTCCTCGAAAAAAATCCCGGCGCGAAGATCATCCACGATCCACGTCTCTCCTGGAACACCGTTGATGTGGTGACCGCCGCGGGCGGCACTCCGGTAATGTCGAAAACCGGACACGCCTTTATTAAAGAACGGATGCGCAAGGAAGACGCCATCTACGGTGGCGAAATGAGCGCCCACCATTACTTCCGTGATTTCGCTTACTGCGACAGCGGCATGATCCCGTGGCTGCTGGTCGCCGAACTGGTGTGCCTGAAAGAGAAAACGCTGGGCGAACTGGTACGCGACCGGATGGCGGCGTTTCCGGCAAGCGGTGAGATCAACAGCAAACTGGCGCAACCCGTTGAGGCGATTAACCGCGTGGAACAGCATTTTAGCCGTGAGGCGCTGGCGGTGGATCGCACCGATGGCATCAGCATGACCTTTGCCGACTGGCGCTTTAACCTGCGCACCTCCAACACCGAACCGGTGGTGCGCCTGAATGTGGAATCGCGCGGTGATGTGCCGCTGATGGAAGCGCGAACGCGAACTCTGCTGGCGTTGCTGAACGAGTAATGTCGGATCTTCCCTTACCCCATTGCGGGTAAGGGGCTAATAACAGGAACAACGATGACAAATCTAAAAAAGCGCGAGCGAGCGAAAACCAATGCATCGTTAATCTCTATGGTGCAACGCTTTTCAGATATCACCATCATGTTTGCCGGACTATGGCTGGTTTGCGAAGTCAGCGGACTGTCATTCCTCTACATGCACCTGTTGGTGGCGTTGATTACGCTGGTGGTGTTCCAGATGCTGGGCGGCATCACCGATTTTTATCGCTCATGGCGCGGTGTTCGGGCAGCGACAGAATTTGCCCTGCTGCTACAAAACTGGACCTTAAGCGTGATTTTCAGCGCCGGACTGGTGGCGTTCAACAATGATTTCGATACGCAACTGAAAATCTGGCTGGCGTGGTATGGGCTGACCAGCATCGGACTGGTGGTTTGCCGTTCATGTATTCGCATTGGCGCGGGCTGGCTGCGTAATCATGGCTATAACAAGCGGATGGTCGCGGTGGCGGGGGATTTAGCCGCCGGACAAATGCTGCTTGAGAGCTTCCGTAATCAGCCGTGGTTAGGGTTTGAAGTGGTGGGCGTTTACCACGACCCGAAACCGGGTGGCGTTTCTAACGACTGGGCGGGCAATCTGCAACAGCTGGTCGAGGATGCGAAAGCGGGCAAGATTCATAACGTCTATATCGCGATGCAAATGTGCGACGGCGCGCGAGTGAAAAAACTGGTCCATCAATTGGCGGACACCACCTGTTCGGTGCTGCTGATCCCCGACGTCTTTACCTTCAACATTCTCCATTCACGTATCGAAGAGATGAACGGCGTACCGGTGGTGCCGCTGTATGACACGCCGCTTTCCGGGGTTAACCGCCTGCTCAAACGTGCGGAAGACATTGTGCTGGCGACGCTTATCCTGCTGCTGATCTCCCCGGTGCTGTGTTGCATTGCGCTGGCGGTAAAACTCAGTTCACCAGGGCCGGTTATTTTCCGCCAGACTCGCTACGGCATGGATGGCAAGCCGATCAAAGTGTGGAAGTTCCGTTCGATGAAAGTGATGGAGAACGACAAAGTGGTGACTCAGGCGACGCAGAACGATCCGCGCGTCACCAAAGTGGGGAATTTTCTGCGCCGCACCTCGCTGGATGAATTGCCGCAGTTTATCAATGTGCTGACCGGCGGGATGTCGATTGTGGGGCCACGTCCGCACGCGGTGGCGCATAACGAACAGTATCGCCAGCTCATTGAAGGCTACATGCTGCGCCATAAAGTGAAACCGGGCATTACCGGCTGGGCGCAGATTAATGGCTGGCGCGGCGAAACCGACACACTGGAGAAAATGGAAAAACGCGTCGAGTTCGACCTTGAGTACATCCGCGAATGGAGCGTCTGGTTCGATATCAAAATCGTTTTCCTGACGGTATTCAAAGGCTTCGTTAACAAAGCGGCATATTGATATGAGCTTACGTGAAAAAACCATCAGCGGCGCGAAGTGGTCGGCGATTGCTACGGTGATCATCATCGGCCTCGGGCTGGTACAGATGACCGTGCTGGCGCGGATTATCGACAACCACCAGTTCGGTTTGCTTACCGTGTCGCTGGTGATCATCGCGCTGGCAGATACGCTTTCTGACTTCGGTATCGCTAACTCGATTATTCAGCGAAAAGAAATCAGCCACCTTGAACTCACCACGCTGTACTGGCTGAACGTCGGGCTGGGGCTTGTGGTGTGTGTGGCGGTGTTTTTGTTGAGTGATCTCATCGGCGACGTGCTGAATAACCCGGACCTGGCACCGTTGATTAAAACATTGTCGCTGGCGTTTGTGGTGATCCCCCACGGGCAACAGTTCCGCGCGTTGATGCAAAAAGAGCTGGAGTTCAACAAAATCGGCATGATCGAAACCAGCGCGGTGCTGGCGGGTTTCACTTTTACGGTGGTTAGCGCCCATTTCTGGCCGCTGGCGATGACCGCGATCCTCGGTTATCTGGTCAATAGTGCGGTAAGAACGCTGCTGTTTGGCTACTTTGGCCGCAAAATTTATCGCCCTGGTCTGCATTTCTCGCTGGCGTCGGTGGCACCGAACTTACGCTTTGGTGCCTGGCTGACGGCGGACAGCATAATCAACTATCTCAACACCAACCTTTCAACGCTGGTGCTGGCGCGTATTCTCGGCGCGGGCGTGGCAGGGGGATACAACCTGGCGTACAACGTGGCCGTTGTGCCGCCGATGAAGCTGAACCCAATCATCACCCGCGTGTTGTTTCCGGCATTTGCCAAAATTCAGGACGACACCGAAAAGCTGCGCGTCAACTTCTACAAGCTGCTGTCGGTGGTGGGCATTATCAACTTTCCGGCGCTGCTCGGGCTGATGGTGGTGTCGAATAACTTTGTACCGCTGGTCTTTGGTGAGAAGTGGAGCAGCATTATTCCGGTGCTGCAATTGCTGTGTGTGGTGGGGCTGCTGCGCTCAGTGGGGAACCCGATTGGTTCGCTGCTGATGGCGAAAGCGCGGGTCGATATCAGCTTTAAATTCAACATATTCAAAACCTTTCTGTTTATTCCGGCGATTGTTATAGGTGGGCAGATGGCGGGCGCAATCGGCGTCACGCTCGGTTTCCTGCTGGTGCAGATTATCAACACCATTCTGAGTTACTTCGTGATGATTAAACCGGTGCTCGGTTCCAGTTATCGCCAGTACATCCTGAGTTTATGGCTACCGTTTTATCTCTCGCTGCCGACGCTGGTGGTCAGTTATGCGCTGGGCATTGTGCTGAAAGGGCAACTGGCGCTGGGGATGCTGCTGGCGGTGCAAATAGCCGCGGGCGTGCTGGCGTTTGTAGTGATGATTGTGCTGTCGCGCCATCCGCTGGTGGTGGAAATGAAGCGTCAGTTTTGTCGCAGCGAAAAAATGAAAATGCTTTTACGGGCGGGGTGAGTTGTTGTTTTCGGTTCCGGCAACGGTTGCCGGATGCGGTGTAAAACGCCTTATCCGTCCTACGGTTCTGTGCTCGGGACCTGTAGGCCTGATAAGACGCGTCAGCGTCGCATCAGGCACTGAATGCCGGATGCGGCGTGAACGCCTTATCCGGCCTACGGTTCTGTGCTCGGGTCTTGTAGGCCTGATAAGACGCGCCAGCGTCGCATCAGGCAAAAGCGGCAACGAAAACAACAAACACAGCTTCACCTGGCATCAAATTTATGAGGAAAAAATGAAATTACTTATTCTGGGCAACCACACTTGCGGCAATCGTGGCGACAGCGCCATCTTGCGCGGCTTACTTGATGCCATCAACATCCTCAATCCACATGCCGAAGTGGACGTGATGAGCCGCTATCCGGTCAGTTCTTCCTGGCTGCTCAACCGCCCGGTAATGGGCGATCCGCTGTTCCTGCAAATGAAACAACACAATAGCGCGGCGGGCGTTGTCGGGCGCGTTAAAAAAGTCCTCCGTCGCCGCTACCAGCATCAGGTATTGCTCTCACGCGTCACCGACACTGGCAAGCTGCGTAATATCGCCATCGCCCAGGGATTCACCGACTTCGTGCGCCTGCTGTCAGATTACGACGCCATTATTCAGGTCGGCGGATCGTTTTTTGTAGATCTCTATGGCGTGCCGCAGTTTGAACATGCGCTTTGCACATTTATGGCGAAAAAGCCGCTGTTTATGATTGGTCACAGCGTCGGCCCCTTCCAGGATGAGCAATTTAACCAACTGGCGAACTACGTTTTCGGTCACTGTGACGCGCTGATCCTGCGCGAGTCGGTTAGCCTCGATCTAATGAAACGCAGCAATATCACCACTGCAAAAGTGGAGCATGGCGTCGATACCGCGTGGCTGGTCGATCACCACACAGAAGATTTCACCGCCAGCTATGCCGTTCAACACTGGCTGAACGTTGCCGCACAACAGAAAACGGTGGCAATTACCCTGCGCGAACTGGCACCGTTCGACAAACGTCTCGGCACCACTCAACAAGCGTATGAAAAAGCCTTTGCCGGGGTGGTCAATCGCATTCTCGACGAAGGCTATCAGGTCATTGCGCTCTCCACCTGTACGGGCATCGACAGCTATAACAAAGACGACCGCATGGTGGCGCTCAACTTGCGTCAGCACATCAGCGATCCTGCCCGTTACCACGTAGTGATGGATGAACTTAACGATCTGGAAATGGGCAAAATTCTGGGGGCCTGTGAACTCACCGTCGGTACGCGCCTGCACTCCGCCATTATCTCAATGAACTTTGCCACTCCGGCGATTGCCATTAACTATGAACATAAATCCGCCGGGATTATGCAGCAGCTGGGACTGCCAGAGATGGCGATTGATATCCGTCATTTACTGGACGGCAGCCTGCAAGCGATGGTTGCGGATACCTTAGGTCAGCTTCCGGCGCTGAACGCACGACTTAACGAAGCCGTCAGTCGCGAGCGTCAGACAGGAATGCAGATGGTGCAGTCTATGCTTGAGCGCATCGGGGAGGCGAAATGAAGGTCGGCTTCTTTTTACTGAAATTTCCGCTGTCGTCAGAAACCTTCGTCCTTAACCAAATCACTGCGTTTATTGATATGGGATTTGAGGTGGAGATTGTCGCGCTGCAAAAAGGCGACACACAAAACACCCACGCGGCCTGGACGAAATACAACCTTGCCGCCAGAACCCGCTGGTTACAGGACGAACCTACGGGCAAAGTGGCGAAGCTGCGCCACCGTGCCAGCCAGACCTTACGCGGCATTCATCGCAAAAATACCTGGCAGGCGCTCAACTTCAAACGCTATGGTGCCGAGTCGCGGAACCTGATTTTGTCTGCCATTTGCGGCCAGGTCGCAACACCGTTTCATGCCGATGTCTTTATCGCTCATTTTGGCCCTGCGGGGGTAACCGCAGCAAAACTACGGGAACTGGGTGTCATTCGCGGCAAAATTGCCACTATCTTCCACGGTATTGATATCTCCAGTCGGGAAGTGCTCAACCACTACACTCCCGAATATCAGCAACTGTTCCGCCGTGGCGACCTGATGCTACCGATAAGCGATCTGTGGGCCGGGAGGCTGCAAAAAATGGGCTGCCCGAGGGAAAAAATCGCTGTATCGCGCATGGGCGTGGACATGACGCGCTTTAGCCCGCGTCCGGTGAAAGCGCCCGCAATACCGCTGGAAATCATCTCCGTCGCACGCTTAACCGAGAAAAAAGGTCTGCATGTGGCGATTGAAGCCTGCCGTCAGTTGAAAGAGCAGGGCGTGGCATTTCGCTACCGCATCCTCGGCATTGGCCCGTGGGAACGACGCCTGCGCACCCTCATCGAACAATATCAACTGGAAGATGTGATAGAGATGCCGGGCTTTAAACCGAGCCATGAAGTGAAGGCGATGCTCGACGACGCGGATGTCTTCCTGTTGCCATCGGTTACAGGTGCGGACGGCGATATGGAAGGCATTCCGGTGGCGCTGATGGAAGCGATGGCGGTCGGCATTCCGGTGGTTTCTACTCTGCATAGCGGAATACCGGAACTGGTGGAGGCTGACAAATCCGGCTGGCTGGTGCCTGAGAACGATGCTCGCGCACTGGCACAACGTCTGGCGGCATTTAGCCAACTGGACACCGACGAACTGGCTCCGGTTATCAAACGTGCGCGCGAAAAAGTCGAACACGATTTTAACCAGCAGGTGATTAATCGAGAACTCGCCAGCTTGCTGCAAGCTTTATAGAGGAGAACGCATGCCATTTAAAAAACTCTCCCGACGCACCTTCCTGACGGCAAGCTCGGCGCTTGCTTTCCTCCATACCCCCGTCGCCCGCGCACTTCCTGCCCGATCAAGCGTTAATATCAACGATTACAATCCGCACGACTGGATCGCCTCATTTAAACAGGCTTTTAGTGAAGGGCAAACGGTCGTCGTGCCTGCCGGATTGGTTTGTGACAATATCAACACCGGCATCTTCATTCCTGCAGGTAAAACGTTACACATCCTTGGAAGCCTGCGCGGCAATGGCAGAGGGCGATTTGTCTTACAGGACGGCAGCCAGGTGACAGGGGAGGAGGGCGGCAGTATGCATAACATCACCCTGGATGTGCGCGGCTCTGACTGCACCATCAAAGGGCTGGCGATGAGCGGCTTTGGCCCGGTAACGCAGATTTATATCGGCGGCAAAAACAAACGGCTCATGCACAACCTGACCATCGATAACCTGACCGTTAGCCACGCTAATTACGCCATCTTACGCCAGGGATTTCATAACCAGATTATCGGTGCCAACATCACCAACTGTAAGTTCAGCGACTTACAAGGCGACGCCATTGAATGGAACGTGGCAATTAACGACAGTGATATTTTGATATCTGACCATGTCATTGAGCGCATCAACTGTACCAACGGCAAAATCAACTGGGGCATCGGCATAGGCCTTGCGGGGAGTACTTATGATAATAACTACCCGGAAGACCAGGCAGTGAAAAACTTTGTCGTGGCGAATATCACGGGATCGGATTGTCGACAGTTGATCCATGTTGAAAATGGTAAACATTTTGTTATTCGTAATATCAAAGCCCGCAATATCACGCCGGATTTCAGTAAGAAAGCAGGTATTGATAACGCCACGGTCGCTATTTACGGTTGTGACAATTTCGTGATTGATAATATTGAAATGATTAATAGCGCCGGGATGTTAATCGGCTATGGGGTAATTAAAGGCAAATATCTCTCGATACCGCAAAATTTCCGAGTGAATAATATTCAACTGGATAACACCCACCTTGCTTATAAATTGCGCGGCATCCAAATCTCTGCCGGGAATGCTGTCTCCTTTGTGGCGCTGACTAACATTGAGATGAAGCGTGCGTCGCTGGAGTTACACAACAAACCGCAACATCTTTTTATGCGTAATATCAAGGTGATGCAGGAATCCTCAGTTGGACCCGCATTGAGCATGAACTTCGACATGCGCAAAGACGTTCGCGGCGTCTTTATGGCGAAAAAAGAAACACTGCTGTCTCTTGCAAATGTTCATGCGGTGAATGAAAGAGGGCAAAGCTCCGTCGATATCGACAGGATTAATCACCATATTGTTAATGTGGAAAAGATTAACTTTAGATTGCCGGAACGGAGAGAGTAGATTTGCGACCATTCCTGGAAAAATGGAGCCATACTTAGGAACAATGCTACTGCAATCCACAACGAAGCGGCGTAACATCACAAGTAATTCAGTAATCAATTCAGGGTAATTGATGCTGGCGAAAAAAATCGAACAAGCTATAATTCAGCAACCATTTTACAGGTGGATGAAATAATGACGAATTTAAAAGCAGTTATTCCTGTAGCGGGTCTTGGGATGCATATGTTGCCTGCCACTAAGGCGATTCCCAAAGAGATGCTACCGATCGTCGACAAGCCAATGATTCAGTACATTGTTGACGAGATTGTGGCTGCAGGGATCAAAGAAATCCTCCTGGTAACTCACGCGTCCAAGAACGCGGTCGAAAACCACTTCGACACCTCATATGAATTAGAATCTCTCCTTGAGCAGCGCGTGAAGCGTCAACTGCTTGCGGAAGTGCAGTCCATCTGTCCACCGGGCGTGACCATTATGAACGTGCGTCAGGGCGAACCTTTAGGTTTAGGCCACTCCATTTTGTGTGCACGACCCGCCATTGGTGACAACCCATTTGTCGTGGTGCTGCCAGACGTTGTGATCGACGACGCCAGTGCCGATCCGCTGCGTTACAACCTTGCTGCCATGATTGCGCGCTTCAACGAAACGGGCCGCAGCCAGGTGCTGGCAAAACGTATGCCGGGTGACCTCTCTGAATACTCCGTCATTCAGACCAAAGAACCGCTGGATCGCGAAGGCAAAGTCAGCCGCATTGTTGAATTTATCGAAAAACCGGATCAGCCGCAGACGCTGGACTCAGACATCATGGCCGTTGGTCGCTATGTGCTTTCTGCAGATATTTGGCCGGAACTTGAACGCACTCAGCCAGGTGCATGGGGACGTATTCAGCTGACTGATGCCATTGCCGAACTGGCGAAAAAACAGTCTGTTGATGCCATGCTGATGACAGGTGACAGCTATGACTGCGGTAAAAAAATGGGTTATATGCAGGCATTTGTGAAGTATGGACTACGCAACCTGAAAGAAGGGGCGAAGTTCCGTAAAGGGATTGAGAAGCTGTTAAGCGAATAATGAAAATCTGACCGGATGTAACGGTTGATAAGAAAATTATAACGGCAGTGAAGATTCGTGGCGAAAGTAATTTGTTGCGAATATTCCTGCCGTTGTTTTATATAAACAATCAGAATAACAACGAGTTAGCAATAGGATTTTAGTCAAAGTTTTCCAGGATTTTCCTTGTTTCCAGGGCGGATTGGTAAGACAATTAGCGTTTGAATTTTTCGGGTTAAGCGCGAGTGGGTAACGCTCGTCACATCGTAGGCATGCATGCAGTGCTCTGGTAGCTGTAAAGCCAGGGGCGGTAGCGTGCATTAATAAATAGACGGTCAGTGAAATAAAATGCTTAAGAAAGCTGTTAAGTACGTTTTGCGAAAATTGCAAAATAAGAAAATAGGTTATGGCACAAGTATTATCGACAGTGAATACTCAGATAGTAATTGGCTGGGCTGCAATGTTAGCTTAACAAAAAGTTCATTAGGTAAATATACTTATATATCAGATGACTCAAGGATTAGAAATTGCAAGATTGGTGCATTTTGCTCAATCGGCAGAAATGTAAAAATTGGACTTGGCTTTCATCCTACGAATTATATATCAACAAGTCCTTATCTTTATAGACGTTCATTTCTTGGTATGAAAGGCTTTTCTAATAAAGATATGTTTTTAGAAGAAGATTATAGAAATACGGTCGTAGGAAACGATGTTTGGATCGGTGATAATGTTTTGATATGTGGAGGTTGTACAATAAATGATGGTGTAATTATTGGAGCAGGAAGTATTGTTACGAGAGATTTGGAGTCATATGGCATCTATGCTGGCGTACCTGCTAAACTAATTAGAAAAAGAGAATGCTCTTATGTTAACCTGGACAGTATTCCCTCCGAATGGTGGGAACTTGATGATCATGAACTAAGCTATTTGATAAAAAAACATAATGAATGATCTTAAGTTATCACTTATATTTGGTACCCTTTCGAGAGTAATAACGTTCGTAAACCAAGTTTTATCTGTTCCATTAACTATTGCAATAATTGGAATAAATGAATTTACACGTTTTAATGTAATAACGGCTGGCATTGCATGGTTAATCACAGTTGGAGGATGCTTACTTCCATCTTTGGTAGGGGATATTTCAAGAGCTAAAGAAGATCATAATGATATTATGATTTCTGAAAAGATATCGTCAGCACTCACAGTGATGGTGATTTTTATTATTACTGTAATGATTGGCTATATCTTTTTCTTTGGTGTGATGGATAATGAAAGAAATCTACTATTAATATTTTCCATTCTGATATTGTTATTTTCTACGGCTGAGAATGTTCGGCAAGGATTAGGTGAGAATTACAAAAATGCGATTTATAATGGATGTTCAAATTTATTATCGCTGGTTATAATATTAGGTCTCGCATATTTTGAAATTAAAACAAATCTTCAAATGGTTATAATTGTCATGTTTGGCAGTATTACTTTTTTTAAATTGCTGAATTTGTTACCATTAATGCGATACTTTTCTCTGAAATATATAACATTTGATAGTTGCAAAGGAATGCTAGATAAAGCAACAGGTTTTGTCTTTCTGTCTGTTGCTTATTATTTTAATACAGCAGGATTAATAACAGTTCTAAACTGGTTAAATTATACTAAACTTACAGAGTTTATCATTCTGCAAAAAATAATATTAATTGTGATGGGGATGGTTGTAATGATACGTAATCCTTTATGGGGTGTCATTGCAAAAATGCAATACAAAGGCAATAGTGATTTAATAATAGTGAACTATAGAAAAGTATTAAGAGTTTATTTCTATACTGCACCATTGCTAGTAATTATTTCAGTGCTATGCATTCCATTTTTTTTAAAGATGTGGGCTGGAGGCATTGTTATTTCTTATCCTGATATTATAGCATTCTCAATATATTTAGTTTCGATTGTGTTTTCATATATAAACTCAGTGCTATATTATGGTTTGGAACTATTTAATAAAATTTCGAGGATTTTGATTGTAGAATCAATCGTTAATATAAT
Source organism: Escherichia sp. UTM R2 (assembly GCF_048593455.1). Classification (NCBI taxonomy): domain Bacteria; kingdom Pseudomonadati; phylum Pseudomonadota; class Gammaproteobacteria; order Enterobacterales; family Enterobacteriaceae; genus Escherichia; species Escherichia sp. UTM R2. The sequence goes on from NZ_JBFWDY010000002.1 coordinate 1,756,667, forward strand.
ATGCGTATTATTTGTTGCATTAATGGGGCTAAAGTTAAATATGATTTTCATAGTGATGACTATCACATCTTTGTTTATAAATTATTTTATTTCCAAAATTATCAAGAGAACATGTAAATATGTATAAAGTAGAGAATGGGTTTGATCTAGATGAGTTGATTTATGGCATATTTATTTCTCTACTATTTTTTGGATACCCTATCTTTTCCATATTAGCAACAATTTTTGATCAAGATGTGTTAACGATTTTTTACAGAGGTATATGTATTTTCATTGGCTTATTGGCTATGGTAATACCATCTAAGAAATTTGGTTTTTATGCATCATATTCAATGGTGCAAATTCTTGTAATATCTCTTCATCTGATCTATCTATCATGGGTATTGTATTATTTCTCTAATGGATATAGGAATGAAAACCTAGATCTATCCTTTTACGTAAACAATGCTATTTTATTTTCACTAATTCCTGTTTTGTTGCTAAATAAAAAAATCACATCAGACACTCTAATTGTTTTAAAAAAACAGTTTAAGTTCTTTATTTTGATGTTCATTGCATTAACTTTTATCGCTTATACTCTAGGTTTAAGCGACCCGTATCGATTATCTTTCGAAAAAATAAATCCTATTTCATTAAGCTTATATGCGGCTATTTGTATTTTGTTTTGCAATTGGTCCTTCAGAAATAAAACAATATCAATTTGCGTAATAATTCTATTACTATTCATAATGGTATTGAGTGGTTCTAGGGGGCCATTATTAGCACTATTTTTGGTTACATGCAGTTCGATTTTCTTTAGAATAAAATTTATTAAAAAAATATATGCTGTATTTACAACAGCAGTTTTATTCTTTACTATAATCGTATTTTACGACAATCTAGTAGATTATATCCCCATAATCTCAAGGTTTAATCTTGCTACAACAGAAGGTAGTTTATCAGTTAATATAAGAGAAGAGCAGTATAAATCGGCCATTGAAATTTTCTCAAATAATCCATATCTTGGTGGAAGTTTAGTCGAAAAATTTGCTTTTTTTTACCCCCATAATATAGTTCTTGAGATACTCATAACAGGTGGGATTGTTTTATTTCTACTTTATTTTCTGGTGTTTAGCGCTTTCCTTGTTGAAATCATAAATGCTTTGAGAAATAAAATACCAATTTGTTTTATACATGTGTTTTTTCTACTTTTCGTATCTTATATGTTTACCTCATCACTGGCTGGAATTGGTTTACTTTATTTTGTAATTGTAATTATTTCAAAAATAAAACTGGATTATAAATATGATAAATATAATCACTGTTAACTTAAATAATGTTAATGGATTAGAGAAAACATTATCATCGCTACGTTCACAAGACTTATCACGAGATAAATGGAAGTTAATAGTTGTTGATGGTATGTCTACAGATGGTAGTGTAGAGTTATTAAAAAGACATTATGATTTCATTGATAAACTCGTTATAGAGAAAGATAGTGGAGTTTATGACGCAATGAATAAAGGTATATCATATGTTAATAACGCTGATTATTTTCTGTTTTTGAATTCAGGAGATGCATTTGTACACTCGTCAGTTTTATCAAAATTGAATAAAATAATCATGTATTCAGAATCAAATATCTCTGTTTATTACGGTGATAAAATTAATAAATGTGGAGAATTGATCAAAGCATACTATCCTGATAGTATGCAATATGGGATTATAAATGCTTGCCATCAGTGTATCTTATATAAGAAGGAAAAGGATATAGCTTTTGATTTAAGATATAAGCTTTTTTCAGATTTAGATTTTACTATTAAATATTACATTAATAATTCCAAGTTTCAATATGTTAATATACCCATCTCTATTTATGAAGATGGTGGTATGTCTAGTATCCATCAATGGAAAACAAAAAAAGAAATATACTATATATTGTATAGACAGTTTGGATTTGTGATTTTCTTTAGGTTTCTATGTGTTAAATTATCTAAGATTTTTGGGATTAAACATACATTCTTTTTAAAAAAACATAGCTGACAAAATTTTATGCTCAAGAAAATACCATTTATCGTTGTTCACAAGGGTAATCAAAATTATCTTAAATCGTGCATATTCTCGCTTAAAAAATATCATTCAACTATTTTACTTGGTAACGAAGAAAATAAAAGTATAATAAAAGAATGGTATGATATAAACTCATTTAATAGCGAATATTATAATAGGTTTGATAAATGTTATGTACATATGTCATCCAATAGTGAAGTTTTCGAAAAAAATTGTTTTTATAGATATATTGCAATGTACGAATTTGCTATAAATAAAAATATTACTGAATTTGTACACTGTGACTCTGATATTATTTTATTGGACGATTGTACTCCATTGCTGGATGAATTATCAATGTTTGGGGCTGCATATTTTATACCCGACGATCAGACTAATTTTCGTATGACTGCATCACCACATTTCTGCTACTGGAAGATTAATGTATTAAAAGAATTTATTGAATATTTTATTACAGAGTATGAAACAGGGGCATCTATCTTAAAAGAAAAATATAAATATCACCTAAAAGAAAAAATACCTGGTGGTATTTGTGATATGACTTTATTATATTTATTCTCTAAACAACGTAAGGATATATTTAATATCTTTAATCATCACAAATTTTATATGAACTTTAACGTGGCAACAAATGAATCCACAGGCTGCAAGCGTAAGGATATTATTTTTAATCACCAGTATAAAAAAATACACAACGAGCTATTTTATTACAAGAAAAATAGTGAAGAAAAAAAAGTATTGTTTCTGCACATGCAAGGCAGGACTAAAAAATTAATGAAATATGCAGAAAGTAAAAAATTCAAAAAACTTTTTTTTCTCATATCGTTACTTAATATAATTCGTAGAGTTCAGAGATTGATATATTGAGGTTTAAAAATGAAGGTTGCTGTAGTCTATCACTATTTTGCACATTATAGGGAGCATGTTTTTGAGGAGTTGATTCGTATTGTCAACGAGAAAGAATCTACGATTCAATTTTATGGAGATATTCATTCAAATGAACCAAATTTAAATACATATAAGTTTGACAATCATAAAGATAAGTTTACAAGAGTTAATAATATCTGGTTTGGCAAGTTTTTGTGGCAAAGTAATTTGATATCTAAATTATTTAGAGACTCACCTGATACAATTATATTTTTAGGGCAGTTTAATTTTATTTCTACTTGGATTTCTGCTATTTTATTCAGATTGATGGGGAAACGGATATTATTCTGGGGGCATGGGGTATATGGGAGTGAAAAAGGACTAAAAAGAATAGTTAGGGATATATTTAATCGACTGCCTCATATTTACATGACTTATGGAGAACATGCGAAAGAATTAATGGTATTATCAGGGATCAAAGAATCAAGTATTTCTGTTATATATAATAGTCTAAATGTTAAACAGCAAGAACAATTTTACGAAAAGCTTGATAATCTTTCGGTTGATAACTTACTTGATTACCATTTTGATAAAACAAAAACTAATATTGTCTTTGTGGGACGGTTAACAAAAGTAAAAAAAATAGATTTAATATTTGAAGCATTAGCAAAGTTAGGCAATAGAAATTATAAATTAATAATCATAGGTAATGGTCCAGAAGAGACACATTTAAAACAAGCTGTTAAAAAACTTAATCTTATATCGATGGTTACTTTTATGGGGGAGATACATGATGAATCAATTCTTTCTTGGCTTATATACAATAGCGATATTTGTATATCACCAGGAAATGTCGGTCTAACCGCAATGCATTCATTAGTGTATGGCACTCCAGTTATAACAAATAATGATTTTTGCCACCAGATGCCGGAGTATGAAGCAATAGATGAAGAAAAAAATGGTGGCTTTTTTGAGGCTAATAACATTGAGTCTCTAGCTCAGAAAATCGAAGAATGGAGTAACAAAATTCTAACCACGGATCGTGGTTTATTACGCAATGAATGTAGGAAGCCCATACTCTTAAAGTATAATCCTAAAAATCAAGCACAATTGATTTGGGAGTGCATAACAAAAAATGTTAAATAAAATTAAAGAAATAAAATATATATATGAAGTTGTACGTAAGATTTACACGTTTTTTTTTAAAATAAAGTATGGGACACCATACATTCACTCAAGTGCTAGAGTGTTAAAACCCTTATATATTTCAAAGGATTTTTCATTAGGCTGTTACTCTTTTATCAATAAAGGATGCTATATAGGTTCTAAAGTTGTTTGTGGTAACTTCGTAATGTTTGGACCTTACGTGACAATTGCTGGTGGAGACCATGCTTTTGATCTTGTTGGACAACCAATGTATTTTTCAGGAAGACAAAATATACCGACCACTATTATTGGTAATGATGTATGGATTGGAGCTAACTCATGTATAAAAGCTGGTGTTTGTATAGGTGAGGGTGCGATTGTAGGGATGGGAAGTGTAGTAGTGAAAGATGTCCCAGCATATGCAATTGTGGCAGGTAATCCAGCGCGATTAATTAAAATGAGATTTAATGAATCTCAAGCCTTAAAACATAGTGAAAAAATATCTGATGAGACAAAAATTATCAGAAATTACTGTAAATAAAAGGATGAATATGAAAAAAGCATTAATTACAGGTATTACAGGTCAAGATGGTTCCTACTTGGCTGAATTCCTTCTTGATAAAGGGTATGAAGTGCATGGCATTAAACGTCGAGCATCTTCATTTAATACAGAGCGTGTTGATCACATTTATCAAGATCGCCACAATCAAAATCCAAATTTCTTTCTTCATTACGGTGATTTGACAGATACTTCAAACTTGGTTCGCCTCATTAAAGAAATCCAACCAGACGAAGTTTATAACCTTGGCGCTCAATCTCATGTAGCGGTTTCATTCGAATCACCTGAATACACTGCTGACGTGGATGCGATGGGGACTTTACGTCTGCTGGAAGCGATTCGTATTTGTGGGCTAGAGAAAAAAACACGTTTCTATCAGGCATCAACTTCTGAACTCTTCGGCTTAGTTCAGGAAATCCCGCAGCGAGAAACAACACCATTCTACCCTCGTTCGCCTTATGCTGTTGCGAAGATGTATGCATACTGGATTACTGTAAACTATCGTGAATCCTATGGAATGTACGCCTGTAACGGCATTCTCTTTAACCATGAATCCCCGCGTCGTGGCGAAACATTCGTAACACGTAAAATCACGCGTGCTATTGCAAATATTTCGCAGGGAATCGAAAAATGTCTCTATCTTGGCAATATGGATTCACTGCGCGACTGGGGGCATGCGAAAGATTACGTGCGTATGCAGTGGATGATGTTGCAGCAAGATCACCCAGAGGATTTTGTAATTGCAACAGGCAAACAAATTTCCGTACGTGAATTTGTTCGTATGTCAGCTAAAGAAGTCGGTCTGGAATTAGAATTCTCCGGACAAGGTGTTGATGAAATAGCAACTGTTGTGAATAAAACATCTGACTGTGCTATTGGTGTTAGTATTGGGGATGTGATCGTTCGTGTTGATCCTCGTTATTTCCGTCCTGCAGAAGTTGAAACTCTTCTTGGTGATCCAGCAAAAGCGAAAAAAGTATTGGGTTGGGAACCAGAGATTACAGTTGAAGAGATGTGTGCAGAAATGGTTGCCAGTGATCTGGCGAAAGCAAAACAGCATGCACTTCTGAAAAGCCATGGTTACGATGTTGCAGTTTCTCTGGAGCGGTAAGGTATGACAAAAAAACGTATCTACGTTGCTGGTCACCGAGGTATGGTTGGCTCTGCTATTTGCCGTCAATTATCACTGCGTGATGATATCGAATTAGTGGTCAAAACACACAAAGAACTCGATCTAACCGTACAGAAGGATGTTGATGCATTTTTTGCGCAAGAGAAAATTGATCAGGTTTATCTTGCTGCGGCTAAAGTTGGTGGCATTTATGCCAACAATACTTTTCCGGCAGAATTCATCTATAAGAATCTCATGATTGAGAGTAATATTATTCATTCAGCTCACAAGGCCGGAATTCAAAAATTACTTTTTTTAGGCTCAAGCTGTATTTATCCTAAATTCGCAGAGCAGCCGATGAACGAGTCAGCGCTTTTAACGGGCATACTTGAGCCAACTAATGAACCATACGCAATTGCTAAAATTGCGGGCATAAAATTATGTGAATCTTATAACCGTCAATATGGCCGTGATTATCGCAGTGTAATGCCTACTAATCTTTATGGCATAAATGATAATTTCCATCCTGAAAACTCTCATGTTATTCCGGCACTCATGCGTAGATTCCATGAAGCAAAAGAGAGTGGTGCGCCAGAGGTTATTGTCTGGGGAACCGGAACACCGATGCGTGAGTTTTTATATGTTGATGATATGGCTGCCGCATCCGTCCATGTAATGGAGCTTGACGAAGCAATTTATCAACAAAATACACAGCCTATGTTATCCCATATTAATGTTGGTACGGGTGTAGATTGTTCTATACGTGAAATGGCTGAAACAATGGCCTCTGTGGTGGGTTATCAAGGTAAAATTGTTTTTGATGTTACTAAACCTGATGGCACTCCGCGTAAACTTATGGACGTTACCCGGCTCAAAAACTTGGGCTGGCAATATCGCTATAATTTACATGAAGGCTTATCATTAACATATAAATGGTTTATTGAGAATATTAATTCTTTTCGGGGATAGTTATGAACAAGAGATTGGAACGTGAGCTATTTAAAACAATAGTTGAGCATACTCCTCTAATCTCGATTGATCTCATAATTAGAAACGATAAAGGAGAGGCGCTGCTGGGGCAGCGCCTGAATCGCCCAGCACAAAATTATTGGTTTGTGCCAGGAGGACGAATTTATAAGGATGAGTCATTCGAGATTGCATTTAAGCGGATAACACTTGAAGAGTTGGGCGTTCAAATTAGTCTTAATGATGCCTTATTTCTTGGGGTGTATGAACATTTTTACAATGATAATTTTTTTGAAGCAGAATTTTCTACACACTATATAGTGCATGGATATGAAATCCAACTTAAACCTCAGCAACTTCACCTACCAACGGTCCAGCATAATTCCTACAAGTGGTTTGATGTAGTAACGTTGCTTAATAGCACTATAGTTCATCAATATACCAAAAATTATTTTATACCAAGGTAATAGATATGCTACTTCCCGTTGTCATGGCCGGTGGTTCTGGTACCAGATTATGGCCTCTTTCACGTACACTTTATCCGAAACAATTTCTGTCTTTAAATAGTCGTTTAACCATGTTGCAAGAGACATTGCGGCGGCTTGACAAGGTCGAACATAAACCTGCTTTGGTCATTTGTAACGAATCACATCGCTTTATTGTTGCTGAACAATTGCGTAAAGAGAGTTTAAAGCATAGCGGTATTTTGCTTGAGCCTGTTGGTCGTAATACTGCGCCTGCTGTAGCACTTGCAGCACTTCAGGCTATGGTAACTGGAGACGATCCTATTCTTTTGGTTCTTGCTGCTGATCATGAAATCCAGGATGAGGATAATTTCATTGCTGCAGTTCTCGCTGCAAAGAATTTTGCAGAGCAGGGTAAGCTTGTTACGTTTGGTATTGTTCCAACATCCCCAGAGACTGGCTACGGTTACATTAAGTCAGGTGAATCTCTGGATGGACAAGGTTACAAAGTTGCGGCTTTTGTTGAAAAACCAGATCTTCACGTAGCTCAGCGGTACATATCAGATGGCGGTTATCTTTGGAATAGCGGGATGTTTATGTTCAGAGCATCTGTATTTATCGATGAACTGAAAAAATTCCGACCAGATATTTTAGCCAGTTGCCAACGCTCCTTGTCCTCTTCGATACAAGATTTAGATTTTATCCGTCTGGATAATGCTTCATTTTCTTGCTGTCCTGAAGAGTCTATTGACTATGCAGTTATGGAAAAAACAGCAGAAGCTGTCGTCGTTCCATTAAATGCACAATGGAGTGATGTTGGGTCATGGTCTGCATTGTGGGAAATAAGTTCAAAAGATCAAAGTGGTAATGCCATTCGTGGTGATGTATTGGTTGAAGATGCTACAGATAGTTATCTTTATTCGCAGCATAGACTTATTGGTGCCGTGGGCGTAAAGGATTTGGTTGTTGTTGAAACGAAAGATGCCGTATTAGTTGCTCATAAAGATAAAGTTCAGCAAGTTAAAAACATCGTCGCTCAACTTAAAAAGAATAATCGCACAGAATATTTACAGCATCGGGAAATATTTCGGCCTTGGGGCAGTCATGATACTATAGCTGAAGGGCCGCGCTTTCAAGTGAAACATGTGATTGTATTACCTGGTCACATTACCGCTAAGCAGATTCATTACCACCGTACTGAACATTGGATTGTTGTCTCGGGGACAGCTAAAGTTCATCTTGAAGATAAGACTTACCTTGTTTCTGAAAATGAATCAACATATATACCTGTTGGTGTTCCACATGCCATTGAAAATCCTGGCAAGATCCCGCTTGAAATAATTGAGGTTAGATCAGGAGTCTACTTGGAAGAGGATGATGTTATAAGAGTTTCTTCTTCTGGAGTAGGATACTAATGCGAATTTCTATTATCACAGCCACTTATAATAGTGAAAAAACTCTCCTTGATACATTACTTTCTCTAGAAAAACAAACGCATCCAGATATCGAATATATAGTTGTAGATGGAGCATCGAAAGATAATACAATTAAGCTGATCAAGAGGAATTGTACAAAAGTTTCAAAAATCATTTGCGAACCCGATAAGGGCATTTATGATGCTCTGAATAAAGGTATTCAAGCAGCTTCGGGTGATGTTATTGGTTTTTTACATTCTGATGATTTACTAGCTTATGATGATGCTATTGCAGATATAGCAAAAAAATTTAAAAGTACAGGGTGTGATGCTATTTATGGCGATTTGGAGTATGTTGCCCAAAATGATACGACTAAACGTATTAGATTATGGAAAAGTGGTTCATTTAGTCGTTTCAAGATGAAAGTGGGTTGGATGCCGCCACACCCATCATTTTATATGAAACGCGAATGTTATAGTCAGTTTGGTAGTTTTTCTTTAGATTATCGAATATCTGCTGATTATGACTCATTATTACGATATATTTTAAAACAACGTATTTCGATAGCATATTTACCAAAAGTCTTAGTGAAGATGCGTGTTGGTGGAATTAGCAATCGTTCAGTATCTTCAATGGTCAAGAAGTCAATGGAAGACATTCGTATTATGAAACAGAATGGTATTATCTGGCCACTTGCTTTAGCGTATAAAAATATATCCAAACTTCCTCAATTTATTAAAAAGTAATCATCATGTTAAATGTTAAAAAAATCATTAACGATAGTAATATTGCGTTCGGTACTAGTGGTGCTCGCGGTTTAGTGATCGATTTTTCCCATGATGTTTGTGCTGCGTTCACTCATGCGTTTCTTTCTGTTATTGATGACAAATACAATTTTAATAAAGTTGCCTTAGCCATTGATAACCGCCCAAGTAGTTACGAAATTGCTCAGGCATGCGCGTATGCTATAAAACAACATGGATTCGAGGTTGAATATCATGGTGTAATTCCGACTCCTGCATTAGCTCATTATTCGATGCAGAAAAACATTCCCTGCATAATGGTCACAGGGAGTCATATCCCTTTTGATCGTAATGGCTTAAAATTCTACAGACCTGATGGTGAAATCACTAAAGAGGATGAGCTCGCAATTATAAATAGTGAGTATACATTTTCGCCTGTAGGTGTATTACCTCATCTTGAAACAAGCACTCAAGGTGCAGACTACTACCTCGAGCGTTATGTTTCTCTTTTTAATCCCGAGATTTTAAAGGGGAAAAGAATAGGGGTATATGAACATTCTAGTGCGGGACGCGATTTATATGCTCCTCTTTTTAATCAAATGGGTGCAGAGGTCATTTCCCTCGGTAGGAGTGATGAGTTCGTTCCGATTGATACGGAAGCAGTAAGCGATGAAGATCGTATAATTGCAAGAGAGTGGTCTAAAAAATATAATCTCGACGCTATTTTCTCAACAGATGGCGATGGTGATCGTCCTTTAGTTGCCGATGAAAATGGTGAATGGTTAAGAGGCGATATTCTGGGACTACTTACTGCTATTGAACTTAATATCAAGGCGTTGGCTATTCCAGTGAGTTGTAATACAGCAATTGAAGAGTCTAATAAATTTGCAAGTATACAACGAACGAAAATAGGTTCTCCTTATGTAATTGCAGCATTTGCAGATCTTGCTAAGCAATTTGATTCAGTCGCTGGTTTTGAAGCTAATGGTGGTTTTCTCCTTGCCTCCGATTTACAAATTAATGGCAAGGAATTAAAATCGTTACCTACACGAGATGCTGTGTTACCAGCATTAATGCTCTTAATAGCTTCTCGCAATAGTACTATTTCTCAACTGATTAATAATCTTCCTCAGCGATTCACTTGGTCAGATAGAGTTAAAAACTTCGCTTCAGATTCAAGTCAACAAATTATAAAAAATGCCATATTGTCACCCAATAGTTTCTTTAATAGTTTAGGTTATGAATCATTATCCTGTTCCGCTATTGATGAAACGGATGGTGCAAGATTTACTTTAAATAATGGTGATATTATACATCTCCGTCCTTCCGGTAATGCTCCAGAACTCCGTTGTTATGCTGAGGCCAGTGATGAAAATCAGGCTAAGCAATATGTTACGAATGTGCTGGGAAATATTACCTCTTTGATTTCTTGATGTTATAGGTTTATCTACGCTTATATGTGTGCGTAGGTTTGATTACACGTAGATGCCGGTATACAGAATTGAAGAACGGTATTTGTTGCATTAATGAAATTCAGCACTACACACATTCGTGCAACTTGAGATAACATCTCAATCATATTCAAGTCGCGCATACATCGCGGTGAACATCCCCTGACAGGAGTAAACAATGTCAAAGCAACAGATCGGCGTCGTCGGTATGGCAGTGATGGGGCGCAACCTTGCGCTCAACATCGAAAGCCGTGGTTATACCGTCTCTATTTTCAACCGTTCCCGTGAAAAGACGGAAGAAGTAATTGCTGAAAATCCAGGCAAGAAACTGGTTCCTTACTATACGGTGAAAGAGTTTGTTGAATCTCTGGAAACGCCTCGTCGCATCCTGTTAATGGTGAAAGCAGGTGCAGGCACGGATGCTGCTATTGATTCTCTCAAGCCATACCTCGATAAAGGCGACATCATCATTGATGGTGGTAACACCTTCTTCCAGGACACCATTCGTCGTAACCGTGAGCTTTCTGCAGAAGGCTTTAACTTTATCGGTACCGGTGTTTCCGGTGGTGAGGAGGGCGCACTAAAAGGTCCTTCCATTATGCCTGGTGGGCAGAAAGAAGCCTATGAACTGATTGCGCCGATCCTGACCAAAATCGCCGCAGTGGCTGAAGACGGTGAGCCATGCGTTACCTATATTGGTGCCGATGGCGCAGGTCACTATGTGAAGATGGTTCACAACGGTATTGAATACGGCGATATGCAGCTGATTGCTGAAGCCTATTCTCTGCTTAAAGGTGGTCTGAACCTCACCAACGAAGAACTGGCGCAGACCTTTACCGAGTGGAATAACGGTGAACTGAGCAGCTACCTGATCGACATTACCAAAGACATCTTCACTAAAAAAGATGAAGACGGTAACTACCTGGTTGATGTGATCCTGGATGAAGCGGCAAACAAAGGTACGGGCAAATGGACCAGCCAGAGCGCACTGGATCTCGGCGAACCGCTGTCGCTGATTACCGAGTCTGTGTTTGCACGATACATCTCTTCTCTGAAAGATCAGCGCGTTGCTGCGTCTAAAGTTCTCTCTGGCCCACAAGCGCAGCCAGCTGGCAACAAGGCTGAGTTCATCGAAAAAGTTCGCCGTGCACTGTATCTGGGCAAAATCGTTTCTTACGCTCAGGGGTTCTCTCAACTGCGTGCGGCGTCTGAAGAGTACAACTGGGATCTGAACTACGGCGAAATCGCGAAGATTTTCCGTGCTGGCTGCATCATCCGTGCGCAGTTCCTGCAGAAAATCACCGATGCATATGCCGAAAATCCGCAGATCGCTAACCTGCTGCTGGCCCCGTACTTCAAGCAAATCGCCGATGACTACCAGCAGGCGCTGCGCGATGTCGTCGCTTACGCAGTACAGAACGGTATCCCGGTTCCGACCTTCGCCGCTGCGGTTGCCTATTATGACAGCTACCGTGCCGCTGTTCTACCTGCGAACCTGATCCAGGCACAGCGTGACTATTTCGGTGCGCATACTTATAAGCGCATTGATAAAGAAGGTGTGTTCCATACTGAATGGCTGGATTAATCTGATTTAAATCAATTAACCAACACAAGGCCCGGAGAAACCCTCCGGGCTTTTTTATTATACAAAGCGGCAGGTTATGGCCTTTTTTTATAATTTATGATTAAAAAAGCGATATAATACAGAGCTGCACAGCAGGATCGCTGTCTTGACAGTTCAACCGCATCAGCGTTAAAAATCCCGCAGTAGATGAAGTTGTGGTGGTGGACTAATGACCACTCTAAATGTTTAACCGGAAGAAGTCAGAGCTAATGAAAATAACAATTTCAGGAACAGGTTATGTTGGTCTTTCAAATGGTATTCTGATTGCGCAAAACCACGAAGTGGTTGCACTGGATATCGTTCAGGCCAAAGTGGACATGCTTAACAAGAAGCAGTCACCGATTGTTGATAAGGAGATTGAAGAGTATCTGGCGACTAAAGATCTCAATTTCCGCGCTACGACAGATAAGTATGACGCGTATAAAAATGCCGATTACGTTATTATTGCCACACCTACCGATTATGACCCGAAAACAAATTATTTTAATACCTCAAGCGTGGAAGCGGTCATTCGCGATGTGACAGAAATTAATCCTAATGCTGTCATGGTGATTAAATCTACAATTCCGGTAGGTTTCACCAAATCAATTAAAGAACGTCTGGGTATCGATAACCTTATTTTCTCTCCGGAATTCCTCCGCGAAGGTAAAGCCCTTTACGATAATCTCCATCCTTCACGTATTGTCATTGGTGAGCGTTCAGAACGCGCAGAACGTTTTGCTGCGTTGTTACAGGAAGGCGCGATTAAGCAAAATATCCCGACCCTGTTTACCGACTCCACTGAAGCAGAAGCGATAAAACTGTTTGCTAATACCTATCTGGCGATGCGCGTAGCATACTTTAATGAACTGGATAGCTATGCAGAAAGTTTAGGTCTGAATACTCGCCAGATTATCGAAGGCGTTTGTCTCGATCCGCGTATTGGCAACCATTACAACAATCCGTCGTTTGGTTATGGTGGTTATTGTCTGCCGAAAGATACCAAGCAGTTACTGGCGAACTACCAGTCTGTGCCGAATAACCTGATTTCGGCAATTGTCGATGCAAACCGAACGCGTAAAGATTTTATTGCCGATGCCATTTTGTCACGCAAGCCGCAAGTGGTGGGTATTTATCGTCTGATTATGAAGAGCGGTTCAGATAACTTCCGCGCGTCTTCCATTCAGGGGATTATGAAGCGTATCAAGGCGAAAGGCGTTGAAGTGATCATATACGAGCCAGTGATGAAAGAAGACTCATTCTTCAACTCTCGCCTGGAACGTGATCTCGCCACCTTCAAACAACAAGCCGACGTCATTATCTCCAACCGTATGGCAGAAGAGCTTAAGGATGTGGCAGATAAGGTATACACCCGCGATCTCTTTGGCAGCGACTAACATCATGTTATCAGGGCGATTTTCGCCCTGATTCTCTTATGTTCCCTTTGTAATAATTCATTATTTTTATCATTTATCCTATAGCATTCATGGCGATTATCGCTAAACTATGGCGACTTAAAATTATTTCGTCCGTTAGGGTAATGATGAGAGTAGAAAATAATAATGTTTCTGGGCAAAACCATGACCCGGAACAGATTGATTTGATTGATTTACTGGTGCAGTTGTGGCGTGGCAAGATGACAATTATCATCTCTGTCATTGTTGCTATTGCCCTGGCTATAGGGTATCTGGCCGTTGCCAAAGAAAAGTGGACTTCCACAGCTATCGTTACTCAACCTGATGTGGGGCAAATCGCTGGTTATACCAACGCGATGAATGTGATCTACGGATCGGCTGTACCGAAAGTCTCCGACATTCAGGCTTCACTTATCGGACGTTACAGCACTGCATTCTCAGCATTAGCGGAAACGCTGGATAACCAGGAAGAAGCAGAAAAGCTGACCATTGAGCCTACCGTTAAAAATCAGTCATTACCTTTAGCGGTGTCTTATGTTGGTGAAACACCTGAAGGTGCGCAGAAGCAGCTGGCGAAGTATATCCAGCAAGTTGACGATCAGGTAAATGAAGAACTGGAAAAAGACCTGAAAGACAACATCGCGCTGCGTATGAAAAACTTGCAGGATTCTCTGAAAACTCAGGAAGTAGTCGCGCAGGAGCAGAAAGATCTGCGTATCCGTCAGATTCAGGAAGCGTTGCAGTATGCGAATCAGGCGCAGGTGACAAAGCCACAGGTTCAGCAGACTGAAGATGTGACGCAAGATACGTTGTTCCTTTTGGGGAGCGAAGCGCTGGAGTCGATGATTAAGCATGAGGCGACCCGTCCGTTGGTGTTCTCACCAAACTACTATCAGACACGTCAAAACCTGCTGGATATCGAAAGCTTAAAAGTTGATGATCTTGATATTCATGCTTACCGCTATGTAATGAAACCGACGTTACCTATTCGTCGCGATAGTCCGAAAAAGGCAATTACCTTGATTCTGGCAGTGCTGCTGGGTGGCATGGTTGGCGCGGGGATTGTGTTGGGGCGTAATGCTCTGCGTAATTACAACGCGAAGTAATCTTTGCAGCTTTAAAGAAAACGGGCAGGGTGGTGACACCTTGCCCGTTTTTTTTGCCGGATGCGACAACAACATCGCATCCGCTTACCCCGCAACTCACTGATGCCGTTTACGCAGGTTCTCAATTACTGTCGTTAAATCCAGATCCTGATCCTGCAACAGCACCAACAGGTGATACATCAAATCAGATGCCTCGTTGGTCAGCTCAAAGCGGTCATGTACAGTCGCGGCCAGTGCGGTTTCCACGCCTTCTTCGCCCACTTTCTGCGCAATGCGTTTGGTGCCGCTGGCATACAGTTTGGCAGTGTAAGAGGTTTCCGGGTCGGCAAATTTGCGTTCGGCGAGCAGTTGTTCCAGTTGATACAGGAACAGCCACTGGTGAGCGGTGTCGCCGAAGCAGCTGCTGGTGCCTTTGTGGCAGGTCGGGCCGATGGGATTCGCCAGCAACAGTAACGTGTCGTTGTCGCAGTCCGGCGTAATATTTACTACGTTGAGGAAATTGCCCGACGTTTCGCCTTTGGTCCACAGTCGCTGTTTAGTGCGCGAGAAGAAGGTGACTTTGCCGCTTTCGATGGTTTTGTCTAAGGCTTCCGGGTTCATGTAGCCCAGCATTAACACTTCGCCGGATACCGCGTGTTGCACAATCACCGGCATCAGTCCGTCGGTTTTTTCCCAGTCCAGTTTGCGACGTTGTTGTTCTGTTAACATATCCTGATCTCCACGCCCTGTGTTGCCAGGTACGCTTTTAATTCACCAATATTGATAATTTGTTTGTGGAATACAGAAGCTGCCAGCGCGCCGTCAACGTCGGCATCGCGGAAGGCTTCGAGGAAGTGTTCCATGGTGCCCGCGCCACCGGAGGCAATCAGCGGGACGTGGCAAACTTCACGTACTTTTTTCAGCTGCTCGAGGTCGTAACCGTTACGCACGCCGTCCTGATTCATCATGTTGAGGACGATTTCTCCGGCACCGCGTTTTTGCACTTCCTGTACCCAGTCGAGCGTTTCCCACTGAGTGACGCGGGTGCGGCTTTCGTCGCCGGTATATTGATTCACATGATATTTACCGGTTTCAGCGTCGTACCAGGTATCAATACCGACCACAATACACTGCACGCCAAAGCGATCCGCCAGGCGAGTGATTAATGTCGGATCCGCCAGCGCAGGCGAGTTTATGGAAATTTTATCCGCGCCAAAGGAAAGAATTTTCGCGGCATCTTCCAGAGACTTAATCCCACCCGCCACACAAAACGGAATGTCGATCACTTCCGCCACGCGAGATACCCAGCTTTTATCTACCACACGGCCATCGCTGGAAGCGGTGATATCGTAGAACACCAGTTCGTCTGCACCTTCTTCGGCGTAGCGTTTTGCCAGCGGCACGATATCTCCAATGATTTCATGGTTGCGAAACTGTACGCCTTTCACCACCTGACCATCACGAACGTCAAGACACGGAATTATGCGTTTTGCCAGCATGCGATGGCCTCCTTCACGGTGAATTTACCTTCCAGTAATGCCCGACCAACTATTACGCCGCGAACGCCAGTACCACGCAGGGCCGCCACATCATCAATTTCGCCAATACCGCCGGAGGACTGAAATGCCACCTGCGGGTATCTGGCGCACACTTCTTCATATAAAGAGACGTTAGAGCCTGCCAGCGTGCCGTCGCGCGAGATATCGGTACACAGCACATGTTTCAGGCCGACGGGCAGATAGGTTTCCACCAGTTGTTCCAGTGAAACGCCCGAGTTCTCTTGCCAGCCGCTGACCGCCACCTGCTTGTTGCCTTGCTCGTCAATACGGACATCCAGCGCCAGCACTAAGGCATCGGCACCGAAGCGTTCAAACCAGCCTTTCACCATATCTTGTGATTTCACCGCGGTGGAGCCGACCACTACGCGCGCAACGCCCGCTTCCAGTAACGCCGCCACATCTTCTTCGCTACGCACGCCGCCGCCAACCTGCACCGGAACGTTAACGCCCGCGACCAGGGTTTTAATCAGCGGGATTTGACGTTTAGCCGGATCTTTTGCCCCGGTCAGATCCACCAGGTGCAGCACTTCGGCACCCTGCGCGGCGTAATCCTGCAATCGCGGCAGCGGGTCGTTACCGTAATCGCGCTGTTTGCCGTAATCGCCCTGATGGAGACGCACCACAGTGCCGTCGATTAAATCTAATGCCGGAATAATCATCACATCTCCAGGAAGTTTTTCAGCAAATTAGCACCAGCGGCACCAGAACGCTCCGGGTGGAACTGCACGCCGTAGAAGTTATCTTTTTGTACCGCCGCGGTGAACGGTTCGCCGTAATTACACTGGGCGATGGTCCACGGATTGACCGGCATTGCGTAGCTGTGAACAAAGTAAAAGTACGCGCCGTCTTCAATCCCCTGAAACAGGCGGTTGCCTGCCTGCGGGTAAACGCGGTTCCAGCCCATATGTGGCAGTGGCAGACCAAAGTCGGTCATTTTCGGCACGTCTTCGTCGATGATGCCCAGCAAGTCGATGCCGTTGCTCTCTTCGCTGCGCCGCCCCAGAAGTTGCATCCCTAAGCAGATGCCCAGCACCGGTTGGGTACAGGCTTTGATGAGATCAAACAGCTCGCGCTCACGCACCTGATCCATCGCTGCTTGTGCGGTGCCGACGCCGGGTAAAAACAGTTTATCGGCCAGCAACACAACGTCCGGGTCACGGCTGACTTTGGGTTCATAACCGTGGCGCGCAATGGCAGACTTCACCGAGTTCAGGTTGGCGCAGCCAGTATCAAGGATCACCACGTTCATTACAGCACTCCTTTCGACGAGGGCAGGGTGTCGCCTTCCACGCGGATGGCCTGGCGCAGGGTGCGACCAAAGGCTTTAAAGAGACTCTCAACACGGTGGTGATCGTTTTTACCTTTGGTTTTCAGGTGTAGCGTCACGCCCATGGTGTATGAGAGCGAACGGAAGAAGTGCTCGATCATTTCGGTGCTGAGATCGCCCACGCGCTGGTAGGTAAACTCGGCTTTATATTCCAGGTGCGGGCGACCAGAGATATCCAGCGCGCAGCGGGCAAGGCATTCGTCCATCGGCAGTACAAAACCAAAGCGGCAAATACCGCGTTTGTCGCCAAGAGCAATTTTTAATGCTTCGCCCAGCGCCAGGCCGGTATCTTCGACAGTGTGGTGATCGTCGATATAGAGGTCGCCTTTGACGTTGATTTCCATGCGGAAACCGCCGTGGGTGGCGATCTGATCCAGCATATGATCAAAGAAGCCAACGCCGGTGTTAATCTTGCTGCCACCTTCGCGATCCAGCCATACCTGGACGTCAATTTGCGTCTCTTTGGTGTTGCGCACTACATGGGCGTAACGGTCTCGTTTAGTGAGTTGCTCGCCAATCATCGGCCAGTTCAGGATTTCGCGGTCGTAGCGTAAACCATTAATGCCCATGTTTTCCGCCAGTTGAATGTCGGTCGCGCGATCGCCAATCACATAACTGTTAGCGCGATCCATCGCTTGCTCAGCCAGATAACGTTCCACCAGTTTTACTTTCGGCTTACGGCAGTCGCACTCATCGGCGGGCAGGTGCGGACAAATCAGCACTTCATCAAACTGTACGCCTTGCGAGGTGAAGATCTGCATCATCAGGTTGTGCGGGCCATCGAAATCCGCCTGTGGGAAACTTTGTGTTCCCAGACCATCCTGATTAGTGATCATCACCAGCTTGTAGCCCGCTTTTTGCAGCTTCAGCAGTTCCGGGATCACGCCCGGTTCAAAGGCGAGTTTATCAAAACGGTCCACCTGAAAATCACTCGGCGGTTCGCTAATCAGGGTTCCATCGCGATCGATAAAAAGATACTTCTGACTCATCAAACTTGCTCCGCACGTAAGGCGTCAATGACGCGCTGGCTTTCTTCACGGGTTCCGACGGTAATTCGCAGGCAGCCGCTTAAAGAGGGTTGTTTATTCTGATCACGTAAGATAATGCCCTGATCCCACAAAGATTTAAACACTGCACTGGAGGCTTTAAAGCGCGCCAGAATGTAGTTGGTTTCAGAGTCAAAAACCTGCTCCACGCAGGGGATCTCTTTCAGTGCGGCAATCAGGTATTCGCGTTCTGCAATAATTTGTGCTACCCGTTCGCGCATGGCGACGATCCCCTGCGGGCTTAACGCCTGGGCCGCAATGTCGGCAACCGGCGTCGAGAGCGGGTAGGGGGCGATCACTTTCATTAACAGGTTGATGACCTCTTCGTTTGCCAGCGTAAATCCGCAACGAAGCCCCGCCAGAGCAAAAGCTTTCGACAGTGTGCGCAAAATAGCCAGGTGCGGATATTCCGCCAGCCAGCCAGCCAGCGATGCCTGTGGACAAAACTCTATATAGGCTTCATCGGCAACCACAATCGCCTTACCGCGCGTTAACTCCAGCAGGGTGCGAAAATCCTGCGGGTTGATCAGTTGCCCGGTCGGGTTGTTGGGGCTGCAAACATAGACCACTTTTACGCCGTCCAGCTTGTCGGAAATGCCCTGTAAGTCCAGTTGCCAGTTGTCCAGCGTCGGCACTGTGCGGCACTCGACGCCAATCGTTTCGGCGCTGACGCTGTACATGCCGTACGTTGGCGGGCAGTAGAGGATGGCGTCTTTACCCGGTTCGCAAAAAGCGCGAATCAGCAGTTCAATACCTTCGTCCGCGCCACGGCTGACCAGCACCTGCTCCGGTTTTACGCCTGCATATTGCGCGTAATTTTCAATCACCGCTTTCGGCTGGCATTCCGGGTAGCGGTTGAGCGTTTGCTGAGTAAGCTGAAACTCCACGGCAGTGGGGTATTCGTTGGCGTTCAGCCAGACATCGCCGTTACCGCCCAGACGACGCGCTGACTGATACGGCGTCAGGTTGCGGACGTTTTCACGCGCTAAATCGGTAATAGTCACGGTGCTCATGCTTGCTCCTTAAGGGCGTTAACACGCAAAGTAACGGCATTTTTATGGGCGGTCAGGCGCTCGGCGGCGGCCAGTGTTTCTATGGTTGAAGCCAGCGCAGAAAAGCCTTCTTTCGACAGTTCCTGCACGGTCATCCGCTTCTGGAAATCTGCCAGCCCGAGGCTGGAACAGGTGGCGGTGTAACCGTAAGTCGGCAGAACGTGGTTGGTGCCGGAGGCGTAATCACCTGCCGATTCCGGTGACCAGTCACCAAGAAATACCGAACCGGCACTGGTAATGCCATCGACCAGTTCGCGGGCGTTGCGGGTCTGAATGATCAGGTGCTCCGGGCCGTACTGGTTGGAGATCTCTACGCACTGCGCTAAATCGTTGGTCACGATCAGGCGGCTGGCGCTCAGTGCCTGACGGGCGGTTTCGGCACGCGGCAGTTCTGCCAGTTGGCGTTCGACAGCTTCGGCTACGCGACGCGCCATATCAGCATCGGGCGTCAGTAAAATCACCTGAGAGTCCGGGCCGTGTTCAGCCTGGGAAAGCAAATCAGAAGCCACGAAATCCGGCGTAGCGCCGCTGTCAGCAATCACCAGCACTTCCGACGGGCCTGCGGGCATATCGATCGCCGCACCGTCCAGACGCTGGCTCACCTGACGTTTTGCCTCGGTGACAAAGGCGTTTCCTGGCCCGAAGATTTTGTCCACTTTCGGCACAGATTCCGTACCAAACGCCAGCGCGGCAATGGCCTGTGCGCCGCCGACGTTAAACACGTCCTTCACACCGCACAGCTGCGCCGCATAAAGGATCTCATCGGCAATCGGCGGCGGTGAGCACAGCACCACTTTTTTACAGCTCGCAATACGCGCCGGAGTCGCCAGCATTAATACCGTTGAGAAGAGCGGGGCGGAGCCGCCAGGAATATACAACCCAACTGAAGCGACCGGGCGCGTGACCTGCTGGCAACGCACGCCTGGCTGCGTTTCTACATCTACCGGCGGCAGTTTTTGCGCAGTGTGGAAGGTTTCAATATTCTTTACTGCCACCGCCATCGCCTGTTTTAGCTCGTCGCTCAGGCGTTCGCTAGCGGCGGCAATTTCCTCAGCAGACACCTTCAGTGCGGTAACCGTGGTTTTATCAAACTTCGCGCTGTATTCCCGCAGGGCCTCATCGCCGCGTGCTTTCACGTTATCGAGAATATCGTTAACAGTGCGGGTAATGCTTTCAGAAGCGGAGATCGCCGGGCGCATTAACAGCTGGCGTTGTTGCTCCGCAGTACAGCTATTCCAGTCAATGATTGTGTTAAAGCTCATGGCGATCACTCCATCATCTTCTCAATCGGCAGGACCAGAATCGAACTGGCACCCAGCGCTTTCAGTTTTTCCATCGTTTCCCAGAACAGGGTTTCGCTACTGACCATGTGCATCGCTACGCGTTGTTGGTCACCCGCCAGCGGCAGAATGGTTGGGCGTTCGGCACCTGGCAGCAGGGCGATGACTTCATCCAGACGTTCGGTCGGTGCGTGCATCATGATGTATTTTGATTCGCGCGCCTGGATCACACCCTGAATACGGGTCAGCAGTTTGTCGATCAGTTGCTGTTTGGATTCTTCCATTTCGCCATCGCGCTGGATCAGGCAGGCTTTCGAGCGGTAGATAACTTCGACTTCGCGCAGGCCGTTTGCTTCCAGCGTGGCACCGGTGGAAACCAGATCGCAAATCGCATCCGCCAGTCCGGCGCGCGGGGCGACTTCAACAGAACCGTTCAGTAAGCAGGATTTAAAAGAGATGCCTTTCTGGTCGAGATATCGCTTGAGCAGGTGAGGATAAGAGGTGGCGATACGTTTACCGTTTAAGGAGAGCGGGCCGTCCCAGGCTTCATCAACCGGCGTTGCCAGCGAAAGGCGACAACCGCCGAAATCCAGACGACGCAGGGTAAAGTAGCGTGGATCCTCACCCTGGGCGCGGCGGTTAAGCAGCTCTTCTTCCAGCACGTTTTCGCCGATAATCCCAAGGTCTACTACGCCATCCATTACCAGACCGGGAATGTCGTCGTCACGTACGCGTAGAATATCAATCGGCATGTTTTCTGCCATCGCGATCAGGCGCTGGGTGTGAAGATTGATTTTAATACCACAGCGCGCCAGTAATTCGCGTGAGTCATCACTTAAACGGCCGGATTTCTGCATAGCTATGCGTAAACGAGAGTTGTCTGTCATTTTGTTATTCCTCTTTAAACCTGTCTGAACCGTTATCAACCGCGCAATAAAAAAGCCCCCGGAAGGTGATCTTCCGGGGGCTTTCTCATGCGTTCATGCACCACTGGAAGATCTGAATGTCTTCCAGCACACATCGCCTGAAAGACTAGTCAGGATGATGGTGATGATGGTGGTGTTTAAATTGAACGCGTGTCATAAAAGTCTCTGTGAATGTTTATTCAACTGATGTCTTTTAACCTAAACCACTTTCACGTTAGAAAGCAAGGGCTTTTTTATATATTTTATGGCGATGGATTTGTTTAATGAATGAGCGGGGAAAGGAGGGGGCTAAGAGGACTGTCCTCTAAGCTGACGGCACCAAAAATAGCGAAGCCTGGATTTTCGTCTCACTGACAATACCTTGATCTACAAACTAATTAATAAATAGTTAATTAACGCCCATCATTGTACAATGAACTGTACAAAAGAGGAGATTGACATGCGTACAATTAGCTACAGCGAAGCGCGTCAGAATTTGTCGGCAACAATGATGAAAGCCGTTGAAGATCATGCCCCGATCCTTATTACTCGTCAGAATGGAGAGGCTTGTGTTCTGATGTCACTCGAAGAATACAACTCGCTGGAAGAGACGGCTTATCTACTGCGTTCCCCCGCTAACGCCCGGAGATTGATGGACTCAATCGATAGCCTGAAATCAGGCAAAGGAACAGAAAAGGACATTATTGAGTGAAACTAATCTGGTCTGAGGAATCATGGGATGATTATCTGTACTGGCAGGAAACAGATAAGCGAATTGTTAAAAAGATCAATGAACTTATCAAAGATACCCGCAGAACGCCATTTGAAGGTAAGGGGAAGCCAGAACCCCTGAAACATAATTTGTCAGGTTTCTGGTCCCGACGCATTACAGAGGAGCACCGTCTGGTATACGCGGTTACCGACGATTCACTGCTCATTGCAGCATGTCGTTATCATTATTGAACAGATTCATTCATAGAATGAATTGTCAGTTTTGATACGCTAGCGTAGCCTTATAGATCTAAGGTGTATCAGGAGATAACGGATGAAAAAGGTCGCAATTGTCGGGTTAGGGTGGTTAGGCATGCCGCTGGCGATGTCACTTTCAGCGCGAGGCTGGCAAGTCACCGGGAGTAAAACCACACAAGATGGTGTCGAAGCGGCCCGAATGAGTGGCATTGATAGCTATCTGCTTCGCATGGAGCCTGAGTTAGTTTGCGATTCTGACGATCTGGATGCCCTGATGGATGTCGATGCGCTGGTCATTACGCTTCCGGCACGTCGTAGCGGCCCCGGCGATGAGTTCTATTTACAAGCGGTACAAGAGTTAGTGGATAGCGCGCTGGCCCATCGTATTCCCCGCATTATTTTTACCAGCTCAACATCTGTCTATGGCGACGCGCAAGGCACGGTGAAAGAAACTACCCCGCGTAATCCGGTAACCAACAGTGGACGAGTATTAGAAGAACTCGAAGACTGGCTGCACAATTTACCCGGTACTTCGGTCGATATTCTGCGTCTTGCGGGGCTGGTCGGACCGGGACGTCATCCCGGACGCTTCTTTGCCGGAAAAACCGCGCCTGATGGTGAACATGGTGTTAATTTAGTCCATTTAGAAGATGTTATTGGCGCTATCACTCTGTTGTTACAGGCACCTAAAGGCGGACACATCTATAATATATGTGCGCCAGCTCACCCTGCGCGTAATGTTTTCTATCCGCAGATGGCCCGTTTACTGGGGCTGGAGCCTCCGCAGTTCAGAAATAGTCTGGACAGCGGCAAAGGTAAGATTATTGATGGCAGTCGGATTTGTAATGAACTGGGATTTGAATACCAGTATCCCGATCCGCTGGTAATGCCGCTGGAGTAAACGATCACGCCAGCAGGACGCCGCATGCACTGCAAGGGGGCGTGTATGAAACCACTGCTGGATGTGTTGATGATCCTCGATGCCTTAGAAAAAGAAGGCAGTTTTGCGGCGGCGTCGGCCAAACTCTATAAGACGCCGTCCGCTCTGAGTTACACCGTTCACAAGCTGGAAAGCGACCTTAATATTCAATTGCTTGATCGTAGCGGTCACCGCGCTAAATTCACCCGTACCGGAAAAATGTTATTAGAGAAAGGGCGGGAAGTTCTGCATACCGTGCGAGAACTGGAAAAGCAGGCGATCAAACTGCATGAAGGCTGGGAAAACGAGCTGGTGATTGGCGTGGACGACACGTTTCCTTTTTCTCTGCTTGCGCCACTGATTGAAGCTTTTTATCAACATCATAGCGTGACGCGCCTGAAGTTTATCAATGGCGTACTCGGTGGTTCCTGGGATGCCCTGACTCAGGGGCGAGCGGATATTATTGTTGGCGCGATGCATGAGCCACCATCTTCCAGTGAGTTTGGTTTTTCACGGTTGGGCGATCTGGAACAAGTCTTTGCGGTCGCGCCTCATCATCCGTTAGCCCTGGAAGAAGAGCCGTTAAATCGTCGTATTATTAAGCGATATCGGGCGATTGTGGTGGGGGATACTGCGCAGGCAGGCGCTTCTACGGCCTCACAACTTCTCGACGAACAAGAAGCCATTACCGTTTTCGATTTTAAAACCAAGCTGGAGCTGCAAATTAGCGGCCTCGGCTGCGGCTATTTACCCCGTTATCTGGCGCAACGTTTTCTCGATAGTGGCGCGTTAATCGAGAAGAAAGTGGTCGCCCAAACTCTCTTTGAACCCGTCTGGATTGGCTGGAATGAACAGACCGCAGGGCTTGCCAGCGGCTGGTGGCGGGATGAAATTTTAGCAAATAGTGCGATCGCCGGTGTTTATGCAAAATCTGATGACGGAAAATCAGCCATTTAAAGAAAAATTATTATGACAAGCCTCTCATTCTCTTGTCATTTCCCCCCCATTTAGGCACAATGCGCCGCTGTCAAAAAATGACTAAAAACCGACGTTTCATCAGCGTCGGTTATTTTTTGCTTCAAACCAATCATTCATACCAAGAGGCCGGGCTTCGTACCGGATAGATATTTACTAAAAATCGACAGTTGTTGTCGCTGAGGAATCCAAAAAAATGGGGCAATTTTTTGCTTACGCGACGGTTATCACCGTAAAGGAGAATGACCATGTCGCATAACGTTACTCCAAACACCTCTCGCGTGGAATTGCGTAAAACGCTTACGTTAGTTCCGGTTGTAATGATGGGTCTTGCCTATATGCAGCCGATGACGCTGTTTGATACATTTGGTATCGTTTCAGGCCTCACGGATGGTCATGTGCCGACAGCCTATGCGTTCGCATTGATTGCGATCCTGTTTACGGCTCTGAGCTACGGGAAGCTGGTTCGCCGCTATCCTTCTGCTGGCTCTGCATACACTTACGCCCAGAAATCCATTAGCCCAACTGTCGGCTTTATGGTGGGTTGGTCTTCTCTGCTCGACTATCTGTTCGCGCCGATGATCAACATTCTGCTGGCGAAAATTTATTTTGAAGCTCTGGTGCCTTCCATCCCATCGTGGATGTTTGTGGTGGCGCTGGTGGCCTTTATGACCGCTTTTAACCTGCGTAGTCTGAAATCCGTAGCGAACTTCAACACTGTAATCGTCGTGTTGCAGGTAGTGCTGATCGCGGTGATTCTGGGCATGGTTGTTTATGGCGTATTTGAAGGTGAAGGCGCTGGTACGCTGGCGAGCACTCGTCCGTTCTGGTCTGGCGATGCGCATGTTATCCCGATGATTACCGGGGCGACAATCCTGTGCTTCTCCTTTACCGGCTTTGACGGCATCAGCAACCTGTCGGAAGAAACCAAAGATGCAGAGCGCGTGATCCCGCGTGCGATTTTCCTGACCGCGCTGATTGGCGGCATGATCTTCATCTTTGCAACTTACTTCCTGCAGCTGTACTTCCCGGATATCTCTCGCTTTAAAGATCCGGATGCGTCACAGCCTGAAATCATGCTGTACGTTGCGGGTAAAGCGTTCCAGGTTGGCGCGCTGATCTTCTCCACCATTACCGTACTGGCGTCCGGTATGGCGGCGCATGCAGGCGTAGCGCGTCTGATGTACGTAATGGGTCGTGACGGCGTATTCCCGAAAAGCTTCTTCGGTTATGTACACCCGAAATGGCGTACTCCGGCGATGAACATCATCCTGGTTGGCGCGATTGCCCTGCTGGCAATCAACTTCGACCTGGTAATGGCTACAGCGCTGATTAACTTTGGTGCGTTGGTGGCGTTCACCTTCGTTAACCTGTCGGTCATCTCGCAGTTCTGGATCCGTGAGAAGCGTAATAAGACGCTGAAAGATCACTTCCAGTATCTGTTCCTGCCGATGTGTGGTGCGCTGACCGTTGGTGCGCTGTGGGTTAACCTGGAAGAAAGCTCAATGGTTCTGGGTCTGATCTGGGCGGCTATCGGTCTGATTTACCTGGCTTGCGTCACCAAGAGTTTCCGTAACCCGGTTCCGCAGTACGAAGACGTAGCGTAATCATCTTTTGTAATAATAAACCGGAGTCGAATGAATATTTGGCTCCGGTTTTTTTATTCTTTTTTATCGACATCCTCATTAATAACCATTTGTTCTAATTTAGAGAATTTGGTTATTGGTCTGCATTCCACCAGTCATGAATAATTTCCCTATTAACATTCATCTGGTTAATTAATTTATGTTTTCAATGATATTAAGCGGGCTAATTTGTGGTGCTCTGCTGGGATTTGTCATGCAGCGTGGGCGTTTTTGCCTGACAGGTGGTTTTCGCGATATGTATATCGTGAAAAATAATCGCATGTTTTACGCCTTGCTGATTGCAATTTCGGTACAAAGCGTGGGGGTTTTTGCGTTAATTCAGGCGGGCCTACTGACTTACGAAGCCGGGGCGTTCCCGTGGCTTGGTACTGTTATAGGTGGGTATATCTTCGGGCTGGGAATTGTTCTGGCGGGTGGATGTGCCACCGGGACCTGGTATCGCGCGGGTGAGGGATTGATCGGCAGTTGGATCGCGCTTTTCACTTATATGGTGATGAGTGCGGTGATGCGTTCTCCACACGCCAGTGGTTTAAATCAAACCTTGCAGCACTACAGTACTGAACATAACTCTATTGCTGATACTTTTAATTTGTCTGTGTGGCCGTTGGTTGCCGTTTTGCTGGTGATAACGCTCTGGGTGGTGATGAAAGAGTTGAAGAAGCCAAAACTCAAAGTCGCGACCTTACCGCCGCGCCGAACCGGGATCGCTCATATTCTGTTTGAAAAACGCTGGCATCCCTTTGTCACTGCTGTACTCATCGGTTTGATTGCGCTTTTAGCCTGGCCCCTGAGTGAAGCAACCGGACGCATGTTTGGGTTAGGAATCACTTCCCCAACGGCCAATATTCTGCAATTTCTGGTCGCGGGTGACGTGAAATACATTAACTGGGGCGTTTTCCTGGTGTTAGGGATCTTCGTGGGGTCATTTATTGCTGCCAAAGCGAGCCGTGAGTTCCGCGTTCGCGCAGCTGATGCACAAACAACATTACGTAGCGGGTTAGGTGGTGTACTGATGGGCTTCAGTGCCAGTATTGCAGGTGGTTGCTCTATCGGTAATGGACTGGTTATGACTGCAATGATGACCTGGCAGGGCTGGGTTGGCCTTGTATTTATGATTCTCGGAGTCTGGACTGCGTCCTGGATTGTGTATGTTCGACCGCAGCGTAAGGCGCGACTGGCAACTGCTGCGGCAAATTAAGTAAGGTGTAAAGATGGCGATTAAAAAGCTGGATGTGGTGACGCAGGTCTGTCCGTTTCCACTCATAGAAGCAAAAGCAGCACTGGCAGAAATGGCCAGCGGCGATGAGTTGGTAATTGAGTTTGATTGCACCCAGGCAACTGAAGCAATCCCACAGTGGGCGGCAGAAGAAGGACATGCCATCACCGATTATCAGCAGATTGGCGATGCAGCGTGGAGCATCACCGT
Source organism: Escherichia sp. UTM R2 (assembly GCF_048593455.1). Taxonomy (NCBI): domain Bacteria; kingdom Pseudomonadati; phylum Pseudomonadota; class Gammaproteobacteria; order Enterobacterales; family Enterobacteriaceae; genus Escherichia; species Escherichia sp. UTM R2. The sequence continues at coordinate 1,784,645 of NZ_JBFWDY010000002.1, forward strand.
TCAAAAAGCCTGACTCAACATTGTCCTCCGCCGTACCAGCGGCGGAGGCTTCAAATTAGACAATCTCTTCCGCGTACTGCCAAAGTGCTTTTAACAGCGCCACTTTCTCTTTGTCATCGGCATATTGTTGTACCAGCATCTGCAATTCATCAGCATAACCCTGCAAAAACTCTGGCGTGAAGACCTGGCGGCGGTGCTCCAGCCAGCGTTGCTGCTCGGCATAATCCAGCGTCCCCGGGAAGTTGCGTGCCCGATAATTGAACAACAGTTTTTCAATTCGTTTATCAACAAAAGTGATATCCAGTGCCGGTAAATTACGCGGCTCGGTTTCCAGCACAATTTTCATTGCTGCACGATCTGCGTCACTGAAAAAGCCGTTATAAAGCTGTGCATCCACGTTATCTGAAGGCGTAAACGGTTCGGCTTCCGCGAATATCGCCACCACTTTTTCACGCACTTGCGGATTTTCACGCAGAATTTTCAGGTTATCGAGGCAATGCTGACGATTAATTCCCAGTCGGTCGGCATCTTCCGGGCGTAGCGTATTCGCCTGGGCCAGCACCGGACATTTATTGATATGCACCAGCTTAACCGGAACGGCGGCGTTATCGCCAAGATCGGCTTTTGCAGTATATAAACGCTCGCGCAATGTGTCGCTATCCAGTTCCAGTAATGGCGAAATGTCTCCTGCCAAATCCACCATAATTACGGCATTGCGATTTTCTGGATGCCACGCCAGCGGTGCCACCCAGCTGGTATTGCCGCGCCATGCTCCAAACATTCCGGAAACGTGAACCAGGGGTTTCATCTGCGGAACATCAATCAACGCCATCAGTTTGTGTTTATTACGATGGGTAAAGAGATAATCAAACAGACGTGGCTGACGCGTTTTTACCAGTTTCGCCATCGCAATAGTGGCGTACACATCAGCCATCGCATCGTGGGCGTTGCTATGTTCAATTCCATTCGCTTTGGTTAAATGCTCAAGGCGAAAGCTCGGTAGACCGTCATCATTTTCAGGCCAGTTTATTCCTTCCGGGCGCAGGGCATAACAGGCACGCATAACATCCAGCAAATCCCAGCGCGAGTTATCATGCTGCCAGCTCCAGGCGTAAGGATCGTAGAAATTACGATAAAAAACGTTGCGTGTGACTTCGTCGTCGAAACGCACATTGTTGTAGCCCAGAATACAGGTCTTCGGTACGGTAAAAAGTGAGTGAATACGGGCGGCAAACGCGGCTTCGTTTTCTCCTTTCGCCCGTGCTTCCTGCGGGGTAATACCGGTAATTAATACTGCTCCAGGCTGGGGTAAATAGTCATCCGCGGGCTTGCAGTAAAAGACTTCGGGTTCGCCGATGACATTGAATTCGCTATCGGTGCGAATGGCTGCGAACTGTGCAGGGCGATCTAACGCGGGGTGCGTGCCAAAGGTTTCGTAATCGTGAAACAAAAAGGTAGATTGTTGCTTACCGTCATTCATCATTAGGTTAAATCCGTTATTTCTGCTGTCTGCCAGAGTATCAAATATCACCGTGCTAATCAGCTTTAGCGCAACAATTTGACAGCGAGTGGCAACAGATCATGTCAGATAAAAATGCGAGGGTAGTCACATTTTCTTGCACTTTATTCCAGCCAATTCATAAGTATTTCCGTAAAAAGAACAGCTATTTGAAACTCCTGAGGGTTTGCTGTTGAAACGCCGTCTTATTATTGCTGCTTCTTTGTTCGTTTTTAACTTATCGTCTGGTTTTGCGGCGGAAAACATTCCTTTTTCACCTCAGCCTCCAGAGATTCATGCCGGGTCCTGGGTACTGATGGATTACACCACCGGACAGATCCTCACCGCGGGTAATGAGCATCAACAGCGCAATCCCGCCAGCCTGACAAAGCTGATGACGGGTTATGTCGTGGATCGCGCTATCGATAGTCATCGAATTACGCCAGACGATATTGTCACCGTAGGGCGCGATGCGTGGGCGAAAGATAATCCAGTGTTTGTCAGTTCTTCACTGATGTTTTTGAAAGAGGGCGATCGCGTATCGGTACGTGATTTAAGCCGTGGTTTAATTGTGGATTCCGGAAATGATGCTTGTGTTGCACTGGCTGACTATATTGCCGGTGGGCAACGGCAGTTTGTTGCAATGATGAACAACTATGCCGAGAAGCTGCATCTCAAGGATACACATTTTGAAACAGTGCATGGTCTGGATGCACCAGGCCAACATAGCTCGGCTTATGATTTAGCTGTGCTTTCTCGCGCTATCATCCACGGCGAGCCCGAGTTTTATCATATGTACAGTGAGAAAAGCCTCACCTGGAACGGTATCACCCAGCAAAACCGTAACGGGTTATTGTGGGATAAAACCATGAATGTTGACGGCCTGAAAACGGGTCATACTTCTGGTGCCGGTTTTAACCTCATTGCTTCGGCTGTAGATGGGCAGCGTCGTCTCATTGCAGTGGTAATGGGGGCTGACAGTGCAAAAGGTCGTGAGGAAGAGGCAAGAAAATTACTGCGTTGGGGGCAACAAAACTTTACTACGGTGCAAATTTTGCACCGTGGGAAAAAGGTCGGTACGGAACGCATCTGGTATGGCGATAAAGAAAATATCGCCCTGGGAACGGAACAAGAGTTCTGGATGGTGCTACCGAAAGCCGAAATTCCACATATCAAAGCCAAATATACCCTTGATGGTAAAGAGTTCACCGCGCCAATTAGCGCCCATCAGCGGGTAGGGGAAATTGAACTTACGACGGTGATAAACAGGTGGCGCACTGGCCGCTGGTTACCCTGGAATCTGTCGGAGAAGGCAGCATGTTTTCTCGCCTGAGTGATTATTTCCACCATAAGGCCTGACCTTTCTTTTGCAGCAGACTGGCAGGAGTGCGAGTCTGCTTGCATAATCAACACTCATTCCTTGTGGTTTTAATATTGCAACTATACTGTATATAAAAACAGTATCAATGGAGGCGTCATGAACTACGAGATTAAGCAGGAAGAGAAACGTACCGTTGCAGGTTTCCATCTCGTTGGCCCGTGGGAACAGACGGTAAAGAAAGGCTTTGAGCAGTTGATGATGTGGGTAGATAGCAAAAATATTGTGCCGAAGGAGTGGGTTGCTGTCTATTACGACAATCCAGATGAAACACCCGCCGAAAAATTACGCTGCGACACCGTCGTGACGGTGCCGGGTTACTTTACGCTTCCCGAAAACAGTGAGGGCGTCATTTTGACAGAAATTTCAGGTGGTCAGTATGCGGTGGCGGTAGCTCGTGTAGTCGGTGATGATTTTGCTAAACCCTGGTATCAGTTCTTTAATAGCCTCTTGCAGGACAGTGCTTATGAAATGTTACCAAAGCCCTGCTTCGAGGTTTATTTGAACAATGGCGCGGAAGATGGGTACTGGGATATCGAAATGTATGTTGCGGTGCAGCCAAAACATCACTAATTCATCTCAGGGCGGTGTGTTGACGCGATGACCACTCTTTTTTTTGAAAGCGAAAAGAGTAAGATGCGCCTTTCAATTTTTTCGCTCCTGCCGGGAAATTACACTGTTCCCGGTTTGTCCGTCGGATAATTCAGAGGCGCGCCTTCTGGCCGACAGATGAGTTATGAGCGCTTTTAATCTTCATTACGGAGTTTCTGCGTGCGTGCCGATAAGTCATTAAGCCCGTTTGAAATCCGGGTATACCGCCATTACCGCATTGTGCATGGTACTCGGGTCGCGCTGGCATTCCTGCTCACTTTTCTCATTATCCGCCTGTTTACTATCCCGGAAAGCACCTGGCCGCTGGTCACCATGGTGGTGATTATGGGGCCAATCTCGTTCTGGGGTAACGTTGTCCCTCGCGCCTTCGAACGTATTGGCGGTACGGTGTTGGGTTCGATTTTAGGTCTTATCGCTCTGCAGCTGGAGTTAATTTCGTTACCGCTGATGTTAGTCTGGTGCGCGGCGGCGATGTTTCTTTGCGGTTGGCTGGCGCTGGGCAAGAAACCGTATCAAGGATTATTGATTGGGGTGACGCTGGCAATTGTTGTTGGTTCCCCGACAGGTGAAATTGATACGGCGTTATGGCGAAGCGGCGATGTGATCCTCGGCTCTTTACTGGCAATGTTGTTTACCGGTATCTGGCCACAACGGGCGTTCATCCACTGGCGCATTCAACTGGCGAAAAGTCTGACCGAGTATAATCGGGTCTATCAATCTGCATTCTCACCGAACTTACTCGAACGCCCACGTCTGGAAAGCCATCTACAAAAACTCTTGACCGATGCTGTGAAAATGCGTGGGCTGATTGCGCCCGCCAGCAAAGAAACTCGTATTCCAAAATCGATATATGAAGGTATCCAGACCATTAATCGCAATCTGGTTTGTATGCTGGAGTTGCAAATCAATGCGTACTGGGCCACGCGCCCCAGCCATTTCGTGTTATTGAACGCGCAAAAACTTCGTGATACCCAGCATATGATGCAGCAAATACTGCTGAGCCTTGTTCATGCGCTGTACGAAGGTAATCCGCAGCCGGTTTTTGCCAATACGGAAAAATTGAACGATGCTGTGGAAGAGCTGCGTCAGTTGCTCAATAACCACCATGACCTGAAGGTTGTGGAAACACCAATCTATGGTTATGTGTGGCTGAACATGGAGACGGCACATCAGCTTGAGTTGCTATCGAATCTGATTTGCCGGGCCTTGCGCAAATAATTCCTGAACTTCAGAATCATCTTGCTGCTGCTTCGATTCAGCAAGGATAAAGGGTATGATAGTGAAAAGGGATAAAAGCATTGTCATCTGCGGCAGCTATGAGTAATGTTGGCCCTAACGAATAGCGGTTGCTTAAACGAATCCGACTCTCACATTATCAGGGGTATAAAAATGGAAACTACCAAGCCTTCATTCCAGGACGTACTGGAATTTGTTCGTCTGTTCCGTCGTAAGAACAAACTGCAACGTGAAATTCAGGACGTTGAGAAAAAGATCCGTGACAACCAGAAGCGCGTCCTGCTGCTGGACAACCTGAGCGATTACATCAAGCCGGGGATGAGCGTTGAAGCAATCCAGGGCATCATCGCCAGCATGAAAGGTGACTATGAAGATCGTGTTGACGATTACATCATCAAAAATGCCGAGCTCTCCAAAGAACGCCGCGATATCTCCAAAAAGCTGAAAGCTATGGGCGAAATGAAAAACGGCGAAGCGAAGTAATTCCTGTTTTATTCAATGAGGGTTGCCCGGCAACCCTCATTGCTCATTGATTCTTTTCTGTGTATCACCGTCATCATTCTCATCTGAGAACCTGTCGAAATTAGCGACAGACATCTTCTGTATGCAGCAAGGCAAAAAGTTCTGTAACTCCATGGTTATTAACCGCATTGGTTACTAACACGTTGTGCGCTCCGGCTTCCCGTAACCAACTTTTCACCAAAGATATTTGTTCCATGCTGGCTAAATCTGCTTTGGTTACTACTCCAATGACCGGGTGATTCATGGCCCGGTAGGGCGTTTTTACCTCTAATTCCTGCTTCAGCGCTGAGATTCCTGCTTGTTGCCGGAAAAGCAGGCACCTGCCGTCTGAACGGTATCGATCCGGAAGCGTATCTGCGCCATATTCTGAGCATACTGCCGGAATGGCCCTCCAACCGTGTTGACGAACTCCTGCCATGGAACGTAGTTCTCACCAATAAATAAGCGTCAATACGGTGCTCCGTTGACGCTTACTTTAATCCGTTTTCTGAGCTTAGATTTTTCTGTTCCTACCCAGACCGTGGATTTGGAATTCATTTTTTGTCAGGTCAATGCTAATCGTTAAAACGGCCATAACGCACCTCCACTGGAAGGTTTATCAGTAATATCCTACCGTTGCTTCATGGTCGGGGCGTCCATTCCATTATTATCGGTTTTCCTTTCTGTTTATAAATGAAAACGCCAGCTGTATTCAGGCTGGCGTCAGGGGAAATGAAGCCTGTTGAGTGAGATTCACCGGTTCTGGTGCAGAAGCTGCAGATGGCGCAGGGTAAGGACATCTTCTCTTGCCTGCTTAATACAGGACAACAGTGCTGTTTCTGTGGTTAATGGCACTATACCCTGCATCACTGCATTGTCTTACAGCAACTGGTGAGGGCTGGCATAAGTTGCCGGTGTTTCGGTAGAGTCACGGTCATCCACCACGCGGAGTGAATAACCTTTTTCAGCGGCCTTATTAATCAGTTCAGTGATATTAACACCATCAATGTCAACGACAATGTGCCCCATATCCAGCGCCTGTACGTTAACGCTGTCGGCTTCCAGTGTCATCATTTCGCCTCCGGATACTTACCCAGGGTAATGTTATTTACCGTTCTGTAATTGTCGCGGGTCATCAGGCCGGTCGCCCTGCGAGCCCGGAGGATATCGATGCTGTTTATTAACTGAGAGCGGGTACAGGCGCTGAATCCCGGCTGGTCGGTAGCACCAGCGCGTATTTTTCCACGAGAAAGTTCACCGCATCACACAGTGAAATGCCTGCCTCAATATGCTGCTCAATCACACGTTCATCGGCAAAAGGTGTGTCATTCAGTGTGAGGCCATAGTGCTGGTCCAGCAGTCGGGACAGCAGTATCTGCCAGATTTCAACAGGAGACGGGCGAGAACTGGTCGCCTGCCCGGGTAATACAGGTAATGTTTTCATACTGAAGATTTTCCTGATATGCAGATATAAAAATGGAAAAGTGGCGTGGTGAAAACACCAGGCCGTAGCAGAAGGCTATTCTGGAGAGTTAATTTTTCATTTCGGGCGTCGGATAAACAGCCAGATAAACGTAACCACAACTGCTGAGGGTATCGGCTTTGCAGGTCAGCCCTTTTGCATACAGCGTGACGGTATGCTGATGGCGGGGATTCAGTTCACCGCTGGTGAGCATGAGTTCCAGTTGTTTCATCAGCAGCGGAAAGGCCTGGTCCAGGTGGTACGCATCTGCATCGCTGAACAGGCCTCTGATACCGGCGCGGTCGGCAAGGTAATGCAACCGGTTACCCTCCTGCACCAGACGTGCCCCGAAACAGGGCGTCACGGTGCAGGGCAGCCCCCACCAGGGGCGGTCGTGATTGTCGTCGGGAAGTGTTGTCCCGGGGAGTGTGTCTGACACGATAAAATCCTTACAGAAAATCGGCTAAGAATGGTCCGGTAGTGGCGATAATTCTGCTCATCAGAATTCCCACTCAGTTCAGGGTGACGCTCATCAGCCGGACATACGGACCAAAACTGTCCTTACGGCGTTCAGCAAACACGGCCAGCACACCGGGAATACCCGGCAAACCAAAAGTATGGGTTGTTGTCTGGCGGCAACGATGTATCCACTCGCCCACTGACTGTTTTTTACGTCAGTGTTCCATTGTGTGACAACCACAGTGCTGTAACAGCAACCAGCCTGCTTTACCCAAACTCCAGTCCAGATTTTAACTGAACCGCCATTCACACCCTGACCACGCTGCCCGTACCGGGACGGCTGTTGCCTGCGTGTCGTCTGGCGGCTGAGGAATATGACTATGTACGCAAAATCCTTTATCGCTCTTGATGGCAACGGACGTCTGACGGGCGCCCGTACTGCACAGGCCGCACCTTATGCTAACTACACCTGCCACTTGTGTGGCAGTGCACTCAGATACCATCCGCAATACGACACTGAACTTCCCTGGTTTGAACACACTGACGACAGGCTGACAGAGCACGGTCAACAGTGCCCTTATGTCAGGCCGGAGCGCAGAGAAATACAGTTGATTAAACGTCTGCAGCAATTCGTACCGGATGCCTTACCCGTGGTGCGTAAAGCCAGCTGGCACTGCAGACAATGTCACCACGATTATTATGGGGAGCGGTACTGCACACACTGCCAGACCGGAGGATTCAGTATTCCCCGGACAACTCAGGAGGAAATATGCGAATTCTGAACTGTTATATGGCGAATGACAGCAAAGGCCATTTTGTTACGGCGAAAGAAGCAGCGAAGCACAACCGCCAGGACGTTTTGTGCTGTGTGTCCTGTGGATGCCCGTTAACACTTCAGCGGGGCAATGACGGACAACCACCGTGGTTTGAACATGATCAGATGACTGTCGCTGAGAAAATCCTGCTGCGATGCACCTGGCTTGACCCGGCAGAGAAAGAGGCCCGTCGTTTGCATCTGCAGGGTATGACGGTTCCGGATTATACGGTGAAGGTGAGAAAGTGGTTTTGTGTGATGTGTGACGAAAATTATGAGGGGGAAAAGTGCTGCCCGAGTTGTGGTACCGGGGTATACAGCAGGGAGGGGGGCAGGAGGGCAACTGGAAGGATAGGAACTGAGCGGTTCAGTCGCGGAAATCAGTTGCAGAGCTGTAATGATATCTCCGGGAGTGCTGCGTTGGTAGGGGCATCCCGGGATAGAGAAATTTTAGCACTTTGCCCTGAATGATTGTAGACGTCCCGAGTACTCGTACCGGTCTGAGTTATTACAGTTAGATATTCACTTTTTCTCCCGCATACTTCACATCTGTCAACGACGGATGAAAAGTGGTTCTTCCGCAACCTGGGTGGAAGAAAATGGATGAAACTTTCTGGCGAACAAGGATCTAAGCTGTTTTAAGTTATGGGCAACGCAATGCACTCTCTTAAGACACTTCTACAGTTACCTTGCGGATGGCGATGCAGTCGACAAATTATTAGCTCTGACGGTATAACCCTCCATCTCCACGGAAAACGCAAAACAGCACAATGTCCTGAATGCTTTAAGCGTAGCGACTCTGTTCATAGTTGTCGTCGGCGCCGGATACAGCATCTACCCTGCTCAGGGCAGACGCTATGGCTTGTATTTTCCGTCCGCCACTGGTACTGCCGTAACCCGGCTTGTTCACGTAAAATTTTTGCCGAGTCGCTTGCTCCCTTCGCCAGTTCACACCAGCAGTCTTCACAGGCGTTACAAAATTAACAACGTCAACTGGGATTAATAGCTGGAGGTGAGGCTGGAAAACGGGCTGCAACGGCAGTGGGTCTCCGTTTCAGTGCTGATACTCTTCTTCGCAGGCTTATCAATACCCCGGAGACGAAACAGTCAGGCGCGCCTCATGTCGGTATTGATGAGTGGGCGTGGCATCGGGGCCACTGCTGCGGTATGTTAATAGTCAATCCTGATACTCACCGTCCCCTCGTCCTGCTTCCCGGCCGTGATCAGCGTACGCTGGCGACCTGGTTCAGAAAATATCCGGAAATACAGGTTGTCTCGCGTGATCGCAGTGGAGTCTATGCGACAGCAGCACGTGAAGGTGCACCTCAGGCCAGACAGGTGGCCGATCGATGGCACCTGCTAAAAAATATTGGTGATGAGCCTGAACGAATGATGTACAGATATATGCCTCTGATACGTCTTGTTGTCCGAGAGTTATCACTGAAGAAATCACCTGAGCCAGAAATATCTGTGCCTGTAGCATCGCTCCGTCGTCTGGAACGCCTTAAACAGCACATCCGCAAAAAACGGCATCAGCGTTGGACAGAGGTTATGGCCCTGCATAACAAGGGATGTAGTTTCAGGGAAATATCCCGTATTACAGGCCTGTCGCGAGTGACAGTCAGTCGCTGGGTGGGTTCAGGAACATTCCCTGAAATGTCAACTAGGCCTCCAAAGCGAGGGCTTCTGGACCCATGGAGGGAGTGGTTAAAAGAGCAACGAGAATGTGGTAATTATAACTCCGGCCGGATATGGCGGGAAATGGTGGCCAGGGGGGTTACAGGCAGTGAAACCATCGTCAGGGATGCTGTTGCCAAATGGCATAAAGGCTGGATCCCACCGGTTACTACTGCCGCAAGACTTCCTTCAGTGTCCCGGGTAAGCCGCTGGTTGATGCCCTGGAGAATAATCAGGGGTGAAGAAAATTATGCTTTCCGATTTATTAGTCTGATGTGTGAAAAAGAACCGGAGTTGAAAATAGCGCAGCAACTGGTACTCGAGTTCTACCGTATTCTGAAAACCTAAAATAAATCACAGCTAAGCAGCTGGTTCACTCGGGTCCACGAAAGCGGCTCAGCAGAACTTCGGTGCGTAGCTGCGGGGATGGAAGCTGATGCTGCGGCTATATGTGAGGCAATCAGCAGTCGCTGGAGTACTGGTGTTGTCGAAGGTCATGTAAATCGCCTGAAGGTGCTGATACGCCAGATGTATGGTCGAGCCGGACTTGAACTACTTAGGCGGAGGGTAATGAGTCCACTGGCATGAAAATCTTCACCTAGGTTGAGGAAGAGCCACTTTTGCACTGTTCGTGACAGTATGGCCTTTATGTACTCACTTTGTTACCGGTAGCTGGATCATCACTACCGTGCCGCAAATGGTGGTGAACAGCATCAATTGTGGAATGAATGTTGCCGAAGCGACCAATGCGCCTCGTTTCCACCATCAGTGGTTGCCGGACGAGCTGCGTGTTGAAAAGGGTTTAGTCCGGATACGCTCAAGCTGCTGGAAGCAAAAGGTCAGAAAGTGGCGCTGAATGAGGCGATGGGCAGCACGCAAAGCATTATGGTTGGGTCGGATGGTGAGTTGTACGGCGCATCCGACTCGCGCTTGGTGGATGATTTAACGGCGGGGTATTAATTGACATCCCCCGGCGCAATGTGCCGGGGGATAATGGTTTTATGCGGTCAATAATCGTCCGGGATTATCGATACAGAGTTTTTTGAGGATCGTTTTATCGACGCCGCGCTCCGCCAGATAGGCCAGAAAAACATCTGGAACAAATCCCCAGCCATTACCGCCATTTTTAGCCCACATTTGTTTAAGGAAGACATCGTGGCTGAGAACAAGCTGATCGGCGTATCCCAACTCAATGAGATGAGCGACGGCATCGGCAGTCTCCTGCACCCCTGGCGCTATTCCCTCTTTCGGGAAGGTAATGTCTAGGCCAATCATGTCGAATTCCAGCCAGACACCTTTATCAAGCATTTTCCGCTGATACGCCACGTCTTTTCCTGACGGATCCGAGTGTGCGAGAGAGACTTTATTTGGCGAGACGCCCATTTCACCTAACACAATGTCGAGTACTTCATCACCGCGACGAAGCCAGCCCGGCATGTGAATATTCATCGCCACATGAGGATTGTTAATCTGTGCCAGCGAGGCAGCCCGCAAGCTGTTATGCTCGGCTTCGGTAAATGTCGGTGAGACACCTATTTCACCGATCATTCCGGCACGAATATCCGTATCGCCAATCCCTTGATTCAATTCTTTATCGATCGTTGTCGCTAGTTCATCAACCGTTTTATGAATTCTCTGGCTTTCAAATTTTTCCAGGTAGGGACCGGAGGAAGCAACAATATTCAGACCTGTTTTTAATGCGACTTCTCGTAATGCCTGCGCATCTCGTCCGATAGACTCAGACCCTGTGGCATCAACAATGGTGCGACCACCGAGCGAGATAAAGTTATTAATTTCGAAGATCACATCTTCAATAGGTTTGCGGTCCATATTATCAGCGCAGCAATAAGGATCGTGTTTTAATGCCCACTGGATTTCTGCCGTGACTTTTTTATCAACAAGCTGTTGTGAAAAAGGATAGCAAGGAGCATCCACAACAGAGGAAAGATCGTTGAACAGATGTTCATGAGGAAGTGTTAGCCCCATATCTTCACGGGCGACGGGGCCCGTCACAGTTTGTAGATAATCTTTCATGATTATACCTCCATTTTCTTCATTGTTTTCGAGGCTCTGTATTCCGGAATAGTGGTAACAATTGCACCGACCAGTGCAAACAGTGTTCCGATGATCGTGACCAGATAAACGGTATTGCCCAGCGATGGAATTAATACGTCAATCAATACTGATCCCAGTAACTGGCCCGCCGTTGAAGCAACCCCCAGCATCAGTAACCCCAGACCCCTGACCAAAATGGCCATTAAACCGATAGACATTAGTCCAAGCGGGCCGCCAAGATACATCCACCAGACATCTGGTAATTGAACAGTGACGTGCCCTAATGCGACACGAATAGCTAGCGCTGTGCCTAAAACACAAAATCCAACGATGAAATTCCAGGTGATTGAAACCAGCATGGATCCCGTAGCTTCAGCTACTTTTGCATTTCCAGCGGGCTGCCATCCTGCAAGCAAACCAGCTAAGAACGGAAGAATGGCAAGTAAAATGAAAGAGGTAGAATGCCACTGCGGTGACACAACAAAAATCGTAGCAATAACCGCAAATAATGCACCGATGATGCGATAAGGGGTAAAGTATTTTTTCTCGTCGACACCGATACCAAAGCGATCGCAAAGTAAACCAGACAGCAATAGCGCGGAGATCAGTGCGGTCTGAAACGTTGCGACCCCGAGTGCGCTGGCTGATGCGCCTTCAGAAAATACCACCATCGCTCCACAGAGACCGGCAAACCAGTTCCAGAGAGGAACTTTTCGGTTTTTAATCAGAGAAGGAATTGCCGCAAATTGTTGCCGGATTTCTTTTCGCGCCATAATAATAAAAAACATCACGACTAAACCACTGGCAAAGGAGATAACTGCGCATGCATTACCGTCCTGTAACCAGTGACCTAATTGACCATTCACCGCTGATTGCATAGGGGAGAGCATACCCGCAAGAATCGTGGCAAGCACCCATAAGGGAGTTGAGTACTTATTCTTTTTCATACATCAATCCTTCTATTATAGTAAATGGAGTAACTGGTGTTACCCCATTATTATTATTATCTTGCAATATGAGTCAGTATATTTACCCACAACGCGGTATAGAACGGCCAGGACATAAACTGCTGTGTACCCCAGTGCGGTGAACAGTCACTCATAAAGCAGGCTATTTTCCCGTTGTGATAGTTACCAAAGACCAGTAATGGATCGTTGTTTATTGTTAATACCACCTCAGCATTTTCTTTAGCGATCGCCCGGTTATAACCTAGGAAAAAAGGATATTCAGAGAACCCTTTAATAACCGGATGGTCAGGTTGTGATGGCTGTGCAATAACACCCTCTGGTTTTTCGACACGATCGTCACCATCTAACATCGTAACCGGGAGCACATCAGCCAGAACTGTATTTTTATAATTGGCTTTTGCTTCAATTCCCATGAATGAGAGATAGCCGCCAATCATCAATAACCCACCACCGTTATTCACATATTATTTAATCAGTTCGAGAGCGTTTGGTTTTATGCGAAGCTGATAAAAAGTATCATTTTGTAGCAGGAAAGTATTACTACCAATATCACTAATAACGATGGCATCATATTGTTCTAACTGTGCCACATCTTCAGGGAAGGCAATTTGTACCGTATGTGCCGGCATATAGGTGACATCTACCTGACTATTTTTCAGACATTGGAGTAACCAGGTCGCACCTTCTTCATATTTACTTGAGGTAAAACTGTCATATCCTTTTGAATGAATCATATGAATATGCCAGGATTCTCCAATAAAGAGCACCTTTAGTGATTTTTTGGTGTTATTCATTCTCTGTCCCTTCTTAATGCGTAAAAATAGTTTGCTGATAATGTATACTCTGAATTCGATGTATCACAGATTCATGTTCAGGCATGTCGGAAGCATTGCTTGTCTCCACCGCCAGGGATGCAAAGGCGCTGGCATAACACAGTGCTGATTCCAGTGATTTTCCTTTCGCAAGTCCTGATGCCAGAGCGCCGTTAAAAGCATCCCCGGCTCCTGCCGTATTTTTAACGACCGCTGGAAACGCTGGCGAATGAATGAATTTTTTGCCATCAAATGCGAGCGAGCCCTTGCTACCGAGCGTGATAACGGTGTTTTTTACCCCTTTATTGTGGATAGCTTCTGCAGCTCGTTTAGCTGATTCAAGATCGTGTACGTCTATGCCGGACAGTAAACCAGCTTCTGTTTCATTGGGGGTGATATAATCAACATCCTGAATAAGTTCGTTGACGATATCATTATAGGGTGCCGGGTTAATAATGACCGGGATACTGTTTTTTTGCGCCAATGTGATCGCTTGTTGCAGAGCGGTATAATTTGTTTCGAGCTGCAGAAGTATGACATCAGAATTAATAATCGCTTCTTTCTGAATAGTTATTTCATCGGACGACATTGTCATGTTGGCACCGGGATAGATCGCAATAACATTATCGCCAGTACCTTCATTAACAAGGATCGTGGCAGTTCCGGTTTGCGTTTCTTTCGTTTGATAAATTATACTTTTATAAATCTTAGACGAATTCATAAAGTTGATCGCATAATCACTAAAGTGATCTGTACCTACTTTTGTTATGAAATAAACATCAGTATCGGCAAAGCTTGCTGCCAGCGCCTGGTTACAACCTTTTCCCCCCGGTGAAAATATAAAATTACTTGCCAGAAGCGATTCTCCGATAGTGGGAAGCCTCGGCAAATAACTGATGATATCAACATTAAACGAACCAATAACGCATACTTGACTTTTCATAGTTGAGTGGCCTTTTTTTATTCCCTAGGCTGTATCATAATTTTCAAGCGCATAAGCGATTTCATTTTTCGCAATAGTATCAAGCGAGTCTAGGACGATAAAAGCACCGCCATGATATCGAGTCAGATAGCCAAGTCTGGCAAGTTCATTAAGATCTGATCGAATAGTTTCTTTCGTTACATTGAGGCTATTGGACAGATCGGATACTTTTACAGAACCGAATTTACTGAGTCGTTTCAATATTTCATGATGGCGTTCAAATTTCATGCTTCACCTCACTTCAGTTACGTTAATATCTGTCGATGTATATTGATGTGATAATCACCATAAAGTGGTGGGGAAAAGCAAAAAAAATCAAAAATAGCCGGAGAAAAGGTAAGCGTTAATGGAGAATCATATTGATGCTTATTTATTGGTGAGAACTACGTTCCATGGCAGGAGTTCATCAATACGGTTGGAAGGTTATTCCGGCAGTACGCTCAGGATATGGCGCAGATACTCTTCCGGATCAATGTCGTTCAGAAGGCAAGTGCCGATAAGCCCATACAACAGTGCACTGCGCTCGCCGTCGAAGAACATAAAGTTTTTATTTCCGAGACAGATGGCACAAAGGGCTTTTTCCGCGGCATTATGTCTGCCTCCGCCTGACCGTCAACACTGTAATAACAGAGTGCGCCCCACTGATTCAGTACACAGCTGAACCATTCTCCCAGTCTGGATTTTTGGACAGCGTGGCATTTTTCTCCACCATCCACGCATGCAGTGAGTCCAGTAACAGTTTGCTCTTCCTCTGCCTGACCACAAGATGTTCTGGTTCTGGCATACTGAATTTGGCCACCTGAGCATAGGTAATATGCTCACCTTAGAACAACACAGATGCTCCAATGAAAAAAGGAAATTTCAGCGCAGAGTTTAAACGCGAATCCACTCAACTAGTTGTTAACCAGAACTTTACGGTGGCAGGTACCATCCAAAGCTATGGATGTCGGTCTTTCCACAATGACAAGATAAGTCAAACAACTGCGTAATGAGCATCAGAGCAAAACACCAAAAGCCTCTCTGATGACACCAGAACAAATCGAAATACGTGAGCTGAGGAAAAAGCGGCAACGTATTGAAATAGAGAATGAAATATTAGAAAAGGCTACGGCGCTCTTGATGTCAGACTCCCTAAACAGTTCTCGATAATCGAGAAGCTCAGAGCGCATTATCTGGTGATAGCACTCTGCCATGTGTGCAGGATTCATCGAAGCAGCTACAGAGATTGGAAAAACCGTCCTGAAAAAAAGACGGTAGACGGGCTGTATTACGTAGTCAGGTAATTGAGCTTAATGGCGGAGCAAGGAACATCGCCACAATTGCAACCCGGAGAGACTACCAGATGGGACGCAAGCTTGCTGGCAGTCTCATGAAAGAACAGGGGCTGGTCAGCTGTCAGCCGTTGACCCTCCGGTACAGGCATGGCAGTCATGAACTTGTAGCTATCCTAAGAACTTGAAGGGCGCTTAGCTGTGACACAGCTAAATCAAGTATGGTGACGTGACCTATATCTGGACTGGTAAACGATGGGGATACCCGCTTACGCGAGAGCAATAAGTGGCTGGCCACCATTCTCGATACAAAACTCTGCTGAATAGCAGCGATTTTCCCAGCGTGGTGCGTCTTTTGCATTTTACTGGTTCTGAGTTATCAATTATCTGTTCACTAATGACTACTCTAAAAAGTTGTATCAATTTAAGTGATATAGGGAGTCCGGAGATTCACCCTTTTTGGTGATGAAGTTAACAATACCGCCAATTGCCTGTGAACCGTACAGTACGGAATATGGACCTTTCACTACCTCAACACGCTCCAGCGCAGACTCATCTATCAACAGTCCCACACCATAATTATCTCCGGCGCGCTGATAAGTTACCTCCTGACCATCAATGAGAATTAAAACACGGGAGGATGCTTCGCCACGAATGCGGATTTGTTTACGGCCTGCCAAGGAGTTGTCTGTTATCTCTACTCCGGGGATGTCCTGCAAATTATCGGCTATGGAGGCATTGGTGGAGTTCTGCAATGTTTGTTGGTCAATAACCTGTATAGTCGCCGGGCTTTCCCAAAGGTTGCTTGCCGAACGATTCGTGGTCACGACGAGCGTCTCTTCGTTGCTGATTTTTGTTTCTGAAGAAGTTGCGGTTGCAGTAGAAACTATCCCAGAAATGCATAATGACAGAGTGGAAAGGATATAAATTCGACAAGGTATATTATATAACATTTCATCCCTCATTAATACAAAGTACAAATGATTGCTGTAATGATAATTATTTTCATTTATGTTCTCATATATCTATAATTATTGTCATCTTCATAAATTGTAAATATCAAACATTTTTGACCTTAATCATGTTTTTTGATAGATATTTTACGACTGAACATATCCGTCGTTTCCTCTGACTCGTGTCAGTCGGTCTCTGGTTGTATCCACGGACCGCACTCTTGACATAAGAGTGCGGTCCGTGGAAAACGGAGTTGAAAAAATGGTGTCTGAAAGAAGGTACCATCATTGTGATGACAAATACTTTGGCGTGGATAATGTAATTAATTGCTGAAATTGACCGTATATGCGGTAAGACTCATATCAGTATCAGGTCCGGTTAATTGCTGATACTAATATAAACTTTTTACAAAAGGATGAATGCAGAAGGTTACTCTAATGGCCAGAGTGATGACAATGATGGTCAGACGTTGACCTGCAGAAACTGCATTTTAATTGGTCTATAAAGTCTGCAAGAGGAATCAGGGTCAGATCAGTGAGTCTTATCGCGGCCCGAAGCTATGACTGAAAGAAGGCTGGATACAGAATTGCAACAATTTGGCAATGTCAGAACACAGAAGCTTTGCAAGCAGGTGAAAGGTTATGTCTAGCAAAAGGAGTATATCAGAATATATCTACTGATGTACAAAACACAACAATAGCTTCATGATATATAAATACGTGATGACGAGTGGTACTCCGCATGGTTATTTAACTTCTCAGCACCACTAATGATCCTGAGCAACTTCGTATTTGGGCCATTACCATGGAGTAGAAAGCTGTGTCTGAGAATGCAGAATTTGAGAAAAGAATTCGCTTTCTTGGAGAGCTTCTGAAAATGGCACGCTAACAACGTTTTGTTAAAAAATGTGAATCACTTGCCGGGGCTGCATTTTCTATTCGAGGAGAATGTTGACGTAGATATTACAGAAATCTCAGCGCATCAGGATAAACTGCTACCTTAGGTCAACCACCAAAAGAAAATACAATACGTCCAGTTTGTATGCCTTTAATAACACATCTTCTAAATGTTGAAGAATTATCCCGCCTGCTGAAGAACGTTGCTCTGAGTGTGATAAACCTTTTTATTCTTGATGATGTCAGCGAGAAGATGGAATATATCCCCGACTGGGTCGTGGTTACCCGGTTAAACATCTGGTGGCGCTAATAAATCTGGCAAGTCACATTCTGTTGAATGCTGTGACAGTGCCTTACCGAGAGAGCGAAATTGTGGTGTTCTAGTGCATAGTCGCCACCATTCCGGATAATTCTATTACGTTGTTTTACAAGTTCTTTTACAGCGCAGATCTGTCGCTGACGTTGAATCAATAGCCTGGATTTCAGAACACAATGCCCGTTTGCTGGTTGTTCCGGCAGTAGCATTAATTCATTATCTGAATGAAATGTGTCAATCCACAGAAACCGCTGTCAATGACGCATTTTGTCGGACGTTAACACGAGAAAGTCTGGCTATTCCGTAATGCCATCTTATTTCGTAATGGATTGAGAATGCTGGATTTTTAATTATATTACGCGCAGTATTAATCGCGTAAATGTTTTGCGGTCAGCAACGGTGGGGGATCCATTGTTCTGTTCAATGAATACCATCATACATTTGAATCAGGAGTCGGTATGATGATTTTGGTGACGGGGGGCGCACGGAGCGGGAAGAGTCGCCACGCAGAGGCGCTTATTGGGGACTCTTCACAGGTTCTGTATATCGCTACCTCGCAAATCCTTGATGATGAGATGGCTGCACGGATAGAACATCATCGGCAAGGCCGCCCGGAGCACTGGCGCACAGTGGAGCGCTGGCAACATCTTGATGAATTAATTCATGCAGACATTAACCCGAATGAGGTTGTGTTGCTTGAATGCGTTACCACAATGGTGACTAATCTGTTGTTTGATTATGGCGGCGATAAAGACCCTGATGAATGGGATTATCAGGCGATGGAACAGGCGATTAATGCTGAGATTCAGTCGTTGATTGCTGCCTGCCAACGTTGCCCCGCAAAGGTTGTATTAGTGACTAACGAAGTGGGAATGGGGATTGTGCCGGAGAGTCGTCTGGCACGACATTTTCGTGATATTGCCGGGCGGGTAAATCAGCAGTTGGCCGCTGCGGCAAATGAAGTATGGCTGGTGGTTTCGGGTATTGGAGTAAAAATCAAATGAGTAAATTATTTTGGGCGATGCTCTCATTTATTACGCGTCTGCCTGTACCGCGTCGCTGGTCCCAGGGACTGGATTTCGAGCATTATTCTCGCGGTATTATTACTTTTCCTTTGATTGGATTATTGCTTGGCGCGATTAGCGGGCTGGTCTTCATGGTGCTGCAGGCATGGTGTGGCGCACCACTGGCGGCACTGTTTAGCGTACTTGTGCTGGTGCTGATGACCGGGGGATTCCATCTGGACGGCCTCGCTGATACCTGTGATGGCGTATTTTCTGCACGTAGCCGCGATCGCATGTTGGAAATCATGCGTGATAGCCGTTTAGGCACCCACGGCGGTCTGGCATTGATTTTTGTGGTACTGGCAAAGATTCTGGTGTTAAGCGAGTTGGCTCTGCGTGGCGAATCGATCCTTGCATCGCTGGCGGCAGCATGTGCGGTCAGCCGCGGGACTGCCGCATTATTGATGTATCGTCATCGTTATGCGCGGGAAGAAGGGCTTGGCAATGTGTTCATTGGCAAAATTGATGGGCGACAAACCTGCGTCACACTCGGCTTAGCCGCTATTTTTGCTGCCGTATTATTGCCGGGTATGCATGGTGTGGCTGCTATGGTGGTGACGATGGTGGCGATTTTCATCCTCGGTCAGCTTCTCAAACGTACGCTGGGCGGGCAAACGGGCGATACGCTGGGAGCAGCCATAGAGCTTGGTGAACTGGTCTTCCTGCTGGCACTGCTATAAAGAGACGTGAGATGCAAATACTTGCCGATTTACTGAATACGATCCCAGCCATCGATTCTACCGCTATGTCGCGTGCACAACGGCATATTGACGGGTTACTCAAACCTGTTGGTAGCCTGGGAAAGCTGGAGGTGCTTGCCATACAACTGGCAGGAATGCCGGGGTTGAATGGCATACCGCATGTGGGCAAAAAAGCGGTACTGGTTATGTGTGCCGATCACGGCGTCTGGGAGGAAGGGGTCGCTATTTCTCCAAAAGAAGTGACAGCCATACAGGCTGAAAATATGACCCGTGGAACAACCGGCGTGTGTGTGCTGGCAGAACAAGCGGGCGCTAACGTCCACGTAATTGATGTTGGTATTGATACTGCTGAGCCTATCCCCGGGCTTATCAACATGCGTGTCGCACGAGGTAGCGGCAATATTGCTTCAGCTCCGGCAATGAGTCGCCGTCAGGCTGAAAAGTTGCTTTTGGACGTCATATGTTATACGCAGGAGCTGGCAAAAAACGGTGTCACGCTGTTTGGTGTAGGTGAACTGGGGATGGCAAACACGACACCGGCAGCAGCAATAGTCAGCACAATCACTGGCCGGGATCCTGAAGAAGTGGTTGGGATTGGCGCAAACCTGCCGACAGATAAACTGGCTAATAAAATTGATGTTGTGCGTCGGGCGATTACGTTGAATCAACCAAATCCTCAGGATGGTGTTGATGTCCTGGCAAAAGTGGGTGGATTTGATTTGGTCGGAATAGCTGGAGTGATGTTAGGTGCTGCTTCCTGCGGTTTACCCGTGTTGCTGGATGGATTTCTTTCTTATGCTGCTGCGCTCGCAGCCTGCCAGATGTCTCCTGCGATCAAACCGTATCTCATTCCTTCTCACCTGTCGGCAGAAAAAGGCGCGCGTATAGCGCTCTCGCATTTGGGGCTGGAGCCTTATCTCAATATGGAGATGCGTTTAGGTGAGGGGAGTGGCGCAGCTCTGGCGATGCCCATCATCGAAGCTGCCTGTGCGATATACAACAACATGGGCGAACTTGCTGCCAGTAATATTGTTCTACCGGGGAATACGACTTCTGATTTGAACAGTTAAAAACGAAAAGTCTGATAAAAGCTATACTTAACGGATAGCTTTCGCGACATAGGAAAGGGACATGATGCGTCGTGTAAATATTCTTTGCTCATTTGCTCTGCTTTTTGCCAGCCATACTAGCCTGGCGGTAACTTATCCATTACCTCCAGAGGGTAGCCGTTTAGTGGGGCAGTCGTTTACTGTAACTGTTCCTGATCACAATACCCAGCCGCTGGAGACTTTTGCCGCACAATACGGGCAAGGGTTAAGTAACATGCTGGAAGCGAACCCGGGCGCTGATGTTTTTTTGCCGAAGTCTGGCTCGCAACTCACCATTCCGCAGCAACTGATTTTGCCCGACACTGTTCGTAAAGGGATTGTTGTTAACGTCGCTGAGATGCGTCTTTATTACTACCCACCAGACAGTAATACTGTGGAAGTCTTTCCTATTGGTATCGGCCAGGCTGGGCGAGAAACCCCGCGTAACTGGGTGACTACCGTTGAACGTAAACAAGAAGCTCCAACCTGGACGCCAACGCCGAACACTCGGCGCGAATATGCGAAACGAGGGGAGAGTTTGCCCGCATTTGTTCCTGCGGGCCCCGATAATCCCATGGGGCTGTACGCGATTTATATTGGCAGGTTGTATGCCATCCATGGTACCAATGCCAATTTTGGTATTGGGCTCCGGGTAAGTCAGGGCTGTATTCGTCTGCGCAATGACGATATCAAATATCTGTTTGATAATGTTCCTGTTGGGACGCGTGTGCAAATTATCGACCAGCCAGTAAAATACACCACTGAACCAGATGGCTCGAACTGGCTGGAAGTTCATGAGCCGTTGTCGCGCAATCGTGCAGAATATGAGTCTGACCGAAAAGTGCCATTGCCGGTAACCCCATCTTTGCGGGCGTTTATCAACGGGCAAGAAGTTGATGTAAATCGCGCAAATGCTGCGTTGCAACGTCGATCGGGAATGCCTGTGCAAATTAGTTCTGGTTCAAGACAGATGTTTTAAGAGCGTTGGTAATTAGAAAGCAAAAAGCCTGCTAGAAAGCAGGCTTTTTGAATTTGGCTCCTCTGACTGGACTCGAACCAGTGACATACGGATTAACAGTCCGCCGTTCTACCGACTGAACTACAGAGGAATCGTGTGAACGGGGCGCATATTAATGGCAGTGCATGGTGATGTCAAAGGGTGAAATGCATTTTTTTGTTTGTTTGCTGTCAATTTCAACAAAGTGGTGAGCTTTCAATCTTATTGGGTAATGAACCATCGTGGTGCATACCCTCCTTTTATAGGGCAGGGGAACGCGACAGCTGATTAAAGGAGCAAATGACGAATCTATCATAATCTCTTATTTGACAGTTGGTTAGCTTGTACATCAACACCAAAATAAAACTGGCAAGCATCTTGCAATCTGGTTGTAAGTAATGGCGGCACTTGGGCCGATTCTTAAAAACCGGAGGCAACATGAACTTCAGACGCCTGAAATACTTCGTAAAAATTGTAGATATTGGTAGCCTGACCCAGGCTGCTGAAGTATTGCATATCGCACAACCAGCGCTCAGCCAGCAGGTTGCCACACTGGAAGGTGAGTTAAATCAACAACTTTTGATCCGTACAAAGCGGGGCGTTACACCAACAGACGCCGGAAAAATTCTCTATACCCATGCGCGGGCCATTTTACGTCAGTGTGAACAGGCCCAACTGGCGGTGCATAACGTTGGTCAGGCATTATCGGGGCAAGTCTCGATTGGCTTTGCACCAGGAACCGCTGCGTCATCCATCACCATGCCCTTATTACAGGCGGTTCGCGCTGAATTTCCGGAGATCGTTATCTATCTTCATGAAAATAGTGGTGCAGTGCTTAACGAAAAATTGATAAATCACCAACTCGATATGGCGGTGATTTATGAGCATTCCCCTGTGGCTGGTGTATCCAGTCAGGCTTTGCTGAAAGAAGATCTTTTTCTGGTAGGAACTCAAGATTGCCCGGGGCAAAGCGTTGATGTGAATGCTATTGCGCAAATGAACCTCTTTCTCCCCAGTGATTACAGTGCTATTAGACTTCGTGTTGATGAGGCTTTTTCCCTACGGCGACTCACGGCAAAAGTTATTGGTGAAATTGAGTCTATTGCCACGCTTACCGCAGCGATTGCCAGCGGCATGGGCGTTGCAGTATTACCCGAATCGGCCGCGCGTTCGTTATGTGGCGCAGTAAATGGGTGGATGTCACGCATTACCACTCCTTCCATGAGTCTCTCTTTGTCATTAAATTTACCCGCCAGAGCGAACTTATCGCCACAGGCACAGGCAGTGAAAGAGTTGTTAATGTCAGTGATTAGTTCTCCAGTGATGGAAAAAAGGCAGTGGCAATTGGTGAGCTAAGTGTTATATCGGGATGGAATAAGATGCGGGTTTTTATTATTTGTTATGCCGGGCATTAGACTTTAACAATAACGGGAAATCTGAACTGCCCGGAGTTTACCGTGAATTTCCAACAACTAAAGATAATCCGCGAGGCTGCACGTCAGGATTACAACCTGACAGAGGTTGCGAATATGCTTTTTACCTCACAGTCAGGCGTCAGCCGTCATATTCGGGAACTGGAGGATGAACTTGGCATCGAAATATTTGTTCGACGAGGTAAGCGACTGCTGGGCATGACTGAACCGGGCAAAGCATTACTGGTCATTGCAGAACGTATTCTGAATGAAGCCAGTAATGTTCGTCGGCTTGCAGACCTGTTTACCAACGATACGTCTGGCGTTCTCACTATTGCAACGACGCATACTCAGGCACGTTATAGCTTGCCAGAGGTCATTAAAGCTTTTCGCGAACTTTTCCCGGAGGTTCGGCTCGAGCTAATCCAGGGGACGCCACAGGAAATTGCGACATTGTTGCAAAATGGCGAAGCTGATATTGGTATCGCCAGCGAGCGTTTGAGTAATGACCCGCAGCTCGTCGCCTTCCCGTGGTTTCGTTGGCACCATAGTTTGCTTGTTCCACACGATCATCCCTTGACGCAAATTTCACCATTGACGCTGGAATCAATAGCGAAGTGGCCGTTAATCACTTACCGACAGGGGATTACGGGGCGCTCACGTATTGATGACGCATTTGCCCGCAAAGGTTTGCTGGCAGATATTGTATTAAGTGCGCAGGATTCTGATGTCATTAAAACCTATGTTGCTCTTGGGCTTGGGATCGGATTAGTTGCCGAGCAATCCAGTGGCGAACAAGAGGAAGAGAATTTAATCCGCCTGGATACGCGGCATCTTTTTGATGCTAATACTGTCTGGTTGGGACTGAAGCGAGGACAACTTCAGCGTAACTATGTCTGGCGCTTTCTGGAACTTTGTAATGCAGGACTGTCAGTTGAGGATATCAAGCGGCAGGTGATGGAAAGCAGTGAAGAGGAAATTGATTATCAGATATAGCAAAAATCCCGCTATAAAAGCGGGCTTTTCAGGAATTTGGCTCCTCTGACTGGACTCGAACCAGTGACATACGGATTAACAGTCCGCCGTTCTACCGACTGAACTACAGAGGAATCGTTGTTGAGGCACATCTTAACGGCGAAAAATCTTTTGTCAAACCCGATTTTTAAATTCCCCAACTGTTTGCCGTTTCTATCAACAGTTTGTTGCATTTGCAGACAATTTGTTGGCGAAAATCTTTGCAGCTTTGCTGATTCTCCCTCATTATTTGAAATGTGGTTTCACTTTCTGCAATTAAGGTCGGCTTTGAATATCTCCTCTGCTTTACGCCAGGTTGTTCACGGCACTCGCTGGCACGCTAAACGCAAGAGCTACAAAGTGTTGTTCTGGCGCGAGATAACCCCGCTTGCTGTTCCTATCTTCATGGAGAATGCCTGTGTCCTGTTGATGGGGGTTCTGAGCACTTTTCTGGTCAGCTGGCTGGGAAAAGATGCGATGGCCGGCGTGGGATTGGCGGACAGCTTCAATATGGTCATTATGGCTTTTTTTGCTGCTATCGATCTTGGTACTACTGTCGTTGTGGCATTTAGTCTCGGTAAGCGGGATCGACGACGAGCGAGGGTGGCGACGCGGCAGTCATTGGTGATCATGACGTTGTTTGCCGTACTGTTGGCAACGCTTATTCATCATTTTGGCGAACAAATTATTGATTTCGTCGCGGGTGATGCCACGACAGAAGTTAAAGCACTGGCGTTGACTTATCTGGAGCTGACGGTACTCAGTTATCCAGCAGCTGCCATCACTCTTATTGGTAGCGGGGCACTTCGTGGTGCAGGGAATACGAAAATACCGCTATTGATTAACGGTAGCCTGAATATTCTTAATATTATTATTAGCGGCATATTGATTTACGGCCTTTTCTCCTGGCCGGGACTGGGATTTGTCGGGGCAGGGCTGGGTTTAACCATTTCTCGTTATATTGGCGCAGTTGCAATTTTGTGGGTGCTGGCGATTGGTTTTAATCCTGCGCTAAGGATTTCGTTAAAGAGCTATTTTAAACCGCTGAATTTTAGCATTATCTGGGAAGTCATGGGGATTGGTATTCCCGCGAGTGTCGAATCAGTGTTATTTACCAGTGGTCGGTTATTAACCCAAATGTTCGTTGCCGGGATGGGGACCAGTGTTATTGCCGGAAATTTTATCGCGTTTTCAATTGCGGCTCTTATCAACTTACCCGGAAGTGCGCTCGGCTCTGCTTCTACGATCATTACAGGCCGAAGGTTGGGGGTAGGGCAGATAGCGCAAGCAGAGATTCAGTTGCGGCATGTGTTCTGGCTTTCCACTCTTGGATTAACGGCCATCGCCTGGCTAACGGCTCCCTTTGCCGGGGTTATGGCATCGTTTTACACCCAGGATCCACAGGTTAAACATGTCGTTGTGATTCTGATTTCGGCTAAATGCTTTATTTATGCCTATTTGGTCCGCCTCATGGGTGCTACCCGCTGGATTTAAAGGTGCTCGTGATGCCCGTTACGCCATGTGGGTTTCGATGTTGAGCATGTGGGGTTGTCGGGTTGTAGTCGGTTATGTGCTGGGAATCATGCTTGGCTGGGGTGTGGTTGGTGTCTGGATGGGAATGTTTGCCGACTGGGCTGTGCGGGCCGTGCTGTTTTACTGGCGAATGGTTACTGGACGTTGGCTATGGAAATACCCTCGACCCGAGCCGCAAAAGTGTGAAAAAAAGCCAGTTGTGTCGGAATAAACGACAAAATGCAGATTATTTCAGCAAACGATTTCAAATTTAAAAAACAGGCTTTGACATTGTGGGTGGGCATCGCTAATATTCGCCTCGTTCTCACGATTCCTCTGTAGTTCAGTCGGTAGAACGGCGGACTGTTAATCCGTATGTCACTGGTTCGAGTCCAGTCAGAGGAGCCAAATTTTAGTTTTGAGACATCTCTATGAGTCTCAAAACAGTTAAAAAATAAAAATTATTTTTACCCGGTTACCTTGTAAAAAAGTGACCGGGTTTTTTGATTTCTGTGTTTCGTGTGCTTAATCGAGTCTCACGCTTCAGTGAGCAAATTGTCCCTCCCCAACAGACATCACGATTCGCAAGGTCAAAAACTCTGTTCCATGAAGTACCGTACAAAGATAAAGAGAAAAATGCCTTATGCGGGATGTCGCTATCGCGTCTTTATCGGGAAACTATGCGTAATTGCCACTTTGCCTTCTGTAATCAGAAAAAGAAGAACTGGAATTTTAATAAATATTATTTCTCTGGGAACGGGGGGGTATAATCAATATGACGAGTTGAATATTATATTTTTTATAAGAATTATATGAGATTAAAGAAATCTGCCGTAAAGACAGATTTCTTTAAAAGATAATTAGAGATTTGCGACGTTATGATAAACTTTTTGTACATCGTCGTCATCTTCAAGGGCATCAACAAGCCCTTCAAAGATTTCTAAATCTTCTGGGGAAAGCTCAACTTCAGATTGAGCAATCATTTCTAATTCTGTTGTTGAGAACTCAGTGATTCCAGCTGCTTTTAGAGCCGCGATTCCTTTATGAAGGTCAGTAGGTTCAGTATAAATAACAATGTTACCTTCTTCTTCAGTCACATCACGAACATCAACTTCAGCTTCAAGTAAAATTTCAAAAATATGGTCAGGGTCTGTCCCTTTAAATACAATCACACCCGTATTGTCAAACATATAGCTGACAGAACCTGCCGCTCCGATATTGCCGCCTTTTTTATTGAAAATTGTGCGAACGTTAGCAATCGTACGGTTAACATTTGAAGTCAATGTCTCGGCGATAATCATTGAGCCATTAGGACCAAAGCCTTCATAACGTCCCTGCACGAACGTTTCATCTCCGCCGCCTTTGGCTTTATCAATTGCTTTATCAATAACGTGCTTTGGAACTTGTGCCTGCTTTGCACGTTCAATAACGAATTTTAAAGATGTGTTTAATTCTGGATCGGGTTCACCTTGTTTAGCAGCAGCATAGATTTCTACACCGAATTTTGCATAAATTTTAGACGTTGCACCGTCTTTAGCCGTTTTTTTAGCAACAATATTGGCCCATTTACGTCCCACTGGAATGATCTCCTCGAAAATTTATTTACATTACTGGTAAATCGTTAACATGTGTTAATTCAGCATATTATATCATAACAGGAAAAATCTCGTCTATTAGAAATAAAAATATTCTAAAGCCATAATCTTATATTTAATTTTATAAAAACTTATATTGTTGGCGGGATTTTTTATAATTGTGTTTTGAAAGCATACTTGCTTTTAATATGTGGAAATCATTAAGACGATAATAAAACTCGTATCCGCCCAAGGAAGCAAACAGCCCACGATTATTGCAGGCTATTTGCCAGGTGTCTTACTTACTCCTTCACATCTATTTCTGATAAGAAGGTTCAGAACTTATTATCGGAACGGCGGCTCATTAAAGGTTCGTAATTTACGCGAATGCAGTCGGTCGCCTTCTGCGCGCAGCAAATCGATCGCCCGAATGCCAATTTGCAGATGTTCGGAAATAGCGCCTTCATAAAAACGGTTAGCCTGGCCGGGAAGTTTAATCTCGCCATGCAACGGTTTATCTGAAACACACAGTAGTGTCCCGTATGGCACGCGGAAACGATATCCTTGCGCGGCAATGGTTGCACTTTCCATATCAATTGCTACGGCCCGGCTTAAGTTAAAACGAAGTGCAGAAGCTGAGTAACGTAATTCCCAGTTCCTGTCATCTGTGGTTACCACAGTACCAGTACGTAGCCGCTGTTTGACTTCCTCACCGGGCCTGCCGCTCACCAGCTTGGTGGCGTCATAAAGCGCACGTTGCACTTCAGCAATGCTCGGAATAGGAATATCGGGCGGCAGAACCGCATCAAGAACGTGGTCATCGCGTAAATAAGCGTGTGCAAGTACATAATCGCCAATGGCCTGACTTTCACGTAATCCGCCACAGTGACCAATCATCAACCAGACATCCGGGCGTAGCACTGCCAGATGATCGCAGATGGTTTTAGCATTTGACGGTCCCACGCCAATATTCACCAGAGTAATACCCTGACCATCGGCGGTAATTAAATGCCATGCTGGCATCTGATGTTTTTTCCATGCAAGGTCGGAAATGGCTTCTTCTGGCGCTTCGGTTTCGGCGGTGATCCAGTTCCCGCCAGCACAAGAAAGGGCAATGTAGGGACTATCAGGATCGAGGATCTGGCTGCATCCCCAACGAACGAATTCATCCACATAACGTGTGTAGTTGGTAAACAAGACGAACGGCTGAAAATGTTCAACTGGCGTACCGGTATAATGGCGCAACCGTGCGAGGGAAAAATCGACGCGGCGCGCATCAAAATGCGATAGCGGGGAGAATTCAGTTGGATGATAAATGCCGTCTGCAGTTTCATCGCCAATTTGCGCCAGTTCTGTTGTCGGGAAGTAGCGAGTTAACCCAGCGCTCATTGAGCGATCAAGTGTCAATTCAGAGCCATCGATGACATAAGGATAAGGGATTTCATGCTGCGAGGGTTGCACTGAGATATGCGCACCATAATCCTGATACAGCAACGTAAGTTGTTCATTAAGATACGAACGAAAGAGAGTAGGGCGAGTAATCGTGGTGGTGTAGCTGCCTGCGTGGGTAAAGCGACCAAATGCGCGCGTTTTGGGGGGATTGGTTGTGCTACCGTCCCAGGTTACGGTCAGTGATGGATAGACAAAAAGACCTTGTTTGCGGGCGTTTTCATCAGGTAATTCGCCACTTGTAATATAGTTGCCAATGGCGTTGCGTAATGCGACTACAGATTGCTCATACAGCGCGTCGAGTTTATCCAGTGCCTGAGCTGGGGTCAGACCGGAGCCCTTATTATTCATGTGTGTCTCCTGTTCCATACAATTACCGCACATCCGATAGTATGTCACAGAAATGTGAAACAAAAGTGTAAGGCGAAGATCGGATGATCTTCGCCAGGCTATCAAGCGCGTTGACTGTCTTTCATCAACAAAGCGGTCATTGCGGAAATCAGGCATCCAGCCAGCAAATAAATGGCGACGCTATGCCAGTTCCCGGCAAAGTAAGTGATGAGTGCAGCGGCAATAAAAGGTGTAAATCCACCGCCAACCACACTGGCAACCTGATAACCGACTCCAGCGCCACTATAGCGATAACTGGCACCAAACATTTCGGTAAACATCGGTTGTTGCACACACACCACCATGTCATGCGCAATGTTTGCCAGCATTATGGAGAAGAAAACTATCCAGAAAATAGATTGTGCTTCAAGCGCCATAAAGAAAGGAAATGCGCTCAACGTTCCGATTAACGTACCTGTGATATAAACCCTACGGCGACCAAAACGATCGGCAAGCCAGGCAAAACAGGGAATTGTCAGGCAGCTTAATCCACCTACCAGCAAACCAATATTAAGGAAAAGTTCGCGCGGTAGCCCCATATTCTGGGTTGAATAATTAAGTGCAAAGGCAGTAACGATGTACATCGTCAGCAATTCGCACAGTCGTAGCGCAATAATCTTCAGGAAAGCACCGGGATGTCGTAACAGCGCTTCGATAACCGGGATGCGTTTTTTCGCGGCAGCTTGATAATGTTGCTGTTGTTCAAATTCCGCGGACTCCTCCATGCCATTGCGCACCCACAATGCTCCCAGTACCAGTACGATGCTAAACAGGAAAGGAATGCGCCAGCCCCAGCTTAAAAACTGTTCGTCAGTCGTCATCATACTGATCAATGAAACCAGTCCGGTTGAAAGCAGTAAACCTACACCGTAGCCAACTTGTACACCGCTACTGTAAAAGGCTTTTTTATTTTTCGGTGCACTTTCAACGGAAAGCAACGCCGCGCCTCCCCATTCGCCGCCGACTGCAAATCCCTGAATGGCACGCAGTGTCACCAGCAAAATAGGTGCCCACCACCCAATGGTCGAGAATGAAGGAAGAATACCAATCAAGGCTGTCGCGATGCCCATCATCCAGACGGTCAGCATTAACATGCGCTTACGTCCCAGTCGGTCGCCAAAGTGACCGAAAATGACACCGCCGAGCGGACGGAAAAGAAATCCGACGCCAAAGGTAGCAAATGCGGCGAGCGTTCCCATCGCCGGGCTTACTTGCGGGAAAAACTCGCGATTAAACACCAGTGCGGCGGTGATGCCATAGAGTAAAAAATCATACCAGTCGACGACGGCACCAGCGAAGCTGCCTAACGCAGCTCGTCGGGCGCGACTTAACGAAAGCGTCCCTTCATCGGGACGAGTGGAGATGAGCGTGGAGTCCATAATGATCCTGTTTGTACTGTCTTTTTATAATTAGTATGGAAAAGGTAACTCACATTGCCGTCGATCTATAAACGAACCTTATGAGACTACCTCGACAGAGCGCATCTGCAAATGATTTTATGGCTGATTAGCGGCAACATGAAAAATTCGATGGAAGATGAAAGCGCAGGAGTTGCTGGTGTTGTTTAAGGATTAAGCAGAGGACCCACAGGTTAGAGATATGAAACATAAAAGTCCGCATATGCACAAAATGGCACCCTGATGAGTCTGATAGACTGCATTGCATTATAACCAGTAGGGAGGCGAGGTTAGGTATGTTTTTAGCATCATTGTTGAGACGTATTGCATTTAGTTACTACGATTATAAAGCTTATAATTTCAATATTGAAAAAACAGACTTTGTTGTCATCCATATTCCCGATCAGATTGGCGATGCTATGGCCATCTTTCCTGTTATTCGGGCGCTTGAATTGCATAAAATTAAGCATCTTTTAATTGTAACGTCGACAATTAATTTAGAAGTCTTTAATGCGCTTAAACTTGAACAGACTAAATTAACATTAGTCACAATGACTATGCAGGATCACGCAACATTAAAAGAAATAAAAGATTTAGCAAAGAACATAACACAGCAATACGGTACGCCGGATCTTTGCATTGAGGGGATGCGTAAAAAGAACCTGAAAACGATGTTATTTATCAGTCAGTTGAAAGCAAAAACGAATTTTCAGGTTGTTGGTATAACCATGAATTGCTTCTCCCCTTTGTGCAAGAACGCGTCCCGTATGGATCAGAAACTCCGGGCTCCCGTACCTATGACATGGGCATTTATGATGCGTGAGGCGGGTTTTCCAGCAGTCAGGCCAATATATGAATTGCCACTAAGTGAGGATGTACTCGATGAGATGCGCGAGGAAATGCGATCGTTAGGATCTTACATTGCGTTCAATTTAGAAGGTAGCTCGCAGGAACGTACATTTTCATTATCGATTGCAGAAAATCTAATAGCAAAAATTTAAAGTGAAACAGATATACCAATAGTGATCGTTCATGGACCCAAAGGTGAAGATAAAGCCAGGGCATTAGTGGATTGTTATAATAATGTCTACCGTTTATCCTTACCACCCTCGATTAAACGTTCAGCAGCAATCATAAAAGATGCTTATATCGCAATAACTCCTGACACCTCAATATTACATATGGCAAGTGCCTATAATACCCCTGTTGTTGCAATTTATGCTGATTACAAAACGCGATGGCCCGCAATGGCCGATGTCTCGGAGTCAGTCGTCGTTGGGCAAAAAATTGACAATATAAGTCTGGATGAATTCGCAAAGGCATTAAAAAGTGTTTTGGCGAGAATATGAGACAGTACTTATGCATAGTAATGCCGATCTGTTATGAACGGTGGTGTCATCAATACTCTGAGGCTGGTCAATCATCACAGAAAACCAGCCTTTAGATCAAAGCAGTACTCACCGAAAATGATCATAGTCACATCGAACGCGATTCTGGCGGTGCCGCATTTTTATTTATTCATTTTCTGTGAGAGAAGGGCTAGTTCTGTAGAGGGAATGTAAAAAAGAGTGCCCCGAATGGAACACTCTTTAAGAAATTATAACGGAAAATCACAGGTTTTTATAACATGTCGCATAAGAAAACCCAAGCTTTTCAAATACGCTTTGATCACCTGTTGCCAGGGAAACTACGTATTGTTCGCTTGAGTTTGCGGGACTAGATGACCAATACATATTTGATTGAAAACCAGCGTCAGTCGTGTAATGCCCCATATCTCCCCATTCACTGTACAGTGACCCGATGCCTCGGGAACTACAGTGGTTTAAATAGTTTGCTCTGGGGAGCGTGTAGCCATTGCTGCTGCAAAAATTTTCAGCAAGGCTGTATATCATGAAAGCCTCGCCGGCGTTCACCCACCAACTCTTCACACGGATTTCGTATACATAGCTAGGGCCTCCTGATTTTGGCGTCGCCGTAATCCTTTCCGAATTGCTGCCGACATTTTTAAATGTCACTTTACCGGTAGCATCAACATCGACCCAGGAGGCAGAGCTTGAAAACTCATAATCAGCCGCCGTTTTTCCTGGGGCAAAGTTGTCATTATTCAACTGATAATACGCCCCGGTGAACCCCTGCGAAGGGAATGTAGTTGTCGGTAGGTCAGTACCATTGACTGATACTGTACCGCTCATTATTTTGTCTTCTGCGCGAGTGAATTGTATTGTGGTACTCAGACCAGCTTGATGAACACCATTCAATACAGGGATCAGCGTTGCGATACCCTCTCCGCCTCCTGTAACAGTGGCTTTGTAATCACCGTTGATATTTAGACTGTAATCAATTGCGCTAATTTTTATATAGGGCACGTTAGTACCTGATTGCACAAATTCCATCCCTTCAGAAACTTTGATCGGATTGCCTGATATATCGTGCAGAACAAGACGTAATTCAGCACTATCGGTATAGTCCCCTTTCAGTGATGACCGATTGCTCTTAAGGACGGACTGCGAGGTGTCTGCCGGGCCAGCCACCAGCGTTATATCTACTGTTTGCATTCCACCAGCGGTCGTGACTGCGCTTACCGTGACGCTACCTGTCATCGCTCCTTTCACGCTTGTTGTCGCGATTCCGTTTTGATCGGTCACCGCTGTTAATGACGTTAATGTGGCAGAGCCGCTTTTTAAGGCGAAGTACACAGTGAGACCTTCGATCAGGTTACCACTGCCATCCTCAACCGTTGCCTTTAAGGTACTTAAATCAGTGTTGGTGGCGGCGATAGTCGATGGATCAGCGATAAAGCTAGCAACATGGGCGGTGCTTGAGTTGCCAGTGACTTTCACGGTTGTCTGTGTCTGTATTGTTACGCCGTTATGGAAAGATGCAGTCACCGTATATGTACCGACTTTATTGCTGGTCAAAACGACTGGAGCCTGACCTGAAGAGTTAGTTCTCACTTTTCCGCCACTTAACGTCGCCCCTTCTGGCGTTACGCTAAAGTTGATGACCTGACCCTCCACTGGAGTGCCATTTGCAGAGGTTAGCGTTGCCGTCAGAGTAGCGCCTGTAGGGGCATAGACACCGATAAGCGGACTGGACGCCGTGAGTGTCAGTTTTTCATCAATAGCCTCCAGTTGTTTCTCAAGTGAGGCTCCATTCGGCAGGGATGCTTTCACCATATACGAACCGTTTCTTTCGGGCGTCATGGTGACCTCGGCTACACCCTGCGTATTAGTAGAGACCGTATTCTGGCTGATGATCATTTGCGAGGATGGCTCTGCACTGAATGTCACGGGTTGATGCGCAACCGGGTTGCCAAACTGGTCGTTAACGTGAGCTTTAACTGCTACGTCTTGTGCGACCATTACCTGACCTTCCGGTATCTCCAGACTGGTAATCGTCGCAGAATTAACATCTGCACTGGCATTCAGTAATCGCGAGATGACTTCAGTAGGTTTATCTGCCAGAGAGGCTGAAACTGTTTTCAGTCCGACCTCGGTGCTTGTCACAAGAATTTCAGCGAAACCCCGATCATCCGTTTCAACGCTGGTGCTGCTTAGCGTGACGGAGGTTCCGCGGAAATTAACTTTTATGCCTTCTACCGGGTTGCCGTTAGCGTCAGTGACGCTTGCCGTCATGGTTGCGCCCTCGGTCGTGCTGACGACGAATGAGTATACAGAGGTTAAGGAGGCTAGTTTTGCGGTACCAGCATCGGCAATCAAAGTCACCTGTTTCGTATCACTGACACCATAATTGTTCACGCTAACTGTCACGGGGTAGGTGCCGGATTTTGTACCGCTCAGTGTAACTTCAGCCTTGCCGTTGATATCAGTAATGGCGGAACCGCCTTGTCCGAGAGTAAAGCTTGCGCTCACATCTGCCGGTAGCGTGAATGTCACCGCCTCATTGGCTAACGGGTTGCCGTTTCCATCAGTCACTGTTGCCTGCAGCCTGGTCATCCCGACGTTATTAGCGATAAAATTGTCCTCGGTAACGTTAAGATTAACCTGCGCAGTGAGCGTATCCGCAATAAAGTTCACCACCAACTGCTCACTCTTACCGCCAGTCATCGATGCTGTAACAGTATGAGCGCCTGCTTTTGTACCTTTCAGCGTGACTTTCGCTTTGCCTTCAGCATCAGTAATCACTTTACCGCCATCGCTCAGCGTGAAGTTCGCCTTCACATCTTCCGGCAGAGTAAATGTTACCTCAGTGTTGGCTATCGCATTGCCCTCTGTATCAGCGACTGTTGCTGTTAGTGTCGTGAGATCGTTATTGTCGGCAATCACCGGATCCTTCGAGGCTGCCAGCGTGATTTCAGCATTCGCGACGTTCGGCACATAGGTCACTGTTTGTTGCATCGAATAGCCATTTTCGAGGGTTGCCGTCAATTGATAAACCCCGGCTTTTGTAGCGGTAAAGCTTGC
This sequence comes from Escherichia sp. UTM R2, assembly GCF_048593455.1. NCBI lineage: Bacteria > Pseudomonadati > Pseudomonadota > Gammaproteobacteria > Enterobacterales > Enterobacteriaceae > Escherichia > Escherichia sp. UTM R2. Next base: position 1,819,558 of record NZ_JBFWDY010000002.1, read on the forward strand.
GTAAAAATTGCCGTCGTGGTTGGTAGTATATATAGCGTTATTACTGGGGGTCACGCCTTCACTTGGTGAAACGCTGAGGGTTACCTCCTGCTGGGGGACACCGTTGCCGTAATTATCCTTCACCTCAATATACAGACTGGTTGTCTCGCCTGCGGAGACTGTATCAAAAAGTGCCTGTAGCAAGGTGAGATGTGCCGTAGACGCATCAGCGTTGACATTAATTGATGTGCTAAGCGTGGAGCTACCATTTTCCAGACTGGCCTCAACGGTATCCGGTCTCGCTCCTGATTCTATCGAGGAGCGGGTATTGGTATAAGTGACGGTAGTCTTACCCTGTTCGTTCGTCACGGCTTGACCGCCGTTCGTCATTTCGGCTGTCGCTGCGTTGCTGGTGAAGTTCACAGTCACACCTTTCACCGGAAAGCCATTATTATCAACGACTGTGGCGGTGATGACGCTGCCGGAGCTGTTCTGCGGGGTACCGGCGATTATGCTGTCTGGGACAGGCGTCAACTCGATAATTTTTGCCGCCGCTGTGTCGCCAATAAAATGCACAGTTTTGTTGTCGCTGGCACCATTATTAGCCAGTGATGCAGTAACCGTCTTCTCACCAAAGGCAACGCCTGCGAGAGTGGCCTGCGCGATGCCAGACTCGTTGGTATTACTTACTCCCGGGGTCAGGGTGAGTCCTGAAGAGGCTGAGCTGAATGTTACCGGAAGATTATTCACCTCATTGTCGAACTGATCTTTAACCGTTGCAGTTAGCGTTGCGCTATCGACGCCATTACCTGTGATCTCATCTTTTGATATCTGCAGGACAACCTGAGCCGAGGCTTTGTCCGCCACAAATGTTACCGGCTGCGAATCACTGGTATTGTTATTACCCAGCGTTGCGGTAACCGTATGCGTGCCCGCTTTTTTACCTTTCAGCGTGACATGCGCTTCCCCATTGGCCTGAGTGATGGCAATACCGTTATTTTCAAGGGTAAAGTTTGCCGCAACGTCCTGTGGCATGGTGAAGTTTACCGTTATCCCCGCCACCGGATGATTCGACGGATCTTTCACTGTTGCTGTCAGAGTTGTCTCATCCACGCCATTCCCAATGATTTCCGCTTTCGATGTTTGCAAAACGACAACCGCTCTGTCTTTATCCGCCACAAACGTCATTGGCTGTGCATCGCTGACATTGCTGTTAGCCAGACGAGCCATGATCATATGCGTGCCCGCTAACGTGCCGGTCAGGGAGGCGATTGCAACCCCGTTACTATCCGTCATGCCTTTTCCTCCGTTGCTAATCGAGAACTTACTTGCGACGTCGTTTGGCACAGAGAAGGTGATTTCTTTATCTTTTAGTGGGTTGCCATTTTTATCCTGCAAGGTTGCAGTCATATATTGCGGAGCTGTGTTGGTGACGGTGATATCACCTGAAGGCACACTGAGGGTCAGGGCAGCAGTACTTTGATCACCGATAAAATTCACCTGTTGATTAGCCTGGGAACCAGAGCTCACAGAGGCCGTAACCCTATAATCACCATTTTTCAAACTGGTCAGCGTAGCTGTGGCGATCCCGTCGTGGCTATTCACTTCGGTTTGGCTCAGTTTCGCCTCTGCTGAATTAACATTGAAAGTGACCATGACGTCATTGAGCAGGTTGCCTTTTGCATCCCGGACGGTCGCGGTCATTGTGACGCTGTCATTGCCGTCAGCAACCACTTCATTTTTCGACTTCTGCAGATCAACCTGCGCGGTACTCGAGTCGCCGACAAAACTGACGATTAACGTTTGTTTCACGCCATTTTCAAGGGTGACTTCAACCGTGTTGTCTTCCTGCTTACTACTTTTCAGATCAAAAGTCGCCAGACCATTAACATCCGTTTTTGCGGTGTTTTGATTGTTGAAGGAAGTTGCCGATCCGCTTAATACCGCAAACGTGACGGTATGATCATTGATTGGGTTGCTTCCTTCATCAGCGACATTGACCGAGACGGTGTTTGCTGCATTCTCATTGGCGAGCACACCATTATTGCTGGCAGATAATGTCGCAATTTTCGCTGACTGCGGGTTGGCGTCGATGATAAATCCAGCGGTATGCAAATCTTCATTCCAGTTTTGCATTAATAGCTTCGCAGTAAGTCCACTGCCTTTGGTATAGGCGGTATAGGTCGCCTTATAGACGCCATCTGCGGTTTCTTTCCAGTCTGTAGTGACTCCTGGTTTCACGTTGTCGATGCTGACTGCGTTATTCAGTTGCTGTTTTTGTTCCTTAACAGGTTTGTCATTTTCATCTCTCAGTTCTACCGTCACCTCGATAGGATTGCCGGAGAGATAACGGTCCTTATCAATCTTAATTGACGAGTGAGTTCGGGATGACGAAACAGAAATGATATTCACCACGGCGGGGGCTTTAGCCGCATCCACACCATTCAGCTGTGGCATCAGCGTCAGCGTGCCAGACATCGCTCCTGTGGTCAGGATCTGGGTATAGCTTCCGTCACCATTATCTTTCCAGTCAGAAAGGGTGATGTCCTGAACACCTTCGTGACGCGTCGAGAGCACCAGCCCGACAACAGGATTACCTGCTGCATCATGCGCAATAAAAGTCAGTGTGGCGGTTGAATGGGAATCCGCGTTCAATGTTTGGGTACTTAACGATACCGAGGAATCTTTCTGGCTTAGCGTAGGTGCCTGAACGACCACCATGCTCTGTTCACGATTCGACAAATTGCCTTTGACATCTTCGGCGGTGACTTCAATCGGCCAGGTGTTATCGGTTTCTGGCGTACTGGTGAACCGGTAAGCCGGCAGGGTAACCAGAATATCTTTACCCGTTGTGACCACTTTGCCACCGGCAGCTTCCAGTGCGGTGGCTTCGACGTTATAGCCTTTCAGGGCATATTTGGTTTGTAGCGACGAAACCAGTGATTTCACTTCTCCTGACTTCCCTGTCACGGGGTCTGTCAGGGTCAGGCGAACCAGTTCTTTTTTGCGATATTCCAGAACGATATTGTTGTTGCGATCCACCAGATCATAACGGCTGCCTGCAAGGCTACGCCGTGCAGCGACTTCATTCGGGTCAAGCTGTTTCTGCATTGCGCTGCCAGGTTGCCAGGTAAAATCGACGGCAAAACGGGTGTCATTTTCGCCCTGTTTACCCTGGCGTTGCTCCGCGCTGAAGGTCATCAGCGGGAAGGGGGTATAGTTAAGTCCAGCGGTTATGGCATGAGGATTACTTTGCCGATCGTCTTTATCGAACAGGGCCACTTCATCGCCATAATACTGTTCATAGACCAGTTTACCGCCAAGGTGCGGCCAGGCGGGTAGCCAGCTTTCTGCGCGTACATCCCAGCCATTGGCCGGGCGTGCTTCATAATCGTTGTCCAGTTCAGGTGCGCTGCGCCAGTTGGTCAGTCGCAAATAGCCGTTACTGCTTAATTTTAGATAGTCGCGCCAGTACTCCGCGCCAATGCCGGCGCGGGAGTGGTAACGGCTAAGATCGTGGTCGAAAAAGAAGTTGATGCCCGACATCCATGTGGGAGTGAAATGACGCCAACCTAAGCCGTTGTTAATCTGCGTACGCTCGTCAGTACGATGGAGAGTATGCTGACTGAAAAAGAGATTATCAGGCGTTTTATACCACGGATGGAGAAAATCGAACTGGGAGTTCTTCAGGCTAAAATCTTCATCCACGCCCAGCGTGATTCTTGCGGTACCGAAGCGGCTTAACCAGTCTGTCATTGCGCCTGAAGCCTGAGAAGAGGCCCATCCACGCGCCATATTTGCCGCTTGCTCGCTGTTCATATCTTCGGCGAGCAGAGACCCGATTTGCTGTGAAGTACTGGCTATCTGTTGCTCGAGGTTGTCACTGCTATTACCCGGCGGCGGGGTTAATTTTTTTTCACTAACTTGTGCCGGGACATCCAGTTCATCACCCTGGCGGACATTATCAAAACCTCGAGCAAACGTACGAAACTGGTTGAGTTTGCGTAACTCAGCCACCGAAATACCGAAACGTTCGGCAACGCTTTGGGCCGATTCCAACGCTCCAAGGGTGTAGGGCACCGTATTGGCATTTGCAATGGCAATTTGTGCAGGAACTGGTTGTTGGGTTGCGGCGTTTACCACACCTTGTGCTGCCGCAGCCATAGGGAACGCAAGTTGAGTTATCAGACAGATACCCGCAGTTAAGCGGCGTAGTTTAATTCCCATCCCGCATAATATTTGTCGGTCATTTATTTCTTCTCCACTTCTCTTCTTCGTAGCCATGCTTACCTTCCCTGAACGAGCTAACATAAATGCGCCCTTTCTAGCACAGCGAAAAAATGTAAATACTGATAGCAATATGATTGAAAATTAATAACTTTTCGTTAGGCAGTTTTGGGTGTGAGTTGCAAGAGGGGAGACTACTGAATAACTCAAGTTTTATAATCGAGGGGAAAATGGTGATGGCGTTCATAGCAAAACGCCCTCAACCATAAAGGTCGAGGGCGCTTAAGATGTTAAAAACCCGCTATCCGTTAAAAAACAATGTTCAACTAAGGTCAGTGACATTGCGCTAAAAAAGCGAATTTTTAGAATTTGGCTCCTCTGACTGGACTCGAACCAGTGACATACGGATTAACAGTCCGCCGTTCTACCGACTGAACTACAGAGGAATCGTGTGAACGGGGCGAATATTACTTAGCGGTACCTTGTCTGTCAACACTAAATTTCATAAGTCATTTCAATTGGTTAATTAATCTGCAAAGTTGTTAATTAATGAACATTCGTCGCCGAAAACGAGTCTGTATCATTAGCGTGATGCAGTCTCTGCAAAGGATCTTGTTGATAAAATTGGCAGAAACGTTGCCACAATGAAGGGAAACGAGGAGCAAAAAGTTCTGGGGCGCTAAAGAAATATTCAGAAAGTACGGCAAAACATTCAGCAGGATCGCTGGCTGCATAAGCATCAATGCTCGCCGCATTCTCGCCAACCAATTCGATTTCTTCCTGAATGTTGTTCATTGCAGCATGAAGATCGTGTTCCCAGCCAGCAACCTCACGCAACGGAATAAAGGGAACTCCGCTGGCGCGATCGCCGTTACGGGTGTCCAGCTTATGAGCGACTTCATGAATAATCAGGTTAAAACCAGAAGCATCAAAAGAATCTTGTATATCCAACCAGTTCAAAACGATAGGCCCTTGCTGCCAGCTCTGACCTGACTGAACAATACGTTGGTTATGCACCAGACCGATATCGTCTTCCCATTCATCATCGACCACAAATGGCGCAGGATAAATTAAGACTTCATGAAAACCATCCAGCCATTCCAGTCCTAACTCCAGAACGGGTAGGCAAAATAGAAGTGCTATCCGGCAGCTTCTTAATGAATCCAGTTCAAAGCCCTGTAAAGGAACAAGCCGCTTTTGCTGTAAAAAACGTTCGGCAAGAGTGACTAATTTGCTTTGTTCCTGTTCCGTCAGACACGTTAAAAGGGGGATCGATAGTGCTTCCTGCCAGGGAAGGGCAGTTTGATGTGCTGATTCTTGTACTTTCCAGGGCCACTTAATCATCGTTTTGCTCGCAAACTCGTCACTTGAACAAAATTGCACGGACAGGGACTGTTAAAATGCCAAATTTCCTGGCATCATGGCAACCATCTGAACGGAGAGATGCCGGAGCGGCTGAACGGACCGGTCTCGAAAACCGGAGTAGGGGCAACTCTACCGGGGGTTCAAATCCCCCTCTCTCCGCCACTTTATCAATGACTTATCTCCCGACTTCCCGCCTTGCTTTTCCTAAACAGAACAATCGTAGAATATTCTTGAAGGGTTAGATCGTCACTGTTTTCTGTTCGATACTGTGACATTCAGCACTTGATTCGCTATGGATCTGACAGGAAGCTTTCGAGCGAAAATGTGCAGTTATTCAGTCGTTTTCTTATCGCTCACCATTATTCTTTTAGATATTCATCCTATGAAACTGCCGCAAAGTTGGTGGTGGGAACTGAAGTTGCGTAGAGAAGGGTTCAATAATTGAGTCAAAAAAGGAACGCGGCCGTCAGATTAAAGCCGCGGGACAAAGTCCATAATTTCCAAGAGTTGTTGAATTTCCCAGCTTTTTTGAAAGCCTTTGTATCATACTAACAAGTAAAAAAGGTTTAAATACCAAAATTAACCTGTATTTTTGATAAGTCTTACCATTGTACGATTTACACAGTTTCTGCTCCTCCTTGTTGATAGTGGAAAGGGTGCATTGTGCACTTGCGTAAACATTTATGACGCGTTGATGTCCATGGTTCACATTTCCTTGTCAGGGGATCGACTTATTTGCGGCGAGGCATCATTCGTAACAGAGTATTATCTTTCTGAATGTAGTGATGAAAGAGTGCTGCGCCAGCGTGAGCTGCGATTAAAAAGTAACCTATATTTGCCCAGGTTTCGTGAATATTTTTTATCAGTGCTTTAATTTCGCTGTTTGGGGTAACAAAGGGAGACACATTGAAACCAAGGAAACTCCACGATTTTCCACTGTAAGCCATCAAAGCAATCCCCAGCAGAGGAAGTGCAAGGAAGGTTATATAAAGCATGATGTGCATTAGCGAAGCCGCTTTCATTTGCCAGGCAGGTGGCGGTGGCACAATAGAAGGATCACTATAACGGTGTTTTATAATCAGGCGTGAAAACATTAACACCCAAACGAATATACCCGCATTGTAATGTGTTTCTCGCATCAGCAGATAAGTACTACTACCTTTAGGAAACCAGCCACGGAGTTCCATCGCGGCATAGGTTATTGCAACGAAAAGCAGCGTTATCCAATGTAAATAAATTTGAGTTTTTGAGAATCGGTTCATTTTTGTAGCTCCTGTAATTTTTACAGTCAAGCTATCCCACGAACCTTAAAAATTCCTTATACAGATGTGGTTTTAAGAATTTGTTATTTAAAAAATTGATAGTGCACATTGTAACCAGCCAATATAAGCAATGGCGTGAGCACAGGTATCTTTCTCTGTTGGCCGTATTGTGTATGGAATCCGTTATTGGTTAACTCAATGCGGGTTAGCTTATTAATATACAGACACGTCATAGTGATGAGCGTGTCTGTAGCTAGCTTGCGTTCAGTGGCGTTTGTGGATGGACCAGTGGCAGTTATGATGACTTACTAAAGCGGCATCGAGGCGTTATCATGAGAATACTCAATGAGACATCATTTCCTCGACCACTTCTTCGCTACTCAACTGATATGGATAATACGTTGGCCAGTTTTCCATTTCATTTAATAAAGATTGCTGTGAATCATTACCCATAAAAATGTGAAAATGAGATGATTTTCGTGGTGCAATTATATGATCGCTAAATTGTATATATTTAGGGGCTTTGCTTTCAGGATCTTTACATTCGAATAAGTAACGAACGCCTTTCTTGCCTGATTTATAGGTGAGTATTTTGTATCCATCGTAATCATATTTACAGGATGTTGTTTCATTATTTCTATGGAATTCAACAATGCCGTCCTCAATGCCAATCATCTCGATATCTGTTGCATAACCTTTGTGATAATAATCTTTAATTTCAGCAAATGTTTTAGTTTTATCTGCATCCGCTTTCTTCTGAAAGACGGGGTCAAGTTTGCCACTTTGCAGTAAAGGATAAACGGATTGCCAGACTCCATCCCAGTCACTGAGCGTTCGGTTTTGTACATTGGCATCATCAAAAACACCATTAGCAGCTTTTTGTTCGACCTCTGTTAAGGGTTTGCCGTGTGAGTGATGACCATGCGAAAAGGCAGGAGCGCTAACAATAAAGACACCTAAAGCAACAGCCAGTTTGTGAAGACGAATCGCCAAAACAGTTTCCTCCAGAGTCATTGTATATGATGTGTAATGTTATATTGTAACATATGGCAAAATGCAACAACTCTTAGGAGATGAGAGCATAGTTTTCTCAGGTGTACTTATCTATCTTATTGAAATAAAATGAATTATATTGATAATTTGAGGTTGATGACAAACGAAACATAATCTGATGTGATCTGCGTAGGCCGGATAGGGCGCTCGCGCCGCATCCGGCAGGGATAACGCGTACTTTGTCGGCAATATGAAGTTATACAGATAATTTGTTGTGAACCTGCTTGCGTAACCGGTTAAAAAGGGAACGCAACTTCTTATACCGTAAGGCTAAAAGCAGTACAGCCAGCCCAGCGTAGATGAGCGGCTGCGGTGAAATAATCTTCACTGACCACAGATAATGTATTGGGGCCAGGATCGCGACAAGATAGACGAAATTATGCAACTGTTGCCAGTGCTTGCCGAGTTTTCGCTGCATCGCCTGGGTTGAAGTAAACGCTAAAGCAAGCAAAATAACCCAGCTGATAATTCCTAACGTTAAATAAGGCCGGGTAATTAACTCCTTGCCTAATAACGCCAGATTATTCACGCCCAGCTCCAGCAATGCGTAACTGGTTAAATGCAGTGTCGCCCAGGCAAAGCACCATAAGCCTAACAGGCGGCGAGTGCGTATCAATAACGGCTGTTTTGCGTAGCGTGCCAGAGGTGTGATTAACAAGGTCGCCAGCAAAAATTTCAGTGCAGTGCGACCGGTAAAATGCTGAATATCTTTCACCGGATCGGCACCCAGTCCACCGTGATTGATCGCCCAGACCAGCCAGAGAAACGGCAACAATCCGGCAAGATGCAGGCTAACTTTCAGCCATGTCACCTGTTTTGCTGTCAGACGCATTCAGAAATTCTCCCGCAAATCCAGGCCACGATACAGCGATGCCACCTGGTCGGCGTAACCATTAAACAGTAGCGTTGGCTGGCGCTGAACATCGAGGATGCCGCCTGAACCAATAAATCGTTCGGTAGCCTGTGACCAGCGCGGGTGATCAACATGCGGATTAACGTTGGCGTAAAAACCGTATTCGTCAGGCGCTGCCAGATTCCAGGTGGTTGGCGGACGCTCGCGGGTCAGCTTAATACTGACTATCGATTTAATCCCTTTAAAGCCATATTTCCACGGCACAATCAGTCGTACCGGCGCGCCATTTTGTGGCGGTAACGCCTTGCCATAAACACCCACGGTCATCAGTGTGAGCGGATGCATTGCTTCGTCGAGACGCAATCCTTCGACATAAGGATATTTCAGCCCGCCGCCGATAAAGCGGTCCTGCTGGCCTGGCATTTGTTCCGGTGCATAAATTGTTTCGAAAGCGACATACTTCGCATTGCTGGTGGGTTCGGCAAGCGCCAGCAATTTGTGCAGCGGAAAACCAATCCACGGCACCACCATCGACCATGCCTCCACGCAGCGCATACGATAAATACGCTCTTCCAGCGGGAAGCGACGGGTTAAATCATCGTGATCGAGGGTCAATGGTTTTGCCACTTCGCCGCTGATTTTCAGTGTCCATGGATCGGTTTTCAGGCTACCAGCATTAGCGGCGGGATCGGCTTTATCCAGCCCGAATTCATAGAAGTTGTTATAACCGGAGACTTTATCTACTGGCGTCAGTGGCAGGTTATTTTGCCAGGCGGCAGGCTTGCTGAACTCCAGCGGTTTTCCGGCGGGGGCGGGCGGGCGATCGTTCCCTTTAAACCAGCTAAGCAGATCGGCATGCGCAGCGTGAGGCAAAGAAAGTGCAGCTGCACTGATGCCCAGTGCTTTTAACACCTGCCGACGCTTCATAAAGAATACCGACTCGGCCGTAACATCTGATTCTTTTAAAAATTGATTCTTTTTCATAAGCCATCACACTTTTTTGTCGTTAGCCAGCAAGAGCCGTTTACTGTTAATCTGTCAGGGAGTGTCCTCCCTAACAGTAGCAGAGATCTGCTTTTACATATTTATGCATTAACTGCCACGATAGGTTGAATACCCATATTGGCTAAGTAATAAAGGCACATGATAATGCTCGTTCACTTTATTAATATGAAATTCAACGGGGATCTCAGGGAAGAAACTTTCAAGATTTTGTTTCTTGAAATAGTCCCCGGTTTTAAATACGACACGGTAATCGCCCGTAGTTGCAGTTTGCTCGGGCCACAGTGCCTTAATTCGTCCATCCTTATCTGTTTTGGCGGTATTAAGTTGTAACCAGCCGTTATCCGCCTTCTTTTCAAGAGTGACTGTCACGTCAGCAGCGGGTTTTCCGGTTTGCTGGTTCAAAATGTGCACGCTAAGAATGTTTTGTTGTGCGGCATAAACCAAAGAAGGTAATGAAAATGCTGCCGTTGCTACCGAGAGTACTAAATAACGCTTTAACATGTTTATATCCTTGTCATGTGAATGAGTTTTGAGGATAGCGAAAAAGCGGCCAGGGTAACCTTACAGCAGCATTACAATTTTGTAATGAACCAGGCTGTTTCTATAACATATGATTTATGGCATATTATTTTCATGAAGATTTTACTTATTGAAGATAATCAAAGGACCCAGGAGTGGGTAACGCAGGGGCTTTCCGAAGCGGGTTATGTCATTGATGCCGTTTCTGATGGCAGAGATGGGCTTTATCTTGCGCTGAAGGATGATTATGCATTGATAATTCTGGATATTATGCTTCCGGGTATGGATGGCTGGCAGATCTTACAAACGTTAAGAACAGCAAAGCAAACCCCTGTTATTTGCCTTACTGCAAGGGATTCTGTCGATGACAGAGTCAGAGGGCTGGACAGTGGAGCAAATGATTATCTGGTAAAACCTTTTTCATTTTCTGAGTTGCTGGCAAGGGTTCGGGCACAATTAAGGCAACATCACGCTTTGAATTCAACATTAGAAATCAGTGGCTTAAGAATGGACTCTGTAAGTCAAAGTGTGAGCAGGGACAATATCAGTATTACACTGACGCGCAAGGAGTTTCAGTTACTTTGGCTACTGGCCTCCAGAGCTGGCGAAATTATACCCAGAACGGTTATTGCGAGTGAAATTTGGGGAATCAACTTTGATAGTGATACCAATACGGTGGATGTCGCCATTCGCAGGCTCCGCGCAAAAGTTGATGATCCTTTTCCTGAAAAGCTAATCGCCACAATCCGGGGGATGGGCTATTCATTCGTAGCGGTAAAAAAATAATGAAAAGATTGTCTATAACCGTCCGTTTAACCTTGCTTTTTATATTGCTGCTGTCTGTTGCTGGCGCTGGAATTGTCTGGACTCTCTATAATGGCCTGGCAAGTGAGTTGAAATGGCGCGATGATACAACACTCATTAACCGGACAGCACAGATCAAGCAGTTGTTAATTGATGGGGTAAATCCAGATACGTTACCTGTATACTTTAACCGGATGATGGATGTTAGTCAGGATATCTTGATCATTCATGGTGATGGCATCAATAAAATTGTTAACCGGACAAATGTCAGTGATGACATGTTAAATAACATACCTGCTAGTGAGACAATCAGCGCAGCTGGCATTTACAGAAGCATTATTAATGATACTGAGATTGATGCTTTACGAATTAATATTGATGAAGTTTCGCCATCATTAACGGTTACTGTGGCTAAATTGGCTTCAGCCAGACATAACATGCTTGAACAGTATAAAATTAATAGCATTATAATTTGCATTGTCGCCATTGTACTTTGCTCAGTATTAAGTCCGCTGTTAATCAGAACGGGATTACGAGAGATCAAAAAGTTGAGTGGTGTAACGGAAGCGCTGAATTATAACTATAGCCGAGAGCCTGTTGAGGTTAGCGCATTACCGAGAGAACTAAAACCTCTTGGGCAGGCGTTGAATAAAATGCATCAAGCCTTAGTCAAAGATTTTGAACGCCTAAGTCAATTTGCTGACGATCTCGCTCATGAACTTAGAACGCCCATTAATGCATTACTGGGTCAGAATCAGGTTACGCTCAGTCAAACCAGAAGTATCGCTGAATATCAAAAAACAATTGCCGGTAACATTGAAGAGTTGGAAAATATTTCGCGGTTAACAGAGAACATACTGTTTCTTGCCCGGGCAGATAAAAACAATGTTTTGGTGAAACTGGACTCGCTTTCTCTCAATAAGGAAGTCGAAAATTTGTTGGATTATCTTGAATATCTTTCAGACGAGAAAGAGATTTGCTTTAAGGTCGAGTGCAATCAGCAAATCTTTGCGGATAAAATTTTACTGCAACGAATGTTATCGAATCTTATTGTTAATGCCATTAGATATTCACCAGAAAAATCGCGTATTCATATAACCAGTTTTCTTGATACCAACGGCTATCTTAATATTGATATCGCCAGTCCTGGAACGAAAATACATGAGCCTGAAAAACTCTTCCGTAGATTTTGGCGGGGAGATAATTCGCGTCATTCCGTAGGTCAGGGACTTGGTCTTTCTTTAGTCAAAGCGATTGCCGAATTGCATGGGGGAAGTGCTTCATATCACTATCTCAATAAGCATAATGTGTTCCGAATTACGTTACCGCAAAGAAATTAACATAGGGCTTCAGTACGCCATAAATTAACCGTGAAAAAACGCAGCCACGTCGTGAGTACTAACGCGGCTGCGATTAATTATGCGCTTACATTCAAACGTAACAGGGATTAACCCGCGTAAGCTGCCAGCATTTCCTGCGCCGCCAGTTTACCCAACGCATTCGCTGCGAAAGGACTGTCGCCGGTGAGAAGTTTACGGTCCTTATGTACTCGCCCGGTGATGTCGTCATTAATGATGTTCATGCCCATTTTCTTCAGCTCTTCGCCGAAGTACCAGGTGAGATGACCTGGCATATAGCCAATATCTGGCGTTTGTTTGTCTGCGGCGTCTGGGAATGCGCAAATGGAATAACCATTCAGTGGGTTATCGCCGTGGCGAAGCGCCAGAAAAGCCGCCGGGCCGTGGCAAAGGGAGATAACAAAACGGTCATTTTTGATTGCCCACTGTAAAGCGGCAGCTACGTCCTGGCTTTCAGGTAAACCAATAAGTACGCCATGACCACCAGGAACAAAGATTGCTGCATATTCGCTATCAGCGTTGAGGCTGGCGACAACATCCGCGAGTTTCTTCGGATTGCGGAACAACGATTTATGCTGCTCAAAGAATGGCATTACTTTTTCATCTTTGTGCGGCATAGCCCAGTATTCAAACTTGGTCATCAGACCGGAAATGGTCGCCACTTCGAATTCGAAACCTGCAGCATGGAGATGATACAACGGCAGCAACGTTTCAATCGGATGGTTACCGGTCGAGAACAGTTTTCCGTTATCGGTTGGCAAATAACGTTCGTCCGCGGCGATCACCAGAATTTTATGCTTACCGCGATACGGTTTTGGATAGTCCACGCCATCAAGATCAGAGACGGGACTGGTATATTGGCTAAGCGAATATTCTGAAGGGAAGAACGCATTATCTTCAGCAATATCGACCTGCGGATTTTTACTTGTTTGAACAGTCATAGTGTATTCCTTATTGTTGCTTAGTTAGGGTAGTCACTATATTTGCGACTGAGCTGGTCGCTATTTTTAACCAGGCTGGAAAATTGAGTCAATATATCGAAAGCGGTAGTCGGCGGGTGTAAGTATGTAATGATGATGCTGCACTGGTGTTGAATATTATTCACGCCAAATTTTCCTTATTGAGCAACGTCGTCGCAAGTGGCCTCAATGATTTTAGACCATTATCAGAGATGCGGGGCGGTGGGGAGAGATTTAGTGATGTGGAATATTGTGGTGCTGATAAATATTTATATCGCGGATTGGTAGAGAAAAAGCTTATTTCATGCACTATTTTTGCAAAGATTTCTATTTGGGAAGCGTGTTTGTTACGGGGTAATTCATCAGAATGTGCATTTGGGGTGTTGGCTGGAAGAGTCGCTGGTAGATGTTATTGTGGCAGGAGGGGCAGGGTAAGGTGCTGTATCGATATGCTTTGGCAATTGCGTGTGCCGCAGATGGAGATGAAATGCCAATAAAAAAGCCTGAGTTCGATGAGGGACGAACTCAGGCTAGTGTTATGTTTTACAGTAACACGCCGCGGCGCGTTGGCTGATTAGAACTGGTAGACGATACCAACTGCAAACTGGTCATCAGTTGCGGCATCGGTAATCGCTGCATCGTCTTTATCCAGCAGGTTAAATTTGTATGCTGTGTAGACGTTCATGTTCTTATTGAAGTAGTACCAGGTACCAACTTCGATATAATTTACGCGGTCAGCATCAACACCTTTATGTCCATCACGAGCATAAAGATCTTTGCCTTTGGAATATACGTAGCCTAAAGACGGACGTAAACCGAAGTCGAACTGATACTGTACAACAGCTTCAAAGTTTTGGGTTTTATTTGCAAAATGATCATTAGCCAAAACAGTCATGTTGCGGGTTTCACCGTACATCATTGCTGCATAGATATTATTTGCATCATACTTGGCTGCTAATGACCACACTTCAGCGTTATCACCGTAGCCGTCACCAGCTTGTTCATTAGTACGATCAGATTTGCTATATGCACCTACAAAACCAAAACCTTCGATGTTGTAGTCTACAGACAACGCATAGCCATCACCGTTTTGTTTAGTAACGCCACGATTGCTGTTCTTACCTTGATATTGCACAGCAAAATTCAGACCATCAACCAGACCAAAGAAATCAGAGTTACGGTAGGTTGCAACACCGTTGGTACGACCGTTCATGAGGTTGTCAGCGGAAGCCCAGGAATCACCACCCCATTCAACTAACATATCGGTATAAGCTGCGGCATCATAAGCAACACCGTAGTTACGACCATAGTCGAAAGATCCTAACTCGTTATATTTCAAACCTGCGAAGGTTAAACGGGTTTTTTCCTGATTAGAGCCTTCGGGCTTGCTGGCGTCGAGGTTGTATTCAAACTGACCAAAACCAGTCAGTTCGCTGGTGATTTGGGTTTCACCTTTAACACCGAAACGAGCATAGGAGGTATCTTCGTTTTCGCTGTTATTATCATCAGTATTTGACCAGATGCATTCGCCAACCATCTTGCCGTAGAAATCAACTTTATTGCCATCTTTATTGTAAATTTCAGCCGCATTTGCTGCGCCAGCAACTAATAACGCCGGGACCAGCATTGCCAGAACTTTTCTTTTCATTATGTATTCCCTTGTGATTATAATCTTCATGAATATATCAATAAGTGCCGTTATCCAAAAAAAAGCACATTTGGATACTATTCTATGAAGTTCATTTTATTTTAAGGATTACATGCAACAAATGTATTTAAAAGATTTCAAAATGTTTCTAATCTATTTAATATAATTCAGAATTATGAATTCTAAATATAAATATTCATGAAATTATAAATGTATATCAATATGTTATGAGTTGAGCGGAAACATAGGGGGTATCAATGATTGTTGCGCCAAACGGCTGGTGTGATCTGGCGCACATTAATGAAGGCATAAAAAAAAGCCGGCATCATGCCGGCCCAAAAAATATAAACAAGACGATAAAAGGCTAATAACGGAAGCATCATGACACAGAATAATAAAAAGGTATAATTGTAATCAGTGCTAATATATTGATTAAATGAATTAATAAAGCCGATATCAAAGATAAATAAAATCGCTCAAAACGATTTTTCCTGTATTCACTGCCGTTGCGCAAAATTTATCTATTTGTTCAAAAAATGATTGAGTCTTGACTGGCTCATCCAATGTGGAAAAATGTGACTTTTATCACATAATAGTACTAAGTCTGAATTTTCCGGGTTATCTCAAAATGGAATACGGTTCGACAAAGATGGAAGAGAGACTCTCTCGCAGCCCTGGCGGCAAACCGGCTTTGTGGGCTTTCTATACATGGTGTGGCTATTTCGTCTGGGCAATGGCGCGTTACATCTGGGTGATGAGCCGGATCCCCGATGCCCCCGTGTCGGGATTTGAAAGCGATTTAGGCTCTACCGCGGGAAAGTGGTTAGGGGCACTGGTCGGATTTTTATTTATGGCTCTGGTCGGGGCATTGTTAGGCAGCATTGCCTGGTACACCCGACCTCGTCCCGCACGTAGCAGACGCTATGAATAAAAACTGCTAAGGTGGCGACTCTTTGGCAACGGAGCGCGTATGGACTTACAACACTGGCAGGCACAGTTCGAAAACTGGTTGAAAAACCATCATCAGCACCAGGACGCGGCCCATGACGTGTGTCATTTTCGCCGCGTCTGGGCTACGGCACAGAAGCTGGCGGCAGATGACGATGTCGATATGCTGGTGATTTTAACCGCCTGTTATTTTCACGATATTGTGAGCCTGGCGAAAAATCATCCGCAAAGGCAGCGTTCTTCAATCCTGGCGGCAGAAGAGACGCGTCGCCTGCTCCGTGAAGAGTTCGAGCAATTTCCGGCGGAGAAAATCGAGGCCGTTTGTCATGCCATTGCCGCTCACAGTTTCAGCGCGCAAATCGCCCCCTTAACAACGGAAGCTAAAATCGTCCAGGATGCGGATCGGCTGGAAGCCCTGGGGGCGATTGGCCTGGCGCGCGTGTTTGCCGTTTCAGGGGCATTGGGCGTGGCGCTGTTTGATGGTGAAGATCCGTTCGCACAGCATCGCCCGCTTGATGATAAACGCTACGCGCTGGATCATTTCCAGACTAAGTTGCTGAAGCTACCGCAAACCATGCAAACCGCAAGAGGCAAGCAGCTGGCGCAGCACAACGCGCATTTTTTAGTCGAGTTTATGGCGAAGCTCAGTGCCGAACTGGCGGGGGAGAATGAAGGTGTCGATCACAAGGTGATAGATGCGTTTTCACCCGCGGGATAAGCGCGTGGCCCTAAATGGCTGTAATTATGTTAACCTGTCGGCCATCTCAGATGGCCGGTTAAATCTATGCAGGAAAATATATCAGTAACCGATTCATACAGCACCGGGAATGCCGCACAGGCAATGCTGGAGAAACTGCTGCAAATTTATGATGTTAAAACGCTGGTGGCGCAGCTTAATGGTGTGGGTGAGAATCACTGGAGCGCGGCAATTTTAAAACGTGCGCTGGCGAATGACTCGGCATGGCACCGTTTAAGTGAGAAAGAGTTCGCCCATCTGCAAACGTTGTTACCCAAACCACCGGCACATCATCCGCATTATGCGTTTCGCTTTATCGATCTATTTGCCGGAATTGGCGGCATCCGTCGCGGTTTTGAATCGATTGGCGGACAATGCGTGTTTACCAGCGAATGGAACAAACATGCGGTACGCACTTATAAAGCCAACCATTATTGCGATCCGGCGACGCATCATTTTAATGAAGATATCCGCGATATCACCCTCAGCCATAAAGAAGGCGTGAGTGATGAGGCGGCGGCGGAACATATTCGTCAACACATTCCTGAACACGATGTTTTACTGGCCGGTTTCCCTTGTCAGCCATTTTCGCTGGCTGGCGTATCGAAAAAGAACTCGCTCGGGCGGGCGCACGGTTTTGCCTGCGATACCCAGGGCACGCTGTTTTTTGATGTGGTACGCATTATCGACGCGCGTCGTCCGGCGATGTTTGTGCTCGAAAACGTCAAAAACCTGAAAAGTCACGACCAGGGTAAAACGTTCCGCATCATCATGCAGACGCTGGACGAACTGGGCTATGACGTGGCTGATGCAGAAGATAACGGGCCGGACGATCCGAAAATCATCGATGGTAAACATTTTCTGCCGCAGCACCGTGAACGCATCGTGCTGGTGGGTTTTCGTCGCGATCTTAATCTGAAAGCCGATTTTACTCTGCGTGATATCAGCGAATGTTTCCCTGCACAGCGAGTGACGCTGGCGCAGCTGTTGGACCCGATGGTCGAGGCGAAATATATCCTGACGCCGGTGCTGTGGAAGTACCTCTATCGATATGCGAAAAAACATCAGGCGCGCGGTAACGGCTTCGGTTATGGAATGGTTTATCCGAACAATCCGCAAAGCGTCACGCGTACGCTGTCTGCGCGTTATTACAAAGATGGCGCGGAAATTTTAATCGATCGCGGCTGGGATATGGCCACGGGTGAGAAAGATTTTGACGATCCGCTGAATCAGCAACATCGTCCACGTCGGTTAACGCCTCGGGAATGCGCGCGCTTAATGGGTTTTGAAGCGCCGGGAGAAGCGAAATTCCGCATTCCGGTTTCGGACACTCAGGCCTATCGCCAGTTCGGTAACTCGGTGGTCGTGCCGGTCTTTGCCGCGGTGGCAAAACTGCTTGAGCCAAAAATCAAACAGGCGGTGGCGTTGCGTCAGCAAGAGGCACAACATGGCCGACGTTCACGATAAGGCCACTCGCAGCAAAAATATGCGCGCGATTGCCACGCGTGATACGGCGATTGAGAAGCGCCTCGCCAGTCTGTTAACCGGGCAGGGCCTGGCGTTTCGCGTTCAGGACGCCAGTCTGCCCGGAAGCCCGGATTTTGTCGTTGATGAATATCGCTGCGTGATATTTACCCATGGCTGCTTCTGGCATCATCATCACTGCTATCTGTTTAAAGTGCCTGCGACTCGAACCGAGTTCTGGCTGGAGAAGATAGGTAAAAATGTTGAACGCGATCGCCGCGATATCAGTCGTTTGCAGGAACTCGGCTGGCGCGTACTGATTGTCTGGGAGTGTGCATTACGTGGGCGCGAGAAGCTGACGGATGAAGCGCTTACCGAGCGTCTGGAAGAGTGGATCTGCGGCGAAGGTGCCAGCGCGCAGATCGACACGCAGGGGATTCATTTACTCGCTTGATGCGTCCTGAATAACTGGCGCAACTACGGGTTTTGCCGGGAAGAGATATTTTCCCAACGTGACCAGTACCACCGCGAAGACAATTACGCCGAGCGCCAGCCATTCAATCTTCGACAGCGTCTCTCCGCCCAGTCCCGTACCCAGCAAGACCGCGACCACCGGGTTAACGTAGGCGTAGCTGGTGGCGAGAGCCGGACTGACATTACGGATTAAATACATATAAGCGTTGATGGCGATAATCGAACCAAACAGCGCCAGATAGCCGACCGCAAGGAAGCCTGAAAGGGAAGGGAGCGCCGTCAGTTTTTCACCTGCAATCATCGACGCGATCATTAACACCACGCCTGCCGCCAGCATCTCAATCGCACCCGCCATCATCCCTACAGGTAAGGTAATGCGCGAGCCATAAACCGAGCCAAACGCCCAGCTAATCGAGCCGATTAAAATCAGAATCGCGCCCCACGGATTGCCGCTTAAATTTCCACCGCTATTGAGCATGATGATTCCGGCAAGCCCAATGGCAATACCCACCCATTCCAGTTTGCGCGTTTTAATGCCAAACAGGCGGCTGAAGCACAGGGTAAAGAGGGGCACGGTTGCAACCACTACGGCGGCGATGCCGGAAGGAACATTTTGATGTTCGGCAACCGTCACCATGCCATTACCGACAGCCAGCAATAAGAGGCCAATCAGCGCGGCATTAAGCAGCGGACGTAGCGGGGGGAGTTTGTGTCCGCGCAGTAGCAAAAATGCCAGCAATAAAATACCGGCTGCCAGGAATCGCACGCCTGCCATCATTAACGGAGGCCAGCTTTCCACGCCAATCCGAATGACAAAATAGGTTGAGCCCCAAATGATATACAACGCAAACAGCGCGCCAAAAAGCGGTAACAACTGGCGGAAACGCATAATCCCTCACGGTGGAAATAAAAAGGTGGGTCATAGTAAACGTGAAAATCATTCTGCTGGCGAGAGATATAATTGCACTTGATTGTTAAAAAAATGTTGACCTGTGAAGCAAGTATCAGAGCTGCCGTTTTTGCTTCATACTTACACCCTTCAACAATAAAAATGAGAGGGAATGCTTTTGGCCGGGAGTAGTTTACTGACGTTGCTCGATGATATCGCCACACTGCTGGACGATATCTCCGTGATGGGCAAACTGGCGGCGAAGAAAACCGCCGGTGTATTAGGGGATGACTTATCGCTCAATGCGCAACAAGTTTCAGGCGTGCGGGCCAACCGGGAACTTCCCGTGGTCTGGGGCGTGGCGAAAGGATCGCTGATTAATAAAGTGATTCTGGTGCCGCTGGCGCTGATCATCAGTGCGTTTATCCCGTGGGCGATTACGCCTCTGTTGATGATTGGTGGCGCGTTTCTCTGCTTTGAAGGAGTAGAGAAAGTGCTGCATATGCTGGAGGCGCGTAAACATAAAGAAGATCCGGCGCAGAGCCAGCAGCGTCTGGAGAAGCTGGCGGCGCAGGATCCGCTGAAGTTTGAAAAGGACAAAATAAAAGGGGCGATTCGTACCGATTTTATATTGTCTGCGGAAATCGTCGCCATCACGCTGGGGATTGTGGCCGAAGCGCCGTTGCTTAATCAGGTGCTGGTGCTTTCAGGCATCGCGCTGGTAGTGACCGTGGGCGTCTACGGTCTGGTAGGGGTTATCGTTAAGATTGATGACCTGGGGTATTGGCTGGCGGAAAAATCCAGCGCGCTGATGCAGGCATTAGGTAAAGGGTTATTGATCATTGCGCCCTGGTTGATGAAAGCATTATCGATTGTCGGCACGCTGGCGATGTTCCTCGTCGGCGGCGGGATTGTGGTACATGGTATTGCGCCGCTGCATCACGCCATTGAACATTTCGCCGGGCAGCAAAGTGCAGTGGTGGCGATGATATTACCGACTGTTTTAAATCTGATTCTTGGATTTATCATCGGCGGCATCGTGGTGCTGGGAGTGAAAGCCGTAGCGAAAATACGCGGTCAGGCACATTAATACTCGCACAGGCTATTATGCAAAATTCGCCATCTTCAACTAAGGTGAACAAGTTTCACTCGAAAAAAGGAGGCGAGTATGAGCTTTATGGTTAGTGAGGAAGTTACGGTTAAAGAGGGCGGCCCGCGGATGATTGTCACTGGATACTCCAGCGGTATGGTTGAGTGTCGTTGGTATGACGGTTACGGGGTCAAGCGGGAAGCTTTTCATGAAACCGAGCTTGTTCCGGGGGAGGGGAGTCGTTCTGCGGAAGAAGTTTGAAAGGGTATCATTAACACCAGGCCGGATCACATCCGGCCTGGTGTGCCAATGCCTGCAATGAATGATAGTCGCGTCTTATCATGCCACCATTATAAAATTATCGCTGTTTTGCGGTACGCTATCGCCAGGTTATGCCAGAATCATAAAAAAGCAGGTTGGGAGTCGTCAGGGTGCAGCACGAGACAAAAATGGAAAACCAGAGCTGGTTGAAAAAACTCGCACGCCGCCTGGGGCCTGGTCATGTCGTTAATCTCTGCTTTATCGTGGTATTGCTTTTTTCCACCTTGCTGACCTGGCGTGAAGTGGTAGTGCTGGAAGATGCCTATATCTCCAGCCAGCGTAATCATCTGGAAAACGTAGCCAACGCGCTCGATAAGCATTTGCAGTATAACGTCGACAAACTGATCTTTTTGCGTAATGGCATGCGCGAAGCTCTCGTAGCGCCACTGGATTTCACCTCTCTGCGTGATGCTGTAACCGAGTTCGAACAGCATCGCGACGAGCACGCCTGGCAAATCGAACTCAACCGACGACGCACCCTGTCAGTCAATGGCGTATCGGATGCATTAGTCAGCGAGGGGAATCTCCTGTCTCGCGAAAATGAAAGCCTCGACAATGAAATTACCGCTGCACTGGAAGTTGGTTACTTGCTGCGACTGGCGCACAACACCTCGTCGATGGTTGAACAGGCGATGTATGTCTCGCGTGCCGGATTTTACGTTTCGACGCAGCCGACCTTGTTTACGCGCAATGTACCAACGCGTTATTACGGCTATGTCACCCAACCCTGGTTTATCGGCCATTCGCAACGAGAAAATCGTCACCGCGCGGTACGCTGGTTCACTTCGCAACCGGAACACGCCAGCAATACTGAACCGCAGGTTACCGTCAGTGTTCCGGTAGACAGTAATAACTACTGGTATGGCGTGCTGGGGATGAGTATTCCCGTGCGTACCATGCAGCAATTTTTAAGAAACGCCATCGATAAAAACCTCGATGGTGAGTATCAGCTCTATGACAGTAAGCTGAGATTTTTGACCTCTTCCAATCCTGACCATCCAACAGGGAATATTTTTGACCCTCGTGAACTGGCCTTGCTGGCGCAGGCAATGGAACATGACACGCGGGGCGGCATTCGTATGGACAGTCGCTATGTTAGCTGGGAACGTCTGAACCATTTCGACGGTGTGCTGGTGCGCGTCCATACGTTAAGCGAAGGCGTGCGCGGCGATTTCGGCAGTATCAGCATTGCATTAACCCTGCTGTGGGCGCTCTTTACCACCATGTTACTCATCTCCTGGTATGTGATTCGCCGGATGGTCAGCAACATGTATGTTCTGCAAAGCTCGTTGCAGTGGCAGGCGTGGCACGACACCTTAACCCGTTTATATAATCGTGGCGCACTGTTCGAAAAAGCCCGTCCGCTCGCTAAATTGTGTCAGACGCACCAATATCCTTTTTCTGTCATTCAGGTCGATCTTGACCATTTTAAAGCGATTAATGACCGCTTTGGTCATCAGGCGGGCGACCGTGTTCTTTCTCATGCTGCCGGATTAATTAGCAGTTCCTTGCGTGCGCAGGACGTTGCCGGGCGGGTCGGTGGTGAGGAGTTTTGTGTGATTCTGCCAGGCGCGAGTCTGACGGAGGCTGCGGAAGTCGCAGAACGTATTCGCCTGAAGTTAAATGAAAAAGAGATGTTGATTGCCAAGAGTACGACGATACGCATCAGTGCCTCGTTGGGGGTAAGTAGCAGCGAGGAAACCGGTGATTATGATTTTGAACAACTCCAGTCACTGGCCGACCGTCGGCTTTATCTCGCTAAACAGGCTGGGCGTAATCGGGTATTCGCGAGCGATAACGCTTAACGGGCGGAGAAAAAATGGTCCAGCCCTTCACGCCATCCTTCCGGTCCTTCACGCTGCGTTCGCCAGACGTGGGCCGGATCCTCATCATGCAGATGCCCCCCTTCACGGTTTAGCCCTTTCACAATCACCGCGTAATCCATTACCTCCAGTAAGGGCGCATCGTTTGGCCCATCGCCCAGGCCAAGTGTGGTTGGGCGTTTGCCTGACAATTGTTGATAGGTCGCGATAATCCAGTTGGCAGCCTGATCTTTTCCGGCAGAGGCATCCAGGACGTGCCAGAAGCGCGCACCCTGCATAAACTGTAAGCCCAGTTCGTTCAGACGAGCGGTAAATTGTGCCATACGCTCGTCACTGTCGCGCCAGATTAGCGTTACCGACGCCTCATGCAGCTGCGTCAGCGCCGCCTGGCTACGGCTTAATCCCGTCCATTCGGCGATGGTTGCATCGTCGACATCATCAAAAGTTGTGAATTTAAAATGTTCTTTCTCGCGTAGCGTATTTAAAACCTGGCTGATTTCGCCATGGCTAATACCTGAGATGATGCGTGGAAAACCGTCTATATCCTGCCATTGTTCAGCAAGCTGGATCACTGCGCCATTTTCGGCAATCAGCGGTAACCCTTGTAGCCCCAACGTTTTTTGCAAGTACAGCATTTCCGCTGAAGTTTTACTGCTACAGAGAATGACGGGAACATTCGCTTCGCGTAAACGGCTGAGCCAGGGGGCAGCTGGTTGCCAGTCATAACTATGACTGTCCAGCAGGGTGCCATCAAGATCGCTAAAAACCAGTAGTGGTTGTTGAATTGAAAACATGGTCGCGCAGTTCTCCCCTTACCAGGATGATTCTCAAAACAGCACAAATTATCAAAGATGATTTTTTCGGGAGCGATCCCGCTGACGCCAGAGCCACCAAGGGGTGACGTGCGTCACATTTCTATTCATAAGTAGCGTTAATCATTCATATCGCGAATATTTTCTTGTCAGCGAAAAAAATTGCGGATAAGGTGATGAACACATCAGATTTCCTGGTGTAACGAATTTTTTAAGTGCTTCTTGCTTAAGCAAGTTTCATCCCGACCCCCTCAGGGTCGGGATTTTTTTATTGTGCATTCAACGATTCACTTCAGAGACGCTGAAGTCATGAATATCCAGTTCGAAGGCATCCGCCAATTCACGCCATGTATGATATTCACGTCCATCGACGCTAACGTGTTCAGAATCGTTCTGGCTGCGATGAACTTCGCTTTCGCTAATTTCATTGATCGCCGCCAGCAGGGCATCGACATCGACGCTGACCTCACGTTTTGCGGTATCGCTGTACTCTTTTGCGGTTTTCATCATCTTTCCTCGCAACCGTTACTCTGTTGTTGCCGCCAGTCGTTAAGTCCGCCTGGCATCTCTTAAGTATAGACCGTCGAGAAAATCAGCACTCGCGCGCGCCTGGCGCTGCCAGAAAAACGAAATTGTTCTACACTGGCACAAAACCACAGGAGGAAAACGATGAAGGTGAATGATCGGGTAACAGTCAAAACGGATGGCGGTCCGCGTCGTCCTGGCGTGGTACTGGCAGTTGAGGAGTTTAGTGAAGGCACAATGTACCTGGTTTCGCTGGAAGACTACCCGCTCGGCATCTGGTTCTTTAATGAAGCAGGGCATCAGGACGGTATCTTTGTGGAGAAAGCAGAGTAATCTTATTCAGCCTGACTGGTGGGAAACCACCAGTCAGAATGTGTTAGCGCATGTTGACAAAAATACCATTAGTCACATTATCCGTCAGTCGGACGACATGGTAGATAACCTGTTTATTATGCGTTTTGATCTTACGTTTAATATTACCTTTATGCGATGAAACGGTCTTGGCTTTGATATTCATTTGGTCAGAGATTTGAATGGTTCCCTGACCTGCCATCCACATTCGCAACATACTCGATTCGGTTCGGCTCAATGATAACGTCGGCATATTTAAAAAAGAGGTTATCGTTGTCTCTTTTTTCAGAATATCGCCAAGGATATCGTCGAGAGATTCCGGTTTAATCGATTTAGAACTTATCAATAAATTTTTTCTGACCAATAGATATTCATCAAAATGAACATTGGCAATTGCCATAAAAACGATAAATAACGTATTGGGATGTTGATTAATGATGTGCTTGATGTGCTGACTGTTAGAAGCATCATGGATGAAACAGTCCTCATTAATAAACACCACTGAAGGGCGCTGTGAATCACAAGCTATGGCAAGGTCATCAACGGTTTCAATGTCGTTGATTTCTCTTTTTTTAACCCCTCTACTCAACAGATACCCGGTTAAACCTAGTCGGGTGTAACTACATAAATCCATAATAATCGTTGACATGGCATACCCTCACTCAATGCGTAACGATAATTCCCCTTACCTGAATATTTCATCATGACTAAACGGAACAACATGGGTCACCTAATGCGCCACTCTCGCGATTTTTCAGGCGGACTTACTATCCCGTAAAGTGTTGTATAATTTGCCTGGAATTGTCTTAAAGTAAAGTAAATGTTGCGATATGTGAGTGAGCTTAAAACAAATATTTCGCCGCAGGAGTATCCTGGAAGATGTTCGTAGGTATTATTTTTCGGATAATCCTTAGGATAACATGATAAACGTTACGGAATTATATTAATGGCAATTCACTAATAATATCAGCCAGCAAATTAAACATCTCACTGAATAAATGTTCGCAAAAAGGCGCAATTAACGGCATTAATGCCGCCATTAAAGAGATACCGACAGTCAGAGTTAATGGAAATCCAATAACAAAAATGGATAATTGCGGGGCCATACGATTCAGTAAACCTAATGCCAGATTCAGGGTCAGCAGCAGAGTAATGAGCGGTAACGCCAGCATCAGCCCGTTAAGGAAAATCAAACTCCCTGCTTTGGTGAGTGCCAGAAACGCATTGCTGTTCAACGGTTCGCCACCAATTGGCAGGGTGTGAAAGGTATCGACCAGCAGTGAAATCAACCATAAATGACCGTTAAATGTCAGGAACAGCAATAACGCCAGCATATCCATGATACGGGCTAGAACGGGCATATTGAGATGGCTGGCCGGATCGACAAACGTCGCAAATGACAGCCCCATTTGCAGACCGATAATTTCGCCAGCGGTTCGCAC
This sequence comes from Escherichia sp. UTM R2, assembly GCF_048593455.1. Taxonomy (NCBI): domain Bacteria; kingdom Pseudomonadati; phylum Pseudomonadota; class Gammaproteobacteria; order Enterobacterales; family Enterobacteriaceae; genus Escherichia; species Escherichia sp. UTM R2. The sequence goes on from NZ_JBFWDY010000002.1 coordinate 1,845,465, forward strand.
AGCGGCAAAGGCAAATTGCATGGTGAAACCAAGCGCAATGCCGATCAGGATCTGCTGCACGGCCAGCCACAGAGCAAAGAACGAAAAAACAGGAACATCGTTGGCAGGTAATGATGGGGCAATAGCGAACGTGATCATCATTGCCAGACCCAGTTTTACCCGTTTCGGCACGCTGCGTTCGCTCAGAATTGGCGCGGTAGAAATGAGCGCCAGCACGCGCAGTAACGGCCAGAAGTACAGACTTAGCCAGGAAAGCCATTGATCGCTTGTCACCTGCATCATTGTACGGGCTACCCGATGATATACGGCAGGTTAGTGAACAAGGTGCGGACGTAATCCAGCAACAGATTGAGCATCCACGGTCCGGCAATAATAATGGCAATAAATACGGCGATGATTTTTGGAATAAACGACAGCGTCATTTCGTTGATCTGCGTGGCGGCCTGCAAAATACTGATGATAAGGCCCGTGACCAGCGCCACCAGCAACAGCGGGGCAGCCAGTGCCAGCGCGACTTTCATCGCTTCAGTCCCCATCATCATGACCGATTCAGGTGTCATTTTGCCTCTCTAGCTGTAAAAGCTCTGCGCCAGCGAACCGACCAGCAATTGCCAGCCATCCACCAGTACAAACAGCATCAGTTTAAAGGGCAGAGCAATGGTGGCGGGGGGGACCATCATCATCCCCAATGCCATCAACACGCTGGCAATCACCAGGTCGATAATCAAAAAAGGGATGAAAATCGTGAAGCCTATCTGAAATGCGGTTTTCAACTCGCTGGTCACGTAGGCCGGGAGCAAAATGCGCATCGGCACGGCTTCAGGTCCCTGCAACGGGCCAGTATTCGCCAGTCTGGCAAACAACCCTAAATCCGCCTCACGGGTCTGACGCAGCATAAACTCACGCAGCGGCTGCGCCCCTTTTTCCAGCGCCTCCTGCATTGATATTTTCTCTTCGCTGAATGGCTGGTACGCATCGACATAAATTTTGTCGATCACCGGCGACATAATAAAAAAGGTCAAAAACAGCGCCAACCCCAGCAATACCTGGTTAGGTGGCGCGGAGGGTGTTCCCAGCGCGTTACGCAATAAACCAAAAACAATAATGATGCGGGTGAAACTGGTCATCATCAGTAAAATTGCCGGAATAAACGTCAACGAGGTGATGAACACCAGCGTCTGCACCGGGAGCGACCAGCTTTGTCCACCGCCAGGCAGCGGCTGGCTGGTGATACCCGGCAGTTGCGCGAAGGCGAGGGGCGTAATCAGCCAGAGAAGGACAGGGGCGACAGACAACAAACGACGCATCAGGATCTCCCGCTACGCTTAAGCAAGTTTTTCATGACCGACTGAAAATCGGGCTGCGGTATCTCTTCCGTTGGTGCTGAAGGGGGAAGTTTATGCAGCAGATTGATTTGCCCTGCGGTAACGCCGAGCACCAGCCGTGCATCTTCCACATCGACCACCACAACCCGTTCACGCGCGCCCAGCGAAGCACTGGCGCTAATTTTCAGACCGTTAACGCCAGTGCGTTTAGGGACAAATCCCAACCGTTTTACCAGCCAGGCAGCAGCGAGGATCAGGGCAATAATGGCGATGAGTGCGCCGCTCACCTGCAGCAGTGGCGCAGCAGAAACCGGCGCGGAAGATTGCACAGTAGCGTGGTTATTCATCACTAACGGCTCAGGCGGCGCATTCGCTCAGACGGAGTAATGATATCGGTGATCCGCACGCCATATTTATCGGCAACGACCACCACTTCGCCCTGGGCAATTAAATAACCGTTGATCAGAATATCCAGTGGTTCGCCCGCCAGACCGTCCAGCGCCACGACGGACCCTTGCGTCAGACGCAACAGCTCTTTGATGGTCATCCGCGTACGGCCCAGCTCGACGGTCAGCTTGACCGGAATATCCATAATCAGGTCGATATCCTGCAACGTTCCGCTGACATCACCACCGCCAAATTGCTGGAACACCGCGTCGGCAGCGCTTTTGCTGCTGGTTGATTTTTGTTCGCTCAAAGCTTCAGCCCACAGATCGTCCATTGCGCCGTTGTTGTCATCGGCCGGATTATTCATGTCACTCATTTGGGCTGTTCCTCGTTCAGAGAATTTAAAATCGGGTTAATCAAATGTTCTATCCGTAACGCATACTGACCGTTGAGGGTGCCGTACTGACTGGTCAGTACCGGAACGCCGTCAACATGAGCGATGATGCGATCGGGTTTTTCTATCGGCAGGACGTCGCCGGGTTTCAGTTTTAAAATCTGCGACAGGCGTAGCGAGATATCGGCAAAGTTGGCGACCAACTCCAGCTGTGAATGCTGCACCTGGCGCACCAGGTTATCGCGCCAGTTCTGATCTTCATTACGCGAGTTTTCCAGCGGCGGGTTAACCAACAATTCCCGTAGCGGCTCAATCATGCTGAATGGCAGACAGATATTAAATTCGCCGGTCAGGTTGCCAATCTCCACATGGAACGGCGTGTTAACCACAATGTCGTTCGGCGAGGTGGTGATATTGGTAAATTTCACCTGCATTTCCGAACGCACGTACTCAACTTCCAGCGGATTAATCGCCTTCCAGGCGTCGCTATAGCCTTCAAGCGCCAGCTTTAACATGCGGTTGATGACGCGCTGTTCGGTATGGGTAAACTCGCGACCTTCCACTTTGGTCGGGAAGCGTCCATCGCCGCCAAACAGGTTATCCACGGCGATAAACACCAGACTCGGTGAAAACACCACCAGCCCTGTGCCGCGCAGCGGTTTCAGATGGATAAGGTTCAGGTTGGTCGGCACCGGCAGGTTGCGGGCAAATTCATGGTACGGCTGAATGCGGATGGCCCCGACGGTTATATCCGGGCTACGACGCAGCAGGTTGAACAGCCCCATACGAAAATGGCGGGCAAAGCGCTCATTAATGATTTCCAGCGCCTGCAAACGTTCGCGCACAACCCGTCGTTGGGTATTCGGATCGTACGGACGAATGTCACTTTCGCCGCTAACACTGGCTGTCGGTTCGTCTTTGACTTCGCTGTCACCATTCAACAGCGCATCAATTTCAGCTTGAGAAAGAATACTATCGCCCATGTCGTTATCGCAGAATAAAAGCGGTATACAGCACGTCGGTGACATCCTGTTTCGGTTGCCCGGCAACAAGCGGGGTGGAAAGCGTGGTTTTAATCTCGGCAATCAGGTTTTTCTTGCCTTCTTCTGTCGCCAGTACGGCAGCATCCTGACGCGAAAACAGTAACAGCAAACGGCTACGGACTTCCGGCAAATACTCACTCAGCCGCGAGCGTGTAGCTTCATCTTTCAGGCGCAGGGTTATGCCGATATACAGCACGCGATCCGCATCGCCCAGATTGACCGTAAAGGTATCCAGCGCATAGAAGACCGGGGAGGGCACGACGCGTTGCTGCGCTTTGTCGTCAGCGGCAACCTGATGCGAATGCCAGTAGCTGTAACCTGCGCTGGCACAGGCCGCGAGGGTAATGAATACCAGAATCGGGATCCAAAGCGATCGCTTGCTTTTCTTGCTTATCGCGTAATCAGTCATGTGTTGCGGTCTTCCTGTGTCGCTACTGCTTATCGGCTAATTATCCTGCGTCTTGAGCGCAACAAAGCGGGGAAAAGACGCGGATTACGGTGCTACCTCTGACGTTAGGCGAAAATATCAACGCCGCTGTTGCCTGTTACGCGCCCTTGTAAAGAGACGGGAACCGGAAGCGTATCGTCGTCTTCCCCCGCCAGAGGTTCATGGTTTGCTGTGCGTTGGCTTTGCTGTTGCTGGGAAGCGGCCTGCTGCTGACCACTAAAGCTTTCGCCACTGATGTTGCTTTGCCCTAACTGAATGCCACTTTCGGCCAGCTGCGTTCGCAGTACCGGAAGCGCTGCTTCCAGGGCGGCGCGTACGTGTTGATGCGGTGAAACCATCTGGATTTGCGCCTGGTTATCATCCACTTTGAGGGAGATTTGCACTTCACCTAAATCCTGCGGGTGCAGACGCAACTCTGCACTTTGTTGCCCCTGGCGGGTGAACAGCGAAATATGCTGGCTTAATGAATGTTGCCATTCGTGAGAACCCAGCGGTGCACTCAACACAGGCGCGGCGACGGTGGGCAGTGGCTGTGTCTGGTGTGGAGTGATTAGCGGGCTGGCGGCAGCGGTCACCGGTGAAGGTGTGCTGATGACTTCCGCTTTACTCTGGGCTTCTGCTACCAGCGGTGTTAATGGCTGAGCTGGCGTGCCGGGGGCATCATCAGGCTGTGCTGTTGTGAGTTGCGCAGAAGTCAGTTTTGTGAAGAGCGTTGGTTTCTCTGCCGGTAACACGGTTGACGGCACATCAGTCACTTTGGGCGTATTGTCAAAACCCGGCAACATCGCAAAAAGGGCGCTCAGGCTTGCGGTGACGTCTTCATTCAGATCATCCGCTTTTTCGTCTTTTGCCGTATTGTTGCCAGCCACCGCAGCCAACGTCATCGTTTGAGCGGTGGTTAATGGTGTTGATGTGGATTGTTCGTCGTTGATGACATGCGGTGTTTCATCCACAGGGATCAGTAAATCCGCTTGTTGCGCATCGGCAAGAATCTCGCTGACCAGCGGCTCGCCTTTTGTCGTGGGCTTATCTGTTGCCACCAGCAACTGGGGGGCCGCTTTGTCGGTAGTTGTCTCGCCTGCTAATGCTTCGCTCAACAACGCGAGAAAATCTTGTGCAGCATCGCTGGCTTTGCCGCCAGGCAATGTGGTGGTGTCAACGTCGGCGGTAATTAAGGGCGCTAAGCGAATCATTCAGGTTTCCTCATGGCGGCGCGCTGGGCGAACTCATCCATCTTTTTCTGATCGAGGCGGTTTTCTGCAAGCAGTGCCGCCGTGGATTGCCGTTCCTGCAGTGTCTGCCAGGCCTGCAAACGTTGTTTCTTTTCTCGCCAGCTGTTCAGGGCAATGTCAACTTTCTGCGTCCACTGATAAAGTTGCTGGCGATGCTGAGTAATGGCTTTTTCCAGCGTCTGGATAAACTGCTGATAGTTGATCCAGCGGTTGCTGGTCATCCCGGCACTCATATCGCTGTTGAGGTTATTGCGATATTCATTCTGATAATCGATCAGCATTTTGAGCTGTTCTTCCGCCTGCTGACACCCGCGACGCATTTCACCCAGCAGGCGCGCGGCATCCTCTACCTCTTTTTCTGCCAGATCTTTCAGGGTCGCCAGCGCGCCATGTTCTGCCATCTGCCGTTATCTCCTGGGTTATGACACTGTCGGGAAAATACGCTCCAGCCCCTGGAGAGACGCTTCCCAGTCCGCGCGTTCAAAAATGCCTTGTTGCAAATAGCCCTCCAGCTGCGGCCACAGGGCGATGGCTTTGTCGAGCATCGGATCGCTGCCTTTGGCATACGCGCCGACGCTAACCAGATCGCGGTTACGCTGAAAACTCGACAACAGCTGTTTGAAGGTGCGCACTCGCGCGTAATGTTGCTCACTGATCAACGCCGTCATTGCGCGGCTGATCGACGCTTCAATATCGATAGCCGGATAGTGCCCGGCTTCCGCCAGTCGGCGAGACAGCACAATGTGACCGTCGAGGATTGCCCGCGCAGAGTCGGCAATGGGGTCCTGCTGGTCATCGCCTTCAGTGAGCACGGTATAAAATGCAGTAATCGATCCGCCGCCGCTAATGCCATTACCGGCACGCTCGACCAGTGCCGGTAATTTGGCAAACACCGACGGTGGATAACCTTTAGTGGCAGGTGGTTCGCCAATCGCCAGCGCAATTTCACGCTGGGCCATCGCGTAGCGGGTGAGGGAGTCCATAATCAGCAACACATGCTGACCACGATCGCGAAAATCTTCGGCAATTCGCGTGGCATAGGCGGCACCTTGCATTCGCAGAAGCGGAGAGACATCCGCCGGAGCGGCAATCACCACGGAGCGTGCACGTCCCTCGGCACCGAGGATATTCTCAATAAAATCTTTTACTTCGCGCCCACGTTCACCAATCAAACCCACGACAATGACATCGGCGCGGGTGTAACGGGCCATCATCCCCAGCAGCACACTTTTACCAACGCCAGACCCGGCAAACAGCCCCATACGCTGCCCGCGCCCGACGGTAAGCAGGGCATTGATTGGGCGCACGCCGGTGTCCAGCACATGTTCAATCGGTGTACGTTGCAACGGGTTAAATGGCGGGGTAATCAGCGCACCGGTTTCCGTCGTATCGGGGGAGGGCAGGCCATCGAGCGGCTTACCGCTGCCGTCCAGAACGCGACCTAATAACGCCGGACCGAGCGGCAACTGCTTGCCGCTTTGCAGTCCTTCAGCCGAAATGTTTTTGGCATAAACCCGCGCGCCGGGCAGGACACCTTCGACTTCCTCCAGCGGCATTAAAAACAGCCGTTGACCGTTAAAGCCAACGACTTCGCTTTCTACTTCGTGCGTTTCAGTGCCGTTCTGGCGTTCAATGACACAGGTTGCGCCGAGCGGCAATTGTAATCCGGTGGCTTCCAGCACCAGCCCGGTAGCGCGGGTTAATCGCCCATAGCGACGTACCGCAGGCAACTGCGCCATTTTGGCTTCAAAGTTATCCAGCGTGGTTAGCCAGCGAGTCAGGCGCGTGGTCATTACACCACTCCTGGTGCTGCCAGACGGCAGAGTTCTTGCCAGCGAGTGGCGACACTGGCGTCGAGATCGCCTTCATCGGCGGAGACTTTACAGCCGCCAGGATGGAGGGTGGGATCGCCCCGCAAGCGCCAGCCATGCAAACTTAAGGTAGCGCCGAGCATATCATCCACACGTTGCAGATCATCCGGGTGCACGCGCAGCTGTGGTTTACCGCTGAATAACGGTTCTTGCTGCAACAACTGTTGGATCTGTTTGATCAGTGCCGAGTTATCCACCGTTGGCGTCTGACCGATGACCTGACGTGCCGCCTCTAGCGCCATCTGCATCAGGCGCGACGCTATCACACTATCAAGTGCATCAAGGGTAGTTTGAAATTCGCTGACCAGTTGCTGCATCCGGGCATGAATTGGCGCTTGTTGAGACTTCGCCTCTGCCAGACCTTGCTCCAGCCCCTGGGCCAGTCCTTCCTGATAGCCCTGCTTATGACCTTGCTGGCGACCTTCGGCAATACCCGCCTGATAACCTTGCTCATGGGCCTGCATTTGCAGTTGCGCCAGTTGCTGCTCAAGGCTGGGTTCAGCCTCTTCAATGATGGTTTCTTCCGGCTCGACTATGGGCACAAACTCTGCCTGTGGTGGCGCGAGATCGTCCGGCGTCCAGGTTTTCCACGGCAGATTATCAGACATAGGTATCCTCGCCGCTGCCAATTACCATCTCGCCAGTTTCGGCAAGGCGGCGCACAATCAGCAGAATCGCTTTCTGTTCGTTTTCCACCTGCGACAGACGCACCGGACCACGGTTGGCGAGATCGTCGCGCAGAATATCGGCGGCACGCTGCGACATATTGCGCAGGAATTTCTCGCGCAGTGGCTGCTCGGCTCCTTTCAGCGCGATCAACAGCGATTCGGAATCCACTTCCTGCAACAGACGCTGAATGCTGCGATCGTCGACATCCACCAGATTCTCGAACAGGAACATCTCGTCGATGATTTTCTGCGCCAGCTCGCCGTCGAATTCACGCACGGCGGTAATAACGGCTTCTTCCTGCTGAGTTTTCATCAGGTTGATAATTTCGGCTGCCGTTCTCACGCCGCCCATTTTGCTGCGCTTGAGATTCTGACCGTCGAGCAAGCCATTCAGTACTTCGGTCAGCTCCGCCAGCGCGGCTGGCTGCACGCCGCCAAAGGTGGCGATACGCAACATCACGTCGTGGCGCAGACGTTCATCGAACAACGCCAGAATATCGGCGGCTTGGGCGCGCTTCAGATGCACCAGAATGGTGGCGATAATTTGCGGATGCTCATCGCGAATCAGATCGGCGGCGCTCTGTGGCTCCATAAAGTTGAGCGTTTCAATACCGCTGGCGGTATCGCGAGTTTCGAGAATATCTTCCAGCAGGCTGGCGGCACGTTCTTCACCCAGAGCTTTGACCAATACCGAGCGCAGATAATCGTTGGCGTTGATATTCAGTGCGGCAAACTGTTCAGCTTCTTGCTCAAACTCCGCCAGCACATCGGTTAGCTGCTTGTTGGAGATCTGCGTGACGTTCGCCATTGCAGCGCTCAGGGTTTGTACTTCACGCTGGGAGAGGTGCTTGAACACCTCTGCCGCCCGGTCTTCGCCAATGGTCATCAGCAGGATGACGCTTTTATCGGTGCCTGTCAGGTTACTCATGATCGTTATTTATCCACTGGCGAATGACCAGCGCCACCACGCGCGGATCGTTATCAGACATTTCACGGATACGCTGGCTCATGACTTCTGCCCCCAGACGTTGGTTAGCGCGCCGTTGTTGTAGTTGTTCGTCTTTGCTCAGGCGGACTTCCACCGCATCTTTCACTTCCTCGCGGGCCTGCGCCTGTTGCTGTACAGCTTTCATCGCCTCAGCGCGACGTGTTAGCTGCGGACGTACCGCTTTCCGCCACAGCAGCCACGCCACCAGCAGTACCAGCAACCAGCGACCGGCAGCCAGCAACTGATCGATAAACGCTTGCTGTTGCCAGAACGGCAGTTCTCCGCCGCTTTCGTCACTGCTATTGAACGGCGAGTTAACGACATTGAGCGAGTCACCGCGTTTTTCAGAAAAGCCCATCGCCTCGCGGGTCAGATCTTCAATTTGCTTCATCTGTTCGTTGCTGAGAGGCAATGGTTTACCGTCTGGCAAGGTTTTGTAATTCACCACTACCGCGACTGACAGACGTTGCACATCGCCCACGTTCATTTTGGTATGACGAATGGTGCGATCGACTTCGTAGTTACTGGTTTCATTCCGCTGTGTGCTACGCGGCCCGCTATTGCTGGTGGTGCTCGCCTGCTGCTGGCGGTTATTTTGATTTGCCGGAGGCGTGCTGATTGGCGCGTTATTCGCAGGTGCCGGTTGATTCGACAACGCCCCCGGTACGCCGCCCGGATAACCGGAACCGCTTTGCTCGCTCTCATTAAGCTGGCGTGAACGAAGCGCCGCATGAGATTCATCACCGTTAGGGCGATACTGTTCTTCCGTTTGTTCTTTACTGGCGAAGTCCAGCTGCGCCGTGACCTGGGCGTGAATATTACCGTTACCAACAATAGGCGACAGGATTGCTTCAATACGCCGCTGAATACGGCCTTCGACATCGCTGGCATATTTCAACTGAGCATCATTAAGATCGCGCCCGCTGGTATTGGACTGGGTTAACAGATGTCCGCCCTGATCCACCAGCGTGACGTTTCCCGGCGGCAGACCAGCAACGGCGCTGGAAACCAGATGCACAATGGCGCTAATTTGCCCTTCATCGAGTGCGCGGCCGGGTAACAGATTTACCGTCACCGATGCAGAAGGGGATTTTTGTTCACGGACGAATAAAGACGGTTTCGGCATTGCCAGATGTACGCGCGCCCCTTTTACCGGGCCGATAGTTGCGATGGTACGAGAAAGCTCGCCTTCCAGCGCCCGCTGATAATTCACCTGTTCGCTGAACTGGCTGATACCAAACTTTTCCTGATCGAGTAGTTCGAAACCGACCGCGCCGCCTTTGGGCAAACCTTGTTGTGCCAGGCGCAGACGCAGTTCGTGAACTTTATCTGCCGGAACTTCAATAGCGCCGCTAGCTTCGCTGAAGCGGTAAGGAATATTCATTTGCGTCAGTTGGCTGACAATTGCGCCACCATCCTGATCGGAAAGATTGCTGAATAATGTGCGGTAGTCGGGGGCTTTCGCCCACAGGATCAGTGCGACCATGACCGCCACTGCCGCGGAACCGGCAACAATCAATGGAATTTTCGGATTCGCACGCAGGCGATTAAGCCACTCAAGAGATTTTGTCTGGGCTGCAGTCGCATTCATCGCGCACCTCGTGGCTGATTATGGACGGCGTTATTGGCAAAGTGGAACAAGACTCACTCCCGGGTCAGCAAACTCGAAAAATTGACGCTGCAATTATTTGTGCTTTCGTTTTTTTCTATCCGCCAATAAACCCGTTTTTTTGTTGCTATTTAGCGCCTTTGTCTTATTGACTTACTGGTAGGCTTTGCTACCAGAAATTATCCAGGAGACGAAAATGTCAGCGATACAGGGGATTGAAGGGGTTATCAGCCAGTTACAGGCTACGGCGATGAGTGCGCGTGCGCAGGATTCACTGCCGCAACCGACCATTAGTTTTGCCGGGCAGCTGCACGCCGCGCTCGATCGCATTAGCGAAACACAAACAGCTGCCCGCACGCAGGCAGAAAAATTCACCCTCGGTGAACCCGGCGTGGCGTTAAACGATGTGATGACCGATATGCAAAAAGCCTCAGTTTCTATGCAAATGGGGATTCAGGTGCGTAATAAGCTGGTGGCGGCGTATCAGGAAGTGATGTCCATGCAGGTGTAGGTTTTGTAACCTGTTGTTAATTACTTCCAATCTCACCGCTTGGGGCATGGATGGGGCAAACTCACTCAATTTCTGGTTTAAAATGGATACCTGATCCTGAAAGTTTTCTGCCATCCACGATCCGTAAACGCGATAACATGTTTTGTCTTCGCTTTGCTCATAGGAAGAGTGAACTCTTTTGTTAGCCTGGGGTTCCTTCTGATCATTATTGTTCCTGCCTTTATCTCTTGCCACGCCAGAGCCCCCTGGATACACATACACCAGGATGAAAACGGTGAGTTGTGTTCAAACTGTAGTACAATTCTCTCCAGTATGAACAGGAAAGAATATGCTATGAACCCTTATATTTATCTTGGTGGCGCAATACTTGCAGAGGTCATTGGTACAACCTTAATGAAGTTTTCAGAGGGGTTTACACGGTTATGGCCCTCTGTTGGCACAATTATTTGCTATTGTGCATCATTTTGGTTATTAGCTCAGACACTGGCTTATATACCTACAGGGATTGCTTATGCTATCTGGTCAGGAGTCGGTATCGTTCTGATTAGTTTGCTTTCCTGGGGATTTTTTGGCCAACGACTGGACTTGCCAGCCATCATAGGCATGATGTTGATTTGTGCCGGTGTGTTAGTCATTAACTTGTTGTCACGAAGCGCACCGCATTAAAAAATAATCATCCTTGAGATAACAGGAATCTGATTTGTGCATATTATGGCTAATGTTCGGGGCAACTTTATAATTATGATTGCATTTGCGCGATCATTGCGCCTTTTTGCATAATGAGATCAATGCACATCAAATAAAATAACGATAGGTCACAACAAAGAGGTTTTTATGAAAAAACTTATCGTTTCAAGTGTATTGGCATTCATAACATTTTCTGCGCAGGCCGCAGCATTTCAGGTCACTAGTAATGAAATAAAAACAGGAGAGCAACTTACAACGTCTCATGTATTTTCTGGATTTGGGTGTGAGGGGGGTAATACATCGCCCTCATTAACCTGGTCTGGTGCTCCAGAAGGCACCAAAAGCTTTGCCGTAACTGTGTATGATCCAGATGCGCCTACAGGCAGCGGATGGTGGCACTGGACTGTTGCTAATATTCCAGCAACGGTAACATATTTGCCCGCTGATGCAGGAAGACGTGATGGTACAAAACTTCCGACTGGTGCTGTCCAAGGCCGAAATGATTTTGGCTATGCGGGATTTGGTGGAGCATGTCCTCCCAAAGGAGATAAACCCCATCATTACCAGTTTAAAATATGGGCTCTAAAAACTGATAAGATTCCTGTGGATTCTAATTCCAGCGGAGCGTTAGTTGGTTATATGCTTAATGCCAATAAAATTGCAACCGCTGAGATAATACCCGTTTATGAGGTAAAGTAGGATAAGAGTATGCTGGCAAAAGATAGGACTAACCTAAAGATTGAAGAAATACGGATGCATAAACATCATGAGATTCACAGGGTTAAGCCTCTTATGCCAGCTTTATGTCGTATCCGTCAGGGAAAAAAAGTTATCAATTGGGAGACGCATAGTCTAACTGTTGATAATAATCAGATAATATTATTTCCCTGTGGATATGAATTTTATATTGCGAATTACCCAGAAGCAGGTCTTTATCTTGCAGAAATGCTTTATTATCCCATTGATCTAATTGAAAAGTTCCAAAATCTTTATGCGATAACCGATCAAATTCGTAACACGACAGGTTTCTGCTTACCTCAGAATCCCGAGTTAATATATTGTTGGGAGCAACTAAAAACATCTATTTCCCGAGGCTTCTCAACGCAAATTCAGGAACACTTAGCAATGGGCGTTCTACTTTCATTAGGAGCACATCATGTTAATTGTTTACTTTTATCAGATAGTAAACAATCATTAACAAGTCGTTGTTATAACCTAATGCTATCCGAACCTGGAACAAAATGGACAGCAAACAAGGTAGCGAGATATCTCTACATTTCTGTTTCCACATTGCATCGCCGTCTGGCAAGCGAGGGAGTAAGTTTTCAAAGTATATTGGACGACGTGAGGTTAAATAATGCGTTGTCTGCTATACAAACGACAGTAAAACCCATCAGCGAGATTGCCAGGGAAAATGGTTACAAGTGTCCTTCTCGTTTTACTGAAAGGTTCCATAATCGTTTTAAGATAACACCAAGAGAGCTAAGAAAAGCGTCCAGAGAGTAAAAGTATTTTATGAAGGAGCAACAGCATCGATTTTTATTTTGGAAAATAAATACGGCATACTCAACCTATTGGAGCCTGAACAATCCGGTGACTTCTGCGCTAATCGGGGACGTTTATAAGCACATATAATTGATACTATCGTCCTCCATCACAATTTCAGAAATGCACGTGTGATTTTTTTGCATCCGGCGTTTGGACTATGTGGAGTTCAAGAGTGGGAAAGTTACAAGAGGTTGAGGGGATAATTAAAAGGATGCTTATGACATTAGATATCCGGATAGGTACGGATATCGTTGTTATTAAATCTAGTTCGTTGTTATTAAATCTAGTTTATACGTTAAGATGCAGCTACAGCAGAAATTGCCACTGTTAATTTTTTTCATCGTGAGCCCTTTTATTTGAACTATTATTTAAAAATAATGTCACTGCACTACAAATATTCATCCAATCAATGAGGTTATTTCAAGATGTAAGTTTTAGTTTCTCATTTAAATTGTGAAGTAGATCCCTATCTTTATCTGAACTGTTTCTATTGCACACAATGCATGACTATTTTGTGAACGATTATAAATTTGGTAGTCAAATTATATTAAAGGTTGTTATTTATGATTGACTCATAATTTATTTATTTAATTTAAATAGCCTAGAAATAACCATGGAAATTATTTGCATGATGTTTGTTTAGATTTATTAATGTAATTGAGGTGGTTTTATTTAATACGCAATATAGCGCCGCTTGATATTAGTTCTATTTTTTTTGCGTAAGATAGATGAGACAAACTGAGACGCATAATGGTTTGCAAGGCTCTAATACTTTGATGTTGAGGATGTGATGGGGCATGTACGGGGCATAGTACAATGATGTCCATGCTGGTGTAGATAATCTCCAGGCTTATCCGGTGCGCCGTAAAACCCCGTCCTTCAGGGCAGGGATATAAGGCGCGGTTTTCCACCTAACCAGGTGTTTGCTGTTGTTCAATGTATTGGCGCACCTCCGCAGCTACTGGCAAAATAGCCAGCACTCCACAAAACGCCTTTGTAGTAATACCTGACTGCAATATCTGGTCGATCTCGTCGCAGTAACCTACCCGATACGCCTTTGAGGCTGTTTACCAGACTGGATATCGCCAGTTTGGTAGGATAATTAATTAACAAATGGACGTGATCTGGTTCGCCATCCATTTCAACCAGTTCAGCTTCAAAATCAGCACATACATTTGAAAAGTAAGTGCGTAGTTTTTCTGTCGCGTCATGGTCAAAAATCTGGCGTCGGTATCTGGTGACAAAGACCAGGTGAACATGCATCAGGAAAACACAATGCCTTCCCCGTCGGATATCGGTTTCTTTATTCATAGACCAAAGTATCATTTGGCCTGTGAAACGATTACAGGCATTTAAATTCCAGTTAAGACCAGGTGGTCAACAGGAGTGTGAAATGAGGCGCTTCGCAGGCGCATGTCGTTTCGTTTTCAATCGTGCTCTGGCACGTCAGAATGAGAATCATGAGGCCGGTAATAAATACATCCCTTACGGGAAAATGGCTTCCTGGCTGGTTGAGTGGAAAAATGCCACTGAAACGCAATGGCTTAAAGATTCTCCCTCACAGCCATTGCAACAGTCACTGAAAGACCTTGAGCGGGCTTACAAAAACTTCTTCCAGAATCGGGCTGCTTTTCCCCGATTCAAAAAGCGGGGACAGAATGATGCATTCCGCTACCCGCAGGGCGTTAAGCTCGATCAGGAAAACAGCCGTATTTTTCTGCCGAAACTTGGCTGGATGCGCTACCGGAATAGCCGTCAGGTCACGGGAGTTGTGAAAAATGTCACGGTCAGCCAGTCCAGCGGTAAGTGGTACATCAGTATTCAGACAGAAAGTGAAGTATCCACTCCGGTTCACCCTTCAGCATCAATGGTCGGGCTGGATGCTGGCGTGGCTAAACTCGCCACGCTGTCAGATGGCACAGTCTTTGAGCCTGTAAACAGTTTGCAGAAAAACCAGAAGAAGCTGGCGAGACTTCAGCGGCAGTTAAGCCGCAAGGTCAAATTCAGCAACAACTGGCAGAAGCAGAAATGCAAAATACAGCGACTGCATTCCCGTATCGCAAATATCCGCAGGGACTACCTTCACAAAGTCACAACGACCGTCAGCAAAAACCACGCAATGATAGTCATTGAGGATTTGAAGGTCAGCAACATGTCAAAGTCAGCAGCGGGTACGGTCAGCCAGCCGGGGCGCAATGCTCGGGCAAAATCAGGTTTAAACCGTTCGATACTGGATCAGGGCTGGTATGAAATGCGCCGCCAGCTTGAGTACAAGCAGCTCTGGCGTGGCGGTCAGGTGTTTGCTGTTCCGCCAGCGTACACAAGCCAGCGTTGCGCGTGCTGTGGTCATACAGCGAAAGAAAACCGCCTGTCACAAAGTAAATTCAGATGCCAGGTATGTGGATATACAGCGAACGCCGATGTAAATGGCGCTCGTAACATTTTAGCGGCGGGGCACGCCGTTCTTGCCTGTGGAGGATGTCAACAAACAGGTTGAATTAACTCCGCGCCCTGGTTTTTGACATTACCTACCGCGCGCGATACCGGGTGCCAGGTGAACTGGTTTGCTGGCACACAGCCGTTGGTAGCAATTTCTGATGCTTCTTTACCGCTAATCTCTTGCCGCATCCATTCCTGTGCAGCTTCTGGCGACAGTACCAGCGGGCGGCGGTCATGAATATCTACCAGACCCTGGTCTGCTGCTGCAGTGACAATTAAAAATCCTTCGGCTTCGTCACCACGCTCAAACGGTGTGCTACCTATCGCGGCCATAAAAACAGGTTTTCCGTCAGCGCGATAGATAAAATAAGGCTGTTTTTTGTCGCCTTCTTTTTTCCACTCAAACCAGCCATCGGCAAAACAGATTGCCCGACCATGTTGCCAGAGCGGTTTAAACATACGACTGGTGGCCGCAGTTTCTACGCGGGCGTTAATCAGCGGCGGTTTATCCCACCATCCGGGAGCATATCCCCAGAAAACCGGATCCAGATGAAGGTGTTCATCACGTTCACTGAGCAGAAGAACTTTGGTTCCCGGCGCGACGTTGTATCTGCCAATGGGTTCGGGATCGTAGGGAATATCGCGTTCAATATCTTCCGCGAGAAGCGCAAGGTAATCTTCACGCGTTTGGGATTGGGCAAAGCGTCCACACATAGCAACCTCCTGAGATCATACTGAAAAGAATAGGAGAGGGGGCGGGTAAAATCTATGTGATACAGAGGTAACGATGTTCCCGCTGTTGGCCACAGCGGGAATGAGGGATTACTTCTGAATTAAATAACGAATGGTTGGCCCGTCTTGCTGAATATCCAGCACCGTATAGCCGTGATTACGCGCATCCAGTGGAATATTATTGATCGACTGCGGACAGTCGCTCACCACTTCCAGGATCTCACCTTTTTTTAACTGCGGCATCGCCTCAAGGGTTGCGACTGCCGGATAAGGGCAGGGTTCACCCACCATATCAAGACGGTAATCAGGAATGATATTTTTCATGCGATCTCCTTAGCAGTCTGCGGTGCCGCACGGCGGAAGAAGCGTTTTTCCCAGCCGATAATCAACATCAGCGCAGTAAACAACAGCAAATATGTCACCAGCAGGCCACCCATCGGGCCAAAGGTTTTCAGCAGGTTGATTTTGTCCCAGTCGGTGGCCAGCGCCGGAGCGAAATCATCCCAGTAATACGCCAGAATCGTCGAGCCGATCACATTGCCCAGACCGACCCACCAGTAGTGCACCTGGCCTTCTACCGCGCGGTACATCCAGCCGGTTTCGCAGCCGCCTGCCAGCACGATGCCAAAACCAAACAGTAAACCACCAATTACCGCGTTTGGTCCCGCCCACATGATTTTGGGTTCAACGCCTAACTGTACGTAACTGAAGATCCCGATGGCACTCACCGCCATACCGATAATGATTGCTTTCGCCATATGGGTACGTCCGGTGATCCACATATCGCGGAACGCCGAAGTAAAGCAGATTTGCGCACGTTCAATCAGTAAACCAAAGCCGACGCCAAACAGCATTGCCAGCCCCAGTTTTGGTTGGTTCATCGCCGTGAGCAGCGCCCAGCCCAGCATACCGAAAAAGACCAGCATCCCGAGACGAAAACGACGCCGCGCCTGATCCGGTTTTTGCGTCAGCGGTGAGGCGGCAGAAACTTTCTGCATTTTCACGGGAATACGGAAGATGGGCAGCAGGGTAAAGCGTGCGCCAAACCATGAACCAATGGCAGTGGCGATGGCAAAGAACCAGGCATGCAGCGAGAACTGAGGAATACCGGTAAAGAACGCCGCCAGGTTACAGCCCATTGCCAGACGCGCGCCAAAACCAGCGATAATACCGCCAATAATGGCCTGCATAATGCGGATACGGCTGCGTGGCATGCGCAGTTTGACATTGTTGGCCCACAGCGCTGCGGCAAAGCAGCCGCCAAACATGCCGAGGATCATCATCCCGTCGATGCGGGTTAATGGCGATCCTTCCAGATGGATAATTTTAAAATAACCCCACTCTTCAGCATGGACGCCAAACAGCTGCAGGAGCTGGCCGCCCCAACGGGTAAATTCACCCGTGACAGCCCAAAAGGTGCCAGTAATGCCAAAATAGTAAGTGGAGAGAATACCCGCCGCGATGACCGCAGGGATGGGTGCCCAGAATTTAATCAACCAGGCGTGTTTGAATTGCTGCCATGACATGAATGTAGCCTCTGAACTCAGAAGGTTTGAAACAAGAGTCGCGAATCATACATCATGCAAATTTATTTTCGGGGTAATAATTCACAAAAATAATAGTTAGATCAAATTTCTCTCTGAACCTGGAAAGGCTGGCGACATCAGGGCTTTAATGCCACAATCCTCTTTTCTTCTCATGCAGGACGAATGATGAAAAAACTCGCAATTGCAGGCGCGCTCATGTTGCTGGCGGGCTGTGCCGAAGTCGAAAACTATAACAATGTCGTGAAAACCCCCGCGCCGGACTGGCTGGCGGGCTACTGGCAGACCAAAGGGCCGCAACGTGCGCTGGTCAGCCCGGAAGCGATAGGCAGCCTGATTGTCACTAAAGAGGGCGATACTCTTGATTGCCGTCAGTGGCAGCGGGTGATTGCCGTGCCGGGTAAGTTGACATTGATGTCTGATGATCTCACTAACGTTACCGTAAAACGTGAGCTATACGAGGTTGAGCGTGACGGTAACACCATTGAGTACGATGGTATGACGATGGAGCGTGTGGATCGCCCGACGGCAGAGTGTGCCGCCGCGCTGGATAAAGCGCCGTTACCGACGCCACTGCCGTAATGAAATCTCCCCGGCTTGCCGCCGGGGATGAATTTAAATCACCTCTTCGATAACCCACACGCTGACGCTGCCGCCGTTGCAAAAGAAGGTCGCTTCACCGTTTTCGTCGGTTACTACGCTCTCTTGCCGGTTCCCCAGAAAATCACGCCAGGTTTTATTGCCGTAATTCTCTCCCAGATGAATGGTTTTTTCGCCATCATCCCCGTTCGACATGACCACCACGCAGCCGGGATATTCGTCAGTGCCACTGCGGCTAAAGGCAATGCAGTTCGGATGGTCGAAAAATAATGTCTGTACACCGTGGGCGAAACGCTGACGGGCGAGAATTAACTCATCAAGCTGTTCGATTATTGGCATATCTATCGGATAGGTTTGCCCGTCACCGCCGACATCTTCGTAATGCGCACCGTAGAGGTCCGGATAGAATACCGAAGGAACGCCATTTTCCCGCAACAAAATTAAGGCATACGCCAGCGGTTTAAACCACGGTTCGACCGGCGCTTCGAGGGCTTGCAACGGTTGGGTGTCGTGATTGGCAACGAGCGTCACGGCGTGGAAAGGATCGGCTTCCACTAATGTACCCGTGAAAATCTGCGTCATGTCGTAGTCGCGCCCCATGCGCGATGCTTCATGGAATTTCATCTGCAGCGGCGCATCGAACAGCATGGTTTTGCCTTCCACCTGATCAATATACGTTTGCAGTTTATCGACTTCATGCGACCAGTACTCCGCCACAATAAACAGCGGCTTTGGTGCAACTTCTTGTACGTGTTCGATCCACTCTTTATAAAACCATGCCGGTATATGTTTGACCGCATCAAGACGAAAACCGTCGCATTGCGTTTGTTCCATCACCCAGCGCGCCCAGTATTTAATCTCTTCCGTCACGGTATGATTGCGAAAATCGATATTCTCGCCCATCAGATAATCGAAATTACCTAATTCATCATCAACCTGATCGTTCCAGCCTTCGCCGGTGTAGTCGTTAACAATTTTAAATATGCCATCTTCATCAGGGTTTTCGATATGGTCGATACCGCTAAAACATTTGAAATCCCAGATAAACTGTGAGTATTGCCCGGCACGGGCGGGGAAGGTGTAACGCGTCCAGCCTTCGCACTCAATGATTTCTTCATCAATTTGCGTACGGTCGTCAGCATTTACACGCTGCACGCGAATAGCTTCTTTTTCATCCGCGCCCATTTTGTGGTTGACTACCACGTCCAACAGCACCGCAATGTCATTACGTTTCAGGGCGTCAATGGCGGCCAGCAATTGTACTTTATCGCCATATTTAGTAGGGATGCTGCCTTTCTGATCAAACTCGCCTAAATCAAATAAATCATAGGAGTCGTAGCCGACCGAATACCCGCCCGATGCGCCTTTATAGGCGGGCGGCAACCAGACCATATTGATACCAATATCATTAAAACCGTCGGCGCGCTCGGCCAGTTCAGGCCAGAGCTTACCGCCTTCCGGGTAATACCAGTGAAAACATTGTAACAGCGTGGGATTACGCATTCTTCGACTCCATTCAAGGGGAACATTAGAAGCGTAGCCGTAATCGGATTATTCGCGAGCCATCGACTCGTTCAGATTCAAAAGAGGTTATCCTGCGGAGCCAGCACAAAGCCGCCCTGATCGCCATAGGCACTTAACACCGATTTTTGCACCGATGACTGACCGACCAGTTTCGCCAGTTCATCCATCCGAATCTGTAATAACTGCTTTACCTTGCTTTCGTTGTCGAGAATCAGGCGCAGCATCGGGCGGAGCTGCTCCTGCATCGTGGTGGACGGGTCAATCTCTTCAGTCAGATGTGCAATCTCCTGCACCGCATTCACATACGCCATCTCGCTGGCGATGAGTTCGTCCCATTGTTCTTCTGTTGCCAGGCGTAACATGAGCTGGCTTTTTTCGACGAGTTGTTGCCAGGCGAAATACAAATGCGGTGCGTGGTTCATCAGACTGGGTCCTGAATCAAAGAAGGGGAGAGTAACGATTCTTTCCAGGCATCGGCAATATTGCGCATTAATGCTTCCACTTCTTCGACTGCGGAGACATCGTTGCGTAAATTGGCTTGCAGCAAGCGCCTGACCATATAGCTATAAAGAGCAATCAAGTTTTGGGTTAGTTCGTCTTTGCTCTCTTCATCAAGACTCACCCGCAGTCCGTTCTCAATGATGTTGATCGCTTTTGACAAAGAGACGCCTTTGCCTTGCTGATTGTTGTCCTGCATAAACAGGCGCGCTCTAACCAGTGCGCTTAGCACTCCATCAAATAGCATGGTGACCAGCTGCTGCTGGCTGGCGCTCATTACGGCGCTTTCGACGCCAATTTGTGCATAGGCCTGGGTGCCTTTTGCCGCGTACATGACCTGTCTCCCGATGAATAATGATTACTTGGAATTACTGTTGTTTTCGAACTGCTGCGTTAAGTAGCTGCTGGTGCTATTTAACGAGGTCATTAAAACGTCCAGTTGGGTAAATTGTTCTTTATAGCGCGCGACCTGCGCATCAATGCGATCGCTGGCGGCGTTGTAGTCTTTAGTTAATTTATTCAGGGTCTTACTAACGCCATCGGTAGCGGCTTTAATAATGCCCGTTGTCGAAAGCCAACTGGTCAGGTTGCTGCCGATGGTGGTCGTGATGCCGGTTTTTTTACCATCGCCAACAATCAATGCACCTACGCCGCTGGCATCTTTTTTCAGTGCAGCGGTGAGTTTGTCGGCATCCAGTTCCAGTTTGCCATCGCTGGGATCGGTCGTGATACCAATCTGCGCCAGCGTTTTATAGTTGGAAGAACTGACGGTATTACTCAGCATCGACTTCAACTGCGTCTGAATCGTCCGCAGCGTGGAGTCGCCGAGCAGTGCGCCATTGCTAGAACTCTGGCTATCAGCTCCCGCATCTACGGCGGTGTATTTGGTCAGGCTGCTGAAGGTATCTATTAGCGAGTTGTAGGCATTCACCCAGTCTTTAATCGCCGTTTGCGCTTTGGAGGTGTCCTGAGTGATGGTTAGCGTCTGGTTGCCCGTGGTGACATCGTTCAGGTTCAGGGTGATGTTTTCCAGCGCGTCGCTGATGGTGTTGCTGCTGTTCTCAATGGCGACGTTGTTGACCGTCAGCTGCGCATTCTGGGCGGCGACCGAGACCTCCATGCCGTTGCTGCTGGCACTGGCGTCATAGCCCATAAAACTTTGTAGCGCATCATCACCGCTGACCGAGAGTGTCATCGTATTATCAAGGCCGGTGTCATTTGATGTGACTGACAGACGATATTCACCGTTACCCACGTTAATGATGCTCGCACTTACGCCCGCTTTTGCGTTGTTGATGGCATCACGGATCCCGCTTAACGACGAGTTAGCCGCGCTGATATCAATGGTAATCGGATCTTTGTCGCCGCCTTGTTGAATGGTGAGTTTACTGTCGCTGGTGGCGATCGCCGTTTTCGTATCATCTCTGGTGGTGCGCGTGGTCAGGGTTTGCGCCTGCGCCAGATGGGTGACGCTGATGGTGTATTTCCCGGCGATGGCGTTACCCGCAGTGGTGGCACTGAACGCGGTGGTGCTGCTGGTAGTGCTGGTGGCGGAAAAAAGATCGGCTTTAGACAATGCAGTATTGGCGGTCTGGAAAGTCGTCAGCGCGCTTTTCAGCGTACCGTAGGCGCTAAGTTTAGCGGTAAACGACGATTGCTGATTTGAAATGGGGGTTAGCGTCGCTTTTTGCGCGGCGGTGAGGCTATCAAGGATTGAACTTAAATCCAGACCTGACCCGACTCCCAGCGATGAAATACTTGCCATGCGATTTCCTTTTATCTTTCGACACGTAAAACGAATACCGGGGTTATCGGCCTTAATTGCGCAAAGTTTACGTTTAATTGTTTTTTTTAATAGCGGGAATAAGGGGCAGAGAAAAGAGTATTTCGGCGACTAACAAAAAATGGCTGTTTGTGAAAAAAATTCTAAAGGTTGTTTTACGACAGACGATAACAGGGTTGACGGCGATTGAGCCGACGGGTGGAAACCCAATACGTAATCAACGACTTGCAATATAGGATAACGAATCATGGCACAAGTCATTAATACCAACAGCCTCTCGCTGATCACTCAAAATAATATCAACAAGAACCAGTCTGCGCTGTCGAGTTCTATCGAGCGTCTGTCTTCTGGCTTGCGTATTAACAGCGCGAAGGATGACGCCGCAGGTCAGGCGATTGCTAACCGTTTTACTTCTAACATTAAAGGCCTGACTCAGGCTGCACGTAACGCCAACGACGGTATTTCTGTTGCACAGACCACCGAAGGCGCGCTGTCCGAAATTAACAACAACTTACAGCGTGTGCGTGAGCTGACTGTTCAGGCGACCACCGGTACTAACTCTGAGTCTGACCTGTCTTCTATCCAGGACGAAATCAAATCTCGCCTGGAAGAGATTGATCGTGTTTCAAGTCAGACTCAATTTAACGGCGTGAATGTTTTGGCTAAAGATGGGAAAATGAACATTCAGGTTGGGGCAAATGATGGACAGACTATCACTATTGATCTGAAAAAGATCGATTCATCTACACTAAACCTCTCCAGTTTTGATGCTACAAACTTGGGCACCAGTGTTAAAGATGGGGCCACCATCAATAAGCAAGTGGCAGTAGGTGCTGGCGACTTTAAAGATAAAGCTTCAGGATCGTTAGGTACCCTAAAATTAGTTGAGAAAGACGGTAAGTACTATGTAAATGACACTACAAATAGTAAGTACTACGATGCCGAAGTAGATACTAGTAAGGGTGAAATTAACTTCAACTCTACAAATGAAAGTGGAACTACTCCTACTGCAGCGACGGAAGTAACTACTGTTGGCCGCGATGTAAAATTGGATGCTTCTGCACTTAAAGCCAACCAATCGCTTGTCGTGTATAAAGATAAAAGCGGCAATGATGCTTATATCATTCAGACCAAAGATGTAACAACTAATCAATCAACTTTCAATGCCGCTAATATCAGTGATGCTGGTGTTTTATCTATTGGTGCATCTACAACCGCGCCAAGCAATTTAACAGCTGACCCGCTTAAGGCTCTTGATGATGCAATTGCATCTGTTGATAAATTCCGCTCTTCTCTCGGTGCCGTTCAGAACCGTCTGGATTCTGCCATTGCCAACCTGAACAACACCACTACCAACCTGTCTGAAGCGCAGTCCCGTATTCAGGACGCCGACTATGCGACCGAAGTGTCCAATATGTCGAAAGCGCAGATCATCCAGCAGGCCGGTAACTCCGTGCTGGCAAAAGCCAACCAGGTACCGCAGCAGGTTCTGTCTCTGCTGCAGGGTTAATCGTCGTAACCTGATTAACTGAGACTGACGGCAACTCCAAATTGCCTGATGCGCTGCGCTTATCAGGCCTACAAGGTGAATTGCAATTTATTGAATTTGCACATTTTTGTAGGCCGGATAAGGCGTTTACGCCGCATCCGGCAACATAAAGCGCAATTTGTCAGCAACGTGCTCCCCCGCCACCGGCGGGGTTTTTTCTGCCCGCAATTTACCGGTAACCCACAAATAACCCCTCATTTCACCCACTAATCGTCCGATTAAAAACCCTGCAGAAACGGATAATCATGCCGATAACTCATATAACGCAGGGCTGTTTATCGTGAATTCACTCTATACCGCTGAAGGTGTAATGGATAAACACTCGCTGTGGCAGCGTTATGTCCCGCTGGTGCGTCACGAAGCATTGCGCCTGCAGGTTCGACTGCCCGCGAGCGTGGAACTTGACGATCTGCTACAGGCGGGCGGCATTGGGTTACTTAATGCCGTCGAACGCTATGACGCCCTACAAGGAACGGCATTTACAACTTACGCAGTGCAGCGTATCCGTGGCGCTATGCTGGATGAACTTCGCAGCCGTGACTGGGTGCCGCGCAGCGTGCGACGCAACGCGCGTGAAGTGGCACAGGCAATAGGGCAACTGGAGCAGGAACTTGGCCGCAACGCCACGGAAACTGAGGTAGCGGAACGTTTAGGGATCGATATTGCCGATTATCGCCAAATGTTGCTCGACACCAATAACAGCCAGCTCTTCTCCTACGATGAGTGGCGCGAAGAGCACGGCGATAGCATCGAACTGGTTACTGATGATCATCAGCGAGAAAACCCGCTACAACAACTGCTGGACAGTAATCTGCGCCAGCGGGTGATGGAAGCTATCGAAACGTTGCCGGAGCGCGAAAAACTGGTATTAACCCTCTATTACCAGGAAGAGCTGAATCTCAAAGAGATTGGTGCAGTGCTGGAGGTCGGGGAATCGCGGGTCAGTCAGTTACACAGCCAGGCCATTAAACGGTTACGCACTAAACTGGGTAAGTTATAACGTCAGTAAATGCCGCACTTTAACTTTGACTACCAGGAGTTCTTAATGATGGTGCAGCACCTGAAAAGACGGCCATTAAGCCGCTATCTTAAAGACTTTAAACACAGCCAGACCCATTGCGCGCATTGCCGTAAATTACTCGATCGCATTACCTTAGTTCGCGACGGCAAAATAGTGAATAAAATCGAGATTTCCCGCCTGGACACGCTGCTTGATGAAAATGGCTGGCAAGTGGAACAACAATCATGGGCGGCATTGTGTCGATTTTGCGGTGATTTACACTGCAAAACGCAGAGTGATTTTTTCGATATTATCGGCTTTAAGCAATTTCTTTTTGAGCAAACTGAAATGAGCCCAGGTACGGTGCGTGAATATGTCGTTCGTTTGCGCCGTTTGGGGAATCATCTACACGAGCAAAATATTTCCCTCGATCAGCTGCAGGACGGTTTCCTTGATGAAATCCTCGCCCCGTGGCTGCCCACCACCAGCACCAACAATTACCGCATCGCGTTACGGAAGTATCAACACTATCAGCGCCAAACGTGTACCGGACTTGTGCAGAAATCCTCCAGCCTGCCTGCTTCTGATATATATTAAATAAGAATAAGATGTAGCGGAGTTGTTTTTGTGTTTACAAACAATGGCTCTACACTGCAAACAGACATAACAACATTCGGGGTGAATATGAAATTAGCACATCTGGGACGTCAGGCATTGATGGGTGTGATGGCCGTGGCGCTGGTTGCGGGCATGAGCGTTAAAAGTTTTGCAGATGAAGGTCTGCTTAATAAAGTCAAAGAGCGCGGCACGCTGCTGGTAGGGCTGGAAGGAACTTATCCGCCGTTCAGTTTTCAGGGGGATGACGGCAAATTAACCGGTTTTGAAGTGGAATTTGCCCAACAGCTGGCAAAACATCTTGGCGTTGAGACGTCACTAAAACCGACCAAATGGGACGGTATGCTGGCGTCGCTGGACTCTAAACGCATTGATGTGGTGATTAATCAGGTCACCATTTCTGACGAGCGCAAGAAAAAATACGATTTCTCTACCCCGTACACCATTTCCGGTATTCAGGCGCTGGTGAAAAAAGGTAACGAAGGCACCATTAAAACGGCTGATGATCTGAAAGGCAAAAAAGTGGGTGTCGGTCTGGGCACCAACTATGAAGAGTGGCTGCGTCAGAATGTTCAGGGCGTCGATGTGCGTACCTATGATGATGACCCGACCAAATATCAGGATCTGCGCGTAGGCCGTATCGATGCGATCCTCGTTGACCGTCTGGCGGCGCTGGATCTGGTGAAGAAAACCAACGATACGCTGGCAGTAACCGGTGAAGCATTCTCCCGTCAGGAGTCTGGTGTGGCGCTGCGTAAAGGAAATGAAGACCTGCTGAAAGTGGTGAATGATGCAATTGCGGAAATGCAAAAAGATGGCACTCTGCAAGCCCTTTCCGAAAAATGGTTTGGTGCTGATGTGACCAAATAATCAGCATAATGACAAAAAAGGGCGCTTTCACTAGCGCCTTTTTTATTTACGCGTTTTCAGCGTGCATAATAAGAAAATCACAACAACACACATCGGAGGCTGTTATGCCACTGCATAATTTAACCCGTTTTCCACGGTTGGAGTTTATCGGCGCGCCAACGCCGCTCGAATATCTGCCGCGCTTTTCTGATTATCTAGGACGGGAAATTTTCATCAAACGGGATGACGTCACCCCCATGGCAATGGGCGGCAATAAATTACGTAAGCTGGAATTTCTCGCGGCAGATGCTCTGCGCGAAGGTGCCGATACGCTGATTACTGCCGGGGCGATCCAGTCTAACCATGTGCGGCAGACTGCCGCAGTCGCTGCCAAACTCGGTCTGCACTGCGTGGCGCTGCTGGAAAATTCTATTGGCACAACCGCAGAAAACTATTTAACCAACGGCAATCGCTTGTTGCTGGATCTGTTCAATACCCAGATTGAAATGTGCGACGCACTGACCGATCCCAATGCCCAACTGGAAGAGCTGGCGACGCGAGTTGAAGCACAAGGCTTTCGCCCGTATGTCATTCCGGTTGGCGGTTCTAATGCTCTTGGCGCGCTAGGTTATGTGGAGAGTGCGCTGGAAATCGCGCAACAGTGTGAAGGGGCGGTTAATATTTCGTCGGTGGTGGTCGCATCGGGCAGTGCCGGAACTCACGCCGGACTGGCTGTTGGGCTGGAACACCTGATGCCTGAAAGCGAACTGATTGGCGTGACCGTGTCGCGTTCCGTTGCCGATCAATTGCCGAAAGTGGTTAACCTACAACAGGCGATTGCGAAAGAACTGGAGCTGACCGCATCAGCGGAAATTTTACTCTGGGATGACTATTTTGCACCTGGCTACGGCGTGCCGAACGACGAAGGCATGGAAGCAGTGAAATTGCTGGCGCAGCTGGAAGGCATTCTGCTTGATCCTGTGTATACCGGAAAAGCGATGGCGGGGCTGATTGACGGTATCAGTCAGAAACGCTTCAAAGATGAAGGGCCGATTCTGTTTATTCATACCGGCGGCGCGCCTGCGCTGTTCGCCTATCATCCCCACGTTTAGCTCCGGAAACGCTCATGCAAGAAAGTATACAACTGGTTATTGATTCCTTGCCGTTCCTGTTGAAAGGGGCTGGGTATACCCTGCAACTCAGTATCGGCGGCATGTTTTTTGGCTTACTGCTAGGGTTTATTCTCGCGCTGATGCGCCTGTCGCCAATCTGGCCCGTGCGCTGGCTGGCGCGTTTTTATATCTCTATTTTTCGTGGTACGCCGCTCATCGCACAACTGTTTATGATCTATTACGGCCTGCCGCAGTTTGGTATCGAATTAGATCCCATTCCGTCAGCAATGATTGGTCTGTCGCTGAACACTGCCGCCTATGCTGCCGAAACGCTTCGCGCCGCCATTTCTTCTATTGATAAAGGTCAGTGGGAAGCAGCTGCCAGTATTGGTATGACGCCATGGCAGACTATGCGTCGCGCGATTTTGCCACAGGCGGCGCGGGTGGCGTTGCCGCCGCTGTCGAACAGCTTTATCAGCCTGGTAAAAGATACGTCGCTGGCCGCGACAATCCAGGTGCCGGAGCTGTTCCGTCAGGCGCAGTTGATTACCTCGCGCACGCTGGAGGTGTTCACCATGTACCTGGCGGCTTCGCTCATCTACTGGATCATGGCGACAGTATTATCGACGTTGCAGAACCATTTTGAGAATCAACTTAATCGCCAGGAGAGAGAACCAAAATGAGTGCCATTGAAGTTAAGAACCTGGTGAAAAAATTTCACGGTCAGACGGTGCTGCACGGTATCGACCTTGAGGTAAAGCCTGGCGAAGTGGTGGCAATTATCGGTCCGAGTGGTTCCGGCAAAACCACGTTGCTACGCAGCATAAATCTGCTGGAACAACCGGAAGCGGGAACCATCACCGTTGGCGATATCACTATTGATACTGCACGTTCATTAAGTCAGCAAAAATCGCTGATTCGCCAGTTGCGTCAGCACGTCGGGTTTGTCTTCCAGAACTTTAATTTGTTTCCGCATCGTACGGTGCTGGAAAACATTATTGAAGGGCCGGTGATCGTCAAAGGTGAACCGAAAGAAGAGGCCACGGCGCGCGCTCGCGAGCTGTTGGCGAAAGTTGGGCTGGCCGGTAAAGAAACCAGCTATCCACGTCGTTTGTCTGGCGGTCAACAGCAGCGTGTTGCGATTGCGCGTGCGCTGGCAATGCGTCCTGAGGTGATTTTGTTTGACGAGCCAACGTCAGCGCTGGATCCAGAGCTGGTGGGCGAAGTCCTGAACACCATCCGTCAGCTGGCGCAGGAAAAGCGCACGATGGTGATTGTGACACACGAAATGAGCTTTGCCCGGGATGTTGCGGACCGGGCGATCTTTATGGACCAGGGGCGGATAGTCGAGCAGGGGGCCGCAAAAGCGTTATTTGCCGATCCCAAGCAGCCTCGCACCCGCCAGTTCCTCGAGAAGTTTCTGCTGCAATAATAAGAAAAAATCAGCCCCGACGATTCACCTGTCGGGGCGGACGCCATTTCAAGCCTGATAAAACTGCTTAACAAATCAGCATAACTCATTAATAACATAAGAGAATGCGATGGCTTGCAAAAGTAATTCATTGCCTGAATAATATAAATTATATATAAATCTTATTTATGTGATAGTTTGAATTATCATTATAAATGATACTCACTCTCAGGGGCGTTGCGGTTTACTATGCAGGATAAGGATTTTTTCAGCTGGCGTCGCACGATGCTGTTGCGTTTTCAGAGGATGGAGGCCGCAGAAGAGGTCTACCATGAAATAGAGCTGCAGGCTCAGCAGCTGGAGTACGATTACTATTCGTTATGTGTTCGCCACCCGGTACCATTCACGCGACCTAAAGTGGCTTTCTACACCAATTACCCTGAGGCGTGGGTTAGTTATTATCAGGCAAAAAACTTTCTCGCAATTGATCCGGTGCTGAACCCTGAAAACTTTAGTCAGGGCCATTTAATGTGGAATGATGACTTATTCAGCGAAGCACAGCCGTTATGGGAAGCCGCGCGCGCACATGGTTTACGCCGCGGTGTCACTCAGTATTTAATGCTGCCAAACCGGGCGCTGGGCTTTTTGTCTTTTTCCCGTTGCAGTGCGCGCGAAATACCCATTCTTAGTGATGAGCTGCAATTAAAAATGCAGTTACTGGTGCGCGAAAGTCTGATGGCTCTGATGCGTTTAAATGATGAAATAGTGATGACGCCAGAGATGAATTTCAGCAAGCGAGAAAAAGAAATTCTGAGGTGGACGGCGGAAGGGAAGACATCAGCAGAGATAGCGATGATTTTGTCAATCTCTGAGAATACGGTCAATTTCCACCAGAAAAACATGCAGAAAAAAATTAATGCACCAAATAAGACCCAGGTTGCCTGTTACGCGGCCGCTACTGGCTTAATTTGATCTCTTTTCTGTCCTGCGTGCCAGATGCAAAAACCGGCTGAAAGGCACGCTATCAGCCGGTTTTATATTACTGACGGTAGGCTTGTTTAATTTGCTTAACCGTTTTGGAAAATACTGCAGCCTGGGTTTCGTCTTCGATCAGCGCAAGCTGTTTTTCCATCTTTAACATCACGCGGCCCGCGTCAGCTTGTCCCATCGCCTGCAGCATCAGCGTCAGCATCGCTTTCAGGCAGGAGACTTCATTTGCCAGTTCTTGATTATTCTCGGCAGTAGAAAAATCAGGCGTACTCATTTATTTTCCTCGTCATGTTGCAATGAAAATTTGCGGTGAAAAATGTTAAGGCGGCGGAGTATACCATAAGCTTTGCTAAAAATAGCAGTGGTTGTTTTTTGAGCGCGCCGTCAACGGTGCTATTAAATACGTTAATATAATGACCAATAAATATTTTTATCATGAATGTTTTTTGCCCGTATTGTTCGGGTTAATTAATGTTACATATTCAGCGGGCTGATTTTCATTTTTGCTGAATAAAGTCAATTTTTGTCACATTTCGTCGCAGGGCTTACTGTGAAACGATCCCGGAAGCCGTTGGTGACGGGCGTGACCATAACTGTGGACAATCGAATTTACAAAAACGAGAGAAAAATCGAATACCCACCATTTTTAACGTTTCAAAGTTGCAATAAAAACCGCTAATATACGAATGACTAACTATCAGTAGCGTTATCCCTATTTCTGGAGATATTCCTTTGATCAACGTTCTACTTGTTGATGACCACGAACTGGTGCGCGCAGGGATACGACGCATTCTGGAAGATATAAAGGGTATAAAAGTCGTCGGTGAGGCATCGTGCGGTGAAGACGCCGTTAAGTGGTGCCGGACAAATGCCGTTGACGTGGTGCTAATGGACATGAGTATGCCGGGCATTGGCGGTCTTGAGGCGACGCGTAAAATCGCGCGTTCCACAGCTGATGTCAAAATCATCATGCTTACCGTCCATACAGAAAACCCTTTACCAGCGAAAGTCATGCAGGCCGGTGCTGCGGGCTACCTCAGCAAAGGCGCGGCTCCGCAAGAAGTCGTGAGTGCGATTCGTTCTGTCTATTCAGGGCAGCGTTACATTGCTTCTGACATCGCTCAACAAATGGCGTTAAGCCAGATCGAACCAGAAAAAACAGAAAGCCCATTTGCCAGTTTGTCTGAACGTGAATTGCAGATTATGCTGATGATCACTAAGGGCCAGAAGGTCAATGAGATCTCAGAACAGCTCAATCTCAGTCCGAAAACGGTGAACAGCTACCGCTATCGTATGTTCAGTAAACTAAACATTCATGGCGATGTTGAGCTGACTCACCTGGCAATTCGCCATGGTCTGTGTAATGCGGAGACATTATCAAGTCAGTGAGTGATCAGTTTGACGCAAAAGCGTTTTTAAAAACCGTAACCAGCCAGCCTGGCGTTTATCGCATGTACGATGCTGGTGGTACGGTTATCTATGTCGGCAAAGCGAAAGACCTGAAAAAACGGCTTTCCAGCTATTTCCGTAGCAACCTCGCTTCGCGCAAAACTGAAGCGCTGGTCGCCCAGATCCAGCAAATTGATGTAACGGTTACTCATACAGAAACCGAAGCGCTGTTGCTGGAACACAACTACATCAAACTCTATCAGCCGCGTTACAACGTTTTACTACGCGATGATAAATCTTATCCCTTTATCTTCCTGAGTGGCGATACCCACCCGCGTCTGGCGATGCATCGTGGTGCGAAGCATGCAAAAGGTGAATATTTCGGCCCGTTCCCGAATGGCTATGCCGTACGTGAAACACTGGCGCTACTGCAAAAGATTTTCCCCATTCGCCAGTGCGAAAATAGTGTTTATCGCAATCGCTCGCGTCCATGTCTGCAATATCAGATAGGGCGCTGTCTGGGACCGTGCGTTGAAGGACTGGTGAGTGAAGAAGAATACGCTCAGCAGGTCGAGTATGTGCGCCTGTTTTTGTCTGGCAAAGATGATCAGGTGCTTACGCAACTGATTAGCCGTATGGAAACTGCCAGTCAGAATCTGGAGTTTGAAGAAGCGGCACGTATTCGCGACCAAATTCAGGCGGTGCGACGCGTCACCGAAAAACAGTTTGTTTCCAATACCGGCGACGACCTTGACGTTATTGGTGTGGCGTTCGATGCGGGCATGGCTTGTGTCCACGTATTGTTCATTCGTCAGGGCAAAGTGCTTGGCAGCCGCAGCTATTTCCCGAAAGTGCCTGGCGGTACGGAACTGAGCGAGGTGGTAGAAACCTTCGTAGGCCAGTTCTATTTACAAGGCAGCCAGATGCGCACCTTACCGGGTGAGATCCTGCTTGATTTTAATCTTAGCGATAAAACGCTGCTCGCCGATTCCCTTTCAGAACTGGCGGGACGCAAGATTAATGTTCAAACCAAACCTCGTGGCGATAGGGCGCGTTACCTGAAACTCGCGCGCACCAATGCGGCGACGGCCTTAACCAGCAAACTTTCGCAGCAATCTACCGTTCACCAGCGGCTTACAGCACTTGCCAGCGTGTTGAAATTGCCGGAAGTGAAGCGGATGGAGTGCTTTGACATCAGCCATACCATGGGTGAACAAACCGTCGCTTCCTGTGTGGTGTTTGATGCTAACGGCCCGCTGCGTGCGGAGTATCGGCGCTATAACATTACTGGCATCACGCCGGGCGATGATTATGCGGCGATGAATCAGGTGCTGCGTCGGCGTTATGGTAAAGCCATCGACGACAGTAAGATCCCGGATGTGATACTTATCGACGGCGGCAAAGGCCAGCTTGCGCAGGCGAAAAATGTCTTCGCCGAACTGGATGTCTCATGGGATAAAAATCATCCGCTGCTACTTGGCGTTGCCAAAGGAGCAGATCGTAAGGCTGGGCTGGAAACGCTGTTCTTTGAGCCGGAAGGTGAGGGATTCAGTTTGCCGCCAGATTCTCCCGCGCTGCATGTTATCCAGCATATTCGCGATGAATCACACGATCACGCGATTGGCGGGCACCGTAAAAAACGGGCGAAGGTCAAAAATACCAGTTCCCTGGAAACCATTGAAGGCGTCGGGCCAAAACGCCGGCAAATGTTGTTGAAATATATGGGTGGTTTGCAAGGTTTACGTAACGCCAGCGTCGAGGAAATTGCAAAAGTGCCGGGTATTTCGCAAGGTCTGGCAGAAAAGATCTTCTGGTCGTTGAAACATTGATGTCTCTGTAGCAACATAGGGGTAATCTTACTGACAACAGATAGTTACCCGTCATTATGCAATTTAATATCCCTACGTTGCTTACACTGTTCCGTGTCATCCTTATCCCATTCTTTGTATTGGTCTTTTATCTGCCTGTCACCTGGTCGCCGTTTGCCGCCGCGCTCATTTTCTGCGTCGCGGCGGTGACTGACTGGTTCGATGGTTTTCTGGCACGCCGCTGGAACCAGAGTACCCGGTTTGGTGCTTTCCTTGACCCTGTAGCAGATAAAGTTCTCGTGGCTATCGCCATGGTGCTGGTAACCGAGCATTACCACAGCTGGTGGGTGACCTTACCGGCGGCAACGATGATCGCCCGTGAAATTATTATTTCTGCGCTACGCGAATGGATGGCGGAGTTGGGTAAACGCAGTAGCGTGGCTGTCTCCTGGATTGGGAAAGTGAAAACCACTGCCCAGATGGTGGCGTTGGCCTGGCTGCTGTGGCGTCCGAACATTTGGGTTGAGTACGCCGGTATTGCACTTTTCTTTGTGGCTGCGGTACTGACTCTGTGGTCAATGTTGCAATATTTGAGCGCTGCGCGTGCAGATTTGCTTGATCAGTGATCGTTTCGGCGCAATTTTCAGCAAACGATCAAAAGTGGTGAAAAATATCGTTGACTCATCGCGCCAGGTAAGTAGAATGCAACGCATCGAACGGCGGCACTGATTGCCAGACGATAATAAAATCAAGTGATTAACTGATTGCTTGATGAATGCGGGAATAGCTCAGTTGGTAGAGCACGACCTTGCCAAGGTCGGGGTCGCGAGTTCGAGTCTCGTTTCCCGCTCCAGTTTAAAAGACATCGGCGTCAGCGGATGTCTGGCTGAAAGGCCTGAAGAATTTGGCGCGTTAACAAAGCGGTTATGTAGCGGATTGCAAATCCGTCTAGTCCGGTTCGACTCCGGAACGCGCCTCCACTTTCTTCCCGAGCCCGGATGGTGGAATCGGTAGACACAAGGGATTTAAAATCCCTCGGCGTTCGCGCTGTGCGGGTTCAAGTCCCGCTCCGGGTACCATGGGAAAGATAAGAATAAAATCAAAGCAATAAGCAGTGTCGTGAAACCACCTTCGGGTGGTTTTTTTGTGCCTGCAACTTGTCGTTACACCCTCCTTAATTTTTAATCATCGGCAAAGCCACTCAAAAAGTATCTCTGATACAGACCGGCATGTAAGATAGGTGCTGGCGAGTTGAGATCCACAAGGAAAAGCGTATGAAAACGGGACCGTTAAACGAAAGTGAGTTGGAATGGCTGGACGATATTCTGACCAAATACAACACTGACCACGCCATCCTTGATGTGGCGGAGCTGGACGGTTTATTGACGGCGGTGTTGAGTTCTCCGCAAGAGATTGAACCGGCACAGTGGCTGGTTGCCGTGTGGGGTGGGGCTGACTATGTGCCGCGCTGGGCGTCAGAGAAAGAGATGACGCGCTTTATGAACCTGGCTTTTCAACATATGGCCGATACCGCAGAGCGTCTGAACGAATTCCCGGAGCAGTTTGAGCCGTTATTCGGCTTGCGAGAAGTTGATGGCAGCGAGCTGACGATTGTTGAGGAGTGGTGCTTTGGCTATATGCGGGGCGTGGCACTTTCTGACTGGTCAACATTGCCCGATTCGTTAAAACCAGCGCTGGAGGCGATTGCGCTGCACGGTACTGAGGAAAACTTCGAGCGGGTAGAGAAGATGTCGCCAGAAGCGTTTGAAGAGAGCGTAGATGCCATTCGACTGGCGGCGCTTGATCTACATGCGTACTGGATGGCGCATCCGCAGGAAAAAGCTGTTCAGCAACCGATCAAAGCAGAAGAGAAACCGGGGCGTAACGATCCTTGCCCGTGCGGTAGTGGTAAGAAATTTAAGCAGTGCTGCCTGCATTAAGAGGTCAAATTGGGTGTCAGCGTTAATTCTGGCACCCAATAAGGAATTTGAGGCTATCTGATCACCCCACTTCTGGTAACAACCCTGCCGCAATCAAAAATTGCACGCCAATCACAGCAATACCACAGAGAAACACCACCACCAGCGCCGGACGACCACCTTTCACCCGGTAACCCGCCTGAGGATTGTGCTTTCTGCTTTGCCAGGTCAACAGTGAAGGGATAATCAATGCCAGTACCGCCAGCGCCACACCGGCGTAACCCAGCGCCATCACAAATCCTCGTGGATAAAACAGTGCAAACGCCAACGGCGGCAGAAAGGTAATTGCACCAGTTTGCAACCGTCCACCAACGGTATTTGAACGCTGAAATAAATCAGCCAGATAATCAAATAAGCCTAACGCAACGCCGAGAAATGACGTGGCGAGGGCTAAATCAGCAAATAAATGCACTGCCAGCTCAACATGCGGAGAGGCCACCATTTCGCGTAACGCCTGTAACAGCCCGTTTAATCCAGCATGATTAGCCAGCAATCCCATAAAGGTTGTTGAATCAATGCTGCCAAGCGTTGCCACCTGCCAGAAAATATATGCCACCAGGGGGATCGCACTACCGGTTATAAACACCCAGCGTAGCTTACGAACGTTGCCATCCATATAGCTGACAATACTCGGCACGCTACCGTGAAAACCAAATGAGGTAAAAATCACCGGGATTGCTGACAGAGCCAGCCCCTGTTGCAACGGCAGGGTTAAAAGATTCACTTTGTGAATATGCGGTAGCAGCAATACCAGCATCACCACCAGAAAAATAATTTTGGCGCTGAACAGAAAACGGTTAAACAAATCGACCAGCGATGTCCCGACACAAACCACGCCACCGGCAACAAAAGTGAACAACAGCACGCCAGCGGTTGCCGACATTGAAATACCTGTCCAGTCGCTGATGCTGGAGGCCAACAATTCACCGGCACCGCTGATGTATGCCGCAGTCAGAGCATACATTAAGAACATCATACTGAAGCCCGTCAGCCACTGACCGTAGCGTCCCAGATAGCGTTTTGCCAGCGTGCCAAGACCGGTATCTGCCGGAACATGCTGGTACACCTCCAGCAGTAATAGCGCCGTGTAGCACATCAACGCCCAAAGCCCAATCAACAAGATTAACGTGACGCTAAAACCAACACCTGCCGCAGCCAGCGGCATTGCCAGCATGCCTGCGCCAATTGTGGTTCCCGCCACGATAAAAACACTTCCCAGAGTTCTGTTTTTCACGCTTTCTTCTGTCCTGACGATCTTTATGAGTGATATCTGCGGCGCAGGTTAAGGCATAACGGCTACTTCGTCAAACCGACGTTACATATGGTGTAAATATAAATGTACAATAAAAAGCATTCAGTTCTGCTCTGGCGCAAAGTCTTCATAAGCGGCAATCGCTACGCTAGGCTTTTTTTGAGGAGGAACGATGGACTCTATTCACGGTCATGAAGTGTTAAATATGATGATTGAATCAGGTGAGCAATATACGCATGCCAGTCTGGAAGCTGCGATTAAAGCGCGTTTTGGTGAACAGGCACGTTTTCACACCTGCTCGGCAGAAGGGATGACAGCGGGAGAGCTGGTGGCGTTTCTGGCAGCAAAAGGCAAATTTATTCCTTCTGAAGACGGTTTTTCGACCGATCAGAGTAAGATTTGCCGTCACTGATTTGAAACGGCGGCAGTAAACCTGCCGCCGGAGAGCATTAGTTTTGTGTGTCGAGGGTAGAGAGTTCTTTGTCGATAAAATACAGACCTTCGCCGCTTTTGCCTGCCAGGCTTAATTTATCAATAATCGATTTGAACAGTTTCTCTTCTTCATGCTGCTCAGAAACATACCATTGCAGGAAATTAAATGTTGGGTAGTCCTGATTGGTCATTGCAGCATGAGCCAGTTCGTTAATTTTCTGGGTGATTAATTGTTCGTGTTTATAGGTTTCCTGGAATAATTCATCAAGTGAGGAATATTCAGCAAACGGAGATTCAACGGTATTAATACGCGGTAAATTGCCGGTATCAGTCAGGTAATCAAACAGACGCTGCATATGCGTCATCTCTTCCTGGGCGTGACGGCGCAGGAACGCGGCAGCACCTTCGAAGGTATGATAGCTGCACCAGGCGCTCATTTGCTGATAAAGCAGTGAAGAGTACAGTTCCAGGTTCATCTGCTC
This sequence comes from Escherichia sp. UTM R2, assembly GCF_048593455.1. Lineage (NCBI taxonomy): Bacteria > Pseudomonadati > Pseudomonadota > Gammaproteobacteria > Enterobacterales > Enterobacteriaceae > Escherichia > Escherichia sp. UTM R2. Next base: position 1,882,164 of record NZ_JBFWDY010000002.1, read on the forward strand.
ATTAAGTTTTTCAATCATTTCTGGTTTCAGCATGATAGTGCTCCACAAAGGTTATATTTGTTGCTGTGGCGTCACTATAATTTGTTATTTTATTATTTGCAAAAGGTAAAATATAAACTTCAATTATTAAAAATACGAATGGGAATAAAACGCATTACCGCTATTTCTTTAATCAGCGAAGATCCCCTCGCTGATTAAAATATTTAGAGAAAGACAGGGAAGGCGGAATGATGGCACTGATATGACAAAGTGAATTCCGTATTCAAACATAAGGAACCCGCAAAAAGGCTACAGTTGCCTACTGGCTGACCAAAGGGGATCGCGTGGGTATAGCCTTCCTGCTGGCATGCGCGATCGGCGATCCCGCGACTGACATAACGATCGGTATGGGCATGCTGCAAAAAAGCCTGGTTATAAACCAACCGTACAATACCTGTTGCCGCGTCAACTTCGCTCACATGGGCCTGGCGAGTAACCGTACACCCCGCCAGCGTTATTAATGAAAGAGTCAGAATCAGAAGTCTCATGGTCCAGCCAGAAGAGTAAGAGAAAGCACTATTTTACGCGTTACAGCGCTGCGACAATGACCGGAAAAGACGCCTGGCAGGCGCTATTTATTGCCATCTGTAGGTGTCAGAAATAGGGGGGCTGTTTTTTGATTATCATTTTTATAACATTAAAGGAGTATTTATGTGATTTGTATCACATAAAGATTGATTTTTGTGATGGTTGTCATATTATAAGCGCAAAGACAATAACACCTGTATAACAAATGGTCGGAGTGCCGCGATGAAACTGCGCAAAATCCTGAAAAGTATGTTCAATAACTATTGCAAGACGTTCAAAGACGTACCGCCAGGCAATATGTTCCGATAATAAAAAACCTGCTCCGGCAGGTTTTTTTGTGTCCTGATGACGGTGGATGTGACTATCGCTGAAGATGTGAAGCCGCTACTATAACGGCTTTCAAAATGCTATCAGGAGTTTACGATGTCCCAGCCGCTGAATGCCGATCAGGAACTGGTTTCTGATGTGGTTGCTTGCCAGTTGGTTATCAAACAAATTCTGGATGTTCTCGATGTAATCGCGCCCGTTGAAGTTCGCGAAAAAATGTCCAGCCAGCTGAAGAATATCGACTTTACTAACCATCCCGCCGCCGCAGACCCGGTCACCATGCGGGCAATCCAAAAAGCCATCGCGCTGATTGAACTCAAGTTTACCCCACAAGGCGAATCCCATTAAAAAACCGCTGCTTCAAAAAGATGAGGCAGCGGTTTCTCAAAAACTTCATCGGCGCAATGCATTAGCGCCGATGTATGATCAATGCAGCTGATGCGACACGACATTCAGAACATGTTGGTCGGTCTGCACTGGGCACATACCAGCAAGTTTCGCACTGCGCACTTCATCAAGAATGGTTTGCAGCAACAGACCATCATGCTGCTGTTCTTTTTCCAGATCGCGCAGGAAATTGACGGTTGAATCATCATTCAGTTCTTTCGCTTCATCGGCTAACTGTGCCAACGTACTAGAACGTTGCTCGTATTCTTCCATCGTTTTTTGGAACAGTTCTTCCAGAGAGTTCAGTTTTTCACCGGGAACATCAATGGCTTTAACGATGGGGGTAGCGCCGACACTCTTCATAAAGTTAAACATGCGCATCATTTGGGTCACATTACTCTGTGCCTGGGCGCGAAGGAAAGTGGCGGTGCCGTTCAGACTCTGTTCAGAACACCAGTTACTCAGGTGAAGGTAGAGATTGGATGCGTAAAACTCGCGGTTCATTTGAGAGTTGAGTTTGAGAAGCATTCCAGCGGTTGCCATACCTAATATCCTTATATCCAGAAGTGGAGAGGTGCAAGATAAATCAAAACACCATAATTACTGTTTGCAGAATAATTCCTTTCTGCCGGTCCGAAATGTGATCGTGGAGTCAATTCTGACGATGATCTGAAATAAGAATAACGTCTGAACGGGTATAAGAAAATGCTTAAATCATCAAGTTTATATATTTTTACATTTCATTGATGAAATCAATGTAACTGCAATGAATTTTAATGATAGTGCTTTTTGTATCTTGTTGATATTAATCAATGAATTTGAATTCATGATGAAGTGATGATTTTATAAAACGTTTTTTCATTTTTGCGAGATGGCTCTCATTATACGTGTTCTGTTAATTAATGAGCACAGTGATAATTAATGGCGAAATGAATGACGTGCATTTTCCACATCTTTGAGTTGCGGTTATTACACCATTTCAAAAACTCAACGCCAGGTAATGCGGCCTATTGACTGGTTAAAAAGAAGACATCCCGCATGGGTACCAAAGACAACAAGGATTTCCAGGCTAATCTTATGGATTAATCTGCTGTGCATTCGACAATTTGTCTGACAAATTAGCTTTCCCTTATGTCTTTTCCCGCTAAATTTATGCACGTTCTCACTGTAATTCTGCGATGTGATATTGCTCTCCTATGGAGAATTAATTTCTCGCTAAAACTATGTCAACACGGTCACTTATCTTTTAGTTAAAAGGTAATGCTTTGTTTTCCGATTAATTTAACGAATGTCATTCGTTTTTGCCCTACACAAAACGACACTAAAGCTGGAGAGAACCATGCACAAATTTACTAAAGCCCTGGCAGCCATTGGTCTGGCAGCCGTTATGTCACAATCCGCTATGGCGGAGAACCTGAAGCTCGGTTTTCTGGTGAAGCAACCGGAAGAGCCGTGGTTCCAGACCGAATGGAAGTTTGCCGATAAAGCCGGGAAGGATTTAGGGTTTGAGGTTATTAAGATTGCCGTGCCGGATGGCGAAAAAACATTGAACGCGATCGACAGCCTGGCTGCCAGTGGCGCAAAAGGTTTCGTTATTTGTACTCCGGACCCCAAACTCGGCTCTGCCATCGTCGCGAAAGCGCGTGGCTACGATATGAAAGTCATTGCCGTGGATGACCAGTTTGTTAACGCCAAAGGTAAGCCAATGGATACCGTTCCGCTGGTGATGATGGCGGCGACTAAAATTGGCGAACGTCAGGGCCAGGAACTGTATAAAGAGATGCAGAAACGTGGCTGGGATGTCAAAGAAAGCGCGGTGATGGCGATTACCGCCAACGAACTGGATACCGCCCGCCGCCGTACTACGGGATCTATGGATGCGCTGAAAGCGGCCGGATTCCCGGAAAAACAAATTTATCAGGTACCTACCAAATCTAACGACATCCCGGGGGCATTTGACGCTGCCAACTCAATGCTGGTTCAACATCCGGAAGTTAAACATTGGCTGATCGTCGGTATGAACGACAGCACCGTGCTGGGCGGCGTACGCGCGACGGAAGGTCAGGGCTTTAAAGCGGCCGATATCATCGGCATTGGCATTAACGGTGTGGATGCGGTGAGCGAACTGTCTAAAGCACAGGCAACCGGCTTCTACGGTTCCCTGCTGCCAAGCCCGGACGTACATGGCTATAAATCCAGCGAAATGCTTTACAACTGGGTAGCAAAAGACGTTGAACCGCCAAAATTTACCGAAGTTACCGACGTGGTACTGATCACGCGTGACAACTTTAAAGAAGAACTGGAGAAAAAAGGTTTAGGCGGTAAGTAATTTGCCGGAAAAATTCCCCTCTGCATGATGCAGAGGGGGTGTGAACGACCAGTGATTCACGGAGACGTTATGCAACAGTCTACCCCGTATCTCTCATTTCGCGGCATCGGTAAAACGTTTCCCGGCGTTAAGGCGCTGACGGATATTAGTTTTGACTGCTATGCCGGTCAGGTTCATGCGTTGATGGGTGAAAATGGCGCAGGAAAATCAACTCTCTTAAAAATCCTCAGCGGCAACTATGCGCCAACCACGGGTTCTGTAGTGATTAATGGGCAGGAAATGTCCTTTTCCGACACGACCGCAGCACTTAACGCGGGCGTGGCGATTATTTACCAGGAACTGCATCTCGTGCCGGAAATGACCGTCGCGGAAAACATCTATCTCGGCCAGCTGCCGCATAAAGGCGGCATTGTGAATCGCTCATTGCTGAATTATGAGGCGGGTTTACAACTTAAACATCTTGGTATGGATATTGACCCGGACACGCCGCTGAAATATCTCTCCATTGGTCAGTGGCAGATGGTTGAAATCGCCAAAGCGCTGGCGCGTAACGCCAAAATTATCGCCTTTGATGAGCCAACCAGCTCCCTCTCTGCCCGTGAAATCGACAATCTTTTCCGCGTTATTCGTGAACTGCGAAAAGAGGGGCGGGTGATCTTATACGTTTCTCACCGTATGGAAGAAATATTTGCCCTCAGCGATGCCATTACTGTCTTTAAAGATGGACGTTATGTCAAAACCTTTACCGATATGCAGCAGGTTGACCACGACGCGCTGGTGCAGGCGATGGTCGGGCGCGACATTGGCGATATCTACGGCTGGCAACCGCGTAGTTATGGCGAGGAGCGCCTACGTCTTGATGCTGTGAAAGCACCAGGCGTGCGTACGCCAATAAGTCTGGCGGTTCGCAGTGGTGAAATTGTTGGGCTGTTTGGTCTGGTAGGGGCGGGGCGTAGCGAATTAATGAAAGGCATGTTTGGCGGGACGCAAATCACCGCCGGTCAGGTTTATATCGACCAACAGCCGATCGATATTCGTAAACCGAGCCACGCCATTGCCGCAGGCATGATGCTCTGCCCGGAAGATCGCAAAGCGGAAGGCATTATTCCCGTGCACTCCGTTCGCGACAATATCAACATCAGTGCCAGACGTAAACATGTGCTCGGCGGTTGTGTAATCAACAACGGTTGGGAAGAAAACAATGCCGATCACCACATTCGTTCGCTCAACATCAAAACGCCGGGCGCGGAGCAACTGATCATGAATCTCTCAGGCGGAAATCAGCAAAAAGCCATTCTGGGCCGCTGGTTATCGGAAGAGATGAAGGTCATTTTGCTGGATGAACCTACGCGCGGCATTGATGTTGGCGCTAAGCACGAAATATATAACGTAATTTATGCGCTGGCGGCGCAGGGCGTGGCGGTGCTGTTTGCCTCCAGCGACTTACCTGAAGTCCTCGGCGTTGCCGACCGGATTGTGGTGATGCGGGAAGGTGAAATCGCCGGTGAATTGTTACACGAGCAGGCAGATGAGCGTCAGGCACTGAGCCTTGCGATGCCTAAAGTCAGCCAGGCTGTTGCCTGAGTAAGGAGAGTATGATGTCTTCTGTTTCTACATCGGGGTCTGGCGCACCTAAGTCGTCATTCAGCTTCGGGCGTATCTGGGATCAGTACGGCATGCTGGTGGTGTTTGCGGTGCTCTTTATCGCCTGTGCCATTTTTGTCCCAAATTTTGCCACCTTCATTAATATGAAAGGGTTGGGCCTGGCAATTTCCATGTCGGGGATGGTGGCTTGTGGCATGTTGTTCTGCCTCGCTTCCGGTGACTTTGACCTTTCTGTCGCCTCCGTAATTGCCTGTGCGGGTGTCACCACGGCGGTGGTTATTAACCTGACTGAAAGCCTGTGGATTGGCGTGGCAGCGGGGTTGTTGCTGGGCGTTCTCTGTGGCCTGGTCAATGGCTTTGTTATCGCCAAACTTAAAATAAATGCTCTGATCACGACATTGGCAACGATGCAGATTGTTCGAGGTCTGGCGTACATCATTTCAGACGGTAAAGCGGTCGGTATCGAAGATGAAAGCTTCTTTGCCCTTGGTTACGCCAACTGGTTCGGTCTGCCTGCGCCAATCTGGCTCACCGTCGCGTGTCTGATTATCTTTGGTTTGCTGCTGAATAAAACCACCTTTGGTCGTAACACCCTGGCGATTGGCGGGAACGAAGAGGCCGCGCGTCTGGCGGGTGTACCGGTTGTTCGCACCAAAATTATTATCTTTGTTCTCTCAGGCCTGGTATCAGCGATAGCCGGAATTATTCTGGCTTCACGTATGACCAGTGGGCAGCCAATGACGTCGATTGGTTATGAGCTGATTGTTATCTCCGCCTGCGTTTTAGGTGGCGTTTCTCTGAAAGGTGGCATCGGAAAAATCTCATATGTGGTGGCGGGTATCTTAATTTTAGGCACCGTGGAAAACGCCATGAACCTGCTTAATATTTCTCCTTTCGCGCAGTACGTGGTTCGCGGCTTAATCCTGCTGGCAGCGGTGATCTTCGACCGTTACAAGCAAAAAGCGAAACGCACTGTCTGATGCTTTTTTCTGCAACAATTTAGCGTTTTTTCCCACCATAGCCAACCGCCATAACGGTTGGCTGTTCTTCGTTGCAAATGGCGACCCCCGTCACACTGTCTATACTTACATGTCTGTAAAGCGCGTTCTGCGCAACACAATAAGAAAAGAGAAGGAGGAGAACCGGGTGACAGAACCGTTAACCGAAACCCCTGAACTATCCGCGAAATATGCCTGGTTTTTTGATCTCGATGGAACGCTGGCGGAAATCAAACCGCATCCCGATCAGGTCGTCGTGCCTGACAACATTCTGCAAGGACTACAGCTACTGGCAACCGCAAGTGATGGTGCATTGGCATTGATATCAGGGCGCTCAATGGTGGAGCTTGACGCACTGGCAAAACCTTATCGCTTCCCGTTAGCGGGCGTGCATGGGGCGGAGCGCCGTGACATCAATGGTAAAACACATATCGTTCATCTGCCGGATGCGATTGCGCGTGATATTAGCGTGCAACTGCATACGGTCATCGCCCAGTATCCCGGTGCGGAGCTGGAGACGAAAGGGATGGCCTTTGCGCTGCATTATCGTCAGGCTCCGCAGCATGAAGACGCATTAATGACATTAGCGCAACGTATTACTCAGATCTGGCCACAAATGGCGTTACAGCAGGGAAAGTGTGTTGTCGAGATCAAACCGAGAGGTACCAGTAAAGGTGAGGCGATTGCAGCTTTTATGCAGGAAGCTCCCTTTATCGGGCGAACGCCCGTATTTCTGGGCGATGATTTAACCGATGAATCTGGCTTCGCAGCCGTTAACCGGCTGGGCGGAATGTCAGTAAAAATTGGCACAGGTGCAACTCAGGCATCATGGCGACTGGCGGGTGTGCCGGATGTCTGGAGCTGGCTTGAAATGATAACCACCGCATTACAACAAAAAAGAGAAAATAACAGGAGTGATGACTATGAGTCGTTTAGTCGTAGTATCTAACCGGATTGCACCACCAGACGAGCACGCCGCCAGTGCCGGTGGCCTTGCCGTTGGCATACTGGGGGCACTGAAAGCCGCAGGCGGACTGTGGTTTGGCTGGAGTGGCGAAACAGGGAATGAGGATCAGCCGCTAAAAAAGGTGAAAAAAGGTAACATTACGTGGGCCTCTTTTAACCTCAGCGAACAGGACCTTGACGAATACTACAACCAATTCTCCAATGCCGTTCTCTGGCCCGCTTTTCATTATCGGCTCGATCTGGTGCAATTTCAGCGTCCTGCCTGGGACGGCTATCTACGCGTAAATGCGTTGCTGGCAGATAAATTACTGCCGCTGTTGCAAGACGATGACATTATCTGGATCCACGATTATCACCTGTTGCCATTTGCGCATGAATTACGCAAACGGGGAGTGAATAATCGCATTGGTTTCTTTCTGCATATTCCTTTCCCGACACCGGAAATCTTCAACGCGCTGCCGACATATGACACCTTGCTTGAACAGCTTTGTGATTATGATTTGCTGGGTTTCCAGACAGAAAACGATCGTCTGGCGTTCCTGGATTGTCTTTCTAACCTGACCCGCGTCACGACACGTAGCGCAAAAAGCCATACAGCCTGGGGCAAAGCATTTCGAACAGAAGTCTACCCGATCGGCATTGAACCGAAAGAAATAGCCAAACAGGCTGCCGGGCCACTGCCGCCAAAACTGGCGCAACTTAAAGCGGAACTGAAAAACGTACAAAATATCTTTTCTGTCGAACGGCTGGATTATTCCAAAGGTTTGCCAGAGCGTTTTCTCGCCTATGAAGCGTTGCTGGAAAAATATCCGCAGCATCATGGTAAAATTCGTTATACCCAGATTGCACCAACGTCGCGTGGTGATGTGCAAGCCTATCAGGATATTCGTCATCAGCTCGAAAATGAAGCTGGACGAATTAATGGTAAATACGGGCAATTAGGCTGGACGCCGCTTTATTATTTGAATCAGCATTTTGACCGTAAATTACTGATGAAAATATTCCGCTACTCTGACGTGGGCTTAGTGACGCCACTGCGTGACGGGATGAACCTGGTAGCAAAAGAGTATGTTGCTGCTCAGGACCCAGCCAACCCGGGCGTTCTTGTTCTTTCGCAATTTGCGGGAGCGGCAAACGAGTTAACGTCGGCGTTAATTGTTAACCCCTACGATCGTGACGAAGTTGCAGCTGCGCTGGATCGTGCATTGACTATGTCGCTGGCGGAACGTATTTCCCGTCATGCAGAAATGCTGGACGTTATCGTGAAAAACGATATTAACCACTGGCAGGAGTGCTTCATTAGCGACCTAAAGCAGATAGTTCCGCGAAGCGCGGAAAGCCAGCAGCGCGATAAAGTTGCTACCTTTCCAAAGCTTGCGTAGGAGCGGTTAATCACCCGTAAGTGGAACTAACAGCACATCGACCTCACTTGAGGCAATCACTCTTTTCGCCGAGCAGGATGCTCGCGAAAAGAAACTGTGATTGTGATTACCGCAAATCACCAAATCGAAATGATGTTTGTGACATACTTCCAGAATATGTTCGCTTAACTCACCGTAGGCAATAAACGTCTTGTCAACGGGATACCCCGCATCCTGAATTAACTTATCAAGAAAGCTTTGCGTTTCTTCTTGCATCACGCTGCGTAAATCTTCAAGCATCGGCGCGGCTAATTGATTGTACATTTCCGGGTCGGAAGCGAGAGTAATTAAACTGATGTGTCCCTTTACTGGCCTGGCGATAGATACCGCTTTTGCCAGCAGTTGCTGACTTTCCGGTGTAACCGCAACAGCGACAAGAATATTGCTATAGCTCATAACCTGTTCCTTATTCTGTGAACTTCAGGTGACATTAAAGCTTTACTCCTAATGGAGAAACGACGCAATCCCAACTCGGTCAAACAGGTAAATATTAGTCTGATTATTAGTAAAGACAATTAATCAATCACTCCCGGTGATCATATAATTTCAAATGTAATTATAAGAAAATAGTGTACTGATTCTCCGCATTAAACAAGTGGTTAATATATGTAAAACATTTCATTAACATTATGTTGATTGTTGCCTTTCTTTGTATTTAATTAGTTTGTTGTGCGGTAAGTGTCTGTTTAAAAATAGCTTATCTGGTATTGCATGAAAGTGATTATTTATAGCAGATGATTATTTACGGTGAGTTATTTTAACTGTGCGCAACATCCCATTTCGATTATTCCTGTTTCATTTTTGCTTGCTAGCGTAGCGAAAAACTTTTTAACAGATTGAAATACACCCAAAACAAAAGTATGACTTATACATTTATGTTAAGTAATTGAGTGTTTTGTGTGATCTGCATCACACATTATTGAAAATCGCAGCCCCCCTCCGTTGTATGTGCGTGTAGTGACGAGTACAGTTGCGTCGATTTAGGAAAAATCTTAGATAAGTGTAAAGACCCCCTTCTATTTGTAAGGACTTATTAAACCAAAAAGGTGGCTCTGCTTATTGCAGCTTATCGCAACTATTCTAATGCTAATTATTTTTACCGGGGCTTCCCGGCGACATCACAGGGTGCGGTGAAACCGCATAAAAATAAAGTTGGTTATTCTGGGTGGGAATAATGCATACCTCCGAGTTGCTGAAACACATTTATGACATCAACTTGTCATATTTACTACTTGCACAGCGTCTGATTGTTCAGGACAAAGCGTCCGCTATGTTTCGTCTCGGCATAAATGAAGAAATGGCGACAACATTAGCGGCACTGACTCTTCCGCAAATGGTTAAGCTGGCAGAAACCAATCAGCTGGTTTGTCACTTCCGTTTTGACAGCCACCAGACGATTACTCAGTTGACGCAAGATTCCCGCGTTGACGATCTCCAGCAAATTCATACCGGCATCATGCTCTCAACACGCTTGCTGAATGATGTTAATCAGCCTGAAGAAGCGCTGCGCAAGAAAAGGGCCTGATCATGAGTGAAAAAAGCATTGTTCAGGAAGCGCGGGATATTCAGCTGGCAATGGAATTGATCACCCTGGGCGCTCGTTTGCAGATGCTGGAAAGCGAAACACAGTTAAGTCGCGGACGCCTGATAAAACTTTATAAAGAACTGCGCGGAAGCCCACCGCCGAAAGGCATGCTGCCATTCTCAACCGACTGGTTTATGACCTGGGAACAAAACGTTCATGCTTCGATGTTCTGTAATGCATGGCAGTTTTTACTGAAAACCGGTTTGTGTAATGGCGTCGATGCGGTGATCAAAGCCTATCGTTTATACCTTGAACAGTGCCCACAAGCAGAAGAAGGACCACTGCTGGCATTAACTCGTGCCTGGACATTGGTGCGGTTTGTTGAAAGTGGATTACTGCAACTTTCCAGCTGCAACTGCTGCGGCGGCAATTTTATTACCCACGCTCACCAGCCTGTTGGCAGCTTTGCCTGCAGCTTATGCCAACCGCCATCCAGGGCAGTAAAAAGACGTAAACTTTCCCAGAATCCTGCCGATATTATCCCACAACTGCTGGATGAACAGAGAGTACAGGCTGTTTAACTGATACGGTGAGGCGCAACATTCCAGCAGCGGTAACGACGTACCGCTGCTTTTTTTTGCCCCAATCGCGCGTTAACGCCTGACGACTGAACATCCTGTCATGGTCAACAGTGGAAGGATGATGTCGTGCTTATCTTATTAGGTTACCTGGTTGTTCTCGGTACAGTTTTCGGCGGTTATTTGATGACCGGTGGAAGCCTTGGAGCACTCTATCAACCCGCTGAACTGGTGATTATTGCCGGTGCAGGGATTGGGTCGTTTATCGTCGGCAATAATGGCAAAGCGATTAAAGGCACGCTGAAGGCGCTGCCGTTGCTGTTTCGTCGCTCCAAATACACCAAAGCAATGTATATGGATCTGCTGGCTCTGCTTTATCGGTTGATGGCAAAATCGCGGCAGATGGGGATGTTTTCGCTGGAACGTGATATTGAAAATCCCCGTGAGAGCGAGATCTTCGCCAGCTACCCACGCATCCTCGCGGATAGCGTCATGCTTGATTTTATCGTCGATTATCTGCGCCTGATTATCAGCGGTCACATGAACACCTTCGAAATCGAAGCCCTGATGGATGAAGAGATTGAGACGCACGAAAGCGAGGCAGAAGTCCCGGCGAACAGTCTGGCGCTGGTCGGGGACTCACTTCCGGCGTTTGGTATTGTTGCGGCTGTAATGGGGGTCGTTCACGCGTTAGGTTCAGCCGATCGTCCTGCCGCCGAGCTGGGTGCGCTTATCGCACATGCGATGGTGGGGACTTTCCTCGGCATTTTATTGGCTTACGGATTTATTTCCCCATTAGCGACTGTTTTACGTCAGAAAAGCGCCGAAACCAGCAAAATGATGCAGTGCGTCAAAGTCACTCTGCTTTCTAATCTGAACGGTTACGCACCGCCTATCGCCGTTGAGTTTGGTCGCAAAACGCTCTATTCCAGCGAACGTCCGTCGTTTATTGAACTGGAAGAGCATGTGCGTGCGGTGAAAAATCCGCAACAACAGACGACAACCGAGGAAGCATGAAGAATCAAGCGCATCCGATTATTGTCGTCAAACGACGCAAAGCCAAAAGCCACGGGGCAGCACATGGATCGTGGAAGATTGCTTATGCCGACTTTATGACTGCGATGATGGCCTTTTTTCTGGTGATGTGGCTGATCTCCATCTCCAGCCCAAAAGAGCTGATTCAGATTGCGGAGTACTTCCGGACTCCACTGGCGACTGCGGTTACGGGCGGCGATCGCATTTCTAATAGTGAAAGCCCAATTCCCGGCGGTGGTGATGATTACACCCAAAGCCAGGGGGAAGTGAATAAGCAGCCGAACATCGAAGAGCTGAAAAAACGCATGGAGCAAAGTCGATTGCGGAAATTGCGGGGTGATCTCGACCAGTTGATAGAGTCCGATCCGAAACTGCGGGCGTTACGTCCCCATCTCAAAATCGATCTGGTCCAGGAAGGTCTACGTATTCAGATCATCGATAGCCAGAATCGCCCGATGTTTAGAACCGGCAGTGCCGATGTCGAACCCTATATGCGCGACATTCTGCGCGCCATTGCGCCTGTACTGAACGGTATTCCCAACCGTATTAGCCTTTCAGGTCATACCGATGATTTCCCCTACGCCAGCGGTGAGAAAGGATATAGCAACTGGGAGCTTTCTGCCGATCGGGCCAATGCATCCCGCCGCGAACTGATGGTCGGAGGGTTGGATAGCGGCAAAGTGTTACGTGTCGTCGGCATGGCGGCAACGATGCGCTTAAGCGATCGCGGACCTGATGATGCCGTCAACCGTCGCATCAGCCTGCTGGTACTGAACAAACAAGCCGAACAGGCCATTTTGCATGAAAACGCCGAAAGCCAGAATGAGCCAGTAAGCGCCCTGGAAAAACCTGAGGTTGCACCACAGGTCAGTGTTCCCACAATGCCATCAGCCGAACCGAGGTGACAGCGTGAGCATGGATATAAGCGATTTTTATCAGACATTTTTTGATGAAGCGGACGAACTGTTGGCTGACATGGAGCAGCATTTGCTGGTTTTGCAGCCGGAAGCGCCAGATGCCGAACAATTGAATGCCATCTTTCGGGCTGCCCACTCGATCAAAGGAGGGGCAGGAACTTTTGGCTTCAGCGTTTTGCAGGAAACCACGCATCTGATGGAAAACCTGCTCGATGAAGCCAGACGAGGTGAGATGCAACTCAACACCGACATTATCAATCTGTTTTTGGAAACGAAGGACATCATGCAAGAACAGCTCGACGCTTATAAACAGTCGCAAGAGCCGGATGCCGCCAGCTTCGATTATATCTGCCAGGCCTTGCGTCAACTGGCATTAGAAGCGAAAGGCGAAACGCCATCCGCAGTGACCCGATTAAGTGTGGTTGCCAAAAGTGAACCGCAAGATGAGCAGAGTCGCAGTCAGTCGCCGCGACGAATTATCCTTTCGCGCCTGAAGGCCGGGGAAGTCGACCTGCTGGAAGAAGAACTGGGACATCTGACAACGTTAACTGACGTGGTGAAAGGGGCGGATTCGCTCTCGGCAATATTACCGGGCGACATCGCCGAAGATGACATCACAGCGGTACTCTGTTTTGTGATTGAAGCCGATCAGATTACCTTTGAAACAGTAGAAGTCTCGCCAAAAATATCCACCCCACCAGTGCTTAAACTGGCAGCCGAACAAGCGCCAACCGGCCGCGTGGAGCGGGAAAAAACGACGCGCAGCAATGAATCCACCAGCATCCGTGTAGCGGTAGAAAAGGTTGATCAATTAATTAACCTCGTCGGCGAGCTGGTTATCACCCAGTCCATGCTTGCCCAGCGTTCCAGCGAACTGGACCCGGTTAATCATGGTGATTTGATAACCAGCATGGGGCAGTTACAACGTAACGCCCGTGATTTGCAGGAATCAGTGATGTCGATTCGCATGATGCCGATGGAATATGTTTTTAGTCGCTATCCCCGGCTGGTGCGTGATCTGGCGGGAAAACTCGGCAAGCAGGTAGAACTGACGCTGGTGGGCAGTTCTACTGAACTCGACAAAAGCCTGATAGAACGCATTATCGACCCGCTGACCCACCTGGTACGCAATAGCCTCGATCACGGTATTGAACTGCCAGAAAAACGGCTCGCCGCAGGTAAAAACAGCGTCGGAAATTTAATTCTGTCTGCCGAACATCAGGGCGGCAACATTTGCATTGAAGTGACCGACGATGGGGCGGGGCTAAACCGTGAGCGAATTCTGGCAAAAGCGGCCTCGCAAGGTTTGACTGTCAGCGAAAACATGAGCGACGACGAAGTCGCGATGCTGATATTTGCACCTGGCTTCTCCACGGCAGAGCAGGTCACCGACGTCTCCGGGCGCGGCGTCGGCATGGACGTCGTTAAACGTAATATCCAGGAGATGGGCGGTCATGTCGAAATCCAGTCGAAGCAGGGTACTGGCACTACGATCCGCATTTTACTGCCGCTGACGCTGGCCATCCTCGACGGCATGTCCGTACGCGTTGCGGATGAAGTTTTCATTCTGCCGCTGAATGCTGTTATGGAATCACTGCAACCCCGTGAAGCCGATCTCCATCCACTGGCCGGCGGCGAGCGGGTGCTGGAAGTGCGGGGTGAATATCTGCCCATCGTCGAACTGTGGAAAGTGTTCAACGTCGCGGGCGCGAAAACCGAAGCCACCCAGGGAATTGTGGTGATCTTACAAAGTGGCGGTCGCCGCTACGCCTTGCTGGTGGATCAATTAATTGGTCAACACCAGGTTGTGGTTAAAAACCTTGAAAGTAACTATCGCAAAGTCCCCGGCATTTCTGCTGCGACCATTCTTGGCGACGGCAGCGTGGCACTGATTGTTGATGTCTCCGCCTTGCAGGCGATAAACCGCGAACAACGTATGGCGAACACCGCCGCCTGAATGAGTAAAAAGGTAACAATATGACCGGTATGACGAATGTAACAAAGCTGGGCAGCGAGCCGTCAGGCCAGGAATTTCTGGTATTTACCCTTGGTGATGAAGAGTACGGTATTGATATCCTGAAAGTGCAGGAGATCCGTGGCTACGATCAGGTAACACGGATTGCGAACACGCCAGCGTTTATCAAAGGCGTCACGAATCTGCGCGGCGTTATTGTGCCGATTGTTGACTTACGAATTAAGTTCAGCCAGGTGGATGTGGACTATAACGACAACACGGTAGTTATCGTCCTGAATCTCGGACAGCGGGTGGTCGGCATCGTGGTTGACGGCGTCTCAGACGTGCTTTCATTGACGGCGGAGCAAATTCGTCCGGCACCGGAATTTGCCGTGACGCTTTCAACAGAATATCTCACTGGACTGGGCGCACTGGGCGACCGGATGTTGATTCTGGTGAACATCGAAAAACTGCTGAACAGCGAAGAGATGGCGCTGTTAGATAGCGCGGCGTCAGAAGTGGCGTAATTCTCCCGATTTCCTCAATTGAAATGAACCCGATGATCTGCGCATCGGGTTTTTTATTTCAATTTCGCGGCGGGTGGCATCAGCAATAAAGTTTCCCCCCTCCTTGCCGATAACGAGATCAACTTGTTTTCAGGAAGGTGCCTTATGATTAACCGTATCCGCGTAGTCACGCTGTTGGTAATGGTGCTGGGGGTATTCGCACTGTTACAGCTTATTTCCGGCAGTCTGTTTTTTTCTTCCCTTCACCATAGCCAGAAGAGCTTTGTGGTTTCCAATCAATTACGGGAACAGCAGGGCGAGCTGACGTCAACCTGGGATTTAATGCTGCAAACGCGCATTAACCTGAGTCGTTCAGCGGTACGGATGATGATGGATTCCTCCAATCAACAAAGTAACGCCAAAGTTGAATTGCTCGATAGCGCCAGGAAAACATTGGCGCAGGCAGCGACGCATTATAAAAAATTCAAAAGCATGGCACCGTTACCTGAAATGGTCGCTACCAGTCGTAATATTGATGAAAAATATAAAAACTATTACACAGCGTTAACTGAACTGATTGATTATCTAGATTATGGCAATACTGGAGCTTATTTCGCTCAGCCAACCCAGGGAATGCAAAATGCAATGGGCGAAGCGTTTGCTCAGTACGCCCTCAGCAGTGAAAAACTGTATCGCGATATCGTCACTGACAACGCAGATGATTACCGATTTGCCCAGTGGCAACTGGCGGTTATCGCGCTGGTGGTGGTATTGATTCTGCTGGTGGCGTGGTACGGCATTCGCCGTATGTTGCTTACTCCGCTGGCAAAAATTATTGCTCACATTCGCGAAATCGCCGGTGGTAACCTGGCGAATACCCTGACCATTGACGGGCGCAGTGAAATGGGCGACCTGGCGCAGAGCGTTTCACATATGCAACGCTCTTTGACTGACACCGTCACTCATGTCCGCGAAGGTTCAGATGCCATCTATGCCGGTACCCGTGAAATTGCGGCGGGCAACACCGATCTTTCCTCCCGTACTGAACAGCAGGCATCCGCGCTGGAAGAAACTGCCGCCAGCATGGAGCAGCTCACCGCGACAGTGAAGCAAAACGCCGATAACGCCCGCCAGGCCTCGCAACTGGCGCAAAGTGCCTCCGACACCGCCCAGCACGGCGGCAAAGTGGTGGATGGCGTAGTGAAAACGATGCATGAGATCGCCGATAGTTCGAAGAAAATTGCCGACATTATCAGCGTTATCGACGGTATTGCCTTCCAGACTAATATCCTCGCGCTGAATGCCGCGGTTGAAGCCGCGCGTGCGGGTGAACAGGGCCGTGGTTTTGCCGTGGTGGCGGGTGAAGTGCGTAATCTTGCCAGTCGCAGCGCCCAGGCGGCAAAAGAGATCAAAGCCCTCATTGAAGACTCCGTCTCACGCGTTGATACCGGTTCGGTGCTGGTCGAAAGCGCCGGGGAAACAATGAACAATATCGTCAATGCTGTCACTCGCGTGACTGACATTATGGGCGAGATTGCATCGGCATCGGATGAACAGAGCCGTGGCATCGATCAAGTCGCATTGGCGGTTTCGGAAATGGATCGCGTCACGCAACAGAACGCATCGCTGGTGCAGGAATCAGCTGCCGCCGCCGCTGCGCTGGAAGAACAGGCGAGTCGTTTAACGCAAGCGGTTTCCGCGTTCCGTCTGGCAGCCAGCCCACTCACCAATAAACCGCAAACACCATCCCGTCCTGCCAGTGAGCAACCACCGGCACAGCCACGACTGCGAATTGCTGAACAAGATCCAAACTGGGAAACATTTTGACGAGTATTTACTAACGCGGTCATTGCCGCCTGATGGGGAGCGTTGATGTTTAATCGTATTCGAATTTCGACCACGCTGTTTTTAATTTTGATTCTCTGCGGGATCTTGCAGATTGGCAGTAACGGCATGTCTTTTTGGGCATTTCGCGACGATTTGCAACGACTGAATCAGGTCGAGCAGAGCAATCAGCAACGTGCGGCATTAGCGCAAACTCGGGCGGTAATGTTACAGGCCAGTACCGCGCTGAACAAAGCGGGCACTCTGACGGCACTTAGCTATCCGGCGGATGACATTAAAACGTTGATGACGACGGCGCGCGCCAGTCTGACGCAATCCACCACGCTGTTTAAAAGTTTTATGGCGATGACTGCGGGCAACGAGCACGTCAGGGCATTGCAAAAAGAGACGGAGAAAAGTTTTGCCCGCTGGCACAACGATCTCGAACATCAGGCGACCTGGCTTGAAAGTAATCAACTTTCGGATTTCCTCACTGCGCCGGTGCAGGGATCACAGAATGCGTTTGACGTTAACTTTGAGGCCTGGCAGCTGGAGATCAACCATGTGCTGGAAGCCGCCAGTGCGCAAAGCCAGCGTAACTATCAGATTTCGGCACTGGTGTTTATCAGCATGATTATTGTTGCGGCGATCTACATCAGCAGTGCGCTGTGGTGGACGCGCAAGATGATTGTTCAACCACTGGCCATTATCGGTAGCCATTTTGACAGCATTGCTGCGGGTAATCTGGCGCGTCCGATTGCGGTATATGGTCGTAATGAGATCACCGCCATTTTTGCCAGTCTGAAGACCATGCAGCAGGCTTTGCGTGGGACGGTAAGTGATGTGCGTAAGGGAAGCCAGGAGATGCACATTGGTATCGCGGAGATTGTCGCAGGCAATAACGATCTCTCAAGTCGTACCGAACAGCAGGCGGCATCGCTGGCACAAACGGCCGCCAGTATGGAGCAATTAACCGCCACGGTAGGGCAAAACGCCGATAACGCACGACAGGCGTCGGAACTGGCAAAAAATGCCGCGACAACGGCGCAGGCGGGCGGTGTTCAGGTCAGTACCATGACTCACACCATGCAGGAGATCGCCACCAGCTCGCAAAAAATTGGCGACATTATCAGCGTTATCGACGGAATTGCTTTCCAGACCAATATTCTGGCCCTGAATGCGGCAGTGGAAGCGGCTCGCGCCGGAGAGCAGGGGCGTGGTTTTGCGGTAGTGGCAGGTGAAGTGCGCAATCTTGCCAGCCGTAGCGCGCAGGCAGCAAAAGAGATCAAAGGGCTGATCGAAGAGTCAGTCAATCGTGTCCAGCAGGGTTCGAAACTGGTGAATAACGCCGCCGCGACCATGATCGATATTGTCAGTTCGGTGACCCGCGTGAACGACATTATGGGAGAAATTGCCTCTGCGTCGGAAGAACAACAGCGGGGGATTGAGCAGGTTGCACAGGCTGTCAGCCAGATGGATCAGGTGACTCAGCAGAACGCCTCGCTGGTAGAAGAAGCGGCGG
The DNA here is from genome assembly GCF_048593455.1 of Escherichia sp. UTM R2. Lineage (NCBI taxonomy): Bacteria > Pseudomonadati > Pseudomonadota > Gammaproteobacteria > Enterobacterales > Enterobacteriaceae > Escherichia > Escherichia sp. UTM R2. The sequence goes on from NZ_JBFWDY010000002.1 coordinate 1,900,625, forward strand.
TGGCAACGGAACAACTGGCGAATCAGGCCGACCATCTTTCGTCGCGTGTGGCGGTATTTACCCTTGAAGAATATGAAGTAGCACGACATGAGTCGGTGCAGTTACAAATTGCGCCAGTGGTATCCTGAAGTGATTGAGAAGGCGCTATGACTTCATCTCTGCCCTGTGGGCAAACGTCTTTATTGTTACAGATGACCGAGCGCCTGGCGCTTTCCGACGCGCATTTTCGGCGGATAAGTCAATTGATCTATCAACGAGCCGGGATCGTTCTGGCTGACCATAAACGCGACATGGTTTACAACCGACTGGTTCGTCGTTTGCGTTCGCTGGGACTGACGGATTTCGGTCATTATCTGAACTTGCTGGAATCTAATCAGCACAGCGGTGAGTGGCAGGCGTTTATCAATTCGCTGACCACGAATCTGACGGCATTTTTCCGTGAGGCACACCATTTCCCTCTGCTCGCGGATCACGCACGTCGCCGTTCTGGCGAGTATCGCGTATGGAGCGCGGCGGCTTCGACCGGCGAAGAGCCGTACAGCATTGCGATGACGCTGGCTGACACATTGGGCACCGCGCCCGGACGCTGGAAAGTGTTTGCCAGTGATATCGACACCAAAGTGCTGGAAAAAGCCAGAAGCGGTATTTATCGCCATGAAGAGTTGAAAAACCTGACGCCGCAGCAACTGCAACGGTATTTCATGCGAGGGACGGGACCGCATGAAGGGCTGGTACGCGTGCGTCAGGAGCTGGCGAACTATGTTGATTTTGCCCCGCTGAATCTACTGGCGAAACAGTACACCGTGCCGGGGCCGTTTGATGCGATCTTCTGTCGTAACGTCATGATCTACTTCGATCAAAATACCCAGCAGGAGATTTTGCGCCGCTTTGTTCCGCTCCTTAAACCCGACGGATTGCTGTTTGCGGGTCACTCTGAAAACTTTAGCCACCTTGAGCGCCGCTTCACGCTGCGTGGTCAGACGGTGTATGCGCTAAGTAAGGATTAACGATGAGCAAAATCAGGGTGTTATCTGTCGATGATTCGGCACTGATGCGCCAGATCATGACAGAAATCATCAACAGCCATAGCGACATGGAAATGGTGGCGACCGCGCCTGATCCGCTGGTCGCGCGTGACTTGATTAAGAAATTCAATCCCGATGTGCTGACGCTGGATGTTGAAATGCCGCGGATGGACGGACTGGATTTCCTCGAAAAATTAATGCGTTTGCGTCCAATGCCCGTAGTGATGGTTTCTTCCCTGACCGGCAAAGGGTCAGAAGTCACGCTGCGCGCGCTGGAGCTGGGGGCGATAGATTTTGTCACCAAACCGCAACTGGGTATTCGCGAAGGAATGCTGGCGTATAGCGAAATGATTGCTGAAAAGGTGCGTACAGCAGCAAAGGCGAGCCTTGCAGCACATAAGCCATTGTCGGCACCGACAACGCTGAAGGCAGGGCCGTTGTTGAGTTCTGAAAAACTGATTGCGATTGGTGCTTCAACGGGTGGAACTGAGGCAATTCGTCACGTACTGCAACCGTTGCCGCTTTCCAGCCCGGCACTGTTAATTACCCAGCATATGCCGCCTGGTTTCACCCGCTCTTTTGCCGACAGACTTAATAAGCTTTGTCAGATCGGGGTTAAAGAAGCCGAAGACGGAGAACGTGTTTTGCCGGGGCATGCCTATATCGCGCCGGGCGATCGGCATATGGAGCTGGCGCGTAGTGGCGCAAATTACCAAATCAAAATTCATGATGGCCCGGCGGTTAACCGTCATCGGCCTTCGGTAGATGTGTTGTTCCATTCTGTCGCCAAACAGGCGGGGCGTAATGCGGTTGGGGTGATCCTGACCGGTATGGGCAACGACGGCGCGGCAGGAATGTTGGCGATGCGTCAGGCGGGGGCATGGACCCTTGCGCAAAACGAAGCAAGTTGCGTGGTGTTCGGCATGCCGCGCGAGGCCATCAATATGGGTGGTGTCTGCGAAGTGGTCGATCTTAGCCAGGTAAGCCAGCAAATGTTGGCAAAAATTAGTGCCGGACAGGCGATACGTATTTAAATCAGGAGTGTGAAATGGCGGATAAAGAACTTAAATTTTTGGTTGTGGATGACTTTTCCACCATGCGACGCATAGTGCGTAACCTGCTGAAAGAGCTGGGATTCAATAATGTTGAGGAAGCGGAAGATGGCGTCGACGCTCTCAATAAGTTGCAGGCAGGCGGTTATGGATTTGTTATCTCCGACTGGAACATGCCCAATATGGATGGCCTGGAATTGCTGAAAACAATTCGTGCGGATGGCGCGATGTCGGCATTGCCAGTGTTAATGGTGACTGCAGAAGCGAAGAAAGAGAACATCATTGCTGCGGCGCAAGCGGGGGCCAGTGGCTATGTGGTGAAGCCATTTACCGCCGCGACGCTGGAGGAAAAACTCAACAAAATCTTTGAGAAACTGGGCATGTGAGGATGCGACTATGATGCAACCATCAATCAAACCTGCTGACGAGCATTCAGCTGGCGATATCATTGCGCGCATCGGCAGCCTGACGCGTATGCTGCGCGACAGTTTGCGGGAACTGGGGCTGGATCAGGCCATTGCCGAAGCGGCGGAAGCCATCCCCGATGCGCGCGATCGTTTGTACTATGTTGTGCAGATGACCGCCCAGGCTGCGGAGCGGGCGCTGAACAGTGTTGAGGCGTCACAACCGCATCAGGATCAAATGGAGAAATCAGCAAAAGCGTTAACCCAACGTTGGGATGACTGGTTTGCCGATCCGATTGACCTTGCCGACGCCCGTGAACTGGTAACAGATACACGACAATTTCTGGCAGATGTACCCGCGCATACCAGCTTTACTAACGCGCAACTGCTGGAAATCATGATGGCGCAGGATTTTCAGGATCTCACCGGGCAGGTCATTAAGCGGATGATGGATGTCATTCAGGAGATCGAACGCCAGTTGCTGATGGTGCTGTTGGAAAACATCCCGGAACAGGAGTCGCGTCCAAAACGTGAAAACCAGAGTTTGCTTAATGGACCTCAGGTCGATACCAGCAAAGCCGGTGTGGTAGCCAGTCAGGATCAGGTGGACGATTTGTTGGATAGTCTTGGATTTTGATTTGTATTGCCTGATGTGGCGTGACCACGTCATATCAGGCGGTCTGATAAGGCGATGACGCCGCATCCGACAAACGCACACTATGCTTGATGTGTGGCAGCAAAAGCCCTAAATCCCGCCTGTTTTGCCCCTTACTCAAACCATTGAACGCTTTGCGCTCTGGCATCATTCACGCTTAATACTCTTTCCAGGATTGGCGACGTGTCTGACGAGAGCGACGACAAAACAGAAGCCCCCACACCTCACCGACTAGAAAAAGCGCGGGAAGAGGGGCAAATCCCGCGTTCCCGTGAACTGACCTCACTGCTGATTTTGCTGGTGGGCGTTAGTGTTATCTGGTTTGGCGGTGTGTCGCTGGCCCGTCGATTGTCGGGCATGCTCTCCGCTGGGCTGCATTTTGATCACAGTATTATCAAAGACCCGAATCTGATCCTCGGGCAGATTATTCTGCTGATCAGAGAAGCCATGCTGGCGCTGCTGCCACTGATTAGCGGCGTGGTACTGGTGGCGCTCATTTCTCCGGTCATGCTGGGAGGGCTGGTATTTAGCGGCAAATCCTTGCAGCCGAAGTTTTCCAAACTCAACCCGCTACCGGGCATTAAACGGATGTTCTCGGCTCAGACTGGCGCGGAGTTGCTTAAAGCAATTTTGAAAACCATCCTGGTTGGCAGCGTGACGGGGTTTTTTCTCTGGCATCACTGGCCGCAGATGATGCGCTTAATGGCCGAGTCTCCGATTACCGCCATGGGTAATGCGATGGATTTGGTAGGGCTATGCGCACTGCTGGTGGTGCTTGGTGTCATTCCAATGGTGGGATTTGACGTCTTTTTCCAAATCTTCAGCCACCTGAAAAAGCTGCGAATGTCGCGGCAGGATATTCGTGATGAGTTCAAACAAAGCGAAGGCGACCCCCATGTTAAAGGACGGATCCGTCAGATGCAGCGAGCTGCCGCACGGCGTCGGATGATGGCCGATGTGCCGAAAGCGGATGTCATTGTCAATAACCCGACCCACTATTCGGTAGCGTTGCAGTATGACGAAAACAAAATGAGCGCACCGAAAGTGGTCGCTAAAGGTGCAGGGCTGGTCGCGCTGCGCATTCGTGAAATTGGCGCTGAAAATAACGTCCCGACGCTTGAAGCGCCGCCGCTGGCGCGAGCGCTGTATCGACATGCGGAGATTGGTCAACAAATCCCGGGTCAACTGTACGCCGCGGTGGCGGAAGTGCTGGCCTGGGTCTGGCAACTGAAACGCTGGCGTCTGGCTGGTGGACAGCGCCCTGTACAACCTACTCATCTTCCGGTGCCGGAAGCCCTGGATTTTATTAACGAGAAACCGACCCATGAGTAATCTGGCCGCGATGCTGCGCCTGCCCGCAAACCTGAAATCGACACAATGGCAGATCCTTGCCGGACCGATTTTGATCCTGTTGATCTTGTCGATGATGGTGCTGCCACTGCCCGCATTCATACTCGACCTGTTGTTTACCTTCAATATTGCCTTGTCGATCATGGTGTTGCTGGTGGCGATGTTTACCCAGCGCACGCTTGAGTTTGCTGCGTTTCCGACCATTCTGTTGTTTACCACGCTGTTGCGTCTGGCACTTAACGTGGCTTCAACCCGTATCATTTTAATGGAAGGGCATACCGGCGCGGCGGCGGCAGGGAAGGTGGTCGAAGCGTTCGGTCACTTCCTCGTTGGTGGCAATTTCGCTATCGGTATCGTGGTGTTTGTCATTCTCGTGATCATCAACTTTATGGTCATTACCAAAGGTGCCGGGCGTATCGCAGAAGTGGGTGCGCGCTTTGTTCTCGATGGTATGCCGGGTAAGCAGATGGCGATTGACGCCGACCTTAACGCCGGATTGATTGGTGAAGATGAGGCGAAAAAACGCCGCTCCGAAGTGACTCAGGAAGCCGATTTTTACGGCTCAATGGACGGGGCAAGTAAGTTTGTTCGCGGCGATGCCATCGCCGGGATCCTCATCATGGTCATTAACGTTGTCGGCGGGTTGCTGGTCGGCGTGCTGCAACATGGCATGAGCATGGGACACGCGGCGGAAAGTTATACGCTATTGACCATTGGCGACGGTCTGGTGGCACAAATTCCGGCGCTGGTGATTTCTACCGCCGCGGGGGTCATCGTTACGCGTGTCAGCACCGATCAGGATGTTGGCGAGCAGATGGTGAATCAGCTTTTCAGTAACCCAAGCGTTATGTTGTTAAGCGCCGCCGTGCTCGGTTTACTCGGCCTGGTGCCTGGAATGCCGAACCTGGTATTTTTGCTGTTCACTGCCGGATTGCTCGGGCTGGCCTGGTGGATACGCGGACGCGAACAAAAAGCGCCTGCCGAACCCAAACCGGTAAAAATGGCAGAGAATAATACCGTTGTCGAAGCGACGTGGAACGATGTACAACTGGAAGATTCTCTGGGAATGGAAGTGGGTTATCGACTGATCCCGATGGTCGATTTCCAGCAGGATGGTGAGTTGTTGGGCCGTATACGCAGTATCCGCAAGAAATTTGCCCAGGAGATGGGATTTCTGCCGCCAGTGGTGCACATTCGCGACAATATGGATCTGCAACCTGCCCGCTATCGCATTTTGATGAAAGGCGTGGAGATTGGCAGTGGTGATGCTTATCCGGGGCGCTGGCTGGCGATTAACCCTGGAACCGCTGCCGGGACGTTACCTGGTGAGGCGACCGTCGATCCGGCATTTGGCCTGAATGCTATCTGGATTGAAAGTGCGCTAAAAGAACAGGCGCAGATTCAGGGGTACACAGTGGTTGAGGCCAGCACGGTGGTAGCAACGCATCTTAACCACCTCATTAGCCAGCATGCCGCAGAGCTGTTTGGTCGTCAGGAGGCGCAACAGCTGTTGGATCGCGTCGCCCAGGAGATGCCAAAGCTGACGGAAGATCTCGTTCCTGGCGTCGTCACGCTCACCACACTGCATAAAGTGCTGCAAAATCTCCTCGATGAAAAAGTACCGATTCGCGATATGCGCACCATTCTCGAAACGCTGGCGGAACATGCGCCCATCCAAAGCGATCCACATGAATTAACCGCCGTCGTGCGCGTGGCGTTGGGACGGGCGATTACCCAGCAGTGGTTTCCTGGCAAAGATGAAGTCCATGTTATTGGCCTCGATACACCGCTGGAACGTTTGTTACTACAGGCGCTGCAGGGCGGGGGAGGACTGGAGCCAGGGCTGGCGGATCGTTTACTGGCGCAAACTCAGGAAGCGCTATCCCGTCAGGAGATGCTGGGTGCGCCGCCAGTATTGTTGGTGAACCACGCGCTGCGACCATTATTGTCTCGCTTCCTGCGCCGCAGCTTGCCGCAGTTAGTGGTCCTGTCGAATCTGGAACTGTCTGATAACCGACATATCCGCATGACGGCGATAATTGGCGGCAAATAATGAGAACCTTATTAGCAATATTATTGTTTCCGCTGCTGGTGCAAGCCGCCGGGGAGGGGATGTGGCAGGCAAGTAGTGTAGGAATTACGCTAAATCATCGCGGTGAGTCGATGTCGTCTGCGCCTCTTTCTACGCGACAACCTGCTTCAGGATTGATGACGCTGGTAGCGTGGCGTTATCAGCTTATCGGCCCGACACCTTCAGGACTGCGGGTTCGCTTGTGTTCGCAATCTCGTTGTGTCGAATTAGAGGGGCAGAGCGGAACCACCGTGGCCTTTTCCGGTATAGCGGCAGCAGAACCGTTGCGCTTTATCTGGGAAGTGCCTGGCGGTGGGCGGTTAATTCCGCCGCTGAAAGTACAACGTAATGAAGTGATTGTGAATTATCGCTGAAGGACAAAAAAATTACGCGCTCGCGAGTATGTTTAATAACTCAGTGAAAAAGGCTCGATGTTTTGTTGCAATTATTTATCAGGAATAGCTTGCAACAAAACATGCCAAAAATATGTGAATTATCCTCTTGTCAAAGGGCTTGGATAAAAATCTTCAGAGTTACGGTATAGCTGCAACTGGCGAGTTCGCGTATTGGTCTGTATGATCATACATGAGAGCCATTCTGATTCAGAATAAGGGTCACTTAAATCCTGAACGTCCTCATTTGAAAGGATTAATTCACATTCTTTGTCCCTAAAATCCAGCCAGGCTCGCTGTGATTTTTTAAGCAAGTTAAGTTGTTCGGTATCAGGTTTTTTTACACCTGTGCGTGGCACTTGTTCTATATAACGATAAGCTTCACCATAGGCTTTATTTAATTGCGCATCGACGAGATTGTATTCTTGTCGCAGGCATGATTTGATCACGTTAATGTCACTATCATCATCTGAATTTTTTTGCCAACAATCTTTGATGGCTGAAATGTCATGGTCGTTTACTATAAGCGTATCTTCTGCGTAAACCTGGCAAGAGATAATGCCTAATGTTAATACAAGAAATTTAAACACTGCGGTATTCCTTAAATTCAACCGTTATCGTTTCCCTGGGGCCGGATATTACGCTTCTGACTTCTTACCCAACAGTGAGAAAACGATGGCATGTCCATTTTCAGAATACATTTAGATGGCAATAAAAAAGCCTGATCAGGTAACCCTGATCAGGCTTCACTCTCACGAAAAATCGATTACATACGCTCTACAGTCTCAATACCCAGCGTATCCAGACCCAGCTTCAGCGTCTTCGCCGTCAGTTGTGCCAGTTTCAGACGGCTGTTACGCACTTCTTCGTTTTCTGCGCTGAGGATCGGGCAGTGCTCGTAGAAGCCAGAGAACAGACCGGCCAGATCGTACAGGTAAGCACACATCACATGCGGCGTACCTTCACGGGCAACCACGGTGAGGGTTTCTTCAAACTGCAGCAGGCGAGCTGCCAGTTGCGCTTCACGATCTTCACGGATGATTACCGGAGCTGCAGCCAGTTGCTCTTCGTCAATTTCTGCTTTACGGAACACGGACAATACACGCGTGTATGCATACTGCATGTATGGCGCGGTATTACCCTCAAACGCCAGCATGTTGTCCCAGTCGAAGATGTAGTCCGTGGTGCGGTTTTTGGAGAGATCCGCATATTTCACCGCACCAATACCAACCGCGTTAGCCAGTTTTTCCAGCTCGTCGGCTGGCATATCCGGGTTCTTTTCTGCCACCAGACGGCGTGCACGTTCCAGGGCTTCATCCAGCAGATCGGCCAGTTTCACTGTACCACCCGCGCGGGTTTTGAACGGTTTGCCGTCTTTACCCAGCATCATGCCGAACATGTGGTGTTCCAGCGGTACGGATTCCGGTACATAGCCTGCTTTACGGACGATCGCCCATGCCTGCATCAGGTGTTGATGCTGACGGGAGTCGATGTAATACAGCACGCGATCGGCATGCAGTGTTTCATAACGATATTTCGCACAGGCGATATCAGTGGTGGTGTAGAGATAGCCGCCATCTTTCTTCTGAATGATCACGCCCATCGGTTCGCCTTCCTTGTTTTTAAACTCATCAAGGAATACAACGGTCGCCCCTTCGCTTTCTACTGCCAGACCTTTGGCTTTGAGATCCGCCACAATTCCTGGCAGCATTGGGTTGTAGAGGCTTTCGCCCATCACGTCATCACGGGTCAGCGTCACGTTGAGACGATCGTAAGTGATCTGGTTCTGCGTCATGGTGATGTCGACCAGTTTGCGCCACATCTCGCGGAAATATTCGTCACCGCTTTGCAGTTTTACCACGTAGTTACGTGCACGCTCGGCAAACTCTTCATCTTCGTCGTAATGCTTTTTCGCATCGCGGTAGAAACCTTCAAGGTCAGCCAGCTCCATTTCACCGGCGTTTTCCTGCTGCTGCTTTTCCAGCCATGCAATCAGCATACCGAACTGAGTGCCCCAGTCGCCGACGTGGTTTGCGCGAATCACTTTGTGACCGAGGAACTCCAGAGTACGCACTGCTGCGTCACCAATAATGGTAGAGCGCAGGTGACCGACGTGCATCTCTTTCGCCACGTTTGGCGCAGAGTAGTCAACCACAATGGTCTGTTTTTCTGGCGTAGCAACACCGAGACGATCGGACGCCAGCGCCTGCTGAACATGTTCAGCCAGGAATGCCGGATCAAGGAAAATGTTGATAAAGCCTGGACCGGCGATCTCAACTTTGCTGGCGATACCGTTAAGATCCAGATGAGTCAGCACCTGCTCTGCTAATTGTCGCGGTGCCATACCCAGTTTTTTAGCAACTGCCATCATGCCGTTAGCCTGATAGTCGCCGAACTGAACTTTTGCTGACTGACGAACCTGCGGTTCGCAATCCGCAGGCGCGCCTGCCGCAATCATGGCCTGACGGACTTTTTCTGAGAGAAGAGCCTGAATATTCACCGGAATACCTTACATTGATGAAGCGAGCAAAAATTGCCCGCACCAGTTAAAGAAATTAGGGCGGGAGTATACTGCAAATGGCTGTTTTCGTCAGCAACGTGCGCGTGGCGTATTGCCGTTTTCACTATTGCATCAGAAGCGGCGTGAAATCAGCGGTTGGTTGGCACAGGGCAACAGGGTAAATTAACGCTTTTACTGAAAGACGAAGAGTGATTATGGCGAACTGGCAATCTATCGACGAGCTGCAGGATATTGCATCGGATTTACCGCGATTTACCCACGCATTAGATGAACTTTCCCGCCGTCTGGGGTTGAATATCACTCCGCTGACTGCCGATCACATTTCTTTGCGTTGCCATCAAAACGCCACTGCTGAACGCTGGCGTCGCGGGTTTGAACAGTGTGGCGAGCTTTTGTCAGAAAATATGATCAATGGCAGACCGATTTGTCTGTTTAAATTGCATGAACCGGTACAGGTTGCGCACTGGCAGTTTTCTATTGTGGAGCTACCGTGGCCCGGGGAAAAACGTTACCCACACGAAGGTTGGGAACATATTGAAATCGTTCTGCCGGGTGATCCAGAAACGCTGAATGCCCGTGCGCTGGCATTGCTTTCTGATGAAGGACTCAGCCTACCGGGGATCTCAGTGAAAACCAGTTCGCCAAAAGGTGAGCATGAGCGATTACCGAATCCGACGCTGGCGGTCACCGATGGCAAAACAACTATTAAGTTTCATCCGTGGTCCATTGAAGAGATCGTTGCCAGCGAGCAGTCGGCGTAATTAAGGAGTAAAAATGGCATTACTGGAAATTTGCTGTTACAGCATGGAATGTGCACTAACGGCGCAGCAAAACGGCGCAGACAGAGTTGAATTATGCGCAGCCCCAAAAGAGGGGGGCTTAACGCCGTCGTTGGGTGTACTGAAATCCGTGCGCCAGCGGGTGACGATCCCTGTGCATCCGATAATTCGCCCACGCGGTGGTGATTTTTGCTACAGCGACGGTGAGTTTGCCGCCATTCTTGAGGATGTGCGCACGGTCCGCGAATTAGGTTTTCCTGGACTGGTGACGGGCGTTCTCGATGTTGACGGGAATGTCGATATGCCACGAATGGAAAAAATAATGGCTGCTGCCGGTCCGCTGGCAGTGACTTTTCATCGCGCCTTTGATATGTGCGCTAACCCTCTAAATACACTCAATAATCTTGCGGAATTGGGCATTGCCCGGGTGCTGACATCAGGGCAAAAATCAGACGCACTGCAAGGTTTATCAAAAATTATGGAACTTATTGCCCATCGTGATGCTCCAATCATTATGGCCGGAGCAGGAGTCCGTGCAGAAAACCTGCACCACTTCCTCGATGCCGGAGTGCTGGAAGTCCATAGCTCCGCGGGAGCGTGGCAAGCCTCACCGATGCGTTATCGTAATCAAGGATTGTCTATGTCATCAGATGCACACGCGGACGAGTATTCGCGTTATGTCGTAGACGGGGCGGCGGTTGCTGAAATGAAAGGAATCATTGAACGCCATCAGGCCAAATGATTTTTACCGTTGCATCATGTCGCCCAATATGATGCTTGCTCGTACCAGGCCCCTGCAATTTCAACAGGGGCCTTTTTTTATCCCTGAGCAGTATAAAAAACGAACGATAACCGTGATCTGTTGAGCGGGTGACAGTGCGCATAGCGTTGTGCTAAAAATATTTTTTATATTCACATTGATTATGGGATTTAAATTGCTAAAACTGATAAATATATATTCTAAATAGCAACTGGGTTATTCCTTAGCAATTAATGATTACATTGTAATAAATCATATTCTTTATCGATTATTTCAGGCAGTGTTGTGCCGAGTTATGCAAGCGGTTAATTCGTTGTGTATTTAATTATACAATGATTTCGGTGTTCTGGAATTTATTTAGAGGAATCTATGCGAGGGAAAAAACGCATTGGGTTATTGTTTTTGCTGATAGCGGTTGTGGTTGGTGGCGGCGGGTTATTGCTGGCGCAAAAAGCCTTACATAAAACGTCGGATACAGCATTTTGCCTTTCCTGCCACTCGATGAGTAAACCTTTTGAGGAATATCAGGGAACTGTCCACTTTTCGAACCAGAAAGGGATACGTGCGGAATGTGCCGATTGCCATATTCCAAAGTCAGGGATGGATTATTTATTTGCTAAATTAAAAGCATCTAAAGATATTTATCATGAATTTGTTAGCGGCAAAATAGACAGTGACGATAAGTTCGAAACTCATCGCCAGGAAATGGCCGAAACAGTATGGAAAGAATTAAAAGCAACTGACTCTGCAACGTGCCGTAGTTGCCATTCTTTTGATGCCATGGATATTGCCTCGCAAAGTGAATCTGCGCAGAAAATGCATAACAAAGCACAAAAGGGCGGCGAAACCTGTATCGATTGTCATAAAGGCATTGCCCATTTTCCGCCAGAAATAAAAATGGATGACAACGCGGCGCATGAGCTGGAAAGTCAGACCGCTACTTCAGTGACTAATGGCGCACATATTTATCCTTTCAAAACTTCTCGCATAGGCGAGCTGGCTACCGTGAATCCTGGTACCGATCTCACCGTCGTTGATGCCAGTGGCAAACAGCCGATCGTTCTGTTGCAGGGTTATCAAATGCAGGGCAGTGAAAACACGCTCTACCTGGCGGCAGGTCAACGGCTGGCGCTAGCCACATTAAGTGAAGAAGGTATCAAGGCGCTCACGGTAAACGGGGAATGGCAGGCTGACGAATACGGCAATCAATGGCGTCAGGCGTCTTTACAGGGTGCGCTTACCGATCCCGCATTAGCGGACCGTAAACCGCTATGGCAATACGCTGAAAAACTTGACGATACCTATTGCGCTGGTTGTCATGCCCCTATTGCCGCCGACCATTACACCGTCAATGCGTGGCCGTCCATTGCCAAAGGAATGGGGGCACGAACCAGCATGAGCGAAAACGAACTGGACATTTTAACGCGGTATTTCCAGTACAACGCCAAAGATATTACCGAGAAACAGTGATCCTCGTTGATCAGGGAGGAAGTTATGACATTAACAAGACGTGAATTTATTAAACACAGCGGTATTGCCGCTGGAGCGCTGGTGGTGACATCGGCAGCACCGCTACCCGCATGGGCAGAAGAGAAGGGCGGTAAAATCCTCACCGCGGGACGCTGGGGAGCGATGAACGTAGAAGTGAAGGACGGCAAGATTGTTTCTTCGACAGGCGCGCTGGCGAAAACCATACCGAACTCCTTACAGTCTACGGCGGCGGATCAGGTACACACCACGGCGCGTATTCAGCATCCGATGGTGAGAAAAAGCTATCTCGATAATCCACTGCAACCGGCGAAAGGTCGAGGCGAAGATACCTATGTACAGGTGAGCTGGGAACAAGCATTAAAACTGATTCATGAGCAACACGATCGTATTCGTAAAGCTAACGGACCATCGGCCATTTTTGCCGGATCTTACGGCTGGCGCTCTTCTGGCGTGTTGCATAAAGCGCAAACCTTACTGCAACGTTATATGAACCTCGCGGGCGGTTATTCCGGGCATAGCGGCGATTATTCAACCGGGGCAGCACAGGTGATCATGCCGCATGTGGTCGGTTCTGTAGAGGTGTATGAACAGCAGACCTCCTGGCCGCTGATTCTGGAAAACAGCCAGGTTGTGGTGCTGTGGGGGATGAACCCGCTGAATACCTTAAAAATTGCCTGGAGCAGTACCGATGAGCAAGGGCTGGAATACTTCCATCAGCTGAAAAAATCTGGCAAACCAGTGATTGCCATTGATCCTATCCGCTCCGAAACCATTGAGTTCTTTGGCGATAATGCCACCTGGATCGCGCCGAATATGGGCACCGACGTGGCACTGATGTTAGGGATTGCGCATACCCTGATGACACAAGGCAAACACGATAAAGTGTTCCTTGAAAAATACACCACCGGGTATCCGCAGTTTGAAGAATATCTGACAGGTAAGAGCGATAATACTCCGAAGAGCGCGGCCTGGGCGGCGGAAATTACTGGCGTACCGGAAGCGCAGATAGTCAAACTCGCTGAACTGATGGCGGCGAATCGCACAATGCTGATGGCAGGCTGGGGAATTCAGCGCCAGCAATATGGTGAACAGAAACACTGGATGCTGGTGACGCTGGCGGCGATGTTAGGGCAGATTGGTACACCGGGCGGCGGTTTTGGTTTCTCTTATCATTACTCCAATGGTGGCAACCCGACACGTGTTGGCGGCGTGCTGCCGGAAATGTCTGCGGCGATTGCCGGACAGGCCAGCGAGGCCGCTGATGATGGCGGAATGACGGCGATTCCTGTTGCCCGTATCGTCGATGCGCTGGAAAATCCTGGCGGCAAATATCAGCATAACGGTAAAGAGCAAACGTATCCGAATATCAAAATGATCTGGTGGGCGGGTGGCGGTAACTTTACCCATCACCAGGATACTAATCGTCTGATTAAAGCATGGCAGAAACCGGAGATGATCGTCGTTTCTGAATGCTACTGGACCGCAGCTGCTAAACATGCAGATATCGTATTACCGATCACCACATCGTTTGAGCGCAATGACTTGACGATGACCGGTGATTACAGCAACCAGCATATTGTGCCGATGAAGCAGGCTGTCGCTCCGCAATTTGAAGCGCGAAACGATTTTGATGTGTTTGCCGATCTTGCGGAATTACTGAAACCTGGCGGAAAAGAGATCTATACCGAAGGTAAAGATGAAATGGCGTGGCTGAAATTTTTCTATGATGCCGCTCAGAAAGGTGCCCGTGCGCAACGCGTGACTATGCCGATGTTTAATGCCTTCTGGCAGCAAAATAAACTGATCGAAATGCGCCGCAGCGAGAAGAACGAACAGTACGTTCGTTATGGTGATTTCCGCGCCGATCCGGTGAAAAATGCGCTGGGTACGCCAAGCGGCAAAATTGAGATTTACTCCAAAACGCTGGAAAAATTTGGCTATAAGGATTGCCCGGCACACCCAACCTGGCTTGCGCCTGATGAGTGGAAGGGTACCGCCGACGAGAAGCAGTTGCAGCTTCTGACCGCACATCCGGCACACCGTTTACATAGTCAGCTTAACTATGCGGAACTGCGTAAAAAATATGCGGTTGCAGATCGTGAACCAATCACTATTCACACCGAAGATGCTGCACGCTTTGGTATTGCGAATGGCGATCTGGTGCGTGTCTGGAACAAACGTGGTCAGATTTTGACAGGCGCGGTGGTGACTGACGGGATCAAAAAAGGCGTGGTATGCGTGCATGAAGGTGCATGGCCAGATCTGGAAAATGGCTTGTGTAAAAACGGCAGTGCGAACGTGTTAACGGCGGATATCCCCAGCTCGCAGCTGGCAAATGCCTGTGCCGGTAACTCAGCGTTGGTGTATATCGAAAAATATACGGGCAATGCACCGAAGTTAACGGCGTTTGATCAGCCAGCTGTTCAGGCGTAAGACGTGAATAGCGCCCGGAAACGGGCGCTGAGGTTATGCAAACGTAAAGCTGCCTGATGCGCTATGCTTATCAGGCCTACATAGTCCCTGCAATATATTGAATTAGCAAGGTTTTGTAGGCCGGATAAGGCGTTCACGCCGCATCCGGCAGTAATACCAGACCTTTACGGCTTGCGCGCAATCAGCACCGCGCGTTTAGGTGCCGGATAACCTTCCACCGTTTTACCCGGATCATGTGGGTCGAGGAAATCGGCCAGCGATTCGGTAACCATCCATTCGGTGCGTCGCTGCTCTTCTGTGGTGGTAACGCTCACATCCGCAATGCGGATATCTACAAAACCACACTTCTTCAGCCAGTTTTTCAGCGCCAGCGCGGAAGGGATGAAATAGACATTACGCATTTGCGCGTAACGATCGCCTGGTACCAGCACCGTGTTCTCATCACCATCAATAACCAGCGTTTCCAGCACCAGTTCACCTTCATTGACCAGTTGATCTTTCAACTGCCATAGATGCTCCAGCGGTGAACGGCGATGGTAAAGCACGCCCATCGAAAAGACGGTATCAAAGGCTTTCAGTGCCGGAAGTTGTTCAATACCTAACGGTAACAAATGCGCGCGCTGATCATTACCCAGTAGTTTACGCACCGCTTCAAACTGGCACAGAAACAGTTGCGTAGGGTCGATCCCCACCGCGAGGTGCGCGCCTGCGCCAATCATGCGCCACATGTGATAACCGCTGCCGCAGCCGACATCCAGAATGGTGCGTCCGGTTAAATCAGAAAGATGGGGCAGAACACGATCCCATTTCCAGTCGGAACGCCATTCGGTATCGATGTTGACGCCATACAGTGAGAACGGCCCTTTGCGCCACGGCATCAGGTTGCGCATCAGCGTTTCAATGCGTTTAATTTGCCCTGCGCTCAGTGGCTCTTCGCTTTCTGCCGTAACGCTATGCAATAAATCAAGACGATACGGTTTAATTTCAGGTAGAAACTCCACCGCATTTGACCACTGCTTAAACAACCCGTGCTGCTGCTCGCGCTGCCAGTTAGCAATCTGCGCGGGCAGCGTTTCGAGCCAGTGTGAAAGATGATTTTTGGCAATCAGAGAATAAAAGTTACCAAAGTCGATCATGCAGCGTCCTCTGCTTTTAATGCCACCAGTGAACCAAAGTTAAAGCACTGGAACCACAGCTCACTATGCTCAAAACCGGCTTTATGCAGGCGTGCTTTATGGGTTTCCACGGAATCGGTCAGCATCACGTTTTCCAGCATGCTGCGCTTCTGGCTGATCTCCAGTTCGCTGTAACCGTTGGCACGTTTAAAGTCGTGGTGCATGTTGAACAACAGTTCACCAACTTTGGCATCTTCGAAACTGAATTTTTCCGAAAGCACCAGCGCGCCGCCCGGGTTCAGTCCTTGATAAATTTTATCCAGTAATGCCTGGCGCTCGGAAGGTTCCAGGAATTGCAGGGTAAAATTCAGCACCACCATCGATGCGTTTTCAATGGCGATATCGCGAATATCACCTTCAATGACGTCTACTGGCGTAGGGGCTTTATAGGCGTCAATATGACGACGGCAGCGTTCAATCATCGCCGGGGAGTTGTCGATGGCAATAATTTTGCAATTATCATGATGAATGTTGCGACGCACCGAGAGCGTCGCCGCGCCCAGAGAACAACCCAGATCGTAAACCTGCGTACCAGGTTGAACGAAGCGCTCGGCTAACATACCAATCATGGAAATAATATTGGAATAGCCGGGTACGGAACGCTGGATCATATCCGGGAAGACTTCAGCTACCCGTTCATCAAAGGTCCAGTCGCCCAGTCTGGCGATAGGGGCAGAAAATAGCGTGTCGCGGTGAGACATAACGTAAAAATCCGGGAAAAAGAAAGTGGCGTATTGTGCGCTAACGCAGGGAGAAAACCAACTCCCAGGGCATATACCAAAGATTCGCCAGCACCATCAGCAACAGCGCACACCAGGTGGCGCTCATGCCGGAACGTCGCCAGCGGAACAGACGGTGATGAAAACCGTAATAATGCATCAGACGACCAGCAAGCAAAACGATGCCGCAAATATGCACCATCCAGGTTTCTGCGCCATTCATTTCCATAAACAGCATCAGCACAATCGCGATGGGAATATATTCCACCGCGTTACCATGAATGCGAATAGCGCTTTGCAGTTCGCTAAAACCGCCGTCGCCATAGGCAACGCGGTACTGCATTCGCAGGCGAACGACATCAAAAGAGAACTTCATTAATAACAACGCACTTAAAACGGCATACAGCGCGCTTACCATACAAACTCCCTTTAAAATGGCCGATGGCACCTGTCTATGATAGGTGGCAAATTCAGAAAAGAGAAGATTGCTGTGGAATAGCCGGAACTGCTCCGATCTCTGGAAGCGTTTTACGTAAGTCTTCCCACAGGGTATGTACCAGTTCCGGTGCCTGGGCAATGTCTGGCGTATGTAAAAAAAGATAAGGCGTAGTGGTCTGATGCCACTGCGCTAATTTTTGTAACCAGACCTGAAATAATTCCCGGTTTTGCGTCATATCATCACTACCGATAAAACGGATCAGCGGATTTGTCGCCGTCAGTACAGCATGTACCGGAACTTTAGGTTTTTTTCGTTGAGCGTCGCGAATAGCTTCACTGTGTGGACGTGCTGCATGAACCGGGCGGCTGTCTAAAATCACCCGATTAACGCCGCGCTGATGTAAACCGCGATTAAGCGTTTGTTCCTCTTCTCCTTTGGCGAAAAACTGTGGATGGCGGACTTCCACGCCATAATTAAATTCGCCAGGAAGAGAATCGAGAAAATGCCAAAGCGCAGGCAGCTCCCGTGGGCCGAATGTGGCAGGCAGTTGCAGCCAGTATTGCCCAATGCGCGGAGCCAACGGTGACATGCGGGTCAAAAATTCAGTCACTAAATCATCGCAATGCCGTAATGCTGCCTGATGCGAAATGGTCGCCGGAAACTTAAAACAGAAGCGGAAGTCATCTGTGGTCTGCTCACGCCAGCGCAGGACAACCTCGGGTTTCGGCAGGGCGTAAAGCGTGGTGTTGCCCTCCACGCAGTTAAAGTGGCGGGCATACTCTTCAAGGCTGGTGATCCCCAACCGCACCCATTTAGGATGCGACCATTGCGGTAGACCGATGTAAATCATAACGCGTTGAGGATCTCTTCCACGCTACGCACACGGGCGATGCGCGGGTAGATATGGTTGATACTGTTATTGTGCTGCTCGGCGCTGGCGGCACTACAGGCGTCTTCGGCAATCACCAGATTAAAGCCAAGTTCCCAGGCATTGCGGGCGGTGGATTCAACACCGATATTGGTCGAGATCCCACATAACACTATTGTATCGATACCTCGGCGGCGTAATTGCAACTCCAGATCCGTACCGTAAAACGCACCCCATTGACGTTTGATGATTTCGATATCGCTGTCGGTTGCACCTAATGCAGCAGGATGTTGCCACCAATTTTCGGGCAACACTTTAGCCGGTGAGGGCGCATCGACCGGCTGTTTTAATGCTTCAGCGTAATCGGCAGACCAGCCAACGCGCACCAGAAACACGGGCTGACCGCTGGCGCGAAATTTCGCCGCCAGCTTCCCGGCGCGATTAACTACCTCAGCGGCAGTATGTGGACCACCGGCAAAAGGTAAGATGCCTTCTTGTAAATCGATCACCACCAGCGCAGTGGTTTTAGCATTAAGTTCAAGCATAATGACTCCTGAAAAAACAAAATCGTGCCTCACACCTTAATGCGATTAGCCGATGGCGGAACGACAAATTTTGTTAATTTTTATGAGTTCGGGCAAC
This sequence comes from Escherichia sp. UTM R2, assembly GCF_048593455.1. Lineage (NCBI taxonomy): Bacteria > Pseudomonadati > Pseudomonadota > Gammaproteobacteria > Enterobacterales > Enterobacteriaceae > Escherichia > Escherichia sp. UTM R2. The sequence continues at coordinate 1,919,401 of NZ_JBFWDY010000002.1, forward strand.
ACCTTTATAGCAAACTGGCGTAGAGTCTGATTTCAGGCCCGATATAAAGTGGTAACGAGGCGTTCCAGCGCGGGCCAGGCTCTTACGGTGCGGCAGAATTTCCAGTATAATAGCCGCCTTTTTTCATTCAGTTGTGACATACAGCTAACGCTGCGACTTGGTCACCTGCGCAGCAGGGGGCATCCGCCGGCAGCTAAGTTAAGGGATATCTCATGCGTACAGAATATTGTGGACAGCTCCGTTTGTCCCACGTGGGGCAGCAGGTGACTCTGTGTGGTTGGGTCAACCGTCGTCGTGATCTTGGTAGCCTGATCTTCATCGATATGCGCGACCGCGAAGGTATCGTGCAGGTATTTTTCGATCCGGATCGTGCGGACGCGTTAAAGCTGGCCTCTGAACTGCGTAATGAGTTCTGCATTCAGGTCACGGGCACCGTACGTGCGCGTGACGAAAAAAATATTAACCGCGATATGGCGACCGGCGAAATCGAAGTGCTGGCGTCCTCGCTGACTATCATCAACCGCGCAGATGTTCTGCCGCTTGACTCTAACCACGTCAACACCGAAGAAGCGCGTCTGAAATACCGCTACCTCGACCTGCGTCGTCCGGAAATGGCTCAGCGCCTGAAAACCCGCGCTAAAATCACCAGCCTGGTGCGCCGTTTTATGGATGACCACGGCTTCCTCGACATCGAAACTCCGATGCTGACCAAAGCCACGCCGGAAGGCGCGCGTGACTACCTGGTGCCTTCTCGTGTGCACAAAGGTAAATTCTACGCACTGCCGCAATCCCCGCAGTTGTTCAAACAGCTGCTGATGATGTCCGGTTTTGACCGTTACTATCAGATCGTTAAATGCTTCCGTGACGAAGACCTGCGTGCTGACCGTCAGCCTGAATTTACTCAGATCGATGTGGAAACTTCTTTCATGACCGCGCCGCAAGTGCGTGAAGTGATGGAAGCGCTGGTGCGTCATCTGTGGCTGGAAGTGAAGGGTGTGGATCTGGGCGATTTCCCGGTAATGACCTTTGCGGAAGCAGAACGCCGTTATGGTTCTGATAAACCGGATCTGCGTAACCCGATGGAACTGACTGACGTTGCTGATCTGCTGAAATCTGTTGAGTTTGCTGTATTTGCAGGTCCGGCGAACGATCCGAAAGGTCGCGTAGCGGCTCTGCGCGTTCCGGGCGGCGCATCGCTGACCCGTAAGCAGATCGACGAATACGGTAACTTCGTTAAAATCTACGGCGCGAAAGGTCTGGCTTACATCAAAGTTAACGAACGCGCGAAAGGTCTGGAAGGTATCAACAGCCCGGTAGCGAAGTTCCTTAATGCAGAAATCATCGAAGACATCCTGGATCGTACTGCCGCGCAAGATGGCGATATGATTTTCTTCGGTGCCGACAACAAGAAAATTGTTGCCGACGCGATGGGTGCACTGCGCCTGAAAGTGGGTAAAGACCTTGGTCTGACCGACGAAAGCAAATGGGCACCGCTGTGGGTTATCGACTTCCCGATGTTTGAAGACGACGGTGAAGGCGGCCTGACGGCAATGCACCATCCGTTCACCTCACCGAAAGATATGACGGCTGCAGAACTGAAAGCTGCACCGGAAAATGCGGTGGCGAACGCTTACGATATGGTCATCAATGGTTACGAAGTGGGCGGTGGTTCAGTACGTATCCATAATGGTGATATGCAGCAGACGGTGTTTGGTATTCTGGGTATCAACGAAGAGGAACAGCGCGAGAAATTCGGCTTCCTGCTCGACGCTCTGAAATACGGTACTCCGCCGCACGCAGGTCTGGCATTCGGTCTTGACCGTCTGACCATGCTGCTGACCGGCACCGACAATATCCGTGACGTTATCGCCTTCCCGAAAACCACGGCGGCAGCGTGTCTGATGACTGAAGCACCGAGCTTTGCTAACCCGACTGCACTGGCTGAGCTGAGCATTCAGGTTGTGAAGAAGGCTGAGAATAACTGATATGACTCAAATACACGAAATCATTCGCGTTGCATCGAGGCGGCAACTGAGTGAACTCCCATGAGCATAGATAACTATGTGAATGGGATGAGCGAAGGCAGTCAACGAAGAGGCAGCGTGAAGGATAAAGTGTATAAGCGTCCCGTTTCGATCTTAGTGGTCATCTACGCACAAGATACGAAACGGGTGCTGATGTTGCAGCGGCGTGACGATCCCGATTTCTGGCAGTCGGTAACCGGCAGCGTGGAAGAGGGTGAAACCGCGCCGCAAGCTGCCATGCGCGAAGTAAAGGAAGAGGTCACCATTGATGTTGTCGCTGAACAACTGACCTTAATTGACTGTCAGCGCACGGTAGAGTTTGAAATTTTTTCACATTTACGTCATCGCTATGCGCCGGGCGTGACGCGTAATACGGAATCATGGTTCTGTCTTGCGCTTCCGCACGAGCGGCAGATCGTTTTCACTGAACATCTGGCTTACAAGTGGCTTGATGCGCCTGCTGCGGCGGCGCTCACTAAGTCCTGGAGCAACCGGCAGGCGATTGAACAGTTTGTAATTAACGCTGCCTGAACAGGCAGGGCTATCTGGAGATATTTTTATGGCAGGTCATAGTAAATGGGCCAACACCAGACATCGTAAAGCTGCGCAGGATGCTAAGCGCGGTAAAATCTTCACTAAAATCATTCGTGAGCTGGTAACCGCGGCTAAGCTGGGCGGTGGCGATCCGGACGCTAACCCGCGTCTGCGTGCAGCAATTGATAAAGCACTGTCTAACAACATGACCCGCGACACACTGAACCGCGCAATTGCACGTGGTGTGGGCGGTGATGATGATGCAAACATGGAAACCATCATCTACGAAGGTTACGGTCCTGGCGGCACGGCAATCATGATTGAATGTCTGTCTGACAACCGCAACCGTACCGTTGCTGAAGTGCGTCATGCATTCAGCAAATGTGGCGGTAACCTCGGTACTGATGGTTCCGTAGCTTATCTGTTCAGCAAAAAAGGCGTGATCTCCTTCGAGAAAGGCGATGAAGACACCATCATGGAAGCAGCACTGGAAGCAGGTGCTGAAGACGTTGTGACCTATGATGACGGCGCGATTGATGTCTACACTGCATGGGAAGAAATGGGTAAAGTGCGCGACGCTCTGGAAGCGGCAGGTCTGAAAGCAGACAGCGCGGAAGTTTCCATGATCCCGTCTACCAAAGCTGATATGGATGCAGAAACCGCACCGAAACTGATGCGTCTGATCGATATGCTGGAAGATTGCGACGACGTGCAGGAAGTTTACCATAACGGTGAAATCTCTGATGAGGTCGCAGCGACTCTCTGATGAGGCCTGCTAAACAGCAAAACGGAGACGCGTGATGGCTATTATTCTCGGCATTGATCCGGGTTCGCGCGTGACCGGCTACGGCGTCATCCGCCAGGTAGGTAGGCAACTGTCCTACCTGGGTAGCGGATGCATACGCACCAAAGTGGATGATTTACCGTCTCGTCTGAAACTCATCTATGCGGGCGTGACGGAAATCATCACCCAGTTCCAGCCTGATTATTTCGCCATTGAACAAGTCTTTATGGCAAAGAACGCTGACTCAGCCCTGAAACTGGGCCAGGCGCGCGGCGTGGCGATTGTGGCGGCGGTGAATCAGGAGTTGCCGGTATTTGAATATGCTGCACGTCAGGTGAAGCAAACGGTGGTGGGTATTGGTAGCGCCGAAAAAAGCCAGGTGCAGCATATGGTCCGCACCTTGCTGAAACTGCCCGCTAATCCACAGGCGGATGCCGCTGATGCGTTGGCGATTGCCATCACCCACTGCCACGTTAGTCAGAATGCGATGCAGATGAGCGAATCGCGGCTGAACCTGGCGAGAGGGCGACTGCGTTAAGTTATACCGCCTCGGTCAGTTCCGGCTGAGGCGTTTCCACTCCCTCCGCATGAATCAACACCAAACCCGGATGATGCCACAAACTGGCTGGCGTAACGGTTTTACGCTCCCACGGAATAGAACCCAGGAACCAGAATTTCCAGAAAGTGAGTTTTGCATTCGGATTGCTATTTAACAATTCTCCAAACGTCTCTATTTCACCCACCGGAATACATAGCGCCTCTTTATAAATATCAAAGACAAATTTTGAACAGAACTGGCGCGAAGATTCGTATTTAAAACCGGTGTGGTAAAGTTTGCGTAGCCGGGAGGGAACCTGTTCAACAATTCGTTGTTTTTGTTGTTCTGTCAGCCCAGCGTCTAATCGCTTTATAGCATAGCGTTGATTAGCAGAGCGTTTAATAAAACGGGATAGCGTAGTGATGGTTGAGAGGGGAACCCGGCTTTCTGCAACCAGGAAGTCTTCACCGTTATGACCGATAATGATCCCGACGTGATTACTCCAACAATTTGATGCAGCTGATATTTGACCAAATAAGGCAGCACCTATACATGTAAAGGCGATATCTCCAATTTCATATTCAGCAGGGTAATTAATATTCACGTTGTCATTCCATTGAAATAGATACGAATATACGTAATAGCATAAAAAATTTATTTTTTCAGGAGGCGCAATGTATATTTTTATTACGCATTTTTCACTGAATATGTAATATTAAAATATTTGCTTCCAAAATAACCTGTAGAATAAATTATACTGTGCCATTTTTCAGATCATCGAGACACCTCGCAAGTTTTCTTCATCCTTCGCTGGATATCTATCCAGCATTTTTTTATCATACAGCATTATCTTTGATTCATTACGCAGGAGCGTCATGTGATAGGCAGACTCAGAGGCATCATCATTGAAAAACAACCCCCGCTGGTGTTAATTGAAGTGGGCGGCGTAGGCTATGAAGTGCATATGCCGATGACCTGTTTTTATGAACTCCCTGAAGCGGGACAGGAAGCGATCGTTTTCACCCACTTTGTGGTGCGTGAAGACGCGCAGCTGCTGTACGGTTTTAACAATAAACAAGAGCGCACGTTGTTCAAAGAGTTGATCAAAACCAACGGCGTCGGCCCGAAGTTGGCGCTGGCGATCCTCTCCGGAATGTCAGCGCAGCAGTTCGTTAATGCCGTTGAGCGTGAAGAAGTGGGGGCGCTGGTGAAACTGCCGGGTATTGGCAAAAAAACCGCCGAACGCTTGATTGTTGAAATGAAAGACCGATTTAAAGGTCTGCATGGCGATCTCTTTACGCCAGCCGCCGATCTGGTGCTCACGTCGCCTGCCAGCCCGGCAACCAACGATGCTGAACAGGAAGCGGTTGCTGCGCTGGTGGCGCTGGGCTATAAACCACAAGAAGCCAGCCGCATGGTGAGCAAAATCGCTCGCCCTGACGCCAGCAGTGAAACATTAATTCGCGAAGCCCTACGCGCCGCGTTATGAGGTAAAGGATGATTGAAGCAGACCGTCTGATTTCTGCCGGTACCACTTTGCCGGAAGATGTAGCAGATCGCGCCATTCGCCCTAAATTACTGGAAGAGTATGTTGGTCAGCCGCAGGTTCGTTCACAGATGGAGATTTTCATCAAAGCAGCGAAACTGCGCGGCGATGCCCTCGATCATTTGTTGATTTTTGGTCCTCCGGGGTTGGGTAAAACTACGCTTGCCAACATTGTCGCCAATGAAATGGGCGTTAATTTACGCACGACTTCTGGTCCGGTGCTGGAAAAGGCGGGCGATTTGGCTGCGATGCTCACTAACCTTGAACCGCATGACGTGCTGTTTATTGATGAGATCCACCGTTTATCGCCAGTTGTTGAAGAAGTGCTGTACCCGGCAATGGAAGACTACCAACTGGATATCATGATTGGTGAAGGTCCGGCGGCACGCTCCATTAAAATTGATTTGCCGCCGTTTACCCTGATTGGTGCAACCACGCGCGCAGGTTCGCTGACATCACCGTTGCGCGACCGTTTTGGTATTGTGCAACGTCTGGAGTTTTATCAGGTGCCGGATCTGCAATATATCGTCAGTCGCAGCGCACGCTTTATGGGGCTTGAGATGAGTGATGACGGCGCGCTGGAAGTTGCTCGTCGCGCTCGCGGTACGCCGCGCATTGCCAACCGTCTGCTGCGTCGAGTGCGTGATTTCGCCGAAGTGAAGCACGATGGCACCATCTCGGCAGATATCGCTGCTCAGGCGTTGGATATGTTGAATGTCGATGCTGAAGGTTTCGATTATATGGACCGCAAATTGTTGCTGGCGGTAATCGATAAGTTCTTTGGTGGACCTGTAGGTCTGGATAACCTGGCGGCAGCCATTGGCGAAGAACGTGAAACCATTGAGGATGTGCTGGAACCTTATTTGATTCAGCAAGGCTTTTTGCAGCGTACACCGCGTGGGCGTATGGCGACGACGCGGGCGTGGAATCACTTTGGCATAACGCCGCCAGAAATGCCGTAAGTCGGATTGGTCGCTCGCGCCGCATCCGGCACTGGCAATATGCCTGATGCGACGCTGTTCGCGTCTTACCAAGACTACCAGAGATACCGAACCGTAGGTCGGATAAGGCGCTCGCGCCGCATCCGACAAATGTGTTCAGCGACAGATTAACTGGCCTGCTTTTTCATCATACTGAGAATAAATAACAGTGCCGCACATAGCACTACCGACGGACCCGCCGGCGTATCGTAAAATGCGGAAAAGGTTAAACCGCCAGTCACTGCCACCATCCCCACCAAAACAGCGACACCAGCCATCTGTTCCGGCGTGCGGGCAAAGCGACGCGCAGTAGCTGCAGGAATAATCAGCAACGAAGTAATAATCAACGCACCGACAAATTTCATCGCTACACCAATCGTCAATGCCGTCACCAGCATCAATAACAATTTCACGCGCTGTAATTTCACACCATCAACAAACGCCAGATCCGGGCTAATCGTCATCGACAGCAAATTGCGCCATTGCCAGAACAAAATAGCCACCACGATGACCACGCCAATGGCGATGGAGATGAGATCTTCCGGCGTCACTGCCAGCAAATCACCGAACAAGTAAGCCATCAAATCAACACGAATATTAGACATCAGACTAACGACCACCAGGCCCAGCGACAGGGCACTGTGCGCCATAATCCCTAATAACGTGTCGATCGCCAGCTGTGGACGCTTCTCCAGCCATACCAGACCGCCCGCCAGCAGCAGCGTAACGGCAATCACCGCATAGAATGGATTCACGTCCAGCAACAAACCAAACGCGACGCCAAGTAATGAGGCATGAGCCAGCGTATCACCGAAATAAGACATACGACGCCAGACTACAAACGAACCCAGCGGACCCGCGGCACAGGCGAGCATGATCCCGGCTAACCAACCGGGAAATAATAATTCAATCATGAGCGATCATTTCCCCGACGCAAAACAATTCGTCCCTGTAAATCGTGACGATGGTTATGATGATGGCGATAGATACCCAGTTGTTCAGCACCACGAGGACCAAACATTGAAATAAACTCCGGATGCAGGGAAACAACTTCCGGTGTGCCGGAACAACAAATGTGGTGATTCAGGCACAGCACTTCATCGGTTTTTGCCATCACCAGATGCAGATCGTGAGAAACCATTAAAACGCCACAATCCAGTTCACGACGCAGTTGGTCAATAAGGTCATATAACGCCACCTGGCCATTTACATCCACGCCTTGAGTGGGTTCATCCAGCACTAATAATTGCGGGCGATTTAACAATGCTCGCGCTAATAGTACACGCTGCGTTTCGCCACCAGAGAGCTTTTGCATCGGTGCGTTAATCAGGTGCCCGGCCTGGACACGTTTCAGTGCAGGCAAAATATCTTCTTTATGTGTACCAGGGCGTAAGCGTAAAAAACGGTTTACGGTCAGTGGCAACGTGGTGTCGAGATACAGCTTCTGCGGTACATAGCCGATGCGCAGTTTTCCGTTGCGCTTGATAACCCCTTCATCGGGTGTTACCAGCCCGAGCACTACCCGTACCAGTGTCGACTTACCTGCGCCATTTGGCCCAAGTAAAGTCAAAATTTTTCCAGGTTTAAGTTCCAGCGACACATCAGAGAGGACGCGGCGTTGGCCAAAAGAAACCGAGACATTTTCCAGGGAAACCAGACTTGTCATGTTAATTTTAGTCTTGCAGTAGTCATGAAATGTTATAATATCACACTTCTCATATTCATTACGATGATTGGTCGCATTATGTTACATAAAAAAACGCTTCTTTTCGCAGCATTATCCGCCGCTCTCTGGGGAGGTGCAACACAGGCCGCAGATGCCGCCGTTGTCGCTTCGCTTAAACCCGTTGGGTTCATCGCTTCTGCCATTGCTGATGGTGTAACAGAAACGGAGGTTTTACTGCCTGACGGCGCTTCAGAACATGATTATTCACTGCGTCCATCGGATGTAAAACGCTTACAGAACGCGGACTTAGTCGTTTGGGTTGGCCCGGAGATGGAAGCGTTTATGCAAAAACCGGTAAGCAAATTACCAGGAGCGAAGCAGGTAACGATTGCGCAGCTTGAAGATGTGAAACCGCTACTGATGAAAAGTATTCACGGCGATGATGATGATCACGACCACGCGGAAAAAAGTGACGAAGATCACCATCACGGCGATTTCAACATGCATCTTTGGCTTTCCCCAGAGATAGCGCGGGCTACAGCGGTTGCAATCCATGGAAAATTAGTGGAACTTATGCCGCAAAGTCGAGCCAAACTTGACGCCAACCTGAAGGATTTTGAGGCACAATTAGCCTCAACCGAAACGCAGGTTGGTAACGAGCTCGCGCCGCTCAAGGGGAAAGGTTATTTCGTTTTTCACGATGCTTACGGCTATTTCGAAAAACAGTTTGGACTGACACCGCTTGGTCATTTTACCGTTAACCCTGAGATTCAACCTGGCGCGCAGCGTTTACATGAAATAAGAACACAGTTGGTTGAGCAAAAAGCAACCTGCGTTTTTGCTGAGCCACAGTTCAGGCCAGCGGTCGTTGAGAGCGTCGCACGAGGGACATCCGTTCGTATGGGAACGTTGGATCCCCTGGGGACGAATATCAAACTGGGTAAAACAAGCTATTCAGAATTCCTGAGTCAATTAGCCAACCAGTATGCGAGCTGCCTGAAAGGAGATTAATGAGGAAGTGATTACGTGCAACAGATAGCCCGCTCTGTCGCCCTGGCGTTTAATAATTTACCGCGACCACACCGCGTTATGTTGGGGTCGCTCACCGTTCTTACTCTGGCCGTCGCTGTCTGGCGGCCTTATGTTTATCACCGTGATGCCACGCCAATTGTCAAAACCATTGAGCTGGAACAGAACGAAATTCGTTCGCTCTTACCTGAAGCCAGTGAGCCGATTGATCAAGCTGCACAAGAAGATGAAGCCATTCCCCAGGACGAACTGGATGACAAAATCGCCGGTGAAGCGGGCGTGCATGAATATGTTGTTTCCACTGGCGATACGCTAAGCAGCATTCTCAATCAGTATGGTATTGATATGGGTGATATCACCCAACTGGCTGCGGCCGACAAAGAATTGCGTAACCTGAAAATCGGTCAACAACTCTCCTGGACATTAACCGCGGACGGCGAACTGCAGCGCCTCACCTGGGAAGTGTCTCGTCGTGAAACCCGAACCTATGACCGTACTGCCGCTAACGGTTTTAAAATGACCAGCGAAATGCAGCAAGGAGAGTGGGTTAACAATCTGCTGAAAGGTACCGTCGGGGGGAGCTTTGTTGCCAGCGCCAGAAACGCCGGTTTAACCAGCGCCGAAGTGAGCGCAGTGATTAAAGCCATGCAGTGGCAAATGGATTTCCGCAAACTGAAAAAAGGCGATGAATTTGCGGTGTTAATGTCTCGAGAAATGCTTGATGGTAAACGTGAGCAAAGCCAGCTGCTGGGCGTACGTTTGCGTTCAGAAGGTAAAGATTATTACGCTATCCGCGCTGAAGATGGCAAATTCTACGATCGTAACGGTACTGGTCTGGCGAAAGGATTCTTGCGATTCCCGACGGCGAAACAGTTCCGTATCTCGTCTAACTTTAACCCGCGTCGAACTAATCCGGTGACAGGTCGCGTTGCACCACACAGAGGTGTTGATTTCGCCATGCCACAAGGTACGCCAGTGCTTTCAGTGGGTGACGGTGAAGTGGTGGTTGCCAAACGCAGTGGCGCAGCAGGTTATTATGTGGCTATTCGTCATGGTCGCAGCTACACCACGCGTTATATGCACTTGCGCAAGATTCTGGTGAAACCGGGACAGAAGGTGAAACGTGGCGACCGTATCGCGCTTTCCGGTAATACCGGACGTTCAACTGGGCCGCATCTGCACTATGAAGTATGGATAAACCAGCAGGCCGTAAACCCGCTGACGGCAAAACTGCCGCGTACTGAAGGGCTGACCGGCTCCGATCGTCGCGAATTCCTGGCGCAGGCCAAAGAGATTGTGCCGCAGCTACGGTTTGATTAATTAACATCCATTCGCAGCCGGTACGCAGTCAGTACCGGCTTTTTTTATTTGGTGCGGGGCAAGTTGCGCCGCTACACTATCACCAGATTGATTTTTGCCTTATCCGAAACTGGAAAAGCATGGAAACGAAAAAAAATAATAGCGAATACATTCCTGAGTTTGATAAATCCTTTCGCCACCCGCGCTACTGGGGAGCATGGCTGGGTGTAGCAGCGATGGCGGGTATCGCTTTAACGCCGCCAAAGTTCCGTGATCCCATTCTGGCACGGCTGGGACGTTTTGCCGGACGACTGGGAAAAAGCTCACGCCGTCGTGCGTTAATCAATCTGTCGCTCTGCTTTCCAGAACGTAGTGAAGCTGAACGCGAAGCGATTGTTGATGAGATGTTTGCCACCGCGCCGCAAGCGATGGCAATGATGGCTGAGTTGGCAATACGCGGACCGGAGAAAATTCAGCCGCGCGTTGACTGGCAAGGGCTGGAGATCATCGAAGAGATGCGGCGTAATAACGAGAAAGTTATCTTTCTGGTGCCGCACGGTTGGGCCGTCGATATTCCTGCCATGCTGATGGCCTCGCAAGGGCAGAAAATGGCAGCGATGTTCCATAATCAGGGCAACCCGGTTTTTGATTATGTCTGGAACACGGTGCGTCGTCGCTTTGGCGGTCGTCTGCATGCGAGAAATGACGGTATTAAACCATTCATCCAGTCGGTACGTCAGGGGTACTGGGGATATTATTTACCCGATCAGGATCATGGCCCAGAGCACAGCGAATTTGTGGATTTCTTTGCCACCTATAAAGCGACGTTGCCCGCGATTGGTCGTTTGATGAAAGTGTGCCGTGCGCGCGTTGTACCGCTGTTTCCGATTTATGATGGCAAGACGCATCGTCTGACGATTCAGGTGCGCCCACCGATGGATGATCTGTTAGAGGCGGATGATCATACGATTGCGCGGCGGATGAATGAAGAAGTCGAGATTTTTGTTGGTCCGCGACCAGAACAATACACCTGGATACTAAAATTGCTGAAAACTCGCAAACCGGGCGAAATCCAGCCGTATAAGCGCAAAGATCTTTATCCCATCAAATAAAAAAGCCTCTCGCGAGGAGAGGCCTTCGCCTGATGATAAGTTCAAGTTTGCTTCAGAATATTCGAAATCTGTTGAACTATCATTGAACTGTAGGCCGGATGTGGCGTTTTCGCCGCATCCGGCAACGTACTTACTCTACCGTTAAAATACGCGTGGTATTAGTAGAACCCACGGTACTCATCACGTCGCCCTGGGTGACAATCACCAGGTCACCAGACATCAAGTAACCTTTATCGCGCAGCAGATTAACCGCTTCGCTGGCAGCTGCTACGCCGTCATTAGCGCTATCAAAGTGCACCGGCGTAACGCCACGATAGAGAGCAGTCAGGTTCAGCGTACGTTCATGGCGCGACATGGCGAAAATTGGCAGACCAGAGCTGATACGGGAGGTCATCAGCGCGGTACGACCCGATTCGGTCATGGTGATGATCGCCGTAACGCCTTTCAGGTGGTTAGCTGCGTACATTGCTGACATGGCAATAGCTTCTTCCACATTGTCGAACTGAACGTCCAGACGGTGTTTAGAAACGTTGATGCTCGGGATTTTTTCCGCACCCAGGCAAACGCGCGCCATGGCTGCAACGGTTTCTGACGGATACTGCCCAGCGGCAGTTTCTGCAGACAGCATCACAGCGTCAGTACCATCCAGAACGGCGTTTGCTACGTCCATGACTTCTGCACGCGTCGGCATCGGGTTAGTAATCATTGACTCCATCATCTGGGTCGCCGTGATTACCGCTCGGTTTAGCTGACGCGCACGACGGATCAACGCTTTCTGAATGCCGACCAGTTCCGGGTCGCCAATTTCCACACCGAGGTCGCCACGTGCAACCATTACCACGTCAGAGGCGAGGATGATGTCATCCATTGCATCCTGGCTGCAAACGGCTTCCGCACGTTCAACCTTGGCAACAATTTTCGCATCACATCCTGCATCGCGTGCCAGGCGACGGGCATAGTTCAGATCTTCGCCACAGCGTGGGAAGGAGACAGCCAGGTAATCTACGCCAATCAACGCCGCAGTCTTAATGTCTGCTTTGTCTTTTTCGGTCAGCGCTTCAGCCGACAAACCGCCGCCAAGTTTGTTGATACCTTTATTGTTGGAGAGGGGACCACCGACGGTGACTTCGGTGAACACTTTCATGCCCTGAACTTCCAGTACTTTTAACTGGACGCGACCATCGTCCAGCAGCAGGATGTCACCAGGCACGACGTCAGCAGGCAGGCCTTTGTAGTCGATACCGACTTTTTCTTTGTCGCCTTCACCTTTACCCAGGTTGGCGTCGAGCAGGAATTTATCCCCAATATTGAGGAAAACTTTGCCTTCTTTAAAGGTGGATACACGGATTTTGGGCCCCTGGAGGTCACCCAGAATAGCCACATGACGCCCCAGTTTTGCGGCAATCTCACGAACTTTATCCGCGCGCATTTTGTGATCTTCAGGCGAGCCGTGAGAAAAGTTCATACGTACAACGTTGGCACCCGCCGCGATAACTTTTTCAAGATTATTATCGCGATCTGTTGCTGGGCCTAACGTGGTAACGATTTTTGTTCTGCGAAGCCTTCTGGACATGTAATACTCCGTTGACTGAAACAACCAGGTGTTGCTTGAACATGAAATCCGAATGAAATAACGCCGCGATGGCGATAAATTAATCTCATTCGGATGTCGTATAAGATTAGGACAGTGACAGTCGTTTTTAGCGATCGTCACTTAAATTAAGTAACTGCTTATCAAAACGCGATTCCTTCAGCGCTTCCTTGACCCGCTTCAAGTTATCTCTGAATTTTGCACCGCGTCGCAAAGTAAATCCTGTCGCCAGCACATCTATCACGGTCAGCTGTGCAAGTCGAGAAACCATGGGCATATAAATGTCAGTATCTTCCGGTACGTCGAGGGTAATTGCCAGCGTTGCTTCCCGGGCGAGCGGGGTACCCGCAGAGGTGAGGGCAATCACCATTGCGTCGTTTTCGCGAGCCAGCTGCGCCAGCTCGACCAGATTTTTTGTTCTTCCAGTGTGAGAAATCAGCACCACCACGTCTCCGTCGCTACAATTCATACAACTCATGCGTTGCAGCACAATATCATCGGAGTACACCACCGGAACATTAAAACGAAAGAACTTATTCATCGCATCGTGGGCAACGGCGGCTGAAGAGCCTAATCCGAAAAAGGCGATTTTTTTTGCCTGAGTGAGCAAGTCGACGGCGCGGTTGATGGCAGATTTATCCAGTGAATGACGGACATGATCGAGCGTTGCCATTGCGGACTCAAATATTTTCCCTGTGTATGATTCAACGCTGTCATCTTCATTGACATTGCGATTAACATAGGGAGTGCCATTCGCCAGACTCTGTGCCAGATGAAGTTTAAAATCAGGAAAACCGCGCGTGTCCATGCTGCGACAGAAACGATTCACCGTCGGTTCGCTAACATTGGCTTCCAGTGCCATAGCAGCAATACTCGAATGGATCGCGTTATCGGGCGAAGCCAGAATGACCTCGGCAACTTTGCGCTCTGATTTGCTCAAATGTTCCAGCTGAGACTGGATTTTTTCCAGCATATTCATGATGTAAAGAGACTCACGGGTAATGACGATTTCCGCACTGAAAGAAATCGAAATGCAGTTTTGTCAGATATTACGCCTGTGTGCCGTGTTAATGACAAAAGCAGATAAAAAAGTTGTTATTTTTTTTCATAACATGATCAGTGTCAGATTTTTACCCAATGGAAAACGATGATTTTTTTATCAGTTTTGCCGCACTTTGCGCGCTTTTCCCGTAATCGCACGGGTGGATAAGCGTTTACAGTTTTCGCAAGCTCGTAAAAGCAGTACAGTGCACCGTAAGAAAATTACAAGTATACCCTGGCTTAAGTACCGGGTTAGTTAACTTAAGGAGAATGACATGGCGGTAACGCAAACAGCCCAGGCCTGTGACCTGGTCATTTTCGGCGCGAAAGGCGACCTTGCGCGTCGTAAATTGCTGCCTTCCCTGTATCAACTGGAAAAAGCCGGTCAGCTCAACCCGGACACCCGGATTATCGGCGTAGGGCGTGCTGACTGGGATAAAGCGGCATATACCAAAGTTGTCCGCGAGGCGCTCGAAACTTTCATGAAAGAAACCATTGATGAAGGTTTATGGGACACCCTGAGTGCACGTCTGGATTTTTGTAATCTCGATGTCAATGACACTGCTGCATTCAGCCGTCTCGGCGCGATGCTGGATCAAAAAAATCGTATCACCATTAACTACTTTGCCATGCCGCCCAGCACTTTTGGCGCAATTTGCAAAGGGCTTGGCGAGGCAAAACTGAATGCTAAACCGGCACGCGTAGTCATGGAGAAACCGCTGGGGACGTCGCTGGCGACCTCGCAGGAAATCAATGATCAGGTTGGCGAATACTTCGAGGAGTGCCAGGTTTACCGTATCGACCACTATCTTGGTAAAGAAACGGTGCTGAACCTGTTGGCGCTGCGTTTTGCTAACTCCCTGTTTGTGAATAACTGGGACAATCGCACCATTGATCATGTTGAGATTACCGTGGCAGAAGAAGTGGGGATCGAAGGGCGCTGGGGCTATTTTGATAAAGCCGGTCAGATGCGTGACATGATTCAGAACCACCTGCTACAAATTCTCTGCATGATTGCGATGTCTCCGCCATCTGACCTGAGCGCAGACAGCATCCGCGATGAAAAAGTGAAAGTACTGAAGTCCCTGCGCCGCATCGACCGCTCCAACGTACGCGAAAAAACCGTACGCGGGCAATATACTGCGGGCTTCGCCCAGGGCAAAAAAGTGCCGGGATATCTGGAAGAAGAGGGCGCGAACAAGAGCAGCAATACAGAAACCTTCGTGGCGATCCGCGTCGACATTGATAACTGGCGCTGGGCCGGTGTGCCATTCTACCTGCGTACTGGTAAACGTCTGCCGACCAAATGTTCTGAAGTCGTGGTCTATTTCAAAACACCTGAACTGAATCTGTTTAAAGAGTCGTGGCAGGATCTGCCGCAGAATAAACTGACTATCCGTCTGCAACCTGATGAAGGCGTGGATATCCAGGTACTGAATAAAGTTCCTGGCCTTGACCACAAACATAACCTGCAAATCACCAAGCTGGATCTGAGCTATTCAGAAACCTTTAATCAGACGCATCTGGCGGATGCCTATGAACGTCTGCTGCTGGAAACCATGCGTGGTATTCAGGCACTGTTTGTACGTCGTGATGAAGTGGAAGAAGCCTGGAAATGGGTAGACTCCATTACTGAGGCGTGGGCGATGGACAATGATGCGCCGAAACCGTATCAGGCCGGAACCTGGGGACCCGTTGCCTCGGTGGCGATGATTACCCGTGATGGTCGTTCCTGGAATGAGTTTGAGTAATATCTGCGCTTATCCTTTATGGTTATTTTACCGGTAACATGATCTTGCGCAGATTGTAGAACAATTTTTACACTTTCAGGCCTCGTGCGGATTCACCCACGAGGCTTTTTTTATTACACTGACTGAAACGTTTTTGCCCTATGAGCTCCGGTTACAGGCGTTTCAGTCATAAATCCTCTGAATGAAACGCGTTGTGAATCATCCTGCTCTGACAACTCAATTTCAGGAGCCTTTATGAATCCACAATTGTTACGCGTAACAAATCGAATCATTGAACGTTCGCGCGAGACTCGCTCTGCTTATCTCGCCCGGATAGAACAAGCGAAAACGTCGACCGTTCATCGTTCGCAGTTGGCATGCGGTAACCTGGCACACGGTTTCGCTGCCTGCCAGCCAGAAGACAAAGCCTCTTTGAAAAGCATGTTGCGTAACAATATCGCCATCATCACCTCCTATAACGACATGCTCTCCGCTCACCAGCCTTATGAACACTATCCAGAAATCATTCGTAAAGCCCTGCATGAAGCGAATGCGGTTGGTCAGGTTGCGGGCGGTGTTCCGGCGATGTGTGATGGTGTCACCCAGGGGCAGGATGGAATGGAATTGTCGCTGCTAAGCCGCGAAGTGATAGCGATGTCTGCGGCGGTCGGGCTGTCCCATAACATGTTTGATGGTGCTCTGTTCCTCGGTGTGTGCGACAAGATTGTCCCGGGTCTGACGATGGCAGCCCTGTCGTTTGGTCATTTGCCTGCGGTGTTTGTGCCGTCTGGACCGATGGCAAGCGGTTTGCCAAATAAAGAAAAAGTGCGTATTCGTCAGCTTTATGCCGAAGGTAAAGTGGACCGCATGGCCTTACTGGAGTCAGAAGCCGCGTCTTACCATGCGCCGGGAACATGTACTTTCTACGGTACTGCCAACACCAACCAGATGGTGGTGGAGTTTATGGGGATGCAGTTGCCAGGCTCTTCTTTTGTTCATCCGGATTCTCCGCTGCGCGATGCTTTGACCGCTGCCGCTGCGCGTCAGGTTACACGCATGACCGGTAATGGTAATGAATGGATGCCGATCGGTAAGATGATCGATGAGAAAGTGGTGGTGAACGGTATCGTTGCACTGCTGGCGACCGGTGGTTCCACTAACCACACCATGCACCTGGTGGCGATGGCGCGCGCGGCCGGTATTCAGATTAACTGGGATGACTTCTCTGACCTTTCTGATGTTGTACCGCTGATGGCACGTCTCTACCCGAACGGTCCGGCCGATATTAACCACTTCCAGGCGGCAGGTGGCGTACCGGTTCTGGTGCGTGAACTGCTCAAAGCAGGCCTGCTGCATGAAGA
Source organism: Escherichia sp. UTM R2 (assembly GCF_048593455.1). NCBI lineage: Bacteria > Pseudomonadati > Pseudomonadota > Gammaproteobacteria > Enterobacterales > Enterobacteriaceae > Escherichia > Escherichia sp. UTM R2. The sequence continues at coordinate 1,936,636 of NZ_JBFWDY010000002.1, forward strand.
TGTCAATACGGTGGCAGGCTTTGGTCTGTCTCGTTATACCCTTGAACCATGGCTGAATAATGGTGAACTGGACTGGCGGGAAGGGGCGGAAAAATCACTCGACAGCAATGTGATCGCTTCCTTCGAACAACCTTTCTCTCATCATGGTGGGACAAAAGTGTTAAGCGGTAACCTGGGCCGTGCGGTTATGAAAACCTCTGCCGTGCCGGTTGAGAACCAGGTGATTGAAGCGCCAGCGGTTGTTTTTGAAAGCCAGCATGACGTTATGCCGGCCTTTGAAGCGGGTTTGCTGGACCGCGATTGTGTCGTTGTTGTCCGTCATCAGGGGCCAAAAGCGAACGGAATGCCAGAATTACATAAACTCATGCCGCCACTTGGTGTATTATTGGACCGGTGTTTCAAAATTGCGTTAGTTACCGATGGACGACTCTCCGGCGCTTCAGGTAAAGTGCCGTCAGCTATCCACGTAACACCAGAAGCCTACGATGGCGGGCTGCTGGCAAAAGTGCGCGACGGGGACATCATTCGTGTGAATGGACAGACAGGCGAACTGACGCTGCTGGTAGACGAAGCGGAACTGGCTGCTCGCGAACCGCACATTCCTGACCTGAGCGCGTCACGCGTGGGAACAGGACGTGAATTATTCAGCGCCTTGCGTGAAAAACTGTCCGGTGCCGAACAGGGCGCAACCTGTATCACTTTTTAAGACGACAAATTTGTAATCAGGCGAGAGAAAACTCTGATGAAAAACTGGAAAACAAGTGCAGAATCAATCCTGACCACCGGCCCGGTTGTACCGGTTATCGTGGTAAAAAAACTGGAACACGCGGTGCCGATGGCAAAAGCGTTGGTTGCTGGTGGGGTGCGCGTTCTGGAAGTGACTCTGCGTACCGAGTGTGCAGTTGACGCTATCCGTGCTATCGCCAAAGAAGTGCCTGAAGCGATTGTGGGGGCCGGTACGGTGCTGAATCCACAGCAGCTGGCAGAAGTCACCGAAGCGGGTGCACAGTTCGCAATTAGCCCGGGTCTGACCGAGCCGCTGCTGAAAGCTGCTACCGAAGGGACTATTCCTCTGATTCCGGGGATCAGCACTGTTTCCGAACTGATGCTGGGTATGGACTACGGTTTGAAAGAGTTCAAATTCTTCCCGGCTGAAGCTAACGGCGGCGTGAAAGCCCTGCAGGCGATCGCGGGTCCGTTCTCCCAGGTCCGTTTCTGCCCGACAGGTGGTATTTCTCCGGCTAACTACCGTGACTACCTGGCGCTGAAAAGCGTGCTGTGCATCGGTGGTTCCTGGCTGGTTCCGGCAGATGCGCTGGAAGCGGGCGATTACGACCGCATTACTAAGCTGGCGCGTGAAGCTGTAGAAGGCGCTAAGCTGTAAAAGTCAAAATGCCCGATCGCGTATCGGGCATTTTTGTAGCGTTTTTTTGCCGGGTTTAACCCTGTACTTTTACCTGTCCGGCGGCGTGCTTCGCGCGCTCAATCGCTTCATCAACACTCTCAGCGGTCGCCAGCGCAACACCCAGACGACGGCTGCCATCAATTCCCGGCTTACCAAATAAACGAATCTGCAAACCTGCGCCTACGGCATTCTGCACATTATCAAACGTGACATTCTCACTGGTCAGTTGTGGCAGGATTACGGCAGAAGCTGCAGGACCATACTGGCGGATCCCGCCAACCGGAAGTCCGAGGAAGGCACGTACATGCAGGGCAAACTCCGAGAGATCCTGAGAAATTAGCGTCACCATCCCGGTGTCATGCGGGCGAGGGGAGACTTCACTGAAAATCACCTCATCGCCACAGACAAACAACTCGACACCAAACAACCCATAACCGCCCAGCGCCAGCACCACTTTACGGGCAATCTCCTGCGCACGTTCAAGGGCAAGCGGGCTCATTTGCTGTGGTTGCCAGGATTCACGGTAGTCGCCATCTTCCTGGCGATGACCTACCGGTGCACAGAAATGGACGCCATCCACCGCGCTGACGGTTAGCAAGGTAATTTCGAAGTCAAACTTAACGACGCCTTCAACAATTACGCGGCCCGCTCCGGCGCGACCGCCTTGCTGAGCGTACTCCCATGCCTGAGCAAGTTGCTCTTCAGAACGAATAAACGTCTGCCCCTTGCCGGAAGAGCTCATCACCGGTTTTACAATGCAGGGATAGCCAATGGCGGCAACCGCCTCGCGGAAAAGGCTTTCGCTATCGGCAAAACGATAAGTGGAAGTGGGCAGCTGCAGCTCTTCTGCCGCCAGGCGACGGATACCCTCGCGATTCATCGTTAATTTCGTTGCGCGAGCGCAGGGGACAACATTCAGTCCTTCCTCTTCAAGTTGGATCAGCATATCGGTGGCAATAGCTTCGATCTCCGGCACGATATAATGTGGTTTTTCCAGTTCAACCATACGGCGTAATGCATCACCATCAAGCATATTAATGATATGGGAGCGATGCGCGACATGCATGGCTGGTGCGTCGGCATAGCGATCGACGGCAATCACCTCTACGCCGAGACGCTGACACTCGATTGCCACTTCTTTACCCAGTTCACCGGAGCCTAATAACATCACGCGAGTTGCTGCCGGACGCAGCGCAGTGCCTAATAACGTCATAACGAATATCCCCTGATTAATTCCGCGCGCAGTATAAACGAAAACGTTTGCGCGTGTCTTTATTGCTGATGTTGATTTCTCAACCGAAAAGAAATATACTGTATAAAATCACAGTTATTATGAGAGGCTGCAAATGGCGGTTGAAGTTAAATACGTAGTCATTCGTGAGGGCGAAGAGAAAATGTCGTTTACCAGCAAAAAGGAAGCCGATGCTTATGATAAAATGCTTGATACGGCGGATCTGCTTGACACCTGGCTGACAAATTCTCCAGTGCAAATGGAAGACGAGCAACGTGAAGCCCTTTCGCTATGGCTGGCAGAACAAAAAGATGTGCTGAGCACCATTCTGAAAACCGGCAAATTACCGTCCCCACAGGTCGTCGGTGCTGAATCCGAAGAGGAAGATGCCTCACACGCGGCCTGAAGCAACTTGCGCTCCTGACAATTTGTACCATGCTTTCTCCTGAATCATTGTGCTATGGAGAAAAACATGAAAAAAAGAGGGGCGTTTTTAGGGCTGTTGTTGGTTTCTGCCTGCGCATCAGTTTTCGCTGCCAATAATGAAACCAGCAAGTCGGTCACTTTCCCAAAGTGTGAAGGTCTGGATGCTGCCGGAATTGCCGCGAGCGTAAAACGTGATTATCAACAAAATCGCGTGGCGCGCTGGGCAGATGATCAAAAAATTGTCGGTCAGGCCGATCCCGTGGCTTGGGTCAGTTTGCAGGACATTCAGGGTAAAGATGATAAATGGTCAGTACCGCTAACCGTGCGTGGTAAAAGTGCCGATATTCATTACCAGGTCAGCGTGGACTGCAAAGCGGGAATGGCGGAATATCAGCGGCGTTAATGGCTTCTGATAATTCGATTGACCGTTGGCGGATGCGGCGCGAGTGCCTTGTCCGCCCCAGAACGCACCACAATCGTAGGCCTGAGAAGACGCAACAGCGTCGCATCGGGCAATCAGCATCAAACAATGCCACTCAAAACGACAAACTACTTTCACCTAAAATACCCTTATCACCTGATATACAGTAAATACCTTACCTGGCGCGAATTTCTTTGAATAACGGCCTACCGCCCCGCTTATTTGCGCATCTTTTGTCTCGATATACATTTTCTGACATCCTCATCCGCTATGCTACAGGCACTAAAAATGGTTATTGAGGAGCAAATATGGCTAACTGGTTAAATCAACTGCAATCCCTGCTTGGGCAAAGCAGTTCTTCTACCTCCTCGTCTGCGGATCAGGGATTGGGCAAACTGTTAGTGCCAGGCGCATTAGGCGGACTGGCTGGGCTGCTGGTCGCAAATAAATCAGCACGTAAACTTCTTACGAAATATGGCACCAACGCGTTACTGGTTGGCGGCGGAGCGGTAGCGGGTACGGTGCTGTGGAATAAATACAAAGATAAAATTCGCGCGGCGCATCAGGACGAACCGCAGTTTGGCGCGCAAAGTACGCCGCTGGATGAGCGTACAGAACGTTTGATCCTTGCGCTGGTCTTTGCCGCTAAAAGTGATGGTCATATTGATGCCAAAGAACGTGCGGCAATCGACCAGCAATTGCGTGAAGCCGGCGTGGAAGAGCAGGGGCGTGTACTCATTGAGCAGGCAATCGAACAACCGCTGGATCCACAACGCCTGGCTACCGGGGTCCGCAATGAAGAAGAGGCGCTGGAAATCTATTTCCTGAGTTGCGCGGCTATTGATATTGACCATTTTATGGAACGCAGTTACCTGAATGCACTGGGTGACGCGCTGAAAATCCCCCAGGATGTTCGTGACGGCATTGAACGCGATCTCGAACAGCAAAAACGCACTTTGGCGGAATAATTCCGCTCTCTGGATAGCCTGAAGTTGACTATTTCGGGCTATCCAGAATCGCACAGCCATTTGAACAGGCTGATTTTCTCTGTCTGCATAACATTCGATATCCGCGCCATTACCTGTCATCATCTAAGCAATGACTCCCCTGTTTCGCTTGCATCCCCGGTGAGTTTTGCCACCCTTATAAGATGTTTCAACCAGAAAGAACAATAACATGCTACCAAAAGCCGCCCGCATTCCCCACGCCATGACGCTTCATGGCGATACGCGAATCGATAATTACTACTGGCTGCGGGACGATACGCGTTCTCAGCCGGAAGTTCTGGACTACCTGCAACAAGAAAATAGTTACGGTCATCGGGTGATGGCCTCACAACAAGCCTTGCAGGATCGCATCTTAAAGGAAATCATCGACCGCATTCCGCAACGAGAAGTTTCTGCGCCCTACATCAAAAATGGCTACCGCTATCGGCATATTTATGAACCAGGCTGTGAATATGCTATCTACCAGCGTCAATCGGCATTCAGTGAAGAGTGGGATGAGTGGGAAACATTGCTCGATGCCAATAAGCGCGCAGCTCATAGTGAGTTTTATTCGATGGGCGGAATGGCGATTACGCCCGATAACACCATTATGGCGCTGGCAGAAGATTTTCTTTCCCGACGCCAGTACGGCATTCGTTTTCGTAATCTGGAAACTGGTAACTGGTACCCGGAACTGCTGGATAACGTTGAACCCAGCTTTGTCTGGGCAAATGACTCCTGGACTTTCTACTATGTTCGCAAGCATCCGGTGACGCTGCTGCCTTATCAGGTCTGGCGTCACGCCATCGGTACGCCAGCATCGCAAGATAAACTGATTTACGAAGAAAAAGACGATACCTATTACGTCAGCCTGCATAAAACGACCTCGAAGCACTATGTAGTTATTCATTTGGCCAGCGCCACCACCAGTGAAGTTCGCCTGCTGGACGCGGAAATGGCCGATGCCGAGCCGTTTGTTTTTCTGCCGCGCCGCAAAGATCACGAATACAGCCTTGATCACTACCAGCATCGTTTTTATCTGCGTTCCAACCGCCACGGCAAAAACTTTGGCTTATACCGTACCCGTATGCGTGATGAGCAACAGTGGGAAGAGTTAATTCCGCCACGCGAAAACATCATGCTGGAAGGGTTTACGCTGTTTACCGACTGGCTGGTGGTTGAAGAGCGTCAGCGCGGGTTAACCAGTTTGCGCCAAATTAACCGCAAGACCCGGGAAGTCATTGGTATTGCCTTTGATGATCCAGCCTATGTGACCTGGATTGCCTACAATCCAGAACCTGAAACCGCGCGATTGCGTTATGGTTATTCTTCCATGACCACACCAGACACTTTGTTTGAACTGGATATGGATACCGGTGAGCGTCGTGTATTAAAACAAACAGAAGTGCCCGGTTTTGATGCGGCGAATTACCGCAGTGAACACCTGTGGATAGTCGCCCGTGATGGCGTCGAAGTTCCGGTTTCGTTGGTCTACCATCGCAAACATTTTCGCAAAGGACACAACCCGTTGCTGGTGTATGGCTATGGTTCTTACGGCGCAAGTATTGATGCCGATTTCAGTTTTAGCCGCTTGAGTTTATTAGATCGTGGCTTTGTCTACGCCATTGTCCATGTTCGCGGCGGTGGTGAGCTGGGGCAACAATGGTACGAAGACGGAAAATTTCTGAAGAAGAAAAATACGTTTAATGATTATCTTGATGCCTGCGATGCATTGTTAAAACTGGGCTATGGCTCTCCTTCGCTTTGTTATGCGATGGGCGGGAGTGCGGGGGGCATGTTGATGGGCGTTGCAATTAATCAACGCCCGGAATTATTCCACGGCGTTATCGCCCAGGTACCGTTTGTTGATGTTGTAACAACAATGCTTGATGAATCAATTCCTCTTACCACTGGTGAGTTTGAAGAGTGGGGGAATCCGCAGGATCCGCAATATTACGAGTATATGAAAAGCTACAGCCCATATGACAACGTCACCGCACAGGCTTATCCGCATTTACTGGTAACGACCGGTTTGCACGATTCTCAGGTGCAATATTGGGAACCGGCAAAATGGGTCGCTAAATTGCGCGAGCTGAAAACCGATGACCATCTTTTATTGCTCTGTACCGACATGGACTCAGGCCATGGCGGTAAATCTGGTCGCTTTAAATCGTACGAAGGCGTAGCGATGGAATATGCTTTTCTGGTCGCGCTGGCGCAGGGAACATTACCCGCTACGCCTGCGGATTAAGTATTTTCCAGATAATGTTTCAGTGTTAAACGCAGCTCCGGGCTCATGCTGTCCAGGTTATTAAATAACCAGCGCAGATAGCCCGGATCGCGTTCGGCAACGTCGGAAACCGCTTTGCCACGGTATTTGCCAAAGGTGAAGGTCGTCATCAACGACGGACGTCCGGTGATATCGGCCATCTGTTCTGCCGTCCAGCCGGAGGTGTTCATAATATCGATAAGCAACGCGGCGGTGATATAACAGTCATACAACGCGCGGTGATGATGCAGGCCCGGCGGCGTCTGTACATTGAGCTTCCGTGTTTTATATAACGCCATATTGCTGTACTTGATCCCTGGCCACAAACGACGGGCCAGTTTCATAGTGCAAATCCACTCACCGGGCATCTCAGGCAGTACGCGGCGGTCAAAGCTGGCGTTATGCGCGACATACCATTCACTACCGTAATAGTGTGGGATCACATCTTCAATCCACGGTTTATCGGCGACCATGGCTTCGGTGATGCGATGAATCGCCATCGCTTGTGGACTAATAGGACGATCGGGGCGCACCAGGTGGCTCATGGGGTTGACGATTTTTCCGTCAATGACATCAACAGAGGCAATCTCAACGATCCCTCCCTGCAAACCGCAGGTTTCTGTATCGATAATGCGCAACATGGCATGCTCCAGGCCGAAAAAGCCTAGCGTAATGGAATGATATCGCCTTGCCAACCCTGTGATGAACGCTGACCGACTAACAATAATGAACCACGATCGGCGCGAACGATGAGACGACCATATTCATCCCATAGTGCACTGTTACCACGGGCATTTGCCATCAGCACGGCAATCGAGTACTGATGTGAAAAAAATTGTAAGCGACGGGCCGACGCCAGCAGGTCGGGTTCTCCCAGACATTGCCCTGTCGTAAACAGTGAACAGGTCGGGTCCATATCCATACCTTGCGGTTGTTCATCGACCACCGTGATGGTTCTGGAACGACGGCCCAGACATGCACCATGACTCTGATGGTAGATCCCAGGCGTTTTTCGCCACGGTGCGAACACCGCAATTCCACGAATAAAGCGATCGTTATATTCAACGGGAAGGCCGGCAATGATGGTCATTCGCCAGGTCGTTGCGGCATAACAAAGCGGGTCTAACAGTGAGAGATCGGGTGGGGCAGGAAGGGCACGTCGCGAATAATCACACCCCAGTAAAGAAAGCGATGGAAAAACTAACAGCTGACATTGTTGCCTGGCGGCGGCCCTCACAAACTCCAGATGATGAGCTACCTGTTCGGTGAGTGAGGTTTTACGAGGCTCATATTGCGCTGCTGCAACTTTCCAGAACGACATAATGACTTCCTTTTCAAAATGACTGCAAATTATGGGTGCGGTTTAGAAAATACTCATAATTTAGCAGGCGTTATGTAAGAAAGTGTAACCCTGTATAAGTTTTATTTAAGTTTGGGCTCGTAAGGTAAACGTGACAGATTGACCGAAGCCAAACGGTGGGCAATAAGCCGCTCGCGGAACCAGCTGCGCAAATGTTCAGGCTGTTCACGTTCAACCGCTTCAGCGATCACCGGCATATTGTAGCGTTCTTTAAATGCCACCCCGGCCGCCGCCAAATCGACATTCACTTTATCCATTTCTGTTTGATCCAGTTTAGCCAGATTCTTCAGCATTCTTAATCTCCTCATCATTCGCGGGCAAAAGTTACTAAGAGTGAGCCAGGATGGCAAGCCGGAATTGATGATCCTCGACTCAGACATTAGACAAGGTTATGCTCTGTAAAAAAGTTATTACAAAAAGGAATAGATAATATGGCTTCAACTGCACGCTCCCTTCGCTACGCGCTGGCAATCCTGACCACTTCGTTGGTGACACCTTCCGTCTGGGCACATGCGCATTTAACGCATCAGTATCCTGCGGCAAACGCGCAAGTGACAGCTGCACCGCAGGCAATCACTTTAAACTTCTCGGAAGGTGTGGAAACAGGATTCAGTGGTGCAAAAATCACGGGGCCAAAAAACGAAAATATTAAAACATTACCGGCGAAGCGAAATGAGCAGGACCAAAAGCAACTGATTGTTCCACTGGCCGATTCGCTGAAACCCGGAACCTACACCGTTGACTGGCATGTTGTTTCGGTGGACGGGCATAAAACGAAAGGACACTACACCTTTAGCGTGAAATAAATCATGCTGGCGTTTACCTGGATCGCGCTGCGATTTATCCATTTCACCTCGCTGATGCTGGTTTTTGGCTTCGCAATGTACGGTGCCTGGCTGGCCCCCTTAACGATTCGTCGTTTGCTGGCGAAGCGTTTTCTGCGTTTACAACAGCACGCTGCCGTCTGGAGTTTGATCAGTGCCACTGCAATGCTCGCCGTTCAGGGCGGGTTGATGGGAACGGGATGGACAGATGTATTTTCGCCAAACATTTGGCAGGCTGTTTTACAAACGCAGTTTGGTGGCGTCTGGTTATGGCAAATTGTTCTCGCCCTCGTAACGTTGATCGTCGCCCTTATGCAACCGCGGAATATGCCACGTTTGCTGTTTATGCTCACTACCGCGCAATTTTTTCTGCTGGCGGGAGTGGGGCATGCGACGCTGAATGAAGGGGTAACGGAGAAAATCCATCAGACTAATCACGCGATTCACCTGATTTGTGCGGCGGCGTGGTTTGGGGGATTACTGCCGGTGCTCTGGTGTATGCAACTCATCAAAGGCCGTTGGCGACACCAGACTATTCAGGCGCTGATGCGTTTTTCCTGGTGCGGGCATTTTGCGGTGATCGGCGTACTGGCAAGCGGCGTGCTTAATGCATTGTTGATTACCGGATTTCCCCCCACGCTTACGACTTACTGGGGCCAACTCTTATTGCTCAAAGCCATCCTGGTGATGATTATGGTGGTCATTGCGCTGGCTAATCGTTATGTTCTTGTACCGCGCATGAGGCAGGATGAAGATCGTGCGGCACCCTGGTTTGTGTGGATGACTAAACTCGAATGGGCGATAGGTGCGGTAGTGCTGGTGATCATCAGCCTGCTTGCGACTCTCGAACCTTTTTGATGGATTACGAAAATGATGAAAAAAAGTATTCTGGCGTTTCTGTTACTCACCAGTTCTGCAGCGGCGCTGGCGGCACCGCAGGTGATTACCGTCAGCCGTTTTGAAGTGGGTAAAGACAAATGGGCGTTTAATCGCGAAGAGGTGATGCTGACTTGCCGACCGGGTAATGCTTTGTATGTCATCAACCCAAGTACCCTCGTGCAGTATCCTTTAAACGATATCGCACAAAAGGAAGTTGCCAGTGGGAAGACTAAAGCCCAACCCATTTCGGTGATTCAGATTGATGATCCTAACAATCCCGGCGAAAAAATGAGTCTGGCACCGTTTATAGAACGAGCTGAAAAACTCTGTTAATTACCTAAAATAGCCTTTTGATTTCCAATAAAAAAACCGCCTCAGTTCTTTCACCAGAACGGGCGGTTTTTAACATTTAAGCTGATGACCACCGCGCTTTTTATTGACCATTTTGCACGCAAACTGGAAAACCTGGCGTCGTCATCTATTCTTAAAGGGCAAGGCAACTAAGCCTGCATTAATGCCAACTTTTAGCGCACGGCTCTCTCCCAAGAGCCATTTCCCTGGACCGAATACAGGAATCGTGTTCGGTCTCTTTTTATCTGTTAAAAGCCAGAAGCATTTCCTTCGCTGACTTTATAGTCAACCATAACACACACTCTACTGTCTGAGTCCAGCGTTTTTTAACATTCTTGTTAAGATTATGTGATCTTTAGCGCGGGAGGAAAATATTGATGAAACAGCCTGCGCCCGTTTATCAGAGAATTGCGGGTCATCAATGGCGACATATCTGGCTTTCTGGCGATATACACGGTTGTCTTGAGCAGTTGCGCCGCAAATTATGGCATTGTCGTTTTGATCCGTGGCGAGATTTACTTATCTCAGTGGGAGACGTTATCGATCGTGGGCCGCAAAGTTTACGTTGTCTGCAGTTACTGGAACAACATTGGGTTCGTGCGGTAAGAGGCAATCATGAACAGATGGCGATGGATGCGCTGGCATCCCAGCAGATGTCTTTGTGGTTGATGAATGGCGGCGACTGGTTTATTGCGCTGGCAGATAATCAACAGAAACAAGCGAAAACGGCGCTGGAAAAATGTCAGCATTTGCCCTTTATTCTTGAAGTACACAGCCGCACCGGCAAACATGTTATTGCTCATGCCGATTATCCAGATGATGTTTATGAATGGCAAAAGGACGTTGATTTGCATCAGGTCTTGTGGAGCCGCTCACGATTAGGTGAACGCCCAAAAGGGCAGGGAATTACAGGTGCTGATCATTTCTGGTTTGGTCATACACCGTTGCGACATCGCGTGGATATTGGCAACCTGCATTATATTGATACCGGTGCTGCCTTTGGGGGCGAACTGACTCTTGTGCAATTGCAATAATTAAAAATCACCGTACTCCTGCGCAGGTCGCCAGAAACCATCTATAAAATCCTCAATCGGAAAACAACCGCCCTGGCGGATCCGTTGATCGCTCATAGAATGAAGACACTGCTGTTCCGTGTTGTAGACATCCACAACAATATCTTCACAACCGCCATCCAGGTAGCAAACAAAAAGTACCAGCGCGAACATTTCATCCCCGAAGTGTGGTGCCGTACCGTTAAGTTTAGGAGAGATTTTACAACGGGGGAATAACCAGGACAAATAACCCGCCATGCCGACGGGTTCTATTTGGATCAGGCAAGACGCATAATCCAGGCATCAGATTGTTGATCGTAACGGGTACGGTAAAGGATAGAGTGTTCGCCATTTAGCAGGGCAGGGATACTGGTTTCAGCATCCCAGGCATCCAGTTGCATACATAAATCGGGGTCAGATTTACAAGGAATGGTTAACGTTCGATCACCCGGCGATTCACCGTGTAATTCGCCGTCGTCGATTTCAAAAGCGCCTATGCGCACACTGGTTTTCATCTTCGTGCTCTCCATTTAGCTGCCGATTGTGGTACGACCAGTCCGATCGCACCATTTTTCAGCCTAGTTGAGGCCGCCGAATGTGCCAGTCAAAAAGTGCGCTTTTTTTGTGCGCTGTCATGCGTTACTGGTAAAAAGTTTCCCGTCCCGCACCAGTTCACGCGGGTAGCTGTTTTTCAGTCGCGAACCAATCCGTTTGGCTAAACCAATCGGCTGATGCTGGAAAGTAACCAACACGTCATCCGCCACTGGCGCGGCTTGCGGGTAAACATCGCGCCCGCGATACCACTCCTCCGCTTCCTGCGGTGTCAGTTCAAAAGCGTTCACATTGTCGGGGGTGGCAAGGGCAATAACTGCTTCATGCTGCCAGCGATAACCTTTGTTGTGCGTTTCGGCAAGTTTAATCCCCAAGCGAGAAAATCGGACTTTACCGATCAGGGCTTCAATGCCCACCGGGAACAACCACAGTTCTTTGTCACGCTGCCAGAGGCGCAGATTTTCATCCCAGTTTAAACCAACACTTGCAGCCGCCTGACGAATTTGTCCGGCTTCGCGATCTTTCACCGGGCTGAACGGGAAATTGCCCACTTTGTATTTTGGGGTGGGTAAGGCGGGAATGGCCTGAGTTTTACGCAGACGAGCAACGAAGAAGCCTTCGCAGTCGTAAATTTGTGGGAAAACATGCAAAAAGCCTTCCTCGGTCAGCGCTTTGTTTGCACCAGGGAAGAGATCGCCAAGTGGTAAAAACTCTACTGCGTCAGGGTAAGTCTCTTTCAGCCACAGGCAAACGACTTCGTTTTCTTCCCTGTTTAAGGTACAGGTCGAGTAAACCAGCGTACCACCAGGACGTAATGCATGAAAGGCGCTGTCGATAAGCTCCCGTTGGGTAGCTGCGATTTCCTGATTGCTTTCTGGTGACCAGTTTTTTAGCGCATCGGGATCTTTACGCACCACGCCTTCGCCGGAGCAGGGAGCGTCCAGCAAAATGGCATCGAACATTTCTGGCACTGCCGCACCAAACACGCGGCCATCAAAATGTGTGAGCGCAACATTACTGATGCCACAGCGGCTGATATTGGCATGTAACACTTTTACCCGACTGGCGGAAAACTCATTGGCAAGGATTACCCCTTCGTTATTCATCCGTGCGGCAATTTGCGTCGTTTTGGAGCCTGGCGCAGCAGCGACATCCATCACCCGCTGTGGTGCATTACCGTCAGCAAACAAGGCGGCGACGGGCAACATTGAACTGGCTTCCTGAATATAAAACAGGCCGCTTAAATGCTCGGCGGTACTACCCAATGGCAATGCATCTTCATTGTCGCGTTCAATCCAGAAACCTTCTTCACACCACGGAATTGGCGTAAGCGTCCAGCCATAAGGAGCGGTTAATTGCAGGAAATCAGCAACGGAGATTTTCAGCGTATTAACGCGAATACTGCGGCGCAACGGGCGCTGACAGGCGGCAAGAAAATCATCAAAAGAGAGCGTCGAAGGCATCGCTTCGCGCATTTGCGTCAGAAAGGCGTCCGGGAAATAAACGGTGTGTTGGGCCACGAGCATATACCACTGGCAAAAAAACAGGCGCGCAGTTTAGCATAAACGCTCCGGCGCAGGCACGCCGGAGCAGTGGGCATTATTTGGGAAGCGCAGTACCCCATTCACGCCACTCTTTCGGTTCACTTTCCTGCAACAGGAAGTGCTTGCCTTCCTGGGCTTTCGGTGCCAGTGGCGTCCCCGGAGGCGTGGCGAAGGCGATGCCGCCACGGATAAACTGGTTAAAGGTGCCGGTTTTCACTACGCCGCCCGTCAGACCAAAGTCCAGACTGTAACCCGATGCCAACCAGAAGACGGAATTGTTACGCACCAGGTGTTGATAGCGTTTACTGATGCGCATCGCAATCATCACGCGATCTGACAATGTCCCCAGCGTCATTCCTGTAACCGTACCGACTTCCAGACCACGGAACAGCACAGGCGTACCGATGCCTAACGAACCGGCTTCCGGCGCTTCAACAATAATGCTTAAGCCATCCAGGTAACGCGAATCAGTAATGGTGGCCTCTTGTAATTCAAAGTCGCGGCGAGGATTGCCCCGGCCTGGTTCGACGTTGATATACGGCTGGAGGATAGTATCAAGATGCTCAACGCCAGCTGCCGAAATTTGCGGTGTGACCACTGAGAAGCGCGTACCACCGCGAGCAAAGGTCTGGACATATTCCGGGTAAAGTACCGCCTTTGCCTGTACTTCATTGCGTGCGGTAATCAGATCCAGCGTCTGGATTTGCCCGATATCAATACCGAGATAGCGAATTGGCATCCCGACCGCCAGTTTTCCGGCATCGAAAGCGTGAAGCGTAATCTGCCCGCCAACCGCACGGGCCGCTGTTTCGGAAGCATACAGAATACGCTTATCGCCTTTACGCTGACTGGCGCTGGCACCGCTGAGGTTGTCGAAGCTAATGGCTCCCTTTAATGCTCTGGAGAGCGGGGATGCCTGTACGGTCAGACCACTACCATTCAGCTGAACTTTCGCCCCGCCTTCTGCCCAGAACACGCTATTGCTGGTCAGAAGGTTGCGATACTCCGGCTTAATATGCAGATCGATATCAAACGCGTTAGCTCGCGGACGCACGGTAATCACTTCACCAACTTCAAATTTACGGTACAGCACTACCGATCCTGCCTGCACATCCGGCAGCGTCTCTGCACTCAAACTCACGGTTGTGGTGGGTAAATCGCTAAGGCTGTTCTCCAGCGCTTTTTCCAAATTGGCATACAGTGGATAGCTGGCTTTCATCTCGCCTTTATCGCCCGGCAGAATACGTATCCCGCCATTGATCCATTCTGAGGCGCTGGCACCGAGAAACTCAACGCCATCCAGCCCCACCTTCACATCGACACGGCTGTTGACGACAAATTTGCTATCGCCTTTTACCAGTTCGCGATGCTGAGGCTCGATGGCGACGGTAAAGGTGACGCCTTTGCTGGTGAGTTTACGATCGATAACCTGGCCTACCTGCACGCCGTGAAGAATGAGCGGCTGACCCGCATCAATACCGTAACTTTCCGGCGCGGTCAGGGTCAGCGTCAGAACATCAGGTTCATGCAGCAGTGCTTTTTCGCCTGGCACAACAACGAACTCTTTGCGTGGCTCGCCATCGCCGGGTACCAACTCGAAGGTTTTGCCAGTCAGCAGGGCGCTGAGATTGGCATCGCTAAGGGATAATTTCGGATTACGTAATTCGATGCGGGTATTTTCACGAAGCAGGGTAACGACGCTGGGATCAACGGTCATTTCCCCAGTGACTTTACCACCAGGATTTAAATCCAGTTTAGTTAGCTGTCCGACTTCCAGTCCCTGATACATTAATGGCGTCGAGTCGGCGGTTAATCCTGCCCCACTCGGCAGTTCCAGTTTTATTATTACGCCGCGCTGGCTGTGGGCCAGATCTTCATACAGACCAAAGGTATCTTCCGCCTCGGCAGGTTTCGACTCTTCAGGTGAATCGAAGGCAATCGCACCGTTAACCAGTGCCGCCAGACTTTCCAGTTTCACCTTCGCGCCACTGATACTGACGTTGGCATCAACGCCGGAAACGTTCCAGAAACGGCTACCTTTTTTCACCAGGTCGGTAAAACGCCGCTCGATCAGGACATCAATCACCACGCCTTGCTTGTTGGGATTGATGGCATAGTCGTAGACTTTTCCCACAGGGATCTTGCGGAAATAGACCAATGAACCGCTGTTCAGCGAACCGAGATCGGGGGCTTGCAGGTGGATCATCAGATCGCCATTGTCCAGTCGATATTTCGGTTGGGTATCGAGTGCGACAAAGTGATCCTGCTCTTTACCTTTACCTGGCATCATGCCGATATAGTTACCACCGACGAGGGCGTCCAGCCCGGAGACACCTGCCAACGATGCTTTTGGCGTCACCAGCCAGAACTGAGTCTCTTCGCGCAGCGCATCTTTCATATCGGACTTGATGCTGACCTTGACTTCAATCTTACGAAGATCGTCGCTGAGGCTGATATCCTGCACTGTTCCGACTTCAACGCCCTGATAACGAACAGGCGTACGGCCCGGGACAATACCATCCGCCGACATAAAGTCGATGGTGACGGTATTACCCCGGTCCTGATAACTGTCCCAAATCAGCCAACCGGCAATCATTAGCGCGATGAACGGCAGCAGCCAGAAAGGTGAGATACGGCGTTTATTTTTAATCTGCGCTTCAGTCGTCGAAGCGGGCGTTTCCTGACTCATGTGCATCCCAAAGTAAGCGGCTGTCCAGCCATTCCACAGCAAGAATAGTCAAAATTACCGCTGCGCCGAAATAAAACGCAGCCGGTCCCATAGTAAAAGCGAGGATCTGATCGCGATTAATCAGCGACATGGTTAAAGATATGACAAACAGGTCGAGCATCGACCAGCGACCAATCCAGGTCACCATCCGCAGTAACAGAATGCGTGTGCGTAAACCTTGCTGGCATTTAAAATGAATGCTCAACAGTAAAGTGAACATGACGATCACTTTAGTAAACGGTACCAGAATACTGGCGATAAACACGATTCCCGCAACTGCAATGTTGCTACTTGCCAGCGACATAATTCCGGAAAGAATTGTATCTTCCTGCCGTCCTCCGTTCAGATAAATGATAGAAATAGGCAACAGGTTGGCAGGTAACAACAAAACGATTGACGCTAACAGCGCCGCCCAGCATTTTTGCAAACTATGACGGCGACGCAGGCGTAGCGGGATATGGCAACGCGGGCAGCGACCACGCTGATCAGGATAGCCGGTAAAATGGCACCCAAGACAGACACGAAGTTTCTCGTCCCTACGCGTAGCGGGGCGCTGCGGATAAAATCGCTCCCACAGCTCCTCGACATTAAGATGTGACAACGTCACCGTCGTTAAAATCACCAACGCCACAAAAGAGAACAAGCCGACACCCGCCTGGATATGGGCATAATCCTGTACCTTTATAGAAGCAACGCCAATGCCGACCAGGTAGATATCCAGCATTACCCACTCTTTAAGTCGCTCAAGCATCAGCAGTACCGGACGTAAATTCATTCCCAGTCGGTTACCAAACCATAAATATGCTATGGAGGACACCAGAATGAGGGGGGCACCAATAACGCAGAAAAAGACCATCGCCCCCGTTATCGTATCGCCCTGTTTGGTCATTTGCCAGATGCCTTGCATGACGTTGGCGTCGATACGAATACCTAACAGCCAGATATGCAACAGCGGTTCGCCCCAGGCAAACGGCATCAGCAACAGCATGGTGAAAGCCATTGCCGCCAGGCGCGTTAGCGACCAGTCGCGCCCGTCGCGAATTTTTGCCTGACAGCGCGGACAATAGGCACTCTGATGAGAATTTATCTCGGGCAGGCTAAACAGCATGTCACATTGCGGGCAACGTTGGTAATCACCACGCGGCAGTTCCTCGCCGATTGCCCTCACTGTTATCTTTTTTGTCGGCGTAATTTGTGGTGTGTTAAGAGCCATGACGTGCCAAATGTAATAAGAATTAACATTAATCTTAACCCATGATGGGAATGATCTTGAGCATTAACGCATTTAATGCTTATTTTAATAGGCTGGCAGTTCCAGGTAAGACAAACAAGTGATTATATAATGAACAAAACAGAATTTTACGCGGATTTAAATCGCGACTTTAACGCGCTGATGGCGGGAGAAACCAGTTTTCTGGCAACGCTTGCGAACACCAGTGCGTTGTTATACGAGCGTCTCACTGACGTAAACTGGGCAGGTTTTTATTTGCTTGAGGACGATACACTGGTACTCGGACCATTTCAGGGCAAAATTGCCTGTGTCCGGATACCCGTCGGGCGCGGGGTGTGCGGCACTGCGGTTGCCCGCAATCAAGTGCAGCGTATCGAGGATGTTCACGCGTTTGACGGGCATATTGCCTGTGATGCGGCGAGTAATTCTGAAATTGTTCTGCCGCTGGTGGTGAAAAATCAGATTATTGGTGTTCTTGACATCGATAGTACCGTCTTCGGTCGCTTTACAGACGAGGACGAGCAAGGCTTACGTCAGCTTGTGGCACAGCTTGAAAAAGTGCTTGCAACGACGGATTACAAAAAATTCTTTGCGAGCGTC
This sequence comes from Escherichia sp. UTM R2, assembly GCF_048593455.1. NCBI lineage: Bacteria > Pseudomonadati > Pseudomonadota > Gammaproteobacteria > Enterobacterales > Enterobacteriaceae > Escherichia > Escherichia sp. UTM R2. The sequence goes on from NZ_JBFWDY010000002.1 coordinate 1,954,495, forward strand.
GCAGGATAATCAACGGATAACGTAGCATTTACTGGTAGCGTCATTATAATGACGCCTGTTCATGCCTGCGCTTGTTGGCTACGTCCGTTGTAATCAGGAAATTTCATGGAAAATCAACCTAAGTTGAATAGCAGTAAAGAAGTAATCGCGTTTCTGGCCGAACGTTTTCCCCACTGTTTCAGTGCGGAAGGTGAAGCGCGTCCGCTGAAAATCGGTATTTTTCAGGATTTGGTCGATCGTGTTGCCGGGGAAATGAACCTGAGCAAAACGCAATTACGATCCGCTTTACGTCTCTACACTTCGAGCTGGCGTTATCTTTACGGTGTTAAACCCGGCGCAACGCGTGTCGATCTTGACGGCAACCCATGCGGTGAGCTGGACGAGCAACATGTAGAGCATGCTCGCAAGCAGCTTGAAGAAGCGAAAGCGCGTGTTCAGGCACAGCGTGCTGAACAGCAAGCGAAAAAACGCGAAGCTGCCGCAGCTGCTGGTGAGAAAGAAGACGCACCGCGCCGCGAACGCAAGCCACGTCCGACCACGCCACGCCGCAAAGAAGGCGCTGAACGTAAACCTCGTGCGCAAAAGCCGGTAGAGAAAGCGCCAAAAACAGTAAAAGCACCTCGCGAAGAACAGCACACCCCGGTTTCTGACATTTCAGCTCTGACTGTCGGACAAGCCCTGAAGGTGAAAGCGGGTCAAAACGCGATGGATGCCACCGTATTAGAAATCACCAAAGACGGCGTCCGCGTCCAGCTGAATTCGGGTATGTCTTTGATTGTGCGCGCAGAACACCTGGTGTTCTGAAACGGAGGCCGGGCCAGGCATGAACATGTTTTTTAGGCTTACCGCGTTAGCTGGCCTGCTTGCAATAGCAGGCCAGACCTTCGCTGTAGAAGATATCACGCGTGCTGATCAAATTCCGGTATTAAAGGAAGAGACGCAGCATGCGACGGTAAGTGAGCGCGTAACGTCGCGCTTCACCCGTTCTCATTATCGCCAGTTCGACCTCGATCAGGCATTTTCGGCCAAAATCTTTGACCGCTACCTGAATCTGCTCGATTACAGCCACAACGTGCTGCTGGCAAGCGATGTTGAACAGTTCGCGAAAAAGAAAACCGAGTTAGGCGATGAACTGCGTTCAGGCAAACTCGACGTTTTCTACGATCTCTACAATCTGGCGCAAAAGCGCCGTTTTGAGCGTTACCAGTACGCTTTGTCGGTACTGGAAAAGCCGATGGATTTCACCGGCAACGACACTTATAACCTTGACCGCAGCAAAGCGCCCTGGCCGAAAAACGAGGCTGAGTTGAACGCGCTGTGGGACAGTAAAGTCAAATTCGACGAGTTAAGCCTGAAGCTGGCAGGAAAAACGGATAAAGAAATTCGTGAAACCCTGACACGCCGCTACAAATTTGCCATTCGTCGTCTGGCGCAAACCAACAGCGAAGATGTTTTCTCGCTGGCAATGACGGCGTTTGCGCGTGAAATCGACCCGCATACCAACTATCTTTCCCCGCGTAATACCGAACAGTTCAACACTGAAATGAGTTTGTCGCTGGAAGGTATTGGCGCAGTGCTGCAAATGGATGATGACTACACCGTTATCAATTCGATGGTGGCAGGTGGTCCGGCAGCGAAGAGTAAAGCTATCAGCGTTGGTGACAAAATTGTCGGTGTTGGTCAAACAGGCAAGCCGATGGTTGACGTGATTGGCTGGCGTCTTGATGATGTGGTTGCCTTAATTAAAGGGCCGAAGGGCAGTAAAGTTCGTCTGGAAATTTTACCTGCTGGTAAAGGGACCAAGACCCGCACTGTAACATTGACCCGTGAACGTATTCGTCTCGAAGACCGCGCGGTTAAAATGTCGGTGAAGACCGTCGGTAAAGAGAAAGTCGGCGTGCTGGATATTCCGGGCTTCTATGTGGGTTTGACAGACGATGTCAAAGTTCAACTGCAGAAACTGGAAAAACAGAATGTCAGCAGTGTGATCATCGACCTGCGTAGCAATGGCGGTGGGGCGTTGACCGAAGCGGTATCGCTCTCAGGTCTGTTTATTCCTGCGGGTCCCATTGTTCAGGTCCGCGATAACAACGGCAAGGTTCGTGAAGACAGCGATACCGACGGGCAGGTGTTCTATAAAGGCCCGCTGGTGGTACTGGTTGACCGTTTCAGTGCTTCGGCTTCAGAAATCTTTGCCGCGGCAATGCAGGATTACGGTCGTGCGCTGGTTGTGGGTGAACCGACGTTTGGTAAAGGCACCGTTCAGCAATACCGTTCATTGAACCGTATTTACGATCAGATGTTACGTCCTGAATGGCCAGCGCTGGGTTCTGTGCAGTACACGATCCAGAAATTCTATCGCGTTAACGGCGGCAGTACGCAACGTAAAGGCGTAACGCCAGACATCATCATGCCGACGGGTAATGAAGAAACGGAAACGGGTGAGAAATTCGAAGATAACGCGCTGCCGTGGGATAGCATTGATGCCGCGACTTATGTGAAATCAGGCGATTTAACGGCCTTTGGGCCGGAGCTGCTGAAGGAACATAATGCGCGTATCGCGAAAGATCCTGAGTTCCAGAACATCATGAAGGATATCGCGCGCTTCAACGCTATGAAGGACAAGCGCAATATCGTTTCTCTGAACTACGCTGTGCGTGAGCAAGAGAATAATGAAGATGATGCGACGCGTCTGGCGCGTTTGAACGAACGCTTTAAACGCGAAGGTAAACCGGAGTTGAAGAAGCTGGATGATCTACCGAAAGATTACCAGGAGCCGGATCCTTATCTGGATGAGACGGTGAATATCGCACTCGATCTGGCGAAGCTTGAAAAAGCCAGACCCGCGGAACAACCCGCTCCCGTCAAGTAATATCAATCAGGCACAAGAAATTGTGCCTGATTTTTTAACAGCGGCAAGATGCCGTAAATCAGATGCTACAAAATGTAAAGTTGTGTCTTTCTGGTGACTTACGCACTATCCAGACTTGAAAATAGTCGCGTAACCCATACGATGTGGGTATCGCATATTGCGTTTTGTTAAACTGAGGTAAAAAGAAAATTATGATGCGAATCGCGCTCTTCCTGCTAACGAACCTGGCCGTAATGGTCGTTTTCGGGCTGGTACTGAGCCTGACAGGGATACAGTCGAGCAGCGTTCAGGGGCTGATGATCATGGCCTTGCTGTTCGGTTTTGGTGGTTCCTTCGTTTCGCTTCTGATGTCCAAATGGATGGCATTACGATCTGTTGGCGGGGAAGTGATCGAGCAACCGCGTAACGAAAGGGAACGTTGGCTGGTCAATACTGTAGCAACCCAGGCTCGTCAGGCGGGGATCGCTATGCCGCAAGTGGCTATCTACCATGCGCCGGACATCAACGCTTTTGCAACCGGTGCGCGCCGTGATGCCTCTCTGGTTGCTGTCAGCACCGGTTTGCTGCAGAACATGAGCCCGGATGAAGCCGAGGCGGTAATTGCTCACGAAATCAGCCACATCGCCAATGGTGATATGGTTACCATGACGCTGATTCAGGGCGTGGTGAACACCTTCGTTATCTTTATTTCCCGTATTCTGGCGCAGCTTGCCGCGGGTTTTATGGGCGGAAATCGTGATGAAGGTGAAGAGAGCAACGGCAACCCGCTGATCTACTTTGCGGTTGCAACGGTTCTGGAACTGGTGTTTGGTATTCTGGCGAGCATTATCACCATGTGGTTCTCGCGTCATCGTGAATTCCATGCTGATGCCGGTTCGGCAAAACTGGTTGGTCGCGAGAAAATGATTGCCGCGCTGCAGCGCCTGAAAACCAGCTATGAACCGCAAGAAGCAACCAGCATGATGGCTTTCTGCATTAACGGTAAGTCGAAATCGCTCAGTGAGTTGTTCATGACTCACCCGCCGCTGGATAAACGAATTGAAGCTCTGCGTACGGGTGAATACCTGAAGTAATATGAAGTAAATACTAAAAAGCGCGTCCTGATCGACGCGCTTTTTTTATGCCCTGGATCGTGGCTGAGTGATACGTAAACCACTCACACAGGCAGCAATCACTGCCAGAATAGCCGCAGCCATCAGCGAAACGTGCGTACCATTATCACCGAACTGATTTAGCATCAGCGCCACCAGTGCCGCGCCGCTACTCTGACCCAGTAGACGAGCCGTTCCTAACATGCCACTGGCTCCACCGCTACGTTCGCGAGGAGCGGAGGTAATAATGGTGTGGTTATTGGGTGACTGGAACAAGCCAAATCCAGCGCCACATAAGATCATCGGCCAGATAATATTGATATCCGCAGGTGACGCGGGCAGCAGAACCAGGGAAAAAAGCCCCGCAGCCATGATGAACAACCCTAGAGCACCCAGCAATCCTGCATGTACGCGTTCAATCAAATAGCCTGCCAACGGAGCCATCACCATCGTTGCTAACGGCCACGGTGTCAGAAGTAAACCTGTTTCGACTTCACTACGCCCGAGCACGGTTTGCAGGTAAAAGGGCAGGGAAACCATTGCCAGCATTTGTGCGCAGAAAGAGCAAACAGATGTGCAAATAGAAAGTGAAAACAGCGGGATACGCAGTAAATCCACCGGTAGCAGCGGTACGGGAAGAGAAAGCTGGCGGCGAATAAAGAAAATACCAACAACAACCATTACCACCAGTTCCGCAGCAATTAACGTCAGCGATTGCCCCTGAGCGAAACCACTCAACGCAGTGATAAGCAGGCCGAAGGTTAACGCGTTCATCACGGCGCTGGGCAGGTCGAAACGGGGTTTACTGGCGCGAGAACCATTGGGTGACAGAAAACGCATCGCCAGAAGCAGGGCGATAATACCTAACGGTACGTTGATTAAAAATAACCATTTCCAGGATGCGATGGAGAGGATTGCTGCAGCAATTGTCGGCCCGGCAGCAGAAGAGACGGCAACAATAAACGAGTTTATGCCCATCCCTCTCCCCAGAAAACGTTGTGGATAGATCAGGCGGATAAGTGCGGTATTAACGCTCATCAACGCTGCACCTCCGAAACCTTGTATGACACGCGCAAGGGTGAGCATTTGCAGCGAATCAGAAAGGGCGCAGAACAGTGAAGACAACAGAAAAACGACCAGACCGCATTTATAAATACGTCGATAGCCAAACATATCGCCCAGAAACGAAAACGAGAGCAGGGAGATGACAATGGCGATTTGATAGGCGTTCACTACCCAGATGGAACTGGCTGGCGTGGCATGAAGGTCCGTGGCGATTGTTGGCAGGGCGACGTTGGCGATTGCGCCGTCAAGGACAGCCATCGAAATACCAATCACAATGGTTAATACCGCACCGTATCGCTGGGGCAATGGCAGGCCGTCGGCCTGAACTTTTGGCATAGGAATTTTATATCTTTGGTGAATAATCAACAGGGGTATGATTCTAGCACTGATATTCACGGTGGATGTCGCAGAATTGTAACTAACCGGCAAAAGATGGATTGCGACCACCCTGGTGCGAAATTATAATAAAAAACAGTTCTGATTTTTATAAAACACTCGCAATGAGGTGATAAATGGCTAACGCAGATCTGGATAAACAGCCTGATTCTGTATCTTCCGTGCTAAAAGTTTTTGGCATTTTGCAGGCGCTGGGTGAAGAGCGCGAAATAGGGATAACCGAGCTGTCGCAGCGCGTCATGATGTCAAAAAGCACCGTTTATCGCTTTTTACAGACCATGAAAACCTTAGGTTATGTGGCGCAGGAAGGGGAGTCGGAGAAATATTCCCTGACCCTGAAATTGTTTGAACTGGGCGCTCGCGCGTTACAAAACGTCGATTTAATTCGTAGCGCAGATATCCAGATGCGTGAGATCTCCCGCCTGACCAAAGAAACTATCCACCTCGGCGCACTGGACGAAGACAGTATTGTTTACATTCACAAAATTGACTCTATGTACAATTTGCGCATGTATTCACGGATTGGGCGTCGTAATCCGCTGTACAGCACCGCGATTGGTAAGGTACTGCTGGCATGGCGCGATCGCGATGAAGTTAAGCAAATTCTTGAGGGCGTGGAGTATAAACGCAGTACCGAGCGGACCATCACCAGTACAGAAGCGTTATTACCCGTTCTGGACCAGGTGCGCGAGCAGGGGTATGGCGAAGATAACGAAGAGCAGGAAGAAGGGCTGCGATGCATTGCGGTACCGGTATTTGATCGCTTTGGCGTGGTCATTGCCGGTTTGAGCATCTCCTTCCCGACGTTGCGTTTCTCTGAAGAGCGTTTACAGGAATATGTCGCAATGTTGCATACCGCAGCGCGCAAAATTTCTGCCCAAATGGGTTATCACGACTATCCGTTCTGATGAGAGTAAGAACCTGTCGGAATATCAAACAGACAGGTTCTTTATTTAGCATGAGAAAAATAAAGTTGAAGGTGCGTTATATTAAACGCGCTTGCTATAAGAATATTTTACTCATGAGTGAGAATCTGGTTATTTATTACCCTTAACCATTATCGACCACGATATTGCTTTTACGTAACAGTGGGCAATCTGTTATCCCCAAGAAACCACTTTTAGTGTGCAAGTATTGTACCGTGCTGGTGCCTCTGGCAGTCAGATAGGTACATTGCAAACCTAATCCTGCGGCATTCTCTTTGCTTCCAATCAAAACGCCATATCCGCTGAGTAATAATCCTATCCATACCAGTGCTATCAGCATAACTGTGCGAATGATGAATCGCATTACAACCTCTTCTCTTTTTATGTTCGCTTAATCGTAGCGGCAATATGCGCTGAAGCAAGCTACTCATTCCGAAAAAGCACGAATATCGACATAGTTAGGCGCTGTTTAACTAACGCATGCTAGTTTAATGACATAAGGTAGGTGAAGCGGAGATTGGAGTGAAAAAGTTTCGATGGGTCGTTCTGGTTGTCGTGGTGTTGGCTTGCTTGCTGCTTTGGGCGCAGGTATTCAACATGATGTGCGATCAGGATGTACAATTTTTCAGCGGAATTTGTGCCATTAACCAGTTTATCCCGTGGTGATATCATTTTTTCAGCACTAGATTTTCTTCCTCTCCAGCAGTGGTAGAATAGCGCCTCTACTCAGAGGTGGTGAAATGAACGAAGTTGTAAATTCAGGCGTGATGAACATTGCGTCTTTGGTTGTATCGGTGGTGGTTCTTCTTATCGGGCTCATCTTGTGGTTTTTTATCAATCGTGCCAGTTCTCGGACTAACGAACAGATTGAACTGCTTGAGGCGTTGCTGGATCAGCAAAAACGTCAAAATGCACTGTTACGTCGTTTGTGCGAAGCAAACGAACCTGAGAAAGCAGATAAAAAGACCGTTGAGAGTCAAAAATCGGTTGAAGACGAAGATATTATTCGTCTGGTCGCCGAACGATAATCCTTCCTCAATCTTGAGTAACCCCGTCGTTGAAGGGTTACTCAATTCATCCTGATTATACGCACTGCCATGGTGCAACTGCTTCAAATTAAAACTCTGGTCTGACTTCAAATAATTATCATATTATTTATTTGCGTAACGGGATATCAGAAAAAGATATTTTCCTCATTAATTTATTAGGATGTTTACATCGGATTTGTGATTAAGCGTGGTATTATTTATTAGCGAAATGTTTCTCTCTTGATTTTTTGCTCATTCATCAATTTTTCTTATTTTAAATTTTCAATCCCTTTGGGGATTGACTTCTCTTTAGGGTAATTGATAGCCGTTAACTGACTGTTTTATGAGAAAAAGTGATATAACTTTTTATTCATTGCATAGCAAAAAATGTGATATTGCACGCACTATGTAATAACTTCTCCCACTGGCCTGGAACAACTGAACTTATTGAACTATGTTAGAAACTACGCCAGTTTAAGTATCTGCCTGAACTGGCAAGGTTAAGCACAATGATATATCGGCGCGTATTCCGTTGCATAAGTGTGCAAAAAAAGTGGAAGACGTATCGAGATTTGTGCGTCTGATCGAGACATGTTTAAAAATGGCTTGCCATAATTAACGTTGTATGTGATAACAGATTTCGGGTTAAACGAGGTACAGTTCTGTTTATGTGTGGCATTTTCAGTAAAGAAGTCCTGAGTAAACACGTTGACGTTGAATACCGCTTCTCTGCCGAGCCTTATATTGGTGCCTCATGCAGTAATGTGTCAGTTTTATCTATGTTATGCCTGCGGGCGAAGAAAACAATCTAAGGAATTTTTCAAATGGCAAAGATTAAAGGTCAGGTTAAGTGGTTCAACGAGTCTAAAGGTTTTGGCTTCATTACTCCGGCTGATGGCAGCAAAGACGTGTTCGTACACTTCTCCGCTATCCAGGGTAATGGCTTCAAAACTCTGGCTGAAGGTCAGAACGTTGAGTTCGAAATTCAGGACGGCCAGAAAGGTCCGGCAGCTGTTAACGTAACAGCTATCTGATCGAATCCACTGATCTGAAGTGTGAATACGCTTCAATCTCGCTATAAAGCCTCGTCGAATGCGAGGCTTTTTACTATGCTTTATCTTCGCTCCTGGCGTTCGGATATTTGCCCGCCGCGTGATTCGCGTTACACTTGCGGCCTTTAGTATCCTGCCGGAGTTGTCATGTCTTTTTCCTGTCCACTTTGCCATCAGCCTCTTTCGCGTGAAAAAAACAGCTATATCTGTCCCCAGCGACATCAGTTTGATATGGCGAAAGAAGGGTATGTCAATCTGCTGCCCGTTCAGCATAAACGGTCTCGTGATCCGGGCGACAGCGCGGAAATGATGCAAGCACGCCGCGCATTCTTAGATGCCGGACATTATCAGCCGCTGCGTGATGCAATTGTCGCCCAACTGAGGGAACGGCTTGATGATAAGGCCACGGCGGTGCTGGATATTGGCTGTGGTGAAGGGTATTACACACACGCATTTGCCGATGCGTTGCCCGAAATCACCACGTTTGGTCTGGATGTTTCGAAGGTAGCGATAAAAGCGGCGGCGAAACGCTATCCGCAGGTCACTTTTTGTGTCGCTTCCAGCCACCGTTTGCCGTTTTCCGATACCAGTATGGACGCCATAATACGTATTTACGCGCCGTGTAAAGCAGAAGAATTAGCACGAGTAGTGAAGCCCGGCGGCTGGGTCATTACTGCCACGCCGGGACCGCGACATTTGATGGAGCTGAAGGGGCTGATTTACAATGAAGTACATCTTCATGCACCTCATGCAGAACAACTGGAAGGTTTTACATTACAGCAGAGTGCGGAGTTGTGTTATCCGATGCGTCTTCGCGGTGATGAAGCCGTCGCATTATTGCAGATGACGCCGTTTGCCTGGCGTGCGAAGCCAGAAGTCTGGCAAACACTGGCAGCAAAAGAAGTGTTCGACTGCCAGACGGACTTTAATATTCACCTCTGGCAGCGTTCTTATTAACCGTGGAAGTGCGTCCAGAGGATCTGGACGCCGATGCCGATCAGTACCAGCCCGCCGAGAATTTCCGCTTTTTTCCCAATAATTGAGCCGATAAAGCGACCAACCATCATCCCTAATGTTGACATAATCAAGGTTGCACAACCAATGGCCAATGCGGTCGCGATAATGTTGACCTGCAGGAAAGCAAGACCAACACCCACAGCCATGGCATCCAGGCTGGTGGCAATCGCGGTGGTTACCAGTAGCCAGAAACCGTGTCGACGGCGCGGCTCTTCATCTTCATCATCTGCGCCACGAAAACCCTCAATAATCATTCGCCCGCCGAGGAATATCAGCAGCACAAACGCAATCCAGTGGTTCCATTCAAGGACAAACCGGCTGGCTAACATGCCCATTCCCCAGCCGATCAGCGGCGTCAGGGTTTCGACGGCACCAAAAATAAGGCCGGTTCGCAATGCTTCAGAAAATTTCGGTTTATGGAGGGTGGCACCTTTACCGATTGATGCAGCAAATGCATCCATCGACATACCAAACGCAAGAAGAACAGTAGCAGTGATATTCATGACAATGTCCTGACCGGGGTATCCATAAAACACATCATCGCCCCCAGCAAACATGCATACATGAACAACAAGCCGCGATGGTTTTCGCGTTCATGCAGGCATAGCGATTGATGTGCATATGGTCTCGCCTGACTGAAAGTATTCAGTCCGTACGTGCCACGTTTTGCAACGAGTATGTTGACACGTACATTTCCGGAATCTGGAAATCGGCTACTCCCCAAATGAGGGCGCAACCTTAACATATTTTGAGAATATAAAACAACTGTTGGAATATATTATTTCATTGCTTTATTGATAACGATTTACATTTAGATTTATATATCAATGAAACGTTAAAATAAATAACAAATAAGGGAAGAGGTAATATAGCCTAAGCTATGTCTGATTATTAAAAATACACTAAACATAGCTTTGGCTAAATTCATAACTTATTGAGTTGAAACGAGAAGCTTATAAATTTTTTCCAGATCGTCGATATTTCGAACGCGGATTAACAGCCGACGCTGTTCTAATTGCATCACCAACACGCCATCTTCCGACAAGTTCATCGCTTTGATTCGGCTATATTCAATCCAGACATTGGCGAAGAAAAAACCTTTTTGTTTAAAGATGATCTTCGGAACGCGGATCCAGAATATATAAAAACCCATCAGAGCCAGTGCGCTTAATAACCATGTCGTTATTAACGCACCATGATTCGTGACGTTGTTATAGATAAGAATGACAATCAATCCGACGAAGATAACGCTATCGATGCGACCACGCCGGAGCAAAGGAATTGCCAGCAGGGTGGGGCCATTACGGCGGGGCATGATGAACTGATCGTAGATCGCGAAGGCCAGGAGTGCGGCGATGAAAAGAATCAGTACCAGGTCCGTGATTGTCATTAATCCTCCAGATAAAAAAACGGGGCCAAAAGGCCCCGGTAGTGTACAACAGTCTTACAGTCCCAGCAGGCCGCAAGCGTAACCAGCGATACCGATGACGAAGAAGCCAACGATGATCCACAGCGGGTTAACTTTTTTGCGCAGTAGCCACATACAAGCAAAGGTCAGCAGCAGTGGTACCAGGCCTGGCATTAACTGGTCCAGAATAGTCTGGACAGTAGTAACGTGTTCTTTGCCCGTCTGGTCAGTAATGCGAGAGACAACCAGCGGGATGTTGACATGTGTCCACTTGTTAACCAATGCCCCCATGACAAACAGGCCGAGGATAGACGCCCCTTCCGTCAGTTTTTGCAGGAAGCCACCACCCATATCTTTAACGATATCGATACCTTTGGAGTAACCATACGCTACGCCGTAGTAACGGGTTGCCAGACGCACCAGGTTAAACAGGATGAAGAACAGCAGCGGACCTAACAGGCTGCCGCTCATCGCGATACCGGCACCCAGTGCTGCAAATACCGGACGTACGGTTCCCCAGAAGATCGGGTCGCCTACACCAGCCAGTGGCCCCATCAAACCGACTTTGATACCGTTGATAGCACCGTCGTCGATCTCTGCGCCATTAGCACGCTGTTCTTCCAGCGCCAGGGTTACGCCGAGAATCGGCGCAGCCACGAACGGCTGGGTGTTAAAGAACTCCAGGTGACGGCGAATAGCTTGTTTACGAGCTTCGTTGTTCTCAGGGTAGAGGCGACGAATTGCCGGTACCATAGAGAAGCAGAAACCCAGTGCCTGCATACGTTCGAAGTTCCATGAACCCTGGAAGAGGTTAGAACGCAGGAAGACGCCACGAATATCACTTTGAGTGAGTTTTTTCTCGGTGGTAGTTTGAGTTGTATCAACCATTTCGCTCACCTGTTAGTCCAGTTCGTTATCGAGATCGTTGTTACCAGCTGCCTGAGCAGGCGCACCGGCTACGCGGTTGTATTTCGGGCTAAGTTGGATGTAGAGCACTGCCATAACAGTACCAATCACACCCAGAGCAACCAGGTTAAAGTTGGTGAATGCTGCGGTTACGAAGCCGAGGTAGAAGAACGGCATCAGGTAGCCAGCACGCATCATGTTGATAACCATCGCATAACCAACCACCACGATCATGCCACCGGCGATATTCAGACCATTGGTCACCACTTCCGGAATCGCATTCAGCATGTTCTGTACTTCGCTGGTACCAACAGACAGCGCAACGATGACGGCCGGAATAGCCACACGCATTGCTTGCAGGAACAGAGAAGAAACGTGGATCCAGGAAATCGCTGTCAGGTTGCCGTTATCAGCAGCCTTATCCGCAGCGTGCTGGAAAGCAACGGTAATAGTACGAACGATGATGGTCAGTACCTGGCCCGCAGCGGCCAGAGGGATTGCCAGTGCGATACCTGCACCAATGCTCTGATGACCTGCGATAACCAGAATGGTAGAAATGATAGAAGCCAGAGCGGCGTCAGGCGCAACTGCAGCACCGATGTTCATCCAGCCCAGCGCGATCATTTCCAGCGTACCACCGATAATAATACCGGTTTTCATATCCCCAAGAACGATACCCACCAGGGTACACGCGATTAGCGGACGGTGAAACTGAAATTCATCGAGGATTGATCCCATACCTGCGATACAGGCTACGATAAATACCAGCACAATTTGAAGAGTGGTAATCTCCATTGTACTTCTCCTGTTTACGTAAGACTTAAGTGTGAAAACTGAGTGATAATCAACACAATACGTTACTTATCGATTTTGCTGATCAGATCCATCATTTTCAGTTTCGGATCGGTGGAAACCTTACGGACTTCCAGCTCAATACCGCGCGCATTCAGTTTCTTGAACGCCTCGATATCTTTTTCATCAACCGAAACCGCGTTATTCACCTGGGTTTTACCCTGACGGAATGCCATACCACCGACGTTAACAGAGGTGATTTTCACGCCGCCTTCAACGAGACGCTCTACATCTGTTGGGTTGGTAAATAACAGCATTACGCGTTCGCCAGCATATTTCGGGTTGTTGTAGACGCGAATCATTTTGGCAACATCAACTACGTGTGCTGTTACGCCCGGAGGTGCAACCTGGGTGAGCAGTGTCTTACGAACGGTATCCGCAGCCACTTCATCACTAACAACAATAATACGGGAGACATTGGTTTCTTTGGTCCAGCGGGTGGCGACCTGACCGTGAATCAGACGGTCGTCGATACGCGCAAGGCCAATAACCATGTAGTCGTTTGGCCCCATTGGTTTTGCCGGAGTTGGAGCCGCTTTTGGTGCTGCGGCAGCGGGTGCTGGCGCGGCTTTTTCAACCGGTTTGGCTTTCAGTGCTTTCACGCCTTCACGGCCTGTTTCTACTGCCAGTGCCACCAGTTCATCAAAGCTTGGGTCATCATCACGGGCCATTAACGTTTCCACGAGCATTGGAATGTTAACGCCTGCAATGACTTCATAATGCTCTTTGTCGACGACAATGCGGCTGGCAGCATTGAACGGGCTGCCTCCCCATGTATCAACGAGAAACAGCACGCCTTTAGTGGTGTCGAGTTTTGCCAACTGAGCGTTGTACTTTTCAATCAGCGTTTCGGCATTTTCACCTGGAACGAAATCGATCCAGCCGACGTTTTCCTGCTCGCCTAACAGCATTTCTGCCGTTTTAAGCAACTGCTCTGCAGCCCAACCATGTGTGCCTATAACAATAGCAATGGTCACTTGCTACCTCCTTTATTATCGTTAACACCTCAACGTGCCAGATGTATTTTTGAATCGTCGTCCACAATCGAATCGATTCAGATAAGGGCTACAACCAAAAACCCCTGCGTTTCGCGATTTATTTTAGATATCGAAAAAATTATTTTATGTGATGAAGATCCGTAATTTAACTTTCGATTAGCAGAAATTTCGAAAGGTAAAATATCCTTGTCACATTCGTTTGCAAAGGAAGGTAAATCTTTGCCAAATCAGAGGCGTCTCTGATATGTTTAACTCCCGTTTAACAACCATGGAGTATAGGGCAGTAGCCCGCAGTATGGATCGTCACCGACGTCATTTCAGCATCAGGCCTTTTAACGCCTGCCTTTCTGGCACTCTATGCCGCACCTTTCGTTTGCATTTTGTCGTTACGCCTGCATTATTTCTGGCGTCGAATAGCTATTCCTTAAGCAGGAGCTTGTCATGGAATTCTTAATGGACCCCTCAATTTGGGCGGGGCTACTCACGCTTGTTGTTCTCGAAATTGTGCTGGGTATCGATAACCTGGTCTTCATCGCCATTCTTGCTGACAAACTGCCGCCAAAACAACGCGATAAAGCGCGTTTGCTGGGGTTATCACTGGCGCTGATTATGCGTCTGGGGCTGCTGTCGCTGATTTCATGGATGGTCACGCTGACCAAACCGCTATTTACCGTCATGGATTTCTCCTTCTCCGGACGCGACCTGATTATGTTGTTCGGGGGGATATTCTTGCTGTTCAAAGCAACAACCGAACTGCATGAACGGCTGGAAAACCGCGATCATGATTCCGGCCACGGTAAAGGCTACGCCAGTTTCTGGGTGGTCGTCACACAGATTGTCATCCTTGACGCCGTCTTCTCGTTGGATGCGGTAATTACTGCAGTAGGGATGGTTAACCATCTGCCGGTGATGATGGCGGCGGTAGTGATTGCGATGGCGGTTATGTTGCTGGCATCCAAACCGCTGACGCGATTCGTTAACCAGCACCCCACGGTGGTGGTGCTCTGTCTGAGCTTCCTGTTAATGATTGGTCTGAGTCTGGTGGCAGAAGGTTTCGGTTTCTACATTCCGAAAGGTTACCTGTATGCCGCGATTGGCTTCTCGATCATCATCGAAGTGTTTAACCAGATTGCGCGTCGCAACTTTATTCGCCACCAGTCGACTTTGCCGCTGCGAGCGCGTACTGCCGATGCCATCCTGCGTTTGATGGGCGGGAAACGTCAGGCCAATGTTCAGCACGATGCCGATAACCCGATGCCGATGCCGATCCCGGAAGGTGCATTTGCCGAAGAAGAACGTTACATGATTAACGGCGTACTGACGCTGGCGTCGCGTTCTCTGCGCGGGATCATGACGCCGCGCGGTGAAATAAGCTGGGTTGACGCTAATCTCGGGGTCGATGAAATCCGCGAGCAACTGCTCTCTTCACCGCACAGTCTGTTCCCGGTATGTCGCGGTGAACTGGATGAAATCATCGGTATTGTACGTGCTAAAGAACTGCTGGTGGCGCTGGAAGAGGGCGTTGATGTGGCGGCGATTGCTTCGGCGTCTCCGGCGATTATCGTCCCGGAAACCCTCGATCCGATCAACCTGTTGGGCGTGCTGCGTCGTGCTCGCGGGAGCTTTGTTATCGTGACCAACGAGTTTGGTGTGGTACAAGGTCTGGTCACGCCGCTGGATGTGCTGGAAGCCATTGCGGGTGAATTCCCGGACGCTGACGAAACGCCGGAAATCATTACTGATGGTGACGGCTGGCTGGTAAAAGGCGGTACAGATTTGCATGCCTTGCAGCAGGCGCTTGATGTTGAGCACCTTGCCGATGACGATGATATCGCGACGGTCGCGGGCCTCGTGATCTCGGCAAATGGTCACATTCCCCGTGTGGGCGATGTGATTGATGTAGGGCCACTGCATATCACCATCATTGAAGCCAATGATTATCGTGTTGATCTGGTTCGCATTGTTAAAGAGCAACCGGCGCACGATGAAGATGAGTAAGCGTTAACGTAACGGCATAATGGGCGTGATATGTCCATTATGCCGGGCGGGCGGCGGTTGGCTGCCCGCCAGCCATTTGGGAAAATCACGTAGCGGCATCGGCTGTGCGTACAAATACCCTTGCAAAATATGCACGCCATGACGGCGCAAATACTTCGCCTGTTCTTGCGTTTCCACGCCCTCCGCCACCAGTTCAATATTCAGTCTTTGCCCCAGCGCGATGATGATATCGGTCACCGTCGAGTTAACCGCGTCAGAACCTATAGCTGCGGTAAATGACTTATCAATTTTCAGCACGTCAGGACGTAATGTTTCAAGCCAGGAAAACGAGCTGTTGCCGGTGCCGAAGTCATCAATCGCCAGTTTGACGTTTTTACGATGCAGCTCGCGGGCAATCCGATAATCAACATCCAGTAAGGCATCGCGTTCGGTGATTTCGAGGATCAGTTGCTGAATCGGGTGAGCGCTAAACCAGTACTGATTGAGATCTTTTATCAGCACACCACGGCGAAAATGGCTGGGTGCGACGTTAATGCCAACATGAAACTGACTACTCATCGGGAAAACATGGCGCTGACGAATGGTTTCTGCCATCACATAGCGGGTCAGTGGCACAATTAAATGATGTTCTTCCGCGATAGGAATAAACACATCCGGTGAAATCCAGCCCTGACGCGGATTGTTCCAGCGCAGCAAAATCTCTACACCAATACATTGCTGGCTGCGCGCATTAAGCAAAGGCTGACAGAACAATTCGAACTCATGTTGCGCCAGGCCCAGATTGATTTCGCGGGAAAAGCTCATTCGGTAAGCGGTCGCCAGCCAGGCGATGTAGCCCACCAGTAAACTTAGCAGCACCGCCAGCGGTAATTGTGTTGGAAGATAGTGCCATGCCAGCGCCGTAGCCCCCGGACCATTAACGTTAATGGTAAAAGGAAAGCGTTGCGAAGAAACCTGATAGTTTTCATTGTCTTCAGGTTGCGGAAGGGAATCTACCAGCCCATTACCATAGAGCAAATGCCGTTTGTCCACCGTCAGGCTGGCGCTACTGATTTGCGGCAGTTGTGGCTCAAGCAGCATTGCCGTCAGTAAGTCGATGTTAATCATCTCCATGACCCCAGCATTGCTACTGCCCGCTGCAGGCGTCCATTGAATCAAAACCGGACTGCCTTTAATCAGGGCACGGTCGATCGTCAGGCGTAAAAGTGGTTGCGGTGCAGGAAGTTCAGCCAGAATGTCCACGACGGGCACATTGCGATAACCAAAAATGCTGGAGCAATAAAGTGTGCCGTCTTGCACCAGGCCAATGGATCGCACAGTTTGGAGTTTTGCCGCCTGTTTACGTAATGGCAAATGGGCGACAGAGCAGGGCAGACCAATCAGCGGAAGCAAGACTTCGCTACCTGCCTGTAGGGGAAGCAGTACTTTATCTAATTCCTCTACAGCGTGATTGGCGAATTGTACTACCCGTTGTTGATTTAAGTTACGCTGTGAAATAAATCGCACGCTCAGGGTCGAAGCGAGCGTAACGAGTGCGCAAATCGTACAAACAATCATTCGATTACGACGATAGGTTTTAATGATCCGTTGTGCTTTTTGCATGCGGGCCACCCTGTAAGCGTATGGCGACAAACGCCTGACGCAACAGTGGAAGTGTAGTGGGGAATATTACAGCAGACGAGAAAGCGGGTATAAATTCGCCCATCCGTTGCAGATGGGCGAGTAAGAAGTATTAGTCACACTGGACTTTGATTGCCAGACCACCGCGTGAGGTTTCGCGGTATTTGGCGTTCATGTCCTTACCGGTTTCGTACATCGTTTCGATGACCTTATCCAGCGAGACGCGCGGTGCACTGGTGCGGCGCAGAGCCATCCGCGCGGCGTTAATCGCCTTCACAGAGGCAATGGCATTACGCTCAATGCACGGCACCTGAACCTGCCCTGCAACCGGGTCGCAGGTTAAACCAAGGTTGTGTTCCATGCCAATTTCCGCCGCCACGCAAACCTGTTCCGGGCTACCGCCCAGCAGTTCTGCAAGACCCGCAGCAGCCATTGAACAGGCAACACCCACTTCGCCCTGGCAACCAACTTCCGCACCGGAAATAGAGGCGTTCATTTTATACAATGCACCAATCGCGCCCGCTGCCATAAAGTAACGGGTATAGATGTCCGGGCTGACCGATTCAATAAAGTGGTCATAGTAAGCCAGCACTGCCGGAACGATACCGCAGGCACCGTTGGTTGGCGCAGTTACCACACGACCACCGGCGGCGTTTTCTTCGTTAACTGCCAGCGCAAACATGTTTACCCAGTCAATGACATTCATCGGATCGTTAGACAGTTTATCGCTGGAAACCAGCATCCGGCGCAGGGCAGACGCACGACGTGGCACGCGCAGCGGGCCTGGCAGTACACCTTCGGTGTTCATCCCGCGATCGATACATGCCTGCATGGTTTGCCAGACATGCGCGAAATACTCGTCGATCTCTTTCTTGCTGTGCAGCGCCAGTTCGTTCTGCATAGCGAGACCAGACAGCGAATAGCCGGTTTCATTACAGTACGCGAGCAGTTCGGTGGCAGATTTGAACGGATACGGCACGCTCACTTCGTTGGCAGCATCCTGACCAAAGTGTTCTTCATCGACGATAAAACCGCCGCCGATGGAATAATAAGTTTTGCTGTAGACGACTTCATCGCCGTTATAGGCGTGGATTTGCATACTGTTTTCATGCAGCGGCAGGTTGCCGTTATGAAAACGCATCCCGTTGTCGCGCGGGAAATCCACTTCATGCCGTCCCTGTGCCAGCAGCAGACGTTCGCGCTCTTCTACGTCGCGAATAAAACCGGGAATACTGTCGATATCCACGGTGGCAGGTTCGTTACCTGCAAGACCCATAATAATGGCGATATCGGTGTGGTGGCCTTTACCCGTCAGCGACAGTGAACCATAAACGTCCACGGCAACGCGAGTAACGCTATCCAGTAAGCCTTTTTCGACCAGATCATCGACGAACTGTTTACCCGCCTTCATAGGCCCTACGGTATGGGAAGATGAGGGACCAATCCCCACCTTAAACATGTCGAATAGACTAATCACGATAATACTCCTGACAAGGTGACTGGACTTCCAGTAACGAACTAATAACAGCGCATAGTGTAAGAGGGAACGCGGCGACTGGCTTAACTATTCACATGAATTAAACTAATCAAAAACCGCGATTTAACTAATATTGCGATGATTGTCTCAAGTAGTGTTTTGTAGATGTAAAGATAAGTATAGTCAGGGTTTCACACCAATTTGCAGCGCCAGCTCACGAATTATGCCTGCGGTCATTCCCCATACAAAATACTGTTCGTACCAGGACAGCCATACCCGATGTGAATCGCCACGGCGGTAGATATCTAAAGGGTGATAACGACCCAGATGTAATGCCTGGGCGAGCGGCATTTCAAACACCGCCGAGACTTCATCTTCACTGGCGCGATACGGCAGATCGGGCGGGATAATGCCGACCACTGGGGTTACCTGATAGCCAGTTACGCTATCGACGGGCGGCAGCACGCCGATAACTTCAACGGCGGAAGGCGGTATAGCGACCTCTTCTTCAGCTTCGCGCAGCGCGGCGGCGATAACTGATGCGTCCGTGTCATCGACTGCACCTCCAGGGAATGCCACTTGTCCAGCGTGTTTACGCAGATGAATTGAACGCTGAGTCAGCAACAACCCCGGTTGCGGTCGACGGACGATGGGGATTAACACGGCAGCCTGACGATGATTTAGGGTTTCCCGGTTAATTTGCGGGCGCAAAAGTTGAAAGCGAGATAAAAAATCATCAAGCGTCAGGCTACGGTATTCCACGTCTTACTTCTCCAGTTGGCGTAATATCTTATTAACTTTATCAAAAGTTTCCTGATATTCCGCTTCTTCCTGGCTATCGGCGACAATTCCACCGCCCGCAGAGCAGTATATTTGTCCGTTAATGGCAGTCAGCGTGCGGATAGTAATGCTGGTATCCATGTTGCCGCAAAAGCTCAAATAGCCAATGCTGCCGCACCAGGCATTACGTCGCTGCGGTTCCAGTTCGTCGATAATTTCCATAGCCCGTACTTTCGGAGCCCCGGTTATTGAGCCACCAGGAAAAGCTGCGCGCAGCAGATCGCTGGCGTGTAACTGTTCTGGTAGTCGCGCCGTTATAGTGCTGACCAGATGATGCACGGCAGGGAAGGGTTCCACCACGAACAGCTCTGGTACTTTTACCGAACCGGCTACGGCAACACGACCGATATCATTACGCATTAAATCGACAATCATCAGATTTTCGGCACGATCTTTCGCTGAGTTCGCCAGTTTTTCTGCTTGTTTGCTATCTTCCTGAGGATCGGGCATGCGTGGTAGCGTGCCTTTAATCGGGCGGGTCTGGATTTCACTATTATCACAAAGAATAAACCGCTCTGGCGAAAGGCTTAAAATTGCACCCTGTTCAAGACGTAAAAAAGCGCTAAATGGCGCGCGGTTGGCCTGATTAAGCTGAAGGAATGCCTGCCATTCATCGCCAGAATAGGTCGCATGAAAACGCTGGGCGAGATTCACCTGATAGCAATCACCGCTGTGCAGATATTCCTGTACCTGGCGAAATTTTTCGCCGTACTGCTCGCGGGTCATATTGGATTGCCAGTCGGAAGTGAGCGTGAAATCTTCCTGCGGCGAGAATTGCTGGCTTTCCAGCCAGGCCCGACGGGCATTGACATCATTATGACTCAGCAAAGAAACTGTATGACGCTGGTGGTCGACAATGAGCGCCCAATCGTAGATACCCACTGCCATATCCGGCAGAACGATATCTTGTTCCGCAATTTCTGGCAGTGACTCAAAACGGCGGCCCAGATCGTAGCCAAACAACCCCAGTGCGCCGCCCTGAAATGGCAAATCTTCGTTATGCGTTGGGCGAATGTCTGCGCGATCCAGCACCTGCTGGAGCACCTGTAGCGGGTCATCAGTGGTCGTTGTGCGTTTTTCGCTTTCACTAACAACGGTTTCTTTACCGAAAGTGGTTAAAGTGCAAATCGGCTCGGCGACCACAATATCAAAGCGGCTATACGGATGATCGGCATAGCCGGAGTGTAAAAGCATCGCCCACGGCAGGTGGCTTAAGCGGGAGAAATAAAATTCAGCGGCGTCCTGACGCCAGGGTAAAGTAATCACAGCGGGAGATAACGTCTTCATCAGTCCTGACTCTACTGGCTATGTGCCGGGTAGCATGAAATAATTAGCGCCAACAATTTAGCAGGAGTTAACAATGTTTGCAGGTTTACCTTCACTCACCCATGAACAGCAGCAAAAAGCTGTCGAGCGGATCCAGGAACTGATGGCACAAGGGATGAGCAGCGGCCAGGCAATCGCGCTGGTGGCAGAAGAGCTGCGTGCCAACCACTCCGGCGAGCGAATCGTGGCGCGTTTTGAGGATGAAGACGAGTAACACACTAATCCGTATCGATTTCGTTATAGAAGCCGATGATCATTTGATTGTGAGAAAAAGGACGCTTTTTATATGTGATTAAAAGCGTCCTGACCCATTTATGCTGATATAAATTTAACTCAGACCAGTGCTTTTAGTTCTTCCTGCATATATGTTGAAAAGTATTCAGGATTTTTAATCACAGAGCGTTCACCTGTCTCCATTTTTTTTGCCCATCCAACCATTTTTTCCGTGAACCCAGGGTTCCAGCCTTCCTGGTCAGCTCGCGCCGTAATATCAGCGGCACTCGCGGGTACTCCCAGTTCTTTTAAATATTTAAAGATTCCCTTCGCCGTGCTTTCATTCATCGAACTTGGTGTTGGCGCTGATACATCCATGGCACCAATGAAATCCAGGGCTTTATCTATTACAGCAGGCATATTCTTATCCTTAAAATTAACCATGTTATCGATAAGACTATATATGACCTTAATTTGCATCTAATATCAAAGGGATTATAACGATATGGCACGAGTTAACCTGTTGACATTCAGGTGTTTTAAAGGTAGCAGCTCATGGTGTGTTATCCAGTAAGATGGAGAAATTTAACGGTCAGTCCTCACGCTATAACCAGATTATTCAGCTAAGAAAGAAAACCAGAGTTGCTAGTCAGAGGGCGAACACAACGGCATGGTTATGGTTATTTATATAGTTAGTTTTATAGATAAAATTGAAATTATAAAAATAAATAATGAATTAGCAGGAGCATCAACAGGTAATATCTTAATCTCTGGTCGATTTATGTAAAACCGACCAGTATTATCGATAAATTATCGTCTGACTTATTTTGCTTCGATAAAGCTTACACCGCAGCCACAATCTTAATTTCAACTTTATACTTCGGGTTCATCAAACCCGCTTGTACCGTGCAGCGCACCGGCGCATGACCCGCGACAACCCAGGCATCCCACGCTTTATTCATCGCCGCGAAGTCGTTTTTATCGGCCAGGAAAATGGTGGCATCCAGAATGCTCGATTTATTGCTGCCCTGTTTTTCCAGCACGGCATCAATCTGCGCCAGCGTGTTGGCGGTTTGCTCAAAGGCATCGGCGTCGAGGTTTTCCGGTACACCAGTGTAGTAGAGCGTGTTGTTGTGGATTACCACATCAGACCAGCGGGCTTCAGCATCGATACGAACGATAGTCATCATTTTGTCCTCATTATCCTTCCATTTTCGTGCTGCAAAGACTGCCACAATGTGAGGTCGCCGTCACCACTTCAACTGGCGAAAGCGCCCTCATCCTGACATAATCCCTGTTCAAATCAACAGGGGGTAGTGTGACGGACGATTTTGCACCAGACGGTCAGCTGGCGAAAGCGATACCAGGCTTTAAGCCGCGAGAACCACAGCGACAGATGGCGGTAGCCGTCACCCAGGCGATAGAAAAAGGCCAGCCGCTGGTGGTGGAAGCAGGAACCGGTACGGGCAAAACCTACGCTTACCTGGCTCCTGCGCTGCGGGCGAAAAAGAAAGTCATTATCTCGACCGGCTCAAAAGCGTTGCAGGATCAGCTCTACAGCCGCGATTTGCCAACAGTCTCAAAGGCATTGAAATATACGGGCAACGTGGCGCTGCTGAAAGGGCGCTCAAACTACCTCTGCCTCGAACGTCTCGAACAGCAGGCGCTGGCGGGGGGCGATCTGCCGGTACAAATCTTAAGCGATGTGATCCTGCTGCGCTCCTGGTCTAATCAAACAGTCGATGGTGATATCAGCACCTGCGTCAGCGTGGCGGAAGATTCACAGGCGTGGCCGCTGGTCACCAGCACCAACGACAACTGTCTTGGCAGCGACTGCCCGATGTATAAAGATTGCTTTGTGGTCAAAGCACGTAAAAAAGCGATGGACGCCGATGTGGTGGTGGTAAACCATCATCTCTTTCTGGCGGATATGGTGGTTAAAGAGAGTGGATTTGGCGAACTGATCCCGGAAGCGGACGTCATGATCTTCGACGAAGCCCACCAGCTACCGGACATTGCCAGCCAGTATTTTGGTCAGTCACTCTCCAGTCGACAACTGCTCGACCTGGCAAAAGACATCACCATCGCTTACCGCACCGAATTAAAAGACACCCAGCAGTTACAAAAGTGCGCTGATCGTCTTGCCCAGAGTGCGCAGGATTTTCGTCTGCAACTCGGTGAGCCAGGTTATCGCGGTAACCTGCGTGAGCTGTTAGCTAATCCGCAAATTCAGCGGGCATTTTTACTGCTCGATGACACCCTGGAACTTTGTTATGACGTGGCGAAACTGTCACTGGGGCGTTCCGCCTTGCTGGATGCGGCATTTGAGCGCGCTACGTTGTATCGCACACGGCTGAAGCGGCTAAAAGAGATCAATCAGCCGGGCTACAGCTACTGGTACGAATGCACTTCGCGCCATTTTACTCTGGCTCTCACGCCGCTCAGCGTGGCGGATAAATTCAAAGAGTTAATGGCGCAAAAGCCTGGTAGCTGGATCTTCACCTCAGCAACGCTGTCGGTGAACGACGATCTGCATCATTTCACCTCGCGGCTTGGGATAGAACAGGCGGAGTCGTTGCTATTGCCAAGCCCGTTTGATTACAGCCGCCAGGCGTTACTCTGTGTGCCGCGCAATCTGCCGCAAACCAACCAGCCAGGTTCTGCTCGCCAGTTAGCGGCAATGCTGCGACCGATCATCGAAGCTAACAACGGTCGTTGTTTTATGCTTTGTACCTCGCACGCCATGATGCGTGATCTGGCCGAGCAGTTCCGCGCTACCATGACGCTTCCCGTTTTGTTGCAGGGGGAAACCAGCAAAGGGCAACTGTTGCAGCAATTTGTCAGCGCCGGTAACGCGCTTCTTGTGGCAACCAGTAGTTTCTGGGAAGGGGTGGACGTGCGTGGCGATACATTGTCATTGGTGATTATCGACAAGTTGCCGTTTACCTCGCCGGATGATCCACTGTTAAAAGCGCGCATGGAAGATTGTCGTTTGCGCGGTGGCGACCCGTTCGATGAAGTGCAACTACCAGATGCCGTCATTACTCTCAAACAGGGGGTAGGGCGACTGATTCGCGACGCCGACGATCGTGGCGTGCTGGTGATTTGTGACAATCGGCTGGTGATGCGTCCTTACGGCGCGACGTTTCTCGCCAGTCTGCCGCCCGCGCCACGCACTCGTGACATTGCCCGTGCGGTTCGTTTCCTTGCGATACCATCCTCCAGGTAATTTGTTACGGAGTATGGTATGATGCGCGCCTTTTTATTGATCTAAGCACGAAGACCCATGCGAATTCTGGCTATCGATACCGCGACAGAGGCCTGCTCTGTCGCCCTGTGGAACGACGGTACTGTCAACGCTCATTTTGAGCTTTGCCCTCGTGAACATACTCAACGAATCTTACCGATGGTGCAGGATATCCTGACCACCAGCGGAACTTCCCTGACTGATATTAACGCTCTGGCTTACGGGCGCGGCCCCGGTAGCTTTACCGGCGTGCGCATTGGTATTGGCATTGCGCAAGGGCTGGCACTTGGCGCAGAGCTACCGATGATTGGCGTCTCCACGCTAATGACGATGGCGCAAGGGGCGTGGCGCAAAAACGGCGCAACCCGCGTGCTGGCAGCCATTGACGCGCGAATGGGCGAAGTTTACTGGGCCGAATATCAGCGTGATGAAAACGGTATCTGGCACGGTGAAGAAACCGAAGCCGTACTCAAACCCGAACTCGTTCATGAACGAATGCAACAGCTTTCCGGCGAATGGGTAACGGTAGGGACGGGCTGGCAAGCCTGGCCGGATCTCGGTAAAGAGAGCGGGCTGGTTTTGCGCGACGGAGAAGTTTTACTGCCAGCGGCGGAAGATATGCTGCCGATTGCGTGTCAGATGTTTGCCGAGGGTAAAACGGTGGCGGTGGAACATGCCGAACCGGTTTATTTACGTAACAACGTCGCATGGAAGAAACTTCCGGGCAAAGAATGAATCTTAAGAGTATGCCCTGAGAAAAAAAGGAGTCGCACCATGGCGGTTCAAAAGAATGTTATCAAAGGCATACTGGCAGGTACGTTTGCGCTAATGCTGAGCGGTTGTGTCACTGTGCCGGACGCCATTAAAGGCAGCAGTCCCACGCCGCAACAAGATTTAGTTCGGGTGATGAGTGCGCCGCAGCTGTACGTTGGTCAGGAGGCACGCTTTGGTGGCAAAGTGGTTGCGGTACAAAACCAGCAAGGGAAAACTCGCCTGGAAATTGCTACCGTACCGCTGGACAGCGGAGCCAGACCGACGCTGGGAGAACCTTCTCGCGGTCGCATTTATGCCGATGTGAACGGTTTTCTGGACCCGGTGGATTTCCGTGGACAACTGGTTACGGTAGTCGGGCCAATCACTGGTGCGGTTGACGGCAAAATCGGCAATACGCCCTATAAATTTATGGTGATGCAAGTAACGGGTTACAAACGTTGGCATTTAACCCAGCAGGTGATTATGCCGCCTCAGCCGATTGATCCATGGTTTTATGGCGGTCGTGGCTGGCCCTATGGCTACGGCGGATGGGGCTGGTATAATCCCGGCCCCGCGAGAGTACAAACAGTTGTAACTGAATAATTGCTTGTTTTTAAAGAAAAAGAAACAGCGGCTGGTCCGCTGTTTCTGCATTCTTACGGTAAAGATAAAAATAAATAGTGACGCGCTTCGCAACCTTTTCGTTGGGTAATTATCAAGCTGGTATGATGAGTTAATATTATGTTAACGGCATGTATATCATTTGGGGTTGCGATGACGACGAACACGCATTTTAGAGGTGAAGAATTGAAGAAGGTTTGGCTTAACCGTTATCCCGCGGACGTTCCGACGGAGATCAACCCTGACCGTTATCAATCTCTGGTAGATATGTTTGAGCAGTCGGTCGCGCGCTACGCCGATCAACCTGCGTTTGTGAATATGGGGGAGGTAATGACCTTCCGCAAGCTGGAAGAACGCAGTCGCGCGTTTGCCGCTTATTTGCAACAAGGGTTGGGGCTGAAGAAAGGCGATCGCGTTGCGTTGATGATGCCTAATTTATTGCAATATCCGGTGGCGCTGTTTGGCATTTTGCGTGCCGGGATGATCGTCGTAAACGTTAACCCGTTGTATACCCCGCGTGAGCTTGAGCATCAGCTTAACGATAGCGGCGCATCGGCGATTGTTATCGTGTCTAACTTTGCTCACACACTGGAAAAAGTGGTTGATAAAACCGCCGTTCAGCACGTAATTCTGACCCGTATGGGCGATCAGCTATCTACGGCAAAAGGCACGGTAGTCAATTTCGTTGTTAAATACATCAAGCGTTTGGTGCCGAAATACCATCTGCCAGATGCCATTTCATTTCGTAGCGCACTGCATAACGGCTACCGGATGCAGTACGTCAAACCCGAACTGGTGCCGGAAGATTTAGCTTTTCTGCAATACACCGGCGGCACCACTGGTGTGGCGAAAGGCGCGATGCTGACTCACCGCAATATGCTGGCGAACCTGGAACAGGTTAACGCGACCTATGGTCCGCTGTTGCATCCGGGCAAAGAGCTGGTGGTGACGGCGCTGCCGCTGTATCACATTTTTGCCCTGACCATTAACTGCCTGCTGTTTATCGAACTGGGTGGGCAGAACCTGCTTATCACTAACCCGCGCGATATTCCAGGGTTGGTAAAAGAGTTAGCGAAATATCCGTTTACCGCTATCACGGGCGTTAACACCTTGTTCAATGCGTTGCTGAACAATAAAGAGTTCCAGCAGCTGGATTTCTCCAGTCTGCATCTTTCCGCAGGCGGTGGGATGCCAGTGCAGCAAGTGGTGGCAGAGCGTTGGGTGAAACTGACCGGACAGTATCTGCTGGAAGGCTATGGCCTTACCGAGTGTGCGCCGCTGGTCAGCGTTAACCCATATGATATTGATTATCATAGTGGTAGCATCGGTTTGCCGGTGCCGTCGACGGAAGCCAAACTGGTGGATGATGATGATAATGAAGTACCACCAGGTCAACCGGGTGAGCTTTGTGTCAAAGGACCGCAGGTGATGCTGGGTTACTGGCAGCGTCCCGATGCTACCGATGAAATCATCAAAAATGGCTGGTTACACACCGGCGACATCGCGGTAATGGATGAAGAAGGATTCCTGCGCATTGTCGATCGTAAAAAAGACATGATTCTGGTTTCCGGTTTTAACGTCTATCCCAACGAGATTGAAGATGTCGTCATGCAGCATCCTGGCGTACAGGAAGTCGCGGCTGTTGGCGTACCTTCCGGCTCCAGTGGTGAAGCGGTGAAAATCTTTGTAGTGAAAAAAGATCCATCGCTTACCGAAGAGTCACTGGTGACTTTTTGCCGCCGTCAGCTCACGGGATACAAAGTACCGAAGCTGGTGGAGTTTCGTGATGAGTTACCGAAATCTAACGTCGGAAAAATTTTGCGACGAGAATTACGTGACGAAGCGCGCGGCAAAGTGGACAATAAAGCCTGAGCGTTAAGTCAGTCGTCAGACGCCGGTTAATCCGGCGTTTTTTTTGACGCCCACTAAAGAGAAAACAATTTGAATTACCAAATGATTACCACGGACGATGCGCTGGCTTCTTTGTGTGAAGCCGTCCGTGCCTTTCCGGCGATAGCCCTGGATACTGAATTTGTTCGTACGCGCACTTATTACCCGCAGCTGGGGTTGATTCAACTTTTCGATGGCGAGCATCTGGCGCTAATCGATCCACTCGGGATCACCGACTGGTCACCGCTGAAAGCGATCCTGCGCGATCCGTCCATCACAAAATTTCTCCATGCAGGCAGTGAAGATCTGGAAGTGTTCCTCAATGTCTTTGGCGAATTACCACAACCCTTGATTGACACGCAAATCCTTGCTGCCTTCTGCGGACGCCCGATGTCATGGGGTTTCGCTTCCATGGTGGAAGAGTATTCCGGCGTTACGCTGGACAAGAGTGAATCGCGCACCGACTGGCTGGCCAGACCGCTGACCGAACGTCAGTGTGAATACGCAGCGGCGGATGTCTGGTATCTGTTACCGATCACCGCCAAGCTTATGGTAGAAACGGAGGCCTCCGGCTGGCTACCTGCGGCGCTGGATGAATGCCGCCTGATGCAAATGCGTCGTCAGGAAGTCGTTGCGCCGGAAGATGCCTGGCGTGATATCACCAATGCCTGGCAATTACGCACACGCCAACTGGCCTGTCTGCAACTGTTAGCCGACTGGCGACTGCGCAAGGCGCGAGAGCGCGATCTGGCGGTGAACTTTGTCGTGCGTGAAGAGCATTTGTGGTCGGTAGCGCGTTATATGCCGGGAAGTTTAGGCGAACTGGACAGCCTGGGTTTATCCGGTAGCGAAATCCGCTTTCACGGTAAAACGCTGCTAGCGCTGGTGGAAAAAGCGCAGACATTGCCGGAAGATGCCTTACCGCAGCCGATGCTTAACCTGATGGACATGCCGGGTTATCGTAAAGCGTTTAAAGCGATTAAGTCGCTGATTACTGACGTGAGCGAAACGCATAAGATCAGCGCCGAATTGCTGGCATCGCGTCGGCAAATCAACCAACTGCTGAACTGGCACTGGAAACTGAAACCGCAGAACAATTTGCCGGAGCTGATTTCCGGCTGGCGTGGTGAGCTGATGGCGGAAGCATTACACAATTTATTGCAGGAATATCCGCAGTAAAATCTTCCGAAGCCGGACTGGGCGCGCTCAGCGCCACATCCGGCTTCGGCAAACTACAAATCCAACACCAGGCGTTTACCCTTCGCACGCGAACAACAGATCAACATACTTTGCTGGCTGGCACGCTCTTCATCGCTAAAATATTGATCCCGATGGTCAGCTTCACCTTCCAGTATTGCTGTTTCGCAGGTTCCGCATACCCCTTCACGACATAAACATTCCACTTTCGCGGCTTTATTATTTTCAATAACCTGCAAAATAGTCATCTCTTCCGGCACCACAAACTCTTTTCCGGAACGGGCAAGCACCAGGGTAAATGCATCGCCAGTTTTGTCTTCGATAGCAAATTGCTCAAAGTGCAGCGTATCGGCGGCGATGTCCAGACGCGCAGCTTCACTTCTTACCGCTTCAATTAGCGCCTCGGGGCCACAGGTATAAACGTGTGTGCCAGGTTCGATATCCGCCAATAATCGCGCTAATTCCAGTCGTGTTCCGGTTGATGAATGATGCAAATGGACTTTCTCAGCCTGCGGATGCTGGACTAGCTCATCACGAAATGCGCAACTTTCTGGATTTCGCGAGCAGTAATGTAGCTGCCAGTCGACGTCGCTGTGTTGCAGCTCTGCCATGTGCGACAGGAAAGGGGTGATACCAATACCGCCCGCGATAAACAGATGCTTTCTGGCTGAGGGAATTAGCGCAAACAGGTTATTAGGCGTTGAAATCGTTAACCGATCGCCCACTTTTACCTGCTGATGCAAAAAGCGGGAACCGCCGCGCGAGTTTTCCTCCAGCCGAACGGCAATCTGATAACAAGAGGTGTCATGCGGCGAACTCAGTAGTGAATACGCATTGCTGTACTGGTTATCACCATCGCTCATCTGCACAATGATGTGACTTCCTCCGGTGAACGCAGGCAGCGGTTTGCCATCGGTTGCCACCAGCGTGAAGCGTTTCACCTGTTCGGTAAGCGGTTCCACCTGACTCACCTGTACTTCAAACATTTGATAGTCTGACATTGCTGTACTCCATCAAAAATCAGCCCAGCGGCGGAAAATACCGCCGCCGATGTCATTAGTCCTTAAACACCTGCGCCAGCAGATTATGGAAATGGGCGATACCATGTTCGGAAATGCCACTACCGCTACTGTCGGCCATGATGCGCCCCTGACCACGATAGCCACGCGATTTCAGCCCTTTCTGTACGCTTTCAACCAGACGTAAATCTTCCGGACGGAACACATCGCGATACCACTCAATCAGCGATTTTTGCTCGTCGGTTAACTCTTCATTGGTGAAGTAAATATCGTAGTTTTGCAGGGTAGTTTCAGAATCCACCGGGAATTCATAAATGACCGTCATCATCCCTTTGATCGGGGTGACGTTCAGCATCGTGCACGGCCACAGCCAGAAACCGTGGAATGCCGCATCCGTACCCTCTTCAAATTTAAACGACTGTTCGGACGGTTTGGCGAAACCGTATTGCAGCGTCCAGTTACCGTGCATGGTGTGCCAGTAACGATCAACCTGTACGGAGTCGGAGAAACCTGGATGCGCCGGACCACAGTGATAGCACTCGAGATAGTTATCGACAATGTTCTTCCAGTTGGCAGGCGTGCGGGTGGTAAAGCGGGCCGCCAGTTTCAGATCGTGGACTTCCGGGCAGGCTTCCAGCACTTTCGCGCCCAGACCGGGTAACTGATCTTCTACGCTGGTGGCGTTGGGGTCCATGTTGATGAAGACGAATCCGGCATATTCTTCCAGACGCACCGGAACCAGTTGCGCTTTGTCGCTATCGAAATTGGCGACGTTTTCGCAGTTACGTGCATGGGCCAGGTTGCCATCGAGTTTGAATGCCCATGCGTGATACGGGCAGGTAATCACATTTTTTGCTTTTCCTTCACCGCTCAACAACTGATGACCACGGTGCGGACACACGTTATAGAACGCGCGCAAAACCTTATCACGACCGCGTACCAGCACGATGCTTTCGCCAATGATCTCACGCGTCACATAATCATTGGCATTCGCCAGTTCGCTGCTGTGAGCGACGCAAATCCAGCTTTTGGCGAAGACGTTCTCTTTTTCGTGTTCAAACGCGTTCTGATCGGTATAAAAACGGGCAGGAATGGTCCACGCCTCTTGCGGGTTAGCGCAAAAATTTTCGGGTAGTACAAAGTCAGGGCTCAGATTGCTCATAGGGATACCTTTATCGTTAGGATGATGGCGCTCAGTTGTCGCCTTTGAATACGGTTCCCGCAGGGAGCACTGGCGTTTTTTCCAGGGCTTCAACCGGTGTCTGCGGGAGATAATGTTCAACTTGATGAGCCGGAATGTCGGCGTAATCCTGTTTCAGCCAGCGAATAAACCCGCCGACTTTCACCAGTAAAATGACGAGGAAGGGAAGGGCTGTGAGCACGACGGTGGTTTTCATCGTTTCCAGCGAAGCATCGGTAAACAAGATGGAAAGCGGGATCAGAGTGATCACCACGCACCAGAAAAGACGCAGCCCACGGTCAGGATCGTCACCTTCCTGGAGATTACGCGTACTGGTCGCCGCCATGGTGTAGGCCACTGCATCCATATGCGAGGCAAGGAAAATAATCATCACGCCCAGGTATGCGGCGAGGAACAATTTACCGGCTGGCAACGACATCAGAACTTGCTGTACAGCTGTTTCGCCGCCCAGTGTTTCCAGCACCTGTGGGACGTTGATTACGCCATTGATAAACTGATGAATGGCATAGCTTTCCATTACGCCAAAGAAGAACCAGCAACCGACGGTGCTGCCGAGGATCAGTCCCCAGATAACTTCTTTAATCTTACGACCGCGGGAAACGCGGGTGACAAACATTGCTACGCCAGGGGTGTATGAGATCCACCACAGCCAGTAGAAAACGGTCCAGTTGCGGGTAAATGAACCATCGCCAAGCGGATCGGTGAATAAGCTCATTTGCAGGAAGTTTTGCGTGGTCAGGCCGATGGCATTGATGATGCTGTTGGTAATAAATTCGGTTGGGCCGACAATCAGCACCAGTAATGGCAGCAGGAACGCGCCCCAGCCAACCATTTTGCTCAGACGTTGCAAACCGTTGTTGATACCAATCCACGAGCTTAGGCAAAAAATGCCGCCGGAAAGCAGGATCACAAATGCCTGCACGGTGAAGTTATCGGGTAAACCGGTCAGCGCGGAAAGCCCACGGGTAAAGGTTGCTGCGGTAACAACAAGGGAAATGGTCAGTGCGCCGACAGTGGCGATCAGGAACATCAAATCGACCAGTTTTCCCCATGGGCCTTGCGGGCGAACGCCGGTAATAGCAGCAATAATGCCGGAAAGGCTCAGACCTTTGTTTTTCCGCACATGAAAGTGATAAGCCATGATTAATGAGGCCAGCGTATAAGTTGCCCAGGCGCTGATGCCCCAGTGGAAGAAAGAGTAGGGAACGCTAAATTCGAGTGCCTGTTGTGAACGCGGTGCGATATTTAATCCAGGCGTTTGATAATAATAGGCCCATTCAGCAACCCCCCAATAAAGCGTAGAAGAACCTAAACCGGCACAAATAAACATAAACAGCCAGGAGAGCGTGCTGTATTCCGGTTTTCCTTCGCCAAGACGAATATTGCCGTATTTACTGGTGGCTAAATAAATCACCAGTCCCATTGCCAGCAAAACCAATACCTGTACGGCGGAACCTAACGTACGCGTAACAAAATTTGCATGTTATATAAATTAAACAATTAAGAATACGGAAAGCCATAAAACACGAAACGGAAACAATAAAAGGTGAAATGACGCAGGTTATTTACTGCAAAGAACGAATAAAAAAACCGCGTCAGTGACGCGGTTCAAATAAACTGGTTTGACCTTAACGCAAAATAATTTTGCAAATCGCGTCGGCAACCTGTGGCGTGGTGGCATTGCCTTTCATATCAGGTGTTTTCGGCCCGTGAGCAATCACTTCTTCAATTGCTGCCAGAATACCGTTATGCGCTTGCTGGAAACGCTCATCGCCATTGCCGAGAAAATCGAGCATCATTGCCCCGGCCCAAATCGTGGCGATAGGGTTAGCAATATTTTTCCCGTAGATATCCGGCGCGGAACCGTGGACAGGCTCGAAGAGCGACGGGAAAGTGCGTTCCGGATTCAGGTTGGCGGATGGGGCAATGCCAATGGTGCCGGTGCAGGCCGGGCCAAGATCGGAAAGGATATCGCCAAACAAATTGGACGCCACCACCACATCGAATCGTTCCGGCTGCATCACAAAACGCGCGCAGAGAATATCAATATGCTGCTTGTCCCAGCGGATCTCCGGGTAATTCTCGGCCATTGCTTCCACTCGCTCATCCCAGTACGGCATGCTGATGGCTAAACCGTTCGATTTAGTGGCAGAAGTTAGCGTCTTACGTGGGCGGCTTTGCGCAAGTTCGAAGGCATAACGCAAAATGCGATCGACACCACGACGCGTAAATACCGATTCCTGAATGACGACTTCATGCTCTGTACCTTCATTCACTCTACCGCCGAGCGAGGAATATTCGCCTTCGGTGTTTTCCCTGACCACGTAAAAATCGATGTCGCCAGGCTGTTTTCCCGCCAGCGGGCAGGGAACGCCAGGAAAGAGACGAACCGGGCGCAGGTTGACGTACTGGTCGAATTCACGACGAAATTTCAGCAGCGAACCCCACAACGAAATATGGTCCGGAACGGTATCCGGCCAGCCGACGGCACCAAAATAGATGGCGTCGAAACGGCTAAGTTGCTCATGCCAGTCGTCCGGCATCATTTTACCGTGATGGCTGTAATACTCGCAGCTCGCCCACTCCATTTGCTCAAAACTCAAGGCGAAGCCCCAGCGCTCAGCGGCAGCCTGTAACACGCGAATCCCTTCAGGAAGGACTTCTTTGCCAATCCCGTCTCCCGGGATCGCAGCAATACGCATCGTTTTCATCATTGGGTTCTCACTTCCTGACCATCAAAATTGACAACATCACCATCCTATAATTGACTGAAAAGGAATTAATCCCCGTAACTGGTGAAACATAAAACACGAATCATGAATAATTTACCGCTGCTGAATGATTTGCGCGTCTTTATGCTGGTGGCTCGCCGGGCTGGTTTTGCCGCCGTGGCGGAAGAACTGGGCGTTTCACCGGCGTTCGTCAGCAAGCGCATCGCCTTGCTGGAGCAAACGCTAAACGTGGTGTTGTTACACCGCACCACCCGCCGCGTCACCATTACCGAAGAAGGAGAGCGGATTTATGAATGGGCGCAGCGGATTTTGCAGGATGTCGGTCAGATGATGGACGAACTTTCTGACGTGCGTCAGGTGCCGCAGGGGATGCTGCGTATTATCAGCAGCTTTGGTTTTGGACGACAGGTGGTGGCTCCGGCGTTATCAGCGCTGGCGAAGGCGTATCCGCAACTGGAATTACGTTTTGATGTGGAAGACCGACTGGTCGATTTGGTCAATGAAGGTGTCGATCTCGATATTCGCATTGGCGATGACATCGCCCCTAATTTAATCGCCCGCAAACTGGCGACCAATTACCGTATTCTCTGCGCGTCGCCGGAATTTATTGCGCAACATGGCGCGCCGAAACATTTAACCGATCTTTCTGCATTGCCGTGCCTGGTCATTAAAGAGCGCGATCATCCTTTTGGTGTCTGGCAATTACGCAATAAAGAAGGCCCCCATGCGATTAAAGTCACCGGCCCACTGTCGTCTAATCATGGAGAAATTGTCCATCAGTGGTGTCTCGATGGGCAGGGGATTGCTCTGCGTTCCTGGTGGGATGTTAGCGAAAACATTGCCAGTGGTCATTTAGTGCAAGTGCTACCGGAATATTACCAGCCAGCGAACGTCTGGGCCGTTTATGTTTCAAGGCTGGCGACGTCAGCGAAAGTGCGGATAACGGTAGAATTTTTACGCCAGTATTTTGCCGAGCACTACCCGAATTTTTCACTGGAGCATGCCTGATTAATGATTCAATTATCGGGTTGATATCAGGTTAAAACCTGATTTTCTCCTTTCTAAGCCGCTACAGATTGGTTAGCATATTCACCTTTAATCGCGCATGATCGAAAGATAATTAAAGAGGTTAATGTGTTCGCTGAATACGGGGTTCTGAATTACTGGACCTATCTGGTTGGGGCCATTTTTATTGTGTTGGTGCCAGGGCCAAATACCCTGTTTGTACTCAAAAATAGCGTCAGTAGCGGTATGAAAGGCGGTTATCTTGCGGCCTGCGGTGTATTTATTGGCGATGCGGTATTGATGTTTCTGGCATGGGCTGGAGTGGCGACATTAATTAAGACCACCCCGATATTATTCAACATTGTACGTTATCTTGGTGCGTTTTATTTGCTCTATCTGGGGAGTAAAATTCTTTACGCGACCCTGAAGGGTAAAAATAGCGAGGCCAAATCCGATGAGCCCCAATACGGTGCTATTTTTAAACGCGCGTTAATTTTGAGCCTGACTAATCCGAAAGCCATTTTGTTCTATGTGTCGTTTTTCGTACAGTTTATCGATGTTAATGCCCCACATACGGGAATTTCATTCTTTATTCTGGCGACGACGCTGGAACTGGTGAGTTTCTGCTATTTGAGCTTCCTGATTATATCTGGTGCTTTTGTCACGCAGTACATACGTACCAAAAAGAAACTGGCTAAAGTTGGCAACTCACTGATTGGTTTGATGTTCGTGGGTTTCGCTGCCCGACTGGCGACGCTGCAATCCTGATGCTTTCAGCCCGCGTTGTCGCGGGCTTCCCATCTATAATCCTCCCTGATTCTTCTCTGATATGGTGCTAAAAAGTAACCAATAAATGGTATTTAAAATGCAAATTATCAGGCGTACCCTGAAACGGCTGGAATAAACCGTTTTCAGCGCATTCACCGAAGGAGGGAAAAGGATGCTGCAAATCCCACAGAATTATATTCATACGCGCTCAACGCCTTTCTGGAATAAACAAACTGCGCCTGCCGGCATATTCGAACGTCATCTTGATAAAGGAACGCGCCCGGGGGTTTACCCACGCCTTTCCGTTATGCATGGGGCGGTCAAATATCTCGGCTACGCTGATGAACACAGTGCAGAGCCTGATCAGGTGATCCTTATCGAAGCGGGGCAGTTTGCGGTGTTCCCTCCAGAAAAGTGGCACAACATTGAAGCCATGACTGACGATACTTATTTCAACATTGACTTCTTCGTGGCTCCTGAAGTCCTGATGGAAGGTGCGCAACAACGGAAAGTCATTCATAACGGGAAATGAATCATGGGCAAAGCAACGTATACCGTGACCGTCACCAATAACAGCAATGGCGTTTCTGTCGATTATGAAACAGAGACGCCGATGACTTTGCTGGTGCCAGAAGTGGCGGCTGAAGTGATAAAAGATCTGGTGAATACCGTACGTTCTTATGACACGGAAAACGAACATGATGTTTGTGGTTGGTAATTATCACTGATCGTTGATGGCGCAATTTCTGCGCCATCGCAAAAAAAACCTCCGTGATGCTCGTCACAAATCTTGCCCTCCCGATGTTGTGCTATGCTTTTTATCAGCGACTAACCCGCTAATGCAAAACAGATAAGTGAGGAAACAATGGGCATTCTGTCATGGATTATTTTTGGGCTTATTGCCGGTATTCTGGCGAAGTGGATCATGCCAGGTAAAGATGGTGGTGGATTCTTTATGACTATCCTGCTGGGGATAGTCGGTGCTGTAGTCGGCGGATGGATCAGCACGCTGTTTGGCTTTGGTAAAGTCGATGGCTTCAATTTTGGCAGCTTCGTGGTTGCCGTTATTGGTGCGATTGTCGTGCTATTTATCTACAGGAAGATTAAAAGTTAACGCGTAAATTGCACAAAGGCTGCACACAGGCAGCCTTTGCTATTTTTTAGAGGTGACGTTACCACCATCCCAGCTCAGTGCCGAGTACGACAATAATCGCCACACCCATCATAATAATCGTTGTTTTTTTCATCTT
The DNA here is from genome assembly GCF_048593455.1 of Escherichia sp. UTM R2. Taxonomy (NCBI): domain Bacteria; kingdom Pseudomonadati; phylum Pseudomonadota; class Gammaproteobacteria; order Enterobacterales; family Enterobacteriaceae; genus Escherichia; species Escherichia sp. UTM R2. Next base: position 1,991,263 of record NZ_JBFWDY010000002.1, read on the forward strand.
TATGCTCCCGGGGCAGCATAGCCGCCAATAAAAAACCATGCTAAAAATACGACCGCTGTAATGAAGATTACAACCGGAAAAATAATACCGATTCGCATGTTATCACCAATCAAAAGGATGTGAATACGCCTCAGGAATGTAGCGCTGGATGCGCGACAAAAGGTGTTTTCTGTTTGTGTTTTTTCTCCTGATACATCGCAATATCGACAGCATGCAGGGCACTGTCTGCATCGGTTGTTTCAGGATCGACTTCTACTATGCCAAGACTGGCACCGGGATAATACAAATCAACATCACCTAAGTGATATTCTCCACGTATTTGCTGTTGAATACGTTCTCGCAGCGACGAAATATCCGCATTCTCGTTGTTTAGTGAAACAACCAAAAACTCATCACCACCGAGACGACCAATAACTTCGCCATTTTGCTGGAGCGTATTAAGGCGCTCGCCAACCTGAATGAGAAACAGATCGCCACTATTATGACCAAAACGATCATTGATTAATTTGAAGTTATCCAGATCGATAAACGCGATCATTATCTTATGGTTAAGATGCCGGGCGAGGGAAAACAGCGTCGTCAGATTTTCAAAAATCGCCCGCCGATTCGGTAGCCCGGTTAACGAGTCGGTATACGATTGCGCAATCAGCGCAGCATTGGCTTCGCGCAGCTGTTCAACCAGTGCCTCTTTTTGAATATATTGTGCAATCAGTCCGGCGAATAACTGTAAAACCTGTTCCGCGCGTTCACTCCACTGGCGCTTCTCACTGCTGGCGGCGCAAAGCGTGCCATAGAATGATCCATCCGGTAAGTGAATTGGCGTGCTCAGAAATGTGGTGATGCCAAGATTGCGTGCCGCAATACAGTCGCCCCAACGGTCAGGGACTTCATCGCTGAAAAAGCAGTTTTCATCAATGGCGCGTTTGCATAACGAGTAATCCCACGAGACGGTAAAATTCTCCGGGATGTGCATTTTCTGGCTGTTACGGGCAAACATAATATGCTGCAGGCGCGCTTCGACATCCACTTTGGTCAGGTAGGTTGATTCCATATCAGTGACCATTTCCAGCATCTCCAGAAGCTGTCGGACCAGACTTTCCAGTGACTGTTCTTTGGCAAGGGATTGCGAGACGCGGGCGATAATCTGATCTGACACGGAACAACTCCAGGATACGGCGGGTAAGTGCTGATTATTTAATCTTTGCAGGCATGATAAAACATCATCAACAAAGATGAAACAAGACGTAATATGTTTTGAGTGAATGTAATAAAAATAGTGCTGCAAAACAAAACGATACCGCGATACTCTAAGCTTGGATAAATATGTGAGATCAATAAATGAAAATTATCAGTTTTGTTCTGCCTTGCTTGCTGGTCCTGGCTGGTTGTTCAACCCCTTCTCAGCCAGAAGCACCTAAACCGCCGCAGATTGGTATGGCAAATCCGGCGTCGGTCTATTGCCAGCAGAAGGGCGGGACGCTCATTCCAGTGTCGACAGCGCAAGGGGTCAGCAACTATTGCAAATTACCGGGCGGTGAAACGATTGATGAATGGGCATTGTGGCGACGGGACCATCCGGCTGGTGAAAAATAACCGCCGGATGCTGTACTAAAATCACAAGCTACGTAGCCAGTCGGCCAGCACCAGCGCATGGTTCTGCGTGGTGTTTTTTGCTGCGTAGAGCAGGGTCAGCGGCTGTTTTTTGGCGATGTCCGCCAGCCGCTTTCCTTCTTGCTCGTGTTGCGCCAGTTCTGCAAGATATTGCTCGCGAAAGGTTGCAAAATCGACGACTTCGCCGTGAAAGGCTTTGCGCAGTTCCGTTGACGGCGTGATTTCTTTATCCCACTCATCAAGGGCTAAATCGGTTTTTTTGATACCGCGCGGCCAGAGGCGGTCGACCAGTACGCGATAACCATCGCTCTGTTCAGCCGGATCATAAACGCGTTTGCACTGAATATTCATCGTGTTTGTTCTCCCTTTCACGCATGATTTGTCACGTCACTATAGCACCGGATATTAGCGAATTTCTTTGTCTCTCCCGGCGCAAAGTCCGAAAATCGCCATCAGTAGTGAAAGTATTGCAACACCCATCAGTGGTACGGACCAGTTACCGTTAGCATCGTGTATTTTACCCATTAGCGGCGGCCCACAGGCTGCCAGCAAATACCCGACGGATTGTGCCATCCCCGAGAGTGCCGCCGCCTGATGCGCAGAACTTGCCCGAAGACCAATGAACGTCAACCCCAGTATCATTGTTGCGCCGGAACCAAAACCGAAAAGCAGAGTCCAGGTGATCGCGTGCGCTGGCATAAAGCAGAGCCCAACAGCGCCCACTGCGCACATCAAGGCAACGAACGCTGCAATACCACGCTGATCTTTCACATGATGTAAGAAAAGTGGGATCAGCAAACCGGGTGCTGCTGTGGCTAGTTGCAGCAAACCATGCAGTGAACCCGCCTGTGCTTCGCTATAGCCGTGACTGATGAGGATCGCCGGAAGCCAGCCAATAATCACGTAATAGACCAGTGAGTTGATCCCAAGAAACAATGTGACCTGCCAGGCAAGCGGCGAACGCCAGATACCCCGAGTATGTAAGGCGCGCGAGGTACTCAAATTTGCATGTTGTTGACTTCGCCACTGTGGCAGCCATAAAAAAAGAGCCAGCAGAGGAAAACACATCAGCATGAGCAACGCGCCTTGCCAGCCAAAACCGTTCAAAGCCAGCGGCACGACCATAGCCGATCCCAGTGCCGCTGCAGCTCCCATTGTCAGGGAATATGCGCCGGTAAGTCTGGCGACGGAATGAGGGAAATCGCGTTTAATTAATCCTGGCAGTAAGACATTGCCTAATGCAATCCCACCGCCAATGACCGCTGTACCGCCAAATAATAAGTAAGGCGAAGGGAGAGAGCGAATTGCGATACCTGCACAGATCAAAAGTAACGCGGCAAACAGGCTACGTTCCATACCAAAACGTCGCGCCACCGGGGCAGCCAAAGGTGAGATTAGCGCAAAGGCCAATAATGGCAGGGTGGTCAATAAGCCGGTTTGCGCTGTCGTCAGCGAGTAAGCGGAACGAATCGTATCCAGTAACGGCGCTGCGCCGGTAAAGGTGACGCGTAATGTTGTGGCAATCATCAGAATGCCAGCGATAAGGACAATCCTGTTTTTGCCGCTTAATGAAGTTGAACAGGTCATATGCTTCTCATTGTTACAAACGAGGCTGTACCTTACCGTTTTTATAGTTATGTTGAATCAAGCTAAAATGACAAATTATCGCTAAATTCGGACAAAATGATGCACAGGTTGAATCTCAATGGCTATGAACCCGACCGACACCATGAAGCCGCGGTCGCATTTTGTATTCACGCCGGAACGGATGAGTTAACCAGTCCTGTACATCAGCACCGCAAAGGACAGCTGATACTGGCATTACATGGTGCAATTACCTGTACGGTGGAAAATGCTTTGTGGATGGTGCCGCCACAATATGCGGTTTGGATACCGGGCGGGGTGGAACATAGCAATCAAGTGACAGCTAACGCTGAACTCTGTTTTCTGTTTATCGAACCCAGCGCAGTGACAATGCCGACAACCTGTTGCACATTGAAAATATCGCCCTTATGCCGGGAATTAATTTTAACTCTGGCAAACAGGACGACGACTCAGCGTGCTGAGCCGATGACCCGCAGATTAATTCATGTCCTGTTTGATGAACTCCCTCAGCAGCCACAACAACAGCTGCACCTACCCGTTTCTTCTCATCCTAAAATCCGCGCGATGATGGAGATGATGGCGAAAGAGCCCGTCGAGTGGGGGTCATTGGGGCAATGGGCTGGCTTTTTTGCGATGAGTGAACGCAATCTTGCCCGACTGATAGTAAAAGAGACGGGGTTGAGTTTTCGCCAGTGGCGACAGCAGTTACAGCTGATTATGGCGCTTCAGGGATTAGTGAAAGGCGATACTGTACAGAAAGTTGCTCATACGCTGGGGTATGATTCAACAACGGCCTTTATTACTATGTTTAAGAAAGGCCTGGGGCAAACGCCAGGCCGATATATTGCGGGATTAACTACTGTTTCCCCACAATCAGCGAAACCAGACCCGCGGCAATAAGCGGGCCAACCGGTACGCCGCGAAACAGCGCTACGCCTAAAACAGTGCCCACCAGCAGCCCAGCAACCAGTTGCGGCTGGCTGCCCATTAACGTCACGCCGCGCCCACCCAGCCAGGAGACAATAACGCCTACTGCAATTGCCACCAGCGATTTCCAGTTCAGAAACGAGTGAATCAAGGTTGAGGGCGGTAGCGTCCCGCTGGCGATGGGGGCCATAACGCCAATCGTCAGAATGATTATCCCGATACTTAGCCCCTGTTTTTCAATCCACGGGAAAAAGGTGCTTAACGGTGTGATGCGGACAATGATCAACACCAGAATTGAAACGGCGACAGTGGTGTTATGACTGATAAAGCCCAGCGCAGCTAACCCGAGCAGGATCAGCAAAGTGACATCAAACATCGTGGTTTCCTTGCCAAAAAATAATAAGCCTGCTTACTTTACGCTTGCTGCAGGAAGGAAGTAGAAAATCTTTACGTTTTTTGCATAAAAAATCAGGCGAACTGTCATCAAACTGCCATTTGTGCACGCTAACAATAACGTGAAAACAGCTATCTCCCGGGGGCATGCTATGAACGATCAAATGTTCGTCGAGACACTGATTATCACGTCATCGTTTTTTGCCATTGCTGTTGTGCTGGTTTTGTCCGTTCTGCTTATTGAACGGACAGGCTAGTTACGCAGTGCGGCGGAAATTGACCAGTTCTGGTTGCGCAATGCGCAAATAATCCGCGGTTTTCAAAATAACGGATTTATCCAGCATACCTGCATTGAAGGCGATTTCATCAAATCGTTCGAAGAGTAGAGGGTCGGCAACCAGTTTGAGTTTTGGATGGAAGCTGAAAGGGGGGATCGCGCCGAAGACACAGCCTGTGAGTTCATCGACTTCCGCCGGGCTGGCCAACGAAGCGCGTAATCCGCCTATATGGCTGGCGAGTTGGCTCAGATCGGCCTGTTGATCGGCTGCGAGGATCGCCAGAACATGTTGATTTACGCCATTGCCTTTGACTTTACATACCAGTGCCTTAGCTCCCTGGCCTAAAGCGGTGCCACGAATTTCTGACACCGCTTCACATTTACCTACCGCTTCATGGGTAACGACGCGGAAGTTAGCACCTTCTTGTGATAATAAAGCGATTAACCGCTGATGCGTCACGCTTCCTTTAGCCATTTCAGTCATTTCACGCTCCTGAGATTACAAGCAAACAACCACAGAAGGTTATCATGAACGGCTGTTTTTGTTCTGCTTATTGACATATAAACGCTCATCGGAAGCTTTATACGCATCATGTAACGTATCGTTTTCTTTCATCGCGTAAATACCGGAAGAGAAGCCAATCTCTTTCTGCGGCGCGATATGTTGCAGACGTTTTTCGATACGTTCAGGCAGTTGTGCTGCAATTTGCGGCGTCGAATCGACAAGAATGATGCAGAATTCATCGCCACCGAGTCGGATGGCATAATCACTTTTACGAATCGATTGTTTAATCGCCTGAGCTAATAACGTAATCGCTAAATCCCCCTCCTGATGACCGAGGGTGTCATTTATTTGCTTTAACTTGTCCATGTCAATTGCAATAAACATCACCGAAGAACCGGCTTGCACCAGTTTCTGCAACCGCTGCTCCAGTTCAGGGGTTAAAATTTTGCGATTATACAGTCCAGTCATCGCATCACTAATATTTTCTCGCGACACATTTTGGTATAAACGGAAGTGCATCCGCACCATATTCAGCAAAATTAACGCCGTCAAAATCCAGAACAGAACGCTTTTCCACGAAGACGTGATAAAGTAAAGAATATCAATGGATAACGAGACACGAATGCCGCCCGGTAAGTCATGGACGTAACTGACATACTGGAACAGATTATCTTCGCTCTGGTTGATGATAATGTCGCGCCCCGAATCGGTATCGGTTAGCGTGACATTGAGAAAACGCCAGAGGAGAGGGCGGTCATGAGTGTAAAAGATATTCCGCAAATTGTTTTTGTTAATATCCAGCAGCACAATCCCTTTTAGCTGCCCTGCGATATATACCGGCGTCAGCAAACTCATCACGTTCTGTTTAGTACGCTGATCCTGGTAAATGCTCGACAATACGGTACGCCCGGTAAATACCTTTTCAATATCTTTGCGATCGATGCCAATACTTCCTGACTGCAGGAAGGACCAGTTATTCATCGCAAAGTATTCAACATTAACCGGCTCATAAAAATAGACATAGCGGTCATTGAGATCGAGATAATAGTGAAATTTCTCTTCGGCCATCCCAAGACCTGAACCGTAATCATCCTGGTGGCGGTTGCCTTCCACTGCCTGATCAAAAGCGGGTAATAGTGCTGCAGCTTCCACAATTGTGTCGCAGTCAGTGGATGCGGTTTGTAGTGTGCCGCGTAAGCCCGGGTATTTATGGGCAGTCAGGTTTAAGCCATGGGTATTATTGGCAGACTCAAAAGCCTCGCAGATGGCGCGCCGCTGTTCTGGCGACACTTCCGACTGCTCAGCAGCGAGAGCGCGCATCACATGCGCGGCAATACTCTGATTCTGATACTTATCATAAAGAAAGGAGGAGTCTGCTTTCTGCACGATATAGCGCAGATAGGCACTCATTGCTCTGTCGCTGGCGACAAGTTCAAAAATAAGGAAGGAAGATGTCAGCACAATGACACTTGCGGCGATAAAATGCCGGAGCATTCTATGGTGCAATTTCATGATAAATGGCACTCCTTCGGTTAGTGAAACGAGAAAACCAGATAAAGTTCGATTGCGGCCTGGCACAGGGGCGCTAATTATACTCATCTCTGCGCCGCTGGGGAGGGGAAATTTAGGGGTAATAGTAATAAATTGTATGCAAAAGCCACGCAAAAAGCATGGCTCTGAATATTTTTGCACTTAAATATGATGAATAATCACTTTGTTGCCCCCCTCGCTTTTCGCTTCGCGTAAGGCTTTATCTGCTTCCGTCATGACAAGCGAGATATTACGCGTGTCACCCGTTGAAAAAACCGTGCCAATACTGATGGTCATTTGTTCAGGAACATCATATCTGTTACTAAAGCCGGTCAGGAGTTCGACATTTTTACGCATACGTTCCGCAATGATTTTTGCCTGGGCACTATTGAGTTCGGTAAATAGCAAGCCAAACACCTCACCCTCCAGTCGCGCTAAAATATCATCGGGGCGGATGCTTTGCTGGATAATATCGACAATTGAAACCAGCACTTTATCACCCACACGATGTCCCCATTGGGCATTGATGCGTTTGAACTGATTAATATCAACCAGCATGACACAGAAGTCCTTAACAACAGGTCGCGACAATAATGACTCTACGCTGTTGAAAAAGTAGCGCCGATTATAAATATTGGTCAGCACATCATGAACTGCCAGTTTGCTGGAGAGTTGCAGTTCCTGAAAAATGTTATAAATCAGAAAAGACACAACAAACAGTTTACTGGAGACTTCAATCCCGCGACTGATGTACCAGATGGTGTAATTATACTCATCCAGAGTCAGTAGAAGTAAGTTGCAGCATAGCGATGCCAGACATAATAATGCTATTAATGGCCATAGTTCGCTGGCTAATCGTGTACGCATGATAATAAAGAACAGTAAAAATGCCCACAGACAAACCAATATTTTTGTATAGTTGATTCCCCAGGTCGCAGTATGGTTGTCAGGACAGTAGTCGACGACATACAAAGAATAGTCAGCGTTATAACTGCTCAGATTGTGTGCCAGAAGGGGAAAAACTAAAAAAGGAATCAGCGCCAGCAACAGGATTCCCGTTTTTTTCTTATTGTTGTCAAGGATGTTGTCTTTTCCATAACAAAAGAGTGCCAGCGAGGTTAAACAAATAAAACTGAGTTGGCGGAAAATATAGAAAATAGAAACATCATTCGACTTTGTCTGGATCAGTGTACTGCCGTTAATTGGTTTATGGATAATTACAATGGTTTCAACTAAATAGATAAGGCCACTTAAAAATGCAAGGCTTAAAATGAGTGTTGGTAAAATTTGTTTGTTAGTGAAATATTTCATTAACATGAAAAGAAAAATGACGGCGTTAAGGAAAAACAAAGCCACAACAACCATCAGGTAATTCATCTGTGGGATGAGTTTTACATTTGTGTTTTCGTTATATAAGGTAGTAATGCAAAATAAAATTAACGTCAGCAATAAACTGAAAATAAAAAAGCTTTGAGCTTTTAATTTTTGTGTACCCATAGAAACCATAAAAAGGAGAGCAATGTGAGTGCTGGATTTTATTGATGGCAGAGATATATAGTTTTGACCAAGATCAATTTTCGTTAACGATAAAAAATATTTAAAGAATAACCCCATGGAAATACGTGTTGACTGAATCATTTTTCCGAATGATTGTTTTCTGGAACTAAATTATGTAAAGGTTATGCTGTCATATTTAAAGCGATTGTAAGCTAATGTATGTAATAAATGAGATAATTTACAGTAAGCTAAAAATCAGCCAGGCGATAATGACCTGGCTGATAGTTTTAGTCTTTAGCTGTTGCATTTTGTTTATGAAACAGTTCACGGAACACCGGATAAATATCATCCTGGTCGCGGATGTGCTGCATCGCAAAGTTGTCGAAAGTAGATTGCAGATGCTCATATTCTCGCCACAATGTCTGATGTGCACGACGGGTAATTTCGATATAGCTGTAATAACGAACAACAGGTAATAATTTTTTCGCCAGGATTTCATGGCAAAGCGGAGAGTCATCGGCCCAGTTATCGCCGTCCGATGCTTGTGCAGCGTAAATATTCCACTGTGCCGGGTTATAACGCTCTTTCACTACCTCATCCATCAGTTTCAGGGCGCTGGAAACAATGGTGCCGCCTGTTTCCTGCGAGTAGAAAAACTCATGTTCATCGACTTCTTTCGCCTGGGTATGATGGCGGATGTATACGACTTCCACGTTCTTATACGTTCTGCTGAGGAACAGATACAGCAGAATATAAAAACGCTTAGCCATATCTTTAGTGGATTGATCCATTGAACCGGAAACGTCCATCAGGCAAAACATCACTGCCTGGCTGGAGGGATCGGGCCGCTTCTCGTAGTTCTTGTAACGTAAATCGAAGGTGTCAATAAAAGGGACGCGTTCAATTTTGGCACGTAATTCTGCAATTTCTTTGCGCAGACGTTCCTCTTCCAGCAGTTGCGCAGGTTCACTGTTGCTGATGATGGCCAAATTCTCTTCCAGTGCATGAAGTTCCCGCCGCTTGCCTGCCGTCATGGCTGTGCGTCGCGCCAGTGAGTTCTGCAATGAACGCACAACGCTGATATTGGCCGGAACGCCGTTAGCGGTATAACCCGCCCGATGCGTTTTATATTCGGTCAGCTGGCGTTGTTGGTTTTGTTTCAGATTCGGTAAGGCCAAATCTTCAAAGAGCAGATCAAGATACTCATCTTTCGAAATCTGAAAGACAAATTCATCCTGACCTTCACCATCCTGGCTGGCCTGGCCCTGACCACTGCCGGAACCTCCGCCGCCACCCTGGGGACGTTCAATTCGGTCGTTCTGGACGAAATGGTCATTGCCCGGATGCACGCGGTGGCGCAGACCGCCACGCCCCTGATGAAACATCGGTTCGCTAATATCTTCCGTGGGAATGGATACGGATTCGCCGCTGTCGACGTCAGTCACCGAACGCTTATTAATGGCCTCGGAGATCGACTGTTTAATTTGCGCTTTATAACGGCGTAAAAAACGCTGGCGATTCACCATGCTTTTGTTTTTGCCGTTCAGACGCCGGTCAATAAACCAGGTCATATGCCCCCCGTACTACATTTGCCAACTGTATGCTACGCCTGTGTTGCCGCTTCTCAGGCCCACGGTTCGCTGTCGTTGTAGGCCCGGTAACATGTGTACCGGGCCAGGGTTGTTAAGACGATTTACGTACGCGCAAATACCATTCGCACAGTAAACGCACCTGTTTACGGGTGTAGCCTTTTTCCATCATACGGTCGACAAAGTCGTCGTGTTTCTTCTGCTCGTCGGTTGACGTTTTGGCGTTAAACGAGATAACCGGCAACAGCTCCTCGGTATTGGAGAACATTTTCTTCTCGATGACCGTGCGCAGTTTTTCATAGCTGGTCCAGTTCGGATTGCGTCCGCTGTTATTCGCTCTGGCGCGCAGTACGAAGTTAACAATCTCGTTGCGGAAATCTTTTGGATTACTGATCCCCGCCGGTTTCTCGATTTTCTCCAGCTCGGCGTTAAGAGACTCGCGGTCAAACAGCTGCCCGGTATCCGGATCGCGATACTCCTGATCCTGAATCCAGAAATCCGCGTAGGTAACATAACGGTCGAAAATGTTTTGCCCATATTCGGAATAGGATTCAAGGTAGGCCGTCTGGATCTCTTTGCCGATAAACTCGGCATATTTCGGGATCAGATAACCTTTCAGGAACTCCAGATAGCGTTCTGCCTGCTCTTGTGGGAACTGCTCGCGCTCAATCTGCTGTTCCAGGACGTAGAACAGATGGACCGGGTTTGCTGCCACTTCTACATGATCGAAGTTGAACACGCGGGAGAGGATCTTAAACGCAAAACGCGTCGACAGACCGTTCATCCCTTCATCGACACCGGCGTAGTCACGATATTCCTGATACGACTTGGCTTTGGGATCGGTGTCTTTCAGACTTTCGCCATCATAAACCCGCATCTTTGAATAAATGCTGGAGTTTTCTGGCTCTTTCAGGCGCGAAAGAATGGAAAAACGTGACAGTGTTTCGAGCGTGCCAGGGGCGCATGGGGCGTGAGTCAATTCACTGTGATTAAGCAATTTCTCGTAGATTTTGATCTCTTCGGAAATGCGCAAGCAATACGGCACCTTCACGATGTAAACACGATCGAGGAAGGCTTCGTTGTTTTTGTTATTACGGAAAGTGACCCATTCGGACTCGTTCGAGTGTGCGAGAATAATCCCGTTGAACGGCAGGGCGGAGATACCTTCCGTCCCGTTGTAGTTACCTTCCTGAGTGGCGGTTAACAAGGGATGCAGCACTTTAATCGGTGCTTTAAACATCTCAACGAATTCCATGATCCCCTGATTGGCGCGGCACAGCGCACCGGAATAGCCGTAGGCGTCCGGGTCATTCTGCGCGTAGTGTTCGAGTTTACGAATATCGACTTTCCCAACCAGCGCGGAGATGTCCTGGTTGTTCTCATCGCCGGGTTCCGTTTTGGCGATAGCAATTTGTTGCAGAATTGACGGCCAGACCTTCACTACCCGGAACTTAGTGATATCGCCACCAAATTCATGCAGGCGTTTTGCCGCCCACGGCGACATGATGGTGCCGAGATAACGGCGAGGAATGCCATACTCTTTTTCCAGAATCTGCGCATCTTCCTGCGGATTGAAAAGACAGAACGGATGATCGTTGACCGGGCTACGCTCACCGTTCGCGCTCAATACATAAATCGGTACGAGCTGCATTAATGATTTCAGTCGCTCAGCAAGCGATGATTTACCCCCACCCACAGGCCCCAGCAGATACAGGATTTGTTTCTTCTCTTCCAGCCCCTGAGCCGCGTGTTTCAGATAAGAGACAATCTGTTCAATCGCGTCTTCCATGCCGTAAAACTCTTCAAACGCCGGATAACGTGCAATGACCCGGTTAGAAAAGAGTCGAGAAAGTCTGGGTTCCTGGGCTGTATCGACCATGACAGGCTCACCGATAGCCATCAATAGCCGCTCAGCCGCGTTGGCATAAGCACTGCGATCTTGCCGACAAGTGGTAAGAAACTCCTGCAGTGTGAACTCTTCGTCCTTGGCAGCTTCATATCGCTGGCGATAGTGATCGAATATATTCATGGTATGCCGTCCTTTCGTTTTTTAGCACAGGTTAAGAGCCGTTCATATGAATAGTAGAGGCTCCCGGAAGAGGTAAACTGAACGACGTCTCTTGCTAAAACACAGCAACTCTCATGCCATTTTATCGACGATGAGAACAACGTGCCCGGTGATACACCTTCAAAATTAAGCGTAGATGGCAAATGGAAAACTTGCCTGCACGGCTTTCTTAATTTCAATGGCATATCAACAACTCATCCATAAATTTTGCATAATTAATGTAAAGACCAGGCTCGCCAGTAACGCTAAATTCATTTGGCTGTAAGCGCGGTGTCATCCGCGTCAGGAAAATTAAACAGTTACTTTAAAAAATGAAAACGTAAAAAGGTTGGGTTTCGATGTATTGACGGGTAAACTTTGTCGCCCGCTAAACATTTGTTTAAGGAATGATTAATTGTGACCAAACTCAAACTTCTGGCACTTGGAGTGCTTATCGCAACGTCTGCAGGCGTAGCGCACGCTGAAGGTAAATTTTCCCTGGGCGCAGGCGTAGGTGTCGTTGAACACCCATATAAAGATTACGATACCGATGTTTACCCAGTACCGGTAATCAACTATGAAGGCGATAACTTCTGGTTCCGTGGCTTAGGTGGTGGTTACTACCTGTGGAATGACGCAACGGATAAACTTTCAATTACCGCTTACTGGTCGCCGCTTTACTTCAAAGCGAAAGACAGTGGCGATCACCAAATGCGTCACCTGGATGACCGTAAGAGCACCATGATGGCTGGTCTGTCTTATGCTCACTTTACCCAGTACGGTTACCTGCGTACCACCCTGGCTGGCGATACCCTGGATAACAGCAACGGCATCGTCTGGGATATGGCCTGGTTGTATCGTTACACCAACGGTGGCCTGACCGTGACTCCGGGTATTGGTGTGCAGTGGAACAGCGAAAACCAGAACGAATACTATTATGGCGTATCGCGCAAAGAGTCCGCTCGCAGCGGTCTGCGTGGCTATAACCCGAACGACAGCTGGAGCCCTTACCTGGAGCTGAGCGCCAGCTACAACTTCCTCGGCGACTGGAGTGTTTACGGTACCGCACGCTACACCCGTCTGTCTGATGAAGTTACTGACAGCCCGATGGTGGATAAATCCTGGACTGGCCTGATTTCTACCGGGATCACCTACAAATTCTGATAATGCATCTTTCCAGGGCATTTTGTGCATAAAAACAGGGCGTCACGCCCTGTTTTGCATTACGGTGGTGCAATACCTGGGAGGAAACAATGCAACAAAAAATGATTCAATTTAGTGGCGATGTCTCACTGCCAGCCGTAGGGCAGGGAACATGGTATATGGGCGAAGATGCCAGTCAGCGCAAAACAGAAGTTGCTGCACTACGCGCGGGCATTGAACTCGGTTTAACCCTCATTGATACCGCCGAAATGTATGCCGATGGCGGTGCCGAAAAGGTGGTTGGGGAAGCATTAACCGGTCTGCGAGAGAAGGTCTTTCTCGTCTCTAAAGTCTATCCGTGGAATGCTGGCGGGCAAAAAGCGATAAATGCATGCGAAGCCAGTTTACGCCGTCTCAATACTGATTATCTCGATCTTTACTTATTACACTGGTCTGGCAGTTTCGCTTTTGAAGAGACTGTCGCAGCGATGGAAAAATTGATCGCCCAGGGAAAAATCCGCCGCTGGGGCGTTTCTAACCTTGATTATGCTGATATGCAGGAACTCTGGCAGCTGCCGGGGGAAATCAGTGTGCCACTAATCAGGTGCTTTACCATCTCGGTTCACGAGGAATTGAGTACGATCTACTCCCCTGGTGCCAGCAACAGCAGATGCCGGTGATGGCTTACAGTCCGTTAGCCCAGGCCGGGCGGTTGCGCAATGGACTGTTAAAAAACGCGGTAGTCAACGAAATTGCACATGCTCACAATATCAGCGCGGCACAAGTATTGTTGGCGTGGGTGATCAGTCATCAGGGTGTGATGGCGATTCCAAAAGCGGCCACGATTGCCCATGTCCAACAAAATGCGGCTGTGCTTGAGGTCGAACTTTCTTCAGCGGAATTAGCTATGCTGGATAAGGCATATCCGGCACCAAAAGGAAAAACTGCGCTGGATATGGTGTGATGTTGTGTGCCGGATGCATCGCACCCGGCACACAACATTAACGTAAATTAACGTTTCGCAACGCGAATGGATTGCGCCAGATGTGCAGGTTTCTCTTTGGTCACTTTTTGCGTTTCTGAAGCGTAAGCCGTTTCTACACAAACAAATGTTTTGTAGCCATCATCCGGCATATCGCCCATGCTAATTGAAAGCGCCGGTCCCGGGTTCCAGCCGACAACGTTCAGATGATGCTGGTGGCCTACGGCGATAATACGATTCAGCACTTCATCATTAATCACGCTGCAATCTTGTGGATTCAGATACACGCGATCGGTACGGTCAGGGAAGGTCTGAATACCATCGGTCAGTACATCTTCTTTCGCGTCATTCACTTTATCAATGAAGCGATCGCCCAGCCCACTGACGCTTACCTTAGCGATATCACCCACGTTAAAGTAGGTATGCAGGGCAGAGGTGGTTTCAAATTCGCCATGTGATTCAAGATCGATTTCACAAGTTTTACCCACGCGGAAATGCGCTAACAGCGTAAAGTCGTGCGGCCAGAATTTTTTCGTCTCTTCGCTTTGCGTCAATTCAAAAGTCAGCGCTACGCCATTAGCATCTTCACGATGTGATTTCAGCGTCCACGGCAGGTTGCGGGCAAAACCGTGCGCAGGCAGGCCTTGTTGTGCCGCCGGACCAAACCACGGCCAGCAAACCGGTACGCCACCGCGAATAGCGATGCCATTTTTGAACGGTGTGTTGTTGCTCAACCACAGAACTTCTTCTTCACCCGCAGGTTTCCACGAGAGAAGGTGTGCGCCCTGTAATGCAAAAGAGGCTTTTACCTGGGGATGATCGACCACAATGAGGTCCAGTTCATCCAGTTTACGACGGGAGAGGACAGGGGAGATTTGTTCGATGACCGGAAGGGCAAAAATTTTCTTAATCATGACGCAGTCCTTTAACTTCATTTTATCAGGTAAAAAAAAGAGCGACCGAAGTCGCTCTTTTTAGATCACAGTGTCATCTCAACTTATTTGGAGATGTGAGCGATCAGGTCCAGAACTTTGTTGGAGTAACCGGTTTCGTTGTCGTACCAGGATACCAGTTTCACGAAGTTGTCGTTCAGAGCGATACCAGCTTTAGCATCGAACACGGAAGTGCAAACTTCGCCGTTGAAATCGGTAGATACTACGTCATCTTCGGTGTAGCCCAGAACGCCTTTCATTTCGCCTTCAGCAGCAGCTTTAACGGCAGCTTTGATCTGCTCGTAAGTTGCAGCTTTTTCCAGACGAACGGTCAGGTCAACTACAGATACGTTCGGGGTCGGAACGCGGAACGCCATACCAGTCAGTTTGCCATTCAGTTCTGGCAGTACTTTACCTACAGCTTTAGCAGCACCGGTAGAGGACGGGATGATGTTCTGGGAAGCGCCGCGGCCGCCGCGCCAGTCTTTGTGAGACGGGCCATCAACGGTTTTCTGAGTAGCGGTAGTAGCGTGAACGGTGGTCATCAGACCTTCGATGATGCCGAAGTTATCGTTGATAACTTTAGCCAGCGGAGCCAGGCAGTTGGTGGTGCAGGAAGCGTTGGAAACGATGTCCTGGCCAGCATATTTGTCGAAGTTAGCGCCTTTAACGAACATCGGAGTGTTGTCTTTAGACGGACCAGTCATAACCACTTTCTTCGCACCAGCGGTGATGTGTTTACGAGCAGTTTCGTCAGTCAGGAACAGACCAGTTGCTTCAGCGACAACGTCAACACCAACTTCGTCCCATTTCAGGTTAGCCGGATCACGTTCAGCGGTAACACGGATTTTTTTACCGTTAACGATCAGATGACCGTCTTTCACTTCAACGGTACCGTCGAAACGGCCGTGAGTGGAGTCATATTTCAGCATGTATGCCATGTAATCAGCGTCTAACAGGTCGTTGATTGCAACGATCTCGATGTCAGAACGTTTCTGAGCAGCACGGAAAACAATGCGACCGATACGGCCAAAACCGTTGATACCTACTTTGATAGTCATATATTCCACCAGCTATTTGTTAGTGAATAAAAGGTTGCCTGTAAAATTACAAAAACCTTACGCAGCGTCAAGCGGAATCGTGTCAATCATTGCGACAAATCAATCCTGTGCCTAAGCATTACGCGACTGACTCGCCTCACTCTTCCTTTGGGCTTGAGACCACATGGGGTCGGCGCCCCGAATTTTAAAGGGCAATTACGATAAAAATGTGATTTTCATCACGATTTAGGTGCAGCCATTTCGTCGAGATCAAGTTTAGGACAAAATTTTGCCAGTTGGTGTTAATGTTTTGTTAGAATCAGTCACGTAATGTGAGCACGATTAAAGTGAGATGTGAGCAAATGGCTAATAAACCTTCGGCAGAAGAACTGAAAAAAAATTTGTCCGAGATGCAGTTTTACGTGACGCAGAATCATGGGACAGAGCCGCCATTTACGGGTCGTTTACTGCATAACAAGCGTGACGGCGTATATCACTGTTTGATCTGCGATGCCCCGCTGTTTCATTCCCAAACAAAGTATGATTCCGGCTGTGGCTGGCCCAGTTTCTACGAACCGGTAAGTGAAGAATCCATTCGTTATATCAAAGACTTGTCACATGGAATGCAGCGCATAGAAATTCGTTGCGGTAACTGTGATGCCCATCTGGGGCATGTCTTCCCCGACGGGCCGCAGCCAACGGGCGAACGTTATTGTGTTAACTCTGCCTCTTTACGCTTTACCGATGGCGAAAACGGCGAAGAAATCAACGGTTGAAAAAACGATTCAGCAACTTATTCCACAGGAGCGGAAAAATTATGAATCTTGATGACATTATCAACAGCATGATGCCTGAGGTATACCAGCGTTTGTCGACCGCCGTTGAACTGGGGAAATGGCCTGATGGCGTTGCGTTGACCGAGGAACAAAAAGAGAACTGCCTGCAACTGGTGATGCTGTGGCAAGCCCGCCATAATATCGAAGCACAGCATATGACAATTGACACAAATGGTCAGATGGTCATGAAGAGCAAACAGCAGTTAAAAGAAGATTTTGGTATCTCAGCAAAGCCTATTGCCATGTTTAAGTAAGTGGTTCATCCCCTTTTTGCCTCGGCTATGAAGGGGATAGCCAACAATGACCCCACGACTCATCTCAATTATCTCGCCATGACCTGGCTAAGTCCCAGTCCGATCTCTTGCCGTCCCGTTCACACCTGAATGACTTCTCCTGAACTTAAGTCTCAGACCTATTTGGCCGGTAATCCCTCTCGAATTTGCTCTTTTTGCGCCCCGCCTTCCATCAACCTGTAACAGACCCAGCCATTTTCTGCGTAATTGTGATCTGAGTTGTAAAACGCAGATCATTATCTGTGTTTTGCAGATTTAATGTTGACCTCAAAAATCATGTGGGTAAGTATGATGGCCATCTAAGCAAAACTAAACACAGAGGATGACGCAATGAAAGCACTGGCTCGGTTTGGCAAGGCCTTTGGCGGCTACAAGATGATTGATGTCCCACAACCCATGTGTGGCCCGGAAGATGTAGTGATTGAAATTAAAGCCGCGGCAATCTGCGGCGCAGACATGAAGCACTACAATGTCGATAGCGGTTCTGATGAGTTTAACTCTATCCGCGGCCATGAGTTCGCAGGTTGTATTGCGCAGGTTGGTGAAAAAGTCAAAGACTGGAAAGTGGGGCAACGCGTCGTATCGGATAACAGCGGTCACGTTTGCGGTGTTTGTCCGGCCTGTGAACAAGGTGATTTTCTGTGTTGTACAGAAAAAGTAAACCTTGGTCTGGATAATAATACCTGGGGCGGTGGTTTTTCCAAATATTGTCTGGTTCCTGGTGAAATTCTCAAAATTCATCGTCATGCGTTGTGGGAAATCCCTGATGGTGTTGATTATGAGGACGCAGCCGTACTTGACCCTATCTGTAATGCCTACAAATCCATCGCGCAGCAATCGAAATTCCTTCCTGGTCAGGATGTGGTCGTCATCGGCACTGGCCCACTCGGGCTGTTCTCCGTACAAATGGCGCGAATTATGGGGGCGGTAAATATCGTCGTCGTTGGTCTGCAAGAAGATGTGGCGGTCCGCTTCCCGGTTGCAAAAGAACTGGGGGCGACGGCAGTAGTAAATGGTTCTACCGAAGATGTGGTGGCGCGCTGCCAGCAAATTTGTGGCAAAGACAATCTGGGACTGGTGATTGAATGCTCCGGTGCCAATATCGCACTGAAACAAGCCATCGAAATGCTCCGCCCGAACGGGGAAGTGGTACGCGTTGGAATGGGCTTCAAACCTCTTGATTTCTCGATTAATGACATTACCGCCTGGAACAAAAGCATCATTGGGCATATGGCCTATGACTCCACCTCATGGCGTAACGCTATCAGGCTCTTAGCCAGCGGCGCTATCAAAGTCAAACCGATGATTACGCATCGTATCGGCCTGTCGCAATGGCGCGAAGGGTTTGATGCGATGGTCGATAAAACCGCAATCAAAGTGATCATGACTTACGACTTTGATGAATAACCACTCTCCTGAAGGAACGTTATCGCATGGAACAGATAACAAAACCGCATTGTGGTGCACGGCTGGATCGCTTACCGGATTGCCGCTGGCATTCATCAATGTTTGCCATCGTCGCGTTTGGCTTGCTTGTCTGCTGGAGTAATGCCGTTGGTGGCTTGATCCTCGCGCAGCTGAAAGCGTTGGGCTGGACAGATAATTCCACCACAGCCACATTCTCAGCAATCACGACCGCCGGAATGTTTCTCGGTGCGCTGGTGGGCGGCATCATTGGCGACAAAACCGGTCGCAGAAATGCGTTCATCCTCTATGAGGCCATTCATATTGCCTCGATGGTTGTCGGTGCTTTCTCACCGAATATGGATTTTCTTATTGCCTGCCGTTTTGTGATGGGAGTTGGGCTGGGAGCTTTACTGGTTACACTGTTTGCTGGTTTCACCGAATATATGCCCGGTAGAAATCGCGGAACGTGGTCCAGTCGGGTTTCCTTTATTGGCAACTGGTCATATCCGCTCTGTTCATTGATTGCGATGGGACTCACGCCGCTGATTAGTGCAGAGTGGAACTGGCGGGTACAACTGCTTATCCCTGCAATATTGTCGCTTATCGCTACGGCGCTGGCCTGGCGCTACTTTCCTGAATCCCCGCGCTGGCTGGAATCGCGCGGACGGTATCAAGAAGCCGAGAAAGTCATGCGGAGTATAGAAGAAGGCGTCATACGCCAGACGGGTAAACCTTTGCCGCCTGTGGTTATTGCTGATGACGGTAAAGCGCCACAAGCGGTGCCGTATTCAGCCTTACTGACAGGAGTATTACTGAAACGCGTGATATTAGGCTCTTGTGTGCTGATTGCCATGAACGTTGTGCAGTACACACTAATTAACTGGTTGCCAACAATATTCATGACCCAGGGGATTAATTTAAAAGACTCGATTGTTTTAAATACCATGAGTATGTTTGGCGCGCCATTTGGTATTTTTATTGCCATGCTGGTGATGGATAAAATTCCGCGTAAAACAATGGGTGTGGGGCTATTAATCCTGATTGCGGTGCTCGGATATATCTATTCACTGCAAACCAGTATGTTGCTCATAACGTTGATTGGTTTCTTCCTGATTACTTTCGTCTATATGTACGTTTGCTATGCCTCGGCAGTGTATGTCCCTGAAATCTGGCCGACAGAGGCCAAACTCCGTGGCTCCGGTCTGGCGAATGCGGTAGGGCGAATCAGTGGTATTGCCGCACCTTATGCCGTTGCAGTGCTGCTCAGTAGTTATGGCGTAACGGGAGTCTTTATTCTTCTGGGGGCTGTTTCAATTGTTGTCGCAATTGCTATCGCCACCATTGGAATTGAAACCAAAGGTGTCTCCGTTGAAAGTTTAAGTATTGATGCAGTAGCCAATAAATAATACGGGTGGATTCAAAATGAAAAATTCAAAAGCAATATTGCAGGTGCCGGGCACAATGAAAATTATTTCAGCAGAAATACCAGTGCCTAAAGAAGATGAAGTTTTGATTAAAGTAGAATATGTCGGTATTTGTGGTTCAGATGTACATGGTTTTAAATCAGGCCCGTTTATTCCGCCTAAAGACCCAAATCAAGAAATTGGCCTGGGTCATGAATGCGCCGGGACGGTTGTGGCTGTGGGAAGCAGCGTGTGCAAATTTAAACAGGGGGATCGGGTAAATATCGAACCTGGCGTTCCTTGCGGTCACTGTCGTTACTGTCTGGAAGGCAAATATAACATCTGCCCGGACGTTGATTTTATGGCGACACAACCCAACTACCGCGGCGCATTAACGCACTATCTGTGTCATCCGGAGAGCTTTACTTACAAACTGCCAGACAATATGGACACGATGGAAGGGGCGCTGGTGGAGCCTGCCGCAGTCGGGATGCATGCCGCGATGCTGGCAGATGTTAAACCGGGTAAGAAGATAATTATTCTGGTAGCAGGTTGTATTGGTTTGATGACGTTGCAAGCGTGCAAATGCCTGGGCGCAACGGAAATTGCCGTCGTTGATGTGCTGGAAAAACGTCTGATAATGGCGGAACAACTTGGTGCGACAGTGGTTATTAACGGCACAAAAGAAGACACTATTTCACGCTGTCAGCAATTTACCGAAGACATGGGCGCAGATATTGTTTTCGAAACAGCGGGTTCTGCGGTCACCATTAAACAGGCACCTTATCTGGTAATGCGCGGCGGTAAAATTATGATTGTTGGTACTGTACCGGGCGATTCGGCAATCAATTTCCTCAAAATCAATCGCGAAGTCACTATCCAGACGGTATTCCGCTATGCCAATCGTTATCCGGTCACGATTGAAGCTATTTCTTCAGGGCGATTCGATGTGAAATCGATGGTGACGCATATTTACGATTATCGGGATGTACAACAGGCATTTGAAGAGTCAGTTAACAACAAACGCGACATTATTAAAGGCGTTATTAAAATTAGCGATTAATTAATACGGGAGAACAGAATATGCTCGCAGATATCAGATATTGGGAAAACGATGCCACAAATAAACATTATGCAATTGCCCATTTTAACGTATGGAATGCAGAAATGTTGATGGGCGTTATCGACGCAGCCGAAGAAGCGAAATCACCGGTTATTATTTCTTTTGGTACAGGTTTTGTCGGCAACACCTCATTTGAAGATTTCTCTCACATGATGGTATCAATGGCACGAAAAGCAACTGTGCCGGTAATAACTCATTGGGATCATGGTCGGAGTATGGAGATTATTCATAACGCCTGGACTCATGGTATGAATTCATTAATGCGTGATGCTTCTGCATTTGATTTCGAAGAAAATATTCGTTTAACCAAAGAGGCTGTCGATTTCTTCCATCCGCTGGGTATTCCGGTAGAGGCGGAATTAGGGCATGTCGGTAATGAAACCGTTTATGAGGAAGCGCTGGAGGGCTATCACTATACCGATCCTGACCAGGCGGCTGAATTTGTTGAACGTACGGGCTGTGACTCATTGGCTGTCGCCATCGGCAACCAGCATGGGGTTTATACGTCAGAGCCACAATTGAACTTTGAGGTCGTCAAACGCGTACGCGATGCCGTTTCTGTTCCGCTGGTTTTGCACGGTGCATCGGGGATCAGTGATGCCGACATTAAAACTGCAATTTCGTTGGGTATCGCGAAAATCAACATTCATACGGAGCTCTGTCAGGCCGCAATGGTCGCAGTGAAAGAAAACCAGGATCAGCCTTTCCTGCATTTAGAACGTGAAGTACGTAAAGCTGTAAAAGAACGGGCATTGGAAAAAATTAAACTGTTCGGTTCTGATGGCAAAGCGGAATAATGATATGGATAATCTCGACGTTATTTGTATAGGTGCCGCTATTGTTGATATTCCATTGCAACCGGTCAGTAAAAATATCTTTGATGTGGATTCTTATCCTCTTGAAAGAATCGCAATGACCACCGGGGGTGATGCAATAAATGAAGCAACAATTATTTCTCGTCTGGGCCATCGTACAGCATTAATGAGCCGTATTGGTAAAGATGCCGCAGGACAGTTTATTCTCGACCATTGCCGCAAAGAGAATATTGATATTCAAAGCCTGAAGCAGGACGTCAGCATAGATACCTCTATTAACGTTGGACTGGTGACGGAGGATGGCGAGCGGACGTTTGTCACAAACCGTAACGGCAGTCTGTGGAAATTGAATATTGACGATGTTGATTTTTCGCGGTTTTCTCAGGCGAAATTATTATCTCTGGCCAGTATTTTCAACAGTCCTCTATTGGATGGTAAAGCGCTAACAGAAATTTTTACGCAAGCTAAAACCCGGCAGATGATTATCTGTGCCAATATGATCAAACCGCGGTTGAATGAAACGCTGGATGATATTTGCGAAGCATTGAGTTATGTCGATTATCTGTTTCCTAATTATGCCGAGGCAAAATTACTCACCGGGAAAGAGACATTGGATGAAATTGCTGACTGCTTTCTTGCGTGCGGCGTAAAAACGGTGGTGATTAAAACGGGTAAAGACGGCTGCTTTATCAAGCGTGGTGACATGACGATGAAGGTGCCGGCGGTAGCAGGAATAACCGCCATCGACACCATTGGCGCGGGCGATAACTTTGCTTCAGGTTTTATTGCGGCACTGTTAGAAGGCAAAAATCTGCGTGAATGCGCACGCTTTGCCAATGCAACGGCGGCTATCTCGGTTCTAAGCGTCGGTGCCACCACCGGCGTAAAAAACAGAAAGCTGGTCGAACAATTGCTGGAAGAATACGAAGGATAATGAAGGCAAATGAAAAAGATACCTTTAGGCACAACGGATATTACGCTTTCGCGAATGGGGTTGGGGACATGGGCCATTGGCGGCGGTCCTGCATGGAATGGCGATCTCGATCGGCAAATATGTATTGATACGATTCTTGAAGCCCATCGTTGCGGCATTAATCTGATTGATACTGCGCCAGGATATAACTTTGGCAATAGTGAAGTTATCGTCGGTCAGGCGTTAAAAAAACTGCCCCGTGAACAGGTTGTAGTAGAAACCAAATGCGGCATTGTCTGGGAACGAAAAGGAAGTTTATTCAACAAAGTTGGCGATCGGCAGTTGTATAAAAACCTTTCCCCGGAATCTATCCGCGAAGAGGTAGAAGCCAGCTTGCAACGTCTGGGTATTGATTACATCGATATCTACATGACGCACTGGCAGTCGGTGCCGCCATTTTTTACGCCGATCGCTGAAACTGTCGCAGTGCTTAATGAGTTGAAGGCTGAAGGGAAAATTCGCGCTATAGGCGCTGCTAACGTCGATGCTGACCATATCCGCGAGTATCTGCAATATGGTGAACTGGATATTATTCAGGCGAAATACAGTATCCTCGACCGGGCAATGGAAAACGAACTGCTGCCGCTATGTCGTGATAATGGCATTGTGGTTCAGGTTTATTCCCCGCTAGAGCAGGGATTGTTGACCGGCACCATCACTCGTGATTACGTTCCGGGCGGCGCTCGGGCAAATAAAGTCTGGTTCCAGCGTGAAAACATGCTGAAAGTGATTGATATGCTTGAACAGTGGCAGCCACTTTGTGCTCGTTATCAGTGCACAATTCCCACTCTGGCACTGGCGTGGATATTAAAACAGAGTGATTTAATCTCCATTCTTAGTGGGGCTACTGCACCGGAACAGGTACGCGAAAATGTCGCGGCACTGATTATCAACTTATCGGATGCAGACGCAACATTGATGAGGGAAATGGCAGAGGCCCTGGAGCGTTAAATACTCAACACGATTCACCTCTGTTTCTGTGAAAACTGTGATGAAAATCTGTGATTCAAACAGGTTGTTTTGAAAGTAAACATCGTTTATGCGATAATCGCGCTAATGTGATGTAAAAAGATACAGGGGTGTAATCGTGGCGGCAAAAGACAGGATTCAGGCAATTAAGCAAATGGTTGCCAACGATAAAAAAGTGACAGTCTCAAATTTGAGTGGGATTTTTCAGGTAACCGAAGAAACCATTCGCCGCGATCTTGAGAAGCTGGAAGATGAAGGCTTTTTGACCAGAACCTATGGTGGTGCTGTTTTAAATACAGCGATGTTGACGGAGAATATCCATTTTTATAAGCGCGCTTCATCGTTTTATGAAGAGAAGCAGCTTATTGCACGCAAGGCACTACCCTTTATCGACAATAAAACCACCATGGCAGCCGATTCCAGTAGTACCGTAATGGAATTGCTCAAATTGTTACAGGACCGTAGTGACCTGACGTTGCTAACCAACTCGGCGGAAGCGATTCATGTTCTGGCTCAGTCAGAAATTAAAGTCGTTTCAACGGGTGGGGAACTAAACAAAAATACACTTTCACTGCAAGGAAGAATTACTAAAGAGATCATCAGCCGCTATCATGTCGATATCATGGTAATGAGTTGTAAAGGTCTTGATATTAACAGCGGCGCGCTGGACTCTAATGAAGCGGAAGCTGAAATCAAAAAGACAATGATCCGTCAGGCGACAGAAGTTGCGTTATTGGTTGATCACTCTAAGTTTGATCGCAAAGCTTTTGTCCAGTTAGCTGATTTTAGTCATATTAATTACATAATAACTGATAAATCACCGGGTGCAGAGTGGATAGCATTTTGCAAAGACAATAATATCCAGCTGGTGTGGTAATTTAAGCACACGTTGTCAATATTATTTGTTCCTGCGCCTTGAAATAAAATGATGATAAAGATGCGGCAAGTGAATTTGCCGCAATTGCTACCTTTTTTAGCAAATCCGAGGCACCCAATGGAACAATATGATCAAATTGGCGCAAGACTGGACCGCTTGCCTTTGGCCCGGTTTCATTATCGTATATTTGGTATAATAAGCTTTAGTCTGTTATTAACGGGTTTTTTGAGTTACTCCGGTAATGTTGTCTTAGCAAAGCTGGTAAGCAGTGGATGGTCAAATAATTTCCTCAATGCCGCCTTTACCTCGGCATTAATGTTTGGTTATTTCATCGGCTCTCTTACCGGTGGGTTCATCGGTGATTACTTTGGGCGGCGCAGGGCGTTTCGCATAAATCTTCTCATCGTCGGTATTGCTGCAACAGGGGCCGCTTTTGTCCCTGATATGTACTGGCTCATCTTCTTTCGCTTCCTGATGGGAACAGGAATGGGGGCGCTGATTATGGTTGGCTATGCCTCATTTACGGAGTTTATCCCCGCGACGGTGCGTGGAAAATGGTCCGCGCGGCTCTCATTTGTTGGTAACTGGTCGCCCATGCTGTCTGCGGCGATAGGTGTGGTGGTTATCGCTTTTTTTAGTTGGCGGATAATGTTTCTGTTGGGTGGTATTGGCATACTGTTAGCCTGGCTTCTCTCAGGTAAATACTTTATTGAGTCGCCACGATGGCTGGCAGGGAAAGGGCAAATCGCAGGTGCAGAATGCCAACTTCGTGAAGTAGAGCAGCAAATTGAAAGAGAGAAGAGTATTCGTTTACCCCCGCTTACTTCGTATCAGA
The DNA here is from genome assembly GCF_048593455.1 of Escherichia sp. UTM R2. Classification (NCBI taxonomy): domain Bacteria; kingdom Pseudomonadati; phylum Pseudomonadota; class Gammaproteobacteria; order Enterobacterales; family Enterobacteriaceae; genus Escherichia; species Escherichia sp. UTM R2. Next base: position 2,016,872 of record NZ_JBFWDY010000002.1, read on the forward strand.
GCAACAGCAAAGTTAAAGTAATCAAGGGTACTTTCTGGCTCCTGTTTAAAGGTGAAATGTTACGACGTACATTAGTCGCGATTACTGTTTTAATTGCAATGAACATTTCGCTTTATACCATCACCGTATGGATACCGACCATATTTGTTAACTCCGGCATTGATGTCGATAAATCAATATTAATGACCGCTGTTATTATGATTGGCGCTCCGGTAGGAATATTTATTGCGGCATTAATTATTGATCATTTTCCTCGTCGGTTATTTGGCTCCACCTTACTTATTATTATTGCCGTGTTAGGCTATATCTATTCAATTCAGACTACAGAGTGGGCGATTTTAATCTATGGCCTGGTGATGATCTTCTTTTTATACATGTATGTTTGCTTCGCGTCGGCGGTTTATATCCCGGAGCTTTGGCCAACGCATTTACGCCTGCGCGGTTCGGGTTTCGTTAATGCCGTCGGACGGATCGTCGCAGTCTTCACGCCCTATGGCGTTGCGGCATTATTAACACATTATGGGTCGATCACGGTGTTTATAGTACTTGGTGTCATGTTATTGCTCTGTGCGCTGGTTCTCTCCATTTTTGGCATCGAAACGCGGAAGGTGTCGTTGGAAGAGATTTCTGAGGTGAATTAAATCTTTCGTTGATGGCATCAATTGCCAGATGTGCCACTGACGTGTTTTATTTGGCCTACAATGCCAGTACAGAATTGTAGGCCAGCGTAAAATTACCCCTGTGTCTCTTCCCAGTCTGCCAGCGTATATAGCGTTGCCCCAGCAGCTGACATCTCCATAAACGCGTGCGCACTGTCCTGTGGCTGGATATTCACGCCACGACAACCATCGGTAATCACGTTTACCTTATAACCTAACTGTAACGCGTCCAGCACGGTAAACTTCACGCAATAGTCAGTAGCCAGGCCCATAACGATCAATTCATCGATTTCATGATCGCGTAACCAGTCATCGAGAGAGGTTTTCTGCCGACGGCCGTTATCAAAAAAGGCACTGTAACTGTCAACTAAAGGATTTTCGCCTTTATGGAACACCGCTGCGATCGCTTTTTGGTGCAGTAACGGATGTAATTGTGCGCCTTCACTGTTCTGCACACAGTGATCTGGCCAGAAGGTTTGTGGCAAACCGTCGAGTTGGCCTGGCGTATAAGGCTCTACACCGTGCTGACTGGCAAAACTGCCGTGATTCGCCGGGTGCCAGTCCTGACTGGCGATAACCGCTTCACCGCGCGACTGGCACCAGTCAATCAGGCGGTTAGCGACATCCACCGTACTGTCACCTTCCGGCACGGCGAGCGCGCCACCAGCACAGAAATCATTTTGTAAATCGACCAGTAACAGGGCGCGAGGGGGCATTGCAGTCTCCTTAATCATCCGGCGTCAGTTCGCCGCGCAGGTTTTGGCTCATGGCCTTGCGAATGGTTTCAGTATCCAGTTCCTGGCTCAGCAGGTAATGCAGTTTGGTTAGCGTGGCTTCTACAGTCATATCTGCACCGCCAATAACGCCGGCATGGGCGAGGGCGTTACCGGTGGCATAACCACCCATGTTCACTTTACCGGACATACATTGTGTCAGGTTGACCACCACAATACCGCGATCGCTGGCTTCATGTAATTCCTGCAGGAAGGCTTTGTTTTGTGGCGCATTACCCACGCCATAGGAGCGCAAAATCAATGCTTTCACCGGTTGGCGCAGAAAATTGCGCACGACGTCAGCAGAAATCCCTGGATAAATCGTCACTACGCCAATTGGTTGTGGGGTGATTGGATGAACGATTAATTCCCCTTCACCGTGCGGGGCGGGTGGCGTATTTAAACGACGAATATGGATACCTGCTTCCAGTAACGGAGGAAGGTTTGGAGAGGCAAACGCATCAAAACCATCGGCATGGGCTTTGGTAGTGCGGTTGCCGCGATACAATCGGTTATTGAAAAAGAGCGTTACTTCGTTGATCGGATAATTCGCCGCAACGTACAACGCATTCAGCAGATTAATTTGTCCGTCAGAGCGTAACTCAGCCAGCGGGATTTGTGACCCTGTCACAATGACCGGTTTACCGAGATTCTCGAGCATGAACGACAGCGCAGAGGCGGTATACGCCATCGTGTCGGTGCCGTGCAGAATGACAAAACCATCATAGTCGTCATAGTGCGCTTTAATATCTTCAGCAATATGCTGCCAGTCTTCCGGCGTCATATCTGAAGAATCCATCAGCGGCGTATATTCATGAATGGTGAAATCTGGCATCTCCGGGCGATGGAATTCCGGCATCAGCGCCAGTTGGCGTTGTAGATGACCTGACACCGGTATATAACCCTGCTCGGAACGCTGCATCCCGATGGTCCCGCCCGTGTAGGCAACGTAAATTGATTTCTTTTGCATGATATTGATATGAATGATATCGAAAGAGCAAAAGTATATACGTGAGGCAGGGGGAGCGCACCTGATACTATGCGGATAAGGAAATATGGGGCGAAACAGCGGGAAGAGGATTCGTCGACGTAAAAAATAATGTGGCCGACGATCTGTCGGCCACTCAGTACAAGACTTAACGCATGTTGGCGCAGGTCAGGCAAAACGCATAACGGTTTTGTGGGTCATTAAACGCGGCCAGCTTGTCACTTTCACTTTTAACGGTAGAGGCTACCGAGGCCAGCGGTGCAGGTAACATGGCCTGGAACGCATCTGGCAACATTGCCCGGACAGAACCAGACATGTTGTCCATCACTTTGTCGAAGAAGGTCGGTTCATCAACGTAATATTCCAGATGCCACTGTTTCACTTTTGCCAGCTCTGCTGCTTTGGCGACCGCATCATCGAAATCCCCGAGACTATCGACCAGCCCGTTAGCTTTTGCATCCTGACCGGTCCAGACGTGGCCCTGGGCAATTTTATCAATCTGCTCCGGCGTCGAATGACGCGCATCAGCAACCAGCGTGATAAAGCGTTTATAGCCATTCTCAATGCTTAACTGCATCATCAGCTGCGCTTCCGGCGGCAGTGCCCTGGTGATAGAAACATCCGCCAGCGGTGAAGTTGAGACACCATCAGTATGAACACCAATCGAATCCAGACTATTTTCTACGGTGGTGATCACGCCGAAGATACCGATAGAACCGGTCAGGGTGCTGGGGTTAGCCACAATGTAATTAGCTGGCGTGGAAATCCAGTAACCACCAGATGCCGCCATGCCGCCCATCGATACAACCACAGGCTTACCCGCTGCCCGGGCTGCTGCCAGTTCAGCGCGAATCACTTCAGACGCGGTAACGCTGCCGCCTGGGCTATTAACACGCAGGACAATCGCTTTCACTTTCGGGTCAAGGCGAGCGTCGCGGATTTGTGCCGCAGTGGTATCACCGCCAACATTCCCCTGAGTTTCCTCGCCATCCATAATTGCGCCATTAGCGAAGACGACACCGATGCTGTCACCGGTATCTGCCGGCGTTTTCAATGCGTAATCGTAATAACTGATGGCGCGATAATTTTTATCAGTCTTACTCCAGCCGAACTCTTTGGTCAGTGCTTTTTCGATTTCCGCACTCGATGCCAGTGCATCGACCAGCTTGTTTTCCAGTGCATATTTCGCGGTATCGCCACCGGTTTTGGTTAAACCCTCAAGCAACCCTTGCGCGCCAGGGAATACCTGCTCAGCAGGGATCTGCCGGTTAGCGGCAACAGTATTCAGATAGTTTTGCCACAGCTCACCAATCCAGCGGCTGTCAGCTTCGCGGGCTGCCGGTGACATGTCATCACGAATAAACGGTTCAACGGCAGATTTATACGTACCCACGCGGAACACATGGGTGGAAACTTTCAGCTTATCCAGCAACGATTTGTAGTACAGACCGTTGGTAGCAAAACCGTGCAAATCCACCACGCCTTGCGGTGACAGCCAAATTTTATTGGCGAAACTGGCGAGATAATATTGCCCCTGGCTGTAGTTCTCGCCAACGGCATAAACCGGTTTCCCGCTGTCACGAAACTCTTTCAGAGCTTTGCCGATGTACTGCATAGACGGTTGGTCGCCGCCTGCGAAGTTTTTCAGATCCATCACAATACCGGTGATATTGCGGTCGTCCTTCGCCTGGCGAATAGTGTTGACGATATCAAACAGTGAGTTTTCCTGCAGACGATCGGAACTGGCACCAAGCAGCTGGCGGCTTAATTTACTAAACCGCTGAGAACTGTCGGGTTTATCGACGATCACACCAGAAATGTCCAGCAGCAGTGCGCCACGACTGGCCGTTTCTTTCGAATCACCACCACTGACCTGCATCCAAATCCCCACACCAACCAGTACGAGGAAAATAAAGAACAGGTTAAGTACCATTTCACGGACGAAATTCAGCAGACGCCACGTCCATTTAAAAAATCCGGCAATAAATCGCCAAAGGGTTCGCATGTATTCTCCCAACTTAAGGTCACACCTGTCACAGGCGCAATAGATGTGGTTATCGTAATGACCCAACCGGTACTTGTCAGCAGGAATTGCGGACTGTGCTGTAACAAAATCCACTCTCGTGTTAATTTTGTGAATAAATATCACGACAGGAGTTAATCAAATGGATGCACTCGAACTATTGATCAATCGCCGTAGCGCCTCCCGCTTGGCTGAACCCGCGCCAACGGGTGAACAACTGCAAAACATCTTGCGTGCGGGTATGCGTGCGCCGGACCATAAGTCCATGCAACCGTGGCATTTTTTTGTGATTGAAGGGGAAGGGCGCGAGCGTTTCAGCGCCGTACTGGAACAGGGGGCGATTGCTGCCGGTAGTGATGACAAAGCTATCGACAAAGCCCGTAATGCGCCGTTCCGCGCACCGCTCATCATCACGGTGGTGGCGAAATGCGAAGAGAATCATAAAGTCCCGCGCTGGGAACAGGAAATGTCTGCCGGATGCGCGGTCATGGCGATGCAAATGGCAGCAGTTGCCCAGGGGTTTGGCGGCATCTGGCGCAGTGGCGCATTAACTGAAAGTCCGGTAGTGCGTGAAGCATTCGGTTGCCGTGAGCAGGATAAAATTGTCGGTTTTCTCTACCTCGGTACGCCGCAGCTGAAAGCATCTACGTCGATTAACGTCCCGGACCCGACGCCGTTTGTAACTTATTTCTGATAATTGTCGCGAAACTGTCTGGATTGTGAGCAAAGGCGCAGGAATTCAGACACTCTCACTTATCACTTCACGGAATGAGGGTTACCATACCCGGATTGCATTGACAGGAGATGTCCATGAGCGAGAACTCGATTCGTTTGACCCAATACAGCCACGGAGCTGGTTGCGGCTGTAAAATTTCCCCAAAAGTGTTGGAAACCATCCTGCATAGTGAGCAGGCGAAGTTTGTTGATCCGAATTTGCTTGTGGGTAATGAAACCCGCGACGATGCGGCGGTGTACGATCTGGGCAATGGCACCAGCGTTATCAGTACCACCGACTTCTTTATGCCGATCGTTGATAATCCTTTCGATTTTGGCCGCATTGCGGCGACTAACGCCATCAGCGATATCTTCGCGATGGGGGGCAAACCGATTATGGCGATTGCGATCCTCGGCTGGCCGATTAACAAACTTTCCCCAGAAATTGCCCGCGAAGTGACCGAAGGTGGACGCTATGCATGTCGTCAGGCGGGTATTGCGCTGGCTGGCGGTCACTCCATCGATGCGCCGGAGCCGATTTTTGGTCTGGCGGTAACGGGGATCGTACCGACCGAGCGGGTGAAGAAAAACAGTACCGCACAAGCCGGATGCAAACTGTTCCTGACGAAACCGCTGGGGATCGGCGTTCTTACCACGGCTGAGAAAAAATCACTGTTGAAACCAGAACATCAGGGACTGGCGACGGAAGTGATGTGCCGGATGAACATCGCAGGCGCGTCCTTTGCCAACATCGAAGGCGTAAAAGCGATGACCGACGTTACGGGCTTTGGTCTGCTGGGCCACTTGAGCGAAATGTGTCAGGGGGCTGGTGTGCAGGCACGCGTCGACTATGAAGCGATCCCGAAACTCCCCGGTGTTGAAGAGTACATTAAGTTGGGCGCAGTACCTGGCGGCACTGAACGTAACTTTGCCAGCTACGGTCATCTGATGGGTGAAATGCCGCGTGAAGTGCGCGATCTGCTGTGTGATCCGCAAACTTCTGGCGGTTTGCTGCTGGCGGTCATGCCGGAAGCAGAAAATGAGGTCAAAGCTACAGCCGCCGAGTTTGGCATTGAACTGACGGCAATTGGCGAACTGGTGCCAGCGCGCGGCGGTCGTGCCATGGTTGAGATTCGTTAATTCAATGCGGTTGTTTATTGCCGAAAAACCGAGTCTGGCGCGCGCCATTGCTGATGTCCTGCCCAAACCGCACCGGAAAGGCGATGGCTTTATCGAGTGCGGTAATGGTCAGGTGGTGACCTGGTGTATCGGTCACCTGCTTGAGCAGGCGCAGCCAGACGCCTACGACAGCCGCTATGCGCGCTGGAATCTTGCGGATTTGCCGATTGTCCCGGAAAAGTGGCAATTACAGCCCCGACCCTCCGTGACCAAACAACTTAACGTCATCAAACGGTTCCTGCATGAAGCCAGCGAAATCGTTCACGCCGGGGACCCGGATCGTGAAGGGCAATTGCTGGTGGATGAAGTGCTGGACTATCTGCAACTGGCACCGGAAAAGCGCCAGCAGGTACAGCGTTGCTTGATAAACGACCTGAACCCGCAGGCGGTTGAGCGGGCGATCGACCGTCTTCGTTCCAACAGTGAGTTTGTACCGCTGTGCGTTTCTGCGCTGGCGCGAGCGCGTGCCGACTGGCTGTACGGCATCAATATGACCCGTGCGTATACCATTCTCGGTCGCAATGCCGGTTATCAGGGCGTACTTTCCGTGGGACGCGTGCAGACGCCCGTGCTTGGGCTGGTGGTGCGCCGCGATGAAGAGATTGAAAACTTCGTGGCGAAAGACTTCTTTGAAGTCAAAGCACATATCGTGACACCTGCCGATGAGCGGTTTACCGCTATCTGGCAACCGAGCGAAGCGTGTGAACCGTACCAGGATGAAGAAGGGCGCTTGTTACATCGTCCACTGGCGGAGCATGTGGTTAACCGCATTAGTGGTCAACCGGCTATTGTCACCAGCTATAACGATAAACGGGAATCAGAATCCGCGCCGCTGCCTTTTTCGCTTTCAGCGTTGCAGATTGAAGCGGCAAAACGTTTTGGTCTGAGTGCGCAGAACGTGCTTGATATCTGCCAGAAACTGTACGAAACGCACAAGCTAATCACTTATCCGCGTTCTGATTGTCGCTATTTGCCAGAAGAACATTTTGCCGGACGCCACGCGGTGATGAATGCCATCAGTGTTCATGCACCGGATCTGTTGCCGCAGCCAGTGGTAGATCCAGATATACGCAACCGCTGTTGGGATGACAAAAAGGTCGATGCGCACCACGCCATCATTCCGACCGCACGGAGTTCTGCGATCAACCTGACGGAGAACGAAGCGAAGGTCTATAACCTGATTGCCCGTCAGTATCTGATGCAATTCTGCCCGGATGCGGTGTTCCGCAAGTGTGTTATCGAACTGGACATTGCCAAAGGCAAATTTGTCGCTAAAGCGCGTTTTCTTGCTGAAGCAGGCTGGCGCACGCTGTTAGGCAGCAAAGAGCGCGATGAAGAAAACGACGGCACGCCACTGCCTGTGGTGGCGAAAGGCGATGAGTTGCTGTGTGAAAAAGGTGAAGTGGTAGAGCGGCAAACCCAGCCGCCGCGCCATTTTACCGATGCAACACTGCTTTCGGCGATGACCGGGATCGCGCGCTTTGTGCAGGATAAAGATCTGAAAAAGATCCTCCGTGCGACCGATGGTCTGGGGACAGAGGCAACGCGTGCCGGGATTATTGAACTGTTGTTCAAGCGTGGTTTCCTGACCAAAAAAGGGCGCTATATCCACTCCACCGACGCCGGAAAAGCGCTATTCCATTCGCTGCCGGAGATGGCGACGCGACCGGACATGACCGCGCACTGGGAATCGGTGCTGACGCAAATCAGCGAAAAGCAGTGTCGCTATCAGGACTTTATGCAGCCGCTGGTGGGGACGCTATATCAGCTTATTGATCAAGCCAAACGTACGCCGGTGCGGCAGTTTCGCGGCATTGTGGCTCCGGGCAGTGGTGGCAGTGCTGATAAGAAAAAGGCTGCACCGCGTAAACGTAGTGCGAAAAAAAGTCCGCCAGCAGATGAAGTCGGAAGCGGGGCGATAGCGTAAGCGAGTGAATCTTTCGTGCTATTCGAGTCATATTCTGAAATATCCAGCGGATCAAGAAAATTCGTTGGATATTTTTTTTGCATGGATAAAATTATCGCCTCTAAAGTATGTAATAACAGGGAATGTGATGAAAAAAGTTTTATTACAAAACCATCCTGGGAGCGAGAAGTATTCTTTTAATGGCTGGGAAATATTTAATAGTAATTTTGAACGGATGATTAAAGAAAATAAGGCCATGCTGCTTTGTAAGTGGGGGTTTTATTTAACATGTGTTGTCGCTGTAATGTTTGTGTTCGCAGCGATAACATCCAACGGTTTGAATGAAAGAGGCCTGATTACCGCGGGATGCTCTTTTCTTTATCTATTAATTATGATGGGGCTTATTGTTCGGCCGGTTTTAAAGCAAAAAAAGAACAACTGCATTATTATCAGGCTAAAGGTATTGAGCCGCTCAGTATCGAGAAGTTACAGGCGCTACAATTGATCGCACCTTATCGATTCTATCATAAGCAATGGTCTGAAACGCTGGAGTTCTGGCCGCGAAAGCCTGAACCTGGCAAAGATACCTTCCAATATCATGTGCTTCCTTTTGACTCGATCGATATCATAAGTAAAAGACGCGAGTCTTTAGAGGATCAATGGGGTATCGAAGATAGCGAAAGTTATTGTGCCTTAATGGAGCATTTTCTTTCTGGCGACCATGGAGCCAATACCTTTAAAGCAAACATGGAGGAAGCCCCAGAGCAGGTTATCGCCTTGTTGAATAAATTTGCTGTTTTTCCCTCAGACTATATCTCTGATTGCGCTAATCATAGCTCCGGTAAATCCTCGGCGAAGCTAATATGGGCGGCGGAATTATCATGGATGATCTCGATATCAAGCACAGCTTTTCAAAACGGGACAATTGAAGAAGAACTGGCCTGGCATTATATAATGCTTGCTTCTCGAAAGGCGCACGAGTTGTTCGAAAGCGAAGAAGATTATCAAAAAAATAGTCAAATGGGATTTCTTTACTGGCATATCTGCTGCTATCGCAGAAAGTTAACGGATGCTGAACTTGAAGCGTGTTATCGTTACGACAAGCAGTTTTGGGAGCACTACAGTAAGAAATGCCGTTGGCCCATAAGAAATGTTCCGTGGGGAGCATCATCCGTTAAATACTCATAAACGCCTGAAATTTTGCCGGGGGCGCTGCGCTTGCCCGGCCTACATTAGAGCGTAACTGCAATGAATTGTGCCCATTTGTAGGCCTGATAAGCGTAGCGCCATCAGGCATTTACAACTTAAATCACACCCTGCGCCAGCATCGCATCGGCAACCTTCACAAAACCGGCAATGTTCGCGCCCTGCACGTAGTTGGTTTGCTCACCTTCACCACCATGCTCAACACAGGCATGGTGGATATCCAGCATGATGTGATGCAAACGTGCGTCAACTTTCTCGGCTTTCCAGCCCAGGCGCGCAGCGTTTTGCGCCATTTCAAGGCCTGACGTTGCTACACCGCCAGCATTAGCCGCTTTACCCGGTGCAAACAGTAGGCCTGCCTGCTGGAACAGTTCAGTCGCTTCGATGGTGGTCGGCATATTTGCCCCTTCGGCGACGGCTTTAACGCCATTGGCGATAAGCTGATGCGCGGCGTCAACATCCAGTTCGTTCTGGGTGGCGCAAGGCAGGGCGATATCAACCGGTACAGACCACGGCTGTTGGCCTTCGAGATAGACCAGACCAAATTCTTTGGCGTAATCTGCCACTCGACCATCGCGGCTGGCTTTGATTTCGATAAGACGTGCCAGTTTCTCTTTCGTGAATCCGCTTTCATCAACTACAGTGCCGCTGGAGTCTGACGCAGTGATCACACGAGCACCAAATTCCATCGCTTTTTCGATAGCGTACTGGGCGACGTTGCCGGAGCCAGAAACGGAAACGCGCATCCCTTCAAAACCCATACCGTGGCGTTTTAGCATTGCTTCTGTGAAATAAACCAGACCGTAGCCGGTAGCTTCCGGGCGAATAAGACTGCCGCCAAATGAAAGGCCCTTACCGGTGAAGACGCAGGCGGTATTGTTGGAGAGCTTTTTCATCATCCCCGCCATAAAGCCGACTTCACGACCACCAACCCCGATATCACCTGCCGGAACGTCGGTATCCGCGCCCAGATGACGATAAAGCTCGGTCATCAGCGCCTGGCAAAAACGCATCACTTCACCTTCGCTTTTTCCTTTCGGATCGAAATCGCTGCCGCCTTTACCACCGCCCATCGGCAGGGTAGTCAGGGCATTTTTGAAGGTTTGTTCAAAGCCGAGGAATTTGAGAATGGAAAGGTTAACTGACGGATGGAAGCGCATACCGCCTTTGTACGGGCCGATGGCAGAGCTGAACTGCACACGCCATGCACGGTTGACCTGTATCTGGTTGCGATCATCAACCCATACCACGCGAAACTGGATCACGCGCTCCGGTTCAACCAGACGCTCCAGTAATGACATCTGGCGATATTTTGGATTTTGTTCAAGAAAAGGCCAGAGTGTGGTCATTACTTCACGAACGGCTTGCGCGAACTCGGTTTGATTCGGGTCGCGCTTTTGGACATGGTTGAGGAATGACTCCAGAGAATATGTCTGATCCATAGATATAAAACCCTTATATATTAATACGATTGTGCTTATGTTGTTTATGTCATGTGCTTTTGCAGTTTTCGACTATACCATCAAGAATGTGACGGTAAGCAAGAAAAAAATGACCCAGGAAAGCAAATTAATAACGAGAGTAATCTCATAACCAAATGCGATAACTCAGACGCTAAAGTTTTGCCACCCGGCTACCGTTATCAGTAGCAGAGACAATAACGTTAAGGAGTTCCCTGTGAGTCGAGCATTGTTCGCCGTAGTATTAGCATTTCCATTAATTGCACTGGCTAACCCGCATTATCGTCCGGACGTGGAGGTAAACGTACCGCCAGAAGTGTTCAGTTCAGGCGGGCAGTCAGCGCAGCCCTGTACTCAGTGCTGCGTTTATCAGGATCAAAATTATTCTGAAGGGGCGGTAATTAAAGCCGAAGGAATACTGCTGCAATGCCAGCGTGATGACAAAACCCTTAGCACTAATCCGCTGGTCTGGCGGCGCGTAAAGCCATAAACGCCTCTAATAATGGAATGTCAGCAGGGGCCAGCGGATATTGCAGCGCCTCTTCAGGTGAGCACCAGACCAGCGCCTGATGTTCATGTGCCTGTAACGTCCCGTGGAAGTCGGGTACGTGCCAGGCATGAAGATGGATAATCCGCCCCGAAACTTCTCGCTGATGGCTGGCAACATATTCACCCACAGTTGCTTCGATGCCCAGTTCTTCGCGTAACTCACGCACCAGCGCCTGCCGCTGACTTTCATCCGGCTCGACTTTACCACCGGCAAACTCCCATAATCCCGCCTGATCGCTCTGGGCGGGGCGTTGCGCGAGTAAAATTTTGCCATCACGTTCAATGATGGCGGCAACAACTTCAATCATTTTCATAAATTACACACGGGCAGATAAGCGAAAAATGCCATAATATCCGCACTGTTGCTCAATCAGAAAGGCTTTATATTTAAGGAGTGCCTGTGCTAGACCGCCATCTTCATCCCCGGATTAAACCGTTGTTGCATCAGTGCGTGCGGGTTCTTGATAAACCGGGCATTACGCCAGATGGTTTAACATTAGTGGGATTTGCCATCGGCGTGCTGGCTCTGCCGTTTCTGGCGCTGGGCTGGTATCTGGCGGCGCTAGTCGTCATTTTGTTGAACAGGCTGCTTGATGGTCTGGACGGTGCGCTGGCGCGGCGCAGAGAGCTTACCGACGCGGGCGGCTTTCTTGATATTTCTCTCGATTTTCTTTTTTACGCGCTGGTGCCTTTTGGGTTTATCCTCGCCGCACCGCAGCAAAACGCCCTGGCAGGCGGCTGGCTGCTGTTTGCGTTTATCGGCACGGGTAGCAGTTTTCTCGCTTTTGCTGCGCTGGCGGCGAAACATCAGATTGATAATCCCGGTTATGCGCATAAATCGTTTTATTATCTGGGCGGGTTAACCGAAGGCAGCGAGACGATTTTGCTGTTTGTTCTGAGTTGCCTCTTTCCGACCTGTTTTCCGTGGTTTGCGTGGGTATTTGGTGCGTTGTGCTGGATGACGACCTTTACGCGGGTGTGGAGTGGGTATCTGACGCTGAAGTCGCTCCAGCGTCAGTAATTGCAATGTTATTTGCTACTGTCCGGGCCGCGTTCACCGGTTGCTACCGGATTTTTTGGATCGCTGCTCCATTCGTACCAGCCGCCGTCATACACGGAAACATTCTTCCAACCCATGGCGCGTGCGTACATAAAGGTTTCGGACGCGCGCCAGCCGGTGCCGCAGTAGAATGAAACTTGCTGCTCTGGTTTGATATTCCACGCTTTCCACATAGCGGTAATATCATCGGCGCTGCGCATGGTGCCATCCGGGTTATGAAAATCTTCCATATGCGTCGAGTCGCTACCAGCGTGTCCCCAACGTGCTCCGGCTATTTCACCTTTTGGTTTAATATAGCTGTAACCGCTGGTCGTACCGATAAATTCTGGCCACGAACGAATGCTCACCAGCGATGCATCCTGGCGATGCAGCAGTCCACGGGCCTGTTCCATATCGAGCATCAACTGCGGTTGTGCCGGGATCTTCACGCCGAAATCCGGTTCCGCTTTCACTTTCGGTGGCGTTCCTCGCTCAACAGGCAGTCCCGCGTCGGACCAGGTTTGCCAGCCGCCATCCAGCAGACGCACATCTTTCACGCCTGCGTAGAGCATAATTTGCGCCACACGCGCTCCAGCGTATACGTCACGCCCGTACAGAATGACCGTGGTGTCATGGCGAATGCCGTGTTTTGCCAGCATCGCTTTTAGTTGTTCATCAGAAACTTTGTTCCACAGCGGTTCGCTTTCCACTTCGTTGGTATCGATGTAGTCAGCACCGGGAATATGGCTGATAAGGTAAAGCTTAGGAGCGCCCCAGGCCGCTTCAATGACTTTCCAGTCACCGGCAGGTTTCGCCGTAACCTCTTTACCTTGTTGCAGGTCGTGCAGCCATTGCGGATAAACCAGCTGCTCAAAATGCGGCAGTTTTTGCAGACGGGAAGGTTCGCTTAGCGCGTCACTCAGGATGGAGATATGCGTTAAACCTGCTTTTTGCAGTCGCGTTTTGACGGCGTCGACATCTTTGTCATTACCGTACAGCGCCACCGGAGCATCGGTTTTCAGGTTATGTTGCTTGATCCACGCGTTGAGCTGTTCGGTGCTCATTTTGTCAAGCCAGCTGGCAGAGAGGTTTAAGGCGGCAGGTTCATGACCAGAAGGGCCATTTAAGGTTTGTGGCCAGCCGTTATAAAACGCGCTGGGGCGAGTATCTATCGCTTTGCCATTTTGTTGTTGAAGCTGGTCAAGTGTAAGAGGCTTCGCCAGTTCAGCGGCCCACGAAGAAGCGCAAGCCAGCCCTAAAGCCATTGCCAGCGCGGTCATTTGAGAAACACGTTTCATCGAAAATCCCGACATTGTAGTTTTGAGTGCGCCATTCTGAACTGACGCATTGAGAAAAACTTTGCGTTATCGCAGTTTGTTGTAATTTTCTGACCACTGCGCCATATCCAGAACAGAACTATCAGCAGGAACATCCTGGAGATCGTGCGTTACCTGAACGACGGGGATCGCCAGGGCGCGAACTTCGCTGAACACCCACTGGCGAAAATTATCGCGCAGAGCCACATCAAGACGGCTGAATGGCTCATCCAGGAGTAACGCTTTTGGTTGGGCGAGAAGGGCGCGTAGTAGAGCAACGCGCGCTCGCTGACCGCCAGACAAAGTGGCAGGATCCTGATGGAAAGCTCCCTCAAGGCCTGAACGCTCAAGTGCATCATTCACGGCATTACGTCGGGCATTCCCTTTAAGTGTCGCCGGTAGCGCCAGCAGTAAATTTTGCCCGACACTGAACTGGTCAAATAACAGTGCATCCTGAAAAAGAATGCCAATCTGACGCTGTGCGGTGGGTAGGATGTCAATCCGTTGCTCATTGAGCCATAGCTCACCTGTACAAGAAAACTGTTCGGCCAGTGCACCAATCATCCATGAAAACAGAGTGGATTTTCCACAGCCAGACGGCCCCATTAACGTGACAATGTCACCTTTATCCACCGTAAAGTTAACGTTTGTCAGCAAGCGGCTTTCTGGTAAACGTAGCGAAACATTTTTCACGCAGAGCATTAGCGGAGTCCTTGTCTGACATAACCTACCCATTTTGCGACTAACGCGGTCAGGGCAAAAATAATAAGCGGTAATAGCAGTTGCCATAAAGCCTGGGCGGCGAGAATACCGTTGCTGCCGCCGCTGCTTAATGCCACCGCCTCAGTGGTGAGCGTCGGAAAACGCCCCGCGCCCAGCCACAGCGTTGGCATATACTGCGCAATACCGACTGCAAATCCCACCGCGAAGGCAATCAGCGTAGGGCGTAGCATAAGCGGACATTTCACGTAAAAGAAGATTTTGGCCCGCGACCAGCCCAGTGTTTGCGCAATCAAAATTAACCGTGAATCAATGCGCTGCCAGGCGGGTTGCAGGATAAACAGCATCCATGGCATTACCCACAGCAGATGCCCCCAGACCACCGCCGTCCAGCTTCCATCCAGGTTCAGCCATAGCGCCAGCGTGTACTGGCCCGCCACCAGTGGCAGAGCGGGTAATAAAATGGGCAACCATAGCCACAACTGGCGACGCTGTGGCCCCCATTCCAGCCACAGCAGTAACAGGAGCAAAGCGATGAATGTCGCCACCAGCCCCATTGTCA
This sequence comes from Escherichia sp. UTM R2, assembly GCF_048593455.1. Lineage (NCBI taxonomy): Bacteria > Pseudomonadati > Pseudomonadota > Gammaproteobacteria > Enterobacterales > Enterobacteriaceae > Escherichia > Escherichia sp. UTM R2. The sequence continues at coordinate 2,031,966 of NZ_JBFWDY010000002.1, forward strand.
GGCTGTTGATGAGCGCTTCACTATTGATCGTCGACTGATCCGCGAGGATCGCCAGCAGAACCACACACAGCACACCGGTTAAGGGTAAAAAAATCGCCAGCGTATTGCCCGGCAATAAAGGCGTGGCAGGCTTGCGAACGCCATCTACGCGGGGAATAGTGCGCCGCCAGCTGCGCCATAGCAGATAGCTCAGCAAAACGTAGGCGGCGAGTAACAGCATCAACAGCAGGCTGGCAAGCGCGCCTTTTGTTTGTTGGTCAATGTCGCCCTGGGTTAACCACTGCCAGCTAATTACCGCCAGCGTCGGGGGATTACCTGGCCCGAGAATAATTGCCACATCCACGACCGACAGCGACCAGGCAACAATCGCCAGCATCGCCATTGCCAGCGCAGGCGCGACGGAGGGCAACAGCAGCCAGTTCAGGCATTGCCAGCGGCTGTAGCCCAGCGAATCCAGCACAATGACCTGCTGCAACAGCCATTTTTCGCTCAATACTGCTGCTAAGATCCACAGCAGAAATGCGCTTTCTTTCACTGCAAGGGTGAGGCCCAGACCGATGCCAAATCGGTCCATTGGCGGAGTGAAATACGGGAAATAGTCATAAAGCAGCCCTCCGTCAGCAAAGAGCAGAAGGGCGCTGGTGGCAAAAGCCACATGGGGAATGGCGAGCAGCCACGGCAGACGGGCGCACATACGCTGCCATTTCGGCCCAGGCCACAGCGCCACAATCACCAGCAGGGCAATCAACAATGCCCCGACCGCCGCGATGGTTGTCGACACCAGCGTTGCCAGTAATGCCTGCGGTAACTGTGGATCGGCAAATAACGCCTGCCAGTGTGTCAACGACAAAGCAGGCGATATCAGCGTGAGAGCTGCCGGGATCAGCGGTGCATAAATCACCGCCACCATCGCCCACAGCAAAAAGATTAATGCGTACCGTAACGGTGTAGCCATTCTTGTTCCAGCGCATTTACCCAACCTGCGTGCGGTTCAGCCAGTACCGGCGGCAGATCCTGCGGCATTCTTGATTGCAATGATTCGCGCTGCCCGTCAGGCAGTTTTTGCGGATCGAGAACAGAAGGATCGCCCCAGACAGCGGGATCTGCTTTACGCAGTTGCGCATCGGGTGAGAGCAGGAAATTGGCAACTACCTTCGCCGCAGCACTGGCATTCGCGTTGGCAGGAATGGTGACGAAATGCACGTTGCCAATCATCCCCTCGCGAAAGCCAAAACTGTAACTGCTTGCAGGCAAATCGCCGCTGGCGATTTTTTGCTGCGCATGCGCGGGGTTAAAGGTCAGCGACAGGCGCAATGTGCCGGCTTTCAGCAGAGCATCCATCCGCGCGGGTGAAGGCGGGAAATCCTTTCCTTCGCGCCACAAATACGGATGCAGCACATCAAGATATTGCCACAAGGGAGCAGTGACACGGGCGAAAGTCGCATCGTCCGGCGCTTCTTTTAATGCGGCGGGATCGGGCGTCAGCATAATCAGCAACTGTTCAAGAAACGCCGTGCCGGTAAAGTCCGGTGGGCGCGGATAGGTAACCGTGCCGGGATTGGCTTTAGCAAACTCCAGTAAGGCTTGCGGCGTTTGTGGTGGCTGTGGCGTAACATCGCGGCGGGCGATAAACGTCAGTTGTGCGCCGCCCCAGGGCGATTCCGCACCTTGTGTCGGCACAGAAAAATCTTCCCGCACCGGCAGCTGTGTGTCGACATAGCGCCAGTTGGGCAGAGTCTCCGCCCAGCCCGTTTGTAATAAATTGGCCTCTTTTAAGGTGCGGAAGTTTTCGCCGTTCACCCAGAGCAGATCCACCGAGCCGCCCGTTTTACGTCCGGCTGCGGCTTCGGTCTGAATGCGCTTCACCGCGTCTGCGGCATCCGCCAGACGGACAATATTCAGGTTTATAGCGTAATGGGTTTTCATCTCGCCGCTCACCCAGTCGAGATAGCGGTTAATTGCGGTATCGCCGCCCCAGGCGTTAAACCAGACGGTTTGCCCTTTGGCCTCATTTTTAATTTCTTGCCAGTCACTGGCATGTGTTGCCAGAGAAAACAGCGATAACAATCCCAGCAACCACCCACAATGGCGCATCATCTCTCCTTAAGAACGTTTTTCAGGAATACGGCACAGCCCCTGAGCGGGAATGTCCATGGCAGAATTAAAACGGGCTGACAGATTTTGCAGGCCGATCAATGCCGTCAGTTCGGTGAGCGCCTGAGCGTCAAAATGCGCAGCCAGTCGGGTACGCAGGGCATCATCGACCGTTGGCGGCGTTACGCTTGCGGCTTCGGCGTACTCCAGCGCCAGCCGTTCTTCATCGCTAAAGAGCGGGCTTTGCCGCCAGTCAGCCACTGCCAGCAGTTTATCGCTGCTGCCGGTGCGCTCGGCGACTTTCATACTGGTGATATCCACACAAAACTCACACAGGCACATTTGCGCAATGCGCGCGCTGACAAGCGATCGTACTACCGGATCGAGCGGTGAGCGTTTGCGCTCCAGCCAGCCAACAAACATCGACACCAGATAAAAGATAAACGGGATCCGCCCCCACCAGCGAATGGGGCTTAGCACCTCGCCGTAATGGCGACGATGCAGCCACGCCTGTGGACGTAAAATTAAAGGAATTTTGCTAAGCGGCGGTAAACCCATCAGGCATTCCTCTTCTGGCGTTCAAGCCATATTTTCTTCGCCATAAAAATCACCACGGTCAGGGCAAACAGAATAAACAGTCCGGTGACAAACCAGAAAGTACCGCCTGTTAACATGCTGCCCGCCCAGGAATAAACAATAGTTGCCGGTAACTGACCAAGCCCGGTGGCGATAAAAAACGAGCGAAAACGTATTGAAGTCAAACCGGCAGCATAGCTGATTGGATCGAAAGGGACAAAAGGCAATAACCGACAGACCAGAATGGTGTGTTTGCCGTAGCGAGTGAAAAAGCCGTCCATACTGTCAAGCACGGTTTTGCCGGTTAATTTTTCCACCACTTCGCGGCCCATCACTCTGGCGATAAAAAAGCACAGCGCCGCGCCGGCCATCGAACTGGTCCACGACAGCAAGCCGCCCCAGAACGCGCCAAACAGCGACGCATTGGCAAAGGTGATCAAAAACGCAGGTAGCGGTGCAGCAATGGCCTGTAAAATCATCAACAAGAACGAGACAACTGCCGCCAGTGCGCCGTAAGACTGAATAAAGCGTTCTATACCCTGTTGGTCCACGGCGGCAAACGCCGCAACGCTGCGATTGATAAACTCATGGACGCCGGGAAGCAGCGCCCATGCGAGCAGCATAGCGAACAACAGGATGATGAGGGTTATACGGTAGTACCAGATTTTACGCGATTGTATCTTCATCATCCTTTATCCTGGCTTTATTCGGTGATTTTAAAGGTAACCGTTGCCAGCGTGTTATCCGCCGGGAGAACTGAGGCATTGCCTTTGAATTTCACTTCGCCGCGTTTTTCCACCGCACCATAAGTGTATGTTGCATTGCTGACGATGCCGACCGGGCAGCTATCCAGACACACCAGGCAACCCGTTTTCTTCTCTTCTGCTGCCGTTAAATTACCGCCAAAGCGCATGTCCAGTTTCTTGCCATTACTGTCAACAATCACTTCATCGAAGGAATACGCTTTTGCCGCCCCTTGCCAGTTGACCGAAATATCCAGTTTGCTGCCTGTGACATGAGTCGTTTCTTTATTATCCATCGTCATGTTTTCGCCCGGCGTACCACCTGCCTCTTTCAGGGCTTCATAAAATGCTTTCGGGGTCGCATAAGCCATAAACAGCGATTTATGTCCGTTGGAGCCATCTTTAAACACAATACCGTGACGAGTGTCGTCGGTGAGGAAACGACCATTAATTTGCACCAGCATGGTTACCGTATGGTTATTGGCATCGACGCGCAGCGGTTGGCTGTTCGAAAGTCCGTCGTATTCCACTTTTGCCGCCGCATTCTCTTTTTGATCGCAGCCGCTAAGCCCGGTAACAGCCAGTAAGCAGAGTGCAGCCAGTCCTTTTTTCCATGACACTGAATAATGTTGCGACATCGTTCTATCCTTCATTTTTTGGGTGAGTAAGTGGGCTGCGGCGCGAAGCAGACAGATCCACATGTTTGTGTCGGGCGTAGAGTTTTGCGAGCTGGACGAGAATAAACAGCGCCAGGCCCGCCAGACAGAGTTGTAAAATAAAGCGCAGCGTAATGCCTTCATTGGCGAGATCGCTTGCCATCACGGTATAAATAACAATACCGGGCAGGGTCGTGAGTGCCGAAATAAGGGTATAAGGCCAGAAGGCGATGGTGGTTAATCCGTAAGCGTAATTTTGAATATTGTAAGGAAACAACGGGATTAAGCGGGTCAGAATAAGAAAATCAATACCGTTACGCGCAATGCCTTTTTCAATGGCCTGGAAGGTATGGCTATGGCCCACGTATTTCAGCAGTAAATCACGTCCCAGCCAGCGCGCCAGCAGGAATGAGCACGAGGAGGCCAGCGTTGCGGCAATTAATGAGAGTAGTGTCCCTAAGAGCGGGCCAAAAACTATTCCTCCAGCGATCACCAGTATGCTTCCTGGTAACAGAAAGAGGGTGGCAATGATGAATAACAGAATATAGAGGCTATAACCGAACAATCCGCTCTGGCGAATGAGTGTCTGTAAGTGGGGTAAATCGGTGAGCAGATCGAATAAACCGAAAGCGTGGATAGCGTAAATGACCAGCGCAAAAATAAGACAGGCAAACAGAAAGTTACGCTCAGCGTTCATCGTGGAGTTTCCTATATCAAACTTGATAATAGAGAAGTGGTCAGACAACTAAAAACGCAGTGACGGTATAACAAAGGACGGCAGGCAACAAATCATTACTGACAGTTTGTTGATTTTTCTCAAGGTTAATTCTCCTGACCCAGTTTGAGCCAGGAGAGCTGCTAAATTAGCGGCGGAAGGTCGCCCAGACGGGGGCGTGATCGGACGGTTTTTCCATGCTGCGAATTTCATAGTCGATGCCGGTTTCTACGCAACATTCTGCCAGCGGTTGGCTGGCGAGCAGCAGGTCGATGCGCAGACCACGGTTATCGTCAAAACCTTTTGAGCGGTAATCAAACCATGAGAAACGATCTGCTGTTTGCGGATTAGCATGGCGGAAGGTATCGACCAACCCCCAGCTCATCAGCCTGTCCATCCATTCGCGCTCTTCCGGCAGGAAAGAGCATTTACCGGTACGCAGCCAGCGCTTACGGTTTTCTTCGCCAATGCCGATATCCAGATCTGTAGGGCTGATATTCATATCGCCCATAATCAGTACCGGATTATCACGTTTGAGTTCGGTTTCCAGGTAGTTTTGCAGATTCTGATAAAACTGCGCTTTTGCCGGGAATTTTATCGGATGGTCGCGGCTTTCACCCTGCGGGAAGTAACCGTTGATCACGGTGACATTACCCAGCAGTGAGGGGATTTCCGCCATAATAATCCGCCGCTGCGCCTCTTCGTCGTCACCGGGAAAGCCGCGACGTACGGCAATCGGCGTCTCTTTGGTCAGCAGCGCCACGCCATAATGGCCTTTCTGCCCGTGATAAAACACGTTGTAGCCGAGCTTCGCCACCTCTTCGAGCGGAAACATATCGTCATGAACTTTTGTCTCCTGCAGGCCAATCACATCCGGTTGGTGCTTTTCGACGATGGCTTCAAGCTGGTGAGGTCTGGCGCGCAGGCCGTTGATATTAAAAGAGACAAATTTCATAGTCGCTGCCATTTATTCAGATAAAGAGTGCGTGGATGGTAGCAGAATTTCGCGTTGCTTACCGCCTGTTGTTAAGTGATTTGATCGATGGTTGTTAATGATGTCAACGATGGCGCAAAAAATGCCCGCTTTTGGTGCGCGCTGCGTCAGAATGGCGCAGTAATTTCCAGTAAATTTCGTCAATGATCACAATTCCAGAATTATATTTTACTTCTGCATAACATTGCGTTTTTTATTCTTTTTATTCACCCACATCGCAAACGTATTCACTTTATATGCACTTTAAATGCATATGGTTTGGTTATAACTCCTTGATTTCCCGTTAGCCTCCGCCGTTTATGCACTTTTATCACTGGCTGGCACGAACCCTGCAATCTACATTTACAGCGCAGACATTACTTATTGTTAACATATAAATAACGAATTATTTACTGTAGAGGTCGCTATGTCTCAGCCAATTACGCGTGAAAACTTTGATGAATGGATGATACCTGTTTACGCTCCGGCACCCTTTATACCGGTACGTGGCGAAGGTTCGCGCTTGTGGGATCAGCAGGGGAAAGAGTATATCGACTTTGCGGGTGGCATTGCGGTGAACGCGCTGGGCCATGCGCATCCGGAACTGCGTGAAGCGCTGAACGAACAGGCGAGTAAGTTCTGGCATACCGGCAACGGTTACACCAACGAGCCGGTACTGCGACTGGCGAAAAAATTGATCGACGCCACGTTTGCCGATCGCGTCTTCTTTTGTAACTCCGGTGCGGAAGCCAACGAAGCGGCGCTAAAACTGGCGCGTAAATTCGCTCACGACCGCTACGGCAGCCATAAGAGCGGCATCGTGGCGTTCAAAAATGCGTTTCATGGTCGCACGCTGTTTACTATCAGTGCGGGTGGGCAGCCAGCCTATTCACAGGATTTTGCGCCACTGCCGGCGGATATTCGTCATGCTGCATATAACGATATTAACTCTGCCAGCGCGCTGATTGACGACTCTACCTGTGCGGTGATTGTCGAACCCATCCAGGGGGAAGGTGGTGTGGTGCCAGCCAGCAACGCGTTTTTACAAGGTCTGCGTGAATTGTGTAACCGCCACAATGCGCTGTTGATTTTTGATGAAGTACAAACCGGCGTCGGGCGCACCGGGGAACTGTATGCCTATATGCACTACGGCGTGACGCCTGATCTGTTAACTACCGCCAAAGCGCTGGGCGGCGGTTTCCCGGTCGGTGCGTTGTTGGCAACCGAAGAGTGCGCCCGCGTGATGACCGTTGGCACTCATGGCACCACCTATGGCGGTAATCCGCTGGCCTCGGCGGTGGCAGGCAAAGTGCTGGAGCTCATCAACACACCAGAGATGCTTAATGGCGTTAAACAGCGTCACGACTGGTTTGTTGAGCGTCTTAATACTATTAATCACCGCTATGGTTTGTTCAGTGAAGTTCGCGGCTTAGGTTTGCTGATTGGCTGTGTACTGAATGCCGATTACGCCGGGCAAGCGAAACAGATCTCTCAGGAAGCGGCGAAAGCAGGCGTGATGGTACTGATTGCGGGTGGCAACGTGGTGCGTTTTGCGCCTGCGCTCAATGTCAGCGAAGAAGAGGTGACGACCGGACTGGATCGCTTTGCAGCTGCTTGCGAACACTTTGTTAGCCGAGGTTCATCATGATGGTCATCCGTCCCGTTGAGCGATCAGATGTCTCGGCGCTGATGCAGCTTGCCAGCAAAACGGGCGGCGGCCTGACGTCGCTTCCCGCCAATGAAGCCACGCTTTCGGCGCGTATCGAAAGGGCAATCAAAACCTGGCAAGGCGAACTGCCCAAAAGTGAGCAGGGCTATGTGTTCGTGCTGGAAGATAGCGAGACAGGCACCGTGGCGGGGATTTGTGCCATTGAGGTGGCGGTTGGGCTGAACGATCCCTGGTACAACTATCGCGTCGGCACGTTGGTTCACGCCTCAAAAGAGCTGAATGTCTATAACGCATTGCCGACGCTGTTTCTCAGTAACGATCACACCGGCAGCAGCGAGCTGTGCACGCTGTTTCTCGACCCGGACTGGCGCAAAGAGGGCAACGGCTATTTGCTGTCGAAATCGCGCTTTATGTTTATGGCGGCTTTTCGCGACAAGTTTAATGACAAAGTGGTTGCTGAAATGCGCGGGGTGATTGACGAACACGGCTATTCACCGTTCTGGCAAAGCCTCGGTAAACGCTTCTTTTCGATGGATTTTAGCCGCGCCGATTTTCTCTGCGGCACCGGGCAAAAGGCATTTATTGCAGAACTGATGCCGAAACATCCGATCTATACCCACTTTTTATCCCAGGAAGCCCAGGACGTCATCGGTCAGGTACATCCGCAAACCGCGCCTGCCCGCGCGGTGCTGGAGAAAGAAGGTTTTCGTTACCGCAACTATATCGACATCTTCGACGGCGGGCCAACGCTTGAGTGTGACATCGACCGCGTGCGCGCCATCCGTAAAAGTCGGCTGGTGGAAGTGGCAGAAGGGCAGCCTGCGCAGGGCGATTTTCCGGCCTGCCTGGTCGCCAATGAAAATTATCACCATTTCCGCGTGGTGCTGGTGCGTACCGATCCGGCAACCGAGCGTTTGATATTAACCGCCGCACAACTGGATGCCCTGAAATGCCACGCCGGGGATCGCGTTCGTCTGGTGCGCCTGTGCGCAGAGGAGAAAACAGCATGACTTTATGGATTAACGGTGACTGGATAACGGGCCAGGGCGCATTGCGTGTGAGGCGTAATCCGGTATCGGGCGAGGTGTTATGGCAGGGCAATGATGCCGATGCCGCTCAGGTCGAGCAGGCTTGTCGGGCAGCCCGTGCGGCGTTTCCTCGCTGGGCGCGGCTCTCATTTGCTGAACGTCAGGCCGTTGTCGAACGCTTTGCCGGATTGCTGGAAAGGAATAAAGGCGAATTAACCGCAATCATTGCCCGAGAAACCGGCAAGCCGCGCTGGGAAGCGGCAACCGAAGTGACGGCGATGATCAATAAAATCGCGATATCAATTAAGGCGTATCACGTTCGTACCGGCGAGCAGCGTAGCGAAATGCCGGACGGCGCGGCGAGCCTGCGACATCGCCCGCACGGCGTGCTGGCGGTGTTTGGGCCGTATAATTTCCCTGGTCATTTGCCGAACGGACATATCGTTCCGGCATTGCTGGCAGGTAACACCATTATCTTTAAACCCAGCGAACTGACACCGTGGAGTGGCGAAGCGGTAATGCGTTTATGGCAGCAGGCTGGCTTGCCGCCGGGCGTACTGAACCTGGTGCAGGGCGGGCGAGAAACGGGTCAGGCGCTGAGTGCGCTGGAGGATCTCGACGGTTTGCTGTTTACCGGTAGCGCCAATACCGGCTACCAGCTGCATCGCCAGCTCTCCGGTCAGCCGGAGAAAATTCTCGCCCTTGAGATGGGCGGTAATAATCCGCTAATTATCGATGAGGTGGCGGATATCGACGCGGCTGTCCATCTGACCATTCAGTCGGCGTTTGTCACAGCCGGGCAACGCTGCACCTGCGCCCGCCGTTTATTGCTCAAAAGCGGAGCGCAGGGCGATGCGTTTCTTGCTCGTCTGGTTGCCGTCAGCCAGCGATTAACGCCGGGCAACTGGGATGACGAACCGCAGCCGTTTATTGGCGGGCTGATTTCTGAACAGGTCGCACAGCAGGTGGTTACTGCCTGGCAGCAACTGGAAGCGATGGGCGGACGAACCCTGCTTGCGCCGCGCTTATTACAATCAGAGACATCGTTGCTGACGCCGGGGATCATTGAAATGACAGGCGTTGCTGGCGTACCAGATGAAGAGGTGTTCGGGCCGCTTTTGCGCGTCTGGCGTTATGATTCTTTCGAGGAAGCGATTCTAATGGCGAATAACACTCGCTTCGGACTCTCTTGCGGTCTGGTTTCCCCCGAGCGGGAAAAATTCGATCAACTGTTGCTGGAGGCGCGGGCGGGGATTGTTAACTGGAACAAACCGCTTACTGGTGCTGCCAGTACCGCGCCATTCGGCGGCATTGGTGCATCCGGTAACCATCGCCCCAGCGCCTGGTATGCCGCAGATTACTGCGCATGGCCTATGGCGAGCCTGGAGTCGGACTCGTTAACTTTGCCCGCAACGCTTAACCCCGGGCTGGATTTTTCCGATGAGGTGGTGCGATGAACGCCTGGGAAGTTAATTTCGACGGGCTGGTAGGGCTGACGCATCATTACGCGGGCCTGTCGTTTGGTAATGAAGCCTCTACCCGTCACCGTTTTCAGGTGTCTAACCCGCGACTGGCGGCGAAGCAGGGCTTACTGAAAATGAAAGCCCTTGCCGATGCGGGATTCCCCCAGGCCGTGATCCCGCCGCACGAGCGTCCGTTTATTCCGGTGCTGCGTCAGTTGGGATTCAGCGGTAGCGATGAGCAGGTACTGGAAAAAGTTGCACGCCAGGCACCGCACTGGCTTTCCAGCGTCAGCTCCGCTTCGCCAATGTGGGTAGCCAATGCGGCAACGATCGCGCCATCTGCCGATACGCTGGATGGCAAAGTGCATCTCACCGTTGCCAACCTGAACAATAAATTTCACCGTTCGCTGGAAGCGCCCGTCACTGAATCGCTGTTAAAAGCTATTTTTAACGACGAAGAGAAATTTAGCGTCCATTCGGCGTTGCCGCAGGTAGCGTTGCTCGGTGATGAGGGGGCGGCAAACCACAATCGTCTCGGCGGTCATTACGGTGAGCCGGGTATGCAGCTTTTTGTCTACGGGCGAGAAGAAGGCAATGATACCCGGCCTTCCCGTTATCCGGCGCGACAGACTCGCGAAGCCAGCGAGGCGGTGGCAAGGCTGAATCAGGTGAATCCCCAACAGGTGATTTTCGCCCAGCAAAACCCGGACGTTATCGACCAGGGCGTTTTTCATAATGACGTGATTGCCGTGAGTAACCGCCAGGTGCTGTTTTGCCACCAACAGGCGTTCGCTCGCCAGTCACAGTTACTGGCAAACCTGCGTGCGCGGGTCAATGGTTTTATGGCGATAGAAGTTCCGGCAACTCAGGTTTCCGTGTCTGATACGGTGTCTACCTATCTGTTTAACAGCCAACTGCTGAGCCGCGATGATGGTTCCATGATGTTGGTGCTGCCTCAGGAGTGTCGGGAACACGCCGGAGTATGGGGTTATCTCAATGAACTCCTTGCCGCTGACAACCCGATTAGCGAACTAAAAGTCTTTGATTTACGTGAAAGCATGGCGAATGGCGGCGGCCCGGCGTGCCTGCGGTTGCGGGTGGTATTGACAGAAGAAGAACGCCGGGCGGTGAATCCGGCGGTGATGATGAACGATACGCTGTTTAATGCGCTCAATGACTGGGTGGATCGTTACTACCGCGATCGCCTTACTGCTGCCGATCTGGCCGACCCGCAATTGCTGCGCGAAGGGCGGGAAGCACTGGATGTATTGAGCCAATTACTGAATCTCGGTTCGGTTTATCCGTTCCAGCGCGAGGGAGGGGGCAATGGATAATTTTCTTGCTCTGACCTTAACGGGTAAAAAACCGGTTATCACCGAGCGAGAAATCAACGGCGTTCGCTGGCGCTGGCTGGGCGATGGTGTGCTGGAACTGACGCCATTAACGCCACCGCAAGGCGCACTGGTGATTTCAGCGGGAATACACGGTAATGAGACGGCACCTGTGGAGATGCTGGACGCGTTGCTTGGCGCGATATCTCACGGCGAGATCCCGTTACGTTGGCGGTTGCTGGTGATCCTCGGGAATCCTCCTGCGCTGAAGCAAGGGAAACGTTATTGCCATAGCGATATGAATCGAATGTTTGGCGGTCGTTGGCAGCTATTTGCTGAAAGCCGAGAAACCTGTCGGGCGCGCGAACTGGAACAGTGCCTGGAAGATTTTTATGACCAGGGCAAAGAATCTGTGCGCTGGCACCTTGATCTACATACCGCAATTCGTGGCTCCTTGCATCCGCAGTTCGGTGTATTACCGCAACGCGACATTCCCTGGGACGAGAAATTTCTGACGTGGCTGGGTGCGGCGGGGCTGGAGGCGCTGGTGTTCCATCAGGAACCTGGTGGTACGTTTACCCATTTCAGCGCCAGACATTTTGGCGCGCTGGCCTGTACGCTGGAACTTGGCAAAGCGTTGCCCTTTGGGCAAAACGATCTTCGCCAGTTTGCAGTAACTGCCAGCGCAATTGCTGCGCTGCTATCTGGTGAGAGTGTCGGTATCGTGAGAACACCGCCGCTCCGTTATCGGGTGGTTTCGCAAATTACTCGCCACTCGCCGTCCTTCGAAATGCATATGGCAAGTGACACGCTGAATTTTATGCCGTTTGAGAAAGGAACATTGCTGGCGCAGGACGGAGAGGAACGTTTTACCGTAACCCATGATGTAGAGTATGTGTTATTCCCTAATCCGTTGGTAGCGTTGGGATTACGCGCGGGATTAATGCTCGAAAAAATAAGCTAATACTTACCCGCAGAAATCATTCTGCGGGTATTAAGTTGCTTTCTTATAAATTAATACAGATTAATCCTGGTTATTTGCTTTATTTATCACCAGTCATCCGGTATAGTTCTTCATAATCTCTGCAAAATCATCGTGTTGTAATATTCTCTCATCACTCTCCATCAAATTTTCTTTTTTTCTCCATAATTGGCGCAAAAGTGTTTTTTACACTTTCATTGTTTTACCGTTGCTCTGATTAATTGACGCTAAAGTCAGTAAAGTTAATCTCGTCAACACGGCACGCTACTTAAGAAAGCCGTAATAAATAACTGAAAGGAAGGATATAGAATATGCGTAAATTAACTGCACTGTTTGTTGCCTCTACCCTGGCTCTTGGCGCGGCTAACCTGGCCCATGCCGCAGACACCACTACCGCAGCACCGGCTGACGCGAAGCCGATGATGCACCACAAAGGCAAGTTCGGTCCGCATCAGGACATGATGTTCAAAGACCTGAACCTGACCGACGCGCAGAAACAGCAGATCCGCGAAATCATGAAAGGCCAGCGTGACCAGATGAAACGTCCGCCGCTGGAAGAACGCCGCGCAATGCATGACATCATTGCCAGCGATACCTTCGATAAAGTAAAAGCTGAAGCGCAGATCGCAAAAATGGAAGAACAGCGCAAAGCTAACATGCTGGCGCACATGGAAACCCAGAACAAAATTTACAACATCCTGACGCCGGAACAGAAAAAGCAATTTAATGCTAATTTTGAGAAGCGTCTGACAGAACGTCCAGCGGCAAAAGGTAAAATGCCTGCAACTGCTGAATAATCTTTCAGCCAAAAAACTTAAGACCGCCGGTCTTGTCCACTACCTTGCAGTAATGCGGTGGACAGGATCGGCGGTTTTCTTTTCTCTTCTCAAACAGTTGTAAAAAAAGCCTGATCACCACTAACGTAAATCACCCGAGTTGCCGATAACCATCCACGGTTACCTGAACGATAACAATGAAAAGAACGGGCCGGGAGCGAGTATGGAATACTTTGATATGCGTAAAATGTCGGTGAATCTGTGGCGAAATGCTGCCGGTGAAACGCGCGAAATTTGCACGTTCCCACCGGCAAAACGTGATTTTTACTGGCGTGCCAGCATTGCATCCATCGCGGCGAATGGGGAGTTTTCTTTGTTTCCCGGCATGGAAAGGATAGTGACGTTGCTGGAAGGCGGCGAGATGCTCCTTGAAAGCGCAGACCGCTTTAACCATACCTTAAAACCGTTCCAGCCTTTTGCCTTTGCAGCGGACCAGGTGGTAAAAGCGAAACTGACGGCAGGGCAGATGTCGATGGATTTCAACATCATGACACGCCTGGATGTCTGTAAGGCGAAAGTCAGAATTGCCGAACGAACGTTTACTACCTTTGGCTCACGCGGCGGGGTGGTGTTTGTGATTAACGGGGCGTGGCAACTGGGCGATAAATTGCTCACTACCGACCAGGGCGCGTGCTGGTTCGATGGCAGGCACACCCTGCGGCTTTTACAACCGCAAGGTAAACTGTTGTTCAGTGAAATCAACTGGCTCGCTGGTCATTCGCCGGATCAAGTTCAGTAATTTCATAGTTACCGGAAAGCAGCGGCTTACAAAGAATTTTATAACCGTCGTGATCAAACCCGGCGGGTGTCCGAATTAACGTTGTCGCTTCTTCCAGCGAATTAACCGCCCCCAGCCACAGCCAGTTTTGAATAATATGATATTGAGTCATTTCCGGGTGCTGTTCTTTCAGCGCCACCGCCCCTTGCCAAGGCCAACACACCACCCGCAAACGCTCCAGAGACTGGCGCAAGCGTAGCGCATGTTCCTCATGGCTCTCTTTACCGCAGCATGCTCCGGCGCAACGTTTTAGCGCTGAACGAAAACATGCACGACCGCGACTTAACGGTTCCAGTCCCAGCAGGCCATAACAAAGTTTTTGTTCATCAGCGATGGTCTGCAATGCTTGCAAAGCTGCGCGCCTATTGGCAAACAGGCCAAACAGGTTGGGGGCTCGTGAAAAATCCACCTCTTTGGCATACACCACATCGACGCGCTTTTCATTTAATTGCAGGGCACAGAGCTGGCGATTGCGGCGCAACCGTTTATTAAACAGCGGCTGTTGTTCTTTGATTAATCGCGCTTCAAGGAGCAGAGCGCCGATTTCACCGGCGGTACATATCCAGCTGATCCGTCGGGATTGCCGTAGCATGGCGGCTTCATCCGGGGTACGTAAATGAGAAAGGACGCGGCTGCGGATGTTAACGCTTTTGCCGATATAGAGCGGCATGGTGTCACTTTCACCATGAAACAGATACACCCCTGGTCGGGTGGGTAAGTCATTAAGGAATGAACGTAAATGTTCGGGATATTCATAAATTGCCGCAGCTTCAAATTCGAGCCGCGGAGAAGTTAAACGCCGTACCACTGTTGACTCCGAATGCTGGTTATCTATCCAGTGTAACAGGCGGGAAGCGATTAAAAAAGAGGCGGGTCGATGACAAAGGTTACACCGTCTGACGTGCTACGCCTGTCAGGCCTATTCGACTCCTGCAATGTATTGAATTTGCATAGTTTTATAGGTCGAATAAGGCGTTCACGCCGCATCCGGCGTGAACAAATTACTCTTTTTCGCACAATCCAATATGTGCAAATTATTACTTTTTCCAGAAATCATCGAAAACGGTAATTGGCGGACGGCGTTTATGTTCGGTTTTCAGATACCAGTTCTCTATTGTTCTGGCGACCTGTTGAGGTACGTTTTTCCCTTCCAGATAGTCGTCGATATTGTCATAGGTCACGCCGAGTGCCACTTCATCTGGCAGAGAAGGGCGATCATCTTCCAGATCGGCCGTTGGCGCTTTCTTATAAAGGTGTTCCGGGCAAGCTAATGCCGCCAGTAACTGTTTACCCTGACGTTTGTTGAGACGATACAGCGGATTAATGTCCGTACCGCCGTCACCATATTTAGTGAAGAATCCGGTAATGGCTTCTGCTGCATGATCGGTGCCCACCACGACACCGCTGGTCATACCCGCAATGCTATATTGTGCTTTCATCCGCTCACGCGCTTTTTCATTGCCACGGACAAAATCGCTCAGTTCAATGCCTGCTTCCCGCAATGCCTGTTCGCTGGCCAATACCGCGCCCTTGATATTAACGGTTAATACGCGATCCGGTTGAATAAAGGCAATGGCATCCTGGCAATCTTGTTCGTCGGCCTGAACACCATAGGGCAGGCGTACGGCAATAAATTGCAGTGATTCGTTGCCGGTTTCCAGGCGCAGCTCATTAATCGCCATCTGGCACAGCTTTCCGGCAAGCGTGGAGTCCTGACCGCCGCTGATCCCGAGCACCAGTGATTTAATGAACGGATAAGTTTGCAGGTAGCTTTTCAGAAAATCGACACTACGACGAATTTCCTCTTCAGCATTAATCTGCGGTTTTGCGCCCAGCGCCTTTATTATTTGTTGTTGCAATGTCATTGAACCCCTCCAGACAGAAAAGACAAAACTTCCTTAAAGCTAACCCGTTGCTACTGAAACGACAAGCGACAGCGGGCTGAATGGTGGTTAAAACGTCATACAGGAATCCTCTGAAAGCGGAGCCGTTTCGTTCACGGGCTTGAAAAAGCGCCCAATGTATTCCAGGCTTATCTAACACGCTGATAAACAAGAGGACGGAATATGAACAAGAATATGGCAGGAATTCTGAGTGCAGCGGCGGTATTAACCATGCTGGCGGGTTGTACGGCTTATGATCGTACCAAAGACCAGTTTGTACAGCCTGTGGTGAAAGACGTCAAAAAAGGCATGAGCCGGGCGCAGGTTGCACAAATTGCGGGTAAACCTTCGTCTGAAGTGAGCATGATCCATGCTCGCGGTACTTGCCAGACCTACATCCTGGGTCAACGTGATGGTAAAGCAGAAACCTACTTTGTCGCGTTAGATGATACCGGACATGTCATCAACTCCGGTTATCAGACCTGTGCTGAATACGACACTGATCCACAGGCTGCGAAGTAATCAATTCGTCTGAAAGCTTGAGTAACAACGGAAACCGGCCATTGCGCCGGTTTTTTTTGGCCTGAGTTCTTAATTATCTTCGCGAATTATTTGCCCGAAATGTGAAGAGGGTCATAACCACAGGTCAAGGAGAAACAATTTATTAGGTCAAAGAAATACTATTGCTCAGGTCTATACCGTATACTCCTTTCAGCCACAAAAAAAGTCATGTTGGTTTCGCAAGTTACCCAGAGCATGGAAGCAGGTTAAGGCTTGCGGAGTGTCTGGCTGACAGATAATCGTCGATGAGGGCAGTTTTATGGAAAAGAAACACATTTATCTGTTTTGTTCTGCGGGCATGTCTACCTCTTTACTGGTATCAAAAATGCGCGCACAGGCAGAAAAATATGAAGTTCCGGTCATTATTGAAGCATTTCCGGAAACACTGGCTGGTGAAAAAGGTCAGAATGCCGATGTCGTGTTATTAGGGCCGCAGATTGCTTATATGTTGCCCGAAATCCAGCGTTTGTTACCCAACAAACCGGTTGAAGTAATTGACTCGCTGCTTTATGGCAAAGTCGATGGTTTAGGCGTGCTTAAGGCTGCGGTTGCAGCGATTAAAAAAGCCGCAGCAAATTAATTTATTTTAAATTTTCCCGTCAAAGAGTTATTTCATAAATCAATACCGCAATATTTAAATTGCGGTTTTTAAGGGTATTTTTCTATGAGTAATGTTATTGCATCGCTTGAAAAGGTACTCCTCCCTTTTGCAGTTAAAATAGGAAAGCAGCCACACGTTAATGCAATCAAAAATGGCTTTATTCGCTTAATGCCGTTAACCCTTGCGGGGGCCATGTTTGTATTAATTAACAACGTTTTTCTAAGCTTTGGGGAGGGGTCGTTTTTTTATTCCTTAGGTATTCGCCTCGACGCCTCAACCATTGAAACACTTAATGGTCTGAAAGGTATTGGCGGCAACGTATATAACGGAACATTAGGAATAATGTCTTTAATGGCACCGTTCTTTATTGGCATGGCGCTGGCAGAAGAGCGTAAAGTCGATGCGCTGGCGGCTGGGTTGTTATCCGTTGCAGCATTTATGACCGTCACCCCATATAGTGTCGGTGAGGCCTATGCGGTTGGTGCAAACTGGTTAGGTGGGGCGAATATCATCTCCGGGATTATTATTGGCCTGGTGGTGGCAGAAATGTTTACCTTTATTGTCCGCCGCAATTGGGTCATTAAACTGCCCGACAGCGTACCTGCTTCAGTATCGCGTTCCTTCTCGGCATTAATTCCCGGCTTTATTATTCTTTCCGTGATGGGGATTATTGCCTGGGCGTTGAATACCTGGGGCACCAACTTCCATCAGATCATTATGGATACCATCTCAACCCCACTGGCATCGTTGGGTAGCGTGGTGGGCTGGGCCTATGTGATCTTTGTTCCACTGCTCTGGTTCTTCGGTATTCATGGCGCGCTGGCGCTGACCGCACTGGACAACGGCATTATGACGCCGTGGGCACTGGAAAATATCGCGACCTATCAGCAATATGGTTCCGTCGAAGCGGCGCTGGCAGCCGGTAAGACCTTCCATATCTGGGCCAAGCCGATGCTGGACTCCTTTATTTTCCTTGGGGGCAGTGGTGCGACTTTAGGCCTGATCCTGGCTATCTTTATCGCCTCTCGCCGTGCTGATTATCGTCAGGTGGCAAAACTGGCGCTGCCGTCCGGCATCTTCCAGATTAACGAACCGATTCTGTTTGGTCTGCCAATTATCATGAACCCGGTGATGTTTATCCCGTTTGTACTGGTACAACCGATTCTGGCGGCAATCACCCTCGCAGCGTACTACATGGGCATTATTCCTCCGGTGACCAATATTGCACCGTGGACCATGCCAACCGGTCTGGGAGCCTTCTTTAACACCAACGGTAGCGTCGCCGCATTGCTGGTCGCACTCTTCAACCTTGGCATCGCAACGTTAATTTATCTGCCCTTTGTTGTGGTGGCTAACAAAGCACAAAATGCGATTGATAAAGAAGAGAGCGAAGAAGATATCGCTAACGCCCTGAAATTTTAATCGATGCCGGTACGGGTAATCGTGCCGGTAAGAAAAGAGAGGAACGATGTATGATGGATCTCGATAACATTCCCGATACGCAAACGGAAGCTGAAGAGCTGGAAGAAGTGGTGATGGGGCTGATCATCAACTCCGGACAAGCGCGCAGCCTGGCGTATGCGGCACTGAAACAGGCGAAGCAGGGCGATTTTGCCGCAGCAAAAGCCATGATGGATCAGTCACGGATGGCATTGAATGAAGCGCATCTGGTACAGACGAAACTGATTGAAGGCGATGCGGGCGAAGGTAAGATGAAAGTGAGTCTGGTGCTGGTCCACGCTCAGGATCATTTAATGACGTCCATGCTTGCGCGTGAACTGATTACTGAATTAATTGAGCTTCATGAAAAACTGAAGGCATAAGGAGTCGATGATGCAGCCAGTGATTAACGCGCCGGAAATTGCCACTGCCCGAGAACAGCAGTTGTTTAATGGCAAAAACTTCCATGTGTTTATCTATAACAAAACTGAGAGTATCAGCGGACTGCATCAGCACGACTATTATGAATTTACTCTGGTATTAACCGGGCGTTATTTCCAGGAGATTAACGGTAAGCGCGTGTTACTGGAACGGGGCGATTTTGTTTTTATTCCGTTAGGTTCGCACCATCAAAGTTTTTATGAGTTTGGTGCCACGCGCATATTGAACGTTGGGATCAGTAAACGCTTTTTTGAGCAGCATTACCTGCCATTGTTGCCTTATTGCTTTGTCGCTTCGCAGGTATACCGGACCAATAACGCTTTTCTCACCTATGTGGAAACAGTGATTTCTTCATTGAATTTCCGCGAAACAGGGCTGGAAGAGTTTGTTGAGATGGTTACTTTTTATGTCATTAACCGTTTACGTCATTACCGCGAAGAACAGGTGATTGATGATGTACCGCAGTGGCTGAAAAGTACGGTAGAAAAGATGCATGATAAAGAGCAGTTTAGTGAATCGGCGCTGGAGAATATGGTGACGTTGTCAGCCAAATCACAGGAATATTTGACGCGAGCGACTCAACGATATTATGGCAAAACGCCAATGCAGATTATTAATGAAATCCGTATTAATTTTGCCAAAAAACAACTGGAAATGACCAACTATTCAGTGACGGATATTGCGTTTGAGGCCGGTTATAGTAGCCCGAGTTTGTTTATTAAAACGTTTAAGAAATTAACGTCCTTTACGCCTAAGAGCTATCGTAAGAAATTGACTGAATTTAATCAGTAAGTCGTTATACCTGACAATTCACATATCTGTCCTGTTGCTGGATTATTTATGTCCGGGGGGGCAGATATGCCAGATATCAGTATTCTGTACTGAAGGGAGAAATTATGAGCCAGAAATTAAAAGTCGTCACTATTGGTGGCGGGAGCAGCTATACCCCGGAGTTACTGGAAGGATTTATTAAGCGTTATCACGAATTGCCGGTCAGCGAATTATGGCTGGTGGATGTCGAAGGTGGTAAAGCGAAACTGGATATTATTTTCGATCTCTGCCAACGGATGATTGATAACGCTGGCGTCCCGATGAAGCTTTATAAAACGCTGGATCGCCGCGAAGCATTGAAAGATGCTGATTTCGTTACTACCCAACTGCGCGTTGGCCAATTACCGGCGCGTGAACTGGATGAACGTATTCCATTAAGTCATGGTTATCTTGGTCAGGAAACCAACGGCGCGGGCGGTTTGTTTAAAGGTCTGCGTACCATTCCGGTGATTTTTGACATCGTAAAAGATGTCGAAGAACTTTGTCCGAATGCATGGGTGATTAACTTCACTAACCCGGCGGGAATGGTCACTGAAGCCGTTTATCGTCATACCGGATTTAAACGCTTTATCGGCGTGTGTAATATTCCGATCGGCATGAAGATGTTTATTCGCGATGTTCTGATGCTGAAAGACAGCGATGATTTATCTATCGATTTGTTCGGCCTCAACCATATGGTGTTCATTAAGGATGTGCTGGTAAATGGCAAGTCGCGCTTTGCCGAATTGCTTGATGGTGTGGCGTCAGGGCAGTTAAAAGCGTCCTCTGTAAAAAATATTTTCGATCTGCCATTTAGTGAGGGCTTAATTCGTTCGTTGAATCTGCTGCCATGTTCTTATCTGCTGTATTACTTCAAGCAGAAAGAGATGCTGGCTATTGAAATGGGCGAATACTACAAAGGCGGCGCACGAGCGCAGGTAGTACAGAAAGTCGAGAAACAACTTTTTGAGCTGTATAAAAACCCGGAGTTGAAAGTTAAGCCGAAAGAACTGGAACAGCGCGGTGGGGCTTATTACTCTGATGCAGCGTGCGAAGTGATCAACGCTATCTACAACGACAAGCAAGCAGAACATTACGTTAATATCCCGCATCATGGGCATATTGATAATATTCCGGCAGACTGGGCGGTAGAAATGACCTGTAAGCTGGGGCGCGATGGCGCGACGCCACATCCGCGCATTACGCATTTCGATGATAAAGTGATGGGGCTGATTCACACCATTAAAGGCTTCGAGATTGCTGCCAGCAACGCCGCACTTAGCGGAGAATTTAACGATGTGTTACTGGCGCTAAACCTTAGTCCGTTGGTGCATTCCGATCGCGATGCTGAGCTGCTGGCACGCGAGATGATTCTGGCGCACGAGAAATGGCTGCCAAACTTTGCCGACTGCATCGCAGAGCTTAAAAAAGCACATTAACCGAGGCTGATTATGGAACGCTTACTGATTGTTAATGCCGATGATTTTGGCTTAAGCAAAGGTCAGAACTACGGCATTATCGAGGCCTGTCGCAATGGGATTGTCACGTCGACGACGGCGCTGGTGAATGGGCAGGCTATTGACCATGCGGTGCAGTTGAGTCGTGATGAACCGAGTCTGGCCATAGGGATGCACTTTGTCCTTACTATGGGTAAGCCACTGACAGCTATGCCGGGGTTAACCCGCGATGGTGTGCTGGGAAAATGGATCTGGCAGTTGGCAGAAGAAGATGCTTTACCGCTGGAAGAAATTACTCAGGAGCTTGCCAGTCAGTATTTGCGTTTCATTGAGCTATTTGGACGCAAACCTACGCATCTTGATAGCCATCATCATGTGCATATGTTCCCGCAGATTTTCCCGATTGTTGCCAGGTTTGCGGCAGAGCAGGGCATTGCGTTGCGGGCGGATCGTCAGATGGCGTTTGATTTGCCGGTCAACCTGCGCACTACCCAGGGATTCAGCAGTGCATTCTACGGTGAAGAGATCAGTGAGTCGCTGTTCCTGCAAGTGCTGGATGACGCAGGCCATCGGGGTGATCGTTCGCTGGAGGTGATGTGTCATCCGGCGTTTATCGATAATACTATCCGTCAGAGTGCTTACTGTTTTCCACGCTTAACGGAGCTGGATGTGTTGACATCAGCGTCGTTGAAAGGTGCTATCGCTCAGCGTGGTTATCGGTTGGGGAGTTATCGGGATGTGTAAGTGAGGATGTTTGCCAGATGCGGCGTGAACCTTGCATCCGGCGATTAATTCCTACAAAGGCGGCGTAACTGCGCCGCTTGAGACTGCTGACAAACGCAAAACTGCCTGATGCGCTTCGCTTATCAGGCCTACGTGTTTCCTGCAATATATTGAATTTGCACAGTTTTGTAGGCCGGATAAGGCGTTCACGCCGCATCCGGCATAAACAAAGCGCACTATGTAAATCATTTGAGGCGGCGCAATTGCGCCGCCTCCCATCAGGCAGGAATTTTGTCAATCTTAGGAATGCGTGACCACACGCGGTGTGCTGCCATCAGCGTTAGCAGTTCATCCATAAAACTACCGTCAGCGCTGTCAGCTTCCACAATCCCTTCTTCACCCTGGTCAGCGACCTTGATTGTTGCTTTAAACTTGCGCGCGTCACCCGCCAGCGCAATCGGTTTAAGGTGTTTGTAGGCTTCCATCAGGTAGTAGTTGGCATCGCCGTTGTCAGCGATATCCGCGATATTGCCGCAAGGGACAATGACCGCATCGACCGTCAGCGAAGGTGCACCGGCAAAGGTAGCGGCTATAGGCAACACCGTACCGTCATCCGCAGTCACTTCACCCATTCGGGAGTAGAGCAGTTTGGCATGAACGCCTTTGGCCTTCAGCGCCTTGAGAATGGCCAGAAGGTCTGCCGATCTCACTTCATCATTAAGTAAAATCGCTACCACGCGACCTTTCACATCACCGTCAGGAATGGCGTACAAACTTAAGGATGGATCCTTTTTCAGACCGTTGACGTCCGGAGGTGGGGTGATATTCAGCTGGTCGTCAGTCAGTTCGATACCGAGATTTTTCGCCACCGCCTGGGCCAGAGTGAGATCAATATGCGCCAGCTGGTCAACAACGCGCTCACGAATATACGGACGAACGACTTTGCTTAACTCAAAACTGAAACCATCGACAATATGGCGCTGCTCAAATGGCGTCTGACTTAGCCAGAACAGACGCGGATGGGAATAATATTCGCCAAACGATGGGCTGCGCTCGCGAACTTTATTGCCTTCCACGCGCTCCTGGTATGATTCAAAACCGCCGCGTTTCGGCCCCGGCGGTGTTTCGCGCGGCCAGTTATCGTTAATCGAGTTCGGTTCGTAATTCGCCGGGTTAGTGTCGATCCCCATGCGATGCATGCCGTCACGCTGGAAATTATGGTAAGGGCAGGTCGGACGGTTAATCGGAATCTCATGGAAATTCGGCCCACCAAGACGACTGATTTGTGTATCGGTATAGGAGAACAAACGTCCCTGCAACAGCGGATCGTTGGTGAAGTCCAGTCCCGGCACGATATGCCCAGGATGGAAAGCCGCCTGTTCGTTTTCAGCAAAGAAGTTATCCGGGTTGCGATTGAGCACCATTTTGCCGACACGCTGAACGGGCACCAGTTCTTCCGGGATAAGTTTGGTTGGATCGAGAAGATCGAAGTCGAACTTGAATTCATCTTCTTCAGGAATCAACTGGAAGCCCAGTTCGTATTCCGGAAAATCGCCTGCTTCAATGGCTTCCCACAACTCGCGGCGGTGGAAGTCCGGGTCACGTCCGGTGAGTTTTTGTGCTTCATCCCAAACGAGTGAGGCTTTACCTGCCAGTGGTTTCCAGTGGAAACGTACAAACGTTGCCTTCCCTTCGGCATTAATCAGGCGGAAGGTGTGAATACCGAAGCCTTCCATGGTGCGGTAACTGCGGGGGATGCCGCGATCCGACATCGCCCACATCACGTTGTGCAGAGTTTCAGGTTGCAGAGAAACATAATCCCAGAAAGTATCGTGGGCACTTTGCCCTTGTGGAATTGCCCAGTGCGGTTCTGGTTTTACCGCATGAACAAAATCGGGGAATTTATGCGCATCCTGGATAAAGAAGATTGGCGTGTTATTGCCAACGAGGTCAAAAATACCCTCTTCAGTATAGAACTTGGTGGCAAAACCACGGATATCACGCACGGTATCGGCAGAGCCAGCGCCACCCTGAACGGTAGAGAACCTTACAAATACTGGGGTGATTTTGTTCGGATCTGAGAGGAAATCCGCTTTGGTGATATCGCTTAAGCTTTTATATGGCTGGAAATAACCGTGAGCTGCTGATCCGCGTGCATGAACAATACGTTCCGGGATGCGCTCATGGTCAAAGTGGGTGATTTTCTCGCGCAGAATAAAATCTTCCAGCAGCGTTGGACCACGGTTACCGGCACGCAGTGAGTTTTGATCATCGGCGATGCGCACGCCCTGATTAGTGGTCAGCGCATAATTTTCACTGCCTTTGCGTACGTCTTCCAGAGAATTAAGTTTTTCGTTACGTGTATCAGGGGCTTTCAGGCTCCCAGGGGCGGTAGGTTGTGCACCTGGCGGTGTTGGTTCAGCCGCTGGACGATGAGATCCGTCCTCAGGTGCCAGTGAGTCCATCCCCGGTTTCGCTTCGCTGGAATCGTGTAGTGGTGACTGGTGCTGATGTGGGTTCTTTTCGTTATGTTGCGACATTGAACTCGTCTCCTTAATTTATTACTGAAAGGGCCGCTGTTTTGGTCAAAAAACTCTCTAACTATAGACCACCAGCCAGATCCCGCTTCGGAGACTATTCTGGAAACGGTGTTATGAAATACACGCAAAGCGGGACGTACAGGGGCTAAATCGGCTAAACTACAGTTTTTCTGATTTTTAATATGCGTTTAGTGAAGCCAGTAATGAAGAAACCGCTCCGCCAGCAAAACCGCCAGATTATTAGCTATGTCCCACGCACGGAACCCGCGCCGCCAGAACATGCGATAAAGATGGATTCGTTTCGTGATGTCTGGATGCTGCGTGGCAAATATGTTGCGTTTGTACTGATGGGAGAGTCATTTCTGCGCTCACCGGCGTTTACTGTGCCTGAATCTGCCCAACGTTGGGCAAATCAGATCCGCCAGGAAGGGGAAGTGACTGAGTAAGGATTACATACCTCCCGGTTTTGCCGGGAGTTACATGACCTGAAATTCTGTATTTCGTTGCTACATTCATTCAAACCACCTGTAACAAAAAGCTGCCTTTGACGATCTATTGCTATAAATAAGTGATCTTTTTTCTTTAATTGTTTATTTATTTTAAAATGGTTAAGTTTTGCTAATCATGATGAGCTATTTTTGATAGTTCATCCTGTGGCGTCGCTCTTAAACTTATATTGTAAATGACTTAGATTTAAATGAGATAATAATTTTGTTAACAATATGAGGTGGGAGATGTTTTCTACAAACTTAATACAGAGTAATTATGGTGATTTAAATATTAAAAGTCTGGCTTTTGACTCTTTTAAAGAAAGGCTTGAGTCTACCATGGCGGCACTCACTTTCTTTATATCAACGGGTCAATGTGACTGCGATGAAATAGCAGAATCAAATTTTAATTATATGATTGCCTATATGTCTAACATTAACTATGATGCCTCAAAGCCAGGAGCGCCAGCACTTAGTTTTGATACATATCTGCAGGACAATGTTAAATATAAAGTAATAATTAATAATCTTTATGGTAGTGAAATTCGGATAAGAGGTATAAATAAAGATTTTATTGGAATGGATGTCACTTCTGTGTTTCGCCCAGAAAAAATGACGAATTTGATCAATATAAAAAACAGGTTGGTTATTCATTATTTAAGGACTATATACTATGAACAAAATTATATACATCCTGTCGGGAGCATTTTTGCTGCGATTCAAAAAAATGAGAGTCTCCTAAAGTTTCCTTCGATAATATCAATGCTTAATATCAATCTTCTTTTTAATCCACTAAATCTTCCGGGAATGGGAAGTGGTATACTTGAAGATATTATGAGTATTCCAGATAGTTCACTTAGAAAACGTCTCGGGTATGAGGTTTTAAGCTTCTCGCTACAGGCACATTCATTGAGCCAGGAATGTATTGATAAGTTGGACATTTTTTTCGCTGACGATCTGTTTAAATATGAGTCAGTATGCATCGCCGCGATGGAACATTTAAAAAGTAAGGCAACGGCCCCTATATGAAACGGACCGTTGCCAGCATAAGAATTAATGGTGTGCCAGTTCGGCGTCGTCTTCGCTATCCAGAATGGCTTTATCGGTTTGCTTCAGCCACTGGCTGGTCAGCGTGCCAGCTGTCATCGAGCCACTAACGTTTAGCGCCGTACGGCCCATGTCGATAAGCGGTTCAACGGAGATTAACAGCGCCACCAGGGTTACTGGCAGGCCCATCGCAGGCAGCACAATCAGTGCGGCGAAAGTTGCACCACCACCGACACCGGCAACGCCTGCGGAGCTAACGGTAACAATACCGACCAGCGTCGCAATCCACATCGGGTCCAGCGGGTTAATGCCAACCGTAGGCGCAACCATCACCGCCAGCATTGCCGGATACAAACCGGCGCAGCCGTTCTGACCAATGGTCGCACCGAAAGAGGCGGCGAAACTGGCGATGGATTCAGGAACGCCCAGACGACGCGTTTGTGCTTCCACATTCAGTGGGATAGACGCAGCACTGGAACGGCTGGTAAAGGCAAACGTCAGCACAGGCCATACCTTA
The DNA here is from genome assembly GCF_048593455.1 of Escherichia sp. UTM R2. Lineage (NCBI taxonomy): Bacteria > Pseudomonadati > Pseudomonadota > Gammaproteobacteria > Enterobacterales > Enterobacteriaceae > Escherichia > Escherichia sp. UTM R2. The sequence goes on from NZ_JBFWDY010000002.1 coordinate 2,058,318, forward strand.
CGGAAGTACTTCAGCGGACTCACGCCATTAATGCCCAGCAGAATGCCATGCACTGCAAACATAATCAGCAGACCGAGGTAGGACGCGACAACGAAACTTCCCAGTTTGATGATGTCTTGCAGGTTAGAACCTGCAACCACTTTGGTCATTAGTGCCAGAACGCCGTAAGGGGTCAACTGCATGACCAGGCGAACCAGTTTCATCACCCAGCTTTGCAGGGTATCGATAGCGGTTAAGACGCGTTCACCTTTCGGCGCATCATCCTTCAGCAGTTTCAGCGCAGCTACACCGAGGAATGCGGCAAAAATTACCACGCTGATAATTGACGTCGGATTGGCTCCGGTCAGATCGGCAAACGGGTTTTTCGGGATAAAGGACAAGACCAGCTGCGGAACGCTCAGGTCAGAGACTTTACCAACATAGTTACTTTCAATGGCGTTCAGACGTGCAGTTTCTGCACCACCCTGAACCAGACCTTCAGCCGTCAAACCAAACAGGTTGGTGACCAGCACACCGACCAGCGCCGCAATCAGCGTGGTAAACAAAAGCGTACCGATGGTCAGAAAACTGATTTTGCCTAACTGAGATGCGTTATGCAGACGGGCAACCGCGCTCAGAATAGAGGCGAAGACTAACGGCATAACGATCATTTGCAGCAGTTGAACATAGCCGTTACCAACGATGTTAAACCACTGTACAGAATCTTTAAGTACCTGGCTGTCAGAACCATAAATGGTATGCAGGGCAAGGCCAAAAACCACACCCATCACCAGACCCACCAGCACTTTTTTCGCCAGACTCCACTGTTTATGGCGGGTCTGAGCCAGCGCAAACAGCAGTACAACGAACACCACGATGTTCGCAATTAATGGAAAGTTCATCCCCGTTCTCCTGATCTTATTATTTCTATCACTGCGTAGCAGTCATAGTGTTGGCGCAAGATTAACAGAACTGTGAGCTGGCTCTTATATTCAAATGGAATTGCTTATTACAGAAAGGTGATTTTTGCCTTTTTAGTATTCAACCTGATGCTTAATAAGCCGATGAAACTGGATCTGCAAGGTATTAATCATTTGCGATGACCAACGAACAGCGCTGTTTTCGGGTAATGAATGGGGCATCCATACCGACCAGACAAATAATGCCATGCAGATAAAACGTTCCAGTTGGTTGCCCTTTTGGGGAACCAGGATAGGTAAGCGGAAACGCCAGCGGCATGGCCAGAGCAGGGGAACACCGGCGGGTGTCAGCATATCGGCAAGTATGTGGCTTAAATAACCCAGCACCATTCCTTGTAGCGCATCAGCCGGAATGAACCAGCTTTCAGGAACCTTAAGGTAAAAGGTTGCCAGCAGCGCAAATACCGCCAGCAGACTGTGGGTAAAACCACGATGCCCAAAAGCGCGGGCGATCGGTTTTGATATCCATTTTAATCGCTGCCCAAGAAACGACTTTGGGTGATCGATGTCCGGTAACAAACACGTCAGGATTGCGGAAGGGACAATATGCCACCAGTCACCCTGTGCCAGCACGGGCGTCAGCTCGGCATTTTTGGCAAATACCGCACAAGCAATAGAAAAGAGAAGGTGACCTTCCGCCGTCATGATAAAACTCACTAAACTGTCGATACGTACAGTATAGGATTTTTATACAGTGCACGGAAGTGGTGACGGTGTAACTCTTTCTCTTAAATTGACGATTAATCCGTCAGTTGAATGCAATTTCAGATAAAGAACCAGGGGCAGCGAGATCACTGCCCCTGGTCATTAACCGAGAAGGTCTTTTGCGGTGAGTTCTGTCAGCGATGAGAGTTTGACGTCTGCTAATACAAAACGTGGATCATTTTGCGCTTCTGGCGCAGGAACGACGATGGAACGCATGCGGGCTGCTTTAGAGGCGATCATGCCATTTACCGAGTCTTCCAGCGCTACGCAGGTCAGTGGGTCAACGCCCAGTTTTGCTGCGCAGTCGAGATATACTTGCGGATGCGGCTTGCTGTAAGGCAGTTTTTCAGCCGAGGCGAGGGCATCGAAACTGTCGCGTAAGTCAAACATGGTCAACACTTTTTCCAGCATATGTAGTGGTGACGCGGAGGCCAGCCCCACCAATAAACCTTGTTCTTTGCATAACGCAACGGCTTCGCGCACGCCTGGTAATAATGGACGTGTCTCTTCAACCAGTGAAATGGCACGGGCAATAACCCGTTCTACTACTTCCTGACGGCTTGGCCCATTCCACGGTTGCCGGGCGTACCAAAGATCGACCACCATATCGATGCGTAAACCTAAGGTGTCCGGCAGCTCGTTACGACGGGAGATATCCACCCCCAGGCTTGCCATCACATCCAGTTCGGCTCGATCCCATAAAGGTTCTGAGTCGATAAGTAATCCATCCATATCAAAAATTGCAGCAAGAATCTGACGCGGGGTTGACATTACAACCTCTCCTTTAGAGCATTATGTGTAAGGTATTAAGCCGTGCTTATGATTAAGCGCCTATCATATCGCCTTTAAAGAATGGGCGAAAACAGATATCTACAGGTAAACTAAGTGAAACGACGCGTCTTAATCAAGGAGAACTCATGACGTATCAACAAGCTGGACGCATTGCTGTTTTGAAAAGGATTTTGGGTTGGGTGATTTTTATACCTGCATTGATCTCTACATTGATTTCTTTGCTGAAATTTATGAATACCCGACAGGAAAACCAGGAAGGCATTAATGCGGTCATGCTCGACTTTACTCATGTCATGGTCGATATGATGCAGGCGAATACGCCTTTTTTGAATCTATTCTGGTATAACTCCCCGACGCCCAATTTTAATGGTGGCGTGAACGTTATGTTCTGGGTGATTTTCATCCTGATTTTTGTCGGACTGGCGTTGCAGGATTCAGGTGCCCGGATGAGTCGCCAGGCGCGCTTCTTGCGGGAAGGTGTTGAAGATCAACTCATTCTGGAAAAAGCCAAAGGGGAAGAGGGGCTAACGCGTGAACAAATTGAGTCCCGTATTGTTGTTCCGCACCATACTATTTTCCTGCAGTTTTTCTCACTGTATATCCTGCCGGTTATTTGTATTGCTGCAGGTTATGTGTTCTTTTCTCTGCTTGGGTTTATTTAATCAAAAGGCCGCACGGAGCGGCCATTATCCTCAACCCATATCATGCTGCTAATAATCTATCCAATGACTGCTGAGCAATAACCAAATGCTGACCGCCAAATAACCTTGCACGATTTAACAGCGTGTAGAGTTGGTAAACCGGTTGACGTTCAAGGAAATCGGCAGGTAGCGGGGATACTGACTGATAGCCGTCATAGATTTGTGGCGGCTGTTCAGTATGCAGCGGTAACATCGCCAGGTCGCACTCTCGGTCACCCCAGTAGCAGGCCGGGTCGAAAATGTACGGGCCATCCGGACCCAGTGCACAGTTGCCGGACCATAAATCGCCGTGCAACAGAGAAGGCTGCGGTTGATGTGAGGCCAGACGCTGCTGAATATGCTCGACGATGGCGTCGATATTGCCGAAAGCGATCCCTTTTTCTGCAGCCAGTTCCAACTGCCAGCCAATCCGTTGTTCAGCAAAAAACGTTGACCAGCGACGTTGCCAGGTGTTGGGCTGTGGAGTTGTGGAGAGCGCGTTATCGAAATCAAGGCCAAATTGTGGTTGGTCGCTCCATTGATGTAAACGCGCAATTTGCTGACCAAGAATAAATGCGCTATGCGCATCCAGCGGACGAGGTGGGAGATAATCCATCACCAGAAAACTGTAGTCACGGTCAGCGCCAACTGCCCAAACCTTAGGCACGGTGACGGTTTTACTACGCGACAGTAACTCCAGTTGGTCGGCTTCGGCGGTAAAACCGGGAAGCAGTTCCCTTTCATCACATTTGACGAAAAAATCATGTCCTGCATAGCGCAAATGCCATGCGGCATGGACTTCTCCGCCAGGCAGTTCATTACGCAGTTCGATTTCGCCTTCACCTAACTGCTCGCTCAAAAGACGACTGATTGCCTGCCACATGATGTCTCTCCCATGTTGTCTGCCAGATCATAAGGTTAGCGCAAGAATGCGGTGTAAAAACACGAGCTAACGCACACCACAGACTGATTATTGCCCAAAAACCATTTATTTTCTGTTGCTATTCCATTCCTCCCAGGTCGTGATGGTGATTTCAGGATCTTTGCCGGTTGCACTTTGGGTAAGCCCCGAAACCAGTTCTCTAATTTCTTCTTCACTTTGGGTACTGATAAGTCCAAAAGTGTTAGTTCCCAGCTCATGGATATTTCCCTCATCATCCGTCATAGTGAGCAAAAAACCGTCGCGAGTCAGGTAATTATTCAACTCGTTAATTTCAGTCAATGTATCCTCATGCAACATGACGGTTATGACATAACGGACAAGATCGCCACTGGCCATAGTTCACCCCTTTGTTATCACATGACTTTTGAGCATAGTCGGAGAAACGCGTTGCCGACAGGTTGGTGATGATTCCCCCAATGCTGGGGGAATGTTTTTGTTAGCGGGAAAGGTAAGCGTAAATTTTTTGCGTATCGTCATGGGAGCACAGACGTGTTCCCTGATTGAGTGTGGCTGCACTCCCCGCAGCTACGCCAAAACGAACCATCTCTTCAAGAGAGGCATTTTCTGCCAGTTTCAGTGTCATCGCGCCGACCATGCTGTCACCAGCGCCAACGGTACTCTGGCTTTTCACCGGTGGTGGCACCACCTGAATACAGTTTTCACTATCAACACCCAGCGCTCCTTGTGGACCCAGGGAAACGACTACCCGTTTGGCCTTGCCGCTATTAACGATTTCCTGCGCGGCTTTGCGGACATCGTCCGGCTGGGTGAGTTCGCGATTCACCAGCGCACTGAGTTCTTTTTGGTTAGGCTTAACCAACTCGATGTTACCAATTGCCAGTGCTGCACTTAACGCTTCGCCAGAACTGTCGACGATGCAGCGGATCCCTTGTTTTTGCGCAGCGGAAATCAGTTGGGTTAATTTTTCCAGCTTCACACCTGGCGGCAGGCTTCCGCTTATGACCAGGATGGCCCCGGATTCAATTTCCAGAACTTGCTCTTCAAGCTGGCGAAACTCATCTTCATTTAATGCCGCGCCTGGCATAACAAAACGATACTGCTCACCGCTTGCTTCCACATGTACGTGTAAATTCTGCCGGGTCCAGTCTTTGGCTTCTACAGTAGCGACGGGGACATTTTCATCCGCCAACAGTGAAACCAGGTGTTCGCCGGTCGCGCCACCCGCCGGGAAGATCGCTGTGGCACTGCCTCCAAGATGGGCAATGGCGCGGGCGACGTTGATGCCGCCGCCCCCGGGTTCGAACACCGGTGCGGTACAGCGCAGTTTTCCTTCGGGATAAATTTGCGGGGTAATTGTTGCGCTATCGAGAGAGGGCGCAAGTGTCAACGTATAGATACGTACCATCATTTCCTCCTATAGGCTGATTTCAGTCTGGCACCGAATCAGCGGAAAGTGAAGAAATTAACAATATGATTTATTGGAGCTTTATTTAAAATTTTGCAGATAAATATATATAAATAAAAATCTGTTTTCGCCACATGCTTATTCAAAAAATGAAATAAGAATACATTGCTAAGTTATTCGCGCCTTTTTATAATTCGTTACCTTTCCAGGGACGCTAATCTTTGATCCTTAAGAAAGTTTCCGGGACCGCGATGGTCTCTTTTTTTGTTGTACGGACTCTTGATAAATGAAGCTTTTGAAGACAGTTCCTGCCATCGTTATGTTGGCGGGGGGCATGTTTGCGTCACTGAATGCAGCTGCCGATGATTCCGTTTTTACTGTCATGGATGATCCTGCCAGCGCTAAAAAACCTTTCGAAGGTAATCTGAACGCAGGATATCTTGCACAATCAGGCAATACGAAAAGCTCCTCACTTACGGCTGACACCACCATGACCTGGTATGGACACACCACTGCCTGGTCGCTGTGGGGGAACGCCAGTAATACTTCTTCTAATGATGAGCGTTCTTCAGAAAAATATGCGGCGGGCGGGCGTAGCCGTTTTAATTTAACTGATTATGACTATTTATTTGGTCAGGCAAGCTGGCTGACAGACCGTTATAACGGCTATCGAGAGCGCGATGTGTTGACCGCGGGTTATGGTCGTCAGTTTTTGAATGGCCCGGTACACAGTTTCCGCTTTGAATTCGGTCCAGGTGTGCGTTACGACAAATATACCGACAATGCCAGTGAAACCCAGCCGCTGGGCTATGCCTCCGGGGCTTATGCATGGCAGTTGACTGACAACGCTAAATTTACGCAGGGTGTTTCGGTCTTTGGCGCGGAAGACACAACGCTGAACTCCGAAAGCGCATTAAATGTTGCTATTAATGAACATTTTGGACTGAAGGTGGCTTACAACGTCACATGGAACTCTGAACCTCCAGAGTCTGCACCGGAACATACCGACCGTCGGACAACCTTATCGCTGGGCTACAGCATGTAAAATTATCTGCCGGACCGTGTTATGCGGTCTGGCTGTCTTCGTTTGTCACTGCTCAGCCCCAAATCATTGCTGCCCAACGTAGCAACAACATAGCGCCACAGATTGCCAGTAGCACCACCACCATCTTCCAGTGTTTTTTATCAAAGCGTTTAGTCGGCATACCAGTGTCCTGCATATCTCTTGTGCGTGATAACGGAGTGTAACAAAAGGGACAGGCATCAAGGGATTTTTTGTTATTACAGCCGTCGGGTGGCGTTGTGCACATGGTCACTGTTTCTGCGTTTTATGAAAAAAATAAAATTATGTATCGATATATATCGTAAATAGCTGGTTATAAATACGTCTTTATTTCATCAGCACTAAAACTCAGGCTTTGGCTGATTGCATTAATAGCAGCATAATATGTTTCTACAGTTTTATAATGCTTATGATGAATGGCTATATGAACAGCTGACATGTTGTCATGATTTTTAGCGGCCAATAGTGTAAATAACTGATGTTGACTAAAAGAATGTTTTTTTGCAAAAGCACCCAGCGTCGATATATAAGATAACACAACGTCTTCATTACCCTTGCTCATGGCGATGTATAATGCAGGGGTTCCCTGTGCTGTAGCTCCTTTTAATAAATCCATGATGTTAGCTTTGCTCAACTTGTATTTAAAGGCGATGCCATTAATTTTAGAGAGGAACCGTGTGACACACAAAGGGTGATTATTTTCCATTGCGGCGTATAATCCTGGCTCACCATCATGTATTTTCATGGCTAAAATACTCATCACCAGTTTTTTGTTTAAAAGCTCTTGTGCTATTGGAGTGGTTAATGCATTCAGAAAGATATCGATTATTTCATCGAATCCATACAACATGGAGATATAAAGTCCAGGTGTTTCGTTAGCACTTTTAGTTTGCAGTAATTTAACCAGATTATCTTCATGAATGATGTGATTATCTACCAGTGACTGAATTTCTTGCATAAATATTTTCACGTTGTCAGTATGTCCGTTCATCATAGCCAAAAATAAAGCAGGTGTACCAACGCTATTCTGCGCAGTTATTATTTCAATGATTTCTTTTTCAGGGAGTATGGGCAACTGTTTGAATAATGTAATAAGCTGTTGAGTCTGGCCTGTAGCCATTATTAACAACATTGCCGATGGATGTATAGGGGCAAATGGCATTCGTGATGCAATACCCGCGAAAATAGCCCCTGGAACTCCCACAGGTAATAGGGGCAGAATAGCAATTGCACAGTTGCGAACATATCTATCAGCCCAGGTCTGAGCATCGGGACCTGAACTGATGAACTTATCAAGCGAAAGAAAGCCCCGTGCTGTCCTGTGGGTGTCTCTGACGGCAACGTTGGTATCGTTCGGGTCGTAAACGGACACAACATAATTTAATTGTCCATACACTGACTGCTTTATTCGTAGCCTTACTGACAAAGTATGATTGTCTATATATAAAATCGCGGACATATGACTGACATTGTTTGCCATCATTCGACAAAAGAAAATATCTAAAGCGAAGCCAAAATCCTTACTCGCGATAACGCGACTCCCTGCAGGAGGATGGCGAAGTAATGCTCTGAACTCCGCGTCCCGGACTCAGGGGACATGCTGCTGTATGGATTCAACGGAGGAGTAATGTTTAATCAGGTTGACTTTGCCTTTTCCATTTCTCAATGAATCAAGGGCGTATTGCAATGACAGATGGCGACAAAAAATAGCGTCAGAAGGAGATTGCAAAAAACATGCACTACCATTGAGATTTACTGTTGGGTGTATAGTTTTTTTCTCTATGGATTTTTTTAGACAGTTTCATACAATGGTTACGATCTTCAGCAGTTAACTGTTCCTGTTCAATATAATCCAGTATGCTTCGCAAATGGTTAGCTTTAATAGGCGTGGTTTCCAGTAATAAGGAAATGATTTCTTTTTTATAGTGTAATGTAATGAGTATATTTTCTGTATGGATGGGTGAAGTGGCAAAGTTAATGGTAAAAAGGGCAGTGGAATAACAATTTTGTGATATTTTTCGACAGTTTGCGGTAAATTCCTGAGTAACACAGTATGACAGCATCGAACTTAAGTCAGAGGTATCAAGTAGGGTGATGAGCTGGCGCGCAAATTGATTAATAGGCTCTGATGAAGGTGTTGGTATGTCGCTATCGATGTGCAATCTATGAGGAGACTTATAATGAGTTCTGATAATGATATCGTTTTGACTCATAATCTGTTCGCCTTATATATATCTGGAGGTTTTGAGGATGATGATTAATTATTATCGCCAGAACGAAATGTGCACGAAAAATTGTTATAAGAATTGTGTCACTTTTATCATTGTGATATGACCACTTCGTCATTAATCTCATGAGCGTTTAAAATACTACCGCCAAATCACGCAACGAACTTTGCTGGATTCAGTTTATGCTGCTGTAAATCCGCTCGCAGTAAACCTTTCAGACGCACCGTGATGTTATCAGTTGTTCTTTAAGCGTTTTGCTGGTGTACTCACTACAAACGAATTGCGAATCGAATCAATGTGAAACGTAAAGGTACAATCTCCCTTTTTTTAGTGTTAACATCGCTCAACCGGGTGGAAGGTGAGAGGTTAATGTCTTTCATTTGTGTACCTGATTGCGAACCAATTTAGCATTTGTTGGCTAGATGGTTTCGCAATGAACTGTTAATAAACAAATTTTTCTTTGTATGTGATCTTTCGTGTGGGTCACCACTGCAAATAAGGATATAAAATGCCTGTTATAACTCTTCCTGATGGCAGCCAACGCCATTACGATCACGCTGTAAGCCCCATGGATGTTGCGCTGGACATTGGTCCAGGTCTGGCGAAAGCCTGTATCGCAGGGCGCGTTAATGGCGAACTGGTTGATGCTTGCGATCTGATTGAAAACGACGCACAACTGTCGATCATTACCGCCAAAGACGAAGAAGGTCTGGAGATCATTCGTCACTCCTGTGCGCACCTGTTAGGGCACGCGATTAAACAACTTTGGCCGCATACCAAAATGGCAATCGGCCCGGTTATTGACAACGGTTTTTATTACGACGTTGATTTTGACCGCACGTTAACCCAGGAAGATGTCGAAGCACTCGAGAAGCGGATGCATGAGCTTGCTGAGAAAAACTACGACGTCATTAAGAAGAAAGTCAGCTGGCACGAAGCGCGTGAAACTTTCGCCAACCGTGGGGAGAGCTACAAAGTCTCCATTCTTGACGAAAACATCGCCCATGATGACAAGCCAGGTCTGTACTTCCATGAAGAATATGTCGATATGTGCCGCGGTCCGCACGTACCGAACATGCGTTTCTGCCATCATTTCAAACTAATGAAAACGGCAGGGGCTTACTGGCGTGGCGACAGCAACAACAAAATGTTGCAACGTATTTACGGTACGGCGTGGGCAGACAAAAAAGCACTTAACGCTTACCTGCAGCGCCTGGAAGAAGCCGCGAAACGCGACCACCGTAAAATCGGTAAACAGCTCGACCTGTACCATATGCAGGAAGAAGCGCCGGGTATGGTATTCTGGCACAACGACGGCTGGACCATCTTCCGTGAACTGGAAGTGTTTGTTCGTTCTAAACTGAAAGAGTACCAGTATCAGGAAGTTAAAGGTCCGTTCATGATGGACCGTGTCCTGTGGGAAAAAACCGGTCACTGGGACAACTACAAAGATGCAATGTTCACCACGTCTTCTGAGAACCGTGAATACTGCATTAAGCCGATGAACTGCCCGGGTCACGTACAAATTTTTAACCAGGGGCTGAAGTCTTATCGCGATCTGCCGCTGCGTATGGCCGAGTTTGGTAGCTGCCACCGTAACGAGCCGTCAGGTTCGCTGCATGGCCTGATGCGCGTGCGTGGATTTACCCAGGATGACGCGCATATCTTCTGTACTGAAGAACAAATTCGCGATGAAGTTAACGGATGTATCCGTTTAGTCTATGATATGTACAGCACTTTTGGCTTCGAGAAGATCGTCGTCAAACTCTCCACTCGTCCTGAAAAACGTATTGGCAGCGACGAAATGTGGGATCGTGCTGAGGCGGACCTGGCGGTTGCGCTGGAAGAAAACAACATCCCGTTTGAATATCAACTGGGTGAAGGCGCTTTCTACGGTCCGAAAATTGAATTTACCCTGTATGACTGCCTCGATCGTGCATGGCAGTGCGGTACAGTACAGCTGGACTTCTCCTTGCCGTCTCGTCTGAGCGCCTCCTATGTGGGCGAAGACAACGAGCGTAAGGTACCGGTAATGATTCACCGCGCAATTCTTGGGTCGATGGAACGTTTCATCGGTATCCTGACCGAAGAATTCGCTGGTTTCTTCCCGACCTGGCTTGCGCCGGTTCAGGTTGTTATCATGAATATTACCGATTCACAGTCTGATTACGTTAACGAATTGACGCAAAAACTATCAAATGCGGGCATTCGTGTTAAAGCAGACTTGAGAAATGAGAAGATTGGCTTTAAAATCCGCGAGCACACTTTGCGTCGCGTCCCATATATGCTGGTCTGTGGTGATAAAGAGGTGGAATCTGGCAAAGTTGCCGTTCGCACCCGCCGTGGTAAAGACCTGGGAAGCATGGACGTAAATGAAGTGATCGAGAAGCTGCAACAAGAGATTCGCAGCCGCAGTCTTAAACAATTGGAGGAATAAGGTATTAAAGGCGGAAAACGAGTTCAAACGGCGCGCCCTAACCGTATCAATGGCGAAATTCGCGCCCAGGAAGTTCGCTTAACAGGTCTGGAAGGCGAGCAGCTTGGTATTGTGAGTCTGAGAGAAGCTCTGGAGAAAGCAGAAGAAGCCGGAGTAGACTTAGTCGAGATCAGCCCTAACGCCGAGCCGCCGGTTTGTCGTATAATGGATTACGGCAAATTCCTCTATGAAAAGAGCAAGTCTTCTAAGGAACAGAAGAAAAAGCAAAAAGTTATCCAGGTTAAGGAAATTAAATTCCGTCCTGGTACAGATGAAGGCGACTATCAGGTAAAACTCCGCAGCCTGATTCGCTTTCTCGAAGAGGGTGATAAAGCCAAAATCACGCTGCGTTTCCGCGGTCGTGAGATGGCGCACCAGCAAATCGGTATGGAAGTGCTTAATCGCGTGAAAGACGATTTGCAAGAACTGGCAGTGGTCGAATCCTTCCCAACGAAGATCGAAGGCCGCCAGATGATCATGGTGCTCGCTCCTAAGAAGAAACAGTAAGGCCTTCAAGTAGCACTGTCTGTGGAGCCTTCGGGCTTCACAGGCTTTGTTCGCCTTTGTTTCGTTTATTAACAATGCGAAGTGGAAGTTATTAAAATGCCAAAAATTAAGACCGTACGCGGTGCTGCTAAGCGCTTCAAAAAAACCGGTAAAGGTGGTTTTAAGCACAAGCACGCTAACCTGCGTCACATTCTGACCAAAAAAGCGACCAAACGTAAACGTCACCTGCGTCCGAAAGCCATGGTTTCCAAAGGCGATCTGGGCCTGGTAATCGCGTGCCTGCCGTACGCATAAGCCGTTAACGTTTTTAACTTTTTAATTAGAATATAGATACAGGAGAGCACATATGGCTCGCGTAAAACGTGGTGTTATTGCACGCGCACGTCACAAGAAAATTTTGAAACAAGCTAAAGGCTACTACGGTGCGCGTTCTCGCGTATACCGCGTTGCCTTCCAGGCTGTTATCAAAGCTGGTCAGTATGCTTACCGTGACCGTCGTCAACGTAAGCGTCAGTTCCGTCAACTGTGGATTGCGCGTATCAACGCAGCAGCACGTCAGAACGGTATTTCTTACAGCAAATTCATCAATGGCCTGAAAAAAGCCTCTGTTGAAATCGACCGTAAGATCCTGGCTGATATCGCAGTATTCGACAAAGTAGCGTTCACCGCTCTGGTTGAAAAAGCGAAAGCAGCTCTGGCATAAGCCAGTTGAAAGAGGGAGCTAGTCTCCCTCTTTTCGTTTCAACGCCATCAAAACATTGACTTTTATCGCCGTAGCCTTTTCAATAAAGGTCTTTTGAAGAGTACCAAAAGGTAACGCAAGCAATGAATGCTGCTATTTTCCGCTTCTTTTTTTACTTTAGCACCTGAATCCAGGAGGCTAGCGCGTGAGAAGAGAAACGGAAAACAGCGCCTGAAAGCCTCCCAGTGGAGGCTTTTTTTGTATGCGCGTTTTGAAAAATAAAAAGCCTGTCTCATCAGGTGTAATTGTCGCAGCCAGACTGGACACGGCCAGCGCGGAGAAACCGGAGCGTATTTAAGTACGTGAGAATTTCGAGCACAGCCCGGGACCAAAATGGCAAGTAAAATAGCCTGATGGGATAGGCTCTAAGTCCAACGAACCAGTGTCACCACTGACACAATGAGGAAAACCATGTCACATCTCGCAGAACTGGTTGCCAGTGCGAAGGCGGCCATTAGCCAGGCGTCAGATGTTGCCGCGTTAGATAATGTGCGCGTCGAATATTTGGGTAAAAAAGGGCACTTAACCCTTCAGATGACGACCCTGCGTGAGCTGCCGCCAGAAGAGCGTCCGGCAGCTGGTGCGGTTATCAACGAAGCGAAAGAGCAGGTTCAGCAGGCGCTGAATGCGCGTAAAGCGGAACTGGAAAGCGCTGCACTGAATGCGCGTCTGGCGGCGGAAACGATTGATGTCTCTCTGCCAGGTCGTCGCATTGAAAACGGCGGTCTGCATCCGGTTACCCGTACCATCGACCGTATCGAAAGTTTCTTCGGTGAGCTTGGCTTTACCGTGGCAACCGGGCCGGAAATCGAAGACGATTATCATAACTTCGATGCTCTGAACATTCCTGGTCACCACCCGGCGCGCGCTGACCACGACACTTTCTGGTTTGACACTACCCGCCTGCTGCGTACCCAGACCTCTGGCGTACAGATCCGCACCATGAAAGCCCAGCAGCCACCGATTCGTATCATCGCGCCTGGCCGTGTTTATCGTAACGACTACGACCAGACTCACACGCCGATGTTCCATCAGATGGAAGGTCTGATTGTTGATACCAACATCAGCTTTACCAACCTGAAAGGCACGCTGCACGACTTCCTGCGTAACTTCTTTGAGGAAGATTTGCAGATTCGCTTCCGTCCTTCCTACTTCCCGTTTACCGAACCTTCTGCAGAAGTGGATGTCATGGGTAAAAACGGTAAATGGCTGGAAGTGCTGGGCTGCGGGATGGTGCATCCGAACGTGCTGCGTAACGTTGGCATCGACCCGGAAGTTTACTCTGGTTTCGCCTTCGGGATGGGGATGGAGCGTCTGACTATGTTGCGTTACGGCGTCACCGACCTGCGTTCATTCTTCGAAAACGATCTGCGTTTCCTCAAACAGTTTAAATAAGGCAGGAATAGATTATGAAATTCAGTGAACTGTGGTTACGCGAATGGGTGAACCCGGCGATTGATAGCGATGCGCTGGCAAATCAAATCACTATGGCGGGCCTGGAAGTTGACGGTGTAGAACCGGTTGCCGGTAGCTTCCACGGCGTGGTAGTTGGTGAAGTGGTTGAGTGTGCGCAGCATCCGAACGCTGACAAACTGCGTGTGACAAAAGTGAATGTTGGCGGCGATCGCCTGCTGGACATCGTCTGCGGTGCGCCAAACTGCCGTCAGGGCCTGCGTGTGGCGGTAGCGACCATTGGTGCTGTTCTGCCGGGTGATTTCAAAATTAAAGCGGCGAAACTGCGCGGCGAACCGTCTGAAGGGATGCTGTGCTCCTTTTCTGAGCTGGGAATTTCTGACGACCATAACGGCATTATCGAACTGCCTGCAGATGCGCCGATTGGCACTGACATCCGCGAATACCTGAAACTCGATGACAACACCATCGAAATCAGCGTAACGCCAAACCGTGCCGACTGTTTAGGTATCATTGGTGTTGCGCGTGACGTTGCCGTGCTGAACCAGCTGCCGCTGGTTGAACCGGAAATCGTTCCGGTTGGTGCGACCATCGACGACACGCTGCCGATTACAGTCGAAGCGCCGGAAGCCTGCCCGCGTTATCTTGGCCGTGTGGTAAAAGGCATTAACGTTAAAGCGCCAACTCCGCTGTGGATGAAAGAAAAACTGCGTCGTTGCGGGATCCGTTCTATCGATGCAGTTGTTGACGTCACCAACTATGTGCTGCTCGAACTGGGCCAGCCGATGCACGCTTTCGATAAAGATCGCATTGAAGGCGGCATTGTGGTGCGGATGGCGAAAGAGGGTGAAACGCTGGTGCTGCTTGATGGCACTGAAGCGAAGCTGAATGCTGACACCCTGGTTATCGCCGACCACAACAAGGCGCTGGCGATGGGCGGCATTTTTGGTGGCGAACACTCTGGCGTGAATGACGAAACGCAAAACGTCCTGCTGGAATGCGCTTTCTTCAGCCCGCTGTCTATCACCGGTCGTGCTCGTCGTCATGGCCTGCATACTGATGCGTCTCACCGTTATGAGCGTGGCGTTGATCCGGCACTGCAGTACAAAGCGATGGAACGTGCGACCCGTCTGCTGATCGACATCTGCGGTGGTGAGGCTGGTCCGGTAATTGATATCACCAACGAAGCAACGCTGCCGAAGCGTGCAACCATCACTTTACGTCGTAGCAAACTGGATCGCCTGATCGGCCATCATATTGCGGATGAGCAGGTAACTGACATTCTGCGTCGTCTCGGCTGCGAAGTGACCGAAGGCAAAGACGAGTGGCAGGCAGTTGCGCCGAGCTGGCGTTTCGACATGGAGATTGAAGAAGATCTGGTCGAAGAAGTCGCGCGTGTTTACGGCTACAACAACATCCCGGATGAGCCGGTACAGGCAAGCCTGATTATGGGTACTCACCGTGAAGCTGACCTGTCGCTCAAGCGCGTGAAAACGCTGCTCAACGACAAAGGCTATCAGGAAGTGATCACCTACAGCTTCGTTGATCCGAAAGTGCAGCAGATGATCCATCCAGGCGTTGAAGCGTTACTGCTGCCAAGCCCGATCTCTGTTGAAATGTCAGCAATGCGTCTTTCTCTGTGGACTGGCCTGCTGGCAACCGTGGTGTACAACCAGAACCGTCAGCAGAACCGTGTGCGCATTTTCGAAAGCGGTCTGCGTTTCGTACCAGATACTCAGGCACCGTTGGGCATTCGTCAGGATCTGATGTTAGCCGGTGTGATTTGCGGTAACCGTTACGAAGAGCACTGGAACCTGGCAAAAGAGACCGTTGATTTCTATGATTTGAAAGGCGATCTTGAATCCGTTCTCGACCTGACCGGTAAACTGAATGAGGTTGAGTTCCGTGCAGAAGCGAATCCGGCACTGCATCCGGGGCAATCCGCATCGATTTATCTGAAAGGTGAACGTATTGGTTTTGTTGGGGTTGTTCATCCTGAACTGGAACGTAAACTGGATCTTAACGGTCGCACTCTGGTGTTCGAACTGGAGTGGAACAAGCTCGCAGACCGCGTGGTGCCTCAGGCGCGCGAGATTTCTCGCTTCCCGGCGAACCGTCGTGACATCGCGGTGGTGGTCGCAGAAAACGTTCCCGCAGCGGATATTTTATCCGAATGTAAGAAAGTTGGCGTAAATCAGGTAGTTGGCGTAAACTTATTTGACGTGTACCGCGGTAAGGGTGTTGCGGAGGGGTATAAGAGCCTCGCCATAAGCCTGATCCTGCAAGATACCAGCCGTACACTCGAAGAAGAGGAGATTGCCGCTACCGTCGCCAAATGTGTAGAGGCATTAAAAGAGCGATTCCAGGCATCATTGAGGGATTGAACCTATGGCGCTTACAAAAGCTGAAATGTCAGAATATCTGTTTGATAAGCTTGGGCTTAGCAAGCGGGATGCCAAAGAACTGGTTGAACTGTTTTTCGAAGAGATCCGTCGCGCTCTGGAAAACGGCGAACAGGTGAAACTCTCTGGTTTTGGTAACTTCGATCTGCGTGATAAGAATCAACGCCCGGGACGTAACCCGAAAACGGGCGAGGATATTCCCATTACAGCACGGCGCGTGGTGACCTTCAGACCCGGGCAGAAGTTAAAAAGCCGGGTCGAAAACGCTTCGCCCAAAGACGAGTAATCTGATCTAACTAAAAAGGCCGCTCTGCGGCCTTTTTTCTTTTCACTGTCGAAGAGTCACCGTAAAATCAACGCCATGACACTTCAGCAGAACGGATACCATGCTGACACTTGCCCGCCAACAACAGCGACAAAATATTCGCTGGTTATTATGCCTGTCAGTTTTGATGCTGCTGGCGCTTCTCTTAAGCCTTTGCGCCGGTGAACAATGGATCTCGCCAGGTGACTGGTTTACTCCTCGTGGCGAACTGTTCGTCTGGCAAATTCGCCTGCCACGTACGCTGGCTGTATTGCTGGTTGGTGCGGCGCTGGCTATATCCGGCGCTGTAATGCAGGCGTTGTTTGAAAATCCTCTGGCAGAACCTGGACTACTTGGCGTCTCTAACGGCGCAGGCGTGGGGCTTATCGCCGCGGTATTGCTTGGGCAAGGGCAACTCCCCAACTGGGCGCTAGGGCTGTGTGCGATTGCTGGCGCGCTTATCATCACTTTAATACTCTTACGTTTCGCCCGTCGTCATCTTTCGACCAGTCGGTTATTGCTGGCTGGCGTTGCATTAGGGATTATCTGTAGCGCACTAATGACGTGGGCTATCTACTTTTCCACCTCTGTTGATTTACGTCAGCTGATGTACTGGATGATGGGCGGTTTTGGCGGCGTAGACTGGCGGCAAAGCTGGCTGATGCTGGCATTGATCCCCGTGTTGTTGTGGATCTGTTGTCAGTCCAGGCCGATGAATATGTTAGCACTTGGCGAGATCTCGGCGCGGCAACTGGGTTTACCCCTGTGGTTCTGGCGCAATGTGCTGGTGGCCGCGACCGGCTGGATGGTTGGCGTCAGTGTGGCGCTGGCGGGTGCTATCGGCTTTATTGGTCTGGTGATCCCACATATTCTTCGGTTGTGTGGTTTAACCGATCATCGCGTATTACTTCCCGGCTGCGCGCTGGCAGGGGCGAGCGCATTGCTGCTGGCCGATATTGTAGCGCGCCTGGCATTAGCTGCCGCAGAGCTGCCTATTGGCGTGGTCACCGCAACGTTGGGTGCGCCGGTGTTTATCTGGTTATTGTTAAAAGCAAGACGTTAGCCGCAAAAAGACGGTCTATGATTAAAAGCTAAGATTTTTACTGACCACACCCAGGAGAAACGATGCAAGATTCCATTCTGACGACCGTAGTGAAAGATATCGACGGTGAAGTGACCACGCTGGAGAAGTACGCCGGTAATGTGCTGTTGATTGTCAATGTCGCCTCAAAGTGTGGCTTAACGCCGCAATATGAGCAGTTGGAGAATATTCAGAAAGCCTGGGCCGATCGAGGTTTTGTGGTGCTGGGATTCCCGTGCAACCAGTTTCTGGAACAAGAACCGGGCAGCGATGAAGAGATTAAAACTTACTGTACCACCACATGGGGGGTGACGTTCCCGATGTTCAGTAAGATTGAAGTTAATGGCGAAGGACGCCATCCGCTGTATCAAAAATTGATTGCCGCAGCGCCGACCGCAGTCGCGCCGGAAGAGAGCGGATTCTATGCCCTTATGGTCAGCAAAGGCCGTGCACCGCTGTACCCGGATGATATTTTATGGAATTTTGAAAAATTCCTGGTTGGCATGGACGGAAAAGTCATCCAGCGTTTTTCCCCGGATATGACGCCGGAAGATCCCATTGTGATGGAAAGCATTAAACTGGCGTTGGCAAAATAATGTCTATTGTGATGCAGTTACAAGATGTTGCGGAATCTACCCGCCTGGGGCCGCTTTCTGGCGAGGTTCGGGCTGGGGAGATCCTGCACCTGGTGGGGCCGAATGGCGCGGGTAAGAGTACCTTACTGGCGCGAATGGCCGGAATGACCAGCGGTAAGGGAAGCATTCAGTTCGCGGGGCAACCACTGGAAGCATGGTCCGCAACAAAACTCGCGCTGCATCGCGCCTATCTTTCACAACAGCAGACGCCGCCGTTTGCAATGCCGGTCTGGCACTACCTGACACTGCATCAGCACGATAAAACGCGTACCGAACTACTGAATGATGTCGCAGGGGCGCTGGCTCTTGATGACAAACTCGGACGTAGCACCAATCAACTTTCCGGCGGTGAATGGCAACGCGTACGTCTTGCTGCGGTGGTGTTGCAAATCACACCACAAGCCAATCCCGCAGGCCAATTGCTGCTTCTTGATGAGCCGATGAACAGTCTTGATGTTGCGCAACAAAGTGCGTTAGACAAAATTCTGAGCGCGCTGTGTCAGCAAGGACTGGCGATTGTGATGAGCAGTCACGATCTCAACCACACATTGCGTCATGCGCATCGGGCGTGGTTGCTAAAAGGTGGAAAAATGCTGGCCAGTGGACGCAGGGAAGAGGTGCTCACGCCGCCAAATCTGGCGCAGGCCTATGGGATGAATTTTCGCCGTCTGGATATCGAAGGTCACAGAATGCTGATTTCGACCATCTGATTTCATTAGTATCTTGAAAATCGGGTAATTACGACGCTAAATTAATGCAAGAATAAAAAACAGAGGAACCGTACGGAATGCGTTTCTGCCTTATTTTGATCACAGCACTGCTTCTGGCCGGGTGTAGCCACCATAAAGCACCGCCGCCAAATGCCAGACTTTCTGATTCGATTACCGTTATTGCCGGTTTGAACGACCAGCTACAAAGCTGGCATGGCACGCCGTATCGTTATGGTGGCATGACGCGGCGCGGTGTGGACTGTTCGGGATTTGTGGTTGTGACGATGCGCGATCGTTTCGATTTGCAGCTGCCCCGTGAAACCAAACAACAAGCCTCTATTGGCACGCAAATTGATAAAGACGAGTTGCTGCCAGGTGACCTGGTCTTTTTCAAAACGGGGTCCGGACAAAATGGTTTGCATGTAGGTATTTACGATACCAACAACCAATTTATCCACGCCTCTACCAGCAAGGGAGTGATGCGTTCCTCACTTGATAATGTCTATTGGCAGAAAAATTTCTGGCAGGCGAGACGAATCTAGTATGTCGAAAAATGGACGGCGATGATACATCGCCGTCCATTTACTCCTGAATACAGTAGTATTTTGCAGACAAAAATTCCGTAAATGGATTATTCGTTTATAATCAGGATAATCTAAAAAAAGGACCCCTGAAAAAGTGGTTAACATGGAACAAATGAAAGTTACTCCTTCTGTAATTGTTATGTCTTATGGCCTCATCCCTTTTAGCCGGATACTGAAAAACATCCTTCGAGAGGGACGGTTACCATGAAGATTTTTTTGGAGAATCTTTATCATTCTGATTGCTATTTCCTGCCGATAAGAGACAACCAGCAAGTCCTTGTCGGCGTTGAGTTAATTACCCATTTCTCCAGTGAAGATGGCACGGTGCGTATCCCGACGAGTCGGGTTATAGCGCAACTTACCGAGGAGCAACATTGGCAATTATTTTCAGAGCAGTTGGAATTACTAAAATCATGCCAACATTTTTTTATTCAACATAAACTCTTTGCCTGGCTTAATTTAACGCCACAAGTGGCTACATTATTATTAGAGAGGGATAATTACGCAGGCGAACTATTAAAATATCCGTTTATTGAACTGTTGATTAATGAGAATTACCCGCATCTCAATGAAGGAAAAGATAATCGCGGTCTTTTATCCTTATCGCAAGTGTATCCCCTTGCGTTAGGTAATTTGGGAGCAGGCAATAGCACGATGAAAGCGGTTTTTGATGGTCTTTTCACCCGCGTCATGCTGGATAAAAGTTTTATTCAGCAACAAATCACGCACCGCTCCTTCGAACCGTTTATTCGTGCGATCCAGGCGCAAATTTCCCCTTGTTGCAATTGCATCATTGCGGGAGGCATTGATACGGCAGAAATATTGGCACAGATTACCCCCTTCGATTTCCATGCTCTCCAGGGATGCCTGTGGCCTGCCGTTCCCATAAATCAGATAACGACGTTGGTTCAGCGATAACCCTTCTGTTTGCTGGTGTTTAAGACGAGAGTAACCGTCTACACTATCAAACAGGAGGATCTATGACCCTGTCTTTTGTTACCCGCTGGCGCGATGAATTGCCAGAAACCTATACAGCACTTTCCCCTACGCCTTTAAATAATGCCCGGCTGATTTGGCATAATACCGAACTGGCTAACACGCTGAGTATTCCATCGTCGCTGTTTAAAAATGGCGCAGGTGTCTGGGGCGGCGAAGCCCTACTGCCTGGTATGTCACCACTGGCGCAGGTTTACAGTGGTCATCAGTTCGGCGTCTGGGCGGGCCAACTGGGTGATGGGCGCGGCATTTTACTCGGCGAACAACTGCTTGCTGATGGCACTACAATGGACTGGCATCTGAAAGGTGCTGGCCTGACGCCTTATTCGCGAATGGGTGATGGACGGGCGGTTTTACGTTCGACGATACGAGAAAGTCTCGCCAGTGAGGCGATGCATTATCTGGGCATTCCGACGACCCGCGCGTTAAGTATCGTCACCAGCGATTCGCCAGTGTATCGGGAAACGGCGGAGCCAGGCGCGATGCTGATGCGTGTGGCACCAAGTCATCTGCGCTTTGGTCATTTCGAACATTTTTACTACCGCCGCGAGTCGGAAAAGGTTCGTCAGTTAGCTGACTTTGCTATTCGTCATTACTGGTCACATCTTGAAGATGATGAGGACAAATACCGTCTCTGGTTTAGCGATGTTGTCGCACGTACCGCGTCGTTAATTGCCCAATGGCAGACGGTCGGCTTTGCACATGGGGTGATGAATACCGACAACATGTCGCTGCTGGGACTGACGCTTGATTACGGGCCGTTTGGTTTTCTTGATGATTACGAACCCGGTTTTATTTGTAATCACTCGGATCATCAAGGGCGTTATAGCTTTGATAATCAACCTGCTGTCGCGTTGTGGAATTTACAGCGTCTGGCGCAGACATTGTCACCATTTGTTGCCGTAGATGCCCTGAATGAGGCCCTGGACAGCTATCAGCAGGTTTTGTTGACGCATTATGGACAACGGATGCGGCAGAAACTGGGCTTCATGACGGAGCAAAAAGAGGATAACGCGCTACTGAATGAATTATTCAGTCTGATGGCGCGAGAGCGCAGCGATTATACCCGCACATTCCGCATGCTGAGTCTGACCGAGCAGCACAGCGCGGCGTCACCGCTACGTGATGAGTTTATTGATCGTGCGGCATTTGATGACTGGTTTGCCCGTTATCGGGGGCGTTTGCAACAAGACGAGGTTAGCGATAGTGAGCGTCAGCAACTGATGCAAAGCGTTAACCCAGCTCTGGTATTGCGCAACTGGTTGGCGCAACGGGCGATTGAAGCGGCAGAAAAGGGTGATATGATGGAATTGCACCGCCTGCATGAGGCGTTGCGAAATCCTTTCAGCGACAGAGATGATGACTATGTCAGTCGTCCACCTGACTGGGGTAAACGGCTGGAAGTCAGCTGCTCGAGTTAAAGGCTACTTAGTTAACAGCAGCTTGCCAGCCTGAGTTTTACGGAGCAGATATTCTTGCCCGTCATGATCGATAATCAGTTTGCCATCCGGACCTAACAGTGTCTGGCTGGAAATTCGCCGAATAGGCTGCGGGGAAGCGGTCTTGTGATTGGCATCCGTTTCAGGCGTGAGTTTTCTGCTATCCGTATAACGCATAAAAATTAATAATAATTGATATAACAATGATTCTTATTATCAATATTATGGCTGACCAGAGCAAGCAGTAATGTGTTGAGAAGACAACAAGTTGCGCAGAAATGCCCATCCCATCAGGAATGGGCTCGCATTCAGAAGCGGGTATCTACCGCAGAGGCGAGTTTTTCGACCAGGCGTTCGGTATCTTCCCAGCCCAGACACGGGTCAGTAATGGATTGACCGTAAGTGAGCGGCTGACTGCCGACGATTTTTTGCGTTCCTTCGCGCAGGAAACTTTCCGCCATAATTCCAGCAATCGCCGTAGAGCCATTGCGGATTTGCTGACAAATATCCTCACAAACTTCTAACTGGCGACGGTGCTGCTTCTGGCAGTTACCGTGGCTGAAATCCACCACCAGATGTTCAGGTAAATCAAACTCGTGCAGCGTATCGCAGGCTGCGGCGATATCATCGGCATGATAATTCGGTTTTTTGCCGCCACGCATAATAATGTGGCCATACGGGTTGCCGCTGGTCTGATAGATGGTCATCTGACCATTTTTGTCTGGCGAGAGGAACATATGGCTGGCGCGGGCTGCGCGGATAGCATCCACAGCAATCCGCGTATTGCCATCGGTACCATTTTTAAAACCTACCGG
Source organism: Escherichia sp. UTM R2 (assembly GCF_048593455.1). Taxonomy (NCBI): domain Bacteria; kingdom Pseudomonadati; phylum Pseudomonadota; class Gammaproteobacteria; order Enterobacterales; family Enterobacteriaceae; genus Escherichia; species Escherichia sp. UTM R2. Next base: position 2,081,158 of record NZ_JBFWDY010000002.1, read on the forward strand.
ACAGGAGAGTGCCGAAGCCATTTCACGGTGGATCTGACTTTCGGTAGTACGTGCGCCAATCGCGCCCCAACTGATTAAATCAGCAATAAACTGACCGGTCACCATATCGAGGAACTCAGTCGCGGTTGGGACGCCCAGCTCATTTACCTGTAAAAGTAATTTGCGCGCCAGCTCCAGACCGTGATTTACCCGATAGCTGCCGTTTAAATCTGGATCGGAGATTAGTCCTTTCCAGCCGACAACAGTTCGTGGTTTTTCAAAATAGGTGCGCATTACGATTTCCAGCCGTGACTGGTACTGGTTGCGCAGCGACTGCAGACGGGTGGCGTACTCCATTGCAGCGGTGAGATCGTGGATCGAGCAGGGGCCAATAATGACCAACAGTCGCTTATCTTCACCATTGAGTATTTTTTCAATTCTGCGGCGGGAGTCGGTGACATGGGTTGCGACGCCAGGCGTTACGGGATACCGTAGCGCGAGTTCGGCGGGCGTTACCAAGCTCTCAATACGCGCAGTACGGAGTTCGTCAGTTCTGTTCATTACAAGTCTCAGAAATTTGTTGCTTCTACGGCAGGACTGCCGGGAAGTGATGCGCATCACGATAAACCAATCGCTGCTGATTTCAAGTGCGAGGTGTGTCACACCTCGCCGGGTGGTTAGCATGATAACAAAAAAATAAGCCAATGCACTAGTTCTCTAGTACATTCGGCGACTAAGGCCCATGATATCGAGGATCTTGGTGGCAATCTCTTCTACCGAATAATTGGTACTGTTAATCCACGGGATCTGATTTTTACGGTACAAGGCTTCCACTTCCGCGACTTCCATCCTGCACTGACGAAGCGAGGCATAGCGACTGTTCTCCCGACGTTCCTCGCGAATCGCCGCCAGACGTTCCGGGTCGATAGTCAGGCCGAACAATTTATGCTGAAGCGGTTTGAGCGACGCGGGTAGCACCAGATTATCCATATCGTCGGCAATAAAGGGGTAGTTTGCCGCGCGGATACCAAATTGCATTGCCAGATACAGACTGGTCGGGGTTTTACCACAGCGAGAAACACCGAGCAGGATCACCTGAGCCTGATCCAGATTGCGCAACGAAATGCCGTCATCGTGGGCGAGGGTGTAATCAATCGCCGCAATGCGCGCATCATATTTATTGAGATTATTAGGGTTAAGGCCATGGGTACGATGAGCAATCGGCGTTGGATCCAGTTTCATCTCTTGTTGTAGCGGGGCAACCAGCGCCTGAACGATATCCTGGCAAAAGCCTTCACTTTGCAAGATGATGGCGCGAATCTCCGGCAACACGATGGAGTAGAAGACCAGCGGGCGCACGCCTGTCTGGTGATAAATTGCGTCAATCTGATCCTTCACTGCCCGTGCACGGCTCTCATTTTCGACAAACGGCAGCGTGATGCTGCTGATAGTGACGGGAAATTGTGACATTACTGCGTGTCCTAATACCTCCGCAGTTATTGCCGTACCATCAGAAATATAAAAAACGTGGCGATCAACAGCATTATCCATTTTGTTCTTCCCGTGATGCAGACATAATTCTATGAAAGCATAAATTAAAAACGCACAGAAGCGTAGAACGTTATGTCTGGTTTATAAAATGAACCTTCAATTTTATTTTTTATGAAAACAGTATTTCATTTTTATGGTTTCGTTTATACCGATGGTTTATGTGGAAATTGTCGAAGAGAGCAGATTTGCGCAACGCTGGGATCAGTCTTAAAAAATAAAAAAATATATTTGCTTGAACGATTCACCGTTTTTTTCATCCGGTTAAATATGCAAAGATAAATGCGCAGAAATGTGTTTCTCAAACCGTTCATTTATCACAAAAGGATTGTTCGATGTCCAACAATGGCTCGTCACCGCTGGTGCTTTGGTATAACCAACTCGGCATGAATGATGTAGACAGGGTTGGGGGCAAAAATGCCTCCCTGGGTGAAATGATTACTAACCTTTCCGGAATGGGTGTTTCCGTTCCGAATGGTTTCGCCACAACCGCCGACGCGTTTAACCAGTTTCTGGACCAAAGCGGCGTAAACCAGCGCATTTATGAACTGCTGGATAAAACGGATATTGACGATGTTACTCAGCTTGCGAAAGCGGGCGCGCAAATCCGCCAGTGGATTATCGACACTCCCTTCCAGCCTGAGCTGGAAAACGCCATCAGCGAAGCCTATGCACAGCTTTCCGCCGATGACGAAAACGCCTCTTTTGCGGTGCGCTCCTCCGCCACCGCAGAAGATATGCCGGACGCTTCTTTTGCCGGTCAGCAGGAAACCTTCCTCAACGTTCAGGGTTTTGACGCCGTTCTCGTGGCAGTGAAACATGTATTTGCTTCTCTGTTTAACGATCGCGCCATCTCTTATCGTGTGCACCAGGGTTACGATCACCGTGGTGTGGCGCTCTCCGCCGGTGTTCAACGGATGGTGCGCTCTGACCTCGCATCATCTGGCGTGATGTTCTCCATTGATACCGAATCCGGCTTTGACCAGGTGGTGTTTATCACTTCCGCATGGGGCCTTGGTGAGATGGTCGTGCAGGGTGCGGTTAACCCGGATGAGTTTTACGTGCATAAACCGACACTGGCGGCGAATCGCCCGGCTATCGTGCGCCGCACCATGGGGTCGAAAAAAATCCGCATGGTTTACGCGCCGACCCAGGAGCACGGCAAGCAGGTTAAAATCGAAGACGTACCGCAGGAACAGCGTGACATCTTCTCGCTGACCAACGAAGAAGTGCAGGAACTGGCAAAACAGGCCGTACAAATTGAGAAACACTACGGTCGCCCGATGGATATTGAGTGGGCGAAAGATGGCCACACCGGTAAACTGTTCATTGTGCAGGCGCGTCCGGAAACCGTGCGCTCACGCGGTCAGGTCATGGAGCGTTATACGCTGCATTCACAGGGTAAGATTATCGCCGAAGGCCGTGCTATCGGTCATCGCATCGGTGCGGGTCCGGTGAAAGTCATCCATGATATCAGCGAAATGAACCGCATCGAACCTGGTGACGTGCTGGTCACTGACATGACCGACCCGGACTGGGAACCGATCATGAAGAAAGCATCTGCCATCGTCACCAACCGTGGCGGTCGTACCTGTCACGCGGCGATCATCGCTCGTGAACTGGGCATTCCGGCGGTAGTGGGCTGTGGTGATGCAACAGAACGGATGAAAGACGGTGAGAACGTCACTGTTTCTTGTGCCGAAGGTGATACCGGTTACGTCTATGCGGAGTTGCTGGAATTTAGCGTGAAAAGCTCCAGCGTAGAAACGATGCCGGATCTGCCGTTGAAAGTGATGATGAACGTCGGTAACCCGGACCGAGCTTTCGACTTCGCCTGTCTGCCGAACGAAGGCGTGGGACTTGCGCGTCTGGAATTTATCATCAACCGTATGATTGGCGTCCACCCACGCGCACTGCTTGAGTTTGACGATCAGGAACCGCAGTTGCAAAACGAAATCCGCGAGATGATGAAAGGTTTTGATTCTCCGCGTGAATTTTACGTTGGTCGTCTGACTGAAGGGATCGCGACGCTGGGTGCCGCGTTTTATCCGAAGCGCGTCATTGTCCGTCTCTCTGATTTTAAATCGAACGAATATGCCAACCTGGTCGGTGGTGAGCGTTACGAGCCAGATGAAGAGAACCCGATGCTCGGCTTCCGTGGCGCGGGACGCTATATTTCCGACAGCTTCCGCGACTGTTTCGCGCTGGAGTGCGAAGCAGTGAAACGTGTGCGCAACGACATGGGGCTGACCAACGTTGAGATCATGATCCCGTTCGTGCGAACCGTAGATCAGGCGAAAGCGGTGGTTGAGGAACTGGCGCGTCAGGGGCTGAAACGTGGTGAGAACGGGCTGAAAATCATCATGATGTGTGAAATCCCGTCCAACGCCTTGCTGGCCGAGCAGTTCCTCGAATATTTCGACGGCTTCTCAATTGGCTCAAACGACATGACGCAGCTGGCGCTCGGTCTGGATCGTGACTCCGGCGTGGTGTCTGAACTGTTCGATGAGCGCAACGATGCGGTGAAAGCACTGCTGTCGATGGCGATTCGTGCCGCGAAGAAACAGGGCAAATATGTCGGGATTTGCGGTCAGGGTCCGTCCGACCACGAAGACTTTGCCGCATGGTTGATGGAAGAGGGGATCGATAGCCTGTCTCTGAACCCGGACACCGTGGTGCAAACCTGGTTAAGCCTGGCTGAACTGAAGAAATAAAATAAATACCCGGCGGCGTTTTGTCGCCGGGTTTATGTGATCCCCGAAGATGAAACTTATTCAATCTCTTCACAGGCATCCTGAGTTAACCGCCGCATAATATCTTTTCTTAACAAAAACTTTTGTATTTTACCTGAGGCAGTGCGCGGTAGTTTTTCGATTACCACGATATGTTCAGGATATTTATATTTTGCGACCCGTTTACGGCTAAAAAAAGCCACCACCTCTTCCAGCGATAATGAATGATGCGGCGCTTTCAGCACGACATAAGCGCATGATCGTTCACCTAAACGTTCATCGGGCATTGCAACCACACAGGCATCGTGAATTTTAGGATGCTGCAATAAAATATCTTCCACTTCACGGCTGCTAATATTTTCGCCGCCGCGGACAATAATATCTTTTTTGCGTCCGGTAATTTTTATATAGCCAGCCTCATCCATGCGGCAGAGATCGCCGCTGTAATACCAGCCTTCTTCGTCCAGCGCACGGGCGGTTAATTCAGGTTCATCAAAATACCCCATAAACACATTGGGGCCACGCGAGGCTTCTTCACCTTCGCAACCTGGCGGTAAGGTCTTGCGTGCGTCATTGACCACTTTAATCTCTACACCTGCGGCAGCGTAACCATCGGTGTGCATAAAGCGCGACAAAGGATCATCGAGATTCACCACCGCATGCGGCGAACTTTCTGTGGAACCATAAACACTTAATAATTTAATGCCGAGCTGCTGACATTCACGCGCCACTTTTTTGGGGATTGTGGTACCGCCGCAAAGAAAGAAGCGCAGCGCTGAAAGGTCTGCGGGTTGTTTCTCTAGTAAATTCAAAAGATCATAGACAAACGGCGTTGCGCCTAGCATACAGGTGCAACGCTGCTGCTCAAGCAGCGCGAGACACGCATCAGGAGTGAAAATATCTAACAACACGCTGCGAGCACCAATTAAAAATGGTGCTGTTACGCCATGCAGAAATCCCGTTGCGTGACCAAGTGGCGCAGGCATCATAAATACATCCAGCCAGGTCAGATTCAGCCGCGCGCAATAAGCCCGCTCACTGGCGAGAATATTGTTATGCGTTAGCATCACGCCCTTTGGCAGACCCTCGGTTCCGGAGGTAAACAGCACCGCAGCTAATTCATCGCCGTGGGTCGTTATCGCCGTGGTCAGTGGGATATTGTCGGCGATAATCTGACTTAATGAGAGGGAAGAGGTGGCGGGAGCCAGTTTGTCCACGCCGACAATTTGTTGTAGTTGTGGAAGCTGATTTTGCAGCGGCAGGATTAAATCTACCGGACGCGTTTGTTTAAACAACGTCGGTGCAAAGAACATTTTTGCCTGACACTTATTGAGCACCCACACCAGTTCTGCTTCCCGCCAGGAAGGCAACAGCGGCACGGAAACCGCACCGGTTTTCAGGCAGGCAAGATAGATAACGGTAAATTCACACCAGCCAGGCAGTTGAAATGCGATGCGATCGCCTGATTCAATACCCTTCGCTAACATCCAGTTTGCCAGACAGCTCGCGGCGTGATCGAGCGCGCTATAGGTGTACGTTGCACCATGATTGTCGACCACGGCAATTTTGTCTGGCATCGCACGAGCGGTCTGCTGCCAGTAATCGGCCAGTGAAGCATCGCCCCATAACCCTTGCTGACGATACGCCGCACGACGTTGTTCGTTGAACGTTAATGTCACTTTCATTTTGGACTCTCGAAACAGAACATCAGGCCCGAGATGCGGGCCTGTGGGATGCATGATTAGCCGTAGCGAAAATCAATACCGAAGGTGCCTGCGGGATATTGCCACTGTTCGAGAATAGTGTTGCCGCACAGCACCCGACAGGTGCCGCACTCCAGACAACCGGCGGAATCGAAATGAATGTTGCCGGCGTCATCCTGCTTATAAAGTCCGGCAGGGCAAGCTTTCATTAAATTACGGAATTCATTGATATCGGGATTTGCCGCCAAAATGATATGCGGGTGGCCCTCATCAACATGGAATTTATTGACGCCTAATTTGATGTCGACGTTAACCGTAGCGTTCTGGCTCATAGCGCGGTTGCTCCCTTAATGCCATCTTTCAGCAAGTTCATCAGCCCAATTTTCTTCGCGTGTCCCATGATCATTTTGCGTACCGGCTGGTTTGGTTTGCCGTCAATGGTGAACATATCGTTCATGATGTCGGCGACCATGCGCGGATACTGACTAAACAGGCGCGGATTTTCCATCAGCGCCGGGATCTTGCGAAAATGCTGCATATCGCGCATAACACAACTTTGTTCCAGCTCACGTTTGTATTGCGCAAGACTGCTGGCGGAGAAATCTGCGCGTTCTTTGGCGGCGATCACCGTTGTGGCGGCAGCCTGAGCCGATGCAATGGCTAAATCCATGCCGCGGACCGTAAAACCCAAATTCAGGCAGAAGCCTGCGGCGTCACCAACGATCATCACGCCCTCGTTAACCAGTTGCGGCACCATTGCCAGACCGCCTTCCGGCACCATATGCGCGGAATATTCAAGCAGTTTGCCGCCGCTAATCAGCGGGCGAATGGCGGGGTGTTGTTTAAAATCTTCCAGCATTTGCGGCACGCTTTTTTGCGCATGGGCGATATCACCCAATCCACAAACCAGCCCCAAGGATATGGAATCCTTATTGGTATAGAGGAATCCGCCACCCATCAGGCCGTCAGAAGGGGAACCGGCAAACAGCCAGGCGGCACCTTCCTCGCCCGTAATATTAAAGCGATCGTTGATCTGTTCTGGTGTGAGGCCAATAACCTCTTTAACACCAACAGCGTAATGATGCGGATCGGAAGCGGGAACCATTCCCAGCGAGCGGCCAAGCATCGAGTTAACGCCATCAGCCAGAATCACCACATTCGCTTCGAGAATATCATCCCCAGCCTGGACGCCAGTGACCTTGTTTCCTTCACGAACCAGCGCATCGACGCGAACGCCCGGGATAAACTGTGCGCCCGCCTGCTCGGCTTGTTCCATCAACCACGGGTCCAGACGATTACGCAATACGGTATAAGATGCGTGTTGCGGAACATCTGGTTGCTCGCGGTGAAAATCGAGGGTAACGGCGCTCTCTTCGGTTAAGAAGGAGATTTTCTCGCGTGTGACCTTGCGTTCTACCGGCGCTGATGCTGCAAAGCCTGGAATGATTGCTTCAAGTGTGTGGGCATAAAGACGCCCGCCGGTCATGTTTTTACATCCGGCACTGTCGCCGCGTTCTATCACCAGGACATCCAGCCCGGCTCGCGCCATGACCAGTGCGGCAACGCTACCAGCAACGCCCGCACCGACCACAATGGCATCAAATTTGTCATCCGACATGCGTTATGCTCCCTTCCCGCTGCGTTTACAGCGGGAGATGTGGTTGAAAGGGGAATTAGCGGCTCAACTGGCTAATCAGGGCAGGGACGACTTTGTAGATATCGCCCACCAGACCGTAGTCGGCATAATTGAAGATTGGCGCATTTTTATCTTTATTGATGGCGACAATCACTTTTGCGCCGTTGCCGCCAACCATATGCTGGATCTGCCCGGAGATCCCCAGCGTCAGGTAGAGATCGGATTTCAGCAACACGCCGGAGACACCGATATAACGTTCACGCTCCATCCAGTTCTCGCCTTCGGCAATTGGACGTGAACAGCCGACTTCAGCATTCAGCACCGCCGCCAGTTCGTGGACCATTTTCAGGTCATCCTGCGCCGCCAGACCACGACCGACGCCAACCACACGTTTTGCTTTGCTCAGGTCCACGCTGCTTGCGGCTTTCGCACGGCGTTCGCGACAGAGAATTTCATGACGCGGAGCAACGTAAGGTACCGTTTCTGTCGGGCACTGATGAGAGGTATCACTGGTGCACGGTTCCTGAACACCGGGTGCAAGGGTAATGATCGCCAGCGGGCTGTTGATCTTTTCCTGAGCGAACGCTAACCCGCCATACATCCGGTGTTCGGCGCAAATGTGACCATCGACAATATCCACCGCCGTGGCATCGTTCACCAGCGCCGCATTCAGTTGCACACTTAACCGTGCTGCCAGAGCTTTACCACGTTTCGTCGCGGCCAACAGCAACATAGCGGGGTGTTTATCTTTCAGCAGGGCAGCAATGCTTTCGGCGTAATTTTCAGTGCGTTGCAGCGCGTCGTTTTGCTCAAGAACATAAATACATTTTGGACCATAAGGCATAACTGCCTGCGCCTGGTCGGTATTTTGTACAATGGCATACACCTGTTGGCCCCATTGCTGAGCGCCGCCAAACAGTTCAGCATAACGTTCAGGATTATCGCTAAAGACCCAGACGCTGTTTAATTGACTCATCGTTTCTTCTCCGTAGGCTTCAGTTCAGGGCTTTCTTCAGATGTTCCGCCAGCTCGGCAATGGCCTCCGGCGAATCGTTATCGAGAATGATGTGCTTACGTTCTGTTTGCGGCGGTACGCGAATGCCGGTCAGTTCAGCAAGTGGTGCGCTCTGGCTCCAGCCAATATCACTTGCCTGCCACTGATTTACCGGTTTTTTACCCGCGCCGAGAATGGCTTTCATCGAAGGAATGCGTGGCACGTTAATATCGGAGGTGACGCAGAGCACGGCTGGAACAGAGAGTTCAATAACTTCAACGTCATCTTCAAGCGTGCGTTCAATCACCAGTGTATTGCCCTGACGCTGAATAGCACTCACTGCATTAATCACCGGAAGTTGCAGAATTTCTCCGACCAGCAAGCCAACCTGCTGGGCATAAAGGTCGCCGGAACCTTCACCAAAGATCAGTAAATCGAAGCCGATCTTTTCAACTGCTGCCGCCAGCGCTTTTGCGGTATCGAGAGGCAGTGCATGCTCAAGTTGTGCATCCTGCACCATATACAGGCTGTGCGGCCCGCGGGATAGCACGTCTTTGCGCACTTTCGAGTTCTGCAACAATGAGCCGCCAACGGTCAGCGCGGCTATCTCATCGTCATCTGTTGCAAGCTGGCTTGCAGCTTCAATGGCATTGAGATCGAACTGGCTGATTTTGGCGTCGGCATTGTCGAAATTCAGGGTGTATTCTGGAGTGACAACAATGTCCTGTTCTTCAGGCACCAGCTTAAAGCAGGTTATTATTTTCATGATTTCTCCTGTGAGTCGCATACGGAACCATCTCCGATGGAAGGTAAAAATGGCCTGAAAATAGTGTGCGATAGCGGTGCGGGGTTTTCGACGGAGCAAGCTGTTTTCCTTGCCAACAATCTTGCAAAAAAAATGCGATCGCTAAAACAAAAGTGCAATTTGCGGCAATATAGTTATTCCATGACCGTACAATCTTGCATTCAGTGTAAATAATCTTGTTTAGCTCTCGCTAAACGCGGTTGTATAACCGCAATACACGCCGTATTTTATCCGGCATATATTGTTTTTGCTTGCTCATGGAATAGGGAGGTTGTCATGTATCAACGCTGTTTTGATAATGCCAGTGAAACGCTGTTTGTCGCTGGTAAAACGCCACGGCTTTCACGTTTTGCATTTAGCGATGATCCAAAATGGGAGTCTGGACATCACGTTCATGACAATGAAACCGAGCTGATTTACGTCAAGAAAGGGGTGGCAAGGTTTACCATCGATTCTTCGTTATATGTCGCGCATGCAGATGATATAGTGGTGATAGAACGCGGCAGGCTGCATGCGGTGGCCTCTGACGTTAACGATCCGGCAACGACGTGTACCTGTGCGCTGTACGGCTTTCAGTTTCAGGGGGCTGAGGAAAATCATCTACTGCAACCGCATTCTTGTCCGGTAATTGCCGCGGGGCAGGGAAAAGAAGTCATTAAAACCTTATTTAATGAGCTAAGTGTGATTTTGCCGCAAAGTAAAAATAGCCAAACATCTTCGTTATGGGATGCATTTGCCTATACATTAGCAATTCTTTACTACGAAAACTTTAAAAATGCTTATCGTTCGGAGCAGGGGTATATTAAAAAAGATGTTCTGATAAAAGATATTCTTTTCTATCTGAATAATAATTATCGCGAAAAAATCACTTTAGAACAGTTATCGAAAAAATTTCGTGCCAGCGTCAGTTATATTTGCCATGAATTTACCAAAGAGTATCGTATTTCCCCAATTAACTATGTTATTCAACGGCGTATGACGGAAGCGAAATGGTTACTCACTAATACTGAATTATCACAGGCAGAGATCTCCTGGCGTGTGGGTTATGAAAATGTCGATCACTTTGGCAAACTGTTTTTGCGCCATGTCGGCTGTTCACCCAGCGATTACCGCAGGCAATTTAAAAACTGTTTTGCGGAACAAGAAATCCTATCTGAATTTCCTCAACCGGTAAGTCTTGTTGGATAAATCTGGCGGCGCAGTTTGTTAAGAAGCTGCGCCGCCTGCAGATTATTTGTTCTGATAGTCTTTCAGGATCTGCCGACCTGCTACGTAAATCATAATTTCGTCTGTACCGCCGCCGATACGTTCACAACGGACATCACGCCAGAAGCGGGAGACGCGCGCTTCATCGGTATAGCCCAGACCGCCCATGATTTGAATCGCATCATCAATGACTTCCATTGCGGTACGTGCGCAATACAGTTTTGCCAGCGCCGCGCTGGTGCGCAGTGACTGATGCTGATCGGCTTGCCATGCCACTTTCAGCACCATGTTGCGCATGTTGTCAATCTTAATCGCCATCAGCGCCAGTTTTTCCTGGATCATCTGGTTATGACCAATGGGCTTACCAAAAGCGATACGTTGGTTGGCATAGCGGGCGGCATCTTCAAAGGCGCATTCGGCAAAGCCGGTGCTGCGCGCGGCGTTGATCAGGCGCTCCATCTCAAAGTTGTACATCACATTGAGGAAACCCATTCCTTCTTCGCCCACCATGTCGCTCTCTTCAACTTCCACGTTGTCGAGATAGACTTCGCAGGTGCTGAGCATATGCCAGCCGATTTTATGCAGCGGGTTAATCTTAATGCCGGGCTTACTGGAGTCGACCCACCACAGGGTGAAGGCTTTTTTGGGATCTTTCGGTTGCGGATCGCGCGCCAACACCAGCATATACGGGTACTCTTTCGCACCGGTAATAAAGGTTTTCTGTCCGTTGATGTAAACCTTGCCGTTTTTACGCGTGTAAGTGGTGGTGGCACTGTTGTTATCTGAGCCAGCACCTGGTTCCGTCAACGCCAGGACATAGGCGGGGTCGCCGGTTTCCAGGGTGCTTTCTGCCGTTTTACGTAGCTGCTCTGCAGAACCGAAACGGCGCATACTGTGAATACATTGACCGTTGGTAATTAAAAATGCCGGAGCACCGCATTTTGACACTTCCATCAGCGCCAGCATTTGGGTGACGTAATCCGCAGGGATACCACCAAATTCTTCCGGCACGCCAAGCATGGAAATACCGTTATCCGCCAGCGCCCGCATAAACTCACGCGGATATGTCCCGTTTTGATCGCAGGTGCGGAAATACTCTTCCGGAAAGTTAGTCGTAATCAGTTCGCGAATACTGGCCAGCAGCAGTTCTTGTTCTTCAGTTAAAGAAAAATCCATCATTATACTCCTGTTAATGAGCCGCTTCAGGCAGGACAAAACCCATCGCCGCATCGATAAATAATCTTTCGTCCATCAGTTTGAGTTCTGGCGAAATCACTGGGGTGAAATCCATTTTGTCGAGAATATCTTTTTGTAAATCGACGCCAGGGGCGATTTCGATTAAATGCAGGCCGTCTTCTTTCAGCGTGAATACTGCGCGCTCAGTGATATAACGAACATCCAGCCCTCGCTCGAGAGCGATTTTTCCGCTGAAAGTAATTTCCGGTAGTTCCCGAATAAATTTCTTCACCCGTCCTTCCTGGACGATATTTAATTTGCCGTCGGTAATTTCTGTTTTTAAACTGCCCGCAGTTAATGTGCCGCAGAAAATGATTTTCTTCGAAGTGGCACTGATATCAATAAATCCACCGGTGCCCATGATTTTACCATTGAATTTATGCACGCCGACGTTACCGTGCTGGTCGACTTCAGCAAAACTCAAATAACAAACATCCAGACCGCCACCGTGATAAAAATCAAACTGGGACGTCATATCCAGAATGGCACGGGTATTCACGTTCGCGCCAAAGGCGATCCCCTGTGAAGTAATTCCGCCAATCGGACCTGTTTCTACCGTTAGAATAAAGTCATCAGCACAACCTTCTTCTCGGGCGACCAGGCCAATGCCGTCAGCAATACCGACGCCGACATTCCCCACCGCGCCTTTACGCATTTCGAATAATGCGCGCCGCGCAACTAATTTACGTTGGTTTAGGGGCAGGCTAAGTTTGGTACTGTCATCAAGGGTGAAGTCACCAGAAATAAAGCGGTTAACCGGTGCACCGCCATACAGTTGGGTTTGATCCGGATCGACCACCACAATATCCACCAGATAACCCGGAATACGGACAGATTTAGGATGCAGCGTGGCTTTCTTAACCATTTTCTGCACCTGCATCATCACAATACCGCCGTTATTGTGCACCGCCTGGGCAATAACCAATGCGTCGAGATACATCACCTCATCTTCAAAAGTGGCGTAGCCTTCGCTGTCGCAGGTGGTAGCGCGAATGAAGGCGATATCTGGCGCAATCGCTTTGTAATAGAGATATTCTTTGTTATCAAACTCGACCAGTTTAATCAGGTCTTCTTTAGTGACTTCATTCAGTTTGCCGCCTTGCTGGCGTGGATCGACAAATGTCCCGATGCCAATATCACTAATAATACCAGGCTGGTGGGCTGCGGCGGCGCGTAAGGTTTGTGTAAGTACACCTTGTGGATAGTTATAAGCAATAATTTTATTTTGTTCTGCGAGATCAGAAATACGCGGCGATTGTCCCCAGTGACCGCATAATGCCCATTTCAGCAGACCTTCTTGCGCCAGCGGACTAATACCGCGGTCGGCGCGATCGCCAAGCCCTGTTGGACTAATAATCGATAAATTACGTGGCGTTTGAGTCTGTTTATATTTATCAGCAAGAGCAGTAATTAACGTGGTGGCTTCCAGAATACCGCCGCCAGCGCCTAACACACAAAGTGTTGCTTCGTCGGGAATATAATTCACCGCTTCCTGTGCCGACAGGACCGGCACTCGTCCATTAATACGAGGTGGTTTTACAGGTTTCATTGTTAATTCCTGATTCAGGTGTGATTTTCCCTACGCCAGATGGATAATTAGCGCACAGAGACTCACGAAATATTTTTATTAAATACGGTTGAATATATTTTTTTAGTTCGGCGGGGGAGGATATTCCCGCCGAAATATTATTGCTTATGCCTGATGTAAAATAGTTAATACTGTGCGTAAATCAGTTACCGAGATTTGCCCTGGCGCAGAGGCTTTTTTTACCGCACCAAAAGTTGCCGCCGACCCAAATACTTCACCAGCCAGACGAGAAATTACGCCAGTTTTTGCCATCGACATCGTGATGATTGGACGATCGGCATACTGCTCCTGCATCTCCAGGGTCGCGGCAAGCAACGTTAGCACATCGCTGGTACTTTGCGGCATCAGCGCAATCTTAGGAATATCGGCGTCGAAGGATTGCATTTTGCGCAGACGGGCAATGATTTCTTCGGCTTCCGGCGTTTTATGGAAGTCATGGTTGGACATGACAACTTTCACATCATGCGCGTGGGCGTAGGCGACGGTTTCTTTAACCTGATCATCGCCGGTAAATAACTCCAGATCGATCATATCAACCAGGCCGCTGTCGATGGCTGCACGATTGAGAGCAATATAAGCCTCGGTGGAAATCGCCTGCTCGCCGCCTTCTTTGGCACTGCGGAAGGTAAACAGCAGCGGTTTTTCTGGCATGGTTTCACGGAGAATTTTTGCCGCCGCCATGACAGACTCCACATTGGAGAGGTCGGCAAAGTGGTCCACACGCCATTCCAGAATATCAAAGTCCGCTTCACGATAGGCGAGAGCTTCGGATTTCACGCGGGCGATATCTTTCGCCATCAGCGAGACGATGATTTTAGGTGCGCCCGCACCAATGACGAGATCTTTTACAGTTACGGTTTTCATTTTTTACCCTTTCTGCACGCGGTCAGCCTGTCAGGCACCGAACCCCATGACCTGTTTAACATATTCCAGAGGGAAATCTTTGCCAGTCCATAACGTGAACTGTTCAGCCCCTTGCCACAACAACATGCCGTATCCATCAATCGTTTTGCAACCAGCTTGTTGCGCCTGCTGCAATAACTTCGTCATATGCGGGTTATACACGCATTCAGTGACCAGCAGTCCCGGATGTAACAGACTGATATCATTAACCAATGATTCATTCTCAAGGGGTTTCATACCCACTTTTGTGCCATTGGTTAAAATGTCGGCGGAAGCCAGGGCTTCAGCAAAGGCTTGCTGATCGGCGAGATCGGTAACCGTGACGACACAATCGGTGTTTTCGTTAACCCGCTGCGCGAAGGCGAGGGCTTTATCGAAGAACTCATCCCGACGGTTAAAGAGTTTAATTTCTTTTAAACCTTCAATTGCCCCCTGCGCGCCAATCGCCGTTGAGGCACCTCCGGCCCCTAACAGCACCATTGTTTTGCCTTTGATATCAAAACCGCTCTCTTTAATGGCTCGAATATGGCCCGTGCCGTCGGTGTTATAGCCGCGCAGGTAGCCATCATCATTAACGATGGTGTTGATGGCACCCACCAGTTTGGCTGCTGGCGTTAATTCATCAACATATTCACACGCCAGTTGTTTGTTCGGCATTGATACACCAGTTCCGCGCATTTTTAGAGCTTTTAATCCTTCAATTGCTCCGGGAAAGCTATCGTTATCCACTTCGAAGGCCATATAGGTAAATGGCAATCCCGCTTTTTCTAAGGCTTTATTCTGCATTTCAGGCGATAAACTGTGGCGGATAGGATAAGCCATCAACCCAATCAATTCGTATTTTGCGGTAACATCCATAATTAACTCCTTTAACCTCTATGCTTAATTGTGTTTAACCGGGTGCTAAATTTGCGCTCGCCAAACCGCACATCATTCTCAGGAATAATAAAAACGCGGTAATAGCGGATAAAAACAATAATTGCGGTAATCAGGGCCAGCAGCGCGAAAGTAAAATCGAGAACAATGATATATTGCAGGCCGATGTTCGACAGATAACCGGTAATCAGCGGAATAACAAAGTTAGCCAGTCCACCCATCATCATATAAATACTGGTGACTTTGGCTTTGCTTTTTGGGAAAAACTCTGACATGACCGAAACACCGAGCTGTAAAATGCCGCCAGCTGCTGAGAAACCGATAACAAAGGCGCCGGCATTACACACCAGTGGAGAAGGGTACAGGTAGATAATGGCTGCTGTTATTGTTGCCAGTGCAGAGTTAAATACATTAGCCCAGATGGGCCGGACCATTTTTTTCAGTAGTGCGGCAAAAATAAAGACACAGACCAACGAGCCCATACTGTAATAAGAGATGGTTTTTAATGCCTCAGCTTCTGACATACCAGCAAAAGCCATCGCATATTTGGGCATCCACACCACAATCACATAAAAGGTCGAGAATGCGGCTACACCGAACAGTACCGATGAAACACCTTCCAGCCAGACTAACGGTTTGCTGTTCATTTGCGGTAATTCATTAGTTACGCTGGCGTCCACCAACTGGCTGGGGAATTTGCTTTTCAACAGCATCAGCGTGATCAGTACAAATAGAATACCCGGAATAATCAGCCCATAGCCGTACCAGATATTATTGAGCAACATATAGCTCACCAGCATTGGGTAGAACATTTGCCCAAATGACACCATCGCTTTAACCAGTATGACCGCCGAACCAGAGGCTTTCGGAAAGCATTCCATGAGCGCGGGGTAGCCACCCGTATCCAGCGCTGAGTTAGCGATACCTACGCACACTGCCAGACCGTAGGCGAGAGTTAAATTCGGGCAAGCGGGAATACCAAAGAAGAATAGCAGATACATTATTACTGCCATTAATATCACCGCCCGACGACCAAACTTATCGGAGATCACACCGAAGAATAAAATACTGATCAATCGCCCCAAACCGATACCGGAAATTAAGTAGGCAATGCCCGCGTTGTCAGTGGAAAACTTTTCCGCCAGAGATGACATATTTTGGGCAAGCGTAATAACACTAATGCCGTGCAGGAAGTAGCTGAAGTAAATACAAAGAACAGCCAGGATAAATGGCGTGCTGAAAGCCTTATTTTGAGACATTTTCACAGCTCCTTGCTGAAAGATAATTTCGTTACCGTACGTATTGTTCTCCGACGGTTTACATAATTACTATACTGAAGATGATTTTCCCTGGGTACATGGCATAAAGTTTATGTTTCCAGGAATATTGCATGTCATAGTTTGTTTTTGATCGCGATTTTCCTTAGTTAGCGCAGAAAGAGTTATTTATCCGTAAGATCTTGCATGACCTGAAAAGAATATTGCATTACCCACCCGGAGCGACATTTTCCTTTAGCGAGTGATGCCGCGTTTTTTTGCGGCTGCGTAAGCCGATAAACAGTGCCAGTAAAAAACCGATGGCAGCGATGGCGGTATCGAACCACATAATATCGGCAATACTTCTTTGGGACAGATGAGCCGTAATCAACGGAATAGTAAAGGTCGCAATACTGCCCGCACTGTAATAGATCCCTGTAGCTTTACCTTTAGCGTAAGGGAAACGTTCAGCCATTAACGTCAGGCCAATTTGCACAACACCTCCAGCAGAGGTAAAACCAACGACAAAAGCAAATATTATCACCACATAAAATGTGGGATGCAGGCAGACGGTAAACAGAGCAATAAATGAGATAAAGGTGTACAGCATCAGTAATGTTGTTGGGCGAACGGTATTACGAATGAGTGGAGCGGTAATAAATACACAAAGCAGCGAACCCACGGTGTAGATACTGAGTAGTTTGATCGACATAGTGTATGACATGCCTGCAACAAATTGTCCGTACTGTGCCAGCCACTGGCTAACCAGATAAAACGTTGCCATTGAGATATAGCCATATAAGGTATAACTGGCTAAATCGATAATTGAACAGCGATGTTCCGTAGAGCTGGTGGTTTTCTTTATGACAGGTAAGCGACGACCCGGATGGGGTGGGAACGTACAACGGTATAAAAACAGAGCGTTAATAAACATAATGCCTGCAGCAATCATAAAGGACCAACCGAACCACAGTTCAGCCCACACTAACAGGCTAATGATTAGCGGTAATAAAAATTGTCCGCTGGAAACAAATGCTTTAATTAAAATATTGGCTGTCCCAGGTGAGCGTGGAAAAGCTTCCATCAAACTGGGATAAGTGCCTGCATCGAGAAAACTGTTTGCCATTCCCGCCAGAAAGCCAAAAACATAAGCGATAATGATGTTATTGGTCTGCAGGATGCCAAAAAAGAAGGCCATATAGCAGCACATCCCGAGCATGATAAAAGGGCGGCGACCAAAGCGATCGGATAATAATCCTGCAAAAAGCAAGACACTTAATCGACCAATGCCCAGCGATGAGATAACTATCGAGACGCCCGCGGCATTAGTCTGCCAAAGCGTCTCCAGCGAGGCCATATTCAGGCTCATCAAAATGACGCCCATACCATGCACCAGGTAATTAAAATACAACCCAAGTGCGGTAGGGTAATAGGGATTTTTCATAGGTTCTACTTAGCAAAGGTGCTTTAAAAAGTGTAGCGATGTTGTGTCAGTATCCATTCATTATTGTTGTAACAACGACAATTCCTTTCTGTGGAAAAATTAACAAAGCCGCTCCAGATCGTGTGCATATAATTCAGCGGCTACCGATTGATAGATCTTCCAGTCAATAAAATTGCCATCAGGGTAGACACGTTGAAACGCGGTTAAGTCGGGGAAAAAACGCATGGTGTTGTTGCCGATGCGGTTATTTATTTTCTCTATGATGGCATGAAGATGTTTTTTTCGTTGCTGTCGCATAGCCAACAGTTGCTCGACCACACGATCAGGAATGGCGCATTTGCCATTTTCCCACTGACGCCAGCTTTCATTGTCACCTGTCTGGGCAATCCAGGTCGCGCATTCATCAATAGTCATAGCAAAAATATGGCGGAGTGCCTGGAGTTCATAAGCGTTCATCGTGTAATGGCTGCATGAAATAAACAATAAAATATAAATAACATTATCAGCCTGCTGACGGCTTGAAGAGAGTCACAGTATCTTGTGCAACATTATTGGAAAGAGTGAGGGGCGAGGTAGCGAAGCGGAAAAATGTTAAAAAAAAGCCCATCGTGGGAGATGGGCAAAGACTACACACAGCAATTCGTTGTTTCACTCAGGGGATTTCCATGCTTATAAATCAATATGTTGATTTATAACCGTGAGCTAATAGTAGGCATACGGACTTTTTGCGTCGATCAGATTCGTCTCATTAGTTTAAAAACTGTAAAGAATTTGCGACAGGTACTACCAGCTGAATGGCGGTAAGCAGGAAAATATGGGGAAGAGCAAGCAAATATCAATTAGCGGTGGTTAACAATCAGGCGGCAGAGCCGCCTGATGAGAAATTACTTATTCGGTTTCTGGATTTCGCCAAGTTCTTCGAGAATTTCTTCCGGTTGATCCGTCGGCGGTGGGACCTCTTCCACCCACGCGGCAAACAGACGCCAGGAAACGGCTAACAGAACCGGACCAATAAACAGACCGATCATCCCGAAAGCAATCAAACCACCAATAACGCCAGAGAGGATCAGGATCAGCGGTAAATCGGCACCCATGCGAATTAACATTGGGCGGATGACGTTATCCAGCGTGCCAACCACACCGCTCCACACTAACAATACCGTTCCCCAGGTGGTATCGCCAGTCCAGTAGAGCCAGATAATCGCCGGAATCAGTACCGGCAACGGGCCAAGCTGGACAAGGCAGGAAAGGATCATTAACACCGTTAGCAAAGTTGCATAAGGTACGCCGGATACGGCGAGGCCGATACCGCCAAGCACTGCCTGTACTAACGCCGTCACCACCACACCCAGCGCCACCGCGCGGATAGCCTGTGCCGCCAGCAGTACGGCGGCATCTCCGCGAACGCCTGCCAGACGGGTCGCAAAATGGCGAATGCCTTGTGCCACCTGTTCACCGCGCCAGTACAGCAGGGCACTGAAGAGAAGCATCAGCGCACAATGCACCATAAAGCGCCCGATATGCGCCGCTTGCCCAACGAACCAGGTAGTGGTGGTGCCAATATAAGGGCGGACTTTCGCCATGATCGCCGTCCCCCCCATATCCAGCAAGTTGTGCCAGCCTGCATACAGCTTCGCGCCAATCACCGGAATGGTATTAAGCCACGCCAGATCGGGTAACGTCATGTCACCGCTGGAAATGGCTTTAATTAGCGGGCCGCTGCCGTCGACGATACTGTTAACCAGCAAAGCAATAGGGATGATAAACACCATCACTAATAACAGCGTCATCACCAGAACGGCGAGAGAGCGGCGGCCAAACATGATCTTTTGCAAACGTAACAATACCGGCCAGGTGGCGATAACCACCGTACCGGCCCATGCAAAGCCGAGAATAAAGGGTTGAACAATCCACAGACATGCCACAATCATGATGGCTAAAAACAGCACCGAAAGCAGAATTTGTGCGACATCCCTGGGCTGACGAACATTTACCATAACTACTTTTCACCTTTTTTGTGCGTCAAATCGTCGACGCGACGTGAACACGCGAAACTCACCTGCATAATGATGAGCAATTTCAGCGGTTTTTAACAGGCCGATTCTGCCCTTAATTCTGATGGGCGTGTTAGAAAAAAATGTGGTACAACAACTCAGGCAACACGCAAACGATTTACTCGTCGTATTTCAAGTTGCATATGCTGCGGCTACGTTCGTTCACCCCAGTTACTTACTGTTGTAAGCTCCTGGAGTTCACTCGCTTGCCGCCTTCCTGCAACTCGAAATCCATAGAGTAAATAAACATCACTTTTCTGTGCGCTATTGCAGCCGCCTGAAAGAACAGTGTATCGACCTACATCACAGACCGCAGGAAAGGGTCAATATAATGATTCCACAGATTTCCCAGGCACCCGGCGTCGTTCAACTGGTGCTTAATTTTTTGCAAGAGCTGGAGCAACAAGGTTTTACCGGCGATACGGCGACAAGTTATGCTGATCGTCTGACAATGTCGACCGACAACAGTATTTACCAACTTCTCCCCGATGCGGTGGTATTTCCGCGTTCAACCGCAGATGTGGCGCTGATCGCCCGTCTTGCCGCGCAGGAACGCTATTCATCGCTGATCTTTACCCCCCGCGGCGGCGGCACCGGCACTAACGGTCAGGCGCTCAACCAGGGTATTATTGTTGATATGTCCCGCCATATGAACCGCATCATCGAAATTAACCCTGAAGAGGGCTGGGTGCGCGTTGAGGCCGGGGTGATAAAAGACCAACTCAATCAGTACCTGAAACCGTTCGGCTACTTTTTTGCGCCGGAACTTTCGACCAGCAACCGGGCAACGCTCGGTGGGATGATCAATACCGATGCATCCGGTCAGGGATCGCTGGTCTATGGCAAAACGTCAGATCACGTACTTGGCGTACGCGCGGTGTTGTTGGGGGGCGATATTCTCGATACGCAACCTTTACCCGTCGAGCTGGCGGAAACGCTGGGTAAATCCAATACCACAATCGGGCGAATTTATAACACGGTTTATCAACGTTGCCGTCAGCAACGCCAGTTAATCATCGACAACTTCCCCAAACTTAACCGCTTTCTTACCGGTTACGATCTGCGTCATGTCTTTAACGATGAGATGACCGAGTTCGACCTGACGCGCATTCTGACGGGTTCAGAAGGGACGCTGGCCTTTATTACCGAAGCGCGGCTGGATATTACGCGCTTGCCTAAAGTGCGCCGTCTGGTGAACGTCAAATATGACTCTTTTGACTCTGCGCTGCGTAACGCGCCGTTTATGGTTGAGGCGCGGGCGCTTTCGGTAGAGACGGTGGACTCAAAAGTGCTGAATCTGGCGCGGGAAGATATTGTCTGGCATTCCGTCAGCGAGTTGATTACCGATGTGCCTGACAAAGAGATGCTCGGGCTGAACATTGTGGAATTTGCTGGTGATGATGAGGCGCTGATTGATGAGCGGGTAAATGCACTCTGTGCGCGGTTGGATGAGCTGATCGCCAGTCATCAAGCAGGTGTCATCGGCTGGCAGGTGTGCCGTGAGCTGGCGGGGGTTGAACGTATCTATGCAATGCGCAAAAAAGCCGTTGGTCTGCTTGGCAATGCCAAAGGTGCCGCTAAGCCAATTCCGTTTGCTGAGGATACCTGCGTACCGCCGGAACATCTGGCCGATTATATTGCTGAATTTCGCGCGCTGCTCGACAGCCACGGCTTAAGCTACGGTATGTTCGGTCACGTCGACGCAGGTGTCTTGCACGTCCGTCCGGCACTGGATATGTGCGATCCGCAACAAGAGATTTTGATGAAGCAAATCTCTGATGACGTGGTGGCGCTGACTGCGAAATACGGTGGTTTGTTGTGGGGCGAGCACGGCAAAGGTTTTCGCGCTGAATACAGCCCGGCGTTTTTCGGTGAGGAACTTTTTGCAGAACTGCGCAAAGTGAAAGCGGCATTTGACCCGCATAACCGACTCAACCCAGGGAAGATTTGCCCGCCAGAAGGTCTCGATGCGCCGATGATGAAAGTGGACGCGGTGAAGCGCGGTACATTCGATCGGCAGATCCCCATTGCGGTACGCCAGCAGTGGCGCGGTGCGATGGAGTGTAACGGCAACGGTTTATGCTTCAACTTTGATGCCCGTAGTCCGATGTGTCCGTCGATGAAGATCACCCAGAACCGGATTCATTCACCGAAAGGGCGCGCAACGCTGGTGCGTGAATGGCTGCGTTTGTTGGCGGATCGCGGCGTTGATCCACTCAAACTGGAACAAGAACTGCCTGAATCCGGCGTCAGTTTGCGGACGTTAATTGCCCGCACGCGCAATAGCTGGCATGCGAATAAAGGCGAATATGACTTCTCACACGAAGTCAAAGAGGCGATGTCGGGCTGTCTGGCCTGTAAAGCTTGTTCGACCCAGTGCCCCATCAAAATTGATGTGCCGGAGTTTCGCTCTCGTTTCCTGCAGCTCTATCATACCCGTTATTTACGTCCGCTGCGCGACCACCTCGTCGCTACGGTCGAGAGCTACGCGCCGCTGATGGCACGCGCGCCGAAAACCTTTAACTTCTTCATTAACCAGCCGCTGGTGCGCAAACTCTCGGAAAAACATATCGGCATGGTTGATTTGCCGCTGCTGTCGGTCCCCTCGCTACAACAACAAATGGTGGGGCATCGCTCGGCAAACATGACGCTGGAACAGCTTGAATCTCTCAATGCAGAGCAGAAAGCGCGCACAGTGTTGGTGGTGCAGGACCCCTTTACCAGCTATTACGATGCGCAAGTGGTGGCGGATTTTGTCCGTCTGGTCGAAAAATTAGGTTTCCAGCCTGTGTTACTGCCATTTTCGCCAAATGGCAAAGCCCAGCATATTAAAGGTTTTCTTAATCGTTTTGCGAAGACGGCGAAAAAGACGGCGGATTTCCTCAACCGTATGGCGAAGCTGGGTATGCCAATGGTAGGCGTCGATCCGGCGCTGGTACTTTGTTATCGCGATGAATATAAACTGGCACTGGGCGAGGAACGTGGCGAGTTTAACGTCTTACTGGCGAATGAATGGCTGGCAAGCGCACTTGAGTCACAGCCAGTGGCTACAGTCAGCGGTGAATCATGGTATTTCTTTGGTCACTGTACCGAAGTTACCGCCTTGCCGGGTGCGCCAGCACAATGGGCCGCGATATTTGCCCGTTTTGGCGCGAAACTGGAAAATGTCAGCGTGGGTTGCTGCGGCATGGCAGGGACTTACGGACATGAAGCGAAAAACCATAAAAATTCGCTCGGGATCTATGAGTTATCCTGGCATCAGGCTATGCAGCGACTGCCGCGTAACCGCTGTCTGGCGACCGGATATTCCTGCCGTAGTCAGGTCAAACGGGTTGAAGGCACGGGGGTACGCCATCCTGTGCAGGCTTTACTGGAGATTATTAAATGATATGGAAACGAAAAATCACCCTGGAAGCACTGAATGCTATGGGTGAAGGAAACATGGTGGGGTTACTGGATATTCGCTTTGAACATATTGGTGATGACACCCTTGAAGCGACAATGCCAGTAGACTCGCGGACAAAGCAGCCTTTCGGGTTGCTACATGGAGGTGCATCCGTGGTACTGGCCGAAAGTATCGGTTCCGTTGCCGGTTATTTATGTACCGAAGGTGAGCAAAAAGTGGTTGGTCTGGAAATCAATGCTAACCACGTCCGCTCGGCACGAGAAGGACGGGTGCACGGCGCATGCAAACCGTTGCATCTCGGTTCGCGTCACCAGGTCTGGCAGATTGAAATCTTCGATGAGAAAGGGCGTTTGTGCTGTTCGTCACGATTGACGACCGCCATTTTGTGACGTTGTCACCAGAAAAGTGTGACGCATATTGCTTTTGGTCATTATCTGCACAGTAAACGGTGGTATACTGTGCAGGTCTTGTCTAAAAGCGAGGATGCTATGTCTACTCAACTTGATCCCACCCAGCTGGCCATTGAATTTTTACGCCGTGACCAGAGCAATCTTTCACCTGCCCAATATCTCAAACGTCTGAAACAACTAGAACTTGAATTTGCTGACCTGCTTACTCTCTCTTCTGCTGAATTAAAAGAAGAAATCTACTTTGCCTGGCGTCTGGGCGTGCATTGATCCTGACTTAATACCGCAAGTTCGCCAAATCGACCTGGATTAACCTCCGTCCAGGTTCGATGACCTTCTTAATACTGCTTATCTACCCGCCTGATATTGTTCAAAAATAATACTAATCGCAGTTTGTGTTAAAACGGCGGGTTAGCTTTATGAGATTATTCTTATCACCCCTTCAAGAGCTAAGCCACTGAGAGTGCCGGAGATAAGCGCCGGATGGGGTAGAAACCCTTAAGCCTGTGTCGCACTGACTTAAGGGTTTTCTTATTTCTGAACGCTGCACTTTTTTACCTATCTCTTAAATAGTCATTTTCAATACAACTTTTTCTTTTTCATCACAGCCTTAATGCTCCTTAGATAATAACCATTATCTAACAATGAGATACCTAATTCTTAGCGTGCCTGTTAACCCACACATCAGGGTCTATGCTTATTAAAAGCAGGCAAAAAGCATGTTTTACGGTAAAGCCCCTGCGTTTGCTGGGTTGAACTGATAATCATTATCACTAACATGCTGTTATACGCTGAAAGCGATGAAGTGAGGTAAATAGATGGACATGCATTCAGGAACCTTTAACCCACAGGATTTCGCCTGGCAAGGCTTAACGCTGACACCCGCAGCGGCGATACACATCCGCGAGCTGGTGGCAAAGCAGCCAGGTATGGTCGGCGTGCGCTTAGGTGTGAAGCAAACGGGCTGCGCGGGCTTTGGCTATGTGCTCGACAGTGTTAGCGAGCCGGACAAAGACGATCTGCTGTTTGAACACGACGGCGCGAAGCTGTTTGTCCCGCTGCAAGCGATGCCGTTTATTGATGGCACGGAAGTCGATTTCGTTCGTGAAGGACTTAATCAGATATTCAAATTTCACAACCCTAAAGCCCAGAATGAATGTGGCTGTGGCGAAAGCTTTGGGGTATAGGCGGTACTATGTCTCGTAATACTGAAGCAACTGACGATGTCAAAACCTGGACCGGCGGCCCGCTGAATTATAAAGAAGGATTCTTCACCCAGTTAGCCACCGATGAGCTGGCAAAAGGGATAAACGAAGAGGTGGTGCGCGCAATTTCGGCGAAGCGTAATGAGCCGGAATGGATGCTGGAGTTTCGTCTAAACGCCTATCGCGCATGGCTGGAGATGGAAGAACCGCACTGGTTGAAAGCGCACTACGACAAGCTGAATTATCAGGATTACAGCTACTACTCAGCACCATCGTGCGGTAATTGTGACGACACTTGCGCGTCTGAACCTGGCGCGGTGCAGCAAACTGGCGCGAACGCCTTTTTAAGTAAAGAGGTGGAGGCGGCGTTTGAGCAGTTGGGCGTTCCCGTGCGGGAAGGCAAAGAGGTGGCGGTGGATGCCATTTTCGACTCAGTTTCGGTTGCCACTACTTATCGCGAAAAACTGGCGGAGCAGGGAATTATTTTCTGTTCCTTTGGTGAGGCGATCCACGATCACCCGGAACTGGTGCGTAAATATCTCGGCACCGTGGTGCCGGGGAATGACAACTTCTTTGCCGCGCTTAATGCGGCGGTAGCCTCTGACGGTACGTTTATTTATGTGCCTAAAGGCGTGCGCTGCCCGATGGAACTTTCCACCTATTTTCGCATTAACGCAGAAAAAACCGGGCAGTTTGAGCGCACCATTCTGGTGGCCGACGAAGACAGCTACGTCAGCTACATTGAAGGCTGTTCCGCTCCGGTGCGTGACAGCTATCAGTTGCACGCGGCAGTGGTGGAAGTCATCATCCATAAAAACGCCGAGGTGAAATATTCCACGGTACAAAACTGGTTCCCTGGCGATAACAACACCGGCGGTATTCTCAACTTCGTCACCAAGCGTGCTTTGTGCGAAGGCGAAAACAGCAAAATGTCATGGACGCAATCAGAAACCGGGTCAGCGATTACGTGGAAATATCCCAGCTGCATTTTGCGCGGCGATAACTCCATTGGTGAGTTTTACTCAGTGGCGCTGACCAGCGGTCATCAGCAAGCTGATACCGGCACCAAGATGATCCACATCGGTAAAAACACCAAATCGACCATTATCTCGAAAGGGATCTCTGCCGGACATAGTCAGAACAGTTATCGCGGCTTAGTGAAAATCATGCCGACGGCAACCAATGCGCGCAATTTCACTCAGTGCGACTCAATGCTGATTGGCGCTAATTGTGGGGCGCATACCTTCCCGTATGTCGAATGTCGCAATAACAGCGCACAACTGGAGCACGAGGCAACGACATCACGTATTGGTGAAGATCAACTGTTTTACTGCCTGCAACGCGGGATCAGCGAAGAAGACGCCATCTCGATGATTGTTAACGGTTTCTGCAAAGACGTGTTCTCAGAACTGCCGCTGGAATTTGCCGTTGAAGCACAAAAACTCCTCGCCATCAGTCTTGAACACAGCGTCGGATAAGGAATAAACATGTTAAGTATTAAAGATTTACACGTCAGCGTGGAAGATAAAGCTATCCTGCGTGGATTAAGCCTCGACGTTCGTCCCGGCGAAGTTCATGCCATTATGGGGCCAAACGGTTCGGGCAAAAGTACCTTATCGGCAACGCTTGCCGGGCGAGAAGATTATGAAGTGACGGGCGGAGCGGTTGAGTTTAAAGGCAAAGATTTGCTTGCGCTGTCGCCGGAAGATCGTGCAGGTGAAGGTATCTTTATGGCCTTCCAGTATCCGGTAGAAATTCCCGGCGTCAGTAACCAGTTTTTCCTGCAAACGGCACTTAATGCGGTGCGCAGCTATCGCGGGCAGGAAACGCTCGACCGCTTTGATTTTCAGGATTTGATGGAAGAGAAAATCGCGCTGTTGAAGATGCCGGAAGATTTATTGACCCGTTCGGTAAACGTTGGTTTTTCCGGCGGCGAGAAAAAGCGCAACGATATTTTGCAAATGGCGGTGCTGGAACCGGAGTTATGCATTCTTGATGAGTCGGACTCCGGGCTGGATATTGACGCATTAAAAGTGGTCGCCGATGGCGTGAACTCGCTGCGTGATGGCAAGCGCTCATTCATCATTGTTACGCACTACCAACGCATTCTCGACTACATCAAGCCTGATTACGTTCATGTGCTATATCAGGGACGAATTGTGAAATCCGGCGATTTCACGTTGGTCAAACAACTGGAGGAGCAGGGTTATGGCTGGCTTACCGAACAGCAGTAATGCGCTGCAACAGTGGCATCACTTGTTTGAAGCTGAAGGGACAAAACGCTCACCGCAAGCACAGCAGCATTTACAACAATTGCTGCGTACCGGACTGCCGACACGTAAACATGAAAACTGGAAATATACGCCGCTGGAAGGGCTGACCAATAGTCAGTTTGTCAGCATTGCGGGAGAGATATCCCCACAGCAGCGAGATGCCTTAGCGTTAACGTTAGACGCTGTGCGGCTGGTATTTGTCGATGGACGTTACGTGTCAGCACTGAGCGATGCGACTGAAGGCAGCGGGTATGAAGTGAGCATTAACGACGACCGTCAGGGGGTACCCGACGCTATTCAGGCGGAAGTGTTTCTGCATTTGACGGAAAGCCTGGCACAAAGCGTGACGCATATCGCCGTGAAGCGCGGTCAACGGCCGGCAAAGCCATTGCTGTTAATGCATATTACCCAGGGCGTGGCAGGTGAAGAGGTCAACACTGCCCATTACCGACATCATCTGGATCTGGCGGAAGGTGCCGAAGCAACGGTGATCGAACATTTTGTCAGCCTTAATGATGCTCGTCACTTCACCGGCGCACGGTTCACTATCAATGTCGCAGCGAACGCCCACTTGCAGCATATCAAGCTGGCGTTTGAAAACCCGGTCAGTCACCACTTTGCCCATAACGATTTGTTGCTGGCTGACGATGCCACCGCATTTAGCCATAGTTTCCTGCTGGGTGGCGCAGTGTTACGACACAACACCAGTACGCAACTCAATGGCGAAAACAGCACGCTGCGGATCAATAGCCTGGCGATGCCGGTGAAAAACGAGGTGTGTGATACCCGTACCTGGCTGGAACACAATAAAGGTTTTTGTAACAGCCGACAGTTGCACAAAACTATCGTCAGCGACAAAGGCCGCGCGGTATTTAACGGTTTGATCAACGTCGCGCAGCACGCCATCAAAACGGATGGTCAGATGACCAACAATAATCTGCTGATGGGCAAACTGGCGGAAGTGGATACAAAACCGCAGCTGGAAATCTATGCAGATGATGTGAAATGCAGCCACGGCGCGACGGTGGGGCGTATTGATGATGAACAGATGTTCTATCTGCGCTCGCGCGGGATCAATCAGCAGGATGCCCAGCAGATGATCATTTACGCCTTTGCTGCCGAACTGACGGAAGCACTGCGTGATGAGGGGCTTAAACAGCAGGTGCTGGCCCGAATCGGTCAACGGCTGCCAGGAGGTGCAAGATGACTTTTTCCGTCGACAAAGTGCGGGCCGACTTTCCGGTGCTTTCGCGTGAGGTAAACGGTTTGCCGCTGGCTTATCTCGACAGCGCCGCCAGTGCACAGAAACCGAGCCAGGTGATTGACGCCGAGGCCGAGTTTTATCGTCATGGCTACGCGGCGGTGCATCGCGGTATTCATACCTTAAGCGCTCAGGCGACCGAGAAAATGGAGAACGTGCGCAAGCGGGCATCGCTGTTTATTAATGCCCGTTCGGCGGAAGAGCTGGTGTTCGTCCGCGGCACGACGGAAGGGATCAATCTGGTCGCCAATAGCTGGGGCAACAGCAATGTGCGGGCGGGCGATAACATCATCATCAGTCAGATGGAGCACCACGCTAACATTGTCCCCTGGCAGATGCTTTGCGCACGCGTTGGCGCAGAGCTGCGTGTGATCCCTCTCAACCCCGACGGTACGCTGCAACTGGAGACGCTGCCTACGCTGTTTGATGAGAAAACTCGCCTGCTGGCAATTACTCATGTCTCCAACGTGCTGGGAACAGAAAATCCGCTGGCGGAAATAATCACGCTTGCGCACCAGCATGGCGCAAAAGTGCTGGTGGATGGCGCTCAGGCGGTGATGCATCATCCGGTGGATGTTCAGGCGCTGGATTGCGACTTTTACGTGTTCTCCGGGCATAAACTGTATGGCCCCACCGGAATTGGCATTCTTTATGTGAAAGAAGCCTTGTTGCAGGAGATGCCGCCGTGGGAAGGGGGCGGTTCTATGATCGCCACCGTCAGCCTGAGTGAAGGCACTACCTGGACCAAAGCACCATGGCGGTTTGAAGCCGGTACACCCAATACCGGGGGCATCATTGGTCTTGGCGCGGCGCTGGAGTATGTTTCGGCGCTGGGGCTTAATAACATAGCCGAGTATGAACAGAATCTGATGCACTACGCGCTATCACAGCTGGAATCTGTACCGGATCTCACTCTCTATGGCCCGCGGAACAGGCTTGGCGTTATTGCTTTTAATCTTGGTAAACACCACGCCTATGATGTTGGCAGTTTTCTCGATAACTACGGCATTGCTGTGCGTACCGGACATCACTGCGCGATGCCATTAATGGCCTATTACAACGTCCCTGCTATGTGTCGGGCGTCGCTGGCCATGTATAACACCCATGAAGAAGTGGATCGTCTGGTGACCGGACTGCAACGTATTCACCGTCTGCTGGGATAACAGGGAGGCACTATGGCTTTATTGCCGGATAAAGAAAAATTGCTGCGTAATTTTTTACGCTGCGCCAACTGGGAAGAGAAATATCTCTACATTATTGAGCTGGGCCAGCGTCTGCCAGAATTACGCGCCGAAGACCGAAGCCCACAAAATAGCATTCAGGGCTGCCAGAGTCAGGTGTGGATTGTCATGCGCCAGAATGCGCAGGGAATTATTGAATTGCAGGGCGACAGCGATGCGGCGATTGTGAAAGGGCTTATTGCGGTCGTCTTTATTCTCTACGATCAGATGACGCCGCAGGATATTGTCAATTTCGATGTGCGTCCGTGGTTTGAAAAAATGGCGCTCACCCAACATCTCACCCCATCTCGTTCACAAGGTCTGGAAGCGATGATTCGCGCAATTCGCGCCAAAGCCGCTGCACTTAGCTAAACTAAAGGGACAGCTTTCATCCGGTTGGCTCACATTGCCGGATGGTCAATGTTTACACTGACCTGCACAGGAGTGTTTTGGTTTCAGGTGAACATAAGCGCCATCCGACGTTTCAGCGTGAGTCTCCGGCAAATACAGGAGGTTTACAATGAAACGCGCGTCTTTGCTTACACTCACGCTTATCGGCGCTTTTAGCGCCATCCAGGCTGCCTGGGCGGTTGATTATCCGCTACCACCAACCGGAAGCCGACTGGTTGGGCAAAATCAAACGTATACGGTGCAAGAAGGGGATAAAAACCTTCAGGCTATTGCCCGACGTTTTGATACTGCGGCAATGTTGATCCTTGAAGCCAATAACACTATCGCCCCGGTGCCAAAACCTGGTACGACGATAACTATTCCTTCACAACTGTTATTACCTGATGCACCGCGTCAGGGGATTATCGTTAACCTTGCAGAGCTGCGCCTTTATTATTATCCGCCGGGAGAAAATATTGTGCAGGTTTATCCAATAGGTATTGGATTGCAGGGGCTGGAAACGCCGGTGATGGAAACGCGTGTTGGGCAGAAAATCCCTAACCCAACCTGGACGCCTACGGCAGGCATTCGTCAGCGTTCGCTGGAGCGTGGCATTAAATTACCGCCAGTCGTTCCTGCCGGACCAAATAACCCGCTAGGACGTTACGCACTGCGCCTCGCGCATGGTAATGGCGAATACCTCATTCATGGCACTAGTGCGCCGGACAGCGTTGGTTTGCGCGTCAGTTCAGGGTGTATTCGCATGAATGCACCGGATATTAAAGCCTTGTTCTCCAGCGTGCGGACGGGAACGCCGGTGAAAGTGATCAACGAACCGGTGAAATATTCCGTGGAACCTAACGGGATGCGTTATGTTGAAGTACATCGACCACTATCGGCAGAAGAACAGCAGAACGTTCAGACAATGCCATACACACTGCCAGCAGGCTTTACGCAATTTAAAGACAATAAGGCTGTAGATCAGAAGTTAGTCGATAAAGCGTTGTATCGTCGGGCAGGGTATCCGGTTGCGGTGAGCAGTGGAGCAACTCCCACAGCCAGCAATGCGCCTTCAGTAGAGTCAGCGCAGAATGGTGAACCAGAGCAAGGGAATATGTTACGCGCGACGCAGTAGCGGTAAATGGCAGACAAAAAAAATGGCGCACAATGTGCGCCATTTTTCACTTCACAGGTACTATTACTTGCGGTATTTAGTAGCCATGTTGTCCAGACGCTGGTTAGCACGAGCTGCGTCATCTTTAGCAGCCTGAACGTCGGAACGCATTGCGTTCACGTCGTTGCTCAGCTGGTCAACTTTAGCGTTCAGAGTCTGAACGTCAGAAGACAGCTGATCGATTTTAGCGTTGCTGGAGCAACCTGCCAGCAGAGTAGAACCCAGGATTACCGCGCCCAGTACCAGTTTAGTAGCTTTCATTATTAATACCCTCTAGATTGAGTTAATCTCCATGTAGCGTTACAAGTATTACACAAAGTTTTTTATGTTGAGAATATTTTTTTGATGGGAAGGCACTTATTTTTGATCGTTCGCTCAAAGAAGCATCGAACGCTGGGTTTTAGATAAAAAAATTGAGAGAAAACAGGATGCTTCCATCGGATTCATCTTAGATAAAGTGAGATTATATAGTGAAATCCGATTTGATTTTTTATTGCTTCTGGTTATCGATTAAATAAAAAAAGCGCCCATCAGGGCGCTTCGATATACAAATTAATTCACAAAAGCAATATTACAGGACGTGAACAGATGCGGTGTTAGTAGTGCCGCTCGGTACCAGTGCACCAGAAACCATAACTACGACGTCACCTTTGTGTGCCAGACCGCTCTGCAGAGCCAGTTCTTTACCCAGACGGTAGAAATCATCAGTAGAAGTGATCTCTTTAACCAGCTGCGGCACAACGCCTTTGCTCAGTACCAACTGATGAGCCGTTTTTTCGTTGGTGGTCAGTGCCAGGATGGTGGCATCCGGGAAGTATTTACGTACTGCGCGAGCAGATTTACCGCCCTGAGTAGCAACCACGATCAGCGGAGCATCCAGTTTTTCAGCAGTTTCAACGGCACCACGGCATACCGCTTCGGTAATGCGCAGTTTACGGTTGTCATTGTTGAACTCGAGACGGCTGTTCATCACGCGGTCGGTACGTTCGCAGATGGTCGCCATGATAGAAACCGCTTCCAGCGGGTATTTACCTTTTGCGGATTCACCAGACAGCATCACTGCGTCAGTACCGTCGAGGATGGCGTTTGCAACGTCACCGGCTTCTGCGCGAGTCGGGCGTGGGTTTTTGATCATGGAATCCAGCATCTGGGTCGCAGTGATAACGACTTTACGTGCACGGATACATTTTTCGATCATCATCTTCTGGGCGAAGATAACTTCTTCTACCGGGATTTCTACACCCAGGTCGCCACGCGCAACCATGATGCCGTCAGAGGCTTCGAGGATTTCGTCGAAGTTGTTGAGGCCTTCCTGGTTTTCGATTTTGGAGATGATGTGGATGTTTTCGCCGCCGTGCGCTTTCAGGTGCTCACGGATTTCGATAACGTCAGAACGCTTACGAATAAAGGAAGCAGCAACAAAGTCTACGCCTTGTTCGCAACCAAAGATCAGGTCCTGTTTGTCTTTTTCAGCCAGTGCTGGCAGAGCAATGGAAACGCCAGGCAGGTTCACACCTTTGTTTTCGCCCAGGTCGCCGTTGTTCAGCACTTTACAGATAACTTTGTTACCTTCAATGGCAGTAACTTCCATACCGATCAGACCATCGTCAACCAGTACGGTGTTGCCAACAGACAGGTCAGTTGTGAAACCTT
Source organism: Escherichia sp. UTM R2 (assembly GCF_048593455.1). Classification (NCBI taxonomy): domain Bacteria; kingdom Pseudomonadati; phylum Pseudomonadota; class Gammaproteobacteria; order Enterobacterales; family Enterobacteriaceae; genus Escherichia; species Escherichia sp. UTM R2. Next base: position 2,114,107 of record NZ_JBFWDY010000002.1, read on the forward strand.
CATACGTTACCGCAACCATTTCGCTGTTGCCGATAACAGATTTATCAGTAGTGAAAGTAAAGGTCTGACCAGCTTTCAGAGAAACGTCGTTACCGCCTTCCAGTTTCATGGTGCGGATTTCCGGACCTTTGGTATCAAGCAGGATAGCGGCGGTTTTACCAGTTTTGCTCATCACGTTGCGCAGATTCTGAATGCGTTGACCGTGTTCTGCATAGTCACCATGAGAGAAGTTCAGACGCATAACGTTCATGCCAGCGTCCAGCATTTTAGCTAACATCTCTTCAGATTCGGTTTTCGGTCCGATGGTGCAAACAATTTTGGTCTTTTTCATGACAGTCTTAGTCTTTAAGTTGAGAAGGATGGGAGAAACTTGCTTTCTGGGCGCACTGCCGGAAAGCGAATCCGGTATTACGAAAGTGGTGGTGCCTCGCTCTAAGGATAGGTGACATCGAAAAAGCGTGCAGAGGAATGTGTGCTTGTGTCTCAGCCCAACGTGAGTGCCTGTTTTTGAGTCGTTGAGTTCTACAGTCCAAAGTGCTGAAACCATTCAAGAGTCAATTGGCGCGCATTATACGCTGAAATTAATCCAAAAGGAAAACAAAAACAGCGTTTCAAAAAATATACAACTTGTTAGACAATAAATTGTTATCAAAGATTTAACGTTCCAGGGAAAAGGTTACGCAAAAACTTCGCTGTTTGCGCAACGTCTGGTGCCGAAGTTGTCAGTGTGAGGATAAGTGAAAGTTCATCCGGTGTATAAATATATCATCGCTCAATTGCTACAGTTAAAATAATTTATCGCGTTATTTGTCTGATTTTGTTTGATTTTTGTTTAATTGGTTAGATTGATATATGCTGATAGTTGGCATGATAAATAGGTATAAAGAATGGGAAATCGGACAAAAGAGGATGAACTGTACCGAGAAATGTGCAGAGTTGTCGGTAAAGTTGTGCTGGAAATGCGCGATCTGGGGCAGGAACCAAAGCATATTGTTATCGCAGGCGTATTACGTACAGCATTAGCCAATAAACGCATTCAGCGCAGTGAGCTGGAAAAGCAGGCGATGGAAACCGTCATTAACGCACTGGTAAAATGACCATTCAGGATGAGGCGGTAAGCTTCATCCTGATATTCTTGCTTCAGTTGCGGTCCAGTTAATCATTCTAAATAACAACTGCTGAAATTATACGAATTTCGGTATGTATTTTAATTTATAGCGATAATGTTATTTTTATTTTCTGCAATGAACGTCACAAATAATTGTCGCTTAAGTTAAATTTATTTCAAATGATAATAAATATCAGTTCACTTATAATTTCTTGCTTTGTAATTTTAATTGATAACGATCAATGTTAAGGGCTCAGAATAATCACATTATTTTTTCTCCTAACCATAAAGGATTAGTTTATCGGCGTTAATCTTTTCTCATACACTATCGGGTTAGGGAAAATATCTGGTGTTGGGGACAGAGTCAGCAGCGTATTAGTTGAATGCTTAATATCAGGCTGCTGAATTGTCAGCACTGTGTTTGCGAAGAGGATGCGAAATAAATGAACCCGGTTGATCGTCCACTATTAGATATTGGCTTAACGCGATTAGAATTCTTGCGTATATCAGGAAAAGGCCTTGCTGGTCTAACAATTGCCCCTGCGTTACTGTCACTTTTGGGTTGCAAACAGGAAGATATTGATAGCGGCACAGTAGGGTTGATAAATACCCCCAAAGGGGTGCTGGTGACCCAGCGAGCGCGATGCACGGGTTGCCACCGCTGTGAAATCTCTTGTACCAACTTCAACGATGGCTCAGTAGGGACATTCTTCTCCCGTATCAAAATCCATCGCAATTATTTCTTTGGCGACAACGGGGTTGGCTCTGGCGGCGGCCTGTATGGCGATCTCAACTATACCGCGGACACCTGCCGTCAATGCAAAGAGCCGCAATGCATGAACGTCTGCCCGATTGGTGCGATTACCTGGCAGCAGAAAGAAGGCTGTATTACCGTCGATCATAAACGCTGTATTGGCTGTAGCGCCTGTACTACGGCATGCCCGTGGATGATGGCCACCGTAAATACCGAAAGTAAAAAATCCTCGAAATGTGTGTTATGCGGTGAATGCGCAAACGCCTGCCCAACAGGGGCGTTAAAAATTATCGAGTGGAAAGATATTACTGTGTGAATCTTGCAAAGGAAAAAATCATGGCTAACGGTTGGACAGGTAATATATTAAGAGTCAATCTCACGACAGGAAATATTACCCTCGAAGATTCCAGTAAGTTTAAAAGTTTTGTCGGTGGCATGGGCTTCGGCTACAAAATTATGTATGACGAAGTATCGCCAGGCACGAAACCTTTCGATGAAGCGAATAAATTAGTCTTTGCTACCGGCCCATTAACTGGATCTGGTGCCCCCTGTAGTTCTCGCGTAAATATCACCTCACTTTCTACTTTTACCAAAGGAAATTTAGTCGTCGATGCCCATATGGGTGGCTTTTTTGCAGCGCAAATGAAATTCGCTGGATACGACGTCATTATTATCGAAGGGAAGGCGAAATCACCGGTATGGCTGAAGATTAAAGATGACAAAGTTAGCCTGGAAAAAGCCGATTTCTTATGGGGAAAAGGGACGCGCGCAACGACGGAAGAAATTTGTCGATTGACCAGTCCGGAAACCTGTGTGGCGGCTATTGGTCAGGCTGGGGAAAACCTTGTTCCTCTCTCTGGCATGTTGAATAGCCGTAACCACAGCGGCGGTGCGGGAACTGGCGCAATAATGGGTTCGAAAAACCTGAAAGCGATTGCGGTTGAAGGGACGAAAGGGGTCAACATTGCCGATCGTCAGGAGATGAAGCGTCTCAATGATTACATGATGACTGAACTTATTGGTGCGAATAACAACCATGTCGTGCCAAGTACGCCACAATCGTGGGCAGAGTATTCAGATCCCAAGTCACGCTGGACAGCACGTAAAGGGCTGTTTTGGGGCGCGGCTGAAGGTGGTCCGATTGAAACGGGTGAAATTCCGCCAGGCAATCAGAATACGGTCGGCTTTCGTACCTATAAATCCGTTTTTGACTTAGGACCGGCGGCAGAGAAATACACAGTAAAAATGAGCGGCTGCCACTCTTGCCCGATCCGTTGTATGACCCAAATGAATATTCCTCGGGTGAAAGAGTTTGGCGTGCCCAGCACAGGTGGTAACACTTGTGTAGCAAACTTTGTCCATACCACCATCTTCCCGAACGGGCCGAAAGATTTTGAAGATAAAGACGATGGTCGTGTGATTGGTAACCTGGTGGGTCTGAATTTGTTCGATGACTACGGCCTATGGTGTAACTACGGGCAGTTGCATCGCGACTTTACTTATTGTTACAGCAAAGGTGTGTTCAAGCGTGTTCTGCCAGCTGAAGAGTATGCAGAAATTCGCTGGGATCAACTGGAAGCGGGTGACGTTAACTTCATTAAAGATTTTTACTACCGTCTGGCGCATCGTGTGGGTGAGCTGAGTCACCTGGCTGATGGTTCATATGCCATCGCAGAACGCTGGAATTTGGGTGAAGAGTACTGGGGCTACGCGAAAAATAAACTCTGGTCGCCGTTTGGCTATCCGGTTCACCATGCCAATGAAGCGTCAGCGCAGGTCGGTTCCATTGTTAACTGTATGTTCAACCGTGACTGCATGACGCATACCCATATCAACTTTATTGGTTCCGGCTTGCCATTGAAACTGCAACGTGAAGTGGCGAAAGAACTTTTTGGTTCTGAAGATGCTTACGATGAAACCAAAAACTACACGCCAATCAATGACGCAAAAATTAAATATGCAAAGTGGTCGCTGTTGCGGGTCTGTTTGCATAACGCCGTCACCCTGTGCAACTGGGTCTGGCCAATGACCGTTTCGCCGCTGAAAAGCCGTAATTACCGGGGCGATCTGGCGCTTGAAGCCAAATTCTTCAAAGCGATCACCGGCGAAGAGATGACTCAGGAAAAATTAGATTTAGCTGCAGAGCGTATTTTTACGTTGCATCGTGCCTACACGGTAAAACTGATGCAAACCAAAGATATGCGTAATGAACACGATCTTATCTGTTCCTGGGTATTCGACAAGGATCCGCAGATCCCGGTCTTTACTGAAGGTACTGACAAAATGGATCGTGACGATATGCATGCTTCGCTCACGATGTTCTACAAAGAAATGGGCTGGGACCCACAGCTTGGTTGTCCAACCCGCGAAACATTGCAGCGTCTGGGGCTGGAAGATATTGCCGCCGATCTGGCAGCACACAATCTACTGCCTGCGTAAGGAATGGGTAAGATGAACCATCAGGATGAATTGCCGTTAGCGAAAGTCAGTGAAGTTGACGAGGCGAAGCGGCAATGGTTGCAGGGGATGCGTCACCCCGTTGATACGGTAACCGAACCAGAACCTGCTGAAATCCTGGCTGAGTTCATTCGCCAGCATTCTGCGGCTGGGCAGCTGGTGGCGCGCGCCGTGTTTCTCTCGCCACCCTATTTGGTTGCAGAAGAGGAACTGTCAGTTTTGCTGGAAAGCATTAAGCAGAACGGAGACTACGCGGATATCGCTTGTTTGACGGGAAGCAAGGATGATTACTATTACTCAACGCAGGCCATGAGTGAAAACTACGCGGCGATGTCTTTGCAAGTTGTGGAGCAGGACATTTGTCGCGCCATTGCACACGCCGTTCGTTTTGAGTGCCAGACGTATCCTCGTCCTTACAAAGTCGCCATGCTGATGCAAGCGCCATATTACTTCCAGGAAGCGCAGATTGAAGCCGCGATCGCCGCGATGGATGTTGCACCTGAATATGCCGATATACGGCAGGTGGAGTCATCGACGGCGGTGTTGTACTTGTTTAGCGAGCGATTTATGACCTATGGCAAGGCTTATGGCTTATGCGAATGGTTCGAGGTAGAGCAGTTTCAGAACCCCTGAAATTTCAGGGAGATGTCATGGATAGGGTGGACAGTTGCAGCCACTGCATTAGGGGATAATCAGATGTCCTTCACTCGACGCAAATTTGTTCTGGGGATGGGAACAGTAATCTTTTTTACTGGTTCTGCGTCTTCTCTGTTAGCGAACACGAGGCAAGAAAAGGAAGTTCGGTATGCCATGATTCATGACGAGTCACGGTGCAATGGCTGTAATATTTGCGCCCGCGCATGCCGTAAAACTAACCACGTCCCCGCTCAGGGAAGCCGTTTATCGATAGCACACATTCCAGTCACCGATAACGACAACGAAACGCAGTATCACTTTTTTCGCCAGTCATGTCAGCACTGCGAAGATGCTCCGTGCATCGACGTTTGCCCGACGGGGGCATCGTGGCGTGATGAGCAGGGGATCGTGCGGGTAGAAAAATCGCAGTGCATCGGCTGCAGTTATTGCATTGGCGCTTGTCCGTACCAGGTTCGCTACCTTAACCCTGTCACTAAAGTGGCAGATAAATGTGATTTCTGCGCTGAGTCCCGGCTGGCAAAAGGCTTTCCGCCCATTTGCGTCAGCGCCTGCCCGGAACACGCATTGATCTTTGGTCGCGAAGATAGCCCAGAAATTCAGGCGTGGTTGCAGGATAATAAATACTATCAATATCAGCTACCTGGTGCCGGGAAACCGCATCTGTATCGCCGGTTCGGTCAACATTTGATTAAAAAGGAAAATGTATGAACCCGTCGCAACATGCTGAACAGTTTCAGAGCCAGTTAGCGAACTATGTGCCACAGTTCACTCCCGAATTTTGGCCGGTGTGGTTGATCATTGCCGGAGTATTGCTGGTTGGGATGTGGTTGGTGCTGGGGCTGCACGCCTTGCTTCGTGCTCGTGGCGTGAAGAAATCAGCCACCGATCATGGTGAGAAGATTTATCTTTACAGCAAAGCGGTCAGATTATGGCACTGGTCGAATGCGTTACTCTTTGTATTGTTGCTGGCAAGTGGGCTGATAAATCACTTTGCGCTGGTGGGCGCAACTGCGGTTAAAAGTCTGGTTGCGGTGCATGAAGTTTGCGGATTTTTGTTACTGGCATGCTGGCTCGGCTTTGTTCTGATCAATGCCGTTGGGGGTAATGGCCACCACTATCGCATTCGTCGTCAGGGTTGGCTGGAGCGGGCGGCAAAACAAACGCGATTTTATTTGTTTGGCATTATGCAGGGGGAAGAACATCCTTTCCCGGCAACAACCCAGTCTAAATTTAATCCCTTACAGCAGGTTGCCTATGTTGGTGTCATGTATGGATTGCTGCCGTTGTTACTATTGACGGGGCTGCTGTGTCTCTATCCGCAAGCCGTGGGAGATGTGTTTCCTGGCGTAAGATACTGGTTATTGCAGACACATTTTGCTCTGGCATTTATAAGCCTCTTTTTTATCTTCGGTCATCTTTATCTTTGCACCACGGGGCGTACGCCACACGAAACCTTTAAAAGCATGGTCGATGGCTATCACCGGCACTAACGAATGATCATTACACAAGCAGACCTGCGAGAATGGCGTATCGGAGCGGTGATGTATCGCTGGTTCCTGCGCCATTTCCCACGCGGCGGTAGTTATGCCGGTATTCATCATGCACTGATTGAGGAAGGATATACGGACTGGGCGGAGAGTCTGGTTGAGTATGCGTGGAAAAAATGGCTGGCGGATGAAAACTTCGCGCATCAGGAAGTTTCCTCTATGCAAAAACTGGCCACAGACCCCGGAGAGAGACCATTTTGCAGTCAGTTTGCCCGCAGCGACGATCATGCTCGCATCGGCTGTTGTGAGGATAACGCCAGAATCGCAACCGCTGGGTATGCCGCGCAAATTGCCAGTATGGGTTATAGCGTGCGGATTGGAAGTGTCGGCTTTAACAGTCACATTGGCAGCTCCGGTGAACGCGCACGGGTTGCTGTAACCGGTAATTCTTCGCGGATAAGCAGCGCTGGAGATAGCAGTCGGATTGCGAATACCGGAATGCGAGTACGCGTTTGTACATTGGGTGAACGATGTCATGTCGCCAGTAATGGTGACCTGGTGCAAATCGCCAGCTTTGGCGCAAACGCCAGAATTGCCAACAGTGGCGACAATGTACACATCATTGCCAGCGGTGAAAATTCAACGGTAGTGAGCACGGGCGTGGTCGACTCAATTATTCTCGGGCCAGGAGGAAGCGCCGCACTGGTATATCATGACGGCGAAAGAGTTCGCTTCGCCGTCGCCATTGAAGGTGAAAACAATATTCGAGCCGGAGTCCGCTATCGTCTTAATGAACAGCATCAGTTTGTTGAGTGCTGATAGCTTTACCTTTAATCAAACGAAAGACGCCGACGTGCACGGGAGGCAGGTTTTACGACCGCCCGAGCCATCGCCTCACCAATTTCTGCACATGCCGTAAGTCCCTGAACGAAAGGCTGGTCGTGCATTAACCAGGGCAACGCGCCGAACGCTACGCGTCCACGAATATCTTCGGGTTGCTGTAACGTATAATCTTCACCAACATCAGGGATTTCATCCCCTGTTTTCTGTAATTGTTCGCGTAGTCCATGGAAAGGAATATCTTTCACTTTAAGCGGACGCTGCCCGCGGGCATCGATAAAAACGTCAAACGAGTAGCTGTTGTCTTCCGTTTTCAGGACGGTGCGCGACTCATTAATTTCCATTTTGTAGTCTTCACCGAGGGCGAGAATATGAATGATTCCCGCTTCACGTAAGGCAAGTAGGCGACGGATAGACTCTGAAGGGATTGCCGCATAATTATCGATGAAAACCCGGGCAAGGCCTTTACTGAACCGTTTATGGTCGTGTTCATTCAGATGTGGAACAATTTCCTGTACGGCTTCATGCAGGCGCAGAATGACATAACGCCAGGGAACAGTATGTTTTTCTCGTTTATTGCGTTCGACTTCCTGGAGATTTTTTTCTGCCCAGTCAAATGGGTCGCGTTGTTTGCGCTCGGCAAACCAGGCTTGAGCAAAGGAATCGACATTCAGGCTCTCTAAGGCTATGCGTTGACTCCAGTCTGGATCAGCAAACTTGATTTCCTCTACTATCAATCTAAATACCCGATCCAAAAGGCCCTCTTCGCCTTTTTGAATCTCAGCATTTAATGCCTGATCGGTGACGATGTGTAAGGGCTCGTAGGGAATAGGGCAATAGAAATCGGCTTCGGGTAAAATACCCGTGCGCGACATCAACGTGATATTTAGCTTTTCACTTGCGTTATCGCGGTGAAAAACGACGTGTTGTTTATCATCTTCAATGAACGAACCATGCTGAATAGCCACTGCCATTGCCGCATCCAGTCCGCTCAAGGATGTTCCCATAATACCCACGTTACACGCATCGACCTTTGCTTCCATCAGGCCTGACCACGGGCTGGGAAAATACGTTCGGGTTGCTTCTTCTTCATCAGGCCAGACGTGACCCGTGGCAATCACCGCTAAATCAAACGTCTCGCTGGGTAAATCCTGATTTGTAGCGAGCATGACGCCAGCATTTGTAATTTGCAGATCGGTAACCTGGCATGATTCATAAACAGCCACTGCAAATTTTTGCTTTCGTGCCTGGTCTACTAATCGTAAAAATTGATCGCGGAAATATTCGCCCAGCAGAATTCGCGGTAAAAACTTACGATCGTGCAAGGTTTCTTTTTTAACGCCATAACGCTGGAGATGGCTGGCTTCTTGCTTTTGTAGCCATTCGAGATACGTACAATAAATCGGCGGTATTTCAATACTGGCAATATTTGCCAGCATCATTTTTGAGTTTTCCTCATCACTGTATGGCATCCCGACACCGGCCTCGTCAGCCTGCTCGAAGATAGAAATAGAAAGTGGAGTTTGTTGCTGTAGAAGCGAGAATAAGGTGTAGATCCCCGTAGGCCCGGCACCCACAATAGCAATTTTTTTCATTGTTACTTACCTGTACGCATTCTTTCGAATTTAGTGTTATCAGATAAGTTTGGTTGAAATTTTTAGAATTTGAGAAATTTCAGACAGGGATGAAAAGGGCGCTAACCGCCCTTGATTAAATTCTGTCAGGCGAGTTTTGCCTGATTGATTTGACTCAGTGGCTCATTGACATCGAAAACTTTGGCGACAACTTCCTCAACGCCGAGATTTTTCAGTCGGGCAGTGTGTTTTTCCAGATAGGCAAGGGCGCTTTTTTCATCAGTGAAAAGGTAGATCCCACCGGCTTCGTGGTTCTTTTCACTTTCGGTCCATACCTTCCACAGAAAACCAGGTTCCTGATTAATCGACTCAGCAAGCGGTTTAAGCTGCTCAGCCATTGTGTCGCCAAATGGGCCATTGAAAGAAAAATGAAGTTGTAACAAAGTTGCCATAGCGATTCTCCTTCTGATAACGCATACGAAGACAGTGTAAATCTTTTAACGTATTGGATACAGAGAAGAAACAGAGGGAAAAAGGAGAAGACCAGATTAAGAAAATCTGGTGCGTCCGAGTGGACTCGAACCACCGACCCCCACCATGTCAAGGTGGTGCTCTAACCAACTGAGCTACGGACGCAGGATGGTGCGTTCAATTGGACTCGAACCAACGACCCCCACCATGTCAAGGTGGTGCTCTAACCAACTGAGCTATGAACGCAACGTTGTAGGTGACAACGGGGACGAATATTAGCGGCAGAGTGGGAAGGTGGCAAGAGGTAAAACGTAATTTTCTGCGCTATTTCGACCGTTTGCAGAGCTTTTAAGCAAATTGGCTATATTTTGTTGATTTGCAAGGGCGATTTTTATTCAGGATCGCATTTACATCTGATACAACCCAATAATTCGTGTATCAGAGTTTAAACAGAGTTGTTTGCCACCATCTCAAATCTGTCGTGGATAAATCCTCCGTAGCCTTTACACTTAGGTAGCAATAAAGGCACACAGATGCAGCAAAGGAATAAATCATGGGATCTGATGCGAAAAACTTGATGAGCGACGGGAACGTGCAAATTGTTAAGACCGGCGAGGTCATTGGCGCGACTCAACTTACTGAAGGCGAGTTAATTGTTGAGGCTGGCGGAAGAGCTGAAAATACCGTGGTCACGGGGACCGGCTGGTTGAAAGTTGCAACCGGTGGGATCGTCAAATGCACACAGTACGGTAACAATGGCACGCTATCGGTCAGCGACGGTGCCATTGCCACAGATGTTGTTCAGTCCGAGGGAGGCGCAATTAGTCTCTCTACGCTCGCTACGGTTAATGGCCGCCATCCCGAAGGTGAATTCAGCGTTGATCAGGGTTATGCCTGCGGTTTGTTGCTGGAAAATGGCGGTAACCTGCGTGTACTGGAAGGACATCGCGCGGAAAAAATCATTCTCGATCAAGAGGGCGGCCTGTTGGTCAATGGGACAACCTCAGCGGTCGTGGTAGATGAAGGTGGTGAATTGTTGGTGTATCCAGGTGGGGAAGCCAGCAATTGTGAGATTAATCAGGGCGGCGTTTTTATGCTGGCTGGGAAAGCCAGTGATACGTTGCTTGCTGGTGGCACCATGAATAATCTCGGTGGTGAAGACTCTGACACTATTGTTGAGAATGGATCCATTTATCGTCTGGGGACGGATGGCCTTCAGCTCTACAGTTCCGGTAAGACGCAAAACCTGTCCGTGAATGTGGGTGGTCGGGCTGAAGTGCATGCCGGTACGCTGGAAAATGCGGTAATACAAGGTGGAACAGTGATCCTGTTGTCACCCACCAGCGCGGACGAAAATTTTGTCGTAGAGGAAGATCGCGCACCGGTTGAACTGACCGGGAGTGTTGCATTACTGGACGGCGCTTCAATGATTATTGGTTATGGCGCAGAGCTGCAACAATCAACGATTACTGTACAGCAGGGCGGTGTGTTGATTCTCGACGGCAGTACGGTAAAAGGTGACAGTGTCACTTTCATTGTTGGTAACATCAATCTGAATGGCGGAAAACTGTGGCTGATCACTGGTGCGGCAACGCATGTGCAACTGAAAGTGAAACGCCTGCGCGGAGAGGGAGCGATTTGCCTGCAAACCAGTGCGAAAGAAATTTCACCTGACTTCATCAATGTGAAAGGGGAAGTTACCGGGGATATACGCGTTGAGATAACAGATGCCAGTCGGCAAACTCTGTGTAACGCACTGAAACTACAGCCAGACGAAGACGGGATTGGCGCAACGCTCCAGCCTGCGTAAAAACACAGGCGCAACCCGTGAAGGTTGCGCCTTGTCTTTATTAGCGGGACGCTCGTTGCAGAATGATGGCTGACGGCAGACGTTGCAGGAACCGCATACGCAGCATCATCATAATGGCTGCCGACGTCAGGCCAATAATAAAGCCTATCCAGAAGCCTGCTGGCCCCATAGGTTCAACGACCAGATCGGTCAGTGCCAGAATATAGCCGCTTGGCAAGCCCAGCACCCAGTAAGCCGTAAAGGTAATATAGAAAATGGAACGCGTATCTTTATAACCACGCAAAATCCCACTGCCAATCACCTGGATCGAGTCAGAAATCTGATATACTGCCGCCAGCAACATCAAATGCGCAGCCAGCGTTACAACCTCGGGATTGTCGTTGTACAACAGGGCGATTTGCTCCCGCAGTGAAACCGTGAATATGGCCGTCAGGGTTGCCATACAGACACCCACCATAAGCCCGGTCCGCGCAGCGGTTTGCGCATCCAGCGTTGAGCCCTGACCCAGACGATAACCTACGCGGATAGTTACCGCTGCCGCCAGCGACATTGGAAGCACAAACATCAGTGAACTAAAGTTCAGGGCAATCTGGTGTCCTGCGACATCAACAATACCGAGCGGAGACACTAACAGAGCCACGACGGCAAACAGTGTCACTTCAAAGAATAGTGCCAGCGCAATCGGCAAACCGAGTTGAATCAGTCGTTTCATAACCGCAGGATCGGGTTTCGCGGTGCCTTTTTCGTTACGAATATCGCGCATGGAGCGGGCGCGTTTAATGTAAGAAACCATGGCAAGGAACATGACCCAATACACCGCCGCAGTAGCCACGCCACAACCAACGCCACCGAGCTCAGGCATACCGAAATGACCATAAATAAAGATATAGTTCACCGGAATGTTCACCAGCAGGCCGATAAAGCCCATTACCATACCCGGCTTGGTTTTTGCCAGACCTTCACACTGGTTACGGGCAACCTGGAAGAACAGATATCCCGGCGCGCCCCACAGCAACGCACGCAGATAACCCACGGCTTTCTCCGCCAGAGCCGGATCGATGTTTTCCATGGAGCGGATAATGTAACCTGCATTCCACAGCACCAGCATAATGAGAACGGAAACAAAACCTGCCAGCCAGAAACCTTGTCGCACCTGATGCGCAATGCGCTCACGTCGACCAGAACCATTTAATTGCGCGATAACCGGCGTTAATGCCAGCAGCAGTCCGTGACCAAAGAGGATCGCCGGAAGCCAGATAGAAGTACCGATAGCGACCGCCGCCATGTCGGTGGCACTATAGCCGCCCGCCATCACGGTATCGACAAAACCCATCGCAGTTTGGGCGATTTGCGCGAGAATCACCGGGATTGCTAATGCTAATAACAGACGCGCTTCACTGATATACTTCTGCACGTGAACACCTTTTATTTGTAGTTATATGAGAGACTAAAAAGCCGCCTGAATGGGCAGCAAAAAGAAGAAGCAGGGGAAATTCAGTCTATTGTAGCGAGGATTTATTAATTCTCCAGTGAAAAAATAGTCATTCTTACCCCTTCACTGGTAAGGGCGTTTGCCACCTGCTATTGTGCTGAACAGAATGTCTTAACTGATTTCAGGAGTTGTAAGTATGTTTACGGGGATTGTACAGGGCACCGCAAAACTGGTGTCGATTGACGAGAAACCAAATTTTCGTACGCATGTGGTGGAGTTACCCGACCACATGCTGGACGGCCTGGAAACCGGTGCGTCCGTGGCGCATAACGGTTGCTGCCTGACCGTGACGGAAATTAACGGCAACCATGTCAGTTTTGACCTGATGAAAGAAACGTTACGCATTACCAATCTTGGCGATTTAAAAGTGGGGGATTGGGTAAACGTTGAGCGTGCGGCGAAATTCAGTGATGAAATTGGCGGACACTTAATGTCAGGTCATATTATGACCACCGCTGAAGTGGCGAAAATATTAACCTCGGAAAATAATCGCCAGATCTGGTTTAAAGTCCAGGATAGTCAGTTGATGAAATATATTCTGTACAAAGGATTTATTGGCATCGACGGTATTAGCCTGACCGTCGGCGAAGTCACGCCAACGCGTTTTTGCGTCCATTTAATTCCGGAAACACTGGAACGCACGACTCTTGGGAAGAAAAAACTTGGCGCACGCGTCAACATTGAAATCGATCCACAAACTCAGGCAGTGGTAGATACGGTAGAACGTGTGCTGGCGGCACGAGAAAATGCCATGAATCAACCAGGTACAGAAGCCTGATCTGAAATCGCCCCCGGAGAGGGGGCGATAGAATAGCCTTTAGCGAGCCACTCGAAGGCCGTTTTCAACACCGCGTGAGAACACGACCTGCCAGAGCTGAATATCACGGGCGCGGAAAGCACCTGCACAGGCATTCAGATAATAGGTAAACATTCGTTTAAAGCGTTCACTGTAGTTATCCGCAATTTCTGGCCATGCGGCGAGGAATCGTTCATACCACGCCATCAACGTAGTATCGTAATCAGCACCGAAGTTATGCCAGTCTTCCATCACAAAGTGGGGTTCGCTGGATTGAGCAATCTGGCGTACAGAGGGCAGGCAACCGTTCGGAAAAATATATTTGTTAATCCAGGGATCAACATTCAGATCGGTTTTTTTCGAACCGATAGTATGGAGCAGGAATATGCCTTCCGGTTTCAAATTACGATCCACCACCGCAAAATAGGTATCGTAATTTTTCGGTCCGACGTGCTCGAACATCCCCACAGAAACAATACGATCAAACTGGTCGTTCAGGTCACGATAATCTTGCAGCAAAATGGTGACATCCAGGCCTTCACAGCGTTCCTGAGCCATTTTTTGCTGTTCGGCAGAAATGGTGACGCCCACCACGCTTACGTCATAATTAGATGCCATGTAGTGTGCCAGTCCGCCCCAGCCGCAGCCAATATCCAGTACGCGCATCCCTGGTTTTAACTGCAATTTTTCACAAATCATTTTGAGCTTCGCCTGCTGGGCAGATTCCAGATTATCGGCATCTTTCCAGTAAGCGCAGGAATATTGCATGAAGGGATCAAGCATGCGGCTGAACAAGTCATTACCCAAATCGTAATGCTCTTTGCCGACTATCCAGGCACGTTTTTTACTCTGCAGATTGAAGAGACGAGCGCCGGCAATACGCAGCGTGTCTTTGAAATGATGGGGGAGTTGGTTCTCGAGACCTGCGCGTAAGACTTTGCTAAAAAACATATCCAGTCGGTCACATTCCCACCAGCCATCCATATAACTTTCGCCTAACCCCAAAGAGCCTTCTTGCAGAACGCGTTTAAAAAATTCGGGGTTTTTCACACGAATATCCGCCGGGGCAGAACCGTTAATGGCTATACCGGCACGGCTAAGTAATTCGTTGGCGATACGGTACCAGTTGTCATCCGGTACGCTGACTTCTTCTATACACGATGAACTCATAGTTTCTCCATCACTGGTCGGTGATCAGAACCTTAAAACAGCGTAGACGCTTTTTGGGCTTTGTGAGAAATCTCGCAGAAAAAACCGCGAGTCTATAATCCGACGTAGAACAGAGGGAAAGGAGGAACCCTTGCCGAAATGACCATCCATAGTGAGTCGGGAACGATCCTGTCCCCGTAAAAACATAATATTTATCGTAGCTTTAACAACTCGAAATTAGTATAGGCCGCTAATTTCAATCATACAACAAAATTTTGTTAGCAGCCTAAGTATAAGTATATCGATATAGATCAGTGTGATTCGCTATGAGCGACTTCGGCATTGCCATGATTCTGGCAGCCAACTTCTTCACAACGTTGCATCATGTAACCCAGCGCGACCAGCACTACTGTTGATAACATCACGCTGGTGGTGGTGAGCAATGGCGTGCTGATACTGATCAGCCAGGAAACTACCAGACTTGCGAGGAAGCACAGACCCAGTTGTAGAGTGTTCTGCAAAGCTGCGGCGCGACCAGTTGTGTGTGGGAAGGGACGCAGCGCCTGGGCGACAACAATAGGGTAGATCGCGCCATTGGCAATCGCCATCACACAGAATGGGATCAGGATTTCGACCAGCGACACATGGCTAATGAAGCCTGCAGCCCAGGTCGCAATGACGCTGACAGCAAACAGCACCAGCAACCACGGTAATAACTGCTTGCCTTGCCATTTCTGCAGTGCGGCGCGACAGCCATAACCACCAATCAGAAACGCGATAGTTTGCGGGACATAACTTAAACCAATAACTGCCGGGCTGTAGCCCATTTCACTAAGGATGAACGGTGAACCGGTCAGCCATGCAAAAAAACTGGCTGAACAGGCCGCATATATCAGCACGTTGCCGCGATAGGTTTTAGAACGTAGCAGGTCGGTAAAGGTCAGACCATCCTGACTATTGTTACGGGCCTTCGTCGTGGGTTTGAGCCAGAAAATAGGCAGAATCAGCACCACGGTAATGGCAAACAGGGTGGCGAAAATCGCCTGCCAGGAAAAATGGACCAGCAGCCAGCTTCCTAACAGGGGAGCAAGTGCCGGAGACAGACCCACCAGCGGCATGATGGTCGCAAAAATACGGTTGACTTTCTGTGAAGGATAATAATCCGTCACTAACGCTTGCCAGATAACCGCCGCGGCGCAGACCCCCACAGCCTGTACAAAACGCAATACCAGCAGCGTAGCGGCGTTTTCTACCCACAGCATCCCCAGACTACCTAACGCAAAAATTGTCAGGCCGATTAATAACACCGGTTTACGACCATAACGGTCGGAGAGTGGCCCCCACAGAAGCTGGGCTGCGGCAAAACCGGCAAGGAACAGACTAAGGCTGGCACTGACAGCAGACGCAGGCGTTTGCAGGTCGGCCTGTATGGCGGCGAAAGCAGGCAGATACATATCGGTTGCCAGAAAACCGAGTACGCTCAAACCCGCCAGCCAGACTAAAAATCTTTTCCCAGGTTGCATGTATATTCTCTAAATCTCTCAATTAAACACCGCCGCAAAGTGTAGGGAGTGAAATTAGTGTTGTGAAACGGTAATATTTGATGACTGGTTTCAAAAATTTTGTAGGCAGACTATGTGGTCAGAATATTCACTCGAAGTTGTTGATGCGGTAGCGCGTAATGGTAGTTTTAGCGCTGCGGCACAGGAGCTGCATCGCGTTCCTTCTGCGGTCAGCTATACCGTGCGTCAGCTGGAAGAGTGGCTGGCGGTGCCGCTCTTTGAACGACGGCACCGTGATGTGGAGCTGACCGCTGCTGGAGCGTGGTTTCTCAAAGAAGGGCGCTCTGTTGTCAAAAAAATGCAGATCACCCGCCAGCAATGTCAGCAGATAGCGAACGGCTGGCGCGGTCAGTTAGCTATCGCAGTGGATAATATTGTCAGGCCAGAACGTACACGGCAGATGATCGTTGATTTTTATCGCCATTTTGATGATGTCGAACTTCTTGTCTTTCAGGAAGTGTTCAACGGTGTCTGGGATGCGCTTTCCGATGGGCGCGTGGAACTGGCGATTGGCGCAACACGCGCGATTCCGGTAGGCGGTCGTTATGCCTTCCGGGATATGGGGATGCTAAGCTGGAGTTGCGTTGTTGCCAGCCACCACCCGCTGGCGTTGATGGATGGCCCGTTCAGCGATGATACGTTGCGCAACTGGCCGTCGTTGGTGCGCGAAGACACCTCGCGAACGCTACCTAAACGTATTACTTGGTTGCTGGATAACCAAAAAAGAGTTGTCGTGCCTGACTGGGAATCATCGGCAACCTGTATCTCGGCAGGATTATGCATAGGGATGGTGCCAACACATTTCGCCAAACCGTGGCTTAATGAGGGGAAGTGGGTGGCATTAGAACTGGAAAACCCCTTTCCGGATTCGGCATGTTGTCTGACATGGCAGCAAAATGATATGTCGCCTGCGTTAACCTGGCTGCTTGAGTATCTCGGCGATAGTGAGACGCTGAATAAGGAGTGGCTGCGGGAGCCGGAAGAGACTCCCGCAACGGGTGATTAACGACGATAGTCGCGGAACGGGCCGTCAGCCACGGAGCGGCGTTCAATCAAGCGCGGATGCACTTCAATGGACTGCGGTTCTTCACGTTTGTTGACGATACGATCCAACAGCATGTTGAACGCTGTTTCACCCAGCGAATCTTTTGGCTGGTGGATCGTGGTTAGCGCCGGCGTAAAATAGCGGGCGTTGCGCACGTTATCATAACCGATCAGCGAAACATCCTGCGGGACGCGCAGACCCATTTCATCAGCAGCACAAAGTGCGCCCATTGCCATGATATCGCCACCACAGAAGACGGCAGTAGGGCGATGCGGCTGCGACAGTATTTGCTGCATGGCGCGATAACCAGATTCGGGTTCAAAGTCACCCTGAACAATCCAGCTTTCCGGCACCTTGATCATCGCTTCTTCCATCGCCTTCATAAAACCGGCAAGGCGGCCTGCGCCGGTGTTACGTTCCAGCGGGCCGGGGATGACGCCGATTTCGCGGTGACCGCGTTCAATCAGATAACGCCCGGCCATGTAGCCGCCTTCGAACGCGTTATCAATGACCGCATCGGTGAAGTCAGCTTTTGCTTCACCCCAGTCCATCACCACCATTGGGATATGGCGATACTCTTCCAGCATCGCCAGCAACGGCTCTGGGTACTCAGAACACATCACCAGCAGACCATCGACGCGTTTTTGCGCCATCATCGACAGATAAGCCCGCTGTTTCTCAAGATTGTTCCACGCATTACCCAGAATCAGGGTGTAACCTTTCTGGAAGCAATTTTTTTCAACTGCTTCAATGATCTCGGCAAAATAGGCCGCTTCGCTGCTGGTCGCCAGCAAACCGATAGACTTGGTGTGGTTAACCTTCAGGCTACGCGCCACCGCGCTAGGGGAGTAGTGTAATTCTTTGATCGCTGCCCACACGGCGTTGCGCGTTTCTTCAGCGACGAAACGTGTTTTGTTGATCACGTGTGACACAGTTGTAGTGGAAACGTTTGCTCGTTTCGCTACATCTTTTATTGTTGCCATTCCATTTCACTCCAGACCCTAACTTCAGCTCCTGCAAAATCGCAAGGTAAACGTTTGCCTTTACACACCTTACGCACAACAAAAGTGTTGCGGTACGCCGGAAAAACGACACGGAGCGTCAGGAAGGGGTCAATGGCCAGTACGCAAATAGTGTAAGCGTGGAATTTTGGCCGATCTTGACGAAAAGGGGAAGTGGTAAAAACACTTATCATTATAAATGACGGGAGATTTTTTCATCACAGTGTGTAAAAATGCGTAATATCACTTTTTGTGTGGTAATAAAAAAGGAGAAAACTTGATGAGCACCGACCTTAAATTTTCACTGGTAACAACGATTATCGTCCTCGGTTTGATCGTAGCCGTGGGTTTGACTGCCGCGCTGCACTGATTTCCTCTCGAGGGAGCGCGTTCTCCCTCGCATCTCCTTCCTGTTTGTTAGCAAAATGGCAAAAGTGTTTTCTCTTTTTGTTATTTTCATTTTTTTGTGATTGCTGTCATGCTTTCGCCACTTTAATGAATATCGCGTAATGACGCGAAGAGGTGGAGATAAGGCATGAAAATTAACTATCCGTTGCTGGCGCTGGCGATTGGCGCGTTTGGTATCGGGACAACGGAGTTCTCGCCAATGGGCTTGTTGCCCGTCATTGCGCGCGGTGTGGATGTCTCGATTCCCGCTGCCGGAATGTTAATCAGTGCCTATGCAGTTGGCGTAATGGTGGGCGCGCCGCTGATGACGCTTCTACTTTCTCATCGTGCCCGCCGCAGTGCGTTGATTTTCCTGATGGCAATTTTCACGCTAGGCAACGTTCTTTCCGCCATCGCGCCGGATTATATGACCCTGATGCTTTCACGCATTTTGACCAGCCTGAATCACGGAGCATTTTTTGGTTTGGGTTCAGTCGTGGCCGCAAGCGTGGTGCCAAAACATAAACAGGCCAGCGCAGTTGCCACTATGTTTATGGGGTTAACCCTGGCAAATATCGGTGGCGTGCCGGCGGCGACCTGGTTGGGTGAAACCATCGGCTGGCGGATGTCATTTCTGGCAACGGCGGGGCTGGGAGTGATTTCAATGGTAAGTCTGTTCTTCTCATTACCTAAAGGTGGTGCAGGGGCACGACCTGAAGTGAAAAAAGAGCTGGCGGTATTAATGCGTCCGCAGGTGCTGTCTGCATTGCTGACGACGGTACTGGGAGCTGGTGCAATGTTTACTCTCTACACCTATATCTCTCCGGTACTGCAAAGTATTACCCACGCAACACCGGTGTTCGTCACGGCAATGCTGGTGCTGATTGGTGTCGGATTCTCTATCGGTAACTATCTCGGCGGCAAACTGGCAGATCGTTCAGTTAACGGCACGTTGAAAGGCTTTTTGTTGTTGTTGATGGTGATTATGCTGGCAATCCCGTTCCTGGCCCGCAATGAGTTCGGCGCAGCTATTAGCATGGTGGTGTGGGGCGCAGCAACCTTTGCGGTCGTACCGCCGTTACAGATGCGCGTGATGCGTGTCGCCAGTGAAGCGCCAGGTCTGTCTTCATCAGTCAATATTGGTGCCTTTAATCTTGGAAATGCGCTGGGAGCAGCTGCTGGTGGTGCGGTAATTTCCGCTGGGCTGGGATACAGCTTTGTGCCGGTGATGGGAGCGATTGTCGCGGGACTGGCATTATTGCTGGTGTTTATGTCAGCCAGAAAACAACCTGAAACAGTTTGCGTTGCTAACAGCTAATTAAACAAAAACGCAGAAGGATAACCTTCTGCGTTACAGTTGCTGACAACGTGCGATTTATCTTGCCGAATGCGCTGTTAACGCCTCATCCGCGTTGGCATGGTAAGCGTAGCGCTTCAGGCAATGCTGCATTTGCCATCAGTTATTATGCAGCGAGATTTTTCGCTACGAATTCCCAGTTCACCAGCGCCCAGAAGTGCTCCAGATAGCCAGGACGTGCATTGCGATAGTCGATGTAATAAGCGTGTTCCCAGACATCAACGGTCAGCAGCGGAGTCGCATCGGTGGTCAGCGGAGTACCCGCGTTAGAGGTTGAAACGATAGCCAGTTTGCCATCGCTGTTTTTCACCAGCCAGGTCCAGCCAGAACCAAAGTTTTTGATCGCTGCATCAGTAAACTGCGCTTTGAAATCGGCAAAGCTGCCAAAAGATGCGGCGATAGCTTCAGCGACTTTTCCAGTCGGTTCGCCACCGGCGTTCGGTGCCAGGCAGTTCCAGTAGAAAGTATGGTTCCAGACCTGAGCTGCGTTGTTGAATACGCCACCTTCAGAGCTGCGAATAATCTCTTCCAGTGATTTACCTTCAAACGCGGTACCTTTAATCAGGTTGTTCAGGTTAGTGACATAAGTCTGATGGTGCTTGCCGTAGTGATACTCGATGGTTTCCGCAGAAATGTGCGGTGCCAGAGCATCTTTAGCATATGGTAGTGCAGGTAATTCGAATGACATTGCTACTCTCCTTTATTATTAATTTGCATACGTACAATAGCCTTATTGTGCGTATGGATAGGGTAGCAAATTAAAAGGTGAGACAAAAGATGAACTTACCCTGTTGCCGTAACAACAGGGTAAAGTTTTAGCGAAGTGTTTTTGGGGTCATTACCCGACGAGCGCCAACATAGTGGCGCTGCCAGTAGTCTTCACTGAGAGAAGTGATTTGAATTTCCTGACCTGTGCGCGGTGACTGAATAAATTTGCCGTTGCCGACATACACGCCGACATGATCGGCTGTGCCGCGTCCCTGAGTACGGAAAAAGACCAGGTCGCCGTTTTTCAGTTCACTACGTTCGATTGGCGCTGCATCACGCAGGTGATACATTTCATTCGCCGTACGCGGAATACGAATTTTCACCAAATCTTTATAAGCGTAATAAACCAGGCCGCTGCAATCAAAACCGGTACGCGGTGAGCTGCCACCCCAACGATATGGCTTACCAATTTGCTGCATCAGTTTATTCATTGCCACTTTCGTAGCTTTTTGCACCTTCGCTTTGTGCGCGTCGGCAAGAGTTCCTGACGCGGCATTTTTGACTTTCACACAATGCGATTTATAGCCCTTACGTTTGGTACACTTTTCGGTAAAGCTGGCTGAGGCCGTTTTATTGACGGCGTGTTTGCTGCGAGTTTTGGCGTTTTTAGAAGCGGTAATGGAAGATTTTTTAACGGAAGAAGCGGTTTTGCTTTTGGTCGTACTTTTACTGGCGGCTTTTTTCGCTGTTTTCTGGGTCTTTTTGGTGGTTGCCGTGCTTTTCTTTTTATCTGCTTTTTTGGTGATATGAGTGGTAGCAGAACTCTCCCTGGCTTGCTTTGAAGCATGGGCCATAGGCGTTAAAGGCAGGGTGGTAAAAAGTAAAGCACAGAGCGTGATCGAAATACGGTTTATCCGCGCCACTGAGCGTCCCTCTGTTAAGGCAGGTCTATCATGCCTGCGTCTGATTTACAAAACTTGATGATTCTAATGCATAGAAGAAGAGAAAGTTAATAGCTTTTATTGTTAAAAAATACGTTTCGTTGGCGAGCGCAAAAAAATGCAGCAGTGAAAGCTAAAAATGGTTATAAATACGCCAGTTTGCCGGCATCAGAGAAGAAACGAATATTTGAAATGCAACAAATAGAGCAAAGGGATAAAATAGCAAAAGCGTGATGAAAATGTTATTTTCCGATGCCGCACTGACCCGCTACAATGTCAGATTACTGCCGTAAAGAAGTTTGAGGAAGCAAGACAATGAGCACCACTATCGAAAAAATCCAACGCCAGATTGCTGAAAACCCGATCCTGCTGTACATGAAAGGTTCACCGAAACTGCCGAGCTGCGGTTTCTCTGCCCAGGCAGTCCAGGCGCTTGCCGCATGTGGCGAACGTTTTGCCTATGTTGATATTCTGCAGAATCCGGACATTCGTGCGGAACTGCCGAAATATGCTAACTGGCCGACCTTCCCGCAACTGTGGGTTGACGGCGAGCTGGTCGGCGGTTGTGATATCGTGATCGAAATGTATCAGCGTGGCGAACTGCAGCAGCTGATCAAAGAAACTGCCGCTAAATACAAGTCTGAAGAGCCGGACGCGGAATAATCCGTCCTGCAATACTGACGGATGCGAACGGGCATCCGTCAGTCCTTTCTCTATCCCCAATCCAGCCCTTGTGGCGAACTTGAAAATCCCGCCTCACGCAGCAGCGTAAACATCGGCGTTTGCCGGACCGGTAGATCATTCACTTCTGTTAGCGTAAAGCGCAGCCGTGGTTCGCGACGCAGTGCGGTAGTCAGCGCGTGGAAAACCTCTGGGGCGAGTAATTCCTCTTTTTCCTGCCAGACCAGCATTTTTTTGCCACCTTGCGCCAGATAGAGTAACAATTTGCCGCCAGAAACGACCACCAGCGCACCCGCCCGACGCGTTGGAACCAGCGTTGCCGGATGTGCAGGCCAGGGCAGAAGATTTCCCCACACATTAGCCGGATCGTTGGCAGAGAGCGCCACTGGTGTATAGTGGCGCGTTTGCGTGGCTTGTGTCGCCAGATCGCGCAATCGGTCAATAGTCAGACGTTCAGCGAATTGCGCGCCACCCAGACCTTCTACAAAACGACCTCGCATAATTCGCCCGGAGTCTTCCATACTTCGACAAAGCGTTTGCATCGATGGAAACCCGCCAGGGATATTTTCGGCTATCACCGCCTGACGACTGATGATGCCGTAGCGGTCGAGCATATTTTCCGCCAGCGCCAGCATCCTTTCGGTATCGTTTAGTGGCTCCACCTGCAATAACGACCAGCGTCCAGCCAGATTTGGTGTGTTGTAAGATACCCGCGGCGAGACGGGTTGCGCATAGACAGGACGTCCACGACGAGCCCGGTGACTGCGGCGAGTTGAGGTGCGTGCGTTGGAACTGCTGCGGGTGAGGGCGCGTAACGGTGCCCAAATGTCGCTGGTGATGACGCCTTGCCAGACCAGCGCCCATAACGCCTCTTGCAGGGCAGAGAGATCAACCGATTCGCCGATTTTGTCGCGTATCCGTTGGCTGATTTGTTGTGCAAACCAGGCTCCTCCGTCAGCCAGAACAGCGACTATCGCTTGTTGCAGCGCCGAACGATTCGCCTGATCCGCTTCGGCGGGAGTGAACGATTCTGCAGCATATTCCTGTAGATGCAGTGCCACCAGGCCGTCATCTTCACCCAGTTTTTTTTGCCCCGACCAGATAACCGCACCGGTTGCCAGTAATTCATCGAGCATTTCTGACGAATAGTCGCGTACGCGGGCAGGCAGGATCTGGCTTTCCCAGAGTGAGGCGGGTAAACCGACTCCGGCAAGCTGTTCGATCACCCGCATCACGCCATCTACGCCCTCATAAACGCCTGGCGATGTTGAGGCAAAGAGCGCCGGGCTACCATCGGTGGCGGGTAATACGCCCTGACGTTCCAGCAGCAATCGCGCATAGGTCGTGGCTGCAACGGGACGCGTCGCTTCTCTGGCGGCTTGCAGCGAGCGCAAACGCAGACGACGAAATACTTCATCGCTCACCCAGATGTCTTGTTGCAGATTCATCACCAGACCCTGTTCACGCAGTTGCTGAAGCTGCTCTTCGACAATGGCAATACCGAGACTAAACTCATGAGCCAGTTGTTCAGCCGTGACCAGAGCATGAGCCCGGAGATAGCGCAGAAAGAGGTCGCGAAGCGGGTAACTGACTCTATGTAAATAAATCTCTGGCAATGACTCTGGTAGTCGTACGCCGAGGGCATCACGCAGCCTGGCGGCATCATCCATACAGGCAAGACGCTCCTGTCCGCTAATCATCGCTGGGAAGATTCGTTTTACTGCAAGAAGATTTTCCAGATACGACGCAACCTCTTCACTGCTGCCTGTATGCCGTTGCGCCAGGTCTTCAACGGTCATTGGCCCCAGTTCGCGCAGCAGGTCGAACAATCCTTCTTCACCTTTCGCTCTTCTGCCAGGAGCCAGTCGTTGCAACTCTTCTTCCACCTGGCGAATGACCTGCGGGTCGAGTAATTCCCCCGGATCGACCTGTCCGAGTAGATTGCGCAGTAACTCGCTGTCCAGCGACAGTACGGATGCCCGGCGCTCTGCCAGCGGGGCGTCGCTCTGGTACATAAATTCCGCGACATAGCCGAACAATAAACTTGTGGCGAAAGGCGAGGGCGTAGTGGTCGTTACATCGGATATTTGAATTTCGCCACCGTTCAGGCGACGCATCAAACGTTCCAGTGCGGGAAGATCATAAACATCTTGCAGACATTCGCGTAGGGTTTCGAGAATGACCGGAAAATCCGGATATCCCTGAGCGATTTCCAGCAACTGACTGGCGCGCAGCCGTTGTTGCCAAAGCGGGGTGCGATGGCCCGGAGTGCGCCCCGGCATTAATAATGCCCGCGCGGCGCATTCGCGAAAACGGGCGGCGAAAAGTGCCGAGCTGCCTACCGCCTCGCGGACAATTTGCAGCAACTTTTCTGGTTCAAACATAAAAAATCGCGGCATCGGGCAATTTACCATCGGTGTCAGGAATACGTGCAACACTGCCGTCATCACTGGCGACCACCGACGCGTCAGCGCCCCATAGCGCATGTATTCGCCCGGCAATCGCCAGCGCCCAGGGTTCATGCACCCGTCTTCCATAGGGAGAGTGCAAAATAATACGCCAGTCACCAATTTCATCACGGCACCGTTCGAGGACCAGATGGCGACTCCCCGGAACGATGCCCGTCGCGTTGCGCTGCTCCTCAATCAACCCCTGAATATTGGCGATCGTATTTTCTTCTGCCAGCCACGGGGGAATAGTCCCGGAAAAGAACGCGCCATCCGCCAGCAAATGAAGAAAATCGCCGATCATCTCGCCTAATTCAGCCGGACGTCCGTTACCTTCACCACGCCAGAAGGGGAGCCGGGCAGAACGACCCGGAGCAGGAGTCACAATCACCTGATCGCGGGTGATTTGCTGGATCCGCCATGAGGTAGCGCCGAGAGTGATAATGTCGTTCACCCGCGACTCATATACCATCTCCTCATCCAGTTCACCCACCCGCCGCGAACCGGCCTTTTCTTCACCTTCGGGTAATAACACGCTATACATGCCACGATCCGGAATGGTGCCGCCGCTGGTAACCGCCAACAATTGAGCGCCAGGTCGGGCGGTCAATATCCCGGTCTCCCTGTTCCAGACCAGTTTGGGGCGAAAAGCAGAAAAATCGCCAGAGGGATAGCGCCCGGAAAGCATATCCAGCGTGGCGTCAAAAACACGTCTTGGCAGATCTTTCCACGGTGCGGCACGGCGTACGCGGGAGTACCATTCGTCTACCTGTAATGCATCCATCGCCGCGGCGGCAACGGTTTGCTGCGCAAGGACGTCGAGAGGATTATGCGGTGGTGTCAGGTTTTCCAGCCTGCCTGCGAACATACACTCTACAATGACTGCGGAATCGACTAAATCACGCCGGGTACGGGGGAAAAACAGCCCTTTAGATACACCGCCAACCTGATGTCCGGCGCGACCAATGCGTTGTAACCCACTGGCAACAGAAAGCGGCGTTGCCACCTGAATCACCAGATCCACCGCGCCCATATCAATCCCCAGTTCAAGACTGGAGGTTGCGACCACGCAGCGTAATTCACCCGATTTCAGCGCCTGTTCGGTGATTGCTCGTTGTTCTTTAGAGACGGAGCCGTGGTGTGAGCGGGCAATAAAAACGTCGCTACTTTGTACACGGTTAGAGGTTGCGCCGGAGGTCGACTCGAAATGGGCCGCATCAACGGCGATAGACGGGGAACGCTGTAAGCGTGCGGCGTAAAGCTCATTTAATCGTGCCGTCAGTTTTTCCGCCAGCCCGCGTGAATTAGTAAAGACAATGGTCGAGCGATGGCGCAACACTTCATCAAGGATACCCGTTTCAATATATGGCCAGATGGAGCCTTCCCGGCCGGCATGGCTGTCTTCGCCGGTGCCGCTGGCGACCGATGAGACATCATCCATATTGGCGACCGGTACGACAATTCGTATCTGCGGATGGCGCATTGCGGGCGGGTTGACTACCGTAACCGGGCGATCGCCACCAAGAAATGCTGCCACATCGCTGGCTGAGCGCACAGTGGCAGAAAGGCCAATTCGCTGTGCTGAGGTGTGGAGCAGCGCATCGAGCCGCTCCAGACTTAACGCCAGATGCGCACCACGTTTACTGCCCGCTACCGCGTGGACTTCATCAATAATTACCGTTTCGACGCCGCGTAGCGTTTCGCGCGCGCGGGAGGTCAGCATCAGATAGAGTGATTCGGGTGTGGTGATCAGAATATCCGGCGGATTACGGGTGAGTTTGCTGCGTTCCTGTGCAGGCGTATCGCCAGTACGGATCCCTACGCGAAGATTGACTTCCGTTTCGCCGCGCCGCCGCCGTTCATCGGCAATACCCTTCAACGGGATCTGCAAGTTGCGCTGAACGTCGGTGCCCAGGGCTTTTATCGGTGAAATATAGAGGATGCGTGAGGTTTTACGCTTATGCGCCTCGCGGGTATCTTCGCCGCCTTCGCGGAAGAGCCGATCGAGGGCGTAGAGAAATGCTGCCAGCGTTTTCCCGGAGCCGGTCGGTGCAATCACCAGCGCATGTTCGCTTCGCGCCGCCACATGCCAGGTTTGCGGCTGGACAGCGGTCGGCTGTTTAAAGGCGCGAAGAAACCAGTCGCGGGTCGCCGGTGAAAACACGTCCGGCAGGAGCGATGAAGGGTCTGGATTATCTGCCATTAACGCTATTCCCCGTGAATATCATGCAGGATGCGTGGAATAGCCTCACTATAGATGCCTGAATCATTGCATGTCATCAGGCATCGACTCGATTACACCTCTTCGGCGGCAGGTAGCGGCCAGCCTCCCAGACGTTTCCAGCGGTTGACGATTTCACAAAACAGCACAGCAGTGCGTTCGGTGTCGTACAGCGCGGAGTGCGCCTGGGTGCTGTCGAAGTCCATGCCAGCGGTCTGGCAAGCCTTTGACAATACGGTTTGTCCGAGTGCCAGCCCGGCCAGTGCAGCAGTGTCAAAAGTGGCGAAAGGGTGGAACGGGTTACGTTTCAGTGAGGCGCGTTCTGCGGCGGCCATCATAAAGCTGTGATCAAAATTGGCATTGTGCGCCACCATAATGGCGCGGTTACAGCCGCTCGCTTTAATACCTTTACGTACAACTTTAAAAATTTCGTGCAGCGCCTCGTATTCGCTGACCGCGCCGCGATCGGGATCGTTCGGGTCAATGCCGTTGAAGGCGAGGGCTTCTGGTTGCAAATTTGCGCCGACAAATGGTTCGACGTGGAAATGTAATGTGGTGTCCGGCATCAGCCAGCCTTGTTCATCCATTTTCAGGGTGATGGCGGCAATCTCAAGCAGCGCATCGGTTTTGGCGTTAAATCCGGCTGTTTCAACATCGATCACAACAGGATAAAAACCACGAAAACGGTCGCACAGACCGGTAAGTTGAGCGTTATCGGACATCTGATTCTCTTAATACGGATAAATTGCAGCGCGCATTATGACAAATATTACTTGTCGATGCAGTAAAGATGCGGGCGCGATGAGTTCACGCCCGGCAGGAGATTAGTTGCCCAGACCGCGACCGGCGTCTTTCTCTTCGATTAACTCAATTTTGTAACCGTCCGGATCTTCCACAAACGCGATAACCGTAGTACCGCCTTTTACCGGACCCGCTTCACGGGTCACGTTACCCCCGTTTTGACGGATTTTTTCGCACGCTTCAGCGGCGTTATCTACGCTAAGCGCGATGTGACCATAAGCAGTGCCGAGTTCGTATTTATCCACGCCCCAGTTGTAGGTCAGTTCAATCACCGCTTCTTCGGTTTCCGGGCCGTAGCCAACAAACGCCAGTGAGTATTTGTATTCCGGGTTTTCGCTGGTACGCAGCAGTTTCATGCCCAGCACTTTGGTATAAAAATCGATGGAGCGTTGCAAATCGCCAACGCGCAGCATGGTATGAAGAAGACGCATCTTTTTATCCTCAAAATGGCTAACAGATTCAAAATGTTGTTTTAGTATAGCGGCGGCTTTACGCCGCTCGCAATGTTGGATTACAACGTCGGGTAATCGGTATAGCCTTCCGCGCCGCCACCGTAGAAACTTTCGGCACGCTGTGGGTTAAGCTCAGCTTTGCGCTGCAAGCGGGCGACCAGATCCGGGTTCGCAATCCAGTCACGACCAAATGCCACCGCATCAATTAACCCTTTGCCGATCAGCGTTTCAGCTTTTTCTACTGTGTATGCACCTGCGCCGATAATCGGACCGTGGAAACGGGCGCGTACTTTTTCGCGGAACGCATCAGTATACGGTTCACCCCCCGCCCAATCTGGTTCTGACATATGCAGATAAGCAATGCCGCGTTTACCCAGTTGTTCAATCAGATACAGTGCATCGGCTTCTTCATTCGGGCCGTTATCTGTGTTCTGGAAAGTACCGATTGGCGAAACGCGAATGCCAATGCGATCGGCACCCCATTCTTCAATCCCGGCATCGACCACTTCCAGTACCAAACGTGCGCGATTTTCCACGCTGCCGCCGTACTGATCGGTACGATGGTTTGAAGAAGGAGAAAGGAACTGATGCAGCAAATAACCGTGAGCAGAGTGGAGCTCTACCAGATCAAAACCGGCTTCACGCGCGTTAGCAATGGCCTGACGGAAATCATTGACGATACCTGGAATCTCTTCCAGTTCAAGCGCACGCGGCATGGATGTTTCAACACGGATCGCCTGACCATTTTCATCGCGCAGAGAAGTACGTGTTCCCGCGCTAAGTGCTGAAGGCGCTACCGGTGCCTGACCGCCAGGTTGCAGGCTGGCGTGAGAAATGCGTCCGGTGTGCCACAGCTGCACGGCCATATGACCATTTTCAGCATGAACGCCAGCGGTGATTTTTTTCCATGCGGCAATTTGCTCCGGACTATGGATGCCAGGCGCACCTGCATATCCTTTTGCCTGGGCAGAAATTTGCGTGGCTTCACTAATAATCAAACCGGCACTGGCACGTTGGCGATAGTATTCCGCCATCAACGGGGTAGGAATGTCACCCGGTTCAATACTGCGCAGACGCGTCAGCGGTGCCATAAAAATACGGTTTGCCGCCGTGATCGCGCCCACTTTCAGTGGGGAATACAGTTTTTCAGATGACATAAAGGCTCCCGGTCGTCTGGTGATAAAAAATGCCTGCTAAACGGCAGGCGTCGCAATAATGTTTTTTACATGGGCCAGCGCGTTTTCCAGTGGCTCGAAACTGCGCGAAATTTTGGCCTGCAGATTCGCGCCAAGCCACAGTGCGTAAAGCACTTGTGCCTGTTGCAGCGGTTCGCCACAAAAGGTTAAACAATGGTTCTCACGGCCATTTTCCAGCGCCTGAGAGAGCAGGGCGATCACGCCGCGAGCACCTTTATCCATCGCGCTGCGCATATCTTCTGACAGATCGCACACTTCGGCAGAGAGTTTTACTGTCAGGCAACCACTGATGGTTCCATGTTGGCAAAACTGGTTCAGTGTTTGCTGGTAATAAGCCAGTATGCGGTCGCGGTAGTTACCTTCGCCGGATTGCAGCAACTCAGTCAGTCGCTGGTGATATGCGGCGTAATGACGCTCAAGCATGGCAACGCCAAACGCTTCTTTAGAGCGAAAGTAGTGATAGAAGGACCCTTTCGGCACTTCAGCGGTTTTTAGTAATTCGCTTAGCCCCATCCCGGTGAATCCACGTTGCAGGCAAAGTTGCTCGCCCGTCGCCAGGAGATGTTCGCGAGTATCATGTTCGGTGTGTTTGTTCATGCGTTGGAGTGTAGTAGACCAGTCGGTCTAGTGCAAGCAAAGTTGCTACTTTGGACATTAACAGCTTCAATAATGGTAATAATCTTATCTGAGGAGGGCGAAGTGGCGGAGCAATTAGAGTTCTTTCCCGTCCAGAGCCCGTGCCGGGGAATTTGCCAGTCTGACGAACGCGGGTTTTGTCGCGGCTGTTTTCGTAGTCGTGATGAGCGTTTTAACTGGAATAAAATGAGCGATGGCGAAAAACAAGAGGTGCTGCGCCTTTGTCGGCAGCGATTAATGCGCAAATTACGCGCAAATAAGCCAGCGTCATCAGACGAACCGGAGCAACCATCACTCTTTTGAACCTAATCTTGCGTATACTCCTCTCATATCTGATAAGAGGAAGCGATTATGGTTCAGCGTATTACTATTGCGCCGCAAGGCCCGGAGTTTTCCCGTTTTGTGATGGGCTACTGGCGATTGATGGACTGGAATATGTCCGCCCGCCAGCTGGTCAGTTTTATTGAAGAGCATCTGGATCTCGGCGTGACCACCGTGGACCATGCTGATATTTATGGTGGCTATCAGTGCGAAGCGGCGTTTGGCGAGGCACTGAAACTGGCACCTCACCTGCGTGAACGGATGGAAATCGTCAGTAAATGCGGTATCGCGACGACCGCGCGTGAAGAAAACGTCATTGGTCATTACATCACTGACCGCGATCACATCATTAAGAGCGCCGAACAGTCGCTAATTAATCTCGCGACCGATCATCTGGATTTGCTGTTAATCCACCGACCAGACCCGTTAATGGATGCCGATGAAGTGGCGGACGCGTTCAAACATCTGCATCAGAGCGGCAAAGTGCGTCATTTTGGCGTATCGAACTTTACGCCTGCGCAATTTGCCCTGTTGCAATCACGTCTGCCGTTTACCCTTGCCACTAATCAGGTGGAAATATCCCCGGTGCATCAGCCGTTACTGCTGGATGGCACGCTCGACCAACTACAACAACTGCGTGTTCGTCCGATGGCGTGGTCTTGCCTTGGTGGTGGTCGTCTGTTTAATGATGATTATTTCCAGCCGCTGCGTGATGAACTGGCTGTGGTGGCAGAGGAGTTAAACGCGGGCTCGATTGAACAGGTGGTTTACGCCTGGGTATTACGTTTACCATCGCAGCCGCTGCCAATTATCGGTTCAGGTAAAATTGAGCGCGTACGGGCAGCTGTCGAAGCAGAAACACTGAAAATGACCCGTCAACAATGGTTTCGTATCCGTAAAGCGGCACTGGGGTACGACGTACCGTAAGCACTTTTAGGAATAGCCGCCGTTCAAAAATGTGTCACTGGTTTACACTTATTCAGGAATGCACAATGAACGGAGGTCCTATGAAACGTTTTAGTCTGGCTATTCTGGCGCTGGTTGTTGCAACCGGCGCACAAGCTGCCAGTGAAAAAGTCGAGATGAACCTCGTCACGTCGCAAGGGGTAGGGCAGTCAATTGGTAGCGTCACCATTACTGAAACCGATAAAGGTCTGGAGTTTTCGCCCGATCTGAAAGCATTACCCCCCGGTGAACATGGCTTCCATATTCATGCCAAAGGAAGCTGCCAGCCAGCCACCAAAGATGGCAAAGCCAGCGCCGCGGAATCCGCAGGCGGGCATCTTGATCCACAAAATACCGGTAAACATGAAGGGCCAGAAGGTGCCGGGCATTTAGGCGATCTGCCTGCACTGGTCGTCAATAATGACGGCAAAGCTACCGATGCCGTCATCGCGCCTCGTCTGAAATCACTGGATGAAATCAAAGACAAAGCGCTGATGGTCCACGTTGGCGGCGATAATATGTCCGATCAACCTAAACCGCTGGGCGGTGGCGGTGAACGCTATGCCTGTGGTGTAATTAAGTAATTAAGAGGCCAGCGTACCTTGCGGTGGTGCTTGCTCAAGTTGCGAAAGCGAGCAGTACAGCCGCCAGACAATTGCCGCCAGCTCACGGGCGGCAGGTTGATGATGACGGGCAAGGCTGTCGCAAATCCGCTGTAATTCTTCAAGTGTGGCCGCCAGTGATTTTTGCTGAACGCCACGCTCACTCATCACTCCCCGCAACAGTGAAATACAGTTATCCCGTACTCGCGATAACGGATCGGAACGCGATTCCCAGTCGCGCAATTGCCAGACAACATGAGAACAGTTCAGCAGCACTACACCCCAGCGTAATAACCAACGGCGAGCCAGCGCATCCTGGCTGTTACTCAACTGACTGACGTGATGATAAGTGAGCGATTCAAATTCGCTTTCACTCAGTGTTGGATGGCGGCTTAGCTGATCGACAAAATCCCGGCGCAGCGCGCGAATATGGCGGCGGCTTTTACGAGCATCCGATCCTGGACGCAGAATGGCGAACGCTAACCACGCCAACGCGACGCCAACGATTTTTGCCAGATTATCGTTAAGAAAATCAGCAAAATCATACACCGGGGGATTAGTGACAGCGATAAAAGAACCCATAAAAACAATCAGTTGCCCCCACAATGCGGCAAATTTTGGCATCTGCAATTTAAGAAGCTGCATTGTCGCCAGCAGTGGAAAGAGAAACAGTAAAAATTGCCACAGATCGCTAATCTGGACCATCAGACCAAATTTGACCACAAAGCTGAATAGCGAAAGTAACACCAGCGTGCGCATCAGAAGTGACAACGACTTAAACGGTGCTGCGACGGCGGAGTAGAGTACGCAGCTAATTGCTGCCAGCGTTAATGCATTGGCACCGGCATCCCATTGCGAAGCAATACTCCATGCGCCAATCATCATCAACGTACAAAATGTACGCAGCCCGCTCCACATAGCTTCGGCGTTATCGGTATGACGAGCCAGGCCGGATGTCCGTGGGAGTCTGGTATGATCATCTACACCGCTTTGCAGACGATGTAATTCCTGACTACTTTGCAGATAAAGGCGGCAAAAATAACGTAGTCGCTGCCAGAAGGCGACGTGCCGATAGTCGGCGACGTTGGTCGGGCGTAGCGGGGCGATAATACGTGCGACGGTGTAAACATCTGTTTGCGAACTGGCGAGCGCCGTCAGCAACTGTTCGAGAATTTCTCGTGTGGCACCTGGCGGTGAGGGCCAGTTGAGCAACATACGTCGCAGGCTGGAGATGACACTGGTCATACGTAATTGCTGGTGGAGCAGCGCATTAAGGCGCGCGTTTTGCTGGCGAAAACGATAGTGGCTCCAGAAAGCCTGGATACGCAGCAAATTCATGGTCAGTATCTGCCCAATCACCCCTTCATGTGCTGCACGAATGGCATCGGTTGTTTCAGGCTGCCAGAGTAAACTGGCATGTTCAAGTAGTCGGGCGTGCATGTTTTTCAATGCGGTTAAAAGGGCTGTAGCATCGGAACTGCTAGGCAGGATCATCATCATCATGCCGCCGCACAAAATGCCGACAATCACCTCGCAAACGCGCGCCTGAGCGATATCCCACAGCTGGCTGGCCTCAGTAATATTAACCATCGGAAAGGCGATGATGGCAGCCGTGTAGCCCGCCAGTTGAAATGCATACGCGACGTTATTCGTGAAGTGCGCACAGGCCCAGGTACAAAAGCCAAGCCACGCCGACATGCTCAATAGAAAAAACCACGGCTCATTGAGCGTATGCCCGGCAAGAAGCAGTGCCGCAATGGCTCCGAGCAAACTGCCAGCGATGCGTCCGAGGCTTTTGCTGATAACACCGCCAACGGTGGGAAAGCTAACCACTGCAGCCGAGGTCATCGCCCAATAGGGTTCATCCAGATTTAAATAATAGGCAACCGTCAGCGCCAGACACATGGCAATGGTATTGCGTAACGCATAACGCCATTGCGCCAGCGTGGCCCTGAACCAGGGCAAATTGCGCAAGGACCATGACGATGCGTTCATTATTGACCTACGGCAATGCTACAGGTGGTGCCCGACACCAACGTGACATCGCCTGGGACTTTATCCAGCGCAAAGCGGACGGGAACGCGTTGGGCGAGTCGAACCCAGGGGACGTTAGGTTTAACATCCGGAATAAGGCTTGAGTCACTTTCAACGCTCTGATCATAAATCGCCCGACCGATACTGGAAACGTGACCCTGTAACGTTTTGTTATCACTATAGAGGGTAATTTGTGCTGGTGCACCTTCGCGGATATGGCGCAACTTGGTTTCTTCAAAATAACCAATGACGTAAAACGAGTGGCTGTCGACAAGGGCAAACAGCGGTTTCCCGGTATCAGCGTAATCGCCGATGCGGGTAGTAAGGTTAGTCACCCATCCACTCACCGGGGCGCGAATTTCCGTTTGCGCCAGTTGCCATTGTGCCTGTTTCAGCGTCGCCTGTGCGGCATCAACACTGGCCTGCATCGCTTTAACATTGAGGTTAGCGGTATCGAGTTCTTCGGCAGAAATAAAATTTTGTGAGAGATGACGACGACGATTCGCTTCGTTATTGGCTTTTGCGAGGTCAGATTGCGCTTTCGCCAGCTGAGCCTGTGCGTTCAGCTCGGCGATCTGAAAGGGCGTTTTATCGATCGTGAGCAGAAGATCCCCCGCGTTAACCAGCTGGTTGTCTTTTATATTCAGCTCAACAATACGTCCCGACACCTGTGGGGTGATAGAAACCTGTTCTGCGCGTATTTTTCCGTCGCGTGTCCACGGAGATTGCATGTAATAATTCCACAGCCACCATCCGGCAAGAACCGCAACTACCGCTACAATGATTGTTGAGAAATACTTAATTGTTTTAATTGACATAGTTACCACGCAATCAGTATTGCCAGAGCAAGGCAAACGCAAATCGCAAACAGCGATAAATCCATTAACAAGGGATGCCAGATGTCACCGGCGTAGATCCAGCCACGAAGCAGGCGGTGTACGACAAGCCAGATGACGAATCCAAACGCGAATGCTTTGAAAAACGGAGGAAAGTAGACGGACGCACCGAACACCAGATCTTGTAAGGGCAATCCTGTTGCATTGAGCATAAACTTCACAAAGTAGATTCCTTTACGACCGAATATATTGCGTTAGATTAATAAATATTCTTTAAGTGCGAAAAATTTACGCGCAATTTCTGAAAAATATGTCTGACGGTAACCAAATGCAGCAATACATTTGTTTTAGCAATACAATTGCTGCACACTATTCTAAAAGCCGCATAATATCTTAGCAAGCTAATTATAAGGAGATGAAATTGGAATCGCCACTAGGTTCTGATCTGGCACGGTTGGTGCGCATATGGCGTGCTCTGATAGACCATCGCCTGAAACCGCTGGAGTTAACACAAACCCATTGGGTTACGTTACACAATATCCATCAGTTACCTCCAGACCAGTCGCAAATTCAACTGGCAAAAGCGATTGGCATCGAGCAGCCATCACTGGTCCGTACTCTGGACCAACTGGAAGAAAAAGGGTTAATTTCGCGTCAAACTTGTGCCAGCGATCGTCGGGCTAAACGTATTAAACTGACGGAAAAGGCAGAGCCGCTGATCAGCGAAATGGAAGCTGTTATTAACAAAACCCGCGCGGAAATATTACATGGCATCTCCGCAGAGGAACTGGAGCAACTGATTACGCTCATCGCAAAACTTGAGCATAATATCATTGAGTTACAGGCCAAAGGGTGAAATGAAGGGGGCGTGTGGTCAGTAACCTGACCACACGCAAACTTATTTAGCGCGGAGAAACGGTCACCTGACTGCCATTGCTGGCCAGTACGACACGTTGGCCCGGAGAGAAACGAGTGTTGCCTTGTTTCTGTACCACCATGATGGTATTACCATCGTCTTTACGAATTTCCAGCTCGACACCCTGCGTTTTGTTCATTGCACTCTGTACGCCCTGACCAGCTACGCCACCTGCAACAGCGCCTGCTGCAGTAGCCAGAGAACGCCCGGTTCCGCCACCAACAGTATTCCCCAGGAAACCACCAAGAACAGCACCGCCAATTGCACCGATAACGTTGGAATCATCACCGCCCTGAATCTGTACCGGACGTACGTTAACGATGGTGCCATAGCTGACATTCTGTACTTGTTTCGCTTCAGAAGCGGTATAAACATCCCCTGACAGGGTGTCGTTATTAACACAACCGACAAGAGACAGACCTACCATTGAAACAACCAATACGCGTTTAATCATTGAAAAATCTCCTGTTCACCATGAAACGCCACGCAAGCATCCCTCAT
The DNA here is from genome assembly GCF_048593455.1 of Escherichia sp. UTM R2. NCBI lineage: Bacteria > Pseudomonadati > Pseudomonadota > Gammaproteobacteria > Enterobacterales > Enterobacteriaceae > Escherichia > Escherichia sp. UTM R2. The sequence goes on from NZ_JBFWDY010000002.1 coordinate 2,150,292, forward strand.
GGTCAAAGTATATGGCATATGTGAATCCATGGTTACATGTTCTACCAAATATGAGCAAATCATAATGAAAGTAGGATCAACCAATTATAAACAAAACATTCATGATGATTATTGATTTGAAGATAATGTTTTACTACCAACGGTAAAAATCGGTCATTCCGCATGGTATTCACGAAAAGTTTATGTTTGAGTGGTGCGCAAACGTCAGATTGAAAAAGGATGAACTATGAAATCGGGCCGCTTTATTGGCGTTATGTCAGGCACCAGCCTTGATGGTGTTGATGTTGTGTTGGCGACAATTGATGAACACCGGGTCGCACAGCTGGCAAGTTTGAGTTGGCCGATCCCGGTATCTCTGAAACAGGCTGTACTGGATATTTGCCAGGGCCAGCAGCTTACACTTTCGCAGTTTGGACAGCTTGATACTCAACTCGGGCGACTTTTTGCTGATGCGGTCAATGCCTTGCTTAAGGAACAAAATCTGCAGGCAAGAGATATAGTTGCGATCGGTTGTCACGGTCAAACCGTCTGGCATGAACCGACGGGCGTGGCACCACACACTTTACAGATTGGCGATAACAATCAAATTGTGGCACGCACCGGAATTACGGTTGTCGGTGATTTTCGCCGTCGCGATATTGCCTTGGGAGGACAAGGCGCACCGCTGGTACCTGCGTTCCATCATGCGCTGCTGGCTCACCCAACCGAGCGACGAATGGTGCTCAATATTGGCGGCATCGCCAATCTGTCACTGCTCATTCCTGGGCAGCCGGTTGGGGGCTACGATACCGGTCCTGGTAACATGCTGATGGATGCCTGGATCTGGCGTCAGGCCGGTAAACCTTACGATAAAGATGCCGAGTGGGCACGGGCGGGTAAAGTTATTCTCCCACTGCTGCAAAATATGCTCAGCGACCCGTATTTCTCGCAACCTGCACCGAAAAGCACCGGACGCGAATACTTTAACTATGGTTGGCTGGAGCGCCATTTGCGCCATTTTCCGGGTGTTGATCCCCGAGATGTGCAGGCGACACTGGCAGAACTCACCGCCGTGACCATTTCTGAACAAGTTTTGTTGAGCGGTGGCTGCGAACGATTGATGGTATGTGGTGGAGGTAGTCGTAATCCGCTACTCATGGCGCGTCTGGCGGCATTACTGCCAGGCACAGAAGTCACCACCACCGATGCCGTTGGCATTAGTGGCGATGACATGGAAGCATTGGCTTTCGCCTGGCTTGCCTGGCGGACGCTGGCGGGATTACCAGGAAATCTGCCTTCCGTCACTGGCGCAAGCCAGGAGACGGTACTGGGGGCTATTTTCCCCGCTAACCCGTGATATCAGAGTTAACTGAATTTTTCTTACCGCGTCTGCCGTTACACTTGGAACGTTAGGGAGGGCGTATTGCCCTCCAGACCAGGAAAGTCTTCGGGATATGACTATGAAAAAACTGTTAATTATCATTTTGCCGGTCCTTCTCTCCGGCTGTAGCGCCTTTAATCAGCTGGTTGAGCGCATGCAAACCGATACGCTGGAATACCAGTGTGATGAAAAACCGTTGACGGTCAAACTGAATAATCCGCGCCAGGAGGTCAGTTTTGTTTACGATAATCAACTACTGCATCTCAAACAGGGCATTTCAGCCTCTGGCGCGCGTTACACTGACGGAATCTATGTTTTCTGGTCGAAAGGCGATGAAGCGACTGTCTATAAACGCGACCGCATCGTCTTGAATAACTGTCAGTTACAAAATCCACAGCGTTGAGATTTTTCCAGGGGCGGCGCACAATAGCGTCACCCACTGACAATCCGTAAAGAAAACCATGTCTGATAACGACGAATTGCAGCAAATCGCGCATCTGCGCCGTGAATACACCAAAGGCGGGTTACGCCGCCGCGATCTTCCCGCCGATCCATTAACCCTTTTTGAACGTTGGCTCTCTCAGGCTTGTGAAGCCAAACTGGCGGACCCTACCGCGATGGTGGTCGCTACCGTGGATGAACATGGTCAGCCTTATCAGCGCATCGTTTTACTCAAACATTACGACGAAAAAGGCATGGTGTTTTACACCAACCTCGGCAGCCGTAAAGCACATCAAATCGAAAATAATCCGCGCGTTAGCCTGCTGTTCCCGTGGCATACCCTTGAGCGCCAGGTGATGGTGATCGGTAAAGCAGAACGACTTTCGACTCTCGAAGTGATGAAATATTTTCATAGCCGCCCGCGTGATAGCCAGATTGGTGCATGGGTTTCGAAGCAGTCCAGTCGCATTTCTGCCCGCGGTATCCTTGAAAGTAAATTCCTGGAGCTGAAGCAGAAGTTTCAACAGGGCGAAGTGCCATTGCCGAGCTTTTGGGGCGGTTTTCGCGTCAGCCTTGAACAGATTGAGTTCTGGCAGGGTGGTGAGCATCGCCTGCATGACCGCTTTTTGTACCAGCGTGAAAATGATGCGTGGAAGATTGATCGTCTTGCACCCTGAAAAGATGCAAAAATCTTGCTTTAATCGCTGGTACTCCTGATTCTGGCACTTTATTCTATGTCTCTTTCGCATCTGGCGAAAAGTCGTGTACCGGCAAAGGTGCAGTCGTTATATACATGGAGATTTTGATGGCAAGCAGTAACTTGATTAAACAATTGCAAGAGCGGGGGCTGGTAGCCCAGGTGACGGACGAGGAAGCGTTAGCAGAGCGACTGGCGCAAGGCCCGATCGCGCTCTATTGCGGCTTCGATCCTACCGCTGACAGCTTGCATTTGGGGCATCTTGTTCCATTGTTATGCCTGAAACGCTTCCAGCAGGCGGGCCACAAGCCGGTTGCGCTGGTAGGCGGCGCGACGGGTCTGATTGGCGACCCGAGCTTCAAAGCTGCCGAGCGTAAGCTGAACACCGAAGAAACTGTTCAGGAGTGGGTGGACAAAATCCGTAAGCAGGTTGCCCCGTTCCTCGATTTCGACTGTGGAGAAAACTCTGCTATCGCGGCGAACAACTATGACTGGTTCGGCAATATGAATGTGCTGACCTTCCTGCGCGATATTGGCAAACACTTCTCCGTTAACCAGATGATCAACAAAGAAGCGGTTAAGCAGCGTCTCAACCGTGAAGATCAGGGGATTTCGTTCACTGAGTTTTCCTACAACCTGTTGCAGGGTTATGACTTCGCCTGTCTGAACAAACAGTACGGTGTGGTGCTGCAAATTGGTGGTTCTGACCAGTGGGGTAACATCACTTCTGGTATCGACCTGACCCGTCGTCTGCATCAGAATCAGGTGTTTGGCCTGACCGTTCCGCTGATCACTAAAGCAGATGGCACCAAATTTGGTAAAACTGAAGGCGGCGCAGTCTGGTTGGATCCGAAGAAAACCAGCCCGTACAAATTCTACCAGTTCTGGATCAACACTGCGGATGCCGACGTTTACCGCTTCCTGAAGTTCTTCACCTTTATGAGCATTGAAGAGATCAACGCCCTGGAAGAAGAAGATAAAAACAGCGGTAAAGCACCGCGCGCCCAGTATGTACTGGCGGAGCAGGTGACTCGTCTGGTTCACGGTGAAGAAGGTTTACAGGCGGCAAAACGTATTACCGAATGCCTGTTCAGCGGTTCTTTGAGTGCGCTGAGTGAAGCGGACTTCGAACTACTGGCGCAGGACGGCGTACCGATGGTTGAGATGGAAAAGGGCGCAGACCTGATGCAGGCACTGGTCGATTCTGAACTGCAACCTTCCCGTGGTCAGGCACGTAAAACTATCGCCTCCAATGCCATCACCATTAACGGTGAAAAACAGTCCGATCCTGAATACTTCTTTAAAGAAGAAGATCGTCTGTTTGGTCGTTTTACCTTACTGCGTCGCGGTAAAAAGAATTACTGTCTGATTTGCTGGAAATAATGCATTAAGTGGAAAGGGGGAGTGAGAAATCACTCCCCCTGGTTTTTATACAGGGAACATGATGAAAAATATTCTCGCTATCCAGTCTCACGTTGTTTATGGTCATGCGGGTAACAGTGCGGCAGAGTTTCCGATGCGCCGCCTGGGCGCGAACGTCTGGCCGCTGAACACCGTTCAATTTTCTAATCACACCCAATACGGCAAATGGACTGGCTGCGTGATGCCGCCCAGCCATTTAACCGAAATTGTGCAAGGCATTGCCGCCATTGATAAATTACACACCTGTGATGCCGTATTAAGTGGCTATCTGGGATCGGCGGAGCAGGGTGAACATATCCTCGGTATCGTCCGTCAGGTGAAAGCCGCGAATCCGCAGGCGAAATATTTTTGCGATCCGGTAATGGGTCATCCGGAAAAAGGCTGTATCGTTGCACCGGGTGTCGCAGAGTTTCATGTGCGGCACGGTTTGCCTGCCAGCGATATCATTGCGCCAAATCTGGTTGAGCTGGAAATACTCTGTGAGCATGCGGTAAATAACGTCGAAGAAGCGGTTCTGGCAGCGCGCGAACTCATTGCGCAAGGGCCACAAATTGTGTTGGTTAAACACCTGGCGCGAGCTGGCTACAGCCGTGACCGTTTTGAAATGCTGCTGGTCACCGCCGATGAAGCCTGGCATATCAGCCGTCCGCTGGTGGATTTTGGTATGCGCCAGCCGGTAGGTGTTGGTGATGTGACGAGCGGTTTACTGCTGGTGAAACTGCTTCAGGGGGCAACGCTGCAGGAGGCGCTGGAACATGTGACCGCTGCAGTCTACGAAATCATGGTGACCACCAAAGCAATGCAGGAATATGAGCTGCAAGTGGTGGCTGCTCAGGATCGTATTGCCAAACCAGAACATTACTTCAGCGCAACAAAGCTCTGAAATATCTCATTTCGGCCCACAACGACCTGTGGGCCGATGGCTATTACTTTAAGCCTTCCGCTGACAGCGCGTCTTGTACTTCCGGACGTTCAGCCATACGTTGCATAAATGCTGCAATGTGCTCTAACCCTTCCAGATTCAGTTTCACCGCGTATGCCCAGCGCAGAACCGTAAACAGATAGGCATCAGCAATTGTAAATCTTTGCCCGCAGATCCAGTGCTCATCCTTCAGTGCCTCGTTCACATATTGCAGCTTCTTCTCCAGCTGCGCGCGAACTGTCGGTTTGTACTCTTCCGGTGTATCAGGGCGAAACAGAGGTGTGAAACCTTTATGCAGCTCGGTGGCGATGTAATTCAGCCATTCGATGGTTTTATAGCGGGAAATACTGTTTACCGGTGCCAGCAACTGGCGGTCGGGGACGCTGTCGGCAAGATACTGCATAATCGCTACGCCTTCCGTCAGCAAAGTACCGTCATCCAGCAGCAATGCAGGCACCTGCCCCTTAGGGTTAACGGCAAAGTAATCGTCACCGTTTTCGAGACGTTTTTTCATTAAATCCACACTGACGAGGGTAAAATCCTTTCCGCTCTCACGCAGGGTGATATGGGAAGCGAGAGAGCAGGCACCCGGTTTGTAGAACAATTTCATCGGTAACTCCTTTTGTCTGTGGTTTAAAGTATGGTAGTGCGTTGCTGAACAAAAAAAAAGCCGCTAACGAAAAGTTAGCGGCTTGTAAAAGAGTTTCCCTGAATTTTACGCTACGGCTGCTTTCGCCGCTTTGTCTGCAGCGTCATCCTGCGTCATGCGGTGCAGTTTCGGCGCGGTCAGCAGCATCAGTACTGCAATAACGGCAGTAGCGACACCAATCTGCAAGAATACGCGACCATAGACTTCCAGTGACATCAGCGGATCGGTAACGTTATCCGGCACAGCCATCATACCCGCAACATAACCACCAATCAGGTTTGCACCGGCAGTGGTCAGGAACCAGCTACCCATAATGAAGCCCATCAGACGCTGCGGAACGAGTTGAGCAACCATTGCCAGACCCAGACCAGAGATCATCAGTTCCCCGATGCTCTGCAGGCCATAGCTTGCGACCAGCCAGCTTACAGACACGATACCAGCGTCAGACGCGAATTTCGCACCCAGCGGCAGAATCAGGAACGCACCAGAACACATCACCATGCCGATTGCAAACTTGGTTGGCATCGGCAGGGTATCGCCCATCTTGTTATAGATAGCGGCCAGAATCGGACTACCGATGATGATCCAGAACGGGTTCAGTGCCTGATACTGCTCAGGTTCTACGGCCAGACCCAGAATGGAGTGCTCAACGTTACGAATCGCAAAGAAGTTCAGTGACGTTGGCATCTGGCTGTACAGCACGAAGAAGATAATGGCTTCGAGCATCAGGATGAAGGCAACGATCATTTTACGACGCGCAGCACCTTTCATCGCGAAGGCTTCTTTACCGAAGATAACCACGATACCGAAGGCAACAACGCCCAGCGCCATACGCGCAACTTCCTGATTGTGCAGCAGCCAGGTGGCGATAGCGATCAGTGCCACAACACCAATAATGGTCAGCAGCAGGTTACGGTAGTTGATAGGCTCGAAGTCTGGTTTTGAACCGTACTGTTTAACCCAGCGTTGGCAGAAGGCGAAGTTAACGATAGTGATCAGCAGGCCTACAACGCTCAACGCAAACGCAACACTCCAGCCGTATTTCGCGGCCAGCCACGGCGTAGCAATCATAGAGAAGAAAGAGCCGATGTTGACGGACATATAGTACATGGTGAATGCACCGTCCAGACGCGGGTCGTTTTTCTCATAGCATGTAGAAAGCAGAGAAGACGGGTTAGCTTTAAACAGGCCGTTACCGACCGCAATAGCCGCCATACCCATATAAACGATACCGGCGTCGTGACCAGACCAGGCAACCAGAGCATAACCAATCGCCAGCACAATAGCGCCGAGCATAATTACGCGTTTAGTACCCAGTACCTTGTCACCTAACCAGCCGCCGATAGCGACCAGACCATAAACCAGGGCACTAAAGGAAGAGAAAAGGGTGATTGAATCCGCTTCAGACATACCCAGTTGTTTAACCAGGTAAACAGCCATAATTCCTTGTAGGCCGTAATAACCAAAACGTTCCCATAACTCAATCGAGAAGATGAGATAGAACGCCTTCGGTTGTTTGAAAGCGTTCAAACTGACGCTTTCAGTTGGTTTTTGGTTTGCAGTGGACACTTTTACCTCTTTTTTTACATCCCATATTAACGGGGGTGCTTTCTCGCGTTATGTATAAAAAACATACGCGCAATTGTTATAGTGGGAGGGGAAACGGCAGGTAATGTTCACTATCTTGCACTTTCAGACAAGTCCTTTGTAATAATCTGTTACATATAACTGAGGCGGGGAATTCAACCATTCCGGGAAATGTTATCCAGCGTTAAATTTTTCAAAAAACGTAACGGCAGATTTTTTCACTGCACTGAGAGGGGGGTGATGGCTTAACGGCGATATGTTCTGCTATTTAGCGTTTTTACTAGTGAGATAGTCCAGTTTCTGAAAAATAGCCAGTGTAATGTTTTGTAGGTCAATATTTGTTGCGTGTGTAAATTTAAATGATTTTAACCTGATTCTTGCAATGTTTTTACATTGCGACAGCATCGTGATCTTGATCACGAATGAATAGAAAATTTCGCTATTAAAAAAACAATTAACCTGCATTTTTGGTTATCCGCAAACGGATTACCTGATGATAACGCTAAGCAATGGCATCATTGACGTTAAAAAGATGTTTTAAAAGAGGATAAAGAAAGGTTATCAATGGGGTAATCGGTGTTACCCCTTTTCTTCAGATGTCAACTTTCTCTTTGTATTCACAAAGATCTTCAATAATACAAGAGCCACAGCGGGGCTTGCGGGCAATGCAGGTATAACGCCCGTGCAGGATCAACCAATGGTGGCAGTCGACTTTAAACTCTGCCGGAACCACTTTCAGTAGCTTTTCTTCTACCTGTTCGACGTTTTTCCCCGGCGCAAATTGAGTACGATTACAAACGCGGAAAATGTGCGTGTCGACAGCAATAGTCGGCCAGCCGAATGCAGTGTTTAATACGACGTTGGCTGTTTTACGACCTACGCCGGGCAGGGCTTCAAGCGCAGCACGATCTTCCGGAACCTCGCCATTATGCTGCTCCAGCAAGATACGGCAGGTTTTGATGATATTTTCTGCTTTGCTGTTATAAAGCCCAATCGTTTTGATATAGGTTTTCACCCCTTCAACGCCCAGTTCAAGCATCGCTGCAGGCGTATTCGCCACCGGGTAGAGTTTCGCCGTCGCCTTATTAACACTGACATCGGTCGCCTGAGCGGAAAGCAGTACGGCAATCAGCAATTCAAAAGGCGAACTGAAATTAAGCTCGGTGGTGGGATGAGGATTGTTCTCACGCAGGCGAGTGAGGATCTCCAGGCGTTTTGCTTTATTCATCAGACATTCCCTGTTTCACCGTTTGGCAATGCACGTTCTGCAGCTGCTTCAGCACGGCGCTTTTTCATTCTTTCATCAATCAGGTATTTTCCTGCCAGCATCAGTCCCAGGCCAATAAATGCACCTGGTGGCAGCATCGCCAGCAGGAAAGGGGAGTCGGTGTGGAAAATCTCCACGCGTAATACTTTTGCCCAGCTACCTAACAGCGCATCTGCACCGTCAAACAATGTGCCATTGCCGATAATTTCGCGTAGTGAACCCAGCACGAACATGGCGCAGGTTGCGCCCATACCAATTGAAAAGCCGTCCAGTGCCGAAAGCGCCGGACCTTTTTTGGCGGCGAAGGCTTCAGCGCGGCCCACAACGATACAGTTAGTGACAATCAGCGGAATAAAAATCCCTAATGATTGATACAGGCCAAAGGCGTAGGCGTTGATCAGCATCTGTACAGCGCTGACCACCGAGGCGATGATCATCACGTAAATGGGAATGCGGATCTCGGCTGGCGTCCAGTGACGCAGCGTCGAAATGGTCAGGTTGGTCAGCGTCAGTACCAGCGTAGTCGCAAGTCCTAAACCCAGAGCGTTAGTGGCAGTGGACGTGACCGCCAACAGAGGACAAAGGCCGAGCAACTGGACCAGCGCAGAGTTGTTTTTCCACAACCCCTGAACAATAACGTCTTTAATTTCGCTCACGCTTTATTCTCCACAGGCAGGAAGTTGAGAAAGTTGTGCCGGTAACGTCTGAGCGTACAATCCGGCGCGTTTTACCGCATTAACCACCGCGCGGGGAGTAATCGTCGCGCCGGTGAACTGGTCGAAATCACCACCATCTTTCTTCACCGCCCAGTGCGCATCATCTGCACCACTGATTTTTTTACCCGCAAAATGGGTGATCCAGTCAGAAAGGCGCAGTTCGATTTTATCGCCAAGCCCTGGCGTTTCGTGGTGCTCTGTCACGCGCGTGCCAAGTACCGTGCCGTTAAAATCGGCTCCCACCAGCAGCTGAATCGCACCGGAATAGCCATCTGGCGCGGTTGCTTCCAGAACGGCGGCTACCGGTTTGTCATCCTGTTTGGCGATGTAAACCCGATGCTCACCTTTACCTAACTCTGGCGCAGTTACCAGATAGCAACTCTGTGCCAGCGCATTGTTATAGCGTTCGGCTGGCAGCACCTGATCAAATAACGCCTTTTGTTGCAGACTGGCCTGTTCAGCAATCGTCGTTTTGGTCATCTGGTTGATGGCCGCAGTTAACCCTGTTGAACCCGCTGCAAATAGCGCCAACGTAATGCCGTGTTTTCGGATAGTTTTCAGCATGGTTTACCCTTTGCGATGGCCGTAGACGCGCGGACGCGTGTAGTAATCGATCAGAGGAACCGTGATGTTCGCCAGCAGGACGGCAAAAGCCACGCCGTCAGGATAGCCGCCGAAACTGCGGATCAACCAGACTAATAAGCCCGCAAGCGCGCCGAAAATAAGACGACCACGATTGGTCGTAGAAGCGGTAACCGGGTCAGTCAAAATAAAGAATGCGCCGAGCATGGTCGCTCCAGACAGCAGATGAATTTGCGGTGCTGCCAGTGTTTCTGGTGAGAACAACCAGCCCAACATTGCGCATAACGCCAGCGTTACTAAGAAGCTGAGGGGAATATGCCAGCGAATCGCTTTCTGCCATAGCAACCATACGCCGCCAGCCAGCCAGGCGAGATTTACCCATTGCCAACCAGCGCCCGCCAGAATACCGCTGTAGATCGGATATTGCATAATCTGTTCAACCGAATGACCGGCACGGACAGAGGTTTTAAATGTATCCAGCGGTGTCGCCTGACTAATGCCATCAATACCTAAGCGTAGTGTGTTCATATCACCACCACTGGCGGTATGACCGCTAAAAATAACCTGGATGGCGTCGATAAAACCAGGGATGTTGACCGCAATTTCATGTGGCGGTAACCAGCTGGTCATCTGCACGGGGAAGGAGATCAGTAAGACCACATAACCAATCATTGCCGGATTAAACGGGTTTTGTCCCAGACCGCCATACAACTGTTTAGCGATGATCACCGCAAACACCGTACCCAGCACGACCATCCACCATGGCGCGAGGGGGGGAATACTTACCGCCAGCAATAAGCCTGTCAGCAATGCTGAGTTATCTTTCAACGTTGCGGCTACCGACTGCTTGCGTAGTTTGAGTACGAGAGCTTCGGCTAACAGAGCACTAACCGATGCCAACAGGATCTGAACGAGAGTACCCCAACCAAAAAACCACAGTTGCGCTGCGATTCCTGGCACGGCTGCGAGCAACACCAACAGCATAATGCGCGATGTCTGGCGCTGGTTATGGGTATAAGGGGAGCTAGCTATTCTGAATACCATTTAGTCCTCGTTTACAACCTTCTGCTGGGCGGCTTTTTTGGCCTGAGCGCGGGCAATAGCCGCGGCAACTGCCGCTTTGCGCGGATCAACCTGTTCTTCTGGTTCTGCGTTAGTCTGTTGCTGTTCCAGCTTGCGCGCTTTGGCACGGGCAATAGCGGCTTCGACGGCGGCTTTGCGCGGATCAACCTGTTCTTCTGGTTCCGCATTAGCCTGTTGCTGTTCCAGTTTGCGCGCTTTGGCTCGGGCAATAGCGGCTTCGACGGCGGCTTTGCGCGGATCAACCTGTTCTTCTGGTTCCGCATTAGCCTGTTGCTGTTCCAGCTTGCGTGCTTTGGCACGGGCAATAGCGGCTTCGACGGCGGCTTTGCGCGGATCGACCTGTTGTTCTGGCTCGGCATTAGCCTGTTGCTGTTCCAGCTTGCGTGCTTTGGCACGGGCAATAGCGGCTTCGACGGCGGCTTTGCGCGGATCGACCTGTTCTTCTGGTTCCGCATTAGCCTGTTGCTGTTCCAGCTTGCGCGCTTTGGCGCGGGCGATAGCTGCTTCAACGGCAGTTTTACGTGGATCAGCAACGGTTGCTGCGTCGTTAGTTTGCTGCAGTTCTGCCTGTTTCGCTCTGGCTTGCGCTTTACGGGCTTCCCGTGCTGCAATAATTGCACTGTTATCCGGGCGTTCGCCCGCTTTAATCACAATAGGCTGTGTAGCCTGGGCCTGTTTCTCTTTCACCCGCGCCAGAGCGGCAGCAATCGCATCTTTATCTTTGGCTGCAGGTTGAACGGCTGCGCTCTTATGTCGTTCAAGGCGAGCCGCTTTTTCGCGCTCCAGACGAGCCTGGCGCGCTTCGAAACGCGCTTTGGCTTCTGCGGCGCGCTTTTCTTCCTGACGAATAGCCGCAATTTCAGCTTTTTCCTGACGGAAATATTGCACCAGGGGAATATTGCTCGGGCAAACCCACGCGCAAGCCCCACATTCAATGCAATCAGCAATGTTATGCGTGGTAGCTTTATCGTGTTGCTGACCTTTGCTGAACCAGTACAACTGTTGCGGCAAAAGATCCGCAGGGCAGGCGTCAGCACAGGCGCTACACCGGATGCAGCTTTGTTCTTCCTGTGGTTCGCCAAGTTCATTGGCAGAGGGAGCCAACAGACAGTTGGTAATCTTTACGACCGGGACATCCAGCCATGGCAAGGTAAAGCCCATTAGCGGGCCACCCATAATCACCATTTGATCGGCAGAGGGGCAGAATCCGGCATCATTCAATAAATGACGCACTGGCGTCCCCAGCCGTGCCCAGACGTTGCCCGGGCGAGCGATTGCTTCGCCAGTCAGGGTTACAACACGCTCGGTAATCGGCTCGCCATCAATAACGGCACGTTTCACTGCATAAGCAGTGCCGACGTTTTGCATTAATACGCCGATATCGGATGAACGCCCGCCATGTGGAACCTGCTTCCCGGTCAGAATGTAGGTTAATTGTTTAGCACCGCCAGAAGGATATTTGGTTGGAATCACCCGCAGAGAAATATCGTTAGAGTCCGCCAGCACCGCGCGCAGCATGGAAATCGCCTGCGGTTTGTTATCTTCAATGCCGATAAGAATTTCGCGTGGCTGCAGAATATGCGCAAGAATGCGAATACCCTCTACGACCTGAGCCGCGCAATCCTGCATCAAACGGTCATCGGCGGTAATGTACGGCTCGCACTCAGCCGCGTTGATAATCAACGTTTCAATCTTATCTCCGCCACCCTGCAATTTAACGCCTGTCGGGAATCCTGCACCGCCCAGCCCGGCAACACCAAACTGATGTATGCGCTCGATTAACTCTTCGCGACTGCGAGTGCGATAATCGGCCCAGCCGTCGCGCGGGATCCAGCAGTCTTCACCATCGGCATCAATAATCACGCTTAATTCAGCTAAAGCTGAAGGATGAGCCGTAGAGTGGGGCGCAATAGCCGTAACGGTACCCGAGGTGGGCGCGTGAACAGGCAGCATTTTGCCGCGACCACGGGTAAGCGGCTGGCCGCGCAATACTTTATCGCCGACGCTAACGCACAACTCACCTTCAGCGCCAATATGCTGTTTCAGTGGAATAACAAAACGCTGCGCCAGGGGTACCTGGCGCAGGGGTGTACCGTTGGACTGGGTTTTCATCTCCGGTGGATGGATGCCGCCGTTGAAATCCCAGATTTTATTTTTTCTGAATGCAGAGAATAACTTAAGCATGGTGTTCCACGGGAATGATACGCACGGGAATGGTGTTCAGATCCCATTTCCAGGAGTCAGGTGTTTCTGCGACCGGTTGCAACGAGATGCAGTGCGTCGGGCACGGATCAACACATAAATTGCAGCCCGTACAGAGATCACTCATTACCGTATGCATGGCACGGGTAGCGCCAACGATGGCGTCTACCGGACACGCCTGAATACATTTAGTGCAGCCAATACAGTTATTTTCATCAATAACCGCCACCATCCGCGCAGGCGTTATCTCTTGCGCTTCGCCATCCAGCGGCTGCGGCTCGACATTAAGCAACTCGGCAATTTTTAGCATCACAGCTTCGCCACCTGGGGCGCAACGGTTGATTTTTTCACCGTTACAGCTGATGGCTTCCGCGTAGGGGCGACAGCCGGGATAACCGCACTGACCACACTGGCTCTGCGGTAAGATTTCGTCAATTTTCTCAACGACCGGATCGTCTTCCACCGCAAAACGGCGGGAGGCATAACCCAGAATGGCGCCAAACGCCAGGCCCAGCAGGCTCACGGCGGCAACGGCAATCCAGATAGCATTCATTACAACTTCACCAAACCACTAAAGCCCATAAAGGCCAGAGACATAAGACCTGCGGTAATTAACGCAATGGCATTACCGCGAAAAGGTGCCGGGACATCAGCCACAGCAAGGCGTTCGCGGATGGCGGCGAAGAGCACCATCACCAGCGAGAAACCGACAGCGGCGGAAAAACCGTACAGCGCCGACTGCAAGAAATTGTGCCCGAGATTGATATTCAGCAACGCCACGCCGAGCACTGCACAGTTGGTGGTGATAAGCGGCAAAAAAATCCCCAGCAGACGGTAAAGCACCGGGCTGGTTTTGCGCACCACCATCTCGGTGAACTGCACGACCACAGCAATCACCAGAATAAATGCCAGGGTGCGCAGGTAAATCAGATTAAGTGGGATCAAAATCCACGTATCGATAAGCCAGGCGCAAATAGACGCCAGCGTCATCACAAACGTTGTTGCCAGCCCCATGCCCATCGCGGTTTCCAGTTTTTTGGAAACCCCCATAAACGGACAGAGACCGAGAAACTTGACCAGTACAAAGTTATTGACCAGTACAGTTCCGACAAACAGTAACAGGTAGTCAGTCATTTTTCGGCCTGAAATAAAAAAGCCGCCTATTATCCGTTAATCCAGAGCAGGCGACAACAGGTTAACTGTAAGGTTATTACGGATTCACAAACGTCGCTTTTACCCGCGACGAGCGTTTGAAATAGGGGACGATCAATGCGGTTGCCAACAAAGTAAACAGCAACTGGCGAACGGCTATGCCATCTTCCACGGGTGAAAAAGCGAATGCTTTTACTGCCAGCAATACGGAAATAAGCAGCCAGATAATATAGTGTTTAGGAACACAACGCCGACGTTTAAAGAAAGCGATGGTCAACCACAGTGTGTAATACCACAAGGCGATAGCGGTAATAAAAGAAACGCCCCATAAGATTTGTGTCGTCAGTGCTTGTCCGCCGAGCGTTTGAAATGTTTGCGGAGAAGATAACGCAGCGGTATACAGCAACAACGCCAGCGTCGTACTCAACAGAGCGACTAAAAGCCAGGCCAACGGGCCAAGCAACCAGCCTCCAATACGTTGTGGCGTTGTGGTGGTCATAGGTTCTCCAGAATAGCGACGCAAACAGGCAAATCTAATTTTAGGGGCGTTATTATAAGGCTTTTATAACCGATCGCTACTTTCTTTATTGGACATAGTGCCAGACGGACTTCGGTACCTGGCCGAGGTCAAACAAACGCCCGCCAGAAACCAGCTCTGCGCGACGGTGATCGGCAGCACGATACATATTGATCAGTTCCTGATCGTCCGTCAGGGTGTAATTAAGATGGTCGTAGAGTTTTTCCAGACTTTCGAGTGAACTGATTTTGCGAAATTTTAATAAGTAGTCCTGAACAGTCATAAAAGGTCCATAAAATAATTAATACCAAAGGGGTAGGTATTATTAGTGATGATAAAATTTCACCAAAAGTGAACGCTTGTGTTATTACAATAATAAGAATGCGCTGATGGCAAATATTCAGGGATGAAAAACTGCTCTGAAAAGAGTAACGCGCTTTACTATCCCTGACAATCACCAACAACATCGAACAAGATAATAAATTCCTGGTTTAATATCCGACAAGTGAAAACATGCACCCGGACGGGCAGCATGTCGCTCCACAAGTGCAGAGCTTACTTGTGTTGTACCGAAGCACTCTGTTCAGGTGGCTGATAGTTGTCAATGTGACTCGCCACGCCAAGAAGAATGACTGAAACGACAAGAACGATCCAACCTGTTAATTCAATAAGACGATTCATTACAGCCCACATCTCTCTTGATTGATCCATTAACTTCAGGGGATAAATGTTACTTAGCAATAATAGCTCCAGCAAGATTTTTACTGAGGTTTTTGCGATATTTAGCTTTTGTCGTTGGAAAATTCGCTATTTTTTTGACTTAAGTTAAACAACATCCCTTATTGCTGGCAGGTTATTAAACTGTTGAGCGTGGGTAAAGGATAGTGTCAAATAGCCATCATACTTCAATGAGAGGCAATGACATGAGCGACAACATCCGTGTTGGGTTGATTGGGTATGGTTATGCGAGCAAAACCTTCCATGCGCCCCTGATTGCGGGCACGCCCGGGCTGGAACTGGCGGTAATCTCCAGCAGTGATGAAACAAAAGTAAAAGCCGACTGGCCAACGGTTACGGTTGTCTCTGAGCCGAAGCATCTGTTTAACGATCCCAACATAGACCTGATTGTCATTCCTACACCCAACGATACCCATTTCCCGTTAGCCAAAGCGGCGCTTGAGGCGGGTAAACATGTGGTCGTTGATAAACCCTTTACCGTGACACTGTCACAAGCGCGAGAGCTGGATGCGCTGGCAAAAAGCCTGGGGCGTGTGCTGTCTGTATTCCATAACCGTCGCTGGGATAGCGATTTCTTGACGCTAAAAGGTTTACTCGCGGAAGGCGTGCTGGGTGAAGTTGCTTACTTTGAGTCTCATTTTGACCGCTTCCGTCCGCAGGTGCGCGATCGTTGGCGTGAACAGGGCGGCCCAGGCAGCGGTATCTGGTACGATTTAGCACCACATCTTCTTGATCAGGCCATTACGCTTTTTGGTTTACCGGTCAGCATGACGGTAGATTTGGCACAGTTACGGCCCGGAGCGCAGTCGACCGATTATTTCCACGCCATCTTGTCCTATCCACAGCGGCGAGTCATTTTACACGGTACCATGCTGGCAGCCGCTGAGTCAGCACGGTATATCGTGCATGGATCCCGAGGCAGTTATGTGAAATATGGCCTCGATCCACAGGAAGAACGTCTGAAAAATGGCGAGCGTCTACCGCAGGAAGACTGGGGCTACGATATGCGTGATGGCGTACTTACCCGCGTGGAAGGTGAGGAACGTGTCGAAGAAACGCTGTTGACGGTGCCTGGGAATTATCCGGCTTACTATGCGGCTATTCGTGATGCGTTAAATGGCGATGGTGAAAATCCGGTTCCGGCAAGCCAGGCAATCCAGGTAATGGAGTTGATTGAGCTGGGCATCGAATCCGCCAAACATCGCGCGACTTTGTGCCTTGCATGAAAAATGGATGGTGCATTTGCACCATCCATTTTGTTACTTCGCGGCGACTTTTTCTCGCAGTGCGCGTTTTTCCTCAGCGCTGAGGAAAGCCATTTCCAGACCATTAATCTGTGCCTGGCGGATTTGCTCGCGGGATAACCCAGCAGCTGGCGCGGCAACGGTATATTCGTGAATGATATCCACTCCCTGTACGCCGGGATCGTCAGTGTTAATGCTGGCACGAATGCCATGCTCAAGGAACGTTTTCAGCGGATGTGCAGCCAGCTCTGCTACGGTGCTGGTCTGAATATTGGAGGTCAGACAGGATTCAATACCAATTTGTTGCTCGGCGAGAAAATCCATCAGCGCCCGATCTTCAATGGCTTTTACGCCATGTCCAATACGCTCCGCACCCAGTTCACGAATCGCCTGCCAGATGCTTTCCGGCCCGGCAGCTTCGCCTGCATGGACGGTAATATGCCAGCCCGCATCACGCGCGCGGTTGAAGTGAGAAAGGAACAGACTTCCCGGGAAACCAAGTTCATCACCGGCTAAATCAAGTGCGGTAATCTGGTCACGGTGGGCTAAAAAGGCCTCCAGCTCTTGCTGACAGGCGGCTTCGCCGAAGGTCCGGCTCATAATGCCGATAAGCTTCGCCTGCACACCAAAGGTGCGGCAACCTTCACGTACGCCATCGATCACCGCTTCGACAACACCCGCTACAGGCAGCTGATGTGCCATTGCCATGTAGCCTGGTGAAAAACGCAGCTCGACATAGTGCAGGCCGTGACGGGCTGCATCTTCAATGTTTTCAAATGCCACGCGGCGACAGGCATCAAGAGAGGCGAGAACTTTAACGCCCCAGTCAAGTTTGGTCAGAAAGCTCACCAGATCGGGTTCGTTGGCAATGACCTGAACGTGGGGAATCAGTGTTTCCAGGGATTGTGCAGGAAGCGAGATATTATACTGGCGGCCAAGTTCAAGAATGGTCTGGGGACGAATGTTGCCATCAAGGTGGCGATGGATATCAGTTAATGGCAGGGTGGTATCAATCATGGTCGCACTCTTTTTCTGGATATAAAAGTGCGCACCATTATAAAAACAAAGCAGGGTAAAAATCCACGATTGCGCAACGATTTTTTACGTTGCGCAATTGGGGTTAACGAACAGCGCGGATGGCGTTAATTAATCCAGCCACACCTTTTTCCAGTTTCGAACGTGGGCAGCCGGCATTGAGACGGACAAAACCACGACCTTCTTCACCGTAGGTATACCCCGGCATGATCGCGACTTTTTCTTGTTCGATAAGTGCTTTTTGCAACGCGTTGTCGTCAATATTCAACGGACGTAAATCAAGCCATGCCAGATAAGTGGATTGTGGGATCTGCCAGTTGAGTTCAGGAAACGCGGCGTTCATTTTATCTGCGATATACGTCAGGTTATCTTTCAGATAGATGCGTAAGGCATCCAGCCACGGCGCGCCTTGCTGATAGGCGGCGATATGGGCAGTTAACGCCAGTACCGAAGGGGAAGAAAGCCCATCACGGCCTTTCAGTGCCGATAAATAGGCATCGCGGCTACTGCTATTTTCTATAATCCCGTAAGCACCGGTCAGGGCGGGAATATTGAAACTTTTCGAGCCCGACGTTAGCAACGCCCAGTCTCCGCGAGCCACATTACTCCAGGGAATATGCGGCTGCTCGCCCCAAACCATATCCATATGGATTTCATCGGAAATAACCCGCACACCATGACGCTCGCACAGGTCAGCCATGATCTCCAGCTCATCGCACGTCCACACTTTCCCGGTAGGATTCTGTGGGCTACACAGGAGCATAATTTTACATTCTGGTTTCGCCAACACGGCTTCCAACTTGCCCATATCGCAAAACCAACCATCAGCCTGCTTCTCTAAAGCAACGGGCATTACTGTGCGCTGGTTACCTTCAATGGCCTTGTAAAATGCGTCATAGGCGGGTGTGTGGATCACCACGCCTTCACCTGTTTCAGACCACTGACGAATCAGTTCTGAAACCATATAGATGACAGAAGGGCCATACACCACCGTCTGAGAATCGATGGCGGTGTAATGCTGGGTGGAAAACCAGTGGGCAATAGCCGCGAGAAACTCATCGTTTTTCCAGCGGCTGTAGCCAAATACGCCGTGCATCAGGCGCTGATTCAGCGCCTCGATAATGCAGGGGGCAGTGGCAAAATCCATGTCTGAAATCGTGAACGGTAACAGGTCAGCAGTGCCGAAACGGTCAGCGACATAATCCCACTGTGTACACCATGTGCCATGACGATCCACGACCTTTGAAAAATCGAACATATCTTATCCTTATGCCTGGACAGTATGCATCAGACCGGCCATTTCATCTTTTACTGACTGAACTTGTGGCCCGATAACAACCTGCAGGTTATGTTGATTAAGTTGTACTACGCCAATTGCCCGATTGTCCTTCAGTGCCTGCACATTAACAAGCGACATATCTTTCACAGACAAACGCAGACGGGTAATGCAGTTATCGAGGCTGACAATATTGTCGGCACCGCCTAATGCTTCGAGGATTGCAGGAACGTTGTAACCTGATTTACCCGGCGCACCGGCAACGGCTTTTTCGATTGAGCTGGCAACTTCGCTATCGCGCCCCGGGGTTTTCAGATTGAAGCGGGTGATAGCGAAACGGAAGATGACGTAGTAAACGACAAACCAGATTGCCGCCACCACTGGCACCATGTACCACTTGGTTGACAGACCATGCAAAATACCGAACACCACGAAGTCGATGATATTGCCGTCGGTATTACCGATGGTGACGCCGAGCACAGACATGACGGTGAAGCCGAGGCCGGTTAACAGCGCGTGGATGACATACAGAACTGGCGCTACGAACAGGAACAGGAATTCCAGCGGTTCGGTAGTGCCGCCAACGACGCAGGCGATCAGGCCAGAAATCAGCAGACCTTTAATTTTATGGCGATTTTCCGGGCGCGCGCAGTGATACATAGCTAACGCTGCACCTGGCAGACCGCCGAGAAACGCAGGCATTTTACCTTGCGAAAGGAAACGCGTGGCGCTTTCAGAAAAACCGTGAGTGGTCGGGCAACTCAATTGCGCCTGGAAGATGGTCAGTGCGCCGCTGACGGTTTGACCGCAGACTTCCTGCGTGCCGCCTGCGTCGGTAAAGCGAATTAATGCCACCAGAATGTGATGCAGACCAAACGGCAACAGCAGACGTTCACCGGTACCAAACAGCATCGGTCCGAAATCACCCGCGCTGTTTATCATATGGCCCAAGCCGCTAATACCCATGGCGAAAATCGGCCAGACTAATGGAATCACCAGGCCGACAAGGCCCATCACCAGCGAGGAGATAATTGGTACGAAGCGCGTACCGCCGAAGAATGCCAGCGCATCCGGCAGGCGGATATTATGGAAACGCTCATGCAGCATCCAGACGATAATACCGGCGATCACCGCACCGAGGATCCCGGTATCGATCGACTGGATCCCAAGAATGCTCTGGATGTTATTGGCTTTCAGAACCGCGGCATCCGTGGTTGGCAGAATGCCTTTATTGGTCAACCAGAAGTTTACCGCGAGGTTCATTACCGCATAACCGACGAAGCCAGCGAATGCCGCTACGCCTTTATTTTCGCGTGCCAGGCCCAGCGGGATGGCGATACAGAACATGACAGGCAGGAAACTAAAAGCAAACGAGCCAATCTTACTCATCCAGGTAAAGATAGCCTGCAACACGGGGTTGCCCAGGACCGGGATCAGGGTTATGACATCATGGCTGCTAAGAGAACTACCAATGCCGAGCATAATGCCGCAGAACGACAATAATGCCACGGGTAACATGAAGGTTTTGCCTAACTGCTGGAAGAACTCCCACAGCGTGACTTTCGGTGCTGTTTTCGCCGTCATAAAACGACTCCTCGTAGAGAACAATCTGGATTCAGTAAATTGCGCGAGAAGATAAAACGTTTTATCAAATTTTAGTGAGGCATAAATCACATTACGCAACGATAATAGCGGGTATAAGATAAATAAAAGGTAAAACGTTTTATCTGTCACATAATCAGGGAGTAGGTCATCTGCATGGCTACCGCCAAAAAAATAACCATTCATGATGTTGCGCTGGCTGCGGGCGTGTCGGTAAGTACCGTTTCGCTGGTGCTTAGTGGCAAAGGGCGAATCTCTACCGCCACAGGAGAACGCGTTAACGCCGCCATTGAAGAGCTGGGATTTGTGCGCAATCGCCAGGCGTCGGCGCTGCGCGGCGGGCAAAGCGGCGTCATTGGTTTGATCGTCCGTGATTTATCTGCGCCGTTTTACGCCGAATTGACGGCCGGATTGACGGAAGCTCTGGAAGCGCAGGGACGGATGGTTTTTTTGCTTCACGGCGGTAAAGACGGTGAGCAGCTGGCACAGCGGTTTTCACTGTTACTGAATCAGGGTGTCGATGGTGTGGTAATTGCCGGAGCTGCAGGAAGTAGCGATGACCTGCGACGGATGGCAGAAGAAAAAGCTATCCCGGTGATTTTCGCTTCCCGTGCCAGTTATCTTGATGATGTTGATACGGTTCGCCCGGACAACATGCAGGCTGCACAGTTGTTGACGGAGCATCTCATTCGCAATGGGCATCAGCGGATCGCCTGGCTGGGAGGGCAAAGTTCCTCATTAACCCGTGCAGAACGGGTTGGGGGCTATTGTGCAACTCTACTAAAATTTGGCCTGCCGTTTCATAGCGATTGGGTGTTGGAGTGCACTTCCAGCCAGAAGCAAGCCGCGGAAGCTATCACGGCGCTTTTACGTCATAACCCGACCATCAGTGCCGTGGTTTGCTATAACGAAACTATTGCGATGGGGGCATGGTTTGGTTTGCTCAAAGCAGGGCGGCAAAGCGGGGAAAGTGGAGTCGATCGTTACTTTGAGCAACAGGTTTCGCTGGCGGCATTTACCGATGCGACACCAACCACACTTGATGATATACCTGTTACCTGGGCCAGCACGCCAGCGCGGGAACTTGGTATCACACTTGCGGATCGCATGATGCAAAAAATCACCCATGAAGAGACGCATTCACGCAATCTTATTATTCCCGCCCGGCTCATTGCAGCGAAATAATCCTCTCTTTATCTGCTATACCTGGTAGTGTCCTTTCCTCAAGGTTAATGATAAAAAATGTGGCACACAGGCGGTGCCTTTTATTTTTACTGAAGTTCACAGGAGGTTTATGTGTTTAATTCTGACAACCTGAGACTCGACGGAAAATGCGCCATCATCACAGGTGCGGGTGCAGGTATTGGTAAAGAAATCGCCATTACATTCGCGACAGCTGGCGCATCTGTGGTGGTCAGTGATATTAACGCCGACGCAGCTAACCATGTTGTAGACGAAATTCAACAACTAGGTGGTCAGGCATTTGCCTGCCGTTGTGATATTACTTCCGAACAGGAACTCTCTGCACTGGCAGACTTTGCTATCAGTAAGCTGGGTAAAGTTGATATTCTGGTTAACAACGCCGGTGGCGGTGGACCTAAACCGTTTGATATGCCAATGGCGGATTTTCGCCGTGCTTATGAACTGAATGTGTTTTCTTTTTTCCATCTGTCACAACTTGTTGCGCCAGAAATGGAAAAAAATGGCGGTGGCGTTATTCTGACCATCACTTCTATGGCGGCAGAAAATAAAAATATAAACATGACTTCCTATGCATCATCTAAAGCTGCGGCCAGTCATCTGGTCAGAAATATGGCGTTTGACCTGGGTGAAAAAAATATTCGGGTAAATGGCATTGCGCCGGGGGCAATATTAACCGATGCCCTGAAATCCGTTATTACACCAGAAATTGAACAAAAAATGTTACAGCACACGCCGATCAGACGTCTGGGCCAACCGCAAGATATTGCTAACGCAGCGCTGTTCCTTTGCTCGCCTGCTGCGAGCTGGGTAAGCGGACAAATTCTCACCGTCTCCGGTGGTGGGGTACAGGAGCTCAATTAATACACTAACGGACCGGTAAACAACCGTGCGTGTTGTTTACCGGGATAAACTCATCAACGTCTCTGCTAAATAACTGGCAGCCAAATCACGGCTATTGGTTAACCAATTTCAGAGTGAAAAGTATACGAATAGAGTGTGCCTTCGCACTATTCAACAGCAATGATAGGCGCTCACCTGACAACGCGGTAAACTAGTTATTCACGCTAACTATAATGGTTTAATGATGGATAACATGCAGACTGAAGCACAACCGACACGGACCCGGATCCTCAATGCTGCCAGAGAGATTTTTTCAGAAAATGGATTTCACAGTGCCTCGATGAAAGCCATCTGTAAATCTTGCGCCATTAGTCCCGGGACGCTCTATCACCATTTCATCTCCAAAGAAGCCTTGATTCAGGCGATTATCTTACAGGACCAGGAGAGGGCGCTGGCCCGTTTCCGGGAACCGATTGAAGGGATTCATTTCGTTGACTATATGGTCGAGTCCATTGTCTCTCTCACCCATGAAGCCTTTGGACAACGGGCGCTGGTGGTTGAAATTATGGCGGAAGGGATGCGTAACCCACAGGTCGCCGCCATGCTTAAAAATAAGCATATGACGATCACGGAATTTGTTGCCCAGCGGATGCGTGATGCCCAGCAAAAAGGCGAGATAAGCCCAGACATCAACACGGCAATGACTTCACGTTTACTGCTGGATCTGACCTACGGTGTACTGGCCGATATCGAAGCGGAAGACCTGGCGCGTGAAGCGTCGTTTGCTCAGGGATTACGCGCGATGATTGGCGGTATCTTAACCGCATCCTGATTCTCTCTCTTTTTCGGCGGGCTGGTGATAACTGTGCCCGCGTTTCATATCGTAATTTCTCTGTGCAAAAATTATCCTTCCCGGCTTCGGAGAATTCCCCCCAAAATATTCACTGTAGCCATATGTCATGAGAGTTTATCGTTCCCAATACGCTCGAACGAACGTTCGGTTGCTTATTTTATGGCTTCTGTCAACGCTGTTTTAAAGATTAATGCGATCTATATCACGCTGTGGGTATTGCAGTTTTTGGTTTTTTGATCGCGGTGTCAGTTCTTTTTATTTCCATTTCTCTTCCATGGGTTTCTCACAGATAACTGTGTGCAACACAGAATTGGTTAACTAATCAGATTAAAGGTTGACCAGTATTATTATCTTAATGAGGAGTCCCTTATGTTACGTCCTGTAGAAACCCCAACCCGTGAAATCAAAAAACTCGACGGCCTGTGGGCATTCAGTCTGGATCGCGAAAACTGTGGAATTGATCAGCGTTGGTGGGAAAGCGCGTTACAAGAAAGCCGGGCAATTGCTGTGCCAGGCAGTTTTAACGATCAGTTCGCCGATGCAGATATTCGTAATTATGCGGGCAACGTCTGGTATCAGCGCGAAGTCTTTATACCGAAAGGTTGGGCAGGCCAGCGTATCGTGCTGCGTTTCGATGCGGTCACTCATTACGGCAAAGTGTGGGTCAATAATCAGGAAGTGATGGAGCATCAGGGCGGCTATACGCCATTTGAAGCCGATGTCACGCCGTATGTTATTGCCGGGAAAAGTGTACGTATCACCGTTTGTGTGAACAACGAACTGAACTGGCAGACTATCCCGCCGGGAATGGTGATTACCGACGAAAACGGCAAGAAAAAGCAGTCTTACTTCCATGATTTCTTTAACTATGCCGGGATCCATCGCAGCGTAATGCTCTACACCACGCCGAACACCTGGGTGGACGATATCACCGTGGTGACGCATGTCGCGCAAGACTGTAACCACGCGTCTGTTGACTGGCAGGTGGTGACCAATGGTGATGTCAGCGTTGAACTGCGTGATGCGGATCAACAGGTGGTTGCAACTGGACAAGGCACTAGCGGGACTTTGCAAGTGGTGAATCCGCACCTCTGGCAACCGGGTGAAGGTTATCTCTATGAACTGTGCGTCACAGCCAAAAGCCAGACAGAGTGTGATATCTACCCGCTTCGCGTCGGCATCCGGTCAGTGGCAGTGAAGGGCGAACAGTTCCTGATTAACCACAAACCGTTCTACTTTACGGGTTTTGGTCGTCATGAAGATGCGGACTTGCGTGGCAAAGGATTCGATAACGTGCTGATGGTGCACGACCACGCATTAATGGACTGGATTGGGGCCAACTCCTACCGTACCTCGCATTACCCTTACGCTGAAGAGATGCTCGACTGGGCAGATGAACATGGCATCGTGGTGATTGATGAAACTGCTGCTGTCGGCTTTAACCTCTCTTTAGGCATTGGTTTCGAAGCGGGCAACAAGCCGAAAGAACTGTACAGCGAAGAGGCAGTCAACGGGGAAACTCAGCAAGCGCACTTACAGGCGATTAAAGAGCTGATAGCGCGTGACAAAAACCACCCAAGCGTGGTGATGTGGAGTATTGCCAACGAACCGGATACCCGTCCGCAAGGTGCACGGGAATATTTCGCGCCACTGGCGGAAGCAACGCGTAAACTCGACCCGACGCGTCCGATCACCTGCGTCAATGTAATGTTCTGCGACGCTCACACCGATACCATCAGCGATCTCTTTGATGTGCTGTGCCTGAACCGTTATTACGGATGGTATGTCCAAAGCGGCGATTTGGAAACGGCAGAGAAGGTACTGGAAAAAGAACTTCTGGCCTGGCAGGAGAAACTGCATCAGCCGATTATCATCACCGAATACGGCGTGGATACGTTAGCCGGGCTGCACTCAATGTACACCGACATGTGGAGTGAAGAGTATCAGTGTGCATGGCTGGATATGTATCACCGCGTCTTTGATCGCGTCAGCGCCGTCGTCGGTGAACAGGTATGGAATTTCGCCGATTTTGCGACCTCGCAAGGCATATTGCGCGTTGGCGGTAACAAGAAAGGGATCTTCACTCGCGACCGCAAACCGAAGTCGGCGGCTTTTCTGCTGCAAAAACGCTGGACTGGCATGAACTTCGGTGAAAAACCGCAGCAGGGAGGCAAACAATGAATCAACAACTCTCCTGGCGCACCATCGTCGGCTACAGCCTCGGTGACGTCGCCAATAACTTCGCCTTCGCAATGGGGGCGCTCTTCCTGTTGAGTTACTACACCGACGTCGCTGGCGTCGGTGCCGCTGCGGCGGGCACCATGCTGTTACTGGTGCGGGTATTCGATGCCTTCGCCGACGTCTTTGCCGGACGAGTGGTGGACAGTGTGAATACCCGCTGGGGAAAATTCCGCCCGTTTTTACTCTTCGGTACTGCGCCGTTAATGATCTTCAGCGTGCTGGTATTCTGGGTGCCGACCGACTGGAGCCATGGTAGCAAAGTGGTGTATGCATATTTGACCTACATGGGCCTCGGGCTTTGCTACAGCCTGGTGAATATTCCTTATGGTTCACTTGCTACCGCGATGACCCAACAACCACAATCCCGCGCCCGTCTGGGCGCGGCTCGTGGGATTGCCGCTTCATTGACCTTTGTCTGCCTGGCATTTCTGATAGGACCGAGCATTAAGAACTCCAGCCCGGAAGAGATGGTGTCGGTATACCATTTCTGGACAATTGTGCTGGCGATTGCCGGAATGGTGCTTTACTTCATCTGCTTCAAATCGACGCGTGAGAATGTGGTACGTATCGTTGCGCAGCCGTCATTGAATATCAGTCTGCAAACCCTGAAACGGAATCGCCCGCTGTTTATGTTGTGCATCGGTGCGCTGTGTGTGCTGATTTCGACCTTTGCGGTCAGCGCCTCGTCGTTGTTCTACGTGCGCTATGTGTTAAATGATACCGGGCTGTTCACTGTGCTGGTACTGGTGCAAAACCTGGTTGGTACTGTGGCATCGGCACCGCTGGTGCCGGGGATGGTCGCGAGGATCGGTAAAAAGAATACCTTCCTGATTGGCGCTTTGCTGGGAACCTGCGGTTATCTGCTGTTCTTCTGGGTTTCCGTCTGGTCACTGCCGGTGGCGTTGGTTGCGTTGGCCATCGCTTCAATTGGTCAGGGCGTTACCATGACCGTGATGTGGGCGCTGGAAGCTGATACCGTAGAATACGGTGAATACCTGACCGGCGTGCGAATTGAAGGGCTCACCTATTCACTATTCTCATTTACCCGTAAATGCGGTCAGGCAATCGGAGGTTCAATTCCTGCCTTTATTTTGGGGTTAAGCGGATATATCGCCAATCAGGTGCAAACGCCGGAAGTTATTATGGGCATCCGCACATCAATTGCCTTAGTACCTTGCGGATTTATGCTACTGGCATTCGTTATTATCTGGTTTTATCCGCTCACGGATAAAAAATTCAAAGAAATCGTGGTTGAAATTGATAATCGTAAAAAAGTGCAGCAGCAATTAATCAGCGATATCACTAATTAATATTCAATAAAAATAATCAGAACATCAAAGGTGCAACTATGAGAAAAATAGTGGCCATGGCCGTTATTTGCCTGACGGCTGCCTCTGGCCTTACCTCTGCTTATGCGGCGCAACTGGCTGACGATGAAGCGGGACTACGCATCAGACTGAAAAACGAATTGCGCAGGGCGGATAAGCCCAGTGCTGGCGCGGGAAGAGATATTTACGCATGGGTACAGGGAGGATTGCTCGATTTCAATAGTGGTTATTATTCCAATATTATTGGCGTTGAAGGCGGGGCGTATTATGTTTATAAATTAGGTGCTCGTGCTGATATGAGTACCCGGTGGTATCTTGATGGTGATAAAAGTTTTGGCTTTGCCCTGGGGGCAGTAAAAATAAAACCCAGTGAAAATAGCCTGCTTAAATTAGGTCGCTTCGGGACGGATTATAGTTATGGTAGCTTACCTTATCGTATTCCGTTAATGGCTGGCAGTTCGCAACGTACATTACCGACAGTTTCTGAAGGAGCATTAGGTTATTGGGCTTTAACACCAAATATTGATCTGTGGGGAATGTGGCGTTCACGAGTATTTTTATGGACTGATTCAACAACCGGTATTCGTGATGAAGGGGTGTATAACAGCCAGACGGGAAAATACGATAAACATCGCGCACGTTCTTTTTTAGCCGCCAGTTGGCATGATGATACCAGTCGCTATTCTCTGGGGGGATCGGTACAGAAAGATGTTTCCAATCAGATACAAAGTATTCTCGAGAAAAGCATACCGCTCGACCCGAATTATACGTTGAAAGGGGAGTTGCTCGGCTTTTACGCGCAGCTCGAAGGTTTAAGTCGTAATACCAGCCAGCCCAATGAAACGGCGTTGGTTAGTGGACAATTGACCTGGAATGCGCCGTGGGGAAGCGTATTTGGCAGTGGTGGTTATTTGCGCCATGCAATGAATGGTGCCGTGGTGGATACCGACATTGGCTATCCCTTTTCATTAAGTCTTGATCGTAACCGTGAAGGAATGCAGTCCTGGCAATTGGGCGTCAACTATCGTTTAACGCCGCAATTTACACTGACATTTGCACCGATTGTGACTCGCGGCTATGAATCCAGTAAACGAGATGTGCGGATTGAAGGCGCGGGTATCTTAGGTGGTATGAACTATCGGGTCAGCGAAGGGCCGTTACAAGGGATGAATTTCTTTCTTGCTGCCGATAAAGGGCGGGAAAAGCGCGATGGCAGTGCGCTGGGCGATCGCCTGAATTACTGGGATGTGAAAATGAGTATTCAATATGACTTTATGCTGAAGTAAGAAATAACGCCGGAGAGAAAAACCTCCGGCGTTTCAGATTGTTGACAAAGTGCGCGTTTTTTATGCCGGATGCGGCGTAAACGCCTTATCCAGCCTACAAAAACTCATAAATTCAAAGTGTTGCAGGAAAAGGTAGGCCTGATAAGCGTAGCGCATCAGGCAATCTCTGGTTTGTTTTCAGATGAAAACGCCGGAGTGAAAATTCTCCGGCGTTTTGGCCGTGAATTACTGCTGCGGAATTGCCGGTACAGCCGGAACGTTAAGAGCTGGCATCGCAAACATGCCAACAAAATCTTCTAACGACATTTTCTGCCCATTTAACGTTATCTGACCGTTAGCATATTGCAGGCTGGTGGTGATGGTATTGTCCTGCAAGGTGGTCAGACGGAACATCTGCCCCATTGCTGATGCACCTTCAACTTGCTGTTTCGCCAGTTTTTTCGCTTGATCTTCCTGATAACCTTCCAGCTTCGCTACCTGAGTCATAAACTCAGTTGCCATATCCACCGGAATGGTCAGTTTCGCATCCAGAGATTTAACCGAACGATCTACTTCCTGCGCCAGCGTTTGCGGCGCTTCTTTAGTCGTTGCCGGATCTTTCAGGAACAGCGACAGATTCAGGGCACTTTCACCCTGACTGTTTTTCCAGCTTAGCGGCGCGATAGTAATCACCGGATCGCCTTTCAGCATCAGCGGCAGGGCGCTAAAGAAGGCTTCCGTCACTTTCTCCTGATAAAGTTCGGGGTTGTTGGCAATTTCTGGCTGTGCCAGCAGCGCCTGAGTTTGCGCGTTATATTGCTGGCTAAACTGATGCCAGGCTTCACCATCAATCTGGCCGACTTTTAAAGTCAGCTTGCCGCTGCCCAGATCCTGATTCTGTACCTTCAGGCTGTTTAGCGAGTAATCCAGTTGGCTATTGATCGTTTTACCGTCATTGACCAGATCCGATTTACCGCTGATCTCCATGCCTTCCAGCAGTGCCAGTTCTTTGCCTTCCACTGAAATGGTCATTTTTTCCAGTGACAGTTTTTGATTTCCTACACGCTCACCAAAACTTGCCAGCGTGCTGGAACCGTCGGTTTTCAGATTATTAAAGGTCAACTGCACTTTCTGGTTGTATTCGTTAACTGCGTCTATCCGACCACTTTGCGCCTCCCCGGAAAGGGAGATGGCTTTGCCGTCTCTGTCAGCATTTAACTGGAACTCGCCGCCGCTAAAGGCGACTTTTTCATCCTTTTGCTCGTAATTCAGTGGCTTGAGCGAAATATCGGAACTGGAATCACCGCTGTAACCAATGCGCGAGTTAATCTCAAAAGGCGTTTCACCTTTTGCCATATCAAACAGTGGTTTGCTTACTTCGTTATTAACCAGCGTGGTTTGAATTGATGCCATCGACGGGATCAGGTTCAGTTTTTTAAGCTGGGCAAGCGGGAAGGGACCATGATCAACCGATTCGTTGAAGATGACGCTCTGACCGCTTTTAATCCACGGATTTTCTTTCCCGGCAATGGGTTTCACCAACAGTTGCAACTGGCTGCTGAATACGCCGCGATGATAGTTTTGATAAC
The DNA here is from genome assembly GCF_048593455.1 of Escherichia sp. UTM R2. NCBI lineage: Bacteria > Pseudomonadati > Pseudomonadota > Gammaproteobacteria > Enterobacterales > Enterobacteriaceae > Escherichia > Escherichia sp. UTM R2. The sequence goes on from NZ_JBFWDY010000002.1 coordinate 2,180,103, forward strand.
TCACTTCCAGGTTGGATTCAGGAGCTGTCAGTTTGAGTTGCGCGTTCGCCTGCGCGACCATGTCTTCGAGATGGGTTTCAATCTTCTTGCCTGTATACCATGCGCCGCCTGTCCAGACTACGCCTAGCGCAACAATGACGCCTACCGCTACCAGCGATTTATTCATAATGATTATCCATAAAATGAAATCAGGCGGACTGGCCGCCTGAAGGTGTTATAAGCCTTTAATAAGCTTAGCAAGAGATGTTAATTTTTTCAGTAAGCTCTTACAGCTTGTTGTAAACACGCGCTAAACGGCCGTGGCCTTTGACAGTCACCGGTGATTCGTTGGCGGCAATAAACGCTGATTCACCCGGTTTAAGCTGTAACTGCTGAGAACCTTTCCACAACGTTGCATCGCCTTCGACGCAGAACAAAATGGCGGCACTCTGCTGGCTAATGGTGGTTTCTTTATCACTAAGGTCATGCAGCGAGAAGGCAAAATCATCCACTGGAATCGGGAAGTCCAGTTCTGCACCTTGTTTCACCGGCTGGGTCAACAACTGGTTAGCCGGTTTGGCTTCGAATTTCACATTGGCAACCAGTTCCGGAATATCAATGTATTTAGGCGTCAGACCCGCACGCAGCACGTTATCGGAGTTTGCCATCACTTCCAGCGCCACGCCTTGCAGGTAAGCGTGCGGTGTTTCAGCGAACAGGAACATCGCTTCGCCAGGGTTCAATTTCACCACATTCAGCAATAGCGGGGAGAACAGACCGCTGTCTTCCGGGTAAAATTCAGAAATTAAACGAATCGTTTGCCACGGTTCACCCTGCTGGCTATCGAGGGCCGATTTTAAAATCGCCAGCGCGCGGGATTTTTCTTCACCCTGCATATTCAACAGGCTGGCGAACAGTTCGCTTAAACGTTCGGCATTAGGCTGTTGTAAAAAGTGAGCAATTGCCGGATGTGCACCTGCGACTGGCTGGAGTAGGGAGACAATCTCGGAAAACTCACGAAACGCGTTCATCGCAAGGAAAGGCGTCAGCGCAAAAACCAGCTCCGGCTTGTGGTTAGGATCTTTATAGTTACGCTCGGCGGCATCCATCGGGATACCTGCGGCATTTTCTTTGGCAAAACCGATTTCAGAATTGCGTTTGTTTGGATGAACCTGAATGGAGAGCGGCTGTGCTGCGCATAATACTTTGAACAGGAAAGGCAGTTCGCCAAAGCGTTTGGCAACGGCCTCTCCGAGCAGAGTCGATTTATCACTCTCAATCACATCACGCAGTGAAACGATATCTCCGGCGGCATTCTGCACTCGTGAACTGCTTTTCGGATGTGCGCCCATCCACAGCTCGGCCATCGGCTGGCTGGACGGATTTTCCATACCATAAAGTTCAGTCAACGCCGTTTTGCTGCCCCAGGCATAGTTTTGCACTGAGTTAATGAGTTTTTGCATGATCAATCCCTGTTTTAATGTGGAAATTAATCCCACTATTAAAGCAAGAATCCTACGGGAAGTAACCTGGAGCCGCAAAAAGTCGTACTAGTCTCAGTTTTTGTTAAAAAAGTGTGTAGGATATTGTTACTCGCTTTTAACAGGGCAACGGAACACCCGCCCAGAGCATAACCAAACCAGGCAGTAAGTGAGAGAACAATGTCAAACAAACCCTTTCATTATCAGGCTCCTTTTCCACTCAAAAAAGATGATACTGAGTATTACCTGCTAACCAGCGAACACGTTAGCGTATCTGAATTTGAAGGGCAGGAGATTTTGAAAGTCGCACCCGAAGCGTTAACTCTGTTGGCGCGCCAGGCGTTTCATGATGCGTCGTTCATGCTGCGTCCGGCGCACCAACAACAGGTGGCCGACATTCTGCGTGACCCGGAGGCCAGCGAAAATGATAAATATGTGGCGCTGCAATTCCTGCGTAACTCCGACATCGCGGCGAAAGGCGTTCTGCCAACCTGTCAGGATACCGGCACCGCGATTATTGTTGGTAAAAAAGGGCAGCGTGTATGGACCGGTGGTGGTGATGAAGCGGCGCTGGCGCGCGGTGTCTATAACACTTATATCGAAGATAATCTGCGCTACTCGCAAAACGCGCCGCTGGATATGTATAAAGAAGTGAATACCGGCACCAATCTGCCAGCGCAGATCGATCTTTATGCCGTTGATGGCGACGAATACAAATTCCTCTGTATCGCCAAAGGTGGTGGTTCGGCAAACAAGACGTATCTCTATCAGGAAACCAAAGCGTTACTGACGCCGGGGAAACTGAAAAATTACCTGGTTGAGAAGATGCGCACGCTGGGTACGGCGGCCTGTCCTCCGTATCATATTGCGTTCGTTATTGGTGGAACTTCTGCAGAAACGAACCTTAAAACGGTGAAACTGGCTTCCGCGAAATACTATGATGAACTGCCAACGGAAGGGAATGAGCACGGTCAGGCGTTCCGCGATGTGGAACTGGAAAAAGAATTGCTGATCGAAGCGCAAAATCTTGGTCTGGGTGCGCAGTTTGGTGGTAAATACTTCGCTCACGACATCCGCGTGATTCGCCTGCCACGTCACGGCGCATCCTGCCCGGTCGGTATGGGCGTCTCCTGCTCTGCTGACCGTAATATCAAAGCGAAGATCAACCGTCAGGGGATCTGGATCGAAAAACTGGAACATAATCCAGGCAAATATATCCCGGAAGAGCTGCGCAAAGCGGGAGAAGGCGAAGCGGTGCGCGTTGACCTTAACCGTCCGATGAAAGAGATCCTCGCACAGTTGTCGCAGTATCCCGTTTCTACACGCTTATCGCTTAACGGCACGATTATCGTCGGTCGTGATATTGCTCACGCCAAACTGAAAGAGCGGATGGATAACGGTGAAGGGCTGCCGCAGTACATCAAAGATCATCCGATTTACTACGCGGGTCCGGCCAAAACGCCGGAAGGTTATGCCTCCGGTTCTCTTGGCCCAACGACCGCCGGACGGATGGATTCTTATGTCGATCAACTGCAAGCGCAGGGCGGAAGTATGATCATGCTGGCGAAAGGCAACCGCAGCCAGCAGGTGACGGATGCCTGTAAAAAACACGGCGGCTTCTACCTTGGCAGTATCGGTGGTCCGGCCGCTGTATTGGCGCAGGGAAGTATTAAGAGCCTGGAATGTGTTGAATATCCGGAACTGGGAATGGAAGCCATCTGGAAAATTGAAGTGGAAGATTTCCCGGCGTTTATCCTTGTGGATGATAAAGGAAATGACTTCTTCCAGCAGATACAACTCACACAATGCACCCGCTGTGTGAAATAAACAGAGCCGCCCTTCGGGGCGGTTTTTTTACATGGCACGAAAGACCAAACATTTGTTATCAAATGGTAAATAATAAGTGAGCTAAAAGTTGCTTAACGAAAGCAAAACAGAAAGAAAAAATTAATCAGGTGAGGAGCAGGTCATGAATACAGTACGCAGCGAAAAAGATTCGATGGGGGCGATTGATGTCCCGGCAGATAAGCTGTGGGGCGCACAAACTCAACGCTCGCTGGAGCATTTCCGCATTTCGACGGAGAAAATGCCCACCTCACTGATTCATGCGCTGGCGCTAACCAAGCGTGCAGCGGCAAAAGTTAATGAAGATTTAGGCTTGTTGTCTGAAGAGAAAGCGAGCGCCATTCGTCAGGCGGCGGATGAAGTACTGGCAGGACAGCATGACGACGAATTCCCGCTGGCTATCTGGCAGACCGGCTCCGGCACGCAAAGTAACATGAACATGAACGAAGTGCTGGCTAACCGGGCCAGTGAATTACTCGGCGGTGTGCGCGGGATGGAACGTAAAGTTCACCCTAACGACGACGTGAACAAAAGCCAAAGTTCCAACGATGTCTTTCCGACGGCGATGCACGTTGCGGCGCTGCTGGCGCTGCGCAAGCAACTCATTCCTCAGCTTAAAACCCTGACACAGACACTGAATGAGAAATCCCGTGCTTTTGCCGATATCGTCAAAATTGGTCGTACTCACTTGCAGGATGCCACGCCGTTAACGCTGGGGCAGGAGATTTCCGGCTGGGTAGCGATGCTCGAGCATAATCTCAAACATATCGAATACAGCCTGCCTCACGTAGCGGAACTGGCTCTTGGCGGTACAGCGGTGGGTACTGGACTAAATACCCATCCGGAGTATGCGCGTCGCGTAGCAGATGAACTGGCAGTCATTACCTGTGCACCGTTTGTTACCGCGCCGAACAAATTTGAAGCGCTGGCGACCTGTGATGCCCTGGTTCAGGCGCACGGCGCGTTGAAAGGGTTGGCTGCGTCACTGATGAAAATCGCCAATGATGTCCGCTGGCTGGCCTCTGGCCCGCGCTGCGGAATTGGTGAAATCTCAATCCCGGAAAATGAGCCGGGCAGCTCAATCATGCCGGGGAAAGTGAATCCAACACAGTGTGAGGCATTAACCATGCTCTGCTGTCAGGTGATGGGGAACGACGTGGCGATCAACATGGGGGGCGCTTCCGGTAACTTTGAACTGAACGTCTTCCGTCCAATGGTGATCCACAATTTCCTGCAATCGGTGCGCTTGCTGGCAGATGGCATGGAAAGTTTTAATAAACACTGCGCAGTGGGTATTGAACCGAATCGTGAGCGAATCAATCAATTACTCAATGAATCGCTGATGCTGGTGACTGCGCTTAACACCCACATTGGTTATGACAAAGCCGCGGAGATCGCCAAAAAAGCGCATAAAGAAGGGCTGACCTTAAAAGCTGCGGCCCTTGCGCTGGGGTATCTTAGCGAAGCCGAGTTTGACAGCTGGGTACGGCCAGAACAGATGGTCGGCAGTATGAAAGCCGGGCGTTAATCCGCAACATACAGGTGCAGCCGGGGAATGATCAAACGAAGCGGCTGCGCCTGTGGTTTATAACGGTGTTGCACATTGTCGGCATCGTAATTTAACAACTCCCCAACATCCGGCACGCCCGCGCCATTATCCCGATTAATCAGCGCAATAAGCGGTGTAGGGCAAGCGTGTTGTACTTGTTTTTGATCTCCTTTGTACCAGACGCGGGCAATCGGCTGCACCTTCACCGGACGTTTGATTTTTAACTTCGCGTTCTGTGGCAGGGCAGCGATATCCTGATACTCTCGCTCCAGTTTTCTTTGCCACTCCTCGCGCGTCCACGGTGCGACACTGCGTGGTGATTTCAGGCTTTTTTCCAGCTGTGCCAGGACTTCATCACGATGCAAATTCTTAATGATATGTTTATTAGCCCAACCAAAGCGTAAAGTGGCGGGGTCGTGCAGAACGGTGAGCGTGCGGTAAGCATTAAGGGTGATCAGCCCCGGCAAATGACGATGCACCCATTCAAAACGTGCCGCGGTGGGGAGTTCTGATTCAACCGTGACGATATGCTCGAACGTGGTCTTGAGTTTATTGATGTGCTGAATATGACTGACCAACGCTGCTTGCGAAAGGTTATCGACCTGGTAACACAACACGCCAGGCAGACGGACAGCGGCCTTGCTGCTGCGATTTTCGGACTGTTGTTGAATAAATAAATGGCGGAAATGACGCAACGCCAGCGACTGCGCGTCGTTGCCGAGATGTTGTTTTACCTCAATACGATTAAGCGGATTATGCTCATCCTCTTTTTTTACCTCCGGCAAAGAGAACACGCGGGCAACCAATAGCTTGTGTTGCTCAAGATGAGCGGCAAATGCAGCCAGCTCTTGTTCCATCTGGCGAAAGGTAGTGTTGAGTCGGTCTACGAGATCGTAACGCGCCATAATATTAACCACTTTAGTTACAACATACTTATTTTATAGCACAGTCGTGGTGACTTGACCATCGTGCGCGTAGTGTCAGGCAGAGGTAAATTGCGGGATGTTATGCCATAACGGCCAGCTAAACGAGAAGCGAGCACCACCCAGTTCGCTGGTGTCACAATTAACCGTACCGCCCATTGCCAGTGCTATAGAGTGGACAATTGCCAGCCCCAGCCCGCAGCCGCCGGTTGAGCGATCCCGGCTGGGATCGAGGCGAACAAAAGGTTCAAAGATATGTTCGCGGTTTTCTGGGGCAATCCCTGGGCCATCATCCTCAACAATTAATGTCGCTCTATTCCCCGACAGTAGCAGGCTGGTTTCAACCGTTGAATGGCAGTACCGCAGGGCGTTATTGAGCAAATTATCCAGCACGCGCTCCATTAAGCGCATATCCAACGCCGCATAATGGCCTTGCGCGAGCGTTTTAATCCGTACCGTTTTATCGGACGTTACTGCCTGAATGTCTGCCAGATGCGTTGACAGCCACAACGGCAGGTCTGGTTCGCTAAGATGAAGCTCGTTTTGTGGGCGATCGAGTCGGGCATAAGTCAGCAGCTCTTCAATTAAAGCTTCAAGTTGACTGATATCACGATTCAACGCCTGGGATTCGGCGGCGCTCAGGTTATCGCTCATCTCCAGTCGATAACGCAGGCGCACTAACGGTGTTCGCAGTTCGTGAGCGATACCGTCAATAAGCTGTTTTTTGCTGGCAATCAAGGCGTTGATATTGTCCGCCATCTGGTTAAATGCGATACCAAGTCGTTCAAAGCTCGAACCCTCATCAAAGTGGATACGCTCATTGAGATGCCCATCGCCAAATCGTTGCGCCGCTGCTTCCAGTTTTAACATATCCTGCCAGTGCGGACGCATCCAGATAAACACCGGAAAGGCGAGGGAAATAGCAATAAAAGCGATCAGGGCGATATCCAGCAATCGCATCTGATGGAGATAATAAAGATAAGGAACAGGACCAACTGCCAGCACGTAGTGGCTGCGCGGGATACGCTGCAAAAACGTGTACTGATCGTCCAGGGCGACAATTTCGCCGCCACGCAGTCGGTGCATGGAAATATCATCAAGATGGTATTTACTCAATGGCTCGACACGCAGATCGAAAGAGAGATTTAAATCCATCTCTTTCAGCGTCTTACCCCAGTCGTGTGGGGGGATCTCACGCAATTCGCTGCGCATCAGATACAGCGAACTGTTCATCAAATCATCCAGCGACTGTTTGCCCGCGCGTTCGGCGGTAAATTTGTACACCAACCCAACCAGCAGAGACATCACAAGGAAGCAGACAAACAATAACAGGTAAAACTGGATAAACAGTTTTTTCATCGCTTATTCCCATGCATGAGGCGCAAAAAGATAGCCTTTGTTACGCACAGTTTTAATGCGATAAGGTTCTGCGGCGTTATCGAGCAGTTTTTTTCTTAACCGCGAAATAGCCACGTCCACGCTACGATCCAGTCCGTCATAACTGACGCCGCGTAAATTTTTCAGCAATGCATCGCGGTCCATGATTTGCCCGGCATGGGTAGCTAATTCCCACAATAATTCGAAATCAGCTGTCGAGAGCGAGATTTCAGTGTTAGCCAGGGTGACTACGCGGTTGATGGGATCGATGGTCAACGTGCCGAAATGCAGGGCTTTGTAGGGAGTCAGAGACGTTTCCTGAAGACCTTTGCTCAGTGTGGCTTGCTCATTCTGACGCAAATGCAAACGTAAACGCGCTAGCAAAACAGCAGGGGGCGTCGTTTTGAGAATATAGTCGCAGGCACCCATTTCCAGTGCCAGGATGTGGTTCATATCGCTATCGAGAGAGGTTAGAAGAACAATCGGTCCAGACCACTTTGCGCGTAAATCACGACAAATGGTCATGCCGTCCTTGCCTGGTAGCATGATGTCGAGTAACACCAAATCCGGATTTTCTCGCAAAATGGTTTCTTCGGCCTGGTCGCCGCGCGGCTCTACGGTAACCTGCATATCATGTTTTGCCAGGTACGCGGCAATCAGTGAACCGACTTCCGCATCATCTTCCACAAATACGATAGTGTTCATAACATTCACGGTAGATATAAAAACGTCACAATACACCGCGCTGTTTTTACTTACTATCAATCGTTTCTAAACAAGTTTTCATCAGGTATTCTACTGATGACTTGTTATGGAAGTGTTAAGGTAAAAAAATGGGGCTGGTAATCAAAGCCGCGCTCGGTGCGCTGGTAGTGCTGTTGATTGGTGTTTTAGCAAAAACGAAAAATTATTATATCGCCGGGCTGATTCCACTTTTCCCGACCTTTGCGCTTATCGCGCATTATATTGTTGCCAGCGAACGCGGCATTGAAGCCTTACGCGCAACCATCATTTTTAGTATGTGGTCGATTATTCCCTATTTTGTTTACCTGGTGTCGCTGTGGTATTTCACCGGAATGATGCGCTTGCCCGCCGCTTTTGTTGGTTCTGTTGCGTGTTGGGGGATAAGCGCATGGGTGTTGATTATATGCTGGATAAAGCTGCATTAACGCAGATGACGACCGCCATCAAGTGGGAAACTGCGTCCGGTGACAAAGCAACTGGTAAGTAAGTAATCGACCAGGTCGATCACTTCTTTCTCGCCAGGCGCGGTTTTCATCAGTGATTTATTCAGCGCCTGTTGTCGATATTCGGCATCATCATGTTCATTAAACAGGATCAGCGATGGCGCAATAGAATTCACTTTCACTTCCGGTGCCAGCTTGCGGGCAAACGAGCGGGTCATATTATCCAGTGCCGCTTTGCTTGCAGCATACGCAACATGTTTGTCGCTACCGCGCTCCACCACATAATCGGTAAAGTGAATGATATCGCTGGCGGCGTGTCCGTGCCCACGCAGTAATCTTTCCAGCGCATGGTTGAGCAGGTATGGGGTATTAACGTGGATCTGCATCATGCAAGCCAGTACGTCGGCCAGTGGTGTACCTGGTTTTTCCGCCATCCACGCACTGGCGTTATGCAAAATAGCACGCAGACCATGGGTGCTTTTTAGTACTTCATCGGCAAACGCCATCACACCGTCGTTGGTCGAAAAATCAGCCTGAATACACTGCGCACCTGCCTTAATCAGTCCATCAATGGCTGGATAGTGCGTCCGATAGCTGACAATCACCGGTTGCTTTTGATTAATGAAATGCCAGGCGAGGGCGAGGCCGATGCGACGACCTCCGCCAGTAATTAATATTGGCAAGGGCTGGGCTTTACCCATCGTTATCTCCTTTGCTATCCAACGATGGGATGAACGTTATCCCACCAGCATCCAGGTCGCCGGAACTGAGGCAATTAACAGCATGCCAATCAGCACCATTTCCTGACGGTTCAGTACATTATCATGTGTATGCGTTTTGCGCGCATACAGGAAAACCAGCAGCCCCGGCGCATACAGAACAACGGATAACAGCAAGTGCATTGGACCAGAGGCATACAATAACCATAAGCCATAAATGCAGGCACCGACACCTACCGCTTTATGCAGTGGACGGGTTGCGATTTTCAGCAAGAACGCGCCGACCAGGAAATAGGGCACCAGAATCATTTCTGAGGCGATGGTCAGCAACGTGTTGTAATCGGAACCGGTCAGCCAGATGAGTACCAGACAAATTTGCACGCAGATGTTGGTCAACCACAGCGAGGCGGATGGCGCAGCTTGTGCGTTCTGGCGCGCAAAAATGCGTGGGAATGCTTTATGAGTGGCAGCCAGGAACGGAACTTCTGCCGCCATGATGGTCCAGCTTAAGTACGCGCCGCAAACGGAAACGATCAAACCGGCAGCGATGATGATTTCGCCCCATGGTCCCATCATTTCCACCATCAGACCGGCCATTGACGGGTTACGAATTTCAGCCAGTTCAGGACGTGCCACCACGCCCAGCGAAAGCAGCGTTACCAGCAAGTAAACGCCCAGAGCGGAGAGAACCGCCAGCAGTGTCGCTTTGCCAACATCACGTTTATTACGCGCACGCGCAGAAACAACCACGGCACCTTCCACACCAATGAAAACCCACAGGGTGATCAGCATGGTGTTTTTCACCTGTTCCCACACGGGTACGCCAAGTGCAAGTCCGGTGAAGTCGAGCTTGAAGGTATCCAGTTTGAACATCATCATCGCCAGCACAACAAACAGACCCAGCGGCAACAATTTTGCCAGTGTCGCCACCAGGTTAATGCTGGCAGCGGTTTGCACCCCGCGCAGGATCAAAAAGTGAACAATCCACAATAAAGCCGATGCACCGACTATCGATTGCCAGGTATTACCATCGCCGAACAGGCGCAATTCCGGCGTGTCCGTAAAAAAGCTTAACGCGGAAAAAACGATCACCAGATAGGAGACGTTGGCGATGACTGCGCACAGCCAGTATCCCCATGCGGAACAAAAGCCGATTAGCTCGCCAAACCCTTCGCGGGCATAGGTAAAGATACCGCCGTCAAGTTCGGGACGAATGCGCGTGAGGATCAGCATGGCAAAGGCCAGCAATAAAATGCCAGCGCCAGTAATACCCCAGCCGATGAGCAGTGCTGCCGGGCTGGCAACTGCCGCCATATTTTGCGGCAGACTGAAAACACCCGCGCCCAGCATTGAGCTTAATACCAGCGCGGTGAGTGCGCTCAGTCCCAGTTTCTTTTCCATCGATATCCAGTGATTAAAACGTGATAAGAAGAATAAATATTAGGGCAAAACGCATAAAAATGGAGTTTGCCACTGAAGCGCGGGATTTTACGAAGAGATGTGTCTGCATGCAATGGTCGCGGGGAAATTTGTGACTAAAAATGCGAAAGGCGGCATCAAGCCGCCTTATAGGAGTAACTGAATAGTTATTTATACAGATCTGCGCTGACGGTCAGGTTATTACCACGTTCCTGCCACTGGCGGGTGATGTGGTAATACTTAGCACCTTTCTTCGCGGCACGTTTCGCAACCTGATAGGAGACTTCGGTCATGTTGCCGTAGTTGCCAGAGAATTTGATGCTGTCGAACGGGACCATCATCGCTGCTGTCGCTTTGTTCAGTTCTTCGACTTTAGTGCCGTCAGGAAGCGTGACAGTGTAACGTCCGCCTTTTGATGACTGGGTTTCAAAGAAACGACCGACTTCAGAACTTGGTGATGCGGTAGACGCAACACCTGGGATCTCAACTTTCTTCGCGGCTTCGCCACCGGCAGCCAGAGCTGCACGTCCTGCTTCGGAATCTGCCGGGATCACATCCGGGCTCTGGACGATACGTTTCTTAGCATCTTTTTTATAGATGAATGCAGTAATACGCTGGTTGCCGCCCTGGTTGGCATCGATTTGACGAACAATGTAGAAAGAGTAGGCACCTTTCGCTTTTGCTGCTTTGGTGATGGCATCATTGACTTCTGGCTGGCTACGATAGAAGCCCTGGACGGTGACCGTGTCAAACGGTTCAATCAGAACAGCCTGATCTTTCGGCAGTTCGACAACACCGTTAATTACGCGATTACTTGTTTCTTCTGCTTTTTCAGCATCGGCTTTATAGAGGTCAGCGACCACACGCCAGTTACCGCTGTTACCAAAATCAGAAGTGTCGACAACATAAAAAGAGGCGGCACCTTCTTTATCTGCGCGACGAGAAACGGCTTTCACCGCTTCGCCAATAGCATTAAAACGACCGGTAACCACTACACGGTCAAAAGGTTTAACCGCTGCCGCTTGCTCCGGTGTCAGTTCTGTTGCTGCGTTAACGGAGAATGCCGTAGCAGAAAGCAGTGCCGACGCCAGGAGGGTGTTCTTAAGCTTCATAAAAATAATCCTTCGCCTTGCGCAAACCAGGTACTGGTATTGTTATTAACGAGAAACGTGGCTGATTATTGCATTTAAACGGTGTAACTGTCTGCGTCATTTTTCATATCACATTCCTTAAGCCAATTTTAATCCTGCTCAAATGACCGTCTATGCTTAAAAAACAGCCGTATCAGCATCATTACTACTGAAGCAACTGAATTGTATAAGTTAATTTAATGTTAAGTAGTGATTCGTGCCGGGGCGATGTCTCGTTTTACCCGACCGTCGAAGACAATTATCAGTCTTTATCCGGCGTTCTAAGGTGTTTATCCCACTATCACGGCTGAATCGTTAATATTTTGCGAGTTCACGCCGAAATACTGATTTTTGGCGCTAGATCACAGGCATAATTTTCAGTACGTTATAGGGCGTTTGTTACTAATTTATTTTAACGGAGTAACATTTAGCTCGTACATGAGCGGCTTGTGTGGCTCCTGACACAGGCAAACCATCATCAATAAAACCGATGGAAGGGAATATCATGCGAATTGGCATACCAAGAGAACGGTTAACCAATGAAACCCGTGTTGCAGCAACGCCAAAAACAGTGGAACAGCTGCTGAAACTGGGTTTTACCGTCGCGGTAGAGAGCGGCGCGGGTCAACTGGCAAGTTTTGACGATAAAGCGTTTGTGCAAGCGGGCGCTGAAATTGTAGAAGGGAATAGCGTCTGGCAGTCAGAGATCATTCTGAAGGTCAATGCGCCGTTAGATGATGAAATTGCGTTACTGAATCCAGGGACAACGCTGGTGAGTTTTATCTGGCCTGCGCAGAATCCGGAATTAATGCAAAAACTTGCGGAACGTAACGTGACCGTGATGGCGATGGATTCTGTGCCGCGTATCTCACGCGCACAATCGCTGGACGCACTAAGCTCGATGGCGAACATCGCCGGTTATCGCGCCATTGTTGAAGCGGCACATGAATTTGGGCGCTTCTTTACCGGGCAAATTACTGCGGCCGGGAAAGTGCCACCGGCAAAAGTGATGGTGATTGGTGCGGGTGTTGCAGGTCTGGCCGCCATTGGCGCAGCAAACAGTCTCGGCGCGATTGTGCGTGCATTCGACACCCGTCCGGAAGTGAAAGAACAAGTTCAAAGTATGGGCGCGGAATTCCTCGAGCTGGATTTTAAAGAGGAAGCGGGCAGCGGCGATGGCTATGCCAAAGTGATGTCGGACGCGTTCATTAAAGCGGAAATGGAACTCTTTGCCGCCCAGGCAAAAGAGGTCGATATCATTGTCACCACCGCGCTTATTCCAGGCAAACCAGCGCCGAAGCTAATTACCCGTGAAATGGTTGACTCCATGAAGGCGGGCAGTGTGATTGTCGACCTGGCAGCCCAAAACGGTGGCAACTGTGAATACACCGTGCCGGGTGAAATCTTCACTACGGAAAATGGTGTCAAAGTGATTGGTTATACCGATCTTCCGGGCCGTCTGCCGACGCAATCCTCACAGCTTTACGGTACTAACCTCGTTAATCTGCTGAAACTGTTGTGCAAAGAGAAAGACGGCAATATCACTGTTGATTTTGATGATGTGGTGATTCGCGGCGTGACCGTGATCCGTGCGGGCGAAATTACCTGGCCGGCACCGCCGATTCAGGTATCAGCTCAGCCGCAGGCGGCACAAAAAGCGGCACCGGAAGTGAAAACTGAGGAAAAATGTGCCTGCTCACCGTGGCGTAAATACGCGTTGATGGCGCTGGCAATCATCCTTTTCGGTTGGCTGGCAAGCGTTGCGCCGAAAGAGTTTCTTGGGCACTTCACCGTTTTCGCGCTGGCCTGCGTTGTCGGTTATTACGTGGTGTGGAATGTATCGCACGCGCTGCATACACCGTTGATGTCGGTCACCAACGCGATTTCAGGGATTATTGTTGTCGGAGCACTGTTGCAGATTGGCCAGGGCGGCTGGGTTAGCTTCCTTAGTTTTATCGCGGTGCTTATAGCCAGCATTAATATTTTCGGTGGCTTCACCGTGACTCAGCGCATGCTGAAAATGTTCCGCAAAAATTAAGGGGTAACATATGTCTGGAGGATTAGTTACAGCTGCATACATTGTTGCCGCGATCCTGTTTATCTTCAGTCTGGCCGGTCTTTCGAAACATGAAACGTCTCGCCAGGGTAACAACTTCGGTATCGCCGGGATGGCGATTGCGTTAATCGCAACCATTTTTGGACCGGATACGGGTAATGTTGGCTGGATCTTGCTGGCGATGGTCATTGGTGGGGCAATTGGTATCCGTCTGGCGAAGAAAGTTGAAATGACCGAAATGCCAGAACTGGTGGCGATCCTGCATAGCTTCGTGGGTCTGGCGGCAGTGCTGGTTGGCTTTAACAGCTATCTGCATCATGACGCGGGAATGGCACCGATTCTGGTCAATATTCACCTGACGGAAGTGTTCCTCGGTATCTTCATCGGGGCGGTAACGTTCACGGGTTCGGTGGTGGCGTTCGGCAAACTGTGTGGCAAGATTTCGTCTAAACCATTGATGCTGCCAAACCGTCACAAAATGAACCTGGCGGCTCTGGTCGTTTCCTTCCTGCTGCTGATTGTATTTGTTCGCACGGACAGCGTCGGCCTGCAAGTGCTGGCATTGCTGATAATGACCGCAATTGCGCTGGTATTCGGCTGGCATTTAGTCGCCTCCATCGGTGGTGCAGATATGCCAGTGGTGGTGTCGATGCTGAACTCGTACTCCGGCTGGGCGGCTGCGGCTGCGGGCTTTATGCTCAGCAACGACCTGCTGATTGTGACCGGTGCGCTGGTCGGTTCTTCGGGCGCTATCCTTTCTTACATTATGTGTAAGGCGATGAACCGTTCCTTTATCAGCGTTATTGCGGGTGGTTTCGGCACCGACGGCTCTTCTACTGGCGATGATCAGGAAGTGGGCGAGCACCGCGAAATCACCGCAGAAGAGACAGCGGAACTGCTGAAAAACTCCCATTCAGTGATCATTACTCCGGGGTACGGCATGGCAGTCGCGCAGGCGCAATATCCTGTCGCTGAAATTACCGAGAAACTGCGCGCTCGTGGTATCAACGTGCGTTTCGGTATCCACCCGGTTGCGGGGCGTTTGCCTGGACATATGAACGTATTGCTGGCTGAAGCAAAAGTACCGTATGACATCGTGCTGGAAATGGACGAGATCAACGATGACTTTGCTGATACCGATACCGTACTGGTGATTGGTGCTAACGATACGGTTAACCCGGCGGCGCAGGATGATCCGAAGAGTCCGATTGCTGGTATGCCTGTGCTGGAAGTGTGGAAAGCGCAGAACGTGATTGTCTTTAAACGTTCGATGAACACTGGCTATGCTGGTGTGCAAAACCCGCTGTTCTTCAAGGAAAACACCCACATGCTGTTTGGTGACGCCAAAGCCAGCGTGGATGCAATCCTGAAAGCTCTGTAACCCTGACGGCCTCTGCGGAGGCCGTCACTCTTTATTGAGATCGCTTAACAGAACGGCGATGCTTTGACCTCCCGCTGTTTGTTCAAGCGCAATTTTGACAATAATTGTTAACGGCACGGAAAGCAGCATACCCACCGGTCCTAACAACCATCCCCAAAAAATCAACGACAAAAATACCACCAATGTGGAAAGCCCCAGCCCACGTCCCATGATGCGCGGCTCCAGAATATTGCCGAAGACCAGATTAATCAGCAGATATCCCGCCAGCACCAGCAACGCTTCGTAGAAGCCATTAAACACCAGTACCTGAGCGATAGGGGGGATTGCCGCGAGAACTGAACCAATATTAGGGATGTAATTAAGCGCAAAGGCCAGCAATCCCCAGACAAAAGCGAAGCGAACATCGAGTGCGGCGAGCATCGCCCAGGCGACCAGGCCGGTGATGATGCTGATGGCTGTTTTCAGCACCAGATAATGAGAAACACTGTCAATTGCACGTTGAATCGCCGCCATCCCTTCAACCGGACGCGCCATCATTTGCTGAAATTTTCCGGGCAATTGTGGCACTTCGAGCAGCATAAACAGCACCGTCAGCAGCAATAAAAATATTGATGACATGGCATTAGATAACTGCGTCAATAAGTTGGTGAGCAACGTCATCGCCGCGTTCGGATCAATGTAATGCGCCAGCTGGTCAACTGAGACGTCAATCCCTACGCGTTGCAACAACGGCTCAAGAGCTTGCAGCGGCGTCATAATAGAGTTGCGATATTGCGGTAACGTCCGCGTCAACTCGTTGAGCGCGGAACCCAGATAAGCTAATAGCAACACCATCGCCATCACGATGATGGTCATCAAAATCGACACCGCCAGTACACGCGGCACTCGCCAGCGGACCATGTGTTGCACCAGCGGGTTAAGAATAACAGCAATAAATAATGCGAGAATAAACGGCACGATGATCTCGGCGGCAAAACGGATACCGCAGAGAATAATGACCAGCATTCCCAACATAATGACGATTTTTAGGCCATTGAGCGTGATGATCGGCTTTGCCATGCTTGTCCCCGTTTTTTCTTCCTTTGCTAATAATAATGTCTTTTTCGCTCCGTCATCATAACGAAAATCAAACCGCTCAGGTAAAGAAGTGAAAATATTTTGAGTTAATTCTTAAGCTATGATACAAATCAGGCGTGTTCAACTACCGAGGACAATTATCATCCGCGATGACGAGAAGCAACACTGCGGATAATTGTAATATTATGGACAATTTGTTCAGGACGTTATTTTCTAAATTTACCCATCTTCGTACCTCATCCACTATCTTGCTCGTAGGTGAGCAGCACTGGCGCAACGCGCTTTAGTCCTTTCTTCTGCCAAAGCTTGCGCTATGCGCGGGGCTTGACCACTTTACTTTGGTTTCGCTGAATTAAGCGAAAATTAAAATAATTCTCTTGCAGGAGAAGGACAATGTATATTTATTGGATTTTATTAGGTCTGGCTATTGCTACAGAAATTACCGGTACGCTGTCAATGAAATGGGCGAGCGTCAGTGAGGGACATGGCGGCTTTATTTTAATGCTGGTGATGATTTCTCTGTCGTATATATTTCTCTCTTTCGCCGTTAAAAAAATCGCCTTAGGCGTAGCTTATGCGTTGTGGGAAGGTATCGGTATTTTATTTATTACCTTGTTTAGCGTTTTGTTATTCGACGAAAGTTTATCGCTGATGAAAATTGCCGGGTTAACCACCCTGGTCGCCGGGATTGTGTTGATAAAATCAGGTACCCGTAAAGCGCGTAAACCTGAACTGGAGGTGAACCATGGCGCAGTTTGAATGGGTTCACGCCGCCTGGCTGGCATTGGCAATCGTGCTGGAAATTGTTGCTAACGTCTTTTTGAAATTTTCTGACGGCTTTCGTCGCAAAATATTTGGCTTGCTCTCCCTGGCGGCGGTGCTGGCTGCCTTTAGTGCGCTTTCTCAGGCCGTTAAAGGGATCGACTTGTCTGTCGCTTATGCATTGTGGGGCGGGTTTGGTATTGCCGCCACGTTAGCCGCAGGTTGGATCTTGTTTGGTCAACGGTTAAATCGTAAAGGCTGGATTGGCCTGGTCTTGCTGTTGGCTGGAATGATCATGGTGAAACTTGCCTGATGAACACGCTGCCCGCGCTGTCGGGCAGCGTTTGAACATTATTTTTGCGACAGTTGATCCAGCTTGTCGCGAAAACCAGTAACAGAAATGGCCCGGTTATCGGCGCGCCAGCGATCTTTCGCGGCAGGAGCCGAACTTTGCACCCCAATTAATTGCCAGCCGTCATCGGTATGCAACATCAGAGGCGAACCGCTGTCACCCGGCAAGGTATCGCACTGATGTGACATCACCGACGTTTGCGCCCAGCCAGTCACTTCACAGTTTTGATGACTGTACAACGTATCGAGATGATCTTCAGGGTATCCCGCCTGAGTCACTTTACGACCTGCCGCTTTTAATGCGGCGGTAAGCGCGGCTTTATCTCCCTCAAATAACGGCAACGGCGTAATGCCAGAAGGGGGATTACGTAGCACAATCAATCCGAAGTCCCACGGCGCGGCTGCGGGAGGTACAATCCAACCATCCCCATCTGCTTTTAACCGCTTTCCCAGTGTCGGATCAACGCGGCCTTCTATGTCGTGGATGTCATAGCGCCAAAGACCTTTATTTGACACAAAACGCAGCGCCACTGCTTTATCGGCTTTACCCTTTGGAGGTGTCAATAAACAGTGTCCTGCCGTTAATGCCAGATTGGGTGCAATCAGCGTCGCCGTACATAAATTGCCGCTGGCCGTTTCCAGTTGCCCAACCGCATCCCACGGTGATTGGGTCGTGTCATTCACTGGCACACGATCATCATGACCAAAAAACAGGGTGCTGACCTCATCGTTTACCGATTTGGCAACGTCTGGTTTATCGGCAAACACAAAAGCAGACGTCAAACTAATTGCACCCAACACTACAGCAATGGTTGTACGCATATCACACTCTGGTGAGTAATTATGATTATTAAAAGCAAACCCTCATAAATACTATAGACGGGACGGGATGAAAGTGGGAGTAAAATCAGATAACTACAGTCAGGAAAGATAAAAACGGGTGGCAATCAGTGCGCATAAAATAAGGATGATAAGAATGAACTCAAAGCGATAACGGCCCACCATACTACCCTCCGCTAAAGGCGGTGCTAAACGTTATCCGCTTAGCACCGTAATTTTCAGGCGCGAGGGGGCGCGCCAGCATTACTGTTGAAAACTTACGCTGCGGGTTGTGCAGCAGGTTTTGCCGGTTGCTGATGGCTGTGTTTCCTGGCGTGTTTCTTCGCTGCCTGCGCTTTTTGTTCAGGGGCTTTCTGTTCAGCTTTCGCATTTTTATGATGCTTTTTAGCCGCCTGCGCTTTCTGGGCAGGTGCTGCTTTATGCTGTTTTTTATGATGTGTAGTTTTCGCCGGCGCTGCTTTGGTGGTCGTCGCAGTCGGAGCAGGTGTGGTCGCAGTCTCTGCAGCAAAGGCGGCAGAAGACAGACCCATAGCAGCGGCAACAACCAGAGCTAATACTTTTTTCATTGTCATACCCTCAATTTGTTTTTTCATTTAACCCCACTGCGGGGCCGTTGAAATAACTATATTCCTGGGAATGGCAGACTTCCGTGAGTGGTTGGTTTCAGCGTGTAACGATATGTACAAACGCTGAATAAATTACAGCGTTGATAATAACGTATTGTGACTTAAGGGAAATTTAGCTACCAATAATAGTAGTCTTGATCGGGTTAACTATTTTACTACTTACAAAGCGGTAGAATAACTGCGCATCAGTAATAAATGACACACAGCAAAATGAATCCGTTTATTTGGGTACTTATAATCCTGATGACGCTAGATGCGCTGCGGGAATTGGCTGGCGCTTCGTCTATTTTAGGATGGCTATTAACGTTGGTTTGAGCAGGCAATAAGTCCGGATGGGTATTTACCGCAGTCCGGACTTATTTTTCAGGCGTGCAGACGACGATGCAAACGCGTCCCGACCAGCAGAGCAATGACCAGCATCAGAGCAATAAATGCGCCGACGCCGTTCCAGCCATAGTTATGCCAGAAAACACCACCCAGCGTCCCGGCAATACTCGACCCCAGATAGTAACTGAACAGATACAGCGAGGAGGCCTGGCCTTTAGCGCGTTTTGCGCGGGGGCCGATCCAGCTGCTGGCAACTGAGTGGGCTGCGAAGAATCCTGCTGAGAAGAGTAACATTCCGGCAAAGATCAGCCACAGCGAGCTGAATAAGGTCATCAGTAAACCAAACAGCATAACCCCCGTCGAAAACAACATCACTGGACCACGCCCATAGCGGGTGGTCATGGTTCCGGCTTTGGGTGAGCTCCATGTACCGGTCAAATAAGCCAGCGATAATAAGCCAACCACAGCCTGACTGACATGCCAGGGGGAGAGCATCAACCGATAGCCGATATAATTAAACAGCGTGACGAACGACCCCATCAGCAAAAAGCCTTCTGCGAACAATAACGGTAATCCCCGGTCACGCCAGTGCAGACGAAAGTTGATAAATAACGTCTTAGGGCGCAGCGAAGTCGGGCGAAAATGGCGTGATTCCGGGAGGATTTTCCAGAACATCAACGCCGAGGCCAGCGCGAAACAACCGATTGCCGCCAGAGCAATTCGCCAGTTGAAAAAGTCCGTGAAGACACCGCTAATTAAGCGTCCGCTCATGCCGCCAATTGAGTTGCCGCTGATATACAACCCCATCGAAAAGGCCACGAAACTGGGGTGGATTTCCTCGCTAAGATAAGTCATGCCAACAGCTGCCACGCCACTTAACGAAAGCCCAATCAAGGCGCGCATAATCAAAATGCCGTGCCAGCTGGTCATCATTGTCGAAAGTAACGTACAAATGGAGGCCAACAGTAGCGCCGTGACCATCACTGGTTTGCGACCAATGGCATCGGATAGCGGGCCAGTAAATAGCAAACCGATAGCCAACATCGCCGTGGAAATGGACAGTGAAATACTACTGTTCGCGGGCGTTAAGCCAAACTCCTGCGAAAGCACCGGAAGGATAGGCTGCACACAATAGAGAAGTGCGAAGGTTGCCAGTCCGGCAGAGAACAGCGCCAGGGTGACGCGCATAAATTGCGGCGTACCGCGTTTAATAAATTGATTTGGCTGAGAAATGCTTTGCTTGTCAGTGTCGCTTGCCGGAGCGCCATCAACAGTTGTAGTACGGCTCACTTGAAATCCTTGCTAAATATGCCTGTGGATCAGGCTTATACATAGGGTAGGAAAATCGAATTATTCTGTCTAATATATTAATAATCTCAAATAAGATTTTTTAAATATGAATATTGAACTTCGTCATCTGCGTTACTTTGTTGCTGTTGCGGAAGAGCTGCATTTCGGGCGCGCCGCTGCCCGCCTGAATATTTCGCAACCGCCGCTAAGTCAGCAGATTCAGGCGCTGGAGCAACAAATTGGTGCCCGACTGCTGGCACGAACCAATCGCAGTGTATTGCTGACGGCAGCAGGAAAACAGTTTCTTGCAGATAGTCGGCAAATCCTGTCTATGGTGGATGACGCTGCCGCTCGCGCTGAAAGATTGCATCAGGGTGAAGCGGGGGAGTTGCGCATTGGTTTTACTTCGTCGGCTCCTTTTATTCGGGCGGTGTCCGATACGTTATCGCTGTTTCGCCGAGATTATCCCGATGTCCATTTACAAACCCGCGAAATGAACACTCGCGAGCAAATCGCTCCGCTCATTGAAGGAACGCTGGATATGGGATTGCTGCGTAACACAGCGTTACCGGAGACGCTCGAACACGCAGTCATCGTCCATGAACCGCTTATGGCGATGATCCCGCACGATCATCTCCTGGCAAATAACCCGAATGTAACGCTGGCTGAACTGGCGAAAGAACCCTTTGTCTTTTTTGATCCGCACGTCGGGACAGGGCTGTATGACGATATTCTCGGGCTGATGCGACGTTACCATTTGACGCCCGTCATCACTCAGGAGGTGGGCGAGGCAATGACCATCATCGGTCTGGTTTCCGCCGGTCTGGGTGTTTCAATTTTGCCTGCGTCATTTAAACGTGTTCAGCTCAACGAAATGCGCTGGGTGCCGATTGCTGAAGAGGATGCGGTTTCTGAAATGTGGTTGGTCTGGCCGAAACATCATGAACAAAGTCCAGCTGCGCGTAACTTTCGTATTCATCTGCTGAATGCTCTCAGGTGAGGGAAATTTCAGCGAAAAAGCCCGAAAAATGTGCTGTTAATCACATGCCTAAGTAAAAATTTGACGACACGTATTGAAGTGCTTCACCATAGCCTACAGATTATTTCGGAGCGCGAAAATATAGGGAGTATGCGGTGGTTGCTGAAAACCAGCCTGGGCACATTGATCAAATAAAGCAGACCAACGCGGGCGCGGTTTATCGCCTGATTGATCAGCTTGGTCCAGTCTCGCGTATCGATCTTTCCCGTCTGGCGCAGCTGGCTCCTGCCAGTATCACTAAAATTGTCCGTGAGATGCTCGAAGCACACCTGGTGCAAGAGCTGGAAATCAAAGAAGCGGGGAACCGTGGCCGTCCGGCGGTGGGGCTGGTGGTTGAAACTGAAGCCTGGCACTATCTTTCTCTGCGCATTAGTCGCGGGGAGATTTTCCTTGCTCTGCGCGATCTGAGCAGCAAACTGGTGGTGGAAGAGTCGCAGGAACTGGCGTTAAAAGATGACTCGCCATTGCTGGATCGTATCATTTCCCATATCGATCAGTTTTTTATCCGCCACCAGAAAAAACTTGAGCGTCTAACTTCGATTGCCATAACCCTGCCGGGAATTATTGATACGGAAAATGGCATTGTACATCGCATGCCATTCTACGAGGATGTAAAAGAGATGCCGCTCGGCGAGGCGCTGGAGCAGCATACCGGCGTTCCGGTTTATATTCAGCATGATATCAGCGCATGGACGATGGCAGAGGCCTTGTTTGGTGCCTCACGCGGGGCGCGCGATGTGATTCAGGTGGTTATCGATCACAACGTGGGGGCGGGCGTCATTACCGATGGTCATCTGCTACACGCAGGCAGCAGTAGTCTCGTGGAAATAGGCCACACACAGGTCGACCCGTATGGGAAACGCTGTTATTGCGGGAATCACGGCTGCCTCGAAACCATCGCCAGCGTGGACAGTATTCTTGAGCTGGCACAGCTGCGTCTTAATCAATCCATGAGCTCGATGTTACATGGACAACCGTTAACCGTGGACTCATTGTGTCAGGCGGCATTGCGCGGCGATCTACTGGCAAAAGACATCATTACCGGGGTGGGCGCGCATGTCGGGCGCATTCTTGCCATCATGGTGAATTTATTTAACCCACAAAAAATACTGATTGGCTCACCGTTAAGTAAAGCGGCAGATATCCTCTTCCCGGTCATCTCAGACAGCATCCGTCAGCAGGCCCTTCCTGCGTATAGTCAGCACATCAGCGTTGAGAGTACTCAGTTTTCTAACCAGGGCACGATGGCAGGCGCTGCACTGGTAAAAGACGCGATGTATAACGGTTCTTTGTTGATTCGTCTGTTGCAGGGTTAACATTTTTTAACTGTTCTACCAAAATTTGCGCTATCTCAATTTGGGCCAGGAAAGCATAACTTAGACTTTCAAGGTTAATTATTTTCCTGGTTTATATTTGTGAAGCATAACGGTGGAGTTAGTGATGCTGAAGCGTTTCTTTATTACCGGTACAGACACTTCTGTAGGGAAAACGGTGGTTTCCCGCGCATTGCTACAAGCGTTAGCCTCCCAGGGAAAAACGGTTGCGGGATATAAACCCGTAGCGAAGGGGAGCAAAGAGACACCCGAAGGGCTGCGTAATAAAGATGCCCTGGTGTTGCAGAGTGTTTCAACCATCGAACTGCCTTATGAAGCAGTTAATCCTATCGCGTTAAGCGAAGAAGAAAGTAGCGTGGCGCACAGTTGCCCAATCAATTACACCCTCATTTCAAACGGCCTGGCAAACCTGACCGAAAAAGTCGATCATGTCGTGGTAGAAGGGACTGGCGGCTGGCGCAGTCTGATGAATGATTTGCGTCCACTCTCTGAATGGGTAGTGCAGGAACAACTGCCGGTGTTGATGGTTGTCGGTATTCAGGAAGGTTGCATTAACCATGCACTGCTAACAGCTCAGGCGATCGCCAACGACGGGCTGCCGCTCATTGGCTGGGTGGCTAACCGAATCAACCCAGGACTGGCGCATTATGCGGAAATCATTGATGTGCTGGGTAAAAAACTTCCGGCACCGCTCATTGGTGAACTGCCTTATCTGCCGCGCGCCGAACAGCGTGAACTGGGGCAATACATCCGCTTAGCTATGCTGCGCAGTGTGCTGGCGGTAGATAGAGTCACGGTGTAACGTCCGCGAAATTACCGACGCAATTACGCAGGCAATCAATAAACCGGGGAGTAGCTGATACTCCCCGGTCATTTCACATATCATCAACGTCGACATAATCGGCGCGTGCGTGGTCGCCGCCAACAGTGTCGCCATCCCGGTCAATCCGAGTAAAAGTGTAATTTCTTCGCCATCAGGGAACCATAATCCCAGGCTACGACCATACAACATGCCAATGGCAAGACCGATAAATAGCGTCGGTGTAAAGACCCCACCGGGTGCGCCGGAACCGCTACTCGCCAGCACGGCACACAGTTTACAAAGGAAGATCCCGGCAATGATCATTAACAGTGGTGGGGCGGTTAAAAAGGATTGTACGGTGCTATAGCCGTTGCCCCACACTGCAGGTGTGAACAGGGAAAGCAGACCCACGATCAACCCGCCTAGTGCCAGTTGCCAGGGCGGCGCAAGTTTGAGACTCACAAATCCACGATGACAGGCGTTCATTAACGTTAACAACAGTGGTCCGCACAGACCTGCCAGCACACCTGTACTGATAATCAGCGCATAGTCACGAGCCTGAACCGTCACTGAGAGTTGTACGTTGTAGAGTAACGCGTCGCTATGATTAATCAGATTGCTAACCAGCAATGCCACGACGGCGGAAATAATCACCGGGCCGAGAGAGGCCAACATCATAGTGCCAAACAGCACTTCGGCTATAAATAAACTGCCAGCAAGCGGGGCACGATAGGCCGCAGCCATTCCCGCCGCGGCCCCACAGGCGATCCATAATTTCCACTCCTGGCGTGGCGTAAAACGTTGGGCAAAACAGGAGGCGGCAAGGGCAGCTAAAAGAATCATCGCACCTTCGCGACCAATTGCACTGCCGCTGGTTACTACCAGCAGAGAGGCAAGCGATTTAACCAGGCTTGCTGCGTAATCGAACTGTCCATCGGTTTGCAACGCTTCCATGTAATCGGTCGGCGCATGAGGGCGTTGTTGGGTAAATTTCTGCCAGCCCATCAGCAACAAACCCGCCGCCAGTCCGCCGAGCGCCGGAGTTAGCAACCGTCGCCAGGGGGAAAGGTTTGTCGCTGCATTGACCAGACTGCCGGAGTCATTATTGAGGAACAACCACTCCAGTAGCAGCATCGCATGACGAAACCCGGCAACGGCAAAGGCCGCGAGAATACCGACGACTGTTGCGATAAGCAGACGGCGGAACATAGTGCGCAGATCCGGATAGATGTGTAGATGATGCATGAGCAGAAATGGGCAATGAAACACGGGCGACTATTTTGCGGCAAAAGAGGCCAGCCGCAAAAGCAGTGCGTGCTTTAAGAGATAAAAAAACGTGACACTGTAACCTATTATTGCCGGATTGCGCGTAATCGTCACCATCCGGCAATATTACGGTGATCCTATCGAAACAGCGGTTTAACCGCGACAGGAATTAACAGTTGTGATTGCCATTGCGCCAGCGTTAAGCGAGCCAGTTCACCCAGTGCACGGTAGAAAGGGTGTTCTGCTTTTTCGATAAAAACATCAAGAAAACGTGTTGACCACGGAAAAAGGTGCCATGCCAGCAATTCTTCGCATTCTGTCTGGCGACCATTCTCCGCCAACCACGCAGCCATCAACAGCAGTGAACCAAAATGATCTTCCGGTTCGTTTTGCTTCATTTCAAACTGAATGCCTTTCTCGCGCATCCACTGACGAAGTGCCAATGTTGAATCGCCAAACAGCACAGATTCGCGATCCAGCCAGACCGACCCCCACGGCGGAGACGGCAGTGCCCACGGGCCGACAAACAAACGCTGCCAGGCCTGGGCGTGAGTCTCTTCACACTGTGTCTGAAAAGCCGTCACCAGCGGCGCTAATGACGCTTCTGGTAGAGGCCACTGAGTTTCCCAGCCGTCACTGGTGAGTACCGCAACCAGAGGTGCGGCTTCCGCACTCTCTGGAGCGTAATAAAACAGCGCGCCCAACACGCGCGCCGCGACAGAAAAATTATCTTGCTGTGAAAAATGGGTCATTCCTAACATCCTGAAATGTGCGGGTTGCCCCGCACCAATTTGTTAACCTGCAATAGCCATTCCTACTGTCATGTGCAGGCCATAAAAGAGCACACGCCCGATCATCTCACCGCCAAGTATGAGGATTAGCCCCAGAATAAGTCCGGCAACGTGAGGTTCACGGCGACGAATGAGCGGGCAAAGCCAGCATCCAAGACCTGCGCATAACAATACCACACGCCAGACCTGTAAGGAGGCGTAATCTGGTACCAGTGCGCTGGCTTGTTGCACGGATGAGTGAATAGACGCCAGAGACAAACCTTGCAGCACAATCACCCCGGCACAAGCGATCAGCGCCAGAACGCTAATGATGGCAAATGGTGTGGTATTAAATGTAACGCGAGCTGCCCGCAGAATTGCGGCAGCAAGTATTGGACCGCTCAACAATACCGTCAGGAAGAAAGCCAGCGTAGTGTAACCGTTATGCCAGGTTGGCACGGTGTCGATTTGATACACGCAGGTCATCATCCAGACGAAAATGACGCCGAGCGCCATGCTGAAAAGTAACCAGAGTTTCCCCAACGCTTGCGGCATTTTACCGATGACTGCCACCAGCCACCATAATCCGCCAACGGCAAAAAATATGGAACCGGCAGCAATCTCGTTACTCAGACCAGAAGCTCCGATTCGATTCAGCGAGTTAAACGCCCGCAGTGGCGATCCCAGGTGCATGACAGAGGCAATAAACCCGACGCCCATCAACAGCCAGAGGAAAAACATGCCACGGACAATACGCTGACGGTCTGCGTCATTTTTGGCGGCGAACCAGCCAATTCCGCTAACAATCAGCGCGCCTACTACGCATTGACCCAATACGGTAAAGATAACCAGTGGCCACTCATGCCATCCATTTCCCATTTTACACTTCCTCCGGATTAGCCAGATAACCAGTGGTATCGCCGGTCGGGCGGCTGTTGGCGTTAGGTTTGATAACGATATTGGGTTTTGTGAAATGCGCGCGCGGCAGTGGCGCGACGGCAGCAAGAGTGCCGTGCTTCTGGCGCAGCTCTTCAATTGGACCGAACTCAAGTGCACGCAGCGGGCAGGATTCGACACATATGGGTTGTTTCCCCTCGGCGACGCGCGAATAACAACCATCGCACTTCGTCATGTGCCCTTTTTCAGCATTGTACTGTGGCGCGCCGTACGGACAAGCCATGTGGCAGTAGCGGCAGCCGATACAAACATCTTCATCAACCACCACAAAGCCATCTTCACGCTTATGCATTGCGCCGCTGGGGCAGACTTTTGTACATGCGGGGTCATCGCAATGGTTACAGGAGATGGAGAGATAATAAGCGAACACGTTCTGGTGCCAGACGCCATTATCTTCCTGCCAGTCGCCGCCAGCGTATTCATAAATACGGCGGAAACTGACTTCCGGGCCAAGATCTTTAAAATCTTTGCACGCCAGTTCGCAGGTTTTACAGCCAGTACAGCGGCTGGAATCGATAAAAAATCCATATTGTGTGGTCATGGGCTACTCCTTAAACCTTTTCGATCTGGACAAGATTGCTGTGCGACGGGTTTCCCTTTGCCAGCGGTGAAGGGCGGTGAGAGGTCAGAATATTGATACTGCCGCCGTGATCGACCCGGTCACCAAACATATCCGCTTTAAGCCACGCACCTTGCCCGATGGCGGTAACGCCAGGCAGAATACGCGGAGTCACTTTTGCGGCAATCAGCATTTCTCCATTATTGTTAAATACCCGCACGGTATCGCCATGACGGATACCGCGTGCCTGAGCATCAATGGGGTTGATCCACACCTCTTGTGGGCAGGCCTGCTGTAACACATCAATATTGCCGTAGCTGGAGTGGGTACGCGCTTTGTAATGGAAGCCCGTTAACTGCAGTGGATAGGTTTTCCGCAGGGGATCGTCCCAGCCATCAAAACCTGGGGTATACGCAGGAAGGGGATGAATAATTTCATCTTTTTTCAATTCCCAGGTATCTGCAATCTTCGCCAGTCGTTCAGAATAAATTTCGATTTTCCCCGAAGGTGTTTTCAACGGGTTTGCCTGTGGATCTTCACGGAATGCGCGGAAAGCGACGTAGTGTTCTTCCGGGCATTTTTTCTTAAAGATCCCGGTCGTTTTCATCTCCTCGTAGTCGGGCATCTCAGGGTTACGTTCCTTCGTTTTCGCATGGAGATATTTGATCCATTCATGCTGACTGCGACCTTCAGTAAAGGTTTGATAAACGTCTGGTCCTAAGCGTTTGGCGACTTCACTCAGCATCCAGTAGATGGGTTTGCGTTCAAATTTTGCTGAGGTTGCGGGTTGGGCGAGGATCACATAGCCCATATTCCCTGCAGATTCATGAGAGATAAGGTCTTCTTGCTCTGTTGGCATCAGGTCGGGCAACAGGATATCGCAATACTTAGCCGAGGCCGTCATGAAGTGGTCAATGCCAACAATCATCTCGCACTTGCTGTCATCCTGAAGCACCTCATGGGTGTGATTGATGTCGCCATGTTGATTGATCAATGTGTTACTGGCGTAGCACCATAAAAACTTGATGGGGACATCCAGTTTTTCTTTTCCACGAACACCATCACGGGTCGCGGTCATTTCCGTACCATGGTCGATGGCATCTGTCCATGTAAAGACGGAAATCTGCGTTTTAACAGGATTCTCGAGCATCGGGAACCATTCTACCCCCAGATCCCAGCTACCTTCGCGTACGCCTGAGTTGCCGCCGTTTATGCCGACGTTGCCGGTGAGAACGGAAAGCATGGCAATAGCGCGGGATGTTTGCTCGCCGTTGGAATGTCGTTGTGGCCCCCAACCCTGACAAATATAAGCAGGTTTTGCTGAACCGATCTCTCGTGCCAACTGGATAATTTTTTCTGCCGGGATGCTGGTGATTTTTGCTGCCCATTCCGGCGTTTTAGCTATGCCGTCAGGCCCTTCGCCCAGAATATAGGCTTTATAATGCGCGTTACGTGGTGCGTTGGCGGGCAGCGTTTTTTCATCGTAACCAACACAATATTTGTCGAGAAATGGCTGATCGACCATGTTTTCAGTAATCAGTACCCAGGCAATCGCACAGGCCAGTGCGCCATCGGTGCCAGGGCGAATGGGCAGCCATTCATCTTCACGCCCGGCAGCAGTGTCGTTATAACGTGGATCGATGACGATCATGCGTGCGTTTGAACGTTCGCGGGCTTGCTCGACGTAGTAAGTGACACCACCGCCGCTCATCCGCGTTTCTGCCGGGTTATTTCCGAACATAACGACCAGTTTCGTATTGGCGATATCATCCGGGCTGTTGCCATCATTGGCACCGAACATATAACTCATTGCGGCACTGATCTGTGCGGTACTGTAGCTGCCATAGCGACTGAGAAAACCACCGCAAGAGTTCATCAGACGGTACGGGACGTTTGAGTTGGTGATGTTTCCGCCATCTACGCCTGTTCCGTACAGGACATGTACAGCCTCATTGCCGTAATCTTTCAGGATCCGCCGAAGATTATCACTGATGGTATCCAGGGCTTCGTCCCAACTTATCCGTTCAAATTTACCTTCACCGCGCTTGCCGACGCGCTTCATGGGATATTTCAACCTATCAGGATGATTCATCCGTCGGCGGATAGAGCGCCCGCGTAAACACGCTCGAACCTGATGATTACCGTAGACGTCGTCACCTGTCGTATCAGACTCCACCCAGTACACGGTGTCATCTTTCACATGCAAACGTAACAGACAGCGGCTCCCGCAGTTAACGGTGCAGGAACTCCAGACCGCTTTCTCTTCTACCGGAGCCTCTGCCGCCCGGACCATTTGGGAAAATGGCAGAGTGAAAGCACTGCTTGCCAGCGCAAGACTGCCAAGTGCGGAGGTTTTCATCAGACTTCTACGGCTGATTTCAGCCTTCATGAGCGCCTCAGTGGTATGGATTTTCATCATTACTCACTTATTGCTTTTCAAACAAAATGTCATGCCAGAATTTATGGTTGTCGTGGGTTATATTTTTTCGATCTCGACCAGATTAGTGTGCTGCGGGTTTCCCTTCGCCAGTGGTGAAGGGCGCAGAGTGGTTAGCGTATTCACACAGCCGCCATGGTCGATTTTATCGCCAGACATATTGGCCTCGTGCCAGGCTCCCTGGCCCATAGCGCTAACTCCAGGGAGAATACGTGGTGTTACTTTGGCTGGTAGCCGAACTTCGCCACGATGGTTAAACACCCGCACCATATCGCCGTTGGCAATCCCACGTTTCTGCGCATCTATAGGGTTGATCCACACCTCCTGACGGCAGGCAGCCTTCAGGAGATCAATATTGCCGTAGGTCGAGTGAGTACGGGATTTGTAATGGAAACCAAACAGTTGCAGTGGGAAGGTTCTACGTTCAGGGGAGTTCCAGCCTTCAAAGGTTGAGGCATAAACTGGCAATGGGCTTATCACTTCATCTTTTTCCAGTTCCCAGGTACGGGCAATTTCCGCCAGCCTGCTGGAATAAATTTCAATCTTACCGGAAGGCGTTTTAAGTGGATTTGCCTCGGGGTCGTCACGAAATGCTTTGTAGGCGACAAAATGGCCATTGGGATCTTTACGCTTATAGATACCCATTTTTTTCAGTTCGTCGTAAGACGGTAACGCCGGATCTTTGGCAAGCATTTTGGCGTACAGATGTTGTAACCATTGTTCCTGCGTGCGACCTTCTGTGAACTTTTGATAGACGTCAGATCCAAGACGTTTCGCGACTTCACTCAGGATCCAGTAAATCGGTTTGCGTTCGAATTTTTCGCTGGTGACAGGCTGGAGGAAAATGAGATATCCCATGTTACCGGCGTAGTCGTTAGGAATAATATCTTCCTGCTCAACGGTCATCAGGTCTGGCAGCAGAATGTCGGCATATTTTGCCGATGAGGTCATAAAGTTTTCGATGACCACAATCATTTCGCATTTCGATTCGTCCTGCAGAATTTCATGCGTTTTGTTGATGTCAGAATGCTGATTAACGAGGGTATTTCCCGCGTAGTTCCAGATGAACTTAATGGGCACATCCAGTTTATCTTTGCCGCGGACGCCGTCGCGGATTGCCGTCATTTGCGGACCATGATCGATAGCATCTGTCCAGCTGAAGCAGGAGATTGACGTTTTGACCGGATTATCCAGCACCGGCAGGCGTTCTATGGTAATGGTATAGGTCGATTCACGCGCGCCACTATTTCCGCCGCTGATGCCGACATTGCCCGTCAAAATAGGTAACATAGCAATAGCGCGTGCAGTCAGTTCGCCGTTTGCCTGGCGTTGTGGCCCCCAGCCCTGGCAGATATAAGCGGGTTTTGCTGTGCCAATTTCACGCGCCAGTTTGATGATACGGTCCTCCGGGATACCGGTAATTTGCGAAGCCCACTGCGGCGTTTTCGCTGTTTTATCGTCACCTTCACCAAGAATATAGGCTTTATAGTGACCATTTTTGGGTGCATCTGCGGGTAAGGTTTTTTCGTCATAGCCGACGCAGTATTTATCGAGAAAAGGTTGATCAACGAGATTTTCGTTAATCAATACCCAGGCAATACCCGCAACCAGCGCGGCATCGGTGCCCGGGCGAATAGGGAGCCATTCGTCTTCACGACCGGCAGCCGTATCGGTATATCGCGGATCGATAACAATCATTTTGGCGTTCGATTTCTCGCGCGCTTTTTCAAGAAGATAAGTGATGCCACCACCGCTCATGCGGGTTTCTGCCGGGTTGTTACCAAACATCACGACCAGCTTGCTGTTTTCAATATCCGTGGTGCTGTTGCCATCATTACTGCCGTAGGTGTAGGGCATGGCACAGGAAATTTGCGCAGTGCTGTAGGAGCCATACTGGTTGAGTGAACCGCCGTAGCAGTTCATCAGGCGTTTGACCGCCGAGGCTGATGGCGAAGAGCGGGTCATATTGCCGCCAACGATCCCCGAAGAGTACTGAATATATACAGCCTCATTGCCATATTGTTCGACGGTTTTCTTCAGGCTACTGGCGATAGTATCCAGGGCTTCATCCCAGCTAATCCGTTCGAATTTGCCTTCGCCGCGTTTGCCCACGCGTTTCATTGGGTAATTCAAGCGATCGGGATGATTAATACGCCGGCGGATGGAGCGACCGCGCAAACAGGCGCGTACCTGATGGTTGCCGTACTCATCGCTGCCGGTATTGTCAGTTTCCACCCAGGTCACTTCATTATCTTTAACATGTAGACGAAGTGCACAGCGGCTACCACAGTTGACGGAACAGGCACCCCAGACCACTTTTTCGCGGGCCTGTTGTACCGATGCTGCTGCATTGCGAAGGGTAAACGGCAAAGAAAAACCGCCTGCAGCCAGCGCCAGAGAACCTATCGCGGTAGATTTAACGAGTGTTCTGCGGCTGATGCCCACCATTCGTTCATTTTTGGACATAACTCACTCCCTGTTCTTTATCGTTATATAAAAGTTTATATATTGAATATTTAGCGCGCTAACAATAGAGGGAGTCTACCCATTTTGGGTTAAGAATTATTAATCCATATCAATAGAAGGGTATGAGTAATAAGGTGGGATTATGTTGTATGTTCAAATCGCCGGATTTGTCATATCCGGCGTTCAGTCGATAATGTGTTACTGCGGTTCGGCAGGCGCGCCATCCTGGCTAGACTGCGCGGGAGCAGAGACGTTACCGCTGGTGGTGCGGGTATAGAGAATTTTATGCGTATCATTAGCGCAATGGCCGACGACCTGGGAATCAGGCTGATCAACCTGGTCATTGGGTACAATACTTAACGTGAAGCTGCTTTCGGGTACGCCATTATTGATAATGCGCTGTGATATATCGCTCTGTATGCGCTCACAGGATCCCGGCGCGGCGAGTACCGCGGGTGAGGCGAGGGCGAGCAGAAGCGCGGCACAGCAGGTTGAGAGTTTCATCATAAGCTCCTTACGCGAAGATAACTTCTTTAAGCATAGCATTTAACGTGTAAAGTACTGTATTTGCTACTATGATTGAGAATCATCTCTACTCTCTGGTGACTGTTGTGAAATACAAATTACTACCATGCTTACTCGCGATATTCCTCACAGGATGTGACCGCACAGAGGTAACACTTTCATTTACCCCTGAGATGGCCAGTTTCTCTAATGAATTCGATTTTGATCCGCTGCGTGGTCCGGTAAAAGATTTCACTCAGACATTAATGGATGAGCAAGGTGAAGTGACGAAACGTGTTTCTGGGACTTTGTCGGAAGAAGGCTGTTTTGATTCACTCGAATTACTGGATCTGGAAAATAATACCGTGGTCGCTCTGGTACTGGACGCCAATTATTACCGTGATGCCGAGACGCTGGAGAAGAGAGTACGTTTACAGGGAAAATGCCAGCTAGCAGAATTACCTTCTGCCGGGGTGAGTTGGGAAACCGATGATAATGGCTTCGTGATTAAAGCCAGCAGCAAACAAATGCAGATGGAATATCGCTATGATGATCAGGGTTATCCGCTGGGTAAAACCACGAAAAGTAACGACAAAACATTATCTGTCAGCGCCACGCCATCAACGGATCCGATCAAAAAATTAGATTACACAGCGGTTACTTTACTGAATAATCAACGGGTTGGTAATGTAAAACAGAGCTGTGAATATGACAGTCACGCTAATCCGGTGGACTGTCAGCTAATCATTGTTGATGAAGGAGTAAAACCCGCCGTCGAACGGGTTTACACCATCAAAAATACGATCGATTATTATTAATGCTATTGTGCGGTCGGCTTCAGGAGAGTCTGACCCGGTGTTTTGTGCTCTGCCAGATACTGATGCTGGAATATACACATGCGAATGGCATTACGATATTGACCATTAATAAAGAACTCGTGCATCAATTCACCTTCAACCGAAAAGCCAAGCTTGCGGTAAATGTGAATCGCTTTTTCATTCTCTTTATCAACGATCAGATACAGCTTATAGAGATTGAGAACGGTAAAGCCATAGTCCATTGCTAATTTGGCGGCACGGGTTGCCAGACCTTTCCCCTGATACTCCGGGGAGATAATTATCTGAAATTCTGCGCGGCGATGAACATGGTTAATTTCCACCAGTTCCACCAGACCGGCTTTTTCGCCGTCACATTCCACCACAAAGCGCCGTTCGCTCTGATCGTGAATATGCTTATCATACAGATCAGAGAGTTCAACAAAGGCTTCGTAGGGTTCCTCAAACCAGTAACGCATCACACTGGCGTTATTGTCGAGTTGATGTACATAGCGTAAATCTTCACGCTCCAGCGGGCGTAGCTTAACACTGTGGGCGCTTGGCATAACGTGTCCTTACATTCCTTAAATCAATAACAGGTTAGGGGGTAATAACGCGGCCAGTTCGACGGTCCAGGCAGCGCAAAGTATTGGGCTCCCAGTAGGCATTGATGTTGGCGCTTTGCTCACATTTATCGCGGTTATCAAAAGCGGCGTCGGCTTTATCCCACTCTTTTTCAGTGCGTTTATTCACTTTCTGGCGCAGATTGCGCGTGTCATTCCATTGCTCTTTTTCCATAGCGGCGTGCTGGCGGCTTTGTGCACTGTCGCCAGACTCAATCACCAGTTTGTTAGTTTCGGCATGAACAGTTGTGCTCAATGCCAGTGCGCAAGGCAGCAGAATAGCGAGCAGGCCGATTCGTTTGCTGAGAGTGATTTTCATAATTCATTCCCTGTATGAATGATTAAAGGTGATTCTACACCATCCACTGCGGACGCAAAACGTACCAGGAGGGTGTTTATATTGATGATATTATGTCGCCCTATAACTATACATGATGTCAATAAGAGACAAAGATGATTAAAACAACGTTACTATTTTTTGCTACTGCGCTGTGTGAAATTATTGGATGCTTTCTGCCCTGGTTGTGGTTAAAACGAAACGCCAGTATCTGGCTGTTGCTTCCGGCGGGGATTTCACTGGCGCTGTTTGTCTGGTTGTTAACGTTGCATCCAGCGGCGAGTGGGCGTGTTTACGCGGCTTATGGTGGCGTTTATGTCTGCACGGCGTTGATGTGGCTGCGCGTTGTGGATGGCGTGAAACTGACTCTTTATGACTGGACGGGTGCGTTGATTGCGCTTTGCGGCATGTTGATCATTGTTGCGGGCTGGGGGCGCACGTAGGAACATAAATCCATTTTATCAATAAGATAAGAGGAAGTGTCAGCTGACAAAAGGTATTCTATTTCATCTTTTGTCAACCATTCACAGCGCAAATATACGCCTTTTTTTGTGATCACTCCGGCTTTTTTCGATCTTCATACTTGTATGGTAGTAGCTCAGATGCGTAGATTTCATGCATCACGACAAGCGATGCAAGGAATCGAACATGAAGATCGTAAAGGCTGAAGTTTTTGTTACCTGTCCGGGGCGTAATTTCGTCACATTAAAAATCACCACTGAGGACGGTATTACGGGCCTTGGGGATGCCACCCTCAATGGACGTGAGCTTTCCGTGGCCTCTTATTTGCAGGATCACCTTTGTCCGCAGCTTATTGGTCGCGATGCGCACCGTATCGAAGATATCTGGCAGTTTTTCTATAAAGGTGCTTACTGGCGTCGCGGTCCGGTTACGATGTCGGCCATTTCAGCGGTTGATATGGCGCTGTGGGATATTAAAGCCAAAGCTGCCAACATGCCGCTTTACCAGTTACTCGGCGGCGCGTCTCGTGAAGGGGTGATGGTTTATTGCCATACCACCGGTCACAGTATTGATGAAGCTCTGGATGATTATGCCCGTCATCAGGAGCTGGGATTCAAAGCCATCCGCGTGCAGTGCGGAATCCCTGGTATGAAAACCACCTACGGCATGTCGAAAGGTAAAGGTCTGGCTTATGAACCCGCAACCAAAGGACAGTGGCCGGAAGAGCAGCTGTGGTCGACGGAGAAATACCTCGATTTCATGCCGAAATTGTTTGACGCGGTACGTAACAAGTTTGGTTTTAATGAACATTTGCTGCATGACATGCACCATCGCTTAACGCCTATTGAAGCGGCGCGCTTTGGTAAAAGCATTGAAGATTATCGCATGTTCTGGATGGAAGACCCGACGCCTGCGGAAAACCAGGAATGCTTCCGTCTCATTCGCCAACATACCGTCACACCCATCGCGGTGGGTGAAGTCTTCAACAGCATCTGGGACTGCAAGCAACTGATTGAAGAGCAACTTATCGATTATATCCGCACCACACTGACCCATGCAGGCGGAATTACCGGTATGCGCCGGATTGCCGATTTTGCTTCGTTGTATCAGGTACGTACTGGCTCACACGGTCCTTCCGATTTGTCACCAGTCTGCATGGCTGCGGCGCTGCACTTTGATCTGTGGGTCCCCAATTTCGGTGTCCAGGAATACATGGGTTATTCCGAACAAATGCTTGAAGTCTTCCCGCACAACTGGACTTTCGATAACGGCTATATGCATCCGGGAGACAAACCGGGTCTTGGCATCGAATTCGATGAAAAGCTGGCGGCGAAATATCCCTATGAACCTGCTTATCTGCCAGTCGCACGTCTGGAAGATGGCACGCTGTGGAACTGGTAAGGTTAAAAACAAACAACATGGATGTTGATTATTCCTCAATCCTACAAAGGTAGATTTTTATGGTTAGTTCCGTCGATATAAATAATGAAATCAAGAATACATCCGTCGTTCGGCGTGTTGCGTCGGCCTCATCGATTGGTACAGCTGCTGAATACTACGATTTTTTTGCTTATGGCACAGCGGCAGTATTATTTTTTGGTCATTTATTTTTCCCTAGTGATGATCCTTTAATTAGTACACTGGCTGCGTTTGCCACATATGCTGTTGGTTTTCTGGCTCGACCTCTTGGGGGAATTGTATTTGGGCATATAGGTGATAAAGTCGGAAGGAAAAAAGCGTTAGTTATAACGATCTTAATTGTTGGATTAGGTACTTTTTGTATTGGGTTACTACCAACTTATGAAGAGATCGGTATATGGGCTCCAGCATTATTAATATTTATAAGAGTCTTACAAGGTTTTGGGGTTGGAGGCGAACAGGCAGGTGCTGTGTTGATGACGGCTGAATATGCTGAACCCAAACGCCGTGGTTTTTTTGCCAGTTGGGTTCAGATTGGTGCTCCTGTAGGCTTTTTACTTCCAATGGCATTATTCGCAATACTCAATGCGACGTTAACCCCTGAAGCGATGATGGACTATGGTTGGCGTATTCCATTTTTATTGAGTCTGTTACTTGTAATCGTAGGTTTGTTTATTCGTTTAAAAATTGATGAATCTCCTGTATTTGCTCAAATTAGGGAAACAAAAGCAGAGGAATCTCGCCCTCTAATTGAAGTTGTACGTGATTATCCAGGTATTGTAGCAAAAGGTGTTTGTGCAAAACTGATTGAAGCCTGTACATTCGCGATGTTTACCGTAATTGTATTAGCTTATGGGAAAGCTAATAATCTGGATGCTAATATTTTAATGGAGACGATGATTGTCGCTGTCATTATAGAAGTGTTCTCCATTCCTTTAATGGGGGCGTTATGCGACAAGATTGGTCGTAAACCTGTTTATATTATAGGGGCTGGATTACAAGTTATCATGATTATTCCTTTCTTTTTGGCAATCAATCAAGATAACTTCTGGCTAACGCAGTTGGTAATGATTATTGTTATTAGTTTTGGTCATAGCATGTGTTATGCACCACAGGCATCATTTTTTCCTGAATTATTCCCAACCCATATTCGCTGTAGTGGCATTGCTTTAATATGGCAATTAGGTTCATTAATAGGTAGCGGAGTATTGGGATTGGTTGCAGTGAAAATCCTTCAGGTTACCGGTGGTCATTATTATGGTATGGCTATTTATGTAATTGTTCTTGGCATTATCTCTATCGGCGGTTTGATTCTGATGCCAGAAACAGCACCTCAAAAATTAAAATCAGAATATCAGGAGTGGGCAAAACATTAATGTAAACTATTCAAGGTGGCATCTGCCACCTTGATGTTTTTTTTCATGAAGAGTACAAGTATTTTATTGTTAAATGCATGAAACAGAATTGTATCTGTCCAAGAACACTATTGATAATTAGGATATGGAATCATGGGAATTCATTTGTTATCAGCAAAAGCGACACTCCCTGTTTATGATCGTAATAACCTGGCCCCAAGAATTATTCATTTAGGCTTTGGTGCATTTCACCGTGCGCATCAGGGCGTGTATGCCGATATTCTTGCTACAGAACATTTCAGTGACTGGGGATATTATGAGGTCAACTTAATCGGCGGCGAACAGCAAATTGCCGATTTACAACAGCAAGATAATCTTTATACCGTTGCGGAAATGTCGGCCGATGCGTGGACGGCTCGCGTCGTTGGCGTCGTTAAAAAAGCCTTGCACGTACAGATGGATGGCTTAGAAACCGTGTTGGCTGCGATGTGTGAACCGCAAATCGCGATTGTCTCTCTGACAATCACCGAAAAAGGGTATTTCCACTCTCCGGCGACCGGACAGTTAATGCTCGATCACCCGATGGTCGCTGCCGACGTGCAAAATCCCCACCAGCCGAAAACAGCAACAGGGGTGATTGTTGAGGCGCTGGCCCGCCGTAAAGCGGCAGGATTTCCCGCATTTACCGTCATGTCATGTGACAACATGCCAGAAAACGGTCATGTTATGCGTGACGTTGTCACTTCATACGCGAAAGCTGTTGATGTAAAACTGGCACAATGGATCGAAGATAACGTGACTTTCCCATCAACAATGGTGGACCGTATTGTGCCCGCAGTGACAGAGGATACGCTGGCGAAAATCGAACAACTTACCGGTGTGGGCGATCCTGCGGGCGTTGCCTGTGAACCTTTCCGCCAGTGGGTAATAGAAGATAACTTTGTTGCCGGACGTCCAGAATGGGAAAAAGCGGGAGCCGAACTGGTTAGTGATGTGCTGCCTTATGAAGAGATGAAGTTGCGCATGCTCAACGGCAGTCATTCATTCCTGGCGTATTTGGGTTATCTTGCTGGATATCAGCACATTAATGACTGCATGGAAGATGAACATTATCGTTATGCGGCGTATGGCTTGATGTTGCAGGAACAAGCGCCGACGCTGAAAGTGCAGGGCGTTGATTTGCAAGATTACGCTAACCGATTAATTGCACGCTATAGCAACCCGGCGTTACG
This sequence comes from Escherichia sp. UTM R2, assembly GCF_048593455.1. Taxonomy (NCBI): domain Bacteria; kingdom Pseudomonadati; phylum Pseudomonadota; class Gammaproteobacteria; order Enterobacterales; family Enterobacteriaceae; genus Escherichia; species Escherichia sp. UTM R2. The sequence goes on from NZ_JBFWDY010000002.1 coordinate 2,218,799, forward strand.
TCATCGAACCTGGCAGATTGCGATGGATGGTAGCCAGAAATTGCCACAGCGGATGTTGGATTCTGTTCGCTGGCATCTGGCGCATGACAGCAAGTTCGATCTGCTGGCGCTGGGCGTCGCGGGTTGGATGCGTTATGTCGGTGGTGTTGATGAACAGGGAAATCCGATAAAAATCAGTGACCCACTGTTACCTGTTATTCAGAAGGCTGTACAAAGTAGTGCCGAAGGGAAAGCGCGCGTCCAGTCATTGCTGGCGATTAAGGCAATCTTTGGTGATGATTTGCCAGACAATAGCTTGTTTACTGCAAAAGTGACGGAAGCGTACTTGTCTTTATTAGCGCATGGCGCGAAAGCGACCGTGGCGAAATATTCCGTGAAGTAAAAAAAGCAATGCCGCCATCGGCGGCATTCACACACTTAGTTCATGCCGAGACGAATCAGGTCCAGAGGTGCCAGTTTCTCTTCACAACCTTCAACAACTACGGTTTTTCCGCGGCGGATTTGCTCAGCGGTCAGACCTTCAGTATCAATCGACAGGATCTTGCCAGTGTGACCGGTGCCGCTAACCATAACACGGCTGCCAGTGGTGATTGCGTTACGGTTACGATCGTAGGTCGTCATAGGTGTTTTCTCCTTTCTGATTTACAGTCGAAGCCCACGTAACGGGCGCAATATAAATACTCCTGTCGAGTGAAATATTTTTTGTTTTTGATCAAGCTCACATCTTTTTTGATGCATGCATGAGCCGTAAGGCGGGGGGAAAAGCCTCTCATCCCGGATGGGATGAGAGTAAATGAATTACTCTTCGCTAAACCAGTCGCTGTTTTCCTGGCGGATCTGGCGCACGGATTCGCTGATTTCCTGCAAATGTTGCGTCATTGCACGTTCTACCGCATCGCCATCACGTTTTTGCAGGGCAGAGAAAATATCAAGATGCTGGCGTAACAGCATTTCTGGTGGAGAAACATGGTCGAAACTCATATAGCGCACGCGATCAACGGTCGCTTTCAGGTTCTCAATGGTATCCCACGCCAGTTGACAGTCGGCAATCTGCGTCAGGAGTTGATGGAAGTTGTCATCAAGTTCAAAAAAATCATCCAGTTGCTTGCGCTCAATGGCAATGCGTTGCTGGTGAAGATTTTGTTCCAGTTGGTAGCACTGGCTTTCGGTAATCATGCTCGCCGCCCGACGCGCCACCGCGCACTCAATGGCCTGACGGATAAAACTGCCGTTTCGCACCTGGGCCATGGAAATTTTGTTGACGTAGCTGCCACGCTGCGGACGAATTTGAATCAGGCCGTTTTCCGCCAGTTTAATAAAGGCTTCACGAACCGGCTGGCGTGACACATTGAAACGAACAGAAACTTCTTTTTCCGACAACGGTGTGCCTGGTGCAATCAGGCAATGGACAATGTCGCGACGAAGAATACGATAAATCTGCTGATTGACAGGCTGTGTGGGATTAAGTTGCGTTTCGACGGTCATTCGTTCTTGCTTGTGAGTGAGTTAACTGCATGAGTCTACCACTTTTTTGTGACAAGCAATAACCCGGCAGTTACGCCGGGTATAAAAATTACTGACGGTGGACATTCAGTCCGGCATAGCTTTGGGTAACCGGCATCATTTCCAGGGTATTGATATTGACGTGAGCAGGCAGCGTTGACACCCACCAGACGGCTTCGCTGACATCTTCTGGCGTCAATGCAACGGTATTTTGATAGGTTTTTTCCGCTTTACCGTCATCGCCTTTAAAGCGGACATTGGAAAACTCGGTGCCACCCACCAGACCCGGTTCGATGTCGGTGACGCGCACCGCCGTACCATGCAGATCCGTACGCAGATTCAGGCTAAACTGACGAACAAACGCTTTCGTCGCACCGTAAACGTTACCACCGGCATACGGCCAGCTACCTGCCGTTGAGCCAATGTTAATAATATGACCATGATTACGTTCAACCATACCCGGTAAGACGGCGCGCGTCATATATACCAGGCCTTTGTTGTTGGTATCAATCATCGTTTCCCAGTCTTCAACGCTGGCTTTATGCGCAGGCTCCATGCCCAACGCCAGGCCGGCATTATTTACCAGGATATCAATATTGCACCACTCGGCAGGAAGCGATGCCAGCATCTCTTCAATAGCGGCGCGGTTGCGAACGTCCAGTTGGGCGATATACAGATTATCTCCCAGTTCGTCTTTTAACTCCTGCAACCGCTCCTGGCGACGGCCAGTGGCGATAACTTTATGCCCTTGTTGAATAAAACGACGAGTAATGCATTCACCAAAACCTGCCGTTGCTCCAGTTACTAAAACGATCATCTCACTGTTCCTCAACGCTTTTGTGTGTCAATAACATAGCACGTGATGCTTAAGAGCGGGTAATACTGGTTTGCAAGATTGCACTCCGTTATCAGTAAGCCTACGCTATGGAACACCTCGCGTTCAGGAGAAGAAAATGACAACAATGAATCCTTTCCTTGTGCAAAGCACACTGCCGTATCTGGCTCCTCATTTTGATCAAATTGCCAATCATCACTATCGCCCGGCATTCGATGAGGGAATGCAGCAAAAGCGGGCAGAAATTGCTGCCATCGCGCTTAACCCGCAAACGCCTGATTTCAACAATACTATTCTGGCACTGGAACAAAGCGGAGAATTACTTACCCGCGTTACCAGCGTCTTTTTTGCGATGACTGCGGCGCATACCAATGATGAATTACAGCGTCTTGATGAACAGTTTTCCGCTGAACTGGCGGAACTGGCTAATGATATCTATCTGAACGGTGAATTATTCGCGCGGGTAGATGCTGTCTGGCAGCGCCGTGAATCCCTGGGGCTTGATAGTGAATCCATCCGCCTGGTGGAGGTTATTCATCAACGTTTTGTCCTTGCCGGAGCCAAACTTGCGCAAGCTGATAAAGCAAAATTAAAAGTACTGAATACAGAAGCTGCGACCCTGACCAGCCAGTTTAACCAGCGGTTACTTGCAGCAAATAAATCCGGCGGTCTGGTTGTGAACGATATCGCGCAGCTGGCAGGAATGAGTGAGCAAGAGATTGCGCTGGCGGCAGTGGCGGCTCGCGAGAAAGGTCTGGATAACAAATGGCTGATTCCGCTGCTGAATACCACCCAACAACCGGCGCTTGCCGAAATGCGCGATCGTGCGACGCGTGAAAAACTGTTTATTGCGGGCTGGACGCGAGCGGAAAAAAATGATGGCAATGATACCCGCGCTATCATTCAACGTCTGGTAGAGATTCGCGCACAGCAGGCGAAACTGCTTGGTTTTCCTCATTATGCCGCATGGAAAATCGCCGATCAGATGGCAAAAACGCCAGAAGCAGCACTCAACTTTATGCGGGAAATTGTTCCAGCGGCGCGTCAACGTGCGAGCGATGAATTAGCCTCCATACAGGCGGTTATCGATAAGCAGCAGGGCGGGTTTAGCGCGCAGCCGTGGGACTGGGCATTTTATGCGGAACAGGTACGGCGGGAGAAATTTGATCTTGATGAGGCGCAGCTCAAGCCATATTTTGAATTAAACACGGTGTTGAATGAAGGTGTATTCTGGACCGCGAATCAGCTCTTCGGTATTAAGTTTGTCGAACGTTTTGATATTCCTGTCTACCATCCTGACGTTCGGGTGTGGGAAATTTTTGATCATAATGGCGTGGGGCTGGCGTTATTTTACGGTGATTTCTTCGCCCGTGATTCAAAAAGCGGCGGTGCATGGATGGGCAATTTTGTTGAGCAATCAACGCTTAATGAAACGCATCCGGTAATTTATAACGTTTGCAATTATCAGAAACCCGCTGCCGGTGAGCCTGCGTTGTTACTCTGGGATGATGTCATAACCTTATTCCATGAATTTGGTCATACGTTGCACGGCCTTTTTGCCCGCCAGCGTTATGCCACGCTTTCCGGCACCAACACGCCGCATGATTTTGTCGAATTTCCGTCGCAAATCAACGAACACTGGGCAACGCATCCGCAGGTATTCGCTCGCTACGCCCGGCATTATCAGAGCGGGGCAGCAATGCCTGACGAACTGCAACAGAAAATGCGTAATGCCAGCCTGTTCAACAAAGGGTATGAGATGAGCGAACTGCTTAGCGCCGCACTTCTCGATATGCGCTGGCATTGCCTGGAAGAAAACGAAGCAATGCAGGATGTCGATGATTTTGAATTGCGGGCGCTGGTGGCGGAAAATATGGATCTTCCTGCTATACCGCCACGCTATCGCAGCAGTTATTTCGCCCATATTTTTGGTGGCGGATATGCTGCAGGTTATTACGCTTATCTGTGGACGCAAATGTTGGCCGATGATGGTTACCAGTGGTTTGTTGAGCAGGACGGATTAACGCGTGAAAATGGGCAGCGTTTTCGCGAGGCGATCCTTTCCAGAGGTAACAGCGAAGATCTGGAACGGCTGTATCGACAATGGCGCGGTAAGGCTCCTCAGATTATGCCGATGCTGCAACATCGTGGCTTGAACATATAAACACCACCAATGGCTGGCCTGGAGATATCGCCAGGCCAGCCTGGTTATAGCAGTAATTGCAGCAGCTGGACGAGGGCAAACCTCACCGCTAAAGCTAATACCGTTTCGCAGTCGCCAGCAAAATGCATAACCGCAGTGTAGGTCTGGCCTTTAATATGCCACGCGAACCAGACGGTACCCGCTGGCGTACCATCTTCACCGCCCTCCGGTCCGCCGTAGCCGGTAATGGCAATACTGACATCAGCATCCGCACGCTCTATGGCACCTGTTGCCATTTCTGCTGCCACTTTCTCACTCACCGCAGAATATCGTTCAAGAGATTGCTGGCTTACGCTGAGGATTTTCATCTTTGCCTGATCGGTGAAAGTAACAAAGCCTGCACCGTAAAATTTGGGTGTATCTTCAGCTGCACACAGGGCGCTAGCCAACTTACCGCCGGTGCATGATTCGGCGGTAGTTAAGCGTAATTGATCCGCGATAAGTCTTTGACTCAACGCGGATGTCAGGTTTTCAATAGTGTCGGTATCTGCGAGTTGTACAATTTTATCTTTATTAATGTTCACTGTTTTTTGTCCACGCTATTATATGTAAAGGTGATTTGCTTTTTCTGTATGCTCGTCAAATATAATAATTTTCAAACATATAAATCCGATTATTCTGAAAATATGTTTAAGACTCTTCAATCTTCTTAACTTTAGTGAGTTAAATTCTCTGAATATTTGACAGCTAGTGGGCTGATTTTAAATGCCTTATAACAATTGGCAGTATTCTTATTTGGCAATTATAAAAATAGCAACCAGACTTAATAAGTCAAACCAAACGCAATTAAGGAGTTAGTATGAAATTTCAGGCCATTGTATTAGCAAGTTTTCTTGTCATGCCTTATGCGTTGGCAGATGACCAGGGCGGTTTAAAACAGGATGCAGCGCCACCGCCGCCTCATGCAATAGAAGATGGCTATCGCGGAACCGATGATGCAAAAAAAATGACCGTTGATTTCGCAAAAAACATGCACGATGGCGCTTCGGTTTCACTACGCGGTAATTTGATTTCTCACAAAGGAGAGGACCGTTACGTTTTTCGCGATAAGAGCGGTGAAATTAATGTCGTTATTCCTGCGGCCGTCTTTGATGGACGAGAAGTTCAGCCGGACCAGATGATCAACATTAGCGGCAGTCTGGATAAGAAAAGCGCGCCGGCCGTCGTTCGGGTCACTCATTTGCAGAAATAAAAATAAATTAGCCTGATGGCCTGAACTACTGGGCCATTAGGGTATTGGGTTATGCTATTTGTCATCCTTTTATTTACGATAATGCAGAGGTGATTTACAGAATTAAACACTTTTTTATCCGCTGATTTTGTTTTAAATCACAATGTTATCTCAGAGATGACTCATAACTTCGGATTTCTATGAAAATATTGACGTAATTTTGCTTTTCTCTCGTTAGAATAGCGCGCACAAGGAACTGTGAAAAAGGAGTGGCAATGATCAAGAAGACAACGGAAATTGATGCCATCTTGTTAAATCTCAATAAGGCTATCGATGCCCACTACCAGTGGCTGGTGAGTATGTTTCACAGCGTGGTCGCGAGAGATGCCAGTAAGCCAGAAATAACGGATAACCATTCTTATGGACTGTGCCAGTTTGGTCGGTGGATTGATCATCTGGGGCCACTCGATAACGATGAATTACCTTACGTTCGGCTAATGGATTCTGCCCATCAACATATGCATAACTGTGGTCGGGAATTAATGCTGGCTATTGTTGAAAATCACTGGCAGGACGCGCATTTCGACGCCTTTCAGGAGGGGTTGCTTTCTTTTACTGCGGCATTAACCGATTACAAAATTTATTTGCTGACGATCCGTAGCAATATGGATGTTTTGACGGGATTGCCGGGGCGTCGGGTTCTTGATGAATCCTTTGATCATCAGTTACGCAACACTGAGCCTCTGAATCTTTATTTAATGTTGTTGGATATTGACCGATTTAAATTGGTTAATGATACCTACGGGCATTTAATCGGCGATGTAGTATTACGCACCCTGGCAACTTACTTAGCCAGTTGGACGCGTGATTACGAAACGGTTTATCGCTACGGGGGCGAAGAATTTATCATTATTGTCAAAGCGGCTAATGATGAAGAAGCATGTCGTGCAGGTGTCAGAATTTGCCAGTTAGTCGATAACCATGCCATCACGCATTCTGAAGGGCATATCAACATTACCGTGACAGCAGGTGTCAGTCGCGCATTTCCTGAAGAGCCTCTGGATGTGGTCATTGGAAGAGCAGACCGGGCAATGTATGAGGGTAAGCAAACCGGAAGAAATCGCTGCATGTTTATTGATGAACAAAATGTGATTAACCGAGTTTAAGCTCCGTTTAACATTCATTGAGAAAACTGATGCTACTGTGTCAACGATCCGTTATCAGTGCAGGAAAATGCCTGTTAGCGTAAAAGCAAAACACAAATCTATCCATGCAAGCATTCACCGCCGGTTTACTGGCGGTTTTTTTTCGCCGTCATAAAAATCAGGCCCCTTGTACACAACTGTAACAAGGGGCCGGTTAGGTGAGGGATTATCTCCGTTCATTAGTCATCCCATTTGTGGCTGAAATACGCGGCCAGAAAACCAGAAAATAAAATTATTCCCAGTACGGCCATAAAAACATTCATATTACCCAGCATTATTTGCCTCCGTTTATGGTGTGGTGTGTTTCCTCGCTTACCTTAATTTTCATCTCAATGAGAAAGATATTAGCAGAGGTAACCTAAACGAAGGCTGAATTAAATTTTTATTGTGTTCGACTTAAATCAACAAAGCGCGGGCTGCCCCCACGGTCTTGCACGAATCCCTTTTAACATCAGCACCCACGCAGCAATGATCACCAACGCTAAGATGACAAACAGCGAGGAAGGCGGCAGGCTGGTTAGCACTACGCCACTCACTAATGGGTTAATCGCGGCACCAAGCCAGCCTAAAGACTGGGCGGAAAAATAGCTGGCTTTCATTCCTGGCGGCGCAATATGGTCAATCAACATATACTCGCCCGGCGCATAAATGATTTCACCGACAGTAAATACCGCAGCTGACATACCCCACAATAGCAGGCTGTTGCCGGAAAAAATAAAACCGACCAGACCGATGACGAAACATAGGGTGCCTGCTGTCATCAGCGCGCGGATGTTAGCCGGGTTAAGTCGGCGGCCCACGGAATATTGCAACGTAACCACCATGGCAGCATTCACCGGAAGAACAACCGCGACCACCTTTTCGGCAAAATCCCCATCAGCAATCACCATCACATATTGTGAAATGCATGAAGCAAATGCGCCGCTTACAAAAGAAGCCAGAAAACCAGAGCAGGTAAACCACAACAGTGCTTTATCTTGTAATAAAACTTTCGGCGACCAGACACTGCCTGTTTCCGTGGCGATGATTTTCTCGCTGCGCTTTACCCAAAATTTGAATGAAAAGCATGGGAAACGCGGAACAGATAGCTGCCAGCCAGAAGGGCAGATTGATGCTCTGCATCACCAACAGCGTGCCGAGCGGCGGACCGATGGTCCAGCCAATGTTTAGCATGGTGTAGTTGATTGAGAAGATTTTCGTTTTGCTGGTGGACGAAAGATTGTCGGCAAACCAGGCTTTCAGCACGGTAGCAAAAACAGAATAGGCGCAGTTAATGAGGGCAAAAAAGAGCACCACCAGCTTTACGTTATTCACTAAAGGAATGGCAATAAAACCGCTGGCGAAGGCGGTAATTGCCAGTAACATATAGCGTTTCTTGTCGAACTTATCCGCCAGGATACCAAAACCGAGGCTAAAAACGACGCCAATAGTGAGCGCAATTGTCATCGCATAACCGATTAGATCGACACTCAGGCTGTACTGGCGACTCAAGTAAATGGTCATAAATGGCAGCGTAGCGCCGCGTCCGATGGTTAATAACAACGACGAGGCAAGAAGGGCGCTGGTAGAGCGTCGTAGGGATAAGTTCATTTGTCTGTCCGGCAGTGCGTTTCGTTATGTTTTGTTTTAGAGATGTAAAGAAATAGCATGGCAAAAATCCGAAGTATAGCGACTTATTTGCGCATTAATGCCGTCGTAACCGGCGACTAACGAATCAACTGTTAAAGAAAAGTAAATTCAGCTAAGTTGATTGCTTACAAAAGATGAAATTCAGAGGCGGTAGAATGTCGCGAAAAGATGGGGTGTTGGCGCTACTGGTAGTGGTCGTATGGGGGCTAAATTTTGTGGTCATCAAAGTGGGGCTTCATAACATGCCACCGCTGATGCTGGCCGGTTTGCGCTTTATGCTGGTCGCTTTTCCGGCTATCTTTTTTGTCGCACGACCGAAAGTACCACTGAATTTGCTGCTGGGGTATGGATTAACCATCAGTTTTGCGCAGTTTGCTTTTCTTTTTTGTGCCATTAACTTCGGTATGCCTGCTGGACTGGCTTCGCTGGTGTTACAGGCACAGGCGTTTTTTACTATCGTGCTTGGCGCGTTTACTTTCGGGGAGCGATTGCATGGCAAACAATTGGCGGGGATCGCCTTAGCGATTTTTGGCGTACTGGTGTTAATCGAAGATAGTCTGAACGGTCAGCATGTGGCGATGCTCGGCTTTATGTTGACCCTGGCTGCAGCATTTAGTTGGGCGTGTGGCAACATCTTCAATAAAAAGATCATGTCGCACTCAACGCGTCCGGCGGTGATGTCGCTGGTAATCTGGAGCGCTTTAATCCCAATCATTCCCTTCTTTGTTGCCTCGCTGATTCTCGATGGTTCCGCATCCATGATTCACAGTCTGGTTACTATTGATATGACCACCATCTTGTCGCTGATGTATCTGGCGTTTGTGGCGACAATTGTTGGTTATGGGATCTGGGGGACGTTACTGGGACGCTATGAAACCTGGCGGGTTGCACCGTTATCGTTACTGGTGCCCGTAGTCGGACTGGCAAGTGCGGCACTATTGTTGGATGAACGCTTAACGGGTCTGCAATTTTTAGGTGCGGTGCTCATTATGACCGGGCTGTATATCAATGTATTTGGCTTGCGGTGGCGTAAAGCGGTAAAGGTTAGAGGCTAAACCATACGCACAGAATGTGATGTCAGCACTCTGTGCGTCTGCTTTTATCGCGGGAAAAAGTACTTTACCTGGAACTCGAAAATATTGCTGTAAAGTAACGAATAATCCAGCGGAATAGAGTTACTGTCCACAGCCTGGGTCTGAATTTTAAGTATGGGATCCCGTGGGCTGATCCGTAAAATACTGGCGATTTCTGGGGTAGGAAAAGTAGGGGAGAAAGTTTCAAAGGTGCCAATGATTTTGATCCCGCATTCATTCTCAATATATGAAAATTTGGATTTTTGCATATGTGACACGGTTAAATCAGGAAAACGTGCTACTGACATCCACGTTTCTTCTAATTGTGCTGCATTATCCTCAATGAATCGCAGTCTCTTTATGTAATAAACCTGCTCACCAGTCACTAAATTCAGCTCAGTCGCAATAGTGGGTGAAGCATCCTGCACTTCAAATTTCATAATCTGACTCCCTGCCTCTTTGCCGCTTTTATGCGCAATTTCACTGAAACTGTTCATGTGATCAATGTGTGCAACAAAATTCTTTTTTTGAATGTATGTTCCTGAACCATGCTTTCTGTGAATAATTCCTTCGCCTTCCAGCAAGGATAATGCCTTACGCAGGGTATTACGCGAAACATTATAACGAACAGCGAGTTCCGCTTCTGACGGCAACAAATCACCAACATGCCATGAATTGCCATTGATTTCGGATTTAAGTAAGCGGGCAATCTTTTGAAAAATCACTTTTGCACCTTTTAAGAGCCATTGAAAACAAGGAGTTGAGTCCTGATTGGTTTATCGTATGGCCGAGTCGTTTAATAATCACCCTGATGTTGAACAACTTTATCACTGTATTACTGTGATCAATGTACCAGGACGTATAGCTACTGCGGGATATGATATTTAAACAATGTAATCTGTTATATACCAGTAAGGGAAAATATGAAAAAAATATTGTTAGTTTGCGCTGCGGGCATGTCAACCAGTATGCTGGTTAAACGTATGATTGATCATGCTAACGCTATTTCACTTGAAGTTAATATTTCCGCATTGGCGATTGCAGAGGCTAAAGGGAAAATTAAAAATAACGAAGTTGACGTTGTTTTACTTGGCCCGCAAGTTCGCTTTCAGAAACCAGAGATTGAAGCCGTTGCACAGGGGAAAATGCCTGTAGCCGTTATCGAGATGAAAGACTACGGCACCATGAACGGACAGGCAGTTCTTGAATTTGCGATGAAACTACTGCAAGAGTAAGAATCTAATATTATTAAACTATTACCTGAACTAACTTTTCACACATCATAAAATGGATATGGCATACATGCTTTATTGGGATGTATAAATATCCAAAACAACAGGTATAAAAAAATGGGATTAATGGCCTCATTCGAACGTGGAATGGAACGTTTTCTTGTTCCAGTTGCTATCAAGTTAAACTCACAAAAACATGTTGCAGCGGTGAGAGATGGATTCGTTTTTACGTTTCCAATTATCATGGCAAGTTCATTAATTATATTAATTAACTTTGCCATATTATCGCCAGACGGTTTTATTGCCGGATTACTGCATCTGAATAGCATTTTCCCCAACCTTGAAAAAGCACAAGCTATTTTTACTCCGGTAATGAATGGTTCTGTAAATATCATGTCAATTATGATTGCTTTCCTGGTAGCCAGGAATATGGCGATTAGCTATGAGCAAGATGATCTTTTATGCGGATTAACGGCAATAGGAGCATTTTTTATTGTTTATACGCCATATCAGATGATAGATGGGCAAGCATTCCTGACGACCAAATATCTCGGCGCGCAGGGGTTGTTTGTTGCTGTTATCGTTGCATTGATCACCAGTGAAATATTTTGTCGCTTAGCTCGAAACCCAAAAATCACCATAACGATGCCGGCAGCTGTACCGCCTGCGGTAGCGCGTTCATTTAAAGTTTTATTGCCAATATTTTTTGTCATGGTGTTCTTTTCCGCACTTAATTATTGCCTGACACTGATATCCCCGGCAGGACTAAACGATCTTATTTACACATTAATCCAGACGCCGCTCAAACATATGGGAACGAATATCTTTGCGGTAATTATCCTGGGGGCTGTGGGTAATTTCCTGTGGGTGCTGGGGATCCACGGACCTAATACCACATCGGCAATTCGAGAAACCGTTTTTTCTGAGGCTAATCTGGAGAATCTCTCCTGGGCCGCTCAACATGGCACTACCTGGGGCGCGCCATATCCGATTACCTGGACTTCTATTAATGATGCATTCGCCAACTGCGGCGGTTCAGGTATGACGTTGGGGTTATTGTTGGCTATTTTTATCGCTTCTAAGCGTGCGGAATACCGTGATCTGGCAAAAATGTCATTTATCCCCGGTATTTTCAATATCAATGAACCGATAATGTTTGGCCTTCCTATTGTACTTAACCCCATCATGATGGTGCCGTTTATTATGGTTCCCATTGTTAACTGTGCCATTGGTTACTTCTTTGTTTCGATGGAAATTATTCCACCGGTTGCTTATGCCGTGCCCTGGACTACGCCCGGACCTTTAATTGCTTTCCTCGGAACCGGGGGAACTGGCTGGCTTTACTGGTTGGTTTTTTATGTTTAGGTGTGGCGACAATGATCTATTTACCTTTTGTTATTGCCGCCAACAAAGTCAATAACATGACAACTAACGGATAATTCCATTTACCCAGGAAGGAGATTGTGATGTTTGCAGATGAAGAACTTGTTATGGAGTTACTGGTCAACGCGGGGCAGGCACGTTCTGACGCGATGGAAGCCATACGTTGTGCCGGGCAAAAAGACTGGCAGGGCGCAACTCAGCTAATGGCCAGTTCTGAATCTGCCTGTCTTCAGGCACATAAGATTCAGACCGCATTAATTAGTCAGGATGAAGGCTGTGGCAAAATAAAAGTTAATTTAATTCTGATTCATGCACAGGATCATTTGATGAATGCAATATTATGCCAGGATTTAGCCAGGGAAATTATTTCATTAAGAAAAGAACTCCATGCCTGATTTTTTCCTCCAGTGCGATAGCTGGAGGAAATTATTATACTCTTAAGGATAAGTCATGAATATAAAGACGCTTAACGTCAGCCTTTTGTCTTTTTCTATTATTACAGCATTGTTTCCATTGAACGCGATGGCAACAAAATTAACCATAGAGCAGCGCCTTGAATTGCTTGAAAATGAATTGTCGCAAAATAAACAAGAGCTGAAAGCAACACAGAATGAACTGGGAGTATATAAATCCCGACTTTCGACCTTACAAAAAAGCATCACGGAAAACAAATATAAATCAGCCTCGCTTGCTGAAATATCAGCGACATCTCCCGTCGCTGATAACATCAAAAATGAAAACGGTGAACAGAACTCGTTTACCGCAGCGCATACTATAAATGGATCGCAGCAAGTTGCCGTTATTGAAAGTAAAGGCGACAAAACCACTATCGAAAGCGTGACCCTGAAAGATATCAGTAAATATATAAAGGATGATATTGGGTTCAGCTATCAGGGGTACTTCCGCTCAGGCTGGGGTACTGGTAATCACGGCTCACCACAAACTTATGCAGCGGGTTCTCTGGGACGTTTTGGTAATGAGATGAGCGGTTGGTTTGACCTGACCTTAAATCAGCGTGTTTATAATCAGGACGGTAAAACGGCAAATGCGGTCGTTACCTATGATGGCAACGTGGGTGAGCAGTATAACGATGCCTGGTTTGGTGACAGTGCCAATGAAAATATCATGCAGTTCAGCGATATTTACCTGACAACGCGAGGTTTTTTACCCTTCGCACCAGAGGCAGACTTCTGGGTCGGCAAACATAAACTCCCGCAATATGAGATCCAGATGCTGGACTGGAAAACCTTAACCACGGATGTCGCCGCGGGTGTGGGGATTGAAAACTGGGCACTTGGTGTAGGGCTGTTTGATATGTCCTTAAGCCGTGATGATGTCGATGTTTACTCTCGTGATTTTTCGCGTACCAGCCAGATGAATACCAATTCTGTGGATGTTCGTTATCGCAATATCCCGTTATGGGATGATGCGACATTATCATTAATGGCTAAATATTCCGCACCTAATAAAACGGATCAACAACAAGATAACGAAAATCACAACAGTTATTTTGAAATGAAAGATAGCTGGATGCTGACTTCTGTTTTACGGCAAAACCTGCAACGCGATACGTTTAATGAATTTACGTTACAGGTTGCCAATAATTCCTATGCCAGCAGTTTTGCCAGTTTCTCAGATGCCAGTAATACGATGGCGCACGGTCGCTATTACTATGGTGACCATACCAATGGGATCGCCTGGCGTTTAATCTCTCAGGGCGAGATGTATCTTACTGACAATATTATTATGGCTAACGCGCTTGTCTATTCTCACGGCGAAGATGTTTATAGTTATGAAAGTGGTGCTCATAGTGATTTTGACAGTATTCGCACTGTAATAAGACCGGCCTGGATCTGGAATACATGGAATCAGACGGGGCTTGAATTAGGCTGGTTTAAGCAACAGAACAAAACTCAGCAGGGTGTAACACTAAATGAATCGGCTTATAAAACGACACTCTGGCATGCATTGAAAGTGGGTGAAAGCATTTTAGGTTCACGACCAGAAATTCGCTTCTATGGAACGTATATCAATATTCTGGATAACGAATTATCGAATTTTAAGTTTAATGAGAACAGCAAAGACGAGTTTATGGCCGGCATCCAGGCGGAAGTCTGGTGGTAATCTATTTTAGTTAAGGAGTTGTGTATGTCAGGATTTAAAAAAGGTTTTTTATGGGGCGGCGCGGTAGCCGCGCATCAGTTGGAAGGTGGCTGGAATGAAGGAGGAAAAGGCATCAGTATCGCTGATGTGATGACTGCTGGCGCTCACGGGGTGCCGCGTGAAGTGACAGAAGGCGTTATCGACGGGCTTAATTATCCCAATCATGAAGCAATTGATTTTTATCATCGCTATAAAACAGATATTCAGTTATTTGCCGAGATGGGATTCAAATGCTTTCGAACTTCCATTGCCTGGACACGAATCTTTCCGCAAGGTGACGAACAGGAGCCGAATGAAGAGGGTTTACAATTTTATGATGATCTGTTCGATGAATGCCTTAAGCAGGGAATGGAACCTGTGGTGACGCTTTCACATTTTGAGATGCCTTATCATCTGGTGACAAAATATGGTGGCTGGCGAAACCGTAAACTGATCGACTTTTTTATCCGCTTCGCATCAACGGTCTTCACGCGCTATAAAGAAAAAGTAAAGTACTGGATGACGTTTAACGAAATCAATAATCAGGTGAATTTCAGCGAAAGCCTGTGTCCATTTACTAATTCCGGTATCTTGTATTCGCCAGAGGAAGATATCAATGAGCGCGAACAAATAATGTACCAGGCGGTACATTACGAGTTAGTTGCCAGTGCCCTGGCGGTACAGACTGGAAAATCGATCAATCCTGAATTTAACATTGGCTGTATGATCGCCATGTGCCCCATCTATCCTCTGACGTGTGCACCCAACGATATGATGATGGCCACGAAAGCGATGCATCGTCGTTACTGGTTTACTGATGTTCATGCTCGTGGATATTATCCGCAACATATGCTGAATTACTTTGCCAGGAAAGGATTCAACCTCGATATCACACCAGAAGATAACGCGATTCTTGCCAGTGGATGTGTCGACTTTATCGGTTTTAGCTACTACATGTCTTTTACGACACAATTTTCGCCCGATAACCCGCAACTGGATTATGTTGAACCACGAGACTTGGTCAGCAACCCTTATATCGATACATCCGAATGGGGATGGCAAATTGATCCGGCAGGGCTACGTTATTCACTCAACTGGTTCTGGGATCATTTTCAATTGCCGCTGTTTATTGTCGAAAATGGATTTGGTGCAGTTGACCAGAGACAAGCTGACGGCACGGTGAACGATCACTATCGCATTGATTACTTTGCTTCCCATATTCGGGAAATGAAAAAAGCCGTAGTCGAAGATGGTGTTGACTTAATTGGCTACACCCCGTGGGGCTGCATTGACCTGGTTTCTGCCGGAACAGGGGAAATGAAAAAGCGCTACGGAATGATTTATGTCGATAAAGACAACGAAGGGAAGGGAACGCTGGAACGGATACGTAAAGCGTCGTTTTACTGGTATCGGGATCTCATCGCCAACAATGGCGAAAATATTTGAGACTTCAGGAAGATATTACGGAGATGTCAGGCTCTGTGATCAGAGCCTGACAATAACTACATAGCGTGTTGATTATAATAGGGCACGCCGAGCGCATCCGACTTATCACTGCCAGTACCCATGTGATTTAAATCAAACGGTGGTTGTTCCTGCGATGGGGGAACAACCACGACATTGGCACAAGAAGTAACAACTGGCTGCGTGGTTTGTTCCGCAACGCCCTGCGCGGAAAAGAGAATAAGCGCAGCTGCTATTGCGGATGAAAGTGGTTTCATGATTGCCTCAGTGACGTTGTCACGTTATCAACTAGCTGTTGTAATGATTTAATGGATGTAAAAAGCGCGATTCGCCCTGCATATTGGTCATCCGGTATTTATGCGGCGGAACATCAAAGTAATTTTTGAAGGTTCGGGTCAGAGTTTGTTGCGACTCGAAGCCATATCGTTCTGCCAGATAGAGTATCGGCTCGTTACTTTCCTTCAGCTTTTGCGCGATTTCCGTCATCTTACGGCTGCGGATGTATTGGCCTAATGAATGACCGGTTTCTTTTTTAAACATCCGTTGCAGGTGCCATTTAGAGTAACCCGAACGCTCTGACACTTTCTCCAGTGACAGTGGCGATTCCAGGTTGTCCTCGATCCAGTCCAAAATGCTATGAATGGTAATAGCGTCAGTATTGCGTCTGGACATCGTCATACCTCTTTTTTGTTTACGGCAGGACTTTCTTAAGCAAATGCTCAAGTGTTGCCACTTCGTCCGCCGTCAGGTTTTTTGTTAATTCTTGATGCAGGTCCTGGCCAACTAATTGATGGCATTGTTCGCATATTGCCGCGCCGCTGGTGGTAAGTTTTACCAATACGCCGCGCTTATCATTCGGGTTCGGCAACCTTTCAACCCAGCCTTTACAGACCAGGCGATCCAGCATACGGGTGAGTGCTCCCAGGTCGACCGACAACACTTTTTTCAGTTCAACCGGAGTAATACACGCCGCGCAGCGGATAGAGCAGAGCACCTTAAACTGTGCCGCGGTAATATCCAGCGGAGACAGATACTCGTTAAGCAGACGATCTTTCTTCTGATTAACCATATGGATTAAGCGACCCAATGGAATAATTTCATTGAACAGATCGCTGGTACTTTTCACATTAGTTGCCCTGGCAAGTAATTAGTTGCAGGGGATAATATTGCCCAGGCAAGTATAAGTCAAATGAATGAATTGACCGATGCCACGTTTTGCTAAATCGGTTCAAGTTTTGGTCAATGCGATGCAAGGTTAGCTAAAGAGTGACACTTTATCCTTGTTTACCCCTTATACTTTTCGCTGATAACCCAGATACACAGGATAACAACCACCAATGTTAGATTTGTTTAAAGCAATTGGCCTGGGGCTGGTGGTGTTGCTGCCGTTAGCTAACCCATTAACAACTGTCGCACTATTTCTTGGCCTGGCAGGCAACATGAACAGTGCCGAACGTAATCGTCAGTCGTTGATGGCCTCGGTGTACGTATTTGCCATCATGATGGTGGCGTATTACGCCGGGCAACTGGTGATGGATACATTTGGCATTTCGATTCCCGGTCTGCGAATTGCAGGCGGCTTAATCGTCGCGTTTATCGGTTTTCGGATGCTCTTTCCGCAACAGAAAGCGATTGATTCACCGGAGGCGAAAAGCAAGTCGGAAGAGCTGGAAGATGAACCCAGTGCCAATATTGCTTTTGTACCACTGGCAATGCCAAGTACCGCCGGTCCGGGAACCATTGCGATGATTATTAGCTCGGCGTCCACAGTGCGTCAGAGTTCAACCTTCGCTGATTGGGTACTGATGGTTGCGCCGCCGCTGATCTTTTTCCTGGTGGCGGTTATTTTGTGGGGAAGTCTACGCAGCTCTGGCGCAATTATGCGGCTGGTGGGCAAGGGTGGCATTGAAGCGATCTCCCGTCTGATGGGATTCCTGCTGGTATGTATGGGTGTGCAGTTTATTATTAACGGCATCCTGGAAATCATTAAAACGTACCATTAAAAAAGGCCCGAATGGGCCTTTCAACTATTGCGTCTGTTCTTCGAGTGTCGCTGGCCAGCGGCGAAATATAATGATTGACCATATTAACGCGGCAAAAGCAGGCACCGCGCCCACATAACCAATCATCGACATTGACCAGTGCAAACTCACCTGATTACCTACCAACGCACCCGCCCCGATTCCAATATTAAATATGCCGGAGAATAGCGCCATCGCGACGTCGGTAGCATCTGGTGCCAGCGCCAGCACTTTAACCTGCATACCAAGCCCGATGATCATCATCGCGATCCCCCAGAAAATACTCAGCACCCCGAGGTGTATTTCACTGTTCGCCGCAGGTAACAGCAATGTCAGGCACACCAGCAACAGCGCAATCGCCGTACTTACCAACGCAGACGCATACTGATTACCCAGTTTACCGAAAATTACGCTGCCAATAATGCCCGCACCACCGAGTAATAACAGTAATGCCGTGGCAAAGTTGGCGCTGAATCCCGCAATGTTTTGCACAAAAGGCTCGATATAGCTGTATGCCGTGTAATGGGCGGTGACAACCACCACAGTTAACAAATAAATGCTCATCAATGCCGGGCGGCGGAACAATAGCGGGAGGCTTTTCAATGAACCGGAATGCTCACTGGGCAGTAAGGGAAGTAACTTAATCAGGCACAAAAGGGTGATAAGCGCCCCAATACCAATCGCGAAGAAGGTCATTCGCCAACCGAAATACTGGCCCACAATGCGCCCGAGAGGTAAACCTAAGACCATCGCCAGTGCTGTACCGGTGGCAATTAAACTCAATGCCTGTGCTCGCTTCCCGGCCGGAGCCATACGGATCGCCAGAGACGCCGTAATCGACCAGAAAATTGCATGCGCAAAAGCCACACCAATGCGACTGATCACCAGAACGGTAAAGCTCCACGATAAAAACGACAGTACATGGCTGGCAATAAACACCACAAACAGGCAGATCAGTAATTTGCGCCGTTCAACCTGGCTGGTCATTAACATAAAAGGCAATGACATTAGCGCCACTACCCATGCATAAATGGTCAACATAATGCCGACCTGAGCGGTTTGCATGTGAAAACTTTGCGCAATGTCAGAGAGCAGGCCAACAGGGACAAATTCGGTGGTGTTGAAGATGAAGGCGGCGACTGCCAGCGTAACGACCCGTAGCCACGCCACTTTGCGGGAAACAGTGTTTGTTGTCATAACAGATTATCGGGTGAGTTGCGAAAAAGTGATGAAATGATCTTAAAACGGTTAATGATGTGAATACAATGCATTTGTGATCTGGATCGCGTTTTCCGTTTCTCTGACGCTGATTCTGTTCCGCGTCAGAGAGTCGGTAACATCACGGTTTAATGACGTTCAGGGAGGTCTGGCGTTTTGGCGGTTGCGGGTATAGGTGGTCTGACAGGGGAGCGAGGCCTGTTTTTCACCAGGTCTTCGTGAGTAACTTTTGGCGGCGTTTCATTTTTTACAAACAGTTTGAGGGTCCTGCGCGCCATATGTTTGATAATTTTATCATCACTTAATGATGCTGGCATCAACACGTCATTCAGATCACTTTCATTGGGATTCATAAATTGGTGATAGTGCAATAACATATTGGCGAAAAATAAAAAAAAGTCCTGAAAATGAGGAGATTCTTGTTCTGCTAAAAGGGATAAAAAGCAGATGCAGACTTCGGGTAGTACATGTTTGTTAGAACCTAATGAATCCATCAGGCTTTGCAATAAATCCTCTTTTAATTCGCCGTCTGTTATGTCGAGAATGGCGGTGATCAAGTTAGGATCTTTATTGACGAACCATCTGTGAACCTCAGAGTTACTCCATAATCGGGGGAGTATGACAAAATTACCGCGAGAGATAAAATTCAGGACAAGCAAATCAAACTGGCGTAAGTAATCTGCAGCGGTATGGCGATCCGGAGGCAGGGGTTCAATATGTGGTGTATGCGCTCTTTTGATGGGAACGCCAAGGTTGATCATTGGAAATTGTTCAATAAAATCATTCAGAAACAGAAATGGCACACGCTCGACGCCGGTCTGAAATACGCGCCCCATAGTGACAGGCTTTGGGTTGGGAGCGCAAAAATATTAATTTCTCCATCATGGCGAAAATTATCTAAATAAATAGGGCTTAAATTTATTACTACCTGAAATTCAATATTTTCTTTGTGTCTTCCATTCTTGACGGGATAAGTGAGTTTAAACTGAACCTTTTCATTGTATAGCGTGTCGTTACCCCGAAAAGAAGTCCTCTGAATATATGATAAGTTATCAAGGTTATTAAATATCTTTTTTGTGGCTGAGTTGATGTTTAAAGACGTGCGCCACTCTTCATCACATATTATTGTACTTGGCGCATCAATAAAGTCCTTTAAAACTTCTTTTACCTGTGGTGCAATATTACGAACGGGAAAATCATCAGGAAGAGATATGTAATTGCTGATGCTTACTGGCGTAACCATATTTGCCCCATATAGTCATAAGTCATCGGAACATCACTATATAGAGCATATTAGCCGCAAGAACTATCAAAATAGCTCATTGGTAACTCTGTTTTGCCGAGTCAGACACATCCAGTAGTTGAATAAATGCCTCAAGCGGACGCGTTTTCGCACCGCGACGCCAGACCAGCCAGGTTGTTAACCAACGCCATTGCTCAGCTAACGGCCACGCTTCAACCTGGTGATGCCCCGGCATACTTTCCAGCATAGAGCGTGGAATAAGCGCAATGCCTGCTCCTGCGACCACACAGGCCAACATTCCGTGATAAGACTCCATTTCATGGATAGTTCCCGGAGCGGCACCGTCAGCATGAAACCAGCTCTCGAAGTGGCGACGATACGAACAATTGGCGCGGAAGGCATAAATGTTACTGCCGTTAACCTGACTGGCGCGGATTACTGGCGCATGACCTTGTGGCGTGACGATCATCAGCTCCTCGCGGTATACCGGTATCCCGTCAATGGCAGTATGGTTAATGGGCCCATCAATAAATGCCGCATTCAGTTTTCCCTCCAGCACTCCTTCCAGCATAGTGCCGGAAGGGCCGGTGGAAAGTGAAAACTGAATTTTGGGATAACGATGGTTGAATTCCGCCAGCGTGGCCGGAATGCGCACTGCTGCGGTGCTTTCCAGCGAACCAAGAGAAAATAAACCTTGCGGCTCATCGCCAGCGACAACGCTCCGCGCTTCATCCACTAACGCGAGAATTTGTTGGCTATAGCGTAAAAAGTTATGCCCGGCAGGAGAGAGACGTAAACGCTGATTCTCGCGAATAAACAGATCTACCCCCAGTTCTGTTTCCAGCTGGCGTAGACGGGTAGTGAGATTCGACGGTACGCGATGCACTTTTGCTGCAGCCTGGGTAATGCTGCCAGCTTCGGCAACCGCGTTGAACATCTCCAGTTGGGTCAGATCCATAACATTCTCGATTCGTGAATAAGTGGCTTAATATTATTCATTTTAAAGCAAGAGTAAATCTGCGTATCTTCATACCATGACTCATAAAGGAGATACCCCGATGACCATTACTCCGGCAACTCATGCAATTTCAATAAATCCTGCCACGGGTGAACAACTTTCTGTGCTGCCGTGGGCTGGCGCTAACGATATCGAAAACGCACTTCAGC
Organism: Escherichia sp. UTM R2; assembly: GCF_048593455.1. Classification (NCBI taxonomy): domain Bacteria; kingdom Pseudomonadati; phylum Pseudomonadota; class Gammaproteobacteria; order Enterobacterales; family Enterobacteriaceae; genus Escherichia; species Escherichia sp. UTM R2. The sequence continues at coordinate 2,240,288 of NZ_JBFWDY010000002.1, forward strand.
TGGCGGCAGCAGGCTTTCGCGACTGGCGCGAGACAAATATAGATTATCGTGCTGAAAAACTGCGTGGTATCGGTAAGGCTCTGCGCGCCCGTAGCGAAGAAATGGCGCAAATGATCACCCGTGAAATGGGCAAACCAATCAATCAGGCGCGCGCTGAAGTGGCGAAATCGGCGAATTTGTGTGACTGGTATGCAGAACATGGTCCGGCAATGCTGAAGGCGGAACCTACGCTGGTGGAAAATCAGCAGGCAGTTATTGAGTATCGACCGTTGGGGACGATTCTGGCGATTATGCCGTGGAACTTTCCGTTATGGCAGGTGATGCGTGGCGCGGTTCCCATCATTCTTGCAGGTAACGGCTACTTACTTAAACATGCGCCGAATGTGATGGGCTGTGCTCAGCTCATTGCCCAGGTGTTTAAAGATGCGGGAATCCCGCAAGGCGTATATGGCTGGCTGAATGCCGACAACGACGGTGTCAGTCAAATGATTAAAGATTCGCGCATTGCTGCTGTCACGGTGACCGGAAGTGTTCGTGCGGGAGCAGCTATTGGCGCACAGGCTGGAGCGGCACTGAAAAAATGCGTACTGGAACTGGGCGGTTCGGATCCATTTATTGTGCTTAACGATGCCGATCTGGAACTGGCGGTTAAAGCGGCGGTAGCCGGACGTTATCAGAATACCGGACAGGTTTGTGCAGCGGCAAAACGCTTTATTATCGAAGAGGGAATTGCTTCTGCATTTACCGAACGTTTTGTGGCAGCTGCGGCAGCCTTGAAAATGGGCGATCCCCGTGATGAAGAGAATGCTCTCGGACCAATGGCTCGTTTTGATTTACGTGATGAGCTGCATCATCAGGTGGAGAAAACCCTGGCGCAGGGTGCGCGTTTGTTACTGGGCGGGGAAAAGATGGCTGGGGCAGGTAACTACTATCCGCCAACGGTTCTGGCGAATGTTACCCCAGAAATGACCGCGTTTCGGGAAGAAATGTTTGGCCCTGTTGCGGCAATCACCGTTGCGAAAGATGCAGAACATGCGCTGGAACTGGCTAATGATAGTGAGTTCGGCCTTTCAGCGACCATTTTTACCACCGACGAAACACAGGCCAGACAGATGGCGGCACGTCTGGAATGCGGTGGGGTGTTTATCAATGGTTATTGTGCCAGCGACGCGCGAGTGGCCTTTGGTGGCGTGAAAAAGAGTGGCTTTGGTCGTGAGCTTTCCCATTTCGGCTTACACGAATTCTGTAATATCCAGACGGTGTGGAAAGACCGGATCTGACGCGACATATTCAGCTCTGATATACTCGCAGGTCTTTTCAGACCTGCGGTCCAGGAGTAGAAAGTGGCAGTCGCCATGGATAATGCAATTTTAGAAAACATCTTGCGGCAAGTGCGGCCGCTCATTGGTCAGGGTAAAGTCGCGGATTATATTCCGGCGCTGGCTACAGTAGACGGTTCCCGATTGGGCATTGCTATCTGTACCGTTGACGGACAGCTTTTTCAGGCCGGAGACGCGCAAGAACGTTTTTCCATTCAGTCTATTTCCAAAGTGCTGAGTCTCGTTGTCGCCATGCGTCATTACTCCGAAGAGGAAATCTGGCAACGCGTCGGCAAAGATCCGTCTGGATCACCGTTCAATTCTTTAGTGCAACTGGAAATGGAGCAGGGTATTCCGCGTAATCCGTTTATTAATGCTGGTGCGCTGGTGGTTTGCGATATGTTGCAAGGGCGATTAAGCGCACCACGGCAACGTATGCTGGAAGTCGTGCGCGGCTTAAGCGGTGTGTCTGATATTTCATACGATACGGTGGTAGCGCGTTCCGAATTTGAACATTCCGCGCGAAATGCGGCTATCGCCTGGCTGATGAAGTCGTTTGGCAATTTCCATCATGATGTGACAACCGTTCTGCAAAACTACTTTCATTACTGCGCTCTGAAAATGAGCTGTGTAGAGCTGGCCAGGACGTTTGTCTTTCTGGCTAATCAGGGGAAAGCTATTCATATTGATGAACCTGTGGTGACGCCAATGCAGGCGCGGCAAATTAACGCGCTGATGGCGACCAGTGGTATGTACCAGAACGCGGGGGAGTTTGCCTGGCGGGTGGGGCTACCGGCGAAATCTGGCGTTGGTGGCGGTATTGTGGCGATTGTTCCGCATGAAATGGCCATCGCTGTCTGGAGTCCGGAACTGGATGATGCAGGTAACTCGCTTGCGGGTATTGCCGTCCTTGAACAATTGACGAAACAGTTAGGGCGTTCGGTTTATTAATGCAGTCTCTCGATCCACTCTTCGCGCGTTTATCCCGTTCAAAATTTCGCTCTCGCTTTCGTCTGGGCATGAAAGAGCGTCAGTATTGCCTGGAGAAAGGCGCGCCAGTCATCGAACAACATGCGGCGGATTTTGTCGCTAAACGTCTTGCTCCGGCATTACCGGCTAATGACGGTAAGCAAACCCCCATGCGCGGGCATCCGGTGTTTATCGCTCAGCACGCCACCGCGACCTGCTGTCGCGGTTGTCTGGCTAAGTGGCATAACATTCCGCAGGGTGTTTCGTTAAGCGAAGAACAACAACGTTATATCGTGGCGGTAATCTATCACTGGCTGGTTGTACAGATGAATCAGCCATGAGAATTGCGGAAAACGATAAAATAGCATTCCCAGGGTACCTTTATTTGCCGCCGCTGTTAGCGAACATGCTATCCTTTATGAGAATTTACTTATTACGTTGAGATAATTGCCACCCGCAATTGTATGGACAGATAATTAATGCATGTACACCCCATTTCAACTTTCCGTTTGTTCCAGGAAGGTCATCTGCTACGTAATAGCATCGCTATTTTTGCGCTAACCACGCTGTTCTATTTTATTGGTGCAGAGTTACGGCTGGTTCACGAACTTTCTCTTTTCTGGCCGCTGAATGGCGTAATGGCGGGGGTGTTTGCCCGCTATGTCTGGCTTAATCGACTGCATTACTATGCGATCAGTTATGTGGCGATGCTGGTTTATGATGCCATAACCACCGAATGGGGACTGGTTTCACTGGTTATCAATTTCTCCAATATGATGTTTATTGTTACCGTCGCCTTACTGGTCGTGCGGGATAAGCGTCTGGGGAAAAATAAGTATGAGCCAGTAAGTGCCTTACGGCTATTTAATTACTGTCTGATTGCCGCATTATTATGCGCTATTGTCGGGGCGATTGGTTCGGTCAGTATTGATAGTCTGGATTTCTGGCCTTTGCTTGCGGACTGGTTCAGTGAGCAATTCTCAACGGGCGTGTTGATCGTGCCTTGTATGCTGACGTTGGCTATTCCTGGAGTGCTGCCGCGCTTTAAAGCAGAACAGATGATGCCCGCCATCGCGCTTATTGTGTCGGTTATTGCCTCGGTAGTCATTGGCGGAGCGGGGAGTCTGGCGTTCCCGCTGCCTGCATTAATCTGGTGTGCAGTGCGCTATACGCCGCAGGTAACATGTCTGTTGACCTTTGTCACCGGTGCGGTGGAAATCGTACTGGTGGCAAATTCGGTGATTGATATCTCGGTCGGTTCGCCGTTCTCCATTCCGGAAATGTTCTCCGCACGTCTCGGTATTGCCACGATGGCGATATGCCCAATTATGGTTTCTTTTAGCGTGGCAGCGATCAATTCGCTAATGAAGCAAGTTGCGCTGCGAGCCGACTTTGATTTTCTGACTCAGGTTTACTCACGGTCCGGTCTTTATGAGGCGCTGAAAAGTCCATCGCTGAAACAGACACAACATCTGACGGTCATGCTGCTTGATATCGACTATTTCAAAAGCATTAACGATAACTATGGACATGAATGTGGCGATAAAGTGTTAAGCGTGTTTGCCCGGCATATTCAGAAGATTGTCGGTGATAAGGGGCTGGTGGCGCGCATGGGCGGCGAAGAATTTGCTGTTGCAGTGCCGTCGGTGAATCCTGTCGATGGTCTGCTAATGGCGGAAAAAATCCGTAAAGGCGTTGAACTGCAACCATTCACCTGGCAACAAAAAACGCTTTATCTCACGGTAAGTATTGGCGTCGGTAGTGGTCGCGCATCGTACCGAACGCTGACCGATGATTTTAATAAATTGATGGTCGAAGCCGATACGTGTCTGTATCGCTCGAAGAAAGATGGGCGCAACCGTACCAGCACTATGCGTTACGGTGAGGAAGTTGTCTGACATCTTTATTCATTCCGCGCGATTTGAATGCAATGTGTTCTACCACTTTATGATCCAGGAAAAGGCGTATTTCCTCGATTAAACCATGATCCGCGCCACACTTTTCTCATAAAACTGCTCATTAATCATCAGGAGTTGATCAAAACAGGGGTTCGGCGTATTAAAGTTTGCTAACCTGTCGTACCAATTCAAACAGGTTGTATGACTAATCAGAAGGGAACCCATTGTGAAAACACTAAATCGTCGCGATTTTCCCGGTGCACAGTATCCAGAACGTATCATTCAGTTTGGTGAAGGTAACTTCCTGCGCGCCTTTGTTGACTGGCAAATCGATCTCCTGAATGAGCACACCGATCTGAATTCTGGTGTGGTCGTTGTTCGTCCGATTGAAACTTCATTCCCACCGTCACTGAGCACGCAGGATGGTCTGTATACCACCATTATCCGTGGCCTGAATGAGAAGGGGGAAGCGGTCAGCGACGCGCGTCTGATTCGCTCGGTTAATCGTGAAATCAGCGTCTACAGTGAATACGATGAATTCCTGAAACTGGCTCACAACCCGGAAATGCGCTTTGTTTTCTCTAATACCACCGAAGCGGGTATCAGCTACCATGCGGGCGATAAATTCGATGACGCGCCAGCGGTAAGTTATCCGGCAAAACTGACCCGTCTGCTGTTCGAACGTTTTAGCCATTTCAACGGTGCGCTGGATAAAGGTTGGATCATCATCCCGTGTGAGTTGATCGACTACAATGGCGACGCGTTGCGTGAACTGGTGCTGCGCTATGCGCAAGAGTGGGCACTGCCAGAAGCATTTATTCAATGGCTGGATCAGGCTAACAGCTTCTGTTCTACGCTGGTGGACCGTATCGTTACCGGTTATCCGCGCGATGAAGTGGCTAAACTGGAAGAAGAGCTGGGTTATCACGATGGTTTTCTCGACACCGCTGAACACTTTTACCTGTTTGTGATTCAGGGACCGAAATCCTTAGCGACTGAACTGCGTCTGGACAAATATCCGCTCAACGTGCTGATTGTTGACGATATTAAACCGTACAAAGAACGCAAAGTGGCAATCCTCAACGGTGCGCACACCGCGCTGGTGCCGGTGGCGTTCCAGGCAGGGCTGGATACCGTAGGTGAAGCGATGAACGATGCTGAAATTTGCGCATTCGTTGAAAAAGCTATCTACGAAGAAATTATTCCGGTACTGGATTTGCCTCGTGATGAACTGGAATCTTTCGCCAGTGCAGTCACCGGGCGTTTCCGTAACCCGTACATTAAGCATCAGCTGCTGTCTATCGCGCTCAACGGTATGACCAAGTTCCGCACTCGCATCCTGCCGCAGCTGCTGGCAGGGCAGAAGGCAAAAGGCACACTTCCGGCGCGCCTTACTTTCGCATTAGCGGCATTGATTGCCTTCTATCGTGGTGAGCGTAACGGAGAAACATATCCGGTACAGGACGATGCACACTGGCTGGAACGTTATCAGCAACTCTGGAGCCAGCATCGTGACCGTGTTATCGGTACCCAGGAACTGGTAGCGATTGTGTTGGCAGAAAAAGACCACTGGGAGCAGGACCTGACGCAAGTGCCTGGTCTGGTCGAGCAGGTTGCTAATGACCTGGATGCGATTCTTGAAAAAGGGATGCGCGAAGCTGTACGTCCGTTGTGCTAATAACACCGTTACTTCTGAACCCGGTTTCGACCGGGTTTCTTATTTCACTATATTAGTTACAACATACTATGTGCCTTTATCATTAACAGATGCCACATGCAGCGCCTGTTAATGTTGTTAAGCTTGTAGGTAATTTGTAAGTAGCGTCTTGAGAATGTGATCGTAATCACGTTTAATAGGGCGACTTTTTCACGCCTGAAGATAACCATGATTGTTCGTCCACAACAACACTGGCTGCGCCGTATTTTTGTCTGGCACGGCTCAGTATTATCCAAGATATCATCGCGCTTACTACTCAATTTTCTCTTTTCTATCGCTGTTATTTTCATGCTGCCCTGGTACACGCATCTGGGCATCAAATTCACCCTCGCACCGTTCAGCATTCTCGGTGTCGCCATCGCCATTTTTCTTGGTTTTCGTAATAATGCCGGGTACGCCCGTTACGTTGAAGCGCGAAAACTTTGGGGGCAGTTGATGATTGCCTCACGGTCGTTACTGCGCGAGGTAAAAACGACATTGCCGGATTCGGCAAGTGTAAGGGAGTTTGCCCGGTTGCAAATCGCCTTCGCCCACTGTTTACGCATGACATTACGCAAACAGCCACAGGCGGAAGTGCTGGCTCATTATCTCAAGACTGAAGATCTTCAGCCTGTACTGGCTTCGAACTCTCCAGCTAACCGTATCTTGTTAATAATGGGGGAGTGGTTGGCGGTTCAGCGCCGCAATGGGCAGCTTTCAGATATCCTGTTTATTAGCCTCAACGATCGGCTTAATGATATTTCAGCGGTCCTGGCAGGATGCGAGCGCATTGCCTATACGCCAATTCCCTTTGCCTACACCCTGATTTTGCATCGTACCGTTTATCTGTTTTGTATCATGCTGCCGTTCGCGCTGGTCGTGGACCTGCATTACATGACGCCTTTTATCTCTGTGCTGATTTCCTACACTTTTATTTCGCTGGATTGTCTGGCGGAAGAACTGGAAGATCCGTTCGGTACTGAAAACAATGATTTACCACTGGATGCCATCTGCAACGCTATTGAAATTGACCTGTTACAGATGAACGATGAAGCCGAAATTCCAGCAAAAATTCTTCCCGATCGTCATTACCAGCTGACGTGATATTTACTCCATACGCCGGGCAACAATAAAAAGACGCGGAAATGCCAGCAGTATCTGTCCGTTCTCTTGCAGTGGATACTGCTCTTCCAGCATCTGATGGTAGCGCTTAAGAAAAAGCTGCTGTTCGCTCTCGGTCAGATCCTGTAACCACGGACGTAATCCAGTGGCAGTCACCCAATCGATAATCGCCTGGTGTGACGTCATCTGGTGATAGTAGGTGGTTCGCCAGATATCGACCTCACATCCGGCTTCGCTCAAAATATCGTAGTAAGCATGAACGCCAGCCAACGGCTCACGCCCGCGATCCGGGTAGTTTTGTTCCCAGGCAACTTCGCGCATGAGCACATGGGTCGGCTCCAGCCAGTTATCTGGCATCTGTACTGCCAGCACGCCCTGCGGATTAAGTAAAGAAACCAGATGAGGAAACAATTCGTAGTGGTCGGGCAGCCATTGCAGTGAGGCATTAGCAAAAATCAGATCGAGTGCCTGTTCCGGTTGCCAGTTGCGGATGTCTGCTTCCACGAACTGGCAGTCTGGCAAAGCACTGCGCGCTTCAGCAATCATCGCCGGAGACGAGTCGATGCCTGTTATCCTGGCAGCAGGCCAACGTTGGTTTAGAAGGGCGGTGCTGTTACCTGGGCCACAGCCAAGATCGGCAACGTATTCGATATTCTCCAGCGGTACTCTGGCAAGCAGCTCCACCGCCGGACGCGATCGTTCAGCGGCAAAGTGCAGATATAAAGAGGGGTTCCAGTCAGACATTTATTTACTCCCGTCAGCGCGTTACCCCAATTGTAGATAAAACTGATGAATTCGCCTCACGGCATCAACCCATTGAACAGACGTTTTTTACGCGGCCCGGTCATTAAAGATTCCAGTTTCGCGACACAGGTTTTGTAGTGGGGCGTGGTTTTATGGAATGCCACTGCGTCTTCATCTTTATAGGCTTCGTAGATATAAAAGCGCGAATTCACTTCTGGGTCCTGTAAGACATCGAAGCGCAAATTGCCTTCTTCCTGTACAGAGCCCAGGTGGTTCTGGCGAAAAACTTCGATAAACTCGTCAATCTTGTCTTCATGAACGTTAATTTCAACCAGTGTGACGTGCATAATTCTTCTCCTTAAATCCGCAGTTACTGTTTTTCACTCAGATAGAGTTCATATGCCCGATCAGCCGTTTCGTTATGGTGAACCACCGCCTGTACGGCTTTCATCATCGCCACCGGATGGTCAGACTGGAAAATATTACGCCCCATATCCACACCAGAAGCGCCCTGATCGATAGCCTGCCAGCACATTTCCAGCGCCTCGCGCTCCGGTAATTTTTTACCGCCAGCAATAACAATGGGTACCGGACATCCGGCAACAATCCGTTCAAAACCTTTTTCGACATAATAGGTTTTGATAATTTGCGCCCCCATTTCAGCGGCGATTCGAGTCGCGAGCGAGAAATAACGCTGATCGCGCACCATATCTTTGCCCACGCCAGTCACGGCCATGGTCGGCATTCCCACTTTCATTCCGGCATCAACCAGCTGAATAATATTTTTGATCGACTGATGTTCATATTCGCTGCCGATATAAACCTGCGCCGCCACCGCGCAACTGTTCAGGCGCACGGCATCATCCATCGATAACGCCACGGCTTCATTACTTAATTCCGCCAGAATAGAGTTCGCACCTGACGCCCGCAGTACCACCGGCTTATTGGTCGCTGGGGGAACTACGCTGCGCAAAATGCCGCGCGTACACATTAATACATCGGCATGTTCAAACAGCGGGGCGATATTTATATCAATGCGTTCAAGTCCGGTAGTCGGCCCCTGAAAATAACCATGATCAAAGGCCAGCATCACGGTATTACCCGTTTTCGGATTAAATATCCGCGATAAGCGTGACTGCATTCCCCAATCCAGCGCACCGCAACCTTTCAGGGTAAAAGGGATATTTTGTTGCGGTTGATCGGTACGAAAATCTTTACCATCTTTAATATCGTCTAAATCTGCCATAACTTACTCCGGTTAAGTAATGCACATCAGAAATCGTATTTGCCGATATTCTCTTTGTTGAATATCACGCGCTCCGGTAACAGTACGATGCCATTACCATCCGCTTCGTAGTCATAGCCCTGAACGCTGTTTGGCGAGACTTCAACCTGACCTACGCCCTGGATATCCAGCTTGTCGCCCGTTTTCATTGATCCTTTTTTCAATAATGCATCCGCGACATACACTGAAATTTTGCCTTGCTGAACCACATCCCACAGTCCAAATTCTTTCACCGTGCCGCGCTCTACATACGGGCGCATCACATTTGGCGTACTGAATCCGACAATCGCTACTTTGTCATTTTTCAGGTTTTCTGCGGCTTGTGCGGCAGCGGGCAGGGCATTGGCATCGGGGGCGATAATGGCGTCGAGATCGCTATACGCTTTTAATATTCCTTCTGCGGTTTGTAATGATTTAGTGGCATCGTTATAGCCAAACTGCGTAGTGACAATTTCCCAGCCAGGATGCTCTTTGGCGATTTTCGCTTTCGCTTCTTTCACCCACTGGTTTTGGTCCGTAACGGTGGGGCTTGAGTAGAAAAACGCGACTTTGGCTTTGTCTTTATTCACCTGACGCGCCGCCATATCCACCAACATACCTCCCAACTGGGCGGGCGTTCCCTGATTAATGTAGTAAGAGCGGCACTCCGGTTTAGTATCAGAGTCCCAGGTCAGCACTCTCACACCACGTTGCATGGCGCGTTTCAGTGCCGGACACAAGCCATCAGGCGAAACCGCAGAAACGATAATGGCGTTATAACCTTGATTGACGAAGTTATTAATCAACTGTACCTGACCAGAAACACTGGGTTCTGTCGGCCCGTCGTAGGTCACATCAACGCTCAGCTCTTTACCCGCTTGTTGTGCGCCGTTGCCACCGCTGGTAAAAAATCCCACGCCAACCAGTTTGGGAATAAATGCAATACGCTCTGCGGCCTGCACATTCATAGAGATTGCGGCAATGCCAAGAGCGCTAAGTAAGGCGATTTTCTTAAAGCGATGAAGTGTCATGAAGATATCCTTTATGGCAATGGGTTATTGGCCCGACGCGCCAGCCACTCTTTAATTTGCTGGCGATGCAGGCTAACGGAACGACCTACGACAACGACGATAAGTAGCGCACCGGAAAGGGCGCTGGACACCTGATTTGGCACTCCTGCCATTTGCAAACCTTGTTGCAAATATCCCACTAATAAAACCGCAATGGCGGTGCCGATAATGGAACCGGAACCACCATAAATATTGGCCCCGCCAAGCACCACGGCGGTGATGGCGGGCATCAGAAACGACGCACCGAGATCGGAACGTGCTGAACCAAAATACGATACCAGCAGCACAGCGGCGACCGCAGACGCCAGCCCCGTCATGGCATAGAGCGCACATAAGGTGCGGTTAACTGGAATCGCGCTATAAAGCGCCACGCGCGGGCTTTGCCCAATCAAAAACACATTACGTCCGGCATGGGTTTTATGCAGCCAGAGCCAGAAAACGAGGAGACATATCAGGAAGATAATCAGCGGAACGGGGAGTCCCAGCACATCCAGGTTAGCGAAATCTGTAAACGCCATCGGGAATCCACCAATACCTTCGTACCCCGTCGCTCCGGCCATACCGGAAAGCAGCAGAGCGCTTCCGGCAAACAGATACAGCGTGCCAAGCGTAATCACCAGCGGGTTAACTTTGGTATAGATAATTAATCCGGCGTTGATCAGCCCGCACAATGCGCCGAGCAGTAAGGTCAGGAGTATCGCCAGCGGCATCGGCACACCACTTTGAAACAGTACGCCCAATGCAATGGCGCAGAGGCCGATGGTCGAACCAAACGAAATATCGATCCCGCCACTGACAATCACCATCGTTAGCGGTAGGGCGACAATGCCAATGCAGATAAAGTCACTGGTGCTGAACAGCAACATATTGAGATCTAACATTCGCGGGTTAATTGCACCAAATGCGACAATCTCAATAACGAGCAGTGCGGCAAGAGCCAGTTCCCAACCGTAGCGAATACGCATTATGCGGCCTCCCGTTTTTTACCTGACGAAGCGGGTTTAACGGATGGCGGTGGCGTCATAAAGCGGGCATATTTTTGCCGCCGTAGATTACGTTCCAGCGCACAACGCAGGCGTCCATCAAACACCAGCACCGCCAGCAGAACCAGACCCGCGATAAAATCATTCCACCATGCCGGAATGCGCAACAGCACCAGTACGCTATCGATCTGCGTCAGGAACCATGCGCCGAGTACCGCACCAATGATCGCACCGGAACCACCGAGCAAACTAATGCCGCCCAGCACGCAGGCTGCAATTGCTTTCATCTCCAGCCCGGTACCGGTCTGGTTGGGGATAAAACCAATCTGCGAAGCAAACACAATTCCCGCCAGTGCCGCCATGCAGCCGTTCAACGAAAATGCCACAATGCGAATGGCTTCAGTACGAACGCCCAGTTGACGAGCGCCCTGTAAATTATCGCCCGTGGCATAAAAACTGCGTCCAAACGCCGTCTTCGCCAGCAGCCAGGCCATAAATGCCACCAGAATTATCGTCAACCAACCAATCGCGGAAACGCCAAACAGTAGCGGGGCGGAGAGTTGTTTCAGTTCGGCGGGTAATCCCTCAATCCATTTACCGCCAGTCCACAGCAACATGATGCCTCTGTACAACCCTAACGTGCCAAGGGTGGCAACAATGGCAGGGATCTTTAGCCACGCGACCAGGGCACCGTTGAAAAATCCCGCGAGCAAACCAAGCAGTAAAGTCGCGACACAAGCAACAGGTAGTGAATACCCCGCGTTCAGTAACATCCCCAACAGCACCGCGCACATTCCGGTAATCGAACCCACTGAAACATCAATATTGCGCGTAAGCATTACCAGCGTCGCGCCCATTGCCAGCAGGATCAGGATTTGCGCGCTGCTATAAACCATGGTCAGCGTTTGCACACTTAAATACTGGCGGTCGAGAAAACCGGGTAATACAAACAGCAGCACCACCGCCAGCAGTGCCGTGATTTCACGGTTGTTCTGAATAAACTTCAGCATGACGCCTCCTGACGCTGACTATCGCCGAAGGCAACGCGCATAATAGTCTCGACATTAATATCGCGCCCGGTCAGTGCAGAGTGGGCAATTTCGCCCTGATGCATCACATACACGCGATCTGCCATCAGTTCGATCTCTTCCAGGTCGGAGGAGATAAGCAGCACAGCCACATTCTGTGCGGCGATGCTGCGCAACAGTTGGTAGATATCATTACGCGCCGAGACATCCACGCCGCGCGTCGGCTCATCGACAATCAATACTTGCGGCGAGGCTTCCAGGCATTTGGCAATGAGGATTTTTTGCTGGTTGCCACCGGATAATGTCCGTGCAGCTTGTTCCGGTTGGTTAAATTTAATATTCAGCGCCCGACGATATCGTTCCAGGGTGGCATTATCTTTCGCGGTTTTCGCCCAGAATCCACGAAGGTTATGAGTAAGGGCGCAGACATTCCAGGCCAGCGAAGCATCGAGATTCAGTCCGGATGACTGGCGATCTTCCGGCAGATAAACCAGACCGCGCAGTAAACGTTCTCCAGTGGATAATTTATTGATCTCGTTACAATTCAGCATAATGCGTCCGCCACGCAAAGTACGCAGACCATAGAGCGTCTCGGCCAGTTCTGTGCGTCCGGCTCCCACCAGCCCAGCCAGGCCCAGAATTTCTCCGGCATTGAGCGTCAGGCTGACATTCCTGAAGCCTTCGCCAGTCAGATTTTCCAGTGTCAGCACCGGCGTTCCGGCGGCATGTTGTGGGCGGTTACCAGGTAACTCCAGCCATAATTTTTGGCTGGCAGAGAGCGATTTTTCCCGTACCACTGGCGTGATGGCCTGAATAATGTCGTCGGTAGACAGTTCGCTGGTTTTGCCGCTTAAGGCGATGGTTCCGTCGCGCATCACGCTAATTCGATCGGCAATCTGGCGAATTTCCGGCAGCTTATGCGAGATAAAAACAATACCCACGCCAGTAGCAAGCAGCTCTTGCAAGCGAGTAAACAAGCGTTCGGTTTCCGCAGGGGTAAGCGAGGCGGTAGGTTCATCGAGGATCAGAATCCGCGAGTCGCGCATTAGCCCGCGGAGGATTTCCACCATTTGGCGATCGGCGACATCCAGCGATCCTGCCAGACTATGCAGATCAAACTGGCAGCCCAGCGCCGCCAGCAAGTTCTTCATTTTTTGCATGGAGAGCTGTTTTTTTGCCATCCCAAACAGGATGTTTTCTTTTATCGACAGGCTTGGGAAAAGCAGCGGTTCCTGGGGAACGAGATAAATGCCCAGCTGATGAGCATGAACTGGCGTTAATCTGGCGTAGTTGTTGCCCCCAATCTCCAGCGTACCGCTATCAGCAGGGGTAATACCGGCAATAATCTTCATTAACGTCGATTTACCGGCACCATTGCCGCCGAGCAGGGCGTGGACCTCCCCCTGATGCAACGTAAAATCGATGCCTTTCAGGACATTGACCCCTGAATACTGTTTATAAACCGAGCGGGCGCAAAGTAGCGGTAACGCGCGGGTATCACTCGTTTGCATATTTCCCCCGTTCAGTTTTGCAGGTGAGTTTTGAACAAATGTATTTCTGCTTTTAATTTGTTCATAACCTTAGGTGGACATTGCACATATTTCCGACGAATAGATCACAATTTATGCTATTTTGATTTTCACGGTTGCGTTTGTTCATACTCGTAGAGTCAAACTGTGGTTGCCATCACAGATATAAATGCGCAAGAACTGAACAATTGCATTAAAGATTTAAATATGTTCAAAGTGAAGAATGAATTATGACAATCAACGATTCGGCAATTTCAGAACAGGGAATGTGTGAAGAAGAACAGGTCGCGCGGATCGCGTGGTTTTACTACCACGACGGGCTGACCCAGAGTGAGATCAGCGATCGTCTCGGCCTGACACGTTTGAAAGTGTCGCGATTGCTGGAGAAAGGGCATCAGTCCGGCATTATTCGCGTGCAGATTAATTCTCGCTTTGAAGGCTGTCTGGAATATGAAACACAATTACGTCGTCAGTTTTCGCTGCAACATGTCCGGGTGATCCCTGGGCTTGCGGATGCTGATGTCGGCGGGCGACTGGGGATAGGCGCGGCGCATATGTTGATGAGTTTACTTCAACCACAACAGATGCTGGCGATTGGTTTTGGCGAGGCAACCATGAATACGCTGCAACGCTTAAGTGGTTTTATTTCGTCACAGCAAATTCGCCTGGTCACGCTCTCCGGTGGCGTCGGTTCTTATATGACGGGTATCGGGCAGCTTAACGCGGCGTGCAGTGTGAATATTATTCCGGCTCCGTTGCGGGCATCCTCCGCTGACATTGCCCGTACGCTAAAAAATGAAAATTGCGTCAAAGATGTTCTGCTAGCCGCGCAAGCAGCGGATGTGGCGATTGTCGGCATTGGGGCCGTGAGTCAACAAGACGACGCGACGATCATTCGCTCCGGTTATATCAGCCAGGGCGAACAGTTAATGATTGGCCGAAAAGGGGCGGTTGGCGACATTTTAGGCTACTTTTTTGATGCAAAAGGTGACGTTGTCACGGATATCAAAATACATAACGAACTGATTGGCTTACCTTTAAGCGCGCTGAAGACCCTACCCGTCCGGGTTGGCGTGGCAGGGGGAGAAAATAAAGCCGAAGCAATTGCCGCTGCAATGAAAGGCGGTTATATCAACGCACTGGTTACCGATCAGGACACAGCAGCGGCGATTTTACGTAGTTAAATTTGCATGACCTTATTACCGGGAATGATGGAGAACGTATAGAGGAACAGACAGAACGCATAAGCCGAGGATAATCTAATGGCTCGACTCTTTACCCCTTCAGAATCAAAGTACTACCTGATGGCGCTGGATGCAGGCACCGGAAGTATTCGGGCTGTGATATTCGACCTGGAAGGCAATCAAAAAGCAGTGGGACAGGCGGAGTGGCGGCATCTGGCAGTACCGGACGTTCCTGGTTCTATGGAATTTGATCTCAACAAAAACTGGCAACTGGCGTGTGAGTGTATGCGCCAGGCGTTGCACAACGCCGGCATAGCCCCGGAGTATATCGCTGCCGTTTCGGCATGTTCAATGCGTGAAGGCATTGTTTTATATAACAATGAAGGAACACCGATCTGGGCCTGCGCCAATGTGGATGCCAGAGCGGCACGCGAAGTTAGCGAACTTAAAGAACTGCACAACAATACCTTTGAAAACGAAGTTTATCGAGCGACCGGACAAACACTGGCTTTAAGTGCCATCCCCAGATTACTTTGGCTGGCGCACCATCGTTCCGATATTTACCGTCAGGCATCAACCATCACCATGATCAGCGACTGGCTGGCCTATATGCTCAGCGGCGAACTTGCGGTGGATCCCTCTAACGCTGGCACCACGGGACTTCTTGATCTAACCATCCGTGACTGGAAACCTGCATTGCTGGATATGGCTGGCCTGCGTGCCGATATTCTTTCTCCTGTCAAAGAAACCGGCACATTGCTGGGCGTGGTAAGTTCACAAGCGGCGGAACTCTGCGGTCTGAAGGTGGGCACTCCGGTGGTCGTTGGAGGAGGCGACGTGCAGCTTGGTTGCCTGGGGTTAGGCGTTGTGCGTCCGGCACAAACCGCGGTTCTTGGCGGCACATTCTGGCAGCAAGTTGTAAATTTAGCCGCGCCGGTGACAGACCCAGAAATGAACGTGCGCGTTAATCCTCATGTTATTCCTGGCATGGTACAAGCTGAATCTATAAGCTTTTTTACCGGACTCACCATGCGCTGGTTCCGCGATGCTTTCTGTGCCGAAGAAAAACTGATTGCCGAACGTTTAGGCATCGACACCTATACGCTGCTGGAAGAGATGGCCAGTCGGGTGCCGCCTGGGTCGTGGGGCGTAATGCCGATCTTCTCCGACAGAATGCGCTTTAAAACCTGGTATCACGCTGCGCCTTCCTTTATTAATTTGTCCATTGACCCGGATAAATGTAACAAAGCGACATTGTTCCGTGCGCTGGAAGAAAATGCGGCGATTGTATCAGCGTGTAACTTGCAGCAAATTGCTGATTTTTCGAATATTCATCCTTCATCGTTAGTCTTTGCAGGCGGAGGTTCAAAAGGGAAATTATGGAGTCAAATTCTCGCTGATGTCTCGGGATTACCCGTCAATATTCCGGTGGTCAAAGAAGCCACTGCATTAGGATGTGCCATTGCAGCTTGCGTCGGTGCCGGAATTTTTTCATCAATGGCAGAAACCGGAGAACGCCTGGTTCGCTGGGAACGGACGCACACACCAGACCCGGAAAAGCATGAACTTTATCAGGATTCACGCGATAAGTGGCAGGCAGTTTATCAGGATCAGCTGGGGCTGGTTGATCATGGACTGACGACGTCGTTATGGAAAGCGCCTGGGTTATAGTTTCATTGACAGCCACATCATGATGACCGTGGCTGTTAGTTTTTGAGTATAGTTATTCTTATTTCCCTTCTTTTAGAACTGGCTTGTTAAATGCCAGCTTGCAGATTCATCCTTCCATCACCAGTAATATATTCAAGAGGAAATTGCTATTTTTCTTAAAGCATTAAGCATAACCCTTATTTTATAACGAATATTCCTAAAGACACTAATGGATGCAAAAGGGGTTTAATAAACTTCGATTTTTAGCAATTAGTGCTATTCTTTGTTAAATATGATGATGATAATTTTCTTATTGAAAGAAACAGTTTTCTTATTAAGCAACAATAACTCATAGTTCATTTTTAAATAAAATAAGAACTATGCAATTTTTAATCTATCAATTCGAAAGCATTAGCAAATTAGCCAAATTGACACCTTCCCACCTCCAACTAACACTCAATACAGACCTCTGACAATTTAATAAGTTTCATTTTTAATGTCTGACGACTCATCTCTTTCGTGGCTGTATTGTTTGTATATGGAGCGTTTATATGAATAGAATCTATCGCGTGATATGGAATTGCACTCTACAGGTATTTCAGGCCTGCTCGGAATTAACTCGCAGGGCAGGTAAAACATCGACGGTTAATTTGCGTAAATCCTCTGGACTGACAACGAAATTCAGTAGATTGACGCTGGGTGTTTTGCTGGCACTAAGCGGTTCAGCGTCTGGTGCAAGTCTGGAAGTTGATAATGATCAGATTACCAATATTGATACTGATGTTGCTTATGATGCCTACCTGGTTGGCTGGTATGGCACTGGAGTGCTTAATATTTTGGCTGGCGGTAATGCCTCCTTAACCACTATTACTACCAGCGTCATTGGCGCTAATGAGGACTCAGAGGGCACCGTTAATGTTTTGGGTGGCACCTGGCGATTGTATGATAGCGGAAATAATGCAAGGCCTTTAAATGTGGGTCAATCCGGAACGGGGACGCTGAATATTAAACAGAAGGGTCACGTCGATGGAGGCTATTTAAGATTAGGTTCTTCGACAGGAGGCGTCGGGACGGTCAATGTTGAGGGAGAGGACTCTGTTCTGACGACCGAATTATTCGAAATAGGGAGTTACGGTACGGGCTCATTAAATATTACAGATAAGGGTTACGTCACGAGTTCAATCGTCGCCATTTTAGGCTATCAGGCGGGCAGTAATGGCCAGGTTGTCGTTGAAAAGGGTGGCGAGTGGCTAATAAAAAATAACGATTCCTCAATTGAATTTCAAATTGGTAATCAAGGGATGGGGGAAGCGACTATTCGCGAGGGGGGGCTGGTTACGGCTGAAAATACGATTATCGGTGGCAATGCCACCGGTGTCGGAACCCTGAATGTGCAGGATCAAGACTCTGTCATCACGGTACGCAGACTCTATAATGGATATTTCGGTAATGGCGCAGTCAATATTTCCAATAATGGACTAATTAATAACAAAGAATATTCATTGGTGGGCGTTGAAGACGGTTCCCACGGTGTCGTCAACGTGACCGATAAAGGGCATTGGAGTTTCCTCGGAACAGGCGAAGCTTTCCGCTATATCTATATCGGTGATGCTGGTGACGGTGAACTTAATGTCTCGCGTGAAGGTAAAGTAGATTCGGGAATTATCACTGCGGGGATGAAAGAAACAGGCACAGGCAACATTACTGTTAAGGATAAGAACTCCGTTATCACTAATCTCGGAACTAATCTTGGTTATGACGGCCACGGCGAAATGAATATCAGTAATGAGGGGCTTGTTGTCAGCAACGGAGGAAGCTCACTCGGTTATGGAGAAAACGGCGTCGGGAATGTCAGCATCACCACGGGGGGGATGTGGGAGGTCAATAAGAATGTCTATACCACCATTGGTGTTGCGGGCGTCGGAAACCTCAATATTAGCGATGGCGGTAAGTTTGTATCGCAAAATATTACTTTTTTGGGCGATAAAGCAAGCGGTATCGGCACACTGAACCTGATGGATGGGGCATCATCGTTCGATACTGTGGGTATCAATGTCGGTAATTTTGGTAGCGGTATCGTAAATGTCAGTAATGGTGCCACCCTTAATTCAACGGGCTATGGATTTATCGGAGGAAATGCCTCCGGTAAGGGGATAGTTAATATTTCAACGGATAGTCTCTGGAATTTAAAGACATCATCTACTAACGCCCAATTGCTACAGGTCGGTGTATTAGGCGCGGGTGAACTGAATATTACCACCGGAGGTATAGTTAAAGCGCGTGATACACAGATAGCTCTCAATGACAAAAGTAAGGGCGACGTGAGGGTGGATGGGCAGAACTCTCTTCTTGAAACATTCAATATGTACGTAGGGACATCTGGTACGGGTACGTTAACCCTGACGAATAGCGGCACGCTGAATGTCGAAGGTGGAGAAGTTTACTTAGGTGTTTTTGAACCTGCTGTAGGAACGCTAAACATTGGTGCTGCTCACGGTGAGGCGGCGGCAGATGCCGGGTTTATCACCAACGCGACGAAAGTAGAGTTTGGTTCTGGCGAAGGTGTTTTTGTCTTTAATCATACTAATAACAGTGATGCCGGCTACCAGGTCGATATGCTGATTACAGGTGACGATAAAGACGGAAAAGTGATCCATGATGCAGGCCATACGGTGTTCAATGTAGGGAATACTTATAGCGGTAAAACGCTGGTCAATGACGGCCTCCTGACCATTGCGTCTCATACGGCAGATGGGGTAACGGGCATGGGTTCGAGTGAAGTCACCATTGCAAGCCCCGGTACGCTCGACATTCTCGCATCAACGAACAGTGCAGGAGATTACACGCTGACCAATGCGCTCAAAGGCGATGGTTTGATGCGAGTGCAGCTGTCATCCTCCGACAAGATATTTGGCTTTACCCATGCAACAGGGACTGAATTCGCCGGTGTTGCCCAACTGAAAGACAGTACCTTCACTCTGGAACGCGACAACACCGCTGCGCTTACTCACGCGATGTTGCAGTCTGACAGTGAAAATACCACATCGGTAAAAGTGGGAGAGCAATCCATTGGTGGACTGGCCATGAATGGCGGTACGCTCATTTTCGATACGGATATTCCTGCTGCGACGCTTGCAGAGGGATATATCAGCGTCGATACGCTGGTTGTCGGCGCGGGTGACTACACCTGGAAAGGCCGTAACTATCAGGTAAACGGGACGGGCGACGTGCTTATCGACGTGCCTAAACCGTGGAATGATCCCATGGCGAAGAACCCTCTGACGACGCTCAATTTGCTGGAACACGATGATAGCCATGTCGGCGTTCAACTGGTGAAGGCGCAAACGGTTATTGGGTCGGGTGGCTCATTAACGTTACGTGATTTACAGGGCGACGAGGTAGAAGCGGACAAAACGTTACACATTGCGCAAAACGGAACGGTGGTCGCCGAGGGTGATTATGGATTCCGCCTCACGACCGCACCAGGTGATGGTTTGTACGTTAACTATGGGCTGAAAGCGCTGAACATCCATGGTGGGCAAAAGCTGACGTTAGCCGAACATGGCGGAGCCTATGGCGCAACGGCCGATATGTCGGCAAAAATCGGTGGTGAAGGGGATCTGGCAATCAATACGGTGCGACAGGTTTCGCTTTCCAACGGTCAGAACGACTATCAGGGGGCAACCTACGTTCAGATGGGGACATTACGTACCGATGCGGATGGTGCACTTGGCAACACCCGGGAACTGAACATCAGCAACGCGGCCATCGTCGATCTTAATGGATCGACGCAGACGGTAGAGACATTCACCGGGCAGATGGGTTCGACTGTTTTGTTCAAAGAGGGGGCGCTGACGGTAAATAAAGGTGGGATCAGTCAGGGTGAACTGACAGGTGGCGGAAACCTGAATGTTACAGGGGGAACGCTGGCTATCGAGGGGCTTAATGCACGCTACAATGCGTTAACCAGCATTAGCCCAAATGCGGAAGTCAGCCTCGATAATACTCAGGGGTTAGGCAGAGGAAATATTGCCAATGACGGTCTGTTAACGCTAAAAAACGTGACTGGCGAACTGCGTAATAGCATAAGCGGGAAGGGTATCGTGAGCGCAACCGCCAGGACAGATGTAGAGCTGGATGGCGATAATAGCCGCTTTGTGGGGCAATTCAACATTGATACAGGCAGCGCGCTCAGCGTCAACGAGCAGAAAAACCTGGGTGATGCTTCCGTTATCAATAATGGCCTGCTCACCATCTCCACTGAGCGTAGCTGGGCGATGACGCACAGTATCAGCGGTAGCGGTGATGTGACAAAACTGGGTACCGGGATCCTGACTCTTAACAACGATTCCGCGGCGTATCAGGGTACGACGGATATCGTGGGGGGGAAATTGCTTTCGGTTCCGACTCTGCCATTAATATGGCAAGTCAACACATTAATATCCATAACAGCGGTGTGATGTCGGGAAATGTCACCACTGCAGGTGATGTGAACGTTATGCCTGGGGGGACACTGCGTGTCGCTAAAACCACAATCGGCGGCAACCTGGAGAATGGCGGCACGGTTCAAATGAATAGCGAAGGGGGGAAACCGGGGAATGTACTGACCGTTAACGGCAACTATACCGGAAACAATGGCCTGATGACGTTCAACGCGACGCTGGGCGGCGATAATTCGCCCACCGATAAAATGAACGTGAAAGGCGATACCCAAGGGAACACTCGCGTTCGGGTTGATAACATTGGCGGCGTCGGTGCACAAACGGTCAACGGTATTGAACTCATTGAGGTTGGCGGTAATTCTGCAGGTAACTTCGCGCTGACCACCGGAACTGTCGAAGCTGGGGCTTACGTCTACACGCTGGCTAAAGGGAAGGGGAATGACGAGAAAAACTGGTATCTGACCAGTAAATGGGACGGCGTAACGCCAGCGGATACACCCGATCCCATCAATAATCCCCCTGTTGTGGATCCGGAAGGCCCATCAGTTTATCGCCCGGAGGCCGGAAGCTATATCAGCAACATTGCCGCAGCCAACTCGCTGTTTAGCCATCGTTTACACGACCGTCTGGGTGAGCCGCAGTATATAGATTCACTGCATTCTCAGGGGTCGGCAAGCAGTATGTGGATGCGTCATGTCGGAGGGCACGAACGTTCAAGGGCCGGTGACGGTCAGCTAAATACTCAGGCTAACCGCTATGTATTGCAGCTAGGCGGCGATTTGGCGCAGTGGAGTAGCAACGCGCAGGATCGCTGGCATCTTGGCGTGATGGCAGGTTACGCTAATCAGCACAGTAATACTCAGAGTAATCGTGTGGGTTATAAATCGGATGGGCGCATCAGCGGTTACAGCGCTGGGCTGTACGCGACCTGGTATCAGAACGATGCGAATAAGACCGGCGCTTATGTTGACAGCTGGGCGCTGTATAACTGGTTTGATAACAGCGTCAGTTCCGATAACCGTTCTGCTGACGACTATGATTCTCGCGGTGTGACGGCCTCTGTTGAGGGTGGGTATACCTTTGAAGCGGGAACATTTAGCGGCAGCGAAGGGACGCTGAATACCTGGTACGTCCAGCCACAGGCGCAAATCACCTGGATGGGTGTGAAAGATTCCGACCATACCCGGAAAGACGGAACGCGCATTGAAACGGAAGGCGACGGAAATGTGCAAACGCGACTTGGGGTGAAAACCTACCTGAACAGCCATCACCAGCGTGACGATGGTAAACAGCGTGAGTTCCAGCCTTACATTGAAGCGAATTGGATCAACAACAGCAAAGTCTACGTCGTGAAGATGAATGGTCAAACCGTAGGCCGTGAAGGTGCGCGTAATCTCGGTGAAGTACGTACCGGGGTTGAGGCGAAAGTAAATAACAACCTTAGCCTGTGGGGGAATGTCGGTGTGCAACTAGGTGATAAAGGCTATAGCGATACTCAGGGCATGCTGGGAGTGAAATATAGCTGGTAAACCGTATAAGCCGCATGTCGAGATGGCATGCGGCTTAATATTGCCGACTTCAAACGGCGCATCAACGCCTTATTTAAATCCTCCTTTTTATCCGCGATCGCGGATATCGCAGCGTTTATCCCGTAGAGCGGATAAGATGTGTTTCCAGATTGACTTATCCTCACTAAAGGATAAAACTTATAATATCCCCTTAAGCGGATAAACTTGCTGTGGACGTATGACATGATGAGCTTTCAGAAGATCTATAGCCCAACGCAATTGGCGAATGCAATGAAACTGGTTCGCCAGCAAAATGGCTGGACGCAGAGCGAGCTGGCGAAAAAAATTGGTATTAAGCAGGCGACGATTTCCAATTTCGAAAACAACCCTGACAATACCACGCTCACGACATTTTTTAAGATTTTACAGTCGCTTGAACTCTCAATGACGCTATGCGACGCGAAAAATGCCTCGCCAGAATCAACAGAACAGCAAAATCTGGAGTGGTAATGCCTAAACTTGTCACTTGGATGAACAACCAGCGGGTAGGCGAGTTAACGAAGTTAGCCAACGGCGCGCACACCTTTAAGTATGCACCGGAGTGGTTAGCAAGCCGTTATGCCAGACCGTTGTCACTTTCGCTGCCATTGCAGAGGGGGAATATCACCTCTGATGCCGTATTTAACTTCTTCGATAACCTGTTACCCGATAGCCCGATTGTACGTGACCGGATCGTTAAACGTTATCATGCCAAATCCAGACAACCGTTTGATTTATTGTCAGAAATAGGGCGAGACAGCGTTGGTGCCGTGACGTTAATACCCGAAGACGAAACCGTAACGCATCCGATAATGGCATGGGAAAAGCTTACTGAAGCCAGACTTGAAGAAGTATTAACGGCTTATAAAGCAGATATCCCGCTAGGCATGATTAGAGAAGAAAATGACTTTCGCATCTCGGTTGCTGGCGCACAGGAGAAGACAGCACTGCTCAGAATAGGCAATGACTGGTGCATTCCGAAAGGAATAACGCCGACGACGCACATCATTAAATTACCGATTGGCGAAATCAGGCAGCCCAATGCGACGCTCGATCTCAGCCAAAGCGTTGATAATGAGTATTACTGTCTGCTGCTGGCGAAAGAACTTGGGTTGAATGTTCCGGACGCAGAAATCATTAAAGCGGGAAATGTGCGCGCGTTAGCGGTCGAACGTTTTGACAGGCGTTGGAATGCTGAGCGAACGGTTTTACTTCGCTTGCCACAGGAGGATATGTGTCAGACATTCGGTTTACCTTCATCGGTGAAATATGAATCAGATGGAGGCCCAGGCATCGCGCGGATCATGGCTTTTTTGATGGGGTCCAGCGAGGCGCTGAAAGATCGCTATGATTTTATGAAATTCCAGGTCTTCCAGTGGTTGATTGGCGCAACGGACGGTCATGCAAAAAACTTCTCCGTATTTATTCAGGCTGGCGGCAGTTATCGACTCACGCCATTTTACGACATCATTTCAGCATTTCCGGTCCTTGGCGGTACGGGAATACACATCAGCGATCTCAAACTGGCAATGGGGCTTAACGCATCCAAAGGCAAAAAAACGGCAATCGATAAAATTTATCCGCGACATTTTTTGGCGACAGCAAAGGTGCTGAGATTCCCGGAAGTGCAGATGCATGAAATCCTGAGTGACTTTGCCAGAATGATTCCAGCAGCACTGGATAACGTGAAGACTTCATTACCGACAGATTTTCCGGAGAACGTGGTGACGGCAGTTGAAAGCAATGTGTTGAGGTTGCATGGACGGTTAAGCCGAGAATACGGTAGTAAGTGAGATATGGGGTTTGGTCATTGTTAATGAGCATGACAATCATGACCGCCAACGACTGGATTCTTCCTTGGTTTATATTAGTGCGCATAATGTATATTATGTTAAATCATGTCTGAGTGATGCGAAGTGCTTTTCTGGTAGTCGTTATTCGTTCAGGGTTCAAGAACTTAAGCCTCTCCTCTTTCATAATTGGCCTGTGCATGGAGAAATAGCCTGGTTATTCCCTGCCCCATGCTAAGAGCGCAGTGTCTGTCGCATAGACACTGCATACGAAAACACCAGAGGGTGCTGTTACTTATTTAAGGACGGATCAAGCGGGAATGAGTCCACTCCGGTATCAGAAATGGCTACGTCTCAATGAAGTCAGGCGACCGATGCTGAATGAACATTACGATGTCACCACAGCAGCCTATGCTGTCGGTTACGAAAGCTGGTGATGCTGCCAACTTACTGATTTAGTGTATGATGGTGTTTTTGAGGTGCTCCAGTGGCTTCTGTTTCTATCAGCTGTCCCTCCTGTTCAGCTACTGACGGGGTGGTGCGTAACGGCAAAAGCACTGCCGGACATCAGCGCTATCTCTGCTCTCACTGCCGTAAAACATGGCAACTGCAGTTCACTTACACCGCTTCTCAACCCGGTACGCACCAGAAAATCATTGATATGGCCATGAATGGCGTTGGATGCCGGGCAACAGCCCGCATTATGGGCGTTGGCCTCAACACGATTTTACGTCACTTAAAAAACTCAGGCCGCAGTCGGTAACCTCGCGCATACAGCCGGGCAGTGACGTCATCGTCTGCGTGGAAATGGACGAACAGTGGGGATACGTCGGGGCTAAATCGCGCCAGCGCTGGCTGTTTTACGCGTATGACAGGCTCCGGAAGACGGTTGTTGCGCACGTATTCGGTGAACGCACTATGGCGACGCTGGGGCGTCTTATGAGCCTGCTGTCACCCTTTGACGTGGTGATATGGATGACGGATGGCTGGCCGCTGTATGAATCCCGCCTGAAGGGAAAGCTGCACGTAATCAGCAAGCGATATACGCAGCGAATTGAGCGGCATAACCTGAATCTGAGGCAGCACCTGGCACGGCTGGGACGGAAGTCGCTGTCGTTCTCAAAATCGGTGGAGCTGCATGACAAAGTCATCGGGCATTATCTGAACATAAAACACTATCAATAAGTTGGAGTCATTACCACGAAAGCTATCCCATTTCAGTCGGGAATATTCGCGGATGTTTGGAGAGTCACCCAAGAGAGATATTACCAGGTTAAGAAAGTCTGTCGGACAGCTTTAATAAACCCTGCACTTATCTGTTTAGAGCAATTCGGTGTTAGTTTCAGCAAGCAAACATTAACCATAGCTAATGATTTATAGCCATATTAACCATTGGTAGCTCTTAACCTTTCCTGACACTTCCCTTGTTCGCAATAATATTCTGTTTAGTCACGGTTTATAAATAACATGCATAATGAAATCGTCATGTTATTTAGCGACATAAAATGTTTTTGCAAATACTCTCTTCAACAAGTGCAGCAATAAACTTGTTGTGGAACCAATATCCAGGTCGCAGGATATCGCTATTCTACGCAAGGTTTTTATAACTTATCCGACAGTGCCTACAGTCGAATGAGTGGTTACACCGTCAAGCCTCCTACCGGAGACACCAATGAGCAGACACAATTTATTGATTATTTTAATCTGTTCTACAGTAAGCGTGGTCAGGAACAAATAAGCATCTCTCAGCAGCTTGGAAATTACAGTACGACATTTTTCAGTGCCAGTCGCCAAAGTTACTGGAACACGTCACGCAGCGACCAGCAAATATCATTTGGATTAAATGTGCCGTTTGGTGATATTACGACTTCGCTGAATTACAGCTATTCCAATAATATATGGCAAAACGATCGGGATCATTTACTCGCTTTTACGCTTAATGTTCCCTTCAGTCATTGGATGCGTACAGACAGTCAGTCGGCATTTCGTAATTCAAACGCCAGTTACAGTATGTCAAACGATTTGAAAGGCGGCATGACCAATCTATCGGGGGTTTATGGCACTCTGCTGCCGGATAATAACCTGAATTATAGCGTTCAGGTCGGTAACACCCACGGAGGTAATACATCGTCTGGCACCAGTGGTTACAGTTCTCTTAATTATCGTGGAGCTTATGGTAATACTAATGTCGGTTACAGTCGGAGTGGTGACAGCAGCCAGATTTATTACGGAATGAGTGGTGGGATTATTGCTCATGCTGATGGCATCACCTTTGGACAGCCGCTGGGCGACACAATGGTTCTGGTTAAGGCTCCTGGTGCTGATAATGTCAAAATAGAGAACCAGACCGGAATTCATACCGACTGGCGTGGCTATGCCATATTACCATTTGCGACAGAATATAGAGAAAACCGTGTTGCTCTTAACGCGAATTCCCTTGCAGATAATGTTGAACTGGATGAAACCGTGGTCACTGTCATCCCAACTCACGGTGCTATTGCCAGAGCAACATTTAATGCACAAATCGGCGGGAAAGTATTAATGACGTTGAAGTACGGTAATAAGAGCGTTCCATTCGGTGCAATTGTCACACACGGAGAGAATAAAAATGGCAGCATTGTCGCGGAAAATGGTCAGGTTTATCTGACTGGACTTCCACAGTCAGGCAATTACAGGTTTCATGGGGCAAAGATAAAAACTCAAACTGTATTGTCGAGTACAAGCTTCCTGAAGTTTCTCCTGGTACCTTACTGAACCAGCAGACAGCAATCTGTCGCTAAGGAACAATAGATTATGAAATACAATAACATTATTTTCCTCGGTTTATGTCTGGGGTTAACCACCTATTCTGCTTTATCCGCAGATAGCGTTATTAAAATTAGCGGGCGCGTCCTCGATTATGGCTGCACAGTCTCATCGGATTCGCTTAATTTTACCGTAGATCTCCAAAAAAACAGTGCCAGACAATTTCCAACGACCGGTAGCACAAGTCCAGCCGTCCCTTTTCAGATTACGTTAAGTGAATGCAGCAAAGGGACAACGGGGGTTCGGGTTGCATTTAACGGTATTGAGGATGCAGAAAATAATACTTTGTTGAAACTGGATGAAGGAAGCAATACGGCCTCCGGTTTGGGTATAGAAATATTGGACGCAAATATGCGTCCGGTGAAACTGAATGATCTTCAAGCCGGGATGCAGTGGATCCCACTAGTACCAGAACAGAACAATATTTTGCCTTACTCCGCTCGTCTGAAGTCAACTCAGAAGTCCGTCAATCCGGGACTGGTGAGGGCTTCGGCAACCTTTACCCTTGAATTTCAATAATCAGAGTCAGATATGAAAAGACTTCACAAGAGGTTACTGTTAGCTACGTTTTGCGCGTTATTCACAGCAACTCTCCAGGCCGCCGATGTCACTATCACTGTTAATGGTCGGGTAGTCGCTAAACCCTGCACTATTCAAACCAAAGAAGCTAACGTTAATCTCGGGGATCTTTATACGCGCAATCTGCAACAACCTGGTTCTGCATCTGGCTGGCACAATATTACTTTGTCATTAACCGATTGTCCGGTTGAAACAAGTGCAGTGACGGCAATCGTGACAGGTTCAACTGACAATACGGGTTATTACAAAAATGAAGGTACTGCCGAAAATATTCAGATAGAGCTGAGGGATGACCAGGATGCTGCGTTAAAAAATGGCGATAGCAAAACGGTTATTGTTGATGAGATCACTCGTAATGCACAGTTTCCACTTAAGGCAAGAGCTATCACGGTGAATGGAAACGCAAGCCAGGGAACGATCGAGGCGCTAATCAATGTGATCTACACCTGGCAATAACGTCGATTCGATTTTCTTAGCCTTCTTTTTAAATCAATTTTTAACCTTAGGATATATCATGGGTAAAACAATCAGTATAAAGGTCCTGTTCGGTATTTATCTTCTATTAATGGCAGGCAAAGTTTTTGCCTTCAGTTGTAATGTCGATGGCGGGTCAAGTATTGGAGCAGGTACAACCTCTGTTTATGTTAATCTCGACCCTGTAATACAGCCGGGCCAGAATCTGGTTGTAGACTTGTCTCAGCATATAAGTTGCTGGAATGATTACGGCGGCTGGTACGACACTGATCATATAAACCTGGTACAAGGCTCAGCTTTCGCAGGCTCCCTACAGTCATATAAAGGATCGCTGTACTGGAATAATGTGACCTACCCCTTCCCGTTGACGACAAATACCAACGTATTGGATATTGGTGATAAGACACCGATGCCATTACCGTTAAAACTCTATATTACCCCAGTTGGGGCGGCCGGTGGAGTTGTCATAAAAGCGGGGGAAGTCATTGCCCGTATTCATATGTATAAAATTGCAACATTAGGAAGCGGAAATCCGCGTAATTTTACGTGGAATATTATTTCAAATAACAATGTTGTTATGCCAACAGGCGGCTGCACCGTTGATAGTCGTAATGTCACCGTGGATCTCCCGGACTTTCCTGGAAGCGCAGAAATACCCCTTGGCGTATATTGCTCAAGCGAACAAAAGCTCTCATTTTATCTTTCGGGTGCCACCACTGACAGTAGCCGACAAGTGTTTGCTAACACAGCACCTGATGCAACAAAAGCATCGGGAGTGGGTGTCACTCTAATGCGTAATGGAAAAATACTGGCTACGGGAGAAAATGTCTCCCTGGGGACAGTAAATAAAAGCAAAGTACCTCTGGGTTTAAGCGCAACCTATGGACAAACAGGAAACAAGGTTTCAGCCGGAACCGTCCAGTCAGTCATTGGTGTCACTTTTATCTATGAATAATTGTGATTTTGACCTTAGTCTATGCGCTCCATTCACGAAAATTGCGCGGATAATTATTTTGTGAAGACTATTAGCCTACACCTGTAAGAAAATCCGCGCACAATTGAAGCCAGAGTCTTATTTTTTATATTGAAAAATATGTTAATTTAAACACTATGAGAGATGATGCTTAACTTATCGTATTTAATCTATTGTTTAACGATAATAGATTAAAAATAGAAAGAGAATAGTCCCCTACTCTTATATATCCATGTTGGCGATAATCCCTTTGTATGTACTGTGCATCATCGCTATTACAAATCCTAATAATTCATTTCCACACAGGATAAGTAGATGAAGAAAAAAATTGAATCCTACCAGGGTGCTGCAGGTGGTTGGGGTGCTGTCAAATCCGTAGCGAATGCAGTACGTAAGCAGATGGATATACGCCAGGATGTTATTGCCATGTTTGACATGAATAAGCCAGAGGGCTTTGACTGTCCGGGTTGTGCATGGCCAGATCCTAAGCACAGTGCGTCATTCGACATTTGTGAAAACGGCGCAAAAGCAATCGCCTGGGAAGTCACGGATAAGCAGGTAAATGCCTCTTTCTTTGCTGAGAATACGGTTCAATCATTACTTACCTGGGGAGATCACGAGCTTGAGGCTGCGGGACGTCTCACTCAGCCTTTGAAATATGATGCCGTCAGCGACTGTTACAAGCCATTAAGCTGGCAACAAGCTTTCGACGAAATTGGCGCACGCCTTCAAAGCTATAGTGATCCCAATCAGGTTGAATTCTATACTTCGGGCCGCACTTCCAATGAAGCTGCCTTTCTTTATCAGCTTTTTGCCCGTGAATACGGGAGCAATAACTTTCCCGACTGCTCCAACATGTGCCATGAACCGACAAGCGTGGGTTTGGCAGCGAGTATCGGTGTAGGTAAAGGGACCGTGTTGCTGGAAGACTTTGAGAAGTGCGATTTAGTCATTTGCATTGGGCATAACCCTGGTACAAACCACCCTCGCATGCTGACTTCGTTGCGCGCTTTAGTGAAACGGGGAGCGAAAATGATCGCCATCAATCCTCTACAGGAACGTGGCCTGGAGCGATTTACCGCACCGCAAAACCCGTTTGAAATGCTGACGAACTCTGAGACTCAGTTGGCCAGTGCCTACTACAACGTGCGCATTGGTGGCGATATGGCGTTGCTCAAGGGGATGATGCGCCTGTTAATTGAGCGCGATGATGCTGCAAGTGCCGCAGGTCGGCCCTCATTGCTTGATGACGAATTTATTCAAACGCATACCGTCGGCTTTGACGAGCTACGCCGTGACGTTCTCAATTCCGAGTGGAAAGATATCGAACGTATTTCTGGACTAAGTCAGACACAAATCGCCGAACTGGCTGACGCATATGCCGCTGCCGAACGCACCATTATCTGTTACGGAATGGGGATCACTCAGCACGAACATGGTACCCAGAACGTACAGCAACTGGTCAATTTGCTGTTGATGAAAGGTAACATTGGCAAGCCTGGTGCGGGTATCTGCCCACTACGTGGTCACTCTAATGTACAGGGCGACCGAACCGTCGGTATCACCGAGAAACCGTCTGCAGAGTTTCTGGCTCGCCTGGGTGAGCGCTATGGCTTCACCCCACCTCATGCACCTGGACATGCTGCAATTGCCAGCATGCAAGCAATATGTACGGGGCAGGCTCGAGCATTGATCTGCATGGGGGGCAACTTTGCACTGGCAATGCCAGATCGGGAAGCGAGCGCTGTACCGTTAACGCAATTAGATTTGGCGGTACACGTAGCCACTAAGCTTAACCGCTCTCATCTGCTGACCGCACGGCATAGCTATATTCTGCCGGTTCTGGGGCGTAGCGAGATTGATATGCAAAAAAGCGGTGCGCAGGCGGTAACCGTTGAGGATTCAATGTCGATGATTCATGCCTCGCGTGGCGTGTTAAAACCCGCCGGTGTAATGCTGAAATCAGAGTGTGCAGTGGTCGCGGGAATCGCGCAGGCAGCACTACCCCAGAGCGTGGTAGCCTGGGAGTATCTGGTGGAAGATTATGATCGCATTCGCAATGACATTGAAGCTGTGCTGCCAGAGTTCGCCGACTATAACCAGCGCATCCGTCATCCCGGTGGTTTTCACCTGATAAATGCAGCTGCTGAAAGGCGCTGGATGACGCCGTCAGGTAAGGCTAATTTCATTACCAGCAAAGGGCTGTTAGAAGATCCCTCTTCAGCGTTTAACAGTAAGCTGGTCATGGCGACAGTACGCAGCCACGATCAGTACAACACGACGATTTATGGTATGGATGATCGCTATCGAGGGGTATTCGGTCAACGAGATGTGGTCTTTATGAGTGCTAAACAAGCTAAAATTTGCCGTGTAAAAAACGGCGAAAGAGTTAATCTTATTGCGCTTACGCCAGACGGTAAGCGCAGCTCACGCCGCATGGATAGATTAAAAGTGGTCATTTACCCTATGGCTGACCGCTCACTGGTGACCTATTTTCCAGAATCGAATCACATGCTAACACTTGATAACCACGATCCATTAAGTGGCATTCCTGGCTATAAAAGTATTCCGGTTGAATTAGAACCATCAAATTAATGCCTCTTCTCATTTCTTCTGCTGTCATCCGCACAGCAGAAGAATTCCTCATTGACTATTATCGCGCAATTTGCTCACATGGATTAAATTAAACTACATACTATAAGATATAAACTTCTGCCTACAGCTGTAAGAAACTCCGCTCAGTACTGAAGCACCAGTCCTATTTCCTCTTTTCTCCAGCCTGTTATATTAAGCATACTGATTAACGATTTTTAACGTTATCCGCTAAATAAACATATTTGAAATGCATGCGACCACAGTGAAAAACAAAATCACGCAAAGAGACAACTATAAAGAAATCATGTCTGTAATTGTGGTTGTCTTATTACTGACACTTACGTTGATAGCCATTTTTTCGGCAATTGATCAGCTGAGTATTTCAGAAATGGGTCGCATTGCAAGAGATCTTACACATTTCATTATCAATAGTTTGCAAGACTGAAAATAAACAGAAAATTATAAATGTGAAATGTTAAAAAAGTATCGATAAAACTTTATTGTTTTAAGGAGATAAAATGTCGCTCGTTTGTTCTGTTATATTTATTCATCATGCTTTCAACGCTAACATTTTAGATAAAGATTACGCCTTCTCTGACGGCGAGATCCTGATGGTAGATAACGCTGTTCGTACAAATTTTGAACCTTATGAGCGGCATTTTAAAGAAATCGGATTTAATGAAAATACCATTAAAAAATATCTACAATGCACTAACATCCAGACAGTGACGGTGCCTGTTCCTGCGAAGTTTTTACGTGCTTCAAATGTACCGACTGGATTGCTTAATGAAATGATTGCTTATCTCAACTCGGAAGAACGCAATCATCATAATTTTTCAGAACTTTTGCTTTTTTCTTGCCTGTCTATTTTTGCCGCATGCAAAGGTTTCATTACACTATTAACTAACGGTGTGCTATCCGTTTCTGGGAAAGTGAGAAATATTGTCAACATGAAGCTGGCGCACCCATGGAAGCTGAAAGATATTTGTGACTGCCTGTACATCAGTGAAAGCCTGTTGAAGAAAAAACTTAAGCAAGAGCAAACGACATTCTCACAGATTCTTTTAGATGCCAGAATGCAGCACGCAAAAAATTTGATACGCGTAGAAGGTTCAGTCAATAAAATTGCCGAACAATGTGGTTATGCCAGTACATCTTATTTTATTTATGCGTTCCGCAAACATTTCGGCAACAGTCCGAAGAGAGTTTCTAAGGAGTACCGTTGTCAAAGTCACACGGGTATGAATACGGGCAACACGATGAATGCTTTAGCTATTTGATTATTTGCTAACGAGTAGTCAACCACACACGCTGCGTAAGAATTAAATGGGGCAGCCATTCCCTGCCCCGCGTTGTTTTTAGGCGATATATTTATTGAAATAAATAAGTGACATCCATCACATATTTATGCACTTGCATAACCTGTTGCATGATTATTTATGATCTCAATTCTGCATTTTATCAGTAAAATGCAATAATTTATTAAATATCAATAAATTAGTTGTTTATCGGCGAGAAATTACTTAATAGAACAGAAAGTAATGTCAACGCTTTATGGACTGTTTTTTCCCTTTTTTTAGCTAAATCTGCTATCTCTTTATGTGACTAACTTCACTTACATCCACTTATTTCTCTTCGTAAAATTACTTTGGAATTAAGTACAATAAGAAGAGGAACATTTATGAAGTCTGCATTAAAGAAAAGTGTCGTAAGTACCTCGATATCTTTGATACTGGCATCTGGTATGGCTGCATTTGCTGCTCATGCGGCAGATGATGTAAAGCTGAAAGCAACCAAAACAAACGTTGCTTTCTCAGACTTTACGCCGACAGAATACAGTACCAAAGGAAAGCCAAATATTATCGTACTGACCATGGATGATCTTGGTTATGGACAACTTCCTTTTGATAAGGGATCTTTTGACCCAAAAACAATGGAAAATCGTGAAGTTGTCGATACCTACAAAATAGGGATAGATAAAGCCATTGAAGCTGCACAAAAATCAACGCCGACGCTCCTTTCATTAATGGATGAAGGCGTACGTTTTACTAACGGCTATGTGGCACACGGTGTTTCCGGCCCCTCCCGCGCCGCAATAATGACCGGTCGAGCTCCCGCCCGCTTTGGTGTCTATTCCAATACCGATGCTCAGGATGGTATTCCGCTAACAGAAACTTTCTTGCCTGAATTATTCCAGAATCATGGTTATTACACTGCAGCAGTAGGTAAATGGCACTTGTCAAAAATCAGTAATGTGCCGGTACCGGAAGATAAACAAACGCGTGACTATCATGACAACTTCACCACATTTTCTGCGGAAGAATGGCAACCTCAAAACCGTGGCTTTGATTACTTTATGGGATTCCACGCTGCAGGAACGGCATATTACAACTCCCCTTCACTGTTCAAAAATCGTGAACGTGTCCCCGCAAAAGGTTATATCAGCGATCAGTTAACCGATGAGGCAATTGGCGTTGTTGATCGTGCCAAAACACTTGACCAGCCTTTTATGCTTTACCTGGCTTATAATGCTCCGCACCTGCCAAATGATAATCCTGCACCGGATCAATATCAGAAGCAATTTAATACCGGTAGTCAAACAGCAGATAACTACTACGCTTCCGTTTATTCTGTTGATCAGGGTGTAAAACGCATTCTCGAACAACTGAAGAAAAACGGACAGTATGACAATACAATTATTCTCTTTACCTCCGATAATGGTGCGGTTATCGATGGTCCTCTGCCGCTGAACGGGGCGCAAAAAGGCTATAAGAGTCAGACCTATCCTGGCGGTACTCACACCCCAATGTTTATGTGGTGGAAAGGAAAACTTCAACCCGGTAATTATGACAAGCTGATTTCCGCAATGGATTTCTACCCGACAGCTCTTGATGCAGCCGATATCAGCATTCCAAAAGACCTTAAGCTGGATGGCGTTTCCTTGCTGCCCTGGTTGCAAGATAAGAAACAAGGCGAGCCACATAAAAATCTGACCTGGATAACCTCTTATTCTCACTGGTTTGACGAGGAAAATATTCCATTCTGGGATAATTACCACAAATTTGTTCGCCATCAGTCAGACGATTACCCGCATAACCCCAACACTGAGGACTTAAGCCAATTCTCTTATACGGTGAGAAATAACGATTATTCGCTTGTCTATACAGTAGAAAACAATCAGTTAGGTCTCTACAAACTGACGGATCTACAGCAAAAAGATAACCTTGCCGCCGCCAATCCGCAGGTCGTTAAAGAGATGCAAGGCGTGGTAAGAGAGTTTATCGACAGCAGCCAGCCACCGCTTAGCGAGGTAAATCAGGAGAAGTTTAACAATATCAAGAAAGCACTAAGCGAAGCGAAATAACTAAACCTTCATGCGGCGGATTTTTCCGCCGCCTTATTGAGCGAGATAGCGATGCACGTTACAGCCAAGCCCTCCAGTTTTCAATGTAATCTCAAATGTGATTACTGTTTTTACCTTGAAAAAGAGTCGCAGTTTACTCATGAAAAATGGATGGATGACAGCACTCTGAAAGAGTTCATCAAACAATATATCGCAGCGTCTGGCAATCAGGTCTATTTTACCTGGCAAGGCGGTGAACCCACTCTGGCTGGCCTGGATTTTTTCCGTAAAGTTATTCACTATCAACAACGCTATGCAGGCCAAAAACGTATTTTTAATGCATTACAAACGAATGGCATTTTATTGAATAATGAATGGTGTGCCTTTCTCAAAGAACATGAATTTCTGGTTGGTATCTCGATCGATGGCCCCCAGGAGTTACATGACCGTTACAGACGCAGTAATTCAGGTAACGGTACTTTTGCAAAAGTGATAGCAGCCATCGAGCGTCTGAAATCATATCAAGTAGAGTTTAATACGTTAACCGTCATTAATAACGTTAATGTCCATTACCCTCTTGAGGTTTATCATTTTTTAAAATCTATCGGCAGTAAACATATGCAATTTATCGAATTGCTAGAAACCGGGACGCCGAATATTGATTTCAGTGGTCATAGTGAGAACACATTCCGTATCATTGATTTTTCTGTGCCTCCCACGGCTTATGGCAAGTTTATGTCAACCATTTTTATGCAATGGGTTAAAAACGATGTGGGTGAAATTTTCATCCGTCAGTTTGAAAGCTTTGTCAGCCGTTTTTTGGGGAATGGGCATACCAGTTGTATTTTCCAGGAGTCCTGCAAGGATAATCTGGTTGTTGAAAGTAATGGAGACATTTACGAATGCGACCATTTTGTCTATCCACAGTACAAAATTGGAAACATTAATAAATCTGAACTCAAAACGATGAACAGTGTACAACTGACAGCGCAAAAAAAACGGATTCCAGCGAAATGTCAGCAATGTGCATATAAACCTATCTGCAATGGCGGTTGTCCTAAGCATCGTATTACTAAAGTAAACAATGAGACTGTTTCTTATTTTTGCGAAGGTTATAAAATCCTTTTTTCAACCATGGTACCTTATATGAACGCCATGGTAGAGTTAGCTAAGAACAGAGTACCGCTTTACCACATTATGGATGTTGCAAAACAAATGGAGAATAATTAATAACGCTCTCTTTTAACTCCATTCTTAGCCTCCTTCTTATGACCATAACAAGGCTCCCGACATAAATTCCTGTCGGGTGTTTCGTCATCATCATCTTCCCTTGCGAAAATCCTGGCTTACGTGGTATGCATCAGGGCATTAGCAATATCCTTGATTATCAATAGCATAACCATAACCACTGAAAATGAAATATTCCTTTATATTTCATATTGTTAAATGATACTTAAATAAATTTCATCAGTAAATCATTGCCATAGATAATCATTGGATGGCACAATCAATTTTCGCTAATGATAACCATTCCCATTACGCTTCGTATGTTGATAGCAAAGTATCTCTGTCTGTTGAAGCCCTTTTGGCTGCGTAAGAATAATAAAACTTCAGTGTTGTTAATCATTATTATCCTCGCAATGATCCTTGGCGTGGTTAAAATTCAGGTCTGGTTAAACGACTGGAATAATGATTTTTTCAATGCGCTAAGCCAGAAAGAAACCGATAAGCTTTGGCAGCTTGTCCTTTGGTTCCCTGCCCTGCTGGGGATCTTTGTATTAATATCCGTAAACAAAACATGGTTAATTAAACTGCTGACTATTCGCTGGCGCGAATGGTTAACAGATTACTACCTTAATCGGTGGTTTGCAGATAAAAACTACTACTTCACGCAGATCTACGGCGAGCATAAAAATACAGATAACCCTGACCAACGTATCGCTGAAGACATTCTCTTACTGATCAGCAAAACGCTCAGTCTTTCATTTGGCTTCATCCAGTCACTTAGCATGCTGATCACCTTTACCGTTATTCTTTGGCAAAGCGCGGGTACGCTCTCATTCACTGTTGGTGGAACAGAATGGAATATCCAGGGGTATATGGTCTATACCGTCGTGCTCATTGTGATCGGTGGAACTTTATTTACCCATAAGGTGGGTAAACGTATTCGTCCGCTTAATGTGGAAAAACAACGTAGCGAAGCGACATTTCGAACAAATCTTGTGCAGCATAATAAGCAGGCAGAACTGATTGCGCTAAGCAATGCTGAGTCTCTACAACGCCAGGAGTTGAGCGACAATTTTCATACCATTAAAGAGAACTGGCATCGTTTAATGAATCGTCAGCGGTGGCTTGATTACTGGCAGAATATTTATTCGCGCTCGCTTAGCGTTCTTCCCTACTTTCTGTTATTGCCGCAGTTTATTAGCGGGCAGATCAATCTGGGCGGACTGATGAAATCGCGCCAGGCATTTATGCTGGTATCGAACAATTTAAGCTGGTTTATTTATAAATATGACGAACTTGCTGAACTGGCTGCGGTTATCGATCGCTTGTATGAGTTCCATCAACTCACTGAACAGCGCCCTACGAATAAGCCTAAAAATTGCCAACATGCGGTACAAGTGGCTGATGCGAGTATTCGTACGCCTGATAATAAGATCATATTAGAGAACCTGAACTTTCATGTTTCGCCAGGCAAATGGCTATTACTGAAAGGCTACTCTGGTGCGGGAAAAACCACACTGCTTAAAACATTATCCCACTGCTGGCCGTGGTTTAAAGGTGATATTTCTTCTCCTGCTGACAGTTGGTATGTGTCACAAACACCGTTAATCAAAACCGGCTTACTGAAAGAGATTATTTGTAAAGCACTTCCCCTGCCCGTAGACGATAAATCGTTGAGCGAAGTACTGCATCAGGTTGGTCTTGGGAAATTGGCTGCGCGTATTCATGACCACGATCGCTGGGGAGATATTCTTTCCAGCGGCGAAAAACAACGTATCGCCCTGGCACGATTAATTTTACGACGTCCGAAATGGATATTTCTTGACGAAACTACCTCTCATCTTGAGGAACAAGAGGCTATCCGCTTACTGCGTTTAGTGCGTGAAAAACTACCCACAAGCGGCGTCATTATGGTTACACATCAACCCGGTGTCTGGAACCTGGCCGATGATATTTGTGACATTAGCGCGGTTTTATAAAAACAATAAAAGCCCTGCTGTACGGAGATATAAATAAATGAAGCGAGTTCTTATTCCTGGCGTCATTTTATGTGGCGCTGATGTGGCGCAGGCCGTCGATGACAAAAACATGTACATGCATTTTTTTGAAGAGATGACGGTCTATGCTCCTGTCCCTGTACCCGTAAACGGCAACACGCATTACACCAGTGAAAGCATCGAGCGTTTACCGACCGGGAATGGCAATATCAGCGATCTGCTGAGAACCAACCCTGCGGTACGCATGGATTCAACGCAAAGTACCTCGTTGAACCAGGGAGATATTCGCCCTGAGAAAATCTCTATTCACGGTGCGTCGCCCTACCAGAATGCCTATTTGATTGACGGTATTAGTGCAACTAATAACCTGAACCCAGCGAATGAGTCCGATGCCAGTAGTGCAACCAATATTAGCGGGATGTCACAGGGGTATTATCTTGATGTCAGCTTACTGGACAATGTGACGCTTTATGACAGTTTTGTGCCGGTTGAATTTGGTCGCTTCAATGGCGGGGTAATTGATGCAAAGATCAAACGCTTCAACGCTGATGATAGCAAGGTGAAATTGGGTTATCGCACTACGCGTTCGGACTGGTTAACATCGCATATCGATGAGAATAACAAGAGCGCATTTAATCAAGGCTCTTCAGGAAGTACTTATTACTCCCCAGATTTTAAAAAGAACTTTTATACCTTGTCGTTTAATCAGGAACTCGCTGATAACTTCGGCGTTACCGCCGGTTTATCGCGCCGCCAGTCTGATATCACCCGCGCGGATTATGTTTCGAATGACGGCATTGTCGCCGGTCGGGCACAGTATAAAAACGTTATCGATACTGCATTAAGCAAATTTACCTGGTTTGCCAGCGACCGCTTTACCCACGATTTAACCTTAAAATATACCGGCTCCAGCCGTGATTATAATACCAGCACCTTCCCGCAGTCTGATCGCGAAATGGGTAATAAATCCTATGGTCTGGCATGGGATATGGATACGCAGCTCGCATGGGCCAAACTGCGTACCACCGTTGGTTGGGATCATATTAGTGATTATACCCGTCACGATCATGACATCTGGTACACCGAACTTTCATGTACATATGGTGATATTACAGGGCGTTGCACCCGTGGCGGATTAGGACACATTTCCCAGGCTGTAGATAATTACACCTTCAAAACACGCCTGGACTGGCAAAAATTCGCCGTGGGTAATGTTTCGCATCAACCCTACTTCGGCGCGGAATACATCTATTCCGATGCGTGGACTGAACGCCATAACCAGTCTGAATCCTATGTGATTAATGCTGCCGGAAAGAAAACTAACCATACCATTTACCATAAAGGTAAAGGCCGCCTGGGAATTGACAACTACACGCTGTATATGGCGGATCGCATTAGCTGGCGTAATGTGTCATTAATGCCCGGCGTGCGGTATGACTATGACAACTATCTGTCAAACCACAATATCTCCCCGCGCTTTATGACGGAATGGGATATTTTTGCTAATCAAACCTCAATGATTACAGCAGGTTATAACCGTTACTATGGCGGGAATATTCTTGATATGGGATTACGTGATATCCGCAATAGCTGGACGGAATCGGTATCAGGTAATAAAACTCTGACGCGTTATCAGGATTTGAAAACGCCTTATAACGATGAACTGGCAATGGGATTGCAGCAGAAAATCGGTAAGAACGTTATTGCGCGTGCAAACTATGTTTACCGTGAAGCGCATGATCAAATCAGCAAAAGCAGTCGTACCGACAGCGCGACTAAAACCACCATTACTGAATATAACAACGATGGCAAAACCAAAACGCATTCGTTCAGCCTCAGTTTTGAACTGGCCGAACCCCTGCATATCCGCCAGGTAGATATTAACCCACAAATTGTCTTTAGCTATATCAAGAGCAAGGGCAACTTGTCGTTAAACAATGGTTATGAGGAGAGCAATACCGGTGATAACCAGGTGGTTTATAACGGTAATCTGGTCTCTTACGATAGCGTTCCAGTGGCAGATTTTAATAACCCATTAAAGATCTCCTTAAACATGGATTTCACGCATCAACCGAGCGGGTTAGTGTGGGCGAATACGCTGGCCTGGCAAGAAGCGCGTAAAGCTCGCATTATCCTTGGTAAGACAAATGCGCAATACATCAGCGAATATTCAGATTACAAGCAGTATGTTGACGAAAAACTGGATAGCAGCCTGACCTGGGACACCCGCTTGTCCTGGACGCCACAATTTCTGAAACAACAAAACCTGACGATCAGTGCCGATATTCTCAATGTACTGGATAGCAAAACCGCTGTTGATACAACGAACACCGGTGTGGCGACCTACGCCAGTGGCCGTACTTTCTGGCTTGATGTCAGCATGAAATTTTAATAGTTCGGATTTTACTTAACCGGGTAAATTCGCCCGGTTTTCGCATGGAGATAATTATGAGAAACCTCTGTTTCTTACTGACGTTAGTGGCAACTCTGTTGCTCCCCGGGCGGCTGATTGCCGCCGCCTTACCGCAGGATGAAAAGTTAATTACCGGGCAACTGGACAATGGCTTGCGATATATGATTTATCCGCATGCTCATCCAAAGGATCAGGTAAATTTATGGCTGCAAATTCATACCGGTTCATTGCAGGAAGAAGACAATGAGCGCGGCGTGGCTCATTTTGTAGAACATATGATGTTTAACGGCACAAAAACATGGCCGGGTAATAAAGTCATCGAAACATTTGAGTCAATGGGCCTGCGTTTTGGTCGCGATGTTAATGCCTATACCAGCTATGACGAAACGGTGTATCAGGTGAGTTTGCCGACTACGCAGAAACAAAATCTGCAACAAGTGATGGCAATCTTCAGTGAATGGAGTAATGCCGCCATCTTTGAAAAACTCGAAGTAGACGCTGAACGTGGCGTAATTACTGAGGAATGGCGTGCCCATCAGGATGCGAAATGGCGCACCTCTCAGGCGCGCCGCCCTTTCCTGCTGGCAAATACCCGTAATTTAGACCGTGAACCTATCGGCCTGATGGATACTGTCGCCACGGTCACACCGGCACAATTGCGCCAATTTTATCAACGCTGGTATCAACCAAATAATATGACCTTTATCGTGGTCGGCGATATCGACAGTAAAGAAGCGCTGGCGCTGATAAAGGATAATTTAAGTAAGCTTCCGGCTAACAAAGCAGCTGAAAATCGCGTCTGGCCGACAAAAGCCGAAAACCACCTGCGCTTTAATATCATTAATGATAAAGAAAACCGGGTGAACGGCATCGCACTCTATTATCGCCTGCCAATGGTACAAGTGAACGATGAGCAAAGCTTTGTCGAACAAGCTGAATGGAGCATGTTAGTTCAGCTGTTCAATCAACGTCTGCAGGAACGCATACAGTCGGGCGAGTTGAAGACTATTTCTGGCGGCACTGCGCGCAGCGTTAAAATTGCACCCGATTATCAGTCGCTGTTTTTCCGTGTAAATGCACGAGACGATAATATGCAGGATGCTGCGAATGCATTAATGGCAGAGTTGGCAACCATTGATCAGCATGGTTTTTCTGCTGAAGAACTCGATGATGTCAAATCTACCCGCCTCACCTGGCTGAAAAATGCGGTTGATCAGCAAGCTGAACGTGATTTACGTATGCTGACCAGTCGCCTGGCATCCAGCTCATTAAATAATACGCCGTTCTTGTCGCCGGAAGAGACATATCAACTTTCGAAACGTCTGTGGCAGCAAATTACCGTGCAAAGTCTGGCGGAAAAATGGCAGCAGTTAAGAAAGAACCAGGACGCATTTTGGGAGCAAATGGTAAACAATGAGGTTGCCGCCAAAAAAGCATTGTCTCCTGCGGCTATCCTGGCGCTGGAAAAGGAGTACGCCAACAAAAAGCTGGCGGCTTACGTCTTCCCAGGCAGAAATTTATCGTTAACAGTAGACGCAGACCCACAGGCGGAAATTAGCAGCAAAGAAACGCTGGCGGAGAATCTGACATCATTAACACTTTCCAATGGTGCCAGGGTTATTCTGGCAAAATCCGCGGGTGAAGAGCAAAAGCTACAAATTATTGCCGTATCGAATAAAGGCGATTTAAGTTTCCCTGCGCAGCAAAAATCACTTATCGCGCTGGCAAATAAAGCAGTTAGCGGAAGCGGCGTTGGCGAACTCTCCTCTTCCAGCCTGAAACGCTGGAGTGCGGAAAATTCGGTAACCATGAGCAGTAAAGTCAGTGGCATGAATACGTTGCTCTCCGTTAGCGCGCGGACTAATAACCCTGAACCTGGTTTTCAGTTGATTAACCAGCGAATCACCCACAGCACGATTAACGATAATATTTGGGCATCGCTACAAAATGCTCAAATTCAGGCGTTGAAAACGCTCGACCAGCGTCCAGCGGAGAAATTCGCCCAGCAGATGTATGAGACGCGCTATGCTGATGACCGCACGAAATTACTGCAAGAAAATCAGATTGCACAGTTTACTGCCGCAGATGCGCTGGCTGCCGATCGCCAATTGTTTTCATCTCCAGCGGATATCACGTTTGTCATTGTCGGTAATGTCGCAGAAGACAAACTCGTGGCGTTAATTACGCGTTACTTAGGATCAATCAAACACTCTGATTCGCCATTAGCCGCAGGTAAACCATTAACTCGCGCGACGGACAACGCATCGGTTACTGTAAAAGAACAAAATGAACCTGTGGCACAGGTTTCACAGTGGAAGCGTTATGATTCCCGGACACCTGTTAATCTGCCGACGCGTATGGCGCTCGATGCTTTTAACGTCGCACTGGCAAAAGATCTACGCGTTAATATTCGTGAACAGGCATCTGGGGCATACAGCGTTTCTTCTCGCCTCTCGGTTGATCCTCAGGCCAAAGATATCAGTCATTTGCTGGCTTTTACTTGTCAACCAGAACGACATGATGAACTGTTAACGTTAGCGAATGAAGTGATGGTTAAGCGTCTGGCTAAAGGGATCAGTGAGCAAGAACTGAATGAATACCAGCAAAACGTTCAGCGCAGCCTCGATATCCAACAGCGTAGCGTTCAACAATTAGCGAACACCATTGTAAATAGTCTTATTCAATATGACGATCCTGCAGCATGGACTGAGCAGGAGCAATTGTTGAAACAAATGACGGTAGAGAATGTTAACACTGCCGTTAAACAATATCTTTCTCATCCGGTAAATACTTATACCGGAGTATTATTGCCAAAATAATAACAGCCCCGTCAACACATCGTTGGCGGGGATTTTAGCAATATTCGCTATTTTTATGTAATAATTTTATAAATGCGTTCAAAATAATAATCAAGTACTAATAGTGATATTTTAAGGTCTGATTTTTTCGTGATAATTCAGGAGACACAGAATGCGCATAAAAATAACAGCATAAAACACCTTACCACCACCCAAGAATTTCATATTGCATTGTTTTTCAATGAAAAAATATTATTCTCGTAATATCTCACGATAAATAACATTAGGATTTTGTTATTTAAACACGAGTCCTTTGCACTTGCTTACTTTATCGATAAATCCTACTTTTTTAATGCGATCCAATCATTTTAAGGAGTTTAAAATGGATAAGAAGCAAGTAACGGATTTAAGGTCGGAACTACTCGATTCACGTTTTGGTGCGAAGTCTATTTCCACTATCGCAGAATCAAAACGTTTTCCGCTGCACGAAATGCGCGACGATGTCGCATTCCAGATTATCAATGACGAATTATATCTTGATGGCAACGCTCGTCAGAACCTGGCCACTTTCTGCCAGACTTGGGACGACGAAAATGTCCACAAATTGATGGATTTATCCATTAACAAAAACTGGATCGACAAAGAAGAATATCCGCAATCCGCAGCCATCGACCTGCGTTGCGTAAATATGGTTGCCGATCTGTGGCATGCGCCTGCGCCGAAAAATGGTCAGGCCGTTGGCACCAACACCATTGGTTCTTCCGAGGCCTGTATGCTCGGCGGGATGGCGATGAAATGGCGTTGGCGCAAGCGTATGGAAGCTACAGGCAAACCAACGGATAAACCAAACCTGGTGTGCGGTCCGGTACAAATCTGCTGGCATAAATTCGCCCGCTACTGGGATGTGGAGCTGCGTGAGATCCCTATGCGCCCCGGTCAGTTGTTTATGGACCCGAAACGCATGATTGAAGCCTGTGACGAAAACACCATCGGCGTGGTGCCGACTTTCGGCGTGACCTACACTGGTAACTATGAGTTCCCACAACCGCTGCACGATGCGCTGGATAAATTCCAGGCCGATACCGGTATCGACATCGACATGCACATCGACGCTGCCAGCGGTGGCTTCCTGGCACCGTTCGTCGCCCCGGATATCGTCTGGGACTTCCGCCTGCCGCGTGTGAAATCGATCAGTGC
Source organism: Escherichia sp. UTM R2 (assembly GCF_048593455.1). Taxonomy (NCBI): domain Bacteria; kingdom Pseudomonadati; phylum Pseudomonadota; class Gammaproteobacteria; order Enterobacterales; family Enterobacteriaceae; genus Escherichia; species Escherichia sp. UTM R2. Next base: position 2,284,924 of record NZ_JBFWDY010000002.1, read on the forward strand.
TTCAGGCCATAAATTCGGTCTGGCTCCGCTGGGCTGCGGCTGGGTTATCTGGCGTGATGAAGAAGCGCTGCCGCAGGAACTGGTGTTCAACGTTGACTACCTGGGGGGTCAGATTGGTACTTTCGCCATCAACTTCTCCCGCCCGGCGGGTCAGGTAATTGCACAGTACTATGAATTCCTGCGCCTCGGTCGTGAAGGCTATACCAAAGTACAGAACGCCTCTTACCAGGTTGCCGCTTATCTGGCGGATGAAATCGCCAAACTGGGGCCGTATGAGTTCATCTGTACGGGTCGCCCGGACGAAGGCATCCCGGCGGTTTGCTTCAAACTGAAAGATGGTGAAGATCCGGGATACACCCTGTATGACCTCTCTGAACGTCTGCGTCTGCGCGGCTGGCAGGTTCCGGCCTTCACTCTCGGCGGTGAAGCCACCGACATCGTGGTGATGCGCATTATGTGTCGTCGCGGCTTCGAAATGGACTTTGCTGAACTGTTGCTGGAAGACTACAAAGCCTCCCTGAAATATCTCAGCGATCACCCGAAACTGCAGGGTATTGCCCAACAGAACAGCTTTAAACATACCTGATAACGTTTAACGGTAACGGTGTCCCGAAACGAACCCGTTTCGGGACAATTTCCAAAGTCTGTTCACTGGCATTAGCAACGGAAAATATTGTTCTGAATACGCTTCAGAACAAAACAGGTGCGGTTCCGACAGGAATACCGTTTTAGGGGGATAATATGGCTACATCAGTACAGACAGGTAAAGCTAAGCAGCTCACATTACTTGGATTCTTTGCCATAACGGCATCGATGGTAATGGCTGTTTATGAATACCCTACCTTCGCAACATCGGGCTTTTCATTAGTCTTCTTCCTGCTATTAGGCGGGATTTTATGGTTTATTCCCGTGGGACTTTGTGCTGCGGAAATGGCCACCGTCGACGGCTGGGAAGAAGGTGGTGTCTTCGCCTGGGTATCAAATACTCTGGGGCCGAGATGGGGATTTGCAGCGATCTCATTTGGCTATCTGCAAATCGCCATTGGTTTTATTCCGATGCTCTATTTCGTGTTAGGGGCACTCTCCTACATCCTGAAATGGCCAGCGCTGAATGAAGACCCCATTACCAAAACTATTGCAGCACTCATCATTCTTTGGGCGCTGGCATTAACGCAGTTTGGTGGCACGAAATACACGGCGCGAATTGCTAAAGTTGGCTTCTTCGCCGGTATCCTGTTACCTGCATTTATTTTGATCGCATTAGCGGCTATTTATCTGCACTCCGGTGCCCCCGTTGCTATCGAAATGGATTCGAAGACCTTCTTCCCTGACTTCTCTAAAGTGGGCACCCTGGTAGTATTTGTTGCCTTCATTTTGAGTTATATGGGCGTAGAAGCATCCGCAACCCACGTCAATGAAATGAGCAACCCAGGGCGCGACTATCCGTTGGCTATGTTACTGCTGATGGTGGCGGCAATTTGCTTAAGCTCTGTTGGTGGTTTGTCTATTGCGATGGTCATTCCGGGTAATGAAATCAACCTCTCCGCAGGGGTAATGCAAACCTTTACCGTTCTGATGTCCCATGTGGCACCAGAAATTGAGTGGACGGTTCGCGTGATCTCCGCACTGCTGTTGCTGGGTGTTCTGGCGGAAATCGCCTCCTGGATTGTTGGTCCTTCTCGCGGGATGTATGTCACAGCGCAGAAAAACCTGCTGCCAGCGGCATTCGCTAAAATGAACAAAAATGGCGTACCGGTAACGCTGGTCATTTCGCAGCTGGTGATTACGTCTATCGCGTTGATCATCCTCACCAATACCGGTGGCGGTAACAACATGTCCTTCCTGATCGCACTGGCGCTGACGGTGGTGATTTATCTGTGTGCTTATTTCATGCTGTTTATTGGCTACATTGTGTTGGTTCTTAAACATCCTGACTTAAAACGCACATTTAATATCCCTGGTGGTAAAGGGGTGAAACTGGTCGTGGCAATTGTCGGTCTGCTGACTTCAATTATGGCGTTTATTGTTTCCTTCCTGCCGCCGGATAACATCCAGGGTGATTCTACCGATATGTATGTTGAATTACTGGTTGTTAGTTTCCTGGTGGTACTTGCCCTGCCCTTTATTCTCTATGCTGTTCATGATCGTAAAGGCAAAGCGAATACCGGCGTCACTCTGGAGCCAATCAACAGTCAGAACGCACCAAAAGGTCACTTCTTCCTGCACCCGCGTGCACGTTCACCACACTATATTGTGATGAATGACAAGAAACACTAACCATGTCTGAATGGTTATAAGACAAGGGAGCGATAAGTCATCGCTCCCTTTTTCGTGCTTGCTGTCGTATTGACTTAACCGGGATAAGTACGAGAATGAGCGCACATCTGTTTACCGGAAACCAGCACATATGGATATCTGCTCCCGAAACAAGAAATTAACGATTAGAAGACCAGCGATACTAGTTGCACTGGCACTTTTACTGTGTAGTTGTAAAAGCACGCCTCCAGAGTCCATGGTGACACCACCAGCAGGTTCAAAGCCACCAGCCACGACGCAACAATCGTCACAACCGATGCGTGGCATCTGGCTGGCCACGGTTTCTCGGCTCGACTGGCCACCGGTTTCCTCGGTTAACATTAGTAACCCCACCAGCCGGGCCCGTGTACAACAACAGGCGATGATCGACAAACTGGATCATCTGCAACGTCTCGGCATAAACACGGTCTTTTTCCAGGTCAAGCCGGACGGTACCGCCCTGTGGCCATCGAAAATTTTGCCGTGGTCCGATCTTATGACCGGTAAGATTGGTGAAAATCCGGGTTACGATCCGCTGCAATTTATGCTCGACGAAGCCCACAAGCGTGGGATGAAAGTACACGCCTGGTTTAACCCCTATCGCGTATCGGTTAATACGAAGCCCGGTACTATCAGGGAACTGAATAGCACTCTGTCTCAACAACCGGCGAGCGTCTATGTGCAACACCGTGACTGGATCAGAACGTCTGGCGATCGCTTTGTCCTCGACCCGGGCATCCCTGAGGTTCAGGACTGGATCACATCAATAGTCGCAGAAGTGGTTTCCCGCTATCCGGTAGATGGCGTGCAGTTTGACGACTATTTCTATACTGAGTCACCGGGTTCACGGCTAAATGATAACGAAACGTACCGTAAATACGGAGGCGCATTTGCGTCAAAAGCAGACTGGCGGCGCAACAATACTCAGCAGTTAATTGCAAAGGTATCGCACACCATTAAAAGCATTAAGCCGGGAGTCGAATTTGGCGTTAGCCCGGCAGGCGTGTGGCGTAACCGATCACACGATCCGCTCGGTTCCGATACCCGAGGCGCGGCAGCCTATGACGAATCCTACGCTGACACCCGTCGATGGGTGGAACAAGGATTGCTGGATTACATTGCTCCCCAAATTTACTGGCCGTTCTCACGGAGTGCCGCGCGTTATGACGTGTTGGCAAAATGGTGGGCGGATGTCGTTAAACCGACCAGGACCCGCCTGTATATCGGTATCGCCTTCTATAAAGTGGGTGAACCTTCAAAGATAGAGCCAGACTGGATGATTAACGGCGGCGTACCGGAACTGAAAAAGCAGCTCGATCTTAACGATGCGGTACCAGAAATTAGCGGCACCATCTTGTTCCGTGAGGACTATCTGAATAAACCGCAGACTCAACAAGCGGTCAGCTATCTGCAAAGTCGTTGGGGCAGTTAAACTCCCATGCTTACTTTGTAACAAGCCGGTGCTTTACCCACCGGCTTGTTACACCTTGTGAAATATCCCACTAGTAATCATGCTTACATAAGTCAAATTAACCACGCAATTAACCACACTTAGTTAAACAGCTATAAATCCCTAATAAAAATGTATGAATATGAAAAACCATACGATATTCGCTGTCACCGAAAAATAATTACGATGGGCTATACTCTTCTGAAGAACAGTAGCGTAGATTGAAACTGTCCTAAGTCGCTTATTTCTTTTCAGTATATCTTCATATTTCAGGAGAATATGGTGCAGTTAGTCGATCTCGCACGTTGCGTTTTGATTCCGTCTGATTTCCCAGCCTTATAAGGGTGTGAATTATGGAGATGTATTTTAAAAGAATGAAAGATGAGTGGACCGGACTTGTCGAACAGGCAGATCCGCCCATTCGTGCTAAAGCCGCGGAAATTGCCGTTGCGCATGCTCATTATCTGAGTATCGAGTTTTATCGAATTGTCCGCATCGACCCGCATGCCGAAGAATTCTTGAGTAATGAACAAGTTGAGCGGCAGTTGAAAAGTGCGATGGAACGCTGGATTATTAACGTGCTTTCTGCCCAGGTTGACGATGTCGAAAGGCTAATACAAATCCAGCATACCGTCGCGGAAGTGCATGCCCGCATAGGAATTCCGGTAGAAATTGTCGAGATGGGGTTTCGGGTGCTGAAAAAAATCCTCTATCCGGTAATCTTCTCTTCGGATTATTCCGCCGCAGAAAAACTTCAGGTCTATCATTTCTCGATTAACAGTATTGATATCGCGATGGAAGTGATGACCCGCGCGTTTACCTTTAGTGACAGTAGTGCCTCAAAGGAAGATGAAAACTATCGTATCTTCTCGTTGCTGGAAAACGCCGAAGAAGAAAAAGAACGGCAAATAGCCTCAATACTTTCATGGGAAATAGATATTATCTATAAAATCCTGCTGGATTCTGATTTAGGCAGTAGTTTGCCTTTAAGCCAGGCTGATTTTGGCCTGTGGTTTAACCATAAAGGTCGACATTATTTTAGTGGCATTGCCGAAGTAGGCCATATCTCCCGTCTGATTCAGGATTTCGACGGTATATTCAATCAAACCATGCGTAACACCAGGAATTTGAATAACAGAAGTCTGCGGGTGAAATTTTTATTACAGATAAGAAATACTGTATCGCAAATTATTACCTTGCTGCGTGAATTGTTTGAAGAAGTATCGCGCCACGAAGTCGGTATGGATGTACTGACGAAATTACTTAACCGCCGCTTCCTGCCGACTATCTTCAAACGCGAAATTGCCCATGCCAACCGGACCGGTACACCGCTGTCAGTGCTGATTATTGACGTTGATAAATTCAAAGAGATCAACGATACGTGGGGCCATAACACTGGCGATGAAATTCTGCGTAAAGTCTCTCAGGCCTTTTATGACAACGTCCGCAGTAGTGATTATGTTTTTCGCTACGGGGGCGATGAATTTATCATTGTTTTGACTGAAGCTTCTGAAAACGAAACGTTACGTACCGCAGAACGTATTCGCAGTCGGGTGGAGAAAACCAAACTGAAAGCCGCAAACGGCGAGGATATTGCCCTCTCACTTTCCATCGGTGCCGCCATGTTTAATGGTCATCCTGACTATGAGCGCCTCATTCAAATAGCCGATGAAGCTCTGTATATCGCCAAAAGACGAGGTAGAAACCGTGTTGAACTCTGGAAAGCCAGTCTTTAGATGCGCCAGGATGCAGAGGTAATCATGAAGCTAACCGATGCGGATAATGCCGCCGATGGCATTTTTTTCCCCGCCCTTGAGCAAAATATGATGGGTGCGGTGTTAATTAACGAAAATGATGAAGTGATGTTTTTCAACCCCGCCGCAGAGAAGCTCTGGGGGTACAAACGTGAAGAAGTCATTGGCAATAACATTGATATGCTGATTCCGCGGGATTTGCGTCCTGCGCATCCTGAATATATTCGTCACAACCGTGAAGGCGGTAAAGCGCGCGTCGAGGGGATGAGTCGGGAGCTGCAGCTGGAGAAAAAAGACGGCAGTAAAATCTGGACCCGTTTTGCGCTATCGAAAGTGAGCGCCGAGGGGAAAGTTTATTACCTGGCGCTGGTACGGGATGCCAGCGTAGAAATGGCGCAAAAAGAACAGACCCGACAATTGATTATTGCCGTTGACCATCTCGACCGACCGGTGATTGTCCTCGATCCGGAACGCCATATTGTGCAGTGCAATCGCGCATTTACCGAAATGTTTGGTTACTGCATTAGCGAAGCCAGCGGTATGCAGCCCGATACACTCCTGAACATTCCTGAATTCCCTGCCGATAACCGCATTCGTTTACAACAGTTGCTATGGAAAACCGCCCGCGATCAGGACGAATTTCTGCTGTTGACGCGCACCGGTGAAAAAATCTGGATTAAAGCCTCTATCAGCCCGGTTTATGACGTGCTCGCGCATCTGCAGAACCTGGTAATGACTTTCTCGGATATCACCGAAGAACGGCAAATCCGCCAGCTTGAAGGCAATATTCTCGCCGCCATGTGCAGCAGCCCGCCATTTCATGAAATGGGGGAAATCATTTGTCGTAACATCGAATCTGTACTCAACGAATCGCATGTTTCGCTGTTCGCACTGCGCAACGGGATGCCGATACACTGGGCGTCATCTTCCCACGGTGCAGAAATTCAAAATGCGCAAAGCTGGTCAGCGACCATTCGTCAGCGTGATGGCGCGCCTGCGGGGATCCTGCAAATTAAAACCTCGTCAGGAGCAGAAACCAGCGCCTTTATCGAACGCGTGGCAGATATCAGCCAGCATATGGCCGCGCTGGCGCTGGAACAGGAAAAAAGCCGTCAGCATATTGAACAACTCATCCAATTTGATCCGATGACCGGTCTGCCAAATCGCAATAACCTGCACAATTACCTCGATGACCTGGTCGACAAAGCCGTCTCTCCCGTGGTGTATCTCATCGGTGTTGACCATATTCAGGATGTGATTGATAGCCTTGGCTATGCGTGGGCCGATCAGGCATTGCTGGAAGTGGTCAATCGCTTTCGTGAAAAACTCAAACCGGATCAGTATCTCTGTCGTATCGAAGGTACGCAGTTTGTCCTCGTGAGCCTCGAAAACGACGTCAGTAACATTACCCAAATCGCCGATGAGCTACGGAATGTGGTCAGCAAGCCGATAATGATTGACGATAAACCCTTCCCGCTTACCTTGAGTATTGGCATCAGCTACGACGTGGGTAAAAACCGCGATTACTTGCTCTCCACTGCTCACAATGCAATGGATTATATTCGCAAGAATGGCGGTAACGGCTGGCAGTTCTTCAGCCCGGCGATGAACGAAATGGTAAAAGAGCGTTTGTTTTTAGGCGCAGCGCTGAAAGAAGCGATTAGCAATAACCAACTGAAACTGGTTTACCAGCCGCAAATCTTCGCAGAAACGGGTGAACTGTACGGCATCGAAGCCCTTGCTCGCTGGCACGATCCCCTGCATGGTCATGTGCCCCCTTCACGGTTTATTCCTCTCGCAGAAGAGATTGGTGAAATCGAAAATATTGGGCGCTGGGTCATCGCGGAAGCTTGCCGTCAGTTAGCAGAATGGCGTAGCCAGAATATTCATATCCCGGCGCTTTCCGTTAACTTGTCGGCACTGCACTTTCGCAGTAATCAGCTGCCTAATCAGGTGTCTGATGCAATGCAAGCCTGGGGTATTGACGGCCACCAGCTGACGGTGGAAATCACGGAAAGCATGATGATGGAACACGATACCGAAATCTTTAAGCGCATTCAGATCCTGCGCGATATGGGCGTGGGCTTATCGGTAGATGATTTTGGCACGGGCTTTTCCGGATTATCCCGCTTAGTCAGTCTTCCGGTAACGGAAATCAAAATTGACAAAAGTTTTGTCGATCGTTGTCTGACGGAAAAACGCATCCTTGCCTTACTTGAAGCCATTACCAGCATTGGGCAAAGCCTCAATTTAACCGTCGTGGCGGAAGGCGTCGAAACCAAAGAGCAATTTGAGATGCTACGCAAGATCCACTGTCGCGTTATTCAGGGATATTTCTTTTCCCGCCCCCTACCCGCCGAAGAAATTCCAGGCTGGATGAGCAGCGTGTTACCGCTGAAAATCTGACAAATTCCTCTCGCCCGCACTCGCGGGTTTTCATTTAACGTGACACTGTCACTTAAATACTGTGATTTCAGCTACGATTCCGGGAGATTCCTTCCTTAACTTCCCCTCTTGCACCAAAACTGCACTACGCTGCACAAATGTTGATCAAAAGTTAAAAAATAAAACTTTAAGCCAGCATTCTGGCGCTTATCCCGGCATGGCATGAGATCTGCATAAGCGGAAAGCGCAGCAATTTTTGTCTTATACAGGAACCGTTTATGTCGGATACCACCGAACTGGTTGATTTAGCCGTGATCTTCCCTGATCTGGAGATCGAATTGAAATACGCCTGCGCTGATAACATCACAGGTAAAGCTATTTACCAGCAAGCGCGTTGTCTGTTACACAAGGATGCGATTACCGCGCTGGCGAAAAGTATCAGTATCGCCCAGCTCTCAGGCTTACAACTGGTGATTTACGACGCGTATCGCCCACAACAAGCACAGGCGATGTTGTGGCAAGCCTGCCCAGACCCGCAATATGTTGTTGATGTGACGGTCGGTTCTAATCACAGCCGTGGCACGGCGATCGACCTGACGCTTCGTGATGAGCACGGGAACATCCTCGATATGGGCGCAGGATTCGATGAAATGCACGAACGTTCCCATGCTTACCATCCTTCCGTCCCGCCCGCCGCTCAGCGCAATCGGCTGTTGCTGAATGCGATTATGACTGGTGGCGGTTTTGTCGGTATCTCCAGCGAATGGTGGCACTTCGAATTACCCCAGGCAGCGAGTTACCCACTGCTCACTGATCAATTCTCTTGTTTTATATCCCCTGGCACACAGCACGTCAGTTAATCAGGAAACTGTCATGAAGAGATCGATATCGTTTCGTCCCACATTGCTCGCGCTCGTCCTTGCCACAAATTTCCCGGTTGCGCACGCCGCCGTACCAAAAGATATGCTGGTGATTGGTAAGGCCGCCGATCCACAAACCCTCGACCCGGCGGTAACAATAGATAATAACGACTGGACAGTGACCTACCCGTCTTATCAGCGGCTGGTTCAGTACAAAACGGACGGTGATAAAGGCTCAACCGACGTTGAAGGCGATCTGGCAAGTAGCTGGAAAGCGTCTGACGATCAAAAAGAGTGGACGTTCACCCTGAAAGATAATGCTAAATTTGCCGATGGCACACCTGTCACTGCCGAAGCAGTAAAACTTTCTTTTGAGCGGCTACTAAAAATCGGCCAGGGGCCAGCAGAAGCATTTCCCAAAGATTTAAAGATTGATGCTCCCGACGAACATACGGTGAAGTTTACCCTTAGCCAACCATTCGCACCGTTCCTCTACACGCTGGCGAATGACGGTGCATCCATTATCAATCCGGCGGTCTTAAAGGAACATGCAGCGGATGATGCTCGCGGCTTCCTCGCGCAAAATACCGCCGGTTCCGGACCATTTATGCTGAAAAGCTGGCAAAAAGGTCAGCAATTAGTTCTGGTGCCAAATCCGCATTACCCAGGCAATAAACCGAACTTCAAACGGGTATCGGTAAAAATTATTGGTGAAAGTGCCTCCCGTCGCCTGCAGCTCTCCCGTGGCGACATTGACATTGCCGATGCGCTGCCGGTGGATCAACTCAACGCCCTGAAGCAGGAAAATAAAGTCAATGTGGCAGAGTATCCGTCACTGCGCGTTACCTATCTGTATCTGAATAACAGCAAAGCGCCTCTTAATCAGGCGGATCTGCGTCGGGCCATTTCCTGGTCTACCGATTATCAGGGCATGGTTAACGGCATTCTGAGTGGTAACGGAAAACAGATGCGCGGCCCGATTCCGGAAGGCATGTGGGGCTACGATGCGACGGCAATGCAATACAACCATGACGAAACGAAAGCCAAAGCCGAATGGGATAAAGTGACGAGCAAACCCACCAGCCTGACGTTTCTCTACTCCGATAACGATCCGAACTGGGAGCCTATTGCTCTGGCGACACAATCCAGTCTCAACAAGCTGGGCATCATTGTGAAGCTGGAAAAGCTGGCGAACGCCACCATGCGCGACAGAGTGGGTAAAGGTGATTACGACATTGCGATTGGCAACTGGAGTCCGGATTTTGCCGACCCGTATATGTTTATGAATTACTGGTTTGAGTCAGACAAAAAAGGTCTGCCGGGTAACCGCTCGTTCTATGAAAACAGTGAGGTCGATAAGTTACTGCGCAATGCGCTTGCGACCACCGACCAGACGCAGCGTACCCGGGACTACCAGCAGGCACAGAAAATCGTCATTGATGACGCTGCTTATGTGTACCTGTTCCAGAAAAACTACCAACTGGCGATGAACAAAGAGGTGAAAGGCTTTGTGTTCAATCCCATGCTGGAACAGGTCTTCAATATCAATACCATGAGTAAATAACGTGACCTTCTGGAGTATTTTACGCCAACGCTGCTGGGGGCTGGTGCTCGTGGTGGCGGGCGTCTGCGTGATTACGTTTATTATCTCGCATCTGATCCCTGGTGATCCGGCGCGGTTACTGGCGGGTGACCGCGCCAGCGATGCTATCGTGGAAAATATTCGCCAGCAACTGGGACTGGACCAGCCACTGTATGTACAGTTTTACCGCTACGTCAGCGACCTGTTTCATGGTGACCTGGGAACATCCATTCGTACCGGGCGTCCGGTGCTGGAAGAGTTGCGTATATTTTTCCCGGCGACGCTAGAGCTGGCTTTTGGTGCCCTGCTGCTGGCACTCCTGATTGGCATCCCGCTGGGCATACTCTCTGCAGTCTGGCGAAATCGCTGGCTGGATCATCTGGTGCGAATAATGGCCATTACCGGAATCTCCACACCTGCGTTCTGGCTTGGGCTGGGCGTCATTGTGCTGTTTTATGGTCATCTGCAAATTCTTCCCGGCGGCGGAAGGCTTGATGACTGGCTGGATCCACCAACGCACGTTACCGGCTTTTATCTGCTCGATGCGCTGCTTGAAGGCAACGGTGAAGTCTTCTTCAATGCGTTGCAACATCTCATCTTACCGGCATTAACGCTGGCGTTCGTTCACCTGGGAATTGTCGCTCGCCAGATCCGCTCAGCGATGCTGGAACAATTGAGTGAAGACTACATTCGTACCGCCCGGGCCAGCGGCTTGCCCGGCTGGTATATCGTTTTATGTTATGCGCTACCCAATGCGTTGATCCCATCGATTACCGTATTGGGTTTGGCGCTGGGCGATTTGTTGTATGGCGCAGTGCTCACCGAAACCGTTTTTGCCTGGCCCGGAATGGGTGCATGGGTAGTAACATCAATACAGGCGCTCGACTTCCCGGCAGTGATGGGCTTTGCCGTCGTGGTTTCATTTGCTTATGTGCTGGTCAACCTGGTGGTGGATTTGCTCTATTTGTGGATTGATCCGCGTATCGGACGTGGAGGTGGTGAATGATGCTAAGCGAGGAAACGTCCGCCGTACGCCCACAAAAACAAACGCGATTTAACGGTGCAAAACTGGTATGGATGCTGAAAGGCAGTCCGCTCACCGTGACCGGCGCAGTCATCATTGTATTAATGCTACTGATGATGATTTTTTCACCGTGGCTGGCGACGCATGATCCCAACGCCATTGATTTAACCGCCCGCCTTTTGCCGCCTTCTGCGGCGCACTGGTTTGGCACCGATGAAGTGGGACGCGATCTGTTCAGCCGCGTACTGGTCGGCAGTCAGCAATCAATTCTCGCCGGATTAGTGGTGGTCGCCATTGCGGGTATGATTGGTTCGCTACTCGGATGTCTATCCGGTGTGCTTGGCGGACGCGCAGACGCCATCATCATGCGCATCATGGACATTATGCTGTCGATTCCTTCGTTGGTACTGACAATGGCACTGGCTGCCGCTCTCGGGCCGAGTTTGTTTAACGCCATGCTGGCTATTGCTATTGTGCGAATTCCCTTTTATGTGCGCCTGGCGCGGGGGCAAGCATTAGTTGTACGCCAGTATACCTATGTTCAGGCGGCGAAAACCTTTGGTGCGTCGCGTTGGCATCTGATCAGCTGGCATATTTTACGTAACTCCCTGCCGCCGCTGATCGTGCAGGCATCGCTGGATATCGGTAGCGCGATTTTAATGGCCGCCACGTTGGGATTTATTGGCCTGGGTGCTCAACAACCGAGTGCTGAATGGGGCGCGATGGTAGCGAATGGTCGCAACTATGTACTCGATCAGTGGTGGTATTGCGCATTTCCGGGGGCAGCGATTTTGCTTACCGCCGTTGGGTTTAATCTCTTTGGTGATGGTATTCGCGATCTGCTTGACCCGAAAGCAGGAGGAAAGCAGTCATGACCCAACCCGTTCTGGACATTCAACAACTGCATTTGAGTTTCCCCGGTTTTAACGGTGATGTTCACGCGCTCAACAATGTGTCCTTGCAGATTAACCGCGGTGAAATTGTCGGTCTGGTGGGAGAATCCGGCTCAGGTAAATCAGTCACCGCAATGCTGATTATGCGTCTGCTACCGACGGGCAGTTATTGCGTACATCGGGGGCAGATTTCCCTGCTGGGAGAAGATGTTCTTAACGCGCGGGAAAAACAGCTTCGTCAGTGGCGCGGCGCACGAGTGGCGATGATCTTTCAGGAACCGATGACCGCCCTCAATCCGACACGTCGAATAGGTCTTCAGATGATGGACGTGATCCGCCATCATCAACCAATAAGTCGTCGGGAAGCCAGAGCTAAAGCGATTGACCTGCTGGAAGAGATGCAAATCCCGGATGCCGTGGAAGTTATGTCGCGCTATCCGTTTGAGCTTTCAGGTGGTATGCGCCAGCGGGTAATGATTGCGCTGGCATTCTCCTGCGAGCCGCAATTGATTATTGCCGACGAACCGACTACGGCGCTGGACGTCACGGTACAGTTGCAGGTACTGCGTTTGCTTAAACATAAAGCTCGAGCCAGTGGAACTGCGGTGCTGTTCATCAGCCATGATATGGCCGTGGTGTCGCAACTGTGCGATAGCGTTTACGTGATGTATGCCGGAAGCGTGATTGAGAGCGGCGTGACGGCAGACGTTATCCATCATCCCCGGCATCCGTATACCATTGGTTTGCTGCAATGCGCACCAGAACATGGAATACCGCGCCAGCCATTACCCGCCATTCCAGGGACGGTACCAAATCTCACCCATTTGCCTGACGGCTGCGCTTTTCGCGATCGTTGTTATGCGGCAGGTGCACAGTGTGAAAACGTCCCGGCGCTGACAGCGTGTGGTGACAACAACCAGCGCTGCGCCTGTTGGTATCCGCAGCAGGAGGTCATAAGTGTCTGACACGTTATTAACGTTACGCGACGTCCATATCAATTTCCCGGCCCGTAAAAACTGGCTTGGTAAAACTACGGAACATGTTCATGCGATTAATGGTATTGATTTACAGATCCGCCGTGGTGAAACCTTAGGGATCGTCGGTGAGTCAGGCTGCGGCAAAAGCACCCTCGCACAGCTTTTAATGGGTATGCTGCAACCGAGCCACGGGCAATACATCCGTTCAGGATCACAACGCATTATGCAGATGGTGTTTCAGGACCCGCTCTCTTCGCTTAATCCGCGCTTACCGGTGTGGCGCATCATCACAGAACCGCTCTGGATAGCTAAGCGTAGTAGTGAACAACAGCGGCGGGCGTTGGCAGAGGAGCTGGCTGTGCAGGTGGGTATTCGTCCGGAGTATCTCGACCGCCTGCCTCATGCGTTCTCCGGCGGGCAGCGGCAACGCATCGCCATTGCCAGAGCACTCTCTTCGCAGCCTGACGTGATTGTGCTTGATGAGCCAACCTCAGCGCTGGATATCTCCGTGCAGGCGCAGATCCTCAATTTACTGGTAACGCTACAGGTAAATCGCGGGCTGACCTATGTGCTGATCTCACACAATGTCTCGGTGATTCGTCATATGAGCGATCGGGTAGCGGTGATGTATCTCGGGCAGATTGTAGAACTGGGCGGCGCGCAACAGGTACTGACGGCTCCGGCACATCCGTACACCCGATTATTGCTGGACTCCCTCCCCGCCATTGATAAACCGCTGGAGGAAGAATGGGCATTACGTAAAACGGATCTGCCGGGAAACCGCACGTTGCCGCAAGGCTGTTTTCTCCGCGAACGTTGCCCGCTGGCAACCCACGGATGTGAAGTCCGGCAATCATTAACAATAAGGGAGGACGGACGTGAGATCCGGTGCTGGCGGGCACTGTAGAGATGCTAACAACGCATCAGGCATTCACGCGCCTGACGCGTCATCCGGCAATGCTTTACGATTTCAACTGGTAATCCAGCGTAATTTCCGCTTTCAGTACCTGAGAGACCGGGCATCCTGCTTTTGCTTTCTGGATTATGCCGTCAAAGGTAGAGGCATCAATACCCGGCACCGCAACTTCACTCTTCAGTGCGATTTTCGTAATCGCAAAACCGGCATCCACTTTATCCAGCGACACATCGGCGGTGGTATCAATCGATGTTGGCGTGAATCCCGCTTCCCCCAGCATTAATGAAAGCGCCATTGAGAAACATGCGGCATGGGCTGCGCCAATCAGTTCTTCAGGGTTGGTTCCTTTTTCGCCTTCAAAACGCGTGTTAAATCCATACGGCTGTTGGTTCAGCACGCCACTCTCGGTGGATACTGTTCCCTTCCCGCGTTTGATATCGCCTTCCCAGTGTGCCTGACCTTTCTTATGGATTGTCATTGTTGCTCTCCTGTGGGCTTAAAAAGGAAATTATAGACTACGTGAGAAACAGCACGAGGATAAGCAGGATATTCCGAATAAAATCCGGCGAAAATATTACTTCTGCACTTAAATTAAATTCCCACAATAGATTACCGGGAATATATAACCCAAAAGATATTGTATCAATATTAATCGGATCATACCAATCACAATCCCTATGAATATCATGGTGTTAAAATATAAAAATCATCAACCAGGACTAATCTTAACAACGAAGCGGCAAATATTTGCCATGCTGAATGTGCTTTATAAATCTGCGATCCGTAGCAGACACCATAAATACACAGACACGGAGAATCACTATGTTTACTTATTATCAGGCAGAAAATTCAACAGCAGAACCCGCTCTGGTTAATGCCATTGAGCAAGGCCTTCGGGCACAGCATGGTGTTGTCACTGAAGATGACATTCTCATGGAGCTGACCAAATGGGTTGAAGCTTCTGATAACGACATCCTCAGTGATATCTACCAGCAAACGATCAATTATGTGGTCAGTGGCCAGCACCCTACGCTTTAAGGTGCTATGCTTGATCGGCAACCTAATTTAGGGGTTTAGCACGTGTTTCTTCGCTACGGCGATGTTGTCCTTAAAACTAGCTACAGGATTGAGGAGTTAAAATGAAATCGAACCGTCAGGCACGTCATATTCTTGGACTGGACCATAAAATTTCTAACCAGCGCAAAATAGTTACCGAAGGTGACAAATCCAGCGTAGTAAATAACCCAACCGGCAGAAAACGCCCCGCTGAAAAGTAATTCATAACCATCAGTCCTCAATGACGATTAAACACCATTGCCTGCGCAATGGTGTTTTTGTTTTTATCTGCTTTATACTTGAGGCCGACGCCCTGGCGGTAAAGCAAAGACGATAAAAGCCCCCCAGGGATGGATATTCAAAAAAGAGTGAGTGACATGGAACCAAAAACAAAAAAACAGCGTTCGCTTTATATCCCTTACGCTGGCCCTGTACTACTGGAATTTCCGTTGTTGAATAAAGGCAGTGCCTTCAGCATGGAAGAACGCCGTAACTTCAACCTGCTGGGGTTACTGCCGGAAGTGGTCGAAACCATCGAAGAACAAGCGGAACGAGCATGGATCCAGTATCAGGGATTCAAAACCGAAATCGACAAACACATCTACCTGCGTAACATCCAGGACACTAACGAAACCCTCTTCTACCGTCTGGTAAACAATCATCTTGATGAGATGATGCCTGTTATTTATACCCCAACCGTCGGCGCAGCCTGTGAGCGTTTTTCTGAGATCTACCGCCGTTCACGCGGCGTGTTTATCTCTTACCAGAACCGGCACAATATGGACGATATTCTGCAAAACGTGCCGAACCATAATATTAAAGTGATTGTGGTGACTGACGGTGAACGCATTCTGGGGCTTGGTGACCAGGGCATCGGCGGGATGGGCATTCCGATCGGTAAACTGTCGCTCTATACCGCCTGTGGCGGCATCAGCCCGGCGTATACCCTTCCGGTGGTGCTGGATGTCGGAACGAACAACCAACAGCTGCTTAACGATCCGCTGTATATGGGCTGGCGTAATCCGCGTATCACTGACGACGAATACTATGAATTCGTTGATGAATTTATCCAGGCTGTGAAACAACGCTGGCCAGACGTGCTGTTGCAGTTTGAAGACTTTGCTCAAAAAAATGCGATGCCGTTACTTAACCGCTATCGCAATGAAATTTGTTCTTTTAACGATGACATTCAGGGCACTGCGGCGGTAACAGTCGGCACACTGATCGCAGCAAGCCGCGCGGCAGGTGGTCAGTTAAGCGAGAAAAAAATCGTCTTCCTTGGCGCAGGTTCAGCGGGATGCGGCATTGCCGAAATGATCATCTCCCAGACCCAGCGCGAAGGATTAAGCGAGGAAGCGGCGCGGCAGAAAGTCTTTATGGTCGATCGCTTTGGCTTGCTGACTGACAAGATGCCGAACCTGCTGCCTTTCCAGACCAAACTGGTGCAGAAGCGCGAAAACCTCAGTGACTGGGATACCGACAGCGATGTGCTGTCACTGCTGGATGTGGTGCGCAATGTAAAACCAGATATTCTGATTGGCGTCTCAGGACAGACCGGGCTGTTTACGGAAGAGATCATCCGTGAGATGCATAAACACTGTCCGCGTCCGATCGTGATGCCGCTGTCTAACCCGACGTCACGCGTGGAAGCCACACCGCAGGACATTATCGCCTGGACCGAAGGTAACGCGCTGGTCGCCACGGGCAGCCCGTTTAATCCAGTGGTATGGAAAGATAAAATCTACCCTATCGCCCAGTGTAACAACGCCTTTATTTTCCCGGGCATCGGCCTGGGTGTTATTGCTTCCGGCGCGTCACGTATCACCGATGAGATGCTGATGTCGGCAAGTGAAACGCTGGCGCAGTATTCACCATTGGTGCTGAACGGCGAAGGTATGGTACTGCCGGAACTGAAAGATATTCAGAAAGTCTCCCGCGCAATTGCGTTTGCGGTTGGCAAAATGGCGCAGCAGCAAGGCGTGGCGGTGAAAACCTCTGCCGAAGCCCTGCAACAGGCCATTGACGATAATTTCTGGCAAGCCGAATACCGCGACTACCGCCGTACCTCCATCTAAGCCTGCGCCCGGTAGTGAAGGCTACCGGGCTATTTCCCTCTCCCTTTTTCAGATCTCATCCATACTGGGTAGTGGCGAATAAATCTCATTTGCCTCACCTGCTATGCAGAACATCATCCGAAAAGGAGGAACTATGAAGGCTGCAGTTGTTACGAAGGATCATCATGTTGACGTTACGTATAAAACACTGCGCTCACTGAAACATGGCGAAGCCCTGCTGAAAATGGAGTGTTGTGGTGTATGTCATACCGATCTTCATGTTAAGAATGGCGATTTTGGTGACAAAACCGGCGTAATTCTGGGCCATGAAGGCATCGGTGTGGTGGCAGAAGTGGGTCCAGGTGTCACCTCATTAAAACCAGGCGATCGTGCCAGCGTGGCGTGGTTCTACGAAGGATGCGGTCATTGCGAATACTGTAACAGTGGTAACGAAACGCTCTGCCGTTCAGTTAAAAATGCCGGATACAGCGTTGATGGCGGGATGGCGGAATAGTGCATCGTGGTCGCCGATTACGCGGTAAAAGTGCCAGATGGTCTGGACTCGGCGGCGGCCAGCAGCATTACCTGTGCGGGAGTCACCACCTACAAAGCCGTTAAGCTGTCAAAAATTCGTCCAGGGCAGTGGATTGCTATCTACGGTCTTGGCGGTCTGGGTAACCTCGCCCTGCAATACGCGAAGAATGTCTTTAACGCCAAAGTGATCGCCATTGATGTCAATGATGAGCAGTTAAAACTGGCAACCGAAATGGGCGCAGATTTAGCGATTAACTCACACACCGAAGACGCCGCCAAAATTGTGCAGGAGAAAACTGGTGGCGCTCACGCTGCGGTGGTAACAGCGGTAGCTAAAGCTGCGTTTAACTCGGCAGTTGATGCTGTCCGTGCAGGCGGTCGTGTTGTGGCTGTCGGTCTACCGCCGGAGTCTATGAGCCTGGATATCCCACGTCTTGTGCTGGATGGTATTGAAGTGGTCGGTTCGCTGGTCGGCACGCGCCAGGATTTAACTGAAGCCTTCCAGTTTGCCGCCGAAGGTAAAGTGGTGCCGAAAGTCGCCCTGCGTCCGTTAGCGGACATCAACACCATCTTTACTGAGATGGAAGAAGGCAAAATCCGTGGCCGCATGGTGATTGATTTCCGTCACTAAGAGGCCTTTGCTGCGACTGCCATGTTCGGGTCGCAGCATCGCACACTCTCCAACATGAAATGGCTAAATGGATTATTGTTGCGTAGGAAGGAACAATAATGATAGTGTTCCCAGTGAAGGAACGCTACTGAGAGTAAAGACACTAATGAAAATGGCCAATCATCCCCGCCCGGGGGACATTATTCAGGAATCACTGGACGAACTTAATGTCAGCCTGCGCGAGTTTGCCAGAGCAATGGAAATTGCTCCCTCAACGGCAAGCCGATTGCTGACAGGAAAAGCAGCTTTGACGCCAGAAATGGCGATTAAACTTTCCGTGGTGATCGGCAGTTCGCCGCAAATGTGGCTGAATCTGCAAAACGCCTGGAGTCTGGCAGAGGCAGAAAAAACAGTGGATGTGTCGCGATTACGCCGTCTGGTTACGCAATAAAAAAATGGCACTTTATAAAGCGCCATTTAGAACTGATGACAAACGCAACATTGCCTGATGCGCTACGCTTATCAGGCCTACACGTTCACTGCAATCTATTGGATTTGAAGGGTTTTCATGCCGGATAAGGCGTTCACGCCGCATCCGGCATGAACAAAGCCTACGTTGTCTACAATATGAAAATGGCGCCTTTTACAGCGCCATTTTCAGCTTAAAGTTCAAAAGAGATTATATCCCTTCTTCACTCTCTTTTTTCGCTTCTGCCTTCTCGATTTCACGATACCAGCGCGGATGGTGTTTCTTCGCCCAGCGACGACTTACCTTCCCTTCGATCATCCCTTTAATCGATCCTTTCACCCAAAATGCCATATACATATGGATCAGGATGGCGTGGATCAGGATGATGCCGGCAGCCGCGTGGATCAGCAGGCTGTAGCGAACAACCTGCATCGGGAAGTACTGCGCAAAGTACGGACGCCAGATAATCACCCCGGTCACCAGCAGCACGAAAATCATGCTCATGATCGACCAGAACATCATCTTTTGCCCGGCGTTGTACTTACCAACATCCGCCACTTTGTGCTCATTGCCTTTTAATACTTCGACAATGTTCAACAGCCACGGAATATCTTTCTTATCCGGGATGTTGTGATGCACAAAACGCACAAACATAAACATCAGTGCGACGAAAATCGCAATGCCGAAGAACGGGTGCAAAATGCGTCCCATCTGCGGCGTACCGAAGGTTTGCGTCAGCCATTGCAGCGTCGGGAAGAAGAACGAAATCCCGGACAGCGCCACCAGGAAGAAGCAAATCACCACGGTCCAGTGACAGGCGCGATCAATAAATTTGGTGCGCACAATCATTTTCGACTTACTCATGATGATCCTCCTCGTCATCGTCCACTTCCTTATTCGGGCCAATACCGATGTAGTGGAAAATCAACCCGGCAAAAGTGGCAATAAAGCCAGCCGCTGCCAGCGGTTTCAACGCGCCTTTCCACAGGCTTACCGAGGTGTCGATCTTCGGATCTTTCGGCAGACCGTGATACAGCTCCGGCTGATCGGCGTGATGCAGCACGTACATAACGTGCGTACCACCGACCCCTTCCGGGTTGTAGACGCCAGCATGTTCGTAACCACGCGCTTTCAGTTTCGCCACGCGCTGTTCCGCCAGCTCCAGCATCTCCTTCTTGGTGCCGAAGTGGATAGCCCCGGTCGGACAGGTTTTCACACAAGCCGGTTCCTGGCCGACGCTGACGCGATCGACGCAGAGCGTGCATTTATATACCCGGTTATCCTCTTTGTTGAGGCGCGGAATATTAAACGGACACCCGGCAATGCAGTAACCACAGCCGATGCAGTTTTCCGACTGGAAATCGACAATCCCGTTAGCGTACTGAATGATTGCACCAGCAGACGGGCACGCCTTAAGGCAGCCCGGATCTTCACAGTGCATACAGCCGTCTTTACGGATCAGCCACTCCAGCTTGCCGTTCTGTTCGGTTTCGCTAAAGCGCATCACCGTCCAGGACTTGGCGCTCAGATCGGCGGGGTTATCGTAAACCCCGACGCAGTGCCCCACTTCATCACGGATGTCGTTCCACTCCGAACACGCCACCTGACAGGCTTTACAACCGATACAGGTGGAAACGTCGATAAGTTTTGCGACTTCTGCTTTGTAATCACGCACCTGAGAAGGCGGCGTGATGGAGTTAGTTGCGGACCTTTTGATAATGTCCTGCGTTTCCATAGCCATCTGTTCGCCCCCTTACGCCTTCTCGATGTTGACTAAGAACGCTTTATATTCCGGCGTTTGCGAGTTTGCATCACCGACATTCGGCGTCAGAGTGTTAGCGATATAACCTTTACGCGCGACACCCTCAAAGCCCCAGTGGATTGGAATACCCACCGTTTCAACCTGCTGACCGTTTACATTCAGCGGCTTCAGACGGCGCGTTACCACTGCCACCGCGCGGATAAAGCCACGTTTGCTTGAGACAGTGACACGATCGCCATTATTAATGCCTTTCGCCGCCGCCAGCGTTTCGCTGATTTCCACAAACTGTTCCGGCTGAGCAATTGCGTTGAGCAATGCGTGCTTGGTCCAGGTGTGGAAGTGCTCGGTCAGACGATAGGTCGTACCCACATACGGGAACTGCTCTTTTTTACCCATCCGCAGCGCGTCTTGTTCATACAAACGAACAACCGGGTTAGACACCACGTTCGGATGCAGCGGGTTAGTGCCCAGCGGCGTTTCAATCGGCTCGTAGTGTTCCGGGAACGGACCTTCCGCCATTTTGTTGATGGCAAACAGGCGTCCCATCCCTTCCGGCTGCATGATAAACGGCCCGGTTGGCGTACCCGGTGCGGCATTGCCGAAGTCAGGAATATCGTTACCCGTCCACTTGCTGCCGTTCCACTGGATCAGCATCCGTTTCGGATCCCACGGTTTACCGTTGATATCCGCCGAAGCACGGTTGTACAGCACGCGACGGTTGAGCGGCCACGCCCAGGCCCATCCAAGCGTATTCCCCAGACCGGACGGGTCGGAGTTATCGCGGTTAGCCATCTGGTTGCCCTGCTCTGTCCAGCTACCGGTGTAGATCCAGCAAGAAGATGCGGTTGTACCGTCATCACGCAGATGCGCAAAGCTACTCAGCAACTGACCTTTCTTCGCAATCAGCACGCCATTTGCGTCATAGAGATCTTCCAGCGCATAGCCGTTGTTCTCTTTTGCCACTTCGTCAGATTGCGGTTCGTGCGGCTGCTTGTAGTTCCAGCTCATCTTCATCAGCGGTTCTACGCCTTTACCACCTTCGGCCTGGTACAGCTCGCGCAGATGATGGTAGATACCCGCCAGAATTTCGCCGTCGTTACGCGCTTCGCCCGGCGCGTCCTGACCTTTCCAGTGCCACTGCAACCAGCGACCGGAGTTAGCGATAGAACCATCTTCTTCGGCAAAGCAGGTCGAAGGCAGACGGAATACTTCAGTCTGAATAGACGCCGGATCGACATCGTTCGACTCGCCGTGGTTCTGCCAGAAGGTAGAGGTTTCAGTCACCAGCGGATCGATAACCACCATATACTTCAGTTTGCTCAGGCAGCTCACCACTTTGTTTTTATCCGGGAAGGACGCAACCGGGTTAAAGCCCTGGCAGAAATAACCGGTGACTTTGCCTTCGTCCATCATGTTGAAATACTTGATGACGTCGTAGGTCTGGTCCCACTTCGGCAGCCAGTCATAGCCCCAGTTGTTCTCTTTCTGCGCGGCATCGCCATAGAAAGATTTCATCAGGCTAACGAAGAACTTCGGATAGTTGCTCCAGTAGTTCACCTGATCAGCCAGCGTCGCTTTCGGCGTGTTCGCTTCCAGATACGACTGCAAATCAACCTGTTTTTCTGACGGCAGCGTCAGATAACCTGGCAGGCTGGTAGAGAGCAGGCCTAAGTCAGTCAAGCCCTGAATGTTGGAGTGACCACGCAATGCGTTCACGCCGCCACCGGCCATACCCATGTTACCGAGCAGCAACTGGATCATCGCCATAGTACGGATGTTCTGCGCACCCACAGTGTGCTGCGTCCAGCCCAGCGCGTACAGGAAGGTGGTTGTGCGATCCGGTGCGCTGGTGGAGGCCAGCACTTCACACACTTTCAGGAAGTCGGCTTTTGGCGTACCGCAGATGTTTTCAACGACGTCCGGCGTGTAGCGGGAAACGTGCTCTTTCAGCAGGTTCCACACACAGCGCGGATGAGTCAGTGTTTCATCGCGTTTCGCATAGCCGTTTTCATCGAACTGATAGTTCCAGGACGATTTATCGTATTGACGTTTTTCAGCGTCGTAGCCGCTGAACAGACCGTCTTCGAAAGCAAAATCATCACGCACCAGCAGGCTGGCGTTGGTGTAATGCTTAACGTATTCGGCGTTGATTTTGTTGTTTTCGATCAGGTAGCGCAAAACGCCAGACAGGAACGTAATGTCCGTACCGGAACGAATAGGCGCGTAAATATCCGCCACAGAAGCGGTACGCGTAAAACGGGGATCGACAACGATCAAGGTTGCGTCGTTGTTGTTTTTCGCTTCCATCGCCCAGCGGAAACCGACGGGATGCGCTTCAGCAGCGTTACCGCCCATCACCATCACGACGTTAGCGTTTTTGATATCCACCCAGTGGTTGGTCATCGCACCGCGACCAAATGTTGGAGCAAGACTTGCTACCGTTGGTCCGTGTCAGACGCGCGCCTGGTTGTCTACCGCCAGCATCCCGAGGGAGCGGGCAAATTTCTGGGTCAGCATCCCGGTTTCGTTGCTGGCACCGGAGGCACACAGCATACCGGTAGAAAGCCAACGGTTTACCGTTACGCCCTGCTCGTTCTTTTCAATAAAGTTAGCGTCACGGTCAGCTTTCATCAGCTTCGCAATACGGGAGAATGCTTCTTCCCAGCTAATGCGCTGCCATTTGTCAGAACCTGGCGCACGATATTCCGGGTAGCGCAGACGGTTTTCACTGTTGACGTAATCCAGCAAACCGGCCCCTTTCGGGCACAGCGCACCACGGCTTACCGGATGATCCGGGTCACCTTCAATGTGATAAATCGCTTCTCTGGCGTTTTTTGCGCCATCACCCAGGCTATACATCAATAGCCCGCAACCTACGGAACAGTATGTGCAGGTGTTACGGATCTCTTTAGCGCGTAATAATTTGTAGTTTCGCGCCTGAGCCAGTGCTTGCTTCGGGGCAAAGCCCAATGCCGCTACTGTTGTTCCAGCCATACCGCCCGCGCAGATTTTAAAAAATTGTCTGCGACTGACGTCCATTGCTTTCCTCTTTTTTCAGGGGTATTACTGCGCGAGGAAACTAACAGTAAAATTCTGAATCTTTTTGCGCGAAATCAAAAAGAACACGTGTTTGCCACAAAATAATCCGCCTGCGCAAATTGACCTACCTCAATAGCGGTAGAAAAACGCACCACTGCCTGACAGGCCAGTTAAAAAAATGCTATAAAATTCAGCTTAATTTTTAACGGCAAGAGAGACAAAACAGCGAGCATGACACGACAAAAAGCAACGCTCATAGGGCTAATAGCGATCGTCCTGTGGAGCACGATGGTAGGATTGATTCGCGGTGTCAGCGAGGGGCTCGGCCCGGTCGGCGGCGCAGCTGCTATCTATTCATTAAGCGGGCTGCTGTTAATCTTCACGGTTGGATTTCCGCGTATTCGGCAGATTCCGAAAGGCTATTTACTCGCCGGGAGTCTGTTATTCGTCAGCTATGAAATCTGTCTGGCGCTTTCCTTAGGGTATGCGGCGACCCGTCATCAGGCGATTGAAGTGGGTATGGTGAACTATCTGTGGCCCAGCCTGACAATTCTCTTTGCCATTCTGTTTAATGGTCAGAAAACCAACTGGCTGATTGTACCAGGATTATTATTAGCCCTGGTCGGCGTCTGCTGGGTGTTAGGCGGTGAGAATGGGTTACATTATGATGAAATCATCAATAATATCACCACCAGCCCATTGAGTTATTTCCTGGCGTTTATTGGTGCGTTTATCTGGGCAGCCTATTGCACAGTAACGAATAAATACGCACGCGGATTTAACGGAATTACCGTTTTTGTCCTGCTAACGGGAGCAAGTCTGTGGGTTTACTATTTTCTCACGCCACAACCAGAAATGGTATTTAGCACGCCCGTCATGATTAAACTCATCTCTGCGGCATTTACCTTAGGATTTGCTTATGCTGCATGGAATGTCGGTATATTGCATGGCAATGTCACCATAATGGCGGTAGGCTCGTATTTTACGCCTGTACTTTCCTCAGCGCTTGCAGCCGTGCTGCTCAGCGCCCCGCTGTCGTTCTCGTTCTGGCAAGGCGCGCTAATGGTCTGCGGCGGTTCCCTGCTCTGCTGGCTGGCGACACGTCGTGGTTAAAATAATTGCCGGGTCTACGGCCCGGCAGTTAATCAGATAAATTCCGACAATATTAAAAAATAAATTTCAAATACCAGTAATTCACCTTATATCTCATTTCGACTTCGATCACATATCGACAAATAATATTATTTCATCTATTTTTCTCATTGTTTTTAATCACCATTCTATTTTAAAAACAGTATGTCACTTATAAATGACGCCGTTTAAAATTCGTTTAGAAAATACGTTTAACGATAATTAAAAGGATTCTGTTAAATGAAATTAAAAATAGTTGCGGTGGTTGTAACTGGTTTGTTAGCTGCGAACGTAGCACACGCTGCCGAAGTCTATAACAAGGATGGTAATAAACTCGACCTTTATGGCAAGGTTACCGCTCTACGTTATTTTACTGATGATAAGCGTGACGATGGTGATAAAACTTATGCCCGTCTCGGCTTTAAAGGAGAAACGCAAATCAATGATCAAATGATTGGTTTTGGTCACTGGGAATATGATTTTAAAGGCTATAACGATGAAGCCAACGGCTCGCGCGGCAAGAATCTCTGATTGAGTTAAGTGCCCATCACAATATGATCACTGACCTTATATTACACAATCATCCCAGGATGAAAACAATCACTTTAAACGACAACCATATTGCACATTTAAACGCCAAAAACACTACAAAACTGGAATATTTAAACTTAAGCAATAACAATTTACTGCCAACCAATGACATTGATCAACTAATATCATCAAAACATCTTTGGCATGTATTAGTTAACGGCATCAACAATGATCCACTTGCACAAATGCAGTACTGGACTGCAGTAAGAAATATAATTGATGACACTAATGAAGTGACCATTGATTTATCAGGACTTAATTTAACCACTCAACCACCAGGGCTGCAAAACTTCACATCTATCAATCTTGATAATAACCAACTCACACATTTTGATGCAACCAACTACGATAGACTCGTAAAGCTAAGTCTGAATAGTAATGCTCTTGAGTCAATAAATTTTTCTCAAGGCAGAAATGTAAGTATTACACATATATCTATGAATAATAATGCTCTCAGAAATATTGATATAGATAGGCTTTCATCAGTTACTTATTTTAGTGCGGCACATAATCAACTAGAGTTTGTGCAATTAGAATCTTGCGAATGGCTGCAATACCTGAATCTCAGCCATAATCAATTAACTGATATTGTTGCAGGTAATAAAAATGAACTCTTACTGCTGGATCTATCCCATAATAAACTAACAAGTTTACACAATGACTTATTTCCCAACTTGAATACGTTACTTATTAACAACAATTTGCTTTCTGAAATTAAAATATTCTATAGCAACTTCTGCAATGTTCAGACATTAAACGCTGCTAACAACCAGTTGAAATATATAAATCTTGATTTCCTGACTTATCTTCCATCTATCAAAAGTTTAAGACTGGACAATAATAAAATAACCCACATTGATACTAATAATACATCCGATATTGGAACTTTATTCCCCATAATAAAACAGAGCAAAACTTAAATTTTTTAAATGTTTCTGGGAAGAACAATTGCCCTACTATGCAGCTCATGTTATTTAATTTGTTTTCCCCAGCACTTAAGCTTAATACTGGCCTGGCAATTCTTTCGCCTGGTGCATTTGAAGTTCACTCTGACGGAATAGATGTGGATAACGAATTGTTTCACTATCCTATTAAAAAAGCATATACCCCATATAATATACACACTTACAAGACAGAGGAAGTTGTAAACCAGAGGAATATAAAAGTTAAAAACATGACCTTAGATGAAATAAACAATACTTACTGTAATAACGATTATTACAATCAGGCAATAAGAGAGGAACCGATAGACCTTCTGGACAGATCGTTTTCCTCCAGTTCATGGCCTTTTTAGTGAATAAATCATCACTAATTCTATAAGTGTCTGGTCTTGTTGATA
This sequence comes from Escherichia sp. UTM R2, assembly GCF_048593455.1. Classification (NCBI taxonomy): domain Bacteria; kingdom Pseudomonadati; phylum Pseudomonadota; class Gammaproteobacteria; order Enterobacterales; family Enterobacteriaceae; genus Escherichia; species Escherichia sp. UTM R2. Next base: position 2,311,645 of record NZ_JBFWDY010000002.1, read on the forward strand.
ATATAGTTAATATGTAACCCTTTAGATTCACGATCTGAAGGGTTGAAACATGACATACGTTCAAAGATTAACCCCGTTTGAAGGTTAGCTTGTTAGTTACATTTAGTAACACATATCTGGCTACTTAATCCCCATTCTGCCCCCGCGGTTACGCTTTCTTATCTATTCTTTCAATCAGCACTTCACCCAATTCATCCTTAATTCTAATAACTGGCTATTGCGCCTTACCTCGTGTTTTGTCTTTTTTTCATTACCAATGTGTGCATGTGAGGAACAATATGGCACTGCAAAATGAGAAAAATAGTCGTTATCTTTTGCGCGACTGGAAACCAGAAAATCCGGCCTTCTGGGAAAATAAAGGAAAACATATTGCTCGAAGAAATCTCTGGATATCAGTCAGTTGTCTACTTCTTGCCTTCTGTGTCTGGATGCTATTTAGCGCAGTTACCGTTAATCTCAATAAAATCGGTTTTAATTTTACTACCGATCAACTCTTTTTATTAACCGCATTACCCTCCGTTTCTGGCGCATTATTGCGTGTTCCCTACTCCTTTATGGTGCCTATATTCGGTGGACGCCGATGGACGATTTTTAGTACTGCAATCCTGATTATTCCTTGCGTCTGGCTCGGAATTGCCGTGCAAAATCCGAATACTCCTTTTGGGATATTTATCGTTATCGCTTTGCTATGCGGTTTTGCAGGTGCAAACTTTGCTTCGAGCATGGGCAATATCAGTTTCTTCTTTCCAAAAGCCAAACAAGGGAGCGCTCTTGGGATTAATGGCGGATTAGGAAACTTAGGTGTAAGTGTAATGCAGCTGGTTGCACCGCTGGTCATTTTTGTACCTGTATTTGCCTTTCTCGGCGTCAATGGCGTACCGCAGGCCGACGGTTCGGTGATGTCGCTGGCGAATGCCGCATGGATTTGGGTACCGCTACTGGCGATTGCCACGATCGCCGCATGGTCAGGGATGAATGATATCGCCAGTTCACGCGCCTCAATTGCCGACCAGCTCCCTGTCTTACAACGCCTGCATCTCTGGCTGCTGAGCCTGCTTTACCTTGCCACCTTCGGTTCGTTTATCGGTTTTTCTGCGGGTTTTGCCATGCTGGCAAAAACCCAGTTCCCGGATGTGAATATTCTGCGCCTGGCGTTCTTTGGCCCATTTATCGGTGCCATCGCGCGGTCGGTTGGTGGTGCTATTTCCGATAAGTTCGGCGGCGTGCGGGTGACGTTGATCAACTTTATTTTTATGGCGATTTTCAGTGCCCTGCTGTTCCTTACCTTACCGGGCACAGGCTCCGGTAATTTCATCGCCTTTTACGCCGTATTTATGGGGCTGTTTCTGACTGCGGGTCTGGGAAGTGGTTCTACTTTCCAGATGATCGCCGTCATCTTTCGCCAGATAACCATTTATCGGGTAAAGATGAAAGGCGGTAGTGATGAGCAAGCTCAGAAAGAAGCCGTCACCGAAACGGCGGCGGCTCTGGGCTTTATCTCAGCCATTGGCGCAGTGGGCGGCTTTTTTATTCCGCAGGCGTTTGGCATGTCGCTCAATATGACCGGCTCTCCGGTCGGCGCGATGAAAGTGTTTTTAATCTTCTACATCGTTTGTGTGCTGCTGACCTGGCTGGTTTATGGTCGGCGGAAGTTCAGCCAAAAATAAGAGATCGATGCCTGATGTACAACCGTGTCGCATCCGACAAGGCATCAGATCCCAATTCATTCCTGGAGCAGGAGTCATGTCATGAGTAAACTTTTGGATCGCTTTCGCTACTTCAAACAAAAGGGCGAAACCTTTGCCGATGGTCACGGACAGGTGATGCATAGCAACCGCGACTGGGAGGACAGCTATCGCCAGCGTTGGCAGTTCGACAAAATCGTGCGTTCCACCCACGGTGTTAACTGTACAGGCTCCTGTAGCTGGAAAATCTACGTTAAAAATGGTCTGGTGACCTGGGAAATCCAACAGACCGACTACCCGCGCACTCGCCCTGACCTGCCCAATCATGAACCTCGCGGCTGCCCGCGTGGCGCAAGTTACTCCTGGTATCTTTACAGCGCTAACCGCCTGAAATACCCGCTCATTCGTAAACGACTGATTGAACTGTGGCGCGAAGCCCTCAAGCAACACAGCGATCCGGTACTGGCGTGGGCATCGATTATGAACGATCCGCAAAAGTGCCTGAGCTACAAACAAGTGCGTGGGCGCGGCGGGTTTATCCGCTCCAACTGGCAGGAACTAAACCAGCTGATTGCCGCCGCTAACGTCTGGACCATCAAAACCTACGGCCCGGATCGCGTTGCCGGTTTCTCGCCGATCCCGGCGATGTCGATGGTTTCTTACGCCGCCGGAACGCGTTATCTGTCGCTGCTTGGCGGCACCTGTTTAAGTTTCTACGACTGGTATTGCGACCTGCCGCCCGCCTCGCCGATGACCTGGGGCGAGCAAACCGACGTACCGGAATCTGCCGACTGGTATAACTCCAGCTACATCATCGCCTGGGGGTCTAACGTACCGCAGACACGTACGCCGGACGCCCACTTCTTTACCGAAGTACGCTACAAAGGCACTAAAACCATCGCCATTACCCCTGACTACTCTGAAGTGGCCAAATTGTGCGACCAGTGGCTGGCACCGAAACAAGGCACTGATAGCGCCCTGGCGATGGCAATGGGCCATGTGATTTTAAAAGAGTTTCATCTCGATAATCCCAGCGACTACTTTATCAACTACTGCCGCCGCTACAGCGACATGCCGATGCTGGTAATGCTGGAGCCTCGCGACGATGGTAGCTACGTTCCCGGGCGCATGATCCGCGCATCTGACCTGGTGGATGGACTGGGCGAAAGCAACAATCCGCAGTGGAAAACCGTAGCAGTTAATACCGCAGGTGAATTGGTAGTGCCGAACGGTTCGATTGGTTTCCGCTGGGGAGAAAAAGGCAAATGGAATCTGGAATCCATTGCCGCCGGTACGGAAACCGAATTGTCGTTAACCCTGCTCGGTCAACATGACGCTGTTGCAGGCGTGGCCTTCCCCTACTTTGGCGGCATTGAAAATCCGCATTTTCGCAGCGTAAAACACAATCCGGTGCTGGTGCGCCAATTGCCCGTTAAAAACCTGACGTTAGTCGATGGCAACACCTGTCCGGTGGTCAGCGTTTATGATTTGGTACTGGCGAATTACGGCCTCGATCGCGGGCTGGAAGATGAAAACAGTGCGAAAGATTACGCTGAAATCAAACCGTACACCCCAGCCTGGGGTGAGCAAATTACCGGCGTGCCGCGCCAGTATATTGAAACCATCGCCCGTGAATTTGCCGATACCGCCCATAAAACGCATGGGCGCTCGATGATTATCCTCGGCGCAGGTGTTAACCACTGGTATCACATGGACATGAACTACCGCGGGATGATCAATATGCTGATCTTCTGCGGTTGTGTCGGGCAAAGCGGTGGCGGCTGGGCACACTATGTCGGCCAGGAAAAACTGCGCCCACAAACCGGCTGGTTGCCACTGGCCTTTGCGCTCGACTGGAACCGACCACCGCGCCAAATGAACAGCACCTCGTTTTTCTACAATCATTCCAGCCAATGGCGCTATGAAAAAGTCTCTGCTCAGGAGTTACTTTCACCGCTCGCCGATGCCAGTAAGTACAGCGGTCATCTGATTGATTTCAACGTTCGCGCCGAACGTATGGGCTGGCTACCTTCTGCGCCGCAGCTGGGGCGTAACCCGCTCGGGATTAAAGCTGAAGCCGACAAGGCCGGATTATCCCCCACAGAATTTACCGCCCAGGCGCTGAAATCGGGCGATTTACGTATGGCCTGCGAACAACCAGATAGCAGCAGCAATCATCCGCGTAATTTGTTTGTCTGGCGCTCTAACCTGCTTGGCTCCTCCGGCAAAGGCCACGAGTATATGCAGAAGTATCTGCTGGGGACCGAAAGCGGGATTCAGGGCGAGGAACTCGGTGCCAGCGACGGGATCAAACCGGAAGAAGTCGAGTGGCAAACTGCAGCGATTGAAGGCAAGCTCGACCTGCTGGTGACGCTCGACTTCCGCATGTCCAGTACCTGCCTGTTCTCCGATATCGTTCTGCCCACCGCCACCTGGTACGAAAAAGACGATATGAACACCTCGGATATGCATCCGTTTATTCATCCGCTTTCTGCGGCGGTCGATCCGGCGTGGGAATCACGCAGCGACTGGGAAATCTACAAAGGTATCGCCAAAGCATTTTCGCAAGTGTGCGTGGGTCATCTTGGCAAAGAAACCGACGTGGTATTACAACCCCTACTGCATGACTCTCCGGCAGAGCTCTCACAGCCGTGTGAAGTGCTCGACTGGCGCAAAGGCGAATGCGATCTGATTCCAGGCAAAACCGCGCCGAATATTGTGGCGGTGGAGCGCGACTACCCTGCTACGTATGAACGCTTTACCTCGCTCGGGCCATTGATGGACAAACTTGGCAATGGCGGTAAAGGGATTTCGTGGAATACCCAGGATGAAATCGATTTCCTCGGCAAACTCAATTACACCAAGCGTGATGGCCCGGCACAGGGGCGTCCGCTGATTGACACCGCCATTGACGCTTCAGAAGTGATTCTGGCACTGGCACCGGAAACCAACGGTCATGTTGCAGTCAAAGCGTGGCAGGCGCTGGGCGAGATCACCGGGCGCGAACATACCCATCTGGCGCTGCACAAAGAGGACGAGAAGATTCGCTTTCGCGATATTCAGGCGCAGCCGCGTAAAATTATCTCCAGCCCCACCTGGTCCGGTCTGGAAAGCGATCACGTCTCCTATAACGCGGGATACACCAACGTTCATGAGTTAATTCCGTGGCGCACGCTGTCGGGACGCCAGCAGCTCTATCAGGATCATCCGTGGATGCGTGCTTTTGGTGAAAGCCTGGTGGCTTATCGCCCGCCTATCGACACCCGTAGCGTCAGTGAGATGCGCCAGATACCGCCAAACGGCTTCCCGGAAAAAGCACTTAACTTCCTGACGCCGCACCAGAAATGGGGCATTCACTCAACCTACAGTGAAAACCTGCTAATGCTGACGCTCTCTCGCGGTGGACCGATTGTCTGGATCAGCGAAACAGATGCCCGAGAACTGACCATTGTCGATAACGACTGGGTGGAAGTATTCAACGCCAACGGCGCGCTGACTGCCCGCGCGGTGGTCAGCCAACGTGTACCGCCGGGCATGACCATGATGTATCACGCCCAGGAACGCATTATGAATATTCCTGGTTCGGAAGTAACTGGCATGCGCGGCGGCATTCATAACTCGGTTACCCGCGTTTGCCCGAAACCAACGCATATGATTGGCGGTTACGCGCAGCTGGCCTGGGGCTTTAACTACTACGGCACCGTCGGATCGAACCGCGATGAGTTCATCATGATCCGCAAGATGAAGAACGTTAACTGGCTGGATGATGAAGGTCGCGATCAGGTACAGGAGGCGAAAAAATGAAAATCCGTTCACAAGTCGGCATGGTGCTTAACCTCGACAAATGTATCGGCTGCCATACCTGTTCGGTGACCTGTAAAAACGTCTGGACCGGGCGCGAAGGCATGGAGTACGCATGGTTTAACAACGTCGAAACCAAACCGGGCATTGGTTATCCGAAAAACTGGGAAGATCAGGAAGAGTGGCAAGGCGGCTGGGTCCGCGATGTGAATGGCAAGATCCGTCCGCGTCTGGGCAGCAAGATGGGCGTAATAACCAAAATCTTCGCCAACCCGGTGGTGCCGCAGATTGATGATTACTACGAACCTTTCACTTTCGACTACGAACATTTGCATAGCGCACCGGAAGGCAAACATATCCCTACTGCTCGCCCGCGCTCGCTGATTGACGGTAAGCAGATGGACAAAGTGATCTGGGGGCCAAACTGGGAAGAACTGCTGGGCGGCGAGTTTGAAAAACGTGCCCGCGACCGCAACTTCGAGGCCATACAAAAGGAGATGTACGGGCAGTTTGAAAACACCTTCATGATGTACCTGCCGCGCCTGTGCGAACACTGCCTCAATCCCAGTTGCGTGGCGACCTGCCCAAGCGGCGCTATCTACAAACGCGAAGAAGACGGCATTGTGCTGATTGATCAGGATAAATGCCGTGGCTGGCGTTTGTGCATTAGCGGTTGTCCGTACAAAAAAATCTACTTCAACTGGAAAAGCGGCAAGTCAGAAAAATGTATCTTCTGTTATCCGCGAATTGAGTCAGGCCAACCCACCGTGTGCTCAGAAACCTGCGTGGGTCGCATCCGGTATCTGGGCGTGCTGCTTTACGACGCCGACCGCATCGAGGAAGCGGCGAGCACCGAGCGCGAAGTTGACCTCTATGAACGTCAGTGCGAAGTGTTCCTCGATCCACACGATCCCTCAGTGATCGAGGAAGCCCTGAAACAAGGTATTCCACAAAACGTGATTGAAGCTGCCCAGCGTTCGCCTGTCTACAAAATGGCGATGGACTGGAAACTGGCGCTACCGCTGCACCCTGAATATCGCACCCTGCCGATGGTCTGGTACGTTCCTCCGCTGTCGCCGATTCAGTCCTACGCAGATGCGGGCGGTTTGCCGAAAAGCGAAGGCGTGCTGCCCGCCATCGAAAGCCTGCGTATTCCGGTGCAATATCTCGCCAATATGTTGAGTGCCGGCGATACCGGTCCGGTACTGCGGGCGCTGAAACGGATGATGGCGATGCGCCACTATATGCGTTCACAAACCGTGGAAGGCGTTACTGATACTCGTGCCATCGACGAAGTAGGCCTGAGCGTCGCCCAGGTCGAAGAAATGTATCGCTATCTCGCCATTGCCAACTATGAAGATCGTTTTGTTATCCCGACCAGCCATCGGGAAATGGCGGGCGATGCCTTCGCAGAACGCAACGGCTGCGGTTTTACCTTTGGCGACGGTTGTCACGGCTCGGACAGCAAATTCAACCTGTTCAACAGTAGCCGTATCGATGCCATCAACATCACCGAAGTGCGCGACAAAGCGGAGGGCGAATAATGCAGATCCTCAAAGTGATCGGCCTGTTGATGGAGTATCCGGATGAGCTGTTGTGGGAATGCAAGGAGGACGCGCTGGCGTTGATCCGCCGCGACGCGCCGATGCTTACGGATTTCACCCACAACCTGCTTAACGCGCCGCTGCTGGATAAACAGGCCGAATGGTGCGAAGTGTTTGACCGCGGGCGCACCACGTCGCTGCTGCTGTTCGAACATGTTCATGCCGAGTCCCGCGATCGCGGCCAGGCAATGGTGGACCTGCTGGCGGAGTATGAAAAGGTCGGCCTGCAGCTGGATTGTCGGGAACTGCCCGATTATCTACCGCTGTATCTGGAGTATTTAAGCGTACTGCCTGACGATCAGGCGAAAGAAGGATTGCTCAATGTTGCGCCGATCCTCGCCCTGCTTGGCGGTCGCTTAAAACAACGCGAGGCACCGTGGTACGCGTTGTTTGATGCTCTGCTGCAACTGGCGGGAAGCTCCCTTTCAAGTGACAGTGTCACAAAACAAGTAAACAGCGAAGAGCGCGATGACACCCGCCAGGCGCTTGATGCAGTGTGGGAAGAGGAACAGGTGAAGTTTATTGAAGATAACGCCACGGCGTGTGACAGCTCGCCGCTTAATCAATATCAGCGACGCTTTAGCCAGGATGTCGCGCCGCAATATGTCGACATCAGTGCGGGAGGTGGGAAATGATTCAGTATCTGAACGTCTTTTTTTACGATATCTACCCGTACATTTGTGCGACGGTGTTTTTCCTCGGCAGCTGGCTGCGCTACGACTACGGGCAGTACACCTGGCGCGCCTCCTCAAGTCAAATGCTCGATAAACGCGGGATGGTGATATGGTCGAATCTGTTCCATATCGGCATTTTGGGGATTTTCTTCGGGCACTTGTTCGGCATGTTAACGCCGCACTGGATGTACGCGTGGTTTTTGCCAGTGGCAGCGAAACAACTCATGGCGATGGTGCTCGGCGGTATTTGCGGTGTGTTGACGTTGATTGGCGGCGCAGGACTGCTGTGGCGCAGGCTGACAAATCAGCGCGTGCGTGCCACTTCCACTACGCCGGATATCATCATCATGAGCATTTTGCTGATCCAGTGTCTGTTGGGGCTAAGTACCATACCGTTTTCAGCACAGTATCCTGATGGTAGCGAAATGATGAAGCTGGTGGGTTGGGCGCAAAGCATTGTCACTTTCCGTGGTGGATCGTCAGAGATGCTCAACGGCGTAGCGTTCGTCTTCCGCCTGCATCTGGTGTTGGGAATGACCATCTTCCTGCTCTTCCCGTTCACCCGACTGGTGCATGTGTGGAGCGCGCCGTTTGAGTACTTTACTCGTCGATATCAAATTGTGCGTTCGCGGCGATAATTTCACCCTGGCCGGATAGTCCTTCGCTCTCCGGCCACTTGCAGGCTATGATAGTTCTCCAGTCACAGGAGAACGTTAATGAAACCGCAGGTGTACCACGTCGATGCTTTTACCTCACAACCGTTTCGCGGCAATTCTGCCGGTGTTGTTTTCCCCGCCGATAATCTTAGCGAAGCGCAAATGCAGCTTATCGCCCGCGAGTTAGGCCATTCGGAAACTGCTTTTCTGCTGCACAGCGACGACAGCGATGTGCGCATCCGCTACTTTACGCCAACGGTTGAAGTGCCGATTTGCGGTCACGCGACAGTAGCTGCGCACTATGTACGTGCGAAGGTGTTAGGTTTAGGAAATTGCACGATCTGGCAAACATCGCTGGCAGGAAAACATCGCGTGACTATCGAAAAGCACAACGATGATTATCGTATTTCGCTGGAACAAGGTACGCCGGGCTTTGAACTGCCGCTGGAGGGTGAAGTACGCGCGGCGATTATCAACGCATTGCATCTTACTGAAGACGATATTCTGCCGGGTTTGCCGATCCAGGTCGCGACGACCGGGCATTCTAAAGTGATGATCCCATTGAAGCCGGAAGTGGATATCGACGCTCTTTCGCCTGACCTTAATGCGCTGACCGCTATCAGTTAACAGATTGGCTGCAATGGTTTCTTCCCGTTCCAGATCCGTCCAGGCAAAAACGAAACCGATGGTCGCATGTTCTCGCCTGCGATTGGTATTGTGGAAGATCCGGTGACTGGCAATGCCAATGGCCCGATGGGTGCATGGTTGGTACATCACAACGTATTGCCCCACGATGGCAACGTGTTGCGTGTTAAAGGCCATCAGGGGCGCGCATTGGGGCGTGACGGTATGATTGAAGTGACGGTGACAATTCGTGATAACCAACCGGAAAAAGTCACCATTTCAGGCACAGCGGTGATTTTGTTTCATGCCGAATGGGCAATTGAACTCTGAAACCGTTGTCTGATGCGCTTCGCCTGTCAGGTCTACAACCGGGCTAATGTATGCCGGATAAGGCGTTTACGCCGCATCCGGCAACCTGACATAAATTATTTTCCCGCCTCCGGGTGCGTATCAAACGCCGCCATCACCAGCGCTAACTCATCCACGGTAAAGCCATGTTTCGCATCATCCACGCCCAGACCAAACTGTTCTTGCATCACAGCATATAATGACGCCACATCCGGTAGATTTCGCTGCTCCACCGCGTGCCCATTTTCATAATGGGTAAAATGAAAATTGGTCAGTGTCAGCTTGCCGCCGTCCGGCAAATGGCGGCACATCAGCAAATGATGGCGAAAATGCGACTGCGGCCAGTGCGCCGACCAGAAATTGCCCATCACATAATCGCTTTGTTGCTGCTCGCAGAGATCAAAACGGTACATCGACTGCCAATGCTGATGATGATTAAACTGCAACACCCAATCATCACCCTCCTGCAACAACCGATACTCTCCGTGTGGCGTGGTCTGCACGAGATCGGAAACTAAACGAATCGGCGCGGTTAGCGTCTGCCCACCGAAACCGACATCAGCAATCCATTTTTCCTCTTCCAGTTCCACCAACAGCAAACGATGGGTGCGCGGAGGTAATGCTGGCGGATTTGATAACACTACGCGCCCTAACAAGCTGCGAACGTTAAACCCCAGCTCGCGTAACACCCGCTCAAACACGCCATTCTGCTCAAAACAGTAACCGCCACGACGGGCTATCACCAGTTTCTCTTCCAGCGATTGATCATCAAGCTGTATTTCCCTCGGCAGCAAAACGTCAAGGTTTTCAAACGGAATGGTGCAATTGTGTTTCAGGTGCAATGCACGAAGCGTATCAATATTGACCGCAGCAGCTCCCGACCAGTTAATACGGGCAAAATAGTGATTCAGAATGGGCGTCATCAGGCGTTTCCCTTAGTGGTTTTCTCAACTTATAACCTGGAATAGACGCCGCACCGGCTATTTTGTGCGATCGCGGACATGCATCACGTTTGCAAATCGCCAATCCCGTTAATTTCGTTACTTATTGCGTTACGGACTACGCTTAAAAAAACCTTCTTCGCGAGGCGATACCATGAGCCGATTCATCCCCATAGAATTACACCATGCCAGCCGTCTATTAAATCATGGCCCAACTGTCATGATCACCAGTTTCGATGAGCAATCCCAGCGGCGTAACATTATGGCTGCAGCCTGGTCAATGCCGGTGGAGTTTGAACCGCCACGCGTGGCGATTGTGGTAGATAAATCGACATGGACCAGGGAGTTGATTGAACGTAACGGTAAGTTTGGCATCGTTATCCCGGGCGTTGCAGCAACTAACTGGACGTGGGCAGTGGGAAGCGTGTCGGGTCGTGAAGAAGATAAATTTAATTGCTATGGCATTCCGGTGGTGAAAGGTCCGGTGCTTGGTTTGCCACTTGTTGAAGAGAAATGCCTGGCGTGGATGGAGTGCCGCCTGCTACCTGCGACTTCTGCGCAACAAAAATACGACACGCTGTTTGGCGAGGTGGTATCAGCAGCGGCAGACGCACGGGTATTTGTCGAAGGCCGCTGGCAGTTTGATGATGATAAGCTCAATACGTTGCATCATTTAGGTGCTGGCACGTTTGTTACCAGCGGCAAGCGAGTTACGGCGGGTTAAGCATTACATGCTGTAACCGGGTTTCTTTATCAAAGCCTCCATTTGGGGCGCGATTTCGGCATCCCAGATAGCTTGCCAAGATTCTGGTTGAATCTGCTGTAGAGCAATGCTTATCGAACTGTCTTTACTGTTCAGATGGCGAATAATAACGTCGGTAATATCTGCAGCAAGTGCTGCTTTTTGTTGTTCGTCCAGTTCACGCGGAAAACATTTAATGTCGATGTGCGGCATGATTGTGCTCCTTTTGAAAGATGTCAGTAAAATTAACACACATTGTGAATTTTCAGTCCTTTCCATTCAAACGTGAAATCAATAAGTTCATCAGGGACATCGCAAACAATATGAATACGGATTTCTTCTCTGCCGTGACTCTTTTCACTCATTGCGTAACTGTCATGCGCTGGATTATTTAATTCTTTCAGCGGAAATTTTTCCTCAAAGGCTTTATTTAGCCGCCCCTGGTTTCCTTTTACCGCGAATAAATAATCACCTCCCTGTTTTTGTATCTTCTCTGCAATATCTTTCTGGCAACCCATCGCATCAGTTGTGATGATTTTTCCTTTAATATCCAGCATGTTAAGAAGTTCTGGGATAGCTGTAATCTCATTAGATTTCTCATCCGTCTTGATCTGTCCGATGACCAGACTGTGCATTGTTGAGAACGCACTAATGACATGAATCGCTCCCCTGCGGCGACTCTTATCATAAGAATGCCGGAGCGTTTTTCCATCAATTGCAATGACGTCTTTATCATCTGAAGAATGGCAGTCACGCATCCAGTTAATAAAGCACTCGTGAAATTTTGCAGGACTGATACAGGATACAACTCTGGCAATGGTGTCGTGAACAGGAATACCATTTTCAAAATCACCATATTGCTTCAAAAAATCGGGATGTGTTTCCCCAAAATCCTCTATATCTTCCCAGCCTTCTGCACCAGAAATAACGGCACAAATAGTCAACAGTAGAATATCCGATAACTTATGTTCCATTTTCCAGGCTTGTCTGTAATCGGGGATAATAGAAATATGTCCCATCAATTTTTTAAGTTCCATTTTGTTCTCCTTAATTATGTAAGGAGTATTTGATCATGTGTAAGCAATAAAAAACAGCTTCAGGTAATAAGGAATATCTCAATTTTTAAACATAAAATGCGAATTGTTTAGTACAAAAAGTGAACTTCTGATGATCTTTCCCTGCTACCATGGCTCTTTACCACAGCAGCCGGGGTTGTTTGGGACCGACTTCCGACAGCAGATCCCGGTGGGCCTGCCACCATCTCTTCACAAGCTTATGCTTATTACATGCAAAATGTCCCGTTTTGCATCTTTGTGCCTACGGCACACGATGATCTTTCCCTGAATCTGCCCCTGAGAACCTGAATCAAACGTCTGACTCGCAGAACCATCTGTTTCTCGCGCTCTGTAGAACTTCATGAAAAAGTCATCGGTGCTTTTATCGAAAAATACATGTTCTACTAATTGAAGTCATCATCAAAAATTTTAATTAATCGAATCATACCTATAACCTTTTAATTTTACTTTTTTGTCTTCAACATTAAACACAAAAACCTCTTGGACAATTCTTTTTGAATATTCTGAGAAATATATCAATGTAATTTCATCGTTTGAAAATAATCCGCGAGTGATTTTTTCAGTTTTAAGGGTTGATTTTTTATAAGTCCCAAGATCTTTTTCTTTTGCTTCGTTCATTATGTCGATAAATTTTTTTCAGATGTGGCAGTCTGAAAATCACTTGAAGTGATTTTATATATATCACTGTATTTCCCTGTCTGATATAAACTACGAAAGATATTAACTTCTTGTCTAGCTGGTTCTATGTCCACTGGAGAACAACCACACAATAAAAATAAAACTAAAAATATATATTTTTTCATATTTCCTCCTGTTAATTGACCCAGCATTCTTGCCACGTTCTACAAGCCAGAGTCATAACTGAAGCGTCAACACCTGCACCGATACCAACAGATTCTGTCGATGATTCTGGATTATCAACATCCACTACATAAGTATACGCAAAATGCCCCCCAACTCCGCCGCCAACCGTTACACCTACTGAATTGCTGACTCCCGATGTAGGTAAAGACTTGGTCTCAGAATATGTGATAGCCGCATTTATCCCACCACCAATTCCTGCATGTCCGCATGCTGTAGCATAAATACAAATATCAGATAACATTTCACCTTTCTTTTTAGCAAACGCAACGCCAAGTCCTGCATGACCACCTAATGATATTAGATCTCCACTGCCAGTAATATCAATTGATGATGTTCCATATGAATCATCATGCCAAACATCATATAATAATTGATATAAATTATACAAACCCAAAGGATCCATCCTTATTATCGGATTCAGTGGGTAATTATACAGGTTCCATCCCCCCTCCAGCCCAATGGGGTCTTGTGTAAGATACGTGTGGTGTCAGTCTGCACCGTCGTCAGCCTGTCTCCGTCCCAGCCATACCACGTCACCTCCGGTTTACGCGACAGCGACATCCACCCCGTCAGGTCACGCTCCCGCCGCCAGACCCGTTTTGCCATTCGCCGTCCCAGCGGGTCGTAGAGGTAGCGGCTCTCGACCAGTGGCTCGCCATGCTGTATCCGCGTGTAGAACACCAGGCGGTGCTGGCTGTCGTAGTGGTAGTGGTGGGTCCGCTCGTCGTCCGTCCGGATAACACCCGCCGGGATGCGGTCCGTCTTCTCCGTCAGCCTGCCGTATTCATCGTGGCGGTAGACATAGTGCGCATCCTCCGCGATGCGGTTATCCGGCCACACTGTGAGTGTACTGTCCGGGTGCAGCTCCGGGTCCGGCAGCCGGTTGCCCGCCGGGTCCGTGGCATACGGGATGCGGATGTCCAGGTCTGGTGCGAGGGTGCGCACACTCTCCAGCCTGCCCGTGGCGCTGTAGCCGTATTCCCGCGTCTGTCGCGGGCCGCTGATGCGCACCAGGTCGCCGTTGTCATTCCACCCGTAGTCACGGTCATACACCAGGCTGTTCAGGTGCTGGCTCTGTAACTGGCCTGCGGGGGTGTATGTGCTGGTCAGTTTATATGCGGCATTACTGCCTGCCATGCTGCCGAAGCTGCGCACCGTCTCACGGTGCAGGCGGTCGCGCGTGAACTCCAGCAGCGGCGTCCCGCCCAGCTTCATGCCCGCAAGATAGCCGCTGCCGTAGGTCAGCCACTCCACCGGCGGCAGACTGTCCGGCGTGACGCGGTTTGCCAGCCCCTGTTCGTTGTACGCATGTCCGGTCTCATGGTGCCACAGCAGTTCCCCCGTCTCCGGGTTCTCCACCGTCTGGCGTTCGCCGGTCAGGCGGCCTTTATCGTCATAGCCGTAGTGGACCGACACGCGGTGGCCTTCACTGGTATGGCTGAGGGTGGTTGCCCCGTCAGCACAATTCGTCGTCCCGGCCATATCTCCGGCGAGCGACTCATTCCCCGCGCGGTTTCTGCATTGTTTCGCCAGCCGTCCATCTGCCAGCGGGCAAAGTTCTGCCCGTGGGCACCCTTGAAACGTCCGGGGTAGTCATACACTTCATACTGCGTGCGCTGGTAGTCCTGGTGCTGGCCTTCCTGTTCAAAACGTCCGGCCCAGCCGGGGCGTTTAAAGGTGTAGTCTTTGGTCACCACGGAAGAAGGGCGGATTTGTGCGCTGTAGCGGAACTGGCTGATGCAGAGGGTGCTCACCTCGGTACGGGTGTTCGGGTTCCATGGGATTTCAAAAGATTCGGGCAGATGGCGGACTGTGTCGCACAGCACCAGGCTCTGGTCGGTACTTTTGTAAGCATGCTCCTCATAAAAGAAGATGCCTTCCTCCGCCGCCATCCGGCACAGGAAATCGTAATCAGTCTCACCGTACTGGACACAAAACTCACGGGAAGGATGCGGCTCGCTGAACAGCGGACTCCATTCGGTCACCCCGTTTTCCTGCAACATCGTGCCGAGGATGCTTTTGATGTCCTCGTTCTGGAAGATACGGAAGTTCTGGCGCAGACCGGCACGCCACAGCGGCGGGTGCACCTTCATGCTGTACAGCATCTGGTTTTTGTCGTTCTCCCCGAGTTCAAACCAGGTCACCACGCCTTTCACCCGGCGCTGTACTTCATCGCCCTGCCATATCGTCAGGTAGGCCATTTTGTCCAGCACCTGCGCAAATTCAAGGGAGAGAAACTGCTGGCTGACCAGGGAGAGATCGAGGGAAAAGAGCGAAGAGAGTGACTGGTTCAGATGAAAGGAAACCACCGCAAAAGCATCCGGCGGCAGGCCGTCCACTTCCAGTGTGAAACGTAATCCGGTTGACATAGCAACCTCCGTGAAAATGAATAATAATCCGCACATATTGCATGTACAACATGTCGGGCGGATGAGATAAGCGAGTCGACATCTGGCGTTACCGGGGAATATCAGAAAAATGTCATGGTTATGTGATGATTTAGTCTGGGATTTTACTTCAGAGAAACGGGTGTCTGTTTAGTCAACAAAATAATCACAAACGCAACGGATGGGTTCTCGACGTTATTCACGACAGGCTCGTACATTACAGCGAGTAATAAAAAACCTGATATGCAAAGTCAAACCAATATTCATAATGTCTTTTTATTCACAACAATAAATAATTCAATAACAATCATTGAAATGAATGATGGTTTGTATAAGGAATATACGCTACCGCCCCACCCTGATAACATGATCTGCACATTGCCATCTTAACGTCGTTAAACACTAGCTTAATAGTGGATATTTCAAATTAGGAATTTATTAAATTCACCTGATGAATATAATAAGCAAATAGCATAGAAAATAATGACAACTCCCCCGAGGGGACCATTTCCAAAGCACTGCACCACCACCTGGTGCCGGATGATCTTGCTTCAGTGGTAAGAGTACCTGATGCATTGTTCCCAAAATGGTGTTTTCCCCTGCCCCTCCAATAATGTGTAGCTCTCACTTGATAATCTATTGATTAGGTTATATTAAGAATCAACATTTAAAATACATCCATTTTCTTGAATAAATCAACATGTTTATTAATCAATTGCTGTTTTAGCTCTGACTCATCAAGCTCTCCATATTTGTCCTACAGATAATTGCGAATAAATACAGAGAACGCCATTTATCCTTTTAGCATACCTGCCGGATATTTTTATTTGTATTAATATTAATTGCATCTCCAACTCCGAGCATATCCATCATTAAAAACATTTTGAGATTATAGAATGCCTGTGATAACAACTGAAACATCTGCACAATGTGAATAGTTAGTTTCTTTTCAGAGGAAATGAAATAGACACGCTGAATGAAAAGGAGAGTGATATAAATTAAAAAACATACCATGAATTTAATTAATTACGCCCATCATTGTGGATAAAGTTACTGAATAATAAATAACATAATCTTCTGGTATCCCACTCAAATAATTTCATTCCTTTTTAATACTTCTTGTAATTTCGGTAACTGACATACAGCATCAGCAATCGCACTGATATTCGTGGCATTATCCTGAAACCATTCATGCCCAGGCCCCCATGTGCGCATAGTGCAAAGATAACAGTCCACCAGCGTTAGTTGCTCACCAAACGCATAAGGTTCAGCAGTGAGCTGCGAATTCAACCAGATATAAAGCGATTTTCGATATTCAATAACATTCTTCTTTAACTGTTCAGGTGCGTCAGGAGCCCAACGCTCAGGGTAATCGGCGAAAGTGAATGTTGGATAGACATTAGCAACCAGCCAGACCAATAGCCGTTGAAACAGCTGACGTTCGGCGCGCCCAACCGGTGGCGCAAGGTCCGGGCGACGATCGAGAACCATCAATGCAATCGCCGCTGTCTCCGTCATAATCTCGTCATTTTCCAGCGCCAGTGTCGGAATCTGACACAACGGGTTCAGGGTTTTCAATAACTCGCGTGAAGTTCCCTCGTGGTCAAAACCACTGACATCAAAGAACTGATAAGGAATATCAGCCAGTGTTAGCATCAGCTCACTGATTGTAGAGCCCCATCCGGGTACGCCATACACCTTAACCATATGCCCCTCACAATCTTTTAAAGATTAAGTGTAGGACAGTACACAGGTTAACCAGCAAAAGGATTTGTCATTTTTTCGTCAGTTGTATTATTCCCCTTCAGGATTGTAAGGGGATGTTTTGCATCGTTTATCGATAACGGGTAGGATGCTGCGCCGATAGTTTTATACCCATAAAGAATAATGGTGATAACTATCATCGCCAGGATGAATAAACATTGTTCATGGCAACTTATATGACTTTTTCATTAAAGCAATCAGGGAGAGCAATGAGTAAACACGACACCGACACTTCAGATCAACACGCCGCGAAACGCCGCTGGCTTAATGCCCACGAAGAGGGGTATCACAAAGCGATGGGCAATCGCCAGGTACAGATGATCGCCATTGGCGGCGCGATTGGCACCGGCTTGTTTTTAGGTGCAGGAGCCCGACTGCAAATGGCGGGGCCCGCACTGGCACTGGTCTATTTGATCTGCGGCCTGTTTTCATTTTTTATTCTACGTGCATTGGGTGAGCTGGTGTTACACCGCCCTTCCAGTGGCAGTTTTGTCTCTTATGCCCGTGAGTTTTTGGGTGAGAAAGCCGCTTATGTTGCTGGCTGGATGTATTTCATCAACTGGGCGATGACGGGGATTGTCGATATCACCGCTGTAGCGCTGTATATGCATTACTGGGGGGCGTTTGGCGACGTGCCGCAGTGGGTCTTTGCGCTCGCTGCGCTGACCATCGTAGGCACCATGAACATGATCGGTGTGAAATGGTTCGCAGAGATGGAGTTCTGGTTTGCACTCATTAAAGTGCTCGCTATTGTGATCTTCCTGGTGGTGGGTACGGTGTTCCTCGGTAGTGGTCAGCCGCTGGATGGTAATACCACAGGGTTCCATTTAATTACCGATAATGGCGGTTTCTTCCCGCACGGGCTGCTGCCTGCACTGGTGCTTATCCAGGGGGTGGTTTTTGCCTTTGCATCGATTGAACTGGTAGGTACTGCGGCTGGTGAATGTAAAGATCCACAGACGATGGTGCCGAAAGCGATCAACAGTGTTATTTGGCGTATCGGTCTGTTCTATGTGGGTTCGGTGGTTCTGCTGGTGCTATTGCTGCCGTGGAATGCATACCAGGCCGGGCAGAGTCCTTTTGTGACTTTCTTCTCTAAACTTGGCGTGCCGTATATCGGCAGCATTATGAATATTGTGGTGCTGACCGCTGCACTCTCCAGCCTGAACTCAGGCCTGTACTGCACCGGGCGTATTCTGCGCTCAATGGCGATGGGCGGTTCCGCACCGAGTTTTATGGCGAAAATGAGCCGTCAGCATGTGCCGTATGCCGGGATTCTGGCGACACTGGTTGTGTATGTCGTCGGCGTATTCCTCAACTATCTGGTGCCGTCACGCGTATTTGAGATTGTGTTGAACTTCGCGTCGCTGGGAATCATCGCTTCATGGGCGTTTATCATCGTGTGCCAGATGCGCCTGCGTAAAGCGATTAAAGAAGGCAAAGCAGCGGATGTCAGTTTTAAACTGCCTGGCGCGCCCTTCACTTCCTGGCTGACATTACTGTTTTTACTGAGTGTCCTTGTGCTGATGGCGTTCGATTACCCGAACGGGACTTATACTATCGCGGCGCTGCCGATTATCGGTATTCTGCTGGTTATAGGCTGGTTTGGTGTGCGCAAACGCGTTGCTGAAATTCACAGCACTGCGCCAGTCGTCGAGGAAGATGAAGAAAAACAGGAAATCGTGTTTAAGCCTGAAACGGCGAGCTAATTGCAAAATTGCCCGGCTACGTGCCGGGCAACTTCAAATTACTGACGAAGGTGTGCCGCATGCGGCGTGATAAAAGTCAGGCAAGTCTCTCCGTTTTCACCCTCGCCATATCTATTACAGCGCAATACGAATCACATCGTCCGGCTGGGTAGCTTCCTGCTGTTTAGTGGATTTTTGTTTTACACTGACATACAGCGTTTTGCCATCGGCAGACAGCGCTAGGCTGTTCGGATGAGTCGGCGTATCGAACGTTTTCACCACTTTATAGCTTTTCGCGTCAATCACACTGACTTTACCTGCCTGACGATGCGTTACGTAGGCTTCATTACGCGCTGGGTTAAACAGCACAGCCAGTGATTCCGGTGCCGCAACCTTCGCCAGAATATTGCCATTACGGGTATCGACCACTAACACTTCTGCCGCTTTAGAATCGGTGATAAATGCACGCTGCCTGGCGATATCAAGGCTAATGTTGATAAAGAAGTGCTCTTTGCCGTCATCCAGCAGCTTTTTACGGCTGAGGATTTTATTGTCGGCGGTGTCGATGGTAATCAATTCGCCGTCAGCGTTAGTGGTGTAAAGACGTTTGCCTTTGCTATCCAGCGCCAGACCGGTACTCATTTTACCGGTGTTCTGGATGGCGGTTTTCAGTTTGATATTCTCGCCATCAACGACCCAAATCACGCTCTCTTTACCAATACCACTGATGTAAACGGTGTTCGTGGCATCATCAGCTACCAGCTCACGCGGTTGCAGCGGGCGCACCTCTTCCGTGCGCTTACGATCATCCAGCACCAGACGGCCTTTCACTTCGCCCGTTTTGGCATCTATCGCCGTGAGCGCGCTGTTTACGGTGTTACCAAACCACAACGTCTGAGTCGTGTTATTGATGGTGGTACCAAACGGCTTGAGATCGTTATGGATCGCCTGCGTCACTTCCAGAGTGACCGGATCAAGACGATAAACCACGCCACCTTTATCCAGTTTGCGGCTTTGCGAAGTGGCGAGCCACAGTGCGTTTTCTTGCTGGCTATAAGCCATTTCGTAGGCACCTTTACCTACCGCTTTACGCAGCATTTCTTCTGCGGCCTGCGTACTGAATGATGAAGCAACAAGCAATGAACCTAACAGTAATGAACCACGCAGGCGCGATGAAAACAGATGACGTAAATGCATGACGACTCCCTTTGATGAACCGATATTTTTGCTGCTTCACAATGCTTCGCTAAGCGTAATCATCGTTACGCTCTTGTTATAAATGGGAATGGTAATCATTATTTTCTCAAATGTGGAGCATTTCTTGCCGTTACGACTACAATTTTCTCAATTACTTAACGTATCGTGCCGTTTCGTTTTCCATAAATTTACAATTTCATTACCATAACGGCGTTTTCCCATTCTTAACCTGGCTTTTTTCATGAAGATTTTTTCCGTCCGACAGACCGTTTTGCCCGCACTACTTGCCCTTTCCCCCGTTGTTTTTGCCGCTGATGAACAAACCATGATTGTCAGTGCCGCACCGCAGGTGGTTTCAGAACTGGATACCCCAGCAGCAGTAAGCGTGGTGGATGGCGAGGGGATGCGCCTGGCAACACCGCGCATTAACTTGTCCGAATCACTGACCAGCGTGCCTGGTTTGCAGGTACAAAATCGGCAGAACTATGCGCAAGATTTACAGCTGTCGATTCGCGGATTTGGCTCCCGCTCCACTTACGGAATTCGCGGTATTCGCCTGTATGTGGACGGTATTCCCGCCACCATGCCCGACGGGCAAGGGCAAACATCCAACATCGATTTAAGCAGTGTGCAAAATGTGGAAGTGCTGCGTGGCCCCTTTTCTGCCCTGTATGGCAACGCGTCTGGCGGTGTAATGAATGTCACCACCCAGACCGGACAACAGCCACCAACCATTGAAGCCAGTAGTTACTACGGCAGTTTTGGCAGCTGGCGCTATGGGCTGAAAGCAACGGGCGCAACGGGAGACGGCACACAACCCGGCGATGTTGATTACACCGTCTCAACCACGCGTTTTACGACCCACGGCTATCGTGACCATAGTGGCGCACAGAAAAATTTAGCCAATGCCAAACTGGGCGTACGCATTGATGAAGCCAGCAAATTAAGCCTGATTTTCAATAGTGTGGATATCAAAGCAGATGACCCAGGTGGGCTAACCAAAGCAGAATGGAAGGCGAATCCACAACAAGCGCCTCGTGCAGAACAGTACGACACGCGAAAAACCATCAAGCAAACTCAGGCTGGGTTGCGCTATGAACGTAGCCTGAGTTCGCGGGATGATATGAGTATGATGATGTATGCCGGAGAGCGAGAAACGACCCAGTACCAGTCAATACCCATGGCACCACAACTTAACCCGTCACATGCGGGCGGCGTGATTACCCTGCAACGCCATTACCAGGGAATAGACAGCCGCTGGACACACCGTGGTGAACTGGGCGTTCCGGTCACGTTCACTACCGGCCTGAACTACGAAAACATGAGTGAAAACCGCAAGGGCTACAATAACTTCCGCCTGAATAGCGGCATGCCGGAGTACGGGCAAAAAGGTGAGTTGCGTCGCGACGAACGCAATCTGATGTGGAACATCGATCCCTATTTACAGACGCAGTGGCAGCTGAGCGAAAAACTGTCGCTGGATGCTGGCGTGCGCTACAGCTCCGTGTGGTTTGATTCCAACGATTATTACGTTACTCCAGGTAACGGCGATGACAGCGGTGATGCCAGTTATCACAAATGGCTACCTGCCGGTTCGTTAAAATATGCAATGACCGATGCCTGGAATATCTATCTGGCAGCCGGGCGTGGTTTTGAAACGCCGACGATTAATGAGCTGTCTTATCGTGCTGATGGGCAAAGCGGTATGAACTTTGGTTTAAAACCATCCACCAACGATACAATTGAGATCGGCAGTAAAACGCGTATTGGTGATGGGCTGCTTAGTCTCGCATTGTTTCAGACCGACACCGATGATGAAATTGTTGTCGATAGCAGTAGCGGTGGGCGTACGACTTACAAAAATGCCGGAAAGACCCGTCGTCAAGGCGCTGAACTGGCATGGGATCAACGTTTCGCGGGAGATTTTCGCGTAAACGCGTCCTGGACCTGGCTTGATGCGACCTATCGCAGCAATGTTTGCAACGAACAGGATTGTAACGGTAATCGGATGCCAGGGATCGCCCGTAATATGGGCTTTGCGTCGATAGGTTATGTACCGGAAGATGGTTGGTATGCAGGCACGGAAGCGCGTTATATGGGCGATATTATGGCAGATGATGAAAATACGGCAAAAGCGCCGTCTTATACTCTCGTCGGCTTATTCACCGGGTATAAATACAATTACCACAATTTAACTGTGGATTTATTTGGTCGTGTCGATAATTTATTCGATAAAGAATACGTTGGTTCTGTCATTGTCAATGAGTCAAACGGGCGATATTACGAACCTGCGCCCGGACGAAATTATGGTGTCGGCATGAATATTGCGTGGAGATTTGAGTAATTACCTTGATGCCCGGTATTTGCCGGGCATTTACTTTAACGATTGTATTGCTGGTATAAAATAGCAATATTTTGTTGCATAATTTCAGCAAGACAATGTCTGCATCCCTCTTTGTCTTTTGCTTTTAACGCGGCGAGTAATAGACGATAGTTTTCTATACGCTCCCGTAATTCCGCTGGATTAATCACTTCATAGAGATAATGTAAACCAGGTCCCATCCTGACCCACAGTTGCTCAATCATCTCACACAGGATGGGCATATTTGAGCGATGATAAATCGCTAAGCGAAATAGCCTGTTCGCATTAATGATTTGTTCCATGTCGCCCTTTTCTTGCGCCTGCAGTAATTTCTCAAGCAATTCCTGGAGTTCCGCCAGGTCTGGCGGTGTGAGGTTTTCAACAGCCAGAGTAACTGCCATTAATTCCAGTTCGTAGCGGATCCGATTGATTTCGTCTAATTGACGTTTCCCCACTTCCGGAACTGTAAATGCTTGCGCTGGTGTGACAGAAAGCGCATTCACCGAAACCAGACGTAATAATGCTTCACGCACAGGTGTAATACTCATACCTAATTGCTCCGCCAGATTTTTAGTAATCAGGCGTGCGCCAGGTTTTAATGCGCCAATACTAAGCTGATGTTTCAGGTCGTTCTCAACCTGCAGAGTCAAACTGACATGTTTCATTTTTCCCGTTCCAGGCATTTTAATTCCTTCGCGTGTTTTCTGTCCAACCCTGCCTGCATGGCAGAAGGAGTTCACCTGGTGTATTAAAGTGAATAATCATAAACCACTCACCTTTGTTGTTATTAGCAGCAGAACAATGACGTGGTTAGTTAATTAAAGCTGAAAATAAGCTTTTTGCCTGGATTTTTATGGCGGCTTACGCCGCCGTTGAAACTTTAATCATCACCCGCCACGCGGATCACCACTTTGCCGAAGTTTTTACCCTTCAGCAGGCCGATAAACGTCTGTGGCGCATTCTCTAAACCGTCAGTAATTTCTTCTCGGTAGTGGATTTTATCCTCTTTCACCCATTGCCCCATCTCCTTCTGAAACTCATGGATGCGGTGACCATAATCCTGAGCGATAATAAACCCTTGCAAGCGAATACGTTTTTTCAGCACCGTTGCCATCAACAGGGGTAAACGATCCGGACCGGGTGGTAGGTCTGTAGCGTTATAGCTGCTCACTAAGCCACAAACGGGAATGCGCGCAGATGTATTAAGTAATGGTAGCACTGCATCAAATACCTTACCGCCCACGTTTTCATAATAGATATCAATACCTTTTGGGCACGCTTTCGCCAGTTGTTCGGCAAAATCGTCCGCGTGGTGATCAAGGCAAACATCGAAGCCTAACACCTCGGTAGCATGGCGGCATTTTTCCGCGCCACCGGCTACCCCCACCACTCTGCAACCTTTAAGTTTGCCGATTTGCCCCACCGTCGCCCCCACTGGTCCTGTCGCCGCAGCTACCACCAACGTTTCGCCCTCTTTAGGCTGACCGATATCCAGCAGCCCCATATAAGCGGTAAAGCCTGGCATCCCCAGCACACCCAGCGACCACGATGGATTTTGCGGATGATCGCCAAGTTTCACCAGATCATCACCACTGGATATGTCATAGTCCTGCCATCCACTGTAGCCCAGCACCCAGTCGCCAGGCTGATAATCAGGATGATTCGACTCCACGACACGGCTCACCGTACCGCCGACCATCACGCCGCCAATATCAACCGGCGGTGAATAAGATGGCTCATCGCTCATACGTCCACGCATATACGGGTCCAGGGACAAATAAACTGTGCGCAGTAACACCTGTCCTTCACCCGGTGTGGCGACATCATCTTCTTCAAGACGGAAATTCTCCGGAACCGGTGCGCCATGTGGACGCGAGGCCAGAACCCAACGTCGATTACGCTGCTTTTGTTGCCCCATAATGCTCTCCTGTGCTTTTGGCATGAATCCATCAATAGTAGCAGGCTCGCAGGATTGGTTTTGTTTGCAGCCGTCACATCCCCTCTGCAACACGCAATAATTTCATCGAGGAATCCGTTGCTTCGGGCTGTTTTCGATAGTATTGATAACATCATCATCATTATTTTATTGAGGCCAGACATGTCCATCCGTTTTGCCCGCAAAGCCGACTGTGTTGCCATTGCGGAAATTTATAACCACGCCGTGTTGTATACGGCGGCTATCTGGAATGACCAAACGGTGGATGCGGATAACCGCATTGCCTGGTTTGAAGCGCGGACCATAGCAGGTTATCCGGTGCTGGTGAGTGAAGAAGATGGCGTAGTGACGGGATATGCCTCGTTTGGCGACTGGCGTAGTTTCGATGGTTTTCGCCATACCGTGGAACATTCGGTTTATGTCCATCCCGATCATCAGGGCAAAGGTCTGGGGCGTAAATTGTTAAGCCGATTGATTGATGAAGCGCGGGATTGCGGGAAGCATGTCATGGTCGCCGGGATCGAATCGCAAAATCAGGCCTCGCTGCATCTGCACCAGTCGCTGGGATTTGTCGTCACCGCACAAATGCCGCAGGTGGGCACTAAATTTGGGCGCTGGCTGGATCTGACATTTATGCAGTTGCAACTCGACGAACGCACTGAACCGGACGCGATTGGATGAATCAGTCGCTCACCCTTGCCTTTTTGATTGCCGCCGGAATTGGTCTGGTAGTCCAGAACACGCTGATGGTGCGCATCACCCAGACCTCCTCTACCATTCTCATCGCCATGTTGCTGAACTCACTGGTGGGGATTGTGCTCTTTGTTTCTATTTTATGGTTTAAACAAGGTATGGCGGGGTTTGGCGAACTGGTGTCCAGCGTGCGTTGGTGGACACTTATACCTGGCTTGCTGGGATCGTTTTTTGTCTTCGCCAGTATCAGCGGATATCAGAATGTGGGAGCGGCGACAACTATTGCGGTACTGGTCGCCAGCCAGCTGATTGGCGGTCTGGTGCTGGATATCTTCCGCAGCCATGGCGTACCACTACGGGCGTTGATCGGCCCAATTTGTGGCGCCATTTTACTTGTGGTTGGCGCCTGGTTGGTAGCCAGACGCTCATTTTAATCACAGGATGGTGCCGCCTTTGGTTAACTGTTCATGGCGCGCTTCCATATCTTCTTTATGCTTGCGACCGTGATGAGCAATAGTGGTGCGCAAACGCTGCTGCTGGGTGTAGCGATCTTCCCGACTTAACTCCGCGTCATCGCTCAGGGCGATTAATAATTCGTTCATATGGGCAATGACGCTCTCTTCAATCGCGGCATCCACGCGCGCGATGACTTCATCCAGATGCGACATACTTTCTCCTTAGCCACTTGTGAAATTTATCGATTCATCCAAATGATATAAGTCTGCGTGGTGCCGTCAAGCCAGTGAGTAAGATTTAAAACAGTGAAAACAACAGCGCCACCGGGAAACTCATCGGCCATGTTGCCCCCACCAGAAAGGCGCTTAAGAAACGGATGCGTTTCTTATCGTGAGAAAGAAACCAAGTGATAAGAAATGAGATTGCTGCCATAACCGCATAAAAAACAAGCATATGTTGATAGAGAGACATGTACGGGCATCCAGCCAGATGAATAAAACGCGCGCAAATATGCGTCATTTTTTGACGTGCATCAAGTTTTTTAACCGGTTTGAGAAAAAAACATCAAACAGCAACTTGCCCTTATCCATCTTCAGAATGAGTATTATTGCGGATTTTCTTAACCCGTACTATACACATAGGGGCAATGATAAAAGGTGGCAAAAATGAATGTTTCCAGTAGAACTGTAGTACTGATAAATGTCTTTGCTGCTGTTGGTTTGTTTACTCTTATCTCTATGAGATTTGGCTGGTTTATTTGATGTAGTGATTTTGCACGCAGCACGTACTGTCAGAGAAATCAGTGCTCTGACAGTACGCAAGATCATCTCATACTCTTACGATCTGCAATATTATCCTTAATGTTTAACCATGACGTGGCGGACGACGGTGTAATCCTCCAGCCCATAAAGTGACATATCCTTGCCGTAACCAGAAAGTTTCTGCCCACCGTGCGGCATTTCACTTACCAGCATGAAATGGGTATTGACCCAGGTACAACCATATTGCAGCCGTGCGCTGACGCGATGCGCCCTGCCCACATCTTTCGTCCATACCGAAGATGCAAGTCCGTACTGGCTGTCATTCGCCCAGTTCACCACCTGTTCTTCGTTGTCGAAGGGCGTAACACTCACTACTGGACCAAATACCTCTTTTTGCACGATGGCATCGTCCTGTAATGCGCCAGCCAGCAGCGTCGGCGCATAGTAATAGCCATTACCCTTGCGCTTTTCACCGCCAGTGATCACTTTGATGTGCCCTGTCGCTTTCGCCTCTTCTACTGCCTTGCTGACGCGTTCGAGATGCGCCAGCGAGCTTAAAGGTCCAAGCTCCGTAGACTCGTCATCCGGCGCACCAGATTTTAACGTTGCCACTGCAGCACCGAGTTTTTCCACCAGCGTATCGTAAATGCCTTTTTGCGCGTAGATCCGACAAGCCGCAGTACAATCCTGTCCGGCATTGTAATAGCCAAATGTACGTACACCTTCGACCACTGCTTCAATATCCGCATCATCAAAAACAATCACTGGCGCTTTGCCACCAAGTTCCATATGAGTACGCTTAATGGACGGCGCGGTATGGCTGATGATGTGCTCGCCGGTGGCGATAGAGCCCGTCAGCGACACCATCCGCACTTTAGGATGTCCGGTCAGCGGATCGCCCACCGTTTTGCCTCTGCCAAACAGTACGTTAATCACGCCTGCCGGGAAGATATCTTTCGCCAGCTCTGCCAACTTCAACGCGGTCAGCGGGGTAATTTCTGATGGTTTAAGCACTACGCAGTTCCCTGCCGCCAGCGCCGGAGCCAGTTTCCACGCTGCCATCATCAGCGGATAATTCCACGGTGCGATAGAAGCCACGACCCCCAACGGATCGCGACGGATCATCGAAGTATGACCTTCAAGATATTCACCTGCCGCCAGACCATTCAGACAGCGCGCCGCACCCGCGAAAAAGCGAAAAACATCGACAATCGCCGGGATTTCATCATTGAACGCACTATGCAGCGGTTTGCCACAATTACGGGACTCCAGTTCGGCAAAAACCTGACCATTTTCTTCGATAACATCAGCCAGTTTCAGCAGACATTCCGCACGCACTTTCGGCGTGGTTTGCCCCCATTCGGCAAATGCTGCATCTGCCGCGCGCACAGCAGCATCGACCTGCTCTGCGGATGCCTCGGCAATCTCCAGTAAAACGTCCCCCGTTGCCGGATTATAGACAGGCTGTTTTTCCCCTTCGCCACTAACCAGTTCTCCGTTAATCAGTAACTTATGTTGCATAGCATATTCCTGTATCAGTGGTTATTGACCATTGTCGCCTTCGCGGGTTAGCCACCAGGCCCCCAGGATCGGCAAGGTTGTTACCAACATAACCAGCAGTGCCACCACGTTAGTTACCGGTACATCACGCGGTCGCCCAAGCTGATTGAGCAACCACAACGGTAACGTTCGTTCATGACCTGCCGTAAAGGTCGTAACGATGATTTCATCGAACGACAAGGCAAACGCCAGCATTCCTCCTGCCAGTAACGCCGAACTGAGATTCGGCAACACTACGTAGCGGAAGGTTTGCCAGCCATTGGCCCCAAGATCCATTGACGCCTCAACCAGACTCCATGAGGTGCGGCGAAAACGGGCGATGACATTGTTAAACACCACAACTACACAAAAAGTCGCATGACCGACCACGATGGTGAAAAATCCCGGCTCCAGATTGATGGTTTTAAAGGCGGTTAATAACGCCAGACCAGTGACAATGCCCGGCAGCGCAATGGGCAGCAGCAGTAACAGCGAAATGGCGTTTTTGCCGAAAAAGTCTCGTCGCCACAGCGCGGCAGCTGCCAGCGTCCCTAACACCAGCGCCATTAATGTCGCCAGCGCCGCCACTTTAAGTGACAGTGTCACTGCATCAAGAATATCACTACGCTGTGCTGCCACGCTAAACCAGCGCAGCGTCAGGCCCTGCGGTGGAAAACTAAACGCCGCATCTTCAGTGTTAAACGCATAGGCGGCGATTATCAGGATGGGAAAATGTAGGAAAACAACGCCGCCCCAGGCCGCCAGTTTGAGGAAAAACGGTGCGCGTTCAGAGTGCATCGAACGCTCCCAGACGTTTCACGAACGCCAGGTACAGTGCGATGAGAACAATCGGCACCAGGGTGAATGCCGCCGCCATCGGCATATTGCCAATCGCCCCCTGCTGGGAATAAACCATATTGCCGATAAAATATCCTGGCGGGCCAACCAGCTGCGGGACGATAAAATCGCCCAGTGTGAGTGAGAAGGTAAAGATAGAGCCAGCGGCAATACCCGGGATCGCCAGCGGCAGCACCACATAGCGAAAGGTTTGTCGTGGACGTGCGCCGAGATCAGCCGACGCCTGCAACAATGACGGCGGCAAACGCTCAAGCGCCGCCTGCACGGGCAGGATCATGAACGGCAGCCAGATATAGAGAAACACCAGAAAGCGCCCCAGCCCGGAAGTTGACAGCGTATTGCCGCCCACCGCAGGTAATGTAAGGAACGCAGTCAGCAGTGGTTCCAGCCCAAGATGTTGTAAAAACCACTGAGCCACGCCATCTTTTGCCAGCAATAACGTCCAGGCATAGGCTTTAACAATGTAGCTCGCCCACATCGGCAACATTACCGCAATATAAAAAAACGCTTTCATTTTCCCGCTGGTATAGCGCGCCATATACCACGCCATTGGAAAAGCCAGAATGGCGCTGGCGATAGTGACTGCCACAGCCATAGTCAGCGTGCGGAGAATGATGTCGTAATTCGCCGGATTAAACAGCGCACGGATATTCGCCAGCGTCAGTTCCGGCGTTACCGACATGGTGAAATCGTCAAAAGTATAAAATCCCTGCCATAACAGTGTCAGCAGCGAGCCGAAATAGACAATGCCAAACCACATTAGCGGGCCAAGCAGCAGTAAAAACAGCCCCAGCCCCGGATTCCGCCAGAAGAAACCGGACACCTTACCCAGACCTGGACGTGAAGGTGATTGCAATACGTTCATCGCCATTCACCTCTCCTCAACCAGCGGCACCATCACATCACGCGACCAGGAAACCATCACCTGTTGTCCGGGCGTGAGCGTGGCAGGCAGTTCTTCGCCTGTCATATTGGCCTGACTCACCAGCAGTTTTTCACCGCCGCTCAGTGTCAGTTCAAAACGGGTCGCCGCGCCCTGATATTGCACCGCCTGGATCGTGCCATTGGCCTGAAGTTCACCAGGGGTGTTGAGGCGGATATGTTCCGGTCGCAGGGCGAAGCTTCCCGTCATGCCACAAAGTTTCTCTGCCATCAGTCCATCAAAAACATTCGATGTACCAACGAACCCGGCAACAAACGGCGTGCGCGGGCGCATATAGAGATCGCGCGGGGAATCGACCTGCTCAATGCGTCCATTATTGAAAACCGCCACACGATCGGACATCGATAATGCTTCGCCCTGATCGTGGGTAACGAAGATAAAAGTGATACCGAGAGACTGTTGCAGTTTTTTCAGTTCCAGCTGCATCTGCTCACGCAATTTGAGATCCAGTGCGCCGAGCGGTTCATCCAACAGCAATACGCGCGGTTCATTCACCAATGCTCTGGCGATAGCAACCCGCTGGCGCTGACCACCAGAAAGTTGTGACGGTTTACGTTGCTGTACAAACCCCAACGCCACTTTCTCCAGCGCCTCTTGCGCCATTGCGTGCCGCTGCTTTTTATTCACGCCTTTGACCATCAGCCCATAGGCGACATTGTCAAGAATCGACATATGCGGAAATAGCGCGTAGTCCTGAAAGACAGTATTCACGTCCCGCTCCCACGGTGGCAGATTGCTGGCGGGTTTACCAAAGATAGAGATAGCCCCGCCGGAAAGCTGTTCGAAGCCAGCAATCAGGCGCAGGCAGGTGGTTTTGCCGGAGCCGGACGGCCCCAGCATAGAGAAGAACTCACCATCTTTTATCGCAATACTGACGCCATCTACTGCGCGCACGTCACCGTACAACCGCGAGACGTTGTCAAACTCCACTGCGTACGTCATAAAGCACCCCAGCGAAGTTAGCGACCGCCCATAATGGCAATGTAATCCTGCGTCCAGCGACTGTAGGGAACAAACTTGCCCCCTTCTGCTATAGGCGTTTTCCAGAAGGCTATTTTATCGAAATAGTTAAAACCGTTTGTTTCACACCCTTTCTCGCCTAATAACGAACTGGCTTTACACCCTTCCGGCACTACCGGTAACGAGCCAAACCAGGCCGCCACATCGCCCTGCACTTTTGGCGTTAATGACCAGTTCATCCATTTGTAGGCGCAAACCGGATGTTTCGCTTCGCTATGCAGCATGGTGGTATCAGCCCAACCGGTAACACCCTCCTTCGGGAAAACGGTAGCAACAGGCTGGCCTTCGGCTTTCAGGGCGTTGGCCTGATAGGGCCAGGCACTGGAAGCAACCACACCCTCGTTTTTGAAATCGCTCATTTGCACGGTAGTGTCATGCCAGTAGCGATGGATCAAACTGTGTTGAGCGCGCAGCACTTTCAGCACCGCCTGGTACTGTTCTTCGGTGAGTTGATATGGATCGCTGATGCCCAACTGCGGCTGAGTGGCTTTAACGAACAACGCAGCGTCCGCAATATAGATAGGGCCATCATAAGCCTGAACGCGGCCTTTATTGCTCTTGCCGTCCGGCAGATTTTGCTCAACAAAAACCTCTTGCCAGCTATCCGGCGGCGTCGGGAAGGTTTTAGTGTTGTACATCAGCAGGTTCGGACCCCATTGATATGGCGTGCCATAGACTTTGCCGCCCACGTTAAACCAGTCGCCTTTAACCACGCGCGGATCGAGCGTTTTCCAGTTGGGAATCAATGCGGTATTAATCGGCTGCACGCGTTTACCCATAATCAAACGCAGCGAGGCATCGCCGGATGCCGTAACCAGATCGTAACCCCCTTTGGTCATCAGACTGACCATTTCATCGGAAGTCGCGGCGGTTTTCACATTCACCGCGCAGCCTGTCTCTTTTTCGAACTGCGTTACCCAGTCGTATTGTTTATCAGTTTGTCCGCGTTCGATGTATCCCGGCCAGGCGATAATATCCAGACGCCCTTCCGGTTTATCTAAATTGGTAGGTGGTTCGGCGGCGTGAGCGGTCATTATTGTCATGCTGAGCGCACACAGGCTGCTGCGGGCAAATGTCTTGCTCATAAGGTCTTACTCCTGTCGTAATTAATTGTTCAGCCGCCGTGCCGTAAAAATATCTCCTTGTTTAACCATAGACGGCGGCTTGCAGGCACACCTTCGCCCCTGAGAAAATTTAATCAGGTTGTGAGCTACCGCGCATTATGCCGTCTGTAAGGTTATCTTCTGGAGTATAGTCAAGGAGTTAGGAAATATGACTGCTATTCGAAATTCATATTACCCAATCTAAGAGGAATTAAATTAAACGCTATTACAGCCGTTCTTGAATAAGTTTGCCTAATTGTTTTACCGCCTGTTCTTCACGTTCTCCCCACTGCCACGCGGTATTAAAACGAAAAAAACGTGACCAGTTTTCACCGGTAGAAAACATTTTACCCGGCGCAATACTGATATGATGCGTCAGTGCCGCCAGGCTCAATTCGCCGGCATCTAACGGCTCGGGGAGCTCCAGCCAGAGAAAATAACCGCTGTCATTATGATGAATTTTCACTTCCGCAGGCAGATAACGCAGCAGTGCCTGCCAGGCACGTTGTTTACGTTCCGCAAGCTGGCGACGCAGGCGACGAAGATGGGCGTCGTATCGGCGCGTGGAAAGGTAATCCACCAGCGCAAGCTGCATCGGTGAGCTGGTGGAAAGCGTACTCATCAACTGCAATCGTTGAATTTTACGTGCATGTTTTCCGGCGGCGACCCAACCAATACGAAAACCAGGCACCAGACATTTCGAAAACGAAGAGCAATGCAAAACGCCATCGTGGCGATCCCACGCTTTCGCAGGCAGCGGTTTTTCCCGTCCAAAATAAAGTTCGCTGTAAACGTCATCTTCAATCAGCGTTACGTTGTACTGATTGAGCAACGCCACCAGTTGTGCTTTTTTTTGCGGCGTTAAGGTAAATCCGAGTGGATTCTGGCTATTAGTCATCAGCCAGCACGCTTTCACCGGATACTCCTGCAACGCCAGTTCCAGCGCCTGAAGATCGATCCCTTCTTTAACATCCGTCGCCACCGATAACGCCTTCAGCCGTAGCCGCTCCAGCGCCTGCAACGCACCGTAGAAACAAGGATTCTCTACTATCACCCAATCGCCCGGTTCAGTTACCGCTTGCAAACTGAGGTTTAATGCCTCTAACGCCCCGGCAGTAATGACAATTTCATCAGGAGAAATGGTGATGCCCTGTAAGGCATAGCGACGAGCAATAGCCTGACGCAGTTCTGCGTTTCCTGGCGGTAAGTTTTCAATCACGCTCATCGCTGTGGCGGTTTTGCTTACCTGCGCCAGCGAGCGGTTTAGTTGTTGGAGGGGGAAAAGTCGCGGGTCGGGAAAGGCCGAGGCAAACGGAACGACCGACGGATCGCGACTGGCCTGCAACATATCAAAAATATAAGTGTTGATATCGACTGCTTCATCTCGAGTGACTGGAATGACTGGCGCTTTCGGCATTTTTATTGCCTGTGGCGCAACGTAATAACCCGACTGCGGTCGTGCGATAATATATCCCTGACTTTCGAGCAACTGATAGGCATGGCTGACAGTCATAAAGCTCATGCCTGAAAGCGCCACCTGGTCACGCAACGAAGGCAAACGATCGCCGGGTTGCCAGATACCCGACGCAATCTGCTCGCGTAATTGTTCTGCAAGCTGCTGGTATTTTTTCATTATCGAATCGTAATTATGTGCAGATGATTCGGCAGTCTATATCAGTTGTTAAAAATGACAACTTTTCGTTAACTGTAATTAAACCATCACCAGCGATAACTCTTTGCCAAGCGCCTTTGCCGCGAGCTGGACGGCGTCGATTTTTGTCGCATGATGCAAGTTAAATAGGCGAGTAATCTCCTGTTTAGGTTTGCCAATTCGCCTGGCTAACTCTTGCTGAGTGATTTCTGACTGTAAAAAAGCATTTAACAGCAATACCTTAGAGGCGACGCTCAAAGGTACTTCAATAAAGTGATCGTGACTATTTAATGGCGAAGGTAAAGGGATAAGCTCGTTATCTTCAAAATAAAAATCAAATGCGGTCAGTAAAGCATCTTTTGCCGCTTCCATCGCTTCAGCGACAGTTTCGCCCTGGGTCAACGCTTCAGGGATATCCACAAAAGAAACCATATAACCGCCTTCCGGCGCGGGTGTAAGAGTGACGGGATAACGCATAATTTCGACTGTCTCTCGCATGTCATTAACCTTTTTAATTGGCGATTAACTCAAACCGAGTTGTTTCAGGATTGCTTTACGCAATGGTTCTTTAATCTCATCGCAGGGGTGACGCGGCATGACACTGCGCCTCCCATGAAACCTGAGTTTCAAATGGTTGCTGCCATTCGCTACATCGACGCCCTGAGATTCGAGCCAACGTCTGAACTCGCTTTGTTTCACATCGCCTCCCTGCCGCTGAGTATATCAACAAAGTAAACATTAGTGTTTACCTCCGTGTGTAATTTGCTCGAAAATAGCACTAAATCGCCGCAACGGCAGAATGCAATGCAAAATCAGGAAGGAAGATTCCAGAATTTCTTTGCGCTAATTTGCAAAACTGAATAATAACCTCAAGAAACGATCGGCATCATAGCGGCAAAAGGTAAGAAAAAGGTGGCAGGATGTTTACGAAGGCGTTATCGGTTGTCTTATTAACGTGTGCTCTGTTTTCAGGACAACTCATGGCAGGGCACAAAGGACATGAATTTGTGTGGGTAAAGAATGTGGATCATCAGCTGCGTCATGAAGCGGACAGCGATGAATTGCGTGCTGTGGCGGAAGAGTCGGCGGAAGGTTTGCGCGAGCATTTTTACTGGCAAAAATCGCGCAAACCAGAAGCGGGACAACGTTGAGTCATTTGATGCCGGATGCGGCGTAACGCCTTACCCGGCAGGCAATATCATGCAGATTCAATAAGTTGTGAGTAACCAGAAAACTGGCGTTTTACCCTTTTCGCTTCGGCAATGTTTTCAGCAGCTCATCCGGACTTACGGATGCCACTACGCTTCCCGGTAACGGCATTTTCAGTATGTGATTTTTGATTTTGCCAATGACGTGCATCTCGCATGGGCGGCAATCAAACTTTAGCGTTAATACTTCATCGCCGTTTACCAGTTGCATTGGCGTCGCCTTCCAGCTTTTGATATTGCCTTTCGCCTGTTTCGGGCACAGATTAAAGGCAAAGCGCAGACAATGCTTGGTGATCATCACAGGGACTTCGCCCTTCTCTTCATGTGCCTCATACGCCGCGTCAATCAGCTGCACACCATAGCGATGATAAAATTCACGCGCTTTCTGGTTGTAAACGTTCGCGAGGAAACTCAGATGCGTTTGCGGATAAACCGGCGCAGGATCAGCAACCGGTTTACGGCTGCCGCGCTGGTAACTGGCAAGACGCGCAGCATCCAGCATGTCAGCAGCTTCACGGCGGAACTGGTTTAACAGACTGTTTGGTACAAACAGCGCCCCCGGCAAATTAATTTGCACATCGCGGGCGTAATAGAGGGTTTGCCCCAGTTTTGCCAGACCATCCTTCAGATTGTTCATTGCTTTTTCGGCGTTATTGGCTTCGTCGAACTGCCCATCCAGCGTATGCGTTATGCTGACCCCCTCTTCACTGGTGAGAGTCAGAATCAATTGTTCCTGCCAACCGCCCAGTTCAATGTCTACCGCCACCCGACGTTCGCTGGAGGTTTTTGTCAGTGCCTGCTGCCAGTTATGATCAAGATTACGGTTTAGTGGGTGATGCGGGCGAATTTTGTGCAAATCTGCTGGCATTTCATTGGGCCAGACGCGGTACTGATTTTCTCCGGTTTTCTCGACCGTATTGGCACGAAAACCGACGACTTCACGTTTAATCAACACGTTCAGGCCATCGCCATTTGCCAGTGGCTCGGTAACGGCAACATCGAGATGATCTTTCGCCACTTTCACTACTTCGCCTACCGGCAGGCCGATAAATTTCGGCGAATCGAACGCGCCAATATCGCCTTTACGGGCATTCACAAAATAATCTGTGCTACCACGGTGGAAAGTCTTTTCCGTCGATGGAACAAAGAAATGTTCAGTACGACCTGATGAAGCACGCGTCAGATCGCCACGTTCTTCAATAATGGCATCCAGCATCTGGCGATAATGGGCGGTGATATTCTTCACGTAGCTCATATCTTTGTAACGCCCTTCAATCTTGAAGGAGCGTACACCAGCATCAATCAGCGCGCCGAGGTTGGCAGTCTGATCGTTATCTTTCATCGACAGCAGATGTTTTTCATAGGAAACCACCCGCCCCTGATCGTCTTTCAATGTGTATGGCAAACGGCACGCCTGTGAACAATCGCCACGGTTGGCGCTACGCCCTGTTTGCGCATGAGATATGTAGCACTGACCCGAATAGGCCACGCACAATGCGCCATGAATAAAGAATTCAATGGTCGCGTCCGTAGCCTGGTGAATCGCGCGGATCTGCTCAAGATTCAGCTCTCGCGCCAGCACAATCTGCGTGAAGCCAACATCAGAGAGGAACTTCGCTTTTTCTACTGTACGAATGTCGCACTGCGTACTGGCGTGCAGTTCAATCGGCGGAATATCAAGTTCCAGAATCCCCATATCCTGAACAATCAGCGCATCGACGCCGGTCTGGTAGAGGTCGGTAATCAGCCGTTGCGCGGGTTCCAGCTCATCATCATGCAAAATGGTGTTAAGCGTGACGAAAATTTTTGCACCATAACGATGGGCAAACGGCACCAACTCGGCAATATCTTTCAGGCTATTACTGGCATTATGACGGGCACCAAAACCAGGGCCGCCGATATAAACAGCATCAGCACCGTGCAAAATAGCTTCGCGGGCAATGGCGGTATCGCGTGCCGGGCTTAACAGTTCAAGTCGATGAGAAGATACGGTCACATTCTTATCCAGTAGCTGAAAAATGGCGGCTATTTTAGCCACAAGCGCGACGTTGCGAAATAGTTTTCCCGCTTAACTGCGCGGGTAATGGATGAGGGAATGAAAATGTACGGTTTGCTCCCCACCATTACGATAGACATGCGTGACGTCTGCAGCAAATCGAGCGCCTTCCCCACAATTAAGGCTCTGCCATTCCCCATCAACGCACAGATCAAGTTGTCCATCAATGACGACGACATGTTCGATTACCCCCTTCTCATGGGGCGTCGATTCGCTTATTGCACCAGGTGCCATCTGAATCGAGAAGTGTTCAAAGCAGAGTTGTGGATCATAAGGAAACAGTGAAGTGATCACCATCGCCTGCTGTTGTGGATCATAAACTGAAGGCGTAGCGGACTGTGGCGGAGAAATAAATGTCGAAAATGGCACGTTCAACCCGGTGGCAATTTTCCATAATGTCGCGACCGTCGGGCTGGATTCATTACGCTCAATCTGCCCTAACATCGCTTTAGAAACGCCCGTCGCTTCTGCCAGTCGCGAAAGACTCCAGCCGCGCTGCTGACGTAGTTGTTTAAGTGTGGTGGATAAAAAGCGAGCGAGATTTTCCATGCGACTCCTCCGGCAAAACGGAAGTTTATCACTTGTGCGTTATAACGGACAAATGCTACGGTGCCTGTACGCTATAACGCACGAGGTGACTATGCGTCTGTTTTCTGTTCCTCCACCCACGCTACTGGCGGGGTTTCTGGCGGTATTAATTGGCTACGCCAGTTCAGCGGCAATAATCTGGCAAGCAGCGATTGTCGCCGGAGCCACCACTGCACAAATCTCTGGCTGGATGACGGCGCTGGGGCTGGCAATGGGCGTCAGTACGCTGGCTCTGACATTATGGTATCGCGTACCTGTTCTCACCGCATGGTCAACGCCTGGCGCGGCTTTGTTGGTCACCGGATTGCAGGGACTAACACTTAACGAAGCCATCGGCGTTTTTATTGTCACCAACGCGTTAATAGTCCTCTGCGGCATAACGGGACTCTTTGCTCGTCTGATGTGCATTATTCCGCACTCGCTTGCGGCGGCAATGCTTGCCGGGATTTTATTACGCTTTGGTTTACAGGCGTTTGCCAGTCTGGACGGTCAATTTACGTTGTGTGGCAGTATGTTGCTGGTATGGCTGGCAACCAAGGCCGTTGCGCCGCGCTATGCGGTAATTGCCGCGATGATTATTGGGATCGTGATCGTTATCGCGCAAGGTGACGTTGTCACAACTGATGTTGTCTTTAAACCCGTTCTCCCCACTTATATTACCCCTGATTTTGCGTTTGCTCACAGCCTGAGCGTTGCACTCCCCCTTTTTCTGGTGACGATGGCATCGCAAAACGCACCGGGTATCGCAGCAATGAAAGCCGCCGGATATTCGGCTCCTGTTTCGCCATTAATTGTATTTACTGGATTGCTGGCACTGGTTTTTTCCCCTTTCGGCGTTTATTCCGTCGGTATTGCGGCAATCACCGCGGCTATTTGCCAAAGCCCGGAAGCGCATCCGGATAAAGATCAACGTTGGCTGGCAGCTGCCGTTGCAGGCATTTTCTATTTGCTCGCAGGTCTGTTTGGTAGTGCCATTACCGGGATGATGGCTGCCCTGCCCGTAAGTTGGATCCAGATGCTGGCAGGTCTGGCGCTGTTGAGTACCATTGGCGGAAGTTTGTATCAGGCGCTGCATAATGAGCGTGAGCGCGACGCGGCGGTGGTGGCATTTCTGGTAACGGCAAGTGGATTGACGCTGGTCGGGATTGGTTCTGCGTTCTGGGGATTAATTGCCGGAGGCGTTTGTTACGTGGTGTTGAATTTAATCGCTGACAGAAACCGATATTGACATCCTCCACGCCCTGAAGGACGTGGATCCCTGCTACGTTCAGGCTGTCGCCTGAATCATTTCGGTGGGTTCCTGCTTCAACGGGCGGCCTGACTGCACCATCTCTCCACAGGCAAGAACGGCGTGCCCCGCCGCTAAAATGTTACGAGCGCCGTTTACATCGGCGTTCGCTGTATATCCACATACCTGGCATCTGAATTGACTTTGTGACAGGCGATTTTCTTTCGCTGTATGACCACAGCACGCGCAACGCTGACTTGTGTACGCTGGCGGAACAGCAAGCACCTGACCGCCACGCCAGAGCTGCTTGTACTCAAGCTGGCGGCGCATTTCATACCAGCCCTGATCCAGTATCGAACGGTTTAAACCTGATTTTGCCCGGACATTGCGCCCCGGCTGGCTGACCGTACCCGCTGCTGACTTTGACATGTTGCTGACCTTCAAATCCTCAATGACTATCATTGCGTGGTTTTTGCTGACGGTCGTTGTGACTTTGTGAAGGTAGTCCCTGCGGATATTTGCGATACGGGAATGCAGTCGCTGTATTTTGCGTTTCTGCTTCTGCCAGTTGTTGCTGAATTTGACCTTGCGGCTTAACTGTCGCTGAAGTCTCGCCAGCGTCTTCTGGTTTTTCTGAAAACTGTTTACAGGCTCAAAGACTGTGCAATCTGACAGCGTGGCGAGTTTAGCCACGCCAGCATCCAGCCCGACCATTGATGCTGAAGGGTGAACCGGAGTGGATACTTCACTTTCTGTCTGAATACTGATGTACCACTTACCGCAGGACTGGCTGACAGTGACATTTTTCACAACACCCGTGACCTGACGGCTATTCCGGTAGCCCATCCAGCCCAGTTTCGGCAGAAAAATACGGCTGTTTTCCTGATCGAGCTTAACGCCCTGCGGGTAGCGGAATGCATCATTCTGTCCCCGCTTTTTGAATCGGGGAAAAGCAGCCCGCTTCCGGAAGAAGTTTTTGTAAGCCCGCTCAAGGTCTTTCAGTGACTGTTGCAATGGCTGTGAGGGAGAATCTTTAAGCCATTGCGTTTCAGTGGCATTTTTCCACTCAACCAGCCAGGAAGCCATTTTCCCGTAAGAGATGTATTTATTACCTGCCTCATGATTCTCATTCTGACGTGCCAGAGCACGATTGAAAACGAAACGACATGCGCCTGCGAAGCGCCTCATTTCACACTCCTGTTGACCACCTGGTCTTAACTGGAATTTAAATGCCTGTAATCGTTTCACAGGTCAAATGATACTTTGGTCTGTGAAAAAAGAAACCGATATCCGGCGTGGAAGGCATTGTGTTTCCCTGATGCATGTTCACCTGGTCTTTGTCACCAAATACCGACGCCAGATTTTTGACCATGACGCGACAGAAAAACTACGCAGTTACTTTTCAAATGTATGTGCTGATTTTGAAGCTGAACTGGTTGAAATGGATGGCGAACCAGATCACGTCCATTTGTTAATTAACTAACCTCCCAAACTGGCGATATCCAGTCTGGTAAACAGCCTCAAAGGCGTATCGGGTAGGTTACTGCGACGAGATCGACCAGATATTGCAGTCAGGTATTACTACAAAGGCGTTTTGTGGAGTCCTGGCTATTTTGCCAGTAGCTGCGGAGGTGCGCCAATATCCGTCATCCGCCAATACATTGAACAACAGCAAACACCTGTTAGGTGGAAAACCGCGCCTTATATCCCCGCCCTGAAGGACGGGGTTTTACGGCGCACCGGATAAAAAGCGCCATCTTACGATGGCGCGGCTGGAATTACTTCTTGTTAACGTCAAACATAGTGGCATCGGTCGCCATGTCATCAATAACTTGTTTAATATTTTCGAAAGCCATTGGCGTACTTTCGTTATTCAGGTCTTTACCTTCGCCCTGACGAACGACTTTGATAACCGGTTTATTAGTCGCTGCATCAATCAGCTCACCTTCAAAATAGAGGCGAGTATCCATGGTACGGTGGCCTGTAGCCATTTGCGTCCCCGCAACCACTAATGCAACAGGAACCACTTCATAGAATTGCAGCCCTTCTTTGCTGGTATCTACACCGGTAATGGCCCCACGGAAAATCAGACTACGCGGCCCAGCGGTGGTAACCAGTGGTTTACGCTGCGCTATCGCTTCTTTCATTTCGGTGTTGGTATAGTTCAAAATTTTATCCAGAACTTTCTGCCCTACCTGGGTAGAAGGTTTTGGTACCGGATAATAAGTGATTGGGTTCCAGACGATGCTGTCATATTTGCTTTGATCAAAACTCGGGTCTACCCAACGTAAAACAGGTTTACCTGTTGCTGAGGTTGTTTCTTTTAAATCAGAGTAATTGTTTAAAAAACCAGAATATTTATCTGGCTGGGTGATTTTAGAGGCACAACCAGACAGAGCCAACAAGCCGCATAAAGCTGCAACTTTCGCAAATGATGTGGTACGCATGAATAGTTTCCTGAGATGATTATATTACTTTTTAAGTTATAGCAAAAAGCGCCGCTTCGTGTTGTGGCAAAAAAAGTGTTGGTGAAAATAAATTTTTCAGCCCCTTTTCAGACGACATAGTCAATGCCGAAAAAGGGGCTAAGTCAATCATCAGTAGTTAAATTTCAGTAAGTTAAGCTGCTAAAAAACTTCGACTACTGTGATTAATTTCACATCCCTTCGATAAAAAATATGCTTACCGAAAAGAAGAACAGTAAACCATCTCAGCGTGGGGAATTTTCACGCGCTTTGTTCTTACCGGGTCATTTTTTACGTGCCAGCATCGTGGCGAAACGTAGTTTAATACGATTACCGTTGGCGTCGGTGCGGTGCAGCTCGCCGACGTCTTCATTGTATTTCACCCTCTCCCAGCCTTCGTAATATCGACGTAATTCTCCCTCTTTGAAGGCAAACGGGAAGCCGACAGTACATGGATAATCGGCGGTATCCATCGCCGCCACAATCAGGTTGTAACCGCCAGGTTTAGTGCAACGTTGCATATTGGCAATCAGCCCCGGGATGGTTTTAGCCTCAAGGAACATCAGCACCACAGTCGAAAGAATAAAATCGTACTGTCCATCAAATGTGAGGTTATTCAGATCAACGACTCGGGTGTGTAAATTATCCAGATTTTCAATGGATTTAATGCGCTCGACGTTGGCGATACTCATGGCATTTTTATCCCATGCGTCAACATCATAACCATTGGCTGCCAGGTAAAGACTGTTACGACCATTGCCACAGCCCAGATCCAGCGTTTTACCCGGTTTAACCACTTTCACCGCTTCCAGTACTTCAGAGTGTGTGCGGGTTAATTCATATTTATCAGTAAAATAGTTTTCGTCACGAATGATCATTCTTTGTCCTCTGCTTTCATTAAAACGGCGCGCTCGGTTCTGACTAACAATTTTCCCTGCATCAGAAGTGCAAAAGTACGGATGAGCAGTATTGCAATAATAAAATTGGTAAAGATAAACAGCGGCACCGCCAGCGTATGGAAAAATCCATTATCGCTGCCACTCCCCAGATGCAAACCGGTGGTTGCCAGTGCAGATACGCCGAACGAGAAACTCCAGAATGAAGCATTAAATGGCTGGGAGAGATACCATGGCATCAGACGTAGCATAAACAGCAGTTGCAGCAGTCCATAACCGAAAAGCATTTTCGCCAGCGTGTCACCCTCGCCGCCGTTGACGCTCAGCCAGGCACTACAGGCCACCAGCGCAGGAGCGAGCTGAATGCCGAGTGATGTCCGCAGTGCCGTGGGTAATTCTCCCGAACTGCGCAGACGCTGCAAGATCACAGGTTCAAGGCTTAGCCATGAGAAAACGCCTGCGCCTAAAAACACCAGACCGGCGTCGGTGTAGCCCAACGCACCACAGGCCATTGCGCTGATAAAGTTGTTGGCAACTGTCGGCAGATACAGTCCAGGCGTGGTAGCTTCTTCAGGGTGAGATCCGCGCCATAATCCCGCAGTTTGCCAGGCGGCATAAGCCAACTGAACCACGACACCAAAACTGAACAGGCACACCGCCAGTGGGCGAAACCACGGAACAAAACCAATCGCCACCAGCATCGTCGTTGCCGGAAACAAACTCACAAAACTGCTCAGCACTGGATGGCGAACTTCCGCCAGCACGCTATGCGGAAAGCGTATAAGTCGGGCAATAAATGCGCTAGTCAATAATCCCCAGATGATCATCGCCAGAATCACCAGCCCATCCCCTAACCAGTGGCTGACCTGCCAAACCTGGCTGGCATAGCGCCAGGCAAATCCCATCCCTATCGTCCCCAACACAATACCAAAGTAGCCTGCCGGCAAATTGAGCACTTTATCGCTCTGCATCTTCTTACTCATTTTGTTTAATTTATAAAGTATATTTGAAATGCATTTTATGGAATTTTCTCGAGCATAGCCAGAGCCGCAGAATTTGCTACGGTTATAGTAAGTCACCTGTGGGAAAACGCTATGCGCAAATATCGTCTAAGTGAAGAACAGCGAGCCTTTAGTTATCAGGAAGATGGCACTAAAAAAAATGTGTTATTACGGCAGATTATCGCCATTAGCGATTTTAACGATGTGATAGCAGGAACCGCTGGCGGCTGGATCGATCGCGAAACGGTGTTAGCACAGGAAGGAAATTGCTGGATTTACGACCAGAATGCTATTGCGTTCGGCGGAGCGGTGATTTCCGGTAATACGCGCATCACCGGCACCAGCGTGCTGTGGGGAGAGGTTTACGCAACGGATAATGTCTGGATCGATAATAGTGAAATCAGCCAGGGTGCATATATAAGTGACAGCGTCACCATTCATGACTCACTGGTTTGCGGGCAATGTAGAATATTTGGTCACGCCTTAATTAATCAACATTCTATGATCGTCGGCGCACAAGGCTTAACGCCCGACCATCAACTCCTGCTACAAATTTATGATCGCGCAAGGGTTAGCGCCTCGCGTATTGTTCACCAGGCACAAATTTATGGCGATGCCGTCATCCGGTATGCTTTTATTGAACATCGCGCCGAAGTTTTTGATTTTGCCAGTATTGAAGGTAATGAAGAGAACAACGTCTGGCTATGCGATTGCGCTAAAGTCTACGGTCACGCGCAGGTGAAAGCTGGCATAGAAGAAGATGCCATTCCGACGATTCATTACAGTTCACAGGTGGCGGAATATGCCATTGTGGAAGGTAATTGTGTGTTAAAACATCATGTCTTGATTGGCGGAAATGCTGTGGTACGTGGCGGACCGAT
The DNA here is from genome assembly GCF_048593455.1 of Escherichia sp. UTM R2. Classification (NCBI taxonomy): domain Bacteria; kingdom Pseudomonadati; phylum Pseudomonadota; class Gammaproteobacteria; order Enterobacterales; family Enterobacteriaceae; genus Escherichia; species Escherichia sp. UTM R2. The sequence goes on from NZ_JBFWDY010000002.1 coordinate 2,355,341, forward strand.
TCTGCTCGACGAGCACGTTGTAATACAAGGTGAGAGCCGTATTACAGGTGCGGTGATAATTGAAAACCATGTGGAGTTAACCGACCACGCCGTCGTTGAAGCCTTTGATGGCGACACGGTTCATGTCCGTGGTCCAAAAGTCATTAACGGCGAGAAGCGCATTACGCGAACGCCGCTGGCAGGGTTATTGTGAATCGATAATACGCGCGTATAAGTTCACATCATCATAGGCATCATTCAGGAACTCAGCCTGTTTCAGGCAACCTTCAAGGATAAAACCATTGCGCAAAGCGACCTGGTTGCTTTGCGGATTGTCCACCCGACATTTGATCACGAAGCGTCTAAGTTCACCAGACTGGGCGTAATGATGAATCAATGCCTGCAGCGCCTGAGAAATGATCCCCTGCCCCTGATGAGATTCGTCCAGCCAGTAGCCTATTTCAGCGGTTTTATTCAGTGGTTCAATACGATTAAACGAGATAACGCCGATAAGTTCATCTTCTTTGAAAATCATGAACATTTTGGCATAGCCGCGTTGATGCAACATCACATTACCCTGCACCGTTTTTCGCGTGTCCTCTTCACTTTGAACAAACTGCGGCCAGTTTAGCGACTGCTGTAACCAGGTTTTATTTTTACAGATTAACTGATAAAGAGGAGTGACGTGATTTTCTGCAACAGCATGTAATTCAAGTGATTCGCTTACTTTTATCGTTTCAGTCATCTTATCTCCAGTCAATCCATGCAGTTGTTAAAAAAGCCGCCTGGCTGGCGGCTTAGGAAAGTTTACACCTCTTTGACGCTCTCCTGCTGCAGGATTTTGAGCATCTCATCTTTTAACTGTAGCTTTTGTTTTTTCATGCGGACCACTTCCGCATTGTACCCTCGACCGTCGGAACCTTCCTTTCTGGCAATTTCATGATCAAGTTTATTGTGTTTATCGAACAAGGACATAAAGCGAGGATTTTCGTTTTTCAGACGGGATATTAAATCTCGGTATTCTGGAAACATACGCACTCCCTGTTAGTGGCTGACAAGGTGTATCTGAAATACACACCATCAGATTACTCATTTAACTTAGGGAAAAATGCGAGCGGGATCGTGTTTAACCAGACGGCACCTCCCGAAGAAGGTGCCGAAGAAAAAACAATTAACTCATCACGCGGTCGTCAACATACTGACGTTTATCGGGCGCTGGCGGGAAATACTGATACAGCCATGTTTCACTGATAGCGTCCCCCTGACAACGCAGATACATCCGCATATCGACCGGATCAGTGGAGTCCGACGTCGGATACCAGTCAAACTGAATACGATAACCATCAATGGGTTCAATATAGAGAATTTCGATTTGCTTCGCTTCCCCACTGGAAAGCGTAATCACCGGCTCAATGCCTTTTGGCGCGGCAGCTTTCAGATCACCACCAACGAAATCGACGGCAAAACGACGCGCCCATTTTTCGGGATAGTGTTCACCTGGCGCCCAACCTTCCGGGAAACCGCCCATGCCGGTACGCGTCGCCATAACGCGCGCTAATGGGCAATGAACAGGCGGTTGCGCACTCCAGTACAGACGATACTGGAATGCAAACTCATCACCCGCTTTTACAGCTTTTTCTGGCTGCCAGAAGCAGACAATATTATCCAGCGTTTCGCCCGTTGTTGGGATTTCCATCAGGCCGATGGTGCCCTTACCCCACTTGTTACGCGGTTCCACCCACAGACTTGGGCGTTTGTTATACCAGCCCATAATGTCCTGATAATGGGAGAAGTCACGATCCAGTTGCAATAAACCAAACCCTTTCGGGTTGTTGTCGGTGTAAGCATTGAACTGCAATTTTTGCGGATTATTCAGCGGACGGCAAATCCACTCGCCGTTGCCCCGCCACATGGACAGACGATCAGAGTCATGAATTTGCGGATGAATTGTATCGCACATCCGACGTTCATTAGTACCGCAGCTGAACATGCTGGTCATCGGCGCAATGCCCAGCTGTTTAATGTCTTTGCGCGCATACAGGTGATTTTCCACATCCATAATCACCTGACTTTTCTCACAATGGATAGTGAACTTATAGGCACCAGTAATACTGGCGCTATCGAGCAACGCATAAACGGTAAAGGTAGTTGCCCCCGGTTTTACCGTATCAAACCAGAAGGCGGTAAAGTCGGGGAACTCTTCTTTACTGTCGGTGTAAGTGTCGATCGCCAGGCCGCGAGCCGACAAACCGTATTGATATGTGTCATCAACGGCGCGGAAATAACTCGCACCGAGGAATGATACTACATCACGACGCGCCAGTTCGGGGGCTTTAAACACGCGAAAACCGGCAAAGCCGAGATCGCTTTGCCCTTCTAATTGTTTGGTATCAACACCTGCATCGTTGTATTTGAACAACTCCGGGCGAAAGTGAATTTCACGCGCCAGATGTGTTGCTGGATCTACAGAAAACATACGAACGCGGCGACGGAATCCCATTCCCATATGGAAGAACTGAGCGTCCAGTTGACGGTTCTCAACGTTATGCCAGAGCGATTTTTCGGCGTCGTATTGAATACTGTTATAAGCCTGCGGCGTCATTGTCGCCAGAGTGTCAGGTAACGGACGAGGCGCACCACGCCACGCTGTTTGCGCTAAGTCATGCGCCATTGACTGTAGAATGGAGAAGTCAAAACGCTGGGTTTGTCCGTCGGCAATATCAGAATCTGCCGCGAATGCCGCCTGAGAAAAAAGAGAAGCAATGCCGCTGGTACCGCACACGGCGGCCATAGCCATTGAACCTTTAATAAATCGTCTACGATCCATACCTGAAAGTGAGTCCTTCTGGTGTTGTGAATGGTCCCGCGCTGGTCATTTTCAGCGGCAAGAAAGTGCTTATTTATGACCGCTCACTCTAGACAATATTTATTAATAATCCAATTGTTGAACTCAGAGAATATGCATAAATCGGCAATTTTTTTATGTCGATGGGATGAGCCTGATTCGTTTGTAAAATCAGGCAAATTTTTGCAAAGGCGGATGGTCAGAATTTAAAGCAAACCACAGCGACGTTTACTGCGTTCTTCCGCTTCCTGATAAAGCTGGAACTCATCCAAAACCGGACAACCCAACGCCTGCTCAAATGCTTCGCGACTGGCATTACCGTGGCTGCGTGCCTGCGTTTCATTACCCAGATTTGACTGGAAGATCCCCGCCGCGCTAACGGGCAAGAAATCTTCATAGGTAATGGGTTGCGCCGCGACCCAACCACGTTCAATTAAGGGCTGTGGATCGTCTCCGGGATGAATCGCTTGACGATGCGCCTCACCTGAAGGCGTCAGACGGTACCGGAACCATGCCAGCCCTTGCTGACGCATTAAAAACTCACTGTCAGGAAAAGTGCGGAAGGTTTCCTGTAAATGCATTTGGTGAGTGAGATTATCCTGCCCGGTTCCAGCGTTACGCAGAAGATCATCATACAGTTGTCGCCCTTTCGGCGTTAATGCCACGCCACGCTGCTCAATTTCACCAAAGCGCGCAGTATGCGTGCCCTGTTTCTGCCCCGCAAACAACACCGTCTCTTCCAGTGCCTTAAAGCTGGTCTGCCGTAGTAAAATCGGTACCTCGCGGCGCGGCGGCCCTTCGATCAGAATTTTTGGTTCAATTCCGCATTCAGGCATCATCGACTGCACCCGGTCAATATCCAGCGTACGTGGCGTCAGATGGTTGATATGGCATCCAGGAAAACAGACCACATCAGCAATCAACCGATGTTCGTTGTGCAAGGCGCGATAGGTTTCTTCATCTACCGTTGCTGACTGGTGCCAGCGAAACGTTTCCAGGGCTTCCTGCACAAACTCCTGTGCCTGTGTTTCGTTAAAACCGCCCTGCTGCTCATATTCCTCTAACAGTTGTCGACAACGTGGGGTGAAGATATCGCGCTGACGCAGAATCTCCGCCGCTTTCTGGCGCAAAATTTCGTTCTCGATAAGCTCAAGGCGGAGTAAGGAGGTAAAAACGCGGAAGGGATTACGCGCCAGAGAAGCATCATCAATGGGCCGAAATGCTGTCGAATGTACCGGCACCCCTGCCTGCGAGAGATCGTAATAGCTCACCGGGTACATCCCCATAATGGCAAACATCCGCCGAAGAGTAGCAAGCTCGTGTGCAGTCCCAACGCGAATCGCCCCATGACGTTCAACATTCAGTCGCGCCAGCTCGTCTGCATTTACCATTTTTTCGTGCAGTTGAGGATTGTTTTCCAGCACAGCCAGATTCACATCAGCTACCAGTTCCAGCAGCGTGCCATATTGCGGAACTTCTTGCTGGTACATGGCTGACATTGCCTGCGAAAACTGTTCCCGAATCTCATCCGCCGTGATGCTGTTCGCCATAGTGTCTGCCTCCAGTGGTCAGTAATCTGGAGTGTAGGTAACCGCATTCACTCTGGCGGGAAGAATTTACAAACTGTGATCTCGCCGCGAAAACATCAATATTATCCATTTTGCTGTAACATAATTGCTTTAATTGTTAATAATATTTTGCAATCAAGTTATCATAATCAAACAACTTCACTTGTCAGCGACACCGCTTCGTTTTTAACATCGCTTATGGAAAAAAATAGTCTGTTTAGTCAGCGCATCCGTTTGCGCCACCTTCATACATTCGTAGCTGTCGCACAACAAGGAACTTTGGGGCGCGCGGCTGAAACCCTTAATTTGAGTCAACCTGCGCTCTCTAAGACATTGAATGAACTGGAGCAGCTGACGGGCGCTCGCTTGTTTGAGCGTGGTCGTCAGGGGGCGCAACTTACCTTACCCGGCGAACAATTTTTAACGCATGCAGTCAGAGTTCTTGACGCCATCAACACTGCCGGACAGTCGCTTCATCGTAAAGAAGGTCTTAATAATGATGTCGTCAGGGTTGGTGCACTACCTACTGCGGCACTGGGGATATTACCTTCGGTTATAGGTCAGTTTCATCAGCAACAAAAAGAGACGACCTTGCAAGTTGCGACAATGAGTAACCCTATGATTCTGGCGGGTTTGAAAACCGGGGAAATCGATATCGGCATTGGTCGGATGTCAGATCCTGAACTGATGACCGGGCTTAATTACGAACTGCTGTTTCTTGAATCGCTGAAGCTGGTTGTCCGCCCTAATCATCCGCTACTTCAGGAGAACGTAACGCTAAGCCGGGTGCTGGAATGGCCGGTCGTTGTATCACCAGAAGGCACTGCGCCACGCCAGCATTCAGATGCATTAGTGCAGAGCCAGGGATGTAAAATTCCTTCGGGTTGTATCGAAACGCTGTCTGCTTCGCTATCTCGTCAACTTACGGTTGAATACGACTACGTGTGGTTTGTCCCTTCTGGCGCTGTAAAAGACGACCTGCGTCATGCCACGCTGGTGGCCCTGCCTGTTCCGGGACATGGTGCAGGCGAACCGATTGGAATACTGACCCGCGTAGATGCGACGTTCTCTTCTGGTTGCCAGTTGATGATTAACGCTATTCGAAAATCAATGCCGTTCTGAAAGGTGAAGGGATCTGTCGATCCCTTCCTTGAACATTTTCACACCGTAGCGAAACTAACTGGTTCACCCGCTCCGCGAGGTTCTGCCGACACAGAATGTTTGTTCAGACGGAATACGTCCACCGCCTCAGTTAATCGTGCCGCCTGTTCTTCAAGGGACACCGCCGCTGCTGAGGCCTCTTCTACCAGAGAAGCATTCTGTTGCGTCACCTTATCCATTTCAGAAATCGCCTGGCTAACCTGAGTTATGCCTCTACTTTGTTCATCCGAGGCGGCGGCGATTTCCTGCATGATATGTGTGACACTCACGACGGCATCAACAATAGTGCTCATGGTTTTCCCTGCCGTTGCCACCTCATCCGACCCCAGGTCAATTAACCTGACTGATTCACTGATCAAGCCTTCAATCTCTTTCGCCGCCTGAGCGCTGCGGCTTGCGAGTGTCCGTACTTCGCTGGCGACAACGGCAAATCCACGCCCTTGCTCACCCGCTCGCGCGGCTTCAACGGCAGCATTCAGTGCCAGAATATTCGTCTGGAAAGCAATACTGTTGATGACGGCGGTGATCTCAGAAATTTTCTTCGAACTCATAGAGATAGCGCCCATCGTTTTTACTACACCGGAAACCGTTTGCCCGCCATCGCTGGCTTTAATAGAAGCCTCTTGCGCCAGTTTACTGGCATAATGCGCGTTATCCGCATTCTGTTTCACCGTCGCAGTGAGTTGCTCCATGCTGGCGGCAGTTTGTTCAATTGCCGCCGCTTGTTCTTCGGTGCGAGATGAAAGGTCCGCATTGCCAGCGGAAATTTCGCTGGTGCCACGATAAATCTCTTCCGCGCCCTGTCGAACAGTCCCTACTGTCATCCCCAGTGAATGCTGCATTTGCTGTAAATGACGACTTAAGCGACCGATTTCATTACGACCCGCCGGTTCATCATTCATCGTCAGATCGCCACTGGCGATTTTTTCAATCCGTTGTGCGGCATGTTGCAGTGGACGAATGACGATCTGACGTAGCACCATAAATGTTATCAGCGTCATGACCAGGGCAAGCACAAACGCGCCAATCATGAACATCCCACCCACGCGGGTGCGCTGATGGGCCAGTTCCGCCAGTTGGTTGGCTCTGGTGCTACGTATCTTAACGGCTTTGTTCAAAATATCAGTATAAGCATTATCCAGCGTTCGGATCTGCTCACTTTCATGATTGATAATTGCTTCAAACATACCATTTTTGGCATATTTCAACATAGGTTGCATACCCGTGATATAAGCCTGAAAGCGTTGATTTAATTCAGTGTCGAGGGCTTCATCAGCAGGTGTTTTCACCGGCCGATTCTGATAAGCACGATAACCTTGCTGCGACTGTTTAATCTCCGATTCGGCTTGCGCAATATTTCGCTTCATTGCTTCCATTTCCGCAATACGACTCGCAGCCCCGGCCTGAATCATATTGATCCGGGATGAACGCAAAAAATCTGAACTGTTCGCTAACCCGGTCCGAATCTCAATCTCCGCAGTAACATCACGCTGATCGCGATCGGCCTGCCAGAGGAAATAGCCAGCCAGAGCAGAACTTAATGCGAATAGAACTAAGATACCGCCAAGAATGCAGGCAAATAACGGAACCAGCCTGATGTGATGCAAAAAACCTAATCGCTGTGAGGGAGTTGTATTCATTACCGTTGTCTCTCGTCCAGGTTTACTCCTGATAGAAAGTCATCGGCACTTGACGGTAATTACTTATGACCAAAAACCTCTTTGCGTCACATTTTTACAACAATTATTGCAGAGAAAATTAATGCTATTGGAATGAAGAGAGTAACGAATGGCTAAACTGGCTAACCCGAATGACGAAAAATTCTGGAAAACAGCACGCAATTTCGTGAAGTGATTATTTTCGTCCCTAAGGAAACCTCATAGGATGCCTGCGGGTGCCTGAGACTTTCTGTTTTCAGGCTAACCGGGAATCAGAAAGACGAAGGCCCCGACCGATATTTCTATCAACTGTACTGCACCCATTTTGTTGGACGATGAAATGGAATAGCCCCTAATATGTCAAAGCCAAAATACCCTTTTGAAAAGCGCCTTGAAGTCGTGAATCACTACTTCACAACTGATGATGGTTACAGGATCATCTCGGCACGTTTTGGTGTCCCCCGAACCCAGGTCAGGACATGGGTTGCCCTCTATGAAAAACATGGAGAAAAAGGTTTAATTCCCAAACCTAAAGGCGTTAGTGCTGATCCAGAGTTGCGTATTAAGGTCGTGAAAGCTGTGATCGAGCAGCACATGTCCCTTAATCAGGCTGCTGCTCACTTTATGCTTGCTGGTAGTGGTTCTGTAGCCAGGTGGCTGAAGGTCTATGAAGAGCGCGGAGAAGCTGGTTTACGCGCGCTCAAGATTGGCACCAAAAGAAACATTGCAATATCAGTTGATCCAGAAAAAGCGGCATCAGCATTGGAGCTGTCAAAAGACCGACGCATTGAGGATCTTGAAAGGCAAGTTCGATTTCTTGAAACGCGGCTTATGTATCTAAAAAAGCTGAAAGCCTTAGCTCATCCCACGAAAAAGTGAAAGTACTCAACGAGCTAAGGCAGTTTTATCCTCTTGATGAGCTTCTCAGGGCTGCGGAGATACCGCGCAGTACGTTTTATTATCATCTAAAGGCTCTCAGCAAGCCTGACAAGTATGCGGACGTTAAAAAGCGTATTAGTGAGATTTATCACGAGAATAGAGGCCGATACGGATACCGTAGGGTAACGCTGTCTCTTCATCGAGAAGGGAAACAGATTAACCATAAAGCTGTTCAGCGCCTGATGGGAACCCTCTCACTTAAAGCAGCGATTAAGGTCAAGCGATACCGCTCTTACAGAGGAGATGTAGGGCAAACCGCCCCTAATGTTCTCCAAAGAGATTTCAAGGCTACGCGGCCAAACGAGAAGTGGGTTACCGATGTTACTGAATTTGCAGTCAATGGGCGCAAGCTGTATTTGTCTCCAGTAATAGATCTCTTCAACAACGAAGTTATTTCTTACAGCCTTTCGGAAAGACCAGTGATGAACATGGTTGAGAATATGCTCGATCAGGCATTCAAAAAGCTTAATCCTCACGAGCATCCTGTTCTGCACTCTGACCAGGGATGGCAGTATCGTATGAGAAGATATCAAAATATCCTTAAAGAACATGGTATTAAACAAAGCATGTCCAGAAAAGGCAATTGTCTGGATAATGCTGTGGTGGAGTGTTTCTTTGGAACCTTAAAGTCGGAGTGTTTTTATCTTGATGAGTTCAGTAATATAAGCGAACTGAAGGATGCTGTTACGGAATATATTGAATACTACAACAGCAGAAGAATTAGCCTGAAATTAAAAGGTCTGACTCCAATTGAATATCGGAATCAGACCTATATGCCTCGTGTTTAACTGTCCAACTTTTTGGGGTCAGTACAAACCGAGGCCAACGAATGAACCTAGCAATTCAGATCTTAGCCTCTTACCCGCCATCCGGCAAGGAGAAAGGCTATGAAGCACAACCCTCTGGTGGTGTGTCTGCTCATTATCTGCATTACGATTCTGACATTCACACTCCTGACCCGACAAACGCTCTACGAACTGCGGTTCCGGGACGGTGATAAGGAGGTTGCTGCGCTCATGGCCTGCACGTCCAGGTAAGGGCAAGCGCGGGGATTTTCCCCGCGCATCTGACTAGCAGATTCATTTTCTCATGGCACCCCTTTTACACTTCAGTTAGTGCATGTTTTTTTCGATGCACTAATAGAACCATCATTACAGACAAATTTGCCGCCTGCAGTACAGTGTGAGATCCCCCCTTTCGAACCAGAACAAGGTTTGCGCCCGGCATCGGCATAAAAGGAAACAAGCGTTCCCATAAACAAAATAAGTGCCAGTTTTTTCATATAACCTCCATGGTTTATCGAATCTTATGTTCGATTTGAACGTTATACGCTGGTTTATTTTGATACCGTTGATGAGATCAAAGATCGGGTGAATTGATTAAAAATAAGCCAGATGGACGTATGGGCAAGGATTATGGTTTTATTTGTCATACAAATAAATATAATAGGCGCTTCCGATGTAGACCCGTATTCTTCGCCTGTACCACGGGTCGGTTTTAGTACAGGCGTTTTCTTTAAATATCCTTCAGGAACGTTTACGCGGCATCATGCGTAGAAGTGTGTTGTCCTTCCAGAAATAGTGGTGTGCCAGTGCGGCCGCAGCGTGCAACCCGATGACAAAGTATCCCAGATTCGCCAGCGTTTCATGCCACGACTTTAAGCTATCTACCCGTTCGAAATTGGCCTCTGAAGCGTAAGGCATCGTCATACCAAACGCAAACCACGGGTTGCCTCGGTTATACATCATCACCAAACCAATCACTGGCAGCGCAATAAACAGGAGATAAATCACCAAATGTCCCAAATGCGCCAGTCCCGTCATCATCGGTTTCGGCTTAGGTATAATCGGCGGGGTTGGGTATTTCAGTCTTAACAAAAGACGAACCACCATCAGCACGAGAATTGAGATGCCACAGGAAACATGAATCATGTTGATGAGTGGCCGATCGCTACGTGGGAAGAAACCACGAAACTCCATTGCGCAATACGCTGCGATAACCAGCAAAAAGACCAGCCAGTGAATGCTGATTTGTAACCTTGAGTATTTATTTTCCATAACATTTCCTGCTTTAACATAATTTTCCGTTAACATAACGGGCTTTTCTCAAAATTTCATTAAATATTGTTCACCCGTTTTCAGTACGTTACGTTTCACTGTAAGAATGGAGATTGCCCATCCCGCCATCCTGGTCTAAGCCTGGAAAGGATCAATTTTCATCCGAACGTTCCTGACAGGAGAAAACCATGAGTAAAGTTGGTATTAACGGTTTTGGTCGTATCGGTCGACTGGTGTTGCGTCGATTACTTGAAGTCAAAAGCAACATAGACGTTGTCGCTATTAATGATCTCACTTCTCCAAAAATTCTCGCCTACCTGCTGAAACATGATTCAAACTACGGACCGTTCCCCTGGAGCGTTGATTTTACGGAAGATTCACTTATCGTTAATGGGAAAAGTATCGCGGTTTACGCCGAAAAAGAGGCTAAAAATATTCCGTGGAAAGCGAAAGGTGCAGAAATCATTGTCGAATGTACTGGCTTTTATACCTCCGCCGAGAAATCGCAGGCGCATCTTGATGCTGGCGCGAAGAAGGTGTTGATTTCCGCCCCTGCCGGTGAAATGAAAACTATCGTTTATAACGTCAATGACGACACTCTGGATGGCAACGACACCATTGTTTCCGTGGCATCATGCACTACTAACTGTCTTGCGCCGATGGCCAAAGCCTTGCATGACAGTTTCGGGATAGAAGTCGGCACGATGACGACCATTCATGCCTATACTGGCACCCAGTCACTGGTGGATGGCCCGCGTGGTAAAGATTTACGTGCTTCACGCGCAGCGGCAGAAAATATCATTCCCCACACTACGGGCGCGGCAAAAGCCATTGGTCTGGTGATCCCGGAACTGAGCGGCAAACTGAAAGGTCATGCGCAACGCGTGCCGGTGAAAACAGGTTCGGTCACTGAACTGGTATCGATTCTCGGAAAAAAAGTGACTGCCGAAGAGGTGAATAACGCACTTAAACAAGCAGCCACCAATAACGAGTCATTTGGTTATACCGATGAAGAAATAGTCTCTTCCGATATCATTGGCAGCCATTTCGGTTCGGTGTTTGATGCCACGCAAACGGAAATTACCGCCGTGGGCGATTTACAACTGGTGAAAACGGTCGCCTGGTACGATAACGAATATGGCTTCGTCACGCAGCTTATTCGCACCCTCGAAAAATACGCTAAACTCTGACGCGCACAGGCGGAGGAAAAAATCTCCGCCTCTTTCACTCATTAAGACTGTAAATAAACCACCTGGGTCTGCAGATATTCATGCAGGCCATGTTTACCATCTGCGCCGCCAATACCGGATTTACGCCATCCGGCGTGGAAGCCTTGCATAGCTTCGAAGTTTTCACGGTTGATGTACGTTTCACCAAACTTCAGCCCTTTAATGGCTTTCATCGCGACGTTCAGATTTTGGGTATAGATTGATGAGGTCAGGCCGTAATCACTGTCATTAGCCATTGAGATAGCATCTTCCAGCGTGTCAAATGCGACCACCGGCAGCACCGGGCCAAAGGTTTCCTCATGCATAATCGACATTTCCTGGCGAACATCCAGCAGCAATGTCGGCGGATAATAATATCCTTTCCCCTCTACCGCTTTGCCACCCAACGCCACTCTCGCCCCTGCTTCTACTGCGCGCGCCACTTTTTGCTCGACCCTTTCCAGCGCCGCGGCGTTAATCAACGGCCCCATCGCAATGTCGTTGCGTTCAGCGGGGTTACCAAATTGAACCGCCTGCATCGCTTCACCCAGCCGATTGACGAACTGATCATAAATGCCTTTCTGTACATAAACACGTTCTGCACAGTTACACACTTGCCCACTATTAATGACGCGTGAATCAACGATAGCTTTGACTGCCAGTTCAAGATCGGCATCGTCCATTACGATAGCTGGTGCTTTACCACCCAATTCCAGACACACTTTGGTGATGTTTTTCGCCGCAGTCGCCATAATCTTTTCACCTGCAGAGACGCTGCCTGTCATACTGACCATTGCGACCTTTGGGTTACCCGCCAGTTCTTGCCCAACGGTTTCACCACGCCCCAGTACAAGGTTAAACACGCCGCGCGGAAGGCCTATTTCATCGACGATTTTGGCGAATGCAATCGCATTGTTTGGCGTAAATTCACTGGGTTTAATGACAATGGTATTACCAGTCAAAAGAGCGGGAGCCATTTTGCGGGCAATGAGGAAGAACGGGAAGTTCCACGGCAGAATGCCGGTAGTCACACCAAGCGCACGTTTAAACAGAAGAATATTTTCTCCTGGACGATCGCTTTGAATAATCTCGCCCTCGTAACGCCGTGCCCACTCCGCCATGTAATCGATATAGTCCGCAGTAAAAGCCACTTCGACTTCAGCCAGCTGCTGGATCTTGCCCCCTTCTTCAACAATCAGCGCACTGATTTCACTGGCGCGTTCGCGGATCCCGGCGGAGATTTTGCGCAACCAACTGGCGCGTTCAATTGCAGGCAACGCTTCCCATTCTGGTTGTGCACGTTCTGCTGCATCGATTGCCTTACGGGCATCCTCGGCCTGACCATCGGGAATGCGGGAAATGACAGCCTCTGTAGCAGGGTTTACCACATCAATCCATGCGTCTCCACGCCAGGTAACAAACTGTCCATCAATATACATAGGATGTTGAACGGGTACTGACATGGGCGACTCCTGTGATTTATATGTTTGCTTTTGGTAAATGTATTGTTAATTAACATCAATCATCAGAGAGACGGCATCGTGAAAGGACAATTCTGTGAAGGGCTTCATAAAAACAAGTGTAAAAGGAATAAAAGGCAGAAATAAAAGTCAGGAGTCATGCCCGTTTGCAAACAAGTGGTTCACAAACGGGCAATTTTTAACGTAACGAGCGACTTTCCATCGCCTCGATGAGCACCGCATCGTGTTTCAGCGTTTGCCATGCCTGAATGACTTCTGCCGGAAAATCAACGTGAACGATAAAATCTCGCCCGCGGGGACCGTAGCCATCGCTATCATCGCGTAAACGCGGCAGCTCGCCAGTGAGTAGTGAGAGATAACGCTCAACGGGGGAACCGCAGAATTCGGAAAAAATCGTACGCTAAGCTAACGGTGTTCTCGTGACAGCTCTTTGACTAGGCTTTCTAAGGCCATTCTGATAGCCCTGACTTCCTGAAAAGCCATGGCTAAAATTTGTGCGGCTAAAAGGGATAACCGATGGTAAAGTAAGTTATCCCTGTCGAGATACTGAAAAGCGTTATCCTCGTTTTTCCCAAAACTGTTTTGCCAGTTCGCTCAGAGCGCTAGTTAACTGAGCGACAGATTTCGCACTTTGCAAATTATTCTGCCCGGTCTGTACATTGGTATCAGCAGCATCGCGTATATTGATAATACTGCGGTTTATGTCTTCACTTACTGCTCCCTGCTGCTCGACCGCAGTCGCTATTTGCGCGTTCATGTCGGTAATTTCGTTAACGCGTTGGCCAATTCCATCAAGAGCTGTAGCTGCTTCCTCTGCGTGAGCTACACTCGTGTGCGCTTGCCGACTACTTTGCTCCATGACTGTAACAGCGGATTGCGCTCGCTCTTGTAGAGCGCTGATCATGCTTTGAATATCCGTTGTCGATTGCTGTGTGCGAGCAGCAAGACTGCGAACCTCATCGGCGACAACAGCAAAACCACGCCCCTGCTCACCAGCACGCGCGGCCTCAATTGCTGCGTTGAGTGCCAACAAATTCGTTTGCTCGGCGATCCCTCGTATAACGTCAAGAACTTTTGATATCTCGTTACTTTGACCTTCAAGCTCATGAATAACCTGAGTGGCTTGCCTAATTTCACCTTCAAGGGCAGTGATTGACTGGCTTGTGTGGGCTACCAGACGCTGGCCAGATGCCGTCTCAGTGTCTGCTCTTCCGGCCGCATCTGCAGCATGCTGTGCATTGCTCGCAACCTCTTGAATGCTTGCCACCATTTGGTTTACTGCCGTTGCTATTTGATCTGTCTCTGCCTGCTGCTCAACTGTAAGTACATTGCTTGACTCAATATCCTTTAGTAGGCCTCGGGTGTGTTCGCTAAGCCGATTTGATGCATCACCTATGCGACCTACTATGGCGCCTGTTTCAGCTTGCATCATTCGTAAAGCAAACTCGATTTGGCCAAACTCATCGGTGCGCCCAGTGTAGAGGGATTGACTTAATGGGTTATTGGAAATATTCCTGGCTCTTTCAACCAGTCTTCCAAGAGGAGAGAGAATAGCCAAAACACTAACAGAGCTTAAGCTTCCTGACATTAAAGTGGCTAACAATAAGCTGCTTATTGATGTATCAGTAAGCATGCCGGCAGCCATTGCGCTTGATATAATACTACCCCATATGAGCAAGAGTATTTTCACGGAAAAGCTAGCAGCCAATTTCGGCCTCGCGGCCTTCCCGCTTCTCAATTGAGCATATAATTTTTCCGCAGCCAAAACCTGCTCAGGTTCAGGCTTGGTCCTTACAGACTGGTATTCAACAATCGAACCATTCTTAGCTATTGGCGTTACATAAGCACTTACCCAATAGTGGTCGCCATTTTTACAGCGATTTTTTACTAGCCCCATCCATGAGCGGCCAGATTTTAATGTACTCCACATATGCTCAAATGCAGCAGGCGGCATATCTGGGTGTCTTACGATGTTGTGAGGCTGGCCTAATAGTTCTTCCTCAGTGAAACCACTGATTTTAATGAAGTCAGGATTAACGTACGTGATATGGCTTTGAGGGGAGGTAGTCGAAAGAATATTGGCATCTTTTGGGAGTTCTAAGTTTCGACCCGTCACTGGTAAATTCTGGCGCATAAGAACCTCAAGGGTTGGCTGTTTTATTTTATTGTTTTCGGCATTAAGCCCAATTTCTTGAGCGTTACGATAAAGCTAGCATGGAAACGATAGGTGCAAGCAAGTTAAGGGTTGCATCGCGCATGTCAATCTAGGCTATACCCTAACTTGATGTCAGGCAGGGCCGCGCCGCTTCGTCAGAATAGAGTCTGCTTTCCCATTTTTTGACACATGCCCGCGAAGGTTATAGATTTCAGCCTGACAGAAATGGGCTTTGAGGCACAACGGAACAGAAAGTGCACTTAAGCCGCCTTCAACCAAGGAGACATCGTGCAGGGGCACCGCATCGGCTACGTCCGGGTCAGCAGCTTTGACCAGAACCCGGAACGCCAGCTGGAACAAACCCAGGTGAGCAAGGTGTTCACCGACAAGGCATCGGGCAAGGACACCCAGCGCCCCCAGCTCGAAGCGCTGCTGAGCTTCGTCCGCGAAGGCGATACAGTGGTGGTGCACAGCATGGATCGGCTGGCCCGCAACCTCGATGACCTGCGTCGCTTGGTACAGAAGCTGACTCAGCGCGGCGTGCGCATCGAGTTCCTGAAGGAGGGCCTGGTGTTCACTGGCGAGGACTCGCCGATGGCCAACCTGATGCTGTCGGTGATGGGGGCCTTCGCTGAGTTCGAGCGCGCCCTGATCCGCGAGCGGCAGCGTGAGGGCATCGCCTTGGCCAAGCAGCGTGGCGCGTACCGGGGCCGCAAGAAAGCCCTGTCCGATGAGCAGGCTGCTACCCTGCGGCAGCGAGCGACGGCCGGCGAGCCCAAGGCGCAGCTTGCCCGCGAGTTCAACATCAGCCGGGAAACCCTCTACCAGTACCTCCGCACGGACGACTGACACATGCCGCGTCGCTTGATCCTCTCGGCCACGGAGCGGGACACCCTGCTTGCGCTGCCGGAAAGCCAGGATGACCTGATCCGCTACTACACCTTCAACGACTCCGACCTGTCGCTGATCCGCCAGCGACGCGGCGACGCCAACCGCCTCGGCTTCGCCGTGCAGCTCTGCCTGCTGCGCTACCCCGGTTACGCGCTGGGAACCGACAGCGAGCTGCCCGAGCCGGTCATCCTGTGGGTGGCGAAGCAAGTCCAGGCCGAGCCGGCGAGCTGGGCAAAGTACGGCGAGCGCGACGTGACCCGTCGCGAGCATGCCCAGGAACTGCGCACCTACCTGCAACTGGCCCCGTTCGGCCTGTCCGACTTCCGCGCCCTGGTGCGCGAGCTAACCGAGCTGGCCCAGCAGACCGACAAAGGCTTGCTGCTGGCCGGTCAGGCCCTGGAGAGCCTACGGCAGAAACGACGCATCCTGCCGGCGCTGAGCGTGATTGACCGGGCCTGCTCGGAAGCCATTGCGCGAGCCAATCGGCGGGTCTACCGCGCCCTGGTCGAACCACTCACGGACTCGCATCGGGCCAAGCTGGACGAGCTGTTGAAGCTCAAGGCCGGCAGCAGCATCACCTGGTTGACCTGGCTGCGCCAGGCACCGCTGAAACCCAACTCTCGGCACATGCTGGAACACATCGAGCGGCTGAAGACATTTCAGTTGGTGGACTTGCCCGAAGGCTTGGGCCGGCACATCCACCAGAACCGCCTGCTCAAGCTGGCCCGCGAGGGTGGGCAGATGACGCCCAAAGACCTCGGTAAGTTCGAGCCGCAGCGCCGCTACGCGACCCTGGCCGCCGTGGTGCTGGAGAGCACCGCGACCGTGATCGATGAGCTGGTCGATCTGCATGACCGCATCCTGGTCAAGCTGTTCAGCGGCGCGAAGCACAAGCATCAGCAGCAGTTCCAGAAGCAGGGCAAGGCGATCAACGACAAGGTGCGCCTGTACTCCAGGATCGGCCAGGCGCTGCTGGAAGCGAAGGAAAGCGGCAGCGACCCCTATGCCGCCATCGAGGCGGTGATTCCCTGGGACGAGTTCACCGAGAGCGTCAGCGAGGCCGAGCTGCTGGCCCGGCCGGAAGGCTTCGACCACCTGCACCTGGTCGGCGAGAACTTCGCCACCCTGCGCCGTTACACGCCGGCCTTGCTGGAGGTGCTGGAACTGCGCGCCGCGCCGGCCGCGCAAGGCGTGCTGGCAGCCGTGCAGACCCTGCGTGAGATGAACGCCGACAACCTGCGCAAGGTGCCGGCCGATGCACCCACGGCCTTCATCAAGCCGCGCTGGAAGCCGCTGGTGATCACCCCGGAAGGCCTCGACCGGAAATTCTACGAAATCTGCGCCCTGTCCGAGCTGAAGAACGCCCTGCGCTCCGGCGACATCTGGGTCAAGGGCTCGCGGCAGTTCCGCGACTTCGACGACTACCTGCTGCCGGCCGAGAAGTTCGCCGCACTCAAGCGCGAGCAGGCCCTGCCCCTGGCGATCAACCCGAACAGCGACCAGTACCTGGAAGAGCGTTTGCAGCTGCTGGACGAGCAGTTGGCCACCGTCACCCGCCTGGCCAAGGACAACGAGCTGCCCGATGCCATCCTCACCGAGTCAGGGCTGAAAATCACCCCGCTGGATGCGGCGGTGCCGGATCGGGCGCAGGCGCTGATCGACCAAACCAGCCAGTTACTGCCGCGCATCAAGATCACCGAACTGCTGATGGACGTGGACGACTGGACGGGCTTCAGCCGCCACTTCACCCACTTGAAGGACGGGGCCGAGGCCAAAGACAGGACGTTGCTGCTGTCCGCAATCCTCGGTGATGCGATCAACCTCGGGCTGACCAAGATGGCCGAGTCGAGCCCCGGCCTGACCTACGCCAAGCTGTCCTGGCTGCAAGCCTGGCACATCCGCGACGAAACCTATTCGGCGGCCTTGGCCGAGCTGGTCAACCACCAGTATCGCCACGCCTTTGCCGCCCACTGGGGCGACGGCACGACCTCATCCTCCGATGGCCAGCGCTTCCGCGCGGGTGGCCGGGGCGAGAGCACCGGGCACGTCAACCCGAAGTACGGTAGCGAGCCGGGACGGCTGTTCTATACCCATATCTCCGACCAGTACGCGCCGTTCAGCACCCGCGTGGTGAATGTCGGCGTCCGCGATTCCACCTATGTGCTCGACGGCCTGCTGTACCACGAGTCCGACCTGCGGATCGAGGAGCACTACACCGACACGGCCGGCTTCACCGATCACGTCTTTGCCCTGATGCACCTGCTAGGCTTCCGCTTCGCGCCGCGCATCCGCGACCTCGGCGAAACCAAGCTGTACGTGCCGCAGGGCGTGCAAGCCTACCCGACGTTGCGCCCGCTGATCGGCGGCACCCTGAACATCAAGCACGTGCGTGCCCACTGGGACGACATCCTGCGCCTGGCCAGCTCGATCAAGCAGGGCACCGTCACCGCCTCGCTGATGCTGCGCAAGCTCGGCAGCTACCCGCGCCAGAACGGACTGGCCGTGGCCCTGCGCGAGCTGGGCCGGATCGAGCGCACGCTGTTCATCCTGGACTGGCTGCAAAGTGTTGAACTGCGCCGCCGCGTGCATGCCGGCCTGAACAAAGGTGAGGCGCGCAACTCGCTGGCCAGGGCGGTGTTCTTCAACCGCCTTGGGGAAATCAGGGATCGGAGCTTCGAGCAGCAGCGCTACCGGGCCAGCGGCCTCAACCTGGTGACGGCGGCTATCGTGCTGTGGAACACGGTGTACCTGGAACGCGCCACCCAGGGGTTGGTCGAGGCCGGCAAGCCGGTGGACGGCGAGCTGCTGCAATTCCTGTCGCCGCTGGGCTGGGAGCACATCAACCTAACCGGCGATTACGTCTGGCGGCAGAGCCGCAGACTGGAAGACGGGAAGTTTCGGCCCTTACGGATGCCCGGAAAACCTTAGCGTACGATTTTTTCCGAATTCTGCGGGCTCCCCTCAACCGGCCATAATCCTTGTAACTGATTAATAAAGATTACACTGTCTGCGTTATTTCCTAACTGAGGAACGAATCCGGGATAACTTAACCAGCGTGGTGCATCGGGATTGTCCCCGGTCATACGGCGGAACGTTGCCATCGTGCGCCGCTGCATGGTGGGGTCCTGTACAACGATAGCCGTATGAACTCGTTCTACGGCCTGATTCAATAGCGCGATGCTAAAGCGTGCGTTTTCACCGCAGTTTGTTGACTGGTCTTCAATCCAGATTTTTTCATGCGGAATATGCCAGAACTGATGAGCGATATCCGCCAGGATGGTCGCTCTGCTCTGCCAGTGGTGCGGATAGTGTTGTAGTGCGGATGCTGTGCGATGGCGCTATACAAAAAAGTGGTCGAGTGACCGATACCACCACTAATCAGTAAAGGAATTTGCTGATCGCGAGCAATCTTACATGCCGCATCGATAGTCGGCATAACCGCATTTCCTGCAAGTATGACGCAATCAGCCTGATACGGCACCTCACCGGAGAAATCATCCTGCGCCAGCCACTGTCCGATAACATTTATGGCATCTATAGTTGCCGTCGAAAGCGTCGGAAACGGGGTAATGTTCATGGTTCCTCCTTATCGTTCCCTTAAGAATACTGCGTGAGATAATAGTGAGAAGCGGAGCACTCTGAAAGGAGGAAGTCGTATTTCCTTAACCGCCACTCCGCAAGCCCGACATAACTTTTAAGGAAATGCTGTAGATAAACATTATTCATCTTGCAGCAGAGAATTGTATTTTTCTGAATTCCTGAATTTTTGCCCTTACCGTTTTAGAATTAATAAAAAACCCGGCGCTAAATGCTTACCGGGTTTTAGATTTATCAGGCAAATAGCAGTGTTAACCGCTAATCTGCTCCATCGCCTGCAAAATACGCTTATCTGAAATCGGATAAGGCGTACCAAGTTGTTGAGCGAAGTAACTAACGCGCAACTCTTCTATCATCCAACGGATCTCTTTCACGTCTTCATCCTCACGACGTGCGGGCGGCAGTTTGTTGATCCATTGCTGCCACGCCTGCTGGACGTTTTCGACTTTCAGCATCTGAGCACGGTCGCGATGCGGATCAACCGCCAGTTTTTCCAGCCGTTTTTCAATCGCCTGCAAATATCGCAGCGTGTCGCCCAGCCGTTTGAAGCCGTTACCAGTGACAAAACCGCGATATACCAGCCCGCCCATCTGCGCTTTAATGTCAGAAAGCCCCAGCGCCATGGTCATATCCACCCGCCCTTTTAGGCGTTTGTTGATATTGAAGACTGCCGTAAGGATTTGCTCGACCTGCTTCGCAATATCCACCACCGTGTCATTCAGTTCGGCACGCACTTTCTCATGCAGCGCAGCAAAGCCTTCTTCCGTCCAGACCGGGCCACCATTGGCGTCGATCAATTTATCCACACCGCAGGAGATACAGTCGTCGATCAGCTCCAGCACTTTGCCATACGGGTTAAAGTACAGTCCAAGCTTGGCTTTGTTTGGTAACTTCTCATGTAAATACTTGATCGGCGAGGGAATATTCAGCAGAAGTAGACGGCGAAGACCGTTCCACATTGCCTGTTTTTGCTCCAGCGGGTTATCAAACAGTTTGATCGCCACACTGTCGCGCTCATCCACCAGCGCCGGCCACGCCTTCACTTTGTAGTTGCCGCGCTTCTGCTCGTAGCTTTCCGGCAGTTGCCCAAAACTCCAGATATGTAAGCCGCTCTGCTCGATACCGTCATCCGCCACCGCAGACAGCGTTTCCTGCACTTTGCCTTTCAGCGCATCTTTCAGATCTTGTAGCGAGCGCCCTTCTTTTAGCTTCTTGTTTTTGTCATCCACCACGCGGAAGGTGATTTTTAGGTGATCGGGCACCTGATCCCAGTGCCAGTCTTCGCGGTCAACGGTAACGCCGGTCATCCGCCGTAACTCGCGCTCAAGGCTGTCAAGCAACGGTAACTCCAGCGGTGTGACGCGGCCTAAAAACGCTTCGGCGTAGTTTGGCGCGGGTACAAAATTACGGCGTACCGGTTTCGGCAACGATTTAATCAGAGCAATCACCAGTTCGCGGCGCAGACCGGGGATCTGCCATTCAAACCCGCTTTCCTCAACCTGGTTAAGTAACGGCAGCGGAATATGTACGGTCACACCGTCAGCATCCGCGCCGGGCTCAAACTGATAGCTCAAACGCAGCTTGAGATTGCCCTGATGCCAGAAGTTCGGGTAATCCAGCTTGCTGATTTTTTCCGCGCCTTCTTTGATCAACATGCTCTTTTCAAAGTTGAGCAAATCAGGCGTTTCGCGGCTGACTTTTTTCCACCAGCTGTCGAAGTGACGAGCGGAGATTACATCGTGGCTGATGCGCTGGTCGTAGAACTCAAACAGCGTTTCGTCATCAACCAGAATATCGCGGCGACGTGATTTGTGTTCCAGCTCCTCTACTTCCGCCCGTAGTTTCAGGTTTTCACGGAAGAATGCGTGACGCGTCTGCCAGTCACCTTCCACCAGCGCGTGGCGAATAAAGAGTTCACGACATAACGCCGGATCGATCTGGCTGTAGTTGACCTTGCGCGCGGCAACAATTGGCAAACCATAAACAGTGACTTTTTCCGTTGCCATCACCGCGCCCTGCGCCCGTTCCCAGTGCGGTTCGCTGTAGGTACGTTTAATCAAATGCTGAGCGACAGGCTCCACCCATTCCGGATCGATACGCGCAGCAATGCGCCCCCACAGGCGGCTGGTTTCTACCAGTTCCGCCACCATTACCCATTTAGGCGGTTTTTTGAATAAACCAGAACCGGGGAAGATGGAGAAACGCGCGTTACGTGCGCCGGTATATTCTTGTTTATCGGCATCTTTCATGCCGATATGGGAAAGCAAACCCGTCAGCAACGCAATGTGAATTTCGCGATACTCCGCCGGTTCGCTGTTAACCGGAATGCCAAGTTCTTTCACCACCTGACGCAACTGGGTGTAGATATCCTGCCATTCGCGCACGCGCAGATAGTTGAGGTAATCGGTACGACACAGGCGACGGAAGGCGTTGGAAGAAAGCGCCTTTTGCTGCTCGCCAAGATAATTCCACAGATTTACAAACGCGAGGAAGTCGGATTCTTTGTCGTGGAAGCGACGATGTTTTTCGTCCGATGCCTGCTGTTTGTCCATCGGACGTTCGCGCGGATCCTGAATGGAGAGCGCGGACGTGATAATCATCGCCTCACGCACGCAGCCATGTTTTTGCGCTTCCAGCACCATACGCGCCAGACGTGGGTCGACAGGCAACTGCGAGAGCTGGCGACCGAGCGGCGTCAGTTTATAGGCGCTGGCCTGTTCATCCGTGGTGATCGCGCCCAGTTCTTCGAGCAGACGCACGCCATCCTGGATATTGCGTTTATCCGGTGCTTCGACAAACGGGAACGCAGCGATATCGCCCAGCCCCAGCGCGGTCATCTGCAAAATAACCGAGGCCAGGTTGGTACGCAGAATCTCCGGATCGGTAAACTCCGGGCGCGAGAGGAAATCGTCTTCGGAATAGAGACGAATACAGATCCCTTCGGACACACGACCACAGCGGCCTTTACGCTGATTGGCAGACGCCTGCGAAATGGGTTCAATCGGCAAACGCTGCACTTTGGTGCGATAGCTGTAGCGGCTGATACGCGCTGTACCGGGGTCGATGACGTATTTAATCCCCGGTACGGTCAGCGAGGTTTCCGCGACGTTGGTCGCCAGCACAATGCGCCGTCCGCTGTGCGACTGGAACACGCGGTTCTGTTCGCTGTTCGAAAGCCGCGCATAAAGCGGCAAGATTTCGGTATGGCGTAAGTTCAGCTTGTTCAGCGCATCGGCGGTATCGCGAATTTCCCGCTCACCACTCATAAAGATCAGAATGTCGCCAGGGCTTTCCTGGCTCAGTTCGTCTACGGCGTCAAAAATCGCCTGCAACTGATCGCGCTCGGTGTCATCGGCTTCTTCAACAATCGGTCGATAGCGCACTTCCACCGGATAGGTCCGACCGGAGACTTCGATAATCGGCGCATTATTAAAGTGGCGCGAAAAGCGTTCCGGGTCGATAGTCGCGGAAGTGATAATGATTTTTAGGTCAGGACGCCGCGGCAGCAACTCTTTCAAATAGCCGAGCAGAAAATCGATATTCAGGCTGCGTTCGTGCGCTTCGTCAATAATGATGGTGTCGTACTGCATCAGCAGGCGGTCTTGCTGGATCTCCGCCAGCAGGATACCGTCGGTCATCAGCTTGACCATCGTGTTATCACTTACGTGATCGCTGAAACGCACTTTGTAACCGATGCAACCGCCCGGCTCCGTTTTCAGCTCTTCCGCAATACGGTTCGCCACCGTTCTTGCCGCCAGGCGACGCGGCTGGGTATGGCCGATCAGCCCTTTAATCCCGCGCCCCAGCTCCATACAGATTTTCGGTAACTGAGTCGTTTTACCAGAACCCGTTTCCCCGGCGACGATCACCACCTGGTGATCACGAATCGCTTCGAGAATGTCCTGTTTTTTCTGACTAACCGGTAAATTGTCAGGATAAGTAATTTCCGGTCGTGCCGCTTCACGCAGCAGGACTTTCCCTGCCGCCTGGTCAATCTCTTTCGCCATCTCCTGGAAAATGGCCTGTTGTGCATCAGGATTTTTAACCTTCTTAACACCGTGCAGACGGCGAGAAAAACGCAGTCTGTCGCGCAGCATCAGCGAATCCAGCCGCTGCTGCAAGGCCGTAAAGGTCAATTTTTGTTGTTCTGTCATAACGTTAGTGGGCAGTAATCTGCCTGATTAATTTTCTTTTAAATGATAGATATAGAGTACCACATCGCGGCTTTCTATGCGTTGTTCAATAAATTCGAACATAGGCTTCGATTTATTGCGCTATCTCTGTGGCAGGATTGTGAATAAAGTGTCAACAAGCAACGGGGCATCGCCCATTCAAACATCTATAAGGAAACACCATGAGCAAGGTATTAGTTCTTAAATCCAGCATCCTGGCAGGGTACTCTCAGTCTAATCAGTTGTCCGATTATTTTGTTGAACAATGGCGCGAAAAGCACTCCGCTGATGAAATCACCGTTCGCGACCTGGCTGCAAATCCGATTCCGGTACTGGATGGCGAACTGGTTGGTGCACTGCGTCCGAGCGATGCGCCGCTGACTCCTCGTCAGCAAGAAGCTCTGGCGCTTTCCGATGAGTTGATTGCCGAGCTGAAAGCCCACGACGTTATCGTTATTGCGGCACCGATGTATAACTTCAATATCTCGACTCAGTTGAAAAACTATTTTGACCTGGTTGCACGCGCAGGCGTTACTTTCCGCTATACCGAGAACGGTCCGGAAGGTCTGGTAACGGGTAAAAAAGCCATCGTTATTACCAGCCGCGGCGGGATCCACAAAGATGGACCAACGGACCTGGTGACGCCGTATCTGTCCACGTTCCTCGGCTTTATCGGCATTACCGATGTGAATTTTGTCTTCGCCGAAGGGATCGCATACGGTCCGGAAATGGCAGCGAAAGCGCAGTCTGACGCGAAAGCAGCCATCGACAGCATTGTTGCTGCATAACCGGACACGATCTTGATGTGGACTGTAGTTCAGTCCACATCTCAATCCACTTACCTGTTTTCCCATAATTTCAACATCGCTTTGTGCTCTTCCTTAAGCACAATATGCGAGCGTCTGGCTCGAATAAAGCTAATCGCTTCATCAACGGTTTTACAGTGTCCGTAACATAACAGCCATGCCGCCACTACCAGCGCACTGCGCGATAATCCCAATGCGCAATGGACCAGAACGCTGCCTTGCTCTTCGCGTAATGTTTCCAGCATCGCCACGGCCTGTCGTAGCTCCCCCTCTTCCGGAACCACCAGATCCAGCATCGGTACACAGAAATAGAGTCGATCTTTTGTCGCTCGTCCGCGAGGGAATTCAAAGGTGACGTCCAGAACCGCATTCTGTGCCGGAATATGTCGTGGAAACGCCCCTAAATAAACACCAGCAGTCATTTTGCTCACCGGCTCCAGGCGACGACAAAACCAACGCATAGACAGCCACATCCCGATGCGGCAGGGCAATGTCAGCCAGTAAACGGCGGGCGGTAGTTTCCCCTGACTATCTTTCCCTGTTGTTATCGCGCCAAGCCCACCGTACCCACGGCCAATTATGAGTAGCGATAATACTGGCCAACATAACCAGACTGACCACCATAACTGAATCATCATCATTAGCTCCATCAATACAATGCGCGAGCCCGCGCCTACGACATAGGGCAGTGCTATTTTGATTCGACGTTGATCAGGTTTCTGATAATTCCAACGACGGTCGACGGGCACCATCCAGTCAATCAACATACCTACCGCCAGCCCTGTGATGACATCAATAAAATGATGCTGCCAGGTCGTCAGCGTCGAAATGGCGATGAGTAAAAACCATCCGCCGCAGACTTTACGCCACCTCTCAGCCAGATGCTGACGAAAGTGACGCCAAAGTAGCCAGCAGAGAATAATATGCAGCGAAGGAGACTGGTTATAAGGCAGATCAAACAGTTCAAGTTGCGAAAATAGCCATCCCGTCACCCCACTCACTTCAGGACGGATAAAACTAAACTTCAGCGGATAGAGCAAAAAACCGCAGCAGGCCATTACCGTTGCCAGAATAAGCCGGTGGACAAGTCGGCGCTGTTCGAATGTCGTGCTACAAACGAACAGCGAAAATCCATATAAAAGATCCAGACTCCAGTAAGGAACAATAGTCCAGGGAAGAAAAGGGATCGCCGTTTCCCAACCGAATACCTGACTGGGGATATCATGGCTGTTAAGGTCCTGAACCGCGGTGAACTGATTAAGAGATCCATAGGTGAAGAAGAAAAACGGGGCCAGCAACAATAACCAGCCAGCGCCTTGTAGCAATACGTTCCGACGTTCAGTTATCACGACGCACCGCCATCGAAACCGTAAAAATACCCCACTCATCAATCCGTTGTGTGCATTTATCAAATCCGGCATCACGCACGAGTGAATCCATCTCCCCTTGCGAACGCACGCGCATTACCCACGGTTTACCATCTTTATGACTGGTTAACACCCCGGCAATCATCTCCAGTTGAGGGTGCCACGGCTGCCCGGTGTAGATGAGAATGCCGCCCGGTTCGATGGCATTGGCAAGACCTGCGAGTGAGTTTTTTACCTGCTCATTTTCGGGAAAAAGCTCATACAGGCCAGAGACAATCGCCAGCGTAGGCCGCGGAGTTAACGCGCTGAGTTCCTCCGGGTTAAACGCATCGCCCTGTTCAAAACGCACCCGCCCAGACATTCCCCGTTGAGCAATCATCTCTTGCCCCTGTGCAACATTTAACTCGCTGTAATCACGTAACAAAATATCGCTTACGGCAGGCTCGTTTGCCAGCGCATCCAGTACATAGCGCCCATGCCCTGCGGCAATGTCAACCACGCGGACGGCTAAACCTTTGGCGTGGAGATCGGCAACGGCTTGTTTAATCAGTATTTGTAAATGGGTTTTGCGCTGGCGAATACCGCGCCAGCCAACACTGTTCAGGTAGATTTTGTCGACTAAACGCCCGAATGCGTTACTACCTTGCGGTTGATTTTGATAGACATAATCCAGCGAACTGCCTGAATCAAAGCCGGTGCTCATTCCGAGATGCAGGCCCGAAGAGTGCGTCCCGAACAATTTCATCGCCTTTCGCATAAAGCGATACGCTAAATCAACCGGCGATAATGGCACGGGTCCACCAGAAAGTAGCCGCCATCGATCCGCTGATGGTCCTGTGCAGTCTTCATGCTGATAATCAAATTTTTGCGATTTGTTAGCATATAAACGACTAATAAAGCTTTGCATTTTTTCAAATGCCAGCGCCCTGTTCTCTTCACCCAACGTGTCGTGATAAAAGCCTGGCAGCAGATGCAGCTCTTTCAGAGGGCTACGTAATCTCTGATAAAAATCAATCTGCGGTTGGCGATGCACCACATAGTCATCGCCTGATATCAGAAGTTGCGTGGGGAGCGTAATCGCCGCCGCATCTCTAATAATACGTTCAGACGTTTTGTAGAGATCGAGCAAGATATTAACGGCAATCGCCCGTGTGATCAGCGGATCATTATTGAAACTCGCCCCCCGTTGCCGATCGTGGGTCAAATAGCGTCCTTTCACATAGGAATTAATAAAAAACAGACCACGCAGACGATGCCATAACGCCAGCGCAGGACGTGCCAGCGGCACATACAATTTAACCTTAAAGGCCGGAGAAGCCAGCACCAGCCCGCGAATTGCAGGTGCATAATCATGAATCCATGTGGCAACCAGCACAGCGCCGACGCTTTGCGCGATCACTACCACCTCTTCCAGTCCAACCTGGCTGTCGCTGGCAGCAAAACGGACAAATTCATCGACATCCCGCACTGAACGCGCAAGAGATGGGCTATAACCACGCGGCCCCGAACTTTTTCCATGCCCTCGGGCATCCCAGGCATAAAAAGCAGTATCTGGCATCGCCAGTTCATCAACGAGATGTTGTAGACGACCAGAATGTTCATGCCCGCGATGAAATAAGACGATGACCTTTTTCGCCCCGGGCTGTAAAGCGGGCCAGTGCCGATAAAACAACGCTGTATTATCACTGGTGGTAAAAAAATGTTCCCCAGGGATGCGTGAATTTTCCATTTTCTCTATTTTCCTTCAGTAACAGCAGTAGCGTATAAAATAAAAAAATACCGGAGCGGTGAAAATTAATGAGTCAATCCTGTCAAGGAGTCCGCCATGTCCTGGCAATAGTTTTCCGCTATCTTTAACACCAATATCTCGTTTGATGGCTGACATCACGACATCGCCGCAAAAACCACTAATACCAATTAACAAACCCGCTAATAATGCCTGTAATGTATTTAGCGGTGTCAGTAACGGTCCGATAATCAGTGACGCAATCATGATGGTGATGACGCCGCCCATCAGACCTTCCAATGTTTTTCCCGGGCTGACTTTAGGGACCACTTTTCTTCTGCCGCAGGATTTTCCCCATAAATACTGTGCAATATCGTTTGACTCGGTTAATGCCAAAAGAAATAACACCAGTAACGCCCCGCCCTGGATATTTGTGGTTGGCAACATTAATAACCAGGCGGCATGACTCAAGGCGAAAACGGTCATTATCCAGCCCCAATAAATGGCGCTCACGGTATGCAGAAAACCAGAGGGGTCACCCACTAAAACTTGCCCGGTGGCTAATATCAGAAACCCAGCCAAAGGTATAAATAACAGAAACAGCTCAAAGCAATTAAAACCGATAAGCAAATAGTTAAGAGGAATACCCCAATATAACCAACGCGGAAAATGTACAGATATAAGCTTACAATATTCTTTCAATGCCAGAAAACTTATCAGCGCAAAAAACGTCAACGTCATCCAGCGTGGACCTGAAATCACCATTGAAAAACAAATGACGATGCCCCACCAGGTACGAATACGTAATGTAACCTCACCCCCTTTTCTCTCCGGTAACCGCCATAGCAGAAAACGGTTTATCAGCGTTGCTAAAATTAGCAACGCGAAAAGTGTTGCCAGAGATTTTTCCAGCATTATATTTCAGCGCTCATAAGAAGCACACTCCGACAACGATTAATCGCAGTCCAGAGAAGCAGAATTGAAGCAATGCTCCATAAAAGATTATTCCACTGCATCCACTGTGGATAAATGGCAACGGCCAGACCCCACAGACCAAATATTAACGCGCGATCGCTTTTGCCAAATGGACCGGCATAACTGCGAACACCGTTAATCGTCTGCGCGAGTAAACCGCAAAACTCGGTCAATATGGTGCAAAATAACATGAGTATCACGAGTGATGCGTTACTTTCCGGTAAAAATAAAAATGTTAAATAGAGCGCAATATCGGAAATAACATCACCAGTCTCATTCAAAATTGCCCCAAGCCGTGTTTGCTGATTGCACTCACGCGCCAACATGCCATCCAGCGCATTGAGCGCCATACGGATAAAAAGCACGATGGGCAATAGCATAAAGAGGATGGGTTGTGCCACCAACATCAACAGCAATCCGGTAAGAAGAGAAAGCGCCAGTGCAGCAAGAGTGATGTGATTCGCTGTAACGTGGTGCTTGTAAAGCCAAAACATCGTCGGCCTTAACAGCGACTGAAAGAGCGGTTTTATCTGGTAGAGCGTCATTATCAATCCTTGATAATTCGGTTTGCGCTATGGTGCATCAATTCCCCTGACGGAGATATCGCAACACGCCGCTTCATTAAAAATTCAGAATATATCAAGGTATTGGGGACTCACTGTCAGGAATAATTATCCCCAATTAATCAAAGGGTTAAGAAATATTACGTTGTGGATCAATACAACTCATCAAGTTTTCTCATCGCTTGTTCCCGTATTGCGCGCGTCTTACCGTTAAGCGCCAGCTGGCGGACTAAATCCAGTTCAGGGTTAACAAGCTCTAACGCCAGCAAAGGATCACGTTTCAGCCTCGCCTTTAATACATCAACTGGAAAACGGGGATTATTCATCGCCACAATCCACCACTCGGGATCAATTTCTGCCGCCAGTACTGCAGGCGGTGTGTGGCGGTTGTTAAGTGCGCCGAACTTGAAAAATGTGAGATTGCTTTTCGCCAGTGTACTCCACCATATACGATCCGGTTGTTTTGCCAGTACATCCAGTTGTGCTAACGCATCGGGGTCGAGTGCATAATAGACGCGTAATGCTTCATCAACCTGCGCACGGGAGCTGTTTTCCTGCCTCAGAAAAAACTTCGCCCAAATATCATTGCGTGGCGTATTTTGCTGTAATTCCTTGAGGACAACAGCGGGTAAATTATCCCAACTAACTAATGCACTCTCTAAAAAGTCCCAGTCTTCCAAACGTATCAGGGCTGTGGCATTTAATAGCATCTGATCATCAACTTCACCGTGGCTGATAAGCTCAGACAAAATCATATCAGCGCTGGTTTCATACGCAGCTGAATCTGCTTTCGGATTATTTTTCCGATGCGATAAAGCACGTTGCCAAATTTTTTGTTTCATCGACGTGCTCAGATACTGATTTTTCGCCAGATTACTCCACCCCTCAGGATCGTTGAAACGTGTCAATAACCGTTGTAGAGCAGCGTCAGAGTGAATTACCTGCATATCCCGACAGCAAAAGTAGGCAGGGGATTTTTTCTCCATCTTTTTAACAAAATTAAACTGTAAGTTATCTGGCAATGCTAAAAATAACACACGTATTAGATCATCGTCATTCTCGAATTTTTGGTATAAATAGGCTGCAACTTTGTCACTCTCTTGTGGCGTCATCCGCAATAATTGACCATGGTGTTTCATCTCTGCCAGCTTGAACGCTAAGCTTGTGACAACATTGTTTGATGAATCGTTCGCCAACTGCATTGCCTGATTGTAGGTGAGTTGTCCTCCAGCACCGACCTGACGAATAGAGGAATCATCACTGCGGATATAGCCATCAATAATGGATTCAGGCAATAACCACGCATCTTTATAAAGCTCCTGAATGATCATATCCCAATCTCTTTTCGCCAGAGTCATTACGATATCCAGAGGGAGATTTTCACGTAGCGCAAGATTCAACGGACCGACACCATCAGGTAGACGACTCATTCGCGTCATTATTTCGACAGAGAGCGGTTCACGGTCGAGCAACCCCAGAACAACAGGCTGGTAACCCAATTGCTGATCGGTCAACTCCAGAATCTCATTGTCAGGCATATATCTCGCCATACTTTCAATCGTTTGTTCATCATTGCTATTAATAAGTTGTTTGCGTAGGTTAGCTGAAATTCCTTTAAGCCTTGGGAGAGTTCGGATTATGGCAAGATCAAATGTCGCAATATCTCGTCCTTCAAATGCAGCAACGTTGCCTTCATCCAGCATTTGCAATTCCTGCACTAACTCAGGAGAAGGCTTAGGGCGAAACAGCGCTTCTTTTTTCATCTGATTACAGACATTCCCTGCCATGCGAATATTGCTTCGCTTAAAAATTTCTTTCAGAGCATCTTCATCATTTATTAGACCCCAATAATATGCATCAGGATTTATTATCATCAGCGCTTTTTTGACATTTTCAGTGTCATTTTTGTCACTCGCACGGACCATGAATTCACTATTTGTCGAAGACGCAACAACAGGTGCAATTATGTCATTGATAAATATCCCACGCGCATTAATACTCCCCTTAATCGTAGACGGATTATCGTAATATGAGTCGATAAATACCAGTCCACTTGCATTTATCGAACCGGTAATTAACAGTGGTGAATCCGTAACTATATTCGTTGCCGTCACGTTACCGAGAATAACCCATGGATTAGAAAGAGAGAAAGTGGAAATATTTCCTTTGACTGTCAAATTGCCAAGAACAATCAATTTTTGATTACTCTCTATATTACCTTCTACCACTAAATCGCCACGATGCACTTTCCAGTCCGATGCAGATAAACCGAAGGGGACAAGATTCACGCTACTGTTGATAGCTTGTTCAACTTGTTGTTTATCTTCAGCGGTAGCCGCAGAAAAAAATTGTTCAATATCAACTGCATTTGCAACACATCGAAGTTCCGCCTGTACTGGAAGACTCAGCATAAACAGGGGAAGTAAACCTATCCAGCCGCAAATCCTGGCCTTAAACATATGCACTCCATGCCATTAAAAAAGAAACAAAAGGGAAATGCATCTTTCCCTTTTGTATATTCGTTATTCTCGCGAAATACCATCCAACGTAGACAACACTTCCTCAGAAAGTTGCAATTTTTCAGCAGCCATATTCTCCCGTAAATGCGCAACCGAAGACGTCCCTGGGATCAGCAAAATATTCGGTGAACGCTGTAACAGCCACGCCAGCGCCACCTGCATTGGTGTTGCACCCAGGCTCGCAGCAACATCGGAAAGTGTGGACGATTGCAGCGGTGTAAAGCCCCCGAGCGGGAAGAACGGCACGTAGGCAATGCCATCGTGGGCCAAAGCATCAATCATTGCATCATCAGCACGGTGCGCGATGTTGTATTCGTTTTGCACACAGACAATTTCGGCAATCTTGCGCGCCTCTGCAACCTGCGTCGGTGTGACGTTGCTCAGGCCAATATGTTTTACCAGGCCTTGTTGTTGCATCTCTGCCAGCACGGTCAGGCTGGCCTCAATCGATCCTTCCGCTGGGCCATGACCATCCCCCATCATAACGCGCAGGTTAACCACATCCAGCACGCCCAGCCCGAGATTACGTAGATTATCGTGCACCGCTTTTTGCAGCTCTGCCGGAGAAAATGCGGGCAACCAGGATGCGTCCTCTCCACGCCGCGCACCAATTTTAGTGACAATTGTCAGGTCGTCAGAGTAAGGATAAAGCGCTTCGCGGATAATCTGATTGGTGACGTGCGGACCATAAAAGTCGCTGGTATCAATATGATTGACGCCCAATGCCAGCGCCTCACGCAGCACGGTTATAGCGACGTGGCGATCTCGTGGGGGGCCAAAAACTCCAGGACCTGCCAGTTGCATCGCGCCATAACCAAGACGGTTAACGGATTTTGTACCGAGAGTAAATGTATTGCTGCTCATCGCACCCTGCCCTGTAATAAAACGGATTAAGAAAAATCAGTATAGAAACGAAAAGAGATAAATAATGCGAAGGTGTAAACAAGATTACTGGATGAGTTGCTCTATTGTCCTGAAAGACACAAAACAAAACGCGTCACGTACCACATCCGGCAATAAAAAAACCGCAACCTGTATCAGCGTTGCGGTTTAGGGATCACATGCTAAAAATTAGAACGTTTTCTTGAAGTTTAGCATCACGCCTTTATCGCTGATGCCATCCTCTTTCCAGTTGTACGCATCCAGATTCAGCGAACTTTCTTTGCTGCTGTACTTCACGCCGACGCTTGTCAGGCTATTGATGCCGCCGCCCTTCTGACCGTCATCGACGTTAAAGTGCTGACTGCCTGCGCCTGCCAGGCTTGCCGTACGCTGGCTCTTCGCGTAGCTCAGGTTCGGCCCGCCTTCCAGCGTAGCGCTAGCGCTCCAGCCGTCTTTACCTGCGTAGTCCAGTTTCAGCCCGACGATGCTGTCCACCGCCGTTTCGCTGCCACTGTTCATATTCAGGTTAAAGTCTCCGGCATTGCGCTCCTGATAGCCACCTTCCAGTGTGTGACGCAGTTTTACACCCGCATATGGCGTAACCTTCAGTCCTTCGCTCGGTTCGAAAGTCTTCGCCCCTTCGCTGCGGAACTCCAGGTACTGCTGTTTCACGTCGGTATCAGCCGTTTTGTTCGTGTTGCCAAATGCAATCGAGCGGCTGCTGTCAAGGTTGTGAACGTCGTAACGCAAGGCGTTATTCCAGTTCATGCCGTTATCGAACGACATCTGATGTTTCAGGCCAAAAAACTGGCTATAACCGCCTGTAACGCCATTATCACCCGCTTTCTGCGCACCATCACCATCGAGACGAGCGATACCGTACTCCAGACTCATCGTCTGGCTTTCGCTCAGGTCGATAGTTTTACGCAATGCCAGCATGTCGTATTCGGTATTATTACCTAACTCGGCACGCGGATCGCCTTTCGCGACAACGTTGAACGCCAGACCGTTACCCACTTTCGGCGCGGCATCTGCCAGCATACTAAAGCGGTTGCTTAACACGCGCGCTTCGCGGAATACCGTGGTCGCCTGGCTACCGCTGACCTGTTTCAGAGCACTGTTCAGTTCAGCAGTCGTGCCGACGTTCAGGCTGGTAAACAGTTCGTTGTTGGTGTAACCCGCATCCAGTGCTTTCGCGATGTCATTCACCGAGGCATCTGTTGCCACATCGGTGTAGGCATTTTTGCTCATGGTGACGTCAACGTTACCGCTGGCATCGGTGCTGCCTTTGGCAGTCCATACCACGGACGTTGAGGTGATGGCGTCAGCGTCGGTCAGGTTGCTACCTTCCACTACGTTATCAAAACTCACAGTGGTGTCTGCCGTACCAGCGGTAAAGCCCGTGTTAATCTCCACGCCGTTCATGCTGGCATTGTTAACCTTCAGCTTCCCGGCGCTGCCGTTAACGTTGGTACCGACGACATAGCCGTTGAGGTTGTTCATGCTGCCACCAGCCTCATCACTTCCCGACGTTACACTAACCGTATTGGGCTTCGGCACATCCGGCAACGTATAGTCGCCATAATGCACTTCGCTGCTATTACCGTTGTTACCGTTCATACCTTCAACATTGATGCTGTCGCCCTGCTTGATCAGTCCAGAACCCGTAACCCCATCGGCAATCACCACCGTGCCGTTGTTAACCACATGACCTACTGTACCCAGTACGCTAAATGCAAACGAGTCATTGGCGAAGATATTGATGGTGCCGTTGTTTTCGATTACCGCATCCGCCGTGGCGTTGGCATCGAGTTGCATACCGATCATACCCGTGTCAGTAGTGCCTGCGGTACCGAGGTTGATGGTGCCATTGTTAACCAGCTGCGCGTTCTTATCACCTTCCATAGCCACAGCACCGGTGCCGCTGATGTTCATGATGCCGTCATTCTGGGCAATAAAGTTGCTGTGGGTGACTTTCACGGCACTGGCGCTGTCGTGATCGAAGTTGATGACCCCGTTATCCTGGTTCCAGAAGAAGGCATTCTGATCGCCGGCATTATTAGCGCTGACTACCAGTGACTTCGCAGAAACATCAATCGTTCCGTCATTGATAAAACGACCATTTCCGCCCCACATATTAACGGCTCCGTTGTGGGAAGAATTACTGATGTTCATGTGACCGGTATTATAAAGCGTACCGGACTGGTTGATGTGCACAGCATTCTTGTCGTTATCAAGAATAAACTCGCCGCGGTTATTGAAAGCTGAATTATTATTAACTTCCAGCATCCCGGTGTTGTTACCCTCACTACTACTTCCGAGGTTCCAGGTTCCTTCGTTATTTGCCACTGCAGTACCTGTCAGCGCAGCACCTCTCATAATCGCCCCGTCAGTTTGATTATTAAAGACCCCGCCAGCCGACATCATCCGCCCTGTTACACTGCCACTATTATTGAATACCCCCGCGTTCTGCACGATTTTATTGATGGTTCCGGTGTTGTTCACTAACGAACTATCAGCACCAGCATTCATGGTAATTTGCGCAGTCATTTCTCCGGCATTATTGAGGATTCCACCGCTAACATCGACGTTATTCGTCATCACCCCGGCATTTTTAATGACGGCACCCTTGTCAAGTTTTACTAAGTTATTGATGATGCCACCGCTGGTATTTTCCAGAAGACCGCTTGATACCGTAATTTGATCACCGGAAAGCGTTCCGCTATTAACAACATTCCCAGCCAGCTTATCAGTCACAGCAGCAGATTTATTTAGCGTTACAGTTTCTCCGCTTCGTATAATCGTATCGCCACCGGTATAGATCAGTGAGGTGAAATCATCTGTATTATTGTACTCATTCCCCGATTGGCACACGCCGAAAGTGCAGATTGTACCATAGTTAACAATTGTTCCTGTGCCATCGTTATAAAACGCCTGACCAGTACCAACATTGATATTGATAACACCCGTCTGGTCGTTGATAGCAGTACCATGCTCATAAACAGCCATCCCTACCAGAGTATTTGCTGCCAGACTATCGTCATAATTACCATTTTTTCGAGGTTAATCGTCCCCTGGTTAATAACTGTATTGCTGGCGCCATAGGCCGCCATACCTGCGCCGGCGTTATAAATAGTTATAACACCGCCCAATTGGTTAATTGCTGTTGCATTTTTCCCTGCACCACTATAACTATCAGTACCAACTCCCACACCTGTACCGAAGTCAATGGCGCTGTTGCTAGCTATATCTCGCATTGCGGTAGTGTCATTTGCATCTACCCACATAGAATCCAGTGTAATTTTACCCTGATTTTCTGCTGTTGAATCTGCTATAGCAAGCATGCCGACACTACCACGACCATACAAATCAATGATGCCGCTGTCAGTATTGATAATTGTGCTATTCGATTGAGCGACTAACCCTGTTATGCTACTGACATCGTTATTAAAAATAAATGAATTCGATGTGCCCGTTGAATACTTGTTAAATACGCTATGTTGTTCCGTCACTTTACCTGTGATCGTACCTGCATTAGTGGCGCTCCCTCCGTTAGTAGCCAGTAAAACAATGGGAGACGGTGCCGGATCTTTACCATTTTGTAATAACGAGATCGTGCCACTATTTATACCTGTTGTATTTTCACCAGTAACAAAAGCAAAACCTAAATTCTGAATTTCAACAGTACCTTTATTAACAATTTTCGCACCGGAATCAGCATAAGTAAGTTCTGGGGTTCTTGTCCCATGATGTTCAAAACTGTCAATATCCTGCATTGTTAGCGTAGCGCCACTGCCAATTTCCAGCAAAGCTTTATCCTGTACCCGAATAACCCCGGCAAACCCCAGAGGGAATTCTCCGCTGATTGTCGTATCTCCATTCAGATATACCGACGACTCACCACTAACGACAATAACGCTGGTATAACTATATCCTGTGCGCAAGGAAGCAACCTGCGACCCATCTGCAAGCGCGTTTTTCTCTCCAATCAGTTCAAGTCCACCATTCATATTAACGGTATTGCCATCGCCAATCACAACCAGACCTGACGTTTTCTCTGCGCTGCCATCAAATAAATTACTCTGACGAGAAGTAACCTCACTGTCTGATACAACAGTTAACTTTCCATCCAGCGTCACGTTATTATCACTGCCGTAAACGTTGATACCCACGGATGGATCGAAGAAATATTCCGCCGCATTGTCTGCGGTTTTATCCTTATCAACCAGAACGTTACCAGTGATATTCACTGTATTCGCATCGCCAGAAACGTTTATGCCCGTCGCTTTCTGCCCGACCACTTTTAGATCTTTTGCCGCCAGCGTCACGCTGTTATTGTTGCCATTAAGATCTACCCCGGTCGAGAAATCGCCAACCTGCATACTGCCTGCCAGCGAAACCTTCCCACTGTTGGTTGTGATGCTGAACCCTGTCGCTTCATTGCTAACGTTAACATCACCCGTATTGGATACTGTTGCCCCCTCACCGTTGATGAGCACGCCAATCGATCCAGTATCGGAAACAACAATATCTCCTTTGTTGTTAACCGTGCCGTTGTCACCAATGTTCTCAACACCATGCGCACCGCCTGTAACAGTCAGGCTACCATCCAGATTTACAATGCCGATATTGCCCGCGATTTTGGTACCCGTGGAATCTTTTCCATCAACAGAGGTTTTTCCACTGTTATTCGCGGTGGCGTCGTTACCGTTGATCTGAGTGCCGGTGCCGCCATTGGTGATAGTGCTCTCGCCTTCGTTATTGACGATGGCCTGGTCGCCGTCAATCTGGATACCGATGGACTCCGGATCGGTGACGGTCATGGTGCCCTTGTTATCCACCGTTGCGCTGTCGCCGGTGATATCAATACCGTGACCGCCGCCGCTGACATCCAGATCGCCGTCCTGAATCACCTTCCCGTTATTGCCAGCAATTTCCGTACCGGTGGAATCCTTGCCGTCAACGGTGGTTTTGCCGTTGTTGTTTGCCGTGGCGTCATCACCGTTAATCTGCGTGCCGGTGCCACCGTTGGTGATGGCGCTCTCGCCTTCGTTGTTAACAACCGCCTGGTCGCCGTCAACCTGGATACCGATGGACTCCGGATCGGTGACGGTCATGGTGCCCTTGTTATCCACCGTTGCGCTGTCGCCGGTGATATCAATACCGTGACCGCCGCCGCTGACATCCAGATCGCCGTCCTGAATAACTTTTCCGTTATTACCGTTGATTTCCGTACCGGTGGAATCCTTGCCGTCAACGGTGGTTTTGCCGTTGTTGTTTGCCGTGGCGTCATCACCATTAATCTGGGTGCCGGTGCCACCGTTGGTGATGGTGCTCTCGCCTTCGTTATTGACGATGGCCTTGTCACCGTCGATCTGGATACCCATGGACTCCGGATCGGTGACGGTCATGGTGCCCTTGTTATCCACCGTCGCGCTGTCGCCGGTGATATCAATCCCGTGACCGCCGCCGCTGACATCCAGATCGCCGTCCTGAATAACGTTTCCGTTATTGCCGTTGATTTCTGTACCGGTGGAATCCTTACCGTCAACGGTGGTTTTGCCGGTGTTATTCGCCGTGGCGTCGTCACCGTTAATCTGCGTGCCGGTGCCGCCGTTGGTGATGGTGCTCTCGCCTTCGTTATTAACAACCGCCTTGTCGCCGTCAATCTGGATACCGATGGACTCCGGATCGGTGACGGTCATGGTGCCCTTGTTATCCACCGTCGCGCTGTCGCCGGTGATATCAATACCGTGACCGCCGCCGCTGACATCCAGATCGCCGTCCTGAATCACTTTCCCGTTATTGCCGTTGATTTCCGTGCCAGTGGAATCCTTGCCGTCAACGGTGGTTTTGCCGCTGTTATTCGCCGTGGCGTCGTCACCGTTAATCTGCGTGCCGGTGCCGCCGTTGGTGATGGTGCTCTCGCCTTCGTTATTAACAACCGCCTTGTCGCCGTCAATCTGGATACCGATGGACTCCGGATCGGTAACGGTCATGGTGCCCTTGTTATCTACCGTCGCGCTGTCACCGGTGATATCAATACCGTGACCGCCGCCGCTGACATCCAGATCGCCGTCCTGGATAACTTTCCCGTTATTACCGTTGATTTCCGTGCCAGTGGAATCCTTGCCGTCAACGGTGGTTTTGCCGCTGTTATTCGCCGTGGCGTCGTCACCGTTAATCTGCGTGCCGGTGCCGCCGTTGGTGATGGTGCTCTCGCCTTCGTTATTAACAACCGCCTTGTCGCCGTCAATCTGGATACCGATGGACTCCGGATCGGTAACGGTCATGGTGCCCTTGTTATCTACCGTCGCGCTGTCACCGGTGATATCAATACCGTGACCGCCGCCGCTGACATCCAGATCGCCGTCCTGAATCACTTTCCCGTTATTACCGTTGATTTCCGTACCGGTGGAATCCTTGCCGTCAACGATGGTTTTGCCGTTGTTGTTTGCTGTGGCGTCGTCACCGTTAATCTGTGTGCCGGTGCCACCGTTGGTGATGGTGCTCTCGCCTTCGTTATTGACGATGGCCTTGTCGCCGTCAATCTGGATACCCATGGACTCCGGATCGGTGACGGTCATGGTGCCCTTGTTATCCACCGTCGCGCTGTCGCCGGTGATATCAATACCGTGACCGCCGCCGCTGACATCCAGATCGCCGTCCTGAATCACTTTCCCGTTATTACCGTTGATTTCCGTACCGGTGGAATCTTTACCGTCAACGGTGGTTTTGCCATTGTTGTTTACTGTGGCATTATCACCCGTAATAACAAGCTCACCGTTGTGATTATATTGCCACTTCGTTGCGCCATCTGCGCTCACCCCTTCAAGGGCAACAGTGTTATTCGCTTCATCAATCTGCCAAAGATTAATCGTTGCCTTACGACCATTGCTATCTTGCAGAGATATAGTCCCGTCAGCATTCTCGGTATAAGTAAAAACTGAATCGCGAATAGTTAACGTTTTTTCTGTTTTATCGAGAATAACGTCATTATTAAACGAAACCGGTTTGGGAGGTGTAGGCGTATCATCCGGATCGTCCGGTATTATCTCATCTCCGCCAGGAGTTGGGGGAACTGGAGTGTCGTCTGATTCATCATCAGGGGGTGTCGGTGGGAGTGGAGAATTGTTGCGATGATGATGATCATCATCGTCGTTTAGTTCCACTACGGCTAAGGCCGTGATTAACGCAGCAGCGCCTGTGGAAAGCCATGGCATCAGGTTTTGTTCGACTAAAGGAGAGCATTCAGAGGGTAAGCGTTTAAGCTCTTCCGGACTGAGTTTTCCTGGGTCTGCCGGACAAGTCACATTGGTATTTTTCTTTTCACCTGTGGTGGTTTCTACCTCTGTGATATCTGCCGCCCAACCCTGACCACTCAGAGCTAATGCAATACAGGCCGACAATAGAGTTTTCCTTTGCATAATAAATCCTTCTGGCGAATATAAAGAAAGCCGGATGCACTAACCCGACCAATTAGTTATTTAAAACATAGAAGACATCCAATATTGCCAGTAGATTATTATCTAATCAAACATACTTTCCTATAATTCACAATTATAATTCAGGTGAATAAAAAAAGACCATGAAATATATAAATTGTGTATATAATATAAATTACAAATTAAAACCACATTCTCATTATAAATAATTATATGATGAAAAAACGGTATGAATTAATACTCAAATAAATAAAGCAGAGCTTAAACATAACTCTGCTTTATAATTAAAGGGACAAAATAATTTTACATCTGTTACTGTTTCGGTCGCAGATTCTCATCAAATACCAGGCGTTTCCTGCCAGGTTCAATTTCCCGCAATGGCTCGACTTGATGTAACGTCTGCTTACAGCGTGTCACCAGCACCTGGTACTCATGCGTACCCTGCTTTTTCCATGCCAACTCCTGCTCACTGAGTTCACGAATCGCTTTCGCCGGGCTGCCGACAATCAGGTAATTAGCTGGCATTTCTGCTTTGGCTTTCACAAATGCGGATGCACCAACAATGCTGTTCTCGCCAATCACCGCACCGTCCATCACTACCGCGTTCATTCCCACTAATGCATTGCGGCGGATAATGCAGCCGTGAAGGATAGCGCTATGACCAATATGTCCATCTTCTCCTACAACAGTATCCTGCTCGGGAAAACCGTGCATAACGCAATTATCCTGAATGTTCGCGCCATCTTTCACCACGATACGACCAAAATCGCCACGCAGGCTGGCATTTGGCCCAACGTAAACGCCCTTGCCGAGAATAACATCGCCGATCAATACCGCTGTCGGATGGACAAAACTCTCTTCTGGCACAACCGGAGTCAGACCGTCTATCTGATAAATTGGCATAACGCCTCCTGTTCAATATTCAAGCCGCCAAAACGTTGAAAATACAGGCTTCCCGGCGCAGGCAGTTCACCGACCGAGGTTTCACCTTTTTCACTAACGAACGCTAAAGCAGCAGGCGCTACGCGCTGATAAATGTTGATACACAGCTGACGCGCCGTATGCCCTGCCCAGTGTGCCGGAAGCAACTCCTCCGGCAACAATGGGTCTTTAAGGACGACACGGCGATAAAAATGGATCAGTAAAAGCTGAATATGAAATGCCCGCTCCGGGGTTAACTCGTCTGCCGCCTCTTTTAAAAGCGGCACCAGCGGGCGGAATGACTGAATAAAGGTTTCGTACATGGCATTTTGTTCAGTTAAATGCCAGCACTCTTCTACTCTGGCACGCAGTGCTGCGCGAGAAAGCGCCAGTGGTATTTGCGCTTCAAAACAAATCACGTTATCCGCCACACCCGCTTCATGCAAAAGTGTCTGTACATCGGCCAGTTTTTGCGACGGCGATGCCATCAGGCTGGGTGCCAGTGCGCCAAAACCTTGCCAGATCAACTGCTTTTTGACATCAGCCAGCGTTGATTTATCTAAACCTTCCGAGAGCAACAGGAGCCATTTACCATCCCATGCAGGTTGCTCTGCGCGATAAATTTTACTTTCTGCCCGTCGCGTCAGGCGCAAGCCTTTATCACTGAGGCTATAGAAACTGCGTCGCCCGATGCGGGAAACATCCAGCCAGCCTTCTTTATTAAGACGAAACAAAGCGGTGCGCACGAAACGCTCACCAAATCCCAGCCCTTCCAGCAAAGCAGCCAGACTACCCAACCAGATTTCACCACCACGATGGGAAAGCGAATCACCATACAGAGAGGAGATCAAAGATGTGCCACTGACCGGAACAGCGTTTACAGCATGTTGGATAAAAGTATCAAGTTTACTCATTCGCTTCAGTCTGTTGTTATTGTTGTGATTTATGAATCATAGCACAGGTCGTATCGACTTCTGGCCCTGGCGCTTTACCCCACCAGGGCCAGACGATACGTCAGGCACCAACAATATTGCGCAGATCAAACACCCGACACGCCTTGCCTTCTGAACGCGGGATACTGCCACAGTTAACGATCATCACATCGGTAGAGATCCCCACCATCGACTTAATCCGATGGCGCAGCTGGTGGCATACCTGGCAACGCTGCTCATGCGTCAATGTCAGGCTACTTTCTTTCAACTCCACTTTCACAGAAAGTGAATCAAGATGCCCCCGGCGGTTCACCTCCAGTTGGTAATGCGGCGATAAATGTTCGAATTTGACAATCTCTTCTTCCAGTTGTGACGGAAAGACATTTACACCGCGAATAATCAACATGTCATCGCTGCGTCCGCTGATGCGATCCATGCGGCGCATAGTCCGCGCCGTTCCTGGTAACAGTCGGGTTAAATCACGCGTGCGGTAACGAATGACCGGCAATGCTTCTTTGGTCAGCGTGGTGAATAACAGTTCGCCATGTTCACCATCGGCAAGCGGTGTGCCGTCATGAGGATTAACAATTTCAGGATAGAAATGATCTTCCCAAATGGTTGGGCCGTCGGTAGTTTCCAGACACTCCATCGCCACCCCCGGCCCCATCACTTCTGACAGGCCATAAATATCCAGTGCGGTGATCCCCAGGCGACGCTCAATCTCTTTACGCATGGCCTGTGTCCACGGCTCAGCACCAAATACTCCAACCCGCAGCGAGCAACCGCTGGCATCACCGCCCAACTGCCGCTCCAGCTCTTCAATCAGGTTAAGGCAATAAGATGGCGTAACCATGATCATATCTGGTTGAAAATCACGGATCAGTTGCGCTTGTTTTTCCGTCTGCCCGCCAGACATCGGGATCACCGTAGCGCCCAGACGTTCGGCACCATAGTGCGCACCCAGCCCACCAGTAAACAGGCCGTAACCATAGGCAACATGAATTTTGTCTTTGGGCGAGCCCCCTGCCGCACGCAAAGAACGCGCTACAATATTGGCCCAGTTATCAATATCGTTTTGCGTATAGCCGACAACTGTCGGTTTACCTGTGGTTCCCGAAGAAGCATGAATGCGCACCACTTGTTCCATTGGCACGGCAAAGGTGTCAAAGGGATAGTTGTCGCGCAGATCCTGTTTGGTGGTACAGGGAAATTTACGCAGGTCTGAAAGTTCCCTGAAATCATCAGGATGTACGCCTGCTGCGTCGAATTTGCGCCGATACATCGGCACATTTTCATACGCGTGTTTGAGCGTCCATTTCAGACGCTGTGTTTGCAACGCCTGTAACTCATCAACAGACGCGGTTTCAATCGGGTCAAGCTTTGTATTGGTTATCATTGTAGGGTACTCGCAGGTTGATATGCTCAAACACGCTCCAGAATCATGGCGATGCCCTGACCGACACCGATGCACATGGTGCACAATGCGTAACGACCGTTACGCCGATGCAGCTCATGGCTGGCAGCCAGTGCCAGGCGGGCACCACTCATTCCCAACGGATGGCCTAAGGCGATAGCGCCTCCGTTGGGGTTAACATGTGGGGCATCATCAGGCAGCCCCAATTCGCGTAGTACACCCAACGCCTGGGCCGCGAACGCTTCGTTCAGTTCAATCACGTCCATATCGTGAATACTCAGCCCTGCGCGTTCCAGCACCCGGCGAGTTGCAGGCACCGGACCAAGCCCCATCAGGCGCGGTTCCACCCCGGCGGTTGCCATGGCTACGATACGCGCCCGCGGTGTCAGTCCTTGCGCTGCTGCCATCTGTTCACTGGCAATAATCAACGCAGCGGCTCCGTCATTCACCCCGGAAGCATTGCCTGCGGTAATCACCCCATTGGCACGAAATGGTGCTTTTAACCCACGTAACTGTTCCAGCGTCGTTTCCGGGCGCAGATGCTCATCATGTTGTATTTCTGTTACAACACCTTTCTTGTTTTTCAACACAACCGGAACAATCTCCTCAGCCAGAATGCCTGAGGATTGCGCTTTTGCCGTACGTTGCTGACTGCGTAGCGCAAAACTATCTTGATCTTCTCGTGAGATTTTTAACAGTTCAGCTACATTCTCTGCCGTTTCCGGCATGCTGTCAGTTCCAAATTGCTGAGCCATGAGCGGGTTCACAAATCGCCAGCCAATAGTGGTATCGAACATCTCAGCCTGACGAGAAAATGCACTGGCTGCCTTGCCCATAACAAACGGTGCCCGTGACATTGACTCCACGCCACCGGCGATCAGCAAATCGCCATCGCCCGCTTTAATCGCCCGTGCGGCAAACCCCAGTGCGTCCAGCCCGGAACCACACAAGCGGTTAATGGTTGTGCCGGAAACACTCTGCGGCAGCCCCGCCAGTAAAGTCGCCATCCGGGCTACGTTACGGTTATCTTCTCCCGCCTGATTAGCACAGCCGAGGATCACATCATCGATACACTCCGCATCGAGACGCGGGTTTCGCACCAGCAGTTCCCGCAAAGGGATAGCAGCCAGATCATCAGCCCGAACACTTGATAATGCCCCGCCGTAGCGACCAATTGGCGTACGAATTCCGTCACAAATAAAGGCTTCACGCATCAGGCTTCTCCTGTAATGGTGCCGCCGATGCGGTGAGATTTACCGCGAAACAGCGCAACCGTTTTTTGTTGTTGGTTAACAATTTCGATGTCGTAAACACCGGTTTGCTTGCCCTGATGACGTACCTGCGCAGTAGCAGTTAAGGTGTCTCCGGCAAAGCCTGGACGCAAAAAATCAATCGTGCAGGCAGAAGCGACGGCTGCCAGCCCCTGGCTATTGCAGGCGTAGGCAAAGGCAGTATCAGCCAGTGAAAATAGCTGCCCGCCGTGGCAACTTTGATGACCGTTAAGCATTTGTGCAGTGACGGTCATGGTCACTACAGCAAAGCCTTCATCCATTGAGATAATGTCGATGCCAAGCGCTTTGGCGCAGGCATCGTTCTCATACATTGCATGGGCATT
Organism: Escherichia sp. UTM R2; assembly: GCF_048593455.1. Lineage (NCBI taxonomy): Bacteria > Pseudomonadati > Pseudomonadota > Gammaproteobacteria > Enterobacterales > Enterobacteriaceae > Escherichia > Escherichia sp. UTM R2. The sequence goes on from NZ_JBFWDY010000002.1 coordinate 2,400,217, forward strand.
TTGCCAGGCCTTATGACTCATAACCGCTCTCCAGAAGCGCCCGTTGGCGCAGCAATGAACATGGGCGATAGCGTTCTTCGCCATAGTGATGCTGTAGATTTTCAAGGAGCCTTAATATTCGCTGCCAGCCAAGTTGCGCTCCCCAGGCAAGTGGGCCATATGGATAATTCACCCCAAGACGCATGGCGGTATCGATATCCTGTTCAGAGGCCACGCCTTTTTGAAGCGCATCAAGGGCTTCATTGATGATCATTGCTACCGTTCGCCAAATCAGCATTCCTGGGTAATCTGCAATTTGCAGCACTGTTTTGCCCTGCTGTTGCAGGTAATAAATGGCCTTGCGGGTCGCTGAGTCCGGGTTCACCGCTGCAGCAGCAATGGTCACCACCTTGCCCGCCATTTTATCGATCACTACCACCGGGCGTGCCAGTCGTATTGCCAGCGCCTGTGCCGTCTCGCCTTGTGTCTCAATCAATAAAACATCGTCAATTTCCGTGACACCGTCACTTCTATTTTCTACTTTCATTGGGCTAAAACTGTCGCTTACCGCTTCCAGGCCAACAACTGCCTCACGTTCCGCGCGCCAGTCGTACACGCCCAGCCCACTTTTCTTGCCCAACCGTCCACCAATCACCAGTTCCTGTTGCACCAGCGAAGGTAAAAAACGACGCTCCTGCCAGAAAGCGTTAAACACCGAACAGGTGACAGCAAAATTGACGTCCTGACCAATCAGATCGGTTAATTCCAGCGGCCCCATCGGGAAACCAGCGCCATCGCGAAGTGCAGCGTCAATCACTTCTGGTGCAGCAACCTGCTCTTCCAGTGCCCGCCAGGCCTCGGAATAATAAGGACGCGCAACACGGTTAACGATAAATCCAGGAGTCGAATGACAGCGCACAGGCTGCTTACCCCAACTCAACGTTAGTTCACACAACTGCTCAACAACTTCCGCCGCCGTTGCCAGCCCACTGACCACCTCCACCAACTTCATCACCGGTGCCGGGTTAAAAAAATGCAGCCCCGCAACACGTTCAGGATTTTTTATCTCCGCAGCAATCGCGGTTATAGAGATTGACGAAGTGTTAGTGGTCAATAGCGTTTGTGGCGGGCAAACTTCCGCCAGCTGTGCAAAGAGCGCTTTTTTGACTTCCAGACGTTCAGACGCCGCTTCAATGACCAGGTCCGCAGCTGCCAGCGCGTGAATATCGGTCACCGGGATCAGGCGTTTCAATGTGCGTTCACAGGTTTCAGCAGTCAGTTTTCCCCGCGTCACGCGTGAATTTAACCGCGCGTGTATCCCGTCGATTGCGCGGGTCAGCGCTTCAGCAGAAATGTCATACAGTAAAACCTGGTGTCCATGACTGGCAGCAACTTCAGCAATGCCTGCCCCCATGGTGCCGCTCCCAATCACTGCCACAGTTTGCACATTTATCATCATGCTATTTCCCCGTGAACTGCGGTGAGCGTTTAGCCAGGAACGCACTGACACCTTCACGATAATCTGCGCTCCGTCCGGCAAGTCGCTGATAGTCACGTTCCAGATCCAGTTGCGTATCGAGCGTATTGGTTTCAGCGCTATTTATCGCTTGCTTGATAAGTCCAAGACCAAATGTCGGTTGTGTCGCCAGATGCCGTGCCAGCTGTTGCGCGGTATCTGCCAGCGTTTCATCATCAACAACCTGCCAGATCATCCCCCATTCGTGCGCCTGTTCAGCACTCAGTTGATTCCCCAGCAGTGCCAGCCCCATGGCGCGCGCTCGTCCGGCAACGCGTGGCAGTAACCAGGTTCCACCGCAATCGGGTATTAAGCCTAACTTACTAAACGCCATGACGAATTTTGCTGAACGGGCAGCAATAACGATGTCGCCCCCCAGTGCCAGTGTTGCGCCTGCCCCTGCCGCCACGCCATTGACTGCACAGATCACCGGTTTTGGCAGTTTTGCCAGGCGACGTACCAGTGGGTTATAGAAACGTTCAACTGACATCCCTAAATCCGGTGCGGGGCCTGTGGGATCAACGTTACGATCGTTAAGATCCTGACCAGCACAAAATCCGCGCCCGGCACCTGTAAGTAACAGGCAACGGATAGTGTCGTCGCGCTCGACCTGTTTCAGGCACTCTGCCAGTTGTGCGTGCATCTCATCATTAAAACTGTTCAGGCGTTCCGGGCGGTTGAGCGTTAGTGTCATCACGCCCTTTTCTACATGACTGAGGATGAATTCCATCATTAGCGTCCTTTAAAGTCGGGCGTGCGTTTTTGTAAGAAAGCGGAGATGCCTTCATGACGATCTTCTGTTGCCGCCAGCAAGGTGAATAACTGTCGCTCCTGGGCAAGTCCGGCTTGCAAAGCCACTTCCTGCGACTGGCGCAGCGCTTGCTTTGCCGCTTGTAAGGCCAGCGGCGAGTGACGTGCCATTTTCGATGCCAGCTGTAAGGCGTATTCGAGGGTTAAATCGCTGGGGAAGACGTCGCTAACCAGCCCGGCCTGCTGTGCTTGCTGAGCGGTGATACTTTCTCCGCTCAGCACCATTTTGCTGGCTAACGATTTACCGACACTACGGATTAAACGTTGCGTTCCGCCTGCGCCAGGCATGATGCCGAGAGTGATTTCCGGCAACCCAAAACGCGCGTTCTCTCCGGCAACCACCACATCGCACAACAATGCCAGTTCGCAACCCGCCCCAAGCGCGTAACCATTGACGGCTGCGATAAGTGGTTTATTAAAGGCCTGCAATCGCGCCCATAGCTGCGGACGTGTATCGTTTAAGGTGGCCGCGAGATCTTTTTCTGCCATTTCGTTGAGATCGGCCCCAGCGGCAAAAAAGCGTGCATTACCGGTAATCACACAGACCGAAATGCTGGTATCGGTAGCCGCAGCTTCCAGTTCATTTACCAGTTGCATCAGCAGGGCATTATTTAGCGCATTACGTGCGGCGGGACGGTTAAGGGTCAGCAACAATACTCGTTGCTGACGGCTGACGATCAGTTCGCTCATGCCATCCCCTTCGCGTCAAAGTCAACCACCACATCGCTGGTCAGCGGCAGTGCCTGGCAACTCAACACATAACCTGCGGCCAGTTCATCCGGTTCCAGACTGTAATTGGTTTCCATCGCCACTTTGCCACGCAGCACTTTGCATTTGCAGGTCGCACAGACGCCGCCTTTGCAGGCATAGGGCAGATCCGCCCCCTGGCGCAATGCCGCATCGAGAATGCTTTCATCGTCGGCATTAAGCACGATTTCCCGATCCCGCCCATCCTGACGTACAGTCACTTTTTGTCCGTCACTTTGCACGTTAACGCTACGTTTGACGCGCGTGCCAGGCGTATTAAACCGCTCCAGATGAATGGTTTTATCTGGCATTCCCAGTGCTTTTAAGGCGGTTTCCGCGTCATCCATCATCGCCGCCGGACCACAAATAAATGCCTCATCATAAAGACGAAAATTAATGAGCGAGGCCCCAAGTGACTGTAATTTTTCACCGTCAATACGCCCGTGAAGCAGATCGCTGTCGAGGGTTTCCTGACTGAAAATGCACAACAACTGTAAACGCTGAGGATATTTGTCTTTCAGGTCTGCCAGTGCCTGGCGAAACATCATGCTCTGGCTGGTACGGTTACCGTAGATCAGGGTGAACTGACTTTCAGGCTCGGTTTGTAAAGTGGTGGCGATAATCGCCAGCATTGGCGTAATACCTGATCCTGCTGCAATTGCCAGATAGCGCCCCTGGCGTTCGGCCTGCGGCTGATAGCCGAAATGCCCCTGCGGCACCATGACCTCCAGCGTCATACCCTGGCGGATGTGTTCGCGGGCATAGCGGGAGAAACGTCCGCCTTCAATGGCTTTCACCGCCACACTAATTTCGCCAGGCAGATAGCTGCGGCAAATGGAGTAACAACGGCGTAATTCTTCACCATCAAAGCTGGCTTTTAAGGTCAAATGTTGACCGGGGCGAAAGCGATACGCCTCCTGCAAAGGCTGGGGCACCGCAAAGGTAATGGTCACCGCATCACGGGTTTCCGACTCGACTTTTGCCACTGTTAAGGAATGAAACGTTGTCATGGCATCCTCAAATACATTTGAAATAATCGAAAGGTTCGCGGCAACTATCGCAGCGGTACAATGCTTTGCAGGCCGTGGAACCAAATTCACTGATAAGTGTGGTATGGACGCTGGCGCAGCGCGGGCAACGTACTTCTGGCGGCAAATGGGCATGGCAACTGTGTCCGGCGGGCGGGCTAATGCCATACTCTCGCAGACGCTCACGGGCATCGGGGGTCATCCAGTCGGTGGTCCATGCCGGGTCGAGTTGCAGCACAACCTGAACGGGGGTAAACCCGTTGGTTGTCATTGCCTCACGTATCGCGCCAATCAAATGTTCCGTTGCCGGACAACCGGAATATGTCGGCGTAAAGCCGATCACCCATCCTTCTCCCATCTGTGTCACATTACGCACCATGCCTAAATCAGTAATGGTCAGCACCGGGATCTCCGGGTCCGGGATCTGGCTGAGTAGCGCCCATATCTCATGAACCTGTGGCGGTGCAATGGTGGCCAGACGCTGCATACCCATCTCCTCTGTTACCATTGCTGACCGGGCAAGACACGCTGGAGATACTGCATTTCTGCCAGCATGGGTCCAAGGTGTTCGGTATGCAGTCCTTTTTTACCGCCAGTGCGATACGCCTGCTCTTGCGGTACGTTCAATGTGGCTTCGTTGATCCCGGCAAAAACTTCGGCTTCCCACGCTGCGCGTAAAGTGCGTGGATCAACCGCAATACCCTCTTCACTCAGTGCAATATCAATCTCGTCGGCATCGAACAGTTCGGCGGTAAAACGCCACAACTTGTTGATGGCCTGCTGCATCTTTTGCCCTGATACGTCAGTACCATTGCCCAGTCGCTCCAGCCAGCCACGACTAAAACGCAGGTGATAGCGCGCTTCTTTAATTGCTTTGGCAGAAATCGCCGCCAGTTGCGGATCACGGCTTTCCATCAGACGGGTAAAGAGCGCCACATGCCATGCATCGATGAAATACTGGCGTGCAATGGTGTCGGCAAAATTGCCGTTTGGTTGTTCAACCAACAATAAGTTGCTGAACTGGCGCTCGTCTCGGGTGAAGGCCAGGGTATCTTCATCGCCTTCTCCCGCTAATTCAGCGGCATACGATAAGAAGTTGCGTGCCTGACCTAATAAATCGAGGCCAATGTTTGCCAGTGCGAGATCGATTTCCAGTTCCGGTGCGTGACCGCACCATTCACCCAACCGCTGGGAGAGCACCAGGCAGTTATCGCCCAGGCGCAAGGTGTAAGCCGTTAACTGATTCATTTCCGACCTCACATGTGCTCAATGCCATCAGGGATGGTGTAAAACGTTGGATGGCGATAGACCTTGCTTTCAGCCGGATCAAAAAATTCACCGCGTTCTTCCGGTTGCGAGGCAACAATTTCACTCGCCTTCACCACCCAAATTGAACATCCTTCGCTACGACGGGTGTAAGCATCACGGGCATTTTCCAGTGCCATCCGCTCATCGGCAGCATGTAAACTGCCAACATGGCGGTGTGATAAGCCCTGTTTGCCACGCACGAAAACTTCGTATAACGGCCAGTAAACATTACTCATTTTGAATCTCCTTATGCGACCTTACGGGCATGTTGTTTTTGTGCATGGGCCAGCGCTGCTTCCCGTACCCAGGTACCTTCTTCCCAGGCTTTACGTTTGGCGTCGAGCCTCTCCTGATTACAAATTCCGCGACCGTTAATTACTTCGTTAAACTCCTGCCAGTCGATCTCACCAAAGCGGTAGTGACCGCTTTCAGTGTCAAAATGCAGATCCGGGTCAGGAACGGTCATACCGAGCATTTCAACCTGTGGAACGGTGTTATCCACGAAACGCTGGCGGAGTTCGTCGTTGGTGAAACGTTTGATTTTCCAGGTGAGACTTCTGGCGCTGTTTGGCGAGTTATCATCGTTTGGCCCGAACATCATTAAGGCTGGCCACCAGAAACGGTTAATGGCGTCTTGCAACATCTGCTTTTGAGCTTCGCTGCCCTGCGCCAGTGCCATGCAGGCTTCAAACCCCTGACGCTGGTGAAAACTCTCTTCTTTGCAGATTTTCACCATTGCTCTGGCATACGGGCCATAAGAAGTGCGGCATAACGCCACCTGATTGACGATCGCTGCGCCATCCACCAGCCAGCCGATAACACCGATATCAGCCCAACTCAATGTCGGATAATTAAAGATGGAGGAATATTTCATCCGTCCGTCGAGCATTTTTTGGTAGATGTCTTCTCTGGCGCAGCCCAGTGTTTCGGCGGCGCTATAGAGATACAGACCATGACCGGCTTCATCCTGCACTTTGGCCAACAGAATGGCTTTACGCCGCAAGGTTGGTGCGCGAGTGATCCAGTTACCTTCAGGCAACATACCAACAATCTCGGAGTGCGCATGCTGCCCAATCTGGCGGATCAATGTCTTTCGGTAAGCATCGGGCATCCAGTCCTGTGGCTCGATAGCCGTTTCCTGGGCTATCCGTTGCTCAAAGCGTTCTTCTTGGGTCACGTCATCACCTTTACGATTCCAGTTTTCGTGAATTAATTAAAAACACGAATCACATTGTTTTATGAAAGTTACACAATAGTTAAGTAAAATCACAAATTTTGTATGTTTGAACTGTGACGGATTTCGCACCCTATTTTTATAAATCATTATTTATCAGTGCATTAATGTTTTCCGCAGTTGCTATACAGATCGCATAGTTAACATTTCGTTAAAAGATTCCTTGCTTTTTATGATTCGCGATTTAACTATTAGCAACAGAAATGTGAAACATCTGGAGAGTAGCGATGCAGCAGTTAGCCAGTTTCTTATCCGGTACCTGGCAGTCTGGCCGGGGCCGTAGCCGTTTGATTCACCACGCTATTAGCGGCGAGGCGTTATGGGAAGTGACCAGTGAAGGTCTTGATATGGCGGCTGCCCGCCAGTTTGCCATTGAAAAAGGTGCCCCCGCCCTTCGCGCTATGACCTTTATCGAACGTGCGGCGATGCTTAAAGCGGTCGCTAAACATCTGCTGAGTGAAAAAGAGCGTTTCTATGCTCTTTCTGCGCAAACAGGCGCAACGCGGGCAGACAGTTGGGTTGATATTGAAGGTGGCATTGGGACGTTATTTACTTACGCCAGCCTCGGTAGCCGGGAGCTGCCTGACGATACGCTGTGGCCGGAAGATGAATTGATCCCCTTATCGAAAGAAGGTGGATTTGCCGCGCGCCATTTACTGACCTCAAAGTCAGGCGTGGCAGTGCATATTAACGCCTTTAACTTCCCCTGCTGGGGAATGCTGGAAAAGCTGGCACCAACGTGGCTGGGCGGAATGCCAGCCATCATCAAACCAGCTACCGCGACGGCCCAACTGACTCAGGCGATGGTGAAATCAATTGTCGATAGTGGTCTTGTTCCCGAAGGCGCAATTAGTCTGATCTGCGGTAGTGCTGGCGACTTGTTGGATCATCTGGACAGCCAGGATGTGGTGACTTTCACGGGGTCAGCGGCGACCGGACAGATGCTGCGAGTTCAGCCAAATATCGTCGCCAAATCTATCCCCTTCACTATGGAAGCTGATTCCCTGAACTGCTGCGTACTGGGCGAAGATGTCACCCCGGATCAACCGGAGTTTGCGCTGTTTATTCGTGAAGTTGTGCGTGAGATGACCACAAAAGCCGGGCAAAAATGTACGGCAATCCGGCGGATTATTGTGCCGCAGGCATTGGTTAATGCTGTCAGTGATGCTCTGGTTGCGCGATTACAGAAAGTCGTGGTCGGTGATCCTGCTCAGGAAGGCGTGAAAATGGGCGCACTGGTAAATGCTGAGCAGCGTGCCGATGTGCAGGAAAAAGTGAACATATTGCTGGCTGCAGGATGCGAGATTCGCCTCGGTGGTCAGGCGGATTTATCTGCTGCGGGTGCCTTCTTCCCGCCAACCTTATTGTACTGTCCGCAGCCGGATGAAACACCGGCGGTACATGCAACAGAAGCCTTTGGCCCTGTCGCAACGCTGATGCCAGCACAAAACCAGCGACATGCTCTGCAACTGGCTTGTGCAGGCGGCGGTAGCCTTGCGGGAACGCTGGTGACGGCTGATCCGCAAATTGCGCGTCAGTTTATTGCCGACGCGGCACGTACGCATGGGCGAATTCAGATCCTCAATGAAGAGTCGGCAAAAGAATCCACCGGGCATGGCTCCCCACTGCCACAACTGGTACATGGTGGGCCTGGTCGCGCAGGAGGCGGTGAAGAATTAGGCGGTTTACGAGCGGTGAAACATTACATGCAGCGAACCGCTGTTCAGGGTAGTCCGACGATGCTTGCCGCTATCAGTAAACAGTGGGTGCGCGGTGCGAAAGTCGAAGAAGATCGTATTCATCCGTTCCGCAAATATTTTGAGGAGCTACAACCAGGCGACAGCCTGTTGACTCCCCGCCGCACAATGACAGAGGCCGATATTGTTAACTTTGCTTGCCTCAGCGGCGATCATTTCTATGCACATATGGATAAGATTGCTGCTGCCGAATCTATTTTCGGTGAGCGGGTGGTGCATGGGTATTTTGTGCTTTCTGCGGCTGCGGGTCTGTTTGTCGATGCCGGTGTCGGTCCGGTCATTGCTAACTACGGGCTGGAAAGCTTGCGTTTTATCGAACCCGTAAAGCCAGGCGATACCATCCAGGTACGTCTCACCTGTAAGCGCAAGACGCTGAAAAAACAGCGTAGCGCAGAAGAAAAACCAACAGGTGTGGTGGAATGGGCTGTAGAGGTATTCAATCAGCATCAAACCCCGGTGGCGCTGTATTCAATTCTGACGCTGGTGGCCAGGCAGCACGGTGATTTTGTCGATTAATCGGTGAATGAAGGGCAACGGCGAATAGTTGCCCTTTTATTTCACTAAGTTTTGTGACGTTGTCACATTATGCATGATGTGTACATCTATTTTCAGGGCATCCACTGTATGAAAAGCTGGCACACCTGCCAAACAACCTGGCAGGTGCAGGCAATCCCCTTTGCATCAGTACTGATAATGTGAACCTGACTAAACCGCCCACAGAGCGCGGTTGCTAACAAGAACACAACATCTGACGAGGTTAATAATGGGAAGCCCCTCTCTGTATTCTGCCCGTAAAACAACCCTGGCGTTGGCAGTCGCCTTAAGTTTCGCCTGGCAAGCGCCGGTATTTGCCCACGGTGGTGAAGCGCATATGGTGCCAATGGATAAAACGCTTAAAGAATTTGGTGCCGATGTGCAGTGGGACGACTACGCCCAGCTCTTTACCCTGATTAAAGATGGCGCGTACGTGAAAGTGAAGCCTGGTGCGCAAACAGCAATTGTTAATGGTCAGCCTCTGGCACTGCAAGTACCGGTAGTGATGAAAGACAATAAAGCCTGGGTTTCTGACACCTTTATTAACGATGTTTTCCAGTCCGGGCTGGATCAAACCTTTCAGGTAGAAAAGCGCCCTCACCCACTTAATGCGCTAACTGCGGACGAAATTAAACAGGCCGTTGAAATTGTTAAAGCTTCCGCGGACTTCAAACCCAATACCCGTTTTACTGAGATCTCCCTGCTACCGCCAGATAAAGAAGCTGTCTGGGCGTTTGCGCTGGAAAACAAACCGGTTGACCAGCCGCGCAAAGCCGACGTCATTATGCTCGACGGCAAACATATCATCGAAGCGGTGGTGGATCTGCAAAACAACAAACTGCTCTCCTGGCAACCCATTAAAGACGCCCACGGTATGGTGTTGCTGGATGATTTCGCCAGTGTGCAGAACATTATTAACAACAGTGAAGAATTTGCCGCTGCCGTGAAGAAACGCGGTATTACTGATGCGAAAAAAGTGATTACCACGCCGCTGACCGTAGGTTATTTCGATGGTAAAGATGGCCTGAAACAAGATGCCCGGTTGCTCAAAGTCATCAGCTATCTTGATGTCGGTGATGGCAACTACTGGGCACATCCCATCGAAAACCTGGTGGCGGTCGTTGATTTAGAACAGAAAAAAATCGTTAAGATTGAAGAAGGTCCGGTAGTTCCGGTGCCAATGACCGCACGCCCATTTGATGGCCGTGACCGCGTTGCTCCGGCAGTTAAGCCTATGCAAATCATTGAGCCTGAAGGTAAAAATTACACCATTACTGGCGATATGATTCACTGGCGGAACTGGGATTTTCACCTCAGCATGAACTCTCGCGTCGGGCCGATGATCTCCACCGTGACTTATAACGACAATGGCACCAAACGCAAAGTCATGTACGAAGGTTCTCTCGGCGGCATGATTGTGCCTTACGGTGATCCTGATATTGGCTGGTACTTTAAAGCGTATCTGGACTCTGGTGACTACGGTATGGGTACGCTAACCTCACCAATTGCTCGTGGTAAAGATGCCCCGTCTAACGCAGTGCTCCTTAATGAAACCATCGCCGACTACACTGGCGTGCCGATGGAGATCCCTCGCGCTATCGCGGTATTTGAACGTTATGCCGGGCCGGAGTATAAGCATCAGGAAATGGGCCAGCCCAACGTCAGTACCGAACGCCGGGAGTTAGTGGTGCGCTGGATCAGTACAGTGGGTAACTATGACTACATTTTTGACTGGATCTTCCATGAAAACGGCACTATTGGCATCAATGCCGGTGCTACGGGCATCGAAGCGGTGAAAGGTGTTAAAGCGAAAACCATGCACGATGAGACGGCGAAAGATGACACGCGCTACGGCACGCTTATCGATCACAATATCGTGGGTACTACACACCAACATATTTATAATTTCCGCCTCGATCTGGATGTAGATGGCGAGAATAACAGCCTGGTGGCGATGGACCCAGTGGTAAAACCGAATACTGCCGGTGGCCCACGCACCAGTGCCATGCAAGTTAATCAGTACAACATCGGCAATGAACAGGATGCCGCACAGAAATTTGATCCGGGCACGATTCGTCTGTTGAGTAACCCGAACAAAGAGAACCGCATGGGCAATCCGGTTTCCTATCAAATTATTCCTTATGCAGGTGGTACTCACCCGGTAGCAAAAGGTGCCCAGTTCGCGCCGGACGAGTGGATCTATCATCGTTTAAGCTTTATGGACAAGCAGCTCTGGGTAACGCGTTATCATCCTGGCGAGCGTTTCCCGGAAGGCAAATATCCGAACCGTTCTACTCATGACACCGGTCTTGGACAATACAGTAAGGATAACGAGTCGCTGGACAACACCGACGCCGTTGTCTGGATGACCACCGGCACCACACATGTGGCCCGCGCCGAAGAGTGGCCGATTATGCCGACCGAATGGGTACATACTCTGCTGAAACCATGGAACTTCTTTGACGAAACGCCAACGCTAGGGGCGCTGAAGAAAGATAAGTGATTGTTTCAGACAAAAAAACGGCACCAGGTGCCGTTTTTTACTTATGAGCGAACCAGATTAATACCGTACACACACCGACTTAGTTTCACACCAACCGTCCAGCCAGTCGGGGCCAAAATCACGGCCCGTTCCTGACTGCTTCATCCCACCAAACGGTAAGTTAGCGTCAATTAAGGTATGGCTGTTTACCCACACCGTCCCTGCCTGTAAGCGATCGCTATATTCCAGAGCCTGGGAGAGATTTTGCGTCCAGACACTGGCAGTTAAGCCATATTCCGTGTCGTTTGCCAGTTGTAACGCCTCTTCTCCATCCGCTACTCGCACCAGGTTTACCACCGGACCAAACACCTCTTCACGAGTTAAGCGCAATTTAGCATCGGGATTTACCACCAGCGTTGGCGCAACATAATACCCCTCTCCGGCTGGTCCATTCGACCCGCGAATCAGCTCTGCTTGCTGTGCCTGCGCATCGTCGAGGAATGAACACACTTTGTCGCAGTGCGCACGAGAAACCAAAGGGTTAATCTGTGCAACAGGTGACATCCCCGGTCCCACTTGCAACGATTTTACCGCCTGCTCAAATCCACTAACCAGCGTGTCAAACAACGGCGCTTCAATATAAATTCGCGAACTGGCGGCGCATACTTGCCCTTGATTCAGGAAGCTTCCGGTCATCAAGCCTTCAATAACCCATTGCGGATCAGCATCTTTTAATACAATTGCCGGGTTTTTACCGCCCAGTTCCAGCGTTACACGCGTTAAGCGATCAGCAGCAGTTCTGGCAATACCTTTTCCCGTCGCGGTTGAACCGGTAAAACTGATTTTCGCAACATGAGGATGTGACGTCAGGGCCGCGCCGCATACAGCACCTGACCCGGTGACCACATTAAAAACGCCATCAGGAATACCAGCTTCGCTGGCCAGCTCCGCCACGCGCAACATCGTCAGTGGCGTGGTTTCCGAAGGCTTAATCACGATTGAACAGCCTGCTGCCAGTGCTGGCATCACCTTCCACATACCAATCATCAACGGAAAGTTCCATGGCACAATTCCCGCTACCACGCCAACCGGCTCTTTACGCGTCCAGGCCTGATAACGCGCCCCCTGGGGTAAAGGAATCGACAAGTCCAGCGTCTTACCCGCGATTTTGGTCGTTAACCCGGCGGTATAACGCATCCAGTTCAGCGTACAGCCCACTTCAAAAGCACGAGAAATGGCAATTGACTTGCCTTGCTCCAGGGTTTCCAGTTGCGCCAGCTCCTCACTGTGCTGCTCCACCAGATCAGCAAAACGTAGCAGAATACGTTCACGCTCTGCGGGTAATCGCCCGGCCCAGCGACGCGAGACAAAGGCCCGCCAGGCAGACATGACTGCGTTATCTACATCCGCTTCGTTGGCATCAGCAGTTGATGCAATTTCTTGCCCGGTGGCCGGATCAAAGATCGCCAACCGTTTTTCACTTTGTGCGGGGCCAGGACGACCATCAATATAAAGACCGTGTTGACGATCGAGAAACTGTTGGACCTGGCTTAATACTGCTACATGCGGCTCTGTCATCACTTTTCCTTATTATTTACCCAGTGTGATTTCAGTGTACGCAGCGACAAGAAAAGTCACTTTTTTCGCTGTGACATTCGCTTTGTCAGCTGTGACAAGCTCCGCAAATCGTGACAATAACCGCTTATGTCTCTATGCCTGACAAGACTTATTTCCTATAGTCAGGCTCATTAGCTTCGTTTATTGCAACACAAATGCAACAATAAAAATACATTTCACAGAGCGAAAACGTGCCATGAACCCCGCAGTGGATAATGAGTTTCAGCAATGGCTTTCCCAAATCAATCAGGTATGCGGAAATTTTACCGGACGCCTGCTGACTGAGCGTTACACGGGTGTACTGGAAACGCATTTTGCCAAAGGACTAAAGCTGAGTACCGTGACAACCAACGGAGTGAATTTATACCGCACCTGGCAGGAAATAAAAGGCAGCGACGATGCCTGGTTTTACACCGTTTTTCAACTTAGTGGTCAGGCAATAATGGAGCAGGATGAGCGTCAGGTGCAGATTGGCGCTGGCGATATTACGTTACTCGATGCCTCACGCCCCTGTTCGCTTTACTGGCAGGAGTCTTCTAAACAGATTTCATTACTTTTGCCACGCACTCTGCTGGAACAATATTTTCCCCATCAAAAACCTGTCTGCGCAGAAAGACTGGACGCTGACTTACCCATGGTGCAACTCAGTCATCGCCTGTTACAGGAGAGCATGAATAATCCGGCACTTTCTGAAACAGAAAGTGAAGCTGCGCTACAGGCGATGGTGTGTCTGCTTCGCCCGGTACTTCATCAGCGGGAATCTGTTCAACCTCGTCGTGAACGTCAGTTTCAAAAAGTGGTTACGTTGATAGACGATAATATTCGCGAAGAGATATTACGCCCGGAGTGGATAGCCGGAGAGACAGGTATGTCAGTACGTAGTTTGTACCGAATGTTTGCCGATAAAGGTTTGGTAGTCGCGCAATATATTCGTAACCGTCGTCTCGATTTTTGTGCAGATGCGATTCGCCATGCCGCAGATGATGAAAAACTGGCAGGCATCGGCTTTCATTGGGGATTTTCTGACCAGAGTCATTTTTCAACGGTATTTAAGCAACGCTTTGGGATGACGCCAGGCGAGTATCGACGTAAATTCCGCTAACTAATTGGCGTTGTGTGTACTGCAACGCCAATTAGTTAAAACAGATATTTGACTATGCATTTTTCAGGGCGAAAGGCAATTTGACAGGAGTTTTTGAATATTCACCTTGTTTCAGGAAAATAGATCAATCGCTTTCTCCTGTAGCGTTATCCCGATATTGCGGTTTTGCTATTAAAATTTTCGCACCCATTTACCGTTTATCCCTTGTACATATTCCCCCGGTTTGGCCCGAGCTACGAGCTTTTGCCCGGCGAGTTTCGCGATATCATCTACAGACACATTATTTTGCTTTGCCAGTTGTTGGTAACTCGCTTTACGTTCGGCATTAATGTCGGTTACTAATTTCTCTGTTTCAGCATCCGTTTTCAGCGCAACCAGATAACCATAAAATGTTTCACCTACCCGCCCCTGAGTTCTGGCTTCATCCAGAGTCAATGCCATTACATTGCTGCTTACCAGCCCAACAAGAAACGCACAAAAAAGTAATGTTTTCTTCATCATCGCCTCAGAAAAGATCGCTACGAGTTTCAAGCAGCTCTTCGACATCTTTGTCTGCCTTGATGATGATCTCATGCTCAATTTTAACGTTCATATTGATAGTGATCGGTTCCTTGGGCGCAGCGACTTCAATACGCGGCGTACAGGCAGCCAGCATAAAAGATGACGTCAACGCAGCCAGTAAAATTTTCATTGTTTTTCCTCACACTCTTTTCCTTGCGGACAGTCATTTCCCGGCAGACGTGCGTTCTGCTCCAACCATGCCTGGAGATTATCGCCAAAGCGTAAACTGCGCCACAGCGTAAAAATATTCTCTTCATGATAGTAATTAAGGTTTACCGTACCGCTTTTACCATCAACGCGACTGGTACCTGTAATGTTGGCCTGCATGGTTAATAAACCGAGATTATCTAAATTAATATTTGTCGATGAACGGCTAATTTCCATATAGCGCAACCAGTTAATTGCTGAACCCGCAGTCATATTGTCTTTCACCACCGCATCTGCGGTGTCTTTATCCAGCCGCAAGGTCATTGGCCCGCTATTTGCCAGCCAACCATCTTTCACTATCCATTTTTCGTTGTTTAGCCATAACGGCAATGCACCACTAAATGCCCCGGACATGGCGAATTGTTTCGGATTGACGGCGCTAACCAGTTCGCTGGATGAGAGATTATTCAGCCGCAACAGCGCCGGGTCATGTTGCGGCATACGTAATTGTTTCATCAGTACGTTACCGCCTAACACATCGACGCTAACATCAGTCAACAGCAAGGGTTCTTCTTCAGTCCACGGATAACGCCCTTGCAAATCAGCCGTAATATTTTTCGCTGTCACCAGATTAATCACTTCGGCAATTCGCAACGTAACGGGGCCGCGAGTCCCCAGATGCCAGGCTCCATCGGCAAAACGGAAAGGCAGGACAAAATCGACACCGTTAACCTGATTATCTGGCATCCAGGCACTACCGCCTTTCAACACGCCGTGTCCTCCCGCGCGGAATCCTTGTTCAGGCGCAGCAGAAAATGCAACCTGAGCATACAGTTCACCATCGCGTAAGTTCATCTTCCAGTCGGGTGGCACCAGCGGCTGAAATACAGTCAGTGATTGTTTTGGCCACCAGGCGTTACCGCGCAGACGAATACCGTCCCAGCGACCATTTACCCGAACCGGGCCAATCTCACCAGCATGTAAATCGCCTTTAAAGAGGAAATACGTCGGATCGCGCCCATCGACGCTAAATTTTAAGGTTGATGGCGGTAACACACTGCCGCCAGTGAACAGCGTTTGCCCGGCGTCCAGTGACAGCGCGCCGCTGAAGGAGGGATGCTGTGCGTCACGTACCCAGACGACGGGCTTGTCGAGAATTAATCGCGGCTTTTCTACCGTCATCGTACCGTATTGTAACTGGTCGAAACCGGTGGAGAGGTCGGTCAGCGTAATCGTGCTGTCATGCCATTCACCTTTTCCTGCGACATCCCAGGTGGCATTCATCGGTGTAAAACTGCCTTTTCCCCAGTAGCGCCACTGCCAGCGGCCCGCGTCAGGGAGAAAATCATTCGCCAGCCCATCCATATGCAGCACGAAATCGCCCAGTTCATTTTCATGCGCCTGCAAAATGGCCTGCAAACGTCCGTCAACACCACGTTGGGTGACTTTTACACCCGCTAAAGGCCAGCGGATTTCATCGATGTCCAGCGAATCGATGACTCTTCCCTTTGAACGAAGTAACGCGCCTGGCTCAAAGGTCAGCGTTGGGTCAGACAGACTTCCACTTAGCTGCGCAGGTAAACGGGCATATAAAATCAGGTCCGCCTGTTTCGCTTCACCGGTCAGCTGCAGAGGCAGCTGACTGTTATCCATGCTTAATTTTCCTGGGCCAAAATTTAGCACCGCGTTGCCTTTACCCGCTTGCCCCTGGGTCAGCACACTCAGTCGTCCGCTGATCAGAGCGTTCTCAAGCCCTGCCTGCCAGTTGTCGACTTTGACACCCAGTCGGCCACTCAAAGGAAAACCTGCATACGGCCAACTCCAGCGACCATCGCTTACGGTCAATTGTTGACGAGTAATTTGCCACGGCAAATCGAGCAACGGATCGCCGTTATCCCGTGCCAGCACAATCAATTGCCCGCTATTTTCCTGCCAGTCCAGCTCTGCATCCACCAGTGACGGTTCCTGCGGCAAGTTTAACGTCGCAGTAGCATGCCCACTTACAGGAAGTCCATCCGGCACGAGCGGCATAGTAAATTCCCCCACCAGTTTAACCGGCGGCTGATTTTCAAACGCGACGACATCCAGTTCGCTGACTGTAAGTTGTTGCCCTTTCAGCTGGCCTTGAAATTTAACTTTTTCGCCCTGATAACGCAGTTGCTGGATATCAGAGGTTAATGCGAGAGAGAGTTTTCCCTGCCATTCCTGCCAGGGAGAAAAAATCAGTTTATCGATATTGATCCAGGTGTTAGGCAGCATGGACTGCCACTGCGCGAGGGTTTTTGGAGCAGCTGGCGATTGCTCCGTCTGCGGCAATTTCGCCAGACAAGCAGAATCAAGTTCTACCGTGCCGACGTTCAATAACCAGCGGCTGGGATGTGAAAGGCTGGCGTTGGTGATATGCGCAAGCTGACAATCTCCCACCAGATAACGGAGATCGGGAATGATTAAACCTTTACGCGTAATGCGTGGGCTTTCATCTAATGCAATACGTGTCCCGAGCGGTAGCCAGATGCCCGCCAGCGTGGGAACCCACAGCCCGAGCGTCATCAGCAGCGTCAACGGCACAAGAATAATCAGTAATAACAGCGCGAGAACGGCTTTATATTTACCCAGCATGGGTAGTTAATATCCTGATTTAGCGAAAAATTAAGCATTCAATACGGGTATTGTGGCATGTTTAACCGTTCAGTTGAAGGTTGCGCCTACACTAAGCATAGTTGTTGATGAATTTTTCAATATCGCCATAGCTTTCAATTATATTTGAAATTTTGTAAAATATTTTTAGTAGCTTAAATGTGATTCAACATCACTGGAGAAAGTCTTATGAAACTCGCCGTTTATAGCACAAAACAGTACGACAAGAAGTACCTGCAACAGGTGAACGAGTCCTTTGGCTTTGAGCTGGAATTTTTTGACTTTCTGCTGACGGAAAAAACCGCTAAAACTGCCAATGGCTGCGAAGCGGTATGTATTTTCGTAAACGATGACGGCAGCCGCCCGGTGCTGGAAGAGCTGAAAAAGCACGGCGTTAAATATATCGCCCTGCGCTGTGCCGGTTTCAATAACGTCGACCTTGACGCGGCAAAAGAACTGGGGCTGAAAGTAGTCCGTGTTCCAGCCTATGATCCAGAGGCCGTTGCTGAACACGCCATCGGTATGATGATGACGCTGAACCGCCGTATTCACCGCGCGTATCAGCGTACCCGTGACGCTAACTTCTCTCTGGAAGGTCTGACCGGCTTTACTATGTATGGCAAAACGGCAGGCGTTATCGGTACCGGTAAAATCGGTGTGGCGATGCTGCGCATTCTGAAAGGTTTTGGTATGCGTCTGCTGGCGTTCGATCCGTATCCAAGTGCAGCGGCGCTGGAACTCGGTGTGGAGTATGTCGATCTGCCAACCCTGTTCTCTGAATCAGACGTTATCTCTCTGCACTGCCCGCTGACACCGGAAAACTACCATCTGTTGAACGAAGCCGCCTTCGATCAGATGAAAAATGGCGTGATGATCGTCAATACCAGTCGCGGTGCATTGATTGATTCTCAGGCAGCAATTGAAGCGCTGAAAAATCAGAAAATTGGTTCGTTGGGTATGGACGTGTATGAGAACGAACGCGATCTGTTCTTTGAAGATAAATCCAACGACGTGATCCAGGATGACGTATTCCGTCGCCTGTCTGCCTGCCACAACGTGCTGTTTACCGGGCACCAGGCATTCCTGACAGCAGAAGCTCTGACCAGTATTTCTCAGACTACGCTGCAAAACTTAAGCAATCTGGAAAAAGGCGAAACCTGCCCGAACGAACTGGTTTAATCTTGCCGCTCCCCTGCAACCCAGGGGAGCTGATTCAGATAATCCCCAATGACCTTTCATTCTCTATTCTTAAAATAGTCCTGAGTCAGAAACTGTAATTGAGAACCACAATGAAGAAAGTAGCCGCGTTTGTTGCGCTAAGCCTGCTGATGGCGGGATGTGTAAGTAATGACAAAATTGCTGTTACGCCAGAACAGCTACAGCATCATCGCTTTGTGCTGGAAAGCGTAAACGGTAAGCCCGTGACCAGCGATAAAAATCCGCCAGAAATCAGCTTTGGTGAAAAAATGATGATTTCCGGCAGCATGTGTAACCGCTTTAGCGGTGAAGGCAAACTGTCTAATGGTGAACTGACAGCCAAAGGGCTGGCAATGACCCGTATGATGTGCGCTAACCCGCAGCTTAATGAACTCGATAACACCATTAGCGAAATGCTGAAAGAAGGTGCACAAGTGGATCTGACCGCGAACCAGTTAACGCTGGCGACCGCGAAACAGACATTAACTTATAAGCTGGCGGATTTAATGAATTAATAGCTGCCACAGCTCCCGGCGGCAAGTGACTGTTCGCTACAGCGTTTGCCGTTGGGTAATGCACACATCCCAATCGCCGTACCATCCAGTTGACGGGCAACAGAAAGCGAACCGCCGATCATTGCACAATTTGCTTCTCCACTACTGGACATCGACGCTTTTAAACCTGGCGCTACGTGCGCCGCAGTCGCCTGCTGAACAGGCTCACTACTACACGCCGACAACAATAAAGCGGCACACCCTACCCAAAACGCTGCTCGCATCTCTTCTTCCTCTGATCTTCAAGCCAAACGACACCGCCATAAATAATAGGCAGCACAGAGGGCGACGTCGAGAGCTGTCCTGCGCGTTGCCCCGCATTTTTACTTTTTTATGGCTATTTTTTTGCCCTCTGTTTGATCAAAACATTCATTACGCTGATGTGGGGGACACAAAAGCGAAAATGCAGAAGAAAGCCATTTGCTAAAATTGAAAGATTACTACTGGGCGCGCAGCAATTTCGTGCGCCCCTCATTTGCGCAATGTAAGGGTGTCATATGATTACTATTGACGGTAATGGCGCGGTTGCTTCGGTGGCGTTTCGCACCAGTGAAGTTATCGCCATCTACCCTATTACCCCCAGTTCCACGATGGCAGAACAGGCTGATGCCTGGGCCGGAAACGGCTTGAAGAACGTTTGGGGAGACACACCACGCGTGGTTGAAATGCAGTCGGAAGCGGGTGCTATCGCTACCGTGCATGGCGCTTTGCAGACGGGTGCCCTTTCAACATCGTTTACGTCATCGCAGGGTTTGCTGCTGATGATCCCGACGCTGTACAAACTGGCAGGCGAACTCACACCGTTTGTCCTGCATGTAGCGGCACGTACCGTTGCCACACATGCACTCTCTATTTTTGGCGATCATTCCGACGTCATGGCGGTGCGCCAGACGGGTTGCGCGATGTTGTGTGCGGCAAACGTCCAGGAAGCGCAAGACTTTGCTCTCATTTCGCACATCGCGACGCTGAAAAGCCGCGTGCCATTTATTCATTTCTTTGATGGTTTCCGCACGTCCCACGAAATCAATAAAATTGTCCCGCTGGCCGATGACACTATTCTTGATCTCATGCCGCAGGCCGAAATTGATGCTCATCGCGCCCGGGCGCTCAACCCGGAACATCCGGTGATCCGCGGTACGTCCGCCAATCCTGACACTTATTTCCAGTCTCGCGAAGCCACCAACCCCTGGTACAACGCGGTCTATGACCATGTTGAACAGGCGATGAATGATTTCGCTGCCGCGACAGGTCGTCAGTATCAGCCGTTTGAGTATTACGGGCATCCGCAAGCGGAACGGGTGATTATCCTGATGGGCTCTGCCATTGGCACCTGTGAAGAAGTGATTGATGAATTGCTAACCCGTGGCGAAAATGTCGGCGTGCTGAAAGTTCGCCTGTACCGCCCCTTCTCCGCTAAACATTTACTGCAAGCTCTGCCGGGATCCGTACGCAGCGTGGCGGTACTGGACAGAACCAAAGAACCCGGTGCCCAGGCAGAACCGCTCTATCTGGATGTGATGACCGCACTGGCAGAAGCCTTTAATAATGGCGAGCGCGAAACTCTGCCCCGTGTCATTGGTGGGCGCTATGGTCTTTCATCCAAAGAATTTGGCCCGGACTGTGTACTGGCGGTATTTGCCGAGCTCAACGCGGCTAAACCGAAAGCGCGCTTTACGGTTGGTATTTACGATGATGTGACTAATCTGTCACTGCCGTTGCCGGAAAACACCCTGCCAAACTCGGCGAAACTGGAAGCCTTGTTTTATGGCCTTGGTAGTGATGGCAGCGTTTCCGCGACCAAAAACAATATCAAGATTATCGGTAATTCCACGCCGTGGTACGCACAGGGCTATTTTGTTTACGACTCCAAAAAGGCGGGCGGCCTGACGGTTTCTCACCTTCGAGTGAGCGAACAGCCGATTCGTTCCGCTTATCTCATTTCCCAGGCTGATTTTGTTGGCTGCCACCAGTTGCAGTTTATCGATAAATATCAGATGGCTGAGCGTTTAAAACCTGGCGGCATTTTCCTGCTCAACACACCGTACAGCGCAGATGAAGTGTGGTCGCGCTTGCCGCAAGAAGTTCAGGCCGTGTTAAACCAGAAAAAAGCGCGCTTCTATGTGATTAACGCGGCGAAAATCGCCCGCGAATGTGGCCTGGCGGCCCGTATTAATACCGTCATGCAGATGGCTTTTTTCCATCTGACGCAAATTCTGCCTGGCGATAGCGCCCTCGCAGAATTGCAGGGTGCGATTGCCAAAAGTTACAGTAGCAAAGGCCAGGATCTGGTGGAACGCAACTGGCAGGCTCTGGCGCTGGCGCGTGAATCCGTAGAAGAAGTTCCGTTGCAACCGGTAAATCCGCACAGCGCCAATCGACCGCCAGTGGTTTCCGATGCCGCCCCTGATTTCGTGAAAACCGTAACCGCTGCGATGCTCGCCGGGCTTGGTGACGCCCTCCCCGTTTCGGCGCTGCCGCCAGACGGCACCTGGCCGATGGGCACTACGCGCTGGGAAAAACGCAATATCGCCGAAGAGATCCCCATCTGGAAAGAGGAACTCTGTACCCAATGTAACCACTGCGTTGCCGCTTGCCCACACTCAGCTATTCGCGCAAAAGTGGTGCCGCCTGAAGCGATGGAAAACGCCCCTGCCAGCCTGCATTCGCTGGATGTGAAATCGCGTGATATGCGCGGGCAGAAATATGTCTTGCAGGTGGCACCGGAAGATTGCACCGGTTGTAACCTGTGCGTCGAAGTTTGCCCGGCGAAAGACCGTCAGAATCCAGAGATTAAAGCCATCAATATGATGTCTCGCCTGGAACATGTCGAAGAAGAGAAAATCAATTACGATTTCTTCCTCAACCTGCCAGAAATCGACCGTAGCAAACTGGAACGTATTGATATTCGTACATCGCAGCTGATTACACCGCTGTTTGAATATTCAGGTGCTTGCTCCGGTTGTGGCGAGACGCCGTATATTAAATTACTGACTCAGCTCTATGGCGACCGGATGTTGATCGCTAACGCCACTGGCTGTTCTTCAATTTATGGCGGTAACCTGCCCTCTACACCGTATACCACCGATGCCAACGGTCGTGGGCCGGCATGGGCGAACTCTCTATTTGAAGATAATGCCGAATTTGGCCTTGGTTTCCGCCTGACGGTCGATCAACACCGTGTCCGCGTGCTGCGTCTGCTGGATCAATTTGCCGATAAAATCCCGGCGGAATTACTGACGGCGTTGAAATCAGACGCCACGCCAGAGGTTCGTCGTGAACAGGTTGCAGCTTTACGCCAGCAACTCAACGATGTTGCCGAAGCACATGAACTGCTACGTGATGCAGATGCACTGGTGGAAAAATCAATCTGGCTGATTGGTGGTGATGGCTGGGCTTACGATATCGGCTTTGGCGGTCTGGATCATGTATTGAGTTTGACGGAAAACGTCAACATTCTGGTGCTGGATACGCAATGCTATTCCAACACCGGTGGTCAGGCGTCGAAAGCGACACCGCTGGGTGCAGTAACTAAATTTGGCGAGCACGGCAAACGTAAAGCGCGTAAAGATCTTGGCGTCAGTATGATGATGTACGGTCATGTTTATGTGGCGCAGATTTCTCTCGGCGCGCAGCTGAACCAGACGGTGAAAGCGATTCAGGAAGCGGAAGCGTATCCGGGGCCATCGCTGATCATTGCTTATAGCCCGTGTGAAGAGCATGGTTACGATCTGGCACTCAGCCACGACCAGATGCGCCAACTCACAGCTACCGGCTTCTGGCCGCTATATCGCTTTGATCCGCGTCGTGCCGATGAAGGCAAACTGCCGCTGGCCTTGGATTCACGCCCGCCGTCAGAAGCACTGGAAGAAACGTTACTTCACGAGCAACGTTTCCGTCGGCTGAATTCGCAGCAGCCAGAAGTGGCAGAACAGTTATGGAAAGATGCTGCAGCTGATTTGCAAAAACGCTATGACTTCCTGGCACAAATGGCCGGAAAAGCGGAAAAAAGCAACACCGATTAAATGCTCTGGATAAGGATTATCCAATTCTAAAAAAAAAGCCCGGACGACTGTTCGGGCTTGTCTTTTTATATGTTGGAAAATCAGTGGCAATGCAATGGCCCAACAGAAAATAAAATCTGTGACAATAAAGGCATATAACCCGCGCAGAATAACGTATAGCAAATTAAAAGTATAATTTTTATTTTGTATGTATTATCTTCGATACATTCACCAGACTTATTATCATTTCAGAGGAATTATTTGATTAAGGTTTTACTTAAGGCGTAACAAATGATATTTATCGGCTAACTGAACTTCTCCTTTAGGATGTTTTCACTCCCCGAAATGGGGATAAAAGGCAAATAAAATAACTAAAGGATTTATTCAATGAAAAGCAAAGTACTGGCACTTTTAATTCCTGCCCTGCTCGCCGCAGGTGCTGCACATGCAGCCGAAGTTTATAATAAAGACGGCAACAAATTAGATCTGTATGGCAAAGTTGATGGCCTGCATTATTTTTCTGATAATTCAGCGAAAGATGGCGACCAGAGCTATGCGCGTCTGGGTTTTAAAGGCGAAACCCAAATTAACGATCAACTCACTGGCTACGGTCAATGGGAATACAATATTCAGGCAAACAACACTGAATCTTCAAAAAACCAGTCATGGACCCGTCTGGCATTTGCCGGGCTGAAATTTGCAGATTACGGTTCTTTCGATTACGGACGTAATTATGGCGTAATGTACGACATCGAAGGCTGGACCGATATGCTGCCTGAATTTGGCGGTGACTCTTATACCAATGCAGACAACTTTATGACTGGTCGAGCCAATGGCGTCGCGACTTATCGTAATACTGATTTCTTCGGTCTGGTAAATGGTCTGAACTTCGCGGTGCAGTATCAAGGTAACAACGAAGGAGCCAGTAATGGTCAGGAAGGCACCAACAACGGACGTGATGTTCGCCATGAAAACGGTGACGGCTGGGGTCTTTCCACAACATATGATTTAGGCATGGGCTTTAGCGCTGGTGCGGCATACACCTCTTCTGACCGCACCAATGACCAGGTTAACCATACTGCGGCGGGTGGTGATAAAGCAGACGCGTGGACTGCTGGGCTAAAATACGATGCTAACAATATTTACCTGGCAACCATGTATTCAGAAACGCGTAATATGACCCCGTTTGGCGACAGCGATTATGCTGTGGCAAACAAAACCCAGAATTTTGAAGTCACTGCACAGTACCAGTTTGATTTTGGTCTGCGTCCGGCAGTCTCTTTCCTGATGTCTAAAGGCCGTGACCTGCACGCTGCGGGTGGTGCAGACAACCCGGCAGGTGTTGATGATAAAGATCTGGTTAAATACGCCGATGTTGGCGCGACTTACTATTTCAATAAAAACATGTCCACCTACGTTGACTATAAAATCAACCTGTTGGATGAAGATGACAGCTTCTACGCTGCCAATGGCATCTCTACCGATGATATTGTCGCTTTAGGTCTGGTTTATCAGTTCTAAATCCTCCTGCCCGCTGTTATGGCGGGCTTTTTCTGCTTATTCTTCCTCCTTTGATCTAAATTAAAAATGTGAACTCCGTCATTACACAAAAAGTGTCATCTGGCGTTACACTTTATGCGGATACTAAAACAGGAGGTTTTATGAACAGAACGATTCTTGTCCCTATCGATATTTCCGATTCAGAATTAACTCAACGCGTGATTAGCCACGTTGAGGCAGAGGCAAAGATTGATGATGCAGAGGTTCATTTCCTGACGGTAATACCTTCACTGCCCTACTATGCCTCTCTGGGTTTAGCGTATTCCGCAGAATTACCGGCAATGGATGACCTGAAAGCGGAAGCCAAATCGCAACTGGAAGAGATCATTAAAAAATTTAAACTGCCAACCGACAGAGTGCATGTCCATGTTGAGGAAGGCTCGCCCAAAGACCGCATTCTGGAATTGGCGAAGAAGATCCCCGCTCATATGATCATCATTGCTTCCCATCGACCGGATATCACCACTTATCTGCTCGGTTCCAACGCCGCAGCTGTAGTGCGTCACGCAGAGTGCTCCGTGCTGGTTGTGCGCTGACACTAACGCCCGCACATTGCTGCGGGCTTTTTGATTCATTTCGCAAATGTGCTGACATTTTCCCCTCTAATCCGTACCATACACGCCACAGTTTTTATATCAGATTTCTTATGCTGGGCGTTCCGGCATGACGCATACTCTTCTGATGCCATATAACGAATTGAGTCGCTTTTAAATGTCGCAAAATCAAGAAATTAGTAAGAAAGAACAATACAACCTGAACAAGTAAGGGCAAAAATCACAACTATCTGACTCATAAGTGTTTTACTTATTTTTCAATGTGTTAAACATCATCAGCGAGAACAATAAACTACGATAATCCACTCTTTTTTTGCCCCTTTTTTGCCCCTTTTGCAGCGTTTTGCCCCATTTTTGCCACAAAAAAAAATTCCAAAACGTCTCAATCAAAGTCAAACCAACCGCAGCACGTTCTTGCATACGACGTGACTGCGGTTTTTCAACTATTCAGATACATCACTCCCATCACATTCATTCCTCCGCATCATAGGCATATAGGCTATATCACCTTGATATTTTTCTTCTTCAGATAAAAACTGTTATCTATGTATACTTTTAAACCCAATCCGTGTAGAGTCTCTGCATAAGATAGTTTGCAGTTGCCGCTTCAGCTTGCGCCATAAACCGCCTGATTTTTGCTGCCACCTGTTAGCATTCCTGTATACCTGAAACGACAATGTTTATCTACGAACTTTAAGAACACCCAAGATAAAAATTGTCAACTATATCATATATAACACATTACTAATTCGAGGTTATATGAACAGCATACTGATAATCACATCTCTCCTTATCATATTCAGCATTTTTAGTCATGCCCTAATAAAATTAGGGATTGGCATATCCAATAACCCAGACAAAACCGATGTATAAGTCAACATATCCTGAATCAGACATACAATATCGCAATGAAAATCAATAATATTTTAAGGAATATCTTCATGAAATCAAAAGACACCCTAAAGTGGTTCCCTGCGCAGCTTCCTGAAGTAAGAATTATCCTAGGGGATGCTGTAGTGGAAGTAGCAAAACAGGGAAGACCTATCAATACCAGAACATTGCTTGATTACATTGAAGGAAACATAAAGAAAAAATCATGGCTGGATAACAAAGAATTATTACAAACAGCGATATCAGTTCTTAAAGACAACCAAAATTTAAATGGTAAAATGTAATATAATAAACTTACTTTTTTATCATTTTTCCACTTTAACAACATTTTGCTCCACTTTTCCACGACCAAACAACTTGAAATCTGGTTAAAATAACACGCAACACTATTCTTCTTCCTTGAGTCCGCCCGGAACTCGAAAAACAAACCGAGTTAAAGCCATTTTTCACAAAATCGATTTTGGGTCTCACCAAAATTACGGGGTTGCATACGCATTCGTTTATTTTCGAACGTGTACATACAAATATGCACAAAAATAATCATAATTATTTTCTGAGATGCATTATGATATGAACACCAATTTCGTATAGAGTCTCACTATGTCTCAAATTTTTGCTTACTGTCGGATATCAACGCTGGATCAGACCACCGAAAATCAACGCCGGGAAATCGAAAGTGCAGGTTTTAAAATCAAACCTCAGCAAATAATCGAAGAACACATTAGTGGCTCAGCAGCAACCAGTGAGCGTCCTGGTTTTAACCGGTTGCTTGCTCGCCTGAAATGTGGTGATCAATTGATTGTGACAAAACTGGATCGCCTTGGTTGTAATGCAATGGATATCAGGAAAACAGTGGAACAACTGACCGAAACAGGTATCAGAGTGCATTGCTTAGCATTGGGGGGCATTGACCTGACCAGTCCAACAGGAAAAATGATGATGCAAGTAATTTCAGCAGTCGCTGAATTTGAACGAGACCTTTTACTTGAACGCACTCATTCCGGGATAGTAAGAGCCCGCGGCGCAGGGAAACGTTTTGGTCGACCACCTGTGTTAAATGAAGAACAGAAACAGGTGGTATTCGAACGAATTAAGTCAGGTGTAAGTATAAGTGCCATTGCCCGGGAATTCAAAACCTCGCGGCAAACCATTTTAAGAGCCAAAGCAAAACTTCAGACACCTGACATATAAAAAATAATCTCGGTGTGAGATGCTTTACGTCTTCCAAGCCCCCTTCCTTGCCGTAAATGGAAAGATACATCTAATTATAGAATTTATATGTTTTACCCTACGGCAGTGCTGGCCATTCAATATCCTGTGAAGTTGACGTATCAACACGGTTCAGCAATACCCGATACTTTTTCCATGCTTCCAGCAACGAGATTTCTTCCTCCGTTGCAATTTCCAGATCTGCAGCATCCTGAAGCGGCGCAATATGCTCACTGGCTACCTGCATCAGGTTGTTTTTTGTTTCTTCCGCCTCCCGGATCCGGAACAGTTTTTCTGCTTCCGTATCCTTCACCCAGGCTGTGCCGTTCCACTTCTGAAACTCCCCTTCCGGCGATAACCAGGTAACATTTTCCGGTAACGGACCGAGTTCAGAAATAAATAACGCGTCGCCGGAAGCCACGTCATAAACCGTTTTACCCCGATGATCTTCAACGAGATGCCACGATGCCTCATCACTGTTGAAAACAGCCACGAAGCCTGCCGGAATATCTGGCGGTGCAATATCGGTACTGTTTGCTGGCAGACCTGTATGAGGCGGAATATATGCATCACCTTCACCAATAAATTCATTAGTTCCGGCCAGCAGATTATAAATTGTTATGGTCCGTGGTTGTTCACTCATTCTGAATACCATTATGCAAGCCTCACAATATAGTTAAATGCGATGTTTTTGACGGTGTTTTCCGCGTTACCAGCAGCGTTAACGGTGATGGTGTGTCCATGTGAGCCAATCGCAACCGAGTGCGTATGAGCACCAATACCCACAGTATGTGCGTGTGCACCTGCGCTTGCAGCAGTACCCGATACAGAGTGCGTATGAGCGCCTGCAGAAGAAGTGTTAACACTGTATTTAGAATAATCAGATGCTCCACTTCCCGGAGCACCACTGGAACCACCTGAAACAAATGTCATCGAATGGGTATGTGCACCGGCTGAAGCAGCCGTACCGCTAACACTATGGGTATGCGCCCCGGTGTTATTCGTGGATTTAGTGCCGTAATCAAACGACGATGTGTTTTTCGTCCCCAAATCCGTACTGGATGCGCTGGCGCTGTGGGTGTGCGATTTAATGCCGTCCTGTTCCTGAGATAATACGGCTCGACCACTGGCAGGTTTGCCCTTAATCGTCCAGCCACGCATAACCAGCCTCATAAATTGCCAGCTCGTTCAGCTCTCCGGAGAGACTGGTAAACATGCTGTTAATAGCAGTGCGGTTAAGCGTCGGAGAGATCATCTTCATCACTCCTTACTCTGGCATCAACCACATTAATATTGATCGCCACAGGCTGGGGATGTTCATTATCTTCCACCGTTTCGATCTCTTTGCGCAGCTTCTGGTTTTCCATTCTGCGCCGTTCAATTTCCAGTTCCTGTAGCCGTTTATCTGCACATAAAGCCCCGCCAGCAGAAAACAAACGCAACAATTCACGCCGGGCGGCAGCCTTATCCTCCAGCAGGATCTCAACGCCGAATTTTCCGAATTTTGCCCCTGCATATAATTGCCGCGCATCCCCATCAAGCAGAGTGGTATCAGCCATATAAAGCTGTCCCGTTCCCTCACCGCAGCACTTCGGGCAGTCCGGATTGGGTATGGCGTTATCAACAAAGCCGAGGCCTCCATATTCCGGTTCGGGTTTGCCATCTCTGGAAGCCTGCGCCGCTGCCTTGTCGAATTCTGCTATATCGCGCCACTGGTAGAGATGATTCTCGCCCCAGCAATAACGGCAGTTAACACGGCGAAATTGTGCAAGCTGATTGGGGTCGGCCAGGACAATAGCCATCAACTGACTCACTAGTAAATCCAGGTCTGCGGTATAGCGTTTCTGGTACTGATTGCGGAAGTAGCTGATAGCGCGAAAAACCCTGGCATTTCTAAGCATACGACTGGCGTTGCTGTTAGCTGTCGCACCTTGCCCCTCATAACCGGCTAGTCGGTACGCCTCTGTCGGCTTTTTACCCTGAGCAACAAGCATCGCAAACTTAGCCTGCTGGTCAGAAATGCCGAATTCATCGGGACAGAACGAAAATTCCTCCGCGTCGCCCTCATTCAGGCCCGCATCGAATACTGGCTTTTTTTCCTGAGATTTTTCGTTCCGCTTTTGTGCAGTCTGCGCAGATTTTTTCTGCGCACTTTTTTGCGCAGTTTTGCACATTTCTGTCTGCGCATTTTTCGGAGTTTTTTTGATGTAACGACGGGCTGTTGCGTAATTCAGTCCCCTTGCTTCACACCATGCCACCGGAGATATACCGGAGCGGGTGTATTCAGCAATATACTCCTGCTGCAACGCCCCCCAGTCCGGTCTGCTCATCAGTTAGTCCTGATTTTTATCCACCCTGAGTAGTTCGCGCAGAGCAAAGGCATCCCCTTTTCTGGCAAGCTTAAACAATGCCGCTCGTAACTCGGCTTCACCTTTCGCTCTGCCCTTACGGATGGCCGCATAAAAATCTGTCATTGCTTCCCGATTTTCTTTCAGTCGGTTCAGATCAACATCCAGAACGTCAGCGATTTGTTGTGCAGTCATCCGGCACGCTGCCAGAGACTCGACTTTCGAATACGGAATCATTTGTCACCCCCATTGATATGCAGGGTGTCTTCTTCCTGTATTTTTCGTGAAGGATTTTTACTGCAGCGTTGTTCCAGGTGACCTGATGGTGAATGCGTTTATGGCTGGCACCCATCAGTGAGATTTTTACGCACGACGGCGCATACATGACGGAGTAAAAACTTTTAACGTAGGTTCCGGAATCCAGATACAGCTCGGTCATTCCGCCGCTGTTTTTCTGCGTCTGTTTCTGCCCTAACTGGACAGCACCGATCGTCATAAACAATTCACCACAGCGACCGAGATTCGTGTACGTATTCACATCCTCGTTAATGCGCCCCATGAATGAGAACGGTCGATCAACCGAACAGATAAAGCTGTTCATTGCCTTGCGTTTCACCCACGAAGCATGGCCGCCATTGTCACCAAGAAAATCCCCGCCCTGCGACATAGCGATGGAAAGAGCAGGTATTGATTCGTAGTACGCCAGCATTTCAGAAAGGATCGCATCCAGTTTCCTTATCGGAAAATAGGCCTGGTCATAGTTGCGATCCACCCGAAACTGGAACTCGTGATAATCATCATCGAGCTGAATGAAGTATTTACACCCGACCAGTTTTGCCAGGTCGAAACAGGCATTACGGGCGTAAAAAATTGAGCGGCGGTCACAGAAATTATCGGCTTCGTCAAAACGACTGGCGATATCGGCTTTGGAAAACACCAGCACCTGTTCACCAAATTCAGCCATGTACTGATTTCGTGTCTTATCTTCATCATCAACAACGATAAAAATTTTCCCGGTATAGCCAGCACGACGCAACGTCCGGTAAGTCAGAACTTTGTCCGGTCGCCCGTGAGTCAGAATAAAGGCGCAAAAATCATCACGCATATTCCTCCTCCTCACCACCATGCATGATCTCCACCATGCGCTGCGTCATCCGGACAAATCCATTTTCAATAGCCTGCTGATAATCAATGATCACCAGCGCCGACTCCTCGAAAAAACACTGAATTTCAGAGGGGGCGTGAGCGTAATAGTCCGCAATTCTGCTGAAATTAAACACCGTGTGACGTTCTGCCGCACACAGGAGGAATTTCTCAATATCAGGCTCAAGGGACGCCGAACGTATCCGGCTGATCAGCTCCTGAGTTTTCGTATCGTCGTACAGTTCACTGATATCCGGTTTACCGCCCGACGGCTCATAAACAGGCGTATCAATTTTCGTCGTATACGGCTCCTCCTCATTTCCTGTACCGGGCAAAACATCCGTCAACAGTTCATCAATTTCTGTCGGGATGAAGCCTGTCAGGGAGACATCAAAATCAGCATTGATTAGGTCCGACAGCTCCATCCGCAACAGATCTTCATCCCAGCCAGCATTCATCGGCAGGCGATTATCTGCCAGGCGGTACGCCTTTTTCTGCTCATCCGTCAGGCCAGACAGAACAATGACCGGAACAGAATCCATTTTGAGCATTTCAGCCGCCATAACACGACCGTGACCCGCAATAATTTCGCCCTTTTCGTCAATCAGCACCGGATTAGTCCAGCCGAATTGCTTAATACTTTCTACCAGTTGTGCCACCTGCTCAGGGCTGTGCGTCCTGGCGTTGTGCGCATACGGTGACAATTCTTGTAATGGGCGATAGACTATCTTTAATTTCTCGCTCATACAGCCTTGCTTTATGAATAAAACGCACCCCAGCAGCCAGTGCTACTGGGGACGGAGGGGTTGCTGGTAAAGTTAGGTATTGGATCAATGAGTGAGTCAACATAATATTAAACTCACAATTATAAATCAGCCATATATTAGGAGCGCCAAAAAAAACCTGAAAACAATATAATAACAGGATAAATTTCAAGGCGACCAAGAATCATAGCTATGCACATTAAACATTTTGCAATGTCATTAAGCACTCCGAATGACGATGCAGTAGCCCCAAAACCTAATCCCATATTATTAATACATGCAGCCACTGTTGCAAATGATGTAAGAAAATCATATCCCATACCATTTAACACCAGTATAAAAAACACCGTGAAGAGAGTATAAAGAAAAAAGAAACTCCATACAGACCTCATTACACGATCTGTAACTATCTTCCCTCCTACATTTACACTCAACAACGCTCTGGGATGAGAAAGCTGATTTATCTCGTGTTTGCTTTGTTTGAAAAGTATAAGAAATCGAAGTGACTTAATTCCACCACAAGTTGAACCTATACATCCCCCAAAGAAACTTGACAACAGCAAAAACACTATCGTGTGCGTGGGCCAACTTGCATAATCCT
Organism: Escherichia sp. UTM R2; assembly: GCF_048593455.1. Classification (NCBI taxonomy): domain Bacteria; kingdom Pseudomonadati; phylum Pseudomonadota; class Gammaproteobacteria; order Enterobacterales; family Enterobacteriaceae; genus Escherichia; species Escherichia sp. UTM R2. The sequence continues at coordinate 2,432,498 of NZ_JBFWDY010000002.1, forward strand.
GCGTAGCTAAACCATTATCAGTGAGCATGGAGCTGGCAAGAAAAAACGAATGAATAAAACTTCCATGCAAGTCATACATACCTATATGCCAGACCTGGAAAGAGGTAACAATGATCACCCCTAAGGCTATTAACAGAAAGAAACGAAGTTCAATATCTCTGATTAAAGGTTTTATCGTTTTCCTGCTAATAACAATATACCAAAGAGTGAAGTTGAAAGCCGATAGCAGGGAAAAAGAACCAGCCACCAGCTCAACCAAATAGTTATTAAAATATCCGATACTCTCGCTATGAGTTGAGAAACCACCAAGCGAAACTGTGGAAATCCCGTGACAAATAGCATCAAACAAAGGCATTCCTGCAAGTCTATAACAGACAATACAAGCAATACCTAATAAAGAATAAGTTATCCACAGTGTCCGTGACGTATCGGCCAGGCGGGGAGTGAGTTTGTCATCCTTAAATGGCCCCGGCATTTCTGACTGATAAAGCTTTGCACCACCAATACCCAATAATGGCAATACAGCAACCGCCAGAACAATAACTCCTAAACCACCTATAAAATTTAACTGTGACCGATAGTACAAATATGCCCGAGGTAATGAACTAACATCATCAATTACAGTTGCTCCTGTTGTTGTTATTCCAGAAACCCCTTCAAACAGAGCATCAATGAACGTTAAATTAAGTTCTGAGTCAATCCATAAAGGGAATGCACTAATAACAGAAAACAAAATCCAAAACATTACAATTATAATAAACCCATCACGGGTACGTAATTGAATGCCAGATTTCTTAGTTGTATACCACGCTCCGCCACCAATGCAAAAAAATATAACGAAAGTTATAAAGAAAACGAACAGGCTTTTTTCTTTATAAAACAATGCTACAACCATTGGTGGCAACATTGAAAGACTATAGAGCCAAACCAGGAACCCACACATATGAGTAACAACTCTTACATGAGATGTATTCATATCTAAATATTCTTTCAATTATAACCACCTTGCTGCAATATTATGATTATACTGTATAAAATTTAACTCCTCTTAGATCTTACTTCACTGTTCCTTATGAAACAATCATCAAAATGAATCATATTGTAGTTAAGATTTTACTTTAAACACTGCTCGGTTATGTATTGCTGAGCACCTTCAAGTTGGGCCTGCATCATTACCAGTCGTTCCCGGAGGGTGAAATAATCCCGTTCAGCGGTGTCTGCCAGTCGGGGGGAGGCTGCATTATCCACGCCGGAGGCGGTGGTGGCTTCACGCACTGACTGACAGACTGCTTTGATGTGCAACCGACGACGACCAGCGGCAACATCATCACGCAGAACATCATTTTCAGCTTTCGCATCAGCTAACTCCTTCGTGTATTTTGCATCGAGCGCAGCAACATCACGCTGACGCATCTGCATGTCAGTAATTGCCGCGTTCCGGTGCTAATGCTGGCGGCGGAAACCTCACCGATCGCGGCGAAGGTTTCGTACACGATCTGACGTCACTGGCGCGCGACGTAGCCACTGGCGTACTGGCCCGTTCAATGGATCTGGACATCTATAACCTTCATCCGGCACACGCTAAACGCATTGAGGAAATTATCGCTGAAAATAAACCGCCCTTTTCTGTTTTCCGCGACAAATTCATCACCATGCCTGGCGGGCTGGATTATTCCCGCGCCATCGTGGTTGCGTCCGTAAAAGAAGCACCAATTGGGATCGAGGTCATCCCCGCGCACGTCACTGAATATCTGAACAAAGTACTGACTGAAACCGATCATGCCAACCCTGATCCGGAAATCGTGGATATTGCCTGCGGTCGCTCCTCTGCCCCGATGCCGCAGCGAGTAACAGAAGAAGGAAAACAGGATGATGAAGAAAAACCGCAACCATCTGGAACAACGGCAGTTGAACAGGGAGAGGCTGAAACAATGGAACCGGACGCAACTGAACATCATCAGGACACGCAGCCGCTGGATGCTCAGTCACAGGTAAATTCTGTTGATGCGAAATATCAGGAACTGCGGGCAGAACTCCATGAAGCCCGGAAAAACATTCCATCAAAAAATCCTGTCGATGCCGATAAATTGCTTGCTGCATCACGTGGTGAATTTGTTGACGGAATTAGCGACCCGAACGATCCGAAATGGGTAAAGGGGATCCAGACTCGCGATTGTGTGTACCAGAACCAGCCAGAAACGGAAAAAACCAGCCCAGATATGAATCAACCTGAGCCAGTAGTGCAACAGGAACCGGAAATAGCCTGCAATGCCTGCGGCCAGACTGGCGGGGATAACTGCCCTGACTGTGGTGCGGTGATGGGCGACGCAACATACCAGGAAACATTCGCTGAAGAGAGTCAGGTTGAAGCTAAGGAAAATGATCCGGAGGAAATGGAAGGCGCTGAACATCCGCACAATGAGAATGCTGGCAGCGATCCGCATCGCGATTGCAGTGATGAAACTGGCGAAGTCGCAGATCCCGTAATCGTAGAAGACATAGAGCCAGGTATTTATTACGGAATTTCGAATGAGAATTACCACGCGGGTCCCGGTATCAGTAAGTCTCAGCTCGATGACATTGCTGATACTCCGGCACTATATTTGTGGCGTAAAAATGCCCCCGTGGACACCACAAAGACAAAAACGCTCGATTTAGGAACTGCTTTCCACTGCCGGGTACTTGAACCGGAAGAATTCAGTAACCGCTTTATCGTAGCACCTGAATTTAACCGCCGTACAAACGCCGGAAAAGAAGAAGAGAAAGCGTTTCTGATGGAATGCGCAAGCACAGGAAAAACGGTTATCACTGCGGAAGAAGGCCGGAAAATTGAACTCATGTATCAAAGCGTTATGGCTTTGCCGCTGGGGCAATGGCTTGTTGAAAGCGCCGGACACGCTGAATCATCAATTTACTGGGAAGATCCTGAAACAGGAATTTTGTGTCGGTGCCGTCCGGACAAAATTATCCCTGAATTTCACTGGATCATGGACGTGAAAACTACGGCGGATATTCAACGATTCAAAACCGCTTATTACGACTACCGCTATCACGTTCAGGATGCATTCTACAGTGACGGTTATGAAGCACAGTTTGGAGTGCAGCCAACTTTCGTTTTTCTGGTTGCCAGCACAACTATTGAATGCGGACGTTATCCGGTTGAAATTTTCATGATGGGCGAAGAAGCAAAACTGGCAGGTCAACAGGAATATCACCGCAATCTGCGAACCCTGTCTGACTGCCTGAATACCGATGAATGGCCAGCTATTAAGACATTATCACTGCCCCGCTGGGCTAAGGAATATGCAAATGACTAAGCAACCACCAATCGCAAAAGCCGATCTGCAAAAAACTCAGGGAAACCGTGCACCAGCAGCAGTTAAAAATAGCGACGTGATTAGTTTTATTAACCAGCCATCAATGAAAGAGCAACTGGCAGCAGCTCTTCCACGCCATATGACGGCTGAACGTATGATCCGTATCGCCACCACAGAAATTCGTAAAGTTCCGGCGTTAGGAAACTGTGACACTATGAGTTTTGTCAGTGCGATCGTACAGTGTTCACAGCTCGGACTTGAGCCAGGTAGCGCCCTCGGTCATGCATATTTACTGCCTTTTGGTAATAAAAACGAAAAGAGCGGTAAAAAGAACGTTCAGCTAATCATTGGCTATCGCGGCATGATTGATCTGGCTCGCCGTTCTGGTCAAATCGCCAGCCTGTCAGCCCGTGTTGTCCGTGAAGGTGACGAGTTTAGCTTCGAATTTGGCCTTGATGAAAAGTTAATACACCGCCCGGGAGAAAACGAAGATGCCCCGGTTACCCACGTCTATGCTGTCGCAAGACTGAAAGACGGAGGTACTCAGTTTGAAGTTATGACGCGCAAACAGATTGAGCTGGTGCGCAGCCTGAGTAAAGCTGGTAATAACGGGCCGTGGGTAACTCACTGGGAAGAAATGGCAAAGAAAACGGCTATTCGTCGCCTGTTCAAATATCTGCCCGTATCAATTGAGATCCAGCGTGCAGTATCAATGGATGAAAAGGAACCACTGACAATCGATCCTGCAGATTCCTCTGTATTAACCGGGGAATACAGTGTAATCGATAATTCAGAGGAATAATTCAGGCTGGCGGTGTAATGCACCGCCAACTTGAAATATTTTTTATGAGAAAAATTATGAGATATGACAATGTTAAACCATGTCCATTTTGTGGTTGTCCATCAGTAACGGTGAAAGCCATTTCAGGATATTACCGAGCGAAGTGTAACGGATGCGAATCCCGAACCGGTTATGGTGGAAGTGAAAAAGAAGCACTCGAAAGATGGAATAAACGAACCACTGGAAATAATAATGGAGGTGTTCATGTATAAAATTACCGCCACTATTGAAAAGGAAGGTGGCACTCCTACTAACTGGACAAGATATTCAAAATCTAAACTAACGAAATCAGAATGCGAAAAAATGCTCTCAGGTAAAAAAGAAGCAGGCGTTTCCAGAGAGCAGAAAGTAAAACTGATAAATTTTAATTGCGAGAAACTTCAGTCCTCGAGAATTGCATTGTATTCAAATTAAAACTTCATAGCTGATTATTAATAATCAACATCGGGCGTCAATTTCAGTCTAACATTGGCGCCTGCCAGAGGTGATGCGATGGCACAAGTAATCTTTAATGAAGAGTGGATGGTTGAATACGGCCTGATGCTTCGCACTGGTCTGGGGGCCAGACAAATTGAAGCATACCGCCAGAACTGTTGGGTGGAGGGCTTCCACTTCAAACGAGTATCTCCTTTAGGTAAGCCAGACAGCAAACGAGGGATTATCTGGTACAACTATCCAAAGATAAATCAGTTTATCAAAGACTCATGATATGTCTAAATTACCAACAGGTGTCGAGATTAGAGGTAGATACATTCGCATCTGGTTCATGTTTCGAGGAAAACGATGTCGGGAAACATTAAAAGGCTGGGAGATTACAAACAGTAATATTAAAAAGGCCGGAAATTTAAGAGCGCTGATAGTTCATGAAATAAACTCCGGTGAATTTGAGTATTTAAGACGTTTTCCCCAGTCCAGCACTGGGGCAAAAATGGTGACAACGAGAGTCATAAAAACGTTCGGAGAGCTTTGTGATATCTGGACAAAAATTAAAGAGACAGAGTTAACAACAAACACAATGAAGAAAACGAAATCACAATTAAAAACACTCAGAATAATAATTTGTGAAAGTACCCCGATATCACATATTCGTTATAGCGATATCTTAAACTACCGGAATGAACTGCTGCATGGAGAAACGCTTTACCTGGATAATCCAAGATCCAACAAAAAAGGAAGAACCGTGCGCACAGTTGATAACTATATCGCCCTGCTCTGTTCGCTGTTGCGTTTTGCGTATCAGTCGGGATTTATATCAACCAAACCATTTGAAGGAGTAAAAAAATTACAGCGAAACAGAATAAAGCCTGATCCGTTATCTAAAACAGAATTCAATGCATTAATGGAAAGTGAAAAAGGACAGAGCCAGAACTTGTGGAAATTTGCCGTTTACTCAGGACTTCGTCACGGGGAACTGGCAGCTCTGGCGTGGGAGGATGTGGATCTCGAAAAGGGAATAGTGAATGTCAGAAGAAACCTGACGATACTTGATATGTTCGGTCCCCCAAAAACAAATGCCGGGATCCGAACAGTAACACTACTGCAGCCTGCTCTTGAAGCACTGAAGGAGCAATACAAACTGACCGGGCATCATCGCAAAAGCGAAATCACCTTTTATCATCGGGAGTACGGCAGAACCGAAAAGCAAAAACTGCATTTTGTTTTCATGCCCAGGGTGTGTAACGGAAAACAAAAACCTTATTACTCGGTAAGCAGTTTGGGGGCAAGGTGGAATGCAGCAGTAAAACGTGCTGGTATTCGCCGCCGTAATCCGTACCATACGCGGCATACTTTTGCCTGCTGGCTGTTGACGGCAGGAGCGAACCCGGCATTTATAGCCAGCCAAATGGGGCATGAAACTGCGCAGATGGTGTATGAAATTTACGGTATGTGGATTGATGACATGAACGACGAACAGATAGCCATGTTGAATGCGCGGTTATCGTAGTTGCAAAGTTTGCCCCCAATTTGCCCCATTTAGTACCAGAGAACTGAAATAATGCAAGAAAATCAACAAATTACAAAGAAAGAACAATACAACCTGAACAAATTACAAAAACGTCTGCGTCGTAACGTGGGCGAAGCCATTGCTGACTTCAATATGATTGAAGAAGGCGATCGCATCATGGTTTGCCTCTCAGGGGGTAAAGACAGCTATACCATGCTGGAGATTCTGCGCAATTTGCAGCAAAGCGCGCCAATCAATTTTTCGCTGGTGGCTGTTAACCTCGATCAAAAGCAACCGGGCTTCCCAGAACACGTTCTGCCCGAGTATCTTGAAAAGCTGGGCGTTGAGTACAAGATTGTCGAAGAGAACACTTACGGTATCGTGAAAGAGAAGATTCCAGAGGGCAAAACCACTTGCTCACTGTGTTCTCGCCTTCGTCGCGGTATCCTTTATCGTACCGCAACGGAACTGGGGGCGACGAAGATCGCGTTGGGTCACCATCGTGACGATATCCTGCAAACGTTGTTCTTAAATATGTTCTACGGCGGCAAGATGAAAGGTATGCCTCCGAAACTGATGAGCGATGATGGCAAACATATCGTTATTCGTCCGCTGGCCTACTGCCGCGAGAAAGATATTCAGCGATTTGCCGATGCAAAAGCGTTCCCGATTATTCCGTGCAACCTGTGCGGTTCACAGCCTAACCTGCAACGTCAGGTGATTGCTGACATGTTGCGTGACTGGGATAAACGTTATCCAGGGCGTATCGAGACGATGTTCAGCGCGATGCAGAATGTAGTGCCGTCGCATCTGTGCGATACCAACCTGTTCGATTTTAAAGGCATTACCCACGGTTCTGAAGTGGTTAACGGGGGTGATCTGGCGTTTGATCGCGAAGAGATCCCACTACAACCGGCGGGCTGGCAGCCAGAAGAAGATGAAAATCAGTTGGATGAGTTACGACTGAATGTGGTTGAAGTGAAATAACCAGGATAGCGCCCGATGCGCAAGCGTATTGGGCTACTCTTATGGAGGCCGGATAAGACGCGGCCAGCGTCGCATCCGGCAATCCCGAATAAGATGTTTACTCTTGCACCCGGCAATTCAACATTTCATTATTTTAATAACCGCACCCGGCACGTTTTTCCTTTAATCTTCCCGCCCTGTAACTGTTTCCATGCTTTATGAGCAACAGCCTGACGGACCGCGACATAGACATGCGCCGGATGCACGGCGATTTTGCCAATATCTGCGCCATCAAGCCCGATATCTCCTGTCAGTGCACCTAATACATCACCCGGGCGCATTTTGGCTTTTTTCCCGCCATCGATACACAACGTTGCCATTTCTGCTTCCAGCGGCACAATGGAACTATTAGCTGGCGGCGTTTGCCAGTTAAGTTTTATCTGCAACATGTCAGAAATGATATTGGCCCGCTGTGCTTCTTCCGGAGCACAGAAACTGATCGCCAGACCGCTATTTCCTGCACGAGCTGTACGACCGATGCGATGTACATGAACTTCAGGGTCCCACGCCAGCTCAAAGTTCACCACCAGCTCAAGCGATTTAATATCCAGACCACGCGCAGCAACATCAGTAGCAACCAGTACACGGGCGCTACCGTTAGCAAAACGTACCAGAGTCTGATCGCGATCGCGTTGCTCCAGATCGCCGTGTAACGACAATGCACTTTGCCCTACTTCATTCAGCGCGTCGCAGACAGCCTGGCAATCTTTTTTGGTATTGCAAAACACCACGCAAGAGGATGGCTGATGCAAGCTTAATAACCGTTGCAACAGAGGAATTTTGCCTTTGCTGGATGTCTCATAAAATTGTTGTTCAATGGGTGGCAAAGCATCTGTTGAGTCAATTTCAATCGCCAAAGGATCGCGTTGCACTCGTCCGCTGATTGCAGCGATGGCTTCCGGCCAGGTTGCCGAAAACAGAAGCGTCTGTCGAGATGCAGGCGCAAAACGGATGACATCATCAATGGCATCGCTAAATCCCATATCCAGCATGCGGTCGGCCTCATCCATCACCAGCGTATTCAACGTATCCAGTGATACCGTGCCTTTTTGCAGGTGATCCAGCAAACGCCCCGGCGTTGCCACGATAATATGCGGCGCATGTTGCAACGAATCACGCTGCATACCGAACGGTTGACCACCGCACAACGTCAAAATTTTGGTATTTGGCAGAAAACGCGCCAGCCGACGCAATTCACCTGCCACCTGATCCGCCAGTTCACGCGTAGGACACAGCACTAAAGCCTGGGTTTGAAATAGCGACGCATCAATTTGCTGTAACAAGCCGAGGCCAAAAGCCGCCGTTTTGCCGCTGCCGGTTTTCGCCTGCACGCGAACATCTTTTCCGGCAAGGATCGCCGGAAGCGCGGCGGCCTGCACCGGCGTCATGGTTAAATAACCCAACTCATTAAGGTTCGTGAGTTGGGCGGGAGGCAAAACATTCAGGGTAGAAAAAGCGGTCACAATCTATTCTCGTGGTCATCGACGCAAAGTTAGCAGGCGCGTATCCTCGCAGATCTACGCTCACGATGCGACAATTTAATCGGTTCTTCATCGGGTGGTGGGTCAGGCATGGGTTGCGGGCGAGGGATCGAATCGGGCACTGGAACAGGATCGCCAGGAATCGGTTCAGGGACAGGAATTTGCAAATAAATAAGTGTCGTCATATTTCCCTCCGGTCATTGGGTGGACTCTTAAAGGGTAGACGCTGATAAATAACAGGCAAAAAAAAGCCGACTCATCAAAGTCGGCGTCGTACGAATCAATTGTGCTATGCAGTAATTCAAAAAAGGAAGTAAGACAATATGGAGCGCAACGCCCATCGCTTGACGTTGCATTCACCTGCAAGAGAGATATTGCCCTGAATGGGTAGACAGTTTATTGACTTCGCTCAAACTTTGCGGCGTTTTTGTATACAGACAGCCGGAAAAATTGCTTTTGTTACAACCATTTACTACGATGCAACCATAAAGCAACACCACCAATAAGAACAACTAACAGAATACAAAAAATTGAAAATCCGAATTGCCACCCGCCGCCAGGGATCCCACCAAGGTTGACGCCAAATAACCCGGTCAGAAAGGTACTGGGTAAAAAGACCATTGCCATCAACGACATTGTATAGGTACGACGAGCTAAATTTTCCTGCATCACCTGAGCGATTTCATCCGCCATCACGCCAGTCCGTGCTATACAGGCGTCGATTTCGTCAAGGCCGCGCCCAAGGCGATCGGCAATATCCTGCATCCGACGGCGTTGGTCATCGCTCATCCACGGCAAACGTTCACTGGCAAGACGAGCATAAACATCACGTTGCGGTGCCATATAGCGACGCATCACAATTAATTGTTTGCGCAGCAGAGCCAGGAATCCACGCGGTGGAATTTGCTGATCAAGGAGATTATCTTCAAGGTCGATAATTTTATCGTGCAGCTGCTCGATAAATTCACTGGAATGATCGGTCAACGCATCGCACACATCCACCAGCCATCCCCCGCAATCGGTCGGACCCGTGCCCTCTTCCAGATCGCTCACCACATCGTCCAGCGCCAGCACTTTGCGTTGTCGGGTCGAAACAATTAACCGCCCGTCCATATATACACGCATGGCGACCAGTTGATCGGGGCGTTCATCGGTGCTGCCGTTTATACAGCGCAATGTAATCAGCGTGCCTTCACCGAGACGGCTGACTCGGGGACGCGTGCTCTCGCCCGCCAGCGCATCACGTACGTTATTGGGAAGCAGCGGTGTTGTCGCCAGCCATTGGGCGCTATCATGGTGTACATAATTAAGGTGGAGCCAACAGGGATGCGCTTCATCAATCACATCTGTATTTTCCAGCGGTTTAACGCCGCCTCTACCATCCAGCATCCAGGCAAATACTGCATCCGGGACATTAACGTCCGATCCCTTAATCGCTTCCACAGTGCCTCCATCATCAACGCATTATTTTGTAGTCTAGCCTTCTGGCCCTGTTACGCAACATCTCATCACCCCATTACCCTGAAATGATTAATAAAATTCTGTCTAAATTGAATACAAAAAGCAAAATGCTTTTCCGTATACAAACCGTGTGAAGTGTTAAATAGCGTCTATCATTATCAGAATTATCTGATCATATGACGTGGCTTTTTTGCGATCGGATAGCAACAAAAATTGATAAAAATAACGGGATCTCAATGATTACGCACAACTTCAATACCCTGGACTTACTCACCAGTCCTGTCTGGATCGTTTCGCCCTTTGAGGAACAGTTAATTTATGCCAATAGCGCGGCGAAACTGTTGATGCAAGACCTCACGTTTAGTCAGCTACGAACCGGACCCTATTCCGTCTCCTCACAAAAAGAACTGCCGAAATACCTCTCCGATCTGCAAAACCAACACGATATTATCGAAATCCTCACTGTTCAGCGTAAAGAAGAGGAAACAGCATTGAGCTGTCGGCTTGTTTTGCGAAAGCTGACAGAAACAGAACCGGTGATTATTTTCGAAGGTATCGAAGCGCCGGCAACGCTGGGTTTAAAAGCCAGTCGCTCGGCAAATTATCAGCGCAAAAAACAAGGTTTTTATGCGCGCTTTTTTCTGACTAACTCTGCACCAATGTTGTTGATTGACCCGTCACGAGATGGACAAATCGTCGATGCTAACCTCGCCGCGCTCAATTTCTATGGTTATAACCATGAAACGATGTGCCAGAAACATACCTGGGAAATAAATATGCTCGGGCGTCGCGTCATGCCTATCATGCATGAAATCTCGCATTTACCCGGTGGTCATAAACCTTTGAATTTTGTTCATAAACTGGCGGATGGTTCGACTCGTCATGTGCAGACCTATGCCGGACCGATTGAAATTTATGGCGACAAGCTCATGTTATGTATTGTGCATGATATTACTGAGCAAAAACGGCTGGAGGAGCAGCTGGAACATGCTGCTCACCATGACGCGATGACCGGATTACTGAATCGGCGACAGTTTTATCACATTACGGAACCAGGCCAAATGCAGCATCTCGCCATCGCTCAGGATTACAGCTTGTTGCTCATCGACACCGATCGTTTTAAACACATTAACGATCTCTATGGGCATTCTAAAGGTGATGAGGTGTTATGCGCCCTCGCCCGCACCCTCGAAAGTTGCTCTCGCAAAGGCGATTTGGTGTTTCGTTGGGGAGGCGAAGAGTTTGTCTTATTGCTACCAAGAACCCCACTGGATACCGCGCTTTCGCTGGCTGAAACTATCCGCGTAAGCGTGGCAAAAGTGAGTATTTCGGGCTTACCACGCTTTACCGTCAGCATTGGTGTGGCGCATCACGAAGGAAATGAAAGCATCGATGAACTGTTTAAACGCGTTGATGATGCTTTGTATCGGGCGAAAAATGATGGACGCAACCGCGTGCTGGCGGCATAAGCCGCGGATGCGTCTCGAGATCAACGACTGCGCTTAGCGTGGCGCTCCCAGTTTTCTTGCTTCGCCTGCGCCGTTTTACGTAGTGCGACGTAACACGCCCCGCTGCCGCCATGATGCGGTAGCGCGGTGCAATATGCCTGAACATCATCAAATTCGGTCAGCCAGCGCGCCACATAGCTGCGGACAATATTGGCATGCGATTTATCATCCCGCCCTTTACCATGAATAATCAGCACGTTACGCAAACCATCCGCCAGGGCTTGTTGAATAAAACTGAACACCATTTTGCGGCACTCTTCCACCGGCTGGCGCAAAAGATTCAGGCTCGCCTGTTGCGGATATTTACCACTGCGCAGCTTATCCAGCACCCCATGTTGCAACCCTTCCCGCCGAAACTCCAGCGGCTGACTTAGTGGGATGATGTCGAGAAATCCGGTGGTGAGGAAATTATCAAGCTGCAGCGTGTCGATACGCTGCGGCGCACGTTGGTTACGCGTTGGATGCCAGTGGACATCGGTAGCACGTTTCAGCGGCTGGACATCTTCCATGGCGTCAAGAAACAGCGATTTGTCGTCAAGGTTCATGTTACATCCTCCCGCAATTAAGAGCGCGATATGATAACCAGACCGGGTCGGTCCAACAACGTATTACCCAAATTTCCAGTAATAAGTTCCAAATATTGCCGATATTTTAAGCAAAATACTTATGCATGATTATTCATTCACGATATTAATAATGTAACTTATATTTTCGTGAAATCTGTCACTGAAGAAAATTGGCAACTAAAGGTTAAAACCGTTATAACACAGTCACCGGCGCAGAGGAGACAATGCCGGATTTAAGACGCGGATGCACTGCTGTGTGTACTGTAGAGTCTGGCGGATGTCGACAGACTCTATTTTTTTATGCAGTTTTAACTTTGCAGATAGCCGCATTCTCGCCGGAATTGCGTGATTAATGACGCGGTCAGTGGTGTCTGGCGACTATCACGCCGCTGAATCAAATAATAGGCCGCTTTCGGTAAAATTTCGCTAACCGGCAACATCACCAGCCCCTGTCCGTGCAAGGGATCGCAGCCCATTTCTTCAGGCAGTATGCTGAGAAAATCGCTTTTTGCCACCAGACTGATACAGGCTGAGAACGTCTCGCAGACTACACCGACCTGTGGCGTTTGCGCCTGATCGTCAAGCAATTCACTCAACTGTTTGTAGTAGCTGCCGTGTGGCGTCGGCATTGTCCAGCTGTAATCCAGTAACTGTTTGATCGAACGGGCACCAATGGCGGGGTGTCCCGGGCGGCAAAAGATCGCGAATTGCTTTTCCAGTAATTTCTCAAAAGTAAATTCGTGGTCGTACGGTCCCTGATAATAGGTATTGATGGTGAAATCCAATTCTCCCTGACGCAATTCATTAATCATCGACACCAGTTGCCCTTCCATAATGCGTACTTTTACCTGCGGATGCTGCTGATGAAAACGAGATATGACAGCTGGCATCAGACTGCGGGAAATACTGGCCCCCATGCCGATATTAATCTGCCCTGCCAGTTGCCCTTGTCGTTGGCGAATATCCTCTTGGGCTGCGCGCAGCTCTTCAAGAATTAGACTGGCGTGCTGATAAAAACTTTCACCGGCATCAGTTAACGTCACGCCTTTACTACGGCGAAAAAAGAGTTGCGCCGCTAACCCTTCTTCTAGCTCCTGAATAGATTTACTCAGTGCCGGTTGCGACATATTCAACATTCGGCTCGCTCCGCGAATGCTGCCCTGACGAGCCACTTCAACAAAAGCCCGAATTTGATGAATTTTTACCTGAAAAGCCATGACGCCACCGATAACCGTTATTTATCAGACCAAAGAAACTGGCATCTACTTTAATGCAGATGATTGTGTCAGGGTAATTTATGAACGGTTAAAACTGTGAAAAATCAGTTAGTGATAAGTAAAAACTATCGCTAGGTGAACCGGGTCACACTTTTTACTGATGACGGGAAAGGTTATGGAGTCTTTGAATCAATTTGTTAATTCGCTTGCCCCAAAATTATCGCACTGGCGACGTGATTTTCATCACTATGCAGAGCCTGGCTGGGTGGAATTCCGCACTGCCACCCTTGTTGCGGAAGAATTGCACCAGCTCGGCTATTCACTGGCGCTGGGTCGCGAAGTAGTTAATGAAAGTAGCCGGATGGGATTACCTGATGAATTCACTCTACAACGCGAATTCGAGCGCGCTCGTCAACAGGGTGCGCTAGCACAATGGATTGCGGCTTTTGAAGGTGGTTTCACTGGTATCGTCGCCACCCTGGATACCGGTCGCCCCGGTCCGGTGATGGCTTTCCGTGTCGATATGGACGCGCTGGATCTCAGTGAAGAGCAGGATGTCAGCCATCGCCCCTACCGCGACGGTTTTGCGTCATGTAACGCCGGAATGATGCATGCCTGTGGTCATGATGGACATACCGCCATTGGGCTTGGGCTGGCGCATACCCTTAAACAGTTCGAGTCCGGACTACATGGCGTCATCAAACTGATTTTTCAGCCTGCAGAGGAAGGTACGCGTGGCGCGCGGGCGATGGTCGATGCAGGTGTCGTAGATGATGTTGATTATTTTACTGCCGTGCACATTGGCACTGGCGTACCTGCGGGCACCGTGGTGTGCGGCAGTGATAATTTTATGGCAACCACCAAATTTGACGCGCACTTCACCGGTACCGCCGCTCACGCAGGCGCAAAACCAGAAGACGGTCACAATGCCTTGTTGGCGGCAGCACAAGCCACTCTTGCACTGCATGCAATCGCCCCGCACAGCGAAGGAGCTTCCAGAGTAAACGTGGGCGTTATGCAGGCAGGAAGCGGTCGTAACGTTGTTCCTGCCTCGGCGTTGCTGAAAGTGGAAACACGCGGGGCCAGCGACGTCATTAATCAATATGTTTTTGACCGTGCACAACAAGCGATTCAGGGCGCAGCAACCATGTATGGTGTCGGCGTTGAAACTCGTCTGATGGGTGCAGCTACCGCCAGTTCTCCTTCGCCGCAATGGGTCGCATGGTTGCAAAGTCAGGCGGCTCAGGTCGCGGGGGTCAATCAGGCCATTGAACGTGTTGAAGCGCCTGCGGGTTCCGAAGATGCCACATTAATGATGGCCCGCGTGCAGCAACATCAAGGGCAAGCCTCCTACGTGGTGTTTGGCACACAGCTGGCGGCAGGTCATCACAACGAAAAATTCGATTTTGACGAGCAGGTTCTCGCTATTGCCGTCGAAACGCTGGCGCGCACCGCGCTCAATTTTCCCTGGACGCGAGGTATCTGATGCAGGAAATCTATCGTTTTATCGACGATGCGATTGAAGCCGATCGCCAACGTTATACCGATATTGCCGATCAAATCTGGGATCATCCAGAAACACGTTTTGAAGAGTTCTGGTCAGCGGAGCATCTGGCTTCGGCGCTGTAATCTGCAGGCTTCACCGTTACCCGCAACGTAGGCAATATCCCAAATGCCTTTATTGCTTCGTTTGGTCAAGGCAAACCGGTTATCGCCCTGCTGGGAGAATATGACGCCCTGGCAGGTTTAAGTCAGCAAGCAGGTTGCGCGCAACCTACATCCGTGACGCCCGGTGAAAATGGTCACGGTTGCGGACACAATTTGCTGGGAACCGCCGCCTTTGCCGCTGCAATAGCCGTCAAGAAATGGCTGGAACAATATGGGCAAGGCGGCACGGTGCGCTTTTATGGTTGTCCTGGCGAAGAAGGCGGCTCGGGTAAAACGTTCATGGTTCGCGAGGGGGTATTTGATGATGTGGATGCGGCACTCACCTGGCACCCGGAAGCCTTTGCCGGTATGTTCAATACCCGCACGCTGGCAAACATTCAGGCATCATGGCGCTTTAAAGGGATCGCAGCACATGCCGCGAATTCCCCTCATTTGGGACGCAGCGCCCTTGATGCCGTAACGTTGATGACCACTGGCACCAACTTCCTCAACGAACATATTATTGAAAAAGCGCGCGTACACTATGCCATCACAAATAGCGGCGGGATCTCGCCCAACGTGGTCCAGGCGCAGGCAGAAGTGCTTTATCTTATCCGCGCCCCCGAAATGACCGACGTGCAGCATATTTATGATCGGGTCGCCAAAATCGCCGAAGGTGCGGCATTGATGACCGAAACCACGGTTGAATGCCGCTTCGACAAAGCCTGTTCCAGTTATCTCCCGAATCGCACCTTAGAAAATGCCATGTACCAGGCCCTATCCCATTTTGGTACCCCGGAATGGAACTCCGAAGAACTGGCTTTTGCGAAACAAATTCAGGCTACGCTCACCTCCAACGATCGGCAAAACAGTCTGAATAATATCGCCGCAACCGGTGGCGAAAACGGCAAGGTTTTTGCACTACGTCATCGTGAAACGGTACTGGCGAATGAAGTCGCTCCATATGCCGCCACCGATAACGTGCTTGCGGCATCGACTGATGTCGGCGACGTCAGTTGGAAACTGCCTGTTGCCCAGTGTTTCAGCCCCTGTTTTGCCGTCGGTACACCGCTACATACGTGGCAACTGGTTAGCCAGGGGCGAACATCTATTGCTCATAAAGGAATGCTGCTGGCGGCGAAAACTATGGCAGCAACCACAGTCAATCTCTTCCTTGATTCAGGGCTATTGCAAGAATGCCAACAAGAGCATCAGCAAGTAACGGACACGCAACCGTATCACTGCCCTATCCCGAAAAACGTGACACCGTCACCTTTAAAATAACAACAACAACGCAAACACAACAACCGAGGAATGCCCATGAGTATGTCATCCATACCGTCGTCCTCCCAATCCGGGAAGCTCTATGGCTGGGTCGAAAGAATTGGTAACAAGGTTCCCCATCCTTTTCTGCTCTTTATCTATTTGATTATCGTACTCATGGTGACGACGGCAATTTTGTCGGCCTTTGGCGTCAGTGCGAAAAACCCGACCGATGGTACGCCGGTCGTGGTGAAAAACCTGCTCAGTGTGGAAGGATTACACTGGTTTTTACTTAATGTTATTAAAAACTTTAGCGGTTTTGCTCCACTTGGTGCGATCCTGGCGCTGGTTTTAGGTGCCGGTCTGGCGGAGCGCGTCGGCTTACTGCCAGCACTAATGGTTAAAATGGCATCGCATGTTAATGCCCGCTACGCCAGTTATATGGTGCTGTTTATTGCTTTTTTCAGCCACATTTCTTCCGATGCGGCGTTAGTGATCATGCCACCGATGGGTGCGCTGATTTTTCTGGCGGTGGGCAGGCATCCAGTTGCAGGTTTACTGGCTGCCATTGCAGGCGTAGGTTGCGGCTTTACGGCTAATTTACTGATTGTCACAACCGACGTGTTGCTGTCGGGGATCAGCACGGAAGCGGCAGCTGCGTTCAATCCGCAAATGCACGTCAGTGTAATTGATAACTGGTATTTTATGGCCAGCTCCGTAGTCGTACTGACGATTATTGGCGGCCTGATAACCGACAAAATCATCGAGCCACGGTTAGGTCAATGGCAGGGAAACAGCGATGAGAAACTGCAGACATTGACCGAAAGTCAGCGTTTTGGTTTACGCATAGCAGGTGTCGTATCGCTACTTTTTATTGCTGCGATTGCGCTGATGGTGATCCCGCAAAACGGGATATTGCGCGATCCGATTAATCACACCGTGATGCCATCACCCTTTATTAAAGGTATCGTGCCACTGATCATTCTTTTTTTCTTTGTTGTCTCGCTGGCTTATGGCATCGCTACCCGCACAATTCGACGTCAGGCGGATTTACCGCATTTAATGATTGAACCGATGAAAGAGATGGCGGGATTTATCGTGATGGTTTTTCCCCTCGCCCAATTTGTCGCCATGTTTAACTGGAGCAACATGGGGAAATTCATCGCCGTGGGGCTGACCGATATACTGGAAAGTTCAGGGCTTAGCGGCATCCCGGCGTTTGTCGGTCTGGCGTTGCTTTCCTCTTTCTTATGCATGTTTATTGCCAGCGGTTCCGCAATCTGGTCGATTCTTGCCCCCATTTTCGTACCAATGTTTATGCTACTTGGCTTTCACCCGGCATTTGCGCAAATCCTCTTTCGTATTGCCGACTCATCCGTATTGCCTTTAGCGCCGGTATCTCCTTTTGTTCCACTGTTTCTTGGATTCCTGCAACGCTACAAACCAGACGCGAAACTGGGTACTTACTATTCGTTAGTCTTGCCCTATCCGCTTATCTTTTTGGTGGTATGGCTGCTGATGTTGCTGGCGTGGTATCTTGTTGGTCTGCCGATAGGTCCGGGGATTTCCCCACGTTTGTCTTAAGAGAGAACGGATGCTGAGATTACTTGAAGAAAAAATTGCCACGCCACTGGGTCCACTGTGGGTGATTTGCGATGAACAATTTCGTCTGCGGGCGGTTGAATGGGAAGAGTACAGCGAACGCATGGTGCAGCTGCTGGACATCCATTATCGCAAAGAAGGCTATGAGCGCATTTCTGCCACCAATCCAGGCGGTTTAAGCGACAAGCTTCGTGAATATTTTGCCGGTAATCTTAGCATTATTGATACGCTTCCCACTGCTACGGGGGGGACGCCATTTCAGCGCGAAGTCTGGAAAACACTACGCACTATCCCCTGCGGACAGGTAATGCATTACGGCCAACTGGCTGAGCAATTGGGCCGTCCTGGCGCGGCGCGTGCCGTTGGTGCGGCAAACGGATCGAATCCCATCAGCATCGTCGTACCTTGCCATCGGGTTATTGGCCGAAACGGCACCATGACCGGATATGCAGGCGGAGTTCAGCGAAAAGAGTGGTTATTGCGCCATGAAGGTTATCTTTTGCTGTAAACATTAAACAATTTGTGCCAGCTTGTTCACACTTTTATGTAAAGTTACCCTTAACAACTTAAGGGTTTTCAAATAGATAGACATATATTTACATCTAATATCGGAATTCTCTGCTGTTAAGGTTTGCTTAGACTTACTTGCTCCCTAAAAAGATGTTAAAATTGACAAATATCAATTACGGCTTGAGCAGACCTATGATCCCGGAAAAGCGAATTATACGGCGCATTCAGTCTGGCGGTTGTGCTATCCATTGCCAGGATTGCAGCATCAGCCAGCTTTGCATCCCGTTCACACTCAACGAACATGAGCTTGATCAGCTTGATAATATCATTGAGCGGAAGAAGCCTATTCAGAAAGGCCAGACGCTGTTTAAGGCTGGTGATGAACTTAAATCGCTTTATGCCATCCGCTCCGGTACGATTAAAAGTTATACCATCACTGAGCAAGGCGACGAGCAAATCACTGGTTTCCATTTAGCAGGCGACCTGGTGGGATTTGACGCCATCGGCAGCGGCCATCACCCGAGCTTCGCGCAGGCGCTGGAAACCTCGATGGTATGTGAAATCCCGTTCGAAACGCTGGACGATTTGTCCGGTAAAATGCCGAATCTGCGTCAGCAGATGATGCGTCTGATGAGCGGTGAAATCAAAGGCGATCAGGACATGATCCTGCTGTTGTCGAAGAAAAATGCCGAGGAACGTCTGGCTGCATTCATCTACAACCTGTCCCGTCGTTTTGCCCAACGCGGCTTCTCCCCTCGTGAATTCCGCCTGACGATGACTCGTGGCGATATCGGTAACTATCTGGGCCTGACGGTAGAAACCATCAGCCGTCTGCTGGGTCGCTTCCAGAAAAGCGGCATGCTGGCAGTCAAAGGTAAATACATCACCATCGAAAATAACGATGCGCTGGCCCAGCTTGCTGGTCATACGCGTAACGTTGCCTGATTTTTCCGCATAACTCACTATCCTTCTGTCATATCATTAAATTTTTCTGATTTATTGATCTGGCAGAAGGTTCATCACTGTTTCATTCACCAGATATGGGTTAATCTTTTAATTACAAACTGCGTTGACAGTTGTTGTAAGGAGACCCTGTATGGCTATGTATCAGAACATGCTCGTTGTTATCGATCCTAACCAGGACGACCAACCAGCATTGCGGCGAGCTGTTTATTTACATCAACGGATTGGTGGCAAAATTAAAGCCTTTTTGCCGATCTATGACTTCTCATACGAAATGACCACCCTGCTCTCCCCGGACGAACGTACCGCTATGCGTCAGGGCGTCATCAGCCAGCGTACAGCCTGGATCCACGAGCAGGCAAAATATTATCTCAATGCTGGCGTTCCCATTGAAATTAAAGTGGTCTGGCATAACCGTCCTTTCGAAGCCATCATTCAGGAAGTGATCAGCGGCGGGCACGATTTGGTGCTAAAAATGGCGCACCAACATGACCGTCTGGAAGCGGTGATTTTTACGCCAACGGACTGGCATCTGTTACGCAAATGCCCAAGCCCGGTGTGGATGGTGAAAGACCAGCCGTGGCCGGAAGGAGGTAAGGCGCTGGTGGCGGTGAATCTCGCCAGTGAAGAGCCGTATCATAATGCGCTCAATGAAAAACTGGTCAAAGAGACGATCGAACTGGCAGAACAAGTCAACCATACCGAAGTTCATCTGGTTGGCGCTTACCCAGTAACGCCAATTAATATCGCGATTGAACTGCCGGAATTTGATCCGAGCGTTTATAACGATGCCATTCGTGGGCAACATTTGCTGGCAATGAAAGCTCTGCGGCAGAAATTCGGCATTAATGAAAACATGACGCACGTAGAAAAAGGTCTGCCTGAAGAGGTGATTCCTGATTTGGCGGAGCATTTACAGGCGGGAATTGTGGTTCTGGGCACGGTCGGACGCACCGGTATTTCAGCAGCATTCCTCGGCAACACGGCGGAACAGGTGATTGATCATCTTCGCTGCGACCTGCTGGTCATTAAACCTGACCAGTATCAGACACCCGTTGAACTGGATGACGAAGAAGACGATTAACGACTCTTCAATAACTGACAAGGCCCGAGTTATCGGGCCTATTTTTTACTTACTGCTCTTCGCCGCCAAGGAAATAAATTCCCAACGGGATTGCCAGCAACACAGTAAAGACCAGGCTATAAACAAAAATCATCGATGACTGAATCACATACATTGATGTCGTCCACTCAGACAGCGGAATATTGTACTGTTCTATAACGCCGCCGATGGTCGCGCGAGTCACAACCGACGCCGCAATAATGAAAACCGCCAACAAACCAAAGAGAAATTTCTTCCCTTTCGCTGACTTCAGTTTCGCCATAATCATGATGTAATCCTTGTGCAGACAAATTTCTTGTTACCTAAACGTAACAATACCATGACATTTCACCGTTGTCTGCTCTGAAAACCTCACCTCTTAGCTGGATTTACAATCAACGCATTGATTAGTTAGCTAATGTTGCTACTTCCTTCCCTGACTATTGATGATCTGAATGAATTGTCGCGGTAAAATAGCCCCGCCAGGGGTTTCCGGCATGACGACAATTATCTGGAGGAGCCTGATAAAACAATGATCGCTGAACTGTTTACAAATAATGCGCTTAATCTGGTCATTATTTTCGGTAGCTGCGCAGCATTGATTCTGATGAGCTTTTGGTTTCGCCGTGGAAATCGTAAAAGAAAAGGATTTTTATTCCATGCGGTGCAATTTTTAATCTACACCATAATTATCAGTGCTGTTGGTAGCATTATTAATTATGTTATAGAAAACTATAAACTCAAATTTATCACCCCAGGCGTTATCGATTTTATCTGTACGTCCCTGATTGCGGTTATTCTGACGATTAAGCTATTTCTGCTGATTAATCAGTTTGAAAAACAGCAGATTAAAAAAGGTCGCGATATCACCAGTGCGCGGATTATGTCGCGTATCATCAAAATCACCATTATTGTGGTGCTTGTTCTGCTTTATGGCGAACATTTCGGCATGAGCCTTTCTGGCTTGCTGACCTTTGGTGGTATTGGTGGTCTGGCTGTCGGTATGGCCGGTAAAGATATTCTGAGTAACTTCTTTTCCGGGATTATGCTCTATTTCGACCGTCCTTTCAGTATTGGCGACTGGATCCGTTCACCGGACAGAAATATCGAAGGTACAGTAGCGGAAATTGGCTGGCGAATTACCAAAATTACGACCTTTGATAATCGTCCATTGTACGTACCGAACTCGCTGTTTTCGTCGATCAGCGTAGAAAACCCAGGACGAATGACCAACCGCCGCATTACCACGACCATTGGTTTACGTTATGAGGATGCGGCAAAAGTGGGCGTTATTGTCGAAGCTGTACGTGAGATGCTGAAAAATCACCCGGCCATCGACCAGCGACAAACCTTACTGGTTTATTTCAACCAGTTTGCTGACTCTTCATTGAATATTATGGTTTATTGCTTTACCAAAACCACGGTATGGGCTGAATGGCTTGCTGCACAGCAAGACGTTTATTTGAAGATTATCGATATTGTACAGTCACACGGCGCGGACTTTGCCTTCCCCAGCCAGACGCTGTATATGGATAACATTACACCGCCGGAACAGGGTCGCTAAATCAGACATCACTGGCGTTATGCACAAGGGTAACGCCAGTTCCCATCACATCAATGCTTCACAATATACATAGTCCGACTGTACGCCACATCTTCAGGATTATTAATGGGATAACCTTTCAGCCACGGCTTGATTAATCGTCCATTGGTATATTGATAAATTGGTGCAATCGGTGCTTGCTCCATGAGGATTTTTTCTGCCGCGTTGTAATCGGCATTACGCGCTTTAACGGTATTTTCCGTCGATGCCTGGGCCAGAACTTTGTCATATGCCGGATTGTTAAAGCGTGAAATATTTCCTGAATGCGTTGACGTTAATAATGTCAGGAAAGTGGAGGGTTCATTATAATCCCCCACCCACGAGGCGCGGATAACATCAAAATTGCCGGTGTTACGGCTATCGATATAGGTTTTCCATTCCTGATTTTGCAATTTAACATCTACGCCAAGGTTCTTTTTCCACATCGATGCTACAGCAATCGCAATTTTTTGATGGTTTTCTGAAGTGTTATACAAAAGCGTCAGCTTCAGCGGTTTTTGCGGACCATAACCAGCTGCGCTCAACAAAGTTTTTGCCTGCGCATTCAGTTCTTCCTGACTCATTTGTTCAAACGGCGAAGGTTCCGGCGTAAATCCCGCGGTAACATCTGGTGTAAAATGCCACGCTGGCTTTTCGCCCGTCCCTAATACTTTTTCGGTCATCAGGCGGCGATCTATCGTCATACTTAATGCCAGACGAACGCGCTGATCTGCCGTCGGCCCTTTTTGCGTGTTAAACGCATAATAATAGGTCCCGAGCTGCGGCGGCGTATAAACCTGCCCCGGAATATCCTTCAACAGCTTCTGATACATATTTTTCGGGAAGGATTCGGTGATATCAATATCCCCCGCGAGGTAACGCTTAGTGGCTGCGGATTCCTGATTAATTGGCAGGAAGGTCACTTTTTGCAGTACCGTTTTGGCGTTATCCCAATAATGGGTATTCGGTACCACGACCAGTTTTTCATTGACTACGCGCTCTTTAAGAACATAAGCGCCATTGCCGATCAGATTTCCGGGTTTCGTCCACTCTTTACCGCTTTCTACGTTGGCTTTTTGCACCGGGAAGAAGGCAAAGTTAGCGGTTAAATTCACAAACCACGGCAACGGTTTATCAAGCTGAATTTTCAAAGTATGGGCATCAACTGCGGTGACGCCAAGCTGGTCAGGCGTAGCTTTACCATCAATAATCGCCTGTGCGTTGTTGATTCCCGCCAGCGCGGCAAACCATGCAAATGGCGACAATGTTTTTGGGTCCACCAGACGTTGCCAGCTGTAGACAAAATCTTGCGCCGTTACCGGTGTGCCATCCGCCCATTTTGCGTTATCGCGCAGGGTAAAAGTCCAGATACGGTTGTCATTACTTTTCCACTGAGTCGCAACGCCGGGGACAATCTCCCCTTTTTCGTTCTGATTCACCAGACCTTCAAACAGATCGCGAATGACCTGAATCTCTGGCAGGCCCACGGCTTTAGCGGGATCCAGCGACGCAGGCTCATCTTTAATGTGGCGCACCAGCTCCTGCTTCTCTGCCAGTACTGTGCCGCTCGGAACTTCTGCAGCATACGAAAGAGAAATGCTGCTGACCAACAGCGCACAACACGTGACTGAAACAGAGTGCTTCATAAGTTTCCCTCTAACCGACATTAAAATTGATGCGTAATTATTTGTTTCGCCTTAAAGAAATGCAAACAACTTCCATCAAAAAAGTGACAAAGGAAGCATCAAATGTTTTAAGTATCAATATATCAAATCAGATTTAGTGTAAATAATAGTCTCCAAAATGCGGTAAAGCACATAGAACTCCGAACACTACGTTCGGGCTTCGCACGTTCAAACCCGTTTTCGGTATCATAATCAGCATCTGTCGCCATTGTACGAAGAATAAAAAATGACCAAAACGTTGAAAGGAACTGAGAATACGTTAAGAGAAGAATTAAATTAATGTATCAGCAAGTAGTGCTAAACAGCACCTTTATACTTCAGCCTATCTATAAATAATGAGAATGCCGAGCCAGCATGTCGACGGTGTGGATAGTACAGGTGATAACCGGGTAAATCTGGTGTGAATTTATCCAAAACACGTATCAGTTTTTTTTCTTTAATAGCCCGCTCAACCTGATCATAAGGTAGATACGCCAATCCATGCCCATCAATTGCAGCATCAATGATCAGGTCTATCGTATTCAGTAAAAGCTGACCTTCCATGCGAACACGAACTTCACGTCCACCGCGTATTAATCTCCAGCGATTTGCTGTACCCGATGTGGGAAGATACAAATTAATTGCCTGATGATCTATTAATTGTGACACTGACGTTGGAACACTTCGGCGAGAAAAATAATCCGGTGAGCCAACAATAGCCATTGGTATATCTGGCCCGATTCGAATGGCGATCATATCTTTATCCATCTCCCCACCCAGACGGACGCCTGCATCAAAACGTTCAGAAACGACATCGGTCAAACCATAATCAATGGTGAGCTGAATATCAATTTCAGGATGCGATTTCAGGAATGTGCGCATTGCTGGTAACAATATCGTTTTTGCTGCATGTTCTACAGTAGTAATACGTATTGTCCCGGATGGGCGGTTCTGCAGATCGCTCAGGGATGCCATGGCTGAATCTATGTCATGCAACATAGGGCCAAGAACAGACAAAAGATGCTCGCCCGCTTCAGTTGGAACAACGCTGCGCGTGGTTCGCGTCAGAAGCCGCAATCCCAATCGTTCTTCTATACGACGCACTATCTGGCTTAAAGCTGACTGCGCCATGCTCAGGCGGGCTGCTGCACGAGTGAAGCTACGCTCCTCTGCAACGACGACAAACGCCATCAGATCAGCGATTTCTTCACGCTTCATTCAGTATCTCCATGCAATCTATTAATCATTTAAATGATAGGTCTAATCATGATTTTGGGTCTAATCAACTTAATGATCAATATCTATAGTGATATCACCAACCGTTAAAACGAACCGACAACTCCATGAGGAACGGAATGATGAATAATAAAGTCAGCTTCACTAACAGCAATAATCCAACCATCTCTTTGTCTGCAGTGATCTATTTCCCTCCAAAATTTGATGAAACCCGTCAGTATCAGGCAATTGTGTTATCTCACCCAGGTGGGGGCGTTAAAGAACAAACGGCCGGAACCTATGCCAAAAAACTGGCGGAAAAGGGATTTGTCACTATTGCTTATGACGCATCTTATCAAGGTGAAAGTGGCGGCGAGCCGCGTCAGTTAGAAAACCCATACATTCGTACTGAAGACATCAGTGCCGTGATTGATTACCTGACAACGCTTTCTTATGTCGACAATACCCGAATTGGTGCGATGGGAATTTGTGCCGGTGCAGGATATACAGCCAATGCTGCAATTCAGGATCGCCGCATCAAGGCCATCGGTACCGTTAGTGCGGTCAATATTGGTTCGATATTCCGTAATGGTTGGGAAAACAATGTGAAATCTATTGATGCCCTGCCATACGTTGAAGCGGGTTCAAACGCCAGAACCAGCGATATTAGCAGCGGAGAATACGCCATTATGCCACTGGCACCAATGAAGGAGTCCGATGCGCCGAACGAAGAACTGCGTCAGGCCTGGGAGTATTACCACACCCCTCGCGCGCAGTATCCAACAGCACCGGGTTACGCTACTTTGCGCAGCCTTAACCAGATTATTACCTATGATGCTTACCATATGGCGGAAGTGTACCTGACTCAGCCGACGCAGATTGTGGCGGGCAGCCAGGCAGGGAGCAAATGGATGAGTGACGACCTGTACGATCGAGCATCAAGCCAGGATAAACGCTATCACATTGTTGAAGGCGCAAACCATATGGATCTTTATGACGGCAAAGCCTATGTGGCTGAAGCAATTTCAGTATTAGCTCCGTTCTTTGAGGAAACTCTGTAATGAAACATATTCAAATCCGCAATAGTGATATGGCCTGGCATATTGCTGCCAATAATCTGGGATAATTTTCATGAAAAATGTACTGATTCTTGGTGCTGGCGGTCAGATAGCCCGCCATGTGATTAATCAACTGGCAGATAAGCAAACCATTAAACAAACTTTATTTGCCCGTCAGCCAGCAAAAATCCACAAACCCTATCCAACTAATAAAATGCAAACAACTTCCGGCAAAAAAGTGATACAAGATCGATGACATAGCGTTGAAGAAAAGGATTTGATAATCCGCAAAATTTGCACAACACTGCCTGTAATACTTCCTGAACCAGAGACGATCATGACCGTAACCCGCCCACGCGCCGAACGCGGCGCATTTCCGCCCGGAACAGAACATTACGGACGTTCATTATTGGGCGCGCCGTTAATCTGGTTTCCTGCCCCTGCAGCCAGCCGCGAAAGTGGTTTGATTCTGGCTGGCACTCACGGTGATGAAAACTCTTCGGTCGTCACGCTCTCCTGTGCTCTGCGGACGTTGACACCTTCTTTGCGCCGTCATCATGTGGTGCTGTGTGTGAATCCTGACGGCTGCCAGTTGGGGTTACGGGCCAATGCTAATGGTGTGGATTTAAACAGAAACTTTCCGGCGGCGAACTGGAAGGAAGGTGAAACCGTTTATCGCTGGAACAGCGCCGCTGAAGAACGCGATGTCGTATTACTGACAGGTGACAAACCTGGCTCCGAACCTGAAACCCAGGCGCTGTGCCAGCTTATACACCGCATTCAACCTGCCTGGGTGGTCTCATTCCACGATCCACTGGCCTGTATTGAAGATCCCAGACACAGCGAATTAGGCGAATGGCTGGCTCAGGCGTTTGAATTGCCTCTGGTAACCAGCGTCGGTTATGAAACGCCTGGCTCTTTCGGCAGTTGGTGTGCAGATCTGAACTTGCATTGCATCACCGCAGAGTTTCCGCCCATCTCCTCCGACGAAGCCAGCGAAAAATATCTCTTTGCGATGGCAAACTTGCTGCGCTGGCATCCTAAAGATGCAATTCGCCCGTCGTGAACTGAAGCGCCGGTTCCACATCTACCGCCAGCCAGGTCGGTCCGTCAAGATCGGCGAAACTGACCTGCGGCACCAGCGGTAAAGCGGCGCTAATGGCACGAGAGGTACACAACATGCAGCCCAGCATCAGACTGAAACCTTGTGCACGCGCTTCAGTCGCCAGCGCCAGCGCTTCCGTCAGACCCCCGGTTTTATCGAGCTTAATATTAACCATCTCATAGCGCCCTTTCAGCGCCTTCAAATTGCTACGAGTATGACAACTTTCATCAGCACAAATCGGCAACGGATGAATAAAATTCTCCAGCGCCGCATCGTCCTGCGCAGGAAGCGGTTGTTCAAGCATCGCAACGCCTAAATCCGCCAATAGCTGGCAACGCGCCGCCAACCCTTCTGCACGCCAGGATTCATTTGCATCAACGATCAGCGTCGCATCGGGCACAGCTGTGCGAATTGCCACCATCCGCTCACTGATAAGATGGTTATCCAGCTTCACTTTCAGTAATTTCGCGCCTGCCTGCCAGAGTGTTGATGCACTATTGGCCATCTGATCAGGCGTACCGATGACAACCGTCTGTGCAGTGATAACTGTCTCGGGAAGCGTTATGCCGATCAAATCAGCCAGCGATTGCTGCTGTCTTCGCGCGGCCAGATCCCACAATGCACAATCCAGCGCATTACGTGCTGCGCCGGCAGGGAGAATTTTTTGCAACTTCTCCCGTGTCAGCCCTTTCTCTAGTTGCGGCACGACGCTCATAATTTGCGCCATTACCGAGGCATCACTTTCCCCATAACGCGGATACGGCGTGCATTCGCCGGTGCCTTTAATACCCTCTTCTTCCAGTTCAACCACCACCACGCGCGCTTCACTGCGACTTCCCCGGGCAATCACAAACGGGGTATGTAAGGGCCAGGCTTCCTCGAATACCTTAACGGTTCTCATCTTTACTCCTTGTTGTCGCGGTGGTCTGCGGATTAAGCGCAAATAGCGTTTGCTGTGTTATTGACAGTTAGCATAAACTAGGTGTGACGTTAACTATATGTAAACAGGAA
The DNA here is from genome assembly GCF_048593455.1 of Escherichia sp. UTM R2. Taxonomy (NCBI): domain Bacteria; kingdom Pseudomonadati; phylum Pseudomonadota; class Gammaproteobacteria; order Enterobacterales; family Enterobacteriaceae; genus Escherichia; species Escherichia sp. UTM R2. The sequence goes on from NZ_JBFWDY010000002.1 coordinate 2,460,582, forward strand.
AGATAATCATGTCACAAACCGTTCATTTCCAGGGCAACCCGGTTACAGTCGCCAATTCCATCCCGCAGGCGGGTAGCAAAGCGCAGACTTTTACTCTCGTGGCAAAAGATCTGTCTGACGTCACCCTCGGTCAGTTTGCGGGTAAACGCAAAGTGCTGAACATTTTCCCGAGTATTGATACCGGTGTTTGCGCCGCATCAGTACGTAAGTTTAACCAACTGGCAACCGAGATCGACAACACCGTTGTGCTGTGTATCTCTGCCGATCTGCCGTTCGCCCAGTCTCGTTTCTGCGGCGCAGAAGGTCTGAACAACGTTATCACCCTCTCCACTTTCCGTAACGCTGAATTTCTGCAAGCCTACGGTGTGGCAATTGCTGATGGCCCACTGAAAGGTCTGGCAGCGCGTGCCGTTGTGGTTATTGACGAAAATGACAATGTGATTTTCAGCCAGCTGGTGGATGAAATCACCACCGAGCCGGATTACGAAGCAGCTCTGGCTGTACTGAAAGCATAATTTAATATGCCTGATGGTGTTGCACCATCAGGCATATTCGCGCTTACTCTTCGTTCTTCTTCTGACTCAGACCATATTCCCGCAACTTATTGGCAATCGCGGTATGTGAAACGCCGAGACGTTTTGCCAGTTTGCGCGTGCTGGGATAATTGCGATAAAGCTGGGTTAATACCGAGCGTTCAAAACGGCTGGTGATTTCGTCCAGCGAACCTTCCATCGCATCTTCGCCCACGGCTACCGTTGCGGCGTCATAATCCGGCAACAAAATATCCTGTGGACGCAGCTCATAACCGTCCAGTTGTGTCAGTGCGCGATAGATAGCGTTCTTTAACTGCCGCACATTTCCCGGCCACGCATAACGCGTAAGTACAGTATTCAGGTCAGCGGCCAGTTTCGGACGCGGCACGCCCTGCTCGTCGGCAAAGCGGGCGACGAACAGCTCAGTTAACGGCATGATGTCCTGCGGACAGTCACGTAGCGGCGGCAGATTGAGCGTCAACACGTTCAGACGATAATAGAGATCTTCACGGAACATGCCTTTTTGCACCAGTTCGACCAGATTCTTCTGCGTAGCGCAAATCACCCGCACATCGACATGCACCTCATGGTCTTCGCCAACCCGACGGAAAGTGCCATCATTAAGGAAACGCAGTAATTTCGCCTGCATCCGTGGTGACATTTCCCCTATTTCATCCAACAGCACCGAACCACCGTTCGCCTGCTCAAAGAATCCTTTCTTCCCTTCCGGAGCATGACCAAACAGTTCACTCTCGACCGCATCTTCCGGTATAGACGCACAGTTCAGCGCCAGGTAAGGTTTGCCCGCTCTGGGGCTTGCCTGATGGCAGGCGTAGGCAAAGAGATCTTTACCTGTACCTGTGTCACCCGTAATCAGCAGCGGCGCGCTTAGCATCGCCAGTTTCTGCGCCTGTTCGACAACATGCTTCATTTTCGGGCTGACGGCGACAATTTGACTGAAGGCGCTGACGTCCTGGGCGGCGACATTTTGCAACTGGCGGCCCATACGAATCGTTGATCGCAACATCACCACCGCACCGGTCAGGACGTGTTGATCATTTTCATCCTGAAGATAAACAGGCGTAATCTCCATCAGGAAATTCTGCCCATTAATAACGACATGCTCGTTATGCGAATCTTGCGGTTCGCTTTCCAGCCAACGTAAAAAATTAAAGCCGTTAATCAATTGTGCGGCGGTATGGTTGCGCAGGCGATCCAATTTTTGCCCAAAAAGCTGACAGCTCGCCGGGTTCGCCATATCCACTTTGCTTTTCATATCGACAGAGAGCACAGGTTCAGGCAACGCCTCCAGTAACGCGCTCAACGCCAGATGCTCACGTTCGGAAGGCATCCACGGGACAGTACGCACATCGGTAACACCCGCAATACGGCGTATTTCGGCCATCAGACTGCTGAAACTCTCAAACTCCAGTTCAGCAAAATTGAGGTAGATTCGCCCAATGGGATCAATCTCAATACCGCGTAAATCAATGCCTCTTAGCACGAGTAGATCGAGTAATTCGCGGGTCAGACCGAGTCGGTCTTCACAAAAGACTTCCAGACGCATGGGAACCTTCACCTGAAAAAAGAACAATTAATATGATGATATGACACTATTTGGATAGCAGGAAGGTTTCTGTCAACAATCATTGACACAAAGACGGAAAAACGGGCACTTCGGCGTAAAGATATCCGGTCAGCACCCGATATTGCATTATTTTTCGCTGGGCGTTTTGCCTTTTTGCAGCGTTTCTTTCACCTGACCGATAAGCTGACGACGGAAATCCCCGAGGCGAGGTTTGTCATCGTCAATCCACGGCAGCGGGCGGCAAAGCTCCATAGCTTTAATCCCGAGTCGTGCCGTCAGAAGTCCTGCACCAATCCCCTGAGCTGCGCGGGTAGACAAACGAGCAGCGAGATCTTGCGACATCCAGTCCATCCCCACTTCGCGCACCAGTTCGCTGGCTCCGGCAAAAGCGATATTCAGCAATACCAGCTTAAACAGACGCAAACGGCTGTAATACCCCAGTTCAATGCCATACAGCGTGGCGATGCGATTAATTAAACGCAGATTGCGCCAGGCGATAAACGCCATATCGACCAACGCCAGCGGGCTGACCGCAATCATCAACGTTGATTCCGCCGCCGAACGGCTGATTTCGCGCCGCGCCTGGGCATCTAAAACTGGCTGGACCAAATGCGCATACAGGCTGACCACTTCACGGTCGTTTTGCGTTTCATGGATTGAGGCATACCAGCGTTGCAGCGCCGGATGCGACTGATCAATACCCGCCTGCTGCGCCAGTTTTTCGCAAAATGCGCGGCCTTTGCCCGTGCCGTGGCTATGCAATAAATCACGCGCTTCGTCGCGTTCATGGGCGCGCTGTCGCAAGCGCCATAAGCGCCGCCACTCTGTTACCACAGAACCTACGCCAGCGCCGATAATCAATGCCCCAGCGGCACATCCACCCAGCGCCACCCAGTCCTGGGTTTGCCAGGCATTCATTGTCCACTGTACACCCTGCCCGACAACGCTTGCGCCAAACAGAGCCAGCCCGCCCATCACCATTTTGCGCCACAGGCTGCGTTTCGGACGTAACGCTGCGTCCATTACCGCTTCGACTTGCCCCTCTTCTTCCTGCGCTTCGTCGAGCGTGGCCGGGGCAAAATTTTGCGCCTGATTTTCGTCAAAGGTCTGCTGCGCCCTGAATTTAGGATTCTGATCGACCTCCAGAGGACCGTCGAAATCAATACGTGGTTTTAACGGTTCGGTCATCGCAATTTATCTCCTATTAAAAATTCCAGCGCAGCATCAAGACGAATATGCGGTAGTGGTTTGTCGACATCCATCACCTGCGGACGAAATGCCTCAAACTGGAAGCCTTGCTTATCCCAGAACGCCTGACCAGGCAAACGTGCGGGAACTTCGCCAGGATAAACAGTGAGCGGTGCGCCATCGCTAAGTCGATTACCACGCAGCGCCGGGATTTTCTCACCGTTAACATCAATAATGCCGCTGGTGGTCGCCTGAACTGACGCCAGCCCCAGGCAGTCCATGCTGATCCCTTCGAACGCCGCATTTTGCCAGGCATCCTGAATCAGTTGTTGCAGTAATGAAACCATATTAGCGTGCTGATCGATGGTCACATGGTCCGCTTTAGTGGCAGCAAACAATAGCTTATCGATAACCGGCGAAAACAAACGCCGGAACAGGGTACGCTGCCCGTAGTGAAAACTTTGCATCAGCTGCGTCAGTGCCAGACGCATATCATTAAATGCCTGTGGCCCACTGTTGAGAGGTTGCAGGCAATCCACCAGCACAATCTGGCGGTCAAAGCGCAGAAAATGATTCTTATAGAACCCCTTCACCACCTTCTCGCAGTAATAATTAAAGCGCTCGCGCAGCATTCCGGCATTGGTATGCTTATCGGCCTGCGCCAGTTTGGACTCGCCCCAGGTATCGACATCCGGCCACGGGAAGAATTGCAGCGCGGGCGCACCTGCCATATCTCCCGGCAAGACAAAGCGCCCAGGCTGAATAAAGTGCAGCCCCTGCTCTTTACAGTGGTGGAGATAATCGGTCCACGCGGCGGCAATGTCCGCCAGCCGGTTTTCGTCGGCAGGCGCTAGCGGGTCCAGCCCTTCGCTCATCATTCGCCATTTCGCCGACCATTCTCCGCGCTGACCATTGAGTAAGCCCGTCATCTGGCGCGACCAGCTTAAATAGTCCTGCGCCAGCATCGGCAGGTCGAGCAACCATTCGCCGGGATAATCCACAATTTCCAGATACAGCGTGGAGGTATCCTTAAAGTGGCGTAGCAGCGAATCATTCGATTTAAAACGTAGCGCCAGGCGGATTTCACTGACGCCGCGCGTTGGCGTTGGCCAGGCGGGTGGATCGCCATATAACTGCGCCAGCCCTTCGTCATAGGTGAAGCGCGGAATGCCAAAGTCACGCTGGGGAATGCGTTTCACGCCCAGCAGGCGCTCTTCACGCACCGCACTTAACAGCGGCAAACGTGCTCCGGCGTGAATATTAAGCAACTGATTAACCATCGCGGTGATAAACGCTGTTTTGCCGCTGCGGCTAAGTCCGGTTACAGCGAGGCGCAGATGTCTGTCGACACCCCGATTCACCAGCGCATTGAGTTCATTTTTAAGTCGCTTCATTGCTGTCCTGTGCTGCTCTGAAGACCAGAAAAAAAATCATTCGTAAGGATATGAATGTGGGGGCCAGGCCATTGATTATCAACTGCCCGTGTTGTCATCGACCGGCGAACTCCATAAGATGTGCAGCATTCACGTTCGGACGGAGTTCCTGACCTATGTCCCCTACTATTTATGATATTGCCAGGGTTGCAGGCGTATCAAAATCCACCGTATCACGCGTGCTGAATAAGCAAACTAATATCTCCCCGGAAGCGCGCGAAAAAGTGTTACGGGCCATTGAAGAATTACAGTATCAGCCAAACAAGCTGGCCCGCGCGCTGACCTCTTCGGGTTTTGATGCCATTATGGTGATTTCTACCCGTTCGACCAAAACTACGGCGGGTAATCCGTTTTTCTCTGAAGTTTTGCATGCCATCACCGCCAAAGCTGAAGAAGAAGGTTTCGACGTGATATTACAAACGTCGCACAATCCGGCAGAAGATCTGCAAAAATGCGAAAGCAAAATTAAGCAGAAAATGATTAAAGGCATTATTATGCTCAGTTCGCCAGCGGATGAGTCATTTTTTGCCCAACTCGATAAATATGATATTCCGGTGGTGGTGATTGGCAAAGTTGAAGGTCAATATACCCATGTTTATTCTGTCGATACCGATAATTTTGGCGACAGCATTGCGTTGACCGATGCATTAATTGAAAGTGGGCATCAAAATATTGCCTGCCTGCATGCTCCGCTTGATGTCCATGTTTCGGTTGATCGCGTTAATGGTTATAAGCAGAGCCTGGCTGCGCATAATATTGCAGTGCGTGATGAATGGATTGTTGATGGCGGTTATACCCATGAAACTGCATTAAAAGCAGCACGGCAGTTATTAAGCCAGTCACCGTTGCCTGAGGCGGTGTTTGCCACTGACAGCCTGAAATTAATGAGCATTTATCGTGCGGCAGCAGAGAAAAATATTGCTATTCCGCAGCAGTTAGCGGTGGTGGGTTATAGCAATGAAACGCTGTCATTTATTTTAACGCCTGCACCGGGCGGCATCGATGTTCCGACGCAGGAGTTAGGTCAACAAAGCTGCGAGTTATTATTCCGCTTAATTTCTGGAAAACCGTCACCACAGAATATTACCGTTGCCACGCATATGACGCTGAAATAAATACCAGCTACCTTGCCTGAATGCCGGATGCGATGCTAGCGCATCTTATCCGGCCTACATTTATAGATCGGATAAAGTACTCGCGCCGCATCCGGCAATTTAGCCCATTATCAGAACGAGTAATTTACGCCGACACCTGCATAATGGAATTTATCACTGTCGCCTTCGTCGTGATCCTGCCACTCAAACGCGTATTCCAGCGAAACGGAAAGTCCGTTCTGGAAATCATAACCGTAAAATAAACCTACACGGTTAAAATCATGGCCTTCACGTTCAATATCATCCTGCCAGTCCCAGTTACTCCAGCGATCCAGCCCAATGCGCGTATACGGCGTCACCGAGTGGTTGCCGAGCGTCAGCGGCAAATAGGCGCGAATTTCTTGCGTGGAAAACTCACCGTTATTGCGGCTGTCGTCCATATTGAAGCCGCGCTCGAGATAATAGTTCACTCGCAAGGCAACCGTTTCGTTGAAGGTATATTGCAGACCTGTTTCCGTTTCGACACGGGTATCAGCGTAACCGGTAGTGTTCAGATCGTTGGCAAATTTATACATCGACAACCAACCGTTGAAACGTAAATCGTCAGTCAGTTTCACATCCCAGTCTGGCGCGATTTTCCAGCGCTGCATATTCGCCGTGTCTTTACCCGGTTCATCAACGTAGTGATAACCATAATTACGGAAACCGCCGGTCAGGCCGAAACTGAAATCATCGTTTTCGAGGAACTGATAATGCACCTCCAGCTCCGGGCGATCAAACCACGTTCCACGTTTACCCGCGCTATAATCTACCGGCCCTTCCTGATAATAGGCCAGAGCAATTCTCCACGGCCCGTTGGCGGCATTAAAATAGACTGAAGGCTCCGCCAGCCCATCCATATCTTCGCCATAACCCTCGACGTTTTCTATTTCGTACATCGCGCCGATATTAAAGTGCCAGTCGTTCCTTTCCTCGGCCTGTGCGCAGGCCATTCCCGCACACATCACCAGTGCGGTACAGGGTAATAACTTTTTCATTATTGTTCCTTGTATTATCCTGGGGGAATGCCTTCCCCCTGTATTTAGCGAATTGCTATTTCCGTTTCTGCATCAAAGAAATGACATTTCGTCATATCAAAATGAATAGTGATATTTTCTCCTGCATGATAATCATTTAACGCACCAGCACGGACCACTAACTCGTGCCCCCCAACCGTGGTGTAGAGCATAAATTCCGCACCGGTTAATTCTGCCACGCTAATTTTGGCGGAAATGTTATTTTCCTCTTGCGCGTCCGGATGAATATCTTCCGGTCGTATTCCCATCACGATGGGCTTATGCAAACTTTCCTGTGTTTTCAGAACCGCTAATTTCTCTTCGGGAATGGTTAATTTAAGCGTTTCCGTAACGAATTTATCGCCATCGATCGTGCCGCGAATAAAATTCATCGCTGGTGATCCAATAAATCCGGAAACAAACATATTCGCGGGTTGGTTATAAACGGTTTTCGGCGCACCTACTTGCTGAACAATCCCGTCTTTCATAATCACAATCCGCGTCGCCATGGTCATCGCTTCGGTCTGATCGTGGGTCACGTAGATCATGGTGGTGTTCAGTTTCTGATGCAGCTTGCTGATCTCTGCGCGCATTTGCACGCGCAGCTTGGCATCAAGGTTAGAGAGCGGTTCATCCATTAAAAACACGCCCGCTTCGCGTACAATCGCCCGCCCAAGCGCCACTCGCTGACGTTGCCCGCCGGAAAGCGCCCCCGGCTTACGTTTCAGGTACTCACGCAGGCCGAGAATTTGCGCCGCCCAGTTCACCCGCTCATCAATCACCTCTTTGGCGATTTTTTGCATCTTCAGACCAAACGCCATGTTGTCGTAAACCGTCATATGCGGATACAACGCGTAGTTCTGGAACACCATCGCTATATTGCGTGCTTTGGCTGGAACGTCATTCATTCGTTTGCCGTCGATCAACAGATCGCCGCCGCTGATCTCCTCAAGCCCGGCAATCATGCGCAGGGTGGTCGACTTACCGCAGCCCGACGGGCCGACAAACACGATGAACTCTTTATCGGCAATTTCCAGGTTGAAGTCCTTCACCACATGCACCTGGTTATCGTAGATTTTTTGAATATGTTGTAACGAAAGCTGAGCCATGTTGATTCCTTTGCTATACGTTTTGCCAGAAGGCCGATAACCGCGGCCAGGTGAGTGATTCCGTTGAAGGCAACAGTAATTGCGCCCCGGTTAAGCCCGCGCCGATCCCCACCGAGCGCATACCGCTGGCGTTAATGGCGTCAATGCCCGCCTGCGCATCTTCAATGCCGATACATGCCTGCGGCGGCACGCCCAGCCCTGCACAGGCGGCGAGAAAGATTTCCGGGTCCGGTTTCGAGTTTTTAAGTTGGGAAGCATCCGCGCAGAAGGTGAAAAACTCGCGCAGCTCCAGCGCCGCTAAAATCGTCGGCGCATTCAGGGAGACAGAAGCCAGCCCAACCGAGATCTGCTGTGCACGGAGATCTGCCAGCAAAGAGCGAATGCCGGGTAGAACAGCGTTGACCGTCAACTCGCGTAGTGAGTGGACATAGAGCAGATTTTTGCGATACGCCAGTTGCGCCCTCTCCTGCGAGTTAAAGTCGCCCTCTTTGCCCCCGTGTTGCAGAATGCGCCGCAGAGACTCATCGCGGCTGATCCCTTTTAGGGATTCGTTAAACTGCGCATCAATGCTGATGCCAATTTCAGCGGCAATCTGCTGCCACGCCTGGAAATGCAGATGCGCGGTATCGGTGATTACACCATCCAGATCGAAAATTACCCCTTGCAGTTTCATTCATCCTCCTGATGTTTGGTAGCGGTCCCATTGAAGGGCAAAATAAAATCACCCAAACAGAAAACAGATTCTTCAGCCACGGTTATAAGCTGACCGTTCAAACGCAGTGAAACGGGCGCAGAAGTTCGAATCGCAATACGCTGCGCGTCAAGAGTGACCTGTAATTCGCAGCCCTGCCAGAACAGAGGGAAAGACAACTGTTGCCACTGCTCAGGTAACGCCGGATTGAGATGCAATTCACCGTCACGCACGCTCACCCCGGCAAAACCCTGAATCGCCCCCAGCCAGATAGCGCCAGTTGCGGCAGCATGGATACCATCATCACAACTATGCGGATCAGCACCAAGATCGATTTCAGTCCCCTCGCGCCAGAACTGATAACTTTGGGTCAGCAGGCCACAGCGTGCGGCAACAATGCCGTGGATTGCTTTACTTAATGACGAGTCGTGAATAGTGCGCGGTTCATAAAATTGCAGATTGGCAAGACACGATGCCGCTGAGAACTGCTCCGGCAGCATGTAATTGAGCATCACCACATCAGCTTGTTTGAGGATCTGCATCTCGTTCACTTCTGCGCGTGAATAATCCAGCAGTATGGTTTGCTTCCCCGCCGCCGCTTTGTATTTCGCCAGATTAATCGCCGGCTTAGCCATAAACGAATCATCCTGCGGCAAAACGCCGTCGGGCTGAATTTCTGGCATCCATAGCTCTTTGAGGAACATTTCGGCGCGATGGATAAACGCATCGTCGCTACAGCCGAACTGGCGGGCAATATTCAGCGCCTGTTGAACGTTGTAGCGGGCCATATAGCTGGTGTATGCATTATTATTGACATGTTCGGTATATTCGTCTGGCCCAATAACATCATGAATTTCCAGACGATCGTTAACTCTCACCGCGCGGCTAATCCAGAACTTTGCCGTCTCCAGAAGTAGCGCCATGCCTTCATGAGCAATGAAACTTTCATCCCCCGTTGTCTGCCAGTATTGAATAACCGCCCAGGCGATATCGGCGACCAGATGATGTTCCGCCTGCGCCGAGGCCACTTTTTGCCGCAGCCCGGTGCGAATGTTAATGGCGGCAAATTCCGGCGTCTCTTCTTCGCCGCTGCGCGCGCTTTCCCACGGAAATAGCGCGCCCTGCCAGCCGTTGCGTCGTGCTTTCTCCTGCGCGCCTGGCAAGTTGTGCCAGCGATAACGCAGTAAACTTCGGGCAACCGTTGGATCGCTAAACAGATGGAACGGCAGCAAAAATACTTCTGTATCACAGAAAACGTGGCCTTTGTAGCCTTCTCCGGTTAAGCCTTTTGCCGCAATACTGCTGCGCTCGTCGTGAGCAGGCGTCATGATGCGCAGATGATAAAGCGCATAATCTAACGCTTGCTGATCGTGCGCATCGCCGCCGTTTACCGTGATACGACGTTTCTGCCACCATTGACGCCAGTTTTCTGTTGATGCTGCAAGAAGTTGGTCGTAACTCTGTTGCGCACACATTTCAAGCTGGCGAAGCGACGCGCTGCCCCACTCGTCTAAAGCAGCTTGCCTGTCATCCCGCCAGTCGATCCACACCAGTTTTTGCAACGTCACTGTCTCGCCCGCATGAAGCTGCGCACTGGTATGTTGCAGTAAACGGCGCTCTTTGGCGGTATAGCATTGCTGCACATCACCGCTCACCTTACAGCAACAGCTGATGGCCACATCACTGCGTCCATCCTGGGTGGTGTAGATCCCCTGCATCAGATGCTGACCAAACACCCGCACCTGGGTTTCGTCGAGATGTTGGCGACCGTGGTTGGTTTGCGTGGCGTCAATGCCTGTTGAAATCAGCACTGACGTGTCGGCGTCCAGTGGAGTAATAGTGATTTCCAGCGCAATGAGCGGGAGTTGGTCTGCCGAAACAAAGCGACGACTGGCGATGGTGTAACCTGCGCCGTTGCTGGTACGCCAGACAACATTGCGGCGTAATTCTCCACTGGCAAAGTCAAGCTCACGCTGCCAGGCTTCGTGGGATAACGAGAAAACCTCACCATTTATGGCAATCTCCATCCCCACCACATCAGGCAAGTTCACCAGTTCGTTGATTTCACCTTTACCCGCCCGATGATAAAGCCCCGCCAGATACATGCCGCGCGTCTGGCGCGTGTAATCTTCTTCATGGCTGGCGCGAAGCCCAAGATAGCCGTTCCCCTGCGCCATCAGCGATGCATACTTGTTCAGGGTATGCTGGCTGAAATGGGGTTCTGATAACGTTACTGGCCTGGTCATAATTCCACACGCGTCCCTGTTTCTGCGGATTGATACAACGCCGCCACCAGTTGCTGGATGATGTACCCCTGCTCGGCGTCGGCTATCATCACGGGCTTGCCCTGTACGTGATTGATAAAGGCTTCCATGCTGCGCAAATGGCGGTTGTCGTCTGCCATTTCCCGTTGCATCAGCGTCATTAATTCACCGTTGTTATCGGTGTAGATATGTGCTGGAAACAGCGTCGCACCAGCTTTATCACCACAAAAGCTGACGTTCATAATCGACTGTTCGCGGATGTTGAGTGCAAATGACGTTTCCAGCCACAGAATGCCGCCGTTATGAAATTCAATGGTGCCAAACAGCGAATCTTCGACGCTGTAAGTTGCCGGATCCCACTCACCAAATTGACCACAGCTCTTTTGCGTGCCGATCTTTTGAAAGCTATGCGCATTCACGCTTTTCACCGCCGGAAAGCCCAGCACATACATCGCAGCATCCAGCATATGAATGCCGATGTCGATCAGCGGGCCACCACCCTGCAGTTCTTTATTGGTAAAGACACCCCAGCCGGGAACGCCGCAGCGACGCAGGGCGCGGGCGGTGGTAACGTAAATCTCTCCCAAAACGCCGTTGGTCACCTGTTCACGCAGCTGTTGCGTATCGAGCGCAAAACGATGGTGAAAGTCGTAGGCCAGCACCTTGCCCAGTTTGCGCGCGGTATCGCACATTTCCCGCGCCTGTTCTGGCGTCATGGCGGGCGGTTTTTCGCACATCACATGGCAGCCCGCTTCCAGTGCCATCAGGGTATGTTCGTAATGAAAACGGTTAGGTGAGCAGACGCTAACCACATCAGGTTTCACCGCCAGCAGCATGGCCTGCGGATCGTCCCACACGGATGCATTCCCGTATTTTTCTGCCAGCGCCTGCGCCTGGGAAAGGCGGCTGTCACAGACAGCCACCAGTTCCAGATCGTTGCGGGTGCAGTAGTACGAAGCATGAACCTTATCCGCCACCTGGCCTGCGCCTATTATCGCGACCCGCAGCGGAGAGCTTGTCATTGCACTTTTCACAAAGACCTCTTAGCAGGTACGCAACCAGGCCAACGAATCACGGTACGCCTGGGCAGGATCTTCCGCCCGGATACGCCCTTCGTACACTACATAGCCCTGATAGTTATCCGCGCGCAGCTGTTCAAACAGCGCGTGGAAATCCAGGGTGCCGCTGCCCGGCTGGTAGCGATGGTTATCCGCAATATGCACATGACCGAGCAGGTCGCGGTTGTCATGCAGCGCCTGCGCCAGGTTATCTTCTTCGATATTCATGTGATAGAAATCGCCGATAATCTGTACATGTTTAAGATCGTTTTCGACGATGTAACGGCGGGCATCGGCGAGGGTGTTGATCATATGATCCTGATAGCGGTTTAACGGTTCGAGATACACCACGGTTCCGGTACGCGCGGCGACCTGTTCCAGTACGCGCAGGGAATCACTCACCATTTTGCGGTCGCCGTCCAAGCTACGCGGCGAGGTCATCGGCGGTAAGCGGAAGGTAAACATGCCCCACGCAGCCGGAACGACGATGCCTTTACCGCCCACTTCTGCCAGCGCTTCGAGAATGCGCTCGATCTGCTTTAAGCCATTAAGACGACGCTCTTCGATAAAGTCGCCAATCCATCCGTCATAGCCACCGCAGGCGGTGGTCACCGGTAAACCGGTTTCTTTGATCGCCGCTTTGACTTCTTCGATGTTGTTAACCAGCAGTTTGCCGTCAATCTCAAAACCATCGAAGCCCATCTCTTTGATATAACGAAATTTCTCCAGAATGTTTTCCGGAAAGAACGCCTGATTCTGTGTGCCGATTTTCATTTTTTTCATTCCTTTGAATTAAAACGTAACGCCCATTTTGATGCTCTGTTCCGGATGCTGGTCGACATACTGCATATAGCTTTCCGGGCTATTGGCAAAGGTCACCACCGGGTCGATTAAATCTTCGCAATTGAGATAACCGTTCATCAGCAGTTCCCAACAGGTTTCTTCAATACGCTTGCGGCTCCAGCGCGGATAATCCGGGTTCGGTTCGCTGCACGCGCGAGAGAAGACAATTTTGGCGTTATTGAAATGCGCTTCGCGTCCGAGGTTAAAACCTTCGGCAAACGGCTTGGCAAACGCGACATAGGAGATGGTGCCGCCATAAGCCAGACCGCGGAGCGCCGATTGCAGCGCGTCGGCGTAGCCGCTGGTTTCGATAATCACATCGGCACCCTGCTTGCCGGTCAGCGTTTTGATCTCTTTACCTACATCAGTGCCGATGGGGTTAAGGCAGAAATCCGCGCCGTGGCGACGGGCAATATCACAGCGATGGGCGATAGGATCGACGCCAATCACCACAGAAGCGCCAGCGCGTTTAGCCAGTTGGATGGCAATTTGACCGATTGCGCCAAGCCCTACCACCACCACAAAATCCCCTACGCGCACGTTGGCATCGCGCACGCCGCTCATGGCAAACTGCGCCGGGTCGTAGCAGACGGCGTTTTTCCAGGAGCTGCCTTGCGGCATTTTGCGCAGCTTGTAGTTATTCACTGCGTTAATGATGACCGTCTCGGAGAGCGGGCCGTAGCCGCATACGCTGTCGCCCACCGCGTAGTCGGTAACGTCGCTGCCGCACTCGATAATGTCGCCAACCACCATGTTGCCAAGCTGGAATTTGCCAAACTCAATGCCGCGCGGCGCATCTGCCGGACGCGGAGTGAACATCTGCCATTCGCCGTTAAAGTCTTCATCAATAAACGGGCTGGCGGCGCGGAAGTCGACCACTTCCGTTCCGTGTTTCGGTGCGCCGAAACGCACGCGGATCTTCACTTCATTAGCTAAAATCGCCCGATCTTCATACTCAACCAGCGCAGCAACACGCGGTGCTGTGGCTACTAACTTTTTCATTTAAAACTCCTTGTAAAGAAACTGGCCGCTTTAGCCCTTCACGCCACCGGCGGTCAAACCACTCTTAATAAAACGTTCCGAAAGCGCATACATAATCACCACCGGCAATGCGGTCACCAGTGAGGCCGCCATCATCCGTCCCCAGATGTAATCTGGCGTACTGAACAGCGCGTTCAGGCCCACCGGTAAGGTGAAATTGCTGGCGCTGGAGAGGAAAATCGACGCAAACAGATAGTCGTTCCACGCCACCATAAAGCAGTAGACGAACACGGATATCAGCCCGGACATCGCCAACGGCACGGTGATGCGGAAGATAATTTGCAGACGGTTGAGGCCATCCATCATCGCCGCTTCTTCGATCTCATCGGGGATGGTGTCGAAGTAGCTTTTCAGCATAAACACGGCGGTGGGCAGAGTTTGCGTCACCATGGTGATGATCAGCGCCATCTCAGTGTCGTAAATGCCAAGCGCGGTGATGATTTTGAAAAGCGGCACCACCAGCAAAATGCCAGAGAACATATACACCGTGTAAAAGCTGGCGTTGATGGTCATCCGACCTTTAAAGCGCAGGCGGGAAAGCGCGTAAGCCCCAAGAATGCCGAGGAATACCGCCACCACGGATGAAACCACAGACACCACCAGACTGTTACGGAAGTAGTCGACAAACGGGAAAATCATCGGGTTAAAAATGTCGACGTAATGCTCCAGCGTCCACTGCTGCGGCAGCAGCGTAGGATGCAGTGAGATCGCCTCTTTCGCGCCCTTGAACGAGGTCATCAGCATCACAAAAAATGGAAACAGCGTGATGATGAGAAACAGCGCCAGCCCGCAGTAAAAACCGATGCGACTGAGTGTGCGTTTATTTGTTGCCATTGAGGTTCACCCGTTTCCTGGTCAGCAGAATGACAGCGAAAATAATGATGAAGAGCACCACCGAGATCGCCGCCGCTTTTCCTAAATCATTAAAGGCAAAGGCGGTTTTGTAGAGATATACACCGAGAATATCGACCTTGGTCGTCAGCAAATAAACATCCGCGAACATGTAGAACATCCAGATGGTGCGCAGTGTCACCACCGTCGCCAGGACCGGCATAATTGCGGGCAGCGTGACGATACGAAACCGTTGCCAGGCATTAGCGCCATCCATCTCTGCCGCTTCGTACAGCGATTTGTCGATGGTCTGCAAAATCGCCAGAAACGAGATAAAGGCATACGGGAAGTAGCGCCAGATGGCGAACAGCACCACCAGCACAAAGCTACTGCCCGGATTATCGAACCACAGCGGTGCCTGCTCATAGAGATGCAGAAGATCGACGCCGAGGTAGTTAACAATGCCGTAGCCGTTGTTGAACATGTATTTCCAGGCGAACACCAGCGAAATGGACGGCGTTACGTAGGAGAGGATCACCAGCGAACGCGCGGTTTTGCGCAGGCGGAACTCGCGGTTGAAAAACATCGCCACCGCCAGCCCGAGCACGGTGCTGCCCGCCACCACCAGCGCGGTATACCAGACCGTCATCCACAGCGAATGCCAGAAGTCGGGATCGGAGAGGATACGCACATAGTTGCTCACCCCAACAAACGTTGACTCGATGTTGGGATTGAGCGGCAGACGTAAAAAACTGATTTCGATATTCGACACCATCGGCCACGCCACCAGACCGCCCAGCAGTAATAAGCTGGGCGCGAGAAGCAGCAGCGCAAAGGGCATATCGGAACGACCTGAAAAAAGCCTGTTCATTGCGGATTCCTGTCCTGGGTTTAGTGCTGTTCGATCAGTTCATCCAGTTTTTTCTGGCTCGCTTGCAGCGTAGTAGAGAGATCGGCTTTACCCACGGTGACGTTATGCACCATTGAACTCACCACGCCAGAACCCGTCACATCACCCATGCGGGTAAAGTTTTTATCCCCTACTGCGCCAAAAACCTGAATATTTGGCAGTTCACCGATTAGCTGATTCGGTAGTTCACCCAGCGCCTTAATAACGTCGTTGTCTTTCCAGGTGGCGGTAGTCACCACCGCTTTATTCACCGGCAGCGCAGCACCTGGCGACATCATCACCCAGTCGGCAATGTTGTCTGCCTGCTCCATAAAGGTGACAAATTTTTCTGCTGCTTCCGTCTCTTCGGTCTTTTGCCCGGCGGTAATGGTCAGCGAGGTCAACATGCCGTAGACCGCAGAGTTTTTCTCGGTTGGCACCACGAAACCGACGTTTTTCGGGTCGCCTTCTTTAATCACAGCCGGAAGGATATAGGTGGAGTAAATCGCCATCGGCGCGGTGCCGTTCATAAAGGCGTCTTTCACTTCCATGATGTCGTTAGAACCCGGCATAGTGTTGGCAGCAAGGTCGCGGTAATAGGTCAGTGCCTGCATCATCTCTGGTGTATCAAGGGTGATTTTGCCTTCGGCGTTAAAGACGTTAGCCTGGTTGGATAACGCAAACTGGGAGAAGGATTGTTCCGTCAACACGCTTTCTGCTGTAGGCAGCGCAATGCCGTATTTTTTATTCGCCGGGTCATTCAGTTTCTGTGCAACGTCCAGCAGCTGTTGCCAGTTTTTCGGCTCCTCAAGCCCCGCTTTTGCCAGCACATCTTTGCGATACCAGATACCGCCAATCCAGGCGCTGACAGGAACACCGGTCCATGCGCTACCATCTTCGGTACGCACAATACGCAGTACGCCATCGTAAAACGCGCCTTCACCAACGTTGCTGATGACTGTGGCAACCGCTTTGCGATCGATAAGCTGCTCTTTGTCCATCACTTTGGCGTAGTCATGGCTGGTTTCGATCACTTCCGGCAGCGAACCGCTACGTGAAAGAGTAATGACTTTAGTGTTATAGGCATCTTCTTCCACGGGCACTTGCTTAACGGTGATGCCAGGGTTTTCTTTTTCAAAACGGGCAATCAATTTACTGATAACGGCCTGGCGCTCCTGCTCCACCGAAGAATGCATAAATTCGATGGATACATTCGTTTTATTTTCTTCTTTACAGCCTGAAATCAGGGCGCATGAAACCAGTGCTGATAACAGCACGATTTTTGATTTAATCATGAGATGTTCCTTTTTATTTAATCCACATAACCTGCCAGGGGCGCAGCGTTATTTCATTACCCAATATATCAACTTCACTAATCAGATCCCGACCATGCAGATTAGTAATATTTACATGCTGAATATTTTTACTGACATTAAACAATCCAGTCAGACAATTACCATCAGCGTTACTTCTTTGAATACGCATTACGGATGAATTAATCGTATCAATGGTAAAATTATTATCCGGATGAAACTCGTTATGGCTGCGACGAAGTGTAATTAAACGCGACAACTCATGATATACCGCATGCCTTAATGTAGCTTCATCGTTCAGTTCTCGGGTTATCTCTTTACTGTGATATTTTTTACGGTTAATCGCACGGTTATATCCGAGTTTTTCGACACCTGCGTAATCATTACGCGAGCCAAGAATACTTTGAATATATATCGCTGGCACACCGGGGAAACTTAACAAAATCGCATGGGCAAGGATAAACCTGGCGCAACGTTCTTCATCGCTACTCTCACGGCGGCTTAACGCATCCATATAGGTCACATTTATTTCATACGGACTGCGTGTACCGTCGGGATTATTTTTCCAGTTTACTAATGCACCTTCCTGCTGTAACGCCTCGACCAGCTCTAATATTTCGCTTTCAGGCAACAAGCCCCGTAGCGGGTTTAGCCCGATGCCATCGTGAGAGGCGAGGAAGTTAAACCAGGTGGTGTTGCTGGAAGGTAGTGTCAGGTTTTGCGCCCACGCACAAAGCGCCTCAACGTTCTGTTTTTGCACCGCATGCAGCACCAGTGGCGGCAGCGAGAACTGGTACACCATATGTGCTTCGTCATCGCCTGCGCCAAAGTAAGCAATGTTGTCTTTATGCGGAACATTGGTCTCGGTAATGATCACTGTACCTGGCGCAACGTTATCAATAATCGACCGTAACAGTTTGATAATCAGATGTGTTTTTTCCAGATGGATGCAGCTTGTTCCCGGCTCTTTCCACATAAAGCCAACGGCATCCAGGCGGACATACTCAGCACCTTTCGCAAGGTAACAGAGTAAAACATCCACCATCGCCAGCAACACTTCAGGGCTACGGTAATTCAGGTCAATTTGATCGTCACTAAAGGTGGTCCATAAATGGCGCGTTGAATGATCGCGCATCTGGAATGGCGTTAATAACGGTAACGCACGCGGGCGAGTGACGGCGCTGAGATCGGTTTGCGGGTCAACGGCAATAAAAAAATCTTCAAAACCTGGATGCTGTTGTAAATAGTTTTTAAACCATTCACTTTTTGCCGACATATGGTTGCAGACAAAATCAAACATTAAATGACTGCATTCACCGAGTTGCTGAATATCCTGCCACTCCCCCGCTTCACTGGCGACCTGATGATAATCAATTACCGAAAAGCCATCATCAGATGACCATGGATAAAACGGCAACAAATGAACATGTGAAAAAATGCTTTGCAGCCATTGATGGTAAAACTGATTAAATGTGGGTAATGGTTTTAAATCATTGCTGTGAAATTGATCGGCATAGGTAATTAACACGACATCACTTTCATCCCAGTGTTTTTTACGTCGCTGTGTAATTAATCGTTTCGCACTCTCAAGACGCGTTACAAGTTTCTGTAAATGAGTTGCGGTAAATGTTCCACCGTAGATTTCGTCCAGGTAATCCGTAATTTTCTGTTTCATGTTGCCTTTCCGTGGTAGCGGTCCCATGAAACGAGAGACTACTCCGCAGAAAATAAACTGTCAATTGAGCACAAGGGTTTTAGTCACGCAGGAAATCATTTTTTACCAGGGAAAAAGCGTATTTGTGAGCTGACGCAAATAATCTATGGGGATGTAAATAAGGTGTGACAGAAAAAAAAACGGCGCATAAGCGCCGCTCATGGTGAATTCTTTTAACCTTTGACCTTCGGCATTGCGATGTCTTTCAGGCCACCGGCGTTCTCAACGTGGGTATATCCCATCTCGCTAAGGATCTCTTTTGCTTGCCCTGACTGGCGTCCGGCATTGCAATACACTTTCACGGTGTCGTTTTTATCCGGAACGGCGGTGGCAATGCGCTCTTTCACTTCCTTCAGGGGAATATTGATGGCCCCCTGAACGTGCTCTTGCTGATACTGCTCTGGAACACGAACATCGATCCAGTGTTCAGCGGCGAAAACGGGCAGTGAAAACACCAGTGCCAGAGCAAGTAAGCCTTTTTTAAACATGTAAGCGTCCTTCTATGGATGAAAATTGCCATCCATTATACGCCTGAGATTTAACAATTTTTGCGAAACTCCCCTCACCTTTTATAACGCTGTGCCAGTTTATTAGCAGCCCGACTTAACAGCGGTTCCAGCGCCACAGCCAGCAACATTTTCAGCGGTCGGCGAGCAACTGATTTTATCGCCCAGCCCGCCACACCCGCCGGGCCATAGCGCAGTGCGGTAAGAAGTACCAGCTTGCCTGCTAATTTGAAACCAGGCTTTACCTTTTGCCCGGCCTGTTGCCAGCGAGTATTCATAACTTTCCTCACAGTTGACGGAAACGGCTACGTAACGTGAAAGTATCGGAAGTGACATAACGTTCCATCTCGCGTAAACGCGTTTCACTTGCCGCCAGTTCACGGTCGACTTCATCCAGCAATTCGCTGCTGGAAGGTAGCTGCTCACCAAAGGCCATGTTGTCCGGCATTGGATCAAGCGCAAATGACAAAATGATGTAAGCAACCAGGGTAAACAGCGCCAGACCGAAGAAAATCGACAGCACCACCAGGATACGCACCAGTTTTACCGGTACATCAAAATAGTTGGCAATCCCGGCGCAGACGCCGCGGACCATGCCCTGCTGTGGAATACGCCATAATTTTTTATTGAGATTAATGCCCGCCATTAGCGATCCCTCCAGTTCGGATGTTCTGCATCAAGAATAGATTCCAGCGCCTGAATACGTTCGCGCATCCGTTTTGCTTCATCAGCCAGTTGCGCTAATCGCTGCTGCTCACTTTGCGACAATTCACTGCGACCAGAACGATTGCTGTAATGCAGCCATAACCAGATCGGTAAAACAAACAGCACAAAAATGGTTAACGGAATAGCCAGAAATAGCGCGCTCATAAGTACTCCTTAGACGATGAGCGGCGGCGCGTTCGGACGCCGCCTGGATGTTATTATTGATTGTCTTGCTTCATTTTGGCTTTTAATTGTGCCAGTTGTTCGCTGATTGCATCATCGGCTTTCAGTTCGGCAAACTGATCGTCCAGCGATTTTTGTTTACCGAAGCTGTGGCTTTCTGCTTCCGCTTCCATCTGGTCAATACGACGTTCGAAAGATTCGAAACGAGCCATTGCTTCATCCAGTTTGCCACTGTCCAGCTGACGACGCACATCGCGCGACGAGTTTGCCGCCTGATGACGTAACATCAATGCCTGCTGGCGAGCGCGTGTTTCGCTCAATTTGTTTTCCAGCTCGCCAATCTCTTTCTTCATGCGTGCCAGCGTATCGTCCACCAGCGTCACTTCATGTTCCAGGGACTTAATCAGATCGGTCAGTTTCTGTTTTTCAATTAACGCTGCACGTGCCAGATCCTCTCTCTCTTTCAGCAGCGCCAGTTCGGCTTTTTCCTGCCATTCAACCTCACGCGCCGACGCTTGTTCAATACGGCGAGTCAGCTGTTTCTTTTCTGCCAACGCGCGCGCCGAAGTAGAACGTACTTCAACCAGTGTATCTTCCATCTCCTGGATCATCAGACGAACCAGTTTCTGTGGATCTTCCGCTTTCTCTAACAGAGCGTTGATGTTGGCATTCACGATGTCGGCAAAGCGAGAAAAAATACCCATAATGTTGTCCTCTTGATTTCTGCGTTCAGGATTGTCCTGCTGAACTGTTAATACAATTTGCGTGCCAATTTTTTATCTTTTTGATTTATAAAGATCTGATTGAAGAATCAACAGCAACATGCCAGGATGAGTTAGCGAATTACACTAACAAGTGGCGAATTTCATCATGGCAGAATACAAAGATAATTTACTTGGTGAGGCGAACAGCTTTCTCGAAGTGCTGGAACAGGTTTCGCATCTCGCACCGCTGGACAAACCGGTGCTCATCATCGGCGAACGCGGCACCGGTAAAGAGCTGATTGCCAGCCGCCTGCATTATCTCTCCTCCCGTTGGCAAGGGCCGTTTATTTCCCTTAACTGCGCGGCGTTAAATGAAAATCTGCTGGATTCCGAACTGTTTGGTCACGAAGCGGGGGCGTTTACCGGTGCGCAAAAACGTCATCCAGGGAGATTTGAACGTGCCGACGGCGGTACGCTATTTCTTGATGAACTCGCTACGGCACCGATGATGGTGCAGGAGAAATTATTGCGCGTGATTGAGTACGGTGAACTGGAGCGCGTTGGCGGCAGCCAGCCATTGCAGGTGAATGTGCGGTTGGTATGCGCGACGAATGCCGATCTCCCGGCGATGGTCAATGAAGGCACTTTTCGCGCTGACCTGCTCGACCGACTGGCTTTTGATGTTGTACAACTGCCACCACTGCGCGAGCGCGAAAGCGACATAATGTTGATGGCAGAACACTTTGCCATCCAGATGTGTCGGGAAATCAAGCTGCCTCTGTTCCCGGGGTTTACGGAGCGCGCCAGAGAAACATTGCTGAATTATCGTTGGCCGGGAAATATTCGTGAATTGAAAAACGTGGTGGAACGTTCAGTGTATCGCCACGGCACCAGCGATTATCCGCTTGATGACATCATTATTGATCCCTTTAAACGGCGTCCGCCTGAAGACGCTATCGCCGTTTCAGAAACCACCTCGCTTCCAACACTGCCGCTGGATTTACGTGAGTTTCAGATGCAGCAGGAAAAAGAGTTGCTGCAACTCAGTTTGCAACAAGGGAAATATAACCAGAAGCGCGCGGCTGAATTACTGGGGTTAACTTATCATCAGTTCCGCGCGTTGTTGAAAAAGCACCAGATTTAGCGAAGTTGAGCAATACAACTTGCCGGATGCGGCGTGAATGCTTTATTCGGCATACATAATCAATACGTCGTTTGCAGGCCTGATAAGCGCAGCGCATCAGACATTATTGCGTTGGGCTATTAATCGCTCAGCGCATCCTGCAAAATTTTCATTGCCGCATCGAATTGCGCATCCGGGATGGTCAGCGGATACAGGAAGCGAATCACGTTGCCGTATGCGCCACAGGTCAGCAGGAGCAGCCCCTGCGCCAGCGCGCGTTGCTGGATTTTCTATGCAATCGCCGCTGACGGCTCGCCCGTTTGCGGATCGTTAAACTCTACCGCAATCATCGACCCCAGGCCGCGTACCGCAGCAATGGCCGGAACGCTTTCTTTGGCATCAATCAACGTGTTTTTGAGACGCTGGCCCAGTTGATTCGCGCGTTCGCAGAGTGATTCTTTGTCGATAATATTGAGCACCGCGTGCGCGGCAGCCACCGCCAGCGGGTTACCGGCGTAGGTGCCGCCAAGCCCGCCCGGCGCGGGTGCGTCCATAATATTCGCGTTACCGACCACGCCCGAAAGCGGCATCCCGCCCGCGAGGCTTTTCGCCATCGTCATTAAATCCGGCTTATCGGCGTAATGATCCATGGCAAACAGCTTACCGGTACGCGCAAAGCCGCTTTGCACTTCATCAGCAATCATCACAATACCGTGCTCGTCGCACAGGCGGCGAATAGCGGCAACCAGCTCTTTTGGCGCAACGTTGAAACCGCCCTCGCCCTGCACCGGTTCGAAAATAATCGCCGCCACCTGCTTCGCTTCGATGTCTGATTTAAACAAGCGTTCGATGGCGTCGAGGGAGTCCTGTGTTGAAATGCCGTGTAAATCTGACGGATAAGGTACGTGATACACCGAACCAGGGAACGGGCCGAAGCCGATTTTGTACGGCGCAACTTTTCCGGTCAGCGCCATGGTCATATACGTACGACCGTGAAAGCCGCCGCTAAACGCAATCACGCCAGGGCGTCCGGTATGGGCGCGAGCAATTTTCACCGCGTTTTCCACCGCTTCCGCACCGGTGGTGAAGAACGCGGTTTTGGCCTGCCCGCTCACCGGGGCAAGGGCGTTGATTTTCTCCGCCAGGGTGACGTAGCTTTCATACGGCACAATCTGATACGCGGTGTGGGTAAACTGTTGCAGTTGCTGCTCCACCGCCGCGACCAGATCAGGGTGGCGATGTCCGGTATTCAGCACCGCAATGCCTGCGGCGAAATCGATGTACTCGTTGCCCTCAACATCCTTCAGCGTGGCGTTTTCAGCCGACTGGGCGAAGAAGTTACACATCACGCCAACCCCGCGCGGGGTGGCAGAAAGACGACGCTGATGGAATTCATTGTTGCTCATGTTTCACACCTTTTGACTCTTCACGGTTAATCGGAAATTAAACGCCCAGACGATCGCGCAGGCTGTAATACGCCGCGCCCATCGCGGTAAACGGCACACGCAGCGTGCGCCCGCCGGGGAACGGGTAATGCGGCAGATTGGCGAAGGCATCGAAACGTTCGGCGTCGCCGCGCAGCAGTTCGGCAATCAAACGTCCGGCTAGATGAGTACAGGTCACGCCGTGGCCGCTGTAGCCCTGCATGTAATAGATGTTGGTATCGAGGCGACCAAACTGCGGCATACGCGACAGGGTCAGCAGGAAGTTGCCCGTCCAGCGATAGTCGATTTTCACGCCCTTCAACTGCGGGAAGGTTTTCAGCAGTTTCGGCACCACAAGACGCTCAACGTCATCCGGGTCGCGCGCGCCATACACTACGCCGCCGCCGTACAGCAGGCGGTTATCGGCGGTAAGACGGTAGTAATCAAGCAGATAATTACAGTCTTCCACGCAGTAGTTTTTCGGGATCAGCGAACGGGCTAAATCTTCCGACAGCCGCTCGGTGGTGATCACCTGCGTACCGCATGGCATGCTGCGTTTCGCCAGCTCCGGCTCCACTTTATCGCCCAGGTACGCATTCCCGGCGACAATCACATACTTCGCCGTCACCTGACCTTTGGCAGTACGCACCACGGCGGGCGTGGTGTGCTGGATCTGCGTGACCGCAGAAAGCTCATACACGCGCCCGCCGTTCAGGCGGATGGCATCGGCTTCACCAATGGCGAGGTTTAGCGGGTGAATATGCCCACCGCTGTGATCCAGCAGCGCACCAGTGTAGCGATCGCTGGCTACTTCACGGCGAATGGCGTTAGCGTCCAGCAGCTCCAGCTGTTTATTGCCGTAGCGTTCCCAGTTCTCTTTCTGCTCTTCGAGTGTGGCGAGCTGTTTATCATTCATCGCCACAAACAGGCCGCCGGGGCGGTAGTCGCAGTCAATCTGATAGCGTTTGATACGTTCGCGGATGATCTCGCCACCCTCGAACATCATGCTGCCGAGCATACGGGCGGTGTCCATGCCGTAGCTTTTTTCGATCACGTCGATGTCGCGTCTGTAGGAGTTCACAAGTTGCCCGCCATTGCGCCCGCTTGCGCCAAAGCCGATGCGTGAGGCTTCGAGAACCACTACGTCAAAGCCCGCTTCCGCCAGATGCAGCGCGGAGGAGAGCCCGGTATAGCCGCCGCCAACCACGCAAACGTCGCAGGTGATTGACTCATTCAGTGTGTCGAATGGTGCATATTTATTCGCACTGGCGGCGTAGTAACTGCTGGTATGTTCGGTCATTTCAGGCCTCCAGGCTTATCCAGATGGTTTTCAGTTCAGTGAATTTTTCAAGGGCATGCAGGGATTTGTCGCGACCGTTGCCGCTCTGCTTATAGCCGCCAAACGGCACGGTCATATCGCCGTCGTTGTAGTTATTGACGAAGACGGAACCGGCTTTCAGGCGTCGGCTCATGCGGTGCGCGCGGGAGAGGTCGCGCGTCCATACCGCCGCGCCAAGGCCGTACTGGCTGTCGTTGGCAAGCTGTAGCGCCTGTTCTTCTGATGTGAAACGCGTGACCACCAGCACCGGACCGAAAATCTCTTCGCGACTTAAGGACGCATTCGGGTCCACATCCACAAAGATGGTCGGGCCGATGGCGGCAGCCAGCCCGGCGTTACGGCCATCCAACAACAGTTGCCCTTTGCTTTCGCCTTCCCGAATAAAGCTATGGACCGAGTCGGCGTGGGCGCAGTCGATTAAGGTGCCCATGGTGGTTGCGGGATCAAGTGGATGGCCCGGCTGCCAGTTTTGCGCCTGCTGTTTTAACAGGGCTAAGAATTCATCGGCGATGCTCTCTTCCAGCAACAGGCGCGTTCCGGCGATGCACACCTGTCCCTGGTTGTAGAAAATGCCTGCTGCGGTGGCGCTTGCCGCCTGTTGCAAATCCGGGCAGTCAGCGAAAACGATGTTGGCGCTTTTGCCGCCCGCTTCCAGCCAGACGCGTTTCATGTTGCTGTCGCCCGCATCTTTCAGCAGCTGTTTCCCGGTACGGGTTGAACCGGTAAAGGCAATGGCGTCGATATCGTTATGACGCGACAGCGCCTGCCCGGCTTCATGACCAAAACCCGTCACCACGTTCAACACACCATCCGGCAAGCCTGCTTCTTTCGCCAGCCCCGCGAGACGAAT
The DNA here is from genome assembly GCF_048593455.1 of Escherichia sp. UTM R2. Lineage (NCBI taxonomy): Bacteria > Pseudomonadati > Pseudomonadota > Gammaproteobacteria > Enterobacterales > Enterobacteriaceae > Escherichia > Escherichia sp. UTM R2. The sequence continues at coordinate 2,486,060 of NZ_JBFWDY010000002.1, forward strand.
CGCACTGAGCGGTGATTTTTCAGACGGTTTTAGAATCACGCTGTTTCCCGCCGCCAGCGCCGGGCCGAGTTTCCAGCAAGTCAGCAACAGCGGGAAGTTCCACGGCACGATGGCGGCAATCACGCCGACCGGTTCACGCACGATCATCGCCAGCTCATGGCTACTGGTGGTCGCCACTTCGCCATACACTTTGTCGATCGCTTCGGCGTACCAGCGAATGGCGCGCGCCGCGCCGGGAATATCATCACGCAGACTGTGACGAATCGGTTTGCCGGTGTCGAGAGTTTCCAGCAGTGCCAGCTCTTCGGCGTGGGCTTCCATTAAATCGGCGAGTTTATTCAGTACCGCTTTACGTTTAGCCGGAGAAGAGAGTGACCAGTCGCCGCGTTCAAATACGCCGCGTGCTGCGCTCATCGCACGGTCGATATCGACGCTCTTGCCGCGGGCAATTTTCGCCAGCGGTGCCTGGGTGACCGGATCAACGGTTTCAAAGGTTTCATTTTCCGCCGCAGCAGTATATTCACCGTTAATAAATAAGCGGTTTTCAATGGCGAGACTTAACGCTTTATCCTGCCAGTAAGCCAGATGATGAAAATTCATTATGACTCCTGTTTCACGTCTATCAGATATATGCAGTTTGTGAACGTCAGGGCGCAGAGATCCCCGGGCCGTATGCCCGTTTATTTCTGGCGACATTCTTTATATACACTTCATCCTTCAAGCCGCCTCTGCCTTGGCTGCGTTCGCTCCCCCGAATCACTTACCTGAGTAAGCTCATCGGGATTCGCTCACTTGCCGCCTTGATGCAACTTGAATGATTTTGTGTATAGATTGCCGGGCGCATTGCGCTTACCCGGCTTACAGAACAAAAAGATTAAAACGTGGTGGGCGTATGGGCGCTGATAATTCGGCAAATACCTGCCGACGTATTACTGAAACTGTGCGGGATGCCGGTATTAATGGCATAACTTTGCCCCGCGACGAGGTGGTAATCCTGACCATTAATCGTCAGAACAATTTCACCTTCCAGTACAGTGCCTATTTCCTCACCCTGATGCTTAATTCTTTCCCCAGTGGTTGTGCCCGGCTGGTACGTTTCAAAGATCATCGCCAGCGTGCGATTCGGGTTACCGTTATGAACCAGCTTCATTGACACACCCTGACTACCCATCTCAATTAAGTCGTCCTGATTAATGACGACCTGCGGCTCATCAGGTTTTTCCGGCTCGGAAAAGAATTCCGAGAGTGACAGACCATACACCTTCAGCAGCTTTTGCAGCGTACTGATGGCAGGGCTGACTTTATCTTGTTCTATCGTACTGATAGCACTGTGAGTCAGCCCGGAGAGTTCGGCGGCACGACGTTGTGAAAGCCCCTGCTGCTGGCGGATTTCCGACAAGCGTTTTCCTGGCGCCAGTCCCTCATCACTCATATTTGCATTTCCTTAAACTGTAGTGGTCAGAGTCGCTGTTTTTCAGCGATATGGTGCTGACAAGCGGTGATAAAGCCCTCGAACAATATACGCGAAAGCGCGTACTCGCTACTGTTCCATTCCGGGTGCCACTGTACGCCCAGCGCAAAAGGATGATTGATGACGCTAACCGCCTCAACTAAGCCATCCGGCGAGCGAGCTTCAACACGCAACCGTGGGCTAACGACCTTCGCCCCTTGTCCATGTAGAGAGTTTACCCAAAAGTTGCTACATTCAGGTAACAACGCAGACAGTAATCCCCCCTCTTCAACCTGAACTTCATGCGACGGTGCATATTGCTGTTCCACCGGCAGTTCGGGATCTTCCCGATGTTCCAGCAATTCAGGCTGTTCGCACAGCTTGCGATGCAACGAACCACCGGTTGCCACCACCAGTTCTTGTAAACCCCGGCAGATGGCGAAAATGGGGATGCGCCTTTCGAGTGCGGCATTAATTATCGCCATGCTCAGAAGATCACGCCCGGGATCGGCGTCAGGCTCATCGCCGTTTTCACCATATAGGTGCGGCTGCACATTGCTGGGACTACCAGGAAGATAAATGCTATCGAGTTTCGGCAAAAGTTGTTCAAGTAACGACGGTTCCGCCAGCGCATGTGGTAGCGCAATTGGCAAGCCGCCTGCGTGGATGATGGCATTCAGGTACTTTTCTTGCAGAGTCTGGGTCGCATGACCCTTAAGCCTGTTCCTGCACATTACGACACCGATAACCGGATTGTTCATTATATTTTCCATGCTCAATCTCACAAAGTGGACTAAATTATCGCCATTACTGCGCTTTAAATGACCTTTATGTTCAATATTTTTTCAATCTAGCAGTGGGTTTTCATTTTTGCAAACTCAATTTAACATTTGACAAACATTTAGTTTGCATACAGATTCGAATGGTGGTCATTATATTTTACGCTTTGATAACGAGCGGAAAACAAACCAAAGGCGAAGAATCATGGAAACCAATATCGTTGAAGTAGAGAACTTTGTTCAGCAGTCAGAAGAGAGGCGGGGTAGCGCCTTTACGCAGGAAGTGAAATGCTACCTGGAGCGCTACCCGAATACGCAATATGTTGATGTTTTACTTACTGATTTGAATGGTTGCTTCCGTGGAAAACGTATCCCTGTTGCAAGCCTGAAGAAGTTGGAGAAAGGGTGTTATTTCCCGGCCTCGGTGTTTGCAATGGATATTCTGGGCAACGTAGTAGAAGAAGCGGGTCTGGGTCAGGAAATGGGCGAGCCGGATCGTACTTGTGTTCCTGTTCTCGGTTCCTTAACCCCTTCTGCCGCCGATCCAGAGTTTATCGGTCAGATGCTCCTGACCATGGTCGATGAAGATGGCGCTCCCTTTGACGTTGAGCCGCGGAACGTTCTTAACCGCCTGTGGCAGCAGCTACGCCAGCGCGGATTGTTCCCGGTTGTAGCGGTAGAGCTGGAGTTCTATTTACTGGATCGTCAGCGCGACGCTGAAGGGTATCTGCAACCGCCCTGCGCGCCCGGCACCGATGACCGCAATACACAAAGCCAGGTTTACTCCGTTGATAACCTCAACCACTTCGCCGACGTGCTCAATGATATTGATGAACTGGCGCAGTTACAGTTAATTCCCGCCGACGGTGCGGTCGCCGAAGCCTCGCCGGGTCAGTTTGAAATCAACCTTTACCATACCGATAACGTGCTGGAAGCCTGCGATGATGCGCTGGCGCTAAAACGCCTGGTGCGTCTGATGGCAGAAAAGCATAAGATGCACGCCACTTTTATGGCGAAGCCGTATGAAGAGCACGCGGGCAGCGGGATGCATATCCATATCAGTATGCAAAATAATCGTGGCGAGAACGTGCTTTCTGACGCGGAAGGCGAAGATTCGCCGCTGCTGAAAAAAATGCTCGCCGGAATGATCGATCTGATGCCGTCATCAATGGCGTTGCTGGCACCAAACGTGAACTCGTATCGCCGCTTCCAGCCGGGGATGTATGTACCGACGCAGGCGTCGTGGGGCCATAACAACCGCACCGTCGCCCTGCGTATTCCATGCGGCGATCGTCATAATCACCGCGTGGAATATCGCGTGGCGGGTGCCGATGCCAACCCATATCTGGTGATGGCAGCGATTTTTGCCGGTATTTTGCACGGTCTTGATAACGAGCTGCCGTTGCAGGAAGAAGTCGAAGGCAACGGGCTGGAACAGGATGGCTTACCCTTCCCGATTCGCCAGAGCGATGCCCTGGGTGAGTTTATCGAGAATGATCACCTGCGCCGCTATTTAGGCGAACGGTTTTGCCATGTCTATCACGCCTGTAAAAATGATGAGCTGTTGCAGTTTGAGCGCCTCATCACAGAAACAGAAATTGAGTGGATGTTGAAAAACGCGTAATACCCCTTGCGGGGTTGTTTCATCGGCCTGAGCGGAGCCAGGCCTGACATTTGCTGGTAATCCAGACATTTTCCGGATGTCGCGTTATGGAGCGCAGGCGGCAACGGGCTTCCGTTAACGATTAAGACTGTGACGAGGAAATGAGATGATGCCGATGATTAAATCCCCGCATGGCGAGGGAGGCTGCGTATGCGCCCCTCCTGCGACTGACTGGACTCCGCCCCCTTTGCTTCCCTTGCTAAACAGGTTTGATTTCAGGTCGACACGACCGCAAACCTTATTACGCAGGGGAGGCAGCAATTATGGCTATTAATTCACCACTGAATATTGCTGCGCAACCCGGCAAAACCCGTCTGCGAAAATCACTGAAATTGTGGCAGGTGGTAATGATGGGTCTGGCCTATCTCACGCCGATGACTGTGTTCGATACTTTTGGCATTGTGTCAGGCATTAGCGACGGTCACGTTCCGGCGTCCTATTTGCTGGCGCTGGCGGGCGTGCTGTTTACCGCTATCAGCTACGGCAAACTGGTTCGCCAGTTTCCGGAGGCCGGTTCGGCCTATACCTACGCGCAAAAGTCGATTAACCCGCACGTCGGATTTATGGTCGGCTGGTCATCACTGCTGGATTATCTCTTTTTGCCGATGATCAACGTTTTGTTGGCGAAAATCTATCTCTCCGCCCTCTTCCCGGAAGTGCCGCCGTGGGTGTGGGTGGTAACCTTCGTCGCCATTTTAACCGCCGCGAATCTGAAGAGCGTCAACCTGGTCGCTAACTTCAATACCCTGTTTGTGTTGGTGCAAATCTCCATCATGGTGGTGTTTATCTTCCTGGTGGTTCAGGGACTGCATAAAGGAGAAGGCGTTGGCACGGTCTGGTCGTTACAGCCGTTTATCAGCGAGAACGCGCATCTGATTCCGATTATTACCGGGGCGACGATCGTCTGCTTCTCTTTCCTTGGTTTCGATGCAGTGACCACACTTTCGGAAGAGACACCAGACGCCGCACGCGTGATCCCGAAAGCCATCTTCCTGACGGCGGTCTATGGTGGCGTTATCTTTATCGCGGCGTCGTTCTTTATGCAGCTGTTCTTCCCCGATATCAGCCGCTTTAAAGACCCGGACGCCGCACTGCCTGAAATTGCACTCTACGTCGGCGGTAAGCTGTTCCAGTCGATTTTCCTTTGCACCACGTTTGTGAACACGTTAGCGTCTGGCCTGGCCTCACATGCCAGCGTGTCACGTCTGCTGTATGTGATGGGGCGCGACAATGTGTTTCCGGAGCGCGTGTTTGGCTATGTGCATCCGAAATGGCGGACTCCGGCACTGAACGTCATTATGGTCGGGATTGTCGCGATGTCGGCGCTGTTCTTCGATTTAGTTACCGCCACAGCGTTAATTAACTTCGGCGCGTTGGTAGCGTTTACCTTCGTTAACCTGTCGGTGTTCAACCACTTCTGGCGGCGCAAAGGAATGAATAAAAGCTGGAAGGAACACTTCCACTATTTATTAATGCCGCTGGTTGGCGCGCTGACGGTGGGCGTGCTGTGGATTAACCTCGAAGCCACCTCGCTGACGCTGGGTCTGGTATGGGCTTCGTTAGGCGGCGCATATTTGTGGTATCTGATTCGCCGCTATCGCAAAGTGCCGCTGTACGAAGGTGACAGAACGCCAGTGAGCGAAACGTAATAGTCGGATGCGCGCCGCATTATCCTGCCTGAGGGTAATGCGCCGCGCCATTAACTATAAAAAGATGTATGACCCGGATCACGAGTGCTATCATCCGCCCTTATGCTTAGCGCATTAACTCCAGGGGCAAATAATGAACCACGATATCCCGCTAAAATATTTTGATATTGCCGATGAGTACGCGACCGAATGCGCAGAGCCTGTCGCAGACGCTGAACGCACACCGCTGGCCCACTACTTCCAGTTACTGCTCACCCGTTTGATGAACAATGAAGAGATCAGCGAAGAAGCCCAACATGAAATGGCTGCTGAAGCGGGGATTAATCCCGTACGCATTGATGAGATCGCAGAGTTTTTGAATCAATGGGGTAATGAGTAATTATTTAATTGCAGACGATCGGTCAGTATCGTTGTCCGGATAAAGCGTTCACTCTGCATCCGGTTAAAATGACACGCATTGCAGCGTGCTTTAATGGGTTTCTCACGATCGTACCGCTCTGCTCCTCGCTAAGTTGTTCTGTGAGTTATAGTTATAGAGAAATCACGGGTACGAATGTTGAACAGATGGCGACGCCATCTGTTCAACGACCAACCACACGGCCCTCATTACGACCCCTGAACACAAACGGTAATGGCAAATGTCATTAAATATTAGTAAGATAGCCTCTTTACATAAAATCCCTTAATATTATGCGCCAGGTATTATCGTCTCTTTTGGTGATTGCTGGACTTGTGAGTGGTCAGGCAATCGCCGCGCCTGAATCTCCCCCGCATGCTGATATCCGCGACAGCGGTTTTGTCTATTGCGTCAGCGGGCAAGTCAACACCTTTAACCCATCCAAAGCGAGCAGTGGGTTAATTGTCGATACCCTTGCCGCCCAGTTTTATGATCGACTGCTGGATGTCGATCCCTATACCTATCGCCTGATGCCGGAACTTGCCGAAAGCTGGGAAGTACTCGACAACGGCGCAACCTATCGCTTCCACCTGCGTCGCGATGTTCCGTTTCAAAAAACCGACTGGTTTACTCCCACTCGTAAAATGAATGCCGACGATGTGGTGTTTACCTTCCAGCGAATTTTTGACCGCAACAACCCGTGGCATAACGTCAACGGCAGCAACTTCCCCTACTTCGACAGCCTGCAATTTGCCGATAACGTGAAAAGCGTCCGCAAACTGGATAATCATACCGTTGAGTTCCGACTCGCCCAGCCGGATGCTTCTTTTTTGTGGCACCTCGCAACCCATTATGCTTCGGTCATGTCGGCAGAATATGCCCGGAAGTTAGAGAAAGAAGATCGCCAGGAGCAACTCGACCGTCAACCGGTCGGCACCGGTCCGTATCAGTTGTCGGAATACCGCGCCGGGCAATTTATTCGCCTACAACGTCATGATGACTTCTGGCGCGGTAAACCGTTAATGCCGCAGGTAGTGGTGGATTTAGGCTCCGGCGGCACCGGACGTCTGTCGAAACTCCTGACCGGGGAATGCGACGTTCTGGCCTGGCCAGCTGCCAGCCAGCTATCCATTTTGCGTGACGACCCGCGCTTGCGTTTAACGCTGCGTCCTGGGATGAACGTCGCCTATCTGGCATTTAACACCGCCAAACCGCCGCTAAATAATCCCGCTGTCCGCCATGCGCTGGCACTGGCGATTAATAACCAGCGCCTGATGCAATCCATCTATTATGGTACGGCTGAAACGGCGGCCTCTATTTTACCGCGCGCCTCGTGGGCCTATGACAACGAGGCTAAAATTACTGAATACAATCCGGCGAAATCGCGCGAACAGTTGAAGTCGTTGGGGCTGGAAAATTTAACGCTGAAACTGTGGGTGCCCACACGTTCGCAGGCGTGGAACCCCAGTCCACTGAAAACTGCCGAACTGATTCAGGCGGATATGGCGCAGGTTGGCGTAAAAGTGGTGATTGTGCCGGTAGAAGGTCGCTTTCAGGAGGCGCGGTTGATGGATATGAGCCATGATCTGACGTTATCCGGTTGGGCGACGGACAGTAACGACCCGGACAGTTTCTTCCGTCCTTTACTGAGCTGCGCGGCAATTCATTCACAGACCAACCTCGCCCACTGGTGCGATCCGAAATTCGACAGCGTGTTGCGTAAGGCGCTCTCCTCGCAGCAGCTGGCGGCGCGTATTGAAGCCTATGACGAAGCGCAGAGTATTCTGGCGCAGGAATTGCCCATTTTGCCGCTGGCGTCGTCATTGCGTTTGCAGGCCTATCGGTACGATATCAAAGGTCTGGTACTTAGCCCGTTTGGTAACGCCTCCTTTGCTGGGGTGTATCGCGAGAAACAGGATGAGGTGAAAAAACCATGATTATCTTCACCTTACGCCGCATTTTGTTATTGATTGTCACCTTGTTCCTGCTGACCTTCGTTGGCTTCAGCTTGAGCTATTTCACCCCTCATGCGCCGTTACAAGGCGCGTCACTGTGGAATGCCTGGGTGTTCTGGTTTAACGGCCTGATCCACTGGGATTTTGGTGTTTCCAGCATTAACGGTCAACCGATTGCCGAACAGTTAAAAGAGGTCTTCCCGGCGACGATGGAACTGTGCATCCTCGCCTTCGGTTTTGCGCTGATTGTTGGCATCCCCGTGGGGATGATTGCCGGGATTACGCGCCATAAGTGGCAGGATAACTTGATCAACGCCATCGCCTTACTGGGCTTTTCAATCCCGGTGTTCTGGCTGGCGCTTCTGTTGACGCTGTTTTGTTCACTCACGCTAGGTTGGTTGCCCGTTTCAGGGCGTTTCGATCTGCTCTACGAAGTGAAACCGATTACCGGTTTTGCGTTGATTGATGCCTGGCTTTCGGACTCACCATGGCGGGATGAAATGATCATGAGCGCAATCCGCCATATGATATTGCCCGTGATCACCCTGTCGGTTGCGCCAACAACTGAAGTGATCCGCCTGATGCGTATCAGCACTATCGAAGTGTATGACCAGAACTATGTAAAAGCGGCGGCGACCCGCGGTTTGTCGCGCTTTACTATTTTGCGTCGCCACGTTCTGCATAACGCGTTACCGCCGGTTATTCCTCGCCTGGGCTTACAGTTTTCCACCATGCTGACGCTGGCGATGATCACCGAAATGGTTTTTAGCTGGCCGGGTTTAGGGCGCTGGTTAATTAACGCCATCCGCCAGCAGGATTACGCAGCCATTTCCGCCGGAGTGATGGTGTGTGGCTCACTGGTCATTATTGTTAACGTGATTTCTGATATTTTGGGTGCCATGGCTAACCCTCTGAAACATAAGGAATGGTATGCCTTACGATAGCGTATACAGCGAAAAGCGCCCGCCGGGCACGCTGCGTACCGCCTGGCGCAAATTTTATAGTGACGCCTCTGCGATGGTCGGCCTGTACGGCTGCGCGGGGCTGGCTGTACTGTGTATTTTTGGCGGCTGGTTTGCGCCTTACGGCATCGACCAGCAATTTCTCGGTTATCAATTATTGCCGCCGTCATGGTCGCGCTATGGCGAAGTTTCTTTCTTCCTGGGGACTGACGACCTCGGACGCGATGTTTTAAGCCGTTTACTGAGCGGAGCTGCGCCAACCGTGGGTGGCGCATTTGTGGTGACGCTTGCCGCGACGATCTGTGGCCTGGTACTGGGCACCTTCGCCGGGGCGACACACGGCCTCCGCTCAGCGGTGCTTAACCATATTCTGGATACCTTACTGGCGATCCCTTCGCTGCTGTTGGCAATTATCGTTGTAGCGTTTGCCGGACCGAGTTTGTCCCACGCTATGTTTGCTGTCTGGCTGGCATTGCTGCCGCGTATGGTACGTTCGATTTACAGCATGGTGCATGACGAACTGGAAAAAGAGTACGTTATCGCCGCCCGTCTGGATGGCGCATCAACGCTGAATATTCTCTGGTTTGCTGTGATGCCAAACATCACCGCCGGGCTGGTCACCGAGATCACCCGCGCACTGTCGATGGCAATTCTCGATATCGCCGCGCTGGGCTTTCTCGATCTCGGCGCACAACTCCCCTCGCCTGAATGGGGAGCGATGCTCGGTGATGCGCTGGAACTGATTTATGTCGCCCCGTGGACTGTCATGCTGCCAGGTGCGGCAATTATGATTAGCGTGTTGTTGGTTAACCTCCTTGGCGATGGCGTTCGTCGTGCGATTATTGCGGGGGTGGAATAATGCCATTACTCGATATTCGTAACCTGACCATTGAATTTAAAACCGGTGATGAGTGGGTTAAAGCCGTCGACCGGGTAAGTATGACCTTAACCGAAGGTGAAATCCGCGGTCTTGTTGGTGAATCCGGTTCCGGCAAGAGTTTGATTGCGAAAGCGATTTGTGGGGTGAATAAAGATAACTGGCGTGTTACTGCTGACCGTATGCGTTTTGATGATATCGATTTGCTGCGTCTCTCCGCACGCGAACGGCGCAAACTGGTTGGCCATAACGTGTCGATGATTTTCCAGGAACCGCAGTCGTGTCTTGACCCTTCAGAACGTGTGGGTCGCCAGTTGATGCAAAACATCCCAGCCTGGACCTATAAAGGCCGTTGGTGGCAGCGTTTTGGCTGGCGCAAACGCCGTGCCATTGAACTGCTGCACCGCGTGGGGATTAAAGATCACAAAGATGCGATGCGCAGTTTTCCCTATGAGTTGACCGAAGGTGAATGTCAGAAAGTGATGATAGCCATTGCACTGGCGAATCAACCGCGTCTGCTGATTGCTGACGAACCGACCAACTCAATGGAGCCAACAACCCAGGCGCAAATCTTTCGCCTGCTGACGCGTCTCAACCAAAACAGCAATACCACTATTTTGCTTATCAGCCATGACTTACAAATGCTTAGCCAATGGGCGGATAAAATTAACGTGCTTTACTGCGGTCAAACAGTGGAAACCGCGCCGAGTAAGGAGTTGGTGACGATGCCACATCATCCTTATACCCAGGCGCTGATCCGCGCGATACCAGACTTCGGCAGCGCGATGCCGCATAAAAGTCGCCTCAATACGCTACCCGGCGCTATCCCACTGCTGGAACAGTTACCGATTGGTTGTCGTCTGGGGCCACGTTGCCCGTATGCACAACGAGAATGCATTGTGACGCCACGTTTGACGGGGGCGAAAAATCATCTCTATGCCTGTCATTTCCCGCTGAACATGGAGAAAGAGTGAGATGATCGAAACGCTGCTTGAAGTGCGTAATTTAAGTAAAACGTTCCGCTACCGGACCGGCTGGTTTCGTCGTCAGACCGTAGAAGCGGTAAAACCCTTGAGCTTTACGCTACGTGAAGGCCAGACACTGGCGATTATTGGCGAGAATGGTTCGGGTAAATCCACGCTGGCAAAAATGCTGGCGGGAATGATAGAGCCTACCAGCGGCGAGTTATTGATTGACGATCATCCGCTGCATTTTGGCGATTATTCCTTCCGCAGTCAGCGTATTCGCATGATTTTTCAGGATCCTTCGACCTCGTTGAATCCCCGTCAACGTATCTCGCAAATTCTGGATTTTCCATTGCGTCTGAACACCGACCTGGAACCGGAACAGCGTCGCAAACAGATTATTGAAACGATGCGTATGGTTGGGCTGCTACCGGATCACGTCAGTTACTATCCGCATATGTTGGCACCCGGGCAAAAACAGCGTCTGGGTCTGGCGCGCGCGCTGATATTGCGCCCAAAAGTCATTATTGCCGATGAAGCCCTCGCTTCACTGGATATGTCGATGCGTTCGCAGTTGATTAATCTGATGCTGGAATTACAGGAAAAACAGGGCATTTCGTATATTTATGTTACCCAGCATATCGGAATGATGAAGCACATTAGCGACCAGGTGCTGGTGATGCATCAGGGCGAGGTTGTCGAGCGAGGCAGCACCGCGGATGTGCTGGCATCGCCGCTGCATGAACTCACCAAACGGCTGATTGCCGGTCATTTTGGCGAGGCATTGACGGCGGATGCGTGGCGTAAAGATCGCTAATTTTCTGAATCCTCCTTCCAGATTATTCACCTCATTCTGACAAAAGATTAAATCTTGTCAGAATGAGGTGATAGATAAAATTAAATCAAATGCGCGTGATTTAAGACGCAATCTCACTTTGCAGGAACGAAAGCTCTGGCGATATCTTCGCAGCCGACGTTTTAGTGATTTCAAATTTCGCCGTCAACATCCAGTGGGGAGCTACATTCTCGATTTTGCTTGCTGCTCGGCGCGTGTAGTCGTTGAGCTGGATGGTGGGCAGCATGATTTAGCAGTTGCCTATGATTCCAGGCGCACTAGCTGGCTTGAGTCGCAGGGCTGGACCGTGCTGCGTTTCTGGAATAACGAGATTGATTGTAATGAGGAGACGGTGCTGGAGAATATTCTGCAGGAACTGAACCGCCGGTCACCCTCTCCCTGAAAGAGCGAGGGGGCAGACCGAGCCGAATAGCTGTTGTGGTGAAAACATGGAGACGGTGCTGGAGAATATTCGGCAAGGTCTGAACCGTCCCAGCCATCGCCATGAAAGGGTTAGGGGCTGTATGAGCCTGTTTGTTGCTGGGGTAACAATATTTGCACAATACGGTCCCCTCGCCCCTCTGGGGAGAGGGTTAGGGTGAGGGGAAAAGCGCCCCCCCTGCCGCAGCCTGCTCCGGTCGGACCTGGCAACTATAGCTACTCACAGCCAGGTTGATTATAATAACCGTTTATCTGTTCGTACTGTTTACTAAAACGACGAATCGCCTGATTTTCAGGCACAACAAGCATCAACAATAAGGATTAAAGCTATGGGTTTTCTTTCCGGTAAGCGCATTCTGGTAACCGGTGTTGCCAGCAAACTATCCATCGCCTACGGTATCGCTCAGGCGATGCACCGCGAAGGAGCTGAACTGGCATTCACCTACCAGAACGACAAACTGAAAGGCCGCGTAGAAGAATTTGCCGCTCAATTGGGTTCTGACATCGTTCTGCAGTGCGATGTTGCAGAAGATGCCAGCATCGACACCATGTTCGCTGAACTGGGGAAAGTTTGGCCGAAATTTGACGGTTTCGTACACTCTATTGGTTTTGCACCTGGCGATCAGCTGGATGGTGACTATGTTAACGCCGTTACCCGTGAAGGCTTCAAAATTGCCCACGACATCAGCTCCTACAGCTTCGTTGCAATGGCAAAAGCTTGCCGCTCCATGCTGAATCCGGGTTCTGCCCTGCTGACCCTTTCCTACCTTGGCGCTGAGCGCGCTATCCCGAACTACAACGTTATGGGTCTGGCAAAAGCGTCTCTGGAAGCGAACGTGCGCTATATGGCGAACGCGATGGGTCCGGAAGGTGTGCGTGTTAACGCCATCTCTGCTGGTCCGATCCGTACTCTGGCGGCTTCCGGTATCAAAGACTTCCGCAAAATGCTGGCTCATTGCGAAGCCGTTACCCCGATTCGCCGTACCGTTACTATTGAAGATGTGGGTAACTCTGCGGCATTCCTGTGCTCCGATCTCTCTGCCGGTATCTCCGGTGAAGTAGTCCACGTTGACGGCGGTTTCAGCATCGCTGCAATGAACGAACTCGAACTGAAATAATCGTTCTGTTGGTAAAGATGGGCGGCGTTCTGCCGCCCGTTATCTCTGTTATACCTTTCTGATATTTGTTATCGCCGATCCGTCTTTCTCCCCTTCCCGCCTTGCGTCAGGATAACGATTTCCTTTACGACCAAGGAGCGCCCATGGAACAACGCCACATCACCGGCAAAAGCCACTGGTATCATGAAACGCAATCCAGTACTGCGGAGTATGACGTTCTGCCTCTGGTCCCGGAAGCCGCAAAGGTCAGCGATCCCTTTCTGCTCGACGTGATCCTTGATGAAGAAACGCTGGCCCCCTTCCTTTCATGGCTGGTCCCTGCGCGCGTTCTTGCAGTGGAATTGTTCCCTGACCAGCTTACCGTGACCCGTTCACAGACTTTCACCGCTTATGAACGCTTGTCTACGGCCCTGACGGTTGCTCAGGTTTGCGGCGTCCAGCGGTTATGTAACTACTATTCGGCGCGACTTACGCCGCTCCCCGGGCCTGATTCCTCCAGGGAAAGTAATCATCGGTTGGCACAAATCACGCAATATGCCCGCCAACTGGCTAGCTCGCCTTCTATTATCGACAACCGATCGCGCCAGCATCTGAATGACGTCGGTCTTACTGCCTGGGACTGTGTAATCATTAACCAAATCATTGGATTTATTGGCTTTCAGGCGCGGACCATTGCGACATTTCAGGCTTATCTTGGACATCCGGTACGCTGGTTACCCGGTCTGGAGATACAAAACTATGCCGACGCGTCACTGTTTACTGATGAATCAATACGCTGGCGAAGCAGCTATGAGGTGGAAAAACTACCTGAAGATTACACAAAAAGTTCAACTGCAGAACTTTGCCAACTGGCTGAAACACTCTCTCTCCACCCTATTTCACTTTCCCTTCTTGAAAAGTTGTTAAACAGCACACGGGTTAATACACAGCCGGATAATCAGCTTGCGGCGTTGTTATGCGCACGGATAAATGGCAGCCCTGCTTGTTTTGCCGCCTGTATGGATTCATTAAATGAATATAAAAAAATCAACACCCTTCTGCGCAAGGGCGAAAATGAAATTAACCAATGGGCTGACCGTCATTCTGTTGAGCACGCTACCGTTCAGGCGATACAATGGCTGACCCGAGCACCCGATCGCTTTAGCGCCGCCCAGTTCAGCCCTTTACTCGAACACGAAAAATCATCAACGCAGATTATTAATCTGCTGGTATGGAGCGGGCTGTGTGGCTGGATAAATCGCTTAAAAATCGCGTTGGGTGAGACATATTAACCTTGCCGCGTCAGACAGATTCGCGTAAAACTGTCAGCCGCTCTAATGGCCACCAAAATAGACAATTATGTTTCAGGACAACCCGCTGCTAGCGCAGCTTAAACAGCAACTGCATTCCCAGACGCCACGCGCTGAAGGGGTGGTAAAAGCCACAGAAAAAGGCTTTGGCTTCCTGGAAGTCGACGCGCAAAAAAGTTATTTCATTCCGCCGCCGCAGATGAAAAAAGTCATGCATGGCGACCGAATTATCGCGGTGATCCACAGTGAAAAAGAACGTGAATCCGCAGAGCCAGAAGAACTGGTTGAACCGTTCCTGACTCGTTTCGTGGGTAAGGTTCAGGGCAAAAATGACCGTCTGGCCATCGTTCCTGATCATCCACTCTTAAAAGACGCCATTCCTTGCCGCGCAGCCCGTGGCCTGAACCACGAGTTTAAAGAAGGCGACTGGGCGGTTGCCGAAATGCGCCGTCATCCGCTGAAAGGCGATCGTTCTTTCTATGCAGAACTGACACAATACATCACTTTTGGTGACGATCACTTTGTACCGTGGTGGGTTACCCTTGCACACCATAATCTGGAAAAAGAAGCACCAGACGGCGTCGCTACCGAAATGCTCGATGAAGGTCTGGTTCGTGAAGATCTGACCGCGCTGGATTTTGTCACCATCGACAGTGCCAGCACAGAAGATATGGATGACGCCCTTTTCGCTAAGGCGTTGCCGGATGACAAACTTCAGCTGATTGTGGCGATTGCCGATCCAACCGCGTGGATTGCTGAAGGCAGTAAGCTGGACAAAGCCGCGAAAATTCGCGCATTCACCAACTATCTGCCTGGCTTCAACATCCCTATGCTGCCTCGCGAGCTTTCTGACGATCTCTGCTCACTGCGCGCCAATGAAGTCCGCCCGGTACTGGCATGCCGCATGACGCTCTCCGCTGATGGCACCATTGAAGATAATATCGAATTCTTTGCCGCCACCATCGAATCCAAAGCGAAGCTGGTGTATGACCAGGTTTCTGACTGGCTGGAAAATACCGGTGACTGGAAGCCTGAAAGTGAAGCAATTGCCGAACAAGTCCGTTTGTTAGCGCAAATTTGCCAACGCCGCGGCGAGTGGCGTCATAACCACGCACTGGTGTTTAAAGATCGCCCGGATTACCGCTTTATTCTCGGTGAAAAAGGTGAAGTGCTGGATATCGTCGCCGAGCCTCGTCGCATTGCCAACCGTATCGTCGAAGAAGCGATGATTGCCGCTAACATTTGTGCGGCCCGCGTACTGCGCGATAAGCTCGGTTTTGGCATCTATAACGTGCATATGGGCTTTGATCCGGCGAATGCCGACGCGCTGGCAGCGTTGCTGAAAACGCACGGTCTGCATGTCGATGCCGAAGAAGTGCTCACGCTGGACGGTTTCTGCAAACTGCGTCGTGAACTGGATGCGCAACCAACTGGTTTCCTCGACAGCCGCATTCGTCGCTTCCAGTCATTTGCTGAAATTAGCACTGAACCCGGTCCTCACTTTGGCCTCGGTCTGGAAGCATACGCCACCTGGACATCGCCGATCCGTAAATATGGCGACATGATCAACCACCGTCTGCTGAAAGCGGTTATCAAAGGCGAAACTGCGACGCGTCCACAGGATGAGATCACTGTCCAAATGGCCGAGCGTCGCCGTCTCAATCGGATGGCAGAACGTGATGTTGGTGACTGGTTATACGCACGCTTCCTGAAAGACAAAGCCGGGACCGACACCCGTTTCGCGGCGGAAATTGTCGATATCAGCCGTGGCGGCATGCGTGTTCGTTTGGTTGATAACGGCGCTATCGCCTTTATTCCTGCACCTTTCTTACACGCTGTGCGCGATGAAATGGTTTGCAGCCAGGAAAACGGCACCGTACAAATTAAAGGTGAAACGGTTTATAAAGTAACTGACGTTATTGACGTCACCATTGCCGAAGTCCGCATGGAAACCCGCAGCATTATTGCGCGCCCGGTCGCGTAATCTCCTTTCACGGCCCATTCCTTATGAATGGGCCGTTTATTTCCCCGCTCTACCTTCATCATATCCCGGCAGTTTTTTAACTGACTTTCGTTTGAAAACTGGCGTTTTTCCAAAACTGGATTACAAATAAATATATAAAAAAAACAATGCGTTTAGCCGCCGTTAATTTCATGTAAGTCATGTTGTTCCTTTTATTTAACCGCGGACTCCGCTGTTAACCGGAGGATATGCATCATGAAAACCGTTAGGGAGTCCACAACGTTGTACAACTTTCTCGGATCGCACAATTCATACTGGCGGTTGACGGAAAGCAGCGATGTTTTGCGCTTTTCTACCACCGAAACCACAGAACCTGAACGTATGTTGCAGTTATCTGCCGAACAGGCTGCTCGAATCAGGGAAATGACGGTCATCACCTCCAGCCTGATGATGAGTCTGACCGTCGATGAAAGCGATCTTTCTGTGCATCTGGTAGGACGAAAAATCAATAAACGGGAATGGGCTGGCAACGCGTCTGCATGGCATGACACACCGGCGGTTGCTCGTGATTTATCACACGGGCTTTCCTTTGCTGAGCAGGTAGTTTCTGAAGCACATTCCGCAATAGTCATTCTCGACAGCCGGGGGAATATTCAACGCTTCAATCGCTTATGTGAAGATTACACAGGGTTGAAAGAACACGACGTCATTGGGCAAAGCGTGTTTAAACTGTTTATGAGCCGTCGTGAAGCTGCGGCATCCAGGCGCAATAACCGTGTATTTTTTCGAAGCGGCAATGCATATGAAGTCGAACTGTGGATACCAACACGTAAAGGCCAGCGGCTGTTTCTGTTTCGCAATAAATTTGTCCACAGCGGCAGTGGCAAAAACGAGATTTTTTTAATCTGTTCCGGTACCGACATTACCGAAGAGCGCCGCGCTCAGGAGCGACTGCGTATTCTGGCAAATACCGACAGTATCACCGGACTGCCGAATCGTAACGCAATGCAGGAGTTAATCGATCACGCTATTAATCATGCAGATAACAATAAAGTTGGGGTTGTGTATCTTGATTTGGATAATTTTAAAAAGGTCAACGACGCCTATGGGCATTTGTTTGGTGACCAGTTATTACGCGACGTGTCATTGGCTATTTTAAGCTGTCTCGAACATGACCAGGTGTTGGCGCGTCCAGGTGGCGATGAGTTTCTGGTACTGGCATCCAATACCTCACAAAGCGCGCTGGAAGCAATGGCATCACGAATTTTGACCCGCTTACGCCTCCCCTTTCGTATTGGTTTAATTGAAGTTTATACCAGCTGTTCAGTAGGTATTGCACTCTCTCCCGAACATGGTTCGGACAGCGCGGCTATTATTCGTCACGCCGACACAGCAATGTACACAGCGAAGGAAGGCGGACGAGGACAATTTTGCGTTTTTACCCCAGAAATGAATCAACGGGTATTTGAATATCTCTGGCTGGATACCAACTTGCGTAAAGCACTAGAAAACGATCAGTTGGTTATTCACTATCAACCGAAAATCACCTGGCGTGGCGAAGTGCGCAGTCTGGAAGCACTAGTACGTTGGCAGTCACCTGAACGTGGGTTGATTCCACCGTTGGACTTCATTTCCTACGCCGAAGAGTCAGGGCTAATTGTGCCTTTAGGCCGTTGGGTGATTCTCGATGTCGTACGCCAGGTGGCAAAGTGGCGGGATAAAGGCATAAACCTGCGAGTGGCGGTAAATATTTCTGCACGTCAGCTCGCCGATCAAACCATTTTCACCGCCCTGAAACAGGTTCTCCAGGAACTCAATTTTGAATACTGCCCTATAGATGTTGAACTGACAGAGAGTTGTCTGATTGAGAATGATGAACTGGCACTGTCTGTTATTCAACAATTTAGCCAACTAGGTGCGCAAGTACATCTGGATGATTTTGGTACCGGCTACTCTTCACTTTCGCAACTGGCGCGCTTTCCGATCGATGCCATCAAACTTGACCAGGTTTTTGTTCGAGATATTCACAAACAACCTGTCTCGCAGTCACTGGTCCGGGCGATCGTCGCTGTGGCCCAGGCATTGAATCTTCAGGTGATCGCCGAAGGTGTAGAGAGTGCAAAGGAAGATGCTTTTTTAACCAAGAACGGGATCAATGAGCGGCAAGGATTTTTGTTTGCCAAACCGATGCCCGCCGTCGCCTTCGAACGCTGGTATAAACGCTATCTGAAGCGCGCATAAGTAGATGAATATATATACTTAGCGCTATATCCCGTCATTATATATCGTATTTTTGGATGATAATTAGCCGTTGCTGTTAAACACTTCTCTTTTAGCGGCAATTTTTGCATTATTCATTTTCCACTTTTGCTATAAGGATGTCCTTGATGTCTGAATTTGATGCCCAGCGCGTTGCCGAACGTATTGATATTGTGTTAGATATCCTTGTGGCAGGCGATTACCACTCTGCGATCCATAATCTCGAGATACTTAAAGCAGAACTCTTGCGCCAGGTTGCTGAATCTACGCCAGACATCCCGAAGGCACCGTGGGAGATTTAACAATCGTGCCTTCAGGTTTTCCTATTTGAGGATGCCCGGCGCGTCAGTATTTTTTTATTAAGTATTATAACGTTATAAGAATTACAGCGATGAATTCCCGACAACAAACTATTCTACAGATGGTCATTGACCAGGGTCAGGTTAGCGTAACCGATCTGGCAAAAGCCACTGGAGTTTCTGAAGTTACCATTCGCCAGGATCTCAACACACTCGAAAAACTGAGTTACCTCCGCCGTGCACATGGCTTTGCTGTTTCGCTTGATAGTGATGACGTCGAAACCCGTATGATGAGCAACTATACGCTGAAGCGTGAACTCGCCGAGTTTGCCGCGTCGCTGGTTCAACCGGGCGAAACCATCTTTATCGAAAATGGCAGCAGCAATGCCCTACTCGCCCGGACTCTGGGCGAGCAGAAGAAAAATGTCACTATCATCACGGTCAGCAGCTACATCGCGCATTTGCTGAAAGACGCGCCTTGTGAAGTTATTTTGCTCGGTGGCGTGTATCAGAAAAAAAGCGAAAGTATGGTTGGCCCTTTGACACGCCAGTGCATCCAACAGGTGCATTTCAGCAAAGCATTTATTGGTATTGATGGCTGGCAACCTGAAACTGGATTTACCGGTCGCGATATGATGCGTACCGATGTGGTCAATGCCGTGCTGGAAA
This sequence comes from Escherichia sp. UTM R2, assembly GCF_048593455.1. Taxonomy (NCBI): domain Bacteria; kingdom Pseudomonadati; phylum Pseudomonadota; class Gammaproteobacteria; order Enterobacterales; family Enterobacteriaceae; genus Escherichia; species Escherichia sp. UTM R2. The sequence goes on from NZ_JBFWDY010000002.1 coordinate 2,505,630, forward strand.
AAGAGTGCGAAGCGATAGTCCTGACTGACAGCTCGAAATTTGGTGCTGTACATTCATACTCCATCGGTCCCGTTGAGCGATTCAATCGCGTGATTACCGATTCGAAAATACGCGCCAGCGATCTGATGCATCTTGAGCACAGTAAACTCACCGTTCACGTCGTTGACATTTAACCATTTCCCTTCTCTACGGATGATTTGCAGTTTGGCAAATCATCCGCTCTAAGATGATTCCTGGTTGATAATTAAGACTATTTACCTGTTATTAACACTCTCAAGATATAAAATTATTATCAGCGATATAACAGGAAGTCATTATCACCTGCGTGATATAACCCTGCGCGCGAGCAGATTTCACGGAATAATTTCACCAGGCTTATTCTTAGCTATTATAGTTATAGAGAGCTTACTTCCGTGAATCATAAATTCAGGAGAGAGTATTATGTTTGTAACGAGCAAAAAAATGACCGCGGCTGTTCTGGCAATTACTTTGGCAATGTCTCTGAGTGCCTGTTCTAACTGGTCTAAACGGGACCGCAACACCGCAATCGGCGCGGGTGCAGGGGCATTAGGCGGTGCAGTACTGACCGATGGCAGTACGTTGGGTACATTAGGTGGTGCAGCTGTCGGTGGTGTTATTGGTCACCAGGTCGGTAAATAATCGTAAATAAATGTCGATTATCGACTCGCAATTATAATACGCTTGATTCTGTTCAGTACGAAATAACTGAATAATACACACAGTAAAATATTCGAAAGCCACGGATATATCCGTGGCTTTTTATGTTAACCGCCTGCGAGTTTTACCTTCATCCCTTTCGCTTCAAGTAGTGATTTTAATAAATCACGCTTATCGCCCTGGATTTCAATAACTCCATCTTTAACTGCTCCGCCGCAGCCGCATTTTTTCTTCAGTTCCGCTGCAAGTTTTGTCAGTTCGGCATCATCGAGATCGACACCGGTAATCAGGCAAACGCCCTTACCTTTACGTCCACTGGTCTGACGCTGAATACGCACCACACCGTCGCCTTTAGGGCGTACAGGGGCCGCTTTGGGCTCATCAATACGTCCGGTTTCCGTTGAGTAGACCAGACGGCTGTTGGAATCACTCATCATGCACTCCGCTGTAAAGAGGCGTTGATCGCTTTCAGCGTCTGCGCTGGATCTACCGATTGCGTTACCGGGCGACCAATCACCATATAATCAACACCAGCCGACAACGCCTGTTCTGGCGTCATAATGCGGCGCTGGTCACCAGCTTCACTCCCCTGCGGACGAATGCCCGGCGTAACCAGTTTGAACTCCTGACCGAATACCTGTTTAAAGCGCACAGCTTCCTGAGCAGAACACACCACACCATCAAGGCCACATTTTTGCGTCAGTGCTGCCAGACGTTCTGCATAATCTGCAGGTGACAGTGTCATGCCAAGATCGACCAGGTCGCTGGCTTCCATGCTGGTCAACACTGTCACAGCAATCAAAAGCGGTGCATCTTTGCCAAACGGAACCAGTGCCTCACGCGCTGCGGTCATCATACGCGCCCCACCAGAGGCATGAACATTCACCATCCACACGCCTAAGTCAGCTGCAGCAGCGACAGCGTGCGCTGCAGTGTTAGGAATATCGTGGAATTTCAGGTCAAGAAAGATATCAAAACCACGCTGTTGAAGTTCGCGCACAAACTGTGGCCCAAACAATGTAAACATCTCTTTGCCGACCTTCAGACGACAATCGCGTGGGTCGATCTTGTCGACAAAGGACAGCGCGTCATCACGATTATGATAATCAAGGGCAACAACCACAGGAGAATTCGTAACAGCGCGGGAAGAAGATGAAGCAGTTAACGTCATGACCAGACCTTCTTGATGATGGGCACCGGAAGTGGCGCGAAACAGGTAAACGGCGAGCATTCTACCCGTGGAAATAAAAAATTAACAGTTGCGATTTTTCCCCTGGCAGGCTTTTTCTGCGCCGTCGTTGCCGGAGCACAATGGAACATCAATAACTAGTATGTTGTAACTAAAGTAGGATTTTTTTAAAAATTACAGGCCATCAAGACCGCGAATCGGTTTAATGGTTGACCAGGCCCGACAAGACGGACAATGCCAGTAGAGGGTGTATGCGGTAAAACCACATTTCTGGCAGCGATAACGAGGCTTACTACGTACCTTTTCGCCAACCATGTCACGCAGCACCATCAGGCTCTCTTTGGCACGCCCTTCTTCCGCTTCATTTAAGTGGTAATCCATTAACTTATGGAACACACGCATGGTCGGATGACGCTGAAGCTGGCGCGTAATATAGACCTGTGCGGCCTCACTACCGTCGCGCGCTTCGATGATATCAGCAAGCATCAATTCAGCATCGGCACCGGTGTTCTCTTCCACCGCACGCTGCAGGAATTCTGCCCATTCGGCAGTTTTACCCAACTGCTGATAGCAGGTTTGCAACATTTCCAGCGTTTCGCTGACCAGTTCTCTGTCCTGGGATATCACGCGTTGCAGACTTTCGACGGCTTTGGCGTATTCTCCTTTCGCCATAAACACGCGTCCCATCATTATGGATACGCGGGCGCTGTTTTTATCTGCCGCCGCCCCTTTTTTTAGCAAGGTCATGGCACGATCGAGATCGTCGCTGGCCATATGCTGCAGGGCTAACTCACAGTAGAAATGGGCAATTTCGACGCGCTGTTTATCTTTACCCAGCTTCACCAGGCGTTCGGCAACATCAATTGCTTTCTGCCACTCACTGGTAGCCTGGTAGATTTGTAGCAACTGTTGCAGCGCGCCAATGCGGAAGTCAGTTTCATCGGTCAGCTGATTGAACATGTCTTCCGCGCGGTCATATAACCCGGCGGCCATGTAATCACGCCCCAGTTGTTGAATCGCCAACAGACGCTGTTCATAGGTCAGCGAGGCGCTTTCCATTAGGGTCTGATGGATGCGAATAGCGCGATCAACTTCGCCACGCGAACGGAACAGGTTTCCGAGCGTAAGGTGGGCTTCAACGGTGCCTGTATCCTCTTTAAGCATATCGAGAAACAGGTCTACCGCTTTATCCTGTTGATTACTAAGCAGGAAGTTAACCCCCGCTACGTAATCACGCGACAAGCGGTTGGCTTCATCTTGCTTGTTTTGTTGCGCACTTCTGCGGCCCATATACCAGCCATAGGCAGCGGCTACAGGCAAAAGCAGAAACAACAACTCCAGCATAGAAAGTTATTCCTTCGCCGCTGACGAGTGCGGCACTACAGCCACGTCAGTCGCGGGTGAAAGCTGGTTTTCCAGTCGCTTTATTTTACGTTCAGCGCGCGCCAGGGAAACACGAACTCGCAGCCAGAACAGGCCACAAATCAACCAACCGATAGCAAACCCCGCAGCAAACAATACCGCCAGCAATGTGGAAATACGGTACTCCCCTTGCGCTAACAGATAATTAAACGTCACCTGTTGATCGTTCTGCGCACCCAACGTGACCGAAATCACGAAGATCGCTAACACCAGTAAGAAAATGAGTAAATATTTCACATTACTTCCCGTTATGTGGTTAGAGCGAATAAATTATGGTCAACTTACCGCAATAGCCCTTTAAAGTACCATTTTCGCGCCGTCTGCGAAATGGCATCCACACGCATTGTTGATGATTTAAGGGCTAAATTCGGAAAATCAACCAGCGTTAACTTTCTTGTTCTCGTTGCGCTATTTCGCGATTTTCTTCCGCAGGTGGTGTTAATGGCCCACAAATTCGTTGCGCAAGCCACGTTGCCACCGCCACCAGCGCCCACGAAATCAACGTAGCTACTACCAGATCGCGTGGCCAATGCATCCCGAGCAGCAGGCGGCTTCCCATGACTCCCGTTGCCCAGACCAGCAAGATAGCAATGGTTAACGTTCGCCGACGCGGCCACAGCAAACCAACGGCCAGCAGTGCCCAACTGGCAGCAAACATCGTGTGACCGGAAGGAAAGGCAAACCCCGTCTCTTTCTGCCAGTGTGAACGCAAATATTGTGGGATATTTTTCTCTTCAGCCAACTGTTCTTTCACTAGATTTCCGCGTTCTGCTCGCTTTAAAGTGTAGAACTCATCAACCGGAATATGATGTGTTTTTTCCAGCCAGATAACAAAAGGTCGTGGTTCCTGGACTTTGTCTTTGATCCAGGATTTAACGCCTTGTCCCACAAGGATTGCGGCCGCCAGAATGGCAAATAATACAAAGGCAGCCTTAATGCGAAAACGCAGACACCAGAGAAACCAGCCGAATAAAATCAAATGTGTAATGACGCCCCAGGGCTGGGTGACAGTTTCAGTAACCCAAAAAGCCGCTTTTAGTAGCCAACTTTGTTCTCCAGGTTGCCAACGCCAGCCAGAAATCCATACGGCTACTGGCATGACAAGCAATAGTGCAGCTCCCACTGCGGTACGTCTGGCAATCGAACGCATGGCCTCTCCTTTTTGATAAGTCCCACAATCATAACTGAAAACGCCAGTTTCAGGAAAAATTGACAGATTTGTGCCATTCCGTGAACGATCGACGCGTCGTGATTAGGTGAACCCCTTCTCGTTATGGCAAAATAAGCCAATACAGAACCAGCATTATCTGGAGAATTTCATGCAGCTTAAACGTGTGGCAGAAGCCAAACTGCCAACCCCATGGGGCGATTTCCTGATGGTGGGATTTGAAGAACTGGCAACCGGACACGATCATGTCGCGCTAGTCTATGGCGATATTTCCGGGCATACCCCGGTACTTGCGCGCGTCCATTCCGAATGTCTGACCGGTGACGCCCTGTTCAGCTTGCGCTGCGATTGTGGCTTCCAGCTCGAAGCGGCATTGACGCAAATTGCCGAGGAAGGCCGTGGTATTTTGCTGTATCACCGTCAGGAAGGTCGTAACATTGGTCTGCTGAATAAAATCCGCGCTTACGCACTGCAGGATCAAGGTTACGATACCGTAGAGGCTAACCACCAGTTAGGCTTCGCCGCTGATGAGCGCGACTTCACTCTTTGCGCTGATATGTTCAAACTCCTTGGCGTCAATGAAGTCCGCTTGTTAACCAATAACCCGAAAAAAGTCGAAATTCTGACCGAAGCAGGGATTAATATTGTTGAACGCGTACCATTGATTGTAGGTCGTAACCCCAATAACGAACATTATCTCGATACCAAAGCCGAGAAAATGGGCCATTTGCTGAACAAATAACCCTCTTGCATTGTGTAATTCATTTGCTTGCCGGAAGCAAAATAACCGGCAAGCAAATAGTTGTTACTTCAACATATTACGAATGACATAATGCAAAATGCCGTCGTTCTGGTAGTAGGTCAACTCCGTCGCGGTGTCGATACGACAACGGCAGGGTACGACTTCCTGGCTACCATCCGCGCGCGTAAGCGTCACCGGAACCGTCGCGCCGGGTTGTAGGTTTTGCAGATCGCCAATATCAATCTTCTCTTCCCCGGTTAGCCCTAACGTTTTACGCGTTACGCCTTGCGGAAATTCCAGCGGCAGGATGCCCATGCCAATTAAATTCGAACGGTGAATTCGTTCAAACGATTCGGCAATCACCACACGAATACCAAGCAGACGCGGACCTTTTGCCGCCCAGTCACGACTGGAGCCTGATCCATACTCTTTCCCGGCAATCACCGCCAGCGGCGTTTGCTCCTGCTTATAGCGCATCGCAGCATCATAAATAGAGACTACGTCGCTGTCAGGTAAATGCCGCGTCATCCCCCCTTCAACGCCAGGCACCATTTCATTACGGATGCGAATATTGGCGAAGGTGCCGCGCATCATCACTTCATGGTTACCACGCCGCGAACCGTAGGAGTTAAAGTCTTTTCGCTCAACACCCCGACCTTGTAGATATCGACCCGCTGGGCTGTCGGGCTTAATACTGCCCGCCGGAGAGATATGGTCAGTGGTGACTGAATCCCCCAGCATTGCGAGGATCCGCGCACCGTGAATATCTTCCACTGGTGCTGGTGTTGCCTGCATTTCATCAAAGAAAGGCGATAAGCGAATATAGGTTGAGTCCTCCTGCCAACCGTAGGTATCGGATCGTGTGACGTTAATTCCCTTCCACTCTGCTGTGCCTTCAAAAACTTCTGCGTACTCTTTGCGGAACATTTCTGTGGAGACTTGTTCTACCGCACGGGCAATTTCTTGTGCCGATGGCCAGATATCTTTCAGATAAACCGGATCGCCTTTGCGATCATGGCCGATAGGCTCAGAAGCCAGGTTGATATTCATATTTCCCGCCAGCGCATAGGCAACCACCAGCGGCGGCGAGGCCAGCCAGTTAGTTTTAACCAGCGGATGGATACGGCCTTCAAAGTTACGGTTGCCGGACAGCACCGCACCGACGGTTAAATCGCCTTTTTTGATTGCCGTTTCGATAGGATCGGGCAGCGGCCCAGAGTTACCAATACAGGTGGTACAACCGTATCCCACAAGGTTAAACCCCAGTTCGTCGAGATACGGTGTCAGTTTCGCTTTTGCCAGATAATCAGAAACGACTTTCGAACCCGGTGCCAGCGACGCTTTGACCCATGGTTGCCGCTTGAGGCCCAGAGTTACGGCTTTTTTCGCCAGCAAGCCTGCGGCCATCAGCACACTTGGGTTAGAGGTGTTGGTGCACGAGGTTATCGCAGCAATGACCACAGCGCCATCAGGTAACTGATACTGATGTCCGTTCATAACATAATCGACCGGCTGGCGATCTTTATGCGTGGCATTCACTTCCAGTTCGTTACTGGCGGCAAATGCTTTTGGTACATCGGGCAGTGCAACGCGATCCTGTGGGCGTTTAGGCCCTGCCAGGCTCGCTTCAACGTCATTCATATCCAGTTCTAACGTACTGGTAAAAATTGGTTCATCGCCCGGGTTACGCCACATGCCCTGCGCTTTGGCATATTTTTCGACCAACTCGACCTGATCTTCGCTGCGCCCGCTTAAACGCATGTAATCGAGGGTTACAGCATCGATTGGGAAGAAGCCACAGGTGGCACCATATTCTGGCGACATATTGGCAATGGTGGCGCGATCCGCCAACGGTAGTGAATCCAGACCATCACCATAAAATTCGACGAATTTCCCCACCACGCCATGTTTGCGCAGCATTTGGGTAACAGTGAGAACCAGGTCTGTGGCGGTAATACCTTCACGTAATTTTCCGGTAAGTTTGAAGCCCACTACATCCGGGATAAGCATGGAAACCGGCTGGCCTAACATTGCGGCTTCTGCTTCGATCCCACCAACGCCCCACCCCAGCACGCCAAGGCCGTTGATCATGGTGGTGTGCGAGTCAGTACCAACGAGTGTATCCGGATAAGCAATCCATTCACCGTCCTGCAATTCACTCCACACTGCTTTGCCGAGATATTCGAGGTTAACCTGATGGCAAATGCCTGTGCCTGGCGGCACGACGCTAAACCGACTGAACGCTTGCTTTCCCCATTTCAGGAACACATAACGTTCGTGGTTGCGCTCCATTTCCAGGCGTACGTTTTCTTCAAATGCCTCATCATCACCAAAACGATCGACGGTCACCGAGTGGTCAATGACCAGGTCGACCGGTGAGAGCGGGTTAACCTTTGCAGTATCGCCGCCGAGGCGTTTAACCGCTTCGCGCATTGCCGCCAGATCAACAACGGCAGGTACGCCGGTAAAGTCCTGCATCAGCACCCTTGCCGGGCGGTAGGCAATTTCACGGTCAGCATGGGCATTTTTCAGCCATCCTGCCAGCGCGTGGATATCCTCTTCGGTAACCGAGTTACCATCCTGCCAGCGCAGCAGGTTTTCGAGCAAAACTTTGAGTGACTTGGGTAGACGGGTGATATCGCCCAGTGATTTAGCAGCAAGCGGCAGGCTGTAGTAGTGGTAAGTTTTATCTTTGGCCTGCAACGTGTCCTTACTGGCTTCTCGTAGGGTTGACGACATAGCTCCTCCTTAATGACAGGGTTGCGAAGCCCTGATTCTCTTCAGGGTGAATATTAAAGATAACACAAACATCGCGTAACGATTTGATAACAACCCAAATTGATAAAAGAGGAGAAATCTTGTGGCAAAGCAAATGACAACCCCGCCGCAGCGGGGTCAAGGATCAGTGAGTAATGATCCAGAGGAGTTCGGCCCAGAAGAGCATCGACAGAGAAAACGCGCCCATCCAGGACCAATATTTCATATTTGTGTTGATCATAGGCTACACCCTTAACGGTTATTATTTTGTGTTGAGATAACTCAAGCTGTTATTGCTGCGGTGTATTAAAAGCCCTTTAATTCATTAAAAATGGGTAATAAGAATGATGATAATTATTGTTTCGGCTGATCATCTTCAGCAAACAGTTCTATAAAGGCTTGCTGCTGCGATGTTAGTTGCCAGTCGTCTGGAATAACGACGGAACATTCCCGTTTCGTTTCTGTTTCATTGTCACTATGCTGGCATAATGGTGACGACTCCAGTTGCTCCTGACCGACCATAGTTATCCCCACACTTTCCAAATCAGCAGTGCGACAACCACCCAGAAAAGTGCAGAACCAAGAAAAACCGCCAGCCAGGCTTTACGTTTTAATTCAGGATCGCGGCGGGGTTCCTGATTTCCAGAAGGCATTGCTAACCTCATATAATCGCCATCACTTATCAGCAAGACGTTGAACGATTGGTGTAATTAATCATACGATGAGACAAATCCTAAAGAAACTTTAGTCAAAAATCCAGCGAATTTACGAATCGTCTCCAGTGAATAATTCAATCTTTTGACCTGAAATAGATATTTGAAAACTGGAGTTTGCGAGGCGGGTAATTAGACACTACTTTACAGGTAATTTACCCTATAAATATGAGGGATAAAAATATTGTGCACGGTATAGAAATAAGTAACAAAAGAGAATATATTCCGGCACCTTCGCTACATAAAAGGTGCCGAAAATAACGCAAGAAATTATTTTTCCGGCAGTTTTATATCTTTAAACATGACCTCAATTTCTTCATTAGAGCGCAATGCGACAGCCGCATCAACGACATCACGCGTTAAATGCGGTGCAAAACGCTGAATGAAATCATACATATAACTGCGCAAGAAAGTACTACGGCGAAAACCAATTTTGGTTGTACTGTGGCTGAAGATATCGTGAGCATCAACACGCACAAGGTCGGGATCGGCGACCGGATCCACCGCCATGCTGGCAATGACCCCTACCCCCAGCCCTAACCGGACGTAAGTTTTAATGACGTCAGCATCCGTTGCCGTGAAAACGATACGCGGCGTTAACCCTGCGCGATTAAAGGCAGTATCCAGTTCTGAACGTCCGGTAAAGCCGAAGGTATATGTCACCAACGGATATTGCGCCAGTTCTTCAATGGTAATGGCTTTTTTGCCTGCCAGCGGGTGATCCGGAGTGACTACAATAGCCCGATTCCAGTGGTAGCACGGTAACATCACTAAATCTTCATACAGATGCAGCGCTTCTGTGGCGATAGCGAAATCAGCATTGCCTTTAGAGACGGCATCAGCAATTTGTGTCGGCGAGCCCTGGTGCATATGCAAAGAAACGCGAGGATAACGCTCAATAAAGCCTTTGATGACGTTTGGTAATGCGTAGCGTGCCTGGGTATGCGTGGTGGCGATATACAGTGAACCTTTATCCGGCCAGGTGTGCTCTCCGGCAACCGATTTTATGGCATCGACTTTCGACAGGACTTCGCGAGCGATACGAATTATTTCTTGCCCTGCTGGCGTTACCTGCGTCAGGTGCTTGCCGCTTCGGGAAAAAATTTGAATGCCTAGCTCGTCTTCCAGCATTCTGACTTGTTTACTGATCCCGGGTTGTGATGTGTAAAGTCCTTCCGCTGTTGATGAGACATTCAGGTTATGATTGACCACCTCAACAATATAGCGAAGTTGTTGTAATTTCATGTTAAACCATCCACTTAGACGCCATCAGAACATCGTTTTTTCGTCACACCTGGCGGGTGACTAATACGATTTAATAATAAAAAAGGTGCTAACTATAACCACTATATCATTTATAGCCTTAGTGTATAGGTGTGAAGAAAAAATAATATGCAATAAAAAAGGGCCGCTTTCGCGACCCTTTGTTTATAAAAACCTGACAGAATTAAAGGTTATTTTTTTCCTTCAACCCATTTGCCATCAACATAAAATGCTGACCAGCCAGTCGCCTTTCCGTCTTTTTCCGAAGAGACATATTGCTGTTTGGTTTTACGGCTAAAGCGAACCATGGTCTTATTACCTTCCGGATCCTGCTGTGGCGCATCGGCCAGATAACGCAGTTTTTCCGGCAGACGGTCGCGGAAGCGATAAAGCTCTTCCACCAGTGGCGCACGCGTTTCACGCGATTTCGGGAAAGTGTTGGCAGCCAGGAACACACCGGCAGCACCGTCACGCAGCACGAAATAAGCATCTGATTTTTCGCACGGCAGCTCAGGTAATGGCACCGGATCTTCTTTCGGTGGTGCCACTTCGCCGTTACGTAAAATCTTACGTGTGTTTTTACACTCTTCGTTGGTGCAGGCCATGTATTTACCGAAACGCCCCATTTTCAGGTGCATTTCAGAGCCACATTTTTCACACTCAACGATCGGGCCGTCATAACCTTTAATGCGGAATTCGCCCTCTTCGATCTCGTAACCGTCGCAGGTTGGGTTATTACCACAGACATGCAACTTACGTTTCGGATCGATGAGATAGCTGTCCATCGCCGTGCCGCATTTCGGGCAACGACGTTTTGCGCGCAGCGCGTTGGTTTCAGCATCTTCGCCTTCCAGCACGTTCAGCACTTCGTTTTCCGGCACCAGGTTAATGGTGGTTTTGCAACGCTCTTTCGGCGGCAGCGCATAGCCAGAACAGCCAAGGAATACCCCGGTGCTCGCTGTGCGAATCCCCATTTTGCGACCACAAGTCGGGCAGTCAATGCTGGTCAGAACCATCTGGTTCGGGCGCATACCACCCTCTTCCGGATCTTTTTCAGCTTTATCTAACTGCTGGGTGAAATCCGAGAAGAAGTGATCCAGTACAGCTTTCCACTCTGCTTCGTGATTTGCCACCTGGTCGAGGCTGTTTTCCATCTGCGCGGTAAAGTCGTAGTTCATTAACTCGCGGAAATTTTCTTCAAGGCGATCGGTGACGATTTCGCCCATTTTTTCCGCATAGAAACGACGATTTTCTACTCGCACGTAGCCACGATCCTGAATGGTCGAAATGATCGACGCATAGGTAGACGGACGACCGATACCGCGTTTTTCCAGCTCTTTAACCAGCGATGCTTCACTGAAACGGGCTGGCGGCTTGGTAAAGTGCTGGGCTGGTGTAAGTTCAACGAGCGTCAGAGCATCGCCTTTATTAACTGCTGGTAAGATGCGATCTTCATCGCCTTTACGCAACGCAGGCATCACTTTTGTCCAGCCATCAAAACGCAAAATACGACCGCGTGCTTTCAGGCGGAAATCGCCCGCACCAACGGTCAGCGTCGTGGAGTCATATTTCGCTGGGGTCATCTGGCAGGCAACGAACTGACGCCAGATTAACTGGTACAGTTTCTGCGCATCTGCTTCCATATCCTTCAGCGATTCCGCCATCACATTGACGTCAGAAGGACGAATCGCTTCGTGCGCTTCCTGTGAGTTTTCTTTGCTGGCGTACTGATTCGGACTTTCCGGCAGATATTTCTTACCAAAATTATCGCTGATATAACCGCGAACCATATTTACCGCGTCCTGACTCAGGTTAGTGGAGTCGGTACGCATGTAAGTGATATAGCCTGCTTCATACAAACGCTGCGCCATCATCATGGTTTTTTTCACGCCAAATCCAAGACGGGTGCTGGCAGCTTGTTGCAGCGTAGAGGTAATAAAAGGAGCGCCAGGTTTACTGGTTGTCGGTTTGTCTTCACGTTCCAGCACGCTGTAGCGCGCTTTTTCCAGCAGACTTACCGCAGCCTGAGTTTGTTCTTTGTTGACCGGACGGAACGGTTTGTCGTTCTGATGAGTCACCTGTAACGCCAACGCTTCACCAGATGGCGTGGTCGTGCTGGCATCGACTTCCCAGAACTCTTCCGGCACGAACGCTTTAATTTCACGCTCACGCTCGACCACCAGGCGAACCGCCACCGACTGCACACGACCGGCAGACAGACCACGAGCGATCTTTTTCCATAGCAGCGGCGAAACCATATACCCCACCACGCGGTCCATAAAGCGACGCGCCTGCTGGGCATTAACACGATCAATATTCAGCTCACCCGGTTTGTTAAATGCCTGGCGGATCGCGTTTTTAGTAATTTCGTTAAACACCACTCGGCTATAGCGCGCATCATCACCCCCAATCACTTCCCGCAGGTGCCATGCAATGGCTTCCCCTTCGCGGTCAAGGTCGGTTGCGAGATAGATGTGGTCGGCTTTTTCAGCCAGTTGTTTCAGTTCAGAGACGACCTTCTCTTTACCAGGCAACACTTCATAGTGCGCCTCCCAATTGTGCCACGGGTCAACCCCCATACGGTTGACGAGAGCGCCACGTTCATCCTTTTTAGGCTTTTTAGCCGTCTTGGTGGAGGTAGAGTCGGCACTCTTTTTGGCAGCTGAGCCACTGGTCGGCAAATCGCGGATGTGACCGACGCTGGATTTCACCACGTAGTCACTACCCAGATACTTGTTGATCGTTTTGGCTTTTGCCGGGGACTCAACGATGACAAGAGCTTTACCCATATTCACCTTACCTAATTTGATTCTTCCAGGAATGCGTCGCACGTTGATAAACCTTCCACTGGCAACGAGTTACCGATATGGACTCGCTCTCTGCGGATATCAACCCCTTGTCGTGACTCTGTTCACGAAAATTCAGGTGACTGAGTTAACAGGTCTTGGCCTACAGGCGCTATAGCACGACGGAATTTTGGTCGAATGTCAAGCAAATCTATTGCCAGATTGACGAAAGCGTCACACTGTACCTGATAAAATCCGATACGCAACTTTATTAGCATGCAAAATCCAAAGTTGCCAGTAAGGCGCTCTTGCCACCAGCGTGGTATATTTGTCTGCAAGCCATGCCTGGCGTAGACTAATGTCCTTGTTTAAGGAGTAAATAATGAACAAAGAGACACAACCCATCGACCGCGAAACGCTGTTGAAAGAGGCCAACAAAATCATTCGTGAGCATGAGGATACGCTCGCAGGGATTGAAGCCACCGGCGTCACGCAGCGTAATGGCGTGCTGGTATTTACCGGCGACTACTTTTTAGATGAACAAGGATTGCCAACAGCCAAAAGCACCGCGGTGTTTAATATGTTCAAACACCTGGCCCATGTGCTTTCAGAAAAATATCATCTGGTTGATTAAAGCAAAACGCGAGGTCTTAGCCTCGCGTTTGTCTTTTACATCAATGGCTTTTGACCCCGCTGCCACCAGCGTAGCAACAATCGATCGGCGCTCTCTGCCGCGCTGCCGGTGAATCGGTCAATGAGTCGTTTACGCTGCATATAGCGTACATTGACCACTTCACGGCCTTCCATCAGGCTAAGAATAACTTCATCACTGGTGTTGATTTCATCAACCAGGCCTTTCTCTACCGCCTGTTGTCCGTACCAGTGTTCACCCGTTGCCACCTGTTCAATATCCAGAGAAGGACGCATACGCTTCACAAAATCTTTAAACAACTGATGCGTTTCGTTCAACTCTTCGCGGAATTTCTCCCGCCCTTCTTCGGTATTTTCACCCAGCAACGTCAGCGTGCGCTTATACTGCCCGGCAGTGTGCAGTTCGATATCAATATCTTTGCTTTTCAGGAAGCGGTTAAAGTTGGGCATTTGCGCCACCACGCCAATGGAACCCACAATAGCAAACGGTGCGGAAACAATTTTGTCCGCCACACAGGCCATCATGTAACCGCCGCTGGCAGCGACTTTGTCTACCGTAACAGTTAAAGGAATGTTTTTATCGCGCAGACGCTGCAGTTGCGAAGCCGCCAGCCCGTAACCATGCACCATGCCACCAGGGCTTTCCAGACGGAGCACAACCTGATCCTGCGGTTTGAATGCTGCGAGTACAGCCGTTATCTCTTCACGTAGCGAGTTCACTTCATGGGCGTCCATGCTGCCTTTAAAATCCAGCACCCAGACGCGGGGTTTACTGTCAGTTGCCACCTCGCCCAGTTTGGCTTTCGCTTTTGCTGCTTTCGCTTCTTGCTTATGCTTTTTCTTCTGCGCTTTGTGCCACTGTTTTTGCTGATGTGAGTCCATCAGCGCCGCGGCCAGTTCTTCTTTCATCTCCTTATACTGTTCGCTGAGATTGTTGACCCGTAACTCGCCACGCTGGCGTTTATTACGTTGAGCAACATTGACAATAATGGCGGCAATCGCCGCAATCGCTAGCACAACGGTAACGATTTTCGCCAAAAACAAACCATATTCAGACAACAATTCCACGAGTCCCCACCTTGGTTAAACAACGCTTTGGCTCACAGTTTACAACAGGCATGTTAAGCCGTCTCGCAGAGATGTTATTGCAGCGAAAGTATGACAAAGTATCCATTTTGCGGTGTTATCGCCCCAGGCTGATTGAAATGCCCTTCTGTTTCAGGCATAAAGCCCCAAAGTCATAAAGTACACTGGCAGCGCGACAGACAACGTCGTTGAGGAGTAGCCATGCATTACCAGCCAAAACAAGATTTACTCAATGATCGCATTATCCTGGTGACGGGAGCCAGCGATGGTATTGGTCGTGAAGCCGCGATGACGTATGCACGCTATGGTGCGACAGTGATTCTGTTGGGCCGTAATGAAGAAAAATTACGTCAGGTAGCCAGCCACATAAACGAAGAAACTGGGCGTCAGCCACAGTGGTTTATTCTCGATTTGCTGACCTGCACGTCCGAAAATTGCCAACAACTGGCACAGCGCATTGCCGTTAATTATCCGCGTCTGGATGGTGTTTTGCATAATGCCGGATTGCTCGGCGATGTTTGCCCAATGAGCGAACAAAATCCGCAGGTCTGGCAGGACGTCATGCAGGTCAACGTTAATGCCACCTTTATGCTCACCCAGGCACTGCTTCCTTTATTACTCAAATCGGACGCCGGTTCACTGGTCTTTACTTCATCAAGCGTTGGACGTCAGGGACGAGCCAACTGGGGTGCATATGCAGCGTCGAAATTTGCCACCGAAGGGATGATGCAGGTACTGGCCGATGAATATCAGCAGCGCCTGCGTGTCAACTGCATTAACCCAGGCGGTACGCGCACCGCAATGCGTGCCAGCGCCTTCCCGACCGAAGATCCACAGAAACTTAAAACACCCGCTGATATCATGCCGCTCTACCTCTGGCTGATGGGCGATGACAGCCGCCGTAAAACCGGCATGACCTTTGACGCCCAACCGGGCCGTAAACCAGGAATTTCCCAATGAGTGATGAACGCTACCAACAGCGTCAGCAGCGAGTGAAAGAAAAAGTAGATGCTCGTGTGGCCCAGGCCCAGGATGAACGCGGTATTATCATCGTCTTTACCGGCAATGGAAAAGGCAAAACCACCGCGGCATTTGGTACGGCAACACGCGCAGTTGGTCACGGAAAAAAAGTAGGCGTCGTGCAGTTTATTAAAGGCACCTGGCCTAATGGCGAACGCAATCTGCTGGAGCCACATGGCGTTGAGTTTCAGGTGATGGCAACGGGCTTTACCTGGGATACACAAAACCGCGAGTCTGATACCGCCGCCTGCCGCGAAGTCTGGCAACATGCAAAGCGGATGCTTGCTGATTCCTCACTGGATATGGTTTTGCTTGATGAACTGACGTATATGGTGGCGTATGACTATTTGCCACTGGAAGAAGTGGTGCAGGCGTTAAATGAACGTCCACATCAACAGACGGTGATTATCACGGGTCGTGGTTGTCATCGGGATATTCTTGAACTGGCAGATACGGTAAGTGAATTACGCCCCGTCAAACATGCGTTTGATGCCGGTGTAAAAGCGCAGATAGGGATCGATTATTAATCTGTAAAAATGCCGGATATGACGTCCGGCATACTTTGATTAACCGTTATTATTACGTCCGCCAGAACGACGACCGCCGCTCACCTGACTGTGACGTTTCACCGCACGACGAATCTGATTCGCCTTCATGCGACGACGGTCTTTTTCTACAGCGACTTTAGAGCTGGTTTCTGGCGGTAGCTCCACCAGTTCGCGCAGATAGTTAGTCTGGGCGAGGTCCAGCTCCGTCCAGCCACCGCGTGGCAGACCTTTTGGCAGTGGGATATCACCGTAACGAACACGGATCAGGCGGCTGACCTGCACACCAACCGCTTCCCACAGACGACGAACTTCACGGTTACGGCCTTCGGTCAGAGTAACGTTGTACCACTGGTTGATCCCTTCGCCGCCGCTGAACTTGATGGTTTTAAAAGCTGCCGGACCATCTTCCAGTTGCACGCCACGACTCAAATCACGCAGTTTCGCGTCGTCAACCTGACCAAATACACGCACGGCGTATTCACGTTCAACTTCACGGCTTGGATGCATTAAACGGTTTGCCAGTTCACCGTCAGTGGTGAACAGCAGCAGACCACAGGTGTTAACGTCCAGACGACCTACGGCAATCCAGCGTGCGCCACGCAGCTTTGGCAGACGGTCAAACACCGTCGGACGCCCTTCCGGATCGTTACGGGTACACAACTCACCTTCCGGTTTGTAATAAGCCAGAACGCGACAAATTTGTTCAGCGGACTCACGTACCGAAATAAGGTGACCATCGATACGGATTTTCAATCCAGGGGTAACTTCAACGCGATCGCCGAGTTTAGCAATTTTGCCATCAACACTCACACGACCGGCTTCAATAATAGATTCGATTTCACGGCGAGAACCGTGGCCGGCACGCGCCAGCACTTTCTGTAGCTTTTCGCTCATAGAGCTTCCTTTTGGTGTCGCCTTCCCAGGCGTCTGATATGCTTTTGTGCAACAGTGAGTCAGAACTTACATCTGACTCACTGATAGTAAAGTCTGTTTGAACTCCTCAGGCCTTAAGTAAACGACTCGACGTTTTAACTGGCCTGGCTTTGAGGCGCAACATACTACACTATCTTTATGGTTAAAGCTTGTTTCGATTAACATCAGCTTAATTACCAGCCACCACCGCCTCCGCCACCCGCGCCGCCGCCAGCACCACCACCGGAATAACTTCGCCCCAACAAACTGGTATAGGCCCCGCAACTTAGGTGCGTCTGTAATGAGAATAAAACGCCGCTACGGGCAATTTCCGGGGCGCGAACAGCCGCTGTGAGTGATGGGGTGATACGTGCTGCCCATTCTCTGCCAAGGTTTGCCGAGACCGCCCAACCTAGCAACGCATAATCCAGTTTCCGTGTTTCCCCTTTCCGACGCCGCCCACTGTGTGTTGCCGCCTCTTTACGCGCAAGATAGTTAACGATAGCTTCACCGTGGGCATAACGTTGCTGTCCAGTTTGGGTAAACTTTGGCAGAAAAATATACCCCATGCCAGTGAGATAACCGGTCAGGAAAACAGCGGTAAAATAACCCGCTGGCATATACCAGTAAAAGAATACATCTCCGACATTGATGTAGAGAGAATAGAAGGCCACGCCTGAACAAATCAGTGGTAAAAACAAAGTGATGATTACACGATTAACGCAAGGCTTGTCATCATCGCGGGCAAACAAAAGCTCAAGGGAACAAAATAAAAAAGGAATAATCCAGCAGATCATAATAAACATATCGCCCACCAGACTCATTCCTGCCCAGCCTACAGGACTCAAGTTACCGTAAAGAATGACCGCCAATATTGCCAGTCCACCCCATTGCAAAAAAGTATCAGACCGGTAAAACGAAGACTTTTTACGCGGCAGATAAAATTTCTGCATCCGTAAAAATGCCCTGCGTAAGACTCTGTTGCGTCTCCCCGTAAGAACGACCTTATCGCCTTTACGAAATAACGCTTCCAGTAATAACTGCTCTGCGGGCAGTAATACCGCATTATTTCTGGTCGCGCCTTCATTAACACGAATCAGGATTTGCTGGTTCTTGTCAGACTGATCTTCCAGATGAATTTTTCCTTTCACAATCAGATTTACGATATCGGCACAAAAACCTTTATCGTCGTAAACTAGCTTCGCATCGAGACGTAACATGCCGGGCGTGTAATCTGGCGGAATGACATCGGTTTCAATCACATCTACCGGCGTAAATTGCGGCCTGCGCTTCCAGAGATATAACCATCCACAAACCAGGAACAGACACGGAAACCAAATTAACAACGATGACGTGGAGGGTAAAAGAAGATGGCTGAAAATATTCGTCGTTTGCGGAGCCGAGGCATTGCTAAGTAAAGCGTGAGGCCAGCGGTAGAGGACCGTGAAATCTTCACGATAAAACGGATCGCGGGATTCAATTCTTCCGTCCTCAAGGATGCGGCCATTACGATATGTGTCGCCCTCTTCTCCGGTAAAGAGATCGATTTCGCTAAATGGATTACCCGCAATATTAGAGAACTGGAGAGAAAAACGGGTCTTATAAATTTCAAACGGCCAGTGGTTACCGGTCACGTTCCAGATTAGCAGATCAGAATCCCCCTCACGCAGGAAAGCATTTTTAACCTGATAATGAATTTGATAATGATAGTCGCCTTGAGGCAAGAAACGTTGTTTATCGCCCACGACAATACTCATTAACCCGATATGCCAGTCAAGATGCCAGGGTTCAGGAATACCATCACGGGTGACGCCAACAATATGATAGTTCAGCAGTGCAGCGTCCCCATCAGGCTGCATCCAGAGTCGTGGTAAATCACGATAAAAGCCGTGCTTAATCTGCTGATTTCGCGCCTGAAAATGAATATTTTCTTTGATGTCGAGCACCCCATCTGGTTGCAGAGTGGCTTCAACATCAAAGAGCGAGATCCCTTCTTCATAAGAAGGGATCTCCGTGTTTTCTGCATAACTTAGAGATGATACAAACAGCCCTGCTATCAACAGCAAAATGCAGCGAAACTTCCCTGCCATAGTCTTCCATCCATGGAACGCAATTTGTTATAAGAAAGGCTTCACATCACCTACGCCTTCACGCACCACGACCGGCGTATCATCGGTAAGATCAATAACCGTTGTTGGTTTCTGCCCGAGATAACCGCCGTGAATAATCAAATCTACCTGTTTTTCCAGACGGTCTTTAATTTCTTCCGGATCGGATTCGGTAAATTCGCTGCCTGGCAGCATTAGCGAAGTGGAAAGCATCGGTTCGCCCAATGCTTCAAGCAACGCTTGCGCAATCGGGTTAGAAGGCACACGCATACCGATGGTTTTGCGTTTTTCCTGCAACAGACGGCGTGGCACCTCCTTCGTCCCCTTCAGGATGAAGGTATAGTTGCCCGGCGTGTTGTTTTTCATTAAACGAAACGCAACGTTATCGACAAATGAATAGGTCGAGAGTTCAGAAAGATCGCGACACATCAGGGTAAAGTTGTGACCGTCCGGCAGCTGGCGAATACGACAAATACGCTCCATGGCGTTTTTATCTTCAATTTTACAGCCGAGCGCATAGCCGGAATCAGTTGGATAAACAATCACCCCGCCTTTACGCACGATCTCCACCGCCTGGTTGATCAGACGTTGCTGTGGGTTATCAGGATGAATATAAAAAAACTGGCTCATAATTCCCTCTCTGTGGTGTTCTGCGGCTGTTCCCATAGCTGCCAGACGCCTTCAACGCCTGCGGGCAGCCAGAGTTTACGACCCAGTTCGATCCACGGGCATGGCTGATGAAAATCAGATCCTTGTGATGCCCATAAATGATGCTGACGCGCAAGGGTCGCCAACTGGGTGCGTTCATTGGGCGATTGCTGGCACTGCGCGACTTCCATCGCGTCGCCGTGGTGTTCGGCAAAATGCGCAACCAATCTTTTCAGCCATTTAGCACTAAGATTGTACCGCCCAGGATGAGCTAGCACCGCCTTACCGCCAGAATGATGAATGACATCAATAGCTTGTTCTATTGTACACCACTGTGGCGGAACGTATCCGGTTTTCCCGCGCGCCAGATACTTTTTAAAGACATCCGCCATTGAACTGGCTTTGCCGCACTCCACAAGGAAACGCGCAAAATGACCGCGCGTCACTGCGCCGCCCTGAGCCAGTCGTTGCGCGCCTTCCAGCGCCCCAGGTATTTGCGCTTTTTCAAGTCTTTCGGCAATGAGCTGCGCCCGCTGATTGCGCCGTTCTGTCTGCTGCGCGAGGAACTCACACATTAGCGGATGAGTAATATCAATATTCAGCCCGACAATATGAATTTCATGATTTTCCCAGACCGTGGAAATTTCCACGCCGGGAATAAGATTCAGCGCCAGTCCCGAACGTGAAATTTCCTCTCTTGCTGGTGCGATTGCAGCTGTGGTGTCATGGTCGGTGATCGCCAGGGTGCCGACGCGCATCTCGACTGCACGGTGCACCAATGCTTCTGGCGTCAGGCAGCCATCGGAAGCTGTGGTATGGCTGTGCAGGTCGTAAATCACTGCGTAATTCGTGTCGCTCAAGGCGCACTCCCGTTCTGGATAATGTTTTTTGCGCCGACATCATAACGGTTCTGGCAAATATTCTGAAATGAGCTGTTGACAATTAATCATCGAACTAGTTAACTAGTACGCAAGTTCACGTAAAAAGGGTATCGACAATGAAAGCAATTTTCGTACTGAAAGGTTGGTGGCGCACTTCCTGAAACGGGCAGTGTATTCACCATGCGTAAAGCAATCAGATACCCAGCCCGCCTAATGAGCGGGCTTTTTTTTGAACAAAATTAGAGAATAACAATGCAAACACAAAAACCGACTCTCGAACTGCTAACCTGCGAAGGCGCTTATCGCGACAATCCCACCGCGCTTTTTCACCAGTTGTGTGGGGATCGTCCGGCAACGCTGCTGCTGGAATCCGCAGATATCGACAGCAAAGATGATTTAAAAAGCCTGCTGCTGGTAGACAGTGCGCTGCGCATTACAGCTTTAGGTGACACTGTCACAATCCAGGCACTTTCTGGCAACGGCGAAGCCCTGCTGGCACTACTGGATAACGCCCTGCCTGCGGGTGTGGAAAGTGAACAATCACCAAACTGCCGTGTGCTGCGCTTCCCCCCTGTCAGTCCACTGCTGGATGAAGACGCCCGCTTATGCTCCCTTTCGGTTTTTGACGCTTTCCGTTTATTGCAGAATCTGTTGAATGTACCGAAGGAAGAACGAGAAGCCATGTTCTTCGGCGGCCTGTTCTCTTATGACCTTGTGGCGGGATTTGAAGATTTACCGCAACTGTCAGCGGAAAATAACTGCCCTGATTTCTGTTTTTATCTCGCTGAAACGCTGATGGTGATTGACCATCAGAAAAAAAGCACCCGTATTCAGGCCAGCCTGTTTGCTCCGAATGAAGAAGAAAAACAACGTCTCACTGCTCGCCTGAACGAACTACGTCAGCAACTGACCGAAACCGCGCCACCGCTGCCGGTGGTTTCCGTGCCGCATATGCGTTGTGAATGTAACCAGAGCGATGAAGAGTTCGGTGGCGTAGTGCGTTTGTTGCAAAAAGCGATTCGCGCTGGAGAAATTTTCCAGGTGGTGCCATCTCGCCGTTTCTCTCTGCCCTGCCCGTCACCGCTGGCGGCCTATTACGTGCTGAAAAAGAGTAATCCCAGCCCGTACATGTTTTTTATGCAGGATAATGATTTCACCCTGTTTGGCGCGTCGCCGGAAAGTTCGCTCAAATATGACGCCACCAGCCGCCAGATTGAGATCTACCCGATTGCCGGGACACGCCCACGCGGTCGTCGTGCCGATGGTTCACTGGACAGAGACCTCGACAGCCGCATCGAACTGGAAATGCGTACCGATCATAAAGAGCTTTCTGAACATCTGATGCTGGTGGATCTCGCCCGTAATGATCTGGCACGCATTTGCACCCCCGGCAGCCGCTACGTCGCCGATCTTACCAAAGTTGACCGTTACTCTTACGTGATGCACCTGGTCTCCCGCGTGGTCGGTGAGCTGCGCCACGATCTCGACGCCCTGCACGCTTACCGCGCCTGTATGAATATGGGAACGTTAAGCGGTGCGCCGAAAGTACGCGCTATGCAGTTAATTGCCGAGGCTGAAGGTCGTCGCCGCGGCAGCTACGGCGGCGCGGTAGGTTATTTCACCGCGCATGGCGATCTCGACACCTGCATTGTGATCCGCTCGGCGCTGGTGGAAAACAGTATCGCCACCGTGCAAGCCGGTGCTGGCGTAGTCCTTGATTCTGTTCCGCAGTCGGAAGCCGACGAAACCCGTAATAAAGCCCGCGCTGTACTGCGCGCTATTGCCACCGCGCATCATGCACAGGAGACTTTCTGATGGCTGACATTCTGCTGCTCGATAATATCGACTCTTTTACGTACAACCTGGCAGATCAGTTGCGCAGCAATGGGCATAACGTGGTGATTTACCGCAACCATATTCCGGCGCAAACCTTAATTGAACGCCTGGCGACCATGAGCAATCCGGTGCTGATGCTTTCTCCTGGCCCCGGTGTGCCGAGCGAAGCCGGTTGTATGCCGGAACTCCTCACCCGCTTGCGTGGCAAGCTGCCCATTATTGGCATTTGCCTCGGACATCAGGCGATTGTCGAAGCTTACGGGGGCTATGTCGGTCAGGCGGGCGAAATTCTCCACGGTAAAGCCTCCAGCATTGAACATGACGGTCAGGCGATGTTTGCCGGATTAACAAACCCGCTGCCGGTGGCGCGTTATCACTCGCTGGTTGGCAGTAACATTCCGGCCGGTTTAACCATCAACGCCCATTTTAATGGCATGGTGATGGCAGTACGTCACGATGCGGATCGCGTTTGTGGATTCCAGTTCCATCCGGAATCCATTCTCACCACCCAGGGTGCTCGCCTGCTGGAACAAACGCTGGCCTGGGCGCAGCAGAAACTAGAGCCAGCCAACACGCTGCAACCGATTCTGGAAAAACTGTATCAGGCGCAGACGCTTAGCCAACAAGAAAGCCACCAGCTGTTTTCAGCGGTGGTGCGTGGCGAGCTGAAGCCGGAACAACTGGCGGCGGCGCTGGTGAGCATGAAAATTCGCGGTGAGCACCCGAACGAGATCGCCGGGGCAGCAACCGCGCTACTGGAAAACGCAGCGCCGTTCCCGCGCCCGGATTATCTGTTTGCTGATATCGTCGGTACTGGCGGTGACGGCAGCAACAGTATCAATATTTCTACCGCCAGTGCGTTTGTCGCCGCGGCCTGTGGGCTGAAAGTGGCGAAACACGGCAACCGTAGCGTCTCCAGTAAATCTGGTTCGTCCGATCTGCTGGCGGCGTTCGGTATTAATCTTGATATGAACGCCGATAAATCGCGCCAGGCGCTGGATGAGTTAGGTGTATGTTTCCTCTTTGCGCCGAAGTATCACACCGGATTCCGCCACGCGATGCCGGTTCGCCAGCAACTGAAAACCCGCACCCTGTTCAATGTGCTGGGGCCATTGATTAACCCGGCGCATCCGCCGCTGGCGTTAATTGGTGTTTATAGTCCGGAACTGGTGCTGCCGATTGCCGAAACCTTGCGCGTGCTGGGGTATCAACGCGCGGCGGTGGTGCACAGCGGCGGGATGGATGAAGTTTCATTACACGCGCCGACAATCGTTGCCGAGCTGCATGACGGCGAAATTAAGAGCTATCAATTGACCGCTGAAGATTTTGGCCTGACTCCCTACCACCAGGAGCAACTGGCAGGCGGAACACCGGAAGAAAACCGTGACATTTTAACACGCTTGTTACAAGGTAAAGGCGACGCCGCCCATGAAGCAGCCGTCGCTGCGAACGTCGCCATGTTAATGCGCCTGCATGGCCATGAAGATCTGCAAGCCAATGCGCAAACCGTTCTTGAGGTACTGCGCAGTGGTTCCGCTTACGACAGAGTTACCGCACTGGCGGCACGAGGGTAAATGATGCAAACCGTTTTAGCGAAAATCGTCGCAGACAAGGCGATTTGGGTAGAAACCCGCAAACAGCAGCAACCGCTGGCCAGTTTTCAGAATGAGGTTCAGCCGAGTACGCGACATTTTTATGATGCGCTACAGGGTGCGCGCACGGCGTTTATTCTGGAGTGCAAGAAAGCGTCGCCGTCAAAAGGCGTGATCCGTGATGATTTCGATCCAGCACGCATTGCCGCCATTTATAAACATTACGCTTCGGCAATTTCGGTGCTGACTGATGAGAAATATTTTCAGGGGAGCTTTGATTTCCTCCCCATCGTCAGCCAAATCGCCCCGCAGCCGATTTTATGTAAAGACTTCATTATCGATCCTTACCAGATCTATCTGGCGCGCTATTACCAGGCTGATGCCTGCTTATTAATGCTTTCAGTACTGGATGACGAACAATATCGCCAGCTTGCCGCCGTCGCCCACAGTCTGGAGATGGGTGTGCTGACCGAAGTCAGTAATGAAGAGGAACTGGAGCGTGCCATTGCATTGGGGGCAAAGGTCGTTGGCATCAACAACCGCGATCTGCGTGATTTGTCGATTGATCTCAACCGTACCCGCGAGCTTGCGCCGAAACTGGGGCACAACGTGACGGTAATCAGCGAATCCGGCATCAATACTTACGCTCAGGTGCGCGAGTTAAGCCACTTCGCTAACGGTTTTCTGATTGGTTCGGCGTTGATGGCCCATGACGATTTGCACGCCGCCGTGCGCCGGGTGTTGCTGGGTGAGAATAAAGTATGTGGCCTGACGCGTGGGCAAGATGCTAAAGCAGCTTATGACGCGGGCGCGATTTACGGTGGGTTGATTTTTGTTGCGACATCACCGCGTTGCGTCAACGTTGAACAGGCGCAGGAAGTGATGGCTGCGGCACCGTTGCAGTATGTTGGCGTGTTCCGCAATCACGATATTGCCGATGTGGTGGACAAAGCTAAGGTGTTATCGCTGGCGGCAGTGCAACTGCATGGTAATGAAGAACAGCTGTATATCGATACGCTGCGTGAAGCTCTGCCAGCACATGTTGCCATCTGGAAAGCATTAAGCGTCGGTGAAACCCTGCCCGCCCGCGAGTTTCAGCACGTTGATAAATATGTTTTAGACAACGGCCAGGGTGGAAGCGGGCAACGTTTTGACTGGTCACTATTAAATGGTCAATCGCTTGGCAACGTTCTGCTGGCGGGGGGCTTAGGCGCAGATAACTGCGTGGAAGCGGCACAAACCGGCTGCGCCGGACTTGATTTTAATTCTGCTGTAGAGTCGCAACCGGGCATCAAAGACGCACGTCTTTTGGCCTCGGTTTTCCAGACGCTGCGCGCATATTAAGGAAAGGAACAATGACAACATTACTTAACCCCTATTTTGGTGAGTTTGGCGGCATGTACGTGCCACAAATCCTGATGCCTGCTCTGCGCCAGCTGGAAGAAGCTTTTGTCAGTGCGCAAAAAGATCCTGAATTTCAGGCTCAGTTCAACGACCTGCTGAAAAACTATGCCGGGCGTCCAACCGCGCTGACCAAATGCCAGAACATTACAGCCGGGACGAACACCACGCTGTATCTCAAGCGTGAAGATTTGCTGCACGGCGGCGCGCATAAAACTAACCAGGTGCTGGGGCAGGCGTTGCTGGCGAAGCGGATGGGTAAAACCGAAATCATCGCCGAAACCGGTGCCGGTCAGCATGGCGTGGCGTCGGCCCTTGCCAGCGCCCTGCTCGGCCTGAAATGCCGTATTTATATGGGTGCCAAAGACGTTGAACGCCAGTCGCCTAACGTTTTTCGTATGCGCTTAATGGGTGCGGAAGTGATCCCGGTGCATAGCGGTTCCGCGACGCTGAAAGATGCCTGTAACGAGGCGCTGCGCGACTGGTCCGGTAGTTACGAAACCGCGCACTATATGCTGGGCACCGCAGCTGGCCCGCATCCTTATCCGACCATTGTGCGTGAGTTTCAGCGGATGATTGGCGAAGAAACCAAAGCGCAGATTCTGGAAAGAGAAGGTCGCCTGCCGGATGCCGTTATCGCCTGTGTTGGCGGCGGTTCGAATGCCATCGGCATGTTTGCTGATTTCATCAATGAAACCAACGTCGGCCTGATTGGTGTGGAGCCAGGTGGTCACGGTATCGAAACTGGCGAGCACGGCGCACCGCTAAAACATGGTCGCGTGGGTATCTATTTCGGTATGAAAGCGCCGATGATGCAAACCGAAGACGGGCAGATTGAAGAATCTTACTCCATCTCCGCCGGACTGGATTTCCCGTCTGTCGGCCCACAACACGCGTATCTTAACAGCACTGGACGCGCTGATTACGTGTCTATTACCGATGATGAAGCCCTTGAAGCCTTCAAAACGCTGTGCCTGCACGAAGGGATCATCCCGGCGCTGGAATCCTCCCACGCCCTGGCCCATGCGTTGAAAATGATGCGCGAAAACCCGGATAAAGAGCAGCTACTGGTGGTTAACCTTTCCGGTCGCGGCGATAAAGACATCTTCACCGTTCACGATATTTTGAAAGCACGAGGGGAAATCTGATGGAACGCTACGAATCTCTGTTTGCCCAGTTGAAGGAGCGCAAAGAAGGCGCATTCGTTCCTTTCGTCACGCTCGGTGATCCGGGCATTGAGCAGTCATTGAAAATTATCGATACGCTAATTGAAGCCGGTGCTGACGCGCTGGAGTTAGGTATCCCCTTCTCCGACCCACTGGCGGATGGCCCGACGATTCAAAACGCCACTCTGCGCGCCTTTGCGGCAGGTGTGACTCCGGCACAATGTTTTGAAATGCTGGCACTGATTCGCCAGAAACACCCGACCATTCCCATTGGCCTGTTGATGTATGCCAATCTGGTGTTTAACAAAGGCATTGATGAGTTTTATGCCCAGTGCGAAAAAGTCGGCGTCGATTCGGTGCTGGTTGCCGATGTGCCAGTTGAAGAGTCCGCGCCCTTCCGCCAGGCCGCGTTGCGTCATAATGTCGCACCTATCTTCATCTGCCCGCCAAATGCCGATGACGACCTGCTGCGCCAGATAGCCTCTTACGGTCGTGGTTACACCTATTTGCTGTCACGAGCAGGCGTGACCGGCGCAGAAAACCGCGCCGCGTTACCCCTCAATCATCTGGTTGCGAAGCTGAAAGAGTACAACGCTGCACCTCCATTGCAGGGATTTGGTATTTCCGCCCCGGATCAGGTAAAAGCAGCGATTGATGCAGGAGCTGCGGGCGCGATTTCTGGTTCGGCCATTGTTAAAATCATCGAGCAACATATTAATGAGCCAGAGAAAATGCTGGCGGCACTGAAAGTTTTTGTACAACCGATGAAAGCGGCGACGCGCAGTTAATCCCACAGCCGCCAGTTCCGCTGGCGGCATTTTAACTTTCTTTAATGAAGCCGGAAAAATCCTAAATTCATTTAATATTTATCTTTTTACCGTTTCGCTTACCCCGGTCGAACGTCAACTTACGTCATTTTTCCGCCCAACAGTAATATAATCAAACAAATTAATCCCGCAACATAACACCAGTAAAATCAATAATTTTCTCTAAGTCACTTATTCCTCAGGTAATTGTTAATATATCCAGAATGTTCCTCAAAATATATTTTCCCTCTATCTTCTCGTTGCGCTTAATTTGACTAATTCTCATTAGCGACTAATTTTAATGAGTGTCGACACACAACACTCATATTAATGAAACAATGCAACGCAACGGGAGAAATAACATGGCCGAACATCGTGGTGGTTCAGGAAATTTCGCCGAAGACCGTGAGAAGGCATCCGACGCAGGCCGTAAAGGCGGTCAGCATAGCGGCGGTAATTTTAAAAATGATCCGCAACGCGCATCTGAAGCGGGTAAAAAAGGCGGTCAACAAAGCGGTGGTAATAAATCAGGCAAATCCTGATTCACCGTTAATTATTAATATCAGCTGATAAAGATAATTGCATCTGCGGGCCGTATGGCTCGCAGTGATTTCACTGGAGAAAAATATGAATATGAAGACCATTGAAGATGTATTTATTCACCTGCTTTCAGATACCTACAGCGCAGAAAAACAATTAACCCGGGCACTGGCAAAACTCGCAAGAGCAACATCAAATGAAAAATTAAGTCAGGCTTTTCATGCGCACCTCGAGGAAACTCATGGACAGATTGAACGTATTGATCAAGTTGTGGAGTCCGAATCGAACCTGAAAATTAAGCGCATGAAATGTGTGGCAATGGAAGGTCTTATTGAAGAAGCTAATGAGGTCATCGAAAGTACCGAGAAAAACGAAGTGCGTGATGCCGCACTGATTGCCGCAGCACAGAAAGTCGAGCATTATGAGATTGCCAGTTACGGGACATTAGCGACGCTGGCTGAACAATTAGGTTACCGTAAAGCAGCGAAGCTTCTGAAAGAAACCCTGGAAGAAGAAAAGGCCACCGACATCAAACTGACTGATCTGGCCATTAATAACGTAAATAAGAAAGCCGAAAATAAAGCCTGAAATATGAATTTTAACTTTTAGTCATTTTATAAAGAGGACATTTTCATGAATCGTATTGAACATTATCATGACTGGTTACGTGACGCCCACGCAATGGAAAAGCAAGCCGAATCTATGCTTGAATCCATGGCCAGCCGTATAGATAATTATCCTGAACTACGCGCTCGTATTGAACAACATCTTAGTGAAACCAAAAACCAGATTGTTCAACTGGAAACTATTCTTGATCGTAATGACATTTCACGTTCAGTCATTAAAGATTCCATGAGTAAAATGGCTGCGCTTGGGCAGTCAATCGGTGGTATATTCCCTTCTGATGAAATAGTCAAAGGCTCTATTAGCGGATATGTCTTCGAGCAATTTGAAATCGCCTGTTACACCTCACTATTAGCAGCAGCAAAAAATGCCGGTGATACAGCTTCAATTCCAACCATCGAAGCGATTTTAAATGAGGAAAAGCAAATGGCCGACTGGCTGATTCAGAATATTCCGCAAACAACTGAGAAATTTTTAATTCGCTCTGAAACTGATGGCGTAGAAGCGAAGAAATAATACCCTTTATACCATGTCCTTATTGACCCCGTATATTACGGGGTCGTTTTTGTGCGGAATTAAAAACGATATCCTGCTGAGAACATAAACACCCACGGATCGAGGCGTACGCTATCGTGTTGCTGTGCACCGCCCAGCTTATAATTGGCGGTGGTATCGATATCCATGTACCACACTGACATGTTAACCAACCAGTCACGGTTAATCAGATAATCAACCCCCACCTGCCCGGCAGCTCCCCAGGAATCTTTCAGACTGAGATCGGAAAGCCCTGCCTCTTTGCCATGATCGTTAAATCCATTATCAAAGAAGGTGGTGTAGTTAATACCTGCCCCAACGTAAGGACGGAATTTGCTGCTGGCATCACCAAAATACCACTGCGCCATCAGTGTTGGTGGCAGATGATGAACGGTTGCAATATCGCCGGTCGCCCGGGTGCCGATTTTATGGCGGAACGGCGTCGCTGCCAGTAATTCCACACCAATGTTGTCGGTCGCCATATAAGTAAACGTAAGGCCCAGTTGCGTGTTATTGGTCACGCTGAATCCACCCAGACTTCCTAACGTACCACCAGCACCTTCTGTTGGACGTACGGTTGCAGAACCTGCACGCATAAAAAATTCGCCTGCTTCATGCGCAAAGGCACTGCCAGAGAGAAGAGTTGTTACTGCCAAAGCCGCCACTGTTAACTTTTTCATATCCGCTCCGTCGTTATGGTTATAAAAACGTGACGAATATACCTACATTGGAGTAACAAATGATCCTACATAGATCACATTACATATGATAATTCACCCTTTATTGATCTGGATTAATTTAGAAGTTGCATTGAGAATCCTGGTTAATGTGATTTAAATCAATTTTTAAATATTTTCGCTACGCAAATATTAACTCGGTCGCCACTTGCCGCGATTTGCCCATGCCTGAAGGCCAGCAATTACCTCCGCTTTACAAAGATATGCTTTTCCATACAAGACCTGATGCTGCCACCCGAGGCTTAACCAGGGTACAATTGCCCGCTAATTAACACCTGCATAAAACTCAAGGAGAGTGCATGTCTATCACGGCGCAGTCCGTATACCGTGACACCGGAAATTTCTTCCGTAATCAATTTATGACCATTCTGTTGGTATCGTTGCTATGTGCGTTTATCACAGTGGTGTTAGGGCATGTTTTCTCACCCAGTGATGCACAGCTTGCGCAGCTCAATGACGGCGTGCCCGTTAGCGGCAGTAGTGGGTTGTTCGACCTGGTTCAGAATATGTCACCGGAACAGCAACAAATTTTGCTGCAGGCTTCAGCGGCGTCCACTTTTTCAGGATTAATCGGTAACGCCATTCTCGCCGGAGGCGTAATATTAATTATCCAGCTGGTGTCTGCGGGTCAGAGAGTCAGTGCGCTGCGAGCTATTGGTGCCAGTGCGCCGATATTGCCAAAGTTATTTATTCTGATTTTTCTGACTACCCTTTTAGTACAGATTGGCATCATGCTGGTGGTCGTTCCGGGAATTATCATGGCCATTTTACTGGCCCTGGCACCGGTGATGTTGGTACAGGACAAAATGGGCGTTTTTGCCTCGATGCGTAGCAGTATGCGGCTGACTTGGGCGAATATGCGTCTGGTGGCACCCGCAGTACTGAGCTGGTTGCTGGCAAAAACACTGTTGCTGCTTTTTGCCTCTTCTTTTGCCGCATTAACCCCGGAAATTGGTGCCGTACTGGCGAACACCTTGAGCAACCTGATTTCAGCCATATTGCTCATCTATCTGTTCCGCCTGTATATGTTGATTCGCCAATAACCTTAAGCATTTGATTACGGAATCGTAAAATGAAGCAGTTTCTTGATTTTTTACCGCTGGTTGTCTTTTTCGCGTTTTACAAGATTTATGACATCTATGCGGCTACTGCGGCGCTGATCGTCGCCACGGCGATTGTGCTTATCTATAGCTGGGTTCGCTTTCGTAAGGTTGAGAAGATGGCCCTGATCACTTTTGTTCTGGTGGTCGTCTTCGGTGGCTTGACGCTGTTCTTCCACAATGATGAGTTTATTAAATGGAAGGTTACAGTCATTTATGCTCTATTTGCGGGAGCCCTGTTAGTCAGCCAATGGGTGATGAAAAAGCCGCTAATTCAGCGGATGCTGGGTAAAGAACTCACGCTGCCGCAACCGGTATGGTCGAAGCTGAATCTGGCCTGGGCTGTTTTCTTTATCCTTTGCGGTCTGGCAAACATCTACATCGCATTCTGGCTGCCGCAAAATATTTGGGTCAACTTTAAAGTCTTTGGCCTGACCGCCCTTACCTTAATCTTCACATTGTTAAGCGGTATCTATATCTACCGCCACATGCCGCAGGAAGATAAATCCTAACCAGACTGCCAGTCCTTCGGGGCTGGCGCTGTATCTCCTCTGTTCTCCTCAGGAAAATCATAGTAGCATCGCGCCTGTGATTTTCCTTTTAAGTCGGTTTTACCATGTCTACAACACATAACGTCCCTCAGGGCGATCTTGTTTTACGTACTTTAGCCATGCCCGCCGATACCAATGCCAATGGTGACATCTTTGGTGGTTGGTTAATGTCACAAATGGATATTGGCGGCGCTATTCTGGCAAAAGAAATTGCCCACGGTCGCGTAGTGACTGTGCGGGTTGAAGGAATGACTTTCTTACGGCCGGTTGCGGTCGGCGATGTGGTGTGCTGCTATGCACGCTGTGTCCAGAAAGGGACGACATCGGTCAGCATTAATATTGAAGTGTGGGTGAAAAAAGTAGCGTCTGAACCAATTGGGCAACGCTATAAAGCGACAGAAGCATTATTTAAGTATGTCGCGGTTGATCCTGAAGGAAAACCTCGCGCCTTACCTGTTGAGTAATAGTCAAAAGCCTCCGGTCGGAGGCTTTTGACTTTCTGCTTACTGAATTTCGGTGGTGCCGTTAATTTTAAACAGGATATTCACCACAATCCCACTGCCTGGCTTACCCGGCTCATAACGCCATCTGCGCATCGCATTTTTCACCTCACGCTCAAACATGTTCGCAGGCTTGGCTGAGAGGATTTGTACGTTATCCACGCGACCATCCGGCGTAACGTCAAATTTAACTTTAACCTGCCCTTCAATGCGCAATGCCTGTGCTCGTGCCGGATACTGCGGCTGATTACGGCTTAATGCGCGTGGTCCTGAAGCCACACTGGTAACCGGCTTGCTGGTTGCAGCCGTTGCTGTACTTGATGTCAGGCGTGCCGGTGCCGTATTTTCAAACGGTGATGCCGGACGCGACTCTACGGGTTTGACATCGCGTTTTGGCTGCTCCTGTACCTTTTTCACCGGCTTCGGTTTTGGCTTAGGTTTCGGCTTCGGCTTTTCAATGACCACCGGTGCTTCTTTTGGCGGTTCGGGGATCGGCTCAGGTTCCGGTTCTGGCTCTACCACCGGCTCCGGTGGCGGCTGAACGGCTTGTGGCGGTTCGAGATCAGCAGGCGTAACCATCGTGACAGAAATCGGCTGCGCAGGCGCAGGTAGTTCAATAACCTGATGTACCGAGGTATAGAGCAGACCCGCCACAACAGCACCATGAATGCAGACCGAAAGTAACGTCGGCCAGGGGAAGCGGCGAGGTAAATCAAGGGTCATTGAAGTCATAATCATTTCAGTAGAAAAACCAGGTCTCGATTTTAAATGCAAATAGCAATCATATTCAATAAGGCAAGACGATCAGGATCAGTGAAAATGTCATTTTTGGCGTAATTACCCTTACTTTATGCATGGCCTTAACAAAGACATCATCTTTCCGTTGCAGATCTTCGCCCTTTCAAATAACGTACTTTACAACTTTCCCGAACAAGGAGTTGTGCCCGTGTTGTATGTTATTTACGCTCAAGACAAAGCTGATAGCCTCGAAAAACGCCTTTCCGTTCGTCCGGCACATTTAGCACGTTTACAGTTACTGCATGATGAAGGTCGTTTGTTGACAGCTGGTCCAATGCCAGCGGTAGACAGTAACGATCCAGGGGCTGCGGGATTTACTGGCTCAACCGTTATTGCTGAATTTGAATCGCTGGAAGCAGCTCAGGCCTGGGCCGATGCTGACCCGTACGTAGCGGCAGGAGTCTATGAACACGTTTCAGTGAAACCATTTAAGAAAGTGTTCTGAATAGAGATTCAATATTTAAGGGCACGGTTTTTGCAACCGTGTTCTTGTTTGGCCTTTCCTTATAGCCGGTCAGTGCATTCACCACCACAAGCAGATAATAACTTTATCTGTATTTCTTTATATGATGTGAGCATATTCAGGAAAAATGACCTTTCCTGAGGTACAGTTGCTCGCTCATATCCTTTGATTACTGCGGATAAAGTCATCTACTATTGTTTAACACATTCACGCGCTGCATGTATGTTCAGAAAATGTGCACGCTAAGATAATTAAACAAAATTGTGGTTACAGAGGTATCAGTGAGTCACTGGGCTACATTCAAACAAACAGCAACAAATTTATGGGTGACCCTTCGGCACGACATTCTCGCGCTGGCCGTCTTTTTAAATGGATTGCTTATTTTTAAAACAATCTATGGTATGTCGGTCAATTTGCTTGATATTTTCCATATCAAAGCATTTTCAGAGTTGGATCTCTCCTTGCTGGCAAACGCCCCACTCTTTATGCTCGGCGTCTTTCTTGTCCTGAACTCCATTGGCTTACTGTTCCGGGCAAAGCTCGCATGGGCAATCAGTATCATTTTGTTGTTGATAGCGCTAATTTACACCCTGCATTTTTATCCCTGGCTGAAATTTAGTATTGGATTTTGCATTTTTACGCTGGTGTTTTTGCTGATACTGCGCAAAGACTTCTCCCACAGTAGCGCCGCAGCCGGGACAATTTTTGCATTTATTAGTTTCACGACATTACTGTTTTACTCAACCTACGGTGCGCTTTATTTAAGCGAAGGTTTTAATCCGCGAATAGAAAGTTTGATGACCGCGTTCTATTTTTCGATAGAAACTATGTCAACCGTCGGCTATGGCGATATTGTCCCTGTTTCTGAATCAGCACGATTGTTCACTATTTCGGTCATTATTTCCGGCATTACCGTTTTTGCCACATCTATGACCTCAATTTTTGGTCCGCTTATCCGCGGGGGATTCAACAAACTTGTAAAAGGAAACAATCATACAATGCATCGTAAAGATCATTTTATTGTTTGCGGACATTCGATTCTCGCCATCAATACGATCCTGCAACTGAATCAACGCGGACAAAACGTAACAGTTATCAGCAACTTGCCTGAAGATGATATCAAGCAACTTGAGCAACGCTTAGGCGATAATGCTGATGTTATCCCCGGTGACAGTAATGACAGTTCTGTATTAAAGAAAGCGGGAATCGATCGTTGCCGGGCCATTCTGGCGCTGAGTGATAACGATGCAGATAACGCGTTTGTTGTACTCTCGGCAAAAGATATGAGCAGTGATGTCAAAACAGTTCTCGCCGTCAGTGATAGCAAAAACCTGAATAAGATTAAGATGGTACATCCGGATATCATTCTCTCACCGCAACTGTTTGGCAGCGAAATTCTGGCGCGAGTTTTAAATGGTGAAGAGATTAATAATGATATGCTCGTTTCAATGTTGTTGAACTCAGGTCATGGTATTTTCAGCGATAACGATGAACTAGAAACGAAAGCTGACAGTAAAGAATCGGCGCAAAAATAGAGTTTAAAGACGGAAGAGTAAACTTATTGGGCACCGCAATGGTGCCCAGTACATTTAGATATTGTAGATCGCAAACAATAACGAGTTACGCTGTTTGTTTAGAATGCACTTCCTGATGCTGTGGATACGCATATTTCGGCGCGATTGCCCCTCAAGCCAACGCGATTTACGTCGGCTAGCCTGACGCTGCATGCGCCAGCGCCCCACTTCCGTTCTACTCCGCTTCATGTTAACTACTCTATGCAATAACAGAATGGTCATTATACCCCCGCCCCCGACGCTGACCAGTGCTTTTCCCGCGTTTTTATTTGCCAGATGAATCCATATGCGTAAACTCATAACAATGCGCTTTCAAAAGGATTTCTAATCTATGACAACCGTTTATACGTTGGTGAGTTGGTTGGCCATTCTGGGATACTGGTTGCTCATTGCAGGCGTAACTTTACGCATTCTAATGAAACGACGCGCAGTTCCCTCCGCGATGGCCTGGCTGTTGATTATTTACATTCTGCCGTTAGTCGGAATTATTGCCTATCTTGCCGTTGGCGAGCTCCATTTAGGCAAACGCCGCGCTGAGCGCGCCAGAGCGATGTGGCCTTCCACCGCAAAATGGCTTAACGACCTTAAAGCCTGTAAGCATATCTTCGCCGAAGAAAATAGCAGTGTCGCTGCGCCATTATTCAAGCTTTGCGAGCGTCGTCAGGGGATCGCTGGGGTCAAAGGGAATCAGCTACAACTGATGACCGAGTCAGATGATGTGATGCAGGCGTTAATCCGCGACATCCAGCTCGCGCGCCATAATATTGAGATGGTGTTTTATATCTGGCAGCCCGGCGGCATGGCGGACCAGGTGGCTGAATCATTAATGGCCGCTGCGCGACGCGGCATTCATTGCCGATTGATGCTCGACTCCGCCGGGAGTGTGGCTTTTTTCCGCAGCCCGTGGCCCGAGCTAATGCGTAATGCCGGTATTGAAGTGGTCGAAGCCTTAAAGGTCAATCTGATGCGTGTGTTTTTACGCCGTATGGACCTGCGCCAACATCGCAAGATGATCATGATCGATAATTACATCGCGTACACCGGCAGCATGAATATGGTCGACCCTCGCTACTTCAAACAAGATGCGGGCGTAGGGCAATGGATTGATCTGATGGCGCGTATGGAAGGCCCCATCGCCACCGCGATGGGGATTATTTATTCCTGCGACTGGGAGATTGAAACCGGAAAACGTATTCTGCCGCCACCACCAGATGTCAATATTATGCCGTTTGAACAGGCCAGCGGTCACACCATTCACACAATTGCTTCTGGCCCAGGCTTTCCGGAAGATCTCATTCACCAGGCATTATTGACTGCGGCTTATTCGGCGCGTGAATATTTGATCATGACAACGCCCTACTTTGTGCCAAGCGATGATTTACTTCATGCGATTTGCACGGCGGCACAGCGCGGGGTGGATGTCAGTATTATCCTTCCGCGAAAAAATGACTCGATGCTGGTCGGCTGGGCCAGTCGCGCATTCTTTACGGAACTGCTGGCTGCTGGGGTTAAAATTTATCAGTTTGAAGGCGGGTTACTGCATACCAAGAGCGTGCTGGTCGATGGTGAACTAAGTCTGGTTGGCACCGTTAACCTTGATATGCGGAGTCTGTGGCTAAATTTCGAGATTACTCTGGCAATCGACGATAAAGGTTTTGGTGCAGACCTTGCCGCCGTTCAGGACGATTATATTTCGCGTTCACGTCTGCTCGATGCCCGTTTATGGCTAAAACGTCCATTATGGCAACGTGTCGCCGAGCGACTGTTTTACTTCTTCAGCCCGTTGCTGTAAAACGTCGCCAACAGAGGTTAAACAGGTAGTGACTATGGATATGGATCTAAACAATCGCCTGACTGAAGATGAAACGCTTGAGCAGGCCTACGATATTTTTCTCGAACTGGCTGCCGACAATCTCGATCCAGCTGATGTTCTGCTGTTCAATCTTCAGTTTGAAGAGCGCGGCGGCGCGGAGTTATTCGATCCGGCGGAAGACTGGCAGGAACATGTTGATTTCGATTTGAACCCGGACTTTTTTGCCGAAGTGGTGATTGGTCTGGCGGACAGTGAAGATGGTGAAATCAACGATGTTTTCGCCCGCATTCTGTTATGCCGCGAAAAAGATCACAAACTTTGCCATATCATCTGGCGGGAATAAATAATCGCTTTCGGCGTGAAAAAGGGCTGACAACTGTCAGCCCTTATTGTGTTTAAAGCGGATCGACTTTCAGGCAAGAAACGGCGTGTCTGAAACTCCCCTCCAGAACAGGACGTGTTTTGGCGCACTCCGGACCGGCAATCGGGCAACGGGTACGGAAAACACAACCGGAAGGCGGGTTGATCGGCGACGGTAATTCCCCTTCCAGTAACTGGATGGTTTTGTTCTTCTCCAGATCCGGATCAGGTATGGGGACTGCCGACATCAATGCCCTGGTGTAAGGATGTAGTGGATTGTGGTAGACCTCATCATAGGTCCCCAGTTCTACCGCATGGCCGAGATACATCACCAACACACGATCGGAAATGTGTTTTACCACGGCCAGGTCATGAGCGATAAAAATTAATGACAATCCCATCTCACGTTGCAGCTGCTGGAGCAGGTTGACCACCTGCGCCTGAATTGACACGTCCAGCGCCGACACCGGCTCATCGCAGATAATCAGCTTCGGTTCAAGAATAAGAGCACGAGCAATCCCGATACGCTGGCACTGCCCACCGGAGAACTCATGCGGATAGCGGTTAATCAGGTTAGGCAATAACCCGACTTTCAGCATCATCGCCTTCACGCGCTCGCGAACTTCCTGGCGTGACATTTTCGGATGATAAGTACGCAGTGGTTCAGCGATGATCTCGCCGATGGTCATACGCGGGTTTAGCGATGCCAACGGATCCTGGAAAATCATCTGAATATCACTGCGAACGGCACGCCATTCATCGGGCTTCATGCCCAGCAACTCTTTACCTAACCAGGCAACATGACCGTCGGTCGCCTTGACCAAACCGATGATGGCGCGAGCAAAGGTGGACTTACCGCATCCCGATTCCCCTACCACACCTAATGTTTCCCCTTCATACAGGCGAAGAGTGACACCATCGACGGCTTTGAGCGTTTTCGGCGGTTGCCAGAACCACTGTTTGCCATCTTTGATTTCAAAGTGCACTTTAAGATCGGCGATTTCAAGGAGGACTTTTCTTCCTTCAGTTACAGCATTCATAACAGTTCCTCCACCGGTTTAAAGCAAGCACGCAGACGGCCAGGCGTAAACTCTTCCAGCGGCGGTGCGCTACTACAAATTTCCATCGCATGTGGACAACGTGGCTGGAACGGGCAACCTTTCGGTAATCGCAGCAAGTTTGGCGGATTACCAGGGATGGTCAACATTGTTTCACCTTCCGCATCAAGACGCGGCACCGCGTTGAGCAAACCGATAGAATAAGGATGAACGGGTTGATAAAAGACATCGCGCGCATTGCCATATTCCATCGTGCGCCCGGCGTACATTACCAGCACTTTGTCGCAGATCCCCGCCACCACGCCAAGATCGTGGGTGATCATAATGATGGCGGTATTAAATTCCCGCTTCAGTTCATTTAATAGCGTCATGATCTGCGCCTGTACGGTGACGTCCAGCGCAGTAGTGGGTTCATCCGCAATCAGTAGCTTAGGTCGACATAGCAATGCCATCGCAATCATGACTCGCTGACGCATGCCGCCAGAAAATTCGTGCGGGTACATTTTCATGCGTTTACGCGCTTCCGGCATTTTTACCGCATCGAGCATCCGCACCGACTCTTCAAACGCCTCAGCTTTGCTCATGTTCTTATGCAGCATCAGCACTTCCATCAACTGCTCACCGACGCGCATATAGGGATTCAACGAAGTCATTGGGTCCTGAAAAATCATTGAGATTTGTTCAGCGCGCAGTTTATTGAGTTCATGCTCTGGCAAATTGAGGATTTCACGCCCATTGAAGGTTGCCGATCCGCCAATACGTCCGTTGGCAGCCAACAGGCCCATCAACGCAAATGCAGTTTGCGATTTACCCGAACCAGACTCACCTACAATACCCAGCGTTTCTCCGGCACGTAGGGAAAAATTCAAATCATTGACCGCCGTGACGTCGCCGTCCGGGGTACTAAAGGTGACACGCAAATCTTTCACGTTCAGCAGTGCGTCAGCCTGTTGTTGTGCGAGCGGCACAGTTGCAGTTTCAATTACGCTCATGGCTGCACTCCTTAACGATCTTTCGGGTCGAGGGCATCACGCAAGCCATCGCCGATAAAGTTGAAACAAAACAGCGTCACCACGAGGAATCCCGCTGGGAACAACAATAACCATGGAGAGACTTCCATCGAGTTCGCGCCATCACTCAGCAATGCACCCCAGCTGCTTAACGGCTCTTGCGTACCCAACCCCAGGAAGCTAAGGAAAGATTCAAAGAGGATCATGCTGGGCACCAGAAGTGATGCGTAGACCACCACCACACCGAGTACATTCGGCACAATGTGGCGAATAACAATGCCCGATGTCGATACACCGCCAACTTGTGCCGCCTCAATAAACTCTTTGCGCTTCAGACTCAGGGTTTGTCCACGCACAATACGAGCCATATCCAGCCAGGAAACCATGCCAATCGCCACGAAAATCAGCAGGATGTTTTGACCGAAAAAGGTCACAAGCAAAATGACGAAGAACATGAATGGGAAGGAGTTGAGGATTTCCAGCAGACGCATCATTACCGAATCCACTTTACCGCCCAGATAACCGGAAAGCGAACCATAAAGTGTCCCCACGACCACTGCCACCAGTGCCGCAGCAACACCGACCATGAGTGAGATACGCCCGCCAATCGCAACGCGCACAAGCAGGTCGCGACCGGATGAGTCAGTACCAAAGTAGTGACCGGACTCCATATCCGGGGCGCTGGACATCATCGCCCAGTCAGTATCGTCATAGGCAAACTGCGAAAGCATCGGTGCCAGGATTACAAATAACGCGATCAGCACCAGCACTATCAGACTGGCAACCGCCGCACGGTTATGCATAAAACGTCGACGTGCGTCCTGCCACAAGCTGCGCCCTTCGACCTCCAGCTTTTCACTGAAATTTTCCAGCGTCTCGCTGTTTTTCTTACTTAACATCATCGCGAGCTCCAGTATCAGTAACGGATTTTCGGGTCGATAACCGCATATAGCACATCGACAATGGCATTAAACAAAATGGTTAACGCACCAACCAGGATGGTCAGGCTTAACACTAAGGAATAGTCACGGTTCAATGCGCCATTAACGAACAGTTGCCCAATCCCCGGCAAACCATAAATGGTTTCGATGACCATAGAACCGGTAATAATGCCGACAAATGCGGGGCCCATATAGGAGAGCACGGGTAACAGAGCAGGTTTTAATGCGTGGCGTAAAATGATCCGCCGCATAGGTAACCCTTTCGCCCGGGCAGTACGAATAAAGTTGGAGTGTAATACTTCAATCATAGAGCCACGGGTAATACGCGCAATACTGGCGATATAAGCGAGTGACAACGCCACCATCGGCAATATCATGAATTTAAGCGCCCCACCATTCCAGCCACCGCCTGGCAGCCAATGCAAAATGATCGCAAATATCATGACTAATAATGGTGCAACCACAAAACTGGGGATAACAACCCCGGTCATTGCCAGGCCCATCACGGTATAGTCCCATTTGGTGTTTTGTTTTAATGCGGCAATAACGCCAGCACTAACACCCAGTATTACCGCAAGGAAAAATGCTGCGGCTCCCAATTTGGCAGAAACGGGAAAACTGGATGCAACCAGGTCATTGACCGAATAATCTTTATATTTAAACGATGGACCGAAATCACCGTGCGCCAGTTGTTTCAGGTAGCTGAAATACTGTGTCATGATCGGATCATTAAGATGATATTTCGCTTCGATATTGGCCATCACTTCTGGCGGTAAAGTACGTTCGCCGGTAAAAGGGCTTCCCGGCGCGAGGCGCATCATAAAGAACGAAATAGTAATAAGAATAAATAGCGTCGGAATCGCTTCCAGACAGCGACGTAGAATAAATTTTAACATTGCCCTACCTTCTGGCCTGTGCCTTCTGTAATGCGATAAAAATCAGACACCGTGGAGCAGGACACTCCTGCCCCACGCATTGCCATTAGTGCTTCACAATGTACATATTCCGGGTATAGGTATTATCCAGCGGATCTTTGCCGGTATAGCCACCAACCCACGGTTTCACCAGACGCGCATTCACGTAGTAATAAACAGGAACAATGGCCGAATCCTTATCCAGCTGTTGTTCTGCTTTAGTGTACAGAGCTGTGCGCTGCGCCTCGTCAGTCACTTTCAGCGTTTCCGCCATAATGCTGTCAAAGGCCGGGCTCTTATAATGCGCGGTATTCATCGAGCTGTTCGAAAGCATGGTGTTCAGGAAGGAAGTTGGTTCGTTGTAGTCAGCACACCAGCCTGCACGGGCCACATCAAAAGTACCCTGGTGACGGGTGTCGAGGAACGTTTTCCACTCCTGGTTAACCAGTTTGACGTTTACACCAATGTTTTTCTTCCACAATGAAGAGGCAGCAATCGCCAGCTTTTTATGCAGATCGGAGGTGTTATACAGCAGGTTGATGGTCAACGGTTTGTCTGCGGTATAACCCGCTTCAGCCAGCAGTTTTTTCGCTTCTTCGTTACGTTTTTCCTGACTCCAGCCAAACCATTCTGGCTGAGTCAATTTTGCGCCATCAGTATACGGTGGAGTGTAACCATAGGCGGGCATGTCGCCCTGCGCTTTCACTTTATTAACAATGATATCGCGGTCCATACCTAGTTTCAGTGCGGTACGCACACGCACATCGTTGAATGGCGGTTTCTGGTTGTTAATTTCGTAATAGTAAGTGCACAGGTATGGATCAACGTGAACTTCGTCCGGGATCTCTTTTTTCAGCTTCTGGAACAATTCGATCGGCATGTTGTTATACGTCATGTCGATTTCACCACTACGGTAGCGGTTGACATCGGTAACTTCAGAAGCAATAGGCAAATAGGTTACCTGGTTAATAACGGTTTTCGCGTTGTTCCAGTAGGTCGGGCTGCGTTCAAGAACGATTCGTTCGTTTACGACCCAATCTTTTAAGGTATAGGCACCGTTGGTGACGATATTACCAGGCTGGGTCCATTTTTCGCCGAATTTCTCGATAGCGGCTTTTGGCACCGGTGAAGTTGATGGGTGAACAAGTAATTTATAGAAGTACGGAACGGGTTCACTTAAGGTGACTTCTAATGTGTGATCATCAATAGCTTTCACGCCGAGATCGGTAAT
Source organism: Escherichia sp. UTM R2 (assembly GCF_048593455.1). Lineage (NCBI taxonomy): Bacteria > Pseudomonadati > Pseudomonadota > Gammaproteobacteria > Enterobacterales > Enterobacteriaceae > Escherichia > Escherichia sp. UTM R2. The sequence goes on from NZ_JBFWDY010000002.1 coordinate 2,547,751, forward strand.
CGGTTTTTTCCCTTCAAGAATTTCATCAATACCGGCGATATGCCCATATTGCAGATAACTGGCATACGGAGAAGCAGTGTTCGGATCAACAGAACGTTGCCAGCTATACACAAAGTCTTGTGCTGTGACTGGCGTGCCATCAGACCATTTCGCATCTTTACGCAAATGGAAGGTCCAGACTTTCGCGTCTTTATTATCCCAGGATTCAGCGACGCCAGGTGCTGGATGACCGTCAAGATCGCTGACCAGTAAGCCTTCAAACAGGTCTCGGCTGATATTAGACTCCGGAACACCTTCAATTTTGTGCGGATCTAATGACTGAACTTCTGAACCATTGTTACGTACCAGTGTTTGTTTTTCCGCCAGTGTGACGCCTGCGGGTACATCAGCTGCCAGCGCGACATTCCCTGCCATTAGCGCAGCCAGAACGCCAGCTGCTACTAAACTTCTCTTGGTGATGTTGGTCATTGTTTTTTGGACTCCCTCATTATAATTACTGGTATTAACCAGCATGTGTAATCCCGGATTGGGACCCTGCACAGGCTCGGAGACTTTCTGCTGTCAGGTTACTTTATCGTTACGTATTACTATCACCGACTTTATTTATTCTGGTGATTCAGACGATCACCTTATGTCGATTCGTACTGTGTCTCCCCTGTCGAGACACATTATTCTTTCGCGACGCTCTTTAATTGTTAATTATTCTCATTACCAATAAAGAATCGTCTGGCGGTTGCCCGGAAAGTACCAAATGCGGTTCTTACTCGCCAATACATTTTGCAAAATTGTTAAGCAATTCTCTTTTATTGACCGTATCAGAATCTATAGCTTGCATCCATGCCTTAACAAACATCTTTCAATTCAATCAAATAGAGATTGGCTAAGCATGTCTATCTTTTCTGATTACAGTTCCAGTAGTGAAATGCACAATAATTTAACAATTGATTATTATTTAGAACTTTCCTCTACCAAAGGCAGTGGAATTACTAATATCATTTCAATTATTCTTCAGCAAGCCCAGGATTATGATGTGGCGAAAATAACATGATGGTGAGGAGAAGCAGTTAAGGAAATCCTTATAACTAACTGTAATTTGAGAAGAATATTTTTACCTATTCCTTTTGCTTTTGATAACTGCGCGGGAACAAAGTAAAAATAATGACGAAGTAAACGGAGCATGGCAGCTCCGTTTCATTTGAAAGGAATTAATTAAGCAGGCCGGGGAAAATCCCCTTAATACCAGTAACGATAAATTCAATCCCCAATGCCATCAGCAATAGCCCCATAATACGCGTAATCACGTTGATGCCGGTCTGGCGTAAAACCCGTACCAGCCACGGTGCCATGCGGAACAATCCCCAACAACATAAAGCGAACAATGCAATAGCCACAAAGAAACCAAACAGATAGCTAATGCTGTGATAACGCGTACCCCAGACGATGGTAGAACTGATCGCCCCTGGCCCCGCCATCAACGGCAACGCCAGTGGCACCACACCAATGCTTTCACGTACCGCGGTTTCTGATTTTTCTTGCTTGTTCTGTTTATCCTCGCCAAGCTTGCCGCTGATCATCGACATCGCTATTGTCACCACCAGGATACCCCCGGCGATACGGAACGAATCAATTGATATACCAAAAAGTTGTAGAATCGTGTCGCCGAGAAAAAGCGAGATCCACAAGATAATGGCCACAGACAGGTTGGCTGTAAGGTTAGTTTTGTTTCGCGCTGCCGCTGTCTGATAACTGGTCATGCTGATAAAGACGGGAATAATCCCTACCGGGTTGACCAGCGCAAATAACCCGATGAAAAATTTGAAGTAAACGGGAAAATCAAAAAGGGTCTGAATCACGGTTAGCTCCGAAGCAAAAGCCGGATAATGTTAGCCATAAATAAGGTTGAAAAGACGCGCTGACAATACGCCTTTTGACAGCATTTTTCACCTCCTAACTACTTAAAATTGCTATCATTCGTTATTGTTATCTAGTTGTGCAAAGCATGCTAATGTAGCCACCAAATCATACTACAATTTATTAACTGTTAGCTATAATGGCGAAAAGCGATGCTGAAAGGTGTCAGCTTTGCAAAAATTTGATTTGGATCACGTAATCAGTACCCAGAAGTGAGTAATCTTGCTTACGCCACCTGGAAGTGACGCATTAGAGATAATAACTCTAATGTTTAAACTCTTTTAGTAAATCACAGTGAGTGTGAGCGCGAGTAAGCTTTTGATTTTCATCGGTTAAGCAAATCATCACCGCACTGACTATACTCTCGTATTCGAGCAGATGATTTACTAAAAAAGTTTAACATTATCAGGAGAGCATTATGGCTGTTACTAATGTCGCTGAACTTAACGCACTCGTAGAGCGTGTAAAAAAAGCCCAGCGTGAATATGCCAGTTTCACTCAAGAGCAAGTAGACAAAATCTTCCGCGCCGCCGCTCTGGCTGCTGCAGATGCTCGAATCCCACTCGCGAAAATGGCCGTTGCCGAATCCGGCATGGGTATCGTCGAAGATAAAGTGATCAAAAACCACTTTGCTTCTGAATATATCTACAACGCCTATAAAGATGAAAAAACCTGTGGTGTTCTGTCTGAAGACGACACTTTTGGTACCATCACTATCGCTGAACCAATCGGTATTATTTGCGGTATCGTTCCGACCACTAACCCGACTTCAACTGCTATCTTCAAATCGCTGATCAGTCTGAAGACCCGTAACGCCATTATCTTCTCCCCGCACCCGCGTGCAAAAGATGCCACCAACAAAGCGGCTGATATCGTTCTGCAGGCTGCTATCGCTGCCGGTGCTCCGAAAGATCTGATCGGCTGGATCGATCAACCTTCTGTTGAACTGTCTAACGCACTGATGCACCACCCAGACATCAACCTGATCCTCGCGACTGGTGGTCCGGGCATGGTTAAAGCCGCATACAGCTCCGGTAAACCAGCTATCGGTGTAGGCGCGGGTAACACTCCAGTTGTTATTGATGAAACTGCTGATATCAAACGTGCAGTTGCATCTGTACTGATGTCCAAAACCTTCGACAACGGCGTAATCTGTGCTTCTGAACAGTCTGTTGTTGTTGTTGACTCTGTTTATGACGCAGTACGTGAACGTTTCGCAACCCACGGCGGCTATCTGTTGCAGGGTAAAGAGCTGAAAGCTGTTCAGGACGTTATCCTGAAAAACGGTGCGCTGAACGCGGCTATCGTAGGTCAGCCAGCCTATAAAATTGCTGAACTGGCAGGCTTCTCTGTACCAGAAAACACAAAGATTCTGATCGGTGAAGTGACCGTTGTTGATGAAAGCGAACCGTTCGCACATGAAAAACTGTCCCCGACTCTGGCAATGTACCGCGCTAAAGATTTCGAAGACGCGGTAGAAAAAGCAGAGAAACTGGTTGCTATGGGTGGTATCGGTCATACCTCTTGCCTGTACACTGACCAGGATAACCAACCGGCTCGCGTTTCTTACTTCGGTCAGAAAATGAAAACGGCTCGTATCCTGATTAACACCCCGGCTTCTCAGGGTGGTATCGGTGACCTGTATAACTTCAAACTCGCACCTTCCCTGACTCTGGGTTGTGGTTCCTGGGGTGGTAACTCCATCTCTGAAAACGTTGGTCCGAAACACCTGATCAACAAGAAAACCGTTGCTAAGCGAGCTGAAAACATGTTGTGGCACAAACTTCCGAAATCTATCTACTTCCGCCGTGGCTCCCTGCCAATCGCGCTGGATGAAGTGATTACTGATGGCCACAAACGTGCGCTCATCGTGACTGACCGCTTCCTGTTCAACAATGGTTATGCTGATCAGATCACTTCCGTACTGAAAGCAGCAGGCGTTGAAACTGAAGTCTTCTTCGAAGTAGAAGCGGACCCGACCCTGAGCATCGTTCGTAAAGGTGCAGAACTGGCAAACTCCTTCAAACCAGACGTGATTATCGCGCTGGGTGGTGGTTCCCCGATGGACGCCGCGAAGATCATGTGGGTTATGTACGAACATCCGGAAACTCACTTCGAAGAGCTGGCGCTGCGCTTTATGGATATCCGTAAACGTATCTACAAGTTCCCGAAAATGGGCGTGAAAGCGAAAATGATCGCTGTCACCACCACTTCTGGTACAGGTTCTGAAGTCACTCCGTTTGCGGTTGTAACTGACGACGCTACTGGTCAGAAATACCCGCTGGCGGACTATGCGCTGACCCCGGATATGGCGATTGTCGACGCCAACCTGGTTATGGACATGCCGAAGTCCCTGTGTGCTTTCGGTGGTCTGGACGCAGTAACTCACGCCATGGAAGCTTATGTTTCTGTACTGGCATCTGAGTTCTCTGATGGTCAGGCTCTGCAGGCACTGAAACTGCTGAAAGAATATCTGCCAGCGTCCTACCACGAAGGGTCTAAAAATCCGGTAGCGCGTGAACGTGTTCACAGTGCAGCGACTATCGCGGGTATCGCGTTTGCGAACGCCTTCCTGGGTGTATGTCACTCAATGGCGCACAAACTGGGTTCCCAGTTCCATATTCCGCACGGTCTGGCAAACGCCCTGCTGATTTGTAACGTTATTCGCTACAATGCGAACGACAACCCGACCAAGCAGACTGCATTCAGCCAGTATGACCGTCCGCAGGCTCGCCGTCGTTATGCTGAAATTGCCGACCACCTGGGTCTGAGCGCACCGGGCGACCGTACTGCTGCTAAGATCGAGAAACTGCTGGCATGGCTGGAAACGCTGAAAGCTGAACTGGGTATTCCGAAATCTATCCGTGAAGCTGGCGTTCAGGAAGCAGACTTCCTGGCGAACGTGGATAAACTGTCTGAAGATGCATTCGATGACCAGTGCACCGGCGCTAACCCGCGTTACCCGCTGATCTCCGAGCTGAAACAGATCCTGCTGGATACCTACTACGGTCGTGATTATGTAGAAGGTGAAACTGCAGCGAAAAAAGAAGCCGCTCCGGCTAAAGCTGAGAAAAAAGCGAAAAAATCCGCTTAATCAGTAGCGCTGTCTGGCAATATAAACGGCCCCTTCTGGGGCCGTTTTTTTGTTTACCCAAAGCAACTTTTCCATAAACCGACAGCATTAGCCTTCATCATATTTGCGACGATGTATAACGCCTAAACACAGGGATATTGTACTTTACAGGTCACAAGTCAACGTCGGTGCTTAAGAGCCCTGTGAGGCGTATAGCGGCGTTAAAAAACTGCCGAGAAGGGTATATAGCCCGGAAGAAGTGCGTAAAACGAACTGACAGGATAAAAGTGCCCTGCTCACCCTGTCAGTAAAGAAATTCTTATTAATCGTGGCGATGCCTTTCCTGAATAGCCGTTAATGAGTCGACTTGTAACGCCTCTTTATAGTGTTTACGGCATACAGAAACGTATCGTTCATTACCACCAATTACCACCTGCTCACCTTCGTTATAAGGTCTGCCTGCTTGATCAAGACGCAGCACCATGCTTGCTTTACGGCCACAAAAACAGATGGTTTTTAATTCAACCAGTTTGTCGGACCATGCCAGTAAGTATTGGCTGCCAATAAATAATTCACCTCGAAAATCGGTACGTAAACCATAACAAAGTACGGGTATATCGAGTTGATCGACAACCTCCGATAATTCATATACTTGTTGTCTGGTTAAAAACTGGCATTCATCAACCAGTACGCAATGAATTGCCTGCTGTTCATGTTCCGCACGAATCTCATCAAATAATGATGAATTTTGGTTAAATAATTTTGCAGGCGATGACAAACCTATACGCGAACTGACTTTCCCGGCACCAAAGCGATCATCAATTTCTGCCGTATATACGACAGTGCGCATGCCGCGTTCCTGGTAATTGTATGAAGATTGCAACAATGCTGTAGACTTACCCGCATTCATTGCGGAATAGTAGAAATATAGCTGTGCCATCAGCCACAGGCCCTCAATGATATGAAATAAAGTTGGCTGGAGTTTATCATAATTCGTCAGTTTTTCAGCTCAACAGTATGCACAGAAGTGGGTATATGCGTTCTCCCTTACGAAGCCTTGCATAATCCTTCTGAGCTATCATTACAACTGCCTCGCTTGTTATAAGCGGGTAAATGACTGCTGGTAACTATTCACAATCTTTAACCTGTTGCGCAAGTAATAGCCCTCTGTTGACCTCCAGGAGATAGTGCAATACTAAGTCCATGCTCTTATTGCGACTGTTCTACTTTTCATCATTCGCTTAATAGGGAATTCTCGTAAACACAACTAATACAGAAGACTGAAAGGTCGTCAGCCTACGATAATCTCCCCATAAAATGTGACATGAATCAGGAAGTTTTAACCTCACGTGCTGCGAAATCATCGGTGTAAATAGGGCTATATGCCGCGTCTTTTCTGGCTAATTTTATGAAAAGATATTTATTGGCGGCACAAAATAAAGAACAATTTTGAATTCCTTACATTCCTGGCTATTGCACAACTGAATTTAAGGCTCTATTATTACCTCAACAAACCACCCCAATATAAGTTTGAGATTACTACAATGAGCGAAGCACTTAAAATTCTGAACAACATCCGTACTCTTCGTGCGCAGGCAAGAGAATGTACACTTGAAACGCTGGAAGAAATGCTGGAAAAATTAGAAGTTGTTGTTAACGAACGTCGCGAAGAAGAAAGCGCGGCTGCTGCTGAAGTTGAAGAGCGCACTCGTAAACTGCAGCAATATCGCGAAATGCTGATCGCTGACGGTATTGACCCGAACGAACTGCTGAATAGCCTTGCTGCCGTTAAATCTGGCACCAAAGCTAAACGTGCTCAGCGTCCGGCAAAATATAGCTACGTTGACGAAAACGGCGAAACTAAAACCTGGACTGGCCAAGGCCGTACTCCAGCTGTAATCAAAAAAGCAATGGATGAGCAAGGTAAATCCCTCGACGATTTCCTGATCAAGCAATAATCTTTTGTAGATTGCACTTGCTTAAAATCCCGCCAGCGGCGGGATTTTTTATTGTCCGGTTTAAGACAATTTAATAAGAATAAGCTATAAAAAAACGGCGTCGATTGCTCAACGCCGTTTCGTGGATAACACCGATACGGATGTTACTTCTTAATGCCCATCTCTTCTTCAAGCCAGGCTTTAAATTCCGTGCCAAGGGTGTTATGACGAATACCGTATTCAACGAAGGCCTGCATGTAACCTAATTTATTACCGCAGTCATGGCTCTTCCCTTTCATATGATAGGCTTCCACCGTTTCTTTTTCGATCAGCATATCAATTGCGTCGGTGAGCTGAATTTCATCACCAGCTCCCGGAGGGGTTTTTGCCAGCAACGGCCAAATATCCGCGCTAAGTACGTAACGACCCACAATAGCGAGATTAGACGGCGCAACATCCGCTTTCGGTTTTTCTACCACACCAACCATCGGTACGCTTTCACCCGGCGCTAATTCAACGCCTTTGCAATCCACAACGCCATATGCGGTCACATCAGCAACCGGTTCAACCATGATCTGGCTATGACCCGTTTCATCAAAGCGGCGGATCATCTCTGCCAGGTTATCCTGTGACAAATCGGATTCATATTCATCCAGAATAACATCAGGCAAAATAACAGCTACCGGTTCATCACCCACTACCGGGTGAGCACACAATACCGCGTGTCCCAGGCCTTTCGCCAGACCCTGACGAACTTGCATAATAGTCACGTGCGGTGGACAAATAGACTGCACTTCATCAAGCAGTTGACGTTTTACACGTTTTTCCAGCATTGCTTCCAGTTCAAAACTGGTATCAAAGTGGTTTTCAATAGAGTTTTTAGATGAGTGTGTAACCAGCACAATTTCAGTAATGCCAGCCGCAATACATTCATTCACGACGTATTGAATTAATGGCTTATCGACAAGTGGCAGCATCTCTTTCGGGATGGCTTTCGTCGCCGGCAACATCCTGGTTCCTAATCCCGCAACGGGGATAACGGCTTTTTTGACTTTCGTATTAATGGCAGCCATTTAAATTCTCCTGGACTGTTCGTGTTTTGAACGTGTTCATATTTCTGTATCGCATCCCAGTATATCAGCACCCCGAAGGGGCTAAGTTCTGAAAAGGAGGCGAGTTAGCATAATTAAGACAATTACTTATACGAATGGCGACGATAGTACCACCAGCCGACATTAGCAGGTAATGCAAATTTAGCCCGCGTTATCGTTTGCTCATTCTGCAGACAACATCAAGCGCAGTCGACCACCGGTTCCCCATATTTGGCATTGCCAGGCATCGCATCGCTGGCTCAATTGATTCAAATAAGCGTTACCTAAAGTGCCTAACGGAACACCATTACTGATTTGCACCTGGTGTTCGCCGGTATTTAACGTCGCATTCAGACCCGCAGAAACCAGAATGAGATTTTTCAGTTCGCGATGATAATAGCCAACTAATAGCGGAAACTGCCCCGGCAGATTGGCCTGACGAAGTAAATGGTTTACCTGCTTCAATAACGCGCCCAACTCTGGCAACCGTTGATTTTGGTGTGCAAGCTGTTCCTGTAATAATCCGTTAAACAATGCGCGTAATAACAAGGCAGCAAGTACGCCATTATGTCCAGCTCGGGTGACATCAAGGCAATAAAATGCCAGATCGTTTTCCGAAAGTGCGGCAATATCAAGCACCAGGCCGGGTTTGTCCGCGGCAACCAATTGACGATAATTAACCCGGCAATGGGAAATCACCTGCTGAACCGGCGGTTGTAGTTCCTGTAATAATTTCGCCGCTGCGGCAGGGTTATCAACCATTGCATCCCAGTCGCGAAAAAGCCTTTCCTCTTCCTCAACGCGCGAATTAAACATGCTGGGATAGAGACAGGCAAAAACCATCTCGCGCAAGCGATTCAGATCTTTAACTGGTTTCAGCAAAACATCTTCAACGCCCAGACGTAACGCTTTGGCAATATCTGCCATATTTTCAGTGGCAGATATCACCAGAACTGGGGTCTGGTCGCCTCTGTTACGTATATGCTCCAGCAGTTTAAGCCCGTTCATTCGTGGCATCGCGATATCACATATCATCAGGTCTGGAGTGAAACCTCCCAGCAACTCAAGGGCATCCACCCCATCAGCCGCCAGTACCGTTGTCGCTCCCAATGAGGAAAACCATGAATCCAGAAGCGAGCGAAATACCTGCTCATCTTCAACAATGAGAATCTGTTTTCCGACCAATGGCTGCGTCATGTTCTCTCCCCTGACTGGCTTTACTCAATAGTGGCATGCTATTGCCACCTGCGCCTGTCAGAATTAACTTAAGTGTAGATAAAAATTCTGGTCAAATGTTGGTGCGTACCAACGGCAAAAGTTCGTCCATTTTCCTTTCCACTGCCAGCTGTCCGGCCGCAATGGCAGCGTGCGCGCGATGGAAATCAAGCGTAGATATTTGCGGGCAAACAGGTTGAATCAGAATATCGGGCGGATCACCTGCCATGCGGTTCCTTTTAAGGCGGTTCTCCAGCACCTGGATAGAAGTGGTCATAATCTCTGTTGCCGTTGGCGCTGTCACCGCCCGACGTGTCGTTATGCTGCCTAACCTTTCTTTCAGACGCGCATGCCACGGCAGAGAATCACCATTCTCGCTATTTTCTTCACTGACATTAAAGGAGAGCAAATCTTGTTGCATCAAATGAGCATCGTGCTGCAGGTCAACCGCTATCACAATATCAGCCCCCAATGCACGCGTGAGGGAAATAGGAATTGGGTTAACGACTGCTCCATCAACCAGCCAGTAGCCGTTATGTGCAACAGGTGCCATGAGTCCTGGAATACTGCATGATGCGCGAATAGCAAGATGGAGATCGCCTTCAGTAAACCATAATTCACGTCCCGTACTTAAATTGGTGGCAACAGCCGCAAAGCGACGGGAACAATTTTCGATCTCTGTTTCCGGCATTATTTCGCGGTATTGATTGAAGACACGCTCGCCGCGCAGTAACCCACCGCGCTGCCAGGAGAGATCCATCAGGCGTAAAACATCCCAATAACTGAAAGAGGTCACCCAATCTTCCAGCGCAGATAATCGATCGCATGCATAGGCAGCGCCCACCAGCGAACCAATTGAACATCCTGCAACGATATCAATTTCAATACCCACTTTTTTTAGCGCATTAATAACGCCAATATGCGACCAACCTCTCGCCGCGCCAGATCCCAGCGCCAGCCCTATTTTTATCTTTCTCATTATTCCCGCAAGATTCCCCTGGAATGCAATCGTAGCCACATCGCTACTGCTCGGTTAACATAGTGCTACTCAGGCGGTTAATACGCCGTTATTGTTTCCAGGGAGATTATTTGTGTCTCAGCTTTGTCCCTGTGGTAGTGCTGTCGAGTATAGCCTATGTTGCCACCCTTATGTGTCTGGTGAAAAGGTTGCACCTGATCCAGAACATCTCATGCGTTCGCGTTACTGCGCTTTTGTGATGCAAGACGCAGATTATTTAATAAAGACCTGGCATCCATCTTGTGGAGCAGCGGCGTTACGTGCCGAATTGATTGCCGGATTTGCGCATACTGAATGGTTGGGATTGACCGTATTTGAACATTGTTGGCAGGACGCCGACAATATCGGATTTGTCAGTTTTGTTGCTCGATTTACCGAAGGTGGCAAAACAGGTGCAATAATTGAACGTTCGCGATTTTTGAAAGAAAACGGTCAATGGTACTATATTGACGGTACACGTCCGCAGTTTGGCCGCAACGATCCCTGCCCTTGTGGTTCAGGTAAAAAATTTAAAAAGTGCTGCGGCCAATAATGGTTGACGGTACGGTTTAGCAAACACTCTCAACAAGGTTTTTCCAGCAATGCATTCACTCCAACGTAAAGTTCTGCGTACTATTTGTCCGGACCAAAAAGGTCTGATCGCACGTATTACCAATATTTGCTACAAGCACGAGTTAAATATCGTACAGAACAATGAATTTGTTGATCACCGTACCGGGCGCTTTTTTATGCGCACGGAACTGGAAGGGATTTTTAATGATTCCACCCTGCTGGCGGATCTCGATAGCGCATTGCCAGAAGGCTCCGTGCGTGAGCTGAATCCTGCCGGTCGTCGCCGGATAGTGATTCTGGTCACTAAAGAAGCGCATTGCCTTGGCGATTTGTTGATGAAAGCCAATTACGGCGGCCTGGATGTCGAAATCGCGGCAGTTATTGGTAACCACGATACTCTACGTTCTCTGGTTGAGCGTTTTGATATTCCGTTTGAGCTGGTAAGCCATGAAGGGTTAAGCCGCAACGAGCACGATCAAAAGATGGCGGATGCCATTGATGCTTATCAACCTGACTACGTGGTGCTGGCGAAGTATATGCGGGTATTAACGCCGGAATTTGTGGCACGCTTCCCGAATAAGATCATCAATATTCACCATTCATTCCTGCCAGCGTTTATTGGCGCACGTCCTTATCACCAGGCCTATGAACGTGGTGTGAAGATTATTGGCGCAACCGCTCACTATGTGAATGACAATCTGGACGAAGGCCCAATCATCATGCAGGACGTTATTCATGTCGATCATACCTACACAGCTGAAGATATGATGCGCGCAGGTCGTGACGTCGAGAAAAACGTCTTAAGTCGTGCACTATACAAAGTACTGGCACAGCGCGTCTTTGTTTACGGTAATCGGACGATTATTCTTTAATCGCCAGCAAAAATAACTGGTTACCTTTAATCCGTTACGGATGAAAATTACGCAACCAGTTCATTTTTCTCAACGTAACACTTTACAGCGGCGCGTCATTTGATATGATGCGCCCCGCTTCCCGATAAGGGAGCAGGCCAGTAAAAAGCATTACCCCGTGGTGGGGTTCCCGAGCGGCCAAAGGGAGCAGACTGTAAATCTGCCGTCATCGACTTCGAAGGTTCGAATCCTTCCCCCACCACCATAATTCACCACAGCGATGTGGTAACTTCGGTGAGATTGTGAAAGTTTGCACTCATCGGGGAAGGGTGAGAACCTTCGACTAAGGTTCGATTCGAGCGAAAGCGAGAGAACGTTGCCACAGGCAACGGCCCGAAGGGTGAGGAGCGAAGCGACGAATAATCCTTCCCCCACCACCATCTCAAGCATTACCTCGAAATTTGAATTACCCCTGGTGGGGTTCCCGAGCGGCCAAAGGGAGCAGACTGTAAATCTGCCGTCATCGACTTCGAAGGTTCGAATCCTTCCCCCACCACCATCACTTTCAAAAGTCCCTGAACTCTCAAACGAATCCGTAATTAAATATTCTGCCCAAGCGGGGAAGGATGAGAAGCTTCGACCAAGGTTCGACTTGAGCGCCAGCGAGAGAGCGTTGCCGCAGGCAACGACCCGAAGGGCGAAGCGCGCAGCGCTGAGTAATCCTTCCCCCACCACCATCACTTTCAAAAACCCCTGAATTCCCTTACAAATCCATAATTAAATATTCTGCCCATGCGGGGAAGGACGAGAAGCTTCGACCAAGGTTCGACTCGAGCGTCAGCGAGAGAGCGTTGCCGCAGGCAACGACCCGTAGGGCGAAGCGCGCAGCGCTGAGTAATCCTTCCCCCACCACCATCACTTTCAAAAGTCCCTGAACTTCCCAACGAATCCGCAATTAAATATTCTGCCCATGCGGGGAAGGATGAGAAGCTTCGACCAAGGTTCGACTCGAGCGCCAGCGAGAGAGCGTTGCCGCAGGCAACGACCCGAAGGGCGAAGCGCGCAGCGCTGAGTAATCCTTCCCCCACCACCATCACTTTTCAAAAGTCCGTAAACTCTCAAACGAATCCGCAATTAAATATTCTGCCCAAGCGGGGAAGGATGAGAAGCTTCGACCAAGGTTCGACTTGAGCGCCAGCGAGAGAGCGTTGCCGCAGGCAACGACCCGAAGGGCGAAGCGCGCAGCGCTGAGTAATCCTTCCCCCACCACCATCACTTCCTGAAATACTCAAAACCTGTTACTCCGAGCTAATTTTGCCCGATGGCACCGCGTTTACCGGACCTACAATATCCTCCCCTGTAGGTCGGATAAGCGAAGCGCATCCGACAACTCACCCCGCACCGTGCCCATAAAAAAACCCCGCCGAAGCAGGGTCTATGTGAACTAAAATTCGCTTAGTGACGAGCGCGCACCAACTGATACTTACGTGTCAGATACTCCACCGGTACGCTCCAGATGTGCACCAGACGCGAGAACGGGAACAGCAGGAATAACGTCATCCCCAACACCAGGTGCAGACGGAAGATAAACGCCACACCATCGAGGTGTTGAGAAGCGCCACCGTGGAAGGTCACCACCGACTGCGCCCAGCCAACCAGTTTCATCATCTCGCTACCGTCCATATGCTGAGCGGAGAACGGAATGGTCAACAGGCCCAGCGCGCACTGGATAACGAGCAGCGACAGGATCAGGATATCCGCTCCGGTAGTGGTTGCACGCACGCGTGGGCTGAACAGACGACGCTTCAGCAACAGCACGCCGCCAATCAGACACAGCACGCCGCTGGCACCACCAGCAAACATCGCCATTTTCTGTTTCACTTCAATCGGCAGCCAGGCTTCATACATCCAGTGCGGCGTCAGCATACCGAAGAAGTGACCAACAAAAATCCCCAGAATACCGATATGGAACAGGTTCGACGCCAGGTTCATCCCTTTGCGATCCAGCATCTGGCTGGACGCCGCGCGCCAGGTGTACTGCCCGTAGTCATAACGCAGCCAGCTACCAATCAGGAAGACCGCCCCGGCTATGTACGGGTAGATATCAAAGAAGAACATATTCAGGAATTGCATTAGTGCTGTCCTCCGGTGGTGATATTCAGATATTGCGGCGCGACGGCACCGGCAAAGCGACGCTGATGAGCAGTGATTGCTGAATCACCGCAGCCTTTGTCAGCAAAGAATTTAACCTGCTCTTCTTCCCAGACAGCATCCAGCGCCTGCGGCGTATCATCGCGCGCTTCGTCGGCAATTTTTTCCGCCACTTTGTCGCTGTCGATAGCGGTATTGGCCAATTTCAGCAGCAGATCAAACATCACGGCATAACGGCTTTCACGCTGTTGCAGACGCGCGCTCAGCAATGCCAGAATCGGCGCGATATCTTTCAAACCTTCCACGGCTTCGCTTTGCGGCAGCTGCGACAGGTACTCCAGATACAGCGGCAGATGGTCCGGTAATTCGCGGCTGTTTAACTGCAAACCGTGCTGCTCGTACTGCGCCAGCAGGTCCACCATCGCCTGGCCGCGGTCACGGGATTCACCGTGAACATGTTCAAATAGCAACAGTGACGTGGCGCGGCCACGGTCGAACAGTTCGCTGTACTGGGCCTGGGCATCGAGCGGATCCATCGCCGTTAAATCGCGCAGGAAAATGCCCAGCGCATGGGCATCTTCTTTCGACAGATTTTTCGACGCAGCAATCGCCTCAAACATCTCTTGTTGATGCTGCCATAAGGCAGCATCCGGATATTCAAGGAGACGCGATACAATCACGAGTTCGATCATGGATGCGGCTCCGTTTTGCTGGTCACATCGATGGCATCGATACGACGGCTGTTGAACAGATTGAATTTGGTATCTGAACCGTGGCAGCCATCACCAAAGGTAAAGCCGCAGCCATTTTTCTCCGGGAAGGCTTCCCGTGCCAGTTCACGATGACTACTCGGCACCACAAAGCGATCTTCGTAGTTAGCAATCGCCAGATAACGGTACATCTCCTGTGCCTGGGCTTCGGTCAGACCGACCTCTTCCAGCGCACGGGTATCAACTTTACCGTCAACGGTTTCAGCACGTTTGTAATGACGCATCGCCAGCATACGTTTCAGTGCGCGCAGTACCGGTTTGGTATCACCGGCGGTCAGCAGATTCGCCAGATACTGTACCGGAATACGCAAGCTTTCGACGTCTGGCAGAATGCCGTTGCTACCCAGCTCACCCGCGTCTGCTGCAGACTGAATCGGAGACAGAGGCGGCACGTACCAGACCATCGGCAGTGTGCGATATTCTGGATGCAGCGGCAGCGCCAGTTTCCATTCCATTGCCATTTTATAAACCGGCGACTGCTGTGCGGCTTCAATAACGCTCAGCGGAATACCGTCTTTAATCGCCTGCTCGATGACTTTCGGATCGTTCGGATCGAGGAACACCTCCAGCTGACGCTGGTAAAGATCTTTCTCGTTCTCGGTGCTGGCTGCACGTTCAATCGCGTCGGCATCGTACAGCAGCACGCCAAGATAACGGATACGACCGACACAGGTTTCTGAGCACACGGTCGGCTGACCCGCTTCAATACGCGGATAGCAGAAGATGCACTTCTCAGACTTACCGCTCTTCCAGTTGAAGTAGATTTTTTTGTACGGGCATCCGGTGATGCACATACGCCAGCCACGGCATTTATCCTGGTCGATCAGGACGATGCCATCTTCTTCACGCTTGTAAATCGCACCGCTCGGGCAGGTCGCCACACATGCCGGGTTCAGGCAGTGTTCGCACAGGCGCGGCAAATACATCATAAAGGTGTTTTCGAACTGGCTATACATCGCCTTCTGGATGTTGTCGAAGTTCTTGTCTTTCGCCAGTTTGTCAAACTCACCACCCAGGTCATCTTCCCAGTTCGGCCCTTTTTCGATTTTCGCCATCCGTTCCCCGGTAATCAGCGAACGCGGACGGGCAATCGGCTGCGATTTGCTGCCTTCCGGCGCGGTATGCAGGTTCTGATAATCAAAATCGAACGGCTCGTAATAATCGTCGATCCCCGGCAGATGCGGGTTAGCGAAGATTTTACCCAGCAGCATGGCGCGGTTACCCATGCGCGGCTGCAGTTTGCCATTGATTTTACGGATCCAGCCGCCTTTGTATTTTTCCTGGTTTTCCCAGTCAGTCGGGAAGCCCTGACCCGGCTTGGTTTCCACGTTGTTGAACCACGCGTATTCCACGCCTTCACGGCTGGTCCAGACGTTTTTACAGGTAACTGAACAGGTGTGGCAGCCGATGCACTTATCGAGATTCAGCACCATGCCGACTTGTGAACGAATTTTCATTTTACGCTCTCCTGTACCTGGTCATTGCCTTCGCCATCTAACCAGTCAATGTTCTTCATCTTACGTACTACAACAAACTCATCGCGGTTAGAACCTACGGTGCCGTAGTAGTTAAAGCCGTATGCCAGATGGGCATAGCCGCCGATCATATGCGTCGGTTTCGGCGTGATACGGGTGACCGAGTTATGGATACCACCACGCTGTTGGGTAATTTCCGAACCAGGCAGGTTAACGATACGTTCCTGCGCGTGGTACATCATGGTCATCCCTGCCGGAACACGCTGGCTGACAACCGCACGGGCAGTCAGAGCACCGTTGCTGTTGAATACTTCAATCCAGTCGTTATCGGCGATACCCAGATCTTTGGCATCGGCTTCACTCAACCAGACCACCGGACCACCGCGACCTAAAGTCAGCATCAGCAGGTTGTCGCTGTAGGTGGAGTGGATACCCCACTTCTGGTGCGGCGTCAGGAAGTTGAGCGCTTTTTCCGGGTTGCCGTTGGATTTCTGGCCTATCACTTCTTTCACCGAACGGGTGTCGATCGGCGGACGATAAACCAGCAGGCTTTCACCGAAATCACGCATCCACTGGTGATCCTGATACAGTTGCTGACGACCAGAGAGCGTACGCCATGGGATCAGCTCGTGAACGTTGGTGTAACCGGCGTTGTAAGAAACGTGTTCATCTTCCAGACCAGACCAGGTCGGGCTGGAGATAATTTTGCGCGGCTGTGCCTGAATATCGCGGAAGCGGATCTTCTCCTCTTCTTTATTCAGCGCCAGATGCGTATGGTCACGACCGGTAAATTCGCTCAGGGCAGCCCAGGCTTTCACGGCTACCTGACCGTTGGTTTCCGGTGCCAGTGTCAGGATCATCTCTGCCGCATCAATTGCGGTGTTCAGCATCGGCTGGCCTTTCGCCGGACCTTCCGCTTTGGTGTAGTTGAGCTTACGCAGCAGATCCATCTCGCTCTGGGTGTTCCAGGCAATCCCTTTACCGCCGTTACCGATTTTCTCCATCAGCGGGCCGATAGAAGTAAAGCGTTCGTAAGTTGCCGGATAATCGCGCTCTACGACCATAATGTGCGGTGCAGTTTTGCCTGGGATCAGGTCGCATTCGCCTTTTTTCCAGTCTTTCACATCCAGCGGCTGCGCCAGTTCAGCGGCAGAGTCATGCTGGATAGGCAGCGTGACGATGTCGGTTTCTTTACCCAGATGGCCGACGCACACTTCGGAGAATTTCTTCGCGATGGCTTTGTAGATTTCCCAGTCGCTTTTCGCTTCCCAGGCCGGATCGACCGCCGCAGACAGCGGGTGAATAAACGGATGCATATCCGAAGTATTCATGTCGTCTTTTTCGTACCAGGTCGCCGTCGGCAAAATGATGTCGGAATAGAGACAGGTGCTCGACAGACGGAAGTCCAGCGTAACCACCAGATCCAGCTTGCCTTCCAGACCATTGTCCTGCCAGTCCACTTCTTCCGGCTTCACGCCGCCCTGTTGCCCCAGATCTTTACCCTGGATACCGTGCTCCGTCCCCAGCAGGTACTTGAGCATAAACTCATGACCTTTACCGGAAGAACCGAGCAGGTTAGAACGCCAGATGAACAGGTTGCGCGGGTGGTTTTTACCGTTTTCTGGTTGTTCTGCCGCAAAACGGATGGAACCCTCTTTCAGGGATTTCACCGTATAGTCCACCGGATTCATCCCGGCTTTTTCCGCTTCGCCAGCGATAGTCAGCGGGTTAGTGCCTAACTGCGGTGCAGACGGCAGCCAGCCCATGCGTTCCGCACGGACGTTAAAGTCGATCAAGTGTCCGGTATAGCGGGATTTGTCCGCCATCGGTGACAGCAACTCTTCCGCCGTGACGGTTTCATAACGCCACTGGCTGGAGTGGTTATAGAAATAAGAAGTGCTGTTCATGTGACGCGCCGGACGCTGCCAGTCAAGGGCAAACGCCAGCGGCTGCCAGCCGGTTTGCGGACGCAGTTTTTCCTGACCTACATAGTGCGCCCAGCCGCCCCCGCTCTGACCGACACAGCCGCAGAAAATCAGCATGTTGATCAGACCACGATAGTTCATATCGAGGTGATACCAGTGGTTCAGCCCCGCACCGACGATAATCATCGAACGACCGTGCGTTTTATCAGCGTTATCGGCAAATTCACGGGCGATGCGAATAATCTGGCTGCGAGAAACGCCGGTAATCTGCTCGGCCCAGGCCGGGGTATAAGCTTTCACATCGTCATAGCTGGTTGCACAGTTAACGTCGTTCAGGCCACGTTCCAGACCGTAGTTTGCCAGCGTCAGATCATAAACGGTGGTCACCAGGGCGGTGCTGCCATCAGCCAGTTGCAGGCGTTTCACCGGCAGTTTGTGCAGCAGCACGTTTTCCAGTTCCACTTTGTTGAAGTGTTCCGTGCCGTCGCCACCAAAGTACGGGAAGCCTACCTCAGCGATCTCATCCTGACTACCCAGCAGGCTCAGTTGCAGCTCGGTTTCTTCGCCAGTTTTGCCGTCGCGCTGCTCAAGATTCCATTTGCCCTTCTCGCCCCAGCGGAAGCCAATAGAACCGTTCGGCGCAACCATTTCGCCATTGGTATTAAAGGCGACAGTTTTCCATTCCGGATTGTTTTCCTGGCCCAGCGCATCAACCAGATCAGCAGCGCGCAACATACGACCTGCAGCGTAGTAACCGTCGCGTTCTTCCAGCATCACCAGCATCGGCATGTCGGTGTAGCGACGCACATAGTCGGTGAAATACTGGCTTGGGTTGTCGAGGTGGAATTCACGCAGCATTACGTGGCCCATCGCCAGCGCCATTGCCGCATCGGTGCCCTGTTTCGGTGCCAGCCACAGATCGCACAGTTTGGCGATTTCAGCGTAGTCTGGTGTGACGGCAACAGTTTTGGTGCCTTTGTAACGCACTTCAGTAAAGAAGTGAGCATCCGGGGTACGCGTCTGCGGCACGTTTGAACCCCAGGCGATGATGTAGCTGGAGTTATACCAGTCAGCAGATTCCGGTACGTCAGTTTGCTCGCCCCAGGTTTGCGGAGACGCAGGAGGCAGGTCGCAGTACCAGTCGTAGAAGCTTAAGCAAGTACCGCCAATCAGCGAGAGATAGCGTGCACCCGATGCGTAAGAAACCATCGACATTGCCGGAATTGGCGAGAAACCAGCAACACGGTCCGGGCCGTAGTTTTTGATGGTGTAAACGTTAGATGCGGCGATCAGTTCGTTCACCTCCTGCCAGGAAGAACGAACAAATCCACCGCGTCCACGCGCCTGCTTAAAGCTTTTCGCTTTATCGGCGTCTTCAATGATAGAAGCCCATGCCTCAACCGGATCGCTATGCAGCGCCTTCGCTTCACGCCACATTTTCATCAGGCGTTTGCGCATCATCGGGTATTTCAGGCGGTTGGCACTGTAAAGATACCAGGAGTAGCTGGCACCGCGCGGGCAGCCGCGAGGTTCATGGTTTGGCAGATCCGGACGGGTACGCGGATAGTCAGTCTGCTGGGTTTCCCAGGTGACCAGACCGTTTTTGACGTAGATTTTCCAGCTGCAGGAGCCGGTGCAGTTTACCCCGTGGGTAGAGCGGACGATTTTGTCATGCTGCCAACGCTGGCGATATCCATCCTCCCAGTCACGGTTGGTATTGAGAAGCTGGCCATGCCCATCGGCAAAGGTTTCACCCTTCTGTTTGAAGTAGCGAAACCGGTCCAGGAATTTACTCATCGGTTTTCTCCTGTGGGAGCCTGTCGGCCCTCTGATAAATCGACATTGCTAATGTTTAAGGGTAAGGTAACGCTCTGAAACAGCGTGGGAATTGATAACGATCAAGAGTGATGGGGATGAAAAATAAAGTAAATTCCTAAGATACCCCTTTAGGATAATTAACAGCCACCACATAACATACTGTAAATTAAGACGTTTTATACCTGTAGTTATTTAAACTATTAAGATTTTTATGCAGATGGGTATTAAGGAGTATTCCCCATGGGTAACATATTAATGGCTCTTAATGAAATCCGGCGAAATAAACCATATAACATTAGTATGTTGTAACTAAATAACGCATAAAAAAAGCGCGACATCATGCCGCGCAAAGGATAATCAAATATTAAGATTTATTTTTTAGAATGCCGACCATATACCGCCCAGGTAATCACTACGCAGGCGATATAGAAAATCAAAAATACTTTCATTGCGCCAACTGGCGAACCCGTTAATGCCAGCGAGCTACCGAACGCTTTCGGGATAAAGAAGCCACCTATCGCGCCAATCGCAGAGATGAAACCCAACGCCGCCGCCGTGTCGGTTGCCGCTTCACGCATCGCACGTTCGTCAGAACCCCCTTCTGCTTTCACGCGATCCATTGTCAGTTTACGGAAGATCACTGAAATCATCTGGAAAGTGGAACCACTACCCAGCCCAGCTGTCAGGAACAGCGCCAGGAAGACCGCGAAGAATGCCATGAAGCTTCCGCCCTGCCCGTCAGTCGGTAAGGTCAGGAACAGCAGGCCGCTGAAAATCGCCATCAGAATAAAGTTCACCAGCGTGACACGAGTTCCGCCCAGACGGTCAGATAATGCACCACCTGCAGAACGCGCCAGCGCACCAATAAACGGCCCGAAGAAAGCGTATTGCAGAATCTGAACATCCGGGAACTGTGTTTTTGACAGCATCGCAAAGCCTGCGGAGAAGCCGATAAAGGAGCCGAAGGTTGCCAGATACAGCAAGCTCATAATCCACAGATGACCCCGTTTGAGTACCGGCAACTGCTCCTTGATGGAGGCTTTCGAGGTAGCAAGATCGTTCATGCCAAACCACGCCGCAATGGTGAAGATGGCAAGGAACGGCACCCATATCCAGGACGCATTCGCCAGATACAGCTCAGTCCCATCCGGCTGTTTGACGCCCTGGCTACCAAATACTGCGAAAATCGACAGTGATACCACCAGCGGAGCAACCAACTGCATGACGCTGACGCCCATGTTGCCCAGACCACCATTCAGACCCAGCGCGCCACCCTGCTTCTGTTTCGGAAAGAAGAAGCTGATGTTTGCCATACTGGAGGCGAAGTTCGCGCCAGCAAAGCCGCATAGCAGAGAGATGATGATGAAGACGCTATAAGGCGTGGAGGTATCCTGCACGGCAAAACCCAGCCAGACGCAAGGAATAATCAGAATACCGGTGCTGAACGCCGTCCAGCGACGACCACCGAAGATAGGAACCATAAAGGAGTATGGAACACGTAATAACGCGCCAGAAACCGAAGGCAGC
This sequence comes from Escherichia sp. UTM R2, assembly GCF_048593455.1. NCBI lineage: Bacteria > Pseudomonadati > Pseudomonadota > Gammaproteobacteria > Enterobacterales > Enterobacteriaceae > Escherichia > Escherichia sp. UTM R2. The sequence goes on from NZ_JBFWDY010000002.1 coordinate 2,569,065, forward strand.
GCAGTCAACATAAATAGCTGATCGGTCGTAAAATTAAAGCCGACTTTCGGTAGGTTCACCGCAACAGCGCTGAACAACATCCATACGCAAAACGCCAGCAGCAGACAGGGAACGGAAATCCACAGGTTGCGGCTGGCAATACGTTGACCGCGTTGTTGCCAGAACGCAGGATCTTCCGGTCGCCAATCTGTAATGACAGCTCCAGTAGCCCTTTCGGGGGCGGATGAGTGACTCATAGACACCTCTGATACTCGTTTCGATGTCTGCCACCTTAGTGTCTGTAGCTAAAGGCAATTTGATGTAAATCAAACGATAAGATAACTTTATCTATCATTGATATTTATCATTACCCATAGTGAGTACAGTGACTTCATAAAAATTATGAGATTTTTCACGGTGCTGTAAAATCCCTACCCTTACCGATGTAAAGCGACTAACCACACGGCAAATAAGGAGTAACTCTTTCCGGGTATGGGTATACTTCAGCCAATAGCCGAGAATACTGCCATTCCAGAATGTATCGTCACATTCATTAAGGTTATTGCTCATTTAAAGCCTGAAGGAAGAGGTTTACATGCTTAAACGTTGTCTCTCTCCGCTCACCCTGGTTAATCAGGTTGCGCTTATTGTGTTGCTTTCTACTGCTATTGGACTGGCAGGGATGGCGGTTTCTGGCTGGCTGGTGCAAGGCGTTCAGGGCAGCGCCCATGCGATCAACAAAGCGGGATCGCTGCGCATGCAAAGTTACCGTCTGTTGGCGGCAGTGCCATTAAGCGAGAAAGACAAGCCCTTAATTAAAGAGATGGAACAAACGGCATTTAGCGCCGAGTTGACTCGAGCAGCAGAACGAGACGGACAACTGGCGCAATTACAGGGTTTACAAGATTACTGGCGTAATGAACTGATCCCTGCGCTGATGCGTGCACAAAACCGAGAAACGGTGTCAGCGGATGTCAGCCAGTTTGTTGCCGGGCTTGATCAACTGGTATCTGGTTTTGACCGCACCACGGAAATGCGCATCGAGACAGTGGTACTGGTCCATCGGGTAATGGCGGTATTTATGGCACTTTTACTGGTGTTCACTATTATCTGGTTGCGGGCGCGACTGCTACAACCGTGGCGGCAACTGCTGGCAATGGCGAGTGCCGTCAGTCATCGCGATTTTACCCAACGCGCAAACATCAGCGGGCGCAACGAAATGGCGATGCTTGGAACTGCGTTGAACAATATGTCTGCAGAACTGGCCGAAAGTTATGCCGTACTTGAGCAGCGGGTTCAGGAGAAAACCGCCGGGCTGGAGCATAAAAATCAGATCCTCTCTTTTTTATGGCAGGCTAACCGCCGTTTGCATTCCCGCGCCCCGCTGTGTGAACGCCTGTCACCTGTACTCAACGGCTTACAGAATTTAACCCTGCTACGTGATATCGAATTGCGGGTGTATGACACTGATGATGAAGAGAATCATCAGGAGTTTACCTGCCAGCCAGATATGACTTGTGATGATAAAGGCTGCCAGCTCTGCCCGCGCGGCGTATTACCCGTTGGTGATCGCGGCACGACCCTGAAGTGGCGGCTGGCTGACTCTCATACGCAGTACGGTATTTTGCTGGCGACCCTGCCGCAGGGGCGTCATCTTAGCCATGATCAACAACAACTGGTGGATACCCTGGTTGAACAACTCACCGCCACGCTGGCGCTGGATCGCCATCAGGAACGTCAGCAACAGTTGATCGTGATGGAAGAGCGTGCCACCATTGCGCGCGAACTGCATGATTCTATTGCCCAATCTCTCTCTTGCATGAAGATGCAGGTGAGTTGTTTACAGATGCAGGGCGATGCGCTGCCAGAAAGCAGCCGCGAACTGTTAAGTCAGATCCGTAACGAACTGAATGCATCCTGGGCGCAGTTGCGTGAATTGCTCACCACATTCCGCTTGCAGCTCACCGAGCCTGGATTACGTCCGGCGCTGGAGGCGAGTTGCGAAGAGTACAGCGCCAAATTTGGCTTCCCGGTGAAGCTGGATTATCAATTGCCGCCTCGCCTGGTGCCTTCGCATCAGGCAATCCACTTGTTGCAAATTGCCCGTGAGGCATTAAGTAACGCCCTCAAACATTCGCAAGCGAGTGAAGTCGTGGTGACGGTGGCGCAAAACGATAATCAGGTCAAACTGACCGTCCAGGATAACGGCTGCGGCGTGCCTGAAAATGCCATCCGCAGCAATCACTACGGCATGATAATAATGCGCGATCGTGCGCAAAGTTTACGAGGCGATTGCCGCGTCCGCCGTCGTGAATCAGGTGGCACCGAAGTGGTGGTCACCTTTATTCCCGAAAAAACTTTCACAGACGTCCAAGGAGATACCCATGAGTAATCAGGAACCGGCTACTATCCTGCTGATTGACGATCACCCGATGCTGCGAACTGGCGTAAAACAGCTTATCAGTATGGCACCAGATATCACCGTGGTTGGCGAAGCGAGTAATGGCGAACAGGGTATTGAACTGGCGGAGTCTCTTGATCCCGATCTGATCCTGTTAGATCTCAATATGCCCGGCATGAACGGTCTGGAAACGCTGGATAAACTGCGCGAAAAGTCCCTCTCAGGGCGCATTGTGGTATTCAGCGTCTCTAACCATGAAGAAGATGTGGTCACCGCACTGAAACGCGGCGCGGATGGCTATCTGTTAAAAGATATGGAACCGGAAGATCTGCTGAAAGCATTGCATCAGGCAGCTGCTGGCGAAATGGTATTAAGCGAAGCATTAACGCCTGTTCTGGCCGCCAGCTTGCGCGCTAACCGTGCCACTACTGAGCGCGATGTTAACCAGTTAACCCCACGCGAGCGCGATATTCTCAAGCTGATTGCCCAGGGTTTGCCGAACAAGATGATTGCCCGCCGCCTGGATATCACCGAAAGCACAGTAAAAGTGCACGTCAAGCACATGCTGAAGAAAATGAAGCTCAAGTCTCGCGTGGAAGCAGCGGTATGGGTGCATCAGGAGCGCATTTTCTGATTACGGTTCCCAGCGCAGTTCGTCGTTTGACAATGCGTCGAACGGTTCGACAAGCGTTAGCGTGATCTCATTGGAGGAGACACGCTGCCCCTGGTTATCTTCCACCACCACCGACAATCGCCAGTGATTGCTCGCCCCTTCCCCGTTCTGCCAGTCAGGCATGATCAGCGTCCAGCCCTCCGCGCTGTTGGCTTGTGCGCCTGGCGTCAAACTTAATATCTGCGTATCGCCCTGCCAAATCAGTTGCCGAATACCGTAACGACTGCGGATTTGTAATTTCAGCGGCACTGTTTCGCCAGGTTTTAGATCCCACGGCGGTGTCGCCAGAAACACCGTTAACGTTTTTCGCTGTCGGTACTCAAGAGTCGGTAGATTATTTCGCTGCGGATTATCATAGCGACTACCACGTAACGACTGACTTTCGGCAACCTCGCCCGCAGAAAGTTGTTTTTTGAGCGGTACACCAAAGCGGTAATTAAGATTCAGCCCGAGGTTATTTTGATTCTCGCCACTTTCACCCTGTTTATGCTGGGCCGTCACAGTGACTAATGGCACAGGGGTGTAATTTAATCCCAGACTCAACGCGACGGGATTGTGATAACCCGTACCAGAGTTAAACAAATCAACACGATCACCAAAATACTGTTCTAGGCTGACACTGGTATTGAGGTGTTGATAGAACGGCATGCGCATCCGGGCTGTCAGGTCGTACCCGCGCGCCATCCGTTGTTCCTGCGTGGCTGTCTGTTCATGCCATGCAGCAAATGGCTGATAAAAGTTTGCCGATAATCGCAAATATTCGCCCCACGCTTCGGCACCAAAGCCCGCTCGCTGAAGATTTTCGTCCAGCAAGTTGTCATAAAAAGTGTTATAACCCACCAGCCAGTTGCCGCGCGCCCAGCGTTGCCCAACGCCCACATTGCTCACCAACCCATCATCCTGCTGAGTAAGACCAAGCTGGCTCCAGGTGAGATAACGATCATTATCTTGTAACGGCACAAACCAGCTTCCATGACTGCCGGTAAAATGACCTTCGTTATCCACTTTGACGTCAACACTGGCATTTCCCCACGGTGATAGCCAGGACTCTACGTGCTGATTAACCTGTTGACTAAGCGCGTCGCGGACTTTTCCCAATGCGAAAGCTTTTGCCTGCTCGCCAGTATCCAGCCCGTTATCATTCATACTGGTTTCGCCGAAATCTTTCACAATTTCAGCAAAGTGTTTTTCCCCATCATGATTTTCAGGTGCCATGCCTAAATCCGGCAGACCATCATTGTTATTATCAAAGGGATTTGCCGCTTTTTGCTCGAAGGTAGATTGTGCGTTAGCTGTACCGCCTGCCGCCAGCAAGAGTAAATAAAACGGAATAATGCGAGGAACGAAACGGCTCAAAACGTCGGTAACTTCCGGTAAAAAATGAAAAACCATAGCCTTAAAGAATAACGATTACTGGCAACTTTTGTCGTATTTTCTCGCGCTTTCAGGAAAATCCTTAAAAATGTGACCGATTGGTCAGACGCTGCAGAAGCAGTAAGATAGAAGATGAGTGTCTAATTCCCTGAATACAGGAGTAAATAATGCAAAAAATCGTGATCGTTGCCAATGGCGCACCTTACGGGAGCGAATCCTTGTTTAACAGCTTGCGGCTGGCCATTGCGTTACGAGAGCAGGAGAGCAATCTGGATCTGCGTCTGTTCCTGATGTCTGATGCGGTCACAGCCGGGTTGCGCGGGCAAAAACCAGGGGAAGGCTACAACATTCAGCAAATGCTGGAGATCCTTACCGCTCAGAATGTACCGGTGAAATTGTGCAAAACCTGTACCGACGGGCGCGGGATTAGTACACTTCCTCTGATTGATGGGGTGGAAATCGGTACTCTTGTGGAACTGGCGCAATGGACGCTGTCAGCCGATAAAGTGCTCACATTTTAATGTTTAAGGGGGCGTCTGACGCCCCACTATGAGGGAAATTTACTCAGGCGAATCCCGGCCGTAACACACCATCCGGAAAATTCTCCGCCAGCAGTTTTTTTACCGATACCAGCAAATCATTCAGCCCATCGTCCTGCATTCCCAGTTTGATAAGCTCCTGTTCCAGTGAAAAAAGGTATTGTGCGTTGGTTCCCAGCGGACCGCTCGCCGCCGCAATCAACGGCGCTATGACCTGAGCGCGAGTATCAGATTCATATTCTGGATGTCGCGGGTCCATAATAAACACAATGGCGTTTACTGTGCGTCCATCATCAAGATCAAGCTGACACCAGGTTGGCAGATAACAGCCGGTAATCATCTCTCGCTTCCACAACAGGGTTAGTTCCTGCTCCAGCGTCTCTTCTGGCAGTCGATAGGCGACGCCTGTGGTGCGTCCGCCCTCTTTCAGTGCAAGCATCCGTCCCGGCTGGTGCGCAGTCCCGCGCCCGGCGGTCAGGCGTAGGCAAAACGCGCGATGCCATCCAACCAGTGTACCGGTGCACGACTCGGTAAACTCCAGTGCCGGATTCCACATCAACGATCCATAACCGAAGATCCACACCGGTCCCTCATCAGGTCGACAAGCCAGCGTCGCCGCCAGCGAAGCCGCCCGTTGTTCTGCTGACCATAAGAGTGATTCTTCAATGGCACCAAATGCCGTTTTACAATCGGCATTCATCAAGAAATCACGCGTTATCACCTTACACCTCCGCCACTGCATACTTCCCTGCGACAACTATTTGGTGTCTTCCGGACATTTTTACTGCTCATTTTGAAACCACTAACGGGACAATATGCAATCCACGGACCACTTGCAAGGCAACACCGCACGAATAGCTTTAACTAAGCTACCGGTTTTACGATTTTTTATGCCATTTATCATCATCCCCTTTGGCATATTCATGCTTCACAGCAGCCCAGGCCACTTTATGCGCGGTTTCTTCGCGACTGGCGTCATCACGCCGATCTTCTTTATCTTTATATTGATCCCATGCGCTGTTGAACGCTTCTTTATAGATATCCTGGGCATGAGACGGTAGAACGTGCTTTACGCTTTCCGGCAGATCGCTTTTCGTTTTATACGGCATCGTTGACTCCTTTTACAAAGTTGAACATTAAGTGTGGTCAACAATATCTACTCTTGCCAAAACATAAGAATTTTCATGTCAGACTGTTCTTAAGAAACGCTAAAACAAACATTGTCTAAACGTATTACTTATTTTTATGCCCCAATGAGTAAAAAATCGACAGCGGGGTAAAAATTCGTAAAATGTTACCGATATCCAGACACTTTCTGTTATTTTTCCTACCTATTTTTTACATTTTCGATAAATTCATCTGCAAAGGGATAACCATAATGTCAAATGCTCAAGAGGCGGTAAAAACCCGTCACAAGGAGACTTCGCTTATTTTCCCGGTTCTGGCGCTGGTAGTGCTGTTCCTGTGGGGAAGCAGCCAGACACTACCAGTGGTCATTGCCATCAATCTTCTTGCGCTTATTGGTATTTTAAGTAGCGCCTTTAGTGTTGTCCGTCATGCGGACGTATTAGCCCATCGCCTGGGAGAACCTTACGGTTCGCTTATTCTTAGCCTTTCAGTGGTTATTCTTGAAGTCAGTTTGATTTCAGCTTTAATGGCAACCGGCGACGCCGCGCCAACGCTAATGCGTGATACGCTCTATTCAATCATTATGATTGTTACCGGTGGGCTGGTTGGCTTTTCATTATTGTTGGGCGGTCGTAAGTTTGCCACCCAATATATGAATCTGTTTGGTATCAAGCAGTATTTAATTGCGCTGTTCCCCCTGGCGATAATCGTACTGGTATTTCCAATGGCTCTGCCTGCGGCGAATTTTTCAACCGGTCAGGCGTTACTGGTAGCATTAATTTCTGCGGCAATGTATGGCGTATTTTTGCTGATCCAGACCAAAACGCATCAAAGTTTGTTTGTCTACGAGCACGAAGATGACAGTGATGACGACGACCCGCATCACGGTAAACCGTCTGCCCATAGCAGCGTGTGGCATGCTATCTGGTTGATTATCCATCTGATTGCCGTTATTGCAGTCACCAAAATGAATGCCAGCCCGCTGGAGACATTGCTCGACAGCATGAATGCCCCTGTCGCCTTTACTGGCTTCCTGGTGGCTCTGTTGATTCTGTCGCCGGAAGGTTTAGGTGCGTTAAAAGCAGTGTTGAACAACCAGGTCCAGCGCGCGATGAATCTGTTCTTTGGTTCAGTGTTAGCAACCATTTCGCTTACCGTACCTGTCGTCACGCTAATTGCCTTTATGACGGGTAACGAATTACAGTTTGCACTTGGTGCGCCAGAAATGGTGGTGATGGTGGCCTCTTTAGTGCTGTGCCATATCTCCTTCTCCACCGGACGTACTAACGTGCTCAATGGCGCAGCGCATCTGGCACTGTTTGCCGCCTATTTGATGACGATATTTGCCTGACAGTTATATCTCCTCCGATGACGGAAATCGGGGGAGATAAGATAAATTCCTGCTTATTGTATTTCTTCATACTACCTGGACAGCTCGTTAATCAGAATTGCGAGCCTGTACCACAACCTGCACGAAACCACTGCAACAGCTGTTGAAAAGCCGGAATGTACTCTTTATTGCAAACATTTCAGGGATGAAGTGAAGATGAATTGAGAAGTAGTATCCACACCAAGCCGGAATTATCCGGTGAGGCGCAATGTTGCGGGGGCTTTATCCCTGGTGGCATTGGTTGCTGGAAAGAGAAAACCCCCGCACGTTGAGAGGTAAAACCTGACAACAAAACGGGGGCTAATCTTGAAACCAGACACTTCAAGAATAGCCGCAAAATGTTGTCATTACAACAAGGCGGCTATATGACGCTCGCGCAGTTTGCCATGACTTTCTGGCACGACCTGGCAGCACCGATCCTGGCGGGGATTATTACCGCAGCGATTGTCGGCTGGTGGCGTAATCGGAAGTAAGGTGAAAACGGGCGTCAGGCTGCCGTGATGGCAATATGCGCCCGAAACCGGCCGCAGGGGTAACAGCCTGCGGCCATTTTTGTCTTTATCACTTCCACAAGTAAATATTGGCAACCCGAGCTGGAAGCCTCATCCAGAGCACTCATGAAATGACTGTAACAGCTGTTGAAAAACCGGAATGCACTCTTCATTGCAAACATTTCAGGGATGAAGTGAAGATGAATTGAGTCGTAGTATCCACACCAAGCCGGCGTTATCCGGTGAGGCGCAATGTTGCGGGGGCTTTATCCCTGGTGGCATTGGTTGCTGGAAAGAGAAAACCCCCGCACGTTGAGAGGTACAACCTGACAACAGAACGGGGGCTAATCTTGAACCAGAACAATTCAAGAATAGCCGCAAAATGTTGTCATTACAACAAGGCGGCTATATGACGCTCGCGCAGTTTGCCATGATTTTCTGGGACGACCTGGCAGCACCGATCCTGGCGGGAATTATTACCGCAGCGATTGTCGGCTGGTGGCGTAACCGGAAGTAAGGTGAAAACGGGCGTCAGGCTGCCGTGATGGCAATATGCGCCCGAAACCGGCCGCAGGGGTAACAGCCTGCGGCCTTTTTTGTATCCGGCACCCATAAAAAAGTCTTAACGCACAACGCTAAGACTTTATTTTTCAAACAAAAAGATTACTTGCTGGTATCCAGTTCTTCGAAACCTTTCACCAGATCATCAATCGCTTTCATCTGCTTGAGGAACGGTTCCAGTTTAGCCAGCGGCAGCGCGGATGGACCATCACATTTCGCATGTTCCGGATCCGGATGCGCTTCAATAAACAGCCCTGCCAGACCTACCGCCATACCGGCTCGTGCCAGCTCAGCCACCTGAGCACGACGACCGCCGGAAGCTGCGCCAAAAGGATCGCGGCATTGCAGTGCGTGGGTCACGTCGAAAATCACCGGCGAGTTACCAGACACTTTCTTCATAATGCTGAAGCCCAGCATATCGACAACCAGGTTGTCATAGCCGAAGTTAGCACCGCGATCGCAAAGAATCACTTTTTCGTTGCCGCCTTCTTTGAATTTATCAACGATATTACCCATCTGTCCCGGGCTGACAAACTGTGGTTTCTTGACGTTAATTACCGCACCGGTTTTCGCCATGGCTTCAACCAGGTCAGTCTGGCGAGCAAGAAACGCCGGCAACTGAATCACATCCACGACATCAGCAACGGGCTGTGCCTGACTTGGTTCGTGAACGTCGGTGATAATTTTCACGCCAAAAGTCTGCTTCAACTCCTGGAAGATTTTCATCCCTTCTTCCAGGCCCGGTCCACGATAAGAGTGGATGGAGGAGCGGTTGGCTTTGTCAAAAGAGGCTTTGAACACGTAAGGGATACCCAGTTTCTGGGTCACGGTTACGTAGTGCTCGCAAATGCGCATCGCCAGATCGCGAGATTCCAGCACGTTCATACCGCCAAACAGTACGAACGGCAGGTCATTTGCTACGTTGATGTCGCCAATGCTAACCACTTTTTGTTTCATAGGATCGCCTTAATCTTGAGTAAAATGTCGATTAATTAATGCAGCACAATATGTTTATGCGCGATGTTATTTATTTGCGCACGGATCATTTCGCTGATCGGGTCTTCCGGACACTGTTCAACGAAATAACTTAAATCGTTCAACGCAACGTGTTCGCAATCCAGTTGCGCATAAATCAACCCGCGATCGCGAATTTCATAGGGATCTTCAGGGTTGAATTGTAATAAAGCTTCGCTGGTGCGTAACGCCAGCTCCATCTGATTTTCTTCCATCAACGAGGCTTTGAGTGTATCCAGCAATTTGCGAATTACCTCAATGTTATCAGCTTCATCAAGGTCTTCATAAAACAGTTCCGCCGACGGGCTGATATTTCCCTTTAACCATACGTCCAGCATATGTTCGCTTAACGATTCACCGTTAAAAGGATTAATCAGCCAAATTTCGCCATCCGGACATTCAATGCGCAATATCAGCTGCGTAGGGAAAATCACCGGCAGCAGCGGCAAATCGAGACGATTCGCGACCCATAATAAAACCGCACCTAATGATACCGCACTGCCCTGTCGATTCTTTAACACCTGGTCCAGCCATAATGCATCGGAAAGACGATAAACGCCGCGTGAGGCTTTAAATCCCCAGTCGCCGTAAAACAGCGCGATCAGTTTTTCCAGCTGCTCTTCTAAAGGCAGAAGCTGGCTGATTTCTTCCTTCGCCAGACTAACGAGACGCTCCAGTTCGTCGTAAACATCTTGCGAGGGAAAATCGCGGCGGATTGCTTCGCAAGCCAGGATCATGCCTTCGCACAATGGCGCTTTATTAAATTCGAAATCAGCTAACGATCTCATGACTTACCCCAGTAACGGTACTTTTGTGGTGGCGAGTTTAATGATGATGTACAGAACCACCAACGCCAGCGGGAAGGCAAAAATGCGCGCCTGCTGACTGTGCATACGACGATAATCGAGTGCAATAAAACCCAAAACGATATAAATGATAACTCCAAACAGCTTTTCAGTCAGCCACTGTGCCTGCCCGGAAAATGGCAGGATGTGCGCTTTAGCCATCAACGCAATGCCGCTTAACAATAACAGCGTATCGACAACCGGCGGCACAATGCGCGTCCAGCGAGCAAATGCCTGGGGATGCTTCTGATAACGTAGCCAGAAACGTAAGGTTAATAGCCCAACAGAAAGCGCGATACTAATAAGATGAACACTAAGCAGTGTAGAAAAACTTGTTATTGATAATAGCGGCCGAGCGTTACGCGCTCGTTATCACCATAGTCACGGCAGGTTTCGACGTCATGATACCCCGCGAGGATAAATGCTTGTCGCACCGCTTCGCCCTGCTGCCAGCCATGTTCCAGAAGCAGAAAGCCGCCGGATACCAGCGCGTTACGCGACTGTTCGATGATATGCACGATGTCTGCCATTCCACTGTCTGCCGCAACCAGCGCAGTGAGCGGCTCAAAGCGGACATCGCCTTGTTGAAGATGTGGGTCCTGCTCGTCAATATACGGCGGATTGCTGACAATCATCGTAAACTGCTGCCCGGCCAGCGCACTAAACCAGTCGCTTTGCAGAATGCGGATATTTTTGATCGCCAGATGCTGGGCATTACGTTGTGCCAGAGCGACAGCATCGGGCATACGATCTACAGCGGTAATTTCGCAGTCCGGGCGCTCGCTAGCCAGCGCAAGCGCAATCGCCCCGGTACCCGTCCCGAGATCGAGAATACGGCAAGGTTGTTCAGGCAACCGCGCCAGTGCCTGCTCCACCAGACACTCCGTATCCGGGCGCGGAATTAAGGTCGCTGGCGAAACAAATAACGGCAACGACCAGAATTCTCGCACCCCGGTTAAATGAGCAATGGGTTCACCATCGCGACGACGTGTCAGTAGCGCATCAAGTTGCTGACATTGTTCGTCAGTCAGCTGCGTTTCACCAAAGGCGAGGATAAAAGTACGCCCTTTGCCGGTAACATGTTCCAGCAGGATTTCAGCATCACGCCGCGGGCTTTCGCTCGCCTGAAGTTGGCTTATTGCTTCACGTAACCAGTGTTGATATTCCATTATTCCTGCTCGGACAACGCCGCCAGTTGGTCGGCCTGATGTTCCTGGATAATCGGTTCAATCAGCATATCCAGCTTACCTTCCATCACTTCATCCAGGCGGTAGAGCGTCAGGTTGATGCGGTGATCGGTAACGCGCCCCTGTGGGAAGTTGTAAGTACGGTTACGGTCGCTGCGATCGCCACTCCCCAGCAGGTTACGACGGGTAGACGCTTCGGCCTGTTGACGTTTTGCCATTTCAGCAGCGTGGATGCGAGCACCGAGTACAGAAAGTGCTTTAGCTTTGTTTTTATGTTGTGAACGTTCGTCCTGACATTCAACAACAATCCCGGTCGGCAAGTGAGTAATACGAATTGCCGAATCGGTGGTGTTAACGTGCTGACCACCCGCCCCTGACGAGCGGAAAGTATCAATGCGTAAATCTGCTGGGTTGATGTCCGGCAGTTCTGCGTCAGGCAGCTCTGGCATTACCGCAACGGTACAAGCAGAAGTATGAATACGCCCCTGCGATTCCGTAGCAGGAACACGCTGCACGCGATGACCGCCAGATTCAAATTTCAGACGACCATACACACCATCACCGCTAATTTTGGCGATGATCTCTTTATAACCACCATGTTCACCCTCGCTGGCGCTCATGATTTCTACCCGCCAGCGGCGGGCTTCGGCATAACGGCTGTACATACGGAACAGATCGCCTGCGAACAGCGCCGCTTCGTCGCCGCCGGTTCCGGCACGGACTTCGAGGAAGGCGTTACGTTCGTCATCAGGATCTTTTGGTAGTAACAGAACCTGTAATTGCTGTTCCAGTTGCTCGCTTTTTTCTTTAGCTTCGCGCAGTTCATCCTGCGCCATCTCACGCATTTCAGGATCATCGAGCATCATCTGTGCGGTTTCGATATCTTCCTGAACCTGTTGCCAGTCGGTAAAACAGCGCGAAACATCACTTAACTGCGCATATTCGCGTGATAATGCGCGAAAACGTTCCTGGTCGGCGATAGTTTGCGCGTCACCCAGCAACGCCTGAACTTCTTCATGGCGTTCATGCAGGGCTTCCAGTTTGGCAACGATAGAAGGCTTCATAGGCGTAAATGCACCCTGTAAAAAAAGAAAATGATGTACTGCTACTCCAGCCCGAGGCTGTCGCGCAGAATATTCAGGCGTTCGTTATCCCCGTCACGGGCGGCCTGTTGAAGTGATTTCGTTGGCGCATGGATCAAGCGGTTAGTCAGTTTCCATGCCAGATCCTGCATAATGGCTTGCGCGTCGCCGCCCTGCTCAAGGGCCGCTAACGCTTTGGCGGTTAACTCATCGCGAACTTGCTCTGCCTGGCTGCGATACTCGCGAATGGTTTCGCTGGCGCTTTGTGCTCGCAGCCACGCCATAAATTCGCTGGTTTCCTGAGCGACAATAGTTTCCGCCTCAACCGCTGCGGCTTTACGCTGCGCCAGGTTGTGCGAAATGATGCTTTGCAGATCGTCCACGCTATAAAGATAAGCATTCGCCAGTTTGCCAACTTCCGGCTCAACATCGCGCGGAACGGCAATATCCACCAACAGCATTGGTTGGTTGCGACGGCTTTTTAATGCGCGCTCCACCATGCCTTTCCCGATAATCGGTAACGGGCTGGCGGTGGAACTGATGATGATATCGGCTTCGCGCAGACGTTCGTCGATCTCACTCAGGGCAATCACTTCCGCGCCAACTTCATCTGCCAGTATTTGGGCACGTTCGCGAGTGCGGTTGGCGATAATCATCTTCTGTACTTTATGTTCGCGCAGATGACGCGCTACCAGCTCGATGGTTTCGCCCGCGCCTACCAGCAACACTGTGACCGTAGAGAGCGATTCAAAGATCTGCCGCGCCAGCGTACAAGCCGCAAAAGCGACAGACACAGCGCTGGCACCGATATCTGTTTCAGTGCGAACGCGTTTCGCTACAGAGAAAGATTTCTGGAACATGCGTTCCAGTTCGCTGGCCTTCATATGGCCTTTTTGCGAATCGGCAAACGCTTTTTTAACCTGACCGAGGATCTGCGGCTCCCCAAGAACCAATGAATCCAGGCCGCTGGCAACACGCATTAAATGGCTAACCGCGTCGTTATCCTGATGCCAGTAGAGGCTTTTACGCAGATCTTCTTCATTAAGATTGTGATAATCGCAAAGCCAGCGGATTAACGCCTCTTGCAGGTTATCCTGCTCTTCAACGCTAAGATAAAGTTCCGTGCGGTTGCACGTCGACAGCACCACGCCGCCCTGCACCATCGGCTGCGCAAGCAGGCTGTCAAGCGCCTGATCGAGCTTATCCGGCGAAAACGATACACGTTCTCGCAGCGATACAGGTGCCGTTTTATGGTTGATACCGAGTGCTAAAAGGGTCATGTCTGCGGGAAATAATACCAACGTTGATAGGGTTAGTCTGCTTGCATCATACAGGATGCGTAAGATCAATAAAAGAGAGCGCCCCCTTTTGGAGTAATTGCCGAAAGCCGTTAGATTCTGGCAATTAAGACAACTTGAACATAGACGATAGCGGACGGTAACGCTAGCATTAAGGGTTATAACTGCAACGTATCTCAAGGACTTGTCATCACTATGCCCCTGCCCGATTTTCGTCTTATCCGCCTGCTACCGCTGGCTGCTCTTGTGCTCACTGCCTGTTCCGTTACCACGCCCAAAGGTCCTGGCAAAAGCCCGGATTCGCCACAATGGCGTCAGCATCAGCAAGACGTGCGCAATCTTAATCAGTATCAGACTCGCGGCGCGTTCGCTTATATTTCTGACCAACAAAAAGTGTACGCCCGCTTTTTCTGGCAGCAAACCGGCCAGGATCGCTACCGTCTGCTGCTCACTAACCCATTGGGCAGCACGGAACTGGAGCTGAATGCTCAACCGGGTAACGTGCAGTTAGTCGACAATAAAGGTCAGCGTTATACCGCCGATGACGCCGAAGAGATGATTGGCAAATTGACCGGAATGCCAATTCCGCTCAACAGCTTGCGCCAGTGGATTTTAGGTTTACCGGGTGATGCAACCGACTACAAACTGGACGACCAGTACCGCCTGAGCGAAATTACCTACAGCCAGAATGGCAAAAACTGGAAGGTTGTTTATGGTGGTTATGACACCAAAACGCAACCTGCGATGCCAGCCAATATGGAACTCACCGACGGTGGTCAACGCATCAAGTTAAAAATGGATAACTGGATAGTGAAATAATGCGGACACAGTGGCCCTCTCCGGCAAAACTTAATCTGTTTTTATACATTACCGGTCAGCGTGCGGATGGTTACCACACGCTGCAAACGCTGTTTCAGTTTCTTGATTACGGCGACACCATCAGCATTGAGCTTCGTGACGATGGGGATATTCGTCTGTTAACGCCCGTTGAAGGCGTGGAACATGAAGATAACCTGATCGTTCGCGCAGCGCGGTTGTTGATGAAAACTGCGGCAGACAGCGGGCGTCTTCCGACGGGAAGCGGTGCGGATATCAGCATTGATAAGCGTTTGCCGATGGGCGGCGGTCTCGGCGGTGGTTCATCCAATGCCGCGACGGTCCTGGTGGCATTAAATCATCTCTGGCAATGCGGGCTAAGCATGGATGAGCTGGCGGAAATGGGGCTGACGCTGGGCGCAGATGTTCCTGTCTTTGTTCGGGGGCATGCCGCGTTTGCCGAAGGCGTTGGTGAAATACTAACGCCGGTGGATCCGCCAGAGAAGTGGTATCTGGTGGCGCACCCTGGTGTAAGTATTCCGACTCCGGTGATTTTTAAAGATCCTGAACTCCCGCGCAATACGCCAAAAAGGTCAATAGAAACGTTGCTAAAATGTGAATTCAGCAATGATTGCGAGGTTATCGCAAGAAAACGTTTTCGCGAGGTTGATGCGGTGCTTTCCTGGCTGTTAGAATACGCCCCGTCGCGCCTGACTGGGACAGGGGCCTGTGTCTTTGCTGAATTTGATACAGAGTCTGAAGCCCGCCAGGTGCTAGAGCAAGCCCCGGAATGGCTCAATGGCTTTGTGGCGAAAGGCGTTAATCTTTCCCCATTGCACAGAGCCATGCTTTAAGCCGGGCAAGCTGAGTTTCGGTGACAACGTCACCTTGTTCCAGACGTTGCATCGCGCTCTTTAATACACCGCCTGGAAAGGATCATGCCTGGCCCGCACAGTTTTCGGCAGATTCTTTCCACCAATGGACGCATGCCTGAGGTTCTTCTCGTGCCTGATATGAAGCTTTTTGCTGGTAACGCCACCCCGGAACTAGCACAACGTATTGCCAACCGCCTGTACACTTCACTCGGCGACGCCGCTGTAGGTCGCTTTAGCGATGGCGAAGTCAGCGTACAAATTAATGAAAATGTACGCGGTGGTGATATTTTCATCATCCAGTCCACTTGTGCCCCTACTAACGACAACCTGATGGAATTAGTCGTTATGGTTGATGCCCTGCGTCGTGCTTCCGCAGGTCGTATCACCGCTGTTATCCCCTACTTTGGCTATGCGCGCCAGGACCGTCGCGTCCGTTCCGCTCGTGTACCAATCACTGCGAAAGTGGTTGCAGACTTCCTCTCCAGCGTCGGTGTTGACCGTGTGCTGACAGTGGATCTGCACGCTGAACAGATTCAGGGTTTCTTCGACGTTCCGGTTGATAACGTATTTGGTAGCCCGATCCTGCTGGAAGACATGCTGCAGCTGAATCTGGATAACCCAATTGTGGTTTCTCCGGACATCGGCGGCGTTGTGCGTGCCCGCGCTATCGCTAAGCTGCTGAACGATACCGATATGGCAATCATCGACAAACGTCGTCCGCGTGCGAACGTTTCACAGGTGATGCATATCATCGGTGACGTTGCAGGTCGTGACTGCGTACTGGTCGATGATATGATCGACACTGGCGGTACGCTGTGTAAAGCTGCTGAAGCTCTGAAAGAACGTGGTGCTAAACGTGTATTTGCGTACGCGACTCACCCGATCTTCTCTGGCAACGCGGCGAACAACCTGCGTAACTCTGTAATTGATGAAGTCGTTGTCTGCGATACCATTCCGCTGAGCGATGAAATCAAATCACTGCCGAACGTGCGTACTCTGACCCTGTCAGGTATGCTGGCCGAAGCGATTCGTCGTATCAGCAACGAAGAATCGATCTCTGCCATGTTCGAACACTAATCGAACCCGGCTCAAAGACCCGCTGCGGCGGGTTTTTTTGTCTGTAATATCCATTTGTATGACCTATGCCTCCTTCACCTGCCATTTAGTTGACAGATGATGCGCTCACGGATGAAACATTATTGTGAACAAAATATTTTCCTCACATGTGATGCCTTTCCGCGCTCTGATCGACGCTTGCTGGAAAGAAAAATATACTGCCGCACGGTTTACCCGTGACCTGATTGCCGGGATAACCGTCGGGATTATTGCTATCCCGCTGGCGATGGCGTTGGCTATTGGTAGTGGTGTGGCACCCCAGTACGGTTTATATACCGCAGCTGTTGCGGGGATTGTCATTGCTCTGACGGGTGGGTCACGCTTTAGCGTTTCCGGTCCGACTGCGGCATTTGTGGTAATTCTCTATCCCGTGTCGCAACAGTTTGGACTGGCAGGACTGCTGGTTGCGACCTTGCTGTCGGGGATCTTTTTGATTCTGATGGGTCTGGCACGCTTTGGTCGCCTGATTGAGTATATTCCGGTTTCCGTCACCTTAGGTTTCACCTCGGGTATCGGGATCACCATCGGTACCATGCAGATTAAAGATTTTCTCGGTCTGCAAATGGCCCATGTCCCGGAACATTATCTACAAAAAGTCGGCGCATTATTTATGGCGCTGCCGACCATTAATGTGGGTGATGCTGCCATTGGCATTGTGACGCTAGGTATTCTTGTTTTTTGGCCGCGTCTGGGCATTCGTTTACCCGGTCACCTTCCGGCCTTGCTGGCTGGTTGCGCGGTGATGGGGATTGTTAACCTGCTCGGCGGACATGTTGCTACCATCGGTTCGCAATTCCACTACGTCCTGGCCGATGGTTCTCAGGGTAACGGTATTCCGCAACTGCTGCCGCAACTGGTGCTGCCGTGGGATCTGCCTAATTCAGAATTCACGCTAACCTGGGATTCTATTCGCACACTGCTGCCTGCGGCATTCTCAATGGCAATGCTCGGCGCAATCGAATCTCTGCTCTGCGCCGTGGTACTGGATGGTATGACCGGGACGAAACACAAGGCGAACAGCGAACTGGTTGGACAGGGACTGGGGAATATTATCGCTCCGTTCTTTGGTGGTATTACCGCTACAGCTGCCATCGCGCGTTCTGCCGCTAACGTCCGTGCCGGGGCAACTTCCCCTATCTCGGCGGTGATCCACTCTATTCTGGTTATTCTTGCCCTGCTGGTACTGGCACCGCTGCTCTCCTGGCTGCCGCTTTCCGCTATGGCAGCCCTGCTGTTGATGGTGGCGTGGAACATGAGTGAAGCGCATAAAGTGGTCGACTTGCTGCGTCATGCACCGAAAGATGACATCATTGTCATGCTGCTGTGCATGTCGCTGACCGTGCTGTTTGATATGGTTATTGCCATCAGCGTGGGGATCGTGCTGGCATCGCTGCTGTTTATGCGTCGTATCGCACGTATGACTCGCCTGGCACCGGTAGTCGTAGATGTTCCAGACGATGTTCTGGTACTGCGCGTTATTGGCCCGCTGTTTTTTGCTGCTGCTGAAGGCTTGTTCACGGACCTGGAGTCACGTCTTGAAGGCAAACGGATTGTGATTCTGAAGTGGGATGCCGTTCCGGTACTTGATGCTGGTGGTCTTGATGCGTTCCAGCGTTTTGTGAAGCGTCTGCCCGAAGGATGTGAACTGCGCGTGTGCAACGTGGAATTCCAGCCACTGCGCACTATGGCTCGCGCAGGCATTCAACCGATCCCGGGACGCCTCGCGTTCTTCCCGAATCGTCGCGCGGCGATGGCGGATTTATAAGTACGAGATTGACCAGTCAGCGCAAACTGACTGGTCAGCAAACTGCATTATTTGTTAGCTATGACGGCGATTATCGCTACGGCGGCAACGTTTGTCATAGTGACGAACCCACCAGTAACGGTCGCACACCTGTTCATGCCCGCCAACACGGGCACCCGCCAGCCAGAGAATGGCACCGACGAAAATACTTAGCACTGCACCATGTGCGAAATACTGGGGCATATTAAACTGTGGTAACTGGTTGAGGATTGAATACCCCACGCCGACCACCATTACCACCAGACCCAACCCCATGAGCACGTTACCGAGTAACGAAGCGTTTTTGCGTTTCATATGTCACCTCCGGAACTTTCTGGGTTGTAACAGGGAATACCCCTCTTCCTTATGTGTAAAGTATAGACAACACCCAGTGGGTTATGTGCGGGCGTGATCACAATTACAACCCTTATTTCAACAAAACTTTACAAATAAACGCCTGAACACCTTGACTTTCTAATAGTCCACTCAGGCAATTATTACGTTATCTGCATTTGATACGCAGTTTTTTGTCAAGCGGGGCCGCAACCAGTAAACTACGCGCCAGTTATGTACACACTCAGGACAAAAAAACGTGACGATTAAATTGATTGTCGGCCTGGCGAACCCCGGTGCTGAATACGCCGCAACGCGACATAATGCTGGTGCCTGGTTCGTTGACTTACTGGCAGAGCGTTTGCGCGCTCCGCTGCGCGAAGAGGCTAAATTCTTTGGTTATACTTCGCGAGTCACTCTTGGAGGCGAAGATGTCCGCCTGTTAGTCCCGACTACATTTATGAATCTCAGCGGCAAAGCCGTTGCGGCGATGGCCAGTTTTTTCCGCATTAATCCGGACGAAATTCTGGTGGCCCACGACGAACTGGATCTGCCTCCTGGCGTCGCCAAATTTAAATTGGGCGGTGGCCATGGTGGTCACAATGGACTGAAAGACATCATCAGTAAATTGGGTAATAACCCTAACTTTCACCGTTTACGCATCGGAATCGGTCATCCGGGCGATAAAAATAAAGTTGTCGGTTTTGTGTTAGGCAAACCGCCTGTTAGTGAACAGAAGTTAATTGATGAAGCCATTGACGAAGCGGCGCGTTGTACTGAAATGTGGTTTACAGATGGCTTGACCAAAGCAACGAACCGATTGCACGCCTTTAAAGCGCAATAAGTCGTTGTCTGCGGCATTTTTGCCGAGTGCCGTGTATAATAGGCAAAGTTATTTCCATTTCTGCAATCTGTTAGCAATAACAGGTTGATTATTAAGATATTAAGGTGATTTAAATCATGGGATTCAAATGCGGTATCGTCGGTTTGCCCAACGTCGGGAAATCTACCCTGTTCAACGCGCTGACCAAAGCCGGTATTGAAGCGGCCAACTTTCCATTCTGCACCATTGAGCCGAACACAGGCGTCGTACCAATGCCTGATCCTCGCCTGGATCAACTGGCTGAAATCGTAAAACCGCAGCGTACGCTTCCCACGACCATGGAATTTGTCGATATCGCCGGTCTGGTAAAAGGCGCATCGAAAGGCGAAGGTCTGGGTAACCAGTTCCTGACCAACATCCGTGAAACCGAAGCGATCGGTCACGTTGTTCGCTGCTTTGAAAATGACAACATCATTCACGTTTCCGGCAAAGTTAACCCGGCTGACGATATTGAAGTTATCAACACCGAACTGGCGCTGGCAGACCTCGACACCTGCGAACGTGCGATTCATCGCGTACAGAAGAAAGCCAAAGGTGGCGATAAAGACGCGAAAGCTGAGCTGGCGGTCCTGGAAAAATGCCTGCCCCAGTTGGAAAATGCAGGTATGCTGCGCGCGCTGGATTTAAGCGCTGAAGAGAAAGCGGCTATTCGTTACCTGAGCTTCCTGACGCTGAAACCAACAATGTACATCGCCAACGTCAACGAAGACGGTTTTGAAAACAACCCATATCTTGACCAGGTGCGTGAAATCGCGGCGAAAGAAGGTTCTGTTGTGGTTCCGGTTTGTGCTGCTGTTGAAGCAGACATTGCCGAACTGGACGACGAAGAACGTGACGAGTTTATGCAGGAGCTTGGGCTGGAAGAGCCGGGCCTGAACCGTGTGATCCGTGCCGGTTATAAACTGCTGAACCTGCAAACTTACTTCACCGCTGGGGTGAAAGAAGTGCGTGCATGGACCATTCCGGTTGGAGCAACCGCGCCGCAGGCAGCGGGCAAAATCCATACTGATTTTGAAAAAGGCTTTATCCGTGCACAAACCATCTCGTTTGAAGATTTCATCACTTACAAAGGTGAACAAGGCGCGAAAGAAGCAGGCAAAATGCGTGCAGAAGGTAAAGATTACATCGTGAAAGATGGCGATGTGATGAACTTCCTTTTCAACGTCTAATTAATTTATTGTCTCATGAGGTTTCGCTAAATCTCATGAAGAGCGCAAAAGTATATAAAATCCACGCAATTGCGTGGATTTTTCATTTCACCGAGTCCTAATCATTCTTGTAACATCCTACACTTTTGTGCTTATTGCCTATAGTGAACCACGAGAATAATTAAAGACATAAGTGTTCAGATGACGGATATCTCATTAGCAGTGATATAACGTAAGTTTTTGTATCACTACACATCAGCCCCCTTCACAGCTGATCAAAATTGATCACGCTCCAATATGCTGGCAAGATGAAAATGATAACCAGTAGCACAATAACAACGATAGGCCAGAAAACCCATTGACCAAAAATGAATATCGATGTTTTTTGCTTTTTCTTATTAGTAATGCAAAAATGGCGCATATTGTTTTTGTTATGCAGATACATCAAGCGAAATTCCCATAACTAATTAGGATTATTACAAAAAATCTTCACCAAATTTTTTAACCGCTGTTTGTTGTAATATTTTTGCCATATTTATAGTAACGAATTGGAATAAGTAACGACAACTTAGGGAATAACTCGATATAAACTCACCTTTGTAAGGGGGATGTTAAATATATATTAATTCCTGTGTTCCTGATTTTGCCCGGTAATAGAGAATTATTCTCTGAGAAGCTCATCATGATTGCACCATACAAATATCATGATGATAAGAGGATATTATTCATTGATTTAAACAAAATGACAAAATCCATAGACCCATAGTCTGGGTACTATATAGGAGTGGTATGGGCATCAAACAACACAATGGGAATACCAAAGCAGATCGTCTCGCTGAATTAAAAATCCGTTCGCCCTCAATTCAACTGATAAAATTTGGCGCTATTGGTTTGAATGCAATTATATTTCCCCCCTGCTGATAGCTGCTGATACAGGAAGTCAATATGGCACCAATATTACTATTAATGATGGTGACAGAATTACAGGAGATACCGCCGATCCATCAGGAAACCTCTATAGTGTAATGACCCCAGCAGGAAACACGCCTGGCAATATCAACCTGGGTAATGATGTCACCGTCAATGTCAACGACGCCTCTGGATATGCAAAAGGAATCATTATTCAGGGCAAAAACAGCTCCCTGACAGCTAACCGACTCACAGTAGATGTTGTTGGTCAAACCTCTGCCATCGGCATTAACTTAATTGGTGACTATACCCATGCTGACTTAGGCACAGGCAGCACCATTAAGAGTAACGATGACGGCATCATTATTGGGCATAGCTCAACACTAACAGCCACTCAATTCACCATTGAAAACTCGAACGGTATAGGCCTAACCATCAATGACTATGGCACCAGTGTCGATCTTGGAAGCGGAAGTAAAATCACGACCGATGGAAGTACAGGTGTTTATATCGGTGGTCTCAACGGCAATAACGCCAATGGTGCTGCGCGTTTTACGGCTACAGACCTGACAATCGATGTTCAGGGCTACAGCGCCATGGGGATAAACGTACAGAAAAACTCTGTTGTCGATCTCGGAACAAACAGTACCATTAAAACCAATGGCGATAATGCTCACGGCCTCTGGAGCTTTGGCCAGGTTAGCGCGAATGCACTCACTGTTGATGTAACTGGAGCCGCGGCCAATGGCGTCGAAGTTCGTGGTGGTACAACCACTATCGGTGCAGATAGCCATATTTCTTCCGCGCAGGGCGGTGGCCTCGTCACCAGTGGTTCAGACGCGATAATCAATTTTACTGGCACGGCAGCGCAACGAAACAGCATCTTTTCCGGCGGTTCTTATGGTGCCTCGGCCCAGACGGCAACGGCTGTTGTCAACATGCAAAATACCGATATTACAGTTGATCGTAATGGCAGTCTGGCGCTGGGTTTGTGGGCTCTCAGCGGCGGTAGAATAACCGGAGACAGTTTGGCTATCACCGGCGCGGCAGGAGCCAGGGGAATTTATGCCATGACCAACAGCCAGATCGACCTCACGAGCGATCTGGTCATTGATATGAGTACACCCGACCAGATGGCCATCGCAACGCAACATGACGATGGTTATGCCGCCAGCCGCATCAACGCCTCGGGTCGTATGCTTATCAACGGTAGCGTTCTTTCCAAAGGTGGGCTAATCAATCTGGATATGCACCCTGGGTCGGTTTGGACAGGTTCCTCCCTCAGCGATAATGTCAATGGCGGAAAACTGGACGTTGCAATGAATAACAGCGTCTGGAACGTAACAAGTAATTCTAATCTCGACACGCTGGCGCTGAGCCATTCAACTGTCGATTTTGCCAGCCACGGGTCAACTGCCGGCACATTTGCCACATTAAACGTAGAGAACCTGAGCGGTAACAGTACCTTTATTATGCGTGCTGATGTTGTTGGCGAGGGTAATGGCGTTAATAATAAAGGGGATTTATTGAATATCAGCGGGAGTAGTGCTGGTAATCACGTATTGGCTATCCGCAACCAGGGCAGCGAGGCCACAACGGGAAATGAAGTTCTGACAGTGGTAAAAACCACTGACGGCGCGGCCTCGTTCAGCGCGTCTTCTCAGGTTGAGTTGGGGGGATATCTGTACGATGTGCGTAAAAATGGCACTAACTGGGAGCTTTACGCTTCCGGGACAGTTCCGGAACCGACTCCTAATCCTGAACCCACACCAGCTCCCGCTCAGCCTCCCATAGTCAACCCCGATCCTACGCCTGAACCCGCTCCCACGCCTAAACCCACCACGACCGCAGATGCTGGCGGCAATTATCTCAATGTCGGTTACTTATTGAACTATGTTGAAAACCGTACGCTGATGCAACGGATGGGTGACCTGCGAAATCAGAGTAAAGACGGTAATATCTGGTTGCGCAGTTATGGGGGAAGCCTGGACTCCTTTGCCAGTGGCAAACTGAGCGGCTTTGACATGGGTTACAGCGGTATCCAGTTTGGTGGGGATAAACGTCTCTCTGATGTAATGCCGTTGTATGTCGGTCTGTATATTGGCTCAACACATGCATCGCCGGACTATAGCGGAGGCGACGGTACCGCACGTTCAGACTACATGGGAATGTACGCCAGTTACATGGCACAAAACGGTTTTTACAGCGATCTCGTTATAAAAGCATCGCGCCAGAAAAATAGTTTCCACGTACTGGACAGTCAGAACAACGGCGTTAACGCCAACGGCACTGCGAATGGAATGAGCATCTCCCTGGAAGCCGGGCAGAGGTTCAACCTGTCCCCTACTGGTTATGGGTTCTATATAGAGCCGCAAACCCAGCTTACATACAGCCACCAGAATGAGATGACTATGAAGGCGAGTAATGGCCTCAATATACATCTGAATCACTACGAATCGCTGCTGGGGCGTGCCAGCATGATACTGGGGTATGACATCACCGCAGGCAACAGCCAGCTGAATGTCTATGTGAAGACTGGCGCTATCCGCGAGTTTTCAGGGGATACCGAATATCTGTTGAACAACTCCCGGGAGAAGTACAGTTTCAAAGGTAATGGCTGGAATAACGGCGTGGGAGTCAGTGCACAGTATAACAAACAGCACACATTCTATCTCGAAGCGGATTACACGCAGGGTAACCTCTTTGATCAGAAGCAAGTCAACGGAGGATATCGCTTCAGCTTTTAAGTGCGGGATAGACAAGCCCTTAAACGATGCTGAAAATTGTTAGCGTGCGCCGGAATGAAATACAGATCACTCTGATGTATCAGAAATCGTTTCTGTCTTTCATACCCGGCGCTTAAACTGCCCTGCATCAATGCCATGTTGCTTCATTTTCCGCCACAGCGTAGTGCGGCCGATCCCAAGTAAAGCCGACATTTCCTGAATGCGACCGCCTGTGACCTGGGCTGCGTTAATAATTGCCTCTTTTTCAACTTCCGCAAATGACAGACTGGTGGAAAGGCGGGTGGCGCTGACATCATCTGTCGCCTGCTCGGTAAACAGATGTTCCGGCAAATCACTGACGCGAATGCGCCCGTTATCACTACTCAGAGCAAGATTCTCGATGACGCTGTAAAGTTCAAAATCGTTGCCTGGCCATGCACAAGAAACCAGGCGAGCGAGGGCATCGTCATCAATTTTCAGCCGCGTAGAGAAGCGTTTTTCAAGACTGCGTAATTTGTTATTCACCAGCGCCGGAATGCTGCCACGCCGCATACGCAGAGGCGGGATGGTAATTTCAAATGCATGCAGCGCGTAATACAGCTGGCGACTAAAACGATTTTGTTCCACCAGCATTGCGAGGTCCGCGGTCGTTGTTGCAATCACTTTGACATCAATTGGTATTAAACGCCGCGCATCCAGTCGCGTGATAACCCCCTGCTTGATAACCTGAAGCAAAGCAGACTGTAACTCCACCGCCAGATATTCAATCTTTTCAAGAAACAGCGTGCCGCCGTGTGCCAGTTCCAGCCGACTCAGACGGCCATTTTCATTGTCCGTGCGATCGCCACCAATAAATTCTTCCGCCAGCGCAGCATCACCATATAACTCACAATTGACGGCGATATAAGGACCTGCAGCACGCTCGCTTTCATTATGAATTGCCTGACTTAGCAGTGCCTTGCCCACGCCCTCTTCTCCACAAAGCAGGACAGGAAAGCTACTGCGCGCCGCCTGGCGACCAAAATGAATCAAGCGGCGGGTTTGCGGATCGTCCTGTGGCATATGAGCGAAGGTATGGCTGACTTTTCCTAATTGACTGGTCATCAACTGCCGCATCTGTTCCACAGGATGGAGCAACAAAATAAAGCTGGTTCCCTGCGTTTCTATTATCGGTTTAAGGGTTATCACCGCATCAATAAACTGGTGCTGGCTTTCAAAGGTTGCTTCTACGTGTTTGAGCGGATGTGCCTGTTTTATTGCTTGTTGCAATACGGCGGGTAACGTTAAGAGTTCAGTGATTGCCCGTCCCTGACTTGCCGTCGCGTCAAGGCGCAAGACCCGCGCCGCCTGGGCATTAATAAATTGCAAATTACCCTGCTCGTCCCAGCTAATCACGCCATCATCCATACTTTCTAACAGGGCATTAAGTTGATTTAAATGACGGTTAGTTTCAGCGAGCAAACTGTCCGTCAGCAGTAAATTTCCGACCTCGCGGGCGATTGCCAACGTCAACGGCAAATCAGCTGCGGTAGTTTGCTCAACCGGACACGCCAGCGCTATTGTTCCCGTCAATCGGCCCTTGCTGTCAAACAACGGCGTTGCACAAAAGGCCCAGTTCCAGAGTGCCTGTTTGAAATGTTGATCGGCCATCGTTTTCACGGCCTGACCAGAGATAGCCGCTAACGATAGCGCACAAGTACCAATAATTCCCTCGGCGCAATACGTGCCGTCATTGAATCCCAGTGCACTTAGCTGCTGCAAGGTTTGCGGATCGCCATTACGGCTGAGAATGCAGGCGGTTTCATCGAGGATAAACAGCGCACACTCTCGCGGTGCCATATATTCCCAGGCATCTTCCAGCGCAGCCTGCCCGAGCGTCAGCATCGCTTTCTTACGCCGATAAATAGAAGCAAATGTCACGCCCTGGGCCTGATGTGGTACGTTCCATGTCTCCCGTTTCATCAGCTTATTGCATCGCTCCCAGGAGGTTGCAATTAAGGGAGATATGCCCCGACCATCGTTGTTAAAAGCGCCACTCATATCCCGCATCCCTTATGACAAAAGGTGTTCCGGCTCGCAATTTTAAGTATTAATACACGTAAAAGTTTCAATATGGAACATTCATTAAAGCATATGTTTCACTATGAAACATAATTTGGGCTAATTTTCTTTTCCCTTGCCTGATGCACAATGGATTCATCGGCAGTCAGTGGTCGCCGTGTCGTTGAACATCATCCATGCCCTACCGTAATTGCTGGAGCAAAATAATGAAAAAATTGATCAATGATGTGCAAGACGTACTGGACGAACAACTGGCAGGACTGGCGAAAGCGCATCCATCGCTGACACTGCATCAGGATCCGGTGTATGTCACCCGAGCTGATGCCCCTGTTGCAGGAAAAGTCGCCCTGCTGTCGGGTGGCGGCAGCGGACACGAGCCGATGCACTGTGGTTATATCGGTCAGGGGATGCTTTCGGGGGCCTGTCCGGGCGAAATTTTCACCTCACCGACGCCCGATAAAATCTTTGAATGCGCCATGCAAGTTGATGGCGGCGAAGGTGTACTGTTGATTATCAAAAATTACACCGGCGATATTCTTAACTTTGAAACAGCGACCGAGTTACTGCACGATAGCGGCGTAAAAGTGACCACTGTGGTCATTGATGACGACGTTGCGGTAAAAGACAGTCTTTATACTGCCGGGCGACGCGGCGTTGCCAACACCGTATTAATTGAAAAACTCGTAGGCGCAGCGGCGGAGCGTGGCGACTCACTGGACGCCTGTGCGGAACTGGGGCGTAAGCTGAATAATCAAGGCCACTCAATAGGTATCGCTCTCGGTGCCTGTACCGTTCCTGCCGCGGGCAAACCTTCTTTTACCCTGGCGGATAATGAGATGGAGTTTGGCGTCGGCATTCATGGTGAGCCGGGTATTGACCGCCGCCCCTTCTCTTCCCTTGATCAAACCGTCGATGAAATGTTCGACACCCTGCTGGTAAATGGCTCATACCATCGCACTTTGCGTTTCTGGGATTATCAACAAGGCAGTTGGCAGGAAGAACAACAAACCAAACAACCGCTCCAGTCTGGCGATCGGGTGATTGCGCTGGTTAACAATCTTGGCGCAACTCCGCTTTCTGAGCTGTACGGCGTCTATAACCGCCTGACCACACGTTGCCAGCAAGCGGGATTGACTATCGAACGTAATTTAATTGGCGCGTACTGCACCTCACTGGATATGACCGGTTTCTCAATCACCTTACTGAAAGTTGATGACGAAACGCTGGCACTCTGGGACGCCCCGGTCCACACCCCGGCCCTTAACTGGGGTAAATAAGGAGAAAGCAATGTCACTGAGCAGAACTCAAATTGTTAACTGGCTCACTCGTTGTGGCGATATTTTCAGCACCGAGAGCGAGTATCTTACCGGACTGGATCGCGAAATTGGCGATGCTGACCACGGGCTAAATATGAACCGAGGCTTTAGCAAAGTGGTGGAAAAACTCCCTGCTATCGCAGATAAAGATATCGGTTTCATTCTCAAGAATACCGGTATGACGCTGCTTTCCAGCGTCGGTGGTGCCAGTGGTCCGCTGTTCGGTACCTTCTTTATCCGCGCCGCACAGGCGACCCAGGCACGGCAAAGCCTGACACTGGAAGAGCTTTATCAGATGTTCCGCGATGGCGCGGACGGCGTAATCAGTCGCGGGAAAGCCGAACCTGGCGATAAAACCATGTGTGATGTGTGGGTGCCGGTGGTGGAATCGTTACGTCAGTCCAGCGAGCAAAATCTCTCTGTTCCGGTGGCGCTCGAAGCTGCCAGTAGCATCGCCGAATCCGCTGCACAAAGTACGATTACGATGCAAGCCCGCAAAGGCCGCGCCAGTTATCTCGGTGAACGCAGTATTGGTCACCAGGATCCCGGCGCGACCTCGGTGATGTTTATGATGCAAATGTTGGCGTTAGCCGCAAAAGAGTAAGGAATTGGTGATGGTAAACCTGGTCATAGTTTCACATAGCAGCCGACTGGGAGAAGGTGTCGGTGAATTAGCCCGTCAGATGTTAATGAGTGATAGTTGTAAAATCGCCATTGCCGCGGGAATTGACGATCCACAAAATCCCATTGGTACCGATGCCGTCAAAGTGATGGAGGCCATCGAATCTGTTGCTGATGCCGACCATGTGCTGGTCATGATGGATATGGGTAGCGCATTATTGAGTGCTGAAACTGCGCTGGAATTGCTGGCTCCCGAGATCGCCGCAAAAGTACGTTTGTGTGCTGCGCCGTTGGTCGAAGGTACACTGGCAGCAACGGTCAGCGCGGCCTCGGGGGCGGATATCGACAAAGTTATCTTTGACGCCATGCATGCGCTGGAAGCCAAACGTGAACAACTGGGTTTACCGTCCTCCGACACTGAAATCTCTGACACATGTCCTGCGTACGATGAAGAAGCCCGTTCTCTGGCGGTGGTCATAAAAAACCGTAACGGCCTGCATGTACGTCCGGCCTCCCGGCTGGTTTATACCTTATCGACATTTAATGCCGATATGTTGCTGGAAAAAAACGGCAAATGCGTCACACCAGAGAGTATTAACCAGATTGCGTTACTACAAGTTCGCTATAACGATACGCTGCGCCTGATTGCGAAAGGGCCAGAAGCTGAAGAGGCACTGATCGCTTTCCGTCAGCTGGCTGAAGATAACTTTGGTGAAACGGAGGAAGTCGCTCCACCTACTCTGCGTCCCGTTCCGCCTGTTTCGGGTAAAGCCTTTTATTATCAACCAGTTTTATGTACGGTACAGGCAAAATCAACCCTGACCGTGGAAGAAGAACAAGATCGATTACGCCAGGCTATTGACTTCACGTTATTAGATCTGATGACGTTAACAGCGAAAGCAGAAGCCAGCGGGCTTGACGATATTGCCGCAATCTTTTCTGGTCACCATACACTGTTAGATGATCCGGAACTGCTGGCGGCGGCAAGCGAACTCCTTCAGCATGAACATTGCACGGCAGAATATGCCTGGCAGCAAGTTCTTAAAGAACTTAGCCAGCAATACCAGCAACTGGATGATGAATATCTACAAGCTCGCTATATTGATGTGGACGATCTTCTGCATCGCACCCTGGTCCACCTGACCCAAACGAAAGAAGAACTCCCGCAGTTTAACTCGCCAACTATTCTACTGGCGGAGAACATTTATCCTTCCACAGTACTGCAACTGGATCCGGCGGTTGTAAAAGGTATCTGCCTTAGCGCCGGAAGTCCGGTATCCCACAGCGCCCTAATCGCCCGTGAACTGGGGATTGGCTGGATTTGCCAGCAGGGTGAGAAACTGTATGCGATACAACCAGAAGAAACGCTAACGCTGGACGTTAAAACGCAACGTTTCAACCGTCAGGGTTAAGCCACTGTTCGGATGGCATCGTTCTGATGTCATCCGGCAATTTACTCAGCACTAATGGTTTTTAACTACCTGTTATATTTTTCACCAATTTATGATGATTTTTCTTCGCTAATCACGAACCCAACGCCGCTGGCTGGCTAATAAACAGACGTTATTTGATCACTCTATTTCGCCGTTATTTATCCCTTTAATTCCCTTTTCTAAAATGCCTGACAGTTCGCAGAATGAGATTTCGATCATGCAGCTAGTGCGATCCTGAACTAAGGTTTTCTGATACTTGAATACCGTTTTATTCGGTTTCGCCAAAGGAGAATGATTGATGAAATCCCCCGCACCTTCTCGCCCGCAAAAAATGGCGTTAATTCCAGCCTGTATCTTTTTGTGTTTCGCTGCGCTATCGGTGCAGGCAGAAGAAACACCGGTAACACCACAGCCGCCTGATATTTTATTAGGGCCGCTGTTTAATGATGTGCAAAACGCCAAACTTTTTCCGGACCAAAAAACCTTTGCCGATGCCGTGCCGAACAGCGATCCGCTGATGATCCTTGCTGATTATCGGATGCAGCAAAACCAGAGCGGATTTGATCTGCGCCATTTCGTTAACGTCAATTTCACCCTGCCGAAAGAAGGCGAGAAATATGTTCCGCCAGAGGGGCAGTCACTGCGCGAACATATTGACGGACTTTGGCCGGTATTAACGCGTTCTACCGAAAACACCGAAAAATGGGATTCTCTGTTACCGCTGCCGGAACCTTATGTCGTGCCGGGCGGACGCTTTCGCGAGGTATATTACTGGGACAGTTACTTCACCATGTTAGGACTTGCCGAAAGCGGTCACTGGGATAAAGTCGCGGATATGGTGGCCAATTTTGCTCATGAAATAGACACTTACGGTCATATTCCCAACGGCAACCGCAGTTACTATTTAAGCCGCTCGCAACCGCCCTTCTTTGCCCTGATGGTAGAGTTACTGGCGCAGCATGAAGGCGATGCCGCGTTGAAGCAATACCTGCCGCAAATGCAAAAAGAATATGCTTACTGGATGGACGGTGTTGAAAACCTGCAAGCCGGACAACAGGAAAAACGCGTTGTCAAACTTCAGGATGGTACCCTTCTCAACCGCTACTGGGACGATCGCGATACGCCACGACCAGAGTCATGGGTGGAAGATATTGCCACCGCCAAAAGCAATCCGAATCGACCTGCCACTGAAATTTACCGCGACCTGCGCTCTGCCGCTGCGTCTGGCTGGGATTTCAGCTCGCGCTGGATGGACAACCCGCAGCAGTTAAATACCTTACGCACCACCAGCATCGTACCGGTCGATCTGAACAGCCTGATGTTTAAAATGGAAAAAATCCTCGCCCGCGCCAGCAAAGCTGCCGGAGATAACGCGATGGCAAACCAGTACGAAACGCTGGCAAATGCCCGTCAAAAAGGGATCGAAAAATACCTGTGGAACGATCAACAAGGCTGGTATGCCGATTACGACCTGAAAAGTCATAAAGTGCGCAATCAGTTAACCGCGGCCGCCCTGTTCCCGCTGTACGTCAATGCGGCAGCGAAAGATCGCGCCAACAAAATGGCGACGGCGACGAAAACACATCTGCTGCAACCCGGCGGCCTGAACACCACGTCGGTGAAAAGTGGGCAACAATGGGATGCGCCAAATGGCTGGGCACCGTTACAGTGGGTCGCGACAGAAGGATTACAAAACTACGGGCAAAAAGAGGTGGCGATGGACATTAGCTGGCACTTCCTGACCAATGTTCAGCACACCTATGACCGGGAGAAAAAGCTGGTGGAAAAATATGATGTCAGCACCACCGGAACGGGGGGCGGCGGTGGCGAATATCCATTACAGGATGGCTTTGGCTGGACCAATGGCGTGACGCTGAAAATGCTGGATTTGATCTGCCCGAAAGAGCAACCGTGTGACAATGTTCCGGCGACGCGTCCGACCGTTAAGTCAGCAACGACGCAACCCTCAACCAAAGAGGCACAACCCACACCTTAACCAGCGCTTACTCCGACAACGTCATTCGGCTTCTCCGGATGGCGTTGTCGGCAGATAACACCATAGCTATGGTTTTTTCTACACAGACGGTTTTTCAAGTCCTGGCGGGAAGTATTGCGCAAATGTTTGCCATACGTGGTTGCCGAAGATAGCGTCATTTCTACGGGTAAGTGTTTCACTTTCATCACCCGGCGATTTACGCCGACGTTGGCTGTATAAAGCATCAATTGCTACCTGAATATTGTTACGGTGTTCACTCATCAACGTTTTTTTGCTTTCTGGAGTTAAATTAATAATCACATAATCCAGACACTCCAGAGAATTTAGCAACCAAAAAAAGAATTCAGACCATTCCTCTTCGCGTAACTGAAGCATTGCCGAACGGGTATTTTGGCTTAATCTGCCAGAAGGATTGATCAATTCTAAATGTTCAATAAGCGCAGCCAAAACCGCCTCACTATCCGCCCCATTTTTAACGCCTGACTGGCTACTGTCTAAAATATTTATTTTCTGAATCACACCAAAAACAACGAAACAATAATTAAAAAAGGATTCTGTTGTTGTTACCGGGAACCGACTTTATCGGATATCGAAGTGCTATATTGATTTTTTTCACCCGTAAAGCAGGTGTCGAGTATACGTTCTGATGTGAAAGCGGATAGCGGCATCTGTATCGCTATCCGCCTTATGAAAATCTTATTCTCTTCGCAGGAGGCGGAATATGCCCAGAACGAGAATAGCTCCCACCACCGCCACCAGGAAGCTGTGCAGATTAAAACCACTGATGGAGCCGCCAATGCCAAACATGGTCGCCAGCCAGCCGCCGACCACCGCACCGACTATCCCGAGAATACAGGTCAGGAAAAATCCACCACCATCACGCCCCGGCATGATTAGCTTGGCGATAATGCCGGCTATCAGGCCAAAAATAATCCAGGCAATAATTCCCATGTTCAGGCCCTCGTTTCGATGAATCGGACGCAAGAAATGCTTACATCAACGCTCTAAGTATAGGCAAGGGCGGGATCGATGCTGGGCGTATGTCGGCTGATTTAAGAACAACATGTAAAAAATATTCACGCATTTGTATTAAGTTTTGTTAACTGTGACCGATAAACCAAAGACAGTTTGTCAGTCAGGAGTTTTTCCGCGTGAGTCATTACCATGAGCAGTTCCTGAAACAAAATCCGTTAGCCGTCCTGGGCGTGTTACGCGATTTGCACAAAGCCGCAATTCCTTTGCGTCTCAGTTGGAATGGCGGGCAGCTGATCAGCAAATTACTGGCAATAACCCCGGATAAACTGGTGCTGGATTTCGGCAGTCAAGCCGAAGACAACATCGCCGTGCTAAAGGCACAGCACATTACCATTACCGCCGAAACTCAGGGTGCGAAAGTCGAGTTTACTGTTGAACAACTACAGCAGAGTGAATACTTGCAGCTTCCGGCATTTATTACCGTACCGCCTCCCACCTTATGGTTTGTACAACGACGCCGATATTTCCGCATCTCCGCCCCACTCCATCCGCCTTATTTTTGCCAGACCAAACTGGCGGATAACAGTACGTTACGTTTCCGCCTGTATGATTTGTCGTTAGGCGGCATGGGCGCATTACTGGAAACAGCAAAGCCTGCCGAATTACAAGAAGGCATGCGCTTCGCTCAGATTGAAGTCAACATGGGGCAATGGGGTGTTTTTCACTTTGACGCCCAGTTAATCTCCATCAGCGAGCGCAAAGTGATTGATGGCAAGAATGAAACCATCACCACTCCCCGTCTGAGCTTCCGTTTTCTTAACGTCAGCCCGACGGTGGAGCGGCAATTACAGCGGATTATTTTCTCTCTCGAGCGAGAAGCCCGGGAAAAAGCGGACAAAGTGCGCGACTGATTTACATCGCGTCCAGTGCCTGCTCAAGTTTGTAGATATAGCGCGGAGCCTGCGGCGCAGGGTGATTTCGCGCTACGTGTTCGAGGAACTCGTCAGCATCCAAATCGTTGATTTTGCTGATCGCCTTTTTCCGATCTGACGAGAAAGTCCGTAGCAGCGCACCTGCCCCGTTAGCGTATGACACCACCAGCGCATATTGCAGTACCTTCGGATCTTCAATGCCTGCCAGCGGGCCGGTTTCCAGAATATTCAGGTAAGCCGCCCCCATTGAAATATTACGCTCTGGATTTTTCAGCTCGCTGGTCGTCGGCTCACCACTCCAGCCCATACGGCGATAAACATCACGTCCGGAGGTTGAAGCTTTTAACTGCATCAAACCAATGGCATTCGATTTACTCACCGCGTTCGGATTACCACCCGATTCGATAGCGATAATCGCCGTGATCAATTGTGGATCGACGCCCCAGGCTGCACCGGCTTTCTGGCTTATTGGCATCCACTGCATCGCACGTTGCACCGGAACTTTCGCGTTCCACGGCGGGTTCGTATAGTCATGCTTTGATGAACAACCCGCTAATAACACAATCAAAAAGGCAAACCATCTCAATTTCACTTCTTCTATCCTTATAGCCTGGAATCGCCGTTGAGGTGACAACGGCACACCTAAGCGGCATGATATACATTTCGTTTCTGTTGTCAGCAAGGAATTGCCATGTCTCTGTTTCACTTAATTGCCCCATCGGGTTACTGCATTAAACAGCACGCCGCGCTGCGTGGTATCCAGCGCCTTACCGACGCGGGGCATCAAGTCAATAACGTCGAGGTTATTGCCCGTCGTTGTGAGCGTTTTGCGGGTACGGAAACAGAGCGTCTGGAAGATCTCAATTCCCTTGCCAGACTGACTACCCCCAACACCATCGTGCTGGCTGTACGCGGCGGTTACGGTGCCAGTCGTTTACTGGCAGATATTGACTGGCAGGCACTGGTGGCTCGCCAACAACATGACCCGTTGCTCATTTGCGGACATAGCGATTTTACCGCCATTCAGTGCGGTCTTCTGGCGCATGGCAATGTCATCACCTTTAGCGGCCCCATGCTGGTAGCAAACTTTGGCGCGGATGAACTGAACGCCTTTACCGAGCACCATTTCTGGCTGGCGTTACGCAATGAAACCTTCACCATTGAATGGCAAGGGGAAGGCCCGACATGTCGGGCCGAAGGCACGTTGTGGGGAGGCAATCTTGCGATGCTGATTTCACTGATCGGTACACCGTGGATGCCAAAAATTGAGAACGGTATTCTGGTGCTGGAAGATATTAACGAGCACCCTTTCCGGGTCGAACGTATGCTGTTGCAGCTCTATCATGCGGGAATTTTGCCACGTCAGAAGGCGATTATTCTCGGTAGCTT
Source organism: Escherichia sp. UTM R2 (assembly GCF_048593455.1). Classification (NCBI taxonomy): domain Bacteria; kingdom Pseudomonadati; phylum Pseudomonadota; class Gammaproteobacteria; order Enterobacterales; family Enterobacteriaceae; genus Escherichia; species Escherichia sp. UTM R2. Next base: position 2,604,339 of record NZ_JBFWDY010000002.1, read on the forward strand.
TAGCGGCAGCACGCCCAATGATTATGACGCAGGTTACAACCTGGAGTCAGTGTACGCGTTTTTGCGTTCCCGCCTGTCGATTCCACTCATTACCGGCCTCGATTTTGGTCATGAACAACGCACGGTTACGCTGCCGTTGGGCGCACATGCCATTCTGAATAACACCCGGGAAGGCACTCAGTTGACGATTAGCGGTCATCCTGTTCTTAAAATGTAAAAAAATCACGCTTCAGGGCTAAGTAAAACGCTGTCTCTGCCGCTAATATGGTAGGGTTTATATAAGAGACAGCGTAATCAGGAGTAACCGACCGTTGGATGCCACAACAATAATTAGCCTTTTCATCTTAGGATCCATCCTTGTCACCAGCAGTATATTACTTAGTTCATTTTCTTCCCGTCTTGGCATTCCTATTCTGGTTATTTTTCTGGCGATCGGCATGCTGGCAGGAGTCGATGGCGTCGGCGGTATCCCGTTTGATAATTACCCCTTCGCCTACATGGTAAGTAACCTGGCACTGGCGATTATTTTGCTCGACGGCGGGATGCGCACTCAGGCCAGTTCCTTTCGTGTGGCGTTAGGACCGGCACTGTCGCTGGCGACGCTGGGCGTGCTTATCACCTCTGGTTTAACCGGCATGATGGCGGCGTGGCTGTTTAATCTTGATTTGATTGAAGGCTTATTAATCGGCGCTATCGTCGGCTCTACCGATGCTGCAGCGGTCTTTTCTCTGCTGGGTGGTAAGGGGCTTAACGAACGTGTTGGCTCGACGCTGGAAATTGAATCCGGCAGTAATGATCCAATGGCGGTCTTTCTGACGATTACCCTGATTGCGATGATCCAGCATCATGAGAGCAATATTAGCTGGATGTTCATTGTCGATATTCTGCAACAATTTGGTCTGGGCATTGTAATAGGTCTTGGCGGCGGTTATTTACTACTGCAAATGATCAACCGCATCGCCCTGCCCGCCGGATTATATCCATTGCTGGCATTAAGTGGCGGTATTCTGATTTTCTCATTAACTACTGCGCTGGAAGGTAGCGGTATTCTGGCGGTGTATCTGTGCGGTTTTCTGCTGGGTAATCGCCCTATTCGCAACCGCTACGGCATCCTGCAAAATTTCGACGGCCTCGCCTGGCTGGCGCAAATCGCCATGTTCCTGGTGCTGGGGCTGTTGGTTAACCCAAGCGATCTGCTGCCTATTGCCATTCCGGCGCTCATTTTGTCCGCATGGATGATATTCTTCGCCCGTCCCCTTTCGGTATTTGCTGGATTGCTCCCCTTCCGCGGTTTCAATCTGCGTGAGCGCGTGTTTATCAGCTGGGTAGGATTACGCGGCGCGGTGCCAATCATCCTGGCCGTGTTCCCGATGATGGCGGGGCTGGAGAATGCACGTCTGTTCTTTAATGTCGCCTTCTTTGTGGTTCTGGTTTCACTGCTCTTGCAGGGAACATCACTCTCGTGGGCGGCTAAAAAAGCCAAAGTGGTGGTTCCGCCAGTGGGACGTCCGGTGTCACGCGTTGGCCTGGATATTCATCCGGAAAATCCGTGGGAGCAGTTTGTTTATCAATTGAGTGCCGATAAATGGTGCGTGGGCGCGGCACTGCGCGATTTGCATATGCCAAAAGAGACGCGTATTGCGGCACTGTTTCGTGATAACCAGTTGCTTCATCCTACCGGCAGCACCCGACTGCGCGAAGGCGATGTGTTGTGTGTAATTGGTCGGGAACGCGATCTTCCGGCGCTCGGTAAACTGTTCAGCCAGTCGCCGCCGGTCGCGCTGGATCAACGCTTCTTTGGTGACTTCATTCTCGAAGCCAGCGCCAAATATGCTGATGTTGCGCTGATATATGGCCTGGAAGACGGGCGAGAATATCGTGATAAGCAGCAAACGCTGGGTGAAATTGTCCAGCAGTTGTTAGGCGCGGCACCGGTTGTCGGTGACCAGGTAGAGTTTGCCGGGATGATCTGGACGGTGGCCGAGAAAGAAGATAATGAAGTGTTGAAGATTGGCGTACGGGTGGCTGAAGAGGAAGCTGAATCTTAAATTTAATGAAGCATCTATCGCCGGTTGCGATGCTTTGCTGAACGCAGCCTGAGCCTGCAATTGTTTGTCGTCCATAATTTAACCTTCATTTGATGTTGAATTGAACATATCAAAATCAGGCAATTACACAAATCTATGTACAGGCTCCATCAAGGGTAAAGCGTGATTTATCTGAAGTCGAGTTCGAGTCAACAATGAAGCGTAAGCGTTTTATGTAGAACGCCTGTGCGGTGAGTTCAGGTTCCGGGGAAATAGTGTCCATCCTTTTGAACTGCGCCCCAGATCTTGGACAACTTATGCAGCCTGACTCAATCGATATTGTACCGGGCTAAGACCGCCAAGTTTTTCCTTTATCCTCAATTGATTATAATAGTTTATGTAATCAATGATGTCTCGCTTTAAGTCCTCCACATTTTTATATTCATTGAGGTAATAACATTCTGATTTCAATGTTCCAAAAAAGCTCTCTATAACTGCATTATCAAGACAATTTCCCCGGCGAGACATACTCTGGACTATACCGCTATCCTTTAACCATCGTTGCCACCGGGACATCTGATATTGCCAACCTTGATCGCTGTGCAGTATGGGGTGTTCATCTTTCGACAGCTGTTTCAGCGCATCCGTAAGCATAGTCTGCACCATTGAAGGTTGAGGGCGAGTGGCGAGGTTATAGGAAATTATTTCTCCATTATAAAGATCCATGATGGGCGACAAATACAGCTTCTTGCCATTCACTTTAAATTCAGTGACATCTGTAACCCACTTCTCGTTGGGGCGTTTTGCATCAAAATTGCGTTTCAGGAGATTATCGCAAATTCGTCCTTGTTCTCCTTTATATGAACGGTATTTTTTAACGCGGATCAGGCTGCTAATACCCAGTTCCTTCATCAGTTTTCTGACGGTTTTACCATTAAGTAAAACCCCCTCGTTACGACATGCCAGCCTGATGCGTCTGTAACCATAGCGGCCTTTGTGCTGGTGATAAATTTTCAGCACAAGCGCTCTGGCAGACTGATACCGGTCAGGAGCAGCAAGCCGTCTGACATGATAGTAAAATGTACTCCGGGGCAGCCCGGAAACAATTAACAATCGGGACAATGGCCATTCCTGCCTTAGTTCATTCACAATGCTCACTTTTTCCTGAACGTTGAGCATGTTTTCTGCTGAACCAAGGCTTTCAACTTTTTTAAGTAGGCATTCTCGACCCTGAGTTGTTCAAGTTCTTCTCTCTCATCTTTGGTTAATGTTGGTAGTGGTGGTGCTGAAATGGCGCTTTTATCCGGCACAGGAATACTCTTTTTATTTTTTCGAATGAAAGCATCTTCGCCATATTTTCTATATTTTTCAAGCCAGTTGCATACAGTACCAAAGGCTGGTATTCCGTGTTTTACCGCTACTTCACGAACAGAAAAACAGTCATCCACGACTTCTTTTACTACTGTGAGTTTTAACTCAGCAGAATAGCGTCCTTTTTTACCCGTAAGTATGCTTATCCCATGTTCCCGATAGGCATAAGCCCATTTTCTTACTGTGCAGGGACTGATACCGTACATCCTTGCTACAGATTTCAGACTCAACTCTCCCTCCAGGTACTTTTCTGATACTACCTTTTTGAACTCCAATGAAAACTTTTCCATGCATCCTCAGTTTTTGGTCTGGTGTCTAACCTTTGGGGCGCAGTTCATTTTAATGGACACTATCATGGGCAATGGCTCTGTCACATTAACAACTACAGTTGCTGACCAGCCGGATGGATGATTTTTTTGCACCCAGAAGACGTTGCCTCCGATCCGGCTTACAACAAGTTACACCGTCACAACCGGGACGCGTAGCGCCAGCGCGCACATCAACTCATAGCCCACCGTTCCGGCAGCGGCGGCGACATCATCAATTTTGATCTCCTTGCCCCACAGCTCAACCGGCGTACCAATACCCGCCTGCGGGCAAGGCGTTAAATCGACCGCTAGCATATCCATCGAGACGGTTCCCACCGTCATGGTGCGCACGCCGTCCACTAAAACAGGGGTACCGGTAGGCGCGTGGCGCGGATAACCGTCGGCGTACCCTGCGGCGACAATGCCGATTCGCTGTTCATCGCGCGCAGTATAGCGACCGCCGTAGCCCACACGCTCGCCCGCTTTTAGCGTCTGGACACCAATAATCTCACTGCTTAGCGTCATCACCGGACGTAATCCGGTATTGGCGATATCACGCCACTGACCGGACGGCGAAGCGCCATACAAAATAATGCCAGGCCGAACCCAGTCAAAATGCGCTTCCGGGTGCCACAGAGTCGCCGCCGAATTGGACAACGAACGCCGACACTCCAGCCCCTCCGCCGCCTGCTCAATACGCGCCATCGCGCCGGAAATTCCATCAGGATGTTCCGCTTCGGCAAAATGCGACATCAGGGTCATTTCGCCAACATTCGCCATTGCCCGCAACTGCTGCCAGACGGTAAGCACGCGATCGGGCTGGAAGCCCAACCGATTCATCCCACTGTTCACTTTAAGATAAATATCCAACGGTGCTTTTAGCCGCGCATTTTGCAGTGCTTTGAGCTGCCAGTTGCTGTGTACGCAGGTGGTCAGGCGGTGCTGGTCATAAATCTCCAGATCCTGAGCATGGAAAAATCCTTCCAGCATCAGGATCGGTCCTTTCCAGCCGCGCTCACGTAACGTTATTGCCTCTTCCAGGTTAAGCAATGCAAAGCCATCGGTGGCCCCGAGCGCGCTCCAGATACGCTCAATACCATGCCCGTAAGCGTTCGCTTTTACCACCGACCAGACGCGCGCGTGCGTCGCGGCCTGGCGGACAATGGACAGATTCTGTTTTAATGCCTGCAGATCGAGGCTGGCCTGTATCGGACGGGTCATCTCGTTTCCTTAGCTGTGTGCGCCATGTAAATGGCCCGGACGTGATGGCGTAAATCCACGGCTGTAGCGCGCTACGCTTAGATCCTCATATGGGATCGCTGGCGTGCGACCAGAGAGCAGATCGCTTAACAACTGACCGGAACCGCAAGCCATCGTCCAGCCGAGCGTGCCGTGACCGGTATTCAGCCACAGATTTTTAAAGCGTGTACGCCCGACAACCGGCGTGCCGTCTGGCGTCATCGGGCGCAGACCAGTCCAGAAAGTCGCCTGCTCGACATGACCGCCGCGTGGATAGAGATCGCGAACCACCATCTCCAGCGTTTCACGACGCGGTTGCAACAGCTCGGTATTAAAACCAACAATCTCCGCCATTCCGCCAACACGAATGCGGTTATCGAAACGGGTAATGGCGATTTTGTAGGTTTCATCAAGAATGGTGGATACCGGCGCACCATCTTCCTGCGCAATTGGAATGGTCAGCGAGTAGCCTTTCAGCGGATACACCGGAATATCAACAATGCCTTTGAGCATCGCCGTCGAGTAAGAACCAAACGCCATCACATACGCATCGGCCTTAATCACTTCATCGCCACACTTCACGCCGTAGATTTGCTCGCCGTCGCAAAGCAGTTGGTCAACGGGCGTATTAAAGCGGAATTTAACCCCCGCCTGCTCCGCCATCCGCGCCAGATTCTGGGTAAATAGCTGACAGTCTCCGGTTTCATCATTGGGTAACTGCAGGCCGCCCGTCAGTTTGTGCGCCACTTCTGCCAGCGCGGGCTCCACTTCCGCCAGGCGGCTGGATTCCAGCAGCTGATACGGTACGCCGGCATCTTCCAGCACGGCGATATCGCGGGTCGCATTTTCATACTGTTGTTCGGTACGGAACAGTTGCAGCGTCCCACCCTGACGCCCTTCATACTGAATATTGGTTTCGGCGCGCAATGCTTTCAGGCAATCACGGCTGTATTCCGCCAGACGCACCATCCGCCCTTTGTTTTCCATGTAGTGGCTGGTGTCGCAGTTACGTAACATTTGCCACATCCATTTCAACTGGAACTGCGTACCGTCGAGACGAACCGCCAGCGGCGCATGGCGCTGGAACATCCATTTAATCGCTTTTAAAGGCACACCTGGTGCCGCCCACGGTGCAGCATATCCGGGGGAGATTTGCCCGGCATTCGCGGCACTGGTTTCCAGGGCGGCCCCCGGCTCCCGATCAATGACGGTGACCTCATGTCCTGCCTGATTTAAGTACCAGGCGCTGGCAACGCCTACCACACCACTTCCCAGTATGACAACTCGCATAGCCACTCCGATAACGGTAGATACAGTAAAAGAATAATAATCTAATCACATCTTGATAACTCAGTTGAAAATATTATTCAACATACGGCTTTTTTATGGTGAGCTGGCTCACATCTCCCTGACTCTGCGGCAATATGGCGTCTTTAGTATCTCCTGCTGAACGCCCTTTTTATCCAGCATAAAATTCCGTTCAGAAGCGGATTAGTGGCACTCTGATAATAAGAAATCGCAAAGAAAAAAATTCTCCGGCGACGCGGTTTTTAACAGGTGTTCTATGCTTGAAATGAGGTGCTCCACACAGAGAGCGCCGACAACAATGAGGTGCGCGTATGGCGACGATCGATTCTATGAATAAGGACACCACACGTTTGAGCGATGGACCCGACTGGACGTTCGACCTGCTGGATGTTTATCTGGCAGAGATAGACCGGGTGGCGAAACTCTACCGGCTGGATACCTACCCGCACCAGATTGAAGTGATAACCTCAGAACAGATGATGGATGCCTACTCCAGCGTCGGCATGCCAATTAACTATCCGCACTGGTCATTCGGTAAAAAGTTTATCGAGACTGAACGGCTGTATAAGCACGGTCAGCAAGGACTGGCCTATGAAATCGTCATTAACTCTAACCCGTGTATCGCTTACCTGATGGAAGAGAACACCATTACCATGCAAGCGCTGGTGATGGCTCATGCCTGCTATGGGCATAACTCTTTCTTCAAAAACAATTACTTATTCCGTAGCTGGACCGACGCCAGTTCGATTGTCGATTATCTGATTTTTGCCCGTAAATATATTACCGAGTGCGAAGAGCGTTATGGCGTTGATGAAGTAGAACGGCTTCTGGACTCGTGCCACGCGCTGATGAACTACGGCGTGGACCGGTACAAACGCCCGCAAAAAATCTCGCTGCAAGAAGAGAAAGCCCGGCAGAAAAGTCGCGAAGAGTATCTGCAAAGTCAGGTCAATATGCTCTGGCGTACCCTGCCGAAGCGCGAGGAAGAGAAAACGGTTGCTGAAGCGCGCCGCTATCCGTCCGAACCACAAGAAAACCTGCTCTATTTTATGGAGAAAAATGCGCCACTGCTGGAATCATGGCAGCGTGAAATCCTGCGTATTGTGCGTAAGGTGAGCCAGTATTTTTATCCGCAAAAACAGACTCAGGTGATGAACGAAGGCTGGGCGACCTTCTGGCACTACACCATCCTTAACCATCTGTATGATGAAGGGAAAGTAACGGAACGTTTTATGCTGGAGTTTTTGCACAGCCACACCAATGTGGTCTTCCAGCCCCCCTATAACAGCCCGTGGTACAGCGGCATCAACCCGTATGCCCTCGGGTTCGCCATGTTCCAGGATATTAAACGGATTTGTCAGTCGCCAACGGAAGAAGACAAATACTGGTTCCCGGATATCGCCGGTTCCGACTGGCTGGAAACGCTGCATTTCGCGATGCGTGATTTCAAAGATGAGAGTTTTATCAGCCAGTTCCTGTCACCGAAAGTGATGCGTGATTTCCGCTTCTTCACCGTGCTGGATGACGATCGGCATAATTATCTGGAGATTTCCGCTATTCATAATGAAGAAGGTTATCGGGAGATCCGTAACCGGTTATCGTCGCAATATAACTTAAGTAATCTGGAGCCGAATATTCAGATCTGGAACGTGGATTTGCGCGGCGACCGTTCGCTGACGCTGCGTTATATTCCACATAATCGCGCACCGCTGGATCGGGGGCGCAAAGAAGTCCTGAAGCATGTGCATCGCCTGTGGGGATTTGATGTGATGCTCGAACAGCAAAACGAAGACGGCAGCATCGAGTTGCTGGAACGTTGCCCGCCAAGAATGGGAAATCTGTAAAAACAACAAAAAACCCCTCGTTTGAGGGGTTTGCTCTTTAAACGGAAGGGATTATCGCCCCTGAATGGCTAAATCACCCGGCAGATTTTTCTGCATCCGGTGCCAAATCTCGCCACTCTCATGCCCATAGCGACGCACTGTTTCGTACACCTGATCGTGCGCGCCTTCACTGCACAACGCCGACAGTTTGTGGTAGAAGCCCAGCGCCAGACTGCGCGCTTCCGGATTGGCGAAATAGTGACGACCAATACGCGTATACAGCCCTTTCATCCCGTTAAGAATCAGACCGTAAATCGGGTTGCCGGAAGCAAACGCCAGGCCGCGGAATATGTTGTAATCCAGCTCGGCAAAGGCATCGGCGTGATCGGCCACTTCATTAGCGGTAGCCAGCACTTCCTGCGCTTTATCGGGATGCTGACGAAACGCGGTGCGAATAAAAATAGTGGAAATATTGGTACGCACCGACAGCAAATTATCAATAAGCTGCGGCACACTTTCGTGATCCAGTCGCGCCAGTGTTTCAAGGATATTTAAACCGGAAGTTTCCCAGAAATTATTCACCTTCGTCGGCTTGCCATGTTGAATGGTCAACCAGCCATCTCGTGCCAGACGCTGTAACACTTCACGTAACGTAGTACGCGTTACGCCAATTAATTCTGAAAGTTCACGTTCTGCGGGCAAAATAGTCCCGGGAGGGAAGCGGTTATTCCAAATACTTTCAATAATGTACTCTTCCGCGAAACCCGCCGGGCTTTGCGCCTTAATGACCATAGTGAGATTTCCATAACACAGCAAAACAAAGTTGGACTCATCATACCAGAGGGCTAACTACGCTGATAGCAGACAAAAAGAAGAAAAAGGGATCAAGGCTTCATTTTCCGCATCTCTTTCCCCTTGACTATCAAGACTTGCCTCACTCCTGCCTGACCGTTAAGCTTTGCGTTTAAACATAAAAACATCATTGATTATTTGTAAGGTAAGGGAAACCATCATGGAGATCTCCTGGGGCCGCGCGCTATGGCGCAATTTTTTGGGCCAGTCCCCCGACTGGTACAAACTCGCCCTCATCATTTTCTTAATCGTAAACCCGTTAATTTTCCTCATCAGCCCTTTCGTCGCGGGCTGGTTGCTGGTAGCGGAATTTATTTTCACTCTGGCGATGGCCCTGAAATGCTACCCGCTGCTCCCCGGTGGTCTGTTGGCTATCGAAGCGGTATTCATCGGCATGACCAGCGCGGAACACGTCCGTGAAGAGGTGGCGGCAAATCTTGAAGTCTTGCTGTTACTGATGTTTATGGTGGCGGGTATCTATTTTATGAAACAGCTGTTGCTGTTCATATTTACCCGTTTGCTGTTAAGCATTCGCTCCAAAATGCTGCTGTCGCTCTCTTTTTGCGTGGCGGCTGCGTTCCTCTCCGCGTTCCTCGATGCCTTAACCGTCGTGGCGGTGGTGATCAGCGTTGCAGTCGGTTTTTATGGTATTTATCACCGCGTAGCCTCTTCCCGTACCGAAGACACCGACCTGCAAGACGATAGTCATATCGACAAGCATTACAAAGTGGTTCTGGAACAGTTCCGTGGCTTTCTGCGTAGCCTGATGATGCATGCCGGTGTCGGCACCGCATTAGGCGGCGTAATGACCATGGTGGGCGAACCACAGAACCTGATCATCGCTAAAGCGGCTGGCTGGCATTTTGGCGATTTCTTCCTGCGCATGTCGCCGGTGACCGTTCCGGTTCTGATTTGTGGCCTGTTAACCTGCCTGCTGGTAGAGAAGCTGCGTTGGTTTGGCTACGGTGAAACGCTGCCGGAGAAAGTCCGCGAAGTGTTGCAACAGTTTGACGATCAAAGCCGCCACCAGCGTACCCGTCAGGATAAAATCCGTCTGATTGTCCAGGCGATTATTGGCGTCTGGCTGGTGACTGCGCTGGCGTTGCATCTGGCGGAAGTTGGCTTGATTGGTTTGTCAGTCATTATTCTGGCAACATCATTGACCGGTGTCACCGATGAGCATGCTATCGGTAAAGCCTTCACCGAATCTCTGCCATTCACCGCACTGTTGACGGTGTTTTTCTCGGTAGTGGCGGTGATTATCGACCAACAACTGTTTTCGCCAATTATTCAGTTTGTGTTGCAGGCATCGGAACATGCTCAGCTGTCGCTGTTCTATATTTTCAACGGTCTGCTGTCATCCATTTCGGATAACGTCTTCGTGGGGACGATTTATATCAACGAAGCGAAAGCGGCAATGGAAAGTGGCGCTATCACGTTGAAGCAATACGAGCTGCTGGCGGTCGCCATTAATACCGGTACCAATCTGCCCTCCGTCGCTACGCCGAACGGTCAGGCTGCGTTCCTGTTCCTGCTGACCTCTGCACTCGCGCCATTGATTCGCCTCTCTTATGGCCGCATGGTGTGGATGGCCCTGCCTTACACCCTCGTCCTGACACTCGTCGGCTTGCTCTGCGTCGAGTTTACGCTTGCCCCTGTAACCGAATGGTTTATGCAAATGGGCTGGATAGCAACGCTTTGATAACAACTTACCGGGCATATAAATGCCCGGTTTGCCTTTTCGCCCGATAATTGTCCAATTGCGTCCTATTTTTGCTGCCTCCTGGTGGCGCAGCGAATGAATTGGTTTAAACTGCGCACTCTATGCATATTGCAGGGAAATGATTATGTTGCGATTTTTGAACCAATGTTCACAAGGCCGGGGCGCGTGGCTGTTGATGGCGTTTACTGCTCTGGCACTGGAACTGACGGCGCTGTGGTTCCAGCATGTGATGTTACTGAAACCTTGCGTGCTCTGTATTTATGAACGCTGCGCGTTATTCGGCGTTCTGGGTGCTGCGCTGATTGGCGCGATCGCCCCGAAAACTCCGCTGCGTTATGTAGCGATGGTTATCTGGTTGTATAGTGCGTTCCGCGGTGTGCAGTTAACTTACGAGCACACCATGCTTCAGCTCTATCCTTCGCCGTTTGCCACCTGTGATTTTATGGTTCGTTTCCCGGAATGGCTGCCGCTGGATAAGTGGGTGCCGCAAGTGTTTGTCGCCTCTGGCGATTGCGCCGAGCGTCAGTGGGATTTTTTAGGTCTGGAAATGCCGCAGTGGCTGCTCGGTATTTTTATCGCTTACCTGATTGTCGCAGTGCTGGTGGTGATTTCCCAGCCGTTTAAAGCGAAAAAACGTGATCTGTTCGGTCGCTAATCCATTCGGCGCTCCTGCGGGAGCGCTTTTTTCCTGCCGCTATATTTATTTGACCCTCAGTAAATCAGAACTTCGCGTTGTATAACGTGGTGAAAGCATGGCTCGCTTCATCTGCCATTGTTGCTGGATCCCCTGCCCGGCAAAATAGAGTGTTCCTCTGCCCTCTTTAGCATTCAGTGTATCCATTACCGTCATCAATTGCTCACTCCCGGGGCGCGGTGCGTTGTCATCGAATAAATTGAGCTGCGCGACTCCCTGACTGAAGAAATCCCCCAGCATCACGCCCGCTTTTTGGTAACGATGGCCCGCTTGCCAGATGGCATCCAGAGATCGCGTAGCAGCGTTAATGATATCCCTGCTGTCCTGAGTGGGCGTCAGCAGTTTTACCGACGCGCTATTGCCGTAATAAGGTTCATTGAGCGCAAATGGTGACGTCTTAATAAACGTGGAGATAAACCGACAATATTGATGCTCGCTGCGAAGTTTTTCCGCCGCCCGGGCAGCGTAACTACAAATGGCCTGCCGCATCGACGGATAATCCGTGATGCGTTCACCAAACGAGCGGGAACAGATAATTTCCTGCTTCGTCGGTGCAAACTCTTCCAGTTGCAAACAGGGTTCGCCGCGCAGTTCACGCACCGTTCTTTCGAGCACGACATTAAAATGTTTACGGATAAACCGGATATCTGTATCCGCCAAATCGAGAACGGTTTTGATCCCCATCGCGTCCAGTTTTTTGCTGATCCGCCGTCCAATCCCCCAGACGTCATCCACGGGGAGAGCAGACATTAATTTACGCTGGCGTTCCAGATTTGATAAATCCACCACCCCACCCGTCTGCCGCTGCCATTTTTTTGCCGCATGATTGGCAAGCTTAGCCAGCGTTTTGGTCTGGGCGATCCCCACACCAACAGTAAGATGGGTACGTTGTAGCACCGTTGCGCGAATTTCTCTGCCAAAATCAGTCAGATCGCGACAATTACGCACACCTGTCAGATCGCAGAATGCCTCATCAATACTGTAAATCTCGACGCGGGGCGATAGCTCTTCCAGCGTCGACATCACCCGATTGCTCATGTCTGCGTAAAGCTCATAATTGCTGCTAAAGCAAACCACGCCACAGCGACGAAACAGATCTTTTTGTTTGAACCAGGGATCGCCCATTTTAACGCCAAGCGCCTTTGCCTCAGCGTTTCGGGCGATAACGCAACCGTCATTATTCGATAGCACAACCACCGGTTTACCCCATAAATCAGGGCGAAACACCGTCTCACAGCTGGCATAAAACGCGTTTACATCACAGAGGGCAAACATCAGCGCATCGCCTTAACGACGTGGATCACCACACCAAAGACATCCAGCGTATCTTCACTACTGATGGTAATGGGCGAGTACGCGCTGTTCATGGGAATAAGCTGTACCGTCGGGCGTAGTTGCAATTTTTTCACCGTAAACTCGCCGTCAACAGCAGCGATGACAATATCACCATGGCTGGCGGTAATAGCGCTATCGACAATCAGTAAATCACCGTCACTAATTCCACCATCAATCATAGAATCACCACTTGCTTTGACGAAGTAAGTCGCGCTGGGATGCTGGATCAACAGTTGATTCAGATCGATGCGCTGTTCAACGTAATCTGCTGCCGGTGAAGGAAAGCCACACTGAACAAGATCGCTAAATAGCGGAAAAGTCACAATTTCGCGGAGATCCGCAGGCTTGATAAACAACATAATAATCTGCCTGAAGTTATACTGTTTTTATATACAGTAGTCTGTTCTTGCCAGCAGATCAATACTGATTCAGGCTATCAATATTTGTCGCTGCATAGACTGCTGATTTTTCGTTCTCTTATCCTGTGCTCACGTGGCCTTCTGGCGACGACGCTCATCCAGCAGAAATGAAAAATATCACCCGGCAAAAAAATAGAATAGAAGCATTCGCCATAATGACATTAAACATTGTTTGATATTTATCATATTAATAGAAATAAAGACATTGACGCATCCCGCCCGGCTAACTATGAATTAGATGAAGTAAAATTTATTAATAGTTGTAAAACAGGAGTTTCATTACAATTTATATATTTAAAGAGGCGAATGATTATGGCTGAAATCGTTGCAGATAAAACGGTAGAAGTAGTTAAAAACGCAATCGAAACCGCAGATGGAGCATTAGATCTTTATAATAAATATCTCGATCAGGTCATCCCCTGGCAGACCTTTGATGAAACCATAAAAGAGTTAAGTCGCTTTAAACAGGAGTATTCACAGGCAGCCTCCGTTTTAGTCGGCGATATTAAAACCTTACTTATGGATAGCCAGGATAAGTATTTTGAAGCAACCCAAACAGTGTATGAATGGTGTGGTGTTGCGACGCAATTGCTCGCAGCGTATATTTTGCTATTTGATGAGTACAATGAGAAGAAAGCATCCGCCCAGAAAGACATTCTCATTAAGGTACTGGATGACGGCATCACGAAGCTGAATGAAGCGCAAAAATCCCTGCTGGTAAGCTCACAAAGTTTCAACAACGCTTCCGGGAAACTGCTGGCGTTAGATAGCCAGTTAACCAATGATTTTTCAGAAAAAAAAACAGCTATTTCCAGTCACAGGTAGATAAAATCAGGAAGGAAGCGTATGCCGGTGTCGTCGCCGGTCCATTTGGATTAATCATTTCCTATTCTATTGCTGCGGGCGTAGTTGAAGGGAAACTGATTCCAGAATTGAAGAACAAGTTAAAATCTGTGCAGAATTTCTTTACCACCCTGTCAAACACGGTTAAACAAGCGAATAAAGATATCGATGCCGCCAAATTGAAATTAACCACCGAAATAGTCGCCATCGGGGAGATAAAAACGGAAACTGAAACAACCAGATTCTATGTTGATTATGATGATTTAATGCTTTCTTTGCTAAAAGAAGCGGCCAAAAAAATGATTAACACCTGTAATGAGTATCAGAAAAGACACGGTAAAAAGACACTCTTTGAGGTACCTGAAGTCTGATAAGCTATTATTCTCTCCATGTACTCAAGGTATAAGGTTTATCACATTTAAAAACACAGACGTTTTTTAAAGATTGAGAGTTACCTGTTGATAATAAGGTATCGGGTAACTCTCATTATGACAGAGCGCTTTCAAAAACAGGGCTACGAAATGGCGAGCATCCAGACGTATATTAAGAAAGCCCCCATCAACATCTATTAAATTTATCACTGCGCCCAGTCAGGTTTATTTAAGATATGATCCTGCCAGTCAATCACTTCTGATTCTTTCACTGCGATATGACGCACAGAGATACGTTCACCATGCATTGCCGCTTTCGAACCCGTAAGTAGCGGATGCCACGCAGGTAAATCTTTACCTTCCGCCAGCAACCGATAAGCGCAGGTCATTGGCAGCCATTCGAATGTTGGCAGATTTTCACGGGTTAATTTAATGCAGTCGGGTTCAAACTCGAAACGACGTTCGTAGTTCCGACATTGACAGGTTTTAATATTGAGCTGGCGACAGGCGACGTTAGTGAAGTAGATTTCGTCGGTGTCTTCATCCATCAGTTTATGCAGGCAACACTGACCGCAACCATCACACAACGACTCCCATTCCGCATCGCTCATTTCGTCCAGGGTTTTACTTTGCCAGAAAGGTACATCGCTCATCAGGTGTTCCGCCATTACGTTAAAACGCACCTTATAACCAGTCTGGCACAGCGATGCAAGTTTTGCCGCCGCTTTCAGGCGGCAAAAAGTATTACAAAACGCGAGTTGTCAAAGAATGCCCATCGAAAGTGACTGTCAGCTCATCACCGCTTTGCAACGGGCCGACGCCATCAGGCGTGCCTGTCAACACAACGTCACCGGCCTTGAGGGTAAAAAACTTGCTCATATAAGCGATCAGCGGAACGATTTTATGGATCATGTCCGCAGTCGTACCTTGCTGGCGTTGCTCGCCGTTTACGCTCAGGCCCAGCGTTGTATTTTGCGGGTCGCCGGTAAATTCCGCCGCGGGAATAAACCCGGAAAGCGGACAAGAGTTATCAAACGCTTTAGCCTTTTCCCACGGCTGCCCGGCTTTCTTCATTTTTCCCTGAACATCACGCAACGTCAGATCGAGCGCCACGCCATAACCGGCAATGGCTTTGCGGACATGCTCTTCCGTAGCCTGACGCAGCGTCGCGCCAATCAACACCGCCAGTTCGACTTCATGATGAACTGAACCGAAATCGGATGGGATCGCCAATGGCTGCCGCAGATCGCACAGTGCCGTTTCTGGTTTAATAAACAGCACTGGCTCTTCGGGCACTGCGCTGCCCATCTCTTTAATATGTTTGGCATAGTTACTGCCAACACAGACTACTTTACTCACCGGATAATCCAGCAGCGCACCTTGCCAGTTGTGATGTTGATACATAACGTTCCCCTCACCTTATCGTGGATATGAAAACCCGCGCCGACAAAGATAATGCCACCGCCGGATATCGGTTATTTGTTAGTGTCGTCTGTTTTCTGCCCCATGACGGAAAGATGTTGCTTCAGCAAATCTTCGGGTGGTGGCGGTAACTGCAAATAGTAACCTTGCTCGGTTAATGCCAGTTTAACCTTTTCAATATCAGCATTGACCAGTTTCTTCCGCCCATCCAACGGCAGAATCATCGCTAACTGAGGCTGACCAAAACCTTTCATCAGTTCCTCAGGAACACGCGAAAAATCGTCTTTTTTTTCGACATATAAATAGGTCTGGTCACGCTTGCTGCTTCGATAAATCACACAAAACATACTTTTACTCTTTAAGATGCCAGGTTTTGGCATAAGCTAACATCAATGAAACCCGCGCCACAAGCCAGCCAGCTGTAGATTTCTGCGGTTTGTTGAGTCCATGCCCCTTTATAAGTAATCCCCCCGGCAAAAAATGCCGCGCCGGGATTTTACCGAACGCAGAAAAGCCACTGGAATTCTCCCGTAAGGGATTGTTATATTATAACAGTTCATCGTACTCATTCTGAACAGGAGACTACCAATGAAAATCAAGAGCATCAGTAAGGCTGTATTGCTGTTTGCACTGCTAACCTCCACGAGCTTTGCTGCGGGTAAGAATGTCAATGTTGAGTTCAGAAAAGGCCATAGCAGCGCTCAGTACTCCGGCGAAATAAAGGGATACGATTACGATACATATACCTTCTATGCCAAAAAAGGTCAGAAAGTACATGTGAGTATCTCTAATGAAGGCGCTGATACTTACCTCTTCGGGCCAGGAATCGATGATTCTGTTGATTTATCCAGATATTCCCCAGAACTCGATAGTCACGGACAATACTCACTCCCTGCTTCTGGCAAATATGAGCTGCGAGTGCTGCAAACCCGAAACGACGCCCGTAAAAACAAAACTAAAAAATATAACGTCGATATTCAAATTAAGTAAATATCAACCGACGGGGACTCTCCCCGTCATAAACGTTAACGCCCCACTCCTCTCTGTCGCTTAAGAGGTTAATGACGAATAGAACATAATGTAAACAAGACATCACTCACGACACATAAATAACATCTTTGTGGTGGTTTGATTGATTTTTCCACTCCGCTTACCATCCACACCAAAATAACGATCATCACGACATAATTTTTCTTTAACATCGCAAAATACACCGTTAGAGAATGTAAATTCGCTGGGATCGTAGCCTTGTAATGATTGTAAGTTTTCAGCGGCTTTTTCGCCGAGATATTTCCTTGTTAACGCTGGGGAAATGCCATCTGAACTCACACAAATATACGGGTCGCAAACAACGCCACACGCAGGAGATTGAAGCCCGCCAGCGTCATTTCCAGACGCCATTGATGAGAACATCATCCCCACACCTGACAATCCGATATAAAAAATACGCATCATATTCATAGCACATCCTGATAATCCAACCGTACAACACTTATGCTCATTTCATCATCAATCCGTAATCAAAACCGCTGACCTGGACGAGTTACGATGACCTGACAGAAGTATCAGACGTCTTCTGCGGTTTCTATGATAGAGCAATTCTGTGGCGGATATTAAGATAACGGGTATCTGTTCTTTAATGATGCCGCAAAAAATGGAAAGTTAAGAAAGCCTGGCGTGGTGAAAAAATACACTTGCCTCAATACTGGATATTTAAACAGGTCTGGAGATGCTGTCACGATTAGGGTGCGGAAAAAGGAAGCGTAAATAAGAACAATCAAAAGTACGACGGCAATGGGTTGATTGACAAGGGTATTTTTTAAGCTATGAATCAGCGCCATTTATCACAGAATAGACTTTTACTCTGAATAAATGGGAGGGTGACTTGCCTCAATATAATCCAGACTATAACATGCCTTATAGTCTTCGGAACATCATCGCGCGCTGGCGATGATTAATAGCTAATTGAGTAAGGCCAGGATGTCAAACACGCCAATCGAGCTTAAAGGCAGTAGCTTCACTTTATCTGTGGTTCATCTGCATGAGGCAGAACCTAAGGTTATCCATCAGGCGCTGGAAGACAAAATCGCTCAGGCCCCCGCATTTTTAAAACATGCCCCCGTTGTACTCAACGTCAGTGCACTGGAAGACCCGGTAAACTGGTCAGCGATGCATAAGGCGGTTTCGGCAACCGGTTTGCGGGTTATTGGCGTAAGTGGCTGCAAAGATGCGCAACTTAAAGCCGAAATTGAAAAGATGGGGCTGCCTATCCTGACGGAAGGAAAGGAAAAAGCGCCACGTCCAGCTCCCACACCGCAGGCTCCAGCGCAAAATACAACGCCGGTCACAAAAACGCGTTTAATAGATACCCCGGTGCGTTCCGGTCAGCGTATTTATGCTCCACAATGTGATCTGATT
Organism: Escherichia sp. UTM R2; assembly: GCF_048593455.1. NCBI lineage: Bacteria > Pseudomonadati > Pseudomonadota > Gammaproteobacteria > Enterobacterales > Enterobacteriaceae > Escherichia > Escherichia sp. UTM R2. Next base: position 2,622,492 of record NZ_JBFWDY010000002.1, read on the forward strand.
GTTACAAGCCACGTTAGCGCTGGGGCCGAATTGATTGCCGATGGGAACATTCATGTCTATGGCATGATGCGCGGTCGTGCGCTGGCAGGGGCAAGTGGTGACCGGGAAACGCAAATATTTTGTACGAACCTGATGGCGGAACTGGTGTCCATCGCAGGTGAATACTGGCTGAGTGATCAAATCCCAACAGAATTTTATGGCAAAGCGGCGCGACTGCAGTTAGTCGAAAACGCTTTGACCGTTCAACCGTTAAATTGATCCCTTTTTAACAAGGAATTTCTATGGCACGCATTATTGTTGTTACTTCGGGCAAAGGGGGTGTTGGTAAGACAACCTCCAGCGCGGCCATCGCCACTGGTTTGGCCCAGAAGGGAAAGAAAACTGTCGTGATAGATTTTGATATCGGCCTGCGTAATCTCGACCTGATTATGGGTTGTGAACGCCGGGTCGTTTACGATTTCGTCAACGTCATTCAGGGCGATGCAACGCTAAATCAGGCGTTAATTAAAGATAAGCGTACTGAAAATCTCTATATTCTGCCGGCATCGCAAACACGCGATAAAGATGCCCTCACCCGTGAAGGGGTCGCCAAAGTTCTTGATGATCTGAAAGCGATGGATTTTGAATTTATCGTTTGTGACTCCCCGGCAGGGATTGAAACCGGTGCGTTAATGGCACTCTATTTTGCAGACGAAGCCATTATTACCACCAACCCGGAAGTCTCCTCAGTACGCGACTCTGACCGTATTTTAGGCATTCTGGCGTCGAAATCACGCCGCGCAGAAAATGGCGAAGAGCCTATTAAAGAGCACCTGCTGTTAACGCGCTATAACCCAGGCCGCGTAAGCAGAGGTGACATGCTGAGCATGGAAGATGTGCTGGAGATCCTGCGCATCAAACTCGTCGGCGTGATCCCAGAGGATCAATCAGTATTGCGCGCCTCTAACCAGGGTGAACCGGTCATTCTCGACATTAACGCCGATGCGGGTAAAGCCTACGCAGATACCGTAGAACGTCTGTTGGGAGAAGAACGTCCTTTCCGCTTCATTGAAGAAGAGAAGAAAGGCTTCCTCAAACGCTTGTTCGGAGGATAAGTTATGGCATTACTCGATTTCTTTCTCTCGCGGAAGAAAAACACAGCCAACATTGCAAAAGAACGGCTGCAGATTATTGTTGCTGAACGCCGTCGCAGCGATGCAGAACCGCATTATCTGCCGCAGTTGCGTAAAGATATTCTTGAGGTTATTTGTAAATACGTACAAATTGATCCTGAGATGGTAACCGTACAGCTTGAGCAAAAAGATGGCGATATTTCTATTCTTGAGCTGAACGTGACCTTACCGGAAGCAGAAGAGCTGAAATAAGCCCGCTGTAAAAGCGCATTTATCTTCAAGGCAGAGTTATCTCTGCCTTGAGTTTTTCATCCCTCTCATCCACGTTGTGGTAAAGCGGCGAGTATTCTTGCTGATACTCCTCATTGCTATTTCCACCTCCCCCTTTACACCTTAAGGCTGTTCCCACGCACAAAACAAAATGTTTATGCCTGGTTGAGTAAATAACCTTATTGTTAGTATGGATATACTGGGAGATGATAACCCCGCAATTTCATTATTCATTGTTCTCCCATAGGATGAGGTTTCCCGCCGTAACTGGCGGGCTTTTTTTGCCCCAGAATTTTCCCTTTCAACATCCTGTAAACGAAAACTGCGCCGAAGCGCAGTTTAATCGTTGATGGTCAGAACGACCAGTTCACACCAGCCACCGCGTTCCACGGGGATTCCACACCGGCACCATGGCTATACCCCACCCCGAGATGTCCGCTAAACGTACTGCTGAATGAGGCTTTAATAGCTGCCTGGTATATTCCACGTCTGCCCGACAAATCATTGACGAAATTACCGTCATTATTCACCTTCACCCGGTTATCATCGACAAATTCTTTGCGCACAGCCGCCTTCAGCCAGGGTTCATTTCCATACCGTTCCCCAGGCGCATGTTGTAACTCAGCGTTGCACCCAGTTCACGATATATACTGCGGGTATCGACTGATTTCGATTCCATGCCATTGGATAAATGATAGTAGCGTCTAAGTGACCTAAGCTCTGCTGCAACATCAGCCCGCAGGCACCAGACCAGGGGATTCATCCTGAAGAGACAGCGCAGGTGTATTGTGTTCACCGCTCACCAAAGACATCATGATGAAATGATGATATCCCGCATAAGAAAGAGGCATTTTTTACACGCAGTGCGCTGAAGTGTAGTTGGATAAAAAATCACTCTTTTCTGATAATACTGTCGTACGCTTATCTTTCGACAATGAGGCCGTCGGCAAAATAAAATGACTAATGTAATCGTTGCTGATGAATATCTTCTGCTCACATAAAAATCACACAATAATATTGATAAATCAGATTATCTTACCTTTACAACATTGCGTTAACAGTCAATGACACTTCTTGAATAAATATATTGTCAATCAATGAGTTATTCCTCATTTAAGATTATTCTCATTCACGTAAAAAACATAATTCCTATCATCACAGCCACGCTCATTTTGAATTATCTGAATAATAGCGAGCGTTCTTTAGTTAAGCAGATCTTAATTGAAGACGAAATTATTGTGTGTGCAACTTACTTAATACCGGACATCTAAGTTGAAGAAAAAAATACTTGCCTTCGGGCTTATCTCAGCATTGTTCTGCTCCACGCCAGCGATGGCGGATATGAACCGCACCACGAAAGGTGCATTGCTAGGCGCAGGCGTTGGTTTACTTACTGGCAATGGTGTTAATGGCGTACTGAAAGGTGCAGCTGTTGGCGCTGGTGTTGGTGCAGTAACAGAAAAAGGCCGCGACGGTAAAAATGCGCGTAAAGGTGCAAAAGTGGGTGCCGCCGTTGGTGCTGTCACTGGCGTTCTGACCGGCAATGGCCTCGAAGGGGCGATTAAAGGTGCCGTGATTGGCGGTACGGGTGGTGCAATTCTGGGTAAAATGAAATAAGGAATGATGATGAAAAAATTTGCTTTACTGGCGGGCCTGTTTGTTTTCGCACCAATGACCTGGGCGCAGGACTACAATATTAAAAACGGTTTGCCGTCAGAAACCTATATTACTTGCGCAGAAGCCAACGAAATGGCAAAAACTGACAGCGCACAGATTGCAGAAATTGTTGCGGTAATGGGTAATGCCAGCGTTGCCAGCCGTGATTTAAAAATTGAGCAATCTCCGGAACTGAGCGCCAAAGTGGTAGAAAAACTGAATCAGGTTTGCGCTAAAGACCCGCAAATGCTGTTGATCACGGCAATTGATGACACCATGCGTGCTATCGGCAAAAAATAATATTTCATATGTACCGCGTCGATGAATACGACGCGGTTTTTTAGCTAACGGCGGGATCAGAACTTATATTTCAGGCCCACCATCACTGCGGTGTCATTGTAGCCATTATCACCCAGCTGCACGCCCACATTCCCCAGACGCTGGCCGCTGGATTCAGGTTGCCATTTACGCCAAGTTTAATTTCCCCCAAATTACTCGCCCCATCTTGTTCGACTTTCACACCGTTCATTGAGACAGCAAAATCTTTACTGTTATGGATCCAGTTCATTTCAACAAAAGGTTCAAAGTCGTCACCGTGCGGACCGCTGTTTTTCTCCTGAGTACGAATAAAGGTGCGGAAGCCGAGTCGGGTCTGGATGTTGTTATTTGCGTCATTCTCAATACGTGAGCCATTGGCTTCCGTGTGCGCATTATGATCGACGCCCATCCAGATAGCCTGTGCCTGTGGCTGGAAGATCCACGTATATTTCGCCGCTTCCAGACCAAAGGATTTATTCAGGGCAAAACCGTAACCCGCTTCCAGCGAGACGGTTGCACCTTTCGCGCTATAGGATTCATAGGCTAATTCATCCCCTTTCACCGAGTTTTTAAACCAGCTATATTGCGCCCAGGAGTCAATGTATGCGCCTTTTTTACTGATGTCATCGGCAAACCAGGTGGCATACAGCCCTGCGCTATAGCCTCTGACACTCCCTTTCGAACGATAATCCGACACGCTGGAATGAGTTAAGTTGTAGTCGCGGGCATAACCAGCCATCACTCCCAAACGCCAACTGTCACTATCGGTAAAACCACCGGTTAACAGATCGCCCCCTAACTGCGAGACGTAGCGATGCGAGGTCGTTCTCAACTGTCCGTTGCTGTCACGCCAGGCATTATGCCCGCCAATTTGACGTAGCCAAAGTCGGCTTGAACGCTCCTGTTCAGTTACAGGATCGATGTAGCGCGTTTCACCCGCACGGTCGTTCAGACGCATAACAAAAAGAGTGTTAGCAGCTGCCAGGTTAGCGACGTAACTTCCAGCTTCGGGGCGCAGGACGGGGGTAGGCGTTTCTGTTGATTCTGAATTTCCCTCTGAGCTGTTATCCTCCTCATTCACTGACTGATAACTTGTCAAATACCAGTTTTTGCCTTGTTGTTTTAGTTGATATTCGAAAGCTCCAGCTGCAATCCTTGCATCACCTTATCTGAAGGCATCTGCTGGAGATTCATCGCCATTCACAGTTATGAGTTCGATCCCGTTTAGCGTGGCCGCGCCGCTTCCTCCAGCATTTTTCACATAGACGGTAGTTGAACCCGAAGTATTACCCTCAACAATAAGTCTGTCCGTAGCCGATTTATCATCACCTAATACGGTGCGGATATTAAGCTGACCATTATTACCGACATAATTACCTTTTACGGTTAATGTTTTTCCTTGGGTAAATGTTTGACCATCATCATACGAAAGATTGATAATACTGTCTGAATTAGTCAGATGGGTAACAACGGAGTCATCTTTCATATTCCAGATTGTATTTTCTGAAAGCTTCAGCGTGGTTGTGCCGCTGACGAGTTTAGTCGCTCCATTTAGAATAGAGTCGGACGAAATTATGTTTAAGTCACCTCCAGTATTATTAACCAGAACATTATTACCAGGTGTGATAATACTTCGATTAAGGATACTTACATCCGTTGTAGTTTTGTTAACATCAATACTATCCAAAGCACTTGAAAGTTCAACACTTAATAGTGCTATTTTGGCTTGAGAATCGATATTTGATGCATCAATTGATATTCCTTTATCTTGTTTTGATACCTCGGTGACATTGGAAAAAAATAACTCTCCACCATTGTATATTTTTGCAATGGGGGCTTTAGTGCCTGTTGTTGTAATAGAACTATTTTTTATATCAATGTTACCTTGTCGAATAGCAACTGCATAACTTCCATCAGCCACAGTTTCAAGTGCCACATAATCTAAATTAATATATGCTTTTTTCCCATTAGCATAAGCACCATAGCTATTAATGCCATTAGTTGTTATGGAACCACCATTCATTTTTAAATCAGCACGGCTAATAACTTCGTAACTGTTAGAATCACTAACTTCATCATCTACAGCATCGACACATGTTCGAGACTCTCCAGGACTTGAACATGCAAGAACACCTACTGCATTTTCCCCAGAGGTAACAATGTTCGTTTTATCTGTGGTTTCAAGACGGGTGTTATTTACCATCTTTTCAGAATCATTAACCTGGCTTAAAAGTCCCGCTGAATATGCCCCACCCGACTCGACTGAATTATCACCATTCATAAAGATGGTGCCACCAAATTCACTGACTACTGCGCTGGCTGTTATCCCTCCATTTTCTTTGTCAGATACGCTTCCAGAGGTCTTAATATCGCTATCGCTTATATATAATACTTTGTTTTGACTATCAACAGAAATACCATAAGATCCATCACCACTAGTCATCACACTGGCATTATTTATATATCCAGTTACACCGTCATCCACTTTCACAGCATGGCTTTCGTCTTCAGTGGTTAGATACTCTCCATTACTTATCGGATTATTATCTTTGATTTCAATCGGCGATTCTTCATCAGTCATATAGGAAATTATACTATAATCATCCAACAATTGTGTTGCATATGCATTACCCACCGCCAGAGCAATAAGTCCCAAACTAAACCCGGGGAGTTTTTTCAGTTTCATAGATTAACCATCCATTCATTGGATTAACAAACATTCCTGGTCAAATAACCTATGAGCTCAGATTACCAAAACGGAGGGTAAAGACAAAAACAAAAGCACAAAAAATTTAAATAGATAAACAGCGACAATATATAAATGATAAATAAGTCGGCATTATCATTTTTCACCTTATTTTCATGACATTGATCACTTTGAGGTGACGATTTTGTTTAACAAATAACTCTTCGACATCAAAATTGTTAATAGTTGCGATGAGGATTATTTCGGTGATATATAAAAACAACCGTGATAACACCAGGGTTGACAACTATTTGCGCAATAATGCCTTTCCTTCAATGATCCAGGCGTTCACTGCCAGCAACCCATTCAGCCGCATACTGACAGTGAGAAACTGAAAGATTATTGCTGATCCCTGTGGTTGACGAGTCTTTCTCTTAATCGATTAACCAGATTGATCGCCAGCCAAACAAGGGCATTAAGCAAATTTATCGTCACAAGCACTTCTCCCAGCCCGGTACTGGGTTTTGCAATAAGGATGACCAGGAGGGTGATCAGCATAAATGCAATGGAAAATATGATATAGAGAGTGAAATAATCCAGATTATTACTATTGTTCATGCTACTAATGGCAATCCTGTCAAAACTTTCAAACAATTATAGCAAACAAAATAATGAACAATAGTAACAAGAGGCAACGAGCTAATTAGCTGTCTATAATTACACCGCACTATGGCCTTACTGATCAATTTTCACTCAACCACAACCTTCACCTTCGGTTTAGAAAGGATAATTTTGACCAGGTCGATGTATGTAACAGGTTTATAGAAATAATAACCCTGCTGAAATGTGATATTATTTTGGTTCAGATAGTCAAGTTGTTCTTTCGTTTCGACACCTTCAGCGACGATACTGATCGAAAGTTTACGCGCCAGATCCAATACATAATCCAGAATTCGGGTTGATTCTGGGTCTGCGTTTACGCGGCCAACGAAACTGTGATCAATTTTGATATAATCAATATGCAGGTCATGAAGATAAGAAAGCCCTGAGTAGCCAGTACCGAAATCATCCAGTGCGATGACAAAACCATTTTCATGCAGTATGTTCAACCGCTGAACCAGACTTTCATCAACATTCAATGGCTCACGCTCGGTGACTTCCAGAACAAGGTTTAAATCGCGGCGGGTAAAACTGTCACGGAAATTTAAACACTCGTCGACAAACGTCGGCGAAATAATATGCGAAGCGCTAAAATTAATTCCAATATGAAAACCTTCCGGCAATTTACTCGCGATAGCGTTCATCTGTCTGGCAACCTGATTCATCAGGCTTTGCGTAAGCGGAACGATTAATCCGGATTTTTCAGCAAGTGGAATAAATGCCGCGGGTGATATATATCCACCGTGAGGTTGTTTCCAGCGGGCTAACACCTCAACTCCCCGCAATGTCCCTTCCCGACCATTTACCACAGGTTGGTAAAAAGGGACGATCTCCCCATTATTTATTGCCCGTCGCAGGATCTCTTCAGGCGTTGCGCTTTTATTGAAATATCTATCAAGCAGGAAGGCAGCGGCGCAGGCGATTAACAGAATAAATATTAAAATCCCAAAGCCTTTATCGATAAGTCTGTAGAAGCTAAAGAGTGGCGGCGGGTTAAAGATAATAGTGAAATGATATTTTGTGGAGTGAACCTTCTCGGTATAGGGATAATGTCCATTAAGCGTCATCACATCACCCGTTGGTCCAATAATGTCATCCGCCACGCGTAAAATACATACCTTACCCCTTTCAAGGGTACATTAAGTGCCCCACGAATATGCTGATCGCTTATCGTAACCAAAATGCGCGTATCTGCAAATTGGTTCTGATAGAGCAGGATAGGTAATCTATTAACGGTGTCGATTGCTGGAGCCAACAGTAAATTACTGTCCGGGAAAACAGGAATACGAGACAACAGGACCCGATTCCCAGGCAGGGATGTACACCAGACTATTCCCTGTTTGAGAATGATGATTGTGCGCAGGTGAGGTTTCAGAGCTGCTTCAGTGCCAAGCTGATATTGCTCCTCGAGGTTGCATTCCTTCCCGGCAATGTTAACCGCTGTTTGAGTCGCTTGTGACGCTTCTTCAAGTATATGATTGATATTGTTGGCGGCATATCTCGCTCCCGCCAGGTACTCTGCTTTTGCGGAATACCAGAGCTGGATGTTCAAAATAGCGACACCGGTAATAAACAAGCATATCGCAACGAGGATGGGTATGAGTGTATTGCGCATTTGCTTGTCCCGGCCAAAGGGTTTAATACATGAAAATGCCATTCATTCGCTCGCGCTGGCATCTACAGAGAGCATGGTAGAGAGCATAAGAAATATCCACGCCGAAGATAAAATTTTCTCCATCTTGATCTAACCCATTAATTATTGAGCATAATGTAGGCAGTACAAAATAAGTTAGGCGGGATATCAGGCGTCAAGAATGGAGAGCGAGAACTCTCCATTCTTGACACCTGATATTGCGGACATAATAAGAAAGCATAACGCCTGAAATGCTCACTTTGCATCAGCATGGTGATACAGCTGATGTTTATTCTAAAACCTTACTCAAGTTCTAAGAGAGCACGGATTCCCTGTCATTAATAATGATATCCGTTAGTGTAGTCTTATGCATTTCAATGTACTGCAATATTTGCAGATAGAGATCAGAAAGAATCACACTGGTTTCATCTTTTAAACGCAAGCGTAAAGCCTGATCAATAATATGACTATCAACATACCCATGCGTCATGAACACCTCCCTCTCGAGATTTTTAAACAAAGCACATTGAAAAATAAATCTCTCTGGGATTGAATTATTCATGTCAGCCTCGTAGAAATATTAACCCAATAAAATTATGCTGTGTATAGTCTAAAGCGACAGACAAAAATAAGATGAATGAGTTTTCTATAAACTTATACTTAATAATTAGAAGTTACATATCATCAGCTGTGTATCGCAACACGATTTCCAGTGTTTTTCTAATCACATCAGCTTTGAGAATATCACTTGTTGTTTCCAAGGAGTGTATCAGACTTAAGATAATATTTTTATTATTAACATTATCGCCTGAAAGCATTAAATTGGTGACAGCCTGCCCTAACACTGCTGATTCTTCTTCTAACAAATTACCCGAACTGCGAAAGTAACTTGCTAACGCTTTATCAGTTATTGCATTATGAATTGTAGTATCTTCAAGCATGGTAACCTCTCATCTTACTTATGAAATTTTAATGTATTCTGTTTATTTTCTTACCATTGAACATACTTTTATTGTCAGCTGTCGCTGTTCTTCGGTTTGGCCCTCCTGAATCACTATTGCTAAAATCACGAATTATGCTGTCAATTAAATCGCGTCGGAAAGCATCTTCCTCAGCCGATTTCATTACGAGTAATTGCTTAATAAGAGTCTGCAATGAAAAATTTATCTTCATGCGCAGTATCTGGAGCACCGCCTGGCCAGTAATTTCATATTTTATACGTTCATTATCAGATGTCTTCATAACGACTTCATAGCTAACCTGTTAAATAATCAGGCTGTTGCATTATTCAAAAAGCAACCCAATTAGTGCATTATAATGTTTCTGTTCCTCTTCCCCAGTCGCGTGTTCCAGTCGGCAAAGAAGTTTGGCACAAAGCGACTTTCGACTCAGATTACGTCCATCTTTCAAAATCTCAGTCACAATTTCCCCGAGAGTTTCCTGCTGAGTATGCAAGTTAGCTTTTGCAAAGTAACGAGTGATTGCTCCCGCAGAATCTAAAGTCACTGAATTTTGATGCATGCTACGCCTCTGTTAAAAATGTTAATCAATGTTAAGTGAAGTAACAATAGCAAACTTGTACGAAATATGTGTACAGAATGATAAATTAATTTTTTGCAATTAGTGCTAATGCATATAAAACAATGTGTTATGATAAAAAATATTGCATCATTTAACTGACAATCTATACAAGATTTTTCGCCAACTAGTGTTCAACTTTTTCCATTTTTTATCAATGTAAAGAAACGGTTATGTTTTGGTATTAAAAGAAAGACACAAGAAGATATGTCTGTTACCGTCTTACTCTCGCCTCACCCATTACCCTGGATTGTTAATGCTTACCACCCTTATTTATCGTAGCCATATACGTGACGACGAACCTGTCAAAAAAATCGAAGAAATGGTTTCGATAGCAAATCGCAGGAACATGCAGTCTGACGTAACAGGGATCTTACTGTTTAATGGTTCTCATTTTTTCCAGCTTCTGGAAGGTCCGGAAGAACAGGTTAAAATGATATATCGGGCTATATGCCAGGATCCACGGCACTATAATATTGTTGAGCTGCTGTGCGATTACGCGCCTGCTCGCCGTTTTGGCAAAGCGGGAATGGAATTATTTGATTTGCGCCTGCACGAGCGAGATGACGTTTTACAGGCCGTATTCGACAAAGGCACATCAAAATTTCAGCTAACTTATGATGACAGAGCGCTACAATTTTTTCGTACTTTTGTCCTTGCAACCGAACAATCAACCTATTTCGAGATCCCTGCCGAAGACTCCTGGCTTTTTATCGCTGACGGATCTGATAAAGAACTTGATTCCTGTGCCCTTTCACCAACTATAAACGACCACTTTGCCTTTCATCCTATTGTCGATCCCTTATCGCGGCGGATAATCGCTTTTGAAGCCATTGTGCAAAAAATGAAGATAGCCCATCAGCCATAGCGGTTGGGCAGCGTAAAGACGGGGAAATCTACACAGCGGATCTCAAAAGTAAGGCGCTTGCATTCACGATGGCACACGCACTTGAGCTCGGTGATAAAATGATTTCAATCAATCTATTACCTATGACCCTGGTTAACGAACCTGACGCAGTCTCTTTTTTACTTAATGAAATAAAGGCCAATGCTCTGGTGCCTGAACAAATCATCGTTGAATTTACTGAAAGTGAAGTCATATCTCGGTTTGATGAGTTTGCCGAAGCGATTAAATCGCTAAAGGCTGCTGGTATCAGTGTAGCAATTGATCATTTTGGCGCAGGTTTTGCTGGTTTGTTACTCCTGTCACGCTTCCAGCCTGACAGAATTAAAATCAGTCAGGAATTGATTACCAATGTTCATAAAAGTGGGCCACGGCAGGCAATTATTCAGGCGATCATAAAATGCTGTACATCACTTGAAATTCAAGTCAGTGCTATGGGCGTGGCAACACCAGAAGAGTGGATGTGGCTTGAATCCGCAGGAATTAAGATGTTTCAGGGAGATCTGTTTGCTAAAGCTAAATTGAATGGTATCCCTTCCATAGCGTGGCCAGAGAAAAAATAATTTTCAGCACATTCTTTCACATGATTTCAGTAAATCATCGTGAAAATGAATACGTTACGTTTAAATTTAATCCACATTAAAAATAATGTTTCATCCAATTTAGCTGAAATCTTATTTATACTTTGTACAATTTTAGCGTATATTGTACAAAGTATTATTGGGTCGTGTACAGGCGACGGAGATTTGTGACCGCAAGGAGGAATTGTGGCTTATTACAGCATTGGTGATGTTGCTGAACGTTGCGGGATTAATCCTGTCACTCTCCGGGCCTGGCAACGCCGCTACGGTTTGTTAAAACCACAGCGCAGTGAAGGCGGACACCGACTCTTTGATGAAGAAGACATACAACGCATCGAAGAGATCAAGCGTTGGATAAGTAATGGCGTCCCTGTAGGCAAAGTTAAAGCATTACTGGAAACCACCAGCCAGGATACGGAAGATGACTGGAGCCGCCTGCAAGAAGAGATGATGTCAATTCTTCGCATGGCTAATCCTGCCAAACTACGCGCGAGAATTATTTCACTGGGTCGAGAGTACCCAGTAGATCAATTGATTAATCATGTTTACCTTCCTGTTCGCCAGCGTCTCGTGCTTGATCACAACACCTCCCGCATTATGAGCAGTATGTTTGACGGCGCATTAATTGAATACGCAGCAACCTCGCTTTTCGAAATGCGCCGTAAGCCCGGTAAAGAAGCCATTCTGATGGCGTGGAATGTTGAAGAGAGAGCACGATTGTGGCTGGAAGCATGGCGTTTATCATTGTCAGGATGGCACATTTCTGTTCTTGCTGATCCCATTGAATCGCCGCGCCCGGAACTGTTCCCGACGCAAACATTGATTGTCTGGACAGGCATGGCACCAACGAGAAGGCAAAACGAACTTTTACAACACTGGGGTGAGCAAGGTTATAAAGTCATCTTTCATGCCCCCTAATTTCACCTTTATCCCGCCCCTTAGACAGAATGTTATAATCTGAACCCACAACAGCGTTTGTACCGGAGCTGGTCCGTTGCAAAATGCTCACCGGGAGAATTCAGATATTCCCTCTATCACACTCTGTACATATCACAGCCAAAGGACAGACCAGATTGAAGTGGTAAAACCGATCGTGCACACTACGCAGTCTCACAACTAACAAGAGGTTATTATCCTGATGGATCAGGTCGTTGTTTTTCAAAAGATGTTTGAGCAAGTGAGAAAAGAGCAAAACTTCTCCTGGTTTTATTCAGAATTAAAACATCACCGTATTGCACATTACATTTATTATCTGGCTACGGATAACATCAGAATTATTACTCACGATGATACGGTTTTGTTATTAAGAGGAACCAGGAACCTGTTAAAAGTTAGTACGACCAAGAACCCTGCTAAAATAAAAGAGGCCGCATTGCTTCATATTTGCGGAAAATCTACATTTCGGGAATACTGTTCAACACTGGCAGGCGCGGGCGTTTTCCGGTGGGTTACTGATGTTAATCATAACAAACGCAGTTACTACGCCATTGATAATACGCTTTTATATATTGAAGATGTAGAAAATAATAAACCATTAATCTAGCTAAAGTTGGATACTTAAGAAATGCTTCATAATTCAGTAAGGCATTAGCATAATGGAAATAAAAGTGCAGAGACTATCTCTATGGATGATTAATACTGTCTTTTTATTGTCACCCATAAATAATCACCAGACTAATACTATCAACTTGATATTTGAAATGTGATCACTTGACTTTTGATACGTTATTTTATAACGGTTAACATATTTATAAAAACAACGGCCGTGCCACACGTCCGTTTCAATACTTAACGCACATGTATTTTGGTTTAGTCATCATCCGGTTATATGTATTTTAGCCAGGAACAGGTTAAATCATTCCTATATAACTCAAAAATTGAAACCTTATTCTCATGTCATGCTTATATTCATTATTATCGTTATATAAAAAGGCAACCATAATGTTTAGCAAATTGGCACAAAGTAGCATAAAGGCTATGTTTTAATTACAGGATGTTCAGTCATTTGAATGTATAACATTATAGCTAAACAAATCTAAAACGAAGTCAATAATTTATTGCTTTCACAAAATCTCATTTTGTTTAACATCCATTGAGATTCCTTGCTTTAAATTTTATTTTATATAAGCCATCATTTTAATTAATTTATTTTTTTGAGGGGGGGTAATATACTCATATGCAAAATCAAGAAATAAACATCCTAATGAACCATATTAAATACCGTGGGATAAGACATAACAAATGAAGTGGATAGTAATTGACACGGTAATTCAACCTTCATGCGGCATATCTTTTTCAGCCATATGGGGTAATATGAAAATGATCATCTGGTATCAATCTACTATATTTCTCCCTCCTGGCAGTATATTTACACCGGTTAAATCTGGAATTATCCTTAAAGATAAAGAATATCCTATTACTATTTATAACATCGCACCATTCAACAAGGATTTATGGAGTCTACTCAAAAGCAGTCAAGAGTGTCCTCCAGGAGAAAGCAAAATAACAAATAAATGTTTGCATAATAGTTGCATTATAAAAATATGCCCATATGGGCTCAAGTAAAGGGTTTTATATAAATATGCTCGATATGCTATTAATAATACCTACATAAATAAAACAACGGGCGTGTTATACGCCCGTTGCAATATTAAACACATGTAGTGATTACATGTTCTTGATGATCGCATCACCAAATTCTGAACATTTCAGCAGTTTAGCGCCTTCCATCAGACGTTCGAAGTCATAAGTTACGGTCTTGGCATTGATTGCGCCTTCCATACCTTTAACAATCAGGTCAGCCGCTTCAGTCCAACTCATATGGCGTAACATCATCTCAGCGGAGAGAATAATAGAGCCAGGGTTTACTTTGTCCTGACCGGCGTATTTCGGCGCAGTACCGTGGGTGGCTTCAAACAGGGCGCATTCGTCACCGATGTTTGCTCCAGGGGCGATACCGATACCGCCAACCTGCGCTGCCAGAGCGTCAGAAATGTAGTCACCGTTCAGGTTCATACAGGCGATAACATCATATTCAGCCGGACGCAGCAGGATCTGTTGCAGGAATGCATCAGCAATCACGTCTTTAATGACGATCTCTTTGCCGGTGTTCGGGTTTTTAACTTTCAGCCACGGGCCGCCGTCGATCAGTTCACCGCCAAACTCTTCACGCGCCAGCTGGTAGCCCCAGTCTTTAAACGCGCCTTCGGTGAACTTCATGATGTTGCCTTTGTGCACCAGAGTCACAGAGTCACGATCGTTAGCAATTGCGTATTCGATCGCTGCACGAACCAGACGTTTGGTGCCTTCTTCCGAACACGGCTTAATACCGATACCACAATGTTCCGGGAAGCGAATTTTCTTCACCCCCATCTCTTCACGCAGGAATTTAATCACTTTCTCGGCGTCGGCAGAGTCTGCTTTCCATTCGATACCCGCATAAATGTCTTCCGAGTTTTCACGGAAGATAACCATATCGGTCAGTTCAGGGTGTTTAACCGGGCTTGGAGTGCCCTGATAGTAACGTACCGGACGCAGGCAGATGTAGAGATCCAGTTCCTGGCGCAGGGCAACGTTCAGAGAGCGAATACCGCCACCAACAGGAGTGGTCAGCGGACCTTTAATGGCAACGCGATATTCACGAATCAGATCAAGAGTTTCAGCAGGCAGCCAGACGTCCTGACCATAAACCTGTGTGGATTTTTCACCGGTGTAAATTTCCATCCAGGAGATTTTACGCTCGCCTTTATAGGCTTTCTCGACTGCAGCGTCGACCACTTTCAGCATGGCTGGGGTTACATCTACACCGATTCCATCACCTTCAATGTAAGGGATAATCGGATTTTCAGGAACGTTGAGTTTGCCGTTTTGCAGGGTGATCTTCTTGCCTTGTGCCGGAACAACTACTTTACTTTCCATTCACCTCTCCTTCGAGCGCTACTGGTTTGCTCGTCTGCCACCACGTTGCATATGCGTTTGCGTCCTGCGATACGGATGCTTTAGAGCAATTTTTTGTTAATGATTTGTAATTGGCTTGTCAATACTACCCTATTGTTTGCCGTCATGAAAGATGCGCGTTATTAG
This sequence comes from Escherichia sp. UTM R2, assembly GCF_048593455.1. Taxonomy (NCBI): domain Bacteria; kingdom Pseudomonadati; phylum Pseudomonadota; class Gammaproteobacteria; order Enterobacterales; family Enterobacteriaceae; genus Escherichia; species Escherichia sp. UTM R2. The sequence goes on from NZ_JBFWDY010000002.1 coordinate 2,637,973, forward strand.
GCTATAATGCGGCAATTCATAATCTCTGAAAATACCATGCAAAAAACTTCTTTTAGAAATCACCAGGTTAAGCGATTCAGCTCGCAACGTTCTACCAGGCGTAAACCTGAAAACCAGCCCACGCGTGTGATCCTCTTCAATAAACCCTACGATGTTCTTCCGCAGTTCACCGATAAAGCCGGACGCAAAACATTAAAAGAATTCATCCCGGTTCAGGGCGTTTATGCAGCAGGTCGTCTTGACCGCGATAGCGAAGGGTTACTGGTGCTGACCAATAACGGCGCGTTGCAGGCGCGTTTAACCCAGCCGGGTAAACGCACCGGAAAAATCTATTATGTGCAGGTGGAAGGTTTTCCCACGCAAGACGCAATTGAAGCCTTGCGCAATGGCGTAACCTTAAATGATGGCCCTACCCTGCCCGCAGGCGCGGAGCTGGTTGACGAACCCGCGTGGTTATGGCCGCGGAATCCACCAATTCGTGAACGCAAAAGTATTCCCACCAGCTGGCTGAAGATCACCTTATATGAAGGACGTAATCGCCAGGTGCGCCGCATGACCGCCCATGTTGGCTTCCCCACGCTGCGACTGATTCGTTATGCGATGGGTGATTACACTTTGGATAACCTTGCCAATGGCGAATGGCGAGAAGCAACAGAATAAGGATGCACAATGTTTAAACCGCACGTTACCGTTGCTTGCGTAGTGCACGCAGAGGGTAAATTTTTAGTCGTTGAAGAGACGATTAATGGTAAAGCGTTATGGAACCAACCTGCCGGGCATCTGGAAGCCGATGAAACCTTAGTGGAAGCTGCCGCCCGTGAGCTATGGGAAGAAACCGGCATCAGCGCGCAACCGCAACACTTTATTCGTATGCATCAGTGGATTGCGCCAGATAAAACGCCGTTTTTGCGTTTCCTCTTTGCCATTGAGCTTGAGCAAATATGCCCGACCCAGCCTCATGACAGCGATATCGACTGCTGTCGTTGGGTCAGCGCCGAAGAAATTTTACAGGCGTCAAATCTTCGTTCGCCGCTGGTGGCGGAAAGTATCCGTTGTTATCAAAGCGGGCAACGCTATCCGCTGGAGATGATTGGCGATTTTAACTGGCCTTTTACAAAGGGTGTCATCTAAAAGGCTGCGTGATAGAATACGCCGCCTTGAAGTTCAATGTCGTGAGTGATCCAATGTCTGAAACCGCAAAAAAAGTAATCGTCGGCATGTCCGGCGGTGTCGATTCCTCCGTTTCTGCCTGGCTGTTGCAACAACAGGGATATCAGGTTGAAGGCCTGTTTATGAAGAACTGGGAAGAAGACGACGGTGAGGAATATTGCACAGCGGCAGCGGATCTGGCTGATGCCCAGGCTGTCTGCGACAAGCTCGGCATTGAACTGCACACCGTTAACTTTGCTGCCGAGTACTGGGACAACGTCTTCGAACTGTTCCTTGCCGAATATAAAGCCGGTCGCACGCCGAATCCGGATATTCTGTGCAACAAAGAGATCAAATTTAAAGCCTTCCTCGAATTTGCCGCCGAAGATTTAGGTGCCGATTATATCGCTACCGGTCATTACGTACGTCGGGCCGATGTCGATGGCAAGAGCCGCCTGCTGCGTGGTCTGGACAGCAATAAAGACCAGAGCTACTTCCTTTATACGCTCAGCCATGAGCAGATTGCGCAAAGCCTGTTCCCGGTCGGCGAACTGGAAAAACCGCAGGTGCGTAAGATTGCTGAAGATCTTGGTCTGGTCACCGCGAAGAAAAAAGACTCTACCGGCATTTGCTTCATTGGCGAACGTAAATTCCGCGAGTTCCTGGGCCGTTATCTCCCGGCGCAACCGGGCAAAATCATTACCGTCGATGGCGATGAAATTGGTGAGCACCAGGGGCTGATGTATCACACTCTCGGTCAGCGTAAAGGTCTGGGTATCGGTGGCACCAAAGAAGGTACCGAAGAACCGTGGTATGTGGTGGACAAAGACGTCGAAAACAACATTCTGGTTGTCGCTCAGGGCCATGAACACCCGCGGCTGATGTCTGTCGGGTTGATTGCCCAGCAGTTGCACTGGGTCGATCGCGAACCATTCACCGGCACTATGCGTTGCACGGTAAAAACCCGCTATCGCCAGACCGATATCCCTTGCACCGTCAAGGCGCTGGACGATGATCGCATTGAAGTGATTTTCGATGAACCGGTTGCCGCCGTGACGCCGGGCCAGTCTGCCGTCTTCTATAACGGTGAAGTGTGCCTCGGTGGCGGTATTATTGAGCAGCGTCTGCCGCTGCCGGTCTGATTATTATCTTTACTTAAAACAAGGAAGCAGTGAACGTGGCAAAGAATTACTATGACATCACCCTCGCCCTGGCCGGTATTTGTCAGTCGGCACGCCTGGTGCAACAACTCGCTCACCAGGGGCATTGTGATGCCGATGCGCTACACGTCTCACTCAACAGTATTATTGATATGAACCCCAGCTCGACGCTGGCGGTTTTTGGCGGTAGCGAAGCCAACCTGCGCGTCGGGCTGGAAACCCTGCTCGGCGTGCTCAATGCCAGCAGTCGCCAGGGCTTAAACGCTGAGTTAACCCGCTACACACTCAGCTTGATGGTGCTTGAGCGCAAACTCTCCTCAGCGAAAGGCGCGCTCGACACTCTGGGCAACCGGATCAACGGCCTGCAACGCCAGCTCGAACACTTCGATTTACAGTCCGAAACGCTGATGAGCGCGATGGCTGCTATCTATGTTGATGTGATCAGCCCGCTTGGCCCGCGCATTCAGGTCACCGGTTCCCCTGCTGTACTGCAAAGCCCACAAGTGCAGGCGAAAGTTCGCGCAACCCTGCTGGCAGGCATTCGCGCCGCCGTGCTCTGGCACCAGGTCGGCGGCGGACGTCTGCAACTGATGTTTTCTCGTAATCGCCTGACCACTCAGGCAAAACAAATTCTTGCTCATTTAACCCCGGAGTTGTGATCTATGGAATTATCCTCACTGACCGCCGTTTCCCCTGTCGATGGACGCTACGGCGATAAAGTCAGCGCGCTGCGCGGGATTTTCAGCGAATATGGTTTGCTGAAATTCCGTGTACAAGTTGAAGTACGTTGGCTGCAAAAACTGGCCGCGCACGCAGCGATCAAGGAAGTTCCTGCTTTTGCTGCCGACGCAATCGGTTACCTTGATGCAATCGTCGCCAGTTTCAGCGAAGAAGATGCGGCGCGCATCAAAACTATCGAGCGTACCACTAACCACGACGTTAAAGCGGTTGAGTATTTCCTGAAAGAAAAAGTGGCGGAGATCCCGGAACTGCACGCGGTTTCTGAATTCATCCACTTTGCCTGTACTTCGGAAGATATCAATAACCTCTCCCACGCATTAATGCTGAAAACCGCGCGTGATGAAGTGATCCTGCCATACTGGCGTCAACTGATTGATGGCATTAAAGATCTCGCCGTTCAGTATCGCGATATCCCGCTGCTGTCTCGTACCCACGGTCAGCCAGCCACGCCGTCAACCATCGGTAAAGAGATGGCAAACGTCGCCTACCGTATGGAGCGCCAGTACCGCCAGCTTAACCAGGTGGAGATCCTCGGCAAAATCAACGGCGCGGTCGGTAACTATAACGCCCACATCGCCGCTTACCCGGAAGTTGACTGGCATCAGTTCAGCGAAGAGTTCGTCACCTCGCTGGGTATTCAGTGGAACCCGTACACCACCCAGATCGAACCGCACGACTACATTGCCGAACTGTTTGATTGCGTTGCGCGCTTCAACACTATTCTGATCGACTTTGACCGTGACGTCTGGGGTTATATCGCCCTTAACCACTTCAAACAGAAAACCATTGCTGGTGAGATTGGTTCTTCCACCATGCCGCATAAAGTTAACCCGATCGACTTCGAAAACTCCGAAGGGAATCTGGGCCTTTCCAACGCGGTATTGCAGCATCTGGCAAGCAAACTGCCGGTTTCCCGCTGGCAGCGTGACCTGACCGACTCTACCGTGCTGCGTAACCTCGGCGTGGGTATCGGTTATGCCTTGATTGCATATCAATCCACCCTGAAAGGCGTGAGCAAACTGGAAGTGAACCGTGACCATCTGCTGGATGAACTGGATCACAACTGGGAAGTGCTGGCTGAACCAATCCAGACAGTTATGCGTCGCTATGGCATCGAAAAACCGTACGAGAAGCTGAAAGAGCTGACTCGCGGTAAGCGCGTTGACGCCGAAGGCATGAAGCAGTTTATCGATGGTCTGGCGTTGCCAGAAGAAGAGAAAGCCCGCCTGAAAGCGATGACGCCGGCTAACTATATTGGTCGAGCTATCACGATGGTTGATGAGCTGAAATAAACCTCGTATCAGTGCCGGATGGCGATGCTGTCCGGCCTGCTTATTAAGATTATCCGCTTTTTATTTTTTCACTTTACCTCCCCTCCCCGCTGGTTTATTTAATGTTTACCCCCATAACCACATAATCGCGTTACACTATTTTAATAATTAAGACAGGGAGAAATAAAAATGCGCGTACTGGTTGTTGAAGACAATGCGTTGTTACGTCACCACCTTAAAGTTCAGATTCAGGATGCTGGTCATCAGGTCGATGACGCAGAAGATGCCAAAGAAGCCGATTATTATCTCAATGAACATATACCGGATATTGCGATTGTCGATCTCGGATTGCCAGACGAGGACGGTCTGTCACTGATTCGCCGCTGGCGTAGCAACGATGTTTCACTGCCGATTCTGGTATTAACCGCCCGTGAAAGCTGGCAGGACAAAGTCGAAGTATTAAGTGCCGGTGCTGATGATTATGTGACTAAACCGTTTCATATTGAAGAGGTGATGGCGCGAATGCAGGCATTAATGCGGCGTAATAGCGGTCTGGCTTCACAGGTCATTTCGCTCCCCCCGTTTCAGGTTGATCTCTCTCGCCGTGAATTATCTATTAATGACGAAGTGATCAAACTGACCGCGTTCGAATACACCATTATGGAAACGTTGATACGCAATAATGGCAAAGTGGTCAGCAAAGATTCGTTAATGCTCCAACTCTATCCGGATGCGGAGCTGCGGGAAAGCCATACCATTGATGTACTGATGGGACGTCTGCGCAAAAAAATTCAGGCACAATATCCCCAAGAAGTGATTACCACCGTTCGCGGCCAGGGCTATCTGTTCGAATTGCGCTGATGAAAAAATTACTGCGTCTTTTTTTCCCGCTCTCGCTGCGGGTACGTTTTCTGTTGGCAACGGCAGCGGTAGTACTGGTGCTTTCGCTTGCCTACGGAATGGTCGCGCTGATCGGTTATAGCGTCAGTTTCGATAAAACTACGTTTCGGCTGTTACGTGGCGAGAGCAATCTGTTCTATACCCTTGCGAAGTGGGAAAACAATAAGTTGCATGTCGAGTTACCCGAAAATATCGACAAGCAAAGCCCCACCATGACGCTAATTTATGATGAGAACGGGCAGCTTTTATGGGCGCAACGTGACGTGCCCTGGCTGATGAAGATGATCCAGCCTGACTGGCTGAAATCGAATGGTTTTCATGAAATTGAAGCGGATGTTAACGATACCAGCCTCTTGCTGAGTGGAGATCATTCGATACAGCAACAGTTGCAGGAAGTGCGGGAAGATGATGACGACGCGGAGATGACCCACTCGGTGGCAGTAAACGTCTACCCGGCAACATCGCGGATGCCAAAATTAACCATTGTGGTGGTGGATACCATTCCGGTGGAGCTAAAAAGTTCCTATATGGTCTGGAGCTGGTTTATCTATGTGCTCTCAGCCAATCTGCTGTTAGTGATCCCGCTGCTGTGGGTCGCCGCCTGGTGGAGTTTACGCCCCATCGAAGCCCTGGCAAAAGAAGTCCGCGAACTGGAAGAACATAACCGCGAATTGCTCAATCCAGCCACAACGCGAGAACTGACCAGTCTGGTACGAAACCTGAACCGATTGTTAAAAAGTGAACGCGAACGTTACGACAAATACCGTACGACGCTCACCGACCTGACCCATAGTCTGAAAACGCCACTGGCGGTGCTGCAAAGTACGCTGCGTTCTCTGCGTAGTGAAAAGATGAGCGTCAGTGATGCTGAGCCGGTAATGCTGGAGCAAATCAGCCGCATTTCACAGCAAATTGGCTACTACCTGCATCGTGCCAGTATGCGCGGCGGGACATTGCTCAGCCGCGAGCTGCATCCGGTCGCCCCACTGCTGGACAATCTCAACTCAGCGCTGAACAAAGTGTATCAACGCAAAGGGGTCAATATCTCTCTCGATATTTCGCCAGAGATCAGCTTTGTCGGTGAGCAGAACGATTTTGTCGAGGTGATGGGCAACGTGCTGGATAATGCCTGTAAATATTGCCTCGAGTTTGTCGAAATTTCTGCAAGGCAAACCGACGAGCATCTCTATATTGTGGTCGAGGATGATGGCCCCGGTATTCCATTAAGCAAGCGAGAGGTCATTTTCGACCGTGGTCAACGGGTTGATACTTTACGCCCTGGGCAAGGTGTGGGGCTGGCGGTAGCCCGCGAAATCACCGAGCAATATGAGGGTAAAATCGTCGCCGGAGATAGCATGCTTGGCGGTGCGCGGATGGAGGTGATTTTTGGTCGCCAGCATTCTACGCCGAAAGATGAATAAATATGTCCATACTTCACGCATTACGTTAAGCATCCGTTATAATCGGTTGCAGATACCAGCCTGTGGATGCTTAACATGGAATACCAACTCACTCTTAACTGGCCCGATTTTCTTGAACGTCACTGGCAGAAACGCCCGGTGGTGTTAAAACGCGGCTTTAATAATTTTATTGACCCGATCTCTCCAGACGAGTTGGCGGGTCTGGCGATGGAAAGCGAAGTCGACAGTCGACTGGTCAGTCACCAGGATGGCAAATGGCAGGTCAGCCACGGTCCGTTCGAAAGCTACGATCATCTCGGTGAAACTAACTGGTCATTGTTAGTGCAAGCAGTAAATCACTGGCATGAGCCGACCGCCGCGCTGATGCGACCGTTCCGTGAACTACCGGACTGGCGTATTGATGATCTGATGATCTCTTTTTCTGTACCTGGCGGCGGCGTCGGCCCGCATCTCGATCAGTACGACGTGTTTATCATTCAGGGTACCGGACGTCGTCGCTGGCGAGTGGGCGAAAAGCTGCAAATGAAACAGCACTGCCCACACCCGGATCTGTTACAGGTCGATCCGTTCGAAGCCATCATCGATGAAGAGCTGGAGCCTGGCGATATTCTTTATATTCCGCCAGGATTCCCGCATGAAGGCTACGCGCTGGAAAATGCGATGAACTATTCCGTGGGTTTTCGCGCGCCAAATACGCGGGAATTAATTAGCGGATTTGCCGATTATGTGCTGCAACGTGAACTGGGCGGCAACTACTACAGCGATCCGGATGTTCCACCTCGCGCTCATCCTGCGGACGTTCTGCCGCAAGAAATGGATAAACTGCGTGAGATGATGCTCGAATTGATCAACCAGCCGGAACACTTTAAGCAATGGTTTGGCGAGTTTATATCCCAGTCACGTCATGAACTGGATATCGCGCCGCCAGAGCCGCCTTATCAGCCAGATGAAATCTACGATGCGCTGAAACAAGGTGATGTGCTGGTGCGCCTGGGTGGTCTGCGCGTATTGCGCATTGGCGACGACGTGTATGCCAATGGTGAGAAGATCGATTCCCCGCACCGTCCGGCACTGGATGCACTCGCCAGCAACATTGCGCTGACCGCGGAGAATTTTGGCGATGCGCTGGAAGATCCGTCATTCCTCGCGATGCTCGCGGCGCTGGTCAATAGCGGATACTGGTTCTTCGAAGGGTAAGTTTGGATTTAAGCCGGATGCGGCATCACATGCCGCATCCCTTTTCGCTTACTTCCGTTGCGCCGTTAACTCGGCAATACGGACGATCACCTGCACCGCTTTTTCCATACCTTCCAGAGTCACAAACTCATGCTTACCATGATAGTTGTAACCGCCAGTGAACAGGTTCGGGCACGGTAATCCCATAAACGACAACTGCGCGCCGTCGGTACCGCCGCGGATCGGTTTCAGTTCCGGTTCAATATCGCAGTCACGCATCGCCTGCTGGGCGATATCGAGAATATGCGGATGCTCAACCACTTTCTCGCGCATATTGTAGTAACTGTCTTCAATCACCAGTTCAATGTAGCAATCAGGATGTAACCCTTTGCCCACTTTTTTGGCGATCTCCATCATTTTACGTTTACGCGCTTCAAACTGTTTACGGTCGAAATCACGGATGATGTAGTGCATATCGGCTCGGTCAACGGTGCCTTTCATGCTCGCCAGGTGATAGAAACCTTCATAGCCTTCTGTCATTTCCGGGCTTTCATCCGCCGGAACTTCCGCATGAATACGTGCCGCCAGCGACAGCGCATTTACCATCACTCCTTTCGCCGTGCCCGGATGAACATTGTTACCGACAATTTTGATATTGACCGATGCGGCGTTGAAGTTTTCAAACTCCAGTTCGCCTACGCCACCACCGTCAACAGTGTAAGCCCAGCGGGCATCGAAGGCATCAACATCAAAATGTTTCGCCCCTTTGCCCACTTCTTCATCCGGGGTAAAGGCGACGCGAATATCACCATGCGGAATGTTTTTCTGTTGCAATACCGCCAGCGCGGTCATGATTTCTGCAATACCGGCTTTGTCATCGGCACCTAACAAGGTTTTACCATCGGTGGTAATCAACGTCTGACCCAGTAGCTGATGCAGCACCGGGAACATAACCGGTGATAAAACTTCATCGCCGATACCCAGCGCAATATCGCCACCGCGATAGTTTTCAACAATTTGCGGATTAACATTTTTGCCGCTGCAATCCGGTGAGGTATCCACATGAGAAATAAAGCCAATCGCCGGGATATCGCCAGGGACGTTAGCCGGTAACGTCGCCATCAAAGTGCCCTTCTCACTTAAGGTCACATTGATAAGCCCCATTTCTTCGAGCTGCTCTTTCAGCAGATGCAATAACTTCCATTGGCCTTCCGTGCTGGGAACCTGTCTCACCCCTGCTTTTGATTGGGTATCCAGAGACACGTAGTTCAAAAATCGCTCAAGTAGTTTATCCATGTAGTCACCCTCACTTTTTGTGACAACATTATTAAGAAGCAAGAAAAGACAAATATTGCGTCAGGTCACTTTTACCCCTGCAAGCGGGAATATTTATCAGCATTACCTTAATGAATATAAAGCTAAGCCAGTAATTCACAACAAAGATTGGCGATTCAAGCGGTTTGCCGTAGAATTACCGCCCTCATTAAGAGTCACCAAGGTGGTTAACCACAAACCCCGCATCGGTAAGCCATCCGTTGCGTTTACATGGGACAGAGTAAAAAATTGAATAAACAACCGAGTTCGCTTTCACCGCTGGTGCAATTGGCGGGAATTCGCAAATGCTTTGATGGTAAAGAGGTCATTCCCCAGCTGGATCTGACTATCAACAATGGCGAGTTCCTCACGCTGCTTGGCCCTTCTGGCTGCGGTAAAACAACCGTTCTTCGCCTGATTGCAGGTCTGGAAACTGTTGATTCCGGACGCATCATGCTGGATAACGAGGACATCACCCACGTTCCGGCGGAAAACCGCTATGTGAACACTGTTTTCCAAAGCTACGCACTTTTCCCCCACATGACCGTGTTCGAAAATGTGGCCTTTGGGTTGCGCATGCAAAAAACCCCCGCTGCTGAAATTACGCCCCGCGTGATGGAAGCCCTGCGGATGGTGCAACTGGAAACCTTCGCTCAACGTAAACCGCATCAGCTCTCTGGTGGTCAACAGCAACGCGTCGCCATTGCTCGCGCGGTGGTTAACAAGCCTCGTCTGTTGTTGCTGGATGAGTCGCTCTCAGCGCTGGATTACAAACTGCGTAAGCAAATGCAGAACGAGCTGAAAGCGTTACAGCGTAAGCTTGGTATTACCTTCGTCTTTGTCACTCACGATCAGGAAGAAGCGCTCACCATGTCAGACAGGATTGTGGTGATGCGCGAGGGTCGTATTGAGCAAGATGGTACACCGCGCGAAATTTACGAAGAGCCGAAAAACCTGTTTGTTGCCGGCTTCATTGGCGAAATCAATATGTTTAACGCCACTGTCATCGAACGTCTAGACGAGCAGCGCGTACGCGCCAACGTTGAAGGCCGCGAATGTAATATCTACGTTAACTTCGCCGTTGAACCGGGGCAAAAACTGCATGTTCTGCTGCGCCCGGAAGACTTACGTGTTGAAGAGATTAACGACGACAACCACGCTGAAGGGCTGATTGGTTACGTTCGCGAGCGTAACTACAAAGGCATGACGCTGGAGTCGGTTGTTGAACTGGAAAATGGCAAGATGGTGATGGTCAGCGAATTCTTCAATGAAGACGATCCTGACTTTGACCACTCTCTCGACCAAAAAATGGCCATTAATTGGGTAGAAAGCTGGGAGGTCGTACTGGCTGATGAAGAACACAAGTAAGTTCCAGAATGTAGTGATTGTCACTATTGTCGGTTGGCTTGTGTTGTTTGTCTTTCTGCCCAACCTGATGATCATTGGCACCAGCTTTTTGACCCGCGACGACGCCAGTTTTGTCAAAATGGTCTTTACGCTGGATAACTACACGCGTCTGCTCGATCCGCTCTATTTTGAAGTGCTATTGCACTCGCTGAATATGGCGCTGATCGCCACCCTCGCCTGCCTGGTGCTGGGCTACCCGTTTGCCTGGTTTCTGGCGAAGTTGCCACACAAGGTGCGTCCGCTGCTGCTGTTTCTGCTGATTGTTCCGTTCTGGACCAACTCATTAATTCGTATCTACGGGCTGAAAATTTTCCTCAGCACCAAAGGCTATCTCAACGAGTTTTTGCTCTGGCTGGGCGTTATCGACACACCAATCCGTATCATGTTCACGCCCAGTGCGGTGATTATCGGTCTGGTTTACATTCTGCTGCCGTTTATGGTGATGCCGCTGTACTCCAGTATCGAAAAACTGGATAAGCCGTTGCTTGAGGCGGCGCGCGATCTCGGTGCCAGCAAGTTACAGACTTTTATCCGTATCATTATTCCACTGACGATGCCGGGAATTATTGCCGGATGTCTGCTGGTGATGCTGCCAGCGATGGGCCTGTTCTATGTATCCGACCTGATGGGCGGTGCGAAAAACCTGCTGATCGGTAACGTCATCAAGGTCCAGTTCCTTAATATTCGTGACTGGCCGTTTGGTGCAGCTACCAGCATTACGCTGACTATCGTAATGGGCCTGATGTTGCTGGTTTACTGGCGCGCTTCTCGTTTGCTGAATAAGAAGGTGGAACTCGAATGATCGGTCGACTGCTTCGCGGCGGTTTTATGACCGCTATCTACGCGTACCTGTATATCCCAATCATTATTTTGATTGTGAACTCCTTTAACAGCTCGCGCTTTGGCATCAACTGGCAGGGTTTTACCACCAAATGGTATAGCCTGCTGATGAACAACGACAGCCTGTTACAGGCAGCGCAGCATTCACTAACAATGGCGGTGTTTTCGGCGACGTTTGCTACGCTTATCGGTTCACTGACGGCAGTTGCGCTGTACCGTTATCGCTTTCGTGGTAAGCCGTTCGTTAGCGGAATGCTGTTTGTGGTGATGATGTCACCAGATATCGTGATGGCGATTTCGCTGCTGGTGCTGTTTATGCTGCTGGGTATTCAGCTTGGCTTCTGGTCGCTGCTGTTCTCGCATATCACCTTCTGCCTGCCATTTGTGGTGGTGACGGTGTATTCGCGCCTGAAAGGTTTTGACGTGCGAATGCTGGAAGCGGCGAAAGATCTCGGTGCCAGCGAATTTACCATTCTGCGAAAAATCATTCTGCCACTGGCAATGCCAGCGGTGGCGGCGGGCTGGGTGTTAAGCTTTACCCTGTCGATGGACGATGTGGTAGTTTCTTCGTTCGTCACCGGACCAAGTTATGAAATTCTGCCGTTAAAAATTTATTCGATGGTCAAAGTCGGCGTATCGCCGGAAGTTAACGCGCTGGCAACCATATTACTGGTGCTGTCGCTGGTGATGGTTATTGCCAGCCAGCTTATTGCTCGTGATAAAACGAAAGGTAACACAGGGGACGTTAAATGAAAAAATGGTCACGCCACCTGCTCGCGGCGGGTGCTCTGGCACTGGGCATGAGCGCCGCTCACGCCGATGACAACAACACGCTGTATTTCTACAACTGGACCGAGTACGTGCCGCCAGGACTGCTTGAACAGTTCACCAAAGAAACCGGTATTAAGGTTATCTATTCGACTTACGAGTCGAACGAAACCATGTACGCCAAGCTGAAAACATACAAAGACGGTGCCTATGATCTGGTGGTTCCTTCAACCTATTACGTTGATAAAATGCGTAAAGAAGGGATGATCCAGAAGATCGACAAGTCGAAGTTAACAAACTTCAGCAATCTCGATCCAGACATGCTCAACAAGCCTTTTGACCCGAATAACGACTACTCCATTCCGTATATCTGGGGTGCGACGGCGATTGGTGTTAACGGTGATGCGGTGGATCCGAAATCTGTCACCAGCTGGGCCGATCTGTGGAAGCCAGAGTACAAAGGCAGCCTGCTGTTGACCGACGATGCCCGTGAAGTGTTCCAGATGGCGCTGCGTAAGCTGGGCTACTCCGGTAACACCACCGATCCGAAAGAGATTGAAGCTGCATATAACGAGCTGAAAAAACTGATGCCAAACGTGGCAGCCTTTAACTCCGATAACCCGGCGAACCCGTACATGGAAGGCGAAGTTAACCTCGGCATGATCTGGAACGGTTCTGCTTTCGTTGCACGCCAGGCGGGTACGCCAATTGACGTGGTGTGGCCGAAAGAAGGCGGCATTTTCTGGATGGACAGCCTGGCGATCCCGGCAAATGCCAAAAACAAAGAAGGCGCGCTGAAATTGATCAACTTCCTGCTGCGCCCGGATGTGGCAAAACAGGTTGCTGAAACTATCGGTTATCCAACGCCAAACCTTGCGGCGCGTAAGCTGTTAAGTCCAGAAGTGGCGAACGATAAAACACTCTACCCGGATGCTGAAACCATTAAAAATGGCGAATGGCAGAATGACGTTGGCGCAGCCAGCAGCATTTATGAAGAGTATTATCAGAAGCTGAAAGCAGGACGTTAATTCAGCAAGCGGGCGGTGGTATTACCGCCCGTTTTTTAGTTAGCAAGGATGTGGCTAATGAGTCAGGACAGTAAAGTTTTCTTTCGTATATTCCTCGGTATCGGTCTGGTACTGATCCTCATTTCTGTTGTTGTCTTTTATAACCAGTTCACCTATAGCAAAGACGCGATTCATACCGAAGGCGTCATTGTTGATACCGTCTGGCACTCCAGTCATTCTCATCGCACGGGTAAAGATGGTTCGTGGTATCCCGTCGTTGCCTTTCGACCGACGCCAGATTACACGCTAATTTTCAATTCGAGTATCGGCAGCGATTTTTATGAAGACAGCGAAGGCGATAAAGTTAATGTTTATTATTCTCCCGGGCATCCTGAAAAGGCTGAGATAAATAACCCGTGGGTTAATTTTTTTAAATGGGGGTTTATCGGCATTATGGGCGTTATTTTTATCGCCGTCGGTTTATTAATAAGTATGCCCTCCTCTAAAAAATCACGCAGGAAACGGAAGTCCCGCCCATGAAAAAATTCATTATACTGCTCAGTTTACTGATACTCCTGCCTCTGACAGCAGCCAGCAAGCCATTAATTCCAATAATGAAGACACTTTTTACGGACGTTACCGGTACTGTACCAGATGCTGAAGAGATCGCGCATAAAGCCGAGCTTTTTCGCCAACAAACGGGAATTGCACCGTTTATTGTGGTTTTACCCGACATTAATAATGAAGCCAGTCTCAGACAAAATGGTAAAGCGATGCTGGCGCATGCGTCATCTTCATTGAGTGATGTAAAAGGAAGTGTTCTGTTACTATTTACTACCCGCGAACCACGGTTAATTATGATCACCAACGGCCAGGTTGAAAGTGGTCTAGACGATAAACATCTCGGCCTTCTGATAGAAAATCACACGCTGGCTTATTTAAATGCAGATCTCTGGTATCAGGGAATCAATAATGCATTGGCTGTTCTACAAGCACAGATATTAAAACAATCGACGCCGCCACTAACGTATTATCCGCATCCAGGACAACAGCATGAAAATGCTCCCCCCGGCAGCACCAACACATTAGGTTTTATCGCCTGGGCTGCGACGTTTATCTTATTTTCCAGGATCTTTTACTACACGACTCGTTTTATTTATGCGTTAAAATTTGCAGTGGCGATGACTATTGCCAATATGGGTTATCAGGCTTTATGTTTGTATATCGATAATAGCTTTGCGATTACCAGAATATCGCCACTCTGGGCAGGGCTAATTGGTGTCTGTACGTTTATTGCCGCATTGTTATTGACGAGTAAACGATAAAAGAGGCCGGAAAAGTGCGCGTGTATTATGCCGGATGGGGCGCGAACGCCTTATCCGGCCCACAAAACCCGCAAATTCAATTAATTGCGTCCCCTTGCAGGCCTGATAAGCGTAGTGCATCAGGCAATGCTTCCCGCTTTTAATCCCTTCAGCAACTTTTCAACAAACTCAGGCACCACCTGGCTTGCCGGGCCGTAATATTTCTCGGCAAATTCATTACCAACCTGACTCGGTTCAAGATTCAGTTCCACGGTGTGCGCGCCATGCAGTTTCGCTTCGTGAACAAACCCAGCCGCCGGATAAACATGCCCGGATGTGCCAATGGCAATGAAAATATCGGCCATCGACAACGCCATATAAATTTCATCCATGCCGAGTGGCATTTCGCCAAACCACACTACGTGCGGGCGCAAGGGTGCCGGAAACTGGCAACAATGGCATTTATCTTCTGGGGTAACGTCTCCTGTCCAGTCGAGAACCTGACCACTTTGTGAACAACGCACTTTCAGCAGTTCCCCATGCATATGAATCACATTGGTATTACCTGCGCGTTCATGCAGGTTGTCGATATTCTGCGTCACCAGCAAAAAGCGATCGCCGAGGGCGTCTTGCAGTTTAGCCAGCGCAAGATGCGCGGCGTTAGGCTGAATTTCTGGCTGCTGCAGCTGTCGACGACGGGCGTTATAAAACGCTTGCACCAGTTCAGGATCGCGATCGAAACCTTCCGGCGTTGCCACATCTTCAACCCGATGTTCTTCCCACAGGCCATCTGCGGCGCGAAAGGTACGAATACCTGATTCCGCAGAAATTCCTGCCCCTGTCAGTACGAGTACTCTTGGTTTTTCCATTGCTTCCGGCACCACTTTATCTCTGAAAAAAATACGCTGACGCAAACGCTCGCGCAGGCGGCGTTTATTTTTACGAAAACGACTTAACCGATGACCCCGACGCGACAGCATAGCAACCTCTGTTGTTTAATCGGTTAGATGTAGGAAGGCCGCACCACGCATTCCTCCCGCATCACCGTGGCGCGCGCGTTCAATGCGCGGAACACGAGCTACAGGTAAGAGATGACGAGGCAGCCTGTCCGCCAGTTGCGTTGTGATTGCCGGGAAATTCGATAAGCCACCACCAATGACGACCAGGTCAGGGTCAACGATGGTCAGGATATTTCCCAGACAAACCGCTAATAAATCCAGATAACGCTCAACGTGCGCCCTTGCCTGCTCATCGCCTTGATCATAAAGCGCAATAATTTCGGGAGCCTGCAACGGTTGATGATAATAGTGTTGATACAGCCACGCAAAACCGCGACCAGACAGATAATTTTCAATGCAGCCATGCTGACCACAGCCGCAGCGGCGTAACGGGAAATCCAACCCCATCATGGTTAACGCATCAACCGGCAGACGCATATGGCCAAACTCGCCGGTAATGTAGCTTTTACCGGTAATCGGTTTGCCGTTGAAAATCAGCCCGCCGCCAACACCGGTGCCGAGAATCAACCCCATCACCAGTGGATATTGAGTAAATTCATCATCCCAGGCTTCTGAAAGGGCAAAACAGTTGGCATCGTTATCAAGGCGTACATCGCGATCAAGACGTGCGCTCAGGTCGGCACGCAGCGGTTTACCGCTGGCAGCGGGGACATTGGCGGCATACAGCGTACCATCTTCTGTTTCCGGCATTCCCGGAATACCGATGCCGACAGAACCTTTACAGCCAAAACGTTGGTCAGCTTCAGCTACCAGCTCACACACTGCATCTAAAAATGCGTCATAGCTGTCACGCGGTGTCGGCACCCGCTTTTCCCACTGCAACTGCCGACCGCTATCAAACACGCCAAGCGCAATTTTTGTTCCACCAATATCAAACCCGTAATACATTGCCGCTCCTTGTTTTAATGTACTGCCTTTACTGGCCGCTAAGGACTCGCGCAGGGTCAATATTACTGGCGCGCCGCGCCGGATACCAACTTGCCAAAAGACTCAGCAACAATGCTGTGACCAGTACGTAGAAGACGTCCAGCCAGTGCAATTCCGATGGCAGGAAATCAATAAAATAGATATCGCTGGAGAGGAACTGATGACCGATCAACTTTTCAATCCACTCAATAATCGGGGTAAGTTGCAGTGAAACCACTACGCCGATAATCACACCACACAGGCTGCCGAACAGCCCTGCCAGCAATCCATACCAGACAAAGATGGCGCGAATTAAACCATCTTTCGCCCCCAGCGTTCTTAATACTGCGATATCGCCACTCTTGTCTTTCACCGCCATCACTAAGGTGGAGACGATGTTGAAACAGGCCACGCCAATCACCAGTACCATCGCCAGATACATAATGGCGCGGATCATTTGGATATCGCGATACATATAGCCGTAAGTACCAATCCAGCTTTTAATATAAACATAGCTGTTGGTCACTTCACCCGCATCGCGTACCAGCTTATTGGCGTTGAAAACATCCGTCATTTTAAGGGCAATACCTGACACGCTGGAACCCATATCAAGATATTGTTGGGCATCCGCCAGCGGGATCATGGCAAAACTGTGATCGAGTTGACCACTCAACTGCAAAATACCGGCAACGTGCAAACGCACACGTTTTGGCTGCATCAGTTTATGCTCGGGATTCGAGTTGGGGATCATAATCGACACCCAATCCCCCTGCTTCACTTTCAGCGCATCCGCCACGCCTTTGCCGATGATAATTTGCTGTTCGCCCGCTTTAAAATTGCGCCACGCATCGCCCTGGACAAACGAGGGTAATGCGCTCAGACGCTGTTCCTGTTGCGGGTTAACGCCCTTCACCTGGATTGCGCGAAGATTCGCGCCACTTTCCACCAGCCCGGTGAAATTGATATACGGCGCGGCAGCGGCAATACCCGGCACTTTTTGCACGTGATCCAGTGCTTCCTGCCAGTTAGTCCACGGCTGATCCACCGCCTCGATTTCACCATGCGGCACCACCGCCAGAATACGGTTGTTCAGTTCGCGTTCAAAGCCGTTCATCGCGCTTAAGCCGACGATCAATACCGCCACGCCGAGGGCAATGCCAATGGTAGAAATAACGGAGATCAGCGACACCATGCCGCCGCGCCGCCGTCCGCGACTAAAACGCAGGCCAATTAATAACGATAAAGGCATCGCCATTACTCCGCCCCCATCAGGCTCAGTTCCGCCGTCAGACGACCATCACGCATTTCTAACTGGCGGCTCATACGTTTCGCCAGTTGCAGGTCGTGAGTAACCACCAGGAAGGCGGTGCCCTGCAAGCGATTCAATTCCCCAAGCAACTGGAAGATGCTGTCGGCGTTACGCGCATCGAGGTTACCGGTAGGTTCATCCGCCAGTACCAGGCGCGGGTTATTCACCAGCGCACGGGCAATCGCCACACGCTGGCGTTCGCCGCCAGAAAGTTCAGATGGGCGGTGATTCGCACGATGATCCAGCCCCACCGCTTTTAACATCTCAAGTGCACGGCTGTTGATTTCAGCGGGCTTTTTCTTGCCAATCAGCAGCGGCATAGCCACGTTTTCCAGGGCGGTAAAATCCGGCAGCAGGTGGTGAAACTGATAAATAAAGCCCAGCTTCTGGTTGCGCAGTTCAGCTTTCGCTGCCGACGACAGTTTGCTCATTGGCTGACCATTAAAAATCACATCGCCGGAGGTTGGCGTATCCAGCCCGCCCAGCAGGTGCAGCAAGGTACTTTTACCGGAACCAGAGCTACCGACGATCGCCATCATTTCACCTTCGCCGACGCTGAAACTGACATTGTGCAGCACATCGGTTTGCACACTGCCTTCCTGATAGCGTTTGCACAGGTTGTCGCATTGCAACAGGATCTTATTCATAACGTAAAGCCTCAGCGGGTTGAGTGGCGGCAGCGCGCCATGAAGGGTAAAGCGTAGACAGCAGCGCGATAGCCATCGCCACCAGCGCAATAACAATGACCTGTAAAGGTTCGATAGCCACCGGCAGCGCCGCGCCATCAAGCAGGACGCCGATTATCGGCATCAGATTATTTAACTGGCTGGCAAGCAGGGCGCCAAGCGCCGCTCCGAGGATCGCACCGATAATCCCGGCGCTGGCCCCTTGCACCATAAAGACCATCATGATTTGTCGCGGAGTTAAGCCTTGCGTTTGCAGGATCGCTACTTCGCCCTGCTTCTCCATTACCATCAGCCCTAGTGAGGTAATAATGTTAAACGCCGCAACGGCGACAATCAGGCTCAGCAGTAAACCCATCATATTTTTTTCCATGCGTACGGCCTGGAACAACTCGCCTTTACGATCACGCCAGTCCTGCCATTTGCTGCCTTCAGGCAGTTTTTGCTGACTTAATGAGTCGACTTTCAGCGGCTCATCCAGCCACAAACGCCAGCCGGTAATATTGCCTGCCGGATAACGCATCAGACGCGAGGCATCCTCAATATTCACCAGCATTTCATAGCCATCGACTTCACTGTTGGCGGCGAAAGTGCCAATCACATTGAACAGGCGCTGGCTTGGAATACGCCCCATCGGCGTGAACTGGCTGGCAGATGGTACCATCACGCGGATTTGATCACCGCGATTAACGCCTAGCTGTGAGGCAAGTTGTTCGCCGAGGATGACATTATATTTCCCCGGCTCGAGGTCAGTTTGTTTCACATTGACCAGATACGGTGTAAGTGGATCTTTTTGCGCCGGGTCGATACCGAGCATCACCCCGACCGCCACGCTGCGCGCGCTTTGCAGTACCACATCACCGGTAGTAATAGGTGCGACGCGATTAACGCCGTCCAGTTTGACTGCCGTTTCTGGGAGTTGCTGCGGGTTAAGAGAGCCATGCTCAGAAGAGAGAATTGCCTGTGGCATCAGGCCAAGGATGTTGTTTTGCAGCTCGCGCTCAAAGCCGTTCATCACTGACAATACTGTGACCAGCGCCATCACCCCGAGGGTAATGCCGATGGTAGAAAGCCAGGAGACGAAACGACCGAAGCGATCCGCTGCACGCCCACGCATGTAACGCAGGCCAATAAATAGAGCGACAGGTTGGTACATGAAATCCGTCTGGTTGCTGTAGCAAAGACACGAGTATATAAGCGAAAGCAAGATGGGTAAACGTCTGAACTGTAAGTGATCGTCAGGGCTAATCTGAAAAGCCCCCGTAAATCAATCGGCTAAATTGCCATGTTTTATCATCAATCTTGCCGCCTGATCTTAATCTGAAAAATCATCCAATACAGACAGATACCCATTACACCTCGGTTCATAACCCGCAGGATCAACCGCATGTAAATTAAAAAAGAGCGTGTTGTCCTGATGAAACAAAAAGAGCTATGGATTAACCAGATCAAAGGGTTATGTATTTGTCTGGTGGTGATTTATCACTCGGTCATTACCTTTTATCCGCATCTGACCACTTTTCAGCATCCGTTATCGGAAGTCCTGAGCAAATGCTGGATCTATTTCAATCTTTACCTTGCCCCCTTTCGTATGCCGGTTTTTTTCTTTATATCCGGCTATTTGATTCGCCGCTATATCGACAGCGTACCGTGGGGAAATTGTCTCGATAAACGGATCTGGAACATCTTCTGGGTGCTGGCGCTTTGGGGCGTGGTGCAGTGGCTGGCGTTAAGTGCGCTGAACCAGTGGCTGGCACCTGAGCGCGATTTAAGCAATGCCTCCAATGCCGCTTATGCCGATTCCACCGGTGAGTTCCTGCACGGGATGATCACCGCCAGCACCAGCTTGTGGTATCTGTATGCGTTAATTGTCTATTTCGTGGTATGTAAAATTTTTAGCCGTCTGGCGCTGCCACTATTCGCCTTGTTTGTACTGCTGAGTGTGGCGGTTAATTTCGTTCCCACGCCGTGGTGGGGAATGAACAGTGTGATCCGCAATTTGCCTTATTACAGCCTTGGCGCATGGTTTGGCGCAACAATAATGACCTGTGTTAAAGAGGTGCCGTTGCGCCGCCATCTGCTGATGGCTTCTTTGCTTACCGTTCTGGCGGTCGGTGCCTGGTTGTTTACTATCTCGCTGCTGTTGTCGCTGGTATCGATTGTGGTGATCATGAAGCTGTTTTATCAATACGAGCAACGATTCGGTATGCGCTCCACCAGCCTGCTGAATGTGATTGGCTCCAACACCATTGCTATCTACACCACCCATCGCATTCTGGTTGAAATATTCAGCTTAACTCTGCTTGCGCAAATGAACGCAGCACGCTGGTCGCCGCAAGTCGAACTGACACTCCTGCTGGTTTATCCCTTTGTCAGTTTGTTCATCTGTACTGTTGCGGGCTTGCTGGTAAGAAAACTTTCACAGCGTGCATTCAGCGATCTGTTGTTCTCCCCGCCTTCACTGCCCGCTGCCGTCAGTTACTCCCGCTAAGCCATCGCCCCAGCCGGGGCGATTCAATTTGCTAAACCATGTCGATTACGGATAATGAACAGCATTGCTTATCAGAGATATGCCCCCATATGTTGAGGCATATCCTAACGAGAATCTGACAACCGTTATGCCTGAACAATATCGTTATACGCTGCCCGTCAAAGCGGGTGAGCAGCGTCTGCTGGGCGAGTTAACCGGCGCAGCCTGTGCAACGCTGGTAGCGGAAATTGCCGAACGTCACGCCGGTCCGGTGGTACTCATTGCACCAGATATGCAAAATGCTCTGCGTTTGCATGATGAAATCAGCCAGTTTACCGATCAAATGGTGATGAATCTGGCGGACTGGGAAACTCTTCCCTACGACAGTTTTTCGCCTCATCAGGACATTATCTCCTCGCGCCTTTCCACCCTTTACCAGCTACCGACGATGCAGCGTGGCGTACTGATTGTTCCGGTGAATACGCTTATGCAGCGCGTTTGCCCACACAGTTTTCTCCACGGTCATGCGCTGGTGATGAAAAAAGGTCAGCGCCTGTCACGAGATGCATTACGAACCCAACTGGACAGCGCCGGTTATCGCCATGTTGACCAGGTGATGGAGCACGGCGAATACGCCACGCGCGGCGCGTTGCTGGATCTCTTCCCGATGGGGAGTGAGCTGCCTTATCGTCTTGATTTCTTTGATGATGAAATCGACAGCCTGCGGGTGTTTGACGTCGACAGCCAGCGCACGCTGGAGGAAGTAGAAGCGATCAATCTGCTGCCCGCGCACGAATTTCCGACCGATAAAGCGGCAATTGAACTGTTCCGCAGCCAGTGGCGCGATACCTTCGAAGTGAAGCGCGATCCAGAACATATTTACCAGCAAGTGAGTAAAGGCACATTACCTGCCGGGATCGAGTACTGGCAGCCATTGTTCTTCAGCGAACCACTGCCGCCGCTGTTCAGTTATTTCCCTGCCAATACCTTGCTCGTGAATACTGGCGATCTGGAAACCAGTGCCGAACGTTTCCAGGCTGACACGCTGGCGCGTTTTGAGAATCGCGGCGTCGATCCGATGCGCCCGCTGTTGCCACCACAATCGCTCTGGCTGCGGGTGGACGAGCTCTTCTCAGAGCTGAAAAACTGGCCCCGGGTGCAGCTAAAAACTGAACATTTACCGACAAAAGCCGCGAATGCCAATTTAGGTTTCCAGAAACTGCCAGACCTGGCCGTTCAGGCACAACAAAAAGCGCCGCTGGATGCGCTGCGTAAGTTCCTCGAGACTTTCGACGGTCCGGTGGTGTTCTCGGTAGAAAGTGAAGGTCGCCGTGAAGCGCTGGGTGAACTGCTCGCACGAATTAAAATTGCTCCGCAACGCATTATGCGTCTTGATGAAGCCAGCGACCGTGGGCGTTATCTGATGATTGGCGCTGCCGAACATGGTTTTGTCGATACGGTGCGTAATCTGGCGCTGATTTGCGAAAGCGATCTGCTCGGTGAACGCGTTGCCCGTCGTCGTCAGGATTCTCGCCGCACCATCAACCCCGATACACTGATCCGTAACCTTGCGGAACTGCATATTGGTCAGCCGGTGGTCCATCTGGAGCACGGCGTCGGTCGTTATGCCGGAATGACCACGCTGGAAGCGGGTGGCATTACTGGCGAGTATCTGATGCTCACCTATGCCAACGACGCCAAACTGTATGTTCCGGTGTCGTCACTGCATCTGATTAGCCGTTACGCAGGTGGCGCGGAAGAAAACGCCCCGCTGCATAAACTTGGCGGCGATGCGTGGTCACGCGCGCGGCAGAAAGCGGCGGAAAAAGTGCGTGATGTGGCGGCGGAATTGCTGGATATCTACGCGCAACGCGCCGCCAAAGAGGGCTTCGCGTTTAAACACGATCGTGAGCAGTATCAGTTGTTCTGCGACAGCTTCCCGTTTGAAACCACGCCGGATCAGGCGCAGGCCATTAATGCGGTACTTAGCGACATGTGTCAGCCGCTGGCAATGGATCGTCTGGTGTGCGGCGATGTTGGCTTTGGTAAAACAGAAGTGGCGATGCGCGCAGCTTTCCTGGCAGTAGATAACCACAAGCAGGTGGCGGTGCTGGTGCCTACCACCCTTCTCGCGCAGCAGCATTACGACAACTTCCGCGACCGTTTCGCCAACTGGCCGGTACGTATCGAAATGATCTCCCGTTTCCGCAGCGCCAAAGAGCAGACGCAAATCCTTGCGGAAGTGGCGGAAGGGAAAATCGATATTCTGATCGGTACGCACAAACTGCTGCAAAGTGACGTCAAGTTTAAAGATTTAGGCCTGCTGATTGTCGATGAAGAACACCGCTTCGGGGTGCGTCATAAAGAGCGCATTAAAGCGATGCGCGCGAACGTGGATATTCTGACGCTTACTGCAACGCCGATCCCACGTACGCTGAATATGGCAATGAGCGGAATGCGTGACCTGTCGATTATCGCCACGCCGCCCGCCCGTCGTCTGGCAGTTAAAACCTTTGTCCGTGAGTATGACAGCATGGTGGTCCGGGAGGCGATCCTGCGTGAAATTTTGCGCGGAGGACAGGTTTATTATCTCTACAATGATGTGGAAAACATTCAGAAAGCCGCCGAACGGCTGGCAGAACTGGTGCCAGAAGCGCGGATCGCCATCGGTCACGGGCAGATGCGCGAGCGCGAACTGGAACGGGTGATGAATGATTTCCATCATCAACGTTTCAACGTGCTGGTTTGTACAACCATTATCGAAACCGGGATCGACATCCCGACAGCCAACACTATTATCATTGAACGCGCGGATCACTTCGGTCTGGCGCAGCTGCACCAGTTACGCGGTCGCGTCGGACGTTCGCATCATCAGGCATATGCATGGTTGCTGACACCGCATCCAAAAGCGATGACTACCGATGCACAAAAACGTCTTGAAGCAATTGCCTCGCTGGAAGATCTCGGGGCAGGTTTTGCGCTGGCAACGCACGATCTGGAGATTCGCGGCGCGGGTGAACTGCTTGGCGAAGAACAAAGCGGCTCAATGGAAACCATCGGTTTCTCGCTGTATATGGAGTTGCTGGAAAACGCCGTCGATGCACTGAAAGCCGGACGCGAGCCGTCGCTGGAAGATCTCACCAGCCAGCAAACAGAAGTCGAGCTGCGGATGCCGTCGCTATTGCCAGATGATTTCATCCCTGACGTGAACACGCGTCTGTCGTTCTACAAACGTATTGCCAGCGCCAAAACGGAAAACGAACTGGAAGAGATCAAAGTCGAGCTTATCGATCGCTTCGGCCTGCTGCCAGATCCGGCGCGTACCCTGCTGGATATTGCCCGTCTGCGCCAGCAAGCGCAGAAACTGGGGATCAGGAAGCTGGAAGGTAATGAGAAAGGCGGGGTGATCGAATTTGCCGAGAAGAATCACGTTAATCCGGCCTGGTTGATTGGTTTGCTGCAAAAACAGCCGCAGCATTACCGCCTTGATGGTCCGACGCGCCTGAAATTTATTCAGGATT
This sequence comes from Escherichia sp. UTM R2, assembly GCF_048593455.1. Classification (NCBI taxonomy): domain Bacteria; kingdom Pseudomonadati; phylum Pseudomonadota; class Gammaproteobacteria; order Enterobacterales; family Enterobacteriaceae; genus Escherichia; species Escherichia sp. UTM R2. The sequence continues at coordinate 2,662,339 of NZ_JBFWDY010000002.1, forward strand.
TGAGTGAGCGGAAAACGCGTATCGAATGGGTACGCCAGTTTATGCGTGAACTGGAAGAGAACGCGATCGCTTAATGGTAAATCGGGGGCGTTTCTGCGCCCCCATCTGCAACATTTACAAATTCTTTGCACTTCCCTGCACTATCCGACACTGTCACCATCCATAATTCAGGCTTATCTGTTTATTACAATAACCTTATATTTATTATGGATTTTTGGTGATGATCAAAACGCGTTTTTCTCGCTGGCTAACGTTTTTTACGTTCGCCGCTGCCGTGGCGCTGGCGCTACCGGCAAAAGCCAACACCTGGCCGCTGCCGCCAGCGGGCAGTCGTCTGGTTGGCGAAAACAAATTTCATGTGGTGGAAAATGACGGTGGTTCTCTGGAAGCCATCGCCAAAAAATATAACGTCGGCTTTCTCGCTCTGTTACAGGCTAACCCCGGCGTTGATCCTTACGTACCGCGCGCGGGCAGCGTGTTAACGATCCCGTTGCAAACCCTACTTCCAGACGCGCCGCGCGAAGGCATTGTGATCAACATTGCGGAGCTGCGTCTCTATTACTACCCGCCGGGTAAAAATTCGGTAACCGTGTATCCAATAGGTATTGGTCAGTTAGGTGGTGACACGCTGACACCGACAATGGTGACCACCGTTTCAGACAAACGTGCAAACCCAACCTGGACGCCAACGGCAAACATCCGCGCCCGTTATAAAGCACAGGGAATTGAGTTGCCTGCGGTAGTGCCGGCTGGACCGGATAACCCAATGGGCCATCATGCGATTCGTCTGGCGGCCTATGGCGGCGTTTATTTGCTTCATGGTACGAACGCCGATTTTGGCATTGGCATGCGGGTAAGTTCTGGCTGTATTCGTCTGCGGGATGACGATATCAAAACACTCTTTAGCCAGGTCACCCCAGGCACCAAAGTGAATATCATCAACACTCCGATAAAAGTCTCTGCCGAACCAAACGGTGCGCGTCTGGTTGAAGTACATCAGCCGCTGTCAGAGAAGATTGATGACGATCCGCAGCTGCTGCCAATTACGCTGAATAGCGCAATGCAATCATTTAAAGATGCAGCACAAACTGACGCTGAAGTGATGCAACATGTGATGGATGTCCGTTCCGGGATGCCGGTGGATGTCCGCCGTCATCAAGTGAGCCCACAAACTCTGTAAATCCTGGATAAAAAAAATCCCCGCGACACGGCATGTCGCGGGGAAAAAATCAGCAGTAGCAGGCATTAATGAGGGTTAATGCTTATTTATAAATTACTGCTGTTCCATGGAGGGTATTCGGACCGGTTACAGAAGTAATACGGAAAGATTTTGCGCCCATCTCATCCGCTTTTTGCGCCAGCTGCTCTTCCAGCGATCCCAGATTTGTCCCCGCGTTAGCACTGATTGTACCGACTTTTTGTTGGCCTTCTGGCGTTGACTGAACTTCGACAGCCGCAAAGCTGGCAAATGACATGGAGCTTAAAATCGCCGCAGCGATGAGGGTTTTTACGTTTTTCATAATAGTGGCCTTATGCAGATGAATGACGTCGCAAGCAATTACTTAACGATCGATAACTAAATGATAGATGTGATCTGGATCACATACAAGATATTTTTTATAACAATCATTAATTAATTTAAAAATCTTTAAATTTCAGTTAAATAGAAAGCAATTATTTTTATGGGATCTGGACTGGTGAACGGAGGTGATTATTTTTATAATAACCTTTCATTCACAGTCACCAGGTACAACGGCATCATGGCAACTGACTCAACACAATGTGTAAAAAAAAGCCGTGGCCGCCCAAAAGTGTTCGACAGGGATGCCGCGCTTGATAAGGCCATGAAATTGTTCTGGCAACACGGTTATGAAGCGACTTCTCTTGCGGACCTCGTCGAAGCGACCGGAGCCAAAGCGCCCACGCTATACGCGGAATTTACCAACAAAGAGGGGTTATTTCGTGCCGTTCTCGACCGCTATATCGATCGTTTTGCCGCTAAGCATGAAGCACAGCTGTTTTGTGAAGAGAAAAGCGTGGAGTCTGCGCTGGCTGACTATTTTGCTGCCATCGCCAACTGCTTTACCAGCAAAGACACCCCGGCAGGCTGCTTCATGATCAACAACTGCACCACCCTCTCCCCAGATTCAGGAGATATCGCCAATACGTTGAAATCACGCCATGCGATGCAAGAGCGCACTTTGCAGCAGTTTTTATGTCAACGACAAGCGCGCGGGGAAATCCCGCCCCACTGTGACGTGACACATCTGGCAGAATTCCTTAATTGTATTATTCAGGGGATGTCGATCAGCGCACGCGAAGGTGCATCGCTGGAAAAACTGATGCAGATTGCCGGAACGACTTTGCGTTTATGGCCCGAACTGGTGAAATAAGTCGCAAAAAAAGCCCCTCAGCCTGAGCGAATGAGGGGCCAAATTGCAGAGTACAGCCTTGTTATACTTTGTTATTCAAAATCAGTTGCCCGTTGCTATCTAGCGGGATCTGCGTACCCGGATCGCGGTCCATGCGGATTTTGCCCTGCTGATCGCCAATCTTATAGGTCACATCATAACCGAGCATTTTTTCTGACTTGTCATACACCGTTTTACAACGCTGTTGCGTAGTCGTGTAAGTATCGCTTTCCTGGAGAGAGCCCTGGATCTGGTTACCGGCATATCCACCACCCAGCGCCCCCACAACAGTGGCGACATCTTTACCGCGACCACCACCAAACTGATGCCCTATCACGCCGCCAGCAACAGCGCCGAGCACCGACCCGGTAATGCGATTTTCATCCTGCACCGGTCGACGATGGGTCACTGTGACGTTGCGACACTCCTGACGCGGTGTTTTAACCGTTTCCTTGATTGGGGTTGCAGAAACAACCTGAGCGTATTGCGGGCCCCGTTCAAACACGTTCAGACTGGCCACTGCCGCTACGCCCAGCGCAGCTGCGACACCAATCCCGATACCCGCCAACATTGATTTATTCACGGGAACACCTCCTTCTTTGCAGTTATGCCAATCATGCAAGCGAAGGAGAAAAGCAGCTATCAGACAGAAGATGAAAAGCGCGGGAATGGCTGGAAATACTTAATGATTCGGAGGAGTCTGAAGGAATGCCTGATGCGACGCTTAACGCGTCTTATCAGGCCTACCGCTCGTACCATTTGTCCAGGGCGGATGAGGCGTTTATGCCACATCCGCCAGTGTACGTCGATTAATGCAACTTCAAACGCGGACGGATAACGCGGTTAATACTCCCCACCAGCATCATTAATCCGGTTTTAAAGTAACCATGCAGCGCAATCTGATGCATTCGGTATAGCGAGATATATACAAAGCGCGCAATTCGTCCTTCAATCATCATTGAGCCGCGCGTCAGGTTACCCATCAGGCTACCGACGGTGGAGAAGTTCGACAGCGATACCAGCGAACCATGATCTTTATACTGATAATTTTTCAGCGGCTTACCGTTCATCTGCGCCAGAATGTTGTTCATTGCGCAAGTCGCCATCTGGTGTGCAGCCTGAGCACGCGGCGGAACAAAGCCCCCTTCCGGACGCGGGCATGACGCGCAGTCGCCAATAGCGTAAATGTCTGGATCGCGGGTGGTTTGCAGCGTCGGTTCCACCACCAGCTGGTTGATACGGTTAGTTTCAAGACCACCGATATCTTTCAGGAAGTCTGGCGCTTTGATCCCGGCTGCCCATACCATCAGATCAGCCTCAATATATTCGCCATCTTTAGTGTGCAGGCCGCCTTCATCAGCACTGGTGACCATGGTTTGCGTCAGCACGCGAACGCCAAGTTTCGTTAGCTCGTTGTGGGCCGCAGCAGAGATACGTGGCGGTAACGCAGGCAAAATACGTTCTCCCGCTTCTACCAGCGTTACGTTCAGGGCTTCGTTGGTCAGGCCTTTGTAACCGTAGCTGTGCAGTTGCTTGACCGCGTTGTGCAATTCAGCGGAGAGTTCTACACCCGTCGCGCCGCCGCCGACAATCGCAATGTTCACTTTGCCATTCGCGCCCAGGTTGGCGGAGTATTTCAGGAACAAATTCAGCATCTCCTGGTGGAAGCGACGCGCCTGGTGCGGGTTATCGAGGAAAATGCAGTTCTCTTTGACACCTGGCGTATTGAAATCGTTAGAGGTGCTACCCAGCGCCATTACCAGGGTGTCATAGGCGATTTTACGTTCCGGAACCAGCAGTTCACCTTTCTCGTCGCGCAGTTCTGCAATAGTGATTGTTTTCGCTTCACGATCAATATCAATGACGGAACCCAGCTGGAACTGGAAACCATGATTGCGCGCATGGGCCAGATAGCTCAACGCATCGACGCCTTCATCAAGCGAGCCAGTCGCCACTTCGTGCAGCAGCGGTTTCCACAGGTGGCTGTGGTTACGATCGACCAGCGTAATTTTGGCTTTTTTCTTGCGTCCCAGCTTATGCCCCAGCTGTGTTGCCATTTCCAGCCCACCAGCACCGCCGCCGACAATCACAATTTTTTTCAATGGCGTAGTCAACGTGACCCCCTTAAATTTATTAACCAATTGTTAATTAATGGTTATTAACATAGCTCTTAATTAACAACAGGTTACAGCAATGAAAATGTTCTTCGCTATTGAGAATAACATGAATGGTGCATTGGTCATACCAAAATTGATGTTAATCAAGTTTTGTTGCTGAAAAGATAGGCGACTTTACCGGGTGAGATCAAAAAACAGAGTTTATTGTTTATTATTTGAGCGAATTTGTGAGAGTGATATAGAGTGAGGGGTGTATGCAGGGCGTTCGGTAGGCCTGATAAGAGGCGCATCAGGCATTGATGCTCGACTGTCGGATGCGGCGTAAACGCCTTATCCGACTTACAGAATTCGGAGCGCATCAGGTACCGGCAAGGTTACCTGATGCGACGAGGGCATTTACCCGAGGGTTTTGAACGCTTTAATGCGCTGCAAATGCGGGGAGATATTCTTGAATTTGTGCGTCTGCTCTTCGTCCCAGACAATCTCGTAATAATGATGCAACTCTTCAGATGTCCGCTGGCTGTTAAGCGCTTCATCATTACGCGACAAAATCACCAGGCAACGATCGCGATTCTTCTCGCGGAAGTTGGTCACACACTTAGTGGCAATATCGGCATACTCTTCCGGGCGATCAATCTTGCCTTCCATGTTCTCATAAGGGAACAAATTAGGGTTGAAGATCACCTGGCGGATATCGCAAAGAAAACCAATCCGTTCCGCCCAGTATCCGCCCAGACCAACGCCGCAAATCAGCGGACGCTCGTCGACGTTCAGTTGCAACATTTTGTCCACTTCTTTGAGCAGATGCTGCATATCATGTTTCGGATGCCGCGTACTGTAGCTTATCAAGCGTACATCCGGGTCAATAAACTGCAATTGTAAGACTTTCTCGTGGTTACCCGGACTGTTAGAGTCAAAACCGTGTAAATAGATAATCATCGCTTCCTCACATAAGCCAGGGTTAGTGACCTGCTTTCTCTTCCTGCCAGCGTTCATGTAACTGATTCAGACGGGTGCTGATCGCCTTCCAGCGAGCCGAGTCCATCAGTTCCTGTCGCGAAAATGAACCTTTATGATACAAACGTGTAACACGTTCTGCCTTGATCGGTGACAGATTATCTAACACGCTGACGGCCCCTTTACGATTATTGCAGACCAGGATCATATCGCAACCTGCGTCCAGTGATGCCTGCCCGCGTTCGGCATAACTGCCCATAATCGCGGCACCTTCCATCGATAAATCGTCAGAGAAAATCACGCCGTCAAAACACAGTTCCTGACGCAAAACGGTTTTCAGCCAGTAGGAAGAACCGCTCGCCGGACGCGGATCAACATCACTGTAGATCACATGCGCAGGCATAATGGCGTCGAGTTTATTTTCGCGGATTAACGTGCTGAAAACCGACATATCTTTGGCACGAATTTCCGCTTGCGGGCGTGGGTCGCACGGCGTCTCTTTGTGTGAATCTGCAGTTACTGCTCCGTGTCCTGGGAAGTGTTTCCCGGTCGTTTTCATTCCGGCTTCATGCATCCCATCAATAAACCGACTGGCGATTGCCAGGGCTTTTTCTGGGTCGGCATGATAAGAACGCTCGCCAATCGCCGCGCTGATATGTCCTACATCCAGCACTGGCGCAAAGCTGATATCAATATCCATAGCGATCATTTCGCTGGCCATCAGCCAACCCGCCTCTTGCGCCAGTTTGCCGCCCTTTTCCATTCCCAACAGCGCAGCAAAGGATTGTGCTGCCGGTAAGCGGGTAAAACCTTCGCGAAAACGCTGGACGCGTCCACCTTCCTGATCTACCGCCACCACCAGATGATTGCGCGATGCTGCGCGGATCTGGCGCACCAGTTCACGCAACTGGGCAGGATCATGATAGTTACGCGTAAAGAGAATCAGCCCTCCCACCAGCGGATGCGCAAGTATTTCACGCTCTTCCGCGTCCAGTTCGTAACCTTCGACATCCAATATTACTGGACCCACACTGCTCTCCTTATTGTTTTATTAATAGCTGCCGCCAGGTGTCATCGGCCAGCCTGATAAATTGTTGATCGCCGGTTTGTCGCCAGCGGTACTCAAACCACCCTGCTTTGAGCATCAGCAGCCAGGGAAACCATCGCCTGACCTGACGCCATAATTGCGCCGGATAAATCTTCGCGCGAGTGGCATAGTCATTGACCAATTGCCGGTGCTGTTCAGCATTTTCCACCCACACCGCCGCCAGTTCCAGCGCGATATCACCATCTCCGGCATACTCCCAGTCGATGAGTTTTAACCCTGACGCGCTATGCACTAAATTTCCGGCGTGGACATCCATATGCAATGGACTTAAGCGTAAAGGCCGTGGTTCCCGCGCTTTGCGCAGACGTTTTAACATTCGCAGCCAACCCACTGTCCGCCGCGCCGGATCGCTTTGCTGCCAGTACAGTTCCAGTAACGGCAACAGCGTTATTCGCCAGCCAAAACGTGGTTGTTGATGTAGATAATACAGCAAGCCTGCCAGTTCGTTGGTATCCGGCAAATACGTTTTTACCGCGCCGGGCAGATAGTCGACTACCATCCAGTCACGGAGATATAAATGCGGCTTCGGTGCAATGCTTGCGGGTAGTTGTGATAAAGCCCGATACTGGCGCAAGAACGCGGACTGCGGCGCATCAGGATCGTGCGGCTGACGCACAACAAAACGCTGGCCCTGATGTTCAATGAGAAAACTCCCGCCACTAAGCCCACTATTAAACGTCGTGACGGGATGAAACTGCGGGAAAAAGCGCGACAGCAATTCGTCGCGCATGATGGGATTATTGCTGCGAAACGGCACCTTTACCTGACCAGATAATTTCGCCCGTCTGCACCAGCATCAGCTGCATTTGTAGGGTCGGAGCGTTAACGTTGCCAGAGGCGCTGGAGTACAGCACGTAATGAGCGCCGACATTGCGGGCAATGCCTATGGCTTTACTACGGGTACCTAAACTGTCCTGCGGCGACAAACCTAACTGTTGCTTAGCCATCGACAGCTGCTGGGCGGAAACCAGGGTAAATTTCCCGTTATTAGCCAGCGCATTTCGCAGCGTTTCGGTCGCTTCTGCGGCATTCAGCGAACCGTTAGTACGGTTGTTAACGCTATCAACCAGCAGGACGCTACCCGCAGTCACCCCGTCAGCCCCAAGCATCTTACTGACCATCGGCTGCATTGCGCCATTCCAGTCATAATGGCGAATATGCGGCGCAGGCGGTGCCGTTTGATCTTCGTGCTCAATTGGGCCTGGTTGCTGCGGGATCGTCGGCACCGAGGGCACTGTGGGGACAGGCTGTTGTGGCTCGGCTGGTTGTTCCGGCGCTGGTTTCACTTCTTCTACCGGTGCAGGTTCACGTTGCCCCACACACCCGGCGAGAAACATCGCCAGCGCGGTAATCAAGGCGTAGCGACTCATTTTTGTCATCAAGATTCACCCCTTACAAATATAGATAAAGTCTGACTTTGTGCGCCCCCAGAAAATTGGCGCTGCCGTACAGCGTTACCGCCGAATGTGCGGGAATGGTAACGCTGCGTGGCCTTTCCAGAGGATGCATCTCCAGCCCTCTGGCGTCATACCAGTAAAAACGATAATGAACGGTAATGGGTTCTTGCCTTTCGTTATAAAGCGTTGAGGATGCTGAAGGTTGAATATCAGACGTCGAAAGGACGGGCTTTTCTGCACTGATGCCCGCAGCCAATAAAGATGACTCCATCACCAGCGATTGCTCATCATTCACCGGAATTTCCGGATGTGAACGACAGCCCACCAGCAGTAACAACGCCAGAGACACCAGCCCAAAGCATCCTTTTCTCATCGTTACAGACCTTTATGCGCCAGCATTGGTCCCAGCGGACGGCCACCCAACAAGTGCATATGGATGTGGTAAACCTCTTGTCCGCCATGGCGGTTGGTGTTCATGATCAGACGATAGCCATCTTCGGCAATACCTTCTTGCTCAGCAATTTTTGCCGCTACGGTGATCATGCGTCCCAGCGCCTGCTCATGCTCAGCTGACACGTCGTTCACAGTCGGTATGAGGATATTCGGAATGATCAGAATATGCGTTGGCGCTTGCGGCGAAATATCGCGAAACGCCGTTACCAGATCATCCTGGTAGACGATATCGGAGGGGATCTCACGACGAATAATTTTGCTGAATATAGTTTCTTCTGCCACGACATTTTCCTTTTTCAAATAGCCATGCGTTGCGCCATGCTACGCCGCGCCACACTGCGAGTATAGAGTATGGTCGAGTTAAACCTGCTCTTTCAACCTTAACTCACGATTTCTTAAGCAAAAAATCGTTTTGCTGCCGTATATATCGCCATTATTCCCATTTCTGCCTGCGAATGCGCTGAAAAGACATTCTCTGTTTGGTTTACACGACAAATATGAATGCGTATATTTCTCATTTGCATTTACAAACAAAATTATTCGCACACTAAATATAACCGCTCATCACCCTCCTCCGGCATGAGCCTGACGACAACATAAACCAAGAGATTTCAAATACTTTCAACACAATTTAACAGGGATAATCAATATCAAGCCATCACCAAACCCTCACTACTTGCCGGTTGCATAGCATTGGCACTATTACCTTCTGCCGCTTTTGCTGCACCAGCCACTGAAGAAACGGTGATTGTTGAGGGTTCAGCCACAGCTCCAGATGATGGCGAAAATGATTACAGCGTAACGTCTACCTCTGCGGGTACCAAAATGCAGATGACTCAACGTGATATTCCTCAGTCGGTCACTATTGTTAGCCAGCAGCGGATGGAAGATCAGCAGTTACAAACGCTGGGCGAAGTGATGGAAAACACGCTGGGGATCAGCAAAAGTCAGGCGGATTCCGATCGTGCTCTTTATTATTCCCGCGGATTCCAGATCGATAACTATATGGTTGATGGTATCCCCACCTATTTTGAATCGCGCTGGAATCTGGGCGACGCACTTTCTGATATGGCACTCTTTGAACGCGTAGAAGTAGTGCGTGGCGCGACAGGACTCATGACCGGGACGGGTAATCCATCTGCGGCAATTAATATGGTTCGAAAACACGCGACCAGTCGTGAATTTAAAGGCGATGTCTCGGCGGAATACGGTAGCTGGAACAAAGAACGGTATGTGGCGGATTTACAAAGCCCACTCACCGAAGACGGTAAAATCCGCGCGCGAATTGTCGGCGGCTACCAGAATAACGACTCATGGCTGGACCGCTACAACAGTGAAAAGACCTTCTTCTCGGGCATTGTCGATGCTGATTTAGGCGATCTTACGACGCTTTCAGCCGGTTACGAATATCAGCGCATTGATGTTAATAGCCCTACCTGGGGCGGTTTACCGCGCTGGAATACTGATGGCAGCAGCAACAGTTACGATCGTGCACGCAGTACCGCACCTGACTGGGCGTACAACGATAAAGAGATCAACAAGGTCTTTATGACCCTGAAGCAGCGGTTTGCTGATACCTGGCAAGCGACACTGAATGCCACCCACTCTGAAGTCGAATTTGACAGCAAAATGATGTATGTCGATGCCTATGTAAACAAAGCGGATGGTATGCTGGTTGGGCCATACAGTAATTATGGACCTGGCTTTGATTATGTCGGCGGCACCGGTTGGAACAGTGGCAAACGTAAAGTTGATGCGCTGGATTTGTTCGCTGACGGTATTTATGAATTGTTTGGTCGTCAGCACAATCTAATGTTTGGTGGCAGTTACAGCAAACAAAACAATCGTTACTTCAGTTCATGGGCCAACATCTTCCCGGATGAAATTGGCAGTTTCTACAACTTTAATGGCAATTTCCCACAAACCGACTGGTCACCACAGAGCCTGGCACAGGACGATACCACACATATGAAATCGTTATATGCTGCCACTCGAGTCACCCTTGCCGATCCGCTGCATCTGATCCTCGGCGCACGTTATACCAACTGGCGGGTTGATACGCTGACTTACAGCATGGAGAAAAACCACACCACGCCTTACGCTGGTCTGGTGTTTGACATCAATGACAACTGGTCGACCTACGCCAGCTATACCTCTATTTTCCAGCCGCAAAATGATCGTGACAGTTCAGGCAAATATCTGGCTCCAATCACCGGTAACAACTACGAGCTGGGTCTGAAATCGGACTGGATGAATAGCCGTCTGACCACCACATTAGCCATCTTCCGTATTGAGCAGGATAATGTCGCTCAGTCCACCGGTACACCTATCCCCGGCAGCAACGGCGAAACCGCCTATAAAGCGGTGGATGGGACAGTCAGTAAAGGGGTGGAATTTGAACTCAACGGCGCAATTACCGACAACTGGCAGCTGACATTTGGCGCAACGCGCTATATTGCAGAGGATAACGAAGGAAACGCCGTTAATCCTAATCTGCCACGCACCACGGTTAAAATGTTCACCAGCTATCGGTTGCCTGTCATGCCAGAGTTGACAGTCGGCGGTGGTGTTAACTGGCAAAATCGCGTGTATACCGACACCGTGACACCGTATGGCACCTTCCGCGCCGAGCAAGGTAGCTACGCGCTGGTGGATCTCTTCACCCGCTACCAGGTGACGAAAAACTTCTCGTTACAGGGGAACGTCAATAACCTGTTCGACAAAACCTACGATACCAACGTGGAAGGTTCTATCGTCTACGGCGCACCGCGTAATTTCAGCATTACCGGCACGTATCAATTCTGAATAACACCTGTAAAAAAGGCAGCCATCTGGCTGCCTTAGTCTCCCCAACGTCTTACGGATTAGTGGTTACGGATGTACTCATCCATCTCGGTTTTCAGGTTATCGGATTTAGTACCGAAAATCGCCTGAACACCAGAACCAGCAACCACTACGCCCGCTGCGCCCAGTTTCTTCAGGCCGGCCTGATCCACTTTAGACACATCAGCAACGCTGACGCGCAGACGGGTAATACATGCGTCGAGGTTAGTAATGTTTTCTTTACCACCAAATGCAGCAACCAGAGCCGGTGCCATTTCGCTGGTACCTGTCGCTTTTGCATCTTCAGTCGCGTCTTCACGACCCGGCGTTTTCAGATCCAGTGCTTTAATCAGCACGCGGAAGATGGTGTAGTAAACAATCGCATAACCGATACCGACGATCGGGAACAGCCACAGTTTGCTGCTGTTACCAGACAGAACGATGAAGTCGATCAGACCGTGCGAGAACGACGTACCGTCACGCATCCCCAGAAGAATACAGATTGGGAATGCCAGGCCTGCCAGAATCGCGTGGATGATGTACAGGATCGGCGCAACGAACATGAAGGAGAACTCGATCGGCTCGGTGATACCGGTCAGGAACGAGGTCAGCGCCGCGGAAATCATAATACCGCCCACTTTCGCGCGGTTTTCTGGTTTAGCAGAGTGCCAGATAGCAATTGCGGCAGCTGGCAGACCGTACATTTTGAACAGGAAGCCACCAGACAGTTTACCCGCAGTCGGGTCACCCGCCATATAACGCGGAATGTCGCCGTGGAAAACCTGACCTGCTGCGTTGGTGTATTCACCAATCTGCATCTGGAAAGGTACGTTCCAGATGTGGTGCAGACCAAACGGTACCAGGCAACGTTCGATGAAACCGTAAATGCCAAACGCAACTACCGGGTTCTGGTAAGCAGCCCACTGAGAGAAGGTCTGGATTGCAGAACCAATCGGCGGCCAAATGAAGGACAGCACAACGCCAGTAAAGATGGCAGCCAGGCCAGAAATGATCGGCACAAAGCGTTTACCGGCAAAGAAGCCAAGATACTCAGGCAGCTTAATACGGTAGAAACGGTTAAACATGTACGCTGCGATCGCACCGGAGATAATCCCTCCGAGTACGCCAGTATCCGCCAGGTGTTTAGAGGCGATTTCTTCAGCAGGTAAATGCAGTACCAGTGGCGCAACCACGGCCATGGTTTTAACCATGATGCCATAGGCAACAACTGCGGCCAGCGCGGATACGCCATCGTTATTGGTAAAGCCGAGGGCGACACCGATCGCAAAAATCAGTGGCATGTTTGCAAAGACGGAACCGCCTGCTTCTGCCATAACATGCGATACAACGGCGGGCAGCCAGCTGAAATTCGCGGAACCGACGCCCAGCAGAATACCTGCGATAGGCAGTACGGATACCGGCAGCATCAGCGATTTACCGACCTTTTGCAGGTTAGCAAATGCATTCTTAAACATAATTGAGAGTGCTCCTGAGTATGGGTGCTTTTTTTACGTTCTCACGCGTGGCAAGGGGGAGAGCCTCGCCGTGTACAGGGCATCTAAGCGCCCTTTATTTATTACACAGAGTAAAATAATTCAGTGCCAATTTGTTTGACGGCTATCACGTTTCAACTTCAGATCATTGGAGAAGTTGCACATTTTGACAAAACATATGTCACAATATTTCAAACGCGGTTATTCACCGCCCAATTTTCGGCGGTGAACTTTACTCGTTTTAGCCATTAATTACGAGCTTTAAAAAAACTCATTCAACGGATGGATTGAAGGCGGGAAGCGTCGATGTGAAACAGACGGGCGAAGTTATCGGTGGTTACCTGCGCCAGTTCTTCAACGGCAACACCTTTCAACACAGCCATGTATTCTGCAACGTCACGAACCATCGCAGGTTGATTCTCTTTTCCTCGATGCGGTACCGGCGCAAGGTAAGGTGAGTCAGTTTCCACCAGTAACCGATCCAGGGGGACATAACGCGCAGCATCGCGCAGTTGCTCCGCATTACGGAAGGTCACAATGCCGGAAAAGGAGATGTAAAATCCGAGATCCAGTAATTTACCCGCCGTTTCTCTGTCCTCTGTAAAACAGTGTAGTACGCCACCGCAATCCGTCACTTTTTCTTCGCGCAGAATTGCCAGCGTATCGGCACGGGCGTCACGGGTATGGACGATAACCGGCTTGTTCAGTTCACGACCAATCTGGATATGATGGATGAAGGACTCTTGCTGACGTACTTTAGTTTCCGGCGTGTAATAATAATCCAGCCCGGTTTCACCCAGCGCTACAACACCCTCTTCTGCCGCCAGACGGCGTAAATCTTCTACATCGTAGGGATCATTCTGGTTGAGTGGATGCACGCCACAAGAAAATACGACGTTGTCACGTTCGCCTACCAGATCCCGCATATGTAAATAACCCGGTAATGTTGTGGCGACTGCCAGACAAAATTTCACATCGCGTGCGGCGGCTTTCGCCAGAACGTCATCCACGTCCTTATGCAAAGATTCATAATCCAGACCATCGAGATGGCAGTGTGAGTCGACTAAAAACATGATGTCTCTCTTAAAGATGAGGAACCGGTAGCACAACGCCCGGTTGCAGGTAATGCTCAATACGCAGTAAAAGATCGGTGATGAGAAGCTCGCGGTTGATGCCTGTAACAGACATTAACTGTTCACGAATGTGGCAAACATCCCCCAGTATAGCCTGCAGGCGCGAGGGAGAAAGATGGTTTGCCAGTTCGGCGACCAGGCCCGGCACATCAACATTGGTCACCTGCGCAGCACCATGATGGCGTTTTAGCGCATCCATCAGCAACGTTGCCAGCCAGTGTAAACGCGCCGGAGCTTGTTCATGATTAAGGGCCGCTAGCAGCGAATACCAGTCGCCCGATGGCACGCTATATGCCAACGCCTGACACAATGTTTCACGAGCCTGCCAGTTATCTCCCTGAAACAACGCCAGTGCCGCGCCAGGCGAACCGGCGCTTAAGCGCAATGCGGCAAGTAATGCATCCTGTGACATTGTCACTTCGCGTGAAAGCCAGGTCACGGCGTACTGTTCCGGCGGCGGCGCAAGGTAATGTAACCGACAACGACTACGTAATGTTGCCAGTAAACGTTCAGGCTCGCGGGTAGCCAGGAAAAACCAGGTTTCTGCTGGTGGCTCTTCAAGCGTTTTCAGCAATGCGTTAGCCGCGGCGTCGGTTAGTAAGGCAGCATCGGTTACCCAAACGACTTTCGCACCACCTAAGCGTGCGTGCTCATTCAGCTTTTCGGTGACCTCACGTACCGCATCAACGCCCAGCGTATTTTTTCCTTTTTCGGGAGCCAGGGTGTAGTAATCGGGATGCGTGCCAGCCTGCATCAACTGACATCCACGACAGTGACCGCAACTTTTGTGGCCCTGCGGTTGTTGGCAGAGTAAATAACGGCTCAGGGCGTAGATTAAAGCATCATCGCCCATGCCCGGTAACGCCTGAATGAGTAGCGCATGGTGACCTCTTCCGGCCTGATAGCTGGCTACCAGTTTTTCGAAATCAGGTCGTAACCATGGATACCATCTCATGCGTCCAACTCCTTCACCCAGTGGGTCACGGTAGTGCGGATTGCATCCATCACGGCCTCCAGCGGCTGGGTGGCATCAATGGTATGAATGCTTTTATCTTGTGCTGCCAGTTCCAGATAGCGGGCGCGGGTGCGATTAAAGAAATCGAAAGATTCTTGCTCAATACGATCCAGCTCGCCGCGCGCACGCGCGCGTTTTAAGCCAACTTCCGGGGTAACATCGAGATAGAGCGTTAAGTCGGGGCGAAAATCCCCGAGAACAGCATCACGCAGTGTTGCCAGCATATGTTGGTCAATACCACGTCCGCCGCCCTGATACGCCTGAGTGGAGAGATCGTGGCGATCGCCAATCACCCAGGTGCCGTTAGCCAGAGCTGGTTTGATGACCGTTTCTACCAGTTGAACGCGCGCGGCATAAAACATCAGAACTTCGGCTTTATCGGTAATGACTTCATCGCCTACCGATTTGATATCCAGCACCAGGCTTCTTAACTTTTCGGCAAGTTGCGTACCGCCAGGTTCCCGAGTGAAAACCATGTCGCGGATACCCAGTTGCTCGAGCGTCTCAACCACCACATTACGCGCGGTAGTTTTGCCTGCGCCTTCCAGCCCCTCAATGACGATATACTTACTGCGCATTTTTTTCCTTAAGCACTTTCAGATAATCCTGCACAGACTTGTTATGACTGGCAAGATTGGTATTAAACGTGTGACCACCTTTACCATCGGCCACAAAATAGAGATACGGCGTTTTTGCCGGATGCGCAGCAGCCTTCAGCGAATCCGCCCCCGGCGTCGCTATCGCACCTGGCGGCAGACCGGTAATGGTATAGGTGTTATACGCTGTCGGCGTTTCCAGGTCTGCACGAGAAAGTTTGCCATTATAACGCTCTCCCATCCCGTAAATCACGGTCGGGTCGGTCTGCAGGCGCATACCAATGCGTAAACGGTTGATAAATACTGAGGCAACCTTATCGCGTTCACTGGCAACGGCGGTTTCTTTTTCGATAATTGATGCCATCGTCACCAACTGGTTTTTATCTTTATAAGGCAGACCGTCCGCACGCCCTTCCCAGGCGCTATCGACCGCTTTCACCATTTTCTTGTGCGCTCGCTTGAGTAACGCGACATCGGTGGTATTGGCGGTATACATCCAGGTGTCTGGCCAGAACCAACCTTCAATCCACTCCGGGTTTTCCAGTTCAAGTGCCTGCGCTACGGTGGCGTACTTATCATCGCTCAGCGTATGCTTGATATACGGGGCCTCACGCAATTGCTTGAGGTAATCGCTCAGACGCATCCCTTCTACCAGTCGCAGAGGGAACTGTGCTTCTTTACCGCTTTCCAGCAATTTCAGCATCTCGCGCACGGTCATCTGCGGTGTAAAGCGGTAAGTCCCGGCTTTAAAGTGAGAAAGATCCGGTTCGATACGCAGCAGCCATTGAAAAACCCGTGGACGATTGATGATCTTATCGGCATAAAGCTGTTCACCGAGCGCCAGACGTCCGGTCCCTGGCTTCAGGGTAAATATCGTCTCTTCTTTGATAAGCAATTTGCTGTCGGCAAGATGGCGAACCTTCCAGACGCCCACACCAGCGGCGATACCCAGTACCACCAGCAATAACAAGATTATCAATAACACTTTTTTCATGACTAATTCGGGCGCTCACAAAGTGGGGCTAAATATTCATATAACGTTGCTGACGAAAAGGAGACATCGCCACAGGCACATACGGGCATCACTGGCATTAACGCATTACAAATAACCATCTCATCTGCCTGCAACGACTCTTCCAGAGAGGCTTGCACTTCGACAAGCTGATAAGAGGATTGTGCCAGCAAACGGATACAGAATTGTCGCATAATGCCGTTAACACCTGCCTGATCCAGTCGCGGCGTATAAACTACGTTGCCCTTCCGCCAGAACAAATTAGCCGCACAGCATTCCGTAACCCACCCTTCGCTGTCAAGGACCAGCGCCTCATCAGCGTTTGTCTGCTCAAGATGAGAGCGAATCAATACTTGCTCAAGACGATTGAGATGTTTAATACCTGCAAGATGAGGATTGCGCCCCAGCCGCACCGGGCTTAGCGCCAACGTAATCCCCTCGTTACGCAAACGGTCGTAATGTGCAGGATAAGCCGTAACGGAGAGAATCCGCGTTGCCGGTCCGCTGTTCAATGTGCTGTACCCTCGCCCGCCACTACCGCGACTGATCACGACTTTCAGCACACCATTTTGCTGTTCTGCTGCCAGCGTTTTCATCTCTTGTTCAAGCTGAGGCCAGAAGTCACAGGAAATCATCAACCGCTGACAAGCATCCTGTAGTCGCTGGATATGCGCCGATAACAAACTGACTTTACCGTCGATAACTCTGGCGGTGGTAAAACAACCATCACCAAACTGCGTTGCCCGATCGCTTACTGCCAGCGATTCCTGCTTATGACCGTTAATTAAGAACATACCGGCTCCTTATCAGAGAATTGTTAGTGTGGCAGCATGTTCACTACGGAACAAGTCGGAATAAAAGCTAAGAAAAAAGGCCCGCAAGCGGACCTTTTATAAGGGTGGAAAATGACAACTTAGATCTTTTTAAAGATCAAAGAACCATTAGTGCCACCGAAGCCGAAGGAGTTACACAGAGTGTATTCCATTCCGCTAACCTGACGCGCTTCGTGCGGTACGAAATCCAGATCGCAACCTTCATCCGGGTTATCCAGGTTGATGGTTGGCGGAACAGCCTGATCGCGCAGCGCCAGGATGGAGTAGATAGATTCTACTGCACCCGCCGCACCTAACAGGTGACCGGTCATAGATTTCGTGGAGCTTACCAACACACGGCTTGCAGCTTCACCGAAGATGGTTTTCACCGCCTGCGCTTCAGCTTTATCGCCAGCCGGCGTAGAAGTACCGTGCGCGTTAACGTAGCCAATCTGACTCGCTTCAATGCCTGCATCACGCAGAGCATTTGCCATCGCCAGAGCTGCGCCTGCGCCATTTTCTGGCGGTGACGTCATATGATAAGCATCGCTGCTCATACCAAAGCCGACGAGTTCAGCGTAAATTTTCGCACCGCGTTTTTTCGCGTGTTCGTACTCTTCAAGTACCAGCATACCGGCACCATCGCCCAGTACGAAACCATCACGCTCTTTATCCCACGGGCGGCTCGCCGCTTGCGGGTTATCATTGCGGGTAGATAATGCACGTGCCGCGCCAAAACCACCAACGCCCAGCGGCGTACTGGCTTTCTCTGCGCCACCTGCAACCATCACGTCAGCATCGCCATACGCGATAATACGCGCAGCATGGCCAATGTTGTGCACGCCGGAAGTACAGGCAGTCGCGATAGAGATGCTCGGGCCACGCAGGCCATACATGATAGTCAGATGACCTGCCACCATGTTCACAATCGTTGACGGAACGAAGAATGGGCTGATCTTACGTGGACCACCGTTCATCAGAGATGTGTGGTTTTCTTCGATCAGTCCGAGGCCGCCAATCCCGGAGCCAATTGCGGCACCAATGCGGGTTGCGTTCTCTTCCGTTATTTCAAGGCCAGAATCCTGCATGGCCTGAACGCCAGCGACAATTCCATATTGAATGAAGGCATCCATCTTGCGCTGTTCTTTGCGCGAGATAATGTCCTCACAGTTAAAATCCTTTACTAAGCCAGCAAATTTCGTTGCATAGGCGCTAGTATCGAAATGGTCGATTAGGCTGATGCCACTCTGACCGGCAAGCAGAGCTTTCCAGGTAGTCTCTACGGTATTGCCGACAGGAGACAACATGCCCAGTCCGGTCACAACTACACGACGCTTAGACACGTTTGTCCTCCAGGGAGGGAAAAAATGATTCTAGTGGGACAAAAAGATAAAACTCAGGCGGTCGAACGACCGCCTGGAGATGTTCACTTACGCCTGGTGGCCGTTGATGTAATCAATGGCAGCCTGAACGGTGGTGATTTTCTCAGCTTCTTCGTCCGGAATCTCAGTATCAAACTCTTCTTCCAGAGCCATTACCAGCTCAACGGTGTCAAGAGAATCCGCGCCCAGGTCTTCAACGAAAGAAGCATTGTTGGTAACTTCTTCCTGCTTAACGCCCAGCTGTTCGCCGATAATTTTCTTAACGCGTTCTTCGATAGTGCTCATACTCTTAAATTTCCTATCAAAACTCGCTTTCGCGATGGTTTTCGTAGTGTATAAAATGTTGAAAAATTTGCAACTAAATCCCGGCAGGTCTTACCACGATTTTACGTTATTTTGAGGCCTTACCCCCCAATAACGCAAATCATTTTGCACTAATTATTACTCATAACCACGCAGACTGCGCGCAACATGAGCATTTTGTGCAAATCGCGGTCAGACCATGTACATCCCGCCGTTCACATGCAAAGTTTCACCCGTGATGTAAGCTGCTTCGTCGGATGCCAGGAATGCAACCGCGTTGGCGATTTCCTGTGCGCCGCCGAGGCGACCCGCAGGAACCTGCGCCAGGATACCCGCACGCTGGTCATCGCTCAGCGCACGTGTCATGTCCGTTTCAATAAAGCCCGGAGCAACAACGTTTACAGTAATACCGCGTGACGCAACTTCGCGCGCCAGTGATTTACTGAAGCCGATCAAGCCCGCTTTCGCCGCAGCGTAGTTGGCCTGACCGCCATTTCCCATGGTACCAACCACAGAACCGATAGTGATAATACGACCATGACGCTTTTTCATCATAGCGCGCATTACCGCTTTTGACAGACGGAAAACAGATGAAAGGTTGGTTTCGATAATATCGTTCCACTCTTCATCTTTCATTCGCATTAACAGGTTATCACGAGTGATACCGGCATTATTGACCAGGATATCCACTTCACCAAATTCTGCGCGAATTTTTTCCAGAACAGATTCGATAGATGCCGGGTCGGTCACATTCAACATCAGACCTTTGCCGTTGGCACCTAAATAATCACTGATCGCCTGAGCGCCATTTTCACTGGTCGCAGTGCCAATAACTTTCGCGCCACGGGCTGCGAGCGTTTCAGCAATTGCGCGGCCAATTCCGCGGCTTGCACCGGTTACCAGTGCGATTTTTCCTTCAAAATTCATGATTTTCCTCTTTTAAAGCTCGAGCGCCGCTGCCATCGCTGAAGGTTCGTTCAGCGCCGAGGCGGTCAGGGTGTCGACAATGCGTTTCGTCAGGCCAGTAAGCACTTTGCCCGGGCCGACTTCATAGAGATGTTCTACGCCTTGCGCTGCCATGTACTCAACAGACTTCGTCCACTGAACCGGGTTATACAACTGACGTACCAGTGCGTCACGGATGGCATCACCATTGGTTTCGCATTTCACATCAACGTTATTCACAACAGGAACTGTTGGTGCGTTAAAGGTGATTTTCGCTAATTCTACTGCCAGTTTGTCGGCTGCTGGTTTCATCAGCGCACAGTGAGACGGTACGCTCACTGGTAACGGCAGCGCGCGTTTTGCGCCCGCCGCTTTACAGGCAGCGCCAGCACGCTCAACCGCTTCTTTATGACCGGCAATAACCACCTGTCCCGGAGAGTTAAAGTTTACCGGAGAAACGACCTGACCTTCTGCAGCTTCTTCACACGCTTTCGCAATAGACGCATCATCCAGACCGATGATTGCCGCCATAGCGCCCGTGCCTTCCGGTACGGCTTCTTGCATGAACTTGCCGCGCATCTCAACCAGACGCACCGCATCAGCGAAATCAATCACACCAGCGCAAACCAGCGCGGAGTATTCCCCCAGGCTGTGACCGGCCATCATTGCCGGTGCTTTACCGCCCTGCTGCTGCCATACGCGATACAGCGCAACAGATGCAGTCAACAGCGCAGGCTGAGTTTGCCAGGTTTTATTCAGTTCTTCAGCTGGCCCCTGCTGGGTCAGCGCCCACAGGTCGTAGCCCAGCGCCGCAGAAGCTTCAGCAAACGTTTCTTCGACAATTGGATAGCTCGCCGCCATATCAGCCAGCATTCCAACGGTTTGAGAACCCTGTCCAGGGAACACAAATGCAAATTGCGTCATGTTTTAATCCTTATCCTAGAAACGAACCAGCGCGGAGCCCCAGGTGAATCCACCGCCAAAGGCTTCAAGCAGAACCAACTGCCCCGGCTTAATGCGCCCGTCGCGTACAGCTTCATCCAGCGCGCACGGGACAGAGGCCGCAGAGGTATTACCGTGGCGATCCAGCGTCACCACGACATTGTCCATCGACATACCGAGTTTTTTCGCCGTTGCACTGATAATACGCAGGTTAGCCTGATGCGGAACCAGCCAGTCCAGTTGAGAACGGTCAAGATTATTTGCCGCCAGCGTCTCATCAACGATGTGCGCCAGTTCCGTTACCGCAACCTTGAAGACTTCGTTGCCCGCCATCGTCAGATGAATTGAATTCTCTGGATTCACACGGTCAGCATTAGGCAGCGTCAGCAACTCACCATAGCTACCGTCGGCATGCAGATGGGTGGAGATGATTCCCGGCTCTTCAGAGGCAGCCAGCACCGCAGCGCCCGCGCCATCGCCAAAAATAATAATAGTCCCACGATCGGTTGGATCGCAGGTGCGCGCCAGTACATCGGAACCGACGACCAGAGCATACTTCACCGCCCCAGATTTCACGTATTGATCGGCTACGCTTAATGCATAGGTGAAACCTGCGCAGGCTGCTGCAACGTCAAATGCCGGGCAACCTTTAATGCCCAGCATGCTTTGAATCTGACAAGCTGCGCTCGGGAAAGCGTGCGTAGCAGAAGTCGTTGCCACAACGATCAGGCCAATCTGGTCTTTCTCAATGCCCGCCATCTCAATTGCGCGTGTCGCCGCTTCAAAGCCCATGGTTGAAACGGTTTCGTTTTGCGCGGCAATGTGGCGTTCGCGGATACCGGTACGAGTGACAATCCACTCGTCAGAGGTGTCCACCATTTTTTCCAAATCGGCGTTTGTCCGCACTTGTTCGGGCAGATAGCTGCCAGTACCAATAATCTTCGTATACATGTACGCTCAGTCACTTTTCGGTTATATACCGTCACTTGCAAACTGCGAGTTCGCTGGCAGCGTCCTGCTACCGCAGAGTTCCGCTTTTGCCACCGTCCAGCAGCTCAAAACCAGCTGGGTATACAGATTCCAGGCGAGCGGCAATTCGCTGAGGAACTTGTCGCTGCACCGCCTGCACTGCCTGTTCAATCGCGACCGCAAAAGCTCGCTGATTGGCTGCACCATGACTTTTTATCACCGTGCCGCGCAATCCTAACAGACAGGCGCCGTTATACTGGTCGGGGTTGAGGTGACTGAATCGCCTCGTCAGGCTCTTTTGTAGCCAACGCTTTAATAACAGTAGCCACCACGACCGTTTTTTCCCTTCACCCTGAGATTTCAGCAGAGAAAGGAACATCCTGACAACACCTTCCATCGTCTTTAATGTGACATTTCCTGTAAAGCCGTCACAAACCAGCACATCTGTCTTGCCAGTTAACAACTCATTGGCTTCAAGATAGCCGATATAATTGATAGAAGGGATTGTTTTAAGCACCGCTGAGGCATCCCGAATACTGTCGAGACCCTTTACTTCTTCTTCACCAATATTGAGCAACGCCACGCGAGGATTGGGAATTTCCACCACCTCTTCAGCCAGAACTGAGCCCATAATGGCAAATTGCACCAACATTGTACTGTCACAATCGACGTTGGCCCCTAAGTCAAGGACCACCGTTTTGCCCTTTTGCTGATGTGGTAATACCGTCACCAGCGCCGGACGCTCAATCCCCTCCAGGGGCTTGAGTAATAATTTTGCCAGCCCCATCAGTGCCCCGGTATTACCGGCACTGACACAGGCTTGCGCTCGACCTTCTTTCACCAGCTCCAGGGCCACGCGCATTGAACTCCCACGACTGGCGCGGATAGCTTGCGAAGGCCGGGCATCACTGGCGATAACTGACTGCGCAGGAATAATCTGCAGACGCGAACGTTGTTCAAAGTCAGCTTTAGCAAGTAATGGCGTGATGGCGTCGGGATTGCCGACTAAAAGAAGAGTGAGTTGCGAATTAGAATTCAGTGCCTGCAATGCTGCAGGCACTGTCACGGAAGGGCCAAAATCCCCTCCCATGACATCTAACGCCAGGGTTAGACGTGTCAAGGTATCGTCGCCGCCCGGTTTGGTCTTTCCCCAGTTGCCTGGGGAAAATCCTCACTAAGCTTCATCACGCAGACGCGTGATTACTTAGCGATGACCTTGCGGCCGCGGTAGTAACCGTCGGCAGTGATGTGGTGACGCAGGTGTTTTTCACCAGAAGTTTTGTCTACAGACAGGCTGGTGACTGCGGTCAGCGCGTCATGGGAACGACGCATGCCACGTTTGGAACGGGTTGGTTTATTCTGTTGTACGGCCATGGACCTTACTCCTCAATTACGGTTTATCCCCGATCCAACGGGGAGCACCAATTACTTACGCTTTAAGCTGGCTAATACGGCAAATGGGTTTGGCTTTTGCGCTTCTTCAGGCAGTTCACCAAAGACCATGTCCGCTTCGGACACTTCACAGTGTTCAGAATCATGCACCGGAACTACCGGCAAGGCGAGGATGATTTCATCTTCAACCATTGCAAGCAGATCGATTTCACCGAATTCGTTAACCTCAATCGGTTCATACGCTTCCGGCAGTGCTTCAGCCTGTTCGTCTGAACGCACAGGACTAAAACAATACGTTGTGTAGACCTGATGAGTAAACGGCTTCCCGCAACGCTGACACTCGAGCGTTACCGTCACCTTCGCATCGCCGTTTAACACTGCGAGACGTTGGTTATCGATAGCGAACGACATGGAGCATTCCACATCACTGTCCACACTGACTACGGATTCGGCGACGCGCTCAACCTGATCAGGGGTATAGATACCCTGGTAATCAAGGCGTTTTTGAGCCGTACGAACCGGATCGAGAGTCAGGGGTAATTTTACCTTTTGCATAGGGCGCGCATATTAACTTTGTAACGTCATAGAGTCAAAGAAAAAGGCAGCCTGTGGTTGCCTTTTGCCAATAATTCGCACACATTGCGGGTTACTGCTTTATTTTCGTTCAGTGCTGATAACAAACATCAACCTGCAAAACGAAGCGCATAGTTTAAAATGGCTATCATCAATACGCTATATCTGATGGAAAAAAATATGCCTAAACTTATTTTAGCCTCCACCTCGCCATGGCGTCGCGCTCTTCTGGAAAAACTGCAAATCTCTTTTGAATGTGCAGCACCAGAGGTCGACGAAACCCCACGCAGCGACGAATCACCGCGACAATTGGTGCTTCGACTGGCACAAGAAAAAGCGCAATCTCTGGCGTCACGTTATCCGGATCATTTAATTATTGGTTCAGACCAGGTATGTGTTCTTGATGGCGAAATCACCGGTAAACCGTTAACGGAAGAAAATGCCCGTCTGCAATTACGCAAAGCCAGCGGCAATATCGTCACCTTCTATACTGGACTGGCGTTGTTTAATTCGGCGAATGGGCATCTGCAAACAGAAGTGGAGCCTTTTGACGTCCATTTCCGTCACCTGAGCGAGGCGGAGATTGATAATTACGTGCGTAAAGAGCATCCCCTGCACTGCGCGGGTAGCTTTAAGAGTGAAGGATTTGGCATTACGCTGTTTGAGCGTTTAGAGGGGCGTGATCCTAACACGCTGGTTGGTTTACCGCTAATCGCGCTGTGTCAGATGTTACGTCGGGAAGGGAAAAACCCGCTGATGGGATAGTTGTTTGCGCCGGATGTGGTTACGTCGCATCCGGCAATCGGTGCTGGCGGCCTGATGCGGCGTAAACGCCTTATCAGGCCAACCGCCCATTATCAGGTTTATATGCTTGTATTAGCGCGCGTTACGCAGCTTTTGCAAACAACGCTTCAAACCTTCATCCATCGGAGCTTCGATACGCATCACCTCACCGGTCCCCGGATGAGTAAACTTCAACGCTGCAGCGTGCAGGAACAGGCGATTTAATCCCGTGCCTGCTTCAGTGAGCTGCCTGTCAAATTCACGGTCACCGTAGCGATCGTCAAAGGCAATCGGATGACCCGCATATTGTGTATGCACACGGATCTGGTGAGTACGCCCTGTTACCGGGCTACAACGCACCAGGGTGGCAAATGCATAGCGTTCTTCCACTTTAAAGCGTGTTTCCGACGGTTTGCCTTCCTGACTCACACGCACGATACGTTCGCCGCTTTGCAGAATATTTTTCAGTAACGGTGCTTGAACGCTCTTCACATGCGACTGCCACTGACCGCGCACCAGCGCCAGGTAATCTTTTTGCATCCCTTTTTCACGTAATTGCTCATGCAGAGAACGCAACGCCGAGCGTTTTTTCGCTACCAGCAAAACACCTGAGGTGTCCCGGTCAAGACGATGAACCAGTTCAAGGAACCGCGCTTCCGGGCGCAACGCCCGCAAACCTTCAATAACGCCGAAGCTTAAACCACTGCCGCCATGTACCGCCGTACCGGAAGGTTTATTCAGCACCAGGATGTGATCATCTTCATATAAGATGACGTCCGCCAGCGCCGCCACCTTTTGCAGATGTGGCGAAACCGCCTCTTCTTCCCGCTCAGCAACGCGAACCGGTGGAATACGCACCTCATCACCCGCTTCGAGTTTATATTCAGGCTTAATACGTTTTTTGTTCACCCGCACTTCGCCTTTACGCAAAATACGGTAAATCATACTTTTTGGTACGCCTTTCAATTGGGTACGCAAAAAGTTATCGATACGTTGCCCCGCTTCGTCAGCGGTGATAGCAACAATTTTTACGGATGGAGTCTCTGTTTTCATGGTTGGCGATTCTAATTAGCCAACAGGATTCGCGCCACTCATTTTTCTATGCTTATATTTACTTTTGCACCTTATTACTTCACTGCGTGATCACTTTATTGATGGTTATTAAACCAATCACCAGCAAGAAGTGAAAAAACTGTGAGTAAGCGGGTGATAAATGGTAAAAGTCATCTTGCTATAACAAGGCTTGCAGTGGAATAATGAGGCCGTTTCCGTGTCCATCCTTGTTAAAACAAGAAATTTTACGGAATAACCCATTTTGCCCGACCGATCATCCACGCAGCAATGGCGTAAGACGTATTGATCTTTCAGGCAGTTAGCGGGCTGCGGGTTGCAGTCCTTACCGGTAGATGGAAATATTTCTGGAGAGTAATACCCAGTCTGTTTCTTTGATAATTGCGCTGTTTTTCCGCATGAAAAACGGGCAACCGACACTCTGCGCCTCTTTGAGCTGACGATAACCGTGAGGTTGGCGACGCGACTAGACACGAGGCCATCGGTTCACACCCGGAAAGGCGTTACTTTGCCCGCAGCTTAGTCGTCAATGTAAGAATAATGAGTAAGTTACGATGAAAAGAATGTTAATCAACGCAACTCAGCAGGAAGAGTTGCGCGTTGCCCTTGTAGATGGGCAGCGTCTGTATGACCTGGATATCGAAAGTCCAGGGCACGAGCAGAAAAAGGCAAACATCTACAAAGGTAAAATCACCCGCATTGAACCGAGTCTGGAAGCTGCTTTTGTTGATTACGGCGCTGAACGTCACGGTTTCCTCCCACTAAAAGAAATTGCCCGCGAATATTTCCCTGCTAACTACAGTGCTCATGGTCGTCCCAACATTAAAGATGTGTTGCGTGAAGGTCAGGAAGTCATTGTTCAGATCGATAAAGAAGAGCGCGGCAACAAAGGCGCGGCATTAACCACCTTTATCAGTCTGGCGGGTAGCTATCTGGTTCTGATGCCGAACAACCCGCGCGCGGGTGGCATTTCTCGCCGTATCGAAGGCGACGACCGTACCGAATTAAAAGAAGCACTGGCAAGCCTTGAACTGCCGGAAGGCATGGGGCTTATCGTGCGCACCGCTGGCGTCGGCAAATCTGCTGAGGCGCTGCAATGGGATTTAAGCTTCCGTCTGAAACACTGGGAAGCCATCAAAAAAGCCGCTGAAAGCCGCCCGGCCCCGTTCCTGATTCATCAGGAGAGCAACGTAATCGTTCGCGCATTCCGCGATTACTTACGTCAGGACATCGGCGAAATCCTTATCGATAACCCGAAAGTGCTCGAACTGGCACGTCAGCATATCGCTGCATTAGGTCGCCCGGATTTCAGCAGCAAAATCAAACTGTACACCGGCGAGATCCCGCTGTTCAGCCACTACCAGATCGAGTCACAGATCGAGTCCGCCTTCCAGCGTGAAGTTCGTCTGCCGTCTGGTGGTTCCATTGTTATCGACAGCACCGAAGCGTTAACGGCCATCGACATCAACTCCGCACGCGCGACCCGCGGCGGCGATATCGAAGAAACCGCGTTTAACACTAACCTCGAAGCTGCCGATGAGATTGCTCGTCAGCTGCGCCTGCGTGACCTCGGCGGCCTGATTGTTATCGACTTCATCGACATGACGCCAGTACGCCACCAGCGTGCGGTAGAAAACCGTCTGCGTGAAGCGGTGCGTCAGGACCGTGCGCGTATTCAAATCAGCCATATTTCTCGCTTTGGCCTGCTGGAAATGTCCCGTCAGCGCCTGAGCCCATCACTGGGTGAATCCAGCCATCACGTCTGCCCGCGCTGCTCCGGTACCGGTACCGTGCGTGACAACGAATCGCTGTCGCTCTCTATTCTGCGTCTGATCGAAGAAGAAGCGCTGAAAGAGAACACCCAGGAAGTTCACGCCATTGTTCCTGTGCCAATCGCTTCTTATCTGCTGAATGAAAAACGTTCTGCGGTGAATGCCATTGAAACGCGTCAGGACGGTGTTCGCTGCGTGATTGTGCCAAACGATCAGATGGAAACCCCGCACTACCACGTGCTGCGCGTGCGTAAAGGGGAAGAAACGCCGACCTTAAGCTACATGCTGCCGAAGCTGCATGAAGAAGCGATGGCGCTGCCGTCTGAAGAAGAGTTCGCTGAACGTAAGCGTCCGGAACAACCTGCGCTGGCAACCTTTGCCATGCCGGATGTGCCGCCAGCGCCAACCCCAGCTGAACCTGCCGCGCCTGTCGTAGCCCCAGCACCTAAATCTGCACCGGCAACACCAGCCGCTCCTGCCCAACCTGGGCTGTTGAGCCGCTTCTTCGGCGCACTGAAAGCGCTGTTCAGCGGTGGTGAAGAAACCAAACCGTCCGAGCAACCAACACCGAAAGCAGAAGCGAAACCGGAACGTCAACAGGATCGTCGCAAGCCTCGTCAGAACAACCGCCGTGACCGTAATGAGCGCCGCGACACCCGTAGTGAACGTACTGAAGGCAGCGATAATCGCGAAGAAAACCGTCGTAATCGTCGCCAGGCACAGCAGCAGACTGCCGAGACGCGTGAGAGCCGTCAGCAGGCTGAGGTAACGGAAAAAGCGCGTACCACCGACGAGCAGCAAGCGCCGCGTCGTGAACGTAGCCGCCGCCGTAATGATGATAAACGTCAGGCGCAACAAGAAGCGAAGGCGCTGAATGTTGAAGAGCAATCTGTTCAGGAAACCGAACAGGAAGAACGTGTACGTCCGGTTCAGCCGCGTCGTAAACAGCGTCAGCTCAATCAGAAAGTGCGTTACGAGCAAAGCGTAGCCGAAGAAGCGGTAGTCGCACCGGTGGTTGAAGAAACTGTCGCTGCCGAACCAATTGTTCAGGAAGCGCCAGCTCCACGCACAGAACTGGTGAAAGTCCCGCTGCCAGTCGTAGCGCAAACTGCACCAGAACAGCAAGAAGAGAACAATGCTGATAACCGTGACAACGGTGGCATGCCGCGTCGTTCTCGCCGCTCGCCTCGTCACCTGCGCGTAAGTGGTCAGCGTCGTCGTCGCTATCGTGACGAGCGTTATCCAACCCAGTCGCCAATGCCGTTGACCGTAGCGTGCGCGTCTCCGGAACTGGCCTCTGGCAAAGTCTGGATCCGCTATCCAATTGTACGTCCGCAAGATGTACAGGTTGAAGAGCAGCGCGAACAGGAAGAAGTACATGTGCAGCCGATGGTGACTGAGGTCCCTGTCGCCGCCGCTATCGAACCGGTTGTTAGCGCGCCAGTTGTTGAAGAAGTGGCCGGTGTCGTAGAAGCCCCCGTTCAGGTTGCCGAACCGCAACCGGAAGTGGTTGAAACGACGCATCCTGAAGTGATTGCTGCCGCGGTAACTGAACAGCCGCAGGTGATTACCGAGTCTGATGTTGCCGTAGCCCAGGAAGTTGCAGAACAAGCAGAACCGGTGGTTGAACCGCAGGAAGAGACGGCAGATATTGAAGAAGTTGTCGAAACTGCTGAGGTTGTAGTTGCTGAACCTGAAGTTGTTGCTCAACCTGCCGCGCCAGTAGTCGCTGAAGTCGCAGCAGAAGTTGAAACGGTAGCTGCGGTCGAACCTGAGGTCACCGTTGAGCATAACCACGCTACCGCGCCAATGACGCGCGCTCCAGCACCGGAATATGTTCCGGAGGCACCGCGTCACAGTGACTGGCAGCGCCCTACTTTTGCCTTCGAAGGTAAAGGTGCCGCAGGTGGTCATACGGCAACACATCATGCCTCTGCCGCTCCTGCGCGTCCGCAACCTGTTGAGTAATAATTAGCTCAAAGTAATCAAGCCCTGGTAACTGCCAGGGCTTTTTTATTTCATCTTTGAATCAACATATTAAAATTCATCGAATGGCATCCTTGCTAACCAACAATGCAAAATAGGCAAAAAAATGCCCGCCCCAGCGATCCCAGAGCAGGCAGACAAAACATACCCAGTTTCATGATATATTTTAAAGCGAAATTATTTGTTGAGCTGGAAGAGCGACAATCCCTGCATATCGGTAAATGCTTTATACGATGCCTGCAATGCCGTTTGCTGCATGATGTAAGATGAAATAGTTGCATTCCAATCCACATCAACCAGATCGCTCATCTGCTGCGTTTGCCCTAAAGCGCGATCGCTACCTAATGAATCCAGCGACTCCAGTTCGTTCAGCTGCGTGCCTAATTCCGCGCGAACAGTCAGCACATTGTTCAGCGAGTTTTTCAGTCCGCGGTTGGTTTTATCTAACGCCGCAGCGGCGGTTTCTTTATCCGCTTCGCTATCCGCGACCGGCGTTTTCAGGGCTGCGATGGCACTATCCAGCATGGCAAAAAGATTGGTTTCAGAAGCGCTACCGTCTGGTTCCGCTACCGCGTTGCTGGTAATACTGTCGAAAATTTTGTCACCCGTGTGCCCTATCACCATCGAACGCGAAGCATCGACCTGTTGCTTAATACTTTCTGTTCCGCCGACATAATCACCGTTAGCCTCACTAAACGGCGCAGTTTCTGTTTTATAACCGGCAAAAATGTAACGCCCGTTACCGTCAGTGGTGTTCGCCAGATTCAGCAACTGGTCACGAAGCCCCTGAATATCCGTAGCCAGCGAGGCCCGGTCATCGTCACTCAAGGTGCCATTGCTGGCGTAGACAATTTTTTCCTGAGCATTCTGGATAGCAGTGGTGACCTGGCTAAGTACACTCTCTTCCAGTGACACTTTTTGAGTGGCGAAAGTACGTGCCAGCGTGTACTGGCTGTTTTGCGCCTGTGCCTGGGAGAGAACTACGGCTTGTGATGCTGCAATGGGATCGTCAGAAGGGTTAACGACTCGCTTACCTGTCGACATCTGCTCGCCGTACTTCATCCATTCTGCCTGAGAATTGGTGATGCCACGCATGTTTTGCTGGTACATCATCTGGGTACTGAAACGCATCTTATCTCCCCTTAGCGAATGTTAATCAGCGCATCAAAAATCGCGTTTGCCGTCTGCAGAACCTGCGCATTCGCCAGGTAATACTGCTGAAAACGTTGCAGATTTCCGTACTCCTCATCGAGATTGACACCGGAAATCGACTGCTGCTGATTGGAAAGCTGCGTCACCACATTACCTTGCGTGGTGCTACTGGTTTTCAACGTCGCGGTTTTATTACCGATATCACTCACTAACGAGGCATAAGCGTCGTTAAAGGATTTCGCACCGCCCACCGTTTTACTGTTGCTTTGCAGATCCAGCAGGGCCTGACCGTTGCGGTTGTCGCTATCACCCGCATCTTCTTCGCTCGCCATCGCGATTTTCGCTTCGTCGGTGATTAATACATCCATGTTGACGATGGCGTCACTTACTGGTTTCAGCGTGAAGCTGTCGTTAACGGCAGGCGTTCCTGTAAACGTCAACTCCAGACCATCAAATGCCACTTTACCGTTGGCATCCGGCGTCACCGTAAAAGTGGTATTGCTGGCAAGGCGGGTGACCTGCCACTGATTATTATCGAACGAGATTTTGTAATCTGTCGCCAGTACCGCGGAGGCATCAGTTACCGTGGCACCGATCGCAACGTCACCTTTGTTTTTCGTGTTTTGCAGAACCGCGGGCTTACCGATAGCAAAGAAATCTTCACCGGCATCGCCGTTAGCATCAAATCCGGCTTTGTGTTGGGTGTTGAAAGCCTCGGCAAATGCCAGCGCCAGTTGTCCAAGCGTATTACGCGTCTGGTCCAGATCCTGAGAACGGAATGTCAGAATGCCGCCCAGCGACCCGGTATTCAGTAATTTCTCCGGGATCTCAATATTGCCTGCCGTCCCATCAACATAAGCGACAGTCGTACGAGAAGGGTCAGCGCTGGAAGGAACTGCCGCCAGTTGCCGCGCCGTACTTCCCTGAACCAGTGAGTAACCATTGGCCATCGTGATGTTATAAGTGCCGCCATCCTGAACGCTGACTTCTACACCAACAATCTGGTTTAATTCGCTCACCAGTTGATCGCGTTGATCCAGCAGATTGTTAGGTGACGCCCCTGCCCCCACGCCTGTCAGGCGCGAGATTTGATCGTTCAGGCTGGCAATTTGTTTAGCGTAGTTGTTGATCTGATCAACGCTGGCACCTATCGCGATATTGACCTGTTTGTCCTGGTCGCGCAGATATTGATCGGTGGTTTTAAACTGATTCACCAATCCTTCTGATTTCCCAATCAGCGCCTGGCGCGCTGCCGGGTCTTCCGCGTTACTCACCAGCGTTTGCAGGCTGGTGAAGAAATCCTGCATCTGTGTTGCCAGCGAAGAGGTACTGGTGGAGAGCATATTGTCGATTTTCGACATCTGCTCATAGCGGGCAGTCAGACCGCTACTTTGCGTCTGCGCCGCACGTAACTGGTTGGTAATAAACGCATCATACTCACGCTGCACACCAGAAACGTAGACACCATTGCCAACCCAGCCGCCAGCGCCCAACGTGCTATTGGCCTGCGCCATAATAGTGGTTTGGCGGGTATATCCGGCAACGTTATAGCTGGAGATATTATTACTTGCCGTATTTAACGCCGCCTGGGCCGCGTTCAGTCCGCTCATGGCGTTATTAATCAAGCTGGACATGGAGGTTCCTTATAAGCCTTCAATTACAGAGTATTATCGGCAGCGACCCGCCGGACTTGAGTTATTCAGAACAGATTATCAATGTTCATACTGTAGGTTTTGCTCACCTTGTCGCTTATCGATTTCATCTGCTGAATCATGTTGGTGAGTTTGCGGGCATAGTGAGGATCGGTGGCATAGCCCGCGTCCTGTAGGGCCTGCGCCCCCTGTTCCGCACTCGCGGCGGTCGTCACGGCGGCGTAGCGCGGGTTACGCGTTAACAGCCCAACGTAATCCGACAAGGCTTCCAGATACGAGCTGTAGACGCGAAACTTCGCTTTTACTTTCTTCGCTTCGCCGTTTTCATATTCAGTCGTGGTGATTTCAGTAACTGGCCCTTTCCAGTTGCCAGAGGCTTTGACACCAAACAGGTTATAGCTCGGCTCGCCGTTTTCGCGGCGGATTTGCCGTTGCCCCCAACCAGATTCCAGTGCCGCCTGAGCGAGGATCAAATGATGTGGCACACCGCTTTGCTGGCTTGCCAGTTGGGCGGGCAGCGAGAGTTGCGCGAGGAATGCTTTACTGTCACCCGGCAGCGAATCATCGTAGTTACGTGGCACGGCCTTTTGCACCAGCTGCGAAAGCGCCTGATTTTGATAACGCACCACAGTTTCGAGCGGGAATTTCATCGGTGCTGCTGGCGTGGACTCCTCTGGCAATGGTTGTTCTGGCGTCATCTGTTTAACCATCATCTCTGCAAGCCCCAGACCTTTGCCCGCCGTCATCTGTTGGGCAATCTGCTGGTCATACATACTGGTATACAGGCGAGTGTGCTCGCTGCTGAACAGGCCATCTTTTGGTAAAGCGTCGCGCATGCTTTTCAACATCATCTGCACGAACATCCCTTCCACCTGACGGGCCACCGGACGGATATTTGCCGCCGGATCTTCGCCCGCTTTCGCCTTTAGTTCGTTGAGTGATTGCGCATCCCAGGCCGCACTTGCCAGTAGTTTGCTGTCGCTGATCATCAGATGATTTCCAGTTTTGCCCGCAGACATCCCGCACTTTGCATTGATTGCAGTATGGACATCAGATCCATCGGCGTAGCGCCCAGCGCATTGAGCGCGCGCACCACGTTATTGAGGCTGGCGCTGGAACGTACGCTTTGCAGCGAACCGCCGCTCTGGCGTAAATCGATCTGCGTTTGTGGAGTAACCACAGTCTGTCCACCACCAAACGGTGTATCTGGCTGGCTGACATTGGCCTGACGATTAACTGTTACTGAGAGATTCCCCTGCGCTACCGCGCAGCTGTCGAGGGTCACTTCGCGATTCATCACCACCGAACCGGTGCGCGAGTTAATCACTACTTTAGCGTCCTGCGGGGTGACATTAACCTGCATATTCTGAATATCGGCAAGGAAGCGGACCTGGGAACTGTTGCCACTCGGTACGCGCACCTGAATAGTCCGCGCATCTAACGCGGTGGCGCTGCCATATCCACGCACGCGGTTGATGGTGTCAGCGATTTGCTGCGCCATGCTGAAATCTTCGTCGTTAAGTTGCAAATTAAGGGTATTCCCGACGCCAAACTGGCTGGGCAATTCACGTTCAATAACCGCACCATTGGTGATCCGTCCACCGTTCAGTTGGTTAACCTGAACACTGCTACCGCCAGCGGAGGCTCCTGCGCCGCCAACCAGAATATTGCCCTGCGCCAGCGCATACACCTGACTGTCAACGCCCTTAAGCGGTGTCATCAACAACGTACCTCCACGCAAGCTTTTGGCATTTCCCATGGAAGAAACCACCACATCGATGGTTTGCCCCTGACGTCCAAACGGAGGAAGTGACGCTGTCACCATTACCGCAGCGACGTTTTTTAGCTGCATATTGGTGCCCGTCGGAACGGTAATTCCCAGCTGTGAGAGCATGTTATTAAGCGTTTGTGTGGTAAACGGCGTCTGGGTTGTCTGGTCACCGGTGCCATCCAGCCCCACCACCAGACCATAGCCAATCAGTGAGTTTTGCCTTACCCCCTGAACACTGGTGAGATCGCGAATACGCTCAGCCTGAGCCGCCGTCGTGACCAGTAGAAGAATTAATGCAGAGAGAAATTTAATCACCACAGCCTCACTTACATTGGCGACAGGTTAAGGAAGAAACGCTGCAACCAGCCCATATTTTGCGCTTCGTTAATGTAGCCATTGCCTACGTATTCAATGCGCGCATCCGCCACCTGAGTAGACGGTACGGTATTGCTGCCGCTGATAGTGCGTGGATTAACCACGCCAGAGAAGCGAATAAATTCGGTACCCTGATTAATGGCAATCTGTTTTTCACCCACCACATGCAGGTTGCCGTTGACCAGTACCTGGTCAACCGTCACCGTCAACGTGCCGCTAAAGGTATTGCTGGCATTGGCCCCGCCCTTTCCGTTGAACGTGTTACCACCGGAGGCTTCGACATCGGCACGAGCGTTACCAAACAGCCCCTGCAAATAGCGCGGCACAGTATCAAAGCCAAAATTAGTTTTACCGTCACGGCTGGCATTCGCAGAGGAGCTTTTGCTGGCGCTGACGTTCTCCTGCAACACGATGGTCAGCGTATCGCCAATATTGCGTGGTCGACGATCTTCAAACAGCGGTTGATAGCCATAGTTAATCGGCTGAGCAGACTGGAAAATAGAACCGTTGGCGACGGGCGTCGGACCGGGAACCGGTTGTGCACTGGTCGCCCCCTGCACCAGCGGCGTGGAGGGTATCCAGGCGCAGCCGGTTAGTGAAAGCACCAACAAGCTGGAAATGGCATAAGTATGCGCAGCGTTTTTTTGCATGGCTATCATCTTCAAAAATCAGTAAACCGGTGAACCTGCCACCGGTTAAGCCTTAGAGTTGCGTCAGTTTTTGCAGCATCTGATCGGTGGTGGACACCGCTTTACTGTTGATTTCGTAAGCGCGTTGCACCTGAATCATATTGACCAGTTCTTCCGCCACGTTGACGTTAGACGTTTCAACATACCCTTGATACAGCAGTCCCGCGCCGTTCAGGCCCGGCGTGCTTTCGTTCGGTGCACCAGAGGATTGCGTTTCGGTGTAGAGGTTTTCGCCAATGCTCTCCAGCCCGGTGTCATTCATAAAGGTGGTGAGATTGAGCTGCCCAACCTGAACCGGAGCTGCCTGGCCTTGTTGGGTTACGCTGACCACGCCATCACGACCGATGGTGATACTTAACGCATTCGCCGGAATGGTGATCGCTGGCTGCACCTGAAAACCACCAGCCGTCACCAGCTGCCCGTTCTGATCCACCTGGAAAGAGCCGTCACGGGTATAGGCTGATGAACCATCTGGCAACATCACCTGGAAAAAGCCCTGCCCTTTAATCGCGACATCTTTGCTGTTGTTGGTCTGCGACAGGTTTCCCTGGCTGTGTAAGCGTTCAGTGGCGACCGGGCGTACCCCCGTGCCGATTTGTAATCCGGAGGGTAAGGTGGTTTGTTCGGAAGACTGTGCCCCCGGCTGGCGAATGGTTTGATAAAGCAGATCTTCAAACACCGCGCGCTGACGCTTAAAACCGTTAGTACTGACGTTTGCCAGGTTGTTGGCAATGACGTCCATATTGGTTTGCTGGGCGTCAAGGCCCGTTTTGGCGATCCATAATGAACTGATCATAAAATGTCCTGTAGTGGATTAGTGACAAAGTGCATATGTCTTCTTGCCGGATGCGGCGTAAACGCCTTATCCGGCCTACAAGTGCTCGCAAAATCGATAAATTGCGATTGCCCCCATAGACCCGATAAACTTGCGCATCGGGCAACTTATACTTGTCATGTATCCTTTCAATTAACTCATCGACAGCAGTTGGTTGGCACGGCCTGCGTTATCATCGACGCTGCTGATCACCTTCATCTGCATTTCAAAACGCCGCGCGCTGGCAATCATGTCGCTCATTGCCGCAACGGCATTGACGTTACTGCCTTCCAGAACCCCCGACATCACACGCAAGGTTGGATCTGCCTGCAGTACCGGCCCACGCGTGGCCTGGGTTTCTGCGCTTAAACGAAAAATGCCGTCGTCACCGCGCTGCACTTCGCTGCCCGTGGCTTTCACCAGTTTAAGACGCCCTACTGGCGCAACCGTATTTGCCGGATCGCCCGGATTGAGCGCCGAGATTGTGCCATCGGCAGCAATAGTGATTTCCGCCCCTTCCGGCACAGCAATTGGCCCAGCCTCGCCTATCACCGGATGCCCCTGAATTGTCAGTTGCCCGGTGGGATCAACCTGAATGCTGCCATTACGCGTATACCCTTCGCTGCCGTCAGCGGTCTGCACGGCCAGCCAGCCATCCTGCTGCAACGCGACGTCCAGCGGGCGCGAGGTGTAATCCATTTTGCCGGGCGTCATATCTGCGCCCGGCGTTGACGCCGTGACCAACGTGCGCGTGGGCAGAGAAAGCCCTTCCACTGGCACCGCGCGTAAAGCATTCAACTGCGCGCGAAAACCGGGCGTTGAGGCATTGGCCAGATTACTGGCGGTTACCGCCTGTTGATTCAGTGTCTGGCTGGCTGCTCCCATCGCGGTATAAATTGCGTGATCCATTGAGCTATCCCGTCAGCGATTAGCGTAAGTTAACCAGCGTGTTGAGGATCTGGTCCTGGGTTTTGATGGTCTGGGCGTTAGACTGATAGTTACGCTGGGCAACGATCATATTGACCAGTTCTTTACTGAGATCGACGTTGGACGCTTCCAGCGCACCGTTGGTCAGGGTGCCAAAGTTTCCCGTCCCGGCTGTCCCCAACAGCGCCACGCCAGAAGATTGCGTCGCAGACCAGACGTTGTCGCCTTCGGATGCCAGACCTTCGTTGTTGGCAAAGTTCGCCAGTACAATCTGCCCCAGCAGTTGGGTTTGTTCGTTGGAATAGTTGCCGACAACCGTACCGTCATCATTGATTTGATAACTCACCAGATCGCCCGGTTTGTAGCCGTTCTGGGTGGTTGCCACAATATTGTTAGCGCCGGTATTTTGCTGCATGGAGTTGAGGAAGCTCAGACTAAACGTGGCGGGTTCTGCACCGTTAATTGCGCCGGTTGCGATATTATTCGCCATCGCACCATCCACTAATGTGCCATTAGCATTAAATTCCAGTGTTGTCGCTGTCTTCGCAATGCTGTTTGGATCACTGCTATCCTGGGTGTAGACCTGCCAGTTATTATCCCCGGTCTTCACAAAGTAGACGCTCATGTCATGAGCATTACCCTGACTGTCGAAAACAGTCACCGAACCTTTTTTGTTATAGCTATCCGCATTGCT
The DNA here is from genome assembly GCF_048593455.1 of Escherichia sp. UTM R2. Lineage (NCBI taxonomy): Bacteria > Pseudomonadati > Pseudomonadota > Gammaproteobacteria > Enterobacterales > Enterobacteriaceae > Escherichia > Escherichia sp. UTM R2. The sequence goes on from NZ_JBFWDY010000002.1 coordinate 2,699,858, forward strand.
GGCGCTGAATGGCGTAATAGTAGGAAGCGGATCACTGGAATTCAGGTTGATCTGCATCGATGCCGTGGTGGTAGTTTTCGCTGCCATCAGGGTATTCGGGATCGAAATATTGGTCGGATTCGCCCCTTGCTGAATAGTCGGCGGCGTACCGGTTGCCGGGTAACCCGTCAGCTGTAAACCTTGCATATTCACCAGGTTACGGTTTTCATCCAGCTTAAATTGTCCGTTACGGCTGTAGAACACCGAACCGTTGCTGTCTACCAGACGGAAAAAACCGTTCTGGCTGATAGCAACGTCCAGACCTCGCCCGGTGTTGGTGGTCGTGCCATCGGTAAAGTCCTGAGTGATACCGGCAACTTTTACCCCCAGTCCCACTTTCGAACCGGCAAACATATCGGCAAAAGAGGCCGTGCCTGATTTAAAGCCGTAGGTGGCGGAGTTGGCGATATTGTTGCCAATAACATCGAGGTTGGTGGCGGCAGCGTTTAATCCGCTAACCGCTTGAGAAAAGGCCATGACTGACTCCTGAAATGTGAAGGCTTAAATTATCTGCCGTACTTCGTCGAGGGTGGTGGTGCCGTAAGTGCCGAGATCCAGCGTATTACCGCTGTTGCCGCGGATCACACCCTGCACCAGAGCAAACTGCAGCGGCTGGGCAACCAGTTGTGTACCACCGTTACTGGCGCTAATCGCTACATTGTAAGAACCGTTCGGCGCAGTGCTGCCATCAGTCAACGTACCGTCCCAGGTGAAACTGTGAACTCCGGCGGTCAGTTCACCAATATCAATGGTGCGCACAACCGCGCCATTTTTATCGGTGATGGTGGCCGTAACTTTGTCTGCCGCCTGTTGCAGCTCAACACCAAACGGCGTGGTCGTGGTCACAGCCCCTTCTTCACTGCCGGTTCCCGCAAGAACAGTGGTGCCGGGGATCATCACGCCGTGACCGATCAGGTTACTGGCCTGTAACGACTGGCTGTTATCAATCTGTCCGGAAATAGATCCGAGCGTGGTATTGAGTTTTTCAATCCCGCTGACCGTGCTGATTTGTGCCAATTGCGACGTCAGCTCGTTGTTTTCCATTGGATTGGTCGGGTCCTGGTTTTTCAGCTGCGCCACCAGCAAAGTCAGAAAACTGCTTTGTAAATCTGCGGCGTTGCTGCCCGTGAGCGAACTACTGCTGGTGGTACTGACGCCGGTATTTGTCGGATCGGTGGTGGTTACCGCAATGGACATAGCTTTCTCCTTTATTGACCGAGCGTAAGGGTTTTCAGCATCATGCTTTTCACCGTGTTGAGCACTTCAACATTGGCCTGATAGCTGCGTGACGCCGACATGGTGTTAACCATCTCTCCGACAACATCAACGTTCGGCATTTTTACGTAGCCCTTTGCATCTGCCAGCGGATTACCCGGTTCATAAACCAGTTTGTCCGGGGCCTGACTTTCTATAACATCGGCAACCTTTACGCCGCCTGTCGCAGCACCTGGTGCAGCGTTAACCTGGAATACCACCTGTTTTGCCCGATATGGCTGTCCATCGGGACCGGTCACGCTATCAGCATTCGCCAGATTACTGGCCGCCACGTTCAGGCGCTGGGACTGGGCAGTTAACGCCGACCCGGCGATATCAAAAATATTCAGCAGTGCCATCCGTTAATTTCCGCTCTGTAAAACGTTCATCATGCCTTTGATTTGCCCGCTCAACGCGCTAAGGCTCATCTGGTATTGCAGGCTGTTATCGGCAAACTGGGTGCGTTCGCGATCCATATCGACGGTATTACCGTCAAGCGAAGGCTGGTCCGGAATACGGTATTGCAGTTCTGCGGTAGGAGGCGTCAGCGCCTGCGCCGGAATGTGTTGTGTTGAGGTCATCGTCAGTGCAACCACACTGGTTGCATCCCGTCCACGTTGCATGACTTTTTTAAGTTCACTGGCAAAATCGATATCGCGCGCCTGATAACCAGGGGTATCGGCATTGGCGATGTTTGCTGCCAGCACTTCCTGACGCTGGGCGCGCAGATTGAGCGCCTCTTGTTGAAAACGTAAGGCGGCGTCGAGCTTATCGAGCATATCTCCTCCGCAGGTATCAAAATTCTGCCATCAGCTTAAATGCCTTTACGCGCGCGTTATCGGCGGAATAAACGCAAAATGGGTCGCTATTTATGCCGTTGATGGTCATTGCGGACAGGTACAATTCACGTTGTAGAAATGGCTGGGGGCAAAAATGCTGATAATAAAACGTAGCGTGGCGATCATCGCGATACTGTTCAGTCCGTTAAGTACGGCGAGCAATCTCACATCGCAATTGCACAACTTTTTTAGCGCCCAACTCGCGGGGGTAAGTGATGAGGTTCGTGTTTCTATTCGTACAGCGCCCAATCTACTACCGCCATGCGAGCAGCCATTGCTTTCGATGAGCAATAATTCCCGCCTGTGGGGCAATGTGAATGTGTTGGCACGCTGCGGTAACGACAAACGATATTTACAGGTTAATGTACAGGCCACAGGAAATTATGTGGTTGCCGCGATGCCCATTGCGCGGGGAGGAAAGCTGGAAGCTGGCAATGTCAAACTGAAACGCGGACGGCTGGATACCCTGCCACCGCGTACGGTGCTGGATATCAATCAACTTGTTGATGCCATTAGCCTGCGCGATCTATCACCCGATCAACCTATCCAGTTAACCCAGTTTCGCCAGGCATGGCGGGTAAAAGCGGGACAACGCGTCAATGTGATCGCCAGCGGTGATGGGTTTAGCGCCAACGCAGAAGGTCAGGCGCTGAACAATGCAGCCGTCGCACAGAATGCGCGGGTGCGCATGGTATCGGGACAGGTAGTCAGCGGCGTTGTTGATGCAGATGGGAATATTCTTATAAACCTGTAAGCTGTTAAAGATTACCCGTCCCTTGCCGATAAATAAGCAACACATGATAAAAGCGCCCTCAATGAGGAATAAACCATGAGTATTGATCGCACTTCGCCTCTGAAGCCTGTAAGCACCGTTCAACCGCGCGAAACCACTGACGCGCCGGTAACGAACAGCCGGGCGGCAAAAACAACCGCCTCCACCAGCACCAGTGTGACGTTAAGCGACGCGCAAGCAAAACTGATGCAACCCGGCAGCAGTGATATCAATCTTGAACGTGTCGAAGCGTTAAAACTGGCGATTCGTAACGGTGAACTAAAAATGGACACCGGCAAAATTGCCGATGCGCTGATCAACGAAGCGCAGCAAGACTTGCAGAGTAACTGATCGTATGACACGTCTTGCAGAGATCCTCGACCAGATGTCCGCTGTGCTTAACGATCTCAAAACGGTAATGGATCAAGAGCAGCAACATCTCTCTATGGGGCAGATCAACGGCAGCCAGTTGCAATGGATTACAGAACAAAAAAGCTCACTGCTGGCGACGCTGGATTACCTCGAACAGTTACGCAGGAAAGAACCCAATACAGCAAATAGCGTTGATATTAGTCAACGCTGGCAGGAAATTACTGTGAAAACGCAGCAACTACGCCAAATGAATCAACATAACGGCTGGTTACTGGAAGGACAGATTGAGCGCAATCAACAGGCGCTGGAAATGTTGAAACCGCATCAGGAACCGACGCTATATGGGGCGAACGGTCAGACCTCAACAACCCATCGCGGCGGTAAAAAGATTTCGATCTGAAGATTATCTCCGGCCTGCACTGCAGGCCGGAATGCATTGTTACACCGTCCGGCGGGCAAATTCTTTAACTTTGAAGCCCAGTACCGCCAGTGCAGCGAAGTACGCGGCAATCCCCGCCAGCACGACCGCCATTAAACGCAGTAAACGCCAGGGCATGGTACCCAATGACCACTCCGGCATGATATGTAACATACCTAAAAGCACGCCAGACATCACCAGTACCGCCACCACCAGACGCAACAGAAACGCCATCCAGCCGGGTTGCGGGGTAAAGATTTTCTGCTTACGCAACTGCCAGTAAAGCAGCGAAGCATTCAGACACGCCGCCAGACCAATAGAAAGTGACAGCCCGGCATGTTTCAACGGACCAATAAACGCCAGGTTCATCAATTGCGTTAAAATCAGCGTAACGATGGCAATTTTCACTGGCGTTTTAATGTCCTGGCGGGAATAAAAGCCAGGAGCCAACACTTTCACTACAATCAGGCCAATCAAACCCACCGAGTAGGCAATTAACGCCCGCTGGGTCATCAGCGCATCAAACGCGGTAAATTTACCGTACTGGAACAGCGAAACGGTCAACGGACCGGAAAGAATGCCCAACGCAACCGCACTCGGCAGCGCCAACAGGAAACAAAGACGCAACCCCCAGTCCATCAAACGGTTGTATTCATCATGATTGCCACTGGCAAAACTTTTCGACAGCGACGGCAGCAAAATGGTGCCAAGCGCCACGCCCAGCACACCGGACGGAAACTCCATTAAGCGGTCGGCGTAATACATCCAAGACACCGAACCGGAAGCAAGAAACGAGGCAAAAATGGTGTTGATGATTAAGGAGATCTGGCTCACAGAGACGCCAAGGATCGCCGGTCCCATCTGTTTCACCACGCGCATTGCTCCGGCATCGTGGAAGTTAATGCGCGGCAGGACCAGCATGCCGATCTTCTTCAGGTGCGGTAGCTGATACACCAGCTGCAGGACGCCGCCGACCGTAACAGCCCACGCCAGCGCCAGCACCGGTGGGTTAAAGTACGGTGCGGCAAACAGCGCGAAACCAATCATGCTGATGTTAAGCAGTGTTGGAGCAAACGCCGGAATCGAGAAGCGGTTCCACGTATTCAGAATCGCTCCCACCAGCGACGCCAGGGAGATCAGCAAGATATAGGGAAAGGTAATCTTTAGTAGCTGGCTGGTCAGGGCAAATTTGTCAGCTGTGTCAGCGAAGCCTGGCGCGGTCACCATGATCACCCACGGTGCGGCGAGCATGCCAGCGACCGTCACAACCGCCAGCGCAAGTGTCAGCAGGCCAGAAACATAAGAGACAAAGACCCGCGTGGCGTCTTCACCCTGCTTACTTTTATATTCCGCCAGAATCGGTACAAATGCCTGGGAAAATGCCCCTTCGGCAAAGATACGGCGTAACAAGTTAGGAAGTTTAAAAGCGACGAAAAAGGCGTCGGTTGCCATCCCTGCGCCAAAGATTCTGGCGACAATTGCGTCTCGTGCGAAGCCAAGCACACGCGAAAACATGGTCATCGAGCTGACGGCGGCCAGCGATTTTAATAAATTCATCGGTGTTCTAATCCAGACCCACGGGCAAAACGCCTGCAAGGCAGGCGCTGAAAGAGGCGAATAGTCTACCTGGATTATGGTGAATTGCTACCGCCAGATGTTACAGGGTTTATTCACTCATCGCATCGCGCCAGATCTTGTCAACGATACGTTGCGCCAGCACGGCCTGTTCGCCGGCGGTTTGCGGAACTGTCTGGTTTTGCACACATTCAATGAAGTGCCGCGCACAGCCGACAAACCCACGTTGCTCAAGCGTACTCTGCCAACCAGGAATCGGTTTATGCACTACGCCCTGCCCGCGCTCCTCACGCCATTCGCGCATATCCGTAATGTCGATGAGCGCACCGTCAGTCACGGCCTGCACGGTTTCACGCTGACTTCCGGCACGGCGATGCATACAGGTGGTGATCTGCAAAGGACCAGCCGAAAAATGGTGCTCGGCAAACAGCATTTCGCCAGCGTCGTTAGTCAGTAGCGTACCGCCATCCAGAGAGGCTTTGCCGCCCGACAACCACAGCGCGGTATCCACCACATGCAGATAATCATCCAGCAACGTGAAATAAAGATCGTGTGGCCCGACGCTATTGCTACGATGTTTATCCATTCTTAGCGAGGCTGCGGTGGCGAGTTGCGTTTTTAACTCACCGTAGAGTGGTGCGAAACGACGGTTAAAACCGACCATCAACGTCAGTTTTTTCCGCGCCGCCAGTTCCACCAGCCGTTCAGCATCGCGCAGATTTTCTGCCAGCGGTTTATCGACACAGACATGTACCCCCGCATTGAGTAACGTACTGACCACGTCAAAGTGGCTGGCGGTGCTGGAATGCACAAAAACCGCATCGCAACTGGCGGCAAGGCTGGATAACGAATCGGCATAAGGAATGCGCCAGCTTTCACAAATTGGCAGGGCTTTCGCGCGCGTAGGCGACCAGGCTCCTTGTAACGTCCAGTCAGACGCTGCCGCCAGCACCGGTAACCACGCTTTTTGCGCAATGCCACCTAATCCCACTACGCCGATACGTAATTTTTTCACTTTAATCTCCCAGATGGGCCAGCAACGAATCAAGACGCTGTTTCAGTTCTGCCACTTCGATTTCCAGGGCTTCGACGCGGGCCTGTAAATCACCGTCAACCGCGTTCGACATATCCGTCACCGCCGGCTGATCTTCAACCTCACCACTGAAAAGATGCATGTAGCGGTTTTCGCGTTTACCCGGTTCGCGGGCCAGACGCACCACAAAAGGACCATCTTCGCGATTTGCCAGTTGTTCCAGCGTCGACTCCACTTCCGCCATATCGCTGAATTCATACATTCGCGCGGCGCGGCTGCGCAGTTCACCTGGCGTCTGGGCACCACGCAATAACAACGTGGTGATTAACGCCACTTCCGCTGCGCTCAGTTTCAGATCGCCAAATTCTGAATTACAAAAACGTTGCTCATATTTGGTGACCCGATTACCAAAACCGCTCACTGTGCGTAGATAATGACGTTTGACCAGATTATCCAGCTGTTCCTGCACTTCGGATTCACTCAGATTCATGACCGGTTCACGGTTCGTTTTCTGATTACAGGCCGTGACTACACCATTGACTGAGAGCGGGTATTGCTCCGGCGTGGTCACCTGCTTTTCCAGCAAGCAACCAATCACGCGAGCTTCAAGGGCAGTAAGTTGATATTTCATGAGATTCTCCTTAGCGGCCGGGCGTCCAGTCTGGGGTAGTTAATGCCGTCAGTACGTGATCGCGCCATTGTCCATCAATCAACAGATAGTCTTTCGCATAGCCTTCTTTTTCAAAACCCAGTCGCGCCAGTAAATCACCGCTGCGTTTATTGTGCGGCATATAATTAGCCATAATGCGATGAATATGTTGGGTGCGCTGCATATAACGAATGGCTGCGGTCAGGGCTTCAAACATGAGTCCTTTGCCCTGCCATTTTTGCCCAATCGAATAACCGAGATAGCAGGCATGAAAAGAGCCACGAACAACATTGGAAAAATTGGCAACGCCAATAATCTCTTTTTCGTCCGGGTCGAATAAGCCAAAGTAGAAAGCTGAACCTTGTTTATGAAATTCGTTAATCATCCCCAGCCTGGCCTGCCAGCCTGATGGATAACAGTGGCTTTCGTCGCGCACTGGCTCCCAGGGCTTGAGGAAATGGCGATTCTCTGCGTAATAATCCGCAAGACGCCAGGCATCACGATCATGCACCAGACGCACGACCAGTCGGTCTGTGGTTAAGCGCACTTTTGGCACGTTACTGCGATAGCCAAACATTCTATACCTACTCCTTCCCGTAACGTCTTTAATACGCTGTAAGTATTACTATACCTGCGCAACCAGACCCTGTGAAAAGTCCAAAATGCCATTTTCTGCATTATTCACATATTTGATAAAAACTCTCTATCAAAGCGACGTTTTGATAAAAAAATATTGTCCCCGAAGTGATGGGAAAAGTCTTAGCGGCAATGCAGAATAGAAAGTGCTCATCTTTTATTTCCCGGGAGGGGAAATGTCCCGCGTGTCGCAGGCGAGGAACCTGGGTAAATATTTCCTGCTCATCGATAATATGCTGGTCGTGCTGGGGTTCTTTGTTGTCTTCCCGCTGATCTCTATCCGCTTCGTTGATCAAATGGGCTGGGCCGCCGTCATGGTCGGTATTGCTCTCGGTCTACGCCAATTTATTCAGCAAGGTCTGGGTATTTTCGGCGGCGCAATTGCCGACCGCTTTGGTGCCAAACCGATGATTGTTACCGGTATGCTGATGCGTGCCGCCGGATTCGCCACAATGGGTATCGCCCACGAACCGTGGCTATTGTGGTTTTCATGCCTGCTTTCGGGACTCGGCGGCACGTTGTTTGATCCGCCGCGTTCGGCGCTGGTGGTGAAACTAATCCGTCCACAACAACGTGGTCGTTTTTTCTCGCTGTTGATGATGCAGGACAGTGCCGGTGCGGTCATTGGCGCATTGTTGGGGAGCTGGCTGTTGCAATACGACTTTCGCCTGGTCTGCGCCACAGGGGCCGTTTTGTTTGTACTGTGTGCAGCGTTCAATGCGTGGTTATTACCGGCATGGAAACTCTCCACCGTACGCACGCCCGTTCGCGAAGGCATGACCCGCGTGATGCGCGACAAGCGTTTTGTCACCTATGTCCTGACGCTGGCGGGTTACTACATGCTGGCTGTTCAAGTGATGCTGATGCTGCCAATTATGGTCAACGACGTGGCGGGCGCGCCCTCTGCCGTTAAATGGATGTATGCCATTGAAGCGTGTCTGTCGTTAACGTTGCTCTATCCTATCGCCCGCTGGAGTGAAAAGCATTTTCGTCTGGAACACCGGTTGATGGCTGGGCTGTTGATAATGTCATTAAGCATGATGCCGGTGGGCATGGTCAGCGGCCTGCAACAACTTTTCACCCTGATTTGTCTGTTTTATATCGGGTCGATCATTGCCGAGCCTGCGCGTGAAACCTTAAGTGCTTCGCTGGCGGACGCAAGAGCTCGCGGCAGCTATATGGGGTTTAGCCGTCTGGGTCTGGCGATTGGTGGCGCTATTGGTTATATCGGTGGCGGCTGGCTGTTTGACCTGGGCAAATCGGCGCACCAGCCAGAGCTTCCGTGGATGATGCTGGGAATTATTGGCATCTTCACTTTCCTTGCGCTGGGTTGGCAGTTTAGTCAAAAACGCGCCGCGCGTCGTTTGCTGGAACGCGACGCCTGATTTGATACTCCCCCCTGACTCCTCCATACTGAAAGTGAACTGACAGCCAAATGGAGGAGTCACGTGAAGCTATACATTTACGATCACTGCCCTTACTGCCTCAAAGCCCGCATGATTTTCGGCCTGAAAAATATCCCCGTCGAATTACATGTTCTGCTCAACGACGACGCAGAAACACCCACCCGGATGGTCGGTCAAAAACAGGTTCCCATTCTGCAAAAAGATGACAGCCGCTATATGCCAGAAAGCATGGATATCGTTCACTATGTCGATAAACTCGACGGCAAACCGTTACTGACCGGCAAACGTTCCCCTGCCATTGAAGAGTGGCTGCGCAAAGTCAATGGCTACGCCAACAAACTGCTGTTGCCGCGTTTTGCCAAATCGGCATTTGATGAGTTTTCTACTCCCGCCGCGCGCAAATATTTCGTCGACAAGAAAGAGGCCAGCGCGGGTAATTTTGCCGACCTGCTGGCCCACTCTGACGGTCTGATTAAGAATATCAGCGATGATTTGCGTGCGCTGGACAAACTGATCGTCAAACCGAACGCCGTGAATGGCGAACTTTCGGAAGATGATATTCAGCTATTTCCGCTACTGCGTAATCTGACGCTGGTAGCCGGAATCAACTGGCCAAGCCGCGTTGCTGATTACCGCGATAATATGGCGAAACAGACACAAATCAATTTGTTATCATCAATGGCGATTTAATCCTGACCCGCCGCGGCAGCCTGTATTCGCGGGTTGCCGCCGTTTTCAGTTTTTTCTGCTGGCGAGTTTATCGCTGGTGACACATGCTGCGTTGTGTCAGGATATTGACGCAGATTTCATGTCGAGGACTACCATGAACAAGTTTTTATTTGCCGCTGCATTGATCGTCAGTGGCCTGCTCGTTGGCTGTAATCAACTCACCCAATACACCATCACCGAACAAGAAATTAACCAGTCGCTTGCGAAACATAATAATTTCTCAAAAGATATCGGTTTACCCGGCGTGGCTGACGCCCATATTGTTCTGACAAACTTGACCAGCCAAATTGGTCGCGAAGAGCCGAATAAGGTTACCCTAACCGGAGACGCCAATCTGGACATGAACTCCCTGTTCGGTAGTCAGAAAGCGACCATGAAACTGAAGCTGAAAGCGCTGCCCGTGTTTGATAAAGAAAAAGGTGCGATCTTCCTGAAAGAGATGGAAGTGGTCGATGCGACGGTACAACCGGAAAAAATGCAAACGGTGATGCAAACGTTGCTTCCCTATTTGAACCAGGCATTACGCAATTACTTTAACCAGCAACCTGCTTACGTCCTGCGCGAAGATGGCAGTCAGGGCGAAGCAATGGCGAAAAAACTGGCGAAAGGCATTGAAGTGAAGCCAGGCGAAATTGTCATTCCGTTTACGGATTAATGACGAGGGCGCATTCGCGCCCTTTATTTTTCGTGCAAAGGAAAACGTTTCCGCTTATCCTTTGTGTCCGGCAAAAACATCCCTTCAGCCGGAGCATAGAGATTAATGACTGCACCATCCCAGGTATTAAAGATCCGCCGCCCAGACGACTGGCACCTTCACCTCCGCGATGGCGACATGTTAAAAACTGTCGTGCCGTATACCAGCGAAATTTATGGACGGGCTATCGTAATGCCCAATCTGGCTCCGCCCGTGACCACCGTTGAGGCTGCCGTGGCGTATCGCCAGCGTATTCTTGATGCCGTACCTGCCGGGCACGATTTCACCCCATTGATGACCTGTTATTTAACAGATTCGCTGGATCCTAATGAGCTGGAGCGCGGATTTAACGAAGGCGTGTTCACCGCTGCAAAACTTTACCCGGCAAACGCAACCACTAACTCCAGCCACGGCGTTACGTCAGTTGACGCAATCATGCCGGTACTTGAGCGCATGGAAAAAATCGGTATGCCGCTACTGGTGCATGGTGAAGTGACACATGCAGATATCGACATTTTTGATCGTGAAGCGCGCTTTATAGAAAGCGTGATGGAACCGCTGCGCCAGCGCCTGACTGCACTGAAAGTCGTTTTTGAACACATCACCACCAAAGACGCAGCCGACTATGTCCGTGACGGAAATGAACGGCTGGCTGCCACCATCACTCCGCAGCATCTGATGTTTAACCGCAACCATATGCTGGTTGGTGGCGTGCGTCCGCACCTGTATTGTTTACCCATCCTCAAACGCAATATTCACCAACAGGCATTGCGTGAACTGGTCGCCAGCGGTTTTAATCGAGTATTCCTCGGTACGGATTCTGCGCCACATGCACGTCATCGCAAAGAGAGCAGTTGCGGCTGCGCGGGCTGCTTCAACGCCCCAACCGCGCTGGGCAGTTACGCTACCGTCTTTGAAGAGATGAATGCTCTGCAGCACTTTGAAGCATTCTGTTCTGTAAACGGCCCGCAGTTCTATGGCTTGCCGGTCAACGACACATTCATCGAACTGGTACGTGAAGAGCAACAGGTTGCTGAAAGCATCGCACTGACTGATGACACCCTGGTGCCATTCCTCGCCGGGGAAACGGTACGCTGGTCCGTTAAACAATAAAAATCGTAGCTTCCTGTTGTCATTAGGTTATTTTACCTGTATAAATAACCAGTATATTCAACAGGGGGCTATTATGCGAATTGAAGTCACCATAGCGAAAACTTCTCCATTGCCAGCTGGGGCTATTGACGCCCTGGCTGGCGAACTTTCCCGCCGTATTCAGTATGCGTTTCCTGATAATGAAGGCCACGTATCGGTACGTTATGCCGCAGCGAATAATTTATCGGTTATTGGCGCAACAAAAGAAGATAAACAGCGCATTAGCGAAATTCTCCAGGAAACGTGGGAAAGCGCCGATGACTGGTTTGTCAGCGAATAATATGCAGTGATTTTTGTTTTTGCCGGGTCGCCCCGGCTTTTTTATTTTACTTACGAATTTTGAGTACAAAATTTCTACACTTCCTCAAAATAATTGCACAATATGCTAAAAAAATATGAATGACATGCTGTTTTATTGTTCATATAAATCTTAAAAGCAGAAATTTATCTGTTCCCCCCTTTAAAAATTCGGTGAATACCCTTACTTATTGGTATACTGAAGTTGCTTCAGATAAAAACGCATTGAACCTCGAATAACGTTGTCTAGTAACACGAATTAGGGGGCCATGATGGAAAAAAATAATGAAGTCATTCAGACTCATCCGCTCGTAGGGTGGGACATCAGCACCGTTGATAGCTATGATGCGCTGATGTTGCGTTTGCACTACCAGACCCCAAATAAGTCCGAGCAGGAAGGGACTGAAGTTGGTCAGACGCTCTGGTTAACCACTGATGTTGCCAGACAATTTATTTCGATATTAGAAGCAGGAATCGCCAAAATTGAATCCGGTGATTTCCCGGTAAACGAGTATCGGCGTCATTAACATGACATGACCATCCACCCAAAAGGCACCTCACCGGTGCCTTTACCATTTCTGGGTTGTATATCTGCATTCAGTTAATTACTCTGCTTAAACCATGAGAGCAGAGAGAAAAAAATGAAATACGATCTCATCATTATTGGCAGCGGTTCCGTAGGCGCTGCCGCCGGGTATTATGCAACCCGCGCCGGTTTAAACGTGCTAATGACCGACGCCCATATGCCACCGCATCAACACGGCAGCCACCACGGCGATACGCGATTAATTCGCCATGCTTATGGTGAAGGCGAAAAGTATGTCCCGCTGGTCCTCCGCGCGCAAACGCTGTGGGATGAACTCTCCCGCCACAACGAAGAAGATCCCATTTTTGTACGCTCTGGCGTCATTAACCTTGGCCCGGCTGATTCCACATTTCTCGCCAACGTCGCCCACAGCGCCGAACAATGGCAACTCAACGTTGAAAAGCTCGATGCGCAAGGGATTATGGCCCGCTGGCCGGAAATACGCGTCCCGGACAACTACATCGGCTTATTTGAAACTGATTCCGGTTTTTTGCGCAGCGAACTGGCGATTAAAACCTGGATCCAACTGGCGAAGGAAGCGGGCTGTGCGCAACTGTTCAACTGCCCGGTCACCGCAATTCGTCATGACGATGATGGCGTAACTATTGAAACGGCTGACGGTGAGTATCAGGCGAAAAAAGCGATTGTCTGCGCGGGAACATGGGTAAAAGACCTGCTCCCGGAGCTGCCTGTCCAGCCCGTACGCAAAGTATTTGCCTGGTATCAGGCCGATGGCCGCTATAGCGTGAAGAATAAATTCCCGGCGTTTACCGGTGAACTGCCCAATGGCGATCAATATTATGGTTTTCCGGCAGAAAACGACGCGTTGAAGATTGGCAAACATAACGGAGGCCAGGTTATCCATTCAGCGGATGAACGTGTTCCGTTTGCGGAAGTGGCCAGTGATGGGTCAGAAGCCTTCCCGTTCTTGCGCAATGTCTTGCCGGGTATCGGTTGCTGCCTGTACGGCGCTGCCTGCACCTATGATAATTCGCCTGACGAAGATTTTATTATCGATACCCTACCCGGCCACGATAATACACTGCTCATTACCGGCCTGAGTGGGCACGGTTTTAAATTTGCGTCAGTTTTAGGGGAAATAGCTGCCGATTTTGCGCAAGACAAAAAAAGCGATTTTGATTTGACGCCATTCAGGCTTTCCCGCTTCCAATAATCATCATTACGGCCTCCAGAATGAGGCCGTTTTTACAGGAGTATTTAATGCGTCGGCTGTTGCACTATCTCATCAATAATATTCGCGAGCATCTGATGCTTTATCTTTTTCTCTGGGGATTGTTGGCAATTATGGATCTGATCTATGTGTTTTATTTTTAGTTTTCCGCACTGACATAAACTGACAAATATTTAATCTCCCTTTCATTTAGCGTGAAAAATTGAATGAGATTATTCCTGCTTCTACAGCACTCACCAGACATCTCTGATGCTGAACCCACTAAACTTATGAAGATTCTTTCATTATTAATTCAAAATTATTGAAATAAAAATAAATATCATTCAATTTGTTATTTTTGTGTTGCAATTCATTCTCCGACACGCCATTTTCTTTCTCTCGCAAATTCGTTTTGGATGCACTTATGTCATTCACAAATACCCCTGAACGCTATGGTGTTATATCTGCGGCCTTCCATTGGCTAAGCGCAATTATTGTCTACGGCATGTTTGCTTTAGGTCTGTGGATGGTCACGCTCAGTTATTACGATGGCTGGTATCACAAAGCACCCGAACTGCATAAAAGCATCGGTATTTTGTTAATGATGGGGCTGGTTATTCGCGTTCTGTGGCGTGTCATATCTCCACCGCCGGGTCCGCTGCCGAGTTATTCGCCCATGACTCGTCTTGCCGCAAGAGCTGGACATCTCGCATTGTACCTATTGCTTTTCGCCATCGGCATCAGCGGCTATCTGATCTCAACTGCCGATGGTAAACCGATCAGCGTTTTTGGCTGGTTTGACGTCCCCGCGACCCTTGCCGACGCTGGCGCACAGGCAGACTTTGCCGGTGCCCTGCATTTTTGGCTCGCGTGGAGCGTCGTAGTACTGTCCGTTATGCACGGATTTATGGCCCTGAAGCATCATTTCATCGATAAAGACGACACTCTGAAGCGCATGCTGGGAAAGTCGTCATCTGACTATGGAGTATAAAAAATGAAAAAAAGCCTGCTTGGTTTAACCTTCGCGTCCCTGATGTTCTCTGCCGGTTCAGCGGTTGCCGCCGATTACAAAATTGACAAAGAAGGTCAGCACGCCTTTGTTAATTTCCGCATCCAGCACCTTGGCTATAGCTGGTTATACGGCACCTTTAAAGATTTCGACGGTACTTTTACCTTTGACGAAAAAAATCCGGCTGCCGATAAAGTGAATGTGACAATTAACACCACCAGCGTCGATACTAATCACGCCGAACGCGATAAACATCTTCGCAGTGCAGATTTCCTCAATACCGCAAAATATCCACAGGCAACATTCACCTCCACCAGCGTGAAGAAAGACGGTGACGAACTGGATATTACCGGCGATCTGACGCTGAATGGCGTAACCAAACCCGTCACGCTGGAAGCGAAATTAATTGGTCAGGGCGACGACCCATGGGGTGGTAAACGTGCAGGCTTCGAGGCCGAAGGCAAAATTAAGCTCAAGGACTTCAATATCAAGACAGATTTAGGTCCAGCTTCTCAGGAAGTGGATCTGATTATTTCAGTGGAAGGCGTACAGCAGAAGTAAGCGTGAAATGTTGCCGGATGGCACGCATCCGGCAATGATATTTATTCTGTTGGATCAGGAATGCACAGTGTTGTATTCAGACGTCCACGAGACTTATTAAAGATCTTATTGCCATTTTCACGTCCTGCCCGACGGCGTCGCTGTTCTTCTGGCGGTAACGCGCTTTCTTCGCAGCAAATCTCACTACAACAACCTTTGTATTTTTCCGCGCATACTGGACACTGAATAAACAGCAGGTGGCAGCCATCATTTTTACAGTTGGTATGGCTGTCGCACGGCGCGCCGCACTGGTGGCAATGCGCGATAATCTCATCCGATATACGTTCGCCCATCCGCTCGTCAAAAACAAAATTTTTGCCAATAAAACGCACCGGCAAGCCCTGCTCGCGCGCCTTACGGGCGTATTCAATAATTCCGCCCTCGATATGCCAGACTTTGTTGAATCCGTTATGTTTCATCCAGGCACTGGCCTTTTCACAACGAATGCCGCCGGTGCAGTACATGACGATTTTTTTATCTTTATGTGCCTGCATCATCTCGACTGCTTTTGGCAGCTGCTCACGGAAGGTATCTGCCGGAATTTCGAGCGCGTTTTCAAAGTGCCCCACTTCATACTCATAGTGGTTACGCATGTCGATAAATAGTGCATCGGGATCGTCAAGCATGGCGTTCACTTCCGCCGCTTGCAGATACTCACCAACATTGCTGGCATCAAAGTGAGGATCGTCAATACCGTCGGCAACAATGCGATCGCGTACCTTCATGCGCAGTACCCAGAAGGATTTCCCGTCATCATCCAACGCGATATTCAGGCGTAAACCCTCTAAAGCCGGGTCGAAGGCATAGAGCTGCGCGCGAAATGTTTCAACATTGCTCGCAGGTACGCTGATTTGCGCGTTAATGCCCTCATGCGCCAGATACACTCGCCCAAAAACATTCAGCGCGGTAAACAGCTGATATAAAGCGTCACGGGTCGCCTTAGGATCGGCGATGTGGAAATACTTGTAAAACGAAATGGTGGTTCGCGGTTCGCTCTCAGCCAACATTTTGGCTTTTAGCGCGTCGTTGGAAATGCGGTTGTGTAACACTGGCATGGTGTACGGTTCCTGCGAGATAGGAAAGTAAAAATCCGCGGCATGATATAGCAATTATCGATAATTAACATCCACACATTTTACGCTACATTTGCGCATTAAAAATTATTTGTTATTTACAAGCGCGGCAATTTCGCCCAGTCTTCAGCCACAAATTTTGGTTGCGGGCGAAAAAATGCGACAATACATACAATTGCCCGAATAGGTTGAAAAACAGGATTGATATGACGAATCTACCCAAGCTCTCCACCGCACTGCTTCATCCGCGTTATTGGTTAACCTGGTTGGGTATTGGCGTACTTTGGTTAGTCGTGCAATTGCCCTACCCGGTTATCTACCGCCTCGGTTGTGGATTAGGAAAACTGGCGTTACGTTTTATGAAACGACGCGCAAAAATTGTGCATCGCAACCTGGAACTGTGCTTCCCGGAAATGAGCGAACAAGAACGCCGTAAAATGGTGGTGAAGAATTTCGAATCCGTTGGCATGGGCCTGATGGAAACCGGCATGGCGTGGTTCTGGCCGGACCGCCGAATCGCCCGCTGGACGGAAGTGATCGGCATGGAACACATTCGTGACGTGCAGGCGCAAAAACGCGGCATCCTGTTAGTTGGCATCCATTTTCTGACACTGGAGCTGGGTGCGCGGCAGTTTGGTATGCAGGAACCGGGTATTGGCGTTTATCGCCCGAACGATAATCCACTGATTGACTGGCTACAAACCTGGGGCCGTTTGCGCTCAAATAAATCGATGCTCGACCGCAAAGATTTAAAAGGCATGATTAAAGCCCTGAAAAAAGGCGAAGTGGTCTGGTACGCACCGGATCATGATTACGGCCCGCGCTCAAGCGTTTTCGTCCCGTTGTTTGCCGTTGAGCAGGCTGCGACCACGACCGGAACCTGGATGCTGGCACGGATGTCCGGCGCATGTCTGGTGCCCTTCGTTCCACGCCGTAAGCCAGATGGCAAAGGGTATCAATTGATTATGCTGCCGCCAGAGTGTTCTCCGCCACTGGATGATGCCGAAACTACCGCCGCGTGGATGAACAAAGTGGTCGAAAAATGCATCATGATGGCACCAGAGCAGTATATGTGGTTACACCGTCGCTTTAAAACACGCCCGGAAGGCGTTCCTTCACGCTATTAAATCTCCCATGCCGGATGCTTCAGAATGGCATCCGGCATTACCACAGCAAATCCCCCTGATTTAGCGATAAAAGCTCTCTGGATTGCGCCCCCTGGAAGTCGGGCGCATAATTAGTGTGCTTATCTTTTCTTCTTATGTTCACCGCGTCTGGCGCACCAACAGCGGATTGCTATGTCACCCTGTGAAAATGACACCCCTATAAACTGGAAACGAAACCTGATCGTCGCCTGGCTAGGCTGTTTTCTTACCGGTGCCGCCTTCAGTCTGGTAATGCCCTTCTTACCCCTCTACGTTGAGCAGCTTGGCGTTACCGGTCACTCCGCCCTGAATATGTGGTCCGGTATTGTCTTCAGCATTACATTTTTATTTTCGGCCATCGCCTCACCGTTTTGGGGTGGACTCGCCGACCGTAAAGGCCGAAAACTCATGCTATTACGCTCTGCCCTCGGCATGGGCATCGTGATGGTGTTGATGGGGCTGGCACAAAATATCTGGCAGTTTTTGATCCTGCGGGCGCTTCTTGGGTTACTTGGCGGATTTGTCCCCAACGCTAATGCTCTTATCGCCACACAAGTACCGCGTAATAAAAGCGGCTGGGCGCTGGGTACGCTCTCCACAGGCGGCGTTAGTGGTGCGTTGCTCGGCCCAATGGCTGGCGGCCTGCTCGCCGATAGCTACGGCTTACGTCCGGTATTCTTTATTACCGCCAGTGTGCTCATACTCTGCTTTTTCGTCACCCTGTTTTGCATCAGAGAAAAATTCCAGCCGGTCAGCAAAAAAGAGATGCTGCACATGCGGGAAGTGGTGACATCACTTAAAAACCCGAAACTGGTACTCAGCCTGTTTGTCACTACGTTAATCATCCAGGTGGCGACGGGCTCAATTGCCCCCATTCTGACGCTGTATGTCCGCGAACTGGCGGGTAACGTCAGTAACGTCGCCTTTATCAGTGGCATGATCGCCTCGGTGCCAGGCGTGGCGGCTCTGCTAAGTGCACCACGACTCGGCAAACTTGGCGATCGAATCGGACCCGAAAAGATCCTGATTACAGCGCTGATCTTTTCTGTACTGCTGTTGATCCCAATGTCTTACGTTCAGACGCCATTGCAACTTGGGATTTTACGTTTTTTGCTCGGTGCCGCCGATGGTGCACTACTCCCCGCCGTACAGACACTGTTGGTTTACAACTCGAGCAACCAGATCGCCGGGCGTATCTTCAGCTATAACCAATCGTTTCGTGATATTGGCAACGTTACCGGACCATTGATGGGAGCAGCGATTTCAGCGAACTACGGTTTCAGAGCGGTATTTCTCGTCACCGCTGGCGTAGTGTTATTCAACGCAGTCTATTCATGGAACAGTCTACGTCGTCGTCGAATACCCCAGGTATCGAACTGATTTTTCGCCTTTCATACTTGCAAAAGCGGAGAATCAGCTATCCTTTTCCCTGAAACCTCATCAACTCAAAGGGAGAATCGTGATGACCATGTACGCAACGCTTGAAGAAGCCATTGACGCTGCACGCGAAGAATTTCTTGCAGACAACCCCGGCATCGACGCCGAAGATGCGAATGTGCAACAGTTCAATGCCCAAAAATACGTTTTGCAGGACGGCGACATCATGTGGCAAGTTGAGTTTTTTGCCGACGAAGGGGAAGAAGGTGAATGTTTACCTATGCTTAGCGGTGAAGCCGCGCAAAGTGTTTTTGATGGCGACTATGATGAGATAGAGATACGCCAGGAGTGGCAGGAAGAGAATACATTACATGAATGGGACGAGGGGGAATTTCAGCTTGAGCCACCGCTGGATACCGAGGAAGGACGCGCAGCAGCTGATGAGTGGGATGAACGTTAATCACTCATACGGGCCATGATGAATGTCGATCGGCAGCAGTAAAGTATCAAAAACCAGAGAGAATGGCAGATCAAGGATCGTGACATAACGCCAGGCGGAGTCACGCACATCCCATTGCACACCGGGATAATATTGGTTGCCATGCCCCTGCCCCGGTATAGTGCGACTAATAATGCTGCCACAGCCACTCAGCAAGGTCACCATGATGCTCACCACAATTAAACGCATTTGATACCTCTTTCGTAAAAAAATACCGGCATAACGCCGGTATTTTTATTGGCTCGTTGTTTTTGCCGGATGCGGCGTGAACGCCTTATCCGACCCACAAAGTCTTGCAAAATCAATAAATTGCAGGAACGATGTAGGCCTGATAAGCGTAGCGCATCAGGCAACTACGTTTTTATTGCGAAGCCGCATCCGGTTTACGCAATGCCAGTGGATTGAGCTTTATCCCTTCGTAATAACTCACCCATGAAGAATATCTCTCCGGGGAATTCCAGACACGGAAATGCAGACGGGCCATCGTCACCGGATCGCTTAGCAGCACCAGGCGACGATCGCGATTCAGCTTCTCTGGCGTCTCGTTCAGCGCCTGTTCAACGTGGCGGTCACGGGCGATTTCCAGCACCTTACTGGCGCGGTGACGCGCGGTCGCCATTGCGGTTGCCAGAGCGTTAAATGACGGGTTAAACACTGCGTGCATAAAGCCATCATCAAGGGAGCGTTGACGATTCATCTCAAGGAACCGATCGGTATCAACCAGCACCTGCGGCGGCGAATACTCTTCCGGGATCAGGAACAGTTTCCAGCGTTTGGTGCGCAGACCAACGGTGGCACGGCTGGAAATCACCGAAACAAACGGTGACAGGATCAACGAGAAGACAATCGGTGCCAGCCAGAACAGGAAACGCAGATCCAGCCACGCCATCCCAACAGCCCACACTAACCCTAACAGCAGCTGTGAGCCGTGGCGTTTGAACGCTTCACCCCAGGAAGTGGAGTCATCATCACGCTGCGGTGAATTCCACACCACTTCCCAGCCAAGGAACGCGCTGACAACGAAGACCGTATGGAACAGCATGCGTACCGGAGCCAGCAGCACGGAAAAAAGCACTTCCAGCAGCAACGATAATGTAACGCGCCAGAAGCCGCCGTATTCTTTCGTTCCTTTGCACCAGATAAGCAAAATGCTCAATAACTTCGGCAGGAACAACAGCACCATGGTCGAAGCAAAAAGTGCAATCGCCAGCTCAGGACGCCACTGCGGCCACACTGGGAACAACTGCCGTGGTTGCAGGAAGTATTGCGGTTCGGTCAACGCATGCACTACCTGCAATGCAGTAGAGAGCGCGAGGAACATAAACCACAGCGGAGCGGAGAGATAAGACATCACGCCCGTCAGGAACACCGCACGGTGAACCGGGTGCATACCCTTCACCAGGAACAGACGGAAGTTCATCAGGTTACCGTGGCACCATCGGCGGTCACGTTTTAGCTCATCAAGCAAGTTAGGCGGCAATTCTTCATAAGAACCCGGGAGATCGTAAGCAATCCAGACCCCCCAACCTGCACGGCGCATCAACGCCGCTTCCACGAAGTCATGTGACAGGATTGAACCGGCAAAGGAACCTTCGCCCGGCAGCGGAGCCAGTGCGCAGTGCTCGATAAACGGTTTCACGCGGATAATCGCGTTATGTCCCCAGTAGTGCGACTCGCCAAGTTGCCAGAAGTGCAAACCGGCTGTAAACAGTGGCCCATACACGCGGGTCGCGAACTGCTGACAGCGCGCATACAGCGTATCCATACCGGACGCTTTCGGCGACGACTGAATGATCCCGGCGTTCGGGTTGGCTTCCATCAGGCGCACCAGCCCGCACAAACAATCACCGGTCATTACCGAGTCAGCATCCAGCACCACCATGTAGCTGTACTGGCTGCCCCAGCGACGGCAGAAGTCATCGATATTACCGCTTTTACGCTTCACGCGGCGACGGCGGCGGCGATAGAAAATCTGACCTTCGCCACCGACTTCAGCGATAAGCTCCATCCAGGCTTTTTGCTCTGCGACGCAGATATCCGGGTTATAACTGTCACTAAGAATGTAGACATCAAAGTGTTTGGCATTCCCGGTGGCTTTTACTGATTCCCACGTTGCACGCAGGCCAGCAAAAACACGGTTCACGTCTTCGTTACAGATAGGCATGATCAACGCCGTGCGATGCTCCGGGTTTAATGGTTCATCGCCAACTGTTGACGCAGATATACTGTATTTATCGCGACCAATAAGCAGTTGCAGGAAGCCCATTAACGCCGTCCAGAATCCGGCGGACACCCAACAGAACAGTACCGCAAAGAGGATCAGGATACCGGTTTGCAGCATATAAGGCAGAAGCTGCATAAAGGAAACCCACAAATCCTGACCAACCATATCCATAGGATTAATCAGCGCCCAACCCTGATAAGGAAGAATGGTCTTCATATACCAGGTCGCGACGACAGTTTGCGCGAGCGTCAGGATCAACAGAATGTAACGGCGGATGGTACCGACGGTACGCCACTTTTGCTCGCTCTCCTGCTCTTCTTTGGTCAAACGAGCCAGATAGCGCGGCGTGACATCGCGTCCACGCAGGCGATCCCAGAAACGGCCTACCGGGTTGGTACGCCACGGGTCGGGAAACATCGAGGAGCGTTTTGCTTCTGGCATCGCCTTCAGCTGATCGCGCCCTTCGTCGTCTTTAATTAACTGTCCATCAGCAAGTGAATCTGGCCAGGCTTGTTCCAGACGCGCCTTTACCGAGCCTTGCGGGGAATCATCCTCCCGCGCCCAGGTGCGGTGTTCGGCATCCAGCGCCTGATGAACGGCGCGGATATCAGTCTTCGGCAATGCCGCTTTCTCGCTTGCGGCGATGGGCATTGCGTCAATGTACTCAGTTGTCTTATTCATTGGCAGGTAACTGGTAGCTCCAGGTTTCACTCAACGTCTGATCGGCATTCACCAGCGCAGCACGCATTTCAGTGGTTTTCTTGGCATCTTTCACTTTCACACGCATCACCAGACGCCAGCCTTTGGTAACCGGGTTATAGCGCACCGTGCTTTCAACTATCTCACCATTATCACCAATGCTGGTTTGCGCTGTGACCGGGGTATCCTCTGGCAGTTTTTTCATCTCTGCGCCGGTAAAATCGACCACAAAGGCGATAGTACCGTCAGGCTGGCGAATCAGGTTCGACTGCTTCACATCCCCCGTTGAACGACGCGTTTGTTGCACCCATGCGTTATCTGGCGCATGCAGTTTGTCTTCATCACGGCTGAAGGTGATGGTGTATTTAAAGTTCATCTCTTTACCCGGCTCCGGCAGCTGATCCGGCGTCCAGTAAGCGACGATGTTATCGTTGGTTTCATCGTTGGTTGGAATTTCCACCAGCTCAACGCTGCCTTTACCCCACTCCCCTTTCGGAGTCACCCATGCGCTTGGACGGAGATCGTAACGATCATCGAGATCTTCAAAGCGGGAGAAATCACGACCGCGCTGCAACAGACCAAAGCCTTGCGGGTTTTCCATGGAGAAGCTGCTGACCGCTAAATGTTTCGGGTTATTCAACGGACGCCAGATCCATTCGCCATTACCGGCATGGATAGAGAGACCGTTAGAGTCGTGCAACTCCGGACGATAGTTATTTGCAGGCGACGGTTGGTTCGGCCCAAACAGGAACATACTGGTTAACGGTGCAACCCCCAGTTTGCCGACTTTATCGCGCAGATAGATTTTCGACTGCACATCCACAACCGTGTCACGCCCTGGCATAACCACGAATTTGTAAGCACCTGTCGCACGCGGCGAGTCAAGCAATGCATAGATGGTTAAACGTTTATCAGTCGGTTTTGGACGCTCGATCCAGAACTCTTTGAAGCGCGGAAATTCTTCACCCGATGGCAAGGCGGTATCAATTGCCAGGCCGCGGGCAGAAAGGCCATAAACCTGACCTGCACCAATCACGCGGAAATAGCTGGCCCCGAGCATGCTGACGATTTCATCGTTTTTATCTTTGCTGTTGATCGGGTAAAGCACTTTAAAACCGGCAAAGCCAAGGTCTTTTACCGTATCTTTGTCATGCTGAACATCGCCGAAAGTGAAATAATCCGGGCTGTATTTGATTCGTTTGACTGCGGTGGCAGTCACTTCATTTATTTTGACCGGGGTATCGAAGTACATACCCTGATGGTAGAACTCGAGTTTGAATGGGGTCTTCAGATTGTTCCAGTACGCTTTGTCATGATTAAACTGGATCTGCTGATAGTCCGCGTATTTCATATCGCGGAAAACGGAGGGCAAGTTGCTTTTGGGCGTCTCGTAGCCTTTCCCGGCTAAAGATTGAGCTTGCTTTGCGACATCATCAATACTGAAAGCCCAGCTTGAAGATGTATACAGGGTTAACATTACTGCAGCACTCAACCAACGCATTTTCATCATTTGTAGTTTATGTTTCATAATTAGTAAGCACTTCCCCCTTTGTGTGCTTATATCGATCCGATCTATTTTAATGGATAACCAGCCATTCCGACAACAGAATCCCGGTATCGTTCAGCACGCTGGCTCATGGATTAAGCACCTGATTGCAACCGTTTTCACTTTCCGTGCTTCTCCTAAAGACAGAAGCATCGACTTCGTGTAGGGTTTGCCAGCAAATTTATTTATCAACCGTCTTACAGACGCTTCCATTCTGGTTAGTGGTAGCGATGATGCTATGCATAAAAACCTTGAAGCCTGCGCCTGGCGCGGTCAGGTCGGTGTCACTATGGCAACAAGCCTAAAGGCATAACCCGACAGGGATAAGACGAAAAATCCGAGATTAGTTAACCATATATGAATCCAGTACCCGCGCAACGTGAATATTTCCTTGACTCCATCCGCGCCTGGCTGATGTTGTTAGGGATCCCTTTTCATATTTCTTTAATCTATTCGAGCCATACATGGCATGTGAATAGCGCCGAATCATCATTGTGGCTGACCCTTTTTAATGACTTCATCCACTCGTTCCGCATGCAGGTATTTTTCGTTATATCCGGCTACTTTTCCTACATGCTTTTTTTACGCTATCCCTTGAAAAAATGGTGGAAAGTACGTGTCGAACGTGTAGGTATCCCGATGTTAACAGCCATCCCCCTACTGACATTACCGCAATTTATTATGCTGCAATATGTCAAAGGAAAAGCGGAAAGTTGGCCTGGGCTGTCATTGTATGACAAATATAATACGTTGGCCTGGGAATTAATATCACACCTGTGGTTTTTACTGGTGTTAGTGGTCATGACGACGCTGTGCGTATGGATATTTAAGCGCATCAGAAATAATTTAGAAAATTCTGATAAAACGAATAAAAAATTCTCGATGGTAAAACTATCGGTGATTTTTTTATGCCTCGGCATCGGTTATGCGGTAATAAGAAGAACGATTTTTATTGTGTATCCGCCCATTCTGAGTAATGGCATGTTCAATTTTATTGTCATGCAAACGCTGTTTTATTTGCCGTTCTTTATCCTCGGCGCACTGGCTTTCATTTTCCCTCATCTTAAAGCCTTGTTTACCACGCCGTCTCGTGGCTGTACCCTTGCAGCAGCATTGGCGTTTGTCGCTTATTTACTCAACCAGCGCTATGGCAGTGGCGATGCCTGGATGTACGAAACCGAGTCGGTGATCACCATGGTCCTCGGTCTGTGGATGGTGAATGTGGTCTTCTCCTTTGGCCACCGTTTGCTTAACTTCCAGTCAGCGCGGGTGACTTATTTTGTTAACGCATCGCTGTTTATCTATCTGGTTCACCACCCGTTAACGCTGTTTTTCGGCGCATACATTACACCGCACATCACCTCCAACTGGCTTGGTTTTCTCTGTGGCCTGATATTTGTAGTAGGGATTGCGATAATTCTGTATGAAATTCATTTGCGCATCCCGTTACTGAAGTTTTTGTTCTCTGGTAAACCGGTTGTTAAGCGTGAGAACGATAAAGCACCAGCCCGTTAAGCCACATTTACAATAACCATTCCACGGGCAATATCGACGCCAGTCTGACCATAACCCGCTTCCAGAAACTGGTGGCGGGTTCTTTTTTGAGAATAATCTCTTTCTTTGCATGACGATCAACCCAGTTGATCCGTCCCCACCTGTCCAGACGGAGCTGCCAGGCCGCATCATACTGGCTCTGAATAAAGCGTTTATCAATTAACTGTGCCAGCGTTTCGCTCTCTATCACGAAGCCCATTTCAGTATTGAGCAATGTTGAACGCGGATCGAAATTGAAAGAGCCGATAAACACCGTTTTACCATCGATGCTAAAGGTTTTAGCATGCAGGCTGGCTCCGGAATTACCGGTTATGCCGCGATCGTGTAACGTACTACTTTGTTCACGCGTCGGCTTGAGTTCATATAATTCCACGCCATAGCGGAGCAATTTTTTGCGCCAGCGCGCGTATCCGGCATGGACGACAGCAACATCGTTAGCGGCAAGAGAATTGGTTAGGATCGCAATCTTTACCCCTTTTCTCACCATCCGTAAGAGTTGCGCCACACCTGCGCGTGTCGGTACAAAATAGGAAGAGATAATATCGATGCGTTCACTGGGTGAGCCCATGATATCGAACAGGCGCTGCGGTAACAGTGAATGCCGTTTTGCCTTGCCCTCCCCTTTCGCCGGATCATCACTTAATAAACGTGTCTTCGCCCAGATAAGCGGCAATGTTCCATCAACCAGATGATTTATAAATGGACTGGATTCC
Organism: Escherichia sp. UTM R2; assembly: GCF_048593455.1. Lineage (NCBI taxonomy): Bacteria > Pseudomonadati > Pseudomonadota > Gammaproteobacteria > Enterobacterales > Enterobacteriaceae > Escherichia > Escherichia sp. UTM R2. The sequence goes on from NZ_JBFWDY010000002.1 coordinate 2,725,919, forward strand.
ATTTTGCGTAAATAACGATGCGTCATGGCATCGTTATGCCAGGAGGCGGGTAACTCGATGCGATCCGCCATTTCACCCTCCGGGACATCCAGCACCTGCTGTAAGGGTGAAACCGATTTGCAATACCAGTAGCGGGCGAAATCATCGGCAACGTCCTCTACCACGGGTCCTATTGCCATGACATCTAAATCCGAAAAAAGTGGCTCCTCCCCTGCTCCAAAATAGGCATCACCAATATTTCGTCCTCCCACCAGGGTCACCACGCCATCGACAGTGAAACTTTTATTGTGCATACGGCGATTAAGACGGGAAAAGTCGGTGATATAACCAAGCGGACGCAGCAAGCGAAACGAGAAAGGATTAAAAAGCCGGACTTCAATGCGTGGATGACTGTCAAGCAAGCGTAAAATGTCGTCAAGTCCGGGCGTATTGTTGTCGTCCAGCAACAAACGGACGCGAACGCCACGCTTTGCTGCGGCTAACAGGGCGGAAAACAGTAACCGACCCGACATATCGTCCTGCCAGATGTAATACTGAACATCGAGCGTATGCTCTGCCATTTCGGCCAGACGATACCGGGCGGCAAACGCATCCAGACTTTTCTCCAGAGGAAAAAGGCCACACTGACCGGGATGTTGCGAACACAGTGGCAGCACCGCGCTCGCCAGCCGGGGCAAATCATTCATCTCCTTGTTGGGTAAGGAGTCTTTCGTAGAGGTGGGCGTTTTCTTCATCATAACAGACAAAGTATACCTGTTCGGGTAAAGCGTGACGGGTAATAAATTCTGAAACGGTTTTTACTGCGATTTCAGCCGCTGCCGCACGAGGGTAACCATAAACCCCAGTACTGATTGCAGGAAAAGCCACTGACGTATAGCTGTTTGCCGCCACCAGTCGTAGGCTATTGAGATAGGCATCCTGCAAAAGCTGGTCTTCGTTTTGTTCACCACCACGCCAGACTGGCCCGACGGTGTGCACTACGGCTTTAGCGGGAAGATCGCCTGCAAGCGTAATAACGGCATGCCCCGTAGGGCAATCGCCCTGCTGTTGCCTGACTTTTAAACAAGCATCCAGCAGGGCCGGACCCGCTGCGCGATGAATGGCCCCATCGACGCCGCCGCCTCCCATTAATGACGGATTAGCCGCATTCACAATCACATCAACGGCCAGTTTGGTAATATCACCCTGCACAACATGAATACGCGTTTTCATAACGCCTCCTTACACCTTCTTGTTTCTTAAGTGTACAGCAGGCTTTTTGGTTAAATCGCATTTTTCTGCTCAGCAACGTGAGTTGTTCAGAAACTTAGTTATATTCGATGTTCATTACAGCCAGCTTTTTCTGTTTATCAAGATACTGCACTTTTACTGAGGCTATTTGCGCGTTTTTGACATTGCCGCTCATTAACGCTTTGCTGGAGTAGGTTTTGCCCGGAATAGAACCATTCTGTGGGCAGTTCATTTCTACGGGTGATGACTGGGTGCTGACGTCACATGCCGGTTCCACAATTTGGCCATAAAAATGGATCACGCCCCCTTGCACGGTGCTTCCAGCAATGGCAATAAAAGGAAAAAACAAACTGCCGAGCATAAGAGAGTTTAAAAAAGGTCTGAACATTTATTCTATTTCCTCAATGATTAGTCATCCTTGAGGGTTGTGTTATCCATACTTTCAGGTTGGCTGATTCGCAGCAGACCATTCTCTCCAGATTCATCTTATGCTCGATATTTCAACAAATTAAGACTTTTCTGAAGAGGGCGGCCATTGTTGTGATAAATGAAGTGACTGTCCATCAGAAACAGTAACAACTATTTTCACCCGATCGTCCGGGGAAATATTTAAACTCAACTTCGTCAAAGCAATGGGTTGATTAGCAGGCAATGAAAGGGTCTTTTCTTGCTTCGTCTGACTTTGCCCTGAACTGCCTTCGCGCAGGGACAATATTTGTACTCTGCACAGACAAGATTGAGTAAGAGTGACTTCAGGAATAATGGTATACACATCCCCTTGCTGGGTCGTATTAAAGGTTATCTGACTGGAAAGTGCCGCAAGGAGTAATAACGTATTCATATTCTTCTCCCGAAAAAAAACAGGGCTTGCGCCCTGTTTCTGTAATACAAATGATGTATTAGTACTGATGAGCGGTCGCGTTGTTACCAAAGCCAACCTGAGTCACGTTGACGGAGGAGTTAGATGCAGTCTGGTCAACTGCAGCACCGTTGCCACCACCGAACTGTTTAACCGTCATTTCAGAATTTTTGCCGTTCCACTGATCAAGAGTAGCGCTGTTACCGAAGCCACGTTGGGTCAGATCGATTGAGCTGTCATCTGAGCCCTGACCAACATCTGCACCATTACCGCCGCCATGCTGGGTAATAGTCAAGTCAGAGTTACGGGCATCAGTTTGCAGAGCAAGTGCAGAGTTACCGCCACCGTACTGGTAAATGTTCAGCTCAGAATTTGGGCCGCTATTATTACCGCCACCACCGTGGTTACCGCCGCCGCCGTACTGAGGAACAACACCTGCCAGAGCGCTACCGGAGAATACGATTGCTGCAATTGCTGCTACTTTTAAAAGTTTCATGTAAAACCCCCATCGGATTGATTTAAAAGTCGAATGGAAATTAACGTTGTGTCACGCGAATAGCCATTTGCGACTGTCTCTGCACTACAATTGCCGTTTTTTGAGTACCATACTGTGTAATATTTGCTTTATTACCAGAACCTTTCTGGATAATCATCGCAGTATTACCATAAGCACCTTGCGAAATACTGGCATCGTTGGCACTGCCCGCCTGATCAATATATGCAAGGTTATAATCTCCTGTCTGGTCAATCTTTGCCCGGTTGCTACTACCTTCTTGCGCAACAACCGCCAAAAGTTTTGAGCCTCCCTGCCGTAACTGAGCACTATTATTAGTCCCAGCTTGACCAATTATGGCTGCCTGATTAAATGAAGACTTACTCAATTCATTTACCGCGAAGTTATATTCTGAATTAGCTAAATCATAACCTGCTGCGGCTGCAATCCCAGGCGCACCCAGTATTGTTAACATCATAAATAACAATTTGTTTTTCATGTTGTCACCCTGGACCTGGTCGTACATTTAAGAAATTAAATCATTTCAACTTGGTTGTTAACGCAACCTGTATTTTGTTAACGCTGCGTTACGATGGAAAGTATGTCTGCGGAAATATTTTTAATAACTCACCCGCGCGTTGTATTTTTCTTTTTTAGTTCATACCAAAGTATTAAAACCCACGTAAATACGCTGTTATCTACGCAAAAAAATATTTTGTTTTCTTTTAAATCTCCGTTTTCCGCTATCAAAAAGCACCAGACAGTCATTCTTCTTGCCCGTCGCTGATTGCTGCGATATGTCTTGCGCACAAGCCGTGACAAACCTCGTCTTTTTGCAGTAAAAAATTGTCCACGGAGGTGTGGAGAAAAAACAAGAACGTTTTACATGACGAAAGGACTACACCGAAATATTTTTTATATGCATTATTAGTAAGTTATCACCATTTGTATGATTTTTTAAAATTGTGCAATAAAAACCAAATGTACAACTTTTCTATCATTTCTAAACTTAATAAAACCTTAAGGTTAACATTTTAATATAACGAGTTACATTTAGTTACATATTTAACACTTGATTTAAGATTTGTAATGGCTAGATTGAAATCAGATGTAATCCATTAGTTTTATATTTTACCCATTTAGGGCTGATTTATTACTACACACAGCAGTGCAACATCTGTCAGTACTTCTGGTGCTTCTATTTTAGAGGCAGCTGTCAGGTGTGCGATCAATAAAAAAAGCGGGGTTTCATCATGTTTAATGAAGTCCATAGTATTCATGGTCATACATTATTGTTGATCACTAAACCTTCTTTGCAGGCGACAGCTCTCTTGCAGCACCTTAAACAATCGCTGGCAATTACAGGAAAATTACATAATATTCAACGTTCTCTGGACGATATCTCTTCAGGCTCTATTATTCTTCTGGATATGATGGAAGCGGATAAAAAGCTTATCCATTATTGGCAGGATACTTTGAGCAGGAAAAACAACAATATCAAAATATTGTTGCTAAATACGCCTGAAGATTACCCGTACCGCGACATTGAAAACTGGCCTCATATCAACGGCGTTTTTTATTCCATGGAGGATCAAGAACGTGTTGTCAATGGGTTGCAAGGCGTCCTGCGCGGCGAATGCTACTTTACGCAAAAGCTTGCCAGCTACCTGATTACGCATTCAGGTAACTATCGTTATAACAGCACGGAATCAGCCCTCCTTACTCATCGGGAAAAAGAGATCCTGAATAAGCTGCGTATCGGCGCGTCTAATAACGAGATCGCTCGTTCGTTGTTCATCAGCGAAAATACGGTTAAAACGCATCTTTATAATCTTTTCAAGAAGATAGCCGTAAAAAACCGGACACAAGCGGTTTCCTGGGCAAACGATAACCTCAGGCGATAAAGCCATGAAACGTTATTTACGCTGGATTGTGGCGGCAGAATTTCTGTTCGCCGCAGGGAATCTTCACGCCGTTGAGGTAGAAGTCCCGGGATTGCTAACTGACCATACTGTTTCATCTATTGGCCATGATTTTTACCGAGCCTTTAGTGATAAATGGGAAAGTGACTATACGGGTAACTTAACGATTAATGAAAGGCCCAGTGCACGATGGGGAAGCTGGATCACTATAACGGTCAATCAGGACGTTATTTTCCAGACTTTTTTATTTCCGTTGAAAAGAGACTTCGAGAAAACTGTCGTCTTTGCACTGATTCAAACTGAAGAAGCACTAAATCGTCGCCAGATAAATCAGGCGTTATTAAGTACGGGCGATTTGGCGCATGATGAATTCTAAATAAAAAATTGTTCGGAGGCTGCAATGCGTGTCAAACATGCAGTAGTTCTACTCATGCTTATTTCGCCATTAAGTTGGGCTGGAACCATGACTTTCCAGTTCCGTAATCCAAACTTTGGTGGTAACCCAAATAATGGCGCTTTTTTATTAAATAGCGCTCAGGCCCAAAACTCTTATAAAGATCCGAGCTATAACGATGACTTTGGTATTGAAACACCCTCAGCGTTAGATAACTTTACTCAGGCCATCCAGTCACAAATTTTAGGTGGGCTACTGTCGAATATTAATACCGGTAAACCGGGCCGCATGGTGACCAACGATTATATTGTCGATATTGCCAACCGCGATGGTCAATTGCAGTTGAACGTGACAGATCGTAAAACCGGACAAACCTCGACCATCCAGGTTTCGGGTTTACAAAATAACTCAACCGATTTTTAAGCCCCAGCTTCATAAGGAAAATAATCATGCAGCGCTTATTTCTTTTGGTTGCCGTCATGTTACTGAGCGGATGCTTAACCGCCCCGCCTAAAGAAGCCGCCAGACCGACATTAATGCCTCGTGCTCAGAGCTACAAAGATTTGACCCATCTGCCAGCGCCGACGGGTAAAATCTTTGTTTCGGTATACAACATTCAGGACGAAACCGGGCAATTTAAACCCTACCCGGCAAGTAACTTCTCCACTGCTGTTCCGCAAAGCGCCACGGCAATGCTGGTCACGGCACTGAAAGATTCTCGCTGGTTTATACCGCTGGAGCGCCAGGGCTTACAAAACCTGCTTAACGAGCGCAAGATTATTCGTGCGGCACAAGAAAACGGCACGGTTGCCATTAATAACCGAATCCCGCTGCAATCTTTAACGGCGGCAAATATCATGGTTGAAGGTTCGATTATCGGTTATGAAAGCAACGTCAAATCTGGCGGGGTTGGGGCAAGATATTTTGGCATCGGTGCCGACACGCAATACCAGCTCGATCAGATTGCCGTGAACCTGCGCGTCGTCAATGTGAGTACCGGCGAGATCCTTTCTTCGGTGAACACCAGTAAGACGATACTTTCCTATGAAGTTCAGGCCGGGGTTTTCCGCTTTATTGACTACCAGCGCTTGCTTGAAGGGGAAGTGGGTTACACCTCGAACGAACCTGTTATGCTGTGCCTGATGTCGGCTATCGAAACAGGGGTCATTTTCCTGATTAATGATGGTATCGACCGTGGTCTGTGGGATTTGCAAAATAAAGCAGAACGGCAGAATGACATTCTGGTGAAATACCGCCATATGTCGGTTCCACCGGAATCCTGACAGATAAAAAAGCCGGAATTATCATCCGGCATTTTACTGTTTAAGCGAAAGCGTGAGTGCCCCTCACGCTTTATTTTTGATTTCCTGCTCACGGTGCGCCGTCTTTGCACTACGCGCCGCCAGCCACAGGCCACTGTTTTTCATTGCGTAACCAAATATCAGCCCAAGCGCCAGCGAAGGTAACACCAGTTTCCAGTCACCCTGCCCGGCAAACGTCGCGCATGCGCCTATAAACGTCCCCGGAACAAATGAAAGCAGCAGCTGTTTGGCCTGAATACACATCAGAAACGCGACAATACCGGTTATGACATAACCGAGAATTTCCAGATGTGGTGCCAGTGCACTACCGTAAATAATGACCATCGCCCACACCACGCCACTAAGCAGGGTTGCAGCGGAGATCGCCAGCCCTTTCAGCCCACCTTGCGGGCAGGCAAAGTAGGCCGTACAGCCCAGGAAGCCCGCCCAGCTTAGTAAGCCCAGGGAAACAGCCACCCATCCCCAGATACCGGAGAGAATGCCTGTTGTGATTGCAATAGAGAGAAGTATGTTCATGCCGCGCATGATAGCAGAAAACGCGGCCATGAATGAGATCGAGCACACATTTTATGCAACAACAAATTATCCGTTGCAGTTATGAGTGACGTAGATCACACTTATTCTTCAGAATCTTCTTCCAGCTCGTCCCACATTGCACTAATGGCATCGCGGGTTAGCGGTGCCATGGTGCGCCAGAAAGGCGTGGTTGCATGGGCCTCCACTTTGCCAAGGAACGCACCACACCAGGGTAACAGATACTCACTGAACAGTGTTTCCAGTGCTTCGCTCTCATCTTCCGTTGACTGATCTTCCAGCCAGGAAGCCGCAAGCAGCAATGTGCCGATGTGATCGGCTGGCGTATCCGCCAGTGGCATCCCTCGTTCGGAAAGAAAAGCGCGCACTTCCGCTTCCGTTGCGTCCTCAACCCATGCGTTACGATATGGCGGCACGGCACATTCATCGCCGATAAACAACGCATTGTAATCGGCAGAGACTTGCGCCATATCACAGCTTTTCTGTAAACGCGTCAGTAACTCATCCTGCTCCAGTGGCCAGTTCGCAGCCAGTTTCCCCTCACGAATCAGGGTAAACAGCGGCACCAGTAAAGGATCTTGCGGTTGGCGGTAATAGAGCGAACCCAGCACACGACAGAGGATAGAAAACTCGTTCATTAATATATTTCCATTACTAGTAATTAAAGGTCTGCAAATTCCGCAATCGGTGCCATACCGCGAGATTCAAGGAAGTTCAGTAAGCGGCGCGGAGAAACATTCAAAATGCGCTCTGGCGGAAAATCTACCGCGTCGAGGATTTTAAGACACTCTTCAAATTCCCCCATGGTAAACGCGGTGTGAGAATCCGAGCCTAATGCCACCCAACCTCCAGCATCACGTACCGCTGCGGCTACCGCACGACAGTTGTCTTCACTGCCCTTACGTGAGTGTAAAAATGAAGAATTATTGATTTCCAGCGCCACCTGATGTTTCGCGGCTGCTTCAGCAACGGCTTTCACATCTATTTCATATTTGGGATTTCCGGGATGGCTTATTATATGCACATTGCCGCTGGCGATAGTGGCGATCATCGCTTGTGTATTGGTCGCTTTGTCATGTGGTGCAAAAACCGGCTCATGAAAACCGGCAATAATCAGATCCAGCGAGTCAAACATTTTACCGCTGCAATCAATTTCACCATCAACATTTTTAATGTTAGCTTCGATGCCGCGCAGGATCCCTACCCCATCAACCACTCGCGGCCAGATACGCATGTTAATGAAGTGCCAGTGATGCGGAGCATCTTCCATATCCGGGCCATGATCGGTGATCGCAAAAAGTTTAATGCCCTTTTGTTTGGCCTGGGCAATGTAATCACTCAATGTGCTATATGCATGTGTGCTGGCAACGGTATGCATATGAAGGTCGACGGGATACATAACTCTCTCCTGTATTCAATTCCCGCCAAGGATAGCAGGAATCCTGATGCTTTATTAGTAGCCGCGTGCGCGGTCGACTTGCCCGCAGACCTTCTCCCCTTTTTCGAGCTGGGCAATAGTGCGAGAAATGTACTCCACAGCTTCAGCGGGACGGGTAATCGCGGCGACATGTGGTGTTATCGTCACGCGTGGATGTTGCCAGAGCGGACTTTCAGGCGGTAAGGGTTCACGATTAAAAACATCCAGCATTGCGCCTTTAACTTTCCCGCTATCCAGCGCCGCGAGCAGGTCATCTTCCACAACATGAACACCACGCGCCAGGTTGAGGAGATACGCGCCATCCGGTAATTTTTCGAGTAATTGTTGATTAATAATGCCGACGGTTTCAGGGGTATTCGGTAACAAATTAATCAATACCCGACATTGGCTCAGAAATGCAGACAGTTCTTCCCGTCCGGCAAAGCTTTGCACGCCAGGCCACGATTTACGGGTTCGACTCCAGCAACGCAGCGGAAAGCGCCAGGTTTGCAGACTCTGAGCAACTTTACTGCCCAGTACGCCTGCGCCCAAAATGCCGATGGTAAAATCTTCCCGATGATATTCAGGCAGCGGTTGCCAATGCGAACTATTTTGCTGGATGCGATAATCGTCAAAACGTCGAAACCAATGCAGCACCTGACTGACAGCATATTCCTGCATTTGCTCGCCCATACCGGTATCTTCCAGGCGAAAAAGTGGAACAGAAGGGTTCAGCATTTCAGGGTGTGCCTGTAGCTTGCTCAAAATAGAATCAACACCGGCCCCGAGTGCGAACACCGCTTTAAGATCGCGCCCTGCCAGCATTTCAACAGGAGGATGCCAGACTAAAGCATAATCAGCAGAGTCATTATCTCCGCTTTTCCATGCTCTGACTCTTGCCTGAGGAATAGCTTTGCGCAGTGCCTCAATCCACCATTGGGTATCGAACGTTGGGTGATAAAAGATGATATCCATACTGACTCCCGAAAAGCGTTGTGCGAAATTTATTCGCACTTATCGTTATGATCTACAAAAGCCACCAGCATAACAAATCCGTGGTCGGTGGCAAAAAAAGCAGATTTCGCTTATTAAAACTGCATATTGATTGAAGTTTGAATAAACGCGCGATTTTTTAAAAAAGTTTGTTGACCTCAGGTCATGATTTCCCTAAATTAGCGCCCGTTCCAGCAAGACAGGAACGACAATTTGGTGAGGTGTCCGAGTGGCTGAAGGAGCACGCCTGGAAAGTGTGTATACGGCAACGTATCGGGGGTTCGAATCCCCCCCTCACCGCCATATTTAAAGAAGAGCTCGTACGAAAGTACGGGCTTTTTTTTCGTATATTGCACACACCGGGGGGATGAGAAGCCCCGACCGGGGTTCGACAACTGGCGACAGCCAGTTGGACAGACCGTGAACGCAGTGAGCGGGCTGCCCGCAGGGCGAGCGAAGCGAGTCATGATCTTACCCAGCAATAGTGGACACGCGGCTAAGTGAGTAAACTCTCAGTCAGAGGTGACTCACATGACAAAAACAGTATCAACCAGTAAAAAACCCCGTAAACAGCATTCGCCTGAATTTCGCAGTGAAGCCCTGAAGCTTGCTGAACGCATCGGTGTTACTGCCGCAGCCCGTGAACTCAGCCTGTATGAATCACAACTCTACAACTGGCGCAGTAAACAGCAAAATCAGCAGACGTCTTCTGAACGTGAACTGGAGATGTCTACCGAGATTGCACGTCTCAAACGCCAGCTGGCAGAACGGGATGAAGAGCTGGCTATCCTCCAAAAGGCCGCGACATACTTCGCGAAGCGCCTGAAATGAAGTATGTCTTTATTGAAAAACATCAGGCTGAGTTCAGCATCAAAGCAATGTGCCGCGTGCTCCGGGTGGCCCGCAGCGGCTGGTATACGTGGTGTCAGCGGCGGACAAGGATAAGCACGCGTCAGCAGTTCCGCCAACACTGCGACAGCGTTGTCCTCGCGGCTTTTACCCGGTCAAAACAGCGTTACGGTGCCCCACGCCTGACGGATGAACTGCGTGCTCAGGGTTACCCCTTTAACGTAAAAACCGTGGCGGCAAGCCTGCGCCGTCAGGGACTGAGGGCAAAGGCCTCCCGGAAGTTCAGCCCGGTCAGCTACCGCGCACACGGCCTGCCTGTGTCAGAAAATCTGTTGGAGCAGGATTTTTACGCCAGTGGCCCGAACCAGAAGTGGGCAGGAGACATCACGTACTTACGTACAGATGAAGGCTGGCTGTATCTGGCAGTGGTCATTGACCTGTGGTCACGTGCCGTTATTGGCTGGTCAATGTCGCCACGCATGACGGCGCAACTGGCCTGCGATGCCCTGCAGATGGCGCTGTGGCGGCGTAAGAGGCCCCGGAACGTTATCGTTCACACGGACCGTGGAGGCCAGTACTGTTCAGCAGATTATCAGGCGCAACTGAAGCGGCATAATCTGCGTGGAAGTATGAGCGCAAAAGGTTGCTGCTACGATAATGCCTGCGTGGAAAGCTTCTTTCATTCGCTGAAAGTGGAATGTATCCATGGAGAACACTTTATCAGCCGGGAAATAATGCGGGCAACGGTGTTTAATTATATCGAATGTGATTACAATCGGTGGCGGCGGCACAGTTGGTGTGGCGGCCTCAGTCCGGAACAATTTGAAAACAAGAACCTCGCTTAGGCCTGTGTCCATATTACGTGGGTAGGATCAAAATGCCGCTTTATGGTGACTCACAAAAATTCACCACATCCCTCACAACCACCTTATTACGCCCGGTCTCTTTCGCCTCGTAAAGTGCGTTATCAGCCAGTCGATAGATCTCATTTGGGTTTAACGCATTTTCCTGAGTCACAACAGCGCCAATACTAATCGTCACTTTTTGTGGTATAGCGTATTCAGGATTATCGCCAGTTAAACGCTCAACATTTTCCCGAATCCTTTCCGCTAAAGCTTTCGCACGTTCAGTATCGATGTCCGTCAGCAAGACGCCAAACTCTTCGCCGCCGACGCGCGCTAAAAGGTCATCTGGTCGTATGCTTTTCCCAATGATATTCACCACTGTTTTTATCACCTGATCGCCAACCGGATGCCCCCAGGTGTCGTTGACTTTTTTGAAGTGGTCGATATCCATAATCATGACGCAATAAGGCGTTTTTTGGGCTGATGCTGATTGAACTGTCAGTTCATTAAAAAAATAATTTCTGTTAAATATATTGGTTAAGGGATCGCGATGTGCAATGTTCTTTGTTACTCGTAGCGCACTGAATATATGGCACATAAATATTACCATAACGGTTAACTTACTGACTACTTCAATAGTGCGACTAATATACCAAGTGGACACGCTATACCTACTCATAAATAACAGAGAGATATTGTACAGTACGGCACAAAAAGCAATCACCGTCACTCCATTCCAGATATCATAGCGTAAACCATTAAAGTATAGATTAACCGAAAGCAAGGTTAACCACATGAAAATCATTATGGTAACATATGAGGCTTTCCAAACCACCTGACCATTTTCATTGGTTAACTCGGCAATGTGTAAATTGTAGCTCTCATAATGACTAGAAAGTATGTGAGCAACTATCGGCCCCCCAAAAACAAAAAACAAACTTATGCACAAAGTCATTTTTTTGGAAAATAAATTGCGCTGTTTTGTGTTTTCACTAACTTTATTCACCAATGCCAGAAATATTAATATGCACAAACTCATCTGACGAAACAAATAATAGATTGCAATGTCATTTTGGACAACACTGCTTGTCAAACGCTCCTCAATAATTTGCTGAATGATAATGACGGTTTTAACAAAGTAAATCAAACAACTCAGAAAAGCCAAACTAAGTACACAGTTTGAAAATTGCCTACGGTCATAAATGAAATACAACTGCATAAAAATAAATGCAACAGTATCGATAAAAAATAAAGCAATCATTACCATCAGATAGGTTGATCGTGGAACAACTTCCTCAACGCCTGGCTGATTAAACCAACTATTCACCAAAACCAAAGCAAGCCCAAACAATAAGCTCACTAATACAGTACTACTAATTCTCAAATAGTCTTTTTCCATAAAGCTACACCAATCTGTAGGTTGTAGATCCCTTTCTATTATTAATAGATATAAGAACTGTACTGTTGTCAATATGAAATTCCGCCCACAAACAATACCGATGATGATAGTTGCTGAATGTAATTATTATTGCCTAAGTGCTTTATACATTGTTTGCAACAAGCCAGGCTTGAAAATACTTATAAATGGTTATAGAAAATCCTTATAAAACATTAATTCATAGATACATTAGGAATAACAATTAAATCCGTGAGTGCCGTAGCGCAGCCTTTCATCAGGACTTTCGAAAAATCCGAAATCATGCATCGGAATTTACTGATTTAATTATTTTAATCCTAATTTATTTTGAAAAAGGCATTGGGATTTATGCCGTATTCCTGAAGATCCTCATCATTGGAATGGATTTTCGGGCGAGAAAAGGATTTTATATGGACACTCTGCTCATCATTTCTTCTTCTCATCATCAACAATTCACGTCTCTCTTCCGCGTTTAATAACGGATTATGAGGTGCAAAAATATCTTTCTTTTCAGTTACCTGTAATTAGATACAGAGAGAGATTTTGGCAATACATGGAGTAATACAGGATGTATTCAAGTAGCAGAAAAAGGTGCCCGAAAACCAAATGGGCTTTGAAACTTCTTACTGCCGCATTTTTAGCAGCGAGTCCCGCGGCGAAGAGTGCTGTTAATAACGCCTATGATGCATTGATTATTGAAGCTCGCAAGGGTAATACTCAGCCAGCTTTGTCATGGTTTGCACTAAAATCAGCACTCAGCAATAACCAAATTGCTGACTGGTTACAGATTGCCTTATGGGCCGGGCAAGATAAACAGGTTATTACCGTTTACAACCGCTACCGTCATCAGCAATTACCAGCGCGTGGTTATGCAGCTGTCGCCGTCGCTTATCGTAACCTGCAACAATGGCAAAACTCGCTTACACTGTGGCAAAAGGCGCTCTCTCTGGAGCCGCAAAATAAGGATTATCAACGGGGACAAATTTTAACCCTGGCAGATGCTGGTCACTATGATACTGCGCTGGTTAAACTTAAGCAGCTTAACTCTGGAGCACCGGACAAAGCCAATTTACTCGCAGAAGCCTATATCTATAAACTGGCGGGGCGTCATCAGGATGAATTACGGGCGATGACAGAGTCATTACCTGAAAATGCATCTACGCAACAATATCCCACAGAATACGTGCAGGCATTACGTAATAATCAACTTGCTGCCGCGATTGACGATGCCAATTTAACGCCAGATATTCGCGCTGATATTCATGCCGAACTGGTCAGACTGTCGTTTATGCCTACGCGCAGTGAAAGTGAACGTTATGCCATTGCCGATCGCGCCCTCGCCCAATACGCTGCATTAGAAATTCTGTGGCACGATAACCCAGACCGCACTGCCCAGTACCAGCGTATTCAGGTTGATCATCTTGGCGCGTTATTAACTCGCGATCGTTATAAAGACGTTATTTCTCACTATCAGCGATTAAAAAAGACGGGGCAAATTATTCCGCCCTGGGGGCAATATTGGGTTGCATCGGCTTATCTCAAAGATCATCAGCCGAAAAAAGCACAGTCAATAATGACCGAGCTCTTTTATCACAAGGAGACCATTGCCCCGGATTTATCCGATGAAGAACTTGCGGATCTCTTTTACAGCCACCTGGAGAGTGAAAATTATCCGGGCGCGCTAACTGTCACCCAACATACCATTAATACTTCGCCGCCTTTCCTTCGGTTAATGGGCACGCCTACGAGCATCCCGAATGATACCTGGTTACAGGGGCATTCGTTTCTCTCAACCGTAGCAAAATATAGTAATGATCTTCCTCAGGCTGAAATGACAGCCAGAGAGCTTGCTTATAACGCACCAGGAAATCAGGGACTGCGCATTGATTACGCGAGTGTGTTACAAGCCCGCGGTTGGCCTCGTGCAGCAGAAAATGAATTAAAAAAAGCAGAAGTGATCGAGCCACGTAATATTAATCTGGAGGTTGAACAAGCCTGGACAGCATTAACGTTACAAGAATGGCAGCAGGCAGCTGTCTTAACGCACGATGTTGTCGAACGTGAACCGCAAGATCCCGGCGTTGTACGATTAAAACGTGCGGTTGATGTACATAATCTTGCAGAGCTTCGTATCGCTGGCTCAACAGGAATTGATGCCGAAGGCCCGGATAGTGGTAAACATGATGTCGACTTAACCACCATCGTTTATTCACCACCGCTGAAGGATAACTGGCGCGGTTTTGCTGGATTCGGTTATGCCGATGGACAATTTAGCGAAGGAAAAGGGATTGTTCGCGACTGGCTTGCGGGTGTTGAGTGGCGGTCACGTAATATCTGGCTCGAGGCAGAGTACGCTGAACGCGTTTTCAATCATGAGCATAAACCCGGCGCGCGCCTGTCTGGCTGGTATGATTTTAATGATAACTGGCGTATTGGTTCGCAACTGGAACGCCTCTCTCACCGCGTTCCATTACGGGCAATGAAAAATGGTGTTACAGGCAACAGTGCTCAGGCTTATGTTCGCTGGTATCAAAATGAGCGGCGTAAGTACGGTGTCTCCTGGGCTTTCACTGATTTTTCCGACAGTAACCAGCGTCATGAAGTCTCACTTGAGGGTCAGGAACGCATCTGGTCTTCACCATATTTGATTGTCGATTTCCTACCCAGTCTGTATTACGAACAAAATACAGAACACGATACCCCATACTACAACCCTATAAAAACGTTCGATATTGTTCCGGCATTTGAGGCAAGCCATTTGTTATGGCGAAGCTATGAAAATAGCTGGGAGCAAATATTCAGCGCAGGTGTTGGTGCCTCCTGGCAAAAACATTATGGCACGGATGTCGTCACCCAACTCGGCTACGGGCAACGCATTAGTTGGAATGACGTGATTGATGCTGGCGCAACGCTACGCTGGGAAAAACGACCTTATGACGGTGACAGAGAACACAACTTATACGTTGAATTCGATATGACATTCAGATTTTAAGGATAAATATGTTACGTAATGGAAATAAATATCTCCTGATGCTGGTGAGTATAATTATGCTCACCGCGTGCATTAGCCAGTCAAGAACATCATTTATACCGCCACAGGATCGCGAATCTTTACTCGCCGAGCAACCGTGGCCGCATAATGGTTTTGTAGCGATTTCATGGCATAACGTTGAAGACGAAGCTGCCGACCAGCGTTTTATGTCAGTGCGGACATCAGCACTGCGTGAACAATTTGCCTGGCTGCGCGAGAACGGTTATCAACCGGTCAGTATTGCTCAAATTCGTGAAGCACATCGAGGAGGAAAACCGCTACCGGAAAAAGCTGTAGTGCTGACTTTTGATGACGGCTACCAGAGTTTTTATACCCGCGTCTTCCCAATTCTTCAGGCCTTCCAGTGGCCTGCTGTATGGGCCCCCGTCGGCAGTTGGGTCGATACGCCAGCGGATAAACAAGTAAAATTTGGCGATGAGTTGGTCGATCGAGAATATTTTGCCACGTGGCAACAAGTGCGAGAAGTTGCGCGTTCCCGGCTCGTTGAGCTCGCTTCTCATACATGGAATTCTCACTACGGTATTCAGGCTAATGCCACCGGCAGCTTATTGCCTGTATATGTAAATCGTGCATATTTTACTGACCACGCACGGTATGAAACCGCAGCAGAATACCGGGAAAGAATTCGTCTGGATGCTGTAAAAATGACGGAATACCTGCGTACAAAGGTTGAGGTAAATCCACACGTTTTTGTTTGGCCTTATGGCGAAGCGAATGGCATAGCGATAGAGGAATTAAAAAAACTCGGTTATGACATGTTCTTCACCCTTGAATCAGGTTTGGCAAATGCGTCGCAATTGGATTCCATTCCGCGGGTATTAATCGCCAATAATCCCTCATTAAAAGAGTTTGCCCAGCAAATTATTACCGTACAGGAAAAATCACCACAACGGATAATGCATATCGATCTTGATTACGTTTATGACGAAAACCTCCAGCAAATGAATCGCAATATTGATGTGCTAATTCAGCGGGTGAAAGATATGCAAATATCAACCGTGTATTTGCAGGCATTTGCTGATCCCGATGGTGATGGGCTGGTCAAAGAGGTCTGGTTTCCAAATCGTTTGCTACCAATGAAAGCAGATATTTTTAGTCGGGTTGCCTGGCAATTACGTACCCGCTCAGGTGTAAACATCTATGCGTGGATGCCGGTATTAAGCTGGGATTTAGATCCCACATTAACGCGAGTAAAATACTTACCAACAGGGGAGAAAAAAGCACAAATTCATCCTGAACAATATCACCGTCTCTCTCCTTTCGATGACAGAGTCAGAGCACAAGTTGGCATGTTATATGAAGATCTTGCCGGACATGCTGCTTTTGATGGCATATTGTTCCACGATGATGCTTTGCTTTCAGATTATGAAGATGCCAGTGCACCGGCTATCACGGCTTATCAGCAAGCAGGCTTTAGCGGGAGTCTGAGCGAAATTCGACAAAACCCGGAGCAATTTAAACAGTGGGCCCGCTTTAAAAGTCGTGCGTTAACTGACTTCACTTTAGAACTTAGTGCGCGCGTAAAAGCCATTCGCGGTCCACATATTAAAACTGCACGAAATATTTTTGCACTTCCGGTAATACAACCTGAAAGTGAAGCCTGGTTTGCACAGAATTATGCTGATTTCCTAAAAAGCTATGACTGGACCGCTATTATGGCTATGCCTTATCTGGAAGGTGTCGCAGAAAAATCGGCTGACCAATGGTTAATACAATTGACCAATCAAATTAAAAACATCCCTCAGGCTAAAGACAAATCTATTTTAGAATTACAGGCACAAAACTGGCAGAAAAATGGTCAGCATCAGGCTATTTCTTCGCAACAACTCGCTCACTGGATGAGCCTATTACAACTGAATGGAGTGAAAAACTATGGTTATTATCCCGACAATTTTCTGCATAACCAACCTGAAATAGACCTTATTCGTCCTGAGTTTTCAACAGCCTGGTATCCGAAAAATGATTAATCGCATCGTATCGTTTTTTATATTATGTCTGGTGTTATGCATACCCCTATGCGTAGCGTACTTTCACTCTGGTGAACTGATGATGAGGTTCGTTTTCTTCTGGCCGTTTTTTATGTCCATTATGTGGATTGTTGGCGGCGTCTATTTCTGGGTCTATCGTGAACGCCACTGGCCGTGGGGAGAAAACGCACCAGCTCCCCAGTTGAAAGATAATCCGTCTATCTCCATTATCATTCCCTGTTTTAATGAGGAGAAAAACGTTGAGGAAACCATACACGCCGCTTTAGCACAGCGTTATGAGAACATTGAAGTTATTGCCGTAAATGACGGTTCAACAGATAAAACCCGTGCCATCCTGGATCGCATGGCTGCACAAATTCCCCATTTGCGGGTCATTCATCTGGCGCAAAACCAGGGGAAAGCCATTGCGCTTAAAACCGGAGCTGCCGCGGCGAAAAGTGAATATCTGGTGTGCATTGATGGCGATGCGTTATTAGACCGCGATGCGGCGGCATATATTGTGGAACCGATGTTGTACAACCCGCGTGTGGGTGCCGTAACCGGTAATCCTCGTATTCGAACACGTTCTACCCTGGTGGGTAAAATTCAGGTTGGCGAGTATTCCTCAATTATTGGTTTGATCAAGCGAACCCAGCGTATCTATGGAAACGTATTTACCGTTTCCGGTGTTATTGCCGCATTTCGTCGCAGCGCCCTGGCAGAAGTGGGTTACTGGAGTGACGATATGATCACCGAAGATATTGATATTAGCTGGAAGCTGCAGTTGAATCAGTGGACGATTTTTTACGAGCCACGGGCACTGTGCTGGATATTAATGCCTGAAACGTTAAAAGGGCTGTGGAAACAGCGCCTGCGCTGGGCTCAGGGCGGTGCAGAAGTATTCCTCAAAAATATGACAAGGTTGTGGCGCAAAGAAAACTTTCGAATGTGGCCGCTGTTTTTTGAATACTGCCTGACGACAATATGGGCCTTCACCTGCCTGGTCGGTTTCATTATTTACGCAGTCCAACTTGCCGGTGTACCGTTAAATATTGAATTGACACATATCGCTGCGACACATACTGCCGGAATATTATTGTGTACGTTATGTTTACTGCAATTTATTGTCAGCCTGATGATCGAGAATCGCTATGAGCATAATCTGACTTCATCGCTTTTCTGGATTATTTGGTTCCCGGTTATTTTCTGGATGCTGAGCCTGGCAACGACATTGGTATCATTTACACGAGTCATGTTGATGCCTAAAAAGCAACGCGCCCGTTGGGTAAGTCCCGATCGCGGGATTCTGAGAGGTTAATATGAACAATTTAATTATTACGACCCGACAATCACCAGTACGTTTACTGGTTGATTATGTTGCCACAACCATCTTGTGGACATTATTTGCGTTGTTCATATTCTTATTCGCCATGGATCTGCTGACGGGTTATTACTGGCAAAGCGAGGCCAGAAGCCGACTTCAGTTCTATTTTTTGCTGGCAGTGGCGAATGCCGTCGTGTTAATTGTCTGGGCGCTGTACAATAAGCTGCGTTTTCAAAAACAGCAGCATCATGCAGCCTACCAATATACGCCGCAAGAATATGCAGAGAGGTTAGCAATACCTGATGAGCTCTATCAGCAACTACAAAAAAGCCACAGGATGAGCGTACACTTCACCAGCCAGGGGCAAATAAAAATGGTTGTTTCAGAAAAAGCGCTAGTCCGGGCATAAACACCCAAAACAAAGCCCGGTTCGCCCGGGCTCTGCACCGATAACACACTTAACTGTAGGCATGCAGCGTACGTTGGCAAAGTGCCGAACGTACGCAGTCCTCTTTACCGAACCGGACGATCCCAACCATTTCATCTTCTTCGAAACGTTCCAGCGCGTCACTTAATCCGGAGCACACGCCGCGAGGCAAATCGCATTGCGTGATATCACCGTTGACGATAACCGTCACGTTCTCCCCGAGGCGGGTTAAAAACATTTTCATTTGCGCGGCAGTCACATTCTGCGCCTCGTCAAGAATGACGACTGCATTTTCAAAGGTACGTCCACGCATATAGGCGAACGGCGCAATTTCCACCTTCCCTATTTCCGGTCGCAGGCAGTACTGCATAAAGGAAGCCCCTAAGCGCCGGACCAGCACGTCGTAGACCGGGCGAAAATAGGGAGCAAACTTTTCTGCGATATCTCCAGGTAAGAAGCCAAGATCTTCATCGGCTTGCAGAACTGGACGGGTGACGATAATCCTGTCGACATCCTTATGTATCAGGGCCTCTGCCGCTTTTGCTGCGCTGATCCAGGTTTTTCCGCACCCGGCTTCGCCCGTGGCGAATATCAGCTGCTTACTCTCAATAGCCTTCAGATAGTGCAATTGCGCTTCATTTCGCGCGAGGATGGGCGAAGTATCGCGACTGTCGCGGGCCATACCAATGGCTTCTACGCCGCCCATCTGCACAAGCGAGGTGACCGATTCTTCTTCACGCTGCTTATGGCTGCGCGAATCCCGTCTCAGCACACGTTTTGCCTCGCGACGAGCTTTGATCACTGCTTTTTGTCTTCCCATGGAGAGCACCTTGAGTTGTTTGTATTCATCACACGCGCCGTTGGCAGCGCGATTATGCGCACGAACATCAGAGGGTTGGCTTCCTTGTAAGCCATAGTTTGCTTTTGGATAAAATGCCGAAAAACGGCTACGCGCACCGTTTACGGCGTCGGTAACACATGAAAAGAAAGGATGAGGTTGAAAATGCAAAGTGACGAGATGACTACCGGAGGAGAAAACTCCGCGAGTGGTGGCGCGTTGATTATCTAAAACATGTCCAGTACAGGACGTTACCATCCGCGATCTCCATAGTGACTGACTATCACTGCCGGGAACTTCCGCTGCTACTTAATAAGTACAACAGATCTCGCATTTATTGCAACAATATATTTACTTATATTTAACTATAAAACACCATTTCAGTGACATTAGTTTCTACTGGAAAGATGACAGAGTGATGACAGTGATGAAAAAAGCTGTGTGCTTTCAGCAGGATTTGCATCAGGCATCAGTGCACGATCGCCGGATGCGGCGTGAACGCCTTATCCAGCCTACCAAACCCGCACTGATTGTAGGCATGATAAGACGCGCAAGCGTCGCATCAGGCATCTGCGCACAAATGCCTTATCCGCCTAAAAACATTAAACCCGCAATAACGCGCTTCCGAAATAATCGTTCGCGTCCTTCACCCCCGGCAGCGCAAAAAAATAACCGCCGCCGATAGGTTTAACGTATTCCTCCAGCGCTTCGCCATTGAGCCTTTTTTGTACTGTCAGGAAGCCTTTTTCCAGATCGTGTTGGTAGCAGACAAACAGCAACCCCATATCCAGTTGCCCGGAGTTGGTGACGCCCAGTGAATAACTGTAGCCACGACGCAGCATCAGGCTGGACTCACTCTCCGCCGTGCGGGGATTCGCCAGCCGGATATGGCTGTCCAGCGCGATCACCTTCCCTTCCGGGTCGCTGGCGTAATCAGGCACATCATGCTCATGCTGCATTCCCAGCGGCGCACCGGTTTGCTTATCACGGCCAAAAATCGTCTGCTGTTCTTTCAGCGGCGTTCTGTCCCAAAATTCCACTCGAAACTGAATCAAGCGTACTGCCTGATAGCTGCCACCGATTGTCCACGCAGGCTCCTGCTGATCTGCCGTTACCCACACCACTTTTTGCATCAACTTATCATTCTGGCTATCGGGATTGGCAGTGCCGTCTTTGAAACCCAGCAAATTAATCGGCGTCTCTTTGCCTTTACTACGCGCCGCGTGATCGGAAATAAACCCTTCCCGCTTCCAGCGCACACTGAGCAAATCCGGCGTGTGTTTGATGATATCGCGCAGCGCATGGATAACCGTGTCCTGGGTGTTGGCGCAAATCTGTAGCAACACATCACCATGACATAACGCCGCATCCAGCGAGTCGTTGGGGAAACGCGTCATCTTCTGCAGCTTTTTTGGCATCTGTGGCGCAAGGCCAAAGCGCTCATCAAACAATGAGTGACCCACCGATAACGTGATGGTGAGATTATCGGGCGCAATGTAGCCGCCAAGAATGCCGGAATCGAGTGGTGGCAGGCGCGGATTTGGCGTTTCTGGTGCTGCTCCGCCCTGAGTCAGAAAAGCAAAACGCTGAGTCAACAAGCGAAACAACCGCTCAAGATCGGCTTTATCGCTGGCAAGCACATCAAACGCCACCAGCATCATTGCGGCCTGTTGTGGCGTCAGGATCCCTGCCTGATGCTCACCATAAAACGGCTGTTTCTCATTGCGAGCATCCGGTGAAAGCGTACCCGGCGCACTTTGCGTTTTTTGTGCATGAGCGACCGGACAACTTCCCGCCAGCGCCAGTGCACCTATCACTTTCAGTAAACGTCGGCGTGACGGTTCATTCACGCCGTTTTCATCTTTATACTGCATAACGCTTAATCCAGTCCCAGCACACCGCGAAGTTGCGCCAGATCTTCCGCCAGCGCAGTAATCGGTCCTTTCAGTGCATTCCGGTCGGCATCGGTCAATTTGTCGTAGGTTTCAAAACCGTCTTTAGTACGGTATTTCGCCAGAATGGTATCGACCTTTTTAAAGTTGGCATCGACTTTTGCCAGCAGTTCCGGGTTGGCTTTTTGCAGTTGTGGACGCAGCAAATCGACAATTTTCTGCGAGCCTTCAACGTTAGCCTGGAAATCCCACAGATCGGTGTGGCTGTAGCGATCTTCTTCACCGCTGATTTTGCTGGCTGCCACTTCCTCAATCAGTCCGGCTGCACCGCCGACCACTTTTGAAGGAGGAAAAGCCAGTTCACTGATGCGTTTTTGCAAATCGACCACATCGGTATAAAGCTGATCAGCGTACTGATCCATTCCGTTGGTGGTGTTGTCGCCAAACAATGCTTTTTCCAGACGGTGGAAACCGGTGAATTTCGGATCAGCGGCTTTTTGCTCGTAATCATCTTCACGGGCGTCAATGCTGCCATCCAGATCGGAGAACAGTTCAGCAATCGGTTCAATGCGCTCATAGTGCTGGCGCGTCGGTGCATACAGTGCTTTCGCTTTTTCGATATCGCCTGCTTTAATCGCGTCGGTAAAGGCTTTGGTGTCGGTCACCAGCTGCGTGGTTTCCGCCATGACATACGCTTTATATGCAGTAATTGCACCCCCAAGACTTAACAGCGCATCCCTTTGCGCCGCATCCGCCGTTGCCTCACCTTTGACGATCAACTTCCCTTTCGGGTTAGTCAGCAGACCGCAGGTCATATCGTATTCGCCAGGCTGTAAATTCGCCGTCATTTTCTGGCTAAAGCCAGGGGCGATATTTTCCCGCTCTTCCACCACCATCACGCCTTTGAGGATCTCCCACTCCAGCGCCTTCTGGCTGTGGTTCTGAATAATGAACTGTGTTTTCCCGGCGTTAACCGTAATGGTCATCGGTTCGCACTGCTTATCCGTCACGGTCACTTTGACCTGCGGCACATCAGCGGCGTTAGCCATAAAAGCAGAAGAAAACAGCGCAGCCACGCTCAACTGCAATGCGTTACGGCGGAAGTTAATGGTCATGACGAGACTATCCCTTTAAAGTATGTTGTAACTAAGCAAGAGTTTGCGTCGTATTTGTTACGCGGAGCGAGACGCTGTCGCCCCTGCGCGTGGTGGCAGAGCAAATGCCACCAGCGCCGGGATGAGATAAATAAACCAGACGGCGACTTCGCTGACGCTCGGCGCTTCCTGATAGCCAAAAATCCCTTCCATCAGCGTGCCAAACAGCGAGTGAGTTGAGAGCACCGCACTCATATCGAAGGCGATTTCCTGAAAGTGGTTCCACAATCCGGCTTCATGAAATGCGCGAATGGCACCAGCTGCCAGCCCTGCGGCGACGAAGAGAATAAACAGGCTGGTCCATTTAAAAAATGCACCAAGATTGAGGCGAATACCGCCCCAGTAGAGCAGGAAGCCTAGCACCACGGCAGTAGCAAGACCGAGCATTGCACCCAGCGGCGGCCAGATCCCGACATCTTGTTGAAATGCCGCCAGCAGGAAAAAGACCGACTCCAGCCCTTCCCTTGCAACGGCAAAAAAGACCATCATCACCAGCGCCCAGCCATGATGATTTCCACGCTGCAATGCGCTATCGACTGCCTGCTCCAGTTGTACTTTGACGTTGCGCGACACTTTGCGCATCCAGAAAACCATCCAGGTAAGGATCACCACGGCGATCACCGCCACGATACCTTCAAACAGTTCCTGCTCTTTTTGCGGAAATTCGCCGGTGGTTTCGTTAATGAAGATCCCCAAGCCCAGGCACAACGCAGCGGCAAGCAACACGCCAATCCACATCACACCAATCCATCGGCCTCGCTGGGTACGCTTAAGATAGCTGGCAATCAAACTGACAATCAGCGCGGCTTCAAGTCCTTCGCGCAACATAATGAGAAACGGAACAAACATGCCACCCACCCTTAAACGTTTTTCTGAGTCAATCTATGCAAAGAAAAGTAAATCGCAGTGATAGCGATTATCATTACGGTAAAGAAAAATACAAGCGGAATGTTTATAAAATGATGTTGAAATGTAAACAAAGAGAGGTAATGCCAGGGGATATAAACGATTATTCCAGGTACAAAGATGGGATTGTTTACAACGAGCCATGTGTTCTTGCCGGATGCCGCGTAAACGCCGTATCCAGCCGACAAAACCGTCCTGACTCAATACATCAAAACTTCCATGTAAAACTGATAAGCGGGTGTATCAAGCAATTTCGTCCATCCTCGATTATCAAATCTAACTTTTTGCCCGGAACATAATAACAGCTCGGGTGTTGGTGGCGTCAAAATCGCTGAAGCGTTCCCCGAAGGCCGGGACAGCAGGGGGCGGCGGCGATTGGCCGCCCCCTGCGCGCTCCCTGCACCATTCAATTTATATGGCGAGGCACATTAAGGGAGCGCAACCCGCTGCTGAAGCCAAACAAAACCGCCGCAGGCTAAGTCCCTTAGCTTTCCTGCAACCGTGACGGCGGAGCCGAATGATAGTGCGCATCGGCCTCGGCAAAGCGTTTTTGCATCGCCGCTGACGGCGCTTTACCCAGCAAACTAAACACTACAATCCCGATACTGCCGAAGATGAAGCCCGGAATAATTTCGTAGAGTCCCAGCCAGCCGAACTGCTTCCAGACGATAACCGTCAGCGCACCGATGATCATCCCCGCCAGCGCACCGTTGCGCGTCATGCGTGACCACATCACCGAGAACAGCACCACCGGACCAAACGCCGCGCCAAAGCCTGCCCACGCGTAGCTCACTAAGCCCAGCACGCGGTTTTCCGGGTTTGCCGCCAGCGCAATCGCCACCAGCGCCACCACCAGCACCATCACACGCCCTACCCACACCAGCTCTTTCTGGCTGGCATGTTTACGCAGAAACGCTTTGTATAAATCTTCGGTAATCGCACTGGAGCACACCAGCAGCTGGCAGCTTAACGTTGACATTACCGCCGCCAGAATTGCCGACAGCAGAATCCCGGCAATCCACGGGTTAAACAGAATTTGCGCCAGTTCGATAAACACGCGCTCGGCGTTCTGGTTTACCGCGCCTGCTACCGCCGGGTGCTCATTAAAGTAAGCAATCCCAAAGAAGCCGACAGCCACCGCCCCTGCCAGGCAGAGGATCATCCAGGTCATACTGATACGACGCGCATGGACAATGCTGTGGTGAGAATCCGCCGCCATAAAACGCGCCAGAATGTGCGGCTGCCCGAAGTAACCCAGCCCCCAACCCATCAGTGAGATAATGGCAACAAAGTTCAGACCTTTGAGCATATCAACGTTTTCGATGCTCTTTTGTTTGATCACTTCCAGCGAGTCACCAAAGCCACCGACACTGATAATGACGATAACCGGTGTCAGGATCAGGGCAAAAATCATCAGGCTGGCCTGTACAGTATCAGTCCAGCTCACCGCGAGGAAACCGCCAATAAAGGTGTAAAGGATCGTCGCCGCAGCTCCCGCCCACAGAGCCGTTTCGTAGCTCATGCCAAAGGTACTTTCAAACAGACGCGCGCCTGCCACAATGCCCGAAGCGCAATAAATGGTGAAGAACAGCAAAATAACCAGCGCGGAGATAATGCGCAAAATGCGGCTTTTATCTTCAAAACGCCCGGTGAAATAATCCGGCAATGTTAAGGCGTTATTGTTGTATTCGGTATGCACACGCAACCGCCCGGCCACCAGCTTCCAGTTAATCCACGCGCCTAATGTCAGGCCAATGGCGATCCAGCTTTCGGAAATCCCGGAAAGAAAAACAGCGCCCGGCAACCCCATTAACAGCCAGCCGCTCATATCCGACGCACCCGCCGATAATGCCGTCACGAATGGCCCAAGACTACGACCGCCCAGAATATAGTCGTCAAAGTTTTTCGTTGATCGCCAGGCGATAAACCCAATCAATATCATGCCAAAGATATAGACACAAAATGTCACCAACATCGGTGTGCTAATAGCCATCTAAAGTCTCCAAAAAATTATTATCGGCAATGTCGAAACTTGCCGTTATATCTGCCACCGGAACGGGGTAACAGAGTTTATGTTTTACCAGGGCGACCGTATCCTGCCGGAAGCGCTGGTTATTCACAATCGATTTAACACACCATTTACATTAAATTTTAGTGCTCAGCGACACTATTTTTCATCAGGTTGCACTCTCTCACATTTTTTGTGGTTGCACCTTTCAAAAATGTTAACTGCCGCAGAGAAAAAGTCTGAGTTATTTTTTTAATCCCTGTCATATCGATTTCT
The DNA here is from genome assembly GCF_048593455.1 of Escherichia sp. UTM R2. Taxonomy (NCBI): domain Bacteria; kingdom Pseudomonadati; phylum Pseudomonadota; class Gammaproteobacteria; order Enterobacterales; family Enterobacteriaceae; genus Escherichia; species Escherichia sp. UTM R2. Next base: position 2,752,038 of record NZ_JBFWDY010000002.1, read on the forward strand.
TTTATTAACATTTCATTCATTTTTAAGCTTGCTACGCAAGTCACATTTAACATGGTTGCACAAAGTTGCAACATCATGGATATTTCACGATAACGTTAAGTTGCACCTTTCAGAACAACAGGAGTAATGGCATGGGAACCACCACCATGGGGGTTAAGCTGGACGACGCGACGCGTGAGCGTATTAAGTCTGCCGCGACACGTATCGATCGCACACCACACTGGTTAATTAAGCAGGCGATTTTTTCTTATCTCGAACAACTGGAAAACAGCGATACTCTGCCGGAGCTACCTGCGCTGCTTTCTGGCGCGGCCAATGAGAGCGATGAAGCACCGACTCCGGCAGAGGAACCACACCAGCCATTCCTCGACTTTGCCGAGCAAATATTGCCCCAGTCGGTTTCCCGCGCCGCGATCACCGCGGCCTATCGTCGCCCGGAAACCGAAGCGGTTTCTATGCTGTTGGAACAAGCCCGCCTGCCGCAGCCAGTTGCTGAACAGGCGCATAAACTGGCGTATCAACTGGCCGATAAACTGCGTAATCAAAAAAATGCCAGTGGTCGCGCAGGTATGGTCCAGGGGTTATTGCAGGAGTTTTCGCTGTCATCGCAGGAAGGCGTGGCGCTGATGTGTCTGGCGGAAGCGTTGTTGCGTATTCCCGACAAAGCCACCCGCGACGCGTTAATTCGCGACAAAATCAGCAACGGTAACTGGCAGTCACACATTGGTCGTAGCCCGTCACTGTTTGTTAATGCCGCTACCTGGGGGCTGCTGTTTACTGGCAAACTGGTTTCCACCCATAACGAAGCCAGCCTCTCCCGCTCGCTGAACCGCATTATCGGTAAAAGCGGTGAACCGCTGATCCGCAAAGGTGTGGATATGGCGATGCGCCTGATGGGCGAGCAGTTCGTCACTGGCGAAACCATCGCGGAAGCGTTAGCCAATGCCCGCAAGCTGGAAGAGAAAGGTTTCCGTTACTCTTACGATATGCTGGGCGAAGCCGCGCTGACCGCCGCAGATGCACAGGCGTATATGGTTTCCTATCAGCAGGCGATTCACGCCATCGGTAAAGCGTCTAACGGTCGTGGCATCTATGAAGGGCCGGGCATTTCAATCAAACTGTCGGCGCTGCATCCGCGTTATAGCCGCGCCCAGTATGACCGGGTAATGGAAGAGCTTTACCCGCGACTGAAATCACTCACCCTGCTGGCGCGTCAGTATGATATTGGTATTAACATCGATGCCGAAGAGGCCGATCGTCTGGAGATCTCCCTCGATCTGCTGGAAAAACTCTGTTTCGAGCCGGAACTGGCAGGCTGGAACGGCATCGGTTTTGTTATTCAGGCTTATCAAAAACGCTGCCCGTTGGTGATTGATTATCTGGTTGATCTCGCCACCCGCAGCCGTCGCCGTCTGATGATTCGCCTGGTGAAAGGCGCGTACTGGGATAGTGAAATCAAGCGTGCGCAGATGGACGGCCTTGAAGGCTATCCGGTTTATACCCGCAAGGTGTATACCGACGTTTCATATCTCGCCTGTGCGAAAAAGCTGCTGGCGGTGCCAAATCTGATCTACCCGCAGTTCGCGACGCACAACGCCCATACGCTGGCGGCGATTTATCAACTGGCAGGTCAGAACTACTATCCGGGTCAGTACGAGTTCCAGTGCCTGCATGGTATGGGCGAGCCACTGTATGAGCAGGTCACCGGGAAAGTTGCCGACGGCAAACTTAACCGTCCGTGTCGTATTTATGCCCCGGTTGGCACACATGAAACGCTGCTGGCGTATCTGGTGCGTCGCCTGCTGGAAAACGGTGCTAACACCTCGTTTGTTAACCGTATTGCCGACACCTCTTTGCCACTGGATGAACTGGTCGCCGATCCGGTCACTGCTGTAGAAAAACTGGCGCAACAGGAAGGGCAAACTGGATTACCGCATCCGAAAATTCCCCTGCCGCGCGATCTGTATGGTCACGGGCGCGACAACTCGGCAGGGCTGGATCTCGCTAACGAACACCGTCTGGCCTCGCTCTCTTCTGCCCTGCTCAATAGTGCACTGCAAAAATGGCAGGCCTTGCCAATGCTGGAACAACCGGTAGCGGCAGGTGAGATGTCGCCCGTTATTAACCCTGCAGAACCGAAAGATATTGTGGGCTATGTGCGTGAAGCCACGCCGCGTGAAGTAGAACAGGCGCTGGAAAGTGCGGTTAATAACGCGCCAATCTGGTTTGCCACTCCTCCGGCTGAACGCGCGGCAATTTTACATCGCGCTGCCGTGCTAATGGAAAGCCAGATGCAGCAACTGATTGGTATTCTGGTGCGTGAAGCCGGAAAAACCTTCAGTAACGCCATTGCCGAAGTGCGCGAAGCGGTCGATTTTCTCCACTACTATGCCGGACAGGTGCGGGATGATTTCGCTAACGAAACCCACCGTCCATTAGGGCCTGTGGTGTGTATCAGTCCGTGGAACTTCCCGCTGGCTATTTTCACCGGGCAGATTGCTGCCGCACTGGCGGCAGGTAACAGCGTGCTGGCAAAACCGGCAGAACAAACGCCGCTGATTGCCGCGCAAGGGATCGCCATTTTGCTGGAAGCGGGTGTACCGCCAGGCGTGGTGCAGTTGCTGCCAGGTCAGGGGGAAACCGTGGGCGCGCAACTGACGGGTGATGATCGCGTGCGCGGGGTGATGTTTACCGGTTCAACCGAAGTCGCTACGTTACTGCAGCGCAATATCGCCAGCCGCCTGGACGCTCAGGGTCGCCCTATTCCGCTCATCGCTGAAACCGGCGGCATGAACGCGATGATTGTCGATTCTTCAGCACTGACCGAACAAGTAGTAATAGATGTGCTGGCCTCGGCGTTCGACAGTGCGGGTCAGCGTTGTTCGGCGCTGCGCGTGCTGTGCCTGCAAGATGAGATTGCCGACCACACGTTGAAAATGCTGCGCGGCGCAATGGCCGAATGCCGGATGGGTAATCCGGGTCGCCTGACCACCGATATCGGTCCGGTGATTGATAGCGAAGCGAAAGTCAATATTGAGCGCCATATTCAGACCATGCGTAGCAAAGGCCGTCCGGTGTTCCAGGCGGTGCGGGAAAACAGTGAAGATGCCCGTGAATGGCAAAGCGGCACCTTTGTCGCCCCGACGCTGATCGAACTGGATGACTTTGCCGAATTGCAAAAAGAGGTCTTTGGTCCGGTGCTGCATGTGGTGCGTTACAACCGTAACCAGCTACCAGAGCTGATCGAGCAGATTAACGCTTCCGGTTATGGTCTGACGCTTGGCGTCCATACGCGTATTGATGAAACTATCGCCCAGGTCACTGGCTCGGCCCATGTTGGTAACCTGTATGTTAACCGTAATATGGTGGGCGCAGTGGTTGGTGTGCAGCCGTTCGGCGGCGAAGGGTTGTCCGGTACCGGGCCGAAAGCAGGCGGTCCGCTCTATCTCTACCGTCTGCTGGCGAATCGCCCGGAAAGTGCGCTGGCAGTAACGCTCGCGCGTCAGGATGCAGAGTATCCGGTCGATGCGCAGTTGAAAGCCGCATTGACTCAGCCGCTAAATGCACTGCGGGAATGGGCAGCAAATCGTCCAGAATTGCAGGCGTTATGTACGCAATATGGCGAGCTGGCGCAGGCAGGAACACAACGATTGCTGCCGGGGCCGACGGGTGAACGCAACACCTGGACGCTGCTGCCGCGTGAGCGCGTGTTGTGTATTGCCGATGATGAGCAGGATGCGCTGACTCAGCTCGCCGCCGTGCTGGCGGTGGGCAGCCAGGTACTGTGGCCGGATGACGCGCTGCATCGTCAGTTAGTGAAGGCATTGCCATCGGCAGTCAGCGAACGTATTCAACTGGCGAAAGCGGAAAATATAACCGCTCAACCGTTTGATGCGGTGATCTTCCACGGTGATTCGGATCAGCTTCGCGCATTGTGTGAAGCCGTTGCTGCGCGGGATGGCGCAATTGTTTCGGTGCAGGGTTTTGCCCGTGGCGAAAGCAATATCCTTCTGGAACGGCTGTATATCGAGCGTTCGCTGAGTGTGAATACCGCTGCCGCTGGCGGTAACGCCAGCTTAATGACTATAGGTTAAACAGGTAGCCGGAGGATGTTACAACCTCCTCCGGCATCTTTAACGTGGTCGAATCCCCTCAATAATAATCCGCTGCACGTTTTCAACCGTTTGATTGAAAAATACCTCATCGCGCAACGTCGCGCCTGTCACCGCCTCCACCTGAGGGGCGAAATCGGCGTAATGTTGAGTGGAAGCCCAAATCATAAAAATCAAATGCTGCGGATCAATCGGCACGAGTTTGCCGCTTTTGACCCAACCGGCAATCAGCGCCGATTTCTCATCAATTAATGCCTTCAAATCGCCCGTCAGTTCATCCATTAACAGCGGCGCGCCTGCCAGCATCTCCATACAGAACAGGCGCGAAGCCTGCGGATAATCGCGTGAGACTTCCAGCTTCAGACGGATGTACTCTTTGATCGCCGCCAGCGGGGCGAAATCTTCTCGAAACGCTTTTAACGGTGCCAGCCAGATATCGAGAATCTGCCGCAGCACGGCAATATACAGCGCCTCTTTTGACGGAAAGTAATACAGCAGATTGGTTTTTGAAACACCCGCCAACTCTGCGATCTGCTCCAGCCTTGTGCCGTGAAAACCGAATTGTGAAAAAGTGTCCAGTGCTGCGCTAAGAATCGCTTTTTTCTTCGCGCTTACTACGCGCGAACGTTTACCCGTTGTTTTCACTGCGCCTTGCGTCATGCGCTCTCCCCTCTTGTAGATTGGCAACAGGATAGCAAAACCCCCGCCCGGCCTCGACCTTCTGCACTCTCATCGCGCACGGATGCATGTTTTATGTGCAACTGTTTTGACCGTTTAGTCCGCTTTTTACCAGATATTTTAGATAACTTAACATTAACACATTAATAACATTCACTTTTTAAAAACTGGCATCCACTTTGCAAACAAGCCATTACGCGGCTGAAAAGGATATGCAGGACGCAGTGCCCCGTCTGACTTTCACTTTACGAGACGAAGAGAGGTTGATGATGAAAATTGGCGTATTCGTACCTATTGGCAACAACGGCTGGCTCATTTCGACCCACGCGCCGCAGTACATGCCGACCTTTGAACTGAATAAAGCCATCGTGCAAAAAGCGGAGCACTACCATTTCGATTTCGCCCTGTCGATGATCAAACTGCGTGGCTTTGGCGGCAAAACTGAGTTCTGGGATCACAACCTTGAGTCGTTCACCTTGATGGCGGGGCTGGCGGCCGTGACCTCGCGCATTCAGATTTACGCCACCGCCGCCACCTTAACGTTACCTCCAGCAATCGTCGCCCGTATGGCCGCAACCATCGACTCAATCTCTGGCGGGCGTTTTGGCGTCAACCTCGTGACTGGCTGGCAAAAGCCCGAGTATGAGCAGATGGGTATCTGGCCTGGCGATGACTATTTCTCCCGTCGTTACGACTATCTCACCGAGTATGTTCAGGTGCTGCGCGACCTGTGGGGCACGGGAAAAAGCGATTTTAAAGGCGATTTTTTCACCATGAATGATTGTCGCGTCAGTCCGCAACCGAGTGTCCCTATGAAAGTGATCTGCGCCGGGCAAAGCGACGCTGGCATGGCGTTCTCCGCCCAGTATGCCGATTTCAACTTCTGTTTCGGCAAAGGCGTAAATACACCCACGGCTTTCGCCCCGACCGCTGCGCGGATGAAACAGGCCGCAGAGCAAACCGGGCGCGACGTTGGCTCTTATGTATTGTTTATGGTGATTGCCGATGAAACCGACGATGCCGCTCGCGCCAAATGGGAACACTACAAAGCGGGCGCGGATGAAGAGGCGTTAAGCTGGCTAACCGAACAAAGTCAGAAAGATACCCGCTCAGGTACTGACACCAACGTCCGTCAGATGGCCGATCCCACTTCGGCGGTAAACATCAATATGGGGACGTTAGTCGGTTCTTACGCCAGTGTCGCGCGCATGTTAGATGAAGTCGCAAGCGTGCCTGGTGCCGAAGGCGTGCTGTTAACCTTCGACGATTTTCTGTCGGGAATCGAAACCTTCGGCGAGCGCATTCAACCACTGATGCAGTGCCGCGCCCATCTCCCTGTGCTGACTCAGGAGGTGGCATGATGACGACATTAACCGCTCGACCGGAAGCCATTACCTTCGATCCGCAGCAAAGTGCGCTGATCGTGGTGGATATGCAAAACGCCTATGCCACGCCAGGCGGCTACTTAGATCTCGCCGGGTTTGATGTCTCAACCACTCGCCCGGTCATTGCCAACATTCAAACCGCCGTGACCGCAGCGCGAGCGGCAGGGATGCTGATCATCTGGTTTCAAAATGGCTGGGATGAACAGTATGTCGAAGCTGGCGGACCCGGCTCACCGAATTTTCATAAATCGAACGCCCTGAAAACCATGCGTAAGCAGCCGCAGCTGCAGGGGAAATTGCTGGCGAAAGGCTCCTGGGATTATCAACTGGTGGATGAACTGGTGCCGCAGCCTGGCGATATTGTGCTGCCGAAGCCGCGCTACAGCGGTTTCTTCAATACGCCGCTGGACAGCATTTTGCGCAGCCGTGGAATACGCCATCTGGTTTTCACCGGTATCGCTACCAACGTCTGCGTCGAATCGACGCTACGCGATGGCTTTTTTCTGGAGTATTTCGGCGTGGTGCTGGAAGACGCAACACACCAGGCGGGGCCTGAATTTGCACAGAAAGCCGCGTTGTTCAATATCGAAACCTTTTTTGGCTGGGTCAGCGACGTCGAAACATTCTGCGACGCGCTTTCTCCCACGTCCTTTGCTCATATCGCTTAAGGAGTTTAACGATGCCAAAATCCGTAATTATTCCCGCTGGCAGCAGCGCACCGCTGGCCCCCTTCGTTCCCGGCACGCTGGCTGATGGCGTGGTGTATGTCTCCGGTACGCTGGCTTTTGATCAACATAATAACGTGCTGTTTGCCGATGACCCAAAGGCGCAAACCCGCCACGTTCTGGAAACTATCCGCAAGGTGATCGAGACGGCGGGTGGCACGATGGCGGATGTGACCTTCAACAGCATCTTTATTACCGACTGGAAAAATTACGCCGCGATTAACGAAATCTACGCCGAGTTTTTTCCGGGTGATAAACCGGCGCGATTCTGCATTCAGTGCGGACTGGTAAAACCTGACGCGCTGGTGGAAATCGCCACAATTGCGCATATCGCCAAGTGAGGCCGCGATGAAACTTTCACTCTCACCTCCCCCTTATGCTGATGCGCCCGTAGTGGTGTTGATTTCGGGTCTTGGGGGTAGCGGCAGTTACTGGTTACCGCAACTGGCGGTGCTGGAGCAGGAGTATCAGGTAGTCTGTTACGACCAGCGCGGCACCGGCAATAATCCCGACACGCTGGCAGAAGATTACAGTATCGCCCAGATGGCAGCGGAACTGCATCAGGCGCTGGTAGCCGCAGGGATTGAGCATTACGCAGTGGTCGGCCATGCGCTCGGTGCGCTGGTGGGAATGCAGCTGGCGCTGGATTATCCCGCGTCGGTAACTGTGCTGATCAGCGTTAACGGCTGGCTACGAATAAACGCCCATACGCGCCGCTGTTTTCAGGTTCGCGAACGATTACTGTATAGCGGCGGCGCGCAGGCATGGGTGGAAGCGCAGCCGTTGTTCCTCTATCCCGCCGACTGGATGGCGGCCCGCGCACCTCGCCTGGAGGCAGAAGACGCGCTGGCACTGGCGCATTTTCAGAGCAAAAATAATTTACTGCGTCGACTTAACGCCCTCAAACGCGCTGACTTTAGTCACCATGCGGATCGCATCCGCTGCCCGGTGCAAATCATCTGCGCCAGTGATGATCTGCTGGTGCCAACAGCATGTTCCAGTGAACTTCATGCCGCACTGCCCGATAGCCAGAAAATGGTGATGCCCTATGGCGGACACGCCTGCAACGTGACCGATCCCGAAACGTTTAATGCTCTGTTACTCAACGGGCTTGCCAGCCTGTTACATCACCGTGAAGCCGCCCTGTAAGGAATTGCTATGAACGAAGCCGTTAGCCCAGGTGCGCTTAGCACCCTGTTCACCGATGCCCGCACTCACAACGGCTGGCGGGAGACACCCGTCAGCGATGAGACGTTACGGGAGATTTATGCCCTGATGAAATGGGGGCCGACATCAGCTAACTGTTCTCCGGCACGTATCGTGTTTATCCGCACTGCAGAGGGAAAAGAACGTCTGCGCCCGGCGCTTTCCAGCGGCAATCTGCAAAAAACCCTGACCGCGCCCGTCACCGCTATCGTCGCCTGGGACAGTGAATTTTATGAACGGTTACCGCAACTGTTTCCTCACGGCGATGCCCGCAGTTGGTTTACCTCCAGCCCACAACTTGCCGAAGAAACAGCGTTTCGCAACAGTTCCATGCAGGCGGCCTATCTTATCATCGCTTGCCGTGCGCTGGGACTGGATACCGGCCCGATGTCGGGTTTTGACCGTCAACACGTTGACGACGCCTTTTTTGCGGGCAGCACGCTGAAGAGCAATCTGCTGATTAATATCGGCTATGGCGATAGCAGCAAACTTTTTGCGCGCCTGCCACGTCTGTCCTTTGAAGAAGCCTGCGGGCTGTTGTAAGGAGCAAACTATGAACATTGTCGATCAACAAACTTTTCGCGATGCGATGTCCTGCATGGGCGCGGCGGTCAATATCATCACCACGGACGGTCCAGCCGGGCGCGCCGGGTTCACCGCCAGCGCCGTCTGCAGCGTGACCGACACGCCGCCCACATTACTGGTGTGCCTGAATCGTGGGGCGTCCGTCTGGCCGGTATTCAATGAAAATCGAACGCTGTGTGTAAATACACTTAGCGCCGGGCAGGAGCCGCTTTCAAACCTTTTTGGCGGCAAAACGCCCATGGAACACCGCTTTGCCGCCGCCCGCTGGCAGACTGGTGTGACCGGATGCCCGCAACTGGAAGAGGCGCTGGTTTCGTTTGACTGCCGTATCAGCCAGGTGGTGAGCGTCGGCACCCACGACATTTTGTTTTGCGCCATCGAAGCGATTCATCGTCACGCCACACCCTACGGGCTGGTGTGGTTCGATCGCAGTTATCACGCGCTGATGCGCCCTGCTTGTTAACCTCCTTAAGGAGACAGCTGATGGCAATGTTCGGTCTTCCTCACTGGCAGTTAAAATCGACCTCTACAGAGAGCGGCGTGGTCGCGCCGGATGAACGATTGCCGTTTGCTCAGACGGCAATAATGGGCGTTCAACACGCGGTGGCGATGTTTGGCGCGACGGTGTTAATGCCGATTCTGATGGGGCTGGATCCCAATCTTTCCATTTTAATGTCGGGGATCGGCACATTACTGTTTTTCTTTATTACCGGCGGGCGCGTGCCCAGTTATCTCGGATCCAGCGCGGCTTTTGTCGGCGTGGTGATCGCCGCAACGGGCTTTAACGGTCAGGGCATTAACCCGAATATCAGCATTGCGCTGGGCGGGATTATCGCCTGTGGACTGGTTTATACCGTCATTGGCCTGGTGGTGATGAAAATCGGTACGCGCTGGATTGAACGGCTAATGCCGCCGGTGGTGACGGGTGCGGTGGTGATGGCGATTGGCCTGAACTTAGCGCCTATCGCAGTGAAAAGTGTATCGGCTTCGGCCTTTGATAGCTGGATGGCGGTAATGACGGTGCTGTGTATTGGGCTGGTGGCGGTGTTTACCCGTGGCATGATCCAGCGGTTATTGATTCTCGTAGGATTAATTGTCGCCTGTCTGCTGTATGGCGTGATGACCAACGTTTTAGGGCTGGGAAAAGCCGTCGATTTTACTCTCGTCAGCCATGCTGCCTGGTTCGGTCTGCCACATTTTTCCACTCCTGCTTTTAATGGTCAGGCAATGATGCTGATTGCGCCCGTGGCGGTGATTCTGGTGGCGGAAAACTTAGGTCATCTCAAGGCAGTCGCCGGGATGACCGGACGCAATATGGACCCGTATATGGGGCGGGCATTCGTAGGCGATGGTCTGGCAACGATGCTTTCCGGCTCTGTCGGCGGTAGCGGCGTGACCACCTATGCTGAAAATATCGGTGTGATGGCCGTGACCAAAGTCTACTCGACGCTGGTGTTTGTTGCTGCTGCCGTCATCGCCATGCTGTTGGGCTTTTCGCCGAAATTTGGCGCGCTGATCCATACCATTCCTGCACCGGTGATTGGTGGTGCTTCAATTGTTGTGTTCGGGCTGATTGCCGTCGCAGGCGCAAGGATCTGGGTACAAAACCGTGTCGATTTAAGCCAGAACGGTAATTTGATTATGGTCGCAGTAACCTTAGTGCTGGGCGCGGGTGATTTTGCTCTCACGCTGGGCGGTTTTACGTTGGGAGGAATCGGTACAGCCACCTTTGGCGCGATTTTACTCAATGCGTTATTAAGCAGAAGGTTGGTTGACGTTCCACCGCCAGAAGTTGTTCATCAGGAGCCATAAACAGAAAACCGCCGGGGTTACCCGGCGGTGCAGATTGTTGACAACGTACGCATTGTTCATGCCGGATGCGGCGTAAACGCCTTATCCGGCCTACAAAACAGTGCAAATTCAATATATTGCAATCTTCTGGTAGGCCTGATAAGCATCGCGCATCAGGCAAGCTTACATTTGTCATCAGTATCAACCACCGGGTAACCGGCGGTGATGGCTTTTTGACGAGCTACAGACAAAAATGCATTCGTCATTGATTAGCCCGGCTAGTTGTCGCTTTTGCCGTGACTGCTCTTGCCACCTTTTTTACCTGCTTCAGATGCGCGCTGCGGGTCATTCTTGAAATTACCCCCGCTGTGCTGTCCACCTTTTTTACCTGCTTCTGATGCTCTTTCGCGGTCTTCTGCAAAATTGCCGGAACCGCCTCGATGGTTTGCCATTACTGACCTCCGTCTGGGTATAGACATCATATTGCATAGAATTAACGCGGCGTATGGCGGCTGCCATATTTTCGCTACGTGGGACTAAGCTTAGTGAACTGACGCGGGCAGACCCGCGTTTGGTAATATTCTGCAACAGCTTCTTAGCGAGAATAGATATCATCTCCAATAATTATCCATAAGCCGCTCTTATGATTAAAAAAACGCGATGAGATAAAAATGTGTCATTTTGCGACAAAATTACGTGCTTGTGAAAGTTGTTATAAATCAAATAAGTGGTTGTGAAATTTGCACTCTGAAAAGGACGTCTTATCTTTAAATAAGTGGTAGCGAATCGCTACGGAATAGAGATAACACGAGGAGTGGTTAGAAATGGCTAAAGTTCTGGTGCTTTATTATTCCATGTACGGACATATTGAAACGATGGCACGCGCAGTCGCTGAGGGTGCAAGCAAAGTGGATGGCGCAGAAGTTGTCGTTAAGCGTGTACCGGAAACCATGCCGCCGCAATTATTTGAAAAAGCAGGCGGTAAAACGCAAACTGCACCGGTTGCAACCCCGCAAGAACTGGCCGATTACGACGCCATTATTTTTGGTACACCTACCCGCTTTGGCAACATGTCCGGTCAAATGCGTACCTTCCTCGACCAGACGGGCGGCCTGTGGGCTTCCGGCGCACTATACGGAAAACTGGCGAGCGTCTTTAGTTCCACCGGTACTGGCGGCGGTCAGGAACAAACTATTACTTCAACCTGGACGACCCTTGCGCATCACGGCATGGTAATTGTCCCCATTGGCTACGCAGCGCAGGAATTATTTGACGTTTCACAGGTTCGCGGCGGTACGCCGTACGGCGCAACAACCATCGCAGGCGGTGACGGCTCACGCCAGCCAAGCCAGGAAGAACTGTCTATTGCTCGTTATCAAGGGGAATATGTCGCAGGTCTGGCAGTTAAACTTAACGGCTAATCTTCAACAGGAGGATACGCATGCCAACTCAAGAAGCGAAAGCTCATCACGTCGGTGAATGGGCATCTCTGCGCAATACGTCGCCGGAAATAGCCGAGGCCATTTTCGAAGTCGCCGGGTACGACGAAAAAATGGCGGAAAAGATTTGGGAAGAAGGTAGCGATGAAGTGTTAGTCAAAGCCTTTGCTAAGACCGATAAAGATTCGCTTTTTTGGGGCGAACAGACCATCGAACGTAAAAACGTTTAACCAGCGACTCCCCCGCTTCTCGCGGGGGAGTTTTCTGTTATTTCACCGCTTCATTCAACACGCTATCAAATTTATCCATCGGGCAGAAACCGTTGGCATCTATCGGGCAAGCGCTTAATTCCAGCGTCACACGCTGAGCAGGTGCCTGCAGGGTTAACGCATCGGCATTACGTAACTGTTCCGCACTCTGATACACATATTCAATTTTCATCAAATCGCGATTGGCTTTGCTGTCATGCCAACGCTGGAAAACGATTTTGCCGCCAATCGGCGTGCGTTCGTTCTGGTCATGCAACTGATACGGTTTGAAATCCAGCGCCGTTAACAGAGAGGCAATGTTGGAGTCGTGCCCAACCAACACTGTAATTTTCGGTGCGCTGGTGCGATCGGTGACCAGAGCTTTGTCGATATAACTGACCAGCGGTTTCGCAACATTGCGCGCCACTTCCGGTGAGGTAAACAGGCTGTCCTGGTAGCCGTTTTTAAGCTTCGACAACACCTTCCACTGCTGGTCAGATTTGATTTCTCCCCAGGCCACCTGATCCATCGGAAAACCTTCGTAATATTGCAAAGTAAACGCATCTACCAGCGAGTTGCCGACTTTCAGCGGCCCGGAAACACCTGGTTCTTGTTGATACTTGGCGCTAAAGGTATTTTTGCCATCCACCAGCGAACACTGTTGTTTCTCTTTACAGGCAGGGGAATCTTTATAGTTAACGATTTTTTCCAGTAGCTGGTAGCTGTCGGTAAGCTGGAGTTTGCTGAGCTCTTTCTCCATTGCCGCCACCGCCTGTTCACTGAATGCGGCGGAATCATCGGTGATCACCGGGTTAAAGGTTGGGTCCATAGTGCCCATTTTTTCCTGGTGATGCACAGGAATATCACACCCCGGGAATGCGCCGGTAATAAAGAACTGTGCGGTCGCAACGGTACGTTGCAGACTATTGGCATAGGCATAAACGGTGTACGGCGGCGGGCATTCCCCCGATTTCACCATCCCCTGCTCTGCCAGCCATTCACGCATGTAATGGCCCATATACACTTCGAGCACGCCACCTTTGGTGGTGAGTTGCCCACCGGGGACGTCCCATTCTGGCCATTTATTCGGCGTCGACTGCTCCAGCACACTGCCATTGTTCGCCAGCGGCGCACGTAAGTTATGGCGGCTCATCATGAGCACTTGCTGTAGCTGATAGCCTTCCGGTACGGTTTGTGCCTGAGCGTTTGAAGCGAGTAAAACTATCCCTGCCACAGCTGCGGCGATTAGCGTTTTGTTCATTCCTGGCACCTCTTTTGTTATCAATCACTAAAGAGTGTGACAGAAATATGACTTTTTTCCGGGAACAGGTTCGCAAAATGGCTTGTTGAACGCCTGTTTTTCTATATACATCTTCAAAAACAGGCAAGGTTTGACGCAAACTATGCCTGATTAGCCCCTGCCTCGCGTACGCCGCTGATAATTGCACCTGTGGCTAAACAGAATATCTGCGGCGTTACCAATACAGAGACAATATTTACCAATAAAAAAGTGTGAGACTAATAACAATGGTTTTTAGCATATGCCTTTGCCATTAAATTGCATAACGATTTAAATAGTCGAGTTGCGCATTCATTTCCTTATTTTTTAACTTGTAAGCCTGAGCAAAAAGTTCAGGAGGGAGGTAAACATCATAATGATTGCCAGTGTTTATTAAATAACCATACTCAAGATCTTCATCTGTTGAAAAGGATTCATTCCCTAAGGAGATTGATGCCACATTACTATTAACAATAAATAATGAGCAAATGCTATCTGAAAGAGCAGTGAGGAAATTTTTCACCTCATTAATCCTCTTCTCTGGGTCGGTGTCTAAAACAAGGCGTGCCTTGTTATCATTAAATATAAACTCGGGTAAATGCAGTATGCATTTTTTGTCATTCAAGCAACTATCAATAAATTATTTTTTAAAAAACAGAAAGTTCCATGACATAAGACTACCCTCCCCCTGAATTTTGTTGTCAGATTGTAGATCAACGCCAAATAACGTCTTTACATCTTCCCTGAGATTATAGAATGCCGTATCAACAAGAGCCTCGATCGTCTGTTTATCAACAATTTTAATAAACTCTTCGTATACTTGCTTTTGCGTCTTATGGCTGCCCAGCGCCCATGAATACTCATGTTCTTTTAAAACCAGTATGGCCCTTAACAGACAATAGCCATCGCCATCTACTGGAGCGTATTTTAATCCATAAGTTTTATTAATTTCACTCTGAATAAAAGATATACCAGACAAATCAATACCAGAATCTAAATCAGATATTCCCGGAGTATTTATCCATTCTGGCTGGATACTCATATTTTCATCATCTAAACAATACTCAGAAAAAACATCATCACACAAGCTTTCAATAAATTTTATAAAATTAAGCCAACAATAACCTTTAAAATCTGCGATAGTCTCTGAACTTCTGTACGGCAATGATATAATAACAAGCTCTCTCTCTTGAGAATATTTTATAGTATATGTAAAACCTCCTGAAACTCCTGAATAAATTTTCGTATCTTTAGCATGCAATGTTTTCAAAAATGAAGATAAATCATTATCATTTTGCATTTCATATAATTGTTTTTCTAGCGATTCACATTCCAGACATGGAGTATCCTCTTCATTTACTTTACGTCTGAGTTCATTGTATAACCGCATAAAACACACCAGTGTGTTTTCAAAAAGCGTGATTGAATATGTTTGATTTTTTTCGTACTCATTTTTTATATCGTTCCAGGCCTGTTTCAAATAATTATTTGCAGTGCAACTAATTCCATGTATATTACTACCCATATATAGCGTCTATAAAATTTAATAAATAATGACGCCCTAGTTAAACTTAAAGTGCCTGGTTCAACTATCAAAAATCGCTCACCCTTTTTCACCTGTTTAAAATATGTTCAGCAACCCATCTTGATGGCGACCTCCTCTCCGCGATGATTTCAATAACATATTCTGTGTTGGCATATGAAATTTTGAGGATTACCCTACACTTATAGGAGTTACCTTACAGGGGTTCCTTCAATTTGTGTTGATTTACGCGAGATAACGCTATGGAATTAAAGGATTATTACGCCATCATGGGCGTGAAACCGACGGACGATCTCAAGACAATCAAGACCGCCTATCGTCGACTTGCCCGCAAATACCATCCTGATGTCAGCAAAGAACCGGATGCCGAAGCCCGCTTCAAAGAGGTCGCTGAAGCCTGGGAAGTGTTAAGTGATGAACAACGTCGCGCTGAGTATGATCAGATGTGGCAACATCGCAACGATCCGCAATTTAACCGTCAGTTCCACCATGGCGACGGTCAGAGTTTTAACGCCGAAGATTTTGACGATATCTTCTCGTCAATTTTCGGTCAGCATGCCCGCCAGAGCCGTCAACGCCCCGCCACACGCGGCCACGATATTGAAATCGAAGTGGCGGTATTCCTCGAAGAAACGCTTACTGAGCATAAGCGTACCATCAGCTATAACCTGCCGGTTTATAACGCCTTTGGCATGATCGAACAGGAAATTCCGAAAACGCTGAATGTGAAGATCCCGGCGGGCGTCGGCAATGGTCAACGCATCCGTCTGAAAGGCCAGGGGACGCCGGGCGAAAACGGCGGTCCAAATGGCGATTTGTGGCTGGTGATTCATATTGCGCCACATCCGCTGTTTGATATTGTCGGCCAGGATCTGGAAATTGTGGTGCCGGTTAGCCCGTGGGAAGCGGCGCTGGGTGCTAAAGTCACCGTTCCAACACTGAAAGAAAGCATTTTGCTGACTATCCCGCCAGGCAGCCAGGCCGGGCAACGATTGCGCGTTAAAGGCAAAGGTCTGGTGAGCAAAAAACAGACCGGCGATCTGTATGCGGTACTGAAAATCGTGATGCCGCCGAAACCGGATGAAAACACTGCCGCGCTGTGGCAGCAACTGGCAGACGCCCAGTCGTCTTTTGATCCACGTAAAGATTGGGGGAAAGCATAATGGCTAATGTTACGGTGACTTTTACTATTACCGAATTTTGCCTGCATACCGGCATCTCTGAAGAGGAGTTGAATGAAATTGTCGGTTTGGGGGTGGTTGAACCGCGTGAGATCCAGGAAACAACCTGGGTATTTGACGACCATGCCGCCATTGTGGTGCAACGCGCGGTACGCCTGCGTCATGAACTGGCTCTGGACTGGCCGGGGATCGCGGTGGCGCTGACGTTAATGGATGATATTGCGCACCTGAAGCAGGAAAACCGCCTGCTGCGCCAGCGGCTTTCCCGGTTTGTAGCTCATCCGTGATGTGTGTTTGCCGGATGCGATGACGCATCTTAACCGGTCTACAAAGATTACAGTTCCTGTGGGCCGGATAAGACGTTCACGCCGCATCCGGCAACTGCGCCATAATGCCTGATGCGACGCTAAACGCGTCTTTTCAGGCGCACAAACGACGTTATCTGTTTTGGTGGTCGCACTCCACTAACACCAGCAATAACTGGCTTAGTGCCGCGTAAAAACCAAAGCTGTCATACTGACGACAACGCGCAACAAACTCTGGTAACCATTGCCACAGCGCCGTCAGTGTTTTTTGCCGCAAACTGTCGATTCTTCGCGCAGGAACGGTCCCCTCTCCCAGCGAAAAATGCAGATGGCTGAGCAATTCGAGATAGATCGCCAGATGATCTGCCGGTTCGTTGAAATTGCCGCTGGTTTCCATCCCTGCCTCAACTAACAAGCGTTTAATCTCTTGCTCGTCCTGTTTGTAGGCCGATGCATACGGCAGCGCCGCTTGTTTGTCGGTCATCAGAAACAGGCCGCAAAAGTCAGCGGCCAGTTCCAGACGGGCATCGTCACGTACTGTCAGCGTGGCAATACAGTTTTCCAGCTCATTCACCGCCGCAGCCAGCGGCGGTTCGCTTTTCAGCAACGAAAACCATTCAGCCATCTGCGCACTGGCGATTTGCGTCAGTTGTTCATCGTCCAGCTCACGGGAGAACAACTGCGCTAGCCAGGCGTAAACACAGGCAATCTGTTGTGCTGTCAGCGTGGTCATGATTTCACCTGCGACGCGGGAACATATTCGCACTGCGCCACCATCTCCACGGGGCCGTTAAACGCCGTCACCTGCTCCACTGTTCCGTTGTACTTCTCAATTTCCACCAGCGTAGTGTGCGCACTGGTCGCCTGCGCCAGCTGCGATGTACCGATGTCGATGGTCAACACGTTGGGGTTACCGTATTTGCACAGCGCACCAGGCTCGCCGCCTTTATCTGGATCGTACCATGCCCCTTCGTGAATTCGTGCCACGCCGGGTGCATAGCGGTCAGAAACCACTGCCCCTGCCAACACCTGACCGCGAGCGTTAAAGACGCGTACCACATCACCGTTACGAATACCGCGCGCGCTGGCATCCTGCGGGTTAATGAATACTGGCTCTTTACCCGCTACCGTATATTGCTGACGCAGCGTTTCCGACTCACATAACTGCGAGTGAAGTCGGAAATCCGGATGCACAGATTGCAGATGCAACGGATACTTTTGCGAGCCAGGCCCACCGTGGGAGCGTTCGATTTTCTCAAACCACATCGGATGCCCCTGACAATCGTCGTAGTTCATATCGGCGATAGTTTTCGAGTAGATCTCAATCAGGCCACTCGGCGTGCCCAGCGGTTCGAGATCCGGATCTTCGCGGAATGCCTGGTGGCGAACAAACATCTGCGGATGGTCAAACTCGACGTACTCTTTGTTATTCCAGAAGTCATCAAACGCTGGCAGATGAACGCCGCGTCCTTTGCCTTGCTGTACACCTTCCTGCCAGATGCGTTTCAGCCAGCCCATTTCGTCCAGCCCTTCGGTAAAGGCTTCTTCGCGATTAAAGCGACGGCACAGCTCGCGGAAAATATCGAAGTCGTTGCGCGCCTCGAACTGCGGCGGCACCACCTGTTTCATGGCGATAATGCCACGGTTGGAGTGATTGCCGTACTGGTCGAGATCGTTACGCTCAAACTGCGTGGTCGCAGGCAGTACGATATCGGCAAAGCGGCAGGTTGAGGTCCACTGGTTATCTATGGCGATAACCGTTTCCAGCTTGCGCAAGCCTTCAATAATGCGGTTGATCTGCTGATGGCGATGGAATGGGTTAGTTCCGGCAAAAATACACATTTTCAGCGGCGGCAGTTTTACCGATTTACCGTTCCAGTTGATCACTTTCCCCGGTTCGAGGATCGCATCGATAAAACGGGCAATCGGAATAGTGCTGCTGTAGCCTTTGTAGTCACTGTTGTCGTGAACAGGCGGAATCGACGTAGAGCCGGAGAAACCACTCAGAATAACGCCTTTACGCCCCGGCGTGCCTGCGCCGTTGTAGTGCCAGCCAAAACCAAAACCACCACCTGGCAGGCCAATTTGCCCCAGCATCGCCGCCAGAACCACAATCATCCACGCCCACTGTTCACCGTGCTGCATACGCTGCACGCACCAGCCAGCAATAATTTGCGTTCTGTTCGCCGCCATCTGCCGCGCCAGCCCACGAATGGTTTCGGCATCAATGCCGGTCAGTTTTTCAGCCCATGCGGCATCTTTCGGCTGACCGTCTTTCTCACCCAGCAGATACGGCAGGAACTGCTCAAAACCCACACAGTAGTTAGCAAGGAAGTTTTTGTCGTACAGGTTTTCACTGTACAGCGTATGTGCCAGCGCCAGTTGCAGCGGCACGTCAGTTTGCGGGTTAACCGCAATGTGCTTCACATGCTCGCGCCCCAGATACTCATGGGTGGATGTGACAACCGGATCGATGCTGATGACCTCAATTTCACCGGCGGCGACTTTCGCTTTTAGCTGCGCGTAATATTCATAAACATCGTGATCCGGGCACCACCAGTTCGCTTGCTGGTTTTTCAGCAAATCGGAGCCCCACAGCACAATGGTTTTGCTGTTCTGCAATACCAGCGGCCAGGAGGTTTGCTGTTCATACACTTCCATCGAACCGACTACGCGCGGCAGGATCACCTGCGCAGCACCGGTAGAGTAATCTCCGCCCGTACCAACGCTATTACCATGCAAGACAATAGCTTTCGCCAGCATCCCCGAAGCGTTATGGAACATCCCCGTCGATTGCCAACCACTGGCGGTCAGCAAGGCACTCGGCCCGTGAGTTTTCTGCACGCGTTCCAGTTCTTCATAGAACATGTCGAGGGCTTCATCCCAGCTCACGCGCACAAAACGGTTATCACCGCGCTGGGAGGTATCGCTGAGATGGCGCTTACGCAGCCAGTCCACGCGTACCATCGGATAACGAATACGCGCCGCGTTGTGTACGTGATCCGGCAATCCGGCAATCATTTTCGACGGATATTTATCCAGTTCGAACGGTTTTGCCGCCACAAAGCGACCATCCTTCACCGTCGCGCGGATAGCCCCCCAGTGCGACCCGGTAAGAATGCCCTCTTTCGAGATGACAGCGTCAGTCGCCGCTTGCGCCGCAGTCGCACGTCGCGGCGTTAACAATGACGGCCCCAGCATCCCGGCGACGGTTAAGCCGCCGAGTTGTGCCAGAAAACGCCGACGTGATGCCTGAAAGAGATCGTTATTGTTCATTATTTTTCTTCCTTCTTATCGCCGTGAGCCTTACCTGCGGTGTCAGACGCATTCATTTGCAGATATTTCAACAAAGTGCGTTCTTCACGTTTATCGAGACTGGTAAAGCCAATCATGCCGTTGAGCGTGCCGATCCAACCGTTAGCGTCAAAGTGGGCGATTTCCGGTGCGCCGTGGCACTGGTTACAGGTGCCGTTGTACAACGAATCCGCATAGGCCCAGATCGGTTTGATATCGTTCACCATGTCGCCTTTCTTCATCCATGCGGTGGCCTGCAACTTGCTCCACTCGGTATTGGTGTCGGCAACGGTGGTTTTCTCCAGCGTTTTTACCTGCTGCTGCACATCACCACGAATCGAGGCAACAAAGATGCGTTTACCTGGGAATTGGGTGAGTACACGCTGACGTCCGGCGCTTTCCGTCCAGCCGGTAATTTCAATTTGCAGCCAGTCGCCGTCACGTTTAAGGACTTTCACTTCCGAAGCAGGCAGCAGAGAACCAGAGGCTTCTTTATCGCCTTTCGCCGCATAAATTGGCTTAATATCAATAGAGTACAGCGTGTCACCACTGTCATTAGCACTGGCGCGCAGCTCATCGAACTGCTTACGGAAGCCGCTACTCATATCCGGTAACTGGTGGGCAATACCTTTATGACAGTCGATGCAGGATTGATTATCTTTCGCTGCCACCTTCATCTGACGTGCCGCTTCAGGATGCTGCTTCGCATGATCCATCGCATCGTAGTTATGGCAGGAGCGGCAGGTTGCCGAGTTGTTTTCTTTCATTCGCGCCCATTCACGCTCGGCAAGTTCCGCGCGTTTGGCTTCGAATTTTTCAGGTGTATCAATGGAGTGAGCAATAAAGGTCTGGTAGATATCATTGCTCGCTTCCAGTTTACGCTTCACCATGCCTGGAATATCCGGCGGGATATGACAGTCATGGCATTCAGCTCGCACGCCGGAGGCGTTCTGGAAATGCACCGACTGTTTATATTCTTCATACACCGGTTGCATACTGTGGCAACTGACACAAAATTCGGTTGTGCTGGTGACTTTGATCCCAACGTGTGGCAATACAATCAGCGCAATGCCAATCACAATCCCAATTGCGACCAGCGCCAGTACCGACCAACGAGCACTGGGTCGGCGTAGCGCGTTCCAGAGTTTCCGCATAATAGCCCCTGTAAAATTATGGTTTAGTGAAGCGATCTTAATGAGCAAATATGAACAGCGGCACTGGTCAGGATGAACGGCTTACGGCAGAATATGAACAGATATGAACAGAATGAGTAAAACCCTCTGATGCCACATCACATTGTTATTGTTGAAGATGAGCCGGTTACCCAGGCGCGATTACAATCTTACTTCACTCAGGAGGGGTATACCGTTTCCGTTACAGCGAGCGGTGCCGGGCTGCGGGAAATTATGCAGAATCAGCCGATAGATTTAATTCTGCTGGATATCAACTTACCCGATGAAAATGGCCTGATGTTAACCCGCGCCCTGCGAGAACGCTCAACGGTGGGGATTATTCTGGTTACCGGACGCAGCGATCGGATTGACCGTATTGTTGGGCTGGAAATGGGCGCAGACGATTACGTCACCAAACCGCTGGAACTGCGCGAACTGGTAGTACGGGTGAAAAATCTGCTCTGGCGAATCGACCTCGCGCGACAAGCTCAACCGCACACTCAGGACAACTGCTATCGCTTTGCCGGTTATTGCCTGAATGTGTCGCGCCATACGCTGGAGCGGGATGGCGAGCCGATTAAACTGACCCGCGCAGAGTATGAAATGTTGGTGGCATTTGTGACGAATCCGGGCGAAATTCTCAGCCGTGAACGTCTGCTACGTATGCTTTCTGCGCGTCGGGTGGAAAACCCTGACCTGCGCACCGTCGATGTGTTAATTCGTCGTTTACGTCATAAACTCAGCGCGGATTTACTGGTGACGCAACATGGTGAAGGTTATTTCTTAGCCGCTGATGTGTGCTGATAAAAATAGACCGGACGAAATCCCCCCGGTGACAGCGAGCGGCGGATATGTTCTCGGTCGGCATTTTTCGGCGTCAGAACTAAAATCGGTGGGCTGACATTATCAGACACCGATTGCCCCTGTAATTGCCTGATGGCCTGCTCAACTGCCAGTTCCCCCTGCCAGACCATTTGATCGCTGGCAGCCATAATCACTCTTCCCCGCTTCAGCCCGCGATACACCTGATGTGAAAGATAAAACGACACCACGGTAAGCGGCGTTTTCAGGTTACGCCCTTCCCCCATTGCCGCCTCTGCCGCAATGGCCGTTCCGGCAACGACGTCGATTTCTGGATGGCGTTCCAGCATCTCCTGCAACAGGTTACGCTGGATTTCAATATCGTTATCACCAAGCGCAATATCAACAATACGCACCGGGCTTCCGGCAATGGCTGCGCGAAAACCCTCGACCATCTCCTTACTGCCCCCGGCGTTATCGGGTCCGGGCATCAACAGCACATTCAGTGGTTTACCGTGCGCCCATTGCACCAGATATCGCCCCGGTTGATAGCCCATCTGAAACCAAGGCACACCAACGCGGCTTTTCACCTGGGGAGCATCAATAGCATTTACCAGTTCGATCACCGGCAGACTTGCTACCTGCTTTTGCAGGTCGGGAAATGAGGTCGTGCTACTACCGAGCAAAATGGCCTCTGCGCCCCACTGTTTACACTGGTCGATTTGTGCTTGCTGGGTAGCCAACTGGCTGTAGCCGCCTGCCTCCAGCACTTTTAAATCCACACCGTAGCGGCGAGCAGCCTCCTGCATACCATAGTTCAACGATAACCAATATGAATCTTTCAGGCTGGGATAAAGCGCGCACAGTTTCCATGCGCGTTTGGCTTTAAGCGGCGTAGAGGCTTGCACCGTGAAATGCTGCGCATCATGCCAGCGCAACAGGTTATCAGCCGAAAATGCCGGCAACATGAAAAGGGAAAGAAGTAAAAATAGCAGTACGCGCATGATAGCCTCATCAATAATAAGGCTTTATGCTAGATGCATTCCGCTTTGCGACTCAACCTTTTTCACCTAAAGTGCACCGACCGTGAATTTAACCCTGACCCGAAGACTCTGGATGGGCTTTGCCCTGATGGCGCTGTTAACCCTGACCAGTACCCTGGTGGGATGGTACAACCTGCGCTTTATCAGCCAGGTGGAAAAAGACAACACTCAGGCATTGATTCCTACCATGAATATGGCGCGCCAGTTGAGCGAAGCCAGCGCCTGGGAACTTTTCGCCGCGCAGAACCTGACCAGTGCCGATAACGAAAAGATGTGGCAGGCGCAGGGGCGAATGCTCACCGCACAAAGCCTGAAGATTAATGCGTTGCTGCAAGCGTTACGGGAACAAGGTTTTGATACCACCGCTATTGAACAACAGGAGCAGGAGATCTCCCGTTCGTTACGTCAGCAAGGGGAACTGGTGGGGCAGCGTTTGCAACTGCGCCAGCAACAACAGCAACTCAGTCAGCAGATAGTCGCTGCCGCCGATGAGATCGCACGCCTGGCGCAAGGTCAGGCGAATAATGCGACAACTTCCGCTGGAGCGACCCAGGCCGGGATTTACGATTTGATCGAACAAGATCAGCGTCAGGCTGCTGAAAGTGCACTCGATCGGCTGATTGATATCGATCTTGAGTATGTTAACCAGATGAATGAACTGCGCCTTAGCGCTCTGCGGGTGCAGCAAATGGTGATGAATCTGGGGCTGGAGCAGATCCAGAAAAATGCACCAACGCTGGAAAAGCAGCTCAATAATGCGGTGAAAATTCTGCAACGTCGGCAAATACGCATTGAAGATCCGGGTGTTCGTGCGCAGGTCGCAACAACGTTAACTACCGTTAGCCAATATAGCGATTTGCTGGCGCTGTATCAGCAGGACAGTGAAATCAGCAATCACCTACAAACTCTCGCACAAAATAACATCGCCCAGTTCGCGCAGTTTAGTAGCGAAGTCAGTCAGCTGGTCGACACCATTGAGCTGCGTAATCAGCACGGACTGGCGCATCTGGAAAAAGCGAGTGCACGCGGGCAATACAGCCTGTTATTGCTGGGGATGGTTTCACTTTGCGCACTGATTCTGATCCTCTGGCGCGTGGTTTATCGCTCAGTCACGCGTCCACTTGCCGAACAAACGCAGGCGCTGCAACGGCTGCTGGACGGTGATATTGACTCCCCTTTCCCGGAAACCGCTGGCGTACGGGAGCTGGATACCATCGGGCGGCTGATGGATGCGTTTCGCAGCAATGTTCATGCACTGAATCGCCACCGCGAACAGCTGGCGGCGCAGGTCAAAGCGCGTACAGCTGAATTGCAGGAACTGGTGATAGAACACCGACAGGCACGGGCGGAAGCAGAAAAAGCCAGCCAGGCAAAATCGGCGTTTCTGGCGGCGATGAGCCATGAGATCCGCACACCGCTGTACGGTATTCTCGGCACTGCTCAACTGCTGGCAGATAACCCCGCACTTAACGCCCAGCGTGATGATTTGCGGGCAATTACTGACTCTGGTGAATCGTTGCTGACCATCCTCAACGATATTCTCGATTATTCCGCTATCGAAGCAGGTGGCAAGAATGTTTCGGTCAGCGATGAGCCCTTTGAACCGCGCCCGCTGCTGGAAAGTACCCTGCAATTAATGAGCGGACGGGTGAAAGGTCGCCCGATTCGCCTGGCAACGGCAATTGCCGATGATATGCCGTGCGCGTTAATGGGCGATCCACGACGTATTCGTCAGGTTATAACCAACCTGTTGAGCAACGCCCTGCGTTTTACTGACGAAGGGTACATTATCCTGCGTAGTCGCACTGATGGCGAGCAATGGCTGGTCGAAGTGGAAGACAGCGGCTGCGGTATTGATCCCGCGAAACTGGCAGAAATCTTCCAGCCATTTGTGCAGGTAAGCGGCAAACGCGGCGGCACCGGGCTGGGACTGACTATCAGTAGCCGTCTGGCCCAGGCGATGGGCGGCGAACTGAGCGCCACCAGCACGCCGGAGGTTGGAAGCTGTTTTTGTTTACGCTTGCCGTTACGTGTTGCCACTGCACCCGTGCCAAAAACAGTCAATCAGGCGGTGCGTCTTGACGGTTTACGTTTGCTGTTAATTGAAGATAACCCGCTAACCCAGCGAATTACCGTTGAGATGCTGAACACCAGTGGTGCGCAGGTTGTTGCTGTTGGCAATGCCGCGCAGGCTTTAGAGACACTACAAAATAGCGAACCGTTTGCTGCCGCACTGGTGGATTTTGATCTGCCGGATGTCGACGGCATTACGCTTGCCCGACAACTGGCACAGCAATATCCGTCGCTGGTTTTGATTGGCTTTAGCGCCCATGTCATTGACGAAACGCTGCGCCAGCGTACCAGTTCATTATTCCGCGGGATTATCCCTAAACCGGTGCCGCGTGAAGTGCTCGGTCAGTTACTGGCGCACTATCTCCAACTGCAAGTCAATAACGATCAATCGCTGGATGTATCGCAACTCAATGAAGATGCTCAGTTAATGGGGACGGAGAAGATCCACGAATGGCTGGTATTATTTACACAACATGCCCTGCCGCTTCTCGATGAAATCGACATTGCCCGCACCAGTCAGGATAGCGAGAAAATAAAGCGTGCCGCGCATCAGCTAAAAAGCAGTTGCTCGAGCCTGGGAATGCGTAGCGCCAGCCAGCTATGCGCACAACTGGAGCAGCAGCCATTATCTGCCCCCCTTCCACACGAAGAAATTACACGCAGTGTTGCCGCTCTGGAAGCATGGTTGCATAAGAAAGACCTGAACGCGATTTGAATCAATATCAGCCAGTTAAGAACAACTAGAATAGTGGCATTTGGTATGCAACTTAACGGACTGGCAAAATCATGGCAGAGAAAAAAAGAACCCGCTGGCAGCGGCGGCCAGGCACGACGGGCGGCAAATTACCGTGGAATGACTGGCGCAATGCCACGACCTGGCGTAAAGCGACGCAATTATTACTGTTGGCAATGAATATTTATATTGCCATCACGTTCTGGTATTGGGTGCGCTATTACGAAACGGCAAGTAGCACGACATTTGTCGCCAGACCGGGAGGTATCGAAGGCTGGCTACCGATTGCCGGTCTGATGAATCTGAAATATAGCCTTACAACAGGTCAGTTACCATCCGTCCACGCCGCCGCGATGCTGTTATTGGTCGCTTTTATCGTCATCAGTCTATTACTCAAAAAGGCCTTTTGCTCATGGTTATGCCCGGTTGGTACGCTTTCTGAATTAATCGGCGATCTCGGTAACAAACTGTTTGGTCGGCAATGTGTCCTTCCCCGCTGGCTGGATATTCCTCTGCGCGGCGTGAAGTATTTGCTGTTGAGTTTTTTTCTCTATATCGCGTTATTGATGCCCGCTCAGGCGATTCACTATTTTATGTTGTCGCCCTACAGCGTGGTGATGGACGTTAAAATGCTCGATTTCTTTCGTCATATGGGGACCGCGACATTAATCAGCGTGACCGTTTTGCTGATTGCCAGCCTGTTTATTCGCCATGCCTGGTGTCGTTATCTTTGCCCATATGGCGCGCTGATGGGCGTGGTTTCGCTATTATCGCCGTTTAAGATTCGTCGCAATGCCGAAAGTTGTATCAACTGTGGCAAATGCGCAAAAAATTGCCCATCACGGATCCCGGTAGATAAATTAATTCAGGTACGAACAGTGGAATGTACCGGCTGTATGACTTGCGTAGAGTCATGTCCGGTAGCCTCAACATTGACCTTTTCACTGCAAAAACCTGCGGCAAATAAAAAAGCTTTTGCGTTGTCTGGCTGGTTAATGACACTACTGGTTCTGGGGATTATGTTTGCGGTGATTGGTTACGCAATGTATGCGGGAGTATGGCAAAGCCCGGTGCCGGAGGAATTGTACCGACGCTTAATTCCACAAGCGCCAATGATTGGTCACTAAATTAGCAACAAGCGGAACATCACCTCGCACGGGGTGATGTTCACAAAATCACATTATTTTGATTTTGACATCATAACTTTCAAGCCCGGTCATTTTTTCTCGTGCGGTGAAGCGAATTTCAGAGACTTCTTTCCCTGTATTCTTGTTCAGCTCGGCGATTTTTTGCGCGATAAAGTCGGCGATTTCCGTTTCGGCTTGTTTTTTTAACTCTTCAATATTCACTGTTAACCTCTTCTGGTCTTAAAAGACAGCAACACGCCAGTAAGGTGTTGGTTCCCGGTACCCTGGTCAGGTAAGAAATGTTATAAGCCATCTCCCCGAAAGATTCAATAATCAACAGGTTATCGCTTACTATACATACAGCGTTGAAGAAAAATAAGGCAGATATAAAAAAGGCTCCACGAGGGAGCCTGATATTATTTTGTGAAATCCAGCGGCGCATGGTCAGTGCGTATTTGCAGCGCGACGTTATCAAAGGTGATCATCGTCGATTTACAAAAAATACACTTAGCGCCCAAAGGGTTTCGCTCCGTCACATCGAATGCCGATGTGCGGTACTGTGAACCATGACAACATGGACAGCGGAAATGGAGATGTTGAGTAATAACGGCAACCTTAGAGCGTAACAACGTTCGCTGCCGCGGGGCCACGTTGCCCCTGCTCAATAGAAAATTCAACTTTCTGATTTTCGTTCAGCGTGCGGAATTCATTGCTCTGGATGGCGGTGAAATGGACGAAAACGTCTTTGCTGCCATCATCAGGAGTGATAAAGCCAAAACCTTTATCTGCGTTAAACCATTTTACTAAACCAGTCATTTTATTAGACATATTTTACTTCCTTCATTTTGGGCCTTTCGGCAAACAGGGCTTTAATACAGAAACTACTTAGTGTTCAGGAGAGAGACTCAAAAGAAGGGGATAATGCCTGATAATGAGAACTGCTTTAGTAAACTACTTTGTATGCTGTCTGTCTTTCAAACCGACGCAGCTATTAACGCATGATAATTGAGATTAAGCAAATTTTATTTTAGCCGTCCGGCGGTCTTAAATATCGCTGGCTTTATTTTATTAACCCCGTATAGTGCAGCGCAGTATTTTCAGTAAGGAATTTGTTTGTCCCGTAAAATGACAGGAATTGTCAAA
This sequence comes from Escherichia sp. UTM R2, assembly GCF_048593455.1. Taxonomy (NCBI): domain Bacteria; kingdom Pseudomonadati; phylum Pseudomonadota; class Gammaproteobacteria; order Enterobacterales; family Enterobacteriaceae; genus Escherichia; species Escherichia sp. UTM R2. Next base: position 2,779,901 of record NZ_JBFWDY010000002.1, read on the forward strand.
ACCTTTGATCGCAAAAGCGGCAAAGGATTCATTATCCCCTCCGACGGTCGTAAAGAAGTCCAGGTCCATATTTCCGCATTCACTCCCCGCGACGCAGAAGTGCTTATACCAGGATTACGCGTGGAATTTTGCCGCGTAAATGGCCTGCGAGGACCAACAGCGGCAAATGTTTATCTCTCTTAATATGACGCTGCTTGTTTAAAGCTGACTGGTTTTATTGGAATAGTTCAATAGTCAACACCATACATTATAACATCAGTTACCTTTCCACCGGGAAACTAATCCATTTAAGCGAATATCTCTGTACCTAATAGTTATAAACGCCACTTAACAGCCAGTTATAGTACCACTTGAAACTATATTACCAACAATAGTTAATAGCTTTCTTAACAATTTTCTTATCTTTAATTTGTATTTTTCTAAGATTTATCTTATGCTCACAAGTCGTATTTCCAGAGGGAAATCGTTAACAATCTTATATTTCCCTCTGCGCGCCTTTCTCACCCGCTGTATATAGTGCAAGCGGTATGAGGAAAGGGAGATTTCACAAGGATGTTATACTCAAAGTAGACAATCCTGATCTCAAGCGTACGTATTGTCCATGCGATGAATAAAGGAAAAGTTATGAAACACAAGCTTTCTGCAATCCTTATGGCCTTCATGTTGACGACGCCAGCTGCGTTTGCTGCCCCTGAAGCAGCAAACGGGACCGAGGCAACGACGGGTACTACTGGCACCACAACGACCACTACAGGTGCAACCACGACTGCTGCTACCACTGGTGGCGTGGCTGCTGGCGCTGTCGGCACGGCGACGGTTGTCGGTGTGGCAACGGCTGTTGGTGTGGCGACGTTGGCAGTAGTTGCAGCAAATGACAGTGGCGATGGCGGTTCTCATAACACCTCAACCACCACGTCCACTACGCCCTAATACTGCTTTAACGCGTCGAAATTAAAGTTAAATGATACCCGGTTGCGATATTCGTACCGGGCTTTAGAGATTTGCATTTTTTTAATTAACCTTTCAAGGATTAAAGGTGCGCCCTCTTATTTTATCGATTTTCGCACTATTTCTTGCGGGATGTACGCACAGCCAGCAAAGTATGGTCGATACATTTCGCGCCAGCCTTTTCGATAATCAGGATATCACCGTAGCGGATCAGCAGATCCAGGCGTTGCCTTATTCCACGATGTATTTACGCCTTAATGAAGGGCAACGAATCTTTGTGGTACTGGGATATATAGAACAAGAACAAAGCAAATGGTTATCCCAGGATAACGCCATGCTGGTTACTCATAATGGACGTCTTTTAAAGACCGTCAAACTTAATAATAATCTGCTGGAAGTGACAAATTCCGGGCAGGACCCTCTGCGTAACGCGCTGGCAATAAAAGACGGTAGCCGCTGGACGCGCGATATTCTCTGGAGTGAAGACAACCATTTTCGCTCTGCGACCCTGAGTTCCACTTTTTCCTTTGCTGGATTAGAGACGCTGAATATTGCGGGTCGCGATGTGCTGTGTAATGTCTGGCAGGAAGAGGTGACTTCCACACTGCCAGAAAAACAGTGGCAAAACACATTCTGGGTCGATTCGGCTACTGGCCAGGTTCGTCAAAGTCGGCAAATGTTAGGCGCAGGGGTTATTCCCGTAGAAATGACGTTTCTTAAACCCGCACCATGAATAAATTACAGTCGTATTTCATTGCCAGCGTACTTTACGTAATGACACCCCATGCCTTTGCGCAAGGAACGGTGACTATTTATCTGCCTGGCGAACAACAGACACTTTCCGTTGGCCCCGTGGAAAATGTTGTCCAGTTGATGACACAACCGCAACTGCGCGATCGCCTCTGGTGGCCTGGTGCCTTGCTGACCGACTCTGCGGCGAAAGCTAAAGCGCTTAAAGACTACCAACATGTCATGGCACAGCTTGCTTCCTGGGAAGCAGAAGCTGACGACGATGTGGCGGCAACGATTAAATCCGTGCGCCAGCAGTTACTCAATCTCAATATCGCTGGTCGCTTACCGGTCAAACTGGACCCTGATTTTGTACGAGTGGATGAGAACAGCAATCCCCCGCTGGTCGGGGACTATACGCTCTATACCGTACAGCGTCCGGTGACTATTACTCTGCTGGGTGCGGTTTCTGGGACTGGGCAATTGCCCTGGCAGGCAGGCCGTAGCGTTACCGATTATCTGCAAGATCACCCCCGCCTTGCAGGCGCGGACAAGAATAACGTTATGGTGATTACGCCTGAGGGTGAGACTGTCGTCGCCCCTGTTGCCCTGTGGAATAAAAGACATGTGGAACCACCGCCTGGCAGCCAGCTTTGGTTGGGCTTTTCTGCGCATGTACTGCCCGAAAAATATGCTGATTTAAATGACCAGATTGTGTCTGTTTTAACGCAACGTGTTCCTGACTGATGAAGAAGAATTCTTATCTTTTAAGCTGCCTGGCCATTGCCGTCTCCAGTGCCTGTCATGCTGAAGTATTAACCTATCCGGATCCGCTGGGTTCGTCGCAATCGGACTTTGGCGGCACAGGATTGTTGCAGATGCCAAATGCGCGCATCGCACCGGAAGGTGAATTCAGCGTCAACTACCGGGATAACGATCAATACCGTTTCTACTCCACCTCCGTGGCGCTGTTCCCATGGCTGGAAGGCACCATTCGTTATACGGATGTGCGCACACGTAAATATAGCCAGTGGGAAGATTTCAGCGGCGATCAGTCATACAAAGACAAATCATTCGATTTTAAACTTCGCCTGTGGGAAGAAGGTTACTGGCTACCGCAAGTGGCGTTTGGTAAACGTGATATTGCTGGTACGGGTCTGTTTGACGGTGAGTATCTGGTGGCCAGCAAGCAAGCGGGGCCATTTGATTTCACCCTCGGGATGGCATGGGGCTACGCCGGTAATGCGGGCAATATTACCAACCCGTTTTGCCGGGTAAGCGATAAATATTGTCATCGCGCAGAGTCTCACGATGCGGGCGATATCAGCTTTAGCGATATCTTTCGTGGCCCGGCCTCCATCTTTGGCGGCATTGAGTATCAAACGCCGTGGAATCCCCTGCGTCTGAAACTCGAATACGACGGCAACAATTACCAGAATGATTTCGCTGGCAAACTGCCTCAGGCAAGCCATTTCAACGTCGGTGCAGTTTATCGCGCTGCCAGCTGGGCAGACCTCAACCTGAGTTATGAACGCGGTAACACGTTGATGTTTGGTTTCACTTTACGGACCAATTTCAACGATCTGCGCCCTGCCCTGCGCGATACGCCAAAACCGGCATATCAACCAGCGCCGGAATCTGAAGGATTGCAGTACACCACGGTAGCAAACCAACTTACCGCCCTGAAGTATAACGCGGGCTTTGACGTGCCAGAAATTCAGCTACGCGATAAGACGCTGTATATGTCTGGTCAGCAATACAAATACCGTGACTCTCGTGAAGCGGTCGATCGTGCCAACCGGATTCTGGTGAATAACCTGCCGCAAGGCGTTGAGAAGATTAGCGTGACGCAAAAGCGCGAGCATATGGCGATGGTGACTACCGAAACCGACGTAGCCAGCCTGCGCAAACAGCTGGCTGGTACAGCGCCTGGTAAATCAGAGCCACTGCAACAGCAACGTGTTGAAGCAGAAGATCTTTCTGCCTTCGGTCGGGGCTACCGTATTCGTGAAGATCGCTTTAGCTACTCTTTCAACCCAACACTTTCACAATCGCTGGGCGGCCCGGAAGATTTCTATATGTTCCAGTTGGGGCTGATGTCCAGCGCCCGCTACTGGTTTACTGACCACCTGCTGCTTGATGGCGGTATTTTCACCAATATTTACAATAACTACGACAAGTTTAAGTCTTCGCTATTACCCGCGGACTCTACCCTGCCCCGCGTGCGCACGCATATCCGTGATTACGTTCGCAATGACGTTTATCTCAACAACTTGCAGGCGAACTACTTTGCCGACTTAGGCAATGGTTTCTATGGCCAGGTGTATGGCGGTTATCTGGAAACGATGTACGCCGGTGTCGGTTCCGAGCTGCTTTATCGCCCGCTAGATGCCAGCTGGGCGCTGGGTGTGGACGTTAACTACGTGAAGCAACGTGACTGGGACAACATGATGCGCTTCACCGATTATTCCACACCCACAGGTTTCGTGACGGCTTACTGGAACCCGCCGACGCTCAATGGCGTACTGATGAAACTTAGCGTTGGGCAATATCTGGCAAAAGATAAAGGCGCAACGATCGACGTCGCCAAACGCTTTGACAGCGGCGTGGCGGTAGGGGTATGGGCGGCAATCAGTAACGTATCTAAAGATGACTACGGCGAAGGCGGCTTTAGTAAAGGTTTTTATATCTCGATTCCGTTCGACTTGATGACCATTGGACCTAACCGCAACCGCGCGGTGGTTTCGTGGACACCATTGACGCGTGATGGTGGACAAATGCTGTCACGCAAATACCAGCTCTATCCAATGACGGCAGAGCGAGAAGTACCGGTTGGACAATAACCTGACGTAATTCATAACATTACATTGACTGATAAATATAAACCAATGAAAAAGAACATTTTTAAGTTTTCGGTACTGACATTGGCTGTTCTGTCTTTGACAGCATGTACCCTTGTTCCTGGTCAGAATTTATCGACCAGTAACAAGGATGTCATTGAACTACCTGACAATCAGTATGACCTGGACAAAATGGTCAATATCTATCCCGTCACGCCAGGATTGATTGATCAGCTGCGCGCCAAACCGATTATGTCGCAGGCTAACCCGGAGCTGGAGCAGCAAATCGCGAACTATGAATATCGTATCGGCATTGGGGATGTGTTGATGGTTACGGTCTGGGATCACCCGGAACTAACCACCCCCGCAGGGCAATACCGTAGCGCCAGTGATACCGGCAACTGGGTTAACGCCGATGGTGCGATTTTCTACCCCTATATTGGTCGCCTGAAAGTGGCCGGGAAAACACTTACCCAGGTACGCAACGAGATTACAGCGCGTCTGGATTCAGTCATTGAAAGCCCGCAAGTCGATGTCAGCGTCGCGGCGTTCCGCTCGCAAAAAGCGTACGTCACCGGCGAAGTCAGCAAATCGGGTCAGCAGCCGATTACCAATATTCCTCTGACCATCATGGATGCGATTAACGCCGCGGGCGGTCTGACCGCAGATGCAGACTGGCGCAACGTGGTGCTCACCCAGAATGGCGTAAAGACCAAAGTGAACCTCTATGCGCTGATGCAGCGTGGCGACTTGCGCCAGAACAAACTGCTGCACCCGGGCGATATTTTATTTATTCCGCGCAACGATGATCTGAAAGTCTTCGTGATGGGTGAAGTGGGTAAACAGAGCACGCTGAAAATGGACCGCAGCGGTATGACCCTGGCGGAAGCGCTGGGTAACGCTGAGGGTATGAATCAGGATGTCGCTGATGCGACGGGGATTTTTGTTATTCGTGCAACGCAAAACAAGCAGAATGGCAAAATCGCCAATATTTATCAGCTGAATGCGAAGGACGCATCGGCAATGATACTCGGAACGGAATTCCAGCTTGAACCTTACGACATTGTTTATGTCACTACCGCGCCGCTGGCTCGTTGGAACCGTGTGATTTCTCTGCTGGTACCGACGATTTCCGGGGTGCATGACCTGACAGAGACTTCACGGTGGATTCAAACATGGCCCAACTAAAATTTAACTCAATCCTGGTGGTTTGTACCGGCAACATTTGCCGTTCGCCCATTGGCGAGCGCTTGCTGCGTAAACGTCTGCCGGGCGTAAAAGTCAAATCGGCAGGTGTTCATGGTCTGGTAAAACACCCTGCAGATGCGACAGCGGCAGATGTTGCCGCTAATCATGGCGTATCTCTTGAAGGACATGCCGGACGTAAGCTCACTGCTGAGATGGCACGAAATTACGATCTGATTCTGGCAATGGAGTCGGAACATATTGCTCAGGTTACCGCAATTGCTCCCGAGGTCCGCGGGAAGACAATGCTGTTTGGGCAATGGCTGGAACAGAAAGAGATCCCGGATCCCTATCGTAAAAGTCAGGACGCATTTGAACATGTCTACGGTATGTTGGAGCGCGCCAGTCAGGAATGGGCGAAGCGCCTCAGCCGGTAATTTGAGTTTATAAAATACGATGACAACTAAAAATATGAATACGCCACCAGGCAGCACTCAGGAAAATGAGATCGATCTGCTTCGTCTGGTCGGCGAGTTATGGGATCACCGTAAGTTTATTATCAGCGTGACCGCGTTATTCACGCTGATCGCTGTCGCTTACTCGCTGTTAAGCACACCAATTTATCAGGCAGATACTCTGGTCCAGGTTGAGCAAAAACAGGGCAACGCCATTCTCAGCGGCCTGAGCGATATGATCCCTAACTCATCGCCCGAGTCTGCACCGGAGATCCAACTGCTGCAATCGCGCATGATTCTCGGTAAAACCATTGCTGAACTGAATCTGCGCGACATAGTTGAGCAGAAGTATTTTCCGATTGTGGGTCGCGGCTGGGCGAGATTAACCAAAGAAAAACCAGGTGAGCTGGCGATCAGCTGGATGCATATTCCACAACTGAATGGTCAGGATCAGCAACTGACACTCACGGTTGGGGAAAACGGCCACTATACACTGGAAGGTGAAGAGTTCACCGTCAATGGTATGGTCGGCCAGCGTCTGGAAAAAGATGGCGTTGCGCTGACTATCGCGGACATTAAGGCCAAACCAGGAACACAGTTTGTCCTGAGCCAGCGTACCGAACTGGAAGCGATTAACGCATTGCAGGAAACCTTTACCGTTAGCGAACGCAGTAAAGAAAGCGGGATGCTGGAACTTACCATGACTGGTGATGATCCCCAGTTGATTACTCGTATTCTGAACAGCATCGCTAACAACTATTTGCAACAGAATATCGCTCGCCAGGCGGCGCAGGATTCACAAAGCCTTGAATTCTTACAGCGCCAGTTACCTGAAGTGCGCAGCGAGCTGGACCAAGCGGAAGAAAAACTCAACGTTTATCGCCAGCAGCGCGATTCGGTTGACCTTAACCTGGAAGCCAAAGCCGTTCTTGAGCAGATTGTGAACGTTGATAATCAACTCAATGAGCTGACCTTCCGCGAGGCAGAGATCTCCCAGCTGTATAAGAAAGATCACCCAACTTATCGTGCGCTGCTGGAAAAACGCCAGACGCTGGAGCAAGAACGCAAACGCCTGAATAAGCGGGTATCGGCAATGCCTTCCACTCAACAGGAAGTGTTACGTTTAAGCCGTGACGTAGAAGCGGGCCGTGCGGTATATCTGCAATTACTTAACCGCCAGCAGGAGTTGAGTATTTCGAAATCCAGTGCCATTGGTAACGTGCGGATTATCGACCCGGCAGTCACTCAGCCGCAGCCAGTGAAACCGAAAAAAGCGTTGAACGTGGTGCTTGGTTTTATTCTTGGCCTGTTTATTTCTGTGGGTGCCGTGCTGGCGCGTGCGATGTTGCGTCGTGGTGTAGAAGCCCCGGAACAACTGGAAGAGCACGGCATCAGCGTTTATGCCACTATCCCAATGTCCGAGTGGCTGGATAAACACACCCGTCTGCGTAAGAAAAATTTATTTTCTAATCAGCAGCGCCATCGTACTAAAAATATCCCCTTCCTGGCGGTGGATAACCCGGCGGATTCTGCTGTGGAAGCCGTACGTGCGCTACGAACCAGTCTGCATTTCGCTATGATGGAGACGGAGAATAACATTCTGATGATCACCGGTGCGACGCCAGACAGTGGTAAAACGTTTGTCAGTTCAACTCTGGCAGCGGTGATCGCCCAGTCCGATCAAAAAGTGTTATTTATTGATGCCGACTTACGCCGTGGTTATTCGCATAACCTGTTTACCGTGAGTAATGAACATGGCTTGTCGGAATATCTGGCAGGTAAAGATGAGCTCAACAAAGTGATCCAGCATTTTGGCAAAGGAGGCTTTGATGTGATTACTCGCGGTCAGGTGCCACCTAACCCGTCTGAACTGCTGATGCGCGATCGGATGCGTCAATTACTGGAATGGGCGAACGACCATTACGATCTGGTGATTGTCGATACGCCGCCGATGCTGGCGGTGAGTGATGCCGCGGTCGTGGGGCGTTCTGTTGGCACCAGCCTGCTGGTTGCGCGTTTTGGCTTGAACACCGCCAAAGAGGTGAGTTTGTCAATGCAGCGTCTGGAACAGGCAGGCGTCAATATTAAAGGCGCTATCCTCAATGGTGTGATTAAACGCGCCAGCACCGCTTACAGTTACGGCTATAACTATTACGGTTATAGTTACTCCGAGAAAGAGTAAAACTGAAAGTGGCCGGATGCGGCGTGAACGCCTTTTCCGGTCTACGCATTAGACAGTTCTTCGTTTGTCATCAGCCTCAGAGCATTCAGGTAACTGAATGCTCTTTTTTATGCATTACAAACTGCACGCCGGTATGCGTGCTTCATTCACGATTTGCGTAAAACCTGCCAACGAACACATGCCCTGCGCATTTCGCTCTTCACATCCTGCCAGGGTCAGTTTCACCTCTCCGGGCGGCGTATTTAATGACAGCGGCGTTTTATCACGCATCTGCTGTAAAGTCTGGAAGACCAACGAAACCTGAATCCACTGGCTGTTATCGCTTAGCCGACGCCAGCGTTCAAACACCAGTTCACCACCTGGCGGCGTGTTATCCGGCTGACCGGGAAGCGTCCAGTTGAGCTCCAGTGCGCCGCCGAGATTTGCCAGATTAGTATCGTGTCCGGCGATAAACAGCACTGAAGTGGGTAATGTCACACCATACGCCTGTTTTTGCGGTGGATGGGGCGTCAACGCTGTCTTGATCAAATCTAATAACGGGGTGGCGCGGCTGCGGGCAACCTCTGGCGTGCGTTGTAGCAAATAAAATTGCGCGTTATGCAAACTTAGCAAGGTGTTCCACTGGTGTGAATCGGTGATCCTTCCCCACCCCGGCTCCGGCATTCCCTGTGCTTGTTGCAGGAGAAATATCTCCGTCAGCATTGATGCGAGGCTTACCGCACCGGTTAATGAGACATTGTCGGCGCTCACCTTGAGTTCCGATGGTAATGCCTGCGTTAATGAACAGCTTTCGTCCTGTTTCTCACGTTTAAGGCACAAGTTTGATTGCGGAAAATTAAGCACCCGTTCCAGTTCGCGAAACGCCGTTTGCCGATGCCCGGTAAAGTCAGCAATTGACCCTCCTGCCCTGCTGAGGATCGCGTCAGTCACGTTCGCGTTATCCAGTTGGCAAACGCCAGTTTTTAGAGGATTAAATAACGGATCGGGACTGGACGTATCTGCCTGGGTATGTACGGTTATTGCACAGTCAGGTGCCAGCCCGGCGGCGAAGGCTTCGCCTGTTTTACGGGTACGCTCGTCGACATCAGCAATAATCGCGACCTGACCAGACTGCGGGCAGCCCTTTTTCGCCAGCAATCCGTCGGCTACCAGACGCTGGCGTTGGTAATGTCCGAGATAGGCGATTAGCTCACCACCGCGCGGTGTCAGCCAACCCAGTTTTACCGGCCAGGTTGGCCATGCGTCTGGGGTGACATCCTGCATCAGTTGCGTGGCCTTGGTTGGAGCACGCACACCATGACGACTGACAATCACCACACTTTCCAGCTTCAGCTCCGGCTCACTCTGAGCGAATGCAGATTGCGGGGTTAACGGAATCAGAAGAGATAAAAATGGGATTAAGATCGCTTTCATCGATATGTTTCCGCTTTTCATATCTGACATTATTGATTGCCTGATGCGATGCTAATGCGCCGCATCAGGCCTACGTTCGTTAACTTTTCAGACGCGGGTCCAGCCATACCAACACAAGGGTGGAGAGCGAACACATCAACAAAATGCCGACGAACCAAAGTAAATACCACATTGTTCCTGCTCCTTAGTACAACTCGTTTTCGTTACGGCGGAGAGTTTCTGTTGTCATGCGTCCCCACATTTTGTAGTAGCTCCAGAGAGTGTAGAGCAACACAATGGGCAAAAATATCAGCACGATTACCAACATAATGCTCAGCGTCAGCTGACTGGAAGTGCTGTCCCACAACGTCAGGCTGGAGATTGGACTCACGCTTGACGGCATGACAAAGGGGAACAGCGTGATGCCTGCCGTGAAAATCACGCCAAATTGCATCAATGACGCCATTAAAAATCCCCAACCCGGGCGACCACGATAAATCGCCATCACCGTCAGCAATGGGCAGAAGAACCCCAGCAGCGGGAAGATCCACAAAACGGGCGATTCGACGAAATTATTCATCCAGGCACCAGGTAGCACTGCCACCAGTTTCATTAACGGATTGGAAGGACCGTTAGCATCCTGGGCGAGCAGTACAAAGCCATCAATACCGACCCACAGCCAGTAACCCGCCAGCAAAAAGCACAGCATCACCAACAGTGCAGCGCGTTTGGTGGCCAGCTGTGAACGCAGATGAATCACACCAACAGTTTTCAGTTGTAACCAGACGCCACCTTGCAAAATCACCATCCCAAGGCTGAGCAATCCGCACAATAAAGGGAATGGCGTCAGCAGTTGCCAGAAGCTGCCGAGATACTCCACGCGTAATTGCGGTGTGAAGGCAAACGGCACGCCGAGCAACAAGTTGCCGAAGGCGATACCGAAGACTACCGGCGGCACCAGACTGCCGATGACCAGACCGGCGTCCCACATTTTACGCCAGCGTGCATCGGCGATTTTTCCGCGATAATCAAAGGCCAGCGGGCGGAAGAACAGTGAGCACAGCACCAGGATCATCGCCACATAAAAGCCGGAAAACGCCGCTGCATACACTCTGGGCCAGGCGGCAAATAATGCCCCACCAGCGAGGATCAACCAGACCTGGTTGCCTTCCCAGTGTGCACCAACGCTGTTTATCACTATCCGGCGTTCATCATCATTACGCGCCACCAGCGGCAGCAGACAGCCGATCCCCATGTCAAATCCGTCGGAGATCATAAAGACCACCAGGATCACGCCAATCAGCAGCCACCAGATGAAGCGCAATGTTTCATAATCAAACATGATTTTCTCCTTTACCCCTGTTGCTGCGTCGGTTGTTCACTCTGCATCGCGCTCGGCCCCAGACGGGCATATTTCTGCATCAGGTAGACTTCGGCGATTAAGAACAGGGTGTAAAGCCCTACGATCATGATCAGTGAGAAAGCCAGTTGTCCTGTGGTTAAAGCGGAGTGCGCGGAGTATGTCGGTAAGATGTCCTGTATCGCCCACGGCTGACGACCAAACTCGGTCATAAACCACCCGGCTTCAATCGCAATCCACGGCAACGGCAAACTCCAGAGCGCCATTTTCAGCACCCAGCGATGCTGGTCGATTTTGCCACGCAGCGTCTGGACAAGCGCAATCAGCATCACCAGTAGCAGCAGGGAACCACAGCCCACCATGATGCGGAAACTCCAGAATACCGGCGCAACCTGAGGTATCGCGCCACGCATCGCCGCCTGGTACTGTGCGGCTGTGACATGATTCATATCCGGCGCATAGCGGGAGAGCAACATGCCGTAGCCCAGGTCACCTTCCAGTCCCCGGAATGCCTGCAACACATGCGGCTCACGATTGCCTTGCGATATTTCCTGCATTAACAGCCAGGCCATACGTCCGCGTTGCAAGCGTGGGTAGGTTTCAGCCATCAAATTCTTCAGACCCGGCACGGGTTTATCTAATGAGTGAGTGGCGAGGATCCCTAGCAGCGCGGGAATTTTGAGGGCAAAGGCGTTACGCTCTTGATCCTGTTCCGGCCAGGCAACCACATGGAACGGTGCAGGTGCAGGTTCCGTTTGCCACTCCCCTTCCATCGCCGCCAGTTTTACCGGTTGTACTTGCGCGACTTCATACGCAGAACTGTCTCCGAGTTGCAGGGTACCGATAATCGCCAGAGTACCGAAGACGGAACCGATGGCAAACGAGCGTAATGCGACATCGCGCTCCCGTCCGCGCAGTAAATACCAGGCGCTGATCGCCATAATAAACATGGCCCCGGTCACGTAGCCCGCCATTACGGTGTGCACAAATTTCACCTGGCTGACCGGATTAAAGACCAGCTCGCTGAAGCTGGTCATCTCCATACGCAGGGTGTCGATATCAAAATGCGCACCGGTCGGGTATTGCATCCAACCGTTGGCATTCAATATCCACAACGCAGAGAGATTTGAACCGAACGCCACCAGCCACGTCACCAGCAGGTGCTGGTATTTATTCAGCCGTTGCCAGCCGAAGAAGAACAGCCCGACAAAGGTGGATTCGAGGAAGAAGGCCATTAATGCTTCCATCGCCAGCGGTGCGCCAAAAATATCGCCCACATAGTTGGAATAGAATGACCAGTTAGTACCAAACTGAAACTCCATGGTCAGGCCGGTAGCCACGCCAAGAGCAAAATTGATACCGAAGAGCTTACCCCAGAAGCGAGTCATATCGCGGTAGATTGTTTTGCCGGTGACCACGTAAATGGTTTCCATGATAGCCAGCAAAAAAATCAGCCCCAGGGTAAGGGGTACAAATAAAAAGTGATACAGCGCGGTCAGAGCAAACTGCCAGCGCGATAAATCAATGACATCCCACATGCGCACTCCTGTAGGCGAAGAGAGAAAAATAACCCGATAATGGTAGATCTCCCTCTTTATCCTGAAACTCTACGACCAGAGGTATTCGCCGATTGCGATATTCATAAGACTGAAAGCGATACTTACCGTCTTTTTACGTCGGTGCAGCTTCCGCCAGCCACTGACATACCTCGCTAAGCCGCTGCGCAGAGTCGACCAAATCTTCTGGCGCTGCCAGCACCACTTCCGGTATTGGGCAGATTTCATAACTTTCCAGTAACGGGCCTTTTAAGGTGTCCGTACAGCGTAAATGCCAGACATGGCGTAACCCCGTGGCGTTGATATAGCTCTCGCCATAGCCAATGGTACGAATCTGAATATTTCCCGGCCCACAGAGACGTGAGAGAAAAAGCCGATCAGCCTCGCTGATGGGTAATTGCGTCAGATTAATGCTGTGCGGCTGCGCGTCGGGGTTACGTACATGTGCCAGTAACTCATGCGCCAACGGTAGGCCATTCATCAGGCCATCAATGGGCGGCGGTAACAGCGAATCTGTCGGCAAGAGATTTTGCGTTGCCGCCTGCCACAACGCCAGCGGCGCGCAGCCAGCCTCCAGTTTGTCCTCCAGCAACTTTTCGCCGCGACGTCTGCGCACCCGCCATAATCCGCAGAAGATCGCCTCCTGTATTTCACTTTCACTGTCGTCAGCCTGCTGAATGCGCACTGACACTTCCCCTTCCCCGAGAAGCGTATTGATAAAGTGACGATCGTCGGCGTTGAGATTTAACAGATCGACTGCCAGCACCTCGCCCAACGGCGGTTGGCGTTCGCTTAGTTGATGTTGTAACTCGTTTAACAGCGCAATCACCTGCGGGCTGTGAGCACATTGCTCCAGGGCCGCCATACTCGGTTCATCATTCACCTGACAGGTGATCGGCAGTGGATTCATGCTGAAACTGTCATCGTTCGGTTGCGTTCCTGGCCCCAGCAGATGGAAAAAAGTTTCGCTCATGAGGCACGCTCCTGCTGCGGTTCGACAAGCCCGCGCATCAGGTTTATCAGTTCCGCCCACGGGTGAATACCATTCAGCACGCCGCGATAGTTTCCGCCGGTAAACACTAAAGTGGCAGGAAAGCGAAAGACGCCAAAGCGATCGCCGATGGCTTCGCTCTGCTCAAGGTCAGCAATCGCCACCTGCCATGTATAGTCGGGAAACTCGCGCAGTAATTCGCCAATCATTACCGGATTATCGCTGACCTCTGGCGTGCGTTTCGGGTCACTGCTTAATAACACCACGCCGTCTGGCGCTTGCGTAAGCCAGTCGTCAAGACGGGATTCACTGACTGGCGTCCAGCCGCGCGCCAGCATTCGTTGCCACAACGCATCAAATGGCGTGTCGTTGCTCATCCCTGCTCCTCCTGTGTCATCCGGTACTGGCGCAAGCGAACGCCTTCGTAATTTTCCATCGACAGACAGTCATAATTGAGACAGCGCGATTCATTAGCCGGTTGCGGCACAATTCCCCACGCAGCAAGCTGCGCCAGCGCCGCCTGTTCCGCAGCGGGCAGTTGCTCCCGTGCCAGTTCGCTCAGGCTACCGCCGTAGTCGTCGAGCATTGCGGGTTGCAGACCGACGAGGGCAATATGTGCTGGCAGATGTCCGCGGATATCCGCCAGCGCCAACACTTCGGAGAAACTGTTCTGATGCAGGCTCATTTTCTTCGCGCTGAGATAAGCCGGAATGCGTTCTCCGGCATAGGTTCGCAGCGTTCCAGGTTCCAGCCCGTAGTCAATGGCATCGAGAATCAACAGATGGCTGGCGCTTTCGACATACCCCAGCAAGTTCAGTCCCTGAGTACCGCCATCGACAATCTCCACATACTCGGGCCAGTGGTAATGGGCATACAGCCGTTCCACCACCCGCACGCCGAAGCCTTCATCGGCCCACAGCAGGTTGCCCAGCCCCATGACCACCACGCGTTGCTCGCTCATGAACGCTCCTTGTTACTTATTTTGCCAAATTTGTGGCTACGGTAGCCGTTGACCATGGTGGAGATCACCGTGTCGTCGGACATGATGTCTTCACGCAGCGCCATGTAGACATGACCGATCACAAACGCGCCAATCAGCCACATCCCCAGCCGATGCCAGCTGTGAATGTCCATTGAGTTGCCACCCGTCCAGTAGAAAAATTCCACCACATAACGGAACGGCGCAAAAATAGCGTACTGGCTGTGTTCGCTGTACAGCGCAAAACCAGTGATGATCATAAAGACCGACATCAGGAAATAGCCGAACATCGCCGCCTGGGCGATGGGATTATGGCCTATATCGGCACTCGGACGTTTTGCCAGAAACAGATACCAGCGGATTTCATACCACACGCCCTGCCACCAGCTTTTACGCCATACCGGCACGATAAACAGCTCGCGGGAGTATCGATTGCCAACAAAAGCCCAGTAGATCCGCATCAGCAAAACCACGGTAAAAACCATCCCGGCGCTGAAGTGAATTAACCTGATGTAGCCCATATAGAACAGATACGTCGCCTCGCCGCTGACGGAAGGTAGCGGCTTGCCGATAAAGTATCCGGTGACCATCAACACCGCCATGCATAACACCGTCAACCAGTGCCAGATGCGCACTGGCGCTTCAAAGACATAGTGGCTGACAACGTTGTCGCTTTTCTGTTGCATGATGATTCTCCTTCGCTGTTAACGCACCTGCACGGAGATCAGCTCGCTACCGTCGTCGCCCAGCACGTGTGTTGAACAGGCGAGGCACGGGTCAAAGCTGTGCAGAGTACGCAGGATCTCCAGCGGTTGCTCGGGGATCGCCATTTTGGTGTTCATCAGCGCCGCTTCATAAGCGCCAATCTGCCCTTTGGGATCGCGCGGGCTGGCGTTCCAGGTGGTCGGCACCACGCACTGGTAGAGATCAATCTTGCCATCGCGAATGGCGGCCCAGTGGCCTAACGCCCCGCGCGGCGCTTCGGTAAAACCGACACCACGGCACTCTGTCGGCCAGGTTGCAGGTTCCCATTTTTCCGTGGAAGCAGTGGCGAGATTGCCGTTTTTCAGGTTGGTCATCAGCTTGTCGAAGAAATACTGCAACTTACCTGCGGCCCACTGCGCTTCGTGCGCGCGGCACAAAATGCGGCCTAACGTTGACTGGATACCGGAAAGCGGCAGGTTCAACGCCGACATCATGCGATCGACCGACTCAACGGTCGCAGCATCGCCTTTGTGATAAGCGATTAACGTGCGCGCCAGCGGCCCCACTTCCATCGCGTTACCGCGCCAGCGTGGCGCTTTGATCCACGAGTAGCGTTCCTGTTCATTCAGCTGCTGAATGTTGGTATCGCTGCCTTTGACATCGCCGGGGTTGTACCACGGGTCGGTGATGCCATCGAACGGATGACGCCCGACCTGATCGTTGGGATATCGATACCAGGCGTGGTCGACAAACTCCTGCACCTGCTGCGGATCAACCAAATCCACTGGCAGCACATTGTTGAAGTCGCCGTTAATCACCGCGCCGCCAGGCATCAGCAGACTTTTCTCGCCAAAGTCGTTGGCAATATCCGGGAATGCGCCGTAGCTGAGAACGCATTTATCAGAAAGACCAGTGCCGATTTCGCTCCACGGTTTGTTGAACTGACCGATGGCTAAGGCGTCGGGGATCATCACGTTGTTAATGAAGTCCGCCGTGCGGGTGATAATTGACTGCACCAGGTTCAGGCGTTCCATATTGACTGCCCCGACCGCGCCGCTTTCGTCAATGTTGATGGCGCAAGGCATCCCGCCGACAATCCAGTTTGGATGCGGGTTTTTACCGCCAAAGACCGCGTGGATTTTGACAATTTCACGCTGGAAATCGAGAGCTTCGAGATAGTGGGCAAAGCCCATCAGGTTAGCTTCTGGCGGCAGTTTGTACTGCGGGTGCCCCCAGTAGCCATTGCGGAAGATCCCCAACTGCCCGCCTTCAACAAATTTTTTCAGGCGGTTTTGTACGTCGAAGAAATAGCCAGGGGATGATTTCGGCCAAGAGGAGAGACTTTGCGCCAGTTCGGAGGTTTTCCGCGGGTCGGCTTTCAGCGCATCTAACACATCGATCCAGTCCATCCCGGCAAGCTGATAGAAGTGCACCAGATGATCGTGGCACCAGAGCGTTGCCAGCATAATGTTGCGGATGATATTGGCGTTGTCCGGCACTTTAATACCGATAGCATCTTCGATGGCGTAAACCGAAGCCAGGGCGTGTACGCCAGTACAGACGCCGCAGATACGTTCAACGAACGCCCACGCATCGCGCGGGTCGCGCCCTTGCAGAATGATCTCCAGCCCGCGAAACATGGTGCCGCAGGAGACGGCATTGGTGATCACATTCTGATCGTTAATATTCACTTCGCAGCGCATGTGGCCTTCGATGCGCGTAATCGGGTCGACCACCAGGCGGCGTCCGGCATTATTGATGGTGTATCCCTGAGTTTCGTACTGAGTGCTCATGCCTGTTTATCCTCATTGCCTGGCTGATGTTCGGTTTCTGTAGGTTGCTGGTTATGACGTCTGCGCTGGTCAACGGCGCTGGCGACTGCGTGCACACCAACAGCCGCTGCCACCACGCCAAGCGCGGTTAAACCGACGGTATCGGCGGTGGAATGAGTACCCATTTGCGGAATATCGACCACGCGGCTGTAGAACGAACCGCGATCCCAGAAACCATTTTCCGCACAGCCCAGGCAGCCGTGACCAGACTGGATTGGGAAAGAAACGCCATCATTCCAGCGTGTGGAGGAACAGGCGTTATAGGTGGTAGGCCCTTTGCAGCCCATTTTGTACAGGCAGTAACCTTTGCGGGCAGCGTCATCATCCCAACTCTGGACGAACTCTCCGGCGTCGAAGTGGGCGCGGCGATAGCATTTATCGTGGATTCGCTGACCATAGAACATCAGCGGACGGCCCATTCTGTCGACATCTGGCAAGCGATCAAAGGTCACCATGTAAGTAATGATGGCGCTCATCACATCCGGGATCGGCGGGCAGCCAGGTACTTTGATAATGGGTTTGTCGGTGATGACTTTGTCGATAGGCGTTGCCTGCGTCGGATTGGGTCGCGCGGCCTGCACGCAGCCCCAGGACGCGCAGGTTCCCCAGGCGATAATCGCGCTGGCTCCGGCAGCGGCACGTTTGAGTTTCTCAATAAACGGTCGACCGCTGCTGATACAGAACATCCCCTGCTCGCCCAGCGGCGGATTACCTTCTACTGCGAGGATATATTTGCCATTGTATTGCGTGATGATGTCTTCAAAGACTTCTTCCGCCTGGGTTCCGGCGGCAGCCATCAAAGTATCGTCGTAATCGAGGGAAATCAGGGAAAGGATGACGTCCTTCGCCAGTGGGTGAGCGGAGCGGATAAAAGATTCGGTACAGCAGGTGCATTCCAGACCGTGGATCCATACCACCGGAATGCGCGGTTTGTTCTCCAGCGCCCAGGCAATCTTTGGTGCCATTCCCGCGCCTAATCCCAGCGACGTGGCAGCCAGACTACAATATTTGAGAAAGCTGCGCCGGGTAACGCCCTGACGCCGCATGGCCTGGTAAAATGTTTCCTCGTTATTCATATCGCACGTCTCTCCTCCTTGCGACACCGGCAGGACACCGGGCGCTTATGGTCGGCAAGCGACGTCCCTGTAGCAAGGCAAACCATCGCTTCACGTGAGATGCTGAAAACGAAAGCTCATCCTTCTGCACTGGCGCACGTCGCCAGAAAGTATTGTTAATAAAGCGTAGTGAAACTTTTGCACAAAACAATACAAACTGTGTGGATTTATCTTTTAGCGATAAAAATGGACCTATTTTTCTTTTGGCCGGGCGGTGGGGATGTTTAGCCGGTTGCTAAACGAGTAAAAGAGAAGGAATTCATGGTGATGAAATGATCAATCTGCTGTTATTTCACGCTATCAATGCACTTTTGGCTGTTTTTCAGGCAAACAAACAAATTAGGGGTTTACACGCCGCATCGGGATGTTTATAGTGCGCGTCATTCCGGAAGTGTGGCCGAGCGGTTGAAGGCACCGGTCTTGAAAACCGGCGACCCGAAAGGGTTCCAGAGTTCGAATCTCTGCGCTTCCGCCAAATAAGATAAGGGGTTAGCTAAATGCTAACCCCTTTTTCTTTTGCCTGTCGAAATTCTCAGGGCGTTATATTTGCTTAATGACCTGATAATCCGCTGTTAAACCTGTTCCAGATCAAATGCGTAAAGATGGGTAAAACTTCTGGGTGCCCTTACGCATTATCATTATGCTGCTTAATTAATTACATCTGTCATAGAGAGTGACTCAATGGATCGTATTGTTAGTTCTTCACATGACCGTACATCACTGCTTAGCACCCATAAGGTGCTGCGTAATACCTATTTTCTGCTGAGCCTGACGCTGGCCTTTTCGGCGATTACCGCAACTGCCAGTACGGTGCTGATGCTGCCATCTCCGGGTCTGATTCTGACGCTGGTGGGTATGTATGGTTTGATGTTCCTGACCTATAAAACGGCGAATAAGCCGACCGGGATTATCTCCGCATTCGCCTTTACCGGTTTTCTGGGTTATATCCTCGGACCTATTCTGAACACCTATCTGTCTGCCGGAATGGGTGACGTAATCGCTATGGCACTGGGCGGAACGGCGTTAGTGTTCTTCTGCTGCTCTGCATATGTGCTGACCACCCGCAAAGATATGTCGTTCCTCGGCGGTATGCTGATGGCGGGTATTGTGGTGGTGCTGATTGGTATGGTTGCGAATATCTTCCTGCAGCTGCCTGCTCTGCATCTGGCGATCAGCGCGGTCTTCATTCTGATCTCCTCTGGCGCTATCTTGTTTGAAACCAGCAACATCATTCATGGCGGTGAGACGAACTATATTCGTGCCACGGTTAGCCTGTATGTTTCGCTGTACAACATCTTCGTCAGCCTGCTGAGCATTCTGGGCTTCGCTAGCCGCGATTAATCTCACCCGCTAACACTTTCATAGCCTCGCTTTATGCGGGGCTTTGTTTTTTGTTACACTGCCGCCAGTCTGATTAAGGTAGTAATAATTATGCTGATCTTCGAAGGTAAAGAGATAGAAACGGATACCGAAGGCTATCTCAAAGAAAGCAGCCAGTGGAGTGAGCCGCTGGCTGTGGTGATTGCAGAGAACGAAGGGATTTCGCTGTCGCCAGAACACTGGGAAGTGGTGCGTTTTGTGCGTGATTTCTATCTGGAATTCAATACTTCTCCGGCGATTCGTATGCTGGTAAAAGCGATGGCGAATAAATTTGGCGAAGAAAAAGGTAACAGCCGCTATTTATATCGACTGTTTCCGAAAGGTCCGGCTAAGCAAGCCACCAAAATTGCTGGCCTGCCAAAACCGGTAAAATGTATTTAACGGATACGAAAATCGGCTAATTCCCCCGAGGGATGATGCGGCTCGCTAAGCACCCGTTCCACACGCGCAGAACGCGGGCCGCCACTCTTTAACCACTGCATTAATTTTTCCACCTGCCCTTCTTCACCGCAGGCAACCACTTCCACGCTGCCATCGTCAAGATTTTTGGCGTACCCGGTTAAACCCAGTCTTTTCGCTTCATACTGTGTGGTGTAGCGAAATCCTACGCCCTGAACTCGCCCGTAAACCCAGGCAATTATGCAGACTTTCGACATTGCTGCTCTCCTTATCCTTAATGGACGCGTTGCAAATCCATGGAAAACTCCGGACAATGACGCCCATTTCTTTGCATCGACAGAAAAGTAAATTATGAGTGTACGTTTAGTGTTAGCCAAAGGGCGCGAAAAATCATTACTTCGTCGCCATCCGTGGGTCTTTTCCGGGGCCGTTGCCCGCATGGAAGGTAAAGCCAGCCTCGGTGAAACCATCGATATTGTTGATCATCAGGGAAAATGGTTAGCACGCGGCGCTTATTCGCCAGCTTCGCAAATCCGGGCGCGCGTCTGGACGTTTGACCCGTCTGAGTCTATCGACATTGCTTTTTTTTCCCGCCGTTTGCAACAAGCACAAAAATGGCGTGACTGGCTGGCGCAAAAAGATGGCCTCGACAGCTATCGTTTAATCGCCGGAGAATCTGATGGCCTGCCGGGTATTACTATCGATCGTTTCGGTAATTTTCTGGTGCTGCAACTGCTGAGTGCTGGCGCAGAATATCAGCGCGCGGCATTAATTAGTGCCCTGCAAACGCTGTACCCGGAATGTGCGATTTACGATCGCAGCGATGTTGCGGTACGTAAAAAAGAAGGGATGGAGCTGACCCAGGGCCTCGTCACCGGCGAGTTGCCACCTGCCCTGCTGCCGATTGAAGAACACGGCATGAAACTGCTGGTGGATATTCAGCACGGACACAAAACGGGCTACTACCTGGACCAGCGAGACAGCCGCCTGGCTACCCGCCGCTACGTTGAAAATAAACGTGTGCTGAACTGTTTCTCCTATACCGGTGGTTTCGCCGTATCGGCACTGATGGGCGGTTGCAGCCAGGTTGTCAGCGTTGATACCTCCCAGGAAGCGCTGGATATTGCACGGCAGAACGTTGAGCTGAACAAACTGGATCTGAGCAAGGCTGAGTTTGTCCGTGATGATGTCTTTAAATTGCTGCGTACTTATCGCGATCGCGGTGAAAAATTTGACGTTATCGTGATGGACCCGCCGAAGTTTGTTGAGAATAAAAGCCAGTTGATGGGCGCGTGTCGTGGCTATAAAGATATCAACATGCTGGCGATTCAGTTGCTGAATGAAGGCGGTATTCTCCTGACTTTCTCCTGTTCCGGTCTGATGACCAGCGATTTATTTCAGAAAATCATCGCGGATGCCGCAATTGATGCCGGCCGTGATGTACAATTTATAGAGCAGTTCCGTCAGGCAGCCGATCATCCGGTGATCGCTACCTACCCGGAAGGGCTATATCTGAAAGGGTTTGCCTGTCGCGTCATGTAACTTGAAATGTGGAATTTTACCCTTATATCAAAGGTAAAGATTTCCCGGGAGGTGACTATGATTGCCAGCAAATTCGGTATCGGCCAGCAGGTCCGCCATTCCCTGTTAGGTTATCTCGGAGTGGTCGTGGATATCGACCCGGTTTATTCGCTCTCTGAACCGTCGCCTGATGAGCTGGCGGTGAATGACGAGCTTCGCGCCGCTCCGTGGTATCACGTGGTGATGGAGGACGATAACGGCCTACCGGTTCATACCTACCTGGCTGAAGCCCAGCTAAGTAGCGAATTGCAGGATGAACATCCTGAACAGCCATCCATGGATGAGCTGGCGCAGACCATCCGCAAACAACTCCAGGCCCCGCGTCTGCGTAACTGATCCCTGAACGAATCCCCGGAAGGTTTTTGCCTTCCGGGGATTTTTTATTTGGCCAGGCCCAGGCGAGGGATCTCAATAGCCGGGCAGCGATCCATCACCACATTTAACCCGGCATCCCGTGCCAGTACTGCCGCTTGCTCATTAATCACCCCCAGTTGCATCCAGAGGGTTTTCGCGCCAATGGCGATAGCTTCCTGCGCCACGCCCCACGCAGCTTCTGAATTACGGAAAACATCGACCATATCGACTTTTTCCGGAACGTCTGCCAGCGTGCCATACCCCTGCTGGCCCAGCAGCGTTTTGCCGGCAACTTTTGGCGAAACCGGAATGACGTGATACCCCTGGTCGAGTAGATATTTCATCACGCGATAGCTGGGACGATCGGGTTTGTCGCTTGCCCCCACCAGCGCAATGGTGTGAGTGGACGTTAAAATACCTGCAATATCGGTTTCTTTCATTATTTCCTCCAGACTGTTTAACAAAGTGTACGACAAAGCCGACATGCCAACCATGCAGCTAATACGAATGAATGAGAGCAAAAGCGGGAAATATGTCTATATGTTAGTAAGTATGATTAAAGAAAAATTTTGACACATTATTATTCGGGCGGTCTTTTGACAGGAGCTACCTATGAAAACCGGCATCGTGACCACCTTGATTGCATTATGTTTGCCGGTATCCGTTTTTGCCACCACGCTGCGGCTTTCAACCGATGTCGATCTTCTGGTACTCGACGGCAAGAAGGTTTCCAGCTCTCTGCTGCGCGGTGCGGACAGCATTGAACTGGATAATGGACCGCATCAGTTAGTGTTTCGCGTTGAGAAGACGATTCATCTTTCCAATAGTGAAGAACGGCTGTATATCTCCCCACCGCTGGTGGTCAGTTTTAATACCCAGCTCATCAACCAGGTCAATTTTCGCCTGCCTCGCCTGGAGAATGAGCGGGAAGCTAACCATTTTGATGCCGCGCCGCGCCTTGAATTGTTGGATGGCGATGCGACGCCGATTCCGGTAAAGCTGGATATTCTCGCCATTACCTCAACGGCAAAAACGATTGATTATGAGGTCGAGGTTGAACGCTATAACAAATCCGCGAAACGCGCTTCACTACCGCAATTTGCCACGATGATGGCAGATGACAGTACGCTGCTTTCGGGTGTTTCCGAGCTGGATGCTATTCCACCGCAGTCTCAGGTGCTCACAGAACAACGGCTGAAGTATTGGTTTAAACTGGCTGACCCACAAACGCGAAATACTTTCCTGCAGTGGGCGGAAAAACAACCATCTTCCTGAGATTTTTGTGCCTGTGCGCAGGCTTTTTCGGTCTTTATCTTGCAGCGATAAGTGCTTACAGTAATCTGTAGGAAAGTTAACTACGGATGTACATTATGGAACTGACGACTCGCACTTTACCTGCGCGGAAACATATTGCGCTGGTGGCACACGATCACTGCAAACAAATGCTGATGAGCTGGGTGGAACGGCATCAACCGTTACTGGAACAACACGTACTGTATGCAACAGGCACTACCGGTAACTTAATTTCCCGCGCGACCGGCATGAACGTCAACGCGATGTTGAGTGGCCCAATGGGGGGTGACCAGCAGGTTGGCGCATTGATCTCAGAAGGGAAAATTGATGTATTGATTTTCTTCTGGGATCCACTAAATGCCGTGCCGCACGATCCTGACGTGAAAGCCTTGCTGCGTCTGGCGACGGTATGGAACATTCCGGTCGCCACCAACGTGGCAACGGCAGACTTCATAATCCAGTCGCCGCATTTCAACGACGCGGTCGATATTCTGATCCCCGATTATCAGCGTTATCTCGCGGACCGTCTGAAGTAATATTGCACAGGTGGCAAACGCCACCTGTTTCTTACGGTTTTCTCGCCACCGGCACATCCAGATTTTTCAGTATTTCCACAAAGGGAGAGGGATTCTCTTTGTTAAACAGTGCCCATACCCGATGGCGTGCCCGGGTCAGCGCCACGTACATTAACCGCCGTTCTTCAGCGTCCGGGAAATCCTCAACCGGTGGCAGTAGCGCCTCTTCCATAATCGACTCCCGCGCCGCAGCCGGAAAACCATCACTTCCCTCCTGCAAGCCAACGATGATGACGTAATCCGCCTGTTGCCCTTTGCTGGCATGAATGGTCATAAAGTCGATTTGCAACTTCGGCCAGCGTGTTGCCGCTTTTTCCAGGCTGGCAGGCCTCATGTGATGGTAACGCGCCAGGATCAGAATGCGCTCTTCCGGTTTGGCATAACCAGAGAGCTTATCCAGCAAAGCGTCAAGTTGACTCTCATCCAATAACGTGACGGCTTTTTTGTCTCCATTGGTTAAGCTGTTTAGCGGCTTTTTCAGCTGGCCTGGGTTCTGCTGAATAAACCGGTTTGCCACCTCACCGATACGACTGTTAAAACGGTAAGTCGTGTCTAAATCACAGCGATCGCCTTCACCAAAGTTTTCATGGAAAGCGGTGGTGAGCGACATTTGCGCACCGCTGAATCGGTAAATCGCCTGCCAGTCATCACCAACGGCGAACAACGTCGTCTGACTGTTTTGCTTGCGTAATGCCGCTAACAACGCTGCCCGCTGCGGCGAGATATCCTGAAATTCATCAACCAGAATATGCTTCCACGGGCTGATAAAGCGACCTTTCTCCAGAATCACAATCGCCTGATGAATAAGGCCCGAAAAATCGACAGCGTTTTCTGCCTTCAGCGCACCTTTCCAGGCTTTTAATAACGGGGCCATCAACTTGATACGTTTACTGAACAGATCGCGAATCTCTTCGGGTGCACTGGCAATCATTTCTGCCTGTGCACCACCGTGCATCCGCATCAGACTTACCCAGCGATCGAGGCGAGAGGCAAGGCGACGCTGTAATTTTTCATCATCCCAGAAGTTACCTTCTGGCACTGACCACTGCATTTCTTCCGTCAGCCATTGCCGCCAGCCCTTCGCCTGCGCTTTCTTTTCGCTGCATTGCTTGCGCCACTCAGCAATAAAGAGTTCATGACGGGCAGCGGTATCATTTTCCAGTTTGCTGACTATCGGAACTTTTTTGCTGCCCTGCTGAATAATATGCAGCGCCAGCGCATGAAACGTGCGTGCGGTAATGTCTTCGGTATGTAGCCGTTCGCGAATCCGCTCGTCCATCTCTTCAGCGGCTTTGCGACCAAACGCCAGCAATAAAATTTGCTCAGGGGACGCTTCACCACGCGCCAGCAACCAGCCTGCACGGGCCACCAGCACCGACGTTTTTCCGCTTCCTGCACCTGCCAGCACTAACAGAGAATGCTCGCCATTAACGACTGCCCGGGCCTGCGCCGGATTCAGCGGTGAAGACTCGACCTGGCGGAAAAAATCCGCATACTCGGTAAGCATGGCTTCGGTATACGCCTGGTTATGCTGCAACCGAGCGCTTTCAATATCTTTCAACCAGGCCTGACATTTACGCCACGCCTCACGGCAGTTATCGAATTCTTCCAGTCGGTTAACCGGCAACGGCAACGCCGACAAAGCCTGGCGGATTTGTTGCTGAACGCCAGAGGTTTGCTCACGCGTCAGCCATTTATTTTCTCCAGTGCGCGTGGCAATCAAATCCAGTTGCTGGCGTAAAACACCAGACGCAATTTCGCTCATCTCGCCACTCCACCGCCGCCAGTGAGCATCAAGATGATGGTAAAAACGCTGCGTCTCGCCCCATTCGGTGCCGTGCAGACGCACCACTTTTTCGTCCGGCAGTACAAATTCCAGCTCGCCCCATACCAGACCGCGCTTACAGTGAATCGCCAGTAATTGATTGAAAGGAATAAGGTATTCGTGGCGATCGCCGGAGACTTTAATCCCGGCATTGAGGATCACCGCCCGATCGTAAGGGTGCTGTGCCAGACGTTTTCCAAGCGTTGTCGCTTTCAGTTCCATGACTCTGTAGATCCACACGAAATTATTTCTTATCAGTGTAACCGTCAGAGAAAACGTGCTCCAGCCCAAAAAAACGTTACAATTGCCGCCCATTACTGAAAACCACAGTAAAGCGAGGTTTTATGCGTACCGTTTTGAACATTCTGAACTTTGTGCTTGGCGGATTTGCCACCACTCTGGGCTGGCTGTTGGCGACTCTGGTCAGTATTGTGCTGATTTTTACCTTACCGCTGACACGATCCTGCTGGGAGATCACTAAACTGTCTCTGGTGCCTTATGGCAATGAAGCTATTCATGTCGATGAACTGAACCCGGCTGGCAAAAATGTACTGCTGAATACTGGCGGTACGGTATTGAATATTTTCTGGCTGATTTTCTTTGGCTGGTGGTTATGCCTGATGCACATTGCAACGGGCATCGCACAATGTATTTCAATCATTGGCATTCCTGTCGGCATTGCGAACTTTAAAATTGCCGCTATTGCACTATGGCCGGTTGGTCGTCGCGTGGTATCGGTAGAAACAGCGCAAGCTGCGCGTGAAGCCAATGCACGTCGTCGTTTTGAATAATCCACTAATATGGCCTTTATGCTAAGTCCTTTGCTCAAACGCTATACCTGGAACAGCGCCTGGCTGTATTACGCGCGTATTTTTATTGCGCTTTGTGGAACCACAGCGTTTCCGTGGTGGCTGGGTGATGTAAAACTGACGATTCCGCTAACGCTGGGGATGGTGGCAGCGGCGCTGACCGATCTCGATGACCGACTGGCGGGACGTTTGCGTAACCTCATCATTACGCTGTTCTGCTTTTTTATCGCCTCGGCCTCAGTAGAATTGCTGTTTCCCTGGCCCTGGCTATTTGCGATTGGCTTAACGCTCTCTACCAGCGGCTTCATTTTGCTCGGCGGTCTGGGTCAACGCTATGCAACAATTGCCTTCGGTGCATTGCTGATCGCCATTTACACTATGTTGGGAACATCACTGTATGAGCACTGGTATCAGCAGCCGATGTATCTGCTGGCCGGTGCCGTCTGGTACAACGTCCTGACACTTATTGGTCATCTGCTGTTCCCGGTCCGCCCGCTGCAGGACAACCTGGCGCGTTGCTATGAACAACTGGCGCGTTATCTTGAGCTCAAGTCGCGCATGTTTGATCCTGATATTGAAGATGAAAGCCAGGCACCGCTGTACGATTTGGCTCTCGCCAACGGTCTGCTGATGGCGACATTGAATCAGACGAAACTCTCGCTGCTGACCCGCTTACGTGGCGATCGTGGTCAACGGGGAACGCGTCGCACGCTGCATTATTACTTTGTCGCACAGGATATTCACGAGCGTGCCAGCTCTTCTCATATTCAGTATCAAACATTGCGTGAACATTTTCGCCACAGCGACGTGCTGTTCCGTTTTCAGCGGCTGATGTCGATGCAGGGCCAGGCGTGCCAGCAACTGTCACGCTGTATTTTGTTGCGTCAGCCTTATCAACATGATCCGCATTTTGAGCGCGCTTTTACGCATATTGATGCTGCGCTGGAGCGGATGCGCGATAACGGCGCACCCGCCGATTTACTCAAAACACTGGGATTTTTGCTGAACAATTTACGCGCCATTGATGCCCAACTGGCAACAATTGAATCAGAACAGGCCCAGGCACTACCCCATAATAATGACGAAAATGAGCTCGCTGATGACAGCCCGCACGGGTTGAGTGATATCTGGCTGCGTCTTAGCCGTCACTTCACGCCGGAATCCGCCCTCTTCCGTCATGCGATAAGAATGTCGCTGGTGTTGTGCTTCGGCTACGCCATCATTCAAATAACCGGAATGCATCACGGGTATTGGATCTTGCTGACAAGTTTGTTTGTCTGCCAGCCAAACTATAACGCCACGCGCCACCGCCTGAAGTTAAGGATTATTGGTACGCTGGTAGGTATCGCCATTGGCATTCCTGTGCTGTGGTTTGTGCCATCACTGGAAGGGCAGCTGGTGCTGCTGGTTATTACCGGCGTGCTCTTTTTTGCCTTCCGTAACGTGCAATACGCTCATGCAACGATGTTCATCACACTTTTGGTGCTACTGTGTTTTAACTTACTGGGTGAAGGTTTTGAAGTAGCGTTACCTCGCGTAATCGATACGCTGATTGGTTGTGCCATTGCGTGGGCGGCAGTGAGCTACATCTGGCCTGACTGGCAGTTTCGCAATCTGCCGCGCATGCTCGAACGCGCCACAGAGGCCAACTGTCGGTATCTCGATGCCATACTGGAGCAATACCATCAGGGGCGTGATAACCGTCTGGCGTATCGTATTGCCCGCCGCGATGCACACAACCGTGATGCTGAGCTGGCGTCGGTGGTATCAAATATGTCCAGCGAGCCGAACGTTACCCCGCAAATTCGCGAAGCCGCGTTTCGGTTGCTGTGCCTTAACCATACGTTTACCAGCTATATCTCAGCCCTCGGTGCTCACCGGGAGCAGTTAACTAATCCTGAAATTCTGGCGTTTCTTGATGACGCAGTTTGCTATGTTGATGACGCGTTACATCATCAACCTGCTGATGAAGAACGCGTCAATGAGGCATTAGCTAGCCTGAAACAGCGGATGCAGCAACTTGAACCACGGGCAGACAGCAAAGAACCTCTGGTCGTACAACAAGTTGGATTATTGATTGCATTACTGCCTGAGATTGGTCGTCTGCAACGCCAGATTACTCAAGTTCCGCAGGAAACTCCTGTTTCGGCGTAAGAGAGTCAGCCCATTCTGCAAGCTCCTGGCGGCGTGCCACCGGGAGCGCAGCTTCATGAATGCCGATAATGGCACCTTCAAGCATAAACAGAATCTTTTCTGTCACCAGACTGTTTTGCTGCCGCAGTCGCAACCAACACATTTTTGCCCCAAGTATACGTAACGCCCGTACATCCTTAATCCCCACCTCCCCGAGAATCGCTTCCAGATGAAAAGACATATTGGGCAAATCTTTCAGTCTTTCCCGGGTATTGCGCGTGCTTTTCTCTTTCAGCGCTGCATCGAGAGAATATTTCGACAGACGCACCAGCTTCAGTTGATTTCGCCATAGACTTTCATCAACCCGATAGTAATTGAGGGTAACGGATCGGCCACACTTTTTATATGTCAGCCAGACAGGCGGATGTTTTACACAGTACTGTGCACTTTGCTCACAAGCCCGAAGATACAACTCACCATCAGAAACCATCGCAAACACCGTGTCGTCAACGGTCAGGCTGTAACTGCCAAACAATGATCGGTATTCAATTGTGCCCAACGTTGCCAGGTATTCTTGTGATTTATAGATCCGCTTATAGGAGAGGCTTTTCATAAAATTCCTTTTAAAATCATAACATAAAAGAATGATTCACATTAACGGATCCGTTAACTACGAAAATAGGCAACTTATTCTTAAGGGGCAAGATTAATTTATGTTTTCCCGTCACCAACGACAAAATTTGCGAGGCTCTTTCCGAAAATAGGGTTGATCTTTGTTGTCACTGGATGTACTGTATATCCATACAGTAACTCACAGGGGCTGGATTGATTATGTACACTTCAGGCTATGCACATCGTTCTTCGTCGTTCTCATCCGCAGCAAGTAAAATTGCGCGTGTCTCTACGGAAAACACTACAGCCGGGCTTATCAGTGAAGTTGTCTATCGCGAAGATCAGCCCATGATGACGCAACTTCTACTGTTGCCATTGTTACAGCAACTCGGTCAGCAATCGCGCTGGCAACT
Source organism: Escherichia sp. UTM R2 (assembly GCF_048593455.1). Classification (NCBI taxonomy): domain Bacteria; kingdom Pseudomonadati; phylum Pseudomonadota; class Gammaproteobacteria; order Enterobacterales; family Enterobacteriaceae; genus Escherichia; species Escherichia sp. UTM R2. Next base: position 2,809,544 of record NZ_JBFWDY010000002.1, read on the forward strand.
CTGGTTAACACCGCAACAAAAACTGAGTCGGGAATGGGTTCAGGCATCTGGGCTACCCTTAACGAAAGTAATGCAGATTAGCCAGCTCTCCCCTTGCCACACTGTGGAGTCAATGGTTCGCGCTTTACGCACGGGCAATTACAGTGTGGTGATCGGTTGGTTGGCAGATGATTTGACTGAAGAAGAGCATGCTGAACTTGTTGATGCGGCAAATGAAGGTAACGCTATGGGGTTTATTATGCGTCCGGTAAGCGCATCCTCTCACGCCACGAGACAACTTTCCGGGCTAAAAATTCACTCTAATTTGTATCATTAAGTAAATTTAGGATTAATCCTGGAACTTTTTTTGTCGCCCAGCCAATGCTTTCAGTCGTGACTAATTTTCCTTGCGGAGGCTTGTCTGAAGCGGTTTCCGCGATTTTCTTCTGTAAATTGTCGCTGACAAAAAAGATTAAACATACCTTATACAAGACTTTTTTTTCATATGCCTGACGGAGTTCACACTTGTAAGTTTTCAACTACGTTGTAGACTTTACATCGCCAGGGGTGCTCGGCATAAGCCGAAGATATCGGTAGAGTTAATATTGAGCAGATCCCCCGGTGAAGGATTTAACCGTGTTATCTCGTTGGAGATATTCATGGCGTATTTTGGATGATAACGAGGCGCAAAAAATGAAAAAGACAGCTATCGCGATTGCAGTGGCACTGGCTGGTTTCGCTACCGTAGCGCAGGCCGCTCCGAAAGATAACACCTGGTACACTGGTGCTAAACTGGGCTGGTCCCAGTACCATGACACTGGTTTTATTCCTAACAATGGTCCGACCCACGAAAACCAACTGGGTGCAGGTGCTTTTGGTGGTTACCAGGTTAACCCGTATGTTGGTTTTGAAATGGGTTACGACTGGTTAGGTCGTATGCCGTACAAAGGCGACAACATCAACGGTGCATACAAAGCTCAGGGCGTTCAACTGACTGCTAAACTGGGTTACCCAATCACTGACGATCTGGACGTATACACTCGTCTGGGTGGTATGGTATGGCGTGCAGACACCAAGGCTAACGTACCTGGTGGCGCATCCTTTAAAGACCACGACACTGGCGTTTCTCCGGTTTTCGCAGGTGGTGTTGAGTACGCGATCACTCCTGAAATCGCTACCCGTCTGGAATACCAGTGGACCAACAACATCGGTGACGCAAACACCATCGGTACTCGTCCGGACAACGGTCTGCTGAGCCTGGGTGTTTCCTACCGTTTCGGTCAGGGCGAAGCAGCTCCGGTAGTTGCTCCGGCTCCAGCTCCGGCACCGGAAGTACAGACCAAGCACTTCACTCTGAAGTCTGACGTTCTGTTCAACTTCAACAAAGCAACCCTGAAACCGGAAGGTCAGGCTGCTCTGGATCAGCTGTACAGCCAGCTGAGCAACCTGGATCCGAAAGACGGTTCCGTAGTTGTTCTGGGTTACACTGACCGCATCGGTTCTGACGCTTACAACCAGGGTCTGTCCGAGCGCCGTGCTCAGTCTGTTGTTGATTACCTGATCTCCAAAGGTATCCCGGCAGACAAGATCTCCGCACGTGGTATGGGCGAATCCAACCCGGTTACTGGCAACACCTGTGACAACGTGAAACAGCGTGCTGCACTGATCGACTGCCTGGCTCCGGATCGTCGCGTAGAGATCGAAGTTAAAGGCATCAAAGACGTTGTAACTCAGCCGCAGGCTTAAGTTCTCGTCTGGTAGAAAAACCCCGCAGCTGCGGGGTTTTTTTCGCCTTTAGTAAATTGAACTGACTTCGTCAGTTATTCCTTACCCAGCAATGCCTGCAGATCATGCTTCAAAGAAGACATTTTATTCGCGTATTTCTCTTTGTTTTCCGCATCTTCAATCAGCTGAACAATCGTTTCAGAAAGCGTTTTACCGCGACGCTGCGCAAGACCAGCCAGACGTTGCCAGACAATAAATTCCAGATCGATCGATTTTTTGCGCGTATGCTGGTGTTCCGCATTAAAATGGCGCTTCCGTCTGGCCCGAATGGTTTGCTTCATGCGATTGACCAGTTCCGGATTCATATGCTTGTCAATCCAGCCATTTACCAGCACGGGTTCATTTTCCAGCGAGAGCAACACATCGACGGCTTCCTGGGCGGCACTGGCTTCTATGTAACGGGTGATTAACTCCCCTTCGCGATGCTTCTTCACCAGATACTTCCATTTCCAACCGCTTTCAAGATTTTCAAGTTGTTGATATTTCATAGCGATCTCAATGTTACCGTGTAACTCTTTACAGAATATCAGCTTTTTAGGCCAGTGAAGAAAAGAATCTCCATCCTGTGAGCTTTAACGCCCATGCCAGGAGTATTGTCGGTGCTTTCTACGTGTGCTGTAGTGCCGGTTACGGTATAATCGCGGCTTTGACAACAGACTAAAAAACATCAACTTTGACCATTACGAAACTTGCATGGCGTGACCTGGTTCCTGATACCGATAGCTATCAGGAAATATTTGCTCAGCCACATTTGATTGACGAAAACGATCCTTTATTCAGTGATACTCAACCGCGACTGCAATTCGCACTGGAGCAGTTGCTGCATACGCGAGCATCCTCCTCTTTTATGCTGGCGAAGGCCCCGGAAGAGTCTGAGTATCTGAATCTTATTGCCAATGCCGCGCGTACGCTACAAAGCGATGCAGGCCAACTGGTGGGCGGTCACTATGAGGTTTCCGGCCACTCCATCCGCTTACGTCACGCAGTGAGTGCAGATGATAATTTTGCGACTTTAACGCAAGTTGTCGCTGCCGACTGGGTAGAAGCGGAGCAACTCTTTGGCTGCCTGCGCCAGTTTAATGGCGACATTACCCTGCAGCCTGGTCTGGTGCATCAGGCAAATGGCGGTATTCTCATCATCTCTTTGCGTACACTGCTGGCGCAACCTCTGCTGTGGATGCGGCTGAAAAATATCGTTAACCGCGAGCGTTTTGACTGGGTTGCGTTTGATGAGTCGCGCCCTCTCCCCGTCTCTGTGCCTTCGATGCCATTGAAGCTGAAAGTCATTCTGGTAGGCGAACGCGAATCATTGGCTGATTTCCAGGAGATGGAGCCAGAGCTTTCAGAGCAGGCTATTTATAGCGAATTTGAAGATACTCTGCAGATTGTCGATGCGGAGTCAGTAACCCAGTGGTGTCGCTGGGTGACATTTACCGCCAGACATAATCACTTACCTGCACCGGGAGCGGATGCCTGGCCGGTACTTATCCGCGAAGCAGCACGCTACACCGGTGAACAAGAAACACTTCCGCTTAGCCCGCAGTGGATCCTCCGCCAGTGTAAAGAGGTCGCCTCCCTGTGTGATGGCGACACCTTCTCCGGCGAGCAGCTAAACTTAATGCTGCAGCAGCGTGAATGGCGCGAAGGTTTCCTCGCTGAACGTATGCAGGATGAGATCCTTCAGGAGCAAATCCTGATTGAAACCGAAGGCGAACGCATCGGGCAAATTAACGCCCTTTCGGTCATTGAATTTCCGGGTCATCCACGCGCTTTTGGCGAACCTTCTCGCATTAGCTGCGTTGTGCATATTGGCGATGGTGAATTCACCGACATCGAACGCAAAGCGGAGCTTGGCGGCAATATCCATGCGAAAGGGATGATGATCATGCAAGCGTTCCTGATGTCGGAACTACAGCTTGAGCAACAGATCCCCTTCTCAGCATCGCTGACATTTGAGCAGTCATACAGTGAAGTTGATGGAGATAGTGCCTCGATGGCTGAACTCTGCGCCCTGATAAGCGCCCTCGCCGATGTGCCGGTGAATCAGAGTATCGCTATCACAGGTTCAGTCGATCAGTTCGGTCGCGCCCAGCCGGTCGGTGGTTTAAATGAGAAAATCGAAGGCTTCTTTGCTATTTGCCAGCAACGTGAGTTAACCGGGAAACAAGGTGTCATTATCCCCACAGCTAACGTTCGCCATTTAAGTCTTCACAGTGAACTGGTGAAAGCGGTAGAAGAAGGCAAATTCACCATCTGGGCAGTAGACGATGTGACTGACGCACTGCCGTTATTATTAAATCTGGTGTGGGATGGCGAAGGCCAAACGACGCTGATGCAAACCATCCAGGAACGTATCGCGCAAGCATCGCAACAGGAAGGACGTCACCGTTTTCCATGGCCATTACGTTGGCTGAACTGGTTTATTCCGAACTGATCGGACTTGTTCAGCGTACACGTGTTAGCTATCCTGCGTGCTTCAATAAAATAAGGCTTACAGAGAACATGGTAGATAAACGCGAATCCTATACAAAAGAAGACCTTCTTGCCTCTGGTCGCGGTGAACTGTTTGGCGCTAAAGGCCCGCAATTGCCAGCACCGAACATGCTGATGATGGACCGTGTGGTCAAAATGACCGAAACGGGTGGTAACTTCGACAAAGGGTATGTTGAAGCAGAACTGGATATCAATCCGGATCTGTGGTTCTTCGGATGCCACTTTATTGGCGATCCGGTTATGCCGGGATGCCTGGGCCTGGACGCAATGTGGCAGCTGGTAGGGTTCTACCTCGGCTGGCTGGGCGGCGAAGGTAAAGGCCGCGCGCTGGGCGTTGGCGAAGTGAAATTCACTGGTCAGGTACTGCCGACAGCGAAAAAAGTGACCTACCGTATTCACTTTAAACGCATTGTTAACCGTCGTCTGATTATGGGCCTGGCGGATGGCGAAGTGCTGGTTGATGGTCGTCTGATCTATACCGCCAGCGACCTGAAAGTCGGTCTGTTCCAGGATACGTCTGCCTTCTGATTATAATCAGACAGAGTATCAAAAGGCGAAACCTCCGCAATGCGGAGGTTTCTTTTTAAAGAGACAGAATCAGGCCATTACTACCCTGTCCGCCATGGCTTCTCGCCAGCCTCCCAGCCATTGTGACCTTTGATTCAGCGTCTGATAGGGACACATTTCTTTTGAGCGTCCGGCGATGCCGGCCTGATAACCACGTTGATGTGCCCGTTCCAGGCGATCTCGTTTTTGTCTCTTCATGCCTCGTTTCCCTCATACTGGTTTCTGGTGGAAAAGAAAACAGTGATTACTAAATGTGCAATCACAGTTAAGCAATACCGCGAATCATAACTGCCGTCAATGCGCAAAATTCACGCCACTGTCATATTTGTGAGCTACACGGGTATGTCGGTTGTACAAAAAATGTGAAGAGGAACAACTTTTTCCGCACGTTAGAGACAAAAAAACCGCCTCAGGCAACATACCGGAGGCGGTTATATTTACAAATCTTTATAATTAAGGTAGACGCTTTATCTCTTGCGCAATAGAAGCGGCTTCCTGACTCCAGACACTGGCCAGTACTTTAACCATCTCATCGTAACCATCCTGAGTTTGCACTCCTTCCAGACGGAACGGACGTTTGATCAGTTGTCCCTGGTGGTTCAACAGCCACTCACCACTGACAATGACCTTGCCATCATAGCGACCGTTAAACTCCGTTACGGTAACATTGAGCGTGTCCTGGGCGCTTCCCAGAGGCTGGGAGGCAACCACCCAGCCGGGCAGTTGCGTACTCAGGTTGGCAACCAGGGTGTTGCGCAACTGTTGATCCAACGGGCTGGCCCACAAGTTGTTGTTGGCAATCACATACTTCACATCACTGGTTTGATAAACCACACCATTCCCCGCCAGATAGTCAGGAACAGTGACCTGCTCTACCCATAACAGACGATTGCCCTGGCTGGCGGTACTTTGTGTACCGCTCTGCACCACAGGTAACTGGTAATAGTTTTTATTAATTTCGCCGGAGCTGCATCCGGCCAACCACAGTGCTGCAATCGTCACTAGCCACTTTTTCATTGTTTCGCCCTCTTCGGCTCTGGATCTTTTTTGTCCTTCGCTTCAAATACCAGCGCGTTACTCTTCTCATTGAGCGTTTTCAGCACCGGTTGCAGTTCTCGCAACACCTGATCAAGGCGCTGCATATCCGCCACCATCTTGTTGTAGGCTGCGGAGCCAGGCTGGAAGCCCTGCATGCTGCGATTCAATTCACGCAACGTTGACTGCATATCCGTCGGCAACTGCTGCATCGACTGGCTGGCGAGGATCTTGTTCATGCTATCCAGCGTCGTTTGCAGGTTTTTCATTGTGCGCTGACTTTCAGAAAGCGTACTGGTTGCCTGTTCAATCATCGGATTCAATGGCAGTTTGTTGATCTTATCCAACGCTTCCATCAGTCGTTGCTGGATTTGCGCCAGGCCGCCGCTAACGGTCGGGATAATCTGATAACCATTAAATTCACGAATACCGGTTATTGCAGGCGTATTTGGATAGAAATCGAGATCAACATACAGTGCACCAGTGACCAGGTTTCCGGTTTTCAGCGATCCGCGTAAACCACGTTTCAACAATTCGCCAAGGTGCTCAACAACATCCGCATTTTCGCCAAGCTGCATTTTCAGCCGCTCTGGCTCGATACGAATCAGTACCGGAATACGGTAATCATCGTTAAATGTCTGACGCATATTCGGCGCAAAGAATGGCACTTTGCTTACGGTACCCAGGCGAATACCCCGGAACTCTACCGGAGCTCCCGGTTGCAGACCGCGTACCGAATCTTTAAAGAACATCAGATAATCAATGTGATCGGTGTACAACGAATCCTGAATGCTCTTCTGATCATCATACAAAACGAAAGCTGTTTTCGGTGCCACTGGCTGCCCTAAATCCAGACCTTCCGGCACATCAAAGCTGACACCGCCACTCAGCAGCGTTGTCAATGAGCCCATCTCCACACGCATCCCTGCTGACGTCAGATCAACCGCAATGCCACTATCTTTCCAGAAGCGAACATTGTTGGTCACCAGTCGGTCATAAGGTGCATTGATGAACAGTTGATAGCTGATATTGCGTTTTTGTGTATCGAAGGTGCTGGTTTCAACCGAACCTACCCGATAGCCACGGAACAGCACCGGATCTCCTGGCGAGAGCTGCCCGGCTTTTTTGCTATCGAGAATCACACGGATACCTTTCGCATCAGGCGGGGCCAACGGTGGTGAGTCCAGCAAATCGTATTTATCCATTTTGCTGCCTTTCGCGCCTGGCTGCAGTTCGATATAAACTCCAGACAGCAGCGTTCCCAGGCCGCTAATCCCTTCGCGACCAATCTGCGGTTTCACCACCCAAAAGACGGTATCTTTATGCAGCAATTTTTCCATACCGGAATTCAGCCGCGCTTTGATTTCAACGTGTGTCAAATCATCAGCCAGTGTGGCGCTTTCAACCACGCCGACGTCAACGCTACGGCTTTTAATGGTGGTTTTGCCACCTTCAATTCCTTCCGCATTCGCGGTGATCAGGGTCACTTCCGGTCCCTGATGGCTGTAATGATAAAAAAGAACCCAGGCCCCAATGAGCGCCGTGACGATAGGAAATATCCACACGGGAGACCAGTTCTTCACTTTCTGGATTTTGGCTTCCCCATTATTAGATTCCATACTGTCAGGACTCCTCATGCTCTGATTCAGGTTGACGATCCCACGACAAACGCGGGTCAAACGTCATAGCAGAAAACATTGTCATTATGACGACTAAAGCAAACATTAATGCACCCATTGCCGGATAAATACTCATTAAACCTCCCATACGCACCAGCGCCGAGAGCACCGCGATAACGAAAACGTCAATCATCGACCAGCGGCCTACAAACTCAACAACTTCATAAATCAAATGCATTCTTTCACTGTCGCGCTTGCCATGCCCTTTGGCATCCCAACACAGCCACGCGATGGCGATCATCTTTAACGTTGGCACCATAATACTGGCCAGAAAGATCACCGCAGCGACGGGATAAGAGCCTTCGCTCCATAACAGAATGACCCCAGCGAGAATCGTCGACGGCATCTTCGAGCCTAATAAATCCGTCACCATGATGGGCAAAATATTAGCCGGAAGATACAGCATGATGGACGTTACAAGCAGCGCGAGTGTCCACTGCAGGCTGTTTCTACGCCGAACGTACCCTTTGGTACTACAACGCGGGCACACGGGTTCATCAGCAGGAAGGATTGCCGTACAACAGGAGCACGAACGCAGCCCCTGACGTATCCCCGTGACGCCTGGTTTTAGCGGCTGGCGCAGTTCTGGCATCGGGGCGATGTCGTCCCATAACCAGCGACGATCAACGCACTGAAAAGCGCGCAGTTGCAGGACACAAAATAAACACCAGGGGAGAAAGCTGCTGCCTACCCCAATGCTGCCGTAAGCCATCAGTTTAACGAAACTGACCAGCACACCAGCGAGGAAAATCTCCGCCATTCCCCAGGTTTTGAGTTGAAAAAGCACCCGTGCCAGTTGCTCTTTTAAACGGACCGGTAATTCCGCGCGATTCACCAGTAACAGAATGGTTATCAGACAAAACGCGGGAACCAGTTGCACAAACAACAGGAAAAAGGTGCCGAGGCTGGCGTAGTCCTCAGAAAAAAGCACGCCGGGAATTTCCAGTAATGTAATTTCACTGGTAACTCCTGCAACGTTCATATTCACAAAAGGAAACAAGTTGGACAGCAACAGCATGAACAGTGCAGCCAACGCATAGGCGGTGGGACGCTGCCGGGGGGCATCCCACGCCACGGTTAACGTTGTGCCACACCGGGGACATGCCGCTTTCTGACCATGCTCAAGGCGCGGTAACGCCACCAGCATGTCACACTGCGAGCACAGGATGTGCTTCGCGGCATGATGATGTTCGCACATTGGTACTCCTTAATGATGCGCTATTTTACAGATGACTAACAAAGTGTTGGTTTTCATGCCTGATAAACCCAGTTCATCAGGCAATTTTACCGTTGTCAGCTGTCTCTGTTTAAATCGACTATTTTGCGATCAGCCACCATTTTTTAACGCTTCAAGATACTCCCAGCGTTCAAAGGCTTGCTCCAGCTCCTGCTCTGCAGCAGCCATATCGGCGAGCACTTTTTGTGTCTGCTCATGTGGCTGACTGAAGAAGGAAGCATCCGCCACCTGCGTCTGTAGGGCTTCCAGCTTCGCCTCCAGATCTTCGAGCAATTGCGGTAGCTGCTCCAGTTCGCGCTGCAATTTATAGCTTAGTTTGCTACTGCTGCGTTTTACAGTTTCTGCTTTTGCCGCGGCGGCTTCTTCGGTTTTTTTCACCGCAGGCTGTTTGAGCGCCACATACTGCTCTTGCTGACCACGGGCATCATGATAACCGCCGACATAACGACCAATTTTACCGCCGCCTTCGAAGATCCAACATTCTGTAACGGTGTTATCGACAAACTGACGATCGTGGCTAACCAGCAATACCGTGCCCTGATAGCTGTCGATCAGTTCTTCCAGCAGTTCCAGCGTTTCGACATCAAGATCGTTGGTCGGTTCGTCAAGAATCAATAAGTTGCTTGGTTTGAGGAACAAACGCGCCAGCAGCAAGCGGTTCCGCTCACCGCCAGAAAGCGCACGTACCGGCGTCATCGCCCGTTTCGGATGGAACAGAAAGTCCTGCAAATAGCCCAATACGTGGCGTGGCTTGCCGTTAACCATCACCTCTTGCTTACCTTCGGCAAGGTTATCCATCACCGTTTTATCGGGATCCAGTTCCGCGCGGTGCTGATCGAAATAAGCCACTTCCAGTTTGGTGCCAACGTGAATACGCCCGCTGTCCGCTTGAAGCTGACCGAGCATCAGTTTCAGCAGCGTGGTTTTGCCGCACCCATTCGGACCAATCAGGGCAATTTTGTCGCCACGTAGAACCTGGGCCGAAAAATCTTTCACCAGTTGCTTACCGTCAACCTGGTAGCAAACGTCTTCCATTTCGAAAACGATCTTACCGGAGCGGCTGGCCTCTTCCACCTGCATCTTTGCGGTACCCATCACTTCGCGACGTTCACCACGCTCGCGACGCATCGCTTTCAGGGCGCGTACGCGGCCTTCATTACGGGTACGGCGTGCTTTGATCCCCTGGCGGATCCACACCTCTTCCTGCGCCAGTTTGCGATCGAACTCGGCATTTTGTAATTCTTCCACGCGCAGGGCTTCTTCTTTTTCCAGCAGGTACTGGTCGTAATTCCCTGGATAGGTCACCAGCTTGCCGCGATCGAGATCAACAATGCGCGTCGCCATATTGCGGATAAACGAACGGTCGTGGGAGATGAAAATAATCGTCCCGTTGAAAGTTTTCAAAAACCCTTCCAGCCAGTCGATGGTTTCAATATCCAGGTGGTTTGTCGGTTCATCAAGCAACAGCACGCGCGGATTACTCACCAGCGCGCGTCCTAATGCCGCTTTACGCAACCAGCCGCCAGAAAGCGACGACAGCGCAACGTTAGGATCTAACCCCAGTTGCGCCAGCACTTCGTTGATGCGGTTTTCCAGCTGCCACAGGTTGTGGTGATCCAGCTGTTCCTGAACCTTCGCCAGTTCGTTGAGATTTTTCTCGCTCGGGTCGTTCATCACCAGGCGCGAAATATCGTGATAGCGTTTCAGATATTCCGCTTGTTCTTCAATGCCTTCGGCAACGAAATCATAAACGCTACCCTCAACGTTACGCGGCGGATCCTGTTGCAGACGAGCTACAATCAAATCTTGCTCGTAAATAATGCGACCGTCATCCAGCCCTTGTTCACGGTTGAGGATTTTCATTAACGTCGATTTGCCCGCGCCGTTGCGGCCCACCAGACAAACACGTTCGTTATCTTCGATATGCAGTTCTGCGTTATCGAGAAGCGGCGCGTCGCTGAACGACAGCCATGCGCCATGCATACTGATTAATGACATTACTATTCCTTTAGGCTGCGGTAATCAGCCAGCAGTTGTGGATCTGGCGGTTACGGGCGAAATCCTGGGAGAGCGTTTTTTGCGTAATTTCTTGTGCTTTCAGTCCCAGTTTTGCCAGGCCGTCGAGATCCATACGGAAGCCACGTTTATTGTTCGAGAACATGATCGTCCCACCTGCACGCAGCAGACGTTTCAAATCTTTCATCAGCGCCAGATGATCGCGCTGAACATCAAACGCATCTTCCATTCGTTTTGAGTTAGAGAAGGTTGGCGGATCGATAAAGATCAGATCGAACTGTTCATTTGCCTCACGCAGCCACGCCAGGCAATCGGCCTGAATCAGGCGATGCGCACGCCCGGTCAGGCCATTCAAACGCAGGTTGCGTTCTGCCCACTCCAGATAAGTACGCGACATATCCACGGTGGTGGTGCTGCGTGCACCGCCTAATCCCGCATGCACGGTGGCGCTGCCGGTATAAGAGAACAGGTTGAGGAAATCTTTGCCTTTGCTCATCTGACCGAGCATACGACGGGCGATACGGTGATCGAGAAACAGACCGGTATCGAGGTAATCCGTCAGGTTCACCAACAAGTGAGCGTTATATTCGGTAACTTCAAGAAACTCGCCCTTCTCGCCCAGTTTCTGGTACTGATTTTTGCCCTTCTGGCGTTCACGGGTTTTCAGCACCAGTTTGTTTGGCGCAATCCCCAGTACCGAAATGGTTGCAGCGATAATATCGAACAGACGCTGACGCGCTTTGTGAGCATCAATAGTTTTTGGCGGCGCATACTCCTGCACCACCACCCAGTCGGCATAACGGTCAACGGCAACGTTATATTCCGGTAGATCGGCGTCATACAGGCGGTAACATTCAATTCCTTCCTGGCGAGCCCACTTCTCGAATTTTTTGAGGTTCTTACGCAGGCGGTTGGCGTAGTCTTCCGCTACCATCGCCGGTTTGCTGTCTGGAGTGCTTTCGGCAACGTGGTAATTTTTCTGTACGCAGTCCAGCGGGCCGTTTTTCGCCTTGTACTGTTTGTCTGCACGCAGCTGCAAGCAGCTTAGCAGATCCGGCGAGGCACTAAACAAAGAGAGATTCCAGCCACCAAACTGGTTTTTCATGATCCGACCCAGCAGGCTATGCAGCGCAATCAGCGCCGGTTCGCTGTCCAGACGTTCCCCGTATGGCGGGTTGCTCAACACTGTGCCGTACGGCCCTTTCGGCAGCGGATTGGTCAGTTGCGCGACATCTTTCACCTCAAAGGTGATCAGTTCACCAATCCCCGCAAGACGGGCGTTAGTGCGTGCACGTTGAATCACCCGTGCGTCGCTGTCCGAACCGTAAAAATGAGAGCTATACTCAGCCAGGCCTTTACGGGCGCGAGTTTGCGCTTCCGCTTTCACTTCCTGCCAGATAGCTTCATCATGCTGCGCCCAGCCGCTAAAGCCCCAACGCCCACGGTGCAAGCCTGGTGCGCGATCGGTCGCCAGCATCGCCGCTTCAATCAGCAACGTACCGGAACCACACATCGGATCGAGCAGCGGTGTTCCTGGCTGCCAGCCGGATCGCATCACAATAGCGGCTGCCAGGGTTTCTTTGATCGGCGCAATACCAGCACGATCGCGATAGCCACGCAGATGTAAACCATCACCACTCAGATCAAGAGCGATACTGGCGGTTTCTTTATGCAGCCAGACGTTAACGCGGATATCCGGCGCATCGCGATCAACATTTGGACGCGGCAGATTTTTCCGCGTGAAAGCATCGACGATCGCGTCTTTCACTTTCATCGCGCCGTACTGACTGTTGCGGATGGTGTCATTCAAACCACTGAAGTGGACAGCGAAGGTCGCGCCAGGATTAAACATCTCTGTCCAGTTGATCGCCTGAACACCGAGATAGAGGTCTAAATCGCTGTAAACCTTACACTCGCCCAGCGGCAACATAATACGCGAGGCCAGGCGGCTCCACATCAGGCTCTGGTAAACAAGCCGTGTGTCGCCCTTGAAATGGACCCCACCCTGAACCACCTGGCATTCAACGGCCCCCAGGTTTTCCAGTTCAGTTTTTAACAGCTCTTCCAGCCCACGGGCCGTACTGGCAAACAGAGAATTCATATCGTCACTTTTACTCTAAGAGCCTACCGCAGTAGGCGTAATTGTTGCAGTCAGTCTGGACATGGACAGCGCGGAGAAACCGGAGCGTACACAAGTACGTGAGGATTTCGAGCACAACCCAGGGCCAAACTGACAAATAAAATAGCCTAATGGGACAGGCGCTAAGAAAATTGTTGCGCATTATAGCTAATAAGCGCGTCATGTCATAAAGTTGAGGGCTTATTTTCATTTGAGGACCGCACCGTGGCGACATTAACCCGGCTTTTTATTCATCCTGTTAAATCGATGCGCGGCATTGGTCTTACACATGCTCTGGCTGATGTCAGTGGTCTGGCCTTCGATCGCATCTTTATGATCACGGAACCTGACGGTACGTTTATTACCGCTCGCCAGTTTCCCCAGATGGTACGGTTTACTCCTTCACCTGTGCATGATGGCTTGCATCTCACCGCACCAGATGGCAGTAGCGCATATGTTCGTTTTGCTGATTTCGCCACACAAGACGCACCAACCGAAGTTTGGGGCACACATTTTACCGCGCGAATTGCGCCAGACGCGATCAACAAATGGCTAAGTGGATTTTTCTCCCGCGAAGTGCAATTACGCTGGGTGGGGCCACAAATGACCCGGCGCGTGAAACGCCACAACACTGTACCCCTGTCATTTGCTGATGGCTATCCTTACCTTCTTGCTAACGAAGCCTCGTTACGTGATCTCCAACAACGTTGTCCGGCCAGTGTAAAAATGGAGCAATTCCGCCCCAATCTGGTGGTTTCCGGCGCGTCAGCCTGGGAAGAAGATAGCTGGAAAGTGATTCGCATTGGTGATGTGGTGTTTGATGTGGTTAAACCTTGTAGCCGCTGTATTTTCACCACCGTCAGCCCAGAAAAAGGGCAAAAACATCCGGCAGGCGAACCATTAAAAACATTGCAATCTTTCCGCACTGCCCAGGATAACGGCGATGTCGATTTTGGTCAGAATTTAATTGCCCGTAATAGCGGCGTGATTCGCGTTGGCGATGAGGTGGAAATTCTGGCAACGGCTCCGGCAAAAATTTACGGCGCAGCTGCCGCTGATGATACCGCCAACATCACGCAACAACCGGACGCAAATGTAGATATTGACTGGCAGGGACAGGCATTTCGTGGAAATAACCAACAGGTGTTGCTGGAGCAATTAGAAAATCAGGGAATTCGTATCCCTTATTCTTGCCGCGCGGGCATTTGTGGAAGTTGCCGTGTTCAGCTTTTAGAAGGCGAAGTCACGCCGCTGAAAAAATCAGCAATGGGCGATGATGGCACCATTCTTTGCTGTAGCTGTGTACCGAAGACTGCACTTAAGTTGGCGCGTTAGACAGCCTGTTCGAGGCTGAAGCTGTCAACATTAACCTGCGGTTTCAGCCTGTCGTTCATGATTTTAATGGCGTCGCCCAACTGCATCGCGCGACCCGCAATAACAACGCAGGGTTGTGCCAGCAGGCATAGTGCGGCATTTTCGCCAGATTCAACGACCAGCAAATTGACCTGCTCGTGAGTATCGCTCAACCAAACGCAGGCCGCATCGCCCGGCATGGGCACCCACATTTCACCATGGGAAACAAAATGCCAGCTTTTCGGCATTTGCGGTTTGAGATAGCGAATTGCTACCAGTGCATTCAGCACCAGTTCGGCTTTTTGTTCTTTAGATAAATTAAAATCGCGGCACTTTTCTTCAAAAGAGAAATAGAGCGCGGCGTCGTCAACGCAAAAGCCTGCGGGAGAAAAGGCATCTGGAGTCAACATCTTGCGCGCAAAACGTGAGCGAAATAGCATACCATTGGCTAAATCGAGCATCATTCGATCGTGCTCTTCATCGTAATACCAACGCCAGTTATCGTCTGGTTTAATTCGCATCTGCCTCTCCCCTACCCTATAAAACCGCAGCAACACAATCCATTGTCGCTTCGCTTAATAACCTCAACAATAAAAGTACAAAATGTCTAAATAAGCAACAGCGATGAATATAAAACAACCAGGGCTGAAAATAAAGCCCTGATTATCTTATAAAGAGGAATTCGAAGAAATAATTAGATATGGGTAACGATTTCTTTAATCAGCGGCGGACCTTTAAAAATAAAACCAGAATAAATTTGCACCAGTGAGGCACCCGCAGCAATCTTTTCACGCGCAGCGATAACCGAGTCGATGCCGCCAACACCGATGATCGGTAAGCGACCGTTTAATTCCAGTGACAAGCGGCGAATAATTTCGGTGCTTTTTAACTGAAGCGGACGACCACTTAAGCCACCGGTTTGATCGCAATTTTTCATTCCCTGAACAAGAGAACGATCGAGTGTGGTATTGGTTGCAATAACGCCATCAATATTATGGCGAACTAAACTATCGGCAACCTGGATCAATTCTTCTTCAGAAAGATCCGGCGCGATCTTCACTGCGATCGGCACATATTTATGGTGCATCGCTTGCAAATCATTTTGCTTATTTTTAATCGCGGTTAAGAGATCATCCAGCGCTTCACCATATTGCAGCGTGCGTAATCCTGGGGTATTCGGCGATGAAATATTGATGGCGATATATCCCGCATAGGCATAGATTTTTTCCATACAAATCAGATAGTCATCTTTGCCCTGCTCCACTGGCGTATCTTTATTTTTGCCGATGTTAATACCCAGGACGCCGTCATAATGGGCCTTTTTTACGTTCTCTACGAGGTTATCAACGCCAAGATTATTAAAGCCCATACGGTTGATCAAACCTTCGGCATCTACCAGACGAAAGAGACGCGGCTTGTCATTACCTGGCTGTGGACGTGGCGTGACGGTACCGATCTCGATCGATCCAAATCCCATCGCGCCTAACGCGTCAATGCACTCCCCGTCTTTATCAAGACCGGCTGCCAGACCAAGCGGATTTTTAAACGTCAGGCCCATGCAGTTAACAGGTTTCGCAGGCACTTTCTGCCGCACCAGTGCTTCAAACGGCGTTCCTGTAATACGGCGTAATTGCTGAAAAGTAAACTCATGAGCGCGCTCTGGATCGAGCTGGAAAAGGGCTTTACGAACGAAGGGGTAGTACATGAACTCTCCTGGATTCCCGGTGTGCAAACCGGGGGCGTATTATGTGCGAGTTCGGACCAAAAGGGAATTGACCTGCGGCAAAAAAAACGCAAACGTTTTCCGAACCTGTTTCAGGGCAGATTTTGCTCCTTCTTTGCACTCAACCCGCCGTAATCATTTATCGCCCGCCAGGCGACATGACACGGTGCGATTGCCTGACACCAGCTTGTCTGACGCTGGCTTTTAGGCGGCACAACTCCCACATTACTTAACGCTTTACCATTTACACTCACCTGAATCAGGTTAATGTAATAAGGCGTTGGGTTAGTGAGTTGTACACCCTGCGAATTCCGTGTCCAGCGTAATTGTTGATAAGCTTCCAGCGGGTCGCCCGGCAAACCTTCGGGTCGCCAGAACAGTTTAAATACCGAGCGCATCGCCACTTTTACGCTCTGATTTTCAACTTTGCCGGATGGCACGCTGGCAATGCTTAACTCAAATAGCGTTTCGCGATCCACAGGCAAGATGTCGCTTTCCGTTCTCAGCAAGCGCAACGTGCCTGTCGTACCGGGCTTCAGGAGAATAAGTGGCGGAGCGGCCAGTAATGGTGCTGGCACTGTCGACGCTTCCCCCCGGCCCAACGCGTTGGGCGGTTGATTTTACTGTTAATAAGCCAGGATTCCTGACTGGTATTAGTCAGTAAAATAGATATCGATTCTCTGTCTGCCGGAAAGATAAATCGCGTTCCGCCGACCACCACTCCTGCCTGCAATTCACCCGCCACCAGCAGCGATAAAACGGCGAAAATCAAGAGCGCCAATCTGTTCCACGTATTAGTCATAATGAAGTACAAATGTCGCGCTGGCATTCACTTTACCCGACTGCACATCGCTATTGACAGGTCGCAATTGCGCATAAAAAGTTAATGGCACCTTACCGCTATGTAGGCTGTAGTCTTTACTCGCCTGGTTAAGCGGAATCAATATCTTCGCATCATCCAGAATCGCAATTGCCAGCCCGCTGGCTGCATCCGTACCACTTTCAATGGACAACATTTCGCTCTGCACTCCGTCGGGGGTTCCTGAAAAGGTGACGTCAACCGTGCTGACATCTGTTCCGCAATCCTGCAAATTAATGATGAAAGATTTCTCCGGGCCATAATTCCCATGAGAAAAACGTGTCAGCGAGACATCGCCTAACTGCACATTGATTTGCTTGCTATCCTGTGCCAGCACGCATGTATTACGGCGAAACGATCCGCTAATGTTGACCGTGCCATCATGGGCAAATAGCTCACAGCCCCACGTTAATCCCAATAAGAACAGAATCCAGATTATCCGTTTCAACATCACTCCTTCACTGGTAAACCAGATCAAAATAGAGAACCGCCGTCGCATTACCGCCCGTTGCTCCCGCCTTTGTGGACTTATAACGAAGTTGATATTTGAGTGTGTTATCCCCGGCTTTTAAGGGCGTAAGAGGCTGGACCTGATTGAGCGGGATTTCTTGCTGACTTTGCGCATCAAGAATTTGCACGGCAATCCCCGTTGCCATACCACCGCTTCCGCCTGTGTCAGTTAGTTTGAGCAGTGTCGGCGCAAGGGTGTCAGCCTCGCCGCTAAAAAGGACGTCCGCGCCAGTAATACCAGCGGCACAACCGGTGATATCGATATTCAAATCAGCAGCAGTGCTTACGGTATTCGCGGCCTGAAAATCACTGATATTAAAATCACCAATATGAATATTTTGTAATGCACTTTTGGTGGCGACATCACAGCCCTGATCGACCACATTCCCATAAATATGCATACTAACTTGTTCAGGCCCAGCCATCCCGACATGGATGTTAAGAATGCTAAAGAACAAGATAACGCACTGAAATATCGTTTTTTTCTTCATACGTTCACGCGTTAATCAAAATTTATTCTCACCGTTGCCGTAGCTTCAAATCGCCCGGTTTCTGGTGGTACACCTGTCGTGCTGACTGGATAGACATTCATTCGCGCGATACTGTCTGCATCATCAGGAATAGAGAGCGGTAATGTTCCACCAGCAGGGGAAATAATGTTGTTCTGGCTATCGGTCACCACCACGCCCACGCCAGGACGTGACGTCTTAATCGCCTGGGGATAGCTGGGGTCTGTGGTTGCCGTCAGACTCAGGTTGACATTAACTAATCCCGCGTTTCCCGTGTTACACCTGACTGGAATTGCAAGTTCTGCCGTTCTGGCCCCAAGAGGTTTATGCCCTACAACACGGAAATTGGCAGCGAAGACATCACCTAAATCAACTTCAATTGTCTCTCCGGCATTGACGGAACATGAGCCAAGTGAATTGATCGTACCAGACAGGTAATACACTAAAACCGGTGTACCTGTAGTCGTGCAGGAATCACCTGCGGGTATGTTGTAGCATTCATATAATCGCGCCAGCGCCATAGGAGGAATGACGACCGAGCCAACGAACGGCTGCAATATTTTCAGGGAAAAGCTACCGCTATTACCGCTTGCCCCCTGCCCACCTAAACGTTGACCGCCAGGGTCGCAAATATGCCATCGGGTATCCCCCCCTGTGCCCACGTTTTCGAAAGGAACCGCAGTAGGAGAACTGCCTTTAACCTGCAATAAAACTTTGGCGGCAAGATAGTCATTAATTTTGTACCAGTTGTCGCCTAAATAGACTAACGGTGAATCCGCGGCGAATGCCCATCGGCCACTTCTGACATTGTCTTTATCGCAATCACAGGAAACATAATAATCATTCGATTCGTTCCACTGATAAAATTTGTCTTTAACTACCCCTGCCGTATTTGCTTCTTCCTCCAGGGTTTTAACGCCAAAATTGACGCCAATATACGGATTCCCCTGAGTAGTATGACACTGCCCGCTATAAGCAGCGGTTTGAGCGCACCATAGCATTAAGACGGCGGCAAAAAATAGTCGTAGTAATGACACGCATTTTTCTCCAAAGATTATCTGCATATGGCATCCATTCGCGTAATCGCAGAGTTAATTTGTTGTTCGGTAAGCTCGTAATTGATATGACAAATTTGATCGGGAGCTTCGCCCCAGCGCACGCTTATTGTTCCCTTCGCCGGTAAACCCGCCATATAGAGCGAGCCATCATCATCAATTATTCCGCTATTAGCCTGTACGCCGTCCAGCGTCGCTATCGCGCCAAAACGCAGCGGTATACCCTGCTTTGATGTTTTCATTAATACCCTTGCACCCGCATGGGCATTGAACTCCGCCAGAACCAACGCCCCTTTGGTGGGAACCACGTTGACTACTGCATTTTCAAGATCCACGTTACGTTTTAACGACGCCGCATCAAGTGCGATTCGATTTTCCCGATAAGAAGTGGCATAAGGAACAACGGTATATCCGCGCCAGTCAGTTTTCAGCCCGGTGCTGTTCGCCACACGAGTATTCTCTGCGCCTGGTGCTGCAATCAGAACGTTAGTTTCCCCCAGCGATTGCCCCAGGGTAATGCCCTGTGAATGGGCAACTAAACTGCCTGAAAGAGCGTAGTTCAGTTGTTGTTGACTGCCGTTATCGCTGTAGTTGTAGCCCACTCGGGCATCTGCAAACGCCCCTTTGTAGTCCATGCTGGCGCTACCATTAGCCGTTTTCCCCTCGCTGTTATATCCCTGTTGCACGCTGTAGCTCAGGTTACCGTCATCGAGTAGTGTCTCCGTTAAACCCAGGTTTTGTGTAATGTGCCCTTCGTTATCGATACTGGTGTTAGAGGTCATCCAGGCGTAATTTTTTTTCCTGGTATAGCTATCATTACTTCTGGGGAGCAACAGATTGAGCGGCAGGGAAAAATTTAGTGCAAACACCTGATCAGCATCAGGTTGACCACGGGACTTACTGTAGTTCCAGGAAACCCCCAGCGAGAGATCTTTAATTTGCGTGTTGTAGCCAAACTGTAATAGCCGATCCTGTTGATCGGTATGCCAGTAAGTTTGCTGGCTACCACTTAAATAAAACGAACCGTACTCGCCTAATTGCTGGGAGATATTGACCTGCAGTTTGCCACGTTTGGTGTAAAACAAATTGTAATAACGCGACCACATCGGCGTATCTTCATCATCACCGTCATTAAATTCGTAGCCATCCATATGTTTATACATGGTGTCGGAAAGGGTGTAGAAACCCGACGTCGAATAGCGATAGCCCATCAATTGAAAATTAGTGCCCAATTGGTTGAGCGTTTTGGCATACAGAAAACGATATGACTGACCTTTATGTTCGCTTTGGTCTGCCAGCGTACTCTTCGCCTGGGTCGCATCGAACGAAATTGCTCCGAAATCGCCAAGGTTAAATCCCAGACCAAACATGGCGGCACGGTAATATTCAGCATATTGTCCACCACCATACCATGTCGTTCCCCACGGTCCGCCCCACTGCAACGTGGCCTGGGCAAATTTGCTCTCCTGCTGTTCATTACTATTGGTTCTGTATTTCGCCAGTGTCACCGCGTATTTGATTCGCCCCTGACGCTGGAGTAATGGCACGCTGGAAAACGGTACGCTGTAGCTATTGACGCTGCCGTCCGCTTCTTTGATTTCAACTAACAAATCACCGCTCGACGACGTGGAATAGAGATCACTAATTTCAAAAGCACCAGGCGATACATAAGTTTGGTAAATGGTGTAACCATTTTGCTTAATCGTTATCTGGGCATTGCTTTTGGCGATACCACGCACCACAGGCGCAAACCCTTTCAGGCTGTCTGGCAGCATGTTGTCATCTGACGCCAGCTGCACACCACGAAAGCTGACACTATCGAAAAAATCGCCTGCAGTATAATCATCACCTACGGTCAGTTCGCCTTTTAGTGGAATAACCGCCCGCTGCAAATAGCTGCTGAGATTCTTCCATTCTGCGGTTTGGCCACTACTGCGACTCCATGTTGAATTGTTGCGCAATCTCCATGGGCCTAAATTAACGCCACTGTTTAAATTCAGAAAATAACTGTCGCCAGAATCACTGTCTGCGCTGCTATGAATACTGTTAGCCCCGCTAAATGAATATCCCAGTAATAGCGCGTTGATCCCTTCATCCCAACGTTCAGGGGGGACATAACCACGAGCGTTACTTTTTATAGCAATTTGCGGTACTGAAATTTCCAGACGGAGTTTATTCACATTAAAAGTTACGCTGGCATCCGGAATAATCTCCGCCAATAGCGCACACGCTTGTTTGTCCAGTTGTTTAAAAGCCGGAAACGCATCAGTATTCACACCCATTGCATCCAGGCTTTCAGTCGTCAAACAGGCGGCAATCCCCTTCTCTGGCGTTAACTCAACAAAATTGACGTTGCGCGTATCTACAATTGTCTGATTCAGAACAATATCGACACGATAAACCCCTGGCGTTATTTTTTGTCCTTTTTCGAAACGAGACAAATCGGCCACCATTGAGGGATCATCTTTGAAAAAGGCAGGATCGAACCAGGTTTCAGCTTGTGCATTGAACGCTGCCGACACAAACACCACCAGCCCACCAATAAACGATGGCACTCCACCAGAGCTTAACAGGCTGTGTTGTCGGTGAGTTCTATACATCTCGCTCTCTTAACTGAAGACGAATTACGATTTACAGTTGAGTTGCGGCGTTTCCGCCCCGTAGTCATTGATGGTTCGATACGTTACGCTGCTATTTTTGGCACCCTTTGGCAGAGAGAATTGGTATTTATCAAAGGGGGAAATCATTTGATTTTTAACTACCTTTCCACCTATTTTCAGGTCTGTCAGGGTAATGAAATAAGGTGTTGGGTTACTGACCGTAACCATGTCAGCTGACGAAGTGCAACGCAGTTTCGCCGGAGCCTCGGCTAAGGGATACGCTAAACCTTTTGGTCGCCAGAAAAGTTTGATGACGCTTTGTGTGGCAATCTTCAGGGTATTTCCCTCTTCCCGCTTCGTTGTTGAAGGGACTGCCCGTACGCTAGTGAAGAAAAGGGTTTCTCTGTCTTTCGCCAACGGCGCTCCAATGTACATAATGCGTAACAGATTCTCATTTGCCGGATTCAGCACAAATAGCGGTGGTGTAATAATAAAGTCTGCTGATTTTTTATTATCTGGGGTCATCACCCATGACTGAATAAGATAAGGAACATCCGGACTGGTGTTACGTACACCCAGTGAAATTTGCTCTTCACCTTCTGAATAAACAAGACGTGTTGCTGCAAGTCCAATCCCGCCTTTACCTGCCGCCCATGCGGATGAGCAGCTGAGTAATATTGCCGTTAAACTTACGGTCACAATTCCCTTTGTTATGCAAGTTTTCATAAATAGTCACTCTTAAAAAATATGAATATCCCCTCCAGAACACTGGAGGGGTACTAATTAATAAAACAATTAATGAGTTCTATTAATAATAGTTAATATGGAAATTTGTTACCGCATTCACATTACCTGAAGTCGCTTTCCCCGTAGCGATATAATCAACTTTAAAAGTCAACGTCTGATCTCCATCCTGCAACAAAATGTTCCCGGTTTCTGTGTCTGGCGTGATGGCCGTTGTACCATCATTCATATACATTTGCAGGGCCACGTTTGTAGCAGCATCAGATGAGGCCTGGTTAGCAAACGCTGTAATCTGAGTAGTATCCGCAGTGCCATTAAAGGTGAACGTTGCATTTTTTGTTACGGTAGTATCACAATCTTTTAATTCAATTGGCACATCAGTTTGCACGCCAGAAACCTGACCATTGGTTTGCAACTTCGTGGCACTAACATCTGGCAAAGTCACCACGGAATCTTTCGTCGCAGCTACCAGGGTACAAGCTGGAGCAATAACTTTACCATTAAATGTTACTGAGCCATCCGTGATAGCATTATCATCAGCAGCCATAACGCTGGACGTTACACATACCACAGTTATAAACGCCGTCAATACACTTTTTTTCATCGTTATCATCCTGATCTCTTCGTAAATATGATAATGCCTTTAAATGACATTAGACTTAATAATAACAATAATTGTCCGCCATTTAAATCAAGCATACTAAATCCAATAAGTGACAAATCTTTAATTTATAGATTTCATGAATATTTAAATATTAACTGAACGAGTAATTCATTGATTCAACATCTAATGACTATCCAACAAATAAATATGCGTGATATATAAAGCCCTTTCTTTAGTTTATTTTCAGAAAAAGATACACAAAATTTATATTTGGCATTTTCTTGTCTCTCCGACAGACTGACCGAATTGTTATCAATGTTAACAAAAAAAGAACAATTGGTTATAAGGAGAGAGTATGCGTGTCATCACCCTGGCGGGTAGTCCTCGCTTTCCTTCTCGCTCCAGCTCCTTGCTGGAATATGCGCGGGAAAAACTAAATGGCCTGGATGTAGAGGTTTATCACTGGAATCTGCAAAACTTCGCCCCGGAAGATCTGCTTTATGCTCGTTTCGATAGTCCGGCACTCAAGACCTTCACCGAACAGCTGCAACAGGCTGATGGACTGATAGTCGCTACACCTGTGTATAAAGCCGCCTATTCCGGCGCGCTGAAAACCCTGCTCGACCTGCTGCCAGAGCGCGCTTTGCAAGGCAAAGTGGTGCTACCGCTGGCGACGGGCGGTACCGTGGCCCATCTGCTGGCGGTCGATTATGCCCTTAAACCAGTTTTAAGCGCACTGAAAGCTCAGGAGATCCTGCACGGCGTGTTTGCCGATGACTCACAAGTAATTGATTACCATCACAGACCCCAGTTCACGCCAAATCTGCAAACCCGTCTTGATACCGCGCTAGAAACTTTCTGGCAGGCATTGCACCGCCGCGATGTTCAGGTTCCTGACCTTCTGTCTCTGCGAGGTAATGCCCATGCGTAACATCATTAAACTGGCGCTGGCGGGATTGCTTAGCGTCTCTACTTTTGCGGTTGCTGCAGAATCCTCGCCTGAAGCGTTACGTATAGGCTATCAGAAAGGCAGTATTGGTATGGTGCTGGCAAAAAGCCACCAGTTACTGGAAAACGCTATCCGGAATCAAAAATCTCCTGGGTGGAGTTCCCCGCGGGTCCGCAAATGTTGGAAGCGTTAAACGTTGGCAGTATTGATCTCGGCAGTACCGGGGATATTCCGCCAATCTTTGCCCAGGCTGCCGGGGCTGATTTGGTGTACGTGGGCGTCGAGCCACCGAAGCCCAAAGCCGAAGTGATTCTGGTGGCAGAAAACAGCCCGATCAAAACCGTAGCCGATCTTAAAGGTCACAAAGTTGCCTTTCAGAAAGGTTCCAGTTCACACAACCTTTTACTGCGTGCACTGCGTCAGGCCGGACTTAAGTTTACCGATATCCAACCCACTTACCTGACGCCCGCTGATGCCCGCGCCGCGTTCCAGCAAGGTAACGTTGACGCCTGGGCTATCTGGGATCCCTACTACTCTGCTGCATTATTACAGGGCGGCGTGCGGGTGCTGAAAGACGGCACCGATCTCAATCAAACTGGAT
Organism: Escherichia sp. UTM R2; assembly: GCF_048593455.1. Classification (NCBI taxonomy): domain Bacteria; kingdom Pseudomonadati; phylum Pseudomonadota; class Gammaproteobacteria; order Enterobacterales; family Enterobacteriaceae; genus Escherichia; species Escherichia sp. UTM R2. The sequence continues at coordinate 2,833,961 of NZ_JBFWDY010000002.1, forward strand.
CGTTTTATCTGGCAGCTCGTCCCTATGCAGAAAAAAACGGCGCTTTTATTCAGGGCGTACTGGCAACCTTTAGTGAGGCCGATGCGTTAACCCGCAGCCAGCGCGAGCAAAGCATCGCTTTACTGGCAAAAACGATGGGCTTACCGGCACCGGTGATTGCCTCTTACTTAGATCATCGCCCTCCTACCACCATCAAACCGGTTAACGCCGAGGTTGCCGCCTTACAGCAACAAACGGCAGATCTGTTTTATGAAAATCGTCTGGTGCCGAAAAAAGTCGATATTCGCCAGCGCATCTGGCAGCCCACTCAACTGGAAGGAAAACAATTATGAGTCTGAATATGTTCTGGTTTTTACCGACCCACGGTGACGGGCATTATCTGGGAACGGAAGAAGGTTCACGCCCGGTTGATCACGGTTATCTGCAACAAATTGCGCAAGCGGCGGATCGTCTTGGCTATACCGGTGTGCTAATTCCAACGGGGCGCTCCTGCGAAGATGCGTGGCTGGTTGCCGCATCGATGATCCCGGTGACGCAGCGGCTGAAGTTTCTTGTCGCCCTGCGTCCCAGCGTAACCTCACCTACCGTTGCCGCCCGCCAGGCCGCCACGCTTGACCGTCTCTCAAATGGACGTGCGTTGTTTAACCTGGTCACAGGCAGCGATCCACAAGAGCTGGCAGGCGACGGAGTGTTCCTTGATCATAGCGAGCGCTACGAAGCCTCGGCGGAATTTACCCAGGTCTGGCGGCGTTTATTGCAGGGAGAAACCGTCGATTTCAACGGTAAACATATTCATGTGCGCGGAGCAAAACTGCTCTTCCCGGCGATTCAACAGCCGTATCCGCCACTTTACTTTGGCGGATCGTCAGATGTCGCCCAGGAGCTGGCGGCAGAACAGGTTGATCTCTACCTCACCTGGGGCGAACCGCCGGAACTGGTTAAAGAGAAAATCGAACAAGTGCGGGCGAAAGCTGCCGCGCATGGACGCAAAATTCGTTTCGGTATTCGTCTGCATGTGATTGTTCGTGAAACTAACGACGAAGCGTGGCAGGCCGCCGAGCGGTTAATCTCGCATCTTGATGATGAAACTATCGCCAAAGCACAGGCCGCATTCGCCCGGACGGATTCCGTAGGGCAACAGCGAATGGCGGCGTTACATAACGGCAAGCGCGACAATCTGGAGATCAGCCCCAATTTATGGGCGGGCGTTGGCTTAGTGCGCGGCGGTGCCGGGACGGCGCTGGTGGGCGATGGTCCTACGGTCGCTGCGCGAATCAACGAATATGCCGCGCTTGGCATCGACAGTTTTGTGCTTTCGGGCTATCCGCATCTGGAAGAAGCGTATCGGGTTGGCGAGTTGCTGTTCCCGCTTCTGGATGTCGCCATCCCGGAAATTCCCCAGCCGCAGCCGCTGAATCCGCAAGGCGAAGCGGTGGCGAATGATTTTATCCCCCATAAAGTCGCGCAAAGCTAAGGAAGAAATAATGGCAACGCCAGTGAAGAAGTGGTTATTGCGCGTTGCCCCCTGGTTTTTACCGGTGGGCATCGTGGCGGTGTGGCAACTGGCCTCCTCGGTTGGCTGGCTGTCGACGCGTATTTTGCCTTCACCGGAAGGAGTGGTGACGGCGTTCTGGACGCTCTCCGCCAGCGGCGAACTGTGGCAGCATCTGGCGATCAGCTCCTGGCGGGCGCTGATTGGCTTTTCAATTGGCGGATCGCTGGGGTTGATTTTGGGACTGATTAGCGGGCTATCTCGCTGGGGAGAACGGCTGCTGGATACCTCAATTCAGATGTTGCGCAACGTGCCGCATCTGGCGCTGATCCCGCTGGTGATTTTGTGGTTTGGCATTGATGAATCCGCAAAAATCTTTCTGGTGGCGCTCGGTACGCTATTCCCCATTTATATCAACACCTGGCATGGCATCCGTAATATCGATCGCGGGTTGGTGGAGATGGCGCGTAGCTATGGATTATCCGGCATACCGCTGTTTATCCATGTGATCCTGCCTGGTGCCCTGCCCTCAATTATGGTCGGAGTGCGTTTTGCGTTGGGCCTGATGTGGCTGACGCTGATTGTTGCCGAAACCATTTCTGCCAATTCCGGCATTGGTTATCTGGCGATGAATGCGCGGGAGTTTTTGCAAACGGACGTGGTGGTAGTCGCTATTATTCTTTACGCCCTGCTCGGCAAACTGGCTGACGTCAGCGCGCAGCTGTTAGAGCGCCTCTGGTTGCGCTGGAACCCGGCTTATCATTTGAAGGAGGCCACGGTATGAATACTGCTCGTCTGAACCAGGGCACACCATTGTTGCTCAATGCAGTAAGCAAACATTACGCGGAAAATATCGTCCTGAACCAACTGGATTTACATATTCCGGCAGGTCAGTTTGTGGCGGTGGTGGGCCGCAGCGGTGGTGGCAAAAGTACCCTGCTGCGCCTGCTGGCAGGTCTGGAAACGCCAACCGCAGGCGATGTGTTAGCGGGCACCACACCGCTGGCTGAAATTCAGGAAGACACGCGAATGATGTTTCAGGATGCGCGTCTGCTACCGTGGAAATCGGTGATTGATAACGTTGGGTTAGGCCTTAAAGGCCAGTGGCGCGATGCCGCACGTCGAGCGTTGGCTGCGGTAGGACTGGAGAATCGCGCAGGGGAATGGCCTGCCGCACTTTCTGGCGGGCAGAAACAGCGAGTGGCGCTGGCAAGAGCGTTGATTCATCGACCGGGATTATTGTTGCTTGATGAACCGCTCGGGGCGCTGGACGCCTTAACGCGACTCGAGATGCAGGATTTGATTGTGTCACTTTGGCAGGAGCACGGCTTTACCGTACTGTTGGTGACGCATGATGTGAGCGAAGCGGTAGCGATGGCTGACCGGGTGCTGTTAATTGAAGAGGGAAAAATTGGTCTGGATTTGACAGTGGATATCCCCCGTCCGCGTCGATTAGGGTCGGTGCGATTAGCGGAGCTGGAAGCGGAGGTGTTGCAACGGGTGATGCAACGTGGTGAATCTGAAACTCGCCTGAGAAAACAGGGGTAAATTCCCCGAATGGCGGCGCTATTGCCGCCATTCGGTTATTTATCAAGCCAGTGCTTTAGTTATCTTCTCGTACAGATCGCCAGAGAGATTTTCCAGCCCTTTCAACTGTTCCAGCGCCGCGCGCATTTTCTCCTGACGTTTGGCATCGTAACGTTTCAGGCGAATCAGCGGTTCAATCAGACGTGAAGCCACCTGCGGGTTACGGCTGTTGAGGTCGGTAAGCATTTCCACCAGGAACAGGTAACCGCTGCCATCTTCGGCATGGAACGCTGCCGGATTGCTGCCCGCAAACGCGCCAATCAACGAACGAATACGGTTCGGGTTGCTCATGGTAAATGAGCGATGCTGCAACAGGCCGCGCACCGTCTCCAGCACATTCGCCGCCGGGCTGGTGGCTTGCAGGATAAACCATTTATCCATCACCAGACCGTTCTGATGCCACTTGTCGTCGTACTCCTGCATCAGCGCGTCACGGCAAGGCAGCTGTGCGGCAACCGCCGCAGAAAGCGCCGCCAGCGCATCAGTCATATTGTTTGCTTCGTGGAACTGCTTGCTCACCAGCACATCAGCCAGATGCGTTTCACCAAAAGCGAGGAAACGCAGGCAGGCATTACGCAGAGTGCGTTTTGCAATATCTTCATGCTCAACACGGTACTCGCTCTGGTAATTCGCGTTGTAAATAGCCAGTAGCTCATCCGCCAGTTCAGTCGCCAGAGTACGAGTGAGTGCTTCGCGTACTTCGGCAATAGCAATCGGGTCGATGATATCGAACAATTCAGCCATTTCATTGACAGAAGGCAGCGTCAGGATTTCTGCCGCCAGCGCTGGATCAATCTTCTCATCAAGCAGTACCGCGCGGAAAGCATCAGCCACATGCACCGGCAGAGACAGCGGCTGACCTTGCTGATGACGCGCGACGTTCAGCTTGATGTAGGTTGCCAGCAAACTTTGCGCCGCATCCCAGCGGGAGAAATCATTACGCGCATGACGCATCAGGAAGGTCAGTTGCTGATCGCTCCACTTATATTCCAGTTTCACTGGCGCAGAGAATTCGCACAGCAGCGCAGGCACCGGCTGGAAGTAGACATTATCAAAAACAAAGGTCTGTTCCGCCTGAGTGACGTTCAGCACGGAATTCACCGGATGACCGCCTTTCTGCAACGGGATCACTTTGCCTTCGTTATCATACAGTTCGATGGCAAACGGAATATGCAGCGGCTGTTTTTCTGCCTGATCCGGCGTAGCTGGCGTGCGCTGGCTGATGGTCAGGGTGTACTGCTCAGTTTCTGGATTGTAGTCGTCTTTGACGGTCACAATCGGTGTACCGGACTGGCTGTACCAACGGCGGAAATGGGAGAGATCGACATTCGACGCATCTTCCATCGCCTGCACAAAGTCGTCACAGGTCGCTGCACTACCATCATGACGCTCGAAATAAAGCTGCATCCCTTTCTGGAAGTTTTCTTCGCCAAGCAGGGTGTGGATCATGCGAATCACTTCCGCGCCCTTCTCGTAAACGGTCAGGGTGTAGAAGTTGTTCATCTCAATGACCATATCCGGGCGGATCGGGTGCGCCATCGGGCTGGCGTCTTCTGCAAACTGCAATCCGCGCATGGTGCGTACATTATTGATGCGGTTAACTGCGCGGGAACCAAGGTCAGAGCTGAACTCCTGATCGCGGAAGACGGTTAAACCTTCTTTCAGGCTGAGCTGGAACCAGTCGCGGCAGGTCACTCGGTTACCGGTCCAGTTATGGAAATATTCATGGCCGATAACGCGTTCAATATCGAGGTAATCTTTGTCGGTGGCGGTGTCGGTGCGGGCCAGCACATATTTGGAGTTAAAGATATTCAGACCCTTATTCTCCATTGCGCCCATATTGAAGAAATCCACCGCAACGATCATATAGATGTCGAGGTCATACTCCAGGCCAAAGCGTTCTTCATCCCATTTCATGGAGTTTTTCAGCGAGGTCATCGCCCACGGCGCGCGATCAAGGTTGCCGCGATCGACGTACAGCTCCAGTGCTACTTCGCGACCAGAACGCGTGGTAAAGGTATCGCGCAGTACATCAAAGTCGCCTGCCACCAGCGCAAACAGGTAGCACGGTTTCGGGAACGGGTCCTGCCACTGTACCCAATGGCGTCCGTTTTCCAGTTCGCCTTGCGCAACGCGGTTACCGTTGGAAAGCAGGAAGGGATATTTAATTTTATCGGCAATAATTTTGGTGGTAAAACGCGCCAGCACGTCCGGGCGGTCGAGATAATACGTAATATGGCGGAAACCTTCGGCTTCACACTGGGTGCAAAGCGCATCGCCTGACTGATAAAGCCCTTCCAGCGCCGTATTCGCCGCCGGGCTTATTTCATTAATGATCTTAAGCGTAAAACGCTCCGGCAAATTACTGATGACCAGTGCGCCCTCTTCTTCTTTCCAGGCGGTCCACGGCTCATCATTAATATGAACAGAAACCAGTTTGAGGTCTTCGCCGTTGAGACGAAGGGGAGCATCTGATGCACCATGACGGACAGCCTGGCTGACCGCGGTAACGACCGTCTTTTGCGCGTCGAGGTCAAAGGTCAAGTCAATATCAGTAATCTGGTAATCCGGCGCACGATAATCGTGACGGTATTTGGCTTGTGGCTGTTGAGTCATAAATAACCTTTAGCATCTTTTATAGAGTCTGGTGTTCAGTCTATTCCTGTTGCGTAAATCGCGCTATGCAGAATCTTCATCTTTTCAGGTACAAACGCCTTTATTGCTACATTTTTATAACATACACCGCGTAATGCCATCGACCAGAAAGGTGGCATATGGTGTGATCGGGGTTCAATAAATTGCGAAACAAGGTATACTCCAGCAGTTCCTGAAGATGTTTATTGTACTAAACGCTCCTGTACGAGGACGCTACTGCGCACCTATGACACAATTCGCTTCTCCTGTTCTGCACTCGTTGCTGGATACAGATGCTTATAAGTTGCATATGCAGCAAGCCGTGTTTCATCATTATTACGATGTGCATGTCGCGGCGGAGTTTCGTTGCCGAGGTGACGATCTGCTGGGTATTTATGCCGATGCTATTCGTGAACAGATTCAGGCGATGCAGCACCTGCGCCTGCAGGATGATGAATATCAGTGGCTTTCTGCCCTGCCTTTCTTTAAGGCCGACTATCTTAACTGGTTACGCGAGTTCCGCTTTAACCCGGAACAAGTCACCGTGTCCAACGATAATGGCAAGCTGGATATTCGTTTAAGCGGCCCGTGGCGTGAAGTCATCCTCTGGGAAGTTCCTTTGCTGGCGGTTATCAGTGAAATGGTACATCGCTATCGCTCACCGCAGGCCGACGTTGCGCAAGCCCTCGACACGCTGGAAAGCAAATTAGTCGACTTCTCGGCGTTAACCGCCGGTCTTGATATGTCGCGCTTCCATCTGATGGATTTTGGCACCCGTCGCCGTTTTTCTCGCGAAGTACAAGAAACCATCGTTAAGCGTCTGCAACAGGAATCCTGGTTTGTGGGCACCAGCAACTACGATCTGGCGCGTCGGCTTTCCCTCACGCCGATGGGAACACAGGCACACGAATGGTTCCAGGCACATCAGCAAATCAGCCCGGATCTAGCCAACAGCCAGCGAGCTGCACTTGCTGCCTGGCTGGAAGAGTATCCCGACCAACTTGGCATTGCATTAACCGACTGCATCACTATGGATGCTTTCCTGCGTGATTTCGGTGTCGAGTTCGCTAGTCGGTATCAAGGCCTGCGTCATGACTCTGGCGACCCGGTTGAATGGGGTGAAAAAGCCATTGCACATTATGAAAAGCTGGGAATTGATCCACAGAGTAAAACGCTGGTTTTCTCTGACAATCTGGATTTACGCAAAGCGGTTGAGCTATACCGCCACTTCTCTTCCCGCGTGCAATTAAGTTTTGGTATTGGGACTCGCCTGACCTGCGATATCCCCCAGGTAAAACCCCTGAATATTGTGATTAAGTTGGTAGAGTGTAACGGTAAACCGGTGGCGAAACTTTCTGACAGCCCTGGCAAAACTATCTGCCACGATAAAGCGTTTGTTCGGGCGCTGCGCAAAGCGTTCGACCTTCCGCATATTAAAAAAGCCAGTTAATATCATCAGGGAGCTAATCGGCTCCCTTTTTTTACCTTTAATTCCGAAATCTTTCGCTGCATTTGCGAATTCTGCTTGTCTGATTGCAGATGCCAGGTAACATAGGTATCCCCCCATTTACGGGTGGACAAGTGTTTATTTTTTCCGACTATTAACAGAGAGAATATTATGAGCGTTGTGCCTGTAGCCGACGTACTCCAGGGCCGCGTAGCCGTTGACAGCGAAGTCACCGTACGCGGATGGGTACGTACCCGCCGAGATTCAAAAGCTGGCATCTCCTTCCTCGCCGTTTATGACGGTTCCTGCTTTGATCCTGTACAGGCTGTCATCAATAATTCTCTGCCCAATTACAATGAAGACGTCCTGCGTCTGACCACCGGTTGCTCGGTCATTGTGACGGGTAAAGTCGTTGCGTCGCCGGGCCAGGGGCAACAATTTGAAATTCAGGCCAGCAAGGTTGAAGTTGCTGGTTGGGTTGAAGATCCAGACACTTACCCGATGGCGGCAAAACGCCACAGCATTGAGTATCTGCGTGAAGTCGCTCACCTGCGTCCGCGCACAAACCTGATTGGTGCCGTCGCGCGCGTTCGCCATACGCTGGCGCAGGCGCTGCATCGCTTCTTTAACGAGCAGGGATTCTTCTGGGTTTCAACGCCACTGATTACTGCGTCTGATACCGAAGGGGCTGGCGAAATGTTCCGCGTTTCTACGCTGGATCTGGAAAATCTGCCGCGTAACGATCAGGGCAAAGTGGATTTCGACAAAGACTTCTTTGGTAAAGAGTCTTTCCTGACCGTATCTGGCCAGTTGAACGGCGAAACCTACGCTTGCGCATTATCCAAAATTTATACCTTCGGCCCGACTTTCCGTGCTGAAAACTCCAACACCAGCCGTCACCTGGCGGAGTTCTGGATGCTGGAGCCGGAAGTGGCGTTTGCTAACCTGAACGATATCGCGGGTCTGGCTGAAGCCATGCTGAAATATGTCTTCAAAGCGGTTCTCGAAGAACGCGCAGACGACATGAAATTCTTCGCTGAACGCGTAGATAAAGATGCCGTTTCACGTCTGGAACGCTTCATTGAAGCCGATTTTGCGCAGGTGGATTACACCGACGCAGTGACCATTCTCGAAAACTGCGGCAGGAAGTTTGAAAACCCAGTTTACTGGGGCGTTGATCTCTCTTCTGAGCATGAGCGTTATCTGGCGGAAGAACACTTTAAAGCACCGGTAGTGGTTAAAAACTATCCGAAAGATATTAAAGCGTTCTATATGCGCCTTAACGAAGACGGTAAAACCGTTGCGGCTATGGACGTTCTGGCTCCGGGCATCGGTGAGATCATTGGTGGCTCCCAGCGTGAAGAGCGTCTGGACGTGCTGGACGAGCGTATGCTGGAAATGGGCCTGAACAAAGAAGATTACTGGTGGTATCGCGATCTGCGTCGCTACGGTACTGTTCCGCATTCCGGTTTCGGTCTTGGTTTTGAACGCCTGATTGCTTACGTAACTGGCGTGCAAAACGTGCGTGATGTGATTCCGTTCCCACGTACTCCGCGCAACGCCAGCTTCTGATTTTCTTCCTCAAAGAGCCAGCGCCTGCTGGCTCTTTTTTATCCTTTCTGTCAAGTTATCTGTTTGTTAAGTCAAGCAATCTATTTGCAACCCCGCCATAACGATCATCCTGTTACGGAATATTACATTGCAACATTTGCGCACAAAAAATAACCTGGATTCTTATTGCGGATTAGTTTTTTCTTAGCTGATAGCACAATTTTCATACTATTTTTTGGCATTCTGGATGTCTGAACGAGGATTTAGTGCCAGGTCGATAAAGTTTCCATCAGAAACAAAATTTCCGTTTAGTTAATTTAAATATAAGGAAATCATATAAATAGATAAAAATTGCTGTAAATATCATCACGCTTCTATGGAAATATGACGGTGTTCACAAAGTTCCTTAAATTTTACTTTTGGTTACATATTTTTTCTTTTTGAAACCAAATCTTTATCTTTGTAGCACTTTCACGGTAGCGAAACGTTAGTTTGAATGGAAAGATGCCTGCAGACACATAAAGACACCAAACTCTCATCAATAGTTCCGTAAATTTTTATTGACAGAACTTATTGACGGCAGTGGCAGGTGTCATAAAAAAACCATGAGGGTAATAAATAATGATGAAGCGCAATATTCTGGCAGTGATCGTCCCTGCTCTGTTAGTAGCAGGTACTGCAAACGCTGCAGAAATCTATAACAAAGATGGCAACAAAGTAGATCTGTACGGTAAAGCTGTCGGTCTGCATTATTTTTCTAAAGACAATGGTGTAAACAGTTACGGCGGAAACGGCGACAAAACTTATGCCCGTCTTGGTTTTAAAGGGGAAACACAAATCAATTCCGATCTGACCGGTTATGGTCAGTGGGAATATAACTTCCAGGGTAACAACTCTGAAGGCGCTGACGCTCAAACTGGTAACAAAACGCGTCTGGCATTCGCGGGTCTTAAATACGCTGACGTTGGTTCTTTCGATTACGGCCGTAACTACGGTGTGGTTTATGATGCACTGGGTTACACCGATATGCTGCCTGAGTTTGGCGGTGACACGGCATACAGCGATGACTTCTTCGTTGGTCGTGTTGGCGGCGTTGCTACCTATCGTAACTCCAACTTCTTTGGTCTGGTTGATGGCCTGAACTTCGCTGTTCAGTACCTGGGTAAAAACGAGCGTGACACTGCACGCCGCTCTAACGGCGACGGTGTTGGCGGTTCTATCAGCTACGAATACGAAGGCTTTGGTATCGTTGGTGCTTATGGTGCAGCTGACCGTACCAACCTGCAAGAAGCTCAACCTCTTGGCAACGGTAAAAAAGCTGAACAGTGGGCTACTGGTCTGAAGTACGACGCGAACAACATCTACCTGGCAGCGAACTACGGTGAAACCCGTAACGCTACGCCGATCACTAATAAATTTACAAACACCAGCGGCTTCGCCAACAAAACGCAAGACGTTCTGTTAGTTGCGCAATACCAGTTCGATTTCGGTCTGCGTCCGTCCATCGCTTACACCAAATCTAAAGCGAAAGACGTAGAAGGTATCGGTGATGTTGATCTGGTGAACTACTTTGAAGTGGGCGCAACCTACTACTTCAACAAAAACATGTCCACCTATGTTGACTACATCATCAACCAGATCGATTCTGACAACAAACTGGGCGTAGGTTCAGACGACACCGTTGCTGTGGGTATCGTTTACCAGTTCTAATAGCACACCTCTTTGTTAAATGCCGAAAAAACAGGACTTTGGTCCTGTTTTTTTTATACCTTCCAGAGCAATCTCACGTCTTGCAAAAACAGCCTGAGTTTTCATCAGTAATAGTTGGAATTTTGTAAATCTCCCGTTACCCTGATAGCGGACTTCCCTTCTGTAACCATAATGGAACCTCGTCATGTTTGAGAACATTACCGCCGCTCCTGCCGACCCGATTCTGGGCCTGGCCGATCTGTTTCGTGCCGATGAACGTCCCGGCAAAATTAACCTCGGGATTGGTGTCTATAAAGATGAGACGGGCAAAACCCCGGTACTGACCAGCGTGAAAAAGGCTGAACAGTATCTGCTCGAAAATGAAACCACCAAAAATTACCTCGGCATTGACGGCATCCCTGAATTTGGTCGCTGCACTCAGGAACTGCTGTTTGGTAAAGGTAGCGCCCTGATCAATGACAAACGTGCTCGCACGGCACAGACTCCGGGGGGCACTGGCGCACTACGCGTAGCTGCCGATTTCCTGGCAAAAAATACCAGCGTTAAGCGAGTGTGGGTGAGCAACCCAAGCTGGCCGAACCATAAGAGCGTCTTTAACTCTGCAGGTCTGGAAGTTCGTGAATACGCTTATTATGATGCGGAAAATCACACTCTTGACTTCGATGCACTGATTAACAGCCTGAATGAAGCTCAGGCTGGCGACGTAGTGCTGTTCCATGGCTGCTGCCATAACCCAACCGGTATCGACCCTACGCTGGAACAATGGCAGACACTGGCACAACTCTCCGTTGAGAAAGGCTGGTTACCGCTGTTTGACTTCGCTTACCAGGGTTTTGCCCGTGGTCTGGAAGAAGATGCTGAAGGACTGCGCGCTTTCGCGGTTATGCATAAAGAGCTGATTGTTGCCAGTTCCTACTCTAAAAACTTTGGCCTGTACAACGAGCGTGTTGGCGCTTGTACTCTGGTTGCTGCCGACAGTGAAACCGTTGATCGCGCATTCAGCCAAATGAAAGCGGCGATTCGCGCTAACTACTCTAACCCACCAGCACACGGCGCTTCTGTTGTTGCCACCATCCTGAGCAACGATGCGTTACGTGCGATTTGGGAACAAGAGCTGACTGATATGCGCCAGCGTATTCAGCGTATGCGTCAGTTGTTCGTCAATACGCTGCAGGAAAAAGGCGCAAACCGCGACTTCAGCTTTATCATCAAACAGAACGGCATGTTCTCCTTCAGTGGCCTGACAAAAGAACAAGTGCTGCGTCTGCGCGAAGAGTTTGGCGTATATGCGGTTGCTTCTGGTCGCGTAAATGTGGCCGGGATGACACCAGATAACATGGCTCCGCTGTGCGAAGCGATTGTGGCAGTGCTGTAAGCATTAAAAACAATGAAGCCCGCTGAAAAGCGGGCTGAGACTGATGACAAACGTAACATTGCCTGATGCGCTACGCTTATCAGGCCTACGCGTCCCCTGCAATATTTTGAATTTGCACGATTTTGTAGGCCGGATAAGGCGCTCGTGCCGCATCCGGCATAAACAAAGCGCACTTTGCCAGAAATCCAGGCCCGCATTAAAAGCGGGCTTTTTTATGTGCCTTACCAGACGGGCATTTCGTCTTGCAGGAAGGGATTATGCAGGCGTTCATAACCAAGTGTGGATAATGGTCCGTGACCCGGAATAAATGTCACGTCATCCCCCAGTGGCAGCAATTTATCTTTGATTGAAGAAATCAGTTGATTATGATCGCCACGCGGGAAGTCACTGCGCCCTACTCCGCCTTTGAAAATAACATCGCCAGAAATCAGCAGCTTTGCCCGATCATCAAAAAACACTACATGACCCGGCGTATGCCCAGGGCAATGTAACACCTGTAAAGTCACATTCCCTATGCTGATGGTATCGCCTTCGTTCAGCCAACGATCTGGCGTCAGCGGCTGGCACTCTTCCAGACCAAACATACGACTTTGCGCAGGCAAGCCTTGCAGCCAGAACTCATCTTCTTTTTCCGGGCCAAAAACTGGCACGCCGTAATGTTGCGCCAGTTCCGCCGCTGCGCCAACGTGGTCCAGATGACCATGCGTCAGCAGGATCTGCATCAGTGTCAGGCCGCTGTCATCAACTTCCTGTTTGATTTTTTCCGCATCGCCGCCAGGATCGACCAGTGCGGCCAGACGGGTTTGTTCACACCAGATTAATGAACAGTTCTGGGAGAATGCGGTGACCGGAATAATACGATAGTTCATACTGCCCCTGTTTCGTTAAGCGATTGCTACCAGTGCCGTGCTGGCCCGGTATCAATATGCACAAAGTTACTACGTGGGTAATATCCTACACCACCTGCGCGCATAGATAACGCGGCTTTGCGAATATTGCTTAACGCGATACCTTCAATATGGAAATCCATCGCCTGGCCTTTAGTGTGATAGCTTTTCTTCGCTACTCCACGGCTGCGGGCGCGTAGTTCATTGTTGGTATCAATAGAACGATAACCGGAAATGAGTTGCACCGGTTTGCGCGTGCCTAACAACCCTTGCAGGCGATACAACTGGTCGAATAATCCTGGGTCGATGGACTTTATTTTGTTCGCGCGGTAATCGCGGAAAAAATGGTTAAGTTTTGCCAATTCTTCCTGAATATAGCCTCTGCCATCGAAAAACTCCGCTTTGATTGACTCTCCGGTATGAAGATTATTGAGTGTCAAAATGCGCGGGCGTGGGGTAGAGAGTGTTGCAAACGCAGGGGTCGGCAGGATGGCGGCACCGAGTGCAACGCCACCAAGCGCCAGCAATTTGCGGCGATTAGCGTCGAATTTGTCCATGATAATCAAGTCTACAGGTCAATGTTATCGTTTATATGCACTTCTGGCGCACAAGAGGCACCTTAACCGCCCGTAAAGCAGACGTCAAGATGACTCAACCCCAGCAGTGACGGGGGCTGCAGAGAATCGCCCCCAATCATGCTAATTATTACGACAACTGATTTCCCCGAACTACTTCATTTACCTGATTAATTGTTCCGCTTTCGATACGATTTGCGAGCTGGATCGCGCAGGCAGATCATAATTGTAAATATCTGTACGATACTGGGTACGACCATCTGCACCAACAAAGGCCGTCAGGTAGTAGATATTCACCGGAATCGACTGCCGAATATTGACGTAACGTGTATCACCCTGCTTCAGCGCATCAGAAATACGTTTGTCATTCCAGCCTGCATCCTGCAACAGCATATTCGCCAGATCGGAAGCTTTATTCACTCGTACACAGCCTGAGCTCAATGCGCGTGTATCACGCTTGAACAGATTGTGGTTCGGCGTGTCATGCAAATAAATGGCCTCTGAACTCGGCATATTGAATTTATAGCGCCCCAGCGAGTTCCGTGGGCCTGGAGCCTGCTGGAAGCGGAACGGTAAATTCGAGGCCGTGATTGTAGACCAGTCAACCTGCCATGGGTCAATCGCTTCTCTGCTGTTCCAGCCGCGCATCACCGTATAGCCATGGCTTTCGAGATATCCCGGATCGTTGCGCACTTTTGGCAGAATATCTTTGCGTGCCAGAGTTGGAGGTACGTTCCACGGCGGGTTTACCACTACGTTGTTAAGGGCACTGCTCATCATCGGCGTTTTGCGATCGGGGCGACCGACAATGACTCGCGAATCCAGCACCTGATTGCCGTTCTGATAGTAGACCAGCGAATAGGCCGGAATGTTAACCATGATCCCGGTAGAAAGCTCTGTTGGCAGCAAGCGCAATCGCTGGATGTTGAGAGCCAACACGCCAGCACGCTGGGCGGGCGTTACGTTTAACCAGTCACGTGTTGCCGGGCCAATAGCACCATCTGCCCCCAATCCTTGCCATGCCTGAAAACGTTTAACGGCTTCCACCAGTTCATTATCGTAGGCGGCGCGAACGGCAGGCGCAGGTTTACTACGAGACGTCGTTTGCTTATCCATCGGCTTAGTTTCTGCTGTTTCAACAGTAACAGCGGATGGGCTGACTACCGCGTCAGTTGGCGTGTCATCGCCAGGTAGAGTAATTTTCGGCCCCCCGTCCAACATGCCTGTGCGTTGCAATATTTCGCGCAACGCCGGTACGTCGTTACTCCACTGCCCTGGGCGCAACGTTGCTTTGCCGGTCAGTTGGGGCCACGGTTTGGTGTCACAGAGTAAGGCCAGTAACGATTCATGCATCGCCGCATATTGCGGATGCTGCGGTGCCAGTCCTGCAACAAACGTAGGCAATTGACCTTTATCCAGCGCCAGCTGCCATTGGTTAATCACCGAGAGCGGCGGCGTTGCAAGTGCATAAGGTTTACTGCTATATAGCCAGCGAGTGCCTTTGACCGGAATATTTGCAATGAAATGGAGATAGCCCATCATCGCATCAGAGAGCACCACGTCGCGTGCCATCCCGTTAACACCAGGATCGGTCAGTAACTCTACCCATTTATTAAACTGCGGCTGGAAACCGGCAATCGCCACCTCTGCCAGCTGTTGCTGGAAGGCTTTAACAGCATCACGGTTTTCCCACATGGGTTGCATATCGCGTGCGGCATACAACAGTTGAAGCTGGTTAAGATAAACCGGCTTGTAACCTGCGGGTAATTGAGATTCGATTTGCGTGCGGGCTTTTTCTGCCGCACCTTCAGGCAATGGCTGGATCCCCGCCATTATTGCCGTGGCTTGCGCCTGCGGCAGTGCCTCGCCCTGTTCACTGACAGCCACCGGGCTGTCGCCAGGGATTACTTCAGGCTCATCGGCCTGCGCATTGAACAGTGGAGCGAATGTTACGGCCAGGCACAAACTGATTGCCGACAGCCGACGACCACACATCATATTAAGCAACATCCCTTGCCCCCTGTTTTTATCATACTCTGAATAGCCAGGCTGTTATTTTACGACTTGCCTGTACAACGCCAATACTCACGAAAGTATGACGAGCAAGCCTGTTACTCATCAGGCTTATCTTCAGTATATAAACGCCGATACGTTTTTACATAACCTAATGTAAAGAAGTTTAAAGAAAAGCGCGCCGTAATGTGCCACTTTTTTAGTGCAGAAACGGAGTTTTCGGAAAAAGAAAAGGCGGCATTGCTGCCGCCTTAATTTTAACTCGCCTGAGAAGGCGCTTCGTCAGTTCCTGGAAGCGTTTCAGGGAGTTGCGGCGCAAATCCTCGCAGGCCGACGACATGAACGTGTTCGGTATTCTGGAAGACTTTACGCACCAGTTTATAGGTGGTGCCTTTCTCCGGGCTGATATTTTCCGGCGCTGCGATGATGAGTTGCATTTGCAAACGCTCACACAATTCAAACAGCGTGGCGATAGAACGAGCATCCAGTCGCGCTGCTTCATCGAGGAACAGCAGGCGGCAAGGAGAGATATCTTTACCGCGCAGGCGGCGAGATTCATCTTCCCAGCTTTGTACCACCATCACCAGAATCGACATACCGGTACCAATCGCCTCACCGGTCGACAATGCACCAGACTCTGCGCGCAGCCAGCCATCGGAACCACGGTTAACCTCAACTTCCATTTCCAGATAGTTGCGGTAATCCAGCAGTTCTTCACCGATGGTCTGCGGCGTGCGCTGCCCCATATCAATCTGCGGGTTAAGACGTTGATACAGTTTCGCCAGCGCTTCCGAGAAGGTCAAACGGTTGCTGTTAAACAGATCCTGATGCTGCTCGTGCTGTTCAGAGAGCACATCCAGTAGCATGGCGTGCGTTTCACGCACGTTCACGTTGAGACGCACGCTGTTCACCTGACCAAACGATACGTTCTGCAACCCCTGGTTGAGCATACGGATACGGTTCTGCTCGCGCTGAATGGTTTTGCGAATGATGTTCGCCACGCTGCGGGAACTGATCGCCAGTTTCTGTTCACGGGAGGTTAATTCTTCGGTCAGACGGCTAAGTTCAATCTCCATCTGTTCGATAGCTTCCACCGGATCATCGGTACGAATAATATCCTGACGAATACGTTCACGCAGATGCTGATAAACCGCCACGAAGAACTGAATTTTACGCTCCGGACGTTTCGGATCTTCCGACATGCGCAGCACGTCGCGCAGATGTTCGTTATCCGCCACCGCCAGACGCAGCGCACCTAACGCCTTATCCGACATGGAACGCAAATCATCAGCGGAGAGATAAGCCAGCTCACGACGGTGTAAGCGGCGCTCAACGCCGTTATCTTTCACCATGCGCATCACCGCACACCAGCCCGCTTTGGCGGTCACTACCTGCTCGCGCATCTCAAAGTAATCCCGCTCCAGCTTGCGCAGTTTGCGGGTCAGGTTGTCCATCTCCGCTTCGCAGAAGGTAAGCGCTTTTTCCAGTTGATTGCGGCGTGAACGGTTATTGCTCAGTTGCGCATGCAGCTCGTCACGGCGAATACGCGCCCGCTCTTCTGCCCCGCTATCAGCACGCACGCCGATATCCTGCAATTCACGTTGCAGATCGTTGAGTAGCTCTTTTTTGGTGTCGTAAGAACTTTTCAGCGAAGCCAGCACCTGGTTGTACTGACTCAACTGCGCTGCGTGACCGCGCAACGCTTCGCGAGCGCGGGTACGCTCCGCTTCCGCCTGTTCCAGACGTTCACGCAGTTTTTCGTTGAGATCGCTGTTACCGCTAAGCATTTCTGCCGAGTCAGAATAGCTAAAGTGCGCACGACGCTGCACCACTTCCGTCAGGGCAAACGCCTGCTGACGGGCATCGCGCTGCATCTGCTGAGAGTACGCGTAATCTTCTTTTAACTGTTCGAACTGTTCCGGGTCGCTCTGCAATACCGAAACAATCGGTTCCAGTTTCGCCAGTTGATTGCCAAACTGCTGAACAAAACGCGCGGCTTCCTGGGCTTCATCCAGACGTTCGCGGATTTCATCGACGCGATCCGCCAGGCTGTCATCAGCCAACAGGTTGAGACGCGGCAGAATGCGGTTCAGCGCCGTAACGCCCTCTTTCGCCTGCTCAAACTGAATACGCTGCTGCTGGTTATCATTTTCATGATTACTTAACGCCCGCTCCAGTTCGACGCGACGGCTGTTCAGTTGACGGATTTCTGCTTCCGGGTCAGACTCAAACGCAACCGCCAGATGACTGCCGATAAAGCGGCTGAACGCCTGATGCAGACGCTGAGTTTTCTGTACATCAAAGGAGAGCGTGGCGAAGCGTTCGGAAAGCACTTCACGCTCGGCATGGAGGCTTTCAATACGGCTTTCACGCGCAGCACGACCAAACAGCGGCACTTCCGGGAAACGTGAATAACGCCACTGACGATCGGCGATTTTCACCACTACCGCTTTTTCCAGCTCATCAACGCTGAACACGCTGTCATCGAATGACTGCGGATCTCCTTCGATCAGATAGAGATCTTCCGGGCAATCGGTCAAGCCTTCCAGGTGTTCAGTTACCTGTGACAGATCTGGCACCACGATGGCGTGGCGTGACGGGCCATACAGCGCTGAGAAGTACGGCGCATCTTCCAGGCTAACGTCGTCATAAATTTCTGACAGCAGCACACCACCAAAACGCTCCGCCAGCGCGTTCAGACGCTGATCTTCAGAGCCGCCAGGCTGGCTTAAACGTTCGATCTCTTCATCGACGGCGTTTTTGCGCGCGCCCACTTCATCGCGTTCAACAATCGCCTCTCGCTCACGCTCCAGCAACTGTTGCAGATATTCGGTGACGTCCTGGCTGGAGGTAAACTCTTCGCCGCACTGTTCGCTCAACTGGTTGAGACTGTTTTGCGCTGCCAGCCAAACCGGCGCACGCTGCATCAAACTCTGAATGCGAGACTGCAGCTGTTCCTGCTCCTGGCGCAGTGCCATGCGCTCTTCACGGGCGTTAGACACGCTATCGGAAAGAGAGGCAATGCGTGCTTCCAGTTCCTGATGCAGGGCTTCCAGTTCGTCGATATCAAAATTCTTGCCCTGACGTTTGCAGAAATCTGCCAGCAGACGCTCAGCTTCTTGCTGCTCGCGTAGACGCTGTTCCAGTTCGCTTAATCGCATCCGCAGCGGCTGAACCTGCTCTGCCAGGTGACGCTGATCGACCCCTTCGCGCAATAGTTCGCGAGCGACATCCCACGCCTCGTTACGCGCCAGTGGGCCGTTGATTGCCACCACCAGCTGATAAGCCTGCTCAAACTGGCTGTGCGCGGTTTGCGCCATGCTCATTTTCTGCTCAAGAGAGAGCATTTTTTCAGTCGCTTCCAGCTCTTTCGCCTGGAAGGTTTCCAGCCATTCGGCGGCGCTGTCGGCGGTTAAGTCCGGCAGATGACACAGTTCTTTGGCACGATTAAGTGCAGCAATCGCCTGGTTATACTGGATCGCGCGCGTTTGCTGGACGTCCAGCGCCTGCTGGTAGTCAGCAAGCTGGCTTTTCAGCTCGTCCACTTCCAGTTCGGCAGCTTCCGCGCGAGCCTCGTTCTCTTCCTGGCGTTCGATGGCTTCTGCCACCACTTCGTTTTGCTCTTCCAGACGGATCTGCAGCTCATCGAGATCCGCTTCGTAGCGTTCGATCTTCTCCTGCTGACGCAGTGCGGTTTGCACCAGGTTCAGGTGATCGCTGGCCGCCTGATAATCCGCTTCCAGATCGCCTTCGGCACCGTTGTGCTCTGCCAGCTCACGCGCCATATCGACGTGTTTGTACTGCTCAGCCGCCAGTTGCTGACGCGAAGTATGTAACTCGCGACGAAACTCCAGGGCTTTGTCGAGATGGACACGGCGCTCGTTGGCGTGACGCATGTAGTCCGCCGCCACGTAGTTGGTAGCTTCGCTGATCAGATGCTTAAACAGGTCACGGTCCGACTGGGTGACACGAATCGCTTCCAGCGTCATGCGGTTTTCACGCAGCGCCGCTTCCATGTCCTGGAACGCTTTACGCACGCCGCTGTTTTCCGGCAACAGGTAGTCGCGCAGAGAACGGGTAATGGCACTGGAGATCCCGCCATACAGCGAAGCTTCGATCAGACGATAGAATTTGCTACGGTCAGATGCGGAGCGCAGACGACGCGCGATGATGCCCAGATCGAACATCAGCGAGTGGTAATCGGTAATGGAGTTGAACTGTTTAAACTGCACGCCTTCCATCGCCTCGAGCTTGTCTTTCAGCTCGTTAAGCGGCAGCACGCGCGCCTGGCGTTCGTTCAGGGTTTCGGTCACCAGCTGTGTCGGCTGCACCGACATCGGCAGTCCCTGAATGGCAAATGGTTTGATATCCACTTTACGATCGCGTCCGGCAACCTGTTGCAGACGCACACCGACCACCACGCGCTGGTGGCGCGAGTTAATGGTGTCGAGCATCGAATAACAGACACCCGCTTTCAGCTTACCGTGCAGACCTTTATCGCGCGAACCGCTGGTGGCCCCGGCTTCCGTAGTGTTACGGAAATGCAGCAGGGTCAGGTCGGGGATCAGCGCCGTAACGAACGCCGCCATGGTGGTGGATTTACCCGCCCCGTTACCGCCAGAAAGCGTCGTGACCAGCTCGTCAAGGTCAAAAGTTCGGGCAAAAAAGCCGTTCCAGTTAATCAGCGTCAGTGAGCGAAATTTACCGCGTTCAATCATTATTCTTCCTCTCCGCTATCTGGCTGATTCTCTTCGGTTTCATCGTTGAGTTGCAGATGATTTTCAATCGGCATTGCTTCGCCATCACGAATCAGGCGACGCTGTGCTTCACGGGGATCGTCGCCAGCACGCACATCGGCTCCGAAGCGGAACACCGATTCGGTAATGCGAAACTTGCTGCTGTCGTGGCCCATAAACCACACCATGCCTAAACGACGCAGACGGTTGAGCGAAGAACGTACTTTCTCCTGCAACTTCTGACGGTCAACGTCTGAACCGGTTGAACGGTTGTTCACCAGTTTCAGCAGTTTTGCTTCATCGGCCAGGGTGAGCAGTTCGTCGTACAGTTCCTGCTGGGTGAAAATCCCCTCATTCGCCAGCCGTTCCGGGCTGAGATAGAGATAACAGAGGATTTTCCCGACCATCATATCCAGTTCCGACAAGACGGAACGCGGGATAAGAGTGGTGGAACGTGGGCGTAAATAGAAGAACCCTTCCGGTGCGCGAATAAGCTCAACGTTATAACGCGCGTAAAACTCTTCCAGATATTCCTGAAAATCCATCAGGAATGCATGATTATCCAGTTCGTCGAGGCCAATATGGCGGCCTGAACGTAAGGCGCTGTCCAGCGCCGGAAATAACGGATTCGCCAGCGCCTGCGCCAGCTTAACCGGCATCACTTGTTCAATATTTGTCGATGACATGCGCCTGTACCTTGGCTCCGTAATCATTAATCGGCTGCCATTTCGCTGGCAGTCCGGTGAAATCTGCTTGCGCTACGCCAAGACGTACCGCCTGATCAATAACAATACGCGCAACGTCAAAGTGACGTGCACGCGGATACTGTGACAGATATTCGCGTACCACCAGACCAAGATCCAGCGGCACTTGTCTGGTTTTGTACACGGCAAGTTGTTCTTCGATGATCGCCGCCAGCTGTTCGCGGATCTCGTTAAACTCTTCGTATTCCAGATCCTCAGGAAGTTCCCCAGTCACTTCTTCATCGCGCAGTGCCATCTCTTCGTCACGCATATCCAGCAGACGATCGGCATTGGCATAAGTTAGCGCCCACGGCTCATCAAAATAGGTTTGTACCGACTGACGTAACCGCTGAGCAAAGACGCGGTTTTTATCCATATCGATCGCGGTACGAATAAATTTGTGTACGTGGCGGTCGTAGCCAATCCACAAGTCGATGGATTGCTGGCCCCAACTGATAATACGATCGAGTTTGCTCTGCAGATCGAACACCAGACGATCGACGAAATGCAGATCGTCATGGGTCATCGTCGCATCCTGAATGCGCAACAGATTAGCCTGCAATTTGTCGCCTGCCGCTTCCAGCGTATCCTGCAATTCACGCAGCGTTCCGGAAGTTTCCGAAAGCAACAATTCACAGCTGGAAATCGCCGCCCGCCAGTCTTTGTTCAGCAACTGGGCGATATCGTCCTTCACCTGCTGCTGCTGTTCGTCCATCAGACGTTGCGTCAGGTCGATACTGTCGAAAATTTCTGCTACCGAATATTTCAGTGGCGCATAGACATTACGGTGCCAGTGAAATTCATCACCGCCCTCTTCGGCGGCATCTGCTGCGCGTTTGAGCTCACCCGCCACAATCGACAACTGCATAGAAAGACGCAGCGTAGAAAACTCGCGCTGACGGATGTAGTAGTCAGTAATGCCGATGCCGAGCGGCGTCAGACGGTAAATTGCGTTCCCTTCCGCCTGCTCGCTGGTAAAGCGGTTCAGCAGACGTTGACGCACCATGTCGTTGATCGCGTTATTGGCGCGCACGCCGATGGTTTCGCTGGTTTGCTCAAACGCATCACTCACATGGCGGAATGCATCCACCAGCTCGCCTTCACTCATCTCACCATCCAGACGCTCGCCGTTCAGCGTGGCAACCGCCAGCAGAAAAGAGAGTCGGTCTACCGGCAGCGAGATGGAGAAGTCATTTTTTCTGGCCCAGGCAACCAGTTCGGGGACTGTCTGGGAAAATTCACTCATACTTTATCCTTGCTCTGCGGTTTGCGCGCGGTGACATGAATATAACGCCCCAGGGTAATATACGGTTCCTGACGGCAATAACGCGTTTCTAATTCAAGTAATGCTTCATAGCAGTCGCGCTGCTGGTGTTTCTCGCGCAGATAATCATGAAACACGCGAACGCCTGTCTTACCCATAATTTGCCAACCAGCTTCTTCCAGCCACAGATAAACCTGCGCCGGGTCGCGTGGATAATCTGGCGAAAGCGTCCGTTTTTTCTTTTTCGGCATTCCCGCCTGCACGTAATCAAAATTCCCGGCGACCATGTTATGCATCAACAAACCATGCGCATTGTAGAACATTAACGACAACACGCCGCCTGGACGCAACACTGACCACAGGGTCTGCAATACACTGCGGGGATCGGCCACCCACTCGAGCACCGCATGGAACAATATCAGATCAACGGGCGTTTCCAAATGCGAAGCAACATCCTGAGCGGCGCAATGTATAAATTGCATGTTGTCGCTCACACCTTTTGCTTCTGCCGCCTGTTTTGCGCGGTCGATCATCTGCGCAGAAAGATCGCATAAAATGACCTGATGCCCACGCTCGGCCATTTTGATTGCGGTCTGCCCTTCTCCACCGCCAGCATCCAGCACACGCAGTTTTTGCGGGCCCATTTCCGCCAGCACGCGATCGAGATCCTGCCACAGAATAGCCTGTCGAAGCTGCCCTTTGGTGGTGCCGTAAATGTTACGGGAAAACTTTTCCGCAATATCATCAAAATTGCGATCCTGCATTGCTTTCTCCACCGGTTGGCTAAGACGTTTTCTGATAAAGACGCTATTTTGTCACAGCCACGGCGAGAATGAACCCGTCTGGTGTAATATCGCTGGCGATCCCTTGCTATATGGTTAAAAAAGGAACCAGAAAGGATGCTTTTTACACTGAAAAAAGTGATTGGCAATATGTTGCTGCCACTTCCGCTGATGTTGTTGATTATTGGCGCTGGCCTGGCGCTGCTGTGGTTTAGCCGTTTTCAAAAAACCGGGAAGATTTTTATTAGCATTGGGTGGCTGGCGCTCTTGTTATTGAGTTTGCAACCGGTAGCCGACCGCCTGCTGCGTCCCATCGAAAGCACCTATCCGACATGGAATAATTCGCAAAAAGTGGACTATATCGTGGTGCTCGGAGGTGGTTATACCTGGAACCCGCAGTGGGCACCGAGCTCTAATTTAATCAATAACAGTCTGCCACGCCTGAATGAAGGTATTCGCTTATGGCGCGAAAATCCGGGATCAAAACTGATCTTCACGGGAGGCGTAGCAAAAACCAATACGGTGAGTACAGCGGAAGTAGGTGCCAGAGTTGCGCAATCGCTGGGCGTGCCGCGCGAGCAAATTATCACCCTGGATTTGCCAAAAGATACCGAAGAAGAAGCTGCAGCAGTGAAACAGGCGATTGGTGACGCCCCTTTCCTGCTGGTGACCTCCGCATCACATCTGCCGCGGGCGATGATCTTTTTTCAGCAGGAAGGGTTAAATCCGCTACCAGCCCCGGCGAATCAGTTGGCCATCGACTCGCCGCTTAACCCGTGGGAACGGGCAATCCCTTCTCCGGTCTGGTTGATGCATAGCGATCGTGTTGGCTATGAAACGCTTGGCCGTATCTGGCAGTGGCTAAAAGGTTCGTCAGGCGAGCCACGGCAAGAGTGATTTTGATGCCAGATCGAAGTTGCGCCGACTAAATCGTCCGGTATTAACCAGTTGCGCAACTTCATCCCATAACACATACAACCAACGCCGCCAGATGAACGACTCCGCCACTGGCGCGCGTTGCAGGTAACTCCAGAGCAAATCTTCCGCCAGAGAATTATCCATTAGTCGGAACAGTTCGTATTCTCGCGGTGCCCAAAGCATTAGTCCCGGCCCGACCATCGCCAGTAACTGATCGCTGCGCGAATCTTTCAACATGCTGCGTAAACAGAAGTTACCGTGAATCAGCACACAATTGTCGTTAAAGCCTTCAAATAATGCCGGGAGACATTCGCGAGTGCGAAACAGGATCCGCTTATCCTGCATCGTCAGACCGGTGTTATTGAACTGATTGAGCGTGGTCCATAGCACTTCAACATGTTGCCGGTACCATGAGGGCCAGAAATTTTCCTGAGTATTGTCGACCGCGCCGACGCAACCGCGACTGTCCTGACGGTGCCAGGCCAGTAAGGCTTCAACGATTTGGTCTTTGAGTTGTTCCCAGCGTTCTGGTGTTCGGGCTGGTGCCTCCACCGAAACACCACGCATCCGCTCCAGTAGCAGGACATCGGGGCCGGGGTGTTCTTCATGCGTCATCACACCATAAATAGTCGGCATACGGACAGTCCCACTTCTTGCCAGCATGGTGGTTTTCCATGCCAGTTGTCGGGCTTTTCCGGGCGTACTAAAGCTTCTTGCCATTAACGGCATTGGGTTTCCCTGGCTGTCATACAAAGCCCACAACGCCGTATCCGCTTTTTCATTGACGCACTCAATACGACTGAGTTTTTCGCCCAGTAAATGGCTTAATTCGGCACGCAGCTGTTCCATTCAGATTACCCTCATAAAAGCTACTGCTTTCATAATGAGCGCCAATATAAAAGATGTCACCTGAATGAGATCAATTGTTGAAAAGAAAAATTGAGGAAAATCGTAACGGTACGACACTCCTCCCAAAATTGGCTGAAGTGTCGTGAAGTGAAATTAGCGCATTTCAGCGCGAACGCGCTCAAGATCTTCAGGGGTATCCACACCTGTGCCAGGAACTTCCTGAGCAACAGCAACATGGATTTTTTCGCCGTACCACAGAACACGAAGCTGCTCTAACATTTCGATGTGTTCTAACGGACTTGGCTGCCAGTTGACGTAACGACGGATAAAGCCTGCACGGTAGCCATAAATACCAAGATGACGCAGGAAGTTATCGCCAACGGTTTCAAGGCCTTCTGCAAAACGATCACGATCCCAAGGAATGGTGGCGCGAGAGAAGTACAGTGCATACCCTTCAGCGTCGAGAACCACTTTCACCGCATTCGGGTTAAACGCTTCTTCCGCATTGTGGATTGGCACCGCCAGAGTCGCCATACCCACCTGACGCTGAGCGAGGTTATCAGCAACCTGACGAATGATTGTCGCAGGGATCATCGGTTCATCACCCTGCACATTAACGATCACCGTGTCGTCGCTGAATGCGCATTTTTCGACAACTTCCGCCAGACGTTCTGTTCCTGACTGATGATCGGCGCGCGTCATACATACTTCACCGCCAGCGGCTTCAACGGCGCGGGCAACATCCTCATGATCGGTTGCCACGATGATGCGCTCGGCACCTGATTCACGCGCGCGTTCAAGAACATGAACAATCATGGGTTTGCCGTTAATATCAACCAATGGTTTACCGGGCAGACGCGTGGACGCGTAGCGCGCGGGAATAATGACCACAAAACTCATGATTTACTCTCATCAGCAGTCAGCACGCGGGCTTCCGTTTCCAGCAACACTGGAATGCCATCACGCAGCGGGAAAGCGAGGTTGTCCAGTTTGCAAATAAGCTCTTGTTTTTCCTGGTTATACCAAAGTTTTCCGTTGCAAACCGGGCAGGCAATGATTTCAAGCAGACGATGATCCATAGTTCCTCCAGATGGATCGGGTTATGAATGCATAAATCTTATCATAATCATTTATGCGACGGGGTCTATTTCCCAGCCGGTGCGGCAATCAGTAAAGAGGCCTTGCGGGCAGCATCCTAATGTCACCCGCGTTGCCTGCTGCCAGTTAGCGAAATCAGTAATCGCCTGACGTAGCCCTTTTTGCAGCGTTGTCGTTGGTTTAATACCTTCCTGTAACCACAGAGAGATAACTTCAAGGATGCCTGTCTGGCGATGCATTTTGGCATCCATTCGCCCAACTAATTGCCCACGATGTAATAACGGCAGAACAAAATAGCCATACTGGCGTTTCGGCGCTGGGGTATAGCACTCCAGCCGGTAGCTAAAATCAAAAAGCTGCTCTGCGCGTTTGCGATCCCAGACAACAGGATCAAAAGGCGAAAGTACCGCGCTGTGCGTTGCAGTGAGCTTTCCGGCCAGCGCTCGCTCGAGTAGCGGCAGCAAATCATCATGCAGCCAAAGATTGCCCAATTTTTCAACATGCACAGCAATGATTTGCTGCTGTTCAGCCCTCGCTTCGCGCCACGCCGCCAGTGCCGGACGTTTCAGCCGATAGTAATCTGCCAGCCACTGTTCGCGGAATATTCCCAGGCTACGCGCACTGTTATCCAGCATGATGATTTCTGCTTCTGTTTGCGAAACGAGATCGCGCTCATCATCCCAGTCAGGCATGACACGGTGGGTTAAATCATAAACGCGCTGGAAGTTGCGCCGTTCAATCACCATCACCTTTCCGGCAGTAAATAAACCTTCCAGATGCCGTTTATGCGGCTTCCATTCCCACCAGCCGCTTGCACCTTTACGAGGATGCTCAAAATCGGCTGAACGTACCGGCCCCTTATCATGAATATGCTGAATTAACTGTGCAATTTCCGCCTCATGTTCCTGCATCCAGGCGTCTTTGTATTTCCAGCCCATTTTTTCAGGTGCCAGCATGCGGTGGCGAATAAGACGAAAGTCGCTACGCGGCATAAAGCAGGCTTCATGCGCCCAGTATTCCATTAATTCGCCACGCGCCAGAGACTCATCCAGCCACTGGGCAGGATAATTTCCCAGACGACTGAAAAGCACCAGATATGGACTACGGGCAACAATATTGATGGTATCGATTTGCAGCAAGGACATGCGGGAGATCGTTGCCGGAATATCCTCCAACGACGCTCGACGGCGGGGTTTGTTTAACAGGCCTTGTGCGGCAAGGTGAAGATTACGCGCATCAGCAAGGGAGAGGTGCGGCAGCGACATTCATGACTCCATCAATCGAACGCTGCCGCGGCGTAACTAGTTGCCAGAAGCCAGCAAGGTTAGTTGCGTAAGCAGTTTCGCTGGTTCATCACCTGAAAGCTGTGCGTCTACAGGCAAATACCACCAATTTTCTTCTGCAAAGGCCCGGCATTTCACCGCATCTTTTTCAGTCATTACCAGCGTTTGCCCGGCGCTTACCAACGCACTGACATCCGCATGGTTCAAAGACTGATGATCGGCCAGCGGTACACATTTTTCCGGTTGTACGCCACACATCTTCAGCGTGGCAAAAAAGCGCGGCGGATGCCCAATCCCCGCCATCGCCACTACATGTTCAAGCTGAGCAACGTCACAACGCGTACCGGTACGTAAATTCACCGCCTGACCCGGCAGCAGATGCATGGGGATTTCACCGCTGCGAGGGACACCGCCGTTGACGATTACCGCATCAACCGACTTTAAGCGCCCCGCTCGCTCACGCATTGGCCCCGCCGGCAACCACCAGCCATTGCCAAAGCGACGCACACCATCAATAACGACAATTTCCACATCACGCGCCAGACGGTAATGCTGTAAACCGTCGTCGGTTACGATGATCTGCACATCAGGGTGTTGCGCCAGAATGGCTTTTACCGCATCAGAACGAACGGGAGAAACCGCAACAGGCGCATCAGTGCGTTGATAAATCAACACAGGTTCATCACCCGCCTGTGCTGTTGTGGTATCTGCCGACAATAACAGCGGATAAGATTCAGCCTTACCACCATATCCCCGCGATACGACCCCCACGCGAATACCGCGCTGTTGCAACTGTTCCACCAGCCAGACAACGACCGGGGTTTTTCCGTTGCCGCCTGCGGTGAGATTACCAACCACGACAACCGGTACGGGGGCACGCCAGGCGCGCTTCAGTTTTAGTTTATAGCAAAGACGGATCGCGCCACTCACCAGGCCATACAACCAGGAGAGTGGCAGCAATAGCCGCCACAAAGGGGATTCACCAGACCAGATTTTTTCGATCATTGGCCAAACTGCATTTTGTGAAGTTGCGCGTAAACGCCGCGGTGCTCAAGCAAATCGTTATGCGTACCGCGTTCCACAATGACACCATCCTCGACGACCACGATTTCGTCTGCCTTTTCAATGGTAGACAAGCGGTGGGCAATCACCAGAGAGGTACGGTTTTTCTGCAACTCATCCAGTGCCGCCTGAATCGCACGTTCGGATTCGGTATCCAGAGCCGAGGTAGCTTCGTCCAGAATCAGAATCGGGCTATCACGCAACAAGGCTCGAGCGATAGCAATACGCTGACGCTGACCGCCAGAGAGCAGCACGCCGTTTTCACCAATCACTGTATCGAGACCGTTATCCATCTTATTGATGAAGTCCATGGCGTAGGCCATACGCGCCGCTTCTTCAATTTGCTCACGGCTGTACTGTTCAGTCCGTGCGTAAGCAATGTTGTTAGCAACCGTATCGTTAAACAGATGGACATTCTGCGACACCAGAGCAACCTGGTTACGTAACGACGCCAGGGTATACTCGCGCAGATCGTGACCATCCATCAGGATTTCGCCTTCATCAATATCGTAAAAACGCGTGATCAGGCTGGCGATGGTTGATTTACCCGAACCAGAGCGTCCAACCAGAGCAACCGTCTTCCCTGCCGGAATTTTCAGGTTGATGTTACGCAATGCAGGTACGTCACGTCCCGGATAAGTAAAGGTGACATTGCGGAATTCCACGTCGCCAGTCGCACGCTCGATCACGCGCTTACCTTCATCTTTCTCCTGCTCACTGTCCAGAATGGTAAACAGCGTCTGACAAGCCGCCATACCGCGCTGGAACTGGGCGTTAACGTTGGTCAGCGATTTCAGCGGACGCATCAGTGCAATCATTGAAGAGAAAACAACGGTAATCGTACCGGCAGTCAGGCTATCCATGACACTTGGGAAGCTCGCCGCATACAGAACAAACGCCAGCGCCAAAGAGGCGATCAGCTGAATGATCGGATCAGAGATGGAAGAGGCTGAAACCATTTTCATCCCCTGAAGACGCATTCGGTTGCTGACTTTATCAAAGCGTTTCGTTTCCACTTCCTGACCACCGAAAATCAATACTTCTTTGTGGCCCTTCAGCATTTGTTCTGCGCTGGTGGTCACCTGCCCCATGGTGTTCTGCATGTTTTTACTGATGTTGCGAAAACGCTTCGATACAACGCGAATCGCAATCGAAACAATCGGTGCCAGCACAATCAAAATGATCGACAGTTGCCAACTGTAATAGAACATCATGATGAACAGGCCGATGATCGACGCACCTTCACGCACAACAGTAATCAGTGCGCCGGAAGAAGAAGAAGCAACCTGTTCGGAATCGTAGGTAATACGTGACAACAGCGTACCCGTTGACTGTTTGTCAAAGAATGAAACTGGCATTCCCATCATGTGACCAAACAGGCGGCGACGCATGGTCATTACCACCTTTCCTGATACCCAGGAGATACAGTAGCTGGAGACATAGCTGGTGATACCACGTAAAATCATCAGCCCGATCACCACCAGCGGCATCCACACCAGCACGGAGCGATCTGTTTTACCAAAGCCATCATCAAGAAGTGGCTTAAGGAGCGATAACATGAAGGTATCGCTGGCTGCGTTGAGGATTAACGCTACGCCCGCCACGATCAGACCCGCTTTGAAAGGCGCAATGGTTGGCCACAGTCGGCGGAATGTCTGCCACGTAGAGAGATCTTTGTCGTTATGCATTCAAAAAACCAGCATTTGTTGAAATAGCCGCATATTCTACCCGTTATCCACTGGCACGCCAAACCACTGATGATACCAACGAGGTAAAATTTGCTCCCTGAGGCTGCTAATCCGCCAGCCTTGCGCTGAAAAATTGACCGTTGTTTGACCTTGATGTGGAGTATCAATCCATTGATATCCTTGCAGTTGATAGCGATGCTTAACTTTGTTAGAGGGCAGTCGCCATGCGTTATAGCACGATGCCGATGCGAGTGCCACTTTTCCATTCACTCGCTGAATTAATGGCAACGATGATGAGGTATTACTGCCATGGTGAGGTACCTGAAGCAATGTTGCCTGCACTTGCTGCCAGTAACGGCTTAGCATCTTTTGTTCAGCTGGGGCTTCAATATCACCGGTTAGAAGAATGCTATTCGTCCCGTCATCAACCTTAACCACACAGGAATGGTTATTTCCTTTATCGTTGCTACCTTGTAAAGGCCAGTGCGCGCTGAAACGCAATCCTTGCCATTGCCACGCTTCGCCACGCACACAGGGCTGATGATGTTCCCAGTTTAACGGACTTCTGATCCATAACATCGGCCATATATGCAATATTGAATCCAGCCCTCCCCGGTGATCCAGATGTTCATGGCTCAGAATAACGCCTTCCGGTTCAAGATTATGCCAGTGGAGCCAGGGGATAATCAGTTGTTGCCCACTATCCCCTTCAGGCCAGGCCAGTCCTGTGTCATAGAGAATCGCTTTGCCGTTTCTGGCTATCACCATTGCCAGCCCTTGCCCGACATCAAGCATGTACAGCTGCCACTCGTCAGGTCGAGGTTTTTGCCACAGCGGCCAGCACATCAGCAAGCCTCCAGCCACACACATTGCTGGCAACGTTCGCCAGGCGTTTAATCGCCATACCACCAGTAAGAACCATGGGGAAAATGATAGCCATTGCCAACATTCAGCAATGTTGATCCACCCTTCCGGCAAACTCTTTAACCCCCAGAAAAGTAAAGCCAAAGACCGGTCGGCAAGAAACCATAACCCTTGCTCCAGGATTAACAGCCCGCTTAAATGCACAACCATCGCGGCGAGGATCAACGGAACCGTGATAAATGTCACCAAGGGAATTGCTAATAGATTTGCAATAAACGAGGTCAGACTAATGCCATGAAATATGACGATTTGCACGGGCATAAGCAGAAGTGTGATTCCCAGTTGCAGATGGATGAGGGAAACAACTGCACGCAATACCGGCGGCAGTTGCCACTCAGGACAGGGAAACCACTGATACCAAAATATCAATGCCGCGACCGCAGCGGCAGAGAGCCATAAACTTTGCGAGAGAATGGCAACAGGATCCATCAGCAAAATTGCCGCCAGACAACATATCCATACATCCCAGCCACTCCACTGTCGCCCACTTAACTTAAGCATTCCCCACGTAGCAAGCGCCACCATGGTACGCAATGCAGGAGGTTGCATTCCCGTCAACCAGGCATAAAAAGCAGCACAGCAGATTCCGCCAATTAATGGTATTTGCCAGTGGATCCAGCGCCCAGGCAGAAAAATTTGTCCACTGCGAATGAGTCCGGCAGCCAGCAACGCCGCAAAAGCGATGTGCAATCCCGATATCGCCATTAAATGCGCCGTTCCAGTATCGCGCATGATATTTTTGATTTCTTTGGGGACGGATAACCGTTCCCCCATACCTAAACCAAGAATACCCGCATTCCACGGATAGGGTTGCAGCGTTGTTTGTAGTGACGCCAGATACTGTGCACGCAGGCTACAATTCGGTTCAATGACACTTGCCTGCAGAAAACGGCCGGTGAGCGGCTGATGCTGGGCAATGGCATAACGCTGGCTATCAAAGCCGCCATCATTAAGTTGGCCATGAACTGCACGAACTTTGAGTTTCATTGACCATTGTTGTCCAGCACAAACCGCTTGCGGAAGATATTCGCCATACATCACGAGACCTGACGCAGGGAATATACGTCGACCTTGTAGATGAGTAATTTGACCGTAATGAGTGGTCATGCCGTCAGTTGCAGTGATCTCAACAATTGCATCCTGCGTCGCGCCAGTTAAGGTTTCTCCTGCCCACAAAATTTGCTTTGCTGATAATATGCCCCAAACGAAAAACAGCAACGTCAGCGCGATATAACGGACGGTTTTAACAGGGATAAATGCCAGTACGCAGGCGAAGAGAGTCAGAAACGCAAGGGTTAATGTCCCAGGCAATTGGGGCAAAATCAGCAACGGAAAAATTCCGCTAATTATGCATACACCGACTGTCGTTATTTTCATGCACCCCTCCCTGTTTATGGAAAGTGTGCAACTTTGTTGAGCGGTTGTCTGGTGGGAATTTTGCGTTCCCCGAGGCATATTCAGAAGAATTTAACGAAAGGGTGAAAACTGTTCAAAACTCTGCGAGGCAGCTTCCAGTTCCAGATTAGAGAAATGAAAAAAGCACCCGACAGGTGCTTTTCTCTCGTTCAAGTTTGAGTAAAAAACTTAACCGTAAATATTGGCGCGATCGCGCAGTTCTTTACCAGGTTTAAAGTGAGGAACGTATTTTCCTTCCAGTTCTACTTTATCGCCAGTCTTCGGATTACGTCCGGTACGTGGTGCGCGGTAGTGCAAAGAGAAACTGCCGAAACCGCGGATTTCAATACGCTCGCCCTGCGCAAGAGTCGAGGCCATATGCTCCAGCATCTCTTTTACTGCATCTTCAACCGTCTTGGCGGGAATGTGCGATTGCTGGGTGGCAAGTCTTTCTATCAATTCTGACTTGGTCATGATTCCTCCGGTTCCTTAAAGGCAAATTAAGCGGCTGCTGTTGCTGCATTGATTAAGGGCGGCCGTAGCCGCCCTTAGTGCTTGATTACAGGACGAAACCTGCAATCTGTCAAGTAAACTCAACAAACTTCGGAATAAAAATCCCGAAGAGTCAGAGAATTACTCGCCTTTAGCTGCTTTGAAAGCTTCAGCCATTGCGTTGTTGGAGAAGTTTGCATCTTCCTGTTTGTTAACAGTTGCGATTGCATCTTTCTCGTCAGCTTCGTCTTTCGCACGAACAGACAGGCTGATTGCGCGGTTTTTACGATCAACGCCGGTGAATTTAGCTTCAACTTCGTCGCCAACGCTCAGAACCAGGGTAGCGTCTTCAACGCGGTCACGGGATGCTTCAGAAGCACGCAGGTAACCTTCAACGCCGTCAGCCAGTTCTACGGTTGCGCCTTTAGCGTCAACTGCAGTTACTTTACCGGTTACGATAGCGCCTTTCTTGTTCAGAGCAACCCAGTTGTTGAACGGATCTTCTGCGAGCTGTTTAACGCCCAGGGAGATACGTTCACGTTCTGCGTCAACCTGCAGAACAACTGCAGCGATTTCGTCGCCTTTTTTGTATTCACGAACTGCTTCTTCGCCTGCAACGTTCCAGGAAATGTCAGACAGGTGAACCAGGCCGTCGATGCCGCCGTCCAGGCCGATGAAGATACCGAAGTCAGTGATAGACTTGATTTTACCTTCAACACGGTCGCCCTTGTTGTGGGTTTCCGCGAACTGCTGCCACGGGTTAGCTTTGCACTGTTTCAGACCCAGGGAGATACGACGACGTTCTTCGTCGATATCCAGAACCATAACTTCCACTACATCGCCAACGTTAACAACTTTGGACGGGTGGATGTTTTTGTTGGTCCAATCCATTTCGGAAACGTGTACCAGGCCTTCAACGCCTTCTTCGATTTCAACGAAGCAGCCGTAGTCGGTCAGGTTGGTCACGCGACCAGTCAGTTTGGTACCTTCCGGATAACGTTTAGCGATAGCTACCCACGGATCTTCGCCCAGCTGTTTCAGGCCCAGGGATACACGGGTACGTTCGCGGTCGAACTTCAGCACTTTAACAGTGATTTCGTCGCCCACGTTGACGATTTCGCTCGGATGCTTAACGCGTTTCCAGGCCATGTCAGTGATGTGCAGCAGGCCGTCAACGCCGCCCAGATCAACGAATGCACCGTAGTCAGTGAGGTTCTTAACGATACCTTTAACTTCCATGCCTTCCTGCAGGTTTTCCAGCAGCTGATCGCGCTCTGCGCTGTTTTCGGATTCGATAACGGCACGACGAGAAACAACAACGTTGTTGCGCTTCTGATCCAGCTTGATTACTTTAAATTCAAGCTCTTTGCCTTCCAGGTGCAGAGTGTCACGCACCGGACGAACGTCTACCAGAGAACCTGGCAGGAACGCACGAATACCGTTCAGCTCAACAGTGAAGCCGCCCTTAACTTTGCCGTTGATAACACCGGTAACAGTTTCAGCATCTTCGTAAGCTTTTTCCAGCGTGATCCAGGCTTCGTGACGTTTAGCTTTCTCACGGGACAGCAGAGTTTCACCGAAGCCGTCTTCTACTGCGTCCAGAGCAACGTCAACTTCGTCACCTACCTGGATTTCCAGCTCGCCCTGGGCGTTTTTGAACTGCTCAGCCGGGATGGCGGACTCAGATTTCAGACCAGCGTCAACCAGTACTACGTCTTTGTCGATAGCAACAACAACGCCACGAACGATAGAACCCGGGCGGGTTTCGATTTCTTTTAAGGACTCTTCAAAGAGTTGAGCAAAAGATTCAGTCATGTTTAATCTTCAGGTTTATATTTAACGTCCACCTGGCTCCATGCCCGGATGGGGTTGTTTAACATACCCGCTGTCATTCCATTGCAACGGGGGTACTGCAAATTCGGTCGCTTATGCGAGAGCCAATTTCTGGCGCGCGTATTGTAGCGCTTTTTCAATCACTTGCTCAATGCTTAAGGTGGTGGAATCCAACACTAAAGCATCGGCTGCCGGAACCAGTGGCGCTACCGCTCGGTTACGATCGCGGTCGTCGCGTTCTTTGATCTCGGCCAAAAGGCGCTCAAAGTTAACACTAAAGCCCTTCTCCTGCAACTGTAGCATGCGGCGATGCGCACGTTCTTCCGAGGAGGCGTCAAGGAAAATTTTCACTGGTGCATCAGGGAATACCACCGTTCCCATGTCGCGGCCATCGGCAATCAGACCTGGTAATTCGCGAAACGCGCGTTGGCGACGCAATAATGCTTCACGAACGCGTGGGAATGCCGCGACTTGTGAAGCTGCATTCGCCACTTCCTGAGTACGAATTTCGCCGCTGACATCTTCCCCTTCGAGGATCACTTCCAGATTGCCATTGGTCGACACAAAACGTACATCCAGATGGGATGCCAGCGGTACCAGCGCATCTTCCGACGCAACATCAACATGGTGATGTAATGCCGCCAATGCCAGTACGCGATAAATTGCACCCGAGTCCAGCAGATGCCATTGCAACGCTTCCGCCATAGCCTTACACAAGGTGCCTTTCCCTGCACCGCTTGGGCCATCAATGGTAATAACCGGGGCAATTGCCGTCATCTTTATCTCCTTAAAACAGGCGTACCGTTAACATAACCGCGCGCATTATACGCGCCGACGCCACAAATCGTTAACGTTGTGTGCAAAAACCAGTTTTGTCTGTATTCAGATGGGGATTTATTGCGCAATTATAGCGGGCTGGCAGAAGACCAGCCCGAAAGATGACAATGATTTACTTACCAGAGGCGATACGATCACGGATGTGTTGCGCACGCTCTGTTGATGGTGGGTGAGAGTCAAACATGGACTGGGTGCGACCGCCATCCAGGCTAGCCAGTTTTTCAAAGCTGCCAACCAGCCCCTGGGTGCTGATGCCACGTTTCTTCAACAGATCAAAGGAGAAATCATCTGCTTCGGACTCTTTATCACGGGAGTATTTAGCATTGATAGCGCCTTCTGCGATATCACCTAATTGTGAGCGGGAAAGCTGGGAAGCCACACCGCTGGTAGCTGAAATGGCATCGCGTGCGGCAACGATCGCATAAGAAGCTTTCATTTCAGCCAGCGAGTGACCCAACGCGACGTGGCCCAGTTCATGGCCCAGAACGCCTTCAATTTCGTTGTCATTCATCATGTCCATCAGGCCACTGTAGACACGAACACAGCCGTTCGCCATCGCCCATGCGTTGACGTCGCTGGTCATATAAACCTTATAGTTGACCGGCGTGCCATTAATATTGTTACCCAATGCTTTGGCGATTTTTGCCAGACGTTTACCGTACTTGCTGGATTTACTTGCGACTTGATTGCCGCTGTCCATTTCGGCACAGCCCTGATTGGCAATCGCTTTTGCATCGGCATCGCTTAATGTTGCTGCTTTATAGGCATTTAAACCGGAGCTGATAGCCATATTGGTATCAATACCGTGGGTATTTTGACACCCTGTCAGTAATGCTGCAGAGGTCGCAATCGCCAGCAGTAATTTAGTATTCTTCATGTGAATCATCCGTTGATTAATCATATATAAATATTATGTATCAACAACTTACATTGACAAGCGACGCTACCATTAATCAAAATGACTCACAAGGTCCGAAAAAAAACGCCGACAATGTGCCGACGTTTTGATAAAGAAAGATTTGGCTATTTATTGCCCGTTGTTCATTCAGGCTGCCTGGCTAATCCGCGCCAGCTGCTCGAAATAATCCGGAAATGTTTTGGCCGTGCATTTGGGATCAAGAATCGTCACTGGTGTATCTGACAACGCCACCAGCGAGAAACACATCGCCATCCGGTGATCATTGTATGTCGCGATCTCGGCAAAGTTCAGTTTTTCCGGTGGAGTGATACGAATGTAATCGTGCCCCTCTTCTACTTCCGCACCGACTTTACGCAGTTCTGTTGCCATCGCAAACAGGCGATCGGTTTCTTTAACACGCCAGTTATAGATATTGCGCAGCGTGGTGGTGCCTTTTGCAAATAACGCCGCCGTGGCAATGGTCATCGCCGCATCGGGAATATGGTTCATATCCATATCAATAGCGTTCAGTTCACCACGCGTGCAGGAAATATAATCATCGCCCCAGCAAATGGTCGCGCCCATTTTTTCCAGCACATCAGCAAAGCGAATATCACCCTGCATACTGTTACGTCCAATACCGGTCACTTTTACAGTGCCGCCTTTGATTGCTGCTGCTGCCAGAAAGTAAGAAGCCGAAGATGCATCGCCTTCGACCAAATAAGTACCCGGAGACTGATAAGACTGCCCGCCTTTTACGACAAATTGTTGATAGTGCTGATTTTCAATTTCAACACCAAACGTCTTCATCAGATTGAGTGTGATGTCGATATAAGGTTTAGAAACCAGATCGCCTTTAATACGAATCACCGTATCTTCCGGCGCAAGAGGCGCAGTCATTAACAGTGCGGTGAGGAATTGGCTGGAAACGGAGCCATCAACGTCAACGTTGCCGCCGGTAAAGCCGCCCTGTAAACGCAACGGCGGATAATTTTCTTGTTCCAAGTAAGTGATCTTCGCCCCGCCCAGGCGCAGAGCATCCACCAGATGACCAATCGGGCGTTCTTTCATACGCGGCTCACCGGTCAGCACAATATCATTGCTACCCAGACAAAGAGCTGCCGCCAGCGGACGCATTGCCGTTCCGGCGTTACCGAGGAACAACTCCAGGGCACCTTCTGCGTGTAATGGACCGCCGTTACCGATAATTTCGCAACGCGTACGATCGGCTGAAAGCGTATAGCTTACCCCTAACCCTGTTAATGCATTCAGCATATGGCGCACGTCATCGCTATCCAGCAGATTGGTTAATACTGTTTTGCCGTGTGCTAATGCCGCCAGCAATAAAGCGCGGTTAGAAACGCTCTTGGAACCGGGCAGATTAATAGTGCCATCGACACGAGCGATGGGTTGTAACGTCAGGGATTCCATGAACTCAACTCTCTACAACAGAAATAAAAACCCCACAGGCTGGCTGTGGGGATTAAGCAAAATTTCGGCATTAGCCGTGACGGCGTTCGAACTCAACCATGAAGTCTGTCAGCGCTTTAACGCCTTCCAGCGGCATGGCGTTATAAATAGACGCGCGCATTCCGCCGACCACACGGTGACCTTTCAGTGCATGAAGGCCAGCAGCAAAAGACTCTTCAAGGAACAATTTGTCAAGCGCACTGTCCGCCAACTGGAACGGCACGTTCATCCGCGAACGGTTAGCTTTCGCCACGTCATTGCGGTAGAAATCGCTGTTATCAATCACCCCATATAGCAGTTCTGCTTTTTGCTGATTGATTTTATCCATTTCAGCTACACCGCCGTTCGCTTTCAGCCATTTAAAGACCAGACCAGATAGATACCAGGCAAATGTCGGCGGCGTGTTAAACATGGAGCCGTTATCGTTGAGGATGGAATAATCCAGAATCGACGGACACGCGATATTCGCTTTGCCCAGCAAATCTTCACGAACGATGACGATTGTCAGGCCAGCCGGGCCGATATTTTTCTGCGCGCCAGCGTAAATTACACCATAACGGCTGACGTCAATCGGACGGGAAAGAATGGTTGAAGAGAAGTCGGCGGCGACCACCACATCTTTGCCGAAGTCTGGCGTCTCGTCGATGGCGATACCGTCGATGGTTTCATTCGGGCAGTAATGCATATAAGCCGCATTATCAGAGAGTTGCCATTCACGCATTGGCTTAACCGCGCGCAGACCATCAACAGTCACTTTGGCGTCAAAGACATTAGGCGTGCAGTATTTTTTCGCTTCTTTAATGGCACTTGCCGCCCAGTAACCGGCATCAACATAATCTGCGGTGGTTTTATCACCGAGAATATTCAGCGGTACCGCAGCAAACTGACCGCGACCACCGCCATGGCAGAATAATACCTTGTAGTTGGAGGGGACATTAAGAAGATCGCGAAAATCCTTCTCGGCTTCCTCTGCAACCTGAATGAACTCTTTGCCACGGTGACTCACTTCCATCACCGACGTACCAAGACCGTTCCAGTCGCGCAGTTCCTGTTGAGCCTGTTTAAGCACCTCTGCCGGTAGCATTGCCGGACCAGAACTAAAATTGAAGATTTGAGCCATTTCCCCTCACCACGTTGCGTTGCTATTAACCCGCGGTCAATCGATTGCGACCACAGGTAATACATTATTCCTGTGGCTATCGGTTTTATCATTCAGTGACACACATCGCAATGAGTAAAACCGTTGAGGGCAAAAATGTGGCTTGCATCACACAAAAGAATCTCTCGGATTATTAGCAAAAAGCCGATGTTTTTACTGTCAGGTCACCCGTTTTGCCCGACTTGCCTTCGTCCATTCTGGATTTGCACAGCGCGGACATAATTGTTTTTCCCCCGCTTTCATATGAATGATTTCACTACAACGAATACAGGCATAGTCCGCCGACTCCGGCACCACTTTGTAACGCTGCGTACAATCACTGGGTAAAATAAGTAAACCCGGTTTCACCTTGTCATCTTCAAAGAAATAGACACTGATTTGCCCGTTGGTTTCGAGAATCGCCAGACGTACCTGCCCCAGCTGCTCCACGCCACGCAATCGTAGCTCCATAAAGAACTCAAATTCCGTCATGTTGGAGTTATTGAGTTTCGACCAGGCCAGCTCGCCATCTTCAATAATGACAACTGGCTTGCCTTCCAGAAGATCTTCCAGTTTTTCACTGTGCGCCATCAACCACATTACCAGGCGGTATAACAACGCCAGAGTAATAAAGACGATAAGTACCGGGACCATCGGCACATCATCATAAAACGCCACATCTCCCGCCGCTGATCCCAGCGTCAGAATGATTAAAACTTCAAACAGCGACATCTGCCGCACACCGCGTCTTCCGGTCATTTTGAGGAACAAAAAGACCAGTACAAAGGTATAAAGACTACGTAGTGCAACTTCGCCAAGGAAATCAAAAGGCACTTTATCAAATGCCATACGGTGGAGATCGAACGCCTTCATTTTTATGCTCTTAACGTGGTTTATCCGCTAAAAGCATAGTCAACAGTTCATCGGCATGGCGGCGGTGATAGCGCCTTTGAGATAAAACCCGTATTATTGCGCGCTTTCCGTACGACTAAAGTGATTTTCATGACGCAAACATTTATCCCCGGCAAAGATGCCGCTCTGGAAGATTCCATCGCTCGCTTCCAGCAAAAACTTTCAGACCTCGGCTTTCAGATTGAAGAGGCCTCCTGGCTGAATCCCGTGCCTAACGTCTGGTCTGTACATATTCGCGACAAAGAGTGCGCACTGTGTTTTACCAACGGTAAAGGCGCAACCAAGAAAGCGGCGCTGGCTTCTGCACTCGGTGAATATTTCGAGCGTCTCTCAACCAACTACTTTTTTGCGGACTTCTGGCTGGGCGAAACCATCGCCAACGGTCCGTTCGTGCATTATCCCAACGAAAAATGGTTCCCACTGACCGAAAATGACGATGTGCCAGAAGGGCTGCTCGATGACCGTCTGCGCGCGTTTTATGATCCGGAGAATGAACTGACCGGCAGCATGCTGATTGACCTACAATCCGGTAACGAAGATCGTGGTATTTGCGGCCTGCCGTTTACGCGTCAGTCCGACAATCAGACCGTTTATATTCCGATGAATATCATTGGTAACCTGTACGTCTCCAACGGTATGTCCGCAGGTAATACCCGCAACGAAGCACGCGTTCAGGGATTGTCTGAAGTTTTCGAACGCTACGTGAAAAACCGCATTATTGCTGAAAGCATCAGCCTGCCAGAGATCCCGGCAGACGTGCTGGCGCGTTACCCAGCAGTAGTTGAAGCCATCGAAACGCTGGAAGCGGAGGGTTTCCCAATCTTCGCTTATGACGGTTCGCTTGGCGGCCAGTATCCGGTGATTTGCGTGGTACTGTTCAATCCTGCTAACGGTACCTGCTTTGCCTCTTTCGGTGCGCATCCTGATTTTGGCGTAGCACTGGAACGTACCGTGACCGAGCTGCTGCAAGGTCGTGGCCTGAAAGATTTGGATGTGTTTACTCCGCCAACCTTCGATGATGAAGAAGTCGCTGAACATACCAACCTCGAAACGCACTTTATCGATTCCAGCGGTTTAATCTCCTGGGACCTGTTCAAGCAGGATGCCGATTATCCGTTTGTGGACTGGAATTTCTCCGGCACCACGGAAGAAGAGTTCGCCACACTGATGGCTATCTTCAACAAAGAAGATAAAGAAGTTTATATTGCCGATTACGAGCATCTGGGCGTTTATGCTTGCCGTATTATCGTGCCTGGCATGTCCGATATTTATCCGGCTGAAGATCTGTGGCTCGCGAATAACAGTATGGGCAGCCATTTACGTGAAACGATTCTTTCGCTACCAGGCAGCGAGTGGGAAAAAGAAGATTACCTGAACCTCATCGAGCAACTGGATGAAGAAGGTTTTGATGACTTTACCCGCGTGCGTGAGCTGTTGGGTCTGGCGACCGGGTCGGATAACGGTTGGTACACCCTGCGTATCGGTGAATTAAAAGCCATGCTGGCGCTGGCTGGTGGCGATCTGGAACAGGCTCTGGTCTGGACCGAATGGACGATGGAGTTTAACTCATCAGTATTTAGTCCGGAACGCGCCAACTATTATCGCTGCCTGCAAACGTTGTTATTACTGGCACAGGAAGAAGATCGCCAGCCGCTGCAATATCTGAATGCGTTTGTTCGCATGTACGGCGCAGATGCCGTAGAAGCCGCCAGTGCGGCAATGAGCGGCGAAGCGGCGTTTTACGGCCTGCAACCGGTAGATAGCGATCTGCACGCGTTTGCTGCACATCAGTCGTTGTTGAAGGCCTACGAAAAGCTGCAGCGCGCCAAAGCAGCATTCTGGGCAAAATAAAATCAAATAGCCTACGCAATGTAGGCTTAATGATTAGTCTGAGTTATATTACGGGGCGTTTTTTTAATGCCCCGCTTTACATATATTTGCATTAATAAAATAATTGTAATTATAAGGTTAAATATCGGTAATTTGTATTTAATAAATACGATCGATATTGTTACTTTATTCGCCTGATGCTCCCTTTTAATTAACTGTTTTAGCGGAGGATGCGGAAAAAATTCAACTCATTTGTTAATTTTTAAAATTTATTTTTATTTGGATAATCAAGTATTTACTCCGTATTTGCATAAAAACCATGCGAGTTACGGGCCTATAAGCCAGGCGAGATATGATCTATATCAATTTCTCATCTATAATGCTTTGTTAGTATCTCGTCGCCGACTTAATAAAGAGAGAGTTAGTGTGAAAGCTGACAACCCTTTTGATCTTTTACTTCCTGCTGCAATGGCCAAAGTGGCCGAAGAGGCGGGTGTCTATAAAGCAACGAAACATCCGCTTAAGACTTTCTATCTGGCGATTACCGCCGGTGTTTTCATCTCAATCGCATTCGTCTTCTATATCACAGCAACCACTGGCACAGGCACAATGCCCTTCGGCATGGCAAAACTGGTTGGCGGCATTTGCTTCTCTCTGGGGCTGATTCTTTGTGTTGTCTGCGGAGCCGATCTCTTTACTTCCACCGTGTTGATTGTTGTTGCTAAGGCGAGTGGGCGCATCACCTGGGGTCAGTTGGCGAAAAACTGGCTAAATGTCTATTTTGGCAACCTAGTCGGCGCACTGCTGTTTGTACTTTTAATGTGGCTTTCCGGCGAGTATATGACCGCAAATGGTCAATGGGGACTAAACGTCCTACAAACCGCCGACCACAAAGTGCACCATACTTTTATTGAGGCCGTCTGTCTTGGTATCCTGGCAAACCTGATGGTATGTCTGGCAGTATGGATGAGTTATTCTGGCCGCAGCCTGATGGACAAAGCGTTCATTATGGTGCTGCCGGTCGCGATGTTTGTTGCCAGCGGTTTTGAGCACAGTATCGCAAACATGTTTATGATCCCGATGGGTATTGTAATCCGCGACTTCGCATCCCCGGAATTTTGGACCGCAGTCGGTTCTGCACCGGAAAATTTTTCTCACCTGACCGTGATGAATTTCATCACTGATAACCTGATTCCGGTTACGATCGGCAACATTATCGGTGGTGGTTTGTTGGTTGGGTTGACATACTGGGTCATTTACCTGCGTGAAAACGACCACCATTAATGGTTGTCGAAGTACGCAGTAAATAAAAAATCCACTTAAGAAGGTAGGTGTTACATGTCCGAGCTTAATGAAAAGTTAGCCACAGCCTGGGAAGGTTTTACCAAAGGTGACTGGCAGAATGAAGTAAACGTCCGTGACTTCATTCAGAAAAACTACACTCCGTACGAGGGTGACGAGTCCTTCCTGGCTGGCGCTACTGAAGCGACCACCACCCTGTGGGACAAAGTAATGGAAGGCGTTAAACTGGAAAACCGCACTCACGCGCCAGTTGACTTTGACACCGCTGTTGCTTCCACCATCACCTCTCACGACGCTGGCTACATCAACAAGCAGCTTGAGAAAATCGTTGGTCTGCAGACTGAAGCTCCGCTGAAACGTGCTCTTATCCCGTTCGGTGGTATCAAAATGATCGAAGGTTCCTGCAAAGCGTACAACCGCGAACTGGATCCGATGATCAAAAAAATCTTCACTGAATACCGTAAAACTCACAACCAGGGCGTGTTCGACGTTTACACTCCGGACATCCTGCGTTGCCGTAAATCTGGTGTTCTGACCGGTCTGCCAGATGCATATGGCCGTGGCCGTATCATCGGTGACTACCGTCGCGTTGCGCTGTACGGTATCGACTACCTGATGAAAGACAAACTGGCACAGTTCACTTCTCTGCAGGCTGATCTGGAAAACGGCGTAAACCTGGAACAGACTATCCGTCTGCGCGAAGAAATCGCTGAACAGCACCGCGCTCTGGGTCAGATGAAAGAAATGGCTGCGAAATACGGCTACGACATCTCTGGTCCGGCTACCAACGCTCAGGAAGCTATCCAGTGGACTTACTTCGGCTACCTGGCTGCTGTTAAGTCTCAGAACGGTGCTGCAATGTCCTTCGGTCGTACCTCAACCTTCTTGGATGTGTACATCGAACGTGACCTGAAAGCTGGCAAGATCACCGAACAAGAAGCGCAGGAAATGGTTGACCACCTGGTCATGAAACTGCGTATGGTTCGCTTCCTGCGTACTCCGGAATACGATG
This sequence comes from Escherichia sp. UTM R2, assembly GCF_048593455.1. NCBI lineage: Bacteria > Pseudomonadati > Pseudomonadota > Gammaproteobacteria > Enterobacterales > Enterobacteriaceae > Escherichia > Escherichia sp. UTM R2. The sequence goes on from NZ_JBFWDY010000002.1 coordinate 2,877,698, forward strand.
AACTGTTCTCTGGCGACCCGATCTGGGCAACCGAATCTATCGGTGGTATGGGCCTCGACGGTCGTACCCTGGTTACCAAAAACAGCTTCCGTTTCCTGAACACCCTGTACACCATGGGTCCGTCTCCGGAACCGAACATGACCATTCTGTGGTCTGAAAAACTGCCGCTGAACTTCAAGAAATTCGCCGCTAAAGTGTCCATCGACACCTCTTCTCTGCAGTATGAGAACGATGACCTGATGCGTCCGGACTTCAACAACGATGACTACGCTATTGCTTGCTGCGTAAGCCCGATGATCGTTGGTAAACAAATGCAGTTCTTCGGTGCGCGTGCAAACCTGGCGAAAACCATGCTGTACGCAATCAACGGCGGCGTTGACGAAAAACTGAAAATGCAGGTTGGTCCGAAGTCTGAACCGATCAAAGGCGATGTCCTGAACTATGATGAAGTGATGGAGCGCATGGATCACTTCATGGACTGGCTGGCTAAACAGTACATCACTGCACTGAACATCATCCACTACATGCACGACAAGTACAGCTACGAAGCCTCTCTGATGGCGCTGCACGACCGTGACGTTATCCGCACCATGGCGTGTGGTATCGCTGGTCTGTCCGTTGCTGCTGACTCCCTGTCTGCAATCAAATATGCGAAAGTTAAACCGATTCGTGACGAAGACGGTCTGGCTATCGACTTCGAAATCGAAGGCGAATACCCGCAGTTTGGTAACAATGATCCGCGTGTAGATGACCTGGCTGTTGACCTGGTAGAACGTTTCATGAAGAAAATTCAGAAACTGCACACCTACCGTGACGCTATCCCGACTCAGTCTGTTCTGACCATCACTTCTAACGTTGTGTATGGTAAGAAAACGGGTAACACCCCAGACGGTCGTCGTGCTGGCGCGCCGTTCGGACCGGGTGCTAACCCGATGCACGGTCGTGACCAGAAAGGTGCAGTAGCCTCTCTGACTTCCGTTGCTAAACTGCCGTTTGCTTACGCTAAAGATGGTATCTCCTACACCTTCTCTATCGTTCCGAACGCACTGGGTAAAGACGACGAAGTTCGTAAGACCAACCTGGCTGGTCTGATGGATGGTTACTTCCACCACGAAGCATCCATCGAAGGTGGTCAGCACCTGAACGTTAACGTGATGAACCGTGAAATGCTGCTCGACGCGATGGAAAACCCGGAAAAATATCCGCAGCTGACCATCCGTGTATCTGGCTACGCAGTACGTTTCAACTCGCTGACTAAAGAACAGCAGCAGGACGTTATTACTCGTACCTTCACTCAATCTATGTAATTAGATTTGACTGAAATCGTACAGTAAAAAGCGTACAATAAAGGCTCCACGAAAGTGGGGCCTTTTTTAGCGCGAGAGCCTTTTTTGTCAGCTATCTATACTTTAAGGTGACTGCCAAAACAGACTCGACGTAGCCTTCGAGCTGCGCACCAACACGGCCTCAGATGGGCCACATCTGGAGAAACACCGCAATGTCAGTTATTGGTCGCATTCACTCCTTTGAATCCTGTGGAACCGTAGACGGCCCGGGTATTCGCTTTATCACCTTTTTCCAGGGCTGCCTGATGCGCTGCCTGTATTGTCATAACCGCGACACCTGGGACACGCATGGCGGTAAAGAAGTTACCGTTGAAGATTTGATGAAGGAAGTGGTGACCTATCGCCACTTTATGAACGCTTCCGGCGGCGGCGTTACCGCATCCGGCGGTGAAGCAATCCTGCAAGCTGAGTTTGTTCGTGACTGGTTCCGCGCCTGCAAAAAAGAAGGCATTCATACCTGTCTGGACACCAACGGTTTTGTTCGTCGTTACGATCCGGTGATTGATGAACTGCTGGAAGTAACCGACCTGGTAATGCTCGATCTCAAACAGATGAACGACGAGATCCACCAAAATCTGGTTGGAGTTTCCAACCACCGCACGCTGGAGTTCGCTAAATATCTGGCGAACAAAAATGTGAAGGTGTGGATCCGCTACGTTGTTGTCCCAGGCTGGTCTGACGATGACGATTCAGCGCATCGCCTCGGTGAATTTACCCGTGATATGGGCAACGTTGAGAAAATCGAGCTTCTCCCCTACCACGAGCTGGGCAAACACAAATGGGTGGCAATGGGTGAAGAGTACAAACTCGACGGTGTTAAACCACCGAAGAAAGAGACCATGGAACGCGTGAAAGGCATTCTTGAGCAGTACGGTCATAAGGTAATGTTCTAATTTCCCCGTAAAGCGGCAACTTTATTGAGTTGCCGCTTTTTTATTCCGCGCTTCATTCTGCTACAGCGTTTTTAACACATCTTATAGTGCATCTACCATATCCCGTACCTGAGATAATAACGACTGATAATAGCTCGCGTGAAGTTCTTCCCCATCGAATACCACTGTATTACACAAGAAAGTGACATCGGCATCTTCAATACCAAGATAACTGCACATATTTTTTAAATAATCGCTTATATTTTTTTCCCAGCCCATCTGGACAAATGATTCTTTGTCTCCTCCAACCAGCGCCACCCAACGAACTTTATTGAATGGTAATTTGTGCCCATCTCCATAAGCCAGCCCATTATTCCATACTCTGTCAATATATCCTTTTAGCATTGCCGGGAAGCTGTACCACCAGAGAGGAAAAACCACCACTAACGTGTCATGTTCAAGCAGCTCTGAATAAAGCTGATGAACCTCTGGAGAATAACGTTTATCCATATTCTTCCAGTCTGGTTCATCTTCCGGCGTCATCACTGGGTTGAAATTACGCCGATATAAATCGAGTTCCGTCACCTGTATTTTCCGCTCCATTGCCCGCTGATGGATCGCATCAGCAATATGTGCGGTCAATGAATCATGACGAGGATGGGCCCATACCAAATAAATACGTTCAGACTGCATAATTTTACCTCCACGTTAAGTTCTGGAGCGCACTTTACGCAGGCGGCATAATCCTGTAAACGTGATGATTCAGGATGAGTTAATGAAGGATTTTCACTAATGCGGATGAATATGTCTGACTTTGCCACTTTCTTTGCCGTGGCCCGTAATCAAAGCTTTCGTGCAGCGGGCGATGAGTTAGGCTTATCCTCGTCCGCCATTAGCCATAGTATTAAAACACTGGAACAACGTCTTAAAATTCGCTTATTCAATCGGACAACCCGAAGCGTATCGTTAACGGAAGCGGGTTCTAATCTCTATGAACGATTGCGCCCAGCTTTCGACGAAATTCAGATCATGTTAGATGAGATGAATGATTTTCGTCTGACACCGACAGGAACGCTCAAAATCAATGCCGCCCGGGTAGCTGCACGTATATTTTTAATGTCTTTACTGGTTGGTTTCACACGTGAATATCCTGATATTAAAGTCGAGCTCACAACTGACGACTCTCTTGTCGATATCGTCCAACAGGGCTTTGACGCTGGCGTTCGACTTAGTTGCATCGTCGAAAAAGATATGATCAGCGTGGCGATCGGCCCGCCAGTGAAATTATGTGTAGCAGCAACGCCAGAGTACTTTGCAAGATATGGCAAACCCCGCCATCCTCATGATCTGCTTAATCATCAATGTGTTGTTTTTCGTTATCCCAGCGGCAAACCTTTCCACTGGCAATTTGCAAAGGAGCTGGAAATTGCTGTCGCAGGAAATATCATTCTGGATGATGTTGATGCTGAACTGGAGGCCGTTTTGATGGGTGCTGGTATCGGGTATCTGCTCTATGAACAGATCAAGGAGTACCTTGATACTGGTCGTTTAGAATGTGTACTGGAAGACTGGAGCACAGAGCGTCCAGGCTTCCAGATCTATTATCCAAACCGCCAGTATATGTCCTGCGGCTTGCGCGCATTTCTCGATTATGTAAAAACGGGTCAGATCTGCCAGAGTCAGCGTCACCGACCACAATAATTATTTACTATTCGCTTTACGCGCCAGCAGCGGGAATATCAGTCCTAATCCTACCAGCACAAACGGCGTTGCAACATTCAGCGCCAACTGGAAGGTCCACTCTGCAGTGAAGGCTTCCATTTTCGGGAAGATCCCCGTCAAACAGGCAAAGGCGGTAAAGGCAAAACACCAAATCCCGACGGTCATTGCCAGAGGCTTATTACGAATAAAGACATATTCTGGTTTATATTTCTGCGCCAAGCGAACGACTGCAATAAATGCAACAAATACCCATAAATAACGCAGCGGCATCACTACCGAATTAAGGTTCAACAGCCATTTATAGAGATTGTTCATATCACCAATGCCGAGAGTCGGCAGCATAATCAGAATCGCCACCAGTACCAGGGTCAGAAAATAGCCATTAACGGGCGTACCAGAAGCGTTGGTACGACATAAACTGGCTGGAATATATTTGCTGTCAGCATCACCTAATAGCACTTTAAGCGGGGCATCAATCGAGAATACCAGCGCCGCTACTTGTCCCAGGGTATTCGCAATGGCGTAAATCACCATTAAAGTATTACCCATGTTGTAATACTCGCCCAGCTTCTGAAAGGCGTAATACTGACCGTTGGTCATTAAGTCATCCGGGATATTACGCGAATCAAACATCATCCCCATCGCCAGCGAGCCCAGAATGGCACAAACCGCAACCATCACCGCCAGGCATAACATCCCTTTTGGAAATTCTTTTCCTGGGTTGCGCGTTTGATTAACGTAAGGAGAAATCTTCTCTGCTCCGCCAACCGCGAAAACCAGCATTGAAATAGTGGTAATGTAGGTAAAGTCGATATGAGGAATGAACGTTTCCCAGGTAATGTTTGTGGTCGCAATATGCACTTCAGTAATTGCAGGCGCGGTTACCGCCATCGCCACATACAGGAGCGACATAACAAACATAGCAATCCCTGCCACAGAACCGACGATTTTCAGCGATTTCATACCGCGTGAAGCAACCCACATAAAGAAGATAAACAGCACCAGCGTTAACCCCTGTAACGCTACGACTGAATATTCTTTGATTAGCGAACCGTCGCCTTTCATCGCCCAACCGAGCGCAATCAGAATTGCCTGGGGTTTTTGTGCCAGATAGGGAATATGCACCACCCAGTAGGTCCACGCGGCGAGAAAAGCCAGTCCGGGTCCCATCGTGTGTTTAATCCAGGTACTGACCCCGCCCTTCCCATCTTTGAAGGTCGAGCCTAACTGACCAACAATTAGCGCATAAGGTGTGAAATAGAGTGCAAAGATAAACACCCATGAAAAAACAACCACCAGCCCCTGGTTGGCATAGTTATTAACAACGTTGCCAAAACCCCAGACAGTGATAAAAGACATCAGCGCAATGTTGTACCATCGCAACTGTTTTTCCTGAACATTCCCAGCCATAGACAAATCCTTCGCCAAAATTAAAGGGGCATCTGTAAAACGAGGGATTATGCGCGGCAAATAAGAAGTGCGGAAATAGCGAAATGCAAAATTATAACCTGCTGCACATTTTATTTTTAAACGAATAAAATTTGGAATAAAGCAAGTCAGATAGAAGAAACAAAAAAGCAGAGTGTGAAACAGTAAGTTCACACTCTGCTTGAATTCATTTACACGTGAGCAACGGGTTTCGGCGTATGACCGGCGTTGCGCAGCAGCATCAGCAAATAGATAAACGATACGCTGGCGATCATGATAAACAATAAATTATCGGAGAAATTCTGCATTAGCATAGCGGTAAATGACGGGCCAAGCAGACTTCCCACAGTATAGCTCAACAGTAAGGCCTGGTTCATCGCCACCAGTTGATGATGTTCAACTTTCTCGCAAGCCCATGCCATCGCCACCGGATATAGCGTAAAGCCAGCGGCACCGAGGATGAATAACGCTGGGGCCATCGCCGCCTGGCTAAGCATCGCGATACTGCCGAGAATGACGACAAAGACCTGAACACGCAACACCAGCAGTCGACCAAACTTATCCGCCAGACGTCCAATCGGCCATTGTCCAAGGATACCCGCACTGACCAGTACCGCCATCCAGAAACCAATGCTGGCATTGCTCACCCCTTTGTGATTGAGGTACAGCGGCATCAGGCCATATAGAGATCCCAGAACGATTCCTGAGATAATGCAGCCATTCACGCCAAGCCGCGCCTGACGGAGTTTTAGCATTGACGTAATTGACGTCGAATCATGGTTTTCAGCCTGCTGATTCAGCACACGCGTAAACAACAGCGGTAAGATCCCTGCCAACGTCAAACCTGTAACCCACGGCAATACGGACATCAGCTCGGTTGAAACTTTGCTGACCAGTAACTGGCCTAAAAACGTTCCCACGTAATAAACCATCATATACGCAGCAAGCAAACGCCCACGGTTACGTGACGTCCCACTGCACATCAGCGCGCTCTCAACAACCACCCAAATCATGGCACAGCCGACGCCCGCGACAAAACGCCAAGCCAACCAGCTCCAGAATCCAATCATCAGGCCAAGGCCGGCACAGCCAGCGGCAAAAATGAAGGAGGCCAGATAATAGCTGCGGTTAAAGCCAATGCGCTTAATGACATACCCTGTCAGCAATGTACCGACAAGGTTGCCGGTAAAATAGGATGAGCTGACAACGCCTACCTGCCATGTGGACATGTGTTCCTGGGCGAGCCAAAGCGGCACGAGTGTATTTAACACCGCAATCGCCAGAGTCAACAAAAGCAGGCCAGACAGCAAAAGCATGACAGGCTGGGTATACGTGGACATGAATTAAAACCGTGAGGAAGTTCAAATTTCATGCGCATCATGCCACCGCCAAAAACATTGTCAATGGGTGAAAATACGCGATATCCCAGCGGCGGTATTATCGATTTATATTACTCATTCATAACGCTAATGCTGAAGAGATGATTAGTCTCATCTGATTGTTTTTATTGAACTAACACAAATTTCATACGCTTCGTTCAGTCGAAAAATTTCATGGTCACAGCAAACTCATATTTCCCGTCTATGCTTTCAGAGCAATGCATCGCGTCTGATCGATTTCAGACGTACCACTGACTCTCGAAAGGAGAAGAGGATGACCAAACCGTATGTTCGTCTTGATAAAAATGATGCTGCCGTTTTGCTTGTTGATCACCAGGCTGGTTTACTTTCCCTTGTACGGGATATCGAACCCGATAAGTTTAAAAATAACGTGCTGGCGCTGGGTGACCTGGCTAAGTATTTCAACTTACCAACTATTCTTACCACCAGTTTTGAAACCGGTCCTAACGGCCCATTAGTTCCAGAACTGAAAGCACAATTCCCCGATACACCTTACATTGCTCGCCCGGGAAATATTAACGCCTGGGATAACGAAGATTTTGTAAAAGCTGTCAAAGCGACAGGTAAAAAACAGTTAATTATTGCCGGTGTGGTAACCGAAGTTTGCGTGGCATTCCCGGCGCTTTCAGCCATTGAAGAAGGGTTTGACGTCTTTGTCGTGACTGACGCGTCAGGGACCTTTAATGAAATTACCCGGCATTCGGCATGGGATCGCTTGTCGCAAGCTGGTGCGCAATTGATGACATGGTTCGGCGTGGCGTGCGAGCTGCATCGCGACTGGCGTAATGATATTGAAGGACTGGCGACGTTGTTCTCTAACCACATTCCTGATTATCGTAATTTGATGACCAGTTATGACACGTTAACGAAGCAGAAATAAAAGAGAACCGGGGCCGAAACCCCGGTTGTTATGATTAGCTTGCGACGGCCATCCCCACGGTCATATGCAAACCATAGAATACGCCGCGACCGATTAATTCCCCTGCCAGAAGCAGAATGAATGATACAGAAAGTAGCGGAACCGCAGGCTGATAACCTTTTAGCTGTGGTGCAATCCACAAGCACAGGGCAACGGCCAAAAGCACGATCCGCCAGGACATCAGCGCACCATAGTCCGGCACCAGCGCTGCGGCCTGCTGCACAGAACTATGAATAGTCGCCAGCTCTGCGCCCTGCATCACTGACACCACGCCACTCACTACCAGTGCCAGTACAGAAATTGCTGGCAGCAGACGCATCGCCCAGCCATCGACGCCAGCCAGACTCAACAACAGGTAACCCAGTAACGGGCCGCCCATAAACATCGTCAGGAAGAAGCCCATCGGCGTCCAGATGCTGTACCAGGTCGGAACGGTATCAATACTGTTATACACACGCACCATCATCCAGACAAAGATGACGCCAAGAACCATCGTCACTATCAGCCACAGCGTACGCAATGCCGGTGACAGCTTTTTCAGCATTGCCAGCAACCAGCCGATGCCGCCTACGGCAAAAAAGATCGAACCGCTGGCGATTTCGTTACTGAGTGCTGAAGCCCCTACCCGGTTGAGCGAGTTAAAAGCGCGCATTGGTGAACCAAGATGGAGCATAGAGGCGATAAAGCCAATGCCCATCAGCACCCATAAACCAAACATGCAGGCGATAACACGCTGCTGGGCTTCTGCTCGCAGGTCGCCTTTGAGCAGCGCCAAAGCCAGAACGATAAAACCACCTGCTACACATTGCCCGAAGACCGTGAAGATCATCAGCGGCCATTCATGCCATCCACTTCCCATCTCACACCTCCTTCGGGTTTGCCAGATAGCCAGTGGTATCCCCGGTCGGGCGGCTATTGGCATTGGGTTTGATCACAATATTCGGTTTGGTAAAGTGAGCTCGCGGCAACGGCGCAACGGCCGCCAGATCGCCATGTTTTTTACGCAGCTCGTCGATAGGGCCGAAATCCAGCGCCCGCAGCGGACAAGATTCAACACAGATCGGCTTTTTACCCTCCGCAACACGGTCATAACAACCATCGCATTTGGTCATATGGCCTTTCGTTTCGTTATATTGCGGTGCGCCATACGGGCAAGCCATATGGCAGTAGCGGCAGCCAATGCACACATCTTCATCGACCACAACAAAACCATCTTCACGTTTATGCATCGCACCGCTCGGGCAGACTTTAGTACAAGCCGGATCTTCGCAGTGGTTACATGAAATCGACAGATAGTAGGCAAACACGTTCTGGTGCCAGACACCGTTATCTTCCTGCCAGTCGCCGCCAGCATATTCATAAATGCGGCGGAAGCTGACTTCTGGCGTCAAATCTTTGTAGTCTTTACAGGCCAGCTCGCAGGTTTTGCAACCGGTGCAACGGCTGGAATCAATAAAAAATCCATACTGGGTTGTCATCGGTTACTCCTTACACCTTTTCAACCTGAACAAGGTTTGTATGTGACGGATTCCCCTTAGCGAGAGGAGACGGACGTTGAGTGGTCAGTACGTTGATACAACCGCCCTTATCGACACGTTTTGTATCCGGGTCATACCAGGCACCTTCACCCAGTGCGACCACACCCGGCATCATTCGTGGCGTCACTTTCGCCTCAATATGAACCTCACCACGATCGTTAAAGATCCTGACTTTATCGCCGTTGTTGATACCGCGTTTTTGCGCATCAAGCGGGTTGATCCACATTTCCTGACGGCAAGCTGCTTTCAGCACATCAACGTTGCCGTAAGTTGAGTGAACGCGAGATTTATAGTGGAAACCCGTAAGCTGCAGCGGATACTGTTTGTTCAACGGATCCTGATAACTTTCAAAGCCCGGCGTGTAGATCGGCAGTGGATCGATTACATCGCCTTCTGGCAATTCCCAGGTAGCGGCAATGTCAGCCAGCGCCTGCGAATAAATCTCAATTTTGCCCGATGGCGTGGTCAGTGGATTTGCCTGAGGATCTTCACGGAAAGCTTTATAAGCAACGTGGTGCCCTTGTGGGTCGCGCTTTTTAAAGATCCCCTGCTTGCGGAACTCTTCAAACGTTGGCAGTTCAGGAATCGCTTCCCGCGACTGGGCATACAGATGCCGCATCCACTCTTCCTGTGTACGGCCTTCAGTAAACTGTTGCTCAACGCCAAGACGTTTTGCCAGTTCGCTGGTCATTTCATAGATGGTCTTACATTCAAAGCGCGGTTTAATCACCTGATCGTTGAAAATCACGTAAGACATATTCCCGCAGGATGCATCCAGTGCAAAGTCCATCTGTTCGGAAGCGGTGCAGTCAGGCAGCAGGATGTCAGCATATTTCGCCGATGAGGTCATGTGGCAGTCGATAACCACAATCAGCTCGCACTTCTTATCATCCTGAAGGATTTCATGGGTACGGTTGATTTCAGAATGCTGGTTAATCAGGCAGTTACCGGCATAGTTCCAGATCATTTTGATCGGCACATCCAGCTTATCTTTCCCGCGTACACCATCACGCAGCGCTGTCATTTCCGGGCCACGTTCAATGGCATCGGTCCACATAAACATCGAAATGCTGGTCTGGATCGGGTTTTCCAAGGTCGGCATACGGACAAACGGTAAGCTGTATGAACCTTCACGCGCGCCGCTGTTGCCTCCGTTAATACCAACGTTACCGGTCAGAATCGCCAGCATCGAGATAGCACGGGTTGCGATTTCACCGTTAGCGTGACGCTGCGGGCCCCATCCCTGGCTGATAAACGCCGGTTTGGTACTGCCGATTTCACGAGCCAGTTTGATGATTTTGTCTGCCGGAACACCGGTGATTTGTGAGGCCCATTCCGGTGTTTTAGCCACGCCATCTGGCCCTTCACCCAGAATATAAGCTTTATAGTGGCCATTTTTCGGCGCACTGGCTGGCAGGGTTTTCTCATCGTAGCCAACGCAATATTTATCGAGGAATGCCTGATCCACCAGGTTTTCAGTGATCATGACGTACGCCAGACCGTTAACCAGTGCGGCATCTGTTCCCGGACGAATAGGGATCCACTCATCTTCGCGCCCGGCACCGGTGTCGGTATAGCGCGGATCGATGATGATCATGCGGGCATTAGATTTCTGGCGTGCCTGTTCAAGATAGTAAGTCACCCCACCGCCACTCATTCGCGTTTCGCCAGGGTTATTACCAAACAGCACTACCAGCTTACTGTTTTCGATATCCGACGGGCTGTTGCCATCTGCCCAGCCGCCGTAGGTATAGTTCAAACCTTCCGCAATTTGCGCGGAGGAGTAGTCGCCGTAATGGTTCAGATAGCCGCCGCAGCAGTTCATCAGCCGCGCGACCAGGGTATTTCCCGGCGGCCAGGAGCGGGTCATGGTGCCGCCCAGCGTACCGGTGCCATAGTTCAGATAGATAGACTCGTTGCCGTACTCTTTGATCAGGCGCTGCATATTGGTCGCGATGATGTCGTAGGCTTCTTCCCAGCTAATGCGCTCGAATTTGCCTTCACCGCGCGCCCCGACTCGTTTCATCGGATATTTCAGGCGGTCCGGATTGTAGACACGGCGACGCATGGAACGCCCACGCAGGCAGGCGCGAACCTGGTGCAGGCCGTCGTAATTGTCATCGCCGGTATTGTCCGTTTCGACATATTTGATTTCACCGTCCACGACGTGCATACGTAGCGGGCAGCGACTACCACAGTTAACTGTACAGGCGCTCCAGATAACCTTTTCGTCTGATTTTGTTGGAATGGCGCTATCGACAGCGTGCGCAATCCGACTAAAAGGTAATGTTAATGCGCTGCTGGCCATTGCCAGGCCGCCGATCGCTGTCGTTTTTACCAAACCACGGCGACTCACCTCAGCAGCCAATACCGCATCAGGGATTTTCGTTTTCATAATGGCTCACTCAAGCTTGCTCACGATTGATTCCAGTAACAAACCGTATTGTGTAATTATTTCTATAGCAGTTCGCTATATAGGCTTGTATACATCGAATAATTTGAAAATCAAAGAGATAGGTAGATTTTCACTCGAAAGTAGTATTACGTGTAAGTGAGGAGTAATTATTGTTCGGTATCAAAGGGAGACAAAAAAAGCGCCCGCAGGCGCTTTTTAGATTCAGAAAAATTGGGTATTAGCCAATATATTCCAGTCCGTTCATATACGGACGCAGAACTTCTGGTACTTCAATACGACCATCAGCCTGCTGATAGTTTTCCATTACTGCAACCAGCGTACGACCAACAGCCAGACCAGAACCGTTCAGGGTATGAACCAGACGGGTTTTCTTGTCCGACTTGCTGCGGCAACGTGCCTGCATACGACGTGCCTGGAAATCCCAAACGTTGGAGCAGGAAGAGATCTCACGGTAGGTGTTCTGTGCCGGGATCCATACTTCCAGGTCGTAAGTTTTGCAAGCGCCAAAGCCCATGTCGCCAGTGCAAAGGATGATTTTACGGTACGGCAGGCCCAGCAACTGCAGGACTTTTTCTGCATGACCAGTCATCTCTTCCAGCGCCGCCATTGAGTCTTCCGGGCGCACGATCTGCACCATTTCAACTTTGTCGAACTGGTGCATACGGATCAGACCACGGGTGTCACGACCATATGAACCGGCTTCAGAACGGAAGCATGGGGTGTGGGCGGTCATCTTAATTGGCAGATCATCTTCATCGATGATTTCACCGCGCACCAGGTTAGTCAGCGGAACTTCTGCCGTTGGGATCAGCGCATAGTTACTGGTGTCTGCTTCTTCTTCCAGCGGACGAGTATGGAACAGATCGCCAGCAAATTTCGGCAGTTGACCCGTACCGTACAGCGTGTCCTGGTTAACCAGGTACGGAACATAGTTCTCACTGTAGCCATGCTGTTCGGTATGCAGATCCAGCATAAACTGCGACAGTGCGCGGTGCATGCGAGCAATCTGCCCTTTCATTACCACAAAGCGGGAACCAGTCAGCTTAACTGCAGCTGCAAAGTCGAGGCCAGAGTGCATTTCACCCAGCGTCACGTGGTCACGAACTTCAAAGTCAAACTCACGCGGGGTACCCCAGCGGCTGACTTCAACGTTGTCATTTTCGTCTTTACCTACCGGCACTTCATCTGCAGGCAGGTTAGGGATGGTCAGCGCGATATCGCGAATTTCAGCCTGTAAAGCATCCAGCTCGGCTTTTGCTGCATCCAGCTCTTCGCCCAGTTTGTTCACTTCCAGACGTAAAGGCTCGATATCTTCCCCGCGCGCTTTCGCCTGGCCAATGGATTTCGATCGGGAGTTACGCTCCGCTTGCAGGTTTTCCGTTTTGACCTGCAATACTTTACGACGCTCTTCAAGAGCGCCCAGCTTATCTACATCCAGCTTAAAGCCCCGGCGTGCCAGTTTTTCAGCGACTGCGTCTGGCTCATTACGCAGCAGATTGGGATCGAGCATGCTTATCCTGTGCTTATCGAATTAAATGGGAGATGTGGCCACAGCCTGCGACCACAGGGATACAGTAACAACATTACCGCAACGATAACATTAACGGTAGCGTTTTATGGGGCTATTTTGATCCTGTTCAGCCAGCCAGGCGAGCTTTTCACCAATCTTGCCTTCAAGGCCCCTGTTTGTCGGGAAATAATAGCGTGTTTGTGCTATTTCCGGCGGGAAGTAAACCTCACCGGCAGCATAAGCGTTTGCTTCATCATGAGCGTAACGATATTCCTGCCCGTAGCCCATTTCCTTCATTAATTTCGTCGGCGCATTACGCAAATGAACCGGCACGTCATAATCCGGGCGTTCGCGAGCATCGGCCAGCGCGGCTTTAAACGCAGTGTAGACAGCGTTGCTTTTTGGCGCGCAGGCCAGGTAAACAATCGCCTGAGCAATGGCGCGTTCACCTTCCGCCGGGCCAACGCGAGTAAAGCAATCCCAGGCCGCAATTGCCACCTGCATCGCCCGTGGATCGGCATTACCGACGTCTTCAGACGCAATCGCCAGACAGCGACGCGCGACATATAACGGATCGCCACCAGCGGTAATAATTCGCGCATACCAGTACAGCGCCGCATCGGGTGCGCTACCACGTACCGACTTATGCAGTGCGGAAATCAGATCGTAAAAGCGATCGCCTTTGTTATCAAAGCGGGCGCTACGTTCACCGGCGATTTCGGTCAGTAATTCAGGCTTCAGGACCCGCTTACCGCTATCATCGACTTCGGCCATATCCGCCATCATTTCCAGCGTATTTAACGCCCGGCGCGCGTCGCCATTCACCAGTTCAGCAATGGCGCGTCGTGTTTCATCTGGCAGAACAATATCCTGACCACCATAGCCACGGGTTTTGTCTTCCATCGCCTGAGTTAGTACTTGCTCAATATCCTCTGTACTCAGGGATTTCAACAGATAGACACGGGCACGGGAAAGCAGTGCCGAATTAAGCTCAAACGACGGGTTTTCAGTGGTTGCGCCAATAAAAGTGATGGTGCCGTCTTCAATATGTGGCAGAAATGCATCCTGCTGGCTTTTGTTGAAACGGTGAACTTCGTCAACAAAAAGAATAGTGCGGCGACCTGCATTGCGGTTTTGCCGGGCGCGCTCGATCGCCTCGCGAATCTCTTTCACGCCAGAGGTGACGGCAGAAATACGTTCCACATCAGCGTTCGCATAGCGGGCAATCACTTCAGCGAGAGTTGTTTTGCCGGTACCCGGCGGCCCCCAGAGGATCATAGAATGTAAATGCCCGGCTTCGATAGCGCGCGGCAACGGCTTCCCCGCAGCCAGCAAATGTTGCTGGCCGATATACTGTGCTAAATTTTCTGGCCGCATACGCGCGGCCAGAGGTTGAAAAGTATTATCCGAAAAATCGAGCGACAGATTGCTCACTCAGGTGCCTCTACTTACGTTGATCATCTACCGTGACGCCTTGCGGCGGGGTGAAGGTAAATTTCGCTGCATCCACAGCCCCATTTTGCTGGGATTTCAGTTGATAACTGCTGCGCTGATCGTCCTGCTCCACCGCGCTAAACTGATGGATTGTGCCATCACGTCCCACGTTAATGGTGAACTGCTTCAGATTGCCATTGCTGGCTTTCGGCGTCAGGACAAAGTCATCGCCATTCTGTTTGATATTGTACTGCTGCCAGTCGCTGGACTGGTTGCGGGCAATCAGCATAAACGGCGTATTACCGGTGGCATCTTTCAGCCAGGTTGCCGTAGCTTGCTCAACGAACGGGTTATAGAACCACAGTGTTTTACCGTCAGAAACCAGAATGCTTTCATCAGGTTGTGTCATATGCCAGTTGAATAAGTTTGGACGTTTCACCCACAGATCGCCCTGACCTTCCTGCACCGCCGCGCCGCTACCGTCAGTCACTTTTTGTGTGAAACTGGCGTGGAAGCTGCTGACTTTATCCAGGCGGCTTTTCAGATCGCTTGCGGCATCAGCCCAAACGCTGCTTGCTACTAAGCTTGAGAGTAATGCACAGGTGATGGCAATTTTTTTCATCATTATTCCTCAAATTACGTCACTCCCGATCGGGAGTTCCCTCTACTCTCTATTCCAGGCTAATAATCAGCTTGAGGAAAGAAGAAAATACTGAATTTTCAGTTGATAGAGTGCCGGATGCGACGCTACCGCGCCTTATCCGGCAATGCATTAATTAGTCAAACGGCGGTGGGGCCAGCACTTCACGATTACCGTTGTGCCCCTGTTCGCTGACAATCCCCTGCGCTTCCATCTGTTCGATAATACGCGCTGCACGGTTATAACCAATGCGGAACTGACGCTGTACGCCAGAAATTGACGCTTTGCGTTTTTCAGTGACAAACTGCACCGCCTGATCGAACAACGGATCCAGTTCTTCAGCGCCATCGAAACCACCCGCACCACCTTCGCTTTCGCTGTCGGAGGTGATGCCATCAACATACTGTGGGCGACCACGCGCTTTCCAGTCCTGCACCACGGCATGAACTTCCTGATCGCGAACAAAAGCACCATGGACACGTACCGGCAACGTGGAGTTCGGCCCAGAGTAGAGCATATCCCCCATACCCAGCAGTGATTCCGCGCCAGCCTGATCAAGAATGGTACGTGAGTCAATCTTACTGGATACGGTAAAGGCGATACGGGTCGGAATATTCGCTTTAATCAGACCAGTAATAACATCAACCGATGGACGCTGAGTTGCCAGTACGAGGTGGATACCCGCGGCACGAGCTTTTTGCGCCAGACGAGCTATCAGCTCTTCCACTTTTTTACCTACCGTCATCATCAGGTCGGCAAATTCGTCAACCAACACCACAATGTATGGTTCTTTTTTCAGCACCGGATGCTGGGCATCCATACTGTCACCCGGCTTCCAGTACGGGTCTGGAATCGGACGCATCATGCGATCGGCTTCAGCAATTTTTTCGTTATAACCCGCCAGATTACGCACACCCAGCGCAGACATCAGTTTATACCGACGCTCCATCTCGTTAACACACCAGCGCAGCGCGTTGGCGGCATCTTTCATATCAGTAACGACTTCCGTTAACAGATGCGGAATGCCTTCATAAACCGAAAGCTCCAGCATTTTCGGGTCGATCATGATGAAACGCACATCTTCTGGCTGTGCTTTATAAAGCATGCTCAGGATCATCGCGTTCACACCGACAGATTTACCGGAACCGGTAGTCCCCGCAACCAACAAGTGCGGCATTTTCGCCAGATCGGCAACCACCGGCTCACCGGCGATATCTTTACCCAGCACCACGGTTAATGGCGACGGATTATCGCGGAATTTGGCGTTATCCAAAACTTCGCGCAGATAAACGGTTTGTCGTTTTTTATTCGGTAACTCCAGACCTACATAGGGTTTGCCAGGAATAACTTCAACGACACGCACCGCCACCGTCGAAAGTGAACGGGCAAGGTCCCGTGACAAGTTAGAAATGCGCGCCGCTTTTACGCCCGGTGCCAGGTTCAATTCAAAGCGAGTGATAACCGGCCCCGGAGAGTAATTGACGACATCGGCTTTAATACGGAAATCAGCCAGACGCGCTTCCACCAGGCGAGCCATTTGTTCAAGCGCAAAGGTATCTACCGGCTCCACTTCGCTCGGCGGCGGTGTCAGCAAATCCAGAGAAGGCAGCGGCGTCGTCGGTTTATGCAACGGACGGCTGTCGCCATTACGCATCAACAGCGGATGAAGCAGGGTATCCTGCGGTTGTGGCGCAACTGGCTGTTGTGGCTGCTGATACTGCGGCTGCGGCGCAACCGGTTGTTGCGGCTGCTGATATTGCTGCTGTGGCGCAACCGGTTGTTGCGGCTGCTGATATTGTGGCTGCGGCGCAACCGGCTGTTGTGGCTGCTGATACTGCGGCTGCGGCGGAACTGGTTGTTGCGGCTGCTGATATTGCTGCTGCGGTGCAACCGGTTGTTGCGGCTGCTGTACAGGTTCAACAATTGGCGTAAACAACGGTTCGTGTGGACCATCATCCAGCAACGCTTTCATTGGCGAAAATTCAAAATCATCCAGCGAGAACGGATTCGCCCCAGCCGGTTGTTCGCCGGAATAACGTTGTTGTTGAGTTTGCGCAAACTGACGAGCCAGTTCAGCCTCTGCCGCAGCATCTGCATCTTCTGCGTTTACGGGCACATCATGTTGATACTGTTCGCCATAGCGTTGCTGCTGTGTCTGGGCGAACTGACGTGCCAGTTCATCCTGCTGCATCGCATCGATTTCATCATCGTTGTACTGATCGCCAGAATCGTACTGATTGCGCTGGGCTTCACGGGCTTTTTCTTCCGCCGCACGCTGTGAGGGCAGCTTAATACCGTAAGACGCCAGTTCACGACGAGTTGGCACGCGGATACGTTTCGGTCGTGGCAACTGCGGACCAATCCCCTCTTTGACCTGAGGACGCGGTCCACCGCTATTTGCCAGACTGAAGACTGGCGCGGCAACGGTTGCGGCAGCCCCCGTCGCCAGTGTCGCTTTTTTCACGCCAGATGCCAGCGGGGAAACAGCGGCAGCGGCTTCTACTGGAGGTACTGCTGCAACAGAAGGTGCTTTCAGCGAAGATTTGATCGGTTCTGGTTCTTTAACCGGTTCTGGAATCGGTTGATACCAGGCCGCAAGTTGTTCACGTTCACGGGCTCGCTTCTCTTCCACTTCTTCAAAATAGTAAAGCGGCGGACGCGCGGGTTTTGTCTCTTCTACAACGGGTTCAGGCTCCACAACAGGCTGCTGTTCAACGGATTGCGGCTGTTGGTACAACGGCTCCTGAGCGGCTGGTTGCTGATAAGTTTGCTCAGTCTGGTATGTAGACTGTGGAGCAAAAGTGGATTGCTGCTCTTCGGCTTGCCAGGCGTTACCTGCCACCGGTTGTTCTGGCGCAGGGGCGTAATACGGTTGCTGAACAGGTTGTTCCGCCGCAGGAGCGTAGTAAGGTTGTTGCGCAGGTTGTTCAGCTGCAGGTGCATAATACGGCTGCTGCGGCTGTACTGGTTGTTGCAGCGGCTCATTATATTGCACTGCAGGCTGCGCATATTGTGACTGCTGTGGGTAACCTTCCGGTGCAGGAGCAATAACCGGCTCTCCCGTTTGTGGACCCGGTACAGGCTGCCAGGCTACTGTAGGTTGCGAAGGTGGAACATCAACAGAGGCAACAGGCGGCGTCTGAGTCACAGGTTCAACCGGCGCAGCCCAGCTTTGTGTCGCCGTGGTAGCAGCAGCTGCCACAGCGACAGGTTCGGTAATTGGCGCACCGTTTAATAATGGATCGTATTCGTCATATTCTGGCTGCGTTGCACGATTGCCCGAAAATAGGACGTCGTCCGGGTCGGCAGCCACACCGCGTGCAGTGTAGGTAATCTCTTCGTCATCATCCATCCGCTTACCGGAGAACAACGCAGCGTCTGTTTGCCGCCCCATCGGATTAATGAATTTTTCCGCCAACCGTTTACGACGCGCTAGCGCGCCGCGAAGAATACGGGCACGGCGTGATTCATGCTGTTTGCCGTGGTTTTCATCTTCATACTCTTCGTCATCTTCATATTCATCTTCATCGACCCAGGTATCATCGCGACGGGTACGATTACTAGCGAAGGTGAGAATGTTTAAAATCCAGCCGCCGAGTTTTTCAGCAATGGTCACCCATGACCAACCGGTGAACAGCGTCAGGCCCGCAGCCCAAACGCAGAGCAGCGCAATAGTTCCCCCGCTACTGTGTAGCAGTGGTTGTAGCGTAGTGCTTAGTAAGCTGCCAATGACGCCACCGGAGGCAAAATACCAGATATCGTCAGCGTTGATTGCCGCCAGACCACAGGAGGTAAGGATGAGCGCCAAAACGCCAATGATGCGTAGCGAAACGGCAAAATAATCAATGTATTCGTCACTGGACTGATGACGCCAGGCAAACCAACAACCGCCGACAATAATGACGGGAATGGTGTAAGCCATCACGCCAAAAATAAAGAACAGCGTATCTGCCAGCCACGCACCGGGCATCCCACCTAAATTATGGATAGGTTCATGCCAGGCCGTTTGCGACCAGCTGGGGTCCGAAGGGTTAAAGCTTAGTAAGGCAGCCATCAACCAGACGGCAAACAGGACAATAAGGATCAGCAACGCTTCCAGAAGGCGACGGCCGCTACTTAACTTTGTCAATGTGACTTCTTTGTCTTCAGTGTATTCCTGGCTCAAGAAAGGCTCTCCAGGTTACAGGCTTTTCCTGCCCGATGCTAAAACGGACAACAGTACCAGGTTACCCCAGTACTGTTGCTGTATGGATTAACAGGAGTGTAATCAAAATACGCCGATTTTGCACCTGTTCCGTGTTAGCGCGTCTTAATAACCAGACGATTACTCTGCTTGACTTCTTCCATAACAACGTATGTCCGTGTGTCATTGACGCCAGGCAGACGCAGCAGGGTTTCCCCCAGCAACTTACGGTAAGCTGACATATCCGGCACGCGTGTTTTCAACAGGTAGTCGAAATCACCAGATACTAAATGACACTCCTGAATTTCTTCAAGTTTTTGTACAGCGGTATTGAATTGTTCAAACACATCCGGTGCGCCACGATTCAGAGTAATCTCAACGAATACCAGAAGTGATGCATCCAGATAATGGGGGTTAAGCAGCGCCGTATAGCCCTGAATAAACCCTTGTCTTTCCAGCCGACGCACACGCTCAAGGCACGGCGTTGGGGAAAGTCCCACACGTTTAGAAAGCTCGACGTTAGAAATACGCCCATCCTTTTGCAACTCATTAAGAATGTTACGATCGATACGGTCGAGATCTTTGCCAGGGCGCTTCTTGCTATCTACCATTATTATTGTCTCTCTGTATTCCTTCCCTACTCCTGTCTGACCCTGAAACATCACTGTTCAGAGTCGCTACCCGTCACGATAGACCGAAATCATGAAGATTCACGGCGCGCAATGCCTGGGTCTACGGTGAGAAGACCGTTGCCTTGTGGCAGCTATCGACATCACGAATGGCGTCTGTCCACGCCATACGTAGATTTCACTAGCACGGTAAACATGGTATTTACATGCATGGTTATGCGCATATAAGAATACTGTTTTTTTTCTTCCTCGAATGTTTTCGCAAAACACCAGGGGATTGTCAAAGCAAAACATCGATTTTTAGTACAACATGCCAGATATTCATTAACAGGGGCGTTTATTCATCATTTAATCGGCTTATAAAGCGGGAAATTTAAGTAGCAGAGGTGATAATGACGGGAGAATTTGACCTGCTTATCGATGCTGCCGATTGCACAAATTGTTAACAAAATCGTCATACTCTTTTTTTACGTCTGTAAATTCCCTACAATCCTGCCCATTGTCTGCCAACAACTATGGGGATCTCATGGGCACGACCAAACACAGTAAACTGCTTATCCTGGGTTCAGGCCCGGCGGGATACACCGCTGCTGTCTACGCGGCGCGCGCCAACCTGCAACCTGTGCTGATTACCGGCATGGAAAAAGGCGGCCAACTGACCACCACCACGGAAGTGGAAAACTGGCCTGGCGATCCAAACGATCTGACCGGTCCGTTATTAATGGAGCGCATGCACGAACATGCCACCAAGTTTGAAACTGAGATCATTTTTGATCATATCAACAAGGTGGATCTGCAAAACCGTCCGTTCCGTCTGAATGGCGATAACGGCGAATACACTTGCGACGCGCTGATTATTGCCACCGGAGCTTCTGCACGCTATCTCGGCCTGCCCTCTGAAGAAGCCTTTAAAGGCCGTGGGGTTTCTGCTTGTGCAACCTGCGACGGTTTCTTCTATCGCAACCAGAAAGTTGCGGTCATCGGCGGCGGCAATACCGCGGTTGAAGAGGCGCTGTATCTGTCTAACATCGCTTCGGAAGTGCATCTGATTCACCGCCGTGACGGTTTCCGCGCGGAAAAAATCCTTATTAAGCGTCTGATGGATAAAGTGGAGAACGGCAACATCATTCTGCACACCAACCGTACGCTGGAAGAAGTGACCGGCGATCAAATGGGTGTCACTGGCGTTCGTCTGCGCGATACGCAAAACAGCGATAACATCGAGTCACTCGACGTTGCCGGTCTGTTTGTTGCTATCGGTCACAGCCCGAATACTGCCATTTTCGAAGGGCAGCTGGAACTGGAAAACGGCTACATCAAAGTGCAGTCGGGTATTCATGGTAATGCCACCCAGACCAGCATTCCTGGCGTCTTTGCCGCAGGCGACGTGATGGATCACATTTATCGCCAGGCCATTACATCTGCTGGTACAGGCTGCATGGCAGCACTTGATGCGGAACGCTACCTCGATGGTTTAGCTGACGCAAAATAATTTTACAAATCAGTAACAAAAGTAAAGAAGGCGACACCATGCGACTATGGGTCGCCTTTATTTTTTCCCCGTTGTAACATTGCTCTGCAAATAATTCTGATAACTCACCTGCTAAGCGTGCAATGAATAAATCTCGTCAAAAAGAGTTAACCCGCTGGTTAAAACAGCAAAGCGTCATCTCCCAACGTTGGCTGAATATTTCTCGTCTGCTGGGCTTTGTGAGCGGCATATTGATCATTGCCCAGGCCTGGTTCATGGCGCGAATTCTGCAACATATGATTATGGAGAATATTCCCCGTGAAGCCCTGCTGCTTCCCTTTACGTTACTGGTTCTGACCTTTGTACTGCGCGCATGGGTGGTCTGGTTACGCGAACGGGTGGGTTATCACGCCGGGCAGCATATCCGCTTTGCCATCCGCCGTCAGGTTCTCGACCGTCTGCAACAAGCAGGGCCAGCGTGGATTCAGGGTAAACCTGCGGGGAGCTGGGCGACGCTGGTACTCGAGCAAATTGACGATATGCATGATTACTATGCACGCTATCTGCCGCAAATGGCGCTGGCAGTGTCGGTGCCGTTGCTGATTGTGGTGGCGATCTTCCCCTCTAACTGGGCTGCGGCGCTCATTCTGCTGGGCACAGCACCGCTAATTCCGTTGTTTATGGCGCTGGTTGGAATGGGGGCTGCCGATGCTAACCGACGTAACTTTCTCGCTCTTGCTCGCTTAAGTGGGCATTTCCTCGATCGCCTGCGCGGCATGGAAACATTGCGTATTTTTGGTCGTGGTGAAGCTGAAATTGAAAGTATTCGTTCTGCTTCGGAAGATTTCCGCCAACGGACAATGGAAGTGCTACGACTGGCGTTTTTATCCTCCGGCATTCTCGAATTTTTTACCTCGCTGTCAATTGCTCTGGTGGCGGTCTACTTTGGTTTTTCCTATCTCGGCGAGCTGGATTTTGGTCACTACGATACTGGCGTGACGCTGGCTGCGGGTTTTCTGGCCCTGATCCTTGCGCCAGAGTTTTTCCAGCCATTACGCGATCTCGGTACGTTTTATCATGCTAAAGCCCAGGCTGTTGGTGCAGCTGACAGTCTGAAAACGTTTATGGAAACCCCGCTCGCCCATCCGCAGCGTGGCGAGGTGGAATTAGCATCGACCGATCCGGTGACCATTGAGGCCGAGGATCTGTTTATCACGTCGCCGGAAGGTAAAACGCTGGCCGGACCGCTGAACTTTACTTTGCCAGCAGGCCAACGTGCCGTGTTGGTTGGTCGCAGCGGTTCAGGTAAAAGTTCACTGTTGAACGCGCTTTCTGGTTTTCTCTCATATCAGGGATCATTACGAATCAACGGGATAGAATTACGCGATTTATCACCAGAATCATGGCGTAAACATCTCTCCTGGGTTGGGCAAAACCCACAATTACCGGCAGCAACATTGCGGGATAACGTACTACTGGCGCGACCTGATGCCAGCGAACAAGAATTACAAGCAGCGCTGGATAACGCCTGGGTCAGCGAGTTTCTACAGCTCCTGCCACAAGGCGTTGATACGCCTGTTGGCGACCAGGCTGCCCGCCTTTCCGTGGGGCAGGCGCAGCGCGTGGCGGTGGCCCGTGCGTTACTAAATCCCTGTTCGCTATTACTGTTGGATGAACCCGCTGCTAGCCTTGATGCTCACAGTGAACAGCGCGTAATGGAGGCGCTGAATGCCGCCTCTCTGCGCCAGACAACGTTAATGGTCACCCACCAGTTAGAAGATCTTGCTGAGTGGGATGTCATTTGGGTTATGCAGGATGGCCGGATTATTGAGCAAGGACGTTACGCGGAATTAAGTGTGGCTGGTGGCCCATTCGCCACATTACTGGCCCATCGTCAGGAGGAGATTTAAATGCGCGCTTTGCTACCCTATCTGGCACTGTATAAACGTCATAAATGGATGTTAAGTCTTGGTATTGTGCTGGCAATTGTGACGCTGCTCGCCAGTATCGGTCTGTTGACACTTTCCGGCTGGTTCCTCTCGGCCTCAGCGGTTGCGGGGGTTGCCGGACTGTACAGCTTCAACTATATGCTACCCGCTGCGGGCGTGCGTGGTGCCGCAATCACCCGTACTGCCGGGCGTTATTTTGAACGTCTGGTAAGTCACGACGCGACTTTCCGCGTGTTGCAGCATCTGCGCATTTACACCTTCAGCAAATTGTTGCCCCTCTCCCCTGCCGGACTGGCGCGCTATCGTCAGGGCGAATTGCTCAACCGCGTGGTGGCGGATGTTGATACGCTCGATCATCTTTACCTGCGCGTTATCTCGCCGCTGGTGGGCGCTTTTGTGGTGATTATGGTGGTGACAATCGGGTTAAGTTTCCTTGATTTCACCCTCGCCTTTACGCTGGGCGGCATTATGTTACTGACGCTTTTCCTGATGCCACCGCTGTTTTATCGTGCGGGAAAAAGCACCGGGCAAAATCTGACTCATCTTCGCGGGCAGTATCGCCAACAACTGACGGCCTGGCTGCAAGGGCAAGCTGAGCTGACCATTTTTGGTGCCAGCGATCGTTATCGCACGCAATTAGAGAATACAGAAATTCAATGGCTGGAAGCGCAACGCCGTCAATCTGAACTGACCGCATTGTCGCAAGCGATAATGCTGCTCATCGGCGCGTTAGCGGTGATCCTGATGCTGTGGATGGCGTCTGGCGGCGTTGGCGGCAATGCTCAACCCGGCGCGTTAATTGCCCTGTTTGTCTTCTGCGCGTTAGCCGCGTTTGAAGCACTGGCACCAGTAACGGGTGCATTTCAGCATCTGGGGCAAGTCATTGCCTCTGCCGTTCGGATCACTGATTTAACGGATCAAAAACCGGAAGTCACCTTCCCTGATACCCAAACTCGTGTTGCCTATCGCGTTTCGCTGACGTTACGGGATGTTCAGTTCACTTATCCGGAGCAATCTCAACAGGCACTTAAAGGGATTTCTCTTCAGGTAAACGCCGGGGAACATATAGCGATTCTCGGGCGAACCGGATGCGGCAAATCAACACTGTTACAACTGCTGACCCGCGCATGGGACCCGCAACAGGGCGAGATTTTGCTTAACGATAGCCCCATAGCCAGCCTGAATGAAGCGGCTCTACGACAGACCATCAGCGTTGTTCCTCAGCGAGTGCATCTGTTTAGCGCCACGCTGCGTGATAATCTGTTACTCGCCTCGCCTGGCAGTAGTGATGAGGCTCTGGCGGAGATCTTGCGTCGCGTTGGTCTGGAGAAGCTGCTCGAGGATGCAGGTCTCAACAGTTGGTTAGGTGAAGGCGGACGCCAGCTCTCCGGTGGTGAACTGCGCCGTCTGGCTATCGCCCGTGCGCTGTTACATGATGCGCCACTGGTGTTGCTGGATGAACCTACAGAAGGCTTAGATGCCACAACCGAAAGTCAGATCCTTGAATTGCTTGCAGAAATGATGCATGAGAAAACGGTGTTAATGGTCACCCATCGACTTCGCGGACTCTCTCGTTTCCAACAAATAATAGTGATGGACAACGGGCAAATTATTGAGCAAGGTACTCACGCAGAACTGCTTGCCAGACAGGGGCGTTATTACCAGTTTAAGCAGGGTTTGTAAGCTATTATTGAACGATCCGACTTGCGTGGAGTTTTGCGGTCATGCGCCTGGTTCAGCTTTCTCGCCATTCAATAGCCTTCCCTTCCCCGGAAGGCGCATTACGTGAGCCTAACGGCCTGCTGGCTCTGGGGGGCGATCTTAGCCCTGCGCGCCTGTTAATGGCTTACCAGCGTGGTATTTTTCCGTGGTTTTCTCCAGGCGACCCCATCCTCTGGTGGTCGCCCGATCCTCGCGCGGTGCTTTGGCCTGAATCACTGCATATCAGCCGTAGTATGAAGCGATTTCATAAACGCTCGCCCTATCGTGTCACGATGAATTACGCTTTTGGTCAGGTCATTGAAGGCTGTGCCAGCGATCGCGAAGAAGGAACCTGGATCACGCGTGGCGTGGTCGAAGCCTACCATCGCCTTCACGAACTCGGCCATGCCCACTCCATTGAAGTCTGGCGTGAAGATGAGCTTGTCGGCGGTATGTACGGCGTGGCCCAGGGAACGCTATTTTGTGGCGAGTCCATGTTCAGCCGGATGGAAAATGCGTCTAAAACGGCGCTTCTGGTATTCTGTGAGGAATTTATCGGTCATGGCGGTAAGCTTATCGACTGCCAGGTCCTTAACGATCACACAGCATCGCTTGGTGCCTGCGAAATTCTCCGCCGGGATTACCTTAATTATCTCAATCAAATGCGCCTCGGACGATTGCCGAATAATTTCTGGGTACCACGATGCTTGTTTTCACCACAAGAATGAATGTTTTCGGCACATTTCTCCCCAGAGTGTTATAATTGCGGTCGCAGAGTTGGTTACGCTCATTACCCCGCTGCCGATAAGGAATTTTTCGCGTCAGGTAACGCCCATCGTTTATCTCACCGCTCCCTTATACGTTGCGCTTTTGGTGCGGCTTAGCCGTGTGTTTTCGGAGTAATGTGCCGAACCTGTTTGTTGCGATTTAGCGCGCAAATCTTTACTTATTTACAGAACTTCGGCATTATCTTGCCGGTTCAAATTACGGTAGTGATACCCCAGAGGATTAGATGGCCAAAGAAGACAATATTGAAATGCAAGGTACCGTTCTTGAAACGTTGCCTAATACCATGTTCCGCGTAGAGTTAGAAAACGGTCACGTGGTTACTGCACACATCTCCGGTAAAATGCGCAAAAACTACATCCGCATCCTGACGGGCGACAAAGTGACTGTTGAACTGACCCCGTACGACCTGAGCAAAGGCCGCATTGTCTTCCGTAGTCGCTGATTGTTTTACCGCCTGATGGGCGAAGAGAAAGAACGAGTAAAAGGTCGGTTTAACCGGCCTTTTTATTTTGTGATATGTATGAAGTACTTTGGAAGTATAAGTCCGTAACTTGTCTCGATGTAGATATACTGCACAACTTGTTTACAGTATGAGCAAACAATAATTATCATTAAAATTCTTCTTGACCGTTTTACTCCAACTCCCTATAGTAGCGCCCCGTTGCCCCCATGAGGTCAGGCGACAAAACAATTTGGTGAGGTGTCCGAGTGGCTGAAGGAGCACGCCTGGAAAGTGTGTATACGGCAACGTATCGGGGGTTCGAATCCCCCCCTCACCGCCATATTTAAAGAAGAGCTCGTACGAAAGTGCGAGCTTTTTTTCGCATAATGCACTCCAGGGGGGTGAGAAGCCCCGACCGGGGTTCGACAACTGGCGCAGCCAGTTGGACAGACCACGAACGCAGTGAGTGGGCTGCCCGCAGGGCGAGCGAAGCGAGTCAATCCCCCCCTCACCGCCATATTTAAAGAAGAGCTCGTACGAAAGTGCGAGCTTTTTTTCGCATAATGCACTCCAGGGGGGGTGAGAAGCCCCGACCGGGGTTCGACAACTGGCGCAGCCAGTTGGACAGACCACGAACGCAGTGAGTGGGCTGCCCGCAGGGCGAGCGAAGCGAGTCAATCCCCCCCTCACCGCCATATTTAAAGAAGAGCTCGTACGAAAGTGCGAGCTTTTTTTTCGCATTTTATCTGTCTGTACGGCAGTGAACATGGTGGGCGGGTGGAGTATGTTACCTGTGAATTTCTAAGCTGCCTGTACGGCAGTGAACTCAAATACTACACGTTTAGCCCGTTGTTAATAAAGCAAAACCATCCCATTCTCCTGCAGCACCCTTTTTTATCCTTACCTTCCAGCAGCACTAATTATCAACAACTTACCTTCACCTCCAAAAATAGGGTTTTCACCGTTCCACCCCATAAATAAAAAGTCCGTAACCTCTTTCGAGATTACGGACTTGACCAACCTACCTGACAATCAGATTAATGCGCTGCTTCCGCCTTGTGCTTTTGTGCACTCTGGAATCCGTAAGTCAGCTCATTTTTCGCTTTATCCAGTGCGACGGTGACCTGACCGCCGTCCACCAGCGAACCAAACAGCAGTTCGTTGGCGAGCGGTTTTTTCAGGTTGTCCTGGATGACACGCGCCATCGGACGAGCGCCCATTGCCCGGTCGTAACCTTTCTCGGCCAGCCAGTTACGCGCTTCCTGGCTCACTTCCAGAGAAACACCTTTCTGATCCAGCTGAACCTGCAACTCGACGATGAATTTATCCACCACCTGATGGATCACGTCGGTTGACAGATGATCAAACCAGATAATGTTGTCGAGACGGTTACGGAATTCCGGTGTAAAGATCTTCTTGATCTCTTCCATCGCATCGGTGCTGTTATCCTGGTGGATAAGACCAATGGATTTGCGCTCAGTTTCCCGTACCCCGGCGTTGGTGGTCATCACCAGCACCACGTTACGGAAGTCTGCTTTGCGTCCGTTGTTATCGGTCAGCGTACCGTTATCCATCACCTGCAACAGAATATTGAACACGTCCGGGTGCGCTTTCTCGATTTCGTCCAGCAGCAGCACCGCATGTGGATGCTTGATGACCGCATCAGTCAGCAAACCGCCCTGATCAAAACCAACGTATCCCGGAGGCGCACCAATAAGACGGCTGACGGTATGGCGTTCCATATACTCGGACATATCAAAGCGCAGAAGCTCAATGCCCAAAGCTTTCGAAAGCTGTACCGTCACCTCTGTTTTCCCGACCCCGGTAGGGCCGGCAAACAGGAACGAACCAACCGGTTTATGTTCGTGACCTAAACCTGCACGCGCCATCTTAATGGCTTCAGTCAGCGCCTCAATGGCTTTATCCTGACCGAAGACCAGCATTTTCAAGCGATCGCCGAGGTTTTTCAGGGTATCACGATCACTCTGAGAAACACTCTTCTCTGGAATGCGTGCAATACGGGCCACCACGGACTCAATATCCGCCACATTAACGGTTTTCTTGCGTTTGCTTACCGGCATCAGGCGTGCGCGAGCGCCCGCTTCGTCGATAACATCAATGGCTTTATCCGGCAGATGACGATCGTTAATGTATTTCACCGCCAGCTCTACCGCCGCACGCACCGCTTTTGCGGTATAACGCACGTCGTGGTGCGCTTCATACTTCGGTTTCAGGCCATTGATGATTTGAACAGTTTCTTCGATCGACGGTTCAGTAATATCAATTTTCTGGAAGCGACGCGCCAGAGCACGGTCTTTCTCGAAAATGTTGCTGAACTCCTGATAGGTTGTCGAACCAATTACACGAATTTTACCGCTGGAGAGCAACGGTTTGATTAGGTTAGCCGCATCGACCTGACCACCAGACGCTGCACCCGCACCGATAATGGTGTGGATCTCATCAATAAACAGGATGCTGTTAGTGTCCTGCTCCAGCTGCTTGAGCAACGCTTTAAAACGTTTTTCAAAGTCGCCGCGATATTTTGTGCCCGCTAACAGAGAACCGATATCGAGAGAGTAAATCGTACAGTCAGCCATCACTTCCGGCACATCGCCCTGAACAATTCGCCAGGCAAGACCTTCCGCAATCGCGGTTTTACCGACACCAGATTCCCCCACCAGCAGCGGGTTGTTTTTACGGCGACGGCAGAGAACCTGAATAGCACGCTCCAGCTCCTTCTCACGACCAATCAGTGGGTCGATTCCGCCCACGCGCGCAAGCTGATTCAGGTTCGTCGTGAAATTCTCCATACGTTCCTCCCCACCAGCTTGTTCTTCGCTGTTTGGCTGGCTGCCAGGATCAGAAGACTGTGTCGGCTCGTCTTTACGCGTGCCATGAGAGATAAAATTCACCACATCGAGACGGCTGACTTCATGTTTACGCAACAGATATGCCGCCTGCGACTCCTGTTCGCTAAAGATAGCGACCAGAACGTTTGCACCGGTAACCTCATTGCGACCGGAGGACTGGACATGGAAGACCGCACGTTGCAGTACACGCTGAAAACTCAGCGTCGGCTGTGTGTCGCGCTCCTCTTCACTGGCAGGCAGAACGGGTGTGGTTTGTTCAATAAAGGCTTCCAGTTCCTGACGGAGCGCAACCAAATCCACAGAACACGCTTCCAGCGCCTCCCGGGCAGATGGGTTACTGAGCAGCGCCAGTAACAAGTGCTCGACGGTCATAAACTCATGACGGTGCTCGCGCGCTCTGGCGAAAGCCATATTTAAACTGAGTTCCAGTTCTTGATTGAGCATAGGCACCTCCCCCAATTTTTATGCCTGCATTCAGGCTTTTTCTAGCGTACACAGCAATGGATGCTCATTCTCCCTCGCGTACTTGTTCACCATCGCCACTTTGGTTTCTGCAACCTCGGCGGTAAAGACTCCGCAAATGGCCTTCCCCTGGTAGTGAACAGCGAGCATCAATTGCGTTGCACGTTCTACATCATAAGAAAAGAATTTTTGTAACACGTCAATAACAAACTCCATCGGAGTGTAATCATCATTGACTAATATCACTTTATACATAGATGGCGGTTTTAGCGCGTCGCGAACTTTTTCTTCCGCCAGTTGATCAAAGTCCAGCCAGTCGTTCGTTTTACCCATTGTCAGTTATCATCTTCGGTTACGGTTATCGGCAGAACGCCCTGCCGCTGACAAGAGCTTATTTGCCTGACCAATCTACTCCACATGATAGATAACTATCATCTATCGTTGGCATCAGCGACATCTGTCACATTCCTGTCAATAGCGTTAACTGCTTCAAATTTTTGATTCATACCTGCCCCTTGTCCCCTGTCAAATGCTTGACGGCTCGCCCTAATTCTCTAAATTGTATTTCTAGAGTTGGCGAGGTTTTGAACAGCCCCCTCTCTGACCCCGGTTTATTCCATCTTACTTGTATAAGATTTGCGAAGGATGTCGAAGCATGGAAAAGGGTACTGTTAAGTGGTTCAACAATGCCAAAGGGTTTGGTTTCATCTGCCCTGAAGGCGGCGGCGAAGATATTTTCGCTCATTATTCCACCATTCAGATGGATGGTTACAGAACGCTAAAAGCTGGACAATCCGTTCAGTTTGATGTCCACCAGGGGCCAAAAGGCAATCACGCCAGTGTTATTGTGCCCGTCGAAGTAGAAGCGGCAGTCGCATAGCTCTTCTGTCTCATTGTGTACATCCTAAAGGCAAAATGCCAGCCCGATCGGCTGGCATTTTTATCTCAAAAATTACTCTCGTGCCAGAGCATCTACTGGATCCAGTCGTGCCGCATTTCGTGCGGGTAACCAGCCAAATAAAATCCCGGTGACCGTCGAGCAGAGAAACGCCAGCAGCAGCGCCAACGGTGAAAAACCAATCTCCCAGCCGGGTAAGAAAAGCTGCAAGGTGAAAGCAATTAACAGTGACAGTGTTATTCCCAACGCGCCACCGACCAGGCAAACCAGTACGGCTTCGATCAGGAACTGTTGCAAAACATCGCTTGCTCGCGCACCTACAGCCATGCGAATGCCAATTTCCCGCGTCCGCTCGGTCACTGACACCAGCATAATATTCATTACACCAATACCGCCCACCACCAGCGAAATCACCGCCACCAGCGTCAGAAACAGTTGTAAAGTACGTGTGGTCTTTTCAACAGTTTTCAAGACGCCGTCCATGTTCCAGGTAAAGAAATCCTTCTTTCCGTGGCGCAGTGAAAGTAAACGCGTGAGTTGCTGTTCCGCCTCGGCGCTGTCAAATCCTTCTTTCACCCTGACAGTAATGGAGTTAAGCCACGACTGGCCCATAACTCGCCCGGACATCGTGCTGTAAGGTAGCCAGACACGCAGCACTTTACTGCTACCAAACATCGACTGTTTTTCTTCCGCCACACCAATGACTCTGGCGGGCATATTGCCGACCAGAATCACCTCGCCAACCACATCTGCTTTATGGGGGAAAAGCTGGCGGCGAGTATTACTGTCGAGAACCACGACCTGCGCACGACCGTTCAGCTGCTCCTGATTAAAGGTGTTCCCTTCACTGAAGGTCATGCCATAGACATTAAAATAATCGCCGCTCACGCCATTGGCACTGGCAGCAACATCAACATTGTTATAACGCAGGCGCAGGTTTTGCGAGACGGCAGGTGTGGCTGAGGCGACCCACGGTTGTTTTTGGATGGCGATTAAGTCGTCGTACTTCAGCGCCTGTTGATATTGCGGATCGTCATCGCCAAAATCTTTCCCGGGATAGACATCAATAGTATTCGTACCAATAGAACGAATATCCGCCAGCACCATTTGTTTGGCGGCGTCACCCACCACGACAATGGAAACCACCGACGCAATACCGATAATAATCCCCAGCATGGTCAGTAAAGTACGCATTTTATTCGCTGCCAGCGCCCGCCATGCCATCGTCAGCGCCTCGTTAAAACCGCTGACAAACTGCCGCCAGCCAGACACCGTGTTGACAACAGGCTCCGTCCCGCCAGCAACATTCACTTTTTCAATGGCGGGAGGATTGCGCACAATTTCGCCGTCGCGAATTTCGATCACCCGCTCGGCCTGAGCAGCGACCTGCGGATCGTGGGTGACGATAATCACCGTATGCCCGCGATCGCGCAGCTGATGCAGGATCGCCATCACCTCTTCGCCAGAATGGCTGTCCAGTGCGCCGGTTGGTTCATCGGCAAGAATTACCTGACCGCCGTTCATCAATGC
Organism: Escherichia sp. UTM R2; assembly: GCF_048593455.1. Taxonomy (NCBI): domain Bacteria; kingdom Pseudomonadati; phylum Pseudomonadota; class Gammaproteobacteria; order Enterobacterales; family Enterobacteriaceae; genus Escherichia; species Escherichia sp. UTM R2. The sequence continues at coordinate 2,909,847 of NZ_JBFWDY010000002.1, forward strand.
CCGCGCGATGCTGACGCGCTGTTGCTGACCACCCGAAAGCTGTGCCGGATAATACTCTGTACGGTCTTCCAGCCCCAGCCGTTGCAGCAACTCCTGGGCGCGAAGCAGCCGCTGTTTCCGCTCAAGACCAGCATAGACGGCGGGAACTTCAACGTTCTGCTCGGCGGTTAAATGCGAAAGCAAATGGTAACGCTGGAAAATAAAGCCGAAATGCTCGCGGCGCAGTTGCGCCAGCGCATCGGCGTCCAGCGTGGCAACATCCTGACCGGCGACGCGATAGGTGCCGCTGGTGGCCTTATCCAGACAGCCGAGAATATTCATCAGGGTCGATTTACCGGAACCCGAAGCGCCAACAATCGCCACCATCTCACCAGCATAAATATCGAGGGTGATGCCCTTCAACACCTCAACCTGCTCATCACCGGCAGGATAGCTGCGACGAATATCCTTTAATTCGAGCAAAGGCGTCATTGTGCAGCTCCTGGTTTGGCCTCACCAATCACCACTTCATCGCCCGCTTCCAGCCCTTTGACAATCTCAACATCGGTATCGTTACGTGCGCCAATCGTCACTTCACGCTCGCGTGTTTCACCATTACGCAACAATTTGACTTTATAACGATTATCGCCAACCGGATCGCCTAACGCCGACAGAGGGATCGTCAGCACATTTTTCACATCGGTGAGCTGAATATGCACTTGCGCAGTCATATCCAGCCGCAGCAAACCATTGGGGTTGGGGACTTCAAAACGGGCGTAATAGAAAATAGCGTCGTTAACCTTTTCCGGCGTCGGTAGTACATCCTTGATTTGCCCCTCGTAGCGCGTCAGTGGATCGCCAAGTACCGTAAACCAGGCTTTTTGCCCCGGCTTCAGGTGGATTACATCCGCTTCAGAAACCTGCGCTTTTACCAGCATGGTGCTCATATCTGCCAGCGTCAGAATGTTCGGTGCTTGTTGTGCGGCAATCACCGTCTGGCCTTGCAGAGTGGTGATTTGCGTGACTTCCCCGGCCATCGGGGCAACGATGCGAGTGTAATCGAGATTGGTTTTAGCCGTATCGAGAGAAGCCTGATTGCGCTTGATTTGCGCGTCAATGGTGCCAATTTGCGCCTGTTTCACAGCCATCTCCGTCGCGGCGGTGTCGAGATCCTGCTGTGAAACCGCCTGCGTTTGTGCCAGACGTTGCTGACGGGAATACGTCACCCGCGCCAGTTTCAGCTCCGCTTCCGCCTGCTGCCGCTGCGCGCGTAGCTCCATCAGCGTTGCTTCGACCTCCTTGATCTGGTTTTCAGCCTGTTCAGGATCAATGACCCCTAAAAGCTGGTCTTTTTTTACTTTATCGCCAATCGCCACCGACAGCGTTTTCAACTGACCGCTGACCTGCGCGCCCACGTCAACCTTACGCAGCGCGTCCAGCTTTCCGGTCGCCAGCACGCTTTGCTGTAAATCACCGGGGCGCACAATCAGTGTCTGATAAGTCGGCACGGGTGCGTTAAGAATTCTCCATAACGTAATCAGTCCGGCGATGACTATCACCAGCGCAATAACGTAACGCTTCTTCACGGTTTTCCGCTTTTTCATAAATATTCTGAATACTCCATATGCCAATCCGGGTCATTAACTTCAACGAAATATCAACAAACCCCTAAAATTTACGTTAGTAATCACACTATTGATGTTTGGTTAAGATACGCAATGGTGAAATCGACGTCATGTATAACCATTGATTTCATGAATATGTCGCAGCTAACTGAACGGACCTTTACGCCATCTGAATCTCTCAGCAGCCTGTCACTTTTTCTTAGTCTGGCACGTGGACAGTGTCGGCCGGGTAAATTCTGGCATCGCCGTAGTTTTCGCCAGAAATTTTTGCTGCGCTCGTTGATTATGCCGCGTTTAAGCGTTGAGTGGATGAACGAACTTTCCCACTGGCCTAATCTCAATGTATTGTTAACGCGCCAGCCGCGACTGCCTGTGCGTCTGCATCGCCCTTACCTTGCGGCGAATCTTAGCCGTAAGCAATTGCTGGAGGCGTTACGTTACCATTATGCGTTACTCCGCGGATGTATGTCGGCGGAAGAATTCAGCTTATATTTGAATACCCCCGGGCTGCAACTGGCGAAGCTGGAAGGCAAAAACGGCGAGCAGTTCACGCTTGAGCTGACCATGATGATCTCAATGGATAAAGAAGGTGACAGCACAATCCTGTTCCGCAACAGCGAAGGTATTCCTCTGGCAGAGATCACGTTTACCCTGTGTGAATATCAGGGGAAAAGAACGATGTTTATTGGCGGACTGCAAGGCGCAAAATGGGAAATTCCACATCAGGAAATCCAGAATGCGACGAAAGCCTGCCACGGGCTATTTCCCAAACGCCTCGTGATGGAAGCGGCCTGTCTGTTTGCCCAACGTTTGCAGGTAGAGCAGATTATTGCCGTCAGCAATGAAACGCATATTTACCGCAGCCTGCGTTATCGCGATAAAGAAGGCAAGATCCACGCTGATTACAACGCTTTCTGGGAATCGGTTGGCGGCGTATGTGATGCTGAACGCCATTACCGCCTTCCAGCACAGATAGCACGAAAAGAGATTGCCGAAATCGCCAGTAAAAAACGGGCTGAATACCGTCGGCGCTATGAGATGCTCGACGCTATTCAGCCACAAATGGCCACGATGTTTCGCGGTTAATCCGCGCGACCGCGCGCCAGCCACAGCACGCGTGAGAACATTTTTTTCAGCAGCGTCGGTACGGAGTCCACACCACGACGTCCTGCCTCCATTGCCACTTCAATGGCAAGATCGGGTTTGGAAGAGCGATGGATCGCTTTCGAGATAATTTTGCGTAGATTCATCGGTACATTTTCCGGGATTTGCGCCACGCGGTGGAACACATCGGAAAATCCCTGGCGATACATAAAATGTTCCATATCCAGCGCCGGTAACGCCGTTAAATGTTCTCGTTCGGCTTCCCGATCGTTATTCAACAGGCTGCGTACCGTAGCGGCATATTTCTTCCCTGCTTCATCGCCATCGACCAGTACATGCCATTCAATCCCCATTCGGCGGGCAAATTTAACCAGTGGCTTTAGCCCGGACTGGGCAAACTCAATGACCTTGATCCCTTCGGCATCAAAATGATGTCCGCACTGACGCGCCAGTTCATTGATAACCCAGGTTTCTGTTTCCCCTTCCACCAGCAACCAGCAGCGTGCAAACAGCGATGACGGACGGTTAAAACGAATGTGAAAGGATATGCGTCGGCTATCTTCGGTACTCAAGCCACTCGGCCCCAGACGCCAGGCGGCAACGCGCGAGGACTCACGTACCAGTCGGCAAACATGCTCTACCGGCGTTAACGAAAGCAACTCACCCGAGTTGGTGGTGGCAATGCGCTGCAATGGCAGAAGATTCAACAGATGCCAGGCAACTGAAAGCATAATGGGGTGTAAACGGGTTTCTGGATCTTCGATCAGCAACAATGGACGGGCGTCTTTATCCAGTCGCAATGTGCCTTTTGCCTGCAACAAAGTAGCAAACAGGCCGAGCAAAATAACCCGATACGAGCGCCCACCAGGTCGGTCAATCATCCGGTTGATGATATCCAGATAGCGCCAGCTTCGTTGCTCATTGCTGGCTCGCCGCCGCATTAAACGATATCGCGCCTGTCCGGCCCCCTGCTCAGAGAAATAATGCTCAAGCAGCTGTACCATTGCGGAAAGTCCCTGACGAATCTGCCCATCAGAGAGATTTTGCGGATGTGAGGATAACTCACGGGCGAGGAAATCGAGCTGGCGCGCGGTGACTTCCACATTAGGGACATTTGGCACCGTGCCGTTACGAATACGGCGCATAAAACGGGCATCACGCAAGCGCAGCACCGGCATTAAACGCACCAGATGGCGTGCCTGATCGTTAATATCCTCGACATCAATCGGATGTCCGTCTTTATCGAGAAAACTGCGCAGTGTCATCACGCTGCCGTCTTCCGCACTCTCCCCTTCCAGACGATAAAAAATACGGTGATAGCCATCGGTGCATGGCGTCCAGCACGCTTCCAGCGGCCGATAACGGCGAACCCGATGTCGGCCTGGCAGCGATTCGCGGAAGGTCAAAATAATATGCAGATGATGTTCTCGCCCGTTGATATCTCCCGGCGGGAACCAGAAATCGTCGCGCTCAAAATGGTAGAGATCTGATTCTGGCGATAGCAGCAGGGTTAAGGCGTCCAGCAAGCTGGATTTACCCCACGCGTTCTCCCCAATCAGGACGTTGTTTTGTTCCAGCATCAACGACAAACGGTTGATACCGCGAAAACCCACAATTTCAACGCGCTCAAGAATCATATCCCCTCCAGAAATATGTGACTTATCCTTTACGCTGGCAGTATAACGGGAAAGGCCTTGCTAATACGTGATGACATCACATTTAAGCATGGCAAATGTCTGAAAAATGAGCGAATAATCGCGTATACTCCCTCTTGCTGATAAGTCTGCAAAAACAACAAAATCAAATAATTAGCATGATAAATTATTTTTTATTACGCCTAAAGGATTAAATCTTTTGCGTGCACTACACTGTCAATCAGACAAATGACTATATGGGGCAACCCGCTGTTGCCCTAAATCAAATTTACTGGATTTATTTATCTGGTGAATGACTCGCCTTCGTTTTTAAAATAGCCGCGCATTATTTCCGTCGTCACTTTTTTACGACGACCCTATAAAACGACCATATTTTTCACAGGGTCAATTTTTAATTGAGGTGGATATGTTCAGAAAATTAGCAGCTGAATGTTTTGGTACTTTCTGGCTTGTTTTTGGTGGCTGTGGTAGTGCTGTACTGGCCGCAGGCTTCCCGGAATTAGGCATTGGTTTTGCCGGCGTGGCGTTGGCGTTCGGTCTGACCGTTCTGACGATGGCCTTTGCTGTTGGTCATATTTCTGGTGGTCATTTTAACCCGGCGGTCACTATTGGTTTATGGGCTGGCGGACGTTTTCCGGCAAAAGAAGTCGTTGGCTACGTAATTGCCCAGGTTGTCGGCGGTATTGTTGCAGCGGCGCTGCTGTATTTAATTGCCAGTGGTAAAACGGGTTTTGACGCGGCAGCCAGCGGTTTTGCTTCTAACGGTTATGGCGAGCATTCACCAGGCGGTTATTCCATGCTTTCCGCGCTGGTAGTTGAACTGGTATTGAGTGCAGGTTTCCTGTTGGTGATCCACGGCGCAACCGACAAATTCGCGCCGGCAGGTTTTGCGCCGATCGCTATTGGTCTGGCCTTAACCCTGATTCACTTAATCAGTATTCCGGTGACTAACACTTCTGTTAACCCGGCGCGCAGCACCGCGGTTGCTATCTTCCAGGGCGGCTGGGCATTAGAACAACTGTGGTTCTTCTGGGTGGTGCCAATTGTCGGCGGCATTATCGGTGGTCTGATTTACCGGACCCTGCTGGAAAAGCGTGATTAATTAACGCAGAAGGCCTGGCGTAATGTCAGGCCTTTTTTTAAGATGTTGTTATATGTTGATTCATCATCTTGTTGCGCTCCTTTCATGAGCTAAGCAACATATTGCCACTGGCGCAAGGAGCGCGCAGGGGGCGGCCAATCGCCGCCGCCCCCTGCACCCCCGGGCTCTGGCGAACAAAATCGCCGCTGCGCGGTGCCCTCGACTTATCCCTTACGGCTACCGGGTCGGGCGCGAGGTAACATCCCTGTAAAACGCGCCCTCAGCCCACATCCATGTGGGCTGCCCCGGCCTTCAGGGAACGCCTCGGCGATTTTGACGCCACCAACATCGGTGCAGTTTGTAATTAAAGCGCAAGAATATCTTTAAATGAAAACGAATACTCTACTGCTCCTTATGCATAACATTTCCTTTTAATTGCAACTTTACTCGTCCTTCCGCTTTCAGTAGTGTGTCATCGCGCATTTCGACTTCATCTTTGCAAGGACTGGGTTTTCATGTTTTCTGGGCTGTTAATCATTCTGGTTCCCCTGATTGTGGGTTACCTCATTCCGCTTCGCCAACAAGCTGCGTTAAAAGTTATTAATCAGCTATTAAGCTGGATGGTTTACCTTATTCTCTTTTTTATGGGTATCAGTCTGGCGTTTCTCGATAACCTCGCCAGTAACCTGTTGGCGATTCTGCATTATTCTGCCGTCAGTATTACCGTTATTTTACTGTGTAATATTGCCGCCCTGATGTGGCTGGAGCGAGGCCTGCCGTGGCGCAACCACCATCAGCAAGAAAAACTCCCGTCGCGTATTGCGATGGCGCTGGAGTCGCTAAAACTGTGCGGCGTAGTAGTGATTGGTTTTGCCATTGGTCTAAGTGGACTGGCTTTCTTACAACACGCGACCGAAGCCAGTGAATACACGTTAATTTTGCTACTTTTCCTCGTTGGTATTCAGTTGCGCAATAATGGCATGACCTTAAAGCAGATTGTCCTTAATCGCCGGGGAATGATTGTCGCCGTGGTGGTGGTTGTCAGTTCATTAATTGGTGGTTTAATTAACGCCTTTATTCTTGATCTCCCCATCAATACCGCGCTGGCAATGGCCTCCGGTTTCGGCTGGTATTCTCTTTCCGGTATTTTATTGACCGAATCTTTTGGTCCGGTAATCGGGAGCGCGGCGTTTTTTAATGATCTGGCCCGTGAACTGATTGCTATTATGTTGATCCCTGGGCTGATTCGCCGCAGCCGCTCTACTGCACTGGGCTTATGCGGTGCCACATCAATGGATTTCACCCTGCCCGTTCTTCAACGTACTGGCGGGCTGGATATGGTCCCGGCGGCAATTGTTCACGGTTTTATTCTTAGCCTGTTAGTGCCGATCCTCATCGCCTTTTTCTCTGCGTAATACCTCTCTGGCGGTAGATCCCTGCCGCCAAAATTGCGCTAAATCAATCTCCCTTAAAGTTGCATGAAAAATCCCTTTTATCCCCGCGTTAAGCGTCTTAACCTTAAACATGCATATTAAATATAACTTTAAAAGGTGTGATCATGTTTTGTGTGCAATGTGAACAAACTATCCGTACTCCGGCAGGAAACGGCTGCTCATACGCGCAGGGGATGTGTGGTAAAACGGCGGAAACTTCTGACCTTCAGGATTTACTCATCGCGGCGCTGCAAGGGCTTTCTGCCTGGGCGGTAAAAGCGCGTGAATACGGCATCATCAACCACGATGTTGACAGCTTCGCGCCACGTGCCTTTTTCTCAACCCTGACCAACGTTAACTTCGATTCTCCGCGTATTGTCGGCTACGCTCGTGAAGCGATTGCCCTGCGCGAGGCGCTGAAAGCGCAATGCCTGGCTGTAGATGCCAACGCGCGCGTCGATAACCCGATGGCTGACCTGCAACTGGTGAGCGACGATCTCGGCGAGCTGCAACGTCAGGCAGCAGAATTTACCCCTAACAAAGATAAAGCGGCGATTGGCGAAAACATTCTCGGCCTGCGTCTGCTGTGCCTGTATGGCCTGAAAGGTGCGGCGGCCTATATGGAACACGCGCATGTTCTCGGTCAATACGACAACGATATTTATGCCCAGTACCATAAAATCATGGCGTGGCTGGGGACCTGGCCTGCCGATATGAACGCGCTTCTTGAGTGTTCAATGGAAATCGGCCAGATGAACTTCAAAGTGATGAGCATTCTGGATGCAGGCGAAACCGGTAAATACGGTCACCCGACGCCAACCCAGGTCAACGTCAAAGCGACGGCGGGTAAATGCATTCTGATTTCCGGTCACGATCTCAAAGATCTCTACAACCTGCTGGAACAGACCGAAGGCACGGGCGTTAATGTCTACACCCACGGCGAAATGCTGCCTGCGCATGGCTACCCGGAGCTGCGTAAATTCAAGCATCTGGTCGGTAACTACGGCAGCGGCTGGCAGAATCAGCAAGTGGAGTTCGCTCGTTTCCCTGGCCCCATCGTGATGACCTCGAACTGCATCATCGACCCAACCGTAGGCGCTTATGACGATCGTATCTGGACCCGCAGCATTGTTGGCTGGCCTGGCGTGCGTCATCTGGACGGTGATGATTTCTCTGCGGTTATCACCCAGGCGCAACAGATGGCAGGCTTCCCGTACAGCGAAATTCCGCACCTTATCACCGTGGGTTTTGGTCGCCAGACGCTGCTTGGCGCTGCTGATACGCTGATTGATCTGGTGAGCCGTGAAAAACTGCGTCATATCTTCCTGCTTGGTGGCTGTGACGGCGCACGCGGCGAGCGCCACTACTTCACCGATTTCGCCACCAGCGTGCCGGATGACTGCCTGATCCTGACCCTCGCCTGTGGTAAATATCGCTTTAACAAACTTGAGTTTGGCGATATCGAAGGTCTGCCGCGTCTGGTAGATGCAGGTCAATGTAACGATGCTTACTCAGCGATTATTCTGGCTGTCACTCTGGCAGAGAAACTGGGCTGCGGTGTCAACGATCTGCCGCTGTCGCTGGTGCTCTCCTGGTTTGAACAGAAAGCGATCGTCATTCTGCTGACGCTGCTTTCTCTGGGCGTGAAAAATATCGTCACCGGCCCGACTGCACCTGGTTTCCTGACACCAGACCTGCTGGCGGTGCTGAACGAGAAATTCGGCCTGCGTTCTATCACCACTGTTGAAGAAGACATGAAGCAACTGTTGAGCGCGTAAGGAGTTTGTCGATGACGATGCCAACGAATCAATGCCCGTGGCGGATGCAGGTTCATCACATTACGCAAGAAACGCCGGATGTGTGGACGATTTCCCTGATTTGCCACGATTACTACCCATATCGCGCCGGGCAATATGCACTGGTCAGCGTGCGAAACTCAGCGGAAACGCTGCGTGCTTACACCATTTCCTCCACGCCAGGCGTGAGTGAATATATCACCCTGACCGTGCGGCGGATTGATGACGGTGTCGGCTCCCAGTGGCTGACGCGCGATGTAAAACGCGGTGATTATCTCTGGCTTTCGGACGCGATGGGGGAATTTACCTGCGACGATAAAGCAGAAGATAAATTCCTGTTGCTGGCGGCAGGCTGCGGCGTCACGCCGATTATGTCGATGCGTCGCTGGCTTGCGAAGAACCGTCCACAGGCCGATGTGCGGGTGATCTACAACGTGCGTACGCCGCAGGATGTTATTTTCGCCGATGAGTGGCGTAACTATCCGGTAACGCTGGTGGCAGAAAATAACGTTACCGAAGGCTTTATCGCTGGTCGTCTCACTCGCGAACTGCTGGCAGGTGTACCTGACTTAGCTTCACGTACCGTGATGACCTGCGGCCCGGCTCCGTATATGGATTGGGTAGAGCAGGAAGTGAAAGCGCTCGGCGTGACGCGTTTCTTTAAAGAGAAATTCTTCACCCCAGTAGCAGAAGCGGCGACCAGCGGTCTGAAATTCACCAAACTGCAACCGGCACGAGAATTTTACGCCCCGGTTGGCACCACGCTACTGGAGGCGCTGGAAAGCAATAACGTTCCGGTTGTCGCTGCCTGCCGTGCGGGTGTTTGCGGCTGCTGTAAGACAAAAGTGGTTTCCGGTGAATATACGGTGAGCAGCACAATGACGCTGACCGACGCCGAAATCGCTGAAGGTTACGTACTGGCCTGCTCCTGCCATCCGCAGGGGGATTTGGTTCTCGCATAATCGCCTTATGCCCGATGATATTCCTTTCATCGGGCTATTTAACCGTTAGTGCCTCCTTTCTCTCCCATCCCTTCCCCCTCCGTCAGATGAACTAAACTTGTTACCGTTATCACATTCAGGAGATGGAGAACCATGAAACAAACGGTTGCAGCTTATATCGCCAAAACACTCGAATCGGCAGGGGTGAAACGCATCTGGGGAGTCACAGGCGACTCTCTGAACGGTCTTAGTGACAGTCTTAATCGCATGGGCACCATCGAGTGGATGTCCACCCGCCACGAAGAAGTGGCGGCCTTTGCCGCTGGCGCTGAAGCACAACTTAGCGGAGAACTGGCGGTCTGTGCCGGATCGTGCGGCCCCGGCAACCTGCACTTAATCAACGGCCTGTTCGATTGCCACCGCAATCACGTTCCGGTACTGGCGATTGCCGCTCATATTCCCTCCAGCGAAATTGGCAGCGGCTATTTCCAGGAAACCCACCCACAAGAGCTATTCCGCGAATGTAGTCACTATTGCGAGCTGGTTTCCAGCCCGGAGCAGATCCCACAAGTACTGGCGATTGCCATGCGCAAAGCGGTGCTTAACCGTGGCGTTTCGATTGTCGTGTTACCAGGCGACGTGGCGTTAAAACCTGCGCCAGAAGGGGCAACCATGCACTGGTATCATGCGCCACAACCAGTCGTGACGCCGGAAGAAGAAGAGTTACGCAAACTGGCGCAACTGCTGCGTTATTCCAGCAATATCGCCCTGATGTGTGGCAGCGGCTGCGCGGGGGCGCATAAAGAGTTAGTTGAGTTTGCCGGGAAAATTAAAGCGCCTATTGTTCATGCCCTGCGCGGTAAAGAACATGTCGAATACGATAATCCGTATGATGTTGGAATGACCGGGTTAATCGGCTTCTCGTCAGGTTTCCATACCATGATGAACGCCGACACGTTAGTGCTACTCGGCACGCAATTTCCCTACCGCGCCTTCTACCCGACCGATGCCAAAATCATTCAGATTGATATCAACCCAGCCAGCATCGGCGCTCACAGCAAGGTGGATATGGCACTGGTCGGCGATATCAAGTCGACTCTGCGTGCATTGCTTCCATTGGTGGAAGAAAAAGCCGATCGCAAGTTTCTGGATAAAGCGCTGGAAGATTACCGCGACGCCCGCAAAGGGCTGGACGATTTAGCTAAACCGAGCGAGAAAGCCATTCACCCGCAATATCTGGCGCAGCAAATTAGTCATTTTGCCGCCGATGACGCTATTTTCACCTGTGACGTTGGTACGCCAACGGTGTGGGCGGCACGTTATCTAAAAATGAACGGCAAGCGTCGCCTGTTAGGTTCGTTTAACCACGGTTCGATGGCTAACGCCATGCCGCAGGCGCTGGGTGCGCAGGCGACAGAGCCAGAACGTCAGGTGGTCGCCATGTGCGGCGATGGCGGTTTTAGCATGTTGATGGGCGATTTCCTCTCAGTAGTGCAGATGAAACTGCCAGTGAAAATTGTCGTCTTTAACAACAGCGTGCTGGGCTTTGTGGCGATGGAGATGAAAGCTGGTGGCTATTTGACTGACGGCACCGAACTACACGACACAAACTTTGCCCGCATTGCCGAAGCGTGCGGCATTACGGGTATCCGTGTAGAAAAAGCGTCTGAAGTTGATGAAGCCCTGCAACGCGCCTTCTCCATCGACGGTCCGGTGCTGGTGGATGTGGTGGTCGCCAAAGAAGAGTTAGCCATTCCACCGCAGATCAAACTCGAACAGGCCAAAGGATTTAGCTTGTATATGTTGCGCGCAATCATCAGCGGACGCGGCGATGAAGTGATCGAACTGGCGAAAACGAACTGGCTAAGGTAAAAAGGGTGGCATTTCCCGTCATAATAAGGACATGCCATGATTGATTTACGCAGTGATACCGTTACCCGACCGAGCCGCGCCATGCTCGAAGCAATGATGGCCGCCCCGGTTGGGGACGACGTTTACGGAGACGACCCTACCGTTAATGCTCTGCAGGACTACGCCGCAGAGCTTTCCGGTAAAGAAGCCGCCATTTTTCTGCCGACCGGCACTCAGGCCAACCTGGTCGCTCTGCTCAGTCACTGCGAACGTGGCGAAGAGTATATTGTCGGTCAGGCCGCGCATAACTATCTGTTTGAAGCCGGTGGCGCAGCGGTGCTGGGCAGTATTCAGCCGCAACCCATCGACGCGGCTGCCGACGGCACGCTACCGCTGGATAAAGTGGCGATGAAAATCAAACCCGACGATATCCATTTCGCCCGCACCAAATTACTCAGTCTGGAAAACACCCACAACGGCAAAGTGCTGCCGCGTGAATACCTGAAAGAAGCATGGGAATTTACCCGCGAGCGCAATCTGGCGCTGCATGTTGACGGTGCGCGCATCTTTAATGCCGTGGTGGCTTACGGCTGCGAACTGAAAGAGATCACGCAATATTGTGATTCGTTCACCATTTGCCTGTCGAAAGGTCTTGGGACGCCAGTCGGTTCATTACTCGTCGGTAATCGTGATTACATTAAACGTGCCATCCGCTGGCGGAAAATGGCCGGTGGCGGGATGCGTCAGTCCGGGATTCTGGCTGCCGCCGGGATGTATGCCCTGAAAAATAACGTCGCACGGTTGCAGGAAGATCACGACAACGCCGCCTGGATGGCGGAGCAACTGCGTGAAGCAGGCGCGGATGTGATGCGTCAGGACACTAATATGCTGTTTGTTCGCGTCGGGGAAGAAAATGCTGCCGCGTTAGGCGAATACATGAAAGCGAGAAACGTGCTGATTAACGCCTCGCCGATTGTCCGCCTGGTGACGCATCTTGACGTCTCGCGCGAACAACTGGCGGAAGTCGCCGCCCACTGGCGCGCATTCCTGGCGCGTTAAGGAGAGAGACGTGCCGCAACGCATTTTAGTTCTCGGTGCCAGTGGCTACATTGGTCAGCATCTGGTGCGCACACTCAGCCAGCAAGGGCATCAGATCCTGGCGGCGGCACGTCATGTCGACAGGCTTGCAAAGCTGCAACTGGCAAACGTCAGTTGCCATAAAGTCGATCTCAGCTGGCCGGATAACCTTCCGGCCCTGTTGCAGGATATCGATACCGTCTATTTTCTGGTGCACAGCATGGGCGAAGGCGGCGATTTTATCGCTCAGGAGCGCCAGGTGGCTCTCAACGTCCGCGATGCGCTACGTGAAGTACCAGTTAAGCAATTAATCTTTCTCAGTTCGTTGCAGGCCCCGCCACATGAGCAGTCGGATCATCTGCGTGCTCGTCAGGCTACGGCGGACATTCTTCGTGAAGCGAATGTACCTGTGACCGAACTTCGGGCCGGAATTATCGTTGGCGCAGGTTCAGCGGCGTTCGAAGTCATGCGCGATATGGTCTACAACCTGCCAGTGTTAACGCCGCCACGCTGGGTACGTTCACGCACCACGCCCATCGCGCTGGAAAACTTGCTGCACTATCTGGTGGCGTTGTTAGATCATCCGGCCAGCGAACACCGCATCTTCGAAGCCGCCGGACCAGAGGTGCTCAGTTATCAGCAACAGTTTGAACATTTTATGGCGGTGAGCGGTAAGCGCCGCTGGTTGATCCCCATCCCCCTCCCCACCCGCTGGATTTCGGTGTGGTTTCTCAATGTGATTACTTCCGTACCGCCCACCACCGCCAGGGCGTTGATTCAGGGGCTGAAACACGATCTGCTGGCGGATGATACCGCGCTACGTGCACTCATCCCACAACGGCTGATCGCTTTCGATGACGCGGTACGTAGCACGTTGAAAGAGGAGGAAAAACTGGTCAACTCCAGCGACTGGGGCTACGACGCTCAGGCCTTTGCCCGCTGGCGACCGGAGTACGGTTATTTTGCCAAACAGGCGGGGTTTACCGTTAAAACGTCCGCCAGCCTTGCTGCTTTATGGCAGGTAGTGAACCAAATCGGCGGTAAAGAGCGTTATTTCTTTGGCAATATTTTGTGGCAGACACGGGTGTTGATGGACCGCGCGATCGGTCATAAGCTGGCGAAAGGCCGCCCGGAGCGCGAATATTTACAGACTGGCGATGCGGTAGATAGCTGGAAAGTGATTGTCGTTGAACCGGAAAAACAACTTACGTTGTTATTTGGCATGAAAGCGCCGGGGCTGGGACGACTGTGTTTTAGCCTGGAAGATAAAGGCGACTATCGTACTATCGATGTCCGCGCTTTCTGGCATCCGCACGGTATGCCGGGGCTGTTTTACTGGTTATTGATGATCCCCGCGCATCTGTTTATTTTTCGCGGAATGGCAAAACAAATCGCCAGACTGGCAGAACAAAGCACAGATTAATCGACAAAACCTGCGTTATTCTTTCATGTTTCCCATTGCATCATGGGGGAAATCACGGAAGAATGCGCACGTTATTTTCTCAACAACAGTGGATTGATATGAAGGTACTGGTTACCGGCGCCACCAGCGGCTTAGGTCGAAACGCGGTAGAGTTTTTATGCCAGAAAGGCATCAGCGTGCGAGCGACCGGTCGCAACGAGGCAATGGGCAAATTGCTGGAAAAAATGGGCGCAGAGTTTGTTCCGGCGGATCTGACCGAGCTGGTTTCATCACAAGCTAAAGTGATGCTCGCGGGCATTGATACGCTGTGGCACTGCTCCAGCTTTACCTCACCCTGGGGGACACAACAGGCTTTCGATCTGGCTAACGTTCGCGCCACTCGCCGCCTGGGTGAATGGGCTGTCGCCTGGGGTGTGCGTAACTTTATTCATATCTCTTCCCCCTCCCTGTACTTCGATTATCACCACCATCGCGATATTAAAGAAGATTTTCGCCCTCACCGCTTCGCCAACGAGTTTGCCCGCAGCAAAGCAGCCAGCGAAGAAGTGATCAATATGCTTTCGCAGGCGAATCCACAAACGCGCTTTACTATTCTGCGCCCACAAAGTCTGTTCGGACCGCACGATAAAGTCTTTATTCCCCGTCTGGCGCATATGATGCACCACTACGGCAGTATTCTGTTACCGCATGGCGGCAGTGCGCTGGTCGATATGACCTACTATGAAAATGCCGTGCACGCAATGTGGCTGGCAAGCCAGGAAGCCTGCGATAAGCTACCTTCCGGGCGTGTGTACAACATCACCAACGGCGAGCATCGCACACTGCGCAGCATCGTGCAGAAGCTGATCGACGAGTTGAATATTGACTGTCGTATTCGTTCCGTCCCCTACCCGATGCTGGATATGATCGCCCGCAGCATGGAGCGTTTAGGCCGCAAGTCAGCAAAAGAGCCGCCGCTGACCCACTACGGCGTCTCCAAGTTGAATTTTGACTTTACGCTGGATATTACGCGTGCGCAGGAAGAGTTAGGTTATCAGCCGGTCATCACCCTGGATGAAGGTATCGAGAAAACTGCCGCCTGGCTACGCGACCACGGAAAACTGCCGCGCTAATCCTGCCCGTATTTCTCCAGCAATGCTTCGGCAATCGCCTGAGTTTCTGCATCCGCTTCGCCGTTATATAACGTCGGGCGGAAATGCATCTGGAATGCCATAATCACGCGCCGCTGCTCGCGCGGTATCATATCAGGTTTAACGTCATAACCGTAGCGTGCCAAAAGCTCCAGCAATGACGTAGTATCTACAGGAGTGTGCGGCGCGCGCCCGGCAAGGTAAAAGTTAACCCGCTGCGCATCCGGCCAGGCACCAATCCCCTGCTGCGCCAGTTGCTGCCAGGGAAATAATGGCCCCGGATCGTCTTTGCGCTGCGGTGCGATATCCGCATGTGCCACTACGTTTTCCGGCTTGATGTGATAACGGGCAATAATATCTTTCGCCAGTGGAATAAGCGCCTGAATCTGTGCCGGTTCAAACGGGGCAAAATATTTCACTCCGGCCGATTTTTGCCAGCCACGGTTTTCCAGCTCAATGCCAATAGAGGTGTCGTTAAGGCGCGTTGCCCCGCGCCAGGCGCTAATCCCCGCATGCCAGGCCAGTTCTTGTTCCGGCACCAGTTGCCAGATGCGCGGTTTACCGTTGTATCGCGGTGGTACCGCAGGGACCAGATAATGCGAGCTGACCTGCTTATCGGTCAGTGTCGCCAGCGAGCTATCAAAATCATCTGCGGTGTAGTGGATCACCAGCACTTTAATGCGCGGATACGCCGCCTGCGCCTGGCGTCGGGTATCAAGCTGATATCCCTCTTTCTCGACAATGCCTTTTTCGCCTGCACACCCTGCCAATAACAGAGCGGCAGCGACCAGCCAGAAGACTCTTCTCATCGACGCGTTTTCACCGCCGTACCGCTGACGCTAACCATCAGCATACTGCCGTTTTGCCCGACCGTTTCGTAGTCGATATCAATACCGACGACGGCATCGGCCCCCAGCGCCCGCGCCTGGGAGCCTAATTCCTCAAAGGCGATCTCCCGTGCTTTACGCAGTTCTTTTTCATACGCGCCGGAACGTCCGCCAACGATATCGCGGATACCGGCAAAGAAATCACGGAAAATATTGGCACCTAAAATCGCTTCGCCGGTCACCACACCGCAATATTCAACGATGGTCTGGCCTTCCAGAGTTGGGGTTGTAGAAAATTGCATGATCGATCTCCTTGTTTGCTAAGCCTTCGATCTCAAAAGCATTATCAGACTGATACGCTATTATTGAAAGGATATCATTATTATCGTAGAACGCTTTCAGAGCGATCGCTTATAAGGAAATCATTATGCGCTACAGCAAATTGACAATGCTTATCCCCTGCGCACTGCTCCTCAGTGCCTGCACCACAGTCACTCCAGCTTATAAAGATAACGGCACACGCAGTGGTCCTTGCGTTGAAGGAGGCCCGGATAACGTGGCCCAGCACTTTTATGACTACCGCATTTTGCACCGCAGCAACGACATCACCGCCTTGCGCCCTTATCTGAGCGACAAACTGGCGACACTGCTTAGCGATGCCTCCCGGGATAATAACCATCGGGAACTACTGACCAACGATCCATTCTCCAGTCGAACCACCTTGCCAGATAGCGCCCACGTTGCCAGTGCATCGACTATCCCTAATCGTGATGCCCGTAACATTCCATTGCGCGTGGATCTCAAACAGGGTGACCAGGGTTGGCAGGATGAAGTGTTAATGATTCAGGAAGGCCAGTGTTGGGTCATCGACGATGTGCGTTACTTAGGCGGTAGCGTTCATGCCACGGCGGGTACGCTCCGTCAGTCCATCGAGAATCGCTAACGCCTTGATCAACCAATAAACCCCGTAAATTGTCCGGCATTTCGTGAGGAATGCCGACATTTATGCTCGCCGACCACCGCCCCCGTTATTTTGTGCTATGTTTATTGAATAATGCGCTTTGCTTTTAACTTTTAAAGCAGAAATATTGCATAATTATTCTGTCAAAGGTACTATCTTCGACCTCAATAGCTATCAGACTGCCAGTATACGAGTGTCAATGAGTATTCAATTAAACGGCATTAATTGCTTCTACGGCGCGCATCAGGCGCTGTTCGATATCACGCTGGATTGCCCACAGGGCGAAACGCTGGTGTTACTTGGCCCCAGCGGCGCGGGTAAAAGCTCGCTGCTGCGTGTACTCAATCTGCTTGAGATGCCGCGCTCCGGTACGCTCAACATTGCAGGCAACCATTTCGATTTCACCAAAACACCCTCTGACAAAGCGATTCGCGATTTGCGTCGTAACGTTGGCATGGTGTTTCAGCAATACAACCTGTGGCCGCATCTGACCGTGCAGCAAAACCTGATTGAAGCGCCCTGCCGTGTACTGGGGTTGAGTAAAGATCAGGCGCTGGCCCGTGCAGAAAAACTGCTGGAACGTCTGCGTCTCAAACCTTATAGCGATCGTTACCCGCTGCATCTTTCTGGTGGTCAGCAGCAGCGTGTTGCTATTGCCCGTGCGTTGATGATGGAACCGCAGGTACTGCTGTTCGATGAACCGACCGCCGCACTGGACCCGGAAATTACGGCACAAATCGTCAGCATCATTCGTGAGCTGGCAGAAACGAATATTACCCAGGTGATCGTCACCCACGAAGTTGAAGTGGCGCGTAAAACCGCCAGCCGAGTGGTGTATATGGAAAATGGTCATATCGTAGAACAAGGCGACGCGAGCTGCTTTACCGAGCCGCAAACCGAAGCATTTAAAAACTATCTCTCTCACTAAGATTCGGGATAACAACAATGAAAAAAGTTCTGATTGCCGCGTTAATTGCAGGTTTTAGTCTTTCCGCCACAGCTGCCGAAACCATTCGTTTTGCTACCGAAGCCTCCTATCCTCCGTTTGAATCGATTGATGCAAACAACCAGATCGTTGGTTTTGACGTCGACCTGGCACAAGCGCTGTGTAAAGAGATTGATGCAACCTGCACTTTCTCTAACCAGGCGTTTGACAGCCTGATCCCAAGCCTGAAATTCCGTCGCGTAGAAGCCGTGATGGCGGGCATGGATATCACTCCGGAGCGTGAAAAGCAGGTGCTGTTTACCACCCCGTACTATGACAACTCTGCCCTGTTTGTGGGTCAGCAAGGCAAATACACCAGTGTTGATCAGCTGAAAGGCAAAAAAGTCGGCGTACAGAACGGGACGACACACCAGAAATTCATTATGGATAAGCACCCGGAAATCACTACCGTTCCGTATGACAGCTACCAGAACGCAAAACTGGATCTGCAAAACGGGCGTATCGACGGCGTCTTCGGTGACACCGCAGTGGTCACTGAGTGGCTGAAAGATAACCCGAAACTGGCGGCGGTGGGCGACAAAGTGACCGATAAAGATTACTTCGGCACTGGCCTCGGCATCGCGGTACGTCAGGGCAACACTGAGCTGCAGCAGAAACTCAACACTGCGCTGGAAAAAGTGAAGAAAGATGGCACTTACGAAACCATCTACAACAAATGGTTCCAGAAGTAATTCCTGATGAATGAATTTTTTCCTTTAGCAAGCGCCGCCGGGATGACCGTCGGCCTTGCCGTTTGTGCATTGATTGTCGGGCTGGCGCTGGCGATGTTCTTTGCGGTATGGGAGTCGGCAAAATGGCGTCCTGTCGCGTGGGCAGGTTCAGCGCTGGTAACCATTCTGCGTGGCCTGCCAGAAATTCTGGTGGTGCTGTTTATCTATTTTGGCTCCTCGCAGCTGCTGCTGACGCTTTCGGATGGCTTCACTATCAATCTTGGGTTCGTGCAGATCCCAGTGCAGATGGACATTGAGAACTTCGACGTTAGCCCGTTCCTTTGTGGTGTCATCGCTCTGTCACTGCTGTATGCCGCCTATGCCTCGCAAACGCTTCGGGGCGCGTTGAAAGCGGTGCCGGTGGGTCAGTGGGAGTCTGGTCAGGCGCTGGGGCTGTCGAAATCGGCTATCTTTTTCCGTCTGGTGATGCCGCAGATGTGGCGTCATGCGCTGCCTGGCCTCGGTAACCAGTGGCTGGTGCTGCTGAAAGATACCGCGCTGGTCAGTTTGATTAGTGTGAATGATTTAATGCTGCAAACAAAAAGCATCGCTACTCGTACCCAGGAACCATTTACCTGGTACATTGTGGCGGCGGCGATTTACCTGGTGATCACCCTGCTCAGTCAGTACATTCTCAAACGCATTGACCTGCGCGCGACACGTTTTGAACGGAGGCCCAGCTAATGTTTGAGTATTTACCCGAACTGATGAAAGGGCTACACACCAGCCTGACGCTAACCGTTGCCTCGCTGATTGTGGCACTGATTCTGGCATTGATTTTTACCATCATCCTGACGCTGAAAACGCCGGTGCTGGTGTGGCTGGTGCGGGGTTATATCACGCTGTTTACCGGTACGCCGCTGCTGGTGCAGATCTTCCTGATTTATTACGGGCCGGGCCAGTTTCCGACTTTGCAGGAGTATCCGGCACTGTGGCATTTGTTGTCAGAACCGTGGTTATGTGCGCTGATTGCGTTGTCGCTGAATAGTGCGGCGTATACCACGCAGCTGTTTTACGGTGCAATTCGTGCGATCCCGGAAGGTCAGTGGCAGTCCTGTAGCGCCCTGGGAATGAGCAAAAAAGATACGCTGGCGATCCTGCTGCCGTATGCCTTTAAACGCTCGCTCTCTTCTTATTCCAACGAAGTGGTGCTGGTATTCAAAAGTACCTCTCTGGCATACACCATTACGCTGATGGAAGTGATGGGATACAGCCAGTTGTTGTACGGACGCACCTACGATGTAATGGTGTTCGGTGCGGCAGGGATTATTTACCTGGTCGTTAACGGCCTGCTGACGCTGATGATGCGTCTGATCGAGCGCAAAGCGCTGGCATTCGAACGGCGAAATTAATGTGGCTGCGTACATTCGCCGGGGGGTTTTGTAGGTCTGATAAGACGCGCCAGCGTCGCATCAGACATCAGCACGGTGCCTGTGCCGGATGCGGCGGGGACGCCTTATCCGGCCTACATAGTGCATAAATTCTTATAATGAAGACGGACAACCCACTAAGTTATCCGTCTTTTTTTATTTCATTTAAATTATTTAATCATATTTATTGCATATAAATTCACTTGATGGCATTGTTATCCCATGCCGCAGACACGGCCAAAAATCATAAGATTGACAGACGGGAGTTCCATCATGAAAAAGTTAGTTCTTGCCGCTTTACTTGCTTCCTTTACTTTCGGTGCTTCTGCCGCAGAGAAAATCAATTTTGGCGTTTCAGCCACCTATCCCCCCTTTGAATCTATAGGTGCTAATAATGAGATTGTCGGCTTTGATATCGATCTGGCAAAAGCCTTGTGCAAACAAATGCAGGCAGAATGTACTTTTACTAATCACGCGTTCGACAGCCTGATCCCGTCACTGAAATTCAGAAAATATGACGCCGTAATCTCCGGTATGGATATCACGCCCGAGCGTAGCAAGCAGGTATCGTTTACCACGCCCTACTATGAAAACTCAGCCGTCGTGATTGCCAAAAAAGATACCTACAAAACGTTTGCCGATCTGAAAGGCAAACGTATTGGGATGGAAAACGGCACCACGCACCAGAAATATATTCAGGATCAGCACCCCGAAGTGAAAACTGTCTCCTATGACAGTTATCAGAATGCCTTTATCGATCTGAAAAATGGTCGTATTGATGGGGTATTTGGTGACACAGCGGTGGTAAACGAATGGCTGAAAACCAATCCACAACTTGGTGTTGCTACTGAGAAAGTGACCGATCCGCAATATTTTGGCACCGGCCTGGGCATCGCTGTACGTCCGGATAACAAAGCCCTGCTGGAAAAACTGAATAACGCGCTGGCAGCAATTAAAGCTGACGGTACATATCAGAAAATCAATGACCAGTGGTTCCCACAGTAAGATTCAGAAAGCCGCACCTGCGGCTTTTTTATTGCTTCACCAGCAGCGTCAGCACTTCATAGTGCGCGGTGTGCGGGAACATATCAAAAAGCTGTACCCGTTCGATGCGGTAACCTGGCAGTTCGCGGATATCTTTCGCCATGGTTTGGGCGTTACAGCTGGAGTAGATAATAAAACGCGGTGCCATCGTTGAGAGATAATCACACAGCGGTTTACCAATGCCGCGGCGCGGCGGGTTAACCAGCACCAGCTCCGGCACCTCCCCCTGAGCAGTGGCAAACTGAGTGGAGTCCAGCGCCTGAAATTGTAAACGCGTTAAGCCCAGTTCAGCGGCTGACTGCTTTGCACAGGCAATGGCCTCTGGCGCAATTTCGATCCCGGTTAACTGCATGTCAGGCGTCGCGCAGTGTAAACCAAAGCCCCCCACACCGCAGAACAGATCCCACATATGTTTAACCGGCAGCTGTCGTACCCAGTCGCGCGCGGTGGCGTACAACTGGCTGGCGACCGCCGGATTAGTCTGGAAGAAACTTTGCGGACGGATCCACAGCGGTACGTCATTAAAACGCTCTACCAGTGCCTGTTGTTCGGTCAGGTAGATCTCCGTCTCCCCTTCCATAATCGCCATATGTACCGGCTGAATATTGACGGTAATAACTTTCAGCTGCGGTAGTTGTTCGTGTAACCACGGCAGCGCCTTACGCAGTTGCGCCAACTTGGTATCAGAACGCAGTACAAAGCGCAGCATCATGCCGCCATCACTCTGGCTTTCAGTCAGCAGAATGTATTTCAGTTCGCCACGCTTACGCGCCACGTTGTAGGGCGTTAACCCCGCTCGGGCGATAAACGGTTTTAGCGCCGCAAAAACGGGCGCAAATGAGGCTGGATAAAGCGGGCAGTCACAAAGGTCTTCCGGTGTGCCGTCTCGATGCAGCATACCGAGCAGGGGTTTTTCAACGCTACCACTCACCACCATTTTGGCTTTATTACGAAACCCTTGTTCCGGGCCTGACACCGGCGCGCACCATTCCTCAACCGGAAAATCGGCCAGCAGATTCTTAAGATCGGCGGTTTTAGCGGAGAGTTGCTGTGGAATCGGCTGCGTTATCCACTGACAGGAACGACAGCGACCCGCGTCGTAAAGTGCGCACTGCATACATTGACCTTCACATCATCAGGGCCGACGATTATACACATTATTGCAACTGGAAGAACCGCCGACTGGTCGAGGGAACGAACAGCAGCATCAGGATGAGCATATCCGGCAGCTTCTGCAGCATCAGGCTATGGAAGATTTCACGTTTTGATTCACCGGGAATGCTGAACAGCTCCGGATAACCATACCCCAGCGAAGCCGCCCACAAGTAACTTGCGGCGGTGATTTGTGTCAGCAGATATAGCCAGCGCGCCCAGCGACGCCCTTTCACCAGTGAAAACGCACACCAGATCTCGATAAAAACCAGCACCAGACTGCTTAAAAAGACCAGCGTTAAGCTCCAGGTTTGTACGCTGCGATGAATGAACTCGCCAATACCGCGCACGCCCAGCGTATTGAAAATCATCAGCACGTCGAGGCCACGGATCATAATAATGGCGAGCGCCGCTACCTGCACCAGCGCAGGCACATTCAGGCGAGCATGAGATGAAGATGTTTTCTTAAAAAATCCCAACGTTTCGTCTTCCATGAAAACAATGCCGCGGCATGCGCGGCATTATGTAGCCAGGTTGGAAAATTTTAGTGTCTTCAGCCACGTCTTGCACGCTGGATATCGCGTATCCGCTGTTTTTCTGCGCGAGCCATCAGATACCAGGCGATAAATCCGACAATTCCGACCGCACCGAGAATTAACGTTGCAAGGGCGTTGATTTCCGGATTCACCCCCATCCGCACGCTGGAAAAGACCAGCATCGGTAACGTGGTGGCTCCCGGCCCAGAAACAAAGCTGGCGATCACCAGATCATCAAGCGACAAAGTAAAAGCCAGTAACCAGCCAGAAATGATCGCGGGCATGATCATCGGTAGCGTAATGACGAAAAATACTTTCAGCGGCGTCGCACCGAGATCCATCGCTGCTTCTTCTATCGAGCTATCCAGTTCCCGCAGACGCGACGAAATAACGACTGCCACATAAGCCGTACAGAACGTGACATGCGCCAGCCAGATGGTAAGCATCCCGCGGTCCGCAGGCCAGCCAATGGCATGAGCAAGCGCGACGAATAACAACAACAGCGACAAGCCCGTGATGACATCTGGCATCACCAGCGGCGCGGTGATCATAAAGGCAAAGCCATTTGATCCGCGAAACCTGCCAAAGCGCACCAGCACCACCGCCGCAATAGTCCCGAGGATCGCCGCCGCCGTTGCCGCACAGGCAGCAATTGTCAGGCTTAAACCAACCGCACTCATCATCGCGTCATCGCGCAATAACTCACCATACCAGCGCGTTGACCAGCCGGCCCACACCGTCACCAGTTTCGAGCTGTTGAATGAATAGATCACCAGCATCAGCATTGGCGCGTAGAGAAAGGTGAAGCCCAACAGCAAAATCACAATCCGCCAGGGCGAACGAACTACCGGTAAATTATTCATCCGTGTTCTCCCACGCTTTTTTGCTGGTGTTTGTGAAACCACATTATCGGCACAATTAGCAGCAGCAACATGATGATCGCTACCGCCGAGGCCACCGGCCAGTCGCGGTTGTTAAAGAACTCCTGCCACAGCACGCGCCCGATCATGATGCTGTCCGGGCCACCGAGCAGTTCCGGGATCACAAACTCGCCCACAGCCGGGATAAACACCAGCATCGATCCGGCAATAATCCCACCTTTAGTCAGCGGCACGATCACATTAAAGAACGTTTTCAGCGGTCGTGCACCGAGATCCAGCGCTGCTTCCACCAGCGAATAATCAATACGAATCAACGCGGTATAAATCGGCAGTACCATAAACGGCACGTAAGCGTAAACAATGCCGATATAAACGGCCAGATTGGTATGCAGAATGGTCAGCGGTTGATCGATAACCCCCAGCCACAGCAGAAAATTATTCAGCACACCGTTGTTTTTTAATATTCCCATCCAGGCGTAGACACGAATCAGAAACGAGGTCCACGACGGCAGGATCACCAGTAGTAATAAGATATTACGGGTCGAAGGCTTACTGTGCGCCACTGCCCACGCCAGCGGATAGCCGATCAGTAAACAGCAAAATGTCGAAATCGCAGCCACCTGTAGCGACTGGAGATAAGCATCGAAATAGAGCGGATCGTCGGTCAGTTGCAGGAAATTACCGAGATTAAGAGTGATGGACAGTTGCCCGTCAGCCCACTCCATCAGTTCGGTATAAGGCGGAATGGCGCGCGCCATCTCCGCCAGACTTATTTTAAAGACGATCAGAAATGGCAGCAGAAACAGCAAGATCAACCAGATATATGGCAACGCAATGACCAGTTTGCGCCCATGCTTCATTTGCAGCTGCGACAACCACAGCTTAAATCCGCCCGGCGGTTTCGACTGGGCAGCAGGTTCAAGTGTATTCATCTTTGCTCCTTAAACCGTCAGCACCACACAGCTGTCCACTTCCCAGCACAAACGCACTTCGTCGCCCCAGGTCGGTAACCCTTTACGATGACGATGGGCGTTTTGTAGCTGGGCGCTAATCATCTGCCCACTTTTCAGACGAACGTGATACACCGAAAGATCGCCGAGATAGGCAATATGTATCACCTCCCCCACCGCGAAGTTACAACCATTGGCGGGCGGCTCTTCGCAAAGCATGATTTTTTCCGGGCGCAGAGCCACATGTACCGGCACGTTATCGACCACCGAGGCATCCGCGTCGACTTTCAGTGGATGCACCAGCCCCGGCGAATCAAGCACCAGGCCATCTTCCTGACGCTCTTTGAGTACGCCTTCAAAGACGTTTACCGAGCCAATAAATTCGGCGCTATAGCGGGTAGTCGGATGCTCGTAGATCTCTTCCGGTTCGCCAATCTGGACAAATTTCCCACGATTCATAATGGCGATGCGCCCCGCCATGGTCATCGCCTCTTCCTGATCGTGAGTAACCATCACGCAGGTCACACCGACGCGCTCCAGAATATCCACCACTTCAAGCTGCATCCGGTCACGCAATTTTTTATCCAGCGCGCCCATCGGTTCGTCGAGCAGCAGAAGTTTTGGGCGCTTGGCAAGGCTTCGGGCCAGCGCCACACGCTGTCTCTGACCGCCGGAAAGCTGATGCGGTTTGCGTTTGGCGAACTCCTGCATATGCACCAGCCCAAGCATCTCGTTGACCCGGCTGGCAATTTCCGCTTTCGGTAGTTTGTCCTGTTTCAGGCCAAAGGCGATGTTCTGCTCCACAGTCATATGGGGAAACAATGCGTAAGACTGAAACATCATATTGATGGGGCGTAGATAAGGTGGCACCTGTGACAAATCGACGCCATCAAGCATAATCTGTCCGGCAGAGGGTTGTTCAAAACCTGCCAGCATACGCAGCAGCGTGGATTTACCACAGCCGGAAGCGCCCAGCAGCGCGAAGATTTCACCTTTGTAGATAGTCAGGCTGACATCATCCACCGCATGTTGACCATCGTAGGATTTGGTGAGGTTGCGGATTTCTAATAGCGGCGTCAGCGCCTTACGGGTTTTCGCCTGCGGGCGAGGGATAGCGTCATTCACGGCTGCTCTCCGGCATTGAATGTGTGCAAGCGCACCATGATGGTGCGAATTGCCGGCGGGTGTGGTGCGCCCGCCCGGCATCTAAGGCTGCGGATTATTTTCCGCTCTTCACTTTGGTCCACGCGCGGGTGCGCACACGGTCGATTTTCGGGTCCTGCACTTTCAGAGTGAACAGATTCGCACGAACATCCGCAGGCGGATAAATACCCGGGTTCTCACGGACTTCCGCACTCACCAGCGGCGTGGCTGCTTTATTGGCGTTGGCATAGAACACATGGTCGGAAATATGCGCTACTACATCCGGGCGCAGCAGGTAATTCAGGAACTGATAGGCTTCGTCTTTGTTTTTGGCATCCGCAGGCATGGCGAATACATCAAAGAACGCCATCGCCCCTTCTTTTGGAATCGAGAACGAGACATTCACTCCATTCTTCGCTTCCTTCGCGCGGTTTGACGCCTGCCAGACATCACCTGCCCAGCCGATAGCGACGCAAATATCGCCGTTTGCCAGGTCGTTAATGTATTGAGATGAATGGAAATAACGAATGTTCGGGCGCAGCTTTAACAGCAGATCTGTTGCCGGTCCGGTGTAATCATCCGCTTTAGTGCTGTTGGGATCTTTGCCGAGATAATTCAACACGGTAGCAAAAACTTCTTCTGGCGCATCCAGGAAAGAGACACCGCAGCTTTTCAGTTTTTCCAGATTTTCAGGTTTGAGGATCAAGTCCCAGCTATCGACGGGCGCGTTTTCGCCCAGCACCGCTTTAACTTTATCAACGTTATAGCCAATCCCGGTCGTCGCCCACATATAGGGCATAGCAAATTTATTGTCGGGATCGTGTTTGGCGACCAGCTTCAGCAGTTCCGGGTCGAGATTCTTCCACTCCGGCAATTTGCTTTTGTCCAGCGGCTGGAAAACTCCCGCAGTCAACTGGCGCTCCAGAAAGCTGGCAGATGGAACCACCAGATCAAAGCCGGTACTCCCGGCCATTAATTTGCCTTCCAGTACTTCGTTAGAGTCGAAAACATCGTAGACGACTTTAATACCGGTTTCTTTTTCAAAATTGGCCACCGTGTCCGGGGCAATATAATCAGACCAGTTATAAATGTGGAGTGTTTTTTGTTCAGCCGCGAGCGTGCCGACAGAGACGGCCATCAGAGCACCCGCAACCAGACCCGATAGCCATTTTTTATTTAAGGCGGTCATATCTCTTTCCTTCTGAAAGTTCGTTAACAAACGAACAAAAGTTGTCACACTGAAAGATATGCAATAAACGTGCATATTTTTTATCGGCGCGGTGTAAGAAAAGAGAACTTTCTCCCGGCCAGCACTGCTCGCTATATAAAAGCATCGCAAGAATAACTTTAGCCAGGGTTTGAGACTATAGCTCGGATTAAAAAACGGTATTTAACAAATTTTTATGCATATTTGCTCTATGTGATAAAGCCAAATCGACACAAGAGAAGTGAAATAATCTTTAAGAAAAGGTTAAAAACAGCAGATAATTTTGCAGCGCGCAGCCACTGCACCAGCGACTGCGTGCTCGAAAGGAGTTATCAGTGGAGGAAATAGTTTTCGGTAACGTTGTTTTGCCCTTCATCATCAGTCGGTAACAGCAGTTGATGGGCATTAGCTTCAAGAATGACCATCGAAATCTGCTCTTCGCTCTGACGCACGAACCATGCAAACTGCTCATAGGTTACGCCCTGCATAACGGATAAAGACTGGCAAACCACCAGCTTTGGCAGATTATCATCCTGCATATCAAGAAATGCTTTCACGGTCAGCGAACTGGCATTGATGGCAGATAAATCCGCCGCCAGCGGCAATACGGCTGAAGGTCGGACTTCCGCCATGGCAGAAAACAGGATCGTGTTATCGATCAGATCGATTTTGGCATCAAAGACACCGTCGAAATTCTGCATATGGGGCAGATGCAGAGCCTGACAGTTATCACATTCAAAAAAACTCATCCCCAGGTCATCGAGCCATTGACGCAGCGTATCCAGACCAGGAACGACCAGCGATGTCATAATTTTGTACAACCTCTTTCGATAAAAAGACCGGCACAGCTTACGCAAAAAGCGCAGGCAAAACCATGATCAGTAATGTGATTGCGACTAACCACCCGTTTTCAGGCAATATTCTGTCGTAGCGTGGCGTTCGATCCAGCGGATCATTTTACCCGCGATGTCGATACCGGTGGTTTTTTCTATTCCTTCCAGCCCCGGCGACGCATTCACTTCCATCACCAACGGCCCGCGATTAGCACGCAGAATATCCACACCAGCAACGTCCAGCGCCATCGTTCGCGCGGCTTTTATCGCGATTTCACGCTCCTGTGGTGTGATACTGGCGACGCTTGCCGCGCCGCCACGATGCAAATTGGAACGAAAATCGCCCTCTTTCGCCCGCCGTTCAATCGCAGCGACCACTTCATCGCCAACAACCAGACAGCGGATATCGCACCCTTGCGCCTCTTTGATATATTCCTGCACCAGAATATGCGCGTTCAGACCGCGGAAAGCGTCAATCACGCTTTCCGCCGCCTGACGCGTCTCCGCCAGCACGACGCCAATTCCCTGCGTGCCTTCAACCAACTTGACCACCAGCGGCGCACCACCGACCATGTCGATTAAATCGCTGGTATCATCCGGCGAATGCGCAATGCCCGTGACAGGCAGGTCGATGCCCTGACGCGCCAGCAGTTGCATGGAACGCAATTTGTCACGCGCCCGGGCAATGGCGACCGACTCATTGAGCGGATAGCTCCCCAGCATCTCGAACTGGCGCAGTGCCGCCGTCCCATAAAAGGTAATGGCGGTGCCAATACGCGGGATCACTGCGTCAAAATGGGGTAACTTGCGGCCTTTGTAGTGAATAGAAGACGCCGCAGGATTTATGTTCATGTAGCAAGAAAGCGGATCAAGAATTTCAACCAGGTGACCGCGCTGTATAGCGGCTTCACGCAGCCGCTTACACGAATAGAGCGTTCCATCCCGGGACAATATGGCAATTTTCACCCTGCACCTCTCTGTCAGACCTGGTCAAAAGCCCGCGTATCATACATCGACGTGGCGGTTTTAGCGCGTCGCCCAACCCTGTTTGTGCAAATAATCCAGAATAAATGGGCGGCTTTCTTTAATGATTGTTCGGCGGATATGATCGCTCCAGGTATCCCGGCGATTATTGCTGCCACGGGTGAGGTAATATTCAGCCAGTTGTTCGTCATACTGCGCCAGTGCGTCTTTATCCAGCGGTTGATAGCTGTTTTCATGCACCAAAATGGAGGACGGTAAACGCGGCTTAAGATCCGGATTATCCGCAGGCCAGCCAAGGCACAGCCCAAACAGCGGCAGAACATGCTGCGGTAATTTCAGCAGTTTCGTCACCGCTTCAATATTATTGCGCAGGCCGCCGATATATACGCCGCCCAATCCCAGCGATTCCGCTGCGATTAATGCATTCTGCGCCATCATTGCCGTATCAACGACACCGAGCAACAGTTGTTCCGCCAGGCCGAGCTGAGCATCCGGACAGATCTGTAAATGGCGGTTAAAGTCGGCACAGAACACACCCAGAACTCCGCCGCTTGCGCTACGTGTTTTTGCCCGCCGGTCAGCGTCACCAGTTCTTCACGTAACGCTTTGTCGGTAATGCGAATAATGCTACTGCACTGCAAAAAACTGGAACTGGACGTCGCACGGGCGCTGTTAATAATCGCCTCACGCTGCGCTTCGGAAATGGGTTCATCAGTGAAATGGCGAATGGAGCGATGGCCACAAATAAGTTCAATGGTTGGCGTCATTATCTTTTTCTCTTTCTGAACGTGAATATTGCGGTGGACGGTTCATCAGCTGTGGGGCAAGACGTTTTGCCACCTGAAGAATAACCACCACCGCAGCGGGAAGCATGAGCAAAACACCGAGAAAAATCATCAGAATCTGCACTTCTGGCCGAGAAAATGGCTCAGGCAGCGACAGGGAGTCACTTACCGACAGCAGCGCCACCGCCAGTAGCATCATTCCGATAAATTCCAGTATCAACACGCCTTTAGGCAATTTACCGATCGCGCGCATACGCTTCCCTCTGCAAAGTGAGCCTTCAGTCTAAAACTTTTCACTGTATTGTGTTTAACAGTTATAGCTTTTAGCAATTAATGCAACAGGTTAAACCTACTTTCAGCGAATACATTTTAGCGTGATCATTACAGGCATAAATCTATGAGGAGAGAAATAATGCAAACCGTTATTTTTGGTCGTCCGGGTTGCCCTTACTGTGTGCGTGCAAAAGATCTGGCTGAGAAATTGAGCAATGAACACGATGATTTTCAGTATCACTATGTAGATATTCGTGCGGAAGGGATCACTAAAGAAGATCTACAACAAAAGGCAGGTAACCCCGTAGAAACCGTGCCGCAGATTTTTGTCGATCAGCAACATATCGGCGGCTATACCGATTTTGCTGCATGGGTGAAAGAAAATCTGGACGCCTGATCGTCTGACAAGCCCTCGCGTTGAGGGCTTTACTGATTTTTTCTGTGCTGTGGTTTAAACAAACTACTGATAAATAAGAAACACAGTGCCCCCAGCGCACACCAGAACACCGCACTTAATAACCATGCCAGCTCTTGCCAGAATGAGCGCGTCGGTGAAAAAAACAGCCGCATAATGAGCATCGAACAGGGTGCCGCCAGCATTGCGCCAAACAGAGGTTTCAGGACTTCTCTACGCTGTGAAAAGAAGCTGGCGACTGCTCCAGGAAGAATGAAAAATAGCAAGCCGATTTCAGGATGCCCGGCAGCCCGAAAAGCGCCTTTCATGTGCGTCGCCAGAAAAAGGCACACCACAATGAAGAGGACAAAACAGCAGATTGCCCCCGCCCAACGTTGTTTATGTTTCACTCGTTCCTCCTGACACTGCGTCTATCGAACACATTTTTCGCCAGTGTGGCGTTCAGTAAGATAAAGCCGCTTCGCATTCCATGCTAATATAGGCCAACGCAATTCATATAGCCGTTGATACCTAATGTGATTACACTAGTAAAATATATTGTTACTTTACTATCGTTTAGGTGCGCTGAATGAATCTGCGTCCTGAATTCTGGTAAAAAACATTATCGTAAATTACCATTTCTTTCAACAGCTTACTAGTAAACAAGAAGTTAGCCTCCGTGAATATAAACGTCGCCGAATTGTTAAATGGGAATTACATTCTGTTATTATTTGTGGTCCTCGCGCTTGGGCTATGTCTCGGAAAGTTACGACTTGGTTCGATCCAACTGGGTAATTCCATTGGCGTTTTAGTCGTATCGCTGTTATTAGGCCAACAACATTTCAGCATTAACACCGATGCGCTTAATCTTGGCTTTATGCTGTTTATTTTCTGTGTTGGGGTTGAAGCCGGACCGAACTTTTTTTCCATTTTTTTTCGCGATGGGAAAAATTACCTAATGTTAGCACTGGTGATGGTTGGCAGTGCGCTGGTGATCGCCTTAGGGTTAGGTAAGCTGTTTGGCTGGGATATTGGCCTGACGGCCGGTATGTTAGCAGGCTCTATGACGTCGACACCGGTTCTGGTCGGTGCTGGCGATACACTGCGTCATTCCGGCATGGAAAGCAGGCAGCTCTCACTGGCACTGGATAATCTGAGCCTCGGGTATGCCTTAACCTATTTAATCGGTCTGGTGAGTTTGATTGTTGGTGCGCGTTACTTGCCGAAATTGCAGCATCAGGACTTACAGACCAGCGCCCAGCAAATCGCCCGCGAACGTGGCCTGGACACTGATGCCAACCGTAAGGTTTATTTACCGGTGATCCGCGCCTATCGCGTCGGCCCGGAACTGGTGGCCTGGACCGACGGCAAAAATCTGCGTGAACTGGGTATTTATCGACAAACCGGCTGCTACATTGAACGTATTCGACGTAACGGGATTCTGGCAAATCCAGACGGTGATGCCGTGCTACAAATGGGCGATGAAATAGCGTTGGTAGGCTATCCCGACGCCCATGCCCGACTCGATCCCAGCTTCCGTAACGGTAAAGAAGTTTTCGATCGTGACCTTCTCGACATGCGTATCGTCACTGAAGAAGTGGTCGTTAAAAACCATAACGCTGTAGGTAAACGTCTCGCACAACTGAAGTTGACCGATCACGGTTGCTTCCTTAACCGCGTCATTCGTAGCCAGATTGAGATGCCGATAGATGACAACGTCGTGCTTAACAAAGGTGACGTTTTACAAGTCAGCGGCGATGCCCGCCGCGTAAAAACCATCGCCGATCGCATCGGCTTTATCTCGATTCACAGCCAGGTCACTGACCTGCTGGCATTCTGCGCCTTCTTTGTTATTGGGCTGATGATCGGGATGATCACCTTCCAGTTCAGCACATTCAGTTTCGGCATGGGGAACGCTGCCGGGTTGTTATTCGCCGGAATTATGCTGGGCTTTATGCGTGCTAACCACCCGACCTTCGGTTACATTCCGCAGGGTGCATTAAGCATGGTGAAAGAGTTCGGCTTGATGGTGTTTATGGCAGGCGTTGGTCTGAGCGCCGGTAGCGGTATTAATAACGGCCTGGGCGCGATTGGCGGTCAGATGTTGATTGCCGGATTGATTGTCAGTCTGGTGCCCGTGGTTATCTGTTTCTTGTTCGGTGCTTATGTATTGCGAATGAACCGCGCGCTGTTGTTCGGCGCAATGATGGGCGCACGTACCTGCGCGCCGGCAATGGAGATCATCAGTGATACAGCTCGCAGTAACATCCCGGCGCTGGGCTATGCGGGCACCTATGCAATCGCCAACGTCCTGCTGACGCTGGCAGGGACAATCATCGTCATGGTATGGCCAGGATTAGGATAAAACTGAAGTTGCCCTGAAAATGAAATTTTTTTGCACAACCGCAGAACTTTTCCGCAGGGCATCAGTCTTAATTAGTGCCACTGCTTTTCTTTGATGTCCCCATTTTGTGGAGCCCATCAACCCCGCCATTTCGGTTCAAGGTTGATGGGTTTTTTGTTGCCTGAAATTTAAGCTGTTTAAAATCATGATGTTAGAAACACTGTTTTTTAACGATGGCGACAAAATGGCGGCAGCGTCAAAGAGAGAGCGCCACCTGTCCTGATTTCATTGGATGCGGCTGAACCGGATTTGACTCTTTTGGCGTTGCAATCGAACGAACAAAAGTTTCATGGGTAACAAAAGTATGGCTGCAGTTAATGTTCTGGCACTGGTTGTAACGCTCTTTGGTCAATGAAGATACCTGAAAACTGCTGCGAGTATGGGCGGCACTTCCACACAGTGGGCAAATCATCATTTTTCGAGTTCTCCCCATTTTTGCTAAATTCACAATAATGATACCGCATTATTCCATTTTGCAAACTTAAAAGTTCTCCATTGCGAAGAATCATTCCATTTCGAAATCATCAATCCTCACTTCAAGCTCCAGACTGGTTGTAAAACCGTTATCGGGGTTGACGGTATGCGTCAGAGTCGTAATGGTCCATTCCGCATCATCTATCGGCTGTTTAAAGCCACTGACCTTCACAGGCATTTCTGTGTAGAGATCTGCCCGCCCTTCCGCCAGTTGTAGCGAGAATGATGCAACGCCGCGTTGCAGGCGTTCCCACTGCATTTTCGCTGCCCGTTCGGCGTTGCTCCGGTTGGCATAAGTGCGATTAAGTACCAGCACGTTTTCATCCGTACCCACCAGGTAATCGCCCTGCTTCGCTTCCGGCTCTTTCTTCTGCTTCTTAGTCCTGCGCTTACGCTTCACCGTGGTGCTTTCTTTCTTCGCGGGTTCGCGGGTATGCAACCAACTGGCAATTACGCCCGTGTATCCGTTCTGGTCCGGTGCGCTGTTTAACCGTGGGCGCAACAAAGCCGATAAGGTGGACATCGACCTGTCCCACAACAATCTGGCCCCCGGCTTGCTGTGCGCAGACGGGCAATACCGCCAGATAGTCACCGTGGAAGATGCGGTGCGCGGCGGCTGTAACCTGTTCGACCTCGACCAGCTACGCATGGAGTACAGCCCGGACGAATACCAGAACCTGCTGATGTGCGAGTTCGTGGACGATCTCGCGTCCGTGTTCCCGCTCAGCGAACTGCAGGCGTGCATGGTGGACAGTTGGGAAGTCTGGACCGACTTTCATGCACTGGCCCTGCGCCCGTTTGGCTGGCGCGAGGTATGGATCGGTTATGACCCGGCAAAAGGTACGCAGAACGGCGACAGCGCCGGATGCGTGGTGGTGGCACCGCCAGCCGTGCCAGGCGGTAAGTTTCGCATTCTTGAGCGTCACCAGTGGCGCGGGATGGACTTCCGCGCCCAGGCTGATGCAATCAAAAAACTGACCGAGCAGTACAACGTGACCTATATCGGCATTGACTCGACAGGCGTCGGTCACGGGGTTTATGAGAACGTGAAAGCGTTCTTTCCTGCCGTCCGGGAGTTTGTCTACAACCCCAACGTTAAAAACGCTCTGGTACTCAAGGCCTACGACATTATCAGCCACCGCCGTCTGGAGTTTGACGCCGGACACACCGACATAGCGCAGTCATTTATGGCAATCCGTCGCGCCACCACCGCCAGTGGCAACCGCCCGACCTATGAAGCCAGCCGCAGCGAAGAAGCCAGCCACGCCGATCTGGCCTGGGCAACAATGCACGCACTGTTTAACGAACCGCTGCAGGGCGAGTCCGCCAATACCAGCAATATTGTGGAGATTTTTTGATGGGAAAGAGTAAGAAGAACCGCGCTGCGTCGCAGAACCAGACCCAGCATAAAAGCCAGACTTCAGCCGAAGCATTCAGCTTCGGCGATCCCATTCCAGTACTGGACCGCCGAGAATTACTGGACTATGTGGAATGCGTACAGATGGACCGTTGGTATGAGCCGCCCGTCAGCTTTGACGGACTGGCGCGAACCTTCCGCGCCGCCGTGCATCACAGCTCACCCATTGCAGTGAAATGCAACATTCTAACCAGCACCTACATCCCTCACCCGCTGCTTAGCCAGCAGGCTTTTTCACGTTTTGTGCAGGACTATCTGGTATTTGGTAACGCCTACCTGGAGAAACGCACGAACCGCTTCGGTGAAGTTATCGCCCTTGAGCCTGCTCTGGCAAAATACACCCGACGCGGGTTAGACCTGGATACCTACTGGTTTGTGCAATACGGTATGACAACCCAGCCGTATCAGTTCACGAAAGGCAGCATCTTTCATCTGATGGAACCCGATATCAACCAGGAGATCTACGGCCTGCCCGGCTATCTTTCTGCCATTCCGTCAGCCCTGCTCAACGAGTCCGCCACGCTGTTCCGACGCAAATATTATATTAATGGCAGCCATGCAGGATTCATAATGTACATGACCGATGCCGCTCAGAACCAGGAGGATGTGAACAACCTCCGCAACGCGATGAAAAGCGCCAAAGGTCCGGGCAACTTCCGCAACCTGTTTATGTACTCGCCTAACGGCAAAAAGGACGGGCTTCAGATCATCCCGCTGTCAGAAGTGGCGGCAAAGGATGAGTTTCTGAACATCAAGAACGTAAGCCGGGACGACATGATGGCGGCGCATCGTGTGCCGCCGCAAATGATGGGGATTATGCCGAATAATGTTGGGGGGTTTGGGGATGTGGAGAAGGCAAGTAATGTATTTGTAAGGAATGAATTATTGCCACTACAGAAGCTAATAATGGAGCTTAACTGCTGGCTCGGCCACGAGATTATACGTTTTATCCCTTACAAGCTTGAAAAGGCAACTTAATAAAAATTCAGATATTATAAACAAATCAATTAATAACCATATAAATAGAAAAGTCAATTGAGCGTAGCTCAACATATCGCCAGCAAGGCGGGCATACCCGCCTTTATTAACGAAATTCATCATTAGATAATTGCTGAATGAGGAAGTCGGAGTAAAAATCCAGATGATTAGAATCTGAATTAATAAAAGCGCTTTTTGAAAGCTCAACAAAAGAAGGTTCCCCGTAAATCAAACAATGCAACCTAACTTTATCTATATTATATTTTTTGTTAGTAAAAATACTTTCTAGCTCTAACAATGCATTTTTTGTGGAAGTTATCTCAACCGAGGCCTTGGAGTTCCCATTTAACACAACATTGCTAACTTTAATTTTATCAATATGTAATAGACTTATTGAATGCTGTAAACTTAGATAATTTATATACTCCTTTAAATTTAAGGTAATTGAACCAAATCCAACCCTATAATTGAAATCTACACTAAGTCTATCCGTCAATTTCTTTATAGATTTAGGGGGATTAAAAATAGCCAATAAAGAGAGATTTTTAGATACGGGCTTTAATGCAAATTTTATGGTTTCATACTCTAAAAAATCTTGTTCTATCTCATCTCCCGCGGGCGATACAATAACTTCTGTACGCAATGACTTTTCAACATAAGAAGCGGAAACTTCATGTTCAGTAAAATTCACAAAAGTATAACCATAACCTTTACTTTCATCATAAGAATTACGTTTAAAATAATCAATTAGTTCAGAGAAGGTTATTGATAACTTCACTCTGCTCCACTTAATTTTATCCAGTGTTTTCATTTGTTATCTCACTCATACTCTTTATTAATATCCATTATAATTGAACGCGCCGTTTTTTCAATAAGTCTTTTAAAATGATATTCTTCATCATCCGGTAATTGGCTCGGATTTTTATTATATTCTCCGGCACCTTTATATTTCCTCACCCCTCTAGAAATATATGAAAAGCTCTTAAACTCTAAAGGATCACTAAACTGAGCTTCAAAATCATAAAGATCTGGAGTAGTAGATTTATCCTTTATTCTCCATCTTATTTTCCAAATATAAAACCCTCTATCATACAAAGAATTCAACTCTTCAGATTTAAGCACCCCCTCTCCTTTCAAAGATGCTTTGCTAATATGTATTCCTGTTTCAGAATCCCCATCTTCCTCCTCCATGACAGCAGGTTTAGGATGGTAGATATGAACATCCGTAACATCATCTAAAATATATCCATCCAACCCATTGATGAGCCGCTTAAAAAATTCTGTTCTTTTATCTGCGTCATCGATGTTCGCGAGGTTGATTTCTTCTGTATCTAAAGTCGTTGCTTCTATATCTTTTTCCTTTTGTATAACCTGTTCGATAATACTTAGTAGTTTTTTATTATAAATCTCAGCTTGTTCACTATCAGGCCTACGAATTGAAAAACCATCCGAAAGGGACTCGATTTCAAAAACAGCAGTTTTCTTCTCTACTTGGTTAAATTCACTTTTACCAAAATTGGTTGATAAGTATGTAATGCTAATTTTAATAAAATCTTTATCACTGATTACATGACATATATCATCTTCGCTTTCCAGCTGATCTTTAAGCTTATTAGCAGCCTTAACAAGTAGTGGCTTATCAATATTATTCTTAATAACTATAGCCGTAGATTTCTCTCGCCTTAAAAAACCTCCAAATATTCCAGAAATTTTCTGATGCAAATAATAATCATGAGTGAGCTTTGAGAAATTTTTTGCTAGTTGCTTACGCTCAGTTTTTTTTGACACCAAAATTCCACGGGATAAAAACAATTCCACCATATCATTATCAGTGACACGTGATTGGCATAAAGCCTCGTATAAAGCTTTGTCTGTAACACTGTGTATTTCACTCATTATTTAACATCCCATGATCTTTCTTCTGTTAAATATTGCTCTCGAGATAGAGGCACAATATATAGCTCAATAGATAATAATTTTTCCTTCATAGATTCATCATATCCCCACTGATATGAAAATTTTTCTATAGCTTTTATAAAATTAGTCCGTATGTGCTCACTTTTATCAATACATGCTACTCTAATTCTAATATTATTTTTTGAGTTTAATATCTGGTAGTTAGCTAGAGTATCTAATAAATAATTAAACTCTAAGTCTGTTTTACCGGAGCGGTTGTAATAAACAATAAACCCTTCAGGATAAACCAGCTCGTCCTCCTTTTTAGCTCTATTATATTCTATTACTGGACCATGTTTAATTATCATGTAGGGGGATGTTAGAGTTTCCACTGTAGCTGGAAGATATTCTTCTGCAGTCACAACCTTATGAAGTATTAATTGAGGATAATAGAACCCATAATCATCACGCGGGAATTTATTTTCCGCAATCATTTCGTTCATATCAGCAACAACAGACATAAGATAACTAATAGTTCGTGGCTCAATTATATGTATTTGCTGATTTTCAGATACATTTACTCTGTCTAAATTAACTGCCGCAGGTCTTTTCCCTTTTTTGGGTTTAGGAGGATAAAAATAGTCATAGAAATTATGCTTATAGTCATTATCATGATTATATACAAAAAGTAACCCTCGTACTTCACTTTTAGACATGGTTGTCTCATAGCGACTTTTCCATACCTGACTATTCTGCGCACAATGAATAGTTTTTGCTAAGGAATCTAAAGCATTTTCAACCATTTTAGAATTTAAAGACCCTTTTGAATAACTTTTCAAATCAGTATTTAGATAAACAATTTTATTTAAGTAAGGATCTTTATAATGAAAGACAATATCAACTGGATGTGTGTGGTCTTGCGTTTTTTCCGCTGGCTTGTGTAATTCTTGTTCAGTACACGGAAAATCATGATCGGTCGGACCGTGTTGCTTCCACTTAAATCTTTCCAATAGTTTATGGGACACCAGCTTCGCCAAGTCTTCACGAGGTCCGTTTTCTGCCATGATAAGATTCTCCTTTAGTTAACTAAGAATAATACTATTGAAAAATTCACAGATTCTCTAGCTTTTTAGTTAGCGCGCGCTCGTATCCCCGCCACGCCTGCCCGCTTTATGTAGTGGTTTTCATGCACCTGCATGATCTACGCAAAAGCCCGCCAGTTCTGGCGGGCCTTAGCAAAAACGATCCTCAAACGATCATGCGATCTCATGCGGCATAGACATGCACTACAGAGCTAACGCCTCGCAAGGGCTCGTTGTTCAACCTTGCTGACGCCAGAAGCAAGTTCAGACGCCAGCAACGTTTCTTAATGCAGCCAGCTGTCGTCTTCCCACACCTTCTGCATAATTTTCATCACTTGTTTTCTTTCTTCGTCCAGTTGCAGTCCGGTTAGTTCCACACCGTTAGAGCTACCTTTGCGAATGCGAATTACCGTTTTGGGATACAGGGGGCGCAGATTGCGGTAAAGCTCGGATTCAAGGGCGTCCAGGGTAGACTGGCTAATCTTCTGCTCTTTATCGATCATTATTTCAATGCGCATAAAAGTCACCTCAACTGATGACATCCATTGAGCGGTTGTATTCGTGAGTTCTGATTTTTGCCATGAGTTCATCAGTCAACTCAGAAACCCACTGCAGAGCCAGCCCCTTCTCTTCATCACTACACTCACTAGCCGCTACAAGCTTAAGAAAAAAATCAATGCGCTGGAGCTTCAAAGACTCCAAAAAATAGTCCTGCATCTTTCCTCCTATGACACCAAAACAATACTGTATATATAATCACTGTTTATATTTACAGTATATAATAATCTTACTGATGTAAAACGTTTTTTTACGTTCATCAGCCTGATATACCTGGTATTATTAAGAGCACGAATTGTTAACCCGCGTAATTAATACAGCTCCCGCCACTTATCATCTTCCTGCAAACGCTGGTTCCGATAGAAGATACGCAGGCCTGCTCCTGACGGAATACTGCCGCCGCGAAGGAGTAAATCGACTTCTTTCTCGCTGCCATCAAATCCTCTGGACTTCAGTTCATAGACGAGCTGCTGTCGCTGATGGTCTGTAATTCGCTGTTTGTAGTCTTTACGCCGTTTCGGTTTCACCTGGCGTAACCTTGCAGCCAGTTCCCGGCGCTCTTTTTTGCTCATACTGTGCAGGTAATCGTGCAACTCCTTGTCATCCATGCGGGTAATGTCCGTTCTGATATCCCCATCAGCTGATTTGTCGTTCCCTTGTTGGCTCAAATTTTCAGCAAGGGGACAGTTATTGCCACGAGTCCAAGGGGCGCAAGCGCCCTGGTCGGCTGCCGCCTCCTGAACGTCAACGACCTTACGAACCATTTTCCATTTCATTGCATGAGTGCAGATCTTGCCCTGTACAATGGGTGACCAGATGCCATAAATACGAATACCGTGATCGCCATAAGCGGTCGGCTCTTCGTTAATTTCATAAGCTGTTCTGATAAGGTGATATTTGCGGGGAACCAGTACGCCGCCCTGCTTCATGATGTAGGTGGCAAAACAGCCAGCATCAGCGGCAGCCAGGATGGCATCAAGGCGCGGGTCATCCAGTACCGGCGCACCTGCTTTTTTGTCACCCTGTTGCCTTGCCGCCTGACCAGCCAGCAAGCGAAGTTCACGGTACGCCTGACGCCCCGGAATACCAAAGAAGCGGAACTGCTGAACACGATGCAGAGACGCCCAGGCATTAACGTATTCGGCGTTATCACGCAGGGATTTACCCGTTTCCTTGCTGATCTCGCCAGCCAGACCACGTCCGTCAATGTTCTTACTGATGTATTTCGCGATGTAGCTTGTCGGCGTTCCTTTGCGCGGGTTTATCAGCTCAGACTTAAAGCGTGGACCCGTGTTATTGCCCAGTTCCTCGCGGTCTTCACGGATGGCAAACTTACGCAACAATGCAGTAATGGCGCGGCGGTCTTTTTTGCGCATGAAACACATGAGATGCCAGTGCACAGTACCGTCATGGTGCGGCTCAGCCACCCGCACGCCATACCAGCGCAACCCGGCTTTGTGCATAGCCTTACGAAATGCAGCAAACATGCCGACCAGATAATCGCTGCTTTGTCTTACCGTCGCATTTGTCCAGGTTGGGTTTGGTCTGCCGTTATTGAGCGTAGAATGGAAACGTGACGGACAGGTAATGGTGTAGAAAACGGCGCAGTCACCACGCATTTCCGCGATAAGCTCCAGACCTTTAACACAGGCCATCATCTCATTGCGGCGGTGCGCCGGGTTGCTGCTGCTGGCGTTTACCACATCTTCCATATCCAGCGTGTCGCCGTCTTCGTTCACCAGTTCATGAGAACGGAAAAACTCCAGCGACTTGCGGCGCTGCTCACGTTTATGCGTCACTGCTTCATAGCTGACATAGGGAGATGCTTTTTTGCTGACCAGGCAGACAGCACGCAACTGCTCTTCCCGCCATTCGCAACGTATCTTCCACAATTTTCGATACCACCAGTCGGCGCAAAGCATACGTGCCAGCGAACCCGGTATGAGTTCATAGGGCACGGGTTTGCGGCGGTTTCTTTTCCGACGGAGTTTCTCAAACGCAGGCGGGATAACATCCAGACGCAGGGTTTCCGCTGCCACCTTTTCCCATGTCTTGCGGATTTCTTCTGGCTTAACGTCATCGGAGGCATACAAATCACCACAAGCGGCCTCAAGACACATGCTCATATGCGCTGCTACCAAGGTGGACAGGCGTTTTACCTGATCCTGACTCATTTCAGGCAGGATCAGCAGGCCCTCAAGCCCTTGATGGCTTGCCATAAAACGGAAAGAAGCGGATAGCTGACTGTCGCGTACATACTCCAGTCGCTCCAGACATGACTTAATCGTCTCACGCAAATAGCGGGAATAAGCCTTTGGCCTGCCCAGGCTGCTGAAGTATTCGATACGTTGCATCAGCGGCTTGCTGATGTGGGTGGGCTGGGCGCTGACGTCCGCCAGAATGACCATGTCCGGGTTAAAACGCTGCTGCTCATGCGCCAGCTTTGCCCGACTAATGAGATTATCCTGCTCCATTTCGCGCTGGACAGGATCACGGGATTCATTAAAGAAATAACGCTCCCAGACCTGCTCACTCAGTGCATCGCGGCGCAGCTGTTCCTGCTCGTTATCGGCAGCGTACAGAGTGATCATGTTTGAAAGTGCAGACTCCGGCGCAACTTCCGCCGGGTCCAGATAAGGGTTAATGGCCTTTTTCGGGCCGTTCCATGAAAATGCTGCAGCGGCCTCGTTAAAGCCGCTAGAGTTGCTCATATCATCATGACTCATACACGCACCTCGTACACAGCAGAACTATCCACGCCACGCGAAGGATCAAATCCCACCCAGCAGCGCGCCCCGGAAACAGCAATGATTTCTGTTGCAGATTTACTCTCGCCAGCCGACACGCCGATGCTGCGTTTTGCCTTGATGTAGTGGTGAGTGAAATTGCGATACAGCGAACGAATCAGGGATGTGTCACTGTTAGAAACAATGACCGGATGACCTTCAGATGATCGATGTTCAAGAACGGATGCCAGGTGATACTGGTCATCCTCAGTGAAGCCATCAGTGTGATAGCCGGAAAACGTACCGTCATAAGGCGGATCGCAATACACCACATCCCCCGCCTTCAACATCGCCAGCGTTTCATCAAAGCTGGCGCAGATAAACGTTGCTCGCTGGGCTTTTTCTGCAAATTTGCGAATTTCTTTTTCAGGGAAATACGGATTTTTATAATTCCCGTAGGGAATGTTGAAATGCCCGCTCTTGTTATAGCGACATAACCCACGGTAACCATGACGATTGAGATACAGGAAATATACCGCTTTCATGAAATCAGTAATTTCAGTGGAGTAATTAAACTCCTGCCTTATGTTGTAATAAGCCACCTCCCTGTTTGCTTCCTCAAATAAAGCTCTGGCACGAGATATAAACGCCTCGCAATCAGCAGCAACCTTTTTATAGAGGTTGATTAAATCAGGATTAATATCCGCAACAAGATAGCTGGGGTAATCCGTCTCTATCATCACAGCACAAGAACCCGCGAAAGGTTCAACCAGTCGCGGGCCAGCAGGAAGGTATTTTTTCAGTTCTGGCATAATGGCGGTTTTATTACCCGCCCATTTCAGGATGGTGCTCATACAGCACCTCCGTTGTAATGTTTGCCTTTCAGCTCTGCGATTTCCTGACAGGTAATGCAAAGCTGCACACCCGGAATGGCGCGACGTCGTGCTGGCGGAATTGGTGCTTCACACTCAATGCAAAGCACGCGGGATACGCCCGGCGTTTTGGCGCGGGCAGCACGGATATGACGCTGGCGTTCTTCTTCAACGCGCTGCTGTACGAGATCCATTGCATCAGCCATCAGTGGATCTCCTGCGCTTCGTTCTGGATTGCTTCAGCAGTCACACGCAGCAGTTCTGCCGCTTCGACGTGGTTTAGCTGGCGGGATGTGATATGACACGCCAGGCTATCAAGGCGAGCTGCCATTGCTTCAGCCCTTGCCCGGCGTTCTTCCAGACGAGCCTCTGTCAGTAAAATATTAAGCCCTGCATCATCCGGTCCGGTTTTAGTCGTGAGGGTTTCAATATTACGCATAATCAATTCTCCTGAATTTAGATAAAGGGATGCCTGGCGGGTTTACGCCATGAATTTCATTAGTTGGTTAATTCGGCATGGTTAGCCGTCTGGGAAATAAGCTCACCACTGCACGAAAATGATTCATTGCTTTAATCAGCTCCCGCTTTTCGTCAGTGGTCAGCTCATTAATGCTGATGCTATGACGTTCAGCTGGAATTTTTGCCATAAAGAATATGGCAGCCAGTGCCCGTTTATTTTGTTCATTATTGATATCCCGTGGATC
Source organism: Escherichia sp. UTM R2 (assembly GCF_048593455.1). Taxonomy (NCBI): domain Bacteria; kingdom Pseudomonadati; phylum Pseudomonadota; class Gammaproteobacteria; order Enterobacterales; family Enterobacteriaceae; genus Escherichia; species Escherichia sp. UTM R2. Next base: position 2,953,109 of record NZ_JBFWDY010000002.1, read on the forward strand.
ACGCATATCTTTAATAAACCGCTCAAGCTCTGACTCAATATTCAGGCCAAAAACTTTCGCTCTTAATTCCGCAATATGATTAAGTCCATTCAGGCGTTCACCGGGGCTTAATGGAACAGTCGCCGCAGCGCCTTCAATAGCCATTGGTTCCCCCGTTTTTTCGTTGATAGTTCTGCCAGCAATTCATCTTGTGAACGGCACGGATGCCAGCGTTTACCATCCTCACCCATGATCCAGCCGTGACCGTAGTGCATTGCCGGACTTTGTTTTACCAGCAGCGATGCAAATGATGGTTCTTTCGTCAGCATAAGCACCTCACAGCAAACCGAATGAAGCACCGAGGCCAGTCACGGTATCAACTGCACTCGCCATCGCAGGATTAGCCTGTAAACGGGCCTGCAATGAAACAGCAGCCAGCGCCATCAGTCGTGTAACAGAGTTAATGCTGCTGATCGCATCACGACGGCCTGCACTGGTTTTTACATCGCCAGAAACCGCACCTGCCGCGACACGCCCTATCTCTGCAGTTGCACTCATGACGTAATGCGGCAGTTTCTCTTTTGCCACCTCATTAATCGGTACACATGGCAGGCAGTGAATCTGTGCCAGAAAGCCATCTACCAGCGTTGAATCTTCAGTCAGATCGGTAAGCAGCCAGATTTCTGGCGCATTGAGCTGATGCGGTTGATCTGGGTTGAGTTTGTTTCGCAGAGTCTGGACATTCATTCCTGCACGTTCTGCCAGCTTCGCCATATTGTGACGAAGTGCAAAAGCTCTACAGGCTTCATCAAAATGCGGGTGTTTGGAAACTTGGTAATCAAACATGGTCAATGCCTCTGATGTATTTCAGAATCGAACTAATTAAGGTTTAGATTGCATTCTGAAAGCGCATCAACGGTCATGGCTGCTATGTTGATCATCACTTTTTCGCGTTTTTTATCTTTCCGCAGACGGTGACGGATAAGACGTCCATCAGCCAACATGTCATTGATAGTATCGATGGATAGCCCTGTCAGCTCGCTATAACGTTCAATAGTCACATGAGGCGTGGTAAGAGTGATTGAAATGTTAGGTTTCATGATGCAACATTCCTCGTTTAATGTTGATTAATCAGGACGAATACGGATCGTTTGTATTTTGTGAACATCATAAACATACGATCGCATAATGAAATCGTCAAGACAAAAGTTCACTTGGAGTGACCATGAATTTGGAGAAAGGCGGACGAGGCGCTATAGAGCGCATGGTAGAAGCATATGGCTTCAAGACTCGACAGGCGTTGTGCGATCACTTAGGAATCTCTAAAAGTACTCTCGCCACACGCTATATGCGTGACTCATTCCCTGCTGAATGGGTAATCCAGTGCGCACTTGAAACGGGCGCCTCGCTTAACTGGCTCACGACCGGACATGGTTCAAAGCAAACTTCAGGTAATACAAATACTATGGAAGTCGTTAAATATGTATTATCTGATGGAACCTTGCAGGAAGATGGTTTTTATATTTTCGATAAAGAATTTCTACCATCTACGCTCAAAAATCCGTTTGTAATCACCGATAACAATTCCGTTTTTATTTGCGATAAAGAGTTTAACGATATTCGTGACGGCAAATGGGTAATAAGTATTGATGCCGAAGTAACAATCCGCGATATCACTCGTTTACCTGGTGGAAGAATCTTAGTTGAAGGTGGAAATAGGGCTTTCGAATGTAAAAAAGAAGAAATCGAAATTATTGGAAAAATTATAAGCATAACAGTTAAGTACTTTGAGTAATATAGGAATGTTTTTATGCTTGGTAAAGCATTTGTTGTGGTGTAAAAAATATGTCAACTCAAAAATTAAAATTTAGCCATATCAAAAACGATCTGAAAGCAATAGTTATGCAGAATCGTGGAGGGCAAAAAGTTATTGAGCGTATACTCCTAGCCTATGGCTTCAAGTCACGACAGGCATTATGTAATCATCTAGGTATTTCCCAAAGTACTATGGCCAACAGATATGCACGTAATACCTTTCCTGCAGATTGGGTTGTTATATGTTCCATAGAAACAGGAGCATCAATTGAATGGTTAGTTCTTGGTTCAGATACTGCTCCTTCATCAGAGCAATATTCTGAAAAACATGCCGTTAATGGCCTTTGCAATGAAGTATACATTCCCACTATAAAGTTCGATAATGAAAAACTCATGAATTTTAACCGAGGGGGTAAGGCAACAATAGAACGAATTGTCGAGGCTTACGGTTACAAAACGCGCCAAGCATTAGCTGATCACCTAGGTATTTCAAAAAGCACATTAGCCACACGATACATGCGTGACATTTTTCCTGCAGACTGGGTTTTGCAGTGTGCAATAGAAACGGGCCATTCTATTGAATGGATTTCATTTGGTACAGGAGAAATGAAAAACGCAAAAAATAAAGATACTTTAACATTAGTGAAAAAAGTATTAATCAATGGCAAGTTAATAAATGATGGCTCATATTTATTTGACCCATGCTTTCTACCTTCCAATTTAAAAAATGCATTCGTAGTATCTACCGAAGACTCTGAATTAATATGTGAAATGGGTTTTAAAGATGTACATGATGGTAAGTGGCTAGTAAATATTGATGGAGAGAATTCATTTAGAATGATAACTCGACTACCTAAAGGACGAGTTTATATTTCATCCCAAAATCACTCTTTTGAATGTTCGCTTACAGATATTGAGTTTATTGCAAAAGTTATTATAAGTTGTTTACATTAAGTAAATTTTTCATGGAGACTTCATAGTGAAATTTGGTGATTGTAATTGGAACTGGGATGAAGAAACTACCTTTATATTAGACGACGAAGAGGAAATTCTTTCCAAAGACAAACTTAATCGGAGACACTATGCAGAATATCTATATTTTTATCTTAAGGAAAAGGGGCAAAAGAACAACACGGTAATCAACCTTAATGCAGAATGGGGAGCTGGTAAAAGTTTTTTCATAAAGAGATTTTATAACTCAATAAAAGATGCACACCCATGCGTTTACATTGATGCCTGGAAGCAAGACTTTTCTGATGATGCATTTTTAACCCTTTTTTCTTCTTTGTCACAACAATTGCAAACATATGCAGGAAAACTTGATGCTCGATTGATACAAAGCGGCCATGCTATCGGACGCTTTACAAAAGGTGTTCTACCTGAAATCATATCTGGCCTAATCAAGACTTATGCAGGAGTAGATAACGTAGGTGATATAGCCAAAGAAGCCTCATTAATAATGCTGAAGGAACACCAGGAAAAACTGAAGAGCATTAAGGTATTAAAAAAAGAACTAACGTTATGGTCTAGGTTGGCATATGAAAATAGTTTTTCATGTCCTATATTTATCTTTATAGATGAATTAGACAGATGCAGGCCAGATTATGCAATTTCTCTTTTAGAGATTGTTAAACATATATTCGATATTAAAAATTTTGTCTTTATTATTGCTACTGACACAGATCAATTACAACATTCAATCAAGAATGTTTACGGTAATGATTTTTCCGCAAATGACTATTTAGGCCGTTTTTTTCATAGAAGATTTACTTTAAAACAACCTGAACTTAAAGATTTAATTAATGGTGTTGTTGGTGATTATATTGGTACCGATTTTGAAAATATCACATCAAAAACATACCCACTAACAGCAACATTAGAAGACTTTTCAATAAATATTTCCAACGTATTTGAAGCATTTGGGTTAAATCTAAGAGACTCAATCCGAAATACTGAAAGGTTAATAGACATTCTTAAATCTGATTTAGTCAAAAAGAAAGTAGATTATATTTTTATAATTTCGCTAATGATTATATATGATAAGGATCGTCAAATTATAGATGGACTAATTGGTCGAAGAAATGCAGCACAACGTTTCACTGATTCGATAAAGCAAAGCTCCAATTTAAAAGGTGTTTCTCAAGCCATCCTTGAATTAAATCTTGATACAAATCAGCAAAGAATAGGTGTCAATTATATCTATAGAACGGCGAGCAGTAGATTATTCATCTCACAGATCGAGCCCAAAATAAATTTAACATTAATAAATTACTTAGATGTTGCATTGTATTTTATTAATAATATAAACATGCTTAAATCAAGTATAAAAAACAATGGGCAAAATTCACTAATGATTATATCTCAACAAGGCCCTATTGATGGTGATACAGCTATAAAGTATTTGCAAGGAGCCCTTATAGAGAATGGTCTGAATACATCTTTTTATGCCTTACATAATTACATTGAATTAATTGAACTGGCCACATCATTTGATTAAAAGCATTGTTTGAATAAACTAAACCATACATTGACCACTGGTCAAACATACAGTTAAATTTAGCCCTCTGATATGAGGGCTTTATTATGGCAGTACGAAAACTCACCACAGGAAAATGGCTTTGCGAATGTTACCCCGCCGGACGTAGTGGGCGTCGTGTGCGTAAACAATTCGCCACCAAAGGCGAAGCACTGGCTTTTGAGCGTCACACGATGGAAGAAACCGAAGCAAAGCCCTGGCTGGGTGAATCAGTGGATCGTCGAACACTGAAAGACGTGGTTGAGCTATGGTTCAAACTACATGGTAAATCTCTGACTGCTGGGCAGCATGTCTATGACAAATTGCTGCTGATGGTTGACGCTCTGGGCAATCCCCTTGCAACTGATCTAACCTCTAAAATGTTTGCCCACTATCGAGATAAACGCCTGACAGGTGAGATCTACTTCAGTGAGAAATGGAAGAAAGGAGCAAGCCCGGTCACCATTAACCTGGAGCAAAGCTATCTAAGTAGTGTTTTTAGCGAACTATCCCGCCTGGGCGAATGGTCGTATCCGAACCCACTGGAGAACATGCGAAAATTCACCATCGCAGAAAAAGAGATGGCATGGCTTACCCATGAGCAGATTGTTGAATTACTAGCTGATTGCAAACGTCAGGACCCAATTCTGGCACTGGTAGTTAAGATATGCTTAAGCACAGGCGCACGCTGGCGAGAAGCCGTAAATCTTACCCGCTCACAGGTGACCAAATACCGAATTACCTTTGTAAGAACGAAGGGGAAGAAAAACAGAAGCATCCCTATCAGTAAAGAGCTTTACGAAGAGATCATGGCGCTTGATGGGTTCAATTTCTTCACAGACTGCTATTTTCAATTTTTATCCGTGATGGAAAAAACGTCTATCGTGCTCCCTCGCGGTCAACTCACACACGTTCTGCGCCATACGTTTGCGGCGCACTTCATGATGTCGGGTGGAAACATTCTGGCTTTACAAAAAATTCTCGGGCACCACGATATAAAAATGACTATGCGTTACGCACATCTGGCACCGGATCATCTGGAAACGGCGCTCCGTTTCAATCCTCTGGCAACGCTGCCAAGTGGCGACAAAGTGGCGGCAGCGGTTGGCATTACCCCGTAATAACCACCACTGACCACCAACCCAACTTATTGTTTTTACTCTAAGTTATTGTTTTCATTAACCCGTTTACATAAATGGGTTTTTTGTTATCTAAAACTTATCTACTACCCTGCAACCCTCTCAACCATCCTCAAAATCTCCTCGCGCGATAGCGGCTTACGGTCGGTGACAAAATGCAGCGTCATCCCCTCAATAAACGCATCAAGCGCGCGGGCGGTTCCGGGTTCAAACCATTGTTCGAGCGTTTGCTGACTGCGCTGCATCCAGTTTTGCATTACCGTTTTTAATAGCGGTTTTCGGCTAGCCAGCGCGTAGAGCTGGTACATCAGCTCCATGTTATCCGGCGTTGCAACCTGTGAGCTGTAGATCATATCGGTGATAGCCTGGCATGCGCCCGGAGCATCACTAACATCGCTAAAAAATGCCTGATATTGCCGGGACATGATCTCAGTAAAACTGCTGAACGCCTCCAGTAACAACTCATCAATTCCTGAAAAATAGTAGGTCATCGATCCCAACGGTACCCCGGCAAGGGTAGCAATTTTGCGGTGCGTAACAGCATGTATTCCGTAAAGTTTCACCGCCTCCAGCGTGGCCTGGATAATTTTTTCTCGCCGTTGCGGATCGTTAGCGCGACGCATGTCATTTCCTCTCTCTGCAATTGTGTACAAATGTACACAACCTTGCTAATGTTGTCTTCCCTCTTCTTATTTTGACGTGATCTATGACCGTAAATTCTTCACGTAATGCATTGAAACGCCGAACCTGGGCGCTGTTTATGTTCTTCTTTTTGCCAGGCCTGTTAATGGCGTCTTGGGCAACCCGTACGCCTGCTATCCGCGATATTCTCTCTGTCTCGATCGCTGAAATGGGCGGTGTTCTCTTTGGTCTGTCGATCGGTTCGATGAGCGGTATTCTCTGCTCGGCGTGGTTAGTGAAACGCTTTGGGACACGTAATGTCATCCTGGTCACGATGTCCTGCGCATTGATCGGGATGATGATATTAAGTCTGGCACTCTGGCTGACATCGCCCCTGCTCTTTGCCGTTGGTCTCGGCGTCTTTGGGGCAAGTTTTGGTTCTGCGGAAGTGGCGATAAACGTTGAAGGTGCTGCCGTTGAGCGAGAAATGAATAAGACGGTTTTGCCGATGATGCACGGTTTTTATAGCCTGGGCACGCTGGCAGGCGCAGGTGTCGGGATGGCACTGACGGCCTTTGGCGTTCCGGCAACGGTGCACATTTTATTGGCGGCGCTGGTAGGTATCGCACCTATTTATATCGCCATTCAGGCAATCCCTGACGGTACGGGCAAAAATGCTGCCGATGGCACCCAGCATGGCGAAAAAGGCGTACCTTTTTATCGCGATATCCAGTTGCTGCTGATAGGTGTTGTGGTGCTGGCGATGGCCTTTGCCGAAGGTTCTGCCAACGACTGGTTACCCTTATTAATGGTTGACGGTCACGGTTTTAGCCCTACTTCCGGCTCGCTGATTTATGCCGGTTTTACCCTGGGGATGACCGTTGGACGCTTCACCGGCGGTTGGTTTATCGACCGTTACAGTCGCGTTGCCGTGGTTCGGGCCAGTGCACTAATGGGGGCGTTGGGTATTGGGCTGATTATTTTTGTCGATAGCGCCTGGGTCGCTGGGGTGTCTGTTGTACTCTGGGGACTGGGTGCCTCGCTGGGCTTCCCGCTGACCATTTCTGCCGCCAGCGATACCGGCCCCGATGCACCAACCCGCGTCAGTGTGGTAGCAACGACCGGTTATCTGGCTTTCCTCGTCGGGCCGCCGCTGCTGGGCTATCTCGGCGAACATTATGGATTACGTAGTGCAATGCTGGTTGTACTGGCGCTGGTTATTCTCGCGGCTATTGTCGCGAAAGCCGTCGCCAAACCCGATACCAAAACGCAGACGGCGATGGAGAATAGTTGATGAGCATTAAATTAATTGCGGTAGACATGGATGGTACTTTCTTAAGCGATCAAAAAACCTATAACCGTGAGCGGTTTATGGCTCAGTATCAGCAAATGAAAGCACAAGGAATTCGCTTTGTAGTCGCCAGCGGGAATCAATATTATCAGTTGATCTCTTTCTTCCCTGAAATTGCTAATGAAATTGCCTTTGTGGCTGAAAACGGCGGCTGGGTAGTGAGCGAAGGAGGCAAAGATGTTTTTAATGGCGAGCTATCGAAGGATGCGTTTGCTACTGTCGTGGAACATTTGCTGACGCGCCCGGAAGTGGAAATTATTGCCTGCGGAAAAAATAGTGCCTATACACTCAAAAAATATGACGATGCCATGAAAACGGTGGCGGAAATGTATTATCACCGTCTGGAATACGTCCATAACTTTGACAACTTAGAGGATATCTTCTTTAAGTTTGGCCTGAATCTTTCCGATGAACTGATTCCACAAGTACAAAAAGCATTACATGAGGCCATCGGCGATATTATGGTGTCGGTCCACACCGGCAACGGCAGCATCGATCTGATTATCCCCGGCGTACATAAAGCCAATGGCCTTCGCCAACTGCAGAAATTATGGGGAATAGACGACAGCGAAGTGGTGGTCTTTGGCGATGGCGGTAACGATATTGAGATGCTGCGTCAGGCAGGCTTTAGTTTTGCAATGGAAAATGCCGGTAGCGCGGTCGTCGCAGCGGCAAAATACCGCGCAGGCTCCAATAACCGTGAAGGCGTACTGGATGTGATCGATAAAGTTCTTAAACACGAAGCGCCATTTGACCAATAAAAACGGCAGCACGCCCGGCAACACAATGCCTGAATGAAGGCTGCATAATTCGCGGAAATTAACCCGCTGCATTATTTCAGGCGAAATGATTATGAAAAATTGTCTACTGTTGGGCGCGCTTTTAATGGGCTTTACTGGTGTGGCGATGGCGCAAAGTGTCACCGTCGATGTGCCGAGTGGATACAAAGTGGTTGTGGTTCCTGATTCAGTCAGCGTTCCACAAGCGGTCAGCGTCGCGACTGTGCCGCAAACCGTCTATGTGGCTCCTGCGCCAGCTCCGGCTTACCGCCCGCATCCTTATGTTCGCCATCTTGCCAGCGTAGGTGAAGGGATGGTTATCGAACACCAGATTGACGACCATCACCATTGATTCGAGAATGCCTGATCGCACAAAGCAGTCAGGCATTTTTTTACCCTTCGTGAGAATTTCCCATCTGTTTATCTTTTAAAAAGATAACCATCAGCGACAGCCACAAAATTCCGTTGACAAGGTTGAAGAGATTAAACAGTCCGTTGCCCCCGTTCAGCCAGGCATGTTTGCTGATTTCAATACCAACGGTAAAGATCAGCATTTGCAGCATTCCCATCGCGGCAGAAACCGTACCTTTACTCATATCGCTGGCAAACAGGGTTAATCGCACCAGTCCCGCATTCGCCAGACCAATACCGAAAGCATAAATACTTAACCCGGCAGTCATCCATAAATACGCGTGCGATGAGATAACCGTTGCCGCAGCAGCGACCAATAGACCAATCATAATCGGCCAGCCGCCCATAATAATCAGCGAACGTACGGTGCGGCGCGAGGTCAGACGCGCTAACAGCAAGTTACCCGCAATTAACGCCCCGAAAATAGGCACTTGCAGCAAGCCATATTCATAGCTGCTCAACTGCTCGCCGGTAATGATGATAATCGGCGACTGGGCGATCCACGCCAGCAACGGCAGACTAACGAATCCCAGCGCCAGCGCCCCCGCCACAAAGCGGCCGTTCTTCAGCACCAGCTTATAGTCACGACCGAGTTCTTTCAGTGACAGTTTCTCGCCTATACGCGTGGCGGTTTCAGGCATGGCTCGTTGCAGACCGAAAAAGGAGATCGCTGCCAATGCGGCAAACAAAACAAACATCCCCTCCCAGGGCAGCACATGGATCCACGCCGCGCCCACCAGCGGACCAAGTAGCGGAGCAATCAGCGCCACGTTCGCCATCAGCGCGGTGATCTTGATACAAACCGCCTCTTCGAAGGATTCCTGAATTGCGGCGTATCCCACAGCGCCAATGAAACAGAGGCTTATGCCCTGCAAGAAGCGCAACAGGGTGAATTGTTCAATGTTTTGCGCCAGCAATATTGCCAGACAGGTGACGATAAACCACACCACTCCCGCCAGCATCACCGGACGGCGACCAATACGATCCGACAGCGGCCCCAGCAGCCATTGTAAAAACATCCCGCCCGCCAGATACGCGGTCATCGAAGTAGGAACCCAATCAATGCCCGCCTGATATTGTTCCACCACGGCCAACATACCGGGTTGAATCATATCGTTGCCGATATAGGTTGAAAATTCGTAAAGCACCAGACAGAGAGGGAAAAGTAACGCCTGACGTCCAAGCCTGGCACCGGAAGCTAATTTATTTTGCATGCAATTTCTTCGCCAATAATAATCGCGCAGAGTTTAATAAAAGCGCAGCTAACGAGAAAGCGAATTTTGTAGCTGAAACCACGGTTAAGCACATTCTTACATTATTACGAGTATAGCTACGCTTTCTTTAAGTTTTATTTAACCTATGCCCGTTACAATCACCCACCGTAAACAGGCCGCTTGAGGGAAATAAGACGATGCCGCTTTACCCAGTTTAACCTGCACTTTATTCTCAACGACTTGCCTGTATTGGCTCCCTTTTAATCACTTTGCGTCGGGAAGTTATGCTGGAAAATTTGAATCTCTCTCTATTCTCTCTTATTAACGCGACGCCAGACTCGGCTCCGTGGATGATCTCGTTGGCGATTTTTATTGCTAAAGATTTGATTACCGTGGTGCCGTTGCTGGCCGTGGTACTTTGGTTGTGGGGGCTTACAGCACAACGGCAACTGGTGATAAAAATCGCTATCGCGCTGGCGGTCAGCCTGTTTGTGTCCTGGACGATGGGACATCTTTTTCCGCACGACCGACCCTTTGTCGAAAATATCGGCTATAACTTCCTGCATCATGCGGCGGATGACTCATTCCCAAGCGATCACGGTACGGTGATTTTCACCTTTGCACTGGCATTTTTATGCTGGCATCGCCTGTGGTCCGGCTCACTTTTAATGGTGCTGGCCGTCGTCATTGCCTGGTCGCGCGTTTATCTTGGCGTCCACTGGCCGCTGGATATGCTCGGTGGATTGCTGGCAGGTATGATTGGCTGCCTTAGTGCCCAGATTATCTGGCAAGCGATGGGGCATAAACTCTATCAACGTCTGCAATCGTGGTATCGCGTCTGTTTTGCATTACCGATCCGCAAAGGCTGGGTGCGTGACTGATCTCTGCTAAAAAGTGTAGTATTGAGCGGCTCGCTTCAATAACTATTCAGAGGGATTATGGAAACACGTCGCGAAGAGCGTATCGGGCAGCTGCTGCAAGAATTAAAACGCAGCGATAAGTTACATCTTAAAGACGCCGCCGCCCTGCTTGGGGTTTCGGAGATGACGATTCGTCGCGATCTGAACAACCACAGTGCGCCCGTCGTTTTGCTCGGCGGCTATATTGTTCTGGAACCGCGCAGTGCCAGCCATTACCTGTTAAGCGATCAAAAATCCCGCCTGGTGGAAGAAAAACGCCGGGCGGCAAAACTGGCTGCGACGCTGGTAGAACCCGATCAGACCCTCTTTTTTGACTGTGGCACCACCACGCCGTGGATTATTGAAGCGATTGATAATGAAATCCCTTTTACCGCCGTTTGTTATTCGCTAAATACCTTTCTGGCGCTGAAAGAGAAACCCCATTGCCGCGCGTTTCTTTGCGGTGGTGAATTTCACGCCAGCAACGCCATTTTCAAACCCATCGATTTTCAGCAAACGCTGAATAATTTTTGCCCGGATATCGCTTTTTATTCTGCGGCGGGCGTGCATGTCAGTAAAGGCGCTACCTGTTTTAATCTTGAAGAGTTGCCGGTAAAACACTGGGCCATGTCGATGGCGCAAAAGCATGTGCTGGTTGTCGACCACAGTAAATTTGGCAAGGTGCGTCCGGCGCGCATGGGTGACCTGAAACGCTTTGATATTGTGGTGAGCGATTGTTGCCCGGAAGATGAGTATGTGAAGTACGCGCAGACGCAGCGCATTAAGTTGATGTATTAATGACGTATAACCGGATGACGTTTCGCGCCATCCGGTTATCAGAAGATTAAGAGAACCAGCTGCCGAACCACTGATGGAATTTCATCATCACGAAATCCCACACCCGACCAAAGAATCCGCCCTCTTCCACATTTTCCATCACGATCAGCGGACGCTGCTCAATGGATTTACCGTTAAGCTGGAAATCAATGGTCCCGACAACCTGACCTTTTTTCAGCGGTGCGGTAAGCTGCGGTTCCGTTAACGTATAACTCGCTTTCAGGTTTTTCAGCTGCCCACGCGGTATGGCCACTGAGCCCGCTTCACCTGCCCCGAGATTCACTTCGCTCTTATCACCAAACCAGACGCGCTGAGTCACAAAGGTGGCATCAGGTTTAATTGGCGTCACGGTTTCAAAGAAGCGGAAACCCCAGGTCAATAATTTCTCAGACTCATTAAAACGGATACGGTCGGTTTTCGCCCCCAACACTACGGAGATTAAACGCATATCGCCCTGGGTAGCCGAAGCAACCAGATTATATCCCGCGCCTGCCGTGGTTCCTGTCTTCATGCCATCAACATTCAGATTGCTGCTCCACAGCAGACGGTTACGGTTAGGCTGACGAATTTTGTTGAAGGTGAACTCTTTCTCTTTATGAATGGCGTACTCTTCCGGCACATCGTGGATCAATGCTTTACCCAGCAATGCCATATCGCGCGCGGTGCTGAACTGCCCCGGCGCATCCAGGCCGTGCACCGTCTGGAAGGTAGTGTTGGTCAGACCCAGTTTTTTGGCATAACCATTCATCAGACCAATAAATGACTCCTGGCTCCCGGCAACGTAATCAGCCAGCGCAATACAGGCGTCATTACCGGACTGGATAATCACACCTTTGTTCAAGTCTGCCACCGAAACCTGATCGCCCGGTTTGAGGAACATTACCGATGAACCACGCAGTGCCGGATTTCCCGTCGCCCAGGCATCTTTACCGACCGTCACCATATCGGTGAGTTTAATCTTATCGGCCTTAAGCGCCTGCCCAACCACATAGCTGGTCATGATTTTAGTCAGGCTCGCGGGATCCAGTTTCTCATCCGCATTGCCTTCTGCCAGCACTTTACCGCTGGCGTAATCCATTAAAATCCATGCACGCGCATCCACGCTCGGCGCTTCAACGGTTTGTTCCGCCGCGAATGCCGTTGGGGCAAAAAGGAATAAAAATGCAGAACCCGCTGCAAGACCACGAAGGAGAGAGGAGTATTGCGTCATAAATGCCACCCGAGTATCCATTCAAAAAAAATACGTTATATCGCCGTATGATAAGTTTGGTGATTAATAACGCACACACAAACTTAAAGAAACCGTAAGTTGGTAAAGTTTTTAAAGTTTATGCAATATCCTGCCGCTTCGCTGCTTCTGGTGTCATTTTTTTGCCAGCTGTTGCTTAAAAGTTAACTTTACTTCACCATCGGGGTCCTGTTCAGCCTGTGGCTGCCTGTCGGAAAAGGGGTGAGTATGATTACGCTGTGGGGTCGGAATAATTCAACTAACGTAAAAAAAGTATTGCTGACGCTCGAAGAACTGGAACTACCTTATGAGCAAATTCTCGCGGGCCGTGAGTTTGGGATAAATCACGATGCTGATTTTCTGGCGATGAACCCTAACGGGCTGGTGCCGTTGTTGCGTGACGACGAAAGTGATCTCATTCTTTGGGAATCAAACGCCATTGTCCGCTATCTGGCGGCACAGTACGGGCAAAAACGCCTGTGGATCGACTCACCGGCACGTCGTGCGGAAGCGGAAAAATGGATGGACTGGGCAAACCAGACGCTCAGTAATGCTCATCGCGGGATCCTGATGGGATTAGTCAGAACACCACCGGAAGAGCGCGATCAGGCCGCCATTGATGCCAGTTGCAAAGAGTGCGACGCCCTGTTTGCCCTGCTCGATGCGGAACTGGCAAAAGTAAAATGGTTCTCTGGCGACGAGTTTGGTGTGGGCGATATCGCTATCGCACCGTTCATCTACAATTTGTTTAACGTTGGCCTGACCTGGACACCGCGTCCAAATCTGCAACGCTGGTATCAGCAACTCACTGAACGCCCCGCAGTGCGCAAAGTGGTGATGATTCCCGTTAGCTAATTGCGTGGGCTAACTTTAAGTAATTCCCCACTGGACTCGTCGGTGAGAACGTATAAATAACCGTCGGGTCCAGTGCGAACATCACGAATTCGCTGCCCTCTGTCCGTTAAAATACGGCCATCTTCTGTCACTTTGTCGCCGTTGACGCTCATCACAATGAGATCTTTATCTTTCAGCGCGCCAATAAATAATTTTTGCTGCCACTGGGGGAATTTATCGCTGTTATAGAAGGCCATGCCGCTCACAGCGGGCGAATCTTTCCAGTAAAAAACAGGTTGCTCGGTCCCGGCGACGATCTCCCCTTTCGCTTCCGGTATCTTAAAGCCTGAATAGTTGATTCCCCAGGTTGCCAGCGGCCAGCCGTAGTTTTTGCCTTTTTGCGGGATATTAATTTCATCACCACCGCGCGGGCCATGTTCATTCAGCCACAGTGCATTACTCCACGGATTCATCGCCATTCCTTGCGGATTACGAATGCCATAAGACCAGATCTCGGCGCGCGCACCGGATTCCTTTATAAAAGGATTATCATCCGGGATTTCGCCCTGGTCGGTCAGACGCACCAGTTTGCCCTGTAATTTATCCAGATCCTGCGCCGTCGGGCGCTGATTGTTTTCGCCCAGAGCAATAAAAAGATAACCTTTACCGTCGAATACCAGCCGCCCGCCAAAATGGTTGCCGGTAGACAGTTTTGGCATCTGGCGAAAGACGGTGCGGAAGTCGGTCACTTTTGAGAGATCATCACTTAAGCGGCCATAACCCACAGCAGTTCCGGCTTTGCCATCATCGCCAACTTCGGAATAACTTAACCAGATGCGGCGAGACTGAGCAAAATCAGGCGCTAAAACCACGTCCAGCAGGCCGCCCTGCCCGTGCGCCCAAACGTCCGGAACTCCGGAAAGCGGCGCAGATAATCCTTTTCCTGCTTGCCAGTGACGCAACTCGCCGCCGCGCAGAGTGATTAACATACCGTGATTATCGGGTAAAAAGGCCAGTGCCCAGGGATGGTCGAGTTTGTCTTGCAGTACTTCGACATTTACCGTTGCAGGAGCCGCCCAGAGAGCGGAAGAAAGACAAATAAGGGGCACAAGGAAAAAGGATTGTCGATGCATAACGCCTCCGGATTGACTCTGGCTTAAAGCGTAGTCAGTGGAGGAGATAACAAATTCATTTTTACAAAAACTTAAACATGAAGGGGGAGACGCTTTCTCCCCCTTAGTTTTCAGGCCTTCTCAAGCATGGCGTGCTTCTGCAGGCTCTGGATACTCAGCGTTAAGCTCATCAGACAATTTTCAAGCTTATCGGCGTTGACGGTAATAACAGTCGGGCAATCATGGTGCCCACTCATCAAACATACTGCGGCTGTCGCTAATGCTTCTTCAGCATGATGAAGAGCACTCCACTCTTCCTGATCCAGATGAAGATTCAACCGCAGCGATTTATCGTGCAGTTCGCGATTCAGTTTAAAAAAGTTATCTCGTAGATGATTGCTTTCGCTGACGGACATGTATCCTTTTGCCTTCCTCAGTTGCACGTATGCGGCGAGGTCAACGCGTGCGTCGATCAACCGGTTCAGCAGATCGATTCGCTGTCTGTCAACGAACATACTTCGATCCTCCTCTTTCCAGCCTTGTTGCAATTAAATAGTATGGCTATTTTTTGAGCAAAATGCTGTCCAGGATCAATTATTCACGCCGAATTAACAAAATTTACATTTCCTTCGCCTCCGCCAGCGAATGAGATTGCGATACAAATTTTATCCAGAACTCTGTAGAATCCCTGCCCTGACCTTTCCTGTAACTGAATATTTTTTAAGCTATGAGCAAAGTAACTCCCCAGCCGAAAATCGGCTTTGTTTCCCTTGGCTGTCCGAAAAACCTTGTTGATTCAGAGCGTATTCTCACCGAACTCCGCACTGAAGGTTATGACGTGGTACCGAGCTATGACGATGCGGACATGGTGATCGTCAACACCTGCGGCTTTATTGACAGCGCGGTACAAGAATCACTGGAAGCCATTGGTGAAGCGTTGAATGAAAACGGCAAGGTTATTGTGACCGGTTGTCTGGGGGCAAAAGAAGATCAGATCCGCGAAGTCCACCCGAAAGTGCTGGAAATCACCGGGCCTCATAGCTATGAGCAGGTTCTGGAGCACGTTCATCACTACGTGCCGAAACCGAAACACAACCCATTCCTGAGCCTGGTGCCAGAACAAGGTGTGAAACTGACGCCGCGTCATTATGCCTATCTGAAAATTTCTGAAGGCTGTAATCACCGCTGCACCTTCTGCATTATTCCGTCTATGCGCGGCGACCTGGTGAGCCGTCCGATTGGCGAAGTGTTAAGTGAAGCGAAACGTCTGGTAGATGCGGGCGTTAAAGAGATTCTGGTGATCTCGCAGGATACTTCCGCCTATGGCGTTGATGTTAAACATCGTACTGGCTTCCACAACGGCGAGCCGGTAAAAACCAGCATGGTCAGCCTGTGCGAACAGTTATCGAAACTGGGGATCTGGACACGTCTGCACTACGTTTACCCTTATCCGCATGTGGACGACGTCATCCCACTGATGGCAGAAGGCAAAATCCTGCCGTATCTGGACATTCCGTTGCAGCACGCCAGCCCGCGCATTCTCAAACTGATGAAGCGTCCGGGTTCTGTAGATCGCCAACTGGCGCGCATCAAACAGTGGCGCGAAATCTGCCCGGAACTGACCCTACGCTCAACCTTTATTGTCGGCTTCCCTGGCGAGACGGAAGAAGATTTCCAGATGCTACTCGACTTCCTGAAAGAAGCGCGTCTGGATCGCGTTGGCTGCTTTAAATACAGCCCGGTTGAAGGTGCAGACGCCAATGCCCTGCCTGACCAGGTTCCGGAAGAAGTGAAAGAAGAACGCTGGAACCGTTTCATGCAGCTGCAGCAGCAGATTTCCGCCGAGCGCCTGCAAGAGAAAGTGGGCCGTGAAATTCTGGTGATTATCGACGAAGTGGACGAAGAAGGCGCAATTGGTCGCAGCATGGCAGATGCACCGGAAATCGACGGCGCGGTTTATCTCAATGGTGAAACCAACGTTAAGCCGGGTGATATCCTGCGTGTGAAAGTCGAGCACGCCGATGAGTACGATTTGTGGGGTAGCCGGGTTTAATTAATTCAGGCCGGGCAAAATCATTTGTCCGGCCTGCGAATAATGATTACTGCCAGCTAATCTGTGCCCTGCCGTTTTTCTTACTCTTATACAGCCGCTCATCCGCCAGCATTTTCAAGCGTTCGACGGTAGGACATTCATTTGAATGTGCTACACCGATACTGGTACTTAAATTAATGCTTCCCACCTGGAAATGAACGATTTCTTTTAGAATCGATAGCAACTCTTCCAGCGTTCCACCCGTATAAATCACCGCAAATTCGTCACCGCCGAAGCGGTAGACTTTACCTTTATCTACCGGGATCTGTGATTTAAGGATTTTCACCACTTTCATCAACACTTCATCGCCCAGCAAATGACCGAAGGTGTCGTTAATGTTTTTGAATTTATCGACGTCAAACAGGCACAAATAACCGCCTTTTTCCGGCAGCGCTTTTAAATCTTCGTCAAAGGATTTTCTGCCCATTGCTTTGGTCAGGTCGTCCAGGAACGCCGAGTTATACATACTGTAGAGTTTTTTGACATCGGCAGCCGAAAAGAAAAGCCCGCCATCCAGTACGCGTTCAAAATGGTTATTAATGATGGCTTCTTTCTCCACAATACCACGATTAATCACTCTGCGTACCAGATAGAGGCAACTGGCACCCGATATCACTGCCACCAATGCGGCAAAGAAAATAATCAATGTACAAACCCGCAAATAAACATCTTTTTTATACGCAAATACATACAATCCGGTCGGCAAATAGGCGAAGTGCTCCATCGCTTCCGAAACGGTGAAGATGGCGTTTTTAGCATTATATTCATCACCGGTCACCGGTTTACCGTTCTTAAATAGAGAGAACATCAGGTTCTCGCTGTCCATCGCCAGCGATTTTGACAGTAAAGAAAAACGCTCCAGACCAAGCAAAAATATCAGACTACGATTGTGAGTTACCGGATAGAGGTAATAGACGAAGGTTTTACCGTCAAAAGAGATAAACCCTGTATTTTTGACATGTCGATACTTCACAACCTGCATAATATCTGCACAATAATTTTTCTCGAACTCCTTTACCTGAATACATTCGTCACTGGAAATCAGATAAGGACCGACATCGTACAAATAAGAGGGGGAAACCGAGTCGGCGTAAGCTGTGCGCAAACCAACCAACAGCTGTTCCTCCGTGGGATTTAGCGTGTTGATAAGATCAATTGCCACGCTACGCCGATATTCAGCAATATTTGCCACCGCAAAAGCAGTATCAATAACGGACTGTTTCAGGCTATACACCCGTTCCTTTACCATTTGAGTGTAGATCCCGCAGGCAACTGCTGAAATCATGATAAAAATCAGCAGACTGACTGTAAGTACGAACTTATTGATTCTGGACATACGTAAACTACTCTTTTACTAATTTTCCACTTTTATCCCAGGCGGAGAATGGCATGGGTTTCTGGTACAGATACCCCTGAGCCTGAACACATCCTAATTTAATTAATTCGCGCGCAACGTCTTCGCTCTCTACGCCTTCCGCAATCACCGGGATCCGGTTATAGCGTGCCAGATCGAAAATAATGCGCACAATTTTTCCCGCAGTACCGAAAATATCGCCGGTAAATTGCGAGTCCACCTTTATGCTGTCTGGATTAATTTCATAAAAACGTTTCAGGTTTGACAAACCGGTGCCAAAGTCATCAATCGATATCCGTACCCCTTGTTTACGCAGTTGTTCAATATTGAGATAAAAATGTTCATTAATTCGCTCGATCACGGTTTCAGTGATCTCAACACAGAGGCTGTTCGCCTTCAGGCCATTTTCTTTCATGATGGTGGTAAAACACTCATGAAAGTGCGGTTCGTTTAACTGCCAGGGCGAAACATTAATATGCAGTAAGAAATCATCCTTCAGCGACGCACGCTGACTAAAATGTCTGAATTCACCCATTGCCGTTTTAATAATCTGATAACCCAGCTCATTGATAAACCCGATATCTTCAGCAATGGTAATGAACTTCAGCGGTGAAATGATCCCCCGCTCCGCAGAAACCCAACGGCACAACGCCTCCGCGCCCAGAATGGCGCGGGTGTTAATATCAACGATCGGTTGATAGACGAGGAATAGTTCGCCAATTTCCATTGCATGGCGAATATTACGCGCAATCCAGATATTCTCTTCTATTTCGTTGAGTTTCGCGTCATCACAGAAAATAAACTCGGAGAACATATGGTCACGGATACTGGAAATCGCCAGTTTCAGTTTTTCTGCGTAACTCCAGGCGTTTTCCCCCTGCAAAGGTTCACAAATGGCAGACTTATGGATGCGCAGATTGCGGTAGCCAAAGCTGCTGTCAAAATCGTTTACCATCGCTATTTTACGGGTAAATGTCTGTACATTTTCCCGACACAGAAGTAAATAGAGATCGGCATTGAATGTCACGATATCGCAGCATTGCGCATATTTCTCGGCAATTCGCTGACACAATTTCCTGACGATTTTATTGCGTTCATCAACACCAAACACCGCTTCCACGGCTTCCAGACCACACAGTTTGATGATCCCCACAGCCAGATACTGATTATTGTTGGACTCAATAATCGCCATATTTTTAATAAAACCGCTTTCCTGATCGTAAGAGATCAGTGAGAGCAATTTATTTGACCGTTCAATTTCGGCATCTTTCATTTCCGCGATCGAATTTTTAATGCTGATAATCTCTTTCGCATCGCCTTCGCGAATTTTCAGAGCCTCGATTTGATCCGTTGAGTCGGGCAAAAATGCCAGCGTATTAACCAGCTCTGTCATTTCAGAAAATTGCCGACGGAACACACGAGTGGTCATTAAATAAACCACCAGCAATACGATAATAATGAACGCAAACGGCAGATAAAAAAGTTTATCTGAGGCGTTCAATAAATTACCGCCAGGATAATAAAAATAGATTTCGAATAATGCGTTGTTTGGCACCGCTGATGTTTTTTCGATATATTCAGTATCGACAGAATCAATAATATTATAATTACCTTCGCTATTATAAATAATCAGTTTTTCACGAGCGAGTTGATTCTTGGCAATGATCTCATGGCCTTGTTTCAAAAATAGAACTTCATCATTAGCGCTGATTTGATCAAGATACTCGTTCAGATATCGCCAGTTTAAATCGACATGAATTTTATCCACCGCTAACAAATCGTGATCTTTGCCGTTGATGTGTAGCGTAAAAGAGATACATTTTTTACCCGGACGATCAAAGCAATTGTATGCCGGATTCCAGCTGTTGTTAGAGTCATCTGAAGCCACCGACCACGGTCGTTTCGATGGGTTAAAATCGGCAAAAATAACCCGCCCTGACTCGTCGACAAGCGGTCCATTTACTTGTTCCTGATGATAAACAACGATTTTATCATTCGCCCTCCGCGAAAAAAGATAATATTTATTATCATCAAGTACCAGTCCCACCGAGTCTAAAAATGGCATCATTTCCATTTTAAGAATCACGGCGCGTTGAATCTCCTCTGTATTTTTTAATAAATACAGTGAGTCCTTTAATGTCAGGGCCGAACGTTCAATATCTTTAAAGAAATAGCCAACGTTTTTCTGAATAAGTTCAAAGCGGCTATCGGCACGTTTTACCGCGCGCTCCGATACCAGTTGATAGTTAATGATGAAAAAAAGACCAATAAATGACAGTGCTGCCAATAAAAATAAAATTATCAGCCTTATCTTTATCTTTTCGTATAAACTCAGCATGTTAATACATTTAACAAAATAACTATCTGAACGCTGTGCCGCTGCAAAAATTGTCCCTTGCTGCGGCTTTTTAACCAAATTACCCGATTCTACAAAATCAGCAGAAAGTTACAACACTTGCTTAGGGCAATAATTTCCTGTGAGGTGATTACCCTTTCAAGCAATATTCAAACGTAACTATCCTTTAATTTTCGGATCCAGCGCATCGCGTAAACCATCGCCCAACAAATTGAACGCCAGTACGGTCAGAAAAATAGCCAGGGCCGGAAAAACAGCGACATGCGGCGCGATAACCATATCCGCTCGAGCCTCATTGAGCATTGCTCCCCACTCTGGTGTCGGCGGCTGCGCACCGAGGCCGAGAAATGAGAGGCTGGCGGCAGAGATAATCGAGGTACCAATGCGCATGGTGAAAAACACCACGATAGAAGAGACGGTCCCAGGCAGGATATGACGCAACAAAACGGTCATATCGCTGGCACCAATACTGCGTGCTGACTCAATAAAGGTTTGCTGTTTCAACACCAGCGTGTTGCCGCGCACCAGGCGGGCAAACGCGGGGATGGAAAAAATGGCGACTGCAATAATCACGTTAGCAATGCCGCTTCCCAACACCGCAACAACAGCGATCGCCAGTAAAATACCCGGGAAGGCAAACAGCACATCGCAAATGCGCATGATCAGCCGATCCCACCAGCCTTCATAATATCCAGCGAGCAAGCCCAGCAACGTCCCGATCGCCGCACCGATAAACACGGCAAACACGCCCGCCGCCAGCGAGATTTGCGCACCAACCAGGACACGGCTGAAAATGTCACGCCCCAGTGAATCGACGCCAAACCAGTGCTGCAAAGAAGGTCCGTTATTCAGATTGTCATAATCAAAATAATTTTCGGCGTCATAGGGAGCGATCCAGCGTGCAAAAATGGCCACCACAATCAATAAAATAACGAATAATGCGGCGGTCATCGCCATATGCTGACGGCGAAATCGTCGCCAGAATTCATGCCACGGTGTACGTACCTGGTCAGGTTTGACCAGTGGCATGGCGTTTAACACCGCCTGACGTCGCCAGTTAAATAGTCGCATCCTTACTTGTACCTGATAGCCGGGTTAATGGCGGCGTAAAGCACATCCACCACTAAGTTGATAAGAATAAATTCCAGCGAGAAAAGCAGAATTTCCGCCTGAATCACCGGGTAATCACGCATTTCTACGGAGTCAACGAGTAAGCGTCCAAGTCCCGGCCAGTTGAAAACTTTCTCCACAACGATGGAACCACCGAGCAAAAAGCCAAACTGTAAGCCCATCATGGTCACTACCGGGATCATCGCGTTACGTAGCCCGTGTTTGAGGACAACCCAGGTTTCGCTCACCCCTTTCGCCCTCGCGGTACGCATATAATCTTCGCTTAAAACATCGACAAACGACGCGCGGGTAAAGCGCGCCATCACGGCGGCCACTGCCGCGCCGAGCGTCAGGGAGGGTAAAATGTAGTGCTGCCAACTGTCTGCTCCCACGGTAGGCAGCCAGCCCAGTTCAACGGAGAATACCTGAATTAAAAGCATCCCCAGAGCAAATGCCGGAAACGAGATCCCCGACACCGCAATGGTCATACTCAATCGATCCGGCCAACGGTTACGCCAGACGGCGGCGATAATTCCCGCCGCCATACCAAATATAACCGCCCAGACCATACTGGTTATGGTCAGCCACAGCGTTGGCATAAAGCGGCTGGCAATCTCATCGGCAACCGGACGACGCGACACCATCGACAGGCCAAAATCCCCCTGCACAGCATTGCTGATATAGTGCCAGAACTGGTGATACAGCGGCTGATCCAACCCCAGCTGCTGACGCACCAGTTCTATAACCTGCGCATCAGCTTCGGGCCCGGCAATCAATCGCGCCGGATCGCCGGGCAGCATATGGACAAATAAAAACACCAGCACCGAGACGATAAACAGCGTCGGAATCAACCCCAGTAAGCGTTTGATAACGTAATTAAGCATTCCACTCCCTGCGTTGCTTATTGCAAATCCGCGTCTTCAAAGCTGAAGCCGGTGTCTGGCATGATCCAAAAACCGGTCAGGTTTTTACTGTGTGCCGACACCAGTTTTTCTACCACCAGCGGGATCCACGGCGATTCTTGCCAGATGATATCCTGCGCCGCCTTATATAAGCGGGTCTTTTCCGCCGGATCATTAGTTTTCAGTGCCTGAGCCAGGAAGTCATCCACCTGTTTATTGCTGTAAAACGCGGTATTAAACAGCGTCGGTGGCCAGTTCTGCGAGGCAAACAGCGGCGATAGTGCCCAGTCCGCTTCGCCGGTTGAAGCCGACCAGCCAGTGTAGAACATCCGCACGCCGCTCTCTTTTTGCCCTTTACCTTCAACTTCTGCCGCCCGCTGTCCGGCATCCATCGCAGTCACCTGGGCTTTAATCCCGACCTGCGCTAACTGCTGCTGGGTAAATTGCAGCACTTTCTGCGCGGTACTGTGGTTATGTGACGACCACAGCGTGGTACTGAAACCGTTGGGATATCCCGCCTCTTTCAGTAATTCGCGCGCTTTCACTGGATCGTAAGGCCACGGTTTATAACTTTGCGCGTAGGCGATACTTGGCGGTACCACACCAGTAGCTGGCGTTGCATAGCCCGCAAAGGCAACTTTCACCAGCGCCGGACGGTTAATGGCGTAATTCAGCGCCTCACGGACCTTCGGGTTATCGAACGGCTTTTGCGTCACGTTCATACTGATATAACGCTGCATAATTGACGGACTGGCCATCAACTCGATATTTTTGTTTTTCTCCAGCAGTGTGGCCTGCTCGTAAGGAATGGGGAAAGCAAACTGCGCTTCACCGGTTTGCAGCATTGCCGCGCGGGTGTTGTTATCCGCCACCGGACGCCAGGTTATGCTGTCCAGTTTGGGCAATCCTGGCTGCCAGTAACCCGCGAATTTTTTCACCTTCACAAAATCGGTCTGATTCCAGGTATCCAGTTCATACGGTCCGGTTCCCACCGGATAAAAACCAATCTCCTTGCCATATTTTTCCAGCGCTGCCGGTGAAATCATCGCGGTCGCCGGATGGGCAAGAATATTAATAAACGCTGAGAACGGCTGTTTGAGGGTAATCTTTACCGTTGTCGGATCGATCGCTTCCGTTTTAGCAATATTCTTATACAGGTTATAGCGTTTAAGATGATTCGCCGGATCGCTGGCCCGGTCCAGATTCGCTTTCACCGCCGCGGCGTTGAAATCGGTGCCATCCTGGAATTTAATGCCTTCCCGCAATTTCACGGTGTAAGTAATGCCGTCATCGGAAACGGTATAACTCTCCGCCAGCACGTTTTTCAGTTTCATCTCTTTATCCAGACCGAACAGCCCCTGGTAAAACGATTTCGCTACGGCCTGAGATAACGTGTCATTTGCGTCATACGGATCGAGCGTGGTGAAATTCGATCCTACCGCCACCACCACATCTTTGGCAGCGAATGCACAAGATGCCATCAACGCTGTCGCAATGCCCAGCGCCACTAACCCACTACGGTGTACAGCTCTTGCCATTTTATTCTCCGCCTGAATGTTATCTACGCATGAATGCGTATTCTGATTGTGGTTGTGCGACGTAATGCCCCGGCCCGACGCATTGCAACGAGACGGCTGCCACCTCTTCGCCACGCAGATGAATATTGCTGGGAAGATCGTCCGACAGCAGTACACGCTGCGGTCGTTGTCGGGACGGTTCAGCGACCGGAACTGCCGCCAGTAATTTACGCGTATAAGGATGCTGCGGGTTTTCGAAGACCGCGCGCCGTGGACCAATTTCAACAATTTGCCCGAGATACATCACCGCCACACGATGACTAATCCGCTCTACCACGGCCATATCGTGGGAGATAAACAGATACGCAATGCCGAAATCACGCTGGAGATCGAGCAACAAGTTGATAATCTGCCCGCGAATAGAAACATCCAGCGCCGAAACGGCTTCGTCGGCAATGATCACTTTTGGATTCAATGCCAACGCGCGAGCAATGCAGATGCGCTGGCGCTGACCGCCGGAAAACTCATGCGGGTAACGCCAGGCATGTTCAGGTAACAGGCCCACGCGCTCCAGCAACCACGCAACGCGTGCAGCCGCGTCTTTACCTGGCAATAAACCGTGTACACGCAGCGGTTCGATAATCGAATCACCGATGGTCTGACGTGGGTCCAGCGAAGCGTAAGGGTCCTGAAAAATAAACTGAATATCCCGGCGCAATGCCTGAAGTTTGCCGGGTGACAAGGTATCGATTCTCTGACCGTTAAAGATAATTTCGCCGCCCTGCGATTCGACCAGGCGCAGCAACGCCCGCCCGGTAGTGGATTTACCGCTGCCAGACTCGCCCACCAGCGATAGCGTTTCGCCAGGCCAGAGATCAAAACTGACTTTCTCAACGGCATGCACTTCCCGCGTTACGCGATTCAACAAACCGCTGCGCAAAGGGAAACGGGTGACAAGATTACGCACTCGTAAAACAGGTTCGCCATCCACCACCGTTTTCTGCTCGATGGGGGGGGCCTGTTTCGCTGGATGTTCAAGCGATATCAACGGGAAACGTCGGGGATAATCTAACCCTTTCATCGCACCAAGTTGCGGAACAGCAGCTAACAGCGCACGGGTGTAAGGATGTTGCGGTGCATGAAAAATCTGTTCGACGGTACCCGTTTCCACCGCCTCGCCCTGATACATCACCAGTACCCGATCGGCAATCTCTGCCACCACGCCCATATCGTGAGTGATAAAGATAACGCCCATCGACATCTCTTTTTGCAATACTTTGATTAATTGCAGGATCTGCGCCTGAATAGTGACATCCAGCGCGGTGGTTGGCTCATCGGCAATCAGCACCGCCGGGCGGCATGACAGCGCCATCGCAATCATCACTCGCTGGCGCATCCCGCCAGAGAGTTGATGCGGATAACGTGAAAGAATGGTTTGTGCCTCAGGAATGCGTACCTGATCCAGCATCCGCTTCGCCTCGACCATCGCTTCTTCACGACTGGCGTTCTGATGCAGACGAATTGATTCGGCAATCTGTTCACCCACAGTAAATACCGGGTTCAGCGATGTCATCGGCTCCTGAAATATCATCGCCATATCCGCACCGCGAACATGGCGCATTTGTGCAGCGTTCTGCTCGCTAAGTTCAATCACTTCGCGACTGCGCCGCTGCAACAGCATTTTATCGCACTGTACTAAACCGCCCGCCTGTTCCAACAGGCGCATCAATGCCAACGCAGTCACTGACTTACCGGAGCCGGATTCGCCAACAATTGCCAGCGTCTCACCGCGTTGCAGACTAAAAGAGAGATTGCGGACCGCAGCTATTTTCTGCTGGTCCTGCATAAAGGCAATATTCAGATTTTCAACCGCCAGCACATTACCGGCATCAAGTTCATCACTGTGTGGCAACGGTGTCCCCTTTTTCACGGTAGATACCGGTGGTTGGCGTATCGCCTGCGTAGCCCCAGGCGCGATACATTCCTTCGGTGTTAAACGGTAGCGCGACATTCCCTTCATGGTCGATAGCGATTAAGCCACCGCTACCGCCAAGCGCAGGGAGTTTTTCCATTACTACCCGCTCGCAGGCTTCCGCGAGACTTAATCCGCCGTAATCCATTAACGCGGCGATGTCATATGCCGCCAGCGCGCGGATGAAGACTTCGCCCGTGCCGGTACAAGAAACCGCCACACTGGCGTTATTGGCGTAGCATCCGGCACCCACTAAGGGACTATCGCCAACTCGTCCGGGTAATTTATTGGTCATTCCGCCTGTGGACGTGGCTGCCGCCAAATTGCCGTCTAAATCCAACGCCACGGCCCCCACGGTGCCCATTTTCTGTTTTTCATCCAGTGGCGCACCGCTATGGTCGAGGACGGTTGCCCCTTCCTTGCGCGCTGCCAGTAGTTGTTCATAACGCAAAGGCGTGGAGAAAATCTCCGGCGAGACGCGCTCCATGCCACGAGCAAACGCAAAATTTTCTGCCCCTTCGCCAATCATCATCACATGCGGGCTTTGCTCCATCACCAGCCGGGCGGCAAGAACCGGATTACGCAGATGACTAACGCCCGCCACCGCACCGGCTTTCAGGGTGTTACCATCCATCACACAGGCGTCCAGTTCATGGGTTTCATCACGCGTAAAGACAGCGCCAATTCCGGCGTTAAACAGTGGACACTCTTCCAGCAGACGCACCGCTTCCGTCACCACATCCAGCGCACTTTCGCCCGCTTCCAGCATTTTCTGCCCGGTTTCAACAATGGCAGACAACGCCTCGATGTAGCGTAATTCCTGTTGCAGACTCATCTGCGCGCGGCTAATTGCACCTGCGCCACCATGAATTGCAATGACTGCTTTGCCCATAGTATTCGTCCATTAAGGGTGGTTCGCCACTTTTGCTATAAATATCAGAATTTTTATGAATTACTCATTCAATTTTTGAATATAGAAAGATGGATATGGCATGTAAAGGCAGGACCCAGCGCTACGCCCGAGGTGGCATACAGTCTGTGGCGTTTTTCTGACATAATAGGCAAATTCGATTTTGCCTCCGCAGGAGTGTTTTCATGGAATTTACCACCGGATTGATGTCGCTCGACACCGCGCTTAATGAGATGCTTTCTCGCGTCACCCCACTGACCGCCCAGGAAACGCTGCCACTGGTACAGTGTTTTGGTCGTATTCTGGCGAGCGATGTCGTTTCGCCGCTTGATGTTCCGGGGTTTGATAACTCCGCAATGGACGGCTACGCGGTGCGTTTAGCCGATATTGCCTCCGGGCAACCGCTGCCCGTTGCCGGTAAATCCTTTGCCGGTCAGCCATACCATGGTGAATGGCCTGCGGGTACCTGCATTCGTATTATGACCGGTGCGCCGGTGCCGGAAGGCTGCGAAGCGGTGGTGATGCAGGAGCAGACTGAACAAATGGACAATGGCGTGCGTTTTACTGCTGAAGTGCGTAGCGGGCAAAATATTCGCCGTCGCGGTGAAGATATCTCTGCAGGTGCGGTTGTTTTCCCGGCGGGAACTCGCCTGACTACCGCAGAGCTGCCAGTAATTGCTTCACTGGGGATTGCCGAAGTTCCGGTGATTCGTAAAGTGCGTGTAGCGCTTTTTTCTACCGGTGATGAACTCCAGTTGCCCGGTCAGCCGCTGGGCGACGGCCAAATCTACGATACCAACCGTCTCGCCGTACACCTGATGTTAGAACAGTTGGGATGCGAGGTAATTAACTTAGGGATTATCCGCGACGATCCCCATGCCCTGCGCGCCGCATTTATTGAAGCCGACAGCCAGGCGGATGTGGTGATCAGTTCCGGCGGTGTTTCAGTGGGTGAGGCGGATTACACCAAAACGATTCTTGAAGAGCTGGGGGAGATCGCCTTCTGGAAGCTGGCGATTAAACCAGGTAAACCGTTCGCGTTCGGTAAACTCAGCAATAGCTGGTTCTGCGGCCTGCCGGGCAACCCGGTTTCAGCGACGCTGACCTTCTATCAACTGGTACAGCCTTTGCTGGCAAAACTAAGCGGTAACACCGCCAGCGGCCTGCCCGCGCGCCAGCGCGTACGCACAGCGTCCCGCCTGAAAAAAACGCCAGGACGTCTTGATTTCCAGCGCGGCGTGCTGCAACGCAACGCCGATGGCGAACTGGAAGTGACGACCACCGGACATCAGGGTTCACATATATTTAGCTCCTTTAGCCTCGGCAACTGCTTTATCGTGCTGGAACGCGATCGCGGCAATGTGGAAGTGGGCGAATGGGTGGAAGTAGAACCGTTTAACGCGTTGTTCGGAGGCCTGTAATGGCGGAACTCAGCGATCAGGAGATGCTGCGCTACAACCGGCAAATCATTCTGCGCGGCTTTGATTTTGACGGCCAGGAGGCGCTGAAAGATTCTCGCGTGCTGATAGTGGGCCTGGGCGGCCTCGGCTGTGCAGCCTCGCAGTATCTGGCAAGCGCCGGTGTCGGTAACCTGACGCTGCTCGACTTCGACACGGTTTCGCTCTCGAATCTGCAACGCCAGACACTGCACAGTGATGCCACGGTCGGGCAACCGAAGGTGGAATCCGCCCGTGACGCCCTGACGCGGATCAACCCACATATCGCGATTACGCCAGTCAATGCACTGCTGGATGACGCAGAACTTGCAGCATTGATTGCTGAACACGATCTGGTGCTCGACTGTACGGATAACGTTGCGGTACGTAATCAACTGAACGCAGGCTGTTTTGCCGCGAAGGTACCGCTGGTTTCCGGCGCGGCAATTCGTATGGAAGGTCAAATCACCGTCTTTACTTATCAGGACGGTGAACCGTGCTATCGCTGCCTTAGCCGTTTGTTTGGTGAAAATGCATTAACCTGCGTGGAAGCAGGCGTAATGGCACCGTTGATCGGCGTAATTGGTTCGTTGCAGGCAATGGAAGCGATCAAAATGCTGGCAGGTTATGGCAAACCGGCCAGCGGGAAAATCGTCATGTACGATGCGATGACCTGTCAGTTTCGCGAAATGAAACTGATGCGTAATCCGGGGTGTGAGGTGTGTGGGCAGTAATTGCCACCTCCAGGCCTGATAAGACGCGGCACTCCGCCACGTCATCAGCAATTTATGAGGATGCAGAACGTCCGGTTAAATCGACGTTCTGCCAAACGCTCCCTGCCAGTCCTGCTCAAACTTCGCCATAGCGGCATCAACCGCCGGATAGCTAATCATCTGTTGTGCCACATCCAGTGGCAGAGTAATTGATTCACATCCTGCCAGTAAGCAGTCCAGCGCCTGACGCGGGGTTTTGAAACTCGCTGCCAGCACTTTCGCCTGCGGCGCATGCATTTTCAATAACTGGTGTAAGTCGGTCACAGTCTGAATGCCGCTACCGCCCTGAGCATCAATACGATTAACGTAAGGCGCAACATATTCCGCACCTGCCAGCGCCGACAGCAGCCCTTGTGCTGCGCCATATACCGCGGTTCCCAGCGTCGGAATCCCTTCCGCTTTTAACATCTTAATAGCTGCCAGCCCCTCGGCGGTCACCGGAACTTTCACCACGATATCCGCAATAATAGAACGCAGCTTAAGCGCGTCATTAACCATCCCTTCGGCAGTGGTAGCCATTACCTGGGCAAACAGACGCCCCTGACCGCCCATCGCTTCATGAAGTTGCGGAAGCACAACATCCAGCGGTTTTTTACCCGCGGCGATAATGCTTGGGTTAGTGGTCACACCCGCCAGCGGAAAAATACGTGACAGCGCCTTCACCGCAACAACGTCTGAAGTATCCAGATACAGTTCCATAACCATCCTCAAAATGTACTTTTTGTCTGAATGTAGACTATCACGGGAAAACTCTCTGAACAGTTGACGCACATCAATCTAACTTTCATTCGAAAGTATTTTAATGCTTGAACGAAATAGAGAGGCAACTATGATTTTCAATATTCAGCGCTACTCGACCCATGATGGCCCCGGTATCCGCACGGTCGTATTTCTTAAAGGCTGTTCGCTGGGCTGCCGCTGGTGTCAGAACCCGGAAAGCCGCGCCCGCACGCAGGATCTGCTGTATGACGCACGACTGTGTCTGGAAGGCTGCGAGCTGTGCGCTAAGGCCGCGCCGGAAGTGATTGAGCGCGCGCTGAATGGTTTGCTTATTCATCGGGAAAAGTTAACCCCGGAGCATCTGACGGCGTTAACCGACTGCTGTCCGACACAGGCATTAACCGTGTGTGGTGAAGTGAAAAGCGTTGAGGAGATCATGACGACCGTTCTGCGCGATAAACCGTTTTACGATCGCAGCGGCGGCGGTTTAACGCTTTCGGGTGGTGAGCCCTTTATGCAGCCGGAAATGGCGATGGCGCTACTGCAAGCCAGCCACGAGGCAGGCATTCATACTGCGGTAGAAACCTGTCTGCATGTGCCGTGGAAATATATCGCCCCTTCTCTGCCCTATATCGATCTGTTTCTTGCCGATTTAAAACACGTTGCCGACGCGCCGTTTAAACAGTGGACCGACGGTAACGCCGCCAGAGTGCTGGATAACCTGAAAAAACTCGCCGCAGCGGGCAAAAAAATCATTATCCGCGTGCCGCTGATTCAGGGCTTTAATGCCGACGAAACCTCTGTAAAAGCCATTACCGATTTTGCCGCCGACGAGCTGCACGTTGGCGAAATTCATTTTCTGCCCTACCACACGCTGGGCATCAACAAATATCACTTACTTAATCTGCCCTATGACGCCCCGGAAAAACCGCTTGATGCGCCAGAACTGCTCGACTTTGCCCAGCAGTATGCCTGCCAGAAAGGGTTAACCGCGACCTTACGAGGATAACAACCATGACCACACTGAAACTGGACACGCTCAGCGACCGCATTAAAGCGCACAAAAATGCGCTGGTGCATATTGTGAAACCGCCAGTCTGTACCGAGCGCGCGCAGCACTATACCGAGATGTATCAACAACATCTCGATAAGCCGATCCCGGTACGTCGCGCGCTGGCACTGGCGCATCACCTGGCGAATCGCACCATCTGGATCAAACACGATGAGTTGATCATTGGCAACCAGGCAAGCGAAGTTCGCGCCGCGCCGATCTTCCCGGAATATACTGTCTCGTGGATCGAAAAAGAGATTGATGATCTGGCAGATCGTCCCGGTGCTGGCTTTGCGGTGAGCGAAGAGAACAAACGCGTTCTGCATGAAGTGTGCCCGTGGTGGCGCGGTCAGACCGTACAGGATCGCTGCTACGGCATGTTTACCGATGAGCAAAAAGGTCTGCTGGCGACCGGAATCATTAAAGCGGAAGGCAATATGACCTCCGGCGATGCGCACCTGGCGGTGAATTTCCCGCTGCTGCTGGAAAAAGGGCTTGATGGTCTGCGCGAGAAAGTAGCGGAACGTCGCTCGCGCATCAACCTGACGGTGCTGGAAGATTTACACGGTGAGCAATTCCTGAAAGCGATTGATATCGTGCTGGTGGCAGTCAGTGAACACATTGAACGTTTCGCTGCCCTGGCGCGTGAAATGGCCGCGACCGAAACCCGCGAAAGCCGTCGCGATGAACTGCTGGCGATGGCAGAAAACTGCGATCTTATCGCCCACCAGCCGCCGCAGACTTTCTGGCAGGCGCTGCAACTGTGTTACTTCATCCAGTTGATTTTGCAGATCGAATCTAACGGTCACTCAGTATCGTTTGGTCGTATGGACCAGTATCTCTACCCGTACTATCGCCGCGACGTTGAACTCAACCAGACGCTGGATCGCGAACACGCCATCGAGATGCTGCATAGCTGCTGGCTGAAACTGCTGGAAGTGAACAAGATCCGCTCCGGCTCACACTCAAAAGCCTCTGCGGGAAGTCCGCTGTATCAGAACGTCACTATTGGCGGGCAAAATCTGGTTGATGGTCAACCAATGGACGCGGTGAATCCACTCTCTTACGCGATCCTCGAATCCTGCGGTCGCCTGCGTTCCACTCAGCCTAACCTCAGCGTGCGTTACCATGCAGGAATGAGCAACGATTTCCTCGACGCCTGCGTACAGGTGATCCGTTGCGGCTTCGGGATGCCGGCGTTCAACAACGACGAAATCGTGATCCCGGAATTTATTAAACTCGGTATTGAACCGCATGACGCTTATGACTACGCAGCGATTGGTTGTATAGAAACCGCCGTCGGTGGCAAATGGGGCTATCGCTGTACCGGCATGAGCTTTATCAACTTCGCCCGCGTGATGCTGGCGGCGCTGGAAGGCGGGCATGATGCCACCAGCGGCAAAGTGTTCCTGCCACAAGAAAAAGCGTTGTCGGCAGGTAACTTCAACAACTTCGATGAAGTGATGGACGCGTGGGATACGCAAATCCGTTACTACACCCGCAAATCAATCGAAATCGAATATGTCGTCGACACCATGCTGGAAGAGAACGTGCACGATATTCTCTGCTCGGCGCTGGTGGATGACTGTATTGAGCGAGCGAAAAGTATCAAGCAAGGCGGCGCGAAATATGACTGGGTTTCTGGCCTGCAGGTCGGCATTGCCAACCTCGGCAACAGCCTGGCGGCAGTGAAGAAACTGGTGTTTGAACAAGGTGCGATTGGTCAGCAACAGCTTGCTGCCGCACTGGCAGATGACTTCGACGGCCTGACTCACGAGCAGCTGCGTCAGCGGCTGATTAACGGTGCGCCGAAGTACGGCAACGACGATGATACTGTCGATACGCTGCTGGCTCGCGCTTATCAGACCTATATCGACGAACTGAAACAGTACCATAATCCGCGCTACGGTCGTGGTCCGGTTGGCGGCAACTATTACGCGGGTACGTCATCAATCTCCGCTAACGTACCGTTTGGCGCGCAGACTATGGCAACACCGGACGGGCGTAAAGCCCACACCCCGCTGGCAGAAGGCGCAAGCCCGGCCTCCGGTACTGACCATCTTGGCCCTACTGCGGTCATTGGCTCAGTGGGTAAACTGCCTACGGCAGCGATTCTCGGCGGCGTGTTGCTCAACCAGAAACTGAATCCGGCAACGCTGGAGAACGAATCTGACAAGCAGAAACTGATGATCCTGCTGCGTACCTTCTTTGAAGTGCATAAAGGCTGGCATATTCAGTACAACATCGTTTCCCGCGAAACGCTGCTGGATGCGAAAAAACATCCCGATCAGTATCGCGATCTGGTAGTGCGTGTCGCGGGCTATTCCGCGTTCTTCACCGCGCTCTCTCCAGACGCTCAGGACGATATCATCGCCCGTACTGAACATATGCTGTAATCTCCTCGGCCCGGCGGCGTCGTCGCCGGGCTAAATCATTCACATCATCAATTTCATCCTTACTTTCATTCGAAATATAATTTGTGCTCTGCGTCACATTGTTATTACACTGTTACGGTTTCATTTTCGAGCCAGGAGCACACCTATGAGCGTAAAAGTTATCGTCACAGACATGGACGGTACTTTTCTTAACGACGCCAAAACGTACAACCAACCACGTTTTATGGCGCAATATCAGGAACTGAAAAAGCGCGGCATTAAGTTCGTTGTTGCCAGCGGTAATCAGTATTACCAGCTTATTTCATTCTTTCCTGAGCTAAAGGATGAGATCTCTTTTGTCGCGGAAAACGGCGCACTGGTTTACGAACATGGCAAGCAGTTGTTCCACGGCGAACTGACCCGACATGAATCGCGGATTGTTATTGGCGAGTTGCTAAAAGATAAGCAACTCAATTTTGTCGCCTGCGGTCTGCAAAGTGCATATGTCAGCGAAAATGCCCCCGAAGCATTTGTCGCACTGATGGCAAAACACTACCATCGCCTGAAACCTGTAAAAGATTATCAGGAGATTGACGACGTACTGTTCAAGTTTTCGCTCAACCTGCCGGATGAACAAATCCCGTTAGTGATCGACAAACTGCACGTAGCGCTCGATGGCATTATGAAACCCGTTACCAGTGGTTTTGGCTTTATCGACCTGATTATTCCCGGTCTACATAAAGCAAACGGTATTTCGCGGTTACTGAAACGCTGGGATCTGTCACCGCAAAATGTGGTAGCGATTGGCGACAGCGGTAACGATGCGGAGATGCTGAAAATGGCGCGTTATTCCTTTGCGATGGGCAATGCTGCGGAAAACATTAAACAAATCGCCCGTTACGCTACCGATGATAATAATCATGAAGGCGCGCTGAATGTGATTCAGGCGGTGCTGGATAACACATCCCCTTTTAACAGCTGACCTCTCTACCGGAGCCGTGCGCTCCGGTTTTCCCTTCTTTTTACATCCTGTACATCACATCAAATCATTAAACTTGCATTAACTTATTTATAACTTATATTGTCATATGCAAATCAGAATGGTTTCGAATGAAAGTTAATGAGAGGTGGTTATGGCTTCTACTTTTACCAGCGACACATTGCCTGCCGATCACAAAGCAGCTATCCGTCAGATGAAGCACGCGCTGCGGGCGCAGCTTGGCGACGTCCAGCAGATCTTTAATCAGCTAAGCGATGACATTGCCACGCGAGTGGCTGAAATCAACGCACTCAAAGCACAGGGCGATGCCGTCTGGCCGGTGCTGTCTTATGCCGATATCAAAGCAGGTCATGTTACTGCAGAGCAGCGCGAACAGATTAAACGTCGCGGTTGTGCGGTGATAAAAGGCCATTTCCCCCGCGAACAAGCGCTAGGCTGGGATCAGTCGATGCTGGACTATCTGGACCGCAACCGCTTTGACGAGGTCTACAAAGGCCCCGGCGATAATTTCTTCGGGACGCTCAGCGCTTCACGTCCCGAGATTTACCCCATCTACTGGTCGCAGGCGCAAATGCAGGCCCGCCAGAGTGAAGAAATGGCGAATGCGCAGTCGTTTCTCAATCGTCTGTGGACATTTGAAAGTGATGGAAAGCAATGGTTTAACCCGGATGTGAGCGTCATCTACCCTGACCGTATCCGCCGCCGTCCGCCCGGAACGACCTCCAAAGGTCTTGGAGCGCATACCGACTCCGGGGCACTGGAACGCTGGCTGCTTCCAGCGTATCAGCGCGTTTTCGCCAACGTCTTTAATGGCAATCTGGCGCAATATGATCCCTGGCATGCGGCACATCGTACGGAAGTTGAAGAGTACACGGTGGACAACACCACCAAATGTTCCGTGTTTCGGACATTCCAGGGCTGGACAGCGCTCTCTGATATGCTGCCTGGTCAGGGGCTGCTGCACGTCGTGCCCATTCCTGAAGCTATGGCGTACGTACTGTTACGTCCGCTGCTTGATGATGTGCCGGAGGATGAACTGTGCGGCGTAGCGCCCGGAAGAGTATTGCCGGTATCAGAGCAATGGCATCCACTGTTGATTGAGGCGTTAACCAGCATTCCAAAACTCGAAGCCGGAGACTCCGTCTGGTGGCACTGCGACGTCATCCATTCCGTTGCCCCCGTTGAAAATCAACAAGGTTGGGGCAACGTGATGTACATTCCTGCGGCACCGATGTGCGAGAAAAATCTTGCCTACGCGCACAAGGTGAAGGCCGCACTGGAAAAAGGCGCATCGCCGGGCGACTTCCCGCGCGAGGACTATGAAACAAACTGGGAAGGACGCTTTACGCTTGCCGACCTCAACATTCACGGTAAGCGAGCGTTGGGCATGGATGTTTGAGAATTAATGGAAGTGAATTGATGTGGGATTAAGAAAATCGATTCGACGTTACTCAGATTGCTGACAAATGCGCTTTGTTAATGCCTGATGCGGCGTTAACGCCTTATCCGGCCTACAAAGTCCTGCAGATTCAATATATTGCAGGTACTGCGTAGGCCTGATAAGCGTAGCGCATCAGGCTATTTTGCATTTGTCATCAGCCGCCGTCACCCCGACAGTATCGGGGTGACGGATAATCACTTACTCGATCCCTTTACTACGCAGGTAATCTTCGTAATTACCGCTAAAGTCGATCACGCGTTCCGGGGTGATTTCCAGAATGCGGGTCGCCAGGGAGCTTACGAACTCACGGTCGTGTGAAACAAAGATCAGCGTGCCCTGATACAGTTCCAGTGCCATGTTCAGCGACTCAATGGATTCCATATCCAGGTGGTTGGTCGGTTCGTCCATGATCAGAATGTTCGGCTTCTGCATCATTAACTTACCAAACAGCATCCGCCCTTTTTCCCCACCGGAAAGCACTTTAGCTGGCTTTTTGATGTCGTCCTGGCTGAACAGCAAACGACCGAGAATACTGCGTACCGCCTGCTCGTCATCGCCTTCCTGCTTCCACTGGCTCATCCATTCGAACACGGTCAGATCATTTTCAAACTCATATTCGTGGTCCTGAGCATAGTAACCAATGCGCGCGTTCTCAGACCATTTTACGGTGCCGCTGTCCGGTTGCAGATCGCCCACCAGCGTTTTCAGCAGCGTTGATTTACCGACGCCGTTGGTACCCAGTACCGCCAGTTTTTCACCCACTTCCAGCAGCAGGTTGAGATTTTTAAACAGCGGACCGTTATCAAACCCTTTGGTCAGACCTTCCACTTCCAGCGCGTTACGGAACAGTTTCTTATCCTGTTCAAAACGGATGAACGGGTTCTGACGGCTGGAGGCTTTCACCTCTTCCAGTTTGATTTTATCAATCTGGCGCGCGCGCGAAGTTGCCTGGCGAGATTTCGAGGCGTTGGCGCTAAAGCGGCTAACGAAAGATTGCAACTCAGCAATCTGCGCTTTCTTCTTGGCGTTAT
Source organism: Escherichia sp. UTM R2 (assembly GCF_048593455.1). Taxonomy (NCBI): domain Bacteria; kingdom Pseudomonadati; phylum Pseudomonadota; class Gammaproteobacteria; order Enterobacterales; family Enterobacteriaceae; genus Escherichia; species Escherichia sp. UTM R2. Next base: position 2,989,883 of record NZ_JBFWDY010000002.1, read on the forward strand.
CGGCCAGCAGACGTTCACGCGCCTGGGTCGCCGCCGTCATGTACTCATCGTAGTTACCCGGATAAACGCGCAGCTCGCCGTAATCCAGATCCGCCATGTGGGTACAGACCATGTTAAGGAAGTGACGGTCGTGCGAGATGATGATCATGGTGCTGTCACGCTCGTTCAGCACCTGTTCCAGCCAGCGAATGGTGTCGATGTCGAGGTTGTTGGTCGGTTCGTCGAGCAGGAGAATATCCGGATCAGCAAACAGCGCCTGCGCCAGAAGCACACGCAGCTTCCAGCCAGGAGCAACTTCACTCATCGGGCCGTAGTGCTGTTCCACTGGAATTCCCACGCCAAGCAACAGTTCACCGGCGCGAGCTTCCGCAGAGTAACCGTCCATTTCGCCGTATTTAACTTCCAGATCGGCCACTTTATAGCCGTCTTCCTCACTCATTTCCGGCAAAGCATAGATGCGGTCACGCTCCTGCTTCACTTCCCACAACTCTTTATGCCCCATGATCACCGTATCCAGCACAGTGAACTCTTCAAAGGCAAACTGATCCTGACGCAGCTTACCAATGCGCTCGTTGGGATCGAGGGAAACGTTACCCAAAGTCGGCTCTAAGTCGCCGCCGAGGATCTTCATAAAGGTGGATTTACCACTACCGTTCGCGCCAATCAGGCCGTAACGGTTGCCGCCGCCAAATTTGACGGAAATGTTTTCAAACAACGGCTTACTGCCGAACTGCATGGTGACGTTACTGGAAACTAACACAGGCGTATCCTGAAAAGAGATATGACAAACCGCGCATTATGCCATAAGTCTGAAAGAAGATCCTGCTCCTCGCTTAAGGTCTACACTCAAGCCAAAGGCAAAAAATGTGATTTCGTACACATCTGATTTCACTGTGAGCTGGAATGAACTTATAATGCGCTTCCAATACTCTAATATTCTCAACCCAATGGCCTGCCAGGCACAAAATCTCGCTTAACATGAATATGAAATTGAAAACATTATTCGCAGCGGCCTTCGCTGTTGTCGGCTTTTGCAGTACCGCCTCTGCGGTAACTTATCCTCTGCCAACCGACGGGAGTCGCCTGGTTGGTCAGAATCAGGTGATCACCATTCCTGAAGGTAACACTCAGCCGCTGGAGTATTTTGCCGCGGAGTACCAGATGGGGCTTTCCAATATGATGGAAGCGAACCCGGGTGTGGATACCTTCCTGCCGAAAGGCGGTACTGTACTGAACATTCCGCAGCAGCTGATCCTGCCGGATACCGTTCATGAAGGCATCGTCATTAACAGTGCAGAGATGCGTCTGTATTACTATCCGAAAGGGACCAACACCGTTATCGTGCTGCCGATCGGCATTGGTCAGTTAGGCAAAGATACGCCTATCAACTGGACCACCAAAGTTGAGCGTAAGAAAGCAGGCCCGACCTGGACGCCGACCGCCAAAATGCACGCAGAGTACCGCGCTGCGGGCGAACCGCTTCCGGCTGTCGTTCCGGCAGGTCCGGATAACCCGATGGGGCTGTATGCACTCTACATCGGTCGCCTGTACGCTATCCATGGCACCAACGCCAACTTCGGTATCGGCCTGCGTGTAAGTCATGGTTGTGTGCGTCTGCGTAACGAAGACATCAAATTCCTGTTCGAGAAAGTACCGGTCGGTACCCGCGTACAGTTTATTGATGAGCCGGTAAAAGCGACCACCGAGCCAGACGGCAGCCGTTATATTGAAGTCCATAACCCGCTGTCTACCACCGAAGCCCAGTTTGAAGGTCAGGAAATTGTGCCAATTACCCTGACGAAGAGCGTGCAAACAGTGACCGGTCAGCCAGATGTTGACCAGGTTGTTCTTGATGAAGCGATTAAAAACCGCTCCGGGATGCCGGTTCGTCTGAATTAATCTTCAAAACTTAAAGCAAAAGGCGGACTCATAATCCGCCTTTTTTATTTGCCAGACCCTAGTTGGCCGGGAGTATAACTAACAAAACATATCCCACCAACGCCGCCCACAACAGCATCGGTATTGAATAGAGATGGAAACGCCACCAGATGCGGCGATCGTTCGCCATACGTAGCGCAATCAAATTTGCCAGCGATCCGGGTAATAACCCAAAGCCACCTACGTTTACCGCCCATACCAGTAATAAAGACGGCGGCACATAGTTCAGCAACAATATGGTACTCGGCACGTTACTGATCATCTGCGATAAACCGATTGCCGTTAACCATAACCCGGGTTCAGATAGATGACTCACGTTACCCAACACGCCTTGCAACGCTGGAAGCTGGGTCAGTAAATGGACGTCGATAAACATCGCCATAAACACCAGCAGCAGCGTCCAGTCCACACTGAGCACCACGCGACGTGCCAGCAGCGCAAAGCCTGCCGCCACAATCACCAGTCCCCACAGCTCTTGTTTGAACTCCAGCGCCGTCAGAAAGACGATATACAGCCCCAGACAACTCCACACCAGCCGCGGTTTCCACTCCGGTGTTTGCACCCCCGTATGGTATTGCAGCGCCTTTCCAGGGAAACAACACCAGCACAGGAGCAGGAGCGTCAGCATCATTGCGCCAGCCAGCGGTGCCATTTGGGCAATAAATCCGGCAAACGAAAGACCAGAACGTCCCCAGATAAGAATATTTTGCGGGTTGCCAATTGGCGTCAGTAGCGAACCAGCGTTGACTGCCAGCGCCTCAAAAATAATCAGCCGATTAACCGGGATCTCACACAGTCTTTTTAGCGTGATAGTCAGCGGAACAACAATAAACAGCGCGACATCGTTGGTCAGAAAGGTAGAAAGCAGCGCCGCCGCCAGCACCATAAACATCGCCAGCCGACGCTCCGTAGCAAAGCGGCGCACCATTTTGCGCCCCAGCACATCAAAATAACCGCTTAACTCCACACCTTTGGTCAGCAGCATCAGGCCGCTTAAGGTGATGATGGTGTGCCAGTCGATAGCAGCAGGCCAGGATTTCGGTGCAAAGGGCACGAAAAAGCTTAATCCGATACCAACAAGAATTAATAACTGAAAAAAACGATCGCCTTGCAGCGTGCGTAAAAAAGGCAGACTCATTTGGCACCGTGTTTCTGGGTAAACAAACGAAAAGCGTCGAGCGTCTCTTCACTAACATGGTGCTCCATGCCTTCCGCGTCGCGACGGGCGATTTCCGGACTGACGCCCAACACCAACAAGAAATTTTCGACTATCTGATGTCGCTCGCGGCTTTCCTGCGCCAGCTTCTCTCCTTCTGCCGTTAAAAACACGCCACGCCAGGGGATCATTTCAATCAGCCCCATGGTTGCCAGCCGCTTAAGCATTTTAGCCACCGTCGGTTGCGAAACTCCCAGACGAGCAGCCATGTCCACCTGACGAGCTTCCCCCACTTCCCTGATCAAGTCAGAAATCAGCTCAACGTAATCATCAATAAGCTCGCGCCGATGCGCCTCTCTGACCTGGCGGAACCCTTCAACGTGCTCTTCCACGTTCACTAACTGCGTCACTTTTTTTGCTGTTGGCGTACCTGCGCGACGACTCATTGTGCTTCCTCATTATGGTGACGCATACATAGCGTTCTCATTTCGTGCGCACATTGTAAACCAGAGTTGCGAAGGTACAAAAAATTAACGTTTTAGCAATAGCTATATAATATAGCCTGTGCTATATCTGTATGTAATGCAATCATCCCTCAAGGATCGACGGGATTAGCAAGTCAGGAGGTCTTATGAATGAGTTCAAGAGGTGTATGCGCGTGTTTAGTCATTCTCCCTTTAAAGTACGGTTAATGCTGCTCTCTATGTTGTGCGATATGGTCAACAACAAACCGCAGCAAGATAAACCTTCCGATAAATAGCGGCGTCGCGGTACGCCGCTTCACTCCTGCTTTCATGCAGGCATAACGCGTTTTGGTCTGAAAAACCCCACTTTTTGTCGGATTTGCAATCCCCTTCGCAAAAGATTTGTTCGTCAGTAGTTGACCTGAACGGCGGCTCGCTCTATCTTCTTGCAGCCCTGCGTATATTGCGGCTCGCGGATGCGGACCCCTTTCCACTCTTCACGCACTCTTGCAGGTATTGACCCTTGACGCCAGGGTAAGCACATGGCGTTTGTTACGATAGTGGCATATGAATTTAACCCTCAAAGAATCGCTTGTTACCCGTAGCCGGGTATTTAGCCCGTGGACTGCGTTCTACTTTTTACAGTCGCTATTAATTAACCTCGGCTTAGGTTACCCCTTCAGTTTGCTCTACACCGCTGCGTTTACGGCTATTTTGCTTTTGCTATGGCGAACATTGCCTCGCGTACAAAAAGTTCTGGTCGGTGTCAGTTCGCTGGTGGCGGCTTGTTATTTCCCTTTTGCTCAGGCCTACGGCGCGCCTAATTTCAATACATTGCTGGCATTGCACTCCACCAATATGGAAGAGTCGACCGAAATCCTGACGATTTTTCCGTGGTACAGCTACCTGGTCGGCTTATTTATTTTTGCGCTCGGCGTAATAGCAATCAGGCGAAAAAAAGAGAATGAAAAAGCGCGCTGGAATACCTTCGACAGCCTGTGTCTGGTATTCAGTGTGGCGACATTTTTTGTTGCTCCCGTGCAAAACCTGGCCTGGGGTGGCGTATTTAAACTGAAAGATACTGGCTATCCGGTATTTCGTTTTGCTAAGGATGTCATCGTCAATAATAACGAGGTGATTGAAGAGCAAGAACGGATGGCAAAACTTTCCGGAATGAAAGATACCTGGACGGTCACTGCCGTTAAGCCGAAGTATCAGACCTATGTGGTGGTGATCGGTGAAAGCGCGCGTCGCGATGCCCTCGGTGCCTTTGGCGGTCACTGGGACAATACCCCGTTTGCCAGCAGCGTTAACGGTTTGATATTTGCTGACTACATTGCCGCCAGTGGCTCCACGCAGAAATCGCTTGGCTTAACGCTCAATCGCGTTGTCGATGGCAAACCACAGTTTCAGGATAACTTTGTCACCCTGGCAAATCGCGCGGGCTTCCAGACCTGGTGGTTTTCCAACCAGGGTCAAATCGGCGAATACGATACCGCTATCGCCAGCATCGCCAAACGAGCAGATGAAGTGTACTTCCTGAAAGAAGGTAATTTTGAAGCAGATAAAAACACCAAAGACGAAGCGTTACTGGATATGACCGCTCAAGTGCTGGCGCAAGAGCACTCGCAACCGCAGCTGATTGTTCTACATCTGATGGGCTCACATCCGCAGGCCTGCGACAGGACACAAGGAAAATACGAAACCTTTGTGCAATCGAAAGAAACGTCGTGCTATCTCTATACCATGACGCAAACGGACGATTTACTGCGCAAGCTGTACGATCAGTTACGCAACAGCGGCAGCAGCTTCTCGCTGGTTTACTTTTCTGACCACGGTCTGGCCTTTAAAGAGCGCGGTAAAGACGTGCAATACCTTGCCCATGATGATAAATATCAGCAAAATTTCCAGGTGCCTTTTATGGTCATTTCCAGCAACGATAAAGCGCATCGTGTGATTAAAGCCCGCCGCTCAGCCAATGACTTCTTAGGCTTTTTCTCCCAGTGGACGGGGATTAAAGCGAAGGAAATTAACATCAAATACCCGTTTATATCTGAGAAGAAAGCCGGGCCGATATACATCACCAACTTCCAGTTACAGAAGGTGGATTACAACCATCTCGGAACCGATATTTTCGACCCGAAACCTTAAAAACAAAAATCCGCCCCGAGAGGCGGATTTTTTATATCACCAAAGTGATTAGAAGCGGTAACCAACACCGGCAATCCAGGTGCCTACGTCAACGCTACGAATACGGCTCTGCTCGTAAGAGAAGTCCAGAGCAACGTTTTCCATCGGGTTGAACTGCAGACCCGCACCGTAGGAGAAACCGTAGTCGCTGGTGTCGTGTTTGTAGGTCGGGTATTCAGTGGTCTGGAATTTACCATAACCCACACCCACTACACCGTAGATGCTTGCCCAGTCGTTAATGCGGTAAGCCGGACCAGCAGTGATGCCGTAGTACTGGTTTTTGTTGTAGTCACCAGAGCTTGCAGTACGGCTTTTCTCGGTGTAAGTGAAAGAACCGATCACACCCAGCGGGCTGTTGTCTTCTTCATAGCGGTATTTCAGGTTGAAACCGCCCATTTTGTTCATTTGGCCCTGAGCGTCGCTCTGTGCGTAACCGCCAGTTACAGTAGAAGTCGCAGCTACGGAAGTACCTGCGGTGAAAGCCAGAACTGCGGCCAGTGCTGAAAGACATGCAATTTTTTTCATAACCACCTCAAATGTGATTCAAATAAGTCCTAAGTTTTAAATATATCAAAAATTAATGGGAAACTCTTCGCGATTTGTGATGTCTAACGGGCCATTTCATGTAACAGAACGTTTCCATACACCGCTATCCATCTAAATTTAAATCACTTTTTCAGAGAACTGCGTAAGTATTACGCATGTTTTCCCTGTCATTCATCCAGATTATTCCTAATCACCAGACTAATGATTCCATCAATCCTGGCGCATTTTAGTCAAAACGGGGGAAAATTTTTTCAACAAATGCTCAACCAGCATTGGGTATATCCAGTACACTCCACGCTTTACTTAAGTCTAGATATTTGTGGGAGAAAGGATGCCTGGTTCATTACGTAAAATGCCGGTCTGGTTACCAATAGTCATATTGCTCGTTGCCATGGCGTCTATTCAGGGTGGAGCCTCGTTAGCTAAGTCACTTTTTCCTCTGGTGGGCGCACCGGGTGTCACTGCGCTGCGTCTGGCATTAGGAACGCTGATCCTCATCGCGTTCTTTAAGCCATGGCGACTGCGCTTTGCCAAAGAGCAACGGTTACCGCTGTTGTTTTACGGCGTTTCGCTGGGTGGGATGAATTATCTTTTTTATCTTTCTATTCAGACAGTACCGCTGGGTATTGCGGTGGCGCTGGAGTTCACCGGACCACTGGCGGTGGCGCTGTTCTCTTCTCGTCGCCCGGTAGATTTCGTCTGGGTTGTGCTGGCGGTTCTTGGTCTGTGGTTCCTGCTACCGCTGGGGCAAGACGTTTCCCATGTCGATTTAACCGGCTGTGCGCTGGCACTGGGGGCCGGGGCTTGTTGGGCTATTTACATTTTAAGTGGGCAACGCGCAGGAGCGGAACATGGCCCTGCGACGGTGGCAATTGGTTCGTTGATTGCAGCGTTAATTTTCGTGCCAATTGGAGCGCTTCAGGCTGGTGAAGCACTCTGGCACTGGTCGGTTATTCCATTGGGTCTGGCTGTCGCTATTCTCTCGACCGCTCTGCCTTATTCGCTGGAAATGATTGCCCTCACCCGTTTACCAACACGGACATTTGGTACGCTGATGAGCATGGAACCGGCGCTGGCTGCCGTTTCCGGGATGATTTTCCTCGGAGAAACACTGACACCCATACAGCTACTGGCGCTCGGCGCTATCATCGCCGCTTCAATGGGGTCTACGCTGACAGTACGCAAAGAGAGCAAAATAAAAGAATTAGACATTAATTAAATTTACATTTCTGCATGGTTATGCATAACCATGCAGAATTTCTCGCTACTTTTCCTCTACACCGTCTTTATATATCGAATTATGCAAAAGCATATTTATTCCGAAAATTCCTGGCGAGCAGATAAATAAGAATTGTTCTTATCAATATATCTAACTCATTGAATCTTTATTAGTTTTGTTTTTCACGCTTGTTACCACTATTAGTGTGATAGGAACAGCCAGAATAGCGGAACACATAGCCGGTGCTATACTTAGTCTCGTTAATTACTGGGACATAACATCAAGAGGATATGAAATTATGAGTACCGCTAAATTAGTTAAATCAAAAGCGACCAATCTGCTTTATACCCGCAACGATGTCTCCGACAGCGAGAAAAAAGCAACAGTAGAGTTGCTGAATCGCCAGGTTATCCAGTTTATTGATCTTTCTTTGATTACCAAACAAGCGCACTGGAACATGCGCGGCGCTAACTTCATTGCCGTACATGAAATGCTGGATGGCTTCCGCACCGCACTGATCGATCATCTGGATACCATGGCAGAACGTGCAGTGCAGCTGGGCGGTGTAGCTCTGGGGACCACTCAAGTTATCAACAGCAAAACCCCGCTGAAAAGTTACCCGCTGGACATCCACAACGTTCAGGATCACCTGAAAGAACTGGCTGACCGTTACGCAATCGTCGCTAATGACGTACGCAAAGCGATTGGCGAAGCGAAAGATGACGACACCGCAGATATCCTGACCGCCGCGTCTCGCGACCTGGATAAATTCCTGTGGTTTATCGAGTCTAACATCGAATAAATCCATCGCTGATGGTGCAGAACTTTAGTACCCGATAAAAGCGGCTTCCTGACAGGAGGCCGTTTTGTTTTGCAGCCCACCTCAACGCACTTATTTAGTGCATCCATCTGCTATCTCCAGCTGATTAAGTAAATTTTTTGTATCCACATCATCACACAATCGTTACATAAAGATTGTTTTTTCATCAGGTTTTACGCTAAATAATCACTGTGTTGAGTGCACAATTTTAGCGCACCAGATTGGTGCCCCAGAATGGTGCATCTTCAGGGTATTGCCCTATAAATCGTGCATCACGTTTTTGCCGCATCTCGAAAAATCAAGGAGTTGCAAAACTGGCACGATTTTTTCATATATGTGAATGTCACGCAGGGGATCGTCCCGTGGATAGAAAAAAGGAAATGCTATGAAGTCTGTATTAAAAGTTTCACTGGCTGCACTGACCCTGGCTTTTGCGGTTTCTTCTCATGCCGCGGATAAAAAATTAGTTGTCGCGACGGATACCGCCTTCGTTCCGTTTGAATTTAAACAGGGCGATAAATATGTGGGCTTTGACGTTGATCTGTGGGCTGCCATCGCTAAAGAGCTGAAGCTGGATTACGAACTGAAGCCGATGGATTTCAGTGGGATCATTCCGGCACTGCAAACCAAAAACGTCGATCTGGCGCTGGCGGGCATTACCATCACCGACGAGCGTAAAAAAGCGATCGATTTCTCTGACGGCTACTACAAAAGCGGCCTGTTAGTGATGGTGAAAGCTAACAATAACGATGTGAAAAGCGTGAAAGATCTCGACGGGAAAGTGGTTGCTGTGAAGAGCGGTACTGGCTCCGTTGATTACGCGAAAGCAAACATCAAAACTAAAGATCTGCGTCAGTTCCCGAACATCGATAACGCCTATATGGAACTGGGCACCAACCGCGCAGACGCCGTTCTGCACGATACGCCAAACATTCTGTACTTCATCAAAACCGCCGGTAACGGTCAGTTCAAAGCGGTAGGTGACTCTCTGGAAGCGCAGCAATACGGTATTGCGTTCCCGAAAGGTAGCGACGAGCTGCGTGACAAAGTCAACGGCGCGTTGAAAACCCTGCGCGAGAACGGAACTTACAACGAAATCTACAAAAAATGGTTCGGTACTGAACCGAAATAATAACGCTACACCTGTAAAACGCACTGGCAGTTCCCTCTCCCCTCTGGGGAGAGGATTAGGGTGAGGGGCGCAAACCCGCTCCGGGGCCATTAATTACCCTGAATTTGATTATTTACACCACGGTAACAGGAACAACATATGCAGTTTGACTGGAGTGCCATCTGGCCTGCCATTCCGCTTCTGATTGAAGGTGCCAAAATGACCCTGTGGATTTCGGTCCTCGGTCTGGCAGGCGGTCTGGTAATCGGATTGCTGGCAGGTTTTGCACGCACCTTCGGAGGTTGGATAGCCAACCACGTCGCGCTGGTCTTTATTGAAGTGATCCGCGGCACACCTATCGTCGTCCAGGTGATGTTTATTTATTTCGCCCTGCCGATGGCGTTTAACGACTTACGCATCGACCCATTTACTGCGGCGGTGGTCACCATCATGATCAACTCCGGCGCGTATATTGCGGAAATCACGCGTGGTGCGGTGCTGTCTATCCACAAAGGTTTTCGTGAAGCAGGACTGGCGCTCGGTCTTTCACGTTGGGAAACCATTCGCTACGTCATTTTACCGCTGGCACTGCGTCGTATGCTGCCGCCGCTGGGTAACCAGTGGATCATCAGCATTAAAGACACCTCGCTGTTTATTGTGATCGGCGTGGCGGAACTGACCCGTCAGGGGCAAGAAATTATTGCCGGTAACTTCCGCGCCCTTGAGATCTGGAGCGCCGTGGCGGTGTTCTATCTGATTATTACCCTGGTGCTGAGCTTTATTCTGCGTCGTCTGGAAAGAAGGATGAAAATCCTGTGATTGAATTTAAAAACGTCTCCAAGCACTTTGGCCCAACCCAGGTGCTGCACAATATCGATTTGAACATTGCCCAGGGCGAAGTCGTGGTGATTATCGGGCCGTCCGGTTCCGGTAAATCGACCCTGCTGCGCTGCATCAACAAACTGGAAGAAATCACCTCCGGCGATCTGATTGTCGATGGCCTGAAGGTTAACGATCCGAAAGTTGACGAGCGCCTGATTCGCCAGGAAGCAGGTATGGTGTTCCAGCAGTTTTACCTCTTCCCGCATCTGACGGCGCTGGAAAACGTCATGTTTGGTCCGCTACGCGTGCGTGGCGCGAACAAAGAAGAGGCGGAAAAACTGGCGCGTGAGCTGCTGGCGAAAGTCGGTCTGGCAGAACGTGCACATCACTACCCTTCCGAACTTTCTGGTGGTCAACAGCAGCGTGTGGCGATTGCCCGCGCGCTGGCGGTGAAGCCGAAAATGATGCTGTTTGATGAACCGACTTCCGCTCTTGACCCGGAACTGCGCCATGAAGTGCTGAAGGTTATGCAGGATCTGGCTGAAGAAGGGATGACGATGGTGATCGTGACCCACGAAATCGGTTTTGCCGAGAAAGTAGCTTCGCGGCTGATCTTTATCGACAAAGGCCGGATTGCGGAAGATGGCAATCCGCAGGTGTTGATCAAGAACCCGCCGAGCCAGCGCTTGCAGGAATTTTTGCAGCACGTCTCTTAATAAGACACATTGCCTGATGCGCTACGCTTATCAGGCCTACAGGATATCTGGCAACTTATTAAAATTGCATGAACTTGTAGGACGGATAAGGCGTTCACGCCGCATCCGGCAAAAAAGCCCGCACGTTGTCAGCAACCTGCTTAATATCCCTTCCTCCCTTTCACCCGAAAGGGAGGCACACCAGATTCCTCTCATTTAAAATCGCCCCTCCTCCAGCATCTATACTTATCTTTTTGCTCTATTTTCTCACTGGAGGAGTCATGCGGTGGATCCTGTTCATCCTCTTCTGCCTGCTGGGCGCACCTGCCCACGCGGTATCCATACCCGGCGTTACAACCACAACGACAACGGACTCAACGACTGAACCGGCCCCGGAACCGGATATCGAACAAAAAAAAGCGGCCTATGGCGCACTGGCGGATGTGCTGGATAATGACACCTCGCGTAAAGAGTTGATCGACCAGTTGCGCACCGTTGCCGCTACGCCCCCTGCTGAACCGGTACCAAAAATAGTGCCGCCGACGCTGGTCGAAGAGCAAACCGTGCTGCAAAAGGTCACCGAAGTCAGCCGCCATTATGGTGAAGCCCTTTCCGCCCGCTTCGGGCAACTTTATCGCAATATCACCGGCTCCCCGCATAAGCCGTTTAATCCACAAACCTTCAGCAATGCGCTGACCCATTTTTCAATGTTAGCGGTATTAGTGTTTGGTTTTTACTGGCTGATTCGCCTGTGCGCACTGCCGCTGTATCGCAAAATGGGTCAGTGGGCGCGGCAAAAAAATCGTGAGCGCAGCAACTGGTTGCAGCTTCCGGCGATGATTATCGGGGCGTTTATTATCGACCTGCTGTTACTGGCCCTGACATTATTTGTCGGCCAGGTATTAAGCGACAACCTGAATGCAGGCAGTCGCACCATCGCTTTCCAACAAAGTTTGTTTCTCAACGCCTTTGCCCTCATTGAATTTTTCAAAGCCGTACTACGCCTGATTTTTTGCCCAAACGTGGCGGAGCTGCGCCCGTTCACGATTCAGGACGAGAGCGCCCGTTACTGGAGTCGTCGCCTGAGCTGGTTAAGCAGTTTGATAGGTTATGGCCTGATTGTGGCCGTGCCGATTATCTCTAATCAGGTGAATGTACAGATAGGTGCGCTGGCGAACGTCATCATTATGCTGTGCATGACCGTCTGGGCGTTGTACCTGATCTTTCGTAATAAAAAAGAGATTACCCAGCATTTGCTCAACTTCGCGGAGCATTCGCTGGCCTTTTTCAGCCTGTTTATCCGCGCCTTTGCGCTGGTGTGGCACTGGCTGGCAAGCGCCTATTTTATCGTGCTGTTTTTCTTTTCGTTGTTCGATCCGGGCAACAGCCTGAAATTTATGATGGGTGCAACGGTGCGCAGCCTGGCGATTATTGGTATCGCAGCGTTTGTTTCCGGTATGTTTTCCCGCTGGCTGGCGAAAACCATCACTCTCTCGCCACATACTCAGCGTAACTATCCGGAGCTGCAAAAACGGTTGAATGGCTGGCTGTCGGCGGCGCTGAAAACGGCGCGTATTCTGACAGTCTGCGTGGCGGTAATGTTGCTGTTGAGCGCATGGGGATTGTTCGATTTCTGGAACTGGCTGCAAAACGGCGCGGGGCAGAAAACCGTAGATATCCTGATCCGTATCGCACTCATTCTTTTCTTCTCGGCGGTTGGCTGGACGGTGCTCGCCAGTTTGATCGAAAACCGGCTGGCTTCGGATATTCATGGCCGCCCGCTACCCAGCGCCCGCACGCGTACCCTGCTTACGCTGTTTCGTAACGCGCTGGCGGTGATTATCAGTACCATCACCATCATGATTGTGTTGTCGGAAATCGGCGTCAATATCGCGCCATTGCTGGCAGGTGCCGGGGCATTAGGTCTGGCTATCTCGTTTGGTTCGCAAACGCTGGTGAAAGATATTATCACCGGGGTATTTATTCAGTTTGAAAACGGCATGAACACTGGAGATTTGGTGACTATCGGGCCGTTGACCGGCACAGTGGAACGGATGTCGATTCGCTCCGTGGGCGTACGCCAGGATACCGGGGCGTATCACATCATTCCGTGGTCTTCGATAACCACCTTTGCTAACTTTGTCCGCGGCATTGGTTCGGTGGTGGCAAATTATGATGTTGATCGCCATGAAGATGCTGATAAAGCCAATCAGGCACTGAAAGATGCGGTAGCGGAATTAATGGAAAACGAAGAAATTCGCGGGCTGATTATTGGTGAACCGAATTTTGCCGGGATTGTCGGCTTAAGCAATACCGCGTTTACACTGCGTGTTTCGTTCACCACGCTGCCACTCAAACAGTGGACGGTACGCTTTGCCCTCGACAGCCAGGTGAAAAAACATTTCGACCTGGCGGGCGTTCGCGCGCCAGTGCAGACTTATCAGGTGCTGCCTGCTCCGGGCGCGACCCCGGCTGAACCGTTACCGCCGGGGGAACCAACGCTTTAACGCTGGCGATTGACAAAACGGCGGCGCTGCTCGTCGTTCATAAAGGTCCAGGCAATAAAGCGACTCTGCTTTTGCCCCTGGGCCATCTCTTTTTTAACCACCTTCACCGCGCCCACGTCCGTCAGGGCACGATACAACGGCGGTAAGTTTTCACCACGAGATACCAGTGATGTAAACCACATCACCTGCTTCGCGAAGCCTTTGCTCTCTTCAATCATCTTTTTGATAAAGGTGACTTCACCGCCTTCACACCACAACTCCTGTTGCTGGCCGCCAAAGTTCAGTGCATCGTCTTTGTTCAGCCCCAGGTTACGGCGTTTACGCTCACTACCTGCCCGTGCCGCAGCGGCGGAATCGTGGAATGGCGGGTTACACAAGGTCGCGTCGTATTGCTCGTTTTTATGGATGATGCCGTTAAAAATCGCCCCACTCTCTTTTTGCCGACGCAGACGAATGGCGCGGTTAAGCCCCGGATTAGAACTGATAATCGCCTGCGCACTGCTTAACGCCTGGCTGCTGGTTTCACTACCGGTAAAACGCCAGCCATATTCATGTACGCCAATCAGCGGATAAATACAGTTCGCACCAACGCCGATATCCAGAATGCTGGCATTCGCTGGAATTGTTCCGCTTGCTTCTGCCAGTAAATCGGCAAGGTGATGAATATAATCCGCCCGGCCCGGTACTGGTGGGCAGAGAAAACCGTCGGGGATATCCCAGTTCGCTACGGCGTAAAAATGGGTCAGCAACGCCTTATTGAGCGCCTTCACCGCCAGCGGATTGGCAAAGTCTACGCTTTGCTCCCCGGCGGGTGTAAGCGTGAGGAATTGCCTGAGTTCAGGATTGACCTGACAAAGCGTGGCGAGATCGTAGCGGCTGTGATGACGGTTGCGCGGATGCAACCCCGGTTTCTGGGCGGACATAGCATTCTCCTTTAAGCAGCGGCGTAAGATACCCGCATAACGCGACAGGGTAAATATCTGGCTGCGTTTATCATTCCCCAAAACCTTAACATGGCTATGGTTTATGGCAATTCATCATAAAAATCAGCATTATGCATGTCATTGATTTGTCTTATTTTGTAAAAATATATCGTTCAAAAAATAAGCACATCTCTGTCAATTTTTTGCGTCATTTGCATCGCGCAGGCGACCTACCCTTATCAGGCACTACCCGTCGTATTTATGAGGATGTCATTATGAAAAAGTGCCTCACACTACTGATTGCCACCGTCCTGAGCGGAATCTCTCTCACGGCTTATGCCACGCAACCGATGAGTAACCTGGACAGCGGTCAGCTACGGCCCGCCGGTACCGTTTCGGCAACTGGCGCATCAAACCTAAGCGATCTGGAGGATAAACTGGCAGAAAAAGCGCGCGAACAAGGCGCGAAAGGTTATGTCATTAATTCCGCAGGCGGAAATGACCAGATGTTCGGTACTGCAACCATCTACAAATAACCCCACCAACGTAACTGCATTCGCCTCTGGATGCAGTTTTCGCCTGTTTTGTAATCAAAAAACATCAAATATGAACGCAATGTAAATAAATGTATTTCTTTTTCGCGCAATGGGTGATAGAAAATCGCGCCAAGTGATAATGCTTATCAAAATTATTATCACTTACACGAATACTATCACGAGATTAACAGTGGCATCGCATCCGCAGAGATGCTTTCTCGTGACAGTGAAAACTTAAACATATAAGAAAAAGTCACCTGCTAAATGGAAAACAATCGCAATTTCCCTGCCAGACAATTTCATTCGCTCACGTTCTTTGCCGGTCTTTGTATTGGTATTACGCCTGTGGCACAGGCACTCGCCGCCGAAGGGCAAGCTAACGCGGATGACACGCTGGTTGTCGAAGCATCAACGCCTTCGCTTTATGCGCCACAACAATCTGCCGATCCGAAATTCTCGCGTCCGGTAGCGGATACTACCCGCACGATGACGGTGATTTCTGAACAAGTGATTAAAGATCAGGGCGCAACCAACCTTACCGACGCGCTCAAAAACGTCCCCGGCGTGGGTGCGTTTTTTGCGGGTGAGAACGGTAACTCCACCACTGGCGACGCCATTTATATGCGTGGTGCCGATACCTCTAACAGCATTTATATTGATGGCATTCGCGATATCGGCAGCGTCTCGCGCGACACCTTCAATACCGAGCAGGTCGAAGTGATTAAAGGGCCGTCCGGCACCGACTACGGGCGCAGCGCACCGACGGGCTCGATCAATATGATCAGCAAACAGCCGCGCAATGATTCCGGCATTGACGCCTCCGCCAGTATTGGCAGCGCCTGGTTCCGCCGCGGCACGCTGGACGTCAATCAGGTCATTGGTGATACTACCGCGGTGCGCCTGAATGTGATGGGCGAAAAAACGCACGATGCCGGACGCGACAAAGTCAAAAATGAGCGTTACGGCGTCGCCCCTTCTGTCGCTTTTGGCCTTGGTACAGCGAATCGTTTGTATCTTAATTATCTGCATGTCACTCAGCACAACACGCCAGACGGCGGCATTCCGACCATCGGTTTGCCGGGCTATTCTGCCCCATCTGCGGGAACGGCGGCCCTGAATCATTCCGGAAAAGTTGATACTCATAACTTTTACGGCACGGATTCCGATTACGACGATTCGACCACCGACACCGCCACCATGCGTTTTGAGCACGACATCAACGATAACACCACCATTCGCAATACTACCCGTTGGTCGCGCGTAAAGCAGGATTACCTGATGACGGCGATTATGGGCGGGGCGTCGAATATTACTCAGCCCACCAGCGATGTGAATAGCTGGACCTGGTCACGCACGGCGAATACCAAAGATGTGAGTAATAAAATTCTCACCAACCAGACCAACCTGACCTCGACGTTCTATACCGGTTCTATCGGTCATGATGTCAGTACCGGCGTGGAATTTACCCGTGAAACGCAGACTAACTACGGCGTTAATCCGGTGACGTTACCCGCGGTAAATATTTATCATCCTGACAGCAGCATTCATCCCGGCGGCCTGACGCGCAACGGCGCAAACGCCAATGGTCAGACGGATACCTTCGCAATTTACGCCTTTGATACGCTGCAAATCACCCGTGATTTTGAGCTGAACGGCGGGATCCGTCTGGATAATTATCATACTGAATATGACAGTGCCACCGCCTGCGGCGGCAGCGGACGCGGTGCCATCACCTGCCCAACTGGTGTGGCAAAAGGTTCTCCGGTCACCACCGTCGACACCGCCAAGTCGGGCAATCTGATGAACTGGAAAGCCGGGGCGCTGTATCACCTGACGGAAAACGGCAATGTCTATATTAACTATGCCGTTTCCCAGCAGCCTCCGGGCGGCAACAACTTCGCCCTTGCGCAGTCTGGCAGCGGTAACAGTGCCAACCGCACCGATTTTAAACCGCAAAAAGCCAACACCAGCGAGATTGGCACCAAATGGCAGGTTCTGGATAAACGTCTGTTGCTCACCGCCGCGCTGTTCCGC
The DNA here is from genome assembly GCF_048593455.1 of Escherichia sp. UTM R2. NCBI lineage: Bacteria > Pseudomonadati > Pseudomonadota > Gammaproteobacteria > Enterobacterales > Enterobacteriaceae > Escherichia > Escherichia sp. UTM R2. The sequence continues at coordinate 3,006,844 of NZ_JBFWDY010000002.1, forward strand.
ACTGATATCGAAAATGAAGTTGAGCAAAATGATGACGGAACTTACTCGCAATACGGTAAGAAACGCGTCGAAGGCTATGAGATATCCGTGGCCGGGAATATCACTCCCGCGTGGCAGGTGATTGGCGGCTATACCCAGCAAAAAGCAACCATCAAAAACGGCAAAGATGTTGCCCAGGATGGTTCCTCATCGCTGCCGTATACCCCGGAGCACGCCTTCACCTTATGGAGCCAATATCAGGCAACCGACGATATCTCTGTTGGCGCGGGCGCACGCTATATCGGCAGTATGCATAAAGGTTCAGACGGCGCGGTGGGAACGCCAGCGTTTACCGAAGGTTACTGGGTCGCCGATGCCAAACTGGGGTATCGAGTTAATCGCAATCTCGACTTCCAGCTAAACGTTTACAACCTGTTTGATACCGATTACGTCGCCTCAATCAACAAGAGCGGCTACCGTTATCACCCGGGCGAGCCAAGAACCTTCTTGCTCACAGCCAATATGCATTTCTGATTCAGATGTGGGGCGCAGGCCCCACTTTTTGGAGAAATTGTATGATGTACCACATTCCCGGCGTGTTATCGCCACAGGACGTCGCTCGTTTTCGCGAACAACTGGAACAAGCCGAATGGGTGGATGGACGCGTCACCACCGGCGCACAAGGTGCGCAAGTTAAGAACAATCAACAGGTCGACACCCGCAGCACGTTATACGCCGCCCTGCAAAATGAGGTGCTGAACGCGGTTAACCAACATGCTTTATTCTTTGCCGCGGCCTTGCCGCGTACCCTTTCCACGCCGCTGTTTAATCGCTATCAGAACAATGAAACCTATGGTTTCCATGTGGATGGCGCAGTACGCAGCCATCCACAAAACGGCTGGATGCGTACTGACCTTTCTGCCACGCTGTTTTTAAGCGATCCACAAAGCTACGACGGCGGCGAACTGGTCGTTAATGACACCTTCGGACAACATCGGGTAAAACTCCCGGCAGGCGATCTCGTGTTGTATCCCTCCAGCAGCCTGCATTGCGTGACACCCGTAACCCGCGGCGTACGAGTGGCATCATTTATGTGGATCCAGTCGATGATCCGCGATGATAAAAAGCGCGCCATGCTGTTTGAACTGGACAACAATATTCAGTCGCTGAAAAGCCGCTACGGCGAAAGTGAAGAGATCCTGTCGCTGCTTAATCTTTATCATAATCTGCTGCGGGAATGGTCGGAGATCTGATGCTTGAACTGCCCGAGTTCGTCCCTGGATTAGCTACACTTAACTGTACAAGTATTGATATGGGGAGGTCGATATGGCATCCGGTTGGGCTAACGATGACGCCGTCAACGAACAGATCAACAGTACAATTGAAGATGCGATTGCCCGCGCTCGGGGTGAAATTCCGCGCGGCGAAAGCTTGGATGAATGTGAAGAGTGCGGTGCCCCCATCCCGCAGGCCCGTCGGGAAGCCATTCCTGGCGTGCGCTTATGTATTCATTGTCAGCAGGAGAAAGATTTACAAAAACCAGCTTATACAGGATATAATCGCAGAGGTTCGAAAGACAGCCAGTTACGTTAACTACAACTGGCGAGATGCATAGCGAGTATAATTTGTATTTTGCGTGTCATTCCGTGCCTTTAACGCTGCTGTGACTGCCACGCGGTATAAAACAAGTTCATAAGTACAACAAATAAATGGTTTATCAGTAGGTTAGATATCAATCAATTTATTTGAACAAGGCGGTCAATTCTCTTCGATTTTATCTCTCGTAAAAAAACGTGATACTCATCACATCGACGAAACAACGTCACTTATACAAAAATCACCTGCGAGAGATTAATTATGAAAACTATCAATACTGTTGTTGCTGCTATGGCTCTTTCAACTCTGTCATTTGGCGTGTTCGCGGCGGAACCGGTAACGGCATCCCAGGCACAGAACATGAATAAAATCGGCGTGGTTTCTGCCGATGGCGCATCCACCCTCGATGCCCTGGAAGCGAAACTGGCTGAGAAAGCCGCGGCAGCCGGTGCCAGTGGATACAGCATCACTTCCGCCACCAACAACAATAAATTAAGCGGTACTGCGGTAATTTATAAGTAATTCGTAGGACGGATAAGGCGTTTACGCCGCATCCGGCAACAGATGCCTGATGCGACGCTACCGCGTCTTATCAGGCCTACAAAATCCGAACCGTTGGACGGATCAGGCGTTTACGCTACGTCCAGCACAAGTATTTCCCTGTCTGTTTGCCGACAGACGCATATGCTCTAACCCTCATTGATCCTATGTTACCCTTGTTTGCCCGTCCGCCACTGGACGGGCTTTTTTTTAGCTGGCTAACTGCTGACAGAAAGCCTGCAACGTCTCTTCCGGCATACCAATCTGCCGCGCTGCATCACAAATGGCCTGCCAGCTTCCCGCATCCAGTGGAATCCCCTGCTTCTGCCGTTCGCGACGCGTGTTCACTTCCCACTCGCCCGGTAGCAAAATCGGCTTATCATCATCATGCGGCGAGGCTTTCACCCACTCGGCAAAGGCTTCGGTCTGCGCGTTACAATCCGGCGCGCCGAAGAGTTCCGGGTTGATGATGATAGTGGTCATGCAGTTAAGAATGGCATCGGGACTGGTTTGTAACGTTTCCTGATGCGTCGTTTTACCGCCGGAAAGCGCCCCGCCAAGAATTTCACACATCGCTGCAAGGGCGTAGCCTTTATGTTCGGCAAAGGTCAACAGCGAACCCAACGGCGACTCCTGCATTACCGCCGGATTGGTCGTCGGCACGCCGTTAACGTCAATCAGGCAACCTGGCGGCACGGGGACGCCTTTATGCCAGGCGACGCGGGTTTTGCCAAATGCAATGGCGCTGGTGGCGTAATCAAGCAACAGCGGGAAATTATCTTTACGAGGGAAAACCACACAGAACGGATTGGTGCCAAAGCGGCTGTCGCGACCGTGGAACGGCGCGACCATTGGAATACCGACCACGCTAACAAAGTGGATAGAGACAAACCCCGCCGCTGCACACTGCTCCGCCCAGTAACCGATACGGCCGATATGATGCGAGTTATGTAGCGCCACGGCGGCAATACCGTGCTGATGCGCTTTCTCAATCCCCAGCGCCATCGCTTCATGTGCCGCGACCTGACCAAATGCGCGATCGCCATCGAGCGTGACCGCCGCCCCCGCCTCTTTAACGGTTTTGGCATGATGGTTAATTTGCAGGTGCCCCTGACTCCAGGAGCGTACATAGCTTGGGATCATGCCAATACCATGTGAATCATGCCCTGCCAGGTTTGCCGCGATTAAATGATCGGCAACTAATTTCGCTTCTTGTTCCTCGCTACCCATCTGACGAAATACAGCCTGAATAAAACTGTGCAGCGTCTGAGCATCAAAGCGATGACCACTTTCCATGGTTAACTCCTGTTTATGTTATGTGTTTGTTGTATTTTTATGCTGCACGCCGGGCGTGGGAAGGTCAATAAAGATGCAGGAATTTCATATTGCGGTGGGGTAAAAGCCGGATGACATGGCTCATCCGGCTGAGAAAAGAATTAAAATGCCTGATTAACGCGCGCCAGGCCGTCGCTGATAGTTGCCGCTTCACCCGTAGCCACCAGGCAGCAAGCCATCTGGATTTTCAGCGATTCGGGAATCGGTTCGCTGCCAGCAAGGCAACGCTCAATCCACTGCGCCGTGGTTTCCGGATCTTTTGCTTGTGGCAGTAACTCGCTACCAGCAGTGTCCTGTTTTTCATACAGCACCCGCATCCCTTCACGGTCAATGAGATTGATCTGCGGGCAGCGCTGCGGATTAGCATACACTTCACCTTCAGTACCATGCATTAGTAGCGCCCGCCCGCCGATATCGCTAAAGAACTTCGCGACGCGTCCAATGTATTCCGGATGCGAAACGCTGGAAAGACGCAGCGCCTCACCTTCGGCAAATGGCGTCGCCAGTTTCGCCAGGGTATGTGCACTGTTACGCACGCCCATCCGCCAGCGCATCGCCAGTTGTTTTTCCAGCGGCGGGCAAAACGCGCCGACTGGCATAAACACCGGTTGATGTTCGTCGAGCTTCGCCTGCGCCTGCCCGCCGTGCAACGTTGGCGTAATACCCATCAATTCAAAAATGGTTTCAGTCAGCACGCGGGTTGGATCTTCGCTAACCCCGTGAACCACCACAGGAAAACCGAGTTTGTGCAGGAGAATCGCCAACAACGGCGTCAGGTTGGCCTGTTTACGCGCGCCGTTGTAACTGGGGATGACAATCGGCATCGGCTTGCCTGCTGGCGGCGTCAGCTTGATGGTGTGATTTTGCATGGCTTCGTAAAAGCCGAGCATCTCTGCTTCCCCTTCTCCTTTGATACGCAGCGCAATCAATACGCCGCCCAACTCAAGGTCAGGGACTTCACCATTGAGCATATGAGCATACAGACCGCGCGCAGTATCCCGGTCTAAATCGCGCGCGTGGTTTTTCCCGCGCCCGATCTCTTTAATGATTTTGCGATAGTCCATTTACGACTCCTTACCTGACTCACATCATTAACGCCGCCGACGGCGTGGGGATTTCGTTTTTTCTTTCTTTTTAACTATACCTTCAGGGACTTCCGGTTGCTCTATCGGAAATACCGGTAATGCATCCAGTAGTCGCTTGCCATAATTTTTGGTCAGCAAGCGTTTGTCGTAGATAACCACTTCGCCCCAGCAACCGTGGCTTCGAATCAGTCGCCCAACCTGCTGAATCAGGTTAAACGAGGCGCTCGGCAGGCTTTGCACCTCAAACGGATAGCGGTTGAGGCTTTTCAGCCATTCCCCTTCGGTGATCACCACCGGGCTGTCGATGGGCGGAAAAGCGATTTTGTGGATATGCACCTGGCTGAGCAGATCACCTTTCAAATCAAGCCCTTCGGCAAATGACTGTAAGCCCACCAGCACGCTGCGCTCACCGTTGGCGACGCGTTTGCGGTGCAGTTCAACTAAACGGTAACGCGGCTGATCGCCCTGAACCAGCAACATCAGACGTAAATCCGTCACATAGTCGAGAAAGCGCTGCATCGCCCGTCCGCTGGCAAACAGTACCAACATACCGAGATGTTTTTTGCTCTCCACCTGCTTACGGAAAAAGGCCGCCATTTCGGCAATATGCTGCTCTTCGTTGTCGATGGAAGGCTCAACGCGCATCCGGGGAATAACAATTTTGCCCTGTTCGCAGTGGTTAAAGGGGGAATCCAGCGCCACAAAACGGTCGCCCGCTTTCTCTTTCAGACCACTCATCTCCTGCAAACGCGAAAAACTGTTCAGCGAACGCAAGGTTGCGGAGGTGACAATAATGTGCGGAATACTGCGCCACAGCAGCCTTTCCAGCTGATCGCTGACACGTATTCCCACGCAGTGAAACCAGAGGTGTAGCTGCCCTTCGCGCTCTTCCCGCGTCGCCCATTTGGTCACCGGTGCACCGGAAGATTGCGCCAGCGAAGCCAGCCGCCAGAGTTTGCTTTGCGCCTCGAACATCCCCAACGCGCGGTTCATCTGCAAAATCAACCGATGCAGACGTACAATGTCATGGCTGCCGGTTTTCTCACTTAAATCGTTAAGAAATAACTCCGCCAGGCCACGCAGCATCTCGGTGAGTTTTGCCAGCCGCTGGCAGATCTCCAGCACTTCATCTGGCAGTTCGCCCATCGCAAAACGGTGCTCTGCCTCCTGCCCGGCAGGCATGTAGAGATTGAGAATGTTGTTTAACGAGGCGATAAGCTCATACAACTCTTCACAATGCGCATTCAAACGTTCAGGGATCGCCAGCGGTGGGATGGTCTTCGGGCGAAACTGCTCCATGCAGGTAGCGACCAGTTTCGTGAACAAGTCCAGCTGTAGCCGATACCACGGCGCGGTGATTTCGGCGCTCATCTCAAGCGCATCCCGCGCCACATCCGGCAGGTGATGGCCTTCGTCCAGCACCAGCAGTAAATTTTTCGGGTCAGGCAATACCGCTTCGCTTTCCATCGCCGCCATCACCAGCGCATGGTTTGCCACCACCACTTCCGCTTCCTGAATCTCCCGACGAGCAACAAAAAACGGGCATTCACGATAGTAGTAACAGTTGCGGTTGAGGCAGCTGGCTTTGTCGGTACTTAAACGACGCCAGAGATCGTCATCTATAGCGATATCAGTATGATCGCGCAGACCATCCCATTTATAAGTGTCGAGATCGCCCTTCAGCTTCGCACAACGTTTTTGCTCTTCCTGATTATTTGGCGTCAGTTCGTCGTCAAGAAACGCCAGCAGATCCTGTTGCGTGGGCTCAGTGCTGGCGAGCGCCGTCAGATTACGCGGGCAAACGTAGCGCCCACGCCCAAAAGCGGCAGTGAATTTAAGATCGGGAATGATCTTTTTCAGCAGCGGTAAATCTTTGCTGTAAATCTGATCCTGCAACGCCACGTTGGCGGTACTCACCACCAGCGTTTTTTGCTCTTCGCGGGCAATGGCGATGCCGGGGATCAAATAGGAGAGCGTTTTCCCAACGCCGGTGGGGGCTTCAATCGCCAGATGCCGCCCTTCTTCTCCGGCCAGCGTTTTGGCGACGTCCGCAATCATCTGCCGCTGCGGCGCACGGGGAATAAAGTCGGGGATCTGTTCCTGAAGCGCCTTATACCAGGCGGCAATTTGCGCTTTAAGCGCGGCGGTTAATGCCATGAGAAAACCTGAAATACTGTATAAACAGCCAATATTGTGGCATTTTTCGGTTTTCAGGGGTAATGGTTTTTCTGTTTCTGGAAAGCGGCTCGCAATAACCACCAACATAATGCGGTTTAATGCCCGTTCGAGCACAAAGGATCCAACACGTCATGCAAGACACCATCATAAATTTCTACAGCACCAGCGATGACTACGGTGATTTTTCTAACTTTGCCGCCTGGCCCATCAAGGTTGACGGGAAAACCTGGCCCACCTCAGAACACTATTTTCAGGCACAAAAATTCCTTGATGAAAAATACCGCGAAGAGATCCGTCGGGTTTCTTCCCCTATGGTCGCCGCACGCATGGGGCGCGATCGTTCTAAGCCTCTGCGTAAAAACTGGGAGTCGGTCAAAGAACAGGTGATGCGAAAAGCACTTCGCGCTAAATTCGAACAGCATGCAGAACTGCGTGCGCTCTTGCTGGCAACCGCGCCCGCAAAACTGGTTGAGCATACGGAAAACGATGCTTACTGGGGAGACGGTGGTCATGGTAAGGGCAAGAATCGACTGGGCTACCTTTTAATGGAGTTGCGCGAACAATTGGCTATAGAGAAGTAACGTCTCGGTGGCTTATGGGCGGTAAAACAGATAAATTTTTTCCCGTGTTCTCAAATTGCTGACAAGTGCTTGTTGTGAAATGCCGGATGCGGCGTAAACGCCTTATCCGGCCTACAAAAGCATGCAAATTCAATATATTGCAGAGTTCACGTAGGCCTGATAAGCGTAGCGCATCAGGCAGTTTTGCGTTTGTTCATCAGCCTGATGCCGGGCATAGCCCGGCATAAAAGATTACTGCGCAGCGGCAGGTTTACGCGGACGGCGGCGACGTTGTTGTTCGCCTGCCGGTTTGGCATCGCCGAGGCGGCGAGACGGTTTTTCTGCAGGTTTCGCGCTTGCAGATTTTGCGCCACCTTCCCCACGGCGTGGTTGCTGTTGACCGCGACCACCACCTTGCCCACGACCGCCGCCGCCACGTTGCTGGCGACCGTTCTGGATCGGTTCGGCTTTGATTGACGGGTCCGGCTCATAGCCCGGAATCGCAATGCGCGGGATCTCTTTTTTCAGCAGTTTTTCGATATCACGCAGCAGTTTGTGTTCATCAACACACACCAGCGACAACGCTTCACCGGTAGCAGCCGCACGACCGGTACGCCCGATACGGTGGACATAATCTTCAGGTACGTTTGGCAGTTCATAGTTGACGACGTGCGGCAGCTCTTCAATATCCAGGCCGCGCGCAGCGATGTCAGTTGCCACCAGTACACGAATATCGCCCGATTTAAAATCAGCCAGCGCACGAGTACGCGCACCTTGCGATTTATTGCCGTGGATCGCCGCACTACGGATGCCATCTTTATTGAGCTGTTCAGCCAGATGGTTAGCGCCGTGTTTGGTACGGGTAAACACCAGCACCTGCTGCCAGTTCCCTTTCCCAATCATGTGCGACAGCAATTCGCGTTTGCGTTTCTTATCGACAAAGTGAACGTGCTGGGTCACCTGATCAGACGCGGTATTGCGGCGTGCCACTTCGATTTCCAGCGGGTTGTGCAACAGTTTTTCCGCCAGGGCTTTAATATCGTCAGAGAAGGTCGCGGAGAATAACAGGTTCTGGCGCTTCGCAGGTAGTTTTGTTAACACGCGACGGATATCGTGGATAAAGCCCATGTCGAGCATGCGGTCAGCTTCATCGAGGACGAGGATTTCAACCTGATCCAGCTTCACTGCATTCTGATGTTCCAGGTCCAGCAAACGTCCCGGGGTTGCCACCAGCACATCAACGCCGCCACGCAGTTTCATCATCTGCGGGTTAATACTCACACCACCAAACACCACCAGCGAACGAATGTTCAGGTATTTGCTGTAATCACGGACGTTTTCGCCAATCTGCGCCGCCAGTTCACGGGTCGGGGTAAGAATGAGCGCACGTACCGGACGACGCCCTTTGGCGTGCGGCTGGCGAGTGATCAGGTGTTGCAACAGCGGCAGCGTAAAGCCCGCTGTTTTGCCGGTGCCGGTCTGGGCGCTAGCCATCAGGTCGCGGCCTTCCAGCACCGCAGGGATCGCCTGCTGCTGAATAGGGGTGGGTTCACGGTAACCCTGCTCGGCAACGGCGCGCAGGATATCAGGGCTTAAACCCAAAGAATCGAAAGACATAACTACTCCGAACCGCCCCGACCGTTACCGGTGTAGTTTTCAGGGAGATACTGAAAAGGAAAATGACAAAAACCACAATGTCATGAGGGAGCGGAGTGTAGCAGTTTTTGTGACGCAGCGCATAAATTATCCCTGTGACTGGCGTTGCTAAAATTCTTAGCCATACTGGACAACTCCCCTATGGAGTCATAATCTTAATCAATCATTTGATTAAGAATGGACTGTGCGATGAATAATCCTGCCATGACAATCAAGGGTGAACAGGCGAAAAAACAGCTGATTGCTGCCGCACTGGCGCAGTTTGGTGAATATGGAATGAACGCCACCACTCGCGAGATAGCCGCCCAGGCCGGGCAGAATATCGCTGCCATCACCTACTACTTCGGTTCGAAAGAAGATTTGTACCTCGCCTGCGCCCAGTGGATTGCCGATTTTATTGGCGAGCAGTTCCGTCCGCATGCCGAGGAAGCCGAACGCTTGTTCGCGCAACCACAGCCTGATCGGGCTGCCATCCGTGAACTGATCCTTCGCGCCTGCAGGAACATGATTAAGCTGCTCACCCAGGATGACACCGTCAACCTCAGCAAGTTTATCTCCCGTGAGCAGCTCTCTCCCACGGCAGCCTACCACCTGGTGCACGAACAGGTGATTAGTCCGCTACACAGCCACCTGACACGCCTGATTGCCGCCTGGACCGGCTGCGACGCCAATGACACCCGCATGATCCTTCATACCCATGCGTTGATTGGTGAGATTCTGGCGTTCCGTCTTGGCAAAGAAACAATTCTGTTACGTACCGGCTGGACCGCGTTCGATGAAGAAAAGACCGAACTGATCAACCAGACGGTGACCTGTCATATCGACCTGATTTTGCAAGGATTATCGCAAAGGAGTTTGTAGTGATGAAAAAACCTGTCGTGATCGGATTGGCGGTAGTGGTACTTGCCGCCGTGGTTGCCGGAGGCTACTGGTGGTATCAAAGCCGCCAGGATAACGGCCTGACGCTGTATGGCAACGTGGATATTCGTACGGTAAATCTTAGTTTCCGTGTTGGGGGGCGCGTTGAATCGCTGGCGGTGGACGAAGGTGATGCTATCAAAGCGGGCCAGGTGCTGGGCGAACTGGATCACAAGCCGTATGAGATTGCCCTGATGCAGGCGAAAGCGGGTGTTTCGGTGGCACAGGCGCAGTATGACCTGATGCTTGCCGGGTATCGCGATGAAGAAATCGCTCAGGCCGCCGCAGCGGTGAAACAGGCGCAAGCCGCCTATGACTATGCGCAGAACTTCTATAACCGCCAGCAAGGGTTGTGGAAAAGCCGCACTATTTCGGCAAATGACCTGGAAAATGCCCGCTCCTCGCGCGACCAGGCGCAGGCAACGCTGAAATCAGCACAGGATAAATTGCGTCAGTACCGTTCCGGTAACCGTGAACAGGACATCGCTCAGGCGAAAGCCAGCCTCGAACAGGCGCAGGCGCAACTGGCGCAGGCGGAGTTGAATTTACAGGACTCAACGTTGATAGCCCCGTCTGATGGCACGCTGTTAACGCGCGCGGTGGAGCCAGGCACGGTCCTCAATGAAGGTGGCACGGTGTTTACCGTTTCACTAACGCGTCCGGTGTGGGTGCGCGCTTATGTTGATGAACGTAATCTTGACCAGGCCCAGCCGGGGCGCAAAGTGCTGCTTTATACCGATGGTCGCCCGGACAAGCCGTATCACGGGCAGATTGGTTTCGTTTCGCCGACTGCTGAATTTACCCCGAAAACCGTCGAAACGCCGGATCTGCGTACCGACCTCGTCTATCGCCTGCGTATTGTGGTGACCGACGCCGATGATGCGTTACGCCAGGGAATGCCAGTGACGGTACAATTCGGTGACGAGGCAGGACATGAATGATGCCGTTATCACGCTGAACGGCCTGGAAAAACGCTTTCCGGGCATGGACAAGCCCGCCGTCGCGCCGCTCGATTGTACCATTCACGCCGGTTATGTGACGGGGTTGGTGGGGCCGGACGGTGCAGGTAAAACCACGCTGATGCGGATGTTGGCGGGATTACTGAAACCCGACAGCGGCAGTGCCACGGTGATTGGCTTTGATCCGATCAAAAACGACGGCGCGCTGCACGCCGTGCTCGGTTATATGCCGCAGAAATTTGGTCTGTATGAAGATCTCACGGTGATGGAGAACCTCAATCTGTACGCGGATTTGCGCAGCGTCACCGGCGAGGCACGTAAGCAAACTTTTGCTCGCCTGCTGGAGTTTACGTCTCTTGGGCCGTTTACCGGACGCCTGGCGGGCAAGCTCTCCGGTGGGATGAAACAAAAACTCGGCCTGGCCTGTACCCTGGTGGGCGAACCGAAAGTGTTGCTGCTCGATGAACCCGGCGTCGGCGTTGACCCTATCTCACGGCGCGAACTGTGGCAGATGGTGCATGAGCTGGCGGGCGAAGGGATGTTAATCCTCTGGAGTACCTCGTATCTCGACGAAGCCGAGCAGTGCCGTGACGTGTTACTGATGAACGAAGGCGAGTTGCTGTATCAGGGAGAACCAAAAGCCCTGACACAAACCATGGCCGGACGCAGCTTTCTGATGACCAGTCCACACGAGGGCAACCGCAAACTGTTGCAACGCGCCTTGAAACTGCCGCAGGTCAGCGACGGCATGATTCAGGGGAAATCGGTACGTCTGATCCTCAAAAAAGAGGCCACACCAGACGATATTCGCCATGCCGACGGGATGCCGGAAATCAACATCAACGAAACTACGCCGCGTTTTGAAGATGCGTTTATTGATTTGCTGGGCGGTGCCGGAACCTCGGAATCGCCGCTGGGCGCAATATTACATACGGTAGAAGGCACACCCGGCGAGACGGTGATCGAAGCGAAAGAACTGACCAAGAAATTTGGGGATTTTGCCGCCACCGATCACGTCAACTTTGCCGTTAAACGTGGGGAGATTTTTGGTTTGCTGGGGCCAAACGGCGCGGGTAAATCGACCACCTTTAAGATGATGTGCGGTTTGCTGGTGCCGACTTCCGGCCAGGCGCTGGTGCTGGGGATGGATCTGAAAGAGAGTTCCGGTAAAGCGCGCCAGCATCTCGGCTATATGGCGCAAAAATTTTCGCTCTACGGTAACCTGACGGTCGAACAGAATTTACGCTTTTTCTCTGGTGTGTATGGCTTACGCGGTCGGGCGCAGAACGAAAAAATCTCCCGCATGAGCGAGGCGTTCGGCCTGAAAAGTATCGCCTCCCACGCCACCGATGAACTGCCATTAGGTTTTAAACAGCGGCTGGCGCTGGCCTGTTCGCTGATGCATGAACCGGACATTCTGTTTCTCGACGAACCGACTTCCGGCGTTGACCCCCTCACCCGCCGTGAATTTTGGCTGCACATCAACAGCATGGTAGAGAAAGGCGTCACGGTGATGGTCACCACCCACTTTATGGATGAAGCGGAATATTGCGACCGCATCGGCCTGGTGTACCGCGGGAAATTAATCGCCAGCGGCACGCCGGACGATTTGAAAGCACAGTCGGCTAACGATGAGCAACCCGATCCCACCATGGAGCAAGCCTTTATTCAGTTGATCCACGACTGGGATAAGGAGCATAGCAATGAGTAACCCGATCCTTTCCTGGCGTCGCGTGCGGGCGCTGTGCGTCAAAGAGACGCGGCAGATCGTTCGCGATCCGAGTAGCTGGCTGATTGCGGTAGTGATCCCACTGCTACTGCTGTTTATTTTTGGTTACGGCATTAACCTCGACTCCAGCAAGCTACGGGTCGGGATTTTGCTGGAACAGCGTAGCGAAGCGGCGCTGGATTTCACCCACACCATGACCGGTTCGCCCTACATCGACGCCACCATCAGCGATAACCGTCAGGAACTGATCGCCAAAATGCAGGCGGGGAAAATTCGCGGTCTGGTGGTTATTCCGGTGGATTTTGCGGAACAGATGGAGCGCGCCAACGCCACCGCACCGATTCAGGTGATCACCGACGGCAGTGAGCCGAATACCGCTAACTTTGTACAGGGGTATGTCGAAGGGATCTGGCAGATCTGGCAAATGCAGCGAGCGGAGGACAACGGGCAGACTTTTGAACCGCTTATTGATGTACAAACCCGCTACTGGTTTAACCCGGCGGCGATAAGCCAGCACTTTATTATCCCGGGTGCGGTGACCATTATCATGACGGTCATCGGCGCGATTCTCACCTCGCTGGTGGTGGCGCGAGAATGGGAACGCGGCACCATGGAGGCTCTGCTCTCTACGGAGATTACCCGCACGGAACTGCTGCTGTGTAAGCTGATCCCTTATTACTTTCTCGGGATGCTGGCGATGCTGCTGTGTATGCTGGTGTCAGTGTTTATTCTCGGCGTGCCGTATCGCGGTTCGCTGCTTATTCTGTTTTTTATCTCCAGCCTGTTTTTACTCAGTACCCTGGGGATGGGGCTGCTGATTTCCACGATTACCCGCAACCAGTTCAATGCCGCTCAGGTCGCCCTGAACGCCGCGTTCCTGCCGTCGATTATGCTTTCCGGCTTTATTTTTCAGATCGACAGTATGCCCGCGGTGATCCGCGCGGTGACGTACATTATTCCCGCTCGTTATTTCGTCAGCACCCTGCAAAGCCTGTTCCTCGCCGGGAATATTCCAGTGGTGCTGGTGGTAAACGTGCTGTTTTTGATCGCTTCGGCGGTGATGTTTATCGGCCTGACGTGGCTGAAAACCAAACGTCGGCTGGATTAGGGAGAAGAGCATGTTTCATCGCTTATGGACGTTAATCCGCAAAGAGTTGCAGTCGTTGCTGCGCGAACCACAAACCCGCGCGATTCTGATTTTACCTGTGCTTATTCAGGTGATCCTGTTCCCGTTCGCCGCCACGCTGGAAGTGACTAACGCCACCATCGCCATCTACGATGAAGATAACGGCGAGCATTCGGTGGAGCTGACCCAACGTTTTGCCCGCGCCAGCGCCTTTACCCATGTGCTGCTGCTGAAAAGCCCACAGGAGATCCGCCCAACCATCGACACACAAAAGGCGTTACTACTGGTGCGTTTCCCGGCTGACTTCTCGCGCAAACTGGATACCTTCCAGACCGCGCCGTTGCAGTTGATCCTCGACGGGCGTAACTCCAACAGTGCGCAAATTGCCGCCAACTACCTGCAACAGATCGTCAAAAATTATCAGCAGGAGCTGCTGGAAGGAAAACCGAAACCTAACAACAGCGAGCTGGTGGTACGCAACTGGTATAACCCGAATCTCGACTACAAATGGTTTGTGGTGCCGTCACTGATCGCCATGATCACCACTATCGGCGTAATGATCGTCACTTCACTTTCCGTCGCCCGCGAACGTGAACAAGGTACGCTCGATCAGCTACTGGTTTCGCCGCTCACCACCTGGCAGATCTTCATCGGCAAAGCCGTACCGGCGTTAATTGTCGCCACCTTCCAGGCCACCATTGTGCTGGCGATTGGTATCTGGGCGTATCAAATCCCCTTCGCCGGATCGCTGGCGCTGTTCTACTTTACGATGGTGATTTATGGTTTATCGCTGGTGGGATTCGGTCTGTTGATTTCATCACTCTGTTCAACACAACAGCAGGCGTTTATCGGCGTGTTTGTCTTTATGATGCCCGCCATTCTCCTTTCCGGTTACGTTTCTCCGGTGGAAAACATGCCGGTATGGCTGCAAAACCTGACGTGGATTAACCCTATTCGCCACTTTACGGACATTACCAAGCAGATTTATTTGAAGGATGCGAGTCTGGATATTGTGTGGAATAGTTTGTGGCCGCTACTGGTGATAACGGCCACGACAGGGTCAGCGGCGTACGCGATGTTTAGACGTAAGGTGATGTAACTTCTTATCTTTCGCCAGCAAAGACACTACCGCCGGGCCGGCAAGGATTGCCAGCCCTGCAATTGCCAGCAAAAAGTTGTTTTCCAGAACGCGGGACAACAGCCACAGCACAATCAGCGCTGCGCCAAAATACCAGGTCGTGGTCAGCTCTTCCAGCACGTCTGCCACCTCACGCCAGCGTTGCTCGGGGTGGCGCTGAAACACCAGCATCATCACTACCGTGACACAATACAGTGCGCATAATCCCACGCCGACGTGAACCAGAGTCTTACTCATCCAGCCCACCACCAGCAGCGCCACTACCAGTAAATGCAACATAATCTGCCAGCAACTTAGACCCGTTGCGACACGAACACGTTGTTGCCACTTCATGGCTTCTCTCCTGAAGAATTTATCTCTACTTACTCAGAGTACCGAACTTTACGGAAAATTCCGTAAGACCGCACCTTTTTGTGACGCCGACTACACTATTTCAATGAGATAAGAGGCAAAGACAGGAAAATTATGCCCGATCAAACACAACAATTTTCGTTCAAGGTGCTCACCATCAATATTCACAAAGGCTTTACCGCGTTTAACCGACGCTTCATTTTGCCGGAACTTCGCGACGCCGTGCGTACCGTCAGCGCCGATATTGTTTGCCTGCAGGAAGTGATGGGCGCGCACGAAGTTCATCCGCTGCATGTGGAAAACTGGCCCGATACCTCGCACTACGAGTTTCTCGCCGACACTATGTGGAGCGATTTTGCCTACGGTCGCAATGCCGTATACCCGGAAGGGCATCACGGCAACGCCGTACTGTCGCGTTATCCCATTGAACATTATGAGAATCGCGATGTTTCGGTCGATGGTGCGGAAAAGCGCGGCGTGCTCTACTGCCGCATTGTGCCGCCGATGACCGGAAAAGCGATTCATGTGATGTGCGTACATCTGGGCCTGCGTGAGGCGCACCGTCAGGCGCAGCTTGCGATGCTCGCCGAATGGGTGAATGAGCTACCGGACGGCGAACCGGTATTGGTGGCGGGTGATTTCAATGACTGGCGGCAAAAAGCTAATCATCCGTTAAAAGTGCAGGCCGGACTGGATGAGATATTTACCCGCGCCCACGGACGCCCGGCGCGCACGTTTCCGGTGCAATTTCCTCTACTACGTCTGGACAGGATCTACGTCAAAAATGCCAGCGCCAGCGCGCCAACCGCGTTGCCGCTGCAGACATGGCGACACCTTTCTGATCATGCCCCTTTAAGTGCGGAGATTCATTTATGAAATGTAGCTGGCGTGAAGGCAATAAGATCGAGTTGCTGGAAAACGGCGAGCAATATTATCCCGCGGTGTTTAAGGCGATTGGCGAGGCACAAGAACGCATCATTCTTGAAACGTTTATCTGGTTTGAGGATGACGTCGGCAAACAGCTGCATGCGGCACTACTGGCAGCAGCGCAACGCGGGGTTAAAGCGGAAGTCTTGCTGGATGGCTACGGTTCGCCGGATCTCAGCGATGAGTTTGTCAATGAACTGACGGCAGCTGGCGTGGTATTTCGCTACTACGATCCCCGCCCTCGCCTTTTTGGTATGCGCACCAATGTGTTTCGCCGGATGCATCGCAAAATTGTGGTGATCGACGCGCGTATCGCCTTTATTGGCGGGCTGAATTACTCCGCCGAGCATATGTCCAGCTACGGTCCAGAGGCTAAACAGGATTACGCGGTACGCCTTGAAGGGCCGATTGTCGAAGATATTCTCCAGTTTGAGCTGGAAAACCTGCCTGGACAGAGCGCGGCACGACGCTGGTGGCGACGTCATCACAAAGCGGAAGAAAATCGCCAGCCGGGAGAAGCGCAGGTATTGCTGGTCTGGCGCGATAACGAAGAACATCGCGATGATATTGAACGCCATTATTTGAAAATGCTCACTCAGGCGCGGCGGGAAGTGATTATCGCCAACGCCTACTTCTTCCCCGGCTATCGATTTTTACACGCCTTGCGTAAAGCGGCACGGCGCGGGGTGCGGATCAAACTGATCATTCAGGGCGAACCGGATATGCCGATTGTCAGAGTCGGTGCGCGCTTGCTGTATAACTATCTGGTTAAAGGCGGCGTTCAGGTTTTTGAGTACCGCCGCCGCCCGCTCCACGGCAAAGTGGCATTGATGGACGATCACTGGGCGACAGTAGGGTCCAGTAATCTCGATCCGCTCAGTTTGTCACTGAATCTCGAAGCAAATGTCATCATCCACGATCGTCATTTTAACCAGACGCTGCGCGATAATCTGAACGGCATTATTGCCGCAGATTGTCAGCAGGTGGATGAAACCATGCTGCCCAAACGCACCTGGTGGAACCTGACCAAAAGCGTGCTGGCGTTCCACTTTTTACGCCACTTCCCGGCGCTGGTTGGCTGGCTTCCGGCACACACGCCACGTCTGGCGCAGGTTGATCCGCCCGCACAACCGACAATGGAAACGCAGGATCGGGTAGAAACTGAAAACACGGGGGTAAAACCCTGATGAGTAAATCACACCCGCGCTGGCGCTTAGCAAAGAAGATCCTCACCTGGCTGTTTTTTATCGCGGTGATTGTGTTGCTGGTGGTCTACGCCAAAAAAGTGGACTGGGAAGAGGTCTGGAAGGTCATCCGCGACTACAATCGCGTTGCGCTGCTTAGTGCGGTCGGGCTGGTGGTCGTCAGCTATCTGATTTACGGCTGCTATGACCTGCTCGCCCGCTTTTACTGCGGTCACAAACTGGCGAAGCGCCAGGTGATGCTGGTGTCGTTTATCTGCTACGCCTTCAACCTGACGCTCAGTACCTGGGTCGGCGGCATTGGTATGCGCTATCGTTTGTACTCTCGTCTGGGGTTGCCCGGTAGCACTATTACGCGGATTTTCTCGCTCAGTATTACCACCAACTGGCTGGGCTACATTTTACTGGCAGGGATTATCTTTACCGCAGGCGTGGTGGAGTTGCCGGATCACTGGTATGTCGATCAAACTACGCTGCGTATTCTCGGCATTGGCTTACTGATGATTATCGCGGTTTATTTGTGGTTTTGCGCTTTCGCGAAGCACCGCCATATGACCATCAAAGGGCAAAAGCTGGTGCTGCCTTCATGGAAATTCGCCCTCGCTCAGATGCTGATTTCCAGCGTTAACTGGATGGTAATGGGGGCGATTATCTGGCTGTTACTTGGTCAAAGCGTGAACTATTTCTTTGTACTGGGCGTGTTACTGGTTAGTAGTATTGCTGGCGTCATCGTGCATATTCCGGCGGGGATCGGTGTGCTGGAAGCGGTGTTTATCGCACTACTGGCTGGGGAGCATACCTCCAAAGGTACAATTATCGCCGCCCTACTCGCTTACCGTGTGCTGTATTACTTTATCCCACTGCTGCTGGCGCTGATCTGTTACCTGTTGCTGGAAAGCCAGGCGAAGAAGCTACGGGCGAAAAATGAAGCGGCGATGTGAAGTTTAGTTAAGTTCTTTAGTATGTGCATTTACGGCTAATGAAAAAAACGCGTATGCCTTTGCCAGACAAGCGTTATAGCTATCGCGGCAAGTATCCCAAAGAAGCCGATAAAATAGTAATAGAGTGTTAATGCACCTGTAAAAGCGCAACGAACCGGACTCCACAACTCTTCACTATGGCATTTCCCCGCCAATTCAAGGAGCTTATTTCGTCCATGCGAGATAATGCCTGACCATAACACAATCATTAAGCAACTTATTACCCAAATGGGCCGTTCACTCATTAATGCCGCATTCACGATGATTACCAGGGCCAACCCTGTCAACGTCATCATAATGATAAAACGGTGAGAACCAGGATCAACATTAAATAATAAACCGGCCAGCATACTGATTAAAAACATCGCGCCCGCAGTGCTGAACACGATGATAATGGCATATACAGGAACTAAACTTGCAACGACAATCGCCACCAAAGAGAGTAAAAACAGATATATTACGCCCGCGATGGCGGCATTTATCTTGTTGATATCCTTACTTAAGCCATACATACAAAGTAATAATAACCCTATGGCGACATACATTGGTGGTGAATCATATTTGGTTGCCGTAATTTCGAGATACTTAGCTCCCCAGGCTAGTCCTGCGGTTGCCACCAAACCTAAAGCGGTAATGAGCCATATACCGTTTAATATCCTGGCCTCGTGCTGAAAATCTAATTTATTGCTGTTTTGCGAGTATGATTCCATTCTTTTAGTTATCCTTAGAAAAAATATTAATATTCACCATCAATAAATTTAAAACCACGCATACAAAATACTTTTGCATTTATGGATACAGAAAACGCTTCCGCTCGTCCATAAGGCATATTTTATACCTGGTACTTGTTAAGTGTCGTTTTTAGTAAGAAAAAAATCCCGACACATGGCCGGGATAGTGATGGTGAAAAAGAATTAACGGCGGTTGCCGAAGATCCGCAACAACATCAGGAACAGGTTGATGAAGTCCAGATACAAGGTTAACGCGCCAAGAATGGAATATTTGCGCAGGTTCGACGTGTCGCGGGTATCAATCTGCTCACCCATATTTTTCAGTTTCTGCGTGTCATACGCCGTCAATCCGACAAAGACAATCACGCCGATGTAGGTAACTGCCCACATCAATGCTTCGCTTTTCAACCAGAAGTTGACCAGCGATGCCAGCACAATGCCGATTAACGCCATAAACAGCATATTGCCAAAGCCACTTAAATCGCGCTTCGTGGTGTAACCGTACAGGCTCATTGCGCCGAACATCCCGGCAGTAACGACGAAAGTACTGGCGATAGAAGCAGCGGTATAGACAATGAATATACTGGAAAGCGTAAGACCCGTCAGCGCCGAATAAAGCATAAAGAGCATCGTCGTTACACCTGCGCTCAGCTTTTGAATCATCGCTGATAACACAATAACCAATGCTAATTGCGCGATGATCAGACCGATTAAAAAGACACGGTTAGTGAACAACAGCTCCATCACGGCCGCGGAATTAGCCGCATACCAGGCAACAAATGCGGTCAGCAACAAGCCAACGGTCATCCAGCCATAGACTTGAGCCATATAAGTTTGCAAGCCAGCCCGGGGTTGTACGATTGAATCAGAACGTGGGAATCTGTCCATGACGATCTCCTGAAGATATAAGGAATATCTTAAGGATACTGCAAAATGATGAGGCTGTGCATCGACGCAGCGTAAACGTATGTACTGAGCGGTGAAATTGCCGGACGCAGCGGTGCCTTATCCGGCTAACAAAAAACTACCAGCGTTTTGCCGCCTGCTGATCGCTCTCCCGAGCTTCAACCCAGCGGTCGCCTTCCGGCGTGGCTTCGCGCTTCCAGAACGGTGCGCGGGTTTTGAGATAATCCATAATAAACTGCCCGGCTTCAAACGCACTGCTGCGATGCGCACTGGTGACACCGACAAAAACGATTTCATCGCCCGGCCATAATTCCCCGATGCGGTGAATCACAGTGACGCGCCCCAGCGGCCAGCGGTTACGCGCTTCATCAACAATTTCTGCCAGTGCTTTTTCAGTCATCCCCGGATAGTGTTCGAGGGTTAATGCGTTGACGCTGTCGCCCAGGTTATGGTTGCGCACCTTACCAGTAAAGGTGACTACCGCACCGTCTTCGTCACGCTCCGCCAGCCACGGGTACTCTTCTCCTACGCTGAACGGCTGCGGACCAACAACAATTTTGGTTTCTGCCATCTTAACCTCCGGTTACCGGCGGGAAGAAAGCTACTTCGTCGCCGTCAGTCAGCGGATGGTCAAAACTCACCAGCGTCTGGTTGACGGCAGCCAGTAATTTGCCATCTTCCAGCGCCAGCGCCCAGCGATCGCTCTGCGCAGCCATGTGCTGGCGTAACGCTTCAACAGTTGGGAAATCCGCAGCCACTTCGGTTGCATCTGTTCCCACCAACTCGCGCACCTGGGCGAAAAAAAGAACTTTAATCATCCGCTTCCACCTTAAAGTCACCCGACTTGCCGCCGCTCTTCGCCAGCAAACGTACCGGACCAATCACCATATCTTTTTGCACCGCTTTGCACATGTCATAAATGGTCAGCGCCGCCACGGAGGCCGCGGTTAATGCTTCCATTTCGACACCGGTTTTCCCGGTCAGGCGGCATAAGGTTTCTATACGCACCCGATTGTGCTCCGGCTCGGCCTGTAAATTGACTTCAACTTTGCTGAGCATCAGCGGATGACAGAGCGGGATCAGATCCCAGGTGCGTTTTGCCGCCTGAATACCGGCAATACGCGCAGTGGCAAATACGTCGCCTTTGTGGTGGCGACCATCAATAATCATCGCCAGCGTCTCGCTGCGCATGGTGACAAAGGCTTCCGCCCGCGCTTCACGCACGGTTTCCGCTTTGGCGGAGACATCCACCATGTGCGCTTCGCCAGCGGCGTTGATATGGGTCAGTTGCGACATACTTATTTCTTCAAATGTGGATGGAAATTACACGGACGCGTACGGGCATCCAGCTGCGGCGCGATGATATTTTCCCATGCGGTACGGCACGCTTTGGTCGAACCCGGCATGGCGAAAATCAGCGTTTTGTTGGCGACGCCCGCTACCGCACGAGATTGCAACGTGGAAGTGCCAATCTCTTCAAACGACAACATCCGGAACACTTCACCAAAACCTTCAACTTCACGGTCGAACAACGGCAGCAATGCTTCGGGAGCCTGATCACCTTCCGTCAGGCCAGTACCACCCGTAATCAATACCACTTGTACATCGTCGCTGGCGATCCACGCAGATACCTGAGCGCGAATAGCGTAGCGGTTTTCTTTCACAATGGCTTTATCGACAACGTGATGGCCCGCTTCTTGCGCCGAATCGCGCAGATAGTGACCGGAGGTATCGTCTTCTTCACCGCGACGATTAGAAACCGTAAGAATAGCAATACGGGTCGGGATAAATTCAGTGCTTACCTGACTCATCTGATCTCTCCTTTTGACGTTTTAGCCGCCAATGTACGATAAGTTTTGCGTAATACCGGTGTTGTTTTGATGCAGGAAATGGGTCTGTTTCTTCTCCCGCAGCGCCGCTGAAATACGCGCTTCCAGCGCCTGTTGCTGGGTATCGTCTTCCAGCAGATCGCGCAGGTTAACGCCGCCTTCACCAAACAGGCAGAGATGGAGTTTACCAATGGAGGAAACGCGCAGGCGGTTGCAAGTGGCGCAGAAGTCTTTTTCATACGGCATGATAAGGCCAATCTCTCCGGCGTAATCTGGATGGCAAAAGACTTGCGCGGGACCGTCGCTGCGTTGACGTAATTGGTGGATCCAGCCGCGACGCAGTAGCTCGTCACGCAGAACCTGACCAGAGATGTGATGCTTACGGAAGAGCTCGCTGCCCTCGCCCGTTTCCATCAGTTCGATGAAACGCAGCTGGATAGGGCGATGCTGGATCCAGTTCAGAAAGGTGTCGAGCTGGTGATGATTAACATCACGCATCAGCACGGTATTGACTTTGACCTTCTCAAAACCGGCCTCAAATGCAGCATCAATCCCTGCCATGACCTGGTTGAATTTATCCTGCCCGGTAATAGCGTGAAACTGGCGGGCGTCCAGACTGTCGACACTGACGTTAATGCCAGTAAGTCCCGCATCGCGCCAGCTCGCCACATCGCGTTCCAGACGGTAACCATTGGTTGTGACCGCAATCTGGCGGATAGCGTCGTTTTCCCGCACAGCGGCGATGATATCGGTAAAGTCGCGGCGTAAAGACGGCTCTCCTCCTGTCAGGCGCACTTTTTCGGTGCCCAGACTGGCGAAGGCGCGCGTAACCCGGCGAATTTCATCGACGGTAAGAAAGCCTTTATTGGTGACGCCGCTCGGTTTGTAGCCATCCGGCAGGCAGTAGGTGCAACGAAAGTTACACACATCGGTAATCGACAGGCGCAAGTAGTAAAACTTACGCGCAAATGCATCAGTCAGTTGTGAAGCCATGTACACCTTTCCAGATACGGGAGGCGAAGTCATTTCTTCCTTCGCCCTGGTGGCAATCTTTACGAGCATTGTCACGGCCAAAGCACCGTATCAGTTGACCCAGGTGCAGAGGCTAGAGTGTTTAGTGGTTATGCCGATACTAGCGTGTAAATGAGATTTTTACCATCCACACTTTCGCTATGTAATCATGTATATAGCGTCATGATCGTGCTATTTCGCTACAGAATAAGGGAAAATGGCGGTTTTACTTTGATATACATCATCAGGGAGGCATAGCGTGCATCGTCCTTTAGAGGTAGAAGAAAATAGTTTGTATCCTCAATATTGGCAGGTTAATTGCTGTTTCCCCGCAATTTGCGCTACTGTAGCGCGGATAATCTGACTCCAGGAAACTATATGCGCAATCGTACGCTGGCTGATCTTGATCGTGTCGTTGCTCTCGGCGGAGGGCATGGACTGGGACGCGTTCTCTCATCACTTTCGTCTTTGGGTTCTCGTTTAACGGGTATCGTCACCACCACCGATAATGGTGGCTCGACGGGGCGTATTCGCCGTTCAGAAGGCGGCATTGCCTGGGGCGATATGCGCAACTGCCTCAACCAGCTGATAACGGAACCGAGCGTCGCCTCCGCGATGTTTGAATACCGTTTTGGTGGCAATGGCGAACTTTCCGGTCATAATCTCGGAAACTTGATGTTAAAGGCGCTGGATCACCTTAGCGTGCGGCCTCTGGAAGCCATCAATTTAATTCGTAATCTGCTGAAAGTGGATACGCATTTGATTCCAATGTCAGAGCATCCTGTTGATCTGATGGCGATTGACGATCAGGGGCATGAAGTTTACGGCGAGGTCAATATCGACCAGTTAACTACGCCGATTCAAGAGTTATTGTTAACGCCTAATGTACCCGCAACGCGTGAGGCGGTTCACGCTATCAATGAAGCGGATCTCATCATTATTGGGCCTGGCAGTTTTTATACCAGCCTGATGCCAATTCTGCTGCTGAAGGAAATCGCCCAGGCATTACGCCGCACGCCAGCGCCGATGGTTTATATCGGCAATCTGGGGCGTGAGTTGAGTTTACCTGCGGCTAATTTGAAGCTGGAAAGCAAGCTGGCAATTATGGAGCAGTATGTTGGTAAAAAGGTCATTGATGCGGTCATCGTCGGGCCAAAAGTGGATGTCTCGGCGGTGAAAGAGCGGATTGTGATCCAGGAGGTACTGGAGGCCAGCGATATTCCGTATCGTCATGACCGCCAGTTGTTACATAACGCGCTGGAAAAGGCGTTACAGGCTTTAGGTTAACGGAAATCCGAAGGAAAATTCCGGCTTCCTATTGAAGACAAAGTGCGCGTTGTTTATGCCGGATGCGGCGTGAACGCCTTATCCGGCCTACAAACCGCGCAAATTCAATATATTGCGGAGAAAATGTAGGCCTGATAAGCGTAGCGCATCAGGCTGTTTTCCGTTTGTCATCAGTCTTCTTCGCTATCCTGTTACGATGCCGCGATAAACAGCTCACGCAGCTGATGCAACTGGTCACGAATTTGCGCCGCTTCTTCGAACTCCAGATTCTGCGCGTGTTGCATCATCAACCCTTCCAGCTCATGGATTTTCTGCTGCAACGCTTTAGGCGACATATCCATCGGCACATTATCCGGCTCAACAATCGGGCGCGATTTTCCTCTGCCCTTCGCTTTGGTTTTGGCAATGTTCTGCCCCAGCGCCAGGATATCGACCACTTTCTTGTTCAAGCCTTGCGGCGTAATTCCGTGTTCCTCGTTGTACTTCTGCTGTTTCTCACGGCGACGTTCGGTTTCGCCAATCGCTTTCGCCATTGATGGGGTGATCTTATCGCCGTAGAGAATCGCTTTACCGTTAACGTTACGTGCCGCACGACCAATGGTCTGGATCAACGAACGTTCGGAACGCAGGAAGCCTTCTTTGTCAGCGTCGAGGATCGCCACCAGCGACACTTCCGGCATATCCAGACCTTCGCGCAGTAAGTTGATCCCTACCAGCACGTCGAACTCACCCAGACGCAAGTCGCGGATAATCTCCATACGTTCGACGGTGTCGATATCTGAGTGAAGATAACGCACGCGCTCGCCATGTTCTTCGAGATATTCGGTAAGATCTTCCGCCATCCGCTTGGTCAGTGTGGTGACCAGTACGCGTTCGTTAATTGCCGCTCGCTGACGAATCTCCGAAAGAAGATCATCAACCTGTGTCGCCACCGGCCGCACTTCGATAATCGGGTCAAGCAATCCGGTTGGACGCACCACCTGATCCACCACATCGCCGCCGGATTTTTCCAGCTCGTAATTACCCGGCGTCGCCGAAACATAGATGGTTTGCGGCGCTAATGCTTCGAACTCTTCAAACTTAAGCGGACGGTTATCCAGCGCTGATGGCAGGCGGAAGCCGTACTCCACCAGTGTCTCTTTACGCGCCCGGTCACCGCGATACATGCCGCCAATTTGTGGAATGGTGACGTGAGATTCATCGACGACCAGCAGCCCATCGGCAGGCAGGTAATCAAACAGCGTCGGCGGTGGCTCACCCGGTCCACGACCGGAGAGGAAGCGCGAGTAGTTTTCAATCCCCGAACAGTAGCCCAGCTCGTTCATCATCTCCAGATCAAACTGGGTACGCTGGGTCAGCCGCTGC
This sequence comes from Escherichia sp. UTM R2, assembly GCF_048593455.1. Lineage (NCBI taxonomy): Bacteria > Pseudomonadati > Pseudomonadota > Gammaproteobacteria > Enterobacterales > Enterobacteriaceae > Escherichia > Escherichia sp. UTM R2. The sequence continues at coordinate 3,032,232 of NZ_JBFWDY010000002.1, forward strand.
TCTTCCAGCAGTTTGTTGTTTTCCAACAGCACTTTGCGTCTGGCGGCCAGCTCTTCTTTGATCTCCTCCATCGCCTGTACGATGCGCTCGCGCGGTGTGACGTAGTGCGTTTTCGGGTAGATGGTAAAACGTGGAATAGTGGAAACAATCTGCCCGGTCAGCGGGTCAAATAACGACAATCGTTCCACTTCCTCGTCAAACAGTTCCACGCGAAGTGCAATGTCATCCGATTCTGCCGGGAAGATATCTATCACCTCGCCACGAACGCGGAAAGTACCACGCTGGAATGCTTGATCATTACGAGCGTATTGCAGCTCCGCCAGTCGGCGCAGAATCGCGCGCTGATCGATAATCATACCGACCGTGAGATGGAGCATCATCTTGAGATATAAATCAGGATCGCCCAGACCATAAATCGCGGAAACAGACGCCACCACAACCACATCACGCCGCTCCAGCATCGCTTTGGTGGCGGACAAACGCATCTGCTCAATATGTTCGTTAACCGAGGCATCTTTCTCAATGAAAGTGTCGGAACTCGGTACATAGGCTTCCGGCTGATAGTAGTCGTAGTAGGAAACGAAATATTCCACCGCGTTTTCCGGGAAGAACTCTTTCATTTCGCCATACAGCTGGGCCGCCAGCGTTTTGTTGGGCGCAAGTACCATGGTTGGGCGCTGAAGGTCAGCAATGACATTGGCAATGGTGAAGGTTTTCCCTGAGCCAGTCACGCCAAGTAACGTCTGGTGCGCCAGGCCATCTTCCAGCCCCTCTTCGAGACGTCGAATCGCCTCTGGCTGATCGCCAGAAGGTTTAAAAGCGGAATTCAGTTTGAACGGTTTACTCATGAGTCGCTACCTGAAGGAGTTGGGCGGGCAGGTATGTAATTTTACTCGTCGTACTTAATTATGCCAACAAATTATACTGGATAAAAAAACAGTTCATCACCATAATATTTCTGATACAGCGTAAACTCCGCTGTCAATCATGAGCAAAATTTACTCTGTGGCGAGATAAAACTCCGGCCTTACCGGGTTATCCCCAAAGCAACGGCTTTTTTAACATTTGTCAAGATGAGTGATGACAGTTTTATGGCAAGAGATGCCTGTTCAGTGACTGCCATTGCATTTATCTAACCAGTTAAAAAATAAAAGATATTTCTTTGAGCCGTCTTTAACGCCAATTCGCGTGCAAGCCGCGTATTCTCTCGCTTGCCTCGTGTTTTCTAACTCTAATACACATGGTTATCCACAGGAATAGTGGATAACTGTCTCCAGCCCCTATCCCCCGCCGCCTGGGCAATTCCCACATTCGCCGCATGAGGCGGAAGTAAAATTTTTTTCGTGATTATTTTAGAATTTAATTGGTTAAATTGCAGTCAATCGAAGACGCGATCTCGCTCGCAATTTAACCAAATACAGAATGGCTACAACAAGGCAAGGTTTATGTACTTTCCGGTTGCCGCATTTTCTGGATTTTCTGCAAGCCAGGGGATCTCTCCCAGCAGCGGCGCGGGAATCATGCGGGTGAGCGTGGTCATATATTCAGCGTGACGTTTTCCCGGAGGCGTAACATCGTTCGCCACCCAACCCGCCAGAGTCAGTCCGGCGTGTTGTATTACCTGTGCAGTCAACATCGCGTGATTAATACAGCCGAGTTTCACACCAACTACCAGTATCACCGGCAGTTGTTCCTGTGTTACCCAATCTGCAAAAGTGAAAGTGTCAGAAAGCGGCGTAAACCAGCCGCCAGCACCTTCCACTAACACCCAGTCAGCCTGTTGTTCAAGCGCGCGTAATCCGGCGCTCATTACCAATGATTCTATCGGTCTGCCCTCTTGCGCGCTGATGATGTGCGGCGAAGTGGGTTCTGCGAAGGTGTAAGGATTTACTGTTGCGTAATCCAGCTGCAGGCTGCTGTTGCGCTGTAACGCCAGCGCGTCGCTATTGCGTAAACCTTCCGGGGTCTTTTCGCTGCCAGAGGCGACCGGTTTATAACCTGCCGTCCGGTAGCCTGCTGCCTTTGCGGCTTGTAAAAGTGCACAACTGGCGACAGTTTTCCCCACTTCGGTATCCGTTCCGGTGACAAAATAACGTTTACTCACGAGCAATCACTCCCAAAAAAAGATGATACGTCAGAGGATATCGCCCCTGCTGTTGCGGCCAGGCCAGTTGCAATCGCTGCAACTGCGAACGCGTTAATATTCGCGGGTCGCGCCCTTCATGAAGATGCGTGGCACCGATGCCTTTCAGCGAACGCATGGCACTGAGCGCATCATCAAACCACAGCGTGATGGGCTGAATATGATGTTGATAATGCACGCCGTTCAGCGACTGTTCGATTTCATCTGGCGGTAAAAAGCGATTAGCATGCGGACGCTCGTCCACCGCCTGCCACGCCTGATGCAGTTCGGGTAACGATCCCTGCACCAGCGTGGTAAACGCGACCACGCCTTTGGGGCGCACCACCCGATACAGCTCGCGGAGTGCCGTGGATAAATTACCGCACCACTGCACTGCGAGATTGCTCCATGCAAGATCGAACGTCGCAGTCGCTAACGGCAGGGATTCGATATCTCCCGCCAGATAATGGTCTGCGGCATCCTTCTGGCGTGCCTGAACAAGCATTGGCGGCGAGAGATCTAAGGCCGTCACCTGCGCGTGACGTTCCCGCCAGTGGCGGCTCATCCAGCCAGGTCCACAACCCGCGTCCAGTACGTGGGTGTATTTACGCTGTGGAAGCATTGCCAGTAAGGCGTCAGCACTCTGGCGCTGTAGATCTGCATGTTGCTCATAGTGTGCGGCTGCCCGACCAAATGCCGCTGCAATGGCTTGTTTATTAACCGTTGCCATGCAGCACCTCCAGCAGACGGTCGATATCCTGCATTTCATGCGCAGCGGTTAGCGTTAAGCGCAGTCGCGCAGTACCAGCGGGTACGGTTGGCGGGCGAATCGCCGTGACCCAGCAGCCTTGCTGGCGCAGTTTTTCTGCCAGTTGTAACGCACGGCTGTTATCACCGACAATCAATGGCTGGATGGCGCTGCATGAATCAGCAAGCGTAAACGGCAAATCCTGTACTCCGGCACGAAAACGCGTAATGAGTGCCGCCAGTTTTTCGCGCCGTGCATCACCCTCATCACTGCGAATGACCGCCAGCGACGCACGTAATGCCTGCGCCTGAGCGGGCGGCATACTGGTGCTGTAGATAAGGTGGCGGGCGAATTGCAGCAGATAATCCGCCACCGTACTGGAGCAAAGCACCGCTGCCCCGCTGACGCCAAATCCTTTGCCAAAAGTCACTACCAGCAATTCTGGTTTTACCTTTTGCAGCCAGCAGCTGCCGCGCCCCTGCTCCCCGATAACGCCCGTGCCGTGGGCATCATCGACCATCAACCAGCCATTGTGCTGTTGCGTTACCTGCTGGATTTCCGCCAGTGGCGCACTATCGCCGTCCATGCTGAACACGCCTTCTGTCACCACCATTTGCTGCCCCGGACAGGGGGAAGCAAGCAATCGCGCCAAATGAGTGACATCGTTATGAGCAAAACGGCGAAGCTGCGACGGGCTTAAACTGGCAGCTTCCAGCAATGAGGCATGGCTAAGCCGGTCGGCAGCAATACGGTCCTCTTTCGCCATCATCGCGGCAATAACTGCCTGATTAGCGGCGAAACCAGAGATAAACAGCAGTGCCCGCGAATAGCCAAGCCACTCGGCCAGCTCTTCTTCCAGTGCCTGATGCACCACGCTATAACCGCTGACGTGACCGGAGCCGCCGCTACCGATGCCAAATTGCTCCGCCCCCTGCTGCCAGGCACGGATAATTTGCGGATGATGGCTTAAACCTAAATAATCGTTACTGGAAAAGTTCAGATACTGGCGATCATCCGCCACCAGCCAGCGTCCGGCTCCTTGCGCCACCGGATAACGGCGACGCAGGGCATCGGCAGCACGCCGCGCATCGAGCGCCGCGTTGATTTTCTCCTGCCAGCTCATAATGCTGCCGCGTTGTAATATTCGTCGGTGTCCGGGGTCATCAGCGCCTGTTCAAGACGTTGCTGTTGTTCGTTATCCCCTGCCAGCACGGCAGTTTGCTGCGGATTTAGCCCCAGTTTGCGGAACAGTTGCAGGTCTTTATCTTCTTCCGGATTCGGCGTGGTCAGCAGTTTGCAACCGTAGAAAATCGAGTTTGCGCCTGCCATAAAGCACATCGCCTGAGTCTGTTCGTTCATCTGCTCGCGTCCGGCAGAAAGGCGCACGTAAGAGGTTGGCATCATGATCCGCGCGACCGCAATGGTGCGAATAAAATCAAAGGCATCGACATCATCGTTATCGGCAAGCGGCGTGCCTTTCACCTTCACCAGCATGTTGATTGGCACGCTTTCCGGCGGCGTCGGCAGGTTTGCCAGTTGCAGCAATAATCCGGCGCGATCTTTTACCGTTTCGCCTAAGCCCACAATGCCGCCAGAACAGACTTTGATCCCGGCATCGCGCACTTTTTCCAGCGTATCGAGGCGTTCCTGATAAGTGCGTGTGGTGATGATATTGCCGTAAAACTCCGGCGAGGTGTCCAGGTTGTGGTTGTAGTAATCCAGCCCGGCGTTCGCGAGGCGCTGCGCCTGAGATTCACTCAACGTGCCCAGCGTCATACACGCCTCCAGCCCCATCGCTTTTACCCCCTGCACCATTTGTTCCAGGTACGGCATATCGCGTTCGTGGGGATTCTTCCACGCCGCGCCCATACAGAAGCGCGTCGATCCTGCCGCTTTCGCTTTGCGCGCCGACTCCAGCACCTGTTCAACTTCCATCAACCGCTCGGCTTCCAGCCCGGTTTTGTAGCGCGAGCTTTGCGGGCAGTATTTGCAATCTTCCGGACAAGCTCCGGTCTTAATCGACAGCAACGTGCTGACCTGCACCTGACGAGGATCGAAATGCTGGCGATGCACCTGCTGCGCTTCAAACAGCAGATCCAGCAACGGTTTTTCAAATAATTCTGTGACTTGCGACAATGTCCAGCGTGGGCGGTGAGCCATGGGGCTTCTCCAAAACGTGTTTTTTGTTGTTAATTCGGTGTAGACTTGTAAACCTAAATCTTTTCAATTTGGTTTACAAGTCGATTATGACAACGGACGATCTTGCCTTTGACCAACGCCATATCTGGCACCCATACACATCCATGACCTCCCCTCTGCCGGTTTATCCGGTCGCGAGCGCCGAAGGTTGCGAGCTAATTTTGTCTGACGGCAGACGCCTGGTTGACGGTATGTCGTCCTGGTGGGCGGCGATCCACGGCTATAATCACCCGCAGCTTAATGCGGCGATGAAGTCGCAAATTGATGCTATGTCGCATGTGATGTTTGGCGGTATCACCCATGCGCCCGCCATCGAGCTATGCCGCAAACTGGTGGCAATGACGCCGCAACCGCTGGAATGCGTTTTTCTCGCGGACTCCGGCTCCGTAGCGGTGGAAGTGGCGATGAAAATGGCGTTGCAGTACTGGCAGGCCAAAGGCGAAGCGCGCCAGCGTTTTCTGACCTTCCGCAATGGTTATCATGGCGATACCTTTGGCGCGATGTCGGTGTGCGATCCGGACAACTCAATGCACAGCCTGTGGAAAGGCTATCTGCCAGAAAACTTGTTTGCTCCCGCCCCACAAAGCCGTATGGATGGCGAATGGGATGAGCGCGATATGGTGGGCTTTGCCCGCCTGATGGCGGCGCATCGTCATGAAATCGCGGCGGTGATCATTGAGCCGATTGTCCAGGGCGCAGGCGGGATGCGCATGTACCATCCGGAATGGTTAAAACGAATCCGCAAAATATGCGATCGCGAAGGTATCTTGCTGATTGCCGACGAGATCGCCACTGGATTTGGTCGTACCGGGAAACTGTTTGCCTGTGAACATGCAGAAATCGCGCCGGACATTTTGTGCCTCGGTAAAGCCTTAACCGGCGGCACAATGACCCTTTCCGCCACACTCACCACGCGCGAGGTTGCAGAAACCATCAGTAACGGTGAAGCCGGTTGCTTTATGCATGGGCCAACTTTTATGGGCAATCCGCTGGCCTGCGCGGCAGCAAACGCCAGCCTGGCGATTCTCGAATCTGGCGACTGGCAGCAACAGGTGGCGGATATTGAAGTACAGCTGCGCGAGCAACTTGCCCCCGCCCGTGATGCCGAAATGGTTGCCGATGTGCGCGTACTGGGGGCCATTGGCGTGGTCGAAACCACTCATCCGGTGAATATGGCGGCGCTGCAAAAATTCTTTGTCGAACAGGGTGTCTGGATCCGGCCTTTTGGCAAACTGATTTACCTGATGCCGCCCTATATTATTCTCCCGCAACAGTTGCAGCGTCTGACCGCAGCGGTTAACCGCGCGGTACAGGATGAAACATTTTTTTGCCAATAACGAGAAGTCCGCGTGAGGGTTTCTGGCTACACTTTCTGCAAACAAGAAAGGAGGGTTCATGAAACTCATCAGTAACGATCTGCGCGATGGCGATAAATTGCCGCATCGTCATGTCTTTAACGGCATGGGTTACGATGGCGATAATATTTCACCGCATCTGGCGTGGGATGATGTTCCTGCGGGAACGAAAAGTTTTGTTGTCACCTGCTACGACCCGGATGCGCCAACCGGCTCCGGCTGGTGGCACTGGGTAGTTGTTAACTTACCCGCTGATACCCGCGTATTACCGCAAGGGTTTGGCTCTGGTCTGGTAGCAATGCCAGACGGCGTTTTGCAGACGCGTACCGACTTTGGTAAAACCGGGTACGATGGCGCAGCACCGCCGAAAGGCGAAACTCATCGCTACATTTTTACCGTTCACGCGCTGGATATAGAACGTATTGATGTCGATGAAGGTGCCAGCGGCGCGATGGTCGGGTTTAACGTTCATTTCCACTCTCTGGCAAGCGCCTCGATTACTGCAATGTTTAGTTAATCACTCTGCCAGATGGCGCAATGCCATCTGGTATCACTTAAAGGTATTAAAAACAACTTTTTGTCTTTTTACCTTCCCGTTTCGCTCAAGTTAGTATAAAAAAGCAGGCTTCAACGGATTCATTTTTCTATTTCATAGCCCGGAGCAACCTGTGAACACATTTTCAGTTTCCCGTCTGGCGCTGGCATTGGCTTTTGGCGTGACGCTGACCGCCTGTAGCTCAACCCCGCCCGATCAACGTCCTTCTGATCAAACCGCGCCTGGTACCTCTTCTCGCCCGATTCTGTCGGCAAAAGAAGCGCAGAATTTCGATGCTCAACACTATTTTGCATCCCTGACACCAGGTGCTGCAGCGTGGAATCCTTCCCCGATTACCCTGCCTGCGCAACCTGAATTTGTTGTCGGCCCGGCGGGCACTCAAGGTGTAACGCATACCACGATTCAGGCGGCGGTAGATGCGGCAATTATCAAGCGTACCAACAAGCGCCAGTATATTGCCGTGATGCCTGGTGAGTATCAGGGAACGGTATATGTCCCTGCCGCTCCGGGTGGAATTACTCTGTACGGTACAGGTGAAAAACCGATTGATGTGAAGATTGGGCTTTCCCTTGATGGTGGCATGAGCCCTGCCGACTGGCGTCACGACGTCAACCCGCGCGGCAAATATATGCCAGGTAAACCAGCGTGGTATATGTACGATAGCTGCCAGAGCAAACGCAGCGACAGTATCGGTGTTCTCTGCTCTGCGGTCTTCTGGTCACAAAACAATGGCCTGCAACTGCAAAATCTGACCATCGAAAACACGCTGGGCGATAGCGTAGATGCAGGTAACCATCCGGCGGTGGCACTGCGTACTGATGGTGACCAGGTACAGATTAACAACGTTAACATTCTCGGTCGTCAGAACACCTTCTTTGTCACCAACAGCGGTGTGCAGAACCGTCTGGAAACGAATCGTCAGCCGCGTACGCTGGTGACCAACAGCTACATTGAAGGGGATGTGGATATCGTTTCTGGTCGCGGCGCAGTGGTGTTCGATAACACCGAATTCCGCGTGGTGAACTCACGTACTCAGCAAGAAGCGTATGTGTTTGCACCGGCTACGCTGTCCAACATTTACTACGGTTTCCTCGCCGTAAACAGCCGTTTCAATGCTTTCGGTGATGGTGTGGCGCAACTGGGCCGCTCGCTGGATGTTGATGCCAATACCAACGGTCAGGTGGTGATCCGTGATAGCGCCATCAACGAAGGTTTTAACACGGCTAAACCGTGGGCCGATGCGGTGATCTCTAATCGTCCGTTTGCGGGTAATACCGGCAGCGTAGATGATAACGACGAAATACAGCGCAATCTGAATGACACTAACTACAACCGCATGTGGGAATACAATAACCGCGGCGTGGGTAGTAAAGTGGTTGCAGAGGCGAAGAAGTAAGAGCAATTAACTATTTGCCGGATGCGGCGTAAACGCCTTATCCGGCCTACGGTTCGATGCGATTTGTAGGTCGGATAAGATGCGCAAGCATCGCATCCGACAATAAGTGCCGGATGCTGCGAAAATGCCTTATCTGGCCTACAGATTCGATGCGATTCGTAGGTCGGATAAGATGCGCAAGCATCGCATCCGACAATAAGTGCCGAATGCGACCTACATTCACATGGCGCTTTTTACATCTGACGGTTTTTATTGAAGTTAATCAAACTACCCGCCTTGATAATCTCGCGCTCTTCAGCAGTCAGACTTTCCATATAGAGCGTAATTTCCGTTACCGGCGCATCTTCATGGATCACATAACCTTTAAACGTCGTACCCGGATTATCCAGCGCCGCTTTAATGCCAGGGATGTAAATGTAATCCCCCACTTCAAAGGTTGGCACTTCTGCCATCTGCAGCGGTAACATCCCCCAGTTGATGACGTTAGAACGGTAGCGTTTAGTCGCGTACTCTTCGGCAATATTCGCCAGACCGCCAATCACACGCTGGCAGCTCGCCGCCTGTTCACGCGCAGAACCATCGCCTGGTTTCACCGCATATACCATGCTGCCAATTTCAGTTTGCAGCGGATCAATATGCTCCTGACCAGCAATCTGCTTAATGCGCGCAAACACCTCTGTCAGCTCGCTGACATTCCCCGCCAGACGCTGATTTTCCAGCTCAGCAGTCGCTTTACTTCTGCCAACATAACCGGGATCGCGGCGTGACAGGGTAAACTCCGCCAGACCAATCGGATTTGAACGATAAGAAGAGGTTTCACCGGAAGGAATCAGTTCGTCGGTGGTGGTCACTTCGTCGAGGATCTTCGAGCACACTTTCAGGACGATATTGTCAGTCAGCGCACCCAATTCCGGCCAGTCTTTAATGTTCGGTCCGTAAATCAGCGGTTGCTGAGTTGCCCCTTTCACAAAGCCCTGATAAACGCGATTTTTATACGGCGTTACATCGAAGGCGTACTCCGGCACGTTGTCCCAGCAATCAAGTTCGCTGGCAGAGGTTAAATAGCCACCGTTTGCCGCAGTCGCAGCGATAGAACGAGCGTCCATCAACGCCACCGCTGACATCTGCCCATTAGCTGGCTTAGAGCCTTCGCGGTTCGGGAAGTTACGCGTGGTGTGGCGAATACTCAAACCGTTGTTGATTGGCGTATCGCCCGCGCCAAAGCATGGGCCGCAGAACGCGGTTCTGATGATTGCGCCTGCGCCAATCAAATCTGCTACCACACCTTTTTTGGCGAGATCCATAAACACCGGCTGTGATGACGGGTAAACTGCCAGCGAGAAGGTGTCATTGCCACAGGATTGACCGCGCAGTGCATTCGCCGCCGCGATGACGTTTTCGTAGTTACCGCCAGAACAGCCCGCGATAATCCCCTGCTGCACTTTCAGGCGACCATTTTCCACTTTATCCAGCAGCGAGAGTTTGGCTTTACCGTGCGCCACGCGTTCGGACTCAATTTCAATCTCACGCAGAATGTCGGTCAGGTTCTGGTTCAGTGTGTCGATTTCATACACGTTGCTCGGGTGGAACGGCAGCGCAATCATTGGTTTGATGGCGCTTAAATCAACGCTGATGCAGCCATCGTAGTACGCCATCGGTTGAGGGTTAAGCTGGCAGTAATCCTGGCCGCGACCGTGCAGCGCCAGCCAGTTATGCACTTCTTCATCAGTTTGCCAGACGGAGCTTAAACAGGTGGTTTCCGTGGTCATCACGTCAACGCTGTTACGGAAATCGGTAGAGAGCGCGCTAACGCCCGGTCCAACGAACTCCATGACTTTGTTTTTGACGTAACCGTTTTTGAACACCGCGCCAATGATAGCCAGCGCCACATCCTGTGGCCCCACATACGGCGCAGGTTTTCCGGTCAGATGCACCGCAACCACGCCCGGATAGTCGATATCCCAGGTGTCATTAAGCAGCTGTTTTACCAACTCACCGCCGCCCTCACCGACTGCCATTGTCCCTAATGCACCGTAACGGGTGTGGCTGTCTGACCCGAGGATCATTTTGCCGCCGCCTGCCATCATCTCACGCATATATTGATGGATGACCGCAATATGCGGAGGCACAAAAATACCGCCATAACGCTGGGCCGCCGATAAACCAAAAACATGGTCATCACCGTTAATAGTGCCGCCGACGGCGCAGAGTGAGTTATGGCAGTTGGTCAGCACATACGGCAGCGGGAAACGTTCCATACCGGACGCTTTAGCGGTCTGTACAATACCAACAAAGGTAATATCGTGAGAGGCTAATGAATCAAACTTAATTTTAAGTTTATCCATATTTCCGGACGTATTATGCGAAGAGAGAATAGACCAGGCAATAGTGCCTTTTTTGGCTTCTTCTTTTTTAATTTCGCCGGTGAAATGTTCTTCGGCAATTATTTCGTTATTACTGGCGAGAAACACGCCTTTTTCAGATAACTTGATCATCAAATGCTCCAGATATCTGCGCACCGTGAAGTGCGCAGAAAGATAATAAATGGATATACTCTAAATAATTCGAGTTGCAGGAAGGCGACAAGCGAGTGAATCCCCAGGAGCTTACATAAGTAAGTGACTGGGGTGAGCGAACGCAGACGCAGCACATGCAACTTGAAGTATGACGAGAATATTTACAGCATGTTCCAGCCGATCAGCATATTCCACCACCACACGCCGAGGGTGATATGCACCAGGAAGGTTAATATCGTCAGTACCGCACCGACCAACCACCAGGATTTAATATCGTTGTAACCCACGCCAAAGATGACCGGACCTGCCGCGCCGCCATAGTGAGTAACCATGCCGCCATAGGAGTTGGAGAACAACAGTGCCAGCGCGGTTAACATTAACGGTGCGCCGGAGACGTTCGCCAGCATGGCAAATACCGGTAACATAGCAACGATATAGGCACTACCGGAAGCGAAGAAATAACGCACGATGATGCTGAGGAAAATAATAACGAAGAAAGCAACGTTACCGTGACCATCAAATGCCAGGTTATTTTTAAAGACTTCAGCTAACCATTCGAAAAATTTAACTTTCGATAATAAGGAGCTTAAGCCGATAATACCGCCGTACCAGATTAAGGTATTCCAGCCGCCTTTATTTTTAACCACGTCTTCCCAGGTAACGATACCCAGCAGCAGCATGGTCGCCATAACAACGATTGCCACAGTGGATTCATCAACCCCCAGAGACTTACTGAAAATCCAGCCCAGTAGCGCCAGCACAAAGACACCGAGCAGCATTTTTTCGCGGATTTTCATCGGTCCCAGTTCGGCAAGGCCCGCTTTGGCGATGGTTTTGTTATCCACCTTCTTAATTTCTGGCGGATACATGGTATAAATCACCAGCGGGGTGACCAGCAGCATAATGATGCCCGGCAATCCGGCGGCCAGTGCCCATCCACCCCAGCTAATTTGCAGGTGCAGAATGTCGTTGATCATTTTCAGCGCCAGAATGTTCCCCGCCATTGCGGTAAAGAACATATAGCTGGTGGTTTTGGTGACCATGTAAATGGACATCATCAGGTAATGTCCGACACGACGCGGACTTTTTTCCGGTTCGGACCCCAAAGCCACCGCCACGCTGTTGATGATCGGTAACACAATGCCGCCCGCACGCGCGGTGTTAGACGGTGTTGCCGGAGCCAGTACCAGATCGAGGAATACCGTAACGTAACCCAGACCCAGCGTGGTGTTACCGATTTTACCAATCAGCAGATAGGCAATACGTTTACCTAAACCGGTGGTCACAAATGCGGCGCTTAAGGTAAACGCCGAGAACACCAGCCAGGTAGTACCTGAAGAGTAACCGCTTAATACGGCGGTGGTCTTAAACGCACCGTCGGATAAGTTACCGACCACCACCATTGAGGCAGCAACGGCAATTAACAGTACGACAGGTTCCGGGAAAGGCTTGATAACCAGACCCACAATGGCCGCCAGGTAAATACCAAAAAGCACCCACGCCAGTTCGCTTAATCCTGCCGGAGCTGGCATAAAACCAATAATACATGGGATCGCTAATATCAGAATTAGCTTCCATAACGATTTCTTATTCATTTAAAATCCTGTTCTTTCTGTATGACTCATACAGAAGTCCTTTATTGATTGTCCTTATCCTGACAACGAATTTTTTCAGGGAAGATAAACTTCACCGGAAAATATTTTTCTGGTTGTCCGAATAACAGATGCGCGTAACGTCGTGGCATCCTGACCTTCATTACTTAAATGAACGTCGAGCGCACCACTGGGGTGTTCAATATTGATATTGCCATATCCTACAGAAGGGACGATTTGTCGGGTGACGGTGCCTTCCAATGCACAACTACTGGAAATAGCAATAGCACCGGTTATCGCCAGCGCGCGATGGCAAGAATGCGGCATAAAATAACGCACATTAATTGCCCCGCCTTTCTGCGCTGGAGAAATAAGCACAGGTTTAGGGATAACCATATTACTGACATCACCTAAGCCCATTGCTTTACCCGCTTGTAGCCGGATAGATTCAATGCGGGCTAATAATGCTTTGTCGGCATCCAGTTCCGCCGGTAATTCATAACCTGTTTTTCCCAGATATTCAGCCGGAATAATGACGACTGGCATCGCCATATCGATACAGGTCACCGGGACATCGTCAAAATAATCAATCTGATTATCAGTCGGGAAAACTTTTCCGGTTTTCGTTCCAGCGGCATTCAGGAAAGTGAGCGCAACCGGTGCGGCAGTACCCGGTACGCCGTCAATTCTGGCGCTACCCTCGTACTCGACAACACCATTTGGCGTTTGCACATCAGCTTCGATGAACGTACCCGTATTGACGTTGCGGATACGTACACGGGTAACTGGCGAAGTCGCTGCAATCAAACCATTTTCAATGGCGAATGCCCCTACGCCAGACAGCATATTGCCGCAGTTAGGCGTGGTATCGACACGTTGCTCATGGACGATAACTTGAGCAAACAGATAATCGACATCAGCACGCGGATCGCTGGAACGGCTAATAATGGCGACTTTACTGGTCAGTGGATTACCGCCGCCAATACCGTCAATTTCCAGATCGTTACCGGAACCCATAATTGCCATCAATATTTTATCGCGCTGCGTTTGATCTTCGGGTAAATGTTCCGCTAACAGGAACGCGCCCCTCGAGGTTCCACCTCGCATCATCACGCAGGGTATTTTTTTCATAATAATGCCCTCAATTTAAAAACATAACTTATTGCGATATGGTTACATTAAGGACAAAGCATCTCTAATGACTTTAGCTCAACGATTAATAACTTTTTTTCATTAATTTAAGTTGGCTAAATGCAGTTAAAATTTTTAACGACCAGCCACCCAAAATCGTCGCTTCCATTTTCCGGAGTAATAATGAAGCATGAATTATCAAGTATGAAGGCATTTGTCATACTGGCAGAGTCCAGTTCATTTAACAATGCCGCTAAATTACTCAATATTACGCAACCTGCATTAACGCGAAGAATAAAAAAGATGGAGGAAGATTTACATATTCAACTATTTGAGCGTACAACTCGCAAGGTTACGTTAACAAAAGCAGGAAAAAGGTTGCTCCCGGAGGCGCGGGAATTAATAAAGAAATTCGATGAAACGCTTTTTAATATTCGTGATATGAATGCTTATCATCGTGGTATGGTGACGTTAGCGTGTATTCCGACCGCAGTATTTTATTTTTTACCGCTGGCAATCGGTAAATTTAATGAGCTGTATCCCAATATTAAAGTGCGGATTCTGGAACAAGGCACGAATAATTGCATGGAATCGGTGCTGTGTAACGAATCAGACTTTGGCATAAACATGAACAACGTCACAAATTCATCCATTGATTTTACCCCACTGGTCAACGAGCCATTCGTGCTGGCCTGTCGGCGTGACCATCCATTGGCCAAAAAGCAGCTTGTAGAATGGCAGGAGTTAGTGGGTTACAAAATGATTGGCGTACGTTCCTCCAGCGGCAACCGATTGTTGATAGAACAACAGCTAGCCGACAAGCCCTGGAAGCTGGACTGGTTTTACGAAGTGCGTCATCTTTCGACGTCATTAGGACTAGTGGAGGCAGGACTGGGGATTTCGGCGCTTCCTGGTCTGGCAATGCCCCATGCGCCCTATTCTTCGATTATTGGTATCCCACTGGTGGAACCCGTTATACGTCGGACATTGGGGATTATTCGCCGCAAAGATGCCGTGCTTTCTCCGGCAGCTGAACGCTTTTTTGCCTTGCTGATTAATTTGTGGACTGACGATAAAGACAATTTGTGGACCAATATCGTCGAACGCCAGAGACATGCGTTACAGGAGATAGGTTAATACACCGGCGCAGGAGAGACTGCGCCGGTTAAATCAGCGGTTAGTGTGCGTTAACCACCACCCACATTGGTCCCTGCCCGACCGCATAACGGCCTTTTTCATGCAGTAGTCCCTGCTCGCCAACAATTTCGTATACCGAGATGTGGTGAGATTTTTGCCCGGCGGCAATCAGATACTTGCCGCTGTGATCAACATTGAAGCCGCGCGGCTGGGTTTCCGTTGGCTGGAAGCCTTCTTTACTCAACACGCTGCCATCTTCCGAAACGCTGAAAACGGTAATCAGGCTGGCGGTACGGTCGCAGGCGTATAAATGGCGACCATCCGGGGTGATATGAATATCAGCCGCCCAACGGGTGTCGGAGAAGTTTTCCGGCATCATATCCAGCGTCTGGACACATTCGATATTACCGTGCGGATCTTTCAGTTCCCAGACATCCACTGAGCTGTTTAACTCATTGACGCAATACGCATATTGTTCGTTTGGATGGAATACCATATGACGCGGGCCGGCCCCTTCAACGGTGGTCACTTCCGCAGGGTCCTGCGCCACGAGATGACCATCATCGCTGACCGTAAACAGGCAAATGCGATCCTGCTTTAATGCCGGAACCCACAGCGTACGGTTGTCCGGTGAGATATTGGCGGAATGGCAACCGTCCAGCCCCTCGACCACATCGACGACGCCCACTGGCAGGCCATCTTCCAGACGCGTTACGCTCACGTTACCCGCATTGTAAGAACCTACAAAGACAAACTGCCCCTGGTGATCGGTGGAAATATGCGTCGGACTACCCGGCAGCGCAGACTCTGCGGCAAAGGTCAGTGCGCCATCGTCCGGGGCGATACGATACGCCAGGACGCGAAACTCAGGGCGAACACCAACATAGAGATAACGTTTGTCCGGGCTGACCACCATCGGCTGCACCTGCCCCGGCACATCGACAACCTGTGTCAGCGTCAGTGCGCCTTCATGATTCAGGTTCCAGACGTGAATTTGCTGGCTCTCAGGGCTGGCGATATAAACTGTTTGCTTCATGAATGCTCCTTTGCATTTAGCAACTGACTGTAACAGCTAAAATTAGTCGCTTTTGGCGGTGAATGCTGAATTAAAACGCAGAATTTTGTCCGATAGTGGTATCGGTGTACCATTCGCGCAGACGAAAATTCTTAACCTTAATCTGGAATACGCCATGACCACACGCGTGATTGCTCTCGACTTAGACGGCACCTTATTGACCCCGAAAAAGACCCTGCTTCCTTCATCGATAGAAGCCCTGGCCCGCGCTCGCGAAGCAGGCTATCAATTAATCATCGTCACAGGTCGCCATCACGTCGCTATTCATCCTTTTTATCAGGCGCTGGCGCTGGATACACCTGCTATTTGCTGTAATGGCACCTATTTGTATGATTATCATGCAAAAACCGTGCTGGAAGCGGACCCAATGCCCGTTATTAAAGCCCTGCAACTCATTGAGATGCTGAATGAACACCACATTCACGGTCTGATGTATGTCGATGATGCAATGGTCTATGAGCACCCGACCGGGCATGTCATTCGCACATCTAACTGGGCGCAAACCCTGCCGCCGGAACAGCGTCCGACTTTCACACAAGTCGCTTCTCTGGCTGAAACGGCGCAACAAGTTAACGCCGTATGGAAGTTCGCCCTGACGCACGATGACCTGCCGCAATTGCAGCATTTTGGTAAGCATGTCGAACATGAACTGGGACTGGAGTGTGAATGGTCCTGGCACGATCAGGTTGATATTGCACGCGGCGGCAACAGCAAAGGTAAACGTTTGACGAAATGGGTTGAGGCGCAAGGTTGGTCGATGGAAAACGTCGTGGCATTCGGCGATAACTTTAATGATATCAGTATGCTGGAAGCCGCTGGTACAGGCGTGGCGATGGGCAACGCCGATGACGCGGTAAAAGCGCGCGCCAACATTGTGATTGGTGATAACACCACCGACAGCATTGCCCAGTTCATTTATAGCCACCTGATTTAATCAGGCGGTTATCGACACACTTTTAATTTGCGCGTACAGCCACAGGCCAGGTTTGATCGCCAGTTCATCCCTGGCCCACGGGCTGATACGCGCCCACAGCGTTTTACCGCCGACTTCCAGTTCCACTTCCACCTGGCCGTTGTCGTCATAACTATTAACAACTTTTGCCCGCAATACGTTACGAATGCTGGTTTGCTGCGGCGGTTGTAAAACCAGAGAAACATCGGAAGCCTGAATGCGGATACGTAGCGCAGCTTGCAGCGGTTCGTCCAGCTTATTGACCCACAAATGCTGATCGCCCAGCGCCAGCGCGGTCATCGCGTAATGCGGATGATGCTCAAGCACCGTCACTTTCAGAATGCTACTTTGTTGCTCTTTCGGCAGCCACGGATTCATCACGCTACTGCCCCACACTTCCTCCAGCGCGCCAAAGGCTTTCACCTGACCGTTTTCCAGTACCATCACTCTGTCTGCCAGATGGAGGATCTCATCCAGCGAATGGCTGACATACAACATCGGAATGTTGATTTCCCGTGTCAGCCGTTGCAGATAAGGCAACAGTTCGCGTTTACGCGGAATATCCAGTGACGCCAGCGGTTCATCCAGCAACAGCAATTCCGGTGCTGTCAGCAAAGCCCGACCAATCGCCACGCGCTGTTTTTCGCCTCCGGACAGGCTGCCTGGTAAACGGTCAAGCAACGGTTCAATGCCTAAAAGCGCCACCAGCTTATCGAACTGATCGACCATACTTTTCGACATGCCGTAGCGCAGATTGCCACGCACTTTGTAATGCGGGAACAGCCGCGCATCCTGAAAAACATAGCCAACGCGACGCTTTTCCGGCGTCAGGCAGATACCTTTTTCGGCATCATTTAGTACCCGCCCATTGAGGACAATCCGCCCTTTTTGCGGGCGCGTCAGTCCACTGATGGCGTTAATCAGCGAAGTTTTTCCGGCACCGGAGACGCCAAAGATAGCAGTGATGCCATTGGCGGGCAGCGTTTCATTAATAGTCAGGCAATGGTTGCCCAACGTCTGGGAAAAATTCAGTTCCAGCATGATTAGCGCCCCGCCCGTTCACGGCTGATTCTGGCCAGCCATTCTGAAATCAACAGGGAGATCATCGCCAGCGCAATAGAAATAATGCACAGTCTCGCCGCTCCACTTTCCCCGCCGGGGGTCTGGATCAGGGTATACATGGCAGAAGGAATGGTTCGCGTTTCACCAGGAATGTTCGACACAAAGGTGATGGTTGCACCAAACTCACCGAGAGAACGAGCAAAAGCCAGTACCGTACCAACAATAATTCCCGGTAAGGTCAGCGGTAACGTGATAGTAAAGAAAACGCGCCAGCGCCCGGCCCCCAGTGTTCTTGCGGCCTGTTCCAGTTTGACATCAACCCCTTCCAGCGCCAGACGAATTGCCCGCACCATCAGCGGAAACGACATGACGGCGGCAGCGAGAACCGCGCCGCGCCAGCTAAAGGCGAAGGTAATACCAAACCAGTCATACAGACGTTCACCGATAAATCCGCGCCGTCCCATCGAAACTAATAATAAGTAACCGACGACCACGGGCGGTAACACCAGCGGTAGATGCAGTACGCTGTCGAGCAGAGCTTTGCCCGGAAACGTGCAACGCACCAGTAACCAGGCAAAAAAGATCCCAAACGGCAGGCTAAACAGCACAGCCAGGGAAGAAACTTTCAGACTTAATAAAACTGCCTGCCATTCTGGATCGGTCAGTATCATTACTTGATTGTAAATCCGTAACGTTTAAAGATTTCCGCTGCCTGCGGTCCCTTCAGATAATCATAAAATGCTTTCACTGTCGCATTGTTATGCCCTTCCACAACAGCAACCGGATATTCCACTTTTTTATGTGAATCTTCCGGGAAGGTGGCAACCACTTTTACCCCTTTGCTGGCAACTGCGTCAGAACCGTAGACAATGCCCAGAGGCGCTTCGTTACGTTCGACCAGCGCCAGCGCCCCACGAACATCTTCCGCTGGGGCCAGTTTCGGAGAGAGCGTATCCCATGCGCCCAGTTTTTGCAGTGCTTCTTTTGCATAAATGCCAGCGGGAACATGTTCCGGATCGCCAACCGCCAGGCGACCGCCATTCAGCAGTGAAGTCCAGTTGGTTTTGCTGTCGATGGTGAAATCTTTCTGCACGCTGGCTTTCGGTGCTACAACGACCAGGCTATTGCCGAGCAGTGTCTGACGCGTAGCTGTATCGATCGCTTTTTTATCAACCGCATAATCCATCCATTTCTGATCGGCAGAAATAAACAGATCCGCAGGCGCACCCGCTTCAATCTGACGGGCGAGAGTAGATGACGAAGCGAAAGAAGAAACCACATCCACGCCTTTCTCTTTTTTAAACTGCGTAGCAATGTCCTGCATTGCGTTAGTCAGTGATGCGGCGGCGAACACCGTGATTTTCCCTTCATCTGCCAGTGCATTGCCAGCAACAGCGAAAGAGAGTGCCGCCCCGGCAAACAAGTTCAACCATTTACGAGCCATTGGTAACCCCTTAATGTAACGTTATGTAGGCGACAATATAACGACTAACTCGGAATTTTCCCAGCAGTTATTGCTAACCTTTGTGAGGTAGATAAGAAAAAATATCGGCAGGAAAAGCAGGAAGTTGAGAAAAAGAAAATGCCCGACTAAGCGGGCATTCAGGGAATCAATGATTTTGTCCGGGCTGGTCTTTTTTACCAACACCAGAAAAGATGTTGAATACTTCACCAAGACCGTAAATCAGACCCAGGATGATGGCCATCACGACAGGTACCATGATTACGGCGAATACCAGACTTTTTAATAACTCTAACATGGTCAACTCCAGATATAGTCATGAGACTATTCTAACCGCTAAGCACAGAAAAGCACTCCCCTTTTGTGCGGTCAGCTTTGCGTGGCGTTCGTTTTCCGTCACAATAAGACTTTTGCCAGGACATTGTTATGCAGGCCGAAATCCTTCTCACCCTTAAGCTCCAACAAAAATTATTCGCCGACCCGCGCCGCATTTCGCTACTAAAACACATTGCGCTTTCCGGTTCCATTAGCCAGGGAGCGAAAGATGCCGGTATTAGCTATAAAAGCGCCTGGGATGCCATTAACGAGATGAATCAGTTAAGTGAGCATATTCTGGTCGAGCGCGCAACAGGCGGTAAAGGTGGCGGCGGCGCAGTACTGACCCGCTATGGTCAGCGACTGATTCAGCTCTATGACTTACTGGCGCAAATCCAGCAAAAAGCCTTTGATGTGTTAAGTGACGATGACGCCCTGCCGCTGAACAGCCTGCTGGCCGCGATCTCACGTTTTTCACTGCAAACCAGCGCCCGTAACCAGTGGTTCGGTACCATCACCGCCCGCGATCATGATGACGTTCAACAGCATGTTGATGTCTTACTGGCTGACGGAAAAACACGCCTGAAAGTCGCAATTACCGCACAAAGCGGCGCGCGTCTGGGGCTGGATGAAGGCAAAGAAGTGTTGATATTGCTAAAAGCGCCGTGGGTAGGTATTACTCAGGACGAGGCGGTCGCGCAAAACGCTGACAACCAATTACCGGGTATTATTAGTCATATTGAGCGCGGCGCAGAGCAGTGCGAAGTATTAATGGCGCTACCCGACGGGCAAACACTGTGCGCCACAGTGCCGGTAAATGAAGCGACTTCTCTTCAGCAAGGACAGAATGTCACGGCCTACTTTAATGCCGACAGCGTGATTATCGCCACGCTGTGCTAAGCGTGTTGACAATTTGTTATGAAACACGTATCCCTGTCAGTAATCGCTGCACAAAGTGGGATATAAAATGTCATCGTTGCAAATTTTGCAAGGCACGTTTCGTCTTAGCGACACAAAAACGCTGCAATTGCCTCAGCTAACGTTAAACGCGGGTGATAGTTGGGCGTTTGTCGGTTCGAATGGAAGCGGGAAATCGGCCCTGGCCCGCGCGCTGGCGGGGGAACTTCCGCTTTTGAAAGGTGAACGGCAAAGCCAGTTTTCCCACATCACTCGTCTCTCCTTCGAGCAATTGCAAAAACTCGTCAGCGACGAATGGCAGCGGAATAACACCGATATGCTCGGCCCTGGCGAAGATGACACCGGACGCACTACGGCTGAGATCATTCAGGATGAAGTAAAGGATGCACCGCGTTGCATGCAACTGGCGCAGCAGTTCGGTATTACCGCCCTCCTCGACCGACGCTTTAAATACCTTTCCACTGGCGAGACGCGAAAAACCCTGCTGTGTCAGGCGCTGATGTCGGAGCCTGACTTGTTGATTCTTGATGAGCCGTTCGATGGCCTGGATGTTGCCTCACGTCAGCAGCTGGCTGAGCGACTCGCCTCGTTACATCAGTCCGGTATTACTCTGGTACTGGTGCTCAATCGCTTCGATGAGATCCCGGAGTTTGTCCAGTTTGCTGGCGTGCTGGCGGATTGCACGTTAGCGGAAACTGGCGCTAAAGAGGAACTGCTCCAACAAGCACTCGTCGCGCAACTGGCGCATAGTGAACAGCTTGAAGGTGTGCAACTGCCGGAGCCGGATGAACCTTCAGCACGTCACGCCTTACCCGCCAACGAACCGCGCATTGTGCTGAACAATGGCGTGGTTTCTTATAACGATCGCCCCATTCTTAATAACCTTAGCTGGCAGGTGAATCCAAGCGAACACTGGCAAATTGTCGGGCCAAATGGTGCAGGAAAATCGACGTTATTAAGCCTGGTTACTGGCGATCATCCGCAAGGTTACAGCAACGATTTGACGCTTTTCGGACGACGTCGCGGCAGCGGCGAAACCATCTGGGATATCAAAAAGCATATCGGTTACGTCAGCAGTAGTTTGCATCTGGATTACCGGGTCAGCACTACCGTGCGTAATGTGATTCTTTCTGGCTATTTTGATTCGATTGGCATTTATCAGGCCGTTTCGGATCGCCAGCAAAAACTGGTGCAGCAGTGGCTGGATATTCTCGGCATTGATAAACGCACGGCTGACGCTCCGTTCCATAGTCTTTCCTGGGGACAGCAGCGTCTGGCGCTGATTGTCCGCGCACTGGTGAAACATCCGACGTTGCTTATTCTCGATGAACCACTACAGGGGCTTGATCCGCTGAATCGCCAGCTTATCCGCCGTTTTGTTGATGTGCTGATTAGCGAAGGTGAAACGCAATTGTTGTTTGTTTCGCACCACGCTGAAGATGCGCCTGCCTGTATTACCCATCGTCTTGAGTTCGTGCCGGACGGTGGACTCTATCGCTATGTGCTGACAAAAATATATTGAGTCGGTAGTGCTGACCTTGCCGGAGGCGGCCTTAGCGCCCTCTCCGGCCAACGGTTCGACGCATGCAGGCATGAAACCGCGTCTTTTTTCAGATAAAAAGCGCAATCATTCATAAACCCTCTGTTTTATAATCACTTAATCGCGCATAAAAAACGGCTAAATTCTTGTGTAAACGATTCCACTAATTTATTCCATGTCACACTTTTCGCATCTTTGTTATGCTATGGTTATTTCATACCATAAGCCTAATGGAGCGAATTATGAGAGTTCTGGTTACCGGTGGTAGCGGTTACATTGGAAGTCATACCTGTGTGCAATTACTGCAAAACGGTCATGATGTCATCATTCTTGATAACCTCTGTAACAGTAAGCGCAGCGTACTGCCTGTTATCGAGCGTTTAGGCGGCAAACATCCAACGTTTGTTGAAGGCGATATTCGTAACGAAGCGTTGATGACCGAGATCCTGCACGATCACGCTATCGACACCGTGATCCACTTCGCCGGGCTGAAAGCCGTGGGCGAATCGGTACAAAAACCGCTGGAATATTACGACAACAATGTCAACGGCACTCTGCGCCTGATTAGCGCCATGCGCGCCGCTAACGTCAAAAACTTTATTTTTAGCTCCTCCGCCACCGTTTATGGCGATCAGCCCAAAATTCCATACGTTGAAAGCTTCCCGACCGGCACACCGCAAAGCCCTTACGGCAAAAGCAAGCTGATGGTGGAACAGATCCTCACCGATCTGCAAAAAGCCCAGCCGGACTGGAGCATTGCCCTGCTGCGCTACTTCAACCCGGTTGGCGCGCATCCGTCGGGCGATATGGGCGAAGATCCGCAAGGCATTCCGAATAACCTGATGCCATACATCGCCCAGGTTGCTGTAGGCCGTCGCGACTCGCTGGCGATTTTTGGTAACGATTATCCGACCGAAGATGGTACTGGCGTACGCGATTACATCCACGTAATGGATCTGGCGGACGGTCACGTCGTGGCGATGGAAAAACTGGCGAACAAGCCAGGCGTACACATCTACAACCTCGGCGCTGGCGTAGGCAACAGCGTGCTGGACGTGGTTAATGCCTTCAGCAAAGCCTGCGGCAAACCGGTTAATTATCATTTTGCACCGCGTCGCGAGGGCGACCTTCCGGCCTACTGGGCGGACGCCAGCAAAGCCGACCGTGAACTGAACTGGCGCGTAACGCGCACACTCGATGAAATGGCGCAGGACACCTGGCACTGGCAGTCACGCCATCCACAGGGATATCCCGATTAAGGAACGACCATGACGCAATTTAATCCCGTTGATCATCCACATCGCCGCTACAACCCGCTCACCGGGCAATGGATTCTGGTTTCACCGCACCGCGCTAAGCGCCCCTGGCAGGGGGCGCAGGAAACGCCAGCCAAACAGGTGTTACCTGCGCACGATCCAGATTGCTTCCTCTGCGCAGGTAATGTGCGGGTGACAGGCGATAAAAACCCCGATTACACCGGGACTTACGTTTTCACTAATGACTTTGCGGCTTTGATGTCTGACACGCCAGATGCGCCAGAAAGTCACGATCCGCTGATGCGTTGCCAGAGCGCGCGCGGCACCAGCCGGGTGATCTGCTTTTCACCGGATCACAGTAAAACGCTGCCAGAGCTCAGCGTTGCAGCATTGACGGAAATCGTCAAAACCTGGCAGGAGCAAACCGCAGAACTGGGGAAAACGTACCCATGGGTGCAGGTTTTTGAAAACAAAGGCGCGGCGATGGGCTGCTCTAACCCGCATCCGCACGGTCAGATTTGGGCAAATAGCTTCCTGCCTAACGAAGCTGAGCGCGAAGACCGCCTGCAAAAAGAATATTTTGCCGAACAGAAATCACCAATGCTGGTGGATTATGTTCAGCGCGAGCTGGCAGACGGTAGCCGTACCGTTGTCGAAACCGAACACTGGTTAGCCGTCGTGCCTTACTGGGCTGCCTGGCCGTTCGAAACGCTACTGCTGCCCAAAGCCCACGTTTTACGGATCACCGATTTGACCGACGCCCAGCGCAGCGATCTGGCGCTGGCGTTGAAAAAGCTGACCAGTCGTTATGACAACCTCTTCCAGTGCTCCTTCCCCTACTCTATGGGCTGGCACGGCGCGCCATTTAATGGCGAAGAGAATCAACACTGGCAGCTGCACGCGCACTTTTATCCGCCTCTGCTGCGCTCCGCCACCGTACGTAAATTTATGGTTGGTTATGAAATGCTGGCAGAGACCCAGCGAGACCTGACCGCAGAACAGGCAGCAGAGCGTTTGCGCGCAGTCAGCGATATCCATTTTCGCGAATCCGGAGTGTAAGAAATGAGTCTGAAAGAAAAAACACAATCTCTGTTTGCCAACGCATTTGGCTACCCTGCCACTCACACCATTCAGGCGCCTGGCCGCGTGAATTTGATTGGTGAACACACCGACTACAACGACGGTTTCGTTCTGCCCTGCGCGATTGATTATCAAACCGTGATCAGTTGTGCACCACGCGATGACCGTAAAGTTCGCGTGATGGCAGCCGATTATGAAAATCAGCTCGACGAGTTTTCCCTCGATGCGCCCATTGTCGCACATGAAAACTATCAATGGGCTAACTACGTTCGTGGCGTGGTGAAACATCTGCAACTGCGTAACAACAGCTTCGGCGGCGTGGACATGGTGATCAGCGGCAATGTGCCGCAGGGTGCCGGGTTAAGTTCTTCCGCTTCACTGGAAGTCGCGGTCGGAACCGTATTGCAGCAGCTTTATCATCTGCCGCTGGACGGCGCACAAATCGCGCTTAACGGTCAGGAAGCAGAAAACCAGTTTGTAGGCTGTAACTGCGGGATCATGGATCAGCTAATTTCCGCGCTCGGCAAGAAAGATCATGCCTTGCTGATCGATTGCCGCTCACTGGGGACTAAAGCAGTTTCCATGCCGAAAGGTGTGGCTGTCGTCATCATTAACAGTAACTTCAAACGTACCCTGGTTGGCAGCGAATACAACACCCGTCGTGAACAGTGTGAAACCGGTGCGCGTTTCTTCCAGCAGCCAGCTCTGCGCGATGTCACCATTGAAGAGTTCAACGCTGTTGCACATGAGCTGGACCCAATCGTGGCGAAACGCGTGCGTCATATCCTGACTGAAAACGCCCGCACCGTTGAAGCTGCCAGCGCGCTGGAGCAAGGCGACCTGAAACGTATGGGCGAGTTGATGGCGGAGTCTCATGCCTCTATGCGCGATGATTTCGAAATCACCGTGCCGCAAATTGACACTCTGGTAGAAATCGTCAAAGCTGTGATTGGCGACAAAGGTGGCGTACGCATGACCGGCGGCGGATTTGGCGGCTGTATCGTCGCGTTGATCCCGGAAGAGCTGGTGCCTGCCGTACAGCAAGCTGTCGCTGAACAATATGAAGCAAAAACAGGTATTAAAGAGACTTTTTACGTTTGTAAACCATCACAAGGAGCAGGACAGTGCTGAACGAAACTCCCGCACTGGCACCCGATGGTCAGCCGTACCGACTGTTAACTTTGCGTAACAACGCAGGGATGGTAGTCACGCTGATGGACTGGGGTGCGACTTTACTTTCCGCCCGTATTCCGCTTTCCGATGGCAGCGTCCGCGAGGCGCTGCTCGGCTGTGCCAGCCCGGAATGCTATCAGGATCAGGCCGCGTTTCTGGGGGCCTCTATTGGTCGTTATGCCAACCGTATCGCCAATAGCCGTTATACCTTTGACGGTGAAACCGTGACGCTTTCGCCAAGTCAGGGCGTTAACCAGCTGCACGGCGGGCCGGAAGGGTTCGACAAACGTCGCTGGCAGATTGTGAACCAGAACGATCGTCAGGTGCTGTTTGCCCTGAGTTCAGATGATGGTGATCAGGGCTTCCCGGGTAATCTCGGCGCGACGGTGCAATATCGTCTGACCGACGATAACCGTATCTCCATTACTTATCGCGCCACAGTTGATAAACCTTGCCCGGTGAATATGACTAATCACGTCTATTTCAATCTTGACGGCGAGCAGTCTGACGTGCGCAATCACAAGTTGCAGATTCTGGCGGACGAATATCTGCCGGTTGATGAAGGCGGCATTCCGCACGACGGCCTGAAATCTGTCGCCGGAACGTCTTTTGATTTCCGCAGCGCCAAAATCATCGCCAGTGAGTTTCTTGCCGACGACGATCAGCGCAAAGTGAAAGGTTACGATCACGCATTCTTGTTACAGGCCAAAGGCGATGGCAAGAAAGTGGCGGCGCATGTCTGGTCAGCAGATGAAAAATTGCAGCTGAAGGTCTACACCACCGCTCCGGCTCTGCAATTCTACTCCGGCAACTTCCTCGGCGGCACACCGTCGCGGGGAACCGAACCTTACGCCGACTGGCAAGGGCTGGCTCTGGAAAGCGAGTTTCTACCGGACAGCCCGAACCACCCTGAATGGCCGCAACCGGACTGCTTCCTGCGTCCTGGCGAAGAGTATTCCAGCCTGACGGAATATCAGTTTATTGCTGAGTAATGTTAAGCCCTCGTCATGAGGGCTTTATCTCATATTGTTCAAATCACCAGCAAACACCGACATATTTGCAACTCAATATTCACAACAACCTTACACTGCGCCACTATTTTCGCTATGGTTATGCGTAAGCATTGCTGTTGCTTCGTCGCGGCAATATAATGAGAATTATTATCATTAAAAGATGATTTGAGGAGTAAGTATATGGCTGTAACTAAGCTGGTTCTGGTTCGTCATGGCGAAAGTCAGTGGAACAAAGAAAACCGTTTCACCGGTTGGTACGACGTGGATCTGTCTGAGAAAGGCGTAAGCGAAGCAAAAGCAGCAGGTAAGCTGCTGAAAGAGGAAGGTTACAGCTTTGACTTTGCTTACACTTCTGTGCTGAAACGCGCTATCCATACCCTGTGGAATGTGCTGGACGAACTGGATCAGGCATGGCTGCCCGTTGAGAAATCCTGGAAACTGAACGAACGTCACTACGGTGCGTTGCAGGGTCTGAACAAAGCGGAAACTGCTGAAAAGTATGGCGACGAGCAGGTGAAACAGTGGCGTCGTGGTTTTGCAGTGACTCCGCCGGAACTGACTAAAGATGATGAGCGTTATCCGGGTCACGATCCGCGTTACGCGAAACTGAGCGAGAAAGAACTGCCGCTGACGGAAAGCCTGGCGCTGACCATTGACCGCGTGATCCCTTACTGGAATGAAACTATTCTGCCGCGTATGAAGAGCGGTGAGCGCGTGATCATCGCTGCACACGGTAACTCTTTACGTGCGCTGGTGAAATATCTTGATAACATGAGCGAAGAAGAGATTCTTGAGCTTAATATCCCGACTGGCGTGCCGCTGGTGTATGAGTTCGACGAGAATTTCAAACCGCTGAAACGCTATTATCTGGGTAATGCTGACGAGATCGCAGCGAAAGCAGCGGCGGTTGCAAACCAGGGTAAAGCGAAGTAAACGTCATTCGTTTAAAATGAGAAAGCCGACTGCAAGTGAGTCGGCTTTTTTGTTGCTAACAATGGAGCACATTGCCTGATGCGACGCTGCGCGACTTATCAGGCCTGTGGTGATTCATCGGATACGCCACTCTGACGGCGCATCCGACAATTAAACCTTACCCGCGACGCGCTTTTACTGCATTCGCCAGTTGACGTAACAGAGCATCGGTATCTTCCCAGCCGATGCAGGCATCGGTGATGCTCTTACCGTAGGCCAGCGGCTCCCCGCTCTCGAGGCTCTGATTGCCTTCCACCAGATGGCTTTCCACCATCACGCCAATAATGGCCTTTTCGCCACCGGCAATCTGCTGGCAAACGTCAGCACAAACATCCATCTGCTTTTTGAATTGTTTGGACGAGTTAGCATGGCTGAAATCGATCATCACCTGTGCTGGCAGGCCTGCTTTGTTCAGCCCTTCTTTCACTTCAGCAACGTGCTTCGCGCTGTAGTTAGGCTCTTTACCGCCGCGCAGAATGATATGGCAATCGCCGTTACCGCTGGTATTCACAATCGCCGAATGCCCCCATTTCGTTACGGACAGGAAGCAGTGCGGCGCACCGGCGGCATTAATGGCATCGATAGCCACTTTAATCGTACCGTCGGTGCCATTTTTGAAGCCGACCGGACAAGAAAGCCCTGATGCCAGTTCGCGGTGCACCTGCGATTCGGTGGTACGTGCGCCAATTGCGCCCCAGCTCATCAGGTCAGCGAGATATTGTGGGGTGATCATATCGAGAAACTCACCTGCCGCTGGCAGACCGCTGTCGTTAATATCAAGCAGCAATTTACGGGCTATACGCAGACCGTCGTTGATCTGGAAGCTATTATCCATATGCGGATCGTTAATCAGCCCTTTCCAGCCCACCGTGGTACGCGGCTTTTCAAAATAGACGCGCATTACGATTTCCAGCTCATCTTTCAGCTCTTCACGCAGCGCCAGCAAGCGAGTGGCATACTCTTTTGCCGCGACAGGATCATGAATTGAGCATGGGCCAATCACAACCAACAGGCGATCATCATTACCTTTCAGGATCTTATGGATCGCTTTTCGGGCATGGGCAACCGTATTCGCGGCATTTTCAGTAGCGGGGAATTTTTCCAGCAATGCGACAGGAGGAAGTAACTCTTTGATTTCTTTGATGCGTAAATCGTCGTTCTGATAATTCATGTCTGTTCCAGTGTTGCCATACTTATCTTAGTGAATGCAATACTTCCAATCTATATCTTCCGTCAGAATGTGTAAACGGGGTTTTACACTATGAACGGATTAATCCTGGAATTAGCAAGAAAAACGCCAGATTGTCGCGAAAAACGAGATCTCTCCTACAATTTCTAACTGTAACTCCTTTGTTTGTTAATTATTTCAAGATTCTCTGCTGCGTTTCATAACCTGGCTGAAATCTTAAACCAATGCCTTATATTCACCTGCAAATGCACTGTTGGAAGAGGTTATCCGACATAACGACCATAACAGGAGCATCCTATGAAAATGACAAAACTGGCCACATTATTTCTGACTGCCACTCTAAGCCTTGCCAGCGGTGCCGCACTGGCTGCCGATAGCGGAGCGCAAACTAATAACGGCCAGGCAAACGCCGCAGCTGATGCGGGCCAGGTAGCCCCTGACGCCCGTGAAAATGTCGCGCCAAATAACGTCGACAATAACGGGGTAAATACCGGTTCTGGCGGCACAATGCTGCATTCGGATGGTTCTTCAATGAACAATGACGGAATGACCAAAGATGAAGAGCACAAGAACACCATGTGCAAAGATGGTCGCTGTCCGGATATCAATAAAAAGGTACAAACCGGTGATGGCATCAATAATGATGTCGATACCAAAACCGACGGTACCACGCAGTAACCCTGCAAAATAGCCAATAATGGGAGAGCGGAGTCTCTCCCTTTTAATTTTTCACTTCTAAAAGCAGTATGATGTCATAAAGTTAAGTGAGAATAATTAAGGGATGACTCGTCATGGCGCACTCACACTCACACACGTCCTCACACCTGCCAGAAGATAATAATGCTCGTCGCTTGTTGTATGCTTTCGGCGTGACTGCCGGGTTTATGCTGGTAGAAGTCGTTGGTGGTTTTCTTTCTGGTTCTCTGGCATTGCTGGCCGATGCGGGTCATATGTTGACCGATACTGCCGCCCTGCTTTTCGCCCTACTCGCCGTGCAATTTTCACGTCGTCCTCCCACCATTCGCCACACTTTCGGTTGGCTAAGACTGACCACGCTCGCGGCGTTTGTGAATGCCATAGCCCTCGTGGTAATTACCATTTTGATTGTCTGGGAGGCGATAGAACGCTTCCGCACGCCGCGTCCGGTCGAGGGCGGCATGATGATGGCAATTGCCGTGGCTGGGTTGCTGGCAAATATACTTTCTTTCTGGTTACTTCATCACGGCAGCGAAGAGAAAAACCTCAACGTACGAGCAGCGGCACTGCATGTGCTCGGGGACCTGCTGGGTTCGGTTGGGGCTATTATTGCCGCGTTGATTATTATCTGGACTGGCTGGACACCTGCTGACCCCATTCTCTCGATACTGGTGTCGCTTCTGGTTCTGCGTAGCGCGTGGCGACTGTTGAAAGATAGCGTGAATGAATTACTTGAAGGTGCACCGGTATCGCTGGATATCGCTGAACTGAAGCGTCGTATGTGCCGGGAAATCCCGGAAGTCCGCAATGTGCACCATGTACATGTATGGATGGTAGGCGAGAAGCCGGTGATGACGTTGCATGTGCAGGTGATCCCGCCACACGATCACGATGCCTTGTTGGATCAGATCCAACACTACCTGATGGATCACTATCAGATTGAGCACGCCACCATTCAGATGGAATATCAACCTTGTCATGGGCCAGACTGCCACCTGAATGAAGGGGTGTCTGGCCATTCACATCATCACCATTAATGGGACAGCGCGCGTGAGCCTCTTTCACGTGCGCTGTTGATCCACATCCGGCTGCCGTTGAGCGCAATAAAGGTCAGGATGATGTACTCCAGAGACATGGCGTAAACGCCCTGAAGTGCAAAAATAACGACGCTAATCACGTTAATAATCACCCACAACAGCCAGTTTTCCACATACTTACGCGTCATCAGAATCATTGCCACGATAGATAACACCATCATGCATGAATCCCAGAACGGGAAAGCGTCCGGTTGCAGTTCAGGCATCACAACCTGTAATCCTAATGCTTGCATGATCATGACTGCCACGCGGGTCAAAAATGCAAACACCGGATTGATAAATACCGTCATCAGACCAATCGAAACAACGCAAACCGCCAACCAGCTGAGTGCCTTCGGCAATGGCAACCAGCGAATTTTCAACTCCGCCTCGTTCTGACTGGTTTGTCGCGACCACGCATACCAACCGTAAATATTCGCGGCAAAGAAAAACACCTGTAATAGCAGGCTGGCATACAGCTGAATCTGAAAGAAAATAATGCCAAACAAGGTGACGTTGATCAGGCCAAAGAAGTAGTTGCTGATCTTCTCCAGACTGGCAAGGCCAATACACAGCAACCCAGCGATCGTGCCTACCGCTTCGATCCATGAGAGATCATAACCGCCTGCCCCTATTGGTATATGTACCAGGATATTCTGCACACTAAAAAAATCCATCTTTCCCCCAAAGCGTAACGTTACGCCTTATTATTCGTTATCCACGTAGTGTAGCCGCAAAATCCAGCATACGATTGAGCGGCACCAGCGCCCTCTCTCGCAGCCTTTCTTCAACATGAACCTCGTGATTGCTTCCTTCCTGTTCTAATGCCTCTGCGATGGCCTGAAGGCCATTCATGGCCATCCACGGACAATGCGCGCAGCTGCGGCAGGTTGCACCCTCACCTGCGGTTGGTGCTTCCAGTAACTCTTTATCTGGCACCGCCTGCTGCATTTTGTAGAAAATACCCCGATCGGTTGCCACAATAAGCCTCTGATGTGGCAATGTTTTCGCAGCAGCGATCAGTTGACTGGTGGAACCGACCGCATCCGCCATATCGACAATAGCTTGTGGTGATTCTGGATGCACCAGTATGGCAGCATCCGGGTATTCTTCTTGCAAGCGGGTTAACGCCTGAGTCTTAAATTCATCATGCACAATACAGGCACCCTGCCAGCATAGAATGTCTCCACCCGTCTGTTTTTGCACGTAACGCCCCAGATGTTTGTCGGGTGCCCAGATGATTTTTTCACCCAAACTATCAAGATGATCAATAAGTTCGACGGCAATGCTTGAAGTTACCACCCAATCTGCGCGCGCTTTTACCGCAGCAGAAGTGTTGGCGTAGACGACGACAGTACGATCGGGATGGGCATCGCAAAATGCGTTAAATTCTTCAACAGGGCAGCCGAGATCCAGTGAACATTCAGCCTGAAGTGTCGGCATCAGAATTGTTTTTTCCGGACTGAGAATTTTGGCGGTTTCTCCCATAAATCTCACCCCAGCGACTAACAAAGTAGAAGCGGGATGCTTTGCACCGAAGCGCGCCATTTCCAGAGAATCAGAAATACAGCCACCGGTTTCTTCTGCCAGTTGTTGAATTTCGGGATCGGTATAGTAGTGGGCAACCATCACCGCATTACGTTCTTTTAGCAGACGTTTTATCTTCTCGCGGTAATACGCTTTTTCATCAATGCTTAACGGCGTCGGCTTCGGGGGGAAAGGATAAATCGCCGTGTCTGGATCAAACATTACGCTCATCTTACCATCTCGTTTTACAGGCTTAACGTTAAAACCGACATTAGCGTAATATTCGCTGTTATCGGTGTAATTTGTTTTATATGCTAAACAAGATAGTCGAATGGTGGGGAAAAGTCACTCGAATTACGTATGAGATGCCGAATGCCACACTTTGCGTCTTATTCCTCCGACGTAAAGTTGTTTACGCAGCAAGCGCGGAGTATGTCATCAGGGTCAAGAATTGAAATTGAGAGATGCCTGAATAGCAAAAAAGCGCCTTTAGGGCGCTTTTTTACATTGGTGGGTCGTGCAGGATTCGAACCTGCGACCAATTGATTAAAAGTCAACTGCTCTACCAACTGAGCTAACGACCCCTTGCGGGATTATGCTGCTTTAATCATTCAGGATGGTGGGTCGTGCAGGATGACTGGACTTCGTCTCGCCCTTCGGGCCGTTGCTAACGCAACGTTATCCTTCACGTTCTCTACCAGTAACCACCTTTAAATTGGTGGGTCGTGCAGGATTCGAACCTGCGACCAATTGATTAAAAGTCAACTGCTCTACCAACTGAGCTAACGACCCATATGGGTGTTACCTGAAAGATTTCTACTCGGAACCAATCTTTAAAATTGGTGGCTCGTGCAGGATGACTCGCTTCGCTCGCCCTACGGGCCGTTGCTGGCGTAACGTTATCCTTCACGCTTAACATCTGAGTTTGATGTTAAAACTGGTGGGTCGTGCAGGATTCGAACCTGCGACCAATTGATTAAAAGTCAACTGCTCTACCAACTGAGCTAACGACCCGAGTGGTGGGTGATGACGGGATCGAACCGCCGACCCCCTCCTTGTAAGGGAGGTGCTCTCCCAGCTGAGCTAATCACCCGATACTGCGCTGGATACTACAAACTACTTCCACCGAACCCACCGTAATTAGTGGTGGGTCGTGCAGGATTCGAACCTGCGACCAATTGATTAAAAGTCAACTGCTCTACCAACTGAGCTAACGACCCGGTGGTGGGTGATGACGGGATCGAACCGCCGACCCCCTCCTTGTAAGGGAGGTGCTCTCCCAGCTGAGCTAATCACCCAATACTACGCTGGATACTACAACTAACTATGTTAGTGGTGGGTCGTGCAGGATGACTCGACTTCGTCTCGCCCTTCGGGCCGTTGCTGATGCAACGTTATCCTTCACGTTTTACTACCGCTTCCACCTTAGCGATTGGTGGGTCGTGCAGGATTCGAACCTGCGACCAATTGATTAAAAGTCAACTGCTCTACCAACTGAGCTAACGACCCACTTTTTCGTTGCTTTCGGTTTGTTTGATATCCCGTGGCAACGGCGGCATATATTACTGATTTCAGACTTGAGCGCAACAAAAATTTCGATGCAGATCACTCAACTGCTTATGATTCGCACGACACGACCAGAAATAATGCGACTTCTGGTCGTGTGTTATGCATTACATCGCGTTCAGACGTTTTTGTGCCTGTTTAGCGCCATCAGTACCAGGGTATTTACTGATAACCTGCTGGTATACGGCTTTCGCTTTTGCGGTGTCACCTTTGTCCTGCATGATGACGCCGACTTTAAACATCGCATCAGCAGCCTTTGGTGACTTCGGATAGTTTTTCACTACCGAAGCAAAATAGTATGCCGCATCATCTTTTTTACCCTTGTTGTAGTTTAACTGACCCAGCCAATAATTGGCGTTTGGCAGGTAAGTTGAATCAGGGTAATTTTTGATGAAATTCTGAAATGCCACCATTGCGTCATCCTGGCGGGATTTATCCTGCACCAGCGCAATAGCTGCATTGTAATCCGTGTTTGCATCGCCGCTTTTCACCGGCGCGCCAGCATTCGCAGTACCAGCATCAGCTGTCGGCGTCGTTGATGCCGCCGCACCGCTTTGATCGCTGCTGGTTGATTGCGCCGCTGCACCACCGCTGCTGAGGCTGTCGATCTGCAACAGGATCTGCTTTTGCCGCTCCACGACCTGATTCAGTTGATACTGATTTTCCTGAATCTGACCACGCAGGGAATCAATATCGGATTGATTATCAGAAAGTTGTTGCTGGAGTTGGGTTAAAAGCTGGCTGTGAGCATTAGAAATACGCTCAAGTTGAGTGACGCGGTCTTCGACCGAGCCTGAGCCGACACTACTGATTGGTGCCTGAGCAAAAGCGGCCCAGGGGGCCGCTATACCAACCAGTAACGACAGACTCAATAGTTGATGTCTGAAGTTACTGCTCATGCAATTCTCTTAGTAAACCAGTACCGCACGACGGTTTTTGGAGTATGCCGCTTCGTCATGACCCAGTACTGCAGGTTTTTCTTTACCGTAAGAAACGATGGAGATCTGGTCTGCAGAAACGCCTTTACCCTGCAGGTACATCTTAACGGCGTTCGCACGACGTTCACCCAGGGAGATGTTGTATTCCGGAGTACCACGTTCGTCCGCGTGACCTTCTACGGTGACTTTGTAAGACGGGTTGCTACGCAGGAAGTTTGCATGTGCATCCAGCATTTGAGCGAAGTCAGAACGGATATCGTACTTGTCCAGATCGAAGTAAACGATGTTGTTCTGCTGCAGCTGTTGCATTTGCAGACGAGCCTGCTCTTCGGAAGACATGTTGCCGTTGCCGCCGTTCGCATCCATACCAGTGCCGGCACCCAGCATGCCTTCGCTGCCGTCATTGCTGGCGTTCTTGTTGGAAGAACATGCCGCAATTGCCATAACAGGCAGAGCAATCATCAGCCCTTTCAGCACTTTGTTCAGTTGCATTTCAATGATTCCTTTACTATTCAATTAATTATTATCACAGATACGGCGACCAGGCAGGGAATTTGACCTGTCCATCAGTTGCCGGAAGACGCGCTTTGAAACGCCCATCTGTAGAAACCAAATTCAGCACGGATCCCATCCCCTGAGAAGAGCTGTAGATTACCATAGTGCCGTTAGGTGCCAGACTTGGCGTTTCATCCAGGAACGTGGACGACAGAACTTGTACGCCTCCCGTTGCCAGATCTTGTTTGGCAATGTGCTGCTGCCCACCATTGGAGCTGACCATTACCATAAATTTACCGTCGCTGCTGACATCCGCATCCTGGTTCTGCGAACCTTCCCAGGTAATACGTTGTGGCGCACCGCCGTTGATATTCACTTTATAAACCTGCGGACGACCGGCCTGGTCAGAAGTAAATGCCAGGTTCTGGCTATCCGGGAACCAGGTCGGTTCGGTATTGTTACTGCGACCATCAGTCACCTGGCGGATCTGACCAGAAGCCAAATCCATTACGTACAGGTTCAGACTACCGGTTTTCGACAAGGCGAATGCCAGTTTGCTGCCGTCTGGCGAGAATGCAGGTGCACCGTTGTGACGCGGGAATGAAGCCACCTGACGTACAGCGCCATTTGCCAGCGTCTGAATAACCAGCGCGGAACGACCGCTTTCGAAGGTCACATAAGCCAGTTTAGAACCGTCTGGTGACCACGCCGGAGACATCAGCGGCTGCGGTGAACGGTGAACGACAAACTGGTTGTAACCGTCATAGTCAGATACGCGCAGTTCATACGGGAACTGACCGCCGTTGGTCTGAACAACGTAGGCAATACGAGTACGGAACGCACCTTTAATGCCGGTCAGTTTTTCAAACACTTCATCACTGGCGGTATGACCAGCATAACGCAGCCACTGCTTGTTCACTTTGTACGAGTTCTGAGCAAGTACAGTACCCGGTGCGCCGCCAGTGTCAACAAGTTGATAAGCAACATTGTAAGAACCATCCGGATTCGGAGTGACCTGACCGACAACTACAGCGTCAATGCCCAGTGCGGACCATGCAGCTGGTTGTACTTCCTGCGCACTACCCGGCTGCTGTGGCAGACGAGCGCGATCTAACGGATTAAATTTACCGCTGTTACGCAAGTCAGCAGCAACGATGCCGCCAATATCTTCAGGTGCCGCACCAGGCCCCGCCCACTGGAAAGGAACAACACCAATAGGACGACCGGAATCTACACCGCTGTCGATCACAATGCGGACTTCAGCATGCAGAACTGATGCCCACAGTATGAGAAAACCAAATGCTACTCGTAATGCCTGCTTCATCATATCTCCCTTATCTGGACCGATGGCCCACGATAATTTAGCAGAATGTTAACAAACTAAAATACACAAAACTACCAGAACCCCGTGGCAACCGGTGCCTGATGTTGACCGTCCGAACAGTCAACATCGCGATTACGGTTTGAAGTCCAATGGCGCGTTTTTGAACACTTCATATACTGCCTGGCTTGGTGGTTTCGGGATCTTCGCAAGTTTAGCTGCTGCCAACGCAGCCTGACAAAGTGCGGGATCGCCACCTTCAGGTTTGATATCCAGTAACATACCATCGGGTGCCAGTTTTATGCGCAGCGTACAGGTTTTGCCTGCATAGGACGATGCGTCATAGAACTTACTTTCGATAGCAGATTTAATCTGCCCGGCATAGTTATTGATATCGGCCCCTGATGCGCCATTGTTTTTAGTATTACCACTCCCGGCAGGCGAAGCATTGTTCCCTTTCGCCCCTCCCCCCGTTTTCGGTGCATTCTTACCAGAGCTTAGCTCACCGAAAATATCATCTGCCTCTGCGGCCGCTTTTGCTGCAGCGGCTTTTTCTGCCGCTGCTTTCTTATCAGCTGCTGCCTTTTCAGCAGCCGCTTTTTCTGCTGCTTTTTTGTCGGCTGCAGCTTTCTCTGCTGCCGCTTTCTTATCAGCTGCAGCCTTTTCAGCAGCCGCTTTCTTCTCAGCTTCTGCTTTGGCTTTTTCAGCAGCTTCAGTTGCCGCTTTCTTTCTTGCTTCAGCTGCAGCTGCTTCTGCCGCTTCCGCTTTCTTCTTCAGTGCCGCAGCGGCTGCCTCGGCTTTTTTCTGCGCTTCGGCTGCGGCTTTGGCGGCTTCTGCTTCTGCTTTTTTCTTTGCGTCTGCAGCCGCTTTCTTCGCTGCTTCTTCCGCAGCTTTAGCATCTGCTTCGGCCTTCGCTTTAGCATCTGCCGCCGCTTTCGCTGCCGCCTCTTCAGCTTGCTTCTGCTTTAACTCGGCCTGTTTTGCGGCTTCTTCAGCCTGCTTTTTCTGCTCCTGAGCCGCTAACCGCTCTTTCTCAAGTTGCTTCAGGCGTTCCTGTTCAGCCGCTTGTTTCTCACGCAGTTCTTCAGCAGCCTGCTGTTCCTTCATCTTGCGCTGTTCATCAGAACGCTTCGCGCTTGATTCCTGGCTTTGCATGCGTTTGTACTGCTCAACTACCGCACCTGAATCAACCATGACAGCGTCGATGGACGAACCACCGCCGCCTCCGGCTGAAGCTTCTATATTCTCATCGAACGAACTCCAGATCAGCGCCGCAAATAAGATGACATGCAGCACTGCTGAAATAATTATCGCCCGCTTGAGCTTGTCGTTTTGTTCGGTTGCCTTTGACACTCTCGGTTTCCAAAAACTGTTCGCCTGTTACCCGCTCTCTTTCAAGCAAGGGAAACGCAGATGTTTAGATAGGCTGCGTCATTAAACCAACCGATTTCACACCCGCACTATGTAACAAGTTCAGTGCTTTAATTATTTCATCGTAAGGCACATCTTTTGCGCCACCGATCAGAAAGACCGTTTTCGGGTTGGCCTTGAAACGGCTGGACACTTCCGCCACCACCTGCTCTGGTGGTAAACGCTCCAGGCGATCTTTCTCAACCACCACGGTGTACTGACCAATACCAGACACTTCAACAATCACTGGCGGATTATCGTTACTGCTCACCGCCTGTGATTCAGTAGCGTCTGGCAGATCGACCTCCACGCTCTGGGTGATGATGGGCGCTGTCGCCATAAAGATCAGCAACAGCACCAGCAGTACGTCCAGCAACGGTACAATGTTGATTTCGGACTTGAGATCGCGACGACCTCGTCCACGCGCTCTGGCCATGGCTTACCCCTTGTTGCTCTCGCTAACGGTAAACGCCTGGCGGTGCAGAATCGCGGTAAACTCTTCCATAAAGTTGTCGTAATTCAGTTCCAGTTTGTTTACGCGCTGGTTGAGGCGGTTGTAGGCCATAACTGCCGGGATAGCGGCAAACAGACCAATTGCAGTCGCAATCAACGCTTCTGCGATACCGGGCGCAACCATTTGCAGTGTTGCTTGTTTTACCGCCCCGAGGGCGATAAAGGCGTGCATGATCCCCCAGACCGTACCAAACAGACCAATATACGGGCTGATGGAGCCAACCGTACCGAGGAACGGAATGTGCGTTTCCAGATTTTCAAGTTCACGGTTCATGGAGATACGCATAGCACGCGACGCCCCTTCCACTACGGCTTCCGGCGCATGGCTATTGGCACGATGCAGGCGCACAAACTCTTTGAACCCGCTGTAAAAGATTTGTTCCGAACCAGTCAGATTATCCCGTTTCCCCTGGCTCTCTTGATAGAGGCGAGAGAGTTCGATTCCAGACCAGAATTTATCTTCAAACGCTTCGGCTTCGCGCGCCGCTGCGTTAAGAATACGGGTCCGCTGGATAATAATGGCCCAAGATGCGATTGAAAAACCAATCAAAATCAACATGATAAGTTTAACCAGAAGGCTAGCCTTCAGGAACAAATCAAGGATATTCATGTCAGTCACTGCTTAAACTCCGCGACAATAGACTTGGGAAGCGCACGAGGCTTCATTTTGAGTGGGTCAACGCAAACAACCAGAACCTCTGCTTCATTCAGCAAAGTATTCTCGGCGTTGACAATACGTTGCGTGAAAACCAAAGAGGTGCCACGCATTGATGTTATTTCAGTCTGTATTTCGAGCATATCGTCGAGCCGCGCAGGTGCGTAATATTCCACCGTCATTTTACGTACCACAAAGGCAACGCGTTCAGCCATCAGCGCCTGCTGACTGAAGTGATGATGACGCAGCATCTCTGTGCGTGCTCTTTCATAAAAAGCGACGTAACTGGCGTGGTACACCACACCACCGGCATCGGTATCTTCATAGTAGACGCGAACCGGCCATCGAAACAGCGTTGTATTCACTTTACATCCCGGTAATGCAACAAAAGTTAGAGCTTTTAAACGCTGCTACTATACGCGCGCGATTGAGGTTTGGGAATGAGGGCAAGTTAAGGGAGCGTAAAAATTTATGGGCCTGGAGCGGCCCATAATTTTTTAAAGAGAATTCTGATTTAAAAGAAGAAGAAAATCAGCCCGACAATGAGAACAATATCGGCAAGCAATGGGCAAAAAATCCCTTGCCAAAGAACCTTCTGCGGACGAAAGCCCACGCCGTGAATCACACCAGCACAGACGGCCCACATCAGCAATAAACCATGCCAGATTTCCAGTTCACTGGTCTTCGCGGCAAAACGAGATGGGTCCCAAAACATACATCCTGCTAACAGAAGCGCCATCACGAAGGAAAGCGCCCGCAGGGGGCGCTTGTCCATTACCGCATACAAAGTCGCGATAATCTTACTCATCAGATGTCTTCTTGACCGGCTTTGCCTGATTCGACGTGTTCAAGCGCCAGCGCGGTGATTACCCCAAACGAACAGGCAAGAAGCGTTCCCAGAATCCATGCGAAATACCACATTTTTAGCTCCTTACTTAGTACAGAGAGTGGGTGTTACGTTCAATATCTTCTTTGGTGATACGACCGAACATTTTCCAGTAACACCAGGCGGTGTAGAGCAGAATGATCGGTACCAGAACCACCGCAACCCAGGTCATGACGTTAAGCGTCAGCTGGCTGGAAGTTGCATCCCACATTGTCAGACTTGCGTTCATCATGGTGCTGGACGGCATCACAAACGGGAACATTGCGATACCAGCTGTCAGGATGATGCAGGCCAGCGTCAGGGAGGAGAACACAAACGCCCACGCGGCTTTATCCATACGTGCAGTCAGGATGGTCAGCAGCGGCAGAACCACACCCAGTGCCGGAATAGCCCACAGAATTGGCGTGTTGTTGAAGTTAACCAGCCATGCGCCAGCTTCACGAACCACTTCTTTATTCAGTGGGTTAGAGGCTGCGTAATGGTCCATTGTCGATTTCACGACATAACCATCGATACCGTACATCACCCATACGCCAGCCAGTGCGAAACAGACCAGTGTCACCAGCGCAGCCACCTGAGCCGTTGCACGGGTACGCAGGTGCAGTTCGCCCACGGTACGCATTTGCAGATAGGTTGCGCCCTGAGTAATGATCATCCCTACGCTCACCACGCCTGCCAGCAGGCCGAACGGGTTAAGCAACTGGAAGAAGTTACCGGTGTAGTACAGACGCAGATATTCATCAACGTTGAACGGTACGCCCTGCAACAGGTTACCGAACGCTACACCAATTACCAGCGGCGGAACGAAGCTACCAATGAAGATGCCCCAGTCCCACATGTTACGCCAGCGGGTTTCTTCAATCTTGGAGCGGTAGTCAAAACCGACCGGACGGAAGAACAAAGACGCCAGCACGAGGATCATCGCCACATAGAAGCCGGAGAACGCAGCGGCATAGACCATCGGCCAGGCAGCAAAGAGTGCGCCGCCCGCGGTGATCAGCCAAACCTGGTTACCGTCCCAGTGTGGTGCAATGGAGTTAATCATAATTCGACGCTCGGTGTCGTTACGACCGAGGAAACGGGTGAGCATGCCCACCCCCATGTCGAAACCGTCAGTGACTGCAAAACCAATCAGCAGAACGCCAACCAGCAGCCACCAGATAAAACGCAATACTTCATAATCGATCATTTGACGACTCCTGTCTTAGCGTGCCGGCTGAGTAGTCGTGGAAGACTGCTCAAAGTGATAGCGACCGGTTTTCAGGCTGCTTGGGCCGAGGCGTGCAAACTTGAACATTAAGAACAATTCTGCCACCAGGAACAGGGTATACAGGCCGCAAATCAGCACCATTGAGAAGATGAGATCGCCTGCGGTCAGTGACGAGTTCGCCACAGCTGTCGGCAGCACTTCACCGATAGCCCACGGTTGGCGGCCATATTCAGCCACGAACCAGCCCGCTTCTACAGCAATCCACGGCAGCGGAATACCGTACAGCGCGGCGCGCAGAAGCCATTTTTTCTCGCCAATGCGGTTGCGGATGACACTCCAGAAAGAGAGCGCGATGATTGCCAGAAGCAGGAAGCCACACGCCACCATGATACGGAACGCAAAGTACAGCGGCGCTACACGCGGGATGGAGTCTTTGGTTGCCTGTTGAATCTGCGCTTCAGTCGCATCAGCCACGTTTGGCGTATAGCGTTTCAGCAGCAGACCGTAACCGAGGTCTTTCTTCATGCTATTGAACTGGTCACGAACCGCCTGGTCGGTAGAACCAGAACGCAGTTGTTCGAGCAGAGAGTACGCCTTCATCCCGTTACGAATGCGTTCTTCATGCTGCACCATCAGCTCTTTCAGGCCGATAACCGGGGTATCCACGGAACGCGTTGCAATGATGCCCAGTGCGTAAGGGATCTGAATCGCAAATTTGTTCGTCTCCTCTTCCTGATCAGGAATGCCGAACAGAGTAAAGGCAGCAGGCGCAGGTTGCGTTTCCCACTCGGCTTCAATAGCAGCCAGTTTGGTTTTCTGCACGTCGCCCATTTCGTAGCCGGATTCATCACCCAGAACAATAACAGACAGAACAGCAGCCATACCGAAGCTGGCAGCGATAGCAAAGGAGCGTTTAGCGAAGGCGAAGTCACGACCTTTCAGCATATACCATGCGCTGATACCGAGGATGAACATCGCGCCAGTCACATAACCAGACGCTACAGTGTGAACGAATTTCACCTGAGCAACCGGGTTAAGCACCAGCTCGGAGAAGCTCACCATCTCCATACGCATAGTTTCAAAGTTGAAATCGGACGCGATTGGGTTTTGCATCCAGCCGTTCGCAACCAGAATCCACAGTGCGGACAGGTTTGAACCGAGCGCCACCAGCCAGGTGACACACATATGCTGAACTTTACCCAGACGATCCCAACCGAAGAAGAACAGACCTACAAAGGTGGATTCGAGGAAGAAGGCCATCAGACCTTCGATTGCCAGCGGCGCACCGAAGATATCCCCTACATAGTGGGAATAGTAAGACCAGTTAGTCCCGAACTGGAACTCCATGGTCAGACCGGTAGCCACACCCAGAGCGAAGTTGATACCAAACAACTTGCCCCAGAACTTGGTCATATCTTTATAAATCTGTTTGCCGGAGAGGACGTAGACCGTTTCCATAATGGCCAGCAGGAACGCCATACCGAGCGTCAGTGGCACAAAAAGGAAGTGGTACATCGCGGTCAAGGCAAACTGTAAGCGCGACAGTTCGACTATATCTAACATCATGACTCCTTGCTCATCGCATGAAGACTCCGAGAGTGAACCCCGTTAGAAAGGGTCACACGCATGCCCCAATAGAAATTTGTTTGAACACTTTCATCATACCATGTGAATGCACACAAAAACGGCGTAAAGAAAGGTTGCAAACATGTTAATAAAAACTCAAATTGATCCCACGTATATATTACGCCGCAAAATCCTTACAATAAACAGGTTTTTGTTGAAGCAAATTTGCATTTTTCGACGGTGATCAATTTATAGCTAAATTACCGCCTTTCAGCCAATTTGATCTAGAACAATTTATCTCTTTTTGATGCCCATTTCCAAGACTTATACATTGATAAATATCAATTCCCACAAATTATGTTAATCATGTTTCAATAAGGTAACTTTAGTGACATTTATGTTTAAAATGTGTGAGTTATAAGGCTGAAATTAGTTTCGGTTGGCAATTAAAGATAAAAAGAGACGAAGCAAAAACAGCACGGTTGACCTTAATTCTTTTTTTGGTCACTGGCTAATACGACGCAGAGTTTCAGGATTACTAATAAAGGCATAAATCCACCCCGCCAATATTAACATTTAATTAACTTATAATTATATTATAATTAACTCACCCAGGGTTATTATTTTGTTAAAAATAAAGCCACATATACGTGGCTTGAGAGTGAAGATAAACGCAAAATTACCTGATGCGCTACGCTTGCCAGTGTCTACATCATCTCTGCAATATATTGAATTTGCCTGCTTTTGTAGACCGAATAAAGCGTTCATGCCGTATCCGGCATGAACAAAGCGCCCTTTGTCAACAATCTGGCCGCGCATATGTGGCTTCGGTTTGATTGCTATTCAGGCAAGCCGGTAACTGAACGTCCGTGACTGGCCGGGTAAAAAAGGCCCCGATAGATTTGAACCTTGATTTTCCTCGGTGGTAATGTGTTCATCCATCATCGTTTCTGAGCAAGAAATCACCTCGCGACTGAAAGCAACAGTCGCATCACAGGTTGCTGATTCAGCCGGATTAAACAGCCGTAAAATCACTTCTTGTCGGTCTTCAGCTTTCTTAAGTGCGCTTATCAGGCATCCCACTGGGGGCATTTTCAACAAACTATAACTTTCCGGCACGTTGAATCCGGCTTTGTTGAGCTTCATCACATCCCATGGGATTTTGTTGTAACACTGTACTGGAGTCAGCCATGCTCGCGCCTGCTGAGCTACACCAGCGGCGGTTGGCGTACCGGTATAACTCAATAAACTTAGGCGACAAGAAAGCAGACCACGTAGTTGTGAGTCCGGGACTGGCATTTTAATTCCCGAAGGCCGCCCAGGCCTTAAAAGCAGATCTTCTTTGCCCAGTAAGCCCACGCCACGCAGCAACGTAATGGCAAAGGTTTTCTTCTCTTCACCGATGACTTCAAATTCACGTAACCCTTCGCTAAAGACAGCCATGCCGTTACGCCCTTCCTGTAAGGCAACATAGTTGAGCATATTCCATACCGGAACCGGCGCTTCTTTCCAGCCTTCTTGCTGCCAGTTGTTCATTGCACTGTCGTTCACGGGGCGCGTTAGCGAACCAAACTGCGTATCTGCCAGAACACTGTCGGTGTTAAAAGGTGTAGGGACCAGGACACGAAGGCGATGATCGTCAGCCTGGTTATCAAGATTGATATCCACATCAATACGCCTGCTGTTATGACTAAGAGTGACAACCAACACCACCCCTACTCTGCCAGTGGATTGCCGGGCGCTGCGTTCTGACAAATTGAGCGGCACTGCCATGTCATAGCGGATAACAGCCCTGCTCTGCCAGGCTTCATGAATAATATCGCATTGCGGTTTCGCGTTCGCTGCGGTAATTACCCACTCTTCTTTTGCGGGTGAATAGTCATATTCATCACCATCATCAGAGCTTTCTTCAATTTGCAATACCCGGTCATAGCGCACACCGCTGTCTTTATCTACCAGTTGCAGAGAACCATCCTCATT
The DNA here is from genome assembly GCF_048593455.1 of Escherichia sp. UTM R2. NCBI lineage: Bacteria > Pseudomonadati > Pseudomonadota > Gammaproteobacteria > Enterobacterales > Enterobacteriaceae > Escherichia > Escherichia sp. UTM R2. The sequence continues at coordinate 3,076,830 of NZ_JBFWDY010000002.1, forward strand.
GAGCGCAATTTGCCAGAAAGCATTTTCCAGTATCCCTTCAGCGTCACTTTTTGCCGCAATTACGTTGCCAGGCTGATTCGCTTCGATATAAAGCGTGCGATAGCCCATAGAAGGGACAATCTGGTTGATCTGTATATCAAACTCCATAAAGGGATCGTAATTACCGTAATGAACTATTTGCCGATCGATTAGGCCTGGATCGATCTCACGGGCATGGCGAATAAAATACGGTACAGGCTGACCGCGATCGTCCCGCAAATTAAACTGGCTGGCGCGCAGCCGCACAGTGGTGTTGATAACTTCTTCACGCGGCCAGGGCATCAGGTTAAACAGGACGAGTTTGTCGGCGTCGCTCTGCGGCATGTTGTCGGCAATTTTGCGCATGTAGAAACGAATCAGATTATCCGCCATGTCTTCAGCCAGTTCGAAGCGGGCGACGATTTCGCGATGAACTTTGTCACTACAGCAGCAGCCGATACTGTCGTGGGCATGATTTTTTAAGATCTCTTTCCACATTTTCTCCAGCAAGCCGTGGTGGTATTCAAAACCCAACGTCCAGGCCAGTGTTGCCAGCGGTTCCAGCAGATTAACAATCTTATTTTCAATACGCGCGTGGGCAATTTTGATATCCATACGCGTAGAACCGATGGTGCGATGCACGCGCATATATTTGCCATCAATAAATTCCCCTTTCAGGGTTGCCAGATTATCTCGCTGCGCTTCGATCTTCTCAAATACCTCTTCAAAGCGGCTCATCACAAACTTACGTTGAGGGTAGATCTCACGTAGCTTATCCATCACTTCGAAGATATTTTGCTGCAATGGCATCTGGTCATGCCCATTCGGCAGCAAAATCTCTTTGGTTACAGACGCTTTTTCCAGCACGTCAAAATAACTGTCGAGGCGTTTACGTAATCCGTTTTCGTCGGCAGGTAAGTACTTACCGATGGCGTAGCCCAGCGGCAGCACCTGCGCCGTCACTTCGCTACCGTCACTGCTTTGCCACAAAAACTCGGTTTTATCAGTACCGTGGCGCTCCGAACATCCGCGCCAGAACATGGTGCGGGTAATGCCAAATCCATTGTAGATATGCGGCAGTTGCCCGGACATGCCAAAGGAATCTGGTAAATAACCTATTTTCATCGGCTCGCCAAACGCGAGGCAGTCACGCATTCCGTACATCAGATTACGGACGATGGATTCCGCAGAAACAATCGTGGTATCGGTCTGGGTATACCAGGGGCCGATAATCAACTTGCCGGCTTCTACCTGTTTCTTCACACGGTCTTTGTTTTCCGGTTTCACCGCGAAATAATCTTCGAGGATCGCCGTTTGCCCGTCGAGTACGTAATATTTGTATTCGTTGTCCTGTTCCAGTCGGCACAGGATCTCTTCCATATTATTGACCAGCAGAATACGTGACTCTTCGGTGGTGAAATACCACTCTCGATCCCAGTGCATATGCGGGGTGATGTGAACGCGAGATACTGCTTCCATCGTCGTTTCCTTTTTGTTTATGGCATTACGCCATCAGTCAGATAGTTGCCATGCTTAACCGCGTGATGCCGCCACATCAGGAGAATTGCAGTCGAGATTGCAGCCCCCACCAATGCCGCGCCAAACCAGCCAATTGCCGCCATAACACCGCCCGCGCCATTATCATGAAGTAAAAAGAGCGAGAAAATGCCGGCACCGGGTGTCGAAAGGCCGATATTCATCGCACCGACAATAGCGCCCGTTACCATAGAGCCCAGCACAAACGAACCAATAACCCGCAGCGGATCTTCAATCGCCATCGGGATCGCCCCTTCGGTAATACCTGCCAGCCCTAACAGCCAGGTGGATTTCCCGGTCTCAATTTCAAACTCTTTAAACAGGCGCGGTGCGAGCATCGTGGAAGCGGTTACGGTAAATGCCGAAACCATTTTGACGGAGGCGAAAATGGCATACGGGCCGTAAACGCCGTTCGCCATTGCGCCCAGGCAGAATGCATAAGCGGCTTTATTCACTGGCCCTCCAAGGTCAAAGGAACACATAAAACCGAGAATGGCACCCAGCAACAGCGCGTTACTTCCTGACAGACCGTTCAGCCAGGCGGTAAGCGAGTTATTGATCCAGGCGACAGGTTCCCCCACCACAAACAGCATCAGACTGCCCGCTCCCAACGTACCGAGCACCGGGTAGAGATAAAAAGTCAGGAATCCATTGAATTTACTGCTAAGACGCAAGTGATTTTTCACCCAGCGCATCAAGTAACCGGCTATCAATCCGCCAACGACCGCGCCGAGAAACCCGGAGCCGATCATGTTGGCGGCAAGTCCAGCCGCAAAGCCTGGCGCTAACGCCGGTTTATCTGCCAGAGAATAGGCGGTATAGGCCGCGAGCACCGGTACCATCAAAATTCCGAGCAGCCCGCCGCCCAGCTTGCGGTACATCCACAGCCAGGAGTTTTCTTCATTAAACAGATCTTGTAGCCCGAAGATTTGCGACAGTAATACCGCGACCGCCAGCACCGTGCCCCCCGCGACAATCAACGGTACGGCAAAAGAGATTCCGCTCAACAGTGCCTGTTTCAGCTCCGTTTTGACACTTTTCACCGGTTGCGTATCTTGCTGTACGGTACGCGTCTCATCGCTACGCTTGAGGGTAAGCGCTTGTTGGATCAACGCTTCTGCATGGCGAATCGGCTCGGCAACAGGCACTGAAAGCGCGGGAATGCCATTAAAACGCTCACTCTCCTTGATGGCGACTTCAGCCGCAAAAATACAGGCGGTTGCACTATTGAGTTGATCCGCCGTTAAACGCCCTTCAATGCCGTTAGCGCCTTGTTTTTCAACGTAAACATTTACGCCGAGTTTGCGTCCGGCTTTTTCCAGATATTCCGCAGCCATATAGGTGTGAGCAATACCCGCCGGACAGGCCGTTACGCAGACGATAGTTGGCGCGTTGGAAAAAGAGGCAGAAGGTTGCGTGCCTCCCTTGTCATCCAGCGCCGAGAGCAACTCATCAGGCGTCGTCGCCGACTGTATACGCGCCCGAATCTCATCATCCGCAAGGCGCGTGGTCAGCGCTGTCAGCAGTTGCATATGCGTAGTACCCGCTTCATTGGGGAGAATCGCCAGCAGCACCACTAAATCAACTGCTTCCGGGCCATCAACGCCTTCCCACTGAAGCGGCTCGCTGAGTGTGGCGACCGCAAACGCCGCTTCTTTTACCGCAGCAGTTTTGCCATGCGGCACAGCCAACCCTTCACCTAAGGCGGTCGGGCCAAGGCTTTCACGGCGATACACTTCTTCCAGAAATTGCTCAGTACTGGAAATTTTCCCCAGAGCAGCAAGACGTTGAGTCAACACGTGGATGGCCTCTTCACGGCTGGTAAAGCGCGCATTCAGACACAACGCATCGCGGTGGGTCAGAGTCGTCAGATTCATCATGATCCTCACTTGATCGTTTTTATAGTCGCGCCAGCGTGCCCGATAAAACAATACTATTATGTGATCAATTTCACTTGATTGAAATTATTTGTATTGTATTTGTATTATTTACAGGATGAATTTATCGGGCATAATGGCTAAATTCGTATTAATGAGATACTAAAAATGGGACACAAACCCTTATACCGGCAGATTGCCGATCGCATTCGTGAGCAAATTGCGCGTGGGGAGCTTAAACCTGGCGATGCGTTACCTACCGAATCTGCATTACAAACAGAGTTTGGCGTCAGCCGGGTTACGGTGCGTCAGGCTTTGCGCCAGCTAGTCGAGCAGCAGATCCTCGAAAGCATTCAGGGCAGCGGGACTTACGTCAAAGAAGAGCGGGTCAATTACGATATTTTTCAGTTAACCAGTTTTGATGAAAAACTGTCGGACCGTCACGTCGATACACACAGTGAAGTCCTGATATTTGAAGTGATTCCGGCTGACGATTTTCTTCAGCAACAGCTACAAATCACCGCGCAGGATCGTGTGTGGCATGTGAAGCGCGTGCGCTATCGCAAGCAAAAGCCAATGGCGCTGGAAGAAACCTGGATGCCGCTTGCGTTGTTCCCGGATCTCACCTGGCAGGTCATGGAAAATTCGAAATATCACTTTATTGAAGAAGTGAAGAAAATGGTTATCGAGCGTAGCGAACAGGAAATCATTCCTCTGATGCCAACCGAAGAGATGAGCCGTCTGCTTAATATCAGCCAGACAAAGCCGATTCTTGAAAAAGTATCGCGTGGATATTTAGTTGATGGTCGGGTGTTTGAATATAGCCGCAACGCTTTTAATACCGATGACTATAAATTTACCCTGATAGCGCAGCGAAAATCATCGCGATAAGCACAAAAAAGGCCATCATACGATGGCCAACCATGTCGAAACCGACAGCCCTTCGCCATTCCTGTAGAGGGAAGCGGCGAGGGCTATTTCTTATTACAGATATTTATTTCAGAACAGTTTTCAGTGCTTCACCGATATCCGCCAGGCTGCGAACGGTTTTCACGCCTGCGGCTTCCAGAGCAGCGAATTTCTCATCCGCAGTCCCTTTCCCACCGGCAATGATGGCACCCGCGTGGCCCATACGTTTGCCTTTCGGCGCAGTCACACCAGCAATGTAGCCCACAACTGGCTTGGTAACGTGCTCTTTGATGTACGCTGCCGCTTCTTCTTCAGCGCTACCGCCGATCTCACCAATCATCACGATCGCTTCGGTCTGAGGATCTTTTTCGAACATTTCGAGAATGTCGATAAAGTTAGAGCCAGGGATCGGGTCACCGCCGATACCGACACAGGTCGACTGACCGAAACCGTAATCCGTGGTCTGTTTAACCGCTTCATAGGTCAGTGTACCGGAACGGGAAACGATACCCACTTTACCCGGTTTGTGAATGTGACCCGGCTGGATACCGATTTTGCATTCACCCGGAGTGATAACGCCTGGGCAGTTCGGGCCGATCATACGAACGCCTGCTTCGTCCAGTTTCACTTTCACAGTCAGCATATCCAGCGTCGGGATGCCTTCAGTGATGGTGATAATCAGTTTGATGCCTGCGTCGATGGCTTCCAGAATGGAGTCTTTGCAGAACGGTGCTGGTACGTAGATAACAGAAGCGGTAGCGCCAGTAGCAGCAACAGCTTCACGCACGGTGTTGAACACCGGCAGGCCGAGGTGGGTAGTGCCGCCTTTACCTGGAGTTACGCCACCAACCATTTTAGTGCCGTATGCAATGGCCTGTTCTGAGTGGAAAGTCCCCTGGCTACCGGTAAAGCCCTGGCAGATAACCTTGGTGTTTTTATCGATTAAAATGGACATTATTTCCCCTCCACTGCGGCAACAACCTGCTGAGCTGCATCCGTCAGACCTTTTGCTGCAATAATATTCAGGCCGCTGTCAGCCAGTTTCTTCGCGCCGAGTTCGGCGTTGTTACCTTCCAGACGTACCACGACCGGTACGTTAACACCCACTTCTGCTACCGCGCCGATGATACCGTCAGCGATCAGGTCGCAACGAACGATACCGCCGAAGATGTTAACCAGAACGGCTTTCACTTTGTCGTCAGAGAGGATGATTTTGAACGCTTCGGTTACACGTTCTTTGGTTGCGCCGCCGCCAACGTCAAGGAAGTTAGCCGGTTCGCCGCCGTGCAGTTTAACGATGTCCATCGTACCCATCGCCAGACCTGCGCCGTTAACCATACAACCGATGTTACCGTCCAGCGCAACGTAGTTCAGTTCCCACTGTGCAGCCTGTGCTTCACGCGGATCTTCCTGCGACTGGTCACGCATTTCGCGCAGATCAGGCTGGCGGAACAGTGCGTTGCCGTCAGCGCCCAGTTTGCCGTCGAGGCAAATCAGATCGCCCTGTTTGGTGATGACCAGCGGGTTGATTTCGATCAACGCCAGGTCGCGCTCCAGGAAAATGGTCGCCAGGCCCATGAAGATTTTGGTGAACTGCTGAACCAGTTTACCTTCCAGACCCAGTTTGAACGCCAGCTCGCGTCCCTGATACGGCATCGGGCCAGTCAGCGGATCAAGCGCAACTTTATGGATCAGGTGCGGAGTTTCTTCCGCCACTTTTTCGATTTCCACGCCGCCTTCGGTGGAGGCCATAAAGACCACACGACGGGAACTACGGTCAACAACGGCACCGAGATACAGCTCTTTAGCGATATCGGTCGCTGCTTCAACCAGAATCTGGTTAACCGGTTGGCCATTGGCATCTGTTTGATACGTTACCAGACGCTTGCCCAGCCAGTTTTCTGCAAAAGCACGGATGTCTTCTTTGCTGTTTACAACTTTCACACCGCCCGCTTTACCGCGGCCACCAGCGTGAACCTGACATTTCACTACCCACGGACCGGCACCGATTTTTGAAGCGGCTTCTTCTGCTTCGCGCGGAGTAGTACAGGCATAACCCACCGGTGCTGGTAAGCCATAGCGGGCAAAAAGTTGTTTTGCCTGATATTCATGTAAGTTCATGTGTTCTGTCCATCCTTCAGTAATCGTTATCTTTTAAACCGTAGACCGAATATTTCGTATCGCTTCCGGGCATTGTCGGTCACCCGTAGGCCTGATAAGACACGTTAAACGTCACATCAGGCATCGCTTGTCGGATGCGGCGCTTGCGCCTTATCCGACCTACATTGGTGGTCCCCGTAGGCCTGATAAGACACGTTAACCGTCACATCAGGCATCGCTTGTCGGATGCGGCGCTAGCGCCTTATCCGACCTACATTGGTGGTCCCGTAGGCCTGATAAGACGCGTCAGCGTCGCATCAGGCTTCAATTGCCGGAGAAGGCGATAATGCCTTATCCGGTCTACAGTGCAGGTGAAACTTAAACTACTACACGTCCAGCAGCAGACGCGTCGGATCTTCCAGCAACTCTTTGATCGTTACCAGGAAGCCCACGGATTCGCGACCATCGATCAGACGGTGATCGTAGGACAGCGCCAGGTACATCATCGGCAGGATCTCAACCTGACCATTCACCGCCATCGGACGATCTTTGATAGCGTGCATACCCAGAATTGCGCTCTGCGGCGGGTTGATGATCGGCGTAGACATCAGGGAACCGAACACACCACCGTTGGTGATGGTGAAGTTACCACCGGTCAGATCTTCAACGGTCAGCTTGCCGTCACGGCCTTTGACTGCCAGCTCTTTGATTTTCTTCTCGATGTCTGCCATGCCGAGGGTATCGACATCACGCAGAACCGGCGTCACCAGGCCGCGCGGCGTAGAAACCGCCATGCTGACGTCGAAATAGTTGTGGTAAACCACGTCATCGCCGTCGATAGAAGCGTTCACTTCCGGGTAACGTTTCAGGGCTTCAACCACCGCTTTCACGTAGAAGGACATAAAGCCCAGACGGATGCCGTGGCGTTTTTCAAACGCTTCACCGTACTGCTTACGCAGATCCATAATCGGCTTCATGTTGACTTCGTTGAACGTGGTCAGCATGGCGGTGGAGTTTTTCGCTTCCAGCAGACGCTCTGCCACACGCTTACGCAGGCGAGTCATCGGGACACGTTTTTCACTACGTGCAGCCAGAGCCGGTTGCGCCGCCGGAGCAGCCGCTGCCGGAGCAGACTCTTTCGCCGGGGCTTTCGCCAGATGTTTTTCCACATCTTCACGAGTCAGACGACCACCCACACCGGTGCCTTTAATGGCGCTGGCGTCGAGATTGTGTTCAGCCAGCAGGCGACGGATCGCCGGGCTTAACGCATCGTTGTTTTGCTCTTCCAGAGACGCCTGCTGGCGTTGCGCCGGAGTGGACGCTTTCTCTTCAGATTTGGCGCTGGTTTCTTTACCGGCGCTGTTGCCTTCACGCAGGCGACCAAGGATCTGACGAGACGTTACCGTTGTACCTTCATCTTCCAGAACCGCATCCAGAATGCCGTCTGCTGATGCCGGTACTTCCAGTACCACTTTGTCAGTTTCGATTTCTACCAGCACTTCATCACGTACGACTGCGTCGCCGGGTTTTTTATGCCAGGTTGCGACGGTGGCATCGGCTACGGATTCAGGCAGGTCAGGGACCAGAATATCTACGCTACTCATTGTGTATCCTTTATTTATTCGACGTTCAGCGCGTCATTAACCAGATCTTGTTGCTGTTTCTGGTGAACGGACATATACCCTACCGCCGGAGAGGCGGAGGCCGGGCGGCCTGCATAACGCAGAGAAGCCCCAAACGGAATCACTTCACGGAAATGATGCTGGCTGCAGTACCATGCGCCCTGGTTGAGCGGCTCTTCCTGGCACCAGACAAAATCCTTGACGTGAGCAAACTGCTGCAACACTTCCTGCATCGCTTTATGCGGGAACGGGTAGAGTTGCTCGATACGCACAATGGCGACATCGTGTTGATTGTTCTTACGACGTTGTTCCAGCAGGTCGTAATAAACCTTACCAGAACACATCACTACGCGCTTCACACCCTTCGGATCAAGCTCGTCGATTTCACCGATGGCTGGCAGGAAGGTGCCGTTCGCCAGTTCTTCGAGGCTGGAAACCGCCAGCGGATGACGCAGCAGGGATTTCGGCGACATCACGACCAGCGGACGACGCATCCCGCGCAGCGCCTGACGACGCAGCATGTGGTAAACCTGTGCCGGGGTAGACGGTACGCACACCTGCATGTTTTGCTCAGCACAAAGTTGCAGATAACGTTCCAGACGCGCGGAGGAGTGCTCCGGCCCCTGCCCTTCATAACCGTGCGGCAGCAACATCACCAGACCACACATCCGGCCCCATTTCTGTTCGCCAGAGGAGATGAACTGGTCGATAACCACCTGCGCACCGTTGGCGAAGTCACCGAACTGCGCTTCCCAGATAGTCAGAGTGCGTGGTTCTGCGGTGGCATAACCGTATTCAAACGCCAGCACTGCTTCTTCAGACAGTACGGAGTCCCAGACACGGAACGCGCCCTGGCCGTTATGGATGTGTTGCAGCGGCGTGTAAGTGGAACCGTTAGACTGGTTGTGGATCACCGCGTGGCGGTGGAAGAAGGTACCGCGACCGGAGTCTTCACCCGACAGGCGAACCGGAATGCCTTCGTCAACCAGCGTGGCGTAAGCGAGGTTTTCCGCGCCGCCCCAGTCGAACAGTTTCTCACCGGCAGCCATCGCCTGGCGATCGCCATAAATTTTGGCAACGCGAGACTGCATTTCAACCGCTTCCGGCACCGTGCTGATGCGTTTAGCCAGTTCCTGCAGGCGCTTCATCTCAACTTTGTTCGGGTACTCTTCGTCCCATTCGTGGTTGAGATACGGCGACCAGGTGAAAGAGTGCATGTTCATCGGACGCCACTCTGCCACTACGCAATCGCCAGCATCCAGCGCATCGCGGTACAGGTTAACCATCTCGGTGGCATCTTCCAGCGTCGCCACTTTTTCCTGCTCCAGCTTGTCAGCATAGATTTTGCGCGGCGTCGGATGTTTTTTGATTTTCTGATACATCAGCGGCTGGGTTGCGCTCGGCTCGTCGGCTTCGTTGTGGCCGTGACGGCGGTAGCACACCAGGTCGATGAAGACATCACGTTTAAAGGTGTTACGGAAATCGAGCGCCAGACGGGTCACAAAGGCAACGGCTTCCGGATCATCCGCGTTAACGTGGAAAATCGGTGCCTGAACCATCTTACCGATATCAGTACAGTACGGTGTAGAACGAGCATCCAGCGGATTAGAGGTGGTGAAACCAACCTGGTTGTTGATAACGATACGTACCGTACCGCCAACTTCATAACCACGCGCTTTCGACATGTTCAGAGTTTCCTGAACCACACCCTGCCCGGTCACTGCGGCGTCACCGTGGATGGTGATTGGCAGCACTTTGTTGCTGCTCGGCTCATCAAGTCTGTCCAGACGGGCACGAACAGAACCGATAACTACCGGGCTTACAATCTCAAGGTGAGACGGGTTAAACGCCAGCGCCAGGTGCACCAGGCCGCCATCGGTCTGGAAGTCAGACGAGAAGCCCATGTGGTATTTCACGTCACCCGTGCCGAGGTGTTCTTTATGTTTACCGGCGAACTCGTCGAACAAGTCTTGCGGTTTTTTACCCAGCACGTTCACCAGCACGTTCAGACGACCACGGTGCGCCATCCCGAGAACCACTTCGCGGGTGCCGCTGTTGCCAGCGTGGCGGATCATCTCTTTAAGCATCGGGATTAACGCGTCACCGCCTTCCAGCGAGAAGCGTTTTGCGCCAGGGAATTTTGCGCCGAGGTAACGTTCAAGGCCTTCAGCGGCGGTCAGTTCGCTTAAGAAGCGTTTTTTCTCTTCGCTATTGAAAGTCGCGCGACCAGACTCGATACGCTGTTGGATCCAGCGTTTTTCTTCGGTGCTGGTGATGTGCATATACTCGGCACCAATCGGGCCGCAGTAGGTTTGCTTGAGGGCTTCCAGCAGCTCGCCGAGTTTCATGGTTTCTTTGCCGCTGGCAAATGAACCGACGTTGAAGGTCTCCTGGAAGTCTGCTTCGGTCAGATCGTGGAAAGACGGATCCAGATCGGCCACTTTATCTTGCTGCCACAGTCCCAGCGGATCGAGATTCGCATGCTGGTGACCACGGAAGCGGTATGCGTTAATGAGCTGCAGGACTTTTACCTGCTTCACATTGGTGTCAGGGTCGGAGATCGTTGAAGAGTAACGTGAAGCGTCTTTCGCCAGGCGGCGGAAATATTCACGCGTTTGAGAGTGGAATTGATCCGGTTTGACTCCCGTACCAGGTAACTGCTGGAACGTCGAACGCCAGTTAGCGTCAACCGAGTCAGGATCGGTTAAGAAGTCTTCATAGAGCTGTTCTATCCAGCTCTGGTTTGCGCCAGAGAGGTAAGAAGAGTCCAACCAGGCTTTCAAAGCGCTGTTCTGCATCGTGATCCCTTAAGCATCTTTTTTATGCTTACTTCGCCGTGGATACTACCACGCACAGTGATGTGCGTGCCGGGGTTCACTTGCGAGCTCTTGTCTACGTAGTGGCTCGCGAAGGAACCTTTAAAAACTGTCTTAGTGTCAGGGGCAGTTTTTAAAGATTTCCTGAATAGCCGGGGGATTTCCCCGGCATCAACATTTAATTACGCATTACGTTGCAACAACATCGACTTGATATGGCCGATGGCGCGCGTCGGGTTCAGCCCCTTCGGACATACACTGACGCAGTTCATGATGCTGTGACAGCGGAATACACTGAATGCATCGCTCAAACCGTCGAGGCGGCTGTCAGTCTCGGTATCACGGCTATCGATCAGGAAACGATATGCCGCTAACAAGCCTGCCGGGCCGATAAACTTATCGGGATTCCACCAGAAAGACGGACAAGAGGTTGAACAACATGCGCAGAGAATACATTCATACAGCCCGTCGAGTTTTTCGCGCTGCTCTGGCATCTGTAAATGCTCGCGAGCTGGCGGATTTTGTCCATTATTCAACAGGTAAGGCTTAATTTTCTCATATTGCGCATAGAATTGTCCCATGTCTACCACCAAATCGCGGATCACCGGTAAACCTGGCAGCGGGCGAATCACAATCTTCTTGCCCGGCTGGTTGAGTGCCGAAATCGGGGTAATACAGGCCAGACCATTCTTGCCGTTCATGTTCAGACCGTCGGAACCGCACACACCTTCACGGCAGGAGCGGCGGAACGACAGGCTGGGATCTTTCTCTTTCAGCTGGATAAGCGCATCCAGCAACATCATGTCGCGACCTTCTTCCGCTTCCAGGGTGTAATCCTGCATACGCGGAGCATCATCAACATCCGGGTTATAGCGATAAATTGAAAACTCGAGTCTCATTTTCCTGTCTCCGCATTAGTAAGTACGAATCTTCGGCGGGAATGCCGGGCGCAGTTTCGGTTCCATGTTGACGCTTCGGCGCGTCATGGATTCCGACTCTGGCAGATACAGGGAGTGGCACAGCCAGTTTTCATCATCACGATCCGGGAAGTCGAAGCGGCTATGCGCGCCACGGCTTTCGGTACGGAAGTTGGCAGAAACAGCCGTTGCATACGCCGTTTCCATCAGGTTATCCAGTTCCAGACACTCAACGCGCTGGGTGTTGAACTCGCTGGAAGTGTCATCCAGACGGGCATTTTTCAGACGCTCGCGGATAACTTTCAACTGCTCAAGCCCTTTCGCCATCGCATCACCTTCACGGAAGACCGAGAAGTTATGCTGCATACATTCTTGCAGCGCTTTACGAATCGCCACCGGATCTTCACCGTTACGATTATTGTTCCAGCGGTTCAGACGATCCAGAGATGCTTCAACATCAGACTCGCTGGCATCGCGCAATGCGCCCTGCTCGGCGATAGACTCTTGCAGATGCAGACCCGCTGCGCGACCAAAGACCACCAGGTCCAGCAGCGAGTTACCGCCCAGACGGTTAGCACCGTGTACCGATACGCAGGCAATTTCACCTACCGCGAACAGCCCCGGAACAACCACATCTTCGCCTTTCTCATTCACAGTCAGCGCCTGACCGGTCACTTTGGTCGGAATACCGCCCATCATGTAGTGACAGGTTGGGATAACCGGAATCGGCTCTTTCACCGGATCAACGTGAGCGAAGGTACGGGAAAGCTCCAGGATACCCGGCAGACGGGATTCGAGAACTTCTTTACCCAGGTGATCGAGTTTCAGTTTCGCGTGTGGCCCCCACGGACCATCACAGCCGCGACCTTCACGGATTTCAATCATGATGGAACGCGCCACCACATCACGGCCCGCCAGGTCTTTGGCGTTCGGCGCATAACGCTCCATAAAGCGTTCGCCATGTTTGTTCAGCAGATAACCGCCTTCACCACGGCAACCTTCGGTGACCAGTACGCCCGCACCGGCAATGCCGGTCGGGTGGAATTGCCACATTTCCATATCCTGCACCGGTACGCCTGCACGGATAGCCATGCCGACACCGTCGCCAGTGTTAATGTGGGCGTTAGTGGTGGACTGATAAATACGCCCTGCCCCGCCAGTCGCCAGCACGGTAGCGCGGGCTTTGAAATAAACCACTTCACCGGTTTCGATGCACAGTGCGGTACAACCCACCACCGCGCCATCCTGGTTTTTCACCAGATCCAGCGCATACCACTCGGAGAAAATAGTGGTGTGGTTTTTCAGGTTCTGCTGATAAAGCGTGTGCAACAGTGCGTGACCGGTACGGTCAGCCGCTGCCGCAGTGCGTGCCGCCTGCTCGCCGCCGAAGTTTTTCGACTGACCGCCAAACGGACGTTGATAGATACGACCATCATCAAGACGCGAGAACGGCAGGCCCATGTGTTCGAGTTCCAGAATCGCTTCCGGCCCGGTTTTACACATATATTCAATCGCGTCCTGGTCACCGATATAGTCCGACCCTTTTACGGTGTCGTACATATGCCATTCCCAGTTATCTTCATGGGTATTACCCAGCGCAACGGTAATGCCGCCTTGCGCAGAAACGGTATGGGAACGGGTCGGGAAGACTTTAGAGAGCAGCGCACAGGTCTGGCCGCTCTGGGAAATTTGCAGCGCCGCGCGCATACCTGCGCCGCCGGCACCAATCACAACTGCATCAAATTCTCTGACTGGCAATTTCATCACACACCCCACACCACAACAAATCCATAAATCACGTAAACCACCAGTGCAACGACAATCACCAGTTGCAGCATCAGGCGCAAGGCCAGCGGTTTAACGTAGTCGGTCAACACCTGCCACATGCCGATCCAGGCATGGATCAAGATAGAAAACAGCGCCAGCAGGGTGAACACTTTGGTGAACGCAGAGGCGAAGAAACCGATCCAGACTTCATATGTCAGCTCGCCACTGGTAGCGAAAAAACCGACCATATAAATGATGTAGAGCGTCAGGACGATAGCGGTAGCGCGAACGAGGATGAAATCATGTACGCCATTGCGTCCTAATGCGGAGGCGTTGCTTACCATACGAGGACTCCTGCGAGAAGTGAAAGCACGACAGTAATAACAAAGGAGATTTTGGCGGAGCGTTTACCCGCTTCGAATGTTTCTTCCAGATAGCCAAAATCCATCATCATGTGGCGAATACCTACGACGACGTGATACGCCAGAGCGGTAAGGATGCCCCACATGATAAATTTGACGAAGAAGCTGCCCATAATCGCGGAAGCTTGCTCGAAACCTTCAGGGGAAGAGAGGCTGGTACCCAGAAGCCACAGCAGGATGCCCACTGCAACAAAGGTGATCACACCGGAAACGCGATGGAGAATGGACGCTATCGCCGTGATGGGGAACCGGATGGTCTGTAGGTCCAGATTAACAGGTCTTTGTTTTTTCACATTTCTTATCATGAATAACGCCCACATGCTGTTCTTATTATTCCCTGGGGACTACGGGCACAGAGGTTAACTTTCTGTTACCTGGAGACGTCGGGATTTCCTTCCTCCGGTCTGCTTGCGGGTCAGACAGCGTCCTTTCTATAACTGCGCGTCATGCAAAACACTGCTTCCAGATGCGAAAACGACACGTTACAACGCTGGGTGGCTCGGGATTGCAGGGTGTTCCGGAGACCTGGCGGCAGTATAGGCCGTTCACAAAATCATTACAATTAACCTACATATAGTTTGTCGGGTTTTATCCTGAACAGTGATCTAGGTCACGATAACAACATTTATTTAATTTTTAATCATCTAATTTGACAATCATTCAACAAAATTGTTACAAACATTACCAGGAAAAGCATATAATGCGTAAAAGTTATGAAGTCGGTATTTCACCTAAGATTAACTTATGTAACAGTGTGGAAGTATTGACCAATTCATTCGGGACAGTTATTAGTGGTAGACAAGTTTAATAATTCGGATTGCTAAGTACTTGATTCGCCATTTATTCGTCATCAATGGATCCTTTACCTGCAAGCGCCCAGAGCTCTGTACCCAGGTTTTCCCCTCTTTCACAGAGCGGCGAGCCAAATAACAAACGGGTAAAGCCAGGTTGATGTGCGAAGGCAAATTTAAGTTCCGGCAGTCTTACGCAATAAGGCGCTAAGGAGACCTTAAATGGCTGATACAAAAGCAAAACTCACCCTCAACGGGGACACAGCTGTTGAACTGGATGTGCTGAAAGGCACGCTGGGTCAAGATGTTATTGATATCCGTACTCTCGGTTCAAAAGGTGTGTTCACCTTTGACCCTGGCTTCACTTCAACCGCATCCTGCGAATCTAAAATTACTTTTATTGATGGTGATGAAGGTATTTTGCTGCACCGCGGTTTCCCGATCGATCAGCTGGCGACCGATTCTAACTACCTGGAAGTTTGTTACATCCTGCTGAATGGTGAAAAACCGACTCAGGAACAGTATGACGAATTTAAAACTACGGTGACCCGTCATACCATGATCCACGAGCAGATTACCCGTCTGTTCCACGCTTTCCGTCGCGACTCACATCCAATGGCAGTCATGTGTGGTATTACCGGCGCGCTGGCGGCGTTCTATCACGACTCGCTGGATGTTAACAATCCTCGTCATCGTGAAATTGCCGCGTTCCGCCTGCTGTCGAAAATGCCGACCATGGCAGCGATGTGTTACAAGTATTCCATTGGTCAGCCATTTGTTTACCCGCGCAACGATCTCTCCTACGCCGGTAACTTCCTGAATATGATGTTCTCTACGCCGTGCGAACCGTATGAAGTTAATCCGATTCTGGAACGTGCTATGGACCGTATTTTGATCCTGCACGCTGACCATGAACAGAACGCCTCCACCTCCACCGTGCGTACAGCTGGCTCTTCGGGTGCGAACCCGTTTGCCTGTATCGCAGCAGGTATTGCTTCACTGTGGGGACCTGCGCACGGTGGTGCTAACGAAGCAGCGCTGAAAATGCTGGAAGAAATCAGCTCCGTTAAACACATTCCGGAATTTGTTCGTCGTGCGAAAGATAAAAATGATTCTTTCCGCCTGATGGGCTTCGGTCACCGCGTGTACAAAAATTACGACCCGCGCGCCACCGTAATGCGTGAAACCTGCCATGAAGTGCTGAAAGAGCTGGGCACGAAGGATGACCTGCTGGAAGTGGCTATGGAGCTGGAAAACATCGCGCTGAACGACCCGTACTTTATCGAGAAGAAACTGTACCCGAACGTCGATTTCTACTCTGGTATCATCCTGAAAGCGATGGGTATTCCGTCTTCCATGTTCACCGTCATTTTCGCAATGGCACGTACCGTTGGCTGGATCGCCCACTGGAGCGAGATGCACAGTGACGGTATGAAGATTGCCCGTCCGCGTCAGCTGTATACAGGATATGAAAAACGCGACTTTAAAAGCGATATCAAGCGTTAATGATTGATTGCTAAGCCGTTTACTTTCCGGACCCGCCTTTAATAGAGCGGGTTCTTTTTTATATGGCTGAACATAAAAAATTGTAAAAATTAAACCAGATGCAAATACCCATTAATAAGGTGAAAAAATGAGACAAGTCACATACTGAGCAGAATGATAAGTTTATTTTTATACTTCCCTGCCGGTAACATTGTTAACCCAATGAAAATTATGCATATCCATCCCACCCCATCCTTCATCTCATTAAACAATAAATTTATGCACTCAATTATTCCATTCTTTATATCACAAGCTTTTTAATATTATTAAATAAAACCAAATACATTCAATTGTCATTTTATATATTCTTGCCACGCAACACTCTATCTCATTATTTAAAGGACTCAGTTATGTTTAAAGGACAAAAAACATTGACCGCTCTGGCCATATCTCTGCTATTCACTGCACCTGTTTATGCAGCTGATGAAGGATCCGGTGAAATTCACTTTAAAGGTGAAGTTATTGAAGCACCGTGTGAAATACATCAGGATGATATTGATAAAGAGGTTGAACTCGGTCAGGTGACCACCAGCCACATTAATCAGTC
Organism: Escherichia sp. UTM R2; assembly: GCF_048593455.1. NCBI lineage: Bacteria > Pseudomonadati > Pseudomonadota > Gammaproteobacteria > Enterobacterales > Enterobacteriaceae > Escherichia > Escherichia sp. UTM R2. The sequence goes on from NZ_JBFWDY010000002.1 coordinate 3,093,697, forward strand.
ACATCACAGCGATGCCGTTGCTGTCGACCTGCGCTTAGTCAACTGTGATCTGGAAAACTCCAGCAACGGTTCCGGTGGCAAGATTTCTAAAGTTGCAGTCACCTTTGATAGCTCAGCGAAAACCACCGGCGCAGATCCGATTCTCAACAACACCAGCACGGGTGAAGCCACCGGCGTCGGCGTACGTTTAATGAATAAAGATCAAAGCAATATCGTTTTAGGCACCGCTACTCCAGATATCGACCTGGCTCCGACCTCCAGCGAACAAACGCTGAATTTCTTTGCCTGGATGGAACAAATTGATCAGGCTACACCTGTAACGCCAGGCGCAGTTACAGCGAATGCGACCTACGTGCTGGATTATAAATAAGTATTACTTTGGCGGCGCTATCGCCGCCTTTCTTCAAATATTTATCAGGTATGGACACCGTGAATATTTATCGACTCTCTTTTGTATCCTGCCTGGTCATGGCGATGCCTTGCGCATTGGCGGTCGAATTTAATCTGAATGTTCTCGATAAATCAATGCGCGACCGCATTGATATTTCATTATTAAAGGAAAAAGGAGTCATTGCTCCCGGTGAATATTTTGTTAGCGTTGCGGTGAATAACAACCAAATCAGTAATGGGCAAAAAATCAACTGGCAAAAAAAGGGTGACAAAACCATTCCATGCATCAATGATTCACTGGTCGATAAATTTGGTTTAAAACCAGATATCCGTCAGTCCTTGCCACAGATAGATCGGTGTATTGATTTCAGTTCCCGACCTGAAATGCTCTTCAATTTCGATCAAGCCAATCAGCAACTGAATATTAGTATTCCGCAAGCCTGGCTGGCGTGGCACTCAGAAAACTGGGCTCCCCCCTCTACATGGAAAGAAGGTGTTGCCGGGGTCCTGATGGATTATAACCTGTTTGCCAGCAACTACCGCCCACAGGACGGCAGCAGCAGCACTAACCTGAACGCCTACGGTACCACCGGAATTAACGCCGGGTCATGGCGCTTACGCAGTGATTACCAGCTTAATAACACCGATAGCGAAGATAGCCATGAACAGTCAGGCGGAATATCGCGCACCTATCTTTTTCGTCCATTACCGCAATTAGGCTCTAAATTAACCCTCGGCGAAACCGATTTCAGTTCCAATATTTTCGATGGTTTTTCTTATACTGGCGCGGCACTGGCGAGTGACGATCGAATGTTGCCATGGGAGCTACGCGGATACGCCCCACAAATTAGCGGTATTGCACAGACCAATGCCACGGTGACGATCAGTCAATCAGGTCGCGTCATTTACCAGAAAAAAGTCCCTCCGGGACCGTTTATTATTGATGACCTCAATCAGTCTGTTCAGGGCACGCTTGATGTCAAAGTGACGGAAGAAGATGGTCGGGTGAACAATTTCCAAGTTTCGGCAGCATCGACGCCCTTCCTGACTCGTCAGGGACAGGTTCGCTATAAACTGGCCGCGGGTCAGCCACGGCCCTCCATGTCACATCAAACTGAAAATGAAACCTTTTTTAGCAATGAAGTTTCCTGGGGGATGCTGTCAAACACCTCGCTGTACGGCGGCCTGCTGCTTTCTGGTGATGACTACCATTCTGCCGCAATGGGTATTGGGCAAAATATGCTGTGGCTTGGTGCGCTGTCGTTTGATGTCACGTGGGCCAGTAGCCATTTTGATACTCAGCAGGACGAGCGGGGCTTAAGCTACCGTTTTAATTACAGCAAACAAGTGGATGCCACTAACAGCACGATTTCCCTCGCCGCTTATCGTTTCTCCGATCGTCATTTTCACAGCTACGCCAACTATCTGGATCACAAATACAACGACAGCGATGCGCAGGACGAAAAACAGACGATCAGCTTATCTGTGGGCCAACCGATTACCCCACTAAACCTCAATCTTTACGCCAACCTGCTACATCAAACCTGGTGGAATGCAGACGCCTCCACGACCGCCAACATCACGGCAGGTTTTAATGTTGATATTGGTGACTGGAGAGATATCTCTATTTCGACGTCATTCAATACAACCCATTACGAAGATAAAGATCGCGACAACCAGATTTACCTGTCGATTTCGCTCCCCTTCGGTAACGGTGGTCGGGTTGGCTATGACATGCAAAACAGTAGCCACAGCACCACACACCGCATGTCGTGGAACGATACGCTGGATGAACGTAATAGCTGGGGCATGTCTGCCGGACTGCAATCCGACCGTCCTGACAATGGAGCCCAGGTGAGCGGTAACTATCAGCACCTGAGTTCAGCGGGTGAGTGGGATATTTCTGGTACCTATGCCGCCAATGATTACAGTTCCGTCAGCAGCAGCTGGAGCGGTTCTTTCACCGCAACCCAATATGGTGCAGCGTTTCATCGCCGCAGCTCCACCAATGAACCACGCCTGATGGTCAGCACCGATGGCGTGGCAGATATTCCGGTTCAGGGCAATCTCGACTACACCAACCATTTTGGCATTGCGGTGGTGCCGTTGATTTCCAGTTACCAGCCTTCCACCGTGGCGGTGAACATGAATGACTTACCCGACGGCGTAACAGTTGCAGAAAACGTTATCAAAGAAACGTGGATTGAAGGCGCGATAGGTTACAAATCACTGGCTTCCCGTTCCGGTAAAGACGTTAACGTCATCATTCGCAACGCCAGCGGTCAGTTTCCTCCCCTCGGAGCGGATATCCGCCAGGATGACAGCGGCATTAGCGTGGGGATGGTTGGCGAGGAAGGACATGCCTGGTTAAGCGGAGTCGCTGAAAATCAAAAGTTTACCGTGGTCTGGGGTGATAGTCAGCATTGCTCGCTCCATCTTCCTGAACATATGGAAGACACCGCAAATCGCCTGATTTTACCTTGTCATTAATTAAGGAAATGAAAATGACATTTATGAAAGGACTACCCCTTTTGTTGTTGGTTGCCAGTCTGTGCAGCCACGCTGCACTACAACCCGATCGCACTCGTATTGTGTTTAACGCTAATGATAAAGCTACCAGTCTGCGCGTGGATAATCGTAGCGATAAACTCCCCTACCTCGCTTATTCCTGGCTCGAAAATGAAAAAGGGGAGAAAAGCGATGATCTTCTGGTTGCCCTGCCACCGATACAACGTCTGGAACCGAAAGCGACATCGCAGGTGCGGGTTGTGAAACAAGCCTCAACCACACAATTACCTGGCGATCGCGAAACGCTATTTTTCTACAATATGCGCGAAATTCCTCCCGCTCCGGATAAAAGCAGCGACCATGCGATACTTCAGGTCGCTATTCAAAGTCGTATTAAATTGTTCTGGCGACCGGCTGCATTACGCAAGAAAGCAGGAGAAAAGGTCGAACTGCAGTTACAGGTCAGCCAGCAGGGCAACCAACTGACACTGAAAAATCCTACCGCGTATTATCTGACCATTGCCTATCTGGGGAGAAATGAAAAAGGCGTTCTCCCAGGCTTCAAAACCGTGATGGTTGCACCTTTTAGTACGGTCAACACAAACACCGGAAGTTATAGCGGCAGCCAGTTTTATCTCGGTTACATGGATGATTACGGCGCATTACGCATGACGACGCTCAACTGCAGCGGACAATGCCGTTTACAAGCAGTGGAGGCGAAATGAGTGCTGGCAAGGGATTGTTGCTCGTCATCTGCCTGTTATTTCTGCCGTTGAAGTCTGCAATGGCGCTGAACTGCTATTTTGGTACATCTGGTGGCGCAGTAGAAAAATCAGAAGCGATTCAACCGTTTGCTGTACCAGGCAATGCCAAACCCGGTGATAAGATCTGGGAATCTGACGATATTAAAATTCCCGTCTATTGTGACAACAATACCAACGGCAACTTTGAAAGCGAGCATGTCTACGCCTGGGTAAACCCCTATCCGGGGGTGCAGGATCGTTATTATCAACTCGGCGTGACATACAACGGTGTCGATTACGATGCCAGTCTGGGAAAAAGTCGCATCGACACTAACCAGTGTATCGACAGTAAGAACATTGATATTTATACCCCTGAGCAGATCATCGCGATGGGATGGCAGAACAAAATTTGCTCGGGCGATCCCGCTAATATTCATATGTCGCGTACCTTTCTCGCTCGCATGCGGGTTATACGTCAAAATACGAGAAATGCCGCCGCATGATTATCAAAGTACGCTTAGCGACTATATCGTCGTGCAATTTGACGGTGCCGGTAGCGTTAACGAAGACCCTACTGCCCAAAACCTGAAATATCATATTACTGGTCTGGAAAACATTCGCGTGCTGGATTGCAGCGTCAATTTTTCCATTTCACCGGAAACACAGGTGATTGATTTTGGTAAATTTAATTTGCTGGATATACGTCGCCACACAATGTCGAAAACGTTCAGTATTAAAACGACCAAGAGCCAAAACGATCAATGCACCGACGGATTTAAAGTCAGTTCCTCCTTTTATACCGAAGAAACGTTGGTTGAAGAAGATAAAGCATTGTTGATTGGTAATGGTCTGAAGCTACGTTTACTGGATGAAAACGCCTCGCCTTATACCTTCAATAAATATGCTGAATACGCCGATTTCACCAGTGACATGTTGGTCTACGAAAAAACCTATACGGCTGAACTTTCGTCCATTCCAGGCACCCCCATCGAGGCTGGCCCCTTCGATACAGTGGTGCTTTTTAAGATTAACTATAACTGATTTACCATGATGCCCTTTGCCGCCGGAAAGGGCATCTCTTTCAGAAAATTGCTGATTTTCCCCTTTTCCTTGATTGCTGTTATTTTTTCCTGGCCCAGCTTTCTTTATGCTGTATCGATACACCAAAGAGAAAATAATGAGGGAGCGAAGGATGCCAGTTTTGCAGTGGGGAATGTTATGTGTGCTATCACTTCTCCTTTCTATTGGTTTCCTCGCGGTACATCTCCCGGCGGCGCTATTACTTGGGCCGATGATCGCCGGGATCATCTTTAGTATGCGCGGAATTACTCTGCAACTTCCCCGCTCTGCTTTTCTCGCCGCCCAGGCCATTCTTGGCTGCATGATTGCGCAAAACCTCACTGGTTCGATTCTCACCACCCTGGCCGTCAACTGGCCGATCGTGCTTGCAATTTTACTGGTAACGCTGCTTTCCAGCGCCATTGTGGGTTGGTTATTGGTGCGCTATAGCTCATTGCCTGGAAATACCGGTGCCTGGGGCTCCTCTCCTGGCGGCGCGGCGGCAATGGTCGCTATGGCGCAAGATTACGGCGCAGATATTCGCCTGGTGGCGTTTATGCAATATCTGCGAGTGCTGTTCGTCGCGGGGGCCGCTGTTCTGGTCACCCGCATGATGCTGGGCGATAACGCTGAAGCGGTTAACCAGCATATCGTCTGGTTCCCGCCAGTGAGCATTAATCTCCTGCTTACTATTTTGCTCGCGGTCGTTGCCGGTACAGTGGGATGCCTGCTGCGTCTTCCTTCCGGCACGATGCTCATCCCGATGCTGGCGGGCGCAGTGCTCCAGTCTGGTCAGCTCATCACCATCGAACTACCGGAATGGCTGCTGGCGATGGCGTATATGGCAATTGGCTGGCGGATTGGTCTTGGTTTCGATAAACAAATCTTACTGCGGGCACTACGCCCGCTACCGCAAATCCTGCTGTCGATTTTTGCTCTGCTGGCTATTTGTGCGGGTATGGCGTGGGGGCTGACCCGGTTTATGCACATTGATTTTATGACTGCCTACCTCGCCACCAGCCCCGGCGGGCTTGATACCGTGGCGGTCATCGCCGCAGGGAGCAATGCCGATATGGCGCTCATTATGGCGATGCAAACCCTACGCCTGTTCAGTATTTTGCTGACAGGGCCTGCCATTGCGCGGTTTATTTCAACCTATGCGCCGAAGCGGTCGGCCTAGTGCTGGCAGCCAGGGCACCAGTAAAACGGGCGAGATGACAGCGTGGTTTTCTCAATGATGCTGCCACAACGTTCGCACGGTTCGCCATCTCGATGAAAAACCTTAAAGCGAAACAGCGCCCCATGATGCTTATTCTCATCCACCTGCCCCCGCGTAGCGTAGGAAAATCGAGGAATCTCCAGTAACGCGTGTGCGAGTGCATCCAGTTGCGCCGCATTGAGATCTTTCGCTTTATGATTTCCAGTCAACCCAACCTGCCAGAGGATCTCCACCCGCAAATAATTGCCAAGCCCAGCCAGAAACGCCTGATCGAGCAGTAATCCAGCAAACTGACGGTTACGAAAGCGCGGCGACAATAATCGTTCTTTCACCACCTCCGGCGTCAGATTCGGATCCAGCACATCGGGACCAACGCGTTGTAAAAACGGATGCGTGGTCAGTTGTTCCGGTTTCGATAAACAAATCTTACTGCGGGCACTACGCCCGCTACCGCAAATCCTGCTGTCGATTTTTGCTCTGCTGGCTATTTGTGCGGGTATGGCGTGGGGGCTGACCCGGTTTATGCACATTGATTTTATGACTGCCTACCTCGCCACCAGCCCCGGCGGGCTTGATACCGTGGCGGTCATCGCCGCAGGGAGCAATGCCGATATGGCGCTCATTATGGCGATGCAAACCCTACGCCTGTTCAGTATTTTGCTGACAGGGCCTGCCATTGCGCGGTTTATTTCAACCTATGCGCCGAAGCGGTCGGCCTAGTGCTGGCAGCCAGGGCACCAGTAAAACGGGCGAGATGACAGCGTGGTTTTCTCAATGATGCTGCCACAACGTTCGCACGGTTCGCCATCTCGATGAAAAACCTTAAAGCGAAACAGCGCCCCATGATGCTTATTCTCATCCACCTGCCCCCGCGTAGCGTAGGAAAATCGAGGAATCTCCAGTAACGCGTGTGCGAGTGCATCCAGTTGCGCCGCATTGAGATCTTTCGCTTTATGATTTCCAGTCAACCCAACCTGCCAGAGGATCTCCACCCGCAAATAATTGCCAAGCCCAGCCAGAAACGCCTGATCGAGCAGTAATCCAGCAAACTGACGGTTACGAAAGCGCGGCGACAATAATCGTTCTTTCACCACCTCCGGCGTCAGATTCGGATCCAGCACATCGGGACCAACGCGTTGTAAAAACGGATGCGTGGTCAGTTGTTCCGGGGTCAACATCTCAATATCCGAGGCGCTATAAAGCAGAATGGTTTTGTCAGCCGTTTGCAGTTTTACCCGCAATACTCGCGTGGTCTGCGGCTCTTCGCCGGTATCAACCACGCGCCAGACGCCGTAAAGCTGATTATGGCTGTAGAGCGTTAAGTCGTTGGAAAAATGAGTTAACAACGCCTTACCACGCGTTTCCACATGGGTAACGTGTTGACCGATAAGTTGTGATTGATAAGGTTTTAACTGCGGGAAGGCAAACCAGACATCAGTTAGTGGTTTGCCTTTGATCGCCGCCTCCAGGTTATCCGCTGCACGGCGGATCTCCGGGCCTTCAGGCATGGTGATATCCTTTTTTCATTCTTTATTAATCGGGGTTATGCTGCGACAACAATCCCCTTTTCGGCAAATGCAGAGCGTAGTCGGCGGGCGAACGCCAGTGCGTGCTCGCCGTCGCCATGCAGGCAGACCGTTTGCGCCGCGACCGTTGCCCATTCGCCGGTGATACTTTTGACTCTGCCGTGTTGCACCATCTCCAGCGTTTGCGCCAGCGCCTGTTCTTCGTTTTCAATCAACGCGCCTGACTGGCTTCGCGGCACCAGCGAGCCGTCAGCCTGATAACCGCGATCGGCAAACACTTCCTCGCGCGTTGTCAGACCATATTGCTTGCCTGCACGAATCAGCTCGCTTCCCGCCAGCCCGACGAGAATCAATGCTGGATCGCAAGCGTATACCGCTCTGGCGATGGCGTCTGCCAGTTGTGCTTCTTTCGCCGCCTGGTTGTACAACATGCCGTGCGGTTTGACATGACGCATTACGCCGCCTTGCGCACGGGCAATCGTTGCCAGCGCGCCAATTTGATACAGCGTCTGGGCGTAAACGGTTTCTGGCGGCAGCTGCATGGCGCTGCGACCAAAATTTTCCCTGTCGGGAAAACTCGGGTGAGCGCCAATCGCGACACCATTTTTTATTGCTTCACGCACGCAAGCCTGCATGATTTGCGCATCGCCTGCATGAAATCCACAGGCAATATTGGCAGAGGAAACCAGCGTTAATAGCTCTGCGTCGCTGGCGCAGCCTTCGCCCAGATCGGCGTTCAGGTCAATTTTCATTGTGCAGCCGCCACGCTAATTGTTCAAAATAACGTTGCTGATCTTGCCGTGCTTTTAGTGCCTCTTCCAGTGAACACTGGACAAAATGAATCGGCTGACCGAGCGGAATTTGCGCCAGATGGTACATATCAGCCTCAATGATACAGGCAATACGCGGGTAACCACCGGTGGTCTGTGCGTCGTTCATCAACACAATCGGCTGCCCGTTATGTGGCACCTGCACCACGCCCGGTAACAAACCGTGAGATAACAGTTCGCGATCGGTGGTGCGTTTTAAAATTTGCCCCTGTAAGCGATAGCCCATGCGGTTACTTTGCGAGCTAAGCTGCCAGGGCGAACGCCAGAATGCATCCTGCGAGGCGCGATCGAACTCATGATATTCCGGCCCCGGCAAGGCGCGAATGCGGTTGCCCCACAGCAGCTGTTTAACGCCCTGCGCTTCCATAGAATCACGCTTCGATTTGCCAATCGGGAGTCGGTCACCATCCTTCAGTAAACGGCCTTCCAGCCCGCCAATCCCCACTTTGAGATCGGTGCTGCATGAGCCCATTACCGGCGGAACATCAATACCACCCGCGACCGCCAGATAACTGCGCATCCCGTGCTGCGGGCGTTTAAGCGTTAAACGCTGGCCTGCTTTCATCGGCAATCGCCAGCCGGTCCAGACGGCATTATCATCCAGCCGCGCTTCGCAACCGGCACCCGTCAGAGCAAACCACCCATCAGTTTCGAACTCAACAGTTAACTGACCGAGCGTGATCTCCAGCGCGGGGGCATTGGCGTCATTACCCACCAGTAGGTTAGCAATGCGTAACGCGGGCATATCCAGTGCGCCGCAGTGGCTGATACCCGACTGGCGAAAACCGTGACGACCGCCATCCTGCACAGTGGTATACATGCCCGCACGAATAATCTTCAGCATACTCCCTCCTTCTGCGGTACAAAGCGCACGCTGTCTCCCGGACGTAATAAGATGGGTTCGTCACGCGCCGGATCAAACAGGCTGAGTGAGGTATGACCAATCAACTGCCAGCCACCCGGCGTTGCCAGCGGATAAACACCAGTCTGCGGCCCGCCGATCCCGACAGAACCTGCCGGAACGAGTAAGCGCGGTTCAGCGCGCCGTGGCGTGTGTAGTTGTTCCGGCAAACTCCCGAGATACGGGAAGCCCGGTTGAAAACCTAAAAACCAGACCACGTATTCCACGGAGGAGTGCAATTCAACAACCTGTTTTTCGCTCAACCCGCAATGCGCCGCGACCACCGCCAAATCCGGTCCGCCTGCACCACCGTAAACCACCGGAATTTCAATAAAGCGAGACTCCGGCTCCAGCGCCTCGCTCTCCTCCCACCAGCGTTGCAAACGCTCTATGGCATCCAGCGCCAGCGACTCAGGATTACGCAAAATCACCGTGATATTGTTCATGCCGGGAATGGCTTCAACCACATTCGGCATATCCACCAGACGCTGCGCCAGTCGCCAGATCCGTTTCTGGCTAGCCAGCGTCACCGGCGGTTCCAGTTCCAGCACTACCGCCGTTTCACCTATCAGATAACAACGCGCTCGTTGCACTTTCGATCCCTCTGATTATTCGTTATGCAGGATTAGGAATATCAATAAAGGTCACATCAAGATCGGTATTTTCATTCAGCCACTCGCTCAATGCGCGAATACCACCACGTTCAGTGGCATGGTGACCTGCAGCATAAAAATGCAATCCCTGCTCGCGGGCTGAATGAATGGTCTGTTCAGAAACTTCGCCAGTAATAAAAGCATCCACGCCAAAACGCGCGGCGCTATCGATAAAACTTTGCCCGCCGCCCGTGCACCAGGCGACGCGCTGGACCACCTCAGGTCCGGTATCGCCACACCATAACGGCTTACGTCCCAGACGCGCTTCAATCCAGGAAGCCAGCTCCAGTCCCGGCACAGGCATGGTCAGTTCGCCCCACGGCACCAACGGCTCAATTTCGCCCATGACCGTGATCCCCAGTAACGCCGCCAGCTGTGCGTTATTGCCCAGCTCAGGATGTGCGTCAAGCGGCAAATGCCAGCCATACAGGTTGATATCATTCGCCAGCAACGTTTTTAAACGGTTACGCTTCATTCCGCGAATGACCGGAGACTCTCCTTTCCAGAAGTAGCCATGATGCACAATGACCGCATCCGCGCCCAGACGCACTGCCTCATCGAGCAAAGCCTGGCTGGCGGTGACACCGGTAACAATTTTTTGCACCGTCTCTTTGCCTTCCACCTGCAAACCATTCGGCGCGTAATCACTAATCGCCGCGCTGTTCAGTTTTTCGTTAATCAGTTGTTCCAGTTCGGTGTTTTTCATCTTCGCGCCTTCCGTATTCTGATAGCTACACCGTTAACATAGCGTTACCTCGCCAGTTCGTCGATAGCCAATCTTTTGACATATTAAGAAACAAACCCGACGCCAAAAGACGCAAATTGTTTATATCATCACGCTTCAGCTAATGTATATTTATGCAATCAGACAGCATATTGCATAAATAATCAGATCTGTATCAAAGTTTTAACTTTAAGGAAACACAAGCACGCCGCGCAACTATTACGTGACGTTGCCGTCAATTGTGGAATTATTATGAATAAACACGCATCACAGCCGCGCGCTATTTACTATGTCGTTGCGCTGCAAATCTGGGAATATTTTAGCTTTTACGGCATGCGTGCCCTGCTGATTCTCTATCTCACCAATCAACTAAAATACAACGATACTCACGCCTACGAGTTATTTAGCGCCTACTGTTCGCTGGTGTATGTCACGCCAATCCTCGGTGGCTTTTTGGCGGATAAAGTTCTCGGCAATCGCATGGCGGTGATGCTGGGGGCGTTGTTGATGGCGATCGGTCATGTGGTGCTGGGTGCCAGTGAGATCCATCCGTCATTCCTCTATCTGTCCCTGGCGATTATCGTCTGCGGCTATGGCCTGTTTAAATCTAACGTAAGCTGTCTGCTCGGCGAGCTGTATGAGCCAACCGATCCGCGTCGTGATGGCGGTTTCTCGCTGATGTATGCGGCGGGTAACGTGGGGTCTATTATCGCACCTATCGCCTGTGGTTACGCCCAGGAAGAGTACAGCTGGGCGATGGGCTTTGGCCTGGCGGCGGTTGGCATGATCGCGGGTCTGGTCATTTTCTTATGTGGCAATCGTCATTTCACTCATACCCGCGGCGTTAACAAAAAAGTACTGCGTGCGACAAACTTTCTCCTGCCGAACTGGGGATGGCTGCTGGTTCTGCTGGTGGCAACGCCTGCACTGATTACCATACTGTTCTGGAAAGAGTGGTCGGTATACGCCTTAATTGTCGCGACTATTATTGGCCTGGGTGTACTGGCAAAAATTTATCGCAAAGCAGAAAACCAGAAACAGCGGAAGGAGCTGGGGCTGATTGTGACGCTCACCTTCTTCAGTATGTTGTTCTGGGCCTTCGCACAACAGGGCGGTAGCTCGATTAGCCTTTATATCGACCGCTTCGTTAACCGCGATATGTTTGGTTATACCGTTCCGACCGCGATGTTCCAGTCGATTAATGCCTTCGCAGTTATGCTGTGCGGTGTGTTCCTGGCGTGGGTGGTAAAAGAGAGTGTCGCGGGTAATCGTACCGTGCGCATCTGGGGGAAATTTGCTCTTGGCCTTGGCCTGATGAGCGCCGGATTCTGCATTCTGACCTTAAGCGCCCGCTGGTCCGCAATGTATGGTCACTCTTCTCTGCCACTGATGGTATTAGGCCTGGCGGTGATGGGCTTTGCGGAACTGTTTATCGACCCGGTTGCCATGTCGCAAATTACGCGCATTGAAATCCCCGGTGTGACCGGCGTATTAACCGGCATCTACATGCTGCTTTCTGGCGCGATCGCGAACTATCTGGCGGGCGTGATTGCCGATCAGACATCGCAGGCTTCGTTTGATGCTTCCGGGGCGATCAACTACTCCATCAATGCATATATTGAAGTATTTGATCAAATTACCTGGGGCGCACTGGCGTGTGTAGGACTGGTACTGATGATTTGGCTGTATCAGGCGCTGAAATTCAGAAACCGCGCGCTGGCGCTGGAGTCTTAATAGGCCAGCACCGATGCCTGATGCGACGCTTGACGCGTCTTATCAGGCCTACGTATTTCCTGCAATTTATTGAATTTGCACAAATTTGTAGGCTGGATAAGGCGTTCACGCCGCATCCGGCATCTGGGCTCGATTGCCTGACGCGTCTGTTATTTCCCCTTCCGCGCCGCCTCATACGCTGCCAACGTTTGTACTCTCGCTTCTTTGTGCTCGACTATCGGTTGCGGATAATCCAGCGTCACACCTGCTTTCTGCGCCCACTTCCACGGCTCATGCACCACTTTCCCTGGCACATCGCGCAGTTCCGGTAGCCACTGGCGGATAAACTCGCCCTCATGATCAAATTTCTCGCCCTGGGTTGTCGGGTTGAAAATACGAAAATACGGCGCTGCATCGGTTCCGGTTGAAGCGGCCCACTGCCAGCCACCGTTATTGGCTGCCAAATCACCATCAATCAGCTGCGACATGAAATATCGCTCGCCTTCGCGCCAGTCGATCAATAAATCTTTCACCAGAAAACTGGCTGTAATCATCCGTAGCCTGTTATGCATCCAGCCAGTGCTGTTAAGCTGACGCATAGCGGCATCAACAATCGGGTATCCCGTTTTGCCTTCCTGCCAGGCCTGTAAATGTGCGGGATTGCTCTGCCACTGTACACGATCCGTCCAGGCAATAAATGGACGATGTTTACACAACGAGGGGTGATACGTTATCAGGTGACGGTAAAACTCGCGCCAGATCAGCTCATTAAGCCAGACACTACCGGCCCCACCGTCCAGCGCCTGCGGCTGTTCAGCCAACAAGCGATGCAAGCACTGGCGAGGCGATAACCCGCCCGTTGCCAGGCTGGCCGACAAACGGCTGGTGCCTTCCACTGCCGGAAAATCTCGTTGTTGCTCATATTCTCCGGCACCGTTCTGGCAAAACTGGCGTAATTGCGCAATCGCCGCTTTTTCTTCCACCGGAAAATGCGCAGTATCGAAAGACTGACGAGGATAATTCAGCGTAATGGATGGCGCGGGCTTTATCGATCCGCTACTACGAACTTTTGGTGCAGCGACGCACTCCGGCATCCCTTCCCGCAGCCGTTTCAGCCAGGCATTCTTAAAAGGCGTAAAGACTTTGTACATCTCGTGATTACCGGTCATCACCGCGCTAGGCGGCAGGATCACGCTGTCATCAAATCCTTCACACACCACGTTACGCAGCGTTCTCTCAACCTGCACATCCCGCGCCCGCTCATTCACCTCATACTGATAGTTATAAAAAAGATGAGTAACGCTGTTTTCCGCGCACACCTGTTTAACTATTTCGACGCTGGCGACAAAGTCATCCACTTCACGGAACAATAAAGGAATACCTTTTTCCGTCAGCACGATTTGTAGCCCATTCAGTTGAGCATTGATAAGTTTAGCCTGACGCGGCGACATGTTATGCGCCGCCCACTGGCGTGGTGTAGCGATATACAACGCCAGCACGCGTGCAGACGAATTGCGGCAGGCGGCAGCCAGTGCGAGATTATCGTGCAGACGTAAATCCTGGCGAAACCAGACCAGATGGGTAGTCATAAAACTCCTGAATGGCGCAAGTTAATCACACGCGGCCAAAGTTCGAAATAACGCTGCCCTGAAAGCCAGGCGTCAGGATAAAGCGCCATATAGTGTTTGATACGCATCAGCGGCGCAAGAAGTGGTTGCTCGCCACGGCGATAACTGTCGATAAGCGCAGCCAGCTGCTGGCGTTCTGTGGAATCAATATGCGGGCGAAAATAACCCTGAACGTGCATCAAAACATTGGTGTGATCGCGCGGGTTGGCGGGGTGAGAAAGCAAAACAACTACGCGTTGGCGGTACTGGTTGTAATAGTCATCCAGATTTTGCCACTGGTGAATATCAGCCACGAACGGGCCAAGTTTGCGGTACTCCGGCTGAGAATGCGCCAGAAAGACGAGTTTATAGCGGCTGTGATAATCGAGAAGCGCCCCGCGCGTTAAGCCATGTTCTTTCAGTCGATGTAACTCATGAAGGGCAAAGATACGGATTAGGGTGCTGTCATCAAATCGTTGTAGATTCATTACTGCTCCTGAGCGGTTTACAGGAGTAAGTGTAGACGTTGAGAAATGATATTTGTGAAGTTAATCCTGTTGTAGCAGGACAAATTTACGAAAGCCTGCTCCCCGCAAGGACTGACGTCAGGTAGTTTCTAACCATAGCTGCCCTTTCTATTCAAACGTGAAATCAATAAGCTCATCAGGGACATCGCAAACAATATGAAGACGGGTTTCTTCTCTGCCGTGACTCTTTTCACTAATTGCGTAACTGTCATGCTTGGGATTATTTAATTCTTTCAGCGGAAATTTTTCCTCGAAGGCTTTATTTAGCCGCCCCTGGTTTCCTTTTACAGCGAATAAATAATCACCTCCCTGTTTTTGTATCTTCTCTGCAATATCTTTCTGGCAACCCATCGCATCGGTTTTGATGATTTTTCCTTTAATATCCAGCATGTTAAGAAGTTCAGGGATAGCTGTGATCTCATTGGATTTCTTATCCGTCTTGATCTGTCCGATGACCAGACTGTGCATTGTTGAGAACGCACTAATGACATGAATCGCTCCCTTACGGCGACTCTTGTCATAAGAATGCCGGTGTATTTTTCCATCAATTGCGATGACGTCTTTATCATCTGAAGAATGGTAGTCAAGCATCCAGTTAATAAAGCTCTCATGAAATTTCGCAGGACAGATACAGGATACAACTCTGGCAATGGTATCGTGAACAGGAATACCATTTTCAAAATCACCATATTGCTTCAAAAAATCGGGATGTGTTTCCCCAAAATCCTCTATATCTTCCCAGCCTTCTGCACCAGAAATAACGGCACAAATAGTCAACAGTAGAATATCCGATAATTTATGTTCCACTTTCCAGGCTTGTCTGTAATCGGGGATAATAGAAATATGTTCCATCAATTTTTTAAGTTCCATTTTGTTCTCCTTAATTATGTAAGAAGTATTTGATCATGTATAAGCAATAAAAAACAGCTTCAGGTAATAAGGAATATCTCAATTTTTAAACATAAAATGCGAATTATTTAGTACAAAAAGCAGGGAAAGATTACGAAAGCCCGCTCCCCGCAAGGACTGACGCGAGATAGTTTCTATCCATGGCTGCTTTTCGCATCTTACGTCTTAACCCTGCCTTGAATACCTTATCATTCGTTAAAATATTAATAGCGATGTGCCGTATCCCTGAAAATAATTCTGCGGCGTTTCCTCTTCTTATTTTGCAGTCGTCTTCATTCATTACCACGTCCAGACGCCAGTGCAGCTTATTCTCCACGTGCCAGTGGTTTCGGATTGCTGTGGCGAACTTTTCTGCGGTTAAATCAGCAGAACTGATATAATATCTGACCGTCATTTCTGGCTCTTTCTTTTGTTCTGCTATTATTGACCGAAAGGAGACTGCCACGCATAATTTCTTCAGTCCTTTCCATTCAAACGTGAAATCAATAAGTTCATCAGGGACATCGCAAACAATATGAAGACGGATTTCTTCTCTGCCGTGACTCTTTTCACTCATTGCGTAACTGTCATGCTCTGGATTATTTAATTCTTTCAGCGGAAATTTTTCCTCAAAGGCTTTATTAAGCCGCCCCTGGTTTCCTTTTACAGCGAATAAATAATCACCTCCCTGTTTTTGTATCTTCTCTGCAATATCTTTCTGGCAACCCATCGCATCAGTTGTGATGATTTTTCCTTTAATATCCAGCATGTTAAGAAGTTCAGGGATAGCTGTGATCTCATTGGATTTCTTATCCGTCTTGATCTGCCCGATGACCAGACTGTGCATTGTTGAGAACGCACTAATGACATGAATCGCTCCCCTGCGGCGACTCTTGTCATAAGAGTGCCGGAGCGTTTTTCCATCAATTGCAATGACGTCTTTATCATTTGATGAATGGCAATCACGCATCCAGTTAATAAAGCACTCGTGAAATTTTGCAGGACTGATACAGGATACAACTCTGGCAATAGTATCGTGAACAGGAATACCATTTTCAAAATCACCATATTGCTTCAAGAAATCGAGATGTGTTTCCCCGAAATCCTCTATATCTTCCCAACTTTCTGCACCAGAAATAACGGCAAAAATAGTCAATAGTAGGATGCCTGACAATTTATGCTCTACTTTCCAGGCTTATCTGTAATCGGGAATAATAGAAATATGTTCCATCAATTTTTTAAGTTCCATTTGTTCACCTTATTTATGTAAGGAGTATTTGATCATGTATAAGCTATGAAAAACAGCTTTAGGTAATAAGGAATATCTCAATTTTTAAACATAAAATGCGAATTATTTAGTACAAAAAAGTAGCGTTACGTGATCTTTCCCTGGGATACAACTCTGGCAATGGTATCGTGAACAGGAATACCATTTTCAAAATCACCATATTGCTTCAAAAAATCGAGATGTGTTTCCCCGAAATCCTCTATATCTTCCCAACCTTCTGCACCAGAAATAACGGCACAAATAGTCAACAGTAGAATATCTGACAATTTATGCACCACTTTCCAGGCTTGTCTGTAATCGGGTGTAATAGAAATATGTTCCATCAATTTTTTAAGTTCCATTTGTTCACCTTATTTATGTAAGGAGTATTTGATCATGTATAAGCTATGAAAAACAGCTTTAGACAATAAGTAGTATCTCAATTGTTGAACTTAAAATTCGAATTATTTAGTACAAAAAAGTAGCGTTACGTGATCTTTCCCTGCAAATGGAACGCAAAATAAACACCTATTCCATGAGTTATATAATTTTTCACAATGATTAATTTGTTTTCTCAGGAAGAGATTTTATTTCTCTTCACTACGAATTAGTTCATGCTGTATCTTTATTAAACATTCGTAAGACTCATTTTTGTTCGGGAGATGTGCTGTCATTCGAGCATAAGTTGGTTTCTCATCTTTAAAATATTTTACCATGATTGAATTATCAAGGACTGCCAACAACTGAACTGGATCACTGCTCTTTTTTTGATAGATACCCGCTCTTATATAACTTCTAAACCGATCGCCGAGAAACGCCGTTTTTTCTGCTGTATTTATCAACTCCTGCAACGTTCCTTTGATGGCATGATTTTCATTAAGGCGTAGTGACCCGACGCGAATTAAGAGTCTCGCCCCGCTTGGTGTGAATTTATTATTTTTACATGTACCCAGTTCTGTTTGCCAATAATACTCACCGATGTCCTCATTCTGATACCATCTCCACATGGCTTTATTATTTAAGACAGGAAACGCGGAAAAAATAGTACCCTTAGCGAAAATAGTAAAACAATCATGATCTTTAGCTTGTATTTCGCAATCAGCTATAACACCAAAACTAACAAATATCATCAACAAAAAGAACAAAACTCTTTTCATTTTCTTATTCCTCTCGATGTTCTCTGTTTCATCTTAGCTAAAATTTCACCCAAATCATCTATCCCTGCTGTTGCTGGCCCATCGGGTTTATTAATGTCTGGGAATAAATAGGGTTCTGCACAAGTATATCCTGGTGGTAATTGAGTTGTTGGCCAATTTGTCTGTGGCAGGTAATCACTTGCTGTCTTTGTATCCATCCCTGGATACTGGGAATCATCCTGTGGCGTACAAGTCAGATTTGGTTTTACCCACTTCCTGCAATACAGTGTGTAGTCGTAAGGGCTTAATGCTCTGAAGAATGTTTTGAAAACATTAGGCGCACTACTGGCCTGGTCAATAGGATATGGCAGTCTTAATTGTTTCGCTATGTCCGGCAATTTACTTGGATCGGGCGTAGGCGGTTTGTTGGGTCTCGCTCCATATCCGCCATTATTTAAGTGTCCATATTTTGATGCCAGTCCCATTGAATCTATATACTGAACCGGATTCAGCGGATACTGATAAAAATTCCATCCCCCCTTCAGCCCAATCGGATCCTGAGTGATATACCTCCCCTGCAGCGGGTCATAATAGCGGTGGCGGTTGTAATACAGGCCGGACTCCTCATCATACTGCTGCCCCGGCAGGCGGATAAGCTGCTGCAGCTGATGCGGGTTCTCTTCATTCAGCAGGTTGCCCCATTCATCGTATTCTGCGCACCATTCTGTTGCCCCTTCCGTGCTGACAAGCGCCAGCGGCAGGCCGCGATGGTCGCAGTGGTACAGGTGGATTTTTCGCGCCGGCGTGTACACCGGGTCCATCTGGTTTTGCATCTGCTCCACCGTCAGGCCGCACGATGCCAGCCAGCGGCGGCTTTCCTCACTCACCCGGTCAGCCAGGATTTCACTTTCCAGCCGGTCGAGCATCTGCACCAGCACCGGCGGGAACACCACACTGCCACCGTCTTCGCCGCCGGACTGCTGAAGGGTATCCGCCAGGCTGCGGCGCTGCGTTTTCGCCAGCTCACCGGTGGCGGTTTCAACCCTGATGAGTGGCGTGAAGCTCCCCGGCTGATAAATCGTCTGGATGCGGGTTCTGTCGTTCTGTATCGTGGTCAGGCGGTCGCCGTCCCAGCCGTACCAGGTCACTTGCGGTTTCCGTGACAGCGACATCCAGCCCGTCAGGTCCCGTTCACGTCGCCACACCCGTTTTGCCACCCTGCGGCCCAGCGGGTCGTAAAGATAGCGGCTTTCGACCAGCGGCTCTGCATATTGTGTCCGCGTGTAGTGCACCAGCCGGTGCTGACTGTCGTAATGGTACCGGTGGGTGCGCTCATCATCCGTGCGGATAACCCCTTCCGGGATGAGGTCGGTTTTCTCCGTCAGCCTGCCGTGACGGTCATACCGGTAAAGATAGTGCGCGTCACGGGCGATACGGTTATCCGGCCACATGCTGAGGGTGCTGTCCGGGTGCAGCTCCGGGTCGGGCAGGCGGTTACCTGCCGGGTCTGTGGCATACGGGATATCAATGCCCAGGTTACATATAATAATAAGAGCAATTAACTTAATTTATTTGTTTATAATGCGCTTACTTAATACAAACCATTGAATATACCCTCCTGACAGAAAATAAAGCCATATTATTATCGCCATAATATACTTACTATCAATCCTTACGCCAATAATGTCTGATACAGTCCCTATAAATATTAGAGCAATAAAGAATACTATGCCTGTTGGAAAACATATTACCATCATTCCATAAGACATGAGACTAATTAACTCGCTCACATCACGAGTGGAGTCTAATAGTGAAAGTCTATGCATGGAAAAGAATAGTATTAAAAGCGATAAAGCCAGCCATATAGCTCTGAATAAAAAAATAATATATTTCATTACATCACTCCGGTGAATACAAATCTAATAAAACGTCCAATGTTATTTCCGGAGCACTTCATCTTACATGTTTCTAAAGAATCATTAGACCAGTCTTGGCAGTTTTTAAATAGCCCTAAATTTATAGGTGTGAATATATCAGGCAATACAGAATAACGCGGCCTTACCTCTTTAAACTTCCCTTTTAAACAGTTCTCCACACAACTATTATCGGTTTCAACGAGGTCACAACGGCCAGCAGCTTCTTTTGTATCATTACTTGCTTTACCTGGCCCCCATAGACCATCTCCTTTTGATTCTCCCCGTTGGTCTTGGCCACCACAAGTATAGTCCCCTTTACCATCTGGGACACAAAGATATTGATGATAGAACGGATTCCCCCATATATCTGGACCGCTTCTTTCACCAGTTCCGCCCATTGAATGCAGTGGCTTAATGCATTTTAGTGTTTCTAATCCTAATGGATCTATATTTGAGATCGGATTCAACGGATACTGATAAAAATTCCATCCCCCTTTCAGCCCAATCGGATCCTGAGTGATATATCGCCCCTGCAGCGGGTCATAATAGCGGTGGCGGTTGTAATACAGGCCGGACTCCTCATCATACTGCTGCCCCGGCAGGCGGATAAGCTGCTGCAGCTGATGCGGGTTCTCTTCATTCAGCAGGTTACCCCATTCATCGTATTCTGCGTACCACGCTGTTGTCCCTTCCGTGCTGATAAGGGCCAGCGGCAGGCCGCGATGGTCGCAGTGGTACAGGTGAATTTTTCGCGCCGGCGTGTATACCGGGTCCATCTGGCTTTGCATCTGCGCCACCGTCAGGCCGCACGATGCCAGCCAGCGGCGGCTTTCCTCACTCACCCGGTCAGCCAGGATTTCACTTTCCAGCCGGTCGAGCATCTGCACCAGCACCGGCGGGAACACCACACTGCCACCGTCTTCGCCGCCGGACTGCTGAAGGGTATCCGCCAGGCTGCGGCGCTGCGTTTTCGCCAGCTCACCGGTGGCGGTTTCAACTCTGATGAGTGGCGTGAAGCTCCCCGGCTGATAAATCGTCTGGATGCGGGTTCTGTCGTTCTGTATTGTGGTCAGCCGGTCGCCGTCCCAGCCGTACCAGGTCACTTGCGGTTTCCGTGACAGCGACATCCAGCCCGTCAGGTCCCGTTCACGCCGCCATACCCGTTTTGCCACCCTGCGGCCCAGCGGGTCGTAAAGATAGCGACTTTCGACCAGCGGCTCTTCATATTGTGTCCGCGTGTAGTGCACCAGCCGGTGCTGACTGTCGTAATGGTACCGGTGAGTCCGCTCATCATCCGTGCGGATAACCCCTTCCGGGATGAGGTCGGTTTTCTCTGTCAGCCTGCCGTGACGGTCATACCGGTAAAGATAGTGCGCGTCACGGGCGATACGGTTATCCGGCCACATGCTGAGGGGGCTGTCCGGGTGCAGCTCCGGGTCGGGCAGGCGGTTGCCCGCCGGGTCCGTGGCATACGGGATGCGGATATCCAGATTCGCTGCGGTGGTGTGAACGCCGGTCAGCCTGCCGGTGGTGCTGTAGCTGTAACTCCGGGTCTGGCGCGGGCTGCTGATGCGGATGAGTTCGCCGTTGTCGTTCCAGGTGTAATCGCGGTCATACTGCAGGCTGTTCAGGTGCTGACGCTGTAACTGCCCGGCAGGGGTGTAAGCGGTGGTGAGTTCATAACGACCGAAGCTGCGCAGCGTTTCCCGGTGCAGGCGGTCGCGGGTGAAATCCACCAGCGGTGTGTCGCCGAGCTTCATGCCTGCCAGCCAGCCGCTGCCGTAGGTCAGCCATTCCACGGCGGGCAGGCTGTCCGGTATACAGCGGTTCGCCAGTCCCTGCGCGTTGTACGCATGTCTGGTCTCATGCTGCCAGAGCAGTGCTTCCGTCTGCGGGTGATGCACCGTCTGGCGCTCACCGGTCAGCCGGCCTTTCTCATCATACCTGTAATGCACCGCCACCCGGTGCCCTTCGCTGATATGGCTGATGTCTGTCAGCCAGCCGCGTTCGTCATACTGCCACTGCTCTGCGGTTTCACCCTTCACGGTGCGGTGCGTGAGGCGGTCTGCTTCGTCATAGTGCCAGTGGGTGACCAGACCCTCATCCTCGCTGCGGATAAGTTTGCCGGTCAGGTCGTGGTGATAACGCTGTGTGCGGCCGTCAAAGCCGGTTTCCTGTATCAGCCGGTCAAGTACATCGTAACGGAAGGTGGTGTGGCTGCCGTTTTCACTGGTCAGGCGGATGACCCGTCCGGCAGCATCGTATTCCATACTGCGCGTCAGCCCGCCCTGCGTGGTACGGACGGCCTTTCCCCACGCATCGTACTGTGTCCCGTTTCTGCTGCCGTCCGGGGCAATGACGGCGGTCAGGTCACCGGCGGCGTTGTATTCATACCGCGTTTCATGGCCCTGCGTGTCTTTCACGGCAATTAACTGTCCACGGCTGTCGTATGCGCGGTACTGACTCAGCCCTTCCTCGCGGTGCACCGCCGTCACCTGACCAAAACGGTCATGGTCATAGCGGGTTACATAACCGGAACAGTCAGTGAAGCTCAGCAACTGACCGTAACGGCTCCACGTCATGGTTTTCCGGCTGCCGGTGGCATCTTCCGTTGCGCAGGGTAAGTCACTGTGTGGATTATCATAACGGTAGCGGGTGATATCGCCGTCAGGGGCAGTTTCCTGAATCAGACGGCCCCATTCATCATATTCCCGGCGTATTTCCAGCCCGTCAGGCCCGGTGGCTGACGTTAACTGGCTGTGGTGGTTATAGTAAAACGCCGATGCCCTGCCATCCGGCGTGGTGATGCGCGTGATGAGGCCCGTCACCACATCCGGACTGTATTCTGTTGTCCTGCCTGCGGCATCCGTCTGTGCCCTGAGCCTGCCCACCGCGTCAAACTGACTCTGCGTGACGCTGCCGTCCGCGTGTTCCTTTTTCACCACCCGCTTCAGCCCGCCTTCACCCTGCGTGTGCAGGACTTCACGGCGGTTCAGGCTGTCGGTGATGGTGATGCGGTCCTTCTCATACTGATACGTGTAACTTAAGCCTGCCGGGTTTAGCTGTTCTGTCACCCGCCCGTCGCTGTCGTAACGGTAACAGATTTCCGGCCGGCCCGTGTGACGGTGCGCCACCATCCGGCCCCGGTATTTATCATCGTAAGTAAAGCTGCGCACCTGTGTATTGCTGCGGTCATACACCGCCGCCAGTTCGCCGCGGGGCGTCCAGCCATAGCGCACCAGCGGCGCGGCAGGTAAATTCTCCGGGTATTCCGGGTCGTGCGTCAGCCACACGGCAGACAGACGGATGCCGTTGTCCCGGCCATATTCGGTGTAACCCGGCAGGGTATCAGGAAAAGCGGACGGTTCCGTCCCGCCGGAAATGGCCTGCTGCCGGGCTTCTTCTGCCCGCTGCGCCTGCGTGGTCAGTACCAGCCGGAAGTGACGCCCGGCACCATCCGTCACGCCGGTGATTTCGCCGCTGAATTCACCGGCGGCTTCGCGGTGGAACGTCTGTGTGCGCCCGAAGCGGTCCACCAGCCCGGTCAGTACCCGGTACGGCGGCAGCGGCGCAGGCAGCACCTCATCCGCTTCCGGCACCCGCTCACACCAGCCGAGCAGCCACCACGGCCCCTGCGGACTGTTTGTCGCCAGATAACGATGCGGACTTAAGCGGAGTTCTTCCGGCAGCGCCTGCCAGAGTGCGGCCAGCCGGTGACCTTCATCCAGTTTCGCCACGCCGCCGCGCACCAGCCACAGTGACTCGCTGCGGCTGTAACCGTCCTCACCGGGAAACAGGTGCTCAAAATACAGGCTTCTGCCGCCGTTATCACTGAGTATCAGTGTGTTATCGCGCAGCTGTAAGCGGATATCCGCAGGCATTTTCCAGCCGGGGCTGTACTGCACCCATTTTGTTGGACGATGAAATGGAATAGCCCCTAATATGTCAAAGCCAAAATACCCTTTTGAAAAGCGCCTTGAAGTCGTGAATCACTACTTCACAACTGATGATGGTTACAGGATCATCTCGGCACGTTTTGGTGTCCCCGAACCCAGGTCAGGACATGGGTTGCCCTCTATGAAAAACATGGAGAAAAAGGTTTAATTCCCAAACCTAAAGGCGTTAGTGCTGATCCAGAGTTGCGTATTAAGGTCGTGAAAGCTGTGATCGAGCAGCACATGTCCCTTAATCAGGCTGCTGCTCACTTTATGCTTGCTGGTAGTGGTTCTGTAGCCAGGTGGCTGAAGGTCTATGAAGAGCGCGGAGAAGCTGGTTTACGCGCGCTCAAGATTGGCACCAAAAGAAACATTGCAATATCAGTTGATCCAGAAAAAGCGGCATCAGCATTGGAGCTGTCAAAAGACCGACGCATTGAGGATCTTGAAAGGCAAGTTCGATTTCTTGAAACGCGGCTTATGTATCTAAAAAAGCTGAAAGCCTTAGCTCATCCCACGAAAAAGTGAAAGTACTCAACGAGCTAAGGCAGTTTTATCCTCTTGATGAGCTTCTCAGGGCTGCGGAGATACCGCGCAGTACGTTTTATTATCATCTAAAGGCTCTCAGCAAGCCTGACAAGTATGCGGACGTTAAAAAGCGTATTAGTGAGATTTATCACGAGAATAGAGGCCGATACGGATACCGTAGGGTAACGCTGTCTCTTCATCGAGAAGGGAAACAGATTAACCATAAAGCTGTTCAGCGCCTGATGGGAACCCTCTCACTTAAAGCAGCGATTAAGGTCAAGCGATACCGCTCTTACAGAGGAGATGTAGGGCAAACCGCCCCTAATGTTCTCCAAAGAGATTTCAAGGCTACGCGGCCAAACGAGAAGTGGGTTACCGATGTTACTGAATTTGCAGTCAATGGGCGCAAGCTGTATTTGTCTCCAGTAATAGATCTCTTCAACAACGAAGTTATTTCTTACAGCCTTTCGGAAAGACCAGTGATGAACATGGTTGAGAATATGCTCGATCAGGCATTCAAAAAGCTTAATCCTCACGAGCATCCTGTTCTGCACTCTGACCAGGGATGGCAGTATCGTATGAGAAGATATCAAAATATCCTTAAAGAACATGGTATTAAACAAAGCATGTCCAGAAAAGGCAATTGTCTGGATAATGCTGTGGTGGAGTGTTTCTTTGGAACCTTAAAGTCGGAGTGTTTTTATCTTGATGAGTTCAGTAATATAAGCGAACTGAAGGATGCTGTTACGGAATATATTGAATACTACAACAGCAGAAGAATTAGCCTGAAATTAAAAGGTCTGACTCCAATTGAATATCGGAATCAGACCTATATGCCTCGTGTTTAACTGTCCAACTTTTTGGGGTCAGTACAGGCCGAGGCTCCCCACCGGCGCGGGCGTTTTTGTCCGGTAACTGCTGTAGGTGCGGGAGAGAATGAACGGCAGCGGGCCGGGCAGGGCGATGTCGGTTTCACCGGGAAGGACCTTTGCACCGAGCAGCGGATTGACCGGATGGCCGGACGTCACCCCGCCGGGGCACACCGAACAGGCCACGCCGGTGGGGGCACCGATGCGTACCCCGGCTGAACCCTGGACAATGCTACCGCCATACTGCGTCATGTCGCCCTGACGCGCCGCCGGTTTTCCGCTCATCTGCTCATCCTTGTTTTATCGGGTTATTTGTCTGCTGACAGGCGAAACCCTACAGATTTATAAGAAAGCCTTAAGTGAGATATCTGTCAGATAAGAACAATTAGGAAAATATTTATATATATTTCATGAATATATGTTTCGATTGGTATAACGATGTCTAAATATTCCTCTGAACATCTTCCTGATACAAAAAACCGCCAGCGTTTCCGCTGGCGGTTTTCAATGTATTCAAAACTCAGCAATCAATAAAAATCACCAGTTGCCTTTTCGGCCTGATCCATCCACACCGGTTTATCGCTGGTTTTCGACCAGACGCGATGCAGGTAGCTGTAAAAGCGGGCGCGGTCTTTCCAGAAAAGCATGAAAGGCAGCGCCAGAACGCCCGCTGCAACCGCATAAGTACGGCGTAAAAAGATAAGCCATGCAGGATATTCTCTGTAGAGTTCCATACTTTTCTCCCCCTTTTGTATCTACCCGGTGAATGGCACCGGAAAAATGAATTTGTTTATCTGATGAAAATAGTACCGCCTTTTGTGTAATTTTACTACTCATCCGACCACTTATTTTTGCTTATTGATGGTTTATTTACATTCATCCTGTAATTAAGTTACACAAAAGTTAAATTAATACTAAACATTAGTTAAATCATGGCTTTTGCCATTTTTATACTTTTTTTACACCCCGCCCGCAGATTTTTGCGAAATCTTTGCAGCCAGAATTCTACCCTTCCGGTATCACTTTTAGGCCACTGGAGGTGCACTGTGAGTGCAGGCGTGATAACCGGCGTATTGCTGGTGTTTTTATTACTGGGTTATCTGGTTTATGCCCTGATCAATGCGGAGGCGTTCTGATGGCTGCGCAAGGGTTCTTACTGATCGCCACGTTTTTACTGGTGTTAATGGTGCTGGCGCGTCCTTTAGGCAGCGGGCTGGCGCGGCTGATTAATGACATTCCTCTTCCCGGTACAACGGGCGTTGAGCGCGTACTTTTTCGCGCACTTGGCGTCTCTGACCGTGAGATGAACTGGAAGCAATATCTTTGTGCCATTCTCGGCCTGAACATGCTGGGGCTGGCGGTGCTGTTTTTTATGTTGCTCGGTCAGCACTATCTGCCGCTTAATCCACAGCAGTTGCCAGGGCTGTCGTGGGATCTGGCGCTGAATACCGCCGTCAGCTTTGTCACCAATACCAACTGGCAATCTTATAGCGGTGAAACCACGTTGAGCTATTTCAGCCAGATGGCGGGCTTAACGGTGCAAAACTTTCTTTCTGCCGCCAGCGGGATTGCGGTGATTTTTGCCCTCATCCGTGCGTTTACCCGCCAGAGCATGAGCACGCTCGGGAATGCCTGGGTCGATCTGCTACGCATCACGTTATGGGTGCTAGTCCCTGTGGCGTTGTTGATTGCACTGTTTTTTATTCAACAAGGTGCGCTGCAAAACTTTCTGCCTTATCAGGCTGTGAATACCGTTGAAGGAGCGCAACAGCTGTTACCCATGGGGCCTGTAGCTTCTCAGGAAGCGATCAAGATGCTCGGTACTAACGGCGGTGGCTTCTTTAATGCCAACTCGTCGCATCCGTTTGAAAACCCAACCGCACTGACCAACTTCGTGCAGATGCTGGCGATCTTCTTGATCCCAACGGCGCTGTGCTTTGCCTTTGGTGAAGTGACGGGCGATCGCCGCCAGGGGCGCATGTTGCTGTGGGCGATGTCAGTGATTTTTGTCATCTGCGTAGGCGTGGTGATGTGGGCAGAAGTTCAGGGTAATCCTCATCTGCTGGCACTGGGCACGGACAGCAGCATCAATATGGAAGGTAAAGAGAGCCGTTTCGGCGTGCTGGTCAGTAGCCTGTTTGCGGTCGTGACGACGGCGGCTTCCTGTGGCGCGGTGATTGCGATGCATGATTCGTTTACCGCTCTCGGTGGCATGGTGCCGATGTGGCTGATGCAAATTGGTGAAGTGGTGTTCGGCGGTGTCGGTTCTGGTCTTTACGGCATGATGCTGTTTGTCCTGCTGGCGGTGTTTATTGCCGGGCTGATGATTGGTCGTACACCGGAATATCTGGGTAAAAAAATCGACGTACGCGAGATGAAACTGACTGCACTGGCAATTCTGGTTACCCCGACGCTGGTGCTGATGGGCGCGGCGTTGGCGATGATGACCGACGCCGGACGTAGCGCCATGCTCAACCCTGGCCCGCATGGTTTTAGCGAAGTGCTGTACGCCGTGTCATCCGCCGCTAACAACAACGGCAGCGCCTTTGCCGGATTAAGCGCCAACTCTCCGTTCTGGAACTGTTTACTGGCGTTCTGCATGTTTGTCGGTCGCTTCGGGGTGATTATCCCGGTGATGGCAATTGCCGGTTCGCTGGTGAGTAAAAAGAGCCAAGCCGCCAGCTCCGGCACGCTGCCAACGCACGGCCCGCTGTTTGTTGGCCTGTTAATCGGCACCGTGTTGCTGGTTGGCGCACTGACCTTTATCCCTGCCCTGGCGCTTGGTCCGGTGGCGGAATATCTCTCCTGATGATATTGAGTGAGCACTGAATATGAGTCGTAAACAACTGGCGCTATTCGAACCAACACTTGTCGTTCAGGCGCTGAAAGAAGCGGTGAAAAAATTAAACCCGCAGGCGCAATGGCGCAATCCGGTGATGTTTATCGTCTGGATCGGCAGTCTGCTGACCACCTGTATTAGCATCGCGATGGCAAGCGGTGCGATGCCCGGCAATGCGCTGTTTAGCGCGGCCATTAGCGGTTGGCTGTGGATCACCGTACTGTTCGCTAATTTCGCCGAGGCGCTGGCAGAAGGCCGCAGTAAAGCGCAGGCCAACAGTCTGAAAGGGGTGAAAAAAACTGCCTTTGCCCGCAAGCTGCGTGAGCCGAAATATGGCGCTGCGGCGGACAAAGTTCCTGCCGACCAACTTCGTAAAGGCGATATCGTACTGGTAGAAGCTGGCGATATTATCCCCTGCGATGGTGAAGTTATTGAAGGGGGTGCATCGGTCGATGAAAGCGCCATCACCGGGGAATCGGCACCGGTGATCCGTGAATCCGGCGGCGATTTTGCCTCCGTCACCGGCGGCACGCGTATTCTTTCTGACTGGCTGGTGATTGAGTGTAGCGTTAACCCCGGCGAGACATTTCTGGATCGGATGATCGCGATGGTGGAAGGCGCACAGCGACGCAAAACGCCGAACGAAATTGCCCTGACCATTCTGCTGATTGCCCTGACTATCGTCTTTTTACTGGCAACCGCCACGCTGTGGCCGTTTTCCGCGTGGGGCGGTAATGCAGTCAGCGTAACGGTACTGGTGGCGCTGCTGGTCTGTCTGATCCCAACCACTATTGGCGGCCTGTTGTCAGCGATCGGCGTCGCCGGGATGAGCCGGATGCTAGGCGCGAATGTGATTGCCACCAGCGGACGTGCAGTTGAAGCGGCAGGTGACGTTGACGTTCTGCTACTGGATAAAACCGGCACCATCACACTCGGTAACCGTCAGGCGTCGGAGTTTATCCCCGCGCAGGGCGTGGATGAAAAAACGCTGGCTGACGCCGCACAACTGGCTTCGCTGGCTGATGAAACGCCGGAAGGCCGCAGTATTGTGATCCTCGCCAAGCAGCGTTTTAACCTGCGCGAGCGCGATGTGCAGTCGCTCCATGCCACCTTTGTACCGTTTACTGCGCAAAGCCGGATGAGCGGGATCAACATCGACAACCGCATGATCCGTAAAGGTTCTGTCGATACCATTCGTCGCCATGTTGAGGCTAACGGTGGTCACTTCCCTACCGATGTTGATCAAAAAGTCGATCAGGTTGCGCGTCAGGGAGCCACGCCGCTGGTGGTGGTGGAAGGTTCTCGTGTGCTGGGCGTTATTGCGCTGAAAGATATCGTCAAAGGCGGTATTAAAGAGCGCTTCGCCCAGCTGCGCAAAATGGGCATTAAAACGGTGATGATTACCGGCGATAACCGTCTGACTGCCGCCGCGATTGCTGCGGAAGCGGGTGTCGATGATTTTCTCGCCGAAGCGACACCGGAGGCCAAGCTGGCATTGATCCGTCAGTATCAGGCGGAAGGTCGTTTGGTAGCGATGACCGGCGACGGCACCAACGATGCTCCGGCGCTGGCGCAGGCAGATGTCGCGGTGGCGATGAACTCCGGCACCCAGGCGGCGAAAGAGGCGGGCAATATGGTCGATCTCGACTCTAACCCGACCAAGTTGATCGAGGTGGTGCACATTGGCAAACAGATGCTGATGACCCGTGGCTCGCTGACCACCTTCAGCATTGCCAACGATGTGGCGAAATACTTCGCCATTATTCCGGCGGCATTCGCGGCAACGTATCCGCAGTTAAATGCGCTGAACATCATGTGCCTGCATTCGCCCGACTCCGCAATCCTCAGTGCGGTGATTTTCAACGCCTTGATTATCGTCTTTTTGATTCCCCTGGCGTTAAAAGGCGTGAGTTATAAACCGCTTACCGCTTCTGCCATGTTGCGCCGTAACTTATGGATTTACGGTCTGGGTGGGCTGCTGGTGCCGTTTATCGGTATCAAAGTCATTGATTTACTGCTGACCGTTTGCGGTCTGGTGTGAGGTTTACCATGAGTGGATTACGTCCGGCATTATCAACATTTATCTTTCTGTTATTGATTACTGGCGGCGTTTACCCGCTGCTGACCACCGTACTGGGGCAATGGTGGTTTCCCTGGCAGGCCAATGGTTCGTTGATTCGTGAAGGTGATACGGTGCGCGGTTCGGCATTAATCGGGCAGAATTTTACCGGCAACGGCTATTTTCATGGTCGCCCGTCGGCAACGGCAGAAATGCCCTATAATCCACAGGCTTCTGGCGGGAGCAATCTGGCGGTCAGTAACCCTGAGCTGGATAAACTAATAGCCGCACGCGTTGCTGCATTACGGGCCGCTAACCCGGATGCCAGCGCGAGCGTTCCGGTTGAACTGGTGACGGCATCGGCAAGCGGGCTGGACAATAATATCACCCCGCAAGCGGCGGCCTGGCAAATCCCACGCGTGGCGAAAGCGCGTAATCTCAGCGTTGAACAGCTCACGCAACTGATCGCAAAATACAGCCAACAACCGCTGGTGAAATATATCGGCCAGCCGGTTGTCAACATTGTTGAACTCAATCTGGCGCTGGATAAACTTGATGAATAACGAACCCTTACGTCCCGACCCCGATCGTCTGCTGGAACAAACTGCCGCGCCGCATCGGGGGAAGCTGAAAGTTTTCTTCGGTGCCTGTGCAGGCGTCGGGAAGACCTGGGCGATGCTGGCAGAAGCCCAGCGACTGCGGGCGCAAGGGCTGGATATTGTGGTTGGCGTGGTAGAAACCCACGGGCGAAAAGATACCGCCGCCATGCTGGAAGGGCTGGCTGTTCTGCCGTTAAAACGCCAGGCGTACCGTGGGCGGCATATCAGCGAGTTTGATCTCGATGCCGCCCTCGCCCGCCGCCCGGCGCTGATCTTAATGGACGAACTGGCGCACAGTAATGCGCCAGGTTCCCGTCATCCCAAACGCTGGCAGGATATCGAAGAACTGCTGGAAGCTGGCATTGATGTTTTCACTACCGTCAACGTTCAGCATCTGGAAAGTCTGAATGATGTGGTCAGCGGCGTCACCGGAATTCAGGTACGGGAAACCGTGCCCGATCCTTTTTTCGATGCCGCCGACGACGTGGTGCTGGTGGACTTGCCCCCGGACGATCTGCGCCAGCGGCTGAAAGAAGGCAAAGTCTATATTGCCGGGCAGGCGGAGCGCGCCATTGAACATTTTTTCCGCAAAGGTAATCTGATCGCCCTGCGCGAACTGGCACTGCGCCGTACTGCCGATCGCGTTGATGAGCAAATGCGCGCCTGGCGGGGGCATCCTGGCGAAGAGAAAGTGTGGCACACGCGCGACGCGATCCTTTTATGCATCGGCCATAACACCGGCAGCGAAAAACTGGTCCGCGCAGCGGCGCGGCTGGCGTCACGGCTGGGTAGCGTCTGGCACGCGGTGTATGTTGAAACCCCTGCCCTGCACCGCTTACCGGAAAAAAAACGTCGGGCAATTCTCAGCGCCTTACGTCTGGCGCAGGAACTGGGCGCGGAGACGGCAACACTTTCTGATCCAGCGGAAGAGAAAGCGGTAGTGCGTTATGCCCGTGAACATAATCTCGGCAAGATTATTCTCGGTCGCCCGGCCTCGCGCCGCTGGTGGCGTCGGGAAACGTTTGCTGACCGACTGGCGCGCATCGCCCCCGATCTCGATCAGGTGCTGGTCGCGCTTGATGAACCACCCGCCCGCACGATTAACAACGCGCCGGATAACCGCTCTTTTAAAGACAAGTGGCGTGTACAAATTCAGGGATGCGTGGTTGCCGCCGCGTTATGCGCCGTTATCACCTTAATTGCCATGCAGTGGCTGATGGCGTTTGATGCCGCCAACCTGGTGATGCTGTATCTGCTTGGCGTGGTGGTGGTGGCGCTATTTTATGGACGCTGGCCTTCAGTGGTTGCCACCGTCATTAATGTAGTGAGTTTCGATCTCTTTTTTATCGCCCCACGCGGCACGCTCGCCGTCTCTGATGTGCAATATCTGCTGACCTTCGCGGTGATGTTAACCGTCGGGCTGGTGATCGGGAACCTTACTGCTGGCGTGCGTTATCAGGCGCGGGTAGCCCGTTACCGCGAGCAACGCACACGGCACTTATATGAAATGTCGAAAGCTCTGGCGGTGGGCCGCAGTCCGCAGGATATCGCTGCCACCAGCGAACAATTTATTGCCTCCACGTTTCATGCCCGCAGTCAGGTGTTGTTGCCCGATGACAACGGTAAATTGCAGCCGTTAACACATCCGCAAGGAATGACGCCGTGGGACGATGCCATCGCGCAGTGGAGTTTTGATAAAGGCCTGCCTGCGGGCGCGGGCACCGACACGTTACCCGGTGTACCGTACCAGATTTTGCCGCTAAAAAGCGGCGAGAAAACCTACGGGCTGGTGGTGGTGGAGCCGGGGAATCTGCGCCAGTTGATGATCCCGGAACAGCAGCGCCTGCTGGAGACGTTTACGCTGTTAGTCGCCAATGCCCTTGAGCGGCTGACGCTAACCGCCAGCGAAGAACAGGCGCGGATGGCAAGCGAACGTGAACAGATCCGCAACGCCCTGCTGGCGGCGCTTTCGCATGATTTACGCACGCCGCTTACGGTGCTGTTTGGTCAGGCAGAAATCTTAACGCTCGATCTGGCAAGCGAAGGATCACCCCACGCCCGCCAGGCCAGCGAGATCCGTCAGCACGTGCTGAACACTACCCGACTGGTGAATAATCTACTGGATATGGCGCGAATTCAGTCCGGCGGCTTTAATTTGAAGAAAGAGTGGTTAACGCTGGAAGAAGTAGTCGGCAGCGCGCTGCAAATGCTGGAACCGGGTTTATCGTCGCCCATCAATCTTTCTCTGCCAGAACCGCTGACCTTAATCCACGTTGACGGGCCACTCTTTGAACGGGTGCTGATTAATCTGCTGGAGAACGCGGTGAAATATGCGGGTGCGCAGGCCGAAATTGGTATCGATGCCCACGTTGAGGGCGAAAATCTACAACTGGATGTCTGGGATAACGGCCCCGGTCTTCCGCCAGGCCAGGAGCAGACGATATTTGATAAGTTTGCTCGCGGGAATAAAGAGTCGGCAGTACCGGGGGTAGGGCTTGGACTGGCAATTTGTCGGGCGATAGTGGATGTACACGGGGGCACTATTACCGCGTTCAACCGACCGGAAGGTGGTGCCTGTTTTCGTGTTACACTTCCCCAGCAAACTGCCCCTGAACTTGAAGAATTTCATGAGGATATGTGACAAACGTTCTGATTGTTGAAGATGAACAGGCTATTCGTCGCTTTCTGCGCACGGCGCTGGAGGGCGACGGGATGCGCGTCTATGAGGCCGAAACGCTGCAACGCGGCTTGCTGGAAGCGGCTACCCGTAAGCCAGATTTGATTATTCTCGATCTCGGCCTGCCCGATGGTGATGGGATTGAGTTTATCCGCGACCTGCGCCAGTGGAGTGCGGTGCCGGTGATTGTGCTTTCCGCACGCAGCGAAGAGAGCGACAAAATCGCCGCGCTGGATGCCGGAGCGGATGATTATCTGAGTAAGCCGTTTGGCATTGGCGAATTGCAGGCCCGTCTGCGCGTCGCATTACGCCGCCACTCTGCCACCACCGCACCCGATCCGCTGGTGAAATTTTCCGATGTTACCGTCGATTTAGCCGCCCGCGTGATTCACCGGGGTGAGGAAGAGGTGCATCTCACACCAATTGAGTTCCGCCTGCTGGCGGTGCTGCTCAACAATGCCGGAAAAGTACTCACCCAGCGCCAGCTCCTCAACCTGGTGTGGGGGCCAAACGCGGTCGAACACAGTCACTATTTGCGTATTTATATGGGACATCTGCGACAAAAACTGGAACAGGATCCCGCCCGCCCACGCCATTTCATTACTGAAACCGGTATTGGCTATCGGTTTATGCTTTGAATTGTTATTCAATAAATTCGCTTAAATAGTGATTAATTTATTATTAAACCTGCACCAAATATTATTATTTGGCAGGTTTAATTTCTTAACGCAAATATAAAACACAAAATTACAACATTTAAATAACAAAACAGCGTCTAATATGGCGCTATTCATAATTAATGATTTATTATCTGGGGTATGATCGTTTTTTGTTGATCTTCTTCACAGATTATAGCCATTTCATGGATAGAATAACTCTACCTTCAACTGACACAGCAAGAGGTAAAGGTAAATGGAAAATAATAACCGCTTAATGCCTCATATAAGGCGGACAACCCATATCATGAAGTTTGCCCATCGTAATAGTTTTGACTTTCATTTCTTTAATGCCCGCTAGTCTTCTGACTAAAGGGCACCCCAGCGTACAGGTCTCCCTGACTTTAAGCATTACAGGTTAATACCTGTATTCCTCGGTGCTCATATACTGCTAACCCTTTTAAACTCTAAATAATTCGAGTCGCAGCATATGCAACTTGAAGGATGACGAGTATAGCCAGTTACCGGGCTGGTCTGGGTTATTGCATCTGCAAAAAGCAAACTACTGATTTATTTATCAGCGGTGGAGCTTTGCTTTTTTTCCGGCGTGATCGATTTCTCCTTTGAGAAATTGAGGACCTGCTATTACCTGAAATAAAGAGATGAACAAAATGTCAGAATTAAAAATTGCCGTTAGTCGTTCTTGCCCGGATTGTTTTTCCACTCATCGTACATGCGTGAATATTGACGAAAGTAATTATATTGACGTTGCCGCCATTATTTTATCGGTCAATGATGTGGAACGTGGAAAACTCGATGAAATAGACGCTACTGGCTATGGCATTCCTGTTTTTATTGCAACGGAAAATGAAGAACGTATACCAGCAGAATATCTTTCACGTATTTCTGGTGTCTTCGAACCTAGCGAAGCACGTAAAGAATTTTATGGTCGCCAGTTAGAAACCGCTGCCAGCCATTATGAAACTCAACTGCGCCCACCTTTCTTCCGCGCACTGGTCGATTATGTCAATCAAGGTAACAGCGCGTTTGATTGCCCTGGTCATCAGGGCGGCGAATTTTTCCGTCGCCATCCGGCGGGGAATCAGTTTGTGGAATACTTTGGTGAGGCGCTGTTCCGTGCCGACTTGTGCAACGCCGACGTAGCGATGGGCGATCTGCTGATTCACGAAGGCGCGCCATGCATTGCACAGCAACATGCGGCAAAAGTGTTTAATGCCGATAAAACCTACTTCGTTTTAAATGGCACTTCATCTTCTAACAAAGTGGTTTTAAACGCCCTGCTAACACCGGGTGATCTGGTGCTGTTTGACCGCAATAACCACAAATCTAACCACCACGGAGCGTTGCTACAGGCTGGTGCAACACCGGTTTATCTGGAAACGGCACGTAACCCGTATGGCTTTATCGGTGGCATTGATGCGCACTGTTTTGAAGAAAGTTACCTGCGTGAGCTGATCGCGGAAGTCGCACCGCAGCGGGCAAAAGAGGCTCGTCCTTTCCGCCTCGCTGTGATTCAGTTAGGCACCTACGACGGTACGATTTATAACGCCCGCCAGGTGGTGGATAAAATTGGTCATCTGTGTGACTACATCCTGTTTGACTCAGCATGGGTCGGCTATGAACAGTTTATTCCGATGATGGCGGACTGTTCGCCGCTGTTGCTGGATCTTAATGAGAACGATCCGGGTATTCTGGTTACGCAATCTGTGCATAAACAACAGGCTGGTTTTTCTCAGACTTCACAAATTCATAAAAAAGACAGCCACATCAAAGGGCAACAGCGTTATGTACCGCACAAACGCATGAACAACGCCTTTATGATGCACGCCTCCACCAGCCCGTTCTATCCGCTGTTTGCCGCACTGGATATCAACGCCAAAATGCATGAAGGTGTCAGCGGTCGTAATATGTGGATGGATTGTGTGGTAAATGGCATTAATGCCCGCAAACTGATCCTCGATAACTGTCAGCATATTCGTCCGTTCGTACCTGAACTGGTGGATGGTAAACCCTGGCAGTCGTATGAAACAGCGCAAATTGCGGTTGATCTGCGCTTCTTCCAGTTTGTACCAGGGGAACACTGGCATTCTTTTGAAGGCTATGCAGAGAATCAATACTTTGTCGATCCATGCAAACTGTTGCTGACAACCCCAGGTATTGATGCACGTAACGGCGAATATGAAGCGTTCGGTGTACCCGCGACGATTCTTGCTAACTTCCTACGCGAAAATGGCGTAGTGCCGGAAAAATGCGATCTTAACTCCATCCTCTTCCTGCTGACTCCGGCAGAAGATATGGCCAAACTTCAGCAACTTGTTGCCCTGCTGGTACGCTTCGAAAAACTGCTTGAGTCCGACGCGCCATTAGCAGAAGTGCTACCTTCCATCTACAAACAGCATGAAGAGCGCTACGCCGGTTATACCCTGCGTCAGTTGTGTCAGGAAATGCATGATTTGTATGCCCGCCACAACGTGAAACAACTGCAAAAAGAGATGTTCCGTAAGGAGCACTTCCCACGCGTCAGCATGAATCCGCAAGAAGCCAACTACGCCTATTTACGCGGTGAAGTGGAACTGGTTCGTCTGCCGAATGCAGAAGGCCGTATCGCTGCCGAAGGTGCGCTTCCTTATCCTCCGGGTGTGCTGTGTGTTGTTCCGGGTGAAATCTGGGGTGGTGCTGTTCTGCGTTACTTCAGCGCTCTGGAAGAAGGGATCAACCTGCTGCCAGGTTTTGCACCGGAGCTGCAGGGTGTCTATATCGAAGAACATGATGGTCGTAAGCAAGTTTGGTGCTATGTCATCAAGCCTCGTGATGCGCAAAGCACCCTGTTGAAAGGGGAAAAATTATGAGTCAGGCTAAATCGAACAAAATGGGCGTCGTTCAGTTAACCATACTGACGATGGTCAACATGATGGGCTCCGGTATCATCATGCTGCCGACAAAGCTTGCCGAAGTCGGGACAATCTCAATTATCTCCTGGCTGGTGACAGCCGTAGGCTCAATGGCACTGGCATGGGCATTCGCAAAATGCGGTATGTTCAGCCGTAAATCAGGCGGTATGGGCGGTTATGCCGAGTATGCTTTCGGTAAATCCGGTAACTTTATGGCGAACTATACCTACGGCGTCTCACTGCTGATTGCTAACGTCGCGATTGCTATTTCGGCGGTTGGTTACGGCACCGA
Source organism: Escherichia sp. UTM R2 (assembly GCF_048593455.1). Taxonomy (NCBI): domain Bacteria; kingdom Pseudomonadati; phylum Pseudomonadota; class Gammaproteobacteria; order Enterobacterales; family Enterobacteriaceae; genus Escherichia; species Escherichia sp. UTM R2. Next base: position 3,130,670 of record NZ_JBFWDY010000002.1, read on the forward strand.
ACTGCTCGGCGCGAGTTTGTCGCCAGTGCAGATTGGTCTTGCGACCATCGGGGTGCTGTGGATTTGTACCGTGGCTAACTTTGGTGGTGCGCGCATTACCGGGCAAATCAGTAGCATTACCGTGTGGGGGGTCATTATTCCGGTCGTCGGTCTGTGCATTATTGGCTGGTTCTGGTTTAGCCCGACGCTGTACGTTGATTCCTGGAATCCGCATCATGCACCGTTCTTCAGTGCGGTAGGTTCTTCCATCGCTATGACGCTGTGGGCTTTTCTTGGTCTGGAGTCTGCGTGTGCAAATACTGATGTAGTGGAAAACCCGGAACGTAATGTGCCAATCGCGGTACTCGGCGGTACGTTAGGTGCGGCGGTGATTTATATCGTCTCCACCAACGTGATTGCCGGGATTGTGCCAAATATGGAGCTGGCAAATTCAACGGCACCATTTGGTCTGGCCTTCGCGCAGATGTTCACGCCGGAAGTGGGTAAAGTCATTATGGCGCTGATGGTGATGTCCTGCTGCGGTTCGCTACTTGGCTGGCAGTTCACCATTGCCCAGGTGTTTAAATCTTCATCTGATGAAGGCTACTTCCCTAAAATTTTCTCCCGTGTAACCAAAGTGGATGCACCGGTGCAGGGAATGTTGACCATTGTGATTATCCAGAGCGGGTTGGCGCTGATGACGATTAGCCCGTCGCTAAACAGTCAGTTCAACGTGCTGGTTAACCTGGCCGTGGTGACCAATATCATTCCGTATATTCTGTCAATGGCGGCATTAGTCATTATTCAGAAGGTCGCTAATGTGCCCCCCTCAAAAGCGAAAGTTGCAAACTTTGTTGCTTTTGTTGGCGCGATGTACAGTTTCTATGCGCTGTACTCATCCGGGGAAGAAGCCATGCTGTACGGTTCCATCGTGACCTTCCTTGGTTGGACACTGTATGGTCTGGTATCACCACGCTTTGAACTGAAAAATAAACACGGTTAATAAAACAAAGTAAAAAAGGGCGATTGAATGATCGCCCTTTCTGTTTGTTGGCAAATAGTTCGTTATTTATGCCGCATCCGGCAGATGTAGGGTCTAAACGCGATCGAACACAGCAACTATTTGCGTAATTATATGGGGCATCTGCGACAAAAACTGGAACAGGATCCGGCCCGGCCTCGCCATTTTATTACTGAAACCGGTATTGGGTATCGGTTTATGCTTTGAAAAAAGTGGCAATGTATGGATAAAGTCATTTTTTATTCAAATATAAGGAACTTAATATTTAAAAAATGTTCCATACAATTCCTCATCATAAATGACACCGTAGCACACAAGGAGCAAGTAGCGATGCGTGAAATGAATCAGTTAGTAAATACTGAAGATTCAGCCTGGCCAATAATCCAGAACTGGTTAAAAGACGCCACAAACCATACCGAACTCTTACCGGTTAATAAAGATTTAGCCGAAACCGCACTTTATCAATTACAGGTGACAACAAAATCACCGATGGGTGCGCTTGTCTATGGCTCCGGAGGTCTGCTGATTGATAATGGTTGGTTACGCATAGCAGGATCTGGTCACCCCCGGTTGCCACGAGATCCAGTAAGTTGGACACAACGCCCTGAATTCGCAGGCGTGCGGGCTTTACCCATCGCTGACGATGTCGCAGGGGGAATTTTTGCTCTTAATGGTGGCGATCTTGGGGAAGATACTGGCTGCGTTTATTATTTTGCGCCAGATACGCTGAATTGGGAAAGTCTGGAAGTTGGATATTCTGAGTTTCTTCAGTGGGCATTATCCGGTGATTTAGATACCTTCTATGAAAATGTACGATGGCAGCAATGGCGAGAAGACGTAATAAAATTATCGGCAACGGAAGCCTTCACGTTCTACCCTTTCTTATGGGTACAAAGTGAAGAAGCAAGAACAAGAAAAGTTATTTCGCTTACTGAACTCTGGGAAATGCAGTATCAAATGAAAGAAACATTCACGCAATAAGACATGTTCAGGTCCGGGTTTCATTCCCGGACTCACTATTTTAATGTGTATTTATCGCTTTCAATTCTTGCTGGCAATTTTCTGACTGGCAGCGTCGTAACTCAATAATCCCGACATGCATCATCGAGCCAAAAAATCCGCTTTCGCTGACATAATCCTCATTGACTATCGGTCGAGTGCCGGGCTTGCCCTGGCAAACCCGCATAAAAAATGAGGTGTAGCATTGCCAACCGGGATTTAAACCGACCTTTTCTTGTGCTGACATATTATGAAGATAAGTAAGTTCTTTTTCGTTCCCGCCTGACAACTGCCAGCGGCGGGTATTATCAGGTAAGTTATCACCACGGCAATTTGTCTTACACCGGAAAGGTGCAATATTTACCGCAATGCTACCCGTTAATCCTCTGGTTTTATCTTTAGGGGTCAGTAACCAGTCGCCAGCTAATGATGATTGTTCAGGTTGGGCGCATGCAGTCAGCAGTAATGTGGCGGTAATTAGTGACACTATGACGACCAGACTCCTGTTGGTCTTCATTGGGATTTCCTTGAGCTACTCAGTTTGTTGACAAAGTGTTCGTTGTTTTTGCCGGATGCGGCGTGAACGCCTTATCCGGCCTACAAAATCGCTTAAATTCAATATATTGCACCATCCTCGTAGGCCTGATAAGCGTAGCGCATCAGGCAATTCTGTGTTTGTCATACGTAAAAAAGGGCGATCTTGCGACCGCCCTTTTTTTATTAAATGTGTTTACGCGTTTTTCAGAACTTCGCTAACAATCTCAACCGCTTCTTTCTCAATCTGCTTGCGATGTTCTTCACCGAGGAAGCTTTCGCAGTAGATCTTATATGCGTCTTCCGTGCCTGACGGACGCGCGGCGAACCAGCCGTTGTCAGTCATCACTTTCAGACCGCCAATAGAAGCACCGTTGCCCGGAGCAGCAGTCAGGCGCGCGGTGATCGGGTCACCTGCCAGGGTGCTGGCGCTCACCATTTCCGGAGACAGCTTAGACAGCGCCGCTTTTTGTGCGGAAGTCGCAGCTGCCTGCAAACGGTTGTAGCTCGGCGCACCAAAGCGTTTTGCCAGTTCGTTGTAGTGTTCCTGCGGGTTCTTACCGGTGACAGCGGTGATTTCCGCCGCCAGCAGACACATGATGATGCCGTCTTTGTCGGTGGACCACGGCGTGCCGTCGAAACGCAGGAAGGAAGCCCCTGCGCTCTCTTCGCCGCCAAAGCCGAAGCTGCCGTCGAACAGACCATCAACAAACCATTTGAAACCTACCGGGACTTCTACCAGCTTACGACCCAAGTCATTGACCACACGGTCGATCATCGCAGAAGAAACCAGCGTTTTACCAACGGCAACATCTTTGCCCCACTGCGGACGATGCTGGAACAGGTAATTGATCGCCACCGCCAGGTAGTGGTTCGGATTCATCAAACCTGCCGGAGTGACGATACCGTGACGGTCATAATCCGGGTCGTTAGCAAACGCCAGATCGAACTTATCACGCAGTGCCAGCAGGCCCGCCATCGCACACTCGGAGGAGCAGTCCATACGGATCGCGCCGTCTTTATCAAGGTGCATAAAGCGGAAGGTTTGATCGACCTGATCGTTAACGATAGTCAGGTTGAGGTTGTAATACTCGCCAATGCGCTTCCAGTATTCGATACCGGAACCGCCCAGCGGATCAACGCCAAGCGTCAGGCCCGCTTTCTGAATCGCCGCCATATCAACGATATCGGCCAGCCCTTCCACGAACGGCTGCACCAGATCCTGCTCTTTCACATGACCGGATGCCATCGCTTCGTCGAGGGAGATACGCTTCACGCCTTTCAGGCCATCGGCCAGCAGTGCGTTGGCACGATCTTCCACCACTTTAGTGACGTTGGTATCAGCCGGGCCACCATTTGGCGGATTGTACTTGATACCACCATCTTCCGGCGGGTTATGGGACGGTGTAATAACGATACCGTCTGCCAGCGGGCCACCTTTTATATTGTGAACCAGGATGGCATTGGAAACGGCAGGCGTCGGGGTGAAGCCATTGTTTTCCTGCACAATAACATCTACGCCGTTCGCTGCCAGCACTTCCAGAACGGAAATAAATGCAGGTTCGGACAGGGCGTGAGTATCTTTACCCACATAGCAAGGGCCAGTGATACCGTTTTTCGCACGTTCTTCAGCAATTGCCTGAGCGATCGCCAGAATGTGCGGCTCGTTAAAGCTGTGGCGCGCTGCACTGCCACGGTGACCGGAAGTACCGAATTTCACCGCGTGCTCCGCATTCCCTGCTTCTGGTTTCAGTACATAATATTGCGCCGTCAGTTGGGCGACGTTAATCAAATCACTCTGTTGTGCAGGTTGGCCTGCACGATTGTGGATTGCCATTGCTTTGTCCTTTGTCTGCAACGTTTTAGATAGTTCCGCAAACCTTCTCAATCAATTCCGCCGGGAATTGCATCGACTGCATGATGTGTTCGATCATGCTGCATTTACGGCCGGTGTTGGTGTTGGTGATCACCCAATACGGCGTGCCTGGCACATGTTTCGGCTTGGTCTGATTACCATTTTTCAGCAGCGTTTGTTCATCTGCCGCAAAGTAAACGCGTGTACGACCGTGCAACGATTCCGTTGCTTCGGCAAACGCCTGGGCGTCAAGAGAATATAGTGTAGACAACAGCAGCATAAAGCGATTGACCGCTCGCTTTTGCTCTGCGTATTCGTCCGAAAGCAGAAGTTCACGCATTGCGCGAACCTTGTCTTTAATCGTTTTGACCGGCTTCGCTTCGACGATAGCAGGTGACGCAACGCGAACCTCTTTCGTCACCGGAGCAGCAGGCTGTGATGCGGCGGAAAATTTCAACATACGCCGTAAAATGTCGGATGCGCTCTCGCCGATATGCTTAGTGTGGCTGGCAATATAGCTGTAGAGTTCATCATCAACTTCAATCGTTTTCATCTTAATCCAGTGCAGTGTCTTAGCTGAATACAAGTCGCCAGGAGTATATGAATAAATCCCGGCAGCGGATAGCGTCAAGCCTGGCTTGCAGAAAAACTCGGAATAAACCTTATTTGTTGCAGCCCTGTGGCACAATGGTCAACATAATACCCTAACCCGACAACGCGAAAAAAAGAACTTTGCCATGAAATTGAATATCCGCGCGCAAACTGCACAAAACCAGCACAATAATTCTCCCATCGTTCTTGTCCATGGTCTGTTTGGTAGCCTCGACAACCTTGGCGTACTGGCTCGCGATCTGGTAAACGATCACAATATCATCCAGGTTGATATGCGTAACCACGGTCTTTCACCGAGAGAGCCGGTAATGAATTACCCGGCGATGGCGCAGGATCTTGTTGATACCCTGGATGCACTGCAGATCGACAAAGCAACATTTATCGGTCACTCCATGGGCGGTAAAGCGGTAATGGCACTTACTGCACTGGCCCCCGATCGCATCGATAAACTGGTGGCGATCGATATCGCACCGGTCGACTATCACGTACGCCGTCATGATGAGATTTTCGCAGCTATCAACGCGGTCAGTGAATCGGACGCACAAACTCGCCAGCAAGCAGCAGCAATAATGCGCCAGCATCTTAATGAAGAAGGGGTGATTCAGTTTCTGTTGAAATCTTTTGTTGACGGGGAGTGGCGCTTTAACGTGCCGGTATTGTGGGATCAGTATCCGCATATTGTGGGTTGGGAGAAAATCCCGGCATGGGATCACCCTGCCCTGTTTATCCCTGGTGGTAATTCTCCGTATGTTAGCGAGCAGTACCGTGATGATTTACTGGCACAATTTCCACAGGCACGGGCGCATGTCATTGCAGGCGCGGGTCACTGGGTCCATGCTGAAAAACCAGATGCGGTATTACGCGCTATCCGTCGCTATCTCAATGATTAACGCAACTGATTAAAAACCCAGCGTCCGCGTCGCTTTCCGCGCGTGGGCGTTGGCGTGACTCATCGCGCTGATGTATTATGGCGCGCTATCCATCCGGGCAGAGGCCTGGCTGATTGTTTCCCCCGAAGTCACCAAGATCATGGCCAAAGAACAAACGGACCGTACGACATTAGATCTGTTCGCGCACGAGCGTCGACCGGGACGACCGAAAACTAATCCGCTTTCGCGCGATGAACAGCTGCGTATTAATAAACGCAACCAACTAAAACGCGACAAAGTACGTGGCCTTAAGCGTGTCGAACTGAAGCTGAACGCGGAAGCTGTCGAGGCGCTGAACGAGCTGGCGGAATCGCGCAATATGAGCCGTAGCGAACTGATCGAAGAGATGTTAATGCAGCAACTGGCGGCGCTGCGTAGTCAGGGCATCGTTTAAATTTCCACTTTCATGTAGCACAGTGTGCAGTCCTGCTCGTTTACTGATTCCGCAAGACTGCCTGTTCTGCTATGATTGCCTTTATCCGTGGGCAATTTTCCACCCCCATTTCAATAAGTTTCAAGAGGTTATTTCACTCATGGCTATCACTGGCATCTTTTTCGGCAGCGACACCGGTAATACCGAAAATATCGCAAAAATGATTCAAAAACAGCTTGGTAAAGACGTTGCCGATGTCCATGACATTGCAAAAAGCAGCAAAGAAGATCTGGAAGCTTATGACATTCTGCTGCTGGGCATCCCAACCTGGTATTACGGCGAAGCGCAGTGTGACTGGGATGACTTCTTCCCGACTCTCGAAGAGATTGATTTCAATGGCAAACTGGTTGCGCTGTTTGGTTGTGGTGACCAGGAAGATTACGCCGAATATTTCTGCGACGCATTGGGCACCATCCGCGACATCATTGAACCGCGCGGTGCAACCATCGTTGGTCACTGGCCAACTGCGGGCTATCATTTCGAAGCATCAAAAGGTCTGGCAGATGACGACCACTTTGTCGGTCTGGCTATCGACGAAGACCGTCAGCCGGAACTGACCGCTGAACGTGTAGAAAAATGGGTTAAACAGATTTCTGAAGAGTTGCATCTCGACGAAATTCTCAATGCCTGATGTGATGCGGCGTAGACTCATGTCTACGCCGTATTAATAGATAATGCCAATCAAAATAATTGCTACAAATTTGTAACTTTTGCTGTTGTACCTGTACAATGTCCCGGTGTTCAAGTGGCCTTGCCGTTGTAAATGTAAGCTATGCCACGTTTTTATTAACAATATTTGCCAGGGACTTGTGGTTTTCATTTAGGCGTGGCAATTCTATAATGATACGCATTATCTCAAGAGCAAATTCTGTCACTTCTTCTAATGAAGTGAACCGCTTAGTAACAGGACAGATTCCGCATGACTGATAACAATACCGCCCTAAAGAAAGCTGGCCTGAAAGTAACGCTTCCTCGTTTAAAAATCCTGGAAGTTCTTCAGGAGCCGGACAACCATCACGTCAGTGCGGAAGATTTATACAAACGTCTGATCGATATGGGTGAAGAAATTGGTCTGGCTACGGTATATCGCGTACTGAACCAGTTTGACGACGCTGGTATCGTCACCCGCCACAATTTTGAAGGCGGTAAATCCGTATTTGAACTGACACAGCAACATCACCACGATCACCTGATCTGCCTCGACTGCGGCAAGGTTATCGAATTTAGTGATGATTCCATCGAAGCGCGTCAGCGTGAAATTGCCGCAAAACATGGCATTCGCCTGACTAACCACAGTCTCTATCTTTACGGTCACTGTGCCGAAGGCGATTGCCGCGAAGATGAGCACGCGCACGAAGGCAAATAAGCCAGCCTGAACGAGAAAAGCCAACCTGCGGGTTGGCTTTTTTATGCAAGGGAAATAAGAAAAGCGAGAGTTACAGCTCTCACTTATTTGTTATTACTGCGAATTTCCTGCCAGACCTTATCACAATCGGCTTTCACCGCCTGATCATTTCCGGTTTGCGTTGCACGCAGACACTGCTGATAATCCAGTACGCGGACACTTTCCTGGTCGGCAAACTGCTGATGTTGTTTCTCTTTCTTCAGCACGTTTAACACGCTCTGGCAGGCTTCAATTTTTTCCGGCGAACCTTGCGCGGTGTTGATACAGGCGCTGTATGCCTCTTTCAGACGGCTGTCTTCCTGTGGTGCGGTTGATTGCGCACAAGCTACCAGCCCCGATGCCATCATGGCGATGAGAATCAGTTTTTTCATAGCAAATTCCTCAAACGTGCGGCAGGCACAAAACCTGCCGCGTCGGGCATCAGAAGATGGTGAATGGTGCGATTACCATAAATTTTACGTCACGCTCATCCTGGAAGATGTTGCCGTAACCACCGCCCCAGCTTGGGATGTCGGAGTGGTTGTCGTATTCGGTGAAGTGCAGTTTGAACATCGTGCCTTTGGCGCGACCGTCCTGAATGGTATAGACCGCATCCAGGCTGTATGCAGACTCTTCAATAGTCCGGTTTTTGTCGTAGTACGCATCCGGATTGCTCTGCCAGGTCGCAGGTTTAGCATCCCATGCGTAAACGTAGGAAGCGCCGATGGCGAAGCCTGGAAGATTCCAGTTTTTCAGGTCATACATCGCACCGAAGAAGACTGCTTTTTCGCCGTTGGCGTTGAAGTCAGAACGGTTGTCCCACCAGATATCCAGGCGACCGTTTGAGGAAGCGTAGGTTGGAGTCATACGTTGCAGGAAGTATCCCTGCTGACCGTCAGCCTTAACCCAGGTGCCTTCGAGGCGCAAATCCACTACGTCAGCCGCCCGGTAACCAAAGGTCAACGCCTGCAGCCAGGCGGTGCCGTCATAAAGGTCGTTGACGCTGCGATCGTCAACTTTATCGCGGGTACCGTAGAACTGGTAGCTGGTGGTTAACGGGCTACCGGCGATATCAAATTTGTAGCTGGCTTTGGCAAAATATTGATCGATATACCCTTCCGCCTGACCAAAAGCCGCTTCCAGTACGAAGTTATTTTTGAAGTCGTATTTCGCCCCAAGGGAGTGCAGATAATCAACTTTGGTGGTTTTATCGTTCTGATAAAACTCATCCATTTCCAGATGCCACGGCGCTTTGTATTCGTTGGTCCACATGTAGGAGAAACTCAACGCACCGGCATCGCCGTAATCAAAATTCGCTCCGGCTTCCGCACCCTGATAAGTACCCGGCATAAAGCTCCAGTGAGGCGCTAACAGCGTCTGACCGGTTGGCTGAATATAACCTGCCCTCGCCCAAACCGGACCGTATTTAAATTTGGCCGCTGCTTTATACAGGCTTATACCGCTTTTGTCGCCGGACCAGTCTTCGTCATAGGCTTTATTACTTTTTGAAAACGCGATTTCGTTCGGGTGAGAGCTGTCGCCGTTTTCCGCCATTTCAATCGCCGTAAACGCGGCAATATCAAGGCCGAACATATCAGCAGCATAACCAGACTGAAAATCGAGGTTGGCATTCCAGGTGGAGTGAGAAAGGTTGGTTTTGTATTTGTCGCCGTCGGTAACATCTTTACGGTCGCGTTCACGCTGCCAGTAATATATACCGCCGGTTAAGGTTGAATCGTCGATGAATCCTTCGGCGCGAGCCTCCGGCATTGCCATAAAGCCCGACATTGCTGTAACACCGGCGATAGCCAGCGCCAGCGTACTACGTTTGCCACTAAACGTACGCATGGGTTAATCCTCTTTGACGTATAAATTGCTGCACCAAAGGTGAACAGCGAAAAAATAAAAATTAAAAAAGTAGCGTTGAGAAAAGTCTCGCTGACTACAGGAACAGACTATTTTTCGCGACGCGAATTATCAATCTCTTTCTGTAACCAGAATGTAAGAACATGAGCAACCGCACATATTTTGATGATTTTTGTTACAAGGCTTAAGTTTGCGGTTGAAAGGCTTGCAGAAGAATAAAAGCGTGAAATTCCAGCAAGATGAAAGCGGTTACATTTTATTTAATTATGTTTTGTTATTTTAAATTTATTTTATGGATAAATTGCGAAGCGGAATTAATTCGCGAAGAAAAGCAGAAAAAACGCCGCTGAACGCGGCGTTTTGGATTGTTTGCTGTTTCTTGCCGGATGCGGCGTGAACGCCTTATCCGGCCTACAAAAGCACGCAAACTCAATATATTGCAGAGATCATGTAGGCCTGATAAGCGTAGCGCATCAGGCAATTTAGCGTTTGAAACTGTTTGTCTGTTCCTTGCCGGATGCGACGTAAACGCCCCATCCGGCATAGCGAAACTTAAAATTACTCGCCTACTTTCGCCCAGGTATCACGCAGCCCAACGGTGCGGTTAAATACCGGTTTTTCCGCCGTAGAATGGCGGCTATCGAGGCAGAAGTAACCTTCACGCTCAAACTGGAATGCTTTACCCGCAACCGCATCTTTCAGCGACGGTTCAGCAAAGCCCTGTTTGATCACCAGCGATTCCGGGTTAATCACCGACAGGAAATCATCCGCAGCACCTGGGTTAGGCACGCTGAACAGACGGTCATACAAACGGATTTCAACCGGCAGCGCATGTGCCGCGCTCACCCAGTGAATAACACCTTTGACTTTACGACCATCTGCCGGATCTTTGCTTAAGGTATCGGCGTCATAAGTACAGAAGATGGTGGTGATATTACCTTCGGCATCTTTCTCGACGCGTTCTGCCTTAATCACATAAGCATTACGCAGACGCACTTCTTTACCCAGCACCAGACGTTTGTACTGCTTGTTAGCTTCTTCGCGGAAATCGGCGCGATCAATCCAAATCTCACCGCTAAACGGCACCTGACGGCTGCCCATTTCCGGTTTGTTCGGATGGTTCGGCATGGTAACCATTTCGCCTTCGCCCTGATAGTTTTCGATAACCAGTTTCACCGGATCGATAACCGCCATTGCGCGCGGCGCATTTTCGTTGAGATCTTCACGGATGCAGGATTCCAGCGACGCCATCTCAATGGTGTTGTCCTGCTTGGTCACGCCGATGCGTTTGCAGAACTCACGAATAGAAGCCGCAGTGTAACCACGACGACGCAGACCGGAAATGGTCGGCATACGCGGGTCATCCCAGCCTTCAACGTGCTTGTCGGTCACCAGCAGGTTCAACTTACGCTTGGACATCACGGTGTATTCCAGATTCAGGCGCGAGAACTCATACTGGCGCGGGTGAACAGGAATCGTGATGTTGTCCAGTACCCAGTCGTACAGACGACGGTTGTCCTGGAACTCAAGCGTACACAGAGAGTGCGTAATACCTTCCAGGGCATCGCTGATGCAGTGGGTGAAGTCGTACATCGGGTAGATGCACCACTTGTTGCCAGTCTGGTGGTGTTCAGCAAATTTAATACGGTACAGCACCGGATCGCGCATCACGATAAACGGTGAAGCCATGTCGATTTTCGCACGCAGGCAGGCTTTACCTTCTTCAAAACCACCGGCACGCATTTTTTCGAACAGCGCCAGGTTCTCTTCAACGCTGCGGTCGCGGTACGGGCTGTTTTTACCCGGTTGCGTCAGGGTGCCGCGGTATTCGCGGATCTGTTCCGGCGTCAGTTCATCAACGTACGCCAGGCCTTTATTGATCAGTTCGATCGCATAGGCGTGGAGCTGATCAAAATAATCGGAGGAGTAACGGACGTTACCAGACCAGTGAAAACCTAACCACTCTACGTCGTTTTTGATCGACTCAACATACTCGATATCTTCTTTTACCGGGTTAGTGTCGTCGAAACGCAGGTTGCACTGGCCTTTATAGTCCTGGGCGATCCCGAAGTTCAGGCAGATAGATTTCGCATGGCCAATATGCAGATAGCCATTCGGCTCCGGCGGGAAACGGGTGTGTACTGTGGTGTGCTTACCACTGGCCAGATCTTCATCGATGATCTGACGGATAAAGTTAGTCGGGCGGGCTTCTGCCTCACTCATCGTGGATTCCTCAAAGCGTAAACAACGTATAACGGCGTATGATCTTATAAGCGGGACAGGCTGACAACTGTTAGTTAGTGAAAATCGAAAATCTCACTGAGATTATGGGGATGATTGATGAAAAAAAAAGCGGCAGAGAAGATCTCCACCGATTTTGCCAGTCCTGCGTCATTGTTGGATGCGACGCTTAAGCGTCTTATCCAACCTGGACTGAGCTTTTGTAGGCCTGATAAGACGCGTCAAGCGTCGCATCAGGCATAAAGCAGATTACTTTTTGATTTCATACAGCGGTGTTTGACCCGCCACAACATGGCCCTGAGCTTTAATGATCAAGCCACTGAAATCGTCGATATTGCTGCAAACCACCGGGCTAATCATCGAGCGGGCGTTAGCGTTCAGGTAATCCAGATCCATTTCCAGAATCGGTTGCCCTGCGCTTACCTGCGCACCCTCTTCCACCAGACGTTTAAAGCCTTTACCTTCCAGCGCTACGGTGTCGATACCCATATGGACGACGATCTCCGCGCCTTTTTCGGTTTCCAGGCAGAACGCGTGGTTGGTGTTGAAGATTTTCACGATTGTCCCTGCGGCTGGTGATACGACGATTTTATCTGTCGGTTTCACCGCCACACCGTCACCCACCGCTTTGCTGGCGAATGCTTCGTCAGGAACCTGATCCAGTGCCACGACATCACCGGTAATCGGCGATACCAGCTCCGCGATAGATACCGCGTTTGGTACAGCCTGCGGTTTTGCTACAGGCGCGGCAGTTGCCGGAGTTGCTTCAGCTGACGCAGCTGCTACCGGACCGCGGGCAACGACTTTCTTCATCGCATCGCCGATGGATTCTGCTTTCGCGCCAACAATCACCTGAATAGTCTGTTTGTTCAGTTTTACTACACCAGAAGCACCCAGACGTTTACACATCGTATCGTTAACGCGGGCAGAGTCAGCCACTGTAAGGCGCAGACGGGTGATACAGGCGTCAATTGCTTTCAGGTTGTCAGTGCCGCCAACCGCAGCAATATAGTTGGTCGCCAGTTGATTGAGGCCTTCTTCAGTGTTGCTGTTGGCTTCTTCAGTAACGATCTCGTCTTCTTTATCTTCACGACCCGGCGTTTTCAGGTTGAACATGCGGATAACCAAACTGAACACCACGAAGTAGATAGCGAAGAAGACAACACCCATCACCAGCAGCATCCAGACGTTCTGGCTGGCGGCCGGCAGGTTATACATCAACGCGTAGTCGATAGCCCCCGCAGAGAAAGAGAAGCCAGCATGGATACCCAGCAGTGTTGCCACAAACAGGCTGATACCGGTCAGCAGTGCGTGCAGGAGGTACAGCAGCGGTGCAAGGAACATGAACAGGAATTCCAGCGGCTCAGTCACACCGGTCAGGAACGCAGTAACAGCAACAGAAAGCAGCATCCCGCCAACCATCGGACGACGCTCTTTCGGTGCTGCGAAGTACATCGCCAGCGCCGCACCCGGCAGACCGAACATCATAATCGGGAAGAAGCCGGACATGAACATCCCCGCGGTGCCGTCACCGGCATAGAAGCGGTTGATATCACCGTGGAAAACCGTACCCGCCGCGTTGGTGAATTCACCAATCTGGAACCAGGCGATGGTGTTCAGCACCTGATGCAGACCGGTTGGGATCAGCAGACGGTTGATGAAACCAAAGATACCGGAACCCAGCGCGCCCGCAGAAACGATCCACTCGCCTCCTGCATGGATAGCGTGCTGTACCGGCGGCCAGACGTAACCAAAAATGGCCGCCAGCACCAGGCAGAAGAAGCCGGTGGCAATCGGCACAAAGCGTTTGCCGCCGAAGAAGCTCAGGAAGTCCGGCAGTTTAATATCGGACCAACGGTTATAGGCTGCGCCACCAACCAGACCGGTAATGATACCCGCCAGTACACCCATGTTTATTTCTGGGTTGATGGTCACCATCGCTTTGGTTAACACAAAGTAACCTACCGCACCCGCCAGCGCCGCCGCACCTGCGCTGTCTTTCGACCAGCTGGATGCCACACCGATGGCGAAGATTAATGCGAGGTTATCAAAAATCGCACCGCCCGCCTGGGCAATAAACGCAACGTTAAGTAAATCTGGCTGACCGAATCGCAGCAACAGTGCCGCCACCGGCAGCACCGCGATAGGGAGCTGTAACGCCCTACCGAGTCGCTGGAAAAAACCTAAAATATTCATCTTATTCCCCCTACGAGAACCCTATTTGGCTCGTTTAAAGCCGTATTTTTATTTTGCTGCAAATTGTACTGCCGATGTTCTGTAATCAGATTGTTAGATCATCTGCTACAGAGTGTGTGAAAATTTAATTCGTATCGCAAATTAAACGCGTGTCTTTTGTGAGTTTTGTCACCAAATATCGTTATCATCACTCCCTTTTACTGGCTAAACCAGAAAACTTATTTTATCATTCAAAAAATCAGGTCGGATTGACGCCTGTCTGCGCAAATCCAGGTTACGCTTAAAGATGCCTAATCCGCCAACGGCTTACATTTTACTTATTGAGGTGAATAATGAGACTGATCCCCCTGACTACCGCTGAACAGGTCGGTAAATGGGCTGCTCGCCATATCGTCAATCGTATCAATGCGTTCAAACCGACTGCCGATCGTCCGTTTGTTCTGGGCCTGCCAACTGGCGGCACGCCAATGACCACCTATAAAGCCCTAGTCGAAATGCATAAAGCAGGCCAGGTCAGCTTTAAGCACGTTGTCACCTTCAACATGGACGAATATGTCGGTCTGCCGAAAGAGCATCCGGAAAGCTACTACAGCTTTATGCACCGTAATTTCTTCGATCACGTTGATATTCCAGCAGAAAACATCAACCTTCTCAACGGCAACGCCCCGGATATCGACGCCGAGTGCCGCCAGTATGAAGAAAAAATCCGTTCTTACGGAAAAATTCATCTGTTTATGGGCGGTGTAGGTAACGACGGTCATATTGCATTTAACGAACCGGCGTCTTCTCTGGCTTCTCGTACTCGTATCAAAACCCTGACTCATGACACTCGCGTCGCGAACTCTCGTTTCTTTGATAACGATGTCAATCAGGTGCCAAAATATGCCCTGACTGTCGGTGTTGGTACATTGCTGGATGCCGAAGAAGTGATGATTCTGGTGCTGGGTAGCCAGAAAGCACTGGCACTGCAGGCCGCCGTTGAAGGTTGCGTGAACCACATGTGGACCATCAGCTGTCTGCAACTGCATCCAAAAGCGATCATGGTATGCGATGAACCTTCCACCATGGAGCTGAAAGTTAAGACTTTAAGATATTTCAATGAATTAGAAGCAGAAAATATCAAAGGTCTGTAATTGTTATCCCTGCCCTGGCTCCTTGCTCAGGGCAATATTTTTTAAAATCGGGGGTCAGAATGTATGCATTAACCCAGGGCCGGATCTTTACCGGCCACGAATTTCTTGATGACCACGCGGTTGTTATCGCTGATGGCCTGATTAAAAGCGTCTGTCCGGTAGCGGAACTGCCGCCAGAGATCGAACAACGTTCACTGAACGGGGCCATTCTCTCCCCCGGTTTTATCGATGTGCAGTTAAACGGCTGCGGCGGCGTACAGTTTAACGACACCGCTGAAGCGGTCAGCGTGGAAACGCTGGAAATCATGCAGAACGCCAATGAGAAATCAGGCTGTACTAACTATCTGCCGACGCTTATCACCACCAGCGATGAGCTGATGAAACAGGGCGTGCGCGTTATGCGCGAGTACCTGGCAAAACATCCGAATCAGGCGTTAGGTCTGCATCTGGAAGGTCCGTGGCTGAATCTGGTAAAAAAAGGCACCCATAATCCGAATTTTGTGCGTAAGCCTGATGCCGCGCTGGTCGATTTCCTGTGTAAGAACGCCGACGTCATTACTAAAGTGACCCTGGCACCGGAAATGGTTCCTGCAGAAGTCATCAGCAAACTGGCAAATGCCGGGATTGTGGTTTCTGCCGGTCACTCCAACGCGACGTTGAAAGAAGCGAAAGCCGGTTTCCGCGCGGGGATTACCTTTGCCACCCATCTGTACAACGCGATGCCGTATATTACCGGTCGTGAACCGGGCCTGGCGGGCGCGATCCTCGACGAAGCTGACATTTATTGCGGTATTATCGCTGATGGCCTGCATGTTGATTACGCCAACATTCGTAACGCTAAACGCCTGAAAGGCGACAAACTGTGTCTGGTTACCGACGCCACCGCGCCAGCAGGTGCCAACATTGAACAGTTCATTTTTGCGGGTAAAACAATATACTACCGTAACGGACTTTGTGTGGATGAGAACGGTACGTTAAGCGGTTCATCCTTAACCATGATTGAAGGCGTGCGTAATCTGGTCGAACATTGCGGTATCGCACTGGATGAAGTGCTGCGTATGGCGACGCTCTATCCGGCGCGTGCGATTGGCGTTGAGAAACGTCTCGGCACACTCGCCGCAGGTAAAGTAGCCAACCTGACCGCATTCACACCTGATTTTAAAATCACCAGGACCATCGTTAACGGTAACGAGGTCGTAACTCAATAAGAGAAAGTATGACACCAGGCGGACAAGCTCAGATAGGTAATGTTGATCTCGTAAAACAGCTTAACAGCGCGGCGGTTTATCGCCTGATTGACCAGTACGGGCCAATCTCGCGGATTCAGATTGCCGAGCAAAGCCAGCTTGCCCCCGCCAGCGTAACCAAAATTACGCGTCAGCTTATCGAACGCGGGCTGATCAAAGAAGTTGATCAGCAGGCCTCCACCGGTGGCCGCCGCGCTATCTCTATCGTCACCGAAACCCGCAATTTCCACGCAATCGGTGTACGGCTTGGTCGTCACGACGCCACCATTACTCTGTTTGATCTCAGCAGCAAAGTGCTGGCAGAAGAACATTACCCGCTGCCGGAACGTACCCAGCAGACGCTGGAACATGCCCTGCTGAATGCCATTGCTCAGTTTATTGATAGCTACCAACGCAAGCTGCGCGAGCTGATCGCCATTTCCGTGATCCTGCCTGGACTTGTTGACCCGGACAGCGGCAAAATTCATTACATGCCGCATATTCAGGTGGAAAACTGGGGGCTGGTAGAAGCACTGGAAGAGCGTTTTAAAGTGACCTGTTTCGTTGGTCACGATATCCGTAGTCTGGCGCTGGCAGAGCACTACTTCGGTGCAAGTCAGGATTGCGAAGACTCCATTTTAGTGCGTGTCCATCGCGGAACCGGGGCCGGAATCATCTCTAACGGGCGCATTTTTATTGGCCGCAACGGCAACGTCGGTGAAATTGGCCATATTCAGGTCGAACCGCTGGGTGAACGCTGCCACTGCGGCAACTTTGGCTGCCTGGAAACTATCGCCGCCAACGCTGCCATTGAACAACGGGTGTTGAATCTGTTAAAGCAGGGCTACCAGAGCCGCGTGCCGCTGGACGACTGCACCATCAAAACTATCTGCAAAGCCGCGAACAAAGGCGATAGTCTGGCGTCGGAAGTAATTGAGTATGTCGGTCGTCATCTGGGTAAAACCATCGCCATTGCTATCAACTTATTTAATCCGCAAAAAATTGTTATTGCCGGTGAAATCACCGAAGCCGATAAAGTGCTGCTCCCTGCTATTGAAAGCTGCATTAATACCCAGGCGCTGAAGGCGTTTCGCACTAATCTGCCGGTGGTACGTTCTGAGCTGGATCACCGCTCGGCAATCGGCGCTTTTGCGCTGGTAAAACGCGCCATGCTCAACGGTATTTTGCTCCAGCATTTGCTGGAAAATTAATGTGCTTTTATAGTGGCGCTTATTGTTGTCAATATTCTGGGTAGTCCATGACCATTAAAAATGTAATTTGCGATATCGACGGCGTGCTGATGCACGATAACGTCGCCGTACCGGGTGCAGCGGAATTTTTGCACGGGATTATGGATAAAGGCCTGCCGCTGGTGTTGCTGACCAACTATCCTTCGCAGACTGGGCAAGATCTGGCGAACCGCTTTGCCACCGCAGGTGTCGATGTACCTGACAGCGTGTTTTATACCTCTGCGATGGCGACTGCCGATTTCCTGCGTCGCCAGGAAGGCAAGAAAGCGTATGTGGTGGGCGAAGGCGCACTGATTCATGAACTGTACAAAGCCGGTTTCACTATTACCGATGTGAACCCTGATTTCGTGATTGTTGGCGAAACGCGTTCCTACAACTGGGACATGATGCATAAAGCAGCCTATTTCGTCGCTAACGGTGCACGTTTTATCGCCACCAATCCGGACACCCACGGGCGCGGTTTTTATCCCGCTTGTGGCGCGTTGTGTGCAGGGATTGAGAAAATCTCCGGGCGCAAACCGTTCTATGTTGGTAAGCCCAGCCCGTGGATCATCCGCGCAGCATTAAACAAAATGCAGGCGCATTCGGAAGAAACGGTGATTGTCGGCGATAACCTGCGTACCGATATTCTGGCCGGCTTCCAGGCAGGTCTGGAGACGATTCTGGTGCTTTCTGGTGTTTCGTCGCTCGACGATATCGACAGTATGCCTTTCCGCCCCAGCTGGATTTACCCGTCAGTCGCTGAAATCGACGTTATCTGAATAGCAACCACGTCTGCGGACGTGGTTGGCTCTGATGACAAACGCCAAACTGCCTGATGCGCTACGCTTATCAGGCCTACGCAGCTCCTGCAATATATTGAATTTTCATGCTTTTGTAGGCCGGATAAGGCGTTCACGCCGCATCCGGCATGAACAAATCGCACTTTGTCAGCAATTTGGCCCCCGTAAAATATAAACATTCAATAAAACCCGCTAAAAATTATCGATTCATCAATAAATATATCCTCACACCAGACCTTTTTTCACCAATCGACAATCACCATTACGTTTTTTATTTTTTCACCGCCAAATCGCTTGCGCACAGTGCTGCTTTGCGGCATTTTTTTAAACAAGCAAACACAACAAGCAACAAATACCAGGTTAACGGAGAAGGTTATGTGTTCAATTTTTGGCGTATTCGATATCAAAACAGACGCAGTTGAGCTGCGTAAGAAAGCCCTCGAGCTGTCACGCCTGATGCGTCATCGTGGCCCGGACTGGTCCGGTATTTATGCCAGCGATAACGCCATTCTCGCCCACGAACGTCTGTCAATTGTTGACGTTAACGCGGGGGCGCAACCTCTCTACAACCAACAAAAAACCCACGTACTGGCGGTAAACGGTGAAATCTACAACCACCAGGCATTGCGCGCCGAATATGGCGATCGTTACCAGTTCCAGACCGGGTCTGACTGTGAAGTGATCCTCGCGCTGTATCAGGAAAAAGGGCCGGAATTTCTCGACGACTTGCAGGGCATGTTTGCCTTTGCACTGTACGACAGCGAAAAAGATGCCTACCTGATTGGTCGCGACCATCTGGGGATCATCCCACTGTATATGGGCTATGACGAACACGGTCAGCTGTATGTGGCCTCAGAAATGAAAGCCCTGGTGCCAGTTTGCCGCACGATTAAAGAGTTCCCGGCGGGGAGCTATTTGTGGAGCCAGGACGGCGAAATCCGTTCTTATTATCATCGCGACTGGTTCGACTACGATGCGGTGAAAGATAACGTAACCGACAAAAACGAGCTGCGTCAGGCCCTTGAAGATTCCGTTAAAAGCCATCTGATGTCTGATGTGCCTTACGGTGTGCTGCTTTCTGGTGGTCTGGATTCC
The DNA here is from genome assembly GCF_048593455.1 of Escherichia sp. UTM R2. Classification (NCBI taxonomy): domain Bacteria; kingdom Pseudomonadati; phylum Pseudomonadota; class Gammaproteobacteria; order Enterobacterales; family Enterobacteriaceae; genus Escherichia; species Escherichia sp. UTM R2. The sequence goes on from NZ_JBFWDY010000002.1 coordinate 3,150,205, forward strand.
TCAATTATTTCCGCTATCACCAAGAAATACGCAGCCCGTCGCGTGGAAGATCAGGAACGCTCTGAAGCCTGGTGGCCGCAGTTACACTCCTTTGCTGTAGGTCTGCCGGGTTCACCGGATCTTAAAGCAGCCCAGGAAGTGGCAAACCATCTGGGCACGGTGCATCACGAAATTCACTTCACTGTACAGGAAGGTCTGGATGCCATCCGCGACGTGATTTACCACATCGAAACTTATGATGTGACCACAATTCGCGCTTCAACACCGATGTATTTAATGTCGCGTAAGATCAAGGCGATGGGCATTAAAATGGTGCTGTCCGGTGAAGGTTCTGATGAAGTGTTTGGCGGTTATCTTTACTTCCATAAAGCGCCCAACGCTAAAGAACTGCATGAAGAGACGGTGCGTAAACTGCTGGCCCTGCATATGTATGACTGCGCGCGCGCCAACAAAGCGATGTCAGCCTGGGGCGTGGAAGCACGCGTTCCGTTCCTCGACAAAAAATTCCTTGATGTGGCGATGCGCATTAACCCGCAGGATAAAATGTGCGGTAACGGCAAAATGGAAAAACACATCCTGCGTGAATGTTTTGAGTCATACCTGCCCGCAAGCGTGGCCTGGCGGCAGAAAGAGCAGTTCTCCGATGGCGTCGGTTACAGTTGGATCGACACCCTGAAAGAAGTGGCGGCGCAGCAGGTTTCTGATCAGCAACTGGAAACTGCCCGCTTCCGCTTCCCGTACAACACGCCAACCTCAAAAGAAGCGTATCTGTACCGGGAGATCTTTGAAGAACTGTTCCCGCTTCCGAGCGCCGCTGAGTGCGTGCCTGGCGGTCCTTCCGTCGCGTGTTCTTCCGCTAAAGCGATCGAATGGGATGAAGCGTTCAAGAAAATGGACGATCCATCTGGTCGTGCGGTTGGTGTTCACCAGTCGGCATATAAGTAAGAAATGCGAAACAGCCCCGGTGAAATCCGGGGCTGTTTCAGTTATTGAGGTGCTTGTTGATTCTGATATGCAGTAAGGAAATGTTCCGGGTTTGCCACATCACTGTTTGACAACTCATCACTGTAGGCCAGTATTTCATAGATTAATTTCCCACCACTATTGTTAAATTCCGAATTTCATCCTGTATGACAAAAGAATGGCTGTAGGGTGGGAAAAAACACAAAGTAAACAATAATTGACGAATATAGCGCCACGCTGTTCGCAACCTAACCAAACAGTCACTTTCGAGCAATTTTCCTTGAAAAAGAGGTTGACGCTGCAAGGCTCTATACGCATAATGCGCCCCGCAACGCCGATAAGGTATCGCGAAAAAAAAGATGGCTACGTAGCTCAGTTGGTTAGAGCACATCACTCATAATGATGGGGTCACAGGTTCGAATCCCGTCGTAGCCACCATCTTTTTTTGCGGGAGTGGCGAAATTGGTAGACGCACCAGATTTAGGTTCTGGCGCCGCAAGGTGTGCGAGTTCAAGTCTCGCCTCCCGCACCATTCACCAGAAAGCGTTGTACGGATGGGGTATCGCCAAGCGGTAAGGCACCGGTTTTTGATACCGGCATTCCCTGGTTCGAATCCAGGTACCCCAGCCATCTTCTTCGAGTAAGCGGTTCACCGCCCGGTTATTGGGGTATCGCCAAGCGGTAAGGCACCGGTTTTTGATACCGGCATTCCCTGGTTCGAATCCAGGTACCCCAGCCATCGAAGAAACAATCTGGCTACGTAGCTCAGTTGGTTAGAGCACATCACTCATAATGATGGGGTCACAGGTTCGAATCCCGTCGTAGCCACCAAATTCTGAATGTGTCGAATATGTTCGGCAAATTCAAAACCAATTTGTTGGGGTATCGCCAAGCGGTAAGGCACCGGATTCTGATTCCGGCATTCCGAGGTTCGAATCCTCGTACCCCAGCCAATTTATTCAAGACGCTTACCTTGTAAGTGCACCCAGTTGGGGTATCGCCAAGCGGTAAGGCACCGGATTCTGATTCCGGCATTCCGAGGTTCGAATCCTCGTACCCCAGCCACATTAAAAAAGCTCGCTTCGGCGAGCTTTTTGCTTTTCTGCGTTCATTCAATGTCGAATGCGATGTTGACACGTCTTATCCTTCAATGTCGGATGCGACGCTGCCGCGTCTTATCCGACCTACGGTTGGCACGCATCCGGCAATGTTGTAAGGCTACAACCCTAACGCATATTTCAGCGCCTGACGTTTCAACACGCCAGCACGCTCCGCCGCCATTAACCCGAGATTACGCATAAAACGCAGTGGTGGCAGATTATTGCTGAATCCGGCATAAAACAGATCCATACCGCTTTGCATAATGAAGTTATCCGCCATGCGCCGCATCTGGTAACGCTTGAGGACAGGATAACTGGCCCACGCTTCGCCGTAGCTGCGGGCGTTGACCAGAACATCAATCAGGGCATCGACATCACGATAACCAAGATTCACTCCCTGCCCCGCCAGCGGATGGATGGTATGCGCGGCATCGCCCACCAGCGCAAGCCCTGGCTGCACGTACTGCAACGCATGGCGACGCGTCAGCGGAAACGCACCAGCGGCAAGCGGTGTAACGTAACCCAGACGCGACGGGAAATGCTTCGCGATTTCCGCCTGGAGCTGTGCCATATTCATATTCTGCAACTGGCGAATACGCGCCGGAGAGTCATACCACACCAGCGATGCCCAGTTATCAAACAACGGCAGAAACGCACGCGGTCCGTCCGGAGTAAATTGCTGCCAGGTGCTGTCGCCGGGATCGTTCTCGCACTGGACGCTAATCAACATGCACGACTGCGCATACTGCCATGCATGAACGCCAATTCCCGCCATCTGCCGCACCTGCGAATTTGCGCCGTCGGCACCAATCACCAGCTTCGCGCGAATCACTTCACCGCCTTTCAGCTCCAGCTCCTGAAGATCATCATGGCGATGCAGCGCAATCAGCGAGCCTGGCACACGTAACGTTACTTTCGGATGCGCTTCCAGCGCCTGCCACAACGCCTGTTGCAGGACAGTGTTTTCCACCATATAGCCAAGCAGCGGTAGCTTAAGTTCAGCGGCGTCAAACACCACATGCGCCGTTTCCCACTCCCACGTTTCCAGTCTGCGGTAAGGATGGCAACGCATAGCCTGTACTGCATCCCAGACCCCTAACCCTTTAAGCAATGATACCGAAGCCGCGCTGATCGCCGAGATCCGCACGTCCGGTTGGCTATCAGCGACAAACGGCGCTGGTTCTGCGTGCTCGATCACCGTTACCGCAAATCCGTGCTGTGCCAGCCCCAGCGCCAGTGCGCCGCCGACCATTCCTCCGCCGACAATGGCAATTTCCGTTGGTTGATTTGTCATGGTCAATCATCCTGTTAGCAATATGCTTTAAGTTTACAGGATTTTTACCCCTAAGGGCTGATAACGCTCATACTGGTCACAACGGCAGCAAAGCATTACACTATGCGCCCTGCATTCCTGGCTACTATTTCGCAAGAGCAAGTCGATGACCAAAAAACTCCATATTAAAACCTGGGGCTGTCAGATGAACGAGTACGATTCATCGAAGATGGCCGATCTGCTGGATGCCACCCACGGCTATCAACTGACCGACGTGGCGGAAGAAGCGGATGTGCTGCTGCTGAACACCTGCTCAATCCGCGAGAAGGCTCAGGAAAAAGTCTTCCATCAGTTGGGTCGCTGGAAACTGTTAAAAGAGAAGAATCCAGACCTGATTATCGGCGTCGGTGGCTGCGTGGCATCGCAAGAAGGCGAGCACATTCGCCAGCGCGCCCACTATGTCGATATTATTTTTGGGCCGCAAACGCTGCACCGTCTGCCGGAGATGATCAACTCCGTGCGTGGCGACCGCAGCCCGGTTGTAGATATCAGCTTCCCGGAAATCGAGAAGTTTGACCGTCTACCGGAACCGCGCGCCGAAGGGCCGACCGCGTTTGTCTCCATCATGGAAGGCTGCAATAAATATTGCACCTACTGCGTGGTGCCTTACACCCGTGGTGAAGAGGTAAGCCGTCCGTCCGACGATATTCTGTTTGAGATTGCCCAGCTTGCGGCTCAGGGCGTGCGTGAAGTCAACCTGCTCGGTCAGAACGTGAACGCCTGGCGTGGTGAAAACTACGACGGCACCACCGGATCGTTTGCCGATCTGCTGCGTCTGGTTGCTGCGATCGACGGGATCGATCGTATTCGCTTTACCACCAGCCATCCGATCGAATTCACCGACGATATCATCGAAGTGTATCGCGACACGCCGGAGCTGGTGAGCTTCCTGCATCTGCCGGTACAGAGCGGTTCCGATCGCATTCTGAACCTGATGGGCCGTACCCATACGGCGCTGGAGTACAAAGCGATCATCCGTAAACTGCGTGCGGCGCGTCCAGATATTCAGATCAGTTCTGATTTCATCGTTGGCTTCCCTGGCGAAACCACCGAAGACTTCGAGAAAACGATGAAGCTGATTGCCGACGTCAATTTCGACATGAGCTACAGCTTTATCTTCTCTGCACGTCCGGGTACACCAGCCGCCGATATGGTTGATGATGTTCCGGAAGAAGAGAAGAAGCAGCGTCTGTATATTCTGCAAGAGCGCATTAATCAGCAAGCGATGGCGTGGAGCCGCCGGATGCTCGGCACCACCCAGCGTATTCTGGTAGAAGGTACATCGCGTAAGAGCATCATGGAGCTTTCCGGGCGTACGGAAAATAACCGCGTGGTCAACTTCGAAGGCACGCCGGATATGATCGGTAAATTCGTCGATGTAGAAATTACCGACGTCTACCCGAACTCTCTGCGCGGTAAAGTGGTGCGTACTGAAGATGAAATGGGTCTGCGCGTGGCAGAAACACCGGAATCAGTGATTGCCCGTACCCGCAAAGAAAACGACCTTGGCGTGGGTTATTATCAGCCGTAATTCTCAGGCCTGCCGTTCCGGTGGGCCTTGTTTTTCTCTCTTTATCCCCATCTTTATTGCAATGCTTGCGCCTTTTTCCTGTGGCGTGAATAATTTCCTTATAGGCCGGTGAATGTTCAGCTTCCGGCGGCATACAGATAAGAGGAACGGTTTGAACATAGACACTCGCGAAATCACCCTGGAGCCAGCAGACAATGCGCGTCTGTTGAGCCTGTGCGGCCCGTTTGATGACAACATCAAGCAGCTCGAACGCCGTCTCGGCATCGAGATCAATCGCCGCGATAACCACTTTAAACTGACCGGCCGTCCGATTTGCGTCACCGCTGCGGCAGACATTCTGCGTAGCCTGTATGTCGATACTGCCCCGATGCGCGGTCAGATTCAGGATATCGAACCGGAACAGATCCACCTTGCGATTAAAGAAGCGCGGGTACTGGAGCAAAGCGCGGAGAGCGTGCCGGAGTACGGCAAAGCGGTCAATATCAAAACCAAACGCGGCGTAATTAAGCCGCGCACGCCAAACCAGGCGCAGTACATCGCCAATATTCTCGACCATGACATTACCTTCGGCGTTGGCCCGGCGGGTACGGGTAAAACCTACCTGGCAGTGGCTGCGGCAGTTGATGCCCTGGAGCGTCAGGAAATTCGCCGTATTCTGCTGACTCGTCCGGCAGTAGAAGCCGGTGAGAAACTGGGCTTCCTGCCTGGCGATTTAAGCCAGAAAGTAGACCCGTATCTGCGCCCGCTGTACGACGCGCTGTTTGAAATGCTGGGCTTTGAGAAAGTCGAGAAACTGATTGAGCGCAACGTTATTGAAGTCGCACCGCTGGCCTATATGCGTGGTCGTACGCTGAACGACGCGTTTATCATTCTCGATGAGAGCCAGAACACCACCATCGAACAGATGAAGATGTTCCTGACCCGTATCGGTTTTAACTCAAAAGCGGTTATCACCGGCGACGTCACACAGATCGACCTGCCGCGTAATACTAAATCAGGCTTACGTCACGCCATCGAAGTGCTGGCCGATGTCGAAGAGATCAGCTTTAACTTCTTCCACAGCGAAGACGTGGTTCGTCACCCTGTGGTGGCGCGTATCGTTAACGCCTATGAAGCCTGGGAAGAAGCCGAACAAAAACGAAAAGCGGCGCTGGCAGCAGAACGCAAGCGCGAAGAACAGGAACAAAAATGAGTCAGGTGATCCTCGATTTACAACTGGCATGTGAAGATAATTCCGGGTTACCGGAAGAGAGCCAGTTTCAGACATGGCTGAATGCGGTGATCCCGCAGTTTCAGGAAGAATCGGAAGTGACGATTCGCGTGGTCGATACCGCCGAAAGCCACAGTCTGAATCTGACCTATCGCGGTAAGGATAAGCCGACCAACGTGCTCTCCTTCCCGTTTGAAGTGCCGCCTGGCATGGAAATGTCGCTACTGGGCGATCTGGTTATCTGCCGTCAGGTGGTTGAGAAGGAAGCTCAGGAGCAAGGCAAACCACTGGAGGCGCACTGGGCGCATATGGTGGTGCACGGCAGTCTGCATTTGTTAGGTTACGATCACATCGAAGATGACGAAGCAGAAGAAATGGAAGCCCTCGAAACAGAGATTATGCTTGCTCTGGGCTATGAGGATCCGTACATTGCCGAGAAAGAATAATTTGCCAGGCATTTGACTGGCAGACGTCCCCGCCGTTGGTGATTAACGACGGCGTTTTGATTAACTAACATGAGAACCCATACGACGCCATGAGCGACGACAATTCACACAGTAGTGACACGATAAGCAACAAGAAGGGATTTTTCTCCCTGTTACTCAGCCAACTTTTCCACGGTGAACCGAAAAACCGTGACGAACTGCTGGCGCTGATCCGTGATTCCGGGCAGAACGACCTTATCGACGAAGATACGCGCGATATGCTCGAAGGGGTGATGGACATCGCAGACCAACGCGTTCGCGACATCATGATCCCCCGCTCCCAGATGATTACCCTGAAACGCAACCAGACGCTGGACGAATGTCTTGATGTCATCATCGAGTCCGCCCACTCACGTTTCCCGGTGATTAGCGAAGACAAAGATCACATTGAAGGGATTCTGATGGCGAAAGACTTGCTGCCGTTTATGCGCAGCGATGCTGAAGCCTTCAGCATGGACAAAGTGTTACGTCAGGCGGTTGTCGTTCCTGAAAGTAAGCGCGTAGACCGGATGCTGAAAGAGTTTCGCTCTCAGCGTTACCACATGGCGATCGTTATTGACGAATTCGGTGGGGTTTCCGGTCTGGTGACCATTGAAGACATCCTGGAACTGATTGTTGGTGAGATTGAAGACGAGTATGACGAAGAAGATGATATCGACTTCCGTCAGCTGAGTCGTCATACCTGGACCGTACGCGCACTGGCTTCCATTGAAGACTTCAACGAAGCGTTCGGCACCCACTTTAGCGATGAAGAAGTCGACACTATCGGTGGTCTGGTGATGCAGGCATTTGGGCATCTTCCGGCGCGTGGCGAAACTATCGACATCGACGGTTACCAGTTCAAAGTGGCGATGGCCGACAGTCGGCGTATTATTCAGGTTCATGTCAAAATCCCGGATGACTCACCCCAGCCGAAGCTGGATGAATAAAACCGAAACTGGATAGATAACTACATGGCTTTTGCCTCATTAATTGAACGCCAGCGCATTCGCCTGCTGCTGGCGTTATTATTCGGTGCCTGCGGAACGCTGGCCTTCTCTCCTTACGACGTCTGGCCTGCGGCGATTATTTCGCTGATGGGGCTTCAGGCGTTGACCTTTAACCGCCGTCCACTCCAGTCTGCCGCTATTGGCTTTTGCTGGGGATTTGGCCTCTTTGGCAGCGGTATTAACTGGGTCTATGTCAGCATCGCGACCTTTGGCGGAATGCCTGGCCCGGTTAACATCTTCCTGGTGGTGCTGCTGGCGGCGTATTTGTCGCTGTATACCGGACTGTTTGCTGGCGTGCTGTCGCGTCTGTGGCCGAAAACCACCTGGCTGCGCGTAGCGATTGCCGCCCCTGCCCTCTGGCAAGTGACCGAGTTTCTGCGCGGTTGGGTACTGACCGGCTTCCCGTGGTTACAGTTCGGCTATAGCCAGATTGATGGCCCGTTAAAAGGGCTGGCACCGATAATGGGCGTGGAAGCCATTAACTTCCTGCTGATGATGGTTAGTGGCCTGCTGGCACTGGCGTTGGTCAAACGCAACTGGCGTCCGCTGGTGGTGGCCGTCGTGCTGTTTGCCCTTCCCTTCCCGCTGCGTTACATCCAGTGGTTTACCCCACAACCGGAGAAAACCATTCAGGTTTCGATGGTTCAGGGCGATATTCCGCAATCGCTGAAATGGGACGAAGGCCAGCTTCTTAATACGCTGAAGATTTACTACAACGCAACGGCACCGCTGATGGGCAAATCATCGTTGATTATCTGGCCGGAGTCGGCGATAACCGATCTGGAAATTAATCAGCAACCGTTCCTCAAAGCACTGGACGGTGAGTTGCGTGATAAAGGTAGCTCGCTGGTAACCGGGATTGTCGACGCGCGTCTCAATAAGCAGAACCGCTACGATACCTACAACACCATCATCACGCTGGGTAAAGGTGCGCCGTACAGCTACGAATCAGCCGATCGCTATAACAAAAACCATCTGGTGCCGTTTGGCGAGTTTGTCCCGCTGGAGTCGATTCTGCGTCCGTTAGCACCGTTCTTTGATCTGCCGATGTCGTCGTTCAGCCGTGGGCCATATATCCAGCCGCCGCTGTCGGCAAATGGTATTGAGCTTACTGCGGCTATTTGCTACGAGATCATTCTCGGCGAGCAAGTGCGCGATAACTTCCGCCCGGATACCGACTATCTGCTGACTATCTCCAACGATGCGTGGTTTGGTAAATCTATTGGTCCATGGCAACACTTCCAGATGGCGCGAATGCGTGCGCTGGAGCTGGCGCGCCCACTGTTGCGCAGCACCAACAACGGCATTACGGCGGTGATTGGCCCGCAGGGTGAGATTCAGGCGATGATCCCGCAGTTCACCCGCGAGGTGTTAACCACTAACGTGACGCCGACCACCGGACTCACACCATACGCACGTACCGGCAACTGGCCGCTGTGGGTGCTGACGGCATTGTTTGGTTTTGCTGCTGTGTTGATGAGTCTGCGTCAGCGACGTAAATAATCCCTTCTTATCGTGCCGGAATACATCCCATATTTCGGCACGCTCACCGGATGCGGCATCAGTGCATTATCCGGATAACAATATTCTCCTATCCAACTTTGGCACATCTATTGCTTTGTTATACAAGGCAAACCCTGAATCAGCATCAGTACAACCTAGTTGCACCACAGTAATCCAGCGGTAGCACTAAAAGAGTGCATTTTAAGAATTTTGCTTCGGAATGGTGCGGCGCATCTCGCAAAAACAAACAATAAAACAGCAATATCTTTACATTTAGCCAAACTAAATGTTACCTAACAGGCACAACACTGCACAATAAAGTTGCAGACGATAACAACACAAACACTCACAACGGGTATCCATGCGTTCTTAACGCAGAAGATAAAGGAGTTGGATATGCAATTACGTAAACCTGCCACAGCAATCCTCGCCCTGGCGCTTTCCGCAGGACTGGCACAGGCAGATGACGCCGCCCCGGCAGCGGGCAGTACTCTGGACAAAATCGCCAAAAACGGTGTGATTGTCGTCGGTCACCGTGAATCTTCAGTGCCTTTCTCTTATTACGACAATCAGCAAAAAGTGGTGGGTTACTCGCAGGATTACTCCAACGCCATTGTTGAAGCAGTGAAAAAGAAACTCAACAAACCGGACTTGCAGGTAAAACTGATTCCGATTACCTCACAAAACCGTATTCCACTGCTGCAAAACGGCACTTTCGATTTTGAATGTGGTTCTACCACCAACAACGTCGAACGCCAAAAACAGGCGGCTTTCTCTGACACTATTTTCGTGGTCGGTACGCGCCTGTTGACCAAAAAGGGTGGCGATATCAAAGATTTTGCCAACCTGAAAGACAAAGCCGTAGTCGTCACTTCCGGCACTACCTCTGAAGTTTTGCTCAACAAACTGAATGAAGAGCAAAAAATGAATATGCGCATCATCAGCGCCAAAGATCACGGTGACTCTTTCCGCACCCTGGAAAGCGGTCGTGCCGTTGCCTTTATGATGGATGACGCTCTGCTGGCCGGTGAACGTGCGAAAGCGAAGAAACCAGACAACTGGGAAATCGTCGGCAAGCCGCAGTCTCAGGAGGCCTACGGTTGTATGTTGCGTAAAGATGATCCGCAGTTCAAAAAGCTGATGGATGACACCATCGCTCAGGTGCAGACCTCCGGTGAAGCGGAAAAATGGTTTGATAAGTGGTTCAAAAATCCAATTCCGCCGAAAAACCTGAACATGAATTTCGAACTGTCAGACGAAATGAAAGCACTGTTCAAAGAACCGAATGACAAGGCACTGAACTAATTACAAGAACCAGGGGCGGAAATTCCAGCCCTCTCGATTGTTACGTAGCACGGACAGACTATACGCCTGATGGTCGTTCCCCATCGGGCCTGAAAACCGCAATACGCTGGGTAACAATCTTCGAGGGTAGCAGTTAACGCTGCTACCCTCTTTTTTCTGGAGTAGATTTATGTCTATAGACTGGAACTGGGGTATTTTTTTACAACAAGCCCCGTTCGGCAACACCACCTATCTTGGTTGGATCTGGAGTGGTTTTCAGGTGACGATCGCTTTGTCGATCTGCGCCTGGATTATCGCTTTCCTCGTCGGTTCATTTTTCGGCATTTTACGTACCGTTCCAAACCGTTTTCTCTCTGGTCTGGGTACGTTGTATGTCGAACTGTTCCGCAACGTGCCGTTGATTGTGCAATTCTTTACCTGGTATCTGGTGATCCCGGAGCTACTGCCGGAGAAAATCGGCATGTGGTTTAAGGCCGAGCTGGATCCCAATATTCAGTTTTTCCTTTCATCCATGCTCTGCCTGGGGCTGTTTACCGCCGCCCGTGTTTGCGAACAGGTACGCGCCGCGATTCAGTCGCTGCCGCGAGGGCAAAAAAATGCCGCGCTGGCGATGGGCCTGACGCTACCGCAGGCTTATCGATACGTACTGCTGCCTAATGCTTATCGCGTTATCGTCCCGCCGATGACCTCAGAGATGATGAACCTGGTGAAAAACTCCGCCATCGCCTCGACTATCGGTCTGGTGGATATGGCGGCGCAGGCGGGTAAATTGCTCGATTACTCAGCCCATGCCTGGGAGTCGTTTACCGCCATTACGCTGGCGTATGTGTTGATTAACGCTTTTATCATGCTGGTGATGACGCTGGTTGAACGTAAAGTTCGCCTGCCTGGCAACATGGGGGGCAAATAATGTACGAGTTTGACTGGAGTTCCATTGTCCCTTCCCTGCCATATCTGCTCGACGGGCTGGTGATCACCCTGAAAATCACCGTCACGGCGGTAGTGATTGGTATTTTGTGGGGCACGATGCTGGCGGTGATGCGTTTATCCAGCTTTGCGCCCGTGGCGTGGTTTGCCAAAGCCTACGTTAACGTATTCCGCTCGATTCCTTTAGTTATGGTTTTGCTGTGGTTTTACCTGATCGTGCCGGGTTTTCTGCAAAACGTGCTGGGATTATCGCCAAAAAATGATATCCGTTTAATTTCGGCGATGGTGGCGTTTTCGATGTTTGAAGCGGCCTACTATTCAGAGATTATCCGTGCTGGTATTCAAAGTATTTCTCGTGGTCAATCGAGCGCCGCGCTGGCGTTGGGAATGACTCACTGGCAGTCGATGAAACTGATTATTCTGCCGCAGGCGTTCCGCGCGATGGTGCCGCTGCTGCTCACTCAGGGCATCGTACTGTTCCAGGATACCTCACTGGTGTATGTGTTATCCCTGGCCGATTTCTTCCGTACCGCCTCAACCATTGGTGAGCGTGATGGTACGCAGGTTGAGATGATCCTGTTTGCCGGATTTGTTTATTTCGTTATTAGTCTTAGCGCGTCGTTGTTGGTCAGCTACTTGAAAAGAAGGACAGCATAATGATTACCCTGAAAAATGTTTCAAAATGGTATGGTCACTTTCAGGTGCTGACCGACTGCTCAACCGAAGTGAAAAAAGGCGAAGTGGTGGTGGTTTGCGGCCCGTCTGGTTCCGGCAAATCAACGCTGATTAAAACCGTCAACGGCCTCGAACCGGTGCAGCAAGGTGAAATCACCGTCGATGGTATCGTGGTTAACGACAAGAAAACCGATCTGGCAAAGCTGCGTTCCCGCGTCGGGATGGTATTCCAGCATTTCGAGCTGTTCCCTCATCTGTCGATTATCGAAAACCTGACCCTGGCGCAGGTGAAAGTGCTTAAACGCGATAAAGCGCCGGCTCGTGAAAAAGCCCTGAAACTGCTGGAGCGTGTCGGGCTTTCTGCTCACGCCAATAAGTTTCCGGCGCAGCTTTCCGGCGGTCAGCAGCAGCGTGTGGCAATCGCTCGCGCGTTGTGTATGGATCCTATTGCGATGCTGTTTGACGAACCGACATCGGCGCTGGATCCGGAGATGATCAACGAAGTACTGGACGTGATGGTGGAACTGGCGAACGAAGGAATGACCATGATGGTGGTGACCCACGAAATGGGCTTTGCCCGTAAAGTGGCGAATCGGGTGATCTTTATGGACGAGGGTAAAATTGTCGAAGACTCGCCGAAAGACGCTTTCTTCGATGATCCGAAATCGGACCGCGCAAAAGACTTCCTCGCGAAAATCCTGCATTAATCACTCTGGCGCGCATACCCAATTGCGCGCCATCTCACGCTTTATCGTTTCGCCCCTCGTATCTGTTACATCCTGGCGTTACCCTTGTCGCAAAGAAGCACACAACAAGGAGCAACAATGGCACTGCCAATTCTGTTAGATTGCGACCCAGGTCATGACGACGCTATCGCAATAGTTCTCGCCCTCGCCTCACCAGAGCTTGATGTCAAAGCAATTACGTCTTCCGCCGGAAACCAGACACCAGAAAAAACCTTACGCAATGTTCTGCGTATGCTGACCTTGCTTAATCGCACCGATATTCCGGTAGCAGGCGGCGCGGTAAAACCGTTAATGCGTGAGTTGATTATCGCGGACAATGTGCACGGCGAAAGCGGTCTCGACGGCCCGGCATTACCGGAACCGACATTCGCACCGCAAAACTGTACGGCGGTAGAGCTGATGGCGAAAACGCTGCGTGAAAGTGCGGAACCTGTCACCATTGTGTCTACCGGACCGCAAACTAACGTTGCCTTGCTGCTCAATAGCCATCCGGAACTGCATAGCAAAATTGCCCGTATCGTGATTATGGGTGGCGCTATGGGGCTGGGTAACTGGACGCCTGCGGCTGAATTTAATATTTACGTTGACCCGGAAGCGGCAGAAATTGTCTTCCAGTCAGGGATCCCGGTGGTGATGGCCGGTCTGGATGTTACTCATAAAGCACAAATCCACGTTGAAGACACCGAGCGTTTCCGCGCGATTGGTAACCCTGTTTCAACCATTGTTGCCGAACTGCTGGATTTCTTCCTCGAATATCATAAAGACGAAAAATGGGGCTTTGTCGGCGCACCACTGCATGACCCATGCACCATCGCCTGGCTGTTGAAACCGGAGTTATTTACCTCTGTTGAGCGCTGGGTTGGCGTGGAAACACAGGGGAAATATACCCAGGGTATGACGGTTGTTGATTATTATTATCTGACAGGCAATAAACCGAATGCCACCGTAATGGTCGATGTTGATCGTCAGGGCTTTGTTGATTTACTGGCTGATCGTCTGAAATTTTACGCTTAACACACGTCATTGATTAAGATCACCACGCGTTACCTGGGTGGTCTTAATCTGTTTATCTCTTTTTCTTTCAAGATATAAATGCAATGGATAATGCAGAACTCGCCATTGGTATCGATCTCGGTACTACCAATAGTTTAATTGCCGTCTGGAAAGACGGTGCCGCGCAATTAATTCCAAATAAGTTCGGTGAATATTTAACACCATCCATAATTAGCATGGATGAAAATAATCATATTTTAGTCGGAAAACCGGCTGTATCACGGCGTACTTCGCATCCGGATAAAACGGCAGCGTTATTTAAACGTGCAATGGGCAGTAATACCAACTGGCGGTTAGGCAGCGACACATTTAACGCGCCAGAACTGTCCTCTTTGGTATTACGCTCATTAAAAGAAGATGCCGAAGAATTTCTGCAACGTCCGATTAAAGATGTGGTGATCTCCGTTCCGGCTTATTTCAGCGATGAACAACGCAAGCATACCCGTTTAGCAGCGGAGTTAGCCGGGTTAAATGCGGTACGCTTAATTAATGAACCCACAGCAGCTGCGATGGCGTATGGCCTGCATACCCAACAAAATACCCGTTCGCTGGTGTTTGATCTCGGTGGCGGCACGTTTGACGTTACGGTGCTTGAGTACGCCACGCCGGTGATTGAAGTTCACGCCTCCGCTGGCGACAACTTTCTTGGTGGCGAAGATTTTACCCATATGCTGGTCGATGAGGTTTTAAAACGCGCGGATGTCGCCAGGACCACGCTTAACGAGAGTGAACTGGCAGCCTTGTACGCCTGTGTGGAAGCGGCAAAATGTAGCAATCAATCGCCATTGCACATTCGCTGGCAGTATCAGGAAGAAACGCGGGAATGCGAATTTTACGAGAACGAACTGGAAGATTTGTGGTTGCCGCTGCTCAATCGCTTGCGAGTGCCGATTGAACAGGCGTTGCGCGATGCGCGTCTGAAGCCGAGTCAAATCGACAGTCTGGTGCTGGTTGGCGGCGCGTCACAAATGCCGCTGGTGCAGCGAATCGCCGTGCGTCTGTTTGGCAAATTACCGTATCAAAGTTACGATCCGAGCACCATTGTCGCGCTGGGCGCAGCAATCCAGGCTGCCTGCCGCTTACGCAGTGAAGATATTGAAGAGGTAATCCTCACTGATATTTGCCCTTACTCGTTGGGCGTTGAAGTTAACCGCCAGGGCGTTTCCGGCATTTTCTCGCCGATTATTGAACGAAACACCACTGTGCCCGTGTCGCGTGTAGAAACTTATTCAACCATGCACCCGGAACAGGATTCAATTACGGTTAACGTCTATCAGGGAGAAAACCACAAAGTTAAAAACAACATTCTGGTGGAATCCTTCGATGTGCCGTTGAAGAAAACCGGGGCTTATCAGTCGATTGATATTCGCTTTAGTTATGATATCAACGGGTTGCTTGAAGTTGACGTGCTTCTGGAAGACGGCAGCGTTAAGTCCAGAGTGATTAACCACAGCCCGGTAACATTGAGCGCGCAGCAGATTGAAGAGAGTCGGACGCGGTTATCCGCATTGAAAATTTATCCGCGCGATATGCTCATCAATCGCACCTTTAAAGCCAAACTGGAAGAGTTGTGGGCGCGGGCGCTGGGTGACGAGCGAGAAGAGATCGGCCGGGTGATCACCGATTTTGATGCGGCGTTGCAGTCAAACGATATGGCCCGCGTGGATGAAGTTCGGCGGCGGGCGAGCGATTATTTAGCCATTGAGATCCCATAAACACGGCTGCCGGATGCGGCGTAAACGCTGCATCCGGCATCGGCGCAAAAAACACATCGTCAGCTAAACAACATCGCGATTTTGCCGAGAGCATAACCTATCACCAGCACCGTTAAACTGATTTTGATAATGCTGGTAATGCTCTGTGGTTTTTCACCCTCATCATTTTTTTCTTCATGATTTTCAGGTGTTGGCTCATCGACATCTTCATCCTCCGGCTCGAGTTTCACTTTCGTCAAAAGCATCCGGGTGACAATGGCCTCTAATGGATGAGCATCTCCGCCTTCCAGCCTTGTATTAAGACGGGCCAGCATCTCTTGTTTCGGAAACGCTTCAAGTACTACCTGTTCCGCTACCCGATACAAATCCAGGAACGGTGAATCTTGCTCTGTCTCGCTACCGACTCTCGATTTCCACCACGCCCATGCTTTGCGCTTGAAGAATAACGACTCAATAAACGATTGACCTAACGGCGATAATTTTCCGCTATGTAAAATCTCCGCCCATAACAGCCGCGTCCGGGCGCTCTCACCAGGAACATATTTCAGCGGTTGACCTTGCGCATCTACCATGCTCCGCGCTTCGATAACCATCACTAATAACGCGAAATAATCCGGGCAATGACGCTTGCTCCACTGCAACAACAAATTATCAGCTTGTGTAGATGGGTAACTTTCCCAGTACGCGCAGAGATCGGCAAGCAGGCTTTCCCCCTCGCCGCAGTACAAACGTTGTGCACACAAGTAATACCGGGCATCTTCGCTTTCTGGTTCTTCCGTTTGCCACTGTTGAGCGACAGGAATGAGTTCCGCCATACCTGTTTGCACCGAGCTGTACCAGCGCAACAGTTTGCGATGTAACTTTGCATCATCAGGAATTAACCACGGACCTTCCATCGCCAAAAACGCAGTGACATAGTCAGGATGATAACGGCAGCAACGTTCCAGCGCGAAGTAATACTCAACAGTCTGGTTCTGCAACGCAATGGGATATTCCAGAAGGCTAAGGAAATCGAAACAATCACCAGCCTGAATGGCCTCAAGAAAAGCCTCCCTTTCTTCCTCATCCATTCCTTCGCTGTCATTAAATGAATGCCAGTTCAAACGCTCTGCCAGCAAAGAAGCACAATTTAATGAAAGATATCGCGCTTCTATGGCGATTGCACACAGCGGCCAGCGTAATTGATCGACATCCTCCATGTTCCAGGTATTTAATTGCTGAATAAATTTCTGCCAGGCGGAAGGCTGAAAACGATCACTTTCTGAATCCAGTAATGTCCTGAATGCACGTAGTATTTCATGTTCAGCGGCAGCATCTTTTTCTTCATCATCTGCTTCCTCGACAGGATTTACCGCCAGTCGCAGGGCCTCTTCATAGGCCTGGCGTAATGCTTTAAACCCTTGCGGATCGGTTTCGGGATGACACAACGGTAAGCGAGCAAGATAAGCCTGGCGGATAATGTCTATTTGCGTCGTGCTTTCAATTTCGAGGATTTGCCAACATGTTTTCATAGGTCGCTCACATCCTTAAGCGTTACCGGGCATTCAGACTGGACAGTTAATGGCTGCCAGGGAAGCGTGGCATAGAAACGATCGCTTCCCGCTGCCAGCTCTTCGAACATACGACTCCCGGCGCTATCGTATTTGTACAGGGTTAGCGCCTCGCGTAGCGAAGTGTTGTCTTCGCACTGAGAAGATTGCCAGTAGAGACGTCCTAACGAATAGGCGGAAAAATAGTGCATCCAGCTGTGATAGTAATGGTGAGCTCGTACATAGACGCGCGATTGCAGCCATAAACTCTCTTCTTCCGTCAGCCACTTGTTGAGCACACCGACCCGTGACAGAAACCCCATTCGAACATAATCCCAGGCTTTGATTCCCCCTTCCCCACAGCACATAGCGGTTTGGGCAACGAATTGGGTATAAATCAACCCTCTCTCCGAGCCACCAGCAATTAATGCTTTCCACTCTTCAGGGGAAGAGCGATGCCATGTCAGATATAAGCCAGCTAAATCATTGGCATGACCATCATCAGTCATCTGATAAATAGTCTGAATTAAATCATCACGATTATTTATTCCCCAGGATGATGAGAGCTCGAATTCTTTTATCCCAGTATACATTTTTGGCGAGTCATGCGCGGGTTTGCAACCCTGATTAAGTATTTCCATGGGCGCAGAAAGCGCAAAAAGAAGATATTGTTCTTCCTTATTCATTTGTTAATAATCCCTTAAGTGCATTAACTGACTACTTTTTTATTATTGATGAGTATAAACTTGACGCTTTCAAAATAAAAAGAAAATCGAAGCATTCACACATGAATAAAAAATTAATGTATATATTCGCAATTTTTATAGTTGCAGCAATTACCTGTATTAGCCAACCCAAGAAAACGACGTTGCGTGATAAAGCCATGGTGAATTATGCCTTTGATTATTTAAGCTCACCGGGCAGTCTTCCATTCACCACGGCAGCCACGGAGCTTTCCGCGATTCATGGTCACTCAACGTCGCAATATCGCCTTGGAGAATTTTATCTTCATGGTAGCGACGGTAAACCACTGGATTATACACAGGCGAGATACTGGTATGAGCAATCAGCGGAACAGGAAAATCCACGCGCGCAAAGTAAACTGGGGTGGATCTACCTCAAAGGTCTGGGGGTCAAACCCGACACCCGTAAAGCAATTCTCTGGTATAAGGAAGCAGCTGAACAAGGGTATGCTCATGCTCAATATACTTTAGGTTTGATCTACAGAAATGGCTCAGGTATTAATGTTAACCATTATGAATCTCAAAAATGGTTAAAACTGGCCGCCAAACAACATTACAAAAATGCGGAAAGATTACTTGCCGGGCTTCCCGCACATTAACGTCGACTGTCACCCGAACAGATGGAGTATTTTCCCTATCAAACCAGCAAAGATAAAAATATAGAAAATAATTTTAATGATGCCCAGACAGCCTGGCCCACCATCGTCAACGGGCATTGGCTGCGGTTGCGGCTCCGGTTCAACAGTTTGCTTCTCGGTAAAATTCGCCGCCTGAATTAATAATCGACGAATAATTAATGCTTCCAGTGGACAACGATTTTCTGCATCAAGGCGGCTCACAATCGGCATTAATGATTCTTCTGTAGGTTGGCAGGCCTGCACTAATTGTTTGGCAACTAGATATAATGGCCATAAGGTATGTTCTGTATCACGCGTGAGTGAGATCCGCGGCTTACGTCCTTTGTGCAAAACCATCTCGACCAGTGAACGCCCCAGCGCAGAGAGTTTTTCATCGCTGAGTATTTCGTATAAATGAAAACGCGTACGGGCGCTGTCGCCGGGGACATAAAGTAGCGGTTTTCCCTGATCGTTAACCAGATCACGCGCTTCAATCATCATCACCAGTAATGGGTAATAATCGACCCGATGCTGACGGCACCATTGCAACATTAAAGCATCCGCCTGGGTGGAGGGATACTCGCGCCAGTAGTCACAAAGTTCTGCCAACAGGCTTTCGCCTTCTCCACAATAGACGCGTTGCGCGTATTCATAATAAGGCGCATCTTCATTATCAGGTTCAGTTTCCCGCCATGACTGGGCGTAATCCAGAAGTTCGGGGATATCCAGGCGACCTGCGCTATACCAGCGGAGTAAATTTCTGTGCAGTTTTGCATCATCGGGGATAATCACTGCGCGATGTTGCGCTAAATACAATGTCAGCCATTGTGGATGCGATGACCAAATCCGAGCGAACATTTGGTAAAAATCGATGGTGTCATTTTGCACGGCAACGGGCAGATGCAGAATGGTCTGGAAGTTAAAAACATTCCCCTTCGCAATGGCATATAAAAAGGATTCCAGTTCTTCTTCGTCTATTTCCCCGGTATTTTCCTCCTGTAACCACCGCAATCTTTCTGCTAATAACACCACGCACTCGAAGGATAAATGGGCAGTGTTCATGGCGATTGTGCACAGCGACCAGCGTAATTCATCAATCTCCTCCATCGAGCAATAATTTAATTGCTGAATGAATCGCTGCCAGGCGGAGGGCAGAAAACGTTCACTATCAGAGGCAAGTAACGCACGAAAGGCGAGCAGAATTTCATGTTCTGCTACCTCATATTCTTCTGGTTGCCAAACAGATTTAGCAGGCGACTGCGCAATCCGTAGCGCCTCCTCATACGCCTGACGAAGTTGTTTAAAACCCTGCGGATCGGTTTCTGGATGAAAGGACGGTAACAGCGCCAGATAAGCGCGGCGGATAATATCGACGTCAGTCGTTTCCTCTATATCGAGGATCTTCCAGCAATTTTTCATAGGTCGCTCATATCCTTAAGCGTTTCCGGGCATGCAGAATAGTAAGCCAATGGTTGCCAGGACAAGGTAGGGTAATACGCATCATCACTGGCAAATAATTGATAAAACATATCATTGCCGGAATCGTCGTATTCTTTACGCGCTAAGAATTCGCGTAATAAAGGCAGATGATCATCTTCGGGAGACTGCCAATATTGCCGACCAAAGGTATAACCGGCAAAGTATTGCCGCCAGTTACTATAATAACGTAGAGCCCGTAGATGAATGCGCGACTGGATCCATAGACTTTCTTCTTCGCTCAACCAGTTATTAAGTACGCCCATTCGGCTTAAAAAACCCATCCGGACATAATCCCAGGCTTTGATTCCCCCTTCGCCACAGCATTCGGCGGTGCTGGCGACAAATTGCGCATAAGCCTGACCTTGCTCATTTAGTTCAGCAAGATAGTCACGCCATTCACATGGCGAATAACGAAACCAGCGGTGATAAAACCCTGCCAACCGAGCGGCATGACCGTTATCGATCATTCGGTGAATTGTGCGCAGCAGGTCATCACGGTCATCAATTCCCCATGAGGAAGAAAGGTCAAAAAAGCATGTACCTAAATACATTTTGGGTGATGAATGCGAAGGTAAACAGCATTCATTGCGTATTTCCATCGGAGTGGAAAGTGCAAACAATATTTTTTGCGACTCCATGTCCATATAATTTATCCTTAAATATTCATTAAATGAATATTAGCCGCATTGCGAGGCTCGTTTATTTATACTTTTCTGACGCGACATAATACGCATAAAATAAGGCTTACGCAAAAATGGAACACATAAAAATATAATATGTTTTATCTGCAACCATAAGGAAATGATAATGATTTTCACGTCAAGTTGCTGCGATAATTTATCAATAGATGAGATTATCGAACGTGCTGAAAAAGGCGATTGCGAGGCTCAATATATTGTTGGGTTTTATTATAATCGCGATAGCGCAATTGATTCTCCGGACGACGAAAAAGCCTTTTACTGGCTGAAGCTGGCCGCTGAGCAAGGTCATTGTGAAGCACAGTATTCCTTAGGGCAAAAGTATACCGAGGATAAAAGCCGTCATAAAGATAATGAGCAAGCCATCTTCTGGCTGAAAAAAGCTGCCCTACAAGGCCATACTTTCGCTTCCAACGCCCTTGGCTGGACACTGGATCGTGGAGAAGCCCCCAATTATAAAGAAGCGGTTGTCTGGTATCAGATAGCCGCGGAGAGCGGAATGTCTTATGCGCAAAATAATCTTGGGTGGATGTACAGAAATGGCAACGGAGTCGCAAAAGACTATGCGCTGGCATTTTTCTGGTACAAACAAGCTGCATTACAAGGCCATAGTGACGCGCAAAACAATCTGGCCGATCTTTATGAAGACGGAAAAGGCGTTGCTCAAAACAAGACACTCGCCGCATTCTGGTATTTGAAAAGCGCACAGCAGGGTAATCGGCACGCCCAGTTTCAAATTGCATGGGATTATAACGCTGGCGAAGGGGTGGACCAGGACTATAAGCAAGCGATGTACTGGTATCTGAAGGCTGCCGCTCAGGGGAGCGTCGGCGCTTACGTCAACATCGGTTATATGTATAAACACGGACAAGGCGTTGAGAAAGATTATCAGGCTGCCTTTGAATGGTTTACGAAAGCCGCTGAATGCAATGACGCCACTGCCTGGTATAACCTGGCCATTATGTATCACTACGGAGAAGGAAGACCTGTCGATCTCCGACAGGCTCTCGACCTGTATCGTAAAGTTCAGTCATCCGGAACCAGAGATGTCAGTCAGGAAATTCGTGAGACTGAAGATTTACTGTAGAGATAAAAACAAGGGCCGGGGAATTTCATTCGGCCCATATTCTCTTTATTGCTGTGCGAAATCAGACTATTACGGCTCAAACGGGCGTCTCTGGAACTGGTCATGACCACATTTCGGGCATAGCGTCAGCACTTCCGGTGTGTAGATCGGGAGATGGAAGTGACATTTCTCGCAGACCAGATTTCCCAGCCCGACCACTTCTCCGCTGTGATAAACCCCATGATGATTGAGGTCCTGGAAAACTTCGCGCCATTCAAGCTGCGTTTTATCGGTGATGTCTGCCAGCTCCTGCCACAAGCTTTCTTTAATCACCCGCATAAAGACGCTGTCAGATTCTTCTTTCAGGCTCTCTTCATAGCTCATGGCGAACTCTTCCAGGTCACGTCTGACAGCTCGCGTCAGCTCATCGACCTCGGTTCGCGTTAACTCCCCTGTTTTTATTACGCGCTCGCGCGCCTGTTCCACCAGTGCGTCGATATCACGTTCGCCATTGCGCAGGCGTTCGCTCAGTGACGCAACCAGTTCACGGTAATATTGAGCAACCTTGTTCATCGTTTCATCTCCCGGGTCGTTAACTGACTATAATAATAGACGTTCTTTGTTCCTTGCTTTGCTAATACGCCCACAAACTCTGTAAATTAATGTATGAATAATCCGGGCATCATTTCAACGTCGAGTGCGCGAAAGGCTGTTTTGACGCGGACGTTTGGGCTATGCTATGCGGATCTGAAAAACCACCTCTAACGCTACTTTTGTAGCCGTAATGAAAACAGGACCACTGGCTGCCATGCAAGAGCAATACCGCCCGGAAGAGATAGAATCCAAAGTACAGCTTCATTGGGATGAGAAGCGCACATTTGAAGTAACCGAAGACGAGAGCAAAGAGAAGTATTACTGCCTGTCTATGCTTCCCTATCCTTCTGGTCGACTACACATGGGCCACGTACGTAACTACACCATCGGTGACGTGATCGCCCGTTACCAGCGCATGCTGGGCAAAAACGTTCTGCAGCCGATCGGCTGGGACGCGTTTGGTCTGCCTGCGGAAGGCGCGGCGGTGAAAAACAACACTGCACCGGCACCGTGGACGTACGACAACATCGCGTATATGAAAAACCAGCTCAAAATGCTGGGCTTTGGTTATGACTGGAGCCGCGAGCTGGCAACCTGTACGCCGGAATACTACCGTTGGGAACAAAAATTCTTCACCGAGCTGTATAAAAAAGGCCTGGTATATAAAAAGACTTCTGCGGTCAACTGGTGCCCGAATGACCAGACCGTACTGGCGAACGAACAAGTTATCGACGGCTGCTGCTGGCGCTGCGATACCAAAGTTGAACGTAAAGAGATCCCGCAGTGGTTTATCAAAATCACCGCTTACGCTGACGAACTACTCAACGATCTGGATAAACTGGATCACTGGCCAGACACCGTTAAAACCATGCAGCGTAACTGGATCGGTCGTTCCGAAGGCGTGGAAATCACCTTCAACGTTAACGACTATGACAACACGCTGACCGTTTACACTACCCGCCCGGACACCTTTATGGGTTGTACCTACCTAGCGGTAGCAGCGGGTCATCCGCTGGCGCAGAAAGCGGCGGAAAATAATCCTGAACTGGCGGCCTTTATTGACGAATGCCGTAACACCAAAGTTGCCGAAGCTGAAATGGCAACGATGGAGAAAAAAGGCGTCGATACTGGCTTTAAAGCTGTTCACCCATTAACGGGCGAAGAAATTCCCGTTTGGGCAGCAAACTTCGTATTGATGGAGTACGGCACGGGCGCAGTAATGGCGGTTCCGGGGCACGACCAACGCGACTACGAGTTTGCCTCTAAATACGGCCTGAACATCAAACCGGTTATCCTGGCGGCTGACGGCTCTGAGCCAGATCTTTCTCAGCAAGCCCTGACTGAAAAAGGCGTGCTGTTCAACTCTGGCGAGTTCAACGGTCTTGACCATGAAGCGGCCTTCAACGCCATCGCCGATAAACTGACTGCGATGGGCGTTGGCGAGCGTAAAGTGAACTACCGCCTGCGCGACTGGGGTGTTTCCCGTCAGCGTTACTGGGGCGCGCCGATTCCGATGGTGACGCTGGAAGACGGTACCGTAATGCCGACCCCGGACGACCAGCTGCCGGTGATCCTGCCGGAAGATGTGGTAATGGACGGCATTACCAGCCCGATTAAAGCAGATCCGGAGTGGGCGAAAACTACCGTTAACGGTATGCCAGCACTGCGTGAAACCGACACTTTCGACACCTTTATGGAGTCCTCCTGGTACTATGCGCGCTACACTTGCCCGCAGTACAAAGAAGGTATGCTGGATTCCGAAGCGGCTAACTACTGGCTGCCGGTGGATATCTACATTGGTGGTATTGAACACGCCATTATGCACCTGCTCTACTTCCGCTTCTTCCACAAACTGATGCGTGATGCAGGCATGGTGAACTCTGACGAACCAGCGAAACAGTTGCTGTGTCAGGGTATGGTGCTGGCAGATGCCTTCTACTATGTTGGCGAAAACGGCGAACGTAACTGGGTTTCCCCGGTTGATGCTATCGTTGAACGTGACGAGAAAGGCCGTATCGTGAAAGCGAAAGATGCGGCAGGCCATGAACTGGTTTATACCGGCATGAGCAAAATGTCCAAGTCGAAGAACAACGGTATCGACCCGCAGGTGATGGTTGAACGTTACGGCGCGGACACCGTTCGTCTGTTTATGATGTTTGCTTCTCCGGCTGATATGACTCTTGAATGGCAGGAATCCGGTGTGGAAGGGGCTAACCGCTTCCTGAAACGTGTCTGGAAACTGGTTTACGAGCACACAGCAAAAGGTGATGTTGCGGCACTGAACGTTGATGCGCTGACTGAAGATCAGAAAGCGCTGCGTCGCGATGTGCATAAAACGATCGCTAAAGTGACCGATGATATCGGCCGTCGTCAGACCTTCAACACCGCAATTGCGGCGATTATGGAGCTGATGAACAAACTGGCGAAAGCACCAACCGATGGCGAGCAGGATCGCGCTCTGATGCAGGAAGCACTGCTGGCCGTTGTCCGTATGCTTAACCCGTTCACCCCGCACATCTGCTTCACGCTGTGGCAGGAACTGAAAGGCGAAGGCGATATCGACAACGCGCCGTGGCCGGTTGCTGACGAAAAAGCGATGGTGGAAGACTCCACGCTGGTCGTGGTGCAGGTTAACGGTAAAGTCCGTGCCAAAATCACCGTTCCGGTGGACGCAACGGAAGAACAGGTTCGCGAACGTGCTGGCCAGGAACATCTGGTAGCAAAATATCTTGATGGCGTTACTGTACGTAAAGTGATTTACGTACCAGGTAAACTCCTCAATCTGGTCGTTGGCTAAGCGCGGGAGGAAGCGTGCGATATCTGGCAACATTGTTGTTATCTCTGGCGGTGTTAATCACCGCCGGGTGTGGCTGGCATCTGCGTGATACCACGCAGGTTCCTTCCACTATGAAGGTCATGATCCTGGACTCAGGCGATCCGAACGGGCCATTAAGCCGTGCGGTGCGTAACCAGTTACGTCTGAATGGTGTCGAGTTGCTTGATAAAGAAACCACGCGTAAGGACGTTCCATCCCTGCGTTTGGGTAAAGTGAGCATCGCGAAAGATACCGCATCGGTATTCCGTAACGGTCAAACAGCAGAGTATCAGATGATCATGACGGTGAATGCGACCGTGTTGATCCCCGGCCGTGATATCTACCCGATTAGCGCCAAAGTCTTCCGTTCGTTCTTTGATAACCCGCAAATGGCGTTAGCGAAAGATAACGAACAAGACATGATCGTAAAAGAGATGTACGACCGTGCTGCCGAACAGCTGATTCGTAAGCTGCCAAGCATCCGTGCTGCGGATATTCGTTCCGACGAAGAACAGACGTCGACCACAACGGATACTCCGGCAACGCCTGCACGCGTCTCCACCACGCTGGGTAACTGATGATTCGGTTGTACCCGGAACAACTCCGCGCGCAGCTCAATGAAGGGCTGCGCGCGGCGTATCTTTTACTTGGTAACGATCCTCTGTTATTGCAGGAAAGCCAGGACGCTGTTCGTCAGGTAGCTGCGGCACAAGGATTCGAAGAACACCACACTTTTTCCATTGATCCCAACACTGACTGGAATGCGATCTTTTCGTTATGCCAGGCCATGAGTCTGTTTGCCAGTCGACAAACGCTATTGCTGTTGTTACCAGAAAACGGACCGAATGCGGCGATCAATGAACAACTTCTCACACTCACCGGACTTCTGCATGACGACCTGCTGTTGATCGTCCGCGGTAATAAATTAAGCAAAGCGCAAGAAAATTCCGCCTGGTTTACTGCTCTTGCGAATCGCAGCGTGCAGGTGACCTGTCAGACACCGGAGCAGGCTCAGCTTCCCCGCTGGGTTGCTGCGCGCGCAAAACAGCTCAATTTAGAACTGGATGACGCGGCGAATCAGGTGCTCTGCTACTGTTATGAAGGTAACCTGCTGGCGCTGGCTCAGGCACTGGAGCGTTTATCGCTGCTCTGGCCAGACGGCAAATTGACATTACCGCGCGTTGAACAGGCGGTGAATGATGCCGCGCATTTCACCCCTTTTCATTGGGTTGATGCTTTGTTGATGGGAAAAAGTAAGCGCGCGTTGCATATTCTTCAGCAACTGCGTCTGGAAGGCAGCGAGCCGGTTATTTTGTTGCGCACATTACAACGTGAACTGTTGTTACTGGTTAACCTGAAACGCCAGTCTGCCCATACGCCACTGCGTGCGTTGTTTGATAAGCATCGGGTATGGCAGAACCGCCGGGGCATGATGGGCGAGGCGTTAAATCGCTTAAGCCAGCCGCAGTTACGTCAGGCTGTGCAACTCCTGACACGAACGGAACTCACCCTCAAACAAGATTACGGTCAGTCAGTGTGGGCAGAGCTGGAAGGGTTATCTCTTCTGTTGTGCCATAAACCCCTGGCGGACGTATTTATCGACGGTTGATATGAAATCTTTACAGGCTCTGTTTGGCGGCACCTTTGATCCGGTGCACTATGGTCATCTTAAACCCGTGGAAACGCTGGCGAATTTGATTGGTCTGACGCGGGTCACAATAATCCCTAATAATGTTCCTCCGCATCGTCCCCAGCCGGAAGCGAACAGCGTGCAGCGTAAACACATGCTTGAACTGGCGATTGCCGACAAGCCATTATTTACTCTTGATGAACGCGAGCTAAAGCGCAATGCCCCCTCTTACACTGCGCAAACACTGAAAGAGTGGCGGCAGGAACAAGGGCCGGACGTGCCGCTGGCGTTTATTATTGGTCAGGATTCATTGCTGACCTTTCCGACCTGGTACGAATACGAAACGATACTCGACAATGCACATTTGATCGTCTGTCGGCGTCCAGGTTACCCACTTGAAATGGCGCAACCGCAATACCAGCAATGGCTGGAAGATCATTTGACACATAACCCGGAAGATCTTCACCTTCAGCCTGCCGGTAAAATTTATCTGGCTGAAACACCGTGGTTTAACATCTCGGCGACCATCATCCGCGAACGTTTGCAAAACGGTGAATCGTGTGAGGATTTATTGCCGGAACCGGTATTGACTTACATTAACCAACAAGGCTTGTATCGCTGATACCTGTCGTTACGGAGGGCATGATGCGACTGTGGTTAATTCGTCATGGTGAAACGCAAGCGAATATCGATGGTCTTTACAGCGGTCATGCGCCCAACCCCCTGACCGCGCGCGGTATTGAGCAAGCGCAAAATCTGCATACGCTGCTACATGGTGTTTCCTTTGATCTGGTTTTATGCAGTGAACTGGAACGGGCACAGCATACCGCGCGACTGGTTCTCAGTGACCGCCAGCTCCCCGTGCAAATCATACCTGAACTCAACGAAATGTTTTTTGGCGACTGGGAGATGCGACATCATCGCGACCTCATGCAAGAAGATGCCGAAAACTATAGCGCGTGGTGCAATGACTGGCAGCATGCAATCCCCACGAACGGTGAAGGATTTCAGGCATTTTCGCAACGTGTGGAACGCTTTATCGCAAGGCTTAGTGAATTTCAGCACTATCAGAATATTTTAGTCGTCAGCCATCAGGGTGTACTGAGTCTGTTAATCGCCCGTTTAATTGGCATGCCTGCCGAGGCTATGTGGCATTTTCGCGTTGACCAGGGGTGTTGGAGCGCCATTGATATCAACCAAAAATTCGCGACGCTACGCGTCCTCAATAGCCGTGCCATCGGGGTCGAGAATGCATGACTTTTCTGTTTTTTTACGGGTAAGCCGCAACGACCATTGACAGCCCCGGGCAGGCTGATATTCTCCGCAGCCAGACTTTTTCCGCCAGACACGACTTTGTAGAAATTGTTTTACAAAAATGGCGATGCAATCTGCGGCGCGGGGTGGGATGATAGCCCACTTTCGAAAGCCGATTCGGCGACAATTGTCCCGAAATCGCCTCTGGTTCAGGTATACTGACAGACCATTTTTATCTATTTGATTCACCCAGGGGGAAAACTTGCAGGGTAAAGCACTCCAGGATTTTGTTATCGACAAAATTGATGACCTCAAAGGTCAGGACATCATCGCCTTAGACGTTCAGGGCAAATCCAGCATCACCGACTGCATGATCATCTGTACGGGTACGTCCAGCCGTCATGTTATGTCCATTGCTGACCACGTTGTGCAGGAGTCTCGCGCAGCGGGCCTGTTACCGCTCGGCGTAGAAGGTGAAAACAGCGCCGACTGGATTGTCGTGGATTTGGGCGATGTGATTGTCCATGTCATGCAGGAAGAGAGCCGTCGCCTGTATGAACTGGAAAAACTCTGGAGTTAATGCGTGAAGCTGCAACTTGTCGCCGTGGGAACGAAAATGCCGGACTGGGTACAAACCGGTTTTACCGAGTACCTGCGTCGTTTTCCGAAAGATATGCCCTTCGAGCTGATTGAAATTCCGGCCGGAAAACGCGGCAAGAATGCGGACATCAAGCGCATACTCGACAAAGAGGGTGAGCAGATGTTGGCGGCCGCAGGCAAAAACCGCATTGTCACCCTCGATATTCCAGGCAAGCCCTGGGATACGCCGCAGTTAGCCGCTGAGCTGGAACGCTGGAAGCTGGATGGTCGCGACGTCAGTCTACTGATTGGCGGGCCTGAAGGGTTGTCGCCTGCCTGTAAAGCGGCGGCGGAGCAGAGCTGGTCGCTGTCGGCGCTTACCCTCCCCCATCCGCTGGTTCGCGTGCTGGTCGCAGAGAGTCTGTACCGGGCGTGGAGCATCACCACCAACCATCCTTATCACCGTGAGTGATAAGGGAGCTTTGAGTAGAAAACGCAGCGGATGAAACTACAGAACTCTTTTCGCGACTATACGGCAGAGTCCGCGCTGTTTGTGCGCCGGGCGCTGGTCGCCTTTTTGGGGATTTTGCTGCTGACCGGCGTGCTTATCGCCAACCTGTATAATCTGCAAATTGTTCGCTTTACCGACTACCAGACCCGCTCTAATGAAAACCGCATTAAGCTGGTGCCTATCGCGCCCAGCCGCGGCATTATCTACGACCGTAACGGTATCCCTCTGGCACTCAACCGCACTATCTACCAGATAGAAATGATGCCGGAGAAAGTCGATAACGTGCAGCAAACGCTGGACGCTTTGCGCAGCGTGGTTGATCTGACCGATGACGATATTGCTGCATTCCGAAAAGAGCGCGCACGTTCACACCGTTTCACCTCTATTCCGGTGAAAACTAACCTGACCGAAGTACAAGTAGCTCGCTTTGCCGTCAATCAGTACCGTTTTCCGGGTGTTGAAGTTAAAGGCTATAAACGTCGTTACTATCCTTACGGTTCGGCGTTGACCCACGTCATCGGCTATGTGTCGAAAATCAACGATAAAGACGTCGAACGCCTGAATAATGACGGCAAACTGGCCAACTATGCGGCAACGCATGATATCGGTAAGCTGGGCATTGAGCGTTACTATGAAGATGTGCTGCACGGTCAGACCGGTTATGAAGAGGTTGAAGTTAACAACCGTGGGCGTGTTATTCGCCAGTTAAAAGAAGTACCACCGCAAGCCGGACACGATATTTACCTGACGCTGGATCTCAAACTCCAGCAATATATTGAAACGCTGCTGGCGGGTAGCCGCGCAGCTGTGGTAGTCACCGATCCGCGTACAGGTGGGGTGCTGGCGCTGGTTTCCACGCCTAGTTATGACCCAAACTTGTTTGTTGACGGTATCTCCAGCAAAGATTATTCCGCCTTGTTGAACGATCCGAATACACCGCTGGTGAACCGCGCCACACAGGGGGTTTATCCTCCCGCGTCTACAGTTAAACCCTATGTGGCGGTTTCGGCATTGAGCGCCGGGGTGATCACGCGCAATACGACGCTGTTTGACCCAGGCTGGTGGCAACTGCCAGGTTCGGAAAAACGTTATCGTGACTGGAAAAAATGGGGCCACGGGCGTCTGAATGTCACAAGATCGCTGGAAGAATCTGCGGATACCTTCTTCTATCAGGTGGCCTACGATATGGGGATCGATCGCCTCTCCGAATGGATGGGTAAATTCGGTTATGGTCATTACACCGGTATCGACCTGGCGGAAGAACGTTCCGGCAACATGCCTACCCGCGAATGGAAACAGAAACGCTTTAAAAAACCGTGGTATCAGGGTGACACCATTCCGGTTGGTATCGGTCAGGGTTACTGGACAGCGACCCCAATCCAGATGAGTAAGGCACTGATGATCCTGATTAATGACGGTATCGTGAAGGTTCCTCATTTGCTGATGAGCACCGCCGAAGACGGCAAACAGGTGCCATGGGTACAGCCGCATGAACCGCCCGTCGGCGATATTCATTCCGGTTACTGGGAGCTGGCGAAAGACGGTATGTACGGTGTTGCTAACCGCCCTAACGGTACGGCGCATAAATACTTTGCTAGCGCACCGTACAAAATTGCGGCGAAATCCGGTACCGCTCAGGTCTTCGGTCTGAAAGCGAACGAAACCTATAATGCGCACAAAATTGCCGAGCGTTTACGTGACCACAAACTGATGACCGCCTTTGCGCCATACAACAATCCGCAAGTGGCTGTCGCCATGATTCTGGAGAACGGTGGTGCGGGTCCGGCGGTTGGTACACTGATGCGCCAGATCCTCGACCACATTATGCTGGGTGATAACAACACCGATCTGCCTGCGGAAAATCCAGCGGTTGCCGCAGCGGAGGACCATTAATCATGACGGATAATCCGAATAAAAAAACATTCTGGGATAAAGTCCATCTCGATCCCACAATGCTGCTGATCTTACTGGCATTGCTGGTTTACAGCGCCCTGGTTATCTGGAGCGCCAGCGGTCAGGATATTGGCATGATGGAGCGTAAAATCGGCCAAATCGCGATGGGTCTGGTCATCATGGTGGTGATGGCGCAAATTCCTCCACGCGTTTATGAAGGCTGGGCCCCCTATCTCTATATCATCTGTATTATTTTGCTGGTGGCGGTAGATGCTTTCGGTGCCATCTCTAAAGGTGCTCAACGCTGGCTGGACCTCGGTATTGTTCGTTTTCAGCCGTCGGAAATTGCCAAAATAGCCGTACCACTGATGGTTGCGCGCTTTATCAACCGCGACGTTTGCCCGCCATCGTTGAAGAACACTGGCATCGCGCTGGTGCTGATATTTATGCCCACGCTGCTGGTGGCTGCACAGCCTGACCTGGGAACATCAATCCTCGTTGCGCTTTCCGGTCTGTTTGTACTGTTCCTCTCTGGCCTTAGCTGGCGTCTGATTGGCGTCGCAGTAGTACTGGTAGCGGCGTTCATTCCGATTCTGTGGTTCTTCCTGATGCATGATTACCAGCGCCAGCGCGTAATGATGCTCCTGGACCCGGAATCAGACCCACTCGGCGCGGGCTATCACATTATTCAGTCTAAAATTGCTATTGGCTCCGGCGGATTACGCGGCAAAGGCTGGCTGCACGGCACTCAGTCACAGCTTGAATTTCTCCCCGAACGCCATACTGACTTTATCTTCGCGGTACTGGCGGAAGAGCTGGGATTAGTGGGCATTCTGATTCTGCTCGCTCTCTACATTCTGCTGATCATGCGCGGGCTGTGGATAGCCGCCAGAGCGCAAACCACCTTTGGTCGCGTCATGGCTGGCGGCTTAATGCTGATATTATTCGTTTATGTCTTCGTAAATATTGGTATGGTAAGCGGTATTCTGCCGGTTGTAGGGGTTCCGCTCCCACTGGTCAGTTATGGAGGATCGGCGCTAATTGTGCTGATGGCTGGGTTCGGGATTGTAATGTCAATCCACACCCACAGGAAAATGTTGTCGAAAAGCGTGTAAGAGGTGCGCAATGCGTAAGCAGTGGCTCGGGATCTGCATCGCGGCAGGAATGCTCGCGGCATGTACAAGCGATGATGGTCAGCAACAGACGGTAAGTGTACCGCAGCCTGCGGTATGTAACAGCCCCATAGTTGAAATTAGCGGGGCGGACCCGCGTTTCGAACCACTGAACGCGACGGCAAATCAGGATTACCAGCGCGACGGTAAAAGCTACAAAATCGTGCAGGATCCGTCTCGATTTAGCCAGGCGGGACTGGCGGCAATCTATGACGCCGAACCTGGCAGTAACCTGACGGCCTCTGGCGAAGCTTTCGATCCGACACAGTTGACGGCGGCCCATCCAACGCTTCCGATCCCCAGCTACGCCAGAATCACTAACCTGGCTAACGGGCGAATGATCGTGGTGCGCATTAATGATCGCGGTCCTTACGGCAACGACCGCGTTATTTCGCTTTCTCGCGCAGCAGCTGACCGTCTTAACACATCAAACAACACCAAAGTTCGTATCGATCCGATTATTGTCGCCCAGGATGGTTCGCTTTCTGGTCCTGGTATGGCTTGTACCACTGTCGCCAAACAGACTTACGCCCTGCCTGCACCTCCCGATTTAAGCGGTGGCGCGGGAACAAGTTCAGTATCTGGCCCGCAGGGTGACATTTTTCCGGTCAGTAATTCGACGCTAAAAAGCGAAGATCCGACCGGCGCGCCGGTAACCAGCAGCGGTTTCCTCGGCGCACCAACGACCTTAGCGCCTGGTGTACTGGAAGGCAGCGAACCGACACCTGCACCACAGCCCGTTGTTACAGCTCCGTCGACAACGCCTGCAACCTCGCCTGCAATGGTGACACCGCAAGCCGCCTCGCAAAGCGCCAGCGGCAACTTTATGGTGCAAGTCGGGGCCGTTAGCGATCAGGCTCGTGCGCAACAGTACCAACAGCAACTGGGACAGAAGTTCGGCGTCCCCGGTCGCGTAACTCAAAATGGCGCGGTCTGGCGGATCCAGCTTGGCCCATTCGCCAGCAAAGCCGAAGCCAGTACCTTGCAGCAACGTTTGCAAACCGAAGCCCAATTACAGTCATTTATTACCACCGCGCAGTAGCGTAAAGCAGGCATCTGATGTGTCAATTTCTGTAAATGACGTTAACAAAGTCACGCGGAAAGTCAGATGCCTGCCGGTAGTGCATTTGCTATAGTAGGGCACTTTTTTTAATTCCATCACGGATGTCGTAGTTCAGACCATGAATACCATTTTTTCCGCTCGTATCATGAAGCGCCTGGCGCTCACCACGGCTCTTTGCACAGCCTTTATCTCTGCTGCACATGCCGATGACCTGAATATCAAAACTATGATCCCGGGTGTACCGCAGATCGATGCGGAGTCCTACATCCTGATTGACTATAACTCCGGCAAAGTGCTCGCCGAACAGAACGCAGATGTCCGCCGCGATCCTGCCAGCCTGACCAAAATGATGACCAGTTACGTTATCGGCCAGGCAATGAAAGCCGGTAAATTTAAAGAAACTGATTTAGTCACTATCGGCAACGACGCATGGGCCACCGGTAACCCGGTGTTTAAAGGTTCTTCGCTGATGTTCCTCAAACCGGGCATGCAGGTTCCGGTTTCTCAGCTGATCCGCGGTATTAACCTGCAATCGGGTAACGATGCTTGTGTCGCCATGGCCGATTTTGCCGCTGGTAGCCAGGACGCTTTTGTTGGCTTGATGAACAGCTACGTTAACGCACTGGGCCTGAAAAATACCCACTTCCAGACGGTACATGGTCTGGATGCTGATGGTCAGTACAGCTCCGCGCGAGATATGGCGCTGATCGGCCAGGCGTTGATCCGTGACGTACCGAATGAATACTCGATCTATAAAGAAAAAGAATTTACGTTTAACGGTATTCGCCAGCTGAACCGTAACGGCCTGTTATGGGATAACAGCCTGAATGTCGACGGCATCAAAACCGGACACACTGACAAAGCAGGTTACAACCTTGTTGCTTCTGCGACTGAAGGCCAGATGCGCTTGATCTCTGCGGTGATGGGCGGACGTACTTTTAAAGGCCGTGAAGCCGAAAGTAAAAAACTGCTAACCTGGGGCTTCCGTTTCTTCGAAACCGTTAACCCACTGAAAGTAGGTAAAGAGTTCGCCTCTGAACCGGTTTGGTTTGGTGATTCTGATCGCGCTTCGTTAGGGGTTGATAAAGACGTGTACCTGACCATTCCGCGTGGTCGCATGAAAGATCTGAAAGCCAGCTATGTGCTGAACAGCAGTGAATTGCATGCGCCGCTGCAAAAGAATCAGGTCGTCGGAACTATCAACTTCCAGCTTGATGGCAAAACGATCGAGCAACGCCCGCTGGTTGTGTTGCAAGAAATCCCGGAAGGTAACTTCTTCGGCAAAATCATTGATTACATTAAATTAATGTTCCATCACTGGTTTGGCTAAAAATTGAACACTTGAAAGTGTAATTTCCGTCCCCATATACTAAGCATCAGTAAAAAACTCCCGCCTTCTGGCGGGAGTTGCTATTTAATTACGTTACGCCGGAGCTGACATGAAAACCAAACTTAACGAACTGCTTGAATTCCCTACTCCTTTTACTTACAAAGTTATGGGGCAGGCGTTACCTGAGCTGGTTGATCAGGTGGTTGAAGTGGTACAGCGCCATGCGCCAGGTGACTACACCCCAACGGTAAAACCAAGCAGCAAAGGCAACTACCACTCGGTATCTATCACTATCAACGCCACTCATATCGAGCAGGTTGAAACACTGTATGAAGAACTGGGCAAAATCGATATTGTCCGCATGGTTCTGTAACTCGCTTCTCCGTTACCCGGCCCCTGGTCGGGTAACTCCCCTCTCCTCGCTGTGATATACTTTTCCCCCACTTTTACTCATTCTCCACGGAGATGCCGTTTTGTATCAGGATAAAATTCTTGTCCGCCAGCTCGGTCTTCAGCCTTACGAGCCAATCTCCCAGGCTATGCATGAATTCACCGATACCCGCGATGATAGTACCCTTGATGAAATCTGGCTGGTCGAGCACTATCCGGTATTCACCCAAGGGCAGGCAGGAAAGGCGGAGCACATTTTAATGCCGGGTGATATTCCGGTGATTCAGAGCGATCGCGGTGGGCAGGTGACTTATCACGGGCCGGGGCAACAGGTGATGTATGTGTTGCTTAACCTGAAACGCCGTAAACTCGGTGTGCGTGAACTGGTGACCTTGCTTGAGCAAACAGTGGTGAATACCCTGGCTGAACTGGGTATAGAAGCGCATCCTCGGGCTGACGCGCCTGGTGTCTATGTCGGGGAAAAGAAAATTTGCTCACTGGGTTTACGTATTCGACGCGGTTGTTCATTCCACGGTCTGGCATTAAACGTCAATATGGATCTTTCACCATTTTTACGTATTAATCCTTGTGGGTATGCCGGAATGGAAATGGCTAAAATATCACAATGGAAACCCGAAGCGACGACTAATAATATTGCACCACGTTTACTGGAAAATATTTTAGCGCTACTAAACAATCCTGACTTCGAATATATTACCGCTTAATTGCATACCTCAATGGCCCAATTTACACTGGGTCATTACTCATAATACCTGCTAATGCTTTACATCTCCTTCGCGTTTGTATATTTTCTTTATCACTTGCAGAAATGCGGTGCCACGCCTTGCTCCGTAACTCACCCCATTGATTAACCTATTGAAATAGTTGATTATGGTGAGCAAAAGCGTTCCGTTCCAATTAGACATAAGATTATTGTAATTTTTTAAATATTATTTTTCCATGAATAAAATTGGAGTAAGTGCGTGGATAGTAATAATCAAATTGAACCCTGTTTAAGCAGAAAGTCGTCAGAAGGTAAACCACAAATATTTACAACCTTACGAAATATTGATCTTAACCTTCTGACTATTTTTGAAGCTGTATATGTACATAAAGGGATCGTTAATGCAGCGAAAGTGCTTAATCTGACCCCCTCGGCAATCAGTCAGTCTATTCAGAAACTGCGCGTTATATTCCCTGACCCATTGTTTATTCGCAAAGGCCAGGGTGTCACTCCTACCGCATTTGCGATGCATCTACATGAGTATATCAGTCAGGGCCTTGAGTCCATTCTTGGCGCGCTGGATATCGAAGGAAGCTATGATAAGCAACGAACGATAACTATTGCGACCACTCCCTCGGTCGGAGCCCTGGTCCTTCCTGTCATCTATCGGGCGATTAAAACTCACTATCCGCAGCTTTTACTGCGCAACCCGCCCATCAGCGACGCGGAAAACCAACTCAGTCAGTTTCAAACCGATCTCATCATCGATAACATGTTTTGCACCAATCGTACGGTGCAACATCATGTTCTGTTCACCGACAATATGGTGTTAATTTGCCGCGAGGGAAATCCACTACTCTCTTTAGAAGATGACAGAGAGACTATCGACAACGCTGCGCATGTACTTCTGTTACCGGAAGAGCAAAATTTCAGCGGTCTGCGGCAGAGAGTTCAAGAAATGTTTCCGGACCGGCAAATCAATTTCACCAGCTACAACATTTTGACAATCGCTGCACTGGTTGCCAACAGTGACATGTTAGCGATTATTCCCAGCCGTTTTTATAACCTGTTTAGCCGCTGCTGGCCGCTGGAAAAACTGCCTTTTCCGTCCTTAAATGAGGAGCAAATAGATTTCTCTATCCACTACAACAAATTCAGCCTGCGTGATCCCATCCTGCACGGAGTAATAGATGTTATCCGTAATGCATTTTGAAAAAGTATTGTTACAGCCAGATCACAGCGCAGAACGATAAAATGGCACAATCCAACAACAATTTTACATTTTCGCGACCGCTTTGGCTGCTTTCAGGTCCGTTTCAATGATATACTGCCAGTCGTTAATTCAAAAATAGTTGATAATTACAACAATCTATTGAATTGAAACGCTTTCCTTCGTAATTCGCAACTGGAACACGCACGCTATGAGTAAACCCATTGTGATGGAACGCGGTGTTAAATACCGCGATGCCGATAAGATGGCCCTTATCCCGGTTAAAAACGTGGCAACAGAGCGCGAAGCCCTGCTGCGCAAGCCGGAATGGATGAAAATCAAGCTTCCAGCGGACTCTACACGTATCCAGGGCATCAAAGCCGCAATGCGCAAAAATGGCCTGCATTCTGTCTGCGAGGAAGCCTCCTGCCCTAACCTGGCGGAATGCTTCAACCACGGCACAGCAACGTTTATGATCCTCGGCGCTATTTGTACCCGCCGTTGTCCGTTCTGTGATGTTGCCCACGGTCGCCCGGTAGCTCCTGATGCCAATGAACCAGTGAAACTGGCGCAGACCATTGCCGATATGGCGCTGCGTTATGTGGTTATCACCTCCGTTGACCGTGATGACCTGCGCGATGGCGGTGCCCAGCACTTTGCGGATTGCATTACTGCCATTCGGGAAAAAAGCCCGCAAATCAAAATTGAAACTCTGGTGCCGGATTTCCGCGGTCGTATGGATCGTGCTCTGGATATTCTGACTGCAACGCCACCAGATGTGTTCAACCATAACCTGGAAAACGTACCGCGTATTTACCGTCAGGTACGGCCTGGTGCAGATTACAACTGGTCGCTGAAGCTGCTGGAACGCTTTAAAGAAGCGCATCCGGAAATCCCGACCAAGTCTGGTCTGATGGTGGGACTGGGTGAAACCAATGAAGAAATTATTGAGGTAATGCGCGACCTGCGCCGTCATGGTGTGACGATGTTAACGCTGGGGCAATATTTGCAGCCAAGCCGCCATCACCTGCCGGTTCAACGTTACGTTAGCCCGGATGAGTTCGACGAAATGAAAGCCGAAGCGCTGGCGATGGGCTTTACCCATGCTGCATGCGGTCCGTTTGTCCGCTCTTCTTACCACGCCGATTTGCAGGCGAAAGGGATGGAAGTTAAGTAATCCTGTAATAATTACTTACATCTGTCTGATAAAAAACCCGCTTTTTGAAGCGGGTTTTTTGTATCGAACAAGATATTGAGGGAGCGTCCTGCTCGCCACGTCACTCTTTATGAGAGAGCTTTTCAGCCTGAAGATCAACGTCTGCGCCTTTTTTCGCCGCAGCATCGTCATCATTCATCGCCTTCTTGAACCCTTTAATGGCCGCTCCAAGGTCTCCGCCCAGCGTACGTAACTTCTTAGTCCCAAACAGCAGAACGACCAGCGCCGCAACTACCAGCAGTTTGGTAATACTAATCTCACCCATAGATACCTTCTTGACATATAACCGGCAACAGAACGCGCCTTAAAAACCAGAGAATATTAACGGTCATTCGACGCGCGCACACAATAGCAATCTGTAACAAGGTGAATCAAGCGCCGAGTAAAAAAACATCATAATAATTGCGGCGGCGCAAAGCGACGGTTGTTTAAGACGGGCAGTTGCGCGCGCACCTGACGCACACGTTCGGGCGTCACTTCCGCCATAATGAGTGCAGGCATTTCTGACGCTGCCGCAATGGTGACGCCAAAGGGATCTATAATCCGGCTTTGACCGATATTTTTGTTCCCGCACTCCCCCGCCGCCACCATATAACAGGTGGTATCCAGCGCACGAGCGGCAAGCAACGTTGACCAGTGATGCTCTTTGAGCGGCCCGCGAACCCAGGCGGCAGGAAGTACCAGGATTTCAGCTCCCTGTAATGCCTGTGCCAGCGCCAGCTCTGGAAAGCGTAAGTCATAACAGGTCATCAGACCGACCTTCATCCCCTCCACCTCGAGTAACGGAGCGATTTCATTACCAGCATCAACACGGCGTGATTCCTGAATGGCAAATGCATCATAGAGATGCAATTTGGCATAACGGGCGACGATGTTTCCTGCCTGTAGCGCCACCAGCATATTCCATGCGCGCCCCGGCGTTGAAGGAACATGAATCGTCAGAATTGTCGTCATCATGTTACGTTTACTTTCTCGCCGTAAACGTCCGAGGAATTCGCCTTCCAGCAGCTGTGCTGATTTAACCGATAGATCTGCATCATGATCATCGCGCGCCAGCAATGCTTCCGGCAGGACGAACAGCGATACGTCGTTTTCCGCCGCCTGCGCCATCAACGAGGCACAAATCTCAGCGTTCTTTTCCCACACAGATGTAACAGCAAACTGTCCTGCGGCAACCAGCATTGCTACCTCCTGTCAGAGTCGTAAAATTCGCCAACGACGATTATTCGGCGTTACACTTATCACTCATACAAATCAAATAGCAGGATTTTGCAGTGTTACAACTTCTTTTAGCAGTTTTTATTGGCGGTGGTACGGGAAGCGTGGCGAGATGGCTGTTAAGTATGCGATTTAACCCGCTGCATCAGGCGATTCCGTTGGGGACGCTGGCAGCAAACCTGATTGGGGCATTCATCATAGGAATGGGATTCGCATGGTTCAGCAGGATGACGAACATTGATCCAGTGTGGAAAGTATTAATCACCACCGGATTTTGTGGCGGTCTAACAACCTTCTCAACATTTTCGGCAGAAGTGGTGTTTTTGTTACAAGAGGGTCGCTTTGGCTGGGCATTACTGAACGTTTTCGTCAACCTTCTGGGGTCTTTTGCCATGACAGCACTGGCTTTCTGGCTGTTTTCGGCCTCAACCGCACACTAAAGACCAAAAAAAACCCGCTGATTAAGCGGGTTTTGAATTCTTGCTGACGTATCTTACAGAGCGATTACGTTTGCAGCAGAAGGGCCTTTGGCACCGTTAGTGATTTCGAACTCTACGCGCTGACCTTCAGCAAGAGTTTTAAAACCATTAGTCTGGATTGCAGAGAAGTGTACGAACACGTCTTTGCTGCCGTCTTCCGGAGTAATGAAACCGAATCCTTTGGACTCATTAAACCACTTAACGTTACCTTTAATCTTAGACATCAAAATTACCTTTACATGAAAAATAGACACAAATGCTGTGTCGGTTACCAGTACACCAATTGTGGTACGCTTTGTCCAGTGCAACTTTACTAAAAAGTGATAAAAGTCGCGTTATTTTTGATGTTACTTATTTTAGCTATTGATTTTAAAGAAGTTACTAAAACTTCATTTGTCTCAAAACTGAAAGCGCATCCAGGCAAAGTACACATTGCCATTGTTGTAGGTACCCGGAATGTAGGTCATCTGAAAAGTCACTGGGCCATAACCCACGGAGGCCAATGGCAGTAGAACCGGGAGAGGGATGTAATTCCAGTTATCGCGTGCCGTTACGCCAGCGGTGAATCCCAGACCTAAATGAAAATTTTCATCCGCCAGCGGTCGCCAGGTACTTTCCCATCCGTATCCGGCAATCGGTTCCCATTTGTTCCACGAGTCCTTAAATGCCATGGCATACAGGCCATGCCAGTTTCCTTTTTCATCCCAACGCGACAGGCCAAAACCGCCACCCCACGGTCGCTCGTTATAGCGATCGGTTTTTTCTTTGTCGTAAGCGAAACGTGCATGCCAGGTGATGGCAGGAATATATAAATCATAATGTTCAGGCTGTTGCCAGGTTTGTGCAATATTTTCTCTAAACGTTGTCATCCACTCATCTGCGTTAGCAAAAACTTTACCAACGCTGATTAACTGAATAAAAACAAAGGAAAAGATAGCGACATATTTACTCACGATCATTTGTGACCATAAAACATTTATCAAAAATCTACTACTAGCATAGCAAAGCTACAATTAACATAACCTTAATAGACCCAACATAAAGAATAATCTGAATAGCTGCTCATTTATTTCCGCTTGTTCAAGTTAAATATTTCCGCGCATCGATTAAAGATGATGCGTCGTTTTCTGCGATGGGAATAGTCAAAAAAGAAAAACCAAGTCTTTTTTGATGACAAAATGCAATCAAGGAAAAATTATTTTATTTTTTAACGAGATACAACAATCATCTTAACGAAGTATATAATATATATCGTCAACCTGTGCTCATATTAGATTATTTTTTGAGCGCACAGCCGCAGCTAACACCATTGCAATTAACAAATTTGCATCAATCCACCATCAATTTGCACACATTATTATGTGATAATTGCCAACCGCTAAATATGCGTTTTGTTATCTATGTATAAAAACAGCAACTTCAATGTCTTAATGGCAGTTTTTCTTGATTTTAATCAGCATTCATCGACAATTTATTGGGCATATTTTTTCCTTAAGCTTTAGGAATTTTTTATTATTTACTTTGGGGCCTGGAGACAGGAAAAATTATGCTGACATTCATTGAACTCCTTATTGGGGTTGTGGTTATTGTGGGTGTAGCTCGCTACATCATTAAAGGGTATTCCGCCACTGGTGTGTTATTTGTCGGTGGCCTGTTATTGCTGATTATCAGTGCCATTATGGGGCACAAAGTGTTACCGTCCAGCCAGGCTTCAACAGGCTACAGCGCCACGGATATCGTTGAATACGTTAAAATATTACTAATGAGCCGCGGCGGCGACCTCGGCATGATGATTATGATGCTGTGTGGATTTGCCGCTTACATGACCCATATCGGCGCGAATGATATGGTGGTCAAGCTGGCGTCAAAACCATTGCAGTATATTAACTCCCCTTACCTGCTGATGATTGCCGCCTATTTTGTCGCCTGTCTGATGTCTCTGGCCGTCTCTTCCGCAACCGGTCTGGGTGTTTTGCTGATGGCAACCCTATTTCCGGTGATGGTAAACGTTGGTATCAGTCGTGGCGCAGCTGCTGCCATTTGTGCCTCCCCGGCGGCGATTATTCTCGCACCGACTTCAGGGGATGTGGTGCTGGCGGCGCAAGCTTCCGAAATGTCGCTGATTGACTTCGCCTTCAAAACGACGCTGCCTATCTCAATTGCTGCAATTATCGGCATGGCGATCGCCCACTTCTTCTGGCAACGTTATCTGGATAAAAAAGAGCACATCTCTCATGAAATGTTAGATGTCAGTGAAATCACCACCACTGCTCCTGCGTTTTATGCAATTTTGCCGTTCACGCCGATCATCGGTGTACTGATTTTTGACGGTAAATGGGGTCCGCAATTACACATCATCACTATTCTGGTGATTTGTATGCTGATTGCCTCCATTCTGGAGTTCCTCCGCAGCTTTAATACCCAGAAAGTTTTCTCTGGTCTGGAAGTGGCTTATCGCGGGATGGCAGATGCGTTTGCTAACGTGGTGATGCTGCTGGTTGCCGCTGGGGTATTCGCTCAGGGGCTTAGCACCATCGGCTTTATTCAAAGTCTGATTTCTATCGCTACCTCGTTTGGTTCGGCGAGTATCATCCTGATGCTGGTATTGGTGATTCTGACCATGCTGGCGGCAGTCACGACCGGTTCAGGCAATGCGCCGTTTTATGCGTTTGTTGAGATGATCCCGAAACTGGCGCACTCTTCCGGCATTAACCCGGCGTATTTGACTATCCCGATGCTGCAGGCGTCAAACCTGGGTCGTACCCTATCACCCGTTTCTGGCGTAGTCGTTGCGGTTGCCGGGATGGCGAAAATCTCACCATTTGAAGTCGTAAAACGCACCTCGGTGCCGGTGCTTGTTGGGCTAGTGATTGTTATCGTTGCTACAGAGCTGATGGTGCCAGGAACGGCAGCAGCGGTCACAGGCAAGTAAATAGTAATGCCGGAGGCAAGTTTCCTCCGGCTTTATCATGTCACCCACTGTGGTATATGCGTTGTGGTCTGCCAACTTTGCCGTGAACAATTTCAGCAATAATCAGATGGCGGCTGGCGCAATATTCAAGATAACGCCTGGCAGTGGTGCGACTGATGGTCAGTGCCTGCGCCACCGTTTCTGCCGTATGTTGCACACCAGGC
This sequence comes from Escherichia sp. UTM R2, assembly GCF_048593455.1. Taxonomy (NCBI): domain Bacteria; kingdom Pseudomonadati; phylum Pseudomonadota; class Gammaproteobacteria; order Enterobacterales; family Enterobacteriaceae; genus Escherichia; species Escherichia sp. UTM R2. Next base: position 3,193,085 of record NZ_JBFWDY010000002.1, read on the forward strand.
TCTTTAAACAGTTTTCGCACCGCGTTTAGCGTCAAGGGATCAATGCCGGTCGGCAGTTCGTCTTTAGGTTCACCGCGAGCATAGGCATTAAACATCTCATCAATTTGCTTCTGGCTGGCGCTATCAATACTTTCCAGCATATGTTTACGCTGGCGGAAACGGGTTAGCGTTTGCCCCAGCCGTTCATAGGCAATGGGCTTAATGAGATAATCAAATACACCACAACGTACGGCTTCAGACACCGTTTCCATATCGCTGGCTGCAGTGGTAAACACCACGTCGCCGGGATAATGCGCCTGCACCAGTTCATGCAATAAATTAATCCCTCTGCCGTCAGGAAGATAGTTATCGAGCAAGATTAGCCCCGGCTTAAAACGCTCGATCATCATTCGGGCCTGCGCCAGGTTTCCCGCCAGTAATATCTGACTGAATCCGGGAATGTGACGAATATATTCCGCATGCATCTCTGCCAGCGGCGTTTCGTCCTCAACGATCAATAGGGTTAATGGAGCTGTCATTAGGTTTCACTTTCGGAATATAGATTGAAAACAAGGTACCGCAGGGATCATTATCTTCGAGAGTGATAACACCACCGCAGCGCGTTACGTAGCTGGCAATCAAGTACAACCCAATGCCATGTTCACCGGGCTCGTCAGCACGCGTACTGACCCCCTGCTCAAATATTTTGTCTCGTAGAGACTCTGGAACGCCGCAGCCCTGATCGGCGACTTCAATCACCACATCATCGCCTTCATCGCTGAGGAATAATTCAACGATCTTGTTTCCTTCATCGCTACGCAGGCTGGCTTCGAAGGCGTTATCAAGTAAATTGCCCACAATGGCTGCAAACTCGGTGCTATCCAGTCCTGGCGGCAGTTGCGAAAGCTGGCTACCGGGGACAATGATCATTTTTAGCCCCAGTTCCCGGGCGCGCTGCACTTTACCAAAAAGCAGCCCCGCCACCTGGCGATCGGCAAACGCCTCACGCAGGCTGTCAATAAGCTGTTGCTGGGCCTGAGACTCCCCCTGCACCATCGCCAGCACGCGATCATACTCTTTCATCTGCAACAGACCATTGAGCGTCGACATCCAATTGAGATGCTCGTGTCGCAATGTACGAAGGCTCTCGACGTATTGTTTTATTTGCGTCAGTTGCGCATTGAGGGTGGAAATTTCGTCTTTACTACGAAAGCTGATAATGGCCCCCAGCAAATCATCACCTGAACGAATAGCTTCCCGATTGGCAATAACGCTCAGACCGTTAAAGTTAGCCACCACATCCTGACGTTTTTCATCAATCTGTTCGGTAAAGAAATCGGCGGGCCTGACCACTTCAGCAATGGGTTTACCCAACCATTGCCGTCCGGGAGAGCTCAGCCCCAGCATCTTTCTTGCGTTACGATTGATGGCGGTAATGTAACCATGCGGATCCACCGCAATCAGCCCTTCATAAACCGAACTAAACAGCGCCTCTTGCTGACGGACCACGCGTGCGATTTGCTTTGGCTCCATGCCCATCATTTGCCGACGGATATGCGCTGCCAGGAACCACGACAGCAACATCAGAATCCCTAACAGCACGACAAACACGCCTGCCATCGGTAATAAAAACTCAGCCCGCCAGCTATCGATTTTACTCACCAGGTAGCCAATCGACACCACGCCGATGACTTTTCCATCGTCATCAAAGATTGGCGTTTTGGCGCGCATCGCCATCCCCATTGACCCTTTCCCGGTAATGAAGTAGCTCTCCCCTTTCTCCAGCGCGCCCTGTTTGGTGAACTGCATAGGATAACCAATTTTCTCCGGATTAGGATGGTAAAGGCGGATCGAGTGCCGGTCCCCAATCACCACATAATCAAAATCGGTATCTCTTTGTAATTTGTTAGCGATGGTCGCCAGCCGTTTGTAGTCACGCGTTTTCACCGCAGAGATGACACTGTCATTGGAGGCAATAATTTTCGCCTGATTCATTGCCATGTCGCGTACATGAAGCGTTAAATAGTCCTCAAAACTGGCCGTAAAATATTGCGCCAGGGCTGCAATGACAAATATTGAGAACACCAGAATCAGCAAAAAGATACGCAGCGGAAATGCCAGTCTTTGGAAAAATGCAAACTGTTTATTCTCGTTAAGCTGCAACATTGTTTTCCTTGCGGGTTGTCCCGAGCCTCTTTGACGGATGTAATTAAAATGTTGAATCAAAATACATAGATATTAATTATGATCGTGGCAAATTTTATTCATTAAATCAATTAAATCACTTAAACCTGCAGGTCATTTCGTAATTACATTAATTAAAAAACTTAAAACCATTAAATAAATAAAAAACCACTAACTCTATGTGAAATAAATCAAAATTTCACGCTGCAATACTCCTTAGGATGTATAGCGAAAGGAGAAAAAGATATACCTCGATCACCCCCCTTTCTCCCAAGTGAAAATAAAAGGTTATCAGTTTGCAACATTGAACAACATTCGTTGCAAATCGATAACAACATGCACCTTCAGGATACTATTTATTATGTTCGGCAATGATATTTTCACCCGCGTAAAACGTTCAGAAAATAAAAAAATGGCGGAAATCGCCCAATTCCTGCATGAAAATGATTTGAGCGTTGACACCACAGTCGAAGTATTTATTACCGTAACCCGCGATGAAAAGCTTATCGCGTGCGGTGGAATTGCCGGAAATATTATTAAATGCGTTGCTATCAGTGAATCCGTTCGCGGTGAAGGACTGGCGCTGACATTAGCCACTGAACTGATAAACCTCGCCTATGAGCGGCACAGCACGCATCTGTTTATTTATACCAAAACCGAATACGAGGCGCTGTTCCGCCAGTGCGGTTTTTCCACGCTGACCAGCGTACCCGGCGTGATGGTGCTGATGGAAAACAGCGCCACGCGACTGAAACGCTATGCCGAATCGCTGAAAAAATTTCGTCATCCAGGGAACAAGATTGGCTGCATTGTGATGAACGCCAATCCCTTCACGAATGGTCACCGTTATCTGATTCAACAAGCTGCGGCACAGTGCGACTGGTTGCATCTGTTTTTAGTCAAAGAAGATTCTTCACGCTTCCCCTATGAAGACCGGTTGGATCTGGTGTTAAAAGGCACCGCCGATATTCCACGCCTGACTGTGCATCGCGGCTCCGAATACATCATCTCCCGCGCTACGTTCCCTTGCTACTTCATTAAAGAACAGAGCGTCATTAACCATTGTTACACCGAAATTGATCTGAAGATTTTCCGTCAGTACCTCGCTCCCGCGCTGGGTGTAACTCACCGCTTTGTCGGTACTGAACCCTTTTGTCGCGTTACCGCCCAGTACAACCAGGATATGCGCTACTGGCTGGAAACGCCGACTATCTCCGCACCGCCCATCGAACTGGTTGAAATTGAGCGGCTGCGTTACCAGGAGATGCCGATATCCGCTTCCCGGGTACGTCAACTGCTGGCGAAAAACGATCTCACGGCTATCGCGCCGCTGGTCCCTGCAGTCACGCTGCATTATTTGCAGAACCTGCTTGAGCACTCCCGCCAGGACGCGGCAGCTCGTCAAAAGACCCCCGCATGAGAAACAGGTGAAAAATGAAAATAAACCAGCCCGCCGTTGCAGGCACCCTTGAGTCTGGGGATGTGATGATACGCATCGCCCCACTCGATACGCAGGATATCGACCTGCAAATCAATAGCAGCGTTGAGAAACAGTTTGGCGATGCAATTCGCACCACCATTCTGGACGTTCTCGCCCGCTACAACGTGCGCGGCGTACAGCTGAATGTCGATGACAAAGGCGCACTGGACTGCATTTTACGTGCACGACTGGAAGCCCTGCTGGCACGCGCCAGCGGTATCCCGGCTCTGCCATGGGAGGATTGCCAATGATTTCCGCTTCGCTGCAACAACGTAAAACTCGCACCCGCCGCAGCATGTTGTTTGTGCCTGGTGCCAATGCCGCGATGGTCAGCAACTCCTTCATCTACCCGGCTGATGCCCTGATGTTTGACCTCGAAGACTCCGTGGCATTACGTGAAAAAGACACCGCCCGCCGCATGGTTTATCACGCGCTGCAACATCCGCTGTATCGCGATATTGAAACCATTGTGCGTGTCAACGCGCTGGATTCCGAATGGGGTGTTAACGACCTGGAAGCCGTCGTTCGCGGTGGTGCGGACGTTGTGCGTCTGCCGAAAACCGATACCGCTCAGGATGTTCTGGATATTGAAAAAGAGATCCTGCGTATCGAAAAAGCCTGTGGTCGTGAACCCGGCAGCACCGGCCTGCTGGCGGCGATTGAATCTCCGCTGGGCATTACCCGCGCAGTGGAAATCGCTCACGCTTCCGAGCGTTTGATCGGTATCGCCCTCGGTGCAGAAGACTATGTGCGCAACCTGCGTACAGAACGCTCCCCGGAAGGAACTGAACTGCTGTTCGCACGCTGTTCCATTTTGCAGGCCGCGCGCTCTGCGGGTATTCAGGCGTTCGATACCGTCTATTCCGACGCTAACAACGAAGCCGGATTCCTGCAAGAAGCCGCCCACATCAAACAGCTGGGCTTTGACGGCAAATCGCTGATCAACCCGCGTCAGATTGATCTGCTGCACAACCTCTACGCACCGACCCAGAAAGAAGTGGATCACGCCCGCCGCGTCGTAGAAGCCGCTGAAGCCGCCGCTCGCGAAGGCCTCGGCGTGGTTTCCCTGAACGGCAAGATGGTGGACGGTCCGGTTATCGATCGCGCCCGTCTGGTGCTCTCTCGTGCAGAACTTTCCGGCATCCGCGAAGAATAAGGCAATCAAAATGACGCAGAAAATTGAACAATCTCAACGACAAGAACGGGTAGCGGCCTGGAATCGTCGCGCTGAATGCGATCTTGCCGCTTTCCAGAACTCGCCAAAGCAAACCTACCAGGCTGAAAAAGCGCGCGATCGCAAACTGTGCGCCAACCTGGAAGAAGCGATTCGTCGCTCTGGTTTACAGGACGGCATGACGGTTTCCTTCCATCACGCTTTCCGTGGCGGTGACCTGACCGTCAATATGGTGATGGACGTCATCGCGAAGATGGGCTTTAAAAACCTGACCCTGGCGTCCAGCTCCCTGAGTGATTGCCATGCGCCGCTGGTAGAACACATTCGCCAGGGCGTGGTTACCCGCATTTATACCTCCGGCCTGCGTGGTCCACTGGCGGAAGAGATCTCCCGTGGTCTGCTGGCGGAACCGGTGCAGATCCACTCTCACGGCGGACGTGTGCATCTGGTACAGAGCGGCGAACTGAATATCGACGTGGCTTTCCTCGGCGTCCCGTCCTGTGATGAATTCGGTAATGCCAACGGCTACACCGGTAAAGCCTGCTGCGGCTCCCTCGGCTATGCAATGGTTGATGCCGACAACGCAAAACAGGTTGTGATGCTTACCGAAGAACTGCTGCCTTATCCGCATAATCCGGCAAGCATTGAGCAAGATCAGGTTGATCTGATCGTCAAAGTTGATCGCGTTGGCGATGCTGCAAAAATCGGCGCTGGCGCTACCCGTATGACCACTAACCCGCGCGAACTGCTTATTGCCCGTAGCGCTGCGGATGTGATTGTCAACTCTGGCTACTTCAAAGAAGGTTTCTCCATGCAAACCGGCACCGGCGGCGCATCGCTGGCGGTAACCCGTTTCCTGGAAGACAAAATGCGTAGCCGCGATATTCGCGCCGACTTCGCCCTTGGCGGTATTACCGCGACGATGGTTGACCTGCACGAAAAAGGTCTGATCCGCAAACTGCTGGATGTGCAGAGCTTTGACAGCCATGCTGCGCAATCGCTGGCCCGTAACCCCAATCACATCGAAATCAGCGCCAACCAGTACGCTAACTGGGGTTCGAAAGGCGCATCGGTTGATCGTCTCGACGTGGTGGTACTGAGCGCGCTGGAAATTGACACCCAGTTCAACGTTAACGTGCTGACCGGCTCTGACGGCGTACTGCGTGGTGCTTCCGGTGGTCACTGCGATACCGCAATTGCCTCTGCGCTTTCCATCATCGTCGCGCCGCTGGTACGCGGTCGTATTCCGACTCTGGTGGATAACGTGCTGACCTGCATCACCCCGGGCTCCAGTGTCGATATTCTGGTCACAGACCACGGTATCGCAGTTAACCCGGCACGTCCGGAACTGGCAGAACGTCTGCAGGAAGCGGGCATTAAAGTGGTTTCCATTGAGTGGCTGCGCGAACGTGCGCGTCTGCTGACCGGTGAACCACAGCCGATTGAATTCACCGACCGCGTCGTTGCCGTTGTGCGTTACCGCGATGGCTCGGTGATCGATGTTGTGCATCAGGTGAAGGAATAAGCCATGCACCTGCTTCCTGAACTCGCCAGCCACCATGCGGTATCAATTCCCGAGCTGCTCGTCAGCCGGGATGAAAGGCAAGCACGGCAACACGTCTGGCTCAAGCGCCATCCTGTTCCACTGGTCTCCTTTACCGTGGTTGCGCCTGGGCCGATTAAAGACTGCGAGGTCACACGCCGAATTTTTAATCATGGCGTGACAGCCTTGCGTGCCTTAGCCGCAAAACAGGGCTGGCAAATTCAGGAGCAGGCTGCACTGGTTTCCGCCAGCGGGCCGGAGGGCATGTTGAGCATTGCCGCCCCGGCTCGCGACCTCAAGCTCGCCACCATTGAGCTTGAACATAGTCATCCTCTCGGGCGGTTATGGGATATCGATGTCCTGACGCCCGAAGGCGAAATTCTCTCCCGCCGCGACTATTCACTGCCGCCTCGCCGCTGCCTGTTGTGCGAGCAAAGCGCAGCCGTCTGCGCGCGTGGAAAAACCCATCAACTGACCGATTTACTCAACCGCATGGAGGCACTGCTGAACGATGTCGATGCCTGCAACGTCAACTAAAACCACAAAGCTTGCGACGTCATTAATCGATGAGTACGCCCTCTTGGGCTGGCGCGCCATGCTGACTGAAGTCAATCTGTCACCGAAACCAGGCCTCGTGGATCGCATTAACTGCGGTGCGCACAAAGATATGGCGCTGGAAGATTTCCACCGCAGCGCGCTGGCGATTCAGGGCTGGTTACCCCGTTTCATTGAATTTGGTGCCTGTAGTGCAGAAATGGCACCGGAAGCGGTACTCCACGGATTACGCCCAATTGGTATGGCTTGCGAAGGTGATATGTTCCGCGCCACTGCGGGCGTAAACACGCATAAAGGCAGCATTTTTTCTTTAGGGCTGCTATGTGCGGCAATTGGCCGTTTGCTTCAGCTCAACCAGCCGGTAACGCCAACAACCGTTTGTTCTACGGCGGCAAGTTTCTGCCGTGGCCTGACCGATCGCGAACTGCGTACCAATAATTCACAACTGACGGCAGGTCAACGGTTGTACCAACAGCTTGGCCTTACCGGCGCACGCGGTGAAGCCGAAGCGGGTTATCCACTGGTGATCAATCACGCCTTGCCGCATTACCTCACTCTGCTGGATCAGGGGTTAGATCCTGAACTGGCATTGCTCGATACCTTGCTCCTACTGATGGCGATCAACGGCGATACCAACGTTGCATCGCGCGGTGGCGAGGGGGGCCTGCGCTGGCTACAGCGCGAGGCGCAAACATTATTGCAAAAAGGGGGCATTCGAACCCCCGCCGATCTCGATTATCTCCGGCAGTTCGACAGGGAGTGTATCGAACGAAATCTCAGTCCAGGCGGCAGTGCTGACCTACTGATCCTTACCTGGTTTTTAGCACAGATTTAATTATTTAAGCACTTGATTAATTTGGAAATATTAATTTTCGGAGAACCCGTATGTCTTTAGCAAAAGATAATATATGGAAACTATTGGCCCCACTGGTGGTGATGGGTGTCATGTTTCTTATCCCTGTCCCCGACGGTATGCCGCCGCAGGCATGGCATTACTTCGCTGTGTTTGTGGCAATGATTGTCGGCATGATCCTCGAGCCAATTCCGGCAACAGCGATCAGTTTTATTGCGGTTACTATTTGCGTTATTGGCAGTAATTACCTGCTCTTTGATGCCAAAGAATTAGCTGACCCAGCGTTTAATGCGCAAAAACAGGCGCTGAAATGGGGCCTGGCTGGTTTTTCCAGCACCACGGTATGGCTGGTATTTGGCGCATTTATTTTTGCATTAGGGTATGAAGTTTCCGGGTTAGGTCGTCGCATTGCCCTTTTCCTGGTGAAATTCATGGGCAAACGCACGCTGACGTTGGGTTATGCGATTGTCATTATCGACATTCTGCTGGCACCGTTTACACCTTCCAACACCGCGCGTACCGGGGGTACGGTTTTTCCGGTCATTAAAAACCTGCCGCCGTTGTTTAAATCATTCCCGAACGATCCGTCCGCGCGTCGTATTGGCGGCTATTTGATGTGGATGATGGTCATTAGTACCAGTCTGAGTTCGTCCATGTTTGTCACCGGTGCGGCACCAAACGTGCTGGGTCTGGAGTTCGTCAGCAAAATTGCCGGTATCCAGATTAGCTGGTTGCAGTGGTTCCTCTGCTTCCTGCCGGTTGGGGTTATCTTGCTTATCATTGCGCCGTGGCTTTCCTACGTGCTGTACAAACCGGAAATCACACACAGTGAAGAAGTGGCAACCTGGGCGGGTGATGAACTAAAAACCATGGGTGCGCTGACACGCAGAGAGTGGACGCTGATTGGCCTTGTATTGCTCAGCTTAGGTTTGTGGGTATTTGGCAGTGAAGTCATTAATGCTACTGCGGTTGGTCTGCTGGCAGTTTCGCTAATGCTGGCTCTGCACGTTGTGCCGTGGAAAGACATTACCCGCTATAACAGCGCATGGAACACACTGGTCAACCTGGCAACTCTGGTTGTGATGGCTAACGGCCTGACTCGTTCTGGTTTTATTGACTGGTTCGCCGGTACCATGAGTACGCACCTGGAAGGATTCTCACCAAACGCAACGGTGATTGTACTGGTTCTGGTGTTCTACTTTGCACACTACCTGTTTGCCAGCCTGTCTGCGCACACCGCAACCATGCTGCCGGTTATTCTGGCCGTCGGTAAAGGTATTCCGGGCGTACCAATGGAACAACTGTGTATCCTGCTGGTGCTGTCTATCGGTATCATGGGCTGTCTGACGCCGTATGCAACCGGTCCTGGGGTGATTATTTACGGCTGTGGCTATGTGAAATCAAAAGATTACTGGCGTCTTGGCGCAATCTTCGGGGTGATTTACATCTCTATGTTGCTGTTGGTTGGCTGGCCGATTCTCGCCATGTGGAACTAATACGTTCGCCAAACGCTGAATAAATCATCACGCCCGCCAGGTAAGCCCACCTGGCGGGCTTTTTTATGATTTAATAGATAGTATTCAGTGTATGTATGAGTTCCACACCCATTATGAAAGCATTCTGGCGTAACGCCGCGTTGCTCGCGGTTTCTCTGCTTCCCTTCTCTTCTGCCAACGCCTTAGCGTTGCAGGCAAAACAGTATGGCGATTTTGATCGCTATGTCCTGGCCCTCTCCTGGCAAACCGGATTTTGCCAGAGTCAACACGATCGAAATCGTAACGAACGAGATGAATGTCGCCTGCAAACCGAAACGACCAACAAAGCTGATTTTCTGACCGTACATGGTCTGTGGCCAGGATTGCCTAAATCGGTTGCTGCCCGTGGTGTTGATGAACGCCGCTGGATGCGCTTCGGTTGCGCTACTCGCCCAATCCCGAATCTACCAGAAGCGCGCGCCAGCCGAATGTGTTCATCGCCGGAAACCGGATTATCACTGGAAACGGCCGCTAAACTAAGTGAAGTCATGCCAGGAGCTGGCGGACGTTCCTGCCTGGAACGCTACGAATATGCCAAACACGGTGCCTGCTTTGGTTTTGATCCGGACGCATACTTCGGTACGATGGTACGCCTGAATCAAGAAATTAAAGAGAGCGAAGCCGGAAAATTCCTTGCGGATAATTACGGTAAAACAGTGAGCCGCCGTGACTTTGACGCCGCCTTTGCCAAAAGCTGGGGAAAAGAGAACGTGAAAGCAGTTAAGCTAACGTGCCAGGGTAACCCTGCGTATTTGACTGAAATTCAGATCTCGATCAAAGCTGACGCCATCAACGCTCCGCTTTCTGCAAACTCATTCTTGCCACAACCTCACCCAGGTAACTGTGGCAAAACCTTTGTGATTGATAAAGCGGGTTATTAATCATCTGATTTACAAAACACGCTAATTCGTCTTCCATAAACCAAGGCGATTAAGATTTATACATAATGCGCTGCATTGAGGAATTCCCTGAATGTGACGCAAATCACTTCAAAGAGTGAGCAACAGTCAGTATCATCATGTGAGTTAAACCCTCGCCGCCTGACGGTGAGGGTTTTCTTTTGGGTATGTTTATCTGCGACACTCGCAGCACCGACGACATGGAGTAAAAATGTCCAGACCAACTATCATCATTAACGACCTGGATGCCGAACGCATCGATATTCTGCTGGAGCAACCCGCCTATGCTGGTTTGCCAATCGCCGACGCGTTAAACGCAGAGTTGGATCGCGCCCAAATGTGTTCGCCAGAAGAGATGCCACACGACGTGGTGACAATGAACAGCCGGGTTAAATTCCGCAATCTTAGCGATGGCGAAGTGCGTGTGCGCACGCTGGTGTATCCGGCAAAAATGACCGATAGCAATACTCAGCTTTCCGTTATGGCTCCGGTAGGTGCCGCACTGCTGGGGCTGCGCGTTGGCGATTCCATTCACTGGGAACTTCCGGGCGGCGTTGCAACCCACCTTGAAGTGCTGGAACTCGAATACCAGCCAGAAGCTGCTGGCGACTACCTGCTTTAATCCCATCTGCACAAGCGATAACTCGCTTTGCCCAGAGGATGCACTCGCATCCTCTTTACGCAAAATCAGCAATTTTTCCTGGTTCTCACTGTTCACTTTTGCTGCAAAATTATTCCGTTTCGTTTGTGGGAATAACCATGGCAGAAGCATTTTACATCCTGATAGGATTTCTGATTATGGCGGCGATTATCGTCATGGCTGTCCTTTACCTCGAAAACCACTCCTGACGATCATATTGTTCCCCCGGCATCGCATTCACTAGACCTGAAACCGCCTTCTGCGCCGCCTCTGCGCTTTGTGCACCGGGTACCAGAATCACCTTACGGCACTCCTCTTCACGTTTTTCGAAAATCTCATATCCCCGGGCGGCCTCTTCAAACGGCATATAGTGGGTAACAATTTCTTCTGGTTTCAGTAATCCTTTCTCAATTAACGGTAATAATTCTCCCAGCCATGCGTGAACGTGGGTCTGTCCCATTTTAAACGACAACCCTTTATCAAAGGCGTCGCCAAACAGGAAACCGTGAATAAATCCAGCGTAGACGCCCGGTACGCTAACAATGCCGCCACGCCTGACCGCCGCAATACACTGACGCAACGCTTTACCGCTGCTGCCCTCCAGTTTCAGGTTAGTCAGCACCGTTTCCGTGGTGCTGCCTTTCGCTTCAAAACCGACGGCGTCTATTACTGCATCCACGCCCCGGTGACCTGCCGTTTGTTCAATAATTGACTGTGCCGGATCGCTGTCTTCATCAAAATTAATCGGGATCGCGCCGTAGCGGTCGGCGGCGAAATGCAAGCGGTAGGGATGATGATCAACAACAAAAATCTGTTCCGCACCGAGCAACCGTGCACAGGCGATTGTCAACAATCCCACAGGACCAGCACCATAGACTGCAACGCTTGAACCTTGTTGGATCTGCGCATTTTTTGCTGCCTGCCATGCCGTTGGCAGAATATCAGAAAGGAAAAGCGCTTTATCATCTGAAAGCAAAGGCGGTACTTTAAACGGCCCCACATTCCCTTTAGGGACGCGGACATATTCCGCCTGCCCACCAGGAACGCCGCCATACAGGTGACTATAACCAAACAATGCCGCTGGAGCTGGTATCTGTTTTTTATTGAGCGCAGCGCCTTTACCCGCATTGGTATTTTCGCAGGCGGCATATTGTTGCAATCGACAGAAAAAACAGTCGCCACAAGCAATGACGAACGGAATTACCACTCGGTCGCCTTTTTGCAAATTTTTTACGTCCTTTCCGGTTTCAACTACTTCCCCCATAAATTCATGACCAAAAATATCGCCATGTTTAACCTGAGGTATTTTGCCTCGATAAAGATGGAGGTCAGAGCCACAGATCGCCGTTGCCGTAATACGCAGAATAATATCATCTGCCTGTTCAACGCCCGGATCGGGAACATTTTCTACCTGAACGTGATGTGGGCCGTGATAAGTCAATGCTTTCATGCAACCTCCAGAGACAGTTCAAAAAAGAGTCAGTCTTTAAGGGTAGCTATCACAGCGGGAAAACGGGCGGTACCACAGGTTTTGGGAGAATTCCTGGTGTTCAGTGAGAATATATTCATCACAGAAACAGTTCGTAAGGAAAAAGAACCAGACAAATATCAGGGATAAATATTATAATCATGGCGAATGATTTGTTCATGATTAACAGGGAGAAAGGGTTATGTATAAGACAATCATTATGCCAGTTGATGTATTTGAAATGGAATTGAGCGACAAAGCTGTTCGCCACGCTGAATTCCTCGCCCAGGATGACGGAGTTATTCATCTACTTCACGTACTACCCGGGTCAGCCAGCCTGAGCCTGCACCGTTTTGCCGCTGATGTGCGTCGTTTTGAAGAGCATCTGCAACATGAAGCACAAGAACGTCTGCAAACGATGGTCAGCCACTTCACCATCGATCCTTCCCGCATTAAACAACATGTCCGTTTTGGTAGCGTGCGGGATGAAGTCAATGAGTTGGCAGAAGAACTGGGGGCTGATGTTGTAGTTATTGGTTCTCGCAACCCATCGATTTCGACCCATCTGTTAGGTTCTAACGCCTCGAGCGTGATCCGCCACGCCAATCTGCCGGTGCTGGTTGTGCGTTAATTGCCAGAATAAGTATCCCGCCCTGCCCGGAGCCATCCCGGCGGGGCTTTTTAATGCCATAAAAAAGCCGCCAGGTTTGACCCCGGCGGCTAAGCAATTGCAGGTGAATCTTACTTCTTCTTATGCAGTTTTGGTGCGAATCAGGTAGTCAAAAGCACTCAGAGAGGCTTTGGCACCTTCGCCAGTGGCGATGATGATCTGCTTGTACGGAACCGTCGTACAGTCACCCGCTGCGAACACGCCTTTCACGTTGGTTTCGCATTTCGCATCAATGATAATCTCGCCCATGCGGTTACGTTCGACTGCGCCTTCGAGCCAGTTGGTGTTCGGCAGCAGACCAATCTGGACGAAAATACCGGCCAGTTCGATGTTGTGAATATCGCCGCTGACACGATCTCGATATTCCAGACCAACGACTTTGCTGCCGTCGCCTTTCACTTCCGTGGTTTGCGCATTCAGAATAATGTCGACGTTTTTCAGGCTGCGCAGTTTGTCCTGCAGAACCTGGTCGGCTTTCATTTCTGGCGCAAATTCCAGCAGCGTTACGTGCTCAACGATACCCGCCAGGTCAATTGCCGCTTCCACGCCGGAGTTACCGCCGCCGATAACCGCTACGCGTTTACCTTTAAACAGCGGGCCGTCGCAGTGCGGGCAGTAGGTCACGCCTTTGGTGCGATACTGATCTTCGCCCGGAACGTTCATGTTGCGCCATTTTGCACCGGTCGCCACGATAATGCTGCGTGCTTTCAGTACCGCGCCAGAAGCTGTTTCAATCTGATGCAGACCACCTTCAACTGCTGCTGGGATCAGTTTGCTGGCGCTCTGGCTGTCGATCACATCAACGTCGTATTCATCAACGTGAACTTTCAGTGCGCCTGCCAGCTTCTGCCCTTCAGTCTTCGGTACAGAAATGTAGTTTTCGATATCAACGGTATCGAGGATCTGACCACCAAAACGTTCGCCCATCAGACCGGTACGGATGCCTTTACGTGCGGAGTAAATTGCTGCCGCTGCACCCGCCGGGCCGGAACCGACGATTAATACGTCATAAGCATCACGCTTGTTCAGCTCTTCTGCCGCACGTTTTTCCGCGCCAGTATCAATTTTGGCAACGATTTCAGTCAACGTCATGCGGCCCTGACCAAACTCTTTCCCGTTTACGAACACTGCCGGAACGCCCATCACGTTGCGATCGGTGATTTCGTTCTGGAAGGTGCCGCCGTCAATTGCAGTGTGCTTGATGCGCGGGTTCAATACGCTCATCAGGTTCAGCGCCTGCACCACGTCCGGGCAGTTATGGCAAGAGAGCGAGTAATAGGTTTCGAATTCAAAATCACCGTCAATATGGCGAATCTGCTCCAGCAGAGACTGCGCTTCTTTCGACGGATGACCACCGGTCCACAGTAACGCCAGTACCAGCGAGGTGAACTCGTGGCCCAGCGGGGAGCCTGCAAAACGTGGCCCCTGGTTGGAACCTGGGTTGGTGATCAGGAAAGACGGCTTACGCACCGGCAAGCTGTTATCTTCTTTAAAGGTGACTTTGTCTGACAGTTCTGCGATTTCAGCCAACAGTTCCTTGATTTCTGCCGATTTAGCGCTGTCATCCAGCGTGGCAATTAACTCAACAGGCTTGGTCAATTTCTCAAGGTAAGCCTTGAGTTGAGTTTTCATATTTGTGTCGAGCATGTTTATCTCCTGGGCTTTAAACATCATCATGCAAGCGGCCTCTGCGGCTACCTGGATGCAGCTTGCATCATGGTGCGGGGAAGAAAATCGGGTGCCGCAGCACCCGAAGAATTAGGTGAATTTCCGAAGTATTTCGCGTCAGAGCAAGGCGGCTAGCCTGTGAATCCCCGGGAGCTTACACAAGTAAGTGACCGGGGTGAGCGGGCGACGCCAACGCCGCTATGACGTGAAAGACGAAGGAAATTTAGATTTTACCAACCAGGTCCAGAGACGGAGCCAGAGTTGCTTCACCTTCTTTCCATTTAGCCGGGCAAACTTCACCTGGGTGAGAAGCTACGTACTGTGCTGCTTTGATTTTACGCAGCAGGTCAGACGCGTCACGGCCAATGCCTTCAGCGGTAACTTCGATTGCCTGGATGATACCCTGCGGGTCAACAACGAAGGTCGCACGGTCAGCCAGACCTTCATCTTCACGCATGTTGTCGAAGTTACGGGTCAGGGCGCCAGTCGGGTCGCCGATCATCGCATATTTGATTTTAGCGATGGTTTCAGAGCTGCTGTGCCATGCTTTGTGGGTGAAGTGAGTATCGGTAGATACTGCGTATACGTCTACGCCCAGTTTCTGCAGTTCTTCGTAGTGGTCAGCAACGTCACCCAGTTCGGTCGGGCATACGAAAGTAAAGTCAGCCGGGTAGAAGAAGAAGACGCTCCAGCGGCCTTCGGTATCTTTTTCGGTGATTTCGATGAATTCGCCGTTTTTGAATGCCTGGTTTTTAAAAGGTTTAATTTTGGTGTTAATCAAGGACATCTATACTTCCTCCGTGTTTTCGATGAGATGTAAGGTAACCAATTTTTGCCGATTCGGCTAATGCGTTTCCATTATCAAATCGATAAGTTTTACCTTACAACCTTCGTAAGACAACTTTGTGAACTTTGCACCGCCAGCGGCGATAAAAAGTAAAATGGCCCCCTTTCCAGGTGACCGTGTAATCTGAACTACCCTTTGGTATCTTCAGTGCCTGCCTGCAGGCTGAGGTGTTGCCCTTACAAATGCAACAACGACATGGATTACAACACCCTCATAAACAAAGGGCAATCACCTGATCTAAGCTCTTACCTATGACAGTGATAGGTTATGCCTTTTACTCGACTTTTGCACTGACTGAAAAGGACAAATTAATGTTAAAAAAGATACTTTTACTGGCTCTGCTTCCTGCAATCGCCTTCGCAGAGGAACTTCCTGCTCCAGTAAAAGCGATTGAAAAACAGGGCATTACAATCATCAAAACATTCGATGCCCCCGGAGGAATGAAAGGTTATCTCGGAAAGTATCAGGATATGGGCGTCACCATCTACCTGACTCCAGATGGTAAGCACGCTATCTCTGGTTACATGTACAACGAGAAAGGTGAAAACCTGAGTAACACACTTATCGAAAAAGAAATTTACGCACCAGCCGGACGCGAAATGTGGCAACGGATGGAACAATCCCACTGGCTCCTCGACGGTAAAAAAGATGCGCCGGTCATTGTCTACGTCTTCGCCGATCCGTTCTGCCCATATTGTAAACAGTTCTGGCAGCAGGCGCGCCCGTGGGTAGATTCTGGCAAAGTGCAATTAAGAACATTGTTGGTTGGGGTTATCAAGCCAGAAAGCCCGGCGACAGCAGCGGCAATTCTTGCCTCCAAAGATCCCGCAAAAACCTGGCAACAATATGAAGCCTCTGGTGGCAAGCTTAAGCTAAACGTGCCTGCAAACGTAAGTACAGAGCAAATGAAAGTGTTAAGCGATAACGAGAAACTCATGGACGATCTGGGGGCAAATGTCACACCGGCTATCTATTACATGAGTAAGGAAAATACGCTACAACAGGCCGTGGGGTTGCCCGATCAGAAAACGCTTAATATCATTATGGGGAATAAATAAAAGGTAATTCATGGATGGTTGAACTATATCCCTGCTTTTCAACCATCCTAAAAAAGCATGAATTGCTCGCTCTGCCCTAAGTGGCTGTGCTATTTTAGAAAAACTTAATCCTGAGTTAAGCAAAAAAACATAATCAATAAAAATATATACGCAAAAAACATTGATTAAGTGAATATATCATGGAAGAAAAATATAACCGGAGTAGTGTATGGCCAATCTCTACGACTTGAAAAAGTTCGACTTAAATCTTCTTGTCATATTTGAGTGTATTTACCAGCATTTAAGCATTAGCAAAGCTGCTGAATCACTATATATCACCCCATCAGCCGTGAGCCAGTCGTTACAACGCTTACGTGCGCAATTTAATGACCCTTTATTCATTCGCTCAGGAAAAGGTATCGCGCCGACGACAACAGGGTTAAATCTGCATCACCATCTTGAGAAAAATCTCAGAGGCCTTGAACAAACAATTAATATAGTCAATAAGTCCGAACTAAAGAAAAACTTTATTATCTACGGCCCTCAGCTCATTTCTTGCTCTAATAATAGTATGCTGATCCGCTGCCTACGGCAAGATTCCTCTGTCGAGATTGAGTGCCATGATATCCTCATGTCAGCAGAGAATGCTGAAGAACTGTTGGTTCACCGCAAAGCCGATCTGGTGATCACCCAAATGCCAGTGATCAGCCGTTCCGTCATTTGCATGCCATTGCATACGATTCGCAATACTCTAATTTGTAGTAATAGGCATCCACGAATTACTGACAATAGCACTTATGAACAAATTATGGCAGAAGAGTTCACCCAATTAATATCTAAATCAGCAGGGGTTGATGATATTCAAATGGAAATAGACGAGAGATTTATGAATCGCAAAATCTCATTTCGTGGTTCCTCTTTGCTGACAATCATTAATAGCATTGCAGTTACAGATTTACTGGGAATAGTCCCCTATGAACTTTATAATTCCTACCGTGACTTTCTTAATTTAAAAGAGATAAAACTGGAAGATCCGTTACCTTCAATAAAGCTTTACATTTCCTATAATAAATCTTCTTTAAACAATCTGGTATTCTCACGATTTATTGACCGCCTAAATGAGTGTTTTTGATATATAACTTCAGAAAGCTACTATAACTTTCACCTATTTATTCACGGCGCGAATGAAAAATAAAACACTCTGCTTTACAGTGTTTACTTTATAATTAACAGACTTATCTCACTGATCACCCTGTAACGTTCAGAGAGCGTCTTCAGATGTCTATTTATAAAATTCCTCTTCCGCTCAATATTCTGGAAGCTGCACGAGAGCGTATTACCTGGACACTCAACACCCTACCCCGCGTTTGTGTCTCATTTTCTGGCGGCAAAGACTCTGGTTTAATGCTGCATCTGACAGCCGAACTTGCCCGACAAATGGGCAAAAAAATCTGCGTTTTGTTTATCGACTGGGAGGCGCAATTCTCTTGCACCATTAACTATGTTCAGTCCCTGCGCGAGTTGTACACCGATGTCATCGAAGAGTTTTACTGGGTTGCGCTCCCGCTTACGACGCAAAATTCCCTTTCACAATACCAACCCGAATGGCAGTGCTGGGAACCTGATGTCGAATGGGTACGTCAACCTCCCCAAGATGCGATAACCGACCCTGACTTTTTCTCCTTTTACCAGCCAGGCATGACCTTCGAACAATTTGTACGTGAGTTTGCCGAATGGTTTTCACAAAAACGTCCGGCGGCGATGATGATCGGCATCCGTGCGGATGAGTCCTACAACCGTTTTGTCGCCATCGCCAGTTTAAATAAACAACGTTTTGCCGACGATAAACCCTGGACTACGGCCGCACCAGGCGGTCATAGCTGGTACATTTACCCCATTTACGACTGGAAAGTGGCTGATATCTGGACCTGGTATGCAAATCATCAAAGTCTCTGCAACCCACTGTATAACCTAATGTATCAGGCAGGCGTTCCTCTGCGTCATATGCGAATTTGCGAACCTTTTGGCCCGGAGCAACGACAAGGATTATGGCTCTATCACGTTATCGAACCGGATCGCTGGGCTGCTATGTGCGCACGAGTCAGCGGGGTAAAAAGTGGCGGCATTTACGCCGGACATGACAATCATTTCTATGGGCATCGGAAAATCCTCAAGCCAGAACATTTAGACTGGCAAGAATATGCATTATTGCTGCTCAATAGCATGCCGGAAAAAACAGCTGAGCATTACCGCAATAAAATCGCCATTTATTTGCACTGGTATCAGAAAAAAGGCATCGAGGTTCCACAAACCCAGCAAGGGGACATTGGCGCGAAAGATATCCCCTCCTGGCGGCGGATATGCAAAGTTTTACTCAATAACGATTACTGGTGTCGGGCATTATCATTTAGCCCCACAAAATCGAAGAACTATCAGCGTTATAACGAACGGATAAAAGGAAAACGTCAGGAATGGGGGATACTATGCAACAACGATTAACGCAGGATTTAACGCAATTTCTCGCCAGCTTGCCGGAAGACGATCGCATCAAAGCGATTAATGAAATCCGCATGGCGATCCATCAGGTAAGTCCTTTTCGGGAAGAACCGGTAGATTGTGTTTTGTGGGTCAAAAATGATCAGCTTGTGCCGAATGATTACAACCCAAACAACGTGGCACCACCCGAAAAAAAACTGCTGAAAAAATCCATTGAAATAGATGGTTTTACCCAACCCATTGTGGTCACGCATACGGATAAAAATGCCCTGGAAATCGTGGATGGTTTTCACCGCCATGAAATTGGTAAAGGCTCATCATCGTTAAAATTACGCTTAAAAGGTTATTTGCCGGTGACCTGTCTGGAAGGTACGCGTA
The DNA here is from genome assembly GCF_048593455.1 of Escherichia sp. UTM R2. Classification (NCBI taxonomy): domain Bacteria; kingdom Pseudomonadati; phylum Pseudomonadota; class Gammaproteobacteria; order Enterobacterales; family Enterobacteriaceae; genus Escherichia; species Escherichia sp. UTM R2. Next base: position 3,212,491 of record NZ_JBFWDY010000002.1, read on the forward strand.
ATCAACGCATCGCCGCGACTATTCGTCATAATCGCGCTCGTGGACGCCATCAAATCACCGCCATGTCGGAAATCGTCCGTGAACTTAGCCAGTTGGGATGGGACGATAATAAAATTGGCAAAGAGCTGGGAATGGACAGCGACGAAGTGCTGCGCCTGAAGCAAATTAACGGCCTGCAAGAGTTGTTTGCCGACCGTCAATATTCCCGCGCCTGGACGGTTAAATAACTAAAGCTGGCGCAGGCGTTCAGCTGCTGCCAGCAACGTCGATTCCTTCTTGGCAAAACAGAGACGAATCAGTTTATGGGGGAAGGGATCGGCGCAAAATACCGACAGCGGGATCGCCGCTACGCCGTGCTCCTGCGTCAGCCACTGGCAAAACTCAACATCATCCAGGGTAGATACCGCGCTGTAATCCACCAGCAAAAAGTATGTACCTTCACACGGTAAAATCTCCAGCCGGCTTTCATTTAAGGCATTTACCAGAATATCGCGCTTCTGGCGATAAAAGTCCGGTAACGCAAGATAATGCTCAGGTTCTGCACGTAGCATATCGGCAAGTGCCAGCTGTGCCGGGGTATTTACAGAAAAGGTCAGATACTGATGTACCTTGCGAATTTCGGCACTGATGGGCGCTGGCGCAACGCAATAACCCACTTTCCAGCCGGTCATATGATAGGTCTTGCCAAACGATGACACCGCCACCGCCCGCTCACGCAACTGCGGATGCGCCAGCACACTGGCATGGCCCTGCTGTGAAAAGTTGATGTGCTCGTAGACTTCATCGCTAATGACAAAAATCTCGTGCCCGGCAATTACCTGCCACAAAGCGGCGAAATCAGCCTGCTGCCAGACAGTAGCACTGGGGTTATGCGGGGTGTTGAGGATCACCAGTCGGGTGCGCTCGCTTAACAATGCGGCAAATTCCTGCCAGTCAACGCGAAAATGCGGTGGTTGCAGTGCAATACGTTTAACTATTCCTCCCGAAAGCGCGATGGCAGGGGCGTAACTGTCATAGCTGGGATCAAAACAAATCACTTCATCGCCATTGCGCACCAATGCGGTAATCGCCGCGTATAACGCTTCCGTCGCCCCTGCCGTTACGGTGATATCGCTATCGGCATCTGGTTGATAGCCATACAAACGTTCCGTTTTCTGAGCAATCGCCTCGCGCAAGGCCTGCACGCCGGTCATGGGCGCGTATTGGTTTGCCCCCTGGGCAACGTGGTGCGCCAGCCGCTCCTGTAAATAGCGCGGACCATCAAAATCAGGAAAGCCTTGCGACAGGTTAATCGCCTGGTGTTGCTGCGCCAGCGCGCTCATCTGGGTGAAAATAGTGGTGCCAAGTTGTGGAAGTTTGCTTTGTGGAATCAGAGGGTTATTTGTCATTTTTATTGTACCTGACGAAGTTGCGTGTTGAAGGCACTATAACACGATGCTAGTATTTGGCAATCAAGACGTTTAGATGTCTAAATAAAACAATAAGGACAACACAACATGCCTCACAATCCTATCCGCGTGGTCGTCGGCCCGGCTAACTACTTTTCACATCCAGGAAGTTTCAATCACCTGAACGATTTTTTCACTGATGAACAACTTTCTCGCGCGGTGTGGATCTACGGCAAACGCGCCATTGCTGCGGCGCAAACCAAACTTCCGCCAGCGTTTGCACTTCCAGGGGCAAAGCATATTTTGTTTCGTGGTCATTGCAGCGAAAGCGATGTACAGCAACTGGCGGCTGAGTCCGGTGACGATCGCAGCGTGGTGATTGGCGTCGGCGGCGGCGCACTGCTCGACACCGCGAAAGCCCTCGCCCGCCGTCTCGGTCTGCCATTTGTTGCCGCTCCGACGATCGCCGCCACCTGCGCAGCCTGGACACCGCTCTCCGTCTGGTATAACGATGCCGGACAGGCGCTGCATTATGAGATTTTCGACGACGCCAATTTTATGGTGCTTGTGGAACCGGAGATTATCCTCAATGCACCGCAACAATATCTGCTGGCGGGGATCGGTGACACGCTGGCGAAATGGTATGAAGCGGTGGTGCTGGCTCCGCAACCAGAAACGTTGCCGCTAACCGTGCGGCTGGGGATCAATAATGCGCAGGCCATTCGCGACGTCTTGTTAAACAGTAGCGAACAGGCACTTGCCGATCAGCAAAATCAGCAGTTAACGCAATCATTTTGCGATGTGGTGGATGCTATTATTGCTGGTGGTGGGATGGTCGGTGGTCTGGGCGATCGTTTTACGCGTGTGGCGGCGGCTCATGCCGTGCATAACGGTCTGACTGTCCTGCCGCAAACCGAGAAGTTTCTTCACGGCACCAAAGTCGCCTACGGAATTCTGGTGCAAAGCGCTTTGCTGGGTCAGGATGATGTGCTCGCGCAATTAACTGGAGCGTATCAGCGTTTTCATCTGCCGACTACGCTGGCGGAGCTGGACGTGGATATCAATAATCAGGCGGAGATCGACAAAGTCATTGCCCACACCTTACGTCCGGTGGAATCCATTCATTACCTGCCGGTCACGCTGACACCAGATGCGTTACGTGCAGCGTTCGAAAAAGTGGAATCGTTTAAAGCCTGACATGCAAATTTAGCAGCAGCGCGCGCCGCCTTTTCCACCGTAGCGCGCGTCCTGCCGCTCACGGAAAAACTCTTCGTAGGTCATCGGCGTTTGATCGGGATGATTAACCCGCATATGTTCGACATAGTTGTCGTAATCAGGCATACCAATCATCAGCTTCGCCGCCTGACCTAAATATTTTCCGGCTTTTGCCAGTGAATCAAACATCTTGGCCTCCGCTAACCATGTTGCTGAAAGAGTGCCGGATGCGGCGTGAACGCTTTATCCGGCCTACAAATGCTATCAACGCACTCGGTCAGTCCCCTCGCCCCATCGGGGAGAGGGTTAGGGTGAGGGGGAACCCTCGGCACTATGCCAACATTCGCCAACATCCCCCCTCACTCTGACTTTAGTGCGCGCCTTTCGCCTGCGCTACGATCTCCTCGACATTTTCCGGCATCGGCTCATACGGCGTTTCTTTCGCCGTTGGCTTCGGATCTTTCAATGCCGCAAGTGCCGTCTTAATCGAGAACAGTGCCAGAACCACCACGACCACCATAAAGAAGATGGTTAACCCGGCATCCAGACGGTTGTTGAACACCAGTTGCGCCAGCTGTGACTCAGTATACTGCGACGGAATATTGCCGCTGTCGATCATTGCCTGGAACTTGTTAGCAATGGCCAGGAAGCCGACTTTCGCATCCGGGCTAAACGCTTTCTGCCAGCCAGCGGTCAGGGTACAAATCAGCAGCCAGGCCGTTGGTACCAGCGCCACCCAGGCGTAACGTTGACGTTTCATCTTGAACAACACCACGGCACAGAGCATCAGCGCCATCCCTGCCAGCATCTGGTTGGCAATACCAAACAGCGGCCACAGAGTGTTAATACCGCCCAGCGGATCGACCACGCCCTGATGGAGGAAGTAGCCCCACGCCAGTACGCACAGCGCCGTTGCCAGCAGGTTAGCAGGCAGTGAATCGGTCCGCTTCAGGCCAGGAGACACCACGCCCAGCAGATCCTGCAACATAAAGCGCGCAGCACGCGTACCCGCATCTACCGCCGTCAGAATAAACAGAGCTTCAAACAGAATGGCGAAGTGATACCAGAACGCCACATCCATCATACCACCCAGCGCACCGTGCAGGATGTAAGCCATCCCCACCGCCAACGTCGGCGCACCGCCCGCACGGGAAATGATCGACTGTTCACCCACTTCGCTGGCAATCTGGTTGAGCGTATCTGGTGTAATGCTAAAGCCCCAGCTACTCACCACCTGCGCGGCAGAAGCGACCACATCCGCCGTCCCTGCCGGAGCCAGCACCGCCATTGGGCTGTTCATGGCAAAGTAAACGCCCGGATCGATGATACAGGCGGAAACCAGCGCCATAATCGCCACGAAGGATTCCATCAACATCCCACCGTAGCCGATAAAGCACGCCTGCCCTTCGTTCGCCAGCATCTTCGGCGTGGTGCCGGAAGAGATCAGCGCATGGAAGCCAGACACCGCACCACAGGCGATGGTGATAAACAGGAACGGGAACAGGTTACCGGTCCATACCGGGCCAGTGCCATCGACAAATTTGGTCAGCGCAGGCATGGTCAGCGTCGGGCGCATAATCAAAATGCCTACCGCCAGACCGACGATAGTCCCGATTTTCAGGAAGGTCGAGAGATAGTCACGCGGGGCCAGCAGCAACCACACCGGCAGCACCGCCGCCACAAAACCGTAGCCCACCAGCATCCAGGTCAGCTGCACGCCGGTAAAGTCAAAGTACGGTGCCCAGGTCGGACTTTCTGCCACCCAGCCGCCAGAGATAATGGCGAAAATCAGGAACACCAGGCCAATCACTGACACTTCGCCAATGCGGCCCGGACGCAGATAGCGCAGGTAGATTCCCATAAAAATCGCCAGCGGAATGGTGAACGCAACGGTATACGTTCCCCACGGGCTATGAGTCAGGGCTTTCACCACGATCATCGCCAGTACTGCAAGGATAATGACCATGATCATAAAGCAGGCTACCAGCGCAATCACCCCGGCAGTTGGCCCCATCTCTTCTTTGACCAGCTCACCCAGCGATCGACCGTCACGGCGCGTAGAAACAAACAGCACCATGAAATCCTGCACCGCACCAGCGAGAACCACCCCGGCGAGCAGCCAGATCATCCCTGGCAGGTAACCCATTTGCGCCGCCAGTACCGGCCCAACCAACGGACCTGCTCCGGCAATGGCCGCAAAATGGTGACCGAACAGCACTTTCTTGTCCGTCGGCACATAGTCCAGCCCGTCGTTATGGCGCACCGCTGGCGTCATACGCGTCGGGTCAACCGCCAGCACATTTTTGGCGATATACAGCCCATAAAAACGGTAAGCGATCAGATAGATACAGACCGACGCCACCACAATCCACAGCGCGTTGATCTGTTCCCCACGATTTAAAGCAATGTATCCCAGAGCAAATGCTCCCATTACAGAGAGCACTGTCCAGACGAGGTATTTCCCTGATTTGTTCATAGTTGTTATCCGTGTGCGTGTCCATAGAGATGTTACATTTTGTTTCTATAACATCTTTGTACGATTTAACAACACGGTAACCATGTAAATCGGAGTTGAAACCAATATTTAACTTAACAATGTTAACTCGATCACTCCGTTAACCGAGTTTTCCTGCAATCTCATTTAATTCTGTCGGGCTCATCCCAAAACTGCCGTACCCAGCCGACAAGTGCAGCAACGCCGCCCCTGTTCATCGAAAACGACGATTTCCCAGCTCTGATTTTGCCGCCCAAGATGCAGCGGCTGGCAGACGCCGCGTACCTTGCCTTCAGACACCGGGCGATGATGGGTGGCGTTAAGTTCCGTACCCACCACACACTGCCCGTCACGGGTCATCATAAATCCGGCCATCGATCCCAGCGTTTCAGCCAGCGCCGCCGACGCGCCGCCATGCAGCAGGCCAAACGGCTGATGAGTACGGGTATCAACCGGCATTTCGGCTTCCAGCACATCATCTCCCAGACGGGTATACACAATTCCCAGATGCGCCACCATTGTGTTATCGCTGGTGGCGTTCAGTTCGTCGAGCGTTAAATGGCGTTTCCAGATCATGCTTATGCCCCCAGCGTTGAGCCGCCATCGACCACAATATCCTGTAGGGTGATATGGCTGGCGAGGTCAGAGGCGAGGAACAAAATCGTGTTGGCGATCTCTTGTGGACGGGCGATTTTCCCCAGCGGAATGCCGAGTTTAAACTGCTCGCCAAAGCCGCGAATACGCTGTTCTTCGGCGTCATCGCTCACCCACAGCGTGCGTTGCATATCGGTGTCGGTGGAGCCAGGCGAAACCACATTACAGCGCACGCCGCTACCCGCCAGTTCCAGCCCGACGCTCAACGCCAGGCTTTTCAGCGCCGCTTTCGATGCGCCATAAGCACTCATACCAATACGCGGCGTGTGTGCGGCGTCGGACGCCACAGTGACAATCGCCCCGCCCCGCTGACGGCGAAACTGGTTCATGGTTTGCTGGAACAGGTTAAACGCACCGCCGACGTTAACCGCAAAAGTCTGCTGCCAGTCCTCTTTACTGAGCTGATCGGTCGCGCCCATGCGCAAAATTCCCGCCGCATTGATCAGCACGTCCAGTCGCTCCGTTTCAGCTAACAGTCGCTGACATACCTGCGCCACCTGCCCGGCGTCGGCAACATCCATTACTTCGGTCGCAAAGGGATATTGCTCCTGAGTGAACGCTTGATCAAAACCTGTAACTTTCGCTCCCGCCTCAACAAACGCCAGCGCCGTGGCGTAGCCGATACCTTTACCTGCGCCGGTTACCCAGACATTTTTACCGCTGAAATCCATTATTTCACCTCGCGGGAGAGTAGCTTCCACCATGCGTCGATGGTCGGGTTTTTCGCCAGCATGACAAAGTCGATATCGCCATGCACTTTGCGCCAGCGCGCCGCCAGCGCCATCATGCGCACCGAATCCAGACCGTAGTCGATCAGGTTGTCGTCATCGAACGGTTCATCGGACTCGTCCAGCAACGGCAGGATCACCTCACGCAGCGCCGCTTTGCTGGCGGGGATAGGTGCTGGCAGCAATTCTTCGGTCATCACCACCCGGCCAGAACGTCCGGCCACATATTTCAGCGACATCAAATGCTCGTCACGGCTGAAATCGGCCAGCGCATCTGCCACCATAAACGGTTTAATATCGCGCATAAATGCGTCGGTTGCGGTGGTCATACAACCAATGTGGGCATATACCCCGGTAATAATCAGCTGGTTACGTCCACTCTCTTTGAGCATTTGCTCCAGCGGAGAACGATGAAACGCGCTGTAGCGCCACTTCACCAGCACCGTGTCGTCGGCATCTGGCGTCAGGCGATCCACCACCTTTTGCTGTTCCGGCGAACGGGTCAGGCCTGGCCCCCACATATCATTCAACAGCGCCCGATCTTCATCGCTCTGCTCTTTCGGCTGGGCGGTGTAATAAACCGGGATATTGTGCTGTTTGCAGTAGTCGCGTAGTGCCGCAATATTCGCGATCACTTGCTCCATCATCGGGCAGTTCTCGCCCCAGAAGCTGACAAAATAGTCCTGCATATCATGGATTAACAACGCGGCACGTTGCGGTTCAAAGGCCCAGTCGACTTTATTCTGCGGAATATCGTGAGACTTCGGCAGTGCGTAAGCCTGTAATTTTGGAATAGCCATCGTGTTCTCTCCTTCAGGCTGATGCGCGTGACGCCAGCCACTGACGTAATTGTTTTTTATCGACTTTCCCGACCGCCGTCAGCGGAAGTGAATCCACACACTCCACGCGATCCGGTAATTTAAATTCGGCAATACCCTGTTCACGCAGGAAACGACGCACCTGCACCGCGCGCAGCGGCTCTTTTACCACCAGATAAGCACAGCTTTTTTCGCCCATCAGCTCATCTTCCATGCTCACCAGTGCGGCATAGATCACCGCCGGATGGCGCAGCAGCAGGTTTTCGATCTCTTCGGCAGCGATCTTCTCGCCGCCACGGTTGATCTGATCTTTCTCGCGCCCCTGCACGGTGATGTAACCCTCTGGATCAATAGAGATCAGATCGCCGGAACAGTAAAAACCGTTGGCATCAAAGGCACTGGCATTGTGCTGCGGACTTTTGTAATAACCGCGGAAGGTGTACGGCCCGCGCGTCATCAGGCGTCCAACTTCCCCTTGCGGCAGTGGATTTCCTTCAGCATCAGCAACCCATACTTCATCGTCCGGACACATTGGGTAACCCTGGGTATGGATAATTTTCTCCGCGCTATCATCAAGTCGGGTGTAGTTCACCAGCCCTTCCGCCATGCCAAACACCTGCTGCAACAGGCAGCCAATCTCAGCGGGAATACGCGCCGCAAGGGTGGCTGAAAGACGTGCGCCGCCGACCTGTAACAGTTTCAGCGAGGCAAGCTGCGCCCGGCTTTCACCTTCGGTCAGCGCCTGCAACCACAGGCTGACTGCCGGTGGCACCAGCGCGGTGACGTTCACCTGATGTTTTTCAATCAATGGGAAGCAAAGCGTGGCGCTGGGATCGGCCGCCAGAACAACCGTTCCTCCGGCAAGAAAGACGCCCAGCGATCCCGGCGAACTCATGGCGTAGTTATGAGCCGCCGGGATCGCGCACAGGTAGCGTGTCTGTTGTGTGAACTGACAAATCTCGACGCTACGACGCACGCTGTAGTAGTAGTCGTTATGAGTGCGCGGGATCAGTTTCGGTGTGCCGGTGGTGCCGCCGGAAAGCTGGAAATAGGCCACTTCATCAGCAGGTGATGGCGTGGCAGTAAAATCCTCAGCCGGATGGTTAATCGCATCCTGCAAGTTATGCTCACCGCTGTCGTTGTGCAGTTGCACCACGCGAATGGAGGAATGTTCTGTGACGAAAGTATTGAGGAAATCATCCCCGCTAAACAGCGCATGTTGGCGATCGGCAATCAGCAATGCGGGTTCAATCTGGCTGGCATAGGCGTTCAGTTCACTACGCTGATGGCTGAACAGCGCCAGCACCGGCGCAACGCCCAGTTTCAGCAGCGCGAAAAAGGTAATATACAATTCAGCGACGTTACCCAGTTGTACCAGCGCGGTTTCACCAGGTTTAATGCCCTGACGGCGTAAACTACACGCGAGGTTATCCGCCGCCTGATTCAGCTCCCGGTAACTCAACTGTCGCTCGCCGTCGATAACCGCGATGCTGTCACTCGCAGCGTGGCGAGTCAGAATGTCGGTCAGCGGCAAATCCTGCCAGTAGCCTTTTTCCCGATAGCGACGGGCAAACTCTTCCGGCCAGCGGGTGAATGGAATGCTCATCCTCGCTCCTTAATGCAATCCAAAAACGTTCAACATGGTAGAAAGTTTGACGCCTGTTTCGCGCCACTCACCCAACGGTGACGACGCAGGCACAATCCCCGCTCCGGCAAACAGACGCACCTGATTTTCCCGCAGCTTCGCGCAGCGGATGGTCACCACCCATTCGCCGTTACCTTCGCTGTCACACCAACCCACAATGCCGCCAAACAGTTCGCGGTCGAATGGCTCCAGTTCAGCAATAACCTGGGTCGCGGCCTGATGCGGGAAACCGCTCAGCGCGGGGGTTGGATGCAGCAGACAGGCCAGAGTCAGTGCGTTTTCTTGCGAATTCGCTTTACCTTCAAAGGGAGTTGCGAGATGCCACAGCGTCGGCGTGGTAATCAATTGTGGAGAGGAGGGAACGTGTAACTCACTACTGCGTTCGCGCAGTACCTCTTTCATCGCCTGAGTCACCAGTTCATGTTCATGGCGATCTTTTTCTGACGCCAGCAGACGATTACCCGCTTCGCGATCGAGCACTTCATCCGGCTGACGACGCGCGGAACCGGCTAACGGAATGGAGCTAAAACGCTCGCCGTCTTTACGTAGCAGCAGTTCCGGGCTGGCCCCCAGCAGGACGCCACCATCAGCCAGCGGGACATGGAAGTTGTAACTAACCGGGTTTTGCGCAATCAACCGTTCCAGCAATACGCCACTATCAATGGCGGCGTCAGTGGTGATATCAATCAACCGTGACAACACCACTTTGTCGACCTGCGGCGTGGCGGTAAGTTCGGCAGCGCGAGCAACCATCTGTTCAAACGTGGTTTGTTCAGGAATTGCCTGGCGTTCCACCACGTTCAGCGACTGGCTGCGGGTAAAACGGCGGGCTGAGGTCTGTTTTTCCTGGCGGGAGAACGACTGCCAGGATTCGGGAATATACAGCGACGAAGGCTGACGTGGATCGAAGGGAATCGCCCCGACTATCACCGGATTTTTGATGCTCTGCGCTTTGGCATCGGCAAACAGCGCGGCGAGTTTTTGCTGGAAGGGACTGTCGGGCGAATCCCCGTTCACAGCCGGTTCATCGAAGCGGGCGAAACATCCTGACGTCGTAAAACTGCGGTACGGCGACATAAAGAAAAAGCGATTGGGCGCAAGTGTTGCCATGGTCTGCTGTACTTCCTCAGCCAGTGACGTATCCATATCATCCTCCACAAAATGATAAAGGCTTTAATAATGATTATCATTTATATTTTCGGTCGCTAACCTAAAAGCAAACGCGCACTATGTCAACTCTTGAGGTAACGCAATCTGCAACTCGGGGTTGCATCTGGTTGTGGTTACAATGAAAATGAGAAGCATTATTGATGGATTCGCATAAGCGCAATGTGATGTCCTGCGCCGTTCTGCCCCCTCTCCCTTCCAGGGTGAGGGCTGGGGTGAGGGTTAATGTTCGCACCAGTGCTGGCTGTTCCCCTCACCCTAACCCTCTCCCCAAAGGGGCGAGGGGACGGATTGTGCGCTTTGTCGAATTTGTCATTACGCCCTTAACCTTATTAATAACAGGAAGCTGATTTGTGAGACTCGCCCCGCTCTACCGCAACGCCCTTCTATTAACAGGACTTTTGCTTTCAGGAATAGCCGCAGTTCAGGCCGCTGACTGGCCGCGTCAGATTACTGACAGCCGTGGCACACATACACTGGAAAGCCAGCCGCAGCGTATTGTTTCCACCAGCGTCACCCTGACCGGCTCACTGCTGGCGATTGATGCTCCGGTGATCGCCAGCGGCGCGACCACGCCGAATAACCGCGTCGCGGATGACCAGGGCTTTTTACGCCAGTGGAGCAAGGTGGCGAAAGAACGCAAACTGCAACGGCTCTATATCGGCGAACCGAGCGCCGAAGCCGTTGCCGCACAAATGCCGGATCTGATTTTAATTAGCGCAACCGGCGGGGATTCGGCGCTGGCACTGTATGATCAGCTTTCCACTATCGCCCCGACATTAATCATCAATTACGACGACAAAAGCTGGCAGTCGCTGTTAACGCAGCTTGGCGAAATTACCGGGCATGAGAAACAAGCGGCAGAGCGGATTGCACAGTTTGATAAGCAACTGGCAGCGGCGAAAGAGCAAATCAAATTACCGCCGCAGCCGGTCACTGCCATTGTCTATACCGCCGCTGCACACAGTGCCAATCTCTGGACGCCGGAATCAGCACAAGGGCAGATGCTGGAACAACTCGGCTTTACGCTGGCGAAGTTGCCCGCAGGGTTAAACGCCAGCCAAAGCCAGGGCAAACGCCATGACATCATTCAGCTTGGTGGGGAAAATCTGGCTGCGGGGTTAAACGGTGAATCGCTATTCCTGTTCGCCGGTGATCAGAAAGACGCCGATGCGATTTATGCCAATCCACTGCTCGCGCACCTGCCCGCAGTACAAAACAAGCAGGTTTATGCGCTGGGAACCGAGACGTTCCGTCTGGATTACTACAGCGCCACGCAAGTGCTGGAACGACTTAAGGCGCTGTTTTAAGCATTAACTGTCGGACGCTGTCACCTGCGGCGGCGTCTGGCGAAAACGTCGCAACTCCACCAGCACCAGCAACAACAACACGCCGATAATCAACAAACCAAAACCGCTCGCGCTTGCAGAAGCAACCGGTGTCATCATCGCTCCCAGACCGCCTAACAGCGCCGCACCTATGGCATCGCCCGTCACGTTTTGCGCCGTCCACAAACCGTTAATCCGCCCTAACATCGCTTCCGGGGTTTGCGTTTGCAGCATTGTGTATTGCAGCAACGAGCTGATCGCACTCAACCAGCCGAACAGCGCCAGACAAACCACGCCTAAAATCCACACCGGCATCAGGCCAAACAGACCAATGGCGAGGAACGATCCCAGCGTGGAGAGCAGCATCAATAACCCTGGTCGCGCACTATGTGCCAGCTTCCCACTGGTTAACGCGCCAATAGCCGCACCGAGCGGGATCGCCGCATAGAGAAAACCAATCTGTGCCGCCGACATCTGCCAGTTGTCAGCCAGCGCCGGATACAGTACCCGCACCGCGCTCGCCATCGTCAATAAACCACCCAGCAACGCAATCCCTCCTACCAGCGGGCTGGCGAGCAGAAAACGAAATCCTGCCAGTAATGATTTCAACGGATGCTCGCGCGGCTGCGGTGGCGGTGGCAACGCCGGAAGGCTTAACAACGGTAGCAAGGTAATAAACGTGCCCGCCGCCGCCAGCCCGTAGTTCCAGGCTACGCCGCCGGTCGCCAGCAATAAACCGCCAATCATGGGCGAAATCACCGACCCCAGACGCACGGTCAACATGGTGATCGCCCCGGCCTGCATTAAGTTTTCACGCCCTACCAGTGCAGGTGTTGCCGCCAGTAGCGCCGTAACACCAAGTGATGCGAAAAAACCATCCCATAAACCAAGTAAATAGATTGCCAGCAATGACGGCTCCGGCAGCAGCGCGTTCAGGCACAGTCCAATGAAGCCAATGCCACAGGTGCCGCGCGCCAGCAAAATCACTTTTTTGCGTTCATAGCGATCCGCCAGCACACCGCCAACCATCAGGCCAACAAACATCGCGCCGCCGGTCAGCGTCACCGAAAGCCCCACCTGCCAGGTAGAATGCGTCATCATCTGGATCTGCACCGGCACCGCGACGCCGAGCAAACCCAGAGACACAATTGAGATAAAACGAGCGAGGAATACTGCGCGAAACGCCGGGTGCGTTTTCAACAGGCTGAGGTTAAGCAGCCAGGATTGTTTATTCATTACAATGCCTTGCCATCAAATATTTTAAATACCTATTCTTAGGCTGCACATGCTAACATATCCAAATAAGATCGATAACGATAATTAATTTCATTATCATGGAAGTTCGTATGTCTGGTTCTGTTGCCGTGACACGCGCCATTGCCGTGCCCGGATTGCTGTTATTACTGATTATCGCGACGGCATTAAGCCTGCTCATTGGGGCAAAATCACTCCCCGCTTCCGTAGTGCTGGAGGCCCTCTCCGGCACCTGCCAGAGCGCCGACTGCACCATCGTGCTCGACGCGCGACTGCCGCGCACCCTTGCCGGTTTACTTGCAGGCGGCGCGCTTGGCCTTGCCGGGGCGTTGATGCAAACCCTCACCCGAAATCCACTTGCCGACCCCGGCTTGCTTGGCGTGAACGCCGGAGCCAGCTTTGCCATTGTGCTGGGTGCGGCGCTGTTTGGTTACTCATCCGCGCAGGAACAACTGGCGATGGCCTTCGCCGGGGCGCTGGTGGCCTCGTTGATTGTTGCCTTTACCGGCAGCCAGGGCGGCGGGCAGTTAAGTCCGGTGCGTTTAACCCTGGCGGGCGTGGCGCTGGCGGCGGTGCTGGAAGGGCTGACCAGCGGCATCGCCCTGCTTAATCCTGACGTCTACGATCAACTGCGTTTCTGGCAAGCCGGTTCGCTGGATATTCGTAATCTGCACACCTTAAAAGTGGTGCTGATCCCGGTGCTGATCGCCGGAGCAACTGCGCTATTACTGAGTCGCGCGCTGAACAGTTTAAGCCTTGGCAGCGACACCGCGACGGCGCTGGGCAGTCGCGTGGCGCGCACACAGTTGATTGGTCTGCTGGCGATTACCGTGCTTTGTGGTAGTGCGACGGCGGTAGTTGGCCCGATTGCCTTTATTGGCCTGATGATGCCGCACATGGCGCGCTGGCTGGTAGGTGCCGATCATCGCTGGTCGCTGCCCGTCACGCTACTTGCTACCCCTGCCCTGCTGCTGTTTGCCGATATCATCGGGCGGGTGATTGTGCCCGGCGAACTGCGCGTTTCTGTGGTCAGTGCGTTTATTGGTGCACCGGTGCTGATCTTCCTCGTGCGACGTAAAACGCGAGGTGGTGCATGATTTACGTCTCTCGCCGATTACTCATCACCTGTTTGCTGCTGGTTTCCGCCTGTGTGGTTGCAGGTATCTGGGGATTACGCAGCGGTGCCGTCACGCTGGAAACCTCGCAGGTATTCGCCGCGCTGATGGGCGATGCGCCGCGCAGTATGACGATGGTGGTCACCGAATGGCGTTTACCACGCGTGCTGATGGCGCTGTTGATTGGCGCAGCACTGGGCGTCAGTGGCGCGATTTTTCAGTCGCTGATGCGTAACCCGCTCGGCAGCCCTGACGTAATGGGCTTTAACACCGGGGCGTGGAGCGGCGTGCTGGTGGCGATGGTGCTGTTTGGTCAGGACCTGACGGCTATCGCGCTGTCAGCAATGGTGGGCGGCATTGTCACTTCGCTGCTGGTCTGGCTGCTCGCCTGGCGCAACGGCATCGACACCTTTCGGTTGATTATTATCGGTATCGGCGTTCGCGCCATGCTGGTGGCCTTTAATACCTGGCTGTTGCTGAAAGCGTCTTTAGAAACGGCGCTAACAGCAGGTTTGTGGAATGCCGGATCGCTCAACGGCCTGACGTGGGCAAAAACCTCGCCTTCCGCACCCATCATTATATTGATGCTCATTGCCGCCGCCTTACTGGTACGCCGGATGCGCTTGCTGGAAATGGGCGATGATACCGCGTGTGCGCTGGGCGTCAGCGTCGAACGTTCGCGTCTGTTAATGATGCTGGTTGCAGTGGTGCTTACCGCTGCGGCAACAGCGCTTGCCGGGCCGATTTCCTTTATTGCTTTAGTCGCACCGCACATTGCCCGACGCATTAGCGGCACCGCTCGCTGGGGGCTAACCCAGGCGGCGCTATGCGGGGCGCTGTTACTGCTGGCGGCCGATCTCTGCGCCCAACAACTGTTTATGCCGTATCAACTTCCGGTTGGCGTCGTTACCGTCAGCCTCGGCGGTATTTACCTTATCGTCTTGTTAATTCAGGAGTCTCGCAAAAAATGACCGAATCAGTAGCCCGTTTGCGCGGCGAACAGTTAACCCTGGGATATGGCAAATATACCGTTGCGGAAAATCTGACTGTAGAAATACCTGATGGTCACTTCACGGCAATTATCGGGCCAAATGGCTGCGGTAAATCCACGTTACTGCGTACCTTAAGCCGCCTGATGACGCCTGCTCATGGGCATGTCTGGCTGGATGGCGAGCACATTCAACATTACGCCAGTAAAGAGGTTGCACGCCGGATTGGTCTGTTGGCGCAAAATGCTACCACGCCGGGCGATATCACCGTGCAGGAGCTGGTGGCGCGTGGACGTTATCCGCATCAACCGCTGTTTACCCGCTGGCGCAAAGAGGATGAAGAAGCGGTAACGAAAGCAATGCAGGCCACGGGAATAACTCATCTGGCAGATCAAAGCGTGGATACCCTTTCTGGCGGACAACGCCAGCGAGCGTGGATCGCGATGGTGCTGGCCCAGGAAACGGCAATTATGCTGCTCGACGAACCCACGACCTGGCTGGATATCAGTCATCAGATTGATTTGCTGGAGTTGTTAAGCGAACTGAACCGCGAAAAAGGCTATACCCTGGCGGCGGTGCTGCACGATCTTAATCAGGCCTGTCGTTACGCCAGCCATTTGATTGCATTGCGGGAAGGGAAAATTGTTGCTCAGGGAGCGCCGAAGGAGATTGTCACTGCTGAACTGATTGAGCGCATTTATGGTCTGCGCTGCATGATCATTGACGATCCAGTTGCCGGAACGCCGCTTGTGGTGCCGCTCGGACGAACGGCACCTTCAACCGCAAATAGTTAAACTAAGTGGTCTGCCATCATGGCATCCTGTTTTCTGGATGCCATCGCATAGCGCAACAGCACGCCACCACAAGCCACCATCCCGCCGATCAACGCGGAAAGGATCACAATAATCGCCTTACCCGGACCGTCTTTTTTCACTGGCAATGACGGGCTTAACTGATATTTAAACGGCGTAAAATTCACATCGTTGACATGTGCTTTTGTTAATTGCTCGACAAGATACTGCCGATTACGTAATTCACCGTTCAGTTCCGCAACGTCAGTGACCGCTTTTTCTATTTCCAGTTTGCGTTCAATACCGTCTGCACCGAGAGAAATAGAAAAATCGGGGTCATCTTTAACGGCCTGACCATTACTGTAAACGGGCTTTTTAATTCCTGCCGCGTTGGCAATGTCGAGTGAATAATTGAGGCGCTGAATGTTTGCATCAAGTTGATTTTTCGTTTTAATGCGATCCTGAGCCAGTTTTTCTTTTTCAAACTGGGTTTTGATCTCCAGTTTATTACGGACGTTTTCTAGCGACTCTTTCACCACCAACGTAGAGATATAATCGATATACCCGCTCAAAACGGTCTGCGCCTCTTCACTGGTTGGCGCGGTAAAACTTAGCGTCCAGGAGGTATACAGTGACGGTTCATCTTTTTTCTTACTGGCATTGTCATCAACCGCTTTCATTTTTTCGCTCAATGCGACAATTGCGCGATGCAAATCCAGTTCGTCGATTTTCGCCTCTTTTAATTGGTCCATCACATAAGGTGATGAACGCAGGTACTCTTCCAGCAAGCTAACCGACTGAAACTTCTTGATAAACAGGTTAAATGCTTCTGTACGATCAATTTTGATATCCAGATCCAGCACACGAAGCTTAGTGAATGATTTCTCCAACTCTTGCCACTGAACAGGTTCTGGAGGCGTGACAACCGCCGCGCTGGTCCATTTTTGCGGCAGGATGAAAGAGATCAGCAAGCCTGCGCAGGCAAACGCAAAAACGACCGCCATGACCGTTTTTTTGGCCCGCCATAAAACTGAGATTAGATTAAGTAAATCAATTTCATTATTACTGGGCGACGCCAGAGGATAATCGGGAAAATGAGCGTCACTTCCCTGTTTAATATTCAGTGATGACATGGGGTATAACCTGAAAATGAGTCCAATAGGGGGAAATCTCCACGGCGCTCACTTTACCAGTTGGTGATAATTATCCGAAGCTGAAGTTTGTAAATTCCTTCCACTGAATGCAACATTCACTCTATTTAAGAGAAATATTCATCAAACCTATAAATCAAACAAATAAAAAACCCATAATTATTTTCTGTAATTATGGGTTTATAAATAATATTAATTTACCTGTTTAGCGTTGCGCGAATAATCGGCCCAATTTTTTCAAACGTCCCTGGAGAGATAATATCCACATGCGCACAATCCTGACGATAGATATCCAGCTCCGCTATCCACGGCGACCAGGCGCGTTCGGGACTCATACCTTCCTGAAGTGTGCGTTCAGCAACAAACAGCGTCGCTTTACCGTCAAACGGTACGCTATGAGCAGTCGTCAGCAGGCGCACAGCATCAGCGTAGTTGCCTTCAATGGTGGTAAACAACTCCGTTGAAGTACTTCCCTGCAGTGCTGCCAGGAAGGCCTCGCGTTCGCGGTTAATCTCCGCCAGCACTTCCGGGTCCAGACCATTAGCTTCTTTTTCCTGCCAGTTTTGCGTTTCTGGCGGCCAGGTATCCAGCAAGCCAAGAAATGCCACCTGTTCGCCACGGGCACGCAGTCGCGCCGCAATACCCTGCGCCAGCGTACCGCCAAGGGAATACCCCAGCAGGTAATAAGGGCCATGCGGTTGTTGTTCAAGTAACGTTGCCAGATGCGCTTCGCAGACTTCATCCAGGTTTGCCGCCGTCTGCATGGGGCCATTGGGGCGCGGTGACTGAATGCCGATAATCGACCATTGTGGATCGAGATAACGCGAGAGCACGCTGAACTGCCAGGCAAAACCGGACGCAGGATGGAAACAAAACAGCGTCGGGCCATTACCTTCACGCAACGGCAGAATGGTTTCGAATCCCATACGCCGGGTGCTGTCTTCTTCAGCATCAATAATCGTTGCCAGTTTGGCGACAGTTGACGCGACCATCACTTGCCCCGGCGTCACCTGGCGGGCAACCTGCCGACTTAACTGCGCTGCCAGTTTCATTGCCAGTAGCGAATGACCGCCAAGCGCGAAGAAATCAGCATCGGCATCCTGCACGTCACACCCCAGCAACGACGAGAATGCCGCGGCGATAATCGTTTCACTGCCCGCTTTCGGCGCACGCCCTGGCGCTTGTGCCTTCAGTTCAGGCAACGGTAAGGCTTTGCGATCCAGCTTGCCGTTGGCGCTAAGTGGTAACTGTGGAAGTTGCAGCAGAACCACCGGTACCATATGTGGTGGCAATGTTTCACGAAGCTGCGCCTGCAATGCGCTGGTATCCAACGGCAGGCCCGATTGCGACACCAGATAGCCCACCAATTGACGCGCATCACCACCGGTGGCAGCCGCCTGGTTAATCACACAGGCGTGGGTAACGGCTTGTTCGACATCCGGCAGCGCCTGCATCACGCGATCGATTTCGCCCAGTTCGATACGCTGCCCGCGAATTTTTAGCTGATCATCACTGCGCCCGAGGTACTCCACCGCGCCGTTATCCAGCCAGCGGGCAACGTCTCCGGTACGGTACATCCGTTCACCTGGGGCAAAAGGATCGGCAATAAAGCGGCTGGCGGTCAGATCGGGGCGTCCGAGATAGCCCTGCGCCAGTTGAATGCCAGTGAGATAGAGATCACCCGCCACACCCGGCGGCACCGGATGCATCATCGCATCAAGAATACGCAGACCCGTATTCCATACCGGATAACCAATCGGCACACTGCTGCCGCGCACCTGTGCCAGTTCCTCGCCAAAAGCCGGATACCAGCTGACATCTACCGCCGCTTCCGTCGGGCCATATAGATTATGCAACGGCGCGCCAGTTAACTGTTGCCATTCGCGGCATAAATCAGCCGGTAAGGCCTCACCACTACAGAAAACCTGTTTCAACGTCGCGCAACTCTGGCGAGCGGTTTGCGGCGTCAGCGAGGCAACAAATGCCGCCAGCATCGACGGCACAAAGTGCGTGGTCGTTACGCCATATTCGGCAAAGAATTGCTGCATAGCGAGCGGGTCGCGGTGCGCTTCCGGTTCAGCCATCACCAGTTTTGCCCCTGCGATAAACGGCCAGAAAAACTCCCACACCGAGACATCAAAACTGCACGGCGTTTTTTGGGCAACGACATCTTCGCCTGTAAGCGGATAATGATTTTGCATCCAAAGCAGGCGGTTGACGATAGCCGTCTGCCCGACCATTACCCCTTTCGGCCTGCCGGTGGAGCCAGAGGTAAAGATGATATAAGCCGTGTGATGCGGTTGTGAAAGTTGCAGCGGCGCACTGCCCTGCGGTGTAAGCGGGGCGTTATAGCAAAGGCTTGTTAAATTGGGAACATCGCTAAAGCGCGGCAGTTGATCGTCGGTGGTAATTAACAGCGACGGACGCGCATCTTCCAGCATCATTTTCAGGCGATCGTCCGGATAGCCGGTATCCAGCGGTAGCCAGGCCGCTCCAGCTTCAACTATCGCATGGAGTGCCAGGGTCAAAAAGACCGAGCGCGGTAGTGCCACCGCCACGCTGTCCCCTGGTTTAACGCCGCGCTCACGCAGCAGATTCGCCAGCGCCACCACCTGCTCGCGCATTTCCCGATAGCTGAACAGGTAACGCGCATCTGCCAGCGCCGGAGCATCCGGTGTTTTTGCCGCTTGTTCTGCCACCAGCGCGCTAAGCGTGGTTTCTGGAATCTCAACCTGAGTGGCGTTGAGCTGCGCCAGCTGCGCATACTCACCTGGCAGCATAATATCGACATCGCCGCACAACAGCGCCGGATCCGCGGCGAACTGGGCAATCAGCATTTTCAGGCGTTCAGCATGCTGGATTAACGTTGGCTCATCGTAACGCTGTTTATTGGCGAGGATCTCAATACTCAAATCACCGTGTACATCCGGGAACAGGGCCAGTTCAAGGTCATTAACCGGACCGGTTGCCAGGGTATGGGTTTGCGCCTGAACATCAGGAATATCCAGTTGGTAATCAAATACCTTGATATTGAGTACCGGACCAAACAGCGGTTCATCACCTGCCGCTCGCCCGCTGTCACGGACAATTTGTTCGGCATCGTAACGTTGATGACGACGCATTTTTTTCAGTTGTGCTGCCAGTCGGGTTGCCAGTTCCGGCAGCGTTTCTTGCGCCGCAATGTGAATACCCAACGGCAAAACGTTGAGCACGGGTCCGGTAGCCGTCAGCGCCGCCGAGCCCAGTCGACGCATAAAGATAAATCCGGCGGCGTAGTCCATACGATTGCACAATCGCCCCAGCCACAAGGCTGCCAGCGCAAGGGCTAAATCGGTACGCTGCACACCTGAAAGTTGCGTAGCCAGCTGGCGGAATTCCCCGTCGGTAAATTCCAGTTTCAGGCGCAGAATATCTGCCGAGGCGCTGCGCCCCGGTAAAGGTGCCGGAGAAAGTGACGCGGGCGGCGGCAGTTGACGACGCTGTTCTGCCCAGAATGCCGCATCACGCTGCCAGGCTTCGCTTTCGCGGTATTGCTGGTACTCTTCCACTACATCAGCGAAAGGCGTAAATGGCGAAGCAGGCGTTGGTTCGCCACGCAGCCATGTGCAGTAAATATTGGCGATCTGGCGGGTAATGGCCGGGAAACTAAAGCCATCGACCAGCAAATGGTGATAACGCTGATACCAGTACCAGCGGTTATCCGCCACCTGTATCAGCTGATGAAAGACCAGTGGTTTACCGCTATCGACGCGCAGATCTTGTTGCAAATCCGCCTGCATTAATGCCTGCGCAGTACCGTGCGGATCAATGTTGGTTCGTAGGTCGATAATTTCTGGCAGTTCGAACGTCAGCGCATCATCGACCCACTGCCAGACTTCGCCGTTATCTTCCGTAAAACGCATCCGCAGCGTATCTGCTTGCGCTAGTCCGGCAACCACCGCGCGGGCCAGTAATGGCGAATCAACCTCTCCGGTTAACTCAACGTAATGCGCCACGCTCCAGGCGGAGGGTAATTCTGACAGTTTTTCTGCCATCCAGATGCCGGGCTGTGCGGCGACCAAAGGTAAATGCTGGCTCATTGTGCCTCCTGCAACTGGGTAAAATTCGTCGGTGTCAGAGTACGCCAGTGGGCTTCCAGCCACTGCTGGCAGGACGCCTGTGACTGCGGCTGACACACAATGTCCCAGCCTGCCGGTAAGACGCATTGTTGCGGCCACAGACTGAATTGCCCCTGCGCATTGCGCAATATGTAAAACGCTCCCTGCGGATCATCGAAGGGATTACTGAATGCCATATTCAACTCCTGTCATGGAAAAGTGGTTGCCAGAGGTCGATTAGCCCCTGCATCAAGCCACCGCGCCAACAAAGCGCATCATGTCCGCCGTCAACCTGACGCCAGAAAATGGATTCTTTTATGGGGTGTAATTGCGCATACAGCGCCTGATTGGCCCGCATGATCATCGGCTCGCGAATACCCGCTTCCAGCACAATGCGCAGACCTTCGGCGCTAACTTCACCAGCTTTTAGCTTTTCAAGTAACACGCCCTCTTGCTGCCCGCCCCGATGCGGCCACCAGTACGATCCTGACTGGCTTAATACACAGCCAAAGCGTTCAGGCCAGTGCAGTCCGGCATACAGCGCGGAAAGCCCACCAAAACTCTGCCCGGCAACCACGGTGCGATCGGCACGATCGCTAAAAGGGGCAATAGCTTTCACCAGGGGTAATAACTCTTGCTGTACTGCGAGCCAGAAATCCGCATTACACGGCAGTTCGTGGGCGCGGTGCGTGGTGTCGATAGCGTCGATCAACACATACACGGCGGGAGGAAGTTGCTGACGATGGGTCAGCGAAGTCAGCACTGGCCAGACGGGCATACTTTGCGCCCAAAATTCGCCATCGAGCAAAACTGCCAGCGGGCGTTCTTCTGCTGTTGCATCGCCGGTGGTAAAAATCCATACACGCCGTGACTTTTTCAACCGTTCACTTTTCCAGATAATTTCTTTGGCAGGTATTTCTGGCGCTTGCGGACAATCCCATCCCGGTTGCAGAGGCGCTTGCGGCATTTCGAGTGCAGAAACAGCGTGCCCTCGCCCGCCTTTCCAGCTTTGTAGGTTCAGCGGATCGGCTATCGCCTGGGGTAATAGTTTTCGCCAGCCTTCGCGCAATTCGAGGCGATCGGGGGATGGTACAGAAAAAATGTCATCGCGTTCGGTGGGAATAAAGCAGTAGCTGCCGCGCCAGTTGGCATTGAGTTGTGTCTTCCACTGCCAGACGTTAGTGCCTGCAATTCGCTGCATCGACTGGGGCTGGCTGTTCTGATGGTGATCGGTCACACCAGTGATGTAGACCCATACGCGCTTTATCGTCGAGTATTCTTCAGAACCTTGGGGATCACGCCACCAGAAAGTGACCTCAAACATTTCGTCATTCAGACGCTGCCATTCCGGGCCATGTTTCGACTGCCACCAGCTCTCACTTCCTACTTTTAACGCCGTCACACCATAACCCCATGTTTACTGTGCAATTTTTCATTGATTGCAGAAATATATTGATAATATTATTGATAACTATTTGCATTTGCAATAGCGTAATGGCGCGCCGTGGGAAGCGCGGACATTAATTAACCAACTGCACTGCGTGTCTTTCAGGATCAAAGGTTTTCGCGGTAGCGGGATGCGTCGTGTTGATGACGACCATGCCCGACAGTTGCAATTCGTGGCAAAAATGCAGGAATAAAACAATGAACAAGAAGATTCATTCCCTGGCCTTGTTGGTCAATCTGGGGATTTATGGGGTAGCGCAGGCACAAGAGCCGACCGATACTCCTGTTTCACATGACGATACTATTGTCGTTACCGCCGCCGAGCAGAACTTACAGGCGCCTGGCGTTTCGACCATCACCGCAGATGAAATCCGCAAAAACCCGGTTGCCCGCGATGTGTCGGAGATCATCCGTACCATGCCAGGCGTTAACCTGACCGGTAACTCCACCAGTGGTCAGCGTGGGAATAACCGACAGATTGATATTCGCGGTATGGGTCCGGAAAACACGCTGATTTTGATTGACGGCAAGCCGGTAAGCAGCCGTAACTCGGTGCGTCAGGGCTGGCGTGGCGAGCGCGATACCCGTGGTGATACTTCCTGGGTGCCACCTGAAATGATTGAACGTATTGAAGTTCTGCGTGGTCCGGCAGCTGCGCGTTATGGCAACGGCGCGGCGGGCGGCGTGGTTAACATCATTACCAAAAAAGGCAGCGGCGAGTGGCACGGCTCCTGGGACGCATATTTCAATGCGCCAGAACATAAAGAGGAAGGTGCCACCAAACGCACTAACTTTAGCCTGACCGGTCCGCTGGGCGACGAATTCAGCTTCCGTTTGTATGGCAACCTCGACAAAACCCAGGCTGACGCGTGGGATATCAACCAGGGCCATCAGTCCGCGCGTGCCGGAACGTATGCCACGACGTTACCAGCCGGGCGCGAAGGGGTAATCAACAAAGATATTAATGGCGTGGTGCGCTGGGATTTCGCGCCATTGCAATCGCTGGAACTGGAAGCAGGTTACAGCCGCCAGGGTAACCTGTATGCGGGCGACACCCAGAATACCAACTCCGATTCCTATACCCGCTCGAAATATGGCGATGAAACCAACCGTCTGTATCGCCAGAACTACGCGCTGACCTGGAACGGTGGCTGGGATAACGGCGTGACCACCAGCAACTGGGTGCAGTACGAACACACCCGTAACTCGCGTATTCCGGAAGGTCTGGCGGGCGGTACCGAAGGGAAATTTAACGAAAAAGCGACACAGGATTTCGTCGATATCGATCTTGATGACGTGATGCTGCATAGCGAAGTTAACCTGCCGATTGATTTCCTCGTTAACCAGACGCTGACGCTGGGTACGGAGTGGAATCAGCAACGGATGAAGGACTTAAGTTCCAACACCCAGGCACTGACCGGAACGAATACCGGTGGCGCTATTGATGGCGTGAGTGCCACCGACCGTAGCCCGTATTCAAAAGCAGAAATTTTCTCGCTGTTTGCCGAAAACAACATGGAGCTGACTGACAGCACCATCGTAACGCCGGGGCTGCGTTTCGATCATCACAGTATTGTCGGCAATAACTGGAGCCCGGCGCTGAACATATCGCAAGGTTTAGGCGATGACTTCACGCTGAAAATGGGCATCGCCCGTGCTTATAAAGCGCCGAGCCTGTACCAGACTAACCCGAACTACATTCTCTACAGTAAAGGTCAGGGTTGCTATGCCAGCGCGGGCGGCTGCTATCTGCAAGGTAACGATGACCTGAAAGCAGAAACCAGCATCAACAAAGAGATTGGTCTGGAGTTCAAACGCGACGGCTGGCTGGCGGGCGTCACCTGGTTCCGTAACGATTATCGCAATAAGATTGAAGCGGGCTATGTGGCTGTAGGGCAAAACGCAGTCGGCACCGATCTCTATCAGTGGGATAACGTGCCGAAAGCGGTGGTTGAAGGTCTGGAAGGATCGTTAAACGTACCGGTTAGCGAAACGGTGATGTGGACCAATAACATCACTTATATGCTGAAGAGTGAAAACAAAACCACGGGCGACCGTTTGTCGATCATCCCGGAGTATACGTTGAACTCAACGCTGAGCTGGCAGGCACGGGAAGATTTGTCGATGCAAACGACCTTCACCTGGTACGGCAAGCAGCAGCCGAAGAAGTACAACTATAAAGGTCAGCCAGCGGTTGGACCGGAAACCAAAGAAATTAGTCCTTACAGCATTGTTGGCCTGAGCGCGACCTGGGATGTGACGAAGAATGTCAGTCTGACCGGCGGCGTGGACAATCTGTTCGACAAACGTTTGTGGCGTGCGGGTAATGCCCAGACCACGGGCGATTTGGCAGGGGCCAACTATATCGCCGGTGCCGGGGCGTATACCTATAACGAGCCGGGACGTACGTGGTATATGAGCGTAAACACTCACTTCTGATGCTAACGTCAGATTGTTGACAAAGTGCGCGTCGTTCATGCCGGATGCGGCGTGAACGCCTTATCCGGCCTACAAAAATCTTGCCAATTCAATATATTGCAGGACCATGTAGGCCTGATAAGCGTAGCGCATCAGGCAGTTTTGCGTTTGTCATCAGTCTCGAATATGGTCGATATGAAAACTACGCATACCTCCCTCCCCTTTGCCGGACATACGCTGCATTTTGTTGAGTTCGATCCGGCGAATTTTTGTGAGCAGGATTTACTCTGGCTGCCGCACTACGCACAACTGCAACACGCTGGACGTAAACGTAAAACAGAGCATTTAGCCGGACGGATCGCTGCTGTTTATGCTTTGCGGGAATATGGCTATAAATGTGTGCCCGCAATCGGCGAGCTACGCCAACCGGTGTGGCCTGCGGAGGTATACGGCAGTATTAGCCACTGCGGGGCTACGGCATTGGCCGTGGTTTCCCGTCAACCGATTGGCGTTGATATCGAAGAAATTTTTTCTGCGCAAACAGCGACCGAATTGACAGACAACATTATTACACCAGCAGAACACGAGCGACTCGCAGACTGCGGTTTAGCCTTTTCTCTGGCGCTGACACTGGCATTTTCCGCCAAAGAGAGCGCATTTAAGGCAAGTGAGATCCAAACTGATGCAGGTTTTCTGGACTATCAGATAATTAGCTGGAATAAACAGCAGGTCATCATTCATCGTGAGAATGAGATGTTTGCTGTGCACTGGCAGATAAAAGAAAAGATAGTCATAACGCTGTGCCAACACGATTAATTGACAACATCTGGTACGATTCGCCCGCAGCCATCACTGACCACGGGCGAAAGTGTAAAGCAGGTGCCTTACCATCCTGACCTGACAACCGGATATGCGGGGATTGCTCCCATAAGCGCTAACTTAAGGGTTGAACCATCTGAAGAATGCGACGCCTCGGTGCCTCGTTAAGACGATGCCTCGCGTTCTTCAATTGCGTTTTGTAGGCTGTCAGGGATACTGTCCCACGAATGGCCACCTATAAGCTCCAGATGACCATTTTTGTTATTCTCCACAACGAGTTAGTTCTTCTTTTCGGATCCGGCACTTCTGGGGGGGAAATCCAGCGATGGCTGGATTATGTCGTCAATTAAAAATGCGGCGAGTAGATTAGCAAATATCCACGCTTTCGCGAGTTCAGGTTCCTTTGCACGCAAAGCATCCAGGTGCAGCAAACTTTTGAGCCGCTTAAAAGCCAGTTCAATTTGCCATCGCAGACGGTAACAATCAGCCACTTGCTCTGCTGAATATTCATCTTCCGGTAATGATGTTAGCAATAGCACATGGCCCGCTGCTTCCAGCGTTTCCGCCTGAACTACTCGTCCTTTTCGACGATTCTCGCTGAGCAGTCGGGTTTTACTGATTAATGCTTTTTCGGGAGGAAGTGATACGGCAATGAGACGTGCCGGAAAGGGAGCTCCGGCTTTTTTATTACCTGAATTGCCTATCATTACAGTGGTTTCACCGTTCTTACCGCAATCCAGCCCGCGCAGAAAACCCATCATGTCAAAGCGCATTCCTTCTGCAGTTAACCAGCGCAATCCTCGCCAGTGAACCCGGACGATATAATCAGCTTCTCCAAAAGCAAGTGAGCGGATACATTCGGGACGCGAACCGAATCCCCGGTCAGCAATGCGTATCTCGTCTGCCGTTTGCGCAAATCGGTCCAGCCGTTCAGCGTCTCTGCTGTCGGTTAGCTCAAAATCAGTGAACTGACAGGTATGAGGATCATATCCCATATGTAGTCGCCATTCAGCGCTGCCGCCCCCGGGCGCACTGATTGCTGTTCCATCGACAAGACGCAATCTCTTTCCGCTTGTACAACCCGTAACTGCGGCGCGTACAGCAAGTGTTTGTGCGGCAAGTATGCCAAACCAGTCGGCGGCATTCCGCAGCCGCTTCAGGAGAGCCACGTCAGATAATGTTGCAACGTCATGGAGCTGAGCCCATGCAGTGACTTCACGTAATGACATCCCCCCGGGGCCGTAAGCCAGCCCCAGACGTAGCAGAGTTGCAGCATCACGAATTTCGCGGCGGCGGGTTAGAGCCCCGGCATTACGTGCCGAAGTATCCAGTTCTTCGGGCTTACCAATATGGGCCAGAATTGCTGACCAGTTATCGTGAGAGTAATTCATCGGCACGTTAAATCATATCAGGCGTAATACCACAACCCTTAAGTTAGCGCTTATGGGATTACTCCCCGCACAACGGCTACTTCTTCGGTTCGTAAGCGAGAACAGCCTTAAACTCAATATTACGTTCCTTCACCGTAAACTCACACAGCGAGTCTCCGACCAGAAGCGTAAATCCCAGCACCGTTAAACACAGCACTATGACTGCCGCAAGGGCATATTTCGTCAGCATGTTTATATTGCCTCCATGCGAAGAAGGGACTACCATCCAAATTGTTCGGGTTTGGAGTGGCAGCCCCAGGGTGTACTGACCCCAAAAAGTTGGACAGTTAAACACGAGGCATATAGGTCTGATTCCGATATTCAATTGGAGTCAGACCTTTTAATTTCAGGCTAATTCTTCTGCTGTTGTAGTATTCAATATATTCCGTAACAGCATCCTTCAGTTCGCTTATATTACTGAACTCATCAAGATAAAAACACTCCGACTTTAAGGTTCCAAAGAAACACTCCACCACAGCATTATCCAGACAATTGCCTTTTCTGGACATGCTTTGTTTAATACCATGTTCTTTAAGGATATTTTGATATCTTCTCATACGATACTGCCATCCCTGGTCAGAGTGCAGAACAGGATGCTCGTGAGGATTAAGCTTTTTGAATGCCTGATCGAGCATATTCTCAACCATGTTCATCACTGGTCTTTCCGAAAGGCTGTAAGAAATAACTTCGTTGTTGAAGAGATCTATTACTGGAGACAAATACAGCTTGCGCCCATTGACTGCAAATTCAGTAACATCGGTAACCCACTTCTCGTTTGGCCGCGTAGCCTTGAAATCTCTTTGGAGAACATTAGGGGCGGTTTGCCCTACATCTCCTCTGTAAGAGCGGTATCGCTTGACCTTAATCGCTGCTTTAAGTGAGAGGGTTCCCATCAGGCGCTGAACAGCTTTATGGTTAATCTGTTTCCCTTCTCGATGAAGAGACAGCGTTACCCTACGGTATCCGTATCGGCCTCTATTCTCGTGATAAATCTCACTAATACGCTTTTTAACGTCCGCATACTTGTCAGGCTTGCTGAGAGCCTTTAGATGATAATAAAACGTACTGCGCGGTATCTCCGCAGCCCTGAGAAGCTCATCAAGAGGATAAAACTGCCTTAGCTCGTTGAGTACTTTCACTTTTTCGTGGGATGAGCTAAGGCTTTCAGCTTTTTTAGATACATAAGCCGCGTTTCAAGAAATCGAACTTGCCTTTCAAGATCCTCAATGCGTCGGTCTTTTGACAGCTCCAATGCTGATGCCGCTTTTTCTGGATCAACTGATATTGCAATGTTTCTTTTGGTGCCAATCTTGAGCGCGCGTAAACCAGCTTCTCCGCGCTCTTCATAGACCTTCAGCCACCTGGCTACAGAACCACTACCAGCAAGCATAAAGTGAGCAGCAGCCTGATTAAGGGACATGTGCTGCTCGATCACAGCTTTCACGACCTTAATACGCAACTCTGGATCAGCACTAACGCCTTTAGGTTTGGGAATTAAACCTTTTTCTCCATGTTTTTCATAGAGGGCAACCCATGTCCTGACCTGGGTTCGGGGGACACCAAAACGTGCCGAGATGATCCTGTAACCATCATCAGTTGTGAAGTAGTGATTCACGACTTCAAGGCGCTTTTCAAAAGGGTATTTTGGCTTTGACATATTAGGGGCTATTCCATTTCATCGTCCAACAAAATGGGTGCAGTACAACTGAAGCTGAACCCGTTTTTTTCTGCATGACTCAATCGTCAAAATTCTTCGCCACCAGTCAGCACTGCCATAACTTGTCACATTGCAAAAGTAGCCAAATTGCTTCAGGCACCATCAGTTCACCATCACCAAAAAAAAGAAACATTCCAGAACTTCCGCATCTCGCCCAGCCGCTCCGACTTCTATACTGAATAGAAAACGCCAACATAAGAGAAACCTATGCCATTACCCGATTTTCATGTTTCTGAACCTTTTACCCTCGGTATTGAACTGGAAATGCAGGTGGTTAATCCGCCGGGCTATGACTTAAGCCAGGACTCTTCAATGCTGATTGACGCGGTTAAAAATAAGATCACGGCCGGAGAGGTAAAGCACGATATCACCGAAAGTATGCTGGAGCTGGCGACGGATGTTTGCCGTGATATCAACCAGGCTGCCGGGCAGTTTTCAGCGATGCAGAAAGTCGTATTGCAGGCAGCCACAGACCATCATCTGGAAATTTGCGGCGGTGGCACGCACCCGTTTCAGAAATGGCAGCGTCAGGAGGTATGCGATAACGAACGTTATCAACGCACGCTGGAAAACTTTGGTTATCTCATTCAGCAGGCGACCGTTTTTGGTCAGCATGTCCATGTTGGCTGCGCCAGTGGCGATGACGCCATTTATTTGCTGCACGGCTTGTCACGATTTGTGCCGCACTTTATCGCCCTTTCCGCCGCGTCGCCATATATGCAGGGAACGGATACGCGTTTTGCCTCCTCACGACCGAATATTTTTTCCGCCTTTCCTGATAATGGCCCGATGCCGTGGGTCAGTAACTGGCAACAATTTGAAGCCCTATTTCGCTGTTTGAGTTACACCACGATGATCGACAGCATTAAAGATCTGCACTGGGATATTCGCCCCAGTCCTCATTTTGGCACGGTGGAGGTTCGGGTGATGGATACCCCGTTAACCCTTAGCCACGCGGTAAATATGGCGGGATTAATTCAGGCCACCGCCCACTGGTTACTGACGGAACGCCCGTTCAAACATCAGGAGAAAGATTACCTGCTGTATAAATTCAACCGTTTCCAGGCCTGTCGCTATGGGCTGGAAGGCGTCATTACCGATCCGCACACTGGTGATCGTCGACCGCTAACGGAAGATACCTTGCGATTGCTGGAAAAAATCGCCCCTTCCGCACATAAAATTGGCGCATCGAGCGCAATTGAAGCACTGCATCGCCAGGTCGTCAGCGGTCTGAATGAAGCGCAGCTGATGCGCGATTTCGTCGCCGATGGCGGCTCGCTGATTGGGCTGGTGAAAAAGCATTGTGAGATCTGGGCCGGTGACTAAGCCGGGAATTGCCTTACAGAAGAATATCCCTGACAATGGTGTTTTAACTTACATTTAACAATGTTATGAAACACCCTTTAGAAACCTTGACCACCGCAGCAGGCATTTTGCTGATGGCTTTCCTCTCTTGTCTGCTGCTGCCCGCCCCCGCACTGGGGCTGACGCTGGCACAAAAACTGGTGACCACATTCCATCTGATGGATCTTAGTCAGCTTTACACTTTATTGTTTTGTCTGTGGTTTTTAGTGCTGGGCGCTATTGAGTATTTTGTTCTGCGCTTTTTCTGGCGACGCTGGTTCTCGCTGGCGGATTAAACGTCGATTATCGCCGTACTTCGCGGCATACTTTGCTTATTCTCCTTCGCCTAAAGGAACGTTTATGGATAAGCAATCACTGCACGAAACGGCGAAACGCCTGGCCCTTGAGTTACCCTTTGTCGAGCTTTGCTGGCCTTTTGGCCCGGAGTTCGATGTTTTTAAAATTGGCGGCAAGATTTTTATGTTGTCGTCGGAGCTGCGCGGCGTCCCCTTTATCAATCTGAAGTCCGATCCACAAAAATCCCTGCTAAATCAGCAAATATTCCCAAGCATCAAGCCAGGGTATCACATGAATAAAAAGCACTGGATTTCGGTGTATCCCGGCGAAGAAATCTCCGAAGCGTTACTTCGCGATCTGATCAACGATTCGTGGAATCTGGTGGTTGATGGTCTGGCTAAACGCGATCAAAAAAGAGTGCGTCCAGGCTAAAGCGGAAATCTATAGCGCATTTTTCTCGCTTACCATTTCTCGTTGAACCTTGTAATCTGCTGGCACGCAAAATTACTTTCACATGGAGTCTTTATGGATATCATTTCTGTCGCCTTAAAGCGTCATTCCACTAAGGCATTTGATGCCAGCAAAAAACTTACCCCGGAACAGGCCGAGCAGATCAAAACTCTCCTGCAATACAGCCCATCCAGCACCAACTCCCAGCCGTGGCATTTTATTGTTGCCAGCACGGAAGAAGGTAAAGCGCGTGTTGCCAAATCCGCTGCCGGTAATTATGTGTTCAACGAACGTAAAATACTTGATGCCTCGCTCGTCGTGGTGTTCTGTGCAAAAACCGCGATGGACGATGCCTGGCTGAAGCTGGTTGTTGACCAGGAAGATGCTGATGGCCGCTTTGCCACGCCGGAAGCGAAAGCCGCGAACGATAAAGGTCGCAAGTTCTTCGCTGATATGCACCGTAAAGATCTGCATGATGATGCAGAGTGGATGGCAAAACAGGTTTATCTCAACGTCGGTAACTTCCTGCTCGGCGTGGCGGCGCTGGGTCTGGACGCGGTACCCATCGAAGGTTTTGACGCCGCCATCCTCGATGCAGAATTTGGTCTGAAAGAGAAAGGCTACACCAGTCTGGTGGTTGTTCCGGTAGGTCATCACAGCGTTGAAGATTTTAACGCTACGCTGCCGAAATCACGTCTGCCGCAAAACATCACCTTAACCGAAGTGTAATTCTCTCTTGCCGGGCATCTGCCCGGCTATTTCCCCTCAGATTCTCCTGATTTGCATAACCCTGTTTCAGCCGTCATCATAGGCTGCTGTTGTATAAAGGAGACGTTATGCAGGATTTAATATCCCAGGTTGAAGATTTAGCGGGTATTGAGATCGATCACACCACCTCGATGGTGATGATTTTCGGTATTATTTTTCTGACCGCCGTCGTGGTGCATATTATTTTGCATTGGGTGGTACTGCGGACCTTCGAAAAACGTGCCATCGCCAGTTCACGGCTTTGGTTGCAAATCATTACCCAGAATAAACTCTTCCACCGTTTAGCTTTTACCCTGCAGGGGATTATCGTCAATATTCAGGCGGTATTCTGGCTGCAAAAAGGCACCGAAGCGGCAGATATTCTGACTACCTGCGCGCAGTTGTGGATCATGATGTATGCGCTGCTTTCAGTCTTCTCGTTGCTGGATGTTATTTTGAATCTGGCGCAGAAATTCCCGGCAGCATCTCAGTTACCGCTGAAAGGGATATTTCAGGGGATTAAACTGATCGGCGCGATTCTGGTCGGCATTTTGATGATCTCGCTGCTGATTGGTCAGTCGCCAGCGATTCTGATCAGCGGTCTTGGTGCAATGGCTGCCGTGCTGATGTTGGTATTTAAAGATCCGATTCTTGGTCTGGTGGCAGGTATTCAGCTTTCCGCGAACGATATGCTGAAACTGGGCGACTGGCTGGAGATGCCGAAATACGGCGCGGATGGCGCGGTGATCGATATTGGGTTAACCACCGTCAAAGTGCGTAACTGGGACAATACCATTACCACTATTCCCACCTGGTCTCTGGTTTCTGACTCCTTTAAAAACTGGAGCGGGATGTCAGCATCTGGCGGGCGACGTATTAAGCGCAGTATCAGTATTGATGTCACCAGTATTCGTTTTCTTGATGAAGACGAAATGCAACGTCTGAATAAAGCGCATTTGTTAAAGCCTTATTTAACCAGCCGCCATCAGGAAATTAATGAGTGGAATCGCCAGCAAGGTTCTACGGAGTCGGTATTAAACCTGCGCCGAATGACCAATATTGGAACCTTTCGTGCCTATCTGAACGAATATCTGCGTAACCATCCGCGGATTCGTAAAGATATGACTTTAATGGTACGCCAACTGGCTCCAGGTGATAATGGTTTACCGCTCGAGATCTATGCGTTTACCAACACCGTGGTGTGGCTGGAATATGAAAGCATTCAGGCTGATATATTCGATCACATATTTGCGATTGTCGAAGAGTTTGGTCTGCGACTTCATCAGTCGCCAACCGGCAATGATATTCGCTCTCTGGCGGGTGCATTTAAGCAGTAATTAAAAAAACCGCTCTCATCGAATGGATGAGAGCGGACATCGTTTTGTCGGATGTAGCGTGAATGCCTTATTTCCGACGCAGCGTTTTAAATGCCACAAACAGGAATACAATCCACACCGGCAGCAGGATCGCTGACAAGCGCATATCATCCATCGTGCACATCAGCAGCAAAATCATGCCGAGGAAGGCGATGCAAAGATAGTTGCCGAACGGATAAAGCAGCGCCTTAAACTGTGTTTCACGCCCCTGACGTCGCATCGCTGCACGAAAACGCAGATGCGCCAGACAGATCATAATCCAGTTCAACAGCAGCGTTGCTACCACCAGCGCCATCAGCAGACCAAACGCTTTTTGCGGCAGCAGATAGTTGATTAACACCACCAGCGAAGTGATCGCTCCGGAAAGCATCAGCGAGTTAATCGGCACACCGCGACGGCTGACGCGAGTCAAAAACTTCGGCGCATTACCCTGCACAGAAAGGCCAAACAGCATGCGGCTGTTAGAGTAAACCCCGCTGTTATACACTGACAGCGATGCTACCAGAATGACGAAGTTCAGCGCAGAAGCTACCACGTTGCTGTCGAGATTATGGAAAATCATCACAAACGGGCTACTGTTGGATTTCACTTCCACCCACGGATAGAGCGCCAGTAAAACCACCAGTGAACCGATGTAAAACAGCAGGATGCGATACACCACCTGATTTACCGCTTTTGGAATGCTTTTTTCCGGATCGCGCGCTTCAGCGGCAGTAATCCCAATCAGCTCCAGACCGCCGAAGGAGAACATAATTACCGCCAGCGACAAAATCAGCCCATTCCAGCCGGTGGCGAAGAAACCACCGTAGCGCCAGAGGTTGTCGATACTGGCTTTCTCGCCGCCGTGACCAGAAAACAGCAGCCACAGGCCAAAGCCGATCATACCGATGATCGCCAGCACTTTAATCAGCGCAAACCAGAACTCGGTTTCGCCATATAAGCGCACGTTCACCAGGTTAACGGCGTTGATGATAATAAAGAAGGCGGCAGCCCAAATCCACGTTGGAACATCCGGGAACCAGTACTGCATATAGATGCCCGCAGCGGTCAGCTCTGCCATTCCCACCAGCACGAACATTACCCAGTAGTTCCAGCCAGAGAGGAAGCCCGCAAACGGTCCCCAGTATTTATAGGCAAAGTGGGCAAATGAACCGGATACCGGCTCCTCAACCACCATTTCGCCAAGCTGGCGCATAATCAGGAAAGCGATGATCCCGGCGACGCCGTAGCCCAGCAATACAGCCGGACCCGCCATCTGAATCGCCGGGCCAATGCCAAGAAACAGACCAGTACCAATTGCGCCACCCAACGCAATCAGTTGAATATGACGGTTATGTAATCCGCGATGAAGCGTCGGCTCTTGATTCGACGCAGTATCTTCCGATACGGTTGACGCGTTTTTCACGCCTTTCCCCTGTGTGTCTTTTTTGTTGAGGGGCACCTTTTAACATTTAGTGCCCATCGTCGCAAGACACAATCCACACGGTTAAACGGGGTATCCTGCTTTTATTTCCGTACCCGATGTCGGTGCAGCCACATCAGCTTATACGCCGCCGGGATAATAAACAGCGACAGCAAAGGTGCGGTGATCATGCCGCCAATCATCGGCGCGGCAATCCGGCTCATCACCTCTGAACCAGCCCCCGTTCCCCACAGAATCGGCAGCAGACCGGCGATAATCACCGCCACCGTCATCGCTTTCGGGCGCACGCGCAGGACCGCGCCGTGATATAACGCCTCATCCAGCTTCTGCTCGCTGAATGTTTGTGGATTATTCAACGACGGCACGGCCTCTATGGCGTGACGTAAATACATCAGCATCACCACGCCAAATTCGGCGGCGACCCCGGCGAGGGCGATAAAGCCAGTGCCCGTCGCCACGGAAAGATGAAAGCCCATCCACCACAGCAACCAGATGCCGCCCACCAGCGCAAACGGTACGCTGCTGATAATCAGCAACGCTTCGCCCACCCGACGGAACGCCAGATACAACAGCACGAAGATAATCATCAACGTCATCGGCACCATGAGTTTAAGCTTATGGTTGGCGCGCTCCAGTAGCTCGAACTGCCCGGAGAATGCCACGCTGGTGCCCGGTTTTAACTGCACTTTTTCAGCTATCGCTTTTTGCAAATCGTGAACCACCGACACCATGTCACGATCGCGGGCATCGATATAAATCCAGCTCGTCGGGCGCGCATTCTCGGTTTTCAGCATCGACGGTCCGGTAGAGACTTTAATGTCGGCCACGTCTGCCAGGGTGATTTGCTGCTTCATCGGCGTCAGGATCGGCAGCTGGCGCAGTGCCTGCGGACTATCGCGCCAGCTTTGCGGATAACGCAGATTAATTGGATAACGGGCAATCCCTTCCACCGTTTCGCCAACCATCGCCCCGCCCACCGCAGAAGTCACAAACAACTGCACATCCGCCACCGTCATACCGTAACGTGCGGCTTTTTCACGGTTAATCTCAACGTTGATATAGCGCCCACCTTCCAGCCGCTCGGCAAGCGCAGAAGCTACGCCTGGCACCGTTCGCGCTACTTCTTCAATTTGCTCAGCCATCGCGTCGATATCCGCCAGCACAGTGCCGGAAACTTTAATGCCGATGGGGCTTTTAATGCCGGTTGAGAGCATATCGATACGGTTACGAATTGGCGGCACCCACAGATTCGCCAGCCCCGGCAGCCGCACGGTGTTATCCAGTTCCTCAATGATTTTGTCCATCGTCATGCCTGGCCGCCACTGCTCCTGCGGCTTAAGCTGGATGGTCGTTTCTACCATCTCCAGCGGAGCAGAATCGGTGGCGGTTTCCGCTTTCCCGGTTTTGCCAAATACCCGCGCCACTTCAGGTACGCTCATAATTAGCTTGTCGGTTTTTTGCAGCATACTCGCCGCCTCTGCTGCGGAAATCCCCGGCAGCGTCGATGGCATATACAACAAGTCGCCTTCATTGATCTGCGGTAAAAATTCCCCGCCAACTTTATTGAGCGGCCAGAGAACCGTCAGCACCGAAAGCGCCGCCACCAGCAGCGTGGTTTTCGGCCAGTGCAGTACTTTCAGCAACAGCGGATGATAAACACGAATCAAAAAGCGATTGAGCGGGTTACTGCTTTCCGGCGGAATTTTGCCACGGATCCAGTAGCCCATCAGGATCGGGATCACTACGATCGCCAGCAGCGCCGCACCCGCCATCGCATACGTTTTGGTGAACGCCAACGGGCCAAACAGACGCCCTTCCTGCCCTTCCAGGGTGAAGATCGGGATAAACGACAACGTGATAATCAGCAGACTGATAAATAGCGCCGGCCCCACTTCAACAGACGCATCGGTGATCACCTGCCAGCGCGTTTTATTATCCAGCGTGGCGTCAGGATGCTGGTGCTGCCACTCTTCCAGCCGTTTATGCGCATTCTCGATCATGACGATAGCAGCATCGACCATCGCCCCGACGGCA
This sequence comes from Escherichia sp. UTM R2, assembly GCF_048593455.1. NCBI lineage: Bacteria > Pseudomonadati > Pseudomonadota > Gammaproteobacteria > Enterobacterales > Enterobacteriaceae > Escherichia > Escherichia sp. UTM R2. The sequence goes on from NZ_JBFWDY010000002.1 coordinate 3,248,826, forward strand.
ATCGCAATGCCACCCAACGACATAATATTGGCATTCAGTCCCTGGAAGTGCATGACAATAAAAGCAATACACAACCCCAGCGGCAACGAAATAATCGCCACCAGCGCCGAGCGCACATGCCAGAGAAACAGCGCACAGACTACCGCCACCACAATAAACTCTTCCAGCAACTTGCCGCTGAGGTTGTCGATGGCGCGGTCAATGAGCTGGCTGCGATCGTATGTTGTAACTATCTCCACGCCTTCCGGCAGACTACTTTTCAGCGTTTCCAGTTTGTCCTTCACGGCGGCGATCACTTCTCGGGCGTTTTTGCCGGATCGCAGGATCACCACCCCGCCCGCCACTTCGCCTTCGCCGTTTAGTTCGGCAATGCCCCGGCGCATCTCCGGGCCAATCTGGACCTTCGCAACATCGCGCAGATAAACGGGCACGCCATTTTCACTGGCTTTTAAAACGATGTGATTAAAGTCGTCGAGCGTTTGCAGATAGCCGCTGGAGCGCACCATATATTCCGCTTCCGCCAGTTCGATCGACGAACCGCCCGCTTCCTGGTTTGAAGCATCCAGCGCGCTTTTTACTTCGGCGAGACTGATGCCATACTGCGCCAGGCGCTGGGGATCGATAACCACCTGATACTCTTTCACCACACCGCCCACCGACGCCACTTCCGCAACGTCAGGGATGGTTTTCAGCTCATATTTGAGAAACCAGTCCTGTAATGAGCGTAAATCGGCCAGATCGTGCTTACCGCTGCGATCCACCAGTGCATATTCATAGATCCAGCCAACACCCGTGGCATCTGGCCCCAGCTCGGCGCTGACTCCCGCAGGCAGCTTACCCTGTACCTGGTTGAGGTACTCCAGCACCCGCGAACGCGCCCAGTACGGATCGGTGCCATCTTCGAAAATGACATACACATAAGAGTCGCCAAACTGTGAGAAACCGCGCACAGTCTTCGCGCCAGGCACCGACAACATGGTGGTGGTTAGCGGATAAGTCACCTGATTTTCAACGATTTGTGGTGCCTGACCGGGATAGCTGGTTTTAATAATAACCTGCACATCGGAGAGATCCGGCAGCGCATCCACTGGCGTATTAATGATGGTCCAGGTGCCCCAGATGCTCAGAAACAACGCGCCCATCAGCACCAAAAAACGGTTCGCCACCGAGCGACGAATAATCCATTCAATCATTGGTTATTCCCTCAATGCGCATGGGTAGCACTTTCAGAGCGCATCCGCTCCAGTGCGCCAGAAATATTGGCTTCGGAATCAATCAGGAACAGGCCGCTGGAAACCACCTTTTCACCTTCCGCCAGACCAGAGCGTAATGCGGTGACGCCTTGCGATGCCTGGAAAACAGCAACGCGTTTCGGTACAAAGCGCCCGTCGGCATCAACGGTAATCACCCGCTGTTCGCTGCCGGTATCAATCAGCGCTTGTGACGGAATGAGCAGCATCGGTTCGCTGGCGGTGTTGAGTTGCAACCAGGCGTTCATGCCCGGTTTTAGCGCCTCGTCGGCGTTGTCGACTTCCAGACGCAGCTGCAGCGTGCGGGTCGCGGCATCCACGCCAGGTAGCAGCGTCCATTTGCGGATGGTGAGTGTTTTATCCGGTCGCGCCGGAACGGTGAGGGTAAACTGCGAGGCATCTTTCACCAGCCAGGCGATAGACTCCGGGATCGCAGCAGTGACCCACACCGGGTCCATACCCTGAATTTTCGCTACCACGTTATCTTTGGCGATATTCATTCCCGCGCGCAGATCAAACGCGGTGATCACGCCATCAATGGGCGCTTTGAGCGTAAAGCGAGTCTGGATTTTTTGCGTGGCGATCAGGCGGCGAATATCCGCCTCCGGCATTCCCGCCAGTCGCAGCCGCTCAAGAATGCCTTCAGTCTGGGTCGCCGTACCGCCGGTTTCGCGCAGCAGTAAATACTCACTCTGCGCTTCCACCCAGTCAGGAATGGTCAGGTCGAGAAGCGGTGTGCCCTTTTGTACTTTATCGCCCACGGTAAGCGGATACACCTTGTCGATAAACCCGGCAGCGCGAGCCTGCACAATGGCATACTGATACTCGTTGTAACTGACATTCGCCGGGAAACTCTGGGCAAAAGTCAGCGGTCCGCGCGTGACGGTAGCCGTTTTCACCCCCAGATTCTGCGTCTGAGTCGGGTCAATGCGCACACCAGACGCAGAACTCTCTTCATCGGCATATTTCGGCACCAGATCCATATCCATAAACGGCGATTTACCTGGTTTATCGAACCGCGTATTGGGATACATTGGGTCATACCAGAATAAGATTTTACGTTCTGCGGTCGACGTTTTTTCTGCAGGCGGTTCCGCCTTTGCAACCCAGGTAAAACCTGCCGCAGAAATAATACCGCCCGCGATCATGCTGCCGATAATAAGCGCGATTTTTTTCATCTCATTAAACCTGGGTTACTGGCTGACTTTAATATCCTGTAATAAAGAAAGGTTGCCCTGCTGGACAAAATTAAACGCCACTTTGTCGCCGGTTTTAATTTCACTCATTTTCGTCTGCGGGGTGATGGTAAAGCGCATGGTCATCTCCGGCCAGTTCACGGCAGCAATCGGATCGTGATGGATGGTGATTTTTTTGCTTTCCAGATCAATACCCTTTACCACGCCAGTGGCGCTAATAACCTGTGGTTGTGCTTCGCTCATGGTTTCATGATGATGTTCGTTAGCCTGGGCATTAAAGCCAATAACGGTAAACAGACTGAACATTGCGACTTGCAGTGCTTTTTTCATTTATTCTCTCCTGGAGTTAAAAGTCATACTCTAAATAATTCGAGTTGCAGGAAGGCGACAAGCGAGTGAATCCCCAGGAGCTTACATAAGTAAGTGACTGGGGTGAGCGAACGCAGACGCAGCACATGCAACTTGAAGTATGACGAGTATATTGCTGTCAACCGCCACCAAGTGCGGTATACAAAGAAATTTCGTTAACCTGACGGGCATAATTCAGGTCGAGTAAAGTTTGTCGGGTTGCAAATAAAGAACGCTCGGCATCCAGCACTTCCAGATAACTTACTGCGCCGTGCTGATATAATGCCCGCGCCCGTTGCAAAGTAATTTGCAGCGATGCCAGATAACGCTGCTGGGCGCTAATTTGATCGTTCAGGCTTTGACGTAATGCCAGCGCATCTGCCACTTCTTTAAAGGCGTTCTGGATTTTCTGTTCATAATTCACCACCGACTGCTGCTGGCGAATTTCGGCGATATCCAGATTGGCCTGGTTGCGTCCGGCATTAAAAATGGGGATATCAATTTTAGGAATAAAATTCCACATCCCGCTGCTGGCGTTAAATAATGACGACAGATCGCTGCTGGCGGTTGATATTCCGCTGGTCAGGCTGATAGACGGGAAAAATGCCGCGCGTGCAGCGCCAATATTGGCATTAGCCGCCATTAACGCGTGTTCAGCTTCCATAATATCCGGGCGCTGCAATAAGATTTGCGACGACAATCCCGCCGGTAATTTAACGCTTTGCAGGCTGTCGCTGTTTACTGTCTGCGCTTGCGGCAGCTTGCCGTAGCTTCCCAATAACAGTTGCAATGCATTATTCGCCTGCGCCAGTTCCCCCTGACGTTTAGCGATGTCGCTGCGGGTACTTTCAATCACCCCGCGAGCCTGTTCCAGCGCCAGAACATTACTGCTACCTGTCAACAGTTGTTTTTCGACAAACGCATATGACTGCTGATAATTACGCAGCGTTTCTTCGGCTATTTGCAATTGCGCATACGCTAGCTGCTGATTGAAATAACTTTGCGCGACATTAGAAACCAGCAAAATATGCACCGCGCGCTGGGCTTCCTCAGTGGCTAAATAATTTTGGCGCTCGGCTTCGCTCATGTTCTTTAAGCGACCGAAAAAATCGAGATCAAAGCTGGCGTTAAGGCCGGTCGAAAACTCCCGTGTCGTGGCGGTATTCCCTTTAAGATTACCGCTCCAGCTGCCGCTGCCCTCGCCATTGAGCTGTGGGTAGCGGTCGGCATCGGTCAGACGATATTGCGCCCGTGCCTCCTGCACTTTCAGCGTCGCCATGCGCAAATCCCGATTATTCACCAGCGCCTCGCTAATCAGCGTCTTCACCTGATTATCAACAAAAAAGGTGCGCCAGCCCGCGTTCTGATAGTTATCTGCTGCGTTAACCAGGCCGTTCTGGCTGAGTGAGAACTGCTGCGGCACGGGCATTGCCGGACGCTGATAATCCGGTGCCAGTGAACAACCGGTTAGCGCAAGGGCCACACAAAATGGCAGAAGTTTACAAGGAGACATAGGCTCATAATTTCTGGTGATTTTATACCGCCAACTTTACTCGCCAGGCTCTGATTTTCCGGTGACAGGAAAATGACAAAATTGTCATTTTGCCAATAAGCGATTGCCATCTGATCCCGCTACTCTAGAATTGCCCGGGCAACATGCGGAGGAAATATGAAACTGTTGATTGTCGAAGATGAAAAGAAAACCGGAGAATACTTGACCAAAGGGTTAACCGAAGCCGGTTTTGTGGTCGATTTGGCCGACAACGGGCTGAATGGCTACCATCTGGCGATGACCGGTGATTATGATCTGATAATCCTCGATATTATGCTGCCGGACGTGAACGGCTGGGATATCGTGCGCATGTTACGCTCCGCCAATAAAGGGATGCCGATTCTGTTGCTTACCGCGCTTGGCACCATTGAACATCGCGTCAAGGGGCTGGAGTTGGGGGCAGATGACTACCTGGTGAAGCCATTCGCTTTTGCTGAACTGCTGGCGCGGGTGCGCACATTACTGCGGCGCGGGGCGGCGGTGATTATCGAAAGTCAGTTTCAGGTTGCCGATTTGATGGTCGATCTCGTCAGCCGCAAAGTCACCCGCAGCGGCACGCGCATCACTTTGACCAGTAAAGAGTTTACTCTGCTGGAGTTCTTCCTTCGCCATCAGGGCGAAGTGCTGCCCCGCTCGCTTATCGCCTCGCAGGTATGGGACATGAATTTTGACAGCGATACCAATGCTATTGATGTGGCGGTGAAGCGGCTGCGCGGCAAAATCGACAACGACTTTGAGCCGAAGCTAATTCAGACCGTGCGCGGCGTGGGTTACATGCTTGAGGTGCCGGATGGTCAGTAAGCCATTTCAGCGCCCGTTTTCGCTGGCAACCCGCCTGACCTTTTTTATCAGCCTGGCCACCATCGCGGCGTTTTTCGCCTTTGCATGGATCATGATCCACTCAGTAAAAGTTCATTTTGCCGAGCAGGATATTAATGATTTAAAAGAGATTAGCGCCACCCTTGAACGGGTACTAAATCACCCTGACGAAACGCAAGCCCGACGCTTAATGACGCTGGAAGATATCGTCAGTGGTTATTCCAATGTGTTGATTTCCCTGGCAGATAGTCAGGGTAAAACGGTGTATCACTCCCCCGGTGCGCCGGATATCCGCGAGTTTACGCGTGACGCCATACCCGATAAAGACGCTCAGGGTGGCGAGGTGTATCTCCTTTCCGGCCCGACGATGATGATGCCAGGCCACGGTCACGGGCATATGGAACACAGCAACTGGCGGATGATTAACTTGCCGGTTGGCCCGTTGGTGGACGGCAAACCGATTTATACGCTCTACATCGCGCTTTCGATCGATTTTCATCTTCATTACATAAATGATTTGATGAATAAACTTATTATGACCGCATCGGTAATCAGCATCCTGATCGTCTTTATCGTACTGTTGGCGGTACATAAAGGTCACGCGCCGATCCGCAGCGTCAGCCGTCAAATCCAGAATATTACCTCGAAAGATCTCGACGTTCGCCTCGACCCGCAGACCGTGCCGATTGAGCTGGAACAGCTGGTACTGTCGTTCAACCATATGATCGAGCGTATTGAGGATGTCTTTACCCGCCAGTCCAATTTCTCAGCGGATATCGCTCACGAAATTCGCACGCCGATTACCAATCTCATCACGCAAACGGAAATCGCCCTCAGCCAGTCTCGCAGCCAGAAGGAGCTGGAAGATGTGCTCTACTCTAATCTCGAAGAGCTGACGCGAATGGCGAAAATGGTCAGCGATATGCTGTTTCTCGCTCAGGCCGATAACAACCAGCTAATCCCCGAAAAGAAAATGCTCAACCTGGCGGATGAAGTCGGCAAAGTGTTCGATTTTTTCGAGGCGTTAGCGGAAGATCGCGGCGTGGAGTTGCGATTTGTTGGCGACAAATGTCAGGTTGCGGGCGATCCGCTGATGCTGCGTCGGGCGTTAAGCAACCTGCTTTCTAATGCCCTGCGTTATACGCCACCCAGTGAGGCTATTGTAGTGCGCTGCCAGACGGTCAATCATCAGGTGCAAGTTTCCGTCGAAAACCCCGGTACGCCCATTGCGCCCGAGCACTTACCGCGATTGTTTGACCGTTTCTATCGCGTTGACCCTTCCCGCCAGCGAAAAGGCGAAGGTAGCGGCATTGGGCTGGCGATAGTGAAATCGATTGTTGTCGCGCATAAAGGCACGGTTGCAGTAACGTCAGATGCGCGGGGGACAAGGTTTGTGATTATGCTGCCGGAGAGAGAGTGATTATTAAGTTCAAATTCAGGGCGTGGTGCATCACCTCCTGGTATTGTTGATCAACAAATTAGAGAAAAACTTATTAAACATATGAAATATCGAAGGCTTTTATTTTTCAAAGTTTCACGAGATGTTTGTATATGAAACTTAGTTAAATCTGTGTTTCTTCCAATTGTAGATCACAATGCCCTTTCTAAATTTTCATCGTTATAAACAAGCCATCTATCATATAAAGCAATGAATAATTTAATCACGATTAATCATCATTAATTGTTATATTATTCACTCAATCTATTTATCAAGTGAATTTGATAAATTCCTAATTTAAAATATCCACTATTGAGCCAGTATTTAACAACGTTAAGATGTGCAATGTGCAGATCATGTTATCAGGGTGGAGCGGTAGCATATATTTCTTATGCAATCATTCATTTTAATAATGTTAATTGGATTATTTATTGCTGTGAATAAAAATATATTATGAATATTGGTTTGACTTTACGTTTTTGTTACTCGTTGTGATATGCGTACCTGTCCTGAATAACGCCAAGAAACAAGAGGTTGAGCTTGTGATTATTTTTTTGACTGAACAGACACCCGTTTCTGTAAAGTAATATTTAAACAAAATTCTCACATAACCATAGCATTTTCTGTTCCTTCCCTAATAACGTCTGAAGTCGTCCCGCTTATCACATTATCCGCAGTTGTACGGTACGGATCATTATTCATTTTACTGGAGGTTGCTATGTCAACCGGATTACGTTTCACACTGGAAGTGGACGGTCTGCCGCCGGATGCTTTTGCGGTGGTTTCCTTTCATCTGAACCAGTCACTCTCTTCGCTCTTTTCCCTCGATCTCTCCCTGGTCAGCCAGCAGTTTCTCTCCCTTGAATTTGCGCAGGTGCTGGACAAAATGGCCTACCTGACGATATGGCAGGGCGATGAAGTACAGCGCCGGGTGAAAGGCGTGGTGACCTGGTTTGAACTCGGGGAGAACGACAAAAACCAGATGCTGTACAGCATGAAGGTGCACCCGCCGCTGTGGCGTGCCGGTCTGCGCCAGAACTTCCGTATCTTCCAGAACGAGGACATCAAAAGCATCCTCGGCACGATGTTGCAGGAAAACGGGGTGACCGAATGGAGTCCGCTGTTCAGCGAGCCGCATCCTTCCCGTGAGTTTTGTGTCCAGTACGGTGAGACTGATTACGATTTTCTGTGCCGGATGGCGGCGGAGGAAGGCATCTTCTTTTATGAGGAGCATGCTTACAAAAGTACCGACCAGAGCCTGGTGCTGTGCGACACAGTCCGCCATCTGCCCGAATCTTTTGAAATCCCATGGAACCCGAACACCCGTACCGAGGTGAGCACCCTCTGCATCAGCCAGTTCCGCTACAGCGCACAAATCCGCCCTTCTTCCGTGGTGACAAAAGACTACACCTTTAAACGCCCCGGCTGGGCCGGACGTTTTGAACAGGAAGGCCAGCACCAGGACTACCAGCGCACGCAGTATGAAGTGTATGACTACCCCGGACGTTTCAAGAGCGCCCACGGGCAGAACTTTGCCCGCTGGCAGATGGACGGCTGGCGAAACAACGCAGAAACCGCGCGGGGAATGGGCCGCTCGCCGGAGATATGGCCGGGACGGCGAATTGTGCTGACGGGGCATCCGCAGGCGAACCTGAACCGGGAATGGCAGGTGGTGGCAAGTGAACTGCACGGCGAACAGCCACAGGCGGTGCCAGGACGGCAGGGAGCGGGGACGGCGCTGGAGAACCATTTTGCGGTGATCCCGGCAGACAGAACATGGCGACCACAGCCGTTGCTGAAACCGCTGGTCGACGGCCCGCAGAGCGCTGTCGTGACAGGACCGGCAGGCGAGGAAATCTTCTGCGACGAACATGGTCGCGTGCGGGTGAAGTTCAACTGGGACCGTTATAACCCGGCAGACCAAGACAGTTCGTGCTGGATCCGTGTGGCACAGGCGTGGGCAGGCACCGGTTTTGGCCACCTGGCGATACCGCGTGTGGGTCAGGAGGTGATTGTAGACTTCCTCAACGGCGATCCGGACCAGCCGATCATTATGGGGCGCACCTACCACCAGGAAAACCGCACCCCCGGCAGCCTGCCGGGAACAAAGATGCAGATGACCATCCGCTCCAAAACGTACATGGGCAGCGGATTTAATGAGCTGAAGTTTGATGATGCGACAGGGAGAGAACAGGTCTACATCCACGCGCAGAAGAACATGGATACCGAAGTGCTCAACGACCGTACCACCACCGTAAAACACGATCACCGCGAAACCGTAAAAAATGACCAGACGGTCACGATCCAGGAAGGTAACCGCCTTCTTACGGTGGAAAAAGGCCACAAGATCACCGGAGTACTGAAAGGGTCTTTATCTGAGGATGTCTTTCAGGACAGAGGCACGATTGCCGGTTCGGTGCATGTTGACGCTGTAAACAATGGTGGCGAAGGCGACGGTATACAGGCTTATACGGCGATTAAGGAAATTTTGCTGGCTGTGGAGGAAAGCAAAATTGCGCTGACGCCGGATGGCATTCAGCTACAGGTCGGGGAATCGACGGTAATCAGGCTGTCGAAGGATGGCATCACCATCGTGGGCGGTTCTGTTTTCATCAACTGATTCACTCAGATTATCAGGGAGTATTTTATGCAGTTCACTTTTAATGAAGGCCACATTCAACTGCCGTCTCAATGGCAGGATCAGTCAATGCAGGTCCTGGTGTCCACAGATAACAGTGGCATCAACCTGGTCATTACCCGCGAAGCCGTTCCACAGGGAACCCTGACACCAGAGCTGTACCAGGAAACGCTGGCGCTGTACCAGGGCAAACTTGATGGGTACACCGAACATGCCTGCCGGGAAATCACTCTGGCAGAGGCCCCGGCCTGGCTGCTGGATTATTCCTGGAACGGTCCGGAAGATGAGGGGAATCAGGGGCGGATTAGCCAGATATCCGCTGTATCCTGCCACCGGAAGATGAACGCGACAGACACCCCGATGAATCCCTGCTGAAAACCACGTACCGCTACAACGCCGCCGGAGAACTGACAGAGGTCATTCTGCCGGGGGATGAGACGCTGACGTTCAGCCGTGATGAGGCGGGACGTGAAGTGTTCCGGCACAGTAACCGGGGTTTTGCCTGTGAGCAGGGCTGGAATGCAGCCAGCCAGCTTGTCACCCAGCGCGCCGGATTTTTCCCGGAGGAAACCACATGGGGCGGGCTGCTCCCCTCACTGGTACGGGAGTACCGTTACGACAGCGCGGGCAATGTGTCGGCTGTCACCAGCCGGGAAGATTACGGACGGGAAACACGGCGGGAATACCGGCTGGACCGGAACGGCCAGGTCACGGCGGTGACAGCCTCAGGCACCGGGCTGGGCTATGGCGAAGGCGATGAGTCCTATGGCTATGACAGTTGTGGCTACCTGAAGGCGCAGTCTGCGGGCAGGCACCGGATAAGTGAAGAGACTGACCAGTATGCCGGAGGCCACCGGCTGAAACAGGCCGGAAACACGCAGTATGACTATGACGCCGCAGGCCGGATGGTCAGCCGCACCAGACACCGTGACGGCTACCGCCCGGAAACAGAGCGGTTCCGGTGGGACAGCCGGGACCAGCTGACCGGGTATTGCAGCGCACAGGGGGAGCAGTGGGAATACCGCCACGACGCCAGCGGCAGACGAACAGAGAAACGCTGCGACCGGAAGAAAATCCGCTTCACGTACCTGTGGGACGGCGACAGTATTGCGGAAATCCGGGAATACCGCGATGATAAACTGTACAGCGTACGGCACCTGGTGTTTAACGGCTTTGAGCTGATAAGCCAGCAGTTCAGCCGGGTACGGCAGGCGCATCCGTCGGTGGCCCCGCAGTGGGTGACGCGGACGAATCATGCGGTGAGCGACCTGACGGGCCGCCCGCTGATGCTCTTTAACAGTGAAGGTAAAACCGTCTGGCGACCGGGACAGACCAGCCTGTGGGGGCTGGCACTCAGCCTGCCCGCAGACACCGGCTACCCGGACCCGCGCGGGGAACTGGACCCGGAAGCCGACCCCGGCCTGCTGTATGCGGGGCAGTGGCGGGATGCGGAATCGGGGCTGTGCTATAACCGGTTCCGGTATTACGAGCCGGAGAGCGGGATGTACCTGGTGAGTGATCCACTGGGGTTGCAGGGAGGGGAGCAGACTTACCGGTATGTGCCGAATCCTTTAAGATGGATAGATCCCTTAGGATTAAATAAAGGAGCTTCATTATCTAAAATGATGAATAGCTCCAGTGATCTCATGGGGTTGAGAAGGCAGCCCCAGAACTTCTGGCGGCTATATCGCGGAAAAGACATTTAATAATAGCATTACCAGGCTCAGATGAATTCAGAATGCTTGAACATTTTGGAGCCGAAGCTTCGGTATTAGACATGACGATTATTGTTCGTTCAAATCCGAGTAAAGCCGCTATTCTTGAAGAGTTTTTACATGGTACACAAGAGAAACTAGGAATAGCTGAAAAATTAGGACGTTATGGACTAGGGAGTGCAGAAACGCACGTTAAGGATTTCATGATAAGACACAAAAAAATGCTTGGGTTATCTGATGAGGATGTAGCAATACTCAAAATATTGAAAGACAAGGGGTTGTGATGAATATAATTCTGCCGATAAAAGATATATTTATTATTGCGGGAAACATAGTTTTTAGCGTTTTATACAATGAACATCTTGAGTTCCCATGCCGCTGCCAATTACTATCTTCAAATTCTGAAGTTATGCAAGAGTTATATATTGAAAAAGAGTTATTTATTAAACGCACTACGGAAAATGATTGTCGTGCTTTAGTGTTAAGAGGAACATTGGAATACTTATTTGATGAAATTATTGCTGGCGAGTGTGCATTGGCCTTATTACAAAAAGAAATAAAAAAAGATTAATCCAATATGTAGAACGGGACAATACCCATCTTTTAACAATGAACTTCGTAATTTTTATCTTAGAAATAATGCTACATTATATGAGGTATATCATGAGGTAAAAAATGTTAACAAGGGAGTTGGCCTGGTGGGAGATAATGGTATCGTCCTGGTAATTAGAAGTTCCAATTCCAAAAATACACTTGAGGAATTTCATGAATTCTTTGGAAACTTCAAACCTAATAATTCAACAGCTCGAGTTGAAGTGATTGATCAATCCGTTTTAGAACCTTTTTGGAGATTTTAAAAATATGATCACCAAATCAAGTATACTCATAGAGTATAAAGATAAAAGTAAACTAACCGATAGTATTTATAAGTTTGTAAATGCTCTAGACATTGACTTTTCGATATTAAAATATGACTACTTTGATGTAAATGAGTATAAAAAAACATTACTTATGACACATCTTTTATTGACAAAGATGCAGAATATATTGAATTACTAGCGAAGATTGATTTTTCTTATGAAGTTGATTTCGGCACATCAACAACATCGATTGAAAGCAAGTATCTTCCATCTCTAACTGATTTCATCGCTCAATCACTATCACAACAATTAAATTGTGACATAATAACCAGCTTTAAACCATTAAGTGGAGATGAGTTTTGCCCAATAACATATTTTTCAAAAGGTAAAGAAGTTATCAATTTTACGACATTTAATTCAAATTGTTGGGATGGGGTATGCTGGGTAAAAAAAAGGAGGCAAACAAATATCCGCTAACGTAGTTTTTCAATAGCTACACCATGTCACGTAACATGATGCCTGGATATTAACCAGGGAAAGATCATCAGAAGTTCACTTTTTGTACTAAATAATTCGCATTTTATGTTTAAAAATTGAGATATTCCTTATTACCTGAAGCTGTTTTTTATTGCTTATACATGATCAAATACTTCTTACATAATTAAGGAGAACAAAATGGAACTTAAAAAATTGATGGAACATATTTCTATTATCCCCGATTACAGACAACCCTGGAAAGTGGAACATAAATTATCGGATATTCTACTGTTGACTATTTGTGCCGTTATTTCTGGTGCAGAAGGTTGGGAAGATATAGAGGATTTTGGGGAAACACATCTCGATTTTTTGAAGCAATATGGTGATTTTGAAAATGGTATTCCTGTTCACGATACCATTGCCAGAGTTGTATCCTGTATCAGTCCTGCAAAATTTCACGAGTGCTTTATTAACTTGATGCGTGATTGTCATTCTTCAGATGATAAAGACGTCATTGCAATTGATGGAAAAACGCTCCGGCACTCTTCTGACAAGAGTCACCGCAGGGGAGCGATTCATGTCATTAGTGCGTTCTCAACAATGCACAGTCTGGTCATCGGACAGATCAAGACGGATAAGAAATCTAATGAGATTACAGCTATCCCTGAACTTATTAACATGCTGGATATTAAAGGAAAAATCATCACAACCGATGCGATGGGTTGCCAGAAAGATATTGCAGAGAAGATACAAAAACAGGGATGTGATTATTTATTCGCGGTAAAAGGAAACCAGGGGCGGCTAAATAAAGCCTTTGAGGAAAAATTTCCGCTGAAAGAATTAAATAATCCAGAGCATGACAGTTACGCAATGAGTGAAAAGAGTCACGGCAGAGAAGAAATCCGTCTTCATATTGTTTGCGATGTCCCTGATGAACTTATTGATTTCACGTTTGAATGGAAAGGGCTAAAGAAATTATGCGTGGCAGTCTCCTTTCGGTCCATAATAGCAGAACAAAAGAAAGAGCCAGAAATGACGGTCAGATATTATATCAGTTCTGTTGATTTAACCGCAGAGAAGTTCGCCACAGCAATCCGAAACCACTGGCACGTGGAGAATAAGCTGCACTGGCGTCTGGACGTGGTAATGAATGAAGACGACTGCAAAATAAGAAGAGGAAATGCAGCAGAATTATTTTCAGGGATACGGCACATCGCTATTAATATTTTGACTAATGATAAGGTATTCAAGGCAGGGTTAAGACGTAAGATGCAAAAAGCAGCCATGGAGAGAAACTATCTGGCGTCAGTCCTTGCGGGGAACAGGCTTTCGTAATCTTGCCCTGCCTGCTCACCTCCTCCAGGCACTTCCACTACATGATGACCTGCTCGGTGCCACCGCTCCTTTTCACTATGACGTTAACCTCCCCGTCCCAGGACACCATGCTTTTGTCTACATTCTACGCAAACGGCAACTTTTATAACCAGTGTAAAAATAACGTGCCGCAATAGTCATACCTATTAATGGTAAAAAGCTGTCACAATTCATAAAAAACCTTAATATACGCCACCCTAAACATAACCAGCGTTAATGTAAGGTTTTTGTGTGGACTGGCTTCTTGATGTTTTTGCTACCTGGCTCTACGGCTTAAAAGTAATCGCGATAACGTTAGCGGTCATCATGTTCATCAGCGGGCTGGACGATTTTTTTATTGATGTCGTCTACTGGGTACGCCGCATTAAACGCAAGTTGAGTGTTTATCGCCGCTACCCGCGAATGAGTTACCGCGAACTGTATAAACCAGATGAAAAACCGTTAGCGATTATGGTTCCGGCATGGAATGAAACGGGCGTCATCGGCAATATGGCCGAGCTGGCGGCGACCACGCTCGACTACGAAAACTATCATATCTTTGTTGGCACCTACCCCAACGACCCCGATACTCAGCGTGATGTTGACGAAGTGTGCGCTCGCTTCCCGAATGTGCATAAGGTAGTCTGCGCGCGTCCTGGCCCCACCAGCAAAGCCGACTGTCTGAACAACGTGCTGGACGCCATCACCCAATTTGAGCGTAGCGCCAATTTCGCTTTTGCTGGTTTTATTCTGCATGACGCCGAAGATGTGATTTCACCGATGGAATTGCGTCTGTTCAACTATCTGGTCGAGCGTAAAGATCTGATTCAGATCCCGGTGTATCCGTTCGAACGCGAATGGACGCACTTCACCAGCATGACTTACATTGATGAGTTTTCAGAGCTGCATGGCAAAGATGTTCCGGTGCGTGAAGCCCTCGCCGGACAAGTGCCCAGCGCAGGCGTCGGCACCTGTTTCAGCCGCCGCGCCGTGACCGCTCTGTTAGCTGACGGTGACGGTATTGCTTTCGACGTGCAGAGTCTGACTGAAGATTACGACATTGGTTTCCGCCTGAAAGAGAAAGGTATGACGGAAATTTTTGTCCGTTTTCCGGTGGTGGACGAAGCCAAAGAACGCGAGCAGCGTAAATTTTTACAGCACGCACGGACGTCAAACATGATCTGCGTGCGCGAATATTTCCCCGATACCTTTTCGACTGCAGTTCGACAAAAATCTCGCTGGATCATCGGCATTGTTTTCCAGGGCTTTAAAACCCACAAATGGACCTCCAGCCTGACGCTGAACTACTTTCTCTGGCGCGACCGCAAAGGGGCAATCAGTAACTTTGTCAGCTTCCTCGCGATGCTGGTGATGCTCCAGCTTTTGCTGTTGCTGGCGTATGAAAGTTTGTGGCCCGATGCCTGGCATTTCCTTTCTATTTTTAGCGGCAGCGCATGGTTAATGACCCTGCTGTGGCTAAACTTTGGCTTGATGGTTAACCGCATCGTGCAGCGGGTGATTTTCGTCACTGGCTACTACGGTCTGACGCAGGGGCTGCTATCTGTCCTGCGTCTTTTCTGGGGCAACCTGATTAACTTTATGGCCAACTGGCGCGCGCTAAAACAGGTACTTCAACACGGCGATCCACGTCGCGTCGCGTGGGATAAAACAACGCATGACTTCCCCAGCGTCACTGGCGATACCCGCTCGTTGCGCCCGTTAGGTCAAATTCTGCTGGAAAATCAGGTCATCACTGAAGAACAACTCGATACAGCACTGCGTAATCGCGTCGAAGGTCTACGCCTGGGCGGTTCAATGCTGATGCAGGGGCTGATTAGCGCCGAGCAGCTGGCACAGGCGCTGGCAGAGCAAAACGGCGTGGCGTGGGAATCCATCGATGCCTGGCAGATCCCTTCCTCGCTGATTGCCGAAATGCCGGCCTCCGTGGCGCTGCATTATGCAGTACTGCCGCTGCGTCTGGAAAATGATGAGTTAATTGTCGGCAGTGAAGATGGTATTGACCCTGTTTCGCTGGCGGCCCTGACGCGTAAAGTCGGACGCAAAGTGCGTTACGTCATTGTTCTGCGGGGACAAATTGTCACGGGGTTACGTCACTGGTATGCACGCCGACGCGGTCACGATCCGCGGGCAATGTTGTACAATGCGGTTCAGCATCAGTGGCTCACGGAACAGCAGACCGGTGAAATCTGGCGGCAATATGTGCCGCATCAGTTCCTGTTCGCCGAAATACTGACCACGCTCGGTCATATTAATCGTTCAGCAATTAACGTGTTGCTATTGCGCCATGAACGCAGTTCTCTGCCGCTCGGCAAGTTTTTGGTCACCGAAGGCGTTATCAGCCAGGAAACGTTGGATCGCGTCCTGACAATTCAACGCGAATTACAAGTTTCGATGCAATCACTATTACTCAAAGCAGGTTTAAACACAGAACAGGTTGCGCAACTGGAGTCCGAAAATGAAGGAGAATAACCTTAATCGCGTCATCGGATGGTCTGGTTTACTGCTGACGTCTTTATTGAGTACCAGCGCACTCGCAGACAATATCGGCACCAGCGCAGAAGAGCTGGGGCTGAGCGATTATCGCCATTTTGTTATTTATCCCCGTCTCGATAAGGCGCTGAAGGCACAGAAAAATAACGACGAAGCAACCGCCATCCGCGAATTTGAATATATACACCAGCAGGTGCCGGATAATATTCCGCTGACTTTATACCTTGCGGAAGCCTATCGCCATTTTGGTCATGATGACCGGGCGCGGCTGTTGCTGGAGGATCAACTGAAACGTCACCCAGGAGATGCCCGACTTGAGCGCAGTCTGGCGGCTATTCCAGTTGAAGTGAAAAGCGTTACGACTGTTGAAGAACTGCTTGCCCAGCAAAAAGCGTGCGATGCTGCGCCGACCCTGCGTTGTCGCAGTGAAGTCGGGCAGAATGCCCTGCGGCTGGCACAGTTACCTGTCGCCAGAGCGCAACTGAACGATGCGACGTTTGCTGCATCGCCGGAAGGAAAAACGCTGCGAACCGATCTGCTGCAACGGGCAATCTACCTGAAACAATGGTCCCAGGCAGATACGCTATACAATGAAGCACGCCAGCAGAACACATTAAGCGCGGCAGAACGCCGTCAGTGGTTTGACGTGCTTCTTGCCGGGCAGCTGGACGATCGGATCCTGGCACTGCAATCACAGGGGATCTTCACCGATCCTCAGTCATATATTACTTACGCGACCGCGCTGGCTTATCGTGGCGAAAAAGCACGCCTCCAGCATTATCTCATTGAAAATAAGCCGCTGTTTACCACGGACGCACAAGAGAAAAGTTGGCTCTATCTGTTATCTAAATACAGCGCCAACCCCGTTCAGGCATTGGCGAATTATACGGTGCAGTTTGCCGATAACCGCCAGTATGTTGTTGGCGCGACGCTACCGGTGCTGTTAAAAGAAGGTCAGTACGACGCAGCGCAAAAACTGCTCGCCACCCTCCCCGCCAATGAAATGCTTGAGGAGCGTTATGCTGTCAGCGTGGCGACCCGTAACAAGGCTGAATCTCTGCGTCTGGCACGATTGCTGTATCAGCAAGAACCGGCAAATCTTACCCGCCTGGATCAACTGACCTGGCAACTGATGCAGAACGAGCAGTCACGCGAAGCTGCCGATTTATTGCTGCAACGCTATCCTTTCCAGGGCGATGCGCGTGTCAGCCAGACTTTAATGGCGCGACTGGCGTCTCTGCTGGAAAGTCATCCTTACCTGGCAACTCCAGCGAAGGTGGCGATTTTATCAAAACCCTTGCCGCTGGCGGCGCAACGTCAGTGGCAAAGCCAGTTGCCGGGTATTGCAGATAATTGCCCGGCAATAGTTCGCTTGCTGGGCGATATGTCGCCTTCCTACGATGCCGCCGCCTGGAACCGTCTGGCAAAGTGTTATCGGGACACGCTACCCGGTGTGGCCTTGTATGCATGGCTTCAGGCCGAACAACGACAACCGAACGCCTGGCAACATCGTGCGGTAGCCTATCAGGCGTATCAGGTTGAGGACTACGCCACCGCACTGGCGGCCTGGCAGAAAATCAGTCTTCACGACATGAGCAATGAGGATCTGCTTGCTGCTGCCAATACCGCCCAGGCGGCAGGAAATGGTGCAGCTCGCGATCGCTGGCTACAACAGGCAGAACAACGTGGACTGGGAAACAATGCCCTCTACTGGTGGCTGCATGCGCAACGTTACATTCCTGGTCAGCCGGAACTCGCACTGAGCGATCTCACGCGCTCAATCAATATTGCGCCTTCTGCCAACGCTTACGTTGCGCGGGCGACAATTTATCGCCAACGTCATAATGTCCCGGCGGCGGTGAGTGATTTGCGCGCCGCGCTGGAACTGGAACCGAATAATAGCAACATCCATGCAGCGCTTGGTTACGCCTTGTGGGATAGCGGTGATATCGCACAGTCGCGGGAAATGCTCGAACAGGCGCATAAAGGGCTACCGGACGATCCGGCACTGATCCGACAACTGGCCTATGTGAACCAGCGTCTGGATGACATGCCTGCGACGCAGCACTACGCCCGCCTGGTGATTGATGACATTGATAATCAGGCGCTGATAAACCCACTCACCCCAGAGCAAAATCAGCAACGCTTCAATTTCCGCCGTCTGCATGAGGAGGTCGGTCGCCGCTGGACGTTCAGTTTCGATTCTTCTATCGGCTTGCGTTCCGGGGCAATGAGCACCGCTAACAATAATGTCGGCGGCGCAGCGCCAGGGAAAAGCTATCGTAGCTACGGGCAACTGGAAGCCGAGTACCGCATCGGACGCAATATGCTGCTGGAAGGCGACCTGCTCTCAGTTTATAGCCGCGTCTTTGCCGATACCGGAGAAAACGGGGTGATGATGCCGGTGAAAAATCCGATGTCCGGCACCGGTCTACGCTGGAAGCCGCTGCGCGATCAGATCTTTTTCCTCGCCGTCGAACAGCAGTTGCCGCTGAACGGGCAAAATGGCGCATCCGATACCATGCTGCGCGCCAGCGCCTCATTCTTTAATGGCGGCAAATACAGCGACGAATGGCACCCGAACGGTTCAGGCTGGTTTGCCCAAAACCTGTACCTCGATGCGGCGCAATATATCCGCCAGGATATTCAGGCGTGGACGGCAGATTATCGCGTCAGCTGGCATCAGAAGGTAGCTAACGGACAGACTATTGAGCCTTACGCTCACGTTCAGGACAACGGCTATCGTGATAAAGGCACTCAGGGCGCGCAGCTTGGCGGTGTCGGGGTCCGCTGGAATATCTGGACCGGCGAGACGCACTACGACGCCTGGCCGCACAAAGTCAGTCTCGGCGTCGAGTATCAACATACCTTTAAGGCGATTAATCAACGTAACGGAGAGCGCAACAACGCGTTTCTCACCATTGGAGTGCACTGGTAAATGCGTAAGTTCATTTTCGTATTGCTGACACTGCTTTTGGTCAGCCCTTTTTCCTTTGCGATGAAAGGTATTATCTGGCAACCACAAAACCGTGATAGTCAGGTTACCGATACCCAGTGGCAGGGGCTGATGAGTCAGTTACGTTTGCAAGGCTTCGATACCCTGGTTTTGCAATGGACCCGTTACGGCGATGCATTCACCCAGCCAGAACAGCGCGCGTTATTGTTTAAGCGGGCCGCAGCTGCGCAACAGGCTGGCCTGAAGCTGATTGTCGGGCTGAACGCCGATCCGGAATTTTTTATGCACCAGAAACAGTCGTCCGCAGCGCTGGAAAGCTATCTTAATCGCCTGCTGGCTGCCGATCTCCAGCAAGCCAGATTATGGAGCGCCGCGCCTGGCGTAACGCCGGATGGCTGGTACATCAGCGCGGAAATTGACGACCTGAACTGGCGCAGCGAAGCCGCCCGTCAGCCTTTGCTAACATGGTTAAACAACGAGCAGCGGCTGATTAGCGATGTTTCAGCAAAACCGGTTTATATCAGTAGTTTTTTCGCCGGAAACATGTCGCCCGATGGCTATCGCCAACTGCTGGAACACGTTAAAGCAACCGGCGTTAATGTCTGGGTACAGGATGGCAGCGGCGTGGATAAACTTACCGCTGAACAGCGTGAACGTTATCTACAGGCCAGCGCCGATTGCCAAAGCTCCGCCCCAGCAAGCGGCATTGTTTATGAACTGTTTGTCGCCGGCAAAGGCAAAACCTTTACAGCGAAACCGAAACCGGACGCAGAAATTGCCTCGCTGTTAGCGAAACGTTCCTCTTGCGGTAAAGACACTCTCTATTTCTCTCTGCGCTATTTGCCCGTCGCGCACGGCATTCTCGAGTATTAAATCTCCTCCAGGTAAGTCGGGTACGACCTGGCTTACCTCTTTCGCTCTCGTCAGAATTCCATCAAGATTAATTGCTAAAAAGCGTGCTAAAGAAAGAAGATCGTTATCGGCGAACGGGCCGATCACTCATGCAGGAAGCATAGATCCTTTGAGCGGAGTTTCTGATATCTGAGGAGTGCGAAATGCAATTGAGCAGCAGTAAACCTTGCGTGGTGATCCTGACCGAAAAAGAGGTAGAGGTAAGCGTCAATAACCATGCTACGTTTACCCTTCCGAAAAACTACCTGGCCGCCTTCGCGTGCAACAATAACGTCATTGAACTCTCAACGTTAAATCACGTATTAATCACCCACATCAACCGTAACATCATCAACGATTATCTGTTGTTTTTAAATAAGAACTTAACCTGTGTAAAGCCCTGGTCGCGGCTGGCTACCCCGGTTATCGCTTGTCATAGCCGTACACCGGAAGTGTTCCGGCTAGCCGCCAACCACAGCAAGCAGCAACCCAGCAAACCCTGCGAAGCGGAGTTGACGCGCGCATTGCTTTTTACCGTATTGTCTAACTTTCTTGAGCAATCGCGGTTATTGCCCTACTGATGTATATCTTACGCAGCAGCGTCCGCGACAGCGTCTGCCGCATTATTCAAAGCGATATTCAGCACTACTGGAATCTGCGAATTGTCGCCAGTTCGCTATGTTTAAGCCCCAGCCTGCTCAAAAAGAAATTAAAAAACGAAAATACCAGCTATAGCCAGATTGTCACAGAGTGTCGTATGCGTTACGCCGTACAGATGTTATTGATGGATAACAAAAATATCACTCAGGTGGCGCAATTATGTGGCTATAGCAGCACGTCGTACTTTATCTCTGTTTTTAAGGCGTTTTACGGCCTGACACCGTTGAATTATCTCGCCAAACAGCGACAAAAAGTGATGTGGTGAAGGGCAAAGCGGAAACGGATAAGACGGGCATAAATGAAGAAGAAATGGCGCGCCCTGCAGGATTCGAACCTGCGGCCCACGACTTAGAAGTTCCTAGAACGACATTTTAAGTCAACAACTTACCGCGCCATCTCTGCGCTCACACGTCCCACTACCTCAAAACATGTAAAGCCTTGCAAGCCATTGTGAGGCCTTATGTGTCTCAGTTTTGTCCCTCTTTTTTGTACTAAAAAACATAGTAATTGAGGATAAACCTCATGCTATTTTCGCTTATATGCCTCTAAAGGCATGGCACTTAAATAGATAAAAGCACCACAAAAGCATAAAAAAACCACACAGTAAAACCGCAATATGAAACAATAACAGATAATTAAACCAAAAACAGATAGCGCATTGTGATAATCATTCAATACTAAACAAAATATAAACAGTGGAGCAATATGTAATTGACTCATTAAGTTAGATATAAAAAATACATATTCAATCATTAAAACGATTGAATGGAGAACTTTTATGCGGGCGAAACTTCTGGGAATATTCCTGACAACCCCTATTGCGATCAGCTCTTTTGCTTCTACCGAGACTTTATCGTTTACTCCTGACAACATAAATGCGGACATTAGTCTTGGAACTCTGAGCGGAAAAACAAAAGAGCGTGTTTATCTAGCCGAAGAAGGAGGCCGAAAAGTCAGTCAACTCGACTGGAAATTCAATAACGCTGCAATTATTAAAGGTGCAATTAATTGGGATTTGATGCCCCAGATATCTATCGGGGCTGCTGGCTGGACAACTCTCGGCAGCCGAAGTGGCAATATGGTCGATCAGGACTGGATGGATTCCAGTAACCCCGGAACCTGGACGGATGAAAGTAGACACCCTGATACACAACTCAATTATGCCAACGAATTTAATCTGAATATCAAAGGCTGGCTCCTCAACGAACCCAATTACCGCCTGGGACTCATGGCCGGATATCAGGAAAGCCGTTATAGCTTTACAGCCAGAGGTGGTTCCTATATCTACAGTTCTGAGGAGGGATTCAGAGATGATATCGGCTCCTTCCCGAATGGAGAAAGGGCAATCGGCTACAAACAACGTTTTAAAATGCCCTACATTGGCTTGACTGGAAGTTATCGTTATGAAGATTTTGAACTCGGTGGCACATTTAAATACAGCGGCTGGGTGGAATCATCTGATAACGATGAACACTATGACCCGGGAAAAAGAATCACTTATCGCAGTAAGGTCAAAGACCAAAATTACTATTCTGTTGCAGTCAATGCAGGTTATTACGTCACACCTAACGCAAAAGTTTATGTTGAAGGCGCATGGAATCGGGTTACGAATAAAAAAGGCAATACTTCACTTTATGATCACAATAATAACACTTCAGACTACAGCAAAAATGGAGCAGGTATAGAAAACTATAACTTCATCACTACTGCTGGTCTTAAGTACACATTTTAAGAACGCCAACTAAAATTTCCCCGAGGTGAAAATCGCCCCGGGGAATAACTAGCCATTTCAATGTAACAATTAACCCTTAAAATAAACCCAGAAGGTTATTAACTAAATCACATAGAAAACCATCAATTATAGTATGTATAAAATAGGCGACAGCAACCCAATTAAAAATTAATGGTTCCAGAATATCACATCAAAAAAAACGCTGTATAATATTATAATTAACATGTAGACAACTTGTAATAAACATTATCAGTCAATTGTTTTGTTTATTCCATCTGTGACGCCGATTATTTTCTCAAAATAATGAGATGGCGTGACACCATAATAATCTTTAAATGCACATATGAAATATGAAGTACTGTTATAGCCACATTTCTGGGCTACGACATTGATAGAATAAGAGTTTGAAGTTATGAGTTTTTTTGCATACCTCATCCTAGTATCTCTCAATATTTCAGTAAATGACGTTCCTTCATCCCTTAATCTTTTTTTTATTAAACTTTCACTCGTATAAATCAATTCCGCAATATCTTTTAAATGCCATTGCCGCTCAATATTAAAACTGATTATTCCAGTAATTTTACAGGTAAATGTATTTATATTTGTTAGTATAAATGAATTTACACTTTCGCGTTTTTTGAACATGGCAAGTAAGGATATACATAGTCTTTCTTTTAACCAAAGGGAGTGTGAGTCTGCTATTTTAATCCCTTCAAACAGAGAAAAAACAAGCGATAATGGAGGTTCCTCTTCAGCAATATAGCCATTCTTATCAAGAGTAAATTTGCCAGGCAGCTCATTATTCACGTCGATAAAAAAGGATAAACATGTTTTCTTATCTATATCAACAATTCTTAGTTTAGAGGGGCATACTGGTAACTCCCTTCTAATTTTGTCGCTTACAATAAACAATGAATTTTTTTTGAACGAGATAACTCTCCTGTTTATAATTAAATCAAATGATTGACAGATGAAAACTACGGAGCAAACATAATCCATCTTGCACCTATCATAAAATTAAAACAAGTTGATAGTAGTCAAATAACAACCAATTAAATACACAAGCATAATCAGGATGATGTGCATTTATATTTTTATACACAAAATTATAGTTTGCAAATTTTAATAAATTTCATTTAAGATTAAATTATTATATGTATATCGTTTTTTATTCCAACGTATTTCAAAGTTACATTTTTCAACGCTTACTATGCTTTTTATTAACATAAACTCACTACAACGCACCTGAAACCTCTTGCTATATATGTCAACCGTTTGAATTTAAAATAAAAAGAGTATCATTTTTACTTGCATTTCTTATCAAGTCACATTCAACAACAGTAAAAAAACATTATTAGAACCATTCAATTAACAAAAAACCAACATCCAGCTTGCTTAATTTTTCTTTATTAAACGATATTGAAAATCAATTGATAAAATACATCTAAACAACCTTTTGGGGCGCAAAAGCATAACATCAAACAAACAAATAACACACCGAAAAAACTCACAATTAATAACCTATGATATACATACTGTTTATTATGGTTGAATAAGCCACTCGATATCTGGTGCTACGGAAGTGTCCACACGGTTTAGCAGCACCCGATACTTTTTTCAGGCTTCCAGCAACGATCTTTCTTCCTCCGTTGCGATTTCCAGATCTACAGCATCCTGCAGTGGCGCAATATACTCACTGAATTCCTGGATGTAGAACTGTGTGGTGACGGTCTTCCAGCCATTCGGCTCCTGCTGTATTGAAGCATACCAGGCTATTTCAATATCGCTATGCTGCGGCAGCATTTAACCCCTTGTAATTCATTGCCATAATTGATTTAATTCACAAATAAAACTATAACATGGTGAAATTAATGAAAAAAAACACAGATGATGGGGCTAGAATTTACACACCACTTACCCTAAAGCTTTATGACTGGTGGGTTTTGGGAGTATCAAATCGGCTTGCATGGGGATGTCCTACAAAGGAACACCTTCTTCCACACTTTCTGGAACATTTAGGTAACAACCATCTGGATATTGGTGTTGGAACTGGGTTTTACCTTACTCACGTACCTGAGAGTAGTCTGATATCTTTAATGGATTTGAACGAAGCTAGCCTGAACGCGGCATCTACAAGGGCTGGGGAATCAAAAATTAAACATAAAATTAGCCATGATGTTTTTGAACCTTATCCCGCGGCGTTACATGGTCAATTTGATTCCATTTCCATGTTTTACCTTCTTCACTGCCTGCCTGGAAATATATCTACAAAAAGCTGTGTAATACGCAATGCGGCGCAGGCCTTAACTGACGATGGAACTCTATACGGAGCCACAATTCTTGGCGATGGAGTTGTGCACAATAGCTTCGGTCAAAAACTGATGCACATTTACAATCAGAAATGCATCTTTTCAAACACAAAAGATTCCGAAGAAGGCTTAACACATATACTCTCAGAGCATTTCGAGAATGTTAAAACCAAGGTTCAAGGTACTGTAGTAATGTTTTCCGCTTCAGGGAAAAAATAGCATCCAACCGCAGCACGTTCTTGCTTAAGACGTGCTGCGGCATAATCCCAATGATTACTCCCTGACAGGGTTCGTAGGCCACTCAATATCAGGTGCAGTTGATGTATCAACACGGTTCAGCAACACCCGATACTTTTTCCAGGCTTCCAGCAATGAGGTTTCTTCCTCCGTTGCGATTTCCAGATCTACAGCATCCTGAAGTGGCGCAATATGCTCACTGGCTACCTGCATCAGGCTGTTTTTTGTTTCTTCCGCCTCCCGGATCCGGAACAGTTTTTCTGCTTCTGCATCTTTCACCCAGGCTGTGCCGTTCCACTTCTGAAACTCCCCTTCCGGCGATAACCAGGTAACATTTTCCGGTAACGGACCGAGTTCAGAAATAAATAACTCGTCCCCTGACGCTACGTCATAAACCGTTTTACCCCGATGGTCTTCAACGAGATGCCACGATGCCTCATCACTGTTGAAAACAGCCACGAAACCAGCCGGAATATCTGGCGGTGCAATATCGGTACTGTTTGCTGGCAGACCTGTATGAGGCGGAATATATGCATCACCTTCACCAATAAATTCATTAGTTCCGGACAGCAGATTATAAATTTTTATGGTCCGTGGTTGTTCACTCATTCTGAATGCCATTATGCAAGCCTCACAATATAGTTAAATGCGATGTTTTTGACGGTGTTTTCCGCGTTACCAGCAGCGTTAACGGTGATGGTGTGTCCATGTGAACCAATCGCAACGGAGTGCGTATGAGCACCAATATCTGATGGTGTAGGTTTCTGATGTGAGCTATACATCGTATAAACAACACCATAGGTAACGCTGGAAGGCTTACTCGCTGAATATGTTGGCGAGGTATAAACAGAAACTGACGCATTTGCAGTACAATCCCAATGGATATTTACACTCGTCGCATAATTGCCAATCTCAACGTAAATATCATATGTATCGCCGGATGTGTTGATCCAGGCGAAATTCGTTAATCCGACGGCTGTACGCTTCCACAAAGCCCCGGTAATTCCTTTGGGGTTTCCATTGCCTGCTCGTAGAACCAGTTCTGAAATGCCTGCCTGATGTGGGGAACCGACGTTGTAACCAGCGCCACCAATCAATGCGATGTAAACGATGGAACTCGCTTGTGGCATGGTAACCGTAGCCAGTTTGAACCACCCAGCCCCGCCAGAGAAAGACATCGTTACTGAATTTAAAGTACCAATATCTTTCGGCGTTAATGTTATATCCGCAGTCAGTGCTTTTCCGTTAACTTTTCGGTTAGATGGCACCCTGCTATTCGCATTGTCATTGGCTGCTTTAACTGCTTTTGGCGTTGCGGCCAGCGATTCACTGGTGCTATCAACAGCACTGCTAAGTTTCACAACACCTTTAGTTGTAAGGCTTGCGTCTTCCATCGCAACTGCACCGGCAATCTCTTCAGCACGATCAGCAGCAGCTTCCGCACGGGTCGCAGCGGATTCAGCAGTAGTTTTGCTCTGAGATGCTGCCGTCGCACTGCCTGCCGCCTCTGTTGCTTTCGTGGATGCCGTCGTGGCGCTGCCTTTCGCTGCTGATGCCTGTCTGGTCGCCTCATCTTTTGAAGCAGACGCCGATGAGGCCGATGACGCCGCCGAACTGGCGGACGATGCGGCAGCCGTTTTTGAGGATTCTGCGCTGGTTTCCGACGCTTTCGCGTTCGTTTCGGATGTCTTCGCTGCGGAAGCTGACCTCGCTGCTGCGCTGGCCTGTTCAGTGGCTTCGCCAGCCTTCGTTGTGGCTGTTGAAGCAGACGATGCGGCACTTTCTGCCGATTTTCCGGCGGCGGTGGCACTGGCTGAGGCCTGCCCGGCACTTGTTGACGCGGCACTGGCAGACGACGCAGCCGCTGTTTTTGAGCCTGCCGCAGCTGAGGCGCTCTGTCCCGCTGCCGTCTCAGAAGACCTGGCGTTCGTCTCGGACGTTTTTGCCGCCTTCGCGGAATTTCCTGCCGCCGTTGCCGAGGAAGCTGCGCTACTGGCGCTCGAGGATGCGTTCGTTTCTGATGATTTCGCTGCCTCTTTTGAGGCCGCCGCATCCCGGGCTGAGGTGGCAGCTTCTGACGCTTTCGTGGTCGCGGTGGATGCAGAAGTGGCTGCTGATTGTTGTGACGCTGCCGCATTCGTTTCTGACTTTTTCGCCGCACCGGCACTGGTGGCCGCCGCGCTTTTTGAGGACTCTGCAGCGGCAGCACTTTTTTCCGCTTCAGTGGCCTTTGTTGATGCCGTTCCTGCGCTGGAAGACGCTGACTGAGCCGACGACGCGGCCTGTCCTGCTGACGTGCTGGCTGCGCGTGCTGAGCCTGCAGCATCAGTCGCATGGGTTGCCGCCTCACGGGCAGATGTGCCGGCATCGCCGGCTGGCTTCTTCGCGGCTGCCGTGTTCTGTGCCACCGCGGACGCGTTACGCACCACCTCTTCCACCATCAGTTCAAAACGGCGCAGAGCCTCCGGACGGGCATCATCCTCCGTCAGTGCCGTGTTCGGGTAGCACTGTTTCACATCGATAATTTCGGTGTATGACGACCAGAGCGTTTTGTTCTGCAGCTGGTCTGTGGTGCTGTCCGGCGTCATCCTGCGCATCCGGATATTAAACGGGCGCGGCGGCAGGTTATCCACCACAACCGAGGCCAGATACTGTGAGGTGGTTTTGCCCTTAATGGTGATGTCTTTTTCCGTCACCCAGCCACCGTTACGTTGTATCTGAACCAGCAGGCGGACTTCCGATGGATTCCTGTCCCCCTTTGAGGTGGTTTCCACCAGTGCCTGCACGCCGAAAGTAAAACGCAGACGGTCAATGTTTGCCGACGTGATGGTCCGGGTGATCGGCGTGTCGTATTTCACTTCCGTACCCAGCACCGTCTCGGAGCCAGAGGATTCAAATCCCTCCGGCGGTGTCTGCTCCTGCTCACCGGCCCGGAACACCACCGTGACACCGGAGATATTGGTATTCCCCTCTGTGGTCAGCTTCCCGAAGGCTTCAGCGACCTTGTCCACCTCCACGCCGGATGCAGAGGAGAAACGCGCCACACTCTGGCTGATGGACGCAATCTGAGCCTCCTGCCAGTTCTGAATGGTACGGATACTCGCACCGAAAATGTCAGCCAGCTGCTTTTTGTTGACTTCCATTGTTCATTCCACGGACAAAAACAGAGAAAGGAAACGACAGAGGCCAAAAAGCCCGTTTTCAGCACCTGTCGTTTCCTTTCTTTTCAGGGGGTATTTTAAATAAAAACATTAAGTTACGACGAAGAAGAACGGAAACACCTTAAACCGGAAAATTTTCATAAATAGCGAAAACCCGCGAGGTCGCCGCCCCGTAACCTGTCGGATCGCCGGAAAGGACCCGCAAAATGATAATAATTATCATCTGCATGTCACAACGTGCATCTACGCCATCAAACCACGTCAAATAATCAATTATGACGCAGGTATCATATTAATTGATCTGCATCAACTTAACGTAAAAACAACTTCAGACAATACAAATCAGCGACACTGAATACGGGACAACCTCATGTCAACGAAGAACAGAACCCGCAGAACAACAACCCGCAACATCCGCTTTCCTAACCAAATGATTGAACAAATTAACATCGCTCTTGATCAAAAAGGGTCCGGGAATTTCTCAGCCTGGGTCATTGAAGCCTGCCGCCGAAGACTGTGCTCAGAAAAAAGAGTTTCGCCTGAAGCAAACAAAGAAAAGAGTGACATTACTGAATTGCTCAGAAAGCAGGTCAGACCAGATTGAAGCAATTTAGATAATCGTGCAGACTAGGTACCTTCATATCACATGGAAGGTACTACAATGGCTCAGGTTGCCATTTTTAAACAAATATTCGATAAAGTGCGAAATAATTTAAACTATCACTGGTTTTATTCTGAACTAAAACGTCACAATGTCTCACATTACATTTACTATTTAGCCACAGAGAATATTCATCTTGTTCTTGAAAACGATAATACGGTTTTAATAAAAGGACAGGGTAAGGTTGTAAATGTAAGATTTTCAAAAAATAAATGCCTTATAGAAGCCACATTAAAAGGATTCAAATCAGGAGAGTTATCATTTTACGAATACAGGAAAAATCTTGCTACAGCAGGGGTTTTCAGATGGATTACAAATATCCACGAAAACAAAAGGTATTACTATACCTTTGATAATTCATTACTCTTTACTGAGAACATTCAGAACACTACACAAATATTTCCGCACTAAATCATAACGTCCGGTTTCTTCCGTGCCAGAACCGGACTCGCTGGCATGATGAAATATGTGTACCCGGTAACCCCGGTGTGCATCGTTTTTGATTATTCCCGCACACTCGCGCAGAAGGAGTTCCCCGTCGGGCTACGGTCTCTGTTAATACGGGAATACGGCGACGATACAGCGCATGATGTGTCAGGCTTGAATACCTTTATCCTTTAAAAGGGATATCAGTTAAGTTATCCCGTGTAGGGTATAAGCCATTATCAAAGCCACTCTGTAGGGAATGGCTTTTGTGATGGCATCACTTACTCTTTACGCTGCTATCCCACTCATCCCGGAATTTTGATGGGTTATTGAAACCTTCTGCTGACATAACAACTCCTTCAATGTTTGGCTGAAATTAGGATGTCTTTCCATCAGTCCGCCACCACAAAGAATCTTTTTTGCCATAAGGCAGGAGGTTCATCTTTCAGTGGCTGCCGGTGTTATTTCCCCACTTACTGGCTTGGGTTGTTTCGTGGTACTGCCGTTAACTGGTGGCGCACAGATTTAGTTAAATCCGTTCTCGCCTGAACTATCTTTTACATACCCGGATTGTGGGGATGTAAATCACGGTTTCATTATCAAGCCCACCAGTAGATGGGCTTTGTAATGAAGAGTTGTTATGAAAATTGCTCTAAACAAGCATTAATAGCCATCAGAAGTAATCGCTACAGATTTCAATCCCTCAATGTCATCCTTGGACAGGGCGAACCATTCACCGTGCTTTCTCTTTGCGGCAAATTTGCGATGAAGCATGTTTTCAGTTTCTCTTCCACCAGGGATCAGGCACTCAAGCTTCAAGCAGTCTGGTCCAGAGTTGCCAAGCGATTTGATGCGTTGTGGAATGTTGGATGAATACCCAATTTTGGTTAGCCCAGTTTTCTTCGATGACAAAACGTATACCTGAGGAGGTTCTTTTCTCTGGTCTTCCATTACACGTCTCATTGTTGCCATAAGTCCGCCGTGCATCAGCATTTCAACAAAGAACGCTGACCGAACACCTGACGACTTAAGCATGCCAGAAAATTCACTTGCCAATTCCATTAACTCTGCGATGTTTTCAGGAACTTTTTGGCAGTTATCTTCCTTGTATAAGGAAATCATTCTTTGAAGCTTTTCTTCTAATTGGTTCATAGCGTCTTTACCTTTTAGAAAGTGAGCCTGTCTCACAGAAAAGCCGCCCCGAGATGGTCGCCACCATATACGGCAGTTCTCAGGCTCAACTTTCTGAAAGGCTCGGGTGATGTAATATGCGCGTGAGATGCGCTGTGAAATTCAGATGTAAAAAAAGCCCCGCATCGCGAGGCTCATTAAATGGACTTTGTGATTTGCAAAAAAATTATTTCAGGCATTGCGTCCTGATGTATTCCTGCAGGTAGTTAACCTGCGCGGTTATCTTGTCGATTCCACTTCGGAGACGGTAATAATTGAGTTCAGCATCTGCTGTAAGTCCTGGGCTTTCTCCATCGCCCATGCCGCTGGCTCCGGTCGTTGACTTTGCACAGGTGGCGGCGACTTGCAGGCGCTTACGCCCAGCAGAAACATCAGCACGGAGACTTTCGATACCCTAACACCTGGTACGTCGACCACCACGGCACTCCCTGCAAAATCCTGCGTTCTACCCACAACAAAGTTCACTACATCCGAAAAGGCAGAACATGTATCGCCAGCATGTTCCGCTTTAATCATGACTTTGAACCTGTGAATAAAGCTGATGCAGATCGGATAGCAGAAGAGATCGAAACGGCAGAACACATTAAGAAGTTACGTGACATGCGTTCAAAAAGCAGAGGTAACCATGGAATCATACAGCCTCACACTCGATGAGGCCTGTCAGTTTCTTAAGATATCCAGACCAACCGCCACCAACTGGATACGAACAGGCCGCCTACAGGCAACACGTAAAGATCCAACCAAGCCAAAATCTCCTTACCTCACAACACGGCAAGCCTGCATTGCGGCGCTTCAGTCTCCGCTGCATACTTGATCCTACCCACGTAATATGGACACAGGCCTAAGCGAGGTTCTTGTTTTCAAATTGTTCCGGACTGAGGCCGCCACACCAACTGTGCCGCCGCCACCGATTGTAATCACATTCGATATAATTAAACACCGTTGCCCGCATTATTTCCCGGCTGATAAAGTGTTCTCCATGGATACATTCCACTTTCAGCGAATGAAAGAAGCTTTCCACGCAGGCATTATCGTAGCAGCAACCTTTTGCGCTCATACTTCCACGCAGATTATGCCGCTTCAGTTGCGCCTGATAATCTGCTGAACAGTACTGGCCTCCACGGTCCGTGTGAACGATAACGTTCCGGGGCCTCTTACGCCGCCACAGCGCCATCTGCAGGGCATCGCAGGCCAGTTGCGCCGTCATGCGTGGCGACATTGACCAGCCAATAACGGCACGTGACCACAGGTCAATGACCACTGCCAGATACAGCCAGCCTTCATCTGTACGTAAGTACGTGATGTCTCCTGCCCACTTCTGGTTCGGGCCACTGGCGTAAAAATCCTGCTCCAACAGATTTTCTGACACAGGCAGGCCGTGTGCGCGGTAGCTGACCGGGCTGAACTTCCGGGAGGCCTTTGCCCTCAGTCCCTGACGGCGCAGGCTTGCCGCCACGGTTTTTACGTTAAAGGGGTAACCCTGAGCACGCAGTTCATCCGTCAGGCGTGGGGCACCGTAACGCTGTTTTGACCGGGTAAAAGCCGCGAGGACAACGCTGTCGCAGTGTTGGCGGAACTGCTGACGCGTGCTTATCCTTGTCCGCCGCTGACACCACGTATACCAGCCGCTGCGGGCCACCCGGAGCACGCGGCACATTGCTTTGATGCTGAACTCAGCCTGATGTTTTTCAATAAAGACATACTTCATTTCAGGCGCTTCGCGAAGTATGTCGCGGCCTTTTGGAGGATAGCCAGCTCTTCATCCCGTTCTGCCAGCTGGCGTTTGAGACGTGCAATCTCGGTAGACATCTCCAGTTCACGTTCAGAAGACGTCTGCTGATTTTGCTGTTTACTGCGCCAGTTGTAGAGTTGTGATTCATACAGGCTGAGTTCACGGGCTGCGGCAGTAACACCGATGCGTTCAGCAAGCTTCAGGGCTTCACTGCGAAATTCAGGCGAATGCTGTTTACGGGGTTTTTTACTGGTTGATACTGTTTTTGTCATGTGAGTCACCTCTGACTGAGAGTTTACTCACTTAGCCGCGTGTCCACTATTGCTGGGTAAGATCAACTGTCCAGGTGAGCGCGGGTGATGGCATAACAGAGGAAAGAAAATGTCACTCTTCCGCAGAAATGAAATATGGTATGCCTCGTATTCGCTCCCGGGCGGGAAACGAATTAAGGAATCTCTTGGCACAAAGGACAAGCGGCAAGCTCAGGAGTTGCACGACAAGCGAAAAGCAGAACTCTGGCGAGTAGAAAAGCTAGGGGATTTACCTGATGTCACTTTTGAAGAGGCCTGCCTAAGATGGCTTGAGGAAAAAGCTGATAAAAAATCTCTCGATTCAGATAAAAGCCGGATTGAGTTCTGGCTTGAACATTTTGAGGGTATAAGGCTTAAAGATATCTCGGAGGCAAAGATTTACTCTGCTGTAAGCAGAATGCATAACAGAAAGACGAAAGAAATATGGAAACAGAAAGTTCAGGCCGCCATCAGGAAAGGTAAAGAACTGCCTGTTTATGAACCAAAGCCAGTATCAACTCAGACAAAGGCAAAGCATCTTGCCATGATAAAGGCTATTCTCCGTGCTGCAGAACGCGACTGGAAGTGGCTGGAAAAAGCGCCTGTCATCAAGATACCAGCGGTCAGAAACAAGCGAGTCAGATGGCTGGAAAAGGAGGAAGCAAAACGCCTTATTGATGAGTGCCCCGAACCACTGAAATCTGTCGTCAAGTTTGCGCTGGCAACTGGTCTGAGAAAGTCGAACATCATAAATCTGGAATGGCAACAAATCGACATGCAGCGACGAGTTGCCTGGGTGAATCCAGAAGAGAGCAAATCAAACCGCGCCATTGGTGTGGCGCTGAACGATACCGCCTGTAAAGTGTTGCGTGATCAAATAGGCAAGCATCACAAATGGGTGTTTGTACATACCAAGGCGGCTAAGCGAGCAGATGGAACATCAACGCCTGCGGTCAGGAAGATGCGCATCGACAGCAAGACATCATGGCTATCAGCTTGTCGTCGTGCAGGAATTGAAGATTTCCGTTTCCATGACCTCAGACACACCTGGGCAAGCTGGCTGATTCAGTCAGGCGTCCCATTATCAGTGCTTCAGGAAATGGGCGGATGGGAGTCCATAGAAATGGTTCGTAGGTATGCTCACCTTGCGCCTAATCATTTGACAGAGCATGCGAGGAAAATAGACGACATTTTTGGTGATAATGTCCCAAATATGTCCCACTCTGGAATTATGGAGGATATAAAGAAGGCGTAACTGATTGAATTGTAATGGCGCGCCCTGCAGGATTCGAACCTGCGGCCCACGACTTAGAAGGTCGTTGCTCTATCCAACTGAGCTAAGGGCGCGTTGATACCGCAATGCGGTGTAATCGCGTGAATTATACGGTCAACCCTTGCTGAGTCAATGGCTTTTGATCTGGTTGCTGAACAAGTGAACGACCGCGTCTGATTTTCTGATTTATTTCGCTATAGTGGCAAACAAACGCACACCGCTGCGCGTCTGAATCAAGAAAACCCGTATTTTCATGTATCAAAGTACAATTTACCGCCCTAACGGAAAATTGTCCGCTCCTATGAGACTGGTAACTATGAAACCAACGTCGGTGATCATTATGGATACTCATCCTATCATCAGAATGTCTATTGAAGTTCTGTTGCAAAAAAACAGTGAATTGCAGATTGTCCTGAAAACGGATGATTACCGCATAACCATCGATTATCTCCGAACCCGTCCTGTTGATTTAATCATTATGGATATAGACTTGCCCGGAACAGACGGTTTTACCTTCCTGAAAAGGATCAAACAAATCCAGAGCACAGTGAAAGTGTTATTTTTATCATCGAAATCAGAATGCTTTTATGCTGGCAGAGCGATACAAGCTGGTGCTAACGGTTTTGTCAGTAAATGCAATGATCAGAATGATATTTTTCATGCCGTTCAGATGATCCTCTCCGGATACACGTTTTTTCCTAGCGAAACGCTTAACTATATAAAAAGCAATAAATGTAGTACGAATAGTTCAACGATCACTGTGCTATCTAATCGTGAAGTGACCATATTACGTTATCTGGTTAGCGGATTATCTAATAAAGAAATTGCCGATAAGTTATTACTTAGCAATAAAACAGTTAGTGCGCATAAATCTAATATTTATGGCAAGCTAGGTTTGCATTCAATTGTAGAGCTTATCGACTACGCCAAATTATACGAATTAATATAATATTAATTATAATTGATCATAAATATCGCATCCGCTTTCGCCACACCTGGCCAAACACCGCTGGCTAACGCTCGATAATTGGCAAAAAAGTTTAGTGTGACATTGCCATTTGCATCTACTTCCTCAGTCGGGCTCGCCTCCCCCAGTGCGAGCCGGGAGCGATCGCTATTACGTAATTCGATGGCGACGGTTTGTGCCATTGCGGGATCATCCAGAGCCAGCAGGTTGGTATCGGATGCCGGCGTTCCCGTAAATAAAATCGCAACTGAACCCGGAGGACATCCCTCCAGCCGCAGGCTAAAAGGGACGAGTGCCGTGGTATCGCCAGCGTTCAGTAATTGTGTCGTAGGCCATCTGCCTAAATCTACCGTCTTATCAATATCCGCTGTGTTTACGGTACAGGAGAAATCAACAACGTTACCGTGCAAATTGATATTAATCGTTCCTAAAGGGTCAGCTGCCCATCCACTGGAACTCCACAGTAACCCGCAGAAACAGCTAAAGAGTACTCTTCTCATTCTCCGTACCTCATTGATAATCGACGCGTAAATACCCCAGCGCGCTAAACGGCCCCTCGGTCGGTTTTTGACCGGTAATACTGATAGGCCAGGCGCGAAGTGTGACATTGGCTGCCGCAGCTGCATCCAGACGGAAAGGAATAACGCTATTGAGATCGTTAGGCGTAATCGGCGTATCGTTCTGATCGGCGACAATAAAACCTAAATCCTGATTGTCCGACACCATCGCCTGACCAGAAACGGCACTGGCTTCCAGACGCATTGTTAAATAAGCCTGCGCAGCAACATTCGTACATTTGACCGCAATGCTCTTGGTTTGCGGCATGACGCCAGCTGGTCGATTCCCCGGCCCTGCCGCACTAAATAACGATGCGCCGATATCACCAAAATCAAATTCAACAATCTGCCCGGCATTTAATTCGCAGTTTTGCGGCACTTCAACCCGGCCACCAAAACTAATGGTACAAACAGGTGTAACCAACGGATCGTAAGGCGTTGATGTCACATACACGGTAAACATCACCTGTCTGGGGATCTCCACCATGTTAATAAAGGGACGAATAACCTTTAAACGAAATATTAAACGAGAATCCATCACCCCGAATGGAAGGTTTTGCGAAACGTTAGGATCTGTTCCCATCCGAATATAATTTTGCGGGGGAAACTGAATATCCATCACACTATCAACCAGACTCATCGCACCTAATAGATAATCATGTAATTGCATATATTTATAATTATCGATAGTTTCCTGAACAATAAAGTTGGTGACATAACTACGGTATGTATAATTCACCAGCGTACCGGGTGGACAAATTGCTGAGACACCTACCCAGCCGGATTTTTCCGGTAAAACAACAATCTGCCCTGGCTGGTTATTGGTGCTATTAAAGATATTTGAGAGATCATAGTGTTCATCTTCTGCTACGCCAGTACTATTTGCACAAACAGTAGCCCAGGATATGTTTGCCAGACACAAACATGCCATCGCCAATAATAATCTGCAGATTATCTTATTGATAATTTCCTTTATGAGCCAGGATGTGTGCAAACTGCCGAAATAACAGTGACGGCTTGCTGTAAGCTTTGCTTCGGCAATACATAGTGCGCAATGCAGCGTGAGTTCGCGCCGTCTCCCCACTGAACCAGTAATTCACCAGACAATGGCGCACCACTTAAATAAACTTGCCCGTCATCACCCACCATACTGGTTATTCCGGTACTGTTTTCCCGTACCAGTGATCCAAACGGCACCGGTTTTCCGCCCTGGGTAACGGTAATGAGCGCCCGCACGCCTATGCGGGTATCAAAATTGGCACGAACCAACGCGCCTTGCGTCGGCACAACGCTGCTAATATTTTTTTCAACATCGATGGAATTCCCCATCGTATTGGTATCAAGCGCGATACGGTTATACCGATAAACCGTGGCATACGGCATCACCGCATAGCCGCGCCAGTCGGTTAAAATGCCAGTTTGATTTTCAATGCGTACACCGCCTGCGCCAGGTGCTTTAATCAAAACATTGGTATCCCCTAAAGGCTGGCTCAGCGTTATGCCATTTTCATGCCCGACCACACCGCCAGACAGCTGCCAGTTAACGTCATGTTGATCGCGGTCGTAGTTATACCCGACCCCCAGCGTACCGTAAGCGGCCTGCCAGTTTGCCGTGGCGCTGCCCGTGTACCCATTATTCGAGGTATCACCCTGGCTTACGTGATAACTCAGGTTGTGGCCTTCCAGTAAGGTCCCACCTACACCTGCCAGCCAGCTATTTTGCCCGTTGCTGTTACGGTTGGCGTTAAAGGAGGCATAAGCGCGGTCGAGCGCATTTTCCCGGGTGTAGCGACGTTTGGTCAAAACATTGAAAGGCACTGAAACATTAAGTCCGACAATACGTTCGTTATCGGGGATCCCTACAGATTCATTCCACGAAAATGAGAGCGAATAACTGATGCCAACCCAGCTGCTGGTATACCCCACCTGATACCACGTATCTGAATCCGAAGTATTCCAGTATTTTTGATGGGTACCAGAGATATAAAGCGAGCCAAAGTCATTAAGTGATTGTGAAATATTTAACTGCAAACGGTCTTTACGGCTAAAGCGTAAATTGTGGTAATTCACGATTATCGGTTCATCGCGATGCTCACCGTCGTAATCGTAATCATATTCGTACCCCTCCATTCGACGATACGCAACATCATCAAGGGTATAAAAACCTTGTGTCGAATAGCGGTAACCCATTAACTGAAAATTGGTGCCGAAGGTGTTCATTGATTTCGCATAGAGGAAGCGAATGGAATCCCCCTCATGACGACTGTCGTCGGCTAACTGACTGCGCGCATGCGTTACATCCAGCGACACTGCGCCCCAGTTCCCGAGGTTGCGCCCCAGCCCTAACAAAAAGGCGGTGTAATTGGCAGATAATTGCGTCCCGCCGTAGGCAGTAAATTCCTGTGGTAAACCACCGAGTGCCGTGCCCTGAAAAAAGAAAGGTGATGATTGCTGACTATTACCGCTACGAAAATCGCCCGCCGTCAGATCAAATTTGAAACGCCCTTCGCGTTGTAAAATTGGCACTGTTGAATACGGAATTGTGTAATTCTGCTGATTGCCATCGCGCTCGTCGATGGTGACGTCCAGATCGCCATTTGAAGATGTCGGGTGCAAATCTGTAATTTCAAAAGCGCCGGGGGAAACATAGCTTTGATAGATAATAAAACCATTTTGCCGAATCGTTAGCTGGGCCGCCGTACGGGCAATCCCACGTACCGTTGGGGCAAACCCTTGCTGGCTATCAGGATACATATTATCAGAAGAATAAAGCCGTACACCACGAAATCCAACGCCATCGAAAATATCACTTCCTGTATTGCCGTCTCCCATTACCAGTTCACTTTTCAGCGGAATAATGGCGCGCTGTACCCAGGTGCCAATATTATTCCACTGTTCTGAATGATATCCATTTCCGCGAAAATAGTTCCAGGAACCATTGTTGCGTAAACGCCACGGGCCAATATTAATCCCGCTGAGCTCACTAAAAAAATAGCTATCGTTACCATTACCTCTGTTACCGGTGAAATTATAATTCAGGAGTAAAGCAGGAATACCTTCATCCCACTCTTCAGGCGGAATGTAACCGTGAGCGCTACTCAACAACGCTATCTGAGGAATAGTGATGTTCAGGCGCATCGCTGCAAA
This sequence comes from Escherichia sp. UTM R2, assembly GCF_048593455.1. Lineage (NCBI taxonomy): Bacteria > Pseudomonadati > Pseudomonadota > Gammaproteobacteria > Enterobacterales > Enterobacteriaceae > Escherichia > Escherichia sp. UTM R2. The sequence continues at coordinate 3,287,173 of NZ_JBFWDY010000002.1, forward strand.
ATCAAAGTTAATTGTGGCATCAGGTACAGCTTTCAGTAAATTGATGCATTTATTGTTTTGCTGCTGGGCTAACTCGGGAAATGCACTGCTATTAAGGCCAATTCGTTCAAGAAGTACCTGGTTAAAACAGGGCATTAACCCACCTGATTTATCACCTGTATTTTCTGTTGTCGATTCAAATACGATATCCTGCGAACCAATGAACTCATCATTACGCCAGAGATCCACCCGATACACGCCCGCAGGTTGATGATTACCTCTCTCAAAGCGCGATAAATCAGCAACGGATGTGCCATTCTCTAATAAAAATGCCGGGTTGAAATAACTTTCCGCATAGCTTAAAAAGGAGGGTAAAATGGCAAGAGATGAATAACAAATTCCGGCCAGACACCAGGTATACCTCTGCGGAATATCCGTAGTAGTGGGTATTTTCATAATTAGCTCTGATATTGTCAGATGATTCGGTTAGTTTAAGTTCACTTCTCTGACCGGAGTTACTGAACCATAATCATTAACGGTCTGAAATTTCAGCTTTCCCTGCACTCCTGAGGGTAAGGGAATTTGTGAATTAACTCTGGGTGCAGCCATAGCATTCCCCAACTTTTGGCTGCCCACTTGTAAGTTAACCAGGGTGACATAAAAAGGTGATTGATTATGAACATTGATATAGTTACCGGATCGCGAAAACTTGAGTGTGTCCGGCGCTTCTGCGGGTAATTCTTGTAATTGAATTGGACGGAGAAATAATTTCATGCGCGATAAAATCGCCAGTTGCAAAACATTCTTGCCGTTCAATGCATTTTTATCTACCGAAGGGATCGTCTTAACATTCATCCAGAACAGAGACTCACGATCTGCTGCCAGCGGTGGACCGGTGTAAATAATACGCAAAGTATTTTCGCTTTTGGGTTCACTAACAAACAGTGGCGGTGTAATGATGAATGACTTTTCTTTTACACCGCTGCTGTTTTCAATCCACGAATTGACCAGAAAGCGCTCATTGGTATGGCTATTTCTAATCCATTCCGCAGTCTGTTTAGCATCAGCGGGATAAATAATACGCGTGGCACCTAATGCGATCCCTCCGGCAGCATGGGCGCTGGCCGAAATGATTAAATAAAATATAATGAGCATCAATAACTTTATTTTAGTCATCATAGTTAATACGCCTTGTGTATTCCTGACGGCAAAAATAAGGAATATAAAGAAATGATTGCTTTGGTTTCTTACAACACATCATTCCCTTTTCATTTAATAAAGCGGCATGATACAAAGTGAACATGATTTCGATTTACATTGCCACCATACCGCTTCAGACAACCGGTACATTACTTTGTTATAAGACGTGATATATAATTCAAAACAACGTGGTTTTGATTATTCATATCTCATAATAAAAGTCGCGTCAGCATTTGCTTGCCCTGCTGATGCACTTGTACCGGTGCCTTTATAACGTGCAGAAAAATGAAGAACGTTGGTCCCGGGGATCAAGTTCTGGTTGGTTGAGAAGCTATTCCCATCAGGTTTGAGAATTGCGGATGTATTATCAAGTATTTCAATACCGACACCCGTTGCTGTTGTTGTATTGGTACTGGATGCAATGGCCAATAAATTATCATTGATTGCATCAGCCTGACCAGAAAATGCAACGGCAGCATTAGCGGCAACAACAGGATCGCAGTCGTTCAACTGAATGGTGAATGGAATTAATGCAGAGGTATTACCAACAGCATTGAAAATATCGGTACGATATTGACCGAGTGTGACAACCTGGTCTGCCGAGTCAGTATTCACTGAACAGGCAGCATTCACCAGTTCGCCTTCAAAGTGAATTGTACCGCCATCTACAACGGCAGCATAACTACCCGTAGCGGCGAATAGTGCGGCAGCCAGCGCAGACGAAATAAATCTTAATTTCATATATATTCCTTCAATCTCATTTATCGACTCCACATCCGTATATAACCGATTACTTTATTTAAGACACTGATAGTAGTAAATTCCTTTTTATCCTCTAAGAATGTCTTAATTGAAAATATGCACTCTATTCTAAAAAATAGAGAGCCCCGTTAGATGAATACTTCCGCGCATAATATATTCAACACAAATATAGACCTGAAGCGGTAAATTACCAGGCTGAAAATTCTTTTTATATTGTCAGGTATTTCTTAAATTATCTTAATCCTTAGACAAGGAAATAAATCAGTTCCAGATTTACAACGCCATCATGGACGAAAAATGAAGCTTTCAGTCTCAGCGACGGTGCGCCTCACCTTCGCAAGAGGTCGCTTCACGCGATAAATCTGAAACGAAACCTGACAGCGCGCCCCGCTTCTGACAAAATAGGCGCATCCCCTTCGACCTACGTAACAGATGGAATCCTCTCTCTGATGGCAGCAAAGATTATTGACGGTAAAACGATTGCGCAGCAGGTGCGCTCTGAAGTTGCTCAAAAAGTTCAGGCGCGTATTGCAGCCGGACTGCGGGCACCAGGACTGGCCGTTGTGCTGGTGGGTAGTAACCCTGCATCGCAAATTTATGTCGCAAGCAAACGCAAGGCTTGTGAAGAAGTCGGGTTCGTCTCCCGCTCTTATGACCTCCCGGAAACCACCAGCGAAGCGGAGCTGCTGGAGCTTATCGATACGCTGAATGCCGACAACACCATCGATGGCATTCTGGTTCAACTGCCGTTACCGGCGGGTATTGATAACGTCAAAGTGCTGGAACGTATTCATCCGGACAAAGACGTGGACGGTTTCCATCCTTACAACGTCGGTCGTCTGTGCCAGCGCGCGCCGCGTCTGCGTCCCTGCACCCCGCGCGGTATCGTCACGCTGCTTGAGCGTTACAACATTGATACCTTCGGCCTCAACGCCGTGGTGATTGGCGCATCGAATATCGTTGGCCGCCCGATGAGCATGGAACTGCTGCTGGCAGGTTGCACCACTACAGTGACTCACCGCTTCACTAAAAATCTGCGTCATCACGTAGAAAATGCCGATCTATTGATCGTTGCCGTTGGCAAGCCAGGCTTTATTCCCGGTGACTGGATCAAAGAAGGCGCAATTGTGATTGATGTCGGCATCAACCGTCTGGAAAATGGCAAAGTTGTGGGCGACGTCGTGTTTGAAGACGCGGCTAAACGCGCCTCATACATTACGCCTGTTCCCGGCGGCGTTGGCCCGATGACGGTTGCCACGCTGATTGAAAACACGCTACAGGCGTGCGTTGAATATCATGATCCACAGGATGAGTAACATGGCGACATTTTCTTTAGGTAAACATCCGCACGTTGAGCTGTGCGACTTGCTGAAACTGGAAGGCTGGAGCGAAAGCGGCGCGCAGGCGAAAATCGCGATTGCCGAAGGCCAGGTGAAAGTCGACGGTACGGTTGAAACGCGCAAACGCTGCAAAATCGTCGCCGGTCAGACAGTGAGTTTTGCAGGTCACAGCGTACAGGTTGTTGCCTGATCCCTTTCCCGGCCTGTATCAACAGGCCGGTTCTCTTTTCAGACTTTTGCCCTCTACGCCCCGTTCATCCATGCTGATAGCATCGACATTTTGCCGAAGCGACCATCATGCCAACCGTTATTACGCACGCCGCCGTTCCCCTATGCATTGGTTTAGGGTTGGGTTCGAAAGTCATCCCTCCGCGCCTGTTATTTGCCGGAATCATCCTGGCGATGCTGCCCGATGCCGACGTCTTGTCGTTTAATTTTGGCGTTGCTTACGGCAATGTTTTTGGTCATCGCGGGTTTACCCATTCGCTGGTGTTTGCGTTTGTTGTCCCGCTGTTATGTGTGCTGATTGGACGTCGATGGTTCAGGGCTGGGCTGATTCGCTGCTGGCTGTTTTTAACCGTCTCGTTGCTATCGCACAGCTTGCTGGATTCGGTAACCACTGGCGGTAAAGGGGTTGGCTGGCTGTGGCCGTGGTCAGATGAACGCTTTTTCGCTCCCTGGCAGGTGATTAAAGTCGCGCCGTTTGCATTGTCTCGTTACACCACAGCGTACGGGCATCAGGTGATTATTTCTGAATTGATGTGGGTGTGGTTGCCGGGGATGCTACTGATGGGAATGTTGTGGTGGCGCAGACGATAACCGGATGCGAAAACTCGCATCCGGCAATAGCGCAATTACTTACGACGCCAGGTGGTCCCTTGCGGGCCATCTTCCAGCACGATCCCCATCTCATTAAGACGGTCACGCGCCGCATCTGCCGCCGCCCAGTCTTTCGCTTTACGGGCATCCAGACGCTGTTGAATTAACGCTTCAATCTCAGCCACTTCGCTGTCGTCTGCCTGCGCGCCGCTTTGCAGGAACGCTTCCGGTTCTTGCTCCAGCAGGCCCAATACGGCGGAAAGTTTACGCAGGTGAGATGCCATTGCATTCGCCGCTGCCATATCTTCTGCTTTCAGACGGTTTACTTCACGCGCCATATCAAACAGCACGGAATAGGCTTCCGGGGTGTTGAAATCGTCGTCCATCGCTTCAATAAAGCGCGCTTCAAACGCTTCGCCACCGGCAGGCGCAACGGTTTTATCTGTGCCGCGCAGCGCAGTGTAGAGACGCTCCAGCGCCGCACGCGCCTGCTTCAGGTTCTCTTCGCTATAGTTCAGCTGGCTGCGATAGTGGCCCGACATCAGGAAGTAACGCACGGTTTCCGCGTCGTAGTATTTCAGCACATCGCGCACGGTAAAGAAGTTACCCAGCGATTTGGACATCTTCTCGCGGTCAACCATCACCATCCCCGAGTGCATCCAGTAGTTCACATACTGACCATCATGGGCACAGGTGGACTGCGCGATTTCGTTTTCGTGGTGCGGGAACATCAGGTCTGAACCGCCGCCGTGGATATCAAAGTGGTTACCCAGCTGCTTGCAGTTCATTGCCGAACATTCAATGTGCCAGCCAGGACGACCCGCGCCCCACGGAGACGGCCAGCTCGGTTCGCCCTCTTTCGACATCTTCCACAGAACGAAGTCCATTGGGTTGCGTTTGTCGTCGACCACGTCAACGCGCGCGCCTGCCTGCAGCTGGTCGAGATCCTGACGCGACAGCACGCCATAAGTTGGATCGGTCGGGACGTCGAACATCACGTCGCCGTTGTCCGCCACATAAGCGTGACCTTTGGCGATCAGTTGTTCAGTGAGTTCAATAATTTCTGCGATATGGTGCGTCGCGCGCGGCTCCATATCCGGGCGCAGAATGTTCAACGCATCAAAATCTTTGTGCATTTCGGCGATCATGCGATCCACCAGCGCCACAAAGCTTTCGCCATTTTCATTGGCGCGTTTGATGATTTTGTCGTCGATATCGGTAATGTTGCGCACATACTTCAGCTTATAGCCGAGGAAACGCAGATAGCGCGCAACCACGTCAAAAGCAACAAAGGTACGCCCGTGACCGATATGACAGAGATCGTAAACGGTGATTCCACACACGTACATGCCGACTTCCCCGGCGTGAATAGGCTTAAATTCCTCTTTTTGGCGTGTCAGAGTATTGAAGATTTTTAGCATCGAAGATTCCGTTTAGACATGTGTGGGTAATTGAGTTGCGTATAATACCCATATTTCCCGCGCGAATCAGCATACATTGCGTGATGATCCGATCGTGCGGTTATGCTATAACACCACCCTATATATGACCCGAACTGGGTTGAAGCACCAATCAAACGGAACAGGATGCAAAAATGGTTACTTTCCACACCAATCACGGCGATATTGTCATCAAAACTTTTGACGATAAAGCACCTGAAACAGTTAAAAACTTCCTGGACTACTGCCGCGAAGGTTTTTACAACAACACCATTTTCCACCGTGTTATCAACGGCTTTATGATTCAGGGCGGCGGTTTTGAACCGGGCATGAAACAAAAAGCCACCAAAGAACCGATCAAAAACGAAGCCAACAACGGCCTGAAAAATACCCGTGGTACGCTGGCAATGGCACGTACTCAGGCTCCGCACTCTGCAACTGCACAGTTCTTCATCAACGTGGTTGATAACGACTTCCTGAACTTCTCTGGCGAAAGCCTGCAAGGTTGGGGCTACTGCGTGTTTGCTGAAGTGGTTGACGGCATGGACGTGGTAGACAAAATCAAAGGTGTTGCAACCGGTCGTAGCGGTATGCACCAGGACGTGCCAAAAGAAGACGTTATCATTGAAAGCGTGACCGTTAGCGAGTAATCGTGGCGACACTCTTTATTGCAGATCTTCATCTCTGCGTGGAAGAACCGGCGATCACCGCCGGTTTTCTGCGTTTTTTAGCGGGGGAAGCCCGCAAGGCCGACGCGCTGTATATTCTTGGCGATCTGTTTGAAGCATGGATTGGCGACGACGATCCCAACCCACTCCATCGCCAGATGGCGGCAGCGATCAAAGCGGTGTCCGATTCCGGCGTTCCCTGTTATTTCATTCATGGCAACCGTGATTTTCTGCTCGGCAAACGCTTTGCCCGTGAAAGCGGCATGACATTATTGCCGGAAGAAAAGGTGCTCGAACTTTATGGTCGCCGGGTGTTGATTATGCATGGCGACACGCTGTGCACCGATGACGCGGGTTATCAGGCTTTTCGCGCCAAAGTCCACAAACCCTGGCTGCAAACGCTATTCCTCGCCCTGCCGTTGTTTGTGCGCAAACGCATTGCCGCGCGAATGCGAGCGAACAGTAAAGAAGCCAACAGCAGTAAATCGCTGGCGATCATGGACGTTAACCAAAACGCGGTAGTCAGTGCGATGGAAAAACATCAGGTGCAATGGCTGATCCACGGGCATACCCATCGCCCGGCGGTACATGAACTTATCGCCAACCAGCAACCTGCTTTTCGCGTGGTACTCGGTGCCTGGCATACAGAAGGTTCGATGGTGAAAGTCACGGCGGATGACGTTGAGCTGATTCATTTTCCGTTTTAAAAAACCCGCAACTTTGCTGATTTCACAGCCACGCAACCGTTTTCCTTGCTCTCTTTCCGTGCTATTCTCTGTGCCCTCTAAAGCCGAGAGTTGTGCACCACAGGAGTTTTAAGACGCATGTCTTCCCGCAATAATCCGGCGCGTGTCGCCATCGTGATGGGGTCCAAAAGCGACTGGGCTACCATGCAGTTCGCCGCCGAAATCTTCGAAATCCTGAATGTCCCGCACCACGTTGAAGTGGTTTCTGCTCACCGCACCCCCGATAAACTGTTCAGCTTCGCCGAAAGCGCCGAAGAGAACGGTTATCAGGTGATTATTGCGGGCGCAGGCGGCGCAGCGCATCTGCCAGGCATGATTGCCGCCAAAACGCTGGTGCCGGTGCTGGGCGTGCCAGTACAGAGCGCCGCACTGAGCGGTGTCGATAGCCTCTACTCCATCGTACAAATGCCGCGCGGCATTCCGGTGGGTACGCTGGCGATTGGTAAAGCTGGCGCGGCAAACGCGGCGTTACTGGCAGCACAAATTCTTGCGACTCATGATAAAGAACTGCACCAGCGTCTGAATGACTGGCGCAAAGCCCAGACCGACGAAGTGCTGGAAAACCCGGACCCGCGAGGTGCGGCATGAAACAGGTTTGCGTCCTCGGTAACGGGCAGTTAGGCCGTATGCTGCGTCAGGCAGGCGAACCGTTAGGCATTGCTGTCTGGCCAGTCGGGCTGGACGCTGAACCGGCGGCGGTGCCTTTTCAACAAAGCGTGATTACCGCTGAGATCGAACGCTGGCCGGAAACCGCATTAACCCGCGAGCTGGCGCGCCATCCGGCCTTTGTGAACCGCGATGTGTTCCCGATTATTGCTGACCGTCTGACTCAGAAGCAGCTTTTCGATAAGCTCCACCTGCCGACTGCACCGTGGCAGTTACTTGCCGAACGCAGCGAGTGGCCTGCGGTGTTTGATCGTTTAGGTGAGCTGGCGATTGTTAAGCGTCGCACTGGTGGCTATGACGGTCGCGGTCAATGGCGTTTACGCGCCGATGAAACCGAGCAGTTACCGGCTGAATGCTACGGCGAATGTATTGTCGAGCAGGGCATTAACTTCTCTGGTGAAGTGTCGCTGGTTGGCGCGCGCGGCTTTGATGGCAGCACCGTGTTTTATCCGCTGACGCATAACCTGCATCAGGACGGTATTTTGCGCACCAGCGTCGCTTTTCCGCAGGCCAACGCACAGCAGCAGGCGCAAGCCGAAGAGATGCTGTCGGCGATTATGCAGGAGCTGGGCTATGTGGGCGTGATGGCGATGGAGTGTTTTGTCACCCCGCAAGGTCTGCTGATCAACGAACTGGCTCCGCGTGTGCATAACAGCGGTCACTGGACACAAAACGGTGCCAGCATCAGCCAGTTTGAGCTGCATCTGCGGGCGATTACCGATCTGCCGTTACCGCAACCAGTGGTGAATAATCCGTCGGTGATGATCAATCTGATTGGTAGCGATGTGAATTATGACTGGCTGAAACTGCCGCTGGTGCATCTGCACTGGTACGACAAAGAAGTCCGTCCGGGCCGTAAAGTGGGGCATCTGAATTTGACCGACAGCGACACATCGCGTCTGTCCGCGACGCTGGAAGCCTTAATCCCGCTGCTGCCGCCGGAATATGCCAGCGGCGTGATGTGGGCACAGAGTAAGTTCAGTTAAGCAGGTGCTCATTTGATTGCCGGATGCGGCGTGAACGCCTTATCCGGCCTACACCGATCCGGTACCCATTGTAGGCCTGATAAGACGCGTCAAGCGTCGCATCAGGCATGGTGCACCGATTGCTGGATGCTCTCATCACTACAGCGAAATACAGGTCCCCGCTTCGCCCGCCAGCGTCTCTTCAATTCGCGATAACGCCCCAATCCACGCGGGTTTACCACGGCTTCTGACATAACCACTCACCGCCGTTACCTTCGGCCCCATCGAACCATCGGCTTTGGCAAATGGCGCTAACTCATCCGGTGTGGCATGGCGAATGGCACGTTGCTGCGGCGTTCCCCAGTTTTCATATACCGCATCAGCATCGGTGAGGATCACCAGTCCATCTGCATTAATCTGCTCGGCGAGCAACGCAGCGGCGAGATCTTTATCAATCACTGCTTCACTCCCTGCTCCGTCATCCGTCACAGGCACACCGCCGCCGCCACTGCAAATCACCACATGCCCCTCTTTGAGCAACAACTCGATGGCTTCGCTGTCGAGAATTTTACGCGGTTGCGGAGACGCCACCACCCGGCGCAAATATTTACCATCACGTTTCATCTGCCAGCCGTAAGCCGCTTCCAGTGCCTCTTGTTCTTCTGGCTGATAAACCGGACCAATAAATTTCTCTGGCTGCAAAAACGCCGGATCATCAGGCGAAACCTCAATGCGCGTCAGCACCGTCGTCACGGGCGGCATCTGCGGCTGTGCGCTCAAACTCTGCGCCAGCATATAGCCAATCATCCCCTGACTTTCTGCCACCAGCACATCCAGCGGATACGGTTCTACCTCTTTCCACGCCAGATTCTGCAATGCCAGCAGCCCCACCTGCGGCCCGTTGCCGTGAACAATCGCCAGCCGATAAGAACGGGCCAGGCGTGCCAGCGCGGGTACAGCACTGGCGATATTGCGATATTGATTTTCCGCCGTCAGCGCCTCACCGCGCTGGAGTAAGGCGTTGCCCCCAAGAGCTACAACCAGTGTTTTCATGGTTTTCCTTGTAATAATTGTTGACCAAGCCAGAACCCCAGCAGTGTATCTGCCCCTGACGTATGCCCCAGCGCCAGCAGCGAATCAATCGCAACAGCGGTACGTTTCGGGCAACTCAGAGCATGAACAAAGTGCAGGAGTGGCGAGGCGAAATATCCTTGCGCGGCATAACGTAAATAACTGACGCTCACCGCTGTGGTAACGAGTTGCAGATTGTCGGAACAGGCAAAAAACTGGCGACCGGAGCGCGCATCTAAAGCGCCATAATACCAGGCCGCCAGCAGCATTCCGCTCAGCGTGTCATCATGACTCGGCGTTAATCCGGGGCCTTTACCCAGCCAGTGCCGCCAGTCGGTCTTAACGCCATTGAGCGCGGCCTGAAAACAGTGACGAAACTGGCGTAACTCAGCAGGCAGCGGATCGCTTGCCGCCAACGCCAGTGGCCCGAAAAGCCCGGTTTCCTCCGCGCGTTGCATCCATGCAGCTGCAAGTGGTTGAGGATGCGCAGGCGGCGTAATACGCAGCAAACAATAACGCTGTGGCTGTTTAACCGTGAAACGCCCGAGGCGAATCCCTTGAGCCACAACCTGTGGTCGTTCATTGCCGCATAATCCACCGCATAACGCATCGAATTGCGCACGGCGAAGCATCCATCCTCCGGGGCCGAAACCACTACCCTGACGATGCAGCGTTAACAGTTCGCCGCTTTCCGTCATCAGGTTAATCGCCCGTCGCCACACTCCCGCTAACCGCCAGGACTGGCGATAATTCGGTGCACTACGGCTGGCAAGCAGAGGATGGATGATCGTCATTGCGCGTTCCTCAACCAATCCCCATGCTTTCAGCCAGTGCTTCCAGCGCCTGTTCAAAACACGCCAGCGGTGCCCGCACAGTGCCTGCGCCAATCTGCCCGATCCCCGCCTCTTTATGGGCGATACCGGTATTGATGAGTGGCGTAATGCCGGTTTCTACCACGCGACGAATGTCCAGTCCCAGGCACGCGCCCTGAAAATCCCAGCCTGGGATCTGCAACTGCATATTGCGCTCAAGGTAAATTTCCGCCATCTCTTCAGATACCGCTCTGGCCGCTTCCATGCCACCCGCACCGACAAAGCGCGTTACGCCAGGCGCTGCGATCATTGCCGCACCTCCGATACCAAAGGTTTCGGTAATCGCGCTATCGCCCATATCCGGGTTCGCCTGCTCCTGCGAGAAGCCGGTGAAAAACAGACCTTGCGGAGTGTTTACAGGCGCAGTAAACCAGCGTTCGCCCAGCCCGCTTACCCGAATCCCGAACATATTGCCGTTGCGGGTCATTGCCGTGACGATGCTGCCTGCGCGGATCATCGCGCCAGCATCCATCGCCGCCTTGCAGTAAGCCATCGCGAGGTTGAGGAAGAACTGATCGGTCACGCTGAGGAAATCCATCACTTCGGCGATGTGCTGTTTATCATGATCGAGGCGAGCAATTTGTGGGGCCAGCGCACGCATTAACAGTGCAGAGGAAGCAATATTGCGTTGATGGAACTCATCGCCCATCGTAATGCCCTGCGCCATCATCGCCGTGAGATCGATACCGCGCTCCATGCGCCCCAGCGCCGCGCTTAATACTGGCATTAACACATCGCGCATCCAGCGATGGCGAGTCAGGACATCTTCGCCGTAAGCGCCAAAACGCATCACTTTGCCGATACCTTCGTTGAGGTTGCAGTACGCCCGGTTGCCGTCGGTCACGTTCTCAACCACCAGCATCGGCATACTGGCAGAAGTAATACCGCCCATTGGACCGACGGCATTCACATGGTGACAAGGAATGAAGTTCACTTCCCCCTGCTCCAGTATTGCCAGCGCCTGCGCTTCATCTTTCGCCCAGCCTTCGAACAGACATGCGCCCACGCACGCCCCTTTCATGGGTCCGGTCATCTCCTGCCAGCGCATTGGCGGCCCGGCGTGAAGCAGTGTTTTGCCCTCGTTTAGTTCGCTGATAAGTGAAGAAGCCGGTTGCACATCCAGCCAGTGTGGACGAGCGCGACGAATTTGTTCGATAACCGCAGCATTGGCTTGCGCCACTGATGTAAACATGGGAACCCCTTATTGCAAACGTTCTAATAAACGAGCCAGTTTTTTATTGCCGCCGGCGACTGGCGACCATTGGTAATGCACAACCGGTTTGCTGGCGCTTTGTAGCTCCAGCGCAAAGCTGCGTAATCCGATGTTAATCACGGCGACGTTTTCCAGTAATGACGGTGTGTGTTGCTGAGTGGCAGGCGAAAGCGGACGAATTAACGCTGCCGCCAGCAAGGTGGCTTCCGGTAGCGAACTCACGACCGCAATCCCCGCATCTTCCAGCGTGGCGATTTGCTGCGAGCGGCATTGCGGGTCACGTTCAGTGCCTGTCACCGTGGCAATGGCATACAGTGGTTGATTATCTAAACGCGCGGCACAGGCTTTTTGCCAGGCGCTCACCAGCGAGGCGGCAGGATCGGCGGTCGCACCGAAGCCAATCACGACATCAAGCAGCAACACGCGCACTTGCGGTTTAGCGCCGAGATCGGCAATTAACTGGTTGCGTAAGGTTGGGTCGATCATCGGATGGGGACGCCCGACGGTGTAGAAATCATCGCCGAGGTCAATAATCTGGTGGCTATCGGCGTCCAGCATCATGCCATGTTGATGGGTATCGTCGGCTTCCACGCCAAGGTGTCCGGCAAGTAATCCCGCCGCTTCGGCAGCCAGCGTACCGCCGGTATACAAACCGCAAATAAATCCGCTGCTGACAGGCGCTATTGCGTTACGTCGCGCCGTGACGCGTGAAAGCAGGCAAGCCAGGCGTGCGGCCTCATCCAGCGAGGAGGCAAACCAGACATTCTCGTCGCGGGCCACCGCCGGGGTATAACCTAAAAACAGCGCCACCGTCGGTTTGCCGGTTGCTTTCATGGCATTAACAATTTTCAGACGCACAGCTTCGGCAGGTGGTTTTGAAACAAATGCCAGCACTTCGCTTTTCTCGTCTGCACTGAGCATTTCCAGCGCTGTTAGCGCACTGATGCCGCCCACTTCACGGCTGAGGTCGCGCCCGCCAAGGCCAATCGCGTGAGTAATTCCCTCCCCTGCCAGCGCAATCTGCGAACACAGCTCCTGAATCCCGGTACCGGAAGCGCCAATGACGCCAATATTGCCTTCCGGCATCACGTTAGCAAAAGCCAGCGGTGTGCCGGCAATCATCGACGTACCGCAGTCCGGCCCCATCACCAGCAAGCCTTTTTCCCGCGCGCGGGTTTTAAGTTGGATTTCATCTTCCAGCGTGACGTTATCGGAGAACATCATCACGTTGAGGTTGCGATCCAGCGCCTGGTTTGCCAGCTCCGCCGCATACTCGCCAGCCACTGAAATCAGCGCCAGATTGGCATCGGGTAATTTCTGACAAGCACTGTCCCAGCGACGCACCTGCGTCAACGCCTGGCTGCTGCCTGACCCCTGCGCCAGTTGTTTTAGCGCCTCTTCAAGCTGCTGCATAATCGCCTGCGCGATCCCCGCATCCGCCGCTTCGCTACGAATTGCCACGCAAATATCGTTCGGCGTGGCGTTATTAAAATCGTCATGCCAGAAACCTGTGGTATCTAATAACGCTTTATTGGCGGGCGTACCCATCATTACGGAAACATCATCAACATTTTCTGATTCGCTGAGTTTTCGTGAAATAATCATTAAACTGACCGAATCCTGAAAACACCCTTTTTTAATAAAGGCGTGGATCATAACAACTCCTTAAAAATTGCACCCATGGCAATTGCACGAGCAGTGTTAATGTGGCGATTACGGTATCGATGACAACGAGTAAATAAGGTGATGAATATCATACAGGAATTATTAACAAAAGAATTCAAATAACCGCCAGGCTATTACTCATTATTTTTTAATAAGCGTGGTTGTTTTAAAAATCAGGTTAAAAGTGAGCGGATTATCAAATAAATTCTAACTATATTTTTTTGCCTGTCTGGATCACATAATCCAGATATTTTCCCTGTATGTTAATTGCAGTCATGCTTCACACCGTCGTTAAAAAGGAAGACAGATGAAAATCAGTCGGGAAACACTCCACCAGCTAATTGAGAATAAACTCTGCCAGGCTGGGTTAAAACGTGAGCACGCTGCAACCGTGGCTGAAGTATTGGTTTACGCCGATGCCAGAGGGATCCACTCTCATGGCGCGGTGCGTGTTGAATACTACGCAGAACGCATTTCAAAAGGCGGCACCAACCGCGAACCGGAGTTTCGTCTTGAGGAAACCGGGCCGTGCTCGGCAATTTTACATGCCGACAATGCCGCCGGACAGGTCGCGGCGAAAATGGGTATGGAACATGCCATCAAAACCGCCCAGCAAAATGGCGTTGCGGTGGTCGGTATCAGCCGGATGGGTCACAGCGGCGCAATCTCTTATTTTGTGCAGCAGGCAGCCCGCGCCGGATTAATTGGCATTTCGATGTGCCAGTCCGATCCAATGGTGGTGCCGTTTGGCGGCGCGGAAATTTACTACGGTACTAACCCACTGGCCTTTGCCGCGCCGGGAGAAGGCGACGAGATCCTTACCTTTGATATGGCGACTACCGTACAGGCATGGGGAAAAGTGCTCGACGCCCGCTCGCGTAATATGTCTATCCCGGATACCTGGGCGGTCGATAAAAACGGAGCACCAACAACCGATCCATTTGCAGTTAACGCCCTGCTCCCTGCCGCCGGACCGAAAGGGTATGGCCTGATGATGATGATTGACGTCCTCTCAGGCGTCTTACTCGGCTTACCGTTCGGGCGACAGGTTAGTTCGATGTATGACGATTTACACGCCGGGCGTAATTTGGGGCAATTACATATCGTTATTAATCCGAACTTTTTCTCCTCCAGCGAACTATTCCGTCAACATCTTAGCCAGACCATGCGCGAATTAAATGCCATAACCCCCGCGCCCGGTTTTAACCAGGTTTATTATCCCGGACAGGATCAGGATATTAAACAACGCAAAGCCGCCGTCGAAGGCATCGAAATTGTTGATGATATTTACCAGTATTTAATTTCCGACGCGCTTTATAACACGTCATACGAAACGAAAAATCCCTTTGCGCAATAATTATTGAGACAGGACTTTCTTATGATTACACATTTCCGTCAAGCCATAGAAGAAACGCTGCCCTGGCTTTCCTCTTTTGGCGCTGACCCAACGGGTGGGATGACCCGTTTACTTTATTCGCCGGAATGGCTGGAAACCCAGCAGCAATTTAAAAAAAGAATGGCAGCAAGCGGGCTGGAAACACGTTTCGATGAAGTGGGGAATTTATACGGTCGCCTGAGTGGCACCGAATATCCACAGGAAGTGGTTCTGAGCGGTTCGCATATCGATACCGTGGTTAACGGCGGTAACCTCGACGGGCAATTCGGCGCGCTGGCGGCGTGGCTGGCAATTGACTGGTTGAAAAGGCAATACGGCGCGCCGTTACGTACGGTTGAAGTGGTGGCGATGGCGGAAGAAGAAGGCAGCCGCTTCCCGTATGTTTTCTGGGGCAGTAAAAATATCTTTGGGCTGGCGAATCCTGACGACGTGCGGAATATCTGTGATGCCAAAGGAAATAGTTTTGTCGATGCGATGAAGGCTTGCGGATTTACTCTGCCGGACGCCCCGCTAACTCCGCGTCAGGATATTAAAGCCTTTGTCGAACTGCATATCGAACAGGGCTGTGTGCTGGAAAGTAATGGGCAATCAATTGGCGTGGTGAATGCAATTGTCGGGCAACGTCGCTATACGGTGACGCTGAACGGCGAATCAAACCATGCAGGCACCACGCCGATGGGTTACCGTCGTGATACAGTTTACGCTTTCAGTCGCATTTGCCATCAGTCGATCGAAAAAGCGAAAAAGATGGGCGACCCGCTGGTGCTGACCTTTGGTAAGGTGGAGCCGCGCCCGAATACGGTGAATGTGGTGCCGGGTAAAACCACATTCACCATTGATTGTCGTCATACCGACGCCGCCGTGCTGCGCGATTTCACTCAGCAGTTAGAAAACGACATGCGGGCGATTTGCGATGAAATGGACATTGGTATTGATATCGATTTATGGATGGACGAAGAACCCGTGCCGATGAATAAGGACCTGGTCGCCACCCTGACAGAATTGTGTGAAAGCGAAAAACTGAATTACCGGGTGATGCACAGTGGTGCCGGGCACGACGCGCAAATTTTCGCGCCTCGCGTACCAACCTGCATGATTTTCATTCCCAGCATCAATGGGATCAGCCATAACCCGGCGGAACGCACCAATATTACCGACCTTGCCGAAGGGGTCAAAACGTTGGCACTCATGCTTTATCAACTTGCCTGGCAGAAATAAGGAGTCATAAATGGGATATTTAAATAACGTCACCGGTTACCGCGATGATTTACTGGCTAACCGTGCGATTGTTAAACACGGTAATTTCGCACTGTTAACACCAGACGGTCTGGTAAAAAATATTATTCCGGGCTTTGAAAATTGTGACGCGACAATCCTCTCCACGCCAAAGCTGGGTGCCTCTTTTGTTGATTATCTGGTCACACTGCATCAAAACGGTGGCAACCAACAGGGCTTCGGTGGCGAAGGCATTGAAACGTTCCTGTATGTGATCTCTGGAAATATCACTGCCAAAGCCGAAGGCAAAACATTTGCCTTAAGCGAAGGTGGCTATCTTTATTGCCCGCCAGGCTCCTTAATGACGTTTGTTAACGCCCATGCCGAAGACAGCCAAATCTTTTTATATAAGCGCCGCTATGTTCCAATAGAAGGCCATGCACCGTGGCTGGTTTCTGGCAATGCCAGCGAACTGGAACGCATTCATTATGAAGGCATGGACGATGTTATTCTGCTGGATTTTCTGCCCAAAGAGTTAGGTTTTGATATGAACATGCATATCCTCTCTTTTGCACCAGGTGCCAGCCACGGTTATATCGAAACACACGTTCAGGAACACGGTGCCTATATTCTTTCCGGTCAGGGGGTTTATAACCTCGACAATAACTGGATCCCGGTGAAAAAAGGCGATTACATCTTTATGGGCGCTTATTCTTTACAGGCTGGTTATGGTGTAGGGCGTGGTGAAGCGTTCAGCTATATTTACTCGAAAGATTGTAACCGCGACGTAGAGATTTAAGTCATACCACTCGCCTGATTATTTTTAGCTATGTTGGATTTTGCCACGGTTTATACCGTGGCTTTTTTTGTAACATTGCCTGATGCGCTTCGCTTATCAGGCCTACATGATCTCTGCAATATATAGAATTTGCGCGATTTTCAGGAAGGATATGGTACTCATGCCGCATCCGGCATGAGTACTGCACTCTTATGCGATATAAATCGCATCCGCTTTAAAGGTAAGGGTCAGTTTTTAATTCCCTGACCTATTTTAATGGCGCAGGCAATATTTCGCGCGCTGTTGAAGAGATTGGTTTCACCGCTGGCGAGCACTTCGGCTAAAGGTGCCAGACGAGGCAAAATGCTGAATACCGCGTCAATGCCGTACTGGTGCACCACTTCCACGCCATCACCCAATACGCCAGCAATCCCAATCACCGGTACATTAAACTGCTTCGCCACCGACGCCACACCCAGCGGCGCTTTACCGCCTGCCGTTTGCGAGTCGATGCGCCCTTCCCCGGTAATCACCAGTGCTGCGCCCTGCACTGCCTGCGCAAGATTGACCGCATTCAACACAATCTCAATACCTGGTTTAATATCCGCATTGAGAAATACCGCCGCCGCAATACCCATACCGCCCGCAGCGCCGCCGCCCGCAATCTGGCAGACGTTGATTTCAGTTTGCTGTTGTAAAACACGGGCGTAATTTTGCAGCCCCTGTTCCAGCTCTTCGACCATTTCCGGCGTTGCCCCTTTTTGCGGGCCAAACACCGCCGCCGCGCCGCGTGCCCCTACCAGCGGGTTATCAACGTCACATGCTACTTCAATATGGCAATTCGCCAGACGCGGATCGCATTCATCCATCTCAATGCTTGCCACGCGCGCTAAATTACCGCCGTTAGCCACCAGCACCTGACCGTCGGCATCAAGGAAACGCACACCGAGCGCCTGCGCCATGCCCATACCGCCGTCGACCGTCGCACTGCCGCCAATGCCGAGAATAATATGGCGAATGCCGTTATCCAGCGCATGACGAATTAACTCCCCCGTACCAAAACTGGAGGCCAGCAACGGATTACGCTTTTCAGGCGCGACCAGCATCAGGCCACTTGCTGCCGCCATCTCAATCACCGCCGTTTTCCCGTCGCCGGTAAGGCCATAAAAAGCATTCACTTTTTCGCCCATCGGCCCGCAGACTTCAAGCGTCACGATGTTGCCGCCCGTCGCGGCGACCATCGCATCCACCGTCCCTTCGCCGCCATCCGCTATCGGCAAACAGATATAGTTCGCATCGGGAAAGAGGGTCGAAAACCCGGCTTTAATTGCCTGACAACATTTTTCTGCACTTAAGCTCTCTTTAAAAGAGTCTGGCGCAATGACAATCTTCATTATCAATCCTTTTTCAACAAATTATTCGATGCGTTCCCACGGAATAAGGTTATCCATAAGAACAGCCAGTAAAATCCCGACCAATAAGCCGTTACTGAGCAGAGGACGAAGCGTTAATGGAAGGTCTTGCAGATACACAGGCGGTAATGCCATTAAAAATATGCCGACAAATAACGGCAATGCGAGTCGATAAATATTGCGAGCGGTAAACGTTATTTGCTGGCTAAACACCAGCGCGGAAAAGAGTAAAGGCAGATAAGAAACCAGCATGACCGCACTACTCACGGGTAAAGGGATACTGCAAAACAGTCGCGTGAGTGCAGGAACCAGCGCCACCAGCAGGCAAATAACGCTGCCATAAATAAACGAACGCCGCGTGTAATCGCCAGTCTGGGTTAATAAACCAATGGATGAAACAAACGGTGAAAATGGAATTACCGCCAGCGGTACGGTTATCAGCGTCATAAATCCGGTCGCCACAAAGCTACGACGATAACGCGTATTCCCTGCGCCCTGCTGCGGATAAAAAACATCCGTGCCCCGAATCGCACCGTAGGTATTGCTGATATTTACCAGACCTGTAATCACCGCCGTCAGAATAATTCCCGGCGACAAAGCACCGCCACTGCCGAGCGGGAACCACTGCCAGTGCAACTCACCGGAGAGCGAGTGCGAAGAAGGAAAGCAAAAGTACCACAACAACCAGCCGGTTATGGTGCCGACCAGCAGGCCATAACGGGCAAAACGTTGCGGCAGGAAGATAATCATCGCCAGTACCAGGCACATCACCGCCACCGAGAGCGCGAACGGCGGTAACTGAATTTTAAAATTCGGGTCGGCTATGCCAAACGGCAGCCCGAGCATACCTTTGAAAAAGATAGTGGTCAGCTGCGCGCCCAGCATCAACATAAACAAGACCATCACCGACGGCGTAAATAACCGTGCCAGGCGATGGCCTAATCCGCTAAAACCAATCAACATCGTCAGCACGCCGGAGAGTGCAATCCCCACTGCCAGGCTGGTGGCGATATCGTTGATCGGTGTCCCGCGCGATGCTTCACCAAGGGTGATAGTAAGGATGGTTCCCCACCACAGGCCACCTGGCCCTTCCATAATAGCGCGACGATGACCGCAAAACGCCTGAGCGAAGCAGGCCAGTGCGGTAGCAAGAAAAGCATATTGCGTGAGCGTAAGCAGGCTACTTTGCGGCAACTGAAAAGCAGAAAGTAGCGTAGGAGGAACCACAACCGTGTTGCAAAAAATAAAGAAAAACCACTGAAATCCTGATAACAGGCTTTCGCGGCTGACTGCAAAATTGAACATAAACACACCTTAACCGGAGAATGCCCGCCGCAAGGACGGGCATTGCAGGGGCCAGATTACTGCTGATGTTTAAGGATAAATTGACCTTTCGGCGCAACAGGGAAGCCCTGTTCAATGTCGTAAATCACATCACCACGTAAGATGGTTTTCGTGATACGCGCGCCAATGGTACGGCCAACATACGGGCTGACTTTGTGGCGATATTCCAGATCGTCATTGGTAAGAACATAGCTGCTATTCGGCTGAATGAAGACGAAGTCGGCATCTTTTCCTGGGGCGATACGGCCTTTTTGCTGCAGACCGAAAATATCTGCTGCGTTAGTCGCCATTAATTTGCCGAACATTGGCAGAGACATACCGCGTTTCTGTACCGCTTCATCGAACATCACGTCCATGCAGCTTTGCAGACCGGCGATACCGCCCCATGCTTTCATGATGTTACCGGCTTTCATTTCCGGCGGGCATGGAGAGTGGTCGGAAACCAGGCAGTCGATTTCACCGTTAAACAGTTTTTCCCACATGCCTTTCTGGTTTTCCAGATCGCGGATCGGCGGTGAACACTTCGCCAGAGTACCGATTTCTTCGAACTGATCGGTATCCAGTACAAAGTAATGCGGGCAGGATTCACAAGTAACGTCCTGACCTTCCTGACGTGCACGAGTCACTTCCTCAACACCTTCCGGGCTGCTGACGTGGCAAACGTGCAGACGGCAACCAGCAACTTTCGCCAGATACAGTACGCGGCGAATTGCTTCCACTTCGGTAAATACCGGACGCGAAGCCACATAGTCATGAGCGGTTACGCGACCTTCACGCTTCGCTTCTTCGCCCAGTTCGTCACAAATCAGCGCGTTTTCGCAGTGCACCAGCACCGGCTGACCCAGTTCGCCCAGCTTCTGCGCACCTTTGAAGAACTGCCAGTCGTTTACATCACGGAAGTCGTTGTCGATACCGCGATCGCCACAGGTCGCAACGAAGCATTTGAAGCCGACAACGCCCACTTCATCCAGCTCATGCAGACGGTCGATGTTGTAAGACACCAGGCCACCGAGTTGTGCCGCATCAATAGTCAGCTTGCCTTTAGCGGCATCGAACTTCAGTTCAATTGAAGCGCGGTCAACCGTTGCAGGCAGCTGGTTGAGCGGCATTTCGATCATGGTGGTGATACCACCTTTTGCCGCTGCGCGAGTACCGGTTTCATAACCTTCCCAGTGGCTACGACCCGGTTCAGAAATATGGGTGTGCGCATCAACCATGCCCGGCGAAACCACCAGACCAGACGCATCCATAACTTCTTTTGCATCGCCCAGATCCTGACCGATAGCAGCAATTTTTCCGCCTTTAACGGCGATATCTACAACGCGAGCTTCGTTTTCTAAAATAACGGTGCCGTTTTTAATGATTAAATCAAAAGACATAACAAACTCCTTGTAAAATACAGATTGGTTTTTAACTCAATGTTCAATATCGGGATTAATTAACCTATGGTTTTTTGCTCTCCTGTTTTTTCTGCTGTTGTACGTTTCTTTAATAAGGCGTAGGCCGCAAAGGCGACGATGACGCCGACAAACCATGAAACACGCGATAACGGTTCCATAAAGTGAATAAACTTACCGCCAAGAGATAAAATAACGGCCACCAGAGTTACTGAAAACGCAGTGAGGTTAAAACCGTTATCGTAATATTTATAATCGCCAGGTGCGGTATACAGTTCATCAAGATTAATTTGTCCGCGCATCACCACAAAATAATGCGCCATCATGACACCAATTACCGGACCAAGCATTCCGCCGATAATATCGAGGAAAAGATAAATGCTGTCCTGATTTTCCATTAATTTCCACGGGCAGATCAGCAAGCTGATAATACTGGCAATCAGTACGCCGTTTTTATAGGTCAGTTTTGTCGGTGCAATGGCGGCAATCTGATAACCGGCTGGAATAATATTACCGGTCGCGTTAGTGGAGATAGTTGTCATCAGAATAACCAGTACCGCAAAGAACGAGGCGAACAGGCTGTCCCAACGCTGAACAATATCCAGCACGTTCCAGGTATCAGCGCCGTAGTGAATACTGGCTCCGGCAATAATACATACCCCGGCGACCGCAAACAGAATATAGGCCACAACTAAACCCAGCGTTTGCCCCAGCGCCTGCTCACGAAACGAGTGGGCGTTTTGCGTAAAGTCGGATGCGCTCACCGCCGGTGCCGCCCAGACCGCAACTACCGCGTTAATCACCACCAGGAACAGGAAGCCACCGTTTTCTGCTTTCTGAATACCGCTCGGAATGTAGTCAAAGATTGGACCGATCCCGACCAGTGAAATCGCCCAAATCGCCATACCGCCGAAAACGATATAGATGCACGGGTTAAGAATGGCAGTGAATTTATTTAAAACTTTGCCACCGCCAAAACCTATACCAACGTTGACCAGCCAGAAGATTAAGAAAGTAATTAAGCCCGGTAGAGAAAGGCCTAACAGAGTGAAATCACCACCGAGAGTTAAAAATCCCGGCCAGATTTTGCCAATCAGAATCAAGCAGGCCAGTGACCCCGCGTAACATTGCAAACCAAACCACATGATGGCGGCAATTCCGCCCCTTAATAATCCGGGAAACAGTGCACCACGTACACCGTAAGAAGCACGCAGGATCATGGCAAAAGGCACACCGTATTTACTGCCCGCAGCACCGTTTAATACCATTACCGCGGCAATGAAAAAGGCGCTGAGGATAATTGCCAGCATAATACTAAAGGTAGACAAGCCGAGAATAAAAAAGCCGCCGACCATCACATAATTGGGAACGTTATGAACCGAACCCATCCATAAGGTAAAATAGTTAAATGTTTTCCAGGTCCGCTGGCTTTGCGTTTTCGGCAATAGATCTTCGCTATAGCCGCGTTGCTGGAATAGTTTTCTCTGATGTTCCATAAATCCCTCTTAATTTCACGTATCGAATAACGTTGTTTTAATCTAGCTATGAGGAACAAATAAAATAAAAATATTATTTTTAATACTGAAGCAACATCTTTGGCTGCTTTCTTTTTTAATATTGCTGGCCGATTCATTTTCTGATATCGGCCATTTTTATTGCGGGTATCAGGCCAGTTTATGGTTAGCCATTAATTCCAGCGCCTGCACTAACGCAGAGTGATCCAACTGGCTGCCACCGTTTGCCGCACAGGTATTAAATAACTCCTGGCAGGTCGCAGTGTTTGGCAGGTTCAGCGCAAGTGCTTTCGCACTTTGCAGTGCCAGGTTGAGATCTTTCTGGTGCAGAGCGATTTTGAAGCCCGGATTAAAGGTGCGTTTAATCATACGCTCGCCATGAACTTCCAGAATACGTGAGGAAGCAAAGCCGCCCATCAGCGCCTGGCGCACACGTACCGGGTCCGCACCGGCTTTTGAAGCAAATAGCAGGGCTTCAGAAACCGCTTCAATATTGAGCGCCACGATAATCTGATTTGCCACTTTGCAGGTTTGACCATCGCCGTTACCGCCCACGAGGGTGATATTTTTACCGAGCAGTTCAAACAGCGGTTTAACACGTTCAAATACCGCTTCATCACCGCCAACCATAATCGACAACGTCCCTTCACGCGCACCGATTTCACCGCCGGAGACTGGCGCATCGAGATAATCGCCGCCCAGTTCATTCACCTGACGAGCGAAACGCTTAGTTTCAATCGGGGAAATGGAGCTCATATCAACAATGGTTTTGCCCTTCAGCGAGGCTTTGGTACAACCATTTTCACCGAACAGAACTTCTTCAACCTGAGGTGTGTCCGGCACCATAATAAAAATGATGTCCGATGCTTCCGTTACCTGGCGAGCAGTTTCAACACTGACGGCACCCAGTGACAGTAATTCATCAGCAACCGGTCCAATGGTCGTGACATGTAATTGATGACCGGCACGCGCCAGATTAATGGCCATCGGTGTACCCATAATGCCTAAGCCAATAAATCCCAGTTTCATAATTAACCTCTTTTAAATTTCGCTTTTCCTGAATTCAGACAACACGATCCCCTGCCAACTTAGCGGCCTAAAAAAGCATTGTCTGAATAGCGTTACGTTTTAACGGTACGGATCCATCCAGCGTAAACCGGCTTCCGTGGTGGTTTGGGGTTTATATTCACACCCAACCCAACCGTTGTAGTCAGAATTTTCGATTACCTTAAAGAGATAATCATAATTAATTTCTCCGGTTCCCGGTTCGCCGCGATGCGGATTATCGGCAATTTGCAGGTGACCAATTTTATCAGCCCACTGAGTCATGGTGTTGGTTAATTCACCTTCCATCCGCTGCATATGATAAATGTCATACTGAATTTTCAAATTGCAGCAACCAACATCATCAATCAATTTCAGCGCCTGCCGAGTTCCGGTGAGATGGAAACCAGGAATATCAAAATGGTTAATAGGTTCAATCAGTAATAAAATATCTTCTTTCATCAGCATATTCGCGGCATAACGCAGGTTTTCTACAAGCGTTGCGTGAATCTGTTCACTGCTGAAACCAGCCGGCGTTTTACCGACCAGACAGTTAATTTTTTTATTACCCAGCGCACGGGCATAACGAATCGCTGCTGCTACGCCATCCCGAAACTCTTCTTCACGGCCAGGAATACAGGCAATACCGCGCTCCCCCGCCGCCCAGTCACCCGCCGGTAAATTGTGCAGCGTATGTTCGAGTTTATTACTCGCCAGCACATGTTTTAATTCTTCAATGTCGTAGTCATAAGGAAACATAAATTCAACGCCGCGAAAACCACACTGCGCAGCTTTCTCAAAACGGGCGAG
Organism: Escherichia sp. UTM R2; assembly: GCF_048593455.1. Taxonomy (NCBI): domain Bacteria; kingdom Pseudomonadati; phylum Pseudomonadota; class Gammaproteobacteria; order Enterobacterales; family Enterobacteriaceae; genus Escherichia; species Escherichia sp. UTM R2. The sequence goes on from NZ_JBFWDY010000002.1 coordinate 3,311,488, forward strand.
AAAATCATATTCTCCAAATAACATCGATAAATTAGCAGAGAAACGTAACATTATTTATCTCCCTTATTCATAGTGCATGAAGCAGGTTTCAGTCGGTGCGTCCGCTGCGTTATCGGCGATATCTTCAAATTCCATGACGTTATCCAGTTCGCTGCCCATCGAAATATTGGTCACACGCTCGAGAATAACTTCCACGACTACCGGTACCCGATATTGCGCCATTAAGGCTTTCGCCTGTTCAAAGGCTGGCGCAATATCTTCCGGTTTGAAGACCCGAATAGCTTTACAACCTAAACCTTCCGCTACTTTTACGTGGTCAACACCGTAGCCATTCACTTCACTGGAGTTGATATTCTCGAAAGCGAGTTGCACGCAGTAGTCCATGTCAAAAGCGCGTTGTGACTGACGAATCAGCCCCAGATAAGCGTTGTTGACCAGCACATGGATGTACGGAATGTTGAACTGCGCGCCAACAGCTAACTCTTCAATCAGGAACTGGAAGTCAAAGTCGCCAGAAATCGCCACCACATTGCGTTTCGGATCAGCGGCACAAACCCCTAGCGCAGCCGGAATCGTCCAGCCTAACGGACCAGCCTGACCACAGTTGATCCAGTGGCGGTCTTTAAAGACATGCAGCATTTGTGCCGCAGCGATTTGTGACAGACCAATGGTGGTGACATAACAAACATCGCGACCAAAGGCTTTGTTCATCTCTTCATACACGCGCTGCGGTTTCACCGGCACGTTGTCGAAGTGGGTTTTGCGCAGCAAAGTGCGTTTACGCTGCTGGCAGTCGGCGACCCATTCTTTACGACACGGCAGACGACCCGCTTTTTGCATCTCCTGCGCCACTTCAACCAGCAGTGTCAGCGCCGCTTTAGCATCAGAGACAATACCGAGATCCGGACACAGCACGCGACCAATTTGCGTCGGCTCAATATCAATATGAACGATTTTGCGCCCTTCGGTGTATTTCTCTACCGAGCCGGTATGACGGTTAGCAAAACGGTTACCGATACCAAACACCATGTCAGACGCCAGCAGCGTTGCGTTACCGTAACGATGCGCGGTTTGCAGACCCACCATCCCGGCCATCAGTTCATGATCGTCCGGGATACAGCCCCAGCCCATTAGCGTTGGGATCACCGGAACGCTGGTCAGTTCAGCAAACTGTTGTAACAGTGCAGCTGCGTCAGCATTAATTACCCCGCCCCCGGCAACAATCACCGGACGTTCGGCCTGGATTAACATTTCTACAGCTTTTTCGATCTGCATACGGCTGGCAGCAGGTTTGTAGACCGGCAGCGGTTCGTACATGTCAGGATCAAACTCGATTTCCGCAACCTGAACGTCGAACGGTAAATCCACCAGTACCGGACCCGGACGACCAGAACGCATCAGGTGAAATGCCTGTTGCAGCACGCGAGGCACCAGCGCCGCTTCACGAACTGTAACCGCCATTTTGCTGACCGGTTTAGCAATTGCTTCAATATCTACGGCCTGAAAATCTTCTTTATGCAGACGGGCGCGCGGTGCCTGGCCGGTAATGCACAGAATAGGAATGGAATCAGCAGAAGCGGAATAGAGCGCGGTGATCATGTCCGTGCCCGCAGGACCGGAAGTCCCCAGACATACGCCGATATTCCCTGCCGTTGCGCGGGTATAACCTTCCGCCATGTGCGAAGCACCTTCCACATGACGCGCCAGAATGTGACGAATACCGCCGTGCTTACGCATCGCTGAGTAGAACGGATTGATTGCAGCTCCCGGAACACCGAAGGCGGTAGTGATACCTTCTTTCTCCAGCACATACATTGCCGCGTCAACGGCTCTCATTTTTGCCATTTTATTCCTACCTCTATTTATTGGAAAATTTTTCCAACTTTCAAATTTTGTCAAAAAAACCCGCTCCGCAGAGCGGGATGCGACAGACATTATGGATGTGCTTTCAGTCCCAACGCCGTGCTGATATCGCGGGCGGTGTCTCTGACCAGCTCACCCTGACTGACAAAACGATCTTCTGTCAGTCTTGATGAAGGCCCGGAGATGGAGATAGCGGCAACAACACTACCGACATCATCGTAAATTGCTGAAGCTATGCAATTCAGACCTACAACATGCTCTTCTTTATCTACGGTATAGCCCAGTTCACGCGCTTGTTCCAGGTCCTTCAGCAAGGTGGGCATATCCACAAGCGTAGTTGGCGTAAACTGCTGCAAACCGGTTTGCAGAATGATGCTCATCAACTCCTCTTCCGCCAGCGGATAAAGCAGCGCTTTGCCCGCACCGGAAGCATGCAGTGGCAGACGACTGCCCAGTGGCGCACACATCCTGACCATCGATTTACACTCTAACTGACCAATTAATACCGCTTCATTGCCGTTACGGATCGCGACATTGACCGTTTCGCCGGAAAGTAACATCAGGCGGCGCATAAACGGCCCGGCGACGGAGAGGACATCGCGGTTATGGATGTACGCCGCACCGACGTTAAAGACACCTAATCCTATATGCCACCAGCCTAATTGACTGTCCTGATAGACAAAATCCGCTGCCTGTAAAACCTTCAGCAAGCGAAAGGTCGTGGAGAGCGGCAAATCCAGATTGAGAGAAATATCGCTAACCGACGAACTTCCCCCACTTTTTTCCAAATATTGCAGAATCGCAATTCCCCGCTCTAACGCCTGTGCGCCCTTCTGTGCCACAGGCTCCGCCTGTCCTGGCCTGCCGCGCCGTCTAACTTCCGTCATACCTACGTTAACTCCGACCTACAAGTGAGCATAAACAATGAACAATTAGTTTATCTTATGCAAGTCGGTTGCAGGCGTCACGCAAAACAGAGTTCCTGTTCAGGAATACTTTCAACATCACAGTTGTCACTGCCGCCGCGATCGATGGTCAGAAAATCGGTGACGCGCTGCCAGGCGAAAAGTGGGTGATGCCAGACGTTACGATGGTAATTCACTCCCTGTTCGCCGTTGGTGATAAACGCCCGCAGCGTTGACAGGTCTGGTTTGTCGTCACCTAACGCCACGACCACCACAAACACCTCACCTTTCATCGGGATAAAGGCCTGAGTACCCAGCGGATGACGTTCGAGTTCGTGAATGGTCAGCGGCAGATTCGCCGGTTGCGCGCGGTTAATGCTGATAAGCGTACGGTCTTGCTCAAGAATCTCAACCAGCGCCAAATCGTGGTAACGCTCCACCAGGCCATTGTTAATATGGAAAAAATCCCGTTGCTGCGTTTCGATTACGTCGCCATAAGCACTAAAGGCTTCCTGACTTAACGGTAATACCTGAAGTTTCATCTTTTTGTCCTTGTAACATAATTCCGTTCAACCACCGCCGACCGGTCAGCTTGGTTTCAATAACAGGCAATCTAAAACCTTAAGAGAACAACATCAATACAAAAGTTGGAATATTTTTCCAAAACTAGATTTAGTCCACAAATTGAACAGGGTTATCATGTAAAAATACTGATAAATCAGAGGATAAGAAAATCACGCAACTTGCGGATTTAAAAGGGGATACCTGAAGATGTTCGATCCAGAAACCTTGCGGACTTTCATTGCGGTTGCTGAAACAGGAAGTTTTTCAAAAGCGGCAGAACGATTATGTAAAACCACGGCGACGATCAGTTATCGCATTAAACTTCTGGAAGAGAATACCGGAGTAGCGCTGTTTTTCCGTACGACTCGCAGCGTGACGTTGACAGCGGCTGGCGAGCATCTACTTTCCCAGGCCAGAGACTGGCTGAGCTGGCTGGAAAGTATGCCAAGCGAGCTGCAACAGGTGAATGATGGCGTGGAACGCCAGGTGAATATTGTCATCAACAACCTGCTCTACAACCCCCAGGCCGTCGCCCAGTTGCTGGCGTGGCTGAATGAGCGTTACCCCTTTACCCAGTTTCACATCTCCCGACAAATCTATATGGGCGTCTGGGACTCGCTATTGTACGAAGGTTTTTCGCTGGCTATCGGCGTCACGGGAACTGAGGCGCTGGCAAATACCTTTAGTCTTGATCCCTTAGGATCGGTGCAATGGCGCTTTGTCATGGCGGCGGATCATCCGCTGGCGAACGTTGAAGAGCCGCTAACAGAAGCGCAGTTGCGGCGCTTTCCGGCAGTCAATATTGAAGACAGCGCCCGCACCTTAACCAAACGCGTCGCCTGGCGATTGCCAGGGCAAAAAGAGATTATTGTTCCCGATATGGAAACGAAAATCGCCGCCCATCTGGCGGGCGTTGGCATTGGTTTTTTGCCAAAATCGCTTTGCCAGTCAATGATCGATAATCAACAACTGGTCAGCCGGGTAATCCCAACGATGCGCCCTCCTTCGCCATTGAGTCTGGCATGGCGCAAATTTGGCAGCGGCAAAGCGGTAGAAGATATTGTGACCTTGTTTACCCAGCGCAGGCCGGAAATCAGCGGATTTTTAGAAATTTTCGGCAACCCACGCAGTTAAAAATCAAGTTTCCTTGCGCGTTGGCGCGTAAAATAGCGCGCAAGCTGATTTGAGGTTCACTTTTAACTATGCAAGAGAGACACACGGAACAGGACTATCGTGCCCTGCTGATTGCTGATACGCCCATTATTGATGTTCGCGCCCCTATCGAGTTTGAGCACGGCGCAATGCCCGCCGCTATCAATCTGCCGTTAATGAATAACGATGAACGCGCCGCCGTTGGCACCTGCTATAAACAGCAAGGCTCAGACGCAGCGCTGGCGCTGGGACATAAACTGGTGGCGGGTGAAATTCGTCAGCAGCGCATGGACGCCTGGCGGGCAGCGTGCCTGCAAAATCCGCAAGGTATTCTCTGCTGCGCCCGTGGCGGTCAGCGCTCACATATTGTGCAAAGCTGGTTGCATGCAGCGGGGATTGATTATCCGCTGGTGGAAGGCGGTTATAAGGCACTGCGCCAGACCGCGATTCAGGCGACTATTGAACTGGCACAAAAACCGATAGTGCTGATTGGCGGTTGTACCGGCAGCGGTAAAACGCTGTTAGTGCAGCAACAGCCGAACGGTGTTGATCTGGAAGGGTTGGCGCGTCATCGCGGTTCGGCGTTTGGTCGCACGTTACAACCACAACTTAGCCAGGCGAGTTTTGAAAACCTGCTGGCTGCCGAAATGCTAAAAACCGACGCCCGTCAGAATTTGCGCCTGTGGGTGCTGGAAGACGAAAGCCGGATGATCGGTTCGAATCACCTGCCGGAATGCCTGCGCGAGCGAATGACTCAGGCGGCGATTGCGGTGGTAGAAGATCCGTTTGAGATCCGTCTTGAGCGCCTGAACGAAGAGTATTTCTTGCGTATGCATCATGATTTTACCCACGCGTACGGCGACGAACAGGGCTGGCAGGAGTATTGCGAATACCTGCATCACGGACTTTCGGCGATTAAGCGTCGGCTGGGGCTACAGCGCTATAACGAACTGGCTGCAAGGCTGGATGCAGCACTGACAACGCAACTCACCACCGGCAGCACCGACGGTCATCTGGCCTGGCTGGTGCCGTTACTTGAAGAATATTACGACCCGATGTATCGCTATCAGCTTGAGAAAAAAGCGGAAAAAGTTGTCTTTCGCGGTGAGTGGGCGGAAGTGGCGGAATGGGTTAAGGCGCGGTAATGAGGGACGTATTTATATTAGTCGCGACTTGATCTGACACATGGCCTTGAAAGGTTGAGAGTTACCGGTTTTGATATGAGTGTCGAATCCTTATCCAAAACAAGAAGTAACTCTCATGCTTCATACTGCCAATCCCGTCATCAAACACAAAGCCGGTTTGCTCAATCTGGCTGAAGAACTCAGCAACGTATCAAAAGCCTGTAAAATCATGGGCGTTTCGCGTGATACGTTTTATCGTTACCGCGAACTGGTCGCTGAAGGCGGTGTGGATGCGCAGATTAATCGTAGTCGCCGCGCTCCTAACCTTAAGAACCGTACCGATGAGGCAACTGAACAGGCTGTTGTTGATTACGCCGTCGCTTTCCCGACACATGGTCAGCACCAGGCCAGCAACGAGCTGCGTAAACAGGGGGTTTTTATCTCCGACAGTGGTGTCCGTTCTGTCTGGTTACTCCATAACCTTGAGAATCTCAAAAGACGATACTGAACAAATTTTATCAGGTGACGTTCCGTAAAAAGTTGTATGGAGTTCTCGATGCAGTCGACGCGACTATCAGTACCCCCGCTGAACCCTGGACTATCGGGCCGCCGTACTGGGGCATGTCACCCTGGCGTGCCGCTGGTTTTCCGCTAATGGTTTATTTCCTCTTTCTTTCCCGGCAAGAATTTATTTTAATCCGGAAGGATTATTTATTTTCAGATAGGGACTCACATTAAACACGTAACATTTTAATTAATGCATGGCTGAATATGTATTACACAATGTCAGATATCGTAAAAGACCAGTGCAATTCTATGTAAACTCTCTGACTGTTCATTTTATTTGTTGTTTCAGGGTCGGAACTCACCCTCAATAAACAACTGAATACGAGTAGATATTCATCGTCTGAGCTATATGGCTTTACACAATAGCCGACATGTCTTTTCTCAGTCAGGAATTTTACTTTTCCTCACTACGAAGTTGACGACTTCGATATGGGATAGACTCTTAATTCAAGCAATTACTCTGCACAAGCATCAGGCAATCCAGCTCCAATATTTGTTATAAAATAATGCGTAACATTAATTTCACCAACAAAAAAAAGGTTTACACCATCCCCTTGCCCTGGTATCTTACCATATTTACACCACACTTTTTTTGTATCTGGATCATTCTTTGATACGATTTTCGCCACTTGTTCCCTGGCCCTCACTGTCAATGTTTTCTTAAACCTACCCCCATCATCATTTGTTAGGGAAAAATAAGAAAAAAATAATCATCTTCTACATTTGTGTATATTGATATATCCACCGCTACGTGCGGAAAAAAATCTGGGAGCCATGTAAAAACTCCATCATTTTCTGGTATTGCCATATAGTTTATGTAATGTTTACTTACAAGAGATTCATCTTTGTATAAATAAAGATAAGTAATTACGCATAAAACAACAATGATTATAATAGCAAAAATAAATATTATCATCTTTGATAGATTACTTGAGATAGCCAGCATCTTGTAAAGCCTTTATCGTTTTTTTATGCTCTGGATTAATATAATCACTACATCTATCTGAGCAATCTGTTGTTGATGGACATGTCAACCCATGGTCATTTACAGCCAAGTCTTTTTTATTATCTTCAATCATTTCAGAATGGGATAGCTTTACTTTTCTGCCGTACATACCGAACAGATTTAACCCGTAATCTCTAATCTCTTTTTCATAACCCAGCCCTTTCGCCGATCGGCTAACACCAGCGTCATTTAATTTAGACACTCGACAAAATGCCATACAATGGAAAAATTGATCAGTCCCACCTAAATTTAATCTCTTCATATCTTCATAAGTATCAGATAATATATCCCATGCTCTTTGATGGTTTAGTTGATCTTTTCTTCTTATTAGCGCTACATCTGCGGGACTTAACCCTAATGGATCAATACCATTCACCGGATTCAGCGGATACGCATACAGACTCCATCCCCCCTCCAGCCCTATCGGGTCCTGAGTGATATACCGCCCCTGCAACGGATCGTAGTACCGGTTCCGGTTGTAGTACAGCCCCGACTCCTTATCATACTGCTGCCCCGGCAGCCGGTACGGCTGGTGCAGGTGATGCGGGTTCTCTTCATTCAGCTGGTTGCCCCACTCATCATACTCCCCGCTCCACGCAATGTTTCCATCCGCATCCATCAGCGCCAGCATTATTTACTATGTAGGAAATTCAAAACACATCCATTTTTCTTATTAATTTCTATAATAAATACACCACCCGCAACTTCATAAGGTAACTTTGCTCCCTCAACAACCCAACTATCTGGTAGTTCCGTAATTAAATATGGTTTTTCTTCTTCTGCAATCCGTTCGCCATAGCGATACCTAACATATATTTCAGCTAATTGTATCGCCATTGTTTCAGTTTTTACCGTATTTTTAACAGAGTATTTATCTAAATGTAATTTTTCCACATACCTCATAAAAATAATGTTTTCATCAGAACCGTAAACAGCTGTCTCATTACAGGCAAATAGTATAAAAAATGAAAGCATCGAAAATATTGAACTATATTTCATTGAATCTCCTTATAGGCCCCACTAATAAAAGCACTAAAATTAATCATGATACGGTATGCATACTGAACTCAATCCCGGGACACTATTTCTGATAAAAATATATTCTCCTTTATTATTAAGCGCCTCAAATCGTCCATCAGGTGTTGCGAGATAAAATGCTTCAAGATTATTATCTTTACTTCTTACAAGATTTTTATCGCTACTTGAAAAAAATTCATCAACATAATCGCCATGACTATCTGCACCGTGAGTATGATAAGCAGCAACTCTATCTGTACCTGTGGGACATTTTCTTTTCAGAGGATATGACTCCTTTCTTAAATTATCAGTTTCTGCCTTAGATGCAAAATATTTTCCATTAGTATCTTTACAGACAATACCAGAGTATTCCATATCATTACATAGAGATCTATTCTGCGTTTCTTTCAAAGCATCTAACGCAGCATCTGCAGTACTATCAAATTTACTTGGTCCTATTATACGTGAAAGAACACCACAAACTCCCCCCGTACATGCTCCAGATCTGGCATCATCCCAAGTCTGCAATAATCCCATAGGGTCAATTTGTTGTAGTGGATTTAAAGGATACTGATATAAATTCCATCCCCCTTTCAACCCCATCGGGTCCTGAGTAATATACCGCCCCTGCAACGGATCGTAGTACCGGTGACGGTTATAGTACAGCCCTGATTCCTCATCATGCTGCTGCCCTGGCAGACGGTACGGCTGATACACATGATGCGGGTTCTCCTCATTAAGCTGGTTGCCCCATTCATCATATTCCGCGCTCCACGCCGTATTGCCGTCTTCGCTGATAAGCGCCAGCGGCAGTCCCCGGTGGTCGCAGTGATAAAGATGAGCTTTTCGCGCCGGTGTGTATTCCGGCTCCACCTGTCTGGCCAGTTGCTCCACCGTCAGCCCGCACTGCGCAAGCCACGCCCGGCTTTCACTGCTCACGCGGTCTGCCCGGATTTCTTCCTCCAGCCTGTCCAGCAGCCGCACCAGTTCAGCCGGGAACACCACGCCGTGGCCGTTCTCACTCCCTTCCTGCTGGAGCGTCTCTGCCAGGCTGCGCCGCTGCGCTTTTTCCCGCTCGCCGTTCTCTGTCTCGACCCGGATGAGCGGCGTGAAGCTTCCCGGCTCGTATACCGTCTGGATACGTGTGGTGTCAGTCTGCACCGTCGTCAGCCTGTCTCCGTCCCAGCCATACCACGTCACCTCCGGTTTACGCGACAGCGACATCCACCCCGTCAGGTCACGCTCCCGCCGCCAGACCCGTTTTGCCATTCGCCGTCCCAGCGGGTCGTAGAGGTAGCGGCTCTCGACCAGTGGCTCGCCATGCTGTATCCGCGTGTAGAACACCAGGCGGTGCTGGCTGTCGTAGTGGTAGTGGTGGGTCCGCTCGTCGTCCGTCCGTATCACACCCGCCGGGATGCGGTCCGTCTTCTCCGTCAGCCTGCCGTATTCATCGTGGCGGTAGACATAGTGCGCATCCTCCGCGATGCGGTTATCCGGCCACACTGTGAGTGTACTGTCCGGGTGCAGCTCCGGGTCCGGCAGCCGGTTGCCCGCCGGGTCCGTGGCATACGGGATGCGGATGTCCAGGTCTGGTGCGAGGGTGCGCACACTCTCCAGCCTGCCCGTGGCGCTGTAGCCGTATTCCCGCGTCTGTCGCGGGCCGCTGATGCGCACCAGGTCGCCGTTGTCACTCCACCCGTAGTCACGGTCATATACCAGGCTGTTCAGGTGCTGGCTCTGTAACTGGCCTGCGGGGGTGTATGTGCTGGTCAGTTCGTATGCGGCATTACTGCCTGCCATGCTGCCGAAGCTGCGCACCGTCTCACGGTGCAGCCTGTCCCGCGTATACTCGACCAGCGGCGTCCCGCCCAGCTTCATTCCCGCCAGGTAACCGCTGCCATACGTCAGCCACTCCACCGGCGGCAGGCTGTCCGGCGTGACGCGGTTTGCCAGCCCCTGCTCGTTGTATGCGTGTTTCGTCTCATGCTGCCACAGCAGTTCCCCCGTCTCCGGGTTCTCCACCGTCTGGCATTCGCCGGTCAGGCGGCCTTTATCGTCATAGCCATAGTGGACGGCAACACGGTGGCCTTCGCTCAGGTGGCTGATGTCTGTCAGCCAGCCGTGGCCATCATACTGCCACTGCTCTGCCGGTTCGCCGTTCACCGTGCGGTGAGTGATACGGTCCGATTCATCGTAGTACCAGAGGATGACAAGTCCCTCATCCTCACTCTGTGTGAGTTTTCCGGTCAGGTCATAATGATAACGTTGCGTCCGCCCGTCAAAGCCGCCCTGCTGTACCAGCCGGTCCAGCGCATCGTAACTGAAGACGCTGTGGCTGCCGTTCTCGTTGGTCAGGCTGATGACACGTCCGGCAGCATCGTACTCCATACTGCGCGTCAGCCCGCCCTGCGTGGTGCTGACCGCCTTTCCCCACGCATCGTACTGTGTCTCGCTCCGGTTGCCGTCCGGGGTGATAACGGCAGTCAGGTCGCCTGCGGCGTTGTATTCATACCGCGTTTCACGGCCCTGTGCGTCTTTCACCGAGGTTAACCGGCCACGGTTGTCATAGCGGCGGTAAAGGCTGATGCCTTCCTCGCGGTGGACCGCCGTCATCTGGCCGAAGCGGTCGTATTCATAACGGGTCTGGTAGCCCGAGCAGTCGGTGAACGCCAGCGACTGCCCGTAGCGGCTCCAGGTCATCTGCCGGGTGCTGCCCGTCGCATCCGTTGTCGTCGCCGGTAACTCACTGTGCGCGTCATCGTAGCGGTAGCGTACTGTCTCCCCGCTGCGCGATGTCTCCGATACCAGCCTGCCCGGTTCATCATATTCCCGGCGGCTCTCCAGCCCGTCCGGGGATACCACCGCCGTCAGCTGGTTCCCGTCGTTATAGTAAAATTTCGTCTCCCGCCCGTCCGGTGTGGTGATGTCCGTGATATCGCCGGACACCACATTCAGACCGTACTCTGTCCTCCGTCCCGCCGCGTCCGTCTGCGCCGTGAGCCTTCCTGCCGCGTCATACCCGCTGCGCGTGACGCTGCCGTCCGCCAGTTCTTTTTTCACCACCCGTTTCAGCCCGGCCCCGCCTTCTGTATGCAGCACCTCACGCCGGTTCAGGCTGTCGGTGACGGTGATGCGGTCCTGCTCATAAAGATAGCGGTAGCTTAACCCTGCCGGGTTCAGTTGCTCCACCACCCGCCCCGTATCGTCGTAGCGGTAGCGCATCTCCGGCCTTCCCGCGTAACGGTGCGCCACCATCCGGCCCGGGTGCTGCGCGTCATACGTGAAAGCGCGCACCTGCGTATTGCTGCGGTCATATACCGCCAGCAGTTCACCGGCTTCCGTATACGTGTACCGCACCAGTGGCGCAGCGGGCAGGCTCTCCGGGTATGCCGGGTCGTGCATCAGCCACACCGCCGAAAGGCGGATACCCCTGTCGGGGCCGTATTCGGTACCGGGCAGTGTGTCGGGGAACGCTGAGGCTGAGAGAGGGCGGGAACTGTCAGAAGAAGATAGCGAAGAGGTGCGGGCCTCTTCCGCACGCTGCGCCTGCGTGGTCAGCACCAGACGGAACTCCCGCCCGGCACCGTCCGTCACGCCGGTGATTTCCCCGGCCAGGTCGCCTGCGGCCTCACGCCGGTACGTCAGCGTCCGCCCGAAACGGTCTGCCAGCCCGGTAAGCACCCGGTACGGCGGCAGCGGCGCTGGCAGTACGTCCTCAGCACCCGGCACCCGCTCAGACCACCCCAGTATCCACCACGGCCCCTGTGCGCTGTTGGTCGCCAGGTAAAGATGCGGGCTTAACCGGATATCCGGCGGCAGCGCCCCCCACAGCCGCGCCAGCGTATGGCCGTCCGGCTGTGCTGCCTTACCACCGCGCACCAGCCACATTGACTCACTGCGGCTGTACACCGCCTCCCCCGGCAGCAGCGGCTCAAAGTGAATGCTCCGCCCGCCGTTGTCGTTGAGTATCAGTCCGTCATCACGTAGCTGTAAGCGGATATCAGAAGGCGCTTTCCAGCCGGGGCCGAAAACGCCCACCGGTGCAGGCGTCTTCGTCCGGTAGCTGCTGTAGGTGCGGGAGAGAATGAACGGCAGCGGGCCGGGCAGCGCAAGGTCCGTCTCGCCGGGCAGCACCTTCGCCCCCAGCAGCGGATTTACCGGGTTGCCCGAAGTCATCCCGCCCGGACACACCGAGCACGCCACGCCGGTGGGCGCGCCAATTCTTACACCTGCCGAACCCTGGACAATGGGACCGCCATACTGAGTCATATCTCCCTGACGCGCCGCTGGTTTTCCGCTCATATAAAGTGCCCTTTTAGTTATTGTTCATATCCCTGTGTTAGCAACAAAAAAAAATAAAATGACACACAAGACCAGCTAATGTATTTATATATTTTTCACATAAACTTATTTGTTCTCAATCAACAACAACTGTTATTACAGGTCACTTTCAATATTTTATTAAACTAACATTTTTAGCACAGATGAATTCATCATCAACAAATTCACTATATGGATAATATCCATTCAACGCATATGATTTATGATTTTATTAGTCTGAGTTATTTTTGTAGGGCTATATTTAAAATCAATAAACTCCACCGATTCAGATTAATATCAGCAATAGAAAGATAGGAAATCACCAATTCAATAACATCATCAATGAAACATATTGTAGAATTAATTTAAACAAGGCGTTCCATTCAACCAGAACGCCCCTTATTTACTCTCATCACCCCGCAAACTGCCTGAACAGCGCCTTACCCTTAACCAGTCGCGCACCCAGCCAGCCGCCGAAAAGCGACAGCAGCAGCGCTCCGCTGCACGGCAGAACAATCCACAATCGCCAGTCTGGCTCCCACGGAAAATCAAACACTTTCGCCTGCAACACTGCCAGTGCCGTTTCCGCACCAATTGCGGCCACCAGGCCGGAAACAAACCCAAGCATGGCGAACTCACACCACAACGTGGTACGCAGCAGTTTTTTCCCCGCACCGAGTGTGCGCCACACCACCAGCTCCTGATGACGCTGACGCATTCCCACCTGCACCTGTGCCAGCAACAGCAACATACCGCAGGCGGTGACCAGCACTACCATCACCTCCAGCGCCCGACTTACCTGCTCCAGCACCTGGCCGACCTGTTTTAAAATCGCGCCAATGTCTAACAGACTAATGGTCGGGAACTGGCGGTTGAGTTGCGTCAACATGCCGTTGCCATTCTCCCAGCGGAAACTGGTAAGCCAGCTCTGCGGTTGCCCGTCTAATGCCCCTTCAGGGAAAATAAAATAGAAATTAGGCCGCAGACTTTCCCAGTCCACTTTGCGCAGGCTGGTCACTTTAGCGCGGAACTCCTGGGTATCGCCCATAAAAGTCACGGTATCACCGAGGGCAACGTTTAAGCGTTTCGCCAGCCCCTCTTCCATCGACACTTCATCGGCTTTTGGCGGCCAGTTACCGGCGACAATCGGATTATGATCGGGCCGCGTATTTTGCCAGGTAAGATTGAGTTCGCGATTAAGCGCCTCATCTTCATTACCTTCTGTCGGCTTATCGTTAATCGCCGTCAGCCGCGCCCGCACTACCGGATAAAATGATTCCGGGACTATATGATGTTCCGCGAGGAACGCTTTTAGCGGTGCTACCTGTTCTGTGGCGATGTTAATTAAAAAGTAGTTCGGGCTTTCTGGCGGTAGCTGCTGCTGCCAGCGGTCGAGCAGATCGCCACGCAATACCAGCAACAGCGCCAGCAGCATAAAGGAGAGCGAAAATGCCGAAAGCTGACTTAACGTTGACCACGGCTGACGTAACAGGCGGCTAACCGCCAGGCGCAGAGGCAGCGATTTCAGCGTCATGCGGCGAAGTACATTCAGCAGCATCCAGCCCAGCACACCGCACAGCAAAGCCAGTACTACCGCGCCCGCCAGCACCGCCCAAAGCAGCATGCTGCCACCCATTAATCCGGCGAGCAGCAGCACAACCACCACACTGACAATCGGCAGATAAAACTTCAGCGGCCAGACGTTCGCTACCACATCATTACGTAATACGCGTAAAGGCTGCGTTGCCAGCAACAAGCGATATGGTCGTAGCCCCACCAGCAGCGAGATGACCGTCATGGTGCCAAGCGCCCACAGCCACGGCCAGAGGCTGGCTGGCGGTAGTGCAGCAGGCAGAACGGGCTTGAGCAGCACCATCAACACGTTTTCGAACAACAGGCCTATGGCCCCACCGGTAACGGCTGAAAGCGTCAGCACCATCAACCACTGACCGACGATTAGCTTACGCAGTTGCGCTCGCCCTGCCCCCAGCGTTTTGAGGATCGCCACCAGATCGTAGCGACTGCGACAGTAATGATTCATCGCTACCGCCACCGCTGCCACTGCCAGCAGCAAGGTCAGAAGCGCCGAAAGCAGCAGGAACTGTTGCGAGCGTTCCATCGATCGCCCCAGCGCGCCTTCGTCCTGTTCCAGACCGTACCAGCGTTGTTCGGGTTTAAGCTGAGGTAACAACCATTTCTCATAGCCGTCGAGCTGGTTCTCGTTGCCGCCGAATTTATAACGCCAGGTGACCCGACTCCCCGGCTGCACGGCTCCGGTTTTATCGACATCCGCCAGATTCATCATCAGACGCGGAGCCATCTGGAAGGGGTTAAAACCGGAATCCGGTTCCTGAATCACTTCTCCGGCAATCCGCAAGGTGGCATCGCCCACGTCAATGGTGTCGCCCGTTTTCAGGTTAAGCAGTGCCATCAGGCGTGGGGCCAGCAATACGCTGCCCGCCTGCGGTTTCAGGCCAGGGGGATTAGTTTGCAGATCGCCATACATCGGGTAGATATCATCCACCGCTTTGACGTTCGCCAGCTGCGGTGTGTCGCCTGCAAAGGTCATTGTGGCGAAAGTCAGCTGCTTGCCGACTTTCAGGCCGCGCTTTTGCGCTTCCTCCAGCCACGCTTGCGGCACTTCGCGTGAACTGCGCAACGCCCGATCGCCCGCCATAAACTCACGGCTTTGCTGGCTTAAGCCCTTCTCCATGCGATCGCTGATATTGCCCAGCGCCAGCACGCAGGCCACCGCCAGGCTTAGCGCCAGCCAGACAATTAATAGCGACGGCGAACGCCATTCGCGCCAGAACCAACGTGCAATCATGCTTCCTCCTGCAACTGCCCGTTCACCAGCCGTAAGCAGCGGTCGCAGCGTGCCGCCAGTTGCAGGTCGTGGGTCACCATAATCAACGTGGTGCCATGTTCACGGTTGAGGGAAAACAGCAGGTCGGCAATTTTATCGCCCGTCTGGCGGTCAAGGTTGCCGGTGGGTTCGTCGGCAAACAGCACATCAGGTCGACCATTAAAGGCTCGTGCCAGCGCCACTCGTTGCTGTTCACCGCCGGAAAGCTGTGCCGGAAGATGATCCAGACGTTTACCCAGCCCTAACTGTTCGAGCAACGCTTTCGCCCCGTTACGACTTTCCGCGCTACTCTCACCGCGCAGCAGAGCCGGAAGCTCGACGTTTTCCAGCGCGTTAAGGGTAGGAATTAACATAAATGACTGAAAAACAAAGCCGACGTGCTTCGCGCGCAACTTTGCCCGCGCTTCTTCGTCCATATTATGTAGCGGTTGTCCCACCAGACTCACTTCGCCACTGCTGCCGTCATCAAGCCCGGCGAGGATCGCCAGCAAGGTTGACTTACCCGATCCCGACTCGCCCACCAGTGCGATGGTCTCGCCACGTTTGACAACCAGCTCAACTCCGGTGAGGATGGAGAGTTCATGCTCCCCCTGACCGACGGACTTCTTAAGATGATGAACTTCAACAATGTTTTCCGCTGGCATTTGCCCTTCCTGTTCCTGGTCCTGTTAACCTTCCGTGCCGCCGCAGCGGACACGTTATTGATTCTGGGTGATAGCCTGAGCGCCGGGTATCGAATGTCTGCCAGCGCGGCCTGGCCTGCCTTGTTGAATGATAAGTGGCAGAGTAAAACGTCGGTAGTTAATGCCAGCATCAGCGGCGACACCTCGCAACAAGGACTGGCGCGCCTTCCGGCTCTGCTGAAACAGCATCAGCCGCGTTGGGTGCTGGTTGAACTGGGCGGCAATGACGGTTTGCGTGGTTTTCAGCCACAGCAAACCGAGCAAACGCTGCGCCAGATTTTGCAGGATGTCAAAGCCGCCAACGCTGAACCATTGTTAATGCAAATACGTCTGCCTGCAAACTATGGTCGCCGTTATAATGAAGCCTTTAGCGCCATTTACCCCAAACTCGCCAAAGAGTTTGATGTTCCGCTGCTGCCCTTTTTTATGGAAGAGGTCTACCTCAAGCCACAATGGATGCAGGATGACGGTATTCATCCCAACCGCGACGCCCAGCCGTTTATTGCCGACTGGATGGCGAAGCAGTTGCAGCCTTTAGTAAATCATGACTCATAAAGCAACGGAGATCCTGACAGGTAAAGTTATGCAAAAATCGGTCTTAATTACCGGATGTTCCAGTGGAATTGGCCTGGAAAGCGCGCTCGAATTAAAACGCCAGGGTTTTCATGTGCTGGCAGGTTGCCGGAAACCGGATGATGTTGAGCGCATGAACAGCATGGGATTTACCGGCGTGTTGATCGATCTGGATTCACCAGAAAGTGTTGATCGCGCAGCCGACGAGGTGATCGCCCTGACCGATAATTGTCTGTATGGGATCTTTAACAATGCCGGATTCGGCATGTATGGCCCCCTTTCCACCATCAGCCGTGCGCAGATGGAACAGCAGTTTTCCGCCAACTTTTTCGGCGCACACCAGCTCACCATGCGCCTGTTACCCGCGATGTTACCGCACGGTGAAGGGCGTATTGTGATGACATCATCGGTGATGGGATTAATCTCCACGCCGGGTCGTGGCGCTTACGCGGCCAGTAAATATGCGCTGGAGGCGTGGTCAGACGCACTGCGCATGGAGCTGCGCCACAGCGGAATTAAAGTCAGCCTGATCGAACCCGGTCCCATTCGTACTCGCTTCACCGACAACGTCAACCAGACGCAAAGTGATAAACCAGTCGAAAATCCCGGCATCGCCGCCCGCTTTACGTTGGGACCGGAAGCGGTGGTGGACAAAGTACGCCATGCTTTTATTAGCGAGAAGCCGAAGATGCGCTATCCGGTGACGCTGGTGACCTGGGCGGTAATGGTGCTTAAGCGCCTGCTGCCGGGGCGCGTGATGGACAAAATATTGCAGGGGTGAGTTGAAGCGCGCGCTTAAGCCCCCATGTCAAAGAAAATATCGACAACAGAGAGCGACTCCATGTCCGTAGAAAATATTGTCAACATTAACGAATCTAACCTGCAACAGGTTCTTGAACAGTCGATGACCACTCCGGTGCTGTTCTATTTTTGGTCTGAACGTAGCCAGCACTGTTTGCAGTTAACCCCAATTCTGGAAAGCCTCGCGGCGCAGTACAACGGGCAATTTATTCTGGCGAAGCTGGACTGCGACGCGGAGCAGATGATTGCCGCGCAGTTTGGTCTGCGTGCGATTCCGACCGTGTATCTGTTCCAGAACGGGCAACCGGTAGATGGCTTCCAGGGGCCGCAACCGGAAGAGGCGATCCGCGCCCTGCTGGATAAAGTGCTGCCGCGCGAAGAAGAGCTGAAAGCGCAGCAGGCGATGCAACTGATGCAGGAAAGCAATTACACCGATGCCCTGCCATTGCTGAAAGACGCCTGGCAGTTGTCGAATCAGAACGGGGAGATCGGCCTGCTGCTGGCAGAAACGCTGATTGCGCTGAACCGTTCTGAAGATGCGGAAGCGGTGCTGAAAACCATTCCGTTGCAGGATCAGGACACCCGCTACCAGGGGCTGGTGGCGCAAATCGAACTGCTGAAGCAGGCGGCTGATACGCCGGAAATTCAACAGTTGCAACAGCAGGTGGCGGAGAATCCAGAAGATGCCGCACTGGCGACGCAACTGGCGCTGCAACTGCATCAGGTTGGGCGCAATGAAGAGGCGCTGGAGTTGCTGTTCGGGCATCTGCGTAAAGATCTCACCGCCGCAGACGGTCAGACGCGTAAAACGTTCCAGGAGATCCTCGCTGCGCTGGGTACGGGTGATGCACTGGCGTCGAAGTATCGCCGCCAGCTGTATGCATTGTTGTATTGATATTCCGTTGATCGGCACATGAACCACAACGCCGGATGCGATGCTGCGCATCCGGCATCGCATCATTTCTTCTTCAATTGCGTCACCACCAACTGGTGGCGCGAATTATAAAACTTACGATAGGTTAAATAGCAGGCAATAATGGTCGACAAGCTGGCGGTTGAGAGCAGCATAAAGGTCACCATAATCTGATATTTAATCGCCTTCACCGGATCAATCCCGGCAAATATCAGCCCGGACATCATTCCTGGTAAACTCACTAAGCCAACCGTTTTTGCTGAATCGACCGTCGGAATTAAAGCCGCGCGAATACTGTCGCGAATCAATATCGCTGAAGCCTGCTTCGGCGTCGCACCAAGACTCAGTTTCTCCTGAATCTGTTGCTGTTCGCTAATGACCCGTTGCCCTAAATTGTTGTAACACAACCCCACCGCTACCATGGCGTTACCGGCAATCATCCCGGCGATAGGGATCACCTGCATCGGGATAAATTCAATCGACCCTGAGAGAATCAGCACCGCCAGGGTAATTCCCGCCCCGACCGTAATGGCAATAAACGATGAGATAAAAGCTTTAGCAATATATTTACTGCGTTTTTGCGCGTTCCACGCCGCATTAAAGCAGATAAATAACACCATCAATAATGTCAGGCTGGCATCATCCACGCTGAAAATATACTTCAGCACATAGCCGACAATAATCAGCTGAATTATCGCTCGCCCGACGCTCCAGAGAATATCTTTCTCCAGCGCCAGTTTTTCTTTATGGCTAATTAAGATTGCCACCACCACCAGCATTAATGCCAGTGCTAATGATTCGTTAGTAATATTATGCGAGTTCATAGCGTGCTTCCTGCATTTCTCCGGCATGCGGTTGCAGTGTAATCACTTTATCCGCATGATTAATTTCGTCTTTATCGTGTGTCACCCACAGCACGGCAATATTTTGCTCGCGCACATAACGATGGATCATCTCATTGACGTTATGTTTATTACTTTCATCCAGCGCACTGGTTATTTCATCCAGCAATAAAACCTTCGGCATAAATTGCAGGTTACGAATCAATGAGATGCGTTGTTTTTCACCACCAGATAGCTCGGCGATATTCTTCGTCAAAATGCTGTCCGGCAAGGCGAAGCGTTCGAGAAAATCGAGAAAAATGGCTGGGTCAGGCTGCCGGTTACGGATCTGCCAGGGAAAGATCAGATTATCGTATACCGTATCGCCAAACAGCGTCGGTGTCTGGGCGCAGTAAGAGACTTGTTGGCGGTAGATTTCTGGCTTTAGTGTGCTGACATCCTCACCTTCAAACAGTAACGTTCCGCTGGTTGGGCTGATCAATGAAGCAACTATTTTTAGCAGCGTACTTTTGCCACAACCAGAAGGACCGGTAATTAACTTAAATTCGCCAGCACGCAGCGAAAAATTGATGTTATTAAGAATCTTCGCATCACCCGCCAGATATCCTACGTTTTGTAGCTGAAGCAAAGGACTATTTTCCTGCATCGCTGTTCCCTTTTTCTGATTTTTACTAAAAACAGTTTATCCTTCGCAGGAATAAGGGGGAACTCTCTTTCAGTAATCAGGTATAATTTGTTTAATCAAGCAGCAATTTTGCTGATTATGGACGGTACAACAGGAGGTTTTTCCGATGCTTATCTTTATCCCGATTCTCATTTTTGTCGCGCTGGTCATTGTCGGCGCGGGTGTCAAAATCGTACCGCAGGGCTATCAGTGGACAGTAGAACGCTTTGGTCGCTATACCAAAACGTTACAGCCGGGGCTCAGTCTGGTGGTGCCGTTTATGGATCGCATTGGTCGCAAGATCAATATGATGGAGCAAGTGCTCGATATCCCTTCCCAGGAAGTTATCTCGAAAGATAACGCCAACGTTACCATCGACGCCGTGTGCTTTATTCAGGTGATTGACGCGCCGCGCGCGGCTTATGAAGTCAGCAATCTGGAGCTGGCGATCATCAACCTGACCATGACTAACATCCGTACCGTGCTGGGTTCAATGGAACTTGACGAAATGCTCTCTCAGCGCGACAGCATCAACTCACGCCTGCTGCGTATTGTCGATGAAGCCACCAACCCGTGGGGGATTAAAGTCACCCGTATTGAAATTCGCGACGTGCGCCCACCGGCAGAGCTTATCTCTTCAATGAACGCGCAGATGAAAGCGGAACGTACCAAACGCGCTTACATTCTTGAAGCGGAAGGGATCCGTCAGGCGGAAATCCTCAAAGCCGAAGGTGAAAAACAGTCGCAAATCCTGAAAGCGGAAGGCGAACGTCAGTCGGCGTTTTTACAGGCTGAAGCGCGTGAACGTTCCGCCGAAGCAGAAGCCCGCGCCACCAAAATGGTGTCTGAAGCTATCGCCTCCGGTGATATTCAGGCGGTGAACTACTTCGTAGCGCAGAAATACACCGAAGCGTTACAGCAGATCGGTTCCTCCAGTAACAGCAAAGTAGTGATGATGCCATTAGAGGCCAGCAGCCTGATGGGGTCGATTGCCGGGATTGCCGAGCTGGTGAAAGACAGCGCCAACAAACGGACTCAGCCATGATGGAGTTAATGGTCGTTCATCCACATATTTTCTGGCTCAGTCTCGGCGGTTTGCTGCTGGCAGCCGAGATGCTGGGCGGAAATGGTTATTTGTTGTGGAGCGGCGTGGCAGCGGTGATTACCGGCCTGGTGGTCTGGCTGGTGCCGCTGGGTTGGGAGTGGCAAGGGGTAATGTTTGCCATCCTGACGCTGCTCGCCGCCTGGCTGTGGTGGAAATGGTTGTCGCGGCGGGTGCGCGAACAAAAGCACAGCGATAGTCATTTAAACCAGCGCGGGCAGCAGCTGATTGGCCGACGTTTTGTGCTGGAATCTCCGCTGGTCAACGGGCGCGGTCATATGCGCGTCGGTGACAGTTCATGGCCTGTCAGCGCCAGCGAGGATCTCGGTGCAGGTACGCATGTTGAAGTCATTGCGATAGAAGGGATAACCCTACATATCCGAGCCGTCTCGTCTTAATCACCCTGCCCGATGATGACAGCAGCCGGAGAGATTTTCGATAATCGGGCAGTCGGCGCTGTCATCGCCAGGGCAGGCATTCGCCAGTGCCAGCAGCTGGTCGCGCATGGATTGCAGCTCCTCAATGTGTCGTTCGATCTCCGCCACCTTCTCCAGCGTGCGCCGTTTGACGTCGGCGCTGTGCCGCTGCGGGTCGTTAAACAGATTCACCAGCTCGCCGCTCTCTTCCAGGTTAAAGCCCACCTGCCGTGCCTGGCGCAGTAAGGTCAGTTCGTTGAGATGCTGCTGCGTGTAGGTGCGATAACCGTTTTCGCTGCGCATCGGCGGCGTCACCAGCCCCTTCTCTTCATAGAAGCGAATGGCTTTGCTGGTCAGGCCGGTAATTTTTGCTACATCGCTGATGTTCATCGTTCGCGCAACGCCTCCTGTGCTTTGTTAAAGGGTTTCAACAGATATTCAAGCACGTTTTTTTGCCAGTGCGAATATCGACCGCCACCACAATAATACAGGAAGTACTGCGCACAGAGAGATGTTATACGGTTTTATTGCGCTTCATGACCATTGCCACAATAAGGCTGAGTAAGAGTGAGCCAATAATCCATATCAACGCACGGCTACCCTGGGACCACAGACTGTAGATAAAGCCAACGATCACCAACAACATCACCAACGTACCAACGATAAGAATCGGCAACGAGGCGTGAATATCATGACGCAGGCGGATCGCCACCACAAACACCGCCAGGTAGCAAATCAAAAAGGTGGCGCTGGCAACGCTGGCGAGTGAGCCTAAATTCAGTGCCGCCGTCATCAGCATAATCAACACCACGACAATAATGTTGCCCCAGGTACTCTGCCGCCACAGGGATTTATTCATTAGCTTCGGCAGTTCGCGTTCGCTGCCCATGTTGTCCATGATGTTAAACACGGCGAACAGGTTCGCGTTAATGGCTGAAGCCGTCGCCAGTAAAGCGCCGATGACGACGATCACATAACCCACATGCCCGAGCAGCGGAGAAGCAGCCTGCGCTACGGCGGTATCGGCATATTTTTCTAACTCTAATGCCGATACATCGCTAAGCAAAACCAGTGCCAGCGAGATATAAAGCAACGTGGTAACGCCAATCGCCACCAGAAACGCCCGTGGCATAATGACCTGCGGATCTTTCACTTTATCCGCCGCGTTCGCCATCATGCCAAAGCCCGCATAGGCAAGGAAAGTTATCCCAATACAGGAGAAGAACGCACCGGAGCTGGGGGGCGCAGAGACGGAAATATGCGCCGGTTGCAGCGACCAGACACCGGCAATAATCAGCAATAACAGGATCATCATTTTA
Organism: Escherichia sp. UTM R2; assembly: GCF_048593455.1. Lineage (NCBI taxonomy): Bacteria > Pseudomonadati > Pseudomonadota > Gammaproteobacteria > Enterobacterales > Enterobacteriaceae > Escherichia > Escherichia sp. UTM R2. The sequence goes on from NZ_JBFWDY010000002.1 coordinate 3,334,185, forward strand.
ATGCCGACGAGGATCACTTCCAGCCGCCCTACCGCATGGTTGCTTAAGGAGTTGAAAAGCGTCATCACCGCAATGATCCCCAACGCGTAGAGCAAAATAAGGTGCTCCTCCTGGCTGCCTTCATGCAAAAACTGCACGGCATAAGCGCCAAAAGCACGGGCGACCATGGCGATGCTCACCGCCAGCGTCAACAGGTACAGTAACGAGAGCGCCAGCGAAAAGACGCCGTTGCCTAATCCGCGACGAAAGAAGTCGATAATGCCGCCATTGCTGGGATAGCTCGCCCCCAGACGCGCATAGGCATAACCGGAAAACATCGCCACAATACCGCCAAAAGCAAAGGCGACCCAGGTCGAGGCTTCCATTAGCAATGCAGCCTGCCCCAGCAGCGCGAAGATCCCCGCCCCCACCATTGCCCCAATGCCGATGGAAACGACGTTCCATAGACCGAGAGGTTTGTTACCGTTATTACCTTCCGTGTTCATCATGATCAGCCCTTAAACACGTTATAGCCGAGTTGCTTAGCGACCGATGCCACCATTTTTTGACCGCGAACACTGTTGCCATCTTCGTCCAGCGGTGGTGAGAACGCGGCAATTCCCATCACGCCAGGGACGACCGCCAGAATACCGCCACCTACACCGCTTTTGCCCGGTAAACCAACACGATACGCCCAGTCACCGGAGCGACCATACAGCCCTTCCATCATCATTTCGGCCAGAATGTACGGCACGTTGTCGGCCTGAAGAACGCGTTTATGCGTCAACGGATTCACACCACCTGCCGCCAGCGTCGCGCCAAGCGTTGCCAGTTCAATAGTATTGAGGAGCGTGGAGCACTGACGGGTATACACGTCACAGGCTTCCATTGCATCACAATAGAGATATCCGGCGGAGTACAGCAGCCAGGCTATGGCCCGGTTATGGAAGTTGGTTGTTTGTTCCGACTGGTTGACTTCGTCAGAGAGCGCTACCTGCTCGCCAGCCAGTTGCTGTTGGATATGTAAAATTCGCTGCCAGCGTTGTTCAACATTTTCAGCGTTAATCAGGCTGGTGGTGGCAATAGCGCCAGCATTTACCAGTGGCGAAAGCGGTTTGCCGCCATGCAACTCTAAGGCGATAACTGAGTTAAAGGGCAATCCGGTCGGGTCAGCGCCAATTTTGTCCTGTACCGCCTGCGGGCCGACATCTTCTAACGCAAGGGCTAACGTACAGACTTTCGAGATGGATTCCAGTGCAAAGCGGTAATCACTGTCACCCGCACTATAGACGTTGCCATCGCAGGTCACGATAGCCACTGCCGCCAGTTGACCTGGTACATTCGCCAGAAAGGGAATGTAATCGGCATTTTGTCCGCCGTTAAGTGAGTGAAATTGGGTGTAAGCCTGATCCACTGCCTGCTGTAATTTGTTTGCATCTAACATCTTTTGTTAACTCCTTTTTATAGATGCGGGAGGTAATTCCTCACCCCGGTGCCGATTTTCAGGCATCCTGATTTAACTTAGCACCCGCAACTTAACTACAGGAAAACAAAGAGATAAATGTCTAATCCTGATGCAAATCGAGCCGATTTTTTAATCTTTACGGACTTTTACCCGCCTGGTTTATTAATTTCTTGACCTTCCCCTTGCTGGAAGGTTTAACCTTTATCACAGCCAGTCAAAACTGTCTTAAAGGAGTGTTTTATGTCACAAACTATCGACCTGACCCTGGACGGCCTGTCCTGCGGTCACTGCGTTAAACGCGTGAAAGAAAGTCTTGAACAGCGTCCGGATGTTGAGCAGGCGGATGTGTCTATCACTGAAGCGCACGTTACCGGGACTGCCAGTGCAGAACAGCTGATCGAAACCATCAAACAAGCGGGTTATGACGCATCTGTAAGCCACCCAAAGGCTAAACCGCTGGCGGAGTCATCAATCCCGTCGGAAGCACTGACAGCGGTTTCTGAGGCGCTTCCGGCAGCGACCGCCGATGACGATGACAGCCAGCAGTTGCTGCTGAGCGGCATGAGCTGCGCCAGCTGTGTCACCCGCGTGCAAAATGCGCTGCAAAGCGTACCGGGCGTCACTCAGGCACGGGTAAACCTGGCGGAGCGTACTGCGCTGGTGATGGGCAGTGCCTCCCCACAAGATTTAGTGCAGGCGGTGGAAAAAGCGGGCTACGGCGCGGAAGCGATTGAAGATGACGCTAAACGCCGCGAGCGCCAGCAAGAAACCGCCGTCGCTACGATGAAGCGCTTCCGCTGGCAGGCAATTGTCGCACTGGCGGTGGGTATCCCGGTGATGGTCTGGGGGATGATCGGCGATAACATGATGGTCACCGCTGACAACCGCAGCCTGTGGTTGGTTATCGGCCTGATAACCCTGGCAGTGATGGTTTTCGCCGGCGGCCATTTTTACCGCAGTGCATGGAAAAGCCTGCTGAACGGTGCGGCGACGATGGATACGCTGGTGGCGCTGGGTACTGGCGTGGCGTGGCTCTATTCGATGAGCGTCAACCTGTGGCCGCAGTGGTTCCCGATGGAAGCGCGACATCTTTATTACGAAGCCAGCGCGATGATTATCGGTCTGATCAATCTCGGCCATATGCTGGAAGCGCGCGCACGCCAGCGTTCTTCTAAGGCGCTGGAAAAGTTACTCGATTTAACCCCGCCGACGGCACGCCTGGTTACTGACGAAGGTGAAAAAAGCGTGCCTCTGGCAGAAGTGCAGCCAGGTATGTTGCTGCGCCTGACGACCGGCGATCGCGTGCCGGTAGATGGCGAGATTACCCAGGGCGAAGCATGGCTGGATGAAGCGATGCTGACGGGCGAACCAATCCCGCAGCAAAAAGGCGAAGGCGATAGCGTCCATGCCGGGACAGTGGTACAGGACGGCAGTGTGCTGTTTCGTGCCAGTGCGGTTGGCAGCCATACTACGCTGTCACGAATCATTCGCATGGTGCGCCAGGCCCAGAGCAGCAAGCCAGAAATCGGTCAGCTGGCGGATAAAATCTCAGCCGTATTTGTGCCGGTAGTGGTGGTTATTGCGCTTGTCAGTGCGGCAATCTGGTATTTCTTTGGTCCGGCACCGCAGATTGTCTATACCCTGGTGATTGCCACCACGGTACTGATTATTGCCTGTCCGTGTGCGCTGGGGCTGGCGACGCCGATGTCGATTATTTCCGGCGTCGGGCGGGCGGCTGAGTTTGGCGTGCTGGTGCGGGACGCTGACGCGCTGCAACGCGCCAGTACACTCGACACTGTAGTGTTCGATAAAACCGGGACGCTGACTGAAGGGAAGCCGCAGGTTGTCGCAGTGAAAACATTTGCTGATGTTGATGAAGCGCAGGCATTGCGTCTGGCGGCGGCACTGGAGCAAGGTTCCAGCCATCCGCTGGCACGAGCGATCCTCGATAAAGCAGGTGATATGCAGCTACCGCAGGTCAACGGTTTCCGCACATTGCGCGGGCTGGGCGTGAGCGGTGAAGCTGAAGGTCATGCGTTATTGCTGGGCAATCAGGCGCTGTTAAATGAGCAACAGGTTGGTACCAAAGCTATCGAAGCGGAGATTACTGCTCAGGCATCGCAAGGGGCAACGCCTGTGCTGCTGGCGGTTGACGGGAAAGCGGTAGCCCTGCTGGCAGTACGCGATCCGTTGCGTAGTGATAGCGTGGCAGCGCTGCAACGCCTGCATAAAGCGGGATATCGTCTGGTGATGTTGACCGGGGATAACCCAACCACCGCCAATGCGATCGCCAAAGAAGCAGGGATTGATGAGGTGATCGCCGGGGTGCTGCCGGACGGTAAAGCCGAAGCGATCAAACATCTGCAAAGTGAAGGACGTCAGGTGGCAATGGTGGGCGACGGCATTAACGACGCGCCAGCGCTGGCTCAGGCGGATGTCGGCATTGCGATGGGTGGCGGCAGTGATGTTGCCATTGAAACCGCGGCGATTACCCTGATGCGCCATAGCCTGATGGGCGTTGCGGATGCGCTCGCTATTTCCCGCGCAACGCTGCACAACATGAAGCAGAACCTGCTCGGTGCGTTTATCTACAACAGTATCGGTATTCCGGTCGCCGCCGGTATTTTGTGGCCGTTCACTGGAACACTGCTTAACCCGGTAGTTGCCGGAGCGGCAATGGCGCTCTCGTCGATTACCGTAGTGAGTAACGCCAACCGGTTGCTGCGGTTTAAACCGAAGGAATAAGTACATCATTGCGGATGCGCTGCTTTAGGGTGGCGCATTTGGCATCGACGCATGACTGCCGGATGCGGCGTAAACGCCTTATCCGGCCTACGGTTCAGGCACAGGTTTGTAGGCCTGATAAGACGCGTAAGCGTCGCATCAGGCAATGGTGCTCGGATGCCGGATGCGGCGTAAACGCCTTATCCGGCCTACGGTTCAGGCACAGGTTTGTAGGCCTGATAAGACGCGTAAGCGTCGCATCAGGCAATGGTGCTCGGATGCCGGATGCGGCGTAAACGCCTTATCCGGCCTACGGTTCAGGCACAAGTTTGTAGGCCTGATAAGACGGGTAAGCGTCGCATCAGGCAATGGTGCTCGGATGCCGGATGCGGCGTGAACGCCTTATCCGGCCTACGAGATGAAGCGATGTTTTGGCCTTACGCGACCTTTTTTGTACGCTCTTCACGGCGTGCTAAATATTCAGCCACTGTTTCAATCCGTCCCAATTCTTCCTGGGTGCGCATGTTGTTTTCAACTTCCCAAAGATCAACCGCCGCCTGGAGGTTTAGCCAAAAATCGACTGTGGTATCAAAAACTTTCGCCAGACGAAATGCCATCTCAGTAGTGAGTTTACGATTGTTATTGATCAGTGCACTGACGCTATTACGATGAACATGCAGCAACTCTGCTAACTCATTGATTTTCAAATCGAGCGGTTCCAGATATTCATAGAGAAGAATATCTCCGGGTGTCGTCGGTTTTCTTGTTGCCTGTTTCATAGTTTTTAACTGTTGCTTCCCTGTGAATAGCGATACAAGAACATACTGAATCATACAAACACATTAAACAAGTCCCCAACTCCATTTGCGCCATCCCTCCCCGCGCGCTAGCATGATATTTCACAAAGGGAGGTCGTATGGATCTGTTGTACCGGGTAAAAACGCTTTGGGCCGCGCTGCGCGGTAATCATTACACCTGGCCTGCCATCGATATCACCCTTCCCGGCAATCGCCATTTTCATCTGATTGGCAGTATTCATATGGGTAGCCACGATATGGCTCCCCTGCCCACCCGTTTGCTCAAAAAGCTCAAAAACGCCGATGCGCTGATCGTCGAGGCGGATGTTTCCACCAGCGATACGCCTTTTGCTAATTTGCCTGCCTGCGAGGCGCTGGAAGAGCGCATTAGCGAGGAGCAACTCCAAAACCTGCAGCACATTAGCCAGGAGATGGGCATTTCTCCCTCGCTCTTTTCTACCCAACCGCTGTGGCAAATCGCGATGGTTCTTCAGGCGACGCAGGCACAAAAACTGGGGCTGCGGGCAGAATACGGTATCGATTACCAGCTATTGCAGGCGGCGAAACAACAACATAAACCCGTGATTGAACTGGAAGGGGCTGAAAACCAGATTGCCATGTTGCTCCAGCTCCCTGACAAAGGACTGGCGCTGCTGGACGATACGCTGACCCACTGGCATACCAACGCACGGTTGCTGCAACAAATGATGAGCTGGTGGCTGAATGCACCTCCGCAAAATAATGATATAACGCTGCCCAATACGTTCAGTCAGTCGCTGTACGATGTGCTGATGCATCAGCGAAATCTCGCCTGGCGGGATAAATTACGCGCCATGCCGCCGGGGCGATATGTGGTCGCGGTCGGTGCACTACACCTGTATGGAGAAGGGAATTTGCCGCAAATGTTGCGCTAAAAAAATGGCCAATATCGCTATTGGCCCGTCAAAGAGGAATTTCATTTTTTTATTATTATGCCGTCACTTTAAGCGACGGTGTAACTCGATTGTCGCTCAATCTCACCATCCTGCCAATACTCTTAGGCAAGATGACTCTTTTTTTTGGACCGCCATCAGGCGTATGCTTGCTTCGTTTTTTTGTTTAAGGCAGGAAAATTACCATGACACCCGCAGTTAAATTACTCGAAAAAAACAAGATTTCGTTTCAAATCCATACCTACGAGCACGATCCGGCTGAAACCAATTTTGGCGATGAAGTCGTCAAAAAATTAGGTTTGAATCCGGATCAGGTCTACAAAACGCTGCTGGTGGCAGTGAACGGTGATATGAAACACCTTGCCGTGGCCGTTACGCCGGTCGCAGGTCAACTGGATCTTAAAAAAGTAGCAAAAGCGCTGGGTGCCAAGAAAGTTGAGATGGCCGATCCGATGGTCGCGCAGCGTTCGACGGGATACCTGGTTGGAGGGATTAGCCCACTGGGGCAGAAAAAACGTCTGCCAACGATTATCGACGCCCCCGCACAAGAATTTGCCACTATTTATGTTTCCGGCGGCAAGCGCGGACTGGATATCGAACTGGCGGCAGGCGATCTGGCAAAGATCCTCGACGCCAAATTTGCTGATATCGCCCGCCGCGATTAAGCATTGTGCCGGATGCAAACATCCGGCACTTTCGGATTACTGCCAGCTCACCTCACCTTTCGGTTCATAAACACTCACATCCAGCGGCGAGCTTTTCTGGATATACGCTTTCAGCACTTCGGCATCAATAAAGCCGGTATTCACATAGCCCGGTTTGTTATCAAGGCGCGGATATCCATCACCGCCGGTGGCATTGAAGTTTAATGTCGCCATACGGTAAGTTTTCGCTGGATCGACCGGTTCGCCTTTGATTTTAAGGTCGTTCAGTTTGCCGTCTTTCGCCACAAAGCTAACGTTGGCAAATTGCGGGTAGGCACCTGAATCTGGCTTCATCTGCGCGACGGCGGTCAGGTAATCAATCACCTCTTTACCGGTCATGTCGGCATACACCACCACATTGCCGAATGGCTGCACTTTCAGCACGTTTTTATAGCTGATATCGCCTGCTTCGATAGAATCACGAATTCCGCCTCCGCTCATCACCGCAAAGTCGGCGCCAGTGCGATCCATTTGGGCTGCCAGAATCAACCGCCCCATATTGGTCTGTACAAAACGCACTTTGTCACGATCGCCTTCCAGACGACCATTGGTTTCGCCTATTTTCACTTCCAGCTGCGCTTTGCCTTTGTTCTGGAACGGTGATAACAGCGAGATCATTTGCTGGTTTTCAGCGATTTCAGGAGTGTAAAGCACGCGCTCGCTTTTCCCGTCTTCCCAGGTCACTTTCTTCTTCAGGTTCACCGGAATCAGCTGGTAGTTAACCATTTTCATTTCGCCATTACGAAACTCAAAATCAGCCCGTCCCACGTATTTGCCCCACTCATGCGCCTGCACAATCCAGATGCCGTTTTGTTGATCTGGTTTGCATGGCGTACCCGGCACGTAATCGACCTGTTTTTTGTTTTCTGCCGCCATGCAGACCGGATCTTGCGAGTGACCACCGACGATCATCGCCAGCGATCCGGCAGGCAGCGCGCGTGCCATCTCCACATCGCCCGGTGCGTTAGAGCCGTGCTCACCATTATCGTAATGCCCCATATGGGTCGCCGCGATAATAATGTCTGGCTTTTCTGTCTGTTGCAGCTCCTGAATCACCAGCTTCGCTTCATCGGCGGGCTTACGAAATTCGATATCAGTGAAGTATTCCGGGTTACCAATTTTTGCTGTGTCATCGGTTGTCAGCCCAATAACGGCAATTTTCAGATCCTGACGCTTAAACAGCGCCCACGGTTTAAACAGGCGCTCGCCAGTACTTTTCTGGTAGATATTCGCGGAAAGCAACGGGAACTTGGCCCACTTTTCCTGCTGGCGTAATACGGTGAGCGGATTATCAAATTCATGATTACCGATCGCCATCGCGTCATAGCCCACCAGATTCATACCGCGAAAATCAGGTTCGGCATCCTGTAAGTCAGACTCGGGCACGCCAGTGTTAATGTCGCCACCGGAAAGTAGCAGCACGCTACCGCCTTCAGCCGCAACCTCTTTGCGGATACCATCCACCAGCGTTTTTTGCGCCGCCAGACCATATTCGCCATATTCATTGCGCCAAAAATGCCCATGATGATCATTGGTATGCAGAACTGTAATTTTGTAGGTTTTATCCTGCTCATACGCCAGAGCAGTTTCACTCGCCAGTGTAAATGTGGTTAACAGCGCTAACGCCACGCCCCGCTGCAATAATTTCATACTTCTCTCCCTGACCTGATTTCAACGTGTTGAAAAATAGTATGACGCGACATCATAGACAAGTCTGCGTCCGGTGAAGATAAATCTGCATCCAGATTAGAAATTCTGTATTCGGCGTTGAGACTTCCTTCAGACGACGCATACAGGTATGTTAGTCTGGTAATAATCACAAATAAGATCATTCTTTACATCGCAACCCTGAAAAAGTGACTTTCCTATGGCAATGAGTGAACAACCCCAGCCTGTGGCGGGCGCGGCTGCGTCAACGACCAAGGCCCGAACATCGTTTGGTATTTTAGGTGCTATCAGCCTCTCACATCTGCTGAACGACATGATCCAATCGCTGATTCTGGCGATTTATCCGCTGCTTCAGTCAGAATTTTCTCTGACATTTATGCAGATTGGCATGATAACCCTCACCTTCCAGCTCGCCTCTTCGCTACTGCAACCAGTGGTCGGCTACTGGACCGATAAATATCCGATGCCATGGTCGTTGCCAATTGGCATGTGCTTTACCTTAAGCGGTCTGGTGCTGCTTGCGCTGGCGGGCAGTTTTGGCGCAGTTCTGCTGGCGGCGGCGCTGGTCGGTACCGGTTCATCGGTCTTTCATCCGGAATCTTCTCGCGTGGCCCGTATGGCTTCCGGCGGGCGGCATGGCCTGGCGCAATCTATCTTTCAGGTCGGCGGCAACTTTGGCAGTTCCCTGGGACCCTTGCTGGCGGCGGTGATTATCGCGCCTTATGGCAAAGGCAACGTTGCCTGGTTTGTGCTTGCGGCACTGCTGGCGATCGTGGTGTTGGCGCAAATCAGCCGTTGGTACTCGGCACAGCACCGAATGAATAAAGGAAAACCCAAAGCGACGATTATCAATCCACTGCCGCGCAATAAAGTTGTACTGGCGGTCAGCATTCTGTTAATCCTCATTTTCTCGAAATATTTCTATATGGCGAGCATCAGCAGCTATTACACCTTTTATCTGATGCAAAAATTCGGATTATCTATCCAGAATGCTCAGCTTCATCTGTTTGCCTTCCTGTTTGCCGTTGCGGCAGGTACGGTGATCGGCGGGCCTGTAGGGGATAAAATTGGGCGGAAATATGTGATTTGGGGCTCTATCCTCGGCGTTGCGCCGTTTACGCTGATTTTACCCTACGCCAGCCTGCACTGGACGGGGGTTTTAACGGTGATTATTGGATTTATCCTCGCTTCGGCATTCTCTGCCATTCTGGTCTACGCTCAGGAGCTGCTTCCAGGACGTATCGGTATGGTTTCTGGACTCTTTTTCGGTTTTGCTTTTGGCATGGGAGGTCTGGGAGCGGCAGTTCTGGGGCTTATCGCCGATCACACCAGCATCGAGTTAGTCTATAAAATCTGTGCTTTCCTGCCACTATTGGGGATGTTGACCATATTCCTGCCTGATAACCGGCATAAAGACTGATTTCATTGCAGCCAAAGGCAAACTTTGGCTGCATCGTTTTACAGTCGCCATAAGCCTTTCCTCTGTTAAACCGCCTTCTGTTTTCCGATCCGTGCTTTTTTTGCAGCTAATTCCATTTTTCTGCAAAATTCAATAATTATTCATGAACATCATCAATGAAATTGTCATAAACTATTACCTGTAATTTTGGTTTTCCCGGCCAAAAATGGACAATAACCACCAGGAAAAGGAGACGGAATGCATCACGCCACCCCGCTTATCACCACCATTGTTGGCGGCCTTGTGCTCGCCTTTATCCTCGGCATGCTGGCCAATAAACTACGTATTTCTCCTCTGGTGGGATATCTGTTAGCGGGTGTGCTGGCAGGACCATTCACTCCGGGCTTTGTTGCCGATACCAAGCTTGCCCCGGAACTGGCTGAACTGGGCGTCATTCTGTTGATGTTTGGCGTCGGTTTGCACTTTTCGCTGAAGGATTTGATGGCGGTAAAGGCCATCGCCATTCCCGGTGCGATCGCCCAGATAGCCGTGGCGACGCTGCTGGGTATGGCGCTCTCTGCCGTGCTGGGCTGGTCGTTAATGACCGGTATCGTGTTCGGTTTATGTCTTTCCACCGCCAGTACCGTGGTGTTACTGCGCGCACTTGAAGAACGGCAATTAATTGACAGTCAGCGTGGGCAAATCGCCATCGGTTGGTTGATTGTGGAAGACCTGGTAATGGTTCTGACGCTGGTGTTGCTGCCCGCAGTGGCAGGAATGATGGAACAGGGCGATGTGGGCTTTGCCACTCTTGCAGTCGATATGGGGATCACCATCGGCAAAGTGATCGCATTTATCGCCATTATGATGCTGGTAGGTCGCCGTCTGGTGCCGTGGATTATGGCACGCAGCGCGGCAACCGGTTCTCGCGAGCTGTTTACCCTGTCGGTGCTGGCGCTGGCGTTAGGGGTTGCCTTTGGTGCGGTAGAGCTGTTTGATGTCTCCTTTGCACTCGGTGCGTTCTTTGCCGGGATGGTACTGAACGAGTCTGAACTGAGTCACCGTGCCGCCCACGATACGCTGCCATTGCGCGACGCGTTTGCGGTGCTGTTTTTTGTCTCCGTCGGGATGTTGTTTGATCCGTTAATTCTGATTCAGCAACCGCTGGCAGTGCTGGCGACGCTGGCGATTATTCTGTTTGGTAAGTCGTTAGCCGCATTTTTCCTGGTGCGACTGTTTGGTCACTCCCAACGTACGGCATTAACCATCGCCGCCAGCCTGGCGCAGATTGGTGAGTTCGCGTTTATCCTGGCGGGACTGGGAATGGCATTGAATTTACTGCCGCAGGCCGGACAAAACCTGGTACTGGCAGGGGCGATCCTGTCGATTATGCTCAACCCGGTACTGTTCGCACTACTGGAGAAATATCTGGCGAAGACCGAAACGCTGGAAGAGCAGACGCTGGAAGAGGCAATCGAAGAAGAGAAGCAGATCCCAGTGGATATTTGCAACCATGCGCTACTGGTGGGTTACGGTCGTGTAGGCAGCCTGCTGGGGGAGAAATTGCTCGCCTCTGATATTCCGCTGGTGGTGATTGAGACGTCACGAACCCGTGTTGATGAGCTGCGAGAGCGCGGGGTCCGCGCAGTATTGGGCAATGCGGCGAACGAAGAAATTATGCAACTGGCGCATCTGGAATGTGCAAAATGGCTGATCCTGACGATTCCCAACGGTTATGAAGCGGGTGAGATTGTGGCATCTGCCCGCGCGAAAAATCCGGATATTGCGATTATTGCCCGCGCCCATTATGACGATGAAGTGGCGTATATCACCGAACGTGGTGCGAATCAGGTAGTGATGGGCGAGCGTGAAATCGCCCGTACCATGCTGGAACTGCTGGAAACGCCACCGGCGGGTGAGGTGGTGACGGGGTAAACGGTGGTTGCCGGATGTAAAATATGAAAAATATGTAGGCATGATAAGACGCGCCAGCGTCGCATCAGGCATCGAGAGCCAAATGCCAGATGCGGCGTGAACGCCTTATCTGGCCTACGAACCGACGATAACTTAACGATCCCAGTAAGACTCTTCCAGGCTGTCTTCACGCTCCGGCAAGCCGCGCGTTAAACGAGGTGAATGCTGGTTCAGTACCTGATAGCTCACACGGTTAGCATATTTACACACCTGCGCTAACGATGAATAAGTTAACCAGGTGAATTTATGTTTGCTGGAGTTTGGTACGTTGCTACGATGGTAGCTGTTGGCGGTAATGTCATGCAGCAACGCTGCCAATGCGCCATCCCCCGCTCCATTAGTGTTCATGATTTTTTCCGGCCCGCCCATGTACGGCGCAATGTGCGAATATACACGCAGCGGATTCTGGCAATCCTTGTGGCGCATGGCGCGGCTAAACTCATACTGGTTGAATTCCGCTATAGCGCCCGGCAGCAGCGGATGCTGGGTTTTACGTTTCGCTTCGTCTTCGGTAAAGCCCGCCATATACAAGCCGATTGGCCCGGCGGTGCACAGCACCAGATCTACCCAGTCCAGCGCCTTGTCAGATGCCAACAACGGATCGCTTTCTCCGGTCAACGCTTCGGCTTCATCTTCGTTCATCGCAAGGATAGAGACGTGATCTTTGAGGAATTGCTGCCACCACTGCGGATTCTCGGCAATGACAAACTTGGTGCCCAGCGTCAGCACCACCGGTACGTTATATTTCTTCGCGTACTCAATGGCTTTCATGGTTGCTTCCGGCATGGGTTCACCCGGCTTGCAACGCACCAGATATGAGGTGAGAACCAGTGCCGAGGCTCCGGCAATCACATCTTCCGGAATGCTTTCAGCCCGCAGCTGGTTCATGTGGCCTGGACTGATAGCAAAGGTACGTTCCCCGGACTCGCCAATCAGCGTAAAGCAACGACCAATCGGGCCATCCACGCCTTGTAGATAGTTAAGATCGGTACGGCTGGAAGTGTTACACAGGTAACGATAGGCATAACTGCCAATTTCAATATTGCTGCACATGACGCCCAGCAGCACCGAACGGTCGTCCGCGAGCACCGAGTAGTTGTGCATGGTGTTACCAATGGTGCCACCCGCAAACTGATGGGTAATCAGGTTTTTCTGTTTTAGTTCCTGATAAAGCGCTTCGGCTACATCATCCTCAATCACCAGTGAATGCCCGGCGCTTAATCCATAACGCTCAATAAATTCATCATCCACTTTCGCTTCAATATCGACCAGCGTTTGATCGATACCCACTACCCAGGCAGCGCTGGTTTCGTTTTCTGGCTGGAATTGCTGAAGCAGCGGATCGCGTGCGTTTACGGGGAAGTAATGTTTGGATTTACGTTTACCGGGAAATTTCATGGTTGTTTTTACGGGTGGTTAACTGAGCGGCGAATGTTAACACAATCTGACGGGAGCGCGCGAGACGCAGCCAGTTTCAATATCAGCAGGCGGGATCGCATTTTCATGGCAGTGGTTCCTTACAATGACGTAATTTGAAAGGAGTTTTTGTATGAAGCCGGAAAACAAACTACCTGTTCTGGACCTTATTTCTGCTGAAATGAAGACCGTTGTGAATACTCTTCAGCCGGATTTACCGCCCTGGCCCGCAACGGGAACGATTGCTGAGCAACGACAGTATTACACGCTTGAGCGCCGATTCTGGAATGCGGGCGCTCCAGAAATGGCAACCAGAGCTTACATGGTTCCAACAAAATATGGGCAGGTGGAAACACGTCTCTTTTGTCCGCAGCCAGATAGCCCAGCGACGCTATTTTATTTGCATGGAGGCGGTTTTATTCTCGGCAATCTCGATACCCACGATCGCATCATGCGCCTGCTGGCAAGCTACAGCCAATGTACGGTGATTGGTATTGATTACACCCTTTCACCTGAAGCGCGTTTTCCGCAAGCGATAGAGGAAATTGTGGCTGCTTGTTGTTATTTCCACCAGCAGGCGGAGGATTATCAAATCAATATGTCCCGCATTGGCTTTGCCGGTGATTCCGCAGGTGCCATGCTGGCGCTCGCCAGTGCGTTGTGGTTGCGTGATAAACAGATCGATTGCGGTAAAGTTGCGGGCGTTTTGCTGTGGTATGGGCTTTACGGATTACGGGATTCCGTGACTCGTCGTCTGTTGGGCGGTGTCTGGGATGGCTTAACGCAACAGGATTTGCAGATGTACGAAGAGGCATATTTAAGCAACGACGCGGACCGCGAGTCGCCGTATTACTGTCTGTTTAATAATGATCTCACTCGCGAAGTTCCGCCCTGTTTTATTGCCGGGGCGGAGTTCGATCCGCTGCTGGATGACAGCCGTCTGCTTTACCAGACGTTAGCGGCGCATCAGCAGCCCTGTGAGTTCAAACTCTACCCAGGCACGCTGCACGCCTTTTTGCATTATTCACGGATGATGAAAACCGCCGACGAGGCTCTTCGCGACGGCGCTCAGTTCTTTACCGCTCAGCTTTAGCGATACGCGGCAACAAGATTAGCCATCATTTCGATATGTTCCGGCGTGGCATTAAGCGCCGGAATATATTCATATTTTTTCCCGCCGGCACCGAGGAAGACCTCACGGTTTTGCTCGGCAATCTCTTCCAGCGTCTCCAGACAATCCGCAGCAAAGCCCGGGCACATCACCTGAATATGACCTACGCCTTTTTCTCCGAGCATTTTCAGCGTTTCGTCGGTATAAGGCATCAGCCAGGGTTCCCGACCAAAGCGCGACTGAAAGGTCATCATCACTTTTTCCGGTGCCATCCCCAATGCGGAAGCCAGTTCACGAGTCGTTGTGCGGCAACGTTGCGGGTAATCATCGCCTTCATCTGCATAACGCTGGGGAATGCCATGATAAGAGAGCAGTAGCAGATCCGGTTCGCCATGTTTGGCAAAAGAAGCGCGTACGCTGTTCGCCAGTGCATTAATGTAATCGTGGTTATCGGCGTAATCACGTATAAACGATATCCCCGGAATGCTACGTTTGCGCGCCAGAATGCGTGCCAGTTCATCCCATACCGCACCGACCGTAGAACAGGAGAATTGCGGATAAAGCGGCAGCACCACAATATGATCTACATGCTCTGCCAGGAGTTCATCTACGGCGCTTTCCAGTGATGGCGAGCCGTAGCTCATTCCCAGCGCTACGGGCATCTCCGGTAAACGTTGTGCCAGCGCCTGCTGTTGCTGGCGGCTGTAAACCATCAGCGGCGAGCCACCTTCCATCCAGACAGAGGCATACAGCTTCGCCACACGCGGCGAGCGCAGCGGCAAAATCACGCCGCGCAGCAATGGCCACCATAACAACCGTGAGGTATCAACCACGCGTCTGTCGCTTAAAAATTGTTTCAGATAGCGTTTTACCGCTTCAGGTGTGGGGGCATCGGGCGTACCCAGGTTTGCCAGCAGGATACCGGTTTTAGTCTGACGCATTACCGCCTCTTATCGATTCAACTTGTTGATAATTGTAGCGGAAAAGTGAGGAAGAAGAACTAATTGCTGTGAGAGGTCAAATCAGAAAAAGGAATAGCGCAGATTGAGGTTTTTGTAAAAGGCCGAATGAATATCCGGCCTGAGATTGCTGATAAGTTTGCTTGTGCGGGCCTGTTCCCCTCACCCTAACCCTCTCCCCGAGGGGGCGAGGGGACTGTCCGTGCGCGCTTTCGAATTAGCCGAGGATTTTTTCCAGATCAGCGCGAACTTCAGCAACCGGCTTGGTGCCGTCAACTTTCGCGTATTTGGTATTACCCGCTTCTGCTTCTTTGGAGTAGTAGCCGATCAGCGGTGCTGTCATCTGATGGTATTCAACCAGACGTTTACGTACGGTCTCTTCCTGATCATCTTTACGGGTAGTCAGTTCTTCACCGGTAACGTCGTCTTTGCCTTCTACTTTCGGCGGATTGAATTTAACGTGATAAACACGACCAGACGGCGCATGAACGCGGCGACCGACGATACGGTCAACGATCAGTTCGTCCGGTACGTCGAATTCCAGAACGTAATCAACATTGATGCCCGCTTCTTTCATCGCGTCTGCCTGCGGAATGGTACGCGGGAAGCCGTCCAACAGGAAACCATTACGGCAGTCTTCCTGAGCAATGCGCTCTTTAACCAGCGCGATCACCAGTTCGTCGGTGACCAGTTTGCCAGCATCCATAATGTCTTTTGCTTGTTTACCCAGCTCGGAGCCAGATTTGACCGCAGCACGCAGCATATCGCCAGTGGAGATTTGCGGAATACCATATTTCTCCATGATGAACTGAGCCTGAGTCCCTTTCCCCGCGCCCGGAGCGCCAAGCAGAATGATACGCATTGCGAAAATCCCCTTAAAATGTGTCGAATTTTTTGAAAAAGCGATAAACGATACCACCAACAGGCGATTGCCTCAAGAAAGGCACCTGAGGCTGAAACGGTTAATGGCGAGATAATTTGCGGAAAGTGCAGATGATGAAAAGAAAAATGCCGGATGACACAAAGGTCATCCGGCATGACATCAGGAAACCAGCAGCTGGTTCATACGACGAATAAACAGGTTCGGATCTTCCAGCGTGCCGCGTTCTGCCAGCAGCGCCTGATCCAGCAGCAGTTCTACCCACTCGCTGAACTTCGCTTCATCTTCAGTATCTGCCGCACGTTTCACCAGTACGTGATCCGGGTTCAGTTCGAAGATGTATTTCACTTCTGGCACTTTCTGGCCCGCCGCAGCGAACAGTTTCGCCATCTGAGTGCTCATTTCGTCCGCGTCGGTCGAAACGATCGCTGGCGTATCGGTCAGACGGTGAGTCAGACGGACATCTTTCACGCGCTCGCCGAGCAGGGCTTTCACACGGTCGATGAACGGAGTCAGTGCTTTCTCCGCTTCTTTCGCGCTCTCATCAACTTCGTCAGCCAGTTTTTCAAGCGACTCGTCAACTTTAGACACCGACTGGAACGGTTTACCGTCGAACTCAGTCAGATAGTTCATCATCCACTCATCGATGCGGTCGGAAAGCAGCAGAACTTCGATGCCTTTCTTACGCAGCAGTTCCAGGTGCGGGCTGCTCTTCGCTGCCGCATAGCTGTCTGCGGTGATGTAGTAGATTTTCTCCTGCCCTTCTTTCATGCGGGAAACGTAGTCTTCCAGAGATACGGTCTGCGCAGAAGAATCGGTATGGGTAGAAGCAAAACGCAGCAGTTTGGCGATCGCTTCCTGGTTAGCGAAATCTTCCGCCGGACCTTCTTTCAGTACCAGGCCAAACTGTTGCCAGAAGGTCTGGTATTTTTCCGCGTCGTCTTTCGCCAGTTTTTCCAGCATTTGCAGCACACGCTTGGTCAGCGCATTGCGCAGGTTACGCGTTACCGTGCTGTCCTGGAGGATTTCACGGGAAACGTTCAGCGGCAGATCGCTGGAGTCAATCAGACCACGCACGAAGCGCAGATAGTTCGGCATGAACTGTTCTGCGTCGTCCATGATGAACACACGCTGAACATACAGTTTCAGGCCGTGTTTATGATCGCGGTTCCACATATCCCACGGAGCCTGGGACGGGATGTACAGCAGGCTGGTGTACTCCTGCTTACCTTCAACACGGTTGTGGCTCCAGGTCAGCGGATCATTAAAGTCGTGGGCGATGTGTTTGTAGAACTCTTTGTACTCTTCATCGGTGATTTCCGACTTGTTACGAGTCCACAGCGCCTGCGCTTTGTTGATTTTCTCCCAGGAGATAACGGTTTCGCCGTCTTTCTCTTCGCGTTTTTCGATCTCTACCGGCAGCGCGATATGGTCGGAGTATTTGCTGATGATGGAACGCACGCGCCAGTCATCGAGGAACTCGTCTTCGCCTTCACGCAGATGCAGGGTGATTTCAGTACCACGATCTTCTTTGGTGATGTCGGCAACGGTATATTCACCTTCGCCAGCCGATTCCCAGAAGACGCCGTTTTCTGGTTTTTCGCCTGCCGCGCGAGTACGCACGGTCACTTTGTCGGCCACGATAAACGCAGAGTAGAAACCAACACCAAACTGACCGATCAGCTGGCTGTCTTTCGCCTGGTCAGAACCCAGGGATTCGAGGAATGATTTGGTACCGGATTTAGCGATAGTCCCCAGATGGTCAATCACTTCGTCGCGGGTCATCCCCACGCCGTTATCGGAGATGGTCAGCGTACGCTTGTCTTTATCGAAAGAGACACGAACGCGTAGTTCGCCATCACCTTCGTACAGGTCCGGGTTAGAGAGCGCACGGAAACGCAGCTTGTCCGCCGCATCGGAGGCGTTAGAGATAAGCTCACGCAGGAAGATTTCTTTATTGGAATAGAGAGAATGGATCATCAGGTGCAGAAGCTGTTTCACTTCTGACTGAAAACCACGAGTTTCTTGTCCTTTCATGTAGGTCTACCTCAATAATGCCATTTTAAGGTTAAAAACAGGATGTGGGAGAGATGGGGACAAGGGAGAATAATTTCAAGCGAGAGCAGGTGATCCTGCTCTCGTTTGCTTAAAAACGAATCTTATGACGCCCGGCAAGGGAGTGTGACAACGTGGTGCCGTCGACCATTTCCAGCTCGCCGCCAACCGGAACGCCATGAGCGATTCGGCTGGCTTCCACGTCATATTGCGCGCAAAGCTCGGCAATGTAGTTAGCGGTAGCTTCACCTTCAACCGTGGGGTTGGTGGCGAGGATCACTTCAGTGATTTTTTCCTCTGCCAGACGCTGTTCCAGACGATCAAGCCCGATATCATCCGGACCGATGCCGTCCAGCGGTGACAGATGCCCCATCAACACAAAATAACGACCTGAAAACTGCCCCGTCTGCTCAATGGCGTAGATGTCCGCCGGACTCTCCACCACGCAGATTTGACCGTTTTCCTGACGACGCGGATTCGAACAGATGTTACAGACTTCCTGTTCGGTGAAAGTGCGGCAATCGGCGCAGTGGCCGATTTCCGACATCGCCCGGGTGAGCGCCTGCGCCAGACGCATCCCGCCGCTACGATCGCGCTGAAGCAGCGTGAACGCCATACGCTGCGCCGACTTCGGGCCAACGCCCGGCAGACAGCGCAGTGCTTCCATAAGCTGTGTTAACAGCGGGCTGGTTTGCATCAGAACGGCATCTTAAAGCCAGGCGGCAGCTGCATTCCGGAGGATACAGAGGCCATTTTTTCTTTCTGCGTTTCTTCAATACGACGTGCTGCGTCGTTGAATGCTGCAGCCACCAGGTCTTCCAGCATCTCTTTGTCGTCTTCCAGCAGGCTCGGGTCGATCTCTACGCGACGGCAGTTGTGTGCACCGTTGATGGTCACTTTTACCAGACCTGCGCCAGATTCGCCGGTAACTTCCAGCTGCGCGATCTCTTCCTGCATTTTCTGCATTTTTTCTTGCATCTGCTGGGCTTGCTTCATCAGGTTACCCAGACCGCCTTTACCAAACATAGGTTTCTCTCTCAATCACGTTAAGGATGACGAACGTAAGCTGTGCTTACGATCAAATGGGGCGGATACTGTCTTCATCCAGCTCCGCATCGAAGAATCGACGCAGGGTCTGAATATTATTATCCGCAATAATGGACTCGCGCGCCTGCGCAAGTTTTTCTTCGTATATCGCCTGACGCCATTCCAGCGGCGTACGCACCGCGGGATTATCATCTTCAACGATAGTCAGTTCAACCGTTGAACCTTTTAACGTGCTCAACGCTTCAGCCAGTTTTTGCTGTGCACCGCGGTTGTTCAAATGCCGCTGAGAGGTGCGCAAATGCAGACATACTGCGTTGTCGCTCTCCTCTTTCCAGGCATTTAAGGCCACCTGTTCGACCAGTTTTGGTAGCGAAAGTTGGCTAACCTGTGCCGCCCACGCGTCGCGCTCAATGGCTTCTGCCGCCAGCTTCGCCGCCAGTTCCGGCGTTTTTTCATGTTCCAGCGCTTTTTTCAGCGCTTTCGGCGTGGCGACCACTTCTTTTTGCTGCATCACCGGAGTGGTCGCCTTCCAGCGATACGCTTCTTTTTTAGCTGGCGCTTTTTCCAGCGCCGATGGCACCGGACGCGCCTGAACGCGATCGGTGACCGAAGCCAGTCTTTCCAGCGCAGCGTTATTCACCGGCCGCGCGCGGGTAGCGGCTGCCGGTTCACTCTTTTTTGCTTTGGTTGCTCCCTGCACGCGCTGCAACTGCTGGCGCGCCGCCAGCACCTGGCTGGTGGTTTCCGGGAGCGGTACAGTCGGAGCCTGCTGCGGCGCTGATTGCGGTTGCGGCGGCACCTGGGTTGGCGTCATTACTGCCGTTGGTGCGACAGGTGCAAAGGACTGGCGTGGCACTTCTGGCTCAGGCAGCGGCATACGCGGATGGAATGCCAGCGCGCGCAGCAGCGTCATCTCAACGCCCATGCGGCGGTCCGGCGCATACGGTAATTCTTTGCGACCAATCAACAGCGTCTGATAGTAAAGCTGAATATCCGTCGGCGGTATGGTGCGCGCCAGTTCACGCATCCGCAGCTCGATGGCGGCCATGTCGTTGCCAAGTGCAGCAGGCGAAAGTTGTACCATCGCAATACGATGCAACAGACCGAGCATTTCCACCAGCAACGCTTCCCACTCGATACCACGGGCAGCGGCTTCATTAATCAGCGCCATTACGCGCTCGCCGTTGGCCTCGACCATCGCTTCAACCAGCGACAGCGCCTGATCGTCGTCAAGCGTACCCAGCATCGCACTGACCGCCTGGGTTGAAACCTGGCCGTCACCGCTGGCAATCGCCTGGTCGGTCAGACTTAAGGCATCTCGCAGGCTGCCTTCAGCGGCGCGCGCCAGCAATTGCAACGCCCGCGGCTCGTGAGCGATATGTTCTTCGTTGAGGATGTGCTCAAGCTGATGGCGAATTTGCTCGACATCCAGCGCCTTGAGATGAAATTGCAGACAGCGTGACAAAATCGTCACCGGCAATTTCTGTGGATCGGTCGTCGCCAGCAGAAACTTAACGTGCTCCGGCGGCTCTTCAAGGGTTTTTAACAGTGCGTTAAAGCTGTGGCGCGACAGCATATGCACTTCGTCGATCAGATAAACTTTGAAACGACCACGCGCCGGAGCGTACTGGACGTTATCCAGCAGGTCGCGGGTATCTTCAACTTTGGTGCGCGAGGCGGCGTCGATTTCAATCAGATCGACAAAGCGCCCCTGCTCGATTTCACGACAGTTATCGCACACGCCGCACGGCGTCGCGGTAATGCCGGTTTCGCAGTTTAGCCCCTTCGCCAGCAGTCGGGCGATAGAGGTTTTTCCGACGCCACGGGTGCCGGAAAAAAGATAAGCATGATGAATACGCCCTAACGACAAGCCGTTCGCCAGTGCGGTCAGCACATGTTCCTGGCCGACGACGTCAGCAAAGGTTTGTGGGCGCCATTTTCGGGCTAAGACCTGATAACTCATTGGCAGGCTCTGAAACGCTGGAAGGTGGATTCACGAAGGGGTAATGCTAACACAGCCCCGTCAGAACGGCGAGGCTGAATGCACATCTTGTGCTGTCCGTAGCGTGGGCAGCACAAGACTGGCGATAATTAATGGCCCGGGAACGGGACAAGGCTGTAGCTGGTAATGCCCTGTTTTTCGAGACGCTGTTCGCCGCCGAGATCGAACAGGTTGATAATGAACGCAGCGTCAGCCACTTCACCACCCAGACGACGGATCAGTTTAACGGTCGCTTCGATAGTGCCGCCGGTTGCCAGCAGATCGTCCACCACCAGAACTTTGTCGCCCGGTTTGATGGCATCAACGTGGATCTCCAGCTGATCGGTGCCGTATTCCAGATCGTAAGTTTCACTGATAGTTTCACGCGGCAGTTTGCCCGGTTTACGGACCGGCACAAAGCCAACGCCCAGACCCAGAGCTACCGGAGCGCCAAACAAGAAGCCACGCGCTTCGGTGCCGACAACTTTGGTAATGCCCGCATTTTTGTAACGCTCAACCAGCAAGTCGATGCTGAGAGCGTAAGCTTTCGGGTCTTCCAGTAAGCTGGTGACATCGCGGAAAAGAATGCCGGGTTTTGGGTAGTCCTGAATGCTTTTGATGCTATTTTTGAGATACTCAAGCTGCTGTGCAGTCGCGGTCATAAGTGTATGCCTGCTTGTTACGGTGGTACTCACGGCGCGTTTTAAACGTATCAAAAGTAACAGTTGTTTAACCTTTGACCGCCTGCGCCTGTGCTCGAAAACGCCAGAATGTACTGGCTGTACGCAATAATTGCAACTGCGATTGTTGTGCTTCAGTGCTTTTCTTGCTTTTCATCAATCACCGGAATTCGCCACATATAGAAAAGCAAACAGGCGAGAATTACCAGCAACATGATGCGCACCCATGGCATCTGGACGAACCACAGAGAAATGGCAAACGTGAGCAAAATAAGCAAAATCGCCCGCGGTTTGACGCCGCGCGGCATCGCATGATGTTTCTGCCAGAAACGTAGATAGCTGCCAAACCATGAGCGGTACAGCAACCAGGCGTGAAAGCGCGGGGAAGAACGGGCAAAGCACCAGGCCGCCAGCAGGATAAACGGCGTCGTCGGTAATACCGGTAATACCACGCCCAGCGTACCCAGCACTACCGCCAGCCAGCCAATGATGATTAAAATGATTCGTTGCATATTGAGTGTTGTCAGCTTACAGAGTGGCTACTTTAGCATAACAATTATCATTTTCATTGAGGTCTTATCGTGAAAACCGCCCTGCTGCTGGAAAAACTGGAAGGACAGCTCGCTACGCTGCGTCAGCGTTGTGCCCCGGTGTCACAGTTCGCCACGCTAAGTGCTCGTTTCGACAGGCATCTTTTTCAGACTCGTGCGACAACACTACAGGCTTGTCTCGACGAGGCGGGCGATAATCTGGCTGCGCTTCGTCATGCAGTTGAGCAGCAACAGCTGCCGCAAGTGGCCTGGCTGGCGGAACATCTGGCGGCACAACTGGAAGCCATCGCGCGTGAAGCCTCCGCCTGGTCATTGCGCGAGTGGGACAGTGCGCCACCGAAAATTGCCCGCTGGCAGCGTAAACGTATTCAGCATCAGGATTTTGAGCGGCGGCTACGTGAGATGGTTGCCGAACGCAGAGCCCGCCTGGTGCGGGTGACCGATCTCGTGGAACAGCAAACGCTGCATCGTGAAGTGGAAGCCTATGAAGCGCGCCTGGCACGCTGCCGCCATGCGCTGGAAAAAATCGAAAACAGGCTAGCGCGCTTAACCCGCTAGCAATGGAGAGAGTATGTCACTTGAAAATGCCCCTGACGATGTCAAACTGGCTGTCGATTTGATTGTGCTGCTGGAAGAAAATCAGATCCCAGCCCGCACCGTGCTGCGCGCGCTGGATATTGTAAAACGCGATTATGAAAAGAAATTAACGCGCGATGATGAGGCGGAAAAGTGAGAAATAAATGGGGCCGCTAAATGTCCCCTAAGATTGTGGGCAAACGCAAAACTGCCTGATGCGCTACGCTTATCAGGCCTACACCGCTCCTGCAATATATTGAATTCTTGCGGTTTCGTAGGCCGGATAAGGCGGTCACGCCGCATCCGGCATGAACAACGCGCACTTTGTCAGTAATCTCGGGGCAACTAAATGTCGCCCCCTTTGGTTATTACCCAACCGCTGGTGTCGGATCGTCGCCTTTGTAGTCGCGTTTTACTTCCGTCACCTCATCGCCCTTCTCGTTGTGCAGATGCACTTCAAGCTGGTTAAAGGCAATGTTGATGTCGTTTTCACGGCACAGCTGATCGATAGTACGGTTCAGCTCATCGACAGTACGGCTACGGTCACGCAGTTCACGCACATACAGACGCAGCTCATGATCCAACGTGCTGGCACCAAATGCCGTAAAGAAGACTTCCGGCATTGGTTCGTGCATCACCCTTGGGTGCTCAGTCGCCGCCTTCAGTAACACTTTACGCACTTTTTCCAGATCGGAGCCATAGGCCACGCCGATACGGATCACCAGACGCGTAGTAGTGTCAGTCAACGACCAGTTGATCAAACGCTCGGTAACAAACGCTTTGTTCGGGATGATCACTTCTTTGCGATCGAAATCGGTAATCGTTGTCGCACGAATACGGATCTTACTTACCGTCCCCGAGAAGCTACCAATGGTTACCGTATCGCCAATACGCACCGGACGTTCGAACAGAATAATCAAACCGGAGACGAAGTTACCGAAAATTTCTTGTAAACCAAAACCAAGACCTACGGATAATGCTGCGGCCAGCCACTGGAGTTTATCCCAAGAGACGCCCAGCGATCCGAACACCGTCATCGCACCAACAGCAATAATGATGTAGTTAAGGATGGTAGTAATGGCATACGACGCGCCCTGGCGCATATTCAGTCGCGAGAGCACCAGCACTTCCAGCAAACCAGGCAGGTTGCGAATCAACGCCCAGGCCACCATTGAGGCGATAATCGCAAACAACAAACTACCCATGGTGACGTTTTTCACCACCGCAGCGCCAGCTTCAGTGCCGTTGTAATGCCAGAGCGTGATGCTGTCGAGATAGCTGAACACGGTGATCAAATCGGACCAAATTGCCCAGAACATGACACCGAACAGCGCAAACATCAGCAACATGGTAATACGCAGCGTCTGCTGGTTAACCTGTTCCAGTGCAATGGTGGGTTCTTCCGGCGGTTCGGCACCTTCTGCGCCCTCTTTCACCAGATTCTGCCGACGCGCCAGCGCACGACGCCAGGCGATACGCCGCGCCGCTACGCTTAAGCCGCGCAATACCGTCTGGTAGAGCAAGTTCCAGATGATCACCAGATAAACGGTTTCAATCCAACGCCCGGAGAGGCGCAGCGTGGTGTAGAAATAACCCGTGGCAGTCAGCACCATCAATGCAATCGGGATAATCGACAGCACGGTAATGGTGACCAGTCGCATGGTGTGCGACTCTTTATCACGCCAGCTTTCGCGGCACATTGGCCATACCAGGAAGGCAATCAGCAGCAGGTTGAAGAAAATCATCGCCTGCCCCAGCACATCATCCATCAGATGCAGCGGGGAAAGTTCTGCCACCACAGACCAGAAATGGATAGGCAGCAACGCGAGACTGATGCGGACAATTTGCCGACGCCAGTGGCTGGTCTGCTGCTCCGGCATGCCGAAGTGACGCACGGCAACGCCATTTTTCTCCAGTACCTTCCAGCACAGGCCAAACACCAGCCAGAAAATCGCCAGTTTTTTACTGAACGACCATAGCAGTTCGCTGATGTTGAGCTGCATGGTCAACAGAATCAGGCCAACCGCGAGAATAATCAGGCACACCGGCAGTGCACGGATCAGGTCGATAAGGATCGCTTTTGGTGTGTTGAGCTGGCTGTCGTTACGCAGGGAACCCACAGCGGAAGCCAGTTTTTGTTGATACGCTTTCAGCCACCCCAGACGCCAGTGGATCAGCCCGGCAATCAACAGCAGCGGCAAACCAGCGAGGAAAGCGATAAAAACGGCGGGCCAGGCTTTTTCCCAGTTCACCGTAATTTTCATCGACTTAAATTCATCTTTCAGGCTTTGCGGGAATGCTTTGATCCAGTCCCAGTCCATTGGACGGTTACTGTTCACCCAAAAGATTTGCTGAGTCAGGATGGATTTCAGGTTTTTCGACACACTCATTAACTGCTGCTGGTTGATTTGCAGGTTAATGGCCATCATCAGCTGGTTACCCAACTGTTTGTTGAGTTGATCCAGCAATTCGCGACGCATATCAACCACTTGCAATAACGCATCGTGAACTTCGCTGTTGACTTCGTTGGTGTGACCTTCTTCCAGTTTGTTGACGAACGCATCGCTCTGGAAGAGTGCATCACGCTGCTGGTTAACTTCAAACTGTTCGAGACGCAAATCCGCGATGCGGTTGGTCATGTTTTCCAGTTCATCCGCCGAGGGCAGCGTTTGTTGTTGCTGGTAAAGGATACGAGACAACAGCAGGCTGCCCTTCAGGACGGCAATCTGCTCTTTAATATTGCGTTCCGATTGCAGCGCCCGCTCCAGCCAGTTTTTGACTTTAATGTTTTGCTGCATCAACTGATTACCGTTTTCAGTCGCGGTAATCAGACGCTGACTTAACTGCTGGTTAATTTCCAGTTCCTGCTTCACCAGCGGATTAGCCTGAATACGCGCGGCTTCATCCGGGGAGACGGCTTCCTGCGCCGTTTTTTCGGTTAAAGTCAGGCGCTTGCTGTTTACCGCTTCTTGCAACAGTTGTAACTGGTGCTCCAGACGAGCGCTGTTCGCCGTCACGTAATCACGTTGCTTTTGCAAGGTATCCTGCAAGACGGTGTTCCCTTCCAGGCTTTTACGCTGCTGGTCAATCTCCGCATTCAGCAACGCCTGCTGGGCCTGCATTAACACTTTCTGGCTGGGACGTAAGGCTGTCTCGCCGACATCAGTCCCATCCAGACGACTGCGAATTTGTTGCAGCTGCTGCGAAGCGTTATACATCGCATTTTGCACGCGTTCGGGCTGCGTCTGTAACGAAACCAGCTGGCTGTTATAAGACGCCAGATCGTTTTGTGCGTTTTGCAAATCGTCCAGCGCCTGGGCAACGCGAGTTTCCAGCTGGCGCAACGACAGCGTGCTCAGAATTTTGCGCGTTTCTTCGTCGTTATCGACATCGCTAAGTGCTGTTAACGCCGCGGTCGCCTGGCGCATTTTTTCCGGCGCTTCAGCGACTTTTTGCCGTAGCTGAACTGTCTCTTCTTTTATGCGATCGATTTTATCGAGGGTGGCTAATGTATCTGTCAGATCCTGCTGCACCAGTTTGTCCTGAGCAGAAAGATCTTTTTGTTTATTTAGTGAGTCAAGTTGCGCCTGCAGGTCCGCTTTTGTCGGCAGATCACCATTCGATGACGCCCGCGCAAACGCCGTGTTCTGGCATAACAAGACAAAAACAAAAGCAATAAATGCTGAAAAAACAAAATGCCGTGATCGTTTGTAATACTGGAACATAGTCATGATGAATGAAGGTTTCTGAACCTGAAGAACGACCTGAAAAAGTCAAACCGCAAGAATATCACGACGCAGTGAACCAGAATAGCAACGACGAAAATGTCCAGGAAAAATCCTGGAGTCAGATTCAGGGTTATTCGTTAGTGGCAGGATTACGAAGCGTGGGGCACAGGAGATACATCTCCAGTAAGATGGCAACGTAATCGCGGGCTTCTTTTTTAAGATCAAAAGATTGCGGGGCAAAGAGCCAGTTTTCCATCAGGCCGGAAATATAGCCGCGCATAATAATTGCTGCGCGACGCGTCATTAAATCCGCAGGCAACATTTTCGCTTCAATACAATGTTTTAACGTTTGTTCTATACGGTCATAACTTTCCAGACAGAGATTACGTTGTGCCTGTTGCACAACAGCCATTTCTCCGACAAATTCGCATTTGTGGAATATAATCTCCATCAATAATCGACGCCGTTCTTCTGTCACCGTGGATTCAAGAACATGAATTAATATCTCTCTTAATACTGAGAGTGGATCGCCAGGGAATTTTGCCTGATACTCAAGCTCTAGTTCACCAATATTGGATTCTGACAGTTCCCAGATCTCACTGAACAAATCCGACTTGTCTTTAAAATGCCAGTAGATTGCACCGCGCGTAACGCCAGCTGCTTTTGCAATCTCGCCCAGCGAGGTGGATGATACCCCCTGCTGTGAGAAAAGACGTAGAGCCACATCGAGGATGTGTTGGCGCGTTTCTTGCGCTTCTTGTTTGGTTTTTCGTGCCATATGTTCGTGAATTTACAGGCGTTAGATTTACATACATTTGTGAATGTATGTACCATAGCACGACGATAATATAAACGCAGCAATGGGTTTATTAACTTTTGACCATTGACCAATTTGAAATCGGACACTCGAGGTTTACATATGAACAAAAACAGAGGGTTTACGCCTCTGGCGGTCGTTCTGATGCTCTCAGGCAGCTTAGCCCTAACAGGATGTGACGACAAACAGGCCCAACAAGGTGGCCAGCAGATGCCCGCCGTTGGCGTAGTAACAGTCAAAACTGAACCTCTGCAGATCACAACCGAGCTTCCGGGTCGCACCAGTGCCTACCGGATCGCAGAAGTTCGTCCTCAAGTTAGCGGGATTATCCTGAAGCGTAATTTCAAAGAAGGTAGCGACATCGAAGCAGGTGTCTCTCTCTATCAGATTGATCCTGCGACCTATCAGGCGACATACGACAGTGCGAAAGGTGATCTGGCGAAAGCCCAGGCTGCAGCCAATATCGCGCAATTGACGGTGAATCGTTATCAGAAACTGCTCGGTACTCAGTACATCAGTAAGCAAGAGTACGATCAGGCTCTGGCTGATGCGCAACAGGCGAATGCTGCGGTAACTGCGGCGAAAGCTGCCGTTGAAACTGCGCGGATCAATCTGGCTTACACCAAAGTCACCTCTCCGATTAGCGGTCGCATTGGTAAGTCGAACGTGACGGAAGGCGCATTGGTACAGAACGGTCAGGCGACTGCGCTGGCAACCGTGCAGCAACTTGATCCGATCTACGTTGATGTGACCCAGTCCAGCAACGACTTCCTGCGCCTGAAACAGGAACTGGCGAATGGCACGCTGAAACAAGAGAACGGCAAAGCCAAAGTGTCACTGATCACCAGTGACGGCATTAAGTTCCCGCAGGACGGTACGCTGGAATTCTCTGACGTTACCGTTGATCAGACCACTGGGTCTATCACCCTACGCGCTATCTTCCCGAACCCGGATCACACTCTGCTGCCGGGTATGTTCGTGCGCGCACGTCTGGAAGAAGGGCTTAATCCAAACGCTATTTTAGTCCCGCAACAGGGCGTAACCCGTACGCCGCGTGGCGATGCCACCGTACTGGTAGTTGGCGCGGATGACAAAGTGGAAACCCGTCCGATCGTTGCAAGCCAGGCTATTGGCGATAAGTGGCTGGTGACAGAAGGTCTGAAAGCAGGCGATCGCGTAGTAATAAGTGGGCTGCAGAAAGTGCGTCCTGGTGTCCAGGTAAAAGCACAAGAAGTTACCGCTGATAATAACCAGCAAGCCGCAAGCGGTGCTCAGCCTGAACAGTCCAAGTCTTAACTTAAACAGGAGCCGTTAAGACATGCCTAATTTCTTTATCGATCGCCCGATTTTTGCGTGGGTGATCGCCATTATCATCATGTTGGCAGGGGGGCTGGCGATCCTCAAACTGCCGGTGGCGCAATATCCTACGATTGCACCGCCGGCAGTAACGATCTCCGCCTCCTACCCCGGCGCTGATGCGAAAACAGTGCAGGACACGGTGACACAGGTTATCGAACAGAATATGAACGGTATCGATAACCTGATGTACATGTCCTCTAACAGTGACTCCACGGGTACCGTGCAGATCACCCTGACCTTTGAGTCTGGTACTGATGCGGATATCGCGCAGGTTCAGGTGCAGAACAAACTGCAGCTGGCGATGCCGTTGCTGCCGCAAGAAGTTCAGCAGCAAGGGGTGAGCGTTGAGAAATCATCCAGCAGCTTCCTGATGGTTGTCGGCGTTATCAACACCGATGGCACCATGACGCAGGAGGATATCTCCGACTACGTGGCGGCGAATATGAAAGATGCCATCAGCCGTACGTCGGGCGTGGGTGATGTTCAGTTGTTCGGTTCACAGTACGCGATGCGTATCTGGATGAACCCGAATGAGCTGAACAAATTCCAGCTAACGCCGGTTGATGTCATTACCGCCATCAAAGCGCAGAACGCCCAGGTTGCGGCGGGTCAGCTCGGTGGTACGCCGCCGGTGAAAGGCCAACAGCTTAACGCCTCTATTATTGCTCAGACGCGTCTGACCTCTACTGAAGAGTTCGGCAAAATCCTGCTGAAAGTGAATCAGGATGGTTCCCGCGTGCTGCTGCGTGACGTCGCGAAGATTGAGCTGGGTGGTGAGAACTACGACATCATCGCAGAGTTTAACGGCCAACCGGCTTCCGGTCTGGGGATCAAGCTGGCGACCGGTGCAAACGCGCTGGATACCGCTGCGGCAATCCGTGCTGAACTGGCGAAGATGGAACCGTTCTTCCCGTCGGGTCTGAAAATTGTTTACCCGTACGACACCACGCCGTTCGTGAAAATCTCTATTCACGAAGTGGTTAAAACGCTGGTCGAAGCGATCATCCTCGTGTTCCTGGTTATGTATCTGTTCCTGCAGAACTTCCGCGCGACGTTGATTCCGACCATTGCCGTACCGGTGGTATTGCTCGGGACCTTTGCCGTCCTTGCCGCCTTTGGCTTCTCGATAAACACGCTAACAATGTTCGGGATGGTGCTCGCCATCGGCTTGTTGGTGGATGACGCTATCGTTGTGGTAGAAAACGTGGAGCGTGTTATGGCGGAAGAAGGTTTGCCGCCAAAAGAAGCTACCCGTAAGTCGATGGGGCAGATTCAGGGCGCTCTGGTCGGTATCGCGATGGTACTGTCAGCGGTATTCGTACCGATGGCCTTCTTTGGCGGTTCTACTGGTGCTATCTATCGTCAGTTCTCTATTACCATTGTTTCAGCAATGGCGCTGTCGGTACTGGTAGCGTTGATCCTGACTCCGGCTCTTTGTGCCACCATGCTGAAACCGATTGCCAAAGGCGATCACGGGGAAGGTAAAAAAGGCTTCTTCGGCTGGTTTAACCGCATGTTCGAGAAGAGCACGCACCACTACACCGACAGCGTAGGCGGTATTCTGCGCAGTACGGGGCGTTACCTGGTGCTGTATCTGATCATCGTGGTCGGCATGGCCTATCTGTTCGTGCGTCTGCCAAGCTCCTTCTTGCCAGATGAGGACCAGGGCGTATTTATGACCATGGTTCAGCTGCCAGCAGGTGCAACGCAGGAACGTACGCAGAAAGTGCTCAATGAGGTAACGCATTACTATCTGACCAAAGAAAAGAACAACGTTGAGTCGGTGTTCGCCGTTAACGGCTTCGGCTTTGCGGGACGTGGTCAGAATACCGGTATTGCGTTCGTTTCCTTGAAGGACTGGGCCGATCGTCCGGGCGAAGAAAACAAAGTTGAAGCGATTACCATGCGTGCAACACGCGCTTTCTCGCAAATCAAAGATGCGATGGTTTTCGCCTTTAACCTGCCCGCAATCGTGGAACTGGGTACCGCAACCGGCTTTGACTTTGAGCTGATTGACCAGGCTGGCCTTGGTCACGAAAAACTGACTCAGGCGCGTAACCAGTTGCTTGCAGAAGCAGCGAAGCACCCTGATATGTTGACCAGCGTACGTCCAAACGGTCTGGAAGATACCCCGCAGTTTAAGATTGATATCGACCAGGAAAAAGCGCAGGCGCTGGGTGTTTCTATCAACGACATTAACACCACTCTGGGCGCTGCATGGGGCGGCAGCTATGTGAACGACTTTATCGACCGCGGTCGTGTGAAGAAAGTTTACGTCATGTCAGAAGCGAAATACCGTATGCTGCCGGATGATATCGGCGACTGGTATGTTCGTGCTGCTGATGGTCAGATGGTGCCGTTCTCGGCGTTCTCCTCTTCTCGTTGGGAGTACGGTTCGCCGCGTCTGGAACGTTACAACGGCCTGCCATCTATGGAAATCTTAGGCCAGGCGGCACCGGGTAAAAGTACCGGTGAAGCAATGGAGCTGATGGAACAACTGGCGAGCAAACTGCCTACCGGTGTTGGCTATGACTGGACGGGGATGTCCTATCAGGAACGCCTCTCCGGCAACCAGGCACCTTCACTGTACGCGATTTCGTTGATTGTCGTGTTCCTGTGTCTGGCGGCGCTGTACGAGAGCTGGTCGATTCCGTTCTCCGTTATGTTGGTCGTTCCGCTGGGGGTTATCGGTGCGTTGCTGGCTGCCACCTTCCGTGGCCTGACCAATGACGTTTACTTCCAGGTAGGCCTGCTCACAACCATTGGGTTGTCGGCGAAGAACGCGATACTTATCGTCGAATTCGCCAAAGACTTGATGGATAAAGAAGGTAAAGGTCTGATTGAAGCGACGCTTGATGCGGTGCGGATGCGTTTACGTCCGATCCTGATGACCTCGCTGGCGTTTATCCTCGGCGTTATGCCGCTGGTTATCAGTACTGGTGCTGGTTCCGGCGCGCAGAACGCAGTAGGTACCGGTGTAATGGGCGGGATGGTGACCGCAACGGTACTGGCAATCTTCTTCGTTCCGGTATTCTTTGTGGTGGTTCGCCGCCGCTTTAGCCGCAAGAATGAAGATATCGAGCACAGCCATACTGTCGATCATCATTGATACAACGTGTAATCACTAAGGCCGCGTAAGCGGCCTTTTTTATGCATAACCTACGAACATTAAGGAGTAATTGAACCACCAACTCAGGATCTCATACGAAAACCTGTATTAACCACGGATAAAATTCATAAAAAATACTGATTGTTAGTTAATTTATATTAAGTAGCGCTAATAGATTTAATAATCCATAATCATTTAGAGGCTATTCTTAATTATTTGCGGTAATTCTTTATTCATTCCTCGGTTATTACGTCATATTCAGAGCAATCCTGGTATTAGTGTCACCAATTTCATCTGGCGATAATCCTGAAATGTTATGAATAGTTCGAGCAAACTGCTTTTACCTGCTGCGGGTTAGTGCTAGTATGAAAAAGTGAGTCCTGTCCCGCTTCCTTCCTAATTGTAATTTTTCGTAATAATGCGATGAAAACCTGCAAAGAGTGGCTTATAGTTAAGCTAACAAACGAGAGGGCAAGTCCAGGTCAGTAAGTTTTTTCCATCCCGAAAGGTGTCCGTTAGTTCAACCGCTAAGAAGGGGACGCGTTATGGATGAATACTCACCCAAAAGACATGATATCGCACAGCTTAAGTTTCTCTGTGAAACCCTGTATCATGACTGCCTTGCAAACCTTGAAGAAAGCAATCATGGCTGGGTAAACGACCCAACCTCGGCGATCAACCTCCAGTTGAATGAACTGATTGAGCATATTGCGACCTTCGCACTTAATTACAAAATTAAGTATAATGAAGACAATAAGCTCATTGAGCAGATCGACGAATATCTGGATGACACCTTTATGTTGTTCAGTAGTTATGGTATTAATATGCAGGATCTTCAGAAATGGCGGAAGTCAGGTAATCGACTATTCCGTTGTTTTGTCAATGCGACGAAAGAGAATCCTGCGAGTTTATCTTGTTAGAATTATTACAACCATGGGTAGAAGTATGTCCGAAAAACCTTTAACGAAAACCGATTATTTAATGCGTTTACGTCGTTGCCAGACAATTGACACGCTGGAGCGTGTTATCGAGAAAAATAAATACGAATTATCAGATAATGAACTGGCGGTATTTTACTCAGCCGCAGATCACCGCCTCGCCGAATTGACCATGAATAAACTGTACGACAAGATCCCTTCCTCAGTATGGAAATTTATTCGCTAATAAATAATTCGCTTTCGGAGCTATAACCGGCTGTTTATTAAGAATTTTATACTTTTTCGCCATGAAGACATACCCTATGTGATCTTTATCACACAGATGTAAT
Organism: Escherichia sp. UTM R2; assembly: GCF_048593455.1. Taxonomy (NCBI): domain Bacteria; kingdom Pseudomonadati; phylum Pseudomonadota; class Gammaproteobacteria; order Enterobacterales; family Enterobacteriaceae; genus Escherichia; species Escherichia sp. UTM R2. The sequence continues at coordinate 3,367,363 of NZ_JBFWDY010000002.1, forward strand.
GGGAACGTTCTCTTCACTGACTTTTCGTCTTACTGTGTTGCCGCATTTTCAGCAACCGGAGGTCAGTAATGAGCACAGAAAAAGAAAAGATGATTGCTGGTGAGTTGTATCGCTCGGCAGATGAGACGTTATCTCGCGATCGCCTGCGCGCTCGTCAGCTTATTCACCGATACAATCATTCCCTGGCGGAAGAGCACACATTACGCCAGCAAATTCTCGCTGATCTATTCGGTCAGGTGACAGAGGCTTATATTGAGCCAACGTTTCGCTGTGACTATGGCTATAACATTTTTCTCGGTAATAATTTTTTCGCCAACTTCGATTGCGTGATGCTTGATGTCTGCCCTATTCGCATCGGTGATAACTGTATGTTGGCACCAGGCGTTCATATCTACACGGCAACACATCCCATCGACCCTGTAGCACGTAATAGCGGTGCTGAACTGGGGAAACCCGTCACCATCGGTAATAACGTCTGGATTGGCGGACGCGCGGTCATTAACCCTGGTGTGACCATTGGTGATAACGTCGTGGTAGCCTCAGGTGCAGTTGTCACAAAAGATGTCCCGGACAACGTTGTCGTGGGCGGTAATCCAGCCAGAATAATTAAAAAATTGTAATCGGTTTTTCGCAACTGTTATGCAAAATTGTGGTAAATCTGTTACTTCCTCTCTACTATTCCCACGTTAAAATAGGGTGTTCCCTGGAAAGTTGCAGATACCACGAAGGCAAACGATGACCGAAATACAACGCCTGCTGACCGAAACGATTGAGTCTCTGAATACCCGCGAAAAACGCGACAACAAACCCCGCTTTAGTATCAGTTTTATCCGTAAACATCCGGGGCTGTTTATCGGTATGTACGTTGCTTTTTTTGCCACCCTGGCGGTGATGTTGCAGTCCGAAACGCTGTCAGGCTCTGTCTGGCTACTGGTTGTATTATTTATCCTGCTTAATGGTTTCTTCTTTTTCGATGTCTACCCACGCTACCGCTATGAAGATATCGACGTGCTGGATTTCCGCGTTTGCTATAACGGCGAATGGTACAACACGCGCTTTGTACCTGCCGCGCTGGTTGAAGCCATCTTGAACTCTCCGCGTGTCGCGGATGTTCATAAGGAACAACTGCAAAAAATGATCGTCCGTAAAGGTGAACTGTCTTTTTACGATATTTTTACCCTCGCTCGCGCCGAATCAACATCTTAAGTTAGGGTTACATACCAGGCGTAAAGCTCTGCGCCTGGTCAAATGACAATGATCGTTTCCACCCATCACTTCATGAAATACCAGCTCTACCTCCTTATCTCCTGCCAGCCTTTTTCCACAATCAGATATACTTTCCCTACACTGTGTTAATAAGGATATGCTGGTGAGAACACGACATCTGGTCGGTCTTATTTCGGGAGTACTGATTCTTTCAGTATTGCTGCCTGTCGGCTTAAGCATCTGGCTGGCCCATCAGCAGGTAGAAACATCGTTTATTGAAGAGCTGGATACCTATTCCTCCCGCGTCGCTATTCGGGCCAATAAGGTGGCGACACAAGGGAAAGATGCGCTGCAAGAGCTGGAAAGATGGCAAGGCGCTGCCTGTAGCGAAGCCCATCTCATGGAAATGCGTCGGGTATCTTACAGTTATCGCTATATTCAGGAAGTGGTTTATATCGATAACAACGTTCCCCAGTGTTCGTCTCTGGAGCATGAAAGTCCGCCCGATACCTTCCCCGAGCCAGGTAAAATTTCGAAAGATGGTTATCGTGTCTGGTTAACATCGCATAACGATTTAGGCATTATCCGTTACATGGTCGCCATGGGAACGGCACATTATGTCGTCATGATCGACCCCGCTTCCTTTATTGATGTCATTCCCTATAGCTCATGGCAAATTGATGCCGCCATTATTGGCAATGCCCATAACGTTGTCATAACCAGCAGCGATGAAATTGCTCAGGGAATTATTACCAGGCTACAAAAAACACCCGGTGAGCATATCGAAAATAATGGAATCATTTACGATATCCTGCCCTTCCCGGAGATGAATATTTCGATCATCACCTGGGCTTCAACGAAAATGTTGCAGAAAGGCTGGCATCGGCAAGTCTTTATTTGGTTACCGCTCGGGTTGGTGATTGGCCTGCTGGCAGCGATGTTTGTGCTGCGTATTTTGCGCCGTATCCAGTCACCGCATCATCGGCTGCAGGATGCTATCGAAAATCGTGATATTTGCGTGCACTATCAGCCGATTGTCTCCTTAGCCAATGGCAAAATTGTCGGTGCTGAGGCACTGGCGCGCTGGCCGCAGACAGACGGTAGTTGGTTGTCACCAGATAGTTTTATTCCGCTGGCACAGCAAACGGGCCTTTCTGAGCCATTGACGCTACTGATTATAAGAAGCGTCTTTGAAGATATGGGCGACTGGCTGCGTCAGCATCCACAGCAGCATATTTCGATCAATCTTGAATCCACCGTGCTCACCTCGGAAAAAATCCCGCAATTGCTGCGTGAAATGATCAATCACTATCAGGTTAATCCCAGACAGATCGCGCTTGAACTCACTGAACGCGAGTTTGCCGATCCGAAAACCAGCGCCCCGATAATTTCTCGCTACCGGGAGGCGGGCCATGAAATTTATCTTGATGATTTTGGTACGGGATATTCAAGTTTAAGTTATTTACAGGATCTGGATGTCGACATTCTGAAGATCGATAAATCTTTCGTTGATGCGCTGGAATATAAAAATGTCACGCCGCATATCATCGAAATGGCAAAAACACTGAAACTGAAAATGGTAGCGGAGGGAATCGAAACCAGTAAACAAGAAGAGTGGCTACGCCAGCATGGCGTGCACTACGGTCAGGGCTGGCTCTACAGCAAGGCATTACCGAAAGAAGATTTCTTACGCTGGGCCGAGCAACATTTGTGAATTTTTGGGCTGACGGCACGCCGCACAGCCCGTCACGCTACCTATTCGTCGATGATTGACTCGAATCCGCCATAGATCATTCGCTTGCCGTCAAACGGCATGGACTCGCCGAACTCTTTCATCCGTGGGTCCGACATCATCTTTTGATTAGCAGCGTCGCGGACCTCTTTTGAAGGGTATTCAATCCAGCTAAAGACAACCTCTTCATTCTCTTCCGCTTTCACCGCCATACGAAAATCGGTCACTTTGCCATCCGGTACATCGCTGGCCCAGCATTCGACAATACGAAGCGCGCCAAACTCTTTAAACAATGGCGCAGCCTTAGCGGCCATTTCCCGATAGGCATCCTTTTTATCGGCAGGAACGGCAACCACAAAACCATCAACATACTTCATCAGACATACCTCCGAAGCGTACTGCGCAGCCAGACAATTCTTGCGACGTCAGTTGTGGTTAAAGTTTAGCCATGTTGGTTTTTTTTGACGAAACGGTGGGAGGCAGAAATGGGTGGGGGCCCTGCCAGCTACATCCCGGCACACGCGTCATCTGCCTTGGCTGCTTCCTTCCGGACCTGACCTGGTAAACAGAGTAGCGTTGCGGGAGAACCAACAGAGCCCCCATTGAGAGCGTTGAGAACCAACGCGCAGGCGCATTATCACTGCTGCCCCGGCTAATTGCAACCCATCGCGTGCCAGATGCTGGTTTCTTGCGCAATGCGACTTCACTCGGGCGTTTTTCCAGATTATGCTGAAAAATTACCTCAGGAAGAAAAGATGGAAAAAGAAGATTCATTTCCCCAACGCGTCTGGCAAATCGTCGCCGCTATTCCCGAAGGCTATGTCACCACTTACGGTGATGTGGCGAAACTGGCGGGATCGCCCCGCGCCGCGCGCCAGGTGGGCGGTGTGTTAAAGCGTCTCCCTGAAGGCAGCACCTTACCCTGGCACCGGGTGGTTAATCGCCACGGCACAATTTCGCTAACCGGACCGGATTTACAGCGTCAGCGACAGGCATTACTGGCAGAAGGTGTGATGGTATCGGGAAGCGGGCAAATCGACTTGCAGCGTTATCGCTGGAACTACTAACCCTCTCCGGGCGGAGAGGGTTAACGTCGCTTAATATTGCGTAGGAGCTGGAACTGCCGAAGACGGATTCACCTGAGTTGGTGAAGTCGAAGGTACGGTAGTCGTTGCACCACCGCTGGCCTGAACCGGCACGGCGGTTTGCTGCACCGGCACCAATGTCAGGTCGGCTTTAGTTCCGCCCTTGTTGATCACCGGCTGAACGGTATCGGTAATAAATACCAGTTTGTCATTCACGGTAATCGCCGCACTCAACAGAATACGCGCGTTCGGCTGAACATCTGCCGGATTAAATGGCAGAACAAAGCTGAATGGTGACTGTTTACCTTCGGTACGCACCGCTTTCTGCGCCAGCACTTTTGACGGTGCATCGGCTAACGACGCGTCAGAAAGTGTCACGGTCAGCACAGCATCAGGCGGCAGTGCGACTTTCTGCCGGATCCAGACGGTACCGGAGACATTCGGTTGCTGGATAGCAGGTTGTTGTGTTGCTGAAATAGACGTATTTGCAGCCGGGGCTGGCGTCTGAATATCCGCGCTTTTATCTGCGCAAGCCGCCAACGCAATCGCAACCGCTAAACCACTGGCCATGTGCACGAGTTTCATTCATTTCTCCTTATTATCAATGCACCAGCGGGCTAACTTTCCTCGCCGGAAGAGTGGTTAACAAAATAGTAACGTCAATAAGTGTGGCACACATCACGCATTTCTGCCTGTAATTAGCCCGTAATTCAGATTATTGCACCCATCGGACCAGTGGCAAATTTGCGTTATACTCAACTCACTTTGGCTTGCTGCGGCAGCTTTGTTACTGGAGAGTTATATGAGTCAGGCGCTCAAAAATTTACTGACATTGTTAAATCTGGAAAAAATTGAGGAAGGACTCTTTCGCGGCCAGAGTGAAGATTTAGGTTTACGCCAGGTGTTTGGCGGCCAGGTCGTGGGTCAGGCCTTGTATGCTGCAAAAGAGACCGTCCCGGAAGAGCGGCTGGTACATTCGTTTCACAGCTACTTTCTTCGCCCAGGCGATAGTAAGAAACCGATTATTTATGATGTCGAAACGCTGCGTGACGGTAACAGCTTCAGCGCCCGCCGGGTTGCTGCTATTCAAAACGGCAAACCGATTTTTTATATGACGGCCTCTTTCCAGGCACCAGAAGCGGGTTTCGAACATCAAAAAACAATGCCGTCCGCGCCAGCGCCTGATGGCCTGCCTTCGGAAACGCAAATCGCCCAATCGCTGGCGCACCTGCTGCCGCCAGTGCTTAAAGATAAATTCATCTGCGATCGTCCGCTGGAAGTCCGTCCGGTGGAGTTTCATAACCCACTGAAAGGTCACGTCGCAGAACCACATCGTCAGGTGTGGATCCGCGCAAATGGTAGCGTGCCGGATGACCTGCGCGTTCATCAGTATCTGCTCGGTTACGCTTCTGATCTTAACTTCCTGCCGGTAGCTCTACAGCCGCACGGCATCGGTTTTCTCGAACCGGGGATTCAGATTGCCACCATTGACCATTCCATGTGGTTCCATCGCCCGTTTAATTTGAATGAATGGCTGCTGTATAGCGTGGAGAGCACCTCGGCGTCCAGCGCACGTGGCTTTGTGCGCGGTGAGTTTTATACCCAGGACGGCGTACTGGTTGCCTCGACCGTTCAGGAAGGGGTGATGCGTAATCACAATTAAAAAAATAGCCGGAGGTGAAAACCGTCCGGCTGTTTTTTGCAGTGCTTGTTACGCGTTATAGGCATTCTCGCCGTGACTGTTGACATCCAGCCCTTCTCGCTCCTGCTCTTCCGGTACACGCAGACCAACCGTCAGATCCGCCAGTTTGTAGCCAATAAATGCCACCACACCGGACCAGACGATCGTAATGGCGATGCTTTCCAGCTGTACCAGCAACTGATGGCCCATCGTCACGCCTTCAGCGAAGCCCACGCCACCCAGCGAACTGGCGGCAAAAATCCCAGTCATGATACAGCCGACAATGCCACAAACGCCGTGCACACCGAAGACATCGCAGGGATCATCCACCCGCAGCAAGCGTTTGAGCATAGTAACGCCCCACAAGCCCGCCAGACCAGCTACCACGCCGATAATCAACGCGCCGCCAACCCCAATGTAGCCACACGCTGGCGTCACGCCGACCAGACCGGCAATCGCGCCAGAACACGCTCCCAGCAGAGAAGGCTTACCACGCAGCGCCCATTCACCGAAGATCCAGCCAAGAATTGCCGCCGCCGTTGCGACCACAGTATTCACAAATGCCAGTGCCGCGATTTCATTCGCCGTGCCCGCTGACCCGGCGTTAAAGCCAAACCAACCAATATAGAGAATGGCAGTACCGGTGAAGACCATTGGCAGGTTGTGCGGTTTAAACGCCTCTTTGCCGAAGCCCACGCGTTTGCCTATCAGATACGCGCCCACCAGACCGGCGATTGCGGCGTTAATATGCACCACCGTGCCACCCGCGAAATCCAGCGCACCGTGAGAAGCCAGCAAACCACCGCCCCACACCATATGCGCAATCGGAATGTAAGAGAGCGTCAGCCATACCACCACGAAAATCAACACAGCTGAGAAGCGGATTCGTTCCGCCAGCGCCCCAACGATCAAGCCGACGGTAATGCAGGCAAACGAGCCCTGAAACGCCACGTGGATATACTGATAAATGCTGCCCATCACCGCCGTCAGTTCGATGTTTTTTAGCATCAACCAGTTAATGTTGCCGAAGAAGTTGTTGCCCTCACCAAACGCCAGCGAGTAACCGTAAACCACCCAGAGAATACAGACCAGTGCAAACGTCACCGTCACCTGCGTCAGCATCGACAGCACGTTTTTGCCGCGAATCAACCCACCGTAAAACAGGGCAATCCCCGGAATAGTCATAAACAGCACCAGCGCAGTACAAATCATCATAAACGCATTGTCGGCTTTATCGGCCACCGCAGGTGCAGCCATTACCAGTCCCGGCAGCATCGCCAGTGAAGCAAGCCCAGTTTTTATCGTCGCTATCTTCATTTTTCGTTCCTGTTGCTGTGTGCCAGAGATTACAGCGCCGCTTCGTCGGCTTCGCCGGTACGAATACGAATGACGCGTTGCAATTCAGCGACGAAGATTTTGCCGTCGCCAATTTTTCCGGTGTAAGCCGCCTTACTGACGATATCGATCACTTCATCGAGTTGGTCATCAGCAATCGCCACATCAATTTTTACTTTTGGCAGGAAGTTGACGCTGTATTCCGCCCCCCGGTACAGCTCGGCATGCCCTTTCTGACGCCCGAAACCTTTCACTTCGGTGACGGTCAGGCCCTGAATACCAATGGAAGATAACGCTTCACGAACGTCTTCCAGCTTGAATGGTTTGATTATCACGGTCACCAGCTTCATAGATCCCCTCCGGTCAGAATTCGGTAATGGTTCTGCTACACGAAGAAGGTATTGCAAGCGGTGTGCCAGAAATGAAAAACGAGAAAGAGAGCAGGAAGTTAAGAAGTTTGAAAATGAAAACGCACTATGACAGTGCACAGTGCGTTACATTTTTGCACCAACGATGAAATATTGCGCTATTCAGGCGCTCAATGATTCCTCTTCACGCACGCTGGCTGCCAGCTCTTCGCCCGCAAGTTGCAGTTGATACATCTGCCAGTAGCGTCCCTGGGCCGCCAGCAGTTGCTGGTGAGTGCCCTGCTCCACGGCTTGCCCACGATGAAGCACCAGAATGGTGTCGGCATCAACAATGGTCGATAAGCGGTGAGCAATCACCACCAGCGTGGTATGTTCACGCACCGCCGCCAGAGCATATTGAATCGCCTGTTCAGTACCGGAGTCAATGCTGGCGGTTGCCTCATCAAGGATCAGGATTTGCGGCGTCTCCACCAACACGCGTGCCAGTGCCAGCAGTTGCTTTTGCCCGACTGAGAGATTATTTCCCTGCTCGCCCAGCGGCGTATAAATCCCGTCGCTCATACTGCGTGCCAGCTCCGCCAGTTGCACGGTTTCCAGCGCCTGCCAGACGCGTTCTTCGGAGATATCACGCCCCAGCGTCACGTTGGCGAGGAAGGTATCCGCCAGCACCACCGGATCTTGCTGCACCATTGCCACGCCCTGGCGCAGCGCGCTGTGACTTAGCGAACTTAATGGACGACCATCAAGGCGAATCTCACCTTCCGTTAGCGGGTAATAGCCCATCAATAAACTGGCGAGGGTGCTTTTGCCACTGCCGGTATGCCCGACCAGTGCCACAAAGTTACGCGAAGGCACAGAGAGATTAATGTTCTTTAGCACCAGATTGTCATCGCGATAAGCAAATGACACGTTATCGACTTCGATGGTGCCACTCTGTAACGGGCGATCATCATTGCCATATTGCTGGCGCGGTCCGTCCATCAGTTCAAACACGCGCTCACCAGCAACAACAGCCTGTTGCAGCATCGCCTGTTGCGTGGTCAGTTCGATTAATGGTTCGTTAAGTCGCCCAAGATAGCTGATAAACGCATACAGCACGCCCACTTCAATGGTGCCGCTAGCGGAGAAGCCAAACAGCATCAACAAGCCACAAAGAATGAGCGATGAAAACAGACTCAGCAGCGGACGCAGCAGAAAACCGTCGAGGCGCAGGGTTTGCATCCTGGCCATATAGTGTGAACGACTGGCCTCCCCCATACGTTCGCCAAATCGCGCCTGCTGACGGAACTGCTGGATAACGCTCATGCCATTGATGATTTCGTTAAAGCCGTCGTTGATATCCGCTAGATAGGCGCGCACACGACGGACAATCGGCGTGCTGTAACGCTGGTATATCACCATTACCACCAGCACCACCGGGAAAATCATTATCGCCACCAGCGCCATTCGCCAGTCGAGGCTGAACATCGCCACCAGCATCGCGCCCACCAGTGCGGCGCTACGCAGGACAGTTGCCACTACGGTAACGTAGAGATCGCGGATCACTTCAGTGTCATTAGTGACGCGGGAAATCACCTGCCCGACGGGTTGGGTATCAAACTCGCTTAATGGCTGGCGCAATGCGGCATCCATCACGTCGGTACGCAACTGTTGCACTACGCCTACTGCCGCCCGATTAAACAGCAGCGACTGCGCGTAATGTAGCCCGGCGGCAAACAGTTGTAGCCCAACATACGCCGCAGCCAGCCCTGCAACCATTTTCAACGGCAGGTTATTTTTCGCTACCATATTGTCGATAAAATAGCTGATAAGCAGCGGCCCACTGACTTCTGCCGCTGCCGCAACCCACATCATCAGGACCGCAATCCCCAGCGGTTTACGCCACGGCGAACCGTACGCTAACAGACGCTTGAGAGTCGGCCACAGTTGGCTAAAACTACGCATCGACGGCCTCCTCGCGAATTTCCGGAGCGTCGTCGAGCGCCGCCTCCAGTTGTTGATAGCGATACATATCGCGATACCAGCCGCTTTGTTGCGCCAGCTCATCATGATTGCCACGCTGGGCGATATGTCCGTGCTGCATCACAATAATTTCACTGGCTTCCGTCAGTGCCGAAAGGCGATGGGCACTGATGATTACCGTTCTACCCTGTCCCCACTGACGCAGGTTATGCAGGATCTGGTGCTCTGTGCGTCCGTCCACCGCCGAAAGCGCATCATCAAGGATGAGGATTTCCGCGTTGACTAATAACGCACGAGCAATAGAGATACGCTGTTTTTGCCCGCCGGAAAGCATCACGCCGCGCTCGCCCACCTCTGTATCGTAACCTTGCGGTAAACGCAAAATATCGTCATGTACGCTGGCTAACCGCGCGACATGCTCAATCTCTTGCTGGGTGGCATTCGGGCAACCCAACGCGATGTTGTTCGCTACGGTGTCGGAAAAAAGGAACGGTGTCTGGCTAACTACCGCCAGGCGGCTACGCCAGCTATCGAGTTGTAACTTCGTCAGAGGAATATCATGAAAGCGAATATCCCCCTCGCTGACGTCGAAATGACGCTGAATGAGCGACAACAGGGTACTTTTGCCGGAACCAGTCGGCCCGCAGATACCCAGCATCTGACCGGGTTTCAGGGCGAAATTGACGTTTTCCAGCGCAGGATGGTCAGTCTGCGGATACGTGAACTGGTGAATATTTACATCAAGTTCGCCACGCCCTTCCGGCACGGGTTCGCTACCATCGTTCACCACCGGCGCTTCCGCCAGCATCGCACGAATACGGCTGTACGCAGCACTACCACGTTCCACAATGTTAAACATCCATGCCAGCGCCAGCATTGGCCAAATCATCAGACCTAAATACATCATAAAACTGGTGAGCTGGCCCAGCGTTAAACTGCCCTGCACCACCATCCAACTACCGCCGCCAATCGCCAGCAAGTTCGCCATACCAATCGCGATATAGATTGTCGGGTCGAAACGAGCATCAATACGCGCCACCCGCATGTTTTTTTTGCCGGTATCTTCGGCATCCGCGGCAAATAACGCCGACTGGCGATCTTCCAGACCAAAGGCTTTGATCATGCGGATACTGGTGAGGCTTTCCTGGGTGCGGTCATTAAGACTGGAAAACGCCGCCTGTGCCAGCTTAAAGCGTTCATGCAAGGCATCGCCGTTGCGCTTAATCATGATCGCCATCACTGGCATCGGTAACAGGGCAAATAAGGTCAACTGCCAGCTAATTTGCGTAGACATCATAATCAACACAGCGCAGCCCATTACCAGTGAATCCACCAGCGTCAGCACCCCTTCTCCGGCGGCAAACACGACGCGATCGACGTCATTGGTCGCACGAGCCATGAGATCACCCGTGCGATGACGCAGGTAAAACTCCGGGTGCTGCCGGCTTAGCTGACGGTAATAATCTTCACGCAGTTCAACAGCCAGTTGGTAAGACGCGCCAAACAGCAATACGCGCCAGACATAACGCAGGAGATAAACCACAACGGCAATCAGCACCATGGTGGCGATCCACATCAGGATCAGCCCGGTAGTAAAGTGTTGTTCTGTCACGCCATCGACAACAATACCAACCACTTTTGGCGGAACCAGTTGCAGCATCGCGATAATGACAAGCAAGGCGACAGCCCCGAGATAGCGACGCCATTCCCGACGGAAATACCAGCTTAATTGAGCAAATAATCGCACGCGTTGTGTCCTGACCTGATTCTGGATATTTATTCGATGGGTAAAGAAGTGGTGTATTTAATCTGTTCCATCGCGAAGCTGGAAGTGACGTCCGACAGCCCCGGCACGCTGTTTACCAGACGCTTATAAAACTCGTCGTAGCGTTTCATGTCGGCAACCTGGACGCGCATCAGATAATCGTATTCACCAGCCATGCGCCAGAACCCCAGCACTTCTGGCATTTCGGTAACCACCGTGACAAAGCGGCAATACCATTCGCTGCTGTGATGTTGCGTTTTTATCAGCACAAAGGCGGTCAGGCCGAGGCCTATTTTTTCCGGATCCAGCAGGGCGACTTTGCCGATAAGGATACCGTCGTCCTCCAGCCGTTTCAGGCGCTTCCAGCAGGGGGTGGTTGTCAGATTAACGGCTTCAGCCAGTGCCTGCAAAGAGAGGGTGCAATCCTGCTGCAGTAAGGCCAGCAGCTTACGGTCAATTTTATCTAACATAGCCCTTCCACGGAGAATTTTTTTCTCTTTTAATTCTATTTTAAAGGTGAAATCGCGACAATTTATTCTGTGCGGTTTAAACACCACGGCACAAAATGACAAATTCAACGCAAAAAAAACCGGGCAATTGCCCGGTGCTGGAAGGGATCTCGTTATTCGGGGGAATAAGGTAGATGTGGATAGTCCAGCCAGTGCGTCAAATAGTGAGAGACAGCCTGATTTCGGCAATGTCCAATCACCGGTAAATGCGGGAGCTCCGCGCGCAGTTGCGGCATCGCATTGCCCATAATAAACCCGCTACCGACGCTGCCTAACATTTCGCGATCGTTCATCGCATCACCAAAGGCCATGCAATCGCGCAACGATAAACCTAAATGTTGGGTCAGCACCGTCAATGCAGCGCCTTTATTGCAGCCCACCGGCAGCACTTCGAGGCAATCCGTGGCGGAAAAACACAAATGTGCACGCTCGCCTAATGCTTCGTATAGCTGGATCTGCAAGCGTGTAAGATCGTCGTGATCGCCACAGAAGCAGATCTTGGTGACGCTGCCGAGTGGCATTTTTTTGACATCGATTATCTGATAACGAAAACCGCTATAGACAAATGCCTGCAACAACGCAGGGATCTCTTTCCCGGTAAACCAACCGTCGTCATTGAAGATATGCATGCTGGCTCGGGTATCCCATTGCTGATACAGCACCAGCTCCGCGACATCCGCAGGTAAATCATCACGATGTAAAAGTTCACCTTCCAGAGAATGCACGCGCGTTCCGTTGCCGGTAATCAAATACGCATCCAGCGATAGCGCCCCGAGAATATGCTGCATCTCCAGCGCATGACGCCCCGTGGCAAAAGTGAGGGTAATGTCGCGTTCACGCAGTCGCGCCAAAGTAGAGAGGGTTTTCTCACCTAAATGATGGTCAGGCATCAATAAAGTGCCATCCATATCAAATGCTGCCAGACGAGCCATTTCTTTCTCCACTCTGTGACACGGTTAATGGTGATTGAGTATCACCTGATATATACGGAAGTAATAGTGAATAGTTAAATAATATTGTTCCGGGTTTATATGCGATTGCTCAACCGTCTTAACCAGTATCAACGTCTGTGGCAACCTTCCGCCGGAAAGCCGCAAACCGTCACCGTCAGCGAACTGGCCGAACGCTGTTTTTGCAGCGAACGCCATGTTCGTACGCTGTTGCGTCAGGCACAGGAGGCGGGATGGCTGGAGTGGCAGGCGCAGTCAGGACGCGGAAAGCGCGGACAATTACGCTTTCTGGTCACGCCGGAATCGCTACGCAATGCGATGATGGAACAGGCACTGGAAACCGGAAAGCAGCAAGATGTGCTGGAGCTGGCGCAACTGGCCCCAGGTGAGCTGCGCACTCTGTTACAGCCGTTTATGGGCGGACAATGGCAAAACGATACACCCACGTTGCGTATTCCCTACTATCGCCCGCTCGAACCGCTACAACCAGGCTTTTTGCCCGGCCGTGCCGAGCAGCATCTCGCCGGGCAGATATTTTCCGGCCTGACCCGCTTCGATAATAATACTCAGCGCCCGATTGGCGATTTAGCGCATCACTGGGAAACCTCTACTGACGGGTTACGCTGGGACTTTTATCTTCGTTCAACCCTACACTGGCATAACGGCGATGCAGTAAAAGCCTCACACTTACACCAGCGATTATTGATGCTGTTACAACTGCCAGCACTGGATCAATTATTTATTAGCGTGAAGCGTATTGAAGTCACCCATCCGCAGTGTCTGACCTTCTTTTTACATCGCCCCGATTACTGGCTTGCGCACCGGCTGGCGAGCTATTGCAGCCATCTGGCGCATCCGCAATTCCCACTGATCGGCACTGGTCCTTTTCGCTTAACACAATTCACAGCGGAGCTGGTGCGCCTGGAGAGCCATGATTATTACCATTTGCGTCATCCGCTGCTTAAAGCGGTTGAGTACTGGATAACTCCGCCGCTTTTCGAAAAAGATTTGGGAACCAGTTGTCGGCATCCCGTGCAAATCACCATCGGCAAACCGGAGGAGCTGCAACGGGTCAGCCAGGTCAGTAGTGGCATCAGTTTAGGTTTTTGCTATTTAACGTTGCGCAAAAGTCCCCGACTCTCCCTCTGGCAGGCGCGAAAAGTGATCTCCATTATTCATCAATCCGGTTTATTACAAACGTTAGAAGTCGGAGAAAACCTGATCACCGCCAGTCATGCATTACTGCCAGGCTGGACTATTCCGCACTGGCAAGTACCGGATGAAGTCAAACTACCGAAAACCTTGACGCTGGTTTATCACCTACCGATAGAACTTCATACCATGGCAGAACGCCTACAGGCGACACTGGCAGCGGAAGGCTGTGAACTCACAATTATTTTTCATAACGCAAAAAACTGGGACGACACGACCCTACTGGCACACGCAGACCTCATGATGGGCGACAGATTAATTGGCGAAGCACCGGAATATACTCTGGAGCAATGGCTACGTTGCGATCCACTGTGGCCACATGTTTTCGACGCTCCAGCATATGCACATCTGCAATCGACGCTGGACGCGGTGCAAGTAATGCCTGATGAGGAAAACCGATTTAATGCCCTGAAAGCGGTTTTTAGCCAGTTAATGGCAGACGCGACGCTGACGCCGCTGTTCAACTATCACTATCGCATTAGTGCCCCTCCCGGCGTGAACGGTGTGCGACTGACACCGCGCGGCTGGTTTGAATTTACCGAAGCCTGGCTTCCCGCGCCGTCGCAATGAATAGCTGGTCCGGGTTAATCGCAGGCGTTACCATAACGCTTTTATTGTTCAAGCAGGATTATCTATGAAACGTGCTGTCGTTGTGTTCAGTGGAGGCCAGGATTCCACCACCTGTCTGGTGCAGGCATTACAACAATATGATGAAGTCCATTGCGTGACGTTCGATTACGGTCAGCGACATCGCGCAGAAATCGACGTGGCACGCGAACTGGCGCTGAAACTGGGAGCACGCGCGCATAAGGTTCTTGATGTAACGCTGCTCAACGAGCTGGCGGTCAGCAGCCTGACACGTGACAGCATTCCGGTGCCTGATTATGAACCTGAAGCCGATGGCATCCCGAATACGTTTGTCCCAGGGCGTAATATTTTGTTCCTGACGCTGGCGGCAATATATGCGTATCAGGTAAAAGCAGAAGCCGTAATTACCGGCGTCTGTGAAACGGATTTCTCCGGCTACCCGGATTGCCGCGATGAGTTTGTGAAAGCACTAAACCATGCCGTCAGTTTGGGCATGGCGAAAGATATTCGTTTTGAAACGCCGCTGATGTGGATTGATAAAGCGGAAACCTGGGCGCTGGCAGATTATTACGGCAAACTGGATTTAGTCCGTAACGAAACGTTGACCTGCTATAACGGCATTAAAGGCGACGGTTGCGGTCATTGTGCGGCATGTAATTTACGCGCCAACGGTTTGAATCATTATCTGGCCGATAAACCGACGGTGATGGCAGCGATGAAGCAGAAAACCGGGTTGAGGTAATTATTCCGGGTGTCGCCGGATGCGGCTTGAGCATCCGGCACCACAAAACGTTTACTTAACCATCTGCTCCAGCTTTTCGCGCAATTCCCCTTCCAGAGCTAATGCTTTCTGCGTTTTAAGATCAATACAAACAAACGTAATAAGCGCATCCGCTACCACCTGCCCTTCCGGCTCCAGTGTAATGACCTGGCTTAAGATGCCGCTTTTACCGTTTAATTGCTGCAACTGACTGGTAATAGTTAACAGGTCACTTAATACCGCTGGGCGACGATAGTTAATATTGATATTGACCACGACGAAGGCGATGTTATGGGCCGTCATCCACTGAAAACTGTCGCTATTTTCCAACCCATCCCAGCGGGCTTCTTCGAGAAATTCAAGGTAGCGGGCGTTGTTGACGTGCTGGTAAACGTCGAGATGATATCCACGAACTTTGATTTGTGTTTGCATAGCGCAATAACCTTACGTTGTTGTTATAAGTACAGAGGTCATAACTGGTATGACCTCTTCAGTCTGGCAAAAAATTGCCACTATGCAAATTAATTACAGGGTTAATACCGCCAGATTACGTTCCACCAGCGAATTGCCCATCCCCGGCACCTGCTTTAGATCCTCCACAGTTTTAAACGGACCGTACTCTTCGCGATAACTGACAATCGCCTGCGCTTTCTTCAGGCCAACGCCATTCATCGCGCGGGCTAGCTCTTCCGCGCTGGCATTATTAATGCTGACCCGGGTGCCTTCTTCGTCACTGGCTTTCGCCGGTACTGCTGCTTTACTTTGTGCTGCAGGAGCTTCCGCTTTGGTTTCTACCGCCGTCGGTTTCGCCACAGAAGCTGCCGCCAGCGCGCTATGAGACATTCCGGCACAGGCCAGGGACAGGGTAATGAGCAGTGCTTTAATTCCGTGTTTCATACTGTTTTCTCCTTGTTTGTTAACAGTGGAATCACCTTAACGGCAGTGAAAACAGTAAACAAATGGCAATGTTCAGAAATGGAAAAGGCCGCGAAAGCGACCTTTTCTTGTTACAGCTGCAACGCATTTTTTTGCGAGGCGGCTTCAGGATTATTGCTGTTCCAGCGCATCGCCAATTTTGATTTTCGCCTCTTTACGCAGGTTACTCATCAGAGCTTCAAAGACGATTTGTGCGTTGTTCTGGGTGATACCCTGCACCATCGCTTTTTTCTGATCTTCCGGCATTGAACCTTGTTTCACTTCATCCAGCGCCAGCAGAACCACATTACCTTGCATATCGGTCGCCATACCGTAGCTCGGTTTGTCTTTCGCTGGCAGTGGCAGTGCAAACGCCGCCTGGCTAATCGGGTCACGACCGGAACGGCTTAAGGTTTTCGGCTCGCCAAATTTCAGACCGGCAGCCTGCATAGCTTCCGCACCTTTGCCGGCTTTCAAATCAACCAGCAGTTTCTCAGCATCCACTTTCGCCTGTTGTTCAGCTTTGTTGTGCTGAACCAGTGCCTTAACTTGTTCCTGAACATCTGCCAACGGTTTCACCGCTTCCGGTTTGTGCTCGCTGATGCGCAGCACGAATGCGCGGTCGCCGTCTACGGTGATGATGTCAGAGTTGATGCCCGGCGCGCCGTTTTCACCTACCAGACCGCCGTTAAAGATAGCGTCGGCAACCGGCTTGAAGTTCAACTCTTCCGGCAGGTTATCTTTGCTGAACCAACCCGTCTGAGTGGCTTTAACGCCGGCAGCTTGCTCTGCACCGGCCAGAGACTCGGTGTCGTTGCTTGCCGCATCGCTCACTTTCTGCTGCAGCGCGTAGTACGCATCGAGGGCTTTTTCGTGTTTCACTTTCGCCGCAATGTCGTCACGTACTTCGTCTAACGATTTCACTTTCGCTGGCTGAATGTCGTCCAGACGTACAATCAGGAAACCGACCGAAGATTTGATGACACCAGACAGTTGGCCTTTTTCTTTCAGACCAGCATTTTTCAGTTCGTCCGGGATAGTGGCATCTTCTAACCAACCCATATCGCCGCCGTTACGAGCAGAGATAATATCGGCAGATTTTTCTTTGGCTAATGCAGCAAAATCACCGCCTTTATTCAGCTCATCAAGTACCGCTTTCGCTTCATCTTCAGTTTTGGTCTGGATGATGCTGTAGCGGGTACGCTGCGGCTGGGTGAATTGATCCTGATGCTGGTCGTAGTAGCTCTGGATATCCGCATCGCTAACCGGTTGCTGCATCGTTGCGGCATCCAGCTTGATGTAACTCACGCGGAATTGTTCCGGCGTCATGAAATTGTTTTTGTTTTGTTCGTAGTAGCTGGCAATCTCCTGTTCGGTCACAGGCTGCTTCGCCGCCAGCGCGTTAACATCGATAGTCGCCTCACGCACCACGCGTTGTTGCGCGACCAGTGCCGCCAGCTCGTCGGTTTCACCTTTCAGCATAAAATCGGTACCGGCAACGCCGTTAATCAGCTGTTGGGTAGTGAGCTGGTTACGCAGCGCCTGGGCGTACTGATCGGCGGTCATCCCCATCTGGTTGAGGATACCGTTATAGCGGCTGTTATCAAATTTGCCGTCAACCTGGAAGGCTGGGGTCGCGAAAATCGCCTGTTTAACCTGCTCATCGCTGATACCCAGTTTCAGCTCACGTGCGTACTGATCCAGCAGCGCCTCGTCGATCAGACGATTCAGCACCTGTTGACGCAGGGTTTTCATATAGCCTTCGTTCGCTGCCAGCTCGGAGTATTGATCGCCCAGCTGTTGCTGCATGCGATTACGCTCGCTGTTGAAGGCGTTCTCGAATTGCCCACGGCTGATTTCCTGGTCATTCACTTTTGCGGCGTAGTTATTGCCTCCGCCAATCAGGTAACCACTCACGCCGGTCAATATGAACGACACGATAATGATACCGAAAATAATCTTGAGCACGAGACTGTTTGCAGCCGTGCGTAAGCTGTCCATCATGGTGTAACAACACTCCGCTGTAGATGACTGTGTACCTCACGCAACGTATCGATGCGCGCAAAGGCCTATTGTGACAAGAAACGGGGGCAATTGTCAGCCCACAAGACGCAGAAAGTCACCGAATACAAATAAAAAAGGCACATCAGTAGATGCGCCCTTGAACTTCGTCACATCCCCACTGGGGACAACGCTTAGTTTACCGCGTCTTTCAGTGCTTTACCTGCACGGAAGCTCGGTACTTTAGCAGCAGCGATGGTGATCTCTTTACCGGTCTGCGGGTTGCGGCCAGTACGGGCAGCACGCTCTTTAACGGCAAAAGTACCAAAACCTACCAGTGCTACATCATCCCCTTCTTTCAGAGATTCAGTTACGGAAGCAATAATAGCATCTAACGCACGGCCAGCCGCAGCTTTAGAGATATCAGCCCCTGCAGCAATCTTGTCGATCAATTGAGATTTATTCACTCTTCTCTTCCTCTTTATAATTTATATCGCACTTGAATCCTTCAAGGTACGAACGCGCAGCAGTTATATCAGGCCAGCCATCCCCTTACAACACCCCTTAATAAGGGCAAGCCCGATCCGCCATCTAACTTAGCGAGACAAAAAAAGGCTGGCAAGCCCGAATTAGCCTGCCAGCCCTGTTTTTATTAGTGCATTTTGCGCGAGGTCACTATTTTGCAGTCACAACCTGCATACCAGACGGTTCATTTTGCAGCGCCAGAGTCAGAACTTCCTCAATGCGCTTCACAGGATGAATGTCCAGATCGGCAATTACGTTGTCAGGAATCTCTTCCAGATCGCGTTTATTTTCGAACGGAATTAGCACTGTTTTAATCCCGCCGCGATGCGCTGCCAGGAGTTTTTCTTTCAAACCACCGATCGGCAGTACCTGACCACGCAGAGTGATCTCACCGGTCATTGCCACATCGGCACGAACCGGGTTACCGGTCAGGCAAGAAACCAGCGCGGTGCACATAGCAATACCGGCACTCGGACCATCTTTCGGCGTCGCACCTTCCGGTACGTGGACGTGGATGTCACGTTTTTCGTAAAAATCAGGGTTGATCCCCAGTTTTTCCGCACGCGCACGAACCACCGTTAACGCCGCCTGAATGGACTCCTGCATCACTTCGCCGAGCGAACCGGTATAGGTCAGTTTGCCTTTACCCGGAACACATGCGGTTTCAATGGTCAGCAAGTCACCGCCCACTTCCGTCCACGCCAGACCGGTTACCTGACCGACACGGTTTTCGTTATCAGCGCGACCATAGTCGAAACGCTGAACACCGAGGTAGTCATGCAGGTTATCGCCGTTAATTTCGATATGTTTTAATGACTTATCGAGCAGTAACTGCTTAACCGCTTTGCGGCACAGTTTGGAGATTTCACGCTCCAGACCACGCACGCCCGCCTCACGGGTGTAGTAACGAATAATGCCGATAATGGCGCTATCGTCGACGGTCAGCTCACCTTTTTTCAGTGCATTACGTTCAATCTGCTTCGGCAGCAGGTGACGTTTGGCGATGTTCAGTTTTTCATCTTCGGTATAACCGGAGAGGCGAATCACTTCCATACGATCCAGCAGCGGTGCCGGAATGTTCATGGAGTTCGACGTCGCGACAAACATCACGTCGCTGAGATCGTAATCCACTTCCAGGTAGTGGTCGCTGAACGCTACGTTCTGCTCTGGATCCAGCACTTCAAGCAGTGCGGAGGCCGGATCGCCACGCATGTCAGAAGACATTTTGTCGATCTCATCGAGCAGGAACAGCGGATTTTTCACGCCCACTTTCGCCATTTTCTGGATCAGTTTACCCGGCATAGAACCGATGTAAGTACGGCGGTGACCACGGATTTCCGCTTCATCACGCACGCCGCCCAGCGCCATACGGACATATTTACGCCCGGTGGCTTTGGCAATAGACTGACCAAGAGAGGTTTTACCTACCCCCGGCGGCCCTACCAGGCAGAGGATCGGTCCCTTGATTTTGTTGACACGGCTTTGAACCGCAAGGTACTCAAGGATTCGATCTTTCACGCGCTCCAGACCATAATGGTCGGTATCAAGGATTTCCTGCGCCTGACGCAGGTCTTTTTTGACCTTGCTACGCGCATTCCACGGCACCTGTACCATCCAGTCGATATAACCACGCACTACGGTCGCTTCTGCCGACATCGGAGACATCATTTTCAGCTTCTGCAACTCTGCTTCCGCTTTCTCTTTTGCCTCTTTCGGCATCTTCGCCGCGTCGATTTTGCGCTTCAGGGCTTCGTTTTCGTCCGGCGCGTCGTCCATTTCACCGAGTTCTTTCTGAATAGCTTTCATTTGCTCGTTCAGATAGTACTCACGCTGGGATTTCTCCATCTGCTTTTTAACGCGGTTGCGAATGCGTTTCTCAACCTGCAGCAGATCGATTTCCGATTCCATCATTGCCATCAGATATTCCAGACGTTCGTTAACGTCGGACATCTCCAGAACGGACTGTTTGTCAGCCAGTTTCAGCGGCATATGTGCAGCAATGGTATCCGCCAGACGCGCCGGATCGTCGATGCTATTCAACGACGTCAGCACTTCTGGTGGGATTTTTTTGTTCAGCTTGATGTAGCCTTCGAACTGGCTGATTGCAGTACGCACCAGCACTTCCTGTTCCCGCTCATCAATGGTCGGCGACTCCAGATACTCCGCCTTCGCAGAAAAGTGTTCGCCATTGTCAGAGAGCGCAGAAATACGCGCGCGCTGTAACCCCTCGACCAGCACTTTGACGGTGCCGTCAGGCAGTTTCAGCATCTGCAATATAGAGGCCACGGTCCCGACGGTGAAAAGATCGTTTACACCCGGCTCATCCGTTGAAGCTTCTTTCTGCGCGACCAGCATAATTTTTTTATCATGGTCCATCGCCGCTTCCAGACAACGGATAGATTTTTCCCGCCCGACAAATAAGGGGATGACCATGTGCGGATAAACCACCACATCGCGCAGCGGCAATACGGGGATTTCAATGCGTTCAGAACGCTCAGGATTCATAGAGCTCTCTCTTAGTTTAATTTCCGCCAGGTAATCAGATGACACGACTGTGCTTCACGCCATCTATTAACATGTACGTCAGTATATGGGGATGTTTCCCCCACATTCAACGCCGAGAATAGAGGAAAAATTAAAGGGGAGATAAAATCCCCCCTTTTTGGTTAACTAATTGTATGGGAATGGTTAATTATTCACCGGATGCCTGTTGCGCTTCCGGCTTGCCATAAATCAGCAACGGTTTGCTTTGACCATCAATTACCGACTCGTCGATAACCACTTTTTCGACGTCTTCCATGGACGGCAGATCGTACATGGTATCGAGCAGTGCGGCTTCTACGATGGAACGCAGGCCACGGGCACCGGTTTTACGCGCCATCGCTTTCTTAGCGATAGCATCCAGCGCCTCGTCACGGAATTCCAGATCCACGCCTTCCAGATTAAACAGCGCCTGATACTGCTTGGTCAGGGCGTTTTTTGGCTCTTTGAGGATCTGAATCAGAGCTTCTTCGCTCAGTTCATTCAACGTTGCGACAACCGGCAGACGACCAATGAACTCAGGGATCAGACCAAACTTGATCAGATCTTCCGGTTCAACCTGCGCCAGCAGCTCGCCTTCGCTTGCTTTGTCGGACTTCGCTTTTACCGTCGCGCCAAAACCAATGCCGGAGCCGGTTTCTACACGGTGGGAAATCACTTTATCCAGACCGGCAAACGCACCGCCACAAATAAACAGGATCTTAGAGGTATCAACCTGCAAGAATTCCTGCTGCGGATGTTTACGCCCACCTTGCGGTGGAACAGCAGCTACCGTACCTTCGATCAGTTTCAACAGTGCCTGCTGTACGCCTTCACCGGAAACGTCTCGGGTAATGGACGGGTTGTCTGACTTACGAGAAATCTTGTCGATTTCATCGATGTAGACAATACCACGCTGTGCTTTCTGGACATCGTAGTCGCATTTCTGCAACAGCTTCTGAATGATGTTTTCAACGTCTTCACCCACATAACCGGCTTCGGTCAGTGTAGTCGCGTCGGCCATGGTGAACGGAACATCCAGCAGGCGCGCCAGCGTTTCAGCCAGCAGCGTTTTACCGGAACCGGTCGGACCGATCAGCAGAATGTTACTTTTGCCCAACTCGACGCCATTGCTGGTATCGCCGTTGCGCAGACGTTTGTAATGGTTGTATACCGCGACCGCCAGCACTTTTTTCGCCTGTTCCTGGCCGATAACGTAATCGTCCAGGTGGTTGCGAATTTCATGCGGCGTCGGTAGCGCACTGCGTTCACGATGCGGTGCAACTTCTTTAATCTCTTCGCGAATGATGTCGTTACATAAATCAACACATTCGTCGCAGATATACACGGATGGACCGGCAATCAGCTTGCGCACTTCATGCTGGCTTTTGCCGCAAAAAGAGCAATACAGCAATTTGCCTGAGCCATCTTTGCGTTTATCTGTCATGGGTCAAAACCTCTTCTTTGTTCTTTGTGCCGCACACGACGACGCAAATGCCATTCTCAGGCGCAAGCCGCTTACAGCGTTGTGCCGCCCTGGATAAGTATAGCGGCACAGTTGCGCCTCTGGCATCAATTACGATGGGTCAGAATCGAATCGACCAGACCGTATTCCACCGCTTCAGGGGCGGAAAGGAAGCGATCGCGCTCGGTATCACGTTCAATCTGTTCTAATGATTGACCCGTATGAAGCGCCATAAGTTCATTCATGCGCCCTTTAACTTTCAGAATTTCACGGGCATGAATTTCGATATCGGTCGCCTGGCCCTGGTAGCCGCCCAACGGTTGGTGAATCATCACGCGCGAATTCGGCAGGCAAAAACGTTTACCTTTTGCCCCTGCGGTCAGCAAGAAAGCGCCCATCGAGGCCGCCTGGCCCATACAGATGGTGCTGACATCAGGCTTGATAAACTGCATGGTGTCATAGATAGACATCCCGGCAGTGATCACCCCGCCTGGGGAGTTAATGTACAGATAGATATCTTTTTCTGGGTTTTCCGCTTCCAGGAACAGCATCTGCGCCACAATCAGGTTAGCCATGTGGTCTTCAACCTGGCCAGTCAGAAAAATGACGCGTTCCTTAAGTAGACGAGAATAGATATCAAAAGAGCGCTCACCGCGTGAGGTCTGTTCAATGACCATCGGCACCAGCGCCATATGGGGTGCAAAGTTATCTCGTTCGCCGCTGTATGACATTTCCGTCTCCTGGATAAAATTGAAAAAACCTGCTGTACCGATTGTAACCTTATGGACGGATTATCAGCTAGTCCCTGTGTTATGGGTACGGCATCACCATATTTCAAGCATAACAATCTTTTGTTGTTACGCTAACACCGAAAGAGGCTTTTCGCACGGTTCCATGCAAAATTCATGACAAAAAAAAGCCCACCACCTGGCGGTGACGGGCCTTTGTGCGAATTTAGCGCGTTATGCTGCGTAAATTACGCCTGCTGGTTCATCAGCTCGTTGAAAGTGGTTTCTTTTTCAGTCACTTTCGCTTTCGCCAGTACAGCTTCAACAGCCTGTTCTTCCAGAGCAACATTGCGCATGTTGTCCATCAGTTCTTTGTTTTTGCTGTAGAACTCGATAACTTCTTTCGGATCTTCGTACGCAGAAGCCATCTCTTCGATCAGGCCTTTCACGCGCTCTTCGTCAGCTTTCAGCTCGTTGGTGCGGATAACTTCGCCCAGCAGCAGGCCAACAACTACGCGGCGTTTAGCCTGTTCTTCGAACAGTTCGCGCGGCAGTTCCAGAGCTTGTTTTTCGTTGCCACCGAAACGCTGTGCAGCCTGGCGACGCAGAACGTCGATTTCGCTGTCGATCAGCGCAGCCGGTACGTCGATGTCGTTAGCTTTTACCAGACCTTCGATCGCCTGAGACTTAACGCGGTTACGGATGGCGCTCTTCAGCTCGCGCTCCATGTTTTTACGCACTTCAGCGCGCAGACCTTCTACGGAACCATCTTCAACGCCGAAACGTTTGATGAATTCTGCAGTCAGTTCCGGCAGTTCACGCTCTTCAACTTTCTTCAGGTTGATAGCGAATTTCGCTGCTTTACCTTTCAGGTTTTCTGCGTGGTATTCTTCCGGGAAGGTCACGTCGATGGTGAACTCTTCGCCAGCTTTGTGGCCTTTGATACCGTCTTCAAAGCCCGGGATCATACGACCCTGGCCCATCGCCAGTACGAAATCAGACGCTTTACCGCCTTCGAACTCTTCGCCGTCTACAGAACCGGTGAAGTCGATGGTTACGCGGTCTTCTGCTTCAACAGCGCCGTCTTTTTCTTTCCAGGTCGCCTGCTGTTTACGCAGAGTATCCAGCATGCCGTCAACGTCAGCGTCGGTCACTTCAACGATCGGTTTTTCAACTTCGATCGCTTCCAGACCCTGCAGTTCAACTTCCGGATAAACTTCAAACTCTACAGAGTAAGTGAAGTCTTCACCCAGCTTGTATTCGCCCGGAACATAAGTCGGTGCGCCAGCCGGATTGATTTTTTCTTTAATGATGGCGTCAATGAAGTTACGGCTCATCAGGTCACCCAGAACGTCCTGGCGTACAGACGCGCCATAACGCTGAGCAACGATATTCATTGGCACTTTGCCTTTGCGGAAGCCGTCAATACGTACTTTTTTCGCAACGTTGACCAGCTCGCTTTTAACAGCGGTCTCGATGCTGTCAGCAGCGATAGTAATCGTTACACGGCGGCCAAGGCCTTGAGTGGTTTCAACTGAAACTTGCATCTTGTTACCTCAAAAAATCACAGTGCTCGGTCAACTCTTACCCCGCAAGCACAGGTTGTTGGCTTCGCGGAACCGGGATGTTCTTATAATCAATCACATTCCCTGTTACCAGAATCATCCCGAAAGCATTCAAATAGGACGCGGCATTATAGCGGCATCACTTTTATGAGTCGAGAACGGTTATTGCGCGCTGTCGCGTATTTTTTCACAATTCCCGGGCAATTTTCGTCTGAATGCTGGGCAAAAAGCGCAAAATCCAGACAAAACAAAACGGCCCGCAGGCCGTTTTTCATAAAATCTTTAGCAACATACTGGAAAAGCGCCGACAGTTGCAAATGCGTTTTTACGCGATGCTTCCTGCTCCACGACAGGGAGGAGAGGCAAAGACGGTGTCCTGCAACCCTTCCCACTCCTTAATAGTGTAAGTATGCAGAGCCAGCGCATGAACGGTAGTAGAGAGTTCCTCCGCTAAAGTACTGTAAATCATTCGATGACGATTCAGAAAACGTTCCCCCGTAAAACGATCGCTGACCAGCACAACTTTAAAATGGCTTTCAGAGCCGGCTGGGACATTGTGACGATAGCTTTCATCCACTACTTCGAGGAATACGGGTTGGAACGCCGCCCTTAATTTTTCTTCTATCCGCTCACGTATCATCATGAAATATCTCCTCCGACAACGCTGAGATGTCATCCATCCCTTTAAATACTAGCCGCTTTTACCGTTTCCATTGCAGCTTAACAACAAATATTTAGGTTTCGTCCTGGTTTTTCCGTCAAGCGTATGAAGTTTACTGATTTAAAGATTGAAACACAGGCCTCGCATCAGCGTTTCTTTTACCAGGGGCGATTATTTCGTCAACATGATGAATTTACATGCCTTACCCACTTCCCCTCGCCGTTGGCAATGTTATGATGGCGGGAATTTTTACCAAACACGCTTAAGAGTCTCTGAGAGCCCGAACATGTTCAAAAAAATCCTCTTCCCGTTAGTTGCTCTGTTTATGCTTGCAGGATGCGCAAAACCGCCAACAACTATTGAAGTTTCCCCGACGATTACACTGCCACAGCAGGATCCAAGCCTGATGGGCGTCACCGTAAGCATTAATGGTGCCGATCAGCGTACCGATCAGGCGCTGGCAAAAGTCACCCGCGATAATCAAATCGTTACCCTGACCGCCTCCCGCGATCTGCGTTTCCTGCTGCAAGAAGTGCTGGAAAAACAGATGACCGCGCGTGGTTACATGGTTGGTCCGAATGGCCCGGTTAATCTGCAAATCATCGTTAGCCAACTGTATGCTGACGTGTCCCAGGGCAACGTGCGCTACAACATCGCGACCAAAGCGGATATCGCCATCATCGCTACCGCGCAGAATGGCAACAAAATGACCAAAAACTATCGTGCCAGCTACAACGTTGAAGGTGCGTTCCAGGCCTCCAACAAAAATATCGCCGATGCGGTTAACAGTGTGCTGACCGATACCATCGCTGATATGTCTCAGGACACCAGCATTCACGAATTCATCAAGCAGAACGCGCGTTAATTTCTGCCCTCTGGCCCGGTGCAAGCCGGGCCTGTAGACGCCCATGTCCAGTCAATATTTACGTATTCTTCAACAGCCGCGTTCAGCCATATTGCTGATCCTGGGTTTTGCTTCCGGGCTACCGCTCGCCCTGACATCCGGCACCTTACAGGCCTGGATGACGGTCGAGAATATCGATCTCAAAACCATTGGTTTCTTCTCTCTGGTAGGCCAGGCTTACGTTTTTAAATTCCTCTGGTCACCGCTGATGGACCGCTACACGCCTCCATTTTTTGGGCGGCGGCGCGGTTGGCTGCTCGCCACGCAAATCCTGTTATTAGTCGCCATTGCGGCGATGGGTTTTCTCGAACCAGGCACCCAACTCCGCTGGATGGCGGCGCTGGCGGTGGTGATCGCTTTTTGCTCTGCCTCCCAGGATATTGTCTTCGATGCGTGGAAAACCGATGTGCTCCCGGCAGAAGAACGTGGTGCGGGCGCGGCAATCAGCGTTCTGGGTTACCGTTTAGGGATGCTGGTTTCCGGCGGCCTAGCCCTGTGGCTGGCAGATAAATGGCTGGGCTGGCAGGGCATGTACTGGTTGATGGCGGCGCTGTTGATCCCCTGTATTATCGCGACGTTGCTTGCACCAGAACCAACCGACACCATTCCTGTGCCCAAAACGCTGGAACAAGCGGTTGTTGCACCTCTGCGAGATTTCTTTGGTCGCAATAATGCCTGGCTTATTTTGCTTCTTATCGTGCTGTATAAGCTGGGCGACGCATTCGCCATGAGCCTGACAACCACGTTTTTGATTCGCGGCGTCGGGTTTGATGCGGGTGAAGTAGGCGTGGTAAACAAAACGCTTGGCTTACTGGCGACCATTGTGGGCGCATTGTACGGTGGGATTTTGATGCAGCGCCTGTCACTATTCCGGGCACTGCTGATTTTCGGCATTTTACAAGGTGCGTCTAACGCTGGTTACTGGCTGCTGTCGATTACTGATAAGCATCTCTACAGCATGGGCGCAGCCGTCTTTTTCGAAAACCTCTGTGGCGGGATGGGCACATCAGCCTTTGTCGCGCTGTTAATGACGCTATGTAATAAGTCATTTTCCGCTACTCAATTTGCCCTGCTCTCAGCGCTTTCTGCTGTAGGGCGAGTTTATGTCGGCCCCGTGGCGGGTTGGTTTGTTGAAGCACACGGCTGGTCGACATTCTATCTATTCTCCGTCGCCGCTGCCGTACCGGGGCTTATTTTGCTGCTGGTTTGCCGCCAGACGCTTGAATATACACGAGTAAATGACAACTTTATCTCCCGTACCGAATATCCGGCAGGTTATGCCTTTGCCATGTGGATACTGGCGGCGGGCATCAGCCTGTTGGCCGTGTGGTTACTGCTGTTGACGATGGACGCGCTGGATTTGACGCACTTCTCTTTCCTGCCTGCTCTGCTGGAAGTCGGGGTTTTAGTCGCCCTTTCTGGCGTCGTGCTTGGTGGTTTGCTGGATTATCTGGCGCTACGAAAAACGCATCTGACGTAATCTGTAAATATTATTTAGCTGTAGTAATCACTCGCCGTAATTATTACGGCTAAATAAACATCAGCATCGCTTATTAATATTTGTTCTTTTATGCGGCTTAGCGTTTGGAAATTATTGGCGCCATTTATAAATTCTATTTTTCTTACACGATTCAGCTAATGAGTCTTTATTTTCTCATCACCCAGTTGTCACTCTAATGATAATTATTTGTTAAATAATTGTTTTATTTCACATTGGTTATACCAATTGCCCGCCCAGACTCCTTCAGCACTCCCCTTTTGTTATAACGCCCTTTTGCAACAGCTTCTTAAAATCAACCTGATATGTTTTGCAACATATGTGACCTGGCAGCCAAATCCAAGTAACAGGAATTTAATCATATTTACAGCAATGTAACCTTCCCGTAAAATGCCCACACACTTTAAACGCCACCAGATCCCGTGGAATTGAGGTCGTTAAATGAGACTCAGGAAATACAATAAAAGTTTGGGATGGTTGTCATTATTTGCAGGCACTGTATTGCTCAGTGGCTGTAATTCTGCGCTGTTAGATCCCAAAGGACAGATTGGTCTGGAGCAACGTTCACTGATACTGACGGCATTTGGCCTGATGTTGATTGTCGTTATTCCCGCAATCTTGATGGCTGTTGGTTTCGCCTGGAAGTACCGTGCGAGCAATAAAGATGCTAAGTACAGCCCGAACTGGTCACACTCCAATAAAGTGGAAGCTGTGGTCTGGACGGTACCTATCTTAATCATCATCTTCCTTGCGGTACTGACCTGGAAAACCACTCACGCTCTTGAGCCTAGCAAGCCGCTGGCACACGACGAGAAGCCCATTACCATCGAAGTGGTTTCCATGGACTGGAAATGGTTCTTCATCTACCCGGAACAGGGCATTGCTACCGTGAATGAAATCGCTTTCCCGGCGAACACTCCGGTGTACTTCAAAGTGACCTCCAACTCCGTGATGAACTCCTTCTTCATTCCGCGTCTGGGTAGCCAGATTTATGCCATGGCCGGTATGCAGACTCGCCTGCATCTGATCGCCAACGAACCCGGCACTTATGACGGTATCTCCGCCAGCTACAGCGGCCCGGGCTTCTCAGGCATGAAGTTCAAAGCTATTGCAACACCGGATCGCGCCGCATTCGACCAATGGGTCGCAAAAGCGAAACAGTCGCCGAACTCCATGTCTGACATGGCAGCGTTCGAAAAACTGGCCGCGCCTAGCGAATACAACCAGGTGGAATATTTCTCCAACGTGAAACCAGACTTGTTTGCCGATGTAATTAACAAGTTTATGGCTCACGGTAAGAGCATGGACATGACCCAGCCAGAAGGTGAGCACAGCGCACACGAAGGTATGGAAGGCATGGACATGAGCCACGCGGAATCCGCCCATTAAAGGGGTTGAGGAAGAATAAAGATGTTCGGAAAATTATCACTTGATGCAGTCCCGTTCCATGAACCTATCGTCATGGTTACGATCGCTGGCATTATTTTGGGAGGTCTGGCGCTCGTTGGCCTGATCACTTACTTCGGTAAGTGGACCTACCTGTGGAAAGAGTGGCTGACCTCCGTCGACCATAAACGCCTCGGTATCATGTATATCATCGTGGCGATTGTGATGTTGCTGCGTGGTTTTGCTGACGCCATTATGATGCGTAGCCAGCAGGCTCTTGCCTCGGCGGGCGAAGCGGGCTTCCTGCCACCTCACCACTACGATCAGATCTTTACCGCGCACGGCGTGATTATGATCTTCTTCGTGGCGATGCCTTTCGTTATCGGTCTGATGAACCTGGTGGTTCCGCTGCAGATTGGCGCGCGTGACGTTGCGTTCCCGTTCCTCAACAACTTAAGCTTCTGGTTTACCGTTGTTGGTGTGATTCTGGTTAACGTTTCTCTCGGCGTGGGCGAATTTGCGCAGACCGGCTGGCTGGCCTATCCACCGCTATCGGGAATAGAGTACAGTCCGGGAGTCGGTGTCGATTACTGGATATGGAGTCTCCAGCTATCCGGTATAGGTACGACGCTTACCGGTATCAACTTCTTCGTTACCATTCTGAAGATGCGCGCACCGGGCATGACCATGTTCAAGATGCCAGTATTTACCTGGGCATCACTGTGCGCGAACGTACTGATTATTGCTTCCTTCCCAATTCTGACGGTTACCGTCGCGTTGTTGACCCTGGATCGCTATCTGGGCACCCATTTCTTTACCAACGATATGGGTGGCAACATGATGATGTACATCAACCTGATTTGGGCCTGGGGCCACCCGGAAGTTTACATCCTGATCCTGCCTGTTTTCGGTGTGTTCTCCGAAATTGCGGCAACCTTCTCGCGTAAACGTCTGTTTGGTTATACCTCTCTGGTATGGGCAACCGTCTGTATCACCGTGCTGTCGTTCATCGTTTGGCTGCACCACTTCTTTACGATGGGTGCGGGCGCGAACGTAAACGCCTTCTTTGGTATCACCACAATGATTATCGCCATCCCGACCGGGGTGAAGATCTTCAACTGGCTGTTCACCATGTATCAGGGCCGCATCGTGTTCCATTCTGCGATGCTGTGGACCATCGGTTTTATCGTCACTTTCTCGGTGGGCGGGATGACTGGCGTGCTGCTGGCAGTACCGGGCGCGGACTTCGTTCTGCATAACAGCCTGTTCCTGATTGCGCACTTCCATAACGTGATCATCGGCGGCGTGGTCTTCGGCTGCTTCGCAGGGATGACCTACTGGTGGCCTAAAGCCTTCGGTTTCAAACTGAATGAAACCTGGGGTAAACGCGCGTTCTGGTTCTGGATCATCGGCTTCTTCGTTGCCTTTATGCCGCTGTATGCGCTGGGCTTCATGGGCATGACCCGTCGTTTGAGCCAGCAGATTGACCCGCAGTTCCACACCATGCTGATGATTGCAGCTAGCGGTGCAGTACTGATTGCGCTGGGTATTCTCTGCCTCGTTATTCAGATGTACGTTTCTATTCGCGACCGCGACCAGAACCGTGACCTGACTGGCGACCCGTGGGGTGGCCGTACGCTGGAGTGGGCAACCTCTTCCCCGCCTCCGTTCTATAACTTTGCCGTTGTGCCGCACGTTCACGAGCGTGATGCATTCTGGGAAATGAAAGAGAAAGGCGAAGCGTATAAAAAGCCTGACCACTATGAAGAAATTCATATGCCGAAAAACAGCGGTGCAGGTATCGTCATTGCAGCTTTCTCCACCATCTTCGGTTTCGCCATGATCTGGCATATCTGGTGGCTGGCGATTGTTGGCTTCGCAGGCATGATCATCACCTGGATCGTGAAAAGCTTCGACGAGGACGTGGATTACTACGTGCCGGTGGCAGAAATCGAAAAACTGGAAAACCAGCATTTCGATGAGATTACTAAGGCAGGGCTGAAAAATGGCAACTGATACTTTGACGCACGCGACTGCCCACGCGCACGAACACGGGCACCACGATGCAGGCGGAACCAAAATCTTCGGATTTTGGATCTACCTGATGAGCGACTGCATTCTGTTCTCAATCTTGTTTGCTACCTATGCCGTTCTGGTGAACGGCACCGCAGGCGGCCCGACAGGTAAGGACATTTTCGAACTGCCGTTCGTTCTGGTTGAAACTTTCTTGCTGTTGTTCAGCTCCATCACCTACGGCATGGCGGCTATCGCCATGTACAAAAACAACAAAAGCCAGGTTATCTCCTGGCTGGCGTTGACCTGGTTGTTTGGTGCCGGATTTATCGGGATGGAAATCTACGAATTCCATCACCTGATTGTTAACGGCATGGGTCCGGATCGCAGCGGCTTCCTGTCAGCGTTCTTTGCGCTGGTCGGCACGCACGGTCTGCACGTCACTTCCGGTCTTATCTGGATGGCGGTGCTGATGGTACAAATCGCTCGTCGCGGCCTGACCAGCACTAACCGTACCCGCATCATGTGCCTGAGCCTGTTCTGGCACTTCCTGGATGTGGTTTGGATCTGTGTGTTCACTGTTGTTTATCTGATGGGGGCGATGTAATGAGTCATTCTACCGATCACAGCGGCGCGTCCCATGGCAGCGTAAAAACCTACATGACAGGCTTTATCCTGTCGATCATTCTGACGGTGATTCCGTTCTGGATGGTGATGACAGGGGCTGCCTCTCCGGCCGTAATTCTGGGAACAATCCTGGCAATGGCAGTGGTACAGGTTCTGGTGCATCTGGTGTGCTTCCTGCACATGAATACCAAATCAGATGAAGGCTGGAACATGACGGCGTTTGTCTTCACCGTGCTAATCATCGCTATCCTGGTTGTAGGCTCCATCTGGATTATGTGGAACCTCAACTACAACATGATGATGCACTAAGAGCGGCGGTTATGATGTTTAAGCAATACCTGCAAGTAACGAAACCAGGCATCATCTTTGGCAACCTGATCTCGGTGATTGGGGGATTCCTGCTGGCCTCAAAGGGCAGCATTGATTATCCCCTGTTTATCTACACGCTGGTTGGGGTGTCACTGGTTGTGGCGTCGGGTTGTGTGTTTAACAACTACATCGACAGGGATATCGACAGAAAGATGGAAAGGACGAAGAATCGGGTGCTGGTTAAAGGCCTGATCTCTCCTGCTGTCTCGCTGGTGTACGCCACCTTGCTGGGTATTGCTGGCTTTATGCTGCTGTGGTTTGGCGCGAATCCGCTGGCCTGCTGGCTGGGGGTGATGGGCTTTGTGGTTTATGTCGGCGTCTATAGCCTGTACATGAAACGCCACTCAGTCTACGGCACATTGATTGGTTCGCTCTCCGGCGCTGCGCCGCCGGTGATTGGCTACTGTGCAGTAACCGGCGAGTTCGATAGCGGCGCAGCGATCCTGCTGGCTATCTTCAGCCTGTGGCAGATGCCTCACTCCTATGCCATCGCCATTTTCCGCTTTAAGGATTACCAGGCGGCAAACATTCCGGTATTGCCAGTGGTAAAAGGCATTTCGGTGGCGAAGAATCACATCACGCTGTATATCATCGCCTTTGCCGTTGCCACGCTGATGCTCTCTCTTGGCGGTTACGCTGGATATAAATATCTGGTGGTCGCCGCGGCGGTTAGCGTCTGGTGGTTAGGTATGGCTCTGCGCGGTTATAAAGTTGCTGATGACAGAATCTGGGCGCGCAAGCTGTTCGGCTTCTCTATCATCGCCATCACTGCCCTCTCGGTGATGATGTCCGTTGATTTTATGGTACCGGACTCGCATACGCTGCTGGCTGCTGTGTGGTAACAAAACCTCTCTATTAAAAAGGTGCTACGGCACCTTTTTTATTGTCTGAGATCAGAGATACGGCTAATAACCGTATGTCTTGACAGAGTGAGCAGATGAACATAAATTAATCATACGGTTGATAGCCGTATTATGTATGAGATCGACTCCCTACGATTTCATTCAGTTAATCAAAGAGGTCATAATGCCTGGAAAAACAGCCACTCTACCCGATGTCGATAAAACGCTGAAAAATGCGCGGGTCGAACTCAAAACTAGTCCCGACGCCAAAAACAAACTTCGTGAAGCTGCGCAAGCCGTTGGGGTAGATTTAAGCGCTTTTATTTTGAGCGCTGCTATGGAACGCGCCGAAAGTGTGCTTGATAACCAACGTCGCCGCGAGCTTTCGAATCAAAGCTGGGAACTGATGAACCAACTCATCGCTGAACCTGCTCAACCGACGCTCGCCCTCAAGGCGTTAATGAAAAGGAAAAACAGCGATGGTCGACAAGCATGAAGAGATTACTCTGCCCATAGTCCTCTCCTGTAATTATCAGTCTGATATTACTTATCCTGGGCAAAAACAGTTTGATTGCGGTAACCCTGTTATCGATAAATTTGTACGCGCATCGCTAAAGAAAAGTGTGCGTAATAGCGACTGTGCGGCTAAAGCACTTATTGACAGACAAAGTGGTGAACTGATCGGCATCTGTACTTTTACGGCATATTCGCTGGAAAAACAACGCGTTTCTGGCGTCCTTCAGGGTTCACAACCTTCAGAAATTGGTGTTGTCAGATTAGTCATGTTGGGGGTAGCACGGAAGTATCAAAAGCGGGGCTTTGGTCAGGACCTACTATGTGATTTTTTTGAACATGTAAAAATAATTCACCAGGCATTACCAATTAAAGGGGTTTATCTTGATGCTGACCCTGCCGCCATTAATTTTTATGCTCGTCTCGGCTTTGTTCAGCTTTCAGCGACACCAAATGCTTTTGGTGCTGTACCTATGTTTTTGGCGATTCAGCATATTCTCGCGGCTTAGATTATTATCGCCACCCGCCAGGGCAAGTTTTGCCTCAGCCGGGGGCTGAGCAGCGTTACCACTTTTGTTCAATTGCCCCCGCTTTCAGCAACTCCACATCCTTGCCGTTAATGGTTGCCGTTGCGGCAACGATTGTGGTCCTTACAGTTGCACAAGATTTTCGCTCAAATTCCGGTTTATAAAGAATAAGAGACGAATTACTGGTAAATGAACCAAATAGGTAATCAGTAAAGCTAATATTCAGCCGGTTTAAACCGAAAGGCGCGAAGCCAACCGTTTGGTTAATCTCCTTATCGGATGGGCGACGAATGCTGAATGTCACGCGAAGATTGGCCACTTCGCCTAATTTATTGGTGGTGGCGAAGAGGCTATCCATGCAGGAAAAACCTTTATCTAAAAAATTATCTCGCATCCCAGAACGGGTAACCGTAATCACGGGTAACGTATCGTCAACCGTTTTTCTGTCAATCATGTCTTTTCGACAAGTAGCCAGAAAGTCTTCCGGGCCACCATAAATGTGGACACCTTTATCAAGATATTCCTTCGCTTTCTTACAATCTACCTCAACATACTGACCATTGGCGTACATAATGCCCAACCTGGACCATGCTAAATTCACACCGTGCTGCGCGGCCTGATTAAATAGTGCATACGCTTTGGCATAATCCACCCGCACCTGCTCACCGTCGTAGTAGATACCCCCCAGCGCTAACGGAGCTTCTCTGTCACCTTGTTTAGCCGCTAACTCGAACCATTTAATCGCTTCCTGAACATCAGGTTTGGTATCATAACGAGGCTGATAATATTCCCAGCCTAACAGGCTCTGCGCGTCGATATCTCCCGATTCAGCCATTTTATGCAGTGTATTTATAACATCGGGAGCAGGTTTACCACCGTATATGCTGTCATACAATTCATGCGCTTTCTCGCTGGCCACCACGCTTGGTGAAACTATCAGCATTACAGAAAATAATATTCTTTTAGTTAACATGTATACCTTTATGTCCTCACTGTCATATATTTCCATAATAATTAACCACCAAATATCCATTTAATGAATAAATACAGTGCCATAAAGGTCCAAGTAATAAGCACACATTTAGCCTGAAACATTATCATCCATGTCACCAAATCGTTTATTTAGTGAGATAAAACTAGCATATTCGTAAGATAAAAAATGCACATGGCAATCAAGAAATGATATTATTACTTTTTTGATGTAAAACTATTTAGTTTTAAAATTCATTTTTTCAACATATAGAGCATTCATTTTATGAATGCAAAAAAACATACCTGACACACAAATTACTCTCCTCTGTAATATTTTCTCATTAACACTCTGTTTACCCAACATGCGCTCCGCACTACACTATGTGGGCATTTTTTTAAGGGGTGGTAATGAACGATTATAAAATGACGCCAGGTGAGAGGCGCGCGACCTGGGGTTTAGGGACCGTATTCTCGTTGCGCATGCTGGGCATGTTTATGGTTCTGCCGGTTCTGACCACGTACGGCATGGCTCTGCAAGGTGCCAGCGAAGCATTAATCGGTATTGCCATTGGTGTTTATGGTCTGACTCAGGCCGTTTTTCAGATTCCGTTTGGCCTGCTTTCCGACCGCATTGGTCGCAAACCATTAATTGTCGGTGGGCTGGCGGTGTTTGCCGCCGGTAGCGTTATCGCTGCGCTTTCCGACTCCATCTGGGGAATTATTCTGGGCCGGGCGCTACAAGGCTCTGGAGCAATTGCCGCCGCCGTTATGGCGCTGCTTTCCGATCTCACGCGCGAACAAAACCGCACCAAAGCGATGGCGTTTATCGGCGTGAGCTTTGGCATTACCTTTGCCATTGCGATGGTGCTTGGCCCGATCATCACTCACAAACTTGGGCTGCACGCGCTGTTCTGGATGATCGCTATTCTGGCAACAACCGGCATTGCGTTGACCATTTGGGTTGTGCCCAACAGTAGCACTCACGTACTTAATCGTGAGTCCGGAATGGTGAAAGGCAGTTTCAGTAAAGTGCTGGCGGAACCGCGGCTGCTAAAACTCAACTTTGGCATTATGTGTCTGCACATGCTTCTGATGTCTACGTTTGTTGCCCTGCCCGGACAGCTAGCTGATGCGGGGTTCCCGGCGGCTGAACACTGGAAGGTCTATCTGGCGACGATGTTAATCGCCTTTGGCTCGGTCGTGCCTTTCATTATCTACGCTGAAGTTAAGCGCAAAATGAAGCAAGTCTTTGTCTTCTGCGTCGGGTTGATCGTGGTTGCGGAAATTGTGTTGTGGAACGCACAAACGCAGTTCTGGCAACTGGTGGTCGGCGTGCAGCTTTTCTTTGTGGCGTTTAATTTGATGGAAGCCCTTCTGCCCTCACTTATCAGTAAAGAGTCGCCAGCAGGTTACAAAGGTACGGCGATGGGTGTCTACTCCACCAGCCAGTTTCTTGGCGTGGCGATTGGCGGTTCGCTGGGCGGCTGGATTGACGGCATGTTTGACGGTCAGGGGGTATTTCTCGCTGGCGCAATGCTGGCCGCAGTGTGGCTGGCAGTCGCCAGTACCATGAAAGAACCGCCGTATGTCAGCAGTTTGCGCATTGAAATCCCGGCGGACATTGCCGCAAACGAAGCGTTAAAAGTGCGTTTGCTGGAAACTGAAGGCGTCAAAGAAGTGTTGATTGCAGAAGAAGAGCATTCAGCTTATGTGAAAATCGACAGCAAAGTGACAAATCGCTTTGAGGTTGAACAGGCAATTCGTCAGGCATAAAAAACGCGGCGAATTGCCTGCTGCGCTACGCTTACCAGGCCTACAAAGTTCTTGAGTTACAAACCGTTGTAGGCCGAATCAGGCGTTCATGCCGCATCTGACATGAACAAAACGCACATTGTCGCGATTAATCGCGGAAGTTTTTGAACTGGAACGGCTGGCCGAGATCGCCACCACGTACCATCGCCATGACAGCCTGCAAATCATCACGAGATTTGCCAGTCACACGGATCTCATCGCCCTGAATTTGCGCCTGCACTTTCAGTTTGCTGTCTTTAATCATCTTGACGATTTTCTTCTGGGTCGCGCTCTCAATGCCCTGTTTCAGTTTCGCTTCCACAAACCAGGTTTTACCGCTATGAACGATATTTTCCGGTACATCCAGTGAACTGCCTTCAATGCCGCGCTTCAGCAGCTTGGCACGCAGAATATCCAGCAACTGATTGACCTGGAAGTCGGACTCGCTCAACACTTTGATGGTTTTGCTGGCGTCGTTCAGCTCAAATGAGGCTTCAACGTTACGGAAGTCAAAACGGGACTCCACTTCGCGACTCGCGTTATCGACCGCGTTACGTGCTTCCTGAAGATCAACTTCAGAGACAATATCGAAAGATGGCATCTTTTCCTCTCCCTTCATTTTTGATGCGAAGCATAATACCTGCAAAGTTAAATAACCAACAGTCCTGCACCAGGACGTATCCCTTAATTGTGCATAGTCGCAACAGCATGCACAATTAAGGGATAGCCTTATTGAACACCCGGAGTGGTTGCGGGTGAGGAGGAACAATGAAAATTACCGTATTGGGATGCGGTGCCTTAGGGCAATTATGGCTTACAGCACTTTGTAAACAGGGTCATGAAGTTCAGGGCTGGCTGCGCGTACCGCAACCTTATTGTAGTGTGAATCTGGTTGAGACAGATGGTTCGATATTTAACGAATCGCTGACCGCCAACGATCCCGATTTTCTCGCCACCAGCGATCTGCTCCTGGTGACGCTGAAAGCATGGCAGGTTTCCGATGCCGTCAAAAGCCTCGCATCCACACTGCCTGTAGCTACGCCAATACTGTTAATTCACAACGGCATGGGCACCATCGAAGAATTGCAAAACATTCAGCAGCCATTACTGATGGGCACCACCACCCATGCCGCCCGCCGCGACGGCAATGTCATTATTCATGTGGCAAACGGAATCACGCATATCGGTCCGGCACGGCAACAGGATGGCGATTACAGTTATCTGGCGGATATTTTGCAAACCGTGTTGCCTGACGTTGCCTGGCATAACAATATTCGCGCCGAGCTGTGGCGCAAGCTGGCCGTCAACTGTGTGATTAATCCACTGACTGCCATCTGGAATTGCCCGAACGGTGAATTACGTCATCATCCGCAAGAAATTATGCAAATATGCGAAGAAGTCGCGGCAGTGATCGAGCGCGAAGGGCATCATACTTCAGCGGAAGATTTGCGTGATTACGTGATGCAGGTGATTGATGCCACAGCGGAAAATATCTCGTCGATGTTGCAGGATATCCGCGCGCTGCGCCACACCGAAATCGACTATATCAATGGTTTTCTCTTACGCCGCGCCCGCGCGCATGGGATTGCCGTACCGGAAAACACCCGCCTGTTTGAAATGGTAAAAAGAAAGGAGAGTGAATATGAGCGCATCGGCACTGGTTTGCCTCGCCCCTGGTAGTGAAGAGACTGAAGCCGTCACCACTATCGATCTGCTGGTTCGCGGCGGTATCAAAGTCACCACTGCCAGCGTCGCCAGCGATGGCAACCTGGCCATTACCTGCTCGCGCGGCGTGAAGCTGCTGGCGGATGCGCCGCTGGTCGAGGTGGCTGATGGCGAATATGACGTGATCGTACTGCCTGGTGGCATTAAAGGCGCAGAGTGTTTTCGCGATAGTACCCTGCTGGTTGAAACCGTTAAACAGTTCCACCGTTCCGGGCGTATCGTCGCGGCTATTTGCGCCGCGCCAGCCACCGTGCTGGTACCGCACGATATCTTCCCGATTGGCAATATGACCGGCTTCCCGACGCTGAAAGACAAAATTCCCGCCGAACAATGGCAGGACAAGCGCGTCGTCTGGGATGCACGGGTAAAATTGCTGACCAGCCAGGGGCCGGGTACGGCTATTGATTTTGGTCTGAAAATTATCGACCTGCTGGTTGGGCGCGAGAAAGCCCATGAAGTGGCATCACAACTGGTGATGGCGGCAGGGATTTATAATTATTACGAGTAGTGTCGGATGCGGCAAACGTCGCATCTGACCAGATGCGACGTAAAAACCACAAATTATGGGCGATACACCTTCACATTGTTAAAGCCCTGCTCGCGCAGATAGAGCGCCTGCAGACGGCTCATCACCCCGCGCTCACACCACAGTAGCCAGGTTCTGTTCTGGTCGAGATCGCCAAATTTGGTGCTCAGTTTATAGAACGGCAGAGAAACCACGTCAATCCCTTCGACTTTCAGTGGCTTATCTTCCTGCTCATCGACAGAACGGATATCGAGGATCACGTCGTTCGGGCCAAAGCCATTGACGGTTTCCACTTCCACCACTTCCTGCTCGGTCTGCTGGGCGATTTCGCGGATATCAACGTTATTCGCTTCCTCAACCACTTTATCGAGAATACTGAAGTCGAACTTCTCTTCTTCCGCTTCAATCTTCGATTTAACCGCTTTCACCGTCGGGCTTTTGGAGATCACGCCACAATATTCTGGCATCGTGCGAGCAAAGTCTTCAGTGCCAATCTGGCGGGCCAGGTTGATGATGTGCTCTTTGTCGTAAGAAATCAGCGGACGCAGGATCAGCGTGTCAGAGACGTTATCAATCAGGCGCAGGTTGGTCAGCGTCTGACTGGACACCTGGCCGAGCGCTTCGCCGGTGACCAGCGCCTGTACGCCGTAACGTTCAGCCACTTTAGACGCGGCACGCACCATCATACGTTTGAGGATAACGCCCATCTGACCGTCGTCGATTTTCTCGAGAATTTCCCCAACGACCGGTTCGAAATTAATAGCGACAAAACGCACGCGGTGGGAGCTGCCAAAACGGTTCCACAGATAATGCGCCACCTGACGCACGCCAATTTCATGCGCCGCGCCGCCAAGGTTAAAGAAACAGTAATGCACGCGGCAGCCGCGACGCATCAACATATAACTGGAAACACCGGAGTCGAAACCACCGGAAATGAGCGACAGCACGTCTTCCTGGGTGCCGATCGGGAAACCGCCAATACCTTCGTAGCGGCCTTTAATCAGCAGGAGACGATCGTCTTCCACTTCCAGATGGACAGTCACTTCCGGATTGGTCAGCTTCACGCGCGCGGACTCAATATGCTGATTTAAACCGCCGCCGACGTAACGTTCCACATCAATCGAGCTAAAATCATGTTTGCCACGACGCTTCACGCGTACGCAGAAGGTTTTGCCTTCCAGCTGATCGCGGTACTGAACCAACGCTTTCTCGAAAATATCGTGCATGTCGGTAAACGGCACGTCTTCGACTTCGAGAATATGGTGGATACCCGGAATACGGGTCAGAGCGTCGCGAATAGCCAGACGCTGGTTTTCATCTTTCGCGCGAACTTCGATGTTATCCCAGTGGCGGACGACAGCGAGCGTCTCATCATAGTGCTTTAAAACGTTACGAATGTTCCCGGTAAGGATTTTTATAAAGCGCAAGCGCACAGATTGGCTTTTGATGGTGATTTCCGGGAACAATTTAATGATAAACTTCATGGCGGCAATGGTTCGTTGGCAAGCCTTAAGCGACTTGTATAGGGAAAAATACAGCAGCCCACACCTGCGGCTGCATCCAGGCGCGGAAGTATACCACTAACATCGCTTTGCTGCGCACATCACCTTACCATTGCGCGTTATTTGCTATTTGCCCTGAGTCCGTTACCATGACGGGGCGAAAAATATTGAGAGTCAGACATTCATTATGCCGAAGAAAAATGAGGCGCCCGCCAGCTTTGAAAAGGCGCTGAGCGAGCTGGAACAGATTGTAACCCGTCTGGAAAGTGGCGACCTGCCGCTGGAAGAGGCGCTGAACGAGTTCGAACGCGGCGTGCAGCTGGCACGTCAGGGGCAGGCCAAATTACAACAAGCCGAACAGCGCGTACAAATTCTGCTGTCTGACAATGAAGACGCCTCTCTAACCCCTTTTACACCGGACAATGAGTAATGGACTTTCCGCAGCAACTCGAAGCCTGCGTTAAGCAGGCCAACCAGGCGCTGAGCCGTTTTATCGCCCCACTGCCCTTTCAGAACACTCCCGTGGTCGAAACCATGCAGTATGGCGCATTATTAGGTGGTAAGCGCCTGCGACCTTTCCTGGTTTATGCCACCGG
Organism: Escherichia sp. UTM R2; assembly: GCF_048593455.1. Lineage (NCBI taxonomy): Bacteria > Pseudomonadati > Pseudomonadota > Gammaproteobacteria > Enterobacterales > Enterobacteriaceae > Escherichia > Escherichia sp. UTM R2. The sequence continues at coordinate 3,408,687 of NZ_JBFWDY010000002.1, forward strand.
TCATATGTTTGGCGTTAGCACAAACACGCTGGACGCACCCGCTGCTGCCGTAGAGTGTATCCACGCTTACTCATTAATTCATGATGATTTACCGGCGATGGATGATGACGATCTGCGCCGCGGTTTGCCGACCTGCCATGTGAAGTTTGGCGAAGCAAACGCGATTCTCGCTGGCGACGCTTTACAAACGCTGGCGTTCTCGATTCTAAGCGATGCCGATATGCCGGAAGTGTCGGATCGCGACAGAATTTCGATGATTTCTGAACTGGCGAGCGCCAGCGGTATTGCCGGAATGTGCGGTGGTCAGGCACTAGATTTAGACGCGGAAGGCAAACACGTACCTCTGGACGCGCTTGAGCGTATTCATCGTCATAAAACCGGCGCATTGATTCGCGCCGCCGTTCGCCTTGGTGCATTAAGCGCCGGAGATAAAGGGCGTCGTGCTCTGCCAGTACTCGACAAGTACGCAGAGAGCATCGGCCTTGCCTTCCAGGTTCAGGATGACATCCTGGATGTGGTAGGAGATACTGCAACGTTGGGAAAACGCCAGGGTGCCGACCAGCAACTTGGTAAAAGTACCTACCCTGCACTTCTGGGTCTTGAGCAAGCCCGGAAGAAAGCCCGGGATCTGATCGACGATGCCCGTCAGTCGCTGAAACAACTGGCTGAACAGTCACTCGATACCTCGGCACTGGAAGCGCTAGCGGACTACATCATCCAGCGTAATAAATAAACAATAAGTATTAATAGGCCCCTGATGAGTTTTGATATTGCCAAATACCCGACCCTGGCACTGGTCGACTCCACCCAGGAGTTACGACTGTTGCCGAAAGAGAGTTTACCGAAACTCTGCGACGAACTGCGCCGCTATTTACTCGACAGCGTGAGCCGTTCCAGCGGGCACTTCGCCTCCGGGCTGGGCACGGTCGAACTGACCGTGGCGCTGCACTATGTCTACAACACCCCGTTTGACCAATTGATTTGGGATGTGGGGCATCAGGCTTATCCGCATAAAATTTTGACCGGACGCCGCGACAAAATCGGCACCATCCGTCAGAAAGGCGGTCTGCACCCGTTCCCGTGGCGCGGCGAAAGCGAATATGACGTATTAAGCGTCGGGCATTCATCAACCTCCATCAGTGCCGGAATTGGTATTGCGGTTGCTGCCGAGAAAGAAGGCAAAAATCGCCGCACCGTCTGTGTAATCGGCGATGGTGCGATTACCGCAGGCATGGCGTTTGAAGCGATGAATCACGCGGGCGATATCCGTCCTGATATGCTGGTGGTTCTCAACGACAATGAAATGTCGATTTCCGAAAATGTCGGCGCGCTCAACAACCATCTGGCGCAGCTGCTTTCCGGTAAGCTTTACTCTTCACTGCGCGAAGGCGGGAAAAAAGTTTTCTCTGGCGTTCCGCCAATTAAAGAGCTGCTCAAACGCACCGAAGAACATATTAAAGGCATGGTAGTGCCTGGCACGTTGTTTGAAGAGCTGGGCTTTAACTACATCGGCCCGGTTGACGGTCACGATGTGCTGGGGCTTATCACCACGCTTAAGAACATGCGCGACCTGAAAGGCCCGCAGTTCCTGCATATCATGACCAAAAAAGGTCGTGGTTATGAACCGGCAGAAAAAGACCCAATCACTTTCCACGCCGTGCCTAAATTTGATCCCTCCAGCGGTTGTTTGCCGAAAAGTAGCGGCGGTTTGCCGAGCTATTCAAAAATCTTTGGCGACTGGTTGTGTGAAACGGCAGCGAAAGACAACAAGCTGATGGCGATTACTCCGGCAATGCGTGAAGGTTCCGGCATGGTCGAGTTTTCACGTAAATTCCCGGATCGCTACTTCGACGTGGCAATTGCCGAGCAACACGCAGTGACCTTTGCCGCCGGTCTGGCGATTGGTGGGTACAAACCCATTGTCGCGATTTACTCCACTTTCCTGCAACGCGCCTATGATCAGGTGCTGCATGACGTGGCGATTCAAAAGCTACCGGTCCTGTTCGCCATTGACCGCGCGGGCATTGTTGGTGCTGACGGTCAAACTCACCAGGGCGCTTTTGATCTCTCTTACCTGCGCTGCATACCAGAAATGGTCATTATGACCCCGAGCGATGAAAACGAATGTCGCCAGATGCTCTATACCGGCTATCACTATAACGATGGCCCGTCCGCGGTGCGCTACCCGCGCGGCAACGCGGTTGGCGTGGAACTGACGCCGCTGGAAAAACTACCAATTGGCAAAGGCATTGTGAAGCGTCGTGGCGAGAAACTGGCGATCCTTAACTTTGGTACGCTGATGCCAGAAGCGGCGAAAGTCGCCGAATCGCTGAACGCCACGCTGGTCGATATGCGTTTTGTGAAACCGCTTGATGAAGCGTTAATTCTGGAAATGGCCGCCAGCCATGAAGCGCTGGTCACCGTAGAAGAAAACGCCATTATGGGCGGCGCAGGTAGCGGAGTGAACGAAGTGCTGATGGCCCATCGTAAACCAGTACCCGTGCTGAACATTGGTCTGCCGGACTTCTTTATTCCGCAAGGAACTCAGGAAGAAATGCGCGCCGAACTCGGCCTCGATGCCGCCGGTATGGAAGCCAAAATCAAGGCCTGGCTGGCATAATCCCTACTCCACTCCTGCTATGCTTAACAAATTATTCATAGACTCTAAATAATTCGAGTTGCAGGAAGGCGGCAAACGAGTGAAGCCCCAGGAGCTTACATAAGTAAGTGACTGGGGTGAACGAATGCAGCCGCAGCACATGCAACTTGAAGTATGACGAGTATGGCAGGAGTGGCAGCATGCAATACAACCCCTTAGGAAAAACCGACCTTCGCGTTTCCCGACTTTGCCTCGGCTGTATGACCTTTGGCGAGCCAGATCGTGGTAATCACGCATGGACACTGCCGGAAGAGAGTAGCCGTCCCATCATTAAACGCGCGCTGGAAGGCGGCATAAATTTCTTTGATACCGCCAATAGCTATTCCGATGGTAGCAGCGAAGAGATCGTTGGTCGCGCACTGCGGGATTTCGCCCGTCGTGAAGACGTGGTCGTTGCCACCAAAGTGTTCCATCGCGTTGGTGATTTACCGGAAGGATTATCCCGTGCACAAATTTTGCGCTCTATCGACGACAGCCTGCGACGTCTCGGCATGGATTATGTCGATATCCTGCAAATTCATCGCTGGGATTACAACACGCCGATCGAAGAGACGCTGGAAGCTCTGAACGACGTGGTAAAAGCCGGGAAAGCGCGTTATATCGGCGCGTCATCAATGCACGCTTCGCAGTTTGCTCAGGCACTGGAACTCCAAAAACAGCACGGCTGGGCGCAGTTTGTCAGTATGCAGGATCACTACAATCTGATTTATCGCGAAGAAGAGCGCGAGATGCTGCCACTGTGTTATCAGGAGGGCGTGGCGGTGATTCCGTGGAGCCCGCTGGCGCGGGGGCGACTGACGCGTCCGTGGGGAGAAACTACCGCACGACTGGTGTCTGATGAGGTGGGGAAAAATCTCTATAAAGAAAGCGATGAAAATGACGCGCAGATCGCAGAGCGGTTAACGGGCGTCAGTGAAGAACTCGGTGCAACACGAGCACAAGTTGCGCTGGCCTGGTTGTTGAGTAAACCGGGCATTGCCGCACCGATTATCGGTACATCGCGGGAAGAACAGCTTGATGAGCTGCTGAACGCGGTGGATATCACTTTGAAGCCGGAACAGATTGCCGAACTGGAAACGCCGTATAAACCGCATGCGGTCGTAGGATTTAAATAAGAGTCCAGGCCTGATGAGACGCAACAAGCGTCACATCAGGCATCGGTGCACAACTACGACAGAATGCCCAGCGGCCAGTGATGACCAATAAAGTACAGGATGCCAGCGGAGATCACCCCGGCGACAATATCATCTATCATGATCCCCATGCCGCCATGCACATTGCGATCAAACCAGCGGATCGGCCACGGTTTCCACATATCCAGAATACGGAAAATCACAAACCCGGCGGCAACCCACTGCCAGTCATTGGTCGGCAGCGCCATGAGCGTGATCCACATACCAATAAATTCGTCCCAGACAATGCTGCCGTGATCGTGCACGCCCATATCTTTTGCGGTCTGATGACAAAGATAGACGCCGATACAGATCCCCAGCATCACCACCAGCGAGTAGAGCTGCCAGGGCAAAAAGGTCATCAGATACCAGAACGGAATCGCTGCCAGCGAGCCCATCGTCCCAGGAACGATCGGGCTTAATCCACTTCCGAATCCGACAGCAAGTAGATGCCACGGATTACTCATCTTCAGGCGACTTTTCGCGACATCTTTATGGCGTGGCAAAATGGTCATATCCTTTCCAGTCTAATGTAACAGGTTCGCCGTCACGAATAAAACAAAGCCCTTCGATATCGGCGGTCATTTGCCCGATACAGGTAAACGGTACGCCCAGGTGTCCGAGAGCCACATCCAGCGCGCCACGGTTCAGTTCCGGCACAGTGAAACACAACTCGTAATCTTCACCGCCAGAGAGCGCCCAGCGCAGCGCCTGTTCCGGTTCAACATGGCGAGAAAGCGCATCAGAAAACGGCAGCAATGCCAGGTCAATACGTGCGCCGCAGTCGCTGGCTTTCACGATATGCCCGAGATCGGAAATCAGACCGTCAGAGAGATCGATAGCTGAATTTGCCAGATCGCGCAGTGCCTGCCCCTGTAAAATACGCGGCGATGGACGGAGATGACGTTTGATCAAGTAGTCAGCATCTTTAGCATCGGCAACCTGCAAACGGTTTTGCAAAATCGCCAGCCCGGCGGCGCTATCGCCCGGTGTACCGGTCACATAGATCCAGTCACCCGGTTTCGCCCCAGAGCGCGTTAAGGCTCGTCCTATCGGAACAAAGCCGTGGATACCCAACGTCATTGATAATGGCCCACGCGTGGTATCGCCGCCAATGAGTTGCATATCGTAATAATTGAGAAGATCAAACAAACTGTCGCTGAAGGACTCAAGCCACGCTTCGTCTACGTCCGGCAAGGTTAATGCCAGCGTCAGCCAGGCCGGATCGGCCCCCATCGCTGCCAGATCGCTTAGGTTCACCGCCAGTGCTTTATACGCCAGATCAGCAGGATCGATATCAGGGAGGAAGTGGTTGCCCGCCACCAGCGTATCAGTGCTGATCGCCAGGGTCTGTTTCTCGGGGATATTGAGAAGTGCGCAATCGTCGCCGATGCCCAGTTCGACATCAAGACGAGAACTTCTTACACGGTCAAAATAACGGGCAATCAGGGAGAACTCGCCACATGCCATACGTTATGCCTCAGCAGGTAAAAAAGAAAAGGCCGGCGATCATGGAACGGTCTTCCGTGAATCTACCGGCCTGGATATCACTTTTTGTTAGGGCGAATCACAGGTGCTGCTTTATCGAGTACGCCGTTGACGAACTTATGGCTGTCTTCTGCGCCGAACGATTTCGCCAGTTCGATCGCTTCGTTAATGGCCACTTTGTATGGCACATCGCTACGTTTAGACAGTTCGTACAGCGCAATGCGCAGTACTGCTTTTTCTACCTGTCCCAGTTCTTCCAGCAGGCGGGACAGGTATGGCTTCATCAGTCCGTCGAGGTATGCGGTATTAGTCGCCACCCCGGCCAGCAGCTCACGGAAGTACAGGACGTCAACGTCTTTTACATCCTGTTCAGCCAGGAACTGGTATTCAACATCAGCGATGTCGTTCTGGGACAACTGCCAGGAGTAGAGCGCCTGGACGGCACACTCACGAGCGCGGCGACGAGCAGCAGGTTTCACGGATTTCCCCTTACTAATTTCAGGCCTTGATGGCTTTCAATACATTAATCATTTCAAGCGCGGTCAGTGCAGCTTCTGCACCTTTGTTGCCAGCTTTGGTGCCAGCACGTTCGATCGCTTGTTCAATGCTTTCAGTGGTCAGAACCCCAAAAGCAACCGGAATTTCGCTGTCCTGGGCAACATGCGCCAGGCCGTTGCTTGCACCACCAGCGACATATTCAAAGTGGGCAGTGCCACCACGAATAACCGTACCCAGCGCAATCACCGCGTCGTATTTACCGGTTTTAGCCAGTGCACCCGCCGCCAGCGGCAGCTCATAGGCACCAGGCACCCAAACAACGGTAATGTTTTCATCTTTTACCTGACCGATACGTTTCAGTGCGTCAATTGCACCTTCCAGCAGGCTGTCATTGATAAAGTTGTTGAAACGCGCGATGGTGATGGCGACGCGAGCGTCCGGGGTAGCAACGTTAGCTTCAATAATGTTCATTTTCTTCCTTCGGGTTCGAGTATGGCCCCGCAGGGGGGCGGATTTTAGCATAATATTTCGTGCGCTGCTTCCCTTTCGAGCCGGGAGATCATGCACCTACTAAATGCAGGCAAACATCCGGGCCTACATGACGTATCTCTTTGAATTTAAATTGGGGGGCGTCGGCTAATTTCTCAAGCCCTGGCAGCGAGCATAATCCACGGGCGTCGCTGCCTAATAGTTTAGGTGCGATATAGACAATCAGCTCATCGACTAAACCCGCCTGCAGCAATGCGCCAGCGAGCGTTGGCCCCGCTTCCACCCAGATGCTGTTAATTTGCTGTTTACCCAGTTGCATCATCAGTACAACCAGATCCAGATGACCTTTATGCGCTGGAATCAGCAAGGTACGCACCGTTTCCGGCCACTCACGAGAATCTTCCTGCGTACGCGCGAACCAGGTTTCGCCGGGCTGCTGCACAATGCGATGTACCGGCGTCACGCGATTTTGGCTATCAATCACAATACGTATCGGCTGACGGAGATTTTGTTGCGGATAGAGCGCCTGAGTTTGTTCATCCAGTTCAGACCAACGCACCGTTAAGGCAGGATCATCCGCCAGCACCGTGGCGCTGCTGGTTAAAATGGCATGACTTTGCGCGCGCAGTAGTTGTACATCACGCCGCGCCTGGGGCGAAGTGATCCACTGGCTTTCGCCGCTCGCCATCGCCGTGCGACCATCAAGCGATGCGCCAAGTTTTAACTGAATATAAGGAAAGCCGGTGCGCATCCGCTTGAGAAAGCCTTTATTCAATTGCTCGGCTTCACTCATCATCAGGCCGTGGCTGACGTCAATGCCAGCCTGTTGCAGACGGTAAAGTCCACGCCCAGCGACCTGCGGGTTAGGATCTTGCATCGAGGCAACCACGCGCGCTACGCCAGCGGCGATGAGTGCGTCACAGCACGGTGGCGTACGACCATGATGGCTACAGGGTTCGAGTGTGACATAGGCGGTCGCACCTTTGGCTTTTTCACCCGCCATACGCAACGCGTGTACTTCGGCATGTGGTTCACCCGCACGTTGGTGGTAACCTTCACCGACAATTTCGCCATCTTTGACAATGACGCACCCGACATTCGGGTTGGGATGCGTGGTAAAACGTCCTCGTTGCGCCAGCTTTAGCGCCCGCGCCATGTAATACTCGTCCTGCACGGCTTAGTCCTCCAGGCGCGCGATCTCTTCGCCAAATTCTTTGATATCTTCGAAACTGCGGTAGACAGAGGCAAAACGGATATAGGCGACTTTATCGAGCTTTTTCAATTGCTCCATCACCAGATTGCCAATCATCTTGCTCGGCACTTCGCGCTCACCGGTGGCGCGCAGCTGCGATTTAATATGATTGATTGCCATTTCGACGTCATCGGAACTCACCGGACGTTTTTCCAGCGCCCGCAGCATTCCGCTACGCAATTTCTCTTCATTAAACGGTTCACGCACGTCGTTGCTTTTTACAACACGCGGCATAACCAGCTCCGCCACTTCAAAGGTGGTGAAACGTTCATTACACACCAGACACTGCCGACGGCGGCGTACGGATGAACCCTCGCCCACGAGACGAGAGTCAATTACCTTAGTGTCCACGGCGAAACAGAATGGGCAATGCATACGGCGTCCTGACCAGGTGGTTAACGGAAATCTATTTTACCCTGAACTGACGATACAACAAAGGCGCAACGCTTTTGAGATAAAGGATCGATGCTTTCGCTGCTTTTACCCTCTACCATTAGGCTAATTGCGACGAGAAAGGGACGACCTATGAATACTAACGTTTTTCGACTGCTCCTGCTGGGAAGCCTGTTCAGCCTTAGCGCCTGTGTGCAGCAAAGTGAAGTGCGACAGATGAAACACAGCGTCAGCACGCTGAACCAGGAGATGACGCAACTCAATCAAGAAACAGTCAAAATCACTCAGCAAAACAGGCTGAATGCAAAATCCAGCAGTGGGGTTTACCTTCTGCCTGGAGCGAAAACACCGGCAAGACTGGAAAGCCAGATCGGTACTTTACGTATGTCGCTGGTGAATATTACGCCTGATACAGATGGCACCACCCTGACGCTACGTATTCAGGGCGAGTCGAATGATCCCTTGCCCGCATTCAGCGGAACTGTTGAATATGGGCAAATTCAGGGAACAATAGACAACTTTCAGGAAATCAATGTGCAGAATCAATTGATTAATGCCCCTGCCAGCGTCCTTGCCCCCAGCGATGTTGATATTCCGTTACAGTTAAAGGGGATTTCTGTGGATCAATTAGGCTTTGTACGTATCCACGACATTCAACCTGTTATGCATTAAACGTATTGCGGGGCAATTTTGTGCGTCCCGCAACATCTTTCCCCGTCATTTTGTTACTCCGCTTACATCACCCAGATTGATAGTAAAAGTTTGCAACAAGGGTGAAAGTCAGTACAATCCCTGCCCGAATGTGTGTAAACGTGAACGCAATCGATTACGTAAATGATAGAACTGTGAAACGAAACATATTTTTGTGAGCAATGATTTTTATAATAGGCTCCTCTGTATACGAAATATTTAGAAACGCAATTTGCGCCTTTTTCACTCCCGCAAGGGATTTTCAAACAGTGGCATACATATGAAAAAAACATTACTGGCAGCCGGTGCGGTACTGGCGCTCTCTTCGTCTTTTACTGTCAACGCAGCTGAAAACGACAAACCGCAGTATCTTTCCGACTGGTGGCACCAGAGCGTTAACGTTGTCGGAAGCTATCACACCCGTTTCGGACCGCAGATCCGCAACGATACCTACCTTGAGTACGAAGCATTCGCTAAAAAAGACTGGTTCGACTTCTATGGTTATGCGGATGCGCCGGTATTCTTCGGCGGTAACTCCGATGCAAAAGGTATCTGGAACCACGGTTCTCCGCTGTTTATGGAAATCGAACCACGTTTCTCCATCGACAAGCTGACCAATACTGACCTTAGCTTCGGTCCGTTCAAAGAGTGGTACTTCGCGAACAACTACATTTACGACATGGGTCGTAATAAAGATGGTCGCCAGAGCACCTGGTACATGGGTCTGGGTACCGATATCGACACTGGCCTGCCGATGAGCCTGTCCATGAACGTCTATGCGAAATACCAGTGGCAGAACTATGGCGCAGCGAACGAAAACGAGTGGGACGGTTACCGTTTCAAAATTAAATACTTTGTGCCGATTACCGATCTGTGGGGCGGTCAGCTGAGCTACATCGGCTTCACCAACTTCGACTGGGGTTCCGATTTAGGGGATGACAGCGGTAACGCAATCAACGGTATTAAGACCCGTACTAATAACTCTATCGCTTCCAGCCATATTCTGGCTCTGAACTACGATCACTGGCACTACTCTGTCGTAGCTCGTTACTGGCACGACGGTGGTCAGTGGAACGACGATGCAGAACTGAACTTCGGCAACGGCAACTTCAACGTTCGCTCTACCGGCTGGGGTGGTTACCTGGTAGTAGGTTACAACTTCTGATTATGAAAATGCCGGGATTTATTCCCGGCATTTCTGATTGTTAACAACGTGTGCTTTGTTCATGCCGGATGCGGCGTAAACGCTTTGTCCGGCCAACAAAAGCACGTAAATTCAATATATTGCTGAAATAACGTAGGCCTGATAAGCGTAGCGCATCAGGCAATTTTACGTTTTAATCACTTCTTCTTGTTCATCATCGCTTTCAGGTCAGCGAATGGGTTGTACTTCGCTTCACCGACATCTTTCTGCGCATCTTCCCCTGCGATAACGGTCGTACCATACTGATCCGCTTCGGTATATTTCGAATGCTCATGATCGTGGCAATAGAGACACAACAATTCCCAGTTACTGCCATCTTCCGGGTTATTGGTATGGTCGTGATCAATGTGGTGAACGGTAAGTTCACGCAGGTTGGAATAAACAAACTCGCGGGAACAGCGACCGCAGACCCACGGATAGATTTTTAATGCTTTTTCGCGATAGCCGCTTTCTAACCGCGCATAGTTTTTTGGGATGATAGCCATGAAAAGTTACCTGGATGAAATGTAGGGTTACGCGCAGTTTCCCAAGATGCGGGGATTTTCGCAATCTCCATACATCAAAAAAATCCCGATCTTCTGACCGGGATTTTCAACATCAACGGGAACTTGATTACGGCAGAATTGACGGCTGATCCGCCCCTTCTTTTTCCACTTTCTGCTGCAACATGTGTTCGCGCTTCATACCCAGTTTCAGAGCCAACGCAGATGCCACATAGATGGAAGATGCAGTACCGATGGAAACACCGATAAGCATGGTCAGCGAGAAGCCTTCCAGTACCGGACCACCGAAGAGGTACAGCATCAGGATAACCATCAAGGTAGTACCGGATGTGATCAAGGTACGGTGCAGCGTCTGGGTCAAGGACACGTTAAAGATTTCGTAAGGCGTACCGCGACGGATCTTGCGGAAGTTTTCACGAATACGGTCCGATACCACGATACTGTCGTTAAGCGAGTAACCGATAACCGACATCAACGATGCCACAATGGTCAGGTCAATCTCGATATGGAATAACGACAAAATACCCAGCGTAATGATAACGTCGTGCGCCAGCGCAATAACCACCCCTGCCGCCAGTCGCCACTCAAAGCGGAAACCTACGTACACGAGGATAGACAGCAGCGCTGCCATCAACGCCATCGCACCGGTTTGCGCAAGGTCTGCCCCCACGCTCGGACCGACGAACTCAATACGCTTCACTGCTGCATTCTGATTGGTGGATTCGTTAATCACCTTCAGAACCTGGCTGCCCAACACCTGACCGCCGGTTTCGCCTTCAGCAGGCGGCATACGGACCATGATGTCATGGCTGCTACCAAAGTTTTGCAGCATCGGCTCTTCAAAACCGGCTTTTTGCAATGCATCACGCATTACGTCAATTTCAGCCGGTTTTTCGAGCGTAATTTCAATAACCGTACCACCGGTGAAATCCAGCCCCCAGTTAAAGCCGCGCACGCCCATAATAACGATAGCAGCGATTAACAGCAGACCAGAGATGCCGAAAGCCCAGTAGTCCCAGCGCATAAAGTCATAGACTTTACGGCCGTGGTTTAGTTGTTCAACAGTATATTCCTGTGCCACATCGCACTCCTCAGATTGACAGCTTCTTGACGCGCTTGCCGCCATATAGCAGGTTTACGATGGCACGCGTACCGACAATCGCGGTAAACATCGACGTCGCCACACCGATACCGGTAGTAATCGCGAACCCTTTAATTGCCCCGGTACCCACTGCGTACAGGATGATGACTTTAATCAGCGTGGTGATGTTCGCATCGAAGATAGAACTGAATGCGCCACGATAACCTTCATCAATTGCCTGTTGAACAGTACGTCCGTTGCTCAACTCTTCTTTAATACGTTCGTTGATCAGTACGTTCGCATCGACCGCCACCGCAAGGGTTAAGACGATACCCGCGATACCTGGCATACTCAGCGTTGCGCCTGGCAACAGCGACATAATGCCGACGATTAAGATCAAGTTGGCAATCAGAGCACTGGTCGCAATCAGACCAAACTTCTTATAGAAGATGATCATGAACAGAATAGAAACCAGCAGACCGGCAAGGCAAGCCTCCAGCCCCTGTTCAATGTTCTGCATACCCAGGGTTGGGCCTATGGTACGTTCTTCAACAATCTGAATCGGCGCGATCAACGCACCGGCACGCAGCAGCAGTGACAGCTGACGGGCTTCGTTCGGGTTGTTGATGCCGGTGATACGGAAGCTGTTACCCAGACGAGACTGGATGTTGGCGATGTTAATCACCTCTTCCTGTTTCACCAGAACCGCACGACCATTTGCATCTTTCTTACCGCTGTCTTTGTACTCCACAAACAGGGTTGCCATCGGTTTGCCGATGTTGTCCTTAGTGAAGTTAGACATGATGTTACCACCAGCGCTATCGAGCGAGATGTTAACCTGCGGTTGGTTGTATTCGTCCTGGCTGGAAGTGGAGTCGGTGATATGGTCACCGGTCAGAATTACGCGTTTGTACAGCACAACTGGCTGACCTTCGCGGGTCTGTTTCACTTCAGAGTCGCCCGGTACGCGACCGGATGCCGCAGCGGCCTGGTCAACGTTGGTGTTTACCAGACGGAATTCCAGCGTTGCCGTCGCACCCAGAATCTCTTTCGCACGCGCAGTGTCCTGAATACCTGGCAGTTCAACAACGATACGGTCAGCACCCTGACGCTGAACCACCGGCTCCGCCACGCCAAGTTGGTTTACACGGTTACGCAGGATATTAATGTTCTGCTGCACCGCATATTCACGCGCTTCACTCAGACGAGCATCGCTCATTACCGCACGCAGCTGGTTGCTGCCCTGGCTGCTAATCACCAGGTCCGGATGGCGCTTGCTCAGATACGCAATGGCTTCATCACGAGCTTTAGCATCGCGGAAAGTGATGCTCAGGCCGTAGTTGTTTTCTTTACGAACAGTGGTATACGGGATGCCCTTTTCGCGCAGGTCACTGCGTAGGCTATCGATATTTTGTTCCTGGAGTTTGCCAAGCGCGGTGTCCATATCCACTTCCATCAGGAAGTGAACGCCGCCACGCAGGTCAAGGCCGAGCTTCATCGGCTCAGCGTGAATAGCTGCCAGCCAGCGCGGCGTTGCCGGGGCAAGGTTAAGCGCCACGACGTATTTGTCACCCATAACGCCCATTAATGCTTCACGAGCGCGCAACTGGGTGTCAGTGGAGTCGAAGCGCGCAAGAATAGCGCCCTCTTCCAGTGCCACAGACTTAGCAGTTATTTTTTCTTCTTGTAACGTTTTCTGGACCTGGATCAGCGTTTGCTCACTGGCGGCGACTCCGCGCGCACCAGTGATCTGAACAGCCGGATCCTCACCAAACAGGTTGGGAAGCGCATACAGCAGACCGATGACAATCACCACGATCAGCATGACGTACTTCCACAAAGGATAACGGTTTAACACGGCAATTCCCTTAGGGAAAAATTTTAATTACAGCGCCTTCATGGTGCCTTTCGGCAGGACGGCAGCTACGAAGTCACGTTTAATAACTACTTCAGTGGTGTCATTCAGCGCGATAGCAATGTAGCCGTTTTCCGCTACTTTGGTTACGCGACCAACCAGGCCACCGTTCGTCAGAACTTCATCACCTTTGGCAATGGAGTCCATCAGCTTTTTGTGTTCTTTGGTGCGCTTCTGCTGTGGACGCAGGATCATGAAATAGAAAATCAGACCGAATACCACCAGCATCAAAATCAAAGACATCGGGCTACCTTGCGCCGGTGCACCCGTTGCCGCTACCGCATCAGAAATAAAAAAGCTCATTAAATTTCCCTCATTATTAATATTAATCAACGTTCAAAGGTGGTACTTCTCGCCCCTGACGCTGGTAAAAATCAGTTACGAAGCTCTCTAATTTACCCTCTTCAATAGCCTTGCGTAAACCCGCCATCAAACGCTGGTAGTAACGAAGGTTATGAATGGTGTTGAGTCGCGCGCCTAATATTTCGTTGCAACGGTCAAGATGATGCAAGTAAGCGCGTGAATAATTGCGACAGGTGTAGCAATCACACTCAGGATCGAGTGGGCCAGTATCGCTCTTATACTTCGCATTGCGGATTTTCACCACGCCATCGGTCACGAACAAATGACCATTTCGGGCGTTGCGGGTTGGCATTACGCAGTCAAACATATCGATACCACGACGTACGCCTTCAACCAGGTCTTCTGGTTTACCAACGCCCATCAGGTAACGCGGTTTGTCTGCCGGAATTTGCGGGCATACATGCTCCAGAATGCGGTGCATATCTGCTTTCGGCTCACCCACAGCCAGACCGCCGACAGCGTAGCCATCAAAACCGATATCTACCAGACCTTTAACAGAAATATCACGTAAATCTTCGTAAACGCTGCCCTGAATGATACCAAACAGCGCATTTTTGTTTCCGAGACTGTCAAAACGCTCACGGCTACGCTTCGCCCAACGCAGAGACATCTCCATGGAGCGTTTTGCGTAATCCCAGTCAGCAGGATACGGCGTACACTCATCAAAGATCATGACGATATCCGAACCAAGATCGTACTGAATCTCCATTGATTTTTCAGGATCGAGGAAAATCGGATCGCCGTTGATCGGGTTACGGAAGTGCACGCCCTGTTCGGTGATTTTACGAATATCGCCAAGGCTGAAGACCTGGAAGCCGCCGGAGTCGGTGAGGATCGGCCCCTTCCACTGCATAAAATCGTGCAGATCGCCGTGCAGTTTCATGATTTCCTGGCCCGGGCGCAGCCACAGGTGGAAGGTGTTGCCGAGGATAATTTGCGCGCCAGTGGCTTCAACTTCTTCCGGCGTCATCCCTTTTACGGTGCCGTAGGTGCCAACAGGCATAAAACAAGGCGTTTCCACTACGCCACGATCAAAGACCAGGCGGCCACGGCGTGCGCGACCGTCGGTGGTGTCCAGTTCAAATTTCATTTTTTCTCCACTACGTCAGAAAAACAGTCCAACGTTTTAAACCAGCGCCGCGGAATTACTCCCCGACGCGCTCATTAATTGCCTGCGGATTGTACGTGATAAACATCGCATCACCGTAACTAAAAAAGCGATATTTCTCTTCTACCGCTGCTTTATAGGCGTTCATGGTGTGTTGATAACCGGCAAAGGCCGAAACCAGCATAATCAGCGTCGACTCTGGCAAGTGGAAGTTCGTCACCAGCGCATCGACCACTTTGTACTGGAAGCCCGGATAGATAAAGATTTGGGTATCGTCGAAGAACGGTTCAATGAGATCGTTTTTCGCTGCCTGAGCCGCGCTTTCCAGCGAACGTACTGAAGTGGTGCCAACCGCAATCACCCGGTTACCGCGCGCTTTCGCCGCCAGTACCGCGTCTACCACATCCTGCGGTACTTCAGCGTATTCCGAGTGCATGATGTGATCTTCAATGGTGTCGACGCGCACCGGCTGGAAGGTGCCCGCACCAACGTGCAACGTCACAAACGCCATCTCCACGCCTTTGGCGCGCAATTTTTCCAGCAAAGGCTCGTCAAAATGCAGACCTGCGGTCGGGGCTGCAACCGCGCCCGGTTTTTCGCTATAAACGGTTTGATAAAGTTCGCGGTCAGCGTCTTCGTCCGGACGGTCGATATACGGCGGCAGCGGCATATGGCCGATGCTGTTGAGAATATCCAGCACCGAGCGTTCATCATTAAATTCGACTTCAAACAGTGCGCCGTGGCGCGCGGTCATTGTTGCGTTAATACTTTCGTCATCGCCCAGCAGCAGTTCTGCGCCAGGTTTTGGCGCTTTCGAGGCGCGAATATGCGCAAGAATGCGTTTGTCGTCGAGCATCCGTTCAACCAGCACTTCAATCTTGCCGCCGCTGGCTTTACGCCCAAACAGGCGCGCCGGGATCACGCGGGTATTATTAAAAACCAGAAGATCGCCGGGGTTGAGCTTATCAAGTAAATCGGTGAAAGTACCGTGCGTCAGCGCGCCCGTCGGCCCGTCCAGCGACAGTAAACGACAGCTACTGCGTTCAGGCATGGGATAGTGGGCAATCAGGGATTCGGGCAATTCAAAGGAGAAATCGGTAACGCGCATGACACTGACTCAGACTAAAATAAGAGGCGGGTAGTCTAGTGCCGGGGCGCTCTCCCTGCAACCTTTACCCCCTTTTGGATAGAATATAATCGATGAATTTTTTAGCTCACCTGCATTTAGCCCATCTCGCGGAAAGCTCGCTTTCCGGCAATTTACTGGCTGATTTCGTACGCGGAAATCCTGAAGAAAGTTTTCCGCCCGACGTCGTGGCTGGCATTCATATGCATCGACGTATCGACGTATTGACTGACAATCTGCCGGAAGTCCGCGAAGCACGGGAGTGGTTTCGTAGTGAAACGCGCCGCGTTGCGCCTATTACGCTGGATGTCATGTGGGATCACTTTCTTTCCCGCCACTGGTCGCAGCTGTCGCCGGACTTTCCGCTACAGGAATTTGTCTGTTATGCCCGCGAGCAAGTGATGACGATTTTGCCGGACTCACCGCCACGTTTTATCAATCTGAACAATTAATTGTGGTCAGAGCAGTGGCTGGTGCGCTATCGCGATATGGATTTCATCCAGAACGTGTTAAACGGCATGGCAAGCCGCCGCCCACGTCTGGATGCCCTGCGTGACTCCTGGTACGATTTAGACGCTCATTATGACGCCCTCGAAACCCGCTTCTGGCAGTTTTATCCGCGGATGATGGCGCAGGCGTCACGCAAGGCGTTATAAAACGTTAGTTCATCCATACCGTAGCCGAAATGGCAGGCAAAGCCAGAATCCCGTCAGTCAGTTGCCCATGCCCTTCTTTGCATTGCCATTGCACGGCATTGAGAAACGGTGACGCGGGTAGCACCACTTCACAGGCCTCGCCACGGTTGATTGCCACCAGTACACGTTGCTGATTCAGCACGCGGACAAATACCACCACGTTATCTTCCGCATACAGCACCTGACAGCCGCCATGACGTAGCGCCTGACTTTTCTTACGCAGCGCAATCATTCGCTGGTACAGCGCGAATAACGCCGTATCCTGCTTTTCCACCTGCCAGGGGAACGGTTTACGGCAAAACGGATCGTTTTTGCCATCCAGTCCTACTTCATCACCGTAATAAATGCACGGTACACCAGGCCAGGTGAACAGCCAGACCACCGCCAGCGGCAGGCGCGCAATATCCCGACCGAGCAGCGTTTTAAATCGCGCAGTATCGTGGCTGTCGAGCTGATTAAACATACGTAATTGTTGTTGATGAGAAAGCCCTGCGCGGTAATTATCCATCCAGGCCATACAGGTTTGGGCATCAATTTGCTGCGGATCGTAAGAGATATCGGTATTGGCAAGAAATCCCCACAACGGGAATGTGAAGCCACGATAGTTCATGGCGGCATCTTCCACATCGGCCTGTAACCATTGCCGTGCATCGCCAAAATGTTCGCCGACAATATACGCTTCCGGCTGGGTTTCTTTCGCCGCTTCGGTGATCCCAGCAACGTGCTGCATATTATTGCGCGCCCCACCCGCCTCCCCCAGCATATGCACCACATCCAGCCGCCAGCCGTCCATACTCCACGGCGCTTTCAGCCAATGGCGGACAATACTGTCTTCCCCGCGATAAATTTCATTCACCAGACTTTCCGACTGATAATCCAGCTTCGGCAAGCTGGCATAGCCAAGCCAGTCGAGCGCCGTGCCATCATCACTAAACGAGTACCAGTCGCGCCAGGGCGATTCGGGGTTGTGACAAGCTCCCCCCGTGCCACGATTGTGCCTGTCAAACCAGGCATGGGAATCGCCACTGTGGTTAAACACGCCGTCCAGCACCAGCCGCATTCCCAGCTGCTGCGTATTGTGTCGCAAACGCAGCAACGCCCCATCACCGCCAAACTGCGGATCGACATGGCGATAATCCTCGGTATCGTATTTATGTACGCTGGGAGCTTTAAACACCGGATTGAGATACAGCGCTGTCACGCCAAGCTTTTTCAGATACGGCAGTTTATCGCTTATCCCGTCCAGATCGCCGCCATAGAACGTTGATCCGCCCGCCTGCGCCGTGACCGGTTCATCCCAGTCACGCAAGATGATCTCTTGTCCGGCTGCATGATGGTAATAGACATGATCCTGTTCAGCTTCACGAGGAAGACTACGCGCAAAACGATCAGGGAAGATCTGATAAAAAATCTGATCCGCAGCCCATTGTGGGCCGATATCCGGTACATCGACGGCAAACTGCTCCAGTCGTGCCGGCGGCATTCGGCTGAAGCCCTGCGGTGTAAACCAACGCTGGCGATCGTGCCACAGCAGTTTGAAACTGTAACGCCGCCGGGGTTGTCCGCTGGAGAGATCAATCGCCGCACGCCATGCGGTGACGCCTGGCTGCGGCTGACTGCGCTGCTTATGCATTGGTACTGACATTTCTTCGTTATCGTGTTCTGTACGCAGCATAATGCGCTGCGGTGGGTCTTCGCCCGTCAGCCACAGTGTTATGAGCAGTTGATCTTTGCTTTGTTTAACAAATGGGGGCACCGGCAGGTGCCATGCATTTAACATCATAATTCCCCTGTGATGAAAATCTGATCACCTTGCCATAGCCTAATGCAGGATCACTCATCATCTGAAGGATATTTGGGGGAGGAGGACGGGGGCGGATAACTTTCGGAATAGCCGGATCAGGATTTCCTCCTGAACCGGCTTACAGAACGCAAGTATTATTGGTTTTCAGCCAGCTGACGATCGTGGCGACGCTTAAACATCCAGCCAATCAACAGCACAACAATCCACGCGAAACCGACATACAGCGAGATACGCGTATCCGGGTGATAACCAATCAACCCGATAATAAAGAGCAGGAAAATCAGCCCGCCGATGGTCGTTGCTACCCCACCCGGCACTTTAAATTTCAGCGCCTTAACTTCTTCTGGCGGCAAACGGCGACGGAAGGCAATTTGCGACAGCAGGATCATAATCCACACCCACACCGTGGCGAAGGTTGCCAGCGAAGCGATCACCAGGAAGACGTTTTCCGGCATGATGTAGTTCAGATACACCGCAAACAGCAGCGCGGTAGTCATCACCAGCACCGTAACCCACGGAATACCGCGACGCGACGTTTTGCTGAAAATTTTCGGCGCGCTGCCCTGCTCTGCCATACCGTGGAGCATACGGCCTACGCCAAATACATCACTGTTAATTGCCGACAGCGAAGCAGTCAGCACAACAAAGTTAAGAATGCTGGCGGCAAAGGTAATGCCCATATGCTGGAACGTCAGCACGAACGGGCTACCGGCAGTGCCAACCTGATTCCACGGGTAGATAGACATAATGACGAACAGCGTACCGACGTAGAACACCAGAATACGCATCGGCACGGAGTTAATCGCACGCGGTATCGATTTCTCAGGATCTTTCGCTTCACCGGCGGTAATCCCGATAATTTCGATCCCACCGTAAGCAAACATCACCATTTGCAACGACATTACCATGCCAAGCCAGCCGTTACTGAAGAAGCCGCCGTTGCTCCACAGGTTATGAATACCGGTCGGTTGCCCGCCGTTGCCAATCCCCCAGATGATGATGCCGAAACCGGCGACAATCATGATGATGATGGTGGCGACTTTAAAGAACGAGAACCAGAATTCCAGCTCACCGAATACCTTCACGCTCATCAGGTTTACGGCGCAAATGATCAGCACCACGCTCAGTACCCAAATCCAGTGCGGCACCGTCGGGAACCAGACACCCATATAGATACCAAAAGCGGTCACATCGGCGATGGCGACAATAAGGATTTCAAAGCAGTAGGTCCAGCCGGTAATGTAACCTGCCAGCGGGCCGAGGTTTTCCTGCGCATAACGCGAGAAAGAGCTGGCGGCCGGGTTATGTACCGACATTTCCCCCAGCGCACGCATAATGATATACGCCGCGATACCACCGATAATATAGGCCAACAACACGCTCGGACCGGCCATTTTGATGGCGTCTGCCGAACCGTAAAACAGCCCGGTGCCAATTGCTGAACCCAGTGCCATAAAGCGTATGTGGCGGGTACTTAGCCCACGCTTTAGCTTGTTCTTACTTTCCATCAATTCCTAACCCATCAACACAATAAAAAACCACGGGGCATCGCAGCCCCGTGGTTAAAACAAATGTTCAGTGATTTAGTGAGCGCTGGAGGTCACCTGACGACCTGCCGCGCGATCCCAGATAATGGCCAGAACCACCATCACCACTGTTGGCATTAACCACGCCAGACCTTGTTCGGCCAGCGGTAAACGCTGCGCCCAGGACGGTAAGATATCGCTGAATGCAGATGCTTTGATCCCGTCGAGAATACCAAAAAGCAGGCTGATAAACATCGGCGGAGCAATCACGCGGGACGAATTATGCCACCATGAGCGTGTAAAACTTAATACAACCAGTGCGATACACGGCGGATAAATAGCGGTCAGCACCGGTACGGAGATCTGGATCAGCTGGCTTAAGCCGAGGTTAGAAACCACCATCGAGAAGCCGCCGAGGATAAACACCAGCGTACGATAAGAGAGCGGTACGTACTGGGCAAAGAATTCTGCACAAGCACAGGTCAGGCCAACTGCCGTTACCAGGCAGGCGATGAAGATTAACGCCGCCAGCAGGAAGCTACCGCCGCCGCCAAAGGTGTGCTGAACGTAAGCATGCAGAATAGCAGCGCCGTTTGCAGACTGATCGACCAGCGACGCGCTGTCTGAACCCAGACGGAACAGCGCCAGGTACAGCAGAGTCAGACCAACACCCGCCATCAGGCCAGCCCAGACGGTATAACGGGTCAGCAGACGCGCTTCGGTAACGCCACGAGAACGCGCCGCGTTAACAATAACGATACCAAACACCATTGCGCCCAGCGTATCCATGGTCAGATAGCCGTTAACGAAGCCGTTAGAAAACGCAGCGTTTTGATAAGCCTCAGTCGCCGTGCTGATAGAACCCGCCGGCCAGACAATCGCGGCAACAGACAGGATGACCAGCGCGATAATTTTCAGCGGCGCAAGGAAGTTGCCCACGGTATCCAGCAGCTTGCCCGGATAGAGCGAAACCAGAATAACGATAGCGAAATAGACCAGGCTGTAGATAAACAGCGGCAGCGCGGAATCACCCGTCAGCGGCGCAATCCCCACTTCAAAGGAAACGGTAGCTGTACGCGGCGTAGCGAAAAGCGGCCCCACCGCCAGGTAACAAACCGTTGCCAGCAGTACGCCAGCAACTTTACCGATTGGCGTGCTGAGGCTGTCAACACCGCCGCCAACTTTTGCCAGCGCCACTACCGTTAATACCGGCAGGCCAACGGCAGTAATGAGGAAGCCGAATGCCGCAGTCCAGACGTGTTCGCCTGCCTGTAAGCCGACCATTGGAGGGAAAATAATGTTACCTGCGCCGACGAACAACGCAAATGTCATAAAGCCCAGAGCGATGATATCGCGCGATCTTAATTGATGGGTCATAAATCATACTGCCTGTGGATGTGGTGTTGTAACGTTAAATTTTTGTGCCAATCCCTGGGGATGATACAGCGGTATATTTAAACAATTTTAGCGGGAAATACTCCCAACCAGGCGCGGCGAAGAATAGTTTTTCGATTTACCGCGTTAATGCAGTCAGTATGACAGCACCTGAAGCGCAATTTAAACGCTTATAACGTTTTAAAGCAAGGAGGGATCTAAAAACCAGAGGTATATAGCGATAAGAAATCACCAACCAGTATAAAACACTATTTCCGTGAAAAAGACATGGCTAATCATGCGAACAAAAAATCACCAACCGTTGTAAAATCTAACGCCCGTATTTTGACTGCAAAGAAAATAAGCCAGCATCGGCTGGCTTATGGCAATAAAAGATGACAAAGGCGGATTAATCGCTGTTTTTGGCAATTAAACGTTCCGGGATAACAAAACTGAAACGTGTTCCTTTTCCTACTGTACTCTCAATATTCAGGCGACTTTCGTGATGATTCACCGCATGTTTCACGATCGCTAACCCTAATCCGCTACCGCCGGTTTGCCGGGAACGCGCTTTATCAACGCGATAAAAACGCTCGGTCAGGCGCGGAATATGCTCCGGTGCAATGCCCGGTCCGTTATCTTCAACGCTAAATTCGGCACCGTGCGGCACTCGCAGCCAGCGTACGGTGATATGCGTGCCTTCCGGCGTATGATTCACGGCGTTATAGACCAGGTTCGAAATCGCACTGCGTAGCTGATCTTCGTTGCCAGACACCTTGAGGCCGTTATCTATCTCAAAGGTAAATGTCTGTTTTTTCTGACTCAGAGTCTGAGCCTCGCGCTCAACAACGCGCAGCATCATCGGCACATCAACCTTTTCATTGAGCAATTGCGTCGGCGCGGCTTCAATTTTCGACAGCGTTAGCAACTGCTTCACCAGCCCTTCCATCCGCTGGGTCTGCTCGCGCATGGTGTGCAACGCTTTTTCGCGTACCGCGCCTTCCAGCGGCTGCTCATCCATCATCTCCAGGTAACCCTGTAACACGGTCAATGGCGTACGTAACTCATGGCTCACGTTGGCAAAAAAGTTACGCCGCGCCCCTTCCAGTTGATGCATTTGCGTGACATCACGCGCCACCATCAGCAACTGTTTGTGGGTATAAGGCATGACGCGAATTTCCAGATGCCGCCCGGTGTTGAGCACCAGATTGAGCGGGCGAGAAAAATCACGCGTTTTCAGATATTGCGTAAACTCCGGGTAACGCAGCAGGTTAAGGATGTTCTGCCCGTTATCTTCCGGCCAGCGCAAACCAAGAATTTGTTGCGCCAGACCGTTACACCAGAAAATACCGCCCTCTTCCGTGGTCAGCACCACTGCGTCGGGCAGCGACTCCGCGCCGCTACGAAAGCGTTTAATCAGATTGCCCAGTTCACGGCGGCGTTTTTTATTTCGCAGCTGCATCTGGTGTAAGCCGTATAGTAGCGGTTCCCAGCTACCACGCCCCGGTGGCGGGGTCATACTACGATCCACCCACAGCCACCATGAAAGGCGCAATAAATTCCAGAAATGCCAGATAAGCAGTCCCGTTACCGATGCCAGCAAAAACCAGGGCAGGTAACCAAAAAATGCACCCAGGATGAAAGCCGGGAAGCAGCAAAGTAGCAGCTCCAGCACCAGCCTTTTCCACGACAGCCGTTCCAGCACGTAAGATACTCCAGTTAAGAAATCATAAGCCCTGCTCTGCGTCCGATGAGCAAGGCGTTAAAAGCGGGTTGAAAAACGATATCCTGTACCGCGCACGGTCTGCACCATGCGGTCATGCCCGCCTGGCTCCAGTGCTTTACGTAGGCGACGAATGTGGACATCGACCGTACGATCTTCCACATACACGTTAGTTCCCCAGACGTGGTTTAACAGCTGCTCGCGGCTGTACACGCGCTCAGGATGCGTCATAAAAAAGTGCAGCAGTTTAAATTCTGTCGGCCCCATCTCCAGCGGCTCTTCGCCCGCCATCACTCGGTGAGATGTCGGGTCGAGACTTAATCCCTGCATCTCAATCACCTCTTCCACCGCCATTGGCGAAATACGGCGCATTACCGCTTTGATTCGCGCCACCAGCTCCTTCGGCGAAAACGGCTTGGTGATATAGTCATCCGCGCCGGTTTCAAGGCCGCGCACGCGATCTTCTTCTTCCCCTCTGGCGGTCAACATCACCACTGGAATATCCCGGGTCATCGACTCGCGCTTGAGGTGTTTGATGAACTGGATACCGGAGCCGCCAGGTAACATCCAGTCAAGGAGAATTAAATCCGGCCAGGGTTCATTCAGTTGATTCACAGCACTGTCATAATCTTCCGCTTCGACCGGCTGAAAGCCATTTTGTTCGAGCACGAAGCAGACCATTTCGCGAATTGGAGCTTCATCTTCTACGACCAGAATACGTCTCGCCATGATTTGCCCTGTTGTAATAAATAGGTTGCGATCATTAATGCGACGTCATTATGCGTCAGATTTATGACAGATTTATGAAAAGCTCGTCGCACATATCTTCAGGTTATTGATTTCCGTGGCGCAGAAAAAAGCAAATGGCACATCTGTTTGGGTATAATCGCGCCCATGCTTTTTCGCCAGGGAATCGTTATGCGCATCCTTCACACCTCAGACTGGCATCTCGGCCAGAACTTCTACAGTAAAAGCCGCGAAGCTGAACATCAGGCTTTTCTTGACTGGCTGCTGGAAACAGCACAAACCCATCAGGTGGATGCGATTATTGTTGCTGGTGATGTTTTCGATACCGGCTCGCCGCCCAGTTACGCCCGCACGTTATACAACCGTTTTGTTGTCAATTTACAGCAAACTGGCTGTCATCTGGTGGTACTGGCAGGAAACCATGACTCGGTCGCCACGCTGAATGAATCGCGCGATATCATGGCGTTCCTCAATACGACCGTGGTCGCCAGCGCCGGACATGCGCCGCAAATCTTGCCTCGTCGCGACGGGACGCCAGGCGCAGTGCTGTGCCCCATTCCGTTTTTACGTCCGCGTGACATTATTACCAGCCAGGCGGGGCTTAACGGTATTGAAAAACAGCAGCATTTACTGGCAGCGATTACCGATTATTACCAACAACACTATGCCGATGCCTGCAAACTGCGCGGCGATCAGCCTCTGCCCATCATCGCCACGGGACACTTAACGACCGTGGGTGCCAGTAAAAGTGACGCCGTGCGTGACATTTATATTGGCACGCTGGACGCGTTTCCAGCACAAAACTTTCCACCAGCCGACTACATCGCGCTCGGGCATATTCACCGCGCACAGATTATTGGCGGCATGGAACATGTTCGCTATTGCGGCTCTCCCATTCCACTGAGTTTTGATGAATGCGGAAAGAGTAAATATGTCCATCTGGTGACATTTTCAAACGGCAAATTAGAGAGCGTGGAAAACCTGAACGTACCGGTAACGCAACCCATGGCGGTGCTGAAAGGCGATCTGGCGTCGATTACCGCACAGCTGGAACAGTGGCGCGATGTATCACAGGAGCCGCCTGTCTGGCTGGATATCGAAATCACTACTGATGAGTATCTGCATGATATTCAGCGCAAAATCCAGGCATTAACCGAATCATTGCCTGTTGAAGTATTGCTGGTACGCCGGAGTCGTGAACAGCGCGAGCGTGTGTTAGCCAGCCAACAGCGTGAAACCCTCAGCGAACTCAGCGTCGAAGAGGTGTTCAATCGCCGTCTGGCACTGGAAGAACTGGATGAATCGCAGCAGCAACGTCTGCAGCATCTTTTCACCACGACGTTGCATACCCTCGCCGGAGAACACGAAGCATGAAAATTCTCAGCCTGCGCCTGAAAAACCTGAACTCATTAAAAGGCGAATGGAAGATTGATTTCACCCGCGAGCCGTTCGCCAGCAACGGGCTGTTTGCCATTACCGGCCCAACAGGTGCGGGGAAAACCACCCTGCTGGACGCCATTTGTCTGGCGCTGTATCACGAAACTCCGCGTCTCTCTAACGTTTCACAATCGCAAAATGATCTCATGACCCGCGATACCGCCGAATGTCTGGCGGAGGTGGAGTTTGAAGTGAAAGGTGAAGCGTACCGTGCATTCTGGAGCCAGAATCGGGCGCGTAACCAACCCGACGGTAATTTGCAGGTGCCACGCGTAGAGCTGGCGCGCTGCGCCGACGGCAAAATTCTCGCCGACAAAGTGAAAGATAAGCTGGAACTGACAGCGACGTTAACCGGGCTGGATTACGGGCGCTTCACCCGTTCGATGCTGCTTTCGCAGGGGCAATTTGCTGCCTTCCTGAATGCCAAACCCAAAGAACGCGCGGAATTGCTCGAGGAGTTAACCGGCACTGAAATCTACGGGCAAATCTCGGCGATGGTTTTTGAGCAGCACAAATCGGCCCGCACTGAGCTGGAGAAGCTGCAAGCGCAGGCCAGCGGCGTCGCGTTGCTCACGCCGGAACAAGTGCAATCGCTGACAGCGAGTTTGCAGGTACTTACTGACGAAGAAAAACAGTTACTTACCGCGCAGCAGCAAGAACAACAATCGCTAAACTGGTTAACGCGTCTGGACGAATTGCAGCAAGAAGCCAGCCGCCGTCAGCAGGCCTTGCAACAGGCGTTAGCCGAAGAAGAAAAAGCGCAACCTCAACTGGCGGCGCTTAGTCTGGCACAACCGGCACGAAATCTTCGTCCGCACTGGGAACGCATCGCAGAACACAGCGCGGCGCTGGCGCATACTCGCCAGCAGATTGAAGAAGTAAATACTCGCTTACAGAGCACAATGGCGCTTCGCGCGAGCATTCGCCACCACGCGGCGAAGCAGTCAGCAGAATTACAGCAGCAGCAACAAAGCCTGAATGCCTGGTTACAGGAACACGACCGCTTCCGTCAGTGGAACAACGAACTGGCGGGTTGGCGTGCGCAGTTCTCCCAACAAACCAGCGATCGAGAGCATCTGCGGCAATGGCAGCAACAGTTAACCCATGCTGAGCAAAAACTTAATACGCTTGCGGCGATCACGTTGACGTTAACCGCCGATGAAGTTGCTAGCGCCCTGGCGCAACATGCCGAGCAACGCCCACTGCGTCAGCGCCTGGTCGCGCTGCATGGGCAGATTGTTCCCCAACAAAAACGTCTGGCGCAGTTAATGGTCACTATCCAGAATGTCACTCTGGAACAGACGCAACGTAATGCCGCACTTAACGAAATGCGCCAGCGTTATAAAGAAAAGACGCAGCAACTTGCCGATGTGAAAACCATTTGCGAGCAGGAAGCGCGCATTAAAACGCTGGAAGCCCAGCGCGCGCAGTTACAGGCGGGTCAGCCTTGCCCACTTTGTGGTTCCACCAGCCACCCGGCGGTCGAGGCGTATCAGGCGCTGGAGCCTGGTGTTAATCAGTCTCGATTACTGGCGCTGGAAAACGAAGTTAAAAAGCTCGGTGAAGAAGGTGCGACGCTACGTGGGCAACTGGACGCCTTAACAAAGCAGCTTCAGCGTGATGAAAACGAAGCGCAAAGCCTCCGACAAGATGAGCAAGCACTTACTCAACAATGGCAAGCCGTCACGGCCAGCCTCAATATCACCTTGCAGCCACAGGACGATATTCAACCGTGGCTAGATGCACAAGATGAGCACGAACGCCAGCTGCGGTTACTCAGCCAACGACATGAATTACAAGGGCAGATTGCCGCGCATAATCAGCAAATTATCCAGTATCAACAGCAAATTGAACAACGCCAGCAGCAGCTCTTAACGGCATTGGCGGGTTATGCACTGACATTGCCACAGGAAGATGAAGAAGAGAGCTGGTTGGCGACACGTCAGCAAGAAGCGCAGAGCTGGCAGCAACGCCAGAACGAATTAACCGCGCTGCAAAACCGTATTCAGCAGCTGACGCCGATTCTGGAAACGTTGCCGCAAAGTGATGAGCTCCCGCACAGCGAAGAAACTGTGGCGCTGGAAAACTGGCGGCAGGTTCATGAACAATGTCTCGCATTACACAGCCAGCAGCAGACGTTACAGCAACAGGATGTTCTGGCGGCGCAAAGTCTGCAAAAAGCCCAGGCGCAGTTTGACACCGCGCTACAGGCCAGCGTCTTTGACGATCAGCAGGCGTTCCTTGCGGCGCTAATGGATGAACAAACACTAACGCAGCTGGAACAGCTCAAGCAGAATCTGGAAAACCAGCGCCGTCAGGCGCAAACGCTGGTCACTCAGACAGCAGAAACGCTGGCACAGCATCAACAACACCGACCTGACGGGTTGGCTCTCACTGTGACGGTGGAGCAGATTCAGCAAGAGTTAGCGCAAACTCACCAAAAGTTGCGTGAAAACACCACGAGTCAAGGCGAGATTCGCCAGCAGCTGAAGCAGGATGCAGATAACCGTCAGCAACAACAAACCTTAATGCAGCAAATTGCTCAAATGACGCAGCAGGTTGAGGACTGGGGATATCTGAATTCGCTAATAGGTTCCAAAGAGGGCGATAAATTCCGCAAGTTTGCCCAGGGGCTGACGCTGGATAATTTAGTCCATCTCGCTAATCAGCAACTTACCCGGCTGCACGGGCGCTATCTGTTACAGCGCAAAGCCAGCGAGGCGCTGGAAGTCGAGGTTGTTGATACCTGGCAGGCAGATGCGGTACGCGATACCCGTACCCTTTCCGGCGGCGAAAGTTTCCTCGTTAGTCTGGCGCTGGCGCTGGCGCTTTCGGATCTGGTCAGCCATAAAACACGTATTGACTCGCTGTTCCTTGATGAAGGTTTTGGCACGCTGGATAGCGAAACGCTGGATACCGCCCTTGATGCGCTGGATGCCCTGAACGCCAGTGGCAAAACCATCGGTGTGATTAGCCACGTAGAAGCGATGAAAGAGCGTATTCCGGTGCAGATCAAAGTGAAAAAGATCAACGGCCTGGGCTACAGCAAACTGGAAAGTACGTTTGCAGTGAAATAACTATTCAGCAGGATAATGAATACAGAGGGGCGAATTATCTCTTGGCCTTGCTGGTCGTTATCCTGCAAGCTATCACTTTATTGGCTACGGTGATTGGTAGCCGTTCTGGTGGTTGTGATGGTGGTATGAAAAAAGTCATTTTATCTTTGGCTCTGGGCACGTTTGGTTTGGGGATGGCCGAATTTGGCATTATGGGCGTGCTCACGGAGCTGGCGCATAACGTAGGAATTTCGATTCCTGCCGCCGGGCATATGATCTCGTATTATGCACTGGGGGTGGTGGTCGGTGCGCCAATCATCGCACTCTTTTCCAGCCGCTACTCACTCAAACATATCTTGTTGTTTCTGGTGGCGTTGTGCGTCATTGGCAACGCCATGTTCACGCTCTCTTCGTCTTACCTGATGCTCGCCATTGGTCGGCTGGTATCCGGCTTTCCGCATGGCGCATTTTTTGGCGTCGGAGCGATCGTGTTATCAAAAATTATCAAACCCGGAAAAGTCACCGCCGCCGTGGCGGGGATGGTTTCCGGGATGACAGTCGCCAATTTGCTGGGCATTCCGCTGGGAACGTATTTAAGTCAGGAATTTAGCTGGCGTTACACCTTTTTATTGATCGCTGTTTTTAATATTGCGGTGATGGCATCGGTCTATTTTTGGGTGCCAGATATTCGCGACGAGGCGAAAGGAAATCTGCGCGAACAATTTCACTTTTTGCGCAGCCCGGCCCCGTGGTTAATTTTCGCCGCCACGATGTTTGGCAACGCAGGTGTGTTTGCCTGGTTCAGCTACGTAAAGCCATACATGATGTTTATTTCCGGTTTTTCGGAAACGGCGATGACCTTTATTATGATGTTAGTTGGGCTAGGGATGGTGCTGGGAAATATGCTAAGTGGCAGGATTTCAGGACGTTATTCACCACTGCGCATTGCAGCAGTGACTGACTTTATAATTGTACTGGCACTGCTGATGCTCTTTTTCTGCGGCGGCATGAAAACAACGTCGCTTATTTTTGCTTTTATTTGTTGCGCGGGATTATTTGCCCTTTCAGCACCGCTACAAATATTGTTACTACAAAACGCCAAAGGCGGAGAGTTATTAGGTGCCGCAGGTGGGCAAATAGCGTTTAACCTCGGTAGCGCCGTCGGCGCATATTGCGGAGGTATGATGCTGACGCTGGGGCTGGCATATAATTACGTGGCGCTGCCTGCCGCCCTGCTTTCGTTTGCTGCGATGTCGTCGTTGCTGCTGTATGGTCGCTATAAGCGCCAGCAAGCGGCGGATACTCCGGTGCTGGCGAAACCACTGGGGTAGATTACTGTCACGGTGCGCGTTGCTTATTGCCGGATGCGGCGTGAACGCCTTATCCGGCCTACGGTTCTGGCACCTTTTGTAGGCCTGATAAGACGCGGCAAGCGTCGCATCAGGCATGATGCGCCAATTGCCTACGTTTTTTACTCTTGTGGCCATAACCACGCAGCGCCGCGTACGCCGCTGGAATCACCGTGCTTCGCCTTACGCACCGGCGTTTCACATTCGCCGCCGAAGACAAATTGTTTAATCAACTGCCCAACCGTTTGATATAAACGGTCTACATTGCTCATCCCGCCCCCCAGGACAATCACATCCGGATCGAGAATATTCACGACATGTGCCAGCGATTTTGCCAGCCGCAGCTCGTAGCGACGCAATGCCAGTTCCGCTACCGGATCGCTTTCTTCAACCAGGCGGATAATTTCACTGCCTTTCAGCGCATGTCCGCTCAAACGACGATAATCCATCGCGAATCCCGTGCCCGAAATAAAGGTTTCAATACAACCTTGTTTACCGCAATAACAAGGGACTTCCTCGCGATAACGCAGTTCGTCTTCGTCCATCCACGGTAGCGGATTGTGTCCCCACTCACCTGCCGTGCCATTGCCGCCGATATGCGCCCGCCCATTGAATGCCACGCCCGCGCCGCATCCCGTGCCGATAATCACGGCAAATACCGTCTGCGCTCCCGCTGCCGCGCCATCTACTGCTTCTGAAACCGCCAGACAGTTAGCGTCATTTGCCAGCCGCACTTCCCGCTGCAACCTCGCGCTTAAGTCTTTATCGAATGGCTGACCGTTGAGCCAGGTTGAATTGGCATTCTTCACCACACCGGTGTAAGGCGAAATTGAGCCAGGAATGCCCATACCTACCGTTCCGCGCTGCCCCGTCGCCTGCTCCGCCATATCAACCAACGTGGCGATCGTTTCAATAGTCTGCCGGTAATCATCACGCGGCGTGGGCAGACGATGGCGGTACAACTGCTCCCCTGCATCGCCCAGTGCAATCACTTCAGTTTTGGTGCCGCCTAAATCGATACCTATACGCACGGTACTCTCCTTATTTTTTTCAATATCAATAGCGTAGAGACGGACAACCGGATTGGCAATGCAAGGCCGCCGACAATTCGTTATCATGCCCGCTAAATTTAACGACAAGGCCGTGGAAATTATCATGCTGTGGTTCAAAAATTTAATGGTTTACCGTCTTAGCCGCGAGATTTCGCTGCGTGCAGAAGAGATGGAAAAACAGCTAGCCTCGATGGCATTTACCCCATGCGGCAGCCAGGACATGGCGAAGATGGGCTGGGTTCCTCCGATGGGATCGCACAGCGATGCGTTAACGCACGTTGCCAATGGTCAAATTGTTATCTGCGCGCGCAAAGAAGAAAAAATCCTCCCGTCTCCGGTGATTAAACAGGCGCTGGAAGCGAAAATCGCCAAACTGGAAGCGGAACAGGCGCGTAAGCTGAAGAAAACCGAAAAAGATTCGCTGAAAGACGAAGTGCTGCACTCTCTGCTGCCGCGTGCTTTCAGCCGTTTTAGCCAGACAATGATGTGGATCGACACGGTTAACGGTTTGATTATGGTGGACTGCGCCAGTGCCAAAAAAGCGGAAGATACGCTGGCATTACTGCGTAAAAGCCTGGGGTCGTTACCGGTTGTACCATTGAGCATGGAAAACCCGATTGAACTGACGCTGACCGAATGGGTTCGCTCCGGTAGTGCGGCACAGGGCTTCCAGCTGCTTGATGAAGCCGAGCTGAAATCGTTGCTGGAAGATGGCGGCGTGATCCGCGCGAAGAAACAAGATCTGACCAGCGAAGAGATCACCAATCACATTGAAGCCGGAAAAGTGGTGACTAAACTGGCGCTCGACTGGCAGCAGCGCATTCAGTTTGTGATGTGCGACGATGGTTCGCTCAAGCGTCTGAAGTTCTGCGACGAGCTGCGCGATCAAAACGAAGATATCGACCGTGAAGATTTCGCCCAGCGTTTTGATGCCGATTTCATCCTGATGACTGGTGAACTGGCAGCGTTAATTCAAAACCTGATTGAAGGATTAGGTGGCGAAGCACAACGTTAATTGCTGATTTTCCTTTAATGCCGGATGCGACGCCTGCCGCGTCTTATCCGGCGTACGAAGCCACACCAGGCATATAATTATTCGCTACGGCGAGCAATAATTTTTAGCGCAGCAATATTATGCGTTTTACGCTGTAACTTGCTCCATGGACGTTGTGTCATTGTTTTTCCTCAAGCCGGTGACGCGCTTCACTGCGAATTTTCCGCGTTGCCCCGGTTTTCACTAAATCACGTAACAGCGAAAGATCGGGTTGTTCGACAAATAAGAGTAATGATGGATCCTCTTTTAACCACGCCGTTTTCACATCGGCAGCCAGCTGTGGATTATTAATAGCCAGCGACCGATCCTGAGGCTCAGTCAATGTCGTTAACAACAACGCCGGGGTATGTGCGTTGCGCAATGCCGTTTGGCGTAAATGATCATTGCGACTTTGCAGCAATGCACGCCACCATTCATCATCTGATTTATCTTTTATCGTAGCCAGTTCCGCAACAATATCTGGAGATCTTCACTGATATTTATATCAACCTTGATAAATTATGAATATATCGGAAATTGAAAAAATCGCAGCAAAGGAAATATTATTATGGGTTAAAGAAAGGATATTTCAGAAAAATGCCCTCCCGTTCAAGGGGAAGGCGAGGAATTACAGATAGCGGCACAGATAAGAGGTGGGTTCGGCAACTTGCAGATGAAACTCACTGTGACCGGGAACATTAAACACCGAACCGGCTTCATACACCTGCCAGTCGGTCGCGTCAGGCAGTAACACATTCAGCGCGCCACTGATTACCGTCATCTCTTCCGGCTCAGCGGTGCTGAAGGTGTATTCGCCTTCAACCATAACACCCACGCTGGCGCGACCAGTGCTGCTGCTGGAAAAGCCGATTGATTTCACTTTGCCGGAAAAGTACTCATTACTTTGAAGCATAAACTGGCCCTGTTTGGTAGTTGAACATCTACTTCACTATAGGGGCCAGAGGCGCTGGCTGTCACGCAAAATTACACCAGTAATTCCGCAGCCAGCCGTGCAATCAATACGTTAGACAGCAAGACAGGAACATCGAGCTGTTTTTGCAGTAAATCGCGATGACGTTGGTGAAATCCTAAACAATCCAGCATGATGACATCAGCCCCTTTTGCCAGTAATTCTTTCCCGGCATCAATGATTTTTTGTTCTGAATCATGAATGGGGTTACCCAATGAAAATACCGGCGATTTCTGCAAAATTTGCCATTTTTGCGCCTGAACGGGCAGCATCTCCTCAACCGGAACGATAACCCCCACCTGATGATCTTCAACAATAGAGGAAACCAGTGGAGGCAATATTCGCGACGGCTCAAGAAAGATCGTATTACGCGCAGTCATACTACTAATGTTTGCTGTACTCATTAATAAAATGACGTCATAACCCTGATTATCGAGCACTTCAACCACACCTTGCAGGTCACGCTCCACTTTGCGACGCGAAACATGGGCCAGCTGGTTGTCATTTAATAATGTGAGAATGGTGTCTTCGCCTGCTTCTGGCGCGTACTCCGCCATCACTTCTTCACGACTTAACTTCCCCAGCAGGCTATGATGGGAAATATTATCTTCGTCAATGTATTCCGTCAGGAGCGGCAAAACTTCCTGCATAGGTACAATGCCGATGGTCAGGATCGCCAACGACGCACTCATTGTTCATCCACCTTACTTTTCTTTCGTCGTTAATTACCGGGCAAGTGTGAAGCACCACTGCTGACACTTACTTGTGCTACAAATGACAAAAAGCGTAGCAGCAGACGTGCACGGCATAATGTAAAGATTCCAAATGATTCCAGTAATGGATTGTTATTGTTTAATATTCTAATTATTAGAAAAACATGAATTATGAAAAATGTGACGCAGATCCCTTGTAGTGGCACTCAGAATCCCTTCCGAGCAGTCTGATGCGGTCACTCTTTGTCAGGGTCCTCATAGCGTTTTTTCGCATCCATCGCTTCCTGAGCGGTCGGATGTTCACTGATCAACGAGTCTGGTTTAGGATGATCGGCTCTGAGTTGGTACCAGGTTACCGTCTGTCCTGGTTTTCCTTTTTCAATCGTCACTATATATGCTTCACGAGGATAAGGCGGTTTCGTTGGCATCGTTCTTCCTTATTTCACGGGATGAACGTTAAGTATAGGCGCTCGAAAATCAACAATTGATCGTCTGTGCCAGGGCGCTACGAATTTCAGAAATCACCTGGCTGGGTTCGTTTGTTGCGTCGATGATAATATGCGCAACTTCGCGATATAGCGCATCGCGTTCTTCCAGCACTTCCTGAACTTCTTCGCTCAGCGGTTTTCCCGTTAAGGTTGGCCGTAAATCTTCTTCCGGTGCAGCTTGCAGTCGGTTAACCAGGACTGATACTGGCGCACACAAATAAACCACGATCCCGTTATTTTGCATGAAGTGACGATTAAATTCCGTCAGAATAATGCCGCCGCCTGTAGCGATAACGGTGGATGGCGCAGTTACCGCTTCCAGCGCCGCCGTTTCTCTGGCGCGAAATCCCGCCCACTCTTCCCTTTCGACGATCTCCGCGACCGTCATATTGAGCTGTGATTGCAACCACTGATCGGTATCGACAAACCGACGGTTAAGCGAATCGGCAAGGGCCATTCCGACCGTTGTTTTACCACAGCCCCGAGGCCCGATCAGAAAAAGAGGTTGTGTCATCGTGGGTTTTCCCCAATAGGTCGCAATGCGGCGAAAGCCGGTGTCATGAGAATAGCGATCATACCATCAAACTAGTACAATTTCGATTGTAAAGGAAAAATTCCACTTAAAGTGAAAATCTCAATACACCCCTTACTATACCAATAAATATTCAAGAATGAATTGTAAATAATAAATTACATTTGGCCGCGACTACGTTGCACTTCCAGCCACCATTTCTCCAGCTCCGCAGCAAAGGCCTGGCGGTCACGTTGTGAAAGACTATCTGGTCCGCCGGTCTGGATCCCACTGGCACGTAAGGTATCCATAAAATCGCGCATCGTCAGGCGCTCACGAATGGTCGCTGGCGTGTAACGTTCGCCGCGCGGATTAATCGCCGCAGCGCCTTTCTCGATGGCTTCAGCAGCCAAAGGTATATCTGCGGTGATCACCAAATCGCCCGCTTCACACTGCCGGACAATTTCGTTATCGGCAACGTCGAAACCTGCCGCGACGCGCAGCGTACGAATAAATCGCGATGGCGGCACGCGTAAACTCTGGTTTGCTACCAGTACCAGCGGCATCTGCATACGTTCCGCCGCGCGATACAAAATCTCTTTAATTACATTGGGACACGCGTCGGCATCCACCCAAATTGTCATAAAGTCATCCTTTGTTGGGTAATCCTCTATTGTGTCGCGCTTTTGCCTTCCGGCATAGTTCTGTTTATGCTTCTGCCAGCGATTATCAAAACAATGAATTTCACGGCAGGAGTGAGGCAATGGAAAAGAAAATCGGTTTTATTGGCTGCGGCAATATGGGAAAAGCCATTCTCGGCGGTCTGATTGCCAGCGGTCAGGTGCTTCCAGGGCAAATCTGGGTATATACCCCCTCCCCGGATAAAGTCGCCGCCCTGCATGACCAGTTCGGCATCAACGCCGCGGAATCGGCGCAAGAAGTGGCGCAAATCGCCGACATCATTTTTGCTGCCGTTAAACCTGGCATCATGATTAAAGTGCTTAGCGAAATCACCTCCAGCCTGAATAAAGACTCTCTGGTCGTTTCTATTGCTGCAGGTGTCACGCTCGACCAACTTGCCCGCGCGCTGGGCCATGACCGGAAAATTATCCGCGCCATGCCGAACACTCCCGCGCTGGTTAATGCAGGGATGACCTCCGTAACGCCAAACGCGCTGGTAACCCCAGAAGATACCGCTGATGTGCTGAATATTTTCCGCTGCTTTGGCGAAGCGGAAGTGATTGCTGAGCCGATGATCCACCCGGTGGTCGGTGTGAGCGGTTCTTCGCCAGCCTACGTATTTATGTTTATCGAAGCGATGGCCGACGCCGCCGTGCTGGGCGGGATGCCACGCGCCCAGGCGTATAAATTTGCCGCTCAGGCAGTAATGGGTTCCGCAAAAATGGTGCTGGAAACGGGAGAACATCCGGGGGCACTGAAAGATATGGTCTGCTCACCGGGAGGCACCACCATTGAAGCGGTACGCGTACTGGAAGAGAAAGGCTTCCGTGCCGCAGTGATCGAAGCGATGACGAAGTGTATGGAAAAATCAGAAAAACTCAGCAAATCCTGATGACTTTCGCCGGACGTCAGGCCGCCACTTCGGTGCGGTTACGTCCGGCTTTCTTTGCTTTGTAAAGCGCCAAATCTGCCGATTTCAACCACTCACGATAGTGACTCATTTGTGGGTTCAGCGGCGCAACCCCCACACTAATCCGTAAAGTTACCTGTGGCGTATTCGGCAAACGTAATGTATTTAGCCCTTCATGCACTCGTAACATGGCGGTAATAGCGCTCTCAGCTGGCGTACCGGACATGATTACTGCAAACTCATCGCCGCCAAACCGACCAATCACATCGCTACCGCGCAGGGTAATTTGTAACTGTCGGGTAAGCGCCACTATCGCTTCATCGCCCACATCATGGCCCCAGGTATCGTTGATGCTCTTGAAATGGTCGATATCGATAATCAGTAACGTTGCATCGCGATTATGCCGCCGACAGTTATCAAATTCATTGCGTAACATAGTTTCCCAATGACGTCGGTTATACACGCCCGTCATGCCGTCGCGGGTACTCATGACCTGCAACCTGCGTTTATGTTCCGCCAGTTTGGTTGCCGTCTGGTAGCTGACCCAGCCAAACAGCAGAGGATAAATGACAATAATGGGAAGGGAGAGCCACCATTCCAGCGGCGCACTATTGAACGACACGGTAATGCCCGTCAGCTCGAGGGTGACAAGGCAGGAAACCACCATCAACACCAGACCCGCGACAAACAGACGGGGGCCGCCTGCCCCCATCAAATTCAGACACATAATCATCAACATCGCGGTGGAAGGCAGCACGTTTACGCCCATTACGCCTACCCACATTCCCGCTAATACTGCATCGGTTTTTAAGTTGTAAATTTCCCGGCTAAGCGGATCGACGGCCCTGCTCGCTATCTGCCAGGCTAAATGCGGCCAGACGAACGCCCAGCCGACCAACACCAGCCACCACCAGCCCGGCGGCGGGTGCGAAACCAGCGTTGAAGCAATCGGTAAGAACATGCCAGCCAGGCCAACCGCACGGGGTAGTCTGACGCGACGGGCGAAGCGCAGCCCGGACCGCTGATGTTCGTTTTGAGGAGTTAAAGGAGGTTCCTCCCCATGCGCCGCCGCTTTTTTGAAAAAGTTTTCATCATTCATTATTTTTGGGAACATTCAGAAACAATTTTCCCGAAATTATAGAGACGGGGCTAAAGGCAGAAGTATGAAATTTCGGGTGAGCCACTTTCGTAGCTCACCCGTTAGCACTATCAGGTATCAGGCGGCTTTCTTGAGGCAGGCACTCATAAACTTATTACGATCATCACCTTTCAGAGATTGTTGCGTTGCTTGATTATTACATTCGCGCATCTTTTGCTGCTGTGGCGTCAAACTTTTTTCACCAGGCGCAGACTTGCTGTTCTTCAGGCAATCACTCATGTAGGTCTTACGAGCATCCCCTTTCAACGCCTGCGCCGTCGCCTGCTGATTACAGGAGGTCATACGCTGTTGTTGCGGGGTTAAGGTTCTCTCGGCAGCGCCGACGGTGGTTAAAAAAACCAGTCCGAAAAGCAAGGTAACCAGTAATGTTATTTTCATAGCACCATCCCTCTTCATGTTTTAACCATGAGCGTTTGCGCCCGTGATCTGCCATTAAGTCTGGTTGCTAACAGCAAAAAAACCACCCGACAGCGAAAATTCACCGCCGGGCGCGGTTTTATTTCAGCCCCAGGGCGGCTTTCATGGTGTAGAAGAGATCGGTCTGGTCGGTCAGTCCAACGACATTGGCGGCATGTGGGCCATACGCCGCAATACGCAGCTGACTACCGGTATGTTCTTGTGAATCCTCTTCGGAGTTCCCGTAACTCATCACCATCACTGCGCCATCTTTGGTATTTAGCGCCTGGGTGAGGCCCGGCGCTTTGGTGTCCGGCGCAACAATCTGGCTGGCGTGGGCGTGATCAGCGGTGACTATGACCAGCGTGTTGCCATCCTTTTTAGCGAATTCCAGCGCCCGTTGTACGGCTTCGTCGAGATCGACCGTCTCGCCAATTTGCCCACAAGGATTCGCAGCGTGATCCTGTTTATCGATTGATGCACCTTCAACTTGCAGGAAAAAGCCTTTCTCATTTTTACTCAACAATTCAATGGCTTTATCAGTCATCTGCGCCAGGGTCGGTACGCTGTCATTACGTTGCGGATTAGGCGTACAGGTAACTGCGGGCTTGTCGATATTGCCGTGGTACGTTGCTTTCGGTCCTTGCCAGCGCACTGGCATATTGCCGTCAGCAAACAGTCCTAGCAGGGGTTTTTGCTGGTTCGCTTCCGTCACCGCATTCAGTGAGGCAGCATCGCTCACCAACTGATAACCACGCGCCTGTGCCTGTTCACGCAGCGTTTTTCCCTGCCATTCACCGGCGGTTGCCGTTTCAGCAAAGGTTTTTGCGCCGCCGCCAAGCGTAACATCGGCACGAGCGTTAAGCAGCTGTTCGGTAATCGATCCTCTCCCGCCTTTTTCTAGCGCGTTACCCGGACATTTTTCACTGGTCGCGCTCGGACCGTAGCATTTGCGCGAGGTCACATGTGCCACCAGCGCAGCGGGCGTGGCATCCTGCAACTCTGCGGTAGAAACGTTACCGGTCGCCAGACCTGCGGCTTTTGCCATTTCCAGAATCGTTGGGTGATCTTTTTCGTGAATATCGACGCCCAGCGCGCCGTTATAGGTTTTGACACCGGTTGACCAGGCGGTTGCTGATGCAGCCGAGTCGGTGACGTAGTCCGGTTTGCCGGTTTTTTTATTCAGCGCATAGTGAGTGTATTGCCCGGTAAGCGGTAAGGCATCGATACCTTTAAAAAAGCCGCCCGCACCTTCGGCATAATTACGTGCGGCAGTAATTTCCGAATCCCCCATCCCATCGCCAATCAGCAAAATAATATTTTTTGCAGGTTTATCGCTAAGAGAATCACGCAGAGCGGCGGTCTGATCACCCGTTAAGCGGCGAGCACCGCCGGGTGCAGTAATATCGCCCTGAGCAGCCCGGTTTTCCAGAACAGGCATTTCTGGTGTCCGGGCTTTTGTCACAGGGGTAAACAGTAACGGTAAGAGTGCCAGTGCAATAGTGCTTTGTTTCACTTTATTTTCTCCATGTACAAATACATTAAAAAATAAAAACAAAGCGACTATAAGTCTCGGCCGTGACAACTTTATGACAGCTGTTGAAAAGATTAACTTTTTACTGACGAGGATGCTTCAATAACTTCTTTACGTAATCGCGCAGCAGCTCCGTATCGTCGTCAGGAATGCTGGCATCGGGCTTTACCTCGTACAGCGCCCCCTCTACCTGATCAATCAACCGCTGTTGGTCATTTTGCGCCATATTGCGAAGCATTGCAGTGACGATAATCTCCAAAGCTTCTACCTGCGCACACAGTTCTTTCGACTCTTCTTCTTTTTGGGCAAGCTTAAATAACAACTCAGCAATGAGATTTTTCATGTCTGTATTTCCTTATCCAAAGTATGGAGAAGTTAACATTATGTTTCACAACTTCATAGTGTCTGGAAGTATTATTTTTATGACAAAGGAAATACTTTGCGCAAATATTTTTTGTTTGATTACCAGCGAAACGTTTCTCTTATTTAAATAACTACCCACACAAAATATAGGCTTTTAATTATCAACCTTTATTATAAATAAAAGTTATGAAATATATTCTCTTCGTTAACTTATAATTAAGAGAAAAAAACTCACCGCATGGCCATTTAAGCCAGGAATAAATTAGCTTCCCGTTCATCATTTTTGTGATCTTGCGCACATCTTTGAGATAACGCACTTTCTTCACCAGTACGTTGCACGCTTTGTCAGCAGAAGATTGCAACAATCTTTCAGAAGGCCGCGAATCCCCCGTTTTGTCGTGGTAATGTATGCACTTTGTGTTAGACGGGATAGGTTTTTAAGATGGAAAAACTGCGGGTAGGAATCGTTTTTGGTGGTAAATCAGCGGAACATGAAGTGTCTCTGCAATCGGCAAAAAACATTGTCGATGCCATTGATAAAAGTCGCTTCGA
This sequence comes from Escherichia sp. UTM R2, assembly GCF_048593455.1. Lineage (NCBI taxonomy): Bacteria > Pseudomonadati > Pseudomonadota > Gammaproteobacteria > Enterobacterales > Enterobacteriaceae > Escherichia > Escherichia sp. UTM R2. The sequence goes on from NZ_JBFWDY010000002.1 coordinate 3,448,701, forward strand.
CGTTGTGCTGCTGGGCATTGATAAACAAGGGCAATGGCACGTCAGCGATGCCAGCAATTATCTGCTAAATGCAGACGATCCTGCCCATATTGCGTTGCGCCCTTCGGCGACCAGCCTTGCGCAGGTGCCAGGTAAACATGAGCATCAGCTTATCGACGCGCAAAACGGTCAGCCGTTGCCGACGGTGGATGTCATTTTCCCGATTGTCCACGGTACGCTGGGCGAAGATGGTTCCTTGCAGGGAATGCTGCGGGTCGCCAATTTACCGTTTGTAGGTTCTGATGTTCTGGCTTCAGCAGCCTGTATGGATAAAGATGTCACCAAACGTCTGCTACGCGATGCCGGGCTGAACATTGCGCCATTTATTACCCTGACGCGCGCTAATCGTCACAACATCAGTTTTGCCGAAGTGGAGTCTAAACTGGGGTTACCACTGTTTGTAAAACCGGCTAATCAGGGCTCTTCTGTTGGTGTCAGCAAAGTAACCAGTGAAGAACAGTACGCAATTGCCGTCGATCTGGCGTTCGAATTCGATCATAAAGTGATCGTTGAGCAAGGGATCAAAGGTCGTGAGATCGAATGCGCAGTTCTGGGCAACGACAACCCGCAAGCCAGCACCTGTGGCGAGATCGTACTCACCAGCGACTTCTATGCCTACGACACCAAGTACATTGACGAAGATGGCGCGAAAGTGGTAGTTCCGGCAGCCATTGCGCCAGAAATCAACGATAAGATCCGGGCGATTGCCGTTCAGGCTTATCAAACGTTGGGATGCGCAGGCATGGCGCGTGTAGACGTGTTTTTAACCCCAGAAAACGAAGTGGTGATCAACGAGATCAACACACTGCCTGGCTTCACCAACATCAGTATGTATCCGAAGCTGTGGCAAGCCAGCGGTCTGGGTTACACCGATCTGATCACGCGTTTGATTGAGCTGGCGCTGGAGCGTCACGCTGCGGATAACGCATTGAAAACCACAATGTAATATTTTAACGCCCGATAATATTCTTATTGGGCGTTTTCAGTTTCTTCATCGCGACGACGAATAATCAACCCCGCCAGCCAGAAACTAATCACCCACGTCACCAGACCGACGGCATAGGTCTGCCAACCTTTTGCTTCAAATCCCAGTAACCCCACCACGCCATTAAGAATGAATATAAGGCCAATGGCGAACGCATAGTAGTGCCAGTCACGGCGGATTTTTACAGGCAGATTCATGGCAGCTCCGTTAACGAAAAACAACATCCTTGCATATTCTGTAACAACCGTCTGTGGTGTAGACAACATTTTCGTAATTGTTAATAAATTTAACTTAAGGTTGCCATTTTGTGACTCACAACGAAGATTCACGCTTCGGGAATATTCCCAACATCAATTTACCATGATTCTGATATTGACAATCTAAATGACCTGTCAGACTTGCCATAAGCCGCTGGTATCACACCAGAAGAGAAGCAGATGACTTCCGGAGGTTTTTATGGCTGATTTCACCCTGTCAAAATCGCTGTTTAGCGGAAAATATCGCAATGCCTCTTCAACGCCTGGCAACATTGCCTATGCGTTGTTTGTGCTGTTTTGCTTTTGGGCTGGGGCGCAATTGCTGAACCTGTTAGTGCATGCGCCCGGCGTCTATGAGCGTTTAATGCAGGTCCAGGAAACAGGTCGCCCACGGGTGGAAATTGGTTTAGGTGTCGGCACCATTTTCGGGCTGATCCCGTTTTTAGTAGGCTGCCTCATTTTTGCAGTGGTGGCGCTATGGCTGCACTGGCGACATCGCCGCCAGTAAGATTTACGTTGCCAGATACGGCCTAAAACGCCTTATCTGGCATGACATTCCTGTTTGATCACTGTTTCATACAACGCGCCCGCCGTTCGTCTACGCGCTTCGCAAACCAGGCCGTAGTCAGGTTGCGGGTGATTTTCGGGCTTTCCAGTTGAATGCCAGGCAACATTTCGCGGGGTAGTGATTTACCCGTTTTCGCTTCGGCAAGTTGATAAACTTTCTTGTACAGCGCCGTCTCCTCAAAAGAGAAGCTGTCACCTTTCTCTAACTGACGGCGAATTTCGCTGTCGCTCATCCCCAGTTTTCCCGCCAGTTTGCGCGTTGCCAGTTCGGTTTTCCCGGGTTCTTTACTGTCGTAACGAATTAAATCACCGTCCAGTGCCAGCTTCACGCCGCTGGCCTTACTGACTGCGTTCTGAAACGCGGCATTACGGCTGGCGTACCAGCCAGCGTTAAAATCAGCAAAGCGGTATATCGGTGCGCTATAGCTGGCGGGATAATTCAGTAAATGGTAAGTACCAAACCACAACCCGCCGCGGCGACTGAAGACTTCCTGACGAACTGTACCGTCCATTTTCCACGGATACCCTTTGGTATGCTGTTCGGCAAAAGCAATGCTGACCTGCATCGGCCCACCGGTGCGCACCGGATTAAGCGAACCAAACAGCGTCTGCCCCATTGGTACCATGCTGATCAGATCGTCAAAAATCGCGCTCAATTGCTTTTCTGTACGCACCGAATCTAACCGTTCGCTATAACTTTTGCCGTTTGGCGATTTGATTTTTAGCGCGGTATGAACCAGAAAAGCAGGAATGTGCATCCGTTCAGCACGACGGTCAATCTCTTGCCAGGCGATCTTGCTTAAGCCCGGAACGGCCGGATCTGCCTGATAATTTGACTCCTGCTGCGCCACCGCCAGCACCGAGCAGACGTTTTCCAGCGTCGGTGCCAGCCCCTGACTTTCAAAGGTGGTGGCGAGATCTTTCGCCCAGGCATCGCGGTCTTTCACGCTCGCAGGCATCTTCTGCCGCACGACGCTCGCCACATCTATCGCTTTTTCGCCCTTTTTCAACGGTTGCGGAGCCTGACTACTACACCCCGCTAAAACCAGAACCGCCAACAATGACAGCGAAGATAGAGGATTGACGCGCGACATTACTTCTCCTTTTTAGCTCAAGGTATGGGTTACTTCCTGAATTTTGTCACCATCCAGTTCATGTTCAAAGCTGCGCAGACGTTTGTAGATAGACATCAACTCAACCAGTGTGGTCCATGAGTTAATCAGGTACTGGAAAGCACCGCGAACCTGACCAAAAACGTTGGTAATCTGCGTCATCAGGCCGAGCGTAATCGTACCGGCAACAATTGACGGAAACAGCAAGAACAAACCGAAAACGTTATCGACCTGCAAATAGAGAATGCGGGCGATGTTGAAATACATATAGTGAAAATAGAGGCGGAAATAGTTTTTCCGCACGGCGCTAAACAGCTCGCGTACCGTAGGCGGCGTCGCACGCGTGGCATCGTCTTCACCATAAACCAGCTCTTTACGGTAGGCGGCCTCTACTCGCTGGTTTTTAAACTCCAGCCCCGGCAGTTTGATCCCTACCACTGCCAGCAATCCGGTCCCCATCAGCGACCAGACGATAGCGGCAATCACCAGACCATACGGAATGTGCCCGATAATCGGCAGCTCCGGCACATGCGTGGAGAGCGTTACCAGCACCGGCAGGAAGGCGATCAACGTCATGATGGCGTTGATAAAACTGACGCCCATATTCTCCAGCGTTGAAGCAAAACGCATGGTGTCTTCCTGCACACGCTGTGCGGCCCCTTCGATATGACGCAGTTGTTGCCAGTTCGCCATGTAATATTCGTTCATCGCCGTACGCCAGCGGAACACGTAGTGACTGACAAAGAAGTTGTTCAGCACACTGATCACCACAGCGATCAGCGCAATCCCCAGAAAGACGCCCACTTCGCGGTAAAATTGTTCGATAGTGACTTTATGCGGCGAACTTAGCGCGGTTTGAATCAGATCATAGAACGGTGCATACCAGGCGTTGACGGCGACCCCGACTTCCACCAAAAACCAGGTGACGAAGATGATCAGTGCAGTACCGAGTATTGACCAGTATTGCCAACGGTGCGGGCTGTAGATAAACCAGAAAAATGCAAAAAGTCCTACGCAAACAATGTAGTAAGCGTAAAAAATCAGGAAATCCAACGACCAGAAACGCGCGGCGCTAATCGGGATCTGCCCGGAAGCGCCAGTGATACGCGCCACCCAGTCTCCCCCACCGGCTTGCCAGAAGATAACGGCAATCAATGCCCAAACAAAGGCCGAGAGAAAAAACGCTCCCGGCTTTGGGAAAAAAGACTTAAACATATGCACTCCTGCTAACTTCTTATCGTTTTAACAACTGCTGTGTATTAACCGCATGACCACTACAAAGCGTCAGCCAAATGAAACCGCCCATTGTGACCCATAGCAAGGTGCTTAGTTCGCCAGCCTGACCATAAGAATTGTTTCGACGGATTTCACAAACCAAAGATTGTTTACATAAGCGGATTAACACGCGCAGGATCACAAATGCAGGCATTGGTGAGCAGGAAAAAGATCGTGTTTACGCGCCGTTACGTTTTTAACACTATTATTGCACTAATTCGCCCTTTGCAATCCATCAATGAGTAGTATAAATACGCTCAGTTACCTTCATTCAATTTATGGACACCACCGTTGAAACGTAGTCTGCTTTTTTCTGCCGTGCTGTGTGCGGCGTCATTGACCTCCGTCCATGCGGCGCAGCCGATCACTGAACCGGAGTTTGCCTCTGATATTGTCGATCGTTATGCCGATCATATTTTTTACGGCAGCGGTGCCACGGGGATGGCGCTGGTTGTTATCGACGGTAACCAGCGCGTCTTTCGTAGTTATGGCGAAACGCGACCTGGTAATAACGTTCGCCCGCAGCTGGATTCGGTCGTGCGTATTGCTTCCCTCACCAAACTAATGACCAGTGAAATGCTGGTGAAATTGCTCGACCAGGGGACCGTAAAGTTAAACGATCCGCTAAGTAAATATGCTCCGCCAGGCGCACGCGTGCCGACCTACAATGGGACGCCCATTACCCTAGTGAATCTGGCAACCCATACCAGCGCCCTGCCCCGTGAACAGCCCGGTGGCGCGGCACATCGTCCGGTGTTTGTCTGGCCAACGCGCGAGCAACGCTGGAAATACCTTTCTACGGCGAAGCTGAAAGCCGCGCCAGGCAGTCAGGCGGCGTACTCTAACCTTGCGTTCGACCTGCTGGCAGATGCACTGGCGAATGCGTCCGGCAAGCCTTATACCCAGTTGTTTGAAGAGCAGATTACCCGTCCATTGGGGATGAAAGACACCACCTACACCCCCTCACCGGATCAGTGCCGCCGTTTAATGGTTGCTGAGCGCGGTGCCAGTCCGTGCAATAACACGCTGGCGGCAATTGGCAGCGGCGGCGTCTATTCCACGCCTGGCGATATGATGCGCTGGATGCAGCAGTATTTGTCATCTGATTTTTATCAGCGCAGTAACCAGGCAGATCGCATGCAGACGTTGATTTATCCGCGCGCGCAGTTTACGAAAGTGATTGGCATGGATGTCCCCGGCAAAGCGGATGCGCTTGGTTTAGGCTGGGTATATATGGCCCCGAAAGAGGGTCGTCCGGGGATTATTCAGAAGACAGGCGGTGGTGGCGGTTTCATTACCTATATGGCGATGATCCCGCAGAAGAATATTGGCGCGTTTGTGGTGGTCACTCGTTCGCCGTTGACGCGCTTTAAAAATATGAGCGATGGCATCAATGATCTGGTGACCGAGCTAAGCGGGAATAAACCGTTGGTTATCCCCGCATCCTGATTAATACTCTGAAGGCAAACGGTTGATAGCGACCAGTTTGCCTTTATTCATTTCGATATAGCCGCCTTTACGCAAAGCAGCGAGAACTTCTGCGACGACAGAACGCGATATGCGTGTACGTTGATGGATATAATTCATCACACCAATACGTGATCGCAATTCTTCATTCCAGTCAATCATTGATAATAATGTTGCGCGGATTTGTTCGTAGGAATTATGCCCAATGAGCTGCACGTCGCGTAATTCCAGAATTCTATTTTGCCAGGCTAACCAGTAAAAAGCGTCTCGCCAGAGTTGATTTTGTTCAATAAGCGTAATGGTTTGTTTGGCTGGTAGATGATATCCCGTACAATTTCCTTCTGATATTAATTTGTATGGTATATCGTTTTTCATTAAACCATCAGCCAGCCCCATAATATAAGGAGCCTGGGTAATACCGATAAGTACGTTTTCTTCTCTACGCAGAGAGATAACTCCCTCTAAAATAACGAAAGTATCTTCGCTATTGACATCACTGGAAAATATAACTTGCTTTTCATTATTAAACTCGAAGCGCGTACCGTATCTGGACAAACATTTATCGAGCTTACCAAATTCCTGAAGAGGTTTAACTACAGATAACATTTGCGCGTCCTTTGCAGTAATGCCCGTCAAATCCTTGACGGGCATTATTTAGATTAAATTACCAGAATTTCTTCGGAGTGAAGAATATTACCAGGTATATTTAACACCCACGTTCGCGGACCAATCTTGATCTACGTCACCACCACCGAGGTAGTTAGCATCGGTATAGGCGCTGAAGTTCTTGGTGAAGCTGAACTGAGTACCCAGACCAACACGTACCGCAGACCCTTCAGTACCGTTATCGATGGAATCACCGTTCACATCGTTATCGTTGTTAGAGTCGTCGTAGACGTAAGCCAGTTTGAAGTACGGAGTCAGAGCCTGGTCTTCGCTGTAGGTGAAGGTATAACCTGCATCTACACCCAGTTCATAACGCATGCTGTCGTAAGACTGACCGTCAACTTTCATGTCGTTGCTCAGCTGGTAGTCATCACCAGACTGGAACAGACCAGAAATGCTGCCGTAAGGAGTCACATAACCAGCATCACCCAGTTTGAAGTCGTAACCGGCTTTCAAGCCGAAGCCCCAAGCGTCGGAGTTGGTGCTACCGTCAACGTAAGTACCGTTGCTCATGGTTGCAGACAGGTCGTTGTTGAAGTGAGAGTAGCTCAAGCTACCATCAACAAAGACGTTGTTCGCGAAGTGAGCAGAAGAGTAGATGTAGGCAGTCTGGCTGTCTTGATCTACCTGACCAGAACGGTCATTCATGTCACCTTTAGCGAAGCCTGCAGCCGCACCGACGATCCACTTAGCGTTGTTACCGTCAATTTTGGTATCAACACCGACCATGATGCCGTTAACATCCTGATCATAGTTGATGGTGCCGTTGTCGCCGTTGAAGTTACCACCGAAGTAGCTTACCCATGCGCCGCCGTTATCAGCCAGGCCATGACGAGAGTTGGTCAGACGAGTACCAACGGTGTCTTGTTCCAGGTTCCAGATATTGGTGTTCGCAGAAGGGATGCTCAGCGCCATGTTAGCGTAGTCGGTCAGCTCCATCTGTTGCAGAACAACGGTGTTACCGCGCTGTTCAGCCTGATAGGTGTATGCACCCAGGTCAGCTTTGTTAGCAGCAGAGAAGGTCGCGTTGCTATTTTTGTCGTTGACGTAGATCAGCTCGTTGCCGTTGTAGTCAGCGATAGAACCAGCACCAGTAGCGTTGTCGATACGAACTTTGTAGTTACCGGTTGCAGCTGCAACATGGTCACCGTTGTTATCAACTTCGTTCTGACCAGCTTCGATAGAAGCAGTGTTGTCGTTATCGCCGTTACCGTTAATGGTCAGGTGACCATCAGAGTTCATTGCGATTAAGCCATAACCGTAGTTTGACTTGGTAGTATCGTTGGTACGGTCGTTGGTCAGGTCTGCATCAAGTACGAAGCGGTTGCTTTCGATGTTGAACACACCAGCGTGAATGTTACCACTGGTATCAGTAGTGCTGGTCAGGTTCAGAGTATCAACCTGCAGAGCATTCGCCGCAGTGTTACCTACATCCAGAATACCGTCGTTAGTCACTTTGATGTTGTTGGCATACAGAGCAGCATCACCTACAGCCCAACCAGCAGAAACTTCATCAGAAATGGTTACGGTACTGTTGTCGACAGTCAGTGAATCAGTTGCAACATGACCATCTTCGTTGATGTTCAGCGCAGAAAGACCTGTCAGAGAGATAGAGTCAGAAATCAGCGTTGAATCAGCAACATTAACAGTTGAACCACTGTTGATGCTCAGAGTATCAATCAGAGAAGTTTTGGTGGTATCCCACTGTGAACCGGTGTTCAGGGTCACATTGAACAGACCGCTCTGGTAAACTTCGTTACCGATGATGTGATCAAATTCGCTGTATTCAGAGTCGCTGTTTTCTACACCAACAGTTGATGAAGGCCACAGGCTGTTAGCTGCGATATCGATCAAAGTTGCAGTTGCTTCGGTGCCTGTACTGGTATCAATAACAACCCCGTTGTCATTGTAAACAGGACCGTAAGCATCTGGCACACCATCATCATTGGTATCAACAGTTAAGTGCGCAGACATTGCCGCACCAACCCACTTGCTGCCATTGTTCAGGGTCAGATCCAGGCGATCAGTACCATCCCAACCGTTAGTATCTACATCACCGTCAGCATCACGATAGCTATCACGACCATGCGGGAAGAAGTTCTCATCAAAGTTACTTGAGAAGAATACATCGCCCATCAGTGTGGAATTATCGAATGTTGCAGTGGTTTGCATTGAGTTATCAGCAGCAGGATGTGCAATAACGGCTAATGCGATATCGTCAGCGTTCCAACCTTTACCATTGTAATCGCTGGCATTACCTGTATTACCGAACCAACCAGTAGTACCTTCATCAGTCCATGAACCAGAGGTCACGGTAGAATCTTTAACAGTGATGGTGTTATTAAACACTTCGCTGCTGTTTACGCCAGTGCTGACAGTGTTGTCGTCAATATCTTCCCACTCATAACCCTGAGTCAGCGTAATACCCGCTACGTGAGAGTTATTAGTGATGGACAGATCAACTTCCTGATCCAGAGTAATAGCAGTACCAATGTTATATACGTTTACAACATGAGTATCAGCGGCATTATTGTAAGTGCCGTTATATGTGTAGTGTTCGTAGTTGTCGTCGATCGTTGAATTATCAACAGTCAGCGCCAGACGGTCATGGTAATAATCATTCGCACGTTCAGCACAATCAGTTGTCATGCACTCGGAATAAATCATACCGTGAATAGTGCTGTTTTTGATTGTCAGACTATTGGCGTTGGTATTGGTAGAAATACCGTCGTCCAGATAGTAGGTAGAAATCACGCCGTTAACAGTAGCGTTATTAATGACCGGGTAGATATCGCCGTTGTAATAACTATCAGCGGCATAGTTGTTCCAGCCTACATAACCATCATAGTAAACGTCATCAGCATAGGTGGCGTCGTTGTAGTGATGGAAAGTATTGTAAGTTTGACCAGAAATATCGTTGGTCGCTGCATTAGCCTGAGAGGTGATAGCCAGAGTGCAAGCCAATGCTAATTGTGATACTACAAGTTTCTTTTTCCAGGAGTGCATTTGTCATCCCTCCTCAGGGACGTAATAAGTTGATCCATCAATTATCAATGCATAGAAAACATATTATGTTTCGCGCTAATGATTATGCTGCGTTACAGACGAATGGTTCAATTATTCTTTCCCCTAAGTCCGAATATGGACATATATAATTCATGGAGAAAAACACGCATCAAATTGATAAAAGGACGATATTTCAACATGTTGCAGATGATGTTATTTTTGATACATACGCGTCACAAATATCACAGGCACAAACCAGATAAATATCCTATCAATATGCAAAAAAGTTTTAATTATTCAATTTATAGCAGGACAACCAAACTCCAAAAATAATAACCAAGAACTATAAATAAAGATTAAAAATATTTTCAGTGAATATGAAATTATTGCTATTTCTATTACAAAGATGTCCTGGCATCTCTTCCATTCTCTTCTTGTCAACATCGCGACAACTTTCGTAAAACACTCCTGCCCCGCTTCAGGTATACTGTGCACCTTAATTCCACAAACATCAGGCAGACCATGACAGACTTAATCCAACGCCCTCGTCGCCTGCGCAAATCTCCTGCGCTGCGCGCTATGTTTGAAGAGACAACACTTAGCCTTAACGACCTGGTGTTGCCGATCTTTGTTGAAGAAGAAATTGACGACTACAAAGCCGTTGAAGCCATGCCAGGCGTGATGCGCATTCCAGAGAAACATCTGGCACGCGAAATTGAACGCATCGCCAACGCCGGTATTCGTTCCGTGATGACTTTTGGCATCTCTCACCATACCGATGAAACCGGCAGCGATGCCTGGCGGGAAGATGGACTGGTGGCGCGTATGTCGCGCATCTGCAAGCAGACCGTGCCAGAAATGATCGTCATGTCAGACACCTGCTTCTGTGAATACACTTCTCACGGTCACTGCGGTGTGCTGTGCGAGCATGGCGTCGACAACGACGCGACTCTGGAAAATTTAGGCAAGCAAGCCGTGGTTGCAGCTGCTGCAGGCGCAGACTTCATCGCCCCTTCCGCCGCGATGGATGGCCAGGTACAGGCTATTCGCCAGGCGCTGGACGCTGCAGGCTTTAAAGATACGGCGATTATGTCGTATTCGACCAAGTTCGCCTCTTCCTTTTATGGTCCGTTCCGTGAAGCTGCCGGAAGCGCATTAAAAGGCGACCGCAAAAGCTATCAGATGAACCCAATGAACCGTCGCGAGGCGATTCGTGAATCACTGCTGGATGAAGCCCAGGGCGCAGACTGCCTGATGGTTAAACCTGCTGGAGCATACCTCGACATCGTGCGTGAGCTGCGTGAACGTACTGAATTGCCGATTGGCGCGTATCAGGTGAGCGGTGAGTACGCGATGATTAAGTTCGCCGCGCTGGCGGGTGCTATAGATGAAGAGAAAGTCGTGCTCGAAAGCTTAGGTTCGATTAAGCGTGCGGGTGCGGATCTGATTTTCAGCTACTTTGCGCTGGATTTGGCTGAGAAGAAGATTCTGCGTTAATTTTTTTCCTCTCAGAAAGGGGGAGTTAACCTGTTGAAAGTACGGTGAACGCCCCCTCACCCTAACCCTCTCCCCAAGGGGGCGAGGGAACCGTCCGCACTCGTATCACCCCGCCCGATAAAACGGTTTATCCCCAAGAATCGTCGCCCGATGCATAATCCGCCGCTGTGGCAGGTAATCGGCATTGGCATAGTGCTGAGTCACGCGGTTATCCCAAATCGCAATATCATTCGGTTGCCAGCGCCAACGCACCTGAAACTCCGGTTTAGTGATATGGGCGAATAAAAAGCCTAACAAGGCTTCGCTCTCTTTCTCGCTGACATCGACAATTCGCGTAGTAAAGCCTTCATTCACAAACAGCGCCTGTTTACCGCTCACCGGATGCGTTCGCACCACCGGATGTAGCAACGGAGGATTTTTCGCGACCGCCTCGCGCCAGCGTTGATGTTCCTCCTCGGTTTTGCGGTATTTGTATTCCGGGAACGATTTACGGAAATCATGCTCCGCACGCAGCCCGCTCAGCAGCTGGCGGAAGGGAACAGAGAGCGCCTCATAGGCCGCAATACCGCTGGTCCAGAGCGTATCACCGCCGGTCGAAGGTAACTCTTTAGCTGCCAGAATCGCCCCTGCGGGTGGCGTTTCAATAAATGTCACATCGGTATGCCAGTTGTCGTTATCCGGCGGATTATCGTTATGGGTATCCAGCACGATGATCTCGTCAACCCCTTCGGCATGAGGGTAAACAGGGTGAATATGCAGTTCGCCAAAACGCTGGGCCAGCGCGCGTTGCTGCTGCGGCGTAATAGTTTGATCGCGCAGAAACACCACCTGATGGCGCAGCACCGCATGGTAAAGCTGTTCAAACTGATTATCGCTTAACGGGCGCGTCAGGTCGGCACCCGAAATTTGTGCGCCGATATACGGCCCCAGCGGGGTAATGCTCAGACGTTCACTCATTGTACTTCTCCATGCCAGGGCGTCAGACGGCGCTGTAACGCGCGCAAACCCAGTTCTAAAAGAAAGGCGATAATCGCAATCACCGCGATCCCCGCCAGCACCACGTCAGTCGCGAGAAATTCACCCGCTGACTGAACCATAAATCCTAAACCGCGCGTCGCGGCAATCAGCTCCGCCGCTACCAGCGTAGACCAGCCCACACCCAGACCAATGCGTAATCCGGTGAGGATTTCCGGCAGCGCGCCGGGCAAAATGACAAACCACAGCACCTGCGCACGGCTGGCACCCAGCGACTGGGCGGCACGAATGCGAACCTGCTGCGCGCTTTTCACCCCCGCCAGCGCCGACATCGCCACCGGTGCAAAAATCGCTAAATAGATCAGTAAGATCTTCGAGGTTTCACCAATACCAAACCAGATCACCATCAGCGGCAAATAAGCCAGCGGCGGCACCGGACGATAAAGTTCGATTACCGGATCCAGAATGCCGCGCACCGTCGGGCTTAGCCCCATGGCGATCCCGACCGGAATACCGATTACCACCGCCGCGAGTAGCGCCAGCACAATGCGCGTCAGGCTGGCGGCCAGATGCTGCCACAGCGTGGCGTCCATAAATCCCTGCGGCCCGGCAATGGTGAGCAGTTTTGCCAGTACCTGTTGCGGTGGCGGCAAAAACAGCGGGCTAATCAGTTGCAGCGCTGCGACTGCCCACCATACAGTGAGCAAAACCGCTAACGTGCCAATGCTTAAGGTCACCTGACGCGAGAGCGGCCAGCGCCATTTCAGCCGATGCGAATGCAGTTTTTCATTAATGAGCACACTCATGAGAACGCCTCCCGCTGCTCAAATACGCGGCTTAAAACATATTCGCGCATGGCGATGAATTGTGGATCGGACTTGATGCTGCGGCTCGACTCTCCCGCAACAAAGCGGCGAGCAAAGTTGAGCGGCAGCCGCTCCAGCACGCGGCCAGGGCCGGGTGAAAGCAGAACCAGTTCAGTCGCCATAAACACCGCTTCTTCTATATCGTGGGTAATCAACAGCACCTGCTTGCCCGTCTCCTGCCAGAGTTTCAGCAGCAGGGTTTGCATCTGGTCGCGGGTGAAGGCATCCAGCGCACCAAACGGTTCGTCGAGTAATAACAGCTGGGGATTTGCCGCCAGCGCGCGAGCAATGCCCACCCGCTGACGTTGACCGCCGGAGAGCTGCCAGATGTAGCGTTTTTCTGCTCCTTCCAGCCCCACTTTTTTCAGCATCTGGTGCGCGATTTCCAGTCGCTGCATTTTCTCTATACCTGCCAGTTGCAGGCCGAACGCCACGTTGTTCTGGACATTGCGCCACGGTAGCAGCCCTTCATTCTGAAAAACCACGCCGCGCTCTGCTCCCGGCCCCTCAATACGCTTACCCGCCAGTTGAATGCTGCCGTGCTGATAAGGCACAAAACCGGCAATCAGATTCAGCAGGGTGGTTTTACCGCAGCCGGACGGCCCCAGCACCACCAGTAGCTCACCGCTTTCCAGCGTCAGGTTGATATCTTCCAGTGCCGGTTTGCCGCCATAATTGGCGTAAAGATGAGAGATTTGCAGCATCTGCGCCTCCTTTTATTGCACGAAGCGCGAGGTAACGTACTGGCTGTAATCATTCGCTACAGCCGGGACCTTGCCCTGCTCTTTCAAAAACTGCGCGGTGTCGATGATCGCTTTGTTCACCGGTCCGGTCAGTTCTGCCGTTTGTTGCTGCGGCGTCAGATAGGTATTCCCCTTCACCAGCCCCGGAACGTCACCTTCAGGCACGCCGCTTAACCGCGCCAGTTTGCTGATGTTTTCCGGCTGTTTCAGCCACGCGTCTGGGTTAGCAATGTACGGTTGCTGAGCATCGATGGCGCTTTTGGCGAACGCTTTCACCACCTCAGGATGTTTCTCGGCAAAATCTTTGCGCACCACCCAGACGTCCAGCGTTGGCGCACCCCACTGCCCGACCTGTTCAGAATCGGTCAGCACTTTGCCGTCTTTTTCCAGGGCGTTAACCGCCGGTGCCCAGACATAAGCACCATCAATATCTCCCCGCTGCCATGCAGCGATAATCGCGGGCGGCTGCAGGTTCACAATCTCCACTTGCCCGGGTTTAATGCCCCAGTGTTTCAGCGCTGCCAGCAGGCTGTAGTGGGTGGTAGAGATAAACGGTACGGCGATGCGTTTGCCAATCAGATCTTCCGGTTTGCTGATAGTTTTCTTTACCACCAGCGCTTCTGAGTTACCCAGTTTTGACGCCAGCAAGAAGACTTCAATCGGCACCTGTTGGCTGGCTGCAACCGCTAACGGGCTGGAACCAAGGTTGCCGATTTGCACGTCGCCAGAAGCCAGCGCCCGCACGATGCTGGCTCCGCTGTCAAACTTACGCCAGTCCACGGTTGCTCCGCTTTCTTTAGCAAAGGTGTTGTCGGCCTGAGCCACTTTCGCCGGTTCGGCTGAGGTTTGATACGCCACGGTGACGTTCACCGCCTGTGCCTGAAAAGCGATGAATGCCAGTGCGGCAAGAAGTGTGTTTCGCGATGAAATTGCCATGATTGTCTGCTCCCCTGTCTTGTTATGGGAGCAGTATTCAGGAATAAAAACATTCATTAAAAGAATTAGTCGTTATCGCACAGATGATTTTATTCTTAGCAAAAAAACGGCTAAGGAAAGATTAAATATGCAATTACTCCGTTCTAACAATTGGGAAAATTACTACACTTCATTTTAGTGATGCATAAACAACCACATTACGAGATTTATTACTTCATTATTTCTATCAATATCAATACATATAATAAAACTATTATATTCGCATTGTATATATCACTGTATCATTCTCAATCACTCGCATATTACATTCACATAATGTATATAAACAATGCTTGTTCACAGAACATATTTTTTAAATGCAATTAATTGACAAACTAAATCACATCTAAATACAATGTATAAAACAAAATAACTATACATACCAAACATACAAACACTTAACATATGAATTGCATAGAAACATTACCCAGTCGAACCCGCGGGTCTGAAAGCCCTTGCTTTTCAGTTATTAGCAACATTTAACATTTATAAATTAACATCTGGCTGCGCCAGAGATTACGTCTCTGAGTGCATCGTTGTGCTTGTAGTATAATAAATAAAATGGAGTGTCATTAAGTGGATAAGGTTTTAGATTCAGCCCTCCTTTCTTCGGCAAATAAAAGAAAGGGTATCCTTGCTATTGGCGCACATCCTGACGATATAGAATTAGGCTGTGGCGCATCGCTTGCTCGTCTTGCGCAAAAAGGAATTTATATCGCAGCCGTGGTGATGACTACCGGCAACTCTGGCACAGATGGAATAATCGATCGCCATGAAGAATCGCGCAACGCCCTAAAGATATTAGGGTGCCACCAAACTATTCATCTTAATTTTGCTGACACCCGCGCTCATTTACAGCTCAATGATATGATTTCCGCCCTGGAAGACATCATTAAAAATCAAATTCCTTCTGATGTTGAAATCATGCGGGTATATACCATGCATGATGCCGACCGCCATCAGGATCATCTTGCTGTTTATCAAGCTTCAATGGTTGCCTGCCGAACTATTCCGCAAATTCTCGGCTACGAAACCCCAAGTACCTGGCTTTCATTTATGCCTCAGGTTTTTGAATCCGTTAAAGAAGAATATTTCACAGTCAAACTTGCTGCATTAAAAAAACATAAAAGCCAGGAACGACGTGATTATATGCGTCATGATCGCCTGCGTGCAGTTGCACAATTTCGCGGGCAACAGGTCAATAGCGATCTGGGTGAAGGCTTTGTAATTCATAAAATGATTCTTTGAGCAAATTGCATGAAAACCTGGATATTTATCTGTATGTCCATAGCAATGTTGCTATGGTTTTTAAGTACGCTAAGACGTAAACCCAGTCAAAAGAAAGGCTGTATTGACGCCATTATACCTGCGTATAACGAAGGCCCGTGTCTGGCGCAGTCACTGGATAATCTACTGCGTAACCCTTATTTTTGCCGGGTAATTTGCGTTAACGACGGCTCCACGGACAATACCGAAGCGGTCATGGCGGAAGTCAAACGCAAATGGGGCGACCGCTTTGTTGCCGTCACGCAAAAAAATACCGGTAAAGGTGGTGCGCTGATGAATGGCCTCAATTATGCCACCTGCGACCAGGTTTTTTTAAGTGATGCCGACACCTATGTTCCGCCCGATCAAGACGGAATGGGCTATATGCTGGCAGAAATTGAGCGCGGTGCTGATGCCGTAGGCGGCATTCCCTCTACTGCGTTGAAAGGCGCGGGGCTGTTACCGCACATCCGCGCGACCGTAAAGTTGCCGATGATTGTTATGAAGCGCACGCTACAGCAGCTCCTGGGCGGCGCACCGTTTATTATCAGCGGTGCCTGCGGAATGTTCCGTACTGATGTATTGCGTAAGTTCGGTTTCTCGGATCGTACTAAAGTCGAAGACCTTGATCTCACCTGGACATTAGTGGCAAACGGCTACCGTATTCGGCAGGCGAATCGCTGCATCGTATACCCACAGGAATGCAACAGCCCGCGTGAGGAGTGGCGTCGCTGGCGGCGTTGGATTGTGGGATACGCGGTCTGTATGCGCCTGCATAAAAGACTTTTATTTAGCCGCTTCGGTATCTTCAGTATATTTCCTATGCTGTTGGTTGTGCTTTATGGCGTTGGGATTTATCTCACTACCTGGTTTAATGAATTCATCACCACCGGGCCGCATGGTGTGGTGTTGGCAATGTTTCCGCTTATCTGGATCGGCGTAGTTTGTGTTATTGGTGCTTTTAGCGCCTGGTTTCATCGTTGCTGGTTGTTGGTGCCTTTAGCGCCGCTTTCCGTTGTGTATGTATTATTAGCTTATGCCATCTGGATTATTTATGGACTTATTGCCTTTTTTACTGGACGCGAACCTCAGCGCGACAAACCCACCCGCTATTCCGCACTGGTGGAAGCGTCAACCGCTTATTCCCAACCTTCTGTCACAGGAACTGAAAAACTATCTGAAGCTTAATGTTAAAGAGAAAAATATTCAGATTGCAGACCAGGTAATTATTGATGAAACTGCAGGTGAAGTTGTTATCGGCGCGAATACCCGTATTTGTCATGGTGCCGTTATTCAGGGTCCGGTAGTGATTGGCGCAAACTGCCTGATAGGTAATTATGCGTTTATTCGTCCTGGCACAATAATCAGCAATGGTGTAAAAATTGGTTTTGCCACCGAAATTAAAAATGCGGTTATTGAAGCGGAAGCAACGATTGGTCCGCAATGTTTTATTGCCGACTCGGTAGTTGCAAACCAGGCATATTTGGGCGCACAAGTACGTACCAGTAATCATCGTCTGGATGAACAGCCTGTGTCTGTTCGAACTCCAGAGGGAATTATCGCTACCGGATGCGATAAATTAGGTTGTTATATCGGGCAGCGTTCACGCCTTGGCGTACAAGTTATAATTTTGCCTGGGCGAATTATTTCCCCGAACACGCAACTTGGCCCGCGCGTGATTGTAGAACGTAATTTACCTGCCGGAACTTATTCACTCCGACAAGAACTTATCCGTACAGGAGATTAAAATGATAAAACGGACGTTATTAGCGGCGGCCATTTTTAGCGCATTGCCCGCTTATGCCGGGTTAACTTCCATTACCGCGGGCTACGATTTTACCGATTATTCTGGCGATCATGGCAACCGTAATTTAGCGTATGCTGAACTGGTGGCGAAAGTTGAAAACGCAACGCTGCTTTTTAATCTTTCCCAGGGGCGTCGTGATTATGAAACTGAACATTTCAATGCCACTCGCGGTCAGGGTGCGGTCTGGTATAAATGGAATAACTGGCTGACAACCCGAACGGGTATTGCCTTTGCGGATAATACGCCGGTCTTTGCCCGCCAGGATTTTCGTCAGGATATTAACCTGGCCCTGTTGCCAAAAACGCTTTTCACGACCGGTTATCGCTACACTAAATATTACGATGATGTCGAAGTCGATGCCTGGCAAGGCGGCGTATCACTCTATACTGGCCCGGTGATCACCAGCTACCGCTATACCCATTATGACTCCAGCGATGCAGGTGGTAGTTATAGCAATATGATTTCCGTGCGTCTGAATGACCCGCGCGGCACTGGTTATACGCAACTATGGCTAAGCCGCGGAACAGGCGCTTACACCTATGACTGGACGCCAGAAACACGCTACGGCAGCATGAAGAGCGTCAGTCTGCAACGTATTCAACCGCTGACTGAGCAACTTAATCTCGGGCTGACGGCAGGTAAAGTGTGGTACGACACCCCAACCGATGATTATAACGGTCTGCAACTTGCAGCCCATCTGACCTGGAAATTCTGATTCCTTCTGCCGCCCGCTATCCGGGGCGGCCTTCCCTGCCGATTAGCCCCCCCTTTCCTCTTTGTTTTCCGACCACATTCACCGGATAAATTTTATTCTCCAGTGTTATATACTATAGGGGGGTATGCATTGACATATAGCATACCCCCCTATAGTATATTGCGTGCAGATAATGAGGTGCGAAATGCCCAGTACTCCGGAAGAGAAGAAAAAGGTCCTTACTCGAGTTCGTCGTATTCGAGGGCAGATTGATGCTCTGGAACGGTCGCTGGAGGGTGATGCCGAATGCCGTGCCATACTCCAACAGATCGCTGCCGTTCGGGGCGCGGCTAATGGGCTGATGGCAGAAGTGCTTGAAAGCCATATCCGGGAAACGTTTGACCGAAATGACTGCTACAGCCGCGAAGTCAGCCAATCCGTTGACGACACTATTGAACTGGTTCGAGCCTATCTTAAATAGCTGAATCTATTACCATATTGAGGAAGAGCGAGAGATGAAATCACGTGCTGCCGTTGCATTTGCTCCCGGTAAACCGCTGGAAATCGTTGAAATTGACGTTGCACCACCGAAAAAAGGTGAAGTGCTGATTAAAGTCACCCATACCGGCGTTTGCCATACCGACGCATTTACCCTCTCCGGGGATGACCCGGAAGGTGTATTCCCGGTGGTTCTCGGTCACGAAGGGGCCGGCGTTGTGGTTGAAGTCGGTGAAGGCGTAACCAGCGTCAAACCTGGCGACCATGTGATCCCGCTTTACACCGCGGAGTGCGGCGAGTGTGAGTTCTGTCGTTCTGGCAAAACTAACCTCTGTGTTGCGGTTCGCGAAACCCAGGGTAAAGGCTTGATGCCAGACGGCACCACCCGTTTTTCTTACAACGGGCAGCCGCTTTATCACTACATGGGATGCTCAACATTCAGTGAATACACCGTGGTCGCGGAAGTGTCTCTGGCCAAAATTAATCCAGAAGCAAACCATGAACACGTCTGCCTGCTGGGCTGTGGCGTGACCACCGGTATTGGCGCGGTGCACAACACAGCTAAAGTCCAGCCAGGTGATTCTGTTGCCGTGTTTGGTCTTGGCGCGATTGGTCTGGCAGTGGTTCAGGGCGCGCGTCAGGCGAAAGCGGGACGGATTATCGCTATCGATACCAACCCGAAGAAATTCGATCTGGCTCGTCGCTTCGGTGCTACCGACTGCATTAACCCGAATGACTACGACAAACCGATTAAAGATGTCCTGCTGGATATCAACAAATGGGGTATCGACCATACCTTTGAATGCATCGGTAACGTCAACGTGATGCGTGCGGCGCTGGAAAGTGCACACCGCGGCTGGGGTCAGTCGGTGATCATCGGGGTGGCAGGTTCTGGTCAGGAAATCTCCACCCGTCCATTCCAGTTGGTCACTGGTCGCGTATGGAAAGGTTCCGCGTTTGGCGGCGTGAAAGGTCGTTCCCAGTTACCGGGTATGGTTGAAGATGCGATGAAAGGTGATATCGATCTGGAACCGTTTGTCACGCATACCATGAGCCTTGATGAAATTAATGACGCCTTCGACCTGATGCATGAAGGCAAATCCATTCGAACCGTAATTCGTTACTGATTTCCCGCAGGTATACCCCGTCCACTTCAGACGGGGTTCTTAATACTCTCCCTGGGCAGCCGTCCGGGGGATTAACCGTGAGATAATGACTGATGGAACTCATTGAAAAACATGCCAGCTTTGGCGGCTGGCAAAATGTGTATCGGCATTATTCCCAATCACTGAAATGTGAAATGAATGTCGGCGTCTATCTCCCACCAAAAGCCGCGAATGAAAAATTGCCGGTGCTGTACTGGCTTTCAGGCCTGACCTGCAACGAGCAGAATTTCATTACTAAATCGGGGATGCAGCGTTACGCGGCTGAGCACAACATTATTGTTGTTGCGCCGGACACCAGTCCGCGAGGCAGTCATGTCGCAGATGCTGACCGTTACGATCTCGGGCAAGGTGCCGGGTTTTACCTGAACGCGACGCAAGCGCCGTGGAATGAACATTACAAAATGTATGACTATATCCGCAACGAGCTGCCGGATTTAGTGATGCATCATTTTCCGGCAACGGCCAAAAAGTCTATCTCTGGTCATTCTATGGGCGGGCTGGGCGCGCTGGTGCTGGCGTTACGTAACCCAGATGAATATGTCAGCGTCTCGGCGTTTTCGCCCATTGTCTCCCCATCGCAAGTGCCGTGGGGACAGCAAGCCTTTGCTGCATATCTTGCTGAAAATAAAGATGCCTGGTTGGATTACGACCCGGTGAGTCTTATTTCACAAGGTCAACGCGTTGCGGAAATCATGGTTGATCAGGGGTTGAGTGATGATTTTTACGCAGAACAGCTGCGGACTCCAAATCTTGAAAAGATCTGCCAGGAGATGAATATCAAGACGTTAATCCGTTATCACGAGGGTTATGATCACAGCTATTATTTTGTCTCCAGTTTTATTGGCGAGCATATTGCCTACCACGCCAATAAACTGAATATGCGTTGATAATAGTGCACGACTGCCGGATGCGGCGTGAACGCCTTATCCGGCCTACACTTCGCCCGTAAACCGTAGGCCTGATAAGACGCGCAAAGCGTCGCATCAGGCATGGCGCACGACTGCCGGATGCGGCGTGAACGCCTTATCCGGTCTACACTTCGCCCATAAACCGTAGGCCTGATAAGACGCGCATAGCGTCGCATCAGGCATCTGCGCACGACTTATCTATGTTTACCACATCAAATCATCAGGCACTTTGAAGTCGGCATACGGGTCGTCTTCATCCTGCTCTTCGGCGCTGAGCGCGCTGTGCAACACTATACTGCTGGCATCGCGCTGAGCAATTTTATCGGCAACGCTGGCGGGAATAATGGCGTATTCACCTTCGCTATTGTTATCGACCAACAAGCGGGCAATCGCCAGACGACCATTAATCAACTGCGCCTGTGTGAGCTTATCGACAAAAATCTTCTTAATCAGATTGCCGTCAGTGAAGTTAAAACCAATATCGCCATTGGCAATGGTGATTCGGTTCATTTCAATAAGCTGCTTCACCTGAGCTTTATATTCTTTCGCCAACGCCGCTTGTTTTTGCTGTTCGCTAAGCTGTTTATCACGCTCAAGCTGTGCCTTTTTATTTTCTTCTACCGCCGCCCGAGCTTCACGCGCCTGAACGCGCGATTTTTTCGCCGTTCTCTCCACCTTCGCCGCTTTTTTGCTGGTGACTAATCCTGCTTTGAGCAACTGCTCTTGTAAGGTAAGTTTTGCCATCTTTGTTTCCAAACCCGCTGAATAATTTTTAGCGAGTATACCTGTAAACGCCGTAGGTGTATTGGGGTGAAGTCCCTTTCGCCCCTGCCTAATAAGGCACGTCAGGCATCGGCGCACGGCTGTATTCGTGATCTCCGGCTCATCAAAATAAACACCGCCAACCCAGCAACAAGAATACCCGGTGCAGAAGCGGCCATTACGCCGACCGTGCCAGTGCCTAATGCCAGCATTTTCCCGGCCAGTAACGGACCGCTCATAGCCCCCAGACGCCCTACCGCCACGGCTGTTCCCACACCTGTTGCGCGGATCTGCGAACTGTAAAACAACGGTGCCAGGGCATACAAAACGCTTTGCCCACCTGTCGCAAACAACCCCGCGACAAATCCCGCCAGCAACATACCGTTAAATGACGACACCGTTCCAAGCGCCAGCAGCGAAGCTAACATGCCGCTATAAATCAGTAGCGACATGGTTACTGGACGCAGCTTATCCATCAATGCGCCCAACATTAACGTCCCGCTTGCCGCCCCCATTTGCAGGGCAAACATCACCCCTGCCGCCTGCGATGGCTGGAATCCTTGCTCCACCAAAAGTAGCGGTAGCCAGTTGATCAACATGTAGACCACCAGCAGAGTGAAGAAATAACACAACCACAGCAGCAGCGTCGCGGTTGCCGTTTCTGGCGCAAATAAGGCACGCAGTGGTGGCGCAGACTGTTTTTCGCCAGCGAAAACCGCCGACTCCGGCAGCCAGCGCATTAATAGCGGCACCAGAATCAACGGCACCACACCACCTACCCAAAACACCGTTTGCCATGCTAAGTTTGCCCCCGCGAAACCCAGTGTCGCCGCCAGCGCCGCGCCAATGGGAACACCGCAATACATCAGGCTCACTGCCGTCCCACGAAAACGTGGACCCGCGGCTTCAGACGTCAGGGCGATAAGATTCGGCAACGCCGCCCCCAGCCCGACACCGGTCATCAGCCGCGCAAAGACCAGTGAGGGGAAATCCCAGGCAATCGCCGTTGCCAGTGAGAACAAACCAAACAGCGCAACTGAGCCAATCAAAATGCGCTTGCGACCATAACGGTCCGCCAGCATTCCGCCAACCAACGCGCCGGGTAGCAAACCGAGTATTCCGGCGCTGAATATCCAGCCCATTTGCATTTTATCGAGTGCAAAAGCCTGGGCGATGCCACCCGCCGCAATGCCAGCCGCCTGAAGATCCAGCCCTTCCATCAGAGCGACCAAAAAACAAAGCCCGATGGTCAGCATCAAGCGGGATGAAGATGATGAAGGGGTACGAGTCGACATAAGATGAACCTCGTTGCGAGTGCAGGTGAATCGCGACTGATACATTGCCAGCCGCGTAATCAGAACTATTTAATGACTGCCTACGGGCGAAATGTAGGCCGGATAAGACGTTTACCGCATCCGGCAGTCGTGTGCAGATGCCTGATGCGACGCTAACGCGTCTTATCAGGCCTACAAATTCCCGCGCCATCCGTAGGCAGGATAAGGCGTTTACGCCGCATCCGGCAGTCGTGCGCAGATGCCTGATGCGACGCTAACGCGTCTTATCAGACCTACAAATTCTCACGCCATCCGTAGGCCGGATAAGGCGTTCACGCCGCATCCGGCAGTCGTGCTGGGATGGGCATACAAAATGCACGTTCTCGGCAGTCAATATTATTTGTTGTTGCGCAGATCCAGCGCCACGTCAACGATCATATCCTCCTGGCCGCCAACCATCCGGCGTTTGCCCAGCTCAACGAGAATATCCACCGCACTTAAGCCATAACGCGCCGCCGCCGTTTCACAGTGACGCAGGAAGCTCGAGTAAACACCAGCGTATCCCAGCGCCAGCGTTTCGCGATCGACTCGTACCGGTCGATCCTGCAACGGACGCACCAGGTCGTCGGCGGCATCCATTAACGCATAGAGATCGGTCCCATGCTGCCAGCCCAGTTTATCCGCGGCGGCAATAAATACTTCCAGCGGCGCGTTACCTGCGCCCGCGCCCATTCCCGCGAGGCTGGCGTCGATTCGGTCGCAGCCCTCTTCCACCGCCGCGATAGAGTTCGCCACGCCAAGACTCAGGTTATGGTGAGCGTGCATGCCAGTTTGCGTTTCTGGTTTCAGCTCTGCTTTCAGGGCGCGGAAACGGTCACGGATATCGCTCATGTTCATCGCACCGCCAGAATCCACCACATAAATACAGGTCGCACCGTAGCCTTCCATCAGCTTTGCCTGCTTTGCGAGATTCTCCGGCGTGGTCATATGGCTCATCATCAGAAAACCAACGGTGTCCATTCCGAGCTCGCGGGCATACTGAATATGCTGGGCGGAAACATCAGCTTCGGTACAGTGCGTTGCCACACGAACCACCCGCGCGCCAGCCTGCCAGGCATTTTTCAGATCGTGAATAGTGCCGATTCCTGGCAGCAGCAACGTCGCGATTTTGGCGTGCTTCACCACATCCGCCGCTGCTTCAATCCATTCAAGGTCGCTATGTGCGCCGAAACCATAGTTAAAGCTGGAACCCTGCAAACCGTCGCCATGGGCCACTTCAATCGAATCCACGCGGGCATCGTCCAGTGCTTTGGCAATCTGGCGAACGTTTTCCAGCGAATACTGATGACGAATGGCGTGCATACCGTCACGCAACGTGACGTCCGAGATATAAAGTTTTTTACCGTTCATGCCGCTTCTCCTGCCTTGCGCGCCAGTGACTGGGCCATTTTTTCCGCTGTCGCCAGCGCACTGGAAGTCATAATGTCGAGGTTGCCCGCATAGGCAGGCAGATAATGCGCTGCGCCTTCGACTTCCAGCCAGACCGCCGTTTTCAGCCCGGAGAACTGACCCACGCCCGGCAAATTAACCGGTTTATCCTGCGGGATAACTTCAAACTGCACGCGCTGTTTCAGGCGATATCCCGGTACGTAAGCCTGCACCGCCTCAGCCATTTCATTGATTGAGGCTTCGATATCATCTTGTGAAGCTTCGTCGCTCAATACATACACCGTGTCACGCATCATCAACGGTGGCTCTGCTGGGTTAAGCACAATAATCGCCTTCCCTTTTGCCGCGCCGCCCACCACTTCAATGGCTCGGGAAGTGGTTTCCGTAAATTCATCGATATTGGCACGCGTGCCAGGTCCGGCAGATTTACTGGCGATAGAAGCGATAATTTCGGCGTAATGAACACGCGCCACGCGTGAAACTGCCGCCACCATTGGAATGGTGGCCTGGCCGCCGCAGGTGACCATGTTGACGTTCAGTTGATCGACGTTCGCCTCGAGGTTAACCACCGGCACGCAGTAAGGGCCGATGGCAGCAGGCGTCAGGTCAATTAAGCGAATATCCGGTTTCGCTTCGCGTAAAGCGGCATCGTTTTTCACATGCGCGCCCGCGCTGGTCGCATCAAATACAATGTCGATATCAGCAAATTCAGGCATGTTCATCAGCCCGATCACCCCTTCATGGGTGGTGGCGACGCCCATACGTCTGGCACGCGCCAGACCGTCGGACTGAGGATCAATGCCGACCATCACCGCCATCTCCAGATGCTGACCGTGACGCAAAATTTTAATCATCAGATCGGTGCCAATGTTGCCAGAACCGATAATGGCGACTTTACGCTTACTCATGACAGACTTCCTTTTGGGGCTGCGCTTGAAAATGTCGCAGCAACTGAACCTATGCCTTCAATATGGGCTTCAAAACGATCGCCCGCATTCACTGCCACCATCGGACCTAATGCCCCGGTAAGAATGATATCTCCGGCGCGCAGCGGTTCACCCAGGCTGGCCATTTTGCGTGCCAGCCAGACGGCGGCATTAAGCGGATGTCCCAGGCATTCGCTGCCGCGCCCGCTGGAAACCTCTTCGTTATTACGCGTCATCTTCATGGCGCAGTTTTTCAGGTCTAACCCCGCCGGACGTTGCGCCGGACCGCCGATGACATACACCCCGCAGGAAGCGTTATCTGCCACGGTATCGACAAACTGAATCGACCAGTCGCGAATGCGGCTACCCACCACCTCCAGCGCCGGAAGTACCCATTCAATGGCGTTATACAATTCGTCGAAGGTGATATCGGTTGCGGGCAAATCGCGGTTCAACACCAGTGCGATCTCCGCTTCAATGCGGGGTTGCAGAACACGGGAAAAAGGAATGATTTCGTTATCGCCATAACACATGTCGGCAAATAATGTCCCGAAATCCGGTTGATCAACGCCCAGTTGTTGCTGCACTTTCGGATGCGTCAGGCCCACTTTACGCCCTACCACGCGACGCCCCTGCGCAACGTCATATTGCACATTTATGTGCTGAATGGCGTAGGCCGCTTCAGCGTTATCGATACCAATCAGATCGCGCAGCGGCGCAATCGCTTCGCCCTGCTCTGCGGCGCGGCGTAAATCCGCCGCCAGTTGCTCAAGAGTATGCTTCGTCATGACCATTCCTTAAGGGCGTGCGAGGAAATTCAGCACCAATTGATTGAAAGCGTCGGCATGTTCCCACTGCGCCCAGTGACCACAGTCGCGGAAGATATGCAGTTCAGAACCGGCAATGCCGGACAGCAGACGCAGACCCGCATCCATCGGCACAAAGCGGTCGTTGCGCCCCCAGACAATCAGGGTTTGCGCTTTGATTTCCGCCAGACGTGGGCCAAAATCCGGGAACTGTTTCGGATTAGCTTCCAGGCTCTTAACGAAGTTTTCCAGGTGATCGCGGCGCGACAGCATATTATTCAGGCGCGCTTCAAACAGGGCGTCGGTCAAATCGCTGGTATCGAAAACGAAGATATCCATCATCAGCTTCAGGTTTTCGATAGTCGGCTGACGATAAAGCTGATTCAGTCGCTTAATACCTTCGGTTGGCATCGGCGTAAACAAACTCATGCCGCCCGTACCGCCGCCCATCAGCACCAGTTTGCCGACGCGCTCCGGCCAGTTAAGGGTGAACGCCACAGAACTATGGCCGCCCATCGAGTTGCCCAGCAGGTGGATTTTGGCGATATCCAGTTGATCCACCACGCTTTTCAGGATTCGTGCATTAAGATCCGATCGTGAACCACTATTAACGATCGAATCGCTTTTGCCCCAACCCGGACAATCCAGCAGGATCACCCGATAGCCCGCCTCTACCAGCGGATCGATATTGCGGCTGAAGTTCGCCCAGCCAGTAGCACCCGGGCCGGAACCGTGCAGCAGGACAACGGTTTCGTCGCCTTGTCCGCAGTCATTAAAATGGATGCGCAGCGTTTTACCCGCTTCTTCTACATTCAGAAAACGGCTGGTGGCGGCTTCGGTTTGTGGCTGATAACTCATCATCTTCTCCTGCATATTCAGTTCTCTGTTCTGGCGCTTAACGAGCCAAATCCGGCAATCCACTCCGGGATTGGGCGGTAATAACGCCCTTCGCTACGCCAGTTGCCAAATGCAGAAATAGCGGCAAAAGCGGCGACCCAGGTTTTGATTTCATGTGTCGACTTTCCGGCAATGGCGGAAAGCTCTTCGTTACTGACGGCATCCAGTTCCTGTATGCGTCCCTGCTCCAGCAAAGTCATGAACTGGTTATCCCAAATCGGGTTGAGCGGATGCAGAGTTCTCTGATCCTCAACAAACTTCTCAGCGGCGCTAATCACCCGTTGCTGACGCAATTCGCGCTCACTGGCGGGTAAATCTTTCCCGCTCCCCAACAGACGGTCGCGCATATGGGCATCGGCTTTCGCCAGTTCGGGCACCGGCGGCTGATGGGAAAGCCCACCGGAACCCAGGAACAGCACGCGTTTATTGAGAGTGCTGGTGAAACGTCCAATGGCTTCACCCAACATGCGGGTACGCTGGAAACCGGGCAGCGGCGTGGCGACACCGTTGATGAACACAGGCAGAACTGGCACCTTATCCAGCCCACCGAGCAGGAACTCCAGCGGCTGGGCGAACCCGTGGTCCACCTGCATACAGTAAGAAACGGCAAGATCGATCCCGCTCTTCATGACAGCATGCGCACAGGCCTCCGCCAGCTCCACAGGCACGGGCAGCTCTCCTGCCGCACTGCCGAAATCACCAATTGCCGTCGCTCCAACGCCTAAACAGAACGGTGGCATCACGTCATAGAAAAAGCCGTTGTAGTGATCTGGCGCAAACAGCACCACCAGTTCAGGGGAGAAAGCCGCAATACGCTCGCGGGCGCTGGCAATCACGCCATTGACCTCATCGAGTACCTCTTGCGCCGGGTCGACATACCCCACCAACGGCGAGTGGGAAAGACAATGAAGATAAGCGTGCATATCAGGCTACCTTTTCGACAGAAACGTCGGCATCAGGGCGGGTCAGCGTCATCACCGACGCCAGTTTATTCAGCGTATTGCCCAGGGTTTGCGGAATGGCGGTGGCGGCAACAAAGCGATCCGGGCGCATCACCACCAGCGAAGCATTGTGTTGCGCGAACCAGCTACGCAGACGACCTTGCGTATCGCCCACGCGTAGCACGCCGTCGTGGTTATCCTGTGCGGTATGAATTTGCACTTCCGGCACCACCTGAATGAAGCGTGTGCCCAACGCGCGCCACTGCTGGATTTGCTCGTCGCTCATCCCCCACAGTGGATTGCATCCCCAGCCAATTACCGCGAAGTTCGCGCCAATCGCGTTATCGAGCAGCGTCACGTCGCCGTTTTCCAGCGTGACTTTCGGCTGAATAAACATCTTGCCGACCGGAGAGTGCTTCGCTTCGCCCTCACGTACCAGCGCACCGCCGTAATATTGCGGCATCGGCTTGAAGCGCATTTCGAGGAAGTAGCGTTTTACTGGCGGCAGATAATTCAGTAGCCAGGAAACGCCGTCACGTAACGTACCCTGCCAGCGTTTCGGCGGAGCCAGCACGTTGCCCGCCGTCACGGACAGGTCAATCATCGCTTTGGCGTGATCGCGACGTTCTTGTTGATAGGTATCGAGCAGCGCATCGCGGGCTTTCCCCTGGATAACCAACGCCAGTTTCCATGCGAGGTTAAAGGCGTCGCGCATACCACTGTTATAGCCCTGCCCCTGCCATACCGGCATGATGTGCGCGGCATCGCCCGCCAGCAGTACGCGATCAATACGGAAACGTTGCGCCAGTCGCGCGTTGTGGGTGTAGACACGCTGGCGAATCAATTCAACATTGTCCGGATTAGGCAGCACTTTGCTTAACAGCTTGCGCATATTTTGCGGCTCACGCAGCTGTTCTTCGGTTTCTCCCGGCATCACCATAAATTCAAAGCGACGTACCGCATGAGGCAGCGCGGCAGAAACATACGGGCGCACCGGATCGCAACATAAATAGATATGCGGCGTACTTAACGGATCGTTGGCGATATCCACCACAATCCACTGATTTGGCGCAGTTTTACCTTCAAACGGCACATTCAGGGTGCGACGAACAAAACTTGCCCCACCATCACAGGCCACCAGCCACTGGGCTTTGACTATTTCCCGCTGCCCTTCTGCCGTTTTCAGGTGCAAGGTCACTTCGTCATTTTGCTGGCTGAAGGCCTCCAGCTCGCGGGAAAACAAGCAGCGCACATTCGGAAAACGCGACAACCCTTCCAGCATCACCGCATCGACCTGAGGCTGAATAAAGGCGTTACGGCGCGGCCAGCCAAATTCATCGGTCATTGGCTGAATATCAGCAAAACAGCGGCCTTTCGGGGTGAGAAAACGCATCGCGTGCCACGGCGTAGTGTGCGGCAGAACATCATCGACCAGGCCGACCGACTGCATGGTGCGCAGCGCCTCGTCATCAATACCAATCGCACGCGGGTAGTCGATCAACTTATCGAGTTTCTCCACCACCAGCACGTCAATGCCCATCTGGCCGAGATAGTTCGCCATCATCAGCCCGACCGGACCGGCACCAGCGATCGCCACCTGAACGCTATGGTTAACAGCAGGCTGGATGTCAGGGTGTTGTATTGCCATTTCAGTACCTCACGACTCGGACAAAATGCCGTTGCGCGCACAGTACGGCGCAACTTATTTTGTTAAAAACATGTAAATGATTTTTTATTGTGCGCTCAGTATAGGAAGGGTGTTTTCGGCTACAATCAAAACATGCCCGAATGTGCACCAGGTGCACAACGTTGTTTTAACTATAGAAATGTCAATTAATATGCAGAACAATGAGCAGACGGAATACAAAACCGTGCGCGGCTTAACCCGCGGTCTAATGTTATTAAATATGTTAAATAAACTTGATGGCGGTGCCAGCGTCGGGCTGCTGGCGGAACTCAGCGGCCTGCATCGCACCACTGTGCGGCGACTGCTGGAGACGCTGCAGGAAGAGGGATATGTCCGCCGTAGCCCCTCCGATGACAGTTTTCGTCTGACCATCAAAGTGCGGCAATTAAGCGAAGGATTTCGTGACGAACAGTGGATTTCTGCACTGGCGGCCCCACTGCTGGGCGATCTGTTGCGCGAAGTGGTATGGCCGACAGATGTGTCCACGCTGGATGTTGATGCAATGGTGGTACGCGAAACCACCCACCGTTTCAGCCGCTTATCTTTTCACCGGGCAATGGTCGGGCGACGTTTGCCGCTTCTGAAAACCGCCTCGGGCCTGACCTGGCTGGCCTTTTGCCCGGAACAAGAACGCAAGGAATTAATCGAGATGTTAGCCTCCCGCCCCGGTGATGACTATCAACTGGCACGAGAACCGTTAAAGCTGCAAGCCATTCTGGCGCGCGCGCGCAAAGAGGGTTACGGACAGAACTACCGCGGCTGGGATCAGGAGGAGAAGATCGCCTCTATCGCCGTACCGCTGCGCAGTGAACAACGGGTGATTGGCTGTCTGAATCTGGTGTATATGGCGAGCGCAATGACCATTGAACAGGCAGCGGAAAAGCATCTTCCGGCGCTACAACGGGTAGCAAAACAGATCGAAGAAGGGGTTGAATCGCAGGCTATTCTGGTGGCCGGACGGCGAAGCGGCGTGCATTTACGTTGACACCATCGAATGGCGCAAAACCTTTCGCGGTATGGCATGATAGCGCCCGGAAGAGAGTCAATTCAGGGTGGTGAATGTGAAACCAGTAACACTATACGATGTCGCAGAGTATGCCGGTGTCTCTTATCAGACCGTTTCCCGCGTGGTGAACCAGGCCAGCCACGTTTCTGCGAAAACGCGGGAAAAAGTGGAAGCGGCGATGGCGGAGCTGAATTACATTCCCAACCGCGTGGCACAACAACTGGCGGGGAAACAGTCGTTGCTGATTGGCGTTGCCACCTCCAGTCTGGCCCTGCACGCGCCGTCGCAAATTGTCGCGGCGATTAAATCTCGCGCCGATCAACTGGGTGCCAGCGTGGTGGTGTCGATGGTAGAACGAAGCGGCGTCGAAGCCTGTAAAGCGGCGGTGCACAATCTTCTCGCGCAACGCGTCAGTGGGCTGATCATTAACTATCCGCTGGATGACCAGGATGCCATTGCTGTGGAAGCTGCCTGCGCTAATGTTCCGACGTTATTTCTTGATGTCTCTGACCAGACTCCCATCAACAGTATTATTTTCTCCCATGAAGACGGTACGCGACTGGGCGTGGAGCATCTGGTCGCATTGGGTCACCAGCAAATCGCGCTGTTAGCGGGCCCATTAAGTTCTGTCTCGGCGCGTCTGCGTCTGGCGGGCTGGCATAAATATCTCACACGCAATCAAATTCAGCCGATAGCGGAACGGGAAGGCGACTGGAGTGCCATGTCCGGTTTTCAACAAACCATGCAAATGCTGAATGAGGGCATCGTTCCCACTGCGATGCTGGTTGCCAACGATCAGATGGCGCTGGGCGCAATGCGCGCCATTACCGAGTCCGGGCTGCGCGTTGGTGCGGATATCTCGGTAGTGGGATACGACGATACCGAAGACAGCTCATGTTATATCCCGCCGTTAACCACCATCAAACAGGATTTTCGCCTGCTGGGGCAAACCAGCGTGGACCGCTTGCTGCAACTCTCTCAGGGCCAGGCGGTGAAGGGCAATCAGCTGTTGCCCGTCTCACTGGTGAAAAGAAAAACCACCCTGGCGCCCAATACGCAAACCGCCTCTCCCCGCGCGTTGGCCGATTCATTAATGCAGCTGGCACGACAGGTTTCCCGACTGGAAAGCGGGCAGTGAGCGCAACGCAATTAATGTGAGTTAGCTCACTCATTAGGCACCCCAGGCTTTACACTTTATGCTTCCGGCTCGTATGTTGTGTGAAATTGTGAGCGGATAACAATTTCACACAGGAAACAGCTATGACCATGATTACGGATTCACTGGCCGTCGTTTTACAACGTCGTGACTGGGAAAACCCTGGCGTTACCCAACTTAATCGCCTTGCAGCACATCCCCCTTTCGCCAGCTGGCGTAATAGCGAAGAGGCCCGCACCGATCGCCCTTCCCAACAGTTGCGCAGCCTGAATGGCGAATGGCGCTTTGCCTGGTTTCCGGCACCAGAAGCGGTGCCGGAAAGCTGGCTGGAGTGCGATCTTCCTGAGGCCGATACTGTCGTCGTCCCCTCAAACTGGCAGATGCACGGTTACGATGCGCCCATCTACACCAACGTGACCTATCCCATTACGGTCAATCCGCCGTTTGTTCCCACGGAGAATCCGACGGGTTGTTACTCGCTCACATTTAATGTTGATGAAAGCTGGCTACAGGAAGGCCAGACGCGAATTATTTTTGATGGCGTTAACTCGGCGTTTCATCTGTGGTGCAACGGGCGCTGGGTCGGTTACGGCCAGGACAGTCGTTTGCCGTCTGAATTTGACCTGAGCGCATTTTTACGCGCCGGAAAAAACCGCCTCGCGGTGATGGTGCTGCGCTGGAGTGACGGTAGTTATCTGGAAGATCAGGATATGTGGCGAATGAGCGGCATTTTCCGTGACGTCTCGTTGCTGCACAAACCGACTACACAAATCAGCGATTTCCATGTTGCCACTCGCTTTAATGATGATTTCAGCCGCGCTGTACTGGAGGCTGAAGTTCAGATGTGCGGCGAGTTGCGTGACTACCTACGGGTAACAGTTTCTTTATGGCAGGGTGAAACGCAGGTCGCCAGCGGCACCGCGCCTTTCGGCGGTGAAATTATCGATGAGCGTGGTGGTTATGCCGATCGCGTCACACTACGTCTGAACGTCGAAAACCCGAAACTGTGGAGCGCCGAAATCCCGAATCTCTATCGTGCGGTGGTTGAACTGCACACCGCCGACGGCACGCTGATTGAAGCAGAAGCCTGCGATGTCGGTTTCCGCGAGGTGCGGATTGAAAATGGTCTGCTGCTGCTGAACGGCAAGCCGTTGCTGATTCGAGGCGTTAACCGTCACGAGCATCATCCTCTGCATGGTCAGGTCATGGATGAGCAGACGATGGTGCAGGATATCCTGCTGATGAAGCAGAACAACTTTAACGCCGTGCGCTGTTCGCATTATCCGAACCATCCGCTGTGGTACACGCTGTGCGACCGCTACGGCCTGTATGTGGTGGATGAAGCCAATATTGAAACCCACGGCATGGTGCCAATGAATCGTCTGACCGATGATCCGCGCTGGCTACCGGCGATGAGCGAACGCGTAACGCGAATGGTGCAGCGCGATCGTAATCACCCGAGTGTGAGCATCTGGTCGCTGGGGAATGAATCAGGCCACGGCGCTAATCACGACGCGCTGTATCGCTGGATCAAATCTGTCGATCCTTCCCGCCCGGTGCAGTATGAAGGCGGCGGAGCCGACACCACGGCCACCGATATTATTTGCCCGATGTACGCGCGCGTGGATGAAGACCAGCCCTTCCCGGCTGTGCCGAAATGGTCCATCAAAAAATGGCTTTCGCTACCTGGAGAGACGCGCCCGCTGATCCTTTGCGAATACGCCCACGCGATGGGTAACAGTCTTGGCGGTTTCGCTAAATACTGGCAGGCGTTTCGTCAGTATCCCCGTTTACAGGGCGGCTTCGTCTGGGACTGGGTGGATCAGTCGCTGATTAAATATGATGAAAACGGCAACCCGTGGTCGGCTTACGGCGGTGATTTTGGCGATACGCCGAACGATCGCCAGTTCTGTATGAACGGTCTGGTCTTTGCCAACCGCACGCCGCATCCAGCGCTGACGGAAGCAAAACACCAGCAGCAGTTTTTCCAGTTCCGTTTATCCGGGCAAACCATCGAAGTGACCAGCGAATACCTGTTCCGTCATAGCGATAACGAGCTCCTGCACTGGATGGTGGCGCTGGATGGTAAGCCGCTGGCAAGCGGTGAAGTGCCTCTGGATGTCGCTCCACAAGGTAAACAGTTGATTGAACTGCCTGAACTACCGCAGCCGGAGAGCGCCGGGCAACTCTGGCTCACAGTACGCGTAGTGCAACCGAACGCGACCGCATGGTCAGAAGCCGGACACATCAGCGCCTGGCAGCAGTGGCGTCTGGCTGAAAACCTCAGCGTGACACTCCCCGCCGCGTCCCACGCCATCCCGCATCTGACCACCAGCGAAATGGATTTTTGCATCGAGCTGGGTAATAAGCGTTGGCAATTTAACCGCCAGTCAGGCTTTCTTTCACAGATGTGGATTGGCGATAAAAAACAACTGCTGACGCCGCTGCGCGATCAGTTCACCCGTGCACCGCTGGATAACGACATTGGCGTAAGTGAAGCGACCCGCATTGACCCTAACGCCTGGGTCGAACGCTGGAAGGCGGCGGGCCATTACCAGGCCGAAGCAGCGTTGTTGCAGTGCACGGCAGATACACTTGCTGATGCGGTGCTGATTACGACCGCTCACGCGTGGCAGCATCAGGGGAAAACCTTATTTATCAGCCGGAAAACCTACCGGATTGATGGTAGTGGTCAAATGGCGATTACCGTTGATGTTGAAGTGGCGAGCGATACACCGCATCCGGCGCGGATTGGCCTGAACTGCCAGCTGGCGCAGGTAGCAGAGCGGGTAAACTGGCTCGGATTAGGGCCGCAAGAAAACTATCCCGACCGCCTTACTGCCGCCTGTTTTGACCGCTGGGATCTGCCATTGTCAGACATGTATACCCCGTACGTCTTCCCGAGCGAAAACGGTCTGCGCTGCGGGACGCGCGAATTGAATTATGGCCCACACCAGTGGCGCGGCGACTTCCAGTTCAACATCAGCCGCTACAGTCAACAGCAACTGATGGAAACCAGCCATCGCCATCTGCTGCACGCGGAAGAAGGCACATGGCTGAATATCGACGGTTTCCATATGGGGATTGGTGGCGACGACTCCTGGAGCCCGTCAGTATCGGCGGAATTCCAGCTGAGCGCCGGTCGCTACCATTACCAGTTGGTCTGGTGTCAAAAATAATAATAACCGGGCAGGCCATGTCTGCCCGTATTTCGCGTAAGGAAATCCATTATGTACTATTTAAAAAACACAAACTTTTGGATGTTCGGTTTATTCTTTTTCTTTTACTTTTTTATCATGGGAGCCTACTTCCCGTTTTTCCCGATTTGGCTACATGACATCAACCATATCAGCAAAAGTGATACGGGTATTATTTTTGCCGCTATTTCTCTGTTCTCGCTATTATTCCAACCGCTGTTTGGTCTGCTTTCTGACAAACTCGGGCTGCGCAAATACCTGCTGTGGATTATTACCGGCATGTTAGTGATGTTTGCGCCGTTCTTTATTTTTATCTTCGGGCCACTGTTACAATACAACATTTTAGTAGGATCGATTGTTGGTGGTATTTATCTAGGCTTTTGTTTTAACGCCGGTGCGCCAGCAGTAGAGGCATTTATTGAGAAAGTCAGCCGTCGCAGTAATTTCGAATTTGGTCGCGCGCGGATGTTTGGCTGTGTTGGCTGGGCGCTGTGTGCCTCGATTGTCGGCATCATGTTCACCATCAATAATCAGTTTGTTTTCTGGCTGGGCTCTGGCTGTGCACTCATCCTCGCCGTTTTACTCTTTTTCGCCAAAACGGATGCGCCCTCTTCTGCCACGGTTGCCAATGCGGTAGGTGCCAACCATTCGGCATTTAGCCTTAAGCTGGCACTGGAACTGTTCAGACAGCCAAAACTGTGGTTTTTGTCACTGTATGTTATTGGCGTTTCCTGCACCTACGATGTTTTTGACCAACAGTTTGCTAATTTCTTTACTTCGTTCTTTGCTACCGGTGAACAGGGTACGCGGGTATTTGGCTACGTAACGACAATGGGCGAATTACTTAACGCCTCGATTATGTTCTTTGCGCCACTGATCATTAATCGCATCGGTGGGAAAAACGCCCTGCTGCTGGCTGGCACTATTATGTCTGTACGTATTATTGGCTCATCGTTCGCCACCTCAGCGCTGGAAGTGGTTATTCTGAAAACGCTGCATATGTTTGAAGTACCGTTCCTGCTGGTGGGCTGCTTTAAATATATTACCAGCCAGTTTGAAGTGCGTTTTTCAGCGACGATTTATCTGGTCTGTTTCTGCTTCTTTAAGCAACTGGCGATGATTTTTATGTCTGTACTGGCGGGCAATATGTATGAAAGCATCGGTTTCCAGGGCGCTTATCTGGTGCTGGGTCTGGTGGCGCTGGGCTTCACCTTAATTTCCGTGTTCACGCTTAGCGGCCCCGGCCCGCTTTCCCTGCTGCGTCGTCAGGTGAATGAAGTCGCTTAAGCAATCAATGTCGGATGCGGCGCGAGCGCCTTATCCGACCAACATATCATAACGGAGTGATCGCATTGAACATGCCAATGACCGAAAGAATAAGAGCAGGCAAGCTATTTACCGATATGTGCGAAGGCTTACCGGAAAAAAGACTTCGTGGGAAAACGTTAATGTATGAGTTTAATCACTCGCATCCATCAGAAGTTGAAAAAAGAGAAAGCCTGATTAAAGAAATGTTTGCCACGGTAGGGGAAAACGCCTGGGTAGAACCGCCTGTCTATTTCTCTTACGGTTCCAACATCCATATAGGCCGCAATTTTTATGCAAATTTCAATTTAACCATTGTCGATGACTACACGGTAACAATCGGTGATAACGTACTGATTGCACCCAACGTTACTCTTTCCGTTACGGGACACCCTGTACACCATGAATTGAGAAAAAACGGCGAGATGTACTCTTTTCCGATAACGATTGGCAATAACGTCTGGATCGGAAGTCATGTGGTTATTAATCCAGGCGTCACCATCGGGGATAATTCTGTTATTGGCGCGGGTAGTATCGTCACAAAAGACATTCCACCAAACGTCGTGGCGGCTGGCGTTCCTTGTCGGGTTATTCGCGAAATAAACGACCGGGATAAGCACTATTATTTCAAAGATTATAAAGTTGAATCGTCAGTTTAAATTATAAAAATTGCCTGATACGCTGCGCTTATCAGGCCTACAAGTTCAGCGATCTACATTAGCCGCATCCGGCATGAACAAAGCGCAGGAACAAGCGTCGCATCATGCCTCTTTGACCCACAGCTGCGGAAAACGTACTGGTGCAAAACGCAGGGTTATGATCATCAGCCCAACGACGCACAGCGCATGAAATGCCCAGTCCATCAGGTAATTGCCGCTGATACTACGCAGCACGCCAGAAAACCACGGGGCAAGCCCGGCGATGATAAAACCGATTCCCTGCATAAACGCCACCAGCTTGCCAGCAATAGCCGGTTGCACAGAGTGATCGAGCGCCAGCAGCAAACAGAGCGGAAACGCGCCGCCCAGACCTAACCCACACACCATCGCCCACAATACCGGCAATTGCATCGGCAGCCAGATAAAGCCGCAGAACCCCACCAGTTGTAACACCAGCGCCAGCATTAACAGTTTGCGCCGATCCTGATGGCGAGCCATAGCAGGCATCAGCAAAGCTCCTGCGGCTTGCCCAAGCGTCATCAATGCCAGTAAGGAACCGCTGTACTGCGCGCTGGCACCAATCTCAATATAGAAAGCGGGTAACCAGGCAATCAGGCTGGCGTAACCGCCGTTAATCAGACCGAAGTAAACACCCAGCGTCCACGCGCGGGGAGTGAATACCACGCGAACCGGAGTGGTTGTTGTCTTGTGGGAAGAGGCGACCTCGCGGGCGCTTTGCCACCACCAGGCAAAGAGCGCAACAACGGCAGGCAGCGCCCACCAGGCGAGTGTTTGATACCAGGTTTCGCTATGTTGAACTAACCAGGGCGTTATGGCGGCACCAAGCCCACCGCCGCCCATCAGAGCCGCGGACCACAGCCCCATCACCAGTGGCGTGCGCTGCTGAAACCGCCGTTTAATCACCGAAGGCATCACCGCCTGAATGATGCCGATCCCCACCCCACCAAGCAGTGCGCTGCTAAGCAGCAGCGCACTTTGCGGGTAAAGCTCACGCATCAATGCACCGACGGCAATCAGCAACAGACTGATGGCGACACTGCGACGTTCGCTGACATGCTGATGAAGCCAGCTTCCGGCCAGCGCCAGCCCGCCCATGGTAACCACCGGCAGAGCGGTCAACAGGGCAGCCACGCTAAAGCTCATTCCGCTCGCCTGGCGCAATTGCGGTAGCAGTGGCCCGACGGAGGTGAGCAGTGGTCGCATATTAAGACCAATCAGCACCAGTACCAGCAGCATCGTGAACGTCTTTTGATGGTTGCGCATGGCTGTCAGAACGGTTTGGTCGGCAGATATTTACCATCTAAGGTGATGACCGCACGTTCGCCACCTTCCGGGTCCGCCACTTTCTTAACGTCGAGTTTGAAGTTAATCGCGCTAATAATGCCATCGCCAAATTTCTCATGAACCAACGCTTTCAGGGTTGTACCGTACACCTGCAACATTTCATAGAAACGATACATCGTTGGGTCAGTTGGAATACGGTCATCAATGCAGCCACGCAGTGGAATCATCTGCAACAGTAGAATGGAGTCTTCGTCGAGATCCAGCTTCGCCCCGACCAGGCGGGCGGCGTCGGCAGGAAGCGCCTGCTGACCCAGCAAAGCCGCGGTTACAAAGGCTTCTGCCAGACCGGTGCCGTCGGCAATCTCGGCAAATGAGAGATCTTTTTTAGCTTTGCTGAGCAAAATGGCATCGGCAAGATCAAGACGAATATTGCGGTTAATTTGTGACTGAATCATGGTGGAACTCCTGATGGTTTAAAAATAAGGTTACGCTGCGGTCGGTTGGCGTAGCGGTATGGCACAAACGCGAGGATTAGCGGCCAGTGGCACAAACTGGCGGGTTGCGCCGTCAAAAGCTGCGATGCTGCCGCTTTCAATGTCGTAGACCCAGCCGTGCAGGGCGATCCGCCCCTCTTCGAGCGCCAGGCGCACCGATGGATGAGTTTGCAAATTAGCCAACTGAGCAATGACGTTTTCACGTACCATCGCCGCAGCTTTTGACGGTAAATCGGAATGCGGGCGCGCCTCATTAACGACGCGGGCTGAATCGGCATAACGCAGCCAGTGGGAGACGGCAGGCATATGGTCCATGCACTGACAGCTGGCAATGGCGGTCATCGCGCCACAGTTGGAATGACCACAAATCACAATGTCAGATACCCGAAGCGCAGCGACGGCATACTCCACCGAAGCAGAAACGCCACCGGGTTCCGGCCCGTAGGAAGGGACGATATTGCCCGCGTTGCGAATAACGAACAGATCGCCAGGCTCACGTTGCGTCACCAGCTCAGGGACCAGACGGCTGTCGGAGCAGGAGATAAAAAGTGTGCGCGGGCTTTGCTGTGTCGCCAGCTGTTTAAACAAGGCTTCCCGCTTCGGAAATGCCTCGCGCTGGAATTTAAGGAATCCATCAATAATCTCTTTCACCGTTAACCTCTGTCTGTCTCTGGAATGAGAGGCAGACTACTCGCCGATTGTCATAAGGTAAAAGTCTCATTTATGATGAGTTCCATTGGATTTACTTATAGGTTGCGAATGCTCTCTCGACATATCAATTATTTTCTTGCCGTGGCTGAACATGGCAGCTTCACCCGTGCCGCCAGTGCGTTGCACGTCTCCCAGCCTGCGCTTTCCCAGCAGATTCGCCAGTTAGAGGAGAGTTTAGGCGTGCCGCTGTTTGACCGTAGCGGGCGAACGATTCGTCTCACTGATGCAGGAGAAGTCTGGCGACAGTACGCCAGCCGGGCGTTACAGGAACTGGGGGCGGGTAAACGGGCGATTCATGATGTTGCCGATCTGACGCGAGGATCGCTGCGTATCGCCGTCACCCCCACCTTTACGAGCTACTTTATCGGCCCCTTAATGGCGGATTTCTATGCGCGCTATCCCAGCATCACGCTCCAGCTACAGGAAATGTCGCAGGAGAAAATCGAGGATATGCTTTGCCGCGACGAGTTGGACGTTGGGATTGCCTTCGCGCCTGTGCATTCGCCGGAGCTGGAGGCAATTCCTTTACTGACAGAAAGTTTAGCGTTAGTCGTGGCGCAACATCATCCGCTGGCCGTCCATGAACAGGTGGCGTTGAGTCGCTTGCATGATGAAAAACTGGTCCTGCTCAGCGCGGAATTTGCCACCAGAGAGCAAATTGACCACTACTGCGAGAAAGCGGGGCTACATCCACAGGTGGTCATTGAGGCGAACTCAATTAGCGCGGTTCTGGAGCTGATTCGCCGCACTTCCCTTTCCACATTGTTACCAGCAGCGATTGCCACACAACATGACGGGCTTAAAGCTATTTCTCTTGCCCCGCCACTACTGGAGAGAACGGCGGTTTTGTTGCGGCGGAAAAATAGCTGGCAGACAGCCGCCGCGAAGGCATTTTTGCACATGGCGTTGGATAAATGCGCGGTTGTTGGCGGAAATGAATCACGGTAGCCGCTGACACAGGTCTGCGGCTGGAATTGCCTGATGCGCTACGCTTATCAGGCCTACGAGTTCTACGAGTTCAGTGCTCTACGTAGGCCGGATAAGGCGTTCACGCCGCATCCGGCATAAACTACAGCTGGCAGACTGCCGCTGCGAAGGCATTTTTGCACATGGCGTTGGAGGAATGCGCGGATGTTGGCGGAAATGAATCACAGTAGCCGCTGACACAGATCAGCGGCTGGAATTGCCTGATGCGCTACGCTTATCAGGCCTACGAGTTCAGTGCTCTACGTAGGCCGGATAAGGCGTTCACGCCGCATCCGGCATAAACTAAGCTCGCTGTAACCCAGTCGTTCAACGTTTGTAATCGATGGCTTCTGGCTGCTCCAGATATACGGTGGTTTGTGCCGGTTGTGTGCTGGCAATCACCTTGCCGCCACGTACCGAATAACGTACCGGAACCTGACGGCGCAGCGCATCAAATCCATTTTCAGCCGGCAGGATAATCAGGTTGGCGCTGTTTCCGGCGGCAATGCCGTAATCCTGCAAATTCAACGTCCTGGCGCTGTGGTGGGTGATTAAATTCAGGCCATCGTTAATCTGCCCATAGCCCATCAGCTGGCAAACATGCAGCCCCATATGCAGCACTTGCAGCATATTCGCCGTTCCCAGCGGATACCACGGATCGAAGACATCATCGTGACCAAAGCAGACGTTAATGCCGGACTCCAGCATCTCTTTAACGCGCGTGATGCCGCGACGTTTTGGATACGTATCGAAACGTCCTTGCAGATGAATATTGACCAGCGGGTTGGCGACAAAGTTAATACCGGACATTTTCAGCAAGCGGAACAAGCGCGAGGTATACGCCCCGTTATAGGAGTGCATTGCTGTGGTGTGGCTGGCGGTGACTCGCGCGCCCATGCCTTCACGGTGCGCCAGGGCAGCAACGGTTTCGACAAAGCGCGACTGCTCGTCATCGATCTCATCACAGTGAACGTCGATGAGACGGTCGTATTTTTGCGCCAGGGCGAAGGTTTTATGCAGCGACTCCACGCCGTATTCACGGGTAAATTCAAAATGCGGAATCGCCCCCACTACATCTGCCCCTAAGCGTAACGCCTCTTCCAGCAACGCTTCACCGTTGGGATACGACAAAATCCCTTCCTGAGGGAAGGCGACGATTTGCAGATCAATCCACGGCGCGACTTCCTGCTTCACTTCCAGCATTGCTTTCAGCGCAGTTAGCGTTGCATCCGAAACATCGACATGGGTACGCACATGCTGAATGCCGTTGGCAATCTGCCATTTCAGCGTTTGCCATGCGCGTTGTTTCACATCGTCATGGGTTAATAACGCTTTGCGCTCGGCCCAGCGTTCAATGCCTTCAAACAGCGTGCCGGACTGATTCCAGTTCGGTTGTCCGGCGGTTTGCGTGGTGTCCAGGTGAATATGTGGCTCCACAAACGGCGGTATAACTAAACCTTGTTCGGCATCCAGGCTGTTTTCAGTTATGGGCATCACGCCGGATTGCGCATCAATGGCGCTGATTTTTCCGTCCTGCAGATGAATCTGCCACAGCCCCTCTTCGCCTGGTAACCGGGCGTTAATAATTGTTTGTAAAGCGTTATTTGACACTGTTAGCCTCCACATGCGTCATTGCTGCTGTCGTTTTACGATTCAAAATCGGGTTAAGGATCAGATAGCTCAGCGCGCCACCTAATACCGCGTTGACCGGAACAATTCCCGGTAACCAGTGGCCTGCAGCAATCCCCAAGGCGACCGCCAGAATCGCCACCCAATTGACACTCATCATACGCGTGGTCGCAAAGTGCTCATAGCGGCGACGGTTCATCAGATAGTCGGCAATGATCACGCCACCCACCGGAGGAATAGCTGCCGAAAGGAAGGTCAACCAGCCGACAAAATTGTTATACAGCCATAATGCGCAGACCGTACCGATAATACCGTTGATTACCGAAAGGGTTTTGCTCGACATCCCGGTAATGTTGGCGAAACCTAAACCCGACGCATAGAGCGCGTTATCGTTGGTGGTCCAGATATTTAGCCCCAGCACCACAATCGCAGGCAACAGCAGGCCCTGAGCAATCATCACATCAGAGATATCCGCCATCCCCAGTGCCGCAGCGCCCGCTGCACCGAAAATAAACATCAACGAGTTGCCGAGGAAAAAGGCCACCATCGCCACCAGCACCGCCAGTTTGGCATTGCGACCAAAGCGGACAAAGTCAGCGGTGAGCGTGCCCGCACTGATAAATGACCCCACAACCAGCGCCAGCGCGACATTGAAATCTAACGGTTGTGCGGGAACGACCGCTTTTAAGGCGTCCAGGCCGCCCATGCCGTTAACGGCCAGCCATACGGAATAACCGCCAAGACAGGCGATAGCCGGAACCGCAATCACCGAAAGAACCGTCAGCGCCGAAATGCCAAAGAAGACGGTGACGGTCATCAGTAAACCGGAAACGGCAATCAGCAAATTAATATCCAGCCCGGTTGCCTTACCCACCGGAATAGCAAACATCGCCACACCGACGCCAAACCAGCCAACCTGGGTGCCGCCCAGCAGCAGTGAAGGCAGCCATGAGCCTTTAACACCAAAAGAGAAGCGAGCAAGAAGATGAGTGGTCAGGCCGGTTTTTGCGCCAATGTAACCGAGAAATGAAGTGTAAATACCGAGGAGAAGATTACCGATGAGAACTGCGAGGAAGAAATCATGATAGCTAAGACCGGTTCCGAGAGTACCGCCGGTCCACATACTGGCGGAAAAGAAGGTTAATCCCAGCATGACGAACGTCAATGCCAATACCCCTTTCCGCGCCGACTGCGGGACTGGCCCCTGGCTAAAGTTGTTATCTTGCGACACGAAATTCCCCCTTTTTGCTGTTTGAAACCCAAAAAATCCGCCGCATTCTATTCATCTGAAGATAAAAAGCAATCGTTTTCGTGGGGAAATATATTTTTTATATGAATGAGTGCAAAAAGGTGGGGGAAAAATTATCGGTGTAAAAACAGTGGGTAGGCCTGATAAGACGCGTCAGCGTCGCATCAGGCATCTGAGCATGGTGTCGGATGCGGCGCGAGCGCCTTATCCGACCTACGGTTCAGACCTGTAGGCATGATAAGACGCGCCAGCGTCGCATCAGGCATCGGCGCGGGGTGTCGGATGCGACGCGAGCGCCTTATCCGACCTACGGTTCAGGCCTGTAGGCATAATAAGACGCGGTAAGCGTCGCATCAGGCATCGGCGCATGGTGTCGGATGCGCCACGCGACGCATCCGACAATACCTTACTCTTCCATCGCCTGGCGGATCTGATCCAACGACGCAGGATCATCAATGGTCGTCAGATCTCCAGGATCGCGTCCTTCGCAAATCGCCTGGATCGTGCGGCGCAGCATTTTTCCGGATCGCGTTTTTGGCAATTGCGAGACAAACCAGACGTGCGCCGGGCGGCCAAAGTTGCCAATCTGGCTGTCCACCAGCGCCATAATCGCCTTCTCTTGCGAATGCG
Source organism: Escherichia sp. UTM R2 (assembly GCF_048593455.1). Classification (NCBI taxonomy): domain Bacteria; kingdom Pseudomonadati; phylum Pseudomonadota; class Gammaproteobacteria; order Enterobacterales; family Enterobacteriaceae; genus Escherichia; species Escherichia sp. UTM R2. Next base: position 3,492,519 of record NZ_JBFWDY010000002.1, read on the forward strand.
CCACATCACGATCTTCCAGACTGTCGCTCTCTTTCGGAATGACAAACGCCACCGCCACCTGCCCTTTCAGCGCATCTTTCACCCCAACCACCGCCACTTCGGCAACGCCCGGATGGCTGGAGATACTCTCTTCAATCTCGCGCGTCCCCAGCCGATGCCCGGCAACGTTAATTACATCGTCAGTGCGCCCGAGAATAAAGTGATAACCGTCAGCGTCACGGATGCCCCAGTCAAAGGTGGCGTACACCGGGCGGGAAAACAGCGACCAGTAAGTCTTCACAAAGCGGCCGTCGTCGCCCCAGATGGTCTGAATACACCCCGGCGGCAGCGGCCCTTCCACCACCAGCATCCCTTTCTCGTTGACGCCACACGGTTCGCCGGTGACTTCATTAAGCAACTGCACGTTATAGCCATACATCGGCACACCGGGGCTTCCCAGACGCGTCGGCCTGTCGTCCAGACCGCGAGCAATCGCCATAATCGGCCAGCCGGATTCGGTCTGCCAGTAGTTGTCGATGACCGGCACATCCAGCGTATTGCTCACCCAACTGGCGGTCGGCTCGTCCAGCGGTTCTCCAGCCAGATAGAGCACTTCCAGCGACGAGAGATCGTGTTTGCGAATTTCAGCGGTAGGGAATTTTTTCAGCACGCGAATGGCGGTCGGCGCTGAGAACATCCGGCTAACCTGATATTTCTCGACGATTTTCCACCACACGCCGCAGTCCGGCCAGGTCGGTAATCCTTCGTAAACGATAGTCGCCATCCCCGCCAGCAGCGGCGCGTAGACGATATACGAATGCCCCACCACCCAGCCGATATCCGAAGCACAAAAGAACACACCGCCCGCTTTGCCGCCAAAAATGGTGTCCATCGAGGTCGCCAGCGCCACCGCATATCCGCCGACGTCACGCTGCACGCCTTTAGGTTTGCCGGTCGTGCCGGAAGTGTAGAGAATGCAGGAGGTTTCGTTGGATTCCAGCCACGCCACCGGTACCCGCGCGCCGATGTGTTGATGGCGCAACGACGCGAAATCGACATCCCGCCCGCTGACGCGCGCCATTTTCGCCAGCCCGCGATCCACCAGCAAAACATGGCGTGGCTGGTGCTGCGCCTGACTTATCGCATCGTCGAGCAATTTTTTATAGGGAATGATTTTGCCACCGCGCGCTCCGGCATCAGCCGAGACAATCAGCACCGGTTTAGCGTCATCAATTCGCGCCGCCACGCTGTGCGAGGCAAATCCACCAAACACCACCGAGTGAATAGCGCCAATGCGCGCGCAGGCCAGCAGAGTAATATGCGCTTCGGCAATCATCGGCATATACACCAGCACCCGATCGCCGCGCTGCACACCCAATGAACGCAACATTGAGGCCACCGCGTTCACTTCGTCATGCAGCTGACGAAAGGTAAAGGTGCGCTCTTCTTCTGTTTCCGAAGAGACGGCAATCAGCGCCAGCGCCTCTGGCTGTTTCTCCAGCCAGCGGTCGATGGCGTTGTGGCACAAGTTGGTTCGGCCTTCACAAAACCAACGGGCAAACGGCGGATTGCTGTGATCGAGCGTTTGCGTAAAGGGCGTCTGCCAGTCAATACGCCGGGCCTGCTCGGCCCAGAACTGCTCCGGTTCGTTAATCGAACGCTGATAAAATTCGCTAAAAGACATAATGCTCTCCTGTTGAACTTACGCCTTACCGCCGTTTACTTAAATGACGTACAGGTCGAGATACTCATTGACCGGCATCTGTTCCAGGCGAGCTCTGTCGAGAGAAACCTCCAGAATGCGCTGCTGCTGGCGAGTCGGGAACTGGCGCGCGAGATTGATTTTGAATTTATCGACCAGTTTCGGAATACCATCCTGACGGCGGCGAGCATGACCAATGGGGTACTCCACCACCACTTCTTCAAATCGTGTGCCGTCGGTGAACTCAAGGGTAATGGCATTGGCGATGGCGCGTTTTTCCGGGTCGTGGTAGTCAGCGGTAAATGCCGGATCTTCAAAGCAATTGATCTTCTCGCGCAGGGCGTCAATGCGTTTATCTTGCGCAACGTTGTCCTCGTAATCTGCCGCCGTTAAGCGCCCGAATAGCAGCGGGATCGCCACCATGTACTGAATGCAGTGATCGCGGTCTGCCGGGTTATTGAGCGGCCCTTTTTTGTCGATGATGCGAATACAGGCTTCGTGGGTGCGAATGGTCACTTTTTCGATATCCGCCGCCGTTTTGCCTGCTGCCTGCATCTGTTCATAGAGCGTCATCGCTGCTTCAACTGCCGTCTGGGAGTGGAACTCCGCCGGGAAGGAGATTTTGAACAGCACATTTTCCATAACGTAGGAACCGTACGGGCGCTGGAAGCGGAACGATTCACCTTTAAAGGAGACGTCGTAGAAGCCCCACACCGGCGCAGTCAGGGCTGACGGGTAACCCATTTCGCCCGTTTTCGCCATCAGTGCCAGACGTACCGCGCGGGAAGTGGCATCGCCCGCCGCCCAGGATTTACGCGTGCCGGTGTTCGGCGCATGGCGATAGGTGCGCAGCGACTGACCGTCCACCCACGCCAGCGAAACGGCGTTGAGAATTTCCTCGCGGGTCAGGCCGAGCATTTCGGCGACCACGGCGGTGGAAGCCACTTTCACTAACAGAACGTGGTCGAGGCCGACGCGGTTAAAGGAGTTTTCCAGCGCGATGCAGCCCTGAATTTCATGGGCTTTGATCATTGCGGTCAGCACCTGTTTCATGGTCAACGGCGCTTTGCCGCTGGCGACCGCGTTGCGCGAAAGCCAGTCCGCCGTTGCCAGAATGCCGCCGAGGTTGTCGGAAGGATGGCCCCACTCCGCCGCCAGCCAGGTATCGTTGAAATCGAGCCAGCGGATCATCGCGCCGATGTTAAATGCCGCCTGGACGGGGTCGAGCTGGAACTGAGTTCCGGGGACGCGCACGCCGTTGGGTACGACGGTGCCGGGAACAATTGGCCCCAGCAGTTTTTTACAGGCCGGGTATTCGAGAGCTTCCAGACCGCAGCCGAGCGTGTCGAGCAGGCAGTAATGTGCGGTGTCGTAGGCCACTTTAGAGCTGATTTCGTAGTTCATGACGTAATCGACGATATCAACGATTTCACGATCAAATTCCGGGCGGATGTTGTTGATTTGAGCTGACATTGGGTACGTTTCCTTATTGTTATTCGTAGAGGTTTACTGGCGCTTATCCAGCGCGACAAACTGGCGGTCTTCCGGTCCAACATAATTGGCGGAAGGACGGATAATTTTGTTGTCCTGACGTTGTTCGATAATGTGCGCCGCCCAGCCGGTGACGCGGGCGATAACAAACAGTGGTGTGAACATCTCGGTGGGAACGCCCATCATGTTGTAGGAAACAGCGGAGAACCAGTCGAGATTGGGGAACATCTTTTTCGTTTCCCACATCACCGTTTCCAGGCGATCGGCGATGTTGTACATCTTCAGCGAGCCGCCTTCCTGCGAGAGCTGCTTCGCCACACGTTTAATCACCTGGTGGCGCGGGTCGGCGATGGTATAAACCGGATGACCAAAACCAATGACCACTTCTTTGTTTTCCACGCGCTTGCGGATATCTGCTTCGGCTTCGTCCGGCGTTTCGTAGCGTTGCTGGATCTCCAGCGACACTTCATTCGCCCCGCCGTGTTTTGGCCCGCGCAGTGCGCCAATCGCGCCAATAATCGCGGAATACATATCAGAGCCGGTGCCCGCAATCACCCGACTGGTAAAGGTGGAGGCGTTAAACTCGTGTTCGGCGTACAGCACCAGCGAGATATGCATCGCCTTTTCCCAGCTTTGCGATGGCTTTTCGCCGTGCAGCAGATGCAGGAAGTGACCGCCGATGGAGTCGTCATCGGTTTCCGGTTGGATGCGTTCGCCGTTGTGGCTGTAGTGATACCAATAAAGGAGAATCGAGCTAAGCGACGCCAGCAGTTTGTCGGCAATATCCCGCGCGCCAGAGACGGTATGCCCCTCTTTTTCTGGCAGCGTGCAGCCGAGCGCGGAAACACCGGTGCGCATAACATCCATCGGGTGTGACGCCGCCGGTAAGGCTTCCAGCACGGTACGCACGTTAGCCGGTAAACCGCGCAGGGCTTTCAGTTTCGTTTTGTAAGCGGCGAGTTCGTCACGGGTCGGCAGTTTGCCGTGGATCAGCAGATGCGCCACTTCTTCAAATTCGCAATGTTCCGCCAGATCAAGAATATCGTAGCCGCGGTAATGCAGGTCATTGCCGCTTTTACCCACGGTGCAGAGCGCCGTATTGCCCGCCGGAACGCCAGAAAGTGCCACAGATTTTTTCGGTTTAATGACATGGGTACTGTTTTGCAGGATCGTTGTGTCGCTCATGTTGTCCTCGTCATTGTTATCATTTGTAGGGTCGGGATTGTTGTCGGATGCGACGCCAGGCGTCTTATCCGACCTACAGTTCAGTACATCCCGTAGGCCTGATAAGTCGCGTCAGCGGCGCATCAGGCATCGGTTGTCGGATGCGACGCTATGCGTCTTATCCGACCTACAGTTCAGTGCACCCCGTAGGCCTGATAAGTCGCGTCAGCGGCGCATCAGGCATCGGTTGTCGGATGCGACGCTATGCGTCTTATCCGACCTACAGTTCAGTGCACCCCGTAGGCCTGATAAGTCGCGTCAGCGGCGCATCAGGCATCGGTTGTCGGATGCGACGCCATCCGTCTTATCCGACCTACAGTTCAGTGCACCTCGTAGGCCTGATAAGTCGCGTCAGCGACGCATCAGGCATCGGCTGTCGAATACAATCAACGGGCGTTTTTTATTTCACCTGGCTACGGGCAAACAGGTTGTCGAGCTTCTCTTCGTACTGGTAGTAGTTGATGCTTTCGTACAGCTCGTTGCGGGTCTGCATGGTGTCGATGACGCTTTTCTGCGTCCCTTCCTGACGCAGGACGTTGTAGACATGCTCAGCGGCGCGGTTCATGGCGCGGAACGCTGAAAGCGGGTACAGCGCCATTGCGACATGGGCGCTGCGTAATTCGTCGATGGTAAACAGCGGCGTGGCACCAAATTCGGTAATGTTGGCGAGGATTGGCACCTGCACCGCATCGGCAAACTGGCGGTACATGGCGAGTTCGGTAATCGCCTCCGGGAACAACATCTCGGCACCCGCTTCAACATAGGCCTGCGCACGCTCGATCGCCGCATCCAACCCCTCTACCGCCAGCGCATCGGTGCGCGCCATGATCACAAAATCAGGATCGGTTTTCGCATCCACCGCCGCGCGGATCCGATCCACCATCTCCTCTTTCGAGACGATCGCTTTATTCGGACGATGACCGCAGCGTTTCGCACCAACCTGATCTTCAATATGCAATCCTGCCGCACCGGCTTTAATCATCGATTTCACCGTACGCGCCACGTTAAAGGCCGAAGAACCAAAACCGATATCCGCATCCACCAGCAGCGGCAGCGAACAAACGTCGGTGATACGGCGAATATCTGTCAACACGTCATCAAGAGTAGAAATACCGAGATCGGGCAGCCCCAGCGACCCTGCCGCCACGCCACCGCCGGAGAGATAAATTGCCTGATATCCGGCACGCTGCGCCAACAGCGCATGGTTGGCGTTAATGGTGCCAACAATCTGCAATGGATTTTCTTTAGACAGTGCAGCGCGAAACGCTTTACCTGGAGAGTGTAGAGACATAGCCCATCCTTTGTTATCAACTTGTTATTTGCGTTGATAAAGACAAAGCAAGGGGTGTGCCACAATTGCCTTAATAAAATTAAATGTTTAATTTCAATTTGTTAGAGATAAAGTCATGAACTAATCCGCAAATATGCGTTTCAGTTAACGTTTCAGGCAATGTTTCACCGCGTTTCATTGCAACAATTATGAAACAAGACTAAACCCAATATTCGGTTTCTTAACTTTGCGGTGCGCTATGGCACATCCACCACGGCTTAATGACGACAAACCGGTTATCTGGACGGTATCTGTAACGCGCCTGTTCGAGCTGTTTCGCGATATCAGCCTCGAGTTTGATCACCTGGCGAACATTACCCCTATCCAGCTTGGCTTTGAAAAAGCGGTGACCTACATCCACAAGAAACTGGCAAACGAACGCTGTGACGCCATCATCGCCGCTGGATCTAACGGCGCGTACCTGAAAAGCCGCCTGTCAGTGCCAGTTATTTTGATTAAACCGAGCGGCTACGATGTGTTACAGGCACTGGCAAAAGCCGGAAAACTCACCTCTTCTATCGGCGTTGTCACTTATCAGGAAACTATTCCGGCACTGGTGGCGTTTCAAAAAACCTTTAATTTGCGCCTCGATCAACGTAGCTACATTACCGAAGAAGACGCACGCGGGCAGATTAACGAGCTAAAAGCTAACGGCACCGAAGCGGTGGTCGGCGCGGGGCTGATTACCGATCTGGCAGAAGAAGCCGGAATGACCGGAATTTTTATCTATTCCGCCGCCACCGTGCGCCAGGCGTTCAGCGATGCGCTGGATATGACGCGCATGTCGTTACGCCATAACACTCACGATGCCACCCGCAACGCCCTGAGAACTCGTTACGTGCTGGGCGATATGCTCGGTCAATCACCACAGATGGAACAAGTACGGCAGACTATTTTGCTGTATGCCCGCTCCAGTGCAGCGGTGTTGATTGAGGGGGAAACGGGGACGGGCAAAGAGCTGGCGGCCCAGGCGATTCATCGGGAATATTTTGCCCGCCACGATGCGCGACAGGGCAAAAAGTCGCATCCGTTTGTTGCAGTCAACTGCGGGGCGATTGCCGAATCGCTGCTGGAAGCAGAACTGTTTGGCTATGAGGAAGGGGCGTTTACCGGCTCGCGACGCGGCGGTCGCGCCGGGCTGTTTGAAATCGCCCACGGAGGTACGCTGTTTCTCGATGAGATTGGCGAAATGCCACTGCCGTTGCAGACCCGGCTGCTGCGGGTGCTGGAAGAAAAAGAGGTCACCCGCGTCGGCGGGCATCAGCCTGTTCCGGTGGATGTGCGGGTCATTAGCGCCACTCACTGCAATCTGGAAGAAGATATGCGGCAAGGGCAGTTTCGCCGTGACCTGTTTTATCGGCTGAGTATTTTGCGTCTGCAATTGCCACCACTGCGCGAGCGGGTGGCGGATATTCTGCCACTGGCGGAAAGCTTTTTGAAAGTGTCTCTGGCGGCGCTCTCCGCCCCGTTTTCTGCCGCATTACGCCAGGGATTACAGGCAAGCGAAACCGTGCTGGTGCACTACGACTGGCCGGGCAATATTCGTGAACTGCGCAATATGATGGAGCGACTGGCGCTATTTTTAAGTGTGGAACCGACGCCGGATTTAACGCCGCAATTTTTGCAGCTGCTACTGCCGGAACTGGCGCGCGAGTCGGCGAAAACTCCCGCTCCACGCTTACTGACACCACAACAGGCACTGGAGAAATTTAATGGCGATAAAACAGCAGCGGCGAATTATTTAGGCATCAGCCGGACGACGTTCTGGCGGCGGCTGAAAAACTGAACTGCCGAATGCAGCGCGAACGCTTTATCCGGCATAAATTTCAATAGATGATCACCGATAAACTTACGCATCGGGGATGTTTACATAGGATTCAGAATTACTTCTTCTTATAAATATTTGCCGTGCCGTGGATCTTATTGTCAGTTTGACCGGAGGTCAGTACCAACACATCAGCCCCTTTTTCATCCGCTTTTTTGATCAAATCCTCTTTCGCATCTGCGGTCGACATTTCATTGCTGGTTGAAATATCACCTATTTTTTCATATTGCGATTCGACTTTTTCAAATTCCGCTTTAGTCATCAATTCAGCGGCATAGACATTGGTAACGGCAAACGCTAACGCACCGACTAACATTTTAGAGATTATTTTCATATTACGGCTCCAGAGTTGTTATCACACTATCACCCACCGACATTATTGGGTTGATTAATAATTAGTTCAGTCAGGGCATAAACGCCAGTAACCGGAAATAAGACACTTTGTGATCTCTCTCGCACCCGATTATTTTTGGTAGAAATATGATGCAGTTAGTTCACTTATTTATGGATGAAATCACTATGGATCCTTTGCATGCCGTTTACCTGACCGTAGGACTGTTCGTGATTACTTTTTTTAATCCGGGAGCCAATCTCTTTGTGGTAGTACAAACCAGCCTGGCTTCCGGTCGACGCGCAGGGGTGCTGACCGGGCTGGGCGTGGCGCTGGGCGATGCATTTTATTCCGGGTTGGGTTTGTTTGGTCTTGCAACGCTAATTACGCAGTGTGAGGAGATTTTTTCGCTTATCAGAATCGTCGGCGGCGCTTATCTCTTATGGTTTGCGTGGTGCAGCATGCGCCGCCAGTCAACACCGCAAATGAGCACACTACAACAACCGATTAGCGCCCCCTGGTATGTCTTTTTTCGCCGCGGATTAATTACCGATCTCTCTAACCCGCAAACCGTTTTATTTTTTATCAGTATTTTCTCAGTAACATTAAATGCCGAAACACCAACATGGGCACGTTTAATGGCCTGGGCGGGGATTGTGCTCGCATCAATTATCTGGCGAGTTTTTCTTAGTCAGGCGTTTTCTTTGCCCGCTGTGCGTCGTGCTTATGGGCGTATGCAACGCGTTGCCAGTCGGGTTATTGGTGCAATTATTGGTGTATTCGCGCTACGCCTGATTTACGAAGGGGTGACGCAGCGGTGAGCAGATAATTTACTCTCTACGTAATCAACCTGATTTGCCGAATCACGGCCATCGGCGATGATAGCCCCCGTAATGCGTGGTCCTTATTTCCGATAAGTTTACTTGAGTCTTTAGCTTCCCATTTCAGCCCACTCTCCCCTGTGTGGGCTTTTTTCATTGGTCTGCCCCATCCTGAATAGCCAAACAATGGCAATGTTCCACTTTGCAGGGATGATAATAAGGGGATCTGATTCAGAAGAGTTTTGAAAAGTTGGACCGCCATCGAGGCCTCGAACCCCGTACCATACAACAATCCTGGTTGTCGTCTGCTCTTCCTGATGAGCTAATGGCGGTTTTTGATATGAGCCTTACAGCATATTTTCTGTCAGGCTTGAGTGCGATGCGTAAGATACAGAAAAGACCCCACACAAACATGATGGAATTATGATTTTTTTCATATGAATGTCAACCCACACATTCACAAAACATCCGCATGAGATCATTTTTTATACACCGCATGGCTGCGAAACCACTACTGGTGCTTTTTTAAGCGAAGTGTCGCCGATCACAACAAAATATAGGCGAAAAAAGAGATGGAATGCCTGTTGGCATACAGATATACAGATGAAATGATTACCTGCATTGCGATTCACTCTCAGGTGGAATAACAATTTGCAGGTGGAACCCTTTCTGAACTAAAGAGTGTAGCGGATTTTAACGTGCTTATTTACAGGATAATATCTGTCACCTAATTCCTGCACTCTATTAGATATCCATTCATTTAATCGCGCATCATCTCTGTATGTTTTTACGTCCAGAACAGAGAGCAATAACATCACCAGTGATTCAGGAAAAACAGGGTAGATATTTTTTAAGTGTAATAATAATCCATGCGCAAGCGCCTGCTTAATGGGCGCGTCTGTCTCCGGAATAGACGACATTTCGCGAAGCCATTTTTCCACATGCATACACTCTTTCCCTTTAGGGAAAATTCTCAGCAAAGGCATATGGTGTTCAAGAAGAATACATTTGCAATCTGTTCGCACTGAATCGATAAACTGCACTAATTTCTTAAGCCCGGTAAAACGTCCAGCCTGCACGTTTGCTTTAATATCAAGAAACGCATCATCCTGGTCATATACCCAAACTGTCCCTTTTTGATTTTCAAGTATGTGAAAAACAAACTTAACCGGGTGATCAGGGTAATCCATCCAGTCATAAAATCCAGGGAAATCATTAAACTGCACATTTATGGTGAGTGCGTTATCGTCTGACCACTCACAGTCTCGTACGGCAGCCATGAGATGAATGAGTTTGTCGTCATCGACTAAATCATCACGACAATCATAAGGATAATCATAATATTGTTTAATCAAAACCTTGAATATATCGACACAGGAAACCAGGGAGCTTTTGATATCCTCTGGTAACTGATTGTTTTTAACCGTATTAAGTATGCTTTGTTGCGTATATGGCATCAAATTATTGTGCGGAGCTTTTAATGATATCATCGCGATCTCTCTTAAATAAAAATAAACGTCGCAGATAATAAAGCTCTGATTAAACCAGGCACTATCAGAAATCGCTCATAACTAACGTGTGAAGTATTGTGTACTGGAGGGCGTTAATTTAACAATTTAAATTTACGTTATAGGTTTTACTGCTACTTTGATATTATTTCGCTCTCCTTAACTAAAAAGTTAAGTGGAGAGCGAAGTTAATATGTTAAACCACAGGGTATTTATTAATTTTTTCAGTCTGTTAGTGTGCGATTATCGATAACAAAACGATATTTCACATCACCGCGCAGCATTCGCTCATAGGCTTCATTAATTTGATCGGCCCGAATCATCTCTATATCAGCCACGATGCCATGTTCGGCGCAAAAATCGAGCATCTCCTGAGTTTCTGGAATGCCGCCAATCATAGAACCGGCTATCGCACGGCGTTTCATGATCAGGTTGAAAACTTCCGGCGATTTATGCGGTGTCGCAGGCGCACCAACCAGCGTCATGGTGCCATCACGCTTCAGCAAGGTGGTAAAATCGTCGAGATTATGTGGCGCAGCTACTGTATTCAAAATGAAATCGAAACTCTTCAGATGAGCCGCCATCTCATCGGCATTGCGTGAGTTAACAACTTCATCGGCCCCCAGGGCTTTTGCCGCTTCGCGTTTTGCCTCAGAAGTGGTAAATGCCACCACATGTGCCCCCATCGCGTGGGCCAGCTTAATCCCCATATGTCCCAGACCGCCGATGCCGACCACGCCCACTTTTTTACCCGGCCCGGCCTGCCAGTGACGTAGCGGCGAATACGTGGTGATCCCTGCACACAACAAAGGAGCCACCGCCGCCAGCTGCTCTTGCGGGTGACGAATACGCAGAACATATCGCTCATGAACGACGATCTGTTGTGAGTAGCCGCCCAGAGTATGGCCCGGTTCGTCCGGCGTCGGCGAGTTATAGGTGCCGGTCATGTGATCACAGTAGTTTTCCAACCCGTCTTCACACTCTTCGCAATGTTTACAACTGTCGACAATGCAGCCGACACCGACCAGATCGCCCGGCGCATATTTTTCTACCTGATCACCAACGGCTACCACACGCCCCACAATTTCATGACCCGGCACGCAGGGGTAAACCGTCCCCGCCCACTCGGAACGGACCTGGTGGAGATCGGAATGGCAAACGCCACAGTAAGCGATTTCGATTTTGACATCATTCGGTCCCGGTTCACGCCGGGTGATATCCATCGGTTCAAGTGGTTGTTTAGCGGAATATGCACCAACAGCTTTGATCTTCATTGTGTTTACTCCTGATTAGCTATGTGTATTTGGCAACGCCTGATATGTCATCGCGGCAAAACGCGTCCATTGAATATAGCCAATATTTAAACCACCCGATCCAGCCCCAACATGCCGCGAGCCTGAATGAAACAGAGCAGCAACGTTCCCCATAAGGCGAGCGCCTGTAAGTGTGATATTTGCTATCTGTAAAAGACTAAAATCGGCAAAACTGATGATCTTTTCACGTAGACAAATAGTTATCTACACAACGTCAATAAGGGCATATTCCTCAAAGATAATGTCCATTTCTGCCGACACACTCATATTCAGATTGCCCCACTCCCTGGGGCTTAAATCTCTTACTATTCACCGTTGCAGGCGTTTCAAATGCGCATCAACCTGCCACACTCCCCCACACCAGTTGCCCTTTATGGAACGTTGCTGTTCTCGGCGAGATACGCGCCACCGCCTCGGCAGAACAGGAGGCGTCCACCAGCACAAAGCTGGCGTCATCCTGCGCTTTTGGCCATACACGCTCGCCTTTTTCATTCAGCGGCAATACATCGCCAGTGGCTAGAAACAGCGAACGGGAGAGGTTCTGTTCGTTAGGACGAATATAGAGCTGCGCGTACAGATTGGCTTTTTCCAGCATGTCGCCCAGACCATAAGGCGACCAGTGGTCGATAACGCTGTCAGTGCCAGTCATCACTTTTACGCCTTTGTCGTGCAACTGTTTGAGCGGCATATGCAGCGTGCCAATCGGCACCGTCGAGGCAATAGAAATTTGTTGCACCACCATCCGGTTCGCCAGTTCATCTACCTGTTGCTCGTTGAGCGTTGCCAGCGCAAAGGCGTGACTGATGGTCAGCTTGCCCTTCAGCTGTGGCGTTTTCTCTACCGTTTCAACCATATAATTGATGGCTGCCACGCCTGCCGGAGTGGTTTCGTGCAGGTGAATATCGACGCCTTTGTCGTAGTCCAGCGCAATCTGGAACATGGTGTCGAGGGATTTTTCCATCGCGCCATCAACACTGGTCGGGTCCAGGCCGCCGACGTAATGCGCCCCCGCCTGCATCGCTTCACGCATTAAAGGTTCAGATTTCGACAGCAGCAAACCGTGCTGCGGGAAGGCGACGATTTCACACTCAAAGCCCGCCTGACGTCGCGCCAGCACCGCCTGCAAATTTTGCAGATTTTTCAGGCCGGAAACCGGTTCGATATTGCAGTGGCTGCGGGCAATGGTGGTGCCTTTCGACTGCAATAAATCAATCAGTTTTTCTGCCCGCTCCTGAGTGTACGGTTGCAGTTCCGGCAGCATTTTCTGCTCGAGTTTGATCATGTCCTGGATGGTGGTGCCTGCCGGACGATTGAGCGAGCGCCACGGCCCGCCGTAAAAGGTTTTGTCGAGATGAATATGCATGTCGCGGGTGGTGGGCAGCATCAGCTTACCGCCAGCGTCATAGTGCGGCAGCGTGGCGTCCGGATGCAGCTTGTTCTCGCGCAGGGCGACAATTTTGCCGTCCTGAATCTCCACGGTCTGGCGCGCCGTGCGGGTCTGCACCGCCACGCCATTTTCGTAGTCAAAACCGGTTTCCAGCAGCACGTTATCGAGATAGTAATGCGGGTCAGTGATTTTCATGGTGTTGTTCGCTTCGCAGTTTAGGGTGCCAGCTACCGCCGCATGGGCGAGCGGCACAGAGGTACCAAACAGCGCGGCGGCGGTGACCATCTTACCGCTCTGGCTCAGAAATTCACGGCGGCTATTGCTTTCTTTCATCTTACGTCCTTACGTTTTAATAATATGAGTGCCCGTTTCGCCGCGCAGCGCCGCAGGCAGGCATTCCGGCGTGGTGATAATCACTTCTTTGCCGCCTTGTTCTAAAAATGTCAGGCTGGCGATGATTTTTGGCAACATGCTGCCGGGCGGGAAATGCCCTTCCTGCATATAGCGGGTCATGGTGGCAATATCCACCCGATCGAGCGCCTGCTGCTGCGGTTTGCCAAAGTGAATACACACTTTTTCGACGCCAGTGGTGATCACAAGAATGTCGGCGTGAATTTCACGGGCCAGCAGCGCGGTAGAGAGATCTTTGTCGATAACCGCGTCCACGCTTTGGTAATCTCCCGCGTCAGTACGCACTACCGGAATTCCACCGCCGCCCGCGCCAATTACGACAAAACCTTGTTGGATCAGCGCTTTAATGGCAGGTGCTTCGACAATACGTTTCGGTTCCGGCGAGGCGACCACGCGGCGATAGCCCCGCCCGGCATCTTCAACAAAACACCAGTCAGGGTTTGCCTTTTGTAATTCGTCACGCTGGCTGTCACTAAAGAATGCGCCGATGGGCTTGGTGGGATGGGCAAAACCTGGATCGTTTTTATCCACTTCCACCTGAGTCACCACGGTGACGGCTTTCTTCTCGCCGTGACGCGCCAGCCGGTTATTCAGCGCCTGTTGGATCAGATAGCCGATGCCGCCCTGCGTATCTGCCACACAGTTCGCCAGCGGCGTTAAGGGCAGCCCTTCGCGCTCGTGGGCAATCTCCGCACGGCGTAAATCCAGCCCGACCTGCGGCCCGTTGCCGTGGGTCAGCACAATGTCGTAATCGGAAGCCAGCATTTCCAGCACCGTATCGGCAACGGCTTTCACCGCCTCCGCCTGATGCTCAATCGACTGGCTGGCGTTATCTTTGATAATGCTGTTGCCACCAATGGCAACGACCACAAGCTCTTTCATGTTGTTATGTCCGCTACAGAGGGTGATGGGGTTATGACCAACGCCAGACTGCCTGATGCGCTACGCTTATCAGGCCTACAATTCTCGCGCCACTCGTAGGCCGGATAAGGCGTTCACGCCGCATCCGGCAATGGTGACAAATGCCTGATGCGCTACGCTTATCAGGCCTACAGATTCTCGCGCCACTCGTAGGCCGGATAAGGCGTCCACGCCGCATCCGGCAGTGGTGGCAAATGCCTGATGCGCTACGCTTATCAGGCCTACAGATTCTTGCGCCATTCGTAGGCCGGATAAGGCGTTCACGCCACATCCGGCAATGGTGACAAATGCCTGATGCGCTACGCTTATCAGGCCTACAGATTCTTGCGCCATTCGTAGGCCGGATAAGGCGTTCACGCCGCATCCGGCATGAACATGTAGGTCAGACGCCGTAACGTTCGCACCAGCCAAGAATGGCTTTCTCGAAGCAGGCAAAAGGTGGATGCACAATGCCCGCGCCAATCATGCCGACGCCCGCATCTTTATGGGCGATGGCGGTGTTGATCACCGGCAGAATGCCGCTGCTACCCACGCGGGTGATGTCGATTGCCGACGGCACGCCCATAAAACCGAGCAGCGGAATGGTGACGTTGGGGTTTTCACCGAGGGTGATTTCGCGCATCTGACGGGAGAAATCAATAGCTTCTTCCACCGTGCCGCCCACCAGCGCGACGATAGCGGGCGCGGTCGCCATAGCAAATCCGCCAATACCGTAGGTTTCGGTGATGGCGCTGTCGCCGATATCCAGCCCCGAATCTTCCGGCTTATAACCGGCAAACATCGGGCCGATCACCTGCTGCGCCGGGCCGGTAAACCATTGCCCCGGCAGGCCGCTGACCCGCAGGCCGAACTCGACGCCGTTACGCGCCATGGTGGTGACCACGGTGCTGTATTCGATGCCATGCGCCGCATCCATCGCCGCTTTACACATCGCCATCCACGTCGGGCCGGAGAAGTAGTCGCTGCTGGCGACAAACTCAAACACTTCGCGCTGTTGCTCGACGGAATAACCCGCCTGAATAATCCCCGGCGTCAGCGCCTGAATCAGCAGTGTCGTCCCGGCGTTATTGCGGTTATGGCACTCATCGCCCATATGCAGCGCCTGCGCCAGCATTAAGCGCAGATCGATTTCGCCGATAATTTTCATCGCGTCGCGCAGTATTGGTCCCTGCACATCACGCATCCAGTTCAGGCGGTCAATCACGCTCTGGTCGTTAGCGCCCATACGCAAAATCTTCGCCATCTGCTCGCTCATGTTGGTATAAGCGATGTTGCCGTAGGTTTTGTTTTTTACGATGTGCATAAACATCGAGGCCGAGGTAACACCCGCCATCGATCCCACGCAGTCGTGCTCGTGACACGGCGAGAAGGTGATCTCCCCGGAAGCCGCCAGTTCAGCCGCCTCGTCGAGATCTTTCGCCAGTCCTTCGAACACCAGCGCTCCGGTGACCGCGCCTTTCATCGCGCCGCACATTTTTTCCCAGGTGATCGGCGGCCCGGCGTGAAGAATGGTTTTCGCCGTCATGCCCGGCACCACGTTAATCGCCTGATCAAAACCAATCAGCACCGGATGCGACTGGATAATACGCTCCAGCGCCTGCTGGTTAGCGGCGGCGATTTTGTCCGCCAGCGGCGAATCGGCAATGTTATCCAGCGCCTGCACCACCTGCATATTGCCCTGCCCCGGCGGCGTCCAGTCGAGTTGAGTCACTTCTACATGCTGCTTTTTCAGGTCATCGCTAAACATGGCGATGCCGACGTTAATAACGTTCAATGGTTGGCTAAACAGTGACTGGCTCATCAGGCTTCCTCCCCTTTGCAGATAAATTCACGCGCCAGCAATCCGGTATTGGTGCTGCTGCTCGCCAGAATCACTCCGGCATCAAGCAACATCTGGCTTTGTTGTTCTAATGATGGCGTATCGAGATCGGTGCCCAGCACATAGGCGAGAATGATCAACTCGCGTCCTTCGGCGGCGGCGATCGCTTTCGCTTCTTTGATCGCCTCGATGGTGGAGCCGACCGGATCTTCATGCGATCCAAATCCGAGCACAAAATCCATCACGATCACCGCCACTTCTGGATCGCGCGCTTCTTCGATCAAGCGACTGATGCGGTTGGTGGGGTCAATCATTGGATGCGGCTTGCCGTTGGTGAAGTCGTCATCGCCAAAGTCGAGGAAGGTGTGTTTGATGCTGCGGTTGATATCTTTCAGGCGGAATTCCGGATCGGGCTGAATGTTGCTGTAGACATCGCCATGTTTTTCCATCACCGCGAACATGGTTTCGTCGCACAACGTGCCGCCGCAGAACAGGCCACGAATGTATTTCTGCTGCGGTTGCAGACGCGCACGCACATCCGCAATCAACGGCTGGTTAAGCGTATGCAGGTCGAGATTTTCCTGTTTCACGCCGGAGAGCATCACCGCTTTTAGCGCCGCCTCTTTGGTGCCGCGGGCAAACTGTAGCCCCTGCTCATCCACCGGCGTTTCAACGCGACCGAGGAAGCAGACCACCACCGGCTTGCGGCAGGCACGTGCGCGTTCCAGCACTTTGCGGGCCACCGCAGGCGCGGGAGGTTTTGAAATCAGTGCGATAATTTCAGTTTGCGGATCGTTTTCCAGCATCCCGATGGCGTCGAGCATCATCAGGCCGCCGATTTTCTCGCTCAGGTCGCGCCCGCCGGTGCCAATCAGTTGTGAAACACCGCCACCAAATTCATGAATGCGGACGCTCAGTTCCTGGCTGCCGGTGCCAGATGCGCCAACAATACCGATGTTGCCACGACGCACGGCGTTGCCAAAACAGAGCGCCGCGCCGTTAATAATCGCCGTACCGCAGTCTGGCCCCATCATCAGCAGCCCTTTTTCGTGGGCCAGTTGCTTGAGCGCCAGTTCATCTTCAACTGAGACGTTATCGGAAAACAGCATCACGTTGAGATCGTTTTGCAGCGCCTGACGCGCTTCGCGAGCGGCAAACAGACCGTTGACCGAAATCACCGCCAGGTTACTTTCCGGGATATGCTTTTTGGCGCTGGCAATAGTGGCGTAACGCGCCTCGTGCGAGCCGCTTTGCGCTTTGGTGTTGAACAGTTCTTCAATCTCCACCAGCAACTGCTCGTTGTCCGCACCCGATTTACCATTGATGACAATCATCAGGTCGCCGTTTTTCGCCTGCTCCAGCTCCGGCGTCAGCAGTCCTAAATTCTTCAGCACGCCTTTATTCATTTCGGTCGCCATCGCCACAAATGCCTGCTCGACGCCGTCGAGTTTATTTGCACGCGTGGAGATAGACATCAGCGAGACAGAATCAAAATAGGTATTCGGTTTAATGACTATTTTAACTGACATAATTCCCTCCGTAGGTTTGGCTCAGCGCACAACCATCGGCCATGCCATACAGCATGTCGCAGCCGGAACTGGAGCCAATATGTTTAATTTTTTCTATTGCCTGAGTTGCGTTCCCAGGGATGTCATAAATAATGTTGTGAATAAAACGATGAATATTTTCCCGGCAGCGTTGTTGTAATGCGGCTTCCAGCGTTATGGCACTTAATAATGTGGTATTATTTTTGCCGCGTTGCAGACCGAGATAAAATTCCTCTTTGTATTTTTCCGCCGGATGCCCGGGAATAAATAAAATAAGCGCCAGACCTGTTAAATAATCGTCGGCTGATGGCGTAAGGCCAATCCCTAACCCCATCATACTGGCGACCGCTGAGGCGATATTTTGTTTATCGTTTACGGCCTGAATAACTGCCCGTCGTTTAATATGTAGTTCTTTATTTAACGCCTGATAAAACGGATTATCGCCGCGATAATTAAACAGGGTTTCATTTTCCCCCAAGTGCTGATGAATAATGTCGTGCCACTGTAGCCAGGCGATAAGGTGAAAATTCACAGCGGTCATTTGCAAGGTTGGGGACAGCCAACGCCGACAACGACTCATCTCTATATGAAGATGTTGACCAACCGTAATACCTTGATCGTCAAACTGAACCTTATCACCATGCCGGAACAGATCATCAAAGTGAGTGAGTGCCAACCGACAACTGTTTGGCGCATTGTCGTACTCTTCACAAAGCAGCGTCAGCAACTGCTGGCGAGCCGGGAGTGCGATATTTACCGCTCTGGCAAAGACCTGTTCAACCTGTCCTTGCCCCCGCTGCGCCAGAAAATCCGCATCCGCAGTTAGCGCCCACACACACCGTCTTTCTGGTGTGTTGATAGCAAGCCTCCCGGTTTATGCACCTGCGGCAATCAGTAACTGCGCAATCTCTTCAAAGCCCCGTTCCCGCGCCAGTTCCAGTGGCGTTTTGCCATATTTATCGGTCAGATGCGGGCTGGCACCGTGTTCCAGCAATAACTGCACAATCGCCTGCTGTTTAATACCACCATCATTAAGCACAATCGCTTCCAGTAGCGGCGTCCAGCCTACATGGTTGGTCTGGTTAACGTTAATCTCCGTATGCGCCAAAAGCTCTTTTACAATACTTAAATGGCCTTTTTCACAGGCAGGCGTCAGGCCGACACCGCCAAAACGGGTTACGCAATTAAGATCGGGTTTAGCCGGTAAAATAATTCGTAGTAGCGTTAAATCATCGTTCAGACAGCTAATTAAAAAAGGATTTAAACAGGTATGATCTTGCTTATTAATATCCGCTCCGGCATCAATTAATGCCTGACCGCAAGCATATTGCTGATATAAACTTGCCAGCGTAATTGCCGTTTTCCCCTGACGATCGCAGGTATTAATATCGACACCCAGCGCAAGGCAGGTTTTTACTTTATCGATATCACCCTGTTGTGCAGCCAATAAATAGTCGGCAGGTAGATTTTTTATACTCATTCACATTCCCCTGGTTTTTGTGGCTGTTTTCGATGAATTGAGAATAGCAACGATAATCTGATAAAAGAACCCGCTTAAATTTAATTCGCCGTATCTCGCCTTTTTGTTGAATAATATTCAACAATCTTTTCGCAGTGTGCGGTAGTGCAATATTTGTTTCTTTGACCCGATACCCTTTCACTCAATCAGGTTTTATTTCTCTATAGTCTGCACATGTAAGAGTAGCTTTCGTCCATGTCTAACCAGAGGGGAACAAGATGAACGGACTCACGGCAACGGGTGTCACCGTCGGTATTTGTGCAGGGCTTTGGCAGTTAGTGTCTTCACATGTCGGGCTCTCTCAAGGATGGGAATTATTAGGAACCATTGGCTTCGTCGCCTTTTGCAGTTTTTATGCCGCAGGCGGCGGTAAATCGGGGTTTATCAGAAGTCTGGCGGTTAATTATTCCGGGATGGTGTGGGCGTTTTTCGCCGCGCTGACTGCTGGTTGGCTGGCCTCTGTAAGTGGACTGTCCGCGTTCTGGGCGAGCGTAATTACTACCGTACCCTTCTCGGCGGTAGTGGTCTGGCAAGGGCGTTTCTGGTTACTGTCCTTTATTCCCGGTGGCTTTCTCGGCATGACGCTGTTTTTTGCCAGCGGGATGAACTGGACGGTGACGTTACTGGGTTTTCTGGCGGGTAACTGCGTGGGGGTAATTTCAGAATATGGTGGACAAAAATTAAGCGAAGCGACGACTAAACGCGACGGGTATTAAAAGTTATTCAAAAATGATTATCTATCTTTAACCGATACCTCTACAGTCATAGCTGGAGAAATTCATAGTAGATAATGGCGAGAATGGTTTAATGAACTCAATTTTTACCGAAGAGAATCTGTTGGCATTTACTACCGCTGCGCGTTTTGGCAGCTTCAGTAAAGCCGCAGAAGAGTTGGGTTTAACCACTTCCGCCATTAGCTACACCATTAAGCGTATGGAGACGGGGCTGGATGTGGTGCTGTTCACTCGCAGTACCCGCAGCATTGAGTTAACGGAGTCCGGGCGTTATTTTTTCCGCAAAGCTACCGACCTGCTGAATGATTTTTATGCCATCAAACGCAGTATCGATACTATTTCGCAGGGCATAGAAGCGCGTGTGCGCATTTGTATTAATCAGCTGCTTTATACGCCCAAACACACCGCACGCTTGTTACAGGTGCTGAAAAAGCAGTTTCCTACCTGCCAGATTACCGTCACCACCGAAGTGTATAACGGCGTCTGGGATGCGATTATTAATAATCAAGCCAATATCGCCATCGGCGCACCCGATACACTACTGGACGGCGGCGGTATTGATTACACTGAAATTGGCGCGATTCGCTGGGCTTTTGCTATCGCCCCGGATCACCCGTTAGCCTTTGTGCCGGAACCCATCGCCGAAAGCCAACTGCGTCTCTACCCTAATATTATGGTGGAGGACACCGCGCATACGATTAATAAAAAAGTGGGCTGGTTGCTGCACGGGCAGGAGTCAATTCTGGTGCCAGATTTCAACACCAAATGTCAGTGCCAGATTTTAGGTGAAGGAATTGGTTTTTTGCCGGATTACATGGTCCGTGAGGCGATGACGCAATCCCTGCTGGTTACCCGACAAATCCATAATCCGCGCCAGGATTCGCGCATGTTACTGGCGACTCAGCATTCTGCTACGGGTCAGGTGACGCAGTGGATTAAAAAACAATTTGCGCCAAATGGCATATTAACGGGGATCTATCAGGATTTACTGCATCGGGAGAATTAATCGCTGCCAACCTCCCGATGCGCTGTGAATAGCGGTTTACATCAACCACCTGCTTTCATTACCCATTCAGAGATAAATTTATTACCCGGTACTGGCGGAGAGTACAAATAGCCCTGCAAAAAGTGAACGCCTTTACCGATCATTAAATCCGCCTGCTCCTGGGTTTCTACCCCTTCCGCCACGATACTCAGACCAGGCTTACGCGCTAGTTCGACAATATTGTCCACAATATGACCGGAGATTTCGTCGACACTCGCCATTTGCACAAATGACTTATCGATCTTAATAAAATCGACCGGGAACGCCTGCAAGTAACGATAGGTCGCATAACCCGTACCAAAGTCATCCAGCGCAAAGGTAATGTTGTGCTGATGAAGGCTGTCAAATATCGCTCTGGCTTCTGGCGTTACCGGAATAGGGTTACGTTCCGTTAGCTCGAGAACCAGCTTGATTTTATCGTTACCTAATTTCTTAACCAGGTTCAGACACTCTTTTTCAAATCCCGCGGCCAAAAAACAACCCGCCGAGACGTTGATGCCAATATGGAAATTGTCCGGCAGCAAATGTTTTACCGGCATCAGAATATCCGCAGTCTGTTTCATCAGTTGGCGGGTCATTATGACAATAAGACCGGATGACTCCGCCAGAGGAATAAACTGATCCGGTGGGATAATTCCCGTTTGTGGATGTTCCCAGCGGACAAGCACCTCACAGCCCGTCAGTACCCCAGTCTGCGCGCAGAAAACCGGTTGGATCCACGGTTTGAATTCGTGGTTTTCCAACGCCAGACTGATGGCTTCAGGCGTGACGATATGGTGATAGTGATTATCATTAATATATCTGTGACTATTACTCCCCGTGGCGGATATGATCTCCGGATTGTACTGAAAGAAAATATCGCGCCAGAAAGTAATATCGCTCTGAATCCCCAGTTTCTCAAAGAGCTGTTTCTTTTGATGTGAAATTGTCTTTGCACTGCGATTTCTGTACTGTGATATTTCTGTTACAGACATTCCCTGCATCAGCAGCTTGAGTAGCAGTCGTTCTTTCTCGGATACGCTACCAGGCAATGACAAATGAACCGTTGTACCGAACTCTTGCAGAAAAACACGAAAATCACATGAATTCATGAACACACCTTTATCTTTTATCGCTGTTCAGTATGAGTGATTACCTGTCGATTCCTGAGCACACATAAGGGGTAACCATAAACATCAGCGATGCCATACGTATAACATCCCACATCACTATCAAGAAGATTATCTTTACCTCTGATGCTCGCTCAAAAACAGTTACGCTAAATACCTTAAAAAGGTAATCACAAGTCAAACTCAGGAGATAATCACGCAAGAATGCAATATTAAAATTCAGATACTCATTTTTGGTAATAAAGAAGTAGTTGGACTATTTCAATATTTATAATTTCCCACTACATACTGGCATCCATTCATGAGCAAAGGCGCATTATATGAATTTAACAATCCAGATCAACTGAAAATACCTCTCCCTCATAAACACATAGCGTCAACATTCAATGACATAATGAGTAAAGATGTTGGTTATGCATACGTATCATTACTCTATGCCTGTCCCTTAAAAACCCACTCATTAAGACTGAATCCATTCAGCAAATGATAACCAATATTATAGCAATGCCAATAAAAACAATATTTAAAACATTCAATAAAATATCACACACAGATAATTAAACCTTAAATAACAAATGGTTGCGTTAATTTCAGTTGATTTACGATACACATTTCTCATGAATAATGCGTCATTTCAAATGATCAGCAATATTTACATTAAATAAGACTAAACTTATTGAACATTCGCAACAGCCCAAATGTAGGTTTTGGGCTGCAATAGTTCTTTTCTTTTTTATTATCTGTTGTCTGGTAATCATCAATAGATACTAAGGGCTTAACCGTATAGATATAACGTATCAAGAGGTAGGAGAAACAGCGCCATATGCAGACATGGCGCGGTTTTATGCAATAACAATCACGCGTCCGGGAACATCACGCTATGGCCCGGCGCTTCACGATGGAGATGAATAAAGTTAAGGTGCCGCTCGTACTGGTCAAGAATATCGGTGATCACCTGCTCTTTGCTGTAGTCCATCAGGTCGTTGCCCTGGCTGCCTTCTAACAGGAAGGTTTCCAGCCGGTAGTAGGTCGATTTACCGCTGCGTGCGCGGTAGGTAAAGCCCGGCACCGAATATTGCTGCGGCCAAATCTGATAGACAAAGTTTTGCTCTTCGCCCATATGCACCAACAAATCCAGATGACCCAACTGCTGTCCCTCTTCCGGTGGCAGGCTTTTTAGCTCCACGTACGCGCCGCGCAACCGCAACTCCTGCGCCACTTCTTCCATTGCCGGGTAACAGACCGTCTCCATCATCTGTTTAGTGTAACGCGTGCCCGGATAATTCATCAGGCGCGAGAGACGTTTTTTCCAGCTCAGGCGATCCTGAAGCCCCAGCGGTCGCGGTGCGGTATCGCGGTTGGCACTTTCACGGCGGTAATCTTCTACCTTCAGAGATTTATACAACCCCGCCATCACGAAGAAGATCACAAAGCTGAACGGCAGCCCCATAATCACCGTGGTGTTTTGCAGCGCGGATATCCCGTTAGTCATCAGCATGCCGAGCGTCAGCAGGCCAATCGCCACCGACCAGAAGACGCGCAGCCAGCCGGGGGCGTCGCTGTTGATATCTTTAAGCTGCGAGGTGAAATTCCCCAGCACCAGCGCCCCGGAGTCCGCCGAGGTCACATAAAACAGCAGGCCAGTAATGGTGGCGACGGAGGCGCTAAAGGTAAACGCCGGATACTGCGCCAGCAGGCTGTAGAAGCCGCGCTCCGGATGGACCATCGCTTCCTCGGCAAATGCCGCGCCGCCGTGGATGATTTCATACAGCGCGCTATTGCCGAACACCGAGAGCCATAACAGCGTGAAGGTAAACGGAATAATCAACGTGCCCAGCACGAACTGGCGAATGGTACGCCCACGCGAGATACGCGCCAGGAACAAGCCGACAAACGGCGACCATGCCACCCACCATGCCCAGAAGAAGAGCGTCCAGTTATTCATCCACTCAACCGGACGGTCGAAGGCAAAACTGTTGAGCGTCATGCCCATAAAGCGATTCACATAGTCGCCAACATTCAGCACCAGTGCATTAAGCAGGAACGAAGTGTCGCCCATAAACAATACGAACAGGATCAATCCCAGCGCCAGCGCGACATTAAGCTCCGATAACACGCGAATGCCCTTATCGACACCGGAGGTGACAGAGATCGTGGCGATTATCACCGACAAGGCGATCAGTGCCGCTTTCGCCGCCATCGAATCGGGAATATCAAACAGTACGCTCAAGCCATAGTTAAGCTGCACCACACCGATACCGAGCGTAGTGGCAATACCGAAGATAGTGCCGATCACCGCTGCAATATCCACTGAGTGACCTATCGGCCCGTTAATCCGTTTACCGAAGATCGGGTACAGCGCCGAGCGGATGGTGAGCGGCAAATTATAACGATAGCTAAAGTATCCGAGCGCCATGCCCATCAGCGCATACATCGACCAGCCGGTTAAGCCGTAGTGAAACAGCGTCCAGACCATCGCCTGACGCGCGGCCTCAATCGTCTGTCCCGCGCCTTCCGGCGGCTGCATATACTGCGTTACCGGTTCGGCTACGGAGAAGAACATCAGGTCGATACCGATCCCGGCAGCAAACAGCATCGCCGCCCAACTCAGCAGGCTGAATTCCGGTTTGGATTGTTCTGGCCCGAGCTTCACCGAACCAAAACGCGAACAAGCGATACAGACCACAAAGACAATATAGAGCGTTGCCGCCAGCAGATAGTACCAACCGAAGGTTTTAGAAACCCAGTCCAGCGTGCGGCCAATCCACAGGGCCGAGAAGTCGCGAAACAGGATCGTTGTCAGGGAAAACAACAAAATCAGTCCGGCGGAGGTGTAAAACACCACCGGATTGATTTTGTCCTTTTCCCTGCTGTGTGAAAGGTCTGTCATCCAGTATCCCCACTGTTATTGTTACTATTTAAAATCAAATTCGTAACAATTAAGACACATTTTATATTGAACGTCCAATCAATAACCGCTTTAATAGATAAACACCGCTGATGAATGGAGTGGCGAAAATGCCCAAATTGGGGATGCAGTCGATCCGGCGCAGACAACTGATCGACGCCACACTGGAAGCAATAAATGAAGTGGGCATGCACGATGCAACGATCGCGCAGATCGCCCGCCGTGCAGGCGTTTCTACGGGGATCATCAGCCACTATTTCAGGGACAAAAATGGTCTGCTGGAAGCAACCATGCGCGATATCACCAGTCAGCTGCGTGACGCGGTTTTGAATCGATTACATGCACTTCCGCAGGGCAGTGCAGAGCTGCGATTACAGGCGATTGTTGGCGGAAACTTCGATGAAACGCAGGTGAGCAGTGCGGCGATGAAAGCCTGGCTGGCGTTCTGGGCCAGCAGTATGCATCAGCCGATGCTCTATCGTTTACAGCAGGTCAGCAGCCGCCGCTTGCTGTCGAATCTGGTGAGCGAGTTTCGCCGCGAATTGCCGCGCCACCAGGCACAGGAAGCGGGCTACGGCCTTGCCGCGCTGATTGACGGATTATGGCTGCGCGCGGCACTGAGCGGCAAACCGCTGGATAAACCTCTCGCACACTCGCTGACCCGTCACTTTATTACTCAGCATTTACCCACCGATTAACCGAGGAGACGTGATGTCCCGAATGGCAGAACAGCAGCTTTATATACATGGTGGTTATACCTCCGCCACCAGCGGTCGCACCTTCGAGACCATTAACCCGGCCAACGGTAACGTGCTGGCGACCGTGCAGGCCGCCGGGCGTGAGGATGTCGATCGCGCCGTGAAGAGTGCCCAACAGGGGCAAAAAATCTGGGCGGCGATGACCGCTATGGAACGCTCGCGTATTCTGCGTCGGGCCGTTGATATTCTGCGTGAACGCAATGACGAACTCGCAAAACTGGAAACCCTCGACACCGGAAAAGCATATTCGGAAACCTCAACCGTCGATATCGTTACCGGTGCGGACGTGCTGGAGTACTACGCCGGGCTGATCCCGGCGCTGGAAGGCAGCCAGATCCCGTTGCGTGAGACGTCATTTGTTTATACCCGCCGCGAACCGCTGGGCGTGGTGGCGGGGATTGGCGCATGGAACTACCCGATCCAGATTGCCCTGTGGAAATCCGCCCCGGCGCTGGCGGCAGGCAACGCAATGATTTTCAAACCGAGCGAAGTCACCCCGCTTACCGCGTTAAAGCTGGCTGAAATTTACAGCGAAGCGGGCCTGCCGGACGGCGTATTTAACGTGTTGCCGGGCGTGGGCGCGGAGACCGGGCAATATCTGACCGAGCATCCGGGCATTGCCAAAGTGTCATTTACCGGCGGTGTCGCCAGCGGCAAAAAAGTGATGGCTAACTCGGCGGCCTCTTCCCTGAAAGAAGTGACCATGGAACTGGGCGGTAAATCGCCGCTGATCGTTTTCGACGATGCGGATCTCGATCTCGCCGCCGATATCGCCATGATGGCAAACTTCTTCAGCTCCGGTCAGGTGTGTACCAATGGCACCCGCGTCTTCGTTCCGGCGAAATGCAAAGCCGCATTTGAGCAGAAAATTCTGGCGCGCGTTGAGCGCATTCGCGCGGGCGACGTTTTCGATCCGCAAACTAACTTCGGCCCGCTGGTCAGCTTCCCGCATCGCGATAACGTGCTGCGCTATATCGTCAAAGGCAAAGAGGAAGGCGCGCGCGTACTGTGCGGCGGCGATGTACTGAAAGGCGATGACTTCGATAACGGCGCATGGGTTGCACCGACCGTGTTCACCGATTGCAGCGACGATATGACCATCGTGCGTGAAGAGATCTTCGGGCCAGTGATGTCCATTCTGACCTACGAGTCGGAAGACGAAGTCATTCGCCGCGCTAACGATACCGACTACGGCCTGGCGGCGGGCATCGTGACGGCGGACCTGAACCGCGCGCATCGCGTCATTCATCAGCTGGAAGCGGGTATTTGCTGGATCAACACCTGGGGCGAATCCCCGGCAGAGATGCCCGTTGGCGGCTACAAACACTCCGGCATTGGTCGCGAGAACGGCGTGATGACGCTCCAGAGTTACACCCAGGTGAAGTCCATCCAGGTTGAGATGGCTAAATTCCAGTCCATATTCTAACCAGGAGGTTTATTTGCAATTTGACTACATCATTATTGGTGCCGGCTCAGCCGGCAACGTTCTCGCTACCCGTCTGACTGAAGATCCGAATACCTCCGTGCTGCTGCTTGAAGCGGGCGGCCCGGACTATCGCTTTGACTTCCGCACCCAGATGCCCGCTGCTCTGGCATTCCCGCTACAGGGTAAACACTACAACTGGGCCTATGAAACGGAACCTGAACCGTTTATGAATAACCGCCGCATGGAGTGCGGACGCGGTAAAGGTCTGGGTGGATCGTCGCTGATCAACGGCATGTGCTACATCCGTGGCAATGCGCTGGATCTCGATAACTGGGCGCAAGAACCCGGTCTGGAGAACTGGAGCTACCTCGACTGCCTGCCCTACTACCGCAAGGCCGAGACTCGCGATATGGGTGAAAACGACTATCACGGCGGTGATGGCCCGGTGAGCGTCACTACCTCCAAACCCGGCGTCAATCCGCTGTTTGAAGCGATGATTGAAGCGGGCGTGCAGGCGGGCTACCCGCGCACGGACGATCTCAACGGTTATCAGCAGGAAGGTTTTGGTCCGATGGATCGCACCGTCACGCCGCAGGGCCGTCGCGCCAGCACCGCGCGTGGCTATCTCGATCAGGCCAAATCGCGTCCTAACCTGACCATTCGTACTCACGCTATGACCGATCACATCATTTTTGACGGCAAACGCGCGGTGGGCGTCGAATGGCTGGAAGGCGACAGCACCATCCCAACCCGCGCAACGGCCAACAAAGAAGTGCTGTTATGTGCAGGCGCGATTGCCTCACCGCAGATCCTGCAACGCTCCGGCGTCGGCAACGCTGAACTGCTGGCGGAGTTTGATATTCCGCTGGTGCATGAATTACCCGGCGTCGGCGAAAATCTTCAGGATCATCTGGAGATGTATCTGCAATATGAGTGCAAAGAACCGGTTTCCCTCTACCCTGCCCTGCAGTGGTGGAACCAGCCGAAAATCGGTGCGGAGTGGCTGTTTGGCGGCACTGGCGTTGGTGCCAGCAACCACTTTGAAGCAGGTGGATTTATTCGCAGCCGTGAGGAATTTGCGTGGCCGAATATTCAGTACCATTTCCTGCCAGTAGCGATTAACTATAACGGCTCGAATGCAGTGAAAGAGCACGGTTTCCAGTGCCACGTCGGCTCAATGCGCTCGCCAAGCCGTGGGCATGTGCGGATTAAATCCCGCGACCCGCACCAGCATCCGGCGATTCTGTTTAACTACATGTCGCACGAGCAGGACTGGCAGGAGTTCCGCGACGCAATTCGCATCACCCGCGAGATCATGCATCAACCCGCGCTGGATCAGTATCGTGGCCGCGAAATCAGCCCCGGTGTCGAATGCCAGACGGATGAACAGCTCGATGAGTTCGTGCGTAACCACGCCGAAACCGCCTTCCATCCGTGCGGTACCTGCAAAATGGGTTACGACGAGATGTCCGTGGTTGACGGCGAAGGCCGCGTACACGGGTTAGAAGGCCTGCGTGTGGTGGATGCGTCGATTATGCCGCAGATTATCACCGGGAATTTGAACGCCACGACAATTATGATTGGCGAGAAAATAGCGGATATGATTCGTGGACAGGAAGCGCTGCCGAGGAGCACGGCGGGATATTTTGTGGCAAATGGGATGCCGGTGAGAGCGAAAAAATGAGTCGTGATGTGAACTAACGCAGGAACCGATCAGATTGAGAGTTACCGTTCCAGAGAGGGGGACCGAATCCTTATATAAACACTGAGGTAACTCTCATGCTTCATATCCAGTATTCATGATGCGGGCTTTTTGCTGATATTTAACCCGAACATTCCTGATACAGACTATTAATACAACCTTATCTGCGACAGATTTTATTCTCTGGATATATTATGCGTGAACAAATCAAACAGGATATCGATCTGATTGAGATTTTATTTTATCTGAAGAAAAAGATTCGTGTTATCTTTTTTATTATGGCTATATGTATGGCTATGGTGCTGTTGTTTCTGTATATCAATAAAGACAATATAAAAGTGATTTACAGCCTAAAAATAAACCAGACAACGCCAGGTATACTTGTTAGCTGTGATAGCAATAATAATTTTGCCTGTCAGACTACAATGACTGAAGATGTTATTCAGCGAATTACTACATTTTTTCACACCAGCCCAGATGTCAAGAACAGAGAAATAAGGCTGGAATGGTCAGGAGATAAGAGAGCTTTACCAACTGCTGAAGAGGAAATATCTCGCGTGCAGGCCTCTATTATCAAATGGTATGCGTCAGAATATCATAATGGCAGGCAAGTTCTCGATGAGATACAAACGCCTTCAGCAATTAACAGTGAGCTTTATACAAAAATGATATACCTGACCAGGAACTGGTCATTGTATCCGAACGGTGATGGCTGTGTAACTATAAGCTCACCAGAAATAAAAAATAAATACCCTGCTGCCATTTGCCTGGCTCTGGGATTTTTTCTAAGCATTGTAATTTCTGTAATGTTTTGCCTTGTCAAAAAAATGGTAGATGAATACCAACAAAACTCTGGGCAGTAATAAACAACATTTTGATAGAGAGTGCCTGTATAAAGCTGAAGTGACAATGACCGGGAAGGGAACCCGTTTTCAGGAATGGATGCCTGTCTTTTTCACTGTAAATATCCTGGCATTGGTAATACCAGGATATTTACAGAAGAGCAGCATAACCATGACGGAACGGGGTTAAGTCAGGTTGTCCTAAACGCTATTTTCAACCTCGTATGCCTTCTTCAGGTTTATGTTCAGACTTCATATCTCTCTCAACAATCCTCAATAATCAGATACACCGCTTTCACCGGGCCATGAACTCCGACGACTTTGATAAGCTCAATATCCGCCGTTGAACTGGGGCCGCTAATGATGTTAATGCAGGAAGGCATTCGTTCACCGGCCTGCGCTTTCTGATGCAATTTTTCTGCGAGTTGCGCTACACGCGGCAGGATAGTGCTTTTACGCAGGATAAAAAGAGAATATTCCGGGAGCAGGCTCAATGAACGCCCGCGCTCGGTGGCGGAAAAAAGAACCACGCCTCCCGATTCGGTTAAACCATATTCAGCATACACAACACCCACTTTAGCCTGCTCTGCCTGCGAGATATTCTCGGCACCTTTCGCCGGATCCCAAACAACGGCATTGCATTCCTGCTGCAAACGTTCGCTAATCCCCAATTCCTCCAGCCTCGTGTCACCGCTAATCACGACCGACTGATCTCCCAGCTCTTTACACAGACGTATTGCAGCTTCTGCCGCCTTCGCCTCGCTGGTCAGCTCACAGCGCGTCAACATAACATCGCTGGCAAACTGAATAAACGCGTCACAGCGCTGCTGTTGGTTAAGTTGGGTAAGCCGCTCGTTAGCATAGTTGTTAAGCGGCGCATCTTCTGCTTGCGGTTCAAGTCGCAGCGGGCGACCCAGTGCCTGAGCAACGTTATTCAAAAATTCGCCTCGATTATCCATTCTTTTTCTCCTGCGCCTGATGTTTCTTAAACCAACTACGGAAACTCTCTCCGTCAGCTTCAGGAAGATCGC
Source organism: Escherichia sp. UTM R2 (assembly GCF_048593455.1). Classification (NCBI taxonomy): domain Bacteria; kingdom Pseudomonadati; phylum Pseudomonadota; class Gammaproteobacteria; order Enterobacterales; family Enterobacteriaceae; genus Escherichia; species Escherichia sp. UTM R2. The sequence continues at coordinate 3,523,202 of NZ_JBFWDY010000002.1, forward strand.
GTGCTTCCATCCAGTCGCTAATCGCGCCAAATTTGAGTGGTGTTTTGCCGCCATTGATAAACCAGCTTGCCGCATGAGCACCGGCCATCATCCCGACTTTCCACAATCCTGGATGACTATTGGCATAAGCGAACATTTTTATCGCCCGTTGCTCTGCTTTTGCGGTGATCCCTTTTTCAGCCATCACCCGACGATGACGCAAAATCAGTTTTGACAGCGGAATACGCACCGGACACACGTTGTCACAAGCTGTGCATAAAGAGCAGGCGTAGGGTAAATCTTTAAAATCTTTATAGCCGCCAAGTAGCGGAGAAATCACCGCACCAATTGGCCCTGGATAAATAGAGCCATATCCATGACCGCCAATATGGCGATATGCCGGACAAGTATTCATACAAGCCCCGCAGCGAATACAGCGCAGCACATCCCGAAATTCAGAGGCCAGCACCTCAGAACGCCCGTTATCGACAATAACCAGATGAAACTCTTCAGGACCATCAACGTGCCCAGCTTCGCGCGGTCCTGTCAGCCAGGTGTTGTATCCCGTCAAACGTGCACCAACGGCACTGCGCGCCAGCATGGTGATCAATACATCTACCTCGGCAAACGTGGGGGCAATACGCTCCATTCCCATCACTGCAATATGCGTTTTAGGCAGCGTGGTACACATTCGCGCATTACCTTCATTGGTCACCAGGCATACCGAACCGGTCTCTGCCACCGCGAAATTACAGCCGGTAATACCTATTTCAGCACTGAGGAAATCTTCGCGGATTTTTTGCCGGATGAATAAGGTCATCGCTTCAGGCGTTTCCGGCCCCTCATAGCCCAGACGTTCGTGTAGCACTCGACGGATCTGATGGCGATCTTTATGAATTGCCGGGACCACAACATGAGATGGCGGATCTTGATCCAGCTGGAGAATATATTCACCCAGATCGGTTTCAATCACCTGAATGCCAGCATCCTGCAACACATGATTGACACCAATCTCTTCGGTCACCATCGATTTAGATTTCACCACCTTCCGGGCATTTTTGCGTTGGGCAACCTGTAAAATGTAGCGGGTAGCGTCTTCTTTGGTTCTTGCAAAATAGACGTGACCGCCGTTTTGCGTCACTTTTTCTGAGAGCTGGTACAGATAAGCGTCGAGATTACTCAGAACATGATCACGTATCTGGGCGGCCCGATCGCGCCACTCCTCCCAGTGCCCCAATTCATCGACCATTTTTTGCCGATTTGCCCCAATACGCTGCTGCGCGTTTGCCACCGCTTTGCGCATGATCGGATCTTCAATTTGCTGACGGATGCGTGTCTTAAAATCTGTATTACTGGTTTTGATCGACATCTTTATATCCTCAGCGGCTCATCAACACTTCAGCAATATGCATCACTTTGACTTTCTGCCCTTCCCGTTGTAATCGCCCACTGATGTTCAGCAGGCAACTCACGTCAGCACCAATTAAATACTCAGGGCGGACTTCCATCAGGTGCGCAACCTTTTCTTTCACCATCTCGCCGGATATTTCGGCCATTTTGACCGAGAACGTGCCGCCAAATCCGCAGCAGGTATCCTGTTCAGCAAAGGTCAACAGCTCCAGTCCACGCACATTTTTCAGCAGCGTAAGTGGCTCGTCCTTCACTCCCAGCTTACGGGCCAGGCTACAAGATGGGTGATACACCGCTCTCCCTTGCAAACTGGCACCTACATCGACTACCCCTAATTTATTAACAATAAAAGAGGTGAGATCCTGCATACGCGCGGCAACCTTTGCGGCACGTGATGCCCATTCAGGTTCATCCGCCAGATACGTCGGGTAACTTTTTACGGCATAGGTGCAAGAGCCAGCCGGTGAAATAATGGGATCGTCGTTATCCTCCAGTGCGGCGATCAGATTTTTCATCCCTGGAATCGCTTCTTTGATATAACCGCTATTGATCGCAGGCTGACCGCAGCATCCCTGTTTCTCCGGGAAATTTACGCGACAGCCGAGTTTTTCCAGTAGCAGCACGGAGTCTCGTGCCATTCTTGATTTCAGGGCGTCACCAATACAGGTGACAAAGAAATTGACATTCACAACTAATACTCCATTACTTCATGCCCATTTATGCCCGATGTTTCCCCCCACCGGGGGATCAATCATCAATAAATATGGCGTTCTTTTTTAATTGGCTAGCAACATACCACCCCTCATTTGTATGACAAATGATAATCTTTCATCCAAACGTCAAATGCAATAACTAATTTTATTTCTTTCGGCATCGCTCACATTTTATGGGGAAATCGACGATCATTTTTGGCATAAGAAATCCATTTAAAAATGGCTACATCCCTTATACCTATTCAGAGCTACTTATTCAGGGGTTATTGAGATATACACTGATGGTGTACAAAAAAATCACCGACAATAATCACGTATCAAGTAATAGTCGGGATTTTATTTAATTGAAGCAATTTAGTTTGCATTTTTATTTAAAAACTGAGCTAGAGTCCATCAGAAAAAATATATAAAGCCCAAACCACCGTTGGAAATAGAAATAGTTGAAAGGCTCACAACTCCCGGAATGCGGATTATCTTTGCCCTGATTTCTGGCGGTTTTATTCAGGGTGCAAGCTGTCTGACCCTTTCCCGATATTCTCCCGGGGTACAACCAAACTCGCGGACAAACGCCTTGTGAAAAGATGATTCACTGGCATAGCCTACTGACTCAGCGATCACCACAACAGGGAGCGTTTCCCGGGAAAACATCTGGGCCGCTATTTGTAGACGCAACTTTGTTAATACAGCCAGCGGCGTGGTTCCGGAAACATCACGGAAAAGCTGGGCAAAACTTGCCCGGGACATGTGAGCGATGCTGGCCAGCGATTCGACGGTCCAGGCGTGTCCTGGCATTTCCAGCATTTGCTGTATTACCGCACCAAGACGTGGATGCAGAAGCAAACTGAGAATGTTTTTCTCAGTATTAACCTGTGCAATCCACTCACGCACCGCGAGGGTAAAGAATGTAGCGCAGATCTGGCTACACAGTGCATCCACTCCCGGCATTGCCGATCTGGATTCCTGTTGTAAAAACGGGATCGCCTCCCTCAGCCAGTTATATTCCACGCTGTGGTTAACCGGTGCTAAAAACAGCGTTTCCGGCAAAGACGTTAAAAAATAACGCGCCGAATGTTGCAACCGAAGAGTGCCGCAGACAATACAGGTCGATTCATTATCGACATGACTCAGGCGATGAGCTGAATTTTGTGGTAGCAGGACCACATTTCCCGGGCGTAATGTAAAAATCTCCCCCGTCGGCATTTCCAGCTTCGCCGCTCCTTGCGTTAACGCATGCCAACGAATAACCGATAATTCCCCGGCACCATGTGGAAGCTGCCAGTCACTTCCTAACACGCAATTCTTATCGATCGTTCCTTGTGGAGCGTTAAGCATCAACAAACGGCTAAGGGCATCCATATCAGACTCCTGAGTGGTTTTTGATTACAAACACCAACAATCTTAGTAAATAACTAATCTAATACCATCAAATAGTTAATCATGATTTTTGTTTTGTGATTCTGATTAAGAAAAAGAAAATATCAGACGATAAGACAAAATATCAAGCGTTGTGAAGAAATGTTATTTGCTCTTTTGCGTCTATAGTCATGATGTCAAATGAACGCGTTTCGACAGGAAATCATCATGAATAAATATCAGGCAGTGATTATTGGTTTTGGCAAGGCTGGAAAAACATTAGCCGTCACGCTGGCAAAAGCAGGTTGGCGAGTGGCTCTCATCGAACAATCAAATGCAATGTATGGCGGGACCTGTATTAATATCGGCTGCATCCCAACCAAAACATTGGTTCATGACGCACAGCAGCACACAGATTTTGTCCGTGCCATACAGCGTAAAAATGAAGTGGTTAATTTTTTACGTAATAAGAATTTTCATAATCTTGCGGATATGCCCAATATCGACGTGATCGACGGCCAGGCGGAGTTTATCAATAATCATAGCCTGCGTGTTCATCGGCCTGAGGGAAATCTGGAAATTCATGGCGAGAAAATTTTTATTAATACCGGTGCACAAACCGTGGTTCCGCCAATTCCTGGAATTACCACCACGCCAGGAGTATATGACAGCACCGGATTACTTAATCTAAAAGAATTGCCTGGGCATTTAGGTATTTTGGGCGGCGGATATATTGGCGTTGAGTTCGCCTCTATGTTCGCTAATTTTGGCAGCAAGGTAACCATTTTAGAAGCAGCTTCGCTGTTTTTGCCTCGGGAAGATCGGGATATTGCTGATAATATCGCGACGATTTTACGCGATCAGGGCGTCGATATTATCCTCAATGCCCATGTGGAGCGAATCAGTCACCATGAAAATCAAGTGCAAGTGCATAGCGAGCACGCCCAACTGGCGGTGGATGCACTGTTAATAGCTTCCGGTCGTCAACCGGCTACCGCTTCGTTACATCCAGAAAATGCCGGTATCGCAGTAAACGAGCGCGGGGCAATTGTCGTTGACAAGCGATTACATACCACCGCAGACAATATTTGGGCGATGGGAGATGTTACCGGCGGGCTGCAATTTACTTACATATCACTGGATGATTACCGCATTGTACGTGATGAGTTACTGGGTGAAGGCAAACGTAGTACTGATGATCGGAAAAATGTGCCTTATTCCGTATTTATGACACCGCCCCTGTCCAGGGTTGGTATGACAGAAGAACAAGCCAGAGAGAGTGGTGCTGATATTCAGGTGGTGACATTGCCTGTAGCTGCAATTCCGCGTGCCAGAGTGATGAATGATACTCGTGGGGTATTAAAAGCGATTGTTGATAATAAAACCCAACGTATGTTAGGGGCATCACTGCTGTGTGTTGACTCCCACGAGATGATCAATATAGTGAAAATGGTGATGGATGCCGGGCTGCCTTATAGCATATTACGCGATCAGATATTTACTCATCCGTCGATGAGCGAATCACTCAATGATCTATTTTCATTAGTCAAATAAACTCAAAATCAGACGCCAGAACAAATATTCTGGCGTCTCAGAGAAAAGAATCTTATTAATTCCCTGTTACTCTATAACTTCTTAATCACTTCATTGATGGTATTTTATATGTTTAAAAAATCCGTTTTATTTGCAACACTATTATCTGGCGTTATGGCATTTTCCACCAATGCAGATGATAAAATAATTCTGAAACATATCAGCGTCTCGTCAGTATCAGCATCACCTACAGTTCTGGAGGATGCCATTGCTGATATAGCCAGAAAATATAATGCTTCATCCTGGAAAGTCACATCGATGCGAATTGATAATAATTCAACCGCAACAGCAGTATTGTATAAATAAGGATGTTCACAATGGAAAAATACCTGCACCTGTTAAGTCGGGGAGATAAAATTGGCCTGACATTGATTCGTCTGAGTATTGCAATTGTTTTTATGTGGATTGGGTTATTAAAGTTTGTCCCTTACGAGGCAGACAGCATTACACCATTCGTCGCAAACAGTCCACTAATGTCGTTCTTTTATGAACACCCGGAAGACTATAAACAGTATCTGACTCACGAAGGCGAATACAAACCAGAAGCAAGGGCATGGCAAACGGCCAATAATACCTATGGTTTTTCCAACGGTCTTGGCGTCGTGGAGGTGATTATTGCTCTGCTGGTTTTGGCTAATCCTGTCAATCGCTGGTTAGGTTTATTGGGAGGACTGATGGCATTTACCACGCCGCTGGTAACACTCTCATTTTTAATCACCACCCCGGAGGCATGGGTACCCGCATTGGGTGACGCTCATCATGGTTTCCCTTATTTATCCGGTGCTGGTCGCCTGGTATTGAAAGATACTCTGATGCTGGCAGGTGCTGTCATGATAATGGCAGATTCGGCGCGGGAAATTCTTAAACAACGCAGTAATGAATCCAGTTCAACGTTAAAAACTGAATATTGATAATCCGAACACTGTCTGTTGTTCACTTTTTCAGGTGTCAGGCCCCCTTTCTGATGATGAAGCCTGACGCCATATTACCGGAGATATGACAGAGTGAAGATCAATATCACTCCCTGTTAAAAGGTTTTTGTCGTCTTAGGTAAAATACATGATTAATATCAATCATGTATTTTTACAGCAAGACAACCACGAACAAATTCAGGATTAAAATGTTTTACCGACTCCCCAACATAACCCAAATCAAGCGAACTAATTTGTGCCATTTCTTTATCTGTCAGTGAGAAATCGATTTTTGATGGGCATCTGCAATACTCTGAAGCAGACTATACGGAAAATTCCACTGTCAGTCCCTCCATTAGGCATGAACAATGAGTCTACGTTAAAACGTAACCTCAAAGTAGTATGTGGGTTTTGATATCACTTATGCAAAAAATTCATTAATAATGTAGGACTGAAACCTCTCTATTTTCGGGGACAACGAAGCAGACGCTACCAGTGCTTTTGCCTTCGCCCTTGCTATTTTTGATACACTTAGGGCCCAGGGTATAACGAAAATGTGCGATATGACAAAGAATTAACGGAGAATGAGATGATCAGGCAGAAGATTCTACAGCAGCTCCTGGAGTGGATTGAGTGCAATCTTGAGCACCCTATTTCAATCGAAGATATCGCACAGAAATCTGGCTACAGCAGACGCAACATCCAGCTTCTGTTCCGAAATTTCATGCATGTGCCTTTGGGAGAATACATTCGCAAACGAAGGCTTTGTCGTGCCGCCATTCTTGTCCGGCTCACCGCGAAATCTATGCTTGATATTGCACTCTCTTTGCATTTTGATTCACAGCAGTCATTCAGCCGCGAATTTAAAAAGTTATTCGGCTGCTCTCCCCGTGAATACCGCCACCGTGATTATTGGGATCTCGCAAATATCTTCCCTTCTTTTTTAATACGCCAACAGCAAAAGACGGAGTGTAGATTAATCAACTTTCCTGAGACACCTATTTTTGGCAACTCATTTAAATATGACATTGAAGTGTCGAATAAATCACCGGATGAAGAAGTCAAACTACGACGTCATCATTTAGCCAGATGTATGAAGAATTTTAAGACGGATATCTATTTCGTTTCCACGTTTGAACCGTCAACAAAATCGGTCGATTTGCTCACGGTTGAAACTTTTGCTGGTACGGTATGTGAATATGCTGACATGCCAAAAGAGTGGACAACGACCCGAGGACTTTATGCCTCTTTCCGTTATGAAGGAAACTGGGAAAATTATCCTGACTGGGTGCGTAACATCTATCTGATAGAGTTACCTGCCAGGGGGTTAGCCAGAGTGAACGGCAGCGATATTGAGCGCTTTTATTACAATGAAGATTTCGTAGAAAAGGATGGCAATGATGTTGTTTGCGAAATTTTTATTCCCGTTCGTCCGGTTTAGTTGGTCACTATCTCTTATTGAGTTTTATCCTTGCCTGATACTATTTAATCAGTATCAGGCAAGGTATTCAGTGAATAATGGCGTTGAATATTTCAACACCATTATTCTTTATTAGATCGTAACTTTCATACTATTCAAATTATGGCATCTCCTCCTCGCCATTTTCAGTCTCTGCAGCAACGGCGTTAATTGTCACCTTCACAGGCGTCATTTCGTACCCGCCATACGTCAGTGCGTTGAATGTGAACGTATAGACACCTGGCTTGCTGGTACTAAATGTACGCGTGATTTTCCCACCTGAGAAATGGTCAGCCTTCGACGGCAGGAATTGATAATCCTTCTCCGTCACTCCTTCCGGAGCCTCAATGTCGACCCACATACTTCCTCCTACGGGATTGACTCCCGCCATCAGGGTAACCGTCATTGTTGCAGTAGTCTTCCCGTCCGCCACCAGAGAATCTACACGTTCTGGAGATGCGGCGAGCACCGCGTTTTTATCATCCGCGACGAATTTAGATTCAGCAGTTTTCGTCGATACCTGACCGTTGGCCTGTTCCACTTTCGCCGTGAGTGTATATGTCGCTGCGATAGTGGTAGAGCCGGTGAAAACAGCCTGTCCTTGCTCATTAGTTTTCGCCGTCCCTTTAGGATCCAGAACTAAATTTTCCGAGCTGGCAGTCAGCGTCACGTCGCTATCCTTCAACAGGTTGTTATTGGCATCAGTCACCGTAACTTTATACGTCTGTTTGGTTTTGCCATCCGCCACTGCACGGTTGCCAATCACCTCAATACTGGAGATGGTCGCCGTAGTCTTATCGGCCACAAACGTTACAGACTGCGCATTCGAAGGCTGGTCATTTCCTGCCGACGCCGTGATCTCATACGTTCCGGCAGTCACGGAGACCACTTTCAGTTCCGCTTTACCCTCCTTGTCGGCGTTCACCATGATATTACCGTCTGCAAGCGGTTTGACGCCCCGAGGCAGATTAAAGACGACCACAGCGCCAGGCAGAAGGTTGCCGTATTGATCCTTAACCGTTGCCGTCAGCGTAAAGGCATCATTGTCGTTTGCCACTTTTGGCGTGCTGCCATCAACCTCCAGGGTCGCCTGACCGGTACTGAAATCCGCCTTGAATTTCACCGTAACCGTCTTCTGAGCATTATTCACTGAGGCCGTGATGCTGTGTTCCCCCGCAACCGTTGACATAAGCTCAATGTCCACTTTCCCTGCCGCATTGGTTGTTACTGTATTCCCCGTCTTGCTGGTCACACCCTGCGGTAAAGTCAGCGTAACTTCTTGCCCCTGCAACGGGTTACCATAGCTGTCCACGACGGTCAGGGTTATCTGGTTAGCAGACTGTCCATTAGCCAGTTGGTTATTAACCTTCACTGTCATATCACGAATCTCAGCCTTAGATGCGTCACCTGCAACGTTCAGCACCAGTGGCTGAGCAACGGCATTTTGGCCGTTCACTCGCGGCATCACAGACAACTGACCCGCGGCAGATCCCAGCGTTAAGGTCGCCACGTAGACCCCATTACCTTTCTCTGTCCAGTTTCCTGCTGAAGGACGCTCACTCCCCGTGCTGGCGGCACCGCTAAACACTGGTGCATCTGGCTTCAGCCCGGTGACCGGGTTCCCGTACGCATCCTTCACGGTGAAGGTGAGTTCCGTCGTCATTTTGACGGTCGGAGCCTTATTGGCCGCAACAAGCGTAGAGTTCGCTGATGACATCTCTCCGGCGATGACCGTCAACTGCGCGGCTTCGGTGGCTGCTGGCTGGCCGTTGAAGAGCGGCATGACACGAAGCTCGCCCGTCTTTCCGCCTGTAGTTAACGTAGCAACATAGGAACCGTCACCTTTTTCGGTCCAACTGGAAACGGTCGCCCCTTCAGAGGCGGTCCCCGTCAAACTTGCCGACAACGAAAGACCACTGATAGTGTTGCCATGTGCATCTTTTGCAATAAGCGTCACGGTTGTGCTTTCGCCGGCTTTTACGTGATCTTCTGCGACAGAGACTTTCGACTGGTTTGAAGATAACGCATCAGCCACCACGGTTACTTTTGCCGCATTTGCTGCCGCATCCTGTCCATTTAGCTTCGGCATAACTTCTAATTCACCCGCCGTAGAGCCGAGAGTAATCTGCGCAGTCCACGTCCCATCACCATTATTTGTCCAGCCAGATGCCGTAGAACCTACAGCAGCGGCACCCGCTAATGACGGCGCTTCCGGCGTGAGGCTGGTCACAGGGTTGTCATAGGCATCTTTTGCCGTCCAGATTGCCGTAACTGTACCGCCAACCACCGGTTTATCAGGATTCAGGGTGATGGACGAATGTGCTGCATCAAGCGGACCGGCAACAAACTTCAGCGTTTGTTGTAATGTGCCCAGCTGATACTGCTCGCTGAAAGCACGCACAACAACGTTTCCGGCACGGGTCGAAGAAACCGTGGCGCTGTAAACGCCTGGTTTTATTTCCGAAATGGCACCAACGGTTACACCATTAGTGTCTTGCGGAACAAATCGCAAGCGGCTGGCTTCTCCCGTCACCGGATTACCCTCGGAGTCCACCGCAGTCAACGTCAACGTATAGGCTTGCTGACCATCAGCAACCACATCACCTGACGGCTCGTTAGCGCTCAGGGTGGAGTTTGCCACATCCATCATCGTGGCCCGCAGTTCTGCAGTGACGGTTTTGCTCATGCCATCAACGCTAACAGTAATCGTTGCCTCACCTGACTGCGTTCCGGTAGTAAAGACAGACTGATACACCCCTGCTTCAGTTTCGGTGAACTCACCCAGTGTTGGCTTTGCCTGTGATTTAGTGGCCTTCAGGGAACGAGTCACAATATTTCCAGCCGGTTTGAAGGCTAGTTCAGTCTTGATCTGATCTTTCATGCCCGTGACTGGCTGCCCCTCGGCGTCGCGCAGAGACAGCACCAGCGGTCTTTGCTCATTACCGTTAGCAAGCATTTGAATACGGCTCTGACCGTCAAGCGTTAACGCCGTGCGATCGGCGCTCATACCTGCTCCGGTAATGACCACCTCTGTCTGCACGCGTTTTGAGGCATTGCCTTTGTTATCGTAGGCAACCGCAGAAATCGCATAATAATTGTCTTTGCCTGGACGATAAGCCGGGAGCGTTACTTGCCACTGACTACCCTGACCGGTAATTTTGCCACCCTCAGCCAGTAATGACGGCGCTTCCCACTGCACATTTTTCAGTCCGTGAGTTGCTTTGCTGACCACAAGCCCCAGGGAAAGTGTCTGACCACCCTTACCTTCAATACGTTCAGGCAGAGCAATACGGATCACTTCAGATTTGCGGTACTCAAGAACGATGTTGTTATTACGCTCAACCAGGTCATAGCGGCTGCCTGCCAGTACCCGACGCTCGCGAATGCTGTCTGTATCGAGTTGTTTCGCCAGAGGTTCGCCAATCCGATAATTAACTTCCAGGCCAAAGCGAGTGTCATTCTCACCACTCTTGCCCTGCTTATGCCCGGCGCTCAGTGTCAGAAGAGGCACTGGCGTATAGGTCACCTCGGCAGAAATAGCATGCGGGTCTTTCTGGCGCTTATCTTTACCAAACAGCCCGACTTCATCGCCATAATACTGTTCATACATCAGGCTTGCGCCAAGCTGCGGCCAGGCGGGTAAATAGCCCTCAGCACGAATATCCCAGCCATTCGCCGGGCGTTCCTGATAATCCTCAACATCCGGCGATTTTTTCCAGCCAGAAGCCCGGATATAACCATTGGCGCTCAGTTTCAGATAATCGCGCCAGTATTCCGCACCAACACCAATGCGGGTATGACTACGGGATAAATCATGGTCGATAAAGGTGTTCACCCCCGCCATCCAGTCATTTCCTGAAAAATGACGCCAGCCAAAACCAATATTTGACTGAGTACGATCGTCGGTACGATGTATTGCTCCCTGAGTGAACAACATATTTGTTGGCGTATCATAAATCGGATAAAGCATTTCCAGCGAAGAATCCTTCAGCGAGAAATCTTTATCGACATTCAGTTTGACGCGCGCAGTACCATATTTCCCGAGCCACTCCTGTATTTCCTGGTTAGCTTTAGCTGTGGCCATTCCGGTAATAAAGTTACGTGTCGCATCGCTATCTGGCTGACTGCTTAAAAATGTCCCGGCATTTGCGGCAAACGACGCGACATTTTTCTCCACGTTATTATCAGCAGTTACCGTAGTATTTCCCATGCTCAACCGTGGCTGAACCGCATGCTGCGCACGTGCCGCCATTACTGGGGTAAAGGTGACAGCGAGTGGAAAAAGAACCTGAACAGAGATATTTGCCCACGCCACGCAGCGGGCCAGAACTGAATAACGAAATCGTGGTTGTTTATGACCTGTTTTATAATGTGACATTGAGATAATTTCCTGATGAACGAATTAACGAACATAGGCAGACACAAATAATGGCGTCTGCTTGTCAGAAAAACCGGGGATTTCCCGATTTCCTTTTCCGCAGAAAAGGAAATACCTTTATGTAAGAAAGTGCACCGCCACCTAATATATCCAGTGCCTGTAGCCACTCATCAGGTGGTTGGGCGCGGGATTATATTTTTATTTATGGGGGAAAATTTAGCTTTTTGTGCAAGTCATTAAATAGATACCTAAGTTATATTTCTTACTCTGCGGACAGTGAATAATTCACTATTCAGAGTGAATAACAATGACCTGCCTTTAATTAAAACTATTGGAAATACGTCGAAATAGGTATATATGCCAGGATAAACCAATATATTTTTTATGGATATTCATTTTCCTTCATCGGACTGTAAATTGCGGAGATATCGAACTTGCACTACCCATCGCAACACTCAAACAGATTTATGAATTTCGTTCATAACCCCTGACAAATTCTGCCGTCTAATCGAGCTTTTCCCTTTACGTTATGCTTCTCATGAACGATAACACAACTTGTTCATGAATTAACCATTCCGGATAAACTATGGGATCAAATTCAGGCATCGAAAGGAACTGGCTGGTTTCCGTTAATGGATTAAATATCTATTATTCTCCCGAGAGAAAAAACTATCAAATCAATGAGTAACCGATACAGCCTCACAAATTCTTTCAGATAATTAACCCGTCACTGCGGCACGTTCTCTCATAAGGCGTGCCTGCAGTGTAATCCAGTATGTATCCGGCATAGTTGACGGTTTAATAGAACTCAATTCCTCTCCCAGGTCACCAACAACGATATCTTGTATAACACCCCAGGAGATACGACATTATGATGAGATGCGATATGCTCCTCAGCACCAATCAACGCCCGGACTGGGCCAGTCTTGAGATCAGACTCATTCCCGGAACTGACTTCAGGCGACATATATCAATGACGTTGGTGCAATAAAAGATAGTTGATGTAATACATCTATTCAAATTTGTGATACATGTCAAAAAATTGGTTGATCAAACTCGTTATTTATATAAGGGCACTTACGAAGTGCACTCTTTTTTAAAGCGAGGAAGTACCAATGAAAGAGAATAAAGTACAGCAAATCAGTCATAAACTGATTAATATCGTTGTTTTTGTCGCAATTGTAGAATACGCCTATTTATTTCTCCATTTCTATTAATAACGGAAATAAACTGTTCACTTCAGTGATATTTAAAATATGCATCCTCTCCCTTTTTTGTAAGTAATTATTATATCCGTGGGAGAGGAATACACGCTGTCAGGTAATCAATCATACTGCGATAAATCATCGGCCAGTAAAGTGGAGATAACCTCCATTCTCGAAAAATCCATACTCTCAGCAAAACCATCATCAATCACTCATCCAGGCGTTTATGGGAGCGTCACCAATGGCTGCTAACAATGCCAGAGTTCCCCGTTGCGAAAATTCCACATCCACAAAGAGTCACAGGGATTGAGTGTTGAAATGATCCGGATGAGCATGTATCTTTATGGTTATGTTATAACATAACAGGTAAAAATGATGAAGCCCAATATCCATCCTGAGTATCGTACTGTGGTGCTCCACGACACCAGTGTTGATGAGTACTTTAAAATCGGCTCGACTATCAAAACAGACCGTGAGATTGAGCTGGATGGCGTAACGTATCCATACGTGACAATTGATGTCTCTTCTAAATCGCACCCGTTCTATACAGGGAAGCTGAGAACAGTGGCATCAGAAGGAAATGTTGCACGATTCACCCAACGTTTTGGTCGTTTTGTTAGCACGAAAAAGGGGGCGTGATGAAAGTTCTTAACTCTCTGCGTACCGCAAAAGAACGCCATCCAGACTGTCAGATTGTGAAGCGAAAAGGACGGCTATATGTGATTTGTAAATCTAATCCACGTTTTAAGGCCGTTCAGGGTCGTAAGAAAAAACGTTGATTCAAAATTCGACGGATTAACGATATTTGTCTGATTAATAATCAGATCGGATTAATGTTGGTGTGTTTATAACACCAACATTAATTTTCCTGGGGATATATTCTTCCTGTTCATTTGAGGCCAACTGCCTGACGTTTCTCTCCGAATATTCCATTATCTTAATGTTGACTTGTTGACCAGCTTCGCCCCTGTATGCTGGCATCAACCCTCTTTTAGACTGAACACGCCACTCAGTCTCCTCCCTTTGCGGCGCAGCCTGCATTTTCACTCAAACTGTTAAGATGATAAATGTGGTAAATCTGTTGGTACTAACATAAAAACGTTTACGCCACAGGAACAGTCTGATCCACCGGTAACCCCGTCGCCGACGTTCGAGTGCCAGTTAGAGTAACGCGCACAGATAACTGAATGCAGTGCCCTGACAAAAAGGCCATCGTTCCTGTGACAGCTGGCAGCCTTCGTTTAACTTCACTTAATCTGGCTCTTGGGGGCTTACCGAACAGATGACGTGCATACGCCCGTTCAATTTTCCATTACTTATTGGAATGAACACCTGTAACCATTTTGTGCGGCATGTTAATCCATTAAAATATCTTACTGATTGGCAAATCATCTTCAATGACAGCTCATCATAGTTTTATATTCTATCCCTTACCCTTAAAACTTGTTTTTTTACTAGTCCATCACACAGCGCATTAAGACTATTCCTAACACTTCAGGGCAAAGTTCCTGACCAATATAAAATGCAAGTAAGAATTGAACGTTATATTGCCAATAACCTTATGAAACCAAATGTCTTTTTCTTCTTATCAAAAAAGCAATATTTTCAGTTTTTCTAAATATTGACTTAACCATTGAATTCCTTTTCCGTTCACATATTGACACTCATCGGGAAAAAAAACATAAATTTAAGCCCAATCGAAAATAATTAAACTTAATCTCGTTTAACCTTTATTGATATGTACTACGTATCTTATTTACTTCCGGTTTACTAAGGAAACTGAATGCACCTGTAAAAATTACAGGTTTGGAAAGTAGTGACATGGCAAAGTGATTACAGTAGGGACTATGAGGTTAAAAACCATATGGAATGTCAAAACCGTTCTGATAAATACATCTGGTCTCCCCATGACGCCTACTTCTATAAAGGACTATCTGAACTGATTGTGGATATCGACAGATTAATTTATCTATCGTTGGAGAAAATTAGAAAAGATTTCGTGTTTATCAATCTCAGTACGGATTCTTTATCTGAATTTATAAACCGTGATAATGAATGGTTATCCGCGGTAAAGGGGAAACAGGTCGTATTGATTGCGGCCAGAAAGTCAGAAGCCTTAGCAAATTATTGGTATTACAATAGCAATATTAGGGGCGTGGTATACGCTGGACTGAGTCGTGATATTAGAAAAGAACTGGCCTATGTGATTAATGGCAGGTTCCTGAGAAAAGATATTAAGAAAGATAAAATCACGGACCGGGAAATGGAAATTATCCGCATGACGGCCCAGGGAATGCAACCTAAATCGATTGCCAGAATTGAAAATTGTAGTGTGAAGACAGTGTATACCCATCGGCGTAATGCTGAGGCCAAGCTGTACTCAAAAATATATAAGTTGGTTCAGTAAACTCCAGGCAAGTTAGTTTTAAAAAATGACTCACTGGGACATCACGTCCTCAATTCAACTCGGGAAGAAATGCAATGAAAAAAAAGGTTCTGGCAATAGCTCTGGTAACGGTGTTTACCGGCATGGGTGTGGCGCAGGCTGCTGACGTAACAGCTCAGGCTGTAGCGACCTGGTCGGCAACAGCCAAAAAAGACACCACCAGTAAGCTGGTTGTGACGCCACTCGGTAGCCTGGCGTTCCAGTATGCCGAAGGCATTAAAGGTTTTAACTCACAGAAAGGTCTATTTGACGTGGCTATCGAGGGTGACTCAACGGCTACCGCCTTTAAACTGACCTCACGTCTTATCACCAACACATTAACCCAGTTGGATACCTCAGGTTCCACACTGAATGTGGGCGTGGATTATAACGGCGCGGCAGTCGAAAAAACTGGCGATACCGTGATGATCGATACCGCCAACGGCGTACTGGGCGGCAACCTTAGCCCGCTGGCTAACGGTTACAATGCCAGCAATCGTACCACCGCACAGGATGGTTTCACCTTCACCATCATCAGCGGCACCACCAATGGTACCACCGCAGTAACCGATTACAGCACTCTACCGGAAGGCATCTGGAGCGGCGACGTTAGCGTACAGTTCGACGCGACCTGGACCAGTTAATCTCTCTGATGTACCAGCAGGGGTAGCCCCCCTGCTTTATTCCTGGACGGAATTGTTATGAAAAAGCACCTTCTGCCTCTCGCTCTGCTGTTTTCCGGAATATCTCCGGCCCAGGCGCTGGATGTCGGCGATATATCATCGTTTATGAACAGTGACAGCAGCACGCTGAGCAAAACGATCAAAAACAGTACCGACAGTGGTCGCCTTATCAATATCCGTCTCGAACGGCTCTCTTCACCGCTTGACGACGGGCAGGTTATCGCAATGGACAAGCCGGATGAGTTGCTACTCACTCCCGCCAGCTTGCTGCTACCCGCCCAAGCCAGCGAAGTGATCCGCTTCTTCTATAAGGGACCCGCAGATGAAAAAGAGCGCTACTACCGCATTGTCTGGTTTGATCAGGCCCTCAGTGATGCACAGCGCGATAATGCCAACCGCAGCGCTGTGGCCACTGCTTCCGCCCGCATCGGCACCATTCTGGTCGTCGCCCCTCGTCAGGCGAACTACCACTTTCAGTACGCCAACGGCTCCCTGACAAATACAGGAAATGCGACGCTGCGGATCCTCGCCTACGGACCTTGCCTGAAAGCCGTCAACGGTAAGGAGTGTAAAGAGAATTACTACCTGATGCCGGGCAAGTCGCGTCGTTTTACCCGCGTGGACACTGCGGATAACAAAGGACGGGTTGCACTTTGGCAGGGTGATAAGTTCATTCCCGTGAAATAGATAGCTGTGCAGATGGATAACGACAATGCCTTTACGACGGTTCTCCCCAGGACTGAAAGCCCAGTTTGCCTTCGGCATGGTCTTTTTGTTCGTTCAGCCCGATGCCAGCGCTGCTGACATAAGTGCGCAGCAAATAGGTGGGGTGATTATTCCGCAGGCCTTCAGTCAGGCGCTTCAGGACGGCATGAGCGTCCCGCTCTATATTCATCTCGCCGGTAGCCAGGGTCGCCAGGACGATCAGCGAATCGGCAGCGCTTTTATCTGGCTGGACGATGGACAGCTACGCATCCGGAAAATACAGCTGGAAGAGAGTGAAGATAACGCCAGTGTCAGCGAACAAACTCGACAGCAGCTGATGGCTCTGGCGAACGCCCCGTTCAATGAGGCCCTTACCATCCCCCTGACTGACAACGCGCAGCTGGATCTCAGCTTGCGCCAACTGCTGCTGCAGCTGGTGGTCAAGCGCGAAGCGCTGGGCACCGTACTACGCTCACGTAGCGAAGACATCGGGCAGTCCAGTGTTAACACCCTCAGCAGTAATCTGAGCTATAACTTGGGCGTCTATAACAACCAGTTGCGTAACGGCGGGAGCAACACATCCAGCTATCTGTCGCTGAATAACGTTACTGCACTGCGCGAACATCATGTGGTGCTCGACGGCTCGCTGTACGGGATCGGTAGCGGTCAATAGGACAGTGAATTATATAAAGCGATGTATGAACGCGATTTTGCCGGTCACCGATTTGCCGGTGGAATGCTCGACACCTGGAACTTGCAGTCCTTAGGGCCGATGACCGCCATTTCAGCAGGGAAGATTTACGGCCTTTCCTGGGGAAACCAGGCCAGCTCCACCATCTTCGACAGCAGCCAGTCAGCCACGCCAGTGATCGCCTTTTTACCGGCGGCGGGCGAAGTACATCTCACCCGTGATGGGCGGCTACTAAGCGTTCAGAACTTCACTATGGGCAATCATGAAGTGGATACCCGGGGTCTACCGTACGGGATTTACGATGTGGAAGTTGAGGTGATCGTTAACGGTCGCGTGATCAGCAAACGCACCCAGCGGGTCAATAAGCTGTTTAGCCGGGGGCGCGGCGTCGGTGCACCACTGGCGTGGCAGGTATGGGGCGGTAGCTTTCATATGGATCGCTGGTCGGAAAACGGGAAAAAGACGCGACCAGCTAAAGAGAGTTGGCTAGCAGGTGCCTCGACCTCCGGCTCATTGAGTACGCTTAGCTGGGCGGCAACGGGATATGGATACGATAATCAGGCGGTGGGTGAAACCCGTCTGACGCTGCCGCTTGGGGGGGCGATCAACGTTAACCTGCAAAATATGCTGGCCAGTGACAGCTCATGGAGCAGCATCGGCAGCATCAGCGCCACTCTACCGGGAGGCTTTAGTTCGCTGTGGGTTAATCAGGAAAAAACCCGCATTGGCAATCAATTGCGACGTAGCGATGCCGACAACCGTGCAATCGGCGGCACACTCAACCTGAACTCACTGTGGTCGAAGCTGGGCACATTCAGCATCAGCTACAATGATGACCGCCGTTACAACAGCCATTATTACACGGCAGATTACTATCAAAATGTCTACAGCGGTACCTTTGGTTCGCTTGGCCTGCGGGCCGGTATTCAGCGCTATAACAACGGCGACAGCAACGCCAATACAGGAAAATATATCGCTCTCGATCTCTCGCTACCACTGGGCAACTGGTTTAGCGCAGGGATGACTCATCAAAACGGCTACACCATGGCAAACCTGTCAGCACGCAAACAGTTTGATGAAGGAACCATTCGCACTGTTGGTGCCAATCTGTCACGTGCCATCTCCGGCGATACCGGTGATGACAAAACCCTCAGCGGCGGGGCGTATGCACAATTCGACGCTCGTTACGCCAGCGGAACGCTGAACGTCAATAGCGCGGCGGACGGCTACGTCAATACCAACTTGACCGCCAATGGCAGCGTCGGCTGGCAGGGTAAAAACATTGCTGCCAGCGGGCGGACTGATGGCAACGCTGGGGTGATATTCAACACCGGGCTGGAGGACGACGGTCAGATCAGCGCCAAAATCAACGGGCGGATTTTCCCGCTTAACGGCAAGCGTAACTATCTCCCGCTCTCTCCCTATGGAAGATATGAGGTGGAGTTACAGAACAGCAAAAACTCACTCGACAGTTACGATATCGTCAGCGGCCGCAAAAGTCGTCTGACTCTCTATCCAGGCAATGTCGCTGTCATTGAGCCAGAGGTGAAGCAGATGGTTACCGTCTCCGGTCGTATCCGTGCGGAAGACGGCACACTGCTGGCTAACGCACGGATTAACAACCATATCGGCCGAACCCGAACCGATGAAAACGGCGAGTTTGTCATGGACGTGGATAAGAAATACCCCACTATCGATTTTCGCTACAGTGGCAATAAAACCTGCGAAGTGGCTCTGGAACTCAACCAGGCGCGCGGTGCCGTCTGGGTCGGTGATGTGGTCTGCAGCGGCCTCTCATCGTGGGCGGCGGTGACGCAGACAGGAGAAGAGAATGAGAGTTAACCTACTAATAACGATGATAATTTTCGCGCTAATCTGGCCAGTAACTGCGCTCAGAGCGGCAGTGAGCAAAACAACCTAGGCGGATGCACCGGCACGCGAGTTTGTGTTTGTCGAAAACAACTCAGACGACAACTTTTTCGTCACGCCTGGCGGGGCGCTGGATCCGCGCCTGACCGGTGCCAACCGCTGGACCGGTTTAAAATACACTGGCTCAGGAACCATTTATCAACAAAGCCTCGGCTACATTGATAACGGTTACAACACCGGCCTTTATACCAACTGGAAGTTTGATATGTGGCTGGAAAATTCACCAGTTTCATCTCCTTTAACTGGCTTGCGCTGCATCAACTGGTACGCTGGGTGTAATATGACCACCAGTCTTATCCTGCCGCAAACCACCGACGCCAGTGGATTTTATGGCGCGACGGTGACCAGCGGCGGCGCGAAGTGGATGCACGGCATGTTGTCAGACGCGTTTTACCAGTATCTGCAACAAATGCCCGTCGGCAGCAGCTTTACAATGACCATCAATGCCTGCCAGACCTCTGTGAACTATGACGCCAGCAGCGGCGCACGCTGTAAGGATCAGGCCTCCGGCAACTGGTATGTTCGCAACGTCACCCATACGAAAGCAGCAAATCTACGGTTGATAAATACCCACTCGCTGGCGGAAGTATTTATCAACAGCGACGGAGTACCGACTCTGGGCGAAGGGAACGCCGACTGCCGGACGCAAACCATCGGCAGCCGTTCAGGATTAAGTTGTAAGATGGTTAACTATACCCTGCAAACAAACGGACTCAGCAACACCTCAATCCATATATTCCCGGCGATCGCCAACTCGTCGTTAGCCTCGGCCGTCGGGGCGTACGATATGCAGTTCAGTCTGAATGGCAGTTCATGGAAACCGGTGAGCAATACTGCCTATTACTACACCTTCAACGAGATGAAGAGCGCAGACTCGATCTATGTTTTCTTCTCGAGCAACTTCTTTAAGCAGATGGTGAACCAGGGAATCAGCGATATCAACACCAAAGATCTATTCAACTTTCGCTTTCAGAACACCACATCACCGGAGTCTGGCTGGTATGAATTTTCTACCTCCAACACGCTGATTATCAAACCCCGTGATTTCAGCATCAGTATTATCTCCGATGAATATACTCAGACACCGTCGCGGGAGGGATATGTTGGCAGCGGCGAGTCGGCACTCGATTTCGGTTATATCGTAACCACCAGCGGTAAAACAGCTGCCGACGAAGTGCTGATCAAGGTGACCGGACCCGCGCAGGTGATTGGCGGGCGCTCCTATTGTGTCTTCAGCTCCGATGACGGTAAGGCGAAAGTACCGTTCCCGGCGACGCTTTCCTTTATTACCCGCAACGGAGCTACAAAAACCTACGATGCCGGGTGCGATGATAGCTGGCGGGATATGACCGATGCGCTGTGGCTGACCACACCGTGGACTGATATCTCTGGCGAAGTGGGGCAGATGGATAAGACCACAGTCAAATTTTCGATTCCAATGGATAACGCCATTTCGCTGCGTACGGTAGATGATAACGGCTGGTTTGGCGAAGTCAGCGCTTCAGGAGAGATTCATGTTCAGGCGACGTGGCGTAACATTAACTAAGGCCCTGCTGACAGCGGTCTGTATGCTGGCGGCACCTTTGACACAGGCGATTTCGGTCGGCAATCTGACATTTTCGCTGCCGTCCGAGACTGACTTTGTCAGCAAACGTGTAGTGAATAACAACAAAAGCGCACGGATATACCGTATTGCCATCAGTGCTATTGATAGCCCGGGCAGCAGTGAATTGCGCACCCGACCGGTGGATGGTGAACTGCTTTTCGCCCCCCGCCAGCTGGCGTTGCAGGCTGGTGAGAGCGAGTATTTTAAATTTTACTATCATGGTCCACAGGATAACCGCGAGCGCTACTACCGGGTCTCATTTCGCGAGGTCCCCACTCGTAACCAGACAAGACGCAGCCCAACCGGCGGCGAGGTCAGCACGGAGCCGGTGGTGGTGATGGATACCATTCTGGTAGTACGACCACGTCAGGTTCAGTTTAAATGGTCCTTCGACAAGGTGACAGGAACGGTAAGTAACACTGGCAACACATGGTTTAAGCTACTGATTAAGCCAGGATGTGATTCGACCGAAGAGGAAGGCGATGCCTGGTATCTACGTCCGGGAGACGTGGTTCATCAGCCTGAGTTACGTCAGCCGGGGAATCATTATCTGGTCTATAACGACAAATTCATTAAGATTAGCGATTCCTGTCCGGCTAAGCCCCCTTCGGCGGACTAAGACTTATCCATCGGTCGAGGGAAGAATTCCACCTCAGAGCTCCAAAAATCGTTTAAATGATGTGGAAGCGATCGTCAATGTCACCTGTAACGATGGGCTTTCTCATATGCACACCATAGTGTTCAGGAGACACGGAAAGGTATCAGGCAGCCTGCTAATGAGTGGTTTAATCACGAATTAGTACGTAAAATCGGTAACGGCTGGAAATCATTCAATACTCACACTATCGAAAGTTCCCCAGCCAACCGCGGTACGTTCTTACATACGATGTACCGCTGTTCTCTTTACGATTTTTAGCTGTACTGGTGAATTATGAGCAATCTGAATCCATGCATGACGTGTGGTGCCTGTTGTGCATTTTTCCGCGTCTCTTTTTACTGGGCCGAAGCCGACGATGCTGGCGGTACTATTCCCGCCAGGCTCACTGAACAAATATCCCCTTTTCACCGATGCATGAGCGGTACCAATCAGAAAAACCCCCGATGTATTGCCCTTGCAGGAACCCCGGGCAAAAATGCCTGCTGCACGATATATAAAAATCGATCGTCCACATGCAGAGAATTTGCCATGTCTGGTGAGAACGGAGTCGTCAATGAGGCTTGCAATCGTGCAAGGGCTAAATACGGGCTGACACCGTTATAAACATACAATAATTAATTGCACTGCCCCGCCAGCGATAATAGCGGGGCTTCGTTTTTCAGGGGTAACAAAACCCGATACTTCTTCTATTTGCCAGCAACAATGCCTCTCTTCTGTAGCGTTCTTCGGATCTACATCATCCTGAAGTAGCGCGATATACTCACTGACTATCTGCATCAGAATATAAAAAGCAATGTTTTTAACCTATAAAAATGGCGCTGTATTTGCGCCATTTTTATCATTCAATGCATTATCTGTTTGAGCCTAAAGGGATCTCAGGGTCTGGCTCATGAGTAATTCTGTTTCGTAAATCTCTGCGAATAATTTCAATAGACCAGAACCAGACTAAATGTCCAAAAATTTCAGAAACATTCTCATACCACGGGAGATCAAACAGAGGTGGCGTCAGTCCCATGAGAGGGAATGAAATCATATGAACAAAAAGTTGGGCTAAAGCACCTGCCAGTAAGCCCTGCCAGAGTTTAATTTTTGGAAATACTTCAGCGACCACACAATAACCGACAGCAAACACTATCGAAAAGATAATGTGCGTAACACCAACCCAGTTAAAGACATGCCCGGCAAAGGTATAAACAGCCGCATTGGGATCTGTCAGCCCCAACCAGTCTCGAAGAAAAATATACGGTGGATTGAGAAAATTACGCGAGCAATCAATTTGGCCTGCAGCCCTGATTAATGATTCCGGGCCACACGCTGCATTAAACATATTGATCTTACCCAGCAATAGTGGACACGCGGCTAAGTGAGTAAACTCTCAGTCAGAGGTGACTCACATGACAAAAACAGTATCAACCAGTAAAAAACCCCGTAAACAGCATTCGCCTGAATTTCGCAGTGAAGCCCTGAAGCTTGCTGAACGCATCGGTGTTACTGCCGCAGCCCGTGAACTCAGCCTGTATGAATCACAACTCTACAACTGGCGCAGTAAACAGCAAAATCAGCAGACGTCTTCTGAACGTGAACTGGAGATGTCTACCGAGATTGCACGTCTCAAACGCCAGCTGGCAGAACGGGATGAAGAGCTGGCTATCCTCCAAAAGGCCGCGACATACTTCGCGAAGCGCCTGAAATGAAGTATGTCTTTATTGAAAAACATCAGGCTGAGTTCAGCATCAAAGCAATGTGCCGCGTGCTCCGGGTGGCCCGCAGCGGCTGGTATACGTGGTGTCAGCGGCGGACAAGGATAAGCACGCGTCAGCAGTTCCGCCAACACTGCGACAGCGTTGTCCTCGCGGCTTTTACCCGGTCAAAACAGCGTTACGGTGCCCCACGCCTGACGGATGAACTGCGTGCTCAGGGTTACCCCTTTAACGTAAAAACCGTGGCGGCAAGCCTGCGCCGTCAGGGACTGAGGGCAAAGGCCTCCCGGAAGTTCAGCCCGGTCAGCTACCGCGCACACGGCCTGCCTGTGTCAGAAAATCTGTTGGAGCAGGATTTTTACGCCAGTGGCCCGAACCAGAAGTGGGCAGGAGACATCACGTACTTACGTACAGATGAAGGCTGGCTGTATCTGGCAGTGGTCATTGACCTGTGGTCACGTGCCGTTATTGGCTGGTCAATGTCGCCACGCATGACGGCGCAACTGGCCTGCGATGCCCTGCAGATGGCGCTGTGGCGGCGTAAGAGGCCCCGGAACGTTATCGTTCACACGGACCGTGGAGGCCAGTACTGTTCAGCAGATTATCAGGCGCAACTGAAGCGGCATAATCTGCGTGGAAGTATGAGCGCAAAAGGTTGCTGCTACGATAATGCCTGCGTGGAAAGCTTCTTTCATTCGCTGAAAGTGGAATGTATCCATGGAGAACACTTTATCAGCCGGGAAATAATGCGGGCAACGGTGTTTAATTATATCGAATGTGATTACAATCGGTGGCGGCGGCACAGTTGGTGTGGCGGCCTCAGTCCGGAACAATTTGAAAACAAGAACCTCGCTTAGGCCTGTGTCCATATTACGTGGGTAGGATCATATCCACCGGGCTACGTGGCGGCAATGGAACTTCAGCCCCCCACTTCACGAATGCGGAAACAACGCCAGCAATCAGCCCAATGAATGCAGCAAGACCATAACGTCTGCGGTTCGGTGGAGTTTGTTCAAATATATTCATATCTACCCTGCTTGTACCATTATGTTATACACCTCTTCAGGAGTATTCATAAAACAAGGAAAATGTAAAGAACTGTATTGTTTTGTATAACAAGATGGTTTCCTAATCGCCAATGAATATAAGCTCCATCATTTCTCCCTATTTTTATATTAGAAGTGACAGAGATTTGCAGGGTGATGCAGAGCTGAAAATCACAGGTTTCCTTATTGGTTTTTGCATCGTACAACTAAAGCAATAAACCAGCTCCCATCATCATCAACATCCCGGCGAACATGAATTTATTAGCCGGGCTCATAGCTGCATTCGCGTTTTAAGAATAATCCTCCTGCTGTCGCCGACTATGCTTAACATTTAAAAAAGCATCAGCACTCTCGCAACGCACTCTTATTTTCCCCTTTAGAATACCGGAGGCCTGGTATGAGCAACCAAGGCGAATACCCCGAAGATAATCGGGTTGGGAAGCACGAGCCGCACGATTTAAGTTTGACCCGTCGCGATCTGATTAAAGTGAGCGCCGCAACAGCGGCGACCGCCGTGGTTTATCCTCATTCTACGCTGGCGGCAAGCGTTCCGGCAGCTACACCCGCGCCAGAGATAATGCCCCTGACACTGAAGGTGAACGGCAAAACCGAGCAGCTTGAGGTGGATACCCGAACCACGCTACTGGACGCTTTGCGTGAAAATCTGCATTTGATCGGTACCAAGAAAGGTTGCGATCACGGACAGTGCGGAGCCTGTACCGTGCTGGTCAATGGTCGCAGGCTTAATGCCTGCCTGACGCTTGCAGTCATGCATCAGGGGGCCGAGATCACCACCATTGAAGGCCTGGGTTCACCAGATAATCTTCACCCCATGCAGGCGGCCTTTATCAAGCATGATGGCTTCCAGTGCGGCTACTGCACCTCCGGGCAAATTTGCTCATCAGTAGCGGTGCTAAAAGAGATTCAGGACGGCATTCCCAGTCACGTCACGGTCGATTTGGTTTCCGCTCCAGAAACAACTGTCGATGAGATCCGTGAACGTATGAGCGGCAACATCTGTCGCTGTGGTGCATACGCTAACATCCTTGCCGCCATTGAAGATGCTGCGGGGGAGATAAAATCATGAAGGCGTTTACCTATGAACGAGTGAACACCCCGGCCGAGGCGGCACTTAGCGCTCAGCGCGTACCCGGCGCAAAATTTATCGCGGGCGGGACCAATCTGCTGGACCTGATGAAGCTGGAAATTGAAACGCCCACCCACCTTATCGATGTGAACGGGCTCGGGCTCGATAAGATTGAAGTGACCGACGCGGGTGGGCTGCGCATCGGCGCACTGGTACGGAACACCGACCTGGCGGCTCACGAGCGCGTGCGTCGTGATTACGCGGTACTCTCCCGCGCCCTGCTCGCTGGCGCGTCTGGTCAGTTACGTAATCAGGCAACCACCGCAGGTAATCTGCTCCAGCGCACGCGCTGCCCCTATTTTTACGACACCAATCAGCCCTGCAATAAGCGCCTGCCCGGGAGCGGCTGCGCGGCGCTTGAAGGCTTTAGCCGTCAGCACGCGGTGGTAGGCGTAAGCGAAGCCTGCATTGCCACCCATCCGAGCGATATGGCGGTCGCAATGCGGTTGCTGGATGCGGTGGTGGAAACCATCACGCCGGAGGGAAAGACTCGCAGTATCACACTGGCTGATTTTTATCACCCACCGGGGAAAACGCCGCACATTGAAACCGCCCTGCTTCCCGGTGAGCTTATCGTTGCGGTGACGTTACCTCCGCCGCTCGGCGGAAAACATATCTACCGTAAGGTGCGCGATCGCGCCTCCTACGCCTTTGCCCTGGTATCGGTCGCGGCGATTATTCAGCCTGACGGCAGCGGGCGCGTCGCGCTGGGCGGAGTAGCACATAAGCCCTGGCGCATTGAGGCTGCGGATGCTCAGCTATCCCAGGGGGCGCAGGCCGTATATGACGCGCTGTTCGCCAGCGCCCATCCCACCGCTGAAAACACCTTTAAACTCCTGTTGGCGAAGCGAACGCTTGCCTCCGTACTGGCTGAAGCGAGGGCACAAGCATGAAATTTGATAAACCCGCAGGGGAAAACCCGATCGATCAGCTGAAGGTTGTCGGTCGTCCCCATGACCGCATCGACGGACCGCTGAAAACTACCGGCACGGCACGCTACGCCTACGAATGGCATGAAGAAGCCCCCAACGCCGCCTATGGCTATATCGTCGGTTCCGCCATTGCCAAAGGACGCCTCACCGCTCTTGATACGGACGCCGCGCAAAAAGCGCCGGGCGTACTGGCTGTCATTACCGCCAGTAACGCCGGGGCACTCGGCAAAGGCGACAAAAACACCGCCAGACTGTTAGGCGGCCCCACTATTGAGCACTATCATCAGGCCATTGCGCTGGTAGTGGCCGAGACCTTCGAACAGGCGCGAGCGGCGGCCTCGCTGGTGCAGGCGCACTATCGCCGCAATAAAGGAGCTTACTCCCTGGCGGACGAGAAACAGGCCGTCAGTCAGCCGCCGGAAGACACGCCCGACAAAAACGTCGGTGACTTTGACGGGGCTTTCACCTCCGCTGCGGTGAAGATTGATGCTACCTACACGACCCCGGACCAGAGCCATATGGCGATGGAGCCGCATGCCTCGATGGCCGTCTGGGATGGAAATAAGCTTACCCTCTGGACCTCAAATCAGATGATTGACTGGTGCCGCACCGATCTGGCAAAAACGCTGAAAGTGCCCGTGGAGAATGTGCGTATTATCTCCCCGTATATCGGCGGAGGGTTTGGCGGCAAGCTGTTCCTGAGAAGCGATGCACTGCTGGCGGCCCTCGCCGCCCGAGCGGTGAAACGTCCGGTTAAAGTGATGCTCCCCCGCCCCACTATTCCCAATAACACCACGCACCGCCCCGCCACCCTTCAGCACTTGCGTATCGGTGCTGACCAGAGCGGGAAAATCACCGCTATCTCACATGAAAGCTGGTCCGGAAACCTGCCCGGCGGCACGCCGGAAACGGCGGTACAGCAAAGCGAATTACTCTACGCAGGGGCAAACCGTCATACCGGCCTGCGGCTCGCCACGCTTGATTTGCCGGAAGGGAACGCCATGCGTGCGCCCGGCGAAGCCCCCGGTCTGATGGCGCTCGAAATCGCGATCGATGAACTGGCGGAAAAAGCGGGCATCGATCCCGTCGAGTTTCGCATCCTGAATGACACTCAGGTTGACCCCGCCGATCCGACGCGCCGCTTCTCTCGCCGTCAGCTTATTGAGTGCTTGCGCACCGGAGCGGATAAATTTGGCTGGAAGCAGCGCAACGCCACACCCGGACAGGTGCGCGACGGGGAGTGGCTAGTCGGCCACGGCGTCGCGGCGGGCTTTCGCAATAATCTGCTGGAAAAATCGGGTGCTCGGGTTCACCTCGAACCAAACGGCACCGTTACCGTGGAAACGGACATGACCGACATTGGCACCGGCAGCTACACCATTCTGGCCCAGACGGCAGCGGAAATGCTTGGCGTACCGCTGGAGCAGGTTGCGGTTCACCTCGGCGATTCCAGTTTCCCGGTTTCTGCGGGTTCTGGTGGACAATGGGGCGCGAATACCTCCACCTCCGGCGTTTACGCCGCCTGTGTGAAGCTTCGCGAAATGATTGCCTCGGCAGTCGGGTTTGATCCTGAGCAGTCGCAGTTTGCCGACGGCAAGATTACCAACGGTACCCGAAGCGCCATGCTACATGAGGCCACCGCAGGCGGCAGACTGACAGCGGAAGAGAGCATTGAATTTGGAACACTGAGCAAGGAGTACCAGCAGTCGACCTTTGCCGGGCATTTTGTGGAGGTCGGCGTGCATAGCGCGACGGGAGAAGTTCGGGTCCGGCGTATGCTCGCTGTGTGTGCTGCAGGACGCATCCTGAATCCGAAAACTGCACGCAGCCAGGTCATTGGCGCAATGACTATGGGCATGGGCGCGGCACTGATGGAGGAGCTGGCGGTAGATGACCGTTTGGGCTACTTCGTTAATCACGATATGGCGGGGTATGAGGTGCCGGTCCATGCGGATATCCCAAAACAGGAGGTGATTTTCCTGGATGATACCGACCCCATATCCTCCCCGATGAAGGCCAAAGGTGTCGGTGAGCTGGGCCTGTGCGGCGTGAGCGCGGCTATCGCCAACGCGGTGTATAACGCCACCGGTATTCGGGTACGGGATTATCCCATCACTCTGGATAAGCTGCTCGATAAGCTGCCGGATGTGGTTTAAGGAGGAACAATGTCATACCCGCTTTTTGACAAAGACGAACACTGGCATAAGCCAGAGCAGGCGTTTCTCACCGATGACCACCGGACCATTCTGCGCTTCGCCGTAGAGGCGCTAATGTCCGGTAAAGGAGCGGTGCTGGTGACGCTGGTGGAGATACGCGGCGGCGCGGCGCGCCCGCTCGGGGCGCAGATGGTGGTGCGCGAAGATGGTCGTTACTGCGGTTTTGTCTCTGGCGGCTGCGTGGAGGCCGCTGCCGCTTTTGAAGCGCTGGAGATGATGGGCTCAGGCCGCGATCGCGAAATTCGCTATGGCGAAGGTTCGCCGTGGTTTGACATCGTTCTGCCCTGCGGCGGTGGGATCACGCTGACGCTCCATAAACTACGCTCGGCACAGCCTCTGCTCGCCGTGCTGAACCGTCTGGAACAGAGAAAACCGGCGGGGCTGCGCTACGATCCGCAAGCACAATCGTTGGTGTGCCTGCCCACGAAAACCCGAACGGGCTGGAATCTCAATGGCTTTGAGGTGGGGTTCAGGCCATGCGTCAGGCTGATGATTTACGGACGTTCTCTTGAGGCGCAGGCAACCGCGAGTCTTGCAGCAGCCACAGGCTATGACAGCCATATCTTCGATCTTTTTCCGGCCTCAGCCAGCGCTCAGATCGATACCGATACGGCGGTCATTTTGCTGTGCCATGATCTCAACCGGGAGCTGCCAGTGTTGCAGGCCGCGCGAGAAGCAAAACCCTTTTATCTCGGCGCATTGGGCAGCTATCGAACCCACACGTTACGTCTGCAAAAGCTCCACGAGCGGGGATGGTCCAGGGAGGAGACAGCGCAAATTCGGGCACCCGTCGGGATATTCCCCAAAGCCCGGGATGCGCATACTCTGGCACTCTCCGTGCTGGCAGAAGTCGCCTCTGTACGTCTCCATCAGGAGGAGGATTCATGCCTGCCCCCGTCGTCCTGATCCTTGCGGCCGGGCGTGGAAAGCGCTTTCTCACCTCCGGGGGAAATACCCATAAGTGTATCGGCTGGCGTCAGTCCCCGGAGGTTGCGCCTTATCGCTGGCCATTTGAAGAAAACGGGAGAACTTTCGACCTTGCGATTGAACCACAGATTACGACTAATGATCTGCGTCTGATGTTGAGGCTGGCTCTTGCCGGCGGAGGAATAACAATTGCCACTCAGGAAACTTTCAGGCCATATATTGAAAGCGGTAGGCTTGTATCTCTGCTTGATGACTTTCTTCCACAATTTCCGGGCTTCTATCTGTATTTCCCACAGCGTCGCAATATTGCACCAAAGCTCCGCGCCCTGATTGACCACGTCAAGGAATGGCGGCAGCAATTGGCTTAAATGTCTGCACCTGCATTGCCTGATGTCAGAACAGTATTTTGATTAATTGCCAGGGTTACAATGGCACAAATACGGCACAGGAGGAAACGTGGTGTATTTAAATATGGGGTAACTACTTGATTTAAATGGTGCCGATAATAGGAGTCGAACCTACGACCTTCGCATTACGAATTATAAGAATCCACTTCTAATTCAAAGCATTACCCCATCAACACTGCGCTCACACGTCCCACCACATCAAAACATGTAAAGCCTTGCAAGCCATTGCGAGGCCTTATGTGTCTCAGTTTTGTCCCACCTTGTATTACGACTTGCATAGCCAATGAAGATAAACGTGACGACAAACGGCGCAGCAGTCTTCTTTTCCTTCATACTTTCCCCACCCAGCATGCATACCTTTATGCCATAACTGAAGTTTATGTCTGTTATGAGCAAGAAGCGGAAGTTGGCAGTTTTGTGGACTGTCCCCACAAAAGTGACTACAGAAATAGTTGCAATTCATAATTGATCATGGGTTGTCAGTTAAACTCGTGGCGATTTAAATAGACTAATTGGGAGTGCGTCCATTACTTATATCTTGTAATGTTAACTATCAGAAATGATACAAAGATAATATGTCTTTAAAGAAAAGGCTGATGGCGAAAAGTGGCCCGATGAGGGCCACAATACGGCTGTCACTTAGACGTAAATATCAATGGTGCCAGCGGTATTTGTATCGTCTTTTTTCTCTTCTTTTTTATCAGGCTGAACTGTCGCGTCTTCATTCTTTTTCTCTGCCTGCTGCCTTAACAACTGCTCCAGTTGAGCCCTGAGGCTTTCAATTTGCTTCTGTACCAATGCAGCCATTTCTTTTTTCTGCTGTGTCGTCATCCCCTCTTCCGATGAGATTTTCCCAAGCTTTTCAGTCAGCACCTGAATTTGTCTTGTGATTTTGGCTATTTCTGATGTTCCTTCCGGGGCGGAGTTGTTTGAAATAACGGTTGAGGTATTTCCCTGAATTGTGACAGACATAGATTTCTCCTTTTAAAAAAGCACTATCGACATGCACAAAAAAATCTTTAATCGTATTTCTTGTGTCATTAATTGTTTGATGTTCAGATTGTTTTCCTCGCGGGCTGGCGCGCCTCAGAAAGTAAAGCTTGTTGACAGGGGTAAACGTTCGGCAATAATTTTCTGCCGCATGCGGGTGTTGCATAAAACGTGCTACGTTCCTTTATCGACAGGTCAGGTCACCGCTCACCCGCCGACGAGAAAGCAACACTGACATGCTAAAGCAAAAAATAGATGAATAAGTTGAGTTGTGCATATGTAGCCTGACCGTCACAAAGTATATGGTGTCTGTACCAGTAAGATGATGGCCGGACTCTTTAAAAACGAGCTGACCTGCACAATACAGGATGGACTTAGCAATGGCTGCTCCTGGCACATAGCAGACCAGAGACACTGGCGTAAAGCCATGGAGGATCGGTGGGAGGAGGTAAAAATCCTCTCATGCAAAAAATACGCAAAATCGATAACAGTTGGAAATAATTCAATACTCGCACTATCGGAAGTTCACCAGCCAGTCGTAGCACGTTCTTGCATATGACGTGGCTACGGGTTTCGAGACCGACCCGATCATCAAACGAAACATAAAATTAGCTCACATTATGAGGAAAGGTATCTTTTTGCGCTATGTAAATTCAAAGGGTTAGCCTCATTTTCCCGATGGCTTTCTCAACACTACTAGTTGTGAGCCCTTGCAATGTTCATTAATATACGTCTCACAAATAATTCACAGATATTGCAAAATGGATATTACTGAGTTTCCTTCTGGAGTAATTGAACACCTTGGCTGGTATGTATACCGATTGATTGATCCTAGGGACGGAAGCACCTTCTATGTAGGGAAAGGCAAAGGTAACCGCGTATTTGCCCATATGCGCGGTGAAGTGGCAGCGGCTGATGATGACGAGTTACTGAGCAACAAGCTAAAGCAAATCAGAGAAATAAGATTAGCGGGACTTGAAGTTATCCATGTCATCCATCGACATGGAATGACTGATGAAAAGACGGCGTACGAAGTTGAAGCAGCACTTATTGATGCCTACCCTGGGTTAACGAATATCATGAATGGTGCTGGCAGCAATGAATTCGGCGCCGCGCATGTCAAAGAGTTGATAGCAACATATCAACCCGAAACCATAACATTTCATCATAAAGCATTAATGATTTCCGTTAACAGAAGTGCAAAGGATTCAGAGCTTTATGATGCGGTTCGATTTAGCTGGCGCATTAATGTCTCTCGCGCCAGCCAAGCAGAAGTCATTCTTGCTACTGTAAGGGGGATCGTTCGAGGGGTTTTCATTGCTGATAAATGGCTCAAATCAACACGTGAAAATTTCCCTACGATGAAATACTGGGACGAGGATCCGGACTTTGAGGCAACACAAAGTTCTCGCTATGGTTTTGAAGGTCGAGAAGCCCCACCTGAAATAGCAAATCTTTATCTTGGAAAAAAAATACCAGATGAATTAAGAAAAAAAGGAGCTATGTCCCCGGTCCGTTACTCACCTAATTTTTGAGTCTTTAAGTGATAAGCATAAACCGCAGCACGATCTTCTTGCATACGACGTGCTACGGTTTCATTTATCTCCGACCGGAAACTTCTTATACAAAGTCGATACCCCCACATCATAGATAATTGCCACCTTCTGGCGAGGAGTTCCTGCTGCAATTAATCGTCCAGCTTGTGCCCATTGTTCTGGTGTAAGTTTGGGACGACGTCCACCAATTCGTCCCTGTGCACGAGCAGTTTCCAGTCCAGCTTTTGTTCGTTCAACAATCAGTTCACGCTCCATTTCAGCCAGGGCACCCATCACATGAAAGAAAAAGCGTCCCATTGGTGTGCTGGTATCAATTGAATCCGTCAGACTACGAAAGTTGATGCCTCGTTCGCGCAACTCCTCCACCAGCACAACAAGATGCCGCATACTACGCCCCAGCCGATCCAGCTTCCAGACAACCAGAGTGTCACCTGCCGATAATGTCCTGAGCAGTTTTTTCAGTCCCGGCCTTTCGGACTTTGTGCCGCTTATCTTGTCTTCAAAAATCAGCTCGCATCCTGCACAGTTCAGCGCATTACGTTGTAGATCTGTGTTCTGGTCATTTGTTGACACACGTACATAGCCAATAAGCATGGTAGATCTCCCTGGCAAAAGCAGGAATGATGCCATTTGCTCGTTATCTCTGCATTTTCATAAACGTTGGTTTGGGAGAAGCGGCAAAACGAAATGTGGGGACAGGGGAAAATCAGATACCGGACATGGCCTCTTTTGCCAGTGGTGATGGATGGATGAAATTACCCAACGGGAAAATCCTGCAATATGGTCGTGGTGCGGTTACGCCGAAATTATCGACGCAAACAATGAGAATTACATTCAGCATCCCTTTCCCCAAAAAAGCGGACTGCGCCATGCTTACCCATTCTGGTGATGGTGGTGCGCCTTTAGGCGCTGGACGGGGATTCGTGATGACTGCAGAAGGTCCAACACTAACCGGTTTTAATTCCGCTTACAGAACTGCATCAACCAGCTCCACAGTATCGATGAATTACAGTTGGTGGGCTGTTGGTGAGTAATTTTATTCAGGGTGATTTATATGAACGAATATGTTTATAGCGCAAGGCATAATGCTTTTTTCCCTGTGGATATGATTGATAAATATAAATCAGAGGGATGGGATTTATCAGACGCAAAGGAAGTAAATCAAAATATTATCAGTGAGTTTATGGCTGAACCGCCACAAGGAAAAATCCGTATTGCCGGAGATGATGGGCTGCCTGCGTGGACAGATATTCCTCCACCCACGCATGAAGAGCTTATTGAAATTACTGAATCAGAAAGACAGCTACTAATTAACCAGGCTAACGAATACATGAACAGTAAGCAATGGCCCGGTAAAGCCGCTATTGGTCGTCTGAAAGGTGAGGAACTGGCGCAATATAATTTGTGGCTGGATTATCTGGATGCACTGGAGCTGGTTGATACCTCCAGTGCGCCAGATATTGAATGGCCTACGCCTCCGGCAGTTCAGGCCAGATGACATCCGGCGCGGTGCTGGTATCTGTTGCCGTCACCGCGTCAATGTAATCCAGCACAGTGTTAAGTCGGGTGGTCTCTGCCTGCATCAGCTTCCGCCCGGCCTGCAATTTAAGTTGAATCAGACTAATGGAAGCCATTGCAGTATTAATCAGTGACTGACGCTGTACTTCTGCCGCGTTTACTGCGGCGCTATGCTGTGCCTCAGTGTCGGTCACCCATTTCTTACCATCCCATTTATCGAATGGCGTTAACGGGGCGATAGTGGTTGTATTTTCAGGATAATCACCCGGAGCTGTGATTTCTTTGGCGTCTCCCGTTTCGGTGTTATAGACGATTTCACCGCGATGGTCTGGCACATATTCCCATGAATTTAAATTCACAGAACGACAGATTGCATAACCAACCTTATGTATGCCAGGTGCATCAAGACAGGAACATGCTGGAATACCGACCCCCACAGCAAGATATTCAGTTGATGTGGAAATATATTCCCGTGTTTCACTATCATAGTTATAGACGGTAATATTCCCCGCCTTCGTGGCAATAAACTCGCTATTTAATACAGCATTATCCATTATGCAGCCCTCACGATATAGTTAAATGCAACATTTCGTGGGCGGGTTTCGTTACCGCCAGGGAGCTGAAAAGCGTTGATAATCCCACCGCTTGCCTGACTTATTCCATCCGTGTACAACCCGCCACCGGCACTGTCGCTGAGTGCAAATGTTTTTGATGGTGAACTGTTTGAAGCTGGTCCCCAGTATTTTAATGCGAGCTTTCTGACTTCATCACTCTGAATACTCAATAAAGCACGCCCTGTATCAATGCCGCGCCCATCATCCCAGCCACGAATAAACTCACCGCGTAAATCAGGTAATTTATTTGTTGGATAAGCCTTTGCCAGTTCCGGGTATTCTTCAGCAGAAAATGCCGCACCGTTGCATTTCAGCCAGCCTGTTGGCGGTGTGGCTGAAGGCCATGGAACAGGCACACCAACAGGTAATGCAGAGCCTTCTCCCAAACCAAGGTTTTCGAGAGCTGTTTTCACCGTGCCATCCGATTTGATATCGCCAAACGGATTCTTGCGGCTTAACAGCAGCGCACGAAGCGCGGTAAGCAACTGGTCGTGCCGCCCCTTCTCCAGGCTGGCACCGGATGCCTCCACCACGCTGCAAAGCTCCTCCTGCAACATGTCAAAGTAGTCATCATCCAGATCGGTGGCAGGCGTGCCTGTCTGGGGGTTACCACGGGTAAAACCGTTCTTACCCGCGCCGAACTTATCCTTCTGCGCGGTTTTCGTGTCTATACGATGCATGGATTACTCCGGATACACACTGTCACCGCAGACCACCTCATAATCAGCGGTGATCCCCCGGCGGTAGCGAATGGTGATGTAATGGGTGATGGCGTCCCCGGTCTGCGCGGTTTCCTGCCAGGTGGTGGCACTGGTCTGGATAACCTTCGCCCATGTCCGGAACGTAACCGGGTATTGAGACTCCACGCCAAAGTTATCCGCGGGCATATCCACCCGCTGGCGGATCAGGACGCGTTTATTCAGTTCACCGGGGTCCGGCAGAATGTAGGTTGCGCTGGTCTGCGCCTGACGAATTTTCATTGCGGAAAGTACCTGTACGGGCCGACAAGCCAGCCAAAACTCTGCGGCATGTCGAGTTTCTCCACTTCCGTAACCGACGAGCGGTTTTCGTAAAAATGGCTGATAAGCATCAGCATCCCCAGACGAATATCATCCGGCAGGTGCAGCCCGTCCGGATCGCTGTCCGGAATGGTTTCATGCGGTGCATAGAGCTTCCGGTTCAGATACGTTTCCGTCCGCTTTTGTGCCGCACAGGCCAGCAGTTGCAGATGGCGGTCATCAGTATCGAAATCCTCATCCAGCCGGAGTTGGGCTTTAATCTCTCCCATTGTCAGAAGCATACTCAGCCCTCTTTACTGGTCGTGGCTTTTTTCTCTTTTGCCGCTTTACTGCTTTTTGCACTGATTCCGCGCTCTGCTAACCCGGCCTGAAGTGCAATCTCCTGCACCCGGGCAGGAAGCGCCCCGTCGCCATACTCACCGGCCCGAATGACCTCAACACGCATACCGTCCGGTGACCATTTCAGATCTTGTTTCAGGATCATGATTCTTTCACCTGTCAGAACAGGGGGCGCGGTTCCGCGCCCCTGAATGATTACGCCGCAGCAATCTTCAGCAGTTTGATGGCCTGCGAATCGACCAGCATGCCGCCGGTGCGCTTGGTGGTATAAAAACCGACAAACGGTTTATTGGTGTACGGATCGCGAAGAATGCGGGTACCGATACGGTCAACGATGGTGTAACCCCGTTTGAAGTTACCAAATGCAATGGCTTTCGCATCCGCGGCGATATCCGGCATCTGCTCGTTTTCAGCGATACCGTAACCCGCCAGAGAGGATGGCTGCCCCAGTTCCAGCCCAGGACGCCACAGATAGTTACCCTCGGTGTCTTTCAGCAGACGAATGGCAAACAGGCTGTTGTTGTTCATCATGAACTTCGCACCGGTGCGATGTGCCTTACGCAGCGTGTAAATCAGTTTGATAATGGCATCAGCGGTCACCGCAGTCGCTTCACCGGATACAATATGCTGAAGTTTGCCAAACGCCCGGACCTTGTCGGTTTCATCCGTGGATTCATACGCCAGGAACCCTTTCGGCTTCTTGGTGCCATCGCCGGAGGTAAAGGCAATTTCTTCCTGTTCGGCAAATTCGGTTGCCAGCTCGCTGTTGATCCAGGCCTCCACGTTGAAGAAGGCATCGTCCAGCATTTTCTGGGTGGCCTGCGGGTTGCCGTAGATTTCCCCCATGAGAGGTTCAATCAGCTCCAGTCTGGAGGTGGCAGTCTGGGATCGCGTATCCGTTTCCCCCACCCATCCGGAAGCCGTGCCGCCCAGATTCACCAGTTTTTTGTAGTCGGAACCGCCAACGGTGATCACCGTGGCTTCCTGACGCATCACCACTTCATCTTTCAGCAGGTTGAGAATGTTGCGATCCAGTGCTTCCGGCACGGCGTAGCCACCGTCTTCATCGGTGCCCACCTGCAATGCCTTACGCTCCAGATCGCGCAGACCGTCTTCACGGCCTTTACGCAGGAAACCCACAAAAGCCTCTTTATGCTCCGTGGCCAGTTTATTTTGCGCACCACCTGCCGGACGTTTCAGCTCAAGCAGCTCTTTTTCAAGGTCGCTTTTGAGATTTTCCAGCTCGCTGAGTTTCCCGTTCAGGGTTTCCACCTGTCCGGCAAGTTTGCCTTTTTCCTGCTCAATCGCATCCACGCGCTTGTCGTTCTTTGCCTTGAAGTCGTCAAACTTCTGCTGCAGCTCCTGCGCGACCTGTTCCACATCTTTAATATCAACCGCCATCGTATTTCTCCTGATTAGAAGTTCAGATTTTTCAGTGCATTCAGTGCAGAGCCCACATCCTCAGCGTCGCGCAGGGACAGTGCGCCATAGCCCCCGGCCATGAATGCTTTGGCCTGGGTACGGGAGAGTCCGACATCACGCAGGACTCTTTCGATTTTTTTCTGTTCGGGGATTTCCCCGCGGGCCAGTGCGTTCTTGACGTCGCTGATCCGCGCCTCGTCGTTAGACGGGAACGTCACCAGGCTGACTTCCCAGAGGTCGATTTCTTTCAGCAGAAAGGCTTCTTTGCTCCGGTCGTATTCCCAGTCTTTCAGGACGTACCCAATAGAAAGGCCGGTTAACGAACCGGCCTTCATGTGTGCATGTGCGCGTTTTGCGAGGGGATCATCATCAATAAGCAACCGTCCCCTGACGTAAAGCCCGACATCGTCTTCCTTCATTTCGGTGTAAACACCGATGGGTTCATCCATGCGGTGCTGCCAGAGCAGCGCAGGTAACGCTTTTCTGTCACTCCACGCCCGCAGGGAAGCAGCAAATGCCCCGGACATCACCACATCATCGTGGCTGTCCTTTACACCAAAGACGGAGCCATACCCTTCAAACTCACCGGAGTCACTGACAGATTTCAGACTCAG
Source organism: Escherichia sp. UTM R2 (assembly GCF_048593455.1). NCBI lineage: Bacteria > Pseudomonadati > Pseudomonadota > Gammaproteobacteria > Enterobacterales > Enterobacteriaceae > Escherichia > Escherichia sp. UTM R2. Next base: position 3,561,347 of record NZ_JBFWDY010000002.1, read on the forward strand.
CGGTACATCAAGACGTTGTTTCGTCTGCATTGGCGTTATCCTTCTGCTTACCGGCTTTACTGCCATCGGAGGGTTTCGTGGTCATGTTCATCGGTGTGAGATAGACATCACCACCGGGACGCGGATTCATATCTTCCAGGTCGCGGCAGTCATTGGGAGAGTAAATTCCCCAGTTGATCCCGGTGGCGTAGGCTTCAAAACGGGACTTCATATCCCCGCGCAGTAACGCCCCGGCGTTAAATTTGGCGTAATAAACGCCCTGCTTACTTTTTCGTACCAGTCCGGTGTTGATCCGCTGTTCGATGCGGGTCAGATACGGCACCAGTGAATAGTTGATAAATCCCAGCCCCAGCTCTTCGATATTGTTGAAGGTGGCGCGATCGGTGTTCTGCACCATGTGCAACGGCACCCGGAACAGACGACAGATTTCTTCAAGCTGAAACTTGCGGGTTTCCAGGAACTGGCTGTCCTCGGCGTTCAGCGCCATCGACTTCCAGTCCAGCCCCATCTCAAGGATCATCGGGCGGTGAGCATTGCCAAGCCCGGTGTGACGCTCCTCAAAATCTTTCTTCAGGCGCTCATAAGCCTGATCCGACAGCGTCTGCTCTGTACGCAACACACCCGACGTCACCGCGCCATTGCTGAACAGTCTGGCCCCGTGCTCTTCGGTCGCTGCCGCCAGCGATATTGCCTCGCGGGCACCCGCGAACACGGCAGGCTTTTGGAGTTCGTGGTGGCATTGAAGAAAACTCTTTGTAATAAGCATAAAAACCCCATATTGAATGGGGCTTGATGAATTACTGTCCTAAAGCACTTTTTGCCAATATTGAAGCAATTGAAGCAAACGTCGGATTTTCCAATAGCTTTTGCCAAAGGCTTTTAACCTCTGGATCATTGCAATGCTCTATAGCATCATGTAGTTGTTGAATGGTTATATTCTTTGTGATCGAATTGTCATTACCGGCTTGAAAATCACCACCAGCATTAATAGCACCGTTAAACGTCAAATGGGTCGTAATCTGCTTCGGCTTCTCTTTTACATCCAATGCCTTCACTATCAATACCGCCAAATGTGAGTAGCCAGGGCAACCAGCCTCGAGACTAATTTGTACCTCGTAATCAAGCACTTCAAATAGTCTTTCCCTGTCGACCATTTTTTGCACAATGATATCGCCGATATTAAATGGACATAAGTCACTTTCAATAAGAATATACAATCGACCTTTAGATGAGTCACGTTGACCATAATAGGTGGATGAATTAAAGGTAAAAGTATCTGGATAGAAAAATTGATCTGGTCGCATAATAGTCCCTCTTGTGTTTTGTGGATATCTCCATTAATTAGACTATTACTTTATCTCTTTTCCCAAATACATACATTCAAAATTAAGAGCATTATCACAGATAATTTCGAAGCGATATTGCAATGCCTACCCATGACCTGTATTCAACGAAACGTATCAGAGGAATACCTTGTTCGTTATCTACATGACGATAAAAATATACATCAATTTTGATTATCAATGATTCTGATATCAGACTTATCCCTATTACATTGAGCCAACGCGGATAACAAACTTACATTCAAATCAAGACTTGCACCATACGTCAGTGGGTTGGGTATAAACGGTACAGGTGTATCAGAAGTCAAGCTGACTGGTAGTGGAGTCTTCGGAATGCTCACGTAAACTGTTCGCGTACTTCCGCAACCGGTCAGCAGCGGCAGCAGGCACAGGACGTGAAGCACAATCATCATCCGCAACAGCCACTTTGATATCTTCCTGGGTTCTCTGTGACTCCAGTGCGATCTGCTGTTTTGCATATTGATTCGCCTCCTGAATGATGTTCGTTATTGCCATAGTACGCAGAACATTCGCGGTGATAGCCTCAGTAGAATCAGCTCGCTGTTCCGCAGCGTCAGCACGCTTCTGCTCCTCCAGAAACTTTCCATGATAGTGATTCGCTGACCAAACAAGACCACCAGCAATACAAGCAATAAACGTTAAAATGAGCGCCCAATAACTCATCTTCATACCAGCAGCGCCGCCCGCGCCTTGTTGTATCGAACCTTACGATCCTCAATACCGTTCAGACCGCCGTTAATGATGCGCGTAACACGATTAATATCGGTACCGTAGACCATGCAACCTTTAGAGGTGTAGAACCATGCAGCTGAGCGCGCGGCCTGTAGCTCCTGTTCCAGTTGTTCAGGTGAAGTCACCAGATCTAACTTCAGCGCCGCGCCACAGATGCGATAATTATGGAGGCCAGTGATTTGAATTAATCCTCTACCACGATATTTCCAGCCATCACCTGGTGCTTTGTTACCCAGTCGGTTGCTATACACAAGATTGGCAATAGCATCCTGACGAGCTGCATGTCCGGATGTTCTGCCAAGGGCATCAGCCTGCTGCTGTGTAATCCTCTTTCCGAACGACGCCACCAGCGCAGATGGTGTGTAGTTAAAATTTTCAACTACGGCGCTAAACCCCATCGACTCATGGCCTACCTGAGCGATAAACATTGCCTGATCCGCTGGTGCTGTAATGCCGAATTCCTTCATCGCCGCATCAATGTGCGGAAACCAGCGCGCAGCCAGCCCGGCGCTAATACCAGCCGCCTTTTGAAATAATTGTTGGTTCATTAGTGCCTCAGATGATCAACCAGACGTGCAACGTTGCCTCTGACGGCCACCAGCACGGAAAGAAAAATAGTATTCGCCACGATAATGGGCCATGAGGAATGGGGATAAATCCCACAGAGATAGGCCAACGGAACAGCACTGTATGTAACAGTAATCAGCCAGGCTAAACGTGAAACCCAAGGACGATGCCGCGAATCACCACGACGATAAAACATCAGAGTAATAACAACACAAGCACATAACAGCGCATTTATAGTTGCTGTCGGGTCATTTAGCTCCACCTGAACCTCCCCGGCGCGTTATAAGCGCCACCAGCGAACCGATATCCTGGTTATTCAGAAACGTCAGGATTTTAACGGCTAAAGCAGAGACGATTACGGCACCAATAGCATCCAGAGGTTTATCACTGTATCCGGTCAAGTTTGCCAGCTTGGAGCCAACCAACCCAGAGCAAAGGATTCCGGCAATATACGACACGATAAAATATGCCAGTCGACGCGATAAACTCAGATCTGCTGCTGTTGCGATGTAGAATACAGCCCCTGCAAATGCGCCAAATACAACACCGTAATCAGTTCCGGTCAGCAGTCCATAAACACTAGCGCCTGTCAGGACTCCAGCAGCTAACCCTGTGCCGGAAATCGGATCGGACATTTAGCCCCCTCTTAATTGCTGTGAATCCTCTCAAAAGTGAAGGGAATAAAAAGGCCGCCATATGGCAGCCTTAATATGAATAATTAAGTTTAGTTAACTTGGTAAGTGTTGCTGATTACCAACCCACTTAAACGAGTCAAGAACGCCCTGAACAATACTTTGCATTTTTGATAACGATTCAGGTGAAATGTCCACTTCACCATAGTGACCATCAGACATAGTTGACCCGAATTTGGTGCCATTCAGATTATTTAATATCAAAGCACCTTGCGGTGCATTTATGAAGGTATTACTTATAGGCTGGAGATTCAAAGGCTTCGGTTCTCTCCCTGCGCCAAGCCCTCGAGCCCTATCTTCGAGGTGTTGAGTTGAATTCCTAACCCCTCTGAGATCAGGAAAATCTTTACCTATCTGATCGTGTAGGGCTTTTATCGACTCAGGAGCATAAGGTTCATTCGAAATAACCTTTATAAATTTATCAATAGTATCAAGAGAATAAAGAAAAGATTTTGCATAAATAAAAATCACACAATGTTTGTGGCTACGTGGAATTTCACCAGAACTCCACTTTTCTCGTTTAAACCTCGCGTCCACCTCAAATTGTATGTTTTCAGGATTCTCAAAAGGGGATAAACCTAACTCCTCACGAACTAGTGTTTCGATGGTTCTTCGTTCTTGCATTTCTTTTTCCCATTGCAATTGCGAAACCCCTTGTTGTTCTATTTGATTGTTTTGCTGCTGCATAAATAAATTTAATGCAACATTAGCCTCATAAAATGCAAATTCAAGATGGTCCAAAAGCCGTTCTATTTTCCAAGACCACTCTTTGTCTTCACTTTCAAGCCAGTTGCCAGGTTTGGTCAATTCAAATATATACATTTGCTCAACTCACAGGATAATGGTAAAGCAATTATATTTTATTTTATAAAAAATGTTATAGGTTATGTCGCATATCAAAAAACCCGCTCGTCGGCGGGTTTATAAAACTTTGGCAACATATCAAACATGCTTCCAATATGGCTTATTTTGTTGTATTTTGCAAGCGCGTTTGAAGGAGATAGTGAAATTTACGTCATATTTCTCCCACTTTGAGAGCTTCTTCATCCTCATAGTATTCAAGAGCCATGGCCAGCGCAGACTCATCAAGCTGGGTAAAAGCGGCCTTTAACCCAGCCCAGTGGCCTGAATAGACGCGCAACCATGTCGAACGGTCAACGCTAACCATACGGGCCAGCGCCGCACCAGCGTAGTCTTTATAGGTTTCATTGTTTCGGGTTGCAGCAATTTCCTGTCCTGCAAGCCATACTAGGCCTATTAGTTTTTTTACTACGCGCTCCTGAAGTGAGTTTTTACCCAAGCATTTCTGATAAGCCTTCCAGACGTATTCACACATCATCACCTGGTGCGTATAGTTAAGGTCAAAACCGTAACAGTACCGCAACCAAGCCTGCTGGTATCCACTAAGCGCGGACACTGCCCTACGCCACGGCGCGGACTCAAATTCTACATCTTTTATCGGCGGCATTGGCCTGGGGCGGCTACGTGTTTCTTGCACGTACAATGGCGCGGAAAGCGAGTTAACAAAGCGTGGTCCCTTATCACCTTCGAGTTCGACAAGATGAATTCCACGGCGTGGAGTGGCATTTTTGTCTGCTGGTGGGTGTTCAGTGAAAGCCTCAAGCTGCCCTTTTGTCCCCCCAGAGAAGTCAAACAGCGCACGACGTAGTTCTATTCTGACAAAATTCAAGTCTTGTTGATTCATACTTCTCAGCGCTCCATACACTTAAGCTGTCGCAATTACGCCGATCGCCAGCGCACGATCGATAAAACGAAATATCAGCTCCAGCTGGGAGCCATACATCTCTTCAAATGCCACGGTATCCGCATGCAGCTCGTCGTGATGCTTTCTGCACAAAGGCAACACAAAGAGGTCATGCGCTTTTGTTCCCATTCCACCCTGACCGTGACCTATCAGGTGGTGGGGATCATCAGCAGGCTTTCCACAACATGCACACGGCTGTGTCTTAACCCAGCGCGTGTACTTTTCATTAACCCAGCGGCGACGTTTTGGGCGTAACATAAAAGACTCCGGCGACTCCGGATCCACTTTCAGCGCCAGCACCTTTTTCGCTTTATCCTGGATGATGCTGGTGGCAGGAACCGAAGGCACAAGGTCACTTTCCCGGGTATGGAACGTTTTAACGAGTTATCGGAGTTACGCAAATGCGCATGAATGTTTTCGAAATGGAAGGGTTTCTTCGTGGGAGATGTGTACCGCGAGATCTGAAAGTAAATGAAACAGATGCTGAATACCTGGTGCGTAAATTCGATGCGCTTGAAGCTAAATGTGCAGCACAGGAAAACAAAGTAATACCAGTGTCAGCTGAACTGCCACCAGCAAATGAAAGTGTTTTGTTATTCGATGCTAACGGAGAAGGCTGGCTAATTGGCTGGCGTTCTCTCTGGTACACATGGGGACAAAAAGAAACCGGAGAATGGCAGTGGACATTTCAGGTCGGGGACCTTGAAAACGTCAATATCACTCACTGGGCAATAATGCCAAAAGCACCGGAGGCTGGAGCATAATGATCACTTTTACCGACAAAGAACTGATTAAAGAAATTAAAGAGCGTATCAGCAGCCTTGACGTGCGAGACGATATTGAGCGCCGTGCTTATGAAATCGCACTCCTATCGCTGGAAGTAGAACCAGATGAACGCGAAGCTTATGAATTATTCATGGAAAAGCGTTTCGGTGACTTAGTAGATCGTCGGAGAGCAAAAAATGGCGATAACGAATACATGGCATGGGATATGACTCTCGGTTGGATCGTCTGGCAGCAACGAGCTGGTATCCATTTTTCAACAATGTCACAGCAAGAGGTGAAATAATGGAGCCATACAGCCTCACACTCGATGAGGCCTGTCATTTTCTCAAGATATCCAGACCGACTGCCATTAACTGGATACGCACAGGGCGTCTTCAGGCAACACGCAAAGATCCCACTAAGAATAAATCTCCTTACCTCACAACACGACAAGCCTGCATTGCGGCTCTTCAGTCTCCGCTGCATACTGTCCAGGTGAGCGCGGGTGATGGCATAACAGAGGAAAGAAAATGTCACTCTTCCGCAGAGGTGAAATATGGTACGCCAGTTTCACATTGCCGAACGGTAAAAGATTTAAACAGTCTCTTGGAACAAAGGACAAAAGGCAGGCGACAGAACTCCATGACATGCTAAAGGCTGAAGCATGGCGGGTCAGCAAACTTGGTGAAATACCTGATATAACGTTCGAGGAAGCGTGTGTCAGGTGGCTTGAAGAGAAAGCACATAAAAAATCACTGGACGATGACAAAAGCCGGATCGGATTCTGGCTTCAACATTTCGCAGGAATGCAACTAAGAGACATTACTGAATCAAAAATTTATTCAGCAATGCAGAAAATGACGAACCGGCGTCATGAGGAAAACTGGAAACTCAGGGCAGAAGCATGCAGAAAAAAAGGGAAACCTGTTCCAGAATACACGCCAAAACCAGCGTCCGTTGCAACGAAGGCTACGCATCTTTCATTTATAAAGGCCCTACTAAGAGCCGCAGAGCGTGAATGGAAAATGCTGGATAAGGCACCAATTATTAAAGTGCCTCAACCAAAGAATAAACGGATCCGCTGGCTGGAGCCCCATGAAGCACAAAGGCTGATTGATGAATGTCCCGAGCCATTAAAGTCTGTTGTTGAATTTGCACTGGCAACAGGTTTAAGACGCTCGAACATCATCAACCTTGAATGGCAACAAATAGATATGCAGCGCCGGGTGGCATGGATAAACCCGGAAGAGAGTAAATCAAACCGCGCAATTGGCGTTGCGCTGAATGATACTGCATGTCGCGTATTGAAAAAACAAATCGGGAATCATCACCGTTGGGTATTTGTGTACAAGGAAAGCTGTACCAAACCAGACGGAACGAAAGCGCCAACAGTAAGGAAGATGCGGTATGACGCAAACACAGCCTGGAAAGCGGCGCTGAGACGGGCTGGTATTGATGATTTCAGATTTCACGACTTGAGACACACCTGGGCAAGTTGGCTGGTTCAAGCCGGAGTCCCGTTGTCAGTGTTACAGGAAATGGGAGGCTGGGAGTCTATCGAAATGGTTCGTCGATATGCTCACCTTGCACCTAATCACCTTACCGAACACGCACGGCAAATAGACTCGATCCTGAACCCATCGGTCCCAAATTTGTCCCAGTCAAAAAATAAGGAAGGTACTAATGATGTGTAACTTATTGATTTAAATGGTGCCGATAATAGGAGTCGAACCTACGACCTTCGCATTACGAATGCGTAAATTGATCTAATAAAATCAATACATATCGAATTTAAATGGATTTTTTGCCACAATATCGCCACAGTTCGTTAGGAATCAGGCTGAAATGGCGACTATACGCAAACGTGGTAACTACCAATGGGAAGCTCAGATCCGTAAACGTGGTTTTCCCTCCCAAACCAAAACCTTTAACACCAAAGTGGAAGCAGAGGCATGGGCCAAAATGATCGAGTCAGAAATGGCGAGAGGTGTTTGGCTCAGCCGGAGCGAAGCGGAATCTACAACACTGTATGAAACCCTAACGCGCTATGAAAAAGAGATTGTTCCCGGCAAAAAAGGAGCAGTGCAAGATCACTCCCTAGTGCGGATACTAAAAGGTACTCAGCTGGCGAAAAACTATATGGCCAGCATCAGGAGCGCTGATGTCGCCAAACTCAGAGATGAATGGTTGAAAATCTATGCTCCTGCAACCGTTTTAAGGCGTTTGGCGTTACTTTCTCACGTATTCAACGTTTCGCGTAAAGAATGGGGCATGGAAAGCCTGCTTAACCCTGTAGAAGCCATTCGCAAACCCCAACCCAAGAACGCCAGAACAAGGCGCCTGGAAACGCAGCGTGTACTTTCAGAGAAAACCAGTGTTACGCCAGGGAAAGAAATAGCCACCGAGATAGAACATATCATCGCTGCAACACATTCAGCAGTATTACCAGCAATCATTCTTCTGGCGTTAGAGACAGCCATGCGCCGTAGCGAGATCGCAGAACTACGATGGCGCTTTATCGACCTTGAGAAGCGAGTTGCACATTTGCCAGATACTAAGAATGGGAATGCCCGTGATGTCCCCTTATCAACGAAGGCTGTCACGCTACTATCCCATCTAAAGGAATGTTCTAAACAAACTGATGATAAGGTTTTCGATATGCGTGCCGATGCAATTACGCGTGCTTTTGATCGAGCAGTAAAACGGGCCAGAAAAAGGTATGAACAAGCTAACTCCCAATGTGATGACACCTTTCTCAGAGATTTGAGATTTCATGATCTCCGGCATGAAGCAACTTCACGCCTGGCTGAAATCTTCCCTATGCACGAGCTGACAAAAATCACAGGGCATAAAGACCCGAGAATGTTAATGCGTTATTATCATCCTAAAGCTGAGGATTTAGCACTGAAATTGAAATGAAGGATATTAAATGATTAATATTAAAAGATATTTCCCAAATTTAAAATTCAACATAGCATCTTCTCTTTATTTAGTTGGTGCAATCATAGTAATAATGAAATTCCCATCACTGACCCAAAATAGGTTGTTTTTAATCCTTAGCCTTTTATTATCAATAACATTCCTTATTTGCGCGTATCAAAACAAAAAAACACATGTTGATAAAATCATTGAAAATAGCATAGTAAAATGGATTTCAACAGTATTGATATTTTCAGTTAGCTTATGGTATTCAAAACATAAACTTAATTGGGACTACGAGATCGAATCTGAGTATTTAAATTATTCATCCTATGGCTATGCATTTGCTTTAACAATTTCTCTATGTTTATTCATTTATGGCCTCTGTATATTCATACACACATATTTAAGAAGTATAACCGCTTATCAGGCTTTTTATGCAGCCATTATAGCAATGCCTCTCTGCTATATATTGAAAGACTTCATTGGACATCAGAAGGGTATTAATTATATTCTAACAATGGGTTTGATTATAGGTATGCCGTACGGCTTTATGCTATTTCCTTGGCAAGTGAAGAATGGAAACAAAATAAATAAAAACATGTTTATATTCTTTAAACTCAAGACGGTAAATATTGATAAAATAAGACTAGTATTAAAAATATGGTTTAAAAAAATTCTAATAGCTTTAAATAGCTACCTAAAAGTTTCAGATCTATTATCTATTGCTGCAGCATTGTTATTTCTTGGCTCATTTTCAATATCAATAATACCAGAGCATCAAGGCTCCTTTCTTTTGCTTGACGCCTTTGCCACAACAGATTGTAATACTAAAAGGGATTCATATTTGTATCTTAGAAAATCAAATTCTGAATGTTACAAAATAACACATAAAGGAATTGAAATTGTGGAGATGAAATCATTTCCGTCTTCAATCTGATGAGTCCCATATAAATACAAGGGTGTTAAAATAAGGCAGGTTAACGTTTAGTTCCCCTGCCTTTTTTTTAGTGAGTCAATCGATACTTAGAAATGGCGTCTTTTAATAACCTGGCTTGCTCATTAGCATCATCAAGATCATAAACACCTGTTGCGTGATAATAATTTTCAATGCACAGAATATTAATTAATGGGTCATAAAGATCATTAAAAAAACCTCTCTTCATAAACTCATTTTCTTTATCGGTAAAAAGAATTTTTATTCCTTCTAAAACAAAGCTATTATAATCAACCACTAAGCACCTCCATATAGGTGCTTAGTGGAAGCGTCAGTTAACGTTACCGCGCTAACTGGCGCGCTTAATTCAAGAGTTTTTACTGCCAGATAAGCTATCACCTTCAAACTCAGTATGTTCACGGTTACCCGCTTGAGCAGATGATCGTTTACGTATGTGATCCGCGACCTCTTCCCCAATAGTCTGCCGTGCACGAGTTGAATTGATTTTTTGGTTAGTCGTTTGATAATCCATAGCTCCGTTAATCAAACTACTCCCCATATGGCTAGCCATGCGACCAGCTTTGGAAAATGACTGAGCAAATCCTTTACTGCCACCACTGGTGCTACCATTGGAGCCGCCGCCTGCTGCTGAATCACTGCTAGCACCTGCACCAGAGCCGAAAGCATCAACGTTGCCAGTGTCTTCCGAAGCACCACAGCTTCCTGCCCCGTTTCCGGAACCGGATTCCTCAGCCATAGCCGCTTGTGCAGATTCAAATGCAGCTTTTAATGCAGAAGCCCCTCCACTGGCTTGAGCCGTAGCACTCAATGCTATCGAGCCAGCACTACTGATTGCAGTAGTAGCAGCTCCGGCAATCATACCTGCACCAAATCCCCCCATCCCGTGTAAGGATGCACCACCAACAATTCCTGATAAGAGCTGTGGTAATCTATTAGTTAGCACTAGTAGAACAATTGACGCCAGAAGCAGAACTATAAGGCTGTTAAGGTCCGGCACATCATCTTTAATAACAGAAAAATACTGATCTATAAATGATTGCCCAATACCAATAATTAATGTCATCACAAATAGCTGGATGCCAACAGACAATACTGTCCTCAGATAATTTACAGTTATATCGGAAGTCAATTTTGACCCGCCGAACCCAAGTAATATTATACCTGCATAACACATCACCCATGCAGACACTAACATTATCAGCATATTAACTGCTATAAGTGACATTACCACTAAAACTATTATTGCAACAGTAATCATAATAGTGGAAATCATAGGGGACCAGATAGAAGCAGCCGAACTAACCTTTGTTAATATGACAAAAGCCATGTCTACTATACTTGATGGAGAGATTCCATTCCCTGTACCTAAAGCATTACCAGCAAGTTCTCTCAATGAGTCAATTATGGATTTTGATATAGCCGGACCATTTTTTAAAATAAAGAAGAAGAAACCATTGATAGCGAAGAACCTTACCACTTCTGCAAGCAAATCCTGAAATCCTCCGCCTTTCATAGCGATCATGCCAAAAGTCCATACCATACTTATTAGAACTAATCCCCAAAATAGCCAATTAGCATAATCACCAAGCACTGTAGTCCATGTACTAGCAACTTGTTGATACTTATCTAACAAGTTATCAAGCAGTCCGCTACTATTTATCTGATTTGCATAGGCATTTAGAGAAAAAAGAAGCGTTGGAGATAAAAATATCAATTGTTTGATTATTTTCATAATTACCACTCTTTCTTGGGACTGGGAGTATTATGACTGCGCAAAGTACAGTCATCATATTTCACGACGTCACCTCTCTTATCTGGCGAAAAACAATCTTTATCGTTTTTATCACAAGAACATAAAATCAATGTGCTAGTTATAATGAAAGGGACAAAAATTTTATTTAACATTCGGCAATCCTTTACCAATTTTTTTTAGGACTTGGGGTGTTAACACCAGATAAAGCTCTCTGATCAGCAACTGTTTGCTGGGCTTCTTTATCTGCTTGCACTTGTGCCAATGTTGCAGCGGCGTTTTGCTGTGCAACAAGCAATGAACGGATTTGCAATAACTGGTTCGCCTGGGCGCTGGCAAGTTGATTTGCCGCCTGAATAGCCTTCATCTGTCCTGTTGCTCCGCTGGCCTGAGTCTGGAGGTCAGCCAGGTTATCAGCGTCCTGCTGTAAGGTTCCCTGTTGCTGGTCTATAACTTTAAAAACAGCATCATTCGCTTTCTTACGCGCTTCAGAGCTGTTCTGTTGTGCGTTGTTAAGAGCACTTATTTCATCTGCAGTACAGCTGATATTGCTGTTAAAACAGGGCGATGATTTGTAGTAGTTTACGTCCTGATAACGGCTAAGATATGAATCCAGGCTTCCCGCCTGGTTCTTGTAGTAATTCAATGTGTCCTGAGCCTGCAGAAGCTTATTAATTGTTGAATTAGCCTGATCCCAGATATATGCCGCAGGTGCTACAGTATTCTGTAGCATGTTCTCATACTGCTGCAACTGCGTCTGATACTGCTGGATTTGCTTGGCAACAGCCTGAACGTTATTGACGGCGCTGATAGTGGTTTGAACCACGTTTGTCCCATCAATGACGGGAATACCGGCTTTCGCAGCTATCGCAATCAAAGATGCGGATAGGAAAATAGTTAGATTTTTTTTAGCGGCTAAAATTGCTCTTAATGGTGTGCCAACCTGCAGTGATTCCTTCATTTCGTCACCTCAAAATTAACTAGTTAGTGTTCTTAGTACGGTTAGCCATTGAATTCACCTATCAAGTATTTTCTCCATAATATTTCTCAACTCTTGCTGAGTTGATTCTATTTTACTTAACAATGTTTTTATCAGTGAAGGTGGAAAATTAGCAGTCCTTGGATCATTTGCTAGCCATAATTTCAGCAACCCTCCTAATCGGCCAAGATCTCCATTTACTCGGCTAAGCTCTAAGACCTGCTTTATATCCACTATGGATTCCACCTCATAACCCATTGCAACTTTTCGAATAAAACTAGCAGCACTTAATCCCGATGCTTCTGCATTAGCTTTTATAATTGCTTCTTCATCAGGAAGAACTGGCACTCTAATATGCTTTCCATGCTTCCTGGTACTTTTCGGCATTTCATTCATAGTCTCTTACCTCTGGCGGTAGCCAGTTTGCCTCGCAGAGCAGGACTCCCCTTGAGAATCGAAGATGCGATAATAGGGGAAAGTGAAGTTAGCTAACCCGCTTGCGGTTAGCTAACTTCACATGTCCTGCCCCACTGTTGCCGTTGTATATCTGTGTACCTATTGTGTATTTCGGTGTACGTAGTGTGTTTTTTTGATGTATTTCTACAGGTTTAGTCATGTATTAAGTGTGTAACGCATGTGTTTTCTGAAAGGAAACTTTTTTAAATACCCTACTCGAAGATAGTTATTCTCTCGGTTTTATCTTCGGCGGCCTACCACGTTTCTTTTGAACTGTTTCCGTGCACTGCATTAAATCGCGAATTTCCACCGCTGGTTCAACAGAATTATCTATCCACTCTTTAACATCTTCTCGCCGCCACAAAAGGCGCTTATTGCCGGGAAGGCGGCATCTGGGAGGAAGGCATTTAGGATTCCGTGTGGCATCACTACGGATACTTTTAACTGTTTTCTTCAATGCAAAAGCTAACTCTTCAACGGTTATAAGTTCAGGCATAACTGGTTTCATAGCAGAACCTATCTCTCAGAAATTTTATCAGGGTTTTAGCCGCTAAATTTTTAGCCGCTAAAATTTGCAAATCAACGTTAAGAATTGAGAATACCGAAAAATTAACACCTGAAATATTTCTGTCAACACCTCAACATCCCAAGGAAATAAAAAACCACTAGGCCAGTTCTATTTTTGTTTGTTTTTTGCACAGCAATAAGGTTTTAATAAGTCTTTTAGTATTTTGGTTATATATATGGTTAAAGATCTGGTTAGAGCGCAATAAAACAATAGCTAATCTGTTGTTTTGTAATTGATTTTAAAAAAATGCCCTACCTCATATGTCAATAGTTTGCCCCTCATATGTCATGAAAGCGCCCCTTATATGTCATAAACAAACAATATTAAGCACAAGTTATAAACACACTTATTAACAGAATTTGTGGATAAATACACAGGATATGCTCAAGAAATAAAAGTTGTTTAGCTAAACAAAATAGCAATAAATAAAATGAAACAAATTGTAAAATAGAAATTATAGCTATAGTTGCGCATAAAGATTAGCTAACTTTTACGGACAAAAATAATGGTGAGAGCACCATCATTAGCAACGGATATATCGAAACCCAATAAGAAAAACTGTTCAGAAAAACTTTCCAGACTATTTGTATAGCTAAACAATTTTAATATATATAATGCATATATAGGTAAAAGATATTATTAGATAGAAAAACAGAAGTGTTTGTAGTGCTTAGGAACACTACTCACCATAGAAAGCAGACTTGAGATAGGGACATCAAACCCGACTGGTAAGGTCGGGCTTGTTTATTTGAAGCTCTGGACGTAGAGCAGATCCCATATTAGACTAAAATTCTATATTGAATCATCATATAAATGCAAATTGGAACATTGTTGTGAAGCTATTGTTGGTGATAAGATTAGTATGTACCCTTTTAAAAAGGTGGTTTATGTGAAGACGAAAAGTGCTGCACCTACAACCGTAGGAGAAATGCTGTCATTAGAATTTTTAAAGCCATTAGGAATGTCAGCTTATGAATTATCTAATAAAATGGATATTTCTTATGAAAGGATGGTTGATATACTGAAAAATGAATCTTCAATAACAAAAAAAGAATGTTTATCTCTTTCAGAGATATTTAATACCGATGCTTATTTTTGGTGGAATCTACATAAAAATCATAATAATTGGATGCGCTCTAAATTCATTCCTTTACGATAATATAAATAATGCGCAGGATATTTAACTTATTATCATTTAGGATAATAACGAGTAGAATCTGCGCATGTAAGATTTTCCCTTTATTAATATCTTATCGTTCCGTTCAGTAACCCTTGGCAGATTCTATCATCACGAATTATTATATCTCGTGTCGTTTGGAAAAATTTAGGCTCACCTTGATTCCATTGTAATAATAGATTATGGAGCTTTCTCAAGTTTCTTTCACGTGCGCAATTATTAAAGTGAAACAGCAGTTTTCTTCTGGCATTATTTAGCCTGCTGCAGTTTAAATTTAGAACTTCTATTGTTTTAGTTACAATACTTAGTGTTTCTGCAGCAGGTTTACCATCTATGCTAATAGTATTACAGTATGATTCATTAGGTAGCAACTTACCTGTAACTTTCTCGAAAGTAAAAAAATTGTGTGCATCCGGAAGCGTTAAAGGTAACAGGATTTTGCCTGTCCAGTCTTTATCATTGATTTTATTTTTGTCTTCATAATGTGACTTATATGAATCACAACTTAGATTAGCTGGTAATTCGAAATCATCACCTGTATTTGTACCTCCTAGGCATACAGCTAAGAGATTAGACCACTCTAAATGCCAGTTACTTCCACCAGGGAGCGAACCAGATTTAGATTTGAAATGCTCTACTTTTATTTCATGTTCATTTTCTCGATCTAAATCTATCTCACAATACGCACAAAGGTACATTTGATCATTGCAAATGTGTTGCTTTAACCTCTTATATAAAATACCTTGTTCATGATTCCTAAATTCATCCCAAGTCCCATTTGGATTTTGAGCTTTAAAATTAATTAAGAATTGATCTTCAGCAGTTTTATTGATCCTTTTCAAAATCATCCTCCCAAATTCTTTTTTCAATTTCAAGCTTTAACTCAACTAAGGTTTCATCATCCGGTCCGAAATGTTGGGATAAAGTAGCACCTAGCTTTCTTGCATCTTCACTAGCATATTTTTCTGAAAATACTAAATTTTTATATTCCTGTAAGAGCTTTGTGTACTTATCCTCTGGCGGCCTTTGAGCAACTTCGAACAAGTTCTCCAGTACCCAAGAAGATATTGCTCCTCTAACTCCTTTCGGTGCTTTAAACTTTTGGCCATTCTTTAACAACCATATATTCTGACTATCAATAGTATGACAAACTTGTGGACTATGAGTCGTGACTATAAATTGAATATTCTTAAACGTTTTCTCAAGACGAGGAATAATATTTTGCTGCCATGATGGATGTAAATGGAGGTCTATTTCATCGATTAATACAATTCCAGTACCGTCCAAAGGGTTAACACTATTAGGGTTTAACAATGTCAATCTACGAGCAATATCTGCAATTAATGCTAAAATGGTTTTTTCACCTTGAGATAATTGCAGAACACTTAAGGAAACATTATTCTTATCCACTATCAGATCAAGAGGCGCCCTTTGAAGTTTAAGGTTGCTAAAACCAGGAAGGAAAGAATACATTGCATCTTCAACAGTGTGTAATGTTTTACTATTGACTGAATAATAGCTATTTAATTTCTCTTTTAAAACTTTCAGAGAGTTTTGATGATCTTCTAACAATTTTTT
Organism: Escherichia sp. UTM R2; assembly: GCF_048593455.1. Classification (NCBI taxonomy): domain Bacteria; kingdom Pseudomonadati; phylum Pseudomonadota; class Gammaproteobacteria; order Enterobacterales; family Enterobacteriaceae; genus Escherichia; species Escherichia sp. UTM R2. Next base: position 3,577,617 of record NZ_JBFWDY010000002.1, read on the forward strand.
AGTAGTCTCAGAATTTTTATTTTCTGCCAGAAGAGCTTTTAGCAATGGATTGTCTAAGTCTTTTTCTTTAGCACGAATCTCTGCTCTTAATGCTGTTATATCAGCGTTGTCAGAGTTTTCGATTTCTATTAGTTCTTTAAACCATCTGAAGAATAATTTGAAATCAGCCTTTCCTGTCAGGCTCTTATTATATGCTTTGAATTTATCCCAGATTTGAGCTTCTTTAATTTCTTCTGAATTCTCAATATCTCTAGTAGAAACGTCATTAGCCCTTTCAACTGTATACATTGCAATTAAAGGAAATGAAACATTTGGATTGATTGAATGGGCTGTTTTGAAAATGCTTCCTAACTCATTAATACCGCTATAGTTACTTTTTGCTCTATCCTCATAACCAGGTTCAGTTGTAGCTATGATCATAGGAAAACGTATTCCCATATAGTCGTAATTTATAGCGATCGATGCATAGTTTTGTCCTTTTCTTAACTCATGTTTTTCGATACCATCGCCATTATGCGAGCGAGTAGATAATCTCGAGGATAGATGTGTTAACCCCTTCTGGATTGCATCGAGAATCGTCGACTTCCCACAGCCATTATTTCCTACTAAAATTGTAGAGTTTTTTTTCATGGAAAAATCCATTATTAGGGACTCAAACCCTTTGTAGTTTTCCAAATGAATATCAGCAACTCTCAGTTGACCACCTTCTAACTGTTTAGCTGATAATTCTTTGAAGTAATCAGACATTTTTTCATCTGGCTCAACTCCGTACTCTTTCGAGCCAAATACTTTATAAAGCTGATACGAAGAAGCAAAATCGCCGCTTTCCGATTTTTTAATTAATTTAGTTATTCTACTCGGTAAGTTCTGTTCCATTTATCCTCCTTCAGAGTATTTCTTGATAGACTTAATGGTTGATTCTCCATATTTTTTCTCAAGTCTTTCAATAAAAGCTGGCTCAATATTATAAGCAAAACCGATCAAGCCTCTAAGATGATTAATATCTACATTCGAAAGTTTGCCTTCTTTAAATTTAAATACTAAAGAAGTAATATATCTTTTCCTTTCTCTTCCTAGTGATAATTTATTATTATTAGTTAACGTCACTCCTGTGACATGGCGATTATGTGCTTTAGAAGAATATACGATCTTGTTATTATTAATAATAATCCGCGTGCCAAAAAAACGAATTAATGTTGTTTTTACTTTTTGATGAGCTAACCCTAAAACATCTCTTTCATTTGTTGAAAAAGTTAAGTCGTCAGCATATCTTGAGTAAGATATTTTATTTTCCTTGCAAAAAGAACTTATCTCTTCATCGAAGCTGCTCATAACAATATTCGATATAAAAGGAGAGCTTGGTGCTCCTACACTTAAAACTAACGCACCATTTTTTCTTTTTGTTCTATTCCAAAAACAAAATTGTTTTAATAAATTTTTGTTGGTATCTGAAATATCTACTTTTTGTCTAGCTAATGCCTTAAATAAAAGTTCCGGTGTTATTTTATTAAAAAAATTGACCAAATCTAGCTTTAATAAATAAACTGAGCTTTGATGTATCTTGGCGTTATCTAATATATTCTTCCCATCAACATACGCTGTGGCTGCATCGTGGATATGAGTATGCTGTTTGAGTATTTCAATTATATCCCTTTGTATTGCTTTTACTCGTGGCGTAGGTTGAGCTATGATACGATAGCCAATTGTACGCTTTGGAATTTTGTATACTTTGTAGTGTGTCGCTGGTCTTGATTTTAAAAGTACGTCAAAATCGGGGTAAGCTTTTTGAAGTGTCGTTTCAATGTCGATGCTCATTACCAGCTTGTTCCGTTTACCAGTCAATAACTAGTACCAAGAGATGAACAAGGAGCTTTAAGTTCCCTGTCCATCCCTAGGTCCAGGCTCTTTACTTGAAGCCGCGGAACAAACTTTTTGATCCGCAACCTACTGGATTGCGGCTCAAAAAGTTTGTTCCGCAACTGTAAATGTAATCAATAAATTAGAGTTTGGCGCAACGCCCAACTAGATTTGACCAATCAGGTGGTAAATCCATAATACGCTAAAGAGCATTGTCATCTTACGCCTTCCCCCACAAAATTTCAAATATGAGACGCAATTGAACTCATGTAGGCTTTCGCTTTGTAGTGCTAAATTAAACAATTATTGTTGCCACAATCTTGCCACACCTACAACGCGCAAAATTGCACATTAGTGTTGAACAAAGCAAAACACTGCAATAGTAACTCAATGATTTTACGAGAAAAGATGGTGCCGATAATAGGAGTCGAACCTACGACCTTCGCATTACGAATGCGCTGCTCTACCAACTGAGCTATATCGGCCCTGAAAGGACATGTTCACGAACGTGAATCACGGTGGACAAGGTTAAAACTAACCGGGCGATGCGTCAATGGCCTTGTGAATCAAATGGCTACTTTTGCATCACCCGGTTTTATTTACGCACGAATGGTGTAATCACCAATGCCGATCCACTTGTAAGTGGTCAGTGCTTCCAGCCCCATTGGGCCACGTGCGTGCAGTTTTTGTGTGCTTACCGCCACTTCCGCACCCAGTCCAAACTGGCCGCCGTCGGTAAAACGCGTAGAGGCGTTAACGTAAACAGCGGACGAATCCACTTCGTTAACAAAACGCTGGGCGTTGCGCATATCGCGGGTCAGGATCGCATCGGAGTGTTGTGTGCCGTGTTCACGAATATGGGCGATGGCATCGTCAAGATCGCTGACGATTTTGACGTTCAAATCTAATGACAGAAACTCATCGTCATACTCTTCGGCTTTAACAGCAACCACCTTCGCAGGGCCTGCCTGCAACTGCGCCAGTGCAGCTGCATCTGCGTGTAATGTCACGCCGCTTTCCGCCATTTGTTTGCTTAATGCGGGCAGGAAGCTATCGGCGATGTTTTTATTCACCAGCAACGTTTCAACCGTATTACATGTGCTCGGACGCTGAGTTTTCGCGTTGACGATCACTTTTAATGCTTCAGCGATCTCTACACTTTCATCAACGTAAATATGGCATACGCCTATACCACCTGTGATCACCGGGATTGTCGACTGTTCACGGCACAGTTTATGCAAACCAGCGCCACCACGCGGGATCAGCATGTCGATGTATTTATCCATACGCAGCATTTCACTGACCAGCGCACGGTCAGGATTATCAATCGCCTGCACGGCACCCGCCGGTAAGCCGCAGGATTTCAGGGCGTCCTGAATCACCGCCACCGTTGCAGCGTTAGTGCGACACGTTTCTTTGCCACCGCGCAGGATCACCGCATTACCGGTTTTCAGGCACAGCGAAGCGACATCAACCGTCACGTTCGGGCGCGCTTCATAAATCACGCCAATAACCCCCAGCGGTACGCGACGACGCTCAAGACGCAGGCCGCTGTCCAGTACGCCGCCATCGATTACCTGCCCCACCGGATCGGCGAGGTTGCACACCTGACGTACATCGTCGGCAATGCCTTTCAGCCGTGCGGGCGTCAGTGCCAGACGGTCAAGCATCGCTTCGCTAAGGCCATTGGCTCGCGCGTCAGCAACATCCTGGGCGTTAGCGTTGAGGATGATTTCGCTTTGTGCTTCCAGTTCATCGGCGATTTTTTCCAGCACGCGATTTTTTTCGCGGCTGGAGAGTTGCGCTAATTTATACGAGGCTTGCTTCGCGGCAATGCCCATTTGTTCCAGCATCAGCCTGCTCCTTAACGGGTAATCATGTCATCACGGTGAACGGCAACCGGGCCGTATTCATATCCCAGTATTGCATCAATTTCTTGCGAGTGGTGCCCGGCAATACGGCGTAATGCATCGCTGTTGTAACGACTGACGCCGTGGGCGATATCGCGACCTTCGAGGTTGCAAATGCGGATGACTTCACCACGCGAGAAATTGCCAGTCACGCTTTTAATGCCTTTCGGCAACAGGGAGCTGCCGCGTTCAAGAATGGCGGCAGTTGCCCCTTCATCTACCGTGATTTCACCCGCCGGCGGCGCACCGAAAATCCAGCGTTTACGGTTTTCAAGCGGAGTCGCCTGGGCATGGAACAGCGTACCGACGGAAATGCCTTCCATCACATCACCAATAACGCCCGGCTTGCTGCCCGCGGCAATAATGGTGTCGATACCCGCACGGCAAGCCACGTCAGCGGCCTGCAATTTGGTACTCATGCCGCCAGTTCCGAGGCCTGAAACGCTGTCACCGGCAATCGCGCGCAGTGCGTCATCAATGCCGTAAACATCTTTAATCAGTTCTGCCTGCGGATTGCTGCGCGGGTCAGCGGTATACAAACCTTTTTGATCGGTCAGCAGCAACAGTTTATCGGCACCCGCAAGAATCGCCGCCAGCGCAGAAAGGTTATCGTTATCGCCGACCTTAATCTCTGCCGTAGCGACAGCATCGTTCTCATTGATTACCGGAACGATATTGTTATCGAGCAACGCTCGCAGGGTGTCGCGGGCGTTCAGGAAGCGTTCACGGTCTTCCATATCAGCACGGGTTAGCAGCATTTGCCCGACGTGAATGCCATAAATCGAAAACAGCTGTTCCCACAGTTGAATCAGTCGACTCTGCCCTACCGCCGCCAGCAGTTGTTTCGAGGCGATGGTCGCTGGCAGTTCCGGGTAACCCAGGTGCTCACGTCCGGCGGCGATCGCGCCCGACGTCACAATAACAATCCGATGCCCGGCGGCATGTAACTGCGCGCACTGGCGAACAAGTTCAACGATATGGGCACGGTTCAGACGGCGCGATCCGCCTGTTAGCACACTGGTGCCGAGTTTTACCACCAGCGTCTGGCTGTCACTCATGATTCTCTGCCATTCAATTTTAGGAAAAATGATATCAAACGAACGTTTTAGCAGGACTGTCGTCGGTTGCCAACCATCTGCGAGCAAAGCATGGCGTTTTGTTGCGCGGGATCAGCAAGCCTAGCGGCAGTTGTTTACGCTTTTATTACAGATTTAATAAATTACCACATTTTAAGAATATTATTAATCTGTAATATATCTTTAACAATCTCAGGTTAAAAACTTTCCTGTTTTCAACGGGACTCTCCCGCTGAATATTCGCGCGTTAATTAAAATCAGGAATGAAAATGAAAAAGAGCACTCTGGCATTAGTGGTGATGGGCATTGTGGCATCTGCATCTGTACAGGCTGCAGAAATATATAATAAAGACGGTAATAAACTGGATGTCTATGGCAAAGTTAAAGCCATGCATTATATGAGTGATAACGCCAGTAAAGATGGCGACCAGAGTTATATCCGTTTTGGTTTTAAAGGCGAAACACAAATTAACGATCAACTGACTGGTTATGGTCGTTGGGAAGCAGAGTTTGCCGGTAATAAAGCAGAGAGTGATACTGCACAGCAAAAAACGCGTCTCGCTTTTGCCGGGTTGAAATATAAAGATTTGGGTTCTTTCGATTATGGTCGTAACCTGGGCGCGTTGTATGACGTGGAAGCCTGGACCGATATGTTCCCGGAATTTGGTGGCGATTCCTCGGCGCAGACCGACAACTTTATGACCAAACGCGCCAGCGGTCTGGCGACGTATCGGAACACCGACTTCTTCGGCGTTATCGATGGCCTGAACTTAACCCTGCAATATCAAGGGAAAAACGAAAACCGCGACGTTAAAAAGCAAAACGGCGATGGCTTCGGCATGTCATTGACATATGACTTTGGCGGCAGCGATTTCGCCATTAGTGGGGCCTATACCAACTCAGATCGCACCAACGAGCAGAACCTGCAAAGCCGTGGCACAGGCAAGCGTGCAGAAGCATGGGCAACAGGTCTGAAATACGATGCCAATAATATTTATCTGGCAACTTTCTATTCTGAAACACGCAAAATGACGCCAATAACTGGCGGCTTTGCCAATAAGACACAGAACTTTGAAGCGGTCGCTCAATACCAGTTTGACTTTGGTCTGCGTCCATCGCTGGGTTATGTCTTATCGAAAGGGAAAGATATTGAAGGTATCGGTGATGAAGATCTGGTCAATTATATCGACGTCGGTGCTACGTATTATTTCAACAAAAATATGTCAGCCTTTGTTGATTATAAAATCAACCAACTGGATAGCGATAACAAATTGAATATTAATAATGATGATATTGTCGCGGTTGGCATGACCTATCAGTTTTAATGGATATTGCCGGATGTGATACATCCGGCACATTTCACTCACGCCGTTAACTTCACCGGTTCATCACGAAAATCATCCGCCGGTTCCAGCTTCAGATTCAGCGTCGTCAGCAGTTCACGCAGCTTCTCGTGAAACTCACGTAGGGTGTGCTCCAGTCGTTCAACCACTTCAGTGTCTTTTACCGGAACACTCTTCCAGTCGCCTGCTTTATCGAACAGACCAAACTGGTAACTGTAGGTAAAACGGGATTCCTGCGCTTCAAGCTCCATCCACCAGCCCCAGAACTCACGCACTTCCGGTGCCGGTTTCACGTTGACGCATACAGCCAGACAATCGAAAAAGAATCGATTATCTTCGCACTTACCTTCACGAATATACGGGCCTAGTGCGGTAAATTTTTTGATCAATCTGCTCTTCGGGTGTCCACTCGGTAACGTCATTGCTATCTCCTGTTGTGATGCAACTGTTTTACCAAATTGGCAAAATTTAGCAAATTTTTAACACAAACGTTTTTCGATCCAGTCTGTGATTTCCTGAAGACCTTTGTCAAAATTCCGATACACCGGGTTAAATGGGATCTCTAATAATTTACCGTCAGCAGATGATGAGGTGATTAAGCGTGAGTCCTCTTCCGGGCTGAACGGATCGTTCTTCCAGTAGCCTGATAACATTGGCGTTGGGCAGCGACGTCCCAGCAATCCTTGCACTTTTAATGAATAGCGATTCAGCTCCACGCGCAACGCTTCATCGGAAGCATCATGCATCCCCAAACGACTGGCCAGAACGTCAAGATACATTTCCGGCACCTGTTGCTGGCACTTAAAATCACTCAACAGGGTATGAACTACCGGACCAAGACAGGCAACCGCTTTCAGACGCGGCGATTCAAGATATGCCAGACGCACGGCAACGTTAGCGCCGAAACGGAAACCAAAGGCCGCGACGCGAGTGTGATCCACCCACGGTACGTTAGGCAGCGCCTTTAAGACGTGCTGATGCAACAGGCTGGAGTCCTGGGTGAGCTTCCATTTTGAAGAAAAGCCCACCGATGGCATATCAATAGTCAGCATCGCAATGCCGCGCGGCGCAAAATAACGTTCATACAGGCTGTAATAGTCCGTCTGCATCGCATCCAGACCACCACACATTAATACTGTCGGGAACGGGCCATCGCCTTTCGGCATATGCAAAAAGCCGGTGATGGGCGCACCGCCGGGTACGGTAAACTCCATCTGCCGCATCGTGCCCGGCAGACGCTGGGCGGCCTCTTCATAGGCGCGGTTTGATAAAGCCTGCGCTTGCTCGGCCAGGTCATCTCCTTTCAGATGAGGATAGGCGGCAATGTTGTACAACGTAGCCGCATGCAGCCAGTGTCGACCACTGAGTTGCGGATCTTCTTCCGCACAGGCTTTTTGTTGCCACACCATCGCCTGGGTGGCCCACTCATAAATCCAGTTGCCACCACGGTAGCCAATCACAGTATCGTATAAATCATCGTCGGTACGTTCAGCATCGCTCATCACAATACGTGCCTGGACGTCGAGGATTTCACGTGGGTCAATACCGCGCCAGATCCACATCAGACGGTTAATCATGCGATACCAGTGAGGGATGGTTTTACCATCAAGAGCCGACTGCACAGGCGGTTGTGCGCCGTGATTAAAGCGGCGGACTAGCGTCGAGGTTTCAGGATGTTTAAAGCGGGGTTTGAACAGGGTTTCGCTCAGGTTTGCCTGTGTCATGGATGCAGCCTCCAGAATACTTACTGGAAACTATTGTAACCTGCCTGAAGTTAAAAAGAACAACGCCCGGCAGTGCCAGGCGTTGAAAAGATTAGCGACCGGAGATTGGCGGGACGAATACGACGCCCATATCCCACGGCTGTTCGATCCAGGTATCTTGCGGGATATCAACAACATAGTCATCAACCAGCGGACGACCAGCCGGTTTTGCGAAGATGGTGACAAAGTGCGCTTTTGGATACATTTCACGAATCGCAACCGCAGTACCACCGGTATCCACCAGGTCATCAATAACGATGAAGCCTTCGCCATCGCCTTCTGCGCGTTTCAGCACTTTAAGCTCGCGCTGGTTGTCGTGATCGTAGCTGGAAATACAAACGGTATCGACATGACGAATACCCAGTTCACGCGCCAGTAACGCACCCGGTACCAGACCGCCACGGCTTACGGCAATAATGCCTTTCCATTGTTCAGAAGGCATCAGTCGGCTTGCGAGTTTACGTGCATGGATCTGCAACATGTCCCAGGTGACGATGTATTTTTCGCTCATGTGAAGTGTCCCAGCCTGTTTATCTACGGCTTAAAAAGTGTTCGAGGGGAAAATAGGTTGCGCGAGATTATAGAGATCTGGCGCACTAAAAACCAGTATTTCACATGAGTCCGCGTCTTTTTACGCACTGCCTCTCCCTGACGCGGGATAAAGTGGTATTCTCAAACATATCTCGCAAGCCTGTCTTGTGTTGACAACATTTTCTGCTAACCCTGTGACCTGCAATACTGTTTTGCGGGTGATCGACAAGGAGACTTAACGTGTCTGAACTGTCTCAATTATCTCCACAGCCGCTGTGGGATATTTTTGCCAAAATCTGTTCTATTCCTCACCCGTCCTATCATGAAGAGCAACTCGCTGAATACATTGTTGGTTGGGCAAAAGAGAAAGGTTTCCATGTCGAACGCGATCAGGTAGGTAATATCCTGATTCGTAAACCTGCCACCGCAGGTATGGAAAATCGTAAACCGGTCGTCTTGCAGGCCCACCTCGATATGGTGCCGCAGAAAAATAACGACACCGTGCATGACTTCACGAAAGATCCTATCCAGCCTTATATTGATGGCGAATGGGTTAAAGCGCGCGGCACCACGCTGGGTGCAGATAACGGCATTGGTATGGCGTCTGCGCTGGCGGTTCTGGCTGACGAAAACGTGGTTCACGGCCCGCTGGAAGTGCTGCTGACCATGACCGAAGAAGCCGGTATGGACGGTGCGTTCGGCTTACAGAGCAACTGGTTGCAGGCTGATATTCTGATTAACACCGACTCCGAAGAAGAAGGTGAAATCTACATGGGTTGCGCGGGGGGTATCGACTTCACCTCCAACCTGCATTTGGATCGTGAAGCGGTTCCAGCTGGCTTTGAAACCTTCAAGTTAACCTTAAAAGGTCTAAAAGGCGGTCACTCCGGCGGTGAAATCCACGTTGGCCTGGGTAATGCCAACAAACTGCTGGTGCGCTTCCTGGCGGGTCATGCGGAAGAGCTGGACCTGCGCCTTATCGATTTCAACGGTGGCACACTGCGTAACGCCATCCCGCGTGAAGCCTTTGCGACCATTGCTGTCGCAGCTGATAAAGTCGACGCCCTGAAATCTCTGGTGAATACCTATCAGGACATCCTGAAAAACGAGCTGGCAGAGAAAGAGAAGAATCTGGCCTTGTTGCTGGACTCTGTAGCGAACGATAAAGCTGCTCTGATTGCGAAATCTCGCGATACCTTTATTCGTCTGCTGAACGCCACCCCGAACGGTGTGATCCGCAATTCCGACGTGGCAAAAGGTGTGGTCGAAACCTCCCTGAACGTCGGTGTGGTGACCATGACTGACAATAACGTAGAAATTCACTGCCTGATCCGTTCACTGATCGACAGCGGTAAAGACTACGTGGTGAGCATGCTGGATTCGCTGGGTAAACTGGCTGGCGCGAAAACCGAAGCGAAAGGCGCATATCCTGGCTGGCAGCCGGACGCTAATTCTCCGGTGATGCATCTGGTACGTGAAACCTATCAGCGCCTGTTCAACAAGACGCCGAACATCCAGATTATCCACGCGGGCCTGGAATGTGGTCTGTTTAAAAAACCGTATCCGGAAATGGACATGGTTTCTATCGGGCCAACTATCACCGGTCCACACTCTCCGGATGAGCAAGTTCACATCAAAAGCGTAGGTCATTACTGGACACTGCTGACTGAACTGCTGAAAGAAATTCCGGCGAAGTAATTATTTGATTTGCTGCCGGATGGCGTTTAATCACCTTCCGGCAGTTTCATCCTTCATTATCCTTCGATAAAAGCCATCCCTGTAAATGTCCGTCGCGGGTTGCCACGTTCAATCTGGTGATGGAACATTCGCCGCTGCGATTTCAGCGCCGCGCTATTTTCCTGTTGCTGCTGCTCCAGCTTCCAGGCAATCAGCAATCGCGCCAGCCGTTTGTTAGCATGCTGGCTGCGCTCTGACTGAACCTTCACGCTAATACCGGATGCCAGATGCGTGGCGCGTACCGCCGAGTCGGTTTTATTGACATGTTGACCGCCCGGCCCCGACGAACGCAGCGTCTCATAACGGATTGCATCCGATTGTTCCTTCTCATCAGCGGTAAAACGCCCAATGCCCAGAAACCAGTTTTTGCGCCCATGATGAGGCCGATACGGACTCGGACAAATCCACTGAATAGTGCCACACCAGCTTTCGCTTAATGCCCATGCGTTATCGCCATCCAGAGAAACCAGCGCCGAACGCAGCGTGTCAGAGTAGCGGCCCGTTTCTGTTTCCAGCACCGTTACAGCGACGTCTTGTCGGGTAAAAACGACCAACAGAGAAGAACGCTGCGCCAATCGGGTAGCCGCGTCCGGGGTGTAAATCTGGCATCCCCACTACGCGCTGCATGTTGGGTAAATTTGCCGTGGTGTGTAATTGTTGGATCGCTAAACTCTCGATCCACAGGTCATCAGATGCGATGGTAAATACCGCATCGGATAAGGGACGAATATATTTGCCCATGTACCATTCCATTTATACTCGTCATACTTCAAGTTGCATGTACTGCGACTCGAATTATTTAGAGTATATAAATATAAAAATCAGGAAATGGCAGACGAATCCAGGGCAAGAAAAAAAGAATTAATCCTGGAAAGGTCTGCAAAGAGTCATTGATAAAGGATTTGTCATGATTTACCTCCTTGCAGTTTGTGGAATAAGAAAACGCGCACATACCAGGCGGGCGTTATTTTCATTGCAAGCTGGATTTAATATTGCGGTTTATATCGCATATAAAAATTAGTAAACCACGTTCCCCGGCATTCAACGCGCTGCTGCTTAACTGTCTGAAAACCATAACGTTCAAAAAAGGGTTTTGCGGTTATGCTGGCGTCCACCGTAAGTTCGGATTCAGACTTAATCAAAGGTTTTAACAAAGCGCAGGCAACCCCGCGGCGGGTGTATTCAGGGTCAACAAATAACATATCGATATAACGTTCAACGCAGGTAATAAAACCAACCGGTTGTGCATTAATGACGGCAACCCGCACTTGTGATTTCGCGAGTTTCTCCTTCCAGCGAGATTCGTCAATCTGCGCCCAGGCGGCAATTTGTTGTGGTGAATAATGCTGACTGGAGATCATCGTAACCGCTCTAATGAAAATAGCGCATAGTTGCTGAAAATCGCCAGGCTGATAGTCTCTTATTTGTATGTTATTCATAATATAAATTCAAAAACGCATGCGAAACGCTTCTGCCATTTTCCCAATTTTATGCATTTGGTTGTTATCTCGAGCCTGTTTATGAGGTTCAGGTTTCAGAATGGCAATGAGCAACCATGCTTGCTCATCAAACGCACCCTGACAATATACCAAATGCGCTTCGTCATTCGTTCTGCTGAATTGGCGCAACTGTGGCGGAAATGGATTATTCACATTTGCCAGATGAATATGAGCAACTCGCTCAAATTTGATTAATGGCCAGGTAAACGAGTCGTCGTAGAGTGCATCGCGACCAAATATATCTGGCAAAACACCGTCACGCTTATAGGAAATAAAATCCGCCGTTAACGCATCAAGTTCCTCTGCTGTAAGTTGCAGGCGAATAAGTTTTGTTTTGAATACCCGCATCCTTATTCCTTAAAGTCATTGAAATCATCATCCGTCATATCATTAAGATATTTTTCAGCTCGGCGTGTAATTTCCTCTAATCTTGCAGCACTTGGACGGAAGCGCGCCTTTATGGGCTTTTTCTCCTCTTGTTCAGCAAGCATGTCCATTAACGCTTCGAATGCGCTGGCACTTAAGAGATATCCTGCGGGGCGATTATTAGAAAGAACCGCAACCGGTTGATCAATAAAGTATTTAGCTGGGTTTTTACGTAACTCAGTAATATTGACCGATTTTTCAGCGAGAATTCGATGCATGCAGTGATCCCCTCATAATAATGCACACCAGAATAGACATAATAGTATACATCATAATCCCAGCACCAGTTGTTTTTCCATTTGCGGATCAAGCAACGTCACATGCAGCCCCACCAGTCGCACACCGCGCCCGCCGCGGCGTTCATCCCAGGTTTTACGCGCGGTGGCGATTAAGTCAGCTTTATTCAGCCGCGGCCAGACGTGCTCCTGAGTGGTTTGCTGAAAATCATCAAACTTTAATTTCACCCCCTGGCGAGCAATCAGTAAATCAGGTTTCACCTTTGCCAGACGGCGTTCAAGTTCCGGATACAGCCGCTCGATAATCGCTTCACATTCAGACCAGTGGTGGATATCTTCCGCCATCGTGCGTTCCACGCCGACGGATTTTCGCAACCGTTCGCTGTTAACGTCGCGCTCGTCAATCCCCTGACTACGCTCCCACAAAATGCGGCCAAATTTGCCAAAGCGTTTAAGCAGCATCACCAGATCACACTTTTGTACATCACCGCAGGTTCGTAGCCCCATCGCTTCCAGTTTTGCCGCCGAGACTTTGCCGACGCCGGGGATTTTTGCCAGTGGTAAGGTTTGTAAAAATGCCGGAACTTCTGCCGGCGTAATCACAAACTGGCCGTTGGGTTTATTCATGTCGGAGGCGATTTTGGCGAGAAACTTTACGGGTGCCACGCCCGCAGACGCCGTCAGTTGCAGCTCGTTGAAAATCGTCTGGCGGATTTCCTGGGCGATGAGGGTCGCAGAACCGTGGCAATGGACGCTATCGGTGACGTCGAGATAAGCCTCATCCAGTGACAACGGTTCAATACGCGAGGTGTAGCGCGAGAAGATTTCGCGGATATGATTTGAGGCTTCTTTGTAGGCGTCAAAGCGCCCCGGAAGCAAGGTGAGATGCGGGCATAATTTGAGCGCCATCCCTGTCGGCATAGCGCTACGTACGCCAAATTTACGCGCGGGATAATTGGCGGTACTGATCACCCCCCGACGTTCGCGGCTGCCGCCAATAGCAATAGGGATATCGCGCAGGGCGGGATTGTCGCGCATCTCCACCGCTGCGAAAAAGCAGTCCATATCCACATGAATGATTTTACGCATTGCTCACCTCTCAACACTGGTAAAGTATACAGTGATTTCAGAGTTTGAGAAATGCGTAAAGATTCAGCATTTAACGCGTTCGCTGCGAAAGCACCTGCTGCTTATCCAGCTTTTGCACCAGCGGCTGCACCACTTTATCCCCATGCTGACCAAAGTATTGATACAGCGTATCGGACGCACTTTTGGTCAGCACCATAATCTCAATGCGCCGGTTGCCCGCGCTTTGCGGATTTTTGGAATCCAGCAGCATCTGGTCCGCCATTGCGCTTACCTGCATCACTTTATCTTCCGGCATTCCGGCCTCTTCCAGCACCCGACGAGCCGAAAGCGCGCGGTCACCCGAAAGGTTCCAGTTGTCGTAGATATTGTTTTTGTAAGCCATCGCATCGGTATGCCCGGTAATAATAATTTTGTTATCGAGCGAGTCGAACACTGGCGCGAGCTCCACCAGCAGCGTTTTAAAGAACGGCATAATCTGCGCGCTGCCGCGTTCGAACATATTGCGATTCTGGTCGTCTTTAATCAGCACGCGTAATCCCTGGGGAACAATCTCCATCTCCAGATTCGCTTCCATATGCGCATCACGGGCAATGGTGGTGATACTGGTTGCCAGCTCGCCAAGCTCGGTGGCGGATTTCTTCTTCAGCAGCGCCGTTTTCTCATTGACGTCGCGCGCTTTTTTCTCCGTCTCTTCCGGCACCGCCACGGTGGCAGGTTTTGGCGGATGAGACGGGCTGATTTTATTTAACGGCGACAGCCCGCCACCATTGAAAATCGACTGCCCGTGCAGCGCGGCGATAATGCTTTCACGCTCGGATTTACTGACGCTGTTGACAATCAACTTTATCGTCGTCACCAAAGGGGCCGAGCGTATTTCCGAGGTTTCTGCCCGCTTTACCCTGGACGCGATGCCCGGCAAGCAGATGGCGATTGATGCCGATCTTAATGCCGGATTGATTAACCAGGCGCAGGCGCAAACCCGGCGTAAAGATGTTGCCAGCGAGGCCGATTTCTACGGCGCGATGGACGGGGCGTCGAAGTTTGTGCGCGGGGACGCCATCGCCGGGATGATGATTCTGGCGATCAACCTGATCGGCGGCGTCTGTATCGGGATCTTCAAATACAACCTGAGCGCCGATGCTGCCTTCCAGCAGTATGTGCTGATGACCATCGGCGACGGCCTGGTGGCGCAGATCCCTTCCCTGCTGCTCTCCACGGCGGCGGCGATTATCGTCACCCGCGTCAGCGACAACGGCGATATCGCCCATGACGTGCGCCACCAGCTGCTGGCAAGCCCGTCGGTGCTCTACACCGCTACCGGGATTATGTTTGTGCTGGCGGTGGTGCCGGGAATGCCGCATCTGCCGTTTTTGCTGTTCAGCGCCCTGCTTGGCTTTACCGGCTGGCGGATGAGCAAACGCCCGCAGGCGGCGGAAGCGGAAGAGAAAAGTCTCGAAACGCTGACCCGCACCATCACCGAAACCAGCGAGCAACAGGTCAGTTGGGAAACCATTCCGCTGATCGAGCCCATCAGCTTAAGCCTCGGCTACAAGCTGGTGGCGCTGGTGGACAAAGCCCAGGGCAACCCGCTCACCCAGCGTATTCGCGGCGTGCGACAGGTGATTTCTGACGGCAACGGCGTGCTGCTGCCGGAGATCCGCATTCGGGAAAACTTCCGCCTTAAGCCCAGCCAGTACGCTATTTTCATCAACGGCATTAAGGCTGATGAAGCGGATATTCCGGCGGATAAACTGATGGCCCTGCCCTCCAGCGAAACCTACGGCGAGATTGACGGCGTGCTGGGGAACGACCCGGCGTATGGGATGCCGGTCACCTGGATCCAGCCTGCGCAGAAGGCGAAGGCGCTGAATATGGGGTATCAGGTGATCGACAGCGCCAGCGTGATTGCTACCCATGTGAACAAGATTGTGCGCAGCTATATTCCTGATTTGTTTAACTATGATGATATTACGCAGTTGCATAACCGTTTGGCGTCGATGGCACCGCGCCTGGCGGAAGATTTAAGCGCGGCGCTCAATTACAGCCAGTTGCTGAAAGTGTACCGGGCGCTGCTGACCGAAGGCGTTTCCCTGCGCGATATCGTCACCATCGCCACCGTGCTGGTCGCCAGTAGCGCGGTGACCAAAGATCATATTCTGCTGGCAGCTGATGTGCGCCTGGCGCTGCGGCGCAGCATTACCCATCCGTTCGTTCGCAAGCAGGAGCTGACGGTGTATACGCTGAATAATGAACTGGAAAATCTGCTGACCAATGTGGTGAATCAGGCGCAACAGGGCGGGAAAGTGATGCTTGACAGCGTGCCAGTGGACCCGAATATGCTCAACCAGTTCCAGAGCACGATGCCACAGGTGAAAGAGCAGATGAAAGCGGCGGGGAAAGACCCGGTGCTGCTGGTGCCACCGCAGCTGCGCCCTTTGCTGGCGCGTTATGCAAGGTTGTTTGCGCCGGGGCTGCATGTGCTGTCGTATAACGAAGTGCCGGATGAGCTGGAGTTGAAGATTATGGGGGCGTTGATGTAGGCATGATAAGACGCGTCAGCGTCGCATCAGGCATCGGTGCATAACCGCCGGATGCGGCGTGAACGCCTTATCCGGCCTACCGTTCAGGCGCAGGTTTGTAGGCATGATAAGATGTGCCAGCGTCGCATCAGGCATCCGCGCACAATTGCCGGATGCGGCACAAGTTTGTAGGCACGATAAGACGCGCCAGCGTCGCATCAGGCATCTGCGCATAATTATAAAATGATACGCTCGCCAGCATTTATATCCGTTACGTCCCCCGCCCAATCGATGGGATATAACCCTCGCTCGACATCGCGATGGAACGTTGAGAATGGCCAATCACTCACTTGCTTTACCCAACCATGCTTTACTGGATTTATATAAATATAATCAACATGATGCCTATAATCTTTGGTATTGCGGATGGTGTGCTCCCAAAAACGTGGTTGCCAGATATTTTTCAATCCACAAGCATGGGTAAATTGCTTTTTAATTTCCCGCCAGCGAGAGGAAAAATCATCATCGCCTTCAGGTAATGTCCATATGCAATGCATATGCTCTGGCAAAACGACCCAGGCGTTGATTTCAAAAGGCCTGTCTCGCTTAACTTTAATAATGGCGTTACGGAGCATCTGGTACTGGGTGGTCAAGAGTTGGCTTCGACGATTGCGTAAATTCACCGTGAAAAACCAGGTTCCCCCCTTGATGTAATAACGACGATATTCAGACATGGCGACTCCTTTTTCTCAACGGTAAGAAGAAAAGGAAAGGTCGGCAATGAGGTGATGGAATAACAGGAAAGCGGCTCGCAAAAACGCACAGATTTGTAGGCATGATAAGACGCGTCAGCGTCGCATCAGGCATCTGCGCACCACCGCCGGATGCGGCGTAAACGCCTTATCCGTCCTACAAAATCGTCTCTTCCGTCAATATCCGCCGCGCGCCCAAAAAATGATCCTGCCAGAAAGGTTCAGCTAACCGACTTACCCGAATGGTTTCCCCGGTGCGCGGTGACTCAATAAACTGACCGTCGCCCAGATACACCCCCATATGGTCGGCAATCTCGCGGCTGTGGATATGGAAAAACAGCAAATCTCCCCGGCGCAGGTCGTTGTTCGCCACAATCGTTGCCCGGCGATAGTGATACATCTCATTGGCCGTACGTGGGAGCTTCGCCTCGAGGATCTTGTTGTAGGCATAAAAAACTAACCCGCTACAGTCGAAGCCTTGATCGGGCCGCGTGCCGCCCCAGACGTAAGGCTTGCCAAGTTGCTGTTCCAGGCGGTGAATCGCCACTTCGGTGATGTTATGCAGATGGTCGCTGCTTAAGAAATGATTATTCTCCACCAGCGCCTGCCAGCGTCTGTCACTCGCCTTGAGCGGTGCAGGAAACCATTCTGGATGCTGTTTTATCTGTTCGCGGTTGTGCTGGCGTAGCGCCCTTCTGCTTTCGGCATTGCCTTCCACAATATAGCTGGCCTGTTTTTTCAGATGGGTTTGGTACTGTTTTAATAAACGCGCACGGTTTTGCATCCGCTGGCGGGCGGCGTAGCTGAAAGAGATATGTGATGTGGTGGCGCTGGCAAATGAAGAAAACGGCAAGCAAAGCAACAGTAATCCCGACAACACAAAAGAGGGAATCGACGGCAAGGACATTCTCAATAATGGCTGGTCATGCATTGATGTTGCAGTGTATCCCGGCCCGTACCAGAACAAACTTAATAAACCATTATTATAAAATTAATAAATATATTTCAGTTAATTATGTAAAAACATCCGTTTATTAAATTACTCATGGATTGTCGCTGTTGCTCATTTGAGCTACAATTCAAGCTGAATAAATATACAGCACAGGAGATACCCCAATGGCTGCTAACGCGTTTGTTCGCGCCCGAATCGATGAAGATCTGAAGAATCAGGCGGCGGACGTACTGGCCGGGATGGGGCTGACCATCTCTGACCTGGTTCGCATAACCCTCACAAAAGTCGCGCGTGAAAAGGCATTGCCGTTTGATTTACGCGAGCCTAATCAATTAACCATTCAATCAATTAAAAACAGCGAAGCTGGCGTTGATGTTCATAAGGCCAAAGACGCCGATGATTTATTTGATAAATTAGGAATTTAAATATGATTCAAAGGGATATTGAATACTCGGGACAATTTTCAAAGGATGTAAAACTTGCACAAAAGCGTCATAAGGATATGAATAAATTGAAATATCTTATGACGCTTCTTATCAATAATACTTTACCGCTTCCAGCTGTTTATAAAGACCACCCGCTGCAAGGTTCATGGAAAGGTTATCGCGATGCTCATGTCGAACCGGACTGGATCCTGATTTACAAACTTACCGATAAACTTTTACGATTTGAGAGAACTGGAACTCACGCGGCGCTATTTGGGTAAAGCCCGCTTCCGATGAAATTTGTAAACCCTGCGCCGACAGGCTTGCGTAAAACTCTTTTGGTGATAATGTGAGCCTTCCAAATCCAGACTATTCCGATTTGGGATCCATTTTGCCGTCCTGGCGTGTGTAACCGTTTTATCAAGGAATAAGCAGTATGCGTAAAATCGCATTAATTCTTGCGATGTTGTTGATCCCGTGCGTTTCGTTTGCCGGTTTGCTGGGCAGCAGTAGCTCGACCACGCCAGTGAGCAAAGAGTATAAGCAGCAGTTGATGGGATCCCCTGTCTACATCCAGATCTTCAAGGAAGAACGTACGCTCGATCTCTACGTCAAAATGGGCGAGCAATATCAACTGCTCGACAGCTATAAAATCTGTAAATATTCCGGCGGCTTAGGGCCAAAACAGCGTCAGGGCGATTTCAAAAGCCCGGAAGGGTTTTATAGCGTCCAGCGTAATCAGTTAAAACCAGACAGCCGTTACTACAAAGCGATTAATATTGGATTCCCCAATGCCTATGACCGTGCGCATGGTTATGAAGGGAAATACCTGATGATCCACGGCGATTGTGTTTCCATCGGCTGCTACGCGATGACCAATCAGGGTATTGACGAGATCTTCCAGTTCGTTACTGGTGCGCTGGTGTTTGGTCAGCCGAGCGTGCAGGTGAGTATTTACCCATTCCGCATGACCGACGCCAATATGAAGCGCCATAAATATTCCAACTTTAAGGACTTCTGGGAGCAGCTGAAGCCGGGCTACGACTACTTTGAGCAAACCCGTAAGCCACCGACCGTTTCTGTGGTCAATGGCCGTTACGTGGTCAGCAAGCCGTTAAGCCACGAAGTGGTGCAGCCACAACTGGCATCAAACTACACGCTCCCCGAGGCAAAATAAGCGCCATTCGCCTGGCATAATTTTTTGCCAGGTTTCATTGCCCGTCAGCGGCTGTGTCGCAATCACCGTGACCACATCATTCGGTGTGGTCTGCGAGCTGAAGTCGATTTCCACATCCTGATCCAGCAACGTTGCCACGCCAAACGGCGCGCGGCGGGTGATCCAGTGTAAATTAGTCGAGCAATACGCCATTACATAGCGACCGTCCGAAAGCAGCATGTTGAAAACGCCCTTCGCCCGCAGTTCATCCGCCAGTGAGGCGATATATTTAAACACTGCCGCCATGTTGCCCGGCGTGCGCGGGTAACGCTGCGTTAATTTATGCAGGAGCCAGCAAAAGGCTTTTTCGCTGTCGGTTTCACCGACCGGGCGGAAGTTGCCGGTTTCCAGTGATTTGTAGCCCGTCAGTTGCCCGTTATGGGCATAAGTCCAGTTACGCCCCCATAACTCGCGGGTAAACGGGTGAGTATTTTCCAGCGCCACCTCGCCCCGATTAGCCTGGCGAATATGAGCCACCACCGAACAGGATTTTATCGGGTAGTCCTGGACAAGTTTGGCGATGGGGGAATTAAAGCTGGGTTGTGGATCTTTAAATGTGCGACAGCCTTTACCTTCGTAAAAGGTAATGCCCCAGCCATCTTTATGTGGCCCGGTTCCACCACCACGCTGTACAAGCCCGGTGAAACTAAAGCAGATATCGGTAGGGACGTTGGCGCTCATCCCGAGCAATTCGCACATGGGTAACCTCCACAACAGCGGGAGCGCATGGCCCCCGGCGAAGATTGATTTAAGAATTTTCAGGTCGGATGCGGCGTGAACGCATTATTCGGCCTACGGTTCGCGTACAGATTTGTAGGCATGATAAGACGCGTCAGCGTCGCATCAGGCATCAGCGCACAAATGCCGGATGCGGCGTAAACGTCTTATCCGGCCTACGCCAGACTTACTTAACCATCTCTTTTTCAATCAACTGGATCAGGATATGGATCACTTTAATGTGAATCTCCTGAATGCGGTCGGCATAACCAAAGTGCGGTACGCGAATTTCGATATCCGCCGTGCCAGCCATTTTGCCGCCGTCTTTACCGGTCAGGGTGATCACTTTCATCCCCTTCTCACGCGCCGCTGCGATCGCTTTGATCACGTTTGCAGAGTTACCGGAGGTGGAGATCCCCAGCAGTACATCGCCTTCGCGACCTACCGCTTCAACGTAGCGGGAGAAAATATCATTGAAACCGAAATCATTACCGACGCAGGAAATATGACTAACGTCAGAAATAGCAATCGCCGGGTAGCCCGGACGGTTTTCACGGTAGCGACCGGTCAACTCTTCGGCAAAGTGCATAGCGTCGCAATGGGAACCGCCGTTGCCGCAGGAAAGCACTTTGCCACCGGCTTTAAAGCTGTCTGCTAACAGGACCGCCGCGCGCTGAATGGCGTGAATATTGGCGTCATCTTTTAAAAAGTTAGCCAGCGTTTCCGCCGCTTCGTTCAGTTCGTTACGAATAAGATCCTGGTACATGAGGATATCCTTCAGCATAAATGTAATAGACAAAATGCAGTGTACCGGATACCGCCAAAAGCGAGAAGTACGGGCAGGTGCTATGACCAGAACTTTTTGACCTGAAGTGCGGATAAAAACAGCAACAATGTGAGCTTTGTTGTAATTATATTGTAAACACATTGCTAAATGTTTTTACATCCACTACAACCATATCATCACAAGTGGTCAGACCTCCTACAAGTAAGGGGCTTTTCGTTATGATGATTTTGAGTATTCTCGCTACGGTTGTCCTGCTCGGCGCGTTGTTCTATCACCGCGTGAGCTTATTTATCAGCAGTCTGATTTTGCTCGCCTGGACAGCCGCCCTCGGCGTTGCTGGTCTGTGGTCGGCGTGGGTACTGGTGCCTCTGGCCATTATCCTCGTGCCATTTAACTTTGCGCCTATGCGTAAGTCGATGATTTCCGCGCCGGTATTTCGCGGTTTCCGTAAGGTGATGCCGCCGATGTCGCGCACTGAGAAAGAAGCGATTGATGCGGGCACCACCTGGTGGGAGGGCGACTTGTTCCAGGGCAAGCCGGACTGGAAAAAGCTGCATAACTATCCGCAGCCGCGCCTGACCGCCGAAGAGCAAGCGTTTCTCGACGGCCCGGTAGAAGAAGCCTGCCGGATGGCGAATGATTTCCAGATCACCCATGAGCTGGCGGATCTGCCGCCGGAGTTGTGGGCGTACCTTAAAGAGCATCGTTTCTTCGCGATGATCATCAAAAAAGAGTACGGCGGGCTGGAGTTCTCGGCTTATGCCCAGTCTCGCGTGCTGCAAAAACTCTCCGGCGTGAGCGGGATCCTGGCGATTACCGTCGGCGTGCCAAACTCATTAGGCCCGGGCGAACTGTTGCAACATTACGGCACTGACGAGCAGAAAGATCACTATCTGCCGCGTCTGGCGCGTGGTCAGGAGATCCCCTGCTTTGCACTGACCAGCCCGGAAGCGGGTTCCGATGCGGGCGCGATTCCGGACACCGGGATTGTCTGCATGGGCGAATGGCAGGGCCAGCAGGTGCTGGGGATGCGTCTGACCTGGAACAAACGCTACATTACGCTGGCACCGATTGCGACCGTGCTTGGGCTGGCGTTTAAACTCTCCGACCCGGAAAAATTACTCGGCGGTGCAGAAGATTTAGGCATTACCTGTGCGCTGATCCCAACCACCACGCCGGGCGTGGAAATTGGTCGTCGCCACTTCCCGCTGAACGTACCGTTCCAGAACGGACCGACGCGCGGTAAAGATGTCTTCGTGCCGATCGATTACATCATCGGCGGGCCGAAAATGGCCGGGCAAGGCTGGCGGATGCTGGTGGAGTGCCTCTCGGTAGGCCGCGGCATCACCCTGCCTTCCAACTCAACCGGCGGCGTGAAATCGGTAGCGCTGGCAACCGGCGCGTATGCTCACATTCGCCGTCAGTTCAAAATCTCTATTGGTAAGATGGAAGGGATTGAAGAGCCGCTGGCGCGTATTGCCGGTAATGCCTACGTGATGGATGCTGCGGCATCGCTGATTACCTACGGCATTATGCTCGGCGAAAAACCTGCCGTGCTGTCGGCTATCGTTAAGTATCACTGTACCCACCGCGGGCAGCAGTCGATTATTGATGCGATGGATATTACCGGCGGTAAAGGCATTATGCTCGGGCAAAGCAACTTCCTGGCGCGTGCTTACCAGGGCGCACCGATTGCCATCACCGTTGAAGGGGCTAACATTCTGACCCGCAGCATGATGATCTTCGGACAAGGAGCGATTCGTTGCCATCCGTACGTGCTGGAAGAGATGGAAGCGGCGAAGAACAATGACGTCAACGCGTTCGATAAACTGTTGTTCAAACATATCGGTCACGTCGGTAGCAACAAAGTTCGCAGCTTCTGGCTGGGCCTGACGCGCGGTTTAACCAGCAGCACGCCAACCGGCGATGCCACTAAACGCTACTATCAGCACCTGAACCGCCTGAGCGCCAACCTCGCCCTGCTTTCTGATGTCTCGATGGCAGTGCTGGGCGGCAGCCTGAAACGTCGCGAGCGCATCTCGGCCCGTCTGGGGGATATTTTAAGCCAGCTCTACCTCGCCTCTGCCGTGCTGAAGCGTTATGACGACGAAGGCCGTAATGAAGCCGACCTGCCGCTGGTGCACTGGGGCGTACAAGATGCGCTGTATCAGGCTGAACAGGCGATGGATGATTTACTGCAAAACTTCCCGAACCGCGTGGTTGCCGGGCTGCTGAATGTGGTGATCTTCCCGACCGGACGTCATTATCTGGCACCTTCTGACAAGCTGGATCATAAAGTGGCGAAGATTTTACAAGTGCCGAACGCCACCCGTTCCCGCATTGGTCGCGGTCAGTACCTGACGCCGAGCGAGCATAATCCGGTTGGCTTGCTGGAAGAGGCGCTGGTGGATGTGATTGCCGCCGACCCAATTCATCAGCGGATCTGTAAAGAGCTGGGTAAAAACCTGCCGTTTACCCGTCTGGATGAACTGGCGCACAACGCGCTGGTGAAGGGGCTGATTGATAAAGATGAAGCCGCTATTCTGGTGAAAGCTGAAGAAAGCCGTCTGCGCAGTATTAACGTTGATGACTTTGATCCGGAAGAGCTGGCGACGAAGCCGGTAAAGTTGCCGGAGAAAGTGCGGAAAGTTGAAGCCGCGTAAATGAATAACGGAGCCGAAAGGCTCCGTTTCTTTATCCGCTAATTATTTAAAATTAAAGCCATCCGGATGGTTTTCCAGGCTGCCGGTCAACGCCGCGAACAACACCGTTTTACCATCAATCGAAAGCGCATCGTTCACATTCAGCCAGGTGAGTTTCTCTTGCGACGTTTTCTCATCAATAGTCGAGAACAGCCCCGTCATCTGATTAGATTTCTCGGACCACATCACAGCGATACGTTGCGAGCCACAGTCATGCGGTTTGCACGCGCTCATCACCTGATACGTCTCATCTCCCAACGTTACGGTTTGTGCGGGAGTATAAGTACCGCCTTTCATCACCCAGGCAGGCAGCTTATGCCCTTGTACCATCTGATTAAATGCAGCTTTGGTGGTTTCGCCCTTTGCAAGGCTGCTAATGGTTAAATCATCCTGCGCCATTGCACTGGTGGCGATGACCAGAGCGGCGACTGTCGTTATTGCCTTAAACATCATTCCTCCCGAGCTTATCCTGCCCATGTTATTAACCTCCTAAAGCCTGGCGATAACACGATAATTTGCAAATCAGATATTTCCAATATCAGCATTTGTTATCAATTTATTCTGCGCTAAGGCAACTGCCTGATAAGGTGTTAAAGTTATAAAACCCTTCGCATAAAGGAGTTGTACACCGTGCCTGGTTTGAAGATTACGCTTTTGCAGCAACCACTGGTGTGGATGGATGGTCCTGCCAACCTGCGTCATTTTGATCGTCAACTGGAAGGTATTACCGGGCGCGATGTGATCGTTCTACCGGAGATGTTTACCAGCGGCTTTGCCATGGAAGCGGCAGCTTCGTCGCTAGCACAAGATGACGTAGTGAACTGGATGACAGCTAAGGCGCAGCAGTGCAATGCGCTGATTGCAGGCAGTGTTGCATTACAAACGGAGTCTGGTTCGGTTAACCGCTTTTTGCTGGTTGAGCCGGGCGGCACGGTACATTTTTATGATAAGCGTCATCTGTTCCGCATGGCAGATGAGCATCTACATTATAAAGCGGGCAATGCGCGAGTGATTGTGGAATGGCGCGGCTGGCGTATTTTGCCGCTGGTGTGCTACGACTTACGTTTTCCTGTGTGGTCGCGCAATCTCAACGATTATGACCTCGCCCTGTACGTCGCCAACTGGCCTGCTCCGCGCTCTCTGCACTGGCAGGCATTGCTGACGGCCCGCGCGATTGAGAATCAGGCGTATGTGGCGGGATGCAATCGCGTCGGCAGCGATGGCAACGGCTGCCATTATCGCGGTGACAGCCGGGTGATTAATCCGCAAGGAGAGATTATCGCTACTGCCGACGCGCATCAGGCAACGCGCATTGATGCGGAGCTGTCGATGGCAGCATTGCGGGAATATAGAGAAAAGTTTCCGGCATGGCAGGATGCGGATGAGTTTAGGTTGTGGTGAGTGGGGGTTGTGTTTAAGGACGGGGAGAGTCGGGGTATTACTACGAAAGCCCGCTCCCCGCAAGGACTGACGCCAGGTAGTTTCTGTCCATGGCTGCTTTTCGCATCTTACGTCTTAACCCTGCCTTGAATACCTTCTCATTCGTCAAAATATTAATAGCAATGTGCCGTATCCCTGAAAATAATTCTGCTGCGTTTCCTCTTCTTATTTTGTAGTCGTCTTCATTCATTACCACGTCCAGACGCCTGTGCAGCTTATTCTCCACGTGCCAGTGGTTTCGGATTGCTGTGGCGAACTTCTCTGCGGTTAAATCAGCAGAACTGATATAATATCTGACCGTCATTTCTGGCTCTTTCTTTTGTTCTGCTATTATTGACCGAAAGGAGACTGCCACGCATAATTTCTTCAGCCCTTTCCATTCAAATGTGAAATCAATAAGTTCATCAGGGACATCGCAAACAATGTGAAGACGGATTTCTTCTCTGCCGTGACTCTTTTCACTAATTGCGTAACTGTCATGCTCTGGATTATTTAATTCTTTCAGCGGAAATTTTTCCTCGAAGGCTTTATTTAGCCGCCCCTGGTTTCCTTTTACCGCGAATAAATAATCACCTCCCTGTTTTTGTATCTTCTCTGCAATATCTTTCTGGCAACCCATCGCATCAGTTGTGATGATTTTTCCTTTAATATCCAGCATGTTAAGAAGTTCAGGGATAGCTGTAATCTCATTGGATTTCTCATCCGTCCTGATCTGTCCGATGACCAGACTGTGCATTGTTGAGAACGCACTAATGACATGAATCGCTCCCTTGCGGCGACTCTTGTCATAAGAATGCCGGAGTGTTTTTCCATCAATTGCGATGACGTCTTTATCATCTGAAGTATGGCAATCTCGCATCCAGTTAATAAAGCACTCGTGAAATTTTGAAGGACTGATACAGGATACAACTCTGGCGATGGTATCGTGAACAGGAATACCATTTTCAAAATCACCATATTGTTTTAAAAAATCGAGATGTGTTTCCCCAAAATCCTCTATATCTTCCCAGCCTTCTGCACCAGAAATAACGGCACAAATAGTCAACAGTAGAATATCTGACAATTTATGTTCCACTTTCCAGGCTTGTCTGTAATCGGGGATAATAGAAATATGTTCCATCAATTTTTTAAGTTCCATTTTGTTCTCCTTAATTATGTAAGGAGTATTTGATCATGTATAAGCAATAAAAAACAGCTTCAGGTAATGAGGAATATCTCAATTTTTAAACATAAAATGCGAATTATTTAGTACAAAAAATCAGCGTTACGTGATCTTTCCCTGCCCCTGCGCTCACTACCATGGCTCTTTACCACAGCAGCCGGGGTTGTTTGGGACCGACTTCCGACAGCAGATCCCGGTGGGCCTGCCACCATCTCTTCACAAGCTTATGCTTATTACATGCAAAACGTCCCGTTTTGCATCTTTGTGCCTACGGCACACCGGTGATCTTTCCCTGATGAGGGATATATTAACTATTGAACATTAGCGCGAATTATTTAGTGCAAAAAATCAGCATCACGTGATGCTTTTCCTGCTATTAATAACCTCCTCTATTTAACTATATTTTTCATTGATGCAATTCGTAGATTTGAAGAAGTTCAACTGCCACATTTTTATTTTTACTATCGCAATTTTTATACCATACCCATGCTTCCGTATTTTTTACTTTTTTTAAATCATCCATAATAAAATCCCCACCAAAAACAGTAAAATACAATGTTTCCTCATTAAAAATAAAACTCACTGCCCCCCCTCTTTTATTTTAATTTCCGCTTCATTTGTGTTCAAATCAACTTTTTTAATTACTCCATGTAAGTTGGGTTTTGATAGTTTTTCTACGCCACCATCAGGAGCGGGTAATATACATCGTTTAAGAACTTTAGCATTTGCACATCCAATAACCCAAATTAGAATGCACACTCCCATGTTAATCGCATTAACGTGTCTTAAAACGTTCATATCTAATTCTCTCTCCAGGATGCGAATACATCCAACTTGTCACTTTCTTACACAACTCATCTACATCTTCATTCTGTGCACGGGTACATCCCATAGTTGGTTTCCAGCCTTGTCGAGGAGCATAAGGATCGCGCAACGATGATCCCCCACCATGTAGCCATCTTGCTCTAGTATCTGTAGTATAGATCTTCGTTGTGCCATATGCTGCCGATATTCCTGATTCATTTGTCTCACAACCAACGACTTCACCTGTATATGGATCACCAGCACCACGTTGAGAACGACGATCAATTCTATTGCTACTATCAAAAGTCATTGAATCACCTGTTTCAGGATCATAATAAATAGTCACTCCTCCAGTCATATCAGTAAGAACAAGAGGAGTTTCAGCACCTGCCCGGTCTGGAGCGGGAGGCCCATATACACTTATAACTCGTTCTAACCCCAGTGGATCAGTGTAACGTATTGGTACCAGTGGATACGTGTATAGATTTATTCCCCCCTTCAACCCTATCGGATCCTGGGTGATATACCGCCCCTGCAACGGATCGTAGTACCGGTGACGGTTGTAATACAGTCCCGACTCCTCATCATACTGCTGCCCCGGCAAACGGTACGGCTGGTACAGGTGATGCGGGTTCTCCTCATTAAGCTGGTTCCCCCACTCGTCATACTCCCCGCACCACGCCGTTTCGCCTTCCGGGCTGATAAGCGCCTGCGGCAGTCCACGGTGGTCACAGTGGTAAAGATGCAGCCTCCGCTCCGGGATGTATGCATCCTCCATCTGCGCGGCCATCTGTTCCGCCGTCAGCCCGCACTGCGCAAGCCATGCCTCACTCTCCGCACTCACCGCTCCCGCACGCAGCTCCCGCTCCAGCCTTCCCAGCATCACCGCCAGCTCCGCCGGGAGCGTCACACCCGTGTCCTCCTGCAACACCTCCGCCAGGCTCCGGTGCCGCGCCTTCGCCTGTTCGCCATTCTCTGTTTCGATTCTCAGGAGCGGCGTGAAGCTCCCCGGCTGGTATACCGTCTGGATACGCGTGGTGCCGGTCTGTATCGTCGTCAGCCTGTCACCGTCCCACCCGTACCATGTCACCTCCGGTTTACGCGACAGCGACATCCACCCCGTCAGGTCACGCTCCCGCCGCCATACCCGTTTTCCCGTCCGGCGGCCCAGCGGGTCATAGAGGTACCGGCTCTCCACCTGTGGTTCGCCGTGCTGTATCCGCGTGTAGAACACCAGGCGGTGCTGGCTGTCGTAGTGGTAGTGGTGGGTCCGCTCGTCGTGCATCCGTATCACCCCTTCCGGGATGCGGTCCGTCTTCTCCGCCAGCCTGCCGTATTCATCGTGGCGGTAGACATAGTGCGCATCTTCCGCGATGCGGTTATCCGGCCATGCCGTGAGCGTGCTGTCCGGGTGCAGTTCCGGGTCCGGCAGCCGGTTTCCTGCCGGGTCCGTCGCATACGGGATATCGATATCCAGGTTCGCCGCCGTGGTGTGGACGCCCGTCAGCCTTCCCGTGTCGCTGTAACGGTACTCCCGGCTCTCCTGCGGGCCGCTGATGCGGATTAGCTGTCCGTTGTCGTTCCAGTCGTAGTCACGGTCAAGCTGCGGAAGGTTCAGGTGCCTGCTCCGGAGCTGGCCGCTGGTATTCCAGGCGGTGGCAAGTTCATATGCCTCCCCGCCGAAGCTGCGGGCCGTCTCACGGTGCAGCCGGTCCCGCGTGTACTCGACCAGCGGTGTTCCGCCCAGCTTCATCCCCGCAAGATAACCGCTGCCATACGTCAGCCACTCCACCGGCGGCAGACCGTCCGGCTCCTGACGGGTCGCCAGCCCCTGTTCGCTGTACGCATGCCCCGTCTCATGCTCCCACAGCATCTCCCCCGTCTCCGGGTTCTCCACCGTCTGCCGTTCGCCCGTCAGGCGGCCTTTATCGTCATAGCCGTAGTGGACCGACACTCGGTGGCCGTCACTGGTATGGCTGATGGTGGTTAGCCACCCGTGTTCATCATACTGCCACTGTTCCGCCGGGTCGCCGTTCACCGTGCGCCGGGTGATACGGTCTGACGCATCGTAATGCCAGAGGGTGATAAGCCCCTCATCTTCACTCTGCGTGAGTTTTCCGGTCAAGTCATAATGGTAACGTTGCGTCCTGCCATCAAAGCCACGCTGCTCCGTCAGCCTGTCGACCGGGTCATACCGGAACGTGGACTGGCTGCCGTTCTCGTTGGTCAGCACGGTGATGCGCCCGGCAGCGTCATACCCCATGCTGCGCGTCAGTCCACCTTCCGTCACACTCACCGGACGCCCACGTTTATCATATTCGGTGGCGCTGCGTTTACCGTCCGGTGATATCGTTGCTGTCAGGTCGCCTGCAGCGCTGTACTCATAACGGGTTTCACGCCCCTGCGCATCCTTCCGACTGATCAGTTGGCCACGCGGGTTATAACTGCTGTAAGTGCTGATGCCTTCTTCCCGGTGAACGGCGATTTGTTGACCGTACTGGTCGTACTCATACCGCGTCGTGTACCCCGAGCAGTCCGTAAAGGCCAGCAGTTGACCGTAACGGTTTCGCGTTATTCTCCGCCTCACCCCGGTTCCGTCTTCCACCGCACAGGGCAGGCCACTGCGGGAAAAATCATAAAACCAGCGCGTAATGTTACCGTTGCGCGAGGTCTCTTCTGCCAGTCGGCCCTGACGGTCATATTTCCGGCTGCTGCGTAAACCATCCGGATATGTCACTGAAGTCAGTTGCAACTGGCTGTTATAGCCATACCGCACCGTCCTGCCGTCCGGCAGTATCACTGAAGTCAGCTTTCCAGACGCCATATGCAGCCGGTACTCCGTCCGCCGCCCCGCCGCATCCGTCTGCGCCTTCAGCCTCCCCGCCTCATCATACTCGCTGCGGGTGATGCTCCCGTCGGCATGCTCCTTCTTCACCACCCGCTTCAGGCCACCCTCGCCTTCCGTGTACAGCACCTCCCGCCGGTTCAGGCTGTCCGTGATGATTACCCGGCTCTCTCCGTACTCAAAGCGGTAGTCCAGCCCCTCCGGGTTGACCTGCTCCGTCACCCGACCGGTATCATCATACCGGTAGCGGCTCTCCGGCCTCCCCGCATAATGGTGCGCCACCATCCGCCCGGCGTGCTCCGCATCATAAGTAAACCCGCGAACCTGCGTCCCGCTGCGGTCATACACCGCCCGCAGTTCTCCGCTGGCCGTGTACGTGTAGCGCGCCAGCGGCGCAGTCGGCTGTTCATCCGGGTATGCCGGGTCGTGTGTCAGCCACACCGCCTCCAGCCGGATACCGTTATCGGCACCGTATTCTGTACCGGCGGGCAGCGTGTCGGGGAAAGCAGAAGAAGAGGAAGCAGAACGGGGACCGGCAGGGGAAGATAAAGACGTGGCGCGCTGTTTACGGAAGGCTTCCGCCCGCTGCGCCTGTGTGGTCAGCACCAGGTGAAAACAGCGGCCCGCGCCGTCCGTCACCCCCGTCACCGCGCCCGCCACGTCACCCTCCGCCGCCCGGTGGAAAGTCAGCGTCCGCCCGAAGCCGTCCACCACGCCCGTCAGCACCCGGTATGCGGGCGGCTCCGGCGGCAGCACCTCGTCCGCCCCCGGCACCCGCTCCGGCCAGCTGAGTATCCACCACGGCCCCTGAAGGCTGTTTGTCGCCAGGTACACATGCGGACTCAGGCGAACATCTTCCGGCAGCACCTGCCAGAGTGCGCTTAGCGGCTGCGAACTGTGCTGCTCCGCCACCCCGCCCCGCGCCAGCCAGAGTGACTCGCTGCGGCTGTAGCTTATCTCGCCGGGAAACAGCGGCTCAAAGTGAATGCTCCTGCCGCCGTTGTCGTTGAGTATCAGGCCTTCATCGCGTATCTGTAAGCGGATATCGAAGGGCGCTTTCCAGCCGGGACCAAACACCCCCACCGGCGCGGGTGTTCTGGTCCGGTAATCCCAGACAGGCAGATGCAGCTCACTTCACGGAACCGCATCATTTTCAGTATTTTTTACATACAAACCGAGCTAGAATTTACGGTTGTCGTAAAAACTATTTTTAAAATCATTAAATCTCTTATTCAGCAATAACTTAATAATATATATCTGGATAACCATACCCAACTGTTCAAAGTCCGTATTGCCTCCATAAAATGGCCAAAGCTGAATCATGAATAAATATTGTATTTATCCTTTCTGAATTATCATTTTGATAATTTTTGAGATATTCCTTAAAAATACCCACTTAATCAATCACAAAACAAATATATAAACAAGCAATCATTAGATTAGCTTATGTTTAATAAAATTATTATATAATTCAATAAGATACATAAAAATTCTATATTTAAATTATTGCCATAATACACCTGACGCGAATTGCACAGGTTCATACAATCTATTTAACGCTTGCAGAATACCCCTCTTTACGATCGATAAAAAGTCCTTTTCTTATTTATTTTGAAGCGTAAAATGCGGGGTGATGAAGGAGTGGTGATTTTATTTTCACCGCCATCAAGGCGGCATTTCCGATATTTTTTACGGTACGAATATGCCGTGTTCATGGCCTGTACGAGATAACATGACGGATCACTTTTATGAGCAAAAAATTTGAAGGCAGCGTCGCGCCTCGCGAACGTATTAATATATCGTATGTCCCAAAAACAGATGGCCAGACGGCTGAAGTGGAACTTCCGCTTAACATGCTCGTTGTCGGCGATACCGGAAATACGCAGGAAACATCCTCACTGGATGAACGTCAGGCAGTTTCCGTTAACAAGCACAATTTCGGTGCAGTGATGGCTGAAGCAGCCATTGGCCTCAATTTTACCGTCCCCGCCACGCTGAAGGGAAGCACAACGGACGATGAGCTGAATGTGGCGCTGAATATCAAGTCACTGGATGATTTTTCACCAGATAGCGTGGCCCGGCAGGTTCCGGAAGTGAATAAATTGCTGGAACTGCGTGAAGCACTGACTGCACTGAAGGGGCCGATGGGTAACCTTCCGGCATTCCGTACCCAGCTCCAGGCATTGCTGGAAAATGAAGAGTCCCGCGAGCAGTTGCTCAAAGAAATCGGCCAGGTGAGCAATAAATAACCACCACTATTTCATTAAACAGGGTTATCCAGGCATGACGGCACACAAAAATATCTCCGGGACATACCACCTCTCTGTTGCAGACATTCTGCAGGTGGTTTACCAGGTATGTTTCAGCCCGTCCGTTGAAATCAACCAGGATGGTGTGGCTGCGCTGATTACAACACTGGATCGCCGTATCAGTGATCTATTGGATGAGATTATCCATTTTTGTGAGTTTCAGCAGAGCGCGTCGCACTGGCAGCGCGTACTTCACTGATGGCGAAAAGCCGGTTTCAGAAACACAGCTAAAACAGAAGGATTTTCAGTATGTCTTTACAGGAAGAGGAACTCGTTTCCAGTCATGCCGGGCAGCCTGAGCAGGCATCGTCGCTGCTTGATCAAATCATGGCACAGACCCGTATTCAGCCCGGTTCGGAAGGTTATGACGTTGCCCGCCAGGGTGTGACAGCCTTTATTGCCAGCATCCTGCAATCCACTGCATCTGCCGAACCGGTCAATCAACTGGTCGTGGACAGCATGATTGCAGATATTGATGAACGCATCAGCCGCCAGATGGATGTCATCATCCATGCGCCTGCCTTTCAGCAGGTCGAGTCGTTCTGGCGCTCACTGAAAACCATGGTGGATCGCGTTGATTTCCGTGAAAACATCAAGGTCAACGTGCTTCATGTCACCAAGCAGGAACTTCTGGAAGACTTTGAGTTTGCGCCAGAAATTATTCAGTCCGGATTTTATAAGCACGTTTATTCGTCCGGTTTCGGACAGTTTGGCGGTGAACCCATCGCTGCCGTGCTGGGCGCTTATGAGTTCAAAAATACCGCGCCTGACATGAAACTGCTGCAATACGTCAGTGCAGTGGGCGCAATGGCGCACGCACCGTTCCTGTCCTCCGTTTCCCCGGAGTTTATGGGGCTGAACTCGTGGACCGAACTGCCTAATATCAAAGATCTTTATGCCATCTTTGAAGGTCCGGCCTACACCAAATGGCGCGCCCTGCGTGACTCGGAAGATTCGCGCTATTTAGGGCTTACGGCACCCCGCTTCCTGCTTCGCCAGCCCTATTCACCAACAGATAACCCTGTTAAGAACTTTAACTATTACGAAGATGTCAGCCAGAACCACGAAGATTATCTGTGGGGTAATACGGCCTGGATGCTGGCATGCAATATCGCAGACAGTTTTGCCAAATACCGCTGGTGTCCAAACATTATCGGTCCGCAAAGCGGCGGCGCAGTGAAAGATCTGCCGGTGCATCTGTTCGAAACGATGGGGCAGATTCAGGCCAAAATCCCAACCGAGGTGCTGGTCACCGATCGCCGCGAATTTGAACTGGCTGAAGAGGGTTTTATCACCCTTACCATGCGTAAAGACTCTGATAATGCAGCCTTTTTCTCTGCAAACTCGGTACAAAAACCGAAGCACTTTCCGGGAAAAGATGCAGAAACCAACTATAAGCTGGGTACGCAGCTTCCTTATCTCTTCATCATCAATCGGTTAGCGCACTACATCAAGGTGTTGCAGCGTGAACAACTGGGGTCATGGAAAGAAAGGAGCGACTTAGAAAGAGAGCTTAATACCTGGATCCGTCAGTATGTTGCCGACCAGGAAAACCCGCCTGCAGACGTGCGCAGCCGCAAACCTCTGCGCGCTGCCAAAGTTGAGGTTATGGATGTAGAAGGCGAACCCGGCTGGTACCAGGTTGCGCTAAGCGTGAGACCTCATTTTAAATTTATGGGGGCAAATTTTGAGCTTTCCCTGGTTGGCCGGTTAGACAGGGAGTAACACACCATGATACCGGATCGGGAAAGAACCACAGGTTCTCTTTTTGAGCGTATGGAAGCCTCTTCGGCCAGAAACCGGCAGGGAGGCAGTATTCATTCGCTCAGGCAATCCATTCGCCAGAACCTACGAAACATTCTTAATACCCGGTCCGGTAGTTGCCGGGGTGCGCCTGAGCTGGGCATTGATGAACCGGAAGGGGCTGAAAACTTCCGCGAATCCATGAGTCGGGCCATCGAGCAATGTATAGAACGCTATGAACCCCGGATCTCACACGCTGAAGTGCAGGCAGTGGTTTCATCCGCCTCCAGCCCGCTGGATATGACGTTTCATATTACAGCCTGGGTGACATTTAACGAAACGCATGAGGTGCTTGAATTTGATATGGCACCGAATGGCAGCCAGCATTACCGGGTGGACTGACAAATGGAATTTGAAGAACGCTATTTTCGGGAAGAACTCGATTACCTGCGCCAGCTTAGCAAGCTGCTGGCAACGGAAAAACCCCATCTGACCCGCTTCCTGGCCGAAAAAGATGCGGATCCGGATATTGAACGCCTGCTGGAAGGGGTGGCTTTTCTTACCGGCAATCTCCGCCAGAAAATTGAGGATGAATTCCCAGAACTGACGCACGGGCTTATTAAGATGCTATGGCCTAATTACCTGCGTCCGGTTCCGGCAATGACCCTTATTGAATATACGCCGGATATGGATAAGTCTTCTGTACCGGTGTTAATCCCCCGTAATGAGCAGTTTACAACCAACGCCGGGGAAATCAGAGTTGATGAAGTGCTGCCCTCTGATGCTAAAAAGGAGGAGCCGCCTCCCTGTACCTTCACCCTCTGCCGGGATATCTGGCTGCTGCCCGTTCGCCTGGAGCAGATTGAAAACCGCAGTACGACCCGTAATGGTGTTATCAACATCACCTTTTCGGTCGCACCGGGAACGGACTTCCGCACGCTGGATCTGAACAAACTTCGCTTCTGGCTCGGCAATGACGACAACTATACCCGTGACCAGCTTTATTTATGGTTCTGCGAATACTTGCAGGGTGCCGACCTGACTATGGGTGAACAGCATATTCGCCTGCCTGAGTTTATGCTAAAAGCTGTCGGTTTTGAGCCGCAGGATGCCATGCTGCCCTGGCCGAAAAACGTCCACAGCGGCTACCGGATCCTTCAGGAGTATTTCTGTTACCCCGATGCGTTTCTCTTTTTTGATCTTTGTGGTTGTCCGGCTTTGCCTGACGGATTGCAGGCGGAATTCTTTACCCTGCAACTGCGTTTTTCGCGCCCTTTGCCCGTGGACATCCGGCTGCGCCGCGATTCCCTGCGCCTGTATTGCGCACCTGCCATTAATTTATTTATCCACCATGCAGAAGCCATCACGCTGGACAACCGGCGGGCAGACTATCCGCTGGTTCCCAGCCGCCATTACCCACAACATTACGATGTATTTTCCGTTAACAGTGTGGTGAGCCAGGTCCAGGATATGTTCAGGAAAAAAGATCTGGGGCGTCCTGTTTCGACGCAGGCCGCGCGCCAGTGGCCAGCCTTTGAAAGTTTCAGCCATCAGATGGAATACAGCCGGAAGCGGGAAGTGGTGTACTGGCATCACCGGACCAAAACATCCCTGTTCCATCGCGGCTTTGATCATACCCTTGCCTTTATACATGCTGATGGCAGTTATCCGTCAGACGAATCTCTGCTCAGTAATGAAGTGGTTTCGGTATCGCTGACCTGTACCAACCGTGAGCTTCCGTCACAAATTCGTTCCGGCGATATCACCGGCACAACCGGTAAAAATGCGGCTGTTGCTTCCTTTCGCAACATTACCCGCCCGACGCAACCACTCTGGCCGGTCATTGATGGCAGCCTGCACTGGTCCCTGCTCTCCGCCATGAACCTGAATTATCTGTCATTACTGGATACGGACGCGCTGAAGCAGGTCATCGCCAACTTTGATCGCCACGCAATCCATCATCCGCAGACGGCACGGCTGTCACAACAAAAGCTGGATGCCATTGAGCGTCTGGAGACCCGCCCCGTTGATCGCCTGTTTACGGGTATTCCCGTCCGGGGGCTGGCCTCCACGCTGTATCTGCACCCGGAGCCGTTTGTCTGTGAAGGGGAAATGTATCTGCTCGGTACGGTGCTTTCGCATTTTCTGTCGCTGTACGCCAGCGTTAACTCATTCCACATGCTGACCGTTGTGAACACAGAAAGCCAGGAGACATGGAAATGGACGGAAAGAATCGGGCAGCATCCTCTTATCTGAGTCCGGGAAATCCCTCGGCAGATAAAGAGCAGAATGATCCGCTGGCACAGGTTTTCCATAATGCCTGCTCTTACAATTTTTTTGCGATGGCGGAGCTGTTGCACCGCCTGGCAAAGGGTGAAAAGGGGACGCCAGAATTATCCCTGCGCGACGATCCGGCACAGGAAACCCTGCGTTTCAGCGCCGATGCCAGCCTTGCCTTCCCGTGCAGTGATATCAGTGCGCTGAAACGGGATACGTCAGGGGCATTCAGGATGACCACCACCTTTATGGGGTTACAGGGGAGCCAGTCGCCTCTCCCCGGTTATTACCTCGATCACCTGGCCTGGAAAGCGGTACATGAACAAAGTCCGGTAGGTGATTTTCTGGATATGTTCAGCCACCGCCTGACCCAGTTTGTCTGGCATATCTGGCGTAAGTACCGCTATCACATCAGTTTTCGTAACGGCGGTGTGGATGCGTTCTCGCAGCGCATGTACTCCCTTGTCGGGCTGGGCCACCGCCAGCTTCGCGATAAGCTGGCGATTAATCACAGCAAAATGCTGGCGTATTCCGGGATCCTGGCAAATCCGGGACGATCCCCGGAAATAATCTGTGGCCTGGTGTCCCACTGCTTTGATTTGTCAGAAGTGACGCTGCAAAACTGGCAACGTCGCAAGGTGGATATTGAACCGGATCAGCAAAATAGTCTGGGGAGCTATTCTCTTAAAAATGGCGAAAAACTGGCGGGAAGATCGGTACTGGGCAACTTTGTTCTGGGTACACGAGTGCCCGATCTCAGCGGAAAATTCCAGCTCAGTATTACCAGCCTGACCCGAAAACAGTTCCTCTCTTTTCTGCCGTCCGGCGAAAACTTCCTGCCACTGACGATGTTCGTGTCCTTCATCCTGCGCGATCAGCTTGCCTGGGACTTACATCTGGGGCTGGCGCCGGAGCAGGTGGGCGCAATGCGCCTGGGCGATAACAAAAGTGCGCTGCTGGGCTGGACCAGCTTCCTCGGCACACCGGAAGAACGCCCCTCAGTCACCATCAGGGTACGGTCGTAAATTATGATAATCACGGAGCAGAATATGCCGGAAGAGAAACTACAGACGCTTTCATTGCAGGTCATTAACGGCAGTGAGCTGGAAAGCGGACGGGCGGCGCGCTGTCTGTTCACACAGCAGGGAAATGTCGGCCATGGCCCCGAATGCCACTGGTCGGTACAGGATCGTCAGCAGAGCATTCCGGCCCAGGCTTTTACCGTTATCCTGCACGATGGCACATTTTGTCTGCGCCCGCAGACGGCACAACTGTGGCTGAATCAGGCAAAAGTCACAGCAACATCAGACCTAATACAGTTGCGCCAGGGCGATGAGATCCAGATCGGACGGCTGATGGTGAGGGTTCATCTGAACCGGGGAGATATTCCCCATTACGATGAGGAAATGGCCACTCCCGAAACCATCGTTACCAATCGCGATATGCTCACGGATACCCTGCTATCAACGGAGGGTGCGCCACACTATCCGGGAATGACTCACCGGCACCAGCTTGCAGACACCGTGGTAAACGGTTTTTCTGCCGATCCACTCCAGGCACTTCAGTCCGAAAGCCTGATTACCACGGGCGATCCGCTTTCAGGCATTGCGGCTGTCCGGCCATCGGCACCGCTGTCCGATCCGGCAAGTAATGGGGGGATCAATACTCCGTTTATGGATCTGCCGCCCATTTATGCCAGCCCCGGCGATCGTAATGACGACGTCTCTGCGGCAGAAATGGCGCAACGCCACCTTGCGGTCACCCCCTTACTGCGCGGTCTTGGCGGCTCGCTTACCATGAGCAATTTCGACGATGCGGATGATTTTCTGGAGGAGGCCGGACGAACGTTACAGGCCGCAATAAAAGGTCTGCTCGATTTGCAGCAGCAGCGTAACAGCCTCTCAGACAAACATTTGCGCCCGCTGGAAGATAACCCGCTGCGCCTGAACATGGATTACGCCACCGCGCTCGACGTAATGTTTGCCGAAGGTAAAAGCCCGGTACATCTGGCGGCTCCCGCCGCCGTCAGTGAAAGCCTGCGCAATGTCCGCCACCACGAAGAAGCTAACCGGGCAGCGATTGTGGAGTCGCTTCGTGTCCTGCTGGATGCTTTCTCACCACAAAATCTGCTGCGCCGCTTTGTGCAGTACCGCCGCAGCCATGAACTGCGCCAGCCGCTGGATGATGCCGGAGCATGGCAAATGTACAGCCATTATTACGAAGAACTGGCCTCCGATCGCCAGCAGGGGTTTGAGATGCTGTTTAACGAGGTCTACGCCCAGGTCTATGACCGGGTGCTTCGTGAAAAACAGCGGGAGCCGGAAGCATGAACAGGAAGGCGTTTCTGGCCTGCGTGCTGATGTGCGTCATATTAACCGGCTGCGAAACGGCGAAAAAAATCAGCGAGGTGATCAAAAACCCGGATACCTGAGATGAAAGTGGAAGTGCGCAGTCTGACAGAGAATCCCCCACAGGCCAGTGTGATAAAGCAAGGCAGTACGGTAAGAGGGTTTATCGCAGGGATCGCCTGTTCAGTGGCTGTCGCCTCAGCATTGTGGTGGTGGCAGGTCTATCCGGTGCAGCAGCAACTGTTACAGGTTAACGACACCGCTCAGGGCGCAGCAACGGTGTGGATGGCCTCACCTGAACTCGAAAACTATGAGCGCAGGCTGCAACAACTTCTTGATACCTCCCCGGTACAGCCGCTGGAAACCGGGATGCAGATGATGCGTGTTGCCGACAGTCGCTGGCCGGAAAGCCTGCAACAGCAACAGGCCTCGACACAATGGAATGAGGCACTCAAAACCCGCGCACAGAGTAGCCCGCAGTTGCGTGGCTGGTTGCAGACCCGCCAGGACTTACATGCTTTTGCAGATCTAGTGATGCAGCGCGAGAAAGAGGGACTAACCCTTTCCTATATCAAAAATGTCATCTGGCAGGCGGAGCGGGGACTGGGGCAGGAAACACCCGTTGAGTCTCTGTTGACGCAGTACCATGATGCCCGTGCGCAGAAGCAGAATACAGATGCGCTGGAAAAACAAATTAATGAGCGACTCGAAGGCGTGTTAAGCCGCTGGCTGCTGCTGAAGAATAACGTCATGCCAGAGGCGGCAACCGGTACCACGGCCGAAAAATAATTATTTAATTAAAGGAGATTATCATGGCAAATATAAGTTATTTATCTTTGAGTGGAGAGACACAAGGGCTAATTTCAGCAGGTTGCTCAACGCTTGATTCTGTCGGAAACAAAGCGCAGCCAGAACATAAAGATCAGATCATGGTTTATGCGTTAATGCATTCCATCTCAAGAAGTCAAAATGTCAATCATCATGAATTAATTATCACCAAACCGGTTGATAAATCCTCACCATTGCTGGCAAAAGCACTTAGTGACAATGAAAAAATGGCAATATGTGAATTTATACTCTACCGAACCAGTAAAGCGGGTATTTACCAGCCTTATTATAAAATAAATCTGTCAAAAGCCCGAATATCAAGTATTGATTTTGTCACACCGCATGCTGTCCTGGAAAAAGAACTGGAACCACAGGAGAGAATTGCCTTTATTTATGAAGATATTTCCTGGGAGCATACGTTAGCCGGTACGAATGCAATGAGTAAATGGCAGGATCGTGTACAGTAACTT
Source organism: Escherichia sp. UTM R2 (assembly GCF_048593455.1). Classification (NCBI taxonomy): domain Bacteria; kingdom Pseudomonadati; phylum Pseudomonadota; class Gammaproteobacteria; order Enterobacterales; family Enterobacteriaceae; genus Escherichia; species Escherichia sp. UTM R2. Next base: position 3,617,380 of record NZ_JBFWDY010000002.1, read on the forward strand.
ACTGTAATAACATAATAAATTACTATTGCGGAGAGATAAAATGGCTGGTTTAAGGAATAACAACAACACACAGAATGCACAGTGGGCTGATTATGTGGGTGACATTCTTCGGGGGGCTCAGCCGATAAACCAGCTAGTACCTCAGCACCCTTATCTTAACGACGTCCCACTCATTGATGAGTTAAGGCATCAGAACACTCATCATGTTATTCTCTTGACACTTGATGTTGCAAAAAAAATACTCAGCCCAATAACATCATTTGATTACATTCATTTTATCACTACACATCCTTCAGGTATAAAAGATACACTCGCCTGGTTAGTTAACGCGAGTAAATTAATGACTGAGTTTGATGACAATGGGAAAATTATATTTAACCTTAATGCCTTAAAGTATACAAAAGCAAGTTACTTTGAAATACTTGGAGAGAAATATATAAAAATCACAACATCCAGCCCCTGGCTTTTAGAAAAGCTCGGTAAATATATTTTCTCTTCACGAGCGCCTCAAGTTCTGGAACTCGCTATTGGCTGGCGAGGAGCTTTATCTGAATCAATAAAAGGAGTTAAGTTCTGTATCTGGTTTTCAGTAGCCTGGAGAACCATAGAATTTATTATGAGTTCAGAGCGAGATCTGGTTAATTTTCTTGGCGATTTTTCAATGGATGTGGCCAAAGCAGTTATAGCCGGTGGTGTTGCAACCGCTATTGGAAGCCTGGCTTCTTTTGCCTGTGTTAGCTTTGGCTTTCCAGTAATTCTTGTCGGAGGAGCAATTTTACTGACAGGGATAGTGTGTACAGTTGTTTTAAATGAAATCGATGCTCAATGCCATTTATCAGAAAAATTAAAATATGCAATTAGAGATGGACTAAAACGGCAACAGGAACTTGATAAATGGAAAAGGGAAAACATGACTCCATTTATGTATGTTCTTAACACTCCACCCGTGATATGAGGATTAACCATGCGTTTACATGTTAAATTAAAAGAGTTTCTTTCGATGTTTTTTATGGCCATATTATTTTTCCCTGCATTCAATGCTTCTTTGTTTTTTACCGGAGTTAAACCTCTATATTCAATAATAAAATGCTCCACGGAAATATTTTATGATTGGAGAATGTTGATTCTGTGCTTTGGTTTCATGTCGTTTTCCTTTTTAAATGTTCATGTAATTTTACTTACGATAATAAAATCATTCTTAATCAAAAAAACGAAGGTAGTCAATTTCGCCACAGACATAACAATACAGCTAACTCTTATATTTTTACTAATAGCTATCGTAATAGCACCTTTAATAGCTCCTTTTGTCACAGGATATGTCAATGCTAATTATCACCCCTGCGGTAATAATACGGGAATTTTCCCAGGAGCAATCTATATTAAAAATGGCATGAAATGTAATAATGAATATATTTCTCGCAAGGAAGATTCAGCAGTTAAATAATTAAATATTCTAAAACAAACAGTTTTTAACTCCGGATTCCATGTCCTTTCTTGCACTGTCTTTGTCAAGAAAAATTTCTTATGCAAAGAATTTTGTATTATTGCCGCCAGAAATTCCTGGCGGCAGATATAATTTATTATTGATAGCGGTTAACCAAATCTTTTACCATCGCTTTATAGGTCTTTTGCTTAAGTTGCATGATTTGCTGCTCTGTCATATCAGTCGTACTGGCTTCATTCTTGTCGGGCAATGGTGGAAGCACTTTATATTCATAATTCACCGGCGACCAGGTAGCCCACTCACCTGTTGCCACATCCACCAGCGTGAAACGTACCAGGTAGCGCAGGGAGATAGCGTCGGTGAGTTTTTCATTTTTATAGTCGGACCATACTGTTGATTTCAGCGCAGAGTCATATTTTCCTGTCTGCAATGTATCCTGGTAAACAATAATCGCTTTCTGATGTCCTTTTGCAGCCACAAAACGCAGTGCCTGCATCCAGTTCATATTCTCAGCACTGGCAACATCCTCGTTCTCATTTTTATCTTTGTTTTTGTTACAAGTCAGAGGCTTTTGCCTGTCCGGGATACCAGAGAATGTGGAAACAGTATAATATTTTCGCATCTCCTCCTGCATAATGGTTTCCGGTGCGCGGTTGCCGGATTGAACAAGTATTACAGGAGAATTAAGGGGAACGCGGAACTCATCTCCATCAAGCGCAGCTTGAATATCCTCTTCGGATACGGCCAGAGTGGTTTCATTACCGAATAAATCTTTGTCTGTCAGTTGCTGGGGAGTGTTTTTATTAATATTACTTTGTGTGACTTGAGCTTTTTTCTTCTTTTCATCAATAGAAGATTCAGAGGCACATCCTGCAAGCAGCGAGAATAACACACATATGCAACAAAGCTTTTTTGAATTCATAATTGGACACTCCCTCGCCTGTCATAATGATTAGAATATTTAGCATTGATAACGGACTCTAATTATATACCCCACTTAAATAATAACAAACAAAATCAATTTGAAATATACATTCATTTAATCAATATAAATTTATTCTCTGGAAATATATTTAAGCTGAATGGTTCGATATCATTATTGAATTTTAATGAATGAGACAACAAGCGAGAATCACGCACTTACGCCAGAATAAAATCATTGAACAGAGAAATGGTGGAATTCAAATACAAAAAAACCGCAAAATTAAAAATCTTGCGGCTCTCTGAACTCATTTTCATGAGTGAATTTGGCGGAACGGACGTCCGCTTGATATAAATCCGATTTGGTACGACAACGTCAACTAAACCCGCACAAATACAGTAAATCACACTATTACCCGTCCGATGTATGTTAGCCCAATCCAAAGAAAGCTTCAATTAATGGCATACCAGATGGCATACTGAAGACATACTCAGATTTAAAGGAAGCCACCACTTATGGCCTTACTCACGGATACCAAAGCCCGTCATATCAAACCCAATGACAAACCGATTTCGCATGGTGGTGTCACTGGCCTTACACTACATCCCTCTTCCACTAAAGGACGCGGAAAGTGGGTGCTACGCTACGTCAGCCCTGTCACTCAGAAACGACGTAATGCCGGTCTTGGCTCTTACCCTGAAATCGGTATTGCCGAAGCGGCTAAACTCGCGCAAACCATGCGAGAACAATTATCGGCTGGAGATGACCCTCTTGAACTCAAAAAAGCGGAGACGACCAAAATCGTAATTCCGACTTTTGAAGAGGCTGCACGAAAAGTTCATACTGAGTTGCTGCCAGGATGGCGTAACAAAAAGCATGCCCGGCAGTGGATATCTACACTCGAACAGCATGTGTTTCCTGCTATGGGGACCGTTCCTCTTGATGCGATTACGCCAGCCAATGTTGCGGATGTTTTGCGTCCTTCGTGGATGACTATCCCCGAAACCTCCGGACGGGTAAAACAGCGTATTCATAAAGTAATGCAGTGGGCCTGGGCTCATGGGTTCTGCTCAGCCAATCCTGTTGATGTTGTAGACCACCTCCTTCCCCAGCAGGTCAGCGCCAGTATACGTACTGAACATCAGCCTGCCATGCCATGGAAAGTCATACCGTTATACATCGCCAGCCGCGTTTATACTGAAGATCGTTACAACGTTACCCGAGGATTACTATTGTTTGTCATACTGACAGCATGTCGTTCGGGCGAAGCTCGTGCGATGGAATGGTGCGAAATTGATTTTAAACGCAAGATCTGGACCATCCCACCAAGTCGAATGAAAGGCGGTGTCCGGCACAGGGTACCTCTGTCTCAGCAGGCAATTGGGCTACTTGAACAAATGAGAGGATTACATGAGATGCTGGTATTCCCTTCCCCCAGAAAACAAACTGTTCTCTCCGATATGGTTTTGACATCATTTTTGCGTAAAACCAAAGCTATCAGCGATACCCAGGGACGATTTGCTGTCGCGCATGGATTTCGTTCCAGCTTCCGTGACTGGTGCAGTGAACAACGCTATCCGCATGATTTAGCTGAACGAGCACTGGCTCATACTATCAGGAACAAATCTGAAGCAGCCTACCATCGTACCGACCTGTTGAATGAACGACGGCCGATGATGCAGGCATGGGCAGATTACGTTATGTCTGCGGTCTCGACGACCTGAGAAAGCCGTTTTCGCATCTGCAGAGACTTTCAACCCCACTCATATAATAGACCTGGAGGCGTTTTTGTTTACCATTGGAGCTGCACGTGAAGAGACAAATAGATTTCGGGAACTACTCGAAAAATGCGATCCGTCAACAACCTACCTCATCCCTCACGGCTTTCCTGTCATAAGTAGCAAGCTTTGCTTAATGTTACTTTCCTTCCACTTTCTACAATTATGGCCCGAACTGGAATTGAAAGGGGTCACTGGAGTCACCGGTAAAAATGGCGCGATTACTCACTTCTGGCTGGAAGTGGGTGATTACGTTATTGATATCACAGGGGATCAATACAACGTCATCAGCACCAGCGAACTAAACGAAGCTATCGTAAAAAACAGGCCTTTTGTGCCTGTTCACGTCGCTCACCAAAAGGACAGCTATCTCTATAATTTATTTAAAATACAAGGGACTGAACTCTTAACCTATGGTTTTCCGACAATCGGTAATGATTTTATTGATGAGATGGAATGCGATTATCGCCAGCTTGTCGGGTGAGGATGAATAATGCAGACCTGTACTTTTATCGGCAAGTCTGCAACTGAAGTTCTATTTGTCGCTCAAGGATCGCTGTATTAGCTGGCTTGTGCCAAAGTTGCGATAACCGTCATGGAAGTCTTTACTGTAGTCTTTGGCCAGATAGGCTACCCGTAGCAGAAAGTCATAATAATCAGCACTTAACGTTAACGCATCATCCCGAGTGAACCACGCGCTGTGATTCTTCGGAAAATGCGGGAGATAAGCATATTCAGGATAATCAAGACCAATGGCGCTGCACCAGGCTTTCTGTATCCGGGTCCCCATATTATCAGCGTCAGGCTTTGTATAATCTCCCAGATAGGCATAAACCTCTTTGTCAAATAGCAGAACCAGATGGTAGTGAGGGTGTTCCCCGGTAACACGCTCTCTGGCCCAGATATAACCTAGTGGCACAGGCTCACCAGCCCTGCCAGAACGCTTGTGCTCTTCCCTTAGCTGACTTTTAAGGGATTCTATAGCCCGAGTAATGGCTTTCTCATCATCTTTCTGAAAGCATGTCGGTAAGTCTGGCTCATCTGGCACATGGGACTGAGCAAATCTCAGGTCAGCTCGTAATGCAAATACCCGGTTATAGTTTTCCAGATAATTAGATATCACAGCAAGTGAGCGACGAAGCATATAGCGTGATAACCGGGAGTCATATTTCTTTTCTGCTGCCAGTAGCAGGGATTCAAATTCTTTTTCAGATAACTCATAAGGTGATCTCATAATAAATTACTCAGGTAATATTCATTGATTAATGGGTAGCAGTGGGCTACCCACGTGATTAGGCGTACAGTTCCTCTCACAGAGATGGATTAGCTATGCTGGTATCTGGTATAGTGATCGATTGGTTAACTGGTATCTAGGCATATGTTAATAAGGATATATATTACATATACCGACTAACCAAAACTAAGAAACGTTATTATTCGCGACACTCTAACCCGCAGCCAATCAGGGTTTATGAGCAGCATAACTCGTTGATAAATAATAAAAATCACTCTGAAGTTATTCAGGCTTAGCCAGCTTACTCAGTGCCAGTGATCCAGACTGGTATATGGGCGTATTAGTTTTCTCAGCTAGTTCAACAGGATCCATTTCTGAACCAGTAAATTTGACATAATTTATACCCGCCACTTCGAATAGTTGCACCTTCCCTTTCGACTCAAGTTTTTCCAGCGCTGGTATCAACCTCTCAGCACGCCTGACTGAATTCGGACCCTTTTTGATAAGGTCATTTCTTCTGAATTCGAAAGATCTATTTTCTACAAGATGCGACTCTAACCAGAACAATATTTTCTCTTCATCGCTAAGCTCTCTTGTGGAATCAATTTTTGTAATGGAATGATTTACAAACCAGTCAGTCAGATTTAAAGCAGACAACAGATTTTCCCTTACAATTTCTGTCGAATCAGGGTCACCAGTAACCTGAAAAATACCTGCAATCCTGAGGCTCTGCTCGATAAAACGAGCAGCTATATCATCATAGTGATATAAGGCACCGCCAGGCTTCATCAGCTGCTGCAAACTCAACGACGTTTCATCCATTAGATCCTGCGCGTCCGGGGCAAGGGTAAGTGCAATATACTCATCGTCATTTTCTCTTCGCTTAACACCGGCGTCCATAAGCTGTGACATGACAGAATACAGCTCCTGAAGCAGGCTTTCATCCCTAGCACTGTGCTCATTGTTAGTATATGGCTCTGTAATCTGCTCCATATCTATCATCAGGGTACGAGCCAGCAATCCTGTGAATCTGATACTGGCCCTTTTCCGTTTGCTGGAATTGTCATACGGATGAGGCTGCATCATTAATAAAGATGAAAATACATAATTTTCAATAACAAAGCTTTCCCGTGATACCCTGTTAATGGTGACTTTATCCCAACACCAGAATGTATTGAAAGGTGTGGGGTCGTTGTACAAACTACTCGTATACACACCTGCTGCTTCATCGTTAAAAAGAGCTTTATTCTGATATCCCATCCCGATTTCTTTAGTGAGCGCTTCGCTTGTCGGGTTTGTTAAAATAATGGATTTCCTTACTGGTTTCTGCGGTTGGCGGCTGATACACTCTTCAAGTTTTCTGCGTGTTTCAGCCGTATCTCCCCCTTGACTCAGCGCTTTTTTGTAAAGCTTATTTAATACTTTAAACTCAGCCTGCCAGATAATGACCCTTCGTTCATACTCCTCAAGCTCGACACAATACTCGTCTTCAAATCGCCGCTCCTGTTGCTCTACAGGAATCTTGAGCAACCTGTATATTCTTGACTTACCACTACCAGACCTGGAGAGCAGCAACAGGTATAACGCCAGAGGAAATCGCTGTTTATTGCCCAACTGAACGCAAAACAGATCCTGGCAGGCCAACCCCAAAAATGCTAATAACGTAACGACGATAATCTCAACAGCCACACCTGTGATGTGGTGTAGGTACAAAGTCCATCGCCTGATATGACGTGGCAGAATATCAAAATTCAGGTTAAGCTCATGATTAATTTCATTTTTGTTGCTCATTGCATCATCCTTTATTTTTTTGCAAAAAAATTAAACGGTTCGGGAAGCGATCCACTCGTCAATAGCAGTAGATCGCCAACCGACAGATGCTGCTCCTAGTCGGACTGGTTTGGGGAACTCAGCATCGTAGTACCTCGATTTCGGATTCAATTTTTCGTAGATACTTGAGCGCGAGATCCCAAGAATCGCCGTCAACTCAGTCATGCGCAGGATGCGTAGCGAGTGTGTTTTTTGTGCACTAACGTTCGACATTTTCACTTCTCCTGTTGGATGTCTTTGGCTCGATTCGAAATTTGCCATAACATCTCGGATAGTGTCCGCGTAGAAAAACGGAAACCAAACGGAGGAAGCTAAGTGGGAAATGCATTTGCAAAACTGATGTACGATGTCTGTCAGACCTTGGGTGTGTTCAGGGAAGGGAGTAAACAGCGGGATAGACGTGCATATGGGAGTTTTTGGCGGCATCAGGCATTTTTTAATCAACGCTATAATGAGATAATAAAAATAATTGATAAAGAAAGGGTCTTCAGTGAAGAAGATCGACGAGTTTTGTTCTATAAATACGAAATGCTTTATAATCAAATTATATCTTACCCCGTGTTCAGCACTCTGACCCGGAGCCAGGTATTCGAGCGTTATATCCAGCTCGGGGTTTCTTCATGCCTGGCACTTGATATACACAAAACTTTCAGCTCAAGTAATAATAATGGATTCTATTTTCACATTGATAGCTTCCTGTTAAGTAATCATTGCCCAACATTGGAAAATAGTGAAAGGGATATCACCGCAGGGGTAAGAAACTATTTACGTGGTATTTTCAAAACAGATGATGAGATTCATAAAAACATTCTCCTTCCACTATTTGAACGAATTAGAAACATCCGAAAAAATAGCAACCCGAGAAAATCATGGATGAACATCGTCATAGATGAATGTATTGAATATTCCCAAAAAACTCTAGACGATGATGCGTTTGATGATATTAAAGTTCGCTTGGATAAATTTAAATCTGCCTACGCCTCTCTTCGAATCCTACTAACTTTTGAACGAAGAACCGGCCTGACTAAGTATCTTTCCAGTGCTTACAAATATCTCCACGAGGGAGATGGAATGAATGACAGCTATTATTCAGCATTAAATCAGTATCTTTATGAATCGAAACACTTCGATGAGAGACTGCTGGAATCATTAGTCGAAGAGTTTCAGAAAGAAACGAACAAACATGATTTGATAGAGATAAATGAAGATACATGGATGGATATCAAGGTAATCTGGCATCTTGTTTTCAGCTCTCTTAATGGTGATGTATTTTCTGAATTAGATTTAATTGAGTTGGCTATCAATCTTAAGAATGCTCAAAACTCTTTTGCGCTTAAACCATATCTGGCCTTAACTGAAATAATACATAGAATTTGCATTGATGATTTAACTGAAGCAAAGAAAAAAATTGATGCTATTTCACTTAATGAACTACCTACTGGCTTCATCTCAGCAGCTATCAGTGTTATCAGGATTGCTCTTAACATCAAATTAAAAGGGAAGACAATAAAAAATGGAGAGTTACTCTCTGATATAAACACAGTTTTATTACATCGAGGCGTTTTTACTGATCATATCAATATCGACCGCAAATTTAAACAAGCCGATTTGATATTAGTTATGTGCGCCAATAATTTGATAATAATGAATGCGATAAAACAGTATAATAACATGGTTCAGATGACAAGTTTCTACAACGAGCTTGAACTTTCTGCCATCCACCCACAGTCTATTACAGGAATTCTGGATGAAGTTGAATCTGCATTGGGCAAAATAAATAAACGGCTTGATGCAGCCGATAAAATTATTAATAGCGAAGAACTGTCCAAGTTAATTATAGATGAGAAAATATTAACTGTTCGGGAGTGCAGACAAAACCTCGTAAGCTATTTGAATGAATTTACATTGTACAACTGCATTCTTAACCTGAATTATATAAAACCTTACCTGACACTCCCCGGGGAGAAATTAGTTAATATCTACGGACTTGTCGGCAATTCAGAAGAACGTGTAATAAAACGAGAATTTTTAGCTGAGGCTATCAGAATTGTTAATGAGAGAGAAGGTCAAATTAAGCCTTTAGCTGAAGGTGAAAAAGCTCAAAAAATGGCGCTAATACACGATCTGAGCAGTGAGCTTTTCAAATATGATGAGTGACCCCCTTTATCCCTGCTACAGCTGCTACGTGTAGCAGCTGTAGCAGAGATGTGTGTTTCATTTTTTATTTTTCTGCTCGTATACTACGCCAATATATTGGCTATTTTATAGCCTTCAAACAATATTGACCTAGTGCGTTACAGATATCATACAAACCTTGAATCGCGATATGCCGAAGAGCCACAACCATTTCGTAAGTCGTAGATGCTATCCGATCCCTTTAAGCAATAATTTAATGGTGCCATTAATCACCACCTCCTATGGAGGTGGTTTAGGCAAAAAAAAGCAAATTATCATCCTTTCAATGTTTTTCAACTATTGAAGAAAGAAATCCACAGTCATGAGGCTTATCAAAACCAGAGGTGCTTTTGACATATTCAGTAATCAGCGCACCAATAATCTTAACTGCATCTTTGTTAGTTGTAATGAAGCCCAATGGCATCGTCACAGGCAGCGTTTCTGGTTGAGAAATATGATAGATAACGGCAGATAACTCATCCTCAAGATGAAGGATCTCAACATTACCATCTAACAATCCTTCAACTAGCCCTTTAGCGCACGCGTGGAATTGCCCAAGTTCATGCTTCCACTGTTTGGCAACCCAGGCATCAGCTGCATCCTGGACGGGTACGTACAGCACCGGTTTATACAGCCGCTTATCCTTCGTAGCCGACCTGTTAAGAAAATCGCTCAGGCTTGAGATAAATCGGACGCTCTTTGACCAGTAGGGATCTGATGGAGCTACCCAGACGAACGGGCTACCGCCATAATCGGTTTTGTCTCTGATACGCTGATTGAGCACCGGTGCCAGAGCTTTCTGCAGCTTTTCCCAGTTGTTTTTAGAATAAACCGGGCCTAAAAAAGTCGTCCTGCCAGAGTCTGAGTATTCTTCCAGCGCCTGCATATCCTTGATAAATAATGGATTAAGTTGATTCGTTTTAGAGTCAAACAGCTTAAGCGTAAGGTCATCGTTTATGGATACCATGGCCTTAAAAATACTCATGGTATTGTTATGCCGTGATAACCTAGCTATCTCAACAGCCATTAACTCATGAACACATTCCGAACTGTTTAACTGTTCATAGTCTTCACGCTCGACAGCCTTACCATCGTTATCCATTTTAAATTCCGTTGTTAAACGGAGCGGTATTTGCCGCAGCTTATTAACAGAATTAACTGTATAGATAGAAGGTTGTTCTTTACCTCCCTGAACCTGCAAGTGAGACAGATAACCTTTATCCAAGATTTGATTAAACTGGTACTGAAAGTGCTTCTCAACCAGTTTCTCACTTTGAGAAATGTTGTTGTCATCAACCTTTAATGTTAACCCTCCCCTCCAGTGGTCCTGGAAAGTTTGGTTGCTGAAGCAGCTAAATGTGGCTAAATCAAAGGATAAGGTACCACCACTGTCCTGGATAGTTGAAAGGTGCGGTATCTCGCCAACCTCAGAAAAATAGCCATTTGATTTGTCGGTTAAAGTCAGTCTGCCGTCTGAGGAGAGCGTCAATTCGCCACGCTGCACAAGATCGGAAATCGCCTCCTCTGTCTCACGGTGGGTCAGGCCGAAATAGGTTGCTATTTGTGCTTTGCTCATCGAGGCTACATGAACAAGTCTTAGCACAAACTCCCGGATGAATGGCAGCCCCTTCTGGGAAACATAGGAAAACTGAATGTTAAACCTCTGTGCGGGCAGCAGGAAGTCAACCTCGTGATAGGTTACTTTGTTATCAGATATCATTTCTTTTTGCCTCCCTGCTGAGCGGAGAGGAACCTGTATCCAGCTTCCTGACCTCGTTCAGCCATATAACTTACAACTGAGCCTAATGGTAGTTCTTTATTGTTTCCCTTCCAGATATCGGCATTACCCACAATCAACAGGCGATCCATTGCGCGTGACATCGCAACATTTATACGGTTTGGAGCTCGTAAGAAACCTGGGCTATGCTGCTTATCCGAACGCGTCAGTGACAGGATGATGATCCGGTTTTCCTTACCCTGATAACTGTCAACAGTGTCAATTTTAACAATGTCCTTAAATCCCTCGCTCCAAATTTCCTGATTGAATTTCTGACGGAGCAGCCGCTTTTGTTCGGCATACATACATATCACGCCGATAGCGGCTTCATCTTTATTAACGAGATTTGAAAGCTGAGCGACAAATTCTTCATTCTCTGATACCTGTTTAAGAACAGAAATAATCTCGTCAGCTTCACATCGGTTGTAAATGCTTGTTCCGCGATCTTCAAGATGATGTGCCCGGTGGCCCAGATTAGCAGTATCAAGCCAGGTTACGACGCTACATAACGCTTCTGGAGCGTGCTGATAGACATCCGGAATTGCCCGTTCTCCATTCAGAAGCTTCCTGTCATAGAATGTCTTCGATACGAGATCACCAATCGGTGGAGCCATACGGTACTGGGTCAGCAGAGCTGCACTCGCTTGCGCACCATAAGCAGAGTTGAAGGCACGGGCAAAGTCACTTCGTAATACCTCGTCAATTTCAGTGCGAGAGTTATTGATACCCAGCTTTCTCGCTAATGCCGCTTTGTGGGCATCTGAGTACAACGGGGGAAGCTGCAGGTGGTCACCCACCAACAGGATGCGTCGGGCCGACTGCATTGCAATGGCCAGCTCACTTGCAATTGAGCGTGCTGCTTCATCAATAATCACCCAGTCGTAGATATTCTCCTGAATGCCAATGTGCCCTTGTCCAATACCAACACATGTGCCAGCCACTAACTGCCTGGAACGCGAATAAAACTCGTCCAGATTCACTCGCTCTCCCGACATAGCATCCTGCATATCACGGGATATTTTAGCTAATGCCTTTACCCGTCGTGCCTCATCCGGTCTGACGCCATAATCCTTACACAGCCTGGAAATTAGAATGTCTTTTGCTGCAGAGACCTTCGCGTCTTTATCCAGGTTAATCCCATACTCCTGACTCAGCCTGGAGCGGATGGCAAAATCGAGTTCGACTGCAATATCTTTCAGTTCACCGATCTCTTTTGAATCCGTTAAATCGTTAACTTGATAGAGCAATTTCTCAAGGTGATCGATTTGCCTGAACAATCTGAGTTCCGCAAGTACAACTCCCGAAATAAACCCCGGCTCCAGACCAATGGCTTCACTCAACGCTTCAACACGGTACTTAATTTCAGCATTAAATAGTTCACGCTTCTCCGTTGTGATCGCGTTTGAATACACATCTTTCAGGCCAGGGGAAACGGCCCCTTCCCTGTTGCTGAACCTGACAACGTCCAGCTCTGTACCAAGCCGGGAACAGTGCTTTCTGATGCGCTCGGCCGCTGTATTTACAGCCTCGTGTGACTGGCTGACCAGTAAAATGCGTTTGGTATTCTGCTTTTCGATCAGATAGTGGACAAAGGCCGCGATAAACTCGGTTTTACCGGTCCCCGGCGGCCCCTGCAGGAGGGAAAGAGGGCCATTGTTGACCAGTTTGTTAAACGCCTTTCTTTGCTGTTCATTCAGACTAATCTTGTTTCCGTGCTGATCTTCACGGTCGTATCTGGCAAAATCGTCATCGCTGAGAGTGATACCATAATTTTGAGCCATCTGTTTGCAGGATGGGTCGAACAGGTCAATTAAGTCAGGCAGCACACTTTCTCGATCTAGGAGACGTTCCAATGCGCGTTTACGTTTCTGATAAGATGCCCGATCCTGCCTTGTACGGAAGAAGACAATATCAGAATCCTTCAGCCTGTAGGCTGCTGAACGCACTTTGACCAGGCGGATCTCTTTGAGCTCCGACTTCTTAAGTGACACCTCACCTATAAATCGCTCAACACCTTCCTGATCGACCTGTAAGGCTTCGACTTCATCACTACTTCTGAAAGCGCCAAGTGGGTCAACGTCTGCAGAGTAAGGGAGAAGAAGCTCTCCATGAGCATCTGCAACCGGGACCACCTCCCCGCTGACTTCAATGTTTGGATATGATTCTGTTTCAGTATCCAGAATGGCGCGCCACAGCTTCACCGTCGGGATTTCCAGCACTTCTTTTAAATCAGGTTCAAGCGCCTGCTTATCAAGTCTTGCAAAAGCATCTTTTAGCTGAAGCGTAAGCGGATTCTGTTCCTGAACATCTTCAGGTGCGGCAATCAACTCGATTGCCCGCGTAAAAGATTCTTCTTCATTAAGCAATACTGTCAACGCTGACATATCCTGCGGACTACCGGGAATAATCCTGATGCCAGTAACAATTTCGAACTGACTTTCATCAATATCTTGCTTACGAATTGTGGCGCGAGCCCATGGCCTGAAACCATGAATCAGCGTCTTCTGATCCTTGTTGAACACTGCAGTAAAACTGCCACCTATCCCGGTGAAAGTCACTTTTACTTCAGCTGGCACTTTAGGATTTGGCTCAACTTTGACATACAGATGCCCGTTATCAGGCAGGACAGAGATTATTTCATCGGCGTTTCCTACAGTGATATCTATCAGGGGTTGTTCTGGTGCCTGGTCATTACTGTCTATCGCTTTTTTAAACCGGCCCAAATCCTTAAACCCAAAAACCGGATCTTCCAGCTCTGCTCGGATGGCATTCGCAATAGTAGGATAAATGTCTGATTCCTGCCCCCATGACATGCCTAATAACTCGCAGGACATCTTCATCACTGCATAGTTGTCGCGTTCAAAAGAAGTACAATTATCGATGTATTCAGGGCTGTAGCTGTGGTTTTTAGGTTCGTCACCGGACGGTGAAAAATCGGGGATATCGATGAGGAAAAGCGAACGACTCTGTGTCCCAAGCATCACATTGCCTGGGTGGATGTCCCCGTGAGAAACCCCCAGACTGTGTAAGTGCTCAACGGCGGCGACAAACTTATCAATGAGGTCGATTTTTTCATCATTCGGGACGACCATTTTATCCCAGGTTTCTCCCTGTACCTGATCCGTGACCATGTACAGACTTGATGATTTGGATGCGATACCGAATTCACGAATTTGAGGCAGATACGTTGGTTTAACTAAAGAAAGCTGCTCAAGCTGTTTTAGAAATTTCAGAACTTGGAAATTAATTGAAGGATCGTCTCCCTGCCCCCCCACGTTCAGCCAGGCCTTCACGAGTCTTCCACCCGAGATATAGACTTCTTTGTCGGATGTTTCTACCAGAAAGTCATCGTCTTCCCGGTACTGGCGAGAGTGGTTAATACCATGCCGATAAGGATCAAGCTCAGTATCATCAAATGTAGGGATCGCATTGCCCGCAGGTTCGGCTTGTTTCAGGGCATCGAAGAATTCAGTCGCGGAAGCAAATTTTGCAGCAACGGCATCAAGTAATACATCTGAATACCAGTGCTGACTATTTAGCATATTGTCCTGTACTGTCTCAAGACTCTTAGGCGACATGCGCTTACCGCTTAATAAGTGCCACGCTACAATGCCCAGGGCATGAACATCCTGCTGAAAAGGCGTAAGCTCGCCCTCATCAAGCATATCTTTTATCTCGACTGCGCCTACGGATAAAAGCTTACGGTAGTCGCCGACCGTTCCGGCTGGCCGGTGGTACGCCGAAATAAAGTTCGAAAGTGCGACTTCTTTTGAAGGTGAAATCCACAGGCTGTGATCGGCGATATCCCTGTGCGCAATTTTCATCTCATGGAGATCGCTAAATTTCGCAATGAGCAGTTTGACCACATTCAAACGGTCCATATCAGAAAAGGCCTTGCCATATTTTCCGATAAATTCATTAAACCTGACATGGCCCGGCGGAAGCTCATAGACTTCGCAGTACTCTGCCGTCACCTCGTCTTTCTGGAAACTCGTCAGAGACCTCAGGCAGTGGTTATACAGGTCACGGTTCTGGTGATTGATGTGCTGTAACACTTCGCGCTCACGTGAAACGATCTCAGCTCTTCCTTCCGGCGTGTACGCTTTCGTTCCTTGGATGTTCCGGAAATTCCATATTCTGAGCAATGCTTCGCTATTTGCTGATATTTCTGATTTTGCCAAGTATTCCCGATACACCTTTTTAGGATGTTCGAAAATCATATCCTTAGCTTCGAAGCCATTAACCCTCAGGGCTTTTGGCGCTGTCTGAGGCCCTAAGAAAAGGTTATCAAAAAGGGGAAAATCTTTGTTTAGAACCTGGGAGCCTGGATGGGGTCTGAAGTAGTTGTTGAATGTGTTGCGATCAGCAAATTTAAGAAAATCTGTTAACGAGATTGTATGGTGAAGTTGTTCTTCCGGTAACTCACTGAAGTCCGCATTGCCAGTCATCACAACAAAAAAATGTACAAATGGAACATAGCCTTTGTTCGTAAAACGGTCTGCCAGACGCTTGAGTTTATTGTCCAACGTGAACTTTTTGCCACGGGTCACGCTTACCGGCGAGCGTCCCATGTTCTTATCACCCTTATACCAAGTCTCTCCGCGCGCAGTTACGGGTTGATGGTTCCAGTCCTTCAACTCAACAATGATCACATTACAATGCGTAACAATGACTAAATCAAATTCACCTTCTTTTTTTGCCTCAACAAAACGAAAACCTGCATAACCTTTCCAGGGGAACATTCCGTTGACGGTATAACCATATCTTTGTAGCTGCTCGCCAATAGAACCTCCACGAACAGGCTTGTCAGACTTGGATAGATTATCCGAAAACGCAGCCTTTATTTTCTCAATAGCTGCCACTTCTTGCTCTTGTAAACCGCCATCCCACATTTCTACTTCCAACGGAATCCCCCCTAGGACTTCAAACTGATTTATCTAGTGATCCTGACTAATCATCTCAGTAGTGCTTTGTAGTTTAAGTAAACAATGCCCACTATCGCCGTTATTCTCTCTGGAAGTAATATACCTGCGAACTGTATTGGTGATTTTCATCATAATGCGTGAATTCTGTCCTATGCCTTCACCAGCTTCGCAGACATGGGGTCATAGACATACCCAATGATGCTACCATCCTTGATACGTGCTACAGCCTCATCGATGACGAATAACGGAACGAGAAACCATTCCTCGGGCTGCACTGGATGGCCGAAACGGTCATTAATGGTAATGTTAAGCCGTGCGGGTGCGAACAACCTGTGAAACAGGTTTTCCATCCGGGTGCGGTTGATGCCTGCAAGCTTGTATGAAGCTACCACCTCGACCTTCGCTAACAGATAGGTGGAATCGTGTTCCGCATTGGCAATACGCGCCTCAACTTTGCCGCCAGTAACTCCAATCTTGTGAATGACATCACGATGTTCAGCTACATAAGGGTTATCAGATAGCGAACGCAACACATAAATGGTGCCACTTTCTAGATCGCTCTCTTCTAGAGCATCGCTGAATAAAGGCCCCATGTCTGGATCGGTAATTCGGCGTGCTGTTTCGTCTTTATACAAAGCACGAACCAGTGACAGCCGAAGTAGGTTGCTTTCCGTACCATTCGAGTAAATGACACGCAGCCGAGCATCTTTCTTCCCCTGTGGCGAATCGAACTCTTCACCTTCCTCAGCCACATAAGCCGTTTGACCATCTAGGATGAACCAATGGCCCACTTCAATCGTTGCATACTGTCCAAAAGGTCGGGTCACTCTTAACCCTGAACTTAGATCACTGCGCACCTGTTCAAATAGCGGTTTGAATGTATCAAAATCCTCGCACGGCTTGCGATCCGCGATCCCTTGTACAGCACGCTTTTCGGCGCTAGCACGAACATGACGCAAGACTGTGATATCGTCCTCGCTGGTAACATCCGCCAGTTCGGCAGCCAAATTATCGATATCGATAAATTCGTCCGCTGACTCCGCTCCATCCCCCCCTCCGGCCAACAAGCCCTGATGATCCAGCGGCTCTAGCAAGGCACGGCAGTCTGGGAGACTGCGTAGCCGGTCGAGCCGCACTGCATAGAGGCGCTCAAAGATCTCACGCTCTTCGCCGTGTTGCGGCGCACGTCCATGTTGGTCAGCGAAGCGCTGGATTTCCTCAAAACCTGCGATGATGCGTTCCTCGCTGGCTGGACGTCCTTTTTTCTTCTCCGGTGGTGCAAATTCAGCAAGTTCTGCCGCCAAATCGTCTAAATCAGAATTACTCATAACGTCCCTCCGCCCTAAAACGCATAAACGCGGCTGCACCTTCTGCAAGGTGCTTTTCCCAGGCATCCGCCGAAGTTAACGATGGGAGTCGCCCACGTTCACGTTTAAATTCAGCAGCACGCTTGGCGATCACTTTGGCATCTTCAGGCGTGATCGAGGTACGCTTGGCCGAGATGGCCGCCGCGACCTGCTTCAAGCTATCTTCGCTCATTGTCTTAGCAAGTATGGCGTAGGCTTCACCAAAGGGATTGATGCGGTCGATAAGGTCTATGTCTAAATCGCGTACGTCCATCGCAAAGCGACGCACTCCGTCAATAAGGGCAGTATTGAGCGTCCCATCGTTCTCGCCGTTGACAATACGCTTGGCCTGCTGCGTGAGGTTAAGGGCGGCGATAGCATGCTGACGTACAGCTTCCTGATCTTCAGCATCAAGTTCAGGATACTTTTCTTTGATGATCTTACCCATACGAACCTGTGTTAACTCTTCAGGGATCAGCTCTTCATCGAACAGACCTCGTTCGATGGCGGGCTTATCCTGCACAAAGGCCGCGATCACTTCGTTTAAATCTTCCTGGCAGATGCGTGCCGCTTCTTTGCTCTTGGGCTCGGCAAGTCCCTTAATCTCGATTTGATACGTCCCTGTCTGCTCATTAACACCAAAATTGCAGCTATCCGGGTCATATCCTCCATCACCATAATCAAAGCCTGGAGTCGGGCCGCTTTCTGGATTCTTGGGCTTAAACTCGAAGCGCGGAGCCAGTACCTGCTCCATCAACAAGCTCGCCGCGATAGCTTTCAAGGTATCGTTGACTGCCTCAGTAACTGCGCCCTCTACAGCGTCCGGCTCGGCGATCAAGTTAGTAAATCTCGCGCGGGTTTTACCCGGAGCGTCACGAGTGGCGCGACCGATAATCTGCACGATCTCAGTCAGGCTAGCACGGTAGCCCACAGTCAGCGCATGTTCGCACCAGATCCAGTCGAAACCTTCCTTCGCCATACCAAGTGCAATAATGATGTCCACATAATCACGGTCTGTCTTCATTTCTACAGCTCGAAGGCTTTCCTGAATCTTGCCTTGGCTAGTTGGGTCCACCAGATCAGCGATACGCAACATTCGGCCATCGCGGCATTTGACTAACTGGAAACCTGTCGCAGGATCCGCACCTTGCCAATCGCCAAGCGCGCCAAGAATATGTTCCACTTCCTTAATTTTATCCTTCGTGCTCTCGCGCGAATTGACGTTGGGTATATGGATAATGGTCTTCTTGTCAGGATCGAGGACATTAAGGATGTCATCGACGTAGGAGCCACTGTAGAAGAAGTAGCCGATGTCAAGTTGCTTGAGGTATTCGTAACCGTTGAGTTGTTCGTAGTAGGTATAGGTGACGGTATCGAACCTGGACTCATCCTGAGGAGCCAAAACGGCCTCCGCATCACCCCGGAAGTAGGAGCCGGTCATGGCAACGATGTGTGTCTTGTCACGCGCGATGAACTGCCCCAGATGCTGACCAAGCTTGTTATCCGGGTTAGCTGACACATGGTGGAATTCATCGACGGCGATCAGGCGATCGTCAAACGCTTCTACGCCGTAGGCATCGACCGCGAAGCGAAAGGTTGCGTGTGTGCAAACAAGCACCTTGTCGCTACTTTCAAGAAAAGAGCCGAAAGCTCTTACCTTGCCACCGTTGTCGTTACCGGGCGCGTTGCATAGGTTCCACTTAGGTTCGACATGCCAATCAGCCCAGAATCCAAACTGCGATAGTGGTTCATCGTTGAAGCTCGCGCCAATAGATTTTTCCGGCACGACAATGATTGCCTGTTTGATCCCCTGGTTTGCGAGTTTATCGAGTGCGACGAACATCAGCGCACGACTCTTGCCAGAGGCGGGCGGCGACTTTATGAGAAGATATTGTTCTCCGCGCTTCTCATAGGCCCGTTCTTGCATAGGGCGCATCCCAAGGGCATTAGCCTTGGTCGATGCTCCGTTGCGTGCATAAGTAACGGAAACGGATGGTACTGAATTGATCTTGACGCTCATATGTTGGCTCCTTCTTAACTCTTTTTTCCCTTAGCCGGTACAGCCGAGGTGGCCGTCTTGATATAGAGGTCGAACAGCTTCTCAAGCCTCTCGGTATCATTCTTAAAGCGACGGCCGATGTAGATGCGTTCAAGCACTTCGTCGTTGCGAGCATGCGCGGCACGTAGATCAGCGGGCATATTTTCGGGGTCATACAGCTCTGCAATTGTTGCTGGGAAATGATGTTCTCGCGCCAGCAAAATGTCCTCGGCACAGCGTGTTAAGTCTTCCTTATTCTTATCTGTAAGCATTGGCACCGGAAAAGTGTTCCAACCCATTTTGTTTGAGTAACTAAATCGTGTTTCTAGCTTTCCACAGACGGTGCTAATCCAGATTAGATGCAATCTTGATGCTATTAGTGCCAAATTAAACAAAGATCCATCATAGATCGAATAAGCAAGGTTATTTACTGTAGTCCGCTCATCGAATAGAGCCACGGGAAGGTATTCCCGATTCTCAGAACTCCGGATTGGAACAATTATTACCGACTGATTTCCACACTTCATCTCACAAAACTGATGCGGTCGAGTGGCCATAGAACGCGTTGCCTGCCGCTCGCTCTTTAAGCGCCATTCTTTGACTTTATTGATCTGCGCTGAGACTGCTGGAAACGATGTGGCCAGCGCAAAATTCTCATTCTCAATCCAGAGACAGTATCTCTCGCTACCGTTAATTACCTCGCTCGAACCTAAGATTTTGCGCGTGATCGTCTCTCGAACATCCTTTGGGATGCAAAGGGCTTCAATCCCCTTACTATCGAAAATTAGATGACCGCCTTCGTATGGCTGATTACCAAGTACCATCGGGGCGCAGCCAGGAGGAGGATCAGATTTCTTGTTTATAAAGATGTCTGCATTTGGAACCAAGTAGGCATTGATATTATCTACCTCTCTCTCGACTATTCCCTCACCTTGATGCTCAAATAATCTACACTTCGTTCCAAAACTACGCGTCAACCCAATTACAACGACTGTTACACCAGCATTGTGGGTTGCAAGGTTAGACCATTTGAAAGATGTGTACGCGAACGAGATCCTGACACCTAGTCCCATTATCAGTGGCCACAGCACAGGAACTTGGTTCCCTTGACAAATTGAGTTTGTACTGACGAAAGCGGCTGCTCCATTTACATGGGAGAGGTACTCCGCAGTTTTCACGAACCATGCGCTCACGTAGTCGAGCACTTTGAAAGTTCCAGGATATTTAGAAAAGACAAACAATAGATCTGCCTTCTGTTCAGCGGATTGATTTTTGGTTCCTTTATAAGGAGGGTTTCCACAGATATATGTTTCGCTGCCTTCATGTTCAAACTCGATTTCAGCTTGATCAAGTGGAGTTTGCAGGATATCGTCTGAAACCACCTTAACTCCTGAGCCACTCACATCCATTAAGCTATACCAATCGATCCGCAGCGCATTTCCACAAGTGATCCAATTCTCGCTGCGTAGTGGCAAGAATTCGGCCAAGGCCAACTTCTGCCCACGATAGAGTACATCACACTGGTATTCTGCGATAATCAACGCAAGGCGGGCGAGCTCTGCCGGGAAGTCGCGCAGCTCAATGCCACGAAAATTTGTGACCGGAATATCAGATGGGCGATCAGGTTCGCCTCGCCTCCAGTTAATCTCAGCTTCAATGGCACGCATTTCTTTATAAGCAATGACCAAAAAGTTGCCCGAACCACAGGCTGGATCAAAAATGCGTATACGGGCGATACGCTTGCGCAAATTGAGCAAAGCGCGTGGATTTTCGCCCGCATCTTCCAGCTTTGAACGCAGTTCGTCGAGGAATAGTGGGTTCAGTACCTTCAGGATGTTGGGAACACTAGTGTAGTGCATCCCTAATTCACCGCGCTCTTCATCTTCGGCAATTGCTTGAATCATCGAGCCGAATATGTCCGGATTTATTCTGGTCCAGTCCAGATTGCCAACGTGAAGCAGGTAGGAGCGCGCGATACGGCTGAAGCGCGGCACCTCTTCCGTACCTGAGAACAAAGCGCCGTTAACATATGGAAATTCTGCAGCCCAGCGCGGAATACCTACTGCGGCACGCTCATAGTCTGGAGTGTTCATAGCACGAAAGAGCGTGCCGATGACCTCGTGCATATTAGAAGCATCGCGCTCACTCATCTGTGCAATGGTGTCAGTAAAGCGCCCCTTGCCTATGAATATGTCAGTATCTTCAGCAAAAAAACAGAATATTAGACGCGCCATGAACTTATTCATGTCATGACGACGCTCCGCAGTACCCCATTCAGGGTTGTCTTTCAGCAGTTCAACGTAAAGGCGGTTCAGGCGGCTTGTAGCCCGGATGTCAAAGGCGTCTTCGCTGATCTGCCGAACAGTGCTGATACCTGCCAGTGGCAAAAAGAAACCGAAGTGATCGGGAAAGTCTTTAAAGGCACAAGCGACAGTCTGGCCGCTGATGAGGTCTTCAGCTTCGAAGTCTTTTCCATCTGTGGCGAGGATGAATTTGGCCTTGGCTTTGCCTGTTGCCGGGCTGGCCTTGAGTGAAGCAAGCATTTGTGTTACTTGCCCTTCTTCACTAGCCAAAATGTGAATGTTATTGGTCTGAAGAACGCCGCCCAAATCGGACTTATTCGATGCTCCGGCTCGCAAGCGTTTGATAGTCGTTTCCTTGTTACCAAAGGCTTCAAGGAAAGCATAAGGAAACTCTATGGGATCAAAGGGTTGCTCTGCAAGATCCGTGATGGCTTGTTCAATTTCTACGGCGTTCATTTGCTTACAGTTCTCCATTGGCATGTGACCGCCCTGCTGCTACTGGTGTGCAGTGAATTCATGTCATATCCTAGGTTTTCTTGGAAATTTTTGACCGTAAGTTTAACAGAATAGAACCCAGCGCTGTAGCTGATTCAGTCTCAGATCCACGTTTCAGAAAGCCCTATTATGTATTTATGGCGAGAATTTTAGCATTGAGATATTTTCGATAAAATATACATATTTTCAGCCAATTAAAGACTGCTAAATTCATGGTATATGAGACGCTCGCATGTGAGTAACTTCCGTTCTTATTTCTGGTTTTCTTAAAACGTATTAAGGTTGCACCGAATATGGTTTTCCCCGCTGACCCTGACCCGGTTGACTGTTCAGTCAGCTATGACGTCAAGCACATGACGAAGGTAGCTTTCTGGATCCACGCCGTTTAGTTTGCACGTCCCGATCAGACTGTACATCAGCGCTACACGCTCACCTCCGTGGTCTGAGCCGAAGAACAGCCAGTTTTTTCTCCCCAAACTGACCATCCGCAGCGCCTTTTCAGCGATGTTGTTATCGGCTTCTGTCCAGCCATTGCCTGCATAGTGCGTCAGGGCCGGCCACTGGTTAAGGGCGTACGCGAACGCTTTCGCCAGCTCTGAGTGTCGTGACAGGGTGTTCATCTTTTCACGCAGCCAGCTTTCCAGGGATTTCAGCAGCGGTTTCGCTTTCTGCTGACGTTCAGCAAGACGTTGCTCCGCCGGCATTCCCCTTATTTCCGCCCCGATGGCATACAACCCGCCGATACGCTTCAGGGCATCCTCCGTCAGCGCCGACGGCGTGCGGGCGTACACATCGTGGATTTTACGGCGGGCGTGAGCCCAGCAGGCGGCTTCCGTTATCTGGCCACCGCGGTACAACTCGTTGAATCCTGCATACGCATCCGCCTGCAGCACTCCCCTGAAGCCGGCAAGATGGGTCTGCGGGTGGATGGCTTTTCTGTCCGGGCTGTAAGCGAACCACACCGCCGGTGCGACTGCTGACCCGGCGTTGCGGTCATCACGAACGTACTTCCACAATCGCCCGGACTTCGTCTTCTTATTGCCCGACAGCAGCATCTGGACCGGGGTATCATCGACATGGTGTTTGCCGTCGCTCAGGACATAGCCCCGAAGCGCCTCCTCCAGCGGTGACAGCAGCCTGCAGCATGCATCCACCCAGCCCGACAGGAGGGAGCGGCTCAGTTCCACACCCTGGCGGCTATATATTTCAGACTGGCGGTACAGCGGGGTATGCTCTGCATACTTTGAGCCCAGTACCCGGGCCAGCAGCCCCGCTCCGGCGATACCCCGCTCGATGGGACGTGAAGGCGCGGGGGCCTGCACGATAACGTCGCATTTTGTACAGGCGTGTTTTTCCCGCACGGTCCGGATAACCCGGAAGGCGCTGCGCATCAGCTCCAGCTGTTCAGCAGTATCTTCACCCAGCCAGCGCAGTGAATCGCCACAGTCCGGGCAGCATGATGCCGCCGACAACAGCCGTTTTTCGTCACGAGGGAGTGATTCGGGGAACGGTTTACGGGTGCGGGTCTGGCGAAGCGACCACGCTCCAGCCGTTTGGTCAGCAGACACAGCCTGTCGCCGGTAGACCACAGCAATTTTACCTGACTGCCACTGCAGCCCCGGAAGATGAAGACTTGGCCGGACATCGGGTCGTCTTTCAGTGCCGTCTGCACTTTTGCCGCCAGCCCGTTGAAGCCGTTGCGCATGTCGGTGATACCGGCAACCAGCCAGATTTTAGTGCCTGCAGGAAGATTTATCATACAGTCCCTCGCATCAGTTCGCGCAGGACAGTGGTGATGAGTTCAGTTGAGGGATGAGTCAGTGTTATATCTCCGCCCCGACATTTTATGTGACAGGCAGTCTGAGGTGAACAGGATGGCGGTTCGGGCGTTGGGGGAGATGGCTCTGCCCGAAATTGCACGGGTATGAGAGCAGGAAGCGACGATGCGTTTTTCCGTGGGTGGCAGACCCGCCCTTCACGTTGCCAGAGCCTTATCCATTTAAAGAGCAGGTTGTCATTGACATCATGTTGTCGGGCCAGCGCAGCAACACTTCCTTCTTTTTCAAGTGCCAGCCTGACCAGTTCCATTTTAAACTCAGGGGAATATCGTTTTCGGGGAAGTCTTTCTTTGGCGCGCATTAGGTGTCCACCTGCAAATTAAGTGGGGGCTTAAGTTACAGGATAGTGGTTTCAGAGCCAGACGTTTTTGAGACAACGCTTACTCTAAACCCAAGCGTAAATGTCTATTATTGGCAAAATACCACCAGCCAACATGAGCTGTGATGTAAAGTTGACACTGCTACAGTTACATGAGCCTGCTTATATTCTAAATAAATTCAGATAGATATTATCTCCGTGAATCCCCCGCCTCCCTGACCGGAGCGCGGGAATTTTTGTTTTTCACGCTGAGAACCCTGTATGAATAAAACTGATGGCCTTCAGGCCCTGGAAAAACCGCTGGCGTCGCTTCCCGATACGCTTCGCCAGCTTATTCTTGAACGTATTCAGAATCTGACCCACTACGAGCCGGTGATTGGCATCATGGGCAAGAGTGGTGCCGGTAAGTCGTCGCTCTGTAACGAACTCTTTCGGGGGAAAGTCTCCGCCGTCAGTGATGTGAACGCCTGCACCCGCGACATACTGCGCTTCCGGCTGCGCAGTGGTCGTCACAGTCTGGTGATTGTTGATTTACCGGGCGTGGGAGAGAACGGACAACGGGACCATGAATACCGCGCCCTGTACCGGCGTATGCTGCCAGAGCTTGACCTGGTGCTGTGGGTCATCAAAGCTGATGACCGTGCGCTGTCGGTGGACGAGCAGTTCTGGAACGGTGTGATGCAACCTTACCAGCAGCAGGTGCTGTTCGTGCTGAATCAGGCCGACAAAATCGAACCCAGCCACGAATGGGATACTCGTACCGGCACACCTTCACCACAGCAACGGGAAAACCTGAAGGCGAAACAGGCCGCCATTACCACGATGTTCACTCCCCGTCATCCGGTCTGCGTGGTGTCAGCGTTGACCGGCTGGGGCGTGGAAGCGATGGTGGCAACCATGATGCGCTGTCTTCCGGACCGCGCCACCAGCCCGCTGGCGACACAACTGCACGGGAGGCTCTGCACGGAGCCGGTAAAGTCGCAGGCCCGTGACGGCTTCGGTGAGGCGGTAGGCCGGGTGTTCGATACGGCTGAGTCATCGTCGTTCCTGCCCGCCCCGCTGAAGGCGGTGATTCGTACCGTGCGTGATGTAGTGGTGTCGGTGGCGCGGGCTGTCTGGGATTGGATTTTCTTCTGAATGAGTAAAAGGTCGTCAGGATGGTAGTGGATGACTCTGTTTATTCGCAGCCTGATAGATGATTATTTTCAGGCAGACATAACCTGTCTTAACCAGAAAAAGATACCACCAGTCATAAGCGCGTCACCACTGCCGACGTTGCATCCACACAGTCTTCTTGCACCAGGCGTTTCGCTACGTATGACGGACACAACCTGTCAGTCCCATCCTTTACAGTAATACCTTCTTTATTAATCAATTACCCAACACGGAGATAATACATGTCTCAGGCTGAGCGTCGTTATGACCGCCTGTCTGTCCGGCTTTCTCTGATTATCAGCCGTCTGCTCGCGGGTGAAACGCTGAATATGCGCAAACTGGCCGCTGAGTTTGGCGTCTCGGAGCGTACCCTACATCGTGATTTCCGCGAGCGTCTGATTTATCTCGACCTCGAATATCAGGATGGCTGCTGCCGTCTGCTGACCGGAGGCCGTCAGGAGATTCGGGAGGAGGCCGCAATGCAGTTTGCCCGTCAGTCAGGCACTGGCGCGTTGTTTCCTGATATGGACCACCATCTGGTCAATTCATTGCTGAGCAGCAAGGACTCCTCGCCATGTCTTATCTGGCATCCGGGGGCATCCGTAACGTCTTCCCGCCCAGGCATCTTCACACGACTGGTCAGGGCGGTATCAGAAAACAGGAAGGTACCCCTGCTGGCTGACGGATGCCGTTGCGACAACCTTGCCCCCTACCGACTGATTTTCAGCGCCGGTGGGTGGTTTCTGGTGGGGGAACACCTTGCCCGGATAACCGATGAGAACCGCATCAGCTTCTGGCCGCAGCACTTTGGCAGCATTCCGCAGTGGATAATCCTTGAGCCGACCATCTTCGCGTGGATGGACCGCTTCAGCACGGACTACAACGGCGGCATCTGGAATTTTTACACGCTGAGCAACGGCGGTGCGTTTATGGCCCCGGAAGTGGAGAACGATGAACTCTGGTCGCTGTTTAACACGATGAACGGCAACGGCGGTGACATGAGTGCTGAAGCTGCAGGGATTGCGGTCTGTCTGATGGCTTACAGCCACCATGCCTGCCGTACCGAATGCGACGCCATGACGGAGCACTACTACCGCCTGCGGGACTACGCGCTCAACCACGCGGAATGCAACGCCATCATGCACATCATCGACTGAGGTCAGCCGCTATGGAGCAACAGTTACCGTTGTTTGCCCGTGAATTAGCCCCTGCCGACCTGCAGACAGTCAGGAAAGCCTTATCTCTGTTGGAGTGCCAGCTACGTGAAACCGGGGCGTCATTTACTTCCAGCCATGCCGTCCGCGACTGGCTACGCCTGCAGCTCGCGTCACTGGAGCGGGAAGAGTTTACCGCGCTCTTTCTCGATAACCAGCATCGCCTGATAGCCCACGAAACGCTATTTACCGGCACCATCAACCATACGCAGGTCCATCCCCGCGAAGTGGTGAAGGCCGGTCTGAAGCATAACTGCGCCGCTGTCATTGTCGCCCATAGCCATCCCTCCGGGGAGGCTGAACCCAGCAAGGCAGACCGTCAGGTCACTACGCGTATTCAGCAGGCGCTGGACCTGGTTGATATCCGCCTGCTGGACCACCTGGTGGTCGGTGGCATGGAGATCACCTCGTTTGCAGATCGTGGCTGGCTGTAGCACAACAGGAGAATAACCCAATGAAAATTATCAGTAAACGTCAGGCTATGGCGATATACCGCCAGCATCCGCAGTCCCGGTTGTTTCCCTTCTGCACGGGTAAATACAAATGGTCTGGCAGCATCTGCCACTACGCCGGGCAGGAGGTTCAGGATATCAGCGGTGTGCTCGCGGTCTTCGCTGAACGCCGTCAGAACCGCAACGGCCACTATGTCGTATTACGCAGCGTCACGCTGAATTAACACACGTTTAAGGAAGGTTAAAATTGTCGAATAAAACACCGATAGTAAACCACGATATCACTGAACCCTGGTGGGGGCTTAAACGCAGTATCACGCCCTGTTTTGGCGCACGGCTGGTGCAGGCGGGCAACTGTCTGCATTATCTCGCTGACCGGGCCAGCATCACCGGACAGTTCAGCGACGCGGATTTACGGCATCTCGACCAGGCATTTCCACTGCTGCTCAAACAGCTTGAACTGATGCTCACCAGCGGTGAACTCACTCCCCGCCATCAGCACTGTGTCACGCTCTATGCAAAAGGGCTGACCTGCGAGGCCGACTCCCTCGGCTCGCATGGTTACGTATACCTGGCGATTTATCCGACACCAGCGGCAACCGCGTAAAGCTTCTTACTACTTACCCTCGTTTTACCCATCAACAAAGAGATCCCACTATGCAAACCCAACCACTATCCTCAACGCAGGAGGCTACATCACGCCCGTCACCGGTGGAGATCTGGCAACGGCTTCTGAGCCACCTGTTGGATCGTCACTACGGTCTGACGCTTAACGACACGCCGTTTGGCAACGACGGTGTGATTCAGGAGCATATCGACGCCGGTATATCACTGTGCGACGCCGTGAATTTTATTGTGGAGAAGTACGATCTGGTGCGCATCGATCGTCACGGTTTCAGTACAGAAACACAGTTGCCGCGTCTCACCAGTATCGATATTCTCCGCGCCCGCAAAGCCACCGGGTTGATGACTCGCAACGATTACAGAACGGTGACCGACATCACCACCGGTAAATACCGTGGGGGGCATCGATGAAGTTATCCCTGACGGTAGAAGCCGACGCCATCAACGTTCTGGCCCTGAATGCGGGCCGGATCGCTGTGGATATTGACGGCATTGAACTGGCTGCGCTGATCGATGTGGTCTGTGATAACGGTTATTCCCTTCGCGTTGCTGACTCCCCCGGAAAGCTGGTCGTTGAAGATCCGCTTCCACCCGTCGCCCGCGTTAATGGCATCCAGTGCAGTACCGCGCATATTACGGAGAAAGACAACGCTCTGCTGTTTACTCTTTCACACCAGAATGAAGACTTTGGTGAGTCGGAATGGATTAGTTACACCGGGTCGGGTTATCTGCTCCACCTGGGTGCCTGGTCATTTCCGGTCTTACGCCTCAAACGTCTCGGTCTGTCGAAAGCCTGCCGTCGGTTAGTAGTGACGCTTATCCGTCGCTACGCCGTTGGCATTGTTCATCTGGATGCCTTTGGCGAAGTGCTGCCGGGATTTGACATTTTCGACTGGTAAATCTTCTCACCAATAAGCACAGGATATTCTCATGGAGAAATTAACCACCGAAGAGCTCTCAACGTTCTGATTGACTGGCTGCAGGACAACATCGATTGTGGGAACATGATTATTTTCGACAACGACGAAGACAACACCGATTCAGCAGTGCTGTTGCCCTGGATTGAACGTGCGCGTCAGGACGTTCGCGATCTCCGTCATCTTCAACTTCTGCGACAGACCAGTACAGATTAACCACCGAACAGTACTCATCACTTACTCATAATCGCCAGCCCTCACCGGCTGGCGCTTTGCTTTATATAAGGAACGAAATAATGTCAGAGCTTACTCTCACCAAACCCGAAGTATTAACCGGCCACACCGACGTGATTTGCTCCACCAGCATTGAGCGTATTGTCACGGGACGTAATGCCGCGCTGGCGCAGATTGAAGTGCTCATGCAACAACTGGACGATGTTTCGATGCTGACCCGCAGTATCGGAGGAAAAACCGCGCTGGACTGGGCTATGAAGCAGGATTTCCGTTGCGGCTGCTGGTTGATGGAGAAACCAGAAGCGGCGATGAAAGCTATTACCCGTAATCTCGATCGCAGCATATGGCGAGACCTGATGAAGAAGTCGGGCATGATTTCGCTCATGGATGCTCAGGCTCGTGACCAGTGGTACAACAGTCTGGAAAAGGATGACATTCCTGCCGTCAGCGAAGAGAATATTCTCAGCACGTTTGAGCAACTGCATCTGAACAAGGGCGAGGTGTTTGAGCGCGGAGTGATAAATGTGTTCAAAGGTTTAAGCTGGAATTTTAAGACAAATTCCCCTGCAAGTTTGGGGCGAAAATTATCGTTACCGGACTAGTCAAGTTCGATCGGTGGGGATTTGGGCTTAACTGGGGCTGGCAGCGTGACCGGTTAGCTGACCTTGAGCGTATGCTGATGCTTCTTGATGGCAAACCGGTTCCCTACAACCGCGCTGACGTTACCCGTCGTCTCAGCGATCATATCCATGAGAACAGGCACAGTAACCGTTACGAGGATGAGATGTTTGTGATTAAGTATTTTCAGAAGGGAACTGCACACATCGTATTCAAGCGACCTGAGTTGATTGATAAGCTGAACAACATCATCGCCCGACACTATCCGGGAGCACTGCCAGCGAGATGAGAGGTGAGTGAGTTGTCCGAAGCTATCTCAGGTGAGCCAGTGCAAGCCGGACGGCAATGGCATACTGGATGGCATACCGAAAAAAAACAAGCATAAAAAAGGCCATGCTAATCAATAGCATGACCTCGAATAGTGGCGGAACGGACGGGACTCGAACCCGCGACCCCCTGCGTGACAGGCAGGTATTCTAACCGACTGAACTACCGCTCCGCGTTGTGTTCCGTTGGGAACGAGGCGAATATTACGGATTGCCTCACCCTTCGTCAACGGTTTTTCTCATCTTTTGAATCGTTTGCTGCAAAAATCGCCCAAGCCGCTATTTTTAGCGCCTTTTACAGGTATTTATGCCCGCCAGAGGCAGCTTCCGCCCTTCTTCTCCACCAGATCAAGACGGGCTTCATGAGCTGCAAGCTCTTCATCTGTCGCAAAAACAACGCGTAACTTACTTGCCTGACGTACAATGCGCTGAATTGTTGCTTCACCTTGTTGCTGCTGTGTCTCTCCTTCCATCGCAAAAGCCATCGACGTTTGACCACCGGTCATCGCCAGATAAACTTCCGCAAGGATCTGTGCATCGAGTAATGCCCCGTGTAGCGTTCGTTTACTGTTATCTATTTCGTAGCGGGCACATAACGCATCGAGGCTGTTGCGCTTACCAGGAAACATTTTCCTCGCCACCGCAAGGCTATCGGTGACCTTACAGAAGGTATTGGTCTTCGGAATATCGCGCTTAAGCAACGAAAACTCGTAGTCCATAAAGCCGATATCGAACGCTGCGTTATGGATCACCAACTCCGCGCCGCGGATATAGTCCATGAACTCATCGGCTACTTCGGCAAACGTGGGCTTATCGAGCAAAAATTCATCGGCAATACCATGTACGCCAAAGGCTTCCGGAGCCACCAGCCGATCGGGTTTGAGATAAACATGGAAGTTATTGCCCGTCAGGCGACGGTTCACCACTTCAACGGCACCAATCTCAATGATCTTGTGGCCTTCATAGTGCGCACCAATCTGGTTCATACCGGTGGTTTCGGTATCGAGAACGATCTGGCGTGTAATTGCAGTGCTCATAGCGGTCATTTATGTCAGACTTATCGTTTTACAGTTCGATTCAATTACAGGAAGTCTACCAGAGATGCTTAAACAGGTAGAAATTTTCACCGATGGTTCGTGTCTGGGCAATCCAGGACCTGGGGGTTACGGCGCTATTTTACGCTATCGCGGACGCGAGAAAACCTTTAGCGCAGGCTACACCCGCACCACCAACAACCGTATGGAGTTGATGGCCGCTATTGTCGCGCTGGAGGCGTTAAAAGAACATTGCGAAGTCATTTTGAGTACCGACAGCCAGTATGTCCGCCAGGGTATCACCCAGTGGATCCATAACTGGAAAAAACGTGGCTGGAAAACCGCAGACAAAAAACCAGTAAAAAATGTCGATCTCTGGCAACGTCTTGATGCTGCCCTAGGGCAACATCAAATCAAATGGGAATGGGTTAAAGGCCATGCCGGACACCCGGAAAACGAACGCTGTGATGAACTGGCTCGTGCCGCGGCGATGAATCCCACACTGGAAGATACGGGCTACCAAGTCGAAGTTTAAGCTTGTGGTTTACGACATTGCCGGGTGGCTCCAACCGCCTGGCGAATTCGTGGCTTGTTTTTACTCTGTTTCATCGGGTTTAGCGTTAAAGGAATAGTCCGTTTCCGGGCAACAATAAGTTGTAAGCAACCAAGCGCAGGAATATGCGCATTCAATAGTTTTCCTCCGTGTTTGTTCCACGGGAGAACGTGGAAACGGCTGGCGTGCAGCACTTCAAAATTCAACAAAGAGAGCCAGTCCAGTTGCCGCATCAGAGTAAACATCCGGCTGTTATAGGGCGAGGTTTTTCGCAATACCGGCACAAGTTTGCGTAATCCCATTAAACTAATGGGATTGAAGCCACTAATCACCAGCCAGCCATCATCAATCAATACCCGATCGGTTTCACGCAATAAACGATGCGGATCGGTGCACCACGGCAATGTATGTGCCAGTAGACAAACATCAACGGATTTATCGGCAAAAGGAAGATGAAGTGGATCCGCCTGCACCTGGACGGGCATTCCTTGCGCAGAAACATTCACTTGATGAGAAACCGCGCACGCTTCGCAATTGATTTCTGCGCTTAAATTGCCAATCTTAAGCAGATGAAAACCATACATTTTAGTGAACCACGGGTTGAGCTGGCGCTCCAGCGCCTTGCGATAAAGCTCTCCCCAGGGCAAATCGCCCCAGCGATCAGGAGCCACGACAGTTTGAGGGACTCTTGCCGGTTTCATCACAACCTTCCGTTTCACACTAAGAGGTAATCTATGAATCTTAACAGTATTCCCGCCTTTGATGACAATTACATCTGGGTTTTGAATGATGAAGCAGGTCGCTGCCTGATTGTCGATCCCGGAGACGCAGAGCCAGTATTAAACGCCATTGCCGCCAATAACTGGCAACCGGAGGCCATATTTCTCACCCACCATCACCACGATCACGTTGGCGGCGTAAAAGAACTGGTGGAAAAGTTTCCACAAATTGTGGTGTATGGTCCACAAGAGACACAAGATAAGGGAACAACACGGGTAGTCAAAGATGGCGAAACTGCCTTCGTTTTGGGGCATGAATTTAGTGTAATTGCTACGCCGGGTCACACTTTAGGACATATCTGTTACTTCAGTAAACCTTATCTATTTTGCGGCGACACACTATTTTCTGGTGGGTGTGGTCGGTTGTTTGAAGGGACAGCATCACAAATGTATCAATCACTTAAAAAGTTAAGTGTGTTACCTGACGATACATTGGTATGTTGTGCTCATGAATATACCTTATCAAATATGAAGTTTGCTTTGAGTATTCTTCCGCACGATTTGTCCATAAATGATTATTATCGTAAAGTTAAGGAGTTACGGGCAAAAAATCAAATAACACTACCCGTAATTCTGAAAAATGAGCGGCAAATTAATGTTTTTTTAAGAACGGAAGATATTGATTTAATTAATGTAATTAATGAAGAAACATTATTGCAACAACCTGAAGAGCGTTTTGCATGGTTAAGGTCAAAGAAAGATAGGTTCTGATAAAACTTTCTTGTCATCGGCTCCGTTCGCCGTTATGATCGGTCGTCTTTTAAGCAACTATTGACACACACATGAAGGCAAAAGCGATATTACTCGCCTCTGTCCTGCTCGTGGGTTGCCAGAGTACCGGCAACGTTCAACAGCACGCACAGAGCCTTTCTGCAGCTGGTCAAGGGGAAGCAGCAAAGTTTACAAGTCAGGCACGATGGATGGACGATGGGACGTCTATCGCGCCAGATGGTGACTTGTGGGCTTTCATTGGCGACGAGCTAAAGATGGGAATTCCGGAAAATGACCGGATTCGCGAACAGAAACAGAAATATTTACGCAATAAGAGCTATCTCCACGATGTAACTTTACGGGCAGAGCCGTATATGTACTGGATAGCAGGGCAAGTTAAAAAACGTAACATGCCTATGGAACTGGTACTACTACCCATAGTGGAGAGCGCTTTTGATCCTCACGCAACGTCTGGCGCCAATGCCGCAGGCATCTGGCAGATCATTCCGAGCACGGGGCGCAATTATGGTTTGAAACAGACCCGCAATTATGACGCGCGTCGCGATGTTGTTGCTTCAACAACTGCCGCGCTGAATATGATGCAGCGTCTGAACAAAATGTTTGACGGCGACTGGCTTCTGACCGTAGCGGCTTATAACAGCGGCGAAGGTCGGGTCATGAAGGCAATTAAAACGAACAAAGCGCGTGGGAAATCCACGGACTTCTGGTCGTTACCGTTGCCGCAGGAAACGAAGCAGTACGTGCCTAAAATGCTGGCATTGAGTGATATTCTCAAAAACAGCAAGCGTTATGGCGTACGTCTGCCAACGACCGATGAAAGCCGTGCTCTGGCGCGTGTGCACCTGAGTAGCCCGGTTGAAATGGCGAAGGTTGCAGATATGGCGGGGATTTCCGTCAGCAAGCTGAAGACATTCAACGCTGGCGTGAAAGGCTCCACGCTGGGCGCAAGTGGGCCGCAGTACGTGATGGTGCCAAAGAAGCATGCAGATCAACTGCGTGAATCTCTCGCTTCAGGCGAAATTGCTGCTGTACAGTCGACGCTGGTTGCCGACAATACGCCGCTTAACAGCCGTGTTTACACCGTACGCTCTGGCGACACGCTTTCAAGCATCGCTTCACGTCTCGGCGTAAGCACCAAAGATTTGCAGCAGTGGAACAAACTGCGCGGATCTAAGCTGAAGCCAGGCCAAAGTTTGACGATTGGTGCAGGCAGTAGCGCACAGCGGTTGGCAAACAACAGCGATAGCATTACGTATCGTGTGCGCAAAGGCGATTCGCTTTCAAGCATTGCTAAACGCCACGGCGTGAACATCAAAGATGTGATGCGCTGGAACAGCGACACTGCGAATCTGCAACCAGGCGACAAGCTGACGTTGTTTGTGAAAAACAACAACATGCCAGATTCCTGACAAACCAGATAATAAAAAGGCACCGATTCCCCCGGTGCCTTTTTTATTTATGCCGCTTTATGTGCTTCTACCATGATGATATCACTGGTGAAAGAGCCATCAGTCTGCAAGGAAAAATACGTTCTCACCTCTGTCGATGCGCTCTGTTGGTAAATGCGAATAGCGTCTACTAACGCTTCTGGCGTACGCATTCTCACGACCCATGAAGAAAATTCCAGCGGTAACTTATCTGTAATTAAATTATCAACTATCAGATTGGCTTCATTGATTAACGTCAACCACTCACCGCTGGCGTAGTTTCGTACGTGAGAGGTATCGCGTAATGCTTCTACCGTCTGTAACCAGATGTCGCGCACTGGGTGGCCCGGAGACATTACGTCCATCACAATCAGCCTACCGCCAGGTTTCAATATCCGGTTCACTTCACGCAGTGCTGCACCAACATCATGCCAGTGATGGGCAGAATAACGGCTGATAACAATATCAAATGCGTTATCGGCAAATGGCAGACTTTCGGCATAACCCTGGCGGGTGGTGATATTTTTCAGTTGCCGGACTTCGGCAGCTTGTGCCACGACATCCAGCATGTGGGCAGATAAGTCATACGCCACCACCGTGCTCACGTTTTGCGCAGCGACAAACGTTGGTCTGCCCTGTGGCAGACCTGACATACCTTATTTATCAGGCTTGCCGGGACTGAATTCAACGAGTAGCGGATTGTGATCGGAAGCGCGCGTAACCAGTACAGAAGCTTCACTGACGTTCAGACCACGGTAGAAAACAAAATCGAGCGGGCGACCAAACGCCCGACGGCGCTGATCATCGGTAAAACGCACCTGGCGCAGCGACATTTCCCGCGCAAAGCGATATAACGCGTTCATCCTTCTACGGCTCCAGGCATTGAAATCTCCCGCCATAATGACCGGGCCGCTGTGGTGAGCTATCTGATCACCAATAGGAAGTAACTGCTTACTATAGACATCCACGCCCAGACTGAAGTTGACGGCGTGTATATTAACCACCATCAACAGGCGGGTGTCAGGTAATGGATAGACCGTCACCAGTGCCGACTTCGCCAGACGCAAAATGGGTTCTCGTTCACGTAACGGGCAGCAATACACTGGATGTGCCGCCGAAAGGGTCATTACGCCAGAAGGATGTTGTGGCAGCACGAAAGCGGGTACCTGATCGGCGGCAAGATAGTTAGCGGTCGCAAACTGTACTAACTCTGGCGTTGTCTGCGCTTCCTGCAATAACACCAGATGTGCATCTTTGCCGTAGTTCTTTAATACCGACAACCATTCAGCGCGTTGCTGTTTGTATATGTTCCACACCAGGATCCGAATACGCTCTTCGGTACTTAACGGTTCCCCAGGTGGTAATGCCTGGCCGATGCTCGCAAAAGACCCCGGCGGTAAGATCCTTTCCGCAGGTTGTCCGGCAACATAGCGCATGGCATAGGTGTTTTTTCGCACTTTTGACTTTGAAACCTCTATTACGTCAACCCTTCCGCACTCGGGAGGGTTCTACTGTTATAGGGATTTTAGCTCACTCTTTCAACGAGCAATTGTATATTGTTATGTAAGCAAGTGCTTACACCGGTCAGAATTTTGCTCATTATGGAGAACATTAAATCGCATGACATATCACGCATCCTGATGGTTTAATGACAAATAAATTCAAAATATCTCTTCTATTTTGCAACAGGAGCAAAAATGAAAGCCACGTCGGAAGAACTCGCCATTTTTGTTTCGGTCGTCGAAAGCGGCAGCTTTAGCCGGGCAGCGGAACAATTAGGGCAAGCAAACTCAGCGGTAAGCCGGGCGGTGAAAAAGCTGGAGATGAAACTTGGCGTTAGCCTGCTTAATCGGACCACGCGACAACTTAGCCTGACGGAAGAAGGCGAGCGTTATTTTCGTCGCGTACAGTCAATTTTGCAGGAGATGGCAGCGGCAGAATCAGAAATTATGGAGACGCGTAATACACCGCGTGGACTGTTACGGATCGATGCCGCAACTCCAGTGGTGCTGCACTTTCTGATGCCGTTAATTAAGCCTTTCCGTGAACGCTATCCGGAAGTCACTTTGTCGCTAGTCTCCTCCGAAACGATTATTAATTTGATCGAAAGAAAAGTGGATGTCGCGATACGCGCTGGTACGTTAACGGATTCCAGCTTACGTGCCAGGCCGTTATTTAACAGTTATCGAAAAATTATCGCCTCCCCCGATTATATTTCCCGCTACGGGAAGCCAGAAACGATCGACGATTTAAAGCAACATGTTTGCCTGGGATTCACTGAACCCGCTTCCCTCAATACCTGGCCGATAGCCTGTAGTGATGGACAATTACATGAGGTGAAGTACGGTTTGTCATCCAATAGTGGGGAAACACTGAAACAGCTTTGCCTGAGTGGCAACGGGATTGCATGTTTGTCCGACTACATGATCGACAAAGAAATCGCTCGCGGAGAATTGGTGGAGTTAATGGCAGATAAAGTGTTGCCAGTGGAAATGCCATTCAGTGCCGTCTATTACAGCGACCGTGCGGTAAGTACGCGCATCCGGGCTTTTATCGATTTCCTTAGCGAGCATGTAAAAACAGCTCCCGGAGGAGCTGTCAGAGAGGCTTAATCCCATTCAGGAGCCAGACCTTCCGGGCTAACCAGGCGGTCGTTGCAATCCAGTGCGGCGATCGCTTTTTTATCTTCGGCATCAAGCTGTAAATTTTGTGCCTTAAGATTACTTTCCAGGTTTTTACGTTTAGTAGAAGAAGGAATTACTGAGTAACCTTCCCCCATAGCCCACGCCAGAATCACTTGTGCCGGAGTCGCATTGTGTTTAGCTGCGATACGAGCAATAACCTCATCTTTCAGGGCCTTACCATACGCCAGCGTCATATAGGAAGTAATATGGATGCCGTGCTGTTTAGCCCAGGCAACCACTTTACGGTTTTGCAGATAAGGAGAGAGTTCAATCTGGTTAGTAGCGATGTTTTCAGCGCCAACAGCAGCAATCGCCTTTTCCATCAATGGGATCGTGAAGTTGGAAATACCGATCTCACGCGTCAACCCTTCTTTTTTGGCTTCCAGCAGCTCCTGCATAAACTCTTCAACAGAGACTTCATCGTTTGGTGACGGCCAGTGGATTAGAGTCAGATCAACATAATCAGTACGCAATTTTTGCAGGCTCTCTTTCAGACTCGGGATCAATTTGTCTTTGCTGAGATTTTCAATCCAGATTTTAGTGGTGATGTAGAGTTCATGACGTGGCACGCCACTTTCTGCAATCGCCTGACCTACTGCGGCTTCGTTATCATAGATTTGTGCAGTATCAATTGCGCGATAACCAAGTTCAAGCGCCGTTTTCACAGATGAAATAACAACGTCGTCTTTCAGACGGAAAGTACCTAAACCAAATGCAGGGATAGCCATAATATGCCTCTTTTAATGCTATTTTCGTTAACTGAGGTGATTATGGGCTTCAGACTGTTGAGGAAAAAGAGCGTAAAATGCAGAGGATTTTTGCGATTCTGGCAATAATAGATATACAGACGAAAAAAAACCTCGAGCGTTAACTCGAGGCTTCTTAATAAGTGGCGGAACGGACGGGACTCGAACCCGCGACCCCCTGCGTGACAGGCAGGTATTCTAACCGACTGAACTACCGCTCCACCGAATTCTTTTACAACCACCGGTTTTATGACCGGCTTACTGCTTAATTTGATGCCTGGCAGTTCCCTACTCTCGCATGGGGAGACCCCACACTACCATCGGCGCTACGGCGTTTCACTTCTGAGTTCGGCATGGGGTCAGGTGGGACCACCGCGCTACGGCCGCCAGGCAAATTCCTGTGCTCTGTCCTGTGTCTTTTGTGCTGATACTGCGTCGGCTGCATTCGCGAAAGTCAGTCACATACTTCAGTATGCTCTTTCCTTCGCTTCATTTGCCGCCTTGTCTCAGCGCAAAATCCTTCGGACTCTGAATCAAAGCTGAAATTCTCTCAATCCGCCAAAACATCTTCGGCGTTGTAAGGTTAAGCCTCACGGTTCATTAGTACCGGTTAGCTCAACGCATCGCTGCGCTTACACACCCGGCCTATCAACGTCGTCGTCTTCAACGTTCCTTCAGGACTCTCAAGGAGTCAGGGAGAACTCATCTCGGGGCAAGTTTCGTGCTTAGATGCTTTCAGCACTTATCTCTTCCGCATTTAGCTACCGGGCAGTGCCATTGGCATGACAACCCGAACACCAGTGATGCGTCCACTCCGGTCCTCTCGTACTAGGAGCAGCCCCCCTCAGTTCTCCAGCGCCCACGGCAGATAGGGACCGAACTGTCTCACGACGTTCTAAACCCAGCTCGCGTACCACTTTAAATGGCGAACAGCCATACCCTTGGGACCTACTTCAGCCCCAGGATGTGATGAGCCGACATCGAGGTGCCAAACACCGCCGTCGATATGAACTCTTGGGCGGTATCAGCCTGTTATCCCCGGAGTACCTTTTATCCGTTGAGCGATGGCCCTTCCATTCAGAACCACCGGATCACTATGACCTGCTTTCGCACCTGCTCGCGCCGTCACGCTCGCAGTCAAGCTGGCTTATGCCATTGCACTAACCTCCTGATGTCCGACCAGGATTAGCCAACCTTCGTGCTCCTCCGTTACTCTTTAGGAGGAGACCGCCCCAGTCAAACTACCCACCAGACACTGTCCGCAACCCGGATTACGGGTCAACGTTAGAACATCAAACATTAAAGGGTGGTATTTCAAGGTCGGCTCCATGCAGACTGGCGTCCACACTTCAAAGCCTCCCACCTATCCTACACATCAAGGCTCAATGTTCAGTGTCAAGCTATAGTAAAGGTTCACGGGGTCTTTCCGTCTTGCCGCGGGTACACTGCATCTTCACAGCGAGTTCAATTTCACTGAGTCTCGGGTGGAGACAGCCTGGCCATCATTACGCCATTCGTGCAGGTCGGAACTTACCCGACAAGGAATTTCGCTACCTTAGGACCGTTATAGTTACGGCCGCCGTTTACCGGGGCTTCGATCAAGAGCTTCGCTTGCGCTGACCCCATCAATTAACCTTCCGGCACCGGGCAGGCGTCACACCGTATACGTCCACTTTCGTGTTTGCACAGTGCTGTGTTTTTAATAAACAGTTGCAGCCAGCTGGTATCTTCGACTGATTTCAGCTCCACGAGCAAGTCGCTTCACCTACATATCAGCGTGCCTTCTCCCGAAGTTACGGCACCATTTTGCCTAGTTCCTTCACCCGAGTTCTCTCAAGCGCCTTGGTATTCTCTACCTGACCACCTGTGTCGGTTTGGGGTACGATTTGATGTTACCTGATGCTTAGAGGCTTTTCCTGGAAGCAGGGCATTTGTTGCTTCAGCACCGTAGTGCCTCGTCATCACGCCTCAGCCTTGATTTTCCGGATTTGCCTGGAAAACCAGCCTACACGCTTAAACCGGGACAACCGTCGCCCGGCCAACATAGCCTTCTCCGTCCCCCCTTCGCAGTAACACCAAGTACAGGAATATTAACCTGTTTCCCATCGACTACGCCTTTCGGCCTCGCCTTAGGGGTCGACTCACCCTGCCCCGATTAACGTTGGACAGGAACCCTTGGTCTTCCGGCGAGCGGGCTTTTCACCCGCTTTATCGTTACTTATGTCAGCATTCGCACTT
The DNA here is from genome assembly GCF_048593455.1 of Escherichia sp. UTM R2. NCBI lineage: Bacteria > Pseudomonadati > Pseudomonadota > Gammaproteobacteria > Enterobacterales > Enterobacteriaceae > Escherichia > Escherichia sp. UTM R2. Next base: position 3,657,537 of record NZ_JBFWDY010000002.1, read on the forward strand.
CTGATACCTCCAGCATGCCTCACAGCACACCTTCACAGGCTTACAGAACGCTCCCCTACCCAACAACGCATCAGCGTCGCTGCCGCAGCTTCGGTGCATGGTTTAGCCCCGTTACATCTTCCGCGCAGGCCGACTCGACCAGTGAGCTATTACGCTTTCTTTAAATGATGGCTGCTTCTAAGCCAACATCCTGGCTGTCTGGGCCTTCCCACATCGTTTCCCACTTAACCATGACTTTGGGACCTTAGCTGGCGGTCTGGGTTGTTTCCCTCTTCACGACGGACGTTAGCACCCGCCGTGTGTCTCCCGTGATAACATTCTCCGGTATTCGCAGTTTGCATCGGGTTGGTAAGTCGGGATGACCCCCTTGCCGAAACAGTGCTCTACCCCCGGAGATGAATTCACGAGGCGCTACCTAAATAGCTTTCGGGGAGAACCAGCTATCTCCCGGTTTGATTGGCCTTTCACCCCCAGCCACAAGTCATCCGCTAATTTTTCAACATTAGTCGGTTCGGTCCTCCAGTTAGTGTTACCCAACCTTCAACCTGCCCATGGCTAGATCACCGGGTTTCGGGTCTATACCCTGCAACTTAACGCCCAGTTAAGACTCGGTTTCCCTTCGGCTCCCCTATTCGGTTAACCTTGCTACAGAATATAAGTCGCTGACCCATTATACAAAAGGTACGCAGTCACACGCCTAAGCGTGCTCCCACTGCTTGTACGTACACGGTTTCAGGTTCTTTTTCACTCCCCTCGCCGGGGTTCTTTTCGCCTTTCCCTCACGGTACTGGTTCACTATCGGTCAGTCAGGAGTATTTAGCCTTGGAGGATGGTCCCCCCATATTCAGACAGGATACCACGTGTCCCGCCCTACTCATCGAGCTCACAGCATGTGCATTTTTGTGTACGGGGCTGTCACCCTGTATCGCGCGCCTTTCCAGACGCTTCCACTAACACACACACTGATTCAGGCTCTGGGCTGCTCCCCGTTCGCTCGCCGCTACTGGGGGAATCTCGGTTGATTTCTTTTCCTCGGGGTACTTAGATGTTTCAGTTCCCCCGGTTCGCCTCATTAACCTATGGATTCAGTTAATGATAGTGTGACGAATCACACTGGGTTTCCCCATTCGGAAATCGCCGGTTATAACGGTTCATATCACCTTACCGACGCTTATCGCAGATTAGCACGTCCTTCATCGCCTCTGACTGCCAGGGCATCCACCGTGTACGCTTAGTCGCTTAACCTCACAACCCGAAGATGTTTCACTTCAGAGTTGCGAAAATTTGAGAGACTCACGAACAACTTTCGTTGTTCAGTGTTTCAATTTTCAGCTTGATCCAGATTTTTAAAGAGCAAAACTTCGCAGTGAACCTTTGCAGGTACACTCTGAAGTATTTTTTATTTAATCACTACAGAGATGGTGGAGCTATGCGGGATCGAACCGCAGACCTCCTGCGTGCAAAGCAGGCGCTCTCCCAGCTGAGCTATAGCCCCATAACATGTAGTTAAAACCTCTTCAAATTTGCCGTGCAAATTTGGTAGGCCTGAGTGGACTTGAACCACCGACCTCACCCTTATCAGGGGTGCGCTCTAACCACCTGAGCTACAAGCCTGTAGAGGTTTTACTGCTCATTTTCATCAGACAATCTGTGTGAGCACTGCAAAGTACGCTTCTTTAAGGTAAGGAGGTGATCCAACCGCAGGTTCCCCTACGGTTACCTTGTTACGACTTCACCCCAGTCATGAATCACAAAGTGGTAAGCGCCCTCCCGAAGGTTAAGCTACCTACTTCTTTTGCAACCCACTCCCATGGTGTGACGGGCGGTGTGTACAAGGCCCGGGAACGTATTCACCGTGGCATTCTGATCCACGATTACTAGCGATTCCGACTTCATGGAGTCGAGTTGCAGACTCCAATCCGGACTACGACGCACTTTATGAGGTCCGCTTGCTCTCGCGAGGTCGCTTCTCTTTGTATGCGCCATTGTAGCACGTGTGTAGCCCTGGTCGTAAGGGCCATGATGACTTGACGTCATCCCCACCTTCCTCCAGTTTATCACTGGCAGTCTCCTTTGAGTTCCCGGCCGGACCGCTGGCAACAAAGGATAAGGGTTGCGCTCGTTGCGGGACTTAACCCAACATTTCACAACACGAGCTGACGACAGCCATGCAGCACCTGTCTCACAGTTCCCGAAGGCACCAATCCATCTCTGGAAAGTTCTGTGGATGTCAAGACCAGGTAAGGTTCTTCGCGTTGCATCGAATTAAACCACATGCTCCACCGCTTGTGCGGGCCCCCGTCAATTCATTTGAGTTTTAACCTTGCGGCCGTACTCCCCAGGCGGTCGACTTAACGCGTTAGCTCCGGAAGCCACGCCTCAAGGGCACAACCTCCAAGTCGACATCGTTTACGGCGTGGACTACCAGGGTATCTAATCCTGTTTGCTCCCCACGCTTTCGCACCTGAGCGTCAGTCTTCGTCCAGGGGGCCGCCTTCGCCACCGGTATTCCTCCAGATCTCTACGCATTTCACCGCTACACCTGGAATTCTACCCCCCTCTACGAGACTCAAGCTTGCCAGTATCAGATGCAGTTCCCAGGTTGAGCCCGGGGATTTCACATCTGACTTAACAAACCGCCTGCGTGCGCTTTACGCCCAGTAATTCCGATTAACGCTTGCACCCTCCGTATTACCGCGGCTGCTGGCACGGAGTTAGCCGGTGCTTCTTCTGCGGGTAACGTCAATGAGCAAAGGTATTAACTTTACTCCCTTCCTCCCCGCTGAAAGTACTTTACAACCCGAAGGCCTTCTTCATACACGCGGCATGGCTGCATCAGGCTTGCGCCCATTGTGCAATATTCCCCACTGCTGCCTCCCGTAGGAGTCTGGACCGTGTCTCAGTTCCAGTGTGGCTGGTCATCCTCTCAGACCAGCTAGGGATCGTCGCCTAGGTGAGCCGTTACCCCACCTACTAGCTAATCCCATCTGGGCACATCCGATGGCAAGAGGCCCGAAGGTCCCCCTCTTTGGTCTTGCGACGTTATGCGGTATTAGCTACCGTTTCCAGTAGTTATCCCCCTCCATCAGGCAGTTTCCCAGACATTACTCACCCGTCCGCCACTCGTCAGCGAAACAGCAAGCTGTTTCCTGTTACCGTTCGACTTGCATGTGTTAGGCCTGCCGCCAGCGTTCAATCTGAGCCATGATCAAACTCTTCAATTTAAAAGTTTGATGCTCAAAGAATTAAACTTCGTAATGAATTACGTGTTCACTCTTGAAACTTGGTATTCATTTTTTGTCTTTCGACGTTAAGAATCCGTATCTTCGAGTGCCCACACAGATTGTCTGATAAATTGTTAAAGAGCAGTTGCGACGCGCTTTAGCGCACTGTCGCGAGGTGGCGTATATTACGCTTTCCTCTTTCAGAGTCAACCCTGAATTTCAGGATTTTTCTCTTCAACCGAACCGGCTGTTTGTGTGAAGTGATTCACATCCGCCGTGTCGATGGAGGCGCATTATAGGGAGTCGTCTCAGGAAGACAAGTGGAAAAATGCATTTTTATTTCAATCGCTCATCTTTTAATCATTATGCCGGTTTTTGCTGCTTTTTTATCGCTTGCGGCAGGTCTGCCAGGCTATTTAACACCCAATCCGCCGCGTTTTCTGCTTCAGGCGTAATAGGTTTACCCGTACGCACCAGCACTTTTGTTCCCACGTTCGCCGCAGCCGCTGCCTGCATATCTTCTAATTTATCGCCCACCATATAAGAAGCGGCCATATCAATATGCAAATAATCGCGTGCTGACAAAAGCATCCCCGGATGTGGTTTACGGCAGTCGCAGACCTGGCGAAACTCTTCAACACTACCCTGCGGATGATGCGGGCAATAATAGATACCATCCAGATCGACATCTCGGTCCGCCAGCGACCAGTCCATCCACTCGGTCAGCGTTTCAAACTGTGCTTCGGTAAATTTACCGCGAGCAATGCCAGACTGGTTGGTTACTACCACCAGCGCAAACCCCATTTTTTTTAGCTCGCGCATGGCGTCAATAACACCGTCGATAAATTCAAAGTTGTCGATCTCATGGACATAGCCGTGATCGACATTAATGGTGCCATCACGGTCAAGAAAAATTGCGGGTAAGCTCTTCGCCACCTTTTATAGCTCCTTAATAAGGCATGTGACGCTAGTATCGCATGTTTCGACCTGCAAGAAAGTGCTCTTCGCATAAACCTGATTGATTTAGACGTCTGGATGCCTTAACATCCATTTCATTGACGGCGTTGCCCGTTTCAGGCATTCGAAATGCCACGACTAACTTAATGACGATAATAAATAATCAATGATAAAACTTTCGAATATCACCAAAGTGTTCCACCAGGGCACCCGCACCATCCAGGCGTTGAACAACGTCAGCCTGCATGTGCCAGCTGGACAAATTTATGGCGTTATCGGTGCCTCAGGCGCGGGTAAGAGTACGCTTATACGTTGTGTAAACCTGCTGGAGCGCCCAACCGAGGGTAGCGTGCTGGTCGATGGCCAGGAGCTGACCACGCTGTCAGAATCTGAGTTGACCAAAGCTCGCCGCCAGATTGGTATGATTTTCCAGCATTTTAACCTGCTCTCTTCGCGTACTGTTTTTGGCAACGTGGCTCTGCCGCTGGAGCTGGACAACACACCGAAAGACGAGATCAAACGTCGCGTGACGGAATTGCTGTCATTGGTTGGTCTTGGCGATAAGCATGATAGCTACCCGTCGAATCTTTCCGGTGGGCAGAAACAACGTGTGGCGATTGCCCGTGCATTAGCCAGCAATCCCAAAGTATTGCTGTGTGATGAAGCCACCAGCGCGCTGGACCCGGCAACGACACGTTCTATTCTCGAACTGCTGAAAGACATCAACCGCCGTCTGGGTTTGACGATTCTGTTGATCACCCACGAAATGGACGTTGTGAAGCGTATTTGTGATTGCGTGGCGGTCATCAGCAACGGCGAACTGATCGAGCAGGACACGGTAAGTGAAGTGTTCTCACATCCGAAAACGCCGCTGGCGCAGAAGTTTATTCAGTCTACCCTGCATCTGGATATCCCGGAAGATTACCAGGAACGTCTGCATGCGGAGCCATTCACTGACTGCGTGCCGATGTTGCGTCTGGAGTTTACCGGTCAATCGGTCGATGCCCCACTGCTTTCTGAAACCGCGCGTCGTTTCAACGTCAACAACAACATTATTAGCGCGCAGATGGATTACGCCGGTGGCGTTAAGTTCGGCATCATGCTGACTGAAATGCACGGCACACAACAAGATACGCAAGCCGCCATTGCCTGGCTGCAGGAACACCATGTAAAAGTAGAGGTACTGGGTTATGTCTGAGCCGATGATGTGGCTGCTGGTTCGTGGCGTATGGGAAACGCTGGCAATGACCTTCGTATCCGGATTTTTTGGCTTTGTGATTGGTCTGCCGGTTGGCGTCCTACTTTATGTCACGCGTCCGGGGCAAATTATTGCTAACGCGAAGCTGTATCGTACCGTTTCTGCGATTGTGAACATTTTCCGTTCCATCCCGTTCATTATCTTGCTGGTATGGATGATTCCGTTTACCCGCGTTATTGTCGGTACATCGATTGGTTTGCAGGCAGCGATTGTTCCGTTAACCGTTGGTGCAGCACCGTTTATTGCCCGTATGGTCGAGAACGCTCTGCTGGAGATCCCAACCGGATTAATTGAAGCTTCCCGCGCAATGGGTGCCACGCCGATGCAGATCGTCCGTAAAGTGCTGTTACCGGAAGCATTGCCGGGTCTGGTGAATGCTGCGACTATCACCCTGATTACCCTGGTCGGTTATTCCGCGATGGGTGGTGCAGTCGGTGCCGGCGGTTTAGGTCAGATTGGCTATCAGTATGGCTACATCGGCTACAACGCGACGGTGATGAATACGGTACTGGTATTGCTGGTCATTCTGGTTTATTTAATTCAGTTCGCAGGCGACCGCATCGTCCGGGCTGTCACTCGCAAGTAACGTTCAACACAACATAAATAATTGAAGAAGGAATAAGGTATGGCGTTCAAATTCAAAACCTTTGCGGCAGTGGGAGCCCTGATTGGATCACTGGCACTGGTAGGCTGCGGTCAGGATGAAAAAGATCCAAACCACATTAAAGTCGGCGTGATTGTTGGTGCCGAACAGCAGGTAGCAGAAGTCGCGCAGAAAGTTGCGAAAGACAAATATGGCCTGGACGTTGAGCTGGTAACCTTCAACGACTATGTTCTGCCAAACGAAGCATTGAGCAAAGGCGATATCGACGCCAACGCCTTCCAGCATAAACCGTACCTTGATCAGCAACTGAAAGATCGTGGCTACAAACTGGTCGCAGTAGGCAACACTTTTGTTTATCCGATTGCTGGTTACTCCAAGAAAATCAAATCACTGGATGAACTGCAGGATGGTTCGCAGGTTGCCGTGCCAAACGACCCAACTAACCTTGGTCGTTCACTGCTGCTGCTGCAAAAAGTGGGCTTGATCAAACTGAAAGATGGCGTTGGCCTGCTGCCGACCGTTCTTGATGTTGTTGAGAACCCCAAAAATCTGAAAATTGTTGAGCTGGAAGCACCGCAGCTGCCGCGTTCTCTGGACGACGCGCAAATCGCTCTGGCAGTTATCAATACCACCTATGCCAGCCAGATTGGCCTGACTCCGGCGAAAGACGGTATCTTTGTCGAAGATAAAGAGTCCCCGTACGTAAACCTGATCGTAACGCGTGAAGATAACAAAGACGCCGAGAACGTGAAGAAATTCGTTCAGGCTTATCAGTCTGACGAAGTTTACGAAGCAGCAAACAAAGTGTTTAACGGCGGCGCTGTTAAAGGCTGGTAATTTTTAGGCTGTTTCCACAATTTGTAATATCATTCAGGACGGGCGCTTGCCCGTCTTGTCATTTTTACAAGCTCCTGATTCAATATTGACGTTTTGATCATACATTGAGGAAATACTATGCGTGCTTTACCGATCTGTTTAGTAGCACTCATGCTAAGCGGCTGTTCCATGTTAAGCAGATCCCCTGTCGAACCCGTTCAAAGCACTGCACCCCAGCCGAAAGCGGAGCCTGCAAAACCGAAAGCGCCGCGCGCCACGCCGGTCCGAATTTATACCAATGCAGAAGAATTAGTCGGCAAACCGTTCCGCGATCTCGGTGAAGTCAGTGGCGACTCTTGCCAGGCCTCTAATCAGGACTCTCCGCCGAGCATTCCAACCGCACGTAAGCGGATGCAAATCAACGCCTCTAAAATGAAAGCCAATGCTGTATTACTGCATAGCTGCGAAGTCACCAGCGGTACGCCGGGCTGCTATCGTCAGGCTGTATGTATCGGTTCTGCGCTTAACATTACGGCGAAATGAGCAGTTTCCAGTTCGAGCAAATAGGCGTTATTCGCTCGCCCTATAAAGAAAAATTCGCCGTTCCGCGCCAGCCAGGTCTGGTAAAAAGCGCCAACGGCGAACTGCATCTCATTGCTCCCTACAACCAGGCCGACGCCGTTCGCGGCCTGGAAGCGTTCAGCCATTTATGGATCCTTTTCGTCTTTCATCAAACGATGGAAGGCGGCTGGCGTCCGACTGTGCGTCCACCGCGCCTCGGCGGTAACGCCAGAATGGGGGTTTTCGCAACACGCTCTACTTTCCGCCCTAACCCAATTGGCATGTCGCTGGTAGAGCTGAAAGAGGTTGTTTGCCATAAAGACAGCGTGATTCTGAAGCTCGGCAGTCTGGATCTGGTCGATGGTACGCCGGTAGTGGATATCAAACCGTATCTCCCCTTTGCCGAATCGCTTCCCGATGCCAGTGCCAGCTATGCGCAAAGTGCGCCAGCTGCAGAGATGGCGGTGAGTTTTACCGCAGAGGTCGAAAAGCAGCTTTTGACGCTGGAGAAGCGTTATCCGCAGTTAACGCTGTTTATCCGCGAAGTACTGGCGCAGGACCCGCGCCCGGCCTATCGTAAAGGTGAGGAAACGGGCAAAACCTATGCCGTCTGGCTACATGATTTTAACGTTCGCTGGCGCGTCACCGACGCAGGTTTTGAAGTCTTTGCGCTGGAACCGCGTTAAATTCACGCCCTTCTCTTTTGACATTTCTTTTGCACTGGTAAACTAAATCACTTTTTTTGTCCCAGGCTCGCCTTGAGCCTGTTCTACCTTCCAACTGGAACCGTAACAACATGCGTACTAGCCAATACCTGCTCTCCACTCTCAAGGAGACACCTGCCGACGCCGAGGTGATCAGCCATCAGCTGATGCTGCGCGCCGGGATGATCCGCAAGCTGGCCTCCGGGTTATATACCTGGCTGCCGACCGGCGTGCGCGTTCTGAAAAAAGTCGAAAACATCGTGCGTGAAGAGATGAACAACGCCGGTGCAATCGAGGTGTCGATGCCGGTGGTTCAGCCAGCCGATTTGTGGCAAGAGAGTGGTCGTTGGGAACAGTACGGTCCGGAACTGCTGCGTTTTGTTGACCGTGGCGAGCGTCCGTTCGTACTCGGCCCAACTCATGAAGAAGTTATCACTGACCTGATTCGTAACGAGCTTAGCTCTTACAAACAGCTGCCGCTGAACTTCTATCAGATCCAGACCAAGTTCCGCGACGAAGTGCGTCCGCGTTTCGGCGTCATGCGTTCCCGCGAATTCCTGATGAAAGATGCTTACTCTTTCCATACTTCCCAGGAATCCCTGCAGGAAACCTACGATGCAATGTATGCGGCCTACAGCAAAATCTTCAGCCGCATGGGGCTGGATTTCCGCGCCGTACAGGCCGACACCGGTTCTATCGGCGGCAGCGCCTCTCACGAATTCCAGGTGCTGGCGCAGAGCGGTGAAGACGATGTGGTCTTCTCCGACACCTCTGACTATGCAGCGAACATTGAACTGGCAGAAGCTATCGCGCCGAAAGAACCGCGCGCTGCGGCTACCCAGGAAATGACGCTGGTTGATACGCCGAACGCGAAAACCATCGCGGAACTGGTTGAACAGTTCAATCTGCCGATTGAGAAAACGGTTAAGACTCTGCTGGTTAAAGCGGTTGAAGGCAGTAGCTTCCCGTTAGTTGCGCTGCTGGTGCGCGGTGACCACGAGCTGAACGAAGTTAAAGCAGAAAAACTGCCGCAGGTTGCAAGCCCGCTGACTTTCGCGACCGAAGAAGAAATTCGTGCTGTGGTTAAAGCCGGTCCGGGTTCACTGGGTCCGGTAAACATGCCGATTCCGGTGGTGATTGACCGTACCGTTGCGGCGATGAGTGATTTCGCTGCTGGTGCTAACATCGATGGTAAACACTACTTCGGCATCAACTGGGATCGCGATGTCGCTACCCCGGAAGTTGCGGATATCCGTAACGTGGTGGCTGGCGATCCAAGCCCGGATGGCCAGGGTACGCTGCTGATCAAACGTGGTATCGAAGTTGGTCACATCTTCCAGCTGGGTACCAAGTACTCCGAAGCACTGAAAGCCTCCGTACAGGGTGAAGATGGCCGTAACCAAATCCTGACTATGGGTTGCTACGGTATCGGGGTAACGCGCGTTGTGGCTGCGGCGATTGAGCAGAACTACGACGAACGCGGCATCGTATGGCCTGACGCGATCGCACCGTTCCAGGTGGCGATTCTGCCGATGAACATGCACAAATCCTTCCGCGTACAGGAGCTTGCTGAGAAACTGTACAGTGAACTGCGTGCACAAGGTATCGAAGTGCTGCTGGATGACCGCAAAGAGCGTCCGGGCGTGATGTTTGCTGATATGGAACTGATCGGTATTCCGCACACTATTGTGCTGGGCGACCGTAACCTCGACAACGACGATATCGAATATAAATATCGTCGCAACGGCGAGAAACAGTTAATTAAGACTGGTGACATCGTCGAATATCTGGTGAAACAGATTAAAGGCTGATGCCAGAAAGGGTCCTGAATTTCAGGGCCCTTTTTTACATGGATTGTATAAAATGGATAAACCAAAGGCGTACTACCGCCTGCTTCTCCCCAGCTTTCTTTTACTTTCGGCCTGTACCGTAGATATCAGCCAGCCAGACTCATCAGCCACAGCGGTAGATGCCGGGGCGAAAACATGGGCAGTCAAATTCCAGCATCAAAGCTCTTTCACCGAACAATCAATAAAAGAAATAACGGCACCTGATCTCAAACCCGGCGATTTGCTGTTCTCCTCAAGCCTTGGGGTAACCTCATTTGGAATCCGCGTCTTCAGCACTTCCTCTGTGAGTCACGTTGCAATCTTTCTGGGTGATAATAACGTTGCAGAAGCGACAGGCGCTGGCGTCCAGATTGTTTCCCTTAAAAAAGCGATGAAGCATAGTGATAAGCTTTTCGTCTTACGAGTCCCGGATCTTACCCCGCAACAAGCCACAGATATCACCGCGTTTGCCAATAAAATCAAAGATAGCGGTTATAACTATCGCGGCATTGTCGAATTTATTCCCTTTATGGTGACTCGCCAGATGTGCTCACTGAATCCGTTCTCCGAGGATTTTCGCCAACAGTGCGTCAGCGGCCTGGCGAAAGCGCAGTTAAGCAGTGTGGGCGAAGGAGACAAAAAGTCGTGGTTTTGTTCGGAATTTGTCACTGATGCATTTGCCAAAGCCGGGCATCCGCTTATGCTGGCGCAATCAGGCTGGATTAGCCCTGCCGATCTGATGCATATGCGTACTGGCGATGTCTCTGCGTTTAAGCCAGAAACGCAGTTACAGTATGTTGGGCACCTGAAGCCTGGGATTTATATCAAGGCGGGTCGCTTTGTTGGTTTGACCCGGTGATAAAGTAAATGCCTTATCCGCCTTAAGGTATGAGGGGGGTTGTAGGCATGATAAGACGCGCCAGCGTCGCATCAGGCGTTGAGCACCATTGCCGGATGCGGCGTAAACGCCTTATCCGGCCTACAAAAAACGTGCAAATTCAAAATGTTGAAATATATCCTTCTGGCCTGTTTTGCGTTTGTTTCTGTCTCAAGACGGGTTACTGCCCCAAACTACTGCAATCCTGGTTGGGGTAAAATTTCCCTGCCGTATCGGGTGCCAATACTTTAGTCGGCGCACCGGTATCCGGATTACCCTCAAGCGTAAAGTGACCTTCTACTGACAGTAACACCGGTTTTTCACTGTGACCGCGCGCAGCCAGGTAGCCACGCTCCAGCTCTGCGTTATTCGCTACCATGAAACGTTTTCCGGTCGCGCAATCAGTGAAGGTCGCCGCATCAGCCATATAAAAATACATGCCTCGCAGGGTCATCGGCGTCATAGGTAAACTGGATTGTGCCGGTTCCAGCGTATAGTTGAACTGCGATTCAATCGGATTGCCTTCACGATCGAGCATCTCCAGCGCATCGCCTTTCGCCCGATAATATGACTTTTCACCTTTGCTGTCGGTTAATACCAACTTGTCAGCGGTTCGCGCCCATGTACCGTAGGAAGCGAAGGAGGAAGGTTCTTCACGAGCACCGAGATAACGCTCATTCATCACCCATGTTCCGTCTTTTTCGAGGAACAGAGAGGTTTCGATTCCTTCGCAATCAGCACACGGCAGCACGCCGCGCCAACTTTGCGGCATCGGTTTCAGTTCGGCAGCCTGCGCCGGAGAAAGCGCATCAACTTCGGCCCGATTATTACATCCCATCAGAGTAAAGAGGCTGATTACAGCCATCGCTGTCACTATCGCTTTTTTCACCATCCATTCCTTCTTTTTATTCCCGACCGCTGCGCACTTTGCCGCGCAACGCTTTCACGCTTGATTTTTGTGCTTTCGATGCCAGCCTGCGCTCTTTCGATGCACGGGTGGGCCGCGTGGGTCGTCGGGCTTTTTGTTCTGTTGTTAAATCTTTAATCACTGCCACCAGCCGGGCCAGCGCGGCTTCGCGGTTCAGTTCCTGACTGCGGTATTCCTGTGCCTTAATGACAATCACGCCATCACTGCTGATCAAATGATGGCTGGCGGCGAGCAGACGCTCTTTGTAATACTCTGGCAGGCTGGACGCCCGAATGTCAAAACGCAGATGAATGGCCGTTGAGGTCTTATTAACATGCTGCCCGCCCGCGCCCTGCGCACGAATGGCGGTGATCTCAAGCTCACCATCGGGAATAGCAACATGTCGGGAAATCACAATCATGAAGGTTGTTGCCAGGCGGTTAAGTTAACTTCCAGATTATTCTTATCGTCCGATAACCAGATCACGCCATCCTGAATCGTTGCCTGCAGCGTCATGGTACGATCGGCAAAGGCGCTTACTTTCGCCAGTTGTTCATCGTCCAGATACCAGACGGAAAGATTGGCAAACTGCACACATTTGCTCTGATTTTGCTGCCACCAGATTTGCGCCGCCCGACTATTATAGGTAAACAGCGCCACTTCTGCGGCCTGGGTGCAGGCTTTCTTAATCCGCCGCTCATCCGGCAGCCCCAGCTCAATCCACAAATCAATGCCCAGGTGATCGTTACGCAGCCACGCTTCCGGCTCATCATCGGCACACAAACCACGGGTAAATTGCAGACGTTCATCAGCATATTTCAGCCACGCCAGCAAGCGCAGCATCATACGCTCCTGGGTTTCTGAAGGGTGGCGCGCCAGCGTCAGAGAGGCATCGAGAAACTGGTTGCGGTCGAGATCGGCCACATTAACCGTCGCTTTATAAATTGTCGCTTTAAGCGCCATAAGAAAACTCCTTTCGAATCAGGAGGCCATTGTAACGGAATACGTGCAGTTGCGGCGCTGATATTGCAGAAATGAGTGTGGTATAGTCACCTTGCGAAACAGAGTTTATCTTCGTAGGCTTAGACTTGCATCCACGGTTAAGTCAGAGTGCTGACAGGAGGGCATGTGGAAAAATATTGTGAGTTAATACGCAAGCGGTACGCGGAAATCGCCAGCGGAGACTTAGGATACGTTCCGGACGCGCTGGGCTGCGTTTTGAAAGTGCTGAATGAAATGGCTGCCGACGACGCCCTTTCTGAGGCTGTCAGGGAAAAAGCAGCATACGCTGCGGCAAACTTACTGGTGAGCGATTATGTCAATGAATGATACGTATCAACCAATCAATTGTGATGATTACGATAATCTTGAGCTCGCCTGCCAGCATCATTTAATGCTGACACTTGAGCTGAAAGATGGCGAAAAATTGCAGGCAAAAGCCAGCGATTTAGTCTCCCGCAAAAATGTGGAGTATCTGGTCGTCGAGGCCGCTGGCGAAACCCGTGAGCTACGTCTGGATAAAATTACCAGCTTTAGCCACCCGGAAATCGGTACGGTGGTGGTGAGCGAGTCCTGATTGACTTTCGCCGGATGCGACGTTTGATGCGTCTTATCCGGCTTTCACTTAACTAAGCGTTTTCTGCCAGACAAAACTTACGCCATTCTCACCTTCAGCCACACCTTCTTGCGTCACAAATACCCCTGCCGCCGCAATCAGCGTTTCGTCATAAAACAGCAGTGGCGTGGTGTCACGTAGCCACGGCGGCACGCCCAGCTCTTGCCAGATTTTCTTTAGCTTACGTCCGCCGTTGCGACCGACAATATGCAGCAATCCTGGCGCTTTGAAACGCACGCTGACCGCTTCGTCTGCACGCGGAGGGCGAATATCGACTCCCGCAGTAAGCTGTACACTTCCCAGCCCCGCCGGTAATTCCAGCGGTTGTAGCCACGTCTGCCACGGCACAATGGTTTCGCTTTGCCCGGCAACGGATTTAATCCACCACAGTTGCGATTGATAGCGGCGTATTTCAAACGCGCCAAAGCGTAAACAGGGGGAGGCATCTTCCCGCGCCAGCGCCACTTCCTGCCAGATCCGCACCAGCGCGTCGCGGGAAGGCATCGGTGCATTCTGCCCTGCCAGCCAGCGGCGGATAATTGCCGCGCGACGGGCATCACTCATCGCCAGCATTGGCGCAATCTGCAGCGTCCCCTGCGGCGTTTGGCAGTGCGCTAAATCATCTGCCAGCAATTCATCCAGCAGGCTCTCTTGTTCAGCACAAAGTGCGGCGCTGCGAGCCGTTGCTTCGGCAAAATGCGGCCAACGCTGCTGCAATAACGGCACTACACGCAGGCGCAGAAAGTTACGATCGTATGAGTCGTCCTGATTACTTTCGTCTTCAATCCAGCGTAAACCATGCGCTAATGCCCACTGCTCCAGTTCCCCCCGCGTGCGGGCGAGCAACGGGCGGATAAGCCGTGTTCCGGCAAACTCCGAAACTTCCCCCATAGCCGAAAGCCCGGCAGGACCGCTACCGCGTTTTAGCGCCAGCAGAAAAGTTTCACATTGATCGTCGAGATGTTGCGCGGTGACCAGCACTTCACCGGGCAACAAGGTGCGGGCAAATGCCTGATAACGCACCTGCCGCGCCTGGGCCTCAATCCCCAGCCCCTCTTGCGCAAGTTGTACGCGTTCGACCACCAGCGGCACCTGCCACTGTTGGCAGACGTTTTCGCAATGCGTAACCCAGGCATCGGCATTGGCACTTAAACCGTGATGCACATGAATAGCGCGCAGAGTGACGCCCGGATTTTCCGTCCGCCACTGCACCAACTGATGCAGCAGAACGGTGGAGTCAAGCCCGCCGCTAAAGGCCACCAGAATCTGGCGTGAGGTGAGAAGTTGTCTATTGAGCGTGAGTGTCATGATGGTGCGATTTTACAGTAGCAATGCCCGGCACGTTACCGGGCAAATGCGGCGATGACAAGCCTTACTGCTCATACAGTTCCAACGGCAGCCCGTCCGGATCGTTAAAGAAGGTGAAGCGTTTTTGCGTGTATGGATCGACACGGATGGCTTCACACTTCACGTTATGGCTTTCAAGGTGCGCCACTGCCGCATCGATGTCATCAACGCTAAAAGCCAGATGACGCAGGCCGCAAGCTTCCGGTCGGCTGGGGCGCTCCGGCGGGAACGGAAAAGAGAAAAGCTCAATCACATATTGCCCATTAAGCGCCAAATCCCCTTTCCACGAGTCGCGCGCTTCGCGATAGACTTCGCTTTGCAGCGTGAAACCAAGAATATCGCAGTAGAAAGCTTTGCTCACCGCATAATCCGTCGCAATAATCGCAATATGGTGAACCTGTTTTAAACCCAGCATAACGTCTCCTTTATTTGTTAACAGCACGTTACTCGCCCGGAAGCCGCTCTGGCAAGTTATCCCGCCATTTTTAGGACTCGTACGCGGTAAACGCCGTCTTCGTCCTGTTTCGCGCCGTGAATATCCGTTTCAAAACCGGGGTAATGTTGCCCTACGGAACAAAGCATCAGTAGAAAATCGAGTACCGTGCGGCTCTCTTTGGTCAGCATTTCTCCTGGCATCAACAGCGGTACGCCCGGTGGATAAGGCAGGATCATATTTGCCGATACTCTACCGACCAGTTGTTCCAGCGCAATGGTTTCTACTTCACCTTTAATCTGTCTCTGCCATGCCTGATGTGGCGTCATGATCATTTCCGGCAAAGTATCGAATGCCCGCAACATCAAACCGGGAAGATCGTGTTTACGAATCAGCTTATGGATCCCTTGCGCCAGATCCTGAATACGCATATTGCGGTAGAAATCGGGATCTTCAGCATAGAGATCGGGTAGCATATTTTTGATCCGCAGGTTGAGATCGTAAGAGCGTTTAAATTCCGTCAACCCACGCAATAATCCCATTGCTTTGGTTTTATCGATACCAATACTAAAGAGAAACAGCAGGTTATAAGGGCCGGTTTTCTCTACTACGATCCCACGTTCGTCGAGGAATTTTGCCACCAGCGCCGCCGGGATCCCCTCCTCGCTCATATTGCCCTGTTCGTCCATCCCCGGTGTCAAAATAGTGACTTTAACCGGATCGAGAAACATATGATCGGCATCCGCATCGTTAAAGCCGTGCCACTGTTCGCCTGGCGCAACGGGCCAGCATTCGGCTTCATCCACCTGCGGCGGTTGCCAGATATCGAAAAACCAACCGTCAGACTCTTCCCGCAACCGCTGGACCTCTTTGCGAAAATGCAGCGCCCGCTCCACCGAACGGTTAATCAGCCGTTTGCCCGGATTACCACGCAGCATCGCCGCCGCCGTCTCAACCGAAGCAACAATGGGATAACTGGGCGAGGTGGTGGTATGCATCATAAAGGCTTCGTTAAACGCCTCTTCGTCATACTCGCCTTTAATGTGGATCAGCGAAGCCTGCGATAACGCCGCCAGCATTTTGTGGGTCGATTGCGTTTCGAAGATCACTTTTCCCGCAACACGCTCGCCGCTCATACCACTTTTCCCCTGGTAGATCGGATGAAAATGGGTGTACGGCACCCAGGCGGAATCGAAGTGGATCGACGGGACATCCAGCGTCTGTTTGATCCAGTCGGTGTTGTAGAGCAAGCCATCATAGGTGGAGTTGGTAATCACCGCATGAACCGGCCATTGTGCCTGCGTGGTGGCAGCGACTTTCTCTTCGATGCTGTCGCGAGTAAATTCACGGCGCGGGATCCCACCAAGAATCCCCAACGCATTACGCGTCGGTTTCAGCCAGACTGGCACTACATCGTTCATCATCAACAGATGCGCCAGCGATTTATGACAATTGCGGTCGATCAACAGCGTACTGCCGGATGGCGCGGCGTACATACCCACAATTTTGTTCGACGTCGATGTTCCGTTGGTAACGATATAACTCTGTTCCGCGCCAAAAGTCCGCGCGATGTACTCTTCCGCTTCCAGGTGTGGCCCGGTGTGGTCGAGCAACGAACCAAGCTCGGTAACCGAAATAGAGACATCAGCCTTGAGGGTATTCCCGCCGAAAAAATCATAAAACAGACAGCCAACCGGGCTTTTTTGATAGGCGGTACCGCCCATATGCCCCGGCGTACAAAAGGTGTACTTCCGCTCTTTGACGTAGGTAAACAAGGCTTTCGTGAACGGCGGTGTAATGTTATCAAGATATTCGTCGGTGTACTGACGCATACGAATGGCGATATCTTCCGCCTGCCCCAGCGCATATTCAAAAAACCAGAGCGCCATCCGCATATCCTGCACGCTGACATCCATCGTCGAGTGGGTGTTGATGAAGGCATAAAGCGGGAGATATTCATTAAGCTGATTGATATCGCTACATAAATCGAGACTGTACTCATCCCAGTCAAAAATCACGCCGCAAATTCGAGGGTTATGTTCGATAAATTTCAGCAAATCAACGCTGTTTTGTGGCCAGATAATCTGAAAGCCTTGCGCCAGCAGCGCCGACTCCAGTTCTTTGATGGGCTCATCTTTATAAAAGACGCCATGCGGTCCCATAATGGCAATGATGTTCATGTGTTCCTCCTGGAAAATCCTTCCTTAATCATAGCCTGCTCAAACCGTGGCGATAAAAAAGGGCCACCGAAGTGACCCTTTTTCAGAACTTTTGCGAATTACGCGTAACCGTAGCTCATCAGGCGCTGATAACGACGATTTTTTAAATCTTCAGTGCTTAACACGTCGAGATCGGCCAGATCCGCCAACAGTTGCGCTTTCAACGATGCCGCCATCGCTTCCGGGTTACGGTGAGCACCACCCAGCGGTTCTGGGATGATGGAGTCGATCAGTTTTAGTTCTTTCAGACGCGGAGCGATGATACCCATCGCTTCAGCCGCCAGCGGCGCTTTATCAGCGCTCTTCCACAGAATGGACGCACAACCTTCCGGCGAGATAACGGAATAGGTGCTGTATTGCAGCATATTCACTTTATCGCCCACGCCAATCGCCAGCGCGCCGCCAGAACCACCTTCACCGATAACGGTACAAATAGTCGGTACGCTAAGGCGAGACATTTCACGCAGGTTGCGTGCAATGGCTTCAGACTGACCGCGCTCTTCTGCGCCCACGCCCGGATAAGCCCCCGGGGTGTCGATAAAGGTGATGATTGGCATCTTAAAGCGTTCAGCCATTTGCATCAGACGCAGTGCTTTGCGGTAACCTTCTGGCGCTGGCATACCAAAGTTACGGCGAATTTTTTCTTTGGTTTCACGACCTTTTTGATGACCAATGATCATCACCGGACGACCATCGAGACGGGCGATACCACCGACGATAGCTTTATCGTCTGCATACGCGCGGTCGCCAGCCAGTTCGTCAAATTCATCAAATGCCAGGCGAACGTAATCCAGGGTATAAGGACGCTGTGGATGGCGTGCCAGTTGCGCAATCTGCCATGCACCGAGATCGGCGAAGATTTTACGTGTCAGTTCTACGCTTTTTTCACGCAGACGATGCACTTCTTCATCGATGTTAATATCCAGTTTCTCATCCTGACGGCTAACCGCAGTCAGAGAATCGATTTTCGCTTCCAGCTCTGCAATCGGCTGTTCAAAATCAAGGAAATTCAGACTCATAGTATTCCTGTATTAGTCAAACTCCAGTTCCACCTGCTCCGAACCAATGAGGCCACGGAGATCGTTTAATAAACGATCGCTCGGAGAGACACGCCACGTCGCGCCAAAACGCAACCGCGCGCGTGCATCCGCCCTCTGATAGTAGAGATGTACTGGAATTGTCCCAGAGCGGTGGGGTTCCAGAGACTGACGGAGTCGGTTTAAAAGCTGGTCATCAATTTGCCTGTCCGTCAGCGAGATAGCAAGCCCGCGAGCATATTTTTCCCGGGCTTCGTCAATATCCATCACTTCGCGAGCGGTCATTTTAAGCCCACCGCTGAAGTCATCAAAGCTGACCTGTCCGCTGACGATAAGTATGCGGTCTTTTTCCAGCAATTGCTGGTATTTATCCAGGGCGTCAGTAAACAACATCACTTCCAGCCGCCCGGAACGGTCATCCAGCGTGCAGATACCGATACGATTGCCGCGCTTGGTGACCATAACCCGCGCGGCAACAACGAGCCCCGCAGCCGTGATGACTTTACCACGTTCTGTCGGGTGCATGTCTTTCAGCCTTACGCCTCCGACATAACGCTCAATCTCTTTTAAATACTGGTTGATAGGGTGTCCGGTCAGGTACAGGCCTAACGTTTCACGTTCCCCATCTAATACCACCTGCTCCGGCCACGGTTGGCAGCTGGCGTAGGATTGTTCAATTTGTTCCGGCTCTTCGGCCAGCACGCCGAACATATCGGCCTGACCGATAGCTTCCGCTTTCGCGTGTTGATCTGCCGCTTTTAACGCATCGCCCAGCGAGTTCATCAGCGCTGCGCGATGTGGCCCAAGACGGTCAAACGCCCCGGACATGATCAGTTTTTCCAGCACGCGACGGTTCAACTTTTTGGTGTCGGTACGGGCGCAGAGATCAAACAGTTCGCGGAAGTAGCCGCCTTTATTACGGGCTTCGATGATGGCCTCAATCGGACCTTCACCGACCCCTTTGATCGCGCCAATACCATACACGATTTCGCCGTCGTCGTTGACGTGGAAATGGTAAAGACCGGAGTTTATATCTGGTGGCAGGATTTTCAGCCCCATCCGCCAGCACTCATCCACCAGACCCACCACCTTCTCGGTGTTGTCCATATCGGCGGTCATTACCGCCGCCATAAACTCCGCAGGATAGTGCGCTTTCAGCCATAACGTTTGATATGACACCAAAGCATAGGCCGCAGAGTGCGATTTGTTAAATCCGTAACCAGCGAATTTCTCCACCAGGTCGAAGATTTTCATCGCCAGTTCAGCGTTGATTCCGTTCTTTTCTGCACCTTCAGCAAATACAGAACGTTGCTTAGCCATCTCTTCCGGCTTTTTCTTACCCATCGCACGACGCAGCATATCCGCGCCACCGAGGGTATAACCAGAAAGCACCTGCGCAATCTGCATGACCTGTTCCTGATACAGGATAATGCCGTAGGTTGGCTCCAGTACCGGTTTCAGGCTTTCATGCTGCCACTGTACGTCCGGATAGGAGATCTCTTCACGACCATGTTTACGGTCGATAAAGTTATCCACCATCCCTGATTGCAACGGACCGGGGCGGAACAGTGCCACTAGGGCGATCATATCTTCGAAGCAGTCAGGTTGTAGACGCTTGATCAGGTCCTTCATGCCGCGCGATTCAAGCTGGAATACCGCCGTGGTTTCCGAGCGTTGCAGCATGTCGAAGCTTTTCTTATCATCCAGCGGGATCGCAGCGATATCCAGCGGCGGCTCGCCATTCTTCGCCCGCCGCTTGTTGATCATCTCCAGCGCCCAGTTGATGATGGTGAGCGTACGCAAACCAAGGAAGTCGAACTTCACCAGTCCGGCGTATTCAACGTCGCTTTTATCAAACTGGGTGACCGGATGTTTGCCCTCTTCATCGCAGTAAAGCGGCGCAAAATCGGTAATTTTGGTCGGCGCGATAACCACCCCACCGGCGTGCTTACCGGCGTTACGGGTGACCCCTTCCAGTTTGCGCGCCATGTCGATCAGCGCCTTAACTTCTTCATCCGCTTCGTAGATTTCCGGCAGCTGCGGCTCGGCTTCAAACGCTTTCGCCAGCGTCATCCCCGGATCGGGCGGGATCAGTTTCGAGATACGATCGACAAAGCCGTACGGATGCCCCAGCACGCGGCCTACGTCGCGGATCACCGCTTTCGCCGCCATTGTACCGAAGGTGATGATCTGCGATACCGCATCACGACCGTACATGTCCGCTACGTGCTCGATAACCTGATCGCGTTTCTCCATACAGAAGTCAACGTCGAAGTCAGGCATGGAGACACGTTCCGGGTTAAGGAAACGTTCGAACAGCAGGTCAAATTCCAGCGGATCGAGGTCGGTGATTTTCAGCGCGTAGGCCACCAGTGAACCCGCACCGGAGCCACGGCCTGGCCCTACCGGTACGCCGTTATCTTTCGACCACTGGATAAATTCCATAACGATGAGGAAGTAGCCCGGGAAGCCCATCTGGTTGATAACCTGAAGTTCAGTCTCCAGACGTTCGTCATATTCCGGGCGGCGCTTAAGACGTTCTTCCTCATCAGGGAATAAAAAGGCCAGACGCTCTTCCAGGCCCTCTTTTGCACGCTTGACCAGATAATCTTCGGTGCTCATGTCCCCGGTCGGGAACTGCGGCAGGAAGTATTCACCAAGACGCACGGTTACGTTACAGCGTTTGGCGATCTCAACGGTGTTGGCAAGGGCTTCGGGGATGTCGGCAAACAGCTCACACATCTCCTCTTCGCTACGCATATATTGCTGCGGCGAATAGTTACGCGGGCGTTTAGGATCGTCGAGGGTAAAGCCGTCGTGGATCGCGACGCGGATTTCGTGTGCGTCAAAGTCGCTGCTGTCGATAAAGCGCACGTCGTTGGTCGCCACGACGGGCAAACCGCGCGCTTCCGCCAGTTCCACCGCCGCGTGCAGATAGCTTTCTTCATCCGGCCTGCCGGTGCGGATCAGCTCGAGAAAATAGCGATCCGGGAAGTGTTCTTCATAAAACGCGACACACTCATCTACCAGCGCGCTGTTACCACGCAAAAGACTGCGTCCGACGTCGCCCATGCGTCCGCCGGAAAGAAGGATCAACCCTTCGTTTAATTCGATAAGCCAGTCGCGATCGATGATCGGCCCGGCGGCACCGTACCCGCGCTGATACGCTTTTGAGATCAGCAACGTCAGATTCTGATAGCCGGTATTGTTCGCCGCCAGTACCGTCAGGTGGGTTAACTCATCACCCAGCAGGTCGCACTGGACGTTAAAATCTGCCCCGACGATAGGCTTAATCCCTGCGCCATGTCCCGCTCCGTAGAACTTCACCAGACCACAAAGGTTGGTGAAATCGGTGATCGCCAGTGCTGGCATACCCAACGCCGCCGCCTTTTTTACCAACGGTGCGGTTTTGGCCAGGCCATCGATCATCGAGTAGTCGCTGTGCACCCGCAGGTGTACGAAACGTGGTTCAGACATCTTCAGATTCCGGTTTACTTAATCTCGACACAAGAATCAGGACGCAAGTCCCAGTGCGCGTTTGACAGGCCCAAAGCTGCGCCGATGGTGTTCGGTCGCGCCGTGTTCAGCCAGTTTTTCCAGATGAAAAGCGGTTGGGTACCCTTTGTGTTGGGCAAAACCATATTGCGGGAAAACAATATCCAGCGCCGCCATTTCGGCGTCACGCGTCACTTTCGCCAGGATAGACGCGGCACTGATTTCCGGTACGCGGCTATCGCCTTTCACCACAGCCATCGCAGGCATCGGTAATTTCGGGCAGCGGTTACCATCAATCAACACATATTCCGGCGCAATATGCAGCCCAGCGACGGCACGCTGCATCGCCAGCATGGTCGCATGAAGAATGTTCAGCTCGTCGATTTCGTGGGGTTCCGCGCGGCCCAGACTCCAGCTCAACGCTTTCTCTTTGATCTCTTCATAGAGCGCCAGACGGCGTTTTTCGCTCAGCTTTTTGGAATCATTCAGCCCGGCAATCGGGCGCGCCGGGTCAAGGATCACCGCAGCGGTGACGACCGCGCCAACTAACGGCCCGCGTCCGACTTCATCCACACCCGCAACCAGCTGCGTGTGCGGATAAACAAATTCGATCATTGTGCTAACTCCAGAACGGCTTGTGCCGCCTGCTCATCGGCATTGCAGCGGATCTGCTGATGCAGTTCACGGAAGGTATCGTGCATCGCGTGGCTGGTTTTCCCGTTCGCCAACAGCGGTAACAGCGCCGCAGCCAGTTTTTGCGGCTCACACTCTTCCTGCAATAATTCTTTGACTAACTCTCTGCCCGCCAGCAGATTTGGCAGCGAGACATAATCAGTTTTCACCAGCCGCTTCGCCAACCAGAAGGTAAAAGGCTTCATGCGATATCCCACCACCATCGGGCATTTCGCCAGCATACACTCCAGGGCTGCCGTACCCGACGCCAGTAGCGCCGCATCGCTGGCGACCATCGCCTCACGGCCCATCCCATCCAGCAAATGAACTGAAAGGTCTGGCGCGACTTCAGCTTTGATGCGTTCAAACTGCTCGCGGCGTTTGGCATTCACCAGTGGCACCACGATTTCGAGATCCGGATATGTCTGGCGCAAAAGCTGGGCCGTTTTCAGGAAATCGGCACTAAGCATTTCAACTTCTGCACCACGGCTCCCCGGTAGCAACGCCAGGCAGTGGGCATCGTGAGGGATCCCCAGCACATCACGGGCGGCATTTTTATCTGGATCTAATGGCATGGCATCAGCCATGGTATGACCGATAAAGCGGCACGGTACGTTGTATTTGTCATAAAACGCTTTTTCGAAAGGCAGAAATGCGAGCACCAGATCGGTGGCTCTGCCTATTTTGAAAACACGTTTCTGTCGCCACGCCCAGACTGACGGACTGACGTAATGAATGGTTTTGATACCCTGCTTTTTGAGGTTACCTTCAAGAGTAATATTGAAGTCAGGCGCATCAATACCAACAAAAACATCTGGCTTCAGTTCGCCAAAACGCTTTGTCAGATCGGCACGAATATGCAGTAAGCGACGCAGACGACCGAGCACTTCAACAATGCCCATCACCGCCAGTTCTTCCATTTCGTACCAGGCTTCGCAGCCTTCAGCCTGCATTCGTGGCCCGGCAACACCAACAAAGCGGGCGTTGGGCACATGTTCTTTCAGAGCGCGGATTAAACCGGCCCCCAGGATATCGCCGGAGGTTTCTCCGGCGACCAGGGCAATCGTTAATGGACGCTGTTCAGTCATTAACGAATCAGACCGCGCGTTGAGCGTGCAAAGAAATCGGTAAAGGCTTTCACTTCCGGATATGTTTCCGCCAGTTCAGCAATTTCCGGTTTCACTTCATCGAGCGTTTTACCGCTACGATAAATCAGCTTATACGCATTGCGGATAGCGGTAATCGCCTCACGGCTGAATCCGCGGCGCTTCAGCCCTTCGATATTGACACCGAACGGCGTTGCGTGGTTACCCTGCGCAATGACATAAGGAGGGACGTCCTGCGCCACACCGGAGCAGCCGCCAACCATCACGTGCGCACCAATGATGCAGAACTGATGGACTGCGGTCATGCCGCCGATGATCGCGAAGTCGTCAACCGATACGTGACCCGCCAGCGTTGCGTTGTTGGCGAGAATACAGCGGTTACCTACCGTACAATCGTGCGCAATGTGCGCGTTGATCATCAGTAAGTTGTCGCTGCCCACCTTCGTCAATCCACCGCCCTGGACTGTGCCACGATGAATGGTGACGCTTTCGCGAATGCGGTTACGATCGCCGATTTCCACACGGGTCGGTTCGCCAGCATATTTCAGATCCTGGTTAACTTCGCCGATGGAGGCGAACTGATAAATCTCATTATCGCGGCCAATTTTAGTATGACCATTCACGACAACGTGAGATTTCAGTACGGTACCCTCACCAATTTCGACATGGGGTCCAACGATACAAAAAGGACCAATGTGTGCGTTCGCGCCAATTGACGCGCCCTCTTCCACAATGGCGGTTGGATGCACAAAGGCGGATTTATCAATCACGTATCAGGCCTCCCGGCTACGAGCACACATCATCGTTGCTTCGCAAACTACTTTACCATCGACCAGAGCAACCCCTTTAAAACGGGTCAGGCCGCGGCGCGTTTTTTCGAAAGTGACTTCCATGATCATTTGATCGCCAGGCACGACCGGGCGCTTGAAGCGCGCTTCGTCAATACCAGCGAAGTAGTACAGCTCACCCGGTTCCAGTTTTCCTACGCTTTTAAACGCCAGAATACCTGTTGCCTGTGCCATTGCTTCCAGAATCAGCACACCCGGGAAAATCGGTTTTCCAGGGAAATGGCCCTGGAAGAATGGCTCATTGACAGAGACATTTTTTACTGCGCGCAGAAAACGACCTTCTTCAAAATCCAGCACGCGATCCACCAGTAAGAACGGGAAACGGTGCGGCAGAAGTTCTAAAATCTCTTCAATCTGCAGAGTATGAGTGTTAGTAGTCAAGATACTCTTCCTGTCAAAATATAAGAAACGACAATAATAACACGGCCTGCCGCAATCGTAAGAATGAGACAGGCCGTAAAGTTTGGCGAACAAAAGATGGAACGTTAGTCTTGTTGATTAACCTTGCGCTCAAGCGATTTCAGACGCTTGCTCATGTCATCAATGTTCATCACCAGTGCAGCGGTTTTGCGCCAGACTTTGTTGGGTTGCAGCGGAATGCCTGAGGAATAGACGCCTGGTTCAGTGATGGGACGCATCACCATACCCATGCCCGTAACCGTCACTTTGTCGCATATTTCCATATGCCCGTTGATTACGCTGGCTCCGCCGATCATGCAGTAACGACCAATTTTCAGGCTGCCCGCCATAATGACGCCACCGGCAACCGCCGTATTGTCGCCAATCACGACGTTATGTGCAATCTGGCACTGGTTATCAATGATCACGCCATTGCCAATAATAGTGTCATCCAGCGCGCCGCGATCGATGGTTGTGCAGGCACCGATCTCCACGCGATCGCCAATAATTACGCGACCAATCTGTGGGATCTTCACCCAGTTACCACGATCGTTGGCATAACCAAAGCCGTCTGCGCCTACCACTGTTCCGGACTGGATCAGGCAATTCTGACCGATCTGGATCTCATGGTAAATGGTTACGTTCGCCCAGAGACGCGAACCTGCACCGATTTTGCTGTTTTTACCTACGAAGCAACCGGCACCGATAATCACGTTATCGCCCAGTTCAACGCCGGACTCAATCACCGCGTTAGCGCCAATCGATACGTTGTTACCCAGCTTCGCCGTCGCGTCGATCACCGCACTGGGTGCAATGTTCTGCGCGGGCTGCGGCGTGGTATCTAAAATTTGCGCCATGCGCGCGTAAGTCAGGTAGGGATTCTTCACTACCAGTGCGGCACTTTTCGCGAAAGGAAGATCGTCCTGGGTCATGACAACCGCGGACGCCTGGCACAAGCCTAAATGCTCACGGTATTTTGGGTTAACCATGAACGTAATGTGACCTGTTTGTGCAGATTGCATGGACGCAACGCCGGTGATGACGATATCGCCATCACCGTGTAGTTCTGCATCCAACTGCTGCGCTAAATCAGCCAGTCGAATTGAAGGCATTACTTATTTAACCTGTTTCAGTACGTCGGCAGTGATGTCTTTTACATCGCTGCTGTTGTAAGCAACGGCGTTTGCATCAACAACCAGATCGATATCCTGGCTGTTGGCAACGGATTTCACAGCAGTCTGGATACGAGTAACCAGTTTGCCGCGTTCTTCGTTGGAACGACGTGCGCGATCCTGCTCAAAAGCCTGCGCTTTCTGAGCAAAAGTCTGGCGCTGAGCCATCACGTCTTTTTCCAGCTTAGTGCGATCGCTGCCCGCTTTCATGGACTGCAGCTTTTTCATTTTAGCCTGCAGATCGGTTTCCATACGCTGCAGTTCGCTGGCACGGCCTTTGAACTCATTTTCCAGCGTGTTAGAAACACCGGTTTTCTGCGCTACCTGCTGGAACAGGCTGCCCATGTTGACGATTGCAATTTTGTCAGCCGCCTGAGCAGAAGTTGCCAGTGCTAAACCGAGACCTGCAGCTAATAACCACTTTTTCACAATAAACTCCTTACCATCCCATTTGCACCGGAGGGTGCAGTTCTTTGCGTGGCCCGGCGATCTTATATTGATCGCCTAAAGTCATCGCTACACTACCACTACATTCCTTTGTGGAGAACACTTACCAGGTTTTACCGATGTTAAACTGGAACTGTTCTGCCTTGTCTCCATCGTACTTTTTGAACGGCTGGGCGTAGGAGAACACCAACGGCCCCAATGGGGACATCCATTGTAATGCGATACCCGCAGACATACGGATATTGCTTGGATCACTATAGTCCGGATATCCAGAATATTGGCTGGAATCCCAGTTTGTATCCCAAACGGTACCCATATCCCAGAAGAAGGAAGTACGAACCGAGTTAGCATACTTATCGCTAATAAACGGCGTCGGGGTGATGAACTCGAGGCTGGCAACCGCCATGGCGTTACCGCCTACAGCATCATCCGATTTACACAGGTCTTTCGCGCCGTCCTGAGTCGCACATTCGTAATCATAGTCCGGATCATAATTACTGGCCTGATGCGGGAAGTAAACTGCTTTCGGACCAATGGTATTGGACTGGAAGCCACGCACGGTGCTGGAACCACCGGCATAGAAGTTCTCGTAGAACGGCATCTCTTTGCCGCCTAAACCATCACCATAACCCCAGCGGGTACGCCCCAGAACAACCCATTTGTGATCGTCATCGATCGGCACATAAGTCGCCGTGTCTAACGTCACTTTGTAGTATTCGTTATCCGATCCAGGAATGGTCACTTTACCGGTCAGGTTGACACGTGAACCATCTGTCGGGAAGTAACCACGGTCAAGCTTGTTATAGGTCCAACCATAGTTGAACGTGAAGTCGTCCGTTTTGAAGCTGTTATCCTGATCAGAGGTGCTCGGATGTTCACCCATAGAGTACAGATAACGCCACATCGCAACCTGAGGCTGCATGTTGGACAGGGAGTTATGTACATAACCCAGACCTGCACGCAGCGAGTTATATTCGTTAATCGGGAAGCCCAACGTCACGTCTGTACCATAACTCTTGTTGGTATAGTCGGACAGGTCGGCATCATCTGCCTGGAAGTCATTATAGAAGAGACGACCACCGAGGCTTACGCCATCTACGGTGAAGTACGGGTTGGTTACCGACAGTTCAGCATAGGTCTGGTAATCGTTTTTGGTCCCGTTGATACCAACAGCATAACCTGTACCTAACCAGTTATCCTGTTGCACACCAGCCTGGAAGCTCACGCCACTTTCAGTACCGTAACCAATACCAAAGTTGAAGCTACCGGTGTTGCGCTCTTTTACCTTGTAGACTACATCAACCTGGTCCGGGCTACCCGGAACACGTTGGGTATCGGTATCGACAGTTTCAAAGAAGCCCAGACGATTCAGACGCTCCTTACCCTGATCGACCAGATCGCTCCCCAGCCATGCACCTTCCATCTGACGCATTTCGCGACGCAGGACGGCATCTTTCGAGGTATCGTTACCTTCAAAACGGATCTTACGCACGTAGAAACGGTTACCCGCATCAACGTTCACGCGTAATTTAACGGTTTTGTCGGCATCGTTAATTTCAGGCATCGACTGTACGCGCGGATAGGCATAACCATAGCGACCGAGAAGCTTTTTAATGTCATCTTCCATCTTGGTCACTTTGGTGCCGTTATACAGCTCGCCCGGCTCGATCTTAGTCAGCTGCTCAATTTCAGCGGAGTGCCCGGCAAGATTGCCGCTCACTTCAACGCCAGAAAGCTTGTACTGATCGCCTTCGGTGATGTTCACCGTGACGTAAATACCTTTTTTATCTGGCGTCAGACTGACCTGGGTAGAGTCGATGTTGAAACGGGCATAACCGCGATCCAGATAGTAGCTGCGCAGGGTTTCAAGGTCGCCCGCCAGTTTCTGTTTCTGGTATTTACGATCGCCTACCACGTTCCACCACGGCACTTCGTCACGCAGTTGGAAATGAGAGATCAGTTCGTCGGTGGTGAAAGCATGGTTACCAACAATGTTAATTTGCTGGATTTCAGCTGACACACCTTCCTGGAACACCAGTTTTAGGTCAACACGGTTGCGCGGCAGCGGGGTCACGACAGCTTTAACGCTGGCGCTATATTTACCGACGCTGTAGTAGAAGTCTTCCAGACCTTTCTCGATATCGGCAATGGTGGTGCGATCAAGGGATTCGCCCACACGCACACCAGAAGCCTCGAGGTTTTGCTTCAGCATGTCATCTTTCACCGATTTGTTACCGGAGAAAGTAATGCTGGCAATGGTCGGACGTTCTTTTACCTGAACCAGAAGGGTATCACCATCACGAAGGACGCGAACATCCTCAAAGTTGCCGGTAGCAAACAGAGCGCGAATGGTATTACTGATATCTTCATCATTAACCGTGTCGCCTGTGCGCACCGGCATACTGAGGAGGGCCGCACCAACGGCGACACGCTGAAGGCCTTCGAAATGAATATCTTTCACTACGAACCCTTCAGCACCGTATACGGTGGCGCTGCTAAACAGCAGCGACGCTATGAGCAACTTTTTCATCGCCATCGTTATTATGCGTTCTTCCTAACTAACTCTCATAACCGAGAGAAATCATTGAAAAGTGCAAGCCCCATTAACAGCACCAGCAAAATCGAGCCAATGCGATAACAAAAGTCTTGAACCCGCTCGGATACCGGTCCGCCCTTGATCTTTTCGATCGCAAGGAACAGCAGATGCCCCCCGTCAAGTACGGGCAACGGAAACAGGTTAATTATCCCTAAGTTCACGCTAATAAGCGCAAGAAACGGCAGGTAATAAACAACCCCGAGTTCCGCTGTCATCCCAGCCCCCTTGGCGATAGAGATCGGCCCACTGAGGTTGTTCAGTTTCACATCACCGGTGATCAATTTTCCCAGCATACTGACCGTCAGCTTCATCAGCTGCCACGTTTTGTCCGTGGCTTCGACAATGGCGTTGAACGGCCCATACTGGCGTACAACTTTATACTCATCTGGCAAAGGAATGACTTTCGGCTCAATACCGACAAAACCAATCGCTTTACCATTACCCGGTTTACTCTCCGGGATTAATGTCAAAGACAAGGGACTTCCCTGCCTTTCGATTTCTAACGCTAAGGATTTACCCGGGTTATCCCGGACAAGCATCACAAAGGTCACCCACTGCGTTAAGGGCTGACCATCGACTTTAACGATCCTGTCGCCTGCTTGCAAACCTGCCTTGCTTGCCGCCGAGTTTGGTTGCACATTTTCCAGTACAGGTTCAATTTGCGGCCCACGAGGACGAATCCCCAGCGAAGATACCGGATCTTCTTTATCAGGCTCAAACGCCCAGTGACGTAAATCGAGCTTTACATCCCGCCGTTGGTCGCTGCCAAATGGCGCTACTGTAATGGTGGTGCTTTCATCGCCAATTTTATCGACCAACTGCAAACGCACGGCATCCCAATCAGGCGTTTCGATACCATCTACGGCTTTTAGTTCCGTACCTGGTGCAATTTGTGCTTCCGCAGCTATCGAATTGGCTGCTATTTCGCCAACCACCGGACGTACGCCAGGCACACCAATAATAAAAACCAGCCAGTAGGCAAAGATAGCAAAAATGAAGTTTGCAACCGGACCTGCGGCAATAATCGCCGCTCGTTGGCCGACAGATTTATTATTGAAGGCATGGTGGCGGAGTTCCGGAACGACCGGTTCTGCGCGCTCATCCAGCATTTTGACATAACCGCCCAACGGGATCAGGGCGATAACATATTCGGTGCCGAGCTTATCAGTTCGCCGCCAGAGCGCCTTACCAAACCCTATTGAGAAACGCTCAACGCGAACACCACAACGCCGGGCAACCCAGAAATGACCAAATTCATGCACGGTGATAAGTACACCCAGTGCAACGATGAACGAAGCCAAATCCCAGAGAAAACTCAGCATATTACCTTCCGTTAAAGCGTCCTGAATACCAGTAACAACAAGCAAGCAAAGACCGGTACCGCAGCCGTCAGGCTATCAATACGATCTAAAATACCACCGTGTCCTGGAATTAAATGACCGCTGTCCTTAATTCCTGCTTCACGCTTAAACATACTCTCGGTCAGATCGCCGAGCACTGAGGCTAACGCTGCGACAATAGAGCAAATGAGTAAGGTGACGGGAGCGACGTCGAGATTCGCCCACATGCCATAACCCCATGAGATTACCGCTGCAGTAGCGAGTCCACCGATAAAGCCTTGCCAGGTTTTACCCGGAGAAACCTTCGGTGCCAGCTTATGTTTACCAAACAATTTGCCAAACATATATGCGCCGGAGTCAGCGCCCCATACCAGGATCATGACATAGAGCAGCCATATTGCGCCACTGTAATGATTCTCGTCATAGTGCCAGGCCCGTAACGCCAGCATGCCCCAGAAGAAGGGAACAATGGTTAGCACGCCAAAAATAAGGCGCAATGTTTTAGAGTTACGCCAGATTGCTGCGGAACCTGGGTAAAACAGCACCAGCAATAGCGCGACAATCCACCAACCCAGCGAAGCCCAAAGTGAGATTTCAACCAGCGGTTGATGAATATTTCGGTGATATTCCGGCAACAGAAAAAGCATCAGCGCCAACAATAACCCGCATAACACCGCCAACCATACTCGCTGCGAACGAGTGGTAAAACCGCTAAGCTGTCCCCATTCCCACGCTGCCAGCATGCAGACCACCAGCGTTACAATGGCGAACCCCACCGGCGGCAACAGAAACAACGCCGCGATGACGACGGGTATTAACACAAAAGCAGATATCAGGCGATACTTCAGCAAAAGCGACCCCCATCAGGCTGTTTCATCACCGGGCTCGGTGCCGCCGAAACGACGCTCTCGATTAGCAAAGGCATTTAACGCCCCTTCAAAGTCTTGTTCATCGAAATCGGGCCAGAGAACATCTGTAAAGTAAAGTTCGGCATAGGCAATTTGCCAAAGCAAAAAGTTACTAATGCGATGCTCCCCCCAGTCCTAATTACTAAATCTACAGGGGCCAGTTCATGCATACAGACATGCTGGTTTAGCATCTCTTCATCTATCTGATCTGGTTGCAGGTTTCCTTGCTGCACCTTTTCAGCCAGTTGCCTGACTCCCTGGACTATATCCCAACGTCCACCGTAGTTCGCCGCAATATTCAGCGTCAGACCGGTATTCCCGGCTGTTAGCGCTTCAGATTTACGAATACGTTCTTGCAAACGCGAGTTAAAGCGACTGGTATCGCCAATAATACGCAGACGCACGTTATGTCGGTGCAGACTTTTTACTTCGCTATCGAGCGCCCACACAAACAGTTCCATTAACGCACTGACTTCCTGCGCTGGTCGGTTCCAGTTTTCACTACTAAAGGCATACAGCGTTAACGCCTCAATACCGTTGTTGGCCGCAAAAGAGACAGCCCGGCGGACGGATTTTGCCCCGGCTTTATGCCCAAAGGCACGAATCTTCCCTTGCTTTTTTGCCCAGCGACCATTGCCGTCCATAATGATCGCAACATGACGGCAGCCATGCGCTGGCAATTTTTCGCTAAGTGGTTGAGTAGCAGACAACATCACGCGTTTTTTATTCCCTGACAGGGTTTACGGTACTCAGGAATACTGAAGCCTATACAAAAAAAAGCCGTGTAAAACCACGGCATACCTGACCTTATAAAGCCAACTACTTACGATCAGATGGCGCAGACTATATCACTGAAGCCCTACGCTAACAAATAGCGCGACTCTCTGTAGCCGGATTATCCTCAGCTTGCGAGACGCATCACCTCTTTTCTGGCGACTTCACGCGCGTTCGCATCAACAGATAACACATCGTCCACACATTGTGGTTCGCGCATATCCATTTTTTCCAGTACGGATAAATTCAACGCAGCGATATCCGTAAAGCGGATTTGTTGCGCAAGAAAAGCAGCAACGGTGATTTCGTTTGCGGCATTCAATGCTGTCGTCGCTGCCTGGCCTTGTTCGAACGCCTCCATCGCCAGTTTCAGGCATGGATAACGATCATAATCCGGTGCGGCAAATGTCAACGCACTTAGTTTGCAAAAATCGAGCGGCTTCACGCCAGAGTTCACGCGATTCGGCCATGCCATGGTGTGGGCAATTGGCGTACGCATATCCGGTTCCCCCAGCTGCGCCAGAACACTGCCGTCCTGATAGCGCACCATTGAGTGAATCACTGACTGCGGGTGAATCAGCACTTCCATCTGGCTGGCGCTGGCGTTAAACAGCCAACGCGCTTCAATGTATTCCAGACCTTTGTTCATCATGGTAGCCGAATCGACAGAAATTTTACGCCCCATCGACCAGTTCGGATGACGGCAGGCTTGATCCGGCGTCATTGTTGCCAAATCGCGCAATGGCGTCTCACGGAAAGGGCCACCAGACCCGGTAAGTAAAATGGACACCACGCCATTTTGCTCAAGGTCAGCGTATCCCAGATTATGCTGGATAGGTTGCGGTAAACTCTGAAAAATGGCGTTATGTTCGCTATCGACCGGTAACAATTGCGCTTTGCTCTGCTTTACGGCGTCCATAAACAGACGTCCGCAGGTAACCAGTGATTCTTTATTGGCCAGCAAAATGGTTTTACCCGCGCGGATCGCAGCAAGCGTAGGTAACAGCCCAGCAGCGCCAACAATGGCTGCCATCACCTGATCAACATCCTCAAGCGCTGCCATATCGCAAGCGGCTTGTTGCCCACTTAAGACTTCGGTGCGGCTACCCTGTTGCTGTAGCATCGTTTTAAGAAGTTTCGCACTCGCTTCATCGTCCATTACGGCATAGCGGGGAGAGAATTCCAGGCACTGTTCTACCATGCGAGTGACATTTTTGCCTGCCACCAGCGCAACTACGCGGAAGTGTTCGGGATTATGGCGCACCACGTCCAGCGTGCTGCAACCAATCGAGCCGGTCGAGCCCAGAATGGTGAGTTGCTTCATGAAACATCCAGAGTTGAGACAGAATAAAAAGCAAAACGCCGCCAGCCGATCCGCAAGGATCTACTGAGCGGCGTTTTTGTCGTTCAAGAAATCAGAACTGCATCAGTTCTGCTTCTTTGTCTGCCAGCGCCGCTTCAATTTTCTTGATTGCAGCATCAGTCAGTTTCTGTACATCGTCCTGAGAACGGCGATCGTCGTCTTCGCTGATCTCTTTATCTTTCAACAGTGCTTTCACTTTGTCGTTCGCGTCACGACGCACGTTACGTACTGCAACACGCGCTTGTTCTGCTTCACCACGAACGATTTTGGTCAGATCTTTACGACGTTCTTCCGTCAGCGGCGGCAGCGGAACACGGATGTCGCTACCCGCAGAGTTCGGGTTCAGGCCAAGATCGGACGCCATAATCGCTTTTTCAACGGCCGGAGACATTGAACGATCAAACACGTTGATTTTCAGTGTACGGGAATCTTCTACCGTTACGCTTGCCAGCTGACGCAGCGGCGTCGGCGTGCCGTAATATTCCACGACAATGCCATCCAGCAGGCTGGGAGAAGCACGACCCGTGCGTATTTTGCTGATTTGGGTTTTGAACGCTTCTACGCATTTGTCCATGCGTACTTCAGCATCTTTTCTGATATCGCTAATCACGTTACGAATCCTTGAAAACTTGTCTCAGTCAGACCAGACAGTCACACACAGTGGAAGTGTGCTAAGTATAGCCCTGATTAAACATATTACGGGTAATCGTCTGGATTATTAGGCTATTTTATTTGCCATTTTGGCCCCGGGCAGTGCTCGCCATCCTCACGTACTTTTGTACGCTCCGGTTGCTGCGCGCTGGCCGTGACCAAACTGCCTGCAACAATAACGCCTTATAACCAGACTTACGCCCCCGCGATACTTACGCGGAATCTTACCCTTATTTATCCATCACGGGAATTATTCCGTGATTAAAGTCCCTTCTTTTTCACCCATTACCACACGGCGCAGCGCACCCGGTTTGTTCATATTGAAAACACGAATCGGTAATTTATGGTCACGAGCCAGCGTGAAGGCCGCCAGGTCCATGACTTTCAGCTCTTTTTCCAGCACTTCGCTGTAAGTCAGTTGCTCGTACATGGTTGCGGTTGGATCTTTCGCCGGATCAGCGGTAAACACGCCGTCAACTTTGGTTGCTTTCAGCACCACATCGGCTTCAATTTCGATACCACGCAGGCAAGCTGCTGAGTCGGTGGTAAAGAACGGGTTACCTGTACCGGCGGAGAGGATCACCACACGGTTGTTGCGCAACAGGCTGATAGCTTCTGCCCAGCTGTAGCTGTCGCACACGCCATTCAATGGAATAGCGGACATCAGACGAGCGTTCACATAGGCGCGGTGCAGTGCATCACGCATTGCCAGGCCGTTCATTACGGTCGCCAGCATCCCCATGTGGTCGCCCACAACGCGGTTCATACCCGCTTTCGCCAGACCAGCGCCACGGAACAGGTTACCCCCACCAATCACCACACCAACCTGAATACCCAGTTCAACCAGTTCTTTGATTTCCTGAGCCATACGATCCAGTATGCTTGCATCAATACCGAAGCCTTCAGTGCCCTGCAGAGCTTCGCCACTCAACTTAAGCAGAATGCGTTTATAGACGGGTTTTGCATTGGTAGCCATGTTTCTTTCCTGAGACTGTCAACGATTGAAATGAATTAATACTAGCGACATTGTACGTCGCTTTTCAGCGCAGCCCCACAAGGGTTAGCTGAATTTACAAGATGGGCACAAAAAGAAGCCGCCCTCAGGCGGCTCCTTTTTGATAATTAAGACTGCTTGGACATCGCAGCAACTTCTGCTGCAAAGTCAGTCTCAACTTTCTCGATGCCTTCACCCACTTCGAAGCGGATGAAGCCAGTCACTTCAGCGTTATGCTCTTTCAGCAGCTGACCAACAGTTTTGCTTGGTTCCATAACGAACGGCTGACCGGTCAGAGAAACTTCGCCGGTGAATTTCTTCATGCGGCCTTCAACCATTTTCTCTGCGATTTCTTTCGGCTTACCAGACTGCATCGCGATATCCAGCTGTACCTGGTATTCTTTTTCTACCACTTCAGCGGATACGTCTTCCGGTTTGATGAATTCTGGCTTGCTTGCAGCAACGTGCATAGCGATGTGTTTAACCAGCTCTTCGTCAGCGCCTTTAGCAGCAACCAGAACGCCGATACGCGCACCGTGCTGATAAGAACCCAGAACGTCGCCTTCCAGCGCAGCAACGCGGCGAATGTTGATGTTTTCACCAATTTTCGCTACCAGCGCAACACGTTCTTCTTCGAACTGTGCTTTCAGAACTTCAACGTCAGTGATTTTGCCAGCAACAGCTGCGTCCAGAACTTTGTCTGCGAACGCCTGGAAACCAGCGTCTTTTGCAACGAAGTCAGTCTGGCAGTTAACTTCCAGAATGATGCCGTAGTTGCCGTCGATTTTGGTTTTGATCACGCCGTCAGCAGCAACGTTGCCTGCTTTTTTCGCTGCTTTAATAGCACCGGACTTACGCATGTTTTCGATTGCCAGCTCGATGTCGCCGTTAGCTTCAGTCAGTGCTTTTTTGCAATCCATCATGCCTGCGCCAGTACGCTCACGCAGCTCTTTTACCAGGGATGCGGTAATTTCAGCCATTCTAAAATCCTCGGAGATGTGATCTGCCCGGCATTAAACCGCACAGATATAAAAGTGAAAAAGGGGGCCATATGCAGGCCCCCTAACCAAACGTGTACTACCTGGTCTATAAGGGCTCTCCCCCTTCATATTTCGCGCCGCAGATGCGTTATCTTCGCTCGCTCATCCCGGTCACTTACTGATGTAAGCTCCCGGGAATTCTCGAGCTTGCCGCCTTTCTGCAACTCGAACTATTTTGGGGGAGTTATCAAGCCTTATTACTCAGCTTCTACGAAGCTTTCTTCCGCCTGGGAAGCCAGATCCTGAGAACGGCCTTCACGTACGGTTGCAGCAACAGCGCCCAGGTACAGGGTCACAGCACGGATTGCGTCGTCGTTACCCGGGATAACGAAGTCAACACCGTCCGGATCAGAGTTGGTATCAACGATAGCAAATACCGGAATACCCAGGTTGTTTGCTTCTTTGATAGCAATGTGTTCGTGGTCAGCATCGATTACAAACAGAGCGTCCGGCAGACCGCCCATGTCTTTGATACCGCCCAGGCTGTTTTCCAGTTTCTCCAGCTCACGAGTGCGCATCAGCGCTTCTTTCTTGGTCAGCTTGTCGAAAGTACCGTCCTGAGACTGAGTTTCCAGGTCTTTCAGACGTTTGATGGACTGACGAACGGTTTTCCAGTTAGTCAGCATACCGCCCAGCCAGCGATGGTTCACGAAGAACTGGTCGCAGCTCAGAGCAGCGTCTTTCACCGCTTCGCTTGCAGCGCGTTTAGTACCAACGAAAAGGATTTTACCTTTGCGAGAAGCAATCTTGTTCAGTTCAGCCAGAGCTTCGTTGAACATCGGTACAGTTTTCTCAAGGTTGATGATGTGAACTTTGTTACGCGCACCGAAGATGAACGGCTTCATTTTCGGGTTCCAGTAACGGGTCTGGTGACCGAAGTGAACACCAGCCTTGAGCATGTCGCGCATGGAAACAGTTGCCATGATTAAAACCTCTATATAAAAGTTGGGGTTATGCCTCCACGTATCCCATATTACCGACCCCAAAGGGCACCCCGGAATATGTGCCGATACGTGTGTGTTGTTACACAAAGTGAGATTGTCGCTTCCGTCCAGTCTGTGTATACGAAATGGATCGGAAGTCCGGCGCGCTTTATACCACAAATACGTCGTGGACACCAATAATTGTTGGCGCTGCGTACAGCATCAGACGTCGAATTTTCTATTATAGAAAACCTTCAGTGGCACGTTTGGCGAAATTCAGAATGATTCTCAATTTGCCCGGGTGTGATACCATTGACGGCACTTACATATATATTGTCGGTATCACCGACGCTGATGGACAGAATTAATGGCTATCTCAATCAAGACCCCAGAAGATATCGAAAAAATGCGCGTCGCTGGCCGACTGGCTGCCGAAGTGCTGGAGATGATCGAACCGTATGTTAAACCGGGCGTCAGCACCGGCGAGCTGGATCGCATCTGTAATGATTACATTGTTAATGAACAACACGCGGTTTCTGCCTGCCTCGGCTATCACGGCTATCCGAAATCCGTTTGCATCTCTATTAATGAAGTGGTGTGCCACGGTATCCCGGACGATGCTAAGCTGCTGAAAGATGGCGATATCGTTAACATTGATGTCACCGTAATCAAAGATGGTTTCCACGGCGATACCTCGAAAATGTTTATCGTCGGTAAGCCGACCATCATGGGCGAACGTCTGTGCCGCATCACGCAAGAAAGCCTGTACCTGGCGCTACGCATGGTAAAACCAGGCATTAATCTGCGCGAAATCGGTGCGGCGATTCAGAAATTTGTCGAAGCAGAAGGCTTCTCCGTCGTTCGTGAATATTGCGGACACGGTATTGGTCGCGGCTTCCATGAAGAACCGCAGGTGCTGCACTATGACTCCCGTGAAACCAACGTCGTACTGAAACCTGGGATGACGTTCACCATCGAGCCAATGGTCAACGCGGGTAAAAAAGAGATCCGCACCATGAAAGATGGCTGGACGGTAAAAACCAAAGATCGCAGCTTGTCTGCACAATATGAGCATACTATTGTGGTGACTGATAACGGCTGCGAAATTCTGACGCTACGCAAGGATGACACCATCCCGGCGATAATCTCGCACGACGAATAAGATGAAGCCGGCGAATGCCGGCTTTTTTAATGCGATAATTTAATCTTATGGGTGGCGCACAATGAATACCCTTCCAGAACAGTACGCAAACACCGCTCTCCCCACCCTGCCCGGTCAACCGCAAAATCCATGCGTCTGGCCCCGTGATGAATTAACCGTCGGTGGGATAAAAGCCCATATCGATACTTTCCAGCGTTGGCTGGGTGATGCCTTTGACAATGGGATCTCTGCAGAACAGTTGATTGAGGCGCGCACCGAGTTTATCGACCAGCTCCTGCAACGATTATGGATTGAAGCGGGATTCAGCCAGATTGCCGACCTGGCATTGGTCGCCGTCGGTGGCTACGGTCGTGGCGAGCTGCATCCACTTTCAGACGTCGATTTACTGATTTTAAGCCGTAAAAAGCTCCCGGACGATCAGGCGCAAAAAGTGGGCGAGCTGTTAACGCTGCTCTGGGATGTAAAGCTGGAAGTCGGTCATAGCGTGCGCACGCTTGAAGAGTGCATGCTGGAAGGGTTATCGGATTTAACCGTCGCCACCAATTTAATCGAATCCCGCTTATTAATTGGCGATGTTGCGCTGTTCCTCGAACTGCAAAAACATATTTTCAGCGAAGGATTCTGGCCTTCCGACAAGTTCTACGCGGCGAAAGTTGAAGAACAGAACCAGCGCCATCAGCGTTACCATGGCACCAGCTACAACCTTGAACCAGACATCAAAAGCAGCCCTGGCGGCTTGCGCGATATCCACACTCTGCAATGGGTGGCCCGCCGTCATTTTGGCGCAACATCGCTGGATGAAATGGTCGGGTTTGGCTTCTTAACCTCAGCGGAGCGGGCGGAATTAAACGAATGTCTGCATATATTGTGGCGTATTCGCTTTGCCCTGCATCTGGTCGTCAGCCGTTACGATAATCGCCTGTTATTCGATCGCCAGCTTAGCGTCGCCCAGTGTCTGAATTACAGTGGTGAAGGTAACGAACCGGTCGAGCGGATGATGAAGGATTACTTCCGCGTTACACGCCGCGTCAGTGAACTCAACCAGATGCTGCTGCAACTGTTCGATGAAGCCATCCTCGCCCTTCCCGCCGACGAAAAACCACGTCCAATCGACGATGAGTTTCAGCTACGCGGTACGCTAATCGACCTGCGTGATGAAACACTATTTATGCGCCAGCCGGAAGCCATCTTGCGTATGTTCTACACCATGGTGCACAACAGTGCGATCACCGGCATTTACTCCACCACGCTGCGCCAGTTACGCCATGCCCGTCGCCATCTGCAACAACCGCTGTGTAATATTCCGGAAGCACGAAAACTGTTTTTGAGCATTCTGCGTCACCCCGGAGCGGTGCGGCGCGGGCTATTGCCAATGCATCGCCATAGCGTGCTCGGCGCGTATATGCCGCAATGGTCGCATATCGTCGGGCAGATGCAGTTTGATCTGTTCCACGCCTACACGGTGGATGAACATACTATCCGCGTGATGCTGAAACTGGAGAGTTTTGCCAGTGAAGAAACGCGCCAGCGCCATCCGTTGTGTGTGGACGTCTGGCCGCGCCTGCCGTCAACTGAGCTGATTTTCATCGCCGCGCTGTTTCACGATATCGCCAAAGGACGCGGCGGCGACCACTCCATTCTCGGTGCTCAGGATGTAGTGCATTTTGCCGAACTCCACGGGCTGAACTCACGCGAAACACAGCTGGTCGCCTGGCTGGTTCGCCAGCACCTGTTGATGTCGGTGACCGCCCAACGCCGCGATATTCAGGACCCGGAAGTCATCAAGCAGTTTGCCGAAGAAGTGCAAACGGAAAATCGTCTGCGCTATCTGGTATGCCTGACTGTGGCTGACATTTGCGCCACCAACGAAACGCTGTGGAATAGCTGGAAGCAAAGTCTGTTGCGTGAGCTCTACTTTGCCACCGAAAAGCAGCTACGACGCGGAATGCAAAACACGCCGGATATGCGCGAACGGGTTCGCCATCACCAACTCCAGGCACTGGCACTACTGCGCATGGATAACATCGACGAAGAGGCGCTGCACCAAATTTGGTCACGCTGTCGTGCTAACTATTTTGTCCGCCATAGCCCAAATCAACTGGCCTGGCATGCCCGCCATTTATTACAGCATGATTTAAGCAAACCGCTGGTATTGCTTAGCCCGCAGGCTACGCGTGGAGGCACCGAGATTTTTATCTGGAGCCCGGACCGCCCTTATCTGTTTGCCGCCGTCTGTGCCGAATTAGACCGCCGCAATTTAAGTGTTCACGACGCACAAATTTTCACCACTCGCGACGGTATGGCGATGGATACCTTTATCGTGCTGGAACCCGATGGCAACCCGCTGTCCGCAGATCGTCATGAGGTTATTCGGTTTGGTCTGGAGCAAGTACTGACGCAAAGTAGCTGGCAGCCACCGCAGCCCCGTCGCCAACCCGCCAAATTACGCCATTTTACTGTTGAAACCGAAGTAACGTTTTTGCCGACCCATACCGACCGCAAATCGTTCCTCGAACTGATCGCCCTCGACCAACCTGGACTGCTGGCGCGAGTCGGGAAAATTTTTGCCGATCTGGGAATTTCGCTTCATGGTGCCCGAATTACAACCATTGGCGAGCGAGTAGAAGATTTATTCATAATTGCCACCGCTGACCGGCGTGCGCTTAATAACGAGTTGCAGCAGGAAGTGCATCAGCGGTTGACAGAGGCCCTCAATCCAAACGATAAAGGGTGATGTGTTTACTGATATGAAAAGAGTTTAACAATGCAGCAGTTACAGAACATTATTGAAACCGCTTTTGAACGCCGTGCCGAGATCACGCCAGCCAATGCAGACACCGTTACCCGCGAAGCGGTAAATCAGGTGATCGCCCTGCTGGATTCCGGCGCACTGCGTGTAGCGGAAAAAATTGACGGTCAGTGGGTGACGCATCAGTGGTTGAAAAAAGCGGTGCTGCTCTCTTTCCGTATTAATGATAATCAGGTGATCGAAGGGGCAGAAAGCCGCTACTTCGACAAAGTGCCGATGAAATTCGCCGACTACGACGAAGCACGTTTCCAGAAAGAAGGCTTCCGCGTTGTGCCACCAGCGGCGGTACGTCAGGGTGCGTTTATTGCCCGTAACACCGTGCTGATGCCGTCTTACGTCAACATCGGCGCATATGTTGATGAAGGCACCATGGTTGATACCTGGGCGACCGTCGGTTCTTGTGCGCAGATTGGTAAAAACGTCCACCTTTCCGGTGGCGTGGGCATCGGCGGCGTGCTGGAACCGCTGCAGGCTAACCCAACCATCATTGAAGATAATTGCTTCATCGGCGCGCGCTCTGAAGTGGTTGAAGGGGTGATTGTCGAAGAAGGTTCCGTCATTTCCATGGGCGTATACATTGGTCAGAGCACCCGTATTTACGACCGTGAAACCGGCGAAATCCACTACGGTCGCGTTCCGGCGGGGTCTGTGGTTGTTTCAGGTAATCTGCCGTCAAAAGATGGCAAATACAGCCTCTACTGTGCGGTTATCGTTAAGAAAGTTGACGCGAAAACTCGCGGCAAAGTCGGCATTAACGAACTGCTGCGTACCATCGACTAAAAGTATGCACACGGGCAGCACGACGCTGCCCGATTTTTTTGCAGGGATGAGCGATGATTTCACGCCGCCGATTTTTGCAGGCTACTGCCGCGACGATAGCCACGAGCTCAGGTTTCGGTTATATGCATTACTGTGAGCCAGGCTGGTTTGAATTAATCCGTCACCGCCTCGCCTTTTTTAAAGACAACGCAGCACCATTCAAAATTCTTTTTCTGGCCGATCTCCATTACTCTCGTTTTGTTCCTTTAAGCCTGATTTCTGACGCGATTGCTCTTGGCATAGAACAAAAGCCCGATTTGATATTACTGGGCGGCGATTACGTATTATTTGATATGTCGCTGAATTTTTCGGCGTTTAGTGACGTACTCTCCCCCCTTGCCGAATGTGCGCCGACGTTTGCCTGCTTCGGCAACCACGATCGCCCTGTTGGTACAGAAAAAAATCACTTAATTGGCGAGACGTTGAAATCAGCGGGCATCACGGTGTTGTTTAACCAGGCTACGGTGATCGCCACGCCGAACAGGCAATTCGAACTGGTAGGCACTGGTGACTTATGGGCCGGACAATGCAAACCGCCTCCCGCCAGCGAAGCCAATCTGCCAAGACTGGTGCTGGCGCATAATCCCGACAGCAAAGAAGTCATGCGTGATGAACCCTGGGATCTGATGCTGTGCGGCCATACTCACGGCGGGCAACTGCGCGTACCGTTGGTTGGTGAACCTTTTGCCCCTGTCGAAGATAAACGTTACGTCGCCGGATTAAATGCCTTTGGCGAAAGACACATCTACACAACCCGTGGCGTGGGCAGTTTGTATGGTTTGCGTCTGAACTGCCGCCCGGAAGTAACGATGCTGGAACTGGTGTAGATCGTGAATTTTATCACCAGAATAAAGCAGGTAATTTTTTGATTTTTACGCCATGATAGAAGTCTGGAAGAAAAAGGCTTTCTGCGATCACAGTCGAGCCGGGCGGGCCAGGCCAAATGCTAAAATAAGCACAATTTACTGACTCATTTTGAGGTAACGCTATGTACGACAATCTGAAAAGTCTGGGTATTACCAATCCTGAAGAAATTGATCGTTACAGCCTCCGGCAGGAAGCCAAC
Organism: Escherichia sp. UTM R2; assembly: GCF_048593455.1. Taxonomy (NCBI): domain Bacteria; kingdom Pseudomonadati; phylum Pseudomonadota; class Gammaproteobacteria; order Enterobacterales; family Enterobacteriaceae; genus Escherichia; species Escherichia sp. UTM R2. Next base: position 3,700,509 of record NZ_JBFWDY010000002.1, read on the forward strand.
AACGATATTCTGAAAATCTATTTCCAGAAAGACAAAGGCGAGTTTTTCGCCAAGAGCGTTAAGTTTAAATATCCGCGTCAGCGTAAAACGGTCGTCGCTGATGGTGTGGGTCAGGGTTATAAAGAAGTCCAGGAAATCAGCCCGAATCTACGGTATATCATTGATGAGCTTGATCAAATCTGCCAGCGTGACCGCAGCGAAGTTGATCTTAAGCGTAAGATCCTCGACGACTTACGTCACCTGGAGTCAGTCGTAACCAATAAGATCAGCGAGATTGAAGCCGATCTGGAAAAACTAACGCGTAAATAATCCCGAACTGACGGTTAATTCGGGCATTCCCCTCTACCCTTCGGGCTGAGGGGAATGAGCCAGCGCCGCCTCAACCTTAACGCATAACCTACCGCTCTTCATCCAGTTGTAACGCCACATACAGCAGCAACCTGTCATCAAAATTGCCCAAATCAAGCCCGGTCAGTTCCGATATACGATTAAGCCGATACTCCAGGGTATTACGATGAATAAACAACGCCTTTGACGTTGCCAGCGGTTGCACATTGTGGCGAAACCACGCCGCCAGCGTTCGTCGCAGCAAGCCGTTATTGTCCATCGTTTTCAGCCGCGCCAGCGGTCGCGCCAGTTCGTTGGCCTGCCAGTCGCCACGCAAACTGTCGAGTAACACAGGTAACATCAGATCCTGATAAAAATAGCAGCGACTTTCTGGCATCCGCTGTTTACCCACCACCATCGTCGTTTTCGCCGTACGATAGGATCGGGCAATACTGCCAGGACCGGTAAAATAGTTGCCCAGTGAAACGCGAAAACGCAGCTGGCCGTACTCTTTCATGCGGGTAATCAGTTGTTCAACTCGCTTACGATGATCTTCTGCATCCCAGCGCCCAAAAGAGTTCAACGCCGGTTTCAACACCACCATTTCGGTTAGCGAGACAATCGCCACCAGATTATTACGCTCGGGCGTAGTCAGCGCGTTTTGCAGTTGTTGTAACTCCGCCATTGCGCTGTCCACGCCAAGCTGACCGCTGTCGACCTCAACAATAGCCACCACTCGCGGTTGATTGAGATCGATCCCCAGCCGTTGCGCCCATTCAGTAAGTGCGGGAGTATTCTCCTCTGCCTGAATCAGGTTCATCACCAGTTCTTCCCGCAAACGGCTATCCTGCGCCAACAAGTGCATCAACCGCGACTGTTCCAGCATCATTTCAGCCGTCATGCAGACCAGTTCGCCATATTTACGCAGATTCTCTGGTTCACCTGTCAGGCCAATTACGCCGACAATTTCACCTTCCAGCCGTAACGGTAGATTAATCCCCTGCCGCACACCGTGCAGATGACGTGCTACCGCGTCATCGATATCGACGACTCGTCCCTGTGAAAGTACCAGCAATGCACCTTCGTGCAATTCACCAATACGCTCACGATCGCCGCTGCCGATAATTCGCCCACGGGCATCCATTACGTTGATATTGGTATCGATGATGCGCATGGTACGTGCCACGATATCCTGCGCCATTTTGGTATCAAGATGCCAGCCAGCCATAAGTCCTCCGTTATGCACGGCTTAGCATAAGGAAGTACGTAACGTACGGCATTGTGCAAATGCCTAAAGGATGATGAAGATGTATGGAGTTGTGGTGAAGTTCACAGATTGTAAGGAGAACCCCTTCCCGTTTTCAGGAAGGGGTTGAGGGAGATTACTGCATTAACAGGTAGATGGTGCTGTCGCCGCGCTGAATGTTGAGTGCCAGCACAGACGGTTTGCTGTCGAGAACTTTACGCAGTTCAGCGATGTTTTTCACTGCCTGCTGGTTCGCGCCAATAATCACATCACCTTTCTTCAGGCCGATCTGCGCAGCCGGAGTGCCCGTTTTCACGTTGTTCACTACCACGCCCTGATCTTTGCCTTTGTTGCTCATCTCAGCGCCTTCAATGCCGTTGAAGATGGAGCTGGAATCAACCTGATTCTGGCTGCTCTGCTGCAGTTCCAGGTTCACGTTAACCTGCTTACCGTCGCGCAGTAAGCCCAGGGTCAGTTTGCTGCCTACCGGCATAGTACCCACCTGAGCACGCAGTGCGGCAAAGCTGCTGATCGGCTTACCGTTCAGTGAGGTGATCACATCACCCGCTTTAATGCCCGCTTTTGCAGCGGAGGAATTAGGCAGAACCTGGCTTACGAAAGCACCGCGCTGGGCGTCAACTTTCATCGCTTTCGCCAGTTCGGAGTTCAGCTCAGTCCCCATAATACCCAGCTCACCGCGTTTCACCTGGCCGTATTCCACCATCTGCGAGGTCAGGTTTTTCACCATGTTACTCGGGATAGCAAAACCGATACCGATGTTGCCGCCGTCCGGTGCGAGGATCGCGGTGTTGATACCGATCAGTTCGCCGTTCAGGTTAACCAGCGCACCACCGGAGTTACCACGGTTGATCGCTGCATCGGTCTGGATGAAGTTTTCGTAGTTTTCGGCATTCAGGCCGCTACGCCCCAGCGCAGAGACAATCCCGGAAGTTACCGTCTCGCCCAGACCAAACGGGTTACCAATCGCTACGGTGTAATCACCCACGAGCAGTGCATCAGAATCCGCCATCTTAATTGCGGTCAGGTTTTTCGGGTTCTGGATTTGGATCAGCGCGATATCAGAGCGCGGATCTTTGCCAACCATCTTCGCGTCGAACTTACGGCCATCGCTCAGTTGAACTTTAATGACCGTCGCGTTATCAACAACGTGGTTGTTGGTGACGACATAGCCTTTATCGGCATCAATGATGACGCCGGAACCCAGCGCCATGAATTTCTGTTGCTGGCCGCCACCATTACCGCCCTGGCCACCCTGGCAGAACGGAGAGCTCTGGAACGGAGAACCTTCCTGGCAGAACGGAGAATCATCACCGAAGAACTGCTGGAAATTACGCGGCATACGCGGCGTATTAACGGTTGTGCTACCTTCTACGTTAATGCTGACCACTGAAGGCATCACCTTTTCGAGCATCGGTGCAAGGCTTGGCATCTGCTGGGCTGTCGTTGCTGAAGAAGTCTCAGCCGCCGTTGCAGAGAGCGGAGATAACGCCAAACCTAAACTCAGAGCCAGTGCACTCAGTGCTAATGTGGTTTTTTTCATGTATTTCAGTCTCGATTAACAGATAACGCAAAATTGCTGTGTTCTTCAGATTCGTTTTATAGCCTGAAGTTCCGAACTAAAGTTTCTGCAAAAGGTAAAAATTTATTGTTCGTCTTTACAAAAGCCTGGTTATTGTTCTACGGCCATCAGACGTCGGTATTCATCCCACGCATAGAGGTCGGTCATACCGCTGATATAATCCTGCAGCAGGCGGCAACGGTAATAATATTCCCATAGCGGAAACTCAGGAGAATCTGACGGTAATTTACTGACAGCCTCGACATAGGCCAGCCGATGGCGCGTCGAGAGTTTGTGGAATAAGCGCGATTCAATAGGGAAACGTTTCACCCGTTCTTTTTCTACCAGTTCAGTAAAGTCTGATAACGACAGGCTTAATAAAGGACGATAAATCTCTAATAATCCGCTAATGACCCGATAGCCCTGCAATTCAAGCTGCTCGACATCTGGATGGCTAAACACATGTTTTACAGCGACATTTTTATATAGCTTAAGAAGATCGCTGCATTCGCTGGCATCTTCCAATAATGCATGATTAAACGTTCCGGCGAAAATCGCAGGCAGATTATCAATAAATCGTTGTGCCGCGTAGGGTACCAGTTTATTTAGGGTGTTTACTCGTAAATACATAAAAAACTGATCTTCCGTACTGCGGCTTAAACTATTTGAGCGTGATTTTTCCCAGGCATTTTCAACCACTAGCGAAAAGAGCGAACCTTTCTCATGCTGGCCCCACGCTTCGTGCAAATGATGATAAAGCTGCTCAACGGTAAATATTCTTTTCTCTACCGCATCTTCAAGGTCTGCCACACAATAGGAGATGTCGTCGGCAGCTTCCATAATCCACGTTAATGGAAAACGACTGTAAAGCGCCAAATTAAGTTCTTTACGCAACCGCGCAATATAGGCTTCTTCAGAAAGATAATAACCCGGCTTTTTCATTAAATAGTGATGTGTCTCAGGCGTTTCGCCACGCCACCACGCCGGACGGGTATATTTTAAAATACCGCCAACCTGTGCCCAGGTGAGATTCATCCGCATCAATGTATGCACCAGACGAATGCCTTGTGCATTCCCCTCAAAATGACATAAGTCCTGACGAATCTTGCGCCGCAGCTCGTTAAGCGGTTCTTCCCCGTCCCGTAAACGTAGTGCCGCCACGCTGCAGCGATCGTCAGTCAGAGGCTGGCTTTCGGCATCTTCCGGGTGCAAACGTTGGCGAAACCAGTCATTTATCGCTGCTTCGCCAAAATGACCAAACGGCGGATTGCCGATATCGTGCATCAGGCATGACATCTCAACAATGCTTTCAAAGGGGCCGGTCAGTTCATCCAGGCCGTATGCTTCCAGCAATTTAAGCTCTTTCAGACGGCTTAAAATTTCTTTGGCGATGTAGCGTCCCACCTGCTGGACTTCCATCGAGTGGGTAAGACGCGTGCGCACGGCGGCATTGCGCTCCAGTGGAAAAACCTGGGTCTTTTGTTGCAGACGACGAATTGCCGGAGAGTTGATGATACGCCCGCGATCGCTCTCGAAGATCCGCAGGATCTCATGTTCGGTTTTAACGCCCTGCGGTGAACGGTAACGACGATGCCAGTTTATTTTTTTTCGGAAATCAATCTGTGCCATGTCCTCTCCCGCGTGAGAAATACGCTTCCCCGTAAGCGCATGGTAAACTATGCCTTCAAATCGGGCTTATCGCGAGTAAATCTATGAAAATCGGCATCATTGGTGCAATGGAAGAAGAAGTTACGCTGCTGCGTGACAAAATCGAAAACCGTCAAACTATCAGTCTCGGCGGTTGCGAAATCTATACCGGCCAACTGAATGGAACCGAGGTTGCGCTTCTGAAATCGGGCATCGGTAAAGTCGCTGCGGCGCTGGGTGCCACTTTGCTGTTGGAACACTGCAAGCCAGATGTGATTATTAACACCGGTTCTGCCGGTGGCCTGGCACCAACGTTGAAAGTGGGCGATATCGTTGTCTCGGACGAAGCACGTTATCACGACGCGGATGTCACGGCATTTGGTTATGAATACGGTCAGTTACCAGGCTGTCCGGCAGGCTTTAAAGCTGACGATAAACTGATCGCTGCCGCTGAGGCCTGCATTGCCGAACTGAATCTTAACGCTGTACGTGGCCTGATTGTTAGCGGCGACGCTTTCATCAACGGTTCTGTTGGTCTGGCGAAAATCCGCCACAACTTCCCACAGGCCATTGCTGTAGAGATGGAAGCGACGGCAATCGCCCATGTCTGCCACAATTTCAACGTCCCGTTTGTTGTCGTACGCGCCATCTCCGACGTGGCCGATCAACAGTCTCATCTTAGCTTCGATGAGTTCCTGGCTGTTGCCGCTAAACAGTCCAGCCTGATGGTTGAGTCACTGGTGCAGAAACTTGCACATGGCTAAGTCACTGTTCAGGGCGCTGGTCGCCCTGTCTTTTCTTGCGCCACTGTGGCTCAACGCCGCGCCGCGCGTCATCACGCTTTCTCCCGCCAACACTGAACTTGCCTTTGCCGCCGGGATCACGCCGGTTGGGGTCAGCAGCTATTCCGACTATCCTCCACAAGCGCAAAAGATTGAGCAGGTTTCCACCTGGCAGGGGATGAATCTGGAACGCATTGTCGCGCTGAAACCCGATCTGGTGATTGCCTGGCGTGGAGGTAATGCCGAGCGGCAGGTTGACCAGCTGGCTTCGCTGGGAATAAAAGTGATGTGGGTCGATGCGACAAGCATTGAACAAATTGCCAATGCGTTACGTCAACTGGCCCCCTGGAGTCCGCAACCAGACAAGGCCGAACAAGCCGCGCAATCCCTGCTGGATCAGTACGCGCAATTGAAAGCGCAATATGCTGATAAACCTAAAAAACGTGTTTTTCTGCAATTCGGCATTAATCCGCCATTTACCAGTGGAAAAGAGTCGATTCAGAACCAGGTACTCGAAGTTTGTGGCGGAGAAAACATCTTTAAAGACAGCCGGGTTCCCTGGCCGCAAGTTAGCCGCGAACAGGTGTTAGCACGCTCGCCACAGGCGATTGTCATTACAGGCGGACCGGACCAAATTCCTAAAATCAAACAATACTGGGGTGAACAGCTCAAAATTCCCGTTATTCCTCTCACGAGTGACTGGTTTGAACGTGCAAGCCCACGTATTATCCTCGCTGCACAACAGCTCTGTAATGCGCTTTCACAGGTAGATTAGCGCCTGACCTTTTCAGGTGCTCAGTGGGGATTGAACAATGCTCGTCTATTGGCTGGATATAGTCGGCACAGCGGTATTTGCCATCTCCGGCGTTTTGTTAGCCGGAAAATTGCGTATGGACCCTTTTGGTGTTCTGGTACTGGGCGTGGTAACCGCAGTAGGCGGCGGGACAATTCGCGACATGGCGCTGGATCACGGCCCGGTATTTTGGGTGAAAGATCCCACCGATCTGGTCGTTGCAATGGTCACCAGCATGCTGACCATCGTGCTGGTGCGCCAGCCAAGACGCTTACCAAAATGGATGTTGCCGGTGCTGGACGCCGTTGGTCTGGCGGTGTTTGTCGGCATTGGCGTGAATAAAGCCTTTAATGCGGAAGCCGGTCCGTTAATCGCGGTTTGTATGGGCGTCATTACTGGCGTTGGCGGCGGGATTATTCGTGATGTTCTGGCCCGCGAAATCCCCATGATTTTACGTACAGAAATCTACGCAACTGCCTGTATTATCGGCGGTATTGTCCACGCTACGGCTTATTACACATTTTCCGTACCACTGGAAACAGCCAGTATGATGGGCATGGTCGTGACGCTATTGATTCGGCTGGCGGCTATTCGTTGGCATCTTAAGCTACCGACGTTTGCGCTGGATGAGAATGGGCGTTGAAGAGAGAAGATGTGCCGGATAGTTTATCCGGCACATGAACAACAGATTAGATACTAAAGGAAGAACCGCAACCGCAGGTGCTTTTCGCGTTCGGGTTGGTCACGATGAAACGAGAACCTTCCAGACCTTCGGTATAATCAACGGAACCGCCGACCAGATATTGCAGGCTCATCGGATCAACCACCAGGCCAACGCCCTGTTTTTCGATGGTCATATCGCCTTCGTTCACCTGATCATCAAAGGTGAAACCATACTGGAAGCCGCTGCAACCGCCACCGGTGATATACACGCGTAATTTCAGATTCGGGTTATCTTCGTCAGCGATCAGGCTTTTAACTTTGTTGGCTGCTGCGTCGGTAAACTCCAGCGGCAGTGCTACGTCATCACTCATATTTTGCTCCAAACGACATCGGCAATTGGGCAAATTCTAACCCAATAATAATCGCCATTATCTAATACCCTGGTATTTCGTTCAAGTATTCTCGCTGGCTGATGCGGCCTTGCTTCGCGCCAGTTGCTCAGCTTCCTGTTTTGCCAGCGTGCGCGCAAGAATCGCCGAGTATAGCGGTTTCCCGCCGGTAAATTGCGCTAATAGTGTTGCGCCAAGACCGGTAATAATCATTGGCAAAATGAGCTGGTAGTTATCGGTCATCTCCAGAACCAGAATGATCCCCGTTAACGGCGCGCGAATAGATGCCGCCAGTAATGCCCCCATTCCGGCAATAGCAAACGTCCCCGCCTCAAGGTGATATTGCGGAAACAGCTCAACGGCAACCATTCCGAAAGCGGTTCCCAGCACAGTACCCAGCGCCAGCATCGGGGCAAAAATACCGCCCGGCGCGCCGGAAGAGAAGCAGAGTAAGGTGGTAATGACCCGCGCGACGAAGATAAACACCAGCATTCCCATGCTGAAATTCCCCGCGGTAGCGATAGGAATCAGGTTAAAACCGCCGCCCGACGTTGCTGGTGCCACAAACCCCAGCAATCCACACAGACCGCCAATCGCACCGCCCATTAGCACCCATTTGGTAATATTGCCGCCGTGCACACGGTGCAGCAAATCCTGCATCCCCAGCACCCATTTATTAAAAATAGGGCCGAAAATGCCAAAAATAATACCGAGGATCAGATAAAGCCACAGCGTATTAAGCGGCGCATCAGAAAGTTTACCGACGTCAATCAACGCAACTTCATGATTAAAAATCCGGTACATAATGGTCGACATAATGACACCAATAAATACCGCTTTAATCGAAATTAACGTATAGCGAAACTGCGGACGCATCTCTTCGATAATAAACAAAATACCCGCCAGCGGCGCGTTAAAGGCCGCAGCCAGCCCCGCAGCAGCACCGGTTGCCAGCAGCGTATGGCGAGCTTCGTCACCTTTCAGGCGGAAAATATCAAGCACCATACGGCCAATGTTACCGCCGATCTGCACGGTTGGCCCTTCGCGCCCCAACACCATGCCTCCGCCGAGTGTCCCCAGCCCGCCAAAGAACTTCACCGGCAATACACGCCACCAGCGAACGGGACGTTGATCTTCCAGCGCCCCTTCAATTTCCGGGATCCCCGAACCACCTGCTTCCGGCGCGTATTTGCGCACCAAAAAGTAGCCAAACATCGCCAGCACCGCCGAACAGAGAAAAGCGACGGTTAACAGAAGCGGATAATTATCAGCAGTATGTACCAGCGCCCCCATACGTTGGTTCTGCAACCAGGCGACACCTTTGTCAAAAGCAACCGCTGCCAGCCCGACAAGCGTGCCGACGACAGCCGCCATAAACAAAATGGCTAACGGGGTTTTATCGCGCTCAAGAAGTTGGCGAATCAGTTGTCTGCGTCGCAGGCGCGCGGCCTGCGGTGTTTCTAAAGAGGGAGTATCAGTTTTCATCCAATGATCACTTATTGGTCATACAAATAAGATGACGGCATTTTACTCGCACGTTCCATGAAAATCCTTTGCAAAGCGTAATGTTTCAAATGCACAAAACTTTTATACTCTAAGAAATCAGGATTGCACCAGTACAAGCAGCCTGATGTTTGACGAGTATTTAACTTGTTATGAATAACATAGAATAGCAGCCATTCACTTTTTCTACGAATCAGGAACCCTCCATGAGTAAGTCTGAAAATCTTTACAGCGCAGCGCGCGAGCTGATCCCTGGCGGTGTGAACTCCCCTGTTCGCGCCTTTACTGGCGTGGGCGGCACTCCACTGTTTATCGAAAAAGCGGACGGCGCTTATCTGTACGATGTTGATGGCAAAGCCTATATCGATTATGTCGGTTCCTGGGGGCCGATGGTGCTGGGCCATAACCATCCGGCGATCCGCAATGCCGTGATTGAAGCCGCCGAGCGTGGTTTAAGCTTTGGTGCACCAACCGAAATGGAAGTGAAAATGGCGCAACTGGTGACCGAACTGGTCCCGACCATGGATATGGTGCGCATGGTGAACTCCGGCACTGAAGCGACAATGAGCGCCATCCGCCTGGCCCGTGGTTTTACCGGTCGCGACAAAATTATTAAATTTGAAGGTTGTTACCACGGTCACGCTGACTGCCTGCTGGTGAAAGCCGGTTCTGGCGCACTCACGTTAGGCCAGCCAAACTCGCCGGGCGTTCCGGCAGATTTCGCCAAACATACCTTAACCTGTACTTATAACGATCTGGCTTCTGTACGCGCCGCGTTTGAGCAATACCCGCAAGAGATTGCCTGTATTATCGTCGAGCCGGTGGCAGGCAATATGAACTGCGTTCCACCGCTGCCAGAGTTCCTGCCAGGTCTGCGTGCGCTGTGCGACGAATTTGGCGCATTGCTGATCATCGATGAAGTAATGACCGGCTTCCGCGTGGCACTGGCTGGCGCACAGGATTATTACGGTGTGGAACCGGATCTCACCTGCCTGGGCAAAATCATCGGCGGTGGAATGCCGGTAGGCGCATTCGGTGGTCGTCGTGATGTAATGGATGCGCTGGCCCCGACGGGTCCGGTCTATCAGGCGGGTACGCTTTCCGGTAACCCAATTGCGATGGCAGCGGGTTTCGCCTGTCTGAATGAAGTCGCGCAGCCGGGCGTTCACGAAACGTTGGATGAGCTGACATCACGTCTGGCAGAAGGTCTGCTGGAAGCGGCAGAAGAAGCCGGAATTCCGCTGGTCGTTAACCACGTTGGCGGCATGTTCGGTATTTTCTTTACCGACGCCGAGTCCGTGACGTGCTATCAGGATGTGATGGCCTGTGACGTGGAACGCTTTAAGCGTTTCTTCCATATGATGCTGGACGAAGGTGTTTACCTGGCACCGTCAGCGTTTGAAGCGGGCTTTATGTCCGTGGCGCACAGCATGGAAGATATCAATAACACCATCGATGCTGCACGTCGGGTGTTTGCGAAGTTGTGATCCAGCATGGTTTGTCGGATGCGGCGTGAACGCCTTATCCGACCTACGATTCGGGGCCGTTTGTAGGCCCGATAAGACGCGCCAGCGTCGCATCGGGCATCCGTTGTCGCGTAAACGCTTTATCCGTCCAGGCGTACAGGGCCGTTATATGGAAAAATTAACGGCTCTGCTTTCTCAGCAAATAGATAAAATATGGCGCGCCGATAAAGGTCGACAGCAGCCCCGCCGGGATCTGGAACGGAAACAGCACCATCCGCCCACACCAGTCAGCGAACACCAGCAGTAAACCACCCACCAGCGCCGAAATTACGATGTGTGGCATCGTCCGTCGAAAACCCATCATCCGCGCAATATGCGGTGCCATTAAACCAACAAAACTCAACGGTCCAATAGTCATCGTCGCGGTCGCCGTCAGGCAAGCCGCTAACAGCAGCAGCGCAATTCGCGTCGGCGTCAGCGCCATTCCTACGGCTCGGGCGGTATCACCACCCAGCGGTAAAATGGTCAGCCAGCGGCGGCACAGCGGGGTAATCGCCAGCAAAATCACCATCACAATTCCGGTGCGCCAGACCTGCGCATCGGTCGCGTTGTAGGTCGAACCGGAAATCCAGGTCAGCACTTGCGCCATTCGCGGGTCACCACTTGCCTGCAACATCATCAAAAGCATGGTGAACGCGGTGCTTAACGCCATCCCCGCCAGTAACATGCGGTGTGGGGAAAATCCACCGCGGCCGGCGGCGATCATAATGATCAACAGCGTCACCGCCGCGCCGAGACTGCCTGCAGGTAACAGCCAGCCAAAGGCATTACCCGGCACCAGAAACAGCATCAACACCACGCCAAACGCCGCGCCGGAGCTAATCCCCAGCACTTCCGGGCTTGCCATCGGGTTTCCGGTCAGCCGCTGAATAATACAGCCCGCCACCGCCAGCATGACGCCCGCAAACAGCGCCGCCATAATTCGCGGCCAGCGCCAGGGCATTAAATCCTCGAGCAACGCCCCGCTCGCCCACGTCCAGCCGTGCGCATCACGACCAAACGACAGCGCCACTACCACAGCCATCAACAGCAGCACGCCGCCCGCGAGGGCAAACGCCAGCACATGTTGGCGTTCAGTCGCGACACGATCGTTGACCTTCATATCCGGCGCGCTAATGCTCCGTAAACGCGGCAGCAGCCACAGTAGCAGCGGCGCACCGATCAACGCAGTGACCGAACCGGTGGAAACTTCCATCCACACGCGAGTCAGCCAGAGGATGATTTGATCAGAAAGCCACAGAATTAACGCACCAATCAGCGACGCCAGCATCAACCGTGGCAACAAACGCCGCGCCCCCAGCATTTTTGCCAGCAGCGGCGCGAACAACCCGATAAAGCCGATAATCCCTACCGCATTCACCAGCAGCGCACTGATGACTATCGCCAGCGACAGCGCCGCCAGACGCGCGAGCGACAAGGCCAGCCCGAGATTGCACGCCACGCCATCATCAAGCCCCATCAGGGTTAACGGACGAAGTAGCAGTAACGTCAGCATCACGCCGCCCAGCAACTGCGGCCATAAACGCTCAACGCCGCCCCAGTCGGTTTGCGTCAGCGTTCCGGTGCTCCACAGGAACATGCTTTGCAACTGGTCATGATGGAAGATAACCAGTAACTGATTGATTGCCCCACAATAAAGGCTCACTACCAGCCCCGCGAGAATCAGCGTTACCGGCGACAGCCGTTTCCCCCACGCGACGCCAAAGACAATTAAGCCAACAACGCAAGCCCCTGCCAGCGCAGCAAACTGGCTCGCCATAGCACCTGGGATCGCCCAGAGCGTAGTGACGGTAATCCCCAGTTGCGCGCCTGTAGCAACGCCCAACGTCGTCGGTTCCGCCAGCGGGTTACGCAGCACTTGCTGAAACAGCACGCCCACCAGCCCCAGGCCCGCGCCCACCAGCAGCGAAATCGCCAGACGCGGCAACAAGCTGTAGTGAAAAATCATCTGCTCGATGACGTCAATATCCGGCGACCAGGCAGCCTGCGCCCACTGGCTACGCGGCAGCGCCTGCGAGAAGTTCATCCAGGTGAGCGCCGTAGCGACAATCACTAACAGCGCCAGCAATAACGCCGGAAAAAGCGCAATTCGTTTACTCACGCTTTACCTCCGATGGCGTTATCCAGAACGCGCACAAAGTGCATTGCCGAGAGCGTCGCACCATAAAACCAGACTGCAGGTACGCGCTGAAAGCGTCCGGCGCGGACAAACGGCATGGCCTGCCACAGCGGGGTTGCCATTAGCGCATCCATGTCTTTGCTGTTGTCGTGATCAAAACAGAGCACATCAACGTCTTTATACGCTGCCAGACGATCGATACTGACGGCGGTACTGCCCCAGAAGTTGGTTTCTCCTTGCCAGGCATTTGGGATGCCGTACTCATCAAGAATTTCCTGGAACAAGCTGTTTGGACCGAAGACCAACATATGGCGCGGATCGATAAGCGTCGTCAGCAATAACGGGCGTGCACCACGCTTCACAAAGCGGGGTTTCATGCTGCGGATAAAGTCTTCATATTGCGCTAAATGCGTTTCTGCTGCGCTTTGCAGGTTAAGTAAATCTGCCATTTCCGTCAGTGATTTACGCGCCATCGCCAGCGGCTGTTTGCCGTCGCTGAAGTTAAATCCACGCCCCGGCGCAATACGTGCCAGCATTTCTGGTGAAGGGCCATATCCTGCCGACCAGACCATAAACGACGGTTTCATTTCGGTCAGCAGTTCAAGGTTAGGTTCTGTGCGCAAACCGACGTCGATTACTGAGTCCGGCAATGGTGGTTCGCTGACCCACAGGCGATAGTTGATGGTGTCCGCCACACCGTAAGGTACGATGCCGAGCGCCAGCAGTAATTCCACCGGCAACCACTCCAGCGCCACAATACGATTGGGATCAATAGCCGCCGCGTGGGCGGTATTCATCTGCCATAACAACGGAGAAAGCGCCATCGCCGTTAACAGTCGACGGCGCGAAATAAGAGGTAAGCCGCTCATCAATAAACAAAACTCACAGGTGCAGCACCCGCCGGATGCGGCAAAATACCCATCGGGATGCCATAAATCATTTCGAGGGTTTCGCCGCGCATAATTTCCGCAGGCGTTCCCTGAGCAATCATTTCACCACCGCGCAGGGCGACCAGATAATCACAGTAGCGTGCCGCCATATTGATATCGTGCAACACGGCAATGACCGTCAGGCCACGCTCCTGACTTAAACGGTGCACCAGCGCCAGCACATCAACCTGGTGGGCGATATCCAGCGCCGAGGTCGGTTCGTCGAGCAACAGACAACGGCTATCCTGTGCCACCAGCATGGCGATCCACGCCCGCTGACGTTCGCCGCCAGAGAGGCTATCGACCAGCCGATGCGCCAGCGGTTTTAAGCCAACCAGCGAGATAGCTTCCTCGACCTTTTCGCGATCTGCCGCACCAAAGCGCCCCAGCGCGCCATGCCACGGGTAACGCCCAATCGCCACCAGTTCACGCACGGTCATCCCTTCTGCCGGAGGAAGCTGCTGCGGCAAATAAGCCACTTTGCGGGCAAACGCTTTGCTGCTCCAGCTTTCCAGCGGTTGGGCATCAAGAAGAATCTCCCCTTCCGACGGCGGCTGATGACGGCCAAGCATTTTGAGCAGAGTGGATTTACCAGAACCGTTGTGACCAATCAGACCGGTCACTTTCCCGGCAGGAAAGGTTAACGACAGCGGATGCAAAAGCGTGCGCCCGGGCACACGAAAGGAGATATTACGCAGTGCAAAAGTGGTATCGGAATGATTCGTGTATTCCTGCATAACAGCCAACTTGTGAAATGGGCACGGAAATCCGTGCCCCAAAAGAGAAATTAGAAACGGAAGGTTGCGGTTGCAACGACCTGACGTTCTGCGCCCCAGAAGCAGCCATAAGTGTTAAAGCAGCTGGCGACGTATTCACGATCGAACAGGTTGTTAACATGCAGCGCCACGTTGGAGCCAGCCATGCCGACTCGCGCCAGATCATAACGCACTAACGCATCCACGACCGTATAACTTCCCACTTTAAAGGAGTTAGCCGGATCACCATAGCTGGAGCCAGTATAACGACCACCGGTGCCCAGCGTCAGACCTGAAAGCGGACCGTCAAAGAAGGTATAGTCAGCCCACAGCGAAGCCATGTGTTTTGGCACCTGTGCAGGCGTATTGCCTTTATAGGTAGTATCGGTGGTGTATTCCGCATCGGTGTAAGTATAAGAACCGACTACGTTAACACTCGCCGACAGCGCCGCTTTCGCTTCGATTTCTACGCCACGTGCGCGGATCTCGCCACCTTCAACCGAGAAGAAGGAACCCTCAGGGTCCGCCATCAGGTTGTTGGTTTTAGTGAGATTATACACGGCACCGGTAACTACAATCGGACGATCTTCCGGTACATATTTCACGCCGACTTCATACTGCTTACCTTTAGACGGTGCGAAAATATTACCATCCTTCCCAACTTGCGAAGAAGGTTCAAACGATTCGCTATAGCTAAAGTAAGGTGTTACGCCATTATCAAACAGGTAGTTAACACCACCACGCCAGGTAAACTGTTTGTCATCACGTTTATCGGTCGTCCCGGCAACGCGGTTAAGAGATTCTTGATCTGCCCAGTCATAACGACCGCCCAGGGTGACCAGCACTTTATCCCACTGCGCCTGATCCTGAACATAAACGCCCGTTTGTTTCTGCTTATTCAGAATGCGGTAAGGGCCGGAGTTTGCCGGATCTTTGGCATTGAAGTCGAAATCGGTATTCACCGGATTGTACAGATTGAGCAGTGGCACAGAGTCGTCGTAACCAAACCAGGCGTTGATGTCATTACGCATACGCATAAAGTCGACACCGGTCAGCAGGGTGTGGTCGATATCGCCAGTGGCAAACTTGCTCTGCAACTGGGTATCAACGGAGAAGTTTTGCAGCTTCTCATCATCAACGACGTATTTACGTGCCAGATAATGGCCTTTATCCGCTGGCGCTAATGCCGCACACTGTTTGCTGTAAGCATTCGCCGGATCGGAGCAGACGCCGTAACCATAAACGCTGTTTTGCGAGGTTTTGTTTTCAGCAAAGCGCAGGTTCTGACGCACAGTAAAGGTGTCGTTAAATTCGTGATCGAAGCTGTAGCCGACCATCTTCTCATTACGAGAATAGGTGTTGTTCTTCGCCCCTTCATTAAAGTCTGTCGGCAGACGCTTACCGTTCGGCAGCGGCTCAACGGTTCCCTCTTTCGGCAACCAGCCGTAATAACCGGTTTCCGGCTCGTTCTGGAAGTAAGAAAGGAAGGTGAAATTGGTTTTATCATCCGGACGCCAGGTGAACGCCGGTGCAATAGCATAACGCTGCTCTTCTGACCCTTTCTGCTGGGCATTGGCAGAACGCGCAAGACCGGTCAGGCGATAAGAGTAAACGCCGTCATCATCCAGCGCATCGCTAAAGTCAAAACCAGTCTGGAACAGGCTGTCAGTACCGGCTTTAAACTGAACTTCTTTGAGCGGTTCGGTGGTCGGACGCTTGCTGACCATATTCAACAGACCGCCAGGACTGCTTTTACCGTAAAGCACGGAAACCGGGCCACGCATAATTTCAGCGCGTTCCAGCATATACGGATCAATGACCGCATCGTTATAGAAGTTGCCCTGCAACTTCAGGCCATTCAGATAGTTATTCTGGCTTTGGCCTTCTGCCGCAAAACCGCGAATGATCAGGTGGTCATAGGTGTTGGATGCGCCACGCGTACCAACAGAGACACCCGGCGTGTAGCTAAGCGCTTCTTTTACCGACTTCGGCTGATGCAGCGCCATCTCTTCGGCGGTCACAACAGAAATAGACTGTGGCACTTTTTGAATCGGCGTATCGGTTTTAGTGCCGGTAGCTGACTGTCGCGCCGCAATAGTTGCAGCAGGCCCCCATGCGCTTTCTTGCGGCGCAGGTGCAGCGGTAACGGTGATAGTGTCTTCTTTCGGTTCAACCGCTGCCTGTGCATAAACAGACATGCCGCTAACCGCTGTGGCTACTACAACTGCGATTTTACGCAGTGAGTGTTTTGGCTGAGCAGTTTTGGAACGCGCCATTGGTATATCTCTGATGTAAAGTGAATGATAACGTAAACGAGAATGATTATTATAAAGATAAGATAATATTCGAAACGCTGGCGGGTTCGCAAGCGGTACGCAATCTGAGCGTTCCTGAAGGGTTAATAAACAACCAGATGAAAAGAAAGGGTTAATACTTTGGGTGGGATGTTATTTTACCGGATGGCAACTCGCCATCCGGTATTTCACGCTTAGACGTTAATTACTACCAAACATATCTTTAATCCAACCGGCTACACCGTCGCTGTCTTTCTGCTCTTGCTGAGCAGGTTGCTGTTGCGGCTGTTGCTGCGGCTGAGAAGACTGATCAAACGGATTGCTTGACGGCTGCTGCTGCATCTCACTCTGCTGGCACAGCGATTGCGGATCGCTGGTCCAGACCGGCAAGACACGCATGCCACCGCTGCAAACAAAGTTGCCGTCGTAGTCCACGCCCATATCTGCAATATCTTCTGGCGGAACAAGATTCAGCGGTGTTGGCGTCTGGTTAGCCAGATAACGCTGATAAATCGACATTGCCCCGCTGGCTCCATACAGTTTGGTCGGCTGGTTGTTATCACGGCCTACCCAGGTGATGGTCACCGTGCTGCCGTCAATGCCCGCAAACCAGGTATCTACGTTATTGTTAGTAGTCCCTGTTTTCCCTGCCAGATGCAGGTTCGGGTATTTCGCCCCAAGCTGACGACCCGTACCGCGTTGTACAACCTGCTGCATGGTCCATAGTGTCAGATACGCCGCCTGCGCCGGAACAGCGCGTTCCGCCTGCGGGAAGCTCTGATACAGCACTTTGCCATCTTCCGCGATTACCGAACGCAGCGCAGAAAGCGGTGCACGGTTACCACCGCTGGCGATGGTCTGGAATGCCTGCGCCACTTCGATTGGCGTTAAGTTCAACGCCCCCAGCAGCATCGCCGGAACCGGATGCAGCTGATCTTTCGGCACGCCCAGTTTGATCCAGGTCTCCGTAACCGCAGGCAGCCCCAGTGCCATCCCCAGATTTACCGTCGGCACGTTCATCGAACGGGTCAACGCATCCACCAGCATCACTCTGCCACTTTCGCTATAACGACGATCATCGTTCTGCGGTGACCAGACCTGGCCATTCGGCTGACGCAGCGCGATTGGCGCATCCGCAATCCACGTGTTCAGGCGATAGATTTTCGGCTGGCTTAAGGCAGTCAGATAAGTCGCTGGTTTTGCAAGGGAACCAATCGAACGACGCGCCTGCATCGCACGGTTGTAGCCCGCAAACTGCGGCTCAGAACCTCCGACCATCGCACGAACTTCACCACTAAAGCGGTCGACGACCACAATCGCGGTTTCCAGATCGCTCAGCTTACGCTGTTTCTTCAGTGCCGGAATGCCTTCCACGGCGGCTTTTTCTGCCGCGTCCTGGGCCACCGAGTCAAAGGTAGTGAAGATCTTCACGCCGGACAGATCTTTTACCTTATCGCCTAATTTCGCCTGCAACTCCTGACGCACCAGTTGCATAAAGGCTGGCTGTGGAGAGATTACCCCACCGCGCGGCTGTACGCCCAGAGGACGCGCGCTGAGCATTTCATACAGTTCACCATCGATAATCTGCTGTTGTTGTAGCAAACGCAGCACCAGATTACGTCGCTCCAGCGCCAGTTTCGGGTTACGCCACGGGTTGTAGATGGACGCCCCTTTCACCATGCCAACTAACAGCGCCTGCTGGTCAAGGCTCAACTCTTCTACCGGGCGACCAAAGTAGTACAGGCTCGCCAGCGGGAAGCCACGAATTTCGTTGTCGCCGCTCTGACCGAGATACACCTCATTCATATACAGCTCAAGAATGCGATCTTTGCTGTAACGCGCATCCATGATCAACGCCATATAGGCTTCGTTCGCTTTACGCCAGTAAGAGCGCTCGCTGGAGAGGAACAGGTTTTTCACCAGCTGTTGCGTCAGCGTACTCGCACCCTGCACCGTGCGACCTGCGGTCAGGTTTGCCAGCACCGCACGTCCGATGGAGTAGAGGCTGATGCCGTCATGCTCGTAAAAATGACGGTCTTCTGTCGCCAGCAAAGTATCCACCAGCAAATCAGGGAAACCACTGCGCGGCACAAACAGACGTTGTTCACCGTTTGGCGAGGAGATCATGGTGATCAGGCGCGGATCAAGACGGAAGAAGCCGAACTGACGGTTGTTCTCCATATTGACGATGGTCGCCAGATGATCGCCATCAAAGGTCAAACGCGCACGCACCTGCCCTTCTTTGCTGTCCGGGAAATCAAACGGACGGCGGATCATCTCAATGCTGTTAGCCTGCACGGTAAATTCGCCAGGACGGGTCATTTTCGACACCTGACGATACTGGGTCGCCTCCAGCAGCTTCACCATCTCGTTCTTGCTGATGGTCATGTCTGGCTCAAGATTGACCATTCGGCCATAAACTGCCGCAGGCAGTTGCCAGACCTTGCCATCAATACGGCTACGAATTTTTTGATCGAGATAAACGCCGTAAATGGCGATCAGCACGGCAAAAACGATAGCCAGTTTTAGCAGTAGCCATAGCCAGCCGCGTTTGCCACGAGGCTTACGCCCTTTGCCTTTGCCCTTACCTTTGCGCGGCATCGGTTCTTCATCCTCATAGTCATCATAATCGTCGTAATCATCGTCATCTTCGTAACGACGACGGCTTACCTTTTGTTTGACCGGACGCGTCGGTTTCCCTTTGCGTCCAATTGGCTCGCGGTCATTCCCGGCCATGCTTTTTCTCCGCAATATTCAGGCGCAAAAGCCCGATTTTCTGTTCTTCTGTTACAAGACAGAAGAAGATATCTCTCAAAATTTGTGCTCGATCGGTCCCCTCTCCCTTGAGGGAGAGGGTTAGGGTGAGGGTGAACGTGCGCGCTGATGCCCTCACCCCGGCCCTCTCCCACAGGGAGAGGGAGAAAACCAACCTTACGAATACTTTTTCGTCCGTCGCGTCGGTGCAGTGTTTGCCGGGTCGTCCGGCCAGACATGTTTGGGATAACGCCCTTTCATCTCTTTTTGCACCTCACGGTACGCTCCTTTCCAGAAGGCGCTCAAATCTCGTGTGATTTGTAATGGCCTTTGGGCAGGGGAAAGCAACTCCAGCACCAGCGGCACGCGCCCCTGGGCGATCGTCGGATTGGTGGCCTCACCAAACATCTCCTGCATTCTCACCGCCAGCGCGGGCGGGTTATCTTCATGATAACGAATGGCGATCCGGCTTCCCGTCGGCACAGTGTAATGCGCAGGCAATTCACTATCCAGACGTTGCTGCATTCCCCAATCAAGTAATCCGCGTAGTGCCTGATAAATGTCGAGTGATTTCAGGCCGCGTAGTGAATGCACGCCGGTCATATGTGGCAGCAGCCACGTTTCCAGCGTCGCCAACAAACTTTCATTATCAACCGCAGGCCAGTCATATTCCGGCAACCACTTTGCGGCGCATAACAAACGCAAGCGTAGCTGTTCCGCTTCCGCCGTCCAGTTGAGCACGCTTAAACCTTTATCACGGATGCCATTAAGCATCGCCTGATGCAACTCGTCTTCTGACGGTTTCGCCAACGGCTGCACTTTCACCGTCAACTGACCGATTTGCAGCCGACGCCAGGCTTTCAGCGTACCTTGCGCGTCATCCCATTCCACGGTGTCAGATTGCTGCACCAGCTGCGGACAGCGTCGCACTAATTCATCAATATCGACCGGTAGCGCCAGTAAAATCCGCGCATCCGGCGAGGCGCTGCCCTGCAATAATAACGGTGCGATCAACCATTCGTGGCGGCTTAGCGCGTCGTCGGCATCGAGCATCGCTCCCATGCCGTTTGCCAGTTGATAGCGTCCATCTTGCCCACGGCGGCGAGCAATGCGATCGGCAAACGCCCCGGCAAGTAGCGGCGCGATAAGCGAACTGTCTGCCTCACCGCCGCGTACGTTTAAGCGTTTTAACAGTTGCTGACTACGTTGCTGCCAGGCTGGTTGATTGCGCGAAAACGCCACGCCCAGGTCACTATTGCCCATCCGTGGCGGCTCTTCGAGAATGGCGGCAATTTTTGCCGCGGTAGCAGCTTCGTCGTCGTTCTTCGCGCTAACCAGCATTGCCGCTAAACGCGGATCGTTACCCAGCGCTGCCATTTTTTGCCCTTGCGCACTAAGCCGTTCACCGTCCAGCGCCCCCAGCATCCGTAACAGGCGTTTCGCGGCCAGTAGATTCACCGTTGGCGGTTGATCCAGCCAGCTCATCTGCGTCGGATCGCTGCATCCCCATTGCAGTAATTCCATCAGCAAACCGGAAAGATCGCTTTGTAATATTTCCGGTTCACTTTGCGCCGCGGCGCGTTCTGCTTGTTCCTTGGCGATTAAATGCAGGCAGATACCCGGCTCCAGACGCCCGGCGCGCCCGGCACGCTGCGTCATGGATGCCTGGCTAACGCGTTGAGTAATCAGCCGCGTAAGCCCCGTGCGCGGATCAAAGCGCGCCACACGCTCCTGGGCACAATCCACCACCAGACGAATACCTTCGATGGTTAAACTGGTTTCAGCAATATTGGTCGCCAGCACCACTTTGCGCATCCCTTGCGGTGCCGGGAGGATCGCTTTTCGCTGATCGTTCAGCGACAACGCGCCATACAGCGGGCAGAGCAACACATCACTGCCGATGCGCGAAGCCAGTTGTTCCTGCACACGCTGAATTTCTCCGACGCCAGTTAAAAATAACAGTAATGATCCACTTTCCTGACGCAGCATTTCGGCGGTGGCAACCGCGACGGCTTCGTCAAAACGCTGATGCGCGGGCAGCGGTAAATAACGGCGTTCAACCGGAAACGAGCGCCCTTCTGAGATGACGACGGGCGCTTCTGGCAGCATTTGCTGCAAGCGGTCGTTGTCCAGCGTAGCCGACATAATCAGCAGTTTAAGGTCATCACGCAGACCTTGTTGCACATCGAGTAACAGCGCCAACGCCAAATCCGCCTGCAAGCTGCGCTCATGAAATTCATCAAGGATCACCAGTCCAACACCGCTCAGTTCCGGGTCACGCTGGATCATCCGCGTCAGCACGCCTTCGGTAACTACTTCCAGGCGGGTATTCGGCCCGACGCAGTTTTGCGCACGCATCCGGTAGCCAACGGTATCGCCTGGCTTTTCGTTAAGCAGCTCCGCCAGCCGTTGCGCGACGTTACGCGCCGCCAGACGACGCGGCTCCAGCAGGATAATTTTTCCGTTAATGCCGGGATGCGCCAGCAATTGCAGCGGCAGCCAGGTTGATTTCCCGGCCCCGGTCGGCGCACTTAATAATACCTGCGGCGCACAATCGAGAGCGGTAAGTAATTCAGGTAAGACGGCAGCAACGGGCAACGACGACACAAAACGCTCCAGAGGGTTAACATTCTTCGCGCCACATTGTAGCATCGCGGTAATTCATAACCGAGTGCCTCACATGTCTGAACCGCAACGTCTGTTCTTTGCTATCGACTTACCTGCAGAAATCCGCGAACAGATTATCCACTGGCGCGCCACACACTTCCCACCTGAGGCGGGACGTCCGGTCGCCGCCGATAATTTGCATCTGACTCTGGCATTTTTAGGCGACGTGAGCGCCGAGAAAGAGAAGGCGCTTTCTCTTTTAGCCGGACGGATTCGTCAATCTGGTTTCACACTCACGCTTGATGACGCCGGACAATGGCTGCGTTCGCGTGTGGTGTGGTTAGGGATGCGTCAGCCTCCACGCGGCTTAATCCAGCTGGCGAATATGCTCCGTTCACAGGCTGCCCGCAGCGGTTGTTTTCAAAGCAATCGTCCGTTTCATCCACATATTACCTTATTGCGCGACGCCAGCGAGGCGGTGACAATCCCGCCGCCAGGTTTTAACTGGTCATATGCGGTGACGGAGTTCACCCTTTACGCCTCCTCGTTTGCCCGTGGACGCACACGCTACACGCCGCTAAAACGCTGGGCGCTAACGCAATAACAAGGATTGTCGCAATGGAATTTTCTCCCCCTCTACAGCGCGCGACGCTAATTCAGCGTTACAAACGTTTTTTAGCCGATGTGATCACACCCGATGGTCGCGAATTAACGCTACACTGCCCGAATACGGGTGCGATGACCGGTTGTGCAACGCCTGGCGATACCGTCTGGTATTCGACTTCAGACAACACCAAACGGAAATACCCACACACCTGGGAATTAACTCAAAGCCAGAGCGGCGCATTTATTTGCGTCAACACGCTTTGGGCTAACAGGTTGACGAAAGAGGCTATCCTTAATGAATCAATTTCAGAACTGTCAGGCTATAGCTCGCTGAAAAGCGAAGTAAAATACGGCGCAGAACGCAGCCGTATTGACTTTATGTTGCAGGCGGATTCGCGTCCAGACTGCTATATTGAAGTGAAATCGGTTACGTTAGCGGAGAACGAACAGGGATATTTTCCCGATGCGGTCACTGAACGAGGTCAGAAACACCTTCGGGAGTTGATGAGCGTAGCGGCTGAAGGCCAGCGTGCGGTTATCTTTTTCGCCGTGCTGCATTCAGCCATTACACGGTTTTCACCCGCGCGCCACATCGATGAGAAATACGCGCAACTATTGTCAGAAGCTCAACAGAGGGGGGTAGAAATTCTGGCTTACAAAGCGGAAATTTCTGCTGAAGGCATGGCTCTTAAAAAATCACTGCCGGTTACATTGTAGTAAAGTAAGTAACTGGTTAATTTACATTCTGGTCGCGTGCGCAAATACGCTTTTCCTCACACAGTTGTCAAGTGTTACGTTTAGATAATTGCTATCCGGAAAAGCATCTGCTATTTATAGCGGCCTCATTTTTCCCCCGAACATGGGGATCGATAGTGCGTGTTAAGGAGAAGCAACATGCAAGAAGGGCAAAACCGTAAAACATCGTCCCTGAGTATTCTCGCCATCGCTGGGGTGGAACCATATCAGGAGAAGCCGGGCGAAGAGTATATGAATGAAGCCCAGCTGGCGCACTTCCGTCGTATTCTGGAAGCATGGCGTAATCAACTCAGGGATGAAGTCGATCGCACCGTTACACATATGCAGGATGAAGCAGCCAACTTCCCGGACCCGGTAGACCGTGCAGCCCAGGAAGAAGAGTTCAGCCTCGAACTGCGTAACCGCGATCGCGAGCGTAAGCTGATCAAAAAGATCGAGAAGACGCTGAAAAAAGTGGAAGACGAAGATTTCGGCTACTGCGAATCCTGCGGTGTTGAAATTGGTATTCGCCGTCTGGAAGCGCGCCCGACAGCCGATCTGTGCATCGACTGCAAAACGCTGGCTGAAATTCGCGAAAAACAGATGGCTGGCTAATTACAGCCGTTCCATCACGTTTACCACAGGCGGGAAATGCTCCCGCCTTATTTTTTGTTCAAAGAGATGACAGACACACAGTATATTGGCCGCTTCGCCCCCTCTCCTTCCGGCGAGCTTCATTTTGGCTCTCTGATCGCCGCGCTCGGCAGCTATTTGCAGGCTCGCGCCCGGCAAGGTCGCTGGCTGGTACGCATAGAAGATATCGACCCGCCTCGTGAAGTTTCCGGTGCCGCAGAAACTATCCTGCGCCAGCTGGAACATTACGGTCTGCACTGGGACGGCGATGTTCTCTGGCAATCGCAACGTCACGACGCCTATCGTGAAGCACTCGCCTGGTTACATGAACAAGGACTAAGTTATTACTGCACCTGTACGCGTGCGCGTATTCAAAGCATTGGCGGTATTTACGACGGTCATTGCCGGGTGTTGCATCATGGACCAGACAACGCCGCAGTGCGTATCCGCCAGCAGCATCCGGTCACGCAATTTACTGACCAGCTGCGCGGCATTATTCACGCCGACGAAAAACTGGCACGGGAAGATTTTATCATTCATCGCCGTGATGGGTTGTTCGCCTACAACCTGGCTGTTGTGGTTGATGATCATTTCCAGGGCGTTACAGAAATAGTGCGTGGGGCTGATCTGATTGAACCAACAGTAAGGCAAATCTCGCTGTACCAGCTTTTTGGCTGGAAAGTGCCAGATTACATTCATCTGCCGCTGGCGCTTAATCCACAAGGCGCTAAACTTTCCAAGCAGAATCATGCGCCTGCGTTGCCGAAAGGCGATCCACGCCCGGTACTAATCGCGGCACTTCAATTTCTGGGGCAGCAGGCAGAAGCACACTGGCAGGATTTCAGCGTCGAGCAAATCCTTCAGTCAGCCGTCAAAAACTGGCGGCTTACCGCCGTGCCCGAGTCGGCAATTGTAAATTCAACATTCTCAAATGCGTCATGCTGAGCTATGATTAGCCGCTATTTTTTTGTCCTGAATGATGTTTGACACTACCGAGGTGTACTATTTTTACCCGAGTCGCTAATTTTTGCCGCAAGGTGCTAAGCCGCGAGGAAAGCGAGGCTGAACAGGCAGTCGCCCGTCCACAGGTGACGGTGATCCCGCGTGAGCAGCATGCTATTTCCCGCAAAGATATCAGTGAAAATGCCCTGAAGGTAATGTACAGGCTCAATAAAGCGGGATACGAAGCCTGGCTGGTTGGCGGCGGCGTGCGCGACCTGTTACTTGGCAAAAAGCCGAAAGATTTTGACGTAACCACTAACGCCACGCCTGAGCAGGTGCGCAAACTGTTCCGTAACTGCCGCCTGGTGGGTCGCCGTTTCCGTCTGGCTCATGTAATGTTTGGCCCGGAGATTATCGAAGTTGCGACCTTCCGTGGACACCACGAAGGTAACGTCAGCGACCGCACGACCTCCCAACGCGGGCAAAACGGCATGTTGCTGCGCGACAACATTTTCGGCTCCATCGAAGAAGACGCCCAGCGCCGCGATTTCACTATCAACAGCCTGTATTACAGCGTAGCGGATTTTACCGTCCGTGATTACGTTGGCGGCATGAAGGATCTGAAGGACGGCGTTATCCGTCTGATTGGTAACCCGGAAACGCGCTACCGTGAAGATCCGGTACGTATGCTGCGCGCGGTACGTTTTGCCGCCAAATTGGGTATGCGCATCAGCCCGGAAACCGCAGAACCGATCCCTCGCCTCGCTACCCTGCTGAACGATATCCCACCGGCACGCCTGTTTGAAGAATCGCTTAAACTGCTACAAGCGGGCTACGGTTACGAAACCTATAAGCTGTTGTGTGAATATCATCTGTTCCAGCCGCTGTTCCCGACCATTACCCGCTACTTCACGGAAAATGGCGACAGCCCGATGGAGCGGATCATTGAACAGGTGCTGAAGAATACCGATACGCGTATCCATAACGATATGCGCGTGAACCCGGCGTTCCTGTTTGCCGCCATGTTCTGGTACCCACTGCTGGAGACGGCACAGAAGATCGCCCAGGAAAGCGGCCTGACCTATCACGACGCTTTTGCGCTGGCGATGAACGACGTGCTGGACGAAGCCTGCCGTTCACTGGCAATCCCGAAACGTCTGACGACGTTAACCCGCGATATCTGGCAGTTGCAGTTGCGTATGTCCCGTCGTCAGGGTAAACGCGCATGGAAACTGCTGGAGCATCCTAAGTTCCGTGCGGCTTATGACCTGTTGGCCTTGCGAGCTGAAGTTGAGCGTAACGCTGAACTGCAGCGTCTGGTGAAATGGTGGGGTGAGTTCCAGGTTTCCGCGCCACCAGACCAAAAAGGGATGCTCAACGAGCTGGATGAAGAACCGTCACCGCGTCGTCGTACTCGTCGTCCACGCAAACGCGCACCACGTCGTGAGGGTACCGCATGACAGTGGCGTATATTGCCATAGGCAGCAATCTGGCCTCTCCGCTGGAGCAGGTCAATGCTGCCCTGAAAGCATTAGGCGATATCCCTGAAAGCCACATTCTTACCGTTTCTTCGTTTTACCGCACCCCACCGCTGGGGCCGCAAGATCAACCCGATTACTTAAACGCAGCCGTGGCGCTGGAAACCTCTCTTGCACCTGAAGAGCTACTCAATCACACACAGCGTATTGAATTGCAGCAAGGTCGCGTCCGCAAAGCTGAACGCTGGGGACCACGCACGCTGGATCTCGACATCATGCTGTTTGGTAATGAAGTGATAAATACTGAACGCCTGACCGTTCCGCACTACGATATGAAGAATCGTGGATTTATGCTGTGGCCGCTGTTTGAAATCGCGCCGGAGTTGGTGTTTCCTGATGGGGAGATGTTGCGTCAAATCTTACATACAAGAGCATTTGACAAATTAAACAAATGGTAATTTATTTATATTGCGAATATAAATATTTTCTGAAAATCATATCTCATCTCTTTCCTTAATTACGATTTTAGTTTAAACATCTCTTTGCGGAAATAATATAACTTCCTATAAATAAATATCAATCCCATCTCCATACCCTAACCAATTGCACTTGTGAACTTATTTTTACTTAATTTTGAATTAAGTAAATTTAATTTGTTCAAAAGCTTCTAAAGTGCACAATAGGCGACCTAATGAACAATGGTTGTAAATTTGGGTAACAAATATCATTGCTCATTAATATCTAACATTTGTTTCTCCTATTTGTGTCATGAATAGTCATTCTTCAAACATGTAGTCTGACTAATGGAATTTTATTAAAGGATTTTTATGTCTAAAAAATTAGGTTTTGCCCTGTCTGGTCTTATGCTGGCGATGGTTGCAGGTACTGCTTCTGCTGATATGGACGGCGGTCAGTTAAATATCAGTGGTCTGGTTGTTGATAACACCTGTGAAACCCGCGTTGACGGCGGTAACAAGGATGGTCTGATCCTGCTGCAAACCGCAACCGTTGGTGAAATCGATGCTGGCGTACTGAATGACACCGTTGGCGCTAAAGCTAAACCTTTCAGCATCACCGTTGACTGCAGCAAAGCAAATCCGAATCCAGGTAGCACGGCTAAAATGACCTTCGGTTCTGTTTTCTTTGGTAACAGCAAAGGGACTTTGAACAACGACATGTCTATTAACAACCCATCTGACGGCGTTAATATCGCTCTACACAATATTGATGGTTCCACTATCAAACAGGTTCAAATTAACAACCCTGGCGATGTGTATACTAAAGCCCTGGATGCAACGACAAAATCTGCTGTTTATGATTTTAAAGCGTCTTACGTTCGTGCCGTCGCAGACCAAACAGCAACTGCTGGTTATGTAAAAACTAACACTGCATACACCATTACTTATCAGTAAGTATTCACCAGTTAAATTGATTGAATGAATATACAGGGAATAATAATTTCTATTTTATATTATTCCCTGTTTTAATTAACTCTATCAGGGATGGTTTATGTTTTTTAACACCAAACATACAACAGCTTTATGCTTCGTAACCTGTATGGCTTTTAGTTCATCGTCTATTGCGGACATTGTCATTTCGGGTACTCGCGTAATATATAAAAGCGATCAAAAAAGTGTCAACGTACGTCTGGAAAATAAAGGGAATAACCCGTTGCTTGTCCAGAGTTGGTTAGATACTGGCGATGACAACGCTGAGCCTGGCAGTATTACAGTCCCTTTTACTGCTACGCCGCCAGTATCGCGTATTGATGCCAAACGTGGGCAAACAATCAAATTAATGTACACAGCCAGCACCTCACTGCCTAAAGACAGAGAGAGCGTGTTCTGGTTTAACGTACTGGAAGTTCCACCAAAACCAGATGCAGAAAAGGTCGCGAATCAAAGCCTGCTGCAACTGGCATTTCGCACACGTATAAAACTTTTCTATCGCCCGGATGGATTGAAGGGAAATCCCTCTGAAGCCCCGTTAGCCCTGAAGTGGTTCTGGTCAGGTTCAGAAGGTAAGGCGTCATTACGAGTGACCAATCCAACCCCTTACTACGTCTCTTTTAGCAGTGGTGATTTAGAAGCTAGCGGTAAACGCTATCCGATTGATGTGAAAATGATTGCACCATTTAGTGATGAGGTCATGAAAGTCAATGGCCTTAATGGCAAAGCGAATTCTGCAAAAGTGCATTTTTACGCCATTAATGACTTTGGTGGCGCAATTGAAGGTAATGCCAGGCTGTAATCAGGCAAGGATATAATTCCGCAGGAAGCATAGCGTGACTATAGAATATACTAAAAATTATCATCATCTGACCCGTATCGCCACGTTTTGCGCGCTGCTGTATTGCAATACTGCTTTCAGTGCTGAACTCGTTGAATATGACCATACCTTCCTGATGGGGCAGAATGCATCTAATATTGATCTCAGCCGGTACAGTGAAGGTAACCCCGCTATACCGGGTGTTTACGACGTCAGTGTTTATGTAAACGACCAACCAATCATTAACCAAAGTATTACATTTGTCGCAATTGAAGGAAAAAAGAACGCCCAGGCTTGTATCACATTAAAGAATTTATTGCAGTTTCATATTAATTCTCCCGATATAAATAACGAAAAAGCCGTTCTGCTTGCCAGGGATGAAACGCTCGGCAATTGCCTCAATTTGACGGAAATTATCCCTCAGGCTTCTGTTCGTTATGACGTTAACGATCAACGTCTGGATATAGACGTTCCTCAAGCCTGGGTAATGAAAAATTACCAAAACTATGTTGATCCATCGTTATGGGAAAACGGCATTAATGCGGCCATGTTGTCATACAACCTCAACGGATATCATAGTGAAACCCCTGGTCGAAAAAATGAAAGCATTTATGCTGCATTTAACGGTGGGATGAATTTAGGTGCATGGCGACTGCGTGCCTCGGGCAACTACAACTGGATGACCGATTCTGGCAGTAATTATGATTTTAAGAATCGGTATGTTCAGCGTGATATCGCCTCGCTGCGTTCTCAACTCATTCTTGGTGAGTCTTATACGACGGGCGAAACCTTTGATTCCGTCAGTATCCGAGGCATTCGTTTATACAGTGACAGCCGCATGTTGCCTCCGACTTTAGCCAGCTTTGCGCCTATCATTCATGGCGTTGCCAATACCAACGCCAAAGTCACTATTACGCAAGGTGGCTATAAGATTTATGAAACGACGGTGCCGCCAGGCGCTTTCGTCATTGATGATCTGAGTCCGTCAGGGTACGGCAGCGATCTTATTGTTACCATCGAAGAATCCGATGGCTCAAAGCGGACATTCTCGCAACCTTTCTCATCCGTTGTTCAAATGTTACGCCCTGGCGTTGGACGTTGGGATATTAGCGGCGGTCAGGTCTTAAAAGATGATATTCAGGATGAGCCTAATTTATTTCAAGCAAGCTACTACTACGGCCTGAATAACTATCTGACGGGTTATACCGGTATTCAGATAACCGATAATAACTATACCGCTGGTTTGTTAGGTCTTGGTCTGAATACTTCAGTTGGTGCATTTTCTTTCGATGTGACTCATTCCAATGTTCGTATCCCGGATGATAAAACATACCAGGGGCAAAGTTATCGTGTTTCCTGGAACAAGTTATTCGAAGAAACAAGTACTTCACTGAATATCGCGGCCTATCGCTATTCGACACAGAATTACCTTGGTCTTAATGATGCACTAACTCTAATTGATGAAGTGAAACATCCCGAACAAGATCTTGAACCGAAATCCATGCGTAATTACTCACGCATGAAAAATCAGGTTACGGTCAGTATTAACCAACCGTTGAAATTTGAGAAAAAAGATTACGGTTCATTTTATCTTTCCGGAAGTTGGTCCGATTACTGGGCTTCCGGACAAAATCGTAGCAATTACTCTATTGGCTACAGTAACAGTACATCCTGGGGCAGCTACAGTGTCAGTGCCCAGCGTTCATGGAATGAAGACGGCGACACTGACGATAGCGTTTATCTTAGTTTCACCATTCCAATTGAAAAATTACTTGGCACTGAACAACGTACTTCAGGTTTCCAGAGTATTGATACTCAAATAAGCAGTGACTTTAAGGGTAATAACCAACTCAACGTTAGCAGCAGTGGCTATAGCGATAACGCTCGCGTCAGTTATAGCGTGAATACTGGCTATACGATGAATAAAGCCAGCAAAGATTTGAGTTATGTTGGGGGTTATGCCAGCTATGAGTCACCATGGGGAACGCTGGCAGGTTCAATTTCTGCAAATAGCGATAACAGCCGTCAAGTTTCTCTCAGCACCGACGGTGGTTTTGTATTGCATAGCGGTGGACTGACTTTCAGTAATGATAGTTTTAGCGACTCCGATACACTGGCGGTAGTTCAGGCTCCAGGTGCTCAAGGAGCGCGAATAAATTATGGCAACAGTACTATCGATCGATGGGGTTATGGTGTCACCAGCGCTCTTTCTCCTTATCATGAAAACCGTATCGCGCTGGATATCAACGATCTTGAGAACGATGTTGAATTAAAAAGTACCAGTGCAGTAGCTGTACCGCGTCAGGGTTCAGTCGTCTTTGCTGATTTTGAAACCGTGCAAGGGCAATCAGCCATTATGAACATCACACGAAGTGATGGTAAAAATATTCCATTTGCTGCAGATATTTATGATGAGCAAGGCAATGTCATTGGTAATGTTGGACAGGGTGGACAAGCATTTGTTCGTGGTATTGAGCAGCAGGGAAATATCAGCATTAAATGGTTCGAACAAAGTAAACCCGTAAGTTGTCTTGCGCATTATCAACAAAGCCCAGAAGCAGAAAAAATAGCACAATCTATTATTCTGAATGGAATTCGGTGTCAGATTCAGTAACTACAAGGGTCGTCAAATGATAAAAACAACGCCACATAAAATAGTGATACTGATGGGAATATTATTATCACCCTCAGTATTTGCAACGGATATTAATGTAGAGTTTACAGCCACTGTCAAAGCGACAACCTGTAACATCACACTTACTGGTAATAACGTCACGAATGATGGCAATAATAACTACACATTGAGAATCCCTAAGATGGGTCTGGATAAGATCGCGAATAAAACGACAGAATCTCAGGCTGATTTTAAACTGGTTGCCAGTGGGTGCAGCAGTGGCATCAGTTGGATTGATACCACTCTGACCGGAAATGCATCATCAAGCTCACCTAAGCTTATTATACCGCAGTCTGGTGATTCATCTTCGACGACAAGTAATATCGGTATGGGTTTCAAAAAACGGACTACTGATGATGCCACTTTCCTTAAACCTAACAGTGCGGAAAAGATACGCTGGAGCACAGACGAGATGCAGCCCGATAAGGGTCTTGAAATGACCGTTGCGCTACGTGAAACAGATGCAGGGCAAGGCGTACCGGGGAATTTTCGTGCACTGGCGACGTTTAATTTCATCTATCAATAAGAAGGATAATTATGATGACATTTAAAAATTTACGTTATGGATTATCCAGCAGTGTCGTTTTGGCTGCCTCATTGTTCAGCGTACTCTCTTATGCGGCAACAGACAGTATTGGACTGACCGTTATTACTACTGTAGAAATGGGTACTTGTACCGCTACATTAGTAAATGACTCTGATCAGGACATTTCTGTTGTTGATTTTGGTGATGTATATATTTCTGAAATCAATGCCAAGACCAAAGTAAAAACATTCAAACTCAAATTCAAAGACTGTGCGGGTATCCCCAATAAAAAAGCGCAAATAAAATTAACCAAGCGAGCCACATGCGAGGGAACTGCTAATGACGGTGCGGGGTTTGCAAATGGTTCCACAGCCGCAGATAAAGCAAGTGCTGTCGCCGTTGAAGTCTGGAGCACTGTAACTCCGGCAACAGGGAGTGCAACACAATTTAGCTGTGTAACACCAGCATCACAAGAGGTAACAATCTCCACTGCAGCCAATGCGGTCGTTTATTATCCGATGAGTGCACGCCTGGTCGTGGAAAAAAATAAAACCGTAAACAATGTCACTGCGGGTAAGTTTTCTGCACCAGCCACATTTACAGTAACCTATAACTAACAGACTTACAGATTCAGGAACTATATATGCATCCCACTCAACGTAAGCTGATGAAGAGAATAATTCTGTTTCTGTCATTACTGTTTTGCATCGCCTGTCCAGCCATTGCTGGACAGGATATTGACCTTGTTGCCAATGTAAAAAACAGCACCTGCAAAAGCGGAATCAGTAACCAGGGTAATATTGATCTTGGCGTCGTTGGGGTGGGATATTTTTCAGGTAATGTTACTCCTGAAAGTTATCAACCAGGTGGAAAAGAGTTCACTATCACTGTATCCGACTGTGCATTACAGGGAACTGGCGATGTGCTAAATCAGTTACATATTGATTTTAGAGCCCTTAGCGGTGTCATGGCTGCTGGCTCTAGGCAAATATTTGCTAATGAAATTTCGTCAGGAGCAAGTAATGTAGGAGTAGTTATATTTTCTACTCAGGATTCGGCGAATACATTCAATGTTCTTAATGCTTCAGGCGGATCTCGTTCCGTTTATCCAGTAATGTCGGATGACATGAATGGTTCATCCTGGAAATTTAGCACCCGAATGCAAAAAATCGATCCTGCATTGAGTGTTACATCTGGTCAACTTATGAGCCATGTGTTAGTGGATATTTACTACGAATAACAAACAAAAACAGCGCAAACCATAACAATAAAGAAACATTGGAGTAAAAATGAAGACTATCTTCAGGTACATTCTTTTTTTAGCACTGTATTCTTGTTGTAATACAGTCAGTGCATATACAAGTTTTATTGTGGGAAATAATGCAGGAGTTGATAACTATCGAGGCCCCTCCACTGCCGCACAGATGACCTTTAATTACACATCAACAGCAAGCAACTTGGTTTTTTATAAACCCACGCAGCTCGGCCCGACTGGGGTAAAAATGTACTGGTCATACCTGGATACAGGTACCGGTGGTGGTATTCTTTACTGCAATACATCTGGCAGAGCGAATCCTGGTCCAATAACTATTGAAAATGCCATGGTCTATTCAGGTAAAGATTATGGCGGACATAAACTATTTAATACATCTGTTCCTGGTCTGTATTACACCATGTTAATATCAAGGGTCTGGTCTGCATACGATACAATAACTGACATTCAATCGCCAGGAATCTATATCGGAGATCCTTCCAACCAAGAATTTTTCTTTTCCGTCACAGACAGCGATCTACAAACTAAGGGTTGCAACAAAGCAGACGACTACGATAAGTTTTGGGCTATTGGTGGTATAGTACACAACATAACTGTTGAATTTTATACAGATACTAATTTCGATCCTACACTTAATCAGCAAGTCCAGTTATCCAGTTCATCAAATTACCTTTATTCGTTTAAGGCCTACAGTCCTGGTACAAAAGTTGTAGATCACAGCAACCACATTTATGTCAATTTCACACTGAATAATGTCAAATTAACCTTACCAACATGTTTTACCTCCATACTTACCGGGCCATCAGTCAATGGTTCAACGGTTAGAATGGGAGAATATAGCTCTGGGACAATTAAAAATGGCGCTTCACCTGTTCCCTTTGATATCTCGCTTCAGAATTGTATTCGTGTGCGTAATATTGAAACAAAACTCGTCACTGGAAAAGTAGGTACTCAAAACACACAACTGCTTGGTAATACGCTTACTGGAAGCACTGCCGCCAAAGGCGTTGGCGTACTCATTGAAGGTTTAGCAACCAGTAAAAATCCGCTAATGACATTAAAACCTAATGATACGAATTCTGTTTATATAGATTATGAAACCGAAGATGACACCTCCGATGGGGTTTACCCTAATCAAGGTAACGGCACATCACAGCCTCTTCATTTCCAGGCAACATTAAAGCAAGACGGGAATATTGCTATCGAACCCGGCGAATTTAAAGCCACCAGTACTTTCCAGGTAACCTATCCCTGATAACGTAGCAGCACTGTCACCTTCTGGCAGTGCTGCTACGGATAAATCATTGCCCCCACCAATGTGACTGATAAAATGCCAGACAGCACAACATCAATTTATCAGGATACGTTATGAAACCGACCACCATCTCCTTACTGCAGAAGTACAAACAGGAAAAAAAACGTTTCGCGACCATCACCGCTTATGACTATAGCTTCGCCAAACTCTTTGCTGATGAAGGGCTTAACGTCATGCTGGTGGGCGATTCGCTGGGCATGACGGTTCAGGGGCACGACTCCACCCTGCCAGTTACCGTTGCCGATATCGCCTACCACACTGCCGCCGTACGTCGCGGCGCACCAAACTGCCTGCTGCTGGCTGACCTGCCGTTTATGGCGTATGCCACGCCGGAACAAGCCTTCGAAAACGCCGCAACGGTTATGCGTGCCGGTGCTAACATGGTCAAAATTGAAGGCGGTGAGTGGCTGGTAGAAACCGTACAAATGCTGACCGAACGTGCCGTTCCTGTATGTGGTCACTTAGGTTTAACACCACAGTCAGTGAATATTTTCGGTGGCTACAAAGTTCAGGGGCGCGGCGATGAAGCGGGCGATCAACTGCTCAGCGATGCATTAGCCTTAGAAGCTGCTGGGGCACAGCTGCTGGTGCTGGAATGCGTGCCGGTTGAACTGGCAAAACGTATTACCGAAGCACTGGCGATCCCGGTTATTGGCATTGGCGCAGGCAACGTCACTGACGGGCAGATCCTCGTGATGCACGACGCCTTTGGTATTACCGGCGGTCACATTCCTAAATTCGCTAAAAATTTCCTCGCCGAAACGGGCGACATCCGCGCGGCTGTGCGGCAGTATATGGCTGAAGTGGAGTCCGGCGTTTATCCGGGCGAAGAACACAGTTTCCATTAAGGAGTCACGTTGTGTTAATTATCGAAACCCTGCCGCTGCTGCGTCAGCAAATTCGCCGCCTGCGTATGGAAGGCAAGCGCGTGGCGCTGGTGCCTACCATGGGTAACCTGCACGATGGCCATATGAAGCTGGTCGACGAAGCCAAAGCCCGCGCCGATGTGGTCGTCGTCAGTATTTTCGTTAACCCGATGCAGTTCGACCGCCCGGAAGATCTGGCTCGTTATCCACGGACCTTGCAGGAGGACTGCGAGAAGCTAAACAAACGTAAAGTGGATTTAGTTTTCGCCCCTTCGGTAAAAGAGATCTACCCGAACGGTACTGAAACCCACACTTACGTTGACGTTCCTGGCCTTTCGACCATGCTGGAAGGTGCCAGCCGTCCGGGACATTTTCGCGGCGTTTCGACTATTGTCAGCAAGCTGTTCAACCTGGTCCAGCCGGACATCGCCTGCTTCGGTGAAAAAGATTTTCAGCAACTGGCGCTGATCCGCAAAATGGTTGCCGATATGGGCTTCGATATTGAGATTGTCGGTGTGCCAATTATGCGCGCCAAAGACGGTCTGGCGCTAAGTTCCCGTAACGGTTATCTGACGGCGGAACAACGCAAAATTGCGCCTGGTCTGTACAAAGTTTTAAGTTCGATTGCTGACAAATTGCAGGCTGGGGAACGGGATCTCGATGAAATTATTACCATTGCGGGGCAAGAACTGAATGAAAAAGGCTTCCGCGCCGATGATATTCAGATTCGCGATGCCGACACATTGCTGGAAGTTTCTGAAACCAGCAAACGGGCAGTAATTCTGGTAGCCGCCTGGCTTGGCGATGCTCGCCTGATCGACAACAAAATGGTCGAGCTGGCGTAATACTTAACTGGCGCTACGGCTGATGGCGCCAGTTATTAATTTACCCCACGTCATCTGTCATAACACAGGTAACTTAAATAAGGTTAATTACCTTATCAATCTCAGCAAGAGGTAAATTTGCCATCTCTGCAACGTCTTCCCGAGACATTCCTTTACTCAGAAGACGCTGGGCGAATTCCTGACTTACTTCCTGTCTTCCCTGCTGAATCCCCTTCTCAATCCCTTTCTCTTCAAACCACTGCGCCAGCGTCATCATAGACTCCCCTCCCGTTTCCCTGTCTCTCAACACACCGTAAAACAAATCCGCTTGTTCAGTATGACCGCGTTGCAGCATATAGTTTTGCATGGCAACTAACTGACTTCCGCTAGTGTACCCTTCGTCGATCAGCGTGACCAGTTGCTCAAGCAATAACATTAAGTCGCGCTGGCGAATATGTTTTTGCAGTAGTTCGAGAATCGCAATCCGCCGATGTTGCATGATTTCGTCATCCGGTGTGATGGTGATATCCACCAGCGGGAAAGGACTGTTATAGACGCGTCGCGCCAGCTCCGGCGAGTAAAACATATCAAACCAGCACATTGATAGCGGATAAGGTGTGGCCTCGCCCTGATAAAACAGTATCGGCACCACCAGCGGCAGCTTATCGTGGTCAGCCTCCAGATGCCGGTGCATGGCGGCTATAGAATAACGCATCATGCGAAAGGCCATTTTCTTATCCGGCTTGCTTTGGTGTTCAATCACAACATGCAGATAACCGGGATTGCCCTGCATTTGCACGGAATAGAGCACGTCCGTGCTGTGTCCTTTCAGGCTCTCTTCAATGAAACTCCCCGACTCTAAATGAAGCGTGTTGAGGTCACAAAGTTCGCGTAATTCCACTGGCAAATGTATCTCCAGAAAGTCGCGAGCCGTCTCCGCATGCATTAAAAATTGTTTAAATACCGCGTCATGCGGTGTGGTACTCGGTGCATCCATCTTCCCTGTCTTCCGTGTGGCTTTGCGTGAAGGCAGTATCCAGTCAAGGCGCGCTATCGTCAGCCACCTCTTTATTGTTTACCGAGCAGCGTTCAGAGAAATATCAATTCGTTACAGGCGATACATGGCACGCTTCGGCGCGGTACGCAAACTGCTGACGCAAATGCCGTCAGATGAGTAGACACTAAACAAAAATCGGGCAATACTGCGTGAGAATTTCCTCAAAGCAGGCATCGCCTGCTTCGTTAACGACAGGGTAGAAAGGTAGAAGTTATGATTCGCACGATGCTGCAGGGCAAACTCCACCGCGTGAAAGTGACTCATGCGGACCTGCACTATGAAGGTTCTTGCGCCATTGACCAGGATTTTCTTGACGCAGCCGGTATTCTCGAAAACGAAGCCATTGATATCTGGAATGTCACCAACGGCAAGCGTTTCTCCACTTATGCCATCGCGGCAGAACGCGGTTCGAGAATTATTTCTGTTAACGGTGCGGCGGCCCACTGCGCCAGTGTCGGCGATATTGTCATCATCGCCAGCTTCGTTACCATGCCAGATGAAGAAGCTCGCACCTGGCGACCCAACGTCGCCTATTTTGAAGGCGACAATGAAATGAAACGTACCGCGAAAGCGATTCCGGTACAGGTTGCTTGATTGTTATCCCTGCGGCTGGTTACTCACCAGCCGCGACATCGTCTCCAGCGAATCCGTTCTTAAGATATAAAGTCGTTTTAGTAACAACGGATTATCCCCCGGTTTTACTTTGCCTTTCATGGTTGTCACCGCCAGGTGAAATCCGGCATCGTTTGCTGCCTTCACGGCGTTGTCATTAAATCCGCCAAACGGATACGAAAGATACCAGACATGCGGATTAAATTGCGCCAGAGCGCGGCGTGAACGTGCAAAATCAAACAGAATATTGTGCTCACTACGGCTCAGTAATATGGGTCGGCGATAACCATCTACCCGATGCAAAAAATGGGTATGTGACTGGAAATCAAATACATCGCGAATTTCGTTAAGCTCAGAAACGCTCATAAATTGCAGCGATTTTGGGTTCCACTTCTGCGGGTGACGTTTGATGCGTGAGGTAACAATAAACGCCGTCGCCTTCATGCCATATTGTTTCAACACAGGATACGCATAGCGGCTCACCGACTTGAGGCCATCATCAAAGGTAATCACCACCGCTCGCGCAGGGAGATTGATCTTATTCTTCACGTAGCCTTCCAGCTGCACCATGCTCAGTGTCGCGTATCCCCTGTCACGCAGCCAGGCCATCTGGTTATTGAAAGCGCGTACCGATGTGGTCGTCGAAGTATGGCGAAAACGGGTGTTTTCTTCGTCGCGCAGAATATGGTGATAGGTTAGCACCGACAGGCCATTATCGGGTTGGGCATCCAGTGCGCTGATATAGGCCAGTCGATCGCCAATACGGATCTGATACCAGGTTTGATTTAACCTGTCTTTCAGTTTATGCAAAATCGGGTAGCGCAAATTGTCCGCCAGTACCCCAAATGGCGCACTTCCCGCACTCGGCGCGTTATAGACCGGCGTATCTTTCCAGGTAACTAAGTTCTGATTACTCAGCGGCTTGTTGAGGTCGCCCAAACCGTCTTCAACTTTTTGTCGCCCCTGAACCGGCTCGAGATGACCTTTATCGATAAAACCTTTGCCAAAGCCAAAATTAAATGCGTAATAACTTGCGGCAGTGGGCTCCACGGCAATGATTTGTCCGGCCCGAATATTCCCCACGGTCACCATCTTGTCACCAATTTGCGCCCAGACCGCAGCATTTTCGATGGTTTGCATATAACGGGCAGGTAACGCGGCACTGACACTTGCGGTAAACAGCATCAGCAGGAGAATAACAGCTTGTTTGTACATGAAAAAATAACCGAGGGTGAAACAACGCTTTTATTGTAGCAAAAGCGCCATCAGAATCGCGGGTTAATACTCATACAAATTATGTTTGAGGACGAAAGGCGGATTTTTTTGTTGTTGGTGCCAAAGACTACTCACCTCCGGCGCACCCAGTTCGACAATACGCTCGCGAAACTCTGAACTGGTCATGGTTTCACGGCAAGCCATCATCTGTTCAATTAACGGTAACGTGACACCAGAAATCACTTCGCAACGGGAGTGTTTGTGGCTTAATAATGAAGCCACGCGATACGGTGGCGCTCCGGCTATATCGGTTAAGAAGATGACACCCTCACCAGAGTCCGCTTCATGCAGAGCATCGCACATCATGCGGCTGAGCATATTAGAGCTTAATCCGCGCCAGAAATTCACGGCCCGGCACTGAAGAAGTGCCCCATGTTTTTTCTCCAGCGCATCCAGTATCTCTTGCGCCCGGTCATCGTGACAGGTAATTACCCAACCTAACATCGCCTTCCTCCTTAGCCGAAAATCAGTCTACCCTGACCATTGTTGATAAAGGGTGATAGCCGTCAAAACTCCTCTCCCCCAAATCCAGAGGAGAGGAAATAGCCTTAGCTACGCAAACCACGTCCACGTTGGATCAGCGACCAACAGATCAAATAAAACGCCACAATAAAGACCACCAGTACGCCAAAGGTAGTGACCAGCGGAACATCATTGATACCGAGGAAGCCGTAGCGGAAACCACTGATCATATAAACGATTGGGTTCAGGTGCGACAGCCCTTGCCAGAACGGCGGCAACAAAGTCAGTGAGTAAAAGACCCCGCCCAAATACGTGAGTGGCGTTAACACAAAGGTTGGCACCAGGCTGATGTCATCGAACGTTTTGGCAAACACACCGTTCAGCAAACCCGCAAGGGAGAACAACACCGCCGTGAGCACCAGCGTTAAGGCAACGAATACCCACGAATGCACCTGAAATGGCACAAAAAACAGTGAAATTGCCGTCACCAGAATGCCAACAAACAGACCACGCGCCACGCCACCGCCGACATATCCGGCAATAATGACGTGAGTCGGAACCGGCGCTACCAGCAGCTCTTCAATATTACGCTGGAACTTGGCACCAAAAAATGATGACGCAACGTTGGCGTAGGCATTGGTGATCACCGACATCATGATCAGCCCCGGTACGATGAACTGCATATAGCTGAAGCCATGCATATCGCCAATACGCGAACCAATCAGGTTACCGAAGATAATAAAGTAAAGGGTCATGGTGATGACTGGCGGCACCAGCGTCTGCACCCAGATACGCATAAAGCGATGGATCTCTTTCGCCCAGATGCTTTTTAGCGCCACCCAGTAAAGATGCATCATGCGCGATCTCCTTGTTTTTCATTAACCAGTGAAACAAACAGCTCTTCCAGACGGTTAGCTTTGTTACGCATACTTAATACCTGAATGCCCTGCTCACTTAACTGCGTAAATACGCTGTTGATCCCCTGCTCACGCAGCACTTCAACTTCCAGCGTCGCGGTATCGACCAGTCGATACTGATAGCCATCGAGCTTCGGTAACGGGCTTTTCGGTGCGAGATCGAGAATAAAGGTTTCCGATTTCAGCTTCGCCAGCAGCGCCTTCATCGAGGTATTTTCCACCAGCTCACCGTGTTGAATAATGCCGATATTGCGGCACAGCATTTCTGCTTCTTCCAGGTAGTGTGTGGTGAGAATGATGGTGGTGCCTTTGTCGTTTAAATCCTTCAAAAAGCCCCACATTGAGCGGCGAAGTTCAATATCCACGCCTGCGGTCGGTTCGTCGAGAATCAGTAGTTTAGGTTCATGCATTAACGCACGGGCAATCATTAAACGGCGCTTCATCCCGCCAGATAACATACGCGCACGTTCGTTGCGTTTTCCCCATAGATCGAGTTGTTTAAGATACTTTTCGCTGCGGATGTACGCTTCTTTGCGCTCCACGCCGTAGTACCCTGCCTGATTCACCACAATTTGCTGCACGGTTTCAAACGGGTTGAAGTTAAATTCCTGCGGCACCAGTCCCAACTGACGTTTAGCGTTCACGACATCCTTCTCGAGATCGTAACCAAATACGCTGACCCGCCCGGAGGTTTTATTTACCAGAGAGCTGATAATACCGATAGT
Source organism: Escherichia sp. UTM R2 (assembly GCF_048593455.1). Classification (NCBI taxonomy): domain Bacteria; kingdom Pseudomonadati; phylum Pseudomonadota; class Gammaproteobacteria; order Enterobacterales; family Enterobacteriaceae; genus Escherichia; species Escherichia sp. UTM R2. Next base: position 3,741,610 of record NZ_JBFWDY010000002.1, read on the forward strand.
GGTCGATTTCCCGGCCCCGTTCGGCCCGAGAAGCGCATAAAAATCACCCGCTTCGACCTGCAAATCTATCCCACGAAGCGCCTGAACGCCGCCTGGATAGGTTTTTTTAAGCTGTTGAAGTTCCAGTGCAATGGTCATAAATTTTTACTTACCTTACGTTCTTACACTTTATCTGTGGTTTAAATCGTCCCGGAGTTGCCCTATATTAGCCAAACGTAATTATTTGGTTACAGGTCGTTAACCTCCATGAAAGACATAGATACACTCATCAGCAACAATGCACTATGGTCAAAAATGCTGGTGGAAGAGGATCCCGGGTTTTTTGAGAAACTGGCACAAGCGCAAAAACCGCGCTTTCTATGGATTGGATGTTCCGACAGTCGCGTTCCTGCAGAACGTTTAACCGGTCTTGAGCCGGGCGAACTCTTTGTTCACCGTAATGTTGCTAACCTGGTCATTCACACTGACCTGAACTGCCTTTCCGTGGTTCAGTATGCAGTGGATGTACTCGAAGTTGAACACATTATTATCTGTGGCCACTACGGTTGCGGCGGCGTACAAGCCGCAGTTGAAAACCCGGAACTGGGGCTTATCAACAACTGGCTGCTGCATATCCGCGATATCTGGTTCAAACATAGCTCATTGCTCGGCGAAATGCCGCAAGAGCGCCGTCTGGATACCTTGTGTGAACTGAACGTCATGGAACAGGTGTATAACCTGGGCCACTCCACCATTATGCAATCAGCGTGGAAACGCGGGCAGAAAGTTACCATTCACGGCTGGGCCTACGGCATTCACGACGGCTTGCTGCGTGATCTGGATGTTACCGCCACCAACCGCGAAACCCTTGAGCAACGTTACCGTCACGGGATTTCCAACCTCAAGCTGAAACACGCCAACCACAAATAAAAATGCCATGCCGGATGCAACACATCCGGCAACTTCACACTTACTCGTCCAGCAGAATCACTTTGCCGATATACGGCAGATGACGGTAACGCTGTGCGTAATCAATGCCGTAACCCACCACAAACTCATCCGGGATCGAGAAACCGATAAATTCTACCGGGACGTTCACTTCACGACGGGACGGTTTATCCAGCAGCGTACAAATCGCCAGCGACTTCGGTTCGCGCAGGCTTAAGATCTCACGCACTTTCGACAGTGTATTCCCCGAGTCGATGATATCTTCAACAATCAGCACGTCCTTGCCACGGATATCTTCATCCAGATCTTTGAGGATTTTCACATCACGGGTGGTGGACATGCCGCTACCGTAGCTGGAGGCGGTCATAAAGTCGACTTCATGAGATACCTGAACTTCACGGCACAGGTCCGCCATAAACATAAATGAGCCACGCAGCAGACCCACCAGCACCATATCGCTGCCGCTGTCTTTGTAACGCTCAGTAATCTGACGACCCAGTTCGGCGATACGCGCTTTAATCTCCGCTTCGGGGATCATTACTTCTACAGTATGTTTCATATCTCTAACCATATGATTTAAAAACAAATCACTTCGCACGGGCAGGTTTTGGCACCGCAACAAAGCGCAAGACACGCAGTATACCAGTAAAACTATTCATTCGCGGAATCTGTTAATAAAGCTCGAATTGTGATGACGATCACACATGTTAAAACCTATAATTAATTGCTACTAAAATATTAATGAATTGAAATGGTGTCTCTTTATGGCAATTAACAATACAGGCTCGCGACGATTACTCGTCACGCTAACAGCCCTTTTTGCAGCGCTTTGCGGGCTGTATCTACTCATTGGCGGAGGCTGGCTGGTCGCGATTGGCGGCTCCTGGTACTACCCTATCGCTGGCCTTGTGATGCTCGGCGTCGCCTGGATGCTGTGGCGCAGTAAACGCGCCGCGCTTTGGCTATACGCAGCCCTGCTGCTCGGCACCATGATTTGGGGCGTCTGGGAAGTTGGTTTCGACTTCTGGGCGCTGACTCCGCGCAGCGACATTCTGGTCTTCTTCGGCATCTGGCTGATCCTGCCGTTTGTCTGGCGTCGCCTGGTCATTCCTGCCAGCGGCGCAGTTGCCGCACTGGTGGTCGCACTGCTGATTAGCGGTGGTATCCTGACCTGGGCCGGATTTAACGATCCGCAGGAGATCAACGGCACCTTAAGCGCCGATGCCACACCTGCTGAAGCTATCTCCCCCGTAGCCGATCAGGACTGGCCTGCCTATGGTCGTAATCAGGAAGGTCAACGCTTTTCGCCGCTGAAACAAATTAACGCCGATAACGTCCATAATCTGAAAGAAGCCTGGGTGTTCCGTACTGGCGATGTGAAGCAGCCGAACGATCCGGGTGAAATCACCAATGAAGTGACGCCGATTAAAGTGGGCGACACCCTTTACTTGTGTACCGCTCACCAGCGCCTGTTTGCGCTTGATGCCGCCAGCGGCAAAGAGAAATGGCATTACGATCCTGAGCTGAAAACCAACGAGTCTTTCCAGCACGTAACCTGCCGTGGTGTCTCTTATCATGAAGCCAAAGCAGAAACCGCTTCGCCGGAAGTGATGGCGGATTGCCCGCGTCGTATCATTCTTCCGGTCAATGATGGTCGACTGATTGCGATTAACGCTGAAAACGGCAAACTGTGCGAAACCTTCGCCAATAAAGGCGTGCTCAATCTGCAAAGCAATATGCCAGACACCAAACCGGGTCTGTATGAACCGACTTCGCCACCGATTATCACCGATAAAACCATCGTGATGGCCGGTTCAGTTACCGATAACTTCTCAACCCGCGAAACGTCTGGCGTGATCCGTGGTTTTGATGTCAACACCGGGGAGCTGCTGTGGGCTTTTGATCCCGGCGCGAAAGATCCGAACGCAATCCCGTCTGACGAACACACCTTTACCTTTAACTCGCCAAACTCCTGGGCACCAGCGGCCTATGACGCGAAGCTGGATCTGGTCTATCTGCCGATGGGCGTGACCACGCCGGATATCTGGGGCGGTAACCGCACACCGGAACAGGAACGTTATGCCAGCTCGATTCTGGCGCTGAATGCCACTACCGGGAAACTGGCGTGGAGCTACCAGACCGTTCACCACGACCTGTGGGACATGGATCTTCCGGCACAGCCGACGCTGGCGGACATCACCGTTAATGGTCAGAAAGTGCCAGTTATTTACGCTCCGGCGAAAACCGGCAACATTTTTGTGCTCGATCGTCGTAATGGCGAACTGGTGGTTCCGGCACCGGAAAAACCGGTTCCCCAAGGTGCAGCGAAAGGCGATTACGTAACCCCAACTCAACCGTTTTCTGAACTGAGCTTCCGTCCGACGAAAGATTTGAGCGGTGCGGATATGTGGGGAGCCACCATGTTTGACCAACTGGTGTGCCGCGTGATGTTCCACCAGATGCGCTATGAAGGCATTTTCACCCCGCCATCTGAACAGGGTACGCTGGTCTTCCCGGGTAACCTGGGGATGTTCGAATGGGGCGGGATTTCCGTTGATCCAAATCGTGAAGTGGCGATTGCCAACCCAATGGCACTGCCGTTTGTTTCGAAACTGATCCCGCGTGGTCCTGGCAACCCGATGGAGCAGCCGAAAGATGCCAAAGGCACGGGTACGGAATCCGGCATTCAGCCACAGTACGGTGTACCGTATGGTGTCACGCTCAACCCGTTCCTCTCACCATTTGGTCTGCCATGTAAACAGCCAGCATGGGGTTATATCTCGGCGCTGGATCTGAAAACTAATGAAGTGGTGTGGAAGAAACGTATTGGTACGCCGCAGGACAGTATGCCGTTCCCGATGCCGGTTCCGGTGCCGTTCAATATGGGTATGCCGATGCTGGGCGGGCCAATCTCCACGGCGGGTAACGTGCTGTTTATCGCCGCTACGGCAGATAACTACCTGCGCGCTTACAACATGAGCAACGGTGAAAAACTGTGGCAGGGTCGTTTACCAGCGGGTGGTCAGGCTACGCCAATGACCTATGAAGTGAATGGTAAGCAGTATGTGGTGATCTCCGCAGGCGGTCACGGTTCATTTGGTACGAAGATGGGCGACTATATTGTGGCTTATGCGCTGCCGGATGATGTGAAGTAAGACTTGCTCAGATTGCTGACAACGTGCGCGTTGTTCATGCCGGATGCGGCGTGAACGCCTTATCCAGCCTACAAAATTGTGCAAAATCAATGGATTGCACAGCTAGCGTAGGCCTGATAAGCGTAGCGCATCAGGCAGATTTGCGTTTGTCATCAGTTTAATGCCCGGAGAGATCCGGGCATATTTCCGAATACGGTCTTTTTATACCGTAAACCCTAACATCATCCCCGTATCTTCATGCTCCAGCAGATGGCAGTGCGCCATATAAGCATGTTCTTTCGGTGCATCGTGATTAAACTTCACCAGCACTTCGCTGACATTACCTTCTACCTTAACGGTATCTTTCCAGCCCGCGCGATGAGCCGCTGGCGGTTTGCCATTTTCTGACAAGATACGGAACTGCGTGCCGTGGATATGGAACGGATGCAGCATCATGTCGCCCACGCCAGAGATAACCCAACGTTCGTATTGCCCTTTCGCCGCCGCAAACATCGGCTTGTTCATATCAAACGCCTGACCGTTGATTTTGTTGGCATGGTGGAAATCGAACTTCCCGCCGTGGTTCATATGATTCATATTGCCGTGCCCCATATGGCCCATCATCTGGCTGTGATCCATCCCGGCCATCGCCTGATCGCCATATTTCTCCATTAGCATCTGCATCCCCATCATATCGAGCATCGGGTCCATAGAGAGTTGCAGCTTGCGTACCGTCAGCCCTTCCAGCGAAGGTAACGCAGGCAGGCTACTTAATGTGTCTGGCAAAGCACCGGAGGCACTAATAGCAATCGGCTGAATCCGCATTACCGGATGAGGCTTATCAAACGGCGCAATCGCCATCCCCATCTGGCTGACCGGCAGCGTCACCAGGTCAAAGGGTTTGTTATCGTTAACCTCCACCAGCACTTCAAAACGCTCGCCCATCAGCACCGGCAGTTCGCTCACCTTCACTGGTTCAGGTAGCAGACCACCGTCGCTGGCAATCACATACAGCGGGCGATTGTCGCTGGTGGCGAAATTGAGCGAACGGGCATTACAGCCATTGAGCAAACGCAGGCGCAGCCAACCACGCGGGGCAGCGTGTTGCGGGTAGATTGCACCGTTGGTCAGCAACGTATCGCCAAACCAGCCCACGGCGGCGGTCATCACATCCAGTTGATAATCAATCTGCCCGTCGGCGCTAAATTTCTTATCCTGAACGATCACCGGAACATCATCGATACCCCACTGTTTTGGCAGCATTAATTTCAGGATCTCGTCATCTTCAATCACCACCAGCCCAGCCAGCCCCATCGCCACCTGTCGCCCGGTTTTGCCGTGCTGATGCGGATGGAACCAGCAGGTAGCGGCAGGTTGATCAACGTTCAACGTCACCGAGCGCTTGCCACCTGGCGGAATAATTCCCTGCGGGCCGCCGTCGACTTCACCCGGTACTTCCAGCCCGTGCCAGTGCAACGTTGTCTCTTCCGTCAGTTGGTTGTAGATATCAACCGTTACCGCTTTGCCGCGCTGTAATTTCACCGCCGGCCCCAGCAGATTGCCGTTATAGCCCCAGGTAGTTGCAGTTTTCCCGCCAAAGGTGGACTGGCCTGCGCCAATAGTTAACTGAATGCGATTACGGGCATCGGTCGTGAGCAAATCAGGGATCGGTAACGTTGGGCGTTCTGCCGCAAATACTGCGCGGCTCCACAGCGGCAAAGCCGAAGCCACACCCAGCGCGACGGAATATTTTAAGAAATCACGACGTTGCATAGTTATTTCCTTATTCTTAAGCAGGCGAAACAAAATCAAACGTTGAGCATAGTCCTTCCCCTTACGGGAAGGTCAAGCCGCAGACACAATTTAATCGACAATAATGGTCGTCGCCTCGCTCGCAGTGTGCTAACGTTTATCTTCTTTAAGCCCCTGGTAGAAGCAATGAAGACGTTTTTCAGAACAGTGTTATTCGGCAGCCTGATGGCCGTCTGCGCAAACAGTTACGCGCTCAGCGAGTCTGAAGCCGAAGATATGGCCGATTTAACGGCAGTTTTTGTCTTTCTGAAGAACGATTGTGGTTACCAGAACTTACCTAACGGGCAAATTCGTCGCGCACTGGTCTTTTTCGCTCAGCAAAACCAGTGGGACCTCAGTAATTACGACACCTTCGACATGAAAGCCCTCGGTGAAGACAGCTACCGCGATCTCAGCGGCATTGGCATTCCCGTCGCTAAAAAATGCAAAGCCCTGGCCCGCGATTCCTTAAGCCTGCTTGCCTACGTCAAATAATCCCTGATACCTTTTTGTAGAAATATTGACCGTGCATCCGCGGTCAATGTTAGCTATTATGTTGCGCCCTTTTTTTACGGGTGTTAACAAAGGAGGTATCAACCCATGGCCGAAAAAAAACAGTGGCATGAAACGCTACACGACCAGTTTGGGCAGTACTTTGCGGTAGATAACGTTCTGTATCATGAAAAGACCGATCACCAGGATCTGATCATTTTTGAGAACGCTGCATTTGGTCGCGTAATGGCGCTGGATGGCGTAGTACAAACCACCGAGCGCGACGAGTTTATCTATCATGAGATGATGACCCATGTTCCGCTACTGGCCCATGGTCACGCGAAACATGTGCTGATTATCGGCGGCGGCGACGGTGCCATGCTGCGTGAAGTAACCCGACATAAAAACGTTGAGTCAATCACGATGGTGGAAATCGATGCGGGTGTCGTATCGTTCTGCCGTCAGTATCTACCCAACCATAACGCCGGTAGCTACGACGATCCGCGCTTTAAGCTGGTGATCGACGATGGCGTCAATTTCGTTAATCAAACCAGCCAGACCTTTGATGTCATTATCTCCGACTGCACCGATCCTATCGGTCCCGGCGAAAGCCTTTTCACTTCGGCATTTTATGAAGGCTGCAAACGTTGCCTGAATCCTGGCGGTATCTTCGTCGCACAAAACGGCGTCTGCTTTTTACAGCAGGAAGAAGCCATCGACAGCCATCGCAAACTCAGCCATTACTTCAGCGACGTTGGCTTTTATCAGGCGGCGATCCCGACCTATTACGGCGGTATCATGACTTTTGCATGGGCGACAGATAACGACGCCTTACGCCATCTCTCAACCGAAATTATTCAGGCGCGTTTTCTCGCCTCTGGCCTGAAATGCCGTTATTACAATCCGGCAATCCATACGGCAGCTTTTGCCTTACCTCAGTATCTGCAAGACGCACTGGCTTCACAGCCGTCCTAAGGAGAAGATAAGAAATTGAAAAAACTGAAACTGCATGGCTTTAATAATCTGACCAAAAGTCTGAGTTTTTGTATTTACGATATCTGCTACGCCAAAACTGCCGAAGAGCGCGACGGTTATATTGCTTATATCGATGAACTCTATAATGCCAACCGTCTGACCGAAATCCTGTCAGAAACCTGTTCCATTATCGGGGCTAATATTCTTAACATCGCCCGCCAGGATTACGAACCACAGGGTGCCAGCGTCACTATTCTGGTGAGTGAAGAACCGGTTGACCCGAAACTCATCGACAAAACAGAACACCCCGGCCCACTGCCAGAAACGGTCGTTGCCCATCTTGATAAAAGTCATATTTGCGTACATACCTACCCGGAAAGTCATCCTGAAGGCGGTTTATGTACCTTCCGCGCCGATATTGAAGTCTCTACCTGCGGCGTGATTTCTCCGCTGAAGGCGCTGAATTACCTGATCCACCAGCTTGAGTCCGATATCGTAACCATTGATTATCGCGTGCGCGGTTTTACCCGCGACATTAACGGTATGAAGCACTTTATCGACCATGAGATTAATTCGATTCAGAACTTTATGTCTGACGATATGAAGGCGCTGTATGACATGGTGGATGTGAACGTCTATCAGGAAAATATCTTCCATACCAAGATGTTGCTTAAAGAGTTCGACCTTAAGCACTACATGTTCCACACCAAACCGGAAGACTTAACCGACAGCGAGCGCCAGGAAATTACCGCTGCGCTGTGGAAAGAAATGCGCGAGATTTATTACGGGCGCAATATGCCAGCTGTTTAACGGCTCTGGCGGAGCTCCCAGGCTCCGCCAGATTTATTTACTTCTGCTGCACGAAATTGCGGTAAGCCGCCACGACCTGCAGAAAATCCTCAACGCCGCATAGCGACAGGCTTTCTTCGTCGTAGTAGTTCATCCCCTCTTCCATTTCATCGCCAGCGAATTCCAGTTGATTGGCGCGAACCATCACCTCTTCACCGTCCATCCACAGGGTGTATTCATGCCCTGCCCGTTGCCAGGACCGTTCGCTACCTTTCAGTGCGTGCGCTGCTTGTTCCACTTCATCAAGCAAGGCCAGGTTTTCTTTCACCTCTTCATTAAACCAGTGCCCGACCACTTCATGCCCCATGGACATACGCACCTTTACCACTCCGGTAATATCGCGCAGAAATTCGTAATCCATAGTGTGTTCCTCTGCTCCCGGCAATGCACCGAAATCGCATTGCGCCATTGATGTAATTATCGCAGCCTTACCGGAGAAAAACAGCGGAACGGCGATGGTTTAGAAATAAAAAAATGCCCGGGAATCTCATTCACCGGGCATTGTGTCGTTTATGCGCAGCGCGTGCGCTGACTTTTTAAACCGCAGTCTGGAAAATCACCCCATCGGCTTTCTCGGTGTACTGAGAAAGCTGGTTGAAGTTCAGATAACGGTAAGTATCAACGGCTGTTTTATCTACCTGCGCCACGTAGGTCTGGTACTCTTCCGGCGTCGGCAGTTTGCCAATCAGCGCCGCAACAGCCGCCAGTTCCGCAGAAGCCAGGAAGACATTCGCGCCAGTACCCAGACGGTTCGGGAAGTTACGGGTAGAGGTGGAAACCACCGTTGCACCGTCCGCCACACGCGCCTGGTTACCCATACACAGGGAACAGCCAGGGATCTCGATACGCGCACCACTCTTACCGAAGACGCTGTAGTAGCCTTCTTCGGTCAACTGTGCGGCGTCCATACGGGTTGGCGGTGCCACCCACAGGCGGGTCGGCAACTGACCTTTATGCGCATCCAGCAGTTTACCCGCAGCACGGAAGTGACCGATGTTGGTCATGCAGGAACCGATAAACACTTCGTCGATCTTCTCACCCTGTACCGCAGACAGCGGACGCGCGTCATCCGGGTCGTTCGGAGCACACAGGATTGGCTCTTTAATATCCGCCAGATCGATGTCGATCACTGCCGCGTATTCCGCATCTGCATCGGCTTCCAGCAGCTCAGGATTCGCCAGCCATTTTTCCATGCCCTGAATACGACGTTCCAGGGTACGACGATCGCCGTAACCTTCCGCGATCATCCACTTCAGCAGGACGATGTTAGAGTTCAGGTATTCGATGATCGGTTCTTTGTTCAGCTTGATGGTACAACCAGCGGCAGAACGCTCGGCGGACGCATCGGTTAGCTCAAAGGCCTGCTCAACTTTCAGATCCGGCAGACCTTCAATTTCCAGGATGCGGCCAGAGAAGATGTTTTTCTTGCCTTTCTTCTCAACGGTCAGCAGACCTTGTTTGATCGCATACAGCGGAATAGCGTGTACCAGATCGCGCAGGGTGATGCCCGGCTGCATTTTGCCTTTGAAGCGCACCAGAACGGATTCCGGCATATCCAGCGGCATTACGCCAGTTGCGGCAGCAAACGCCACCAGACCAGAACCCGCCGGGAAAGAGATACCGATCGGGAAACGGGTATGGGAGTCACCACCGGTACCGACGGTATCCGGCAGCAGCATACGGTTCAGCCAGGAGTGAATGACGCCGTCACCCGGACGCAGCGACACACCGCCACGGTTCATAATGAAGTCCGGCAGCGTGTGGTGCGTGTTCACGTCAACTGGCTTCGGATACGCCGCGGTGTGGCAGAAAGACTGCATCACCAGGTCAGCCGAGAAGCCCAGGCACGCCAGGTCTTTCAGTTCATCACGGGTCATCGGGCCGGTGGTGTCCTGGGAACCTACAGAAGTCATTTTCGGTTCACAGTACGCGCCCGGACGAATGCCTTTCACGCCACAGGCACGGCCTACCATTTTTTGCGCCAGCGAGAAGCCGCGATCGCTCTCAGCGACATCTTTCGCCTGACGGAACACATCACTGTGCGGCAGACCAAGTGCTTCACGCGCTTTGGTGGTCAGGCCACGCCCGATAATCAGCGGAATACGGCCACCAGCACGCACTTCATCAATCAGCACGTCGGTTTTCAGTTCGAAGGTCGCCAGCAGTTCGCCGGTTTCGTGGTTACGCACTTCACCTTTGTACGGGTAAACGTCAATCACGTCGCCCATGTTCAGGTTAGAGACGTCGACTTCGATTGGCAGTGCACCCGCGTCTTCCATCGTGTTAAAGAAGATGGGTGCAATTTTACCGCCGAGGCACAAACCACCGCCGCGTTTGTTCGGCACATGTGGAATATCATCGCCCATAAACCACAGAACGGAGTTAGTGGCGGATTTACGCGAAGAACCCGTACCCACAACGTCACCGACGTACGCCAGCGGGAAACCTTTCTGTTGCAGAGCTTCGATTTGCTTGATCGGACCAACAACACCAGGCTGGTCTGGCTCAATACCTTCACGGGCGTTTTTCAGCATCGCCAGCGCGTGCAGTGGGATATCCGGGCGTGACCACGCATCCGGTGCCGGAGAAAGGTCATCGGTGTTAGTTTCGCCAGTGACTTTGAAGACAGTAACGGTCAGTTTTTCAGCCAGCGCCGGGCGATTCAGGAACCATTCGGCATCCGCCCAGGACTGCATAACCTGCTTCGCATATTCGTTGCCTGCTTTCGCTTTCTCTTCTACGTCATAGAAGTTATCGAACATCAGCAGCGTGTGAGAAAGTGCTTTGGCAGCAATAGGTGCCAGTTTGGCATCATCCAGCGCGTCGATCAGCGGATGAATGTTGTAACCACCCTGCATGGTGCCCAGCAGTTCGATGGCTTTTTCCGGAGTCAGCAGAGGGGATTTGGCTTCGCCTTTCGCGATAGCAGCCAGGAAGCCTGCTTTGACATAGGCGGCTTCATCGACGCCTGGGGGAACACGGTTGGTTAACAGATCTAACAGGAATTCTTCTTCGCCCGCGGGCGGGTTTTTCAGCAGCTCTACAAGTGCGGCCATTTGGTTTGCATCCAGGGGTTTGGGCGCAATCCCCTCAGCGGCACGCTCAGCTACGTGCTTACGGTATTCTTCTAGCACGACGGTTCTCCTCGCTCTCATTGTCATAGTGCGGCAGGCGATTCTCTTCACGCTCCTGTGAGACAGCAGTTTGTAGGGTAAATGCCCAGTACCGCAACGGGCAGAATAGCAGGATTTTGACGAGGTGTTAATCTGTTTACAAAAAAGCAACATAAAAAAGTGGCTGAATCGTTAAGGATGGTCTAGAGATTGTTTCCCTCCGTAAAAACTTCGTTAATTCGCATGGTGATAATCACCTTTCTCAACGAATCCCAAGATTAGTCAAAATTTAAACTACCGCCTCTTTATACTCGGATTCACAGCACCTGCGGGTGGCAGTTCGCCGACCATTGCGATTTCCTTGAGATCCGAATTATGAAAATGACTTTGCCGTTTAAACCCCATGTGCTGGCGCTAATTTGCAGTGCCGGGCTTTGTGCCGCCTCTACCGGACTATATATAAAAAGCCGCACAGTGGAAGCGCCTGTGGAACCGCAATCGACACAACTGGCTGTGTCTGACGCTGCCGCGGTTACGTTTCCTGCAACGGTTTCCGCACCTCCCGTAACACCCGCCGTCGTCAAATCCGCATTCAGCACTGCACAAATAGATCAATGGGTCGCGCCCGTCGCGCTGTATCCCGACGCCCTACTTTCGCAGGTGCTGATGGCATCAACCTATCCGACAAACGTTGCTCAAGCAGTGCAATGGTCGCACGATAATCCACTTAAACAAGGCGATGCTGCTATTCAGGCGGTATCTGACCAGCCGTGGGACGCCAGCGTTAAATCACTGGTGGCCTTTCCACAATTGATGGCATTGATGGGCGAAAACCCGCAATGGGTGCAAAACCTGGGCGATGCTTTTCTGGCCCAGCCGCAGGACGTGATGGACTCGGTACAGCGATTGCGGCAACTGGCGCAACAAACCGGCTCGCTGAAGTCATCAACCGAACAGAAAGTTATTACCACAACGAAGAAAGCTGTACCGGTAAAACAGACAGTCACGGCACCCGTCATACCATCCAATACAGTTTTAACTGCCAACCCCGTCATTACAGAGCCGGCAACAACCGTCATTTCCATTGAGCCCGCCAATCCTGATGTGGTCTATATTCCCAACTACAACCCAACCGTGGTTTACGGGAACTGGGCCAATACTGCGTATCCGCCGGTTAATCTGCCACCACCAGCCGGAGAACCGTTTGTTGACAGCTTTGTACGCGGATTCGGCTATAGCATGGGCGTTGCTACCACGTACGCACTATTCAGCAGCATCGACTGGGACGACGACGATCATGACCATCATCATCATGACGATGATGATTATCATCACCACGATGGCGGTCATCGTGACGGTAATGGCTGGCAACACAACGGCGACAACATCAATATCGACGTCAACAATTTCAACCGTATCACCGGTGAGCATCTTACTGATAAGAATATGGCATGGCGGCACAATCCAAACTACCGTAATGGTGTGCCCTATCATGATCAGGATATGGCAAAGCGGTTTCATCAAACCGATGTCAACGGCGGAATGAGCGCCACGCAATTACCTGCCCCAACGCGCGACAGCCAGCGTCAGGCGGCAGCAAATCAGTTTCAGCAACGAACACACGCCGCCCCCGTCATTACACGAGATACCCAACGTCAGGCAGCGGCACAGCGGTTTAATGAAGCTGAAAACTATGGGAGCTATGACGACTTCCGCGACTTCAGCCGTCGCCAACCACTGACCCAGCAACAAAAGGACGCCGCTCGTCAGCGTTATCAGTCGGCCTCGCCTGAGCAGCGCCAGGCAGTCCGCGAGAAAATGCAGACTAACCCACAGATCCAGCAGCGAAGAGACGCAGCGCGTGAGCGTATTCAGTCCGCCTCGCCTGAGCAGCGCCAGGTGTTTAAGGAAAAAGTACAGCAGCGCCCACTGAACCAACAGCAACGTGATAACGCCCGCCAGCGTGTTCAATCAGCATCACCTGAACAACGTCAGGTTTTTCGGGAAAAAGTTCAGGAGAGCCGCCCACAACGTCTAAACGACAGTAACCATACTGTCAGGCTGAATAACGAGCAACGGTCAGCAGTACGCGAACGTCTCTCTGAGCGCGGAGCAAGGCGACAGGAAAGGTAAATTGCAGACGTAAAAAAAGCGGCGTGGTTAGCCGCTTTTTTAATTGCCGGATGTTCCGGCAAACGAACAATTACTTCTTCTTCGCTTTCGGGTTCGGCAGGTCGGTAATGCTACCTTCGAACACTTCTGCCGCCAGGCCCACAGACTCGTGCAGAGTCGGGTGCGCGTGGATGGTCAGTGCGATGTCTTCAGCATCACAACCCATTTCGATTGCCAGGCCGATTTCACCCAGCAGCTCGCCGCCGTTGGTACCGACAATCGCACCACCGATCACACGGTGAGATTCTTTGTCGAAAATCAGCTTGGTCATACCGTCTGCGCAGTCGGAAGCGATAGCACGACCAGAAGCAGCCCACGGGAAGGTGGCGGTTTCATAGCTGATGCCTTTCTCTTTCGCTTCTTTCTCAGTCAGACCTACCCATGCAACTTCTGGTTCGGTATAGGCGATGGACGGGATAACTTTCGGATCGAAGTAGTGTTTCTTACCGGCGATAACTTCAGCGGCAACGTGACCTTCGTGAACACCTTTGTGTGCCAGCATCGGCTGACCGACGATATCGCCGATAGCAAAGATGTGCGGTACGTTGGTACGCAGCTGTTTGTCAACGCGGATGAAACCACGGTCGTCCACTTCCACGCCAGCTTTGCCTGCGTCGAGGTTTTTACCGTTCGGCACACGACCAATCGCTACCAGCACGGCGTCGTAACGCTGCGGTTCAGCGGGTGCTTTTTTGCCTTCCATCGTCACATAAATACCGTCTTCTTTCGCTTCAACGGCGGTAACTTTGGTTTCCAGCATCAGGTTGAATTTCTTGCTGATACGCTTGGTGAAGACTTTAACGATGTCTTTGTCAGCTGCCGGGATAACCTGGTCGAACATTTCAACCACGTCAATCTGTGAACCCAGCGCGTGGTATACGGTGCCCATTTCCAGACCGATGATACCGCCACCCATTACCAGCAGGCGTTCTGGTACTTCTTTCAGTTCCAGCGCGTCAGTGGAGTCCCAGATACGCGGATCTTCATGCGGAATAAACGGCAGTTGGATCGGGCGAGAACCCGCTGCAATGATCGCGTTGTCGAAGTTGATCACGGTTTTGCCGTTCTCACCTTCAACTTCCAGGGTGTTAGCCCCGGTGAATTTACCCAGACCGTTGACCACTTTGACTTTGCGGCCTTTCGCCATACCAGCCAGACCACCGGTCAGCTGATTGATCACTTTCTCTTTCCAGGTACGAATCTTGTCGATATCGGTTTTCGGTTCGCCGAAGACGATACCGTGTTCAGCCAGCGCTTTGGCTTCTTCGATAACTTTTGCTACGTGCAGCAGTGCTTTAGAAGGGATACAGCCGACGTTCAGGCAAACACCGCCAAGGGTGTTGTAACGTTCTACGATTACGGTTTCCAGACCTAAATCAGCGCAACGGAAGGCAGCGGAGTAACCTGCGGGGCCTGCCCCAAGTACCACGACCTGAGTTTTGATTTCAGTACTCATCATGACCTCTATATATTTATCTCCGGCGGTCATACCCGTCGTCTTTCAGGCCGCAGCGGCGTTAGCTTCACGCCCTCACCCCAGTCACTTACTTATGTAAGCTCCTGGGGATTCTGGCGCTTGCTACCTTGCTGCACCCAGAAATCCATAGGGTATGTGAAGTAATACCCTAACCACCACCGGGTCGTTCTATCCGTCGGTATTTTACAAAATTGTTAACAATTTTTAAACAACAAACGGCAACCGATTTGTCTATTCGCTAATAACCTCAATACATTCATGAGATTACCAGAAAAAAGCCGGCCGTTGGGCCGGCTCTTTTACTTACATCACCAGACGGCGAATGTCAGACAGCGTGTTGTTAATGATGGTAATGAAACGGGCACCATCAGCACCGTCGATCACGCGGTGGTCGAAGGAGAGAGAAATCGGCAGCATCAGACGCGGCACGAACTCTTTACCATTCCACACCGGCTCCATCGCGGACTTGGAAACGCCGAGGATAGCCACTTCCGGCGCGTTCACAATCGGCGCGAAGTGGGTAGTACCCAGGCCGCCGATGCTGGAGATGGTGAAGCAACCGCCCTGCATTTCGCCCGCAGTCAGCTTACCGTCACGCGCTTTCTTAGAAATAGTCATCAGCTCGCGAGACAGCTCGATGATGCCTTTCTTGTTGACGTCTTTGAATACCGGAACAACCAGACCGTTCGGGGTATCCACCGCCACACCGATGTTGATGTATTTCTTCAGGGTCAGACGCTGACCGTCTTCCGACAGCGAACTATTGAAGCGAGGCATCTGCTCAAGAGCTGCAGCAACGGCTTTCATGATGAAGACAACCGGGGTGATCTTCACATCCAGCTTACGTTTCGCCGCTTCTTCGTTCTGCTGTTTACGGAACGCTTCCAACTCGGTGATATCGGTTTTGTCGAAGTGAGTAACATGCGGGATCATTACCCAGTTACGGCTCAGGTTCGCACCAGAGATTTTCTGGATGCGGCCCAGTTCCACTTCTTCGATTTCACCAAACTTGCTGAAGTCCACCTTCGGCCACGGCAGCATGCCAGGGATACCACCGCCAGTCGCTGCCGGAGCTGCTTCTGCACGTTTGATAGCTTCTTTCACGTAAGCCTGAACGTCTTCGCGCAGGATACGACCTTTACGGCCAGTGCCCTTCACTTTCGCAAGGTTAACACCAAACTCGCGTGCCAGACGGCGGATCAGCGGAGTCGCGTGAACATAAGCGTCGTTTTCAGCAAATTCAGATTTGCCTTCCGCTTTCGCAGCTGGTGCTGCTGCCGGGGCTTCAGCTTTTGCTGCCGGTGCCGGCGCTGCCGCTTCCTGTTTCGCAGGAGCTGCCGCAGGCGCTGCGCCTTCAACTTCGAAGATCATAATCAGCGAGCCAGTTTTCACTTTATCGCCAACGTTGACTTTCAGTTCCTTCACGACGCCTGCAAACGGCGCCGGAACTTCCATAGAAGCTTTGTCGCCTTCTACGGTGATCAGTGACTGTTCAGCGGCAACTTTGTCGCCCACTTTCACCATCACTTCAGTCACTTCAACTTCGTCACCGCCGATATCCGGAACGTTAACTTCTTTCACGCCAGCCGCTGGTGCAGGGGCCGCTGCCGGAGCTGCTTCCTGTTTAGCGGCCGGAGCTGCCGCGCCTGCTTCACCCGCGACTTCGAAGACCATAATCAGCGAGCCGGTAGACACTTTGTCACCCACGTTCACTTTGATCTCTTTCACGGTGCCAGCAAACGGAGCCGGAACTTCCATAGAAGCCTTGTCGCCTTCTACGGTGATCAGCGACTGTTCAGCTTCAACTTTATCGCCAACTTTCACCAGGATTTCGGTCACTTCAACTTCGTCGCTGCCGATATCCGGAACGTTAACGTCTTTTGCCGCCGCAGCCGCTGGTGCTGCTGCCGGAGCTGCTTCTTTCTTCTCTTCTGCCTGAGCAGGTGCAGCGTCTGCTGCACCGTCGGCGGAATCGAAAATCATAATCAGTGCGCCGGTCTGGGTTTTATCGCCAACAGAGACTTTGATCTCTTTAACGATACCCGCCTGCGGAGACGGAACTTCCATAGAGGCTTTGTCGCCTTCTACGGTGATCAGCGACTGTTCGGCTTCAACTTTGTCGCCCACTTTGACCAGGATCTCGGTGATTTCAACTTCATCAGCCCCGATGTCCGGTACTTTGATTTCGATAGCCATTATTCTTTTACCTCTTACGCCAGACGCGGGTTAACTTTATCTGCATCGATGTTGAATTTGGCGATTGCGTCAGCAACCACTTTCTTATCGATTTCGCCACGTTTAGCCAGTTCGCCCAGCGCCGCAACCACGACATAAGAAGCATCAACTTCGAAGTGGTGACGCAGGTTCTCACGGCTGTCGGAACGACCGAAGCCATCAGTACCCAGTACGCGGTAGTCGTCAGCCGGTACGTAAGTACGGACCTGCTCAGCGAACAGTTTCATATAGTCGGTAGATGCCACTGCCGGAGCGTCGTTCATCACCTGAGCGATATACGGAACGCGCGGAGTTTCCAGCGGGTGCAGCATGTTCCAGCGTTCACAATCCTGACCATCACGCGCCAGCTCGGTGAAGGAGGTCACGCTATAAACGTCAGAACCTACGCCGTAATCTTTCGCCAGGATCTCAGCTGCTTCACGGACGTGACGCAGGATAGAACCGGAGCCGAGCAGCTGAACTTTACCTTTGCTACCTTCAATAGTTTCGAGTTTGTAGATACCTTTACGGATACCTTCCTCAGCACCTTCCGGCATTGCCGGCATGTGGTAGTTTTCGTTCAGCGTAGTGATGTAGTAGTAAACGTTCTCTTGTTTTTCACCGTACATACGCTCCAGACCGTCATGCATGATGACAGCAACTTCGTAAGCGTAAGCCGGGTCGTAAGAGATACAGTTCGGGATAGTCAGCGACTGAATGTGGCTGTGACCATCTTCGTGCTGCAGACCTTCGCCGTTCAGGGTGGTACGACCGGAAGTACCGCCGATCAGGAAGCCACGCGCTTGCTGGTCGCCAGCCGCCCAGCACAGATCGCCAATACGCTGGAAGCCGAACATCGAGTAATAGATGTAGAACGGGATCATCGGCAGATTGTTGGTGCTGTAAGAGGTCGCCGCTGCCAGCCAGGAACAACCTGCGCCCAGCTCGTTGATCCCTTCCTGCAGAATCTGACCTTTCTCGTCTTCTTTATAGTAAGCAACCTGCTCGCGGTCCTGCGGGGTGTACTGCTGACCGTTCGGGCTGTAAATACCAATCTGACGGAACAGACCTTCCATACCGAAAGTACGCGCTTCGTCGGCGATGATCGGTACCAGACGATCTTTGATCGACTTGTTCTTCAGCATCACGTTCAGAGCACGAACGAAAGCGATAGTGGTAGAGATCTCTTTGCTCTGCTCTTCCAACAGCGCGCCGAAGTCTTGCAGGCTCGGCAGCTCAAGCTTCTCGGTGAAGTTCGGCTGACGGCTTGGCAGATAACCGTGCAGTTTCTGACGCTGAGCGTGCAGATAGGTATGCTCTTCAGAACCTTCCGGGAAGGTGATGTACGGCAGTTTTTCGATATCTGCATCAGACACCGGCACATTGAAACGGTCGCGGATATGACGCACACCGTCCATGTTCATTTTCTTAACCTGGTGCGCGATGTTTTTACCTTCAGCCGCGTCGCCCATGCCGTAACCTTTAATGGTATGAGCAAGGATTACTGTCGCTTTGCCTTTGGTTTCCTGCGCTTTCTTGAATGCAGCGTAGATTTTCTTCGGATCGTGACCACCACGGTTCAGTGCCCAGATCTGCTCGTCAGTCCAGTCTGCAACCAGTGCTGCGGTTTCAGGATATTTACCGAAGAAGTGTTCACGAACGTACGCACCATCTTTCGATTTGAAGGTCTGGTAGTCGCCGTCAACGGTTTCGTTCATCAGCTGGATCAGTTTACCGCTGGTATCCTTACGCAGCAGTTCATCCCAACGGCTACCCCACATCACTTTGATCACGTTCCAGCCAGCACCTTCGAAGATGCCTTCCAGTTCGTTGATGATCTTGCCGTTACCGGTGACCGGGCCGTCAAGACGCTGCAGGTTACAGTTGATAACGAAGACCAGGTTATCCAGTTTTTCACGGGTAGCGATGGTGATCGCACCTTTGGATTCCGGTTCGTCCATTTCACCGTCACCGAGGAACGCGTAAACGGTTTGTTTAGAGGTATCTTTCAGGCCACGGTGTTCCAGATATTTCAGGAATTTAGCCTGGTAAATAGCACCAATCGGACCCAGACCCATAGATACGGTCGGGAACTGCCAGAATTCCGGCATCAGTTTCGGGTGCGGATAGGAAGAGAGGCCATTGCCGTGAACTTCCTGACGGAAGTTATCCAGCTGCTCCTGAGTCAGACGACCTTCCAGGAAAGCACGAGCGTACACGCCCGGGGAGATGTGGCCCTGGAAGTAAACCAGGTCGCCGCCATCCTGCTCGTTGCGTGCACGGAAGAAGTGGTTAAAGCACACATCATAAATGGTTGCGGAAGACTGGAAGGACGCCATATGGCCGCCCAGTTCGAGGTCTTTTTTCGACGCACGCAGCACCGTCATGATGGCGTTCCAGCGGATAGCTGAACGAATACGGCGTTCCAGTTCCAGATTACCCGGATACTCCGGTTGTTCTTCAACGGGGATGGTGTTGATGTAGTTGCTGATACCTGTGCCTGCGGCTACGTTTACACCGCCTTTGCGGGCTTCAGCAAGCAGTTGGTCGATCAGATACTGAGCACGCTCAACACCTTCTTCACGGATGACCGATTCGATCGCCTGGAGCCAGTCGCGAGTTTCGATCGGATCCACGTCATTTGGGAAACGTTCTGACATGGGTTATTCCTTATCTATCTAATAACGTTGAGTTTTCTGGAACCTGTCCCATTGA
Source organism: Escherichia sp. UTM R2 (assembly GCF_048593455.1). NCBI lineage: Bacteria > Pseudomonadati > Pseudomonadota > Gammaproteobacteria > Enterobacterales > Enterobacteriaceae > Escherichia > Escherichia sp. UTM R2. The sequence goes on from NZ_JBFWDY010000002.1 coordinate 3,761,469, forward strand.
ACTCTCGCCGGAAAGCTCAATAAGACAGGTTCTACGTTTAGTTGCCGCGCTTTTATATGCGCTTGATTTACAACATCTTCTGGATAATTTTTACCAGAAAAATCACTAATTCTTTCGTTGCTCCAGACGACGCAGAGAACGCTCACGGCGGCTCTCTTCACGACTTCTGTCGAGCAAAATTTCTTCGATAAAGGCCAGATGGCGATGCGATGCTTCGCGCGCTTCTTCCGGCTTACCGGCCATAATCGCTTCAAATATGCGGGTGCGGTGACTACTCACCAGCGGCAGCATCTCGCGACGCGAATAGAGCAATTCGAAGTTCTGGCGGACATTCTGGGCCAACATCGGCTCCATACACCTTAGCAGATGAAGCAGAACCACATTGTGGGCCGCTTCGGTGACGGCAATCTGATACTGGAGTACGGCGTTTGATTCCGCGTCCAGATCGCCAGACTGCTGCGCCAGCTCTATGGCGTGGTGGAGTTCACGGATGCGTTCCTTGTCTTCATCGGTACTACGCAGCGCGGCGTAATAAGCGGCGATACCTTCCAGGGCGTGTCGTGTTTCGAGCAAGTCATACTGTGACTCAGGATGGTCGGAGAGCAGCTCCACCAGCGGATCGCTGAAGCTTTGCCATAGGCTGCTCTGGACAAAAGTGCCGCCACCCTGGCGACGAAGCAACAAGCCCTTCGCTTCGAGACGTTGAATCGCCTCACGCAAGGAGGGACGGGAGACGTCAAACTGTTTTGCCAGTTCGCGTTCCGGTGGGAGTTTTTCGCCCGGGCGGAGAGTGCCTTCGAGGATCAAAAACTCCAGTTGCTGCTCAATCACATCGGAGAGTTTTGGTTGGCGGATTTTGCTGTAGGCCATGAGTTCCTGTCTTAAGCCACTTGCCGAAGTCAATTGGTCTTACCAATTTCATGTCTGTGACGCTAAAGTAACAAAGTATTCACCTTATGTCCATACAGGTTTTGATTGAAATCATGAAACTGTGCACATTTTAACAACTTGACATATATAACGTTTCAAAGTTGTAACTATGCACAAATGTAGACTTTACGTAGGAAAGGAGTTTTTTAACGATTATTAAACTATAAAAATCCGAATTGAACCGATTCACTTACCAATTTTGTGATTTTTAATTCAATTAAAACGAATTTAAATTCATTCTACATATTGAGAGGGGTTGAGGCTGAGCTTTACAAACGGTTTCTTTTTAAGCAACTCATCTTCAACCATGCATAAAGCGGGTGCATTCGCTGCCGCATACCATTATTCTTGATCTGACGGAAGTCTTTTTGTAACAATTCAAACTTCTTTGATGTAAACAAATTAATACAACAAACGGAATTGCAAACTTACACACGCATCACTGCGTAGATCAAAAAAACAACCACCGCACGAGGTTTCATGATGGAAGGTCAACAGCACGGCGAGCAGCTAAAGCGCGGCCTTAAAAACCGCCATATTCAGCTTATCGCGCTGGGTGGCGCGATAGGGACCGGGTTATTCCTGGGTAGCGCCTCCGTAATACAGTCCGCAGGGCCAGGGATTATCCTGGGTTACGCCATTGCTGGTTTTATCGCCTTTCTGATCATGCGTCAGCTGGGTGAAATGGTGGTCGAAGAACCTGTCGCAGGCTCCTTTAGCCACTTTGCTTATAAATACTGGGGCAGTTTTGCCGGTTTCGCCTCTGGCTGGAACTACTGGGTACTGTACGTTTTAGTTGCCATGGCTGAGCTGACTGCCGTGGGTAAATACATTCAGTTCTGGTATCCGGAAATCCCCACCTGGGTTTCTGCCGCCGTATTCTTTGTGGTGATTAACGCCATCAACCTGACCAACGTTAAAGTGTTTGGCGAGATGGAGTTCTGGTTTGCCATTATCAAAGTTATCGCGGTGGTAGCGATGATCATCTTCGGCGGCTGGCTGCTATTCAGTGGCAACGGCGGCCCGCAGGCGACCGTTAGCAACCTGTGGGATCAGGGTGGTTTCCTGCCGCACGGCTTCACCGGGCTGGTGATGATGATGGCGATTATCATGTTCTCGTTCGGTGGTCTGGAACTGGTGGGGATCACCGCAGCAGAAGCTGATAACCCGGAGCAAAGTATACCGAAAGCAACTAACCAGGTTATCTACCGCATCCTGATTTTCTATATTGGTTCGTTAGCCGTTCTGCTCTCACTGATGCCGTGGACCCGCGTTACCGCCGATACCAGTCCGTTTGTGCTGATCTTCCACGAGTTAGGCGATACCTTTGTGGCGAATGCGCTGAACATCGTGGTACTGACTGCGGCGCTCTCCGTGTACAACAGCTGCGTATATTGCAACAGCCGTATGCTGTTTGGTCTGGCACAACAGGGTAATGCGCCAAAAGCGCTGGCGTCTGTCGATAAACGTGGTGTACCAGTAAATACCATTCTGGTGTCTGCACTGGTAACGGCGTTGTGCGTACTGATTAACTACCTTGCCCCAGAGTCCGCTTTCGGACTGTTAATGGCGCTGGTGGTATCTGCACTGGTAATCAACTGGGCGATGATTAGCCTGGCGCATATGAAATTCCGTCGCGCCAAGCAGGAACAAGGCGTGGTAACTCGCTTCCCTGCTCTGCTTTATCCGCTGGGTAACTGGATCTGCCTGCTGTTTATGGCGGCGGTACTGGTGATTATGCTGATGACCCCAGGAATGGCGATTTCGGTATACCTGATCCCGGTATGGCTGATCGTGTTAGGTATCGGCTATCTGTTTAAAGAGAAAACCGCCAAAGCCGTAAAAGCGCATTAATCTCTCTACGCCCTCACCCGTACAGGGTGAGGGCAATAATCTTTACACCAACGCCCCGTAAATCGTCAGTAGTGCAATCACCACCACGACCACGAACGAGGTTTTCTTCGCCATTGAAACCGCTGCCTTCGGCGTCTCCACCTTATCGACATGCGGTTCACGCGCCAGAGAGAACTGCGCCAGACGCGTTAACACCTGATACTGCGAAGTATGGAAATCACCCAGCGAAGCAAACCAGGCCGGTAACGCTTTCTCACCATGACCGATCAAGGCATATACCACACCCGCAAGACGAACCGGCACCCAATCCAGTACATGAAGCACGGCATCAATGCCGGACTGTAAACGATGATGCGGCGTCTGATATCGCGCCAGCCAGTATTGCCATGCACGCAAAAACGCATACCCCATCAGCGTAACGGGTCCCCAGGTTCCCCCCACAATCAGCCAGAACAGCGGTGCAAGATAAAAACGAAAGTTAATCCACAGCAATGCATTTTGCAGCTCACGCAAATACTCACGTTCGTCGCAGCCTGCCGGGACGCCGTGAATCATGGTGAGTTCGCCAGCCATCGTGGCACGGGCATGGCTATCATTACGTGAAGCAGCTGTCAGATAAGCATGATAATGAAGACGAACTTTACCTGCGCCAATACACAGCAAACCAATCAGCAGCCACACCAGTAGCGTGGGAACGTTGAACAATACTCCCTGCAATGCGCGTAACAGTAAAAAAGTCACGCCCATCGCAATAATGGTCATGCCTAACGTGCGCCCGAGAGAAAAATGTTTCACCCGCCGAAAGAACGCTTCAAGACGATGATCAAGCTGCCAGTGCTCGCCCAACTTAAACAGGCGCTCGAAAATTAACACCAGTAAGGTTGTAAATAGCGTCATGTTGTCTCCTTGCTGACCAGCACACGAAACCGTGCCCAATCAAATGCAGGACCGGGATCGGTTTTCCGATCCGGCGCAATATCACAATGGCCCGTCATGTTTTTAGCGATATCCGGATAGCAATCAATCAGTGCCCGCGTAACCGCCGCAAGCTGTTGATACTGCGCATCGGTATACGCCAGCGTATCGGTGCCTTCAAGCTCAATCCCAATAGAAAAATCATTGCAGCGTTCGCGCCCCTGATACTGAGAGACTCCCGCATGCCATGCACGTTTATCGAAAGGAACATACTGGACTATTTCACCATCACGGCGAATCAAACAGTGAGCGGAGACGCGCAAATGGGCGATCTCAGCAAAGAAAGGATGTGCCTGCGGATCAATAGTTCCAGTGAATAATGCGTCGATCCACGGACCGCCAAACTCGCCTGGCGGCAGGCTAATATTGTGCACCACCAGCAGGGTGGGTGTTTCGTCATCCGGGCGGCAATCGTGATGTGGTGAGGGAACGCGGCGCGCGCCAACCAGCCACCCCTGTTCTAACAACATGCAGGATCTCCTTATATGTGGTGCTAATACCCGGTTCAGAGTAGCATGTTTCTACCTTATGATTCGTTAGCTATCTGGAGTTTTAACATGCCGCCTCGCCGCTATAACCCTGACACCCGACGTGACGAGCTGCTGGAACGCATTAATCTCGATATCCCCGGCGCGGTGGCCCAGGCGCTGCGGGAAGATTTAGGCGGAACAGTCGATGCCAACAATGATATTACGGCAAAACTTTTACCGGAAAATTCTCGCTCTCATGCCACGGTGATCACCCGCGAGAATGGCGTCTTTTGCGGCAAACGCTGGGTTGAAGAGGTGTTTATTCAACTGGCAGGCGACGATGTCACCATAATCTGGCATGTGGATGACGGCGATGTCATCAATGCCAATCAATCCTTGTTCGAACTTGAAGGCCCATCCCGCGTGCTGTTAACGGGCGAACGCACTGCGCTTAATTTTGTGCAAACCCTTTCAGGAGTTGCCAGTAAGGTACGCCACTATGTCGAATTGCTGGAAGGCACCAACACGCAGTTGTTGGATACGCGCAAAACCTTACCCGGCCTGCGTTCAGCTCTGAAATACGCGGTACTTTGCGGCGGCGGAGCGAATCACCGTCTGGGGCTTTCTGATGCCTTCCTGATCAAAGAAAACCATATTATTGCCTCCGGCTCAGTGCGCCAGGCGGTCGAAAAAGCGTCCTGGCTGCACCCGGATGCGCCAGTAGAAGTCGAAGTAGAGAATCTGGAAGAACTTGATGAAGCCCTGAAAGCAGGAGCCGATATCATCATGCTGGATAACTTCGAAACAGAACAGATGCGCGAAGCCGTCAAACGCACCAACGGCAAGGCGCTACTGGAAGTGTCTGGCAACGTCACTGACAAAACACTGCGTGAATTTGCCGAAACGGGCGTGGACTTTATCTCCGTCGGTGCGCTAACTAAACACGTACAAGCACTCGACCTTTCAATGCGTTTTCGCTAATAGTTGACAGATTTATCCGCTCCATCGCGGGCGGATAATCTCCCCTTCCCCAACTTTCTTCGTAACGCCTCGCAAATTTCTTGTCTTTCGCTGCAACGAAATAAAAAACCTCGGAATCTGCTTTCCCGTTTCGTTTTTTGCCCCTCGCCTGTGCTGATGGCGTTTGCCAAAGTAGCGCCAACCAAATCAAGGAGCGAAACAGATGGACAAGCAACGCGGTTTTACACTTATCGAACTGATGGTGGTTATTGGCATCATTGCCATTTTAAGCGCCATTGGTATTCCCGCTTATCAAAACTACCTGCGCAAAGCCGCACTCACCGACATGCTACAAACCTTTGTGCCTTACCGTACCGCCGTAGAGTTGTGCGCGCTGGAACATGGTGGATTAGATACCTGCGACGGTGGCAGCAATGGCATTCCCTCGCCTACCACCACCCGCTATGTTTCAGCCATGAGTGTGGCAAAGGGCGTGGTGTCGCTGACCGGGCAAGAAAGTCTCAATGGGCTAAGCGTCGTCATGACACCGGGTTGGGATAACGCAAACGGCGTCACCGGCTGGACGCGCAACTGCAATATTCAAAGTGACAGCGCATTGCAGCAAGCCTGCGAAGATGTCTTCCGCTTTGATGACGCCAACTAAGGAGCGGCAATGAATATTCCACAGCTCACTGCCCTGTGTCTGCGTTATCATGGAGTCTTGCTGGATGCCAGCGAAGAGGTGGTTCATGTTGCGGTAGTCGATGCACCTTCGCATGAGCTACTGGACGCATTGCATTTCGCTACCACCAAACGTATTGAGATCACCTGCTGGACGCGCCAACAAATGGAAGGTCACGCCAGTCGCACACAACAGACATTGCCCGTAGCTGTTCAGGAGAAGCATCAGCCCAAAGCAGAGTTGCTAACTCGAACGTTACAATCTGCGCTGGAACAACGCGCGTCTGATATTCATATCGAACCAGCGGACAATGCCTACCGCATCCGCTTGCGTATCGACGGCGTATTGCATCCTTTACCGGATGTTTCACCGGATGCCGGAGTCGCATTAACCGCCAGATTAAAAGTGCTGGGAAACCTGGATATTGCGGAACATCGCCTGCCGCAGGACGGGCAATTCACTGTCGAACTGGCAGGAAACGCCGTCTCATTTCGTATTGCGACCTTACCATGTCGGGGTGGTGAAAAGGTGGTATTAAGGTTGTTACAGCAGGTGGGTCAGGCACTGGATGTCAACACGCTTGGAATGCAGCCGTTACAACTGGCGGACTTTGCTCATGCCTTGCAACAACCACAGGGACTGGTGCTGGTAACTGGCCCTACCGGCAGCGGCAAAACGGTCACGCTTTATAGTGCCCTGCAAAAGCTGAATACCGCTGACATTAATATTTGTAGCGTCGAAGATCCAGTTGAGATCCCCATAGCCGGACTAAACCAGACGCAAATCCATCCGCGTGCCGGACTCACCTTTCAGGGCGTTTTGCGTGCGTTATTGCGCCAGGATCCTGACGTCATCATGATCGGAGAGATCCGCGATGGCGAAACAGCAGAGATCGCTATTAAAGCGGCGCAAACTGGTCACCTGGTGTTGTCTACCCTACACACTAATTCCACCTGCGAAACGCTGGTACGTTTACAGCAAATGGGGGTCGCCCGCTGGATGCTATCATCGGCGCTTACGCTGGTAATAGCCCAGCGTCTGGTACGCAAACTTTGCCCACATTGTCGCCGGCAGCAAGGGGAGCCCATCCACATTCCAGACAATGTATGGCCATCGCCGCTGCCCCACTGGCAGGCACCCGGTTGTGTACATTGCTACCACGGTTTTTATGGTCGTACGGCCTTATTTGAAGTTCTGCCCATAACGCCGGTCATTCGTCAGCTTATTTCCGCTAATACCGACGTTGAATCGCTGGAAACGCACGCACGACAGGCGGGTATGCGTACGCTTTTTGAAAACGGCTGCCTGGCCGTAGAGCAAGGCTTAACCACCTTTGAAGAGTTAATCCGCGTACTGGGGATGCCGCATGGCGAGTAAGCAACTCTGGCGCTGGCATGGCATAACCGGCGACGGCAATGCGCAAGATGGGATGCTATGGGCAGAGAGCCGTACTTTACTGCTTATGGCACTACAGCAACAGATGGTTACCCCACTAAGCCTGAAGCGAATCGCCATCAATTCTGCGCAGTGGCGAGGAGATAAAAGCGCGGAAGTCATTCATCAACTGGCGACGCTACTCAAAGCAGGGTTAACGCTTTCTGAAGGGCTGGCTCTGCTGGCGGAACAGCATCCCAGTAAGCAATGGCAAGCGTTGCTGCAATCGCTGGCGCACGATCTCGAACAGGGCATTGCTTTTTCCAATGCCTTATTACCCTGGTCAGAGGTATTTCCGCCGCTCTATCAGGCGATGATCCGCACGGGTGAACTGACCGGTAAGCTGGATGAATGCTGCTTTGAACTGGCGCGTCAGCAAAAAGCCCAGCGTCAGTTGACCGACAAAGTGAAATCAGCGTTACGTTATCCCATCATCATTTTAGCGATGGCAATCATGGTGGTTGTGGCAATGCTGCATTTTGTTCTGCCGGAGTTTGCCGCTATCTATAAGACCTTCAACACCCCACTACCGGCACTAACGCAGGGGATCATGACGCTGGCAGACTTTAGTGGCGAATGGAGCTGGCTGCTGGTGTTGTTCGGCTTTCTGCTGGCGATAGCCAATAAGTTGCTGATGCGCCGACCGACCTGGCTTATAGTGCGGCAGAAATTGCTGTTACGCATCCCGATTATGGGTTCACTGATGCGGGGACAAAAACTCACGCAGATCTTTACGATTCTGGCGCTGACACAAAGTGCAGGCATTACTTTTTTACAGGGCGTAGAGAGCGTCAGAGAAACAATGCGCTGCCCGTACTGGGTGCAACTTCTGACACAAATCCAGCACGATATCAGTAACGGTCAACCCATCTGGCTGGCGCTAAAAAATACCGGTGAGTTTAGCCCGCTCTGTTTGCAATTAGTGAGAACAGGAGAGGCATCCGGCTCTCTGGATCTCATGTTAGACAACCTCGCCCATCATCATCGGGAAAACACAATGGCGCTGGCGGATAACCTCGCAGCCTTACTGGAACCGGCGTTGCTGATCATAACGGGAGGAATTATTGGTACGCTGGTGGTGGCAATGTATCTGCCAATTTTCCATTTAGGCGATGCGATGAGTGGGATGGGATAACGCTGGCGTGTTGCTCCACGCCAGCGTTGGGAGATTACAGGTTGTTGAAGATGCGGTTTTCTTGTTCCTGCACACGAATAAACGTGGTGCGCTTGGTCAGCTCTTTCAGGCGTGAAGCCCCAACGTATGTACAAGCTGAACGCAGGCCGCCCAAAATATCTCGCGCGGTATTTTCAACCGGGCCTCGCAGCGGCAGCTTAACGGTTTTACCTTCTGCTGCGCGATATTCCGCAACGCCGCCAACGTGACGTTTCATCGCAGACTCGGAGCTCATGCCGTAGAACAGCATAAATTTCTCGCCGTTCTCCTCAACGATGCGACCGCCGCTCTCTTCGTGGCCCGCCAGCATGCCGCCAAGCATGACGAAATCGGCACCGCCGCCAAAGGCTTTCGCCACATCGCCCGGCGTGGTGCAGCCACCATCGCTGACGATCATTCCGCCCAGACCGTGCGCAGCATCGGCACATTCGATTACCGCAGAAAGTTGCGGATAACCGACGCCTGTTTTGACGCGAGTTGTACAAACAGAACCTGGGCCAATGCCAACTTTAACGATATCGGCACCTGAGAGGATAAGCTCCTCACACATTTCACCAGTCACTACGTTACCAGCACAAATGGTTTTGGTTGGCCACGCTTCACGCGCTTTCGCAACGAACTGCACGAAGTGTTCGGAATAACCATTCGCCACGTCAATACAAACGAAGTTTAATGCCGGGTTCAGGTCGAGAATCTGTTTAGTTTTTTCGAAATCCGCATCAGACGTACCGGTAGAAACCATCACATGTTTCAGCACATCAGCGGAAGAATTGTTGATAAACGCTTGCCACTCTTCGACAGAATAGTGTTTATGCACAGCAGTCAAAATATCAAAAGAAGCCAGCGCAGAGGCCATAGAAAATGTGCCTACGGTGTCCATATTTGCGGCGATAATCGGCACGCCGGACCAGCTCTGACCTGAATGTTTGAAGGTGAATTGACGTTCCAGTTCAACATCGGAACGGCTTTTAAGAGTGGAGCGTTTAGGGCGGATGAGAACGTCTTTAAAACCTAACTTCAGATCTTCTTCAATACGCATGTGCGGATTCCTGGGGTTAATGGCTATAAGGGTAAGAGCGCAACTCCAGTGACGCTATCATACGCACTAATCAATGCGGCGCAAGACTGCGAAATTGTCTTTTTTTACGCTACAATCCCATAAATTTACCTGGTAAATAGTGAGCGAACGTTTCATCAATTTCGCTTTCGTGCACTCATTTTTAACGTTTTGATAATCATGATGAATTCCCGGGAATATAAATTATGAGGTATATAGTTGCCTTAACGGGAGGCATTGGCAGTGGCAAGAGTACCGTTGCCAATGCGTTTGCTGATCTCGGAATTAACGTCATTGATGCCGATATTATTGCGCGTCAGGTGGTTGAACCAGGTGCACCTGCGCTACATGCCATTGCTGATCACTTTGGCGCTAACATGATTGCTGCTGATGGAACATTGCAGCGCCGGGCCTTGCGCGAGCGGATCTTCGCCAACCCGGAAGAGAAAAACTGGCTTAACGCCCTGCTGCATCCGCTGATTCAGCAAGAGACGCAACACCAGATCCAGCAAGCTACTTCCCCCTATGTACTGTGGGTTGTGCCATTGCTGGTAGAAAACTCACTGTATAAAAAAGCGAATCGAGTGCTTGTGGTGGATGTCAGCCCAGAAACGCAACTTAAGCGCACCATGCAGCGCGATGATGTAACTCGCGAGCATGTCGAACAAATCCTTGCTGCTCAGGCAACGCGCGAAGCCCGCCTTGCCGTGGCAGATGACGTCATTGATAATAACGGCGCACCGGATGCTATCGCATCGGATGTTGCCCGCCTGCACGCACACTATTTGCAGCTTGCGTCGCAGTTTGTCTCACAGGAAAAACCGTAATGCAGACCCAGGTCCTTTTTGAACATCCACTAAATGAAAAAATGCGTACATGGCTGCGCATTGAGTTTTTGATTCAGCAACTCACCGTTAATTTACCCATCGCTGACCACGCTGGCGCGCTGCATTTCTTCCGTAATGTCAGTGAATTACTGGATGTTTTCGAGCGCGGCGAAGTCCGCACTGAGCTGTTGAAAGAACTTGACCGGCAGCAACGTAAACTCCAGACCTGGATTGGCGTGCCTGGCGTGGACCAGAGCCGTATTGAAGCATTAATTCAGCAGTTAAAGGCGGCGGGGAGCGTATTAATTTCCGCGCCGCGTATCGGGCAATTTCTGCGTGAAGATCGTTTGATTGCTCTGGTGCGTCAGCGACTGAGCATCCCAGGCGGCTGTTGCAGCTTTGATTTACCAACATTGCACATTTGGCTGCATCTACCCCAGGCGCAGCGCGACAGCCAGGTAGAAACCTGGATTGCCAGCCTGAACCCGCTCACCCAGGCACTTACCATGGTGCTGGATTTAATTCGCCAGTCGGCCCCCTTCCGTAAACAAACCAGCCTGAATGGTTTTTATCAGGATAACGGTGGCGATGCCGACTTGCTGCGCCTGAATCTGTCGCTCGATTCACAGCTTTATCCGCAAATTTCCGGACATAAGAGCCGTTTTGCCATTCGTTTTATGCCGCTGGACACTGAAAACGGACAGGTACCGGAACGTCTGGATTTCGAACTGGCCTGTTGCTAAGGAGTAAAAATGTCAGAAACTATTACGGTGAATTGCCCAACCTGCGGGAAAACGGTGGTGTGGGGTGAAATCAGCCCGTTTCGGCCATTTTGCTCCAAACGTTGTCAGCTGATCGACCTCGGAGAATGGGCTGCTGAAGAAAAACGAATCCCCAGCAGTGGCGATCTTTCCGAAAGCGATGACTGGAGCGAAGAACCAAAGCAGTGACATTTGTCTGATGCCGCACGTAGGCCTGATAAGACGCGGACAGCGTCGCATCAGGCATCTTGTGCAAATGTCGGATGCGGCGTGAACGCCTTATCCGACCTACAAAAACAAATTTATTAATGAGTTAGAAATCCCTTTAGGCCTGATAAGACGCGCCAGCGTCGCATCAGGCATCGTGTGCGAATGTCGGATGCGGCGAAAACGCCTTATCTGACCTACAGACGTTTAAGCTTCGCAATTACCGGTTCATTGGCTGGCGGAAAATCATCGGCATTAAGACCGACCAGCGACATCCACTCACCGGGTTGCCCTTCTTTACCCCACGGCTCCCCTTCCCAGCGTTCGACCAGCCAAAACCACAGTGTTATATGCCTGTCCGGGAATTCATATTCCAGTTTTTCAAATAGCGAAAAATGTTGGGGGGTAATCCCGACTTCTTCCTGAAGTTCACGCACCACCGCCTGTTCCGGCGTTTCACCCATTTCAATTTTACCGCCGGGAAACTCCAGTTTATTCGCCATGTGCGCATCTGCTGCGCGACGCGTTATAAAGATTTCATTGTTCTCGTTGCGAATAATACCTACCGCAATTTGCAGCTTTTTCATTGTCTTAAACCTATAAAAAAGGCGCAGAATCCTGCGCCTTTTACTTCAACAGTTAGCTTTTATTGCAGGCGGCCATGGCACTGCTTGTATTTTTTACCAGAACCACACGGGCAAGGATCGTTACGTCCTACTTTGCGCTCTCCGGTTTGCGCCGCCAGTGCAGCTGCGGCTGCAGAGTCGTCATCCTGATGGCTAAGCTGCTGCATTTGCGCTAAACGCTCGGCTTCCATACGACGCTGTTGTTCCAGCTCCTCAACCTCTTCAGGCATACGTACCTGAACTTTGCTCAGCGTACTGATAACTTCATATTTCAACGACTCCAGCATCGCTGCAAACATGGAGAACGATTCACGTTTGTATTCCTGCTTCGGATCTTTCTGTGCGTAGCCACGCAGGTGGATACCCTGACGCAGATAGTCCATCGCTGCCAGGTGCTCTTTCCACAGGGAGTCAAGCGTTTGCAGCATGACGCCTTTCTCGAAGTGACGCATCATCTCAGCACCAACCACTTCTTCTTTACGCTGATACACTTCGATGGACTGCGCCAGAATGCGCTCACGCAGCGTCTCTTCATGCAGTTCTGGTTCTTTATCCAGCCACTCGGCAATTGGCAAATCGAGGTCGAAATCGTTCTTCAGACGTTCCTGCAGCCCCGGAATATCCCACATTTCTTCCAGCGACTGTGGTGGAATGTAGGCATCAATGGTCGCTTTGAACACATCTTCACGAATGCTGTTAATGGTTTCGCTCACATCGCTGACATCCAACAGTTCGTTACGCTGGGAGTAAATGGCGCGACGCTGATCGTTAGCCACGTCATCATATTCCAGCAGTTGCTTACGAATGTCGAAGTTACGGCTTTCAACTTTACGCTGGGCGTTGGCAATCGCTTTAGTCACCCACGGGTGTTCAATGGCTTCGCCTGGCTTCATACCCAGTTTACGCATCATGCCGGATACTCGGTCGGAAGCAAAAATACGCATCAGCGCATCTTCCATCGACAGGTAGAAACGGGAAGAACCAGCATCCCCCTGACGACCAGAACGACCGCGCAACTGGTTATCGATACGACGGGATTCGTGACGCTCGGTACCGATGATATGCAGGCCACCTGCTTCCAGTACCGCATCGTGACGTACCTGCCAGTCGGCTTTAATTTTTTCAATTTGCTCTGCGGTCGGATTTTCCAGCGCGGCAACTTCTGCCTGCCAGCTACCACCGAGCACAATATCTGTACCACGACCCGCCATATTGGTCGCGATAGTCACCGCAGCCGGATAACCTGCCTGAGCAACAATCGCCGCTTCGTTGGCGTGGAATTTGGCGTTCAGGACGTTGTGCTTAATACCGGCTTTGGTCAGTTCGTTTGACACCAGCTCCGATTTTTCGATGGAGATAGTACCCACCAGCACCGGCTGGCCTTTCGCAGTACGTTCTTTGATATCTTCAATGATCGCCTGAATTTTTTCCGCTTCAGTCATGTAGACCAGGTCCGGCAGATCTTTACGAATCATTGGACGGTTGGTCGGAACAACGACGGTATCCAGCTTGTAGATTGAGCTAAATTCGAAAGCTTCGGTATCAGCAGTACCGGTCATCCCCGCCAGTTTTTCATACAGACGGAAGTAGTTCTGGAAGGTGATCGAAGCCAGCGTTTGGTTTTCGTTCTGGATCTGCACACCTTCTTTCGCTTCCACAGCCTGGTGCAGACCATCGGACCAGCGACGGCCCTGCATGGTACGACCGGTGTGTTCGTCAACGATGATAACTTCACCATCTTTAACGATGTAGTCGACGTCACGGGTAAACAGCGCATGAGCGCGCAGCGCCGCCGTTACGTGGTGCATCAGCATGATGTTGGCCGGAGAGTACAGAGACTCCCCTTCATCCATGATGCCCTCTTTCACCAGCAGTTCTTCAATCAGCACCAGACCACGTTCGGTCAGGTTCACCTGGCGAGATTTTTCGTCCACCGAGAAGTGGCCTTCGCCCTGGAAGGTTTCGGAGTCTTCTTTTTCCTGACGGATCAGGTGCGGAATAATTTTATTCACGCGTTTATACATTTCCGAGCTGTCTTCTGCCGGGCCGGAAATGATCAGCGGTGTACGCGCTTCATCGATCAGGATGGAGTCCACTTCGTCCACCAGCGCATAGTGCAGTTTACGCTGTACACGTTCTTCAGGGCTGAACGCCATGTTGTCGCGCAGGTAGTCAAAGCCGTATTCGTTGTTCGTACCGTAAGTGATGTCAGCTGCGTAAGCTTCGCGCTTTGCCGGTGCTGGCATGCCCGGCAGGTTGATACCGACAGTCAGGCCAAGGAATTCAAACAGCGGACGGTTGTTTTCGGCGTCACGTTGCGCCAGGTAGTCGTTGACGGTAACTACGTGCACGCCTTTACCGGTTAGTGCGTTCAGGTAAGCAGGCAGCGTTGCGGTCAGGGTTTTTCCTTCACCGGTACGCATTTCGGCGATGCAGCGTTCGTTAAGAACCATACCGCCGAGTAACTGAACGTCGAAGTGACGCATACCAAAGACGCGCTTACTTGCCTCACGTACCACGGCGAAAGCTTCCGGGATCAGATTTTCCAGCACTTCGCCTTTTTCCAGACGTGCACGAAACTCTGCGGTTTTCCCTTTCAGTTCTTCGTCGGAGAGTTTTTCCATCTCCGGTTCCATGGCATTGATGATGTTGACCACTTTGCGCATCCGGCGCAGGGTGCGATCGTTACGACTACCGAAAACTTTAGTTAACAATTTGATTAGCATAATAAAATCTCAAACGCCCCGCGTTGCGGAGTTAATAAAATGAAGTAAAGGTTTATTGTTGTTAGGTGAGGCGTTGAGGGCCAGCACGGATGCCTTGCGCCTGGCTTATCCAGACGGGCGTGCTGAATTTTGCTTGTGGGGTAAAATGCGCATAATCAATGCGATAACCCTTTTCAGACGGCGTGCCTTCCTGGGTCAGCAGCGCGCTGAGCGTATCCAGTAATGCAAGATGTTGCGCCTGAAGAGGCAAAGATTCTTCAGCAACGGGCAGTGTTTGCGGTGCCATTGCGAAAGAAAGATGACGGATTACCGTGCGAATGGCATGTTGATGCCAGTAATCAACGGAATAGTTCGAATTCGGGCGGCGTGTGTTCGCTTCCAGCAAGGCCAATTGACCAAAGTTAACTTTGGCTGAAGGCTCGTGGTTGCGAGTTGTCGCTTTTGCGGGCGCGTTTGGTTCGGCGGCGTTGCTGAGCGCAGGCAAACCTAAACTCGCCGCAACCATCCCTAATAAGAGATGCGGCCAGAAGTAGCGTTTACCAAACTGTCGCCAGCGCGTCAGTATTCCACTCACGTTATTGCCATCCCGATCATATTCAAACGTATTTAGCGCACAAATCTTATCATTAAAGCCTGCAGTCCACAGCACGAATGAAGATAAGTTGTGCGGAAAAGTGCTTAAGAAAACAGCGTTCGCACCGTTTTTTATAGCTCTTATAAAATTCAAAAAAAAACGACTGGTTCACCTGGCCGGAGAGAGTGCCAGATTTGCCAGTCGAATTTTATACGACAGTATAAATGTCGTTATGCCAGTACAGCTGAAGGCGCTTTGAAGGCCAACGGCAGTTCTGCGTCGTCCTGGAAGGTCACATATTCCCAGGCTTCCTGTTTCGCCAGGACAGCCTGCAGCAGTTTGTTATTCAGTGCATGACCGGATTTATAAGCGGTAAATGCACCAATAATATTGTGACCACACATGAACAAGTCACCGATCGCATCGAGCATCTTGTGACGCACAAATTCGTCTTCAAAACGCAGGCCGTCTTCGTTCAGTACGCGATAATCGTCAACAACGATGGCACAATCGAAGCTGCCGCCCAGGCACAAACCACGGGACTGCAGATATTCGATATCACGCATGAAACCGAACGTACGCGCACGGCTGATCTGGCGCATAAACGCATCAGCGGAGAAGTTCATCGCATAGCGCTGGTTGCTGGAATCAATAGCCGGATGGTTAAAATCGATGGTGAAATCCAGCGAAAAACCATTGTACGGCTTAAATTCAGCCCACTTATCGCCATCTTCGACACGAACAGTCTCTTTGATGCGAACAAATTTTTTGGCGCAGTTCAACTCGTCGATACCGGCGTCAAGCAGCAGGTATACAAACGGAGCGGCGCTGCCGTCCATGATCGGGATTTCCGGCGCGTTAACTTCGATAACAATGTTATCGATGCCCAAGCCCGCGAGAGCAGCATTGAGGTGCTCTACGGTTGAAATCCGTACATCATGCTCGTTGACCAGACACGTACAGAGCATGGTATCACGCACAGATTTGGCATCGGCCGGGAAATCTACCGGTGGATTCAAGTCGGTGCGACGATAGATGACCCCGGTGTTGGCCGGCGCAGGGCGTAACGTCAGGGTGACTTTCTTGCCGGTATGTAAACCGACACCCGTCGCCTGAACGATACGTTTAAGTGTCCTTTGTTTGATCATCGTATTATCTCGCCAAATTACCTATCCAACCGAAGTGTACTATACATTCGGCGGGCCAGTTTAGCACAAAGAGCCTCGAAACCCAAATTCCAGTCAATTCTTAATCAGCTTGCTTACGCAGGAATGCTGGGATATCCAGATAATCCGGCTCTTTCGCAGTTTGCGGCGCATTGTCATTCACGACTTTAGCAACCGGCTTCTGCTCCTGGGTCAGCGGAGCCATCCCATGCTGCTGGTAGCGATCCATCACTGGCTGCTGAACCTGCTTATTGGTCACCAGAGTGATTTCAGGACGTTTGTCCATGCCGATACCTGTCGCAACAACGGTTACGCGCAGCTCGTCATTCATATCCGGGTCAAGAGAAGTACCGATAACCACAGTCGCGTTGTCGGAAGCAAATGCACGGATGGTGTTACCTACCGTTTCGAACTCATCCAGACGCAGGTCGAAGCCCGCCGTGATGTTAACCAGCACGCCGCGCGCGCCAGACAGGTCGATATCTTCCAGCAGCGGAGAAGAGATAGCCATTTCAGCAGCTTCTTCCGCACGGTCTTCACCGCTCGCCACGCCAGAACCCATCATTGCGTAGCCCATCTCAGACATTACGGTGCGTACGTCTGCAAAGTCCACGTTCATCAAACCCGGACGAGTAATCAGTTCAGCGATACCTTGCACAGCGCCTTTCAGTACATCGTTCGCTGCGCCAAACGCATCCAGCAGGGAGATACCGCGGCCCAGAACTTTCAGCAGTTTGTCGTTCGGGATAGTGATCAGAGAGTCCACATGCTTGGACAGTTCAGTGATCCCCTGCTCCGCGAATGCCATACGCTTCTTGCCTTCAAAGTTGAAAGGCTTAGTGACGACAGCAACGGTCAGGATACCCAAATCTTTTGCCACTTCAGCGACGACTGGTGCTGCACCTGTACCGGTACCACCACCCATACCCGCAGCAATAAAGACCATGTCTGCACCTTCCAGCGCCGCACGCAATGCATCGCGATCCTCATCAGCCGCATTGCGGCCAACTTCTGGATTAGCGCCAGCGCCCAGTCCTTTGGTGATACCGCTACCGATTTGAATCGTCTGTCCAACCGCTGTTTTACGCAGCGCTTGTGCATCGGTATTTACCGCGAAGAATTCAACACCTTCAATGCGCTCGCGCACCATGTGTTCAACAGCATTACCGCCGCCGCCGCCGACGCCGATGACTTTAATCACCGCGTCATTGGTAAGTTCCATTGGTTCAAACATAGTTTCTCTCCGATTTGTGCCTGTCGCCTGAGGCCGTAATCATCGTCGGCCTCATAAAAATTAAAACTCTTTTCGCAGCCAACTATTGAGTCGCTTGATCCACGAGCCAACTGATGCTGTAACACGTTTTTCTACTTCAGCTTCACCGTTAAGATGTGACTCTTTCCCATAGTGAAGCAATCCCACCGCCGTCGAATAATACGGCTCCTGAGCATAATCCGTTAAACCGGTAATGTTCAGCGGCGCGCCGATACGCACTTGCGTATGAAACACGCGCTGAGCACAGGCTGCAAGACCTTCGATCTGCGCTGCGCCACCGGTTAATACAATGCCTGCCGCCAGGTGATGTTTAACCCCTTGTTGGCGAAGCTTTTCCTGCAACTGCAATATCTCTTCGTTGACCAGGTTGAGCAGCTCGGTATAGCGCGGCTCGATCACCTCTGCCAGTGTCTGACGTTGCAGACTCCGTGGCGGACGACCACCTACGCTCGGCACTTCCACGCTCTCATCTTTTCCAACGATGGAACCCAGCGCACAACCGTGGCGAACTTTAATCGCTTCGGCGTCGCTTGGCGGCGTGCCAAAGGCGTAAGCGATATCACTGGTCACGACATTGCCAGCATAAGGAATTACCTTAGTGTGGCGCAATGCCCCACCGGTATAAACGGCGATATCCATTGTACCACCACCGATATCGACGACGCAGACACCCAGTTCACGTTCATCTTCCGTCAATACCGAATAACTTGATGCCAGTCCGGCAAATATCAGTTGGTCAACTTTCAGCCCACAACGTTCAACCGCTTTGACGATGTTTTTCGCCATATCGTTGTGACATGTGATCAGGTGCACTTTTGCCTGCATCCGCACGCCCGAAAGTCCTACCGGATTCTTGATCCCTTCCTGATAGTCAATCGCATACTCTTGCGGGATCACATGCAGCACACGATGCTCATCGCGCACACGCACCGATTTCGCGGTATGGACGACGTTTTCCACATCTTCTTGCGTTACTTCTTCTTCAGAAATAGGCACCATACCAATTTCATTCTGGCAGCTGATATGCTTACCAGAAAGCGCCAGATATACCGAAGAGATCTGACAATCTGCCATCAATTCTGCCTGGTCAATGGCGCGCTGTACGCACTTGACCACGGATTCGAGGTCGTTCACCCCGCCTTTATCCATACCACGCGACGGGCAGCTGCCCACGCCAATGATATTGACCATACCGTCGGGCAGAACTTCCCCTACTAAAGCGGCAACCTTCGCGGTACCAATCTCCAGTCCTACTACCAGTTTTCTGTCCGTCGCCTTGATCATTGTTGTTCTGCCTGTGCCTGATTTTGTTGCTGAGTAGATTCCTCTGGCGGCAAGGGCGCCCAGCCTACTGCCGCTCCAGAGTCATAACGCAAATCAACGTAGCTAATCCGTTTGCCATCGGTTTGCGCCTGCTGCTGTAAAACCGGATAAAGTTCTACAAAGCGAGCCAAACGTTTCATCGTATCGCCCCGGCCAAGATTGAGCTTAATATCGTTATTCAGCGTCAACTGCCAGGAACGCCGCGCGGTCATCGCCGCTTCCTTCAGAGTAAATCTGTCCTTTGCCAGCATCTGCCCCATTTCGCGATAGCCCTGCAACACTTCATTAGCGCTGCCTTCCGGGCCATACAGCATTGGAAGCACCTGCTTGCTGGTGCGATCTGGCGGCACGCTGAAGGTGTTTCCTTCCGCGTCTACCATGTGTTGATCATTCCACCGCGCAATCGGCACATATTCAACCAGATGAATCTTCAATTCATCAGGCCACTGCTTTCTGACGCTCACCTGCTTAATCCACGGCAGGCGTTGTTCTATTTGCGTCTGGATGATGTTGACATCCTGGGTCATAAAGGTACCCGGCTCACCCAATGCCAGGATCGACTGCCGGATATCGTCATTACGCGTGTAATGGCGTTCACCGGTCAACACCAGCTTTGAGAGCGGCAGGCGTTGCGCATCTTCCATCCAGCCCAACACGACCCAGCCGCTCACCAACACTGTCGTTAAAACGGTCAGCAGGAAAAGGATCCCCGCCAGACGCGTTCCATTATTGCGGCGAGAAGAAACCTCTTCTTCGCTATTTCGCGTGTTCAGAGCAGCCTGCGACATATTAGTCCGCCAGTTCCAGAATTCGTACTACCAACTGCGAGAAGCTCATACCTGCCTGACGTGCCGCCATCGGCACCAGGCTGTGGCTGGTCATACCCGGTGAGGTATTGGCTTCCAGCAGATAAAACTGTCCATCGCTGTCCAGCATAACGTCAATACGTCCCCATCCTTTGCAACCTAACGTCGTCCATGCTTTCAGCACTAATGCCTGCAAATTGGCCTCTTGTGACGCTTCCAGACCTGCGGGGCAGAAATACTGTGTCTCATCAGAGAGATACTTCGCCTCATAATCATAGAAGGTTCCGGACGGTTGAATACGTATTGACGGTAAAATTTCTTCACCGAGTATCGCAACCGTGAACTCCGGCCCACTTAGCCATTTTTCAATCAATACTTCTTCATCGTGCTGAAATGCCAATCTTAATGCATCTTGTAGAGCATTTTCTGCTACTACTTTTGACATTCCCACACTGGAACCTTCGCGGCTCGGCTTAACGATAACCGGCAAACCCAGAGCAGAAATTTCTGCTAACTGCTTATCGCTCAGGCCTTTTTCAAACTCTGCGCGGGTTAACGCTACCCACGGCGCGACCGGTAAACCGGCACCTTGCCACAGCAGTTTGCTGCGTAGTTTATCCATTGAAAGCGCAGATGCCATCACTCCGCTGCCGGTATAAGGCAAGCCCATCAGCTCGAGCATGCCCTGCAGCGTACCATCTTCACCGCCGCGACCGTGTAGCGCGATAAACACTTTCTGAAAACCCATCGACTTCAGTTGCGTCACGTCGACTTCTTTCGGGTCGACAGGATACGCATCAATACCGCCTTCACGCAGCCCGGCTAACACCGCTGCGCCAGAATTCAGAGAAACTTCCCGCTCAGCGGAAGTCCCGCCCAACAGGACCGCGATTTTATCAGTCATGTTGTTCTTCCTCCGGAGTTTGCGGCTTCAGTTTGATTTCAGCTAAAGAACGGGCAATTTTTCCGATATTACCAGCCCCCTGAACGAGAATCAGGTCGTTACCGGTTAATACCGGTGCCAGCATCTCGGCTACCTGCGCAGGGTCCGGCACCAGAATGGGATCAATTTTCCCACGTCCACGAATTGTGCGACACAGCGAACGGCTGTCCGCTCCCGGAATTGGCGCTTCGCCAGCCGGATACACTTCCAGCATCAACAGGGTATCAACCTGCGTCAGCACATTGGCGAAATCATCATACAGGTCGCGCGTACGGGTAAAACGGTGCGGCTGAAACAGCATTACCAGGTTTTTATCCGGCCAGCCTGCACGCGCCGCTTTAATAGTGGCGTCCACTTCCGTCGGGTGGTGGCCGTAGTCATCGACCAACATCGCCGTACCGCTTTTACCATTCACTGGCTCCAGCGGGAATTCACCGAGGAAATCAAAACGGCGCCCAGTCCCCTGGAAGCTCTCCAGCGCACGTAAAATAGCCTCGTCATCAATTCCCTCTTCCGTAGCAACCGCAACCGCAGCTGCGGCGTTCAGCGCGTTATGACGACCTGGCGCATTCAGGGTGACGCGCATCGGCTCTTTGTCCTGGCGCAGCAGCGTAAAGTGCCCCTGCGGGCCAATCTGCTGATAATCTTCTACACGCACGTCGGCATCTTCGCTGAAGCCGTAAGTCGTGGTCTGACGTCCCACTCGCGGTAACAATTCGCGGATCACCGGATCATCAACACACATCACCGCACGACCGTAAAAAGGCAGGTTGTGCAGAAAATTAATAAAAGTCTGTTTTAAATTCTCAAAGTCGCCCTGGTAGGTATCCATGTGGTCGGCTTCGATATTGGTGACAATCGCCACCATCGGTTGCAGATGCAGGAACGATGCATCACTCTCATCTGCTTCGGCAATCAGGTACCGACCATGCCCCAAACGCGCATGAACCCCCGCCGCTTTTACCAGCCCGCCGTTAACGAAGGTTGGGTCGAGCCCCGCTTCTGCGTAGATGCTGGAAACCATCGCGGTGGTTGTCGTTTTGCCGTGCGTTCCTGCAATGGCGATGCCATGACGAAAACGCATTAACTCAGCCAGCATTTCGGCACGACGGATCACCGGAATACGCGCTTCATGAGCTGCGACAATTTCCGGGTTATCGGCAGAAATCGCGCTGGAAACAACGACCACGCTGGCATCACGTACGTTTTCCGGGCGATGGTTGAAATAAATCGTCGCTCCCAGATTCATTAACTGCTGCGTGACCGGATTTGGCGCTAAATCGGAACCACTGATCTGATAACCTTCATTGGCCAGAACTTCGGCAATACCGCCCATACCGGCACCACCGATGCCGACAAAATGTATGTGCCGAACGCGACGCATTTCGGGCACGATGGAACGCAGTTTTGCCAATTGTTGTGTATTCATTCTTTACGCCATTAACTTCTTAAATTCATACGATGCAAAAGACATCGCTACAATTACGCCCGGGCAGCCCGGCTCACTTCATTTGCCACTCGCTCGGTGGCATCCGGAATGGATGCAGCGCGGGCGCGTTCTGCCATGGTTAATAAGGTTTCTCGCGACCACCCGGCCAGGGTGTTGGCGACAGCATCCACGCTAAGCAGTGGCTGCTCGATAATTTTGGCTGCGCCCGCTTTTTCCAGCGGTAGCGCATTCCAGTATTGCTGGCGGTCTTTATGTTGAAACGGCACAAACAACGCCGGTAGTCCTGCCGCGGCGATTTCACTCACCGTTAAAGCACCGGAGCGGCAAACGACGACATCCGCCCACGCATACGCCGCCGCCATATCATCAATAAATTCAGTCACTTTATGCTGCGGTTGCCCCGCTTCGGCATACGCCTGTTCAACGGATTGTTGCGAACCTTTGCCGCTCTGATGCCAGATAGTGACTGAATCACCCAGTTTCGCAGCAACCTGCGGCATTGTCTGGTTAAGAATGCGTGCGCCCTGGGAACCACCCACTACCAGCACACGAACCGGACCTTCACGTCCAGCCAAACGTTGCTGCGGCAACGGTAGCGCCAACACATCGGTACGCACCGGGTTACCCACCACTTCCGCATTGGGGAAAGCACCTGGAAACGCCTGCATCACTTTGGTGGCAATCTTCGCCAGCCATTTATTGGTTAAGCCCGCAATACCGTTTTGTTCATGAAGTACAACCGGAATGCCTAACGACCACGCGGCCAGACCACCAGGACCTGATACGTAGCCGCCCATACCGAGCACCACGTCTGGTTTGTACGCTTTCATAATCGCCCGCGCCTGACGCCAGGCGTTGAAGATACGCAGCGGCGCAGCTATCAGTGCTTTTATA
This sequence comes from Escherichia sp. UTM R2, assembly GCF_048593455.1. Lineage (NCBI taxonomy): Bacteria > Pseudomonadati > Pseudomonadota > Gammaproteobacteria > Enterobacterales > Enterobacteriaceae > Escherichia > Escherichia sp. UTM R2. The sequence goes on from NZ_JBFWDY010000002.1 coordinate 3,784,581, forward strand.
CCTTTTCCACGCAGACCAGAGATACGAATGAAATCAATTTCGATGCCATGTTTTGGCACTAAGTCCGCTTCCATACGGTCGGCAGTCCCCAGCCAGCGAACTTGCCAACCCTGAGCCATTAGATAGTGCGCAACCGCCAGTCCCGGGAATACATGTCCACCGGTTCCGCCTGCCATCACCATTAATCGCTTTCCTTGACCACTCATCGTGAACCTCGTACAAACGCCTGCGCTTTCTCCAGACGCGTTTCATAATCAATACGCAACAGCATCATGATGGCTGTCGACATAATCAGTAAGCTCGAACCACCGTAACTGATCAGCGGCAATGTCAGACCTTTGGTCGGTAACATCCCCGCCGCCGCGCCTACGTTAACCAGCGCCTGGAAGCTAAACCAGATGCCAATAGAACAGGCGAGAAAACCGGAAAAACGGTGGTCAATTTCTAACGCTTTGCGGCCAATCGACATCGCGCGAAAAGCGACGAAGAATACCATTAAAAGTGCCAGCACCACACCGACATACCCCAGTTCTTCGCCGATAATGGCGAAAATAAAGTCAGTGTGCGCTTCCGGCAGATACTCCAGTTTTTGTACCGAGTTACCTAAACCTTGTCCCCAAAGTTCGCCGCGACCAAACGCCATCAGCGATTGCGTTAACTGATAGCCGCTGCCAAAGGGATCTTCCCACGGGTTCCAGAATGCGGTAACACGGCGGATACGGTACGGTTCGGCGAGTATCAGCAACACAACCGCTGAAATGCCCATACCGATAATGGCAATGAACTGCCACAATTTCGCTCCCGCCAGGAACAACATCGCCAGCGTAGTCACAAACAACACCACCACCGTACCAAGGTCTGGCTGTGCCAGCAGTAACACTGCCAACACCAGAATCACGCCCATCGGTTTCAGGAAGCCGCGCAGGTTATTACGTACTTCGTCGCCTTTACGCACCAGATAGTTGGCGATATAGCAAAACAGCGACAGTTTTGTCAGCTCCGCAGGCTGGATACGCAGCAAACCGAGATCGATCCAACGCGATGCCCCTTTAACCGAGCTACCCACTACCAGGACGATCATCAGCAGGATGATAGATCCGAGCAGCATCGTGGCACTGTAGCGTTGCCAGAACTCCATCGGCAGACGCAGCGTAATGATCGCCAGAATAAACGCCAAAATCAGATAGACACCATCACGCTTCGCGAAGAAGAACGGATCGTTGGTTAAGCGTTGCCCTATGGGCATTGACGCCGAGGTCACCATGATAAAGCCAATCGCCGCGAGGCCGAAGGTCAGCCACAGTAAGGTGCGATCGTACATGATCAGGCTGTCGGTATCTTTTTCCCGCGAGCCCATCACCCAGCCCTTTAGCGCCGTGGAGATCCAGACCAGGATACTGAATCCAGGCAGGCGCGGCATTTTCAGGCGAGGGAGAGATAAACGCATCAACCTAACTCCTTCGCCAGACGGGCAAACTCATTGCCTCGTTGTTCAAAGTTCTTGAACTGATCAAGGCTGGCACAGGCTGGGGAGAGCAGAACCATATCGCCCGGCTGAACACGCGGAGCCAGCAAGCGCATCGCCTGTTCCATAGTTTCGGTTTGTTCTGCCACTTCCGGGCGTAGCGCCGCCAGCTGCGCGCCGTCACGACCGAAACAATACAGACGTACGTTATCGCCATTCAGGTAACGCGCCAGTGGGCTAAAGTCCGCCGATTTACCATCGCCACCCAGCAACAAATGCAGTGTGCCGTCTACGTGCAGGCCATTCAGCGCCGCTTCCGTACTGCCGACGTTGGTCGCTTTCGAATCGTTAATCCAACGTACGCCGTTATGCTCCAGCACAACTTCAAAGCGATGCGGCAGACCAGTGAATGTGGTTAACGCTTTCAGGCTGCTGGCACGCGGTAACCCTGCAGCATCTGCCAGCGCCAGCGCCGCCAGCGCATTGGTGTAGTTATGCTGCCCGGAAAGTTTCATCTCTTTCACATTCAGCACTTTCTCGCCTTTAACCCGCAGCCAGGTTTCGCCCTGCTGATGATTCAGGTGATAGTCACCCATGTTGACGCCAAAGCTGACGCAGCGTTCATCCGCACCGCGAATCGGCATTGTTAAGGCATCATCAGCATTAACCACGCAAACTTTCGCGTTTTCGTAAATGCGCAGTTTTGCTGCACGATACTGTTGTAAACCAAACGGATAGCGATCCATATGATCTTCAGTCACGTTCAGAATGGTCGCTGCTACCGCCTGTAAGCTGGAGGTGGTTTCCAGCTGGAAGCTCGACAGTTCCAGCACGTACAGTTCACACTCATCATCCAGTAGCATCAACGCAGGCAGGCCAATATTGCCACCCACACCAACGTTAACCCCCGCCGCTTTCGCCATTTCACCCACTAGCGTGGTGACCGTGCTTTTGCCGTTAGAACCGGTAATCGCCACAATCGGTGCTTGTGCTTCGCGACAGAACAGCTCGATATCGCCAACGATTTCGATTCCGGCATCAGCGGCAGCGCTTAAGGATGGATGCGCCAGTGCAATACCGGGACTGGCGACAATCAGATCTGCCGCCATCAGCCATTCATCATTCAGACTGCCCGTGTGGCGTTCTACGGCTTCGGGTAATTTATCCAGGCCAGGCGGTGTCATACGCGTATCCATAACGCGCGGCGTCACACCGCGAGCGAGGAAAAAGTCCACGCAGGAAAGCCCGGTGAGGCCCAGGCCGATAATGACGACATTTTTACCCTGATAATCAGCCATGATTAACGTACCTTCAGCGTTGCCAGACCAATCAGAACCAGCATCAGCGAAATAATCCAGAAACGCACAATGACGCGCGGTTCCGGCCAGCCTTTCAGTTCATAGTGGTGATGAATCGGTGCCATGCGGAAAATACGTTGTCCGCGCAGTTTAAAGGAGCCGACCTGCAGGATGACAGAAAGCGTTTCTACCACGAACACGCCCCCCATAATCACCAGCAGGAATTCCTGACGTAGCAGTACGGCGATAATGCCTAACGCACCACCTAACGCCAGCGAACCTACATCGCCCATAAAGACCTGCGCCGGATAGGTGTTAAACCACAGGAAGCCCAGTCCTGCCCCGACTATCGCGGTACAGACAATAACCAGTTCCCCGGCGTGTCGCAGATACGGTATATGCAAGTAGCTGGCAAAGTTCATATTGCCGGTCGCCCACGCCACCAGCGCAAAACCACCGGCGACAAATACGGTCGGCATAATTGCCAGGCCGTCGAGACCATCGGTCAGGTTTACCGCGTTGCCAGTACCCACAATGACGAAGTAAGCCAGCAGAATGTAGAACAGCCCCAGCTGCGGCATCACATCTTTAAAGAATGGGACCACCAGCTGCGTTGCGGGCGTGTCTTTGCCGGCAAGGTACAGGGCGAAGGCGACACCCAGCGCAATGACCGACATCCAGAAATACTTCCAACGAGCGATCAACCCTTTGGTGTCTTTACGCACCACTTTGCGATAATCATCAACAAAGCCAATAACACCGTAACCTACCAGCACCACCAACACGCACCAGACGTACGGATTGGACGGGTAAGCCCACAGCAGTACGGAGATCACAATCGCCGTCAGGATCATAATCCCGCCCATGGTCGGCGTACCGCGCTTGCTGAAGTGTGATTCAGGACCGTCGTTACGCACCACCTGACCAAAGGAAAGTTTTTGCAAATGAGCAATCATACGCGGGCCCATCCACAATGAGATGAACAGCGCGGTCAGCAGGCTGACGATGGCGCGAAACGTCAGATAGGAAAAGACGTTAAAGCCGGAATAATATTTGACCAAATGTTCGGCCAGCCAAACTAACATGTCCCATTCTCCTGTAAAGCGCGTACTACCTCTTCCATGGCGGCACTACGTGAACCCTTAACTAAAATCGTAATTACCTGTTGCTCAGCAATCAGTGATTTAAGACGCGTAATTAACGCAGTTTTATCAGCAAAATGTTCGCCAACGCCGCTGGCGGTGCTGATAGCATGGCTTTGTTTACCCACGCTTAACACGCGGTCAATACCAGCAGCTTTTGCCGCCTCGCCCACCTGTACATGGCAGGCTTCGCTTTCAGCGCCCAGTTCCGCTATATCGCCCACCACCAGCACGCGGTAGCCCGGCATTTCAGCCAGTACCTGGACTGCTGCAGTCATTGAACCGACATTGGCGTTGTAGGAGTCGTCGAGCAGCAACTGGTTTTCTGCCAGTTGGATGGGGAACAGACGGCCTGGAACAGCTTTCAGATTTGCCAGCCCCGCTTTGATAGCATCAAGCGTTGCGCCCACGGACATGGAGAGCGCAGCGGCTGCCAGCGCATTCGCAATATTGTGACGCCCCGGCAACGGCAGCAGAACATCGACGCTACCGGTTGGGGTTTGTAGGGTAAATTCCGTACCGTGCGAGGTCACATGGATATTGGTGGCGGTGAAATCGCTGTTGGCGGCATTGGGTGAGAAACGCCACACTTTGCGTGAGCCAATTACGCTCTGCCAGTTCAGCCAGTCGTTGTTGTCGGCGTTCATAATGGCGATACCGTTTTCCGGCAGGCCGCTAAAGATTTCACCTTTCGCTTTCGCGACACCCGCAAGCGAGCCAAAACCTTCCAGATGCGCCGCTGCCAGGTTGTTGACCAGCGCAGCTTCCGGGCGAGTCAGACTCACAGTCCAGGCTATTTCGCCCTGATGGTTCGCGCCAAGTTCAATAACTGCGTAATCGTATTCCGGCGTTAAGCGCAACAGCGTCATCGGTACACCGATGTCGTTGTTGAGATTGCCTGCCGTATAAAGCGTGTTGCCGCACTGGCTTAAAATCGCCGCCGTCATCTCTTTAACGGAGGTTTTGCCGGAGGACCCCGTCAGAGCAACCACGCGCGCCGGAACTTGCTGGCGAACCCATGCAGCCAGTTCACCAAACGCCAGACGCGTATCCTTGACGATTAACTGCGGCAGGTCGATGTCCAGCGGACGGCTAACCAGTAGTGCGCCTGCGCCGCCAGCTTTCGCCTGGTCGGCAAAATCGTGGGCATCAAAACGTTCGCCTTTCAGGGCAACAAACAGGCAGCCCGGCGTCAGTTTTCGGGTATCAGTGGTTACAGCATCAAGGGTGATATCTGCACCTTGCAGTTCACCGTTGAGAATGTCGGTAAGTTGGCTAAGGGTTACGCTAATCATGCAATCACCCCCAGCAGACGCGCCACCGTGACGCGATCGGAGTAGTCCAGACGCTGATTGCCAACAATCTGGTAATCTTCATGGCCTTTGCCCGCGACCAGTACCACATCATTCTCTTTAGCCTGCATAACGGCGCAAGTCACCGCTTCAGCACGGCCTTCCATCACTTTGGCATGTCCGGCATCTAACATTCCCGCCAGAATATCGTTGATGATGGCACGCGGTTCTTCGGTACGCGGGTTATCGTCCGTCACCACCGCCACGTCAGCAAACTCTTCGGCAATTGCGCCCATCAGTGGACGCTTACCTTTATCGCGATCGCCACCACAGCCAAAGACACACCACAGCTTGCCCGCACAGTGCAGACGCGCCGCCTGTAAGGCTTTTTCCAGTGCATCCGGCGTATGCGCGTAATCCACCACCACCGTCGGTTTGCCTGGCGCAGTGAACACTTCCATACGTCCGCAAACCGGTTGCAGACGCGCGGCGGTTTTCAACAGATCAGCCAATGGATAGCCGAGTGCCAACAGTGTCGCCAGCGCGAGCAGCAGGTTGCTGACGTTAAAAGCGCCCATCAGATGGCTCTCAATTTCGCCATCGCCCCAACTTGAGCTAAAGCGAATCGTCGCACCGCTGTCGTGATAGTTCACGTCGTTCGCTTTTAACCAGCGTCCGTGACAGTTCGGATTGATATGATCTTCCATTGATACCGCAACCGCGTCCGGCAGTTTTGCCAGCCAGCGGCGGCCCACTTCATCGTCGGCGTTAATAATCGCCTGACCGCAATGATGCTCAGAATAAAGCAGCCATTTCGCGGCTTCGTAGTGTTCCATATCACCATGATAATCAAGGTGATCGCGGCTTAAGTTCGTAAAGACCGACGCCGCAAATTTCAATGCCGCCACACGGTGCTGTACCAGCCCGTGGGAGGAAACTTCCATTGCGCAAAACGTCGCGCCCTGATCCACCAGCCCCGCAAGCTCATGCTGAACATCGACTGCCGAACCGGTGGTATTTTCTGTCGGGATCACTTTCCCCAGCAGGCCGTTACCAACGGTGCCCATTACCGCGCTGGTTTCGCCAAGCAGTTGGCTCCACTGCGCCAGCAGCTGGGTAGTCGTGGTTTTGCCGTTGGTGCCCGTTACGCCTACGAGACGTAAATTGTCAGAGGGTTCATGGTAAAAGCGGCCCGCCAGTGCAGATAAACGCTCATTGAGCTGGCTGAGATAGATGACCGGTACGCCGTGCATTTCACGGATTTCACCGTCGGTCGCCTCATCTTTCGCCTCTGCAATAATGGCAGCCACACCTTGCGCTATCGCCTGCGGGATATATCGACGCCCGTCCGCCTGATGACCTACTACAGCTACAAAGAGATCGCCCGCCGCAGCCACACGGCTGTCGAGTGTCATCTCTCGCAGTGCTCGCGAAGGTGCGTCTGGCACCCACGGAGCAAGAAGGTCGCGCAAATTACGATCTGCCACCTGTCCCCTCGCCTTGATTAATCACAAATTCATTTTTATCGCCCGTTGTCAGCGCATCCGGCTCGATGTTCATGGTACGCAATACGCCGCCCATGATGGCACCAAAGACCGGCGCGGAAACGGCGCCGCCGTAGTATTTACCCGCCTGCGGATCGTTGATAACAACAACCAGCGCGAAGCGCGGCTGACTCGCAGGCGCAACGCCTGCGGTATAAGCAATATATTTATTGATGTAGCGACCGTCCGGCCCGACCTTTTTCGCGGTACCGGTTTTAATGGCGATACGATAGCCTTTAATCGCCGCCTTCACGCCGCCGCCGCCCGGTAGCGCCACGCTTTCCATCATATGCACCACGGTGCGGACAATGGATTCCGGGAAGACACGTTCACCGGGAACCGGGGGGTCAACTTTGGTAATCGACAGTGGGCGATAAATGCCGTAGCTGCCGATAGTTGCGTAGACTCGCGCTAACTGTAACGGTGTTACCATTAGCCCGTAGCCGAAAGAGAAGGTGGCCCTCTCTATGTCAGACCACCGTTGTTTTTGAGGATATAAGCCACTGCGTTCTCCGACCAACCCCAAATTGGTCGCTTTTCCCAGTCCAAAACGTGAGTAAGTATCTACTAACGCTGAGGACGGCATCGCTAACGCCAGCTTGGAAACACCGACGTTACTCGACTTCTGTAATACCCCGGTCAGGGTTAATTCGCTGTAGCGTGCCACGTCTTTGATTTCGTGGCCGTTAATTCGATAAGGAATGGTATTGAGTACCGAGTTTTCCCGCACCACGCCACGTTGCAACGCGGTCATCACCACCATCGGTTTAACCGTTGAGCCAGGTTCAAACACGTCGGTGATGGTACGGTTACGCATCGCCTCTTTCGGCGTGCCGCTCAGATTGTTAGGGTTGTATGACGGGCTGTTAGCCATCGCCAGCACTTCACCGGTGTTGACATCCACCAGCACGGCGCTACCAGATTCAGCCTTGTTAAAGGCCACCGCATTGTTCAGTTCGCGATAAACCAGCGCCTGCAGGCGTTCATCAATACTCAGCGCCAGGTTGTGCGCAGCCTGGCTGTCAGTAGAAGAAATATCTTCAATTACGCGACCATAGCGGTCTTTACGCACAATGCGCTCACCCGGCTGCCCGGTAAGCCATTTATCGAAACTCTTCTCAACGCCCTCAATCCCTTGACTATCGACGTTAGTAAAGCCAATGAGGTGAGCAGTCACTTCGCCGGATGGATAATAACGGCGAGATTCTTCACGCAGATGAATCCCCGGCAGTTTCAGTTTTTTGATGTAGTCCGCCATGTCAGGGTTTACCTGACGCGCCAGATAAATAAAGCGCCCTTTCGGGTTGGCGTTAATGCGGGCAGAAAGCTGATCCAGCGGAATATTGAGCGCGTTAGCCAGCGCCTTCCAGCGGTCACCGACGCTGATACCGCCAGCGTCATGCACTTCTTTCGGGTCAGCCCAAATCGCTTTTACCGGCACGCTCACCGCTAACGGGCGACCAGAACGGTCAGTAATCATGCCGCGGGAGGTGGAAACTTGCTGAACGCGAAGAGAACGCATGTCGCCCTCTTTCACCAGCATATCCGGGGAGATAACTTGTAACCACGCTACGCGTCCGAGCAGAAAAGCCAGCGCCAGGAGAATACAGCCGCATAACAACGCAAAACGCCAACTGATAAAGTTGGCATGTTCTTCCTGACGTTTTGGTTTCTGCGTTTTCGCCGCTGCTTTCATGCGTCGCGTTTATCCTTATTTTTGCACTACGATATTTTCTTGTGACGGATCAACATGCTGCATTTGCAGCTTTTCCGTGGCGATCCTTTCCACCCGGCTATGGTCGCCGAGCGCATTCTCTTCAAGGATCAGGTTGCGCCATTCAATGTCTAAAGCATCTCGCTCCAGCACCAGTTGTTCGCGCTGAGCGGTCAGTAAACGGGTATGGTGCGCCGTGGTTACCACGGTCACCGCCGTCAAAATAATGCAAATGAACAGGCAGAGTGGCAGCTTCCCAAATCGCAAAAGATCGTCACCGATAACACCAGGCAATGCATGGCGCTCGTGGCTTCCCATCGATCCTTTAACTTTGCTTAGAGCTTCTGTCACTCTGCTGATCATGCGTTCGTCCTCTCTGCAATACGCAGAACTGAACTACGGGCACGAGGGTTCTCAGCCACCTCTTCTTCGCCCGGCATTAACTTGCCTAGTGCTCGCAGCTGACGGCCACCCAGTTTTTTGAGCTGCTCTTCAGTCATCGGTAACCCTGCCGGAACTTGCGGACCGCGGCTGTTTTCACGCATAAAACGTTTCACAATACGGTCTTCCAGCGAGTGGAAGCTGATGATCGAAAGCCGCCCACCCGGGGCCAGCACGTTGAGCGAGCTTTTTAGCGCCTGCTCTATCTCCTCCAGTTCACTGTTTACCCAAATGCGCACCGCCTGGAAGGTACGGGTCGCGGGATGTTTAAACTTATCTTTCACCGGCGTTGCAGCAGCCACGACTTCCGCCAGTTCTTTGGTGCGGGTCATCGGCTGTTCGCGGTTACGCTCGACAATGGCGCGGGCAATGCGTTTGGCAAAACGCTCTTCACCATAGGTTTTCAATACCCAGGCGATATCGGCTTCTTCTGCGGTTTGTAGCCATTCAGCGGCTGACTGCCCACGGGTTGGGTCCATACGCATGTCCAGCGGACCATCGCGCATAAAGGAAAAGCCACGTTCAGCATCATCAAGTTGCGGTGAAGAGACGCCAAGATCGAGGAGAATGCCGTCGATCTTGCCGATAAGATCGCGCTCGGCAACGTATTCGCCCAGCGCGGAGAAAGGTCCGTGGATGATGGAGAAGCGCGGATCATCAATAGTCTTCGCAACGGCGATAGCCTGCGGGTCGCGATCGATCGCCAGCAAACGCCCCTCTTCGCCAAGCTGCGAGAGGATCAGACGTGAGTGACCACCGCGACCAAAAGTCCCATCAATGTAGATGCCATCAGGACGGATATTGAGGCCATTAACGGCTTCATCCAGCAGCACCGTAGTATGTTTATAGTTTTCCATCATTTTATAGAGACAAGTCCTGCAGTCGCTCCGATAAGTCTCCGGTAGCCAACTGCTCTGCGTCGATATCTTCCTTGACCTGTTGATGCCAGGTTGTTTCATCCCACAGCTCAAACTTGTTGAACTGTCCAACCAGCATCACTTCTTTTGTCAGCCCGGCATGTTGCCGCAGTACTGGCGCGATTAACAATCGACCTGCGCCATCCATCTGACATTCGCTGGCATGACCTAACAGTAGGCGCTGCACACGGCGCTCAACCGGGTTCATGCTCGACAGACGCGATAATTTTTGCTCGATAATTTCCCATTCAGGCAGGGGGTAAAGCAGCAGGCACGGGTGATAAATGTCAATGGTGCAAACCATTTGACCGGCAGCGTTCTCAAGCAGCTGTTCCCGATAACGGGTAGGCACTGATAAGCGCCCTTTGCTGTCGAGATTGACTAACGTTGCTCCCCGGAACATGCCAGCCTCACCCCTTATTCCCACTTTGCCCCACAATTTCCCACTGAAAGGAGTTTACGGAGCTGAGGAAAAGCTTGTCAAGCCAGTCACAAGGCATACCGAGGTAAAAAACCCGATGTTTACGGCTAATATCAGCGTTGTTTATTTTACGTCCAACGTGCGAAGCAAATTAACGTTATGAATAGCTGTAAGAAAAAATCCCTCATCGTCATCACTGTTTTAAAATGACTCACTATTTTCCACAGCAAATATAAAGTGTCAGTTTGCGACGCGAGCGGCATTTTAGGACATATCTTCCCCGGTTAACAGTCCTTGTTACGTCTGTGTGGCGCTTGATGCCAGCGGGTTTGCGCAAAAGCAAAGAAAAGTGTTTGTTAAATCGGCAATTCATCGCCGCATGTAACAAAATAATGCAAAAACGCGCTGTCGATATCACTTAATTATTGTGAATTTCAGCTGGTGAGTTAATTAACGGGCGGGTTTAAAAGCATTTATCAATAATAGTCAGGAATAGTCTTATTTACTTTAAGCATATTGATGTCCAGTCCCGTACTCTACGCGCCAGAGGGAAATTCACCTGGCGCGTATTTTTGTTCGCGGCTTAGCTACGGCTGAGCACGCCGCGGCGATAGAGATTACGTTTAATGCGCGTTAAACCAGGTTTTGGCTTACGCGGTTCGTCCAGGCTTGCCAGGACAATCTCCAGCACACGCTCTGCGACATCGCGGTGACGTTGAGCCACTGCCAGCACCGGACACTGTAAGAAGTCGAGCAGTTCGTTATCGCCAAAGGTGGCAATTGCCAGGTCAGAAGGCAGTTTGCCGTCGCGACGCAGCGTGACATCCATCACTCCTTGCAACAACGCAAACGACGTTGTGAACAGCGCCTGCGGCATCGGATGCGTTTCCAGCCATTTTTCGAATAACTGGGCAGCCGCCTCCCGCTCATAGCTGTTGGCATACAGGAAATGCACTTCGCGCGGATCATCTTTCCAGGCAGTACGGAAACCTTGTTCACGCAGGAAGCTGACAGAAAGCTCCGGTAGCGCACCAAGATAAAGCACCGTCTCGGCGGGAAACTTACGTAACTCTTCCGCCAGCATTTCGGCATCATCCTGATCGGCACCAACCACGCTGGTGAAGTGTTCACGATCGAGGGCGCGGTCCAGCGCGACAATCGGGAACGGGTCGTTAGCCCAGCGTTGATAAAAAGGATGCTCAGGAGGCAACGACGTCGAAACAATAATGGCATCAACCTGACGCTGTAAAAGGTGCTCAATGCACCGCATTTCGTTGTCTGGCTGATCTTCTGAGCAGGCAATCAGCAGTTGATAACCCCGTTGCCGCGCCTGGCGTTCAAGATAGTTAGCGATGCGGGTATAGCTGGTGTTCTCCAGATCGGGGATCACAAGACCAATAGAACGTGTGCGTCCAGCACGAAGCCCAGCTGCCACGGCGTTCGGGTGGTAATTGTGCTCACGCACCACAGCCATGACTTTTTCAACGGTTTTGTCGCTCACACGGTATTGCTTCGCTTTGCCGTTAATAACATAGCTTGCAGTGGTCCGCGACACTCCCGCCAGCCGAGCGATTTCATCCAGTTTCACAATTGCCCCTTGCGTAAAATGTAAAAACCATAGCCATTGTACTGGTATGGGTTAAATTCATTAACATCTAAGCGCAGAAAATTAACTGCGGCAACTGCTTTTATTCCAGGTTCCCACTGATTTCGCAAAAAAAGCCCAACGTGACATGTTGGGCTGTAAATTGCGCATTGAGATCATTCTCAACGCATTATTTTATCGCCGCGCGAAAGTCCGACCACACCAGAGCGAGCAACCTCCACAATTTTCGCCACATCGCGAATCGATGCTAAAAATGCATCAAGCTTACCGCTGGTGCCTGCTAATTGAACGGTATAAAGCGAGGGTGTGACATCGATAATTTGCCCACGGAATATTTCCGTATTACGTTTCACTTCGTCACGCCCGTAACCGCTGGCCTGAATTTTCACCAGCATGATTTCCCGCTCAACATGCGCGCCCTGCCCCAACTCACTCACGCGCAAGACATCGACCAGCTTGTGTAATTGCTTTTCGATCTGCTCAAGTACTTTTTCATCGCCCACGGTCTGGATGGTCATACGCGATAATGTCGGATCGTCGGTTGGCGCAACGGTCAGGCTTTCAATGTTGTAGCCACGCTGGGAAAAAAGGCCAATCACGCGGGATAACGCGCCTGATTCATTTTCGAGTAAGACTGATAATATCCGGCGCATAATCAGGTTCTCTCCGTTTTGCTTAACCACATTTCATCCATTCCGCCCCCGCGAATCTGCATCGGGTAGACGTGCTCGCTGCCATCGACGGTAACATCAACAAACACCAGGCGATTATTGCGCACCTGTTCCAGCGCCTCGCTAAGTTTGCTTTCCAGCTCATGCGGATGAGAAATCTGGATCCCGACATGCCCATAGGCTTCCGCCAGACGGACGAAATCGGGTAGCGATTGCATATAAGATTGTGAATGACGGCCGGAATAGATCATGTCTTGCCACTGCTTCACCATCCCCAGATAGCGGTTATTGAGATTCACCACCAGTACGGGCAACTCGTATTGCAACGCGGTAGACAGTTCCTGGATGTTCATCTGAATACTGCCGTCGCCAGTGACGCAAACCACGGTTTCTTCTGGCAACGCCATTTTGACGCCCAGTGCCGCAGGTAAACCAAAACCCATCGTGCCGAGGCCACCGGAATTGATCCAGCGACGCGGTTTGTCGAATGGATAATAAAGTGCAGCAAACATCTGGTGCTGCCCGACATCGGACGTCACGTAAGCGTCTCCCTTCGTCAACCGCCAAAGAGTCTCGATCACCGCCTGCGGTTTAATCTTTTCACTGTGAGTGTCATATTTCAGGCACTGACGAGCGCGCCACTGTTCAATTTGCTGCCACCAGTCGCGGATCTCATCCAGTGGTTGATGGGCGGATTCTTGCGACAAGAGTTCAAGCATTTGTTCGAGGACCTGGCGAGCATCCCCTACAATCGGGATATCAGCAGTCACGGTTTTAGAAATGGAAGTAGGATCAATATCGATATGCAGAACAGTGGCATTTGGGCAGTACTTTGCCAGATTGTTCGTCGTTCGGTCATCAAATCGTACCCCGACGGCGAAAATCACATCCGCGTTATGCATCGTCATATTGGCTTCGTAGGTACCGTGCATTCCCAGCATGCCCAGTGCCTGACGATGCGTTGCCGGAAACGCCCCCAGCCCCATCAATGAGGAAACAACGGGCAGATTCAACGCCTCCACCATTTCTTTCAACTGCTGATGGCAGCCCGCCGTGATTGCCCCACCACCTACGTAGACAACCGGTTTTTTTGCCGCCACCAGCGTTTGCAGAGCACGCTTAATTTGCCCTTTATGTCCGGTAGTAGTGGGATTGTAAGAACGCATACTGACCGACTCCGGCCAGACATAGGGTAATTTGTTCGCCGGATTAAGAATATCTTTCGGTAAATCAACGACTACTGGTCCTGGGCGACCACTTGCCGCCAGCCAGAAAGCCTTTTTCAGCACCTGCGGAATGTCTTCCGTTTGCTTAACCAGAAAACTGTGTTTAACCACCGGTCGCGAAATCCCCACCATGTCGCACTCCTGAAAGGCATCGTAACCTATCAACGAGGTCGCTACCTGCCCGGAAAGGACAACTAATGGAATGGAATCCATATAAGCGGTGGCGATGCCAGTAATCGCATTGGTCGCCCCTGGACCCGACGTTACCAGCACGACGCCGACTTCCCCGGTCGCGCGCGCCAGGCCATCGGCCATATGCACCGCCGCCTGCTCATGACGAACTAATACATGATCAATACCACCCACGGTATGCAATGCATCATAAATATCAAGGACTGCGCCTCCGGGATAACCGAATACTTGTTTAACGCCCTGATCGATAAGCGATCGGACGACCATCTCGGCTCCAGACAACATCTCCATGGCCTGCCTCACTGTTTGACGGAAAAAATGTGTAAAACACATTAACCGTCCGATCTTGCTTAAGCAATTGGCAGCCAGAGACATAAACACGGGGTAATAAGAATAAACAGGAGGAAAGGTGAAAAGAAACGATAAAATCCTCCATTACAGAGGATTAAATTGATAATAAATCGGCTGAATCCCACAACTTACAGCAATTTCTCTATTTTTTTAATTAATCCTAAAATAGAGAGCCCACACATTCAGAATAAAATTCTACATTCAATAAAAAATGCAGAATAAACCAGACATTCATGTCTGACCTATTCTGCAATCAGTTAGCGTTTGCAAATTGAGACTAATTGCTCTTCCATCCACTGATGGCCTTTATCGCGCCCGGCAGCTTCATGCCAGGAGAGATAACAGGTTCTGCTGTTTTGTTTTAACGGCAGCGGTAATACCTGTAATTCTAAGGATTCAGCGAACTCTTCAGCCAGCCAACGCGGCGCAATAGCGACCAAATGCGTTTGCGACACCACGCTAAGTACGCTCATCATTGCCATGCCCTGATACGCGATACTGGCTTGCTTATCTACCGTGTCATACCAAGGTTGACTAAATGACGCGAAACGATCGAGCGAAACCGCCGCATGTTGTTCGTTATAAACATCATGTTTCAGTAACGGGCCCTTAATTGTTGGATGATTTTTGCTGGCTACCAGCACCATTTCATCTTTAAATAATGGTACGCTGGTAAATTCAGGACGATGGAAGTCTTCATAACTAATCACAAACTCCGTTTCCTGATAACGCAGCTGATGTTCAGTGTTCTGATTTAATGAAGACTTGAACATAACATGTATATTTGGCGCAATCTGCTCAATGTGATTATAAATCTGCGAGGTCAGAATGCTGTCTAACGGGCTGCAAACACAAAGATGAAATACACGTTCACTGCTCGCGGGTTCAAAACCTGAACCAGGCAATTCATTTTGTACTAGTTGCAATGCCTGACGAACTGAACCAAAAAGTTGAAATGCGCGAGCAGTCGGTTGAATACCACGGCCATAACGAACAAAAAGCTCGTCATTAAACATCACCTTCAGGCGTGCAACAGCGTTACTGACCGCAGGTTGCGACATACCCAGAACATGAGCGGCACGGGTAATGTTTTGCTCCTGCATCACGGCATCGAAAACGGTTAATAAGTTGAGATCGACCATGCGTAGCTGTGGCTTGCTTAACTCCGCCGTCTCTGAATGATCTGTTTGTACCTCTGGCATACTTAACTCCACTGTCACACTTAACTCCCTTTCCCTTATTGGAATGCAGAGAAATAATCCTGAAGAATATGATTTATCATGCATATAAAATAAGAAAAAGCAAAATGAGTAAAATTCGGAAAACATAAAGATACGGGTTCTGATAAAAACAGAATCCATTGCCGTGGAATGAGTCATTTACCACAGTATAATAATCCATAATGTTTTTGTTGCGAAAACAATCTAATCATAACTACCGCGAATACTCAATCATCTACAAAATGGATTAAATGTGCTTATTTAATAATTAATTTATATATTTAATGCATTAATTCTTAACATTAATTGATCAATAATATTCACCAAATCAATATCAAAAAAAATCGCAAAACATATAATTCAATACAAATCATCAGGATAGGTTTTGCAACGCGTGCATTTTGTCCCCTTTTTCCTCGTTGATTAGATGCAAAAATTTATGCTGAAATATGTCAACCGATGAAAAGCGTCGGTAGTTAAGCAGAAATTAATATCGCTTACTTTAACCACCGCAGCACAATTAGCTAATTTTACGGATGCAGAACTCACGCTGGCGGGACGTTTTTATTGCGTCAGGGTTGACATCCGTTTTTGTATCCAGTAACTCTAAAAGCATATCGCATTCATCTGGAGCTGATTTAATGACTCATATCGTTCGCTTTATCGGTCTACTACTACTAAACGCATCTTCTTTGCGCGGTAGACGAGTGAGCGGCATCCAGCATTAAGCCAGCACGCAGTCAAACAAAAAACCCGCGCCATTGCGCGGGTTTTTTTATGCCCGAAGCGAGGCGCTCTAAAAGAGACAAGGACCCAAACCATGAGCCAGCAAGTCATTATTTTCGATACCACATTGCGCGACGGTGAACAGGCGTTACAGGCAAGCTTGAGTGTGAAAGAAAAACTGCAAATTGCGCTGGCCCTTGAGCGTATGGGTGTTGACGTGATGGAAGTCGGTTTCCCCGTTTCTTCGCCGGGTGATTTTGAATCAGTGCAAACCATCGCTCGCCAGGTTAAAAACAGCCGCGTATGCGCGTTAGCTCGCTGCGTGGAGAAAGATATCGACGTGGCGGCCGAATCCCTGAAAGTCGCCGAAGCCTTCCGTATTCATACCTTTATTGCCACTTCGCCAATGCACATCGCCACCAAGCTGCGCAGCACGCTGGATGAAGTGATCGAACGCGCTATCTATATGGTGAAACGCGCCCGTAATTACACCGATGATGTTGAATTTTCTTGCGAAGATGCCGGGCGTACACCCATTGCCGATCTGGCGCGAGTGGTCGAAGCGGCGATTAATGCCGGTGCCACCACCATCAACATTCCGGACACCGTGGGCTACACCATGCCGTTTGAGTTCGCCGGAATCATCAGCGGCCTGTATGAACGCGTACCTAACATCGACAAAGCCATTATTTCCGTACATACCCACGACGATTTAGGCCTGGCGGTCGGCAACTCACTGGCGGCGGTACATGCCGGTGCACGCCAGGTGGAAGGCGCAATGAACGGGATCGGCGAGCGTGCCGGAAACTGTTCCCTAGAAGAAGTCATCATGGCGATCAAAGTTCGTAAGGATATTCTCAACGTCCACACCGCCATTAATCACCAGGAGATATGGCGCACCAGCCAGTTAGTTAGCCAGATTTGTAATATGCCGATCCCGGCAAACAAAGCCATTGTTGGCAGCGGCGCATTCGCACACTCCTCCGGTATCCACCAGGATGGCGTGCTGAAAAACCGCGAAAACTACGAAATCATGACACCAGAATCTATTGGTCTGAACCAAATCCAGCTGAATCTGACCTCTCGTTCGGGGCGTGCGGCGGTGAAACATCGCATGGATGAGATGGGGTATAAAGAAAGTGAATATAATTTAGACAATTTGTACGATGCTTTCCTGAAGCTGGCGGACAAAAAAGGTCAGGTGTTTGATTACGATCTGGAGGCGCTGGCCTTCATCGGTAAGCAGCAAGAAGAGCCGGAGCATTTCCGTCTGGATTACTTCAGCGTGCAGTCTGGCTCTAACGATATCGCCACCGCCGCCGTCAAACTGGCCTGTGGCGAAGAAGTCAAAGCAGAAGCCGCCAACGGTAACGGTCCGGTCGATGCCGTCTATCAGGCAATTAACCGCATCACTGAATATAACGTCGAACTGGTGAAATACAGCCTGACCGCCAAAGGCCACGGTAAAGATGCGCTGGGTCAGGTGGATATCGTCGCTAACTACAACGGTCGCCGCTTCCACGGCGTCGGCCTGGCTACCGATATTGTCGAGTCATCTGCCAAAGCCATGGTGCACGTTCTGAACAATATCTGGCGTGCCGCAGAAGTCGAAAAAGAGTTGCAACGCAAAGCTCAACACAACGAAAACAACAAGGAAACCGTGTGATGTCGAAGAATTACCATATTGCCGTATTGCCGGGGGACGGTATTGGTCCGGAAGTGATGACCCAGGCGCTGAAAGTGCTGGATGCCGTGCGCAACCGCTTTGCGATGCGCATCACCACCAGCCATTACGATGTAGGCGGCGCAGCCATTGATAACCACGGGCAACCACTGCCGCCTGCGACGGTTGAAGGTTGTGAGCAAGCCGATGCCGTGCTGTTTGGCTCGGTAGGCGGCCCGAAGTGGGAACATTTACCACCAGACCAGCAACCAGAACGCGGCGCGCTGCTGCCTCTGCGTAAGCACTTCAAATTATTCAGCAACCTGCGCCCGGCAAAACTGTATCAGGGGCTGGAAGCATTCTGTCCGCTGCGTGCAGACATTGCCGCAAACGGCTTCGACATCCTGTGTGTGCGCGAACTGACCGGCGGCATCTATTTCGGTCAGCCAAAAGGCCGCGAAGGTAGCGGA
The DNA here is from genome assembly GCF_048593455.1 of Escherichia sp. UTM R2. NCBI lineage: Bacteria > Pseudomonadati > Pseudomonadota > Gammaproteobacteria > Enterobacterales > Enterobacteriaceae > Escherichia > Escherichia sp. UTM R2. The sequence continues at coordinate 3,802,940 of NZ_JBFWDY010000002.1, forward strand.
CAATATGAAAAAGCCTTTGATACCGAGGTGTATCACCGTTTTGAGATCGAACGTATCGCCCGCATCGCGTTTGAATCTGCTCGCAAGCGTCGCCACAAAGTGACGTCGATCGATAAAGCCAACGTGCTGCAATCCTCTATTTTATGGCGGGAGATCGTTAACGAGATCGCCACGGAATACCCGGATGTCGAACTGGCGCATATGTACATCGACAACGCCACCATGCAGCTGATTAAAGATCCATCACAGTTTGACGTTCTGCTGTGCTCCAACCTGTTTGGCGACATTCTGTCTGACGAGTGCGCAATGATCACTGGCTCGATGGGGATGTTGCCTTCCGCCAGCCTGAACGAGCAAGGTTTTGGACTGTATGAACCGGCGGGCGGCTCGGCACCAGATATCGCAGGCAAAAACATCGCCAACCCGATTGCACAAATCCTTTCGCTGGCACTGCTGCTGCGTTACAGCCTGGATGCCGATGATGCGGCTTGCGCCATTGAACGCGCCATTAACCGCGCATTAGAAGAAGGCATTCGCACCGGGGATTTAGCCCGTGGCGCTGCCGCCGTTAGTACCGATGAAATGGGCGATATCATTGCCCGCTATGTAGCAGAAGGGGTGTAATCATGGCTAAGACGTTATACGAAAAATTGTTCGACGCTCACGTTGTGTACGAAGCCGAAAACGAAACCCCACTGTTATATATCGACCGCCACCTGGTGCATGAAGTGACCTCACCGCAGGCGTTCGATGGTCTGCGCGCCCACGGTCGCCCGGTACGTCAGCCGGGCAAAACCTTCGCTACCATGGATCACAACGTCTCTACCCAGACCAAAGACATTAATGCCTGCGGTGAAATGGCGCGTATCCAGATGCAGGAACTGATCAAAAACTGCAAAGAATTTGGCGTCGAACTGTATGACCTGAATCACCCGTATCAGGGGATCGTCCACGTAATGGGGCCGGAACAGGGCGTCACCTTGCCGGGGATGACCATTGTCTGCGGCGACTCGCATACCGCCACCCACGGCGCGTTTGGCGCACTGGCCTTTGGTATCGGCACTTCCGAAGTTGAACACGTACTGGCAACGCAAACCCTGAAACAGGGCCGCGCAAAAACCATGAAAATTGAAGTCCAGGGCAAAGCCGCGCCGGGCATTACCGCAAAAGATATCGTGCTGGCAATTATCGGTAAAACCGGTAGCGCAGGCGGCACCGGGCATGTGGTGGAGTTTTGCGGCGAAGCAATCCGTGATTTAAGCATGGAAGGTCGTATGACCCTGTGCAATATGGCAATCGAAATGGGCGCAAAAGCCGGTCTGGTTGCACCGGACGAAACCACCTTTAACTATGTCAAAGGCCGTTTGCATGCGCCGAAAGGCAAAGATTTCGACGACGCCGTTGCCTACTGGAAAACCCTGCAAACCGACGAAGGCGCAACTTTCGATACCGTTGTCACTCTGCAAGCAGAAGAAATTTCACCGCAGGTCACCTGGGGCACCAATCCCGGCCAGGTGATTTCCGTGAACGACAATATTCCCGATCCGGCTTCGTTTGCCGATCCGGTTGAACGCGCGTCGGCAGAAAAAGCGCTGGCCTATATGGGGCTGAAACCGGGTATTCCGCTGACCGAAGTGGCTATCGACAAAGTGTTTATCGGTTCCTGTACCAACTCGCGCATTGAAGATTTACGCGCGGCAGCGGAGATCGCCAAAGGGCGAAAAGTCGCGCCAGGCGTGCAGGCACTGGTGGTTCCCGGCTCTGGCCCGGTAAAAGCCCAGGCGGAAGCGGAAGGTCTGGATAAAATCTTTATTGAAGCCGGTTTTGAATGGCGCTTGCCTGGCTGCTCAATGTGTCTGGCGATGAACAACGACCGTCTGAATCCGGGCGAACGTTGTGCCTCCACCAGCAACCGTAACTTTGAAGGCCGCCAGGGGCGCGGCGGGCGCACGCATCTGGTCAGCCCGGCAATGGCTGCCGCTGCTGCTGTGACCGGACATTTCGCCGACATTCGCAACATTAAATAAGGAGCACACCATGGCAGAGAAATTTATCAAACACACAGGCCTGGTGGTTCCGCTGGATGCCGCCAATGTCGATACCGATGCAATCATCCCGAAACAGTTTTTGCAGAAAGTGACCCGTACGGGTTTTGGCGCGCATCTGTTTAACGACTGGCGTTTTCTGGATGAAAAAGGCCAACAGCCAAACCCGGACTTCGTGCTGAACTTCCCGCAGTATCAGGGCGCTTCCATTTTGCTGGCACGAGAAAACTTCGGCTGTGGCTCTTCGCGTGAGCACGCGCCCTGGGCATTGACCGACTACGGTTTTAAAGTGGTGATTGCGCCGAGTTTTGCTGACATCTTCTACGGCAATAGCTTTAACAACCAGCTGCTGCCGGTGAAATTAAGCGATGCAGAAGTGGACGAACTGTTTGCGCTGGTGAAAGCCAATCCGGGGATCCATTTCGACGTGGATCTGGAAGCGCAAGAGGTGAAAGCGGGAGAGAAAACCTATCGCTTTACCATCGATGCCTTCCGCCGCCACTGCATGATGAACGGTCTGGACAGTATTGGGCTTACCTTGCAGCACGACGACGCCATTGCCGCTTATGAAGCAAAACAACCTGCGTTTATGAATTAATCCCCTTGCCCGGTCAAATGACCGGGCTTTCCGCTATCGTCCACGTCATCAAACGTCTTTAACCTTTGCGGTTAAAAATAATGCGATAACAGAAATAACCGCAATTACCCAGTAGACAGCAAAGTGCCCCCAACTTTGTGCAATTGCTCCCTGAATAACGCCAGCCAGAATTACCCCGGTAGAAATACTGTTAGTAAATAAGGTGGTAGCTGCCCCCGCTCTTCCAGGCATTAAATCCTGAAACCATAGCATCCCAATACCCGCAACAATGCCGATAAATACAGCGTTAAAAAGTTGCAGCGTCATCAACGCCAGACGGCTATGAAATAAAATCAATCCGGTGTAAAACAGTACTCCTGCCGCCACTGCTATGACCATCATTCGCCGCTTACCATAACGTTTGACATAGTAGCCAGCCAGAATCATTGCTGGTATTTCCAGACCAGCTGCCGTCCCCATCAGGAAACCCGCCAGTTTGTCTGGCAATCCTAACTCGCTACTGATCCACAACGGCATATCAATAATGTACATGGTGTTGCAGGTCCACATTAACGTCGAGGCGACAAATAACATCCGTACGTTACTATCCTGCCAGCCACCTTGCATTGATAAAGCATTTTCCGACGGCAGTTCTACCCGCGCCACAGACGGAAGCATAAATGCAATCAATACCAGACTGAGTGTGAATATCCCGGCGGCAATCGAAAACATCACCGTAAAGCCGTAATTCAACGCCAGCATAAAGGCCAACGGTGGACCGATAACCCATGCCAGAGAAAGCTGCGCACGCATCACCGAGCTAAACATCACCACTTCTCGTGCCGAGTTATCCGCATATTCCCGCGCCAGAGCAAATAACTGTGGCATTGCCGTATTGGCCAGAGATGCCAGAAGCACACCACAGGTGATAAGCGTCAGATAATGACGATTAAATGCAAACAATAGCGCATTGCCGATAGCCATCAAACAGCAAAATATAATCAGTTTTCGCCGATCGCCCTGACTGTCAGAACGTTTTGCCAACCAGAGGCTTACGCCGATCCCAGCAATAGCATTCACCGTATAAAAGAGTCCGATCCAGAAAGGTTGCGCGCCAACCTCACGACTCAGAAATAAGCTCAATGTAGGAGCCTGTAGCGCCCCGGCCACCCCCATCATAAAAGCGACCAGCATAAATGCCGCGTAAACACCGTTCATACGGCGAGCCATCGTCATTATCCAGATCATACGTTCCCTTTTTAGCGCGGCGAGAATAAAAAAAACCAGCAGGTATAATCTGCTGGCGGGTGATTTTACACCAATACTCAGTCACACATGATGCAGGCAAGTCAACTTTCAGAATTGCGGTCATCCCACTGCATCAGTCCTTCAAGCATGGTTAATCGTTGTGGGACGCTTAACCAACGCAACCAGCACAACTTCGCTGTCGCGGTAAAATAGTGCTGATAAAACTGACGCATGGGGCACCCCCTTGCTTCATCGTTAGGAATTATTGACTTAATATAGGGAAAATAAAATTGCTGTCTTTTGCACAGGAGTTCCCCTTTTATGCCATCTGCTCGTCTGCAACAACAGTTCATCCGCCTGTGGCAATGCTGCGAGGGTAAATCGCAGGACACAACGCTCAACGAACTGGCAGCGTTATTGAGCTGCTCGCGTCGTCATATGCGCACCCTGCTCAACACCATGCAGGATCGCGGCTGGCTGACGTGGGAAGCGGAAGTCGGGCGTGGTAAACGCTCGCGTCTGACATTCCTCTATACCGGGCTGGCGCTTCAGCAACAGCGGGCGGAAGACCTGCTGGAGCAGGATCGTATCGACCAACTAGTGCAGTTGGTTGGCGACAAAGCGACTGTGCGGCAAATGCTGGTTTCTCATCTGGGCCGCAGCTTCCGCCAGGGGCGGCACATCCTGCGCGTGCTCTACTATCGTCCGTTGCGTAATCTGCTACCTGGCAGCGCATTGCGCCGTTCCGAAACCCATATTGCCCGGCAAATCTTCAGTTCGCTAACGCGCATAAATGAGGAAAATGGGGAACTGGAAGCAGACATCGCCCACCACTGGCAGCAAATATCACCGCTTCACTGGCGTTTCTTTTTGCGTCCAGGAGTCCATTTTCATCATGGTCGTGAACTGGAAATGGACGACGTGATCGCCTCTTTAAAACGAATCAATACGCTGCCGCTCTATTCGCATATTGCGGACATTGTGTCGCCGACGCCCTGGACGCTGGATATCCATCTCACGCAACCGGACCGCTGGTTACCGTTACTGCTGGGGCAAGTTCCGGCGATGATCCTGCCGCGCGAATGGGAAACCCTCAGTAACTTTGCCAGCCATCCCATCGGCACCGGTCCGTATGCGGTGATCCGCAACACCACCAATCAACTGAAAATTCAGGCATTCGATGACTTCTTCGGTTACCGGGCATTAATCGATGAAGTTAACGTCTGGGTTCTGCCGGAAATTGCCGACGAGCCAGCTGGAGGTCTGATACTAAAAGGTCCACAGGGCGAGGAAAAAGAGATTGAAAGCCGCCTGGAGGAAGGTTGCTACTATTTACTATTCGACAGCCGCACCCATCGCGGGGCGAATCAGCAAGTCAGGGACTGGGTAAGCTATGTGCTTTCTCCAACTAATCTGGTCTATTTCGCTGAGGAACAGTACCAGCAACTGTGGTTCCCGGCTTATGGACTGCTCCCCCGTTGGCACCATGCCCGCACCATAAAGAGCGAAAAACCGGCTGGTCTGGAAAGCCTCACCCTGACCTTTTATCAGGATCACAGTGAGCATCGGGTGATTGCCGGGATCATGCAGCAGATTCTGGCAAGCCACCAGGTCACGCTGGAAATCAAAGAGATCGACTACGATCAGTGGCATGAAGGAGAGATCGAGAGCGATATCTGGCTTAATAGCGCCAACTTTACGCTGCCGCTGGATTTTTCGCTGTTCGCGCACTTGTGCGAGGTGCCGCTGCTCCAACACTGTATTCCGATCGACTGGCAAGCCGACGCCGCCCGCTGGCGCAATGGCGAAATGAACCTGGCGAACTGGTGCCAGCAACTGGTCGCCAGTAAAGCAATGGTGCCGCTTATCCACCACTGGCTGATCATTCAGGGACAACGCAGTATGCGCGGCCTGCGTATGAATACCCTCGGCTGGTTCGATTTTAAATCAGCGTGGTTTGCGCCGCCGGATCCATGATTGCTGGTAGATAACAAAATCACTACACTAACGCCGTTCTCAACGGGGTGCCACGCAAACGCGTGCGCTGAGAAAATACCCGTCGAACCTGATCCGGATAACGCCGGCGAAGGGATTTGAGGCTCCTTCTCAAGTCCTTTGCCACTCTTTTTTGAGGTGCAAAGTGTTAAAAAAATGTCTTCCCCTGCTGTTGCTGTGCACAGCGCCCGTTTTCGCTAAACCCGTTCTGACTGTTTATACCTACGATTCCTTCGCCGCCGACTGGGGGCCTGGTCCAAAGATCAAAAAAGCTTTTGAAGCCGACTGTAACTGCGAACTGAAACTGGTGGCGCTGGAAGATGGCGTTTCGCTTCTCAACCGTCTACGGATGGAAGGCAAAAATAGTAAAGCCGATGTGGTGCTGGGGCTGGATAACAATCTGTTAGACGCCGCCAGTAAAACCGGACTATTTGCCAAAAGCGGTGTGGCAGCGGATGCCGTTAACGTTCCCGGCGGCTGGAATAATGACACTTTCGTACCGTTTGATTACGGCTACTTCGCCTTCGTCTATGACAAGAACAAACTAAAAAACCCGCCACAAAGCCTGAAGGAGCTGGTTGAGAGCGATCAAAACTGGCGGGTGATTTATCAGGATCCGCGCACCAGTACGCCGGGGCTGGGTCTGTTGCTATGGATGCAAAAAGTCTATGGCGATAACGCCCCGCAAGCCTGGCAGAAACTGGCGAAGAAAACCGTCACCGTCACCAAAGGCTGGAGCGAAGCCTACGGCCTGTTTTTAAAAGGCGAAAGCGATCTGGTACTGAGTTACACCACCTCTCCGGCTTATCACATTCTCGAAGAGAAGAAAGATAACTACGCCGCTGCGAACTTCAGCGAAGGTCACTATCTGCAGGTGGAAGTCGCCGCCCGCACCGCTGCCAGCAAGCAGCCGGAGCTGGCGCAAAAATTCCTCCAGTTTATGGTTTCTCCGGCTTTTCAGAATGCGATCCCAACCGGTAACTGGATGTATCCGGTGGCAAATGTCACACTGCCTGCCGGGTTTGAACAATTGACCAAACCGGCCACCACGCTGGAGTTCACACCAGCTGAAGTGGCGGCACAACGTCAGGCATGGATTAGCGAATGGCAACGCGCCGTCAGCCGTTAATTCCCGGCTGGTTAATTCCAGGTGTAAGCGCCGCCACGCTGGTGGTAGCGGTTGCGCTGGCGGCGTTTCTCGCCCTGTGGTGGAACGCACCGCAGGGTAGCTGGGCGGCAATCTGGCAGGACAGCTACCTGTGGCATGTGGTGCGCTTCTCCTTCTGGCAGGCGTTTCTCTCGGCGCTGCTCTCTGTCGTACCCGCGATATTCCTCGCCCGCGCGCTCTATCGCAGGCGCTTTCCGGGTCGGCTGGCGCTGTTGCGTCTGTGCGCAATGACCTTAATCCTCCCGGTGCTGGTTGCTGTTTTCGGCATTCTTAGCGTCTATGGTCGCCAGGGCTGGCTGGCAACACTCTGCCAATCGCTCGGTCTGGAGTGGACCTTTTCGCCCTACGGCCTGCAAGGTATTTTGCTGGCGCACGTATTTTTTAATCTACCGATGGCGAGCCGCTTATTACTCCAGGCACTGGAAAACATTCCCGGCGAACAACGTCAGCTTGCCGCCCAGCTTGGGATGCGCGGCTGGCATTTTTTCCGCTTCGTCGAATGGCCGTGGTTACGGCGACAAATCCCGCCGGTTGCTGCACTTATCTTTATGCTCTGTTTCGCCAGCTTCGCCACCGTGCTATCGCTGGGCGGCGGTCCGCAGGCAACCACTATCGAGCTGGCAATCTATCAGGCGCTGAGTTACGACTACGATCCTGCCCGCGCGGCGATGCTGGCGCTGATCCAGATGGTGTGTTGCCTCGGGTTGGTGCTGCTGAGTCAGCGATTGAGTAAGGCCATTGCGCCAGGCACCACGCTGCTGCAAGGCTGGCGCGACCCGGACGATCGTCTGCATAGCCGCATTTGCGACACGGTGTTAATTGTGCTGGCGCTGCTGCTGTTGCTGCCACCGTTGCTGGCGGTGATCGTCGATGGGCTAAATCGCCAGTTGCCGGAAGTGCTGGCACAACCGGTGCTGTGGCAGGCGCTGTGGACCTCGTTGCGTATTGCGCTGGCGGCAGGTGTATTGTGCGTAGTGCTGACCATGATGCTGCTATGGAGCAGTCGCGAACTTCGGGCGCGGCAGAAAATGCTGGCGGGTCAGGCGCTGGAGATGAGCGGCATGTTGATCCTCGCCATGCCGGGGATTGTGCTGGCTACCGGCTTCTTTTTACTGCTCAACAACACCATTGGCCTGCCGCAATCTGCTGACGGCATTGTGATTTTCACCAATGCGTTAATGGCGATCCCTTATGCGCTGAAAGTACTGGAAAACCCGATGCGCGATATCACCGCCCGCTACAGTATGTTGTGTCAGTCGCTGGGCATTGAAGGCTGGTCGCGCTTAAAAGTGGTCGAGCTGCGCGCCCTGAAACGTCCACTGGCGCAGGCGCTGGCTTTTGCCTGCGTGCTGTCGATTGGTGATTTTGGCGTGGTGGCGTTGTTCGGTAACGATGATTTCCGCACCCTGCCGTTTTATCTCTACCAGCAAATTGGCTCCTATCGCAGCCAGGACGGCGCGGTCACCGCGTTAATTCTGCTGCTACTCTGTTTTCTGCTGTTTACCGTGATTGAAAAACTACCGGGGCGAGATGTTAAAACTGACTGATATCACCTGGCTTTACCAACATTTGCCGATGCGTTTTAGCTTAACGGTAGAACGCGGCGAGCAGGTGGCGATCCTCGGGCCAAGCGGCGCAGGTAAAAGTACCCTGCTGAACTTGATCGCCGGTTTTCTGACGCCAGCCAGCGGTTCGCTGACTATCGACGGCGTTGATCACACCACGACGCCGCCGTCACGCCGTCCGGTGTCGATGCTGTTTCAGGAAAACAACCTGTTCAGTCACCTGACGGTCGCGCAGAACATCGGGCTGGGGCTAAATCCGGGATTGAAACTGAACGCGGCACAGCAGGAGAAAATGCACGCTATCGCCCGCCAGATGGGGATTGATAATTTAATGGCGCGGTTACCTGGCGAGCTTTCCGGCGGTCAGCGACAGCGCGTGGCGTTAGCGCGTTGTCTGGTGCGCGAACAGCCGATTTTATTGCTCGATGAACCGTTCTCTGCGCTCGATCCGGCGTTACGTCAGGAGATGCTGACGCTGGTGAGCACGAGCTGCCAGCAGCAAAAAATGACGTTATTGATGGTGTCACACAGTGTGGAAGATGCCGCGCGGATCGCCACGCGCTCGGTGGTGGTCGCCGACGGGCGCATCGCCTGGCAGGGTAAGACCAATGAGTTGTTGAGCGGTAAGGCGAGTGCTTCAGCACTATTGGGGATTACGGGTTAGTATGCACTGTCAGATGCGGCGTGAACACCTTATCCGACCTACGGACAGTGCGTTTTGTAGGCCTGATAAGACGCGGTCAGCGTCGCATCAGGCAACCCGCACAAGACAATCCCCTAAACCCCAACCACTTTACGCAAAATATCGATATACACCGGCATCAACGGGTGGCGAATTAACACCACCAGCGCCACCACGCCGATGGCAGAAATCAACGGCGTCAGCCACAACAAACGGCCGCGCGACAAATAATGACTTAAACGATCGGTTGCTTTACCGCTGCGCCATAACCGCCAGCACAGCCAGCCACCAACCCACAAAAATACCGCCGTCGCCAGCAGCAACCATTTAAACTCGCCGCTCTGCATTCCGGCTGGAATATCGATCGCCGCGCCCGCCAGAATCCCAGGCAGGAAGTAAAACGGTGGCCACAGCAGGCAGCCGATAATATTCGGCGTAATGAATTTTGCCACCGGCAGATCCAGCATTCCCGCCACCATTGGCACCAGCGGACGCGTCGGGCCAACAAAGCGACCGACCAGAATGGTGAACATGCTGTGTTGATGCAACGCATGTTCAGTTTTATCGAGTAATGCTTTGTTTTTCTTCAGAAATGACCAGCGATGCAACGGCTTTTTAAAACGCCAGCCCAGCCAGAAGGAGATCCAGTCGCCCAGCAGACAACCGACAATCCCTGCCAGCCAGGCGTGCCAGAAACTTAACTCGCCGCTGCCAATCAGCGCTCCCAGCCCCGCCATCAGCACCGTACCGGGTAGAATCAAACCGACCAGCGCCAGCGACTCCAGAAAGGCCACCAACACCACCGCCATCAATGAATACACGGTAGATTGGGTAATAAAGTGTTCCAGCAATGCTTGCATAATGTGCCTGTCAAATGGACGAAGCAGGGATTCTGCAAACCCTATGCTACTCCGTCAAGCCGTCAATTGTCTGATTCGTTACCAATTATGACAACTTGACGGCTACATCATTCACTTTTTCTTCACAACCGGCACGGAACTCGCTCGGGCTGGCCCCGGTGCATTTTTTAAATACCCGCGAGAAATAGAGTTGATCGTCAAAACCAACATTGCGACCGACGGTGGCGATAGGCATCCGGGTGGTGCTCAAAAGCAGCTTCGCCTGGCTGATACGTTGGTCCTCGCGCCAGCTTAAGACGCTAATCCCTAACTGCTGGCGGAAAAGATGTGACAGACGCGACGGCGACAAGCAAACATGCTGTGCGACGCTGGCGATATCAAAATTGCTGTCTGCCAGGTGATCGCTGATGTACTGACAAGCCTCGCGTACCCGATTATCCATCGGTGGATGGAGCGACTCGTTAATCGCTTCCATGCGCCGCAGTAACAATTGCTCAAGCAGATTTATCGCCAGCAGCTCCGAATAGCGCCCTTCCCCTTGCCCGGCGTTAATGATTTGCCCAAACAGGTCGCTGAAATGCGGCTGGTGCGCTTCATCCGGGCGAAAGAACCCCGTATTGGCAAATATTGACGGCCAGTTAAGCCATTCATGCCAGTAGGCGCGCGGACGAAAGTAAACCCACTGGTGATACCATTCGCGAGCCTCCGGATGACGACCGTAGTGATGAATCTCTCCTGGCGGGAACAGCAAAATATCACCCGGTCGGCAAACAAATTCTCGTCCCTGATTTTTCACCACCCCCTGACCGCGAATGGTGAGATTGAGAATATAACCTTTCATTCCCAGCGGTCGGTCGATAAAAAAATCGAGATAACCGTTGGCCTCAATCGGCGTTAAACCCGCCACCAGATGGGCATTAAACGAGTATCCCGGCAGCAGGGGATCATTTTGCGCTTCAGCCATACTTTTCATACTCCCGCCATTCAGAGAAGAAACCAATTGTCCATATTGCATCAGACATTGCCGTCACTGCGTCTTTTACTGGCTCTTCTCGCTAACCAAACCGGTAACCCCGCTTATTAAAAGCATTCTGTAACAAAGCGGGACCAAAGCCATGACAAAAACGCGTAACAAAAGTGTCTATAATCACGGCAGAAAAGTCCACATTGATTATTTGCACGGCGTCACACTTTGCTATGCCATAGCATTTTTATCCATAAGATTAGCGGATCCTACCTGACGCTTTTTATCGCAACTCTCTACTGTTTCTCCATACCCGTTTTTTTGGATGGAGTGAAACGATGGCGATTGCAATTGGCCTCGATTTTGGCAGTGATTCTGTGCGAGCTTTGGCGGTGGACTGCGCCAGCGGTGAAGAGATCGCCACCAGCGTAGAGTGGTATCCCCGTTGGCAAAAAGGGCAATTTTGTGATGCCCCGAATAACCAGTTCCGTCATCATCCGCGTGACTACATTGAGTCAATGGAAGCGGCACTGAAAACCGTGCTTGCAGAGCTTAGCGTCGAACAGCGCGCAGCTGTGGTCGGGATTGGCGTTGACAGTACCGGCTCGACGCCCGCACCGATTGATGCCGACGGTAACGTGCTGGCGCTGCGCCCGGAGTTTGCCGAAAACCCGAACGCGATGTTCGTATTGTGGAAAGACCACACTGCGGTTGAAGAAGCGGAAGAGATTACCCGTTTGTGCCACGCGCCGGGCAATGTTGACTACTCCCGCTATATTGGCGGTATTTATTCCAGCGAATGGTTCTGGGCAAAAATCCTGCATGTGACTCGCCAGGACAGCGCCGTGGCGCAATCTGCCGCATCGTGGATTGAGCTGTGCGACTGGGTGCCAGCTCTGCTTTCCGGTACCACCCGCCCGCAGGATATTCGTCGCGGACGTTGCAGCGCCGGGCATAAATCTCTGTGGCACGAAAGCTGGGGCGGCTTGCCGCCAGCCAGTTTCTTTGATGAGCTGGACCCGATCCTCAATCGCCATTTGCCTTCCCCGCTGTTCACTGACACCTGGACTGCCGATATTCCGGTGGGCACCTTATGCCCGGAATGGGCGCAGCGTCTCGGCCTGCCTGAAAGCGTGGTGATTTCCGGCGGCGCGTTTGACTGCCATATGGGCGCAGTTGGCGCAGGCGCACAGCCTAACGCACTGGTAAAAGTTATCGGTACTTCCACCTGCGACATTCTGATTGCCGACAAACAGAGCGTTGGCGAGCGGGCAGTTAAAGGTATTTGCGGTCAGGTTGATGGCAGCGTGGTGCCTGGATTTATCGGTCTGGAAGCAGGCCAATCGGCGTTTGGTGATATCTACGCCTGGTTCGGTCGCGTACTCAGCTGGCCGCTGGAACAGCTTGCCGCCCAGCATCCGGAACTGAAAGCGCAAATCAACGCCAGCCAGAAACAACTGCTTCCGGCGCTGACCGAAGCATGGGCCAAAAATCCGTCTCTGGATCACCTGCCGGTGGTGCTCGACTGGTTTAACGGTCGTCGCTCGCCAAACGCTAACCAACGCCTGAAAGGGGTGATTACCGATCTTAACCTCGCTACCGACGCTCCGCTGCTGTTCGGCGGTTTGATTGCTGCCACCGCCTTTGGCGCACGCGCAATCATGGAGTGCTTTACCGATCAGGGGATCGCCGTCAATAACGTGATGGCGCTGGGCGGCATCGCGCGGAAAAACCAGGTCATTATGCAGGCCTGCTGCGACGTGCTGAATCGCCCGCTGCAAATTGTTGCCTCTGACCAGTGCTGTGCGCTCGGTGCGGCGATTTTTGCTGCCGTCGCCGCGAAAGTGCACGCAGACATCCCATCAGCCCAGCAAAAAATGGCCAGTGCGGTAGAGAAAACCCTGCAACCGCGCAGCGAACAGGCACAACGCTTTGAACAGCTTTATCGCCGCTATCAGCAATGGGCGATGAGCGCCGAACAACACTATCTTCCAACTTCCGCCCCGGCACAGGCTGCCCAGGCCGTTGCGACTCTATAAGGACACGATAATGACGATTTTTGATAATTATGAAGTGTGGTTTGTCATTGGCAGCCAGCATCTGTATGGCCCGGAAACCCTGCGTCAGGTCACCCAACATGCCGAGCACGTTGTTAATGCGCTGAATACGGAAGCGAAACTGCCCTGCAAACTGGTGTTGAAACCGCTGGGCACCACGCCGGATGAAATCACCGCTATTTGCCGCGACGCGAATTACGACGATCGTTGCGCTGGTCTGGTGGTGTGGCTGCACACCTTCTCCCCGGCCAAAATGTGGATCAACGGCCTGACCATGCTCAACAAACCGTTGCTGCAATTCCACACCCAGTTCAACGCGGCGCTGCCGTGGGACAGTATCGATATGGACTTTATGAACCTGAACCAGACTGCACATGGCGGTCGCGAGTTCGGCTTCATTGGCGCGCGTATGCGTCAGCAACATGCCGTCGTTACCGGTCACTGGCAGGATAAACAAGCCCATGAGCGTATCGGCTCCTGGATGCGTCAGGCGGTTTCTAAACAGGATACCCGTCATCTGAAAGTCTGCCGTTTTGGCGATAACATGCGTGAAGTGGCGGTCACCGATGGTGATAAAGTTGCCGCACAGATCAAGTTCGGTTTCTCCGTCAATACCTGGGCGGTTGGCGATCTGGTGCAGGTGGTGAACTCCATCAGCGACGGCGATGTTAACGCGCTGGTCGATGAGTACGAAAGCTGCTACACCATGACGCCTGCCACACAAATCCACGGCGAAAAACGACAGAACGTGCTGGAAGCGGCGCGTATTGAGCTGGGGATGAAGCGTTTCCTGGAACAAGGTGGCTTCCACGCGTTCACCACCACCTTTGAAGATTTGCACGGTCTGAAACAGCTTCCTGGTCTGGCCGTACAGCGTCTGATGCAGCAGGGTTACGGCTTTGCGGGCGAAGGCGACTGGAAAACCGCCGCCCTGCTTCGCATCATGAAGGTGATGTCAACCGGTCTGCAGGGCGGCACCTCCTTTATGGAGGACTACACCTATCACTTCGAGAAAGGTAATGACCTGGTGCTCGGCTCCCATATGCTGGAAGTCTGCCCGTCGATCGCCGCAGAAGAGAAACCGATCCTCGACGTTCAGCATCTCGGTATTGGTGGTAAGGACGATCCTGCCCGCCTGATCTTCAATACCCAAACCGGCCCAGCGATTGTCGCCAGCTTGATTGATCTCGGCGATCGTTACCGTCTACTGGTTAACTGCATCGACACGGTGAAAACACCGCACTCCCTGCCGAAACTGCCGGTGGCGAATGCGCTGTGGAAAGCGCAACCGGATCTGCCAACTGCTTCCGAAGCGTGGATCCTCGCTGGTGGCGCGCACCATACCGTCTTCAGCCATGCGCTGAACCTCAACGATATGCGCCAGTTCGCCGAGATGCACGACATTGAAATCACGGTGATTGATAACGATACCCGCCTGCCAGCGTTTAAAGACGCGCTGCGCTGGAACGAAGTGTATTACGGATTTCGTCGCTAAGTAGCCGCATCAGGTGTGTAACGCCTGATGCGACGCTGACGCGTCTTATCAGGCCTACACGCTGCGATTTTGTAGGCCGGATAAGCAAAGCGCATCCGGCATTCAACGCCTGATGCGACGCTGGCGCGTCTTATCAGGCCTACGCGTTCCGATTTTGTAGGCCGGATAAGCAAAGCGCATCCGGCATTCAACGCCTGATGCGACGCTGGCGCGTCTTATCAGGCCTACACGCTGCGATTTTGTAGGCCGGATAAGCAAAGCGCATCCGGCACGAAGGAGTCAACATGTTAGAAGATCTCAAACGCCAGGTATTAGAGGCCAACCTGGCGCTGCCAAAACATAACCTGGTCACGCTCACATGGGGCAACGTCAGCGCCGTTGATCGCGAGCGCGGCGTCTTTGTGATCAAACCTTCCGGCGTCGATTACAGCATCATGACCGCTGACGATATGGTCGTGGTTAGCATCGAAACCGGTGAAGTGGTTGAAGGTGCGAAAAAGCCCTCCTCCGATACGCCAACTCACCGACTGCTCTATCAGGCATTCCCGTCCATTGGCGGCATTGTGCACACACACTCGCGCCACGCCACTATCTGGGCGCAGGCGGGCCAGTCGATTCCAGCAACCGGCACCACCCACGCCGACTATTTCTACGGCACCATTCCCTGCACCCGCAAAATGACCGACGCAGAAATCAACGGTGAATATGAGTGGGAAACCGGTAACGTCATCGTAGAAACCTTCGAAAAACAGGGTATCGATGCAGCGCAAATGCCCGGCGTCCTGGTCCATTCTCACGGCCCATTTGCATGGGGCAAAAATGCCGAAGATGCGGTGCATAACGCCATCGTGCTGGAAGAGGTCGCTTATATGGGGATATTCTGCCGTCAGTTAGCGCCGCAGTTACCGGATATGCAGCAAACGCTGCTGAATAAACACTATCTGCGTAAGCATGGCGCGAAGGCATATTACGGGCAGTAATGACTGTATAAAACCACAGCCAATCAAACGAAACCAGGCTATACTCAAGCCTGGTTTTTTGATGGATTTTCAGCGTGGCGCAGGCAGGTTTTATCTTAACCCGACACTGGCGGGACACCCCGCAAGGGACAGAAGTCTCCTTCTGGCTGGCGACGGACAACGGGCCGTTGCAGGTTACGCTTGCACCGCAAGAGTCCGTGGCGTTTATTCCCGCCGATCAGGTTCCCCGCGCTCAGCATATTTTGCAGGGTGAACAAGGCTTTCGCCTGACACCGCTGGCGTTAAAGGATTTTCACCGCCAGCCGGTGTATGGCCTTTACTGTCGCGCCCATCGCCAATTGATGAATTACGAAAAGCGCCTGCGTGAAGGTGGCGTTACCGTCTACGAGGCCGATGTGCGTCCGCCAGAACGCTATCTGATGGAGCGGTTTATCACCTCACCGGTGTGGGTCGAGGGTGATATGCACAATGGCACTATCGTTAATGCCCGTCTGAAACCGCATCCCGACTATCGTCCGCCGCTCAAGTGGGTTTCTATAGATATTGAAACCACCCGCCACGGTGAGCTGTACTGCATCGGCCTGGAAGGCTGCGGGCAGCGCATCGTTTATATGCTGGGGCCGGAGAATGGCGACGCCTCCTCGCTTGATTTCGAACTGGAATACGTCGCCAGCCGCCCGCAGTTGCTGGAAAAACTCAACGCCTGGTTTGCCAACTACGATCCTGATGTGATCATCGGTTGGAACGTGGTGCAGTTCGATCTGCGAATGCTGCAAAAACATGCCGAGCGTTACCGTCTTCCGCTGCGTCTTGGGCGCGATAATAGCGAGCTGGAGTGGCGCGAGCACGGCTTTAAAAACGGCGTCTTTTTTGCCCAGGCTAAAGGTCGGCTAATTATCGACGGTATCGAGGCGCTGAAATCCGCGTTCTGGAATTTCTCTTCATTCTCGCTGGAAACTGTCGCTCAGGAGCTATTAGGCGAAGGAAAATCTATCGATAACCCGTGGGATCGAATGGACGAAATTGACCGCCGTTTCGCCGAAGATAAACCTGCGCTGGCAACTTATAACCTGAAAGATTGCGAGCTGGTGACGCAGATCTTCCACAAAACTGAAATCATGCCATTTTTACTCGAACGGGCAACGGTGAACGGCCTGCCGGTGGACCGACACGGCGGTTCGGTGGCGGCATTTGGTCATCTCTATTTTCCGCGAATGCATCGCGCTGGTTATGTCGCGCCTAATCTCGGCGAAGTGCCGCCGCACGCCAGCCCTGGCGGCTACGTGATGGATTCACGGCCAGGGCTTTATGATTCAGTGCTGGTGCTGGACTATAAAAGCCTGTACCCGTCGATCATCCGCACCTTTCTGATTGATCCCGTCGGGCTGGTGGAAGGCATGGCGCAGCCTGATCCAGAGCACAGTACCGAAGGTTTTCTCGATGCCTGGTTCTCGCGAGAAAAACATTGCCTGCCGGAGATTGTGACTAACATCTGGCACGGGCGCGATGAAGCCAAACGCCAGGGTAACAAACCGCTGTCGCAGGCGCTGAAAATCATCATGAATGCCTTTTATGGCGTGCTCGGCACCACCGCCTGCCGCTTCTTCGATCCGCGGCTGGCATCGTCGATCACCATGCGTGGTCATCAGATCATGCGGCAAACCAAAGCGTTGATTGAAGCACAGGGCTACGACGTTATCTACGGCGATACCGACTCAACGTTTGTCTGGCTGAAAGGCGCACATTCGGAAGAAGAAGCGGCGAAAATCGGTCGTGCACTGGTGCAGCACGTTAACGCCTGGTGGGCGGAAACGCTGCAAAAACAACGGCTGACCAGCGCATTAGAACTGGAGTATGAAACCCATTTCTGCCGTTTTCTGATGCCAACCATTCGCGGAGCCGATACCGGCAGTAAAAAGCGTTATGCCGGACTGATTCAGGAGGGCGACAAGCAGCGGATGGTGTTTAAAGGGCTGGAAACCGTGCGCACCGACTGGACGCCGCTGGCCCAGCAGTTTCAGCAGGAGCTATACCTGCGCATCTTCCGCAACGAGCCATATCAGGAATATGTACGCGAAACCATCGACAAACTGATGGCGGGTGAACTGGATGCGCGACTGGTTTACCGTAAACGCCTTCGCCGTCCGCTGAGCGAGTATCAGCGTAATGTGCCGCCTCATGTACGCGCCGCTCGCCTTGCCGATGAAGAAAACCAAAAGCGTGGTCGCCCCTTGCAATATCAGAATCGCGGCACCATTAAGTACGTATGGACCACCAACGGCCCGGAGCCGCTGGACTACCAACGTTCACCACTGGATTACGAACACTATCTGACCCGCCAGCTACAACCCGTGGCGGAGGGAATACTCCCTTTTATTGAGGATAATTTTGCTACACTTATGACCGGGCAACTTGGGCTATTTTGAGCAAAAAAAAGAGTTCGCCAGATACCATTTTGATGCGTGACGAATGCTTTGCCATCCAGTACCATAGCGCCCTTTCCATTCCTGGACCTGAATAACACCACTACCTCATAAGCACGGTAGCGGGTGGTTATTGCCTGCAATTAAAGATATAGAGCCGAACACATATGCCTTTTACACTTGGTCAACGCTGGATCAGCGATACAGAAAGCGAATTGGGACTTGGAACCGTTGTCGCGGTGGATGCGCGAACTGTCACTTTACTTTTCCCATCTACTGGTGAAAACCGTCTGTACGCACGCAGTGATTCCCCCGTGACCCGCGTGATGTTCAACCCTGGTGATACCATTACCAGCCATGACGGCTGGCAGATGCAAGTCGAAGAAGTAAAAGAAGAAAATGGCTTGCTGACCTATATCGGTACTCGCCTGGATACTGAAGAGTCCGGCGTAGCCCTGCGTGAAGTTTTCCTTGATAGCAAACTGGTGTTCAGCAAACCGCAGGACCGTCTGTTTGCCGGGCAGATTGACCGTATGGACCGCTTTGCGCTGCGTTATCGCGCGCGTAAATATTCCAGCGAACAGTTCCGTATGCCGTACAGCGGCCTGCGCGGTCAGCGTACCAGCCTGATCCCGCATCAGCTCAACATCGCTCATGATGTTGGTCGCCGCCACGCGCCGCGCGTCCTGCTGGCTGACGAAGTGGGTTTAGGGAAAACCATTGAAGCCGGGATGATCCTGCATCAGCAACTGCTCTCTGGCGCTGCTGAACGTGTGCTAATTATCGTCCCGGAAACCTTACAGCATCAGTGGCTGGTAGAAATGCTGCGCCGTTTCAACCTGCGCTTTGCGCTATTTGATGATGAGCGTTATGCCGAAGCTCAGCACGATGCTTACAACCCGTTTGACACCGAACAGCTGGTGATTTGCTCGCTGGATTTTGCCCGTCGTAGCAAACAGCGCCTGGAACATCTCTGTGAAGCCGAATGGGACCTGCTGGTGGTCGATGAAGCGCATCACCTGGTGTGGAGCGAAGATGCGCCAAGCCGTGAATATCAGGCCATTGAACAACTGGCAGAGCACGTGCCGGGCGTTCTGCTGCTGACCGCGACCCCGGAACAGCTGGGGATGGAAAGCCACTTCGCCCGTCTGCGTCTGCTGGACCCGAACCGTTTCCACGATTTTGCGCAGTTCGTTGAAGAGCAGAAAAATTATCGTCCGGTTGCGGACGCCGTTGCCATGCTGCTGGCAGGTAACAAACTGAGCAATGACGAACTGAACATGCTCGGCGAGATGATCGGCGAGCAGGATATCGAGCCGCTGTTGCAGGCAGCAAACAGCGACAGCGAAGATGCCCAGAGCGCCCGTCAGGAGCTGGTTTCGATGCTGATGGATCGCCACGGCACCAGCCGCGTGCTGTTCCGTAACACGCGTAACGGTGTGAAAGGATTCCCGAAACGCGAGCTGCACACCATTAAGCTGCCGCTACCGACGCAGTATCAGACGGCTATTAAAGTCTCCGGCATTATGGGCGCACGTAAAAGTGCGGAAGATCGTGCTCGCGATATGCTCTACCCGGAGCGTATTTATCAGGAATTTGAAGGTGATAACGCCACCTGGTGGAACTTCGATCCGCGCGTTGAGTGGCTGATGGGCTACCTGACCAGCCATCGCTCTCAGAAAGTGCTGGTGATCTGCGCCAAAGCTGCCACTGCGCTGCAACTGGAGCAGGTACTGCGCGAACGTGAAGGTATTCGCGCTGCGGTGTTCCACGAAGGTATGTCGATTATCGAACGTGACCGCGCTGCCGCCTGGTTTGCCGAAGAAGACACCGGCGCACAGGTACTGCTGTGCTCAGAAATCGGTTCTGAAGGACGTAACTTCCAGTTCGCCAGCCACATGGTGATGTTTGACCTGCCATTCAACCCGGATCTACTGGAGCAGCGTATTGGTCGTCTGGATCGTATCGGCCAGGCGCACGATATTCAGATCCATGTGCCTTATCTGGAGAAAACCGCTCAGTCGGTGCTGGTGCGCTGGTATCACGAAGGTCTGGATGCATTTGAGCACACCTGCCCGACCGGACGCACTATTTACGATAGCGTATACAACGATCTGATTAACTATCTGGCTTCACCGGATCAAACCGAAGGCTTTGACGATCTGATCAAAAACTGCCGCGAGCAACATGAAGCGCTGAAAGCACAGCTGGAACAGGGTCGTGACCGCCTGCTGGAAATCCACTCCAACGGTGGCGAAAAAGCCCAGGCACTGGCAGAAAGCATTGAAGAGCAGGATGACGATACCAACCTGATCGCCTTCGCCATGAACCTGTTCGATATTATCGGTATCAATCAGGACGATCGCGGCGACAACATGATCGTGCTGACGCCGTCCGATCATATGCTGGTGCCGGACTTCCCTGGCCTGTCGGAAGATGGCATCACCATCACCTTTGATCGTGAAGTGGCGCTGGCGCGTGAAGATGCACAGTTTATTACCTGGGAGCATCCGCTGATCCGCAACGGTCTGGATCTGATCCTTTCTGGCGATACCGGTAGCAGCACGATTTCACTGTTAAAAAACAAAGCGTTGCCGGTAGGTACGCTGTTGGTGGAACTGATTTATGTGGTTGAAGCCCAGGCTCCGAAGCAGTTGCAGCTCAACCGCTTCCTGCCACCGACGCCGGTACGTATGCTGCTGGATAAAAACGGCAACAACCTGGCGGCGCAGGTAGAGTTTGAAACCTTTAACCGCCAGCTTAACGCGGTTAACCGTCACACCGGCAGCAAACTGGTTAACGCCGTGCAGCAGGATGTTCACGCTATCCTTCAACTGGGTGAAGCGCAGATCGAGAAATCTGCCCGTGCATTGATTGATGCAGCGCGTAACGAAGCCGACGAAAAACTGTCTGCCGAGCTGTCTCGTCTGGAAGCTCTGCGTGCAGTGAACCCGAACATTCGTGACGACGAACTGACCGCCATTGAGAGCAACCGTCAGCAGGTAATGGAAAGCCTGGATCAGGCAGGTTGGCGTCTGGATGCCCTGCGTTTGATCGTTGTAACGCATCAGTAACGGAGCCGAAAATGGGGATGGAAAACTACAATCCACCGCAGGAACCCTGGTTGGTTATCCTGTATCAGGATGACCATATTATGGTGGTCAACAAGCCGAGCGGTTTGTTGTCAGTGCCGGGTCGTCTGGAAGAGCACAAAGACAGCGTGATGACGCGCATTCAGCGTGATTATCCGCAGGCAGAATCGGTGCATCGTCTGGATATGGCTACCAGCGGCGTGATTGTAGTGGCGCTGACCAAAGCCGCGGAGCGGGAGTTAAAACGCCAGTTCCGCGAGCGCGAGCCGAAAAAGCAGTATGTGGCCCGCGTCTGGGGGCATCCATCCCCCGCAGAAGGTCTGGTGGATCTGCCGCTGATTTGCGACTGGCCAAACCGCCCGAAACAGAAAGTCTGTTACGAAACGGGTAAACCTGCGCAGACGGAATATGAAGTGGTGGAGTATGCGGCGGATAACACGGCAAGAGTGGTGTTAAAACCGATTACCGGGCGTTCGCATCAATTGCGTGTGCATATGCTGGCGCTGGGTCATCCGATTCTCGGCGATCGTTTTTATGCATCACCAGAAGCGAGAGCGATGGCACCGCGTTTGTTGCTACATGCAGAGATGTTGACGATTACCCATCCGGCGTATGGCAATAGTATGACGTTTAAAGCGCCAGCGGATTTTTAATCGTCACGCTGGCGCAGTTCGGTAGGCGGATAAGGCGTTCACGCCGCATCCGGCAATTGTGCGCCGATTGCCTGATGCGACGCGGGCCGCGTCTTATCAGGCCTACAGTTTAAAACTTATTTAAACCCTTTCTGCTGCTTTATCAGCTCATATGCCTGCTGAATTTCCTGCGCTTTCTGCTTCGCCATCTCCATCATCTCAGGCGGCAAACCTTTCGCCACCAGCTTATCGGGATGGTGTTCACTCATCAGCTTACGGTAGGCACGTTTGATGGTGGTCGCATCATCCGTCGGCTTCACGCCCAGCACATTACAGGCATCTTCCAGCGTTGGGCCACGCTGCGCTTGCTGCCAGTTACCACCGCCAGTTTGCTGCTGATAACCGCCGCCAAACTGTGCACCGCCCTGCATCATGCGCAAAAACTGGTCAAACTGAGCGCGGGAGATCCCTAATTCTTCTGCAATGACATACAGCACCGCCCGTTCATTCGGGTGCAGTGAACCATCAGCAAACGCCGCCTGAATCTGGATCTCCAGAAACATACGAATTAAGTCAAAACGACCAAAGCAGACACTGCGAAACTGGCGCATCTTTTCGCGCAGCGGGTAATTGTCTGATTTTCCCACCCGGAACGCATTTTGCGCCGCAGTACGGGAAGCGCCATGAAGATTCATTCGGTCCATCAACTGGCTGGCGATATGAATATCAGCCTCCGTGACGCGACCTTTGGATTTGGTTAAATGCCCCATCACTTCAAAAGTGGTGGCAAAAAACAGCGCCTGACGCTCACGCTGGTTGGCGAACCACGCCATTTTACGGCTACGGGCTTTATCAAACATATGGCCAATTAACAGGCCTAACACTACGCCCCAAAAGCCGCCGCCCATCAGTAAGGCCACGGCCACGCCAATGATTTTTCCCCAATACTGCATATATTCCCCAAATCGACACACGGATATCAGGGCTATCTCCCACAATATAAAGGTGCTTTTACCGTTTTCCGGCTGCGGTCAATTGTGGGACATCGCCTATAATTTGCATTATCATACCTGTCATTCAATGCCGTGCCTAACACCACTGACGCTATTCGGACAGGATTAACACTAGCGTAGAGATGACGAGTACGTTAGTCTCTGACCGTTTGTCACGCGCAACGTTACCGATGATGGAACAATAAAATCAACGTATGAAAAAACGTATCCCCACTCTCCTGGCCACCATGATTGCCACCGCCCTTTATAGTCAACAGGGACTGGCAGCCGACCTCGCCTCACAGTGCATGTTGGGCGTGCCAAGCTATGACCGTCCTCTGGTACAGGGCGATACCAATGACTTACCCGTGACTATCAATGCTGACCACGCGAAAGGGGACTACCCGGATGACGCCGTGTTTACTGGCAGCGTGGATATCATGCAGGGTAACAGCCGTCTGCAGGCCGACGAAGTGCAGCTCCATCAAAAAGAGGCACCAGGACAACCGGAGCCGGTACGTACCGTTGATGCGCTCGGTAATGTCCATTACGACGATAACCAGGTGATCCTCAAAGGGCCGAAAGGCTGGGCGAATCTGAACACCAAAGATACCAACGTCTGGGAAGGTGATTACCAGATGGTGGGTCGCCAGGGTCGCGGTAAAGCGGACCTGATGAAACAACGTGGCGAAAACCGCTATACCATTCTGGACAACGGTAGCTTTACCTCCTGTCTGCCGGGTTCTGACACCTGGAGCGTGGTAGGTAGCGAAATTATTCATGACCGCGAAGAACAAGTTGCGGAGATCTGGAACGCCCGCTTTAAGGTGGGTCCGGTACCGATCTTTTATAGCCCCTATTTGCAGTTGCCGGTGGGTGACAAACGTCGCTCTGGTTTCTTGATCCCGAACGCCAAGTACACCACCACCAACTACTTTGAGTTCTACCTGCCATATTACTGGAACATCGCGCCAAATATGGATGCCACCATCACGCCGCATTATATGCATCGTCGTGGCAACATCATGTGGGAGAACGAATTCCGCTACCTCTCCCAGGCGGGCGCTGGCTTGATGGAACTGGACTATCTGCCTTCAGATAAAGTCTATGAAGATGAACACCCGAACGATGACAGTTCACGTCGTTGGTTATTCTACTGGAACCACTCCGGGGTCATGGATCAGGTGTGGCGTTTCAACGTCGACTACACCAAGGTCAGCGATCCTAGCTACTTCAATGATTTCGATAACAAGTACGGTTCCAGTACTGACGGCTACGCAACGCAAAAATTCAGCGTTGGCTATGCGGTGCAAAACTTCAATGCCACCGTTTCAACCAAGCAGTTCCAGGTCTTCAGCGAACAGAATACCAGTAGCTACTCGGCAGAGCCGCAGTTAGACGTTAACTACTACCAGAATGATGTTGGTCCGTTTGATACGCGTATTTACGGCCAGGCAGTGCACTTTGTTAACACCAGAGACGACATGCCTGAGGCAACCCGTGTTCACCTGGAACCGACCATCAATTTGCCGCTCTCTAATAACTGGGGCAGCATCAATACCGAAGCGAAGTTGCTGGCAACCCATTATCAGCAAACTAATCTTGACTGGTATAACTCCAGAAACACGACCAAGCTGGACGAATCCGTTAACCGCGTAATGCCGCAATTCAAAGTTGACGGCAAAATGGTCTTTGAACGCGATATGGAAATGCTGGCTCCGGGTTATACCCAAACGCTGGAACCGCGCGCGCAGTATTTGTACGTGCCGTATCGCGATCAGAGCGACATCTATAACTACGACTCGTCTCTGCTGCAATCTGACTACTCTGGCCTGTTCCGGGACCGGACTTACGGCGGTCTTGACCGTATTGCCTCCGCTAACCAGGTGACGACCGGTGTCACATCTCGCATATATGATGATGCTGCCGTTGAACGTTTTAATATTTCCGTTGGTCAAATCTACTATTTCACGGAGTCTCGCACTGGCGATGACAACATAACATGGGAGAATGACGACAAAACGGGCTCACTGGTGTGGGCAGGCGATACTTACTGGCGTATCTCCGAGCGTTGGGGATTGCGTGGCGGGATTCAGTACGATACACGTCTGGATAACGTAGCGACCAGTAACTCCAGCATTGAATACCGTCGGGATGAAGACCGTCTGGTACAGCTGAATTACCGTTACGCCAGCCCGGAATATATTCAGGCTACGCTGCCTAAGTACTATTCCACTGCTGAGCAATATAAGAATGGTATTTCGCAGGTAGGTGCTGTCGCCAGCTGGCCAATTGCCGATCGTTGGTCCATTGTTGGGGCCTACTACTACGACACCAATGCGAACAAGCAAGCCGACTCTATGTTAGGTGTGCAATACAGCTCCTGCTGCTATGCAATTCGCGTCGGTTACGAGCGGAAGCTGAACGGTTGGGATAACGATAAACAACATGCGGTATATGACAACGCAATCGGCTTTAACATCGAACTTCGCGGCCTGAGCTCCAACTACGGTCTGGGTACGCAAGAGATGCTGCGTTCGAACATTCTGCCGTATCAAAACACTTTGTGATTTGTTGATTTACCACGTAATCCGCAGTGCGGTTAATTGAAATGGAAAAAGTATGAAGAACTGGAAAACGCTGCTTCTCGGTATCGCCATGATCGCGAATACCAGTTTCGCTGCCCCCCAGGTAGTCGATAAAGTCGCAGCCGTCGTCAATAACGGCGTCGTGCTGGAAAGCGACGTTGATGGATTAATGCAATCGGTAAAACTGAACGCTGCTCAGGCAAGGCAGCAGCTTCCTGATGACGCGACGCTGCGCCACCAAATCATGGAACGTTTGATCATGGATCAAATCATCCTGCAGATGGGGCAGAAAATGGGAGTGAAAATCTCCGATGAGCAGCTGGATCAGGCGATTGCTAACATCGCGAAACAGAACAACATGACGCTGGATCAGATGCGCAGCCGTCTGGCTTACGATGGACTGAACTACAACACCTATCGTAACCAGATCCGCAAAGAGATGATTATCTCTGAAGTGCGTAACAACGAGGTGCGTCGTCGCATCACCATCCTGCCGCAGGAAGTCGAATCCCTGGCGCAGCAGGTGGGTAACCAAAACGACGCCAGCACTGAGCTGAACCTGAGCCACATCCTGATCCCGCTGCCGGAAAACCCGACCTCTGATCAGGTGAACGAAGCGGAAAGCCAGGCGCGCGCCATTGTCGATCAGGCGCGTAACGGCGCTGATTTCGGTAAGCTGGCGATTGCTCATTCTGCCGACCAGCAGGCGCTGAACGGCGGCCAGATGGGCTGGGGCCGTATTCAGGAGTTGCCGGGGATCTTCGCCCAGGCATTAAGCACCGCGAAGAAAGGCGACATTGTTGGCCCGATTCGTTCCGGCGTTGGCTTCCATATTCTGAAAGTTAACGACCTGCGCGGCGAAAGCAAAAATATCTCGGTGACCGAAGTTCATGCTCGCCATATTCTGCTGAAACCGTCGCCGATCATGACTGACGAACAGGCCCGCGTGAAACTGGAACAGATTGCTGCTGATATCAAGAGTGGTAAAACGACTTTTGCTGCCGCAGCGAAAGAGTTCTCGCAGGATCCAGGCTCTGCTAACCAGGGCGGCGATCTCGGCTGGGCTACACCAGATATTTTCGATCCGGCTTTCCGTGACGCCCTGACCCGCCTGAACAAAGGTCAAATGAGTGCACCGGTTCACTCTTCATTCGGCTGGCATTTAATCGAACTGCTGGATACCCGAAATGTCGATAAAACCGACGCTGCGCAGAAAGATCGTGCATACCGCATGCTGATGAACCGTAAGTTCTCGGAAGAAGCAGCAAGCTGGATGCAGGAACAACGTGCCAGCGCCTACGTTAAAATCCTGAGCAACTAATGGTTAAAACCCAACGTGTTGTGATCACTCCCGGCGAGCCCGCCGGGATTGGCCCGGACTTAGTTGTCCAGCTTGCACAGCGTGAGTGGCCGGTCGAACTGGTTGTTTGTGCCGATGCCACTCTCCTTACCAACCGGGCAGCGATGCTCGGTTTGCCGCTCACCCTCCGCCCTTATTCCCCCAACTCCCCTGCACAACCGCAAACTGCGGGCACATTAACGCTACTTCCTGTCGCGCTACGTGCACCTGTCACTGCGGGGCAGTTAGCGGTTGAAAATGGGCATTATGTGGTGGAAACGCTGGCGCGAGCGTGCGATGGTTGTCTGAACGGCGAATTTGCCGCGCTGATCACAGGTCCGGTGCATAAAGGCGTTATTAACGACGCTGGCATTCCTTTTACCGGTCATACCGAGTTTTTCGAAGAGCGTTCGCAGGCGAAAAAGGTGGTGATGATGCTGGCGACCGAAGAACTTCGCGTGGCGCTGGCAACGACGCATTTACCGCTGCGCGATATCGCAGACGCTATCACCCCTGCACTTTTGCACGAAGTGATTGCTATTTTGCATCACGATTTGCGGACCAAATTTGGTATTGCCGAACCGCGCATTCTGGTCTGCGGGCTGAATCCGCACGCGGGCGAAGGCGGTCATATGGGTACGGAAGAGATAGACACCATTATTCCGGTGCTCAATGAGCTGCGGGCGCAGGGGATGAAACTCAACGGGCCGCTGCCTGCCGATACCCTGTTTCAGCCGAAATATCTTGATAACGCCGACGCCGTGCTGGCGATGTACCACGATCAGGGTCTTCCCGTGCTAAAATACCAGGGCTTCGGGCGCGGTGTGAACATTACGCTGGGCCTGCCCTTTATTCGCACATCAGTGGACCACGGCACCGCGCTTGAACTGGCGGGACGTGGCAAAGCCGATGTCGGCAGTTTTATTACGGCGCTTAATCTCGCCATCAAAATGATTGTTAACACCCAATGAATAATCGAGTCCACCAGGGCCACTTAGCCCGTAAACGCTTCGGGCAAAACTTTCTCAACGATCAGTTCGTGATCGACAGTATTGTGTCTGCCATTAACCCGCAAAAGGGCCAGGCGATGGTCGAAATCGGCCCCGGTCTGGCGGCATTGACCGAACCGGTCGGCGAACGTCTGGACCAGCTGACGGTCATCGAACTTGACCGCGATCTGGCGGCACGTCTGCAAACGCATCCATTCTTAGGCCCGAAACTGACGATTTATCAGCAGGATGCGATGACCTTTAACTTTGGTGAACTGGCCGAGAAAATGGGTCAGCCGCTGCGTGTTTTCGGCAACCTGCCTTATAACATCTCCACGCCGTTGATGTTCCATCTGTTTAGCTATACTGATGCCATTGCCGACATGCACTTTATGTTGCAAAAAGAGGTGGTGAATCGTCTGGTTGCAGGACCGAACAGCAAAGCGTATGGTCGATTAAGCGTCATGGCGCAATACTATTGCAATGTGATCCCGGTACTGGAAGTACCGCCGTCAGCCTTTACACCACCACCCAAAGTGGATTCCGCCGTCGTGCGCCTGGTTCCTCATGCAACGATGCCTCACCCGGTTAAAGATGTTCGTGTGTTGAGCCGCATCACCACCGAAGCCTTTAACCAGCGTCGTAAAACCATCCGTAACAGCCTCGGCAACCTGTTTAGCGTCGAGGTGTTAACGGGAATGGGGATCGACCCGGCGATGCGAGCGGAAAATATCTCTGTCGCGCAATATTGCCAGATGGCGAACTATCTGGCGGAGAACGCGCCTTTGCAGGAGAGTTAACGATGATCAATTCGCCCCGAGTGTGTATTCAGGTTCAAAGCGTCTACATTGAGGCACAATCTTCACCTGATAATGAACGTTACGTTTTTGCTTATACCGTAACCATACGCAATCTGGGGCGAGCGCCAGTGCAGTTGTTGGGGCGTTACTGGCTGATCACCAATGGCAATGGCCGTGAAACCGAAGTCCAGGGCGAAGGAGTGGTTGGCGTCCAGCCACTTATCGCGCCTGGCGAAGAGTACCAGTACACCAGCGGTGCAATCATTGAAACCCCGCTGGGCACCATGCAGGGTCACTACGAAATGATCGATGAAAATGGCGTCCCTTTCAGCATCGACATTCCCGTATTCCGACTCGCCGTTCCCACACTCATTCATTAAAAGAATATGGCGACATACCTTATTGGCGACGTTCATGGTTGTTACGATGAACTGATCGCATTGCTGCATAAAGTAGAAT
The DNA here is from genome assembly GCF_048593455.1 of Escherichia sp. UTM R2. NCBI lineage: Bacteria > Pseudomonadati > Pseudomonadota > Gammaproteobacteria > Enterobacterales > Enterobacteriaceae > Escherichia > Escherichia sp. UTM R2. The sequence goes on from NZ_JBFWDY010000002.1 coordinate 3,831,890, forward strand.
TTACCCCTGGGAAAGATACCCTCTGGCTGACGGGCGATCTGGTCGCGCGCGGGCCGGGTTCGCTGGATGTTCTGCGCTATGTGAAATCCTTAGGCGACAGCGTACGTCTGGTGCTGGGCAATCACGATCTGCATCTGCTGGCGGTATTTGCCGGGATCAGCCGCAATAAACCGAAAGATCGCCTGACACCGCTGCTGGAAGCGCCGGATGCCGACGAGCTGCTTAACTGGCTGCGGCGCCAGCCTCTGCTGCAAATCGACGAAGAGAAAAAGCTGGTGATGGCCCACGCAGGGATCACGCCGCAGTGGGATCTGCAGACCGCCAAAGAGTGCGCACGCGATGTAGAAGCGGTGCTATCGAGTGACTCCTATCCCTTCTTTCTTGATGCCATGTACGGCGATATGCCAAATAACTGGTCACCGGAATTGCGGGGGCTGGGAAGACTGCGTTTTATCACCAACGCTTTTACCCGTATGCGTTTTTGCTTCCCGAACGGTCAACTGGATATGTACAGCAAAGAATCGCCGGAAGAGGCCCCTGCCCCACTGAAACCGTGGTTTGCGATTCCTGGCCCTGTCGCTGAAGAATACAGCATCGCCTTTGGTCACTGGGCATCGCTGGAGGGCAAAGGTACGCCGGAAGGTATATACGCGCTGGATACCGGCTGCTGCTGGGGTGGTACATTAACCTGCCTGCGCTGGGAAGATAAACAGTATTTTGTCCAGCCGTCGAACCGGCATAAGGATTTGGGCGAAGCGGCGGCGTCTTAAACACAGCCTGATATAGGAAGGCCGGATAAGACGCGACCGGCGTCGCATCCGGCGCTAGCCGTAAATTCTATACAAAATTACCGCCGCTCCAGAATCTCAAAGCAATAGCTGTGAGAGTTCTGCGCATCAGCATCGTGGAATTCGCTGAATACCGATTCCCAGTCATCCGGCTCGTAATCCGGGAAATGGGTGTCGCCTTCCACTTCTGCGTCGATATGCGTCAGATACAGTTTTTGCGCTTTTGGCAAGAACTGTTCATAAACGCGACCGCCGCCAATCACCATGATTTCTGGTACGTCACCACACGCCGCGATGGCTTCATCCACCGACTTCACCCACGTTACGCGATCGTCCGTACCCGGTTGACTGCTGAGGATAATATTTTTGCGTCCTGGCAACGGACGACCGATTGATTCCCAGGTATGGCGGCCCATAATCACGGGTTTATTTAAGGTGTTGCGTTTAAACCAGGCGAGATCGGCAGGCAGGTTCCACGGCATGGCGTTTTCCATGCCGATAACGCGATCTACCGCTAACGCCGCAATCAGACTGATCATTGAGATTTCCCGATAAAAAAAATTGTCGCCACTATACGTAAAGCGTAAACCGTCGTCGACTGGTGCGAGGATGATGTTGAGGAAAATTTTATATTCTGCTGGCGAGTCCACGCTCTCTCCCTGGACTCGCCGCATTACAATGAAACAAAAACAAACAGTTAGCTGTAAAGTGTGATTTACGTCACTCTTTATTAGGATGAGGGTTTCGTTTCCGGTTCATCCGCCATGTTGCCGGTATGTTTACCTTCTTCGGTTCCCTGCCAGCCATGTCGTTGAATTAATGACAGATGTTCGCGGTCCTCGGTAATGATCTCACTTAACATCGCGCTGGTGCGTTTATAGACCGCCGCGCGGGCTTTGGTGTCGTTCTCAACCATTGCCATCTCTTCCACCATCTGAATATTAAAGCGGCGGAACACATCGGCACGTTCTCGCGCTTCATACGGCCCCAGACCTAAACTTTCCAGTGCCAGACGCCCGGTTTTCAGCGCACCTTCGAAGGTTTCACGCTCCGGCTTTTCAACGCCTGCCTGACGCAAACGAATGTAGTGGTCGACATCGCGGGCGCGGGCAATAATCTGCAAATGCGGGAAATGTTCTTTCACCATCTCTGTCAGTTGCAGGTTGGTTTGCGGATCGTCGATGGCGTTAATCAGCACTTCCGCTTTCGCCGCTCCGGCAGATTCCAGTAAATCCATCCGCGTGGCATCGCCATAAAACACTTTCATACCAAATTTACGCAAGGTTTCGATATGGTCCGGATCGTGATCGAGTACCACCATTTTCACCCCGCAGGAGAGCAGTAAACGTCCGGTAATCTGCCCAAAACGACCGAATCCGGCGATAATCACGCGCGGCTGTTCTTCGTCGATCTCATCGGCTTCACGCGCTTCCTCAGTAGAAGATTGCTCAAGGCGATTGAGGATCACCAGCAGAATCGGCGTTGCTGCCATCGACAGCGCCACCGCCAGGGTCAGCGATTTCGCCCACTCCGGCTCCAGCACATTCGCCATCTGCGCCGCGCCAAATACCACAAAGGCAAACTCACTGCCCTGCCCTAACAACACCGCAAACCAACGACGCTGTTTATTTGGCACTTGCAACGGTCGGGCAATCAGCCACAGCATGGCGATTTTGATGATGAGGAAACCGAGCAGCAAAATGACAATGCGCAATGGGTTTTCAAGCAGCGTGCCAAAGTCTATCGACATGCCAACACCGATGAAAAACAGCCCCAACAGCAAACCTTTAAATGGTTCGATATCGCTCTCCAGCGCATGACGGTATTCCGAGCTTGCCAGCAGTACGCCCGCCAGAAACGCGCCCATCGCCATCGACAAGCCGACCTCTTCCAGCAGCAAACCAAAGCCAAACACGAGGAATAACGCCACGGCACTAAACACTTCCCGCAAGCCAGAGCGGGCTACAAAACGCAGCGCCGGACGCGTGACATAGCGCCCCAGCAATACCACCAGCACCAGCGCACCCGCCACTTTTAACGCCGAGAGAGCAAATGCGCCCATCGTCGTCGAGGCACTGCTCGTTGCCAGTAGCGGAATCATCGCCACCAGCGGGATCGCCGCGATATCCTGGAACAGCAGCACCGCAAAGGCACTGCGACCCATTTGCGTCACCATCAGATTGCGTTCATTCATCGCCTGCATGGCAATCGCCGTAGAGGAGAGCGCCAGCGTCATGCCGATCAATTCCGCGACCTGCCAGCGCAGCCCAAGTAACATGCAGAACAGCCCCAGCAGGCCGCCGCAAATCACCATCTGCAATGCGCCACCGCCGAACACTGCCGCACGCAGCTTCCACAGCCTTTGTGGATCGAGTTCGAGGCCGATAATAAACAGCATCAGCACCACCCCAATCTCGGCAAAGTGCAGAATAGATTCGGCATCGGTCACCAGTCGCAGCCCCCACGGGCCAATAATGCAGCCGGCGATCAGGTAGCCAAGTACCGATCCCAGACCAAGACGTACCGCAATGGGTACAATCAGCGCTGCCGAACCGAGATAAATCAGCGCCTGAATCAGCGTATGGCTATCCATGATGGGCCTCCTGCCATTCCAGCAGACGTTGCTTATAGTGACGCGCCTGCCCTTCGAGGGTTTCGTCGTCACAAATAAAGGTGCAGTGCATGGCAAACGGTGGCAGCCAGTTCAGCCCGCAGTAGATTGCCGTCGCCTGTAGCGGCTGCGACAGCACATCAAAGCCCGGATGCGCACCAATTTCAAAATGGCTTTCCCCGCCGCCGGTCGTCACCGCCCACAGCAAATGTTTGCCATGTAGCGCCGTGCCGCCGTGACCGTAAGCCCAGCCGTGCGAGAAAACTTTATCGATCCAAAGTTTAAGGAGCGGTGGAATGCTGTACCACTGCATCGGGTGCTGCCAGACGATCAGATCGGCGCGAGACAGCGCCTCCTGCTCGGCGGCAATATCGATATTGAAGTCAGGATAGAGTTGATAAAGAGAGCGAATTTCGACGCCATCCAGCGTCCTTGCCTGTTCAAGCATCCGTTTATTCGCATGGGAATGATGCGGATACGGATGCGCATAAATTATGAGGATCATAGTTATTAGCCCGCGTGTTTACGCCTTTGTTTTCCCACAAAGTGTAGTCATATATTCACGCGGCTTATAGTCAATAATATTGATTCAGAAAAGAGAGAAATCTGAACAAATTATCCCATTCTCTGCCCGCGGATCGTCATATTGCTGGTCTGCGCCAGTGACATTCCTCGAGTCTCCGGGGCAAACGCTACGGAAATCAACAAGCCAAACAGCGAGATACCCGCCCCCATTAGCATCGTGTTACTGATACCGTAATTATTGATAAAGATCGGTAGTGCCCAGGTCGAAACAATGGTGCCAATACGGCTTAAGGACATAATCACGCCCACGGCAGAGGCGCGGATATCTGTCGGGAAGAGTTCATTAGGATAGAGCCACTGCAAATTACCCGGCCCGCCAGAGAAAAAGGCATACACCGCAAAGGCCATCACTACCAGCCAGATCCCCATATCCGGGATCAGCCCCAAAACCGCCAGCGCCAGCGTCATCATGGCAAAGCTGCCAATCAACAATGGACGCCGTCCGGCAGTGTTTAACCACAGCATCGGCGGAATACAGCCGAGCATAAAGAACAGGCTAATCACCACGTTCCCCAGCGCCGCGTTTTTGCCAACACCCAATCCCAACAAACCAACGATTTGCGGGCCAAAGGTGTAAATGGCGAACATTGGGATCACCTGGCAGGTCCAGATGGCGGCAACAAACAGAACAAAAGGAAAATGGCGGCGATTAAACAGATCGCGAAAACGGGTTTGCTGCGGCTGCTCTTCATCGAAAGCCACCGGTTCGCCAAACAGTTTTATCATCATCTCTTCGCACTCTTTTACTCGCCCTTTGCGTAATAACCAGCGGGGAGATTCAGGCAGTTCGAATCGACCAATCAAAATCAACAAACAAGGGATCGCCGCGCTACCCAGCATCCAGCGCCAACCACCTTCCACATCATAAAGCCAGTAGCCGACCAGATCGGCACAGGTCGCGCCGACATACCACATCGCGGCGATAAAGCTGATGGAAAACGCCCGCTGACGGGTACTGGAGAACTCGGTGATCATCGAAGTGGCGATGGGATAATCTGCACCGATGACAATGCCGATGAGTACCCGCATCACCAACAGTTCGACGGGGGATGAGACAAACATCGTCGCCACCGATATCACGCCGATGGCGATGATATCAATGAGGAACATTTTGCGCCGTCCGAATTTATCGGAGATATAGCCAAACAGCGATGTGCCAACGAACAGCCCGGCGAGCGTTCCCGCGCCCAGCAAGCCAATCCAGTCAGCGTCCAGTTTCAGCGCCGGAGTCAGTTGCTCCAGCGCCACGCCAATCATTACCAGTACATAACCATCCAGAAACGGACCACCGCTTCCCCACAGCAAAATGCGGCGGTGAATAGAGGAGAATTTGAGATCGTCAAAGTTTCTGGACGGTTGCATGGGTTATTCCTGTTTTTTTGCAATGAGAGTCAGTACGGCGTTACGTATCAAACCAACATCAGCCGTAACGGAACTCCACACCAAAGGTGCCGCGCGGGTATTCCCACTGTTCCAGCGCCGACCCCAGCCCCAGAATGCGACAGGTGCCGCACTCCAGACATCCGGCGTAATCGAAGCGCACACTGCCGTCATCCTGCTTCTTGTACAGACCTGCGGGGCACGCTTTCACCAGCAGCTCCAGCGCCTGTTTATCAGCATCGGCCTTCACAACAATGTGCGGATGCTCTTCATCGACATTGAATTTATTGACGCCCAGTTTGACGTCCACATTGACGGGAGAAGTCATAAAACGGTCACTCCTTTCATGCCATCCTTGATTAGATTGATGAAGCCCACTTTCTTGCCATGGCGGAGGATTTTCTTGCGCATCAGTTCTGGCGCACTGCCGTCAATGGTGAACAGGTCACACGCCACGCCCACCGCCAGTTCCGGGTAGCCGCTAAACATGCGTGGGTTATCAAGGAACGCCGGTAGTTTCTGGTACATACGCATATCGCGCAGCGGGCCACTCTCAAGATGCTGACGATATTCCGCCAGTTTTTGCTTACTGAAATCGTCGCTTTTCATCGCTGAAAGCACAGTTTTTGCTGCGGCTTCCCCGGCGGCAATCGCCAGATCCATACCGCGAATGGTAAAACCGAGGTTCATACACATTCCGGCGGCATCACCGGCAATCAATACGCCGTCACCAACCAACTCCGGCAGCATGTTGATGCCTGCTTCCGGCACTACGTGAGCGGAATATTCCACCAGCTTGCCACCCGCGATCAGCGGTGCAACGGCCGGATGTTGTTTGAAATCTTCCAGCATTTGCGGCACCGATTTTTTCGCGTCATGCAGATGATGGAGACCACAAACCAGCCCCAGCGACAGGGTGTTTTCATTGGTATAAAGAAAACCGCCGCCCATCAGGCCATCGGTGGGTGATCCCGCAAACAGGCAAGCCGCGCCCTGATTACCCTGCAACTGAAAACGGTCTTCAATAACCGACTTCGGTAACTCGATCAGTTCCTTCACGCCAACCGCCACATCCGTCGGTTTGACGCGTTTTGCCATCCCCAATTTTTCGGCAAGGATGGAGTTCACCCCATCAGCAAGGATCACCGTTTTCGCTTCAATCACATCGCCATCGGCTTCTACACCGACGACTTTGCCATCGCGCTGTACGAGGTTATCGACGCGGATCCCGGTAATTAACTGCGCGCCCGCTTCTTCGGCCTGCTCCATCAGCCAGGCATCAAATTTACTGCGCAAAACGGAGTAAGAACGCTGGGATGGCGAGGTTTCGTCACCATTGCAGTAGTCCATAGTCATCGCTGACTTTTCCGTCATAAACGCGAGTTTTTCATGGGTGATCAGGCGTTCTACGGGGGCGGAGTCGGCGAAACCAGGAATAATGTGTTCCAGACTGTGGGCATAGAGACGCCCGCCGGTGACGTTCTTGGCACCTGCGGAATTGCCACGCTCGATAACTAACACTTGCGCACCTTCGCGGGCGAGCACCAGTGCGGCAACCGAACCGGCAAGCCCTGCACCGACGATGATGGCGTCAAAGATATCTTCGGACATAAGAGCTCCCTGTCAGCGGCAGGGCCAAAATGCAGCCCTGCCAGAGTGGATCAACGCGCTAAAGCTGCGGTCAGCGCCGGAAGGATCTTCACGGCGTCGCCAACAATGCCGTAATCCGCGTACTGGAAGATCGGCGCATTTTTATCTTTATTGATGGCGAAAATGGTTTGCGACGCGTTAGCGCCAACCATGTGCTGGATCTGCCCGGAGATCCCCACCGCCAAGTACAGTTCAGGTTTCAGCATCAGGTTGGAGATACCGACATAGCGTTCGTGCTCCATCCATTTTTCGTTTTCCGCCACCGGACGAGAACAGGCCAACTCCGCACCTATCGCCTTGCAAAGCTGTTCTGCCAGCGCAATGTTCTCTTTGCTGCCAATACCGCGACCGACGCTGACCACCAGACGGGCTTTGTCGAGATCGACGCTGTTGCTCTGGCGCGCCTGGGTTGCCGTGCGGGTAATCGCCACAGCCGGAGCCTGCCACTCCACGGTGTGCGTTTCGCCAGTGCGTGACGCGTCTGGCTGAGCCGCATCGAACGTGCCGCTGCTGATGGTCAGTACCGCATACGGCGTGGCAATGCGTTCTTCGCCAATCGCCAGACCACCGTAAACCATGTGTTTCACTGTCGCTTTACCGTCCTGTACGCTGACGGTGCTGGCATCGTTAGACACCGCCGCTTTAAGGCGATAACCCAGTTTTGCCGCCAGTAATTTGCCGCGACGGGTGTTTGGCAGCAGCACCAGGCCGTCTGCGCCGTGCTGGCGAATAGTGTCAGCCATGACACCGGCGTAATCTTCGATCATCCGATCGTCCGGTTTGCCGTTTAATTTCCAGACATGATTAGCGCCGAGCTGGATTGCCTGTGCGCCGTCGGCATCATTGAGGACAAAGGTGTTGATTTGATTAGCTAAAGCCTGCGCACCGTTCATCAGTTCCGGCAGACGAGAAGGGGTATCGCTGAATACCCAGACTTGAGAAAACGTGTTCATAGCATCCCCTGTAATTAAATGACTTTGCGAAGATTTTCAGCAAATGCGGCGATCTGTTCTTCGCCGTCGCCTTCAATCACGATGCGCTGACGTTCGCGCTGTTTCGGCGCGGCAACCTGTTGTTCTGACCAGGCTGCCTCTGCGTTAAAACCAATATCCGCCGCCGACCATACCTGGACGGGCTTTTTCGCCGCGCCGAGAATGGCTTTCATCGAAGGAATTTGTGGGGAATTGATATCAGTGGAAACAGCAACAACCGCAGGCAGCGGAATGCTTAAGGTTTCGGTTTCATCTTCCAGTTCGCGCTCAACGGTGAGGGTATCTGCAGTCAGGGAGATAATTTTGCTGACGCCGTTAACTGCCGGAATATTGAGGATTTCGCCTACCAGCAAACCAACCTGCTGGGCATAAAGGTCGGAAGAACCATCGCCACAGAGGATCAAATCAAAGCCTGCTTTCTGGGCGGCTGCAGCCAGTGCGCTCGCCGTTTGTTGCGGCAGTGCCTGCTCGAACTGGTCATCAATTACCACAATCAGTTCATCCGGGCCGCGCGATAACACATCTTTACGCCCTTTGGCGTTGGTCAGGGCTTTACCGCCCACACTTAAGGCTGTCACCTGCGCCTCTGCTGCCTGTTGCTTTAGCTGGCAAGCCGCTTCAATAGCGTTGAGATCGTATTGGCTTATTTTGGCATCGGCTTTGCTGAAGTCTAATGAACCATCAGCATTATTGACCGCAATATCCTGTTCATCAGGCACGCACTTATAGCAAGTAATAATCTTCATTGCATCTCCAGAAATCATGAAGGAAACGTCGTTCATATCGGTGGTGTTAATTACAGATATCACGCCCTTTAATTTGGAAATAAAACTTTAATCACCAATATTGAAAATGTCACACGCAGATAAATCCAACTTTCAATATTGTTAAGTTCCTCACCAATATTGAAAACACGGCGTAGCAAAAAGAAATTTTCAATATTGTTTTATGGATCACCAATATTGAAAGTCAGATGTTATTTTTTTACTCACAATAGAGCATAACAAACTGATTATTAATCAAAATTAACGAAAAAACGCCCTCTATTCACCCGAAACAAAAATGTGATACCAATCACAGAATACAGCTTATTGAATACCCATTATGAGTTAGCCATTAACGCGTCCACGAGGTTAATAATAATTATATTAAATGTTAACAAAAATAAAACAAACGGGAACGCAAAATAAATATTCGTTTTCACAGTGGAATTAACTCATGAAGAATGAAAAGAGAAAAACGGGAATAGAACCGAAGGTTTTCTTTCCGCCGTTAATAATCGTCGGCATACTTTGTTGGCTTACAGTCAGAGATCTGGATGCAGCGAATGTCGTTATTAATGCTGTATTCAGTTACGTCACCAATGTATGGGGATGGGCATTTGAATGGTATATGGTGGTGATGCTTTTCGGTTGGTTCTGGCTGGTGTTTGGCCCGTATGCCAAAAAGCGTTTAGGTAACGAACCGCCAGAATTTAGCACCGCCAGTTGGATCTTTATGATGTTCGCCTCCTGTACGTCTGCTGCCGTACTGTTCTGGGGATCGATTGAGATCTACTACTACATCTCCACCCCGCCGTTTGGCTTAGAACCGAACTCGACAGGGGCGAAAGAGTTGGGGCTGGCTTACAGCTTGTTCCACTGGGGACCTCTGCCGTGGGCCACTTACAGCTTCCTTTCAGTCGCCTTCGCTTACTTCTTCTTTGTCCGCAAAATGGAAGTGATTCGCCCCAGCTCGACACTGGTGCCGCTGGTAGGTGAAAAACACGCCAAAGGGTTGTTCGGCACTATCGTCGACAACTTCTATCTCGTCGCCTTGATCTTCGCGATGGGTACCAGTCTGGGCCTTGCCACGCCGCTGGTGACCGAGTGTATGCAATGGTTGTTTGGCATTCCGCATACCCTGCAACTGGACGCTATCATCATTACCTGCTGGATTATCCTCAACGCCATTTGCGTCGCTTGCGGTCTGCAAAAAGGGGTACGTATCGCCAGTGACGTGCGTAGTTACCTGAGCTTCCTGATGCTGGGTTGGGTGTTCATTGTCAGCGGTGCCAGCTTCATCATGAACTACTTCACCGATTCGGTGGGGATGTTGCTGATGTATCTGCCGCGCATGTTGTTCTATACCGATCCCATCGCTAAAGGCGGCTTCCCGCAGGGCTGGACCGTGTTCTACTGGGCATGGTGGGTGATTTATGCTATCCAGATGAGTATCTTCCTCGCCCGCATCTCCCGTGGTCGTACTGTGCGTGAACTGTGCTTCGGCATGGTGCTGGGGCTGACAGCGTCAACCTGGATCCTGTGGACTGTACTCGGTAGTAACACTCTGCTGTTGATAGATAAAAACATCATCAACATTCCAAATCTGATCGAACAGTACGGTGTGGCGCGCGCCATCATTGAAACCTGGGCCGCTCTGCCACTCAGCACCGCCACCATGTGGGGCTTCTTCATCCTCTGCTTTATTGCCACCGTTACGCTGGTTAACGCCTGCTCTTATACCCTGGCGATGTCCACTTGCCGCGAAGTACGCGATGGTGAAGAACCACCGCTGCTGGTGCGTATCGGCTGGTCAATTCTGGTTGGCATTATCGGTATTGTTCTGCTGGCGCTCGGCGGCCTGAAACCGATTCAAACCGCCATTATCGCCGGAGGATGCCCGCTGTTCTTCGTCAACATTATGGTGACGCTCTCCTTTATTAAAGACGCGAAACAGAACTGGAAAGATTAATTAACCCCCAAAATATCAAGAGGTTGAAAGATGGATTTTAATTTAAATGATGAGCAGGAACTGTTTGTCGCCGGTATCCGCGAACTGATGGCCAGCGAAAACTGGGAGGCCTATTTTGCCGAGTGCGACCGTGACAGCGTCTACCCGGAACGTTTTGTCAAAGCACTGGCGGATATGGGTATCGACAGTCTGCTGATCCCTGAAGAGCACGGTGGTCTGGACGCGGGGTTTGTTACTCTCGCCGCCGTGTGGATGGAGCTGGGACGTCTGGGGGCACCAACCTATGTACTGTACCAGTTGCCGGGCGGGTTCAATACCTTCCTGCGCGAAGGCACACAAGAGCAGATCGACAAGATTATGGCTTTCCGCGGCACCGGTAAGCAGATGTGGAACTCAGCGATTACCGAACCGGGCGCGGGCTCCGACGTGGGTAGCCTGAAAACGACTTATACCCGTAGAAATGGTAAGATTTATCTTAATGGTAGTAAGTGTTTTATTACCAGTAGCGCCTACACCCCGTACATCGTGGTGATGGCGCGCGACGGGGCTTCTCCGGACAAACCTGTCTACACCGAATGGTTTGTTGATATGAGCAAACCGGGCATCAAAGTGACCAAACTTGAGAAGCTCGGTCTGCGTATGGATAGCTGCTGTGAAATCACCTTTGACGATGTGGAACTGGACGAGAAAGACATGTTCGGTCGGGAAGGTAACGGCTTTAACCGCGTCAAAGAAGAGTTCGACCATGAACGTTTCCTGGTAGCCCTGACCAACTACGGTACGGCGATGTGCGCCTTTGAAGATGCGGCGCGCTACGCCAACCAGCGCGTGCAGTTTGGCGAGGCTATTGGTCGTTTCCAGTTGATTCAGGAAAAATTCGCCCACATGGCGATCAAATTAAACTCCATGAAAAACATGCTGTATGAAGCAGCGTGGAAAGCAGACAACGGCACCATCACCTCTGGCGATGCAGCGATGTGCAAATACTTCTGCGCCAATGCGGCATTTGAAGTGGTGGATAGCGCAATGCAGGTGCTGGGCGGTGTCGGGATTGCGGGCAACCACCGCATCAGCCGCTTCTGGCGTGACCTGCGTGTAGACCGCGTTTCCGGAGGATCTGACGAAATGCAGATCCTGACGCTGGGTCGTGCGGTGCTGAAGCAATACCGCTAAGTCCGTGCGCTGCCTGATGCGACGCTGACGCGTCTTATCAGGCCTACGGGAGCACGAATGTAGGCCGGATAAGGCGTTTACGCCGCATCCGGCAGTCATGCGCTACATAAATTTTTCAGGAGCAAATAATGGATCATCTACCCATGCCGAAATTCGGGCCGTTGGCCGGATTGCGCGTTGTCTTCTCCGGTATCGAAATCGCCGGACCGTTTGCCGGGCAAATGTTCGCAGAATGGGGCGCGGAAGTTATCTGGATCGAGAACGTCGCCTGGGCCGACACCATTCGCGTTCAACCGAACTACCCGCAACTCTCCCGCCGCAATTTGCACGCGCTGTCGTTAAATATTTTCAAAGATGAAGGCCGCGAAGCGTTTCTGAAATTAATGGAAACCACCGATATCTTCATCGAAGCCAGTAAAGGTCCGGCCTTTGCCCGTCGTGGCATTACCGATGAAGTACTGTGGCAGCACAACCCGAAACTGGTTATCGCTCACCTGTCCGGTTTTGGTCAGTACGGCACCGAGGAGTACACCAATCTTCCGGCCTATAACACCATCGCCCAGGCCTTCAGTGGTTACCTGATTCAGAACGGTGATGTTGACCAGCCAATGCCTGCCTTCCCGTATACCGCCGATTACTTTTCTGGCCTGACCGCCACCACGGCGGCGCTGGCAGCACTGCATAAAGCGCGTGAAACCGGTAAAGGCGAAAGTATCGACATCGCCATGTATGAAGTGATGCTGCGTATGGGCCAGTACTTCATGATGGATTACTTCAACGGCGGCGAAATGTGCCCGCGCATGAGCAAAGGTAAAGATCCCTACTACGCCGGTTGCGGTCTGTATAAATGTGCCGACGGCTACATCGTGATGGAACTGGTGGGCATTACCCAAATTGAAGAGTGCTTTAAAGATATTGGCCTCGCACATCTGCTTGGCACGCCAGAAATCCCGGAAGGCACTCAGCTTATCCACCGTATCGAATGCCCTTACGGCCCACTGGTTGAAGAGAAACTCGATGCCTGGCTGGCGACACATACCATCGCGGAAGTAAAAGAACGCTTTGCTGAACTGAATATCGCCTGCGCCAAAGTGCTGACCGTACCGGAACTGGAAAGCAATCCACAGTATGTGGCTCGCGAATCAATCACTCAGTGGCAAACGATGGATGGTCGCACCTGCAAAGGGCCGAACATCATGCCGAAATTCAAAAATAACCCCGGACAAATCTGGCGCGGAATGCCCTCACATGGCATGGACACGGCTGCCATTTTGAAAAATATCGGCTACAGCGAAAACGACATTCAGGAGTTGGTCAGCAAAGGTCTGGCCAAAGTTGAGGACTAAACGCGTGGCGTCAGTCGGCTTGCCTGACTAGCGCCCGCCCAATAACAAACGAACAAAAATGGATAGAGGTGCAATGGATATCATTGGCGGACAACATCTACGTCAAATGTGGGACGATCTTGCGGACGTTTACGGTCATAAAACGGCGCTGATTTGTGAATCCAGCGGCGGAGTCGTTAACCGGTATAGTTATCTTGAGTTAAATCAGGAGATTAACCGCACGGCAAACCTGTTTTATACGCTGGGGATTCGCAAAGGCGACAAGGTTGCACTACATCTCGACAACTGCCCGGAATTTATCTTTTGCTGGTTCGGGCTGGCAAAAATTGGCGCGATTATGGTGCCGATTAACGCCCGCCTGTTACGCGAGGAAAGCGCGTGGATCCTGCAAAATAGCCAGGCGTGCCTGCTGGTAACCAGTGCGCAATTCTATCCTATGTATCAACAGATTCAGCAGGAAGATGCCACTCAATTGCGGCACATTTGCCTGACAGATGTGGCACTTCCCGCTGATGATGGCGTGAGTTCGTTTACTCAACTGAAAAATCAACAACCTGCCACCTTGTGCTATGCACCGCCGCTATCGACTGACGATACGGCGGAAATTCTCTTCACCTCCGGCACCACCTCCCGACCGAAAGGTGTGGTGATTACCCATTACAACCTGCGCTTCGCTGGATATTACTCCGCCTGGCAGTGTGCACTGCGTGACGATGACGTCTACCTGACGGTAATGCCTGCGTTTCATATCGATTGCCAGTGTACTGCGGCGATGGCGGCGTTTTCTGCCGGGGCCACCTTTGTGCTGGTCGAGAAATACAGCGCCCGCGCCTTCTGGGGACAGGTACAGAAGTACCGCGCCACCGTTACCGAATGTATTCCGATGATGATCCGTACCTTGATGGTGCAGCCGCCTTCAGCGAACGATCGGCAACACCGCCTGCGGGAAGTGATGTTTTATCTCAACTTGTCGGAGCAGGAAAAAGATGCGTTTTGTGAACGCTTCGGCGTTCGCTTGCTGACGTCTTATGGGATGACGGAAACCATTGTGGGCATTATCGGCGATCGCCCTGGCGATAAACGACGCTGGCCGTCGATTGGTCGAGCGGGGTTTTGCTACGAAGCGGAGATCCGCGACGATCACAATTGCCCGCTCCCGGCAGGTGAGATCGGTGAAATCTGTATTAAAGGCGTACCAGGGAAAACCATCTTCAAAGAGTATTTTCTCAACCCGAAAGCCACTGCGAAAGTGCTGGAAGCTGATGGCTGGCTGCATACCGGTGATACCGGATACCGCGACGAAGAAGGCTTTTTTTATTTCGTCGATCGCCGCTGCAATATGATCAAACGCGGTGGCGAGAATGTCTCCTGCGTGGAGCTGGAAAATATCATCGCCACCCATCCGAAAATTCAGGACATCGTGGTTGTGGGTATTAAAGATTCGATTCGCGATGAAGCCATCAAAGCATTTGTGGTGCTGAATGAAGGTGAAACATTGAGCGAAGAGGAATTTTTTCGCTTCTGCGAACAAAATATGGCGAAATTTAAAGTGCCCTCTTATCTGGAGATCAGAAAAGATCTGCCACGTAATTGCTCGGGGAAAATAATTAGAAAGAATCTGAAATAAATGAAACGGCAGGGAACTACCCTGCCAGCTAATAATCACGCTCTAAAACAATATGCATTTTTTGCAGGAATGTTGTCGTCCCTGAAAAAGCAAAAATGGAGAAAAGGAATGAGTGAATCATTACATCTGACCCGCAATGGATCAATTCTGGAAATTACCCTTGATCGCCCAAAAGCGAATGCTATTGATGCAAAAACCAGCTTTGAAATGGGCGAAGTATTTCTAAATTTCCGTGACGATCCGCAATTACGTGTCGCCATTATTACCGGTGCCGGAGAGAAATTCTTTTCCGCGGGCTGGGATTTAAAAGCGGCAGCAGAAGGCGAAGCACCGGATGCTGACTTTGGCCCGGGTGGTTTTGCGGGATTAACCGAAATTTTCAATCTCGACAAACCAGTTATCGCAGCTGTGAACGGCTACGCCTTTGGCGGCGGTTTCGAACTGGCGCTGGCGGCAGATTTTATTGTTTGTGCCGATAACGCCAGCTTCGCCCTGCCGGAAGCCAAACTGGGCATCGTTCCTGACAGCGGCGGTGTGCTGCGTCTGCCGAAGATCCTGCCGCCTGCCATCGTCAATGAAATGGTGATGACCGGCAGACGAATGGGCGCAGAAGAGGCGCTGCGTTGGGGGATAGTCAACCGCGTGGTTAGCCAGGCGGAACTGATGGATAACGCCCGCGAACTGGCGCAGCAGCTGGTTAACAGCGCTCCGCTGGCGATTGCGGCGCTGAAAGAGATCTACCGCACCACCAGCGAAATGCCGGTAGAAGAAGCGTATCGCTATATTCGCAGCGGCGTGTTGAAACACTATCCGTCGGTTCTGCATTCGGAGGATGCCATTGAAGGGCCGCTGGCGTTTGCCGAGAAGCGCGATCCGGTGTGGAAAGGACGTTAACAACCGTGAGCTATTACGCCTTTGAGGGGTTAATTCCGGTGGTTCACCCGACGGCGTTTGTCCATCCCAGTGCCGTCTTGATTGGCGATGTGATTGTGGGAGCCGGTGTCTACATCGGCCCACTCGCCTCACTGCGTGGTGACTACGGGCGGTTGATCGTGCAAGCGGGAGCCAATATTCAGGATGGCTGCATTATGCATGGCTACTGCGACACTGACACCATTGTTGGGGAAAACGGCCATATCGGGCACGGAGCGATCCTGCATGGTTGTGTGATTGGTCGCGATGCATTGGTCGGGATGAACAGCGTGATTATGGATGGCGCGGTCATTGGCGAAGAGAGCATTGTTGCCGCCATGAGCTTTGTCAAAGCGGGCTTTAGCGGCGAGAAACGCCAGTTGTTGATGGGTACGCCAGCCCGCGCTGTACGCAGTGTTAGTGACGACGAGTTACACTGGAAACGGTTGAATACCAAAGAGTATCAGGATCTTGTCGGGCGCTATCATGCATCGTTACATGAAACGCAGCCGTTGAGGCAAATGGAGGAAAATCGCCCCCGTTTGCAGGGGACAACGGATGTGACGCCTAAACGGTGATCTTGCCGGATGCGGCGTAAACGCCTTATCCAACTCTGCTGGAGAGCAACCGTAGGCCGGATAAGATGCGCCAGCATCGCATCCGGCGATAGCTGTCGGATGCGGCATAAACGCCTTATCCAACCCGGCTGGAGAGCAACCGTAAGCCGGATAAGATGCGCCAGCATCGCATCCGGCGACCAGGTCGCACGGTATCATCGAAATGACATTAACGACGCATACTCTTTGACAACATCATCTGCCACTTCTGCTCGCGGTTAAGTTCCGTGAGCGGAACGGCAGGAATACGCGGTGTCTTTCTTACGCCGACTAATTTTTCCCGACTGTTATTGCGCAGGCGCGCGTAAATTTGTTCATCGATATCGACCACTTTAACCAGTCGCTGACACTGGCATCCCCGCCCTTCCAGCTTATTAGGGATCATCTTAACTTCGCAGTTTATTTCTGTGACTTCCGACAGAATATAAGTCAGGGTATTAACCGCCTTGCTGTGTTCAATATCGAAATGAATAGAGATCTCTCTTGCTATCACCCACCGATTTTCAGCCATCATCCATTCGGCGATTAACAAGTAGAGTGGTTTTTCAACATATCCTTCACACATACGAACTCCAGTTTCACAAATTAAAAGTCTGGCTATGACTCGTTTTGAAGCAATTAAACAAGGCCATATTAAAATTGTGGATATATCGATAGTATGCAACTTCACCGTCGATAAGTGTGAGCTAAATCCTGCTTATGTCATCAAAAATATCGATTCCCCAAAAGATTTACTTAATGGGCAAAAAAAAACGGTCCTCATCAGAGAACCGTATTAGTTATTCGATCAAATTAGCGGATGAAAAATATCTGCCATGACACGCTATTATTTGATCTGTGCGTGCATTTCCTGCACCGAAATTACTTTTTCAGTCGCATCGGCATTCAGCGCCATCGCGGTGGCAAAGCCGCCGTTCAGGGTGGTGTCGTAATGCACTTT
Organism: Escherichia sp. UTM R2; assembly: GCF_048593455.1. Lineage (NCBI taxonomy): Bacteria > Pseudomonadati > Pseudomonadota > Gammaproteobacteria > Enterobacterales > Enterobacteriaceae > Escherichia > Escherichia sp. UTM R2. The sequence goes on from NZ_JBFWDY010000002.1 coordinate 3,849,244, forward strand.
ATATTGCAGCGCACTGCGACGAATCACGCGGGAGTCTTCAATCGCACGACGGCCTGAGGTGGTGTTGATGATGTAGGTATATTCGCCATTCTTGATACGGTCCTGAATGTGCGGACGGCCTTCATGCACCTTGTTTACCAGACGCGGGTTGATACCTGCTTCGCCCAGCACAATCGCCGTGCCGTGGGTCGCATCCAGCTCGAAGCCCTGTTTCAGCAGTTTTGCCGCCAGGTCCACCACGCGTTCTTTATCGCCTTCGCGCACGGAAAGCAGCGCACGACCGTGTTTCTTCATGGTGGAGTTGCTGCCCAGCTGCGCTTTGGCAAACGCTTCAGCGAAGGTGCGGCCCACGCCCATGACTTCCCCGGTAGAGCGCATTTCTGGCCCTAACAGCGGGTCAACGCCCGGGAATTTATTGAACGGCAGCACCACTTCTTTCACCGAGTAGTACGGCGGGATAACTTCTTTGGTTACGCCCTGCTCAGCCAGCGATTTGCCAGCCATCACGCGCGCCGCCACTTTTGCCAGCGGTACGCCGGTGGCTTTGGAGACGAACGGAACGGTACGCGCCGCACGCGGGTTAACTTCAATCAGGTAGACTTCGTTGTTTTTCACCGCAAACTGCACGTTCATCAGGCCGCGCACCTGCAATTCGAAGGCCAGTTTCTGCACCTGCTGGCGCATCACATCCTGAATTTCCTGACTTAAAGTGTAGGCTGGCAGCGAACATGCGGAGTCACCGGAGTGCACGCCCGCCTGCTCAATATGCTCCATGATGCCGCCAATCAGCACCATTTCGCCGTCGCAGATGGCGTCCACATCCACTTCTACCGCGTCATCGAGGAAGTGGTCCAGCAACACTGGCGCATCGTTAGACACGCTGACCGCCGTCTGGAAGTAGCGACGCAGGTCTGCTTCGTCATAGACGATTTCCATCGCCCGACCGCCGAGAACGTAAGACGGACGTACCACCAGCGGGTAGCCAATCTCTTTCGCCTTCTCTACCGCCATTTCGATAGCGGTAACGGTGGCGTTCGCCGGTTGCTTCAGTTTCAGGCGGTCAACCGCGTGCTGGAAGCGTTCACGGTCTTCCGCACGGTCGATAGCATCCGGGCTGGTGCCGATAACCGGTACGCCAGCGGCTTCCAGTGCACGCGCCAGTTTCAGCGGGGTCTGACCGCCGTACTGAACGATAACGCCTTTCGGCTTCTCAATACGCACGATTTCCAGCACATCTTCCAGGGTTACCGGCTCGAAGTAGAGGCGGTCGGAAGTGTCGTAGTCGGTGGAGACGGTTTCCGGGTTACAGTTAACCATAATGGTTTCGTAACCGTCTTCGCGCAGCGCCAGCGAGGCGTGTACACAGCAGTAGTCGAATTCGATACCCTGACCGATACGGTTCGGGCCGCCGCCGAGAACCATGATTTTTTCACGGTCGGTAGACGGATTCGCTTCGCACTCTTCTTCATAAGTGGAGTACATGTAAGCGGTGTCGGTGGCGAACTCTGCCGCACAGGTATCCACGCGCTTATAAACCGGGTGCAGGTCATACTGGTCGCGCAGCTTGCGGATTTCCGCTTCGCGCACGCCCGCCAGTTTTGCCAGACGCGCATCGGCAAAGCCTTTGCGTTTCAGCTGGCGCAGGAATTCAGCGTTCAGGCCAGTGATGCCCACTTCCGCTACTTTCTCTTCCAGACGCACCAGTTCTTCAATCTGTACCAGGAACCAGCGGTCAATATTGGTCAGGTTGAAGACGCCGTCCACAGACAGGCCCGCACGGAACGCATCGGCGATGTACCAGATACGATCTGCGCCTGCGTCTTTCAGTTCGCGACGGATTTTGGTTAACGCTTCCGGGTCATCCAGGCTCACTTTCGGGTCGAATCCAGTCGCACCGACTTCCAGGCCGCGCAGCGCTTTTTGCAGGGATTCCTGCTGCGTGCGACCAATCGCCATCACTTCGCCAACCGATTTCATCTGAGTGGTCAGACGGTCGTTAGCACCGGCGAATTTTTCGAAGTTGAAGCGAGGAATTTTAGTAACCACATAGTCGATGGACGGCTCGAAGGAGGCCGGAGTACGTCCGCCAGTGATGTCGTTCATCAGTTCGTCGAGGGTGTAACCCACCGCCAGTTTCGCCGCCACTTTAGCAATCGGGAAACCGGTCGCTTTCGACGCCAGCGCCGAAGAACGGGACACGCGTGGGTTCATTTCGATAACAATCAGACGACCGTTTTTCGGGTTCACCGCAAACTGAACGTTGGAACCACCGGTTTCAACGCCGATTTCACGCAGCACCGCCATCGAGGCGTTACGCATGATTTGATATTCTTTGTCGGTCAGCGTTTGGGCTGGCGCGACAGTGATGGAGTCACCGGTGTGGATGCCCATCGCATCGAAGTTTTCGATAGAGCAGACGATGATGCAGTTGTCGTTTTTATCACGCACCACTTCCATCTCGTACTCTTTCCAGCCGATCAGCGACTCATCAATCAGCAACTCTTTGGTCGGAGAGAGATCCAGACCGCGGGCGCAAATTTCTTCAAACTCTTCACGGTTATAAGCGATACCGCCGCCGCTACCGCCCATGGTAAAGGATGGGCGAATAATGCACGGGAAGCCCACGTCAGCGGCAACCGCCAGCGCTTCTTCCATCGTGTGTGCGATACCGGAACGCGCGGTTTCCAGACCAATTTTCTTCATCGCTACGTCGAAACGACGGCGGTCTTCTGCTTTATCAATCGCATCGGCAGTGGCACCAATCATGGTGACACCGAACTCTTCCAACACGCCCTGACGTTCCAGCTCCAGCGCGCAGTTCAGCGCCGTCTGACCGCCCATCGTTGGCAGCACCGCGTCCGGGCGCTCTTTTTCAATAATCTTGCGTACAACTTCCCAGTGAATCGGCTCGATGTAGGTTGCATCAGCCATTTCCGGGTCGGTCATGATGGTCGCCGGGTTGGAGTTCACCAGAATGACGCGGTAACCCTCTTCACGCAGGGCTTTACACGCTTGCGCGCCAGAGTAGTCAAACTCACACGCCTGACCGATAACAATCGGGCCCGCACCCAGAATCAGGATACTTTTTATATCTGTACGTTTTGGCATGGCTCTTTTACTCCTGATTACTTAGCGGTTTTACGGTACTGCTCAATTAACTCGATAAAGTGGTCGAACAACGGCGCGGCGTCGTGTGGACCAGGGCTGGCTTCAGGGTGCCCCTGGAAGCTGAATGCCGGTTTATCGGTGCGATGAATGCCCTGTAACGTACCGTCGAACAGGGATTTATGCGTGACACGCAGGTTTGCAGGTAATATTGCTTCGTCCACCGCAAAACCGTGGTTCTGGGCGGTGATCATTACCACGTTTTTCTCCACATCTTTAACCGGATGGTTGCCGCCGTGGTGACCAAATTTCATTTTGACAGTCTTCGCACCGCTCGCCAGCGCCAGCAGCTGATGACCGAGACAGATGCCGAATACCGGAATATCGGTTTCGAGGAATTTCTGGATGGCGGTAATGGCGTAATCGCACGGGGCCGGGTCGCCAGGACCGTTGGAGAGGAAGATGCCGTCTGGATTCATTTTCAGCACATCTTCCGCAGAAGTTTGCGCCGGAACGATGGTCAGGCGACAGCCTCTATCCACCAGCATCCGCAGGATGTTGCGCTTGGCACCAAAATCATAAGCCACGACGTGGAACGGCAGCTCGTCTTCTTTTTTCGCTTCTGGCAGGCCACCGGTCAACGTCCAGCTCCCTTGTGTCCAGCTATAGGCTTCTGCGGTGGTCACTTCTTTTGCCAGATCCATGCCATTCAGACCTGGGAACGCGCGGGCTTTTTCTAACGCCAGCGCCGCATCCGGGTTATCGCCCGCGATAATGCAGCCATTCTGTGCGCCTTTCTCGCGCAGTAAACGCGTCAGCTTACGGGTATCGATATCGGCAATCGCCACGATGTTATGGCGTTTCAGGTAAGAAGAGAGGTCTTCGGTATTACGGAAGTTGCTGGCAATCAGCGGCAGGTCGCGAATCACCAGACCTTGTGCATGTACCTGAGAAGATTCTTCATCGGCGTCATTGGTGCCGACATTGCCAATATGGGGATAAGTAAGAGTAACGATTTGACGAGAATAGGAAGGATCAGTGAGGATTTCTTGATAACCGGTCATTGAAGTATTGAAAACGACTTCCCCAACCGCCGAACCTGTTGCCCCTATGGCCCGACCGTGAAACTGGGTTCCGTCTTCCAGAACCAATAGCGCTGACTTAATCAAAACACCCTCCAGAGAATATTCACTCACTTTATTTGCATATTAATTCACAATGATGACGTAAATCAATGCAAATCTGCTTACCGACGAATTTCTGGCAAACGGCGGCATTCTGGAGATATGGGCGCTAAAAGTCAACTTAATGGCAGGATTTTTTATATTATTTTGTGGCTCATGCATGTTTTACAGGCATTAAGCGGCAAAAAGATCATATAACCTGTTCTGGAAAACGCTTGCGCAGCAAGAAGATTGCATGAAATAAAAGCGAGTAGGGAAAAGTGGACCAAATGGTCAAAATTTACATTAAAACAACAAAAACCGAAGACAAAACATGTAATTTTTGGCACTTATAGAAAATTTAAAAACATAACACTAAAAATAAAAGGGCCAAAAATTAAAGCCCCTTACAATCAATAAATTAAATGTGTTATTTTTGCACCATAACAAATATTTTGTGGTTACAAACTATTGAGATCAAGCACATCTCGCATATCAAAAAGACCACTTTCCTTACCACTCAACCACAAAGCCGATCTTACCGCGCCGTTAGCAAATGTCATGCGGCTGGACGCCTTATGGGTGATCTCCAGACGCTCGCCAATATCGGCAAACATCGCGGTATGTTCGCCAACGATGTCACCTGCACGCACGGTGGCAAAACCAATGGTGCCAGGCACACGTTCACCGGTGTGGCCTTCACGACTGTAGACCGCGCAATCTTTCAGATCTTTATCAAGGGCGTGGGCGATCGCCTCTCCCATTGCCAGTGCGGTGCCTGACGGCGCATCAACTTTATGTCTATGATGTGCTTCAATAATTTCGATATCGGTGTAGTCACCCATCACTTTGGCTGCTTTCTCCAGCAGCTTAAGCATGACGTTAACGCCAACGCTAAAATTGGCGGCAAAGACAATCGCAATATCGGCGGCGGCGTCACGAATCGCCTGTTTACCGGCTTCGTCAAACCCCGTAGTGCCGATCACCATCCCTTTGCCATGCTGGCGACAAAAAGCGAGATGGTTCAGCGTACCTTCCGGACGGGTAAAATCGATAAACACATCAAAATCATCTTTTATCGCATCAAGGCTGCTTTGCACGGTAACGCCTGTTTTCCCTGCACCAGCCAGCTCACCGGCGTCGCTGCCCAGTAAAGAAGATCCTTCGCGCTCCAGCGCCGCGCCCAGCTGCACGCCTTCTAATGCCAGCGCCGCCTGAATCAACTGGCGGCCCATACGCCCCCCGGCTCCCGCGATGGCAACGCGGATGTTTGCATCATGCATAGCTATTCTCTTTTGTTAATTTGCATAGACCGTTTTCAGAGTAACCAGCGCATCGCTACGCCGCCAGCCAAAAACGCTGATAATTAGAAATTAATGATAAACAGGGAGGGATATCAGTGAAAGGCATGAGTCGATGAATGACTGCATGCCGATAACATGTGACAGGTTACGGCACCAGAGCCAGCAAATCAGCCACCCACTGTTGGAAGCCTTTTACATTCAGATCCAATGCCACCTGTACATTGGCTGGTTTGCCCAGGCAACCGTCGATATCAACCACCGTCGTGCCTGAGGTAAATTCGCCTTGAGTTTCTACCGCGACAAAACACGGCTTGAGGGTGAATAAGTCCGGGCGCACCAGCCAGGCGATGGCGCAGAGATCGTGCATTCGCAGACCGCTTTGCATACTGCCGCTACGGTAGTGGCTAAACAGGGCGTGGAGCATTTTTCCGGTGCGATTCAACTCCGGTAAAGTAGCGAGATAGTCAGGGGTTAATATTGCCTGATTGGTGACATCCAGACCGCACATGACAATTTCGATGCCGCTACGGAAGACACAGGCAGCCGCTTCTGGATCGGCAGCGATATTAAACTCGGCATTTGGTGTACAGTTGCCGCGACCAGCAGAACCGCCCATGATCACCAGACGGCGAATATGCGGTTTGCATTCCGGGCATTGTGAAAGTAACAGCGCAATATTGGTTAACGGGCCGATGGCTACCAGGGTAACAGGCTCTGGTGCACGCATCAGGGCATCCCGAATCGCCAGAAACGCCGGTACCTCGAGCGGCTTTCGGTTGTGCTCAACAAAGTCGTAGCCAGCCATTCCCGATTTGCCGTGCACAGATGCCGCATCACGCGGTGCGCGTACCAGCGGCACAGCGGCTCCCTGGGCGAGCGGAATCTCCGCATTCCAGAAATGCAGCAGTTGCAAGGCATTACGGGTAGTTTTCTCAACCGAGACATTACCCGCGACGGTGGTCATCAGTTGCAGGTCGAGTTCGGGGGCAAAAATCGCGGCGGCAATGGCGACGGCATCGTCAATGCCGGGGTCAGTATCGAGGAAGATAGGTAAACGCATGTTTTCTCCATAAAAAATGCCGGTAACAAGACCGGCATTTTCGCATAACTTAGGCTGCTAATGACTTAATCGACTTCACGAATATCGACACGCAGCTCTTTCGGCACTTCGAAAACAATGTTTTCTTCACGGCCTTCCAGCGGAATGGCTTCACCACCGCCCAGCTGCTGCAAACGTGCCACCACATTTTGCACCAGAATATCCGGAGCCGATGCGCCCGCAGTCACGCCGACGCATTTAACCTCTTTCACCCACTCTTCCTGGATATCTTTCGCATCGTCAATCAAAAACGCGCGTTTGCCCATACGCTGGGCCAGCTCCGCCAGACGGTTGGAGTTGGAGGAGTTTTTCGAACCGACCACCAACACAACTTCCGCCTGTTCTGCCAGGGCGCGTACCGCTTCCTGACGGTTAGTCGTGGCGTAGCAGATGTCATCTTTGCGCGGACCGACAATTTTCGGGAAGCGTTTACGCAGCGCGTCGATCACATCAGACGTGTCATCCACCGACAGCGTGGTCTGGGTCATAAAGGAGAGCTTCTCTTCGTTTTTGACCGTCAGTTTCCACACATCGTCCGGCGATTCGACCAGATACATTCCCCCTTCCGGGTTACTGTACTGGCCCATCGTACCTTCCACTTCCGGATGCCCGGCGTGGCCGATGAGAATCGACTCTTCGCCACGACGGCTGGCGCGGGCGACTTCCATATGCACTTTGGTCACCAGCGGACAGGTGGCATCAAACACCGTCAAATCGCGGCTTTTTGCTTCGTTACGTACCGCCTGAGAAACACCGTGTGCGGAGAAAATCAGGATCGCGCCGTCCGGTACTTCGCTAATCTGCTCAATAAAGATAGCCCCACGCTCACGCAAGCTATCGACCACATAGCGGTTATGTACCACTTCGTGACGGACATATATCGGTGCGCCGTAAATGGCCAGCGCGTTTTCAACAATGCTGATAGCGCGGTCTACCCCGGCACAAAAACCACGCGGGTTGGCCAACAGGATCTGCATGTTACGCCTCCAGTGCCGGATCGATTTCCAGCACTTCAATATCAAAATGAACGGTCTGCCCGGCCAGCGGATGGTTGAAATCAACGGTAATGGAGTCGCCGTTAATTTCGCGGATCACGCCAGGCATCTCACTGCCATCCATTGCGGTAAAAAGCATGATTGCGCCAATTTCTGGCTCGCCTGCATCCATAAATTCACGGCGGGAGAAGTACTGAATCAGGTCCGGTGACGGCACGCCAAACGCCGCATCTGGCTCCAACGAGAAGGTGGTTTTATCGCCCACTTTCAGCCCCAACAGGTGTTGCTCCAGCCCTTCAGAAAGAGAAGCATCACCCAGGCGGAACAGCGCCGGTTTACCGTTGTTGCGGGTAGACTCGGCGGTGGTGCCATCGTCGAGTTTTAGCGTGAAGTGCACCAGGACGGCGCTATTGCTCTGTACAGATTCAGACATGCAGGTTTGCTCTTATATTTGAGGATTTTTGCCGGATGCGGCGTAAACGCCTTATCCGGCCTACGATTTCGCAGCAATCTGTAGGCCGGATAAGATGCGTCAGCATCGCATCCGGCAGGGTTTATTATTGTTTTTTCGCTTTAGAAGGTAAAAACCCTTCCAGCACGATCAACGCCGCACCGACACAAATGGCAGTATCGGCAAGGTTGAAGGTGGCGAAGTGCCAGTCGCCGACGTAGAAGTCGATCATATCGACAACGAAGCCGTGCCACAGGCGGTCGAACAGGTTGCCCAGCGCGCCGCCAATAATCAGCGCATAAGCGATATTGTTTAGCTTCTGCGTGGCCTTCGAGCGATACATCATCACTGCCAGGATCACGCTAATACCAATCGCAATACCGGCAAAGAACCAACGCTGCCAGCCGCCGCTATCGGCAAGGAAACTAAACGCCGCGCCATAGTTACGCGCATAATGCAGATTAAGCGACGGGAACAGCGGGACCGTATCCCCCAGAGCAAAGTTCTGGAGGATCAGGTATTTGCTGCCCAGATCGATAATCAGCACGACTACCACCAGCCACAGCCAGCGTAGCCCTGTTGAACAGATCGATTGACTCATCAGGCAAACTTACGTTTTTCACCGTCACCGGCGACGTTGCTGACACAGCGGCCGCAGATTTCTGCGTGTTCCGCCACCTTGCCGACATCCCGGGTGTAGTGCCAGCAGCGTGGGCACTTCTCACCTTCGGCTTTACTCAACGCGACTTTCAGCCCTTTGAGTACTTCGCTCTGCTGAGCATCAGCAGGTGCGTCGTTATAGTCTGCAACGGTAGCGCCGGAGGTCAACAGGACAAATCGTAATTCATCGCCCAGCGCGGTCAGTTTCGCCGCCAGTTCCGGTTCTGCATACAAGGTTACTGCCGCTTCCAGCGAGCCACCCACTTTCTTGTCGGCACGCGCTTGCTCAATGACTTTGTTCACTTCGCCACGCACTTTCAACAGCTCGTCCCAGAACGCATCGTTCATCGCTTCACTGTCTGCCAGGCCAAACAGGCCTTCGTACCACTCACCGGTGAAGACGTATTTTTCACGTTCGCCCGGCAGGTAGCCCCACACTTCATCAGCGGTGAAGGAGAGGATTGGTGCCATCCAGCGCACCAGCGCTTCTGCGATGTGATACAGCGCAGTCTGGCAGCTACGACGCGCCACACTGTCCGCTTTGGCGGTGTACTGACGGTCTTTGATGATGTCGAGGTAGAAGGAACCCATCTCAACGGAGCAGAAGCGCATCAGACGCTGTACCACTTCGTGGAAATCGTATGCTTCGTACGCGTTGAGGATGTCTTCCTGTGCCGCTTTCGCACAACCTACGGCCCAGCGATCCAGTACCACCATCTCTTCCGGTTTCACCATATCTTTTGCTGGATCAAAACCGTTCAGGTTTGCCAGCAGGAAGCGCGCGGTGTTACGGATACGACGATAGCTATCGGCAGCACGTTTCAGGATCTCGTCAGAAACGGCCATTTCACCGGTGTAGTCGGTTGATGCCACCCACAGACGCAGAATATCCGCGCCCAGTTTGTTCATCACATCCTGCGGCGAAACGGTATTGCCGATGGATTTAGACATCTTGCGACCCTGACCATCCACGGTAAAGCCGTGGGTCAGTACCTGACGATACGGCGCTTTGCCTTTCATCGCGGTGGAGATCATTAGGGAAGACATGAACCAACCACGGTGCTGGTCAGAACCTTCCAGATACATGTCCGCTGCGTGACCGGCAAATTCCGGACGCACGTCAACAACAGAAGAGTGGGTAGATCCGGAGTCAAACCATACATCCAATGTGTCCGGCACTTTCACGTACTGATCAGCTTCATCGCCGAGGATCTCTTTCGCATCAAGATCCCACCACGCCTGGATGCCGTCAACTTCAACGCGTTTTGCCACTTCTTCCATTAGTTCGAGAGTACGCGGATGCAGCTCTTCCGTGTCTTTGTGCACGAACAGTGACATCGGTACGCCCCAGGTGCGCTGACGGGAGATACACCAGTCAGGACGGTTAGCAACCATCGACTCGATACGCGCCTGGCCCCAGTCCGGGATCCACTGCACGCCTTTGATCTCTTTCAGTGACTGCGCACGCAGACCTTTCTGATCCATGCTGACGAACCACTGCGGCGTCGCGCGGAAGATGATCGGCGTTTTGTGACGCCAGCAGCACGGATAGCTGTGCTGCATTTTCTCAACGTGCAGCAGCGCGCCTTTTTCCTGCAGCAGCGCAACGACGATGTCGTTCGCTTTGAAGACGTTCACGCCATCCAGCGTCGGATAAGTGCCCGGCAGATAAGTGCCGTCCGGGCCAACCGGGTTAGCGGTTTCCAGGCCGTATTTCTGACCGATCACATAGTCGTCCGGGCCGTGGCCAGGCGCGGTGTGAACGGCACCGGTACCGGCATCCAGGGTAACGTGATCGCCGAGGATTGCCGGAACGTCGAAGCCCATAAACGGATGGGTAAAGCGCAGCAACTCAAGCTCCGCACCTTTTACCGTGCCGAGAATGGTGTAATCGGTCACGCCGATACGCTGCATTACGCTTTCAACCAGATCTTTCGCCAGAATCACGGCCTGACCGTCGATCTGCACCAGCGCATAGTCGAAATCAGGTGCAATAGAGATTGCGCGGTTCGCAGGCAGAGTCCACGGCGTAGTGGTCCAGATCACCAGCGAGATTGGGCCGTTAACGTTGCTTACGGCAAATTTTGCTTTCAGTGCATCCTGATCGACCGCCTGAAAAGCAACGTCGATGGACGGAGAAGTTTTGTCGTAATACTCAACTTCCGCTTCCGCCAGCGCAGAACGGCAGTCAACGCACCAGTGTACCGGCTTCGCGCCTTTGTGCAGGTGACCGTTGCCGATGATTTTGCCCAGCGCGCGGATGATGTTGGCTTCAGTTTTGAAGTCCATGGTCAGGTACGGGTGCGACCAGTCGCCCAGCACGCCCAGACGGATAAAGTCTTTGCGTTGACCGTCAACCTGGGTCGCCGCGTATTCGCGGCACTTGGCGCGGAACTCGGCGGCGGTGAATTTCTCACCCGGCTTACCGTATTCTTGCTCTACTTTCAGCTCGATCGGCAGACCGTGGCAGTCCCAGCCAGGCACATACGGCGAGTCATAACCGGAAAGCCCTTTGGACTTCACGATAATGTCTTTCAAAATCTTGTTAACCGAGTGACCAATATGAATGCTGCCATTCGCATAAGGAGGGCCATCATGCAGAATGAAGGTTTTTTTGCCTTTTTTAGCCGCACGGATGATGCCGTACAGATCATCATCAGTCCAACGCGCCAGCATTCCCGGTTCGCGCTTGGCGAGATCGCCACGCATCGGGAACCCTGTTTCCGGCAAATTCAGGGTTGATTTATAGTCACTCATCAGATTCTCGGTTCCGTGTTTCGGTTTGATTACATAACAGGCTTAAGCCGGTTTTGTTAGCCCAAAAAATTCGCGGGCGGTTAATTCATCACGCGCAATCTGCGCTTTCAGTTCGTCCAGCGACGCAAATCGCTGCTCATTGCGTATTTTTTTACGCAGCACTACTTGTATATGGCGACCGTAAAGGTCCATTGCAACATCTAACAAATGCACTTCCAGCTGCTGGCGAATACCGGCAACCGTTGGGCGTGTTCCGATGTTTGCCACGCCGGGTAACGGCTTTTCACCGAGGCCCAGCACTTCTACCGCATAAACCCCTTTCACCGGGGAAACCTGACGGCGTAGCGGTACATTCGCCGTCGGGAAACCTATAGTGCGCCCTAATTCATCACCGTGGACTACACGCCCGGAGATGGCAAACGGGTGCCCCAGTAAACTTTCTGCCAGAGCCAGATTGTCATCCGCCAGCGCCTGACGCACAGCGGTGCTGCTAATACGCACGCCACCTTCGCAAAAAGTTTGCGTACTAGTGATATCGAAGCCGTATTCCATGCCAGCTTTCTGTAATAACAAGAAATCGCCTTCACGACCAGCGCCAAAGCGGAAATCATCCCCTACGGCAAGAAATTTTACGCGCAAATGCTTCACCAGAAGATCGCTGATGAAATTTTGCGCGGTTAACGCCGCGAAACGCCTGTCGAAACGCACGCACAGCACGTAATCAACGCCACACTCTGCAAGGTAACGCAGTTTTTCCCGCAGCCGGGTCAGCCGTGCCGGGGCTTTATCGGTAGCAAACAGTTCCAGTGGTTGAGGTTCAAAAAGCATCACCATCACCGGTAAGTTGCGCTTGCGCCCTTCTTCCTGCAAGCCCTGTAACAGCGCGCGATGACCGCGATGCACGCCGTCGAAATTACCAATAGTCAGCACACACCCTTCTTGCGGGGCCTGGCTGAGATTATGTATGCCGCGTATCAGCTTCATGTCTGGCTCAAAACAGTGAAAATCGTCCGAGTATACCTTGTACAGCGGTCAAGGTTAACCGGCGATTGAGTACCGAAATCAGAAAGAAGTGGCTTTTCATTGCCATGGCGCAAATCACGGGAAGAAACTGACCGCCTGCTGCAATTTTTATCGCGGAAAAGCTGTATTCACACCCCGCAAGCTGGTAGAATCCTGCGCCATCACTACGTAACGAGTGCCGGCACATTAACGGCGCTTATTTGCACAAATCCATTGACAAAAGAAGGCTAAAAGGGCATATTCCTCGGCCTTTGAATTGTCCATATAGAACACATTTGGGAGTTGGACCTTGGCTAATATCAAATCAGCTAAGAAGCGCGCCATTCAGTCTGAAAAGGCTCGTAAGCACAACGCAAGCCGTCGCTCTATGATGCGTACTTTCATCAAGAAAGTATACGCAGCTATCGAAGCTGGCGACAAAGCTGCTGCACAGAAAGCATTTAACGAAATGCAACCGATCGTGGACCGTCAGGCTGCTAAAGGTCTGATCCACAAAAACAAAGCTGCACGTCATAAGGCTAACCTGACTGCACAGATCAACAAACTGGCTTAATCGCCAATTTGCTGAAGCTTTGTGAAAAAGCCCGCGCAAGCGGGTTTTTTTATGCCTGCTGCTTTTGTGATGCGTGAGAGAACACACTGCCGGTTGCCAGATAGTCAAAAGTTGCAGGTTCTTGCAGACATGCCGTTGTACTATCTGAACTCTTCGTGGCTTAAGAATCGTAGAACCATCGGCTGATACATTCTGAACAAGAATATCTACTCAATCTCCAGACCCCCTACAAAGAATGTGGATATTGTGATACACATTGAGGTATTAAACTTAAGACCACTCTATTTTTGAATTAAATTCCTATATACTTTAACCATTCATAAATATCTCCTCATTAGACCTTGTAAATTATTAACAGCAATCAACACAGGTTAAATACCTATTTATATTGTACTTCTTAAAATTAATGAGCGATTTTTGATAGTAGTCACATTCACTCATAAATTAAATTAATAAAAATTCATCAACTTCAAGGACTGATAATGACAGATGGTATCTCAACTTCGCCACATTGTCTTTATAAATCAAATATAGTAGATGATGTAATAATAAATAAAACAAGACAAAATGAGTTAGTAAAAGTGTTTTGCGAGTATAAAACAGAGTTCTTAATTTTGTTTGATGACTTTTTCAGAAGCCAGGATTTTCCTAAACCATCTCCAGTCCTCCATCATTTTTTTCAATATACTCATCTGAGAGATGCACATTTTTATAGATGTAAACTCATAGAACATACAGTTCAATTTTATTTTTTAAACACAAAGGCATCACATTACTTAGATTGGATGTTTTTGATGACAGAACAAGCGAATGTCTTTCTGAAGAGATTAAGATATATCAAGAATGCTATGAAAAATTCGTTAAGTTCTTAAAGGCAAACTTCAACCCGGAAATATACCCACAGCTATATACTCCTGAAATATTTTATGAGGCCTGCAGAAATCTCCAGTCATTTTATGCTCATCAGGAGACGTCACAAAACGCTAAATATAGTGCAATAGACAAGAAAAAAAGTCATCTTAACCAGGAAATCAAAAAGCTAATTAAAAAAAATATTTTCCCTGAGCTATATAATGAACAATGCAATAAAATCCCCTCCTCATCGAAAGATGATAACCAGAAAATAACATGGCAGAATTTTAAAACTAGCAATTCGGCATATTCAAAACTATGTGGAAAATTATCTTTATTTAAAAGCGTGCCCAGTCGGTTAATAGAAAAATCAGCTTACTGCTCAACTGAAAATATGGCCACTAATAAATTTGATGTCGTCTTTTCTTACTGCGGAGATAATATAAAGGAATTTATACTTTTATTACCCTATAATAAATCACTGGAGATGTATGAACTTAACGATCAAAAGATCCAGTATTTGACTGCCCCTAATATCAATATACATAAAATGTCGCTATCAAATATAACAATAGAAAAGAGCAACCTTTCATATGGGTATTATTTTAGTTGTGTATTATCCAATATATCATGTTTTGAAAGCGACTTATCAAACACCATCTTTTCAAATGGAGAAATTAATAATCTCTTCATTATAAAAAGCAACATATTTGGAGCATCATTCACTAATACCAGAATAAAAAATTTGCTCTGTGAAGATATTATGCCTGGTCGATGGACCACTCAACTTGTCAATAAGCACTTAGGTTACAGATACACAGGAGTATTCAAAACCCTGGCAAGTATTGATGACAAACCGTCCCGTTTCGAAATTTTGATACCATTGGTACAAACTTTAGTTCGCGACAATGTAAAGCTAAATAATGATGTGTATAAAGAACTGAAAAAGTTTATGCACGATTACGACAAAACATCCCCGGAAATGAGAAAATACCTTCAGAGCATCAACGAGTCTATGTTCCTTATGAAAAACATAGCTCATCAAAATTAAAAAATCTCAAAAAAGAAGTAATTTCAGAATGAAATTAACTGTGATGATTATTAATTCACTACAGAGGAATAAAAAATAATCTGAAGCATACTCTGAAACATCCTACTCTCTCACTCTAATAATGGCACCTTGCTCTTCTTATAAAGAAGGGAATAATTAAGAATATTAAACTTTCATCAACTTCACATCAAGAAATTAAAAAATTTAAACATTAATCTAAATAATAACAACCTGATCACATAATCGGGTACGATTTTATCCGATAACTATAATGCTATAACTCTGGGAAATGGTTGGAATACACCGCTGGGTGCCATCTCTTTTTACGCTGCCCGATCGAGTAGTAAGTTAAATAATGATACCAGACACGAAGGTACGAGCTATCAGGTCGCCTATAATAAATATCTAGTACAAACAGCCACTCGATTTAGCGTGGCCGCCTGGCGTTATGCTTCGCAGGATTACAGGACATTCAGCGACCATCTTTACGAAAATGATAAACACTATCATCAGAGTGATTATAATGATTTTTATGATATTGGCAGAAAAAATAGCCTTTCTGCCAATATTATGCAACCTTTATCCAATAATCTGGGAAATGTATCATTAAGTGCGCTTTGGCGGAATTACTGGGGGCGAAGTGGAAATGCTAAAGATTACCAATTCAGTTACTCCAATAACTGGCAACACATTAGTTATACTTTCTCTGCCAGCCAATCTTATGATGAAAATAATAAAGAAGAGGAGCGTTTTAATCTGTTTATCTCCATTCCTTTCTACTGGGGGGATGATATTGCCAAAACACGTCACCAAATTAACTTATCGAATTCGACCTCATTTTCCAAAGATGGCTATTCCTCCAACAATACTGGAATTACTGGCATAGCCGGTGAACATGATCAGTTAAATTATGGTATATATGTTAATCAGCAACAACAAAATAATGATACCTCGCTTGGTACGAATTTAAGCTGGAGAACTCCCATCGCCATAATAGATGGCAGCTATAGTCATTCTAAAAACGCCTGGCAAAGTGGTGGAAGTATTAGTAGTGGATTAGTTGTCTGGTCCGGTGGTATTAATATCACTAACCAGTTATCCGATACATTTGCAATTCTGGATGCGCCTGGATTAGAAGGCGCGCATATTAATGGACAAAAATACAACCGAACAAACAGCAAAGGCCAGGTTGTTTACGACCCGATTATACCTCATCGTGAAAACCATCTGGTACTTGATATAGCAAACAGTGAAAGTGAAACAGAATTGCAGGGCAATCGTCAAATTATTGCGCCTTACCGTGGAGCAGTTTCTTATGTGCAGTTTACAACTGACCAACGTAAGCCTTGGTATATACAGGCACTGCGTCCCGATGGTTCGCCATTAACCTTTGGCTATGACGTACTGGATCTCCAGGAAAACAATATTGGAGTCGTTGGCCAGGGTAGTCGCCTTTTTATTCGCGTAGATGAAATTCCAACTGGCATAAAAGTTGCTCTCAATGATGAACAGAATTTATTCTGTACTATTACTTTTCAACACGTTATTGATGAAAACAAAACATATATATGCCAGTAAAAGGAGTTTACTATGAAGTGGCTTTTATTAATCACCTTGAGTCTATATTCTTTTATTGTGCAAAGTGCTCCCTGTGCATTGACCAATGTCGGTGAACAACGTGGAACATATATACTCAAGCCACTGAGTATGAAAGGTAATCTCACCGCCGAAAAAATTGAAAACACCGGAAATATCATTGAGTGTACAGACTTGCAAGAGACAACCAACGCCATTAAAGTTCATTTTTTAACACAGAACGCTTTAAGGTTTAAAGTCGGAAGTCGTCATTATATTATTAATTTCCCCTTTGAATATGACGGTAAAAAAATAGAGCTTCCAGGGAAGTCATCTTATAATTTAGAAGAAATGCTATCTGCGATAAATTTCACCATTCCATATTCTATCGCATCTGTATCAGATAGTTCTAACACCGCAGACATTTTTCCAGGAACTCCTTTTCCTTTGTTGTTCGAAATTGAAGTGAGTTCATGTACAGGGAATAATACTAATTGTAATAGCGCCCGCTTTAATTATAATTTAAATACTATTTTACAGGTAAATTTAATGACCTGTGGTTTTGAAGATCAATCCATCGACACTGGACGATTTGTACTGTCTCGTATCAATAATGAAAATTATCAGTTTCATCATATAAGATTTGACTGCATCCAGGGCGAGCAAGGTGAATTAGTTTTTGAACCCAGTGATGTTGAATATTACTTTGAACCAGTGACGATACAGGAGTCAGGAACCAGCATATTAAAAAATGAGTTAGAAAACAGTGAGGACGGTGCGGGTCAAGTAGGCTTTCAACTCTCGAATGATGGTACGAATGAAATCCAGTATGGTAAAAGCAATTACTACTCTTTTCAGCATCCCCATGAAGGAAGTAATCAGATTCCTCTATTTATTCGCCCGCGTACATATGGAAATAATGTCTCAAGCGGGCAAATAATGAGCCGAGTCAAAATCGTGGTTATGTACAACTAATCTATCTCCTCCACTTTAACTTTGGGGGAGCTGCCGATTAACGCGCCGCTGGACTAAAAAGCGCAGAATAATCCGTATTGCAGATTCGCTGTACCGCCGGGTGCTGAATCATCCGCTCAGCAAAAATAGCATGGTACTCTTCCATCACATTCTCGACGCGACCAATTTCTACGACAGTTTTATCGGCATAAAAGTCATATGCATAAAGCGTTGGGGCAACGAAGATTGCATTGTGCATTGCACCAAAAGCTTTCATCAACGCGGCATCATCAAACTCGCCGAGGATTTCTACGTTTAATCCCTGGGAGTTAAACCAGTTAAGCAATTTGCGCCCTAACATTGAACGTCGCCCAGGAATCAAAAGTCGCCGTTCTTCCAGACAAGCCGGGAACGGTTTTTCTGGTGGTGGATTTGTACACCAGAAACTCACGCCACATTCGCCAATTCTCACGGAGAACAGGCCTTCCTGCTGCGTAGAGTCTATCGGACAGTCGGAAATGATCATATCCAGTTTATGCTGGCTTAATTGCTCCAGTAGCATTTCGTGGGTGGATTCGAAGCAGCGAAGATGAATCGGCTCGCCTTCTACCACTGCAGCATTCAGCACGCTACTGACCAGGCGTTTGGAAAGTGCATCAGCCACGCCAACGTCAAACAATAAATTGGATTCTTTGCGATAGTTCACAATATCCAGCATTTCCTGGCTTAAGGTGAACATTTTATCGGCATAGCGATAGACCAGTTCTCCCAGCTCGCTGGGTTCGAGACCACGTCCCTTGCGCTTAAATAATTTGCCTTGCAGGCGCTCTTCCAGAGCCCGGATCTGTCCGGTAATGGTTTGTGGTGTCAAATAAAGCGCCTCCGCTGCGCCAACCACGGAACCTTCTTTATAGACATGCCAGAAGTAATACAAGTGGTTGTAATTGATATGAGACATGCTCATTTCTCTCCCTGATAACAATGAAAAGGGAGCCGTTTATGGCTCCCCGGTAAACCGTCCTGTCAAACTGATGGACGCAAACGAACGCGTAACCAACTGTATCCAATTACCGCCGAAGAGATAGAACCGACCAGGATACCGAGTTTCGCCCAGTTAATCAGTTCTGGATCTACGCTACCAAAGGCCAGGCTGGCAATAAAGATAGACATAGTAAAACCGATACCGCACAGGATCCCCACCGCCATAATTTGCTGATAAGTCGTTCCCTCAGGCAGATGCGCCAGTTTCAAACGCAGCGCCAACCAGCAGAACAGACTAATCCCCAGCGGTTTGCCAATCAGCAAGCCAGCGATGATCCCCAATGGCAGAATGGAGGTCAAGCCATCCAGCGTGACGCCTTGCAGAGAAACGCCAGCATTAGCGAATGCAAACAGCGGCAAAATCAGATACGCCACCCACGGGTGCAACACATGCTCCAGTCGCTTCGCTGGAGAACGCCCATGCTTCTCTTTCAAAGGAATAAAGAAGCCGACAATTACCCCCGCCAGAGTTGCGTGAACCCCCGATTTCAACACCGCAGTCCACAACACTACGCCAACCAGAATATAGACGCCCGTGCGGCGTACACCACACAGATTCAATACCGCGAGTACCGCAATTGCTACAGCCGCGACGCCAAGAGAGGCCATCGATAAGTCATTAGTGTAGAACAATGCGATGATAATGATGGCCCCAAGATCGTCGATAATAGCCAGAGCCATCAAAAAGATCTTCAGCGCTAACGGAACACGACTTCCCAATAGCGCCAGCACACCAAGTGCAAAGGCAATGTCAGTAGCCGCCGGGATCGCCCACCCTTCGCGGGTAATCGGATCGGCATAGTTAAAAGCCAGATAGAGTAATGCCGGCACAATCATCCCACCAATAGCGGCGATAACTGGAAATGCGGCCTGGCGTAAGCTGGCTAGCGATCCTTGCATCAGTTCACGTTTAACTTCCAGACCGACTAACAGGAAAAATACCGCCATCAGCGCGTCATTTATCCATAACAGCATGTTTTTGTTGATTTCGAGTGAACCAACCCGGAGCTGAACCGGCGTCTCCAGAAAGTCGTGATACCATCCACTGGTTGCGCCGCTGTTGGCCATCATCATCGCCAGGATAGCGGCAATGATAAGAATAATGCCTCCCGAGGCATCACTGCTAAAGAATCGATGCAGATGTTTCACTTTTTATTTCTCTTTCAGGTGAATAGATCGTTTTTACTATTTTACCCCGCACGAATCATCGTTAAAATCAGATTATAGTGTAGGAATAATTCGTTTTTTACGAGCCATTGAAGAATTTGCGCCATCAGCGGTGAGATGCGTTTTTGACGGCTGTAAGCGCTGACGAGTAACCCTAAGCCCTGATAATCATAGCTTAAGGTGAGGATTTCTGAGGGATTAATTAGGAAAAGTAATAATTAATTTGTTGTCAGTCGGCGATGTTTGTTAGGCCAATATTTCAAAAATAATCCAGCTTGTCGTCAATAATTGCGATGAAGAGATAAATTAAAGTTAAATAATTAAATCATTAAAAAATTACGCCATCAAAATGCGAGGCGTCTTCAGGATTAGAATCGATAAAACAGAATGAGTTAAAGAGAGCGATATAATAGCGGCGGGTGCTTGAGGCTATCTGTCTCAGGCATTAGCTGAACGGCAGATAGAGAAAAGCCCCGAGTGATATTTTACTATCAACCCGAGGCCCCCTATATGCAGAACACATGTAGAGTGCCTCTTACTGACCGTAAGGTCAAGGAGAAGAGAGCAATGAAGCAGCATAAGGCGATGATTGTCGCCCTGATCGTCATCTGTATCACCGCCGTAGTGGCGGCGCTGGTAACGAGAAAAGACCTCTGTGAGGTTCACATCCGAACTGGCCAGACGGAGGTTGCTGTTTTCACGGCTTACGAATCCGAGTAAGAGCAACGGCGGGGAGTGATCCCATAAGCGCTAACTTAAGGGTTGTGGTATTACGCCTGATATGATTTAACGTGCCGATGAATTACTCTCACGATAACTGGTCAGCAATTCTGGCCCATATTGGTAAGCCCGAAGAACTGGATACTTCGGCACGTAATGCCGGGGCTCTAACCCGCCGCCGCGAAATTCGTGATGCTGCAACTCTGCTACGTCTGGGGCTGGCTTACGGCCCCGGGGGGATGTCATTACGTGAAGTCACTGCATGGGCTCAGCTCCATGACGTTGCAACATTATCTGACGTGGCTCTCCTGAAGCGGCTGCGGAATGCCGCCGACTGGTTTGGCATACTTGCCGCACAAACACTTGCTGTACGCGCCGCAGTTACGGGTTGTACAAGCGGAAAGAGATTGCGTCTTGTCGATGGAACAGCAATCAGTGCGCCCGGGGGCGGCAGCGCTGAATGGCGACTACATATGGGATATGATCCTCATACCTGTCAGTTCACTGATTTTGAGCTAACCGACAGCAGAGACGCTGAACGGCTGGACCGATTTGCGCAAACGGCAGACGAGATACGCATTGCTGACCGGGGATTCGGTTCGCGTCCCGAATGTATCCGCTCACTTGCTTTTGGAGAAGCTGATTATATCGTCCGGGTTCACTGGCGAGGATTGCGCTGGTTAACTGCAGAAGGAATGCGCTTTGACATGATGGGTTTTCTGCGCGGGCTGGATTGCGGTAAGAACGGTGAAACCACTGTAATGATAGGCAATTCAGGTAATAAAAAAGCCGGAGCTCCCTTTCCGGCACGTCTCATTGCCGTATCACTTCCTCCCGAAAAAGCATTAATCAGTAAAACCCGACTGCTCAGCGAGAATCGTCGAAAAGGACGAGTAGTTCAGGCGGAAACGCTGGAAGCAGCGGGCCATGTGCTATTGCTAACATCATTACCGGAAGATGAATATTCAGCAGAGCAAGTGGCTGATTGTTACCGTCTGCGATGGCAAATTGAACTGGCTTTTAAGCGGCTCAAAAGTTTGCTGCACCTGGATGCTTTGCGTGCAAAGGAACCTGAACTCGCGAAAGCGTGGATATTTGCTAATCTACTCGCCGCATTTTTAATTGACGACATAATCCAGCCATCGCTGGATTTCCCCCCCAGAAGTGCCGGATCCGAAAAGAAGAACTAACTCGTTGTGGAGAATAACAAAAATGGTCATCTGGAGCTTATAGGTGGCCATTCGTGGGACAGTATCCCTGACAGCCTACAAAACGCAATTGAAGAACGCGAGGCATCGTCTTAACGAGGCACCGAGGCGTCGCATTCTTCAGATGGTTCAACCCTTAAGTTAGCGCTTATGGGAGTGATCCCCGCCACTTTTCAGGTGCTCGCATATCTTCAACGCACCCTGGTTTTACCCAGGCCTGCCCACGGGCAGGCTTTTGGGGAGGTTAGCGGGTCAGGTCGTCAAAAAACTTCTTCACACCATCAAAGAAGCTCTTTGAGCGCGGGCTGTTGTGCTCGCCGGTTGGGCCACCGAAGCTTTCTTGCAGCTCTTGCAGCAGCTGTTTCTGCTTCTCGTTCAGGCCTACCGGTGTTTCGACGACAACGCGGCACAGCAAATCACCCTGTGCGCCACCGCGGACAGACTTGACGCCTTTACCGCGCATACGGAAAAGCTTACCGGTCTGGGTTTCGCCAGGCACTTTCAGTTTGACGCGACCATCAAGGGTCGGTACTTCGATTTCGCCACCCAGCGCCGCCATAGCGAAGTTGATCGGGACTTCGCAATAGAGGTTGTTGCCTTCACGCTCGAAAATCGGGTGCTGTTTAACCTGAACCTGAACGTACAGATCGCCTGCCGGTGCGCCATGCTCGCCCGCTTCACCTTCGCCCGCAAGACGGATGCGGTCTCCAGTGTCCACCCCTGCCGGGATTTTAACGGACAGCGTTTTGCTGCGCTCAACACGACCATGACCATGACATTTGTTGCACGGATCTTTGATCAGCGTACCGCGGCCCTGACAGTGTGGACAGGTCTGCTGCACGGCAAAGAATCCCTGACGCATCTGCACCTGACCAGAACCATGACAGGTCGGACAGGTCTGCGGCTGTGTACCTGGTTTTGCACCGCTACCGTGGCAAACGTCACACTCTTCCAGAGTCGGAATGCGGATCTCTTTGGTCACGCCACGTACAGCTTCTTCGAGGGTGAGCTCCATGTTATAGCGTAAATCAGCACCGCGCGCCGCACGTTGACGACCACGTCCGCCGCCAAAAATATCGCCGAAAACGTCACCAAAAATATCGCTGAAGTCTGCGCCGCCGCCAAAACCGCCGCCGCCCATACCACCTTGCTCAAACGCAGCATGACCATACTGATCGTATGCCGCACGTTTTTGCGAGTCGGTCAGAACTTCATAAGCTTCCTTGATCTCTTTAAATTTCGCCTCGGCCTCTTTGTCACCCTGGTTACGGTCCGGGTGGTATTTCATGGCCAGGCGTTTGTAGGCCTTTTTGATTTCATGCTCTTCCGCTGTTTTGGAAACGCCTAAAATCTCGTAATAATCTTGCTTAGCCATCTTTTTTAAATTGCCCCTAGATGAATGCACGGGCGGAGAGGAAATTCCCCTTCGCCCGTGTCAGTATAATTACCCGTTTATAGGGCGATTATTTTTTGTCTTTGACTTCTTCAAATTCAGCGTCGACAACATCGTCATCTTTCGCGTTGTTTGCAGAAGCATCAGCACCGGCAGTCTGCTGCTGGGCATGTTGCTGCTGGGCGATTTCCATCAGTTTCTGGGAAACCTGTGCCAGCTCCTGCATTTTCGCTTCGATAGCGGCTTTGTCTTCACCTTTCAGAGCAGTTTCCAGTGCAGTCAGTGCAGACTCGATAGCAGTTTTGTCGTCAGCCGGCAGTTTGTCGCCTGCTTCTTCAACCTGCTTACGGGTGCTGTGCAGCAGATGGTCGCCCTGGTTGCGAGTCTGTACCAGCTCTTCAAACTTACGGTCAGCTTCGGCGTTAGCTTCTGCGTCGCGTACCATTTTCTGGATTTCATCTTCGTTCAGACCAGAAGAAGCCTTGATGGTGATCTTCTGCTCTTTACCGCTGTTTTTATCTTTCGCGGAAACGTGCAGGATACCGTCAGCATCGATATCGAAGGTAACTTCGATCTGCGGCATGCCGCGCGGTGCCGGGTTGATACCATCCAGGTTGAACTGACCCAGAGATTTGTTATCAGCCGCACGTTTACGTTCACCCTGCAGCACATGGATGGTTACCGCAGACTGGTTGTCTTCAGCGGTAGAGAACACCTGGCTGTGCTTGGTCGGGATAGTGGTGTTTTTCGCGATCAGCGTCGTCATCACACCGCCCATGGTTTCGATACCCAGAGACAGCGGGGTAACGTCCAGCAGCAGTACGTCTTTCACGTCACCAGTCAGAACACCACCCTGAACAGCAGCACCGATTGCTACAGCTTCGTCCGGGTTAACGTCTTTACGCGGCTCTTTACCAAAGAACTCAGCAACTTTCTTCTGAACCATTGGCATACGAGTCTGACCACCAACGAGGATAACGTCGTCGATATCAGATACGGACAGGCCAGCGTCCTGCAGTGCAACTTTCAGCGGCTCAATGGAACGGTTTACCAGATCTTCAACCAGGCTTTCCAGTTTCGCACGAGTCACTTTGATGTTCATGTGTTTCGGACCGGTCGCATCTGCAGTGATGTACGGCAGGTTAACGTCGGTCTGCTGAGCGGAAGACAGTTCGATTTTCGCTTTTTCTGCCGCTTCTTTCAGGCGCTGCATTGCCAGCGGATCGTTGCGCAGGTCAATGCCCTGATCTTTCTTGAATTCTTCAACCAGGTAGTTGATCAGACGGCTGTCGAAGTCTTCACCACCCAGGTGGGTATCACCGTTGGTTGCCAGAACTTCGAAGGTTTTTTCGCCGTCAACTTCGTCGATTTCGATAATAGAAATATCGAAAGTACCACCACCCAGGTCATAAACCGCGATAGTACGGTTGCCAGTACCTTTGTCCAGACCGTAAGCCAGCGCAGCTGCGGTCGGTTCGTTGATGATACGTTTTACTTCCAGACCAGCGATACGGCCTGCGTCTTTGGTTGCCTGACGCTGAGCATCGTTAAAGTATGCCGGTACGGTGATAACAGCTTCAGTTACCGGTTCACCCAAGTAATCTTCAGCGGTTTTCTTCATTTTTTTCAGCACTTCAGCAGAAATCTGCGGCGGTGCCATTTTCTGGCCTTTAACTTCGACCCATGCGTCGCCGTTATCAGCAGCAATAATTTTGAACGGCATGATGGAAACATCACGCTGTACTTCTTCGTCCTGGAAGCGGCGGCCAATCAGGCGTTTAATCGCAAACAGGGTGTTTTGCGGGTTCGTCACTGCCTGACGTTTAGCCGGCTGACCAACCAGAGTTTCACCATCCTGGGTATAGGCAATAATAGAAGGCGTGGTGCGATCGCCTTCGGCGTTCTCCAGCACGCGAGGAGTGGTGCCATCCATAATCGCTACACAAGAGTTGGTAGTACCCAGGTCGATACCAATTATTTTACCCATCTAAACGTCTCCACTATATATTCGGTCATCATGTGGTTGTGAGTCTGTAATAGGGGCGAAACGTCTGGTTTCAACTGCCCAATTTCATTTTTTTGCAGACTCACTCACTGCGGTTGACTACTAAATGGGGTCGTAACCCACGTCATCAAGGGGGAGATGCAAAAATTTTTTGTGCTTTTGCGCAGAAATTTCGCGATATGGCAGGACAAGACGTAAAATTGACAGCAATTTTATTCAGATAAAGAATGAATCGCAGCCAAGGCATTCATCAAAAAATTGTAATAAAAAGAAAAGATTACGTACCTGAACCTTCTCTTTATCAGCAGTAAACTAGTGGGTATTCATCCCTCTACCTCTTCCCACTAAGAGAATCCTTATGAAATCCGTTTTTACGATTTCCGCCAGCCTGGCGATTAGCCTGATGCTGTGCTGCACGGCGCAGGCAAACGACCATAAACTCCTCGGCGTCATTGCAATGCCGCGTAACGAAACCAACGATCTGGCGCTGAAACTTCCTGTTTGTCGCATTGTGAAACGCATACAACTCTCTGCCGACCATGGCGATTTACAGTTAAGCGGTGCATCGGTTTATTTCAAAGCCGCCCGTAGCGCCAGTCAGAGTCTGAATATTCCTTCAGAAATAAAAGAAGGGCAAACCACTGACTGGATCAACATTAACAGTGATAACGACAATAAACGCTGCGTCTCAAAAATCACCTTTTCCGGTCATACGGTGAACTCATCGGATATGGCCACGCTGAAAATTATCGGCGACGACTAACGCCAGAATATAGAAACCACAAAAAATGAATGTTAATTACCTGAATGATTCAGATCTGGATTTTCTTCAGCATTGTAGTGAGGAACAGTTGGCAAATTTCGCCCGATTGCTCACCCATAATGAAAAAGGCAAAACTCGCCTCTCCAGCGTACTGATGCGCAACGAACTGTTTAAATCGATGGAAGGGCATCCCGAGCAACATCGCCGCAACTGGCAGCTGATTGCTGGAGAATTACAGCATTTTGGTGGCGATAGTATCGCCAACAAACTGCGCGGACACGGTAAATTGTATCGGGCCATTTTGCTCGATGTTTCAAAACGATTGAAGCTGAAAGCCGACAAAGAGATGTCTACGTTTGAGATTGAGCAACAGTTACTGGAACAATTTCTGCGTAACACCTGGAAGAATATGGACGAGGAACATAAGCAGGAGTTTCTGCACGCGGTCGATGCCAGGGTGAATGAGCTGGAAGAGCTGCTGCCGCTGCTGATGAAAGACAAATTATTGGCAAAAGGCGTGTCGCATTTGCTTTCCAGCCAATTGACCCGCATTTTACGCACCCACGCAGCAATGAGCGTGCTTGGGCATGGTTTGCTGCGCGGCGCGGGTCTGGGAGGCCCTGTGGGCGCAGCATTAAATGGGGTTAAAGCGGTCAGCGGCAGTGCCTATCGCGTGACAATTCCAGCCGTACTGCAAATCGCCTGCCTGCGCCGGATGGTTAGCGCCACTCAGGTCTGACACCGTAAACCGGGGAAAATTTTCATTTTCCCCTCAAAAGATCGTAGACACTGCCCCACTGGCTGATTATTATGCCGCGCCCTGAAAACACTACAGTTATTCAGGGAAATTATTTCACCATTCATTCGATGATGATTTTTGAGGAATTATGGGCAACACTAAGTTGGCTAATCCGGCACCGCTGGGCCTGATGGGCTTCGGCATGACCACCATTCTGCTTAACCTGCACAACGTGGGTTATTTCGCTCTGGACGGTATTATTCTTGCCATGGGCATTTTCTACGGCGGCATCGCGCAAATTTTTGCTGGTCTGCTGGAGTACAAAAAAGGCAACACTTTCGGTTTAACCGCATTCACCTCTTACGGTTCTTTCTGGCTGACGCTGGTTGCGATTCTGCTGATGCCGAAACTGGGTCTGACCGATGCGCCAAATGCACAGTTCCTTGGTGTCTACCTGGGTCTGTGGGGCGTATTTACGCTGTTTATGTTCTTCGGCACGCTGAAAGGCGCACGCGTTCTGCAATTCGTTTTCTTTAGCCTGACCGTGCTATTTGCCCTGCTGGCGATCGGTAACATTGCCGGTAACGCCGCAATCATCCACTTTGCCGGCTGGATTGGTCTGATCTGCGGTACCAGCGCAATCTATCTGGCGATGGGTGAAGTACTGAACGAGCAGTTTGGTCGCACCGTTCTGCCGATTGGTGAATCCCACTAATTGTTTTGAGATCCCCCCGCTCGGGGGGATTTTTTTATTCGCTAACGTCGCGTCTTGCACTCTTCGGTCTGAATGCAGCAACCACTTCTGGTGCCGTTTCAACGTATGGCCCTTCCAGCAACTGAATGCAGTACGGTACGCTGGCAAAAATACCGTGTACCACAACGTTACCCTCAGCGTCCTTCACACCTTCCAGCGTCTCTTTAATAGACTTCGGCTGACCGGGTAAGTTAAGGATCAGCGCCTGTTTGCGAATCACGCCCACCTGACGCGAAAGGATCGCAGTTGGTACAAAATGCAGGCTGATCTGGCGCATCTGTTCACCAAAGCCAGGCATCTCGCGGTCCGCTACTGCCAGCGTCGCATCGGGCGTTACGTCACGACGCGCCGGGCCAGTTCCGCCCGTGGTGAGCACCAGATGGCAACTCATTTCATCCACCAGCTCACACAACGTTTGCTCGATGATCGCCTGCTCATCGGGGATTAAGCGGGTTTCCAGTTCAAACGGCGTGGTGAGCGCCGATGTCAGCCATTCTTCCAGTGCAGGGATACCTTTATCCTGATAAACGCCGCTGGATGCGCGATCAGAGATGGAAACTAAGCCAATACGTAAAGTATTCATCAAGATTTTTCCGTTTAAACAGTCTCGTTAAACAGAATGATACACTGCGAAGGGAGTGACAGACAGGCTTCAGAAGAGGTAGCGTGACCGACTTCCCGGTCACGCTAAGAATGATTACAGCAGATCGCCGATCATTTTTTCCAGTTTTTCCTGGTCAATAGCAAACTTACGGATACCTTCCGCCAGTTTATCTACTGCCATTGGATCCTGGTTGTGCTGCCACAGGAACTCGGACTCAGTGATACGCGCCGGACGCGCTTTCACTTCGCCGGTGTAAGACAGTTTACGTTCGATAGCCCCTTCGCTCTCCGCCAGCTCTTTCAGCAGTGCCGGTGCGATGGTCAGACGGTCGCAGCCTGCCAGTTCCAGAATTTCGCCGATGTTACGGAAGCTTGCGCCCATAACCACGGTTTCATAACCGTGCTCTTTGTAGTACTGGTAGATTTCAGATACAGAAACCACGCCCGGATCTTCTGCCGGAGCGTACTCTTTCTTATCGGTATTCGCTTTGTACCAGTCAAGAATACGGCCAACAAACGGCGAGATCAGGAACACGCCCGCTTCCGCACAAGCACGAGCCTGAGCGAAGGAGAACAGCAGGGTCAGGTTACAGTTGATGCCTTCTTTTTCCAGCTGTTCTGCAGCACGGATACCCTGCCAGGTAGAAGCCAGTTTGATCAGAATACGATCGTTGCTAATACCAGCATCGTTGTAGAGTTTGATCAGGCGTTTTGCTTTCGCAATTGACGCTTCGGTGTCATAGGAAAGACGCGCATCAACTTCAGTTGAGATACGGCCCGGAACCAGTTTCAGGATTTCCAGACCAATATTTACTGCCAGTTTGTCGGTCGCGTCCACGATCTGCTGCGCGCGATCGTTGCTCTGCTGTTTCGCCCAGGCGACAGCATCATCAATCAACTTACGGTATTCCGGAATCTGCGCTGCGTTAAGAATGAGAGAAGGGTTGGTTGTGGCATCCTGCGGTTGATACAGCTTCATTGCCGCGATGTCCCCAGTGTCGGCCACTACGGTGGTGTACTGACGAAGGGAGGTCAATTTGTCCGTCATGATAGTATTTCTCTTTAAACAGCTTGTTAGGGGGATGTAACCGGTCTGCCCTGATGATATCACGACGCAACGTCAGCGCAACCGCCGACAAGACGGTTATCGCCAGGCGAGACTGTTTCGGATTTCTGACACTGCGTTGATATCGCCCGCCATTTTTATACAAAACCTCATGTATGCTACGCAGAAGTTATCAAGTACCTCGTAGCGTATATACTTCTTAAACAATTGGTAACGTTTACACAGGAAAGTCATCGCGACCGGCAATAAGAGGGATATGCATGCCAGATTTTTTCTCCTTTATTAACAGCGTCCTTTGGGGATCGGTAATGATTTACCTGCTCTTCGGCGCAGGTTGTTGGTTCACTTTTCGCACCGGATTTGTGCAGTTTCGCTACATCCGCCAGTTTGGCAAAAGTCTTAAAAATAGCATTCATCCACAGCCAGGCGGTTTAACCTCATTTCAGTCATTGTGTACCAGTCTTGCGGCGCGCGTGGGTAGCGGCAACCTGGCCGGCGTTGCGCTGGCAATTACCGCCGGTGGACCTGGAGCCGTCTTCTGGATGTGGGTTGCCGCGTTTATCGGCATGGCGACCTCGTTTGCCGAATGTTCCCTCGCACAGCTTTATAAAGAACGTGATGCCAATGGGCAGTTTCGTGGCGGACCGGCATGGTATATGGCGCGCGGGCTGGGGATGCGCTGGATGGGCGTTCTGTTCGCCGTCTTTTTGCTCATCGCCTACGGCATAATTTTCAGCGGAATTCAGGCGAACGCCGTTGCGCGAGCCCTGAGTTTTTCTTTTGATTTTCCCCCGCTGGTGACAGGTATTATTCTCGCTGTCTTTGCTCTGCTGGCGATCACTCGCGGTCTTCATGGCGTCGCCCGGCTCATGCAGGGGTTTGTCCCGTTGATGGCGATAATCTGGGTACTGACCAGCCTGGTGATTTGCGTAATGAATATCGGGCAACTTCCCCACGTCATTTGGTCTATTTTTGAGAGTGCTTTTGGCTGGCAGGAAGCGGCAGGCGGCGCGGCGGGATATACCTTAAGCCAGGCGATTACTAACGGTTTTCAGCGCAGTATGTTTTCCAATGAGGCGGGAATGGGGTCAACGCCAAACGCGGCAGCGGCAGCGGCGTCCTGGCCTCCGCATCCGGCAGCGCAAGGGATTGTCCAGATGATTGGCATTTTTATCGACACCCTGGTCATCTGTACGGCAAGCGCCATGCTGATATTACTGGCGGGTAACGGCACAACCTACATGCCGCTGGAAGGTATTCAGCTTATCCAGAAGGCGATGCGGGTGCTAATGGGTTCCTGGGGTGCTGAGTTTGTTACCCTCGTGGTTATTCTGTTTGCCTTCAGCTCCATCGTTGCCAACTACATTTACGCCGAAAACAATCTCTTCTTTTTACGCCTGAACAACCCTAAAGCGATCTGGTGTTTGCGGATCTGCACCTTCGCAACGGTCATCGGCGGCACCTTGCTAAGTCTTCCGCTGATGTGGCAACTGGCAGATATCATAATGGCCTGCATGGCTATTACCAATTTGACCGCCATTTTACTGCTCTCGCCTGTGGTTCATACCATTGCCAGTGATTATCTACGCCAGCGTAAACTCGGCGTGCGCCCGGTGTTTGATCCGTTGCGTTATCCGGATATCGGTCGCCAGCTTTCTCGGGACGCGTGGGATGATGTTTCGCAGGAGTAATCACAACTATCGATCAACTCATTCTCTTTTTTTGCTAAAGTCGGCATAAATTTCCTGCAAGGACTGGATATGCTGATTCTTATTTCACCTGCGAAAACGCTTGATTACCAAAGCCCGTTGACCACCACGCGCTATACGCTGCCGGAGCTGTTAGACAATTCCCAGCAGTTGATCCATGAAGCGCGGAAACTGACGCCTCCGCAGATTAGCACGCTGATGTGCATCAGCGACAAACTGGCGGGTATCAACGCCGCTCGCTTTCATGACTGGCAGCCAGATTTCACGCCGGAGAATGCCCGCCAGGCGATTCTGGCGTTTAAAGGTGATGTCTACACCGGCTTGCAGGCCGAAACCTTCAGCGAAGACGATTTCGATTTTGCCCAACAGCATTTGCGAATGCTTTCCGGCTTGTATGGCGTACTGCGCCCGCTCGATTTAATGCAGCCTTATCGTCTGGAAATGGGGATCCGTCTTGAGAATGCCCGAGGGAAAGATCTGTATCAATTCTGGGGAGATATCATCACCAACAAGCTGAACGAGGCGCTCGCAGCACAAGGCGATAATGTGGTGATTAATCTGGCGTCAGATGAGTATTTTAAATCGGTGAAGCCGAAGAAATTGAATGCCGAGATTATCAAGCCGGTGTTCCTCGATGAGAAGAACGGCAAATTTAAGATAATCAGCTTCTACGCTAAGAAAGCACGCGGTCTGATGAGTCGTTTTATTATTGAAAATCGGCTGACCAAACCAGAGCAACTGACTGGTTTTAATAGCGAAGGTTACTTCTTTGATGAAGCTTCCTCCAGCAATGGCGAACTGGTGTTTAAACGCTACGAGCAGCGTTAAGTTTGCAGTCAATGCCGGATGCGGCGTGAACGCCTTATCCGGCCTACAAAAGCATGCAGATTCAATATATTGCAGAATTCACGTAGGCCTGATAAGACGCGCCAGCGTCGCATCAGGCGCTGAATGCCGGATTGTTACCCGGCATTTGTCATTTAGCGGTGATGTTTGCCTGGACCATGACCGCCGTGATGATCATGAGGAGCTTTCTTATGGTGGCGCGGCGGTGGCGGCGGTCCGTGTGGGTGCCAGCGATTGCCTCGCCATTCATAATGTTGTTTCCACCAGCCGTGGTCGCGCCAGTGACCTCCATCCCAGTAATAGCCACGATTATCACGATCTCCTATCTGTAATTTTACTGACGGGACTAACGTAATTTCCGCAGCCTGTGCTGCCATGGGAGCGACCAGAACCAGGGAAAGTGCGAGTACGATAGATTGCATCTTTTTCACAGGTTACTCCTTTTATCATTGCCCGTTATGGGTCGATATCCGGAGATTACGCGATGAGAACGACGGTTGTTATTCTCCGCAATCCTAATCTCTAAGTTACCGCATTTATTGAGAATTTCTCCTTTTTCCCTGTCGTTTTTCTCCATAATTTCTTCATAAAAAAGCCGGCTGCATAAAAGCAAACCCGGCCTGATTGAGATAATGAATAGATTTTACTGATGATTCATCATCAATTTACGCAACGCAGCAAAATCGGCGGGCAGATTATGTGAAAGCAAGGGTAAATCAGCACGTTCTGCCAGCTCTTTTGGCAGATCCAACGTTTCACCGAGAATCGCTTCCACGCTCTCTTTAAATTTCGCCGGATGCGCGGTGCCGAGGAACAAGCCATATTCGCCTGGATTCAACTGGTCACGCAGCGCACGATAAGCTACGGCAGCGTGCGGCTCCGAGGTGTAGCCCAGTTCTTTTAACTCACGCATTGTCTGTTGCGTGGTTTCATCATCCACGGCTGCATAACCCAGCTCTTTCAGTTGCCAGATTTTGCGGCGGAACAACTCTTCCACACGCGGCCAGTTGTTTGGCTGACTCACGTCCATCGCGTTGGATAACGTCGCCTGAGTCGCTTTGGGTGACCACTGACCGTCGTGCAGGAAACGTGGCACGGTATCGTTCACGTTGGTCGCAGCAATAAAACGTTTCACCGGCAGACCGAGTGACTTCGCCAGCAGACCCGCCGTCAAATCGCCGAAGTTTCCGCTTGGTACCGAGACAACCAGCTGGTTGCGCGCCTCCTGCGGCAGCTGCGCAACAGCTTCAAAGTAGTAGCAAATCTGCGCCAGCAAACGGCTGATGTTAATCGAGTTAGCTGAGTTTAACCCCAGCGCCACTTTCAGTTCTTCATCATCAAACGCCTGCTTCACCAGCGCCTGACAGGCATCGAAATCGCCGTCGATGGCAACAGTTTCGATATTGCCGCCCAACGTACAGAACAGTTTTTCTTGCAGTGGACTGATTTTGCCTCGTGGATAGAGGATAACCACTTTCACATTCGGCAAACCGTAGAAAGCATGAGCCACTGCCGCTCCGGTATCACCGGAGGTCGCGGTCAGAATGGTCACTGGCTTATCGCCCGCAATATGGGTCAGCATTTGTGCCATAAAGCGACCGCCGAAATCTTTAAATGCCAGCGTTGGCCCGTGGAACAATTCCAGACAACCGACATCGCTTTCAACATTGGCGACCGGAGCCGGGAAGGCAAACGCCGCGCGCACGCGCTCTTCCAGGATTTCCTGCGGGATTTCATCACCAATAAACGCCGAGAGGATCTTCGCACTGCGGGTGACAAAATCCAGCTTCAGCATCTCATCAATTTCAGTCAGGCTGAATTCCGGCAGGTCATGCGGAAAAAACAGCCCCTGATTTTTGCCCAACCCCTGGGTTACGGCTTGCGCAAAGCTGACCTGCTCGTTGTGATCTTTCAGATTGTAGAGTTTCATTTAGTTTTCCAGTACTCGTGCGCCCGCCGTATCCAGCCGGCAAATATGAACAAAACCTTCCTGATTTTGCAGGTAGTTCTTACCCAACCAGTCGGCAACGCGCTGGGCGGTATCCGGCTTGTCACATAGAGCGAACAAGGTCGGGCCGGAGCCGGAGATACCGCTCGCTACCGCGCCGATTTC
The DNA here is from genome assembly GCF_048593455.1 of Escherichia sp. UTM R2. Taxonomy (NCBI): domain Bacteria; kingdom Pseudomonadati; phylum Pseudomonadota; class Gammaproteobacteria; order Enterobacterales; family Enterobacteriaceae; genus Escherichia; species Escherichia sp. UTM R2. The sequence goes on from NZ_JBFWDY010000002.1 coordinate 3,882,913, forward strand.
CGCGACCGCCTGCCGCGCCTGCCGGAAGCCAGGCAGTAACCGTTCACGGTAGGGTTCAGCGATAACATCTTTCATCAGCTTCGCGGCAAGCTCAGGCTGACGGGAATAGCAGGCGTGAATGAAGCCTGCCAGATGTCGCCCGTGCGCAATGCAATCCTGGCGGCGATACTGCGCCGGTAAAATAGCCCGGGCTTCTGCCGTCGAGACTTTAATCCCCGGATACGCCAGCACCCACAGCCACTCATCAAACCCAGGCACTTGCTGGCTGATGATGTCGTTTTCTTCGATCATCAACTGCATACCACCAAGAAAACACGGTGCCACGTTGTCGTAATGAATGCTGCCGGAGATACGTCCTTCCAGCTCGCCCATCAAAGCCAGCAAACGAGTGTCATTAAGCGGCTTGCCGCAGTGTTCATTCATCGCCATCAGCGCCGCGACCACCGAACAGGCGCTGGAGCCTAAGCCCGAACCGATCGGCATATTCTTTTCCAGAGTCATCGCCACTGGAATTTGCTTGCCAAGCTCCTGGCAAAAACGCTCCCAGCACTGATAAACGATATTTTCCCGTGGTTCTGACGGCAGCTTATCGGCAAAGCGTCCGAGGTTGTTGAGACTGAATGTCTCTGCCGCCTCAACCGTGACTACATCTCCGAGCAATGCACCATCAACGGGTGTCACCGCCGCCCCGAGCACATCAAACCCGACGCTCATATTGGCACTGGAAGCCGGGGCATAAACTTTAACCATGTCAGACTCCTAACTTCCATGAGAGGGTACGTAGCAGATCGGCAAAGACACCGGCAGCGGTAACGTCATTGCCCGCACCATATCCGCGCAGCACCAACGGCAGCGGCTGATAATAATGGCTATAGAAGGCCAGGGCGTTTTCGCCATTTTTCACTTTGAACAGCGGATCATTACCATCCACTTCGGCAATCTTCACGCGGCAGACGCCATCTTCATCAATATTGCCAACATAGCGCAAAACTTTTCCTTCATCACGGGCCTTCGCCACGCGCTCGGCAAAGCGATCGTCGAGCTGTGACAGATTCGCCATAAAAGCGGCAACATCACCCTCGGCGTTAAACTCTGCGGGCAGCACAGGTTCAATTTCAATATCCGCCAGCTCCAGTTCACGTCCCGTTTCACGGGCGAGAATCAATAGCTTACGCGCCACATCCATACCAGAAAGATCATCTCGCGGGTCCGGTTCGGTATAACCCATTTCCCGTGCCAGCGTGGTCGCCTCGGAGAAACTCATGCCTTCGTCTAACTTGCCGAAGATATAAGAAAGCGATCCTGAAAGAATGCCGGAGAACTTCATCAATTCATCACCAGCATTGAGCAGATTTTGCAGGTTTTCAATAACCGGTAATCCAGCCCCAACGTTGGTGTCATAGAGGAATTTACGCCGCGATTTTTCCGCCGCATGACGCAACAGATGGTAGTAATCCATCGACGAGGTGTTGGCCTTTTTGTTCGGCGTGACAACGTGGAAACCTTCGCGCAAGAAGTCGGCATATTGATCCGCCACTGCCTGGCTGGAGGTGCAGTCAACAATGACCGGGTTCAGCAGATGATATTCTTTCACGAGGCGAATTAAGCGCCCGAGATTAAACGGCTCTTTGGCTTGCGCCAGTTCTTCCTGCCAGTTTTCCAGATTTAGGCCATGCACATTGGTGAGCAGTGCCTTCGAGTTGGCAACACCGCAGACACGTAAGTCGATATGTTTATTCTTCAGCCAGCTTTGTTGACGCTTCAGTTGCTCCAGCAGCGCACCGCCAACGCCACCGACGCCAATCACAAACACTTCGATAACCTGATCGGTATTGAACAGCATCTGATGAGTAACGCGCACGCCAGTGGTCGCATCATCGTTATTTACCACGACAGAGATTGAGCGTTCAGAAGATCCCTGAGCAATGGCGACAATGTTGATATTGGCGCGGGCCAGCGCGGCAAAGAATTTCGCCGAGATCCCACGCAAGGTACGCATACCATCACCTACCACCGAGATAATGGCCAGCCGTTCCGTCACCGCCAGCGGCTCCAGTAAGCCTTCTTTCAGTTCCAGGTAGAACTCTTCCTGCATTGCCCGTTCAGCTCGCACACAGTCGCTTTGTGGAACGCAGAAACTGATACTGTATTCGGAAGATGATTGCGTAATCAGCACCACGGAAATACGGGCGCGTGACATCGCTGCAAAGACGCGCGCCGCCATGCCAACCATCCCTTTCATCCCCGGGCCGGAAACGCTGAACATTGCCATGTTATTCAGATTGGAAATGCCCTTGACCGGTAATTCGTCTTCATCACGGCTGGCACCAATGAGCGTACCTGGTGCTTGAGGATTTCCGGTATTTTTAATCAGGCAAGGGATCTGGAACTGGGCGATGGGGGTAATTGTGCGGGGGTGAAGAACTTTAGCGCCGAAGTAGGAAAGCTCCATCGCTTCCTGGTAGGACATCGACTTCAACAACCTCGCATCGGGCACCTGACGCGGGTCGCAGGTATAGACCCCGTCAACGTCCGTCCAAATCTCGCAACAATCGGCGCGTAAACAGGCAGCCAGCACCGCCGCGGAGTAGTCGGAACCGTTACGTCCAAGCACCACCAGTTCGCCTTTTTCATTACCGGCGGTGAAACCTGCCATCAGCACCATGTGATCAGCCGGAATACGACTTGCCGCAATACGGCGGGTGGACTCAGCAATATCGACGGTAGATTCGAGGTAATGCCCCACTGCCAGCAGTTTTTCGACCGGATCGATAACGGTAACGTTGTGACCGCGCGCTTCTAATACGCCGGCCATAATGGCGATCGACATTTTCTCGCCACGGCAAATCAGCGCAGCGTTGATGCTATCCGGGCACTGCCCCAACAAACTAATGCCATGCAGGACATGTTTTATTTGGGCAAATTCCTGATCGACGAAAGTTTTCAATTGCGCCAGCGGGAACCCCGGCTGGGCGGCGGCGAGTCCCGTCAAAAGTTCGGCAAAAATACGTTCGGCATCGCTGATATTGGGTAAAGCATCCTGGCCGCTAATGGTTTTTTCAATCATCGCCACCAGGTGGTTGGTGATTTTGGCGGGGGCAGAGAGGACGGTGGCCACCTGCCCCTGCCTGGCATTGCTTTCCAGAATATCGGCAACACGCAGAAAACGTTCTGCATTTGCCACTGATGTACCGCCGAACTTCAACACTCGCATGGTTGTTACCTCGTTACCTTTGGTCGAAAAAAAAGCCCGCACTGTCAGGTGCGGGCTTTTTTCTGTGTTTCCTGTACGCGTCAGCCCGCACCGTTACCTGTGGTAATGGTGATGGTGGTGGTAATGGTGGTGCTAATGCGTTTCATGGATGTTGTGTACTCTGTAATTTTTATCTGTCTGTGCGCTATGCCTATATTGGTTAAAGTATTTAGTGACCTAAGTCAATAAAATTTTAATTTACTCACGGCAGGTAACCAGTTCAGAAGCTGCTATCAGACACTCTTTTTTTAATCCACACAGAGACATATTGCCCGTTGCAGTCAGAATGAAAAGCTGAAAAATACTTACTAAGGCGTTTTTTATTTGGTGATATTTTTTTCAATATCATGCAGCAAACGGTGCAACATTGCCGTGTCTCGTTGCTCTAAAAGCCCCAGGCGTTGTTGTAACCAGTCGACCAGTTTTATGTCATCTGCCACTGCCAGAGTCGTCAGCAATGCCATGACTCGTTCGCGTAAAGCTTGCAGTTGATGTTGGTCTGCCGTTGTGTCACTTTTCGCCGGTTGTTGTATTAATGTTGCTAATTGATAGCAATAGACCATCACCGCCTGCCCAAGATTGAGCGAAGGATAATCCGCCACCATCGGCACACCAGTAAGAACGTCAGCCAACGCTAACTCTTCGTTAGTCAGCCCGGAATCTTCGCGACCAAACACCAGCGCGGCATGTCTCATCCATGAAGATTTTTCCTCTAACAGCGGCACCAGTTCTACTGGCGTGGCGTAGTAATGATATTTCGCCCGACTGCGCGCAGTGGTGGCGACAGTGAAATCGACATCGTGTAACGATTCAGCCAGCGTCGGGAAAACTTTAATATTATCAATAATATCACCAGATCCATGTGCGACCCAGCGAGTAGCTGGCTCCAGATGTGCCTGACTATCGACAATCCGCAGTTCGCTAAAACCCATCGTTTTCATAGCCCGCGCCGCTGCCCCAATATTTTCTGCTCTGGCGGGTGCGACCAGAATAATCGTTATACGCATATTGCCACTCTTCTTGACCAAATAACCGCGAACAGGGTGATCACTGTCAACTTATTACGCGGTGCGAATTTACAAATTCTTAACGTAAGTCGCAGAAAAAGCCCTTTACTTAGCTTAAAAAAGGCTAAACTATTTCCTGACTGTACTAACGGTTGAATTGTTAAAAAATGCTACATATCCTTCTGTTTACTTAGGATAATTTTATAAAAAATAAATCTCGACAATTGGATTCACCACGTTTATTAGTTGTATGATGCAACTAGTTGGATTATTAAAATAATGTGACGAAAGCTAGCATTTAGATACGATGATTTCATCAAACTGTTAACGTGCTACAATTGAACTTGATATATGTCAACGAAGCGTAGTTTTATTGGGTGTCCGGCCCCTCTTAGCCTGTTATGTTGCTGTTAAAATGGTTAGGATGACAGCCGTTTTTGACACTGTCGGGTCCTGAGGGAAAGTACCCACGACCAAGCTAATGATGTTGTTGACGTTGATGGAAAGTGCATCAAGAACGCAATTACGTACTTTAGTCATGTTACGCCGATCATGTTAATTTGCAGCATGCATCAGGCAGGTCAGGGACTTTTGTACTTCCTGTTTCGATTTAGTTGGCAATTTAGGTAGCAAACATGCAGACCCCGCACATTCTTATCGTTGAAGACGAGTTGGTAACACGCAACACGTTGAAAAGTATTTTCGAAGCGGAAGGCTATGATGTTTTCGAAGCGACAGATGGCGCGGAAATGCATCAGATCCTCTCTGAATATGACATCAACCTGGTGATCATGGATATCAATCTGCCGGGTAAGAACGGTCTTCTGTTAGCGCGTGAACTGCGCGAGCAGGCGAATGTTGCGTTGATGTTCCTGACTGGCCGTGACAACGAAGTCGATAAAATTCTCGGCCTCGAAATCGGTGCAGATGACTACATCACCAAACCGTTCAACCCGCGTGAACTGACGATTCGTGCACGCAACCTGCTGTCCCGTACCATGAATCTGGGTACTGTCAGCGAAGAACGTCGTAGCGTTGAAAGCTACAAGTTCAATGGTTGGGAACTGGACATCAACAGCCGTTCGTTGATCGGCCCTGATGGCGAGCAGTACAAGCTGCCGCGCAGCGAGTTCCGCGCCATGCTTCACTTCTGTGAAAACCCAGGCAAAATTCAGTCTCGTGCTGAACTGCTGAAGAAAATGACCGGCCGTGAGCTGAAACCACACGACCGTACTGTAGACGTGACGATCCGCCGTATTCGTAAACATTTCGAATCTACGCCGGATACGCCGGAAATCATCGCCACCATCCACGGTGAAGGTTATCGCTTCTGTGGTGATCTGGAAGATTAATCGGCTTTACCACCGTCAAAAAAAACGGCGCTTTTTAGCGCCGTTTTTATTTTTCAACCTTATTTCCAGATACGTAATTGATCGTCCATTGTAACTTCTTTACTGGCTTTCATTTTCGGCAGTGAAAACGCATACCAGTCGATATTACGAGTCACAAACATCATGCCGGCCAGCGCCACCACCAGCACACTGGTTCCCAACAACAGCGCGCTATCGGCAGAGTTGAGCAGTCCCCACATCACACCATCCAGCAACAACAGCGCGAGGGTAAACAACATGCTGTTGCGCCAGCCTTTCAATACCGCCTGCAAATAAATACCGTTCATTAACGCCCCAATCAGACTGGCGATTATCCATGCCACGGTAAAACCGATATGTTCAGAAAGCGCCAGCAAGAGCAAATAAAACATCACCAATGAAAGCCCCACCAGCAAATATTGCATTGGGTGTAAACGTTGCGCGGTGAGCGTTTCAAAAACAAAGAACGCCATAAAAGTCAGTGCAATCAGCAGAATGGCGTACTTAGTCGCCCGGTCCGTTAATTGGTATTGATCGGCTGGCGTCGTCACTGCGACGCTAAACGCGGGGAAGTTTTCCCAGCCGGTATCATTGCCTGAAGCAAAACGCTCACCGAGATTATTAGCAAACCAGCTGCTTTGCCATTGCGCCTGAAAACCTGACTCGCTAACTTCCCGTTTGGCTGGCAAAAAATCACCTAAAAAACTGGGATGCGGCCAGTTGCTGGTTAAGGTCATTTCGCTATTACGCCCGGCAGGCACCACAGAAAGATCGCCGGTACCGCTTAAATTCAGGGCCATATTCAGCTTCAGGTTCTGCTTCCGCCAGTCCCCTTCGGGTAAAGGGATATGCACGCCCTGCCCGCCTTGCTCTAACCCGGTGCCGGGTTCAATGGTCAGCGCCGTTCCGTTAACTTCAGGCGCTTTCACCACACCAATACCACGCGCATCCCCGACGCTAATCACAATAAAGGGCTTGCCTAAGATGATATTTGGCGCGTTGAGCTCGCTAAGACGCGAAACATCGAAATCGGCTTTTAGCGTTAAATCACTGTGCCAGACCTGACCGGTATAAATCCCTATCTTGCGTTCTTCCACGTTCTGATTGCCATCAACCATCAATGACTCAGGTAACCAAAAATGGATAAAACTTCGTTTCCGCTCCACGGTTTTATCCTCTTCCTGCACCGTATAAAGCTCGGTCACAGGAATAGCGATAAGCGGCCCAACGAGTTTTTGCGGCCCGCTGGTACTTTGGCGAATCGCATCTTCCACATCGCTACGGTAATCGGCACGTTCGACAATCACTTGCCGAATCAGCATTATCGGAATCAACAACAGCAATACTGCACCAAACAAGGTGGTCATTTTCCAGAACAGGGGGGATTTCAACATAGTCTTCTCCTTTGCAATGGCAGCAGGATACGAAGGCTATGTGGGAAGAATTTGAAGCTATGTGAAGTGACGGTGAAGTCGAAGCGAGGCCAGCACGCCACCTTCCTGCACGTTGCGCAGCGTGACTTCGCCGTTAAACAAACGGGCGACCTCACTGACGAACGCCAACCCCAGACCGCTGCTTTTTTGCCCATTTGCACGCGGCAAAGAGTAAAAGCGTTCAAAAATACGTGACAGCGCGTAGTCAGGAATACCACTACCGGTATCCAGCACCTTAAGGGCGACGTGTTCCTGATCCACTTCGGCGCTTAGCGTTATGCGACCGCTCTCGGGGGTAAAATCGATGGCGTTATCCAGTAAATTCCCCAGCGCCTGCTCCAGTAACGCCGGTTCAGCAGCAACATTAACCTCAGTGGGCATAACATGTAGAGTGATGTTTTTTTCTGCCAACTGCACGGTGCGCGCTTCGCTGACGCGGCGAAATAATGCCGCCACATCAACAACAGTCAGAACGACTTCCTGACGATTCTCCAGTCTTGCCTGGCGTAGTAACGTTTCTACCAATGCCTGCATACGCGCATTTTGCGTCAGAATGTTGTCGGTAAAACGAGCCACCACTTCCGGTGGCGGACCTTCGCGTAAAATTTCCGCCGCGCCACGAATCGCCGCCAGTGGGCTTTTTAGCTCATGGGTTAACGCATAAACATACTGCTCAATATAGTTTTTCCCTTCCAGCTTCACGCGCATACTTTCCAGCGCCTGCGCAAGCTTACGCAACTCGCTACTGCCGAGTTCAGGAAGAGGAACGGGCTTATTGTCAGTGACGGAATCGGCATAGCGAGTGAGCCGGGCAATGGAGCGGTTGATCCACCAAACCATGCCTGCGCCAATCACCAGTGCAATCCCCAGCAAAATGGCGCTGGCCCATAAAATTCGCCGCTCGCTACGCTTAATGACCGGAGCCATCGCCGCGTTCGGTTTGCCTACGCTCAAAACGCCAATAAGCCGCGAGCCGTCCATAATCGGCGCGGCAACATACATCACCGAACTTTCGGGATCGGCAGGATTTTGCAACGTGCTGCGCGCACCATACTGACCACGCAACGTTAGCCAGACGTCATTCCAGCGCGAATAATCCTGCCCAACGGCTTTATTTGCCGAATCGAACAATACTTTACCCTGCGAATCGGTCATATAGACATGATATTCATTGCGCACTTTGTTAATGCCACCGATATTGGCGCGAAACGGGCGATGTTGTAGCTGATTAAACGCCTGCGCCAGTTGCCCATGCGTTGGGTCCCCAGAGAGCAAATCGGGACGCGCCAGCTCCGCCAGCAACGTTGCGGTATCGATTAACGTCCCCTCCGTTGCTCTTCGCACGCCCGGTTTAACTTCTTTGACAAAAATAGCCAGTACGAACCAGGCCGCCACCGCCACCAGTAAAAAATAGCCCAGCAGCAACCGCATGCCGATACGCATTACAGGCCCCTCAGGCTATATCCCATGCCGCGATGAGTATTAATCGGTGAAAGATCGGGGTTGATGGCGCGCAGCTTGGCACGCAACGTTTTAATGTGGGTATCAACGGTGCGATCGTAGGTGTCCTGCGCATCTTCCCACACGCTATCCATTAGTTGCTGGCGGGACCAGACGCGGCCTGGCGACTTGAGTAACGTCTTCAGCAATAAAAACTCATACCGCGTCAGCGTTAATGGCGTGTCAAACCAGCTGATCTGCGCCGCGGGTTCATTCAATTCAAAATGACCAATACGGATGACGGGAGACGGCGACGAGAACTTCTTCACCCGACGCAGTAAGGTGCGCACCCTGGCGCACACTTCGCGGGGTGAAAACGGTTTAGCCACATAGTCGTCAGCGCCAATTTCCAGCCCAAGCAGGCGATCGACCTCTTCACTTCGGGCCGTCAGGAACAGTACAGGTAACGCCGGATGGAGCGCCAGTAACTGGCGGCATAATTCAAAGCCGCTGATATCAGGCAAACCAACATCGAGAATCATGACGTCGGGAGCCTGCTGGCGAGCTTTATCCAGCACCGGCAAGCCTCGCTCAAAGACCTCGACGGCAAAACCTTCCTGCTGCAACATGTAGACCAGCGTGTCGGCTATCCCTTGCTCATCTTCCACTAACCAGACCGTTTCCCGTTGCATAAATCGCCTCTGTTATTGCCGCCACGGCATGACAGGAACCGCGCTAATCGCGTTTTTCGGCGAACCTTCTACAACTTTGTCGGAGTAAGCCAGATAAGCGAGCGCGTTGCGTTTGGCGTCATAAAAGCGCACGACCTGTAACGACTTAAAGACCAGGGACGTGCGTTTTTTGAATACTACCTCGCCCTGAGCTTTGCCGTTTTTAATACGATCCGACAGTTCAATCGGCCCGACTTGCTGACAAGAAATAGCCGCATCGGAGGTATCTTCCGCCAGACCCAATCCCCCTTTAATACCACCTGTTTTCGCCCGGCTCACATAACAGGTGACATTTTTCACATCGGGATCGTCAAAGGCTTCCACAACAATTTTGTGATCCGGGCCGATCATTTTAAATACGGTGTCGACCGAACCAATCTCTTCTGCATGAGCCAATGGCCCCAGCATTATCAGGCTTAAAGACAGGATCAAATGCTTGTATTTCATATTGTTACCATTTTTATCTATTACACGAGCAATTAGTTCGTCACGGTAAATAACATATTGATTAAGAACAAAATCTCAATACTTTTATTTCCGTCAAGACCTAAAACATACTCTACTAAGAAAAAAACACTGAATGCTAAAACAGCAAAAAATGCTATTATCCAATTACCTGATGTCAGGTGCTCGTTGTTGAAAGGATGAGGATATTTTATGGATCAGGCCGGCATTATTCGCGACCTTTTAATCTGGCTGGAAGGTCATCTGGATCAGCCCCTGTCGCTCGACAATGTAGCGGCGAAAGCAGGTTATTCCAAGTGGCACTTACAGAGAATGTTTAAAGATGTCACTGGCCATGCTATTGGCGCGTATATTCGTGCTCGTCGTTTGTCGAAATCGGCGGTCGCACTACGCCTGACTGCGCGTCCGATTCTGGACATCGCGCTGCAATACCGCTTCGACTCTCAACAGACATTTACCCGCGCATTCAAGAAGCAGTTTGCCCAGACTCCTGCACTTTACCGCCGTTCTCCTGAATGGAGCGCCTTTGGTATTCGCCCGCCGCTGCGTCTGGGTGAATTCACTATGCCAGAGCATAAATTTGTCACCCTGGAAGATACGCCGCTGATTGGTGTTACCCAGAGCTACTCCTGTTCGCTGGAGCAAATCTCTGATTTCCGCCATGAAATGCGTTATCAGTTCTGGCACGATTTTCTCGGCAACGCGCCGACCATTCCGCCAGTGCTCTACGGCCTGAATGAAACGCGTCCGAGTCAGGATAAAGACGACGAACAAGAGGTATTCTATACCACCGCGTTAGCCCAGGATCAGGCAGATGGCTATGTACTGACGGGGCATCCGGTGATGCTGCAGGGCGGCGAATATGTGATGTTTACCTATGAAGGTCTGGGAACCGGCGTGCAGGAGTTTATCCTGACGGTATACGGAACGTGCATGCCAATGCTCAACCTGACGCGCCGTAAAGGTCAGGATATTGAGCGATACTACCCGGCAGAAGACGCCAAAGCGGGAGATCGCCCAATTAATCTGCGCTGTGAACTGCTGATTCCTATCCGCCGTTAACGCTGCAGCTCATCTAATGCAGGGGCGTCCAGATGCGAGATGTCCCCTGCGGTTTCAACGACCCAGCCAGACGCCAGCCACAGGCTTTCCTGATAATCCACGCGCGAAATAGAACAGTTACGCAGACGTAAGCGGCGCTCTGCCCATGCTGGTAATCCGAGAATCGTACTCACCAGGCATCCCAGTGCAATACCATGACTCACCAGCAGCGGTCGGCTTCCCTGCGGTAAGTCCCGGCAAGATTCCAGTGCCGCATTGACGCGATCGCTGAGCTCCTGCATTGACTCACCTTCAGGAATACGCCCGTCAACGGTGCCATTGACCAGCTGCCGACGCCAGTTCTCTTCTTCTTCGGTCAGAGAATCGATATGTCTTTTTTCCAGCACACCCATGTTTAATTCACGCAGGCGAGAATCAAAGATGATGTCACAGCCGCAGGCCTGGGCGATGATTTCCGCCGTACGCCGGGTGCGTCCTAAATCGCTACTGATAATATGCGTAATGCCAAGCTCTTTGGCACGGGTTGCCACCTGCATCGCCTGTTGCTCACCTTTGGCGGTCAGCGGGCTGTCAGACTGGCCCTGAATACGTCGCTCGGCGTTCCACTGCGTTTCACCGTGGCGGACTAGGTATACCTGTAACATGCTTTTTTTCCGTATACTGCTGTAACGTTAATTTTCTGAGTAATGCTGATTATGCACCAAGTTGTCTGTGCGACCACCAATCCCGCTAAAATTCAGGCCATTCTGCAGGCATTTCACGAGATCTTCGGCGAAGGATCCTGCCATATTGCATCCGTTGCCGTCGAGAGCGGTGTACCGGAACAGCCCTTTGGCAGTGAGGAAACGCGCGCTGGCGCACGAAATCGGGTAGCAAATGCCCGCCGTTTACTTCCAGAGGCTGATTTTTGGGTGGCGATTGAAGCTGGCATTGATGGTGACAGCACTTTCAGTTGGGTGGTGATTGAAAACGCCAGCCAGCGCGGCGAGGCGCGTTCGGCTACTTTGCCGTTGCCTGCGGTGATTCTGGAAAAAGTGCGTGAAGGTGAGGCGCTTGGTCCCGTGATGTCGCGTTATACCGGTATTGATGAGATTGGTCGTAAGGAAGGGGCGATCGGCGTGTTTACCGCCGGGAAACTCACTCGCGCCAGCGTCTATCACCAGGCGGTGATCCTGGCGCTGAGTCCGTTTCATAATGCCGTGTATTAAGCGCCTGATGCGACGCTGCCGCGTCTTATCATGCCTACCAAACATATTGAAATTACGGGTATTTGTAGGACGGATAAGGCGTTCACGCCGCATCCGGCATTCGGTGCACGATGCCTGATGCGACGCTGCCGCGTCTTATCAGGCCTACAAAATCAATCGCTTTTCAGCAACACCTCTTCCAGCCACTGGCGCAGCTCAACGGGCGCGGCTTTCAGGCTGTTAGATCCACGCGTAATCGTCGCGATGCCCGCGCCGAGTTCATTTTTTAACTCACGCTGGCTCATTTCGCCGCGCAACAGCTCTTCGACAATACGCACGCGAGTCCCCAACGCTTCGCGCTCATCTGGCGTCAGCATCAGGTTTAACAACGGTAAATGGAGATCGTTTTGGTAGGCATTCTTAAGCAGGTCGACAAAACGTAACCACTCCTGGTGACGCTGTTCTGCCATCGCTGCTGAATAGGGTGATTGTTGGGCCATAATATGTCGCCATTGTTAGCGGGGGAAGCAAAATGCCTCCCCCGGTTGTACTCGCTAAAGAGTACGATAGCATATCATAAACGTGCGGATCAGTAACGACGTCCCCATTCCGTGGCGCTCATCAACGTCGGTTTATCCCCCATGAAATAGCGGTAGTAAGCGTCATAAGCCAGCACGTTCTTCACATAACCGCGCGTCTCGGAGAACGGAATACTCTCGACAAATGCCACAGCGTCGATACGCCCGGCGCTGTTGCCAAGCCAGGTTCGCACCCGCCCTGGTCCGGCGTTGTAAGCTGCTGAGGAGAAAATACGGTTATTGCCAAACTGCTGATAAACATATTGCAGGTAACTGGTGCCAATGTTGATGTTCGTTTCCGGATCCAGCAATTGCCCAGGGCTGCTATAACCAGGAATAGAGAACATCTTCACCGTATGGGTCGCTGTACCCGGCATAATCTGCATCAGGCCGCTGGCCCCTACCGGTGATTTCACTTTCGGATTCCAGGCGCTCTCCTGACGGGCAATCGCCATCGCATAGCTTTGCGGGATCTCCTTCCCACTGGTGTAACGTTTGAAAAGATCGTTGTAAGCCAGTGGGAATCGCTCTTCCAGATGATCCCACAGCTTCCCGGCGATCGTTGCCTGAACGCTAAGATCCCACCATTGGTTGTTGAAAGCATACCGCGCCAGTTGAGCCTGCTCTGTTTTTGACTTGCTCTTCACCAGATTGGCCCACTCGCTACGCGCGGTGTTATCGAGATTCCAGTACATCAACTCGCGCACGCGCGCCATCTCCGGCCCCTGAGTCAGGGCGCTGTCAACATTCTGCGGCGCTTTATCAATCTTCAGCTCATACTCTTCGCCGATGCGTTGTGCAGCAACCATCGGGTAGAAACCACGCTGTTGCATGAGTTGATGCAAAATCTCTTTTGCTTCAGCTTCACGTCCGCGTTCCAGCAGTAAATCCGCCTGCCAGTAACGCCATTCATCTTTCTCTTTTGCTTCCATCGGCAGACGCGCCAGCCAGGTATTCAGGCCGCGACGATCGCCGGTGCCAAGCGCCATTCGCACACGGCGTTCAATCAACGACGTGGATTGCGAGCGCATAATGGCGTCATCGCGCCATTTCGCCTGCTCGTCGGTGACATCGTTGCCCATCAAACGCCAGGCGACGATATCGCGCAGCTCCTGAATCTGATCTTCATTAAGCTGCTGCGCCTGGGCAAGCGACGGGATCATCAGCCGTGCATTTTCAGCATCCTGCCGCGCCACACTGGCAAATGCCACCGCCGCCATTTGACGGGTAAAATCGGTCGCGCCGGTTGTACGCGCGAAGGTCAGTACCGTATTAGGGTTGTTCGCCAGTGAAATGATTGCCGAGGCGATAGTCTGGTAATCGGCAGGCATCTGCCCTGCCAGCACTGTTACCAGGCCAGTGTTACCCGCTTTCATCGCCAGACGGATACGCTCTAAATACGCCAGCGGATCTTGTTTACCTGACGCACGCCAGACGCTAAATAACTTGTCACAGGCGTTAGGCTGGCTCTTGCCGGTTAGCCACAGCTCTTTCGCCCCTTGCCAGGCTTCTTCACTCTGCCCGGTGTTCCATTTCGCATAGTAGTAATTACATTGCGCTTCGGTAGTTCCGGGCTTTTCCGGGCTAAAGGCTAACAAGCCACGCCAGTCTTCACGCCGCGCCAGTTCATTGACGAAACGAGATTGCAGCGTGCGAGCGGGAGGAAGCGTGGGGTTAGCGCGAACAAAGTTAGTGACCGTCACCGCCGGTTGATTCATCAGATCATCGGTGATCTGGCGGTATTCCAGGTAGGGATAAAGCGGATAATCCTTCAGTCCAGGCATCATTTGTTCGACCACATCCATTTGTCGATTATCCCAGGCCTGCTTGATTTGCGCGTAACGACTACGCTGCTCATCCAGTGAGTCGGCTCGCGCCACGCTGCTGACCGTCAGCAGACAGACACCGGCAGCCAACAGCCGCCAGGTAACTTGTTTGGCTTTTTCCACAAGCGCATCCTCTAAGTGTAAATACATCAATGCAGCGTCATGCCGCGTAATAGATTTATGCTAACCAGTCATTGCCGTTTACGCCACGTTACGGACACTTTTTTACTTTTACTGCGAAGGTGATCGACCAACTGGGATTAGGCGGGGAAAAAGGCTACACTTCGCCTTTGAAAACTCATCATCACGATAAACATAGAGGCGAAGTCCAACGTGGCTCAATTCGTTTATACCATGCATCGTGTCGGCAAAGTTGTTCCGCCGAAACGTCATATTTTGAAAAACATCTCTCTGAGTTTCTTCCCTGGGGCAAAAATTGGTGTCCTGGGTCTGAACGGCGCGGGTAAGTCTACCCTGCTGCGCATTATGGCGGGCATTGATAAAGACATCGAAGGTGAAGCACGTCCGCAGCCAGACATCAAGATTGGTTATCTGCCGCAGGAACCGCAGCTGAACCCGGAACACACCGTGCGTGAGTCCATTGAAGAAGCGGTTTCTGAAGTGGTTAACGCCCTGAAACGCCTGGATGAAGTGTATGCGCTGTACGCCGATCCGGATGCCGATTTTGACAAGCTGGCCGCTGAACAAGGCCGTCTGGAAGAGATCATTCAGGCTCACGACGGTCATAACCTGAACGTACAGCTGGAGCGTGCGGCGGATGCGCTACGTCTGCCGGACTGGGACGCGAAAATCGCTAACCTCTCCGGTGGTGAGCGTCGTCGCGTAGCGTTGTGCCGCCTGCTGCTGGAAAAACCAGACATGCTGCTGCTCGACGAACCGACCAACCACCTGGATGCCGAATCCGTGGCCTGGCTGGAACGCTTCCTGCACGACTTCGAGGGCACCGTGGTGGCGATTACCCACGACCGTTACTTCCTCGATAACGTTGCAGGCTGGATCCTCGAACTTGACCGCGGTGAAGGTATTCCGTGGGAAGGCAACTACTCCTCCTGGCTGGAGCAGAAAGATCAGCGCCTGGCGCAGGAAGCTTCACAAGAAGCGGCGCGTCGTAAGTCGATCGAGAAAGAGCTGGAGTGGGTACGTCAGGGAACTAAAGGCCGCCAGTCGAAAGGTAAAGCACGTCTGGCACGCTTTGAAGAGCTGAACAGCACCGAATATCAGAAACGTAACGAAACCAACGAACTGTTTATTCCACCTGGACCGCGTCTGGGCGATAAAGTGCTGGAAGTCAGCAACCTGCGTAAATCCTACGGTGATCGCCTGCTGATTGATGACCTGAGCTTCTCGATCCCGAAAGGGGCAATCGTCGGGATCATCGGTCCGAACGGCGCGGGTAAATCGACCCTGTTCCGTATGATCTCTGGTCAGGAACAGCCGGACAGCGGCACCATCACTTTAGGTGAAACGGTGAAACTGGCATCGGTTGATCAGTTCCGTGACTCAATGGATAACAGCAAAACCGTTTGGGAAGAAGTTTCCGGCGGGCTGGATATTATGAAGATCGGCAACACCGAGATGCCAAGCCGCGCCTACGTTGGCCGCTTTAACTTTAAAGGGGTTGATCAGGGTAAACGCGTTGGTGAACTTTCCGGTGGTGAGCGCGGTCGTCTGCATCTGGCGAAGCTGCTGCAGGTTGGCGGCAACATGCTGCTGCTCGACGAACCAACCAACGACCTGGATATCGAAACCCTGCGCGCGCTGGAAAACGCCCTGCTGGAGTTCCCGGGCTGTGCGATGGTTATCTCGCACGACCGTTGGTTCCTCGACCGTATCGCCACGCACATCCTGGACTACCAGGATGAAGGTAAAGTTGAGTTCTTCGAAGGTAACTTTACTGAGTACGAAGAGTACAAGAAACGCACGCTGGGCGCAGACGCACTGGAGCCGAAGCGTATCAAGTACAAGCGTATTGCGAAGTAATGCGTAAAATGCCGGATGCGGCGTGAACGCCTTATCCGGCCTACAAACCAAGAAATTTCAATACGTTGTGAATCTCCAGGCCTGATAAGACGCGGTAAGCGTCGCATCAGGCATTGAGCACCGAATGCCGGATACGGCGTGAACGCCTTTTCCGGCCTACAACAGCCTTAGTATCCGCAATTTCGTAGCGGGTCACCCGTGCAGGTTTTTTCAAACCTTGTTTAATCTCGACAGCCTCTTCCAGAGAGGTTTTCAACTCATCAAAAAACTTATTTTATACCTCGCCTTTGAGCCGTTTCATCGCGGTTATCTCTGCTCCCCCATCATCTCCCGCACCAGCTCCACGCAGCGCAGGAAACGGCTGTCATAATCGTCCTCTTCAACCCGCACGAATTCGATATTGTTCTCTTCCAGCATCTCCACCAGCAAGTTCTGGAACTCTTTGCGATCCACCGAACTGCCGAGGCTGCGTAAACCATCCGCCACCCACGGCGTGTTGTTCTCCAGCAGGATCACCAGATCGAAACGGTATTCATCAATCAACGCCTGTACGAACGGATGCTCACGCCCTTCGTACTTTTTGCAGAACGCCTGGGTAGTGACAAAATCAGTGTCAATAAACGCCACTTTATTGGCATATTTCACTGCAAAATCAATGTATTGTGCGTGGCCCAGCGCGATTTTATCGTAATCGGAATACTGCAATGCGATCTCATCACCGCCGAGGTGTGAAAAGACATAATCGCGACCATATTCCCACGCACTGGTGGTATTGAAGATATTGGCAAGTTTGTTTACCAGGGTGGATTTACCGCTCGACTCGCCACCAAGGATCGCCACGGTACGTACAAAGAACGGCTTCACTTCCGTAGGAATATATTCCCAGTAGCGGAACGGGTTTTCGCGGATCTGCGCACCGCTGATACTCATAAAGGTACGTTTCGGATCGACCAGCACCGTATCGATCCCCAGATGTTCCATATACTGTGGCGCATCGGCTTCTTCCGAGGTGTAGATCAGGTCCGGCTGAATCCCCTTTTCAGCCATAAACTTTTTGATGCCGTTGCTCCACACATCCCAGCCGTGCGGATACGGCTCCATGCCCTCTTCGTTGAAAGCATGAATGCGAATATTTTTCTGATATTTAAAAGTTTGTAATAACCAGCGCAGACGATCCGGCACCGTGGGCTGCTGCGACATGGCGCTGTCTTCAAACAACGCGCGGTCGCGGGTATCGTCAAAACCCATAATGATATGCAGCTCGTCAACCTGGCTACAGGCGCGCTGGATAAGGTAGATATGTCCGGTATGCAGCGGGTAGAACTTACCGAATACGACACCAATGGTTTTCTTCTGTCGGGGAAATTCAAGCCCCAAAAAACGGTGCAACGCCTCCAGCTTTTGCGCGCTGGGGCTTTTAATTTTGGCATTCAGTAACTGGCTTAAATACCCTTTGGTCATACCGCTGGCATCAGCTACCTGCTGTAGCGTGCAGCCCTGTTGCTTGATGGCAGTTTTCAGGTAATCAAATGACGACATATCTCCCTCCGTATCTCTCATTATAAGTCGTCGAACACGCTAAGCGCGTCGGAGAGTTTTTTAACGCCAAAAATCTGCATCCCTTCCGGCGCTTTTTTCGGCACGTTAGCCGCCGGAACAATCGCCCGGCGAAAACCGTGTTTCGCCGCTTCAGAGATTCGCTCCTGACCGCTGGGCACCGGGCGGATCTCCCCTGCCAGCCCGACTTCACCAAACACCACCAGATCCTGCGGTAGCGGTCTGTCACGCAGGCTGGAAACCATCGCCAGCAGTAACGCTAAGTCGGCACTGGTTTCGGTTACCTTCACACCACCGACCACGTTCACAAATACATCCTGATCGGCCATTTGCAGACCACCGTGACGGTGCAAGACAGCCAGCAGGATTGCCAGACGGTTTTGCTCCAGACCTACCGCCACGCGGCGCGGATTCGCCATCATCGAGTGATCGACCAGCGCCTGAATCTCCACCAGCAACGGACGCGTTCCTTCCCACACCACCATCACGGAGCTGCCGGAGGTCACTTCATCTCCGCGACTTAAGAAAATTGCCGAAGGGTTGCTGACTTCACGCAGCCCCTGTTCGGTCATCGCGAAGACGCCCAGCTCATTCACCGCGCCGAAGCGGTTTTTATGGCTGCGCAAGGTGCGAAAACGGGAGTCGGCATCGCCATCCAAAAGCACCGAACAGTCGATACAGTGTTCCAGCACTTTAGGGCCCGCCAGCGAGCCATCTTTGGTTACGTGTCCAACCATGACAATCGCCACACCGCGCGTTTTGGCGAAGCGTGTCAAATAAGCCGCCGTTTCACGCACCTGCGCCACGCTACCAGGCGATGACTGTACATCCGCCATATGCATCACCTGGATGGAGTCAATTACCATCAGCTTCGGTTGCTCTTCTTCAGCAATCAGGCAGATCTGCTCGATGCTGGTTTCCGACAACATATTGAGATTGTCAGTCGGCAGGCCAAGGCGATGAGCGCGCATTGCCACCTGTTGCAGCGACTCTTCGCCGGTGACATACAGCGTTTTCATCTGCTGGGCCAGTTTGCACAGCGTTTGCAGCAACAGCGTGGATTTCCCCGCGCCTGGGTTACCGCCAATCAGAATGGCACTTCCCGGTACCACGCCGCCGCCTAATACGCGGTCGAACTCTTTAAATCCGGTGGAAAAACGCGGCAGCTCTTCAAGGCTGATGTCGGAGAGTTTCTGGACTTTTGCCACCCCGGCGCTACCGGCATAGCCACTGAGACGCTCGTTACGCGCCACCGTTGGCGACGCAGCAAGACGCACCTCGGTGATGGTGTTCCAGGCATGACAGGCACTGCACTGCCCCTGCCAGCGCGGATAATCGGCCCCGCATTCATTACAAACAAAGGCGCGTTTTGGAGCTTTTGCCACGGTGTACCTCGTTAATGCTGTGCCGCCCGCAGGATGACGGGCAGGCAATTACTTCTGATTCAGGCTGCCAGAGAGGATGCAGAATACCCCCATCAGGTCAGCGTGACGGATGGTGACTTCCGTCTTTTCATTCACTTTTGGCTTGGCATGGTAGGCAATCCCCAGCCCTGCCGCTTTGATCATCGGCAGGTCATTGGCTCCATCGCCAATCGCCACGGTCTGCGCCAGCGGGATTTCATACTCCTGCGCGAGGCGGGTCAGAGTTTTCGCTTTGTACTGCGCGTCAACGATGTCGCCGATCACATTGCCGGTAAATTTACCGTCCATGATCTCCAGTTCATTGGCTACCACGGCGGTCAGGCGCAGCTTGTCGCGCAGGTATTCAGCAAAGAAAGTAAAGCCGCCGGAGGCAATCGCCACTTTCCAGCCCAGCGTTTCCAGCTTGAGCACCAGCTGCGTTAAGCCTGGCATCAGCGGCAGATTTTCACGCACCTGTTGCAGAATATTGGCATCAGCGCCTTTCAGCGTCGCCACGCGGCTGCGCAGGCTGGCGGTAAAATCGAGTTCGCCGCGCATCGCCCGTTCGGTTACCTCCGCCACCATCTCGCCCGTTCCGGCCAGTTTGGCAATTTCATCAATACATTCAATCTGGATGGCGGTGGAATCCATGTCCATCACCAGCAAACCCGGCGTGCGCAGGTGCGGGATTTTCCCCAGCGGCGCGACATCCAGTTGCGCTTCATGGGCCAGGCGCGTAGCGCGCGCGGTGAGTGAACCTGCCAGACGAATCACCTGATAATCTTCCACGCACCAGGCGGCAACAATCACCATCGCCGCGCCCAGTTTGCTCTGGTATTGGGTCAGGCGTTGTTTATCCAGCCCACGACCATACAGCAGCCAGCCGCTACGACCTGCGTGGTAATCCAGTGGCATCACTTCATCACCACTTAATGAAAGAGGCAGACCCGGCCATAAAGAGACATCTTCAGGCAGGTCGCACCAGGTAATGTTAGGCATTAAGGCTCCTGTAAAATCGTTCGAAGCAGGGAAAATAACGCATGAGGCTACCTTGTATCCATTGCTTCTGGCAACATTAAGTCTCAAATTTTCAAAGGGTGGAAGATGGCTCGCACAAAACTGAAATTCCGGCTGCATCGGGCAGTGATTGTCCTGTTCTGTCTTGCCTTGTTAGTGGCGCTGATGCAGGGAGCGTCATGGTTTAGTCAAAACCACCAGCGACAACGTAATCCACAGCTGGAAGAACTGGCCCGCACCCTGGCGCGTCAGGTAACGCTGAACGTTGCACCGCTGATGCGTACCGACTCACCAGATGAAAAACGCATTCAGGCGATCCTCGATCAGTTAACGGATGAAAGCCGCATCCTCGACGCGGGTGTGTATGACGAACAAGGCGATCTTATCGCCCGTTCAGGCGAAAGCGTCGAAGTGCGCGACCGGCTGGCGCTCGACGGTAAAAAAGCAGGCGGCTATTTTAACCAGCAGATTGTCGAGCCAATTGCGGGTAAAAACGGACCGCTCGGCTATCTGCGCCTGACACTCGACACCCATACGCTCGCCACCGAAGCCCAACAGGTGGATAACACCACTAACATTTTACGCCTGATGTTGCTGCTCTCACTGGCAATCGGCGTAGTGCTGACCCGCACGCTGCTACAGGGTAAACGCACCCGCTGGCAGCAATCGCCCTTCCTGTTAACCGCCAGCAAACCGGTGCCGGAAGAGGAAGAAAGCGAGAAAAAAGAGTGACCCATTACTACAAGAAAGGAAATCGTTATGTCCACATTACGCCTGCTCATCTCTGACTCTTACGACCCGTGGTTTAACCTGGCGGTGGAAGAGTGTATTTTTCGCCAAATGCCCGCCACGCAGCGCGTTCTGTTTCTCTGGCGCAATGCCGACACGGTAGTGATTGGTCGCGCGCAGAACCCGTGGAAAGAGTGTAATACCCGGCGGATGGAAGAAGATAACGTCCGCCTGGCGCGGCGCAGTAGCGGTGGCGGCGCGGTGTTCCACGATCTCGGCAATACCTGCTTTACCTTTATGGCTGGCAAGCCGGAGTACGATAAAACCATCTCTACGTCGATTGTGCTCAATGCGCTGAACGCGCTCGGCGTCAGCGCCGAAGCGTCCGGGCGTAACGATCTGGTGGTGAAAACAGTCGAAGGCGACCGCAAAGTCTCAGGCTCGGCCTATCGCGAAACCAAAGATCGTGGCTTCCACCACGGCACTTTGCTGCTCAATGCCGACCTTAGCCGCCTGGCAAACTATCTCAATCCGGATAAAAAGAAACTGGCGGCGAAAGGCATTACCTCAGTGCGTTCCCGCGTGACCAACCTCACCGAGCTGCTGCCGGGGATCACCCATGAGCAGGTTTGCGAGGTCATAACCAAGGCCTTTTTCGCCCATTATGGCGAGCGTGTAGAAGCGGAAATCATCTCCCCGGACAAAACGCCAGACTTGCCAAACTTCGCCGAAACCTTTGCCCGTCAGAGTAGCTGGGAATGGAACTTCGGTCAGGCTCCGGCATTCTCGCATCTGCTGGATGAACGCTTTAGCTGGGGCGGCGTGGAACTGCATTTCGACGTTGAAAAAGGCCATATCACCCGCGCCCAGGTGTTTACCGACAGCCTCAACCCCGCGCCGCTGGAAGCCCTCGCCGGGCGACTGCAAGGCTGCCTGTACCGCGCGGATATGCTGCAACAAGAGTGCGAAGCGCTGTTGGTTGACTTCCCGGACCAGGAAAAAGAGCTACGGGAGTTGTCGACGTGGATAGCGGGGGCGGTAAGGTAACTCGCTGATTAAAATACCAAAGGAAGGGAATATGATCGATCTGGAAAACCAGGAGCGGGAGATTATCAATTTAATGTTAAGCCAGCGTATTTCCTGGCTAGCCGCCGTGCGTATCAGGCATAAATTATCGCTTGCTGAAGTAAGTAAAATGTTAGGTATCTCGATTAATTCTCTAAAACAGATCGAAAAGACGGAACGGCTTAGCTCAAACATCAAAAGCAAAATGGCAGAAATTTATGGTTGTCCACCAGAGTTGCTGATATGCCCTTCCTGGATGACGGCTGAGCATAAATGAATAGATTCGTGAATAGATACTTGAATGGATTTTATTTTCTATCCATATGAAAAATAATAGTAAATCTATAAATCAGTTGCTATTGATGAATAGATACTAAAAAGCCGGAGCAGTCTCCTGCTCCGGCTTAACACGACGTTCGCCTTTCAGCGAAACACAATTACTCTTTATCGCCCAGCAGAACGGATTCCAGTGCGATTTTGATCATGTCGTTGAAGGTGGTCTGACGCTCAGCGGCAGTGGTCTGCTCGTGAGTGCGGATGTGGTCAGACACGGTGCAGATGGTCAGGGCTTTCGCGCCAAATTCTGCAGCGACGCCGTAGATACCAGCCGCTTCCATTTCCACGCCGAGGATGCCGTATTTTTCCATCACGTCGAACATTTCGCCGTCCGGAGAGTAGAACAGGTCAGCGGAGAACAGGTTACCCACGCGAGCATCAACGCCCAGTGCTTTAGCCGCGTCTACCGCGTTACGCACCATGTCAAAGTCAGCGATAGCGGCAAAGTCATGGTCTTTAAAACGGATGCGGTTAACTTTGGAATCGGTGCAGGCACCCATACCGATAACGACGTCGCGTAGTTTTACGTGCGGCAGAACTGCGCCACAGGAACCCACGCGGATAATTTTCTTCACGCCGAAATCGGTGATCAGTTCTTTGGTGTAGATGGAGCAGGACGGGATACCCATACCGTGACCCATTACGGAAATTTTGCGGCCTTTGTAAGTACCGGTGAAGCCCAGCATACCGCGAACGTTGTTCACTTCACGGGCATCTTCAAGGAAAGTTTCAGCAATATACTTCGCACGCAGCGGGTCGCCTGGCATCAAAACTACGTCAGCGAAATCGCCCATTTCTGCATTAATGTGTGGGGTAGCCATTGTTTTATCCTTTTTGTGACATAACAAAGGCGGAGTCAACGCTCCGCCCAAATCCATCAGAACATGGCTTTGCCATATTCCATATCAGAAGTACCAAAATATTTTGCCAGAGTCTGGCCGATATCCGCGAAGGTTTCACGGTGACCCAGTGAACCCGGTTTTACTTTCGGGCCGTAAACCAGTACCGGAATGTGTTCACGCGTGTGGTCAGTACCGGTCCAGGTCGGATCACAACCGTGGTCAGCAGTGAAGATCAGGATGTCGTCATCGCGCAGCAAAGACATCAGCTCCGGCAGACGGCGGTCGAACAGCTCCAGACCCGCAGCATAACCGGCGACGTCGCGACGGTGGCCCCAGGAAGAGTCGAAGTCAACGAAGTTGGTGAAGACGATGGTGTTATCACCCGCTTCTTTCATCTCTTTGATGGTGGCGTCAAACAGCGCGTCCAGGCCAGTTGCTTTCACTTTCTTGGTGATACCGCAGTTGGCGTAGATGTCTGCAATTTTACCGACAGAAACCACCTGACCGTGTTTTTCATCAACCAGTTTCTGCAGCACGGTCGGTGCTGGCGGCTCAACAGCCAGGTCGTGACGGTTACCGGTACGCTGGAAGTTACCGGCTTTGTCACCGATAAACGGACGAGCGATAACACGACCGATGTTGTAGCCGCCGTTGGTCAGCTCTTCACGGGCGATTTCGCACAGTTCGTAGAGTTTATCCAGGCCAAAGGTTTCTTCGTGGCAGGCAATCTGGAACACAGAGTCAGCGGAGGTATAGAAAATCGGCTTGCCGGTTTTCATGTGCTCTTCGCCCAGCTGATCCAGAATGACCGTACCGGAAGAGTGGCAGTTACCGAGGTAACCCGGCAGATTAGCGCGTTCAACCAGTTTATCCAGCAGCTCTTGCGGGAAGCTGTTTTCGTGATCGGAGAAATATCCCCACTCAAACAGAACCGGGACACCGGCGATTTCCCAGTGACCAGACGGGGTATCTTTACCGGATGACATTTCGTGCGCCCATGCGTACGCGCCGATAACTTCAGCGTTGCCGTCCATTCCCGCCGGAATGAAACCGGTAGAACCTTCGTGTGCTTTCGCCAGCCCCAGACGGGTCAGATTTGGCAGATTGAGCGGGCCTTTACGACCGTTATCAGCTTCGCCTTTGGCACAGGCTTCTGCGATATGACCCAGGGTGTCAGCCCCGACGTCACCAAAGCGTTCTGCATCTTCTGTAGCGCCGATGCCGAATGAGTCCAGCACCATAATAAATGCACGTTTCATATGTTCTCCGTACTCAGTGCTTCAAATTTAAATGATCAGATCAGTATACCGTTATTCGCTGATACGGCGATAGACAGTTGGTGTGCTTTCCGGTGCTTTATCGGCAAGTTTAATTGCCGCTTTCACCGCTTTCGCCGCTTCCTGCCAGCTGTTTTCGTCTTTCGCGTGGATAACCGCCAGCGGACGCTGACCGTCTACCTGGTCGCCCAAACGCGCCATATCAGTAAAGCCGACGCTGTAATCAATGGTGTCAGATGCCTGACGACGACCGCCGCCCATTGCAACCACTGCCATCCCCAGCGCGCGGGTATCCATTTCACTGACAAAACCTTCGGTATCAGCATAGACTGCTTTCGTCAGCATCGCTGTCGGCAGATACTTCGCGTAGTTCTCAACGAAGTCGGTCGGGCCTTTTTGTGCCGCTACCATACGACCAAAGACTTCTGCCGCTTTACCGTTGTCCAGCACCGCCTGCAATTTCGCGCGCGCTTCGGCGTCATCTTTCGCCAGTTTGCCGGAGATCAGCATCTCCACGCACAGCGCCATCGTGACATCAAACAGACGCGGGTTACGATATTCACCCGTCAGGAACTGCACCGCTTCACGAACTTCAACCGCGTTACCTGCACTGGAGGCCAGTACCTGATTCATGTCGGTGAGCAGCGCGGTGGTGCGCACGCCAGCGCCGTTAGCCACGCCAACAATCGCTTCGGCAAGGGCTTCAGAGAGTTCGTAGGTCGGCATAAACGCGCCGCTACCCACTTTCACGTCCATCACCAGCGCATCCAGACCTTCCGCCAGTTTCTTCGCCAGGATCGAGGCAGTGATCAGCGGGATGGAGTCCACGGTTGCGGTAATATCGCGGGTCGCGTAGAAACGTTTATCTGCCGGAGCCAGTGAGCTGGTCTGGCCGATAATCGCCACGCCGACGTCTTTAATAATTTCGCGGAAACGGTTGTCATCCGGGAAAATGTCGAAGCCAGGGATGGATTCCAGTTTGTCGAGCGTACCGCCAGTATGACCGAGGCCGCGACCAGAGATCATCGGAATATAGCCGCCGCAGGCTGCGACCATCGGCCCCAACATCAGCGAAGTCACATCGCCGACGCCGCCGGTGGAGTGTTTATCAACAATCGGGCCATTCAGATGCAGGCTTTTCCAGTCGAGAACGGTTCCTGAATCTCGCATCGCCATGGTCAGCGAGACACGCTCAGGCATTGTCATATCGTGGAAGAAAATGGTCATCGCGAGGGCGGCAATCTGCCCTTCGGAGATAGTGTTGTCGCGAATACCGTTGATAAAGAAACGAATTTCTTCATCGCTTAGCGCATGACCATCACGTTTTTTACGAATAATTTCTTGTGCGAGAAACAAGGTAACCTCCCGAGGAAAAGAGTATGAGGCGGCTTTTGCCGGATGCGTCTACGCCTTATCCGGCCTACGGGTAGATACGTCTCGTAGGCCTGATAAGCGCAGCGCATCAGGCGTAAAGCATCTTACTTAGTAGCTGCTGGCGCTCTTACCGTCGCCGTGGCCCAGCGCTTTCAGCAGGCTTGCCAGCAGGCTGGAAGCACCAAAGCGGTAGTGACGCGCATCAGCCCAGTCAGCACCGAACAGTTCATCTGCGATGGCGAGATATTTCTGCGCATCTTCCGCAGTACGCACGCCGCCCGCCGGTTTGAAACCAACGGTTTTTTCTACGCCCATATCACGGATCACTTCCATCATGATGCGCGCGCTTTCCGGCGTCGCGTTCACAGCCACTTTACCGGTAGAGGTTTTGATGAAGTCCGCACCCGCTTTGATGGAGATTTCAGACGCTTTACGGATCAGCGCTTCGTCTTTCAGTTCGCCGGTTTCGATGATCACTTTCAGCAGTACATTCGCTGCCGCGCAAGCCTCTTTACAGGCTTTCACCAGGTCAAAACCAACCTGCTCGTTACCCGCCATCAGCGCGCGGTACGGGAACACAACGTCAACTTCATCTGCACCGTAGGCGATTGCCGCACGGGTTTCTGCCAGCGCGATTTCGATGTCATCGTTACCGTGTGGGAAGTTGGTTACCGTAGCGATTCGGATTTCCGGGGTGCCCTGCTCTTTCAGCGTTTTGCGAGCAATCGGGATAAAGCGAGGATAGATACAGATAGCGGCGGTATTGCCGACCGGGGTTTTGGCCTGATGACACAGAGCAATTACTTTCTCGTCGGTGTCGTCGTCATTCAGGGTGGTCAGGTCCATTAATTTCAGTGCACGCAGGCTGCTTGCTTTCAGATCAGTCATTTCATTCTCCTGGCTTGTCGCCAATAAAATTCACCTTGCGAGTTTGTTAGTATTCTAACATCTACTCCGCAACACACTTCGATATACATCACAATTAAGGAAATCTACTTACAAGTTTGCATCACTGTAATGCGATCTGGTTCAAATAATTCACTTTCAAATGAATGCGTCAGTGGTGGCAAACGCATCAGGATCAAAGTGAACATCACGAAACTTCTTACAATGGCGCATCACCTTCGGCATAAAAGGAAAAGAAGATGCCCACTTCTCATGAAAATGCACTGCAACAACGTTGCCAGCAAATTGTCACCAGCCCAGTGCTTAGCCCGGAGCAGAAGCGCCATTTTCTGGCACTGGAAGCAGAAAACAATCTGCCTTATCCGCAGCTGCCTGCCGAGGCCCGCCGCGCGCTGGATGAGGGTGTAATCTGCGATATGTTTGAAGGTCATGCGCCGTACAAACCGCGCTATGTCTTACCCGATTACGCCCGTTTTCTGGCGAACGGTTCCGAATGGCTGGAGCTGGAAGGCGCGAAAGATCTTGATGACGCACTCTCTCTGCTGACCATTCTTTACCACCACGTACCGTCGGTCACATCGATGCCGGTCTACCTGGGGCAACTGGATGCGTTGTTGCAACCGTATGTTAGAATTCTAACACAAGACGAGATCGATATTCGAATAAAACGTTTCTGGCGTTACCTCGACAGAACCCTGCCAGACGCCTTTATGCACG
This sequence comes from Escherichia sp. UTM R2, assembly GCF_048593455.1. Taxonomy (NCBI): domain Bacteria; kingdom Pseudomonadati; phylum Pseudomonadota; class Gammaproteobacteria; order Enterobacterales; family Enterobacteriaceae; genus Escherichia; species Escherichia sp. UTM R2. The sequence goes on from NZ_JBFWDY010000002.1 coordinate 3,910,489, forward strand.
CCAATATCGGCCCGTCTGATTCGCCCATCACCCGTGCGATATTACGTGCAGATGCAGAGTTGAAGCAGGTTTCACCGAACCTGACCTTTATCTACGATCCAGAAATCACCCCTGATGACCTGCTGCTGGAAGTGGCGAAGAACATCTGTGAATGTAGCAAACCGCACATCGCCAACGGTCCGGTGCATGATAAAATTTTCACAAAAGGGGGCTACGGGATTGTGAGCTGTTACAACTCACTGCCGCTGGCGGGTGGTGGCAGCACGCTGGTACGCCTTAACCTGAAAGCCATTGCCGAGCGCAGCGAATCGCTGGATGACTTCTTTACGCGCACTCTACCGCACTACTGCCAGCAGCAGATCGCCATCATCGATGCGCGGTGTGAATTCCTCTATCAACAATCACACTTCTTTGAGAATAGCTTCCTGGTGAAAGAAGGGCTGATTAACCCTGAACGTTTTGTGCCAATGTTTGGCATGTATGGGCTGGCGGAAGCGGTTAACTTGCTGTGTGAGAAAGAAGGGATTGCCGCGCGCTACGGTAAAGAAGCCGCCGCAAATGAAGTGGGTTATCGCATCAGCGCGCAACTGGCGGAGTTTGTCGCCAATACCCCCGTGAAATATGGCTGGCAAAAACGCGCCATGTTACACGCACAGTCGGGGATCAGTTCCGATATCGGCACCACGCCGGGCGCGCGTTTGCCGTATGGCGATGAGCCAGATCCGATCACCCATCTGCAAACTGTCGCCCCGCATCATGCTTATTATTATTCCGGCATCAGCGACATTCTGACCCTCGACGAAACCATCAAACGTAACCCGCAGGCACTGGTACAGCTTTGCCTCGGTGCCTTTAAAGCCGGAATGCGTGAATTTACCGCCAATGTCAGCGGTAACGATCTGGTTCGCGTTACCGGTTATATGGTGCGTTTGTCGGATTTAGAAAAATATCGCGCCGAAGGTTCACGCACCAACACCACCTGGCTGGGCGAAGAAGCCGCACGCAACACTCGTATTCTGGAACGCCAGCCGCGCGTGATAAGCCATGAACAGCAGATGCGCTTTAGTCAGTAAGATTATCCCCTTCTCCTGCGTTGACGGGCCAGGCAGTCGTCTGGCTCTGTTTTTGCAGGGCTGCAATCTGCGCTGCAAAAACTGTCACAATCCGTGGACGATGGGACGCTGCAATGATTGCGGAGAGTGCGTGCCACAGTGTCCGCATCAGGCGTTGCAGATTGTTGACGGCAAAGTGCTGTGGAACGCTGTGGTCTGCGAGCAGTGTGATACCTGCCTGAAGATGTGTCCGCAACATGCCACGCCAATGGCGCAATCCATGAGCGTGGATGAGGTGCTTAGCCATATCCGCAAAGCGGTGCTGTTTATCGAAGGGATAACGGTAAGCGGCGGCGAAGCCACGACCCAGCTGCCGTTTGTGGTGGCGCTGTTTACAGCCATCAAAAACGATCCGCAACTGCGCCACCTCACCTGCCTCGTGGACAGTAACGGTATGTTGAGCGAAACCGGCTGGGAAAAATTACTCCCGGTGTGTGACGGCGCAATGCTCGATCTCAAAGCGTGGGGGAGCGAATGTCATCAACAATTAACCGGACGCGATAATCAGCAGATTAAGCGCAGCATCTGTTTGCTGGCAGAGCGCGGTAAGCTGGCGGAACTGCGTTTGCTGGTAATCCCTGGCCAGGTGGATTATTTGCAACACATCGAAGAACTGGCGGTGTTTATCAAGGGACTTGGCGATGTTCCGGTACGCCTGAACGCGTTTCATGCCCACGGCGTGTATGGCGAGGCGCAAAGCTGGGCGAGCGCCACGCCGGAAGACGTTGAGCCGTTGGCTGATGCGTTAAAGGTGCGCGGGGTGAGCCGGTTGATATTTCCGGCGCTCTATTTGTGACATGCCGGATACGGCCTACGGTTCGGCACAGACTTGTAGGCATGATAAGACGCGTCCAGCGTCGCATCAGGCATTGTGCGCCAACTGCCGGATGCGGCGTGAACGCCTTATCCGGCCTACGGTTCGGCACAAACCTGTAGGCCTGATAAGACGCGACAAGCGTCGCATCAGGCATTATGCGCCGACTGCCGGATGCGGCGTGAACGCCTTATCCGGCCTACGGTTCGGCACAGACTTGTAGGCATGATAAGACGCGACAAGCGTCGCATCAGGCATTGTGCGCCAACTGCCGGATGCGGCGTAAACGCCTTATCCGGCCTACGGTTCGGCACAGACTTGTAGGCATGATAAGACGCGTCAAGCGTCGCATCAGGCATTGTGCGCCAACTGCCGGATGCGGCGTGAACGCCTTATCCGGCCTACGGTTCGGCACAAACCTGTAGGCATGATAAGACGCGACAAGCGTCGCATCAGGCATTATGCGCCGACTGCCGGATGCTGCCTACGAAGGGTAAACTACCCACTAACGCTAAACAACGCATACGTATTATTAAGCAACACTTCGGCAATCTCATCTTCTGGTTCCGGGCGCAACTCGCAAAGCACGTCAAACACCCGCACAGCCTGTTCCGGTCGGTTAGGCTGCCCCTGAAAGCCGTTGAGCGGCATATCCGGCGCGTCGGTTTCCAGCAACAACGATGCCAGCGGTAATTTTGCGATGACATCGCGGGTTTTACTGGCGCGTGGATAGGTGATAGTACCGCCTACGCCGATTTTGTAGCCCAGCTGTACAAACCGCTCGGCCTGTTGCAGGCTGCCGGAAAAACCGTGAACCACGCCAGTGCACGGTAAATCGTGACGTTTAAGATGCATCGCCAGTTTGTCGTGTGTACGCCGGGAATGAAGGATCACCGGCAGATCGTAGCGTTTCGCCAGTTTCAGCTGTTCGTCGAGTAACCACTGCTGCCTCTCAAATTGCGGATCGTCGCCGAAGAGATCCAGACCGATCTCCCCCACCGCCACCACCTTCGCCGGACGCCTTTCCAGCGCCTGCTGTAGCTGATCAAGAGACACATCGCTATGTTTTTCCAACATCCCCGGATGCAACCCCAATGCGGCATACAGCGGTTGATATTTTTCCGCTAACGCCTGCACGCGGGCAAAATTTTCCGCCTCTGTCGCCGGAACAATGATCTTGCCTACGCCCGCTTGTGCCGCGCGTTGCAGGCTGGCCTCTTCATCGCCACTAAACGGCGGGAAATCAAAATGGCAGTGGGTATCGATAAAACGGCAAATCAAGCCAGATCCTCATTGTTAAATGTCGGGTCGTTCGCCTGCGGAGCATCGCTCACTTCGGCAACCAGCGTATCGTTGGCGACTGGCGCAGGCGGAATAACGATCGATTCCGGCGTCACCACTGGCACCAGATGGCGGGTAAGCGGCGCTTTTTCAGTTAATAGCTTGCCAACCGTGGCGAGGAAATAACGACCGCATAAACGCCCAAGTTTATAGTCTTCACGCAGCGCCGGAATCCGACTGCCAAGCGCGATACTATGTAATGGTTTCGGTGGATAAATTTCGAATATCCGCAGCTTGCCCGGTGGTTTCTCAATAAATTGCTGAATGTCACGATAGCTGGTTTCATGATGCTGCACCAGATTGACCAGCGGCTGCAGGCTACTGTCACCCAGCCAGCGTTCCATGCGTTTGAACCACTGCGGCGTGTAGTACATTTGTGACGGCACAGTGCGGATGACGACCAACGTTTTAGCGCCCTGCCTTGCCGCCTCTTTAACCGGAATCGCATCACTGATCCCGCCATCCAGGTAGTTAATGCCTTCCAGCGACACTCCGCTACGATAAAAGCCAGGTATCGCACTGGAGGCGCGAATCACATCCAGCCAGTTTTGTTTGGTTGGTAAAAAGTAATTAGGCGCGTAGTCATCCTGACGACAGGCGCACATATAAAACGATTTGCCGCTGTCAAACAACCGCGCGGCGGTATCCATTTGCAACGGCATCTGGCTTGCGGTGGCCTCCACCAGCCAGTCGAGATCGATAAGATTTCCTCCACGGACAAAGCGCAATGGATCGAAAAATTCGCGTTTTGTGGTATAGCGCATGATGACTTTGCGCGCGTAACCGGGCTGATTGCAGATAAACGCCGAGAGGTTCTGCGCCCCGGCAGATGTGCCGAGATAAAGATCGAAAGGATTAAACTGCGCGCGCATAAACTCATCCAGCACGCCAGCCGTGAAAATTCCACGCTGTCCGCCGCCTTCGCACACCAGAGCTATTCGTCCAGGCTGGAACGGCCTTAGCGACAACGGCGCAATATTACCAAGCGTTACAGGTATTCGCTGCCCCACCTCTGCCTTCCTGTTTTTGTTGTGAAAGAATGACAAAGTAACGCAATTTATTATTCGCTAAAACCGCAAAAGCCAGTCCGCTGGACTGGCTTTGGATAAAATTTTCTTAATGGTCTGAAATCTAGGGTCGTTTTCGGCCCATGAACAAACTCACCAGGAACAGAATAATCCCGACGACAAAGACAATTTTAGCTGCGCCTGCAGCGGTACCGGCCAGACCACCAAACCCAAGTGCGGCGGCGATTAACGCGATAACCAGAAATATGATGCCCCAACGAAACATAAGCGTCTCCTTTACCATAGTTAATGTCACCGCTTGATATGAGCGTGAAAATCACTCAATGCGATATTTTTAGTGTGGTGCACATCGCGCCTCCCGACAAAGTTCGGGAGGACGAATTACGACGAATTACTTAGTTTTCAGATCATTTTTAACGCTTTTCACACCATCTACCGCTTTGGCGATACTTTCAGCACGGTCGCTCTGTGCCTGGGAATCGACGGTACCGGAGAGCTGAACCACGCCGTCGGTGGTTTCAACTTTCACATGACGGGAAGGGACGATATCGTCCGCCAGCAGTTTGGCTTTGATTTCACTGGTGGTGGCGGTGTCACCCGCGTAGCCCTTCACAGAGCCTTCTTTAGCGTCGCGAACGTGCAGTTTGTCGCTGACAGAGGTCACCCCTTCAACGCCTTTCGCCACTTTCACTGCCTCTTCGGCCTGAGCCTGGCTTTCAACGAAACCGCTCAGGGTCACGACTTTTTGATCGGTTTTGACAGAGATATCGGTGCTCTTGATGTTGTCATGATCCACCAGCGCCGCCTTCACTTTCGCGGTGATGGCGCTGTCATCCATGAAATTACCGACTTTATTCATAGAGCTATCGACTTTTTGCCCTGCGCTTTCATTGGTAGTCTGTGCGTTGTTTTCCGCGTAGGCAGAGCCGGTCGCGACGGCAGAGGTCAACATTACAGCCAGCAGAGTTTTCGAAATCTTCAGTCTTGTCATAGTCATCGATTTATTCCTGTATGTTTGCTCGTAATTTGAGCCTGGCAACACGAGGTTGCATTGCTGAATAGGGAGAGACTTCACCCTCTACAGAAGTCAATGGTCGCCATCACAAAAGCGATGGGTGATGAATAACGACCATTACAGCCTCTGAATCAGTTATTAATATCGGTAGAATGACAATCGACGGCTTTAGATACTGATATCTACGCATTGAACGGTATTTAACGCCGTCAGAAATGTCATTACTTTGTTAAATATAGATCACAATTTTGAAACCGCTCGGGATATCAGCGAAAACATAAGCAAAAGTGAATGTTTTAAGAACATTCCGTAAGCGGCTAATAAGGAAGGGAAATTGACAGGGCGCAGCGGCTACCGCGCCCTGGAGGCAAGAATTAATGCTCGCGGGTCTGGTGGAACTGAACGTCCGGATAACGTTCCTGCGCCAGGCGCAGGTTGACCATGCTGGTAGCGATGTAAGCGAGGTTATCGCCGCCATCAAGCGCCAGTTGGCTTTCGTTCTTACGCTTGAACTCTTCGAATTTCTTCGCGTCTGCACATTCTACCCAGCGGGCGGTGGCAACGTTGACTGATTCATATACTGCTTCAACGTTGTATTCGCTCTTCAGGCGCGATACCACCACATCAAACTGCAGCACACCAACCGCACCAACGATCAGATCGTTGTTGGAGATTGGACGGAACACCTGCACCGCGCCCTCTTCGGAAAGCTGTACCAGCCCTTTGAGTAGCTGTTTTTGCTTCAGCGGATCTTTCAGGCGGATACGACGGAACAGTTCTGGTGCGAAGTTCGGAATACCGGTGAACTTCATCATCTCACCCTGGGTAAAGGTGTCGCCGATCTGAATGGTGCCGTGGTTGTGCAGGCCGAGGATATCGCCAGGATACGCTTCTTCAACGTGCGAACGGTCACCCGCCATAAAGGTCAGCGCGTCAGAGATCACCACGTCTTTCGCGGTGCGCACCTGGCGCAGCTTCATGCCTTTTTCATATTTACCGGATACCACGCGCATAAACGCCACGCGGTCGCGGTGTTTCGGGTCCATGTTGGCCTGAATTTTAAATACGAAGCCGGTAAATTTGTCTTCGCTCGCTTCTACGGTACGGGTATCAGTCTGACGCGGCATCGGCGCAGGTGCCCACTCCACCAGGCCATCCAGCATATGATCGACACCGAAGTTACCCAGCGCAGTACCGAAGAATACCGGGGTGATTTCGCCCGCAAGGAACAGCTCTTTGTCGAACTCGTTAGACGCGCCTTTAACCAGTTCCAGTTCGTCACGCAGCTGCTGTGCCAGATCTTCACCAACCGCAGCATCGAGATCCGGGTTATTCAGCCCTTTAACAATGCGGACTTCCTGAATGGTGTGGCCTTTACCGCTCTGATAGAGATAGGTTTCATCTTTATAAAGGTGGTAAACGCCTTTAAACAGCTTGCCGCAGCCAATCGGCCAGGTGATCGGTGCGCAGCCGATTTTCAGCTCGTTCTCAACTTCATCGAGCAGTTCCATCGGGTCGCGGATATCACGGTCAAGTTTGTTCATAAAGGTGAGGATCGGCGTGTCGCGCAGACGGGTAACTTCCATCAGCTTACGGGTACGATCTTCAACACCTTTTGCGGCGTCGATAACCATCAGGCAGCAGTCCACCGCCGTCAGGGTACGATAGGTATCTTCCGAGAAGTCTTCGTGCCCCGGGGTGTCGAGCAGGTTAACCAGGCAATCGTGATACGGAAACTGCATCACAGACGTAGTAATGGAGATCCCACGCTGCTTTTCCATCTCCATCCAGTCCGACTTAGCGTGCTGGTTGGAACCACGGCCTTTTACTGTACCGGCGGTCTGAATGGCCTGTCCGAACAGCAGCACCTTCTCGGTGATGGTAGTCTTACCGGCGTCCGGGTGAGAAATAATGGCAAAAGTGCGGCGCTTCGCCACCTCTTGCAAATAAGGAGACAACGTCATAATTCTTTCTTCTTGAGTAAGCGGCATCGCGCCGCGCTTGTTGAAAACGAAAAATTGCGGCTATTTTACCCATCAACGGGGGGGAGGCAATCAGTGTTTACACAGGAGCTGCTCCAGTTCGTGCAACGAAGAAACGGTCCAGGTGGGCGCGATGCCTTCTGGTTGCTCGCGATGGTGCGCATTCAGCCAGCAGGTCGCAAGCCCGGCGTTGATGCCACCGAGAATATCGGACTCGGCAGTGTCGCCAACCATCAGCACGCGTGAACGGTCAGGATTGCCCGCCTGTTCCAGCGCATAATCGAAAATTTTCTTATTCGGTTTGGCAACGCCAACTTCTTCGGAAATCACCAGCAAATCGAAATAATCACGCAAACCCGTGCGTTCCAGACGCACTTGCTGCAAGGCGCTAAAGCCGTTGGTGATGATGCCGATTTTGGCGTTGCCACGAATGGCGTTAAGCAGAGAAACCGCGCCCGGCAGCGGCGTGCAGATTTCCGCCATCGCATTAATAAAGGCATCGTTAAGCAAGCCTGCTTCAACTTTCAGCCGTTCGGCCCAGCTCTCGAAACGCCCGTGCTGAAGCTGTAATGAAGTGATCGCGCCGTTTTGATAATCCACCCACAGTGGCTTGTTAACGGCCTGATAGTCCTGAAAATCTTCAGCGGTAAAGGTGACGCTGTAATCAAGAAACATCCGCTGCAGGCCGGTGAATGAGTCAAAGGTAAACAGCGTTTCATCGGCATCAAAGAAAATCCAGTCCCACTTCATTATTCCACCTTGTCTTACATACTGATTGGCAACGCCATGATGATGGCGTCTTCGCGACCGTCCGTGGTGGGGTAGTAATTGCGGCGAATCGTCGCCTCGTTAAAGCCTAAACTTTCGTACAGGGCAATGGCGGCAGCGTTTGAGGCACGGACTTCCAGCCAGAGCGTCGCCACGCCGCGTTTTTCCAGTTCGTCGATCAGATGTTCCAGCAGCGCCCTTCCCAATCCCTGACGCTGATAGTCAGGATCGACCGCAATATTGAACAATGTAGCTTCATCCAGCACCACTTGCGTAATCGCAAACGCCGCCATTTTGCCGTTTTGCGTTAACTGAAAGTTGAGATAACGCTCGCCCTGGTTGCTGGCAAAGGTTTTTTCACTCCACGGAAAGGCGTGGGCGCGTTGTTCAATGTGGTAAGCCGCTGGTAAATCAGTCGTTTCGAGGGAAGAAATCGTGTTCATATGTGCAAATTTGTTGCCATAACGCGGTGCGTGCCGTTGGGTTTGCCCGTAATTCGGTGAGCGCCGGTGATGCCACCTGAGCGCCTTCCAATGATAGCGGTTCGTCAGTACCCAACCGCCAGCTGTTGCAGCGACTGCCTTGCGGCAGCATCGCGATTTTTTCTGGCGTCAGTTGCAGCACTTGATCGGGACTGACGGTTAATGCGCGCAGAACATCGCTCACTAAAGGATCAGTCAGGGCGGGAAGATCGTTTGCCACCATCACCAGACGGACGTGTGCCGGGATCGCAATGGCAATCTCCCCCTGCAACGCGCCAGGGCGACGCAGCGACCACTGGGTAATGCCCAGTTGTTGTAACTGCCAGTCTCGTCGGGATGTCATAGCGAATCGCTCCTGTTGTCAGGGGCGCAAATATAGCAAATTCGTCGATACCGCGCCAACATATGGCTATAATCGCCGCCAGTATCAATTGAGGAGCATTCCATGTCTGCATTTACCCCGGCAAGTGAAGTCTTGCTGCGTCACAGTGATGATTTCGAACAAAGCCGTATTCTGTTTGCCGGAGACTTACAGGATGACCTGCCCGCGCGTTTAGATACCGCGGCCAGCCGTGCTCATACCCAGCAATTCCACCACTGGCAGGTGTTAAGCCGCCAGATGGGGGATAACGCCCGTTTTAGTCTGGTCGCCACGGCGAATGATGTCGCAGATTGCGATACGCTGATTTACTACTGGCCGAAGAACAAACCGGAAGCCCAGTTCCAGTTGATGAATTTACTTTCTCTGCTGCCGGTGGGGACGGATATTTTTGTCGTTGGCGAGAACCGCAGCGGCGTGCGCAGCGCCGAGCAGATGCTGGCAGATTATGCGCCGTTGAATAAAGTCGACAGCGCTCGTCGCTGTGGCCTCTATTTTGGTCGTCTGGAAAAACAGCCAGTATTTGATGCGGATAAATTCTGGGGCGAATACAGCGTCGATGGCCTGACGATCAAAACGCTGCCGGGCGTGTTTAGCCGCGACGGTCTGGATGTCGGTAGCCAGTTGCTGCTCTCGACGTTAACTCCGCACACGAAAGGTAAAGTGCTGGATGTCGGCTGTGGCGCGGGGGTGCTTTCAGTTGCCTTTGCGCGCCATTCACCGAAAATTCGTCTCACCTTGTGCGATGTCTCTGCCCCGGCGGTAGAAGCCAGCCGTGCGACGCTTGCGGCCAACGGTGTTGAAGGTGAAGTCTTTGCCAGCAACGTCTTTTCCGAGGTGAAAGGTCGTTTTGATATGATCATCTCCAACCCGCCGTTCCACGATGGGATGCAAACCAGCCTGGATGCGGCGCAAACGCTGATTCGCGGCGCGGTGCGTCATCTTAATAGCGGCGGCGAGCTGCGAATTGTAGCGAACGCCTTCCTGCCTTATCCGGACGTGCTGGATGAGACATTTGGCTTCCATGAAGTGATTGCGCAAACCGGGCGTTTCAAGGTGTATCGCGCCATTATGACCCGCCAGGCGAAGAAAGGTTAAGTATCCCGCCGCAAGCCTTGTCGGATGCGGCGTGCTCGCCTTATACAACCTACAAAACCTGCACGTTAGCCCTTCGTAGGCCAGATAAGACGCGCCCGCGACGCATCTGGCATCTGCACCCAAATACCGTGTCGGATGCGGCGTGAACGCCTTATCCGACCTACAAAACCTGCACGTTAGTTTCCTGATGGACATTTTTCCAGCAATTACACCTCCGGCGATAATTAACTATTGACGAAAAGCTGAAAACCACTAGAATGCGCCTCCGTGGTAGCAATTCTTTTTAAGAATTGATGGTATGCGAAGGTGGCGGAATTGGTAGACGCGCTAGCTTCAGGTGTTAGTGTCCTTACGGACGTGGGGGTTCAAGTCCCCCCCCTCGCACCAAAAACCACGTTGATATTGCTCGCACTGGGCGAAGGTGGCGGAATTGGTAGACGCGCTAGCTTCAGGTGTTAGTGTTCTTACGGACGTGGGGGTTCAAGTCCCCCCCCTCGCACCAAACGAGGCGATATCAAAAAAAGTAAGATGACTGTGCGAAGGTGGCGGAATTGGTAGACGCGCTAGCTTCAGGTGTTAGTGTCCTTACGGACGTGGGGGTTCAAGTCCCCCCCCTCGCACCAATTATCTTTACTTCCTTTCTTGTTTCTTCCTTGATTTTTCATCCCTGATTCAAATTCATTATCATCAGCATGATGCCAGCAATAAGCGCCAGGCACGATGGTAGCAAAACGTAATGCCGTAACTGTTTGTGATACAGCATCACCGGCGTCAATACTAATCCCATCAGAATGACAATCCGCCATTGATCTGGCGATAAATCCGCATACATCAGCCCTGCAATCAGCAATCCCGGCAGCAACACTCCCCAGCCACTGCCCAGCGTACGTTGCAACATGGTTTCATCTCTTTCATTGATAATGATAACAAATATCATATGATAATTTTTATCATTTGCAAGCCAGAGAAACCCCTTGCTATCGGGTAAACCTATCGCTAGGATTAGCAATCATTATCATTTAGATTACTATCCCGATTATGGCCTATCGTTCCGCACCGCTCTATGAAGATATCATCTGGCGAACGCATCTCCAGCCACAGGATGCTGGGCTTGCACAAGCCGTACGTGCGACGATCGCCGAACATCGTGAACATTTGCTGGAGTTTATCCGCCTGGATGACCCCGCTCCGCTTAACGCCATGACGCTGGCGCAATGGTCATCACCGAATGCGCTAAGTTCTCTACTCGCGGTCTATTCCGATCATATCTATCGCAACCAACCAACGATGATCCGCGAGAACAAGCCGCTGATCTCACTATGGGCGCAATGGTATATCGGCCTGATGGTGCCACCATTAATGCTGGCGCTGCTGACGCAGGAAAAAGCATTAGATGTGTCGCCGGAACATTTCCATGCTGAGTTTCACGAAACCGGCCGTGCCGCCTGTTTCTGGGTCGATGTGTGTGAAGATAAAAACGCAACACCACATTCGCCGCAGCAGCGAATGGAAACGTTAATCAGCCAGGCGCTGGTTCCGGTTGTGCAGGCACTAGAAGCGACGGGAGAGATCAACGGCAAACTTATCTGGAGTAATACCGGTTATTTGATCAACTGGTATCTCACTGAGATGAAGCAGCTGCTCGGCGAGGCGACGGTTGAATCGCTGCGCCATGCCCTCTTTTTTGAGAAAACGCTCACGACCGGTGAAGATAATCCACTCTGGCGTACCGTGGTGCTGCGCGACGGCCTGCTGGTGCGCCGCACTTGCTGCCAGCGTTATCGGTTACCGGATGTGCAGCAATGTGGCGATTGTACGCTGAAATGAAAGCACTGCCGGGGAAGTAAACCCGGCATCATGCGGATTAATAGGGATGCAACACATTACTTGCTTCGCAATGCCGCATACATAACAGAATATCTGCGGCCTCCAACAACCCTGCGTCAGAACTTACGCCCAGTTTCGACATCACATTAAATTTATGTGCACGGATCGTTTTGATATTGCGTTTAAGCTGCTCGGCAATTTGTGTCATTGAGTAGCCACGCGACATAAAGCGCAATATTTCTCTCTCCGTCGGGCTTAGCGTCCGGCTTTGGTTAATGTACCACTGATTGTTCAGTCGGTCGGTCGCCTGACGTACACCATTTAATGACAAAAAGAGTTCCTGATGAAAAATCTCCAGCGTTGACGCTTTACTTAATACACCGTCCAGCGGTGATGGCGACAATGAACCAATCAGCCGAGCTTCAATATCATCATCCGCAATAACTAAACGCCGGGTACGCGGAAACTTAATCGCCAGTTCAGTCAGGCAAGATAATCCCTCTCTGCGCTCACTTCTCATGGCAGAAAAAGAAAAAATGACCGCCGCAAACGAGATCCGCGTCATGGCATCCTGAAATGACTCCTGACTGGTATAGGTATGGAGCTTATAAGGGTTACCCGCAAACTTTCTGAATAAACTCTCAATACCGATACTACTCATGACGCATTTTTCTATGAGTGCGACATTTCTCTTCTTAATTCGGCTGTGTTCCATTCTGCGGCATCTCCATAAACAGAAGGCAAGTTAAGTTCTCTTGCACCCTGCGCGCTATTTATCCATGCATACATTTCAGCGTTGCTGTGAATTGCCAGTCGACGCATCGCACTGTTTTTTTGGGCGCTGATAGTTTTATTACTTTTCTTAAGCAATGAAGCTATCTGGTTGATGCCCCATCCTTTACCTAATAGCCGCAGTACCTTGCGCTCTGAAAGAGTGAGAATGACGGAGCGATAGCTAAAATCATGAGTTTCAGTCATTGCCGGAGAGGTCAGCATGGCGCTGATACGCTCTGCGTGCGTATTGCCGGAACGTACGGTCTTGACCAGATTCTCAATGGGTTCAACATCAGACAATAACGTCGCCGTAGGGCACATGAGCAATTCTACTGCCTGGGAATACCAGGAACGTGACACCATGAAAACCCAGTGAATTTCCCGATATTGTGAGATTAAAGAATAATAATGTTCACAAACAGAACGTGGATCTTCACTTTCACCGGCTAAATCAGCAATGACTAATCCGGAACGACGTAATTGTAATAAGGTAAGGTCCTCCGCAGAGGCGCTGGATATTATTTCATATTCAGGGAAGTGAGTCCTCATGACCTCTTTTAACCCTGCTTGCATAACAGGTATTTTACTGATAACAATTCCATTTTTGCAGCATCCTGGCAACATATTTCCTCCACATCCACTGTCTAAAAATTATGATGGTTTATTCAGGATATTCATTCCTTAAATGTTTCCAGCAAATTAATAGATTAAGCGAATAAATTATCCTTAGCATTCACTTTCATATCAGCATACTCCTGCTGCACAACAACTCCACTGCATGTGTCAGAAGGTTAGCATCAAATGATAACCTGGTGAAATAGCCTGGAGACATTTAAAATATCTACATTAAGTTGTTAGGAATACTTAATGAAAAACAGAAATCACATTCATTTAATTTATAATTAAATGATATCCCTTCCCGCAGAATGAAAAATCACACAACCAATATTTATTCAATGAAATCTGATGGTTTTAACTTGTTAACATTAAAAAACGTGCCCGGTTATCTATTATCCTGATTCGTAAAGGCCAAACGGTAATGACTCCAACTTATTGATAGTGTTTTATGTTCAGATAATGCCCGATGACTTTGTCATGCAGCTCCACCGATTTTGAAAACGACAGCGACTTCCGTCCCAGCCGTGCCAGGTGCTGCCTCAGATTCAGGTTATGCCGCTCAATTCGCTGCGTATATCGCTTGCTGATTACGTGCAGCTTTCCCTTCAGGCGGGATTCATACAGCGGCCAGCCATCCGTCATCCATATCACCACGTCAAAGGGTGACAGCAGGCTCATAAGACGCCCCAGCGTCGCCATAGTGCGTTCACCGAATACGTGCGCAACAACCGTCTTCCGGAGCCTGTCATACGCGTAAAACAGCCAGCGCTGGCGCGATTTAGCCCCGACGTATCCCCACTGTTCGTCCATTTCCGCGCAGACGATGACGTCACTGCCCGGCTGTATGCGCGAGGTTACCGACTGCGGCCTGAGTTTTTTAAGTGACGTAAAATCGTGTTGAGGCCAACGCCCATAATGCGGGCGGTTGCCCGGCATCCAACGCCATTCATGGCCATATCAATGATTTTCTGGTGCGTACCGGGTTGAGAAGCGGTGTAAGTGAACTGCAGTTGCCATGTTTTACGGCAGTGAGAGCAGAGATAGCGCTGATGTCCGGCGGTGCTTTTGCCGTTACGCACCACTCCGTCAGTAGCTGAACAGGAGGGACAGCTGATAGAAACAGAAGCCACTGGAGCACCTCAAAAACACCATCATACACTAAATCAGTAAGTTGGCAGCATCACCAGGCCAAACAATAAATTCATTATGATGATAATATTCATGTGATAGTTTGTTTGCGGCGAGAGATAATTCGCTTTTTATCACCGAGCTTCTCCCGATAACCAGGATTAATCAGCGCAATTTTGATCTTAACCTACCGCAAAACAAGCGTGCTTCATGATACAAATGGATTCTCATTATCTGAACAATACGCAGCACGTCTATGACAAAGGGCGAGTTATGCAAACTGAGCAACAGCGAGCCGTAACACGGCTTTGTATCCAGTGTGGATTATTTCTTTTGCAACATGGTGCGGAAAGCGCGTTGGTTGATGAGCTTTCCTCACGACTGGGTCGGGCGCTGGGAATGGACAGCGTCGAAAGTTCTATCTCTTCGAACGCCATAGTGCTGACAACCATTAAAGATGGGCAATGCCTGACATCGACACGTAAAAATCACGATCGCGGCATTAATATGCATGTGGTGACTGAAGTCCAGCACATTGTGATTCTGGCGGAGCACCATCTGCTGGATTACAAAGGCGTAGAGAAACGATTTAGCCAAATTCAGCCATTACGTTACCCAAGATGGCTGGTAGCCTTAATGGTTGGCCTTTCTTGCGCCTGTTTCTGTAAACTCAATAACGGTGGCTGGGATGGTGCCGTCATCACCTTCTTTGCCAGTACGACCGCGATGTATATCCGCCAGCTGCTGGCACAACGTCATCTTCATCCACAGATCAACTTTTGCCTTACCGCTTTCGCCGCCACCACCATTTCCGGATTGCTTTTGCAACTCCCCACTTTCAGCAATACCCCCACCATTGCGATGGCCGCCAGCGTTCTGCTGCTGGTGCCGGGCTTTCCGTTGATTAATGCCGTCGCCGATATGTTTAAAGGCCACATCAATACCGGACTGGCACGCTGGGCGATCGCCAGTCTGCTGACACTGGCTACCTGCGTCGGCGTGGTGATGGCACTGACGATTTGGGGGCTACGCGGATGGGTGTGATCGAGTTTCTGTTTGCATTGGCGCAGGATATGATCCTCGCCGCCATTCCAGCGGTCGGCTTTGCGATGGTGTTCAACGTTCCCGTTCGGGCGTTACGCTGGTGTGCGCTGCTTGGCGCGATTGGTCATGGTTCCCGAATGATCTTAATGACCAGCGGGCTGAATATTGAGTGGTCAACTTTTATGGCTTCTATGCTGGTCGGCACCATTGGTATTCAATGGTCGCGCTGGTATCTGGCGCATCCGAAAGTGTTTACCGTGGCGGCCGTTATCCCTATGTTCCCGGGCATATCGGCTTATACCGCAATGATTTCGGCGGTAAAAATCAGCCAGTTAGGTTACAGCGAACCGTTGATGATTACCCTGTTAACCAACTTTCTTACAGCTTCATCGATTGTTGGTGCGTTATCCATCGGTCTTTCCATTCCTGGATTATGGTTGTACCGCAAGCGCCCTCGCGTATAAAATTGCCTCGCTTAAGCACACGGATGAGAGACAGCCTCCTCTCCTCCGTGTGTTACTATAAAAGTTATCTCCCTTCTCGTTCATCGTTCCATATTTGAGAAACAGTATGTCTTCCAGAGTTTTGACCCCGGACGTCGTTGGTATTGACGCCCTGGTACACGATCACCAAACCGTTCTGGCAAAAGCTGAAGGCGGTGTGGTTGCCGTATTTGCTAACAATGCCCCGGCGTTTTATGCCGTCACGCCTGCACGCCTGGCTGAACTGCTGGCGCTGGAAGAAAAGCTGGCGCGTCCGGGAAGCGATGTCGCTCTGGACGATCAACTCTATCAGGAACCGCAAGCCGCTCCCGTTGCTGTACCCATGGGGAAATTCGCCATGTATCCGGACTGGCAACCCGATGCCGACTTTATCCGCCTGGCGGCGCTATGGGGCGTGGCGCTAAGAGAGCCGGTGACCACCGAAGAACTGGCCTCATTCATTGCCTACTGGCAGGCGGAAGGTAAAGTCTTTCACCATGTGCAGTGGCAACAAAAACTGGCGCGCAGCCTGCAAATCGGTCGTGCCAGCAACGGCGGACTGCCGAAACGAGATGTGAATACGGTCAGCGAACCTGACAGTCAAATTCCACCAGGATTCAGAGGGTAACGATGAAAAACGTTGGCGACCTGATGCAACGCCTGCAAAAAATGATGCCTGCCCATATCAAACCTGCATTCAAAACGGGTGAAGAGCTACTGGCCTGGCAGAAAGAACAAGGGGCGATCCGCTCCGCCGCTCTCGAACGTGAAAATCGGGCGATGAAAATGCAGCGCACCTTTAACCGCTCCGGTATTCGTCCACTGCATCAGAACTGCTCCTTTGAGAACTATCGCGTTGAGTGTGAAGGGCAGATGAATGCGTTAAGCAAAGCGCGCCAGTATGTCGAAGAGTTTGACGGCAACATCGCCAGCTTCATCTTTTCTGGTAAGCCAGGAACCGGCAAAAACCATCTGGCGGCGGCAATCTGCAACGAGCTGCTGCTACGCGGTAAATCCGTATTGATCATCACCGTGGCCGATATTATGTCGGCGATGAAAGATACCTTCAGGAATAGCGGTACCAGCGAAGAACAACTGCTTAACGATCTGAGCAACGTTGATCTGCTGGTGATCGATGAGATCGGCGTGCAGACCGAATCGAAATACGAAAAAGTGATCATCAACCAGATCGTCGATCGCCGCTCTTCTTCCAAACGCCCAACCGGGATGCTGACCAACAGTAATATGGAAGAGATGACCAAGTTGCTGGGCGAACGCGTGATGGACCGTATGCGCCTGGGTAACAGTTTGTGGGTGATCTTCAACTGGGATAGCTACCGTAGCCGGGTAACAGGTAAAGAGTATTAATCCCCGTTTCTGACGGTATACTGCGACACAATTCCACCTTGAGTAATGATGATGAAAACTGTTAAACATCTTCTGTGCTGTGCCATTGCCGCCAGCGCATTAATTTCCACCGGGGTGCATGCTGCGTCCTGGAAAGATGCGCTCTCCAGCGCCGCCAGCGAACTTGGCAACCAAAACAGCACGACACAGGAAGGCGGTTGGTCGCTCGCGTCATTAACTAACTTGCTTAGCAGCGGGAACCAGGCCTTAAGCGCAGATAACATGAACAACGCCGTAGGCATTCTGCAATACTGCGCGAAGCAAAAGCTGGCGTCGGTAACCGATGCCGAAAACATCAAGAACCAGGTGCTGGAAAAGCTGGGCCTGAACAGTGAAGAACAAAAAGAAGACACCAACTATCTGGATGGCATTCAGGGTTTGCTGAAAACCAAAGATGGTCAGCAACTCAATCTGGATAACATCGGAACGACTCCGCTGGCAGAAAAGGTGAAAACCAAAGCCTGCGATCTGGTGTTAAAGCAGGGGCTGAACTTCATTTCCTGAACCGCGAAACGCCGCGTTTTAGCTGTTACCCGGCTGACGCGGCTCTCTCCTGTCCTTTTCCCTGCTCCTGGACGGTTTTCCCCCTGTTACACGGGAAGCGACCGCGATCAAAAAAGTCTGTTTATAAACTAATTCCTAACAACATCGCATTTTTTTGACACTAGAATTGCAGCAATATGGCGACGCCATTACATTGTGCTTCTCAAAAAGCTTAAACGTTGGCTAAACGGCCCGGTTTAGTGAGGATCGCCCGTTGTCAGAACTACTCTCTTTCGCCCTTTTTCTCGCCTCTGTGCTGATTTACGCATGGAAAGCGGGACGTAACACCTGGTGGTTTGCAGCCACATTAACGGTGCTGGGGCTATTTGTCGTTTTAAATATCACCCTGTTTGCCAGCGACTATTTTACTGGCGCTGGTATTAACGACGCGGTTCTCTATACCTTAACCAACAGCCTGACCGGTGCTGGCGTCAGCAAATACATCCTGCCGGGTATCGGCATTGTGCTGGGGCTGACAGCGGTGTTCGGTGCGCTGGGCTGGATCCTGCGCCGTCGTCGCCATCATCCGCACCATTTTGGTTACAGCCTGCTGGCGCTCTTACTGGCGCTGGGTTCGGTGGACGCCAGCCCGGCATTTCGTCAGATAACGGAACTGGTGAAATCCCAGTCACGCGATGGCGACCCGGACTTTGCGGCTTATTATAAAGAGCCGTCGATAACTATCCCTGACCCGAAACTCAACCTGGTTTATATCTACGGCGAAAGTCTCGAGCGGACCTATTTTGATAACGAAGCTTTCCCGGATCTCACGCCTGAACTGGGCGCGTTGAAAAATGAAGGCCTGGATTTCAGCCACACGCAGCAGCTGCCAGGAACGGATTACACGATTGCGGGCATGGTGGCTTCTCAGTGCGGCATACCGCTGTTTGCCCCCTTTGAAGGCAACGCCTCCGCCTCTGTCTCCAGCTTCTTCCCGCAGAACATCTGTCTGGGCGATATCCTGAAAAACTCGGGTTATCAGAACTATTTCGTGCAGGGCGCGAATCTGCGTTTTGCCGGTAAAGATGTGTTCCTGAAGTCGCATGGCTTCGACCACTTATACGGCTCAGAAGAGCTGAAAAGCGTGGTAGCCGACCCGCACTATCGCAACGACTGGGGATTCTACGACGATACCGTTCTCGATGAAGCGTGGAAAAAGTTTGAAGAGCTTTCCCGCTCAGGTCAGCGATTCTCACTGTTTACCCTGACAGTCGATACCCATCACCCGGATGGTTTTATCTCTCGCACCTGTAACCGCAAAAAATATGATTTTGACGGTAAGCCGAATCAGTCATTCAGCGCGGTAAGTTGCAGCCAGGAGAATATCGCGACGTTTATCAACAAAATCAAAGCGTCACCGTGGTTTAAAGATACTGTCATCGTCGTCTCTTCTGACCATTTAGCGATGAACAACACGGCGTGGAAATACCTCAATAAGCAGGATCGCAATAACCTGTTTTTTGTCATTCGTGGCGACAAGCCGCAGCAAGAGACGCTGGCAGTGAAGCGTAACACGATGGATAACGGCGCGACGGTGCTGGACATTCTCGGTGGCGATAACTATCTCGGACTTGGTCGTAGCAGTTTATCCGGGCAGTCGATGTCGGAAATCTTTCTCAATATCAAAGAGAAAACATTGGCGTGGAAGCCGGATATCATCCGCCTGTGGAAATTCCCTAAAGAGATGAAAGAGTTCACCATCGACCAGCAGAAAAACATGATTGCCTTCTCGGGTAGCCATTTCCGTTTGCCGCTGCTGTTGCGGGTTTCAGACAAACGCGTGGAACCGCTGCCGGAAAGCGAATACTCAGCACCGCTGCGTTTCCAGCTGGCCGATTTCGCTCCACGCGACAATTTCGTCTGGGTTGACCGTTGCTATAAGATGGCACAACTCTGGGCTCCGGAACTGGCACTCTCCACCGACTGGTGTGTCTCGCAAGGGCAGCTTGGCGGTCAGCAAATTGTTCAGCATGTTGACAAAACAACATGGCAGGGCAAAACGGCATTTAAAGATACGGTCATCGACATGGCGCGTTACAAAGGCAATGTCGATACGCTGAAGATTGTTGATAACGATATTCGCTACAAAGCCGACAGTTTCATCTTTAACGTCGCAGGTGCGCCAGAAGAGGTGAAACAGTTTAGCGGGATTTCCCGTCCAGAGTCGTGGGGCCGCTGGTCCAACGCTCAGCTGGGCGATGAAGTAAAAATCGAGTACAAGCATCCGCTGCCGAAGAAATTTGACCTGGTGATTACCGCCAAAGCATACGGCAATAACGCCAGCCGTCCTATTCCGGTACGCGTAGGCAATGAAGAACAAACTCTTGTGCTGGGCAATGAAGTGACCACCACCACACTGCATTTCGATAACCCAACCGATGCCGACACACTGGTAATTGTGCCGCCGGAACCTGTCTCAACCAACGAAGGGAATATCCTCGGACACTCGCCGCGTAAGCTCGGGATCGGCATGGTGGAAATTAAAGTTGTGGAACGTGAAGGGTAATTTCTGACTGATGTGTAGGTCGCATAAGGTGCGACCTACACACCTTCTCCGGCCTACAAAACATCATTGAGAAACAGAAAAAAAACAGCGCCCAACACTTCCCCGGACGCTGCATGGCAACTTTAATAATCTCGCCTTATCAGAAAGTAATTACGCCTTTAATTAACTCACGATTGTTAATCACATCGCGCTCGTAGGTTTCTGCCAGCGTGGCGAACGGATAGCGATGGGTTAACATCATGTCGGCAGTGATTTTCCCTTCCGCCATAAGTCGACCGACTTTAGCGAAATCTTCCGGCGTGGCGTTGCGGCTGCCCATCATCGTCGTTTCTTTTTTATGGAATTCCGGATCGGAGAACTGCAACTCACCTTTAAACAGGCCGACAAATACCACCGTGCCGCCGTGACGAATCAGATTCACGGTGTTATTCATCGCATGTTGATTACCTGTCGCGTCGATCACTTTCTGCGCCAGCGAACCACCAAACTGCGCCCGCAGCTGCGCGTCAAAATCTTCGGCTGACGGGTCCAGCACGGGCAACTCCAGACGCGTTGCCACATGTTCACGGCGCGCCGGACTGGTATCCGCCACCACCACCTGTGCGCCATCGGCTTTAGCGATTGCCGCCGCGCCCAGACCGATTGGCCCCGCTCCGACCACCAGCACCTGCTCGCCGGGAGCAATGGCTGCGCGACGCACCGCATGAGCGCTAATAGCGAAAGGTTCAATCAATGCGGCCGCCTGCGGGTCAATACCGTCTGCGGGCAAAATGTTCGCCACCGGCACGCTCAAATACTCACTAAAACCGCCATCCTGATGCACGCCAATGACTGAAATTTTTTCACAGCAATTGGTACGCCCGCTTTTACACGCCGGGCATTGCTGACAGGCAACATAAGGGATCACAGCAACTTGCTGACCATTTTTAAGATCAGCAATATTTTTACCCAGCCCAACAACCTCCCCACATATTTCATGGCCTAAAACCCGTGGATAATTAAAAAATGGTTGATTTCCACCCCAGGCATGAATATCGGTACCGCAAATCCCGACAGACTTAATTTTTATTAATGCTTCATTGTCACCCGGAATAGGAATCTCGCGTTGTTTCCAGACTAATTCTTTCGGCTGCTGGCAAATTAAAACATTCATCGTAGACATGATTCGGCTCTCCATTTTTTGTTGCCTTAGATATCAATGAAAATGAAAAATGGCAGCGGAACGGAAAATCTGTTTTGTGAAAACACGCGCATAAAAATGTTTTAAATCGGGTTTTAATGGACTCACAAGGAGGAAAATATGAGTCGTTCACAAAATTTACGCCACAATGTGATTAACCAGGTCATTGATGATATGGCGCGGGGTCATATCCCTTCCCCACTTCCATCGCAAAGTGCGCTGGCGGAAATGTACAACATCAGCCGCACTACAGTGCGTCATATTCTCAGCCACTTACGCGAATGCGGCGTCTTAACGCAGGTTGGAAACGACTATGTTATTGCGCGTAAACCTGACCATGATGACGGTTTCGCCTGTACTACCGCTTCAATGAGTGAACAAAACAAAGTGTTTGAGCAGGCTTTTTTCACGATGATAAACCAGCGCCAGTTACGCCCAGGGGAAACTTTTTCTGAACTGCAACTGGCTCGGGCCGCGGGTGTCAGCCCGGTGGTTGTAAGAGAATATCTTTTAAAATTCGGCCGTTATAATCTTATTCAAAGCGAAAAGCGCGGCCAGTGGAGCATGAAGCAATTCGATCAATCCTACGCCGAGCAGCTGTTTGAGCTACGCGAAATGCTCGAAACACATTCACTTCAGCACTTTCTCAACCTGCCTGATCATGATCCCCGCTGGCTGCAGGCGAAAACCATGCTCGAACGTCACAGGCTACTGCGTGACAACATCGGCAATAGCTTTCGCATGTTCTCGCAACTTGACAGAGATTTTCACTCCTTACTGCTTTCAGCTGCCGACAATATCTTTTTTGAACAATCGCTTGAGATCATATCAGTCATCTTTCATTTTCACTATCAATGGGACGAAAGCGATCTTAAACAGCGCAATATCATTGCCGTCGATGAGCATATGACCATTCTCAGCGCTCTGATTTGCCGCAGTGACCTTGATGCCACCCTTGCGCTCCGTAACCATTTGAATTCAGCTAAACAATCAATGATTCGATCCATTAATGAGAACATGCGTTATGCTCATTAAGTACGGATTAAAAACAGCAAACTATTAGCGGGTGCACGGTTTTATCAAAAGATAAATACCGGAAAATTCCCGCTTACCTATGCTCACAATCAGTCGACTAAAAATGTTTTTTTGTGAGCGGTAGTAAAGTCCTAAAACTTTAACCTGCCGTTAATGTCAACCTTGCGTAATGCACAATTACGTAAACAATTAAAATTATAAATACAGGAGTCCGGCGTGGAAAAAGAAAATATCACCCTCGATCCGCGTTCTTCATTTACTCCATCTTCGTCGGCAGATATTCCCGTGCCACCAGATGGATTAGTTCAACGCAGTACCCGAATTAAACGCATTCAAACCACCGCCATGTTGTTATTATTTTTTGCGGCGGTAATCAATTATCTCGACCGCAGTTCGCTGTCGGTAGCAAATTTAACGATTCGTGAAGAATTGGGATTAAGTGCCACCGAAATCGGCGCTTTGCTCTCCGTGTTTTCACTCGCTTACGGCATTGCGCAACTTCCTTGCGGCCCACTATTGGATCGTAAAGGCCCGCGCCTGATGTTGGGACTGGGGATGTTCTTCTGGTCACTGTTCCAGGCAATGTCTGGCATGGTGCACAGCTTTACGCAGTTCGTGTTGGTGCGTATCGGTATGGGAATTAGTGAAGCGCCGATGAACCCATGCGGTGTAAAAGTCATTAACGACTGGTTCAACATCAAAGAGCGCGGACGCCCGATGGGCTTCTTCAACGCAGCTTCTACCATTGGCGTTGCCGTAAGCCCACCGATTCTGGCGGCGATGATGCTGGTGATGGGCTGGCGCGGGATGTTTATTACCATTGGTGTACTGGGGATTTTTCTCGCCATCGGCTGGTATATGCTCTATCGCAACCGCGAGCACGTAGAACTGACTGCCGTTGAACAAGCTTATCTCAATGCAGGTAGCGTCAATGCCCGCCGAGATCCGCTCAGTTTTGCCGAATGGCGCAGCTTGTTCCGTAACCGCACAATGTGGGGAATGATGCTCGGATTCAGTGGCATCAACTACACTGCGTGGCTGTATCTGGCCTGGCTTCCTGGTTACCTGCAAACAGCCTATAACCTGGATTTAAAAAGCACAGGGTTGATGGCGGCTATCCCTTTCCTGTTTGGGGCTGCCGGGATGCTGGTCAACGGTTACGTTACTGACTGGCTGGTCAAAGGGGGAATGGCTCCGATTAAAAGCCGTAAGATCTGCATTATTGCCGGGATGTTCTGTTCTGCCGCCTTTACGCTGGTCGTACCGCAAGCGACAACATCCATGACAGCGGTTCTGCTGATTGGTATGGCACTGTTCTGTATTCACTTTGCCGGAACATCCTGCTGGGGCTTGATCCACGTCGCAGTTGCTTCTCGCATGACTGCGTCGGTGGGCAGTATCCAGAACTTTGCCAGCTTCATCTGCGCCTCTTTTGCGCCGATCATTACTGGTTTTATTGTTGATACCACCCACTCATTCCGTCTGGCACTAATCATCTGCGGTTGCGTCACCGCAGCGGGGGCACTGGCGTACATCTTCCTGGTTCGTCAGCCGATCAACGACCCACGGAAAGATTAATCTCCCTATGCCCGATAACATTTTGCTTATCGGGCATTTTTATGGCGATTAAAACGTTTCCCAGTTCTCACCGCTATCTGCCACGGCCATTTTACGCGGCGCAGCTGGCATCACGGTTTTTACCACAGCCGATGTTTCACGCTGCTGTTGCTGCTGTTGCTGAATCCGGAACACTGCCACTGCTTCGGTCAGGCGACTGGCCTGCTCTTCCAGCGCGGCGGCGGCGGCGGCAGATTCTTCCACCAGCGCGGCGTTCTGTTGAGTTACCCGGTCCATCTCAGCAACCGCTAAGCCAACCTGATCGATACCACGGCTCTGCTCATCAGAAGCAGAAGCAATTTCGCCCATAATGTCCGTCACGCGGGTCACAGCACTGACAATCTCCGCCATTGTTTCCCCGGCGCTTTCGACCAGCGTAGAGCCAACATCCACTTTCCCCACCGAGTCTTCAATCAGGCTTTTAATTTCACGAGCCGCCTGGGCGCTACGCTGGGCCAGATTACGCACTTCTCCCGCAACCACCGCAAAACCACGTCCTTGCTCACCCGCACGCGCTGCTTCAACCGCCGCGTTCAAAGCCAGAATATTGGTCTGGAAGGCAATGCCGTCAATTACGCTGATAATATCGGCGATTTTCTGCGAACTGGTGGAGATATCACGCATAGTCTGCACCACGTTATCTACCACTTTGCCGCCGCGTTGCGCCGTTTCAGAAGCACTTAACGCCAGGTGGCTGGCCTGGCGCGCATTCTCGGCGTTCTGTTTCACCGTTGCGGTCAGTTGCTCCATGCTGGCTGCCGTCTCTTCCAGCGAAGCAGCCTGTTGCTCGGTGCGCGAAGAGAGATCGTTATTGCCGGTAGCGATTTCGCTGGCACCGCTATAGATGGCATTGGCCCCGTTGCGCACATCACCGACGGTACGCATCAGCTCTCCCTGCATATGGCGCAAACTCTCTGCCAGTTGCCCCATCTCATTAGAGCCATCCACCTCAATCGGTTTCACCAGATCGCCGCCTGCAATATGACGAATGCTGTCAATCAGGCGATTCATTGGCGCTACCAGCGAGGCTTTAATACCGAACCAGACGGCGAAGATGACCGCCAGTACGACGATCATCACGCCCACCAGAATCCACATCGCCTGGCTGTAGGAGGCATTGTTATCGCTGACGGCGATATCATGGAGCCGATCGTTTTGTTCCATGTAAGCCACATACTGCTTCTCGAAACCGTCCTGATATCCCTGAGTCGGCTGATCAAAGAACTCGTTGATTTTGCCTGCACCTAACAGTTGGATCAGCTCCGCCAGCGCATTGTGATAAATATCGTAATTACGTTTGATCTCTGCCGCTGCGGCGGTGCTCTGACGCGGGTCACGCGGCAACGCTTCGTAATCCGCCCAGTTTTTTTCCGCCTGTTTCAGCGAAATACTGGCACTCTGCATCAGCTCAGCAACGGTTGAACCGCTACCAATATTATTCTGATCCATCATGTAGCGGATACCCGCGCGGTTGAGGGTGTTACGCGTCTGCAACAACGCGACCCAGCTGCCATTCAGCGTGGATTGCTGCTGGCGAATGGTTTGTAAAACAGTGAAATTTTCTTTGTCATTCTTTAAGGCATTAAAGAACAGACCGCCTGATGTCAGTTGTAAAAGGCCAAAAACGGCCAAAACCAGCAGTAAGCTGGTCACGATCTTGATACGTTTTAACATGGTTTCTCTTTCCTGTGGACCGATGCAAGATTTTCGGCCTGGAAAGCAAAAACTTTATGAAAAGGTGTAACCCGCCATCCATGGAAAAACCAGGGGCTGGTTATCAGATACTAAAAAGTTATTCATTATCGCCCGGGATGTCTTCTTGTCGGGAATTGCCCAGAGCAATAAATTCCTCTAACAGATGGGTTAACAGTTGCATTTTCTCGGCAGTAAACTGAGCTTCAATCTGCCGATAGGCTTCTTCAATCTGTGTCTGAGCGCGGTTATACAGCGCCTGCCCCTCTTTGGTCAGCGAGATATAGAGCTTCCGCTGATCATTGATCGGCTTTAATCGCAACACTAAACCGTCGCGTTCCATCCGCGTAAGGATCCCGGTCAGGCTTGGGCGCAAAATGCAGGCACGATACGCCAGATCGTGAAAATCCATTGATGGGCTTTCCGCCAGAATACGCACGATGCGCCACTGTTGCTCAGTCAAATTATGCCGTTTAACGATTGGGCGAAAATAACTCATCGCCGCTTCTCGCGCCTGGAGCAACGCAATGGTTAGAGAGTCGTGCATTATCTTTCCCCTGAAAAATTCAAAATCATTAATATAGAAACAGTTAATCGTCACGTTACCGGGACTGCGCTGTCCCTGCAATTCCTGATTTTATCAAAATTGATGATATTTTATTAACTTACTGATATTTAATATTTTATTATCTTTAAATGTAAATAGTTTGTTAATTAGATCACATTTACATCACTTACTTTTGCCAAACTACGCAATCGGGAATAAAAGTAATCATTAACATATTAATGATTAAGATGATCGAATCCGAGGAGTGGTAATGAAAGGCACTATCTTCGCCGTAGCGTTGAACCATCGCAGCCAACTTGATGCATGGCAGGAAGCGTTCCAGCAATCCCCCTACAAAGCCCCGCCTAAAACTGCGGTCTGGTTTATTAAACCGCGCAATACGGTGATTGGTTGCGGTGAACCGATTCCCTTTCCACAGGGTGAAAAGGTACTGAGCGGTGCGACTGTTGCGCTGATTGTGGGAAAAACGGCGACGAAAGTACGTGAAGAAGATGCGGCAGAGTACATCGCCGGATATGCGCTGGCTAACGACGTCAGCCTGCCGGAAGAGAGCTTTTACCGCCCGGCAATCAAAGCAAAATGTCGTGATGGATTCTGCCCCATTGGCGAAACCGTGGCTCTCAGCAATGTCGATAATCTGACCATCTATACCGAGATCAACGGGCGTCCTGCCGATCACTGGAATACCGCCGATTTACAACGTAACGCCGCGCAGTTGCTGAGCGCCCTGAGCGAATTTGCCACACTGAATCCAGGCGATGCCATTCTGCTCGGCACGCCACAGGCGCGCGTGGAAATACAGCCAGGCGATCGCGTTCGTGTTCTCGCAGAAGGTTTCCCGCCGCTGGAAAATCCGGTAGTGGACGAACGTGAAGTGACCACGCGCAAGAGCTTCCCAACGCAGCCACACCCGCACGGCACGCTGTTTGCCCTCGGCCTGAACTACGCCGACCACGCCAGCGAACTGGAATTTAAGCCACCGGAAGAACCGCTGGTGTTCCTGAAAGCGCCAAATACCCTCACTGGCGATAACCAGACCTCCGTGCGTCCAAACAATATTGAATACATGCACTATGAAGCGGAGCTGGTGGTAGTTATTGGCAAACAGGCGCGTAACGTCAGCGAAGCCGATGCCATGGATTATGTCGCGGGCTACACCGTGTGTAACGACTACGCCATTCGCGACTATCTGGAAAACTACTACCGCCCTAACCTGCGGGTAAAAAGCCGCGACGGACTGACGCCGATGCTTTCAACCATCGTGCCGAAAGAGGCGATCCCGGACCCGCATAATCTGACCCTTCGCACCTTCGTCAACGGCGAGTTACGCCAGCAAGGCACCACCGCCGATCTGATCTTCAGCGTGCCCTTCCTGATCGCCTACTTAAGCGAATTTATGACCCTGAATCCGGGCGACATGATCGCCACCGGCACACCAAAAGGCTTATCTGACGTGGTGCCTGGCGATGAAGTAGTGGTGGAAGTAGAAGGCGTGGGCTGCCTGGTGAACCGAATTGTGAGTGAGGAAACAGCGAAATGAAAAAAGTAAATCATTGGATCAACGGCAAAAATGTTGCAGGTAACGACTACTTCCAGACCACCAATCCGGCAACGGGTGAAGTGCTGGCGGATGTGGCCTCTGGCGGTGAAGCGGAGATCAATCAGGCGGTAGCGGCAGCGAAAGAGGCGTTCCCGAAATGGGCCAATCTGCCGATGAAAGAGCGTGCGCGCCTGATGCGCCGTCTGGGCGATCTGATCGACCAGAACGTGCCAGAGATCGCCGCGATGGAAACCGCGGACACCGGCCTGCCGATCCATCAGACCAAAAATGTGTTGATCCCACGCGCTTCCCACAACTTTGAATTTTTCGCGGAAGTCTGCCAGCAGATGAACGGCAAGACCTATCCGGTTGACGACAAGATGCTCAACTACACGCTGGTGCAGCCGGTGGGCGTTTGTGCACTGGTGTCACCGTGGAACGTGCCGTTTATGACCGCCACCTGGAAGGTCGCGCCGTGTCTGGCGCTGGGCAATACCGCGGTGCTGAAGATGTCGGAACTCTCCCCGCTGACCGCTGACCGCCTGGGTGAGCTGGCGCTGGAAGCCGGTATTCCGGCAGGCGTGCTGAACGTGGTACAGGGCTACGGCGCAACCGCAGGGGATGCGCTGGTTCGTCATCATGACGTACGTGCCGTGTCGTTCACCGGCGGTACGGCCACCGGGCGCAACATCATGAAAAACGCCGGGCTGAAAAAATACTCCATGGAACTGGGCGGTAAATCGCCGGTGCTGATTTTTGAAGATGCCGATATTGAACGCGCGCTGGACGCCGCCCTGTTCACCATCTTCTCGATCAACGGCGAGCGCTGCACCGCCGGTTCGCGCATCTTTATTCAGCAAAGCATCTACCCGGAATTCGTTAAACGCTTTGCCGAACGCGCCAACCGTCTGCGCGTGGGCGATCCGAACGATCCGAATACCCAGGTTGGCGCGCTTATTAGCCAGCAGCACTGGGAAAAAGTCTCCGGCTATATCCGTCTCGGCATTGAAGAAGGCGCAACCCTGCTGGCGGGCGGCCCGGATAAACCGTCCGACCTGCCTGCGCACCTGAAAGGCGGCAACTTCCTGCGCCCAACCGTGCTGGCAGACGTTGATAACCGTATGCGAGTCGCCCAGGAAGAGATTTTCGGGCCGGTCGCCTGCCTGCTGCCGTTTAAAGACGAAGCCGAAGGCTTACGTCTGGCAAACGACGTGGAGTACGGCCTCGCGTCGTACATCTGGACACAGGATGTCAGCAAAGTGTTACGCCTGGCGCGTGGCATTGAAGCTGGCATGGTGTTCGTCAACACCCAGAACGTGCGTGACCTGCGCCAGCCATTTGGCGGCGTAAAAGCCTCCGGCACCGGGCGTGAAGGCGGTGAGTACAGCTTCGAAGTGTTCGCGGAAATGAAGAACGTCTGCATTTCCATGGGCGACCATCCAATTCCGAAATGGGGAGTCTGATATGGGTAAGTTAGCGTTAGCCGCCAAGATCACGCACGTACCGTCGATGTATCTCTCTGAACTGCCAGGGAAAAACCACGGTTGCCGCCAGGGTGCGATCGACGGGCATAAAGAGATCAGCAAGCGTTGCCGGGAAATGGGCGTCGATACCATTATCGTTTTCGATACCCACTGGCTGGTCAACAGTGCTTATCACATCAACTGTGCAAACCATTTTGAAGGCGTCTACACCAGCAACGAGCTGCCGCATTTTATTCGTGACATGACCTACAACTACGAGGGCAACCCGGAGTTGGGGCAGCTAATTGCCGATGAAGCCTTAAAGCTCGGCGTGCGGGCAAAAGCGCACAATATTCCCAGCCTGAAACTGGAATACGGCACGCTGGTGCCGATGCGCTACATGAATGAAGACAAGCGCTTCAAAGTGGTCTCCATTTCGGCTTTCTGCACGGTTCACGATTTTGCCGACAGCCGCAAGCTGGGCGAAGCGATTCTGAAAGCGATCGAACAGTACGACGGCACCGTGGCGGTCCTTGCCAGCGGTTCGTTATCGCACCGCTTTATTGACGATCAGCGTGCAGAAGAAGGGATGAACAGCTACACCCGCGAGTTCGACCGCCAGATGGACGAGCGCGTGGTGAAGCTGTGGCGCGAAGGCCAGTTCAAAGAGTTCTGCAATATGCTGCCGGAGTACGCCGACTACTGCTACGGCGAAGGCAATATGCACGACACGGTGATGCTGCTGGGGATGCTCGGCTGGGATAAATACGACGGCAAGGTGGAGTTTATCACCGAGCTGTTCCCAAGCTCTGGCACCGGTCAGGTTAACGCTGTTTTCCCGCTTCCCGCGTAAGGACGTTTTATGCCGCACTTTATCGTTGAATGCAGTGACAACATCCGCGAAGAAGCCGACCTGCCGAGGCTGTTTGCCAAAGTGAATCCGGCGCTGGCGGCCACGGGGATTTTTCCGCTGGCGGGTATTCGCAGCCGCGCGCACTGGGTCGATACCTGGCAGATGGCCGACGGGCAGCGTGATTACGCCTTTGTGCATATGACGTTGAAAATCGGTGCCGGGCGCAGCCTGGAAAGTCGTCAGCAGGCGGGTGAAATGCTGTTTGAACTGATTAAAACACACTTCGCCGCCCTGATGGAGAGCCGCCTGCTGGCGCTGTCGTTTGAGATTGAAGAGCTGCACCCGACGCTGAATTTTAAACAAAACAACGTGCACGCGTTGTTTAAGTAAGGTGCAGGTTGCCCGGTGGCGCTGCGCTTACCGGGCCTACAAAACCCCAAACCGTACACCGTAGGCCGGATAAGGCGAAGCCGCCATCCGGCAAAAGACAGCACCGAACCGTAGGCCGGATAAGGCGCAGCCGCATCCGGCAATGCCACAGGATATCGCTATGTTCGATAAACACACCCACACCCTGATCGCCCAGCGTCTGGATCAGGCAGAAAAACAGCGCGAACAGATCCGCGCGATCTCGCTGGATTACCCGGAGATCACCATTGAAGACGCCTACGCGGTACAGCGTGAATGGGTCCGTCTGAAAATCGCCGAAGGTCGCACGCTGAAAGGCCACAAAATCGGTCTGACCTCGAAAGCGATGCAGGCAAGCTCGCAGATCAGCGAGCCGGATTACGGTGCCCTGCTGGATGACATGTTCTTCCACGATGGCAGCGATATCCCGACCGATCGCTTTATCGTGCCGCGCATTGAAGTGGAGCTGGCTTTCGTGCTGGCAAAACCGCTGCGTGGGCCAAACTGCACGCTGTTCGACGTTTACAACGCCACGGACTATGTGATCCCGGCGCTGGAGCTGATCGACGCTCGCTGCCACAACATCGATCCGGAAACCCAGCGCCCGCGTAAAGTGTTCGACACCATTTCTGATAACGCCGCCAATGCCGGGGTGATCCTCGGTGGTCGTCCCATTAAGCCCGATGAGTTGGATCTACGTTGGATCTCCGCCCTGATGTATCGCAATGGCGTGATTGAAGAAACCGGCGTCGCCGCTGGCGTGCTCAATCATCCGGCAAACGGCGTGGCCTGGCTGGCAAACAAGCTCGCACCGTATGACGTGCAGCTGGAAGCCGGGCAAATCATTCTCGGTGGTTCGTTCACCCGCCCGGTTCCGGCGCGTAAGGGCGACACCTTCCACGTCGATTACGGCAACATGGGCTCCATTAGCTGCCGCTTTGTTTAAGGAGAGAACGATGGAAAACAGTTTTAAAGCGGCGCTGAAAGCAGGCCGCCCGCAGATCGGATTATGGCTGGGGCTAAGTAGCAGCTACAGCGCAGAGTTACTGGCCGGAGCAGGATTCGACTGGTTATTGATCGACGGTGAGCACGCGCCGAATAACGTGCAAACCGTGCTCACCCAGCTACAGGCGATTGCGCCCTACCCCAGCCAGCCGGTAGTACGCCCATCGTGGAACGATCCGGTGCAAATCAAACAACTGCTGGATGTCGGCACACAAACCTTGCTCGTGCCGATGGTACAAAACGCCGACGAAGCCCGTGAAGCGGTACGCGCCACCCGTTATCCCCCCGCCGGTATTCGCGGTGTGGGCAGTGCGCTGGCTCGCGCCTCGCGCTGGAATCGCATTCCTGATTACCTGCAAAAAGCCAACGATCAAATGTGCGTGCTGGTGCAGATCGAAACGCGTGAGGCAATGAAGAACTTACCGCAGATTCTGGACGTGGAAGGGGTCGACGGCGTGTTTATCGGCCCGGCGGATCTGAGCGCCGATATGGGTTATGCCGGTAATCCGCAGCACCCGGAAGTACAGGCCGCCATTGAGCAGGCGATCGTACAGATCCGCGAAGCGGGCAAAGCGCCTGGGATCCTGATCGCCAATGAGCAACTGGCAAAACGCTATCTGGAACTGGGCGCACTGTTTGTCGCCGTCGGCGTTGACACCACCCTGCTCGCCCGCGCCGCTGAAGCGCTGGCAGCACGGTTTGGCGCGCAGGCCACGACCGTTAAGCCCGGCGTGTATTAATGCCGGATGCGCTGCGCTTATCCGGCCTACACTCGCACCAAACCGTAGGCCGGATAAGGCGTTTACGCCGCATCCGGCAAAAAGCCGTACCAAATCGCGGACCGGATAAGACGTTTACGCCGCATCCGCCATAAACCTTGTCGTACCCTACAAAAATCCCATTAGAGGAAGAAAAATGAGCGACACCTCACCTGCCATACCGGAGAGTATCGATCCGGCGAATCAGCATAAAGCGCTGACTGCCGGACAACAGGCGGTTATTAAGAAGTTGTTTCGCCGCCTGATCGTCTTTCTATTCGTGCTGTTTATCTTCTCGTTCCTTGATCGCATCAACATCGGCTTTGCCGGACTCACGATGGGACGCGACCTCGGTCTGAGCGCCACCATGTTTGGCCTCGCCACCACCCTGTTCTACGCCGCTTATGTCATCTTCGGCATTCCCAGCAACATTATGCTGAGTATTGTCGGTGCGCGGCGCTGGATCGCCACCATCATGGTGCTCTGGGGCATCGCCTCTACTGCTACCATGTTTGCCACTGGCCCCACCAGCTTGTACGTACTGCGTATACTGGTTGGCATTACCGAAGCCGGCTTTCTGCCTGGCATTCTGCTCTATTTAACCTTCTGGTTTCCGGCCTATTTCCGCGCCCGTGCCAACGCCTTGTTTATGGTAGCAATGCCGGTAACGACAGCGTTGGGATCGATCGTTTCCGGCTACATTTTGTCGCTGGATGGCGTAATGGCATTAAAAGGCTGGCAGTGGCTGTTTTTGCTGGAAGGCTTCCCGTCGGTATTACTCGGCATCATGGTATGGTTCTGGCTTGATGACTCACCGGACAAAGCTAAGTGGCTGACGAAAGAAGACAAAAAATGCCTGCAAGAGATGATGGATAACGATCGTCTGACGCTGGTTCAGCCAGAGGGAGCCATCAGCCACCACGCCATGCAACAACGCAGTATGTGGCGGGAGATCTTCACTCCGGTGGTGATGATGTATACCCTGGCGTATTTCTGCCTGACCAACACACTTAGTGCGATCAGCATCTGGACACCGCAGATCCTGCAAAGCTTTAATCAGGGCAGCAGTAATATCACCATCGGCCTGCTGGCCGCCGTACCGCAGATTTGTACCATTCTCGGGATGATCTACTGGAGCCGTCACTCAGATCGCCGCCAGGAACGAAGGCATCACACCGCCCTTCCTTATTTGTTCGCTGCCGCTGGTTGGTTACTGGCTTCGGCAACTGATCACAACATGATCCAGATGCTGG
This sequence comes from Escherichia sp. UTM R2, assembly GCF_048593455.1. NCBI lineage: Bacteria > Pseudomonadati > Pseudomonadota > Gammaproteobacteria > Enterobacterales > Enterobacteriaceae > Escherichia > Escherichia sp. UTM R2. Next base: position 3,944,209 of record NZ_JBFWDY010000002.1, read on the forward strand.
GGATCATTATGGCTTCGACCGGATCATTCAGCGCAATGGCGATTTTCTGGACAACACCGGATCAGTCCATCAGCCTGCGGGCACGAGCGATCGGTATTGCGGTGATCAACGCCACTGGCAACATTGGTTCAGCGTTAAGTCCGTTTATGATCGGCTGGTTGAAAGATCTGACCGGCAGCTTTAACAGTGGATTGTGGTTTGTTGCCACGCTGCTGGTGATTGGTGCGGGGATTATCTGGGCGATTCCAATGCAGTCCTCCCGTCCGCGAGCGACCCCGTAAGGAACGACGATGTGTGACCGTCAGATTGCCAATATTGATATCAGCAAAGAGTACGATGAAAGCCTGGGCACGGACGATGTGCATTATCAGTCGTTCGCCCGCATGGCGGCCTTTTTTGGCCGCCATATGCTGCCACATCGCCACGAACAGTACTTTCAGATGCATTTCCTCAATAGCGGACAGATTGAGCTACAGCTTGACGATCATCGCTACTCGGTGGAAGCGCCCCTGTTTGTCCTGACGCCGCCGTCAGTACCTCATGCGTTTATTACGGAGTCTGATGCTGACGGTCATGTGTTGACGGTACGGGAAGATCTGATCTGGCCCCTGCTGGAAGTTCTTTATCCGGGCACTCGGGAAACCTTCGGCCTGCCGGGGATTTGCCTGTCACTGGCAGATAAACCCGACGAACTGGCGGCGCTGGAACACTATTGGCAACTGATAGAGCGGGAATCGGTAGAACAACTGCCTGGACGGGAACACACCCTGACGTTACTGGCACAGGCAGTGTTCACCCTACTGCTACGTAACGCAAAACTCGACGACCATGCCGCCTGCGGAATGCGCGGAGAATTAAAACTGTTCCAGCGTTTTCATATGCTGATTGAAAGCCATTTTCACCAGCACTGGACAGTACCGGATTACGCTAACGAACTGCATATCACCGAATCACGACTCACGGACATCTGCCGTCGCTTTGCCAACCGTCCGCCAAAACGGTTGATTTTCGACAGGCAGCTGCGAGAAGCCAAACGGCTGCTGCTGTTTTCTGATAACGCCGTGAACAATATTGCCTGGCAACTCGGTTTTAAGGATCCGGCTTATTTTGCCCGCTTTTTTAATCGCTTAGTCGGTTGCTCGCCCAGTGCTTATCGTGCCAAAAAAGTACCTGTGACGTGAAAATCCCTTAGCCTTAACGGGAAACCAGGCACCACCTGCTATTCCCCTTTCTCCGCCTGGAGCAAGGGGATTTAGTAACGTTAAAAATAGCTAAAAGCGACCTCGATCACAAAACCGTACCCGACCTGAAAAGTACCAGCCATTGTCCCAAAAGTGTCTTCCCGTAATCGCCCCTGCAAGCTTCAATTGAATAACAAAAACAACACACAAAATTAACAATCGTATTCCGATTAATACTGTAGAGGTCGACATGAAACCAGAAGATTTCCGCGCCAGTACCCAACGTCCGTTCACCGGGGAAGAGTATCTGAAAAGCCTGCAGGATGGTCGCGAGATCTATATCTATGGCGAGCGAGTGAAAGACGTCACTACTCATCCGGCATTTCGTAATGCGGCAGCGTCTGTTGCCCAACTGTACGACGCGCTGCACAAACCGGAGATGCAGGACTCTCTGTGTTGGAACACCGACACCGGCAGCGGCGGCTATACCCATAAATTCTTCCGCGTGGCGAAAAGTGCCGACGACCTGCGCCAGCAACGCGACGCCATCGCTGAGTGGTCACGCCTGAGCTATGGCTGGATGGGCCGTACCCCAGACTACAAAGCTGCTTTCGGTTGCGCACTGGGCGCGAATCCGGGCTTTTACGGTCAGTTCGAGCAGAACGCCCGTAACTGGTATACCCGTATTCAGGAAACTGGCCTCTACTTTAACCACGCGATTGTTAACCCACCGATCGATCGTCATTTGCCGACCGATAAAGTGAAAGACGTTTACATCAAGCTGGAAAAAGAGACTGACGCCGGGATTATCGTTAGCGGTGCGAAAGTGGTTGCCACCAACTCGGCGCTGACTCACTACAACATGATTGGCTTCGGCTCGGCACAAGTAATGGGCGAAAACCCGGACTTCGCGCTGATGTTCGTTGCGCCAATGGATGCTGATGGCGTGAAATTAATCTCCCGCGCCTCTTATGAGATGGTCGCGGGTGCTACCGGCTCGCCGTACGACTACCCGCTCTCCAGCCGCTTCGATGAGAACGATGCGATTCTGGTGATGGATAACGTGCTGATCCCATGGGAAAACGTGCTGATCTACCGCGATTTCGATCGCTGCCGCCGCTGGACGATGGAAGGCGGTTTCGCCCGTATGTATCCGCTGCAAGCCTGTGTGCGCCTGGCAGTGAAACTCGACTTCATCACGGCACTGCTGAAAAAATCACTCGAATGTACCGGCACCCTGGAGTTCCGTGGTGTGCAGGCCGATCTCGGTGAAGTGGTGGCGTGGCGCAACACCTTCTGGGCATTGAGTGACTCGATGTGTTCAGAAGCGACACCATGGGTCAACGGGGCTTATTTACCGGATCATGCCGCACTGCAAACCTATCGCGTACTGGCACCAATGGCCTACGCGAAGATCAAAAACATTATCGAACGCAACGTTACTAGTGGCCTAATCTATCTCCCTTCCAGTGCCCGTGACCTGAACAATCCGCAGATCGACCAGTATCTGGCGAAGTATGTGCGGGGTTCGAATGGTATGGATCATGTCCAGCGCATCAAGATCCTCAAACTGATGTGGGACGCCATTGGCAGCGAGTTTGGTGGTCGTCACGAACTGTATGAAATCAACTACTCCGGTAGCCAGGATGAGATTCGCCTGCAGTGTCTGCGCCAGGCACAAAGCTCCGGCAATATGGACAAGATGATGGCGATGGTTGATCGCTGCCTGTCGGAATACGACCAGAACGGCTGGACTGTGCCGCACCTGCACAACAACGACGATATCAACATGCTGGATAAGCTGCTGAAATAACGCAGCAGGAGGTTAAGATGCAATTAGATGAACAACGCCTGCGCTTTCGTGACGCGATGGCCAGCCTGTCGGCAGCGGTAAATATTATCACCACCGAGGGCGACGCCGGACAATGCGGGATTACGGCAACGGCTGTCTGCTCGGTCACGGATACACCACCGTCGCTGATGGTGTGCATTAACGCCAACAGTGCGATGAACCCGGTTTTTCAGGGCAACGGCAAGTTGTGCGTCAACGTCCTCAACCATGAGCAGGAACTGATGGCACGCCACTTCGCGGGCATGACAGGCATGGCGATGGAAGAGCGTTTTAGCCTCTCATGCTGGCAAAAAGGTCCGCTGGCGCAGCCGGTGCTAAAAGGTTCGCTGGCCAGTCTTGAAGGTGAGATCCGCGATGTGCAGGCAATTGGCACACATCTGGTGTATCTGGTGGAGATTAAAAACATCATCCTCAGTGCAGAAGGTCACGGACTTATCTACTTTAAACGCCGTTTCCATCCGGTGATGCTGGAAATGGAAGCTGCGATTTAAGCTCCAGCCCCTTCACGCATTCGTCGAAGGGGCATTTTTATTGTGATCTCAATCACATATCCACCCGATGAATAATTCTTGCCCAACCGCTCACCGCCATTCCTGACCGCTTACATCCCTAAAATAACCACTCAGTTATTTACCTTACTTTACGCGCGCGTATCTCTGGCAACATCACTGCAGGATAGCGGTCAATTTACCTCCTCAAACGCAACGCAAACCTAGAACGGCTTCGGCCTATGATTAACAAATTACTCTATGGACTTTGGTTTGCAGGAAGGCAGCAAGTGAGTGAATCCCCGGGAGCTTACAACAGTAAGTGACAGGGGTGAACGAACGCAGCTGCCGCACCTGTAAGCCAAAAGACGACGAGTAAAATGCCAGGTTTTACTATGGATACGAAAAAACTATTCAAGCACATACCCTGGGTGATTCTCGGAATCATCGGTGCATTCTGCCTCGCGGTAGTTGCATTACGTCGGGGGGAGCACGTCAGCGCCCTGTGGATCGTGGTCGCCTCTGTGTCGGTGTATCTGGTGGCGTATCGCTACTACAGTCTGTACATCGCCCAGAAGGTGATGAAACTCGACCCCACGCGCGCGACGCCTGCGGTTATTAACAACGACGGTCTGAACTACGTTCCGACCAACCGTTACGTGTTGTTTGGTCACCACTTCGCCGCTATCGCCGGTGCTGGTCCGCTGGTTGGTCCGGTTCTCGCCGCGCAGATGGGCTACCTACCTGGCACGCTGTGGCTGCTGGCGGGGGTAGTACTGGCCGGTGCGGTACAGGACTTTATGGTGCTGTTTATCTCCTCTCGCCGTAACGGCGCATCTCTCGGTGAGATGATCAAAGAAGAGATGGGACCAGTACCGGGGACTATCGCGCTGTTTGGCTGTTTCTTAATCATGATCATCATCCTTGCCGTCCTGGCGCTGATTGTGGTTAAAGCCCTGGCCGAAAGCCCGTGGGGTGTCTTCACCGTTTGCTCAACCGTACCGATTGCGCTGTTTATGGGTATCTATATGCGCTTTATTCGTCCGGGGCGTGTAGGTGAAGTCTCTGTTATTGGTATCGTGCTGCTGGTTGCCTCTATCTACTTCGGTGGCGTGATTGCTCACGATCCGTACTGGGGTCCGGCACTGACCTTTAAAGACACCACCATTACCTTCGCGCTGATTGGCTATGCGTTTGTTTCCGCACTGCTGCCGGTGTGGCTGATCCTCGCACCGCGCGACTATCTGGCAACCTTCCTGAAAATCGGCGTTATCGTCGGCCTGGCGCTGGGTATCGTGGTGCTGAACCCGGAACTGAAAATGCCTGCGATGACTCAGTACATTGACGGTACTGGCCCACTGTGGAAAGGCGCTCTGTTCCCGTTCCTGTTCATCACCATCGCCTGTGGTGCGGTATCCGGCTTCCACGCGCTGATCTCTTCCGGTACGACGCCGAAACTGCTGGCTAACGAAACCGACGCGCGTTTCATTGGCTACGGCGCAATGCTGATGGAGTCCTTCGTGGCGATTATGGCGCTGGTTGCTGCGTCCATCATCGAACCGGGTCTTTACTTCGCGATGAATACCCCGCCTGCTGGCCTTGGCATCACCATGCCTAACCTGCATGAAATGGGTGGCGAGAACGCGCCGATCATCATGGCGCAGCTGAAAGACGTTACCGCACACGCGGCGGCGACCGTCAGCTCCTGGGGCTTCGTGATTTCGCCAGAGCAGATCCTGCAAACCGCGAAAGACATTGGTGAGCCTTCTGTCCTGAACCGTGCAGGTGGTGCGCCGACGCTGGCGGTAGGTATCGCTCATGTGTTCCACAAAGTGCTGCCGATGGCTGACATGGGCTTCTGGTATCACTTCGGTATTCTGTTCGAAGCCCTGTTCATCCTGACCGCGCTGGATGCGGGTACCCGTTCTGGCCGCTTTATGCTGCAAGACCTGCTGGGTAACTTCATCCCGTTCCTGAAAAAAACCGACTCTCTGGTTGCCGGTATCATCGGTACTGCGGGCTGTGTGGGTCTGTGGGGCTACCTGCTGTATCAGGGCGTGGTCGATCCGCTGGGCGGCGTTAAGAGCCTGTGGCCGCTGTTCGGTATCTCCAACCAGATGCTGGCAGCCGTAGCGCTGGTACTGGGCACCGTTGTGCTGATTAAGATGAAGCGCACCCAATACATCTGGGTAACTGTTGTTCCGGCTGTATGGCTGCTTATCTGCACCACCTGGGCGCTGGGCCTGAAACTGTTCAGCACCAACCCGCAGATGGAAGGCTTCTTCTACATGGCAAGCCAGTACAAAGAGAAGATTGCTAACGGTACTGACCTGACGGCGCAGCAGATTGCCAACATGAACCACATCGTTGTGAACAACTACACCAACGCAGGCCTGAGTATTCTGTTCCTGATTGTGGTGTACAGCATCATCTTCTACGGTTTCAAAACCTGGCTGAAGGTGCGTAACAGCGACAAACGTACTGACAAAGAAACACCGTACGTTCCAATCCCGGAAGGCGGCGTGAAGATCTCTTCGCACCACTAACCGGTTGCCGGATGCGCTGCGCGTATCCGGCCTACAAAGTGTCTAACGTAGGCCGGATAAGGCGTTTACGCCGCATCCGGCAAATCCCCAGCCCGGACCTTCCGGGCTTTACGCATATCTGGAAGGCAAAATGTTTGGTAACTTAGGACAGGCAAAAAAATATCTCGGCCAGGCGGCGAAGATGTTGATTGGCATTCCAGACTACGACAACTACGTCGAGCATATGAAGACCAACCATCCCGACAAGCCGTACATGAGCTATGAAGAATTCTTCCGCGAACGCCAGAACGCGCGCTACGGCGGCGATGGTAAAGGCGGTATGCGCTGTTGTTAATGGAGAGAGCATGAACCCGATTGCAGTTACCCTACTCACCGGTTTTTTAGGCGCGGGCAAAACTACCCTGCTGCGCCATATTCTTAACGAACAACACGGCTACAAGATTGCCGTGATTGAAAACGAATTCGGCGAAGTCTCCGTTGATGATCAACTGATTGGCGACCGCGCCACGCAGATCAAAACGCTGACCAACGGCTGCATCTGCTGTTCGCGCTCCAACGAGCTGGAGGACGCGCTACTCGACCTGCTGGATAATCTCGACAAGGGCAATATTCAGTTCGATCGTCTGGTCATTGAATGCACCGGCATGGCCGATCCCGGCCCGATTATTCAGACCTTTTTCTCCCATGAGATTTTATGCCAGCGCTACCTGCTGGACGGCGTGATTGCGCTGGTGGATGCGGTACATGCCGATGAGCAGATGAACCAGTTCACCATCGCCCAGTCACAAGTGGGCTACGCCGACCGTATTCTGCTGACTAAAACCGACGTCGCAGGCGAAGCAGAGAAACTGCGTGAACGTCTGGCACGCATCAACGCCCGTGCACCGGTCTACACCGTCACCCACGGCGACATCGACCTGGGCCTGCTGTTCAACACCAACGGTTTTATGCTGGAAGAAAACGTCGTCAGCACCAAACCGCGTTTCCACTTTATCGCGGATAAACAAAACGATATTGCGTCGATTGTGGTGGAACTGGATTACCCGGTAGATATCAGCGAAGTTTCCCGGGTGATGGAAAACCTGCTGCTGGAATCGGCGGATAAACTGCTGCGTTACAAAGGGATGCTGTGGATTGACGGCGAACCTAACCGCCTGCTGTTCCAGGGCGTCCAGCGCCTCTACAGCGCCGACTGGGACCGCCCGTGGGGCGATGAAAAACCGCATAGCACGATGGTGTTTATCGGGATTCAGCTGCCGGAGGATGAGATTCGGGCGGCGTTTGCTGGGTTGAGGAAGTAGGGATTATGGGCCGGATAAGGCGCAGCCACATCCGGCCTGATATTTCACTCAAAATAGTCCATATCCAGTTTCGGCACCTTCAACAAACGTGAAGAAACCCCTACTTCGTTTTCGATCATTAAGTGCACCAGGCGTTCCCCATCAACCAGCACCATTCCCTCGACGGATTGGGCAAAGTCACGCGCCTGAGACGTAAATCCAGAAGTGGTAATAAACACCCCACGTTTCGCTTTTTGCCCAGCCAGTGCGCCGTAAAATGCCTGTAATTCTGGCCTGCCTACAGTGTTCTGCCAACGTTTTGCCTGAACATAAACTTTCTCCAGGCCAAGTTTATCAAGCGATATCACACCATCGATGCCACCATCTCCAGTACCGCCAACACGCTGCAAATCATCGCGGTGGCCGCCATACCCCAGGCGATGCAAAACATCCAGAACAATGACTTCAAAGCGTGAAGGAGAAACCTGCAATAAGTTTTCCAGAACCTCATCAGCCACCGCATCACGAAGCTCTTTTAGCGCCTGATCTAACCGATCGTCCGGGCTGCTCTTTGCAAGTTCTTCATGATCGGGAGAGTCGACTTTCGGATCTAAATCGACGGCATCCGGCCGTGACTTAAGTTTGACATTCACAAAATCGAAGGCCAGATGGTTCGTCTCCTGCTCCTTCATTGGCTGGGGATGAGACGCAACCCAGTCAAAACCCGCAGGAGTCAGGCACCATTTGCCACGCGACAAACTTTGCGACAACCCGGCACGTTTTAAACGGTCATGCGCCCAGCCTGCACGATTTTTATAAACAAGTTGTCCGCTGGTAATGACTTTCGCTCGCTGGCTGTCATCCAGTCCTAATGCATCCGCGGCAGCCTCATGAACATCACGCGCGGCTGCACCTTCCGGTTTTGTCGCCAGATAACGCAGAACAGGTTCAATAAATTTGTCATAGGTTGGAACCGTCATAGTACATCCTTGCAGAATCAGGTAGATGTTTTTCGGCTACTATAACACTACCAAAATAGACGAACACGTTAGAAATGAGTCAGTTGCTGTGACTCCGGTCATTGTCCGGAAAGGTACAGAAAGCTAAGATAAGAGGTTATGGGCCTTAAATATTTGGACAGGCCCACACAGCAATGGATTAATAACAATGATGAATAAATCCAACTTCGAATTCCTGAAGGGCGTCAACGACTTCACTTATGCCATCGCCTGTGCGGCGGAAAATAACTACCCGGATGATCCCAACACGACGCTGATTAAAATGCGTATGTTTGGCGAAGCCACAGCGAAACATCTTGGTCTGTTACTCAACATCCCCCCTTGTGAGAATCAACACGATCTCCTGCGCGAACTCGGCAAAATCGCCTTCGTTGATGACAACATCCTCTCTGTATTTCACAAATTACGCCGCATTGGTAACCAGGCGGTGCACGAATATCACAACGATCTCGACGATGCTCAGATGTGCCTGCGACTCGGGTTCCGCCTGGCTGTCTGGTACTACCGTCTGGTCACCAAAGATTATGACTTCCCGGTGCCGGTGTTTGTGTTGCCGGAACGTGGCGAGAACCTCTATCACCAGGAAGTGCTGACGCTAAAACAGCAGCTTGAACAGCAGGTGCGAGAAAAAGCGCAGAGTCAGGCAGAAGTCGAAGCGCAACAGCAGAAACTGGTTGCCCTGAACGGCTATATCGCCATTCTGGAAGGCAAACAACAGGAAACCGAAGCGCAAACCCAGGCTCGCCTTGCGGCACTGGAAGCACAGCTCGCCGAGAAGAACGCGGAACTGGCCAAGCAGACCGAACAGGAACGTAAGGCTTACCACAAAGAAATTACCGATCAGGCCATCAAGCGCACACTCAACCTTAGCGAAGAAGAGAGTCGCTTCCTGATTGACGCGCAACTGCGTAAAGCAGGCTGGCAGGCCGATAGCAAAACCCTGCGCTTCTCCAAAGGCGCGCGCCCGGAACCCGGCGTCAATAAAGCCATTGCCGAATGGCCGACCGGGAAAGATGAAACGGGTAATCAGGGCTTTGCAGATTATGTGCTGTTTGTCGGTCTCAAACCCATCGCGGTGGTAGAGGCGAAACGTAAAAATATCGACGTTTCCGGCAAGCTCAATGAGTCGTATCGCTACAGTAAATGTTTCGATAATGGCTTCCTGCGGGAAACCTTGCTTGAGCATTACTCGCCGGATGAAGTGCATGAAGCAGTGCCGGAGTATGAAATCAGCTGGCAGGACACCAGCGGCAAACAACGGTTTAAAATCCCCTTCTGCTACTCGACCAACGGGCGCGAATACCGCGCAGCGATGAAAACTAAAAGCGGCATCTGGTATCGCGACGTGCGTGATACCCGCAATATGTCGAAAGCCTTACCCGAGTGGCATCGCCCGGAAGAGTTGCTGGAAATGCTCGGCAGCGAACCGCAAAAACAGAATCAGTGGTTTGCCGATAACCCTGGCATGAGCGAGCTGGGTCTGCGTTATTATCAGGAAGATGCCGTCCGCGCGGTTGAAAAGGCAATCGTCAACGGTCAACAAGAGATCCTGCTGGCGATGGCGACCGGTACCGGTAAAACCCGTACGGCAATCGCCATGATGTTCCGCCTGATCCAGTCCCAGCGTTTTAAACGCATTCTCTTCCTTGTGGATCGCCGTTCTCTTGGCGAGCAGGCGCTGGGGGCGTTTGAAGATACGCGTATTAACGGCGACACCTTCAACAGCATTTTCGACATTAAAGGGCTGACGGATAAATTCCCCGAAGACAGCACCAAAATTCACGTTGCCACCGTACAGTCGCTGGTGAAACGCACCCTGCAATCAGATGAACCGATGCCGGTGGCCCGTTACGACTGTATCGTCGTCGATGAAGCGCATCGCGGCTATATTCTCGATAAAGAGCAGACCGAAGGCGAACTGCAGTTCCGCAGTCAGCTGGATTACGTTTCTGCCTACCGTCGCATTCTCGATCACTTCGATGCGGTAAAAATCGCCCTCACCGCCACCCCGGCGCTGCATACGGTGCAGATTTTCGGCGAGCCGGTTTACCGTTATACCTACCGTACCGCGGTTATCGACGGTTTTCTGATCGACCAGGATCCGCCGATTCAGATCACCACCCGCAACGCCCAGGAAGGGGTTTATCTCTCCAAAGGCGAACAGGTAGAGCGCATCAGCCCACAGGGGGAAGTGATCAACGACACCCTGGAAGACGATCAGGATTTTGAGGTCGCCGACTTTAACCGTGGCCTGGTGATCCCGGCGTTTAACCGCGCCGTCTGTAACGAACTCACCAACTATCTTGACCCGACCGGATCGCAAAAAACGCTGGTCTTCTGCGTCACCAATGCTCATGCCGATATGGTGGTGGAAGAGCTGCGTACCGCATTCAGGAAAAAGTATCCGCAACTGGAGCACGACGCGATCATCAAGATCACTGGTGATGCCGATAAAGACGCGCGAAAAGTGCAGACCATGATCACCCGCTTCAATAAAGAGCGGCTGCCCAATATCGTGGTCACCGTCGACCTGCTGACGACCGGCGTCGATATTCCGTCGATCTGTAATATCGTGTTCCTGCGCAAGGTACGCAGCCGTATTCTGTACGAGCAGATGAAAGGCCGTGCCACGCGCTTATGCCCGGACGTGAATAAAACCAGCTTTAAGATTTTCGACTGTGTCGATATCTACAGCACGCTGGAGAGCGTCGACACCATGCGTCCGGTGGTGGTGCGCCCTAAGGTGGAGCTGCAAACGCTGGTCAACGAAATCACCGATTCAGAAACCTATAAAATCACCGAAGCGGATGGCCGCAGCTTTGCCGAGCACAGCCATGAACAACTGGTGGCGAAGCTCCAGCGCATCATCGGCCTGGCCACGTTTAACCGTGACCGCAGCGAAACGATAGACAAACAGGTGCGTCGTCTGGATGAGCTATGCCAGGACGCGGCGGGCGTGAACTTTAACGGCTTCGCCTCGCGTCTGCGGGAAAAAGGGCCGCACTGGAGCGCCGAAGTTTTTAACAAACTGCCTGGCTTTATCGCCCGTCTGGAAAAGCTGAAAACTGACATCAACAACCTGAATGATGCGCCGATCTTCCTCGATATCGACGATGAAGTGGTAAGCGTAAAATCGTTGTACGGTGATTACGACACGCCGCAGGATTTCCTCGAAGCCTTTGACTCGCTGGTGCAACGTTCCCCGAACGCACAACCGGCATTGCAGGCGGTGATCAATCGCCCGCGCGATCTCACCCGTAAAGGGCTGGTTGAACTCCAGGAGTGGTTTGACCGCCAGCACTTTGAGGAATCTTCCCTGCGCAAAGCATGGAAAGAGACGCGCAATGAAGATATCGCCGCCCGGCTGATTGGTCATATTCGCCGCGCTGCGGTGGGCGATGCGCTGAAACCATTTGAGGAACGTGTCGATCACGCGCTGACGCGCATTAAGGGCGAACACGACTGGAGCAGCGAGCAATTAAGCTGGCTCGATCGTTTAGCGCAGGCGCTGAAAGAGAAAGTGGTGCTCGACGACGATGTCTTCAAAACCGGCAACTTCCACCGTCGCGGCGGGAAGGCGATGCTGCAAAGAACCTTTGACGATAATCTCGACAACCTGCTCGATAAATTCAGCGATTATATCTGGGACGAGCTGGCCTGACACGTATACACTTCATCCTTCAGGCTGCCTCTGCGTTGGCTGCGCTCGTTCACCCCGGTCACGTACTTCTGTACGCTCCCGGGGATTCACTCGCTTGCCACCTTGATGCAACCTGAATGATTTTGTGTATATTACCCCCGGCAATTTCTTTTTCTGCGGCCCCAAACAATGCGGGCCGCTGCTTAATTTACGGAACTCACAATGAACAATAACGATCTGGTCGCGAAGCTGTGGAAGCTGTGCGACAACCTGCGCGATGGCGGCGTTTCCTATCAAAACTACGTCAATGAACTCGCCTCGCTGCTGTTTTTGAAAATGTGTAAAGAAACCGGACAGGAAGCGGAGTACCTGCCGGAAGGCTACCGCTGGGATGACCTGAAATCCCGCATCGGCCAGGAGCAGTTGCAGTTCTACCGTAACCTGCTGGTACATCTGGGCGCCGACAACCAAAAGCTGGTGCAGGCGGTGTTCCAGAACGTCAACACCACCATTACCCAGCCAAAACAGTTGACCGAACTGGTCAGCAATATGGATTCACTGGACTGGTACAACGGTACACACGGTAAGTCGCGCGATGACTTCGGCGATATGTACGAAGGGTTGTTGCAGAAGAACGCGAATGAAACCAAGTCTGGCGCGGGCCAGTACTTCACCCCGCGTCCGCTGATTAAAACCATTATTCATCTGCTGAAACCGCAGCCACGCGAAGTGGTGCAGGACCCGGCAGCGGGTACAGCGGGCTTTTTGATTGAAGCCGACCGCTACGTTAAGTCGCAAACCAATGATCTGGACGACCTTGATGGCGATACGCAGGATTTCCAGATCCACCGCGCGTTTATCGGCCTCGAACTGGTGCCCGGCACCCGTCGTCTGGCGCTGATGAACTGCCTGCTGCACGATATTGAAGGCAACCTCGACCACGGCGGCGCAATCCGTCTGGGCAACACCCTGGGTAGCGACGGCGAAAACCTGCCGAAGGCGCATATTGTCGCCACTAACCCGCCGTTTGGCAGCGCTGCAGGCACCAACATTACCCGCACCTTTGTTCACCCGACCAGCAACAAACAGTTGTGCTTTATGCAGCATATTATCGAGACGCTGCACCCCGGCGGTCGTGCGGCGGTGGTGGTGCCGGATAACGTACTGTTTGAAGGCGGCAAAGGCACCGATATTCGTCGTGACCTGATGGATAAGTGTCATCTGCACACCATTCTGCGTCTGCCGACCGGTATTTTTTACGCGCAGGGCGTGAAAACCAACGTGCTGTTCTTTACTAAAGGGACGGTGGCGAACCCAAATCAGGATAAGAATTGTACCGACGACGTGTGGGTGTACGACCTGCGTACCAATATGCCGAGCTTTGGTAAACGCACACCGTTTACCGACGAGCATTTGCAGCCGTTTGAGCGGGTGTATGGTGAAGATCCGCACGGTTTAAGCCCGCGCACTGAAGGTGAATGGAGTTTTAACGCCGAAGAGACGGAAGTTGCCGACAGCGAAGAGAACAAAAACACCGATCAGCATCTGGCTACCAGCCGCTGGCGCAAGTTCAGCCGTGAGTGGATCCGCACCGCAAAATCCGATTCGCTGGATATCTCATGGCTGAAAGATAAAGACAGTATCGACGCCGACAGCCTGCCGGAGCCGGATGTATTAGCGGCAGAAGCGATGGGCGAACTGGTGCAGGCGCTGGGCGAACTGGATGCGCTGATGCGTGAACTGGGGGCAAGCGATGAGGCGGATGCGCAACGTCAGTTACTGGAAGAAGCGTTTGGTGGGGTGAAGGAATGAGTGCGGGGAAATTGCCGGAGGGGTGGGAACAGATTGAAATAGGCGACATTGCTGATGTCATCTCTGGTGGGACACCAAAATCGGGAGTCGCTGAAAATTTTGCACCTTCGGGTGAGGGAGTCGCCTGGCTTACGCCTGCCGATTTGAGCGGTTATAAAGAGAAATATATCTCACATGGTGCCAGAGATTTAACTACACTAGGCTATTCCTCTTGTTCAGCAAAACTAATGCCCAAAGGCACTATACTTTTTAGTAGCCGGGCACCGATTGGATATGTTGCTATTGCTGCAAATGAGATTGCGACTAACCAGGGTTTCAAAAGTTTTGCTTTTCCTTCAGACATTTTTCCTGATTATGCATATTACTTTCTCCGCAACATCAGACATATTGCAGAGGAAATGGGCACAGGAACAACTTTTAAAGAAATTTCTGGTAGTTCTGCGAAAACATTACCATTTGTTCTTGTACCGTTTGCCGAACAAAAAATCATCGCTGAAAAACTCGATACGCTGCTGGCACAGGTAGACAGCACCAAAGCACGTCTTGAGCAAATCCCACAAATCCTGAAACGTTTTCGTCAGGCGGTTTTGAATGCAGCTGTTACAGGGACAATAACCCAAGATATGCAAAGTACGCCTAGCAGACGGGTAAAATATTTAGGATTAAATATTCCAAATGAATGGCGAATTTGTCAAATTAGCGATATATCAGATGTGAAGGGTGGAAAACGCCTTCCAAAAGGGGAAACTTTAACTTCTGAAAATACTGGCCATCCATATATAAGAGCTGGTCAATTAAAAAACGGAACGGTACAATCCGAAGATCAACTTTATCTTCAACCTAGCACACAAAAATTAATATCACGATATATTGTTTCGGCTGGAGATATCTACATCACTATTGTCGGTGCATGCATCGGTGATGCTGGTATTATTCCTGAACATTATCATAATGCAAATCTTACAGAAAATGCTGCAAAAATTTGCAATATTCATAGCAATACCTTAAATAAATATCTGTCCATTTGGTTGAGGTCCAGTCATCTTCAAGATATCATCCATTCAGAAATAAAATCTGGAGCACAAGGAAAGCTTGCTTTAGCGAGAATAAAAACCTTGCCTTTAATATTACCCCCTCTTCCCGAACAACACGAAATCGTTCGCCGCGTCGAGCAACTCTTCACCTACGCCGACACCATAGAGAAACAGGTCAACAACGCCCTGGCCCGCGTCAACAAGCTGACGCAATCCATCCTGGCAAAAGCGTTCCGTGGTGAACTCACCGCCCAGTGGCGGGCCGAAAACCCGGATTTAATCAGCGGAGAAAACAGCGCCGCCGCGTTGCTGGAGAAAATCAAAGCTGAACGCGCAGCCAGCGGGGGTAAAAAAGCCTCGCGCAAAAAATCCTGATCATTATTTTCTGGCGCACCTTTCCGGTGCGCTTTTATTATTTTACGCCAATCATAAATCACACAAATATATTTAATTCATTCCAGAAGCTGTCCATTTTATTCTATTTTTAGCTGGACTTTCCCTGTTTTTACTGATGATATACCCAGGTATTTAGCGCGGTACGAGTGTGTTGGCGCACACCCGCACCGCTCATCACAATCACTATTCCAGGAGAATAGCAGTTATGACTGACACGCATTCTATTTCAGAATCCTTCGAACCAGAAGTCTATCCGGCAAATAACCGTCATGTCACCGTCGGTTATGCGAGCCGCTACCCGGATCACGCGCATATTCCGGCGCTCACCCTGAAAGGTCAGTGGCTGGAAGCCGCTGGTTTTGCCACCGGCACGCCTGTTGACGTCAAAGTGATGGACGGCTGCATCGTCCTCACCGCTCAACCACCCGCCGCCGAAGAGAGCGAACTGATGCAGTCGCTGCGCAAGGTGTGCAAGCTGTCGGCGCGTAAACAAAAGCAGGTGCAGGAGTTTATTGGGGTGATTGCAGGTAAACAGAAAGTCGCGTAACAGCGTTTACTCCCGGTTAACCACCGGGAGCCTTCCACTGACTCAATAGAAACTTTCCCCCTCAGTAAATATTTACCCACCGCCTTTTGCAGTAAAAATCTATTGTTTCAGTACGTTGCGAAAGCGATAATAGATGCCTGGCAATGAGGAAGGCATATCTTATGGAATCCATTCAACCCTGGATTGAAAAATTTATTGAGCAAGCACAGCAAAAAAGTTCACAATCCACCAAAGATTATCCATCGTCTTACCGTAACCTGCGAGTAAAAGTGAGTTTCGGTTATGGCAATTTTACATCTATTCCCTGGTTTGCATTTCTGGGGGAAGGTCAGGAAGTCTCTAACGGTATATATCCCGTTATTCTCTATTATAAAGATTTTGATGAGTTGGTTTTGGCTTATGGTATAAGTGACACGAATAAACCACATGCCCAATGGCAGTTCTCTTCAGACATACCTAAAACAATCGCAGAGTATTTCCAGACAACTTCAGGTGTATATCCTAAAAAATATGGACAGTCCTATTACGCCTGTGCCCAAAAAGTCTCACAGGGTCTTGATTATACCCGGTTTGCCTCCATGCTGGACAACATAATCAACGACTATAAATTAATATTTAATTCTGGCAAGAGTGTTATTCCACCTATGTCAAAAACTGAATTATACTGTCTGGAAGATGCGTTAAATGATTTGTTTATCCCTGAAACCACGATAGAGACAATACTCAAACGATTAACCATCAAAAAAAATATTATCCTCCAGGGGCCGCCCGGCGTTGGAAAAACCTTTGTTGCACGCCGTCTGGCTTACCTGCTGACAGGAGAGAAGGCTCCACAGCGAGTCAATATGGTTCAGTTCCATCAATCTTATAGCTATGAGGATTTTATACAAGGTTATCGTCCAAATGGCGTCGGCTTCCGACGTAAAGACGGTATATTTTACAATTTTTGTCAGCAAGCTATAAAGCAGCCAGAGAAAAAGTATGTTTTTATTATAGATGAAATCAATCGTGCCAATCTCAGTAAAGTATTTGGCGAAGTGATGATGTTAATGGAACATGATAAACGAGGTGAAAACTGGTCTGTTCCCTTAACCTACTCCGAAAACGATGAAGAACGATTCTATGTCCCGGAGAATGTTTATATCATCGGTTTAATGAATACTGCCGATCGCTCTCTGGCCGTTGTTGATTATGCCCTACGCAGACGCTTTTCTTTCATAGATATTGAGCCAGGTTTTGATACACCACAGTTCCGTAATTTTTTACTGAATAAAAAAGCAGAACCTTCATTTGTTGAGTCTTTATGCCAAACAATGAACGAGTTAAACCAGGAAATCAGCAAAGAGGCCACTATCCTTGGGAAAGGATTCCGCATTGGGCATAGTTACTTCTGCTCCGGGTTGGAAGATGGCACATCTCCTGATACGCAATGGCTTAAGGAAATTGTGATGACGGATATCGCCCCTTTACTCGAAGAATATTTCTTTGATGACCCCTATAAACAACAGATATGGACCGACAGATTATTAGGTGACTCATAGTGGAACAGCCAGTAATACCTGTCCGTAATATCTATTACATGCTTACCTATGCATGGGGTTATTTACAGGAAATTAAGCAGGCCAACCTTGAAGCCATACCCGGTAACAATCTTCTTGATATCCTGGGGTATGTATTAAATAAAGGGATTTTACAGCTTTCACGCCGAGGGCTTGAGCTTGATTACAATCCTAATACCGAGATCATTCCTGGCATCAAAGGGCGAATAGAATTTGCTAAAACAATACGCGGCTTCCATCTTAATCATGGGAAAACCGTCAGTACTTTCGATCTGCTTAATGAAGACACGCTGGCTAACCGAATTATAAAAAGCACATTAGCCATGTTAATTAAGCATGAAAAGTTAAATTCAACCATCAGAGATGAAGCTCGTTCACTTTATAGAAAATTACCGGGCATTAGCACTCTCCATTTAACACCCCAGCATTTCAGCTATCTGAACGGCGGAAAAAACACGCGTTATTATAAATTCGTTATCAGTGTCTGCAAGTTCATCGTCAATAATTCTATTCCAGGTCAAAACAAAGGGCATTATCGTTTCTATGATTTTGAAAGAAATGAAAAAGAGATGTCATTACTTTATCAAAAGTTTCTTTTTGAATTTTGCCGCCGTGAATTAACGTCTGCAACCACAACCCGCTCTTATTTAAAATGGGATGCATCAAGCATATCGGATCAGTCACTTAATTTGTTACCCAGAATGGAAACTGATATCACCATTCGCACATCAGATAAAATACTTATCGTAGACGCAAAATACTATAAGAGCATTTTTTCACGACGAATGGGCTCAGAAAAATTTCATTCTCAAAATCTTTATCAACTGATGAATTACTTATGGTCGTTAAAGCCTGAAAATGGCGAAAACATAGGTGGGTTATTAATATATCCCCACGTAGACACCGCAGTGAAACATCGTTATAAAATTAATGGCTTCGATATTGGCTTGTGTACCGTCAATTTAGGTCAGGAATGGCCGTGTATACATCAAGAATTACTCGACATTTTCGATGAATATCTCAAATAAGCAGTAAGTTTTATAGAAAAT
This sequence comes from Escherichia sp. UTM R2, assembly GCF_048593455.1. Taxonomy (NCBI): domain Bacteria; kingdom Pseudomonadati; phylum Pseudomonadota; class Gammaproteobacteria; order Enterobacterales; family Enterobacteriaceae; genus Escherichia; species Escherichia sp. UTM R2. The sequence goes on from NZ_JBFWDY010000002.1 coordinate 3,962,612, forward strand.
ACCGCTCCTGACACGACGTCGGGAGCGGCACATCATCAGGAGGCGATCACCTCCACCAGTACATCCGTTGCCCAGCTCTCTTCGCTGTTGGCCACATTCCCTTCCTGACAGGCCTGAGCCATTTTGACTAACTGGAAAGAAACGTCATCACTGAAGTCAAAGTAATGCCATTTCGATGCAAAGTTGATACGCCAGTAGCCCATCCCCTGATCGAAGCGGATCTTCAATACCTGACCATCCTCAAAAGTCACCGTCAGTTTACGATGGTGAGGGATATCGCGCGGCGAGTCAAACACCGTCAGTTCTACCGGCCTGCCCAGCGCAGCAGCAAACCACTGATCAGCGAAATCCTGAAAATCCGCTATGCTCATCCAGTCATGGCAAGGCCGATTACCGGGGCGATCTTTATCTTTAAACAGCGTATCCAGCGCCACTTCAGCGCCATCGGTCAGCTTCGTTTTTAGCGGTCTCAGAATTGATCCCAACAACGCCAGCGCAACCGGGTTTTGCAAATAGCGATCGGTATAGTGAACGCCGGTAATTCGCGTGTTTTTCATCAGTGACTGCGCTTCTTCATGGTCGTTAAACAGCACGTCCCAGAAGCGTTGCCCAAACTGCGACAGTGGTCCATTCAACTGTTTGTGGATCTGAATGTCTTTGACCCGCTCGACAGCGTTGGCGGCTTTAGCCGGCAGAATAAACTCGTTCAGTGCTACCGTTTTATAACCGAGACTACGCACCACCAGTTTGTCATTCAGGTGCCACTCCGGCCCCGGAATCGTTGCCTGCTGGCTGCGAGAAGCCAGCGTCATCACGCGATCGGCAAAGGTGACCAGGGCAACGATCGGCAATTGCAAATCCTGTTCAACATGGCACAGCCGCACACCCAGCGCAGTAAATTGCGATAGTTCATGCAACAGATCCGGGTCATCCACTCCCGCAGGTATAACAAGATCGACCTCAACATTGTCTTTTAGCCGATAGCTCTGAACCGCCGCGCGGAACTGACGGGCGTATAAATCCCACTCATTGGGCGCACCAGTCATCCACAGAGTGAGCTTTTCAGCGCCTTCGTTAATCGCCCGGCGAATCGTATCGCCAATAGCGCCAGGGCAATAGCGGGCATCCGGCAGCGAGAATGTCTCTTCATCCGGTAAACCGATGTAATACGTGAAGTCATCTCCAAGCCAGGCCAGCGCCGCTTTGCGATCCAGCAAATCATGATCGTGGCGAGTCTGGGAATCAAGCAGGCATTCACTACATGCAGTATCACAATGGCGGCAGCCTAACTGTTTCACCATTCCCTGCAATATAGCTTCAATGTGTACCGGTGCGCTGGAGGCAAAACCAGCACCACCGCTGATCACATCATAAAGCTGAACGGCTAAAACCGATTGCCCATCCTCCAGTCTGACCGGACGTACAGAATAGCCGAGTTCTGCGGCGGAGATACCCAGAACGCCCGCCAGCGCCTGACGCAGAGCCACCGCCAGAGTCATAGCGACAATCCGCCCCTCCTCTGTGTTATCTGGCAGATACTCGCCATTTTGTGGTTTGCGCAGAACCATTTCAAAGACATCGGTGCGCGCCAGTGCGCCCAGGGTGACGTTCTTCATGAGTGCCGTCGAACCTGGGCAAATCAGACGATGATTCTGGCTGTCGCGATCCGCTTTACCCGGACGTGGTGGATAGTGAGCTTCCATACTTTTCGGTGCATCATTTTCATTCAGCATCGACTCCGCACGGCCACAGCTCAGACACAATGCATAACCGTGTCCACCTTCCCCCAGACTTTGCTGGAAAACATGCCCATCAGCCCCAGACGCCATATAACCCATTAGCGGGTTAGGCAGTGGCATAGGCTCAGCTTTAACAAAGACCCAGGCGGGGACAACCGGGACGAATTTCATGGTTTCAATATTGTTCGTTACCGGTGCATGTGCATCGGTGACAAATCCGGCAGGCTGCAGCACCTGACGGCGATTATCCATGATTATTTTTTCGCCGCAGGCGCTGTTGGAGCAAAAGAGCATCCCGGAACTGCTCATCCCCTCTTCATAGCCAATGGTCCCGCATTTGTGACAGCGCCAGGCACAATCCAGACGCTGGGCTTCATTGGTATCAGCATTAATGTTGTGCCAGTGCAGTGAGACACCGGCAGAGCGGAAGACACGGCCATCAAGAATGATCTCTGCTCCCGGCGCATATTCACGAATGGCAACACCGAGGTTACGGGAAGGTAATCCTTTATAGCGGGAGACGTTATCTTCACGGTCCTTTTTATCACGACTTTTTTGCGATTTTTCGCGGATATAATCTTCCATCGTGAAGTTATCAAACGTCACTACATCTGTCGGGAAGCCGTATCCCGGCAGGAAGGTTCTGGCGGCCAGATCGCGCAGCAGATACTCGCCACAGTGCCGTTTCTTCTCCAGCTCTATGCGCTTACGATAAGGCGTTTGCGGCTGCGAATCACGCTCCTGGGCCACGAGATCGCGATAAACGGAGAGCCACCGCTGTTGCAGGAAGGTGATCGCGTTGATTGTTTTATCCCGCAGATGTTCGGCTTTTGCGCCATGCAACGCCGTACCTTTCACCAGCCGTTCCAGCGCCGTGTCGATATCAAGAACCGGGCGTTCCAGCCAGATTTTAAAGCGTTCGCATTTTGACTGCCCGTCATCTTCACCGAAAAACCAGAGACTATCGAGGCTGGTTTTCTCTTTATCGGTTTCGCCAATAACGTTACATAAAAAGTCAGACAGTAATAATGCATTGACGTGACGTTGCACCAGTCGGGCGGAGTTCATCGCGACCATGGGTGCCGGGATCATGGTTTCAAACGGCCAGCGCGGGTTGGCAAAAACCTGTTGGTCGTGTGGGTTACCTTTGCATAGGGTGTAAGAGATCGCGCGCGATTCTTTACTACGCCCGGCTCGCCCGGCGCGCTGTAAATAGTTGGCCGGATGTGGCGGTACGTTGTTCATTACCACCGCAGTAATGCCCCCGATATCAACCCCCATTTCCATGGTGGTGGAACAGTTGAGAACATTTAGTTGCCCGTTCTTGAACATCTTTTCATAGCTTTGCAGGCGTTCTGACGACTGCTGGGCAGAGTGCTCGGCAGTGCGATAGTAGAAACCACCTTCCACGACACGATCGTTGATGTCTGTCCAGACGTTTTCCGACCGCAATTGTGCGATCAGCGGATCATTGCTGACCCAGTCGCGTGCTTTTGCCAGACCCTCTGCGTAGTCTTCCTGTGAACGATCCAGCTTCCAGATTTCCGGCATGGTGACTTTCTGCGCGACAAAAGCGTCATATTGCGCCTGGGTAAGATGCTCGAACGAAATGTGGGTAGGCAGATAAGGGGTTAAGCCTTTAAAAGCCGTATCCAGGATTTTATTGGTTACCGGGCAAATCCAGGCATCCGTGATTAAAGAAAAAGTCATATGCTCTTTCGGTAAATAAAAACGGTTGCCATCGGGTTTCAGTACTGCAAGCGGTCCGGTAAGTTGGGCCCATGCTTCTTTCAGCCATGTATTGATAATATCAATAGCCGCCGTATTGACGGTTTTGAATCCGGCTCCCAGCATCAGTAACTTCGCTAAACGATGGGATACGTTGCCATTACGAATTTGAGGCCAGCGTCTGTTCTGATTATCTTCAGGATCTTTTGATTCCGGGTTACGGACGAATTTTGATGAAAAACGGCTACCGATCCAGTTTTTCAGCTCATCATCCAACTGTGTGAAGTTGCTCTCGCGAACGTAATGATCCAGCGTAACCTTGAGAAAATCGCGCCAGTCATCCAGCGTTAATCCTTTTTCCTGCCAGTGCAAGGGGCTCTTATGTATTTTCTCCAGCCCCTGGTAACTAACCTGAACCAGCCCTTGTGTTTCCAGGCTGTTCGTCCGTTTAGGGCGACGCATGAATTCCCGGAACAACAACATTTCCGAAAGCTTTAGAGGCCCGCCGTTTTCATTAAACACTTCAGGCTTCAAATAGTAGTTATATTTCAGAACCGGGCCACGGATATCGGCTTTATCTTTAAGCTCGTTAACCATTTCAGTCCAGGTGCGGGATACCAGGGTGGTTGCTGCTTTTCCGCCGATTGCAGACTGATAAGCCTGTTCAAGCTGTTCAGCCTGCGCTTGTGACAATTTCGCCTGGTCTGGCATTCCCCAGCTTCGATATTCTTCTGCCTGCTCACGGGCTTGCTTCACCCTGGCCGCTAATTTTTCCAGATCGACATTGGCATTCGGCGCCGTGAACGTTTGCGTCCGTTGATGCCAGCTCAGAATTTCGACTACGCTTCCGCGTAAGAGACTGCGTTCTGCTTCTTGCTGCATACGCACCGCCATTCGAGCTGTACCTTGTCGACTGTCCGTAAAGGTAATGAGTCGACGTCCTCGCCCTGGCAACGAATCTGGTCCGACGCCCTCTTTGCCTTCATCACTGGTAAAGTCCTGACAATACTCAAGAACGGTAGGCACGATGTTAGTAACGTAAAATGGCCCACCTAATAATGCACGCCGAAAGGGTTGTTTCCCGCTCATGCCTCTGTAGCCACAGCCGCTGGCGCTACAAACCTGTTCAATATCATTAATAATCAGCGGAATGCTGTCATTATTAATAACGCCAATACGGCGCGTCTGACGGTCGAGTCGTTGTAGGGTATAACCTGTCTCGCTGGTCTCGCCTGCGGCAATAATCAACGGAGGCTGGAAACTGTTCTCTTTTTCAACTTTTTCCGCTGTAGCGTCATGTTCTACAGGTACTTCATCCTGCAAAGAGAATTCATCGCCACCTTTATTTTCCCACTGGACAAGTTTGCCCTTTTTGTCCCGCGCCAGAAGATGAGGCTCATTACAATCATTACAGAACGCCACTTCGTAAACAGGGCTTCCACAATCGCAATTTTGTCGCTGGTTCACATATACATAGCCAAAGGGCCAGCCTTTTTCGAGCGGTGTACCGTGCTTTAATCTGCAATCGTTATCAACACAAGCCCATATTCCCTGGGTATTGCGTTGGAAGATATGCGCCCTGACTTTAAGAAATGCGGGATCCTTTGCATTAGGTTGGGTACCTGAACAGACGTCGATCCAACGCAATACTTCCTGCTGGCTGTAATGTTGTTTTGTCAGCACGTTTAACCGCTCTGTTATCTCATCCAGTTTAATTGGATTGGGATGTTTGACCAACATCTCACGTATGTAACGCGCTTCCGGGGAATGCGTGAGTGCATAAAAGCGCTCAGGACTTATCCCTTTAATTTTATTATCATTTTTATCTTTTAGATCCAGATCAGGTATTTGCTCTATTTCGTCTAACGGAGCAGAAACGTTTTTGGATGGTTCCAGTTCAGGAATCACCCGACTTCCGTCCAGAACATCGATGCGCTCCTGCGGGATACCGGATAATTCAGAGAGAAATTTTTTCAGCTGCTTTTCGGCGTCGCTGCCGGCAATGGTCGCAGAGGTCGCTACAAAGCGCACATCATCTGGCGTCACGCCAAACGCTGTCATCACACGACGCAGCTGGAGTGCCAGTTCAGCGGCCTGCGACCCGACATAGGTATGCGCTTCATCCAGTACAATCCAGCGTAGTGATTTTTGTGCTTTGGATTGCTGGATAATCGGGGCGTCGACCTGGCGAACCATCATATATTCCAGCATCGTGCCGTTGGTCACCAGAATCGGGGCAGGTTCTTCACGCATTTTTTCGCGCGAGAGCACTTCATTCGGCCTTTTTGCCTGTTCACTTTTTACCGAAGCGTGTAGGTTTTCGGTGTTGCCGTTGTAAAGGCAGTAGCGGATCCCGGTACCAAAACCACGCGTCCAGGCATCCAGACGCTCACGTTGTGAATTGATCAGGGCGTTCAGGGGGTAGAGAAAAAGGGCTCGGACACCGACCAACGGATTGTTGCCATTTTCATGCAGTTCCCGGTAAAGATCTTCCAGCACCGGAACCATAAAACATTCCGTTTTACCTGAACCCGTACCACTGGTTACCACCACCGAATGTTTCTTTTCCAGCAAAGCTTTCCAACTGGCTAACTGGTGCGTAAAAGGCTTCCAGTCAGCACCAAACCGGTACCGGCCATTACTCTGATCATCCAGTGAATCAACCACTGCTTTGCTCAACAATGCGTTGCCTTCCGTCAGGCTGCGCATCGTGTGGTTTGACTCCTTCCAGCCAAACATTTGCTGGAATACCGGAGAAGCAAGGAATGAGCCCGGTTTCCCACAATCAGCCCCCATTTGCTGCGCGAGATGTTCACGCAACTGCGGGTTTGTAACGCCCATGATACTGAGCGTTGCTTCAGTTGAACGAGACAACGATTGTTCAATAAGTGACGAAAAATAGCGTGTAGTCATCCTTATTCCTTTTTATTTTTTAGCAACATAACGCAACAGGCTGCACTGGAAGATGGCCTTAAACCAGCGGGAATCGAAATCCCTGACTTGCCTCAGGAAAAATACGGCACCGGGTTTACGGTCAAATACAGATTCAAAAGAAGCATTTCCGCTTGCCACAGCTGCAGCGAAGACGGGTAACCAGGCCACGGAATAGCGGTGATTTGCGTCAGGATTAATACCAATCACTGGATTTTTTTGCGACATCATCCATTTATACAGACGCTTGCAGCCATATTCAGGCCAGCGAGCCTCACTGTGCTCACGTAAAAGCTCCTGATACCACACGTGGACAAAAGACTCAGGAATAGACGGGGGGAGATATCCATTACTTAACCATTTCTCAATTTCATCGGCATATGTCGGGAACACGAGCCCCAGCCGTTGAAACATATTAGTAACCAGTAATTTCTGGGTTTCCTCCGGTGCACCTTTTTGGCTCAGGAACAATTTGAAACGCTCAGATGCAGCTTTGATCTCAAAGATGGGGAAAAACTCCCATAGAATAGGGAACTCATTCTCAATACGACTCAGATACTCTGCTGACATTTCGAATTTGAAGAGCGACATCGCCAATGCCTGCGGATGCTGCACTAGTGCACGCCATACTTCAAAGGTTGCCAGCGGTAAATAACCAAATTGATCGTACAGGCTACGCATAAATTGCCAGCCGGAATGGGCAGGATCGTTAGCCATCTGTCCGAGAACCCGTGTGATGGTATTAACTTCTGCCTGTGGATTAAAAAGCTGGGTCGCTTTCTGCAATGAGCGGATGTTGCTTTCTTCTACCGGTAACGAAGATTCGCCACGAATGAAGCAGGGGCGAAAAGCCATCTCTTCACCCGGTTTAGGAACAACCAACCATGGTCCGTTTTTGTTAACGATTGAGCTCAACTCATATTCACCGACAGGCACTCCCTCGCTCATTCTAGATGCTAAGGGAATGGATTTCCTCTCGGGTTCACTTAACAGCATGATAACGGGGGAAGGAATCTGCCCAGCACGATGGTTCACTGACTGGCTGAGTAATAGTTCTTTTTCATAATCATAGCGCAGGCTGTATTTATAGCGACGAATTTGCCAGGCCATGACCACACCTGCCCCCGTAATACGCATCTCAACAACCTGATCAATACCTGCCTCAAGTGAAATCAGGTTCTCAATATGTTCGCGCAGACTATAGAGATTCAATTCAACAGGACGATCGCTCAACGCCGTATAACACCATTCATGCCATGCCTGTAATCCACTAACGGAGCGCAAATACAACTGCAATGTATATTTTGTCGGCTCACCATTTCTGGAGAACAGAAACGCTCTGGAACCCAGCAGATCATGCAGCGTAATGTTTTTATCCAGAGGACGTCCGTTTACATCAAGAGCGAGACAGCCTTTAGCGGGAAAAGGTAACTCAATGTCGATGGGGTCAGCCGCCAAATTAGGCAGAACTTGTAATGTAATAAATGCCGGAGGTACCCCTTCCGCTTTAAGTTGTATCTCTGTTCGCCCCTCAGTACGCTTACGTGTAGCCTCCAATGTTTTATCTTTAAGTTTTGCTACACAAGGATGCTGTGTGGTGATTACGATAGTGCCTTCATTTGCGTGCATTCCACCTTTTATCTCAATACTGAAATCAGCAGGCAAGATACCGATTTTGCGACGCAAGAGCGTTTCATTATTACTATTACGGATAGAAAGATATTGAGCCCCCAGCATCTCTTGTATATGACATTGCTCAATTGAAATTCCGCTCAGGTAACGCGTTACATCAATGCTTTGAATATCCGGTAGTGTAGAAATGACTTTTGGTACACCAATAAATGTTTCATCTGGATGACAAACCCAGCTTGCACGCTTTCCATTTAGAGCAAACCTTCCGATGCTGATTTGTTCTCTTCCGGTGCGAATCCGATAAGTTTCATTTGCTGTAACTGTAACGTCCTGACATCCCTTCACAGGTAGTGCTTTTAGTCCTAATACGTTTACTGCGCTCGATTGGCCATCAAAACCAGCAACATTGCTATTATCCCGAGGGAGCACAATCAGAACATCGCTGCTTCGCACACTGCAAGAAGCCTGTCCCTGTAACAGCCATTGATCTGCATCAACGATGAAGGTTAACGGCACCTCACCAATGGCAATTTCACTGTCATCAAGTTTAATGCTCCCAACAATCATCCCTCCAGCACGAGCCACTAACGACAAACCTGCCGATGGATTTTGCCTGACAAATCTCACTTCGCTTTTACGTAATCGAACTGTTGCCTGTCTGTTTTCCAGGGAAGCATAGGCTGGCCCAAGGCCAGAGACTTCCTCACCATCTTCACAAATGGCAAGTTCAAAGCGCGTAGTTGACGGCTCGCTTGTTACAGGAAAGGAAACTTCGTCCGGAAGAGATACTATCACCCTAAGCTCATCTGGATGCTTTTCTGACCAATAGAATTGGCAACGCGTACTCTTATTTTTTTGTAGTCGAGGCTTAGCCTCTACAGAGGCTGCGCATAGCAGTCCATTCAAAAAATGCGTTCCGGTTTCATCATCTAACGGTATTGGAAACTCGCTTCGCCAGGTAGGGTGAACCTTATCAAGCTGTTGTACTGGTTCTTTGTGATTTATTAGGTTGTGAGTAAGTACTAAGGAATTGAGGTTATCAGCCATATGACTGATAAGTTCTACAGAGGTATCTTCGCTAAAAACAGTTGGCAGCGCTGATTTTTCTATGACGGCTCTTGCCAGCGAAAGGGCAGAAAAACCTGACTGCTTTGCTTGCTCATATTGTCCAAGGATCCTGGAGAAAACAGCCAGAAAGCGACTGTCTGATTCTTTGAGTAACCGGAAAGGTAAACCACCTTCACTGAATAATGTTCCGAGAAAATTGCGTCGTTCAGATTCATAAAATCGAATTGGGCGCAGCCAGTAATCTTCCATCCCTTTCGGTACGATAGTACCAAGCTCTGTGGCGGTGAATGAAATCCCTATTTTTTTATATATAGGATCCCACGTCCATCCGCATTGCCGTTCATAATCCCTGCGGTACCACTCAGAGCAAAAAAGAACAAAACAGGCAGCAAAGTCCCTATTACATATATTAGATTGTGATTGACCGACCGCACGGAGTAGCTGCGTTAATTGGGTATATTCATCATTGGTTGCATGATATTCATAAAGAGGACGGCCATCCGGTTGTCTCAACCCTCTAAGATTCACAAAGTTACTTAGCCAGGAAGTACATTTTACCCATGAAATGTATTCTGATTGACCCAAAGCAAGCTCCTTAGAGATAAAAGATACAAAAACAAAACCCCACAACATTTCTAATTTAAAAGAAAACCTTTCAAAATACCGTATAATTAACCAGGCGGCAACAATTATTTTTTCAAGTCGATACTAGAAATCAATTTTAGATAAAAATGATATCAACCATCTATTAATCACAACTCATTTATCACCTGATTTTATAATTTCAAATGAAAATGAATCTCAAACAATCAAAAAGTATTCAGTAGCTAACATTTAACTTTTCAGGATATAAAACAATTAGAGAAACTGCACAATAGCGAATAATGAGAGTTGTAAAGTCAGTCAAAAAACACAAGTAATCACTGTGCGTTTTTTGACCGCTATCGGCATGAGTTTAAAGAGGTTAGTGAAGAAGATATTCCTGTACACTCCATACCTATTGATGAATTGTCTCGGGAAAATTTTTATAACTTAATTTAAAAACATAAAAACGTTTTATTGTATATAAATCTATATCCCCCCCCTCACTCCACATCCTCCCTGCGTAACCCAATATCCCTCAACCGCTCATCACTCATCTGCTGTAACACTCGTCGGGTCTGCATTTGCCGCCGCCAACGCCTCACCGCCTGCCAGAGTTGCACAAGTCTGATAAACGGCGTTTTGGCTTTGTTTTCGTGAAATTCCATCTGCTGCCTCCTCATCTTTCAGAGGCTTCATCATCCGCCTTCTGGCAGTTCACAATACAGATGCAAATATTAGTTTTATTTAACATACAGACAGGTTAAAACAGCATCTGCATCCGGTTTTTTAGCCTCATCTGTACCGGTTTTTCTCTCTGTATGGTCCAAATAAGGAATACAGCATGACGCGTTATCAACATCTGGCGACTCTACTTGCCGAGCGGATTGAGCAGGGGCTGTATCGTCACGGGGAGAAATTGCCGTCGGTGCGCAGCTTAAGTCAGGAGCACGGCGTCAGCATCAGTACCGTGCAGCAGGCGTATCAGATACTGGAGACGATGAAGCTCATCACTCCGCAGCCGCGTTCGGGTTATTTTGTCGCACAACGTAAAGCCCAGCCGCCAGTACCGCCGATGACGCGTCCGGTGCAGCGCCCGGTGGAAATTACCCAGTGGGATCAGGTGCTGGATATGCTGGAGGCGCATAGCGACAGTTCCATTGTTCCGTTAAGCAAAAGCACGCCGGATGTCGAAACGCCCAGCCTGAAACCGCTGTGGCGTGAGCTAAGCCGGGTGGTGCAACATAATCTGCAAACCGTTCTCGGTTATGACTTGTTAGCCGGTCAGCGGGTATTGCGAGAGCAGATTGCCCGCCTGATGCTCGACAGCGGCTCGGTGGTCACCGCCGATGACATCATCATCACCAGCGGCTGCCATAACTCGATGTCGATGGCGTTAATGGCGGTGTGTAAACCGGGCGATATTGTCGCGGTCGAATCCCCCTGTTATTACGATTCAATGCAGATGCTGCGCGGCATGGGCGTGAAAGTAATTGAAATCCCAACCGATCCAGAAACAGGCATCAGCGTTGAAGCGCTGGAACTGGCGCTGGAACAGTGGCCGATTAAAGGCATCATTCTGGTGCCAAACTGTAATAATCCGCTGGGATTTATTATGCCGGACGCGCGCAAACGGGCCGTTCTCTCTCTCGCTCAGCGTCATGATATTGTGATTTTTGAAGATGATGTCTACGGCGAACTGGCATCGGAGTATCCGCGCCCGCGGACCATTCATTCCTGGGATATCGACGGGCGAGTGCTGTTGTGCAGCTCGTTCAGTAAAAGTATTGCTCCAGGCCTGCGCGTGGGTTGGGTCGCACCGGGGCGTTATCACGATAAACTGCTGCATATGAAATATGCCATCAGCAGCTTTAATGTGCCGTCCACGCAAATGGCGGCGGCAACGTTTGTGCTGGAAGGTCACTATCATCGCCATATCCGGCGGATGCGGCAGATCTATCAGCGCAATCTGGCGCTTTATACCTGCTGGATACGGGAATATTTTCCCTGCGAAATCTGTATTACGCGTCCGAAAGGCGGATTTTTACTGTGGATAGAATTGCCTGAACAGGTCGATATGGTTTGCGTTGCGCGGCAGCTGTGCCGCATGAAAATCCAGGTGGCGGCAGGCTCGATTTTCTCAGCTTCCGGCAAATACCGTAATTGTCTGCGCATCAACTGCGCTTTGCCGCTCAGCGAAACCTATCGCGAAGCACTAAAGCAAATTGGCGATGCCGTGTATCGGGCAATGGAATAAATTCGAATTAGTGCCGAGGCCCCTGATTTACTCTCACGAATAACCTGTGACTCGTTTTATCTTTATAGCGACATCGCCACGTTCCGGCATGGCTTAGGCAAAGTGTGCTTCGTTCATGCCAGATGATCCTACCCACGTAATATGGACACAGGCCTAAGCGAGGTTCTTGTTTTCAAATTGTTCCGGACTGAGGCCGCCACACCAACTGTGCCGCCGCCACCGATTGTAATCACATTCGATATAATTAAACACCGTTGCCCGCATTATTTCCCGGCTGATAAAGTGTTCTCCATGGATACATTCCACTTTCAGCGAATGAAAGAAGCTTTCCACGCAGGCATTATCGTAGCAGCAACCTTTTGCGCTCATACTTCCACGCAGATTATGCCGCTTCAGTTGCGCCTGATAATCTGCTGAACAGTACTGGCCTCCACGGTCCGTGTGAACGATAACGTTCCGGGGCCTCTTACGCCGCCACAGCGCCATCTGCAGGGCATCGCAGGCCAGTTGCGCCGTCATGCGTGGCGACATTGACCAGCCAATAACGGCACGTGACCACAGGTCAATGACCACTGCCAGATACAGCCAGCCTTCATCTGTACGTAAGTACGTGATGTCTCCTGCCCACTTCTGGTTCGGGCCACTGGCGTAAAAATCCTGCTCCAACAGATTTTCTGACACAGGCAGGCCGTGTGCGCGGTAGCTGACCGGGCTGAACTTCCGGGAGGCCTTTGCCCTCAGTCCCTGACGGCGCAGGCTTGCCGCCACGGTTTTTACGTTAAAGGGGTAACCCTGAGCACGCAGTTCATCCGTCAGGCGTGGGGCACCGTAACGCTGTTTTGACCGGGTAAAAGCCGCGAGGACAACGCTGTCGCAGTGTTGGCGGAACTGCTGACGCGTGCTTATCCTTGTCCGCCGCTGACACCACGTATACCAGCCGCTGCGGGCCACCCGGAGCACGCGGCACATTGCTTTGATGCTGAACTCAGCCTGATGTTTTTCAATAAAGACATACTTCATTTCAGGCGCTTCGCGAAGTATGTCGCGGCCTTTTGGAGGATAGCCAGCTCTTCATCCCGTTCTGCCAGCTGGCGTTTGAGACGTGCAATCTCGGTAGACATCTCCAGTTCACGTTCAGAAGACGTCTGCTGATTTTGCTGTTTACTGCGCCAGTTGTAGAGTTGTGATTCATACAGGCTGAGTTCACGGGCTGCGGCAGTAACACCGATGCGTTCAGCAAGCTTCAGGGCTTCACTGCGAAATTCAGGCGAATGCTGTTTACGGGGTTTTTTACTGGTTGATACTGTTTTTGTCATGTGAGTCACCTCTGACTGAGAGTTTACTCACTTAGCCGCGTGTCCACTATTGCTGGGTAAGATCAAGATGCCATGTGAACGCCTTACCAGGTCTACAAAATATTAAAAGTTCAATATATTTAATGGATTATGTAGACCTGATAAGCGTAGCGCATCAGGCTGCTTTGCGTTTGTCATCAGCCTCTGATTAGTACTCGATCCATGGTTCGCGCTTGCTTTCAGGCAAGGGCTGATCTAATGCCTGCATTTGCTCTGCCGAAAGTCCGGTATATCGTTGTATCCATTCAGGATCGGCCCCATTCTGCAACAACAATCGGAGGAGGCTCCGTTCCCCTTCTACTTTCCCTTCTTTCCTCCCCCTCTCCCTTCCCAACAGCCATCCATCATTATGAATTCGCTCTGCAATTGTCATTATTCGCTCCCTGTGGTGTGGCATTCGCCTGGTAAGTTCGCTGATAAACGCCTTAAAACGCGCTTCATCGCCAGTCAGTAAAATGTAATTTAACAGCGCAGTTATCTGGCTGTCATTAGCACACTCTGTAACCAGTAATATTACCAGTTGATCGATAAGCCCCATCAGGTCGCGCTGGCGAATATGCTTTTGGATCAACTCCAACAGGGCGACTCTGCGGTGCTGCACAATCTCGTCGTCTGGCACGACAGTGACATCCACCAGCGGGAACGCTGCAGTATAAAGTTTCCGTGCAGTAGTCGGGTCGGCAAATTCGTCCAGCCAGCACAGGGACCAGGGATAAGGACTACGGCTACCGTGATAAAACAGCATCGGGATGACCAGCGGTAGCTGCCGGCGTTTATCATGCTCGATATGGCGCTGCATCACCGCCATGGAATAGCGCATCAGGCGAAAGGCCATATGAATATCCTCACGGCTCTGATGTTCAATCACCACATAGATATAGCCATCACCTTCACGGGTCTTTACCGACCACAGAATATCGGAGTGTAGCGCCCGCAATTTTTCATCGACAAAGCTGGCTGACTCCAGTTTTAAGCTGTCGAGATCGCACAGTTCACGTAAATCTTTGGGTAAGTGGATCTCCATAAAATCCCGCGCGGTGTCAGGGTGCGTGAGAAAGGACTTAAATAATGCGTCATGCGGCGTGCTGGTCGTGAAGTTTGTCATGGCGATCCGTCACCTGTAGATAAGATGGCCCGACTTTAGCGACTAACAAAACCATTCTCACCCGGCAATTTCCCGTTCCCCGAGGCGCTTTCCAGGCTATTTTTGTTCATCTGCAAACGATACATTTTTCCGGAAACAGGCTCGCGTTTTACATTTCCTGTACCCGGCAGATATTCCCCTTTCCACCGCGCTCTTTTGATTAACCGCAAATTTTAATTACACTTAAGGTGTATATTTTCTATGCAACCCATCAATTCAAGAGGTGTAATGTGCTGATGACTATTTGTAATCGTTATACATTCTGACCCGAAGTCAGAAGGTATTTCTCTGTCTGTGTGTTCACAGGCAGTGTGGTTGATTACATGAAATTCAGTACATTTGTCCTTCTCGCCTGCCTTTCGTCATTACCGACGGTATTGAATTTAGTTTTCCCCGTTGGGGTTCTCCGGACAAGGAGTTGTTTGTTATGCCACGTTTTTTTGCCCGCCATGCCGCCACGCTGTTTTTCCCGATGGCGTTGATTTTGTATGACTTTGCCGCGTACCTGTCGACGGATCTGATCCAGCCGGGGATCATTAATGTGGTCCGTGATTTTAATGCCGATGTCAGTCTGGCCCCTGCTGCCGTCAGTCTCTATCTCGCTGGCGGTATGGCGTTACAGTGGCTGCTGGGGCCGCTTTCCGACAGGATTGGCCGCAGGCCAGTGCTGATTACCGGGGCGCTCATTTTTACCCTTGCCTGCGCTGCGACAATGTTCACAACGTCTATGACACAGTTTCTTATCGCGCGTGCAATTCAGGGCACCAGTATCTGTTTTATTGCTACCGTTGGTTATGTCACGGTGCAGGAGGCGTTCGGACAGACAAAAGGGATCAAGTTGATGGCGATTATCACCTCCATCGTACTGATTGCGCCGATTATTGGCCCGCTTTCCGGCGCAGCTCTGATGCACTTTGTGCACTGGAAAGTCCTTTTTGCCATCATTGCGGTTATGGGTTTTATCTCATTTGTTGGCTTACTGCTGGCGATGCCAGAGACGGTGAAGCGCGGCGCGGTTCCATTTAGCGCCAAAAGCGTCTTGCGCGATTTTCGTAATGTCTTTTGCAATCGGCTGTTCCTCTTTGGCGCAGCAACCATCTCTTTAAGCTATATCCCAATGATGAGTTGGGTGGCTGTCTCGCCGGTGATCCTGATTGACGCAGGCGGCTTAACAACTTCGCAGTTCGCCTGGACACAGGTTCCGGTGTTCGGCGCGGTGATTGTCGCGAATGCCATCGTGGCGCGTTTCGTTAAAGATCCGACCGAACCGCGCTTTATCTGGCGTGCCGTACCCATTCAACTGGTCGGCCTCGCGCTGTTGATTATCGGCAATCTGCTGTCACCGCACGTCTGGCTGTGGTCGGTGCTGGGCACCAGTCTGTATGCTTTCGGGATTGGTTTGATTTTCCCGACCTTATTCCGCTTTACGCTGTTTTCCAATAACTTACCGAAAGGGACAGTCTCCGCATCGCTGAATATGGTGATCCTGATGGTGATGTCTGTCTCGGTCGAAATCGGCCGGTGGCTGTGGTTTAACGGCGGTCGCTTGCCGTTTCATCTGTTAGCCATCGTGGCGGGCATTATCGTCGTTTTCACCCTGGCAGGATTGCTTAATCGCGTGCGCCAACATCAGGCTGCCGAGCTGGCGGAGGAGCGGTGATTTTTGCGCGATCCTGCCGTCAGGCTCTATTCTTAACGTTATGAATAAACTCATTGAACTCAGACGCGCCAAAATGTTGGCGCTCTCTTTACTGCTTATCGCCGCTGCTACCTTTGTCGTTACGCTGTTTTTGCCGCCCAATTTTTGGGTGAGCGGCGTGAAGGCGATTGCTGAAGCGGCGATGGTCGGCGCGCTGGCGGACTGGTTTGCGGTGGTGGCGCTGTTTCGCCGCGTGCCGATTCCGATCATTTCTCGTCATACGGCGATTATCCCGCGTAATAAGGACCGGATTGGCGAAAATCTCGGCCAGTTCGTGCAGGAAAAATTTCTCGATACCCAGTCGCTGGTGGCATTGATTCGACGTCACGAACCGGCGTTGCTGATTGGCAACTGGTTTAGCCAGCCAGAAAACGCCCGCCGCGTTGGTCAGCATCTGTTGCAGATCATGAGCGGTTTTCTCGAATTAACTGATGATGCGCGTATTCAGCGCCTGCTTAAGCGCGCGGTCCATCGGGCGATTGATAAGGTCGATCTTTCCGGCACCAGTGCGTTGATGCTGGAGAGTATGACCAAAAACGATCGTCATCAGGTGCTGCTGGATACGCTGATCGCACAGTTGATCGCCCTTCTCCAGCGCGATAAATCGCGCAAGTTTATTGCCCAGCAAATTGTTCGCTGGCTGGAGAGCGAGCATCCACTGAAAGCCAAAATTCTCCCCACCGAATGGCTGGGCGAACATAGCGCGGAGTTGGTTTCTGACGCGGTGAATTCTTTGCTTGATGATATCAGCCGCGATCGTGCACATCAGATCCGCCATGCGTTTGATCGCGCCACTTTTGCCCTGATCGACAAGTTGAAAAACGATCCGGAAATGGCAGCGCGAGCCGATGCCGTAAAAAGTTATCTGAAAGAAGATGAAGCTTTTAACCGCTATCTCAGTGAATTGTGGGGGGATTTACGGGAATGGCTGAAAGCGGATATCAACAGTGAAGATTCTCGTGTGAAAGAACGTATCGCGCGGGCGGGTCAATGGTTTGGCGAAACGTTAATTGCCGATGATGCCTTGCGGGCGTCGTTAAATGGTCATCTGGAACAAGCCGCGCACCGCGTCGCACCTGAGTTTTCCGCATTCCTGACGCGCCACATCAGCGATACGGTAAAAAGCTGGGATGCCCGGGATATGTCGCGGCAAATAGAGTTAAATATCGGCAAAGATCTGCAGTTTATCCGTGTCAACGGTACGCTGGTTGGCGGTTGTATTGGGCTAATTTTATATTTGCTGTCACAGCTCCCGGCCTTGTTCCCCCTCGGCAATTTTTAGAAATCCATGAAAAACTAAGTGGCTAACCGCGAGAGAGATCAAATAAACCACACTAAAAGAATGGTAATAATGTGGCCTCTTTTCATTATCTCCCGTGGTACGGGGAAGGAAAATCATGTCACTTGTCACCGATCTACCCGCCATTTTCGATCAGTTCTCTGAAGCTCGCCAGAAAGGCTTTCTCACCGTCATGGATCTCAAGGAGCGCGGCATTCCGCTGGTTGGCACTTACTGCACTTTTATGCCGCAAGAGATCCCGATGGCAGCCGGTGCGGTTGTGGTTTCGCTCTGTTCCACCTCTGATGAAACCATTGAAGAAGCGGAGAAAGATCTGCCGCGCAACCTCTGCCCGCTGATTAAAAGCAGCTACGGCTTCGGTAAAACCGATAAATGCCCCTACTTCTACTTTTCTGATCTGGTGGTCGGTGAAACCACCTGCGACGGCAAAAAGAAAATGTATGAATACATGGCGGAGTTTAAGCCTGTTCATGTGATGCAGCTGCCAAATAGCGTTAAAGACGATGCCTCGCGTGCGTTATGGAAAGCCGAGATGCTGCGCTTACAAAAAGCGGTGGAAGAACGTTTTGGGCACGAAATTAGCGAAGATGTTCTGCGCGATGCCATTGCTCTGAAAAACCGCGAACGTCGCGCACTGGCTAATTTTTATCATCTTGGGCAGTTAAATCCTCCGGCGCTTAGCGGCAGCGACATTCTGAAAGTGGTTTACGGCGCAACCTTCCGGTTCGATAAAGAGGCGTTGATCAATGAACTGGACGCGATGACCGCCCGCGTTCGTCAGCAGTGGGAAGAAGGCCAGCGACTGGACCCGCGTCCACGCATTTTAATCACCGGCTGCCCGATTGGCGGCGCAGCAGAAAAAGTGGTGCGCGCGATTGAAGAGAATGGCGGCTGGGTTGTCGGTTATGAAAACTGCACCGGGGCGAAAGCGACCGAGCAATGCGTGGCAGAAACGGGCGATGTCTACGACGCGCTGGCGGATAAATATCTGGCGATTGGCTGCTCCTGTGTTTCGCCGAACGATCAGCGCCTGAAAATGCTCAGCCAGATGGTGGAAGAATATCAGGTCGATGGCGTAGTTGATGTGATTTTGCAGGCGTGCCATACCTACGCGGTGGAATCGCTGGCGATTAAACGTCATGTGCGTCAGCAGCACAACATTCCTTATATCGCTATTGAAACAGACTACTCCACCTCGGATGTTGGGCAGCTCAGTACCCGTGTCGCGGCCTTTATTGAGATGCTGTAAGGAGTGGCAGTGACATATTCGATTGGCATTGATTCTGGTTCTACCGCCACCAAAGGGATCTTACTGGCAGACGGCGTGATTACGCGCCGTTTCCTCGTTCCAACCCCCTTTCGCCCGGCAACAGCAATTACTGAAGCCTGGGAAACTCTGCGCGAAGGGTTAGAGACAACGCCGTTTCTGGCGCTCACCGGCTACGGGCGGCAACTGGTGGATTTTGCCGATAAACAAGTGACGGAAATCTCCTGTCACGGGCTGGGCGCACGGTTTCTTGCGCCAGCAACGCGCGCGGTAATCGACATCGGTGGTCAGGACAGCAAAGTGATTCAGCTTGATGATGACGGTAACCTGTGCGATTTCCTGATGAATGACAAATGCGCGGCGGGCACCGGGCGTTTCCTGGAGGTGATCTCGCGCACGCTTGGCACCAGCGTCGAGCAACTCGACAGCATTACCGAAAATGTCACGCCGCACGCCATCACGAGTATGTGCACAGTGTTTGCTGAATCAGAAGTGATCAGCCTGCGCTCAGCGGGCGTCGCGCCAGAAGCGATTCTCGCCGGAGTGATTAACGCGATGGCGCGGCGGAGTGCCAATTTCATTGCTCGTCTCTCCTGTGAAGCGCCGATTCTGTTTACTGGTGGCGTTAGTCATTGCCAGACGTTTGCCAGGATGCTGGAATCTCACCTGGGAATGCCGGTAAATACCCACCCTGATGCGCAATTTGCTGGCGCAATTGGCGCGGCGGTAATTGGTCAACGAGTGAGGACACGCCGATGAAAGAGTTTTTATTTTTATTTCACTCCACGGTCGGCGTGATACAAACCCGCAAGGCGTTGCAGGCAGCGGGCATGACTTTTCGCGTCAGCGATATTCCCCGTGATTTACGCGGCGGCTGCGGGTTATGCATTTGGCTGACCTGTCCCCCCGGCGAGGAAATACAATGGGTGATCCCTGGGCTGACTGAGTCAATTTATTGCCAGCAGGATGGTGTCTGGCGCTGCATTGCACATTACCGGGTTTCTCCGCGTTAAGGATTCATTAAGGTCGCTACGTATACTTCTCGATATCTTATTGATTTGCCTTAAAGGGATTACCGTGACAAAAAGTATTTCGTTAAGTAAACGCATCTCCGTTATTGTGATTCTTTTTGCCATTGTGGCAGTGTGTACTTTCTTCGTGCAATCTTGCGCCCGTAAAAGCAATCATGCAGCATCATTTCAGAATTACCACGCCACCATTGACGGCAAAGAAATTGCAGGCATAACGAATAATATCTCTTCGCTGACCTGGTCGGCACAAAGCAATACTCTTTTTAGCACTATCAACAAACCTGCCGCCATTGTTGAAATGACCACCAATGGTGATTTTATCCGCACAATTCCTCTGGATTTTGTTAAGGATCTCGAGACGATCGAATACATTGGCGATAATCAGTTTGTCATTAGCGATGAGCGCGATTACGCCATTTATGTGATTTCACTGACCCCAAACTCGGAAGTAAAAATCCTCAAAAAAATAAAAATCCCGCTGCAAGACTCCCCAACCAATTGCGGTTTTGAAGGGTTGGCTTATTCTCGCCAGGATCACACTTTCTGGTTTTTTAAAGAGAAAAATCCGATTGAGGTCTACAAAGTTAACGGGCTGTTAAGTAGCAATGAATTACACATCAGCAAAGACGAGGCACTACAACGGCAATTTACTTTAGATGATGTGTCCGGCGCAGAATTTAACCAGCAAAAAAATACGCTTCTGGTGCTGTCTCATGAATCTCGCGCACTCCAGGAAGTAACCCTGGTTGGCGAGGTTATCGGTGAAATATCACTAACCAAAGGTAGTCGAGGTTTGTCGCATAACATCAAACAGGCCGAAGGGATTGCGATGGATGCCTCTGGTAATATTTATATCGTTAGCGAACCAAATCGTTTTTATCGCTTTACCCCTAAATCATCGCATTAACAGACTGGCATATTTCACCTTTTTGTTATTAACTTGTTAACAACAAAAATGACATACAAGGTTAAACATGCCTTCGTCCTCGCATCCCGTAGAACGCTTTTCTTTCAGCACCGCGCTTTTCGGGATGCTGGTTCTGACCTTAGGTATGGGATTAGGTCGCTTCCTTTATACGCCTATGTTGCCCGTCATGATGGCGGAAGGGGCGTTTTCATTTAGCCAGCTCTCGTGGATTGCCAGCGGCAACTATGCGGGGTATCTGGCTGGCAGTCTGCTATTTTCGTTTGGCGCATTTCACCAGCCGTCGCGCCTGCGCCCATTTCTGTTGGTTTCTGCCCTGGCGAGCGGGTTGTTGATCCTCGCAATGGCATGGTTGCCGCCATTTATTCTGGTGTTATTGATTCGCTTCCTGGCGGGTGTCGCCAGCGCCGGTATGCTGATTTTTGGTTCGACGCTGATTATGCAGCACACGCGCCATCCTTTTGTGCTGGCAGCTTTGTTTTCTGGCGTTGGCATTGGCATTGCACTGGGCAACGAATATGTTCTGGCAGGCCTGCATTTTGCCTTCTCCTCGCAAACGTTATGGCAAGGCGCCGGGGCGCTTTCTGGCATGATGCTGATTGCACTTACGCTTTTAATGCCCTCGAAAAAACACGCCATCGCACCAATGCCATTGGCAAAAACGGAGCAACAGATAATGAACTGGTGGTTACTGGCTATTCTGTACGGCCTGGCGGGATTTGGTTATATCATCGTCGCGACTTTCCTGCCGCTCATGGCGAAAGATGCAGGCTCACCATTGTTAACCGCCCATCTCTGGACGTTAGTCGGCTTATTAATTGTGCCAGGCTGCTTTGGCTGGCTATGGGCAGCAAAACGTTGGGGGGCTTTGCCTTGCCTGACGGCGAATTTGCTGGTGCAGGCTATCAGTGTGCTGCTTACTCTCGCCAGCGACTCTCCTCTCTTGCTTATCATTAGTAGTATCGGTTTTGGCGGTACCTTTATGGGCACGACATCTCTGGTGATGACTATCGCCCGCCAACTGAGCGTTCCGGGAAATCTCAATCTTTTAGGCTTTGTGACGCTCATTTACGGCATTGGACAAATCCTCGGCCCGGCGCTGACCAGTATGCTCGGCAATGGAACATCGGCGCTTGCCGGCGCCACTCTCTGCGGCGCGGCGGCGTTGTTTATTGCTGCGCTTATCAGCACAGTACAATTATTTAAGCTGCAAGTGGTCACTTCATGAGGAGTGTTTCCCTTACCACTCAAGAAATTCGACCGCAACCGTTGATGTCAGCCAGACTCCGTTTTCCGCTTGCCAGAAAGGGATGCCTCGTTTCGCCATTTCCTGTGCTTTGACGGTTAAGATAACCGGCGATCCGTGTCTTGCTCCCACTTTGCGTGCCGTTGCTTCATCAGCAGAGAGATGCACGTAATGACGCTCCCCTGCAATCAGCCCCTGTTTTTTTATCTCGTCAAGGAAACGGCTTACCGTACCGTGGTAAAGAAACTGTGGCGGTGTTTTTTCGGCAAAGGAAATGGCGACCTGCGAAGTCGAATGCCCCTGAACCGCGCGGATGCACCTACCATCACTGGAATAACTAAAACGCTTTTTATCGCTGGTGGCGACCACGGTATCCAGCAATGCACGGGTTAACCGCTTGCCCACTTTTTGGGCACAAAGTATGAGCTTATCGATATCCGCCCATCCTTCACGGTCCAGTACGATACCAATCGCCTCCGGTTTGTGTCGGAGGACATAACTTAAAAACTTGCTCGTATCCGCCAGCTCTTTTTCGTTGTACTTTGCCATCTCGTTTTCGTCCCTGGATTTTCTGTTTTAATTTACTGATGTCATTGTCACTGGGTTTATGAATTTTCTGCAACTCAATCCTGCGCAGAGCCTTTTCCACACAGCGTAATTTTTCCGCTATGCAAAAAACGCATAGCCAGAAACATACTTGCATTTTCCCCATACCCACATGACTGATAAGGTTTTTCCGCTCCAGGAATTTTCCTGGCTCAAGCAACACACAAACACAAAAAAACAATGGGGATTGTTATGACACAACAAGGGGATGCTGTAGCCGGGGAGCTGGCGACAGAAAAAGTGGGCATTAAAGGGTATCTGGCTTTTTTTCTCACCATAATCTTTTTTTCCGGTGTTTTTTCCGGGACAGACAGCTGGTGGCGCGTTTTTGATTTTTCCGTTCTGAACGGATCGTTTGGGCAACTGCCTGGTGCGAACGGAGCCACCACCTCATTTCGCGGCGCGGGTGGCGCGGGGGCTAAAGATGGCTTTCTCTTTGCGCTGGAGCTGGCACCGTCAGTCATTCTCTCTCTGGGGATTATTTCAATTACCGATGGTCTTGGTGGATTACGCGCCGCGCAGCAGTTAATGACACCTGTGCTAAAACCGTTGTTGGGCATTCCCGGGATCTGCTCGCTGGCGCTGATCGCTAACCTGCAAAACACTGATGCCGCCGCCGGTATGACCAAAGAGCTGGCGCAGGAGGGTGAAATTACCGAACGCGATAAAGTGATTTTCGCCGCATATCAAACCAGCGGTAGCGCCATCATCACCAACTACTTCTCTTCCGGCGTCGCGGTATTTGCCTTTCTGGGCACGTCCGTAATCGTACCTTTAGCCGTCATCCTGGTGTTTAAATTTGTCGGAGCCAACATTTTGCGCGTCTGGCTTAACTTCGAAGAACGTCGCAACCCAACGCAAGGAGCGCAAGCATGACAACTCAGGTCCGCAAAAATGTCATGGATATGTTTATCGATGGTGCGCGCCGTGGCTTTACTATCGCCACGACCAACCTGCTGCCAAACGTGGTGATGGCATTTGTCATCATTCAGGCGCTGAAAATTACCGGCCTGCTCGACTGGGTGGGGCATATCTGTGAACCCGTAATGGCGCTGTGGGGATTGCCCGGTGAAGCGGCAACCGTCCTTTTAGCCGCATTAATGAGTATGGGCGGCGCAGTCGGTGTTGCCGCCAGTCTGGCGACCGCCGGTGCATTAACCGGTCACGATGTCACCGTTTTACTGCCCGCGATGTATTTAATGGGCAACCCGGTGCAAAATGTCGGTCGCTGCCTGGGGACAGCCGAAGTGAATGCCAAATATTACCCGCATATCATTACGGTCTGCGTGATTAACGCATTGCTGTCGATCTGGGTTATGCAGCTTATTGTTTAACAAGGAGTTACCATGATTGATTATACCGCAGCCGGTTTTACCCTGCTGCAGGGAGCCCATTTGTATGCGCCGGAAGATCGGGGAATTTGCGATGTCCTCGTCGCTAACGGCAAAATTATCGCCGTTGCCAGCAATATCCCTTCTGACATTGTACCGGACTGCACGGTTGTCGATCTCAGCGGGCAGATCCTCTGTCCTGGTTTTATTGATCAACACGTCCATTTGATTGGTGGTGGCGGCGAAGCAGGTCCCACGACGCGCACGCCGGAAGTGGCGCTAAGTCGCCTGACGGAAGCGGGCGTCACGTCAGTGGTTGGTCTGCTGGGCACCGACTCTATCTCTCGCCACCCGGAATCCCTGCTCGCCAAGACCCGTGCGCTCAATGAAGAAGGCATCAGCGCCTGGATGCTGACCGGCGCTTATCATGTCCCTTCCCGCACTATTACGGGTTCCGTGGAAAAAGACGTGGCGATTATCGATCGTGTGATTGGCGTGAAATGCGCCATCTCTGATCACCGTTCTGCCGCACCGGACGTTTATCACCTGGCTAATATGGCGGCAGAATCCCGCGTTGGCGGTTTGCTCGGCAGTAAACCTGGCGTCACCGTGTTCCACATGGGCGACAGTAAAAAGGCGTTACAGCCTATTTATGACCTGCTGGAAAACTGCGATGTGCCGATCAGCAAGCTGCTGCCGACCCACGTTAACCGCAACGTACCGTTGTTTGAGCAGGCGCTGGAGTTCGCGCGCAAAGGCGGCACCATCGATATCACCAGCAGCATTGACGAACCGGTCGCCCCTGCCGAAGGTATTGCCCGCGCCGTTCAGGCGGGTATTCCGCTGGCACGCGTCACCCTCAGCTCCGACGGCAACGGTAGCCAGCCGTTCTTCGATGACGAAGGGAATTTAACCCATATCGGTGTTGCCGGTTTTGAAACGTTGCTGGAAACCGTGCAAGTGCTGGTCAAAGACTATGATTTCAGTATCAGCGATGCCCTGCGCCCGCTCACCAGTAGCGTAGCCGGTTTCCTTAACCTGACCGGGAAAGGCGAAATTCTGCCAGGCAATGACGCAGACTTGCTGGTCATGACGCCAGAATTGCGCATTGAGCAGGTATACGCTCGCGGCAAACTGATGGTCAAAGACGGCAAAGCCTGCGTGAAAGGAACGTTTGAAACGGCATAAACGGTTGTCAGCCGCCCGAATGGACGTAGAATGCCCGCAAGGGCGGCTGACAGAGTAAAACGTAATGGATGACTGTGGTGCGGTTTTGCATAATATTGAAACTAAATGGCTTTATGATTTTCTGACCCTGGAAAAATGCCGCAATTTTTCCCAGGCGGCAGTCAGTCGCAACGTCTCGCAACCGGCATTCAGCCGCCGCATCCGTGCGCTGGAACAGGCGATTGGCGTTGAATTGTTTAACCGCCAGGTGACGCCGCTGCAACTCTCGGAACAAGGGAAAATCTTTCATTCGCAGATCCGCCATCTGTTGCAACAGCTAGAAAGCAACCTGGCAGAGCTGCGTGGCGGCAGCGATTACGCGCAACGAAAAATCAAGATAGCCGCTGCACACTCTCTTTCCCTCGGGCTGTTACCGTCCATTATCAGCCAGATGCCGCCGCTCTTTACCTGGGCAATTGAAGCTATTGATGTCGATGAAGCGGTCGATAAACTGCGTGAAGGGCAAAGTGACTGTATTTTTTCCTTTCACGACGAAGATTTGCTGGAAGCGCCGTTTGACCACATTCGCTTATTTGAATCTCAATTGTTCCCCGTTTGCGCCAGTGACGAACACGGAGAAGCACTTTTTAACCTCGCGCAGCCACACTTTCCGTTACTGAATTACAGCCGCAACTCCTACATGGGGCGATTGATTAATCGCACCCTGACGCGCCACAGTGAGTTAAGTTTCAGCACCTTTTTTGTCTCTTCGATGAGCGAGCTATTAAAGCAGGTTGCCCTCGACGGCTGTGGGATTGCCTGGCTGCCGGAATACGCTATCCAACAAGAAATTCGCAGCGGGCAGCTCGTTGTGCTGAATCGGGACGAACTGGTGATCCCGATCCAGGCCTATGCATACCGAATGAATACCCGCATGAATCCAATTGCCGAACGCTTCTGGCGTGAACTGCGCGAGCTGGAGATTGTGCTTAGCTGACATTCTCCAGCATCGCACTACACCAACCGCCATTATCCCAGACCAGATCAAACGTTAGCGGTTCACCGTCGTGGTACAGCATTATCTCAAGGCTGATCGCCAGAGTGTGGCAGTACGCTTCTTTAAAATTAACCTGCAACGCCGCAATCCGTGGCTCATGAAATAACAGTGCAGAACGCAGCTGACGGCAATACCAGCTCTGGAGATGTTTGTCGCTCTGGTTATGCACTTGCCACTCGGGCATGCCTGAAACAAGTAATGACGGTAATGCCGAATGAGGAGAATTAAAAAGAGTGAGGAGATCGCTGCATACCGATTTACGCAGCAATGACGTTTTATTGCCTGAAATTTTAGGTAAAACAGCCTGAAGTGATTGGCGCATCATTTTGCGCACTCCTGACGTTTAGCAACATATGCGGCTTGCCCTGAACACCGGGCACCACTGTATTGATGCTCATTTTCCATAGCCATTCCCTTTTGTTCATTACATCCATGTCAGTCTGAGACAGGCCTGAATCCTGTCAGCAAAGTATAAAACCTTACTTGCCTATGAATATCTACTGACTTTTCAGGAAAAAAGTCATGATTTGATAAAAATCATCAAACTCAAAAAAAAACCGCTAGTATATTCTGAATATTCCGAATAGTTACGTAGATGAAAATACTTGTCACCGCCGCTACTTAATTCCGGTTGGAAATTATTTATTTCCGCATAATCATCTATGTATTATTTGAAACAATTAGTTTGTAAATAATATAAATTGATAACATATCAAATACATCAAAAATACCATTCACAGGCATTATTAATATAGACCTCAATATAGCAACATCAAATTCCAATTAGTAATAAGATATGCTTTTAAATTGCATGCAAATAATTTTAAATGAGCGTTTTTTGATACTTTAGAGTGTTTCCTACCATTTAATATCACTGTGTAGAGTTGATATCACTACAACAGAAACATGCATGTCATTTGTTTACTTCTCTTTTACTACAGAAAAATTTATCTATTTTTCTAAACATCAGTGAAATACTCATAAAAGGTAACTATTAAGTCTATGCCATTAAGCAATGCCGCTAATAACCAATTCTATATAAATAATCACTTCCTTCATCATCCAAAAGTCGACAATGAGTTAACACGTAAATATGAACGTGCACGCCTGGATACGGAAAATATCTATCTTCTGCCTCTTGTTCGTGGCAATAACCATAATTACGATGGAAAAAGCGTTGTCGAAATTAGAAAGCTTGATATTAGTAAAGAGTACTGGCCATTTAATTATGTGACAGAAACATGCAGAGAATCCGATGGTATTACAACAACAGGACGTATGCTCTATCGAAACTTGAAAATCACCTCAGCTTTAGACGATATATATGGTGGTATATGTAAAAAGGCGCATGCTGCCACAGAGTTAGCAGAAGGATTACGGCTAAATTTATTTATGAAGAGCCCTTCCTATCCTGTTGAGAACTATACAGTTCATGAAATAACATTAGGCCCTGGTTGCAATGTTCCAGGTTACGCCGGAACCACGATAGGATATATTTCAACCCTTCCAGCTTCTCAGGCAAAAAGATGGACCAATGAGCAGCCAAGGATTGATATCTATATTGATCAGATAATGACTGTCTCAGGGGTGGCAAATTCTTCCGGATTCGCCCTTGCCGCATTACTTAATGCTAATATTGAGTTGGGTAATGACCCAATAATTGGTATAGAAGCCTATCCCGGTACCGCGGAGATCCATGCAAAAATGGGATATAAAGTTATCCCGGGTGATGAAAATGCACCACTCAAACGTATGACTCTGCAACCGTCATCTCTTCCAGAACTGTTTGAATTAAAAAATGGTGAATGGAATTATATTGGTAAATAGCCACTGAGAAGAATGAGTACTAACATTCAGGTTATACAGATAGCTAAACAATACCCTGCAATTTACAAAGTAATACTCATTGCGACTTCTTAATTTAAGAAAGCGCAAGGAACGTTTACCCTTGCGCTTATTATAATAAGTCAGGCGTCGACTTTATCCAGCGGCCATGAATCAAACAGATAGCCATCAAAATAAATATCGTCAACGTTCGAGAATTCCAGCAGACGTTGCTTAACGTTTTCCAGATGCTGCCACATTGCCAGCTTCGCCGCTCGGGCATCTTTTTTGATTAACGCGGCGAGGATCTGTTTGTGATCGCCCAACCACTCTTTGCGATACAGGCTGTCATCCAGATGGCTGTGCAACTGGATCCACATTGGATTGTTTTCCCGCCACTGCCAGGACTGACGGAACAGCTCCACCAGCATGCTGTTATGCGTTGCTTCGGCAATAGCGAGATGGAACTGCATGTCACCGCTTTCGCTGCTGCCCGGCGCACTGGAAGCCAGTTCACGCTCTTCCAGTTGCAATGCCTGACGCATTTTGACGATATCTTCGCGGGTAGCCTGCAAAGCGGCAAACTCGGCGATGTTGCTCTCCAATAACTGCCGCGCCTGTAACAGCTCAAAAGGACCGGCATCGTTGCAGACGTTGGCATCCGGACTGTCTGTGTTCTGGCTGCCTGAGTTATCAAGAACATAGATACCGGCACCCCGGCGTACTTCCACCAGCCCTTTGATCTCCAGCATGATCAGCGCTTCACGTACCACCGTCCGCGTGACATCAAGCATTTCTGCAATTTCACGCTCCGGCGGCAGCCGTTCGCCAGGATTGTACGGCGTCTTTATGATCAGATCGCGGATCATCGCCCCGACTTCCTGGTAAGGTCTTTGCGCAGAGGTGGCAGATTTCATGGTGTTGTGTCCGTTAGGTGCGGTTAATCAAATTTTTGCCGGATGCGGCGTGAACGCCTTATCCGGCCTACAACGGGCAATTTTACGGCACCCGTTAATCTCAAACTATACCATTAGCACTGGAAGTTGGCACGTACAGGTGGGCAAAAAAACGAAAACTGGTCAACCAAATATCAGTTTGATTGACCAGTAAGTCTGTAGGGTAATCAGTTAGTTACAGCGCAGCCACACACTCGCGCGCACCGCGTTCGCACAGCTGCTGATATGCCGTCGTCACCGCGCCAACAAAGTCGGCATTTTGCGGCAGATCATCGGCAAAAATACCGCTCAGGCCCAGCAGCGCTTTCACGCGGTCTGCGCCCTGATACTGCGCGTTGATCTTCTGGAACTCCGCCAGCATCGGATCAACCACGTCAATGGCATTACCCTGCTCATCCACGCCCTGGGTGTAACGCATCCAGCCCGCCACGCCCAGCGCCAGGTGACGCCAGCTGCCGCCGTTTTGCAGGTGCAGACGCACCGGATCCAGCAGACGCTGCGGTAACTTCTGGCTGCCGTCCATTGCAATCTGCCAGGTACGGTGACGCAGAGATGGGTTGCTGAAACGCTCGATCAGCAGCGTCGCATAGGCGTTCAGGTCCGTACCTTCCGGCATCGACAGCGTTGGCGCTTGTTCCTGCATCATCAGGGCAAAGGCCGCTTTGCGATAATCCGGGTTAGTCATGGTGTCGGCAATAGTTTCATAGCCGCCGAGGTAACCGAGGTACGCCAGGAAAGAGTGGCTGCCGTTCAGCATACGCAGCTTCATCATTTCGAACGGCACAACGTCTGCAACGAACTGTGCGCCCACTTTATCCCAGTCCGGGCGACCATTAACGAAGTTATCTTCAATCACCCACTGACGGAACGGTTCGCAGGCAATGGCGCACGGGTCGTAAACACCCAGCTGGTCAGCAATTTCCTGTAAGGTTTCTGGCGTCGCCGCCGGAACGATGCGGTCAACCATGGTGCACGGGAAGGTGACGTTTTCTTCAATCCATGCCGCCAGCTGCGGATCGCGTGCCTGAGCCAGTCCCAGTACCGCGACCTTCGCCACATGACCGTTTTCACGCACGTTATCGCAGGACATCACCGTAAACGCTTTCAACCCTTTTTCACGACGCAGGCGCAACGCTTCGACGATGTAACCAATCGCGGACTTCGGCGCAGTCGGGTTTTCCAGATCGTGCTTGATCAGCGGGTTATTGAGATCCAGCTGGCCGCTCGCCGCATCGGCGCAGTAGCCTTTTTCCGTGACCGTCAGGGAGACAATCGCCGTCTGCGGACGCGCCATCGCATTGAGAATACCTTCGCAGCCGTCGATTTCCGGATGCAGCGCTTCTTTCATTGAACCGATAATTTTCAGCTCGGTGCTTTCCGCGCCTTTTTCCGCCACGGTGTACAGCAGTTGCTGTTTTTTCAGGTTTTCGATCAGCACGCGGTCGTTGCCTGGCATCAGGTTAACTTCGCAGATACCCCAGTCGCTGTCGGTGCTTTCCAGCAGGTGATGGGTATACAGCGCCTGGTGCGCGCGGTGAAACGCCCCGCAACCGAGATGCACAATGCGTGATTCCAGACGAGAATGATCCCATGACGGGCGGGCAACCGGCAGATTGCTGTCAACAATAGTAGTCATCGTAAACTCCAGAATCCGTCTTCAGAGAGTGACGGCAAGGAAGAAGGAACCGGCACGGCGCGCAGCCATGCCGGTGGATATTAACGGCTAAAGAAAGCGCGCTGGATCGCCAGTTCGACACCGCGAACTTCGGCCAGGCCTTTCAGACGACCAATTGCGGAGTAACCAGGGTTGGTTTTCTTCTTCAGGTCATCCAGCATCTGATGACCGTGGTCCGGACGCATCGGGATCAGGTCTTCTTTGCCTTCCGCTTTACGACGGTGTTCTTCTTCAACAATCGCTTTCACCACTTCGTACATATCAACGTCACCGTTCAGGTGCGCCGCTTCGTGGAAGGTTTTCGGGTTATCTTCACGCATGGTGGAGCGCAGATGGGTGAAGTAAATACGCGGACCGAACTGCTTGATCATATCAACCAGATCGTTGTCAGCACGCACGCCGTAGGAACCGGTGCACATGGTGAAACCGTTCGCCATGCTGTTTACGGTATCAACCATCCACTGCATATCTTCAATGGTGGAAACAATGCGCGGCAAACCGAGGATCGGGCGCGGCGGATCGTCCGGGTGAACAGCCATACGGACGCCAACTTCTTCGGCAACCGGAATAATCGCTTTCAGGAAGACAGCAAAGTTTTCGCGCAGTTTGGCTTTGTCGATATCTTTGTACAGCTCCAGGTGCTTACGGAACTGGTCGAGGGTATACCCTTCTTCCGCGCCCGGCAGACCTGCGATGATGTTACGGGTCAGACGCGCTTTGTCTTCGTCGCTCATGGTGGCGAAGCGAACAGCAGCCTGAGCAATTTCTTCTTCGGTGTAATCCGCTTCCGCGCCTGGACGCTTCAGGATATGCATTTCGAATGCAGCGAATTCGATCTGGTCAAAGCGCAGAGCTTTGGAGCCGTCTGGCAGCACGTATTCGAGGTCAGTACGGGTCCAGTCGAGCACCGGCATGAAGTTGTAGCACACGGTGCGAATGCCGCACTGCGCCAGGTTGCGCAGAGTCTGCTGATAGTTAGCGATCCACTGCTCATAGTTGCCGGTGTGGGTTTTGATATCTTCGTGAATTGGCACGCTTTCTACGACAGACCACACCAGGCCTGCGTCTTCAACGATCGCCTTGCGTTTGAGGATCTCTTCTACGGACCATACTTCGCCGTTCGGGATATGGTGCAGCGCGGTAACCACACCAGTTGCGCCCGCCTGACGGACATCAGCTAAAGAAACCGGATCGTTTGGGCCGTACCAGCGCCAGGTCTGTTCCATGATTTTTCCTCTTTCACATAGTGGGTTCCACAGCAAAGAGACGCGGAACCCTGGAGTTGTTTAGGTATCCGGATGAACAACCAGACCGCAGCCGTGGCGTTGCATCGGATGAGATGGCGTATAAGTTCTACCTTTTGGTAAGACATGTCAACCCGAATTCTGAAATTGGTTAACCACATCACAAGAATTTCACTCTCATGGTTGTTGCTGCAAATTGCAGCAAAGGGTAATCGATGGTTATTGATCAGAGGATGTGACATTCATCGCAACAATGGTTGACCAATTTACATAACATGTCGCCCAAAATAACAACGGTTCAACCAGGTAAGGTAAAACGTTATGCATGTGCTTAACATTCTCTGGGTGGTATTCGGCATTGGCCTGATGCTGGTACTGACAAAGACCGCAGGTTCAGACACATTCGCTGCATTAGCAATGCCTCTTAGATAATTTTGACCTGTCAGTAAAAGACACGTTGAAAACCTGGGGTCTGCTGGAGCTGGTCAACTCCGTGGTTGGGCTGATTATTAGCAAGGTAGCGTAAAAGAACACCAGAGCCTGCCAATGGCAGGCTCTGACTGATGACAAAGTCTAAAAATGTGCCCGGACAGTCCCCTCGCCCCTCCGGGGAGAGGGTTAGGGTGAGGGGAACAGACCAGCAAAGTGCGCTTTGTTTATGCCAGATGCGACGCTGACGCGTCTTATCTGGCCTACAAAGGGCTAACGTGCAGGTTTTTAGCTTCAGGTAATATTGCGTAACTGCATTAGCAATGCCCTGTGATTTCTTTATTGATAAACAAAAGTCACGCCAATAATCGATTGCACATTCCCTGCAGTCACCTGCCCTCCGGTACGTGCGTAATTTGCCGTTAATCCCAGACTTACCGCCGAAGTCCCTACTGCTCCTAACGATACCGTGTTATTCGCTGGAATAATCGTACCGTTGCGCGTCAACTGTACGCCGACGCCCTGCGCTGGTGAAAACGACGCGGTATTGGTGAAAATCGAGTTGCCCGCATCTACGGTTGTGCCGGAGAGGTAATACCCCAGATTTTGGCTTTTCGCACAATAAACGGTAAGAGGAATTGGCACTGAACCAGGGTAGTCCGGCAGAGTAACGGTGACATCACGAGCAGAAACATCGCAGCCGCCAGTAGGCACCACCACATCATTATTGGCGTAAATATTCCACACAAACTGAAAATCATCGCTGTTATAGTTGTTGGTCTGTCGCAAAATAAGCACGGCAATTAATGAGCCAGCTTTAATCGCCACCCCGCCCGCACTGCTCACAGGCGTCAAATAAAGCGCCACCGGCCACGGCTTATCCGTTCTCGAATTATAAACAACGCGCGGCGTTTCGCTGGTGGTAGGAAATGGATAGCTACTGCCACTATATTTTACGGTCCCGGAAAAATTAGATAACACGCCGCCATAAGCCGAGCCTCGTTGCAGTGTGACATAGTCTGTAATGGTTTCCGGATAATCGTTATGGCAAAAGATTTGCGTCGAAAGATCCACGACCAGGTTTTGCCCCACATTCACGGCGGGCGCAAGGTTTACATAAACATTGGCGCTGCCACCGCCAATAGGGATAGCGGTACCATTGGCGGTTTTACAGGCGAATGACCAGGCATTTACCGACCAGCCCATCAGCAGTACAGCAAACAGGGTAATAACTCGTTTCATTACAATCATCTCTTCGGGTTCAGCTGTAGGTATAGGTGATGCTAATCACTGCCTGAATGGTTCCCTGAGTGGCTCCGCCATTTACCGTCAATGCTCTGACCTGTAACGGGAAGTGCGCTGATTGTGAGGAATCATCCACCTGAACTGTTTTGGTTGCGCCAGTATTCAATGTGTTGCCACTGTCATCCTGTAGCTCTAACTGGATGTTTTGCGCGGTCCCCTGGTTTTTATAATATCCGGTACTGTCGGCTGCCCCGCTGAAGCTGGCGGTGACCCTCGACGTTCCCACCGGACAATTAGTCAACTCAAGCGCAACATCATGCCAGGCCGATGCCGCCCCGGCAGACATCAGACTGAAAGAATAAAGATCGCCGAGATCAACCGTGGCATTGGTGGTGGAAACCGTACACGGTTTGGCGACGACCTTACCGTTCACCGTGATGGTGACATCGGCTGCCTGTATCGTCGCACTTGCGAGCGCCAATATTGCCGCCAATAAATACCCACGTTTGCGCCATTTCATGAGCATCTCCAGTTACTGATATTCAAGAGTGAAGGTAGCCGTGGCATTGATATGCCCCGCAGTGACAGGCACCTGTGTCGCCATTAGCCGGGCGTAAAAATTCAACGTATTTGGTTTACCCGGCGTCAGGGTCGTCCACGAAATCGCGGACGATGGAGCATTAAGGGGTATTTGATTTTGCTGCTCATTCAGAAGCTGTATTCCCAGTCCCGAAGCCGCTGACACCGTATTTTCAAGTGCAAGCAGATTGGCATTGTGGCTATCTGCAACGCCGGTAAACCCAACTTTTACGGCAGAAACGGCATTACCACAGGGTGACAGCAAAATACGAAATGGAACAACAGGAGTCGTCGCGCCAATGTTGTTAAATTGCTTCGCCGCGTTTTCCATCAGATCAACAGTAAAATTGGTTGATTCAGCGGCCACACTACAGCCGTTATCCCTGACATAGCCGCGGATAGTAATCGTGCTATCCGCAGCCAAAGCGTGACTCACCGCCAGCCACAAAAAAGCGCACAGAAGATAAAAAGGTTTGTTTCTCATCACGCCCCCTTAACGACATTCAGCTGATAGCTGGGTTAATAACTGCTGCTGACTCTCTGGTGGCAGTTGATAATTGGCGACACAGTGAGCATTTTCCTCTTCTCCCCATTTCACCTGAACTTTTCCCGCTAAAGGCATTCCGCTGAGGTAAACCTGACCATTATCCGCAACAATGCCGCTACTCTGGCTACTCTCTGATGTCACCATCGCCCCAAACGGCAGCGGCTTATTATTGTGGGTCAGCGTCATGAGCAGTTTTATCCCAACGCGCGCTTTAAACTCTGCTCGCACGATCGCCCCACGAGTGGGAACAACGTTAGCAACCGCGTTATCTAAATCGACGTTATCAGCCAGGGTATTGGTATCCAGCGCCACTCTATTTTCCCGATATTCAGTGGCATAAGGCAGCACGGCATAACCACGCCAGTCGGTACGCACCCCCGTCTGGTTTTCGACTTTTGCATCTTTTGCGCCAGGCGCTTTAACAAGCACCACTGTTTCGTTTAACGGCTGCCCCAGCGTTACGCCATTGGCATGAGCCAATACCCCACCGCTGACTCCGTAATAGAGCTGCTTAATATCATCGCTATGGCTGTAACCGATATTGGCATTGCCGTAACCACCGCGATAATTCAGCGTGGCGTAGCCTGTACTTCCGCTATTTCCATCGCCTCCCCCGGCATAGCCGGTTTGCACGCTATAGCTGAGGTTGTTGTCTTCCAGCAACGTACCGTATACACCAGCCAGATTGGTCATCCGACCGTTGAGATCGTGTGACATGCTGTAGCTGGCACTGGCATGTCGCCACTGAGATTTACTGTCAGAACGCAGCCAGTGGCTGAAAGGAATATTGACGTTAAGCGCTAACATCTGATCCCGTCCTTTTTGCCAGGCGTTTTTCGTCAGGCTATAGCTGAGCGTCCAGTTGATATCTTCGAATGCAGTATTTAAACCAGCCTGGAATTGCTCATCGACATTACTCGTTCCCCAATAAGTTTGATGGCTACCACTCAAATACAGTGTTGATGTGCGCCCGAGTTGCTGAGTAACGGTGAGCTGTAATTTCCCGCGTTTGTTATAAGCGAGGTTGTAATAGTCGGTGAATTTCGGCTTAACCTGAATAACTCCGTCCTGTGTTTCGATGTTGTAGCCATTCATTCGACTGTATGTTGTATCAGCGAAATTAAAATATCCGCTGGTCGAATAACGGTAACCCACTAACTGAATATTCGTGCCTGACTCATTGAGCGATTTGTTATAGAGAATACGCACCGATTGTCCGTCATGCTGACTGTCATCGGGAAGTGTGGAATTAGCCTGCGTCATATCCACAGACAGAGCGCCCAGTGCCCCCATGTTTTTCCCGATACCGAAATTAAAAGCACGATAACGATCCGCCAGTTGCGTTCCACCATATATTGTCCAGCCAGCCGGAAGGCCGTGGAGTAATGTACTCTGGAAAAAGCGGGGTTTTTCCTGCTGCGCATTTCCACTACGGTATTCTCCTGCCGTAATGGAATAACGAGTATGCCCTTCACGTTGCAAAAGCGGGACTGACGAATAGGGTACGGTAAAAATCTGCGTGCTGCCGTCAGCCTCTTTGATCGTTACCTGCAAGTCACCACTATTACCTGCGGCATAGATATCGTTGATGGTAAAAGGCCCCGGTGGCACCGTACTATTATAAATGTCATACCCATTTTGTTTAATAGTGACCTGTGCAGTACCACGAGCAATACCGTGGATCACCGGGGCAAATCCTCTTTGGCTATCGGGTAACATATTGTCATCTGAGGCCAATTGTGCGCCGCGAAAGTTAATACCATCGAAAATATCGCCCTGAGTATAACCATCACCCAGCGTCAGCCGGGAACGTAACGGTATTATGTCTCGCTCAAGCCAGGTATTGATATGCTGCCATTTATTTTTGCTACCTGATGATCTGTCGCTACTGTTATAACTCCAGGTGGTATTGTCGCGTAAACGCCACGCACCAATATTTAACCCATTCTGTAGGTTTAAATATGCATAATGGCTGTTACCCCCAATCCGATTCTGTACACTATTTCCGCTGAAATTATAATTGAGCAATCCGGCATTAATACCGGGATCCCATAACTCAGGAGGAATATAACCACGCGCGCGATTACTCATAAATGCCTGAGGGATCGTCAGGTTCAGTCGCTGCTGACCAACATCCAGATGCGCAGTAGCGTCCTGGACCATTGTGGTTAATGGCACACAGGCATCATCCGCCAGCAGATTCATACCGGCGACAGAAGCCGTATTCAGCCCCATACTGGCGAGTTGCGCGCGTGTCAGGCAGGGAACAATCCCTTGTTCACTGTCGCCCGTATTAAATGTGACATCACGCGTTGCCATATAACCATTATTCAAATAGATATCGACGCGATACGTCCCTGGCGGTAATTCTTGCCCATTTTCAAAACGCGATAAATCGGCCACAGCCTGGGGATCATCCGCTAAAAAGCGCGGATTAAAATAGAGGTCGGCAGATGACAAAGGTGCCTGTGCGGCAAAAGCACAGGCGACAAC
The DNA here is from genome assembly GCF_048593455.1 of Escherichia sp. UTM R2. NCBI lineage: Bacteria > Pseudomonadati > Pseudomonadota > Gammaproteobacteria > Enterobacterales > Enterobacteriaceae > Escherichia > Escherichia sp. UTM R2. The sequence goes on from NZ_JBFWDY010000002.1 coordinate 3,999,669, forward strand.
GAGTCGGACAAAAAAACCAGCCAAACGATGCTTACGAATATGCAAGCATTGTGTGTTTCGCTGGTAAAGTCTTAAATTCAGATATGACATTATTCCTCCGGTTTAAAATCACCCGGCAGTCAATTCTTTTTATTCAGGCGAAAAATTCCCCCTGCGTTATTCCATTACGCCCGTCATTTTGGGGGTAAGTGCGCCATAATCATTTATTGTTCGGTAAGTAATATTGCTTCCTGCATCAGAAGGCAATTTAACCGTGCTTTCGCCCATTGGAGGCACCAATGCATTTTCAAGAACCCGGGTTCCGGCATTCAACTCTGTTACCGTCAGGTAATAGGGTGTCGGGTTAATCAGCGTCAGAGAATTCGCGCTACGACGAAATCTTAATTTTTCTGCGGCCTGATCGGGTGGCAACGCTAATTTAGCCGGGCGATAGTACAGTTTAATGCGGCTGATAATTGCGAGCTGTAGCGTATTCTCAGTCAATTTTGATTTATCCATTGACGGAATCGCTTTAACGTTCATCCAGAATAAACTTTCCCGGTCCTGTGGCAATTGGTTATTTGTTGCATCAAGAATACGTAAGGTATTCTCTTTTTTTCCCTTCATCGCAAACAGAGGAGGCGTCACGATAAAACGACCATCCTTTACACCATCGGCATTTTCCACCCATGATTGAATTAAATAGGTACTATTTTCATCATTATTTGTCACGGCAAGTTGCACTTGTTTTTGCCCTGCCGGATAAATTACGCGAGTCGCGCCTAAGGCCACTCCCGCTTCAGCGCGTCCGGCAACCATCATTGCCATGAACATCAGGATACCTGCCAGCAAGCAGAATGTTATTTCCTGCGATTTCCTTACATTGACGTTTTTATTACTCACTGTCCTGTTCCTGTTATCACATTATCTGCTGAACAATTACTGATAGGTTAAAGAGAACCAGGCCTGGGCATTGGCGATGCCGCCAGTAACCCGACGCCCGGTAGCACGATATTTGGCGATGAAATGTAGCGAAGTAGAGCCTGAGTAAAGCCGTTTCCAGTTTGCTGGAGGACGATTAATCGGTACGAGGTTTCCTTCATCATCAAACAACGCTACGCCAATATTGGTGGCTATCCCTGGCCCCTCTCCCACGGAAAGCACATCCGGATTTTTACCATCCGCGACACCGTGAAACGCCACACCCACACGTTCACTCACCACCGTGCTACATTCCCGTAAATGAATAACAAAAGGCACCGGTGCGCTATCTTCCCCTGCCGCATGAAACCGGTTACTGCTGATTTGCCCCATATTGACCGTCATTTGTTTATCACCGGCTTCAATCCGGCAAGTTTCCGCAATAATGACGCCCTGAAATTGCATATTTCCGCCGGGCAGCGTGGTATTCCATTTATTTCCGGCCAGAGCAAACATTGGCAGCAACGACGCTAACAGAAATAATCTCTTCCTTTTCATCGTTATTTTTATCGCACAAGGGTGGGCATCCCTGCCCGTAATGACGTCCTTGAACCTGGGTAGGTTATTGATACTGAACCTTGAAGGTCGCATCCGCATTAGCAGCACCCGGGGTTGCGGCCCCGGTTGCAAAATAACGCGCCTGGAACGGAATGGTGTTGGTTCCGTTATTCAGGGTTGTTTCTGAACTAAATGTCGCACCGTCCAGCGCCAGCGCAGCACCCGTTCTGTCCAGGATCTGCACACCAACGTTTGTTGCACTACCTGCAGCAGAACTCTGCAGAGCCAGTACATCAGTATGCGTAGCATCAATTGCCGTACCTAAGAAGGCAACAGCGGCTTTTGTGGCAACAGTGGTATCGCAATCATTCAGCTGAATGTTAAAACCAACGGCAGAGCTGGTTGCTCCAGCCTGCTTCAGGCTAGCGGTACGAACCTGGCCCAACTGAACGGTTTGATCAACAGAGCCTGCATCAACTGCGCAAGCGGCATTAACAACTTCCCCTTTAAAGTGAACGGTCCCACCATTTACCGTCGTAGTATCGGCCAGAGCCGCTGCGGAACTGAGGGACAGAGCCGACAGAACAACGATTGCCAGAGTTTTAATTTTCATGCTGCTTTCCTTTAAAAAAACTATTTCTAAATCGACATGGGCAGTCGTTCTGTACACTTTGTTTTGTCAACGAGTTTGACTGCCAACACTGCACAGTTTTCCCCCAAAAGATGAAACATTTGGGGCCATTTTGACTCATAGAGGAAAGCATCGCGCACAAACTTTTTCAGTTTATTTGTTGGCTTAATATTCTATTGTTATCTTTATTTATAGATTTTTATATTGCATGAGGTGGTTTTTGGAGAGAAGAATGAGGAAGATGCGTCGAGCCAAAGAAACGTTAGCTTTACATATAGCGGAGGTGATGTGAAATTAATTTACAAGAGAAATAATTTACATATCAAACAGTTAGATGCTTTTTGTCGTTTTTTAATATTTTTATGCTTGAGAAAAAATACGTAACTTATTTATGATATGGACAGTTTGGCCCCAATTGTCTTGTATTTATTTGTTTTTAACTTTATTATCAATGAGTTAAATCAAACCTCTTCTCTTTTTAATTTTTCGTTTATGAGATTATTTCTTTCCCATAATCCGGCAAAACGAGCAGCATTACTGGCGGTATAACGTACAGTATGGCGAATATTTCGATGCCCGAGATAATCCTGAATTAAACGAGTATCTGCACCACGCTCCGCCAGTTCATAACCGCAAGCATGCCTTAACATATGAGGATGAGTCTGCGTTACGGTTCCAGCTTCAATACCGGCATCGCGAATAATGCGATAGGCCTGCTGGCGAGAAAGCCGACTCCCACGGCGAGAAATAAATATAGCGTCGGTCCGGTCAGCGCCTTTCCAGTTAGCACGTTCCTGGGTCCAGCGTTCCACGGCTTCACGCTCATCAAAACGTAACGGGTGAACGGTAGAAAATCCGTTCTTCAGTCGGCGAATATTTATTCGACCTTCATTAAGGTCAAGATCCTGATAATGCAGATCAAGCAGTTCACTAATACGCATCCCATGCCGATATGCCAACAGAATAAGACAATAATCTCTGGCTCCCGTTGCCCCGTAACAAACCGCCTGCATCATGGCCTGAACTTCTTTACCGGTAAGATAACGACGTTTACTCACAATAGTAGTACTCCTAACTGAGATATATTTGAATGAATACCTATAGGAAACCTCAATCGGTCAAAATTAGCCCAATAGATAAAAAGATAACCACACACGAAGTGATGTGGCTATCAGTCAATTACATTAAATATCATACAAAAATAAAATATCACTGATGTGATAACATCTATTTTCATTGATTTGATTCAATATAACAATAGATTGCAGTGGATTAACTTCCAGTTGCTTAAAAAATAAAGAAAAAAGTGCGGAAACAGGAGAATTTAAGTGATGTGTAAATTTATGAATGATTTTGTTTATTTATTTTTAAGAACATAAACCATTGTATTTTGTATGGATATGGTTAACTTAATGTTTATTATGAAAATTAATAATCACACTTACAATAACATCAATTAATAAATGGTTAATCATTTTTGATATATCGTAAGAATAATGTAGTTTTTAACACCATCCCTGGTATCTCAACTATCTCTATAAAACAGCGTGACGCTGTCGTCCTCTGGCTCTATCCCAGATGCCGTAAAAACGCCCTGCATTGCTGGCGGTATACCAGACAGTATGACGAATATTGCGATGCCCAAGATAATCCTGGATAAGTCGCGTATCTATTCCCATATTCGCCAAAGCAAAACCACACGAATGGCGTAACATGTGCGGATGAATCTCCAGTGACAACCCGGCATTACCACCGGAAGTCGAGATAATATGGTAAAACTGTTGCCGAGAAAGCGGATTTCCCTTACGCGATAAAAATACCCATTCGCTCTCAGCATGCGGGTACGAAGTACGGATACTCAACCAGTTTTTTAAAGCCTGAACTTCTTTGTTCAATAGCGGGTGCGTTGTTGAAAAGCCTTTTTTTAATCGATGGATATATATACACTTTGCCTTAAGATCAATATCCGAAATCCTCAATCGACAAATTTCACTCGCCCGGAAACCATGAATAAAACAAAGCAAAGTCAGACAATAATTACGTGCTGCATGAGGCCCGGTATTTGCTGCTTTAAGGAGTGATTCGATTTCACTATGGGTCAGGAAGTTCCTTTTTTTGTTATCAGCCTTATTCTTCATCGTTTTTCCCTTATAATTACAGACGCGCACTAGCTGTGCTGGGTTAGCAATAATCCAACATTTTTATCCTGATTATGTTTATAAAAGCGAACGTTTGCTTAATAACTAACGTAAGTGGACCAGTTCTTCTGAGTGAACTTAAATGGAGTAGCAACAGTTACTTATAATAACGTTGCCATACAAACGCTATGCTCTTGCATGCTATGTACCTTTATATATTTATCAATCGGATACGAATCTAATAATAACCCTCATCATTAATGCAACTAATCTTATCTATATATCATGTGATATGTTCTGTAACAAGTAAAATCAACATAAAAAATTCAGCAAAATTTAATATTCGTTCAACTATCCGTCTCACATATGACATTATTAGACAACTCCATTTGCCACAAAATGGCTATTTCATGGAACGCAGTAATTTCTTAGTAGCTATTATCAGGCTAATTCTTAGGTCCCTAGCGATTATTCCTGGCTGGTTCGTCAGTTTAGTTCATGAGATTGTTACATTCCTTTTTATCCTGGAGATATGGGGGAAAGCAGGAGATGATTTTTTCATCTGCATCCGTTGGTAAATATGGCTTTGGTCACTGCGACTTAAACCTTCCTCAATCACAGCTGTTCGCCGGGCTATTCGGCAAACAAGCTAAGTGAAACATCATCCTGAAAACACCAACATCAACAAGCCTCTCCAGAGAGACTTCAGGAGTGACCAGCTACAAGCCACAAACCAGGAAACATATTTCATGATGAGAATTATGCTCAGCCTGATGGCGGGTAAACACTTATTTTCACCACGCCCACTGAGTTATCTTGCAAATCTTTCCTTGTTTATACTCTAAATAAATTACTTATAAAACATATAATTAAATAACAACCCTTGGTTTGTGAAGGCCTCCGCAAGTGTTCGTTTGGCTTCACATGGCATCTTCTTCTTAGAAAAATATCGACATATTTTGTGACACGAATTGCAAATCTGGTTTTGTTGTATGGATTGCGTGATTTTTGATCTGGTATAACAGGTATAAAGGTGCACCAAGATAGTCAATGAGACAGGGCATCTCGCAATCTATGGCAAACATCACTTCAGTTCTTTCACATCGGGTGATGAAAATGCACTTCAGTCTGAAAGGAATATGAAAATGAGATCAACAGACACTCTATTTTATGACTCTGGGTAAAATGGATTGAGTAAGTGATATAGCTTACGAACATTCAAATCAATTAAACATCAGAAGAGATTTTATACTCAGGTATTTAATCTGGCTCTCTGTTTATTTAAATAATGTGAAAAGAGATTTTTCACAGGAGACCTTATACAAAAAATATAAAATACAGCTACCGGTTGCCAAAGACACTATAAGCCTGGCAAAAAAATATTACACAACATAAATGCTAATTGTTTATGCGGGCTTTGTATTGCTTTCTGTTTCCTACAAATGAGTGAAATTTATGAAAAAGGCTAAAATACTTTCTGGCGTATTATTACTGTGCTTTTCGTCACCATTAATTTCTCAAGCTGCGACACTGGACGTACGTGGTGGATATCGTAGTGGAAGCCACGCCTATGAGACTCGACTCAAAGTCAGTGAGGGATGGCAAAATGGATGGTGGGCAAGTATGGAAAGTAATACCTGGAATACCATTCATGATAATAAAAAGGAAAATGCCGCACTCAATGATGTTCAGGTTGATGTTAATTACGCGATTAAACTTGATGATCAATGGACGGTGCGCCCGGGAATGTTAACGCATTTTAGCAGCAACGGCACACGCTACGGACCCTACGTAAAACTGTCCTGGGACGCGACAAAAGATCTTAATTTTGGCATTCGCTATCGTTACGACTGGAAAGCTTACCGACAACAAGACTTATCCGGTGATATGTCTCGTGATAACGTTCATCGTTGGGATGGATATGTCACTTACCATATTAATAGTGATTTCACCTTCGCATGGCAAACGACGCTATACAGCAAACAGAACGATTATCGCTATGCAAACCATAAGAAATGGGCGACGGAAAATGCATTTGTTCTACAATACCATATGACGCCGGATATTACGCCATACATAGAATATGACTACCTTGACCGTCAGGGTGTTTACAACGGCAGAGATAATTTATCGGAAAACAGTTATCGCATTGGTGTGTCATTTAAACTGTAGTAGACAGGAGACAGTCACAATGAATAAAACAATAACGGCGCTTGCTATCATGATGGCTTCATTTGCCGCAAACGCGTCTGTATTACCGGAAACTCCTGTGCCATTTAAAAGTGGTACCGGAGCAATTGATAACGACACTGTCTACATTGGTTTAGGTAGCGCAGGTACGGCATGGTACAAGCTGGATACACAGGCCAAAGATAAAAAATGGAAAGCGTTAGCTGCATTCCCTGGTGGACCAAGAGATCAAGCAACCTCTGCATTTATTGATGGCAATCTGTATGTGTTTGGCGGCATTGGCAAAAACAGCGAGGGCTTGACTCAGGTATTTAATGATGTACACAAATACAACCCCAAAACCAATAGTTGGGTTAAATTGATGTCGCACGCGCCGGTGGGCATGGCGGGCCATGTGACTTTTGTACACAACGGCAAGGCTTATGTTACTGGCGGTGTTAACCAGAATATCTTCAATGGCTATTTTGAAGATCTCAACGAGGCTGGAAAAGATCAAACCGCTGTAGATAAAATCAACGCTCACTATTTTGACAAAAAAGCAGAAGATTATTTCTTCAATAAGTTTCTGTTGTCTTTTGATCCCTCAACACAGCAATGGAGTTACGCTGGCGAATCTCCCTGGTACGGAACGGCTGGTGCGGCGGTTGTTAATAAAGGTGATAAAACCTGGCTTATTAATGGCGAAGCCAAACCAGGATTGCGAACGGATGCCGTATTTGAACTTGATTTCACCGGTAATAATTTAAAATGGAATAAGCTTGCTCCCGTCTCATCACCAGATGGCGTCGCTGGCGGTTTTGCGGGGGTAAGCAATGATTCTCTTATATTTGCCGGAGGGGCCGGATTCAAAGGTTCACGAGAAAATTACCAGAACGGTAAGAACTATGCGCATGAAGGCCTGAAAAAATCATATAGCGCTGATATTCATCTTTGGCATAACGGGAAATGGGATAAATCGGGTGAATTATCGCAAGGTCGGGCCTACGGAGTATCATTGCCCTGGAATAATAGTTTATTAATTATTGGCGGTGAAACTGCAGGCGGCAAAGCGGTGACGGATTCAGTTTTGATCACTGTGAAGGATAATAAAGTCACAGTACAAAACTAACGCTTCAGGGCCCCGGTAAAGGGGCCCTGCTATCAATTTACCATTTCAATTACGCGAAAATTATATGGACGCAATAATATCGCCCGATTATTACTATGTTCTTACCGTTGCTGGTCAGTCTAATGCCATGGCGTATGGCGAAGGACTGCCATTACCGGACAGTGAAGATGCGCCTCATCCCAGAATTAAACAATTAGCGAGATTTGCGCATACGCATCCCGGAGGCCCGTCATGTCACTTTAACGACATTATTCCACTGACTCACTGCCCACACGATGTTCAGGATATGCAGGGTTATCACCATCCTCTGGCAACGAATCATCAAACACAGTACGGCACCGTTGGCCAGGCACTGCATATTGCACGGAAATTACTACCCTTTATTCCTGATAATGCAGGGGTTCTCATCGTTCCATGTTGCCGTGGCGGATCGGCTTTTACCGCGGGCAGCGAAGGGACATATTCAGAACGGCACGGAGCCAGCCATGATGCTTGTCGTTGGGGAACGGATACTCCGCTGTACCAGGATTTAGTCAGCAGAACGCGAGCCGCACTGGCAAAAAATCCGCAGAACAAATTCCTCGGCGTATGCTGGATGCAAGGCGAATTTGACTTAATGACCAGTGACTACGCGTCACACCCTCAACACTTTAATCATATGGTTGAAGCCTTTCGTAGGGATCTAAAACAATACCATTCTCAGCTTAATAATATTACTGATGCGCCCTGGTTCTGCGGCGATACCACCTGGTACTGGAAAGAAAATTTCCCTCATGCGTATGAAGCTATTTATGGCAATTATCAAAATAATGTTTTAGCCAATATTATTTTCGTCGACTTCCAGCAACAAGGTGAAAGAGGACTGACGAACGCGCCTGATGAAGATCCGGACGATTTAAGCACGGGATATTACGGTTCAGCGTACCGGTCACCGGAGAACTGGACGACGGCACTGCGAAGCAGTCATTTCAGCGCGGCAGCCCGTCGGGGGATTATTTCTGACAAGTTTGTAGAAGCAATTTTGCAGTTTTGGCGCGAAAGGTGAGCGTTCATTAATTTGATTTATTCGCATCCATCAGCGCTTTTAACTCCTCCGGCGTAAACGGTGGTTTGCGTAGGTGCAACATCGCATGGCAATTAGGACACACAGGAAGCAAATCATTAACTGGATCCAGCAGGTAATCCTCTTTAACGGCTGAAAGCGGCACCAGGTGATGCATATGGATAAAGCCCTCAGCGATATCGCCATAGATCTTCACCAGATCAACGCCGCATACGTTGCACTGGCATCCGTGATATTCGACTGCTTTCTCGCGAGCTTTTTTATCGCGTTCATAGCGGTTTACCGTCACCTTTATCGCCGCACCTTCAACGTAGGTCCCCTGCGACGGCAACTCATCCGGGAACAGAACATCGGCTATGGGAGCCGCAGCGGCTTTATCCTGATGAATATGAAATCCCTGATCTATAAGTAGCTTGACGCATTTAGATTTTATTCCGCCGGTGAAATCCGCAGGGGTAAATTGCGTCCCCGTCATCAATGTCGCTGCGATGCCAGCAATCGCCTTCGAGGGGTAACGTCGGCCATGATATTCAATCTCATACAACCGTGCAGGCTGGAACTGATGAGTTTCTCCCGCATCCCATAAATGAATAGCTTCGATGATATACCGCCGCGGAAGATGATCGGGGAGTTTATTCATAGAGAATGTCCTTATACGTTCTCAGAACAAGCAGCAAAAAAACAAATGAGATCAAAGTAATATATCTTCACTTGCAGGCTTGAACAGCAGAAAATTTGCGAGCATGATCGCAATTATTTCACTGCCAGGGATATCAATGGCTTCCAGTAAATCGCTACAGCAGGCAATTGCCAACATAAAAATCTGGCACAAGGGTGAACAGCGCGCGCCGCATAAGCCATTGTTATTGCTATACGTATTAGCGGGATACCTGAATGGACATCCACGCCTTTTCGATTATGGATCGGAAATCTACGAACCTCTGCACAGTTTACTGGAACGTTTTGGGCCACAGCGTTCACAGTACCGACCTGATATGCCGTTCTGGCGATTACAAGGCGACGGATTCTGGCAATTACACAATGCCGAGCTTTGCTCAACAGCAGGGAGCAGCCGACAACCGCCAGTGAAGGAACTGAACGAATACCACGTTGCAGGCGGTTTCGATGAACAGCACTACGCCCCGGTAACCGGCAATAAAAAACTTATCAATACTCTGGCGCAACAGATACTCGAAGCGCACTTCACCGAGAGTATTCAGGAAGAAATTGCTGACGAGCTGGGTTTTGATCTCCAGCAAATCCGTAAACAGCGCGACCCGTTATTTCGCAAAAATGTATTACGCGCTTATAACTACCAGTGCGCGATATGTGGCTTTAATATGCGCCACGACGACACCACCGTCGCGCTGGAAGCGGCGCATATAAAATGGAAACAGCACGGCGGTCCTTGTGAAATTCCTAATGGCCTGGCGCTTTGTGCAATACACCATAAAGCCTTTGATAAAGGATCGATTGGCCTGGATGAAAATATGCGGGTACTGGTATCAGATGCGGTAAACGGCGGAGGGATCGTTGAGAAACTATTCTGGGATTTTGACGGGAAAACTATTGCGTTGCCGCAGGTACGTAAAAATTACCCTTATGAGGGATTTGTGGAGTGGCATCGGAAAGAGGTTTTTAGGGGGTGAGGTAGGCTATCTTGTGCATACAAATAGACAAATAAATTGTATAAAGAGATAGCCTACAAATACTAAATAAATTCAGCCCCACTAGGAAAACGCAACTCTGATGTCTGTAAACTCTCGCCAATAAAGAAAGGTACAACCCATAAACGTAACCTATTTTCCTTCTGATGGCTAAATTCATAAGGATGAGGAGATGGCTGATTAAATCCGTTATGATAGGGGTATATCAAAATCATATCACCTTCCCCCTCCTGGTAATTCAATCCATAGGCAAGCATTTGGTAGAGATCGGCTTGAGATTGTTCAAGACTGTCCTTTCTGCCATTTACTATCTTCCATTTAACATCACAGGTAATAACTGAACCAGTAGTACTTTTACGAGGCCGTAAACAAATATCAGGCCGCAGCTTAAATAAAGCTTTACCGTTATAACTAATCAGATTTTTTGAACTTACCTGTGCGTCCACTCGCCATTTATCATAATAACGATAACGCATCCATGTCGTCACAAAAGATTCAAAAACAGCCTCCATCGGGAAAAGCAGTGAAAAAGCATTAACATCCCCATACATACAGTGTGGAGAATCGCCCAATAAAATCATCTTCGCCCACGCTAATGCTTGCTCATAGTGATGCATGTGTCTATCAAAGTGTAACTGCTCGAAAGCTATATAAGCATCATGAACTGACGTGATATTTTCAAAGTGAAACTGCAGCTGTGTTATCTGCTGTAATAATTGTGGATTACTGGTCTGGCGACTAATCTTATTGATTGCAGTTTTGAGTATCCGGTTTTCCAGACGATTGACACTGTACTCGTCATACTCCACCTGAAAACGATCCCGCCTAATACAGTTTTTGCTTAATTGTGCAGAGATCCGTAATCTTCCTTTCATCCATGGAAGATTATCTTCCTGACGTAAATAGTCACGTTTTAACCCTCTCTGCACAATCTTACGCACGCTCTCTATAAATTGTTGAATAAAGATATCCATCAGAGGCATTTTAGATATTTTGACGCCAGATTCAGAGGAGGCAATATGACGAAATGATTTTAACGTACGTAACATCATCAGTAATTGTTGACGAACAGTATCCTCATTATCCTGACCTGTTTTAGGCAGGATTTCGAGAAATCGCCCCCCTGGCAGTGAGATTACTCCTGCATAGTTTTTTACCTGCAGCGTTTTTACTCCATTCCGGCTGCTAAGGGTGAGCAAACGATGAGTATTATCAGCATCGTCTTTCAGACAGCGCAGCTCAAGCCATTTAAATAGGTCTGCAGGTAGCACTACCGCATTATTTATACGGGCATCACCTTCCTCACTCACTAAATGCCCGTATTCGAACACAGTGAAATGACTGGAAGATTTCATTCCGCACTCCTGCGTTTTTCTTTTTGAGGTGCATAAATTTGCTGCCAGGCGATTGGATTGTCCCAAACGTTGTCATCCTCTGCTGCCAGGTGAAAACTGGTTCCCAAGTCATCTGTTCCGTTATCACCAAAGAGATCGGCATACTTTTTCTGGTATTTCACCTCACGTACAAATTGAAGATCTGGTGCTTCCTCTTTTTGGTTATCAGCCAGTACCATGCGAATTTTTTGCCAGTCATTGTAAAAATATTCTTCCAGCAATGGTAGTATCTTATTTCGCATAATCCGTTTGAATCTTTCAAATGCCAGAGCTTCGTCTTCTTTTGCCTGCACAACAGGGATAAAAAAAGCATGCCCCAGCATATGTTCTCTATCGTATAAAACCTGGATGCGATCGTTAAGCGTCTGCAATAGACGAGGCAGATCAATACCTTTAATGACAGTATCTTTCAGAACAGTAATATCTGGCAGCATCGCTTCAAAATCAAATCTGCGACGTAGTGCAGTATCAAGTGCAGTAAGCGAATGATCAGCAGTGTTCATGGTACCAATTAAATAAAGGTTATTCGGTACACTAAATGGAGTGGAAGAGTATGGCAGCAATACGCTAAGTGATTCTGGCTCACCAGCCCGTTTAGATGGCTCAATAAGGGTAATTAGTTCACCAAAAATTTTTGAAATATTACCCCGATTTATTTCATCAATAATGAGAACATAGTTTTCCTTTTTTTCTGAAGCTACGCTCTGAGTATTCAGAGGCAGATAACGTTGATTAATTAAATAGTTAAGGATACTGCGTACATAAGATGGATTATGTACTTTTGCTCGTGGATCCTGATAAACTTGCCGAATATCCTTCAAATAGGCATTGTAACCCTGTCCTAAATCCTCTTTTTTCGATTGTGACGGAAAAATTCCAAAGTTGGTTTGACTTTTATACGTCAGCTGGAAGGCCTTACCCTGTTGTGTTTCCAGCGTGATATTTTCACCTTCAGATAAACGTTCTTGTAGGCGAGTAAGTGCGCTATCCAACATTTCCTGCGCACCAGCATGACCAAAGGCGGCATCCTCGCATATCTGCTTAAAAATACCTGCTTTTATTTCGTATTTTACATTACCGTCATCAGTAGTCTCAGCTCTTAAACCTTCAATAAACTCTTCATAACCAAAGCTCTGATGAAAGGTGATAAAACGCACTCGATTTTCTTTGATAAGCTGATCATAAATCTTTTTCAACTCGCGACGTTTTTCACTCTCATCCTTACCCTCCTGCAGGGAGTAAGCGATCGGATCACAAATTTGTACAGCAAGCTCAATAGTACGATATGTTTTACCTGTACCTGGCGGGCCATAGAGAATTGTGTTTTTAGGCAATGGCGAACTTATAACATCATCTTCTTGCTCATTTTCTTGTAAAGCACTTTCGCTTCCAACTAAACCGATAGCATTTTTATCCTGAATTTCATACGCATAGAGATGCCAAAGTGACATATTCAGCTCAATAGGGTCGATATCATCACCCAGCGCACGATTTAGCGTTTCTTTAAGATCAACATTGCGAGCCAGCCACTCCCGTTCTCCGGAAAGACCTAGCTGGAAATGGTTGTTGCAATAATTGTAGCAACTAAAAAAATTATTAACATTCACGACACTGCTAATTTTTGATGGGTATATTGCTGCAAAAGCACGATTACAAAGAGCCCTATATACCTTATTTAATACTCCGTCCGCTTTAAGTTTGATAAGGCGTTCAATGACCCGATTATAATTTTCTTGTGTACACTCTTCTGCTATCTGACGGGTGAGCGTTAGAAGGTCTTTTTGTGCATTTTCAAATTCAACCAATGACATCCCTCCTTGCATCAGGCTGGAGACACCATTGTCACGTTCATACCATACCTGCCGAATCGTGGCTTCAGAAAAGTTTGGTTTTTCGGCCTGAATCTGTTCTACAAGCTGGCGGTAGTGTTTGCCCCAAACTGAATTGTATTGATTATTTTTTTCAATTTGAGCACGAAAGAAGGGGGCTAATGCTGATGAATCCTGAACCATCTCTTAATCCAATATGTAGGGGGGAGGGAAATTGGGATAGCCTTATCTTATCGGATTAATCTCAAAAATGTTAAATTTTGTGATAAAAAAAATAACTTTCATCCTGAAATTACCTTCTGCCCTGGAACCACCACATTTATCTGATGACTTAACTGCAAAACGCATGATGTTGATGGCTCTCAGAGAAGGCTATAGCATTCTTTCATACGTAAAATCGCTACTCGTTTTTCAACCTGTGTGAGGTTTCTAGTTGCATAGGGAATCAACTGTTTTTAGGTAAACATCGTTTCCAGTAAATGGATATGCCGAAATTCAGAGGGTTCCAGTAACGACATTATTGAAAGCAAACATACGACATTCATTTTGCTGATAACGCTGACGGATAGTGCTTCGCCACAATGTCATTCATCTTATCCACCAGATCCAGTCGCTTGAATGTGATGTGTCCACTGCCTTTCTGAAAGTAGCGAATAGTGAACAACTCATCTTCGAAAATCTGCTGATGCGGATTATCGCGCACAAAATCCATAAACCGGATGGAGACATCATGGCGGTTATCAGGAATAGCCTTCCCATCCAGCAGATAGAACATCCGTTCCAGATCGGCAAGCTGATCTCCTCGCCAGCCCCAGTGCAGGCTGTAACCCCATCGGTCATGCTTCACCAGATTGTTAACGATAATCTTCTTACCGAAATAACAGGGATTATTGGTTTTGTAATCCCAGCTCAATCCCTTAAATACATTGATAATCCCACGTTCGAAAACGTCCTGCTTATTGTGGTGGAGTTGTTCAAAGGTACTCAGGATGTTGGCTTCGCTAATCGCCGGGAGATCGCCCTCCTCCAGGTTCTTTGCCCACTGACTGCGGGCTTCGGCATCCATCAGAGTCAACATCCCGGACTTCAGCATGAGATCGCGCCAGATGCTGCGATCGATATTGCGGGTGATCGCCGACATCGCTTTGTCGGTTGGTTGCATCAACCAGCAGTCAAAGGCATATCCATTACGCATTCCCCAGGTTCCAGCCACATCACCGCCAATACTGGATGTCAGACTGGAGATATCATCCAGTTTTTGGATTAGCGTCGCTATCAGCTTCAGTGCGCTATCACGTCCTGTGACGATACGCTCAATATTGGTCGAGCGAATTATCTCGTTGTGATCGGTTAAGACTTCAGCTTCTGTTTGCATAATCTTTCATCCGTAAAAAAATACACTCGCCGTTAGTAGCAGACGGATTATCCACTGGTGAAAGATTGGGTAAATAATGAGATTGAAAATCGGGAAGGTGACTCGCAATAAATTATCTGATCACCTACGGATGGGCGATGGGCATATAAAGTAGCCTCCTGACTCAAGCGGTGAATGCTGAGTAAGTTGCACTAACAATCTGATGCTGAATCCCCTCCTCGCCGTCATACAAATCTGAAAAACCAAACAACTTCCGGTAAAATCCCGGCAAAAGCCGACGTTAAAAACACATTCAAAGGATAAAAAATGACCAGTCTTCAGCAGCGCGCGGAGCTTCATCGCCAAATCTGGCAAATTGCTAACGATGTCAGAGGTTCGGTCGATGGATGGGATTTTAAGCAGTACGTTCTGGGCGCGCTTTTCTATCGTTTTATCAGCGAAAATTTTTCCAGCTATATTGAAGCCGGTGATGACAGTATCTGTTATGCGAAACTGGATGACAGCGTAATTACTGATGACATTAAAGACGATTGATCCTACCCACGTAATATGGACACAGGCCTAAGCGAGGTTCTTGTTTTCAAATTGTTCCGGACTGAGGCCGCCACACCAACTGTGCCGCCGCCACCGATTGTAATCACATTCGATATAATTAAACACCGTTGCCCGCATTATTTCCCGGCTGATAAAGTGTTCTCCATGGATACATTCCACTTTCAGCGAATGAAAGAAGCTTTCCACGCAGGCATTATCGTAGCAGCAACCTTTTGCGCTCATACTTCCACGCAGATTATGCCGCTTCAGTTGCGCCTGATAATCTGCTGAACAGTACTGGCCTCCACGGTCCGTGTGAACGATAACGTTCCGGGGCCTCTTACGCCGCCACAGCGCCATCTGCAGGGCATCGCAGGCCAGTTGCGCCGTCATGCGTGGCGACATTGACCAGCCAATAACGGCACGTGACCACAGGTCAATGACCACTGCCAGATACAGCCAGCCTTCATCTGTACGTAAGTACGTGATGTCTCCTGCCCACTTCTGGTTCGGGCCACTGGCGTAAAAATCCTGCTCCAACAGATTTTCTGACACAGGCAGGCCGTGTGCGCGGTAGCTGACCGGGCTGAACTTCCGGGAGGCCTTTGCCCTCAGTCCCTGACGGCGCAGGCTTGCCGCCACGGTTTTTACGTTAAAGGGGTAACCCTGAGCACGCAGTTCATCCGTCAGGCGTGGGGCACCGTAACGCTGTTTTGACCGGGTAAAAGCCGCGAGGACAACGCTGTCGCAGTGTTGGCGGAACTGCTGACGCGTGCTTATCCTTGTCCGCCGCTGACACCACGTATACCAGCCGCTGCGGGCCACCCGGAGCACGCGGCACATTGCTTTGATGCTGAACTCAGCCTGATGTTTTTCAATAAAGACATACTTCATTTCAGGCGCTTCGCGAAGTATGTCGCGGCCTTTTGGAGGATAGCCAGCTCTTCATCCCGTTCTGCCAGCTGGCGTTTGAGACGTGCAATCTCGGTAGACATCTCCAGTTCACGTTCAGAAGACGTCTGCTGATTTTGCTGTTTACTGCGCCAGTTGTAGAGTTGTGATTCATACAGGCTGAGTTCACGGGCTGCGGCAGTAACACCGATGCGTTCAGCAAGCTTCAGGGCTTCACTGCGAAATTCAGGCGAATGCTGTTTACGGGGTTTTTTACTGGTTGATACTGTTTTTGTCATGTGAGTCACCTCTGACTGAGAGTTTACTCACTTAGCCGCGTGTCCACTATTGCTGGGTAAGATCAGATGCCATCAAAACCAAAGGCTACTTCATCTACCCAAGTCAGCTTTTCTGCAACGTAGCTGCGAAAGCAAATACCAATGACAGACTGAACGCAGATTTAAACAGCATCTTCGTTGCTATCGAAAGTTCTGCTTACGGTTATCCTTCAGAAGCAGACATCAAAGGTTTGTTTGCTGATTTCGATACCACCAGTAACCGCCTGGGTAACACCGTTAAGGATAAAAATGCCCGCCTGGCTGCGGTTCTGAAAGGGGTTGAAGGGTTAAAGCTTGGCGACTTTAACGAACATCAGATTGACCTGTTCGGCGATGCCTATGAGTTCCTGATTTCTAACTATGCGGCGAATGCTGGTAAGTCAGGCGGCGAGTTCTTTACACCGCAGCACGTCTCTAAGCTGATTGCACAACTGGCAATGCACGGCCAGACCCACGTTAACAAAATCTACGACCCGGCAGCAGGTTCCGGTTCGCTGTTGTTGCAGGCTAAAAAACAGTTTGATGACCATATCATCGAAGAAGGTTTTTTTGGTCAGGAAATCAACCATACGACCTATAACCTGGCGCGTATGAACATGTTTTTGCACAACATCAACTACGACAAGTTTGATATCAAGCTGGGCAATACGCTGACTGAGCCGCACTTCAGAGATGAAAAACCGTTTGATGCCATCGTTTCTAACCCGCCGTATTCGGTGAAATGGATTGGCAGCGATGACCCGACGCTGATTAACGATGAACGTTTTGCCCCGGCTGGCGTTCTGGCCCCCAAATCCAAAGCTGACTTTGCGTTTGTATTACATGCACTGAACTATCTTTCGGCCAAAGGTCGCGCTGCGATTGTCTGCTTCCCGGGTATTTTTTACCGTGGCGGCGCTGAGCAGAAAATCCGTCAGTATCTGGTCGACAATAACTATGTAGAAACCGTGATTTCACTGGCACCGAACCTGTTCTTTGGCACCACCATTGCCGTCAATATTCTGGTGCTGTCTAAACATAAAACGGATACCAAAGTTCAGTTTATTGATGCCAGCGAACTGTTCAAAAAAGAGACTAACAACAACATTCTGACCGATGCCCATATAGAAAAAATTATGCAGGTATTTGCCAGCAAGGAAGATGTTGCTCATCTGGCGAAATCTGTTGCGTTTGAGACTGTTGTCGCGAATGACTATAACCTGTCGGTGAGCAGCTATGTGGAAGCGAAAGATAACCGCGAAATTATCGATATCGGTGAGCTGAATGCAGAACTGAAAACCACGGTCAGCAAAATCGACCAGTTGCGCAAAGATATTGATGCGATTGTGGCTGAAATTGAAGGCTGCGAGGTGCAGAAATGAGCGAGATGAGTTATCTGGAAAAATTGCTGGATGGGGTTGAGGTTGAGTGGTTGCCATTGGCTAAAGTTTGTCGTTTAATAAACGGGAGAGCATATAAGCAAGAAGAACTGCTTTCCAAAGGCAAATATCCAGTATTGAGAGTCGGTAATTTTTTTACTAACCAAAATTGGTATTACTCAGATTTAGAATTAGATCAAGACAAGTATTGTGATAACGGTGACCTTTTATATGCTTGGTCCGCATCATTTGGTCCAAGAATTTGGCATGGGGGTAAATCTATTTACCATTATCACATATGGAAAGTGGTTCCAGATTCGAATCTTATTTGTAAACAGTTTCTATATTACTTGTTACAATGGGATACTAAAGCACTTAAAGATGCACATAGCACTGGTTCTACTATGATGCACATCAGCAAAACTACAATTGAAAAAAGGTTAGTCCCCATCCCCTGCCCGGATAATCCGGAAAAATCCCTTGCCATCCAGTCTGAAATCGTTCGGATTCTGGATAAATTTACTGCACTTACAGCTGAGCTTACCGCTGAGCTTAACATGCGTAAAAAACAGTACAACTACTATCGTGACCAGTTGTTGAGGTTTAAAGAGGGTGAGGTTGAGTGGAAGGCATTGGATGATGTTTTTGATATTGTTGCAGGCGGCGATGCACCAAAAGATGCCTTATCCGAATTTGAGACCGAGGAATTCAGCATCCCCGTTTTATCAAACGGTATAGGTAATAAATCACTATATGGATGGACTGACAGAGCCAAGATTGAGAAACCGAGTCTCACCATATCTGCAAGAGGTACTATTGGATGGACTAGCTATAGAAGTAGACCATTCTTTCCGATAGTGCGACTGCTGGTCTTGACGCCAAAAATTAAATTAAACTTGAAGTACGCTTATTACTTCATGAAAACCATTGAGAATAATTACAAAATCCCTGAGGCAGGTATACCCCAGCTAACTAAACCGATGCTCAAAGACATTAAAATCCCCTTCCCATGCCCCGGTAATCCGGAGGAATCTTATAACGAACAAGCTAGAATCGCAGCGACTCTCGATAAATTTGACATCTTAACAAATTCGATTACCGAAGGTCTTCCGCGTGAAATCGAGTTGCGCCAGAAACAATACGAGTACTATCGTGATTTACTGTTCAGTTTCCCGAAACCTGAAACTGTCAGTAATTAATTGACCATTATTACAGACCGGATCACCTTAACATCCGGTCAGTATTTAGACTATTTTTACACGCTGGAAGTCACCATTAACGCCCTTCCGGCCCTTGCCAGACGGCACAAAGGATGCGCTATGACTCATCAAACACACACCATTGCTGAATCCAATAACTTTATCGTCCTTGATAAGTACATCAAAACTGAGCAAACAAGCGACAGCTATCAGAGCGAATCGGACCTGGAACGTGAACTAATTCAGGACCTGCGGAATCAGGGCTATGAATTTATACCCGTAAAATCACAGTCAGCGATGCTGGCCAACGTTCGGGAACAGCTTCAGAACCTCAATGGTGTGGTGTTTAATGACAGCGAGTGGCGGCGTTTCACGGAGCAATATCTGGACAACCCGAGTGATGGCATTCTGGATAAGACCCGTAAAATCCATATCGACTATATTTGCGACTTTATTTTTGATGACGAGCGTCTTGAGAACATCTATTTGATAGATAAAAAGAATCTCATGCGCAATAAGGTGCAGATTATCCAGCAGTTTGAACAGGCGGGTTCTCATGCTAACCGTTATGACGTCACGATCCTGGTTAATGGCTTACCACTGGTACAAATCGAACTGAAAAAGCGCGGCGTGGCGATTCGTGAGGCCTTTAACCAGATACATCGTTACAGCAAAGAGAGTTTTAACAGCGAAAATTCTCTGTTTAAGTATCTGCAACTGTTTGTCATTTCTAACGGCACCGATACCCGTTACTTTGCCAACACCACAAAGCGCGATAAAAACAGTTTTGACTTCACAATGAACTGGGCGAAATCAGACAACACGCTGATTAAAGACCTCAAAGATTTTACCGCTACCTTTTTCCAGAAACATACTCTGCTTAATGTTCTGGTGAACTACAGCGTGTTCGATATTAGCCAGACGCTACTGGTGATGCGACCGTACCAGATTGCCGCCACCGAACGAATCTTATGGAAAATCAACAGCTCCTATAAAGCGAAAAACTGGTCTAACCCCGAAAGTGGTGGCTTTATCTGGCACACTACCGGTTCTGGTAAAACACTGACCAGCTTTAAAGCCGCGCGTCTGGCAACGGAACTGGACTTTATTGATAAAGTTTTCTTTGTGGTCGACAGGAAAGACCTCGATTACCAGACCATGAAGGAATATCAGCGTTTTTCGCCAGATAGTGTTAACGGCTCGGAAAATACCGCAGGTCTTAAACGAAATCTGGATAAGGACGATAACAAAATTATCGTCACCACTATTCAGAAACTTAATAACCTGATGAAAGCAGAAAGCGACCTGCCTGTATACAATCAGCAAGTGGTGTTTATATTTGATGAATGTCACCGCAGCCAGTTTGGAGAAGCGCAGAAAAACCTGAAGAAGAAATTCAAACGCTATTATCAGTTTGGTTTTACCGGCACTCCTATTTTCCCGGAAAACGCTTTAGGTTCAGAAACGACCGCCAGCGTATTTGGTCGTGAATTGCATTCATATGTTATTACCGATGCGATTCGAGATGAAAAAGTGCTTAAATTCAAGGTGGACTACAACGATGTGCGGCCACAGTTTAAGTCTTTAGAGACAGAAACCGACGAGAAAAAACTGAGTGCGGCTGAAAATCAGCAGGCATTTCTTCATCCCATGCGTATACAGGAAATTACGCAATATATTCTGAATAACTTCCGCCAGAAGACCCACCGTACTTTCCCAGGCTCTAAAGGCTTTAATGCCATGCTGGCAGTAAGTAGCGTGGATGCCGCGAAAGCCTATTACGCGACGTTTAAACGGTTACAAGAGGAAGCAGCTAATAAATCGGCCACCTATAAACCGCTACGTGTTGCAACAATCTTCTCCTTTGCCGCTAATGAAGAACAAAATGCCATTGGTGAAATTTCCGATGAAACTTTTGATACCAGCGCAATGGACAGCAGTGCTAAAGAGTTTCTGGATGCTGCAATTCGTGAATATAACGACCATTTTCAAATGAATTTCAGTACTGATAGCAAGGGTTTTCAGAACTACTATCGGGACCTGGCTCAGCGGGTTAAAAATCAGGATGTTGACTTGTTAATCGTCGTGGGGATGTTTTTAACCGGCTTCGATGCTCCAACATTGAACACGCTATTCGTCGATAAAAACTTGCGTTTTCACGGCCTGATGCAGGCATTTTCCCGCACCAACCGCATTTATGACGCTACTAAAACCTTCGGTAACATCGTCACTTTCCGGGATCTGGAACGCTCAACCATTGATGCCATAACGCTGTTTGGTGATAAAAATACCAAAAATGTGGTGTTAGAAAAGAGTTATGCAGAGTATATGGAAGGCTTTACTGATGCTGCCACTGGTGAAGCTAAGCGCGGCTTTATGGCAGTAGTTTCAGAACTGGAACAACGGTTCCCTGACCCTGCCAGTATTGAAAGTGAAAAAGAGAAGAAAGACTTCGTTAAACTGTTTGGTGAATACCTGCGTGCCGAGAACATCCTGCAAAACTATGATGAATTTGCCACGCTGAAAGCCCTGCAACAAATCGATCTTAGCGATCCTGTTGCGGTAGAAAAATTCAAAGAAGAACATTATGTGGATGATGAAAAGTTCGCTGAATTGCAAACGATTCGTCTCCCTGCTGAACGCAAGATTCAGGATTATCGTTCTGCCTATAACGATATTCGTGACTGGCAGCGCCGCGAGAAAGAAGCTGATAAAAAAGAAAAATCAACCACTGACTGGGATGACGTGGTTTTTGAGGTCGATTTGCTGAAGTCTCAGGAAATAAACCTGGATTATATCCTTGGACTGATTTTCGAACACAACAGACAAAACAAAGGTAAGGGCGAAATGACCGAAGAGGTCAAACGCTTAATTCGTTCAAGCCTTGGGAACCGTGCCAAAGAAGGTCTGGTGGTCGATTTTATTCAACAAACGAACCTGGATGATTTGCCGGATAAAGCCAGCATCATTGACGCGTTTTTTACCTTTGCTCAACGCGAACAGCAACGTGAAGCAGCAGCATTGATCAAAGAAGAAAATCTCAATGAAGAGGCGGCGAAACGCTATATTCGCACGTCTTTAAAACGCGAATACGCCACCGAAAATGGCACGGAATTAAACGAGACATTGCCAAAACTCAGTCCGTTAAATCCGCAATATAAGACGAAAAAACAGACGGTTTTCCAGAAGATCGTCGCGTTTATTGAGAAGTTTAAAGGTGTAGGCGGGCAGATATAATGTATTAATCCGAACCTGATCTGGCAGATAGCTGTCAGATCAGGACTGAGCTAATACAAATTAATATCGAACCGAAAATACCAACGCCTGTACCAACATTTTTTGTTTGCGATGGGTTGGAATTGGTTAGCCCTGAGAGAGTTAAAATAGCGAGAAAGATAGGTAACTAACGGCTCCCAGACACAAAAAAAGCCGCCCTTGAGCGACTCTATTTGCATACGATGTGGTGCCGAAGGCCGGACTCGAACCGGCACGTATTTCTACGGTTGATTTTGAATCAACTGCGTCTACCGATTTCGCCACTTCGGCACTGAAGAGGTATGCGGAAAACGTTGTGGATTATACCTGTCGCACGCCACCATGCAAGCGCCAGCTTGCTCGCACCTCGCTAAGTGCTGAAATTTTCAGCATTGCATACAGCGATGTGTAACCTTTGTCACACTCCAGGCACCCCGCCCTGCCATGCTCTACACTTCCCAGACAACACCAGAGAAGGACCAAAAAATGTCGATGATAAGAAGCTATGCCGCAAAAGAAGCGGGCGGCGAACTGGAAGTTTATGAGTACGATCCCGGTGAGCTGAAGCCACAAGATATTGAAGTGCAGGTGGATTACTGCGGGATCTGCCATTCCGATCTGTCGATGATCGATAACGAATGGGGATTTTCACAATATCCGCTGGTTGCCGGGCATGAGGTGATTGGTCGCGTGGTGGCGCTCGGGAGCGCCGCACAGGATAAAGGTTTGCTGGTCGGTCAGCGTGTCGGGATTGGCTGGACGGCACGCAGCTGCGGGCATTGCGATGCCTGTATTAGCGGTAATCAGATCAACTGCAAGCAAGGTGCGGTGCCGACGATTATGAATCGCGGTGGCTTTGCCGAGAAGTTGCGTGCGGACTGGCAATGGGTGATTCCACTGCCAGAAAATATTGATATCGAGTCCGCCGGGCCGCTGTTGTGCGGCGGTATCACGGTCTTTAAACCACTGTTGATGCACCATATCACTGCTACCAGCCGCGTTGGGGTAATTGGTATTGGCGGGCTGGGGCATATCGCTATAAAACTTCTGCACGCAATGGGATGCGAGGTGACAGCCTTTAGTTCTAATCCGGCGAAAGAGCAGGAAGTGCTGGCGATGGGTGCCGATAAAGTGGTGAATAGCCGCGATCCGCAGGCACTGAAAGCACTAGCGGGGCAGTTTGATCTCATTATCAATACTGTGAACGTCAGCCTCGACTGGCAGCCCTATTTTGAGGCGCTGACCTATGGCGGTAATTTCCACACTGTCGGTGCGGTTCTCACGCCGCTGTCTGTTCCGGCCTTTACGTTAATTGCGGGCGACCGCAGCGTCTCTGGTTCTGCTACCGGCACGCCTTATGAGTTGCGTAAGCTGATGCGCTTTGCCGCCCGCAGCAAGGTTGCGCCGACCACCGAACTGTTCCCGATGTCGAAAATTAACGACGCCATCAAGCATGTGCGCGACGGTAAGGCGCGTTACCGCGTGGTTCTGAAAGCTGACTTCTGATCTCTTTGCCGGGTGCCTGTCGCCCGGCACTTAAATCTCTTTGGAAGGCGTCTCGCAATCTGCTGAATTTAGCGGTGAAGAGTGCGCAGCCGTTGCCTATACTCCAGGCAGGAAACTGGAGGATATCTCATGAGCGAACCCCTGTTAATTGCCCGCACGCCGGACACAGAACTGTTTTTACTGCCGGGAATGGCTAACCGTCACGGGCTAATTACTGGCGCAACGGGGACGGGTAAAACCGTTACGCTGCAAAAACTGGCGGAGTCTCTATCGGAAATCGGTGTTCCGGTGTTTATGGCCGATGTGAAAGGCGATCTGACCGGCATCGCGCAGGCAGGAACGGCGTCGGAAAAACTGCTCGCAAGGCTTAAAAATATCGGCGTCAATGACTGGCAACCGCATGCCAATCCAGTGGTGGTGTGGGATATCTTTGGCGAGAAAGGCCATCCGGTGCGGGCGACGGTTTCGGATCTGGGGCCGCTGTTGCTGGCGCGGCTGTTGAATCTCAACGATGTGCAGTCTGGCGTGCTGAATATCATCTTCCGCATTGCTGATGATCAGGGATTGTTGCTGCTCGACTTTAAAGATCTGCGGGCAATTACCCAGTACATCGGCGATAACGCCAAATCCTTCCAGAATCAGTACGGAAATATCAGTAGCGCATCGGTTGGTGCCATCCAGCGCGGGCTGTTGTCGCTGGAACAGCAAGGCGCAGCACACTTCTTTGGTGAGCCGATGCTGGATATCAAAGACTGGATGTGCACCGATGCCAACGGTAAAGGCGTTATCAATATCCTCAGCGCCGAGAAGCTTTATCAGATGCCGAAACTGTATGCCGCCAGCCTGCTGTGGATGCTTTCAGAGTTGTATGAACAATTGCCGGAAGCGGGCGATCTGGAGAAACCAAAACTGGTGTTTTTCTTCGACGAGGCACATCTGCTGTTTAACGATGCCCCGCAGGTACTGCTGGATAAGATTGAGCAGGTGATAAGGCTTATTCGCTCAAAAGGCGTGGGCGTCTGGTTCGTTTCGCAAAACCCGTCTGATATTCCAGATAATGTGCTCGGCCAGCTCGGTAATCGCGTTCAACACGCTTTGCGTGCTTTTACGCCCAAAGATCAGAAAGCGGTAAAAGCTGCGGCGCAAACCATGCGGGCCAATCCGGCGTTTGATACCGAAAAGGCGATTCAGGAACTGGGCACCGGCGAGGCGTTGATCTCTTTTCTGGATGCGAAAGGAAGCCCTTCTGTGGTGGAACGGGCGATGGTGATTGCGCCTTGTTCGCGGATGGGACCGGTGACGGAAGATGAGCGTAATGGCTTGATTAATCACTCTCCGGTGTATGGCAAGTACGAGGATGACGTGGACCGGGAATCCGCCTATGAGATGTTGCAAAAAGGCGTACAGGCCAGTACCGAGCAGCAAAATAATCCCCCCGCGAAAGGGAAAGAGGTAGCGGTAGATGACGGCATTCTTGGTGGATTGAAGGATATTTTGTTTGGCACTACCGGACCACGCGGCGGGAAGAAAGATGGTGTGGTGCAAACAATGGCGAAAAGCGCCGCCCGCCAGGTGACGAATCAGATTGTACGTGGGATGTTGGGGAGTTTGCTGGGGGAAGAAGAAGGTAAGTCAGGCGCGATTTGTCTTTGCCTGATGCGACGCTGGCGCGTCTTATCATGCCTACACCACTGCAATATATTGGATTTTCATGATTTTTCAGGCATGAACGAAGCACACTTTGCTAACAATAATAAAGGGAGCTTTAGCTCCCTTTATTCGTTCATCAGGTTACGATTTTCTCATTAACAGCCACAGGCTGATTAAGAAGAAGCTGGCGCTTGGCAACAGTGCGCCAATGATCGGCGGGATGCCGTAAACCAACGTCAGCGGACCGAAGATCTGGTCCAGTACGTAGAAGACAAAACCGAAGCTGATACCGGTGACCACACGCACGCCCATCGGTACGCTACGCAGTGGGCCAAAGATGAACGACAGCGCCATCAGCATCATCACCGCCACGGATAGCGGCTGGAAGATTTTGCTCCACATGTTGAGCTGATAACGTCCGGCATCCTGACCGCTCGACTTCAGATACTTCACGTAGTTGTGCAAACCACTGATGGAGAGTGCATCCGGGTCCAGCGCCACCACGCCCAGTTTGTCCGGTGTGAGGTTGGTTTTCCAGGTGCCGCTCACCGTCTGCGAACCGGTAATCTGTTTCGGATTGGTCAGATCAGATTCATCAACCTGCGACAGACGCCAGACTTTATGTTCCGGGTCAAACTTCGCAGTAGCAGCATAGCGTACGGATTGCAGACGACGATTCTCGTTAAAGGCATAAATGCTGATGCCACCTAACTCTTCGTCTCCTTTAACCCGCTCAATGTAGACGAAGTTGTTGCCATCTTTCGCCCATAAGCCTTGCTGGGTAGAGAGCAACGAGCCGCCGTACATCGCCTGCGCACGGTAGTTACGCGCCATCTGCTCGCCCTGCGGCGCAACCCATTCACCAATCGCCATCGTCAGTAAGACCAGCGGAATGGCGGTTTTCATCACCGACAGCGCAACCTGCATACGGGTGAAACCAGAAGCCTGCATCACCACCAGTTCGCTGCGCTGCGCCAGCATCCCAAGACCAAGCAACGCCCCAAGCAGAGCCGCCATCGGGAAGAATATTTGCACATCTTTCGGCACGCTCAGCAAGGTATACATTCCTGCGCCTAACGCGTCGTAACTCCCCTGCCCGGCTTTTTTCAACTGATCGACAAATTTGATAATGCCTGACAGCGACACCAGCATGAACAGCGTCATCATGATGGTGGTGAAAATAGTTTTACCGATATAGCGGTCAAGTACGCCAAAAGGTTGCATCACACCGCTCCTTTACGCGAAAAACTGGCGCGCAGGCGGCGGACCGGCACGGTGTCCCAAAGGTTGAGAACAATCGCCAAAGCCAGATAAATCAGGTTAACGGTCCACATCCACAGCGTCGGGTCCAGCTTACCTTTACCGCCGTTCGATTTCAGGGAGGTCTGGATCAGGAAGAAAAGTAGATACAGCAGCATGGCTGGCAGCATCGATAGTACGCGTCCCTGACGTGGGTTAACCACGCTCAGCGGTACGACCATAAGTGCCATCATAAACACGGTGAATACCAACGTGATACGCCAGTTCAGTTCTGCGCGGGCACGATCGGTGTCAGTGTTCCACAATGTACGCATGTCCATCTGGTCGGTATCGTTCGGGTCGAGCGCCACCGCCTGGTGACCAATGATCGCCTGATAATCCTGGAAGTCCGTAATGCGGAAATCACGTAACAGTGCAGTGCCTTCGAAGCGCGTTCCCTGGTTGAGAGTGACGACCTGGGAGCCGTCGCGCAGCTGGGTTAAATGTCCGGAATCGGCCACCACCACAGAAGGACGTGCATTACCTTTTGGTCGAATTTGCGCGAGGAACACATCTTTGAAATCGCTGCCGTCAACGCTTTCGATGAACAGCACCGAACTGCCATTAGTCGCTTGCTGGAATTGCCCTTGCGCCAGCGCCGCCATGCCAGGGTTCGCTTTCGCTTCTGCTAACACTTCATCCTGATGACGCGATGACCACGGTCCCGCCCACATCACGTTAACCGCCGCGACGATTGCCGTGAATACCGCAAGGATCATTGCCGCTTTCACCAGAACCGCTTTGCTCAGGCCGCAGGCATGCATTACCGTAATTTCACTTTCGGTATACAGTTTGCCCAGCGTCATCAGCAGCCCGAGGAACAGGCTTAATGGCAGGATAAGCTGCGCCATTTCCGGCACGCCCAACCCGAGCAGGGAGAGCACCAGATTCGCCGGAATATCGCCGTCAACCGCTGCGCCGAGGATCCTCACTAACTTTTGACAGAAGAAGATCAAAAGCAAGATGAAGAGTATCGCCAGCTGGCTTTTGAGCGTCTCCCGCACCAGATATCTTATGATTATCACTTTAAATACGCCCGTAAAAACTCGTCTTTTGCAGGATTTTAGCTTGTTTCATGGCTTAAACGTCATTTATTCTCTTGAGTCGTCGAAATCGTCGCTAAGATAATTATACTCAACGGATTCACCTCTCAGATTTTGTTCTGACGTGCCAATGCCGTAATAACGTTAAGATTAACACGAAGTCATCGCAACAGCGGACATGAGTTACGAAAGCTTGCAATTCTATCTGTAGCCACCGCCGTTGTCTTTAAGATTCAGGAGCGTAGTGCATGGAGTTTAGTGTAAAAAGCGGTAGCCCGGAGAAACAGCGGAGTGCCTGCATCGTCGTGGGCGTCTTCGAACCACGTCGCCTTTCTCCGATTGCAGAACAGCTCGATAAAATCAGCGATGGGTACATCAGCGCCCTGCTACGTCGGGGCGAACTGGAAGGAAAACCGGGGCAGACATTGTTGCTGCACCATGTTCCGAATGTACTTTCCGAGCGAATTCTCCTTATTGGTTGCGGCAAAGAACGTGAGCTGGATGAGCGTCAGTACAAGCAGGTTATTCAGAAAACCATTAATACGCTGAATGATACTGGCTCAATGGAAGCGGTCTGCTTTCTGACTGAACTGCACGTTAAAGGCCGTAACAACTACTGGAAAGTGCGTCAGGCTGTCGAGACGGCAAAAGAGACGCTCTACAGTTTCGATCAGCTGAAAACGAACAAGAGCGAACCGCGTCGTCCGCTGCGTAAAATGGTGTTCAACGTGCCGACCCGCCGTGAACTGACCAGCGGTGAGCGCGCGATCCAGCACGGTCTGGCGATTGCCGCCGGGATTAAAGCAGCGAAAGATCTCGGCAATATGCCGCCGAATATCTGTAACGCCGCTTACCTCGCTTCACAAGCGCGCCAGCTGGCTGACAGCTACAGCAAGAATGTCATCACCCGCGTTATCGGCGAACAGCAGATGAAAGAGCTGGGGATGCATTCCTATCTGGCGGTCGGTCAGGGTTCGCAAAACGAATCGCTGATGTCCGTGATTGAGTACAAAGGCAACGCGTCGGAAGATGCACGCCCAATCGTGCTGGTGGGTAAAGGTTTAACCTTCGACTCCGGCGGTATCTCCATCAAGCCTTCAGAAGGCATGGATGAGATGAAGTACGATATGTGCGGTGCGGCAGCGGTTTACGGCGTGATGCGGATGGTCGCGGAGCTACAACTGCCGATTAACGTTATCGGCGTGTTGGCAGGCTGCGAAAACATGCCTGGCGGACGAGCCTATCGTCCGGGCGATGTGTTAACCACCATGTCCGGTCAAACTGTTGAAGTGCTGAACACCGACGCCGAAGGCCGTCTGGTACTGTGCGACGTGTTAACTTACGTTGAGCGGTTTGAGCCGGAAGCGGTGATTGACGTGGCGACACTGACCGGTGCCTGCGTGATCGCGCTGGGTCATCACATTACCGGTCTGATGGCGAACCATAATCCGCTGGCCCATGAACTGATTGCCGCGTCTGAACAATCCGGTGACCGCGCATGGCGCTTACCGCTGGGTGACGAGTATCAGGAACAACTGGAGTCCAATTTTGCCGATATGGCGAACATTGGCGGTCGTCCTGGTGGGGCGATTACCGCAGGTTGCTTCCTGTCACGCTTTACCCGTAAGTACAACTGGGCGCACCTGGATATCGCCGGTACCGCCTGGCGTTCTGGTAAAGCAAAAGGCGCCACCGGTCGTCCGGTAGCGTTGCTGGCACAGTTCCTGTTAAACCGCGCTGGGTTTAACGGCGAAGAGTAAGTTTGCGTTTTACCCTCACCCTAACCCTCTCCCTAAGGGAGAGGGAACCGATCGAGCGCAATAGAAATTCATTGCTCATCTTTTAGGGTGAGGAATGCAGCAATATTTAAATCCACCACAAGAAGCCCCATTTATGAAAAACGCGACGTTCTACCTTCTGGACAATGACACCACCGTCGATGGCTTAAGCGCCGTTGAGCAGCTGGTGTGTGAAATTGCCGCAGAACGTTGGCGCAGTGGTAAGCGCGTGCTCATCGCCTGTGAAGATGAAAAGCAGGCTTACCGGCTGGATGAAGCCCTGTGGGCGCGTCCGGCAGAAAGCTTTGTTCCGCATAATTTAGCGGGAGAAGGACCGCGCGGCGGTGCGCCGGTGGAGATCGCCTGGCCGCAAAAACGCAGCAGCAGCCCGCGCGATATATTGATTAGTCTGCGAACAAGCTTTGCAGATTTTGCCACCGCTTTCACAGAAGTGGTAGACTTCGTTCCTTATGAAGATTCTCTGAAACAACTGGCGCGCGAACGCTATAAAGCCTACCGCGTGGCTGGTTTCAACCTGAATACGGCAACCTGGAAATAATGGAAAAGACATATAACCCACAAGATATCGAACAGCCGCTTTACGAGCACTGGGAAAAGCAGGGCTACTTTAAGCCTAATGGCGATGAAAGCCAGGAAAGTTTCTGCATCATGATCCCGCCGCCGAACGTCACCGGCAGTTTGCATATGGGTCACGCCTTCCAGCAAACCATCATGGATACCATGATCCGCTATCAGCGCATGCAGGGCAAAAACACCCTGTGGCAGGTCGGTACTGACCACGCCGGGATCGCTACCCAGATGGTCGTTGAGCGCAAGATTGCCGCAGAAGAAGGTAAAACCCGTCACGACTACGGCCGCGAAGCTTTCATCGACAAAATCTGGGAATGGAAAGCGGAATCCGGCGGCACCATTACCCGTCAGATGCGCCGTCTCGGCAACTCCGTGGACTGGGAGCGTGAACGCTTCACCATGGACGAAGGCCTGTCCAATGCGGTGAAAGAAGTTTTCGTTCGTCTGTATAAAGAAGACCTGATTTACCGTGGCAAGCGCCTGGTAAACTGGGACCCGAAACTGCGCACCGCTATCTCTGACCTGGAAGTGGAAAACCGCGAATCGAAAGGTTCGATGTGGCACATCCGCTATCCGCTGGCTGACGGCGCGAAAACCGCAGACGGTAAAGATTATCTGGTGGTTGCGACTACCCGTCCGGAAACCCTGCTGGGCGATACTGGCGTAGCCGTTAACCCGGAAGATCCGCGTTACAAAGATCTGATTGGCAAATATGTCATTCTGCCGCTGGTTAACCGTCGTATTCCGATCGTTGGCGACGAACACGCCGACATGGAAAAAGGCACCGGCTGCGTGAAAATCACTCCGGCGCACGACTTTAACGACTATGAAGTGGGTAAACGTCACGCGCTGCCGATGATCAACATCCTGACCTTTGACGGCGATATCCGTGAAAGTGCCCAGGTGTTCGATACCAAAGGTAACGAATCTGACGTTTATTCCAGCGAGATCCCCGCAGAATTCCAGAAACTGGAGCGTTTTGCTGCACGTAAAGCGGTCGTTGCTGCGGTTGACGCACTCGGCCTGCTGGAAGAAATTAAACCACATGACCTGACCGTTCCTTATGGCGACCGTGGTGGCGTGGTCATCGAACCGATGCTGACCGACCAGTGGTACGTGCGTGCCGATGTCCTGGCGAAACCGGCAGTTGAAGCGGTTGAGAACGGCGACATTCAGTTCGTACCGAAGCAGTACGAAAACATGTACTTCTCCTGGATGCGCGATATTCAGGACTGGTGTATCTCTCGTCAGTTGTGGTGGGGTCACCGTATCCCGGCATGGTATGACGAAGCGGGTAACGTTTATGTTGGCCGCAACGAAGACGAAGTGCGTAAAGAAAATAACCTCGGTGCTGATGTTGTCCTGCGTCAGGACGAAGACGTTCTCGACACCTGGTTCTCTTCTGCGCTGTGGACCTTCTCTACCCTTGGCTGGCCGGAAAACACCGACGCCCTGCGTCAGTTCCACCCAACCAGCGTGATGGTATCTGGTTTCGACATCATCTTCTTCTGGATTGCCCGCATGATCATGATGACCATGCACTTCATCAAAGATGAAAATGGCAAACCGCAGGTGCCGTTCCACACTGTTTACATGACCGGTCTGATTCGTGACGACGAAGGCCAGAAGATGTCCAAATCCAAGGGTAACGTTATCGACCCACTGGATATGGTTGACGGTATTTCGCTGCCAGAACTGCTGGAAAAACGCACCGGCAATATGATGCAGCCACAGCTGGCGGACAAAATCCGTAAGCGCACCGAGAAGCAGTTCCCGAACGGTATTGAACCGCACGGTACTGACGCGCTGCGCTTCACCCTGGCGGCACTGGCGTCTACCGGTCGTGACATCAACTGGGATATGAAGCGCCTGGAAGGTTACCGTAACTTCTGTAACAAGCTGTGGAACGCCAGCCGCTTTGTGCTGATGAACACAGAAGGTCAGGATTGCGGCTTCAACGGCGGCGAAATGACGCTGTCGCTGGCGGACCGCTGGATTCTGGCGGAGTTCAACCAGACCATCAAAGCGTACCGCGAAGCGCTGGACAGCTTCCGCTTCGATATCGCCGCAGGCATTCTGTATGAGTTCACCTGGAACCAGTTCTGTGACTGGTATCTCGAGCTGACCAAGCCGGTAATGAACGGTGGCACCGAAGCAGAACTGCGCGGTACTCGCCATACGCTGGTGACTGTACTGGAAGGTCTGCTGCGCCTCGCGCATCCGATCATTCCGTTCATCACCGAAACCATCTGGCAGCGTGTGAAAGTACTTTGCGGTATCACTGCCGACACCATCATGCTGCAGCCGTTCCCGCAGTACGATGCATCTCAGGTTGATGAAGCCGCACTGGCCGACACCGAGTGGCTGAAGCAGGCGATCGTTGCGGTACGTAACATCCGTGCAGAAATGAACATCGCGCCGGGCAAACCGCTGGAGCTGCTACTGCGTGGTTGCAGCGCGGATGCAGAACGTCGCGTAAATGAAAACCGTGGCTTCCTGCAAACCCTGGCGCGTCTGGAAAGTATCACCGTGCTGCCTGCCGATGACAAAGGTCCGGTTTCCGTTACTAAGATCATCGACGGTGCAGAGCTGCTGATCCCGATGGCTGGCCTCATCAACAAAGAAGATGAGCTGGCGCGTCTGGCGAAAGAAGTGGCGAAGATTGAAGGTGAAATCAGCCGTATCGAGAACAAGCTGGCGAATGAAGGCTTTGTCGCCCGCGCACCGGAAGCGGTCATCGCGAAAGAGCGTGAAAAGCTGGAAGGCTATGCAGAAGCGAAAGCGAAGCTGATTGAACAGCAGGCTGTTATCGCCGCGCTGTAATCAAAACACAGTAATGAAAACGAAGGCCGGAGCATGCTCCGGCCTTTTTTATCTCTTACAGAAATGGTAAAGAAGGCATAATTCCCCGTGAAATCCTGGCTAAGAAGCCTTTATCTGGTTGTTCTTCTTTATTGATTAAAGGAAGGTCATCCAAATCGCCCAGCAAATACGTATTTTTTGCCTGCCAGTCAATCATCCATATTTTCAGCAGTGGATAAGCCAGACCGCCCGTAATCCCGGATATCACCACCAACGCACACATGCGATAAAGCATACCGTGGTACGTTAAAGTTGAGCGAAAACGAATACGCCCATCATTCAGTGACAGGTTGCTCATAAAATGATTTCGCAACGACACCGTTAAATAACTGGTGCTAACAGCAATCCCAAAATAATAGATTAACTGCGCGATTATCATTTTACGTTGCATTTCCATAAATTGCTGTAAATTCTCAATATCATCATTTGCATACACAGAACTATCATACGCATTTAATATTTGATCGAAGATAATATAACCAGCAACAGCGAGAAAAGGTAATAAAGCTAAAAATGCGAGAATGGCATATTTTATACAATACGTAGTATCTAATTTCACCTTGAAACGATGTATACCGAAACTGGTATTGCTCCAGAGAAAACTCATTACCAGGCTATATAAAGTACCATTAAAAATACCAATGGAAACAATACCAACTATTGCCATCAGAACCACAGATATAATAACACTACTTGAACTATTGGCATGTAGCATCTTTGTCGAGATAAAGAAAACAGTCCCCATCCCAATGGCCATTAAAATCGGCAAGAAAAAGGTTACCCACCAGAACCCTTTCAAAGAGCAATTAAAACTAAATCTTACGCCGTTGAGACTGGTCATCAAGGCCTGATAACGCAGTCCTTTTGCTGCCATAAATATAAGCAAAACCAACAGTGACAAAGTCAAAACACAGCCAACAAGCGGCATATCTGCTGACACTGTCATTAAGATTGCGAAATAGCAAAAAACAAAAACAAGACAACTAACAAAAACATTCCCACCAGTAATTCCATAAGAAAATCGTTGTCCGTTAACTTCCATATTAGCATAGAGATAACGCTTACATTTCATTAATGCCCATGGCAAATAGATACCTAGCGTTATAATCGTTAACAACACATTCACCACACAAATAAGAAAATATCTCTCACCTGTACCATGAAAAACAAACGAATGGGACGGAACATCCATTTCATTAATAACTTGAGCCATAAAAATTCCCTGAATTAAAAAATCCATTGATATAATTTATATATACAGACAGTAAAATGTTCTGCCACGTTACAATACTCTTATCAGTAATAGGCTGGCAAAAACTTTATTACTTTATAAGTCGCTTGCGCACGTAAGAAGAGAGTGGTATTAAACAAATGTATAATTACTTTATTTTTATTGGGTTAAACTATGAATAACATTGCGCCGCAATCACCTGTAATGCGTCGCCTGACGCAGCAGGATAATCCCGCCATCGCCCGCGTCATTCGTCAGGTATCCGCCGAATACGGTCTTACCGCTGATAAAGGCTACACCGTCGCCGATCCGAACCTGGACGAGTTGTATCAAGTGTATAGTCAGCCGGGTCATGCATATTGGGTGGTTGAGTACGATGGTGAAGTGGTCGGCGGCGGTGGGATTGCGCCATTAACCGGGAGTGAGTCGGACATTTGCGAACTGCAGAAGATGTATTTTCTTCCGGCTATTCGCGGTAAAGGGCTGGCGAAAAAACTGGCCTTAATGGCGATGGAGCAGGCACGAGAGATGGGCTTCAAACGCTGCTATCTGGAAACGACCGCTTTTTTGAAAGAAGCGATTGGTTTGTATGAACATTTAGGTTTTCAACATATCGACTATGCACTTGGCTGCACGGGCCATGTAGATTGTGAAGTGCGGATGCTACGCGAACTCTAAAAAAATGCCCGCTAGTGTGTGCTATCGGGCATTTTAATCAATTAATTAGTGGCGAACCCCGTCATCGTCTTCATCGACAAAATCTTCATCGTCGCCGTCTTCGCCGTTAGGATCTTCAAAGTAAGTGCCCCAACCGTCGTACTCAACGTCAAATTTCTCCGCCAGCGTCATCAGTTGTTCAACCTGGGCATCGATCAGATCGGCATTCAACGCGCACTCGCTGAGGATGTCGCAGCAAATCACGATATCACCATCTTCAACTTCCAGCTCTTCTGGATCGGTCACTTCGTAACCGAGTTTAAACGCTTCAACTGCTGCTTTTTCCAGGGTTTCCAGATCGTCTGCGGAAAGATGGTGTTCGATGGTGTACAGCGCGTCCGGATCGCTGCCATCTTCCAGTAATTCTTCAATAATCAAACGTGTTTCTTCACGCTGTTCTTCCAGTTGTTCCGGGTTTGCCATGGCTCATTCCTCTTAATGTCCTGCCGATACTCTTATTGTCACACACCACTGACATTGCCTCCACCTTTGTGACAAAGATTTATGCTTTAGACTTGCAAATGAATAATCATCCATATAAATTGAATTTTAATTCATTGAGGCGTTAGCCACAGGAGGGATCTATGTCCAGGTTTTATCATAAGCATTTCCTGAAATTACTCGATTTCACGCCAGCTGAACTCAACAGCCTGCTGCAGTTAGCCGCGAAACTGAAAGCCGATAAGAAAAGCGGCAAAGAAGAAGCCAAACTCACTGGTAAAAACATCGCGCTCATCTTCGAAAAAGACTCGACCCGTACCCGATGCTCTTTCGAAGTTGCCGCATATGACCAGGGTGCTCGCGTTACTTATCTCGGCCCAAGCGGCAGTCAGATTGGTCATAAAGAGTCGATTAAAGACACTGCCCGCGTGCTGGGTCGCATGTATGACGGTATTCAGTATCGCGGCTATGGTCAGGAGATTGTCGAAACACTGGCGGAATACGCTGGCGTGCCGGTATGGAACGGCCTGACCAATGAGTTTCACCCCACGCAGTTGCTGGCGGATCTCCTCACCATGCAGGAGCATTTACCCGGTAAAGCATTCAACGAAATGACGCTGGTCTATGCAGGTGACGCACGTAACAACATGGGCAATTCGATGCTCGAAGCTGCGGCGCTTACCGGTCTGGATTTGCGTCTGGTCGCGCCACAGGCATGCTGGCCGGAAGCTGCGCTGGTTACGGAATGCCGCGCCCTGGCACAGCAAAATGGCGGGAATATTACGCTGACGGAAGATGTAGCCAAAGGAGTTGAAGGTGCTGACTTTATCTATACCGATGTATGGGTGTCGATGGGGGAAGCAAAAGAGAAATGGGCAGAACGGATTGCATTACTGCGTGATTATCAGGTGAACAGCAAGATGATGCAGTTGACCGGTAACCCGGAGGTCAAATTCCTCCACTGCCTGCCCGCGTTTCATGACGACCAGACGACGCTTGGTAAGAAAATGGCGGAAGAGTTTGGCCTACATGGCGGAATGGAAGTGACTGATGAGGTCTTCGAATCTGCCGCCAGCATTGTTTTTGATCAGGCGGAAAACCGCATGCATACCATCAAAGCGGTGATGGTCGCGACGCTCAGTAAATAATTGATATCGCTATAAAGATGCCGGAAAATACAAAAACATCCCGGCATCACATTATTTTATGCAGTAATAGTTCAATTATTCCATCCATATTTTTCTATTGCTATACGTAAATCTTCCGGAGGATTTTCATCATTCTTGTTCTAATTTTTAATTCATTAACCATCTTTTCTTCAAAAATCTTAACGACATAACCCGGATTGTTTTTTACAATTTCATTTGTTTTTTCTTCATTACCATAAACATATCCTAACTCATTAAGATACAGCTGTTCTCCCTCATAATCTTTAAGTAATTGATAGAAATACCACTTAGCAAAATCAGGTTGCTTCATGAAAAAATCCTTCAAAAAAAAATATCATTTACTAAAATGCTGACAGGCACTTCATTAAATAGCAACTTAACATCATCAAATAACCTTAGTATTAAGCGTGATTTTTCTTGATTGCTTAAGTTAAAATCATTGACATATGCAACCAACTTATCCCAAATCAATTCCTGTAATTTACGGCTATTTTTATAGTGTTCTTTATCGAGATTGAAAAATAAGGTCTCAGCTATTTTAATTTTAGATTGATCGCAGCTAAAATCTTTAGATTGATCGCGGCTAAAATCAATATGATTTATCACGGAGCATGCATACTTTATCTTTTCAGAATCACCAAAATATTGCATTCTTTTATTAAAACACCAATCCAGTATTCTTACATCATTAATATATGGGAATTTTAAAAAAGTCTCCAGAATCGAATCAATGACCGGTGTAAGGTTAACTTTTGCATCATCTAAGGAATCAATAAGAATATGAGACAGGTTAACTTTGATGTCATTAATTTCATTGTCAGTAGCTTTCTTATTATTAAGAAGATAATTATTTACTGCGTTAAGGTCATCTATTTCTTTCAGTATCCCTTTTTCACCAAGCAAGTATGAAATCGATTCATTACATACATAAGGCATTAATAGCAGATGTTCTTTCCTTATTGCTAATAATGCATTATTCAATGGTTTTTCTAATAAATCCGTAATCGTAGAATCAACTGAATCTTTACAACTCACCTGCGAGTTATTCAAGTCCTGAGAATTATTTAACTCCTGCGGAATATTTAATAGACGAGCTATTTCCTTGTTAGCTTCGCGTTGGTAACACGCCAGAATCTTGTTAGTAATCAGGTGTAATGAACTCTCATCTTTTCTTTCAAAGGACTTCCCTTCATAACGATTAGTCGAACCATCAGGTTGTGGAAATATAATGACTGTATGTCCTTGACGAGTCCCCATAGTAGTGATAGTGGAAAGTGAAATTTCTATAATCACCTTGGGTGAATCCGCTCGCTCACCTTCAGGATTATTCATAACAAACTGCATTATTTCACTGCCATCATTATTTTTGATATAAGATGAGGACTCAATATGAGCCATCATATTTCTACCCGCTTCGTTGGAGCGTTTGCTAAAATCCACATAACCCAGGGTAAATATTTTTACCAAAAACTCCAAAAATGTCTTAGAATCAAGGATATTTCTTGTGTTATCCTGCCCCTCGGCAATTCGGGCAAAATTATTCATTCCAACACGCCAGGTATTTAAAACTTCACTTTTTTGTTTAAAATTGTCGGCTAATGTAATGTGTTGAGAATAATTCAAATCTGATATTTTGCTCATGACGGACTCCTTGAGTTAATAAGAACGTCTAAGCATTACAAATTCTACTCACAAAAAAATATCAAAAAACGCTCTTTTCACAAACTCGCCGTAAACCTGGAGTTATTTACGGCGAAAAGTCATCACGCCATCAGCATCTTCACTACTGCTTTGCGAACCTGGGCTGGCGCGCCCACTGCGCACAGCGGTTTATGCACTTCCCCCGGATAAAACACAACAAAATCACCTTCATTAAGGATAACTGTTTTCTCATCAACGCCTTCCGGCAAAAATGCGATGTCTTTATCAGCTAACCAGTCGGTATCCGGCGTGCCTGCAGGTTGCGTGCTGAAGGTCATGCCTTCCTGACCTTTTAACACAATCTGAATGTCGAGATAGCGGGCATGGTACTCCGCACGGCGGGCTTCGTACGGCTCGGTCATATCTTCCGAGATAAGATAAAACAGACGATTGCCTTCGATATCGTGCTTACCCTTTGGCGTTTCTGCCGTAACGTGCGCTTTGATATGCTCAATCGCCTGGCGTAACTCTTGGGGTAGCCACGGCTGAAGATTATGAATATTTCCGATGATCATCTTTTCCACTCCTTAATTAAAACAATGTTTCATTTCTATCGTTATACGAAAAGATGATCAATTCCGCTAGCCTTAACGCGTGAATTATTGTCTTATCACAACTTATCGGCAGGCGCGTTCCCGCCTTTCGGGTCAAGGTCAGCATCACTCCTCGAGAATAGTTTTTATCGCTTCCCCCGCCAGTACAGCTGTTGCACAAAGTTGTTCGATGGAGTGCCCCTCCCGTGCCTTCGCAGAAAGCCCTGACATCACGGTACTCATAAAATCAGTCAGACATTGTGCGCTTTGTGGATGCCGCCTGGCGATATAGTCATAAATGGTCGTTTCTGCGGCGTGATAATATTGAACGGCAATATCACGCGCTTGTGGATCATGACTATGAATACCTTCAAGAACCATACAGCCAGCGCAGCCGCCGTTTTGGCTATATCTGCGCGCCGCTTCTTTTAATACCTCAACCAGGCACTCGCCTACCGGACGATCATCACGAAGAATATCGGCAAGCGGAATAGCTTCCGTACCGACATATTCATTGAGTACACGGCTAAATAAACCAGCTTTACTGCCAAAAGCCGCGTAGAGGCTCGGGGGGTTAATACCAATATAATCAGTAACTTCAGCAACACTGACAGCATCGAAACCTTTTTGGTGAAAAAGCACTTTTGCCGCAGAGACTGCCTGCTCAGGAGCGAAACGTCTGGGACGACCTGGAACGCGAGATTGTTTTTTAGTGACCATTACAAAACTTGTTGACAGAAAGTTAAAACAGTTTTGTAATGCATGTTACATAATAAATCAAGGAGTCCTTATGGGCGCTTTTACAGGTAAGACAGTTCTCATCCTCGGTGGCAGCCGTGGAATCGGTGCCGCTATCGTACGTCGTTTCGTCACCGATGGGGCCAATGTACGATTCACCTATGCGGGGTCGAAAGATGCCGCTGAACACCTGGCACAAGAGACTGGAGCGACAGCAGTATTCACAGATAGTGCTGACAGAGACGCTGTCATTGATGTCGTTCGTAAGAGTGGCGCATTGGATATTCTGGTAGTAAATGCAGGTATTGGCGTCTTTGGCGATGCCCTGGAATTAAATGCCGACGATATTGATCGCCTTTTCAAAATCAATATTCATGCTCCTTATCATGCCTCTGTTGAAGCCGCCCGGCAGATGCCCGAAGGCGGGCGCATCTTAATCATCGGCTCCGTGAATGGCGATCGTATGCCTGTTGCAGGCATGGCTGCTTATGCCGCCAGCAAATCTGCCCTGCAAGGCATGGCGCGCGGGCTGGCCCGTGATTTTGGACCGCGTGGGATCACCATCAACGTCGTCCAGCCAGGGCCAATTGATACCGATGCTAATCCCGCCAACGGGCCAATGCGCGATATGTTGCATAGTTTTATGGCCATCAAAAGACATGGGCAACCGGAAGAGGTCGCTGGTATGGTCGCATGGTTAGCAGGGCCAGAAGCCAGTTTTGTTACCGGCGCGATGCATACCATTGATGGCGCGTTTGGCGCATAACCGACTACGCTCAATTAAGCCCAGCCATTATCCATGATGTCTGGGTTTTGTTTACTCACGTCGTCCGCTAAAAGCGGCTCCCGGTAAAGAGAAATCTTCTGTTCATGTCGTAAATCTTGAGGATAACCAAATGGTAGAAAGAACCGCTGTTTTCCCTGCTGGCCGACATTCACTGTATGCTGAGCATCGTTATTCTGCGGCTATTCGTTCCGGCGATTTGCTGTTTGTTTCCGGGCAAGTAGGAAGTCGAGAGGACGGAACACCAGAACCCGATTTTCAGCAACAAGTCAGACTGGCATTTGATAATTTGCATGCGACCCTGGCAGCTGCGGGATGCACTTTTGACGATATCATTGATGTTACGAGCTTCCATACCGATCCAGAAAACCAATTTGAAGACATCATGACAGTGAAAAATGAAATATTTAGCGCCCCACCTTATCCAAACTGGACGGCGGTGGGTGTTACATGGCTGGCAGGCTTTGATTTTGAAATTAAAGTGATAGCGCGCATCCCTGAGCAGTAAGCAATAGTGTTAGCCGTTCGCTTTCACACTCCGCCCTATAAGTCGGATGAATGGAATAAAATGCATATCTGATTGCGTGAAAGTGAAAAAGGAAAAAGCAGGGAATGTCTGCAATTATTGATACCGAAGGACAGTTCCCCTGCAGAATCACATCAAATAAAAATGCATATACCTTGACTTTTAATTCAAATAAACCGTTTGCGCTGACAAAATATTGCATCAAATGCTTGCACCGCTTCTGACGATGAGTATAATGCCGGACAATTTGCCGGGAGGATGTATGGTTCAGTGTGTTCGACATTTTGTCTTACCGCGTCTGAAAAAAGACGCTGGCCTGCCGTTTTTTTTCCCGTTGATCACCCATTCCCAGCCCCTCAATCGAGGGGCTTTTTTTTGCCCAGGCGTCAGGAGATAAAAGATGGCTAATCCGCTATATCAGAAACATATCATTTCCATAAACGACCTTAGTCGCGATGACCTTAATCTGGTGCTGGCGACAGCGGCGAAACTGAAAGCAAACCCGCAACCAGAGCTGTTGAAGCACAAAGTCATTGCCAGCTGTTTCTTCGAAGCCTCTACCCGTACCCGCCTCTCTTTCGAAACATCTATGCACCGCCTGGGTGCCAGCGTGGTGGGCTTCTCCGACAGCGCCAATACATCACTGGGTAAAAAGGGCGAAACGCTGGCCGATACCATTTCGGTTATCAGCACTTACGTCGATGCGATAGTGATGCGTCATCCGCAGGAAGGTGCGGCGCGCCTGGCCACCGAGTTTTCCGGCAATGTACCGGTACTGAATGCCGGTGATGGCTCCAACCAACATCCGACGCAAACCTTGCTGGACTTATTCACTATTCAGGAAACCCAGGGGCGTCTGGACAATCTCCACGTCGCAATGGTTGGTGACCTGAAATATGGCCGCACCGTTCACTCCCTGACTCAGGCGTTAGCGAAGTTCGACGGCAACCGTTTTTACTTCATCGCGCCGGACGCGCTGGCAATGCCGCAATACATTCTGGATATGCTCGATGAAAAAGGGATCGCATGGAGTCTGCACAGCTCTATTGAAGAAGTGATGGCGGAAGTAGACATCCTGTACATGACCCGCGTGCAAAAAGAGCGTCTGGACCCGTCCGAGTACGCCAACGTGAAAGCGCAGTTTGTTCTTCGCGCCAGCGATCTCCACAACGCCAAAGCCAATATGAAAGTGCTGCATCCGCTGCCGCGTGTTGATGAGATTGCGACGGATGTTGATAAAACGCCACACGCCTGGTACTTCCAGCAGGCAGGCAACGGGATTTTCGCTCGCCAGGCGTTACTGGCACTGGTTCTGAATCGCGATCTGGTACTGTAAGGGGAAATAGAGATGACACACGATAATAAATTGCAGGTTGAAGCTATTAAACGCGGCACGGTAATTGACCATATCCCCGCCCAGATCGGTTTTAAGCTGTTGAGTCTGTTCAAGCTGACCGAAACGGATCAGCGCATCACCATCGGTCTGAACTTGCCTTCTGGCGAGATGGGCCGCAAAGATCTGATCAAAATCGAAAATACCTTTTTGAGTGAAGATCAGGTAGATCAACTGGCATTGTATGCGCCGCAAGCCACGGTTAACCGTATCGACAACTATGAAGTGGTGGGTAAATCGCGCCCCAGTCTGCCAGAGCGCATCGACAATGTGCTGGTCTGCCCGAACAGCAACTGTATCAGCCATGCCGAACCGGTTTCTTCCAGCTTTGCCGTGCGAAAACGCGCCAATGACATCGCGCTCAAATGCAAATACTGTGAAAAAGAGTTTTCCCATAATGTGGTGCTGGCCAATTAATTGCGGTTGGTAATAAAAGTCTGGCTCCCTATAATGAGCCAGACTTTTTACCGCTGTAATAAAGGAGAAATCATGAGCAAAACTATCGCGACGGAAAATGCACCGGCAGCTATCGGTCCTTACGTACAGGGCGTTGATCTGGGCAATATGATCATCACCTCCGGCCAGATCCCGGTAAATCCGAAAACGGGCGAAGTACCGGCAGACGTCGCTGCACAGGCACGTCAGTCGCTGGATAACGTAAAAGCGATCGTCGAAGCCGCAGGCCTGAAAGTGGGCGACATCGTTAAAACCACCGTGTTTGTGAAAGATCTGAACGACTTCGCAACCGTTAATGCTACCTACGAAGCCTTCTTCACCGAACACAATGCCACCTTCCCGGCACGTTCTTGCGTTGAAGTTGCCCGTCTGCCGAAAGACGTGAAGATTGAGATCGAAGCGATCGCTGTTCGTCGCTAATCTTGATGGAAATCCGGGCTATCATGCCCGGATTAAGTCTGATGACAAACGCAAAATCGCCTGATGCGCTACGCTTATCAGGCCTACGTGATTCCTGCAATTTATTGAATTTGTTGGCCGGATAAGGCATTTACGCCGCATCCGGCATGAACAAAGCTTACTTTGTCTGCAATCTGAATCGGGGCTATCGTGCCCAGTTTATTCTTTACTGCCAGCCGTAACGACGGCTATAAAATCCTTTCACCAACTGAGTTAATGTCATATACCCTGCCAGAATCGCAACCAGCCACGGGAAATAGCTTAACGGCAGCGCCTGCAGCTGCAGATAACTGGCCAGCGGTGAAAACGGCAATGCGATCCCGACAATCATCACGATCACGGTCATGATCATTAACGGCCACGATGCACAGCTCTGAATAAACGGCACACGGCGGGTGCGGATCATATGCACAATCAGCGTTTGCGACAGTAAGCCCACCACAAACCATCCCGACTGGAACAGCGTTTGCGTTTCCGGCGTGTTGGCATGGAATACCCACCACATCAGGCAAAACGTCAGAATATCGAAGATCGAGCTGATCGGTCCGAAGAAGATCATAAAGCGCCCCAGATCCGCCGGATTCCAACGCTGCGGCTTTTGAATTTGCTCGTCGTCGACGTTATCAAACGGGATCGCCACCTGTGACACATCATACAGCAGGTTCTGAATAAGCAAGTGTAACGGCAACATCGGCAGGAAGGGCAAGAAAGCACTCGCCACCAGCACGCTGAACACATTACCGAAGTTGGAGCTCGCCGTCATTTTGATGTATTTCAGCATGTTGGCGAAAGTGCGACGTCCTTCAATAACCCCCTCTTCCAGCACCATCAGGCTTTTTTCCAGCAGGATGATATCAGCCGCTTCACGGGCAATATCTACCGCGCCGTCCACAGAAATGCCGATATCCGCAGCGCGTAAGGCGGGCGCATCATTAATACCATCGCCCATAAAGCCAACCACATGCCCTTCGCGCTTCAGTAAGGTCACAAT
This sequence comes from Escherichia sp. UTM R2, assembly GCF_048593455.1. Lineage (NCBI taxonomy): Bacteria > Pseudomonadati > Pseudomonadota > Gammaproteobacteria > Enterobacterales > Enterobacteriaceae > Escherichia > Escherichia sp. UTM R2. The sequence continues at coordinate 4,043,965 of NZ_JBFWDY010000002.1, forward strand.
GCGTTCTTTATGCATCGGCGTCAGGCGGGCAAACAGCGTGGTGCGCTGTGCGAGATTTGCCAGTTCGTCGTCAGATAGCGTTTCAATATCACTACCAATGACCACCTCTCCCGCGTCCAGCCCCACTTCATGGCACACTTTCGCTGCAACTAACTCACTGTCGCCAGTAAGGATTTTTACGGTGATTCCACTCGCTTTTAATGCCTTCAGTGCCGGAGCGGTTGTCTCTTTTGGCGGATCAAGGAAAGCAATATATCCTTCGAGGATCAGGTCGGATTCATCCGCCCGCTGGTAATCTCCTTCACGCGCTGGCAGGTATTTCGTCGCCACCGCAACCACGCGCAGCCCCTGACGATTCAGCGTATCAGTAACCCGCTTAATCTTACGCAGCATAATGTCATCGAGCGGCACAATCTCGCCATTGTGACGCACCTGCGAACACACATTGAGGATTTCCTGCAATGCACCTTTGCAAACCAGCTGATGGTGCTCGGTATTTTCTGCCACTACCACCGACATCCGACGACGCTCGAAATCAAACGGAATCTCATCAATTTTTTGCCAACGACTGGCCAGCGAGCGCGCTGACTCTTCATCCGTACCTTCGAGCACCGCTGTATCGAGCAGGTTTTTAAGTCCGGTCTGATAATGACTGTTCAACCACGCGCTATGCAGCACGCGTTCGCTGGTTTTACCGGAGATATCGGTATGATTCTCCAGCACAATTTTGTCCTGTGTCAGGGTGCCAGTTTTATCAGTGCACAGAATATCCATTGCGCCAAAGTTCTGAATAGCATCCAGATGTTTGACGATCACTTTCTGTTTCGACAGCTTTACTGCGCCGCGCGCCAGCGTCGAGGTAACAATCATCGGCAACATTTCCGGCGTTAAGCCTACCGCGACCGAAAGCGCAAACAGTGCCGCTTCCCACCAGTCGCCTTTGGTGTAACCGTTGATAAGCAACACCACCGGAGCCATCACCAGCATAAAGCGAATCAGCAGCATACTGACGCGGCTGATCCCCTGCTGAAAGGCATTCGGCTCGCTTTCCTGCTCACTAACACGCCCCGCCAGTTGACCAAACCAGGTATTGGCTCCTGTAGCAATCACCATTGCTTGTGCCGTGCCGCTCACCACGGTGGTGCCCATAAAACACAGGGTGTCACACTCCAGCGGATTGCTGTGCTCCGGCTGGCGAGTGGTAGCGGCTTTTTCCACGGGCAGAGACTCACCGGTTAACGACGCCTGAGCGACGAACAGATCCCGCGCCTGCAAGATACGTAAATCTGCCGGGATCATATCCCCCGCCGCCAGTTTTATAATATCGCCGGGCACCAGCTGGTCGATCGGGATCTCCAGCCAGCCATTTTCGCCTTTGTCGTTAATTACGCGCAGCACCGTCGCGGTATTGCTGACCATCGCTTTCAGGGCATCTGCCGCTTTAGTGGAACGTGCTTCCTGAATAAAGTTCAGCAACGTAGAAATAGCGACCATTAGCGCGATAACGCCCGCGGCAAATAAATCTTCCGTGGCGTAAGAAATAGCGCCGAGAATGGTGAGTAAAATATTAAATGGGTTGCGATAGCAGACCCATAAATGTACCCACCACGGCGACGGTTGTTGTGCGGGTAATTTATTTTCACCATGTTGTTCGCGGGCAGATTCCACTTCCGCCTGATTTAACCCTTCCGGATGGGTGTCGAACGTTTTCCACAATTCTTCTTCGGGCATCACCGCCATTTTCAGGCAATGCGCACTTAAGGACGGCGGGACCACCGTATTCACTGTCTGCTGCGCGCCAGGCAATGGATCACGATGAACCAGACGGGAAGGTAAATGGCGAATGAGCCGGGTAAAGATTTCTTTAAACATAAGGAGTCCCTCCGCACTGTCTGAAACAGTACAGAAATGTCTTCAGGCGTGGCGAAGCCTTACCTGAAGGTAATAAAGCTGAGCAGGGACGTTAAAACGTCACGGCCTTACGCATCCGGTAACGCCGTGAAAAGACGGGCTTACCGGAAAAGTTTTAATCTCCGTCGAGGGAGAGGCGTGGGATCAGGTTCCATATAACCTCCGGTAAGTGAATAAAGCGCCGCAAATAATAAGGAGAATCCAATAATATTCGTAGCATCTATGGCGATATAATACCTGCTGGCAACTAAACCAACGATAAACCAGACTTTACCCATTGCTGAATGCACGGGTAAAGTTAGGCTCAAATAATTAAACAACACGTTACAGGACAACAGGATGCAAAATCGGCTGACCATCAAAGACATCGCACGCTTAAGCGGCGTGGGGAAATCTACAGTTTCCCGGGTGCTGAATAACGAAAGCGGCGTGAGCCAGCGCACCCGCGAGCGTGTTGAAGCAGTGATGAATCAGCATGGATTTTCCCCTTCCCGCTCTGCGCGCGCTATGCGTGGGCAAAGCGATAAAGTGGTCGCCATCATTGTTACCCGCCTGGATTCGTTGTCAGAAAATCTCGCCGTTCAAACCATGCTGCCAGCGTTCTATGAACAAGGTTACGACCCAATCATGATGGAAAGTCAGTTTTCCCCGCAATTAGTTGCCGAACATTTGGGGGTGCTGAAACGGCGTAATATCGACGGCGTAGTGCTGTTCGGTTTTACTGGCATAACAGAAGAAATGTTAGCCCACTGGCAGTCATCGCTGGTTCTGCTGGCGCGTGACGCAAAAGGTTTTGCTTCGGTCTGTTATGACGACGAAGGGGCAATCAAGATCCTGATGCAACGGCTGTATGACCAGGGGCATCGTAATATCAGTTATCTCGGCGTGCCGCATAGTGACGTGACGACCGGGAAGCGACGTCACGAAGCCTACCTGGCGTTCTGCAAAGCGCATAAACTGCATCCCGTTGCCGCTCTGCCAGGCCTTGCTATGAAGCAAGGCTATGAGAACGTAGCAAAAGTGATTACGCCTGAAACTACCGCCTTACTGTGCGCAACCGACACGCTGGCACTTGGCGCAAGTAAATACCTGCAAGAGCAACGCATCGACACCTTGCAACTGGCGAGCGTCGGTAATACGCCATTAATGAAATTCCTTCATCCGGAGATCGTCACCGTAGATCCTGGTTACGCCGAAGCTGGACGCCAGGCGGCCTGCCAGTTGATCGCACAGGTAACCGGGCGCAGCGAACCGCAACAAATCATCATCCCCGCCACCCTGTCCTGATCGTTTCCTGAACGATAAATTGTGATCTTCGCTGCGTTTCGGGAACGTTCCCGTTTTTAAATTTTTCCGCGCAATATATTCTGCAGCCAACCAAAAATGTCATCTGCCATGGGGCTTTATGATGAGCAAAATAAACCAAACGGATATCGATCGGTTGATTGAACTGGTCGGCGGGCGCGGCAATATTGCGACGGTGAGCCACTGTATTACTCGCCTGCGCTTTGTCCTCAACCAACCGGCCAATGCCAGACCGAAAGAAATTGAGCAACTCCCCATGGTGAAAGGCTGTTTCACCAATGCCGGGCAATTTCAGGTGGTGATTGGCACCAACGTGGGTGATTACTATCAAGCACTAATAGCGTCAACCGGACAGGCGCAGGTTGATAAAGAGCAGGTAAAAAAAGCCGCCCGGCAGAATATGAAATGGCATGAGCAGTTGATCTCTCATTTCGCGGAGATCTTCTTCCCGTTGCTGCCCGCGTTGATTAGCGGCGGTTTGATCCTCGGTTTTCGCAATGTGATCGGCGATTTGCCCATGAGCAACGGTCAGACGCTGGCGCAAATGTACCCTTCCCTGCAAACGATCTACGATTTTCTGTGGTTGATCGGTGAAGCGATCTTCTTCTACCTGCCGGTCGGTATTTGCTGGTCAGCGGTGAAAAAAATGGGCGGCACGCCGATCCTTGGTATCGTGCTTGGCGTGACACTGGTTTCTCCCCAGCTGATGAACGCTTATCTGCTCGGGCAGCAGCTGCCGGAAGTGTGGGACTTTGGCATGTTCAGCATCGCCAAAGTGGGCTATCAGGCACAGGTGATCCCGGCACTGTTAGCCGGGCTGGCACTGGGCGTTATTGAAACTCGCCTTAAACGCATCGTACCGGATTACCTCTATCTGGTGGTGGTGCCCGTCTGTTCGCTGATCCTCGCGGTGTTCCTCGCCCATGCGCTGATTGGTCCGTTTGGTCGCATGATTGGCGATGGCGTTGCCTTTGCGGTACGTCACCTGATGACCGGCAGCTTTGCTCCGATTGGTGCGGCATTGTTTGGCTTCCTGTACGCGCCGCTGGTGATCACCGGCGTACACCAGACCACCCTTGCTATTGATTTGCAGATGATTCAAAGCATGGGTGGCACGCCAGTGTGGCCGCTGATTGCGCTGTCGAATATCGCTCAGGGCTCCGCCGTGATAGGCATTATCATTTCCAGCCGCAAGCACAATGAGCGCGAGATCTCCGTGCCTGCCGCTATCTCCGCCTGGCTTGGGGTCACTGAGCCTGCAATGTACGGCATCAACCTGAAATATCGCTTCCCGATGCTGTGCGCGATGATTGGTTCTGGTCTGGCAGGATTGCTATGCGGCCTGAACGGCGTTATGGCGAATGGTATCGGCGTAGGCGGCCTGCCGGGAATTCTCTCGATTCAACCGAGCTACTGGCAGGTGTTTGCGCTGGCAATGGCTATCGCCATCATCATCCCGATTGTACTCACCTCGTTTATCTATCAGCGGAAATACCGCCTGGGCACGCTGGACATTGTTTAATTTTCTTCGGGGCGCAATTGCGCCCCCTCGCATTTGCAGGAATAACGTAATGACTAATCTTCCCCACTGGTGGCAAAACGGCGTTATCTACCAGATTTATCCAAAGAGTTTTCAGGACACCACGGGTAGCGGCACCGGCGATTTACGTGGCGTTATCCAACGCCTGGACTATCTGCATAAACTGGGCGTTGATGCCATCTGGCTAACCCCCTTTTATGTCTCTCCCCAGGTCGATAACGGTTACGATGTAGCGAACTATACGGCGATTGATCCCACCTACGGCACGCTGGACGATTTTGACGAACTGGTGACGCAGGCAAAATCGCGCGGGATTCGTATCATTCTCGATATGGTGTTTAACCATACCTCTACCCAACATGCCTGGTTTCGCGAGGCGCTGAACAAAGAAAGCCCTTACCGCCAGTTTTATATCTGGCGCGATGGCGAACCAGAAACACCACCGAACAACTGGCGTTCAAAATTTGGCGGTAGTGCGTGGCGCTGGCATGCGGAAAGCGAACAGTACTATTTGCATCTCTTTGCACCAGAACAGGCGGATCTCAACTGGGAGAATCCAGCGGTACGCGCAGAGCTGAAAAAAGTCTGTGAGTTCTGGGCCGATCGTGGGGTTGACGGGTTGCGCCTGGATGTGGTGAATCTGATCTCCAAAGACCCGCGTTTCCCTGAAGACCTGGATGGCGACGGGCGTCGCTTCTACACCGACGGACCACGAGCACACGAGTTTTTGCACGAGATGAACCGCGATGTGTTTACGCCACGCGGGTTAATGACCGTAGGTGAAATGTCCTCCACCAGCCTTGAGCATTGCCAGCGATACGCGGCACTGACAGGCAGTGAATTATCGATGACCTTTAATTTTCATCACCTGAAGGTCGATTATCCCGGTGGTGAAAAATGGACGCTGGCTAAACCTGACTTTGTGGCGTTGAAAACATTGTTCCGCCACTGGCAACAAGGAATGCACAACGTAGCATGGAATGCCTTGTTCTGGTGTAACCACGATCAGCCGCGCATTGTTTCTCGCTTTGGTGATGAAGGTGAATACCGCGTGCCTGCGGCAAAAATGCTGGCGATGGTGCTGCATGGCATGCAGGGAACGCCGTATATCTACCAGGGCGAAGAGATTGGCATGACCAACCCGCATTTCACGCGCATTACTGACTATCGCGACGTGGAGAGCCTCAATATGTTTGCCGAGCTACGCAACGATGGGCGTGATGCCGACGAGTTATTGGCAATCCTCGCCAGCAAATCCCGTGACAACAGTCGCACACCCATGCAATGGAGCAACGGCGATAATGCCGGGTTTACGGCTGGCGAACCGTGGATTGGCTTGGGCGATAACTATCAACAAATCAACGTAGAAGCCGCGCTGGCCGATGATTCCTCGGTGTTTTACACCTACCAAAAGTTAATCGCACTGCGTAAGCAGGAAGCCATCCTGACATGGGGCAATTACCAGGATCTGCTGCCAAACAGCCCTGTATTGTGGTGCTATCGCCGTGAATGGAAGGGGCAAACCTTGCTGGTCATTGCCAACCTTAGCCGTGAGATCCAACCCTGGCAGCCAGGGCAAATGCGCGGCAACTGGCAGCTTGTGATGCATAACTACGAAGAAGCCTCACCACAACCCTGTGCCATGACTTTACGGCCTTTTGAGGCTGTCTGGTGGTTACAGAAGTAAGTATCCGCTAAGCCCCGGGAATGCCTGTCATTCCGGGGTTTTGTCTGTCAGCATGTTGTTTTTGTTGATTTTTCAACCAGCAAATTCATTAAAAAATTTACATAACGCTGTAGCGCCCGTCATCCGTACGCTCTGCTTTTTACTTTGAGCTACATCAAAAAAAGTTCAAACATCCTTGATGCAAAGCACTATATATAGACTTTAAAATGCGTCCCAACCCAATATGTTGTATTAATCGACTATAATTGCTACTACAGCTCCCCACGAAAAAGGTGCGGCGTTGTGGATAAGCGGATGGCGATTGCGGAAAGCACCGGAAAACGAAACGAAAAAACCGGAAAACGCCTTTCCCAATTTCTGTGGATAACCTGTTCTTAAAAATATGGAGCGATCATGACACCGCATGTGATGAAACGAGACGGCTGCAAAGTGCCGTTTAAATCAGAGCGCATCAAAGAAGCGATTCTGCGTGCAGCTAAAGCAGCGGAAGTCGATGATGCCGATTATTGCGCCACTGTTGCCGCGGTTGTCAGCGAGCAGATGCAGGGCCGCAACCAGGTGGATATCAACGAGATCCAGACCGCAGTTGAAAACCAGCTGATGTCGGGTCCATACAAACAACTGGCTCGTGCTTACATCGAGTACCGTCACGATCGCGACATTGAACGTGAAAAACGCGGTCGCCTGAACCAGGAGATCCGTGGTCTGGTCGAGCAGACCAACGCCTCGTTACTCAACGAAAACGCCAACAAAGACAGCAAGGTGATTCCAACCCAGCGCGACCTGCTGGCCGGGATCGTGGCTAAACACTATGCACGCCAGCACCTGCTGCCGCGTGACGTGGTGCAGGCACATGAGCGTGGCGATATTCACTATCACGATCTCGATTACTCGCCGTTCTTCCCGATGTTCAACTGCATGTTGATCGACCTGAAAGGCATGCTGACCCAGGGCTTTAAAATGGGGAACGCCGAGATTGAACCGCCGAAGTCGATCTCTACGGCAACCGCGGTAACTGCGCAGATTATTGCTCAGGTCGCCAGCCATATTTATGGCGGCACCACCATTAACCGTATCGATGAAGTGCTGGCGCCGTTTGTTACCGCCAGCTACAACAAACATCGCAAGACCGCAGAAGAGTGGAACATCCCGGACGCCGAAGGCTACGCTAACTCTCGTACCATCAAAGAGTGCTACGATGCCTTCCAGTCGCTGGAGTACGAAGTAAACACCCTGCACACCGCCAACGGTCAGACGCCGTTTGTAACCTTTGGTTTTGGTCTGGGCACCAGCTGGGAATCGCGCCTGATTCAGGAATCGATCCTGCGTAACCGTATCGCAGGCCTCGGTAAAAACCGTAAAACTGCGGTGTTCCCGAAACTGGTGTTTGCGATTCGCGATGGTCTGAACCATAAAAAAGGCGATCCGAACTACGACATCAAACAGCTGGCGCTGGAGTGCGCAAGCAAGCGCATGTATCCGGATATCCTGAACTACGATCAGGTAGTGAAAGTCACCGGTTCGTTTAAAACCCCGATGGGCTGCCGCAGCTTCCTCGGCGTGTGGGAAAATGAAAACGGCGAGCAGATCCACGATGGTCGTAACAACCTCGGCGTGATCAGCCTGAACCTGCCGCGTATTGCTCTGGAAGCAAAAGGCGATGAAGCCACCTTCTGGAAGCTGCTGGATGAACGTCTGGTGCTGGCACGTAAGGCGCTGATGACCCGTATCGCTCGTCTCGAAGGCGTGAAAGCGCGCGTGGCCCCGATCCTCTATATGGAAGGTGCTTGTGGCGTACGTCTGAATGCTGACGATGATGTTTCTGAAATCTTCAAAAACGGTCGTGCGTCTATTTCGCTGGGTTACATCGGCATCCACGAAACCATTAACGCGCTGTTCGGCGGCGAGCATGTTTACGACAACGAGCAGCTTCGCGCGAAAGGTATCGCCATTGTTGAACGTCTGCGCCAGGCAGTGGATCAGTGGAAAGAAGAAACGGGTTATGGTTTCAGTCTCTACAGCACGCCGAGTGAAAACCTGTGCGACCGCTTCTGCCGTCTCGATACTGCTGAGTTTGGCGTGGTGCCGGGCGTGACCGATAAAGGTTACTACACCAACAGTTTCCACCTCGATGTGGAGAAGAAGGTGAACCCGTACGACAAGATCGACTTTGAAGCGCCTTACCCGCCGCTGGCGAACGGTGGTTTCATTTGCTACGGCGAGTATCCAAACATTCAGCACAACCTGAAGGCGCTGGAAGATGTCTGGGATTACAGCTATCAGCATGTACCGTATTACGGCACCAATACACCGATTGATGAGTGCTACGAGTGTGGCTTTACCGGTGAGTTCGAGTGCACCAGCAAAGGCTTCACTTGCCCGAAATGTGGTAACCATGACGCCTCCCGTGTGTCGGTGACTCGCCGCGTGTGCGGATATTTAGGTAGCCCGGATGCACGTCCATTTAACGCCGGTAAGCAGGAAGAAGTTAAGCGCCGCGTTAAACATTTGGGGAATGGGCAGATAGGTTAATCTTCACTCTACGTTAAGCAAATGCCGGATGCGGCGTAAACGCCTTATCCGGCCTACATGGCAACAACGATTGTAGGTCTGATAAGACGCGACAGCGTCGCATCAGGCGTTGATTACCGGATGCATCCTATACGCGGACTGATAAGCCAGGCGAAACAATGAATTATCATCAGTACTATCCTGTCGACATCGTCAACGGCCCCGGCACTCGCTGCACCCTGTTTGTCTCCGGGTGTGTTCATGAATGCCCCGGTTGCTATAACAAAAGCACATGGCGGGTAAATTCCGGTCAGACATTTACTAAAGCAATGGAAGACCAGATTATTAACGATCTGAATGACACTCGTATCAAACGCCAGGGTATTTCCCTCTCCGGCGGCGATCCGCTGCATCCGCAAAACGTGCCGGATATTCTGAAACTGGTAAAACGCATCCGCGCCGAGTGTCCGGGTAAAGACATCTGGGTGTGGACAGGCTATAAACTCGACGAACTCAACGCTGCGCAAATGCAGGTTGTTGATTTGATTAACGTACTGGTCGACGGCAAATTTGTGCAGGATTTAAAAGACCCTTCCCTGATCTGGCGCGGCAGCAGCAATCAGGTGGTGCATCATTTGCGATGATAAGTTCCCTGTTACCTGAGTGCAGGCAACAGGGAAATGAGGAATTAACGATACTTCTGGTGATAGGCGTTGCGGGTCGTTTTCAGTTGCTCTGCAGCAGCCTGCGCTTCTTTTACTTTACCTTCATTTGCCAGCTTCAGCGCGTCGTCAATCTGACCGACCAGAATGTCGAAACCGTGGCGGAAATCTTTCATTTCCGGGCTGTCCGGTGATTTATCTTCGAGCTTCGGCGGCGTTGCTTTTTGCGCATCCAGCGCTGCGGCGCGCATCTTCGTTAACGCGTCTTTGACTTGCGCCGCGTTATCCGCTTTTTCGATCACTTTTAAATTGTCGTTGAGGGTTTCCATATTGTCTTCAAGATCAGCGGCAAACGACGCAGAACTGAATACCAACGAGGAGACTGCAAGAATAGCTAACAGGCTTTTACGCATTGCTCACTTCTTTTTTTATTTACACTTCATCCTTCACACTGCCTCATCGACGGCTACGCTCATTCGCCCGGGTCACGTACTGCGAGTACGCTCCCCGGCCCTCATTCACTTTCCGTCTCGATGCAGTGCGAATGATTTTGTGTAATTTTTTAGTTTATAGCGCGGCAGGTCGCGCCAGTTTTTTACTGCCCGGCGATTTTCATCTCCGGCAACAGCACAGAACCACACTGTATATTACTGCGTGTTTCAATATCGTTACCGACGGTGACAATATTGCGCCACATATCTTTTAAATTACCTGCGATGGTGATTTCACTAACGGGATACTGAATTTCGCCATTCTCTACCCAGAAGCCCGCTGCACCACGGGAATAATCACCGGTAATGGCACTCACGCCCTGGCCCATCAGCTCCGTCACCACCAGCCCGGTGCCCATCTCTTTGAGCATTTGTTCGAAGCTTAGCCCTTGTCCGGCAATCCGCCAGTTGTGAATACCGCCCGCATGTCCGGTGCTTTTCAGCCCCAGTTTCCGCGCCGAGTAGCTGGTCAGCAGCCACTGAGTCAGGATGCCATCTTTAATAATATCGCGACGCTCGGTGCGCACACCTTCGCTGTCGAATGGCGTCGACGCCAGCCCTTTCAGCAGATGCGGATGCTCTTCAATGGTCAGCCAGTCCGGCAGAATTTGTTTACCCAGCGAATCCAGCAGAAAGGTAGATTTACGGTAAACCGAGCCACCCGCTATCGCCCCCACCAGATGGCCAAAAAGCCCGGTTGCCACTTCATTGGTAAAAATGACTGGCGCTTTCATGGTGGAGAGTTTACGCGGTGACAGGCGCGATAAAGTACGGCGAGCACAGTCGGCCCCAACCCACTCTGGCGTTTGCAGATCGCTCATCGCACGACCAATGGTGTAGGCGTAATCACGCTCCATATCGCCATTTTCTTCGGCAATTACACAGCTGGAGAGTGAATGACGCGTAGAGCAGTAACCCTGCAACATGCCGTGGCTGTTGCCAAAAACTTTGACACCGTAGTGGCTGTTAAAACTGCCGCCTTCGGTATTGGTAATGCGTTTGTCCGCCTGCAATGCCGCCTGTTCTGCGCGGGCCGCCAGTTCAATGGCATCATCCGGGGAAATTTCAGCAGGGTGGAACAAGTCGAGATCTGGTGCGTCAAAGGCCAGCAGCTCTTTGTCTGCCAGGCCGGCACAGGGATCTGGCGAGGTATAACGGGCAATATCCAGCGCCGCCTGTACAGTACGGGCAATGGCCTGCGGGCTTAAATCGGTGGATGATGCGCTACCTTTGCGGTTCTGGTGATAAACAGTGATCCCCAGCGCGCCATCGCTATTGAATTCAACATTCTCCACTTCACCATAACGCGTGCTTACGCTAATGCCGGTGGTCTTGCTGACGGCAACTTCCGCACCGTCCGATTTGCCTGAGGCCAACTCCAGCGCAGTGGAAACTGCTTCTTCCAGAATCTTGCGCTGCGCTTCAACTTGAGAGATTACTTTCATTGCAAGTGCCATAATGTAGAGAGTTTCTCTGAAGTCTAACAGAGAACCGTTTTTCAGTGCGCATCTTAACTGGTAACATTAGCCTCTTTTTTTAAGGAGCCTGAGATGACTAAGCAGCCCGAAGACTGGCTCGACGACGTTCCCGGTGATGACATCGAAGACGAAGACGATGAAATTATCTGGGTCAGTAAAAGTGAAATTAAACGTGATGCCGAGGAGCTAAAACGCCTTGGCGCGGAAATTGTTGATCTGGGGAAAAACGCGCTGGATAAGATCCCGTTAGATGCGGATCTGCGCGCGGCTATTGAGCTCGCCCAGCGTATTAAGATGGAAGGTCGCCGCCGCCAGTTGCAGCTCATCGGTAAGATGCTGCGCCAGCGCGATGTAGAACCGATCCGTCAGGCGCTGGATAAGCTGAAAAACCGTCACAACCAGCAGGTGGTGCTGTTCCATAAACTGGAAAACCTGCGCGATCGTCTGATCGATCAAGGTGATGACGCCATCGCTGAAGTATTGAATCTGTGGCCCGATGCCGATCGTCAGCAACTGCGTACACTGATCCGCAACGCGAAGAAAGAGAAAGAAGGGAATAAGCCGCCGAAATCCGCACGCCAGATTTTCCAGTATCTGCGCGAACTGGCGGAGAATGAAGGGTAATTTTCGTTGTTGATGTGAGTATGGTTTGCCGGATGCGGTGCACCTGTAGGCCTGATAAGACGCATCAAGCGTCGCATCAGGCACTATGCTCAAATGCCGGATGCGGCGTGAATGCCTTATCCGGCCTACGCACACTATCTCAGGCTGAGGCCGAATTACTGCGCAGCTTCCGCCTTCTTCGCCAGACCATCCAGCAGTTTCTGATGGATCCCACCAAAACCGCCGTTGCTCATCACCAGAATATGGTCGCCAGGCTGAGCGGTTTTCACCACCATATCTGCCAGCGTATCCACATCGCCACTCCAGTGTGCAGGCTGAACGCAGGCTTCTGCCACTTCTGCCACCTGCCACGGAATATGCGCCGGTTGAAGCAGGAAGACTTCATCGGCACGACCTAATGAAGGTGCCAGATCGTCTTTGCAGATCCCCATTTTCATGGTATTCGAGCGCGGTTCCAGCACAGCAATAATGCGCGCCGTACCACCAACTTTGCCACGCAGCGCCGCCAGCGTTGCCAGAATCGCCGTCGGGTGATGGGCAAAATCGTCATATACCGTGACGCCATTCGCTTCACCACGCAACTCCAGACGGCGACGAGCATTAATAAACGAACCCAGCGCGTTAGCGGCATCTGCCGGCGCTACACCAACATGGCGAGCCGCTGCAATCGCCATCAGGCCATTGTGCATATTATGTTCGCCTACCAGCGACCATTTCACTTCGCCCACTTTTTCGCCATCCAGCAAAACTTCCCATTCGGAAGCATCGGTGGTCAGCTTTTTCGCCTGCCAGTGACCCTGCTCGCCCACCAGCTCCTGCTCGCTCCAGCAGCCCATCGCCATGGTCTGTTTCAGGTTGATGTCGTTTTCTGGCCAGATAATACGGCCCTGCCCTGGAACGATACGCACCAGATGGTGGAACTGTTTCTGGATCGCTTTCAGGTCGTCAAAGATATCGGCGTGATCGAACTCAAGGTTGTTGAGGATCAGCGTACGCGGGCAGTAATGAACAAATTTAGAGCGTTTGTCGAAGAAGGCGCAGTCATACTCATCCGCTTCGATAACAAAGAAGTTGCTTTCGCCCAGACGCGCCGAAACCTCAAAGTTCCCCGGCACACCGCCGATCACAAATCCCGGTTTGTAACCGCACTGTTCCAGAATCCAGGTCGCCATTCCCGCGGTGGTGGTTTTGCCATGTGTACCGGCAACGGCCAGCACCCAGCGGTCGCGCAGCACAAAATCGTGCAGCCACTGTGGACCTGACATATAAGGGATGTTTTTTTCCAGTACCGCTTCCACACACGGATTTCCACGGGTCATGGCGTTGCCAATAATCACCAGATCCGGCTGCGGATCGAGCTGGCTGGCATCGTAACCCTGAATCAGTTCAATGCCTTGCTTCTCAAGTAAGGTGCTCATCGGCGGATACACATTGGCGTCCGAACCCGTTACTTCATGGCCTAACTGGCGCGCCAGCATCGCCAGACCGCCCATAAACGTGCCACAAATTCCTAAAATATGAATGCGCATACGTCACTATCCTTTTTTAATCTGCCGCTCATTTTACGCATATGTCGGGCAAGTGAGAAACGCATTTCAGGATAATCCGCAATTTGCTGGCGCGATTCACCTGAGCGCAACATTCCGATTATTTGTTAAGATTGTTACGGTCGCTTTACTCCATAAACATTGCAGGGAAAGTTTTATGAAAACGTTAGGTGAATTTATTGTCGAAAAGCAGCACGAGTTTTCTCATGCTACCGGTGAACTCACTGCTTTGCTGTCGGCAATAAAACTGGGCGCCAAGATTATCCATCGCGATATCAACAAAGCAGGACTGGTTGATATCCTGGGTGCCAGCGGTGCTGAGAACGTGCAGGGCGAGGTTCAGCAAAAACTCGACTTGTTCGCTAATGAAAAACTGAAAGCCGCACTGAAAGCACGCGATATCGTTGCGGGCATTGCCTCTGAAGAAGAAGATGAGATTGTCGTCTTTGAAGGCTGTGAACATGCAAAATACGTGGTGCTGATGGACCCACTGGATGGCTCGTCCAACATCGATGTTAACGTCTCTGTCGGTACCATTTTCTCCATCTACCGCCGCGTTACGCCCGTCGGCACGCCGGTAACGGAAGAAGATTTCCTCCAGCCTGGTAACAAACAGGTTGCGGCAGGTTACGTGGTATACGGCTCCTCTACCATGCTGGTTTACACCACCGGATGCGGTGTTCACGCCTTTACTTACGATCCTTCGCTCGGCGTTTTCTGCCTGTGCCAGGAACGGATGCGCTTCCCGGAGAAAGGCAAAACCTACTCCATCAACGAAGGAAACTACATTAAGTTTCCGAACGGGGTGAAGAAGTACATTAAATTCTGCCAGGAAGAAGATAAATCCACCAACCGCCCGTATACCTCACGTTATATCGGTTCACTGGTCGCGGATTTCCACCGTAACCTGCTGAAAGGCGGTATTTATCTCTACCCAAGCACCGCCAGCCACCCGGACGGCAAACTGCGTTTGCTTTATGAGTGCAACCCGATGGCATTCCTGGCGGAACAAGCGGGCGGTAAAGCGAGCGATGGCAAAGAGCGTATTCTGGATATCATCCCGGAAACTCTGCACCAGCGCCGTTCGTTCTTTGTCGGCAACGACCATATGGTTGAAGATGTCGAACGCTTTATCCGTGAGTTCCCGGACGCGTAATCTCCTGCGCCTCTCCACACGGAGAGGCGTTTTTATCGCTGCGCAATGTTGACTCTTGTCACTGGCGAACTCTGACGATTCTCCCACAGCACCGTTAATCCACGCTGTAATGCTATAAAAATAAACAACAAAATACCGATGGCGATTTTCGTCCACCATGAGCTCAGCGTGCCATCAAAGTTTATGTAAGTCTGAATCAGTCCCTGAATCGCCACGCCAAAAAGCGTTCCTAATACTGTTCCAACGCCACCGCTCAAAAGCGTACCGCCAATCACCACCGACGCGATAGCATCCAGCTCCACCCCTACGCCCGCCAGCGCATATCCGGCCTGGGTATAAATCGAGAAGACAATCCCCGCCAGCGTCGCCAATCCGGTGGAAAGCATATAAATGCGAATAGTGGTGCTGCGAGTGGAAATCCCCATCAGGTTCGCCGACGTTGCGTTGCCGCCAATGGCGTACACCTGATTACCAAAGCGGGTACGATGCGCGAGGAAAATACCGATAACCACCACCGCCAGCATCAGCAGCCCCATCGCACTTAAGCGACCGCCGCCAGGGATTTTCCACGCAAGGCTTGAGAGCGTGTCATAAACAGGATGATTTATCGGGATCGACTCTTCCGAAACGAGATAGCTGACGCCGCGCAAAAAGAACATCCCTGCAAGGGTAATGATAAATGCCGGGATCTTCAGGGCGTCGATCAAAAGCCCCATAAATGCGCCAAAGGCACAGCCCATTACCAGCACCAGCGGAAATGCCAGCAACGGCGAGAGGCCGAAGTCGCCAATCACTTTTGCCAGAAACACGCCGGTAAAAGCGATCACCGAACCGACGGAGAGATCGATACCGCCAGAGAGGATCACAAAGGTCATGCCAACGGCGATTATCCCAAGAAAGGCGTTATCGGTCAGGATATTGCAGATCACTCTTGTGGAAGCAAAACCGGGAAACTGGGTTAGGCAGTAGAGATAGCCCAGCACAAAGACGCCGATGGTGATCATCAGCGGCAAGTTACGTTTTATCATGGCTACGTACTCCTTTAATCAGACTGATAAAGCGTTGCGACTGAACAATCAGCACACAAAGCACCACCACCGCTTTTACGACCTGGTTCATCTCCGGCGGAAAGCCAGAAAGTAAAATTCCGGTGTTCATCCCCTGAATAATCAGCGCCCCCACGACTGAGAGCAGCAGGTTAAAGCGCCCGCCCATCAGCGATCCGCCGCCAATCACCACCGCAAGAATGGCGTCCAGCTCCAGCCATAACCCGGCGTTGTTGGCATCGGCACCGCGAATATCCGCCGCCACGATAATGCCCGCGATCGCCGCACATAGCCCGCTCAACACGTAGGTGAGCATGACGATGATTCGTGTGTTAACTCCGGCATTTTTTGCCGCCCGAATGTTGATACCAACAGCTTCAATAAACATCCCCAGCGCCGTTTTGCGGGTCAACAGCCAGAAGAGGAGAAGCGTCAGCACCGCAATTATGACTGGCGTTGGCAGGAACAACAGCGATCCGCTGCCGAACCATGAGAGATCCGGCGAGTTAAACGTGACGATCTGTCCGGAGGTGATCAGTTGCGCCACGCCGCGCCCGGCGACCATCAGGATCAGAGTGGCGACAAACGGCTGAATTTTGAGGATCGCTACCAGTATGCCGTTCCACAATCCCGCCAGGATGCCAGTGCCCAGGGCGCTTAACAAAACAATCGGCAGGCTGAATCCCGCGACCGTCATCGCAGCCGTTGTGGCTCCGGCGATAGCCATCACCGCCCCCACAGAGAGATCAATCCCACCTGTTGCGATCACCAGCGTCATGCCAATCGCCAACAGCGCAACGGGGGCCGCACGGTTAAGAATGTCGATAGGGCTACCGAACAAACGCCCATCCTGAAGCACCACCTGCCAGAAATGCGGGGCCACCAGGCTATCGACCAGCAGCACCAGCAACAGTGCCGCCAGCTGCGGCATTCCCGTTGGCCAGCGAAAGCGCCTTTTCGGCGGCGTAGTGTCCGGGAGAGATTGAGGCATCACACTGTTCTCCTTACGCCGCAATGGCGTTCATGATCGCCGGAACGGAAAGCTCTGCCAGCGGGATCTCCGCCACCTGTTTGCGATCGCGCATGATGATCACCCGATCGGCATAGCCCACCAGCTCTTCCAGTTCGGAGGAGATCACCAGCAGCGCCAGACCATCGGCGCATAGCGTTTCAATCAGGCGGATGATCTCGGCGTGGGCACCAACATCAATGCCGCGGGTTGGCTCATCAAGGATCAGAAATTGCGGTCGGGTCAGTAGCCAACGTGAAAGCAATACTTTTTGCTGATTGCCGCCGGAGAGAAATTCAATCGGTTGTTCAGTTGAAGGTGTGCGAATGCCAAGCTGGCGGATAAAGCGTTCGGCAATCTCTTGCTGTTCTTTACGGGAAATGGGTCGTAGCCAGCCGCGCTGGGCCTGGAGAGCGAGGATGATATTTTCCCGCACCGAGGCAGCAGCGATGATGCCATCGGTTTTCCTGTCTTCCGGGCAGAAGCCGATACCCAGTACTGACGCCTGATGTGGCGATCGCAGGGTTTGCGGTTTGCCTTTGATCAACGCAGTGCCGCTGTCAGCAGGTTTGATACCGAAGATCACTTCGGCGGTTTCGGTACGTCCTGATCCCAGCAAGCCAGCCAGACCGACGATCTCGCCGGGGCGTACTTCGAGATCAAACGGTGCGATCGTTCCTTTTTTGCCGTAATTTTTGAACGCTGCAACGGGTTTGTCGCTCAACAATGTTCGCCCGGCACGCTGTAGCGCGTGGGTATCCAGCTCGCGCCCCAGCATCATTTTTACCAGTTCGATCTGCGGTAGCTCGCGCGTTTCCCGACAGCCTACGAAACTGCCGTTGCGTAAGACGGTGATCCGATCGCTGACCTGATAGACCTGATCGAGAAAGTGAGTGACAAAGATCAGGCTGACGCCGCGATCACGCAACTGACGCATCAGGCCAAACAGTAACTCTACTTCCTGGGTGTCGAGACTGGCGGTGGGTTCATCGAGGATCAGCACTTTGGCAGAGAGATCGATAGCCCGGCAAATGGCGACGATTTGCTGCATCGCGACTGAAAAGCGGTTAAGCGGTTCACGCACGTCGAGGGAGAAACCGTAAGATGCCATCAGTTCGGTGGCGCGCTTTTCCATCTCTTTACGGCGTAGAAGCCCGAAACGTTTGGGTTCGCGACCTATGAATAGATTATCAGCGACCGACATATTGGGTAGCAGGTTGACTTCCTGATAAACGGTTCCGATGCCGAGTTGTTGTGCATGGGCGGTATTTTTCGGTGAGATAGCCTGGCCTTCCAGCCAGATGGTGCCGCGATCGGCGTGGTAAACACCGGTTAATGCTTTGATTAGCGTCGATTTTCCCGCCCCGTTTTCACCGAGCAGCGCCATGATTTCGCCACGGCGCAGGCTGAAATCAACGTTGTCTAACGCTTTGACGCCGGGGAAAAATTTACTTAATCCTTCGGTGCGGAGGATTTCCTGGTGTTGGTCGGTCGTCATGGTTTCCCCCGGTGTAAAGCGTGCTCCCAGTAGGCATGATAAGACGCGGTAAGCGTCGCATCAGGCTTCAGTGCACCATCGCCGGATGCGGCGCGAGCGCCTTATCCGGCCTACGAATCGGCATCAGGCATAGCAACCCTCAATACCCCATATTTTTCTTCTTCTCTAACTCTTCTTTTGCGGTATCAGGCAGGTAAAGGGTGGATTTGGTTAACGTCAGCTTTTCAGGCATGGTGCCGTCTTTTTTGTATTTCTCCAGCGCATCGAAAGCGGGTCCCGCCATGTTCGGCGTCAGTTCAACACTGGCGTTCGCTTCGCCATCCATCATCGCTTTGTAGATGTCCGGTACACCGTCAATGGAACCCGTGAGGATATCTTTGCCCGGTTTCAGGCCCGCTTCTTTAATTGCCTGAATTGCACCAATCACCATGTCGTCGTTATGGGCGTAAACCATGCAGATGTTTTTGCCGTTGTTTTCCGCTTTGATAAAGCTCTCCATGACTTCTTTGCCTTTACTGCGGGTGAAGTCACCTGACTGCGAGCGGATAATTTTGATATTTGGCGCATTCTTAATGGCTTCGGCAAAGCCTTTCTTACGGTCAATGGCGACGCTGGCCCCAACGGTGCCCTGCAGCTCCACCACGTTGCATGGTTTGCCATTCACTTCTTTTACCAGCCAGTCACCGATCAACTTACCTTCGAGGATGTTGTCGGCAGTAACGGTGGTCATATAGAGAGATTTGTCTTTCACATCAATGGAACGATCGAGCAAGAAGACCGGGATTTCGGCATCTTTCGCCTCTTTTAATACCGGTTCCCAACCTGTCGCGACCACCGGAGCGATAAAGATCGCATCTACCCCTTGTGCAACGAAGGAACGTACCGCTTTAATCTGGTTTTCCTGCTTTTGCTGACCATCGGCAATTTTCAACGTAATTCCGCGTTTTTCGGCCTCAATTTTCGCCACATTGGTTTCTGCGGCGCGCCAGCCGGATTCCGATCCGACCTGCGAAAATCCTACGGTTAATGGAGCGGCCAACGCCATAGACGACATGGCTGCCGAGACTGCAGAGACTACAAGTAAGCGTTTCCACATAGGGTTGTCCTCGTCGGAGTAATTATTATTGGTGAAAAGATGTTCGCGAAAAAACTATAGACAATTCGTTATGTAACGGATTGCGTTACATCACACTTCAAAAAAGTAAATAAAACGTTAATCACAAGTTTGTAATCGCTTTCATCTCACTATGAAAAATGCGGCTACGGTTATGGATTTTCCTGCTCTGTATACCGTCTTAAAACTGGTGAAAAAGGAAAATGAAGACGAAAACAAGCGAAGACATTCGGCGCGAGTTGGCTATAATACTCGGCACTTGTTTGCCACATATTTTTAAAGGAAACAGACATGAGCTTACTCAACGTCCCTGCGGGTAAAGATCTGCCGGAAGACATCTACGTTGTTATTGAGATCCCGGCTAACGCAGATCCGATCAAATACGAAATCGACAAAGAGAGCGGCGCACTGTTCGTTGACCGCTTCATGTCCACCGCGATGTTCTATCCATGCAACTACGGTTACATCAACCACACCCTGTCTCTGGACGGTGACCCGGTTGACGTACTGGTCCCGACTCCGTACCCGCTGCAGCCGGGTTCTGTGATCCGTTGCCGTCCGGTTGGCGTTCTGAAAATGACCGACGAAGCCGGTGAAGATGCGAAACTGATTGCTGTTCCGCACAGCAAGCTGAGCAAAGAATACGATCACATTAAAGACGTTAACGATCTGCCAGAGCTGCTGAAAGCGCAGATCGCTCACTTCTTCGAGCACTACAAAGACCTCGAAAAAGGCAAGTGGGTGAAAGTTGAAGGTTGGGAAAACGCAGAAGCCGCTAAAGCTGAAATCGTTGCCTCCTTCGAGCGCGCAAAGAATAAATAAGTTCTTCTGGCGTAATAACCCTGAACGCCGGGCTTCGGTTAGTAAGGGTTTTTTTATGCCCGCAATTTATAAACTATCTACTCCACTATTTTTATTTTCAGCAGTTGAAAGGCTTGAACGGTAAGAACAAGCAAACCCGACCACCATTTTGCTGTTCATAGCCACTTGCTGGAAGTTAGCCGACCTCACTCATACTCACCGTTCAAAGCGTGCCCCCGTTTTACCCCTGCACATTTGTGAACGCCAGCAGAGTTTTTTATGCGATTGCAGATATGGAAAGCGGCTCGGAGAGAAAAGCAAAAGATGGAAAAGTTACAAAAAAAATCGCGAGATACATCGCATAAAACAACGCCACCCGAAGGTGGCGTGCTTTTATTATTACTTATCCCTGTCTAACCAGTCGCCGCTTTCAATTAGCTTTAATCCATCGACGGGTCGTTGATAAACGTACATCCATGCACTCCCGTACGGCGTCTGAATCAACTGGCGCGCGTATTCACCGCCCCTGGTGCGCAAGGCATCAAGTTCGGCCAGCGTGGCGTTGTCAATACGATAAACTTCACCGTGTACTGTTCCGTTCCCCGGAACTGCGCCTGGATAGTGGCCCAGGCTATACAACTGGTAGTTATCGATACTGAAATCGCCCAGTAACTGGGCATTGGTCATCCAGTGACTGTTGCCTTGTTTGTGGCGTAAACTGCCGTAGACAAATATTCGCATTGCTAAAACTCGAACTGATAGAGCAAATCCAGTGCCTGGTCTACACCAGACACGGCTTCCAGATATAGCTTAGGCATCAGGCGATAACGTAACGTGAGTGTTGCTATAGAGTCAAATATACCCACGCCGTATTTCACTTGCAGACCTGGCAATACATAGCCGCTGACCACCACCTGGGAGGAGTCGCCTACTCCCTGGGTGTCGAGCGCTAAATTGCTTACGCCAAACGTCTCGCCGATTTTACCCACAATCTGGCCACTTTGCGCAACCCCCAGGCCAATCAGCATCGAGGTCATTGCCGCACTGTCGCTCTGATCGCTCTCCAGCCCTTGTCCACGTAGCAAATAAGACAATGCAGCCTGTTGCGACATCGCCGGGTCAGAGAAGATCTCCGCTTTCGGTTCGTCCGCCAGACCAGTGACGCGAACTCCAGCGATTACGTCGTCTTCTGTAGCATCCGGGTTACGAATAGCTTCAATATTAAGATACGGTTGATCCGGCGGGCCCGAGAACAGTAGCTCACCCTTACGCACAATCAGATCCTGACCATATGCATGGAAGCGCCCTTCAGGGATGTTGATCTGCCCGTTCAGGCCCAGCCCCTGTTTGTCCTGAACGACGTTGAGATCGCCCGTCAGCCGCGCTTTCAGGCCAAAGGCGTCAATGCGCACATTGTTGCCAACGTGGACAATCAGGTTACTGTTAATCGGAATCGACGCCGTTTTTGCCTCTTCCGGTTGCAGGTTATCGTTAAGCATCACCACATCGCTGGAGACGCCTACTGCGCTTTCCGGCAGATCGTGCACCACGATGCGCGCCCACGGGACATCCACGCGACCATCGAGGGTAAACAGGTTTGGTGTAGCCTCGAATACAACATCTGGCGATACATCCATTCGTACCATCGGCGGCACGGTGATCCGCACTTTACTGCCTTTCGCCGTTACCCGCGCCCGCCAGTTTTCAATCTGGCTCCAGTCGGCATCACCGTTCAGGTAGATTTCACCCTGCTGGGTCCGTACTGTACCGGCAAGCGTCGAGCGCATACCGTTAAAGTTGACCGCAAGCTGGCTCGGTTGCATATCAAACGGCATAAAGTTGCCATCGATATCCACACCCGTAACCTGAAGCTGACCAAACAACTGCGGGCTTTGCACATCACCACCCAGACGCAAGTTGGCACTCACCATCCCCGCTGCTTTTTCCCCACGGGTAAAGATGGGGTTTATCATCGCAAGGTTGAAGTTACGGATATTGACGTTGCCACCAAGATTACGGCGGCCTTGCGGATCGGTCACCTGCACCTGTCCATCAAACTGGCCGTTATTGGTCAGGCGGATGGTCCAGCCCAATTCGGCACGGTTGTTACGCAATTCCGCCGTCAGATTCAGCGTCTGAAACGCCACGGGCAGCGCCGCATCGTTGACGGTTTGCGTTACCTGCACGTTACGCCCCGAAAGGGTGATACTGCCCTGCGGCAGCCCCTCTTTGGTAGTGTCCCAGGCAACGTCCGCTTTACCCGTGAAGATACCGCTGGCCTGAGTGGTTTCTGGCATAAACGGTTTCAGCATGGCGAGGTCGAAGCGGTTGAGATTCACCACCGCACGCCCTTCGGCCCCCGCATCGATAGTTTGCGGCACGCACAGTTCCGCATTCGGGTTAAGCCAACAGTGTGGCCCGATGCTGATTTTTTGCTCCTTATTGCGGTAATCCAGAGCAATATCGCGGGTCAGCGACCACGGGCCGACCGGCGTCTGGAAGCGGGTATTGCTAAGAGTTCCCTTCCAGCGTTCTTCTTTGCGATCAAAACTTCCTGCCAGATTAAGCTGCCCGGAAACCGGCTCGCCCTGAATCCGCAACTGTAGCTCGTGCTGCTTTTCGCTGCCTTTGGCATTCAGGGTGACGAGGTTGATATTTACATCCGGCTGTGAAATTTGCTCAACGCGCACGTCGAGTTTACCCGCAATCTGATCGGTGGATTTGATATCGCCTTCCACGCGAACCTGCGCCACGGAAAGTTCCTGCCAGCGCAGGCCGCGCGCGGTGATATCCGCCAGTAGTTGTGGCGCTTCCACCGTGCCGCGTACTTTCACCAGCCCTTTCGCTGTACCGCCAAGCCCCGGCAGCGCGTTATCCAGCCCCGGCGCGTTGATGGTGGCATCAAGATTGAGATCTTTTACCCCCAGCTCGCCTTTCACTTCGGCACTGTTTGGCCCCAGTTCCAGATGAAGCCCTGGGATCATCCACTGCATATAACTGTTGCCTTTCAGCGTGCCGTCAACGTTCACTTTGTTCTGTTTGACGTTACCGGTCAGCTTCAGTTCTGGCACCTCCATCTGCCAGGTGCCGCCGTACAGGCTACCGCGGGTTTTAATCAAGCCATTGAGTTTCGACGGCCACTCTGGGATCTCTTTGGCGGTGTTAATGCCGTTAAGCGTTAGCTCACCGCGCCAACTAATGGCCTGCTGCCAGTCGAGCAACGCCTTGAGTTCAGTTTTCCCTTCCAGCGCCGCGACGGTGAGTTTGTCGAGATTGACCTGCTGTTCATTACCTTTGGCATCAAGGGTAATGGTGGCTGGCGGGATCTCCTGTCCCTTCACTGCCGTACGCATAGAGAGCGTGTAATCGGTCATTTTGCCGGTAAGTTTCAGTTTCAGATCATCCGCCTGATACTGCTTCTCACCAGTGAACGGCCAGTAAAGCTGTTTGCTGTTTATTTCCACGTTGAGCGGCAATCCGGCTTCCGCCAGTCGCGTCTGGGCGCGTAAATCCATATCCACCGGACCGGAAAGGTTAACGCCTATCTCCAGCTGTTCGCGCAGCGCGCCGCCCACTTTCAGCTTCACCTTTTCACCTTTCAACGGCTCCACGTTCAGTGTGCTGTTGAGGGTGATATCCACCGGCCAGTTGTCTGACAGCTGCGCCGTGCCGCTGGCGTTGACGATCCCTTGATTGGAATCGATATCCAGGGCGTCCAGTTTAGTATTGCCGTCAATGCTGCTCACTTTCAGCAGCATGGTGCTCACGGTGATGTCCGTGTCGCCCGTCACGCGCAGCTGCTCGCCCTTAAACTCTTCAATGTTCAGGTTAAGCGGCAAATGCACGTCGGTCATTTCCGGCAATAACGGGCGAGAAAAGAGATCTTTCAGCGTTTCGCCGAGCGGCTTTTCATCCGGCTGCGGATTTTCAATTTTCGGCTCGACCACTTCTTCCTGCGCCACTTCCGCCACTTTCGGCAGAGCAATCAGCAGGCCTTTCAGCGACGTCGGTTTCAGGGTCAGGGTTTTCTCCTGCCAGTTCAGGCCGGAGGTGAAGTCCATCACCGACACCGTGGTGTCATCAATCTTGATGTTGACGTTGTCCAGTGCCACCCGTGTCAGGGTGATGGGATACGGCGTGGAGAGATCCAGCGGACCGCTATCTTCCTCTTCTTCAACCTGTTCAGAAGGGGGCATTTTTTTACTGTCGATGTTGACCTGAATGTCTTTCAGCGCCAGGTCATTAATACAAACGCTACTGTTCCACAGGCACTCAAGACCGACCGCCAGATGCAGATTACCCGCTTTTACCGCCACGCCTGGCTGCTCATAACGAACGTCAGACAAGGTGAGATCGCGCCAGCCGCCGGTGACCTTGCCAATATCCAGTCCTGGCACCCAGCGATCCGCCGCTTTAAATACCAGATGCAGGCCGCTGGTGGTGCCCACCAGAAACGCCACCGATCCCAGCAACAGTAAGATAACGATAACCACGCCGAGGCTGATTTTTTTCCATAAACTCATAATTCTGGCCCCAGACCGATGTAAAACTGTAACCCGTGTTCGTCTTTATCCGCGACCGGTACGGCAAAATCGAGTTTGATTGGCCCGACCGGCGATTCCCAGCGTACGCCGACCCCGGTACCGGTTTTAAAGTCGCTGCGGCGAATATCGCTTACCGCTTCGCCACTATCGACAAACACCGCGCCCCACCATTTTCCGGTCACGTTGTACTGGTATTCCAGCGATCCGGTTATCAACTTCGAGGCCCCTTTCAGGTCACCGTTGGCGTATTTCGGGGCGATAGATTTGTATTTGTAGCCGCGAATACTGCGATCGCCCCCGGCGAAGAAACGCAGATCCGGCGGTACTTTGTCGAAATCACCGGTTTCAATCCAGCCCAGCGTGCCGCGTGTAACAAAACGATGGCGATCGTACAGTGTGCGGATCCAGACGTTCTGCGCCTGGAAAACGGAGAAATCGACATCTGAGCCCCAGGCAGTGTTGGAGTAGTCGATAGAGTAGCGTTGCGAGTCGCCCCAGGTTGGCATCAGGCCACCACGAGAACGCGTGCGGCTAATCATCACCCCAGGATAAAACAGCATCGTGGTGTTGGTAATTTCACCCTGGGTAAAGTGGTCGAGGCTCCAGCGCAGGTTAATGGCACGCTGCCAGCCGCTGGAGAGATCCCAGTAGCGAGAAGCCACAAGCGTAGTGGAGTCAGATTCGGTATCGTTCAGGTCAGTGCGCTTAAAACCGCCCTGCACCAAATAATATTGTTCCAGTGGATTCTTCAGCAGCGGCATTTTATAGCTGAAGTCAAGGGTCTGTTCCGGCGCGGAAATACTGGTACTGGTGGTCAAACTGTGACCGTATGAGTTCATCCACGGCTTTTTCCACGTCGCTTTCACGCGCGGTCCCACGTCCGTAGAGTAACCGACCCCGGTTTCGATGGTGTTTTCTGTTCGCGGCGAAACCACGCCCGTCAATGGTAATACTTTCGTTTCGCGCGCTTTATCAAATTGTGGAGCCACCACCACCGAGTTAAACCAGCCGGTAGCAGAAAGTCGGCGGTTCAGTTCTGCCAGATCTTTCGATTCGTACTCATCGCCCTCTTTAAACGGCACCAGATTTTGCAGGTATTCATCGCGGATTTGTGATCCTTCAAAGGTCACATGCCCAAAGCGGTAACGTTCGCCACTGTTATAATCAATATCCCAGAAGGCTTTATGCAGGCCGAGCGCAATGCCCAGCTGCGCTTTGGTAAATTCGCTATCGAAATAACCTTTACGCAACGCAATGCTGGTTAAGGACTTTTTGAAATTTTCATAATCGCCCTGGTTCAGTACCGTGCCAATAGCCGGGCGAGTATCGAGCAATTTCAAATAGTCTTTATCGGTCCGCGCGCCGCCGCGCAATACCACATCGGTGCCGCCAATTAACACCGGCACGCCTGGCGTGACTTTGGCGATCAATACCTGCCGCCCTTTCTTTGGCGGTGGACGGAGATCAAATTCAATGGTCGGCTGGTAATAACCCAGCGCTTTCAGACCTTCGCGGATGGCATCATCGACGCGTGCGCGAAAGCGACGGTCTGGCGTCACTTCATCACTTTCAATCGTAGAAAGCTGCGCACGAACGTTCTTTTCCAGCTGTCCCGATAACCCCTCGACCTGTAGACGGACGTTCGCGGCGACGGCAGATCCGCTTAAGCAGAGTAAGCTTACACAGCATAACTGTCGGATATAGCGCACATTTTCTCCTGAATATCCTTTTTTCCTGCCCCTGGAACGCCGTTAAACGGCTTAACAAAAATCCAGTAATATGGATTAAAAAGCAGACTAAACCCCAAATATTTCTTATGTTTTACTTTAGACCTATTCACGGTGGTTATTGTGTGCAAATACGCCTCTTGTTACAACCTTAACCCCAATGACCGATTTTCGGGAGAGCGACACCATGAGTTTATTTGATAAAAAGCATCTGGTTTCCCCCGCCGATGCCCTGCCTGGACGTAACACCCCGATGCCCGTAGCCACGCTGCATGCGGTCAACGGTCACTCAATGACCAATGTACCTGACGGAATGGAGATTGCCATTTTTGCGATGGGTTGTTTCTGGGGTGTGGAGCGTCTGTTCTGGCAGTTACCCGGCGTTTACAGCACCGCCGCAGGCTATACCGGCGGCTATACGCCAAATCCGACTTATCGGGAAGTGTGCTCCGGTGATACGGGTCATGCCGAAGCGGTACGCATTGTTTACGATCCTTCCGTCATCAGCTATGAGCAGTTGCTACAGGTATTTTGGGAGAATCACGATCCCGCCCAGGGAATGCGTCAGGGCAATGACCACGGCACGCAGTATCGTTCAGCGATTTATCCGCTGACCCCAGAACAGGATGCCGCAGCTCGCGCCAGTCTGGAACGTTTTCAGGCGGCGATGCTTGCCGCCGATGACGATCGTCACATCACCACGGAAATCGCTAACGCCACACCGTTTTATTATGCCGAAGATGACCACCAGCAATATCTGCATAAAAACCCGTATGGTTACTGTGGAATTGGCGGAATTGGCGTCTGTCTGCCGCCGGAAGCATAGCGTTACGGGTACAAATGTAGATTGTTGATAAAGTGCGTTTTGTTTATGCCTGATGCGGCGTAAACGACTTACCAGGCCTACAAAATCGTCCAAATTCAATATATTGCAAGGACTGCGTAGGCCTGATCGGCATAGCGTATCAGGCAGTTTTGCATTTTTCAGCTGTCTGAATTTTAACCCTCTGGCGGCTTTACAGTACCTTACGCTATACTAGCCACTGAAAATGCCGGTTCACTTTCTTCGAATCGGCTTTCAATGTGTATTTCACACAAATTAATCAACTTCCCCTTCCGAGGATCTGGCCTGAAAGGTCGGATAAGATATGTTAAACAGTATTTTAGTCATACTCTGCTTGATCGCTGTAAGTGCGTTCTTCTCGATGTCCGAGATCTCGCTTGCCGCCTCACGCAAAATCAAACTTAAACTGCTGGCTGATGAAGGCAATATAAATGCCCAACGCGTTCTGAATATGCAGGAAAATCCCGGTATGTTCTTTACCGTGGTCCAAATCGGTCTGAACGCAGTGGCGATTCTCGGCGGTATCGTCGGTGATGCGGCATTTTCTCCAGCTTTTCACAGCCTGTTCTCCCGCTATATGTCGGCAGAGCTCTCTGAGCAACTGAGCTTTATTCTCTCTTTCTCGTTAGTGACTGGCATGTTTATCCTGTTTGCGGATTTAACCCCGAAACGCATCGGTATGATTGCGCCAGAAGCTGTCGCTTTGCGTATCATCAACCCGATGCGCTTCTGCCTGTACGTTTGCACCCCGCTGGTATGGTTCTTCAACGGCCTGGCGAACATGATCTTCCGTATTTTCAAACTGCCAATGGTACGTAAAGATGACATCACTTCTGATGACATCTACGCGGTAGTGGAAGCCGGTGCGCTGGCGGGCGTGTTACGTAAACAGGAACACGAGCTGATTGAAAACGTCTTTGAGCTGGAATCCCGTACCGTTCCGTCGTCAATGACACCGCGTGAAAACGTGATTTGGTTTGATCTCCACGAAGATGAGCAAAGTCTGAAGAATAAGGTGGCGGAACATCCGCACTCTAAGTTCCTCGTCTGTAATGAAGATATTGACCACATCATCGGCTATGTCGATTCTAAAGACCTGCTGAACCGCGTGCTGGCTAACCAAAGCCTGGCACTGAACAGCGGCGTACAAATTCGCAACACGCTGATTGTGCCGGATACGTTAACCCTTTCAGAGGCGTTGGAAAGTTTTAAAACCGCAGGTGAAGACTTCGCGGTGATCATGAACGAGTACGCGCTGGTAGTGGGGATCATCACCCTCAACGACGTGATGACCACGCTGATGGGCGATCTGGTCGGCCAGGGGCTGGAAGAGCAGATTGTCGCCCGTGATGAGAACTCATGGCTGATTGACGGCGGCACTCCGATTGACGACGTCATGCGCGTGCTGGATATTGACGAATTCCCGCAGTCGGGCAACTACGAAACCATCGGCGGCTTTATGATGTTTATGCTGCGTAAGATCCCAAAACGCACCGATTCGGTGAAATTCGCTGGCTACAAATTTGAAGTGGTGGATATCGATAACTACCGCATCGACCAGCTGCTGGTGACCCGGATCGACAGCAAGGCCACCGCCCTTTCGCCAAAACTGCCTGACGCTAAAGATAAAGAAGAAAGCGTCGCGTAACCCCCAGAAACATCAACGGCTCCTGAATCAGGAGCCGTCTTATTACTGCATAGCACTTTTTACTGCATAGCACTTTGGTTAAGCCATCTCTGTTTGCAGACGCATAACCTGACGGTTAACTTCGGACATCACTGACAAATGCAGCTTATCCTTCACTTTTGGGATAAGAATCTTACCCTTATCAAATTCAAAAGCGCCAACGTCCTTGATGTATAACCGTCCACGGAACAGGATCTTTACGTACTTCGCCACCTGAAGTGGGTTGTACCGTTGGAAAATTTTCATTGTTATCTCCTGCTGAGTATTACGCCTGTGCGGTGCCACAATCGGCCCAACTATTATGAGGCGCAAATTTTAATGCTTAGTGACTATAGACTATCCGGGCAATGTTTCCACCGCGTATAACTTTTTTTACCTAAAGGTTACAATTATTCAGAATTATCTTTTTACCGAAGCGCGGTCTTCAGTATAAGCATTCATTTTTCATATGATTTGTGCGCTTGACCGCAAACTGGCATCACACTTGCGGGAAATTCGATAAATAGCACATATGATTAAAACTCAGACCCAAGTGGTCGGATCACCTGCATATCATAAGAAGGAAACACCATGACCCTACGCAAGATTCTGGCACTCACCTGCCTGCTGTTGCCGATGATGGCTTCCGCACATCAGTTCGAAACCGGTCAGCGAGTGCCGCCGATTGGCATTACCGATCGGGGCGAGTTGGTGCTTGATAAAGATCAGTTTAGCTACAAAACCTGGAACAGCGCGCAGTTAGTGGGAAAAGTGCGGGTACTGCAACATATTGCTGGTCGCACCTCTGCAAAAGAGAAAAACGCGACGCTGATTGAAGCGATTAAATCAGCGAAGTTACCGCACGATCGTTACCAGACCACCACCATTGTTAACACCGACGACGCAATTCCGGGTTCCGGCATGTTTGTGCGCAGCAGTCTGGAGAGTAATAAAAAGCTTTATCCCTGGTCGCAGTTTATTGTCGATAGCAATGGCGTCGCGCGCGGTGCCTGGCAGCTGGATGAAGAAAGTTCTGCTGTAGTGGTGCTGGATAAAGACGGTCGCGTGCAATGGGCCAAAGACGGGGCGCTCACACCGGAAGAGGTGCAGCAAGTGATGGACCTGCTGCATAAATTAATTAATAAATAGACACTCTGAATCCCGGATTCAGGAACGACTCGCGCGGAGTGTAATCCAGCGGTTTACCCTGCCAGTCATGAACGTGCGCTCCGGCAGCTGCAGCCACAGCATGACCAGCGGCGGTATCCCAAATATTCGTTGGTCCGAAGCGCGGGTACAGCTGCGCCTGCCCTTCCGCCACCAGGCAGAATTTCAGCGAAGAGCCGATGGACGTGGTCTGATGTTCGCCAAGCTGTTGCAGATACTCTTTCAGCTCCGCATCTGCATGGGAACGGCTGATAACCACCAGCGGCGGGCGCGCATCGCGGACCTGAATCTGCTTGCGCACACCGCACTCTTCTTTCCAGGCCTTGCCTTCTGCCGCGCTGTACATTATGTTCATTACCGGCGCATACACCACACCTAAAATCGGTTTGCCATGGTCAATGAGCGCAATGTTAACGGTGAATTCGCCATTACGTTTAATAAACTCTTTAGTACCATCCAGCGGGTCTACCAGCCAGTAACGCTGCCAGTGCTGACGGACTTCCCAACCGGGAGGATCTTCTTCAGAAAGGACCGGAATATCCGGTGTCAGCGTACGTAAACCGTCCATGATAACGGTGTGAGCGGCAATATCCGCTGCCGTTACCGGAGAATTGTCCGCTTTGCTGACGACGTCCATCGGTTTCGTCCCGTCGTAGACCTGCATAATGGCATCGCCTGCATTCCGTGCAAGCTGGCATACTTGATCTAACATTTCTCCACCTCGTCTCTGTGAGCGGTGTTAACTTATTGTTTTACTTATACCCTATCGTTAATGAATGCGCCAACTGTGATAGTGTCATCATTTTCAAAGCGTAAAATTGTGGCATTCTTCACTGTTCTATAAGTAAGGCGTTTATTCTCCCTTTTCTTTCGTATTCCCGATGATAAAAGGATGTCCCTGATGATTAAGTTTAGCGCAACGCTCCTGGCCACGCTGATTGCCGCCAGTGTGAATGCAGCGACGGTCGATCTACGTATCATGGAAACCACTGATCTGCATAGCAACATGATGGATTTCGATTATTACAAAGACACCGCCACGGAAAAATTCGGACTGGTACGTACGGCAAGCCTGATTAACGATGCCCGCAATGAAGTGAAAAACAGCGTACTGGTCGATAACGGCGATTTGATTCAGGGGAGTCCGCTGGCCGATTACATATCGGCGAAAGGATTAAAAGCAGGTGATGTTCATCCGGTTTATAAGGCGCTGAATACGCTGGATTATACGGTCGGTACACTCGGCAATCATGAATTTAACTACGGTCTGGATTACCTGAAAAATGCGTTGGCGGGAGCGAAATTCCCTTATGTAAATGCCAACGTCATTGACGCCAGAACCAAACAGCCAATGTTTACACCGTATTTAATTAAAGATACCGAAGTGGTCGATAAAGACGGAAAAAAACAGACGCTGAAGATTGGCTATATTGGCGTCGTGCCGCCGCAAATCATGGGCTGGGATAAAGCTAATTTATCCGGAAAAGTGACGGTGAATGATATTACCGAAACCGTGCGCAAATACGTGCCTGAAATGCGCGAGAAAGGTGCCGATGTCGTTGTCGTTCTGGCGCATTCCGGGCTATCTGCCGATCCGTATAAAGTGATGGCGGAAAACTCAGTTTATTACCTCAGTGAAATTCCTGGCGTTAACGCCATTATGTTTGGCCATGCTCACGCCGTTTTCCCAGGTAAAGATTTTGCTGATATCGAAGGGGCTGATATCGCGAAAGGCACGCTGAATGGTGTTCCGGCGGTAATGCCGGGCATGTGGGGCGATCATCTTGGGGTGGTCGACTTACAACTCAGTAATAACAGCGGTAAATGGCAGGTGACGCAGGCGAAAGCGGAAGCACGGCCGATTTACGACATCGCCAATAAAAAATCCCTCGCGGCGGAAGACAGCAAGCTGGTAGAAACACTCAAAGCCGATCACGATGCCACACGCCAGTTCGTCAGCAAGCCAATCGGTAAATCCGCCGACAATATGTATAGCTATCTGGCGCTGGTGCAGGACGATCCGACCGTGCAGGTGGTGAACAACGCGCAAAAAGCGTATGTCGAGCATTACATTCAGGGCGATCCGGATCTGGCAAAACTGCCGGTGCTTTCAGCTGCTGCACCGTTTAAAGTTGGTGGTCGCAAAAATGATCCGGCAAGCTATGTGGAGGTGGAAAAAGGCCAGTTGACCTTCCGTAATGCCGCCGATCTTTATCTCTACCCCAATACGCTGATTGTGGTGAAAGCCAGCGGTAAAGAGGTGAAAGAGTGGCTGGAGTGCTCCGCCGGACAGTTTAACCAGATTGATCCTGACAACACGAAACCACAGTCACTCATCAACTGGGATGGTTTCCGCACCTATAACTTTGATGTGATTGATGGTGTGAATTATCAGATTGATGTTACCCAGCCTGCCCGTTATGACGGCGAGTGCCAGATGGTTAATGCCAATGCGGAAAGGATTAAGAACCTGACCTTTAATGGCAAGCCGATTGATCCGAACGCCATGTTCCTGGTTGCCACCAATAACTATCGCGCTTACGGCGGCAAATTTGCCGGTACGGGCGACAGCCATATCGCTTTTGCTTCACCGGATGAGAACCGCTCGGTGCTGGCAGCGTGGATTGCTGATGAGTCGAAACGTGCGGGGGAAATTCACCCGGCGGCAGATAACAACTGGCGTTTAGCACCGATAGCTGGCGATAAGAAACTGGATATCCGTTTCGAAACCTCTCCATCAGATAAAGCCGCGGCGTTTATTAAAGAGAAAGGGCAATATCCGATGAATAAAGTCGCGACCGATGATATCGGGTTTGCGATTTATCAGGTGGATTTGAGTAAGTAATACACTTCTTTTTCGGCCTATAAATCATCAACCGCATCCGGCACTTTTGTCGGATGCGATGCTGGCGCATCTTATCCGCCCTACAAGTCATGAACCGTAGGCCGGATAAGCGCAGCCGGCAGTTATGCCGCACGTTCATCCCGCACCGCCAACACCTCGGGCAAATTCAACTCAATCCAGTCCGCCAGTGCAGCAACCTTTTCGCTCACCTGCTCGCCCAGCGGCGTGAGGCTATATTCCACATGCGGCGGCACCACCGGATACGCGATACGGTTAAGAAAACCATCCTGTTCTAACGCCTGTAACGACTGCGCAAGCATCTTTTCACTCACCCCACCGATTTTGCGCCGCAGGTCGCTAAAGCGATGAGTACCTTCGCGTAGCGCCACCAGAATCAACACCCCCCAACGGCTGGTGACGTGTTTCAACACCTCGCGCGACGGGCACTGTTCCGCAAAGAGATTACCCTCTTTCAGTTGTTGTGACAGGCTAACCTGACTCATTTCATACTTACCTTTTTGTACGTACTTACTAAAAGTAAGTTTAGGTGTTAGCGTATTTAAACACAAGACAAAACGATGGAGACTTCCCATGATCGCTATTACTGGTGCCACTGGCCAACTTGGTCACTATGTTATTAAATCCTTGATGAAAACGGTTCCTGCCAGCCAAATAGTGGCTATCGTTCGTAATCCGGCAAAAGCCCAGGCACTGACAGCACAAGGCATTACCGTGCGTCAGGCTGACTACGGCGATGAAGCCGCACTGACATCTGCACTTCAGGGAGTGGAAAAACTACTGCTGATCTCTTCCAGCGAAGTGGGTCAACGTGCCCCGCAGCATCGTAATGTTATTAATGCCGCAAAGACGGCTGGCGTGAAATTTATCGCTTATACCAGTCTGCTTCACGCGGATAAATCTCCGCTCGGCCTCGCCGATGAGCACATCGAGACGGAGAAAATGTTGGCTGATTCTGGCATCGTTTACACCCTGCTGCGCAACGGCTGGTACACCGAAAACTATCTCGCCAGCGCCCCGGCAGCACTGGAGCACGGCGTATTTATCGGTGCCGCGGGCGATGGCAAAATTGCCTCGGCAACGCGGGCAGATTATGCGGCAGCTGCGGCACGCGTGATTAGCGAAGCCGGTCACGAAGGCAAGGTTTACGAGCTGGCGGGCGATAGTGCCTGGACGTTGACACAGTTAGCGGCAGAGCTGACCAAACAGAGCGGCAAACAGGTTACCTATCAAAATCTGAGCGAAACCGATTTCGCTGCGGCGCTGAAAAGCGTTGGCCTGCCTGACGGACTGGCGGATATGCTGGCGGATTCTGACGTTGGCGCATCGAAAGGCGGTCTGTTTGATGACAGCAAAACGCTGAGCAAATTGATTGGCCGCCCAACGACAACGTTAGCCGAAAGCGTAAGCCATCTTTTTAATGTTAATAAATAGTTAATTAAAGTGGCATCCTCCCGCATCCTCTCTGATAATGACGGGATGCCGGGAGCAATCATGTCTGCTTCCTGAACGTTTCTTCTGACAGACCAATGGATGCCAGTAATGATTAGCGGCGTGCTGTACGCCCTGTTAGCAGGGTTGATGTGGGGGCTTATTTTTGTCGGGCCGTTGATCGTGCCGGAATACCCGGCGATGTTGCAGTCGATGGGGCGTTATCTGGCGTTAGGGTTAATTGCGCTACCCATTGCCTGGCTGGGACGCGTGCGTCTGCGTCAGTTGGCGCGTCGCGACTGGCTTACCGCCTTGATGCTCACTATGATGGGCAACCTCATCTATTACTTCTGCCTTGCCAGTGCCATTCAACGTACTGGCGCGCCTGTTTCTACGATGATTATTGGCACCCTGCCGGTGGTCATTCCTGTCTTTGCCAATCTGCTTTATAGCCAGCGCGACGGCAAACTCGCGTGGGGAAAACTCGCCCCGGCACTGATTTGTATTGGCATCGGCCTGGCGTGTGTGAATATTGCTGAGTTAAACCACGGACTCCCCGATTTTGACTGGGCACGTTATACCTCTGGCATCGTGCTAGCGTTAGTTTCCGTGGTCTGCTGGGCATGGTATGCCCTGCGCAACGCCCGCTGGCTGCGGGAAAATCCCGACAAACATCCGATGATGTGGGCGACGGCGCAGGCGCTGGTCACGCTGCCGGTTTCTCTCATCGGCTATCTCGTCGCCTGTTACTGGCTGAATATACAAACGCCGGACTTCTCCTTACCTTTTGGCCCCCGTCCGCTGGTGTTTATTAGTCTGATGGTTGCGATAGCCGTGCTTTGCTCATGGGTTGGCGCACTCTGCTGGAACGTCGCCAGCCAGCGATTACCGACAGTGATTCTCGGGCCGCTGATCGTTTTCGAAACACTGGCAGGTTTGCTGTACACCTTTTTGATACGCCAGCAAATGCCGCCGCTGATGACGCTGAGCGGTATCGCGCTGTTAGTGGTTGGCGTGGTCATTGCAGTCAGAGCAAAACCGGAAAAGCCTTTAACTGAATCTGTCTCAGAAAGTTGACATACTGGCAGTGAGTTAAATAAGCCTCTGCTACGTAAGGGTTATAGCATTTGCCTTAAAGATGCATTTAAAATACATCTTATCTTATTAAGAATGAGGTATCAGCTATGGCTTATCGCGACCAACCTTTAGGTGAACTGGCGCTCTCTATCCCTCGCGCTTCGGCTCTGTTTCGTAAATATGATATGGATTACTGCTGCGGCGGTAAGCAAACGCTGGCGCGTGCGGCGGCACGTAAAGAACTGGATGTTGAGGTCATTGA
Organism: Escherichia sp. UTM R2; assembly: GCF_048593455.1. Classification (NCBI taxonomy): domain Bacteria; kingdom Pseudomonadati; phylum Pseudomonadota; class Gammaproteobacteria; order Enterobacterales; family Enterobacteriaceae; genus Escherichia; species Escherichia sp. UTM R2. The sequence goes on from NZ_JBFWDY010000002.1 coordinate 4,079,926, forward strand.
AGCTGAGCTGGCAAAGCTTGCTGAACAACCGATTGAGAAAGACTGGCGTAGCGCCCCGCTGGCAGAAATCATCGACCATATCATCGTGCGCTACCACGATCGTCACCGCGAGCAACTGCCGGAGCTGATCCTGCAAGCGACTAAAGTCGAGCGCGTTCACGCCGACAAACCGAGCGTGCCAAAAGGGCTGACAAAATACCTGACCATGCTGCATGAAGAGCTTTCCAGCCACATGATGAAAGAAGAGCAGATCCTCTTCCCGATGATCAAACAAGGCATGGGCAGCCAGGCAATGGGGCCAATCAGCGTAATGGAAAGCGAGCACGATGAAGCGGGCGAACTGCTGGAAGTGATCAAACACACTACCAATAACGTCACACCGCCGCCAGAAGCCTGCACCACCTGGAAAGCGATGTATAACGGCATTAATGAACTGATTGATGACCTGATGGATCACATCAGTCTGGAAAACAATGTACTGTTCCCACGCGCGCTGGCGGGTGAGTAATCTAAAAGCTGGATGGCATTGCGCCATCCAGCATGATAATGCGGTTATTTCCGCAGTTCAGCAGCCCGCTTCTTACCAATAAACAACCAGCCCAGCCCCAGTGCGATAAACCACAGCGGGGTGACCAACAGCGCCTGGCGAGTGTCATCTTCCAGTGTCAGCAACACGACCACGAACACAAAGAACGCCATACATACCCAGCACATCAGCTTGCCGAGCGGCATCTTGTAGATCGACTTCTCATGCAGATGAGGACGCTGTTTGCGGTAAACCAGGTACGAGCAAAGGATAATCGTCCAGACGAACATAAACAGAATCGCGGAAACGGTTGTAATCATCGTGAACGCGCCAATCACGCTAGGATTCACATACAGCATCACCACGCCACCGAGCAGGCAGATGCAGGAGAAGGTCAGCCCTTTCGCTGGTACTGCGCGCTTAGAAAGTTTAGCGAACGCTTTCGGTGCCACACCTTCCTGCGCCAGACCAAACAGCATACGGCTGGTAGAGAAGACGCCGCTGTTAGCGGAAGACGCCGCAGAGGTCAGCACCACAAAGTTGATCACGCTTGCGGCAGCAGGCAGCCCTACCAACACGAACAGTTCAACAAACGGGCTTTTCTCCGGGACTACCGAACTCCACGGCGTCACGGACATAATCACAATCAGCGCGAAGACGTAGAACATAATGATACGGATCGGAATGGAGTTAATCGCGCGTGGCAGTGATTTCTCCGGATCTTTGGTTTCCGCAGCTGTTGTACCTACCAGCTCAATCCCCACGAAAGCGAAAACCGCTATCTGGAATCCGGCAAAGAAGCCACTTAAACCTTTCGGGAACCAGCCGCCGTCATTCCACAAATGCGCGAATGACGCTTCCACACCGGTCGGTGACTGAAAGTGCATCGCCACCATGACCAGGCCGACGACAATCAGCGACACGATGGCGACGATTTTGATCATCGCAAACCAGAACTCCATCTCACCGAACATTTTCACGGTGGCAAGGTTGAGCGTCAACAGCAGCACTATCACCGCCAGCGAGGCGACCCAGTCGGAGAGATCGGGGAACCAGAACTGAGCATAAGCAGTGATCGCCACCACGTCTGCCATACCGGTTACAACCCAGCAGAACCAGTAAGTCCAGCCGGTGAAATATCCTGCCCACGGCCCGAGTAAATCGGAAGCGAAGTCACTAAAAGATTTGTATTCCAGATTCGAAAGCAGCAATTCCCCCATTGCCCGCATCACGAAAAAGAGCATAAAACCGATGATCATATAAACGAAAATGATCGACGGCCCGGCAAGGCTAATCGTTTTGCCAGACCCCATAAACAACCCCGTACCAATGGCACCGCCAATGGCAATAAGCTGAATATGTCGGTTTGTGAGATTGCGCCGTAGCGACTGTTCAGCCGGAGCCTGATCATCGGCAACGACTTTTACCTGATCTACCATGTTTTTTTCTTCCTGTACCTGTCTGTGTTGTTCAGGCTCTACGGCCTTTAGTCAGTCTATGATACGACGAATCTGTATCGGGACTCATCGATATTAGGTAACAATACGCGGGATGAATACTAAGATTTAGATCTAATGTTAATTTTATGTTTAAAGTGAGTGTCATATCACGGTGATAACGCGAAACAGCTCACAAAAATACACGCTTACGGGGTCTTTGCAACACAAAATAGCGCCGTTTGGCAAACTGAAGGGTTTATTGCTGAATGCCTGCTCCCCTCTGGATCGAGGGGAACAGAATGCGCTGCTTAGAGGATTTCCAGCAGTTCGACTTCAAACACCAGGGTGCTGAACGGAGGGATGGATGCGCCTGCGCCGCGCTCGCCATATGCCAGTTCCTGCGGGATAGTCAGTTCCCATTTAGAACCTACCGGCATCAGAGTCAGTGCTTCAATCCAGCCAGGGATCACGCCATTAACCGGGAATTCAGCGGGTTCACCACGAGCAACGGAGCTGTCAAACACGGTGCCGTCGATCAGTTTACCGGTGTAATGAACACGAACGCGGTCAGTACGTGCCGGAATTGCGCCTTCACCCTGGTTGATCACGCGGAATTGCAGGCCAGATTCGGTGCTGTTCACACCTTCTTTTTTGGCATTTTCTTCAAGATATTTCACACCTTCGGCAGCCATCGCCTGGAAACGCTGACGACGAACGGCATCGGCGCGTTCGTGGATTTCACGCAGCGCGCGATGCACCACATCAACCGGAACAGCCGGATGTTTGCCTTCCAGCGCATCTGCAATACCAGCCACCAGCGCCTCCGGCAGCAGCCCTTGCAGGCCAGATTCACTCAGTTGTTGGCCTACCTGTAAACCAATGCCGTAGCTTGCTTGCGCTTCGATGGTGTCAAAAGTTGGGGTGGTCATCGTATTTCCTTTCTTAGGGTATAAAAGTAGCGGGCAGCATATCAGCCACACTTCTTTGGGTAAAACTTTGTCGCAGGAATGATGACAAATCCCGGGGAAAAAGAAACAATAGCAATATCCCGTATGAATATAATAAAGGCGGGTTTACCACGGACATCATAGCGTTAGCTTATTCATAGGCTATGATTGAGGAACAAGACGCGGAGCAGGAGGAAACCATGCCCGGGCGCTTTGAACTAAAACCAACCCTGGAGAAAGTCTGGCACGCGCCGGACAATTTTCGCTTCATGGACCCGCTGCCGCCGATGCATCGTCGGGGGATCATTATTGCCGCCATTATATTGGTGGTCGGATTTCTGCTTCCATCTGATGATACGCCCAACGCGCCGGTGGTGACGCGTGAAGCGCAGTTAGATATTCAGTCGCAATCACAACCGCCGACAGAAGAACAGCTGCGGGCGCAATTAGTCACACCACAAAATGATCCTGATCAGGTGGCTCCGGTCGCTCCAGAACCTATACAGGAAGGCCAGCCAGAAGAACAGCCGCAAACTACCCAAACACAACCATTCCAGCCAGATAGCGGAATTGATAATCAATGGCGCTCTTACCGTGTCGAACCCGGTAAAACGATGGCGCAGCTGTTCCGCGACCACGGACTGCCCGCTACCGATGTCTATGCAATGGCGCAGGTAGAAGGCGCGGGTAAGCCGCTGAGTAATTTGCAAAACGGGCAAATGGTGAAAATCCGCCAGAACGCCAGCGGCGTGGTGACGGGCTTAACCATTGATACGGGGAATAATCAACAGGTCCTGTTCACCCGCCAGCCGGATGGCAGTTTTATTCGTGCGCGGTAGATGAAGGGTCAACCAAAAGCCAGCTAAGGATTGTCTCTTTGATGACCTTACGTCTGGCTTCCAGTGCCTGGGGGGAAACCATACTGATATGATAAACCAGGCCAAGCGTATGCTGGTTGATCAAATAATATCCGCCAAGCGCAGCAATATTAATATTCACCTGCAATGGGTCGATATCTGGCTTAAAAATATTGTGTTTCTTCCCTTCATCCAATAAGGATTCCATTAACTGCAAGTGCGCATGGTTAATTTCTAAGAGACGCTGTGATTTTGCATAATGCACACCTTTACTTTGATTTTCACTATGCACAATTTTTAAAAACCAGGGATTAGCAATATAATAATCCCATGTAAAATCAATAATTTTCTCAATGGCTTTTTGTGGCGGAAGATCTGAGAAATCAAGGGCCTTTTCTTTTTGTCGAATATCGTTCCAGGTATATTCCAGTACTTCAATAAATAAATTTTCTTTATTACCAAAGTGATGATAAACCGTCTGTTTACTACACCCCGCAGCCTTAACAATATTATCGACCCTGGCCCCTTCATAACCATATTCGGCAAATTCATTAACCGCGCATAACAGCAGCTTTTCCTTCAGGCTCTGTACGTTGCTGGTATCAAGATACATAACGCTTCCCCACGACCTCTTCAAGATAACTATCTTAACCCGATTAATTAGAAGCTCCAGTAAAAAGGATAAAAACTTGTACTTTCATCAAGTTATCAAATGTCCTGTGATCACTATCGCATATCAACCAACCAGATGGTTGATCTTTCTTGCGGCACGTCGCAAGCTAATTGTCACTTAGAAAACAATATTCAAAAAAAGAGAGCTATTGTATGAAATCCACTCGTCCTGTTGCCGTGATTACCGGAGCCGCTCGTGGTATTGGAAAGGGCTGTGCGCTGGAGCTTGCTCGTGGCGGATTTAACCTGCTGATTAACGATCTTCCCGATGCCGACAGCGTAGAAAAACTGCATATCACACAACAAGAATGTATAGCTGAAGGCGTGGAAGTGATTTGCTTCCCTGCCGATGTCGGCGATCTCTCCTTGCATGAAGAGATGCTCGACGCGGCGCAAAACCTGTGGGGACGTCTGGACTGCCTGCTCAACAACGCAGGCATTTCAGTGAAAAAACGCGGTGACCTCCTCGACCTCGAACCAGACAGCTTCGATCAAAACATTGCCATTAACACCCGCGCGCCGTTCTTCCTTGCTCAGGCATTCAGTAAGCGCTTACTGGCACAGCCGAAACCGGAAGCGGAGCTGCCGCACCGCTCGATTATTTTCGTCAGTTCCATCAACGCCATCATGCTGGCGATGAATCGCGGCGAATACACCATTGCCAAAACCGCCGTTTCTGCCGCTGCTCGTCTGTTTGCTGCTCGCCTTTGTAATGAACAAATTGGCGTTTATGAAGTGCGCCCTGGTCTCATCAAAACCGATATGACTATTCCAGCAACGGCTTATTACGACGAACTGATTGCCAAAGGTCTGGTGCCGTGGGGACGTTGGGGTTATCCGGCTGATATTGCTTCCACCGTCCGCGCGATGGCGGAAGGTAAACTGATTTACACCTGTGGTCAAGCGGTCGCCATCGACGGCGGCTTAAGTATGCCGCGCTTCTGAGGCTGAATCATGAGAGATCTGTTACAACGCCCGGATTTATTCAGTATCAATACCGCGACACTGGGCTATAAAACGCCGCTACCCGCCATTATTGATGCCTGCGCCGCACGCGGTATTGGCGCAATTGCCCCCTGGCGCAGGGAGTTGCAGGGTGAAGATCTCCAGCAAATCACCCGCCAGCTTGCCGCCAGTAACATGAGCGTTTCCGGTTTGTGCCGTAGCACTTACTACACCGCGCCGACACTGGCGGAACGCAAACTGGCGATTGATGATAACCGCCGGGCGCTGGACGACGCAGCGGTGCTTAACGCCGCCTGTTATATGCAGGTGGTTGGCGGTCTGCCAACGGGCACTAAAGATCTATATGAAGCGCGAGAACAAGTGAAACAAGGGATTCGCCAGTTGCTGCCACATTCGAAAGATGTCGGCGTGCCAATTGCGCTGGAGCCACTGCACCCGATGACAGCTGCCGATCGCTCTTGCCTGTGCACGTTACGTCAGGCGCTGGACTGGTGTGATGAACTCGATCCCGATGGTGAGTTTGGCCTCGGCGTGGCGGTGGATGTTTATCACGTCTGGTGGGATCCGGATCTCGCCAGTCAGATCCTGCGTGCTGGAAAACGCATCCTCGCGTTTCATGTTTCCGACTGGTTAGTACCGACCACCGATCTGGTCAATGACCGGGGAATGCCGGGAGATGGCGTCATCAATATTCCGTCAATTCGTCGGCTGGTTGAAAACGCCGGATTTAATGGCGCTATAGAACTGGAAATATTCTCGCCTTACTGGTGGCAGAAAGATATTAACAGCACGCTGGATATTAGCGTCGATCGCATCGCGCATTATTGTTAAGGAATGATCATGAGTGACCAACCCGTTCTGTTCAGCAGAGCGGCAGCTTCCTGCCGCCTGACATTGAACCGTGAAGATAAATGTCATGCTATTAATGAAGAAATGATCGAATCTCTCGACCATTATTTAAATGAAATTGAAAACGACACCACATTACGATTAGTCGAATTAACGGCAACCGGCGATAAATTCTTTTGTGCGGGCGGCGATATTAAATCGTGGTCAGCCTATTCGCCATTAGATATGGGCAGAAAATGGATTAAACGCGGTAATGACGTTTTTAATCGCCTGCGAAACTTACCCCAATTAACCGTTGCGAATCTCAACGGTCATACCATCGGCGGTGGTATTGAACTGGCCTTGTGCTGCGATATTCGTATTGCCCGCCCCGGCGCGAAATTCTCTAACCCGGAAGTGATGCTCGGCATGGTGCCTGGCTGGATGGGCATTGAACGTGTGCTTAATCAGGTTGGTCCGGTGGTCGGTCGCCAGATGCTGATGCTGGGTAAACGCCTGACGGCGCAGGAAGCTCAGGCGGCGAATTTAATTGATGAAGTGGTAGAAAAAGAACAGGTGGAAAGCTGGATGGTGAACCAGTTAGCGCAGCTGGAAAAATGCGGTCCGGTGGCACTGGCGCATATTAAGCAACTGATTCTGGCACTGGAAAATAAACATGCCGATTACCCGCACCAGCTACTGGCCGGATTAATGTCCGCCACTCAGGATTGCCAGCAGGCGACGCGCGCCTTTGCCGAAAAAAGTAGCGTGAGCTTCCATAATCAATAAGGAAATTGTATGCGTAAGATAACAACCGCCGAGGCACTGGCGGCGCAAATTCAGGACGGTGCGACTATTGCTATTAGCGGTAACGGCGGCGGTATGGTGGAAGCCGACCATATTCTGGCTGCTATTGAAGCGCGTTTCCTGCAAACCGGACACCCTCGCGACCTGACGCTAATCCACTCGCTGGGTATTGGCGATCGCGACTGCAAAGGCACTAATCGTTTTGCGCACGCAGAGATGCTCAAACGCATTATTGCCGGGCACTTTACCTGGTCGCCCAAAATGCAGGCGCTGGTAAAAAATAACACGATTGAAGCCTACTGCTTTCCTGGTGGCGTGATTCAGGCACTGCTACGGGAGATCGGCGCCGGACGTCCGGGGCTTTTTACCCACGTTGGGCTGGGATCGTTTGTTGATCCACGCAATGGCGGCGGTAAGTCGAATGAATGCACTACCGACGAGCTGGTAGAACTGATTGAAATCGACGGTGAAACCAAACTTCGTTATCGCCCTTTCAAAGTGGATTACGCGATTTTGCGTGGCACTTATGCCGATCCTCGAGGCAACGTCAGCCTTGAAGAAGAAGCGATTGATATGGATAGCTATTCCATGGCGCTGGCAGCACACAACAGCGGCGGCAAAGTGTTCGTACAGGTACGCGATGTGCTGGAAGCTGGCGCGATTGAACCACGCCGGGTCAAATTACCGGGCATTCTGGTTGATGGCATCGTTGAACACCGCGAACAACCACAAACCTATCTTGGCGGTTACGACCTGACCATCAGCGGCCAACATCGCCGTCTGAGTTCTAACGACGCTATTGAACTGGTTAGTCATCCGGTACGTCGCCTGATTGCCCGTCGGGCGGCACGCGAACTGGTAGCTGGCGCTTCAACCAACTTTGGCTTTGGTATTCCCGGCGGTATTCCAGGAGTAGCGCTGCGCGAAGGCGTTCCTTACCAAAGTTTATGGCTGAGCGTCGAGCAAGGCGTACATAACGGCATGATGCTTGATGATGCTCTGTTTGGTTGTGCCCGCAACGCCGATGCCATTATTCCATCACTCGATCAATTTGAGTTCTACAGTGGCGGCGGCATCGATATCACCTTCCTCGGCATGGGAGAGATGGATCAGTACGGTAACGTCAACGTATCCCATCTCAATGGCAATCTGATTGGCCCCGGCGGATTTCTCGAAATTGCGCAAAATGCCCGTAAAGTGGTGTTCTGCGGCACGTTCGACGCTAAAGGCAGCAAGATCGATGTAACGCCAGATGGTTTGCATATCACCCAGTCAGGTCAAATCCCTAAACTGGTTACCAAGGTGGAAAAAATCACTTTTAGCGCCGCCTACGCACAGCAAAGTGGTCAGGAAGTGTTGTATATCACTGAGCGCGCAGTATTCCAGTTAACGGCAGAAGGCGTTGAATTAATTGAAATCGCGCCGGGTGTGGAGATTGAGCGCGACATTCTGCCGTATATGGCCTTCCGTCCAATTATCAAGCACCCACACCTGATGGAAAGTAGTCTGTTTACGCCGATGGAGGATGCATGAGTCAGCTTGATGACACCATCCTTGATGCGCTGACACACGTCACTTTCCCAAAGGGGTTTGTGTCAGCAGAGCCAACGTCAATTGTCACCGTTGAGGATGTTGATTACCCGATCTGGCAAGTTGATGCGCTGGTCGTTGGTAGCGGCGCAGCAGGATTACGTGCGGCAGTTGAACTTAAACGCCGCCAGCAAAATGTGCTGATCGCTACCGCTGGGTTATATATGGGGACGTCGGCATGTTCTGGTTCCGATAAACAGACACTGTTTACCGCCGCTACCGCGGGCAACGGCGACAACTTCGCCAAACTGGCAGAGGCACTGGCGAGCGGTGGGGCGATGGATCACGACACCGCTTATGTCGAAGCGGTAGGTTCTCTGCACACTCTTGGCGGGTTGCAATATCTTGGTCTGGAATTACCGGAAGATCGCTATGGCGCGATTCTTCGTTATCAAACTGACCATGACGAAGCCGGGCGTGCAACCTCGTGTGGGCCGCGTACCTCAAGGTTAATGGTGAAAGTGCTGTTGGAAGAAGTACAGCGCCTCGCCATTCCAGTGTTGACCAGTGCAACAGTGATTAAACTGCTGCATCAGCGTGACGAAAACGGCGAAGACCGTGTTGCGGGGGCAATCCTCGCGACCGGTCATCGCGCCCATAACCCTTGGGGGCTGGCAATTGTGACTGCGCCCAATGTGGTACTGGCAACAGGAGGGCCTGGCGAGCTTTATCGCGACAGTGTGTACCCACACAAATGTTTTGGCTCGCTGGGGCTGGCGCTGGAGGAAGGCCTGACGCTAACCAATCTGACCGAAAGCCAGTTTGGTATAGGCACGCCGCGTAGCACGTTTCCGTGGAATTTATCCGGCACCTATGTACAGGTGATCCCGTATATCTATTCCGTGGATGCTGAGGGTAACGAGTATAACTTCCTCGCGGATTACTATCGCACCACCCAGGAGCTGGCTTCAAACATTTTCCGTAAAGGCTATCAGTGGCCGTTCCACGCCACTCGGGTGATGGATTTTGGCTCCAGCTTGTTAGATATGGCAGTAGCGCAAGAGCAGCAATCAGGGCGTCAGGTATTTATGGATTTCAATCGCAATCCTGAAGCGGTGCCGGGTGACCTGCCGTTCTCATTAGATCGACTGGACGACGACGTTCGCGCGTATCTGGAAAATAACGACGCTCTGGCACCATCGCCCATCGAACGGCTGCAACGAATGAATCCGCTGTCTATCTCGCTGTATAAGATGCACGGTTACGATCTCACCACACAGCCTTTGCAGTTTGCCATGAATAATCAGCATATGAATGGCGGCATTGAAGTGGATATCTGGGGACAAACCTCCCTGCCCGGCTGTTTCGCCGTGGGGGAAGTTGCTGGCACACACGGCGTCACTCGCCCTGGTGGTGCAGCATTGAATGCCGGGCAGGTTTTTGCTGTTCGTCTGGCACGTTTTATTGGTTGCACGCAAAAGCGGAATATTGATGGAGATATAGCACAGCTGGTAGCTCCTACACTGGCTTCTATAAGAGAGATCATTACTCAGGCGCACGATAACGGGACCGGGATGCCGTTGTCGGTTGTGAGAGAAAAAATTCAGGCACGAATGTCTGACCATGCGGGATTTATTTGCCATGCCGATAAAGTCCGACGCGCCACTCGCGATGCCCTGCTATTGAGCGAATTTGTCCAACGGCATGGATTGGCTATCAAACATGTGGGTGAAGTTGCCGAGCTGTTTATGTGGCGGCATATGGCACTGACTTCTGCCGCCGTATTAACGCAATTAACGCATTATATTGACGCAGGTGGTGGTAGTCGGGGAGCACGTATTATTCTCGACAGGGATGGAAATTCTATTCCGCAAACACGAAATGGTTTTTGTGATGCCTGGCGCTTTCGTTCAGAGCGTACTGAGGATAAAAAAGATAAACTACTTATTCATTATTGCAACGGTATCTTTCACGTCAGAGAAACACCTGTTCGTGAGTTTCCTATTATCCGAGGTATTTGGTTTGAAAAAAACTGGCCTGGTTTTCTTAATGGGACAATTTACCAGCCACAGGATGAATGATATTGCAAAGGTTAATCACTATGCGAAATATAATTAGATCTATTAATGCTCTGCTTGCAGCATTGAACATTACCATTTTGGCGATCATCGTGGCATGTGTGACGTGGCAGGTGGCTGCACGATTTATATTTACTAGTCCCAGTATTTTTACAGATGAACTCAGCCGTTTGCTCTTTATTTGTCTTGGACTTTTTGGTGGGGCATACACCGCAGGGCAAAACCGGCATCTGGCGATTGACCTGCTACCTATGATGCTGAAAGGAAAAGCCCGACGTCATTTATTTTTGTGTATTCAGATTATCGTTATTATCTTCGCAACCATCATTATGGTATATGGTGGTGGGCTATTAACGATGGATACATTCGATTCAGGTCAGACCTCGCCCGCTTTAGGCTGGCAAATGGGATATATCTATATGAGCATCCCGATTAGTGGTGTACTTATTATTATATACACCATAGATATGGTTTTAACCGAACTTAAACAACCACTCTAAAGATAACAAACAACAACCAACCATAGTAGGAATGGAGAAATTATGGATTACTGGTTACCGATTATTGTGTTATTTGGTGCCTTCTTTTTTATGTTGGCATTAGGTGTACCTATTGTTTATGCCATTGGTTTATCGACACTGGCATCAATTTCCACACAACTCGATTTCAACTCAGCATTGAGTGTGGTTTCCCAAAAGTTAGCCTCCGGGTTAGATAGTTTTACGTTGTTGGCAATCCCATTTTTTATCTTGTCTGGCAACATTATGAACCATGGAGGAATAGCGCGACGATTAATCAACTTTGCCCGTATTCTCGGCGGTCGTCTGCCAGGCTCACTTGCCCACTGTAATATTCTCGCCAATATGCTGTTCGGGGCAATTTCTGGTTCAGCCGTGGCTTCGGCGGCTGCGATGGGCGGCGTCATGCATCCGCAACAGGTTAAAGAGGGTTACGACCCGGCATTCAGTACTGCGGTTAACGTTGCCTCTGCCCCGACGGGTTTGCTTATTCCACCAAGTAATACGTTAATCGTCTATTCACTGGTCAGTGGTGGTACTTCTATTGCCGCACTGTTCCTGGCGGGTTATGTTCCGGGAATTTTGCTGGGTCTGGCACTGATGGTAATAGCCGGTATTATCGCGGTACGTCGCGGTTATCCAAAGCCAGAACGCCCGACTTTACGCCAGGCTGGCGTTGCGATATGGATGGCTATCCCCAGTATTTTCCTGATTATTTTAATTATGGGGGGTGTATTAAGTGGTATTTTTACCCCGACAGAGGCCTCCGCAATTGCAGTAATTTATACCCTTTTCCTTGCACTGGTTCTTTATCGTGAAATCTCAGTTAAAGATTTACCTAAAATATTTCTGGAATCCGTTATTACCACTGCAATTGTCTTGTTATTAATTGGTTCTTCGATGGGTATGTCATGGGCAATGTCAAACGCTGACGTTCCCTTCCTGATTCTCGATTTGCTTAACACTATTTCTGACAACCCAATAATAATCCTGCTTATTATCAATATTATCCTGTTGATTATCGGCACTTTTATGGATATGACACCGGCGGTACTGATTTTTACGCCGATATTTTTACCGGTTGTCACCGAACTGGGCATGGACCCGATTCACTTTGGTATTGTCATGGTACTGAACATGTGTATCGGTATTTGTACTCCGCCTGTAGGCAGTGTGTTATTTGTCGGTTGTAGTGTATCTAAATTACCGATTAATAAAATTATCAAACCTATGCTGCCATTCTATGCCGTGATGGTATTGGTGCTGGCAATGGTGACCTATATTCCGCAAATCAGTATGGCATTGCCAAGAGCACTGGGCTACTGATGCGCATTCACTGGCGGCACCTGCCGCCATATTTATTAGAAAAGGAACATCTATGAAAATAAAAGTATCCGCTGGCATTATCGGTGCTGTTCTTATGTTATCCGCAAGCCAGTCCTGGGCAGTGACATTAAAACTGAGTCATAATCAGGATAAGTCTCATCCTGTTCATAAAGCGATGGAGTTCTTTGCGAAAAAGAGCAAAGAGTACTCTAACGGTGATATTACTATTCGTATTTATCCAAATGGAACATTGGGTACTCAACGAGAAACAATGGAGCTGATTCGTTCTGGCGCTATTCCCCTGGTAAAAACCAATGCGGCAGAAATGGAAGCATTTGAAAATTCCTATAAATTATTTAGCCTGCCTTATTTGTTCCGCGATCGTGATCATTATTATCAGGTCATGCAGGGCGATATCGGGAGAAAAATCCTCGACTCAACGAAAAGCAAAGGTTATTTCGGGCTGACTTTTTATGATGGAGGCGCCCGCAGTTTCTATGGCAATAAACCAGTACTGAAACCAGACGATCTGAAAGGCATGAAAGTCCGTGTCCAGCCAAGCCCTGGCGCAGTTGAAATGATCAAAGTCATGGGCGGTAACCCGACGCCACTGGATTACGGCGAGTTGTATACAGCCTTACAGCAGGGTGTGGTCGATATGGCAGAAAACAGCGTGATGGCGCTGACTACCATGCGTCACGGTGAAGTGGCAAAATCCTTCAGCCTTGACGAACACACTATGGTTCCCGATGTGGTTCTGATGAGCAATGCTGCGTTTGATAAACTTAGCCAGGAAAATCAGGCAGTTATATTAAAAGCAGCTAAAGAATCAATGAGCTACATGAAAGACTTGTGGAGCGAGGAAGAGAAACAAGAATTTGCAAAACTGGATAAAATGGGCGTGAAAGTCTACCAGGTAGATAAAGCTCCGTTTATCGAGAAAGTACAGCCAATGTACGCAAACTTCGCTAAGGACAACCCAGCCCTTGCCCCAATGCTGGCTGATATTCAGGCAGCTAAGTAATTATCTTCGTAGGGCTGCTTATTGTGGCCCTTATCGATATCTGCAAGTGCTCGCTACAAAAGCAAAACGCCGACCAATGGTCGGCGTTTTTACGTCTCGTTGAATAACGAATTATTCAGCTACTACGTTTACGATCACTTTCGCGAATACTTCGCTGTGAACCTGGAAGCTCACTTCGTGTTCGCCAGTGGTACGCAGAACGCCGTTCGGCAGACGAACTTCGCTCTTAGCCACTTCAACGCCAGCTGCAGTTACAGCGTCAGCGATGTCGCGAGTACCGATGGAACCGAACAGTTTACCTTCGTCGCCAGCTTTAGACGCGATGGTAACAGTTTCCAGTGCATTGATTTTCTCAGCGCGAGCATTAGCAGCTGCCAGAACTTCAGCCAGTTTAGCTTCCAGTTCAGCGCGACGTGCTTCGAAGAATTCAATGTTTTTCTTGGTAGCTGGAACAGCTTTACCCTGCGGTACCAGGAAGTTACGAGCATAGCCCGCTTTAACGTTTACCTGATCACCCAGGCTACCCAGGTTTGCTACTTTATCAAGCAGAATAACTTGCATTACCTTATCCTCTCAAAGTCGTATTAATGGACCGTGACCGATTACTGATGGCGATCAGTGTACGGCAGCAGGGACAGGTAGCGAGCGCGTTTGATAGCGCGAGCCAGCTGACGCTGGTATTTTGCACGGGTACCGGTGATACGGCTTGGGACAATCTTACCGCTTTCGGTGATGTAGTTTTTCAGCGTAGCGATATCTTTATAGTCGATCTCTTGAACGCCTTCCGCGGTGAAACGGCAGAACTTGCGACGACGGAAATAACGTGCCATATGGCTAGTCTCCAGAATCTATCAATTCAATCTGCTCGGCATGCAAAACCATTTTGCTCAGTCCGTTCTTTGCCTTGTGGCATGAAATGAACCCCTGAACGGTTATGCGACTGCCGACCGTTATACTGTGAGTAATGGCCTGGTTTTCGTGTCCGCTAACAATAACGGGCATTTGGCACCACGCCTGCCGGTGAAAACCGGCTTCCTCCTGCACAGAACGATGCTCAAGCACGAACTGGCAGTGAGGAATTCCTGATGGACTGACCTTTCGAAGGGGAGTCCTGCACACGGTGCCGGACAACACCAGACGGTTGGTCATCAGAAATTACTCTTCAGAATCCCCAGCTTCAGCATCATCAGCGGTTTCGTTTGCAAAATCATCGCGACGCTCACGGCGCTCGTCTTTCGCTTTAACCATCGGAGATGCTTCGGTAACAGCGTGCTTGGTACGCATAACCATGCTGCGGATAACGGCATCGTTGAAGCGGAAGGTAGTTTCCAGCTCATCGATCACTTCCTGCGGAGCTTCAACGTTCATCAGAACGTAGTGTGCTTTGTGCAGTTTGTTGATCGGGTAAGCCAGCTGACGGCGGCCCCAGTCTTCCAGACGGTGGATCTTGCCTTCTGCACCAGTGATGGCAGCAGTGTAGCGCTCGATCATGCCCGGAACCTGTTCGCTCTGGTCAGGATGGACCATAAAAACGATTTCGTAATGACGCATCGAATTGCTCCTTACGGATTATTCAGCCTCCTGTCTGGGTCAGCCGAATCCCGGGGAGGCAAGGAACGTGTTAAAGGTCGGCTGAAAAATGACGCGTTATAGTACTTGTATGCCCCGCTAAACTCAAGGGCAGCCGACAAATAAATCTCATCTTTCGCTCAAAAGAACTAACTCGCTGATTTGAAGTTCATCACATTCCGTCACAGTGTTTTTTCGAACAACTGCATCAGAAATGGTCACCATCAACTTCTTTATCATTGATTAAAATTAAATCAGAAGATCATCACAGAGGAGAGCACACAAAGTCAGCCGTCGAGGAGGTATCTATGTTCAGTCGAGTTTTAGCCCTTCTGGCTGTGCTTTTGCTAAGTGCAAATACATGGGCAGC
Source organism: Escherichia sp. UTM R2 (assembly GCF_048593455.1). Lineage (NCBI taxonomy): Bacteria > Pseudomonadati > Pseudomonadota > Gammaproteobacteria > Enterobacterales > Enterobacteriaceae > Escherichia > Escherichia sp. UTM R2. The sequence continues at coordinate 4,095,383 of NZ_JBFWDY010000002.1, forward strand.
CATTGAAATTAATAACCACCAGGCCAGAAACATGGATGATGTGCAAAGCTTAGGCGTGATTTATATCAATCATAATTTCGCCACTGAAAGCGAAGCGCGTCAGGCATTAAATGAAGAGACAGATGCGCAGGGCGCAACGTACTACCACGTAATTCTGATGCGGGGACCGGGGAGTAACGGCAATATGCACGCCAGCGCGGATATTTATCGCTAGCACCAGGTATAACCAACGAAACATTGCCATAGTTTGCTTTGCCCCCTTCGCAGGGGGCTTTTTTTGAAAAACGGCTGCGGAATTAGACCAGTTATCTCCCGAGGAAGGAAATTTCCGCAGCGCGTGTTCTACTTCTGCCCGTAATAGGCGTTGGGACCATGCTTACGCATGAAGTGTTTATTCATTAGGTAGCTGTCGATGGGATGAAGCTGCGGATTAATACCGCGCGCAATCCACGCCATTTTTGCCACTTCTTCCATCACCACCGCGTTATGCACCGCATCGTGAGCATCTTTCCCCCAGGCAAATGGTCCGTGCTGATAAACCTCTATTCCCGGCGTATGCAGAGGCTCGGCATCGCCCAGCGTTTCGACAATCACTTTGCCGGTATTCAGTTCATACTCGCCCTGCACCTCTTCTTCGCTTAACCCACGCGTACACGGGATATCGCCAAAGAAGTAGTCAGCGTGCGTGGTGCCTAACGCCGGGATCGCCAGACCCGCCTGCGCCCATGCGGTGGCATGAGTCGAGTGAGTATGGACAATGCCGCCCAGCGACGGGTAACGACGGTAGAGTTCGAGATGCGTTGCGGTGTCGGAAGATGGACGATACTGCCCTTCCACCACCTTGCCGCTCATATCGACCACCACCATATCGGCCGCTTGCATGGTTTCGTAGGCGACGCCGCTGGGCTTGATCACCACCAGCCCGCGTTCGCGGTCGATGGCGCTGACGTTGCCCCAGGTAAAGGTCACCAGCCCGTAACGCGGCAGATCCATGTTGGCTTCAAAAACTTGCTGTTTGAGCTTTTGCATTATGCCGCCTCCGCCATGCCTGCTTTGGCCATGCGCGCTTTCACCCAATCACGCGCTTTCGCCACTTCTGCCGCCGGGTCTTCCGCCGTTTCGCTCCACATCTCAATCAGGTACGGCCCGCAATAGCCACTCTGTTTGAGCGTTTCAAAGCAACGTTCGAAATCCACCACGCCTTCGCCAAATGGCACGTTTTTGAAGACGCCAGGTTTGGTGTCTTTCACATGCACCGCGACGATATGCCCGATTCCGGCCTGCAACTCCATCTGCACATCGTTGTCCCACGCCGACAGGTTGCCTATATCCGGGTAGAGCTGGAACCACGGGTTGTTGAGATAGTGCGCGTAACCCAGCGCCTTGCTGATGGAGTTCATCAACGGATAATCCATGATCTCCATCGCCAGCGTCACCTGCGCGCGGCTCGCCATCTCAACGCTCTCTTTCAGGCCGTCACGGAAACGACGACGCGTTTCGTTATTGGCTTCCTGATAGTAAACGTCATAGCCCGCCAGCTGGATCACGCGAATGCCAACGTCCTGGGCGAACTGGATAGCTTTACGCATAATCTCCAGCCCCTGCGCCCGCACCGCGTCATCTTCGCTACCCAGCGGGAAACGACGATGAGCAGAAAGGCACATGGACGGCACGCGCACGCCGGTTTCAACAATCGCGTTGACCAGCGCCAGACGCTGCTCGCGGCTCCAGTCGAGGCGCGACAGGCGCTCGTCCGTTTCATCCACCGACATCTCGACAAAATCGAAGCCTAACGTTTTTGCCAGTTGCAGCCGTTCCAGCCAGCACTCCCCGGCGGGGAGCGCTTTTTCGTAGATACCAAGCGGGATTTGTTTGGACAACATATCCGCTCCTTAGCCCCACAGTTCGGCGATGGAACGTTTGAACTGACGCGCGGCTTCAACCGGAGAGGCGGCATCACGGATGCTGCGACCGGCAATAAAGACGTGGATCGGAATGCCTTTGAACAGCGGCAGATCTTCCAGCGCCAGGCCACCGGTGACGGTGACTTTGAAGCCCATCTCAGAAAGACGTTTGATCGCGGTAATGTCCGCTTCGCCCCACGCTACGCCTGCGGCCTGCGCGTCACGGCTGCGGTGATAAACTACTTGCTGAATGCCTGCGTCGCGCCACTGCTGCGCCTGTTCCCAGGTCCAGTAGCCGGTCAGTTCGATCTGCACGTCGCCGTTAAACTCTTTTGCCACGTCCAGCGCGCCTTTGGCAGTGTTGATATCCGCACAGCAAATCACGGTCACCCAGTCAGCGTTGGCTTCGAAGCACATACGCGAAAGGATTTTGCCCGCATCGGCAATTTTGGCGTCTGCCAGCACGATTTTGTGCGGATAAAGCGCTTTCAGGTCACGAACCGCACGCACGCCTTCGCCCACGCACAGAATGGTGCCCACTTCGATAATGTCGACTTCTTCGGCAATCAGGCGAGTGGTTTCGTAGGCGCTATCCATAGTCTGGTTGTCCAGCGCGACTTGCAACATCGGTAATGACATGTTCAATTCCTTCTTAAGCTGCCGCGTTGGTGCGGTCAATGAGATCCAGTACTTCCTGCTCGGTACGGCAGGCGCGTAAACGGTCGAAATTCTCTTCATCTTCAAACAGGTTGACGATCTGCATGATGCCCACTTCCTGGTGAGTGTTGGCATCAACCGCCGCCATGGTGATGAGGATATCCACCGGATCGTTGTCGTCGTGGTTAAATTCCAGCGGCTTTTTCAGCGTTACCAGAGAGAAACCGGTTTTCTTAACGCCCTCTTCCGGACGCCCGTGCGGCATTGCCAGCCCCGGAGCGATAACGAAATAAGGACCAAACTGTTCAACGCCATCCAGAATCGCCTGGTAGTAACGCGGCTCTACCACATCTGCCGCTACCAGCAGGTCAACGCCGATTTTCACCGCTTCCTGCCAGGTATTTGCTTCGGCCTGCAGGCGGATGGATTTATTTTCAGCCAGCGAATCACGTAATTTCATGGCGCGTCCTTACTTCACATCCTGCGGGAAATGTTCTTTGATCACTTCCAGCAATTTCGGGCCAAAGTCAGCCGGAGAGAGCATGTTGCGCACGCCAACCACGTATTTGTTGCCGGTCACGGTGATTTCGCCCGCAATGTGCGTAGATGCGATGATGATATCCGCGCCGCTCAACTCGCTTTTGTATTCGCCAACCGCGCAGCTATTTACCGTGTGGTCAATGTTTGATTGGGTTAAAAACTGGTCCACTTTCATCTTCATGATCATGGAACTGCCTTGTCCGTTGCCACACACAGCCAGAATACGTACGGTCATAATCAAAACTCCTTATTAAGCAGACTGTTCTGCCAGTTGTTTTTCTGCGTCTTCTTCTGCGCGCAACGCGCGGCCAGCGAAGAACATATAAGCCAGTGCAATTACAATGATGACGGCCATAAAGGCGATACCGATGGAGAAGAAGCCCTGCATCATCGGTGGTGCCAGAATTGACCAGTCCGCCATGCCCATCCAGGCGCTCATGCCGGTGAGTTTCACCGCCCAGACGCAGCCAAAGATTTCAATCATCCCCATCACCAGACAAATCTTCAGTGCCGCACGCCAGCCGCCGAAGTGGTTAGCGAATACGCCGATGGTGGCGTTAGAGAAGAACATCGGGATAAAGCCTGGAATAATCAGGATCGAGGAACCGCAGGCGACCAGGATGCCAACCGCAATCAGCTGACCGATAGTGCCCCACATAAAGCCCCAGACCACGGCGTTCGGCGCGAAGCTATAAATAGCCGCACAGTCAATCGCCAGAACCGCACCTGGGATCAGGCGCTGGGAAATGCCGTTAAATGCTTCAGAGAGTTCCGCCACAAACATGCGCACGCCCTGAGTGATGATGAAGATCGCCACCGCAAAGGAGAAACCAGTTTGCAGGATGTACACCGTCCAGTTCACTTTGCCTGCCATCGCCTGCACGGTGTCGATACCGAAGGAGAGCAGAATGGCACCAAAGAAGATGGTCATGACAATCGCCGTGGAGACGATGTTGTCGTGGAAAATATTCAGCCAGCCTGGCAGTTTGAGGTCTTCAACGCTTTCCTCTTTTTTGCCGAGGAACGGCGCAACTTTATAGGCAATCCATGATGCAAACTGCTGCTGGTGACCGATGGAGAAACCGCAGCCGTCCGTCACTTCCTGAGTCGGCTTGTACATCATGTTGGAGGTAATGCCCCAGTAGAGCGAAACCAGAATCGCCGTGCAGATAATGGTTGTCCACATGGAGTAGCCGAAAATAAACAACGTAACGGCAATCAGCCCCGCCTGCTGGAACATGATATGACCAGTCAGCATGATGGTACGAATACCGGTAATGCGACGCAGCAGCACGTAACAGATGTTCAGCGCCAGCGCTAACAACACCGCGTAACCTACCCAGCTATAGGCATCGCCCATGCGGTCGATGGTTGCCATCATCGACGCGTAAGTATCGGAAATTGCGCCGTTAATGCCGTAGACTTCGGACATTTTCGCCACCACCGGTTTGAAGGTGCTGGTGAGGATGCCGGACCCTGCCTGCAACAACATGAAACCAATTATGGTTTTAATCGTGCCTTTAATAATAACGCTGACACTTTTGCGCAGTAGGATGTAGCCCAGACAGGTCACAATACCCAGCAACAACGGGGCATTGGTCATGACCTGGTTAAAAAACACGGTAAAGATGTTGTAGAGGATCTCCATAACGATCTCCTGAAGAAGAGGTAACCGGGTATTCCGCACACCCGGAATGTTGTGCACTCACTCTAATTTTCAAAAGTAATCACAACAAGATTATTTATGATTAAATGTGACGCGACCCGCAAATAATTCCACACGGATAGAGTGGGATTCACACAAAGAAACAATTATTTATTTAAATTCATTTAGTTAATTTAACTACACATTCCATTAAATCTTTCCACACTCAAAATCAACAACAACTTCCCTGGCAAAAAGTCAAAAAATGGTCATTGCCTTCCTGAAAAAATAGTGTCAGGATTAATCAAAACCAATCAAATATTGATTCGAATTGAACTATCATGAAGGTAAATGGCGATGAGTAAAGTGAAAAGTATCACCCGTGAATCCTGGATCCTGAGCACTTTCCCGGAGTGGGGTAGCTGGTTGAATGAAGAAATTGAACAAGAACAGGTCGCTCCTGGCACATTTGCGATGTGGTGGCTTGGCTGCACCGGGATCTGGTTAAAATCGGAAGGTGGCACCAACGTTTGCGTTGATTTCTGGTGCGGCACTGGCAAACAAAGTCACGGTAACCCGTTAATGAAACAGGGTCACCAAATGCAGCGCATGGCTGGCGTGAAAAAACTGCAGCCAAACCTGCGCACCACCCCGTTTGTTCTTGATCCGTTTGCGATTCGCCAGGTCGACGCGGTACTGGCGACTCACGATCACAACGATCATATCGACGTCAACGTCGCTGCTGCTGTGATGCAGAACTGTGCTGATGACGTACCGTTCATTGGACCGAAAACCTGTGTGGATTTGTGGATTGGCTGGGGCGTACCGAAAGAGCGTTGCATCGTGGTCAAACCGGGCGATGTTGTAAAAGTGAAAGACATTGAAATTCATGCGCTTGACGCTTTCGACCGTACTGCACTGATCACCCTGCCTGCCGATCAAAAAGCGGCTGGCGTACTGCCGGACGGCATGGACGATCGCGCGGTGAACTATCTGTTCAAAACGCCTGGCGGCTCCCTGTATCACAGCGGCGACTCCCACTACTCTAACTATTATGCGAAGCACGGTAACGAACATCAGATCGACGTGGCTTTAGGTTCATACGGCGAAAACCCGCGCGGTATCACCGACAAAATGACCAGCGCCGATATGCTGCGTATGGGTGAAGCCCTGAATGCGAAAGTGGTTATCCCGTTCCACCACGATATCTGGTCAAACTTCCAGGCCGATCCGCAAGAGATCCGCGTGCTGTGGGAGATGAAAAAAGATCGCCTGAAGTATGGCTTCAAGCCGTTTATCTGGCAGGTTGGCGGCAAATTTACCTGGCCGTTGGATAAAGACAACTTCGAGTACCACTATCCGCGTGGTTTCGATGATTGCTTCACTATTGAACCGGATCTGCCGTTCAAGTCATTCCTGTAATCTGTCGTTTATACCGGATAGCGTGGAGTAGTTCGCGCTATCCGGCGTAGTATTTCCTGGCTATTTCAAATATCATCTAAAAAAATCAAATTTTATCGGAATAGCTCATGACTGAAGCACAAAGACATCAAATCCTCCTGGAAATGCTCGCACAATTGGGCTTTGTGACCGTTGAGAAAGTCGTTGAGCGTCTGGGAATTTCGCCTGCCACTGCGCGACGCGATATCAATAAACTTGACGAAAGCGGCAAACTGAAAAAAGTGCGCAATGGCGCAGAAGCTATTACCCAACAGCGCCCGCGCTGGACGCCGATGAATCTGCATCAGGCGCAGAATCACGATGAAAAAGTACGTATCGCTAAAGCGGCCTCGCAGCTGGTTAATCCGGGCGAAAGCGTAGTCATCAACTGCGGCTCCACCGCGTTTCTGCTTGGGCGGGAAATGTGTGGCAAGCCAGTGCAAATCATCACTAATTATCTACCGCTGGCAAATTACCTGATCGATCAAGAACATGACAGCGTGATCATTATGGGCGGACAGTACAACAAAAGTCAGTCCATCACTTTAAGCCCGCAGGGCAGCGAAAACAGTCTCTATGCCGGGCACTGGATGTTTACCAGCGGCAAAGGACTGACAGCAGAAGGGTTGTATAAAACCGATATGCTGACGGCAATGGCAGAGCAGAAGATGCTGAGCGTGGTAGGGAAACTGGTGGTACTGGTTGATAGCAGTAAGATTGGCGAACGCGCGGGAATGCTTTTTAGCCGTGCCGATCAAATTGATATGCTGATCACCGGCAAAAATGCTAACCCGGAAATCCTGCAACAACTGGAAGCGCAAGGGGTCAGCATTCTGCGTGTTTAAAGATGCTGGCGGAAAAATGTCACTGCAGCATCTAACGCCTCAGGCGTAATGCGGTGACGCACGCCTGGCTGCCATGAACAGGTTAGCAGTTTATCCCGTCCCGTCTCGCTTAAGGCCTGCTGCAAACGTAGTGATTCGTCGGCAGGCACAACGTCATCGTCGAGGCCATGCCACAGCAGTAGAGGTCTGTCACTAAGTTGTTCCAGGTGGTTTGTCGCTTCCCACTCTGCCAGCGGCGCGACAATGTTATTGAATTCATTCTGCTGTGCTGTCGTTTCAGGTATCAGCGGTGGAAACAGTGAACGGGCGAGTGATGTAAAATAGCCCGATCCCATCATGCTGGCGGTACATCTCACCGTGGGGTGGCGAGCGGTAATCCCCAGTGCCGTCATCGCGCCCATCGACGCACCACCGACTGCCAGACGGTCATCAAGCAGCCACTTTTCTTCGGCTATTGCCGCACGTAAAGTAGTGAATTCCTGCATACTTTGTAGCAAGATTTGCCAGAATTGATTTAACCGCCGCGCTGCGTCGCCACTAAAACGACTACCGTGATCGGGCGCATCCGGCATGATCACCCGCAAACCAGCCTGCGCCAGCGCAACGGCAAAATAGCTATACACCAGACTGGACGAAGTAAAGCCGTGATAAAAAATCGCGCACGGTAACGGGGTATCTTTTTGTCCGACAGGATAAGCATGAAGAACGGGAATATCTGCCAGCTCGCGTGATTCTATTTCAATCATCTGTCTCTCCTTTTTGTCTGGTATGACATGAAGAAATCCTTAGCACAAGTTTCTGCTGGCGGTATTAGTTCATAATGTTGAGATGTGGGTTACGCTTTCGTCACGTTTTCATTCGAAAATCGCGTACCAGGTAACAATTCGGGAACATTCCCCCAAAGTTAAATTAATAAGGCACTACACTATGGTTAGCAGGAAACGTAATAGCGTTATTTACCGGTTTGCCAGTTTATTATTGGTGTTGATGTTAAGTGCCTGTAGCGCACTGCAAGGTACGCCACAGCCAGCACCGCCAGTAACGGACCATCCGCAAGAGATTCGCCGCGACCAGACGCAAGGGTTACAGCGAATAGGTAGCGTAAGCACGATGGTTCGGGGTTCTCCGGATGACGCATTAGCAGAAATCAAAGCGAAAGCTGTCGCTGCAAAAGCTGATTATTACGTTGTCGTCATGGTGGACGAAACCATCGTGACAGGACAGTGGTATTCACAAGCCATTTTGTACCGTAAATAAATCAGACAACTTACATAGTCAGCTTTACATTGCTTTGCGTCCCTATGCGTTTACCTGTGCACAATAAATTACCGGCTGGAAGCCTGGGCGTTTATTACCGCGATGGAATGCCCTGCAACATGTGGGGAAACGAAAAATGGAGCTGACGATGAAACAATTACTTGCCTCACCCTCGCTGCAATTAGTGACTTATCCTGCGAGCGCCACGGCACAGTCTGCAGAATTCGCCAGTGCTGACTGCGTGACGGGCCTGAATGAAATAGGTCAGATCTCAGTTAGCAATATTTCAGGGGATCCGCAGGACGTGGAACGTATCGTGGCGTTAAAGGCCGATGAACAAGGTGCGTCATGGTACCGCATTATTACCATGTACGAAGACCAGCAGCCTGATAACTGGCGCGTACAGGCGATACTGTATGCATGAGTGTCATCTACAGCAAATGAACAATGCCGGATGCGGCGCGAGCGCCTTGTCCGGCCTACAATTTTCACATATTTCATTTAGTTAATCGAAACCAGCGTCGCATCAGTCGTATACGCTTACACACACACTCCCCCCGTCGCCCGCAGCAATAAATCATTCTGGATCTGCTCTGACAACCGTACGCCGCCGCGCGTATCTAACATCACCTGACACCACGCCTGCGCCATTGGCGGAGAAGCATATTTCAACATTTGCGCACCGCAGCCCAGCAGGAATAGCTGATGAGTAATCTCTCGCCCCAGTTCTTCAGCTGGCTTACGCAGCTGCTGCTGTAAACGACGAACCGCGCGATCAAAATAGCGATCCTGCCCTTTCACTTCCACAAATGCTTCCGACAATAAGTCGTATACGCCCGCTTGCTTATTGAGAACGCGCAACACATCCAGGCACATAATATTGCCGGAACCTTCCCAAATACTGTTTACCGGCATCTCCCGGTAAAGCCGCGGCAGCTCGCTCTCCTCGCAATAACCAATGCCGCCCAGCACCTCCATCGCTTCGGCCACAAACGGCATACCTCTTTTGCAGATCACAAATTTTGCCGCAGGCGTAAATAAACGCGCCCACAGGGCTTCTTTGGCATCGGCACGCCGGTCCCACGCTCGCGCAAGACGAAACAGCAACGCCGTTTGCCCTTCAAGCTGAAGTGCCATGCGACTTAAGACATGACGCATAAGGGGCTGTTGGATCAATGGATTACCAAAAACATGGCGTTGATGTGCATGATAAATCGCCAGCGAAAATGCACGGCGCATCATGGCATGGCTACCCAGGGCGCAATCAAAACGCGTCATCCCACCCATTTTCAGGATCAGACGAATTCCTTCCCCTTCCTGCCCCAACAACCAACCAATGGCATCCTGAAACTCCACTTCGCAACTGGCGTTAGAGCGATTACCCAGCTTATCTTTCAGCCGCTCGAGGCGAATCGCGTTGCGTTGCCCGTCAGGCAAAAAGCGCGGCACAAAAAAGCAGGACAGACCACCCGCGGTCTGCGCCAGCACCAGATGCGCATCGCTTTGCGGAACCGAGAAAAACCATTTATGCCCCACCAGCCGATAAGAGCCATCTTCCAGACGCTCTGCACGGGTGGTGTTGCTCATAACATCGGAACCGCCCTGCTTTTCCGTCATTCCCATGCCAATCAACAAACCGCGTTTTTGCCCACCTGGCAATAAGTGAGAATCGTAGCGATCGCTCAATAGCGGCGTGGTCCAGTCCTGAAACGGCGCGGGTAACATCTGTAACAACAATGGCGTGGCGGCAAAGGTCATGGTTATCGGACATAACGACCCTGCCTCAACCTGCGCATGTAACATAAAACGCGCCGCGCGCGCCACAAATGCGCCGGAGCGAGCGTCTTCTTCCCAGGCAAGATTGTGCACCCGATTGGTACATAGCGCCTGCATCAGCAGGTGCCAGGCGGGGTGAAAACGCACATCGTCCAGACGGCGTCCTTGCGCATCGTAGCGCAATAATTCAGGCGGATTCACATTCGCCAGCCGCCCCAGTTCAAGGGATTCAGCCGTTCCTAACTGCTGACCAATACTGGCTAGAAAATCGCTATCCCAGCCAGCACCTTCACGCGTTACCGCTTCGCAGAGCGCGCCATCAGACAGGTATAAGTTGCTGTTATTTAATGGTATAGGTTGATTAAAAACGGTGTGAGTTTGCCAGTGCACTGTGTCTCCCTCCATCAATGGCAGTCACCATTAGTATGGTCACTGCCATGGATTCATGACAGAAAGAGATTGCTAAAACATTCTTATCCAGCAATGTAATGCGGAACGAAACGTGAGGTGTCTTTGGTGATCAGTGTGTTATCTTCACGGATCCCCATTCCGCACGCTTCATCATCGACAATCCAGCTACCGATGAGTGTGTAGCTATCGCCAAACCGCGGCAGAGGTTGAAACGCCTGGTAGATCATCGGTTCATCGGCGTAATCACCATCAGCGTGGTCAACGACGTTATTCTAGCCGTCGAAAATGGTGACATTTCCGCCTTCGCGCGAGTAGAGCGGTTTACGCACATAGCTTTCGCCAGCGGCAATCTGCGATTTTTCACCCTCAAACCAGGATGCAAGAAGGTTAGGATGACCAGGGAAGAAGCGCCAAAGCAGCGGCATTAGCCCTTTATTACTCAAGATACTTTTCCATAACGGCTCCACCCATTGCTCGCGACGCTTGCGCAGCAGCGGACCGTTATCGTCACGCATCATCCACTCCAGCGGATACAGCTTAAATGCACGCTGGATGACATTATCATCAAGATCGGTCAGTACGCCGCCGACGCCCAAACCGAGATCTTCAATGTAGATAAACCGCGACTCCTGCCCTGCCTGCTGGGCGCAGTCCTGCAAGTACAGCACGGTACTCCTGTCTTCATCGGTGTCCTGACAGCAGCAAAAATAAAACGGTTCCCGACTGTAAAGCTCGCTAAAGCGTGAAATCAGGCGTTCCTGAATAGCATTGTACTGATCGGCATCACGCGGAATAATGCCGCTGCGCCGGGCATCCTCCAGCCACAGCCACTGGAAATAAGCCGACTCGTACAATGAAGTTGGCGTATCGGCGTTGTACTCCAGCAGCTTCACCGGCGCATTGCCACACCAGGCAAAATCCATCCGTCCATACAGCGAAGGATCGCGGGCGCGCCAGCTTTCAGCGATCACATCCCAGTACAACGGCGGGATCGCCAGTTGCGTCAGGATCTCTTCATCTTTTACCGCGCGATCCACCACCTCAAGGCACATCTGATGCAGTTCCGCAGTCGGTTTTTCGATCTGCTCTTCAATCTGGCGCAGAGTAAAACGGTAAGCCCGACTCTCATCCCAATAGATTTCATTGTCGATGATATGAAAGTCGAAACCGTTGTCAGCGGCGATCTGGTCCAGATCCCGTCGCACAGGAACGTTGTGTCTCAGCATGATTAGCCTCCCCAATGCCCACGGGCGCTGGAAGAACGACCATAGCCGCCGCGAGAAACGGTAGACGCTTTTTTGGTGGTAAAGCCGCCCGAAGAGTAAGACTCTTTTTTGCCAGAACCGGAGCGCCAAGAGTAATCACCAGAAGTGCTGCGCCAGACTGGGCGCGAAGCAAAAGAGGAACCGCCGCTGTTATAAACAAACGGCTCATCGCGATCTTTACGAATAACCCGGCTTAACAAAAATCCAGAAACGACCGGGATCCAACTCTGTTCAACATTGTCGTAGTAGCAATTTTCGTACTTAGACTGACAGTTCTGCTGAGTCATATTCTTCGGAACATCGGCATAAAATGCCGTTTTGGCGTTGTTCCAGCCACGCGCGCAAATGTCGGCATTATTACCGTCATCAATACAATCCTGCACTGTCGCGTAAAACGTTCCGTCGCCGTCGTTATCGACATCGCTACTATCGCTACAACCTTTCAATACGAAAAAAGCGGCACCGCCCATTAGCGCCAACGTTAAGTATTTTTGTGCGTAGCGATTGCGACGCGGTTCAAAAGGATTATTCGGTCTACCAATGCGACTAATCGCTCCGTGACCAATTTTACTGTTATTTCTTGATTTGCGTTTTCTGGCCATGATCGTCCATTACCATGTCATACAAGCTGCGTTAAAAATACCGCCAGCCAGCGCGGCGGTTCCCATAAACATTCCTGCTGCGGTATTGTGATTAATAATTTTTTCGCTTAATGCGGGCATATAAAGTCTGACACCAGCAAAAACGAGTAACTGAATCACCAGTGCAATCCCGCCCCAGGCGAAATAGTCTGGAATACTCACCGCATTGATTGCCGCACTGGATAAGGGGATAACGTAACCCAACAATGTACCGCTGAACGCCAGTGACGCCGCGGTATTATTGTTTTTGATTAACTGCCATTCGTTGTGCGGTGTAATTTTAGAATAGATAAACAGAAAAATAATCACCATAGCCACGCCAATAAAAAAATAGGCGCTAAAGGCAAGAAGTGAATCCAGTATATGCATTGTAAACGTCCTTGTAATTAACCAATAATATGAAGTGATGTCAGCGGGATATCGACACCCAACGCGCGCGAAAATAACCACTCTGGCTCGCCGAGATCGTTAAAAGATTCCTCACCATTTAGCAGCAAATATTCGTAAGTATCTTCGGTTACTTGCCGTTGGTAGCCCATGGTAAAATTATGGACCTCCCATTTGGCATGGTTTTGATTTTCTACTTTTTCCAGCATGTAGACGGGTTCGATATTTCCCGGTTCTTCGCTGTTAAAAAATCGCTGCCAGCGTTTTTCCTGCCAGTTTAAGGTCATTGCTCCCATCGCTTTGGCGTTGATCGCCTCGCGCCAGTGACTCTCTTTACTGATACCGTAGCTCTCTTCATAGACAAAGAGCTTGATATCATCAATGTCATCAATATCTTCGCCGCCGGTGGTATTGATTTGCAGAAACTCATCGCCTGAAGTGTAGTAGCGGAAAATCTGACTACCGCCGCCCAGATCGATGTGGCTGACGGCGGCTACCGTAAATTCCTCACCCGGCAGCGCAATCAGCAATTCATCTTCCAGCAAACGAAACGCTAACGTGTCGAGCGTAAAGCCACTATTGAGATGAAGTCCCAGCGGACCACGAGCGATAGCTGGCTTATTATCCTTGCCAAACAGACGCTGGAAAAAACCAGACATATTTTATCCTTAAAATAGTTGCCAGCCTTTTAGCGAGGCTGGCAAAAAAATTACTCGCCCTGTTGGCGTTGCAGTCTTGCTAATACATCCTGGGCGCTACTTTTATTGCTACCGCCAATTCCGGCTTCCGCCAGCTTTTCGTCAAGGTCGCGACCGTCTGCGACTTTCTCCAACTGTGCGGCAGCATCCAGGCGAGCCTGACGTTCGGCCTGACGCGTTTGCAGGCGTTTTAAGGATTCTGCCGCTGTCGAAACGCTGGAAGATGCGCCAACGGTAGAGGTTGTTACAGCCTGTTGTGCACGCTGCATGGCTTCAGTGGCTTTAACGACTTCCATTTGCTGCTCAAACTGAGCGATACGCTGCGCTGTCGCTGTAACTGCTTTTTCCACGCCATCACGGGAGACTTCCAGATTCGACAACACTTGCTCTTCAGCGGTAATGAGATTCTCAAGGCGCGCGATTTCTTCAGCAACTTCGTTAATCAACGACGGATTAACGTTCTTGCTTAACGCTTCCAGCGCACGGGCTTCCAGACTGGCTTTGCGCTCACGTAAATCTTTCAGCTTATCGTGACTTAATTTCACCCGCGCCAGCAGATCAACGCGAGATTTTCCGGCTTTATCGAGTTCAGCTTTAGCGTCACGAATATGCTGTTCCAGCATGCGCACGCCCTGGGTTTCTTCAATGGATTCTTCCGCCTGGGAGATAAACGATTTCCCCAGCGTAAATAAACTTTTTAAAATTCCCATAAATACCCGTCCTTGTAATTAGTGTGAATATTCTTCTGTAATTTCAGCCAGATCCAATGCGTTATCTACCAGCGAGGTTATCTCAAGCAGGATATCTTCAAGAGAAGATTTAAGCGATAACGCCCCGAAAACAATGTAATACTCTTCCTGTTGTACGCTGGAGATCCCTACCGATGACAACGGCATCATCTTCTGATTTCTTAATAAGAAGGTATTAAATTCATCTGGATTGCTGATACTACTCACCGGACAAATAAAGGTTTCGATAATCATTTGGCGGGAAGTAAAAAGAATATTGATTTGCAAATCGCCATAATCATTCATTTTAATAATTAATGCGTTCTCGCTATTTGTTACATCAATATTTTGTTCAGGTAAAGTTTGCAGCGCCGTCGCTAGCGCCAACGGATTCCATGTCATATATTATTCCATATAGATTAAGTTTAAATATTAATAAAATGAATATTTGCAATACGTAATTATCTTACCAGCTATAGACAAAAAAAAACCATCCAAATCTGGATGGCTTTTCATAATTCTGAGAAATTAGCTGCGCTGGCGCACCGCTTCAAATAAGCAAATTCCGGTCGCAACCGAAACGTTCAGGGAAGAAACGCTTCCAGCCATCGGGATGCTGATCAACTCATCGCAATGTTCACGAGTCAGGCGACGCATACCTTCACCTTCCGCACCCATCACCAGCGCCAGGCGTCCGGTCATTTTGCTCTGATAGAGTGTATGATCCGCCTCGCCTGCCGTACCGACGATCCAGATATTCTCTTCCTGCAACATACGCATGGTGCGCGCAAGGTTAGTCACCCGAATCAGCGGAACGCTTTCTGCCGCGCCGCAGGCTACTTTTTTCGCCGTAGCGTTGAGCTGTGCGGAGCGATCTTTCGGCACAATCACCGCATGAACGCCTGCGGCGTCCGCACTACGCAGGCACGCGCCGAGGTTGTGCGGATCGGTTACGCCGTCGAGGATCAGCAGGAACGGTTGATCGAGCGAAGCGATCAGATCCGGCAGATCGTTTTCCTGATACTGACGTCCTGGCTTCACGCGGGCGATAATGCCCTGATGCACGGCACCGTCGCTTTTCTCGTCGAGATATTGGCGGTTTGCCAACTGGATAACCACGCCCTGAGACTCAAGGGCGTGAATCAGCGGTAACAGACGTTTATCTTCACGGCCTTTTAAAATAAAGACTTCCTGAAAACGTTCAGGGGCGCGCTCCAGCAGGGCCTGCACTGCGTGGATGCCGTAAATCATTTCGCTCATTAATGTACTCGTTGTTTACGTTTTGCCTGATGCACTACGTTTATCCGGCCTACATGATCTCTGCAATATATTGAATTTGCGTGATTATGTAGGCCGGATAAGGCGTTCACGCCGCATCCGGCATGAACAAAGCGCATTTTGTCAGCAATCTAACCCTCTTCTTTTAAAGAGGGTATTGATCACTCTGCCACTTTTTTCTTCGCCGCACGCTTCGCTTTGGTCGCTGCAGCTATTTTCTGCGTTTTCGCCGATGGCTTTTTCGCTTTTCTCGCGTCTTTCTTCGCCGCTTTCGGCTTCGTTTTTTTCTCACCGCGGAAGGCGCTGTCTGGCTCAAAGTTTACCTTTTTACCGACCTGACGACGCTTGCCGCCTTTTTTACCTGCATCGCCTTTTTTCGCTTTCTCGCGCGCCGTTTTACCGACGTTGCGCGGTGCGCGTTCGCTGGAGATCAGGCTAAAGTCGATTTTGCGCTCATCCATATTAACCGCTTCGACGCGAACTTCCACGCGATCGCCCAGGCGATAAGTCTGGCCGCTGGATTCCCCCATCAGGCGTTGCCCTACCTGGTCAAAGCGATAGTAGTCATTGTCCAGCGAAGAGACATGGACCAGACCATCAATGAACAAGTCGTCCAGACGGACGAAGAAGCCAAAGCCAGTGACGCTGGAAATTACGCCTTTAAAGACGTTACCTACCTGGTCGAGCATGAAGTCACACTTCAGCCAGTCAGCCACATCGCGCGTTGCTTCGTCGGCACGACGTTCCGCCATCGAACAGTGCTGACCCAGTTGCAGCATCTCTTCCATCGAATAATGGTAGCCGCCGGTTTCAGTGGTGTTGCCCTGATGCCCCTGCTCTTTCGCCAGCAGATATTTAATGGCGCGGTGCAGCGTCAGGTCTGGATAACGACGAATCGGCGAAGTAAAGTGCGCATAGGACTGCAATGCCAGGCCAAAGTGACCACGGTTTTCTGGATCGTAAATCGCCTGTTTCATCGAGCGCAGCAGCATGGTTTGCAGCATTTCTGCATCAGGACGATCGGCAACCGACTCCAGCAGCTCCGCGTAGTCACGCGGTTCCGGCTTGTTACCGCCCGGCAGTTCCAGCCCCAGCTCCGCCAGCACTGAACGGAAAGAGGTAATCGCTTCGGTGCTCGGCTTGTCGTGAATACGGAACAGTGCCGGTTCTTTCGCTTTCTCAACGAAACGCGCCGCCGAGATATTCGCCAGAATCATGCACTCTTCAATTAATTTGTGCGCGTCGTTACGCTGAGTCTGTTCGATACGTTCAATACGGCGTTCAGCGTTGAAAATGAACTTCGCTTCTTCGCTCTCAAATGAGATCCCACCGCGTTCTTCACGGGCTTTATCCAGCACTTTATAGAGGTTATGCAACTCTTCGAGATGCTTAACCAGCGGGGCGTACTGCTCGCGCAGATCCTGATCGCCCTGCAGAATATGCCAGACTTTGGTGTAGGTCAGACGCGCGTGAGAGCTCATCACCGCTTCGTAGAATTTGTAGCCCGTCAGGCGGCCTTTCGACGAAACCGTCATCTCGCACACCATACACAGGCGGTCTACCTGCGGGTTGAGCGAACACAGGCCGTTAGAGAGCACTTCCGGCAGCATCGGGATAACCTGCGAAGGGAAGTACACCGACGTGCCACGGTTACGCGCTTCTCTGTCCAGCGGCGTTGACGGACGCACATAGTAGCTGACGTCGGCAATCGCGACCCATAAACGCCAGCCGCCGCCGCGTTTTTTCTCGCAGTAAACTGCATCGTCAAAGTCACGGGCGTCTTCGCCATCAATGGTGACCAGCGGTAAATCGCGCAGATCAACACGGCCCGCTTTTGCTTCTTCCGGCACTTCTTCTTTCAGCCCGGCAACCTGTTGCTCAACAGCCTGCGGCCAGATGTACGGAATTTCATGGGTACGCAGAGCGATATCAACCGCCATGCCGGTGCCCATATTGTCGCCCAGCACTTCGACGATTTTACCCACCGCTTTGGTGCGGCGAGTCGGACGCTGAGTCAGTTCGACTACGACCACAAAGCCCATCCGCGCGCCCATGATCTGATCGGGCGGGATTAAGATATCGAAGCTCAGACGGCTATCGTCAGGAACCACAAAGCCGACGCCCGCTTCAGTAAAGTAGCGACCAACAATCTGGCTGGTTTTTGGCACCAGTACGCGGACAATACGCGCTTCACGACGACCTTTACGGTCAGCGCCCAGCGGCTGCGCCAGCACCTGATCGCCATGAATGCAGGTTTTCATCTGCTCGCTGGAGAGATACAAATCATCTTTACGCCCTTCAACCCGCAGAAAGCCGTAGCCATCACGGTGGCCAATAACGGTACCTTTCACCAGGTCGAGGCGTTCCGGCAGCGCATAGCACTGACGACGAGTGAAGACCAGTTGACCATCGCGCTCCATCGCGCGCAGGCGGCGACGCAGGCCTTCAAGCTGCTCTTCGCCTTCAATGTGCAGTTCTACCGCCAGCTCATCACGGCTGGCCGGTTTTTCACGTTTGGTTAAATGTTCGAGGATAAATTCCCGACTAGGGATGGGATTCGCGTATTTTTCAGCTTCGCGTTCCTGGAAAGGATCTTGTGACATCTCGGTTCCTCCGTTGTCATCTCTGATGAAGATTTTCGTCACTCCACCAGCAATAATTTATAAAGCGGTTGATTCTCTTCAACCAAATCGGCAAGCGTGTAGTTATCCAGTTCCGTAAGAAAACTTTGCACGGCCTTAGAAAGCGCCTGTTTCAACCGACAGGCAGGTGTAATGTGGCAAAACTCACTGCTGCAATTCACCAGCGATAAGGGCTCCAGCTCGCGCACCACATCACCAATACGTATCGCACTCGCCGATTTACCCAGGCGAATGCCGCCATTTTTTCCACGAACAGCAGTCACGTAGCCGGCACGACTAAGTTGATTGATTATTTTGACCATATGATTACGGGAGACGCCGTAGACGTCAGTCACTTCAGAAATACTGGTCATCCGCCCTTCTGGCAATGACGCCATGTAGATCAGCGCACGTAATCCGTAATCAGTGAAACTCGTTAACTGCACATCAACCTCAAAAGGGAAATCGGGAAAAAATACATTTATATTGATGATAAACCAGCCACAAGCTGTGTCGCTAATTTATTTCAGTTCGGGGAAGGAAAAAAGCGAGGATTTAACACTGTGTCGGATAGCGTAATGGCTTAACCGACACAGCAATGTATCACACTGTTAGCCCGGCAGGCAAAATATCTGCCAGGCGTACCAGAATTACGCGTCGAACGGATCGCGCAGAATCATGGTTTCAGTACGATCCGGACCGGTAGAGATGATATCGATCGGCACACCAGTCAGCTCTTCAATACGCTTGATGTAGTTCAGCGCCGCCTGCGGCAGACCGCTACGATCTTTCACGCCGAAGGTGGATTCAGACCAGCCCGGCATGGTTTCGTAAATCGGCTCTACACCTTTCCAGTCGTCAGCTGCCAGCGGAGTGGTAGTCACTTCGCGACCATCCGGCATACGGTAAGCCACGCAGAGTTTAACCTCTTTCAGGCCATCCAGAACGTCCAGTTTAGTCAGGCAGAAGCCAGACAGGGAGTTCAGCTGTACCGCACGACGAACGGCAACGGTGTCCAGCCAGCCGGTACGACGACGACGCCCCGTAGTTGCGCCGAATTCGTTACCCTGCTTGCAGAGGAACTCGCCAGTTTCATCAAACAGTTCGGTCGGGAACGGACCTGCACCTACACGAGTGGAGTAAGCTTTGAGGATACCCAGAACGTAATCAACATAACGCGGGCCCAGGCCGGAACCGGTCGCCACGCCACCAGCAGTGGTGTTGGAAGAAGTTACGTACGGATAAGTACCGTGGTCGATATCCAGCAGCGTACCCTGCGCACCTTCAAACATGACGAAATCGCCACGCTGACGCGCCTGGTCGAGCAGGTCAGAAACGTCAACCACCATAGAAGTCAGGATGTCGGCAACAGCCATCGTATCATCCAGAACTTTCTGGTAATCAACCGCTTCAGCTTTGTAGTAGTTAACCAACTGGAAGTTGTGATATTCCATCACTTCTTTCAGTTTTTCAGCGAAGGTTTCTTTGTCGAAAAGGTCGCCAACACGCAGACCGCGACGTGCTACTTTATCTTCATAAGCAGGCCCGATACCACGACCGGTGGTGCCGATCGCTTTCGCGCCACGCGCTTTCTCACGCGCGTTATCCAGCGCAACGTGATAATCAAGGATCAGCGGACATGCTTCAGACAGCAGCAGACGCTCACGAACGGGGATGCCACGGTCTTCCAGTTCTTTCATCTCTTTCATCAGCGCGGCCGGAGACAGCACAACACCGTTACCGATGATGCTGGTTACATTCTCGCGGAGAATACCTGATGGAATAAGATGGAGAACGGTTTTTTCACCGTTGATTACGAGAGTATGGCCTGCGTTGTGACCGCCCTGGTAGCGTACAACATATTTAGCCCGTTCAGTCAGAAGATCGACGATCTTACCTTTACCTTCGTCACCCCATTGGGTGCCCAGTACGACGACGTTGTTACCCATTTTTCAAAATCACCGTTTGCTTAAAAATGGATTCTACCATCGCTTTTTCAGAGTTACAGCACTTTTTGCACTCAAAAATGACCTCGATCAGTCTGTTTTTTGTTCAGCCAATCGTTTTCCTCAACATGTAGTAGACCACAACGCCCGCAACCACAAGTCCACCGCCAAAACGACGTAAAATATTATCGGGCAAATTGGTCATCGCAGAGATCATCTTCTTCCATGCCTTCGGGTAAAGCATCGGCCCTAAACCTTCCAGTACCAAAACCAGGGCAAGCGCCAGCCAGATTGTCGAATTCATTCATATAGAAAAAGAAAACCACCGACATCCCTGAGGATGCGGTGGCTTTATTGACCTGTACCGCAGTCGTTATATTAACGCGTTGCGGAAGTCGGCGTCTTCATGTAGCGGAAGAAATCGCTATCCGGGCTCATGACCATCACGTCCTGATTGCCAGAGAAGCTGTTCTCATAAGCACGCAGGCTACGGATGAATGCGTAGAAGTCCGGATCTTTACTGAATGCATCAGCAAACAGTTTGGCTGCTTCGGCATCGCCTTCACCACGCATGATACGGCCCTGACGCTCAGCTTCTGCCAGCGTTCTGGTCACTTCATAGTCGGCAGTCGCGCGCAGTTTTTCCGCTTCTTCCTGACCTTGTGAACGGTGACGACGCGCTACCGCTTCACGCTCGGCGCGCATACGGTTGTAGATCGCTTCAGACACTTCGGTAGGCAGGTTGATCTGCTTAATTCGCACATCGACAACTTCAATACCCAGCGCCGCCATACTGTTCGGGTTGATGACCGGAACTTTGCCCTTCGTCTCAGCCGTTACGCGCTCTGCCGCTTCGGCAATGGCGTTATCTGCCGCCGGGGTAGTAACTTCATCTTCTGTACCCGCAGAACCGGAGTTCAGCGCGTCACGTACTTCGAGGGTCAGACGACCACGGGAATCGGTGACGATGTCTTTCACGTCCAGGCGACCAATTTCAGAACGCAGACGGTCAGAGAACTTACGTTTCAACAGCACTTCCGCTTGCGAAATGTCGCCACCACCCGTTGCCAGGTAGTAACGGCTGAAATCGCTGATGCGCCATTTGATGTAAGAGTCGACGATCAGGTCTTTCTTCTCTTTGGTCACAAAGCGGTCGGCCTGGTTGTCCATGGTCTGAATACGTGCGTCGAGCATTTTCACCGTTTCAATGAACGGTATCTTGAAATGCAGACCCGGCTCATAAACCAGAGGTTTGTTGTCATCGTCACGCAGTACCTTACCAAAACGCAGCGTAATACCGCGCTCACCTTCTTTGACGACAAAGACAGACATGTAAAGCACTACCAGCACGATGATGATAATCGCGATAACTGACTTACGCATCGTTATTCCCCCTGACGCTGGTAGTCGTTACGCTGCGCGTTGGCGCGGCGTTGGTCCATAATATCGCCCTGACTGGTGGACGACGTGTTGCTTGCTCCACTGGTTGTGGAGGAAGAGGCTGGCGGCAGACGCAGCAGATTGCTGGCACCGTTATCGCTCTTCGCCGCAGGGGCGTTACCACCTTTCAGCATCTGGTCTAACGGCAGAACCATCAGGTTGCCACCTTTATCGTTAACCAGCACTTTGCGGGTGTTGCCCAACACTTTTTCCATCGTCTCGATATACAGACGCTCGCGAGTAATTTCCGGCGCGGCTTTATATTCCGGCAGAAGTTTAGCAAAGCGCGCCACTTCACCCTGGGCTTCCAGGATGGTCTGGGCCTTGTACGCACGCGCCTCTTCGAGGATACGTTGCGCCTGACCGTTCGCACGCGGCTGAACTTCGTTGGTATACGCTTCTGCTTCACGAATGTATTGCTGTTCGTTTTCACGCGCGGCAATCGCATCGTCAAACGCCGCTTTTACTTCTTCCGGCGGACGAGCAGCCTGGAAGTTGACGTCCAGCAGCGTGATACCCATGTCATACGGACGAATCGTCTCTTCCAGTTCGCGCTGAGTATCGCTACGAATCACGGTACGACCTTCCGTCAGAATGCGGTCCATGGTGTATTTACCGATAACTCCACGCAGGGCGCTGTCGGTAGCCTGACGCAGGCTGTCATCCGGGCTGGTCACGCTATACAGATATTTTTCCGGATTGGTGACGCGGTACTGCACGTTCATCTCAACGCGCACTACGTTCTCGTCCGACGTCAGCATCACACCAGAAGCGGCCAGTTCACGCACGGCTTCCACGTTCACCGGTTTGACTTCGTCGATAAACGTCGGTTTCCAGTTCAGACCCGGCTCAACCAGATGGCTGAATTTACCAAAGCGTGTTACCACGCCGCGTTCGGCTTCTTTAATGGTATAGAAACCACTGGCCGCCCAGATAATGACAATCGCTGCCGCTGCGATGGTAACGACACGACCGCCAAGCTGCGGGCGCGGGCCTTGCGATGAACTGCCACCGCCAGATCCGGTGCCTTTACCGCCGCCCAGACCACCGAGCTTTTTGCTCAGTTTGCGGAAGATATCATCTAAATCAGGTGGCCCTTGATCGCGACCGCCTTTGTTTCCATTTCCCTCAGAGTTGCCGCCAGGTTTGCTGCTTCCCCACGGGTCGCGGTCTTGTCCGTTATTACCGGGCTGATTCCACGCCATGTTTGTGCTCCATATTTGTTATGCGGTGATCCCTGTTGTCTTTCGACGCCAGAGGATATGACTCCACGCTTCAGACGCTACGCCGTTAGATCAGGTAATCGATCAACGCCGGTTCTTGTTTACAGAGGCGACGCCAGTCAACGATCGGCATACGAACTTGCAGACTTACGCTGCCGTCCTCCTCCATCCACTCTTTTTCTATTGCCTGAAGCTGATAAAAACGACTTCTCAGACGCCCTTCCTGCGGTGGCAGACGCAATGTATGCTGCGCCACCTCGCCGGAAAGCCGCTCCGTCAAAGCCTGAAAAAGCTGTGGTATCCCCGCTCCGGTCTGTGCGGAAAGCCAGACACGGATCGGTTTGTTCTCTTCGTCCCGATCAATACGCGGTTCGAAATCTTCCAGCATATCGATCTTGTTCATCACCAGCAGGGTTGGGATCTCGTGAGCGTCGATCTCTTCAAGAACCGTATTCACCGCTTCGATGTTTTCTTGTACACGCACATCCGCCGCATCAATGACGTGCAGCAGTAATGTGGCTTGCCGCGTCTCTTGTAACGTGGCTTTAAATGCCGCCACCAGATCGTGCGGCAGGTGGCGAATAAACCCTACGGTATCTGCAAGTACGGTTTCACCGACATCTGCAACGTCAATACGCCGCAACGTCGGGTCGAGGGTGGCAAACAACTGGTCTGCCGCGTAGACCCGCGCTTCGGTGATGCGATTGAAAAGGGTAGATTTACCGGCGTTGGTATATCCCACCAGCGAAACAGTAGGAACGTCGGCTTTGATACGCGATTGCCGCCCCTGCTCACGCTGCTTTTCAACTCTTTCCAGGCGCGACTGTATCTGCACGATGCGATTACGCAACAAACGACGGTCGGTTTCGAGCTGGGTTTCACCCGGACCACGCAAACCTATCCCGCCTTTCTGTCTTTCAAGGTGGGTCCAGCCACGCACCAGGCGCGTAGCCAGATGGCGCAGCTGCGCCAGCTCAACCTGCAACTTACCCTCATGGGTACGCGCACGTTGGGCGAAAATATCTAAAATAAGGCCGGTGCGGTCGATAACACGACACTCGCACAAAC
This sequence comes from Escherichia sp. UTM R2, assembly GCF_048593455.1. Lineage (NCBI taxonomy): Bacteria > Pseudomonadati > Pseudomonadota > Gammaproteobacteria > Enterobacterales > Enterobacteriaceae > Escherichia > Escherichia sp. UTM R2. Next base: position 4,119,153 of record NZ_JBFWDY010000002.1, read on the forward strand.
GCTCCAGGTTACGCTCTTGCGCCGGGCTCAGGGCATGGTCAAAAAGAACGACCGAAGCACCCGTCGCTTTGACAGCTTCCGCAATTTCAACTGCTTTACCTTCACCTACAAAATACTTTGGGTGCGGCGCTTTACGGCTACCGGTAATCACCTGCAATGCTTCGACACCGGCGGAAGAGACCAGAGATTCAAACTCCTGGAGGTCTTCCATATCTTTGTCTTGCGTAAAATAGATGTGTACCAGTACCGCCTGCTCACCAGCATCATAACGGTCAAACAAGCGTATAACCCTCTAAATAGATCAGCGGGGAACGCAGGATCGCTGGCTCCCCGTGTAAAAAAACAGCCCGAAACCTTATTCGGTTTCTTCGCTGTCCTGTTGCGCGGAAGTATTCTGCGCGCTGCTACCATGATGGTAGTTACTGCTGGTACCGCCACCGGCGTTGTTACTGTGATGAGAAACCGGGCGAGACGGGACAACAGTAGAAATCGCGTGCTTGTAAACCATCTGGCTGACCGTGTTTTTCAACAGGATCACGAACTGATCAAAAGACTCGATTTGCCCTTGCAGCTTAATACCATTCACCAAATAAATAGAAACTGGAACACGTTCCCGACGCAGTGCGTTCAGGAACGGATCTTGTAAAGATTGCCCCTTAGCCATTCTCTCTTTTCCTTATATGCTTATTTGTACTTTGAACCTTTCGATTCTGAAAAAATTGCGCACGATACGTCTCAATTGTACACATTCAGCCTGCGATAGCACCAACAACCTGTAATACTTCGTCACGCGCCTGTTCTGGTTTTTCACTGTCAAGCCAGTGAACCCCTTCCCAACCACGCAGCCAGGTTATCTGCCGCTTCGCCAACTGTCTCGTGGCGCAAACACCTCGATAAACCATTTCATCGTATGAGATTTCGCCTTCAAGGTAAGACCACATCTGGCGATAACCCACGCAACGAATGGAAGGCAAGTCCGTATGCAAATCTCCTCGGGCAAAAAGCGCCCGGACTTCTGCTTCAAAACCTGAAGCCAACATCTGATGAAAACGCTGCTCAATGCGTTGATGGAGCAGTTCACGGCTCGCCGGGGCGATGGCGAACTGATGCACCTGATACGGTAGAGCGTCTCCTGACGTTTGCGTCAGTTCCGTTAAAGTTTTACCCGAAATGAAAAAAACTTCCAGTGCCCGGGAAAGCCTTTGTGGATCATTTGGATGAATCCTTGCTGCCGCAACCGGATCTACCTCCTGAAGTTGACGATGCAATGACTCCCAACCTTGCTCTGCCGCCTGTTGCTCAATTCTGGCCCGTACTTCCGGGTCTGCCGACGGTAGCGGCGACAACCCTTCCAGCAATGCCTTGAAATACAACATCGTACCGCCCACTAACAGTGGGATCCGCCCCGCCGCGGTGATATCGGCCATTTCCGCCAGCGCATCGCGGCGAAAATCAGCAGCCGAGTAAGCCTGCGACGGATCGCGAATATCCAGCAATCGGTGCGGCGCGGCGAGTAACTCTTCAGCGTTCGGCTTCGCCGTCCCGATATCCATCCCTTTGTAAATAAGGGCAGAATCAACGCTTATCAACTCTACTGGTAAAATTTTACGCAGCTCAATGGCTAACGCCGTTTTACCGGAGGCCGTCGGCCCCATCAAAAAAATCGCCTTAGGCAGGCTCGCCTTACTGATATCACTCATCTTTCAGGGCTTTTATCGCCGGATGTAAATCAACAGATTGTAACAGACCACCCGGCGGCGTTTTCACAAGTTGCGGACATAACCGTTCCACGTCCGCCAGCAGGGTTATGGCCTGTGCCATTGACCACTGCGCATGTTCGCTCATCAGATTTCGTGCAATCCACTGCGCAATATTGCCAGGTTCGAATACGGACTGCTTCGCCAGGTAGCCTATCAGTTCAGGAATCAAGATTTGTAAATTTTGTTGGCGTAAGGGTAAAGGCACTGCCCTGATGGTCACATGCTGTGCATCTGACTGGAAATCAATACCCAATTCCGCCAGGGCAGACTGCGCTTTTTCTAATGCCGATTTTTCTTCGGCAGAAACTTTTAGCCGCAACGGAATCAGCAGCGGCTGGGCGCAAACGGGCGCTTCACCCGGCGTCAATTGTGCCTGACGCAGGCAACGTTCTGCCACTGGCAAGGATAAAAGTGAAATGTTGCCGTCGCGCTCCAGCAACGCACAGTCGGAATGGACGATAGTCAGTACCCGACCAAAACTCTGACTGTTCGCCGCAAGTGCAGGTTCCTGCGGTTCCGGCGCTTTTAATTTTTGCATCGGCGCGGGCGTTTGCAAAAGCTGGCGATACACTTCACCTTGCTGTTTCTGGTAGCCTGGCTGCGCATTCGGCCAGGGGGCAGCCGGACGACTGCCTGATGCTGGCGCAGGAGTGTAGCGCGGAGCTACCGGCTCACGAGCTGCCGGTTCTGCAAAGTGATTGCGCCCCGCCGCCACGCGGTTTTCCGGAATGGAACGCGGTGCAGGTTGGGGTTCATCGTCCAGCGGTAGCGGCGTTTCCAGTTGCTGTTGTAGCACGCTCAGCACGCCCTGATAGATAAAATCATGCACCAGACGCGACTGATGGAAACGCACTTCGTGTTTGGCGGGGTGCACGTTGACGTCCACCTGATGTGGGTCGATCTCCAGATACAACACAAATGCCGGTTGCTGATCGGCCCCCAGTTTGTCTTCGCAGGCCTGGCGGATCGCGTGATTGATCAGGCGATCGCGCATCATGCGACCGTTCACGTAGCAATACTGAATTTCTGCCAGTGCGGGCGTGGTGTGATTTGGATCGGCCACCCAGCCGCGTAGCGTGAGATCGCCGTGTTGCCATTCAATCGCCAGCGCTTGTTCAAGAAAAGCGGTGCCGCAAATCGCGCCTAAGCGCCGTTCTTTTTGCCCGCCTTCCGGCACTGCGCGGTACTGACGCACAATTTTACCGTTATGCGACAGGTTGATCGTGACGTCGAAACGCGCCAGCGCAATGCGGCGGATGATCTCATCAATGTGGTTAAATTCGGTTTTCTCGGTGCGCAGGAATTTGCGCCGCGCCGGGGTGTTGTAGAACAGATCCAGCACCTCCAGCGTCGTCCCCACAGGATGCGCCGCCGGTTTTACCGTCACGTTCATATCGCGCCCTTCGGCATAGGCCTGCCAGGCTTCCTGCTGTTCTGCGGTGCGTGAAGTGAGCGTCAGGCGGGAAACCGAACTGATACTCGCCAGCGCCTCACCGCGAAAGCCCAGGCTGATAATGGCTTCGAGATCGTCCAGAGAGGCGATTTTACTGGTGGCATGACGAGCCAGCGCCAGCGCCAGCTCATCTTTTTTGATACCGCAGCCGTTATCACGAATGCGGATAAGTTTCGCCCCACCGCGTTCGATATCAATATCGATACGCGTCGCACCTGCATCGAGGCTGTTTTCCACTAGTTCTTTGACTACCGACGCAGGTCGCTCGACCACCTCACCTGCGGCAATCTGGTTCGCCAGTTGTGGCGGTAAGACCTGAATTGGCATCAATCGTCCTTAGTTTGGCAGCGTGCGATCTGGCGTCGTCACCGTACTGGCAGTTTGTGCCGTTGCACCCTGCGGCGCAGATTGCATCGGATGCGCAAGGAAGTAATTGCGCAGGCCTTTGTAAATGGCTTCTGCCAGCTGTTGTTGGTAATCGTCGCTCGCCAGCAAACGTTCTTCGCTGTTGTTGCTGATAAAACCGGTTTCGACCAGTACTGATGGGATATCCGGCGAGCGCAGAACGCCAAGGCTGGCGTGTTCTGGTCGACGTTTATGTATTTCGCCAATGCGTTGCAACTGACTGATCATACTGGTCGCTACATCATACCCTACCCGCTGGGAATGACCGAACTGTAAATCCAGCACCGCCTGGCTTAAATAGGGGTCAGACTGACTGTTCGCCAGCACATCACCCGCCCCACCCAGCAGCTCCGACTGTTTCTCGTGCTGCTCCAGCCAGCTGGCCATTTCACTGTTGGCGCGACGGTTAGAGAGCACCCATACGGAAGCGCCAGTCGCACTGCGGTTCGGTGCGGCATCAGCGTGAATCGACACGAGGAAATTGGCGTTTTGCTTACGTGCCACATCACTGCGCCCCATCACCGAGATAAAGTAATCCCCGTCACGGGTTAAAACGCCTTTAAACATCGGATCGTCATTGAGCAAAGTACGCAATTTACGCGCGATGGCGATGGTGACATTTTTCTCCCGCGTACCACCGGGGCCGATAGCGCCAGGGTCCTGACCGCCGTGTCCGGCATCAATAGCGATGATAATTTTATCGCCAGTGTTAGCCGTCGCGCGCGCTGCCGGACGCGTTACCGTATTACTGCTGATAACACCCGTAGTGCGGTTACTTTCCGTTTTAAACGGATTGCGCGCCGGTTCGCTGACGCGCGGTGCGACAACCGCAGGCGTCTCAACGCGTTTCGCAACCACGGGCGGCGGAGGAGGCGGTGGCGGCACATCGGCGTTAATCGTAAAGACGACAGTGTAATTGCTGCCATTCTGCCGCTTCACCGCTTCGGTTTTACCGTTTTCGGTAAGATCGACCACCAGCCGTAGCGTTTGTGCATCTTTAGGCGTTCCAGAGCGAATCGCCTTCACCAGATTATTGCCGCTGAACAACAACGGCAGTCCCTGAATCACGCCCGTTTGTTTGATATCGAGCGCCACGGTGCGTTTGCTTTGATGGCTAAACGCATAATCAGGATCGCCAATAAAACTCAACGTTATCCGCGCCTGTTGATTACCGTTAGAAACCTGAATATCAGAGAGCGTCGCGGCACCCACCGGCGTGCACAGCAGCAGCAGCGTCGCTACCAACCAATTTCTGATGCGATACATCATCCCGCCACCTTTCAAAGGTTAACCGGCTAAACGCGCCAGCAACAATTCACCCGCAGAGGAAACCGCACTCACGCGCGCCTCACGGCCTTGTGCCTGATAATCAATGTGTATTTCGACATCCGGGTCAGGAAGAACACCTGTACCTTGTTGTGGCCACTCCACCAGGCAGATGGCATCGTTGGCAAAATAATCGCGGATCCCCATAAACTCCAGCTCCTCGGGATCGGCAAGGCGGTACAAATCAAAGTGATAGACCATTAAGTTGTCGAGCGTATAGGGTTCGACCAGCGTATAAGTGGGGCTTTTGACATTACCCTGATGACCCAGAGCCTGTAAAAAGCCCCGGCTAAAGGTGGTTTTACCTGCGCCTAAATCGCCATACAGATAGATTACGGTTGCGCCATCGCAGGCTTTCGCTACCCGCTCGCCCAGGTCTAATGTTGCCTGCTCATCAGGGAGCGGAATTACTCGATTCATCATGGTTTTTATCAGTCACTTCCGGGTTAACAATACGCTGTAGCGTGGAAAAGAGATCGGTTGCCAGCATCCCGCGCGTTCCAAAACGCGCCGCCAGTACGTCAGCTGCCGCACCGTGCGCGACACAGCCTGCACAGGCTGCATCATACGGCGACAGTTTTTGCCCAAGCAATGCGCCAATAATACCAGAGAGCACATCGCCCATGCCGCCGCTCGCCATGCCTGCATTTCCGGCATCAATAATGCCTAAAGCGTCAGGATGGGCGGCGACCACGGTTCCGGCACCTTTCAGCACCGCTACGCCGCCATAACGTTGTACCAGACGTTTGGCGCAATGTAAGCGGTCACTTTCAATTTCAGCGACGGAACAGCCTAACAACCGTGCGGCCTCGCCAGGATGCGGCGTGATCACGCGATTGTGACGCTTATCGGGATTGATTGCCAGCAGGTTCAATGCATCGGCATCCCACAACATCGGTTTGCGAAAATTCTCAACTTTTTGCAGTGCTTTTTTCCCCCACTCTTGCTGGCCCAGACCGGGACCAATCACCACCACATCGGCCCATTCCAGGCTTTCGGTAAGAGAGTCCATCGTCAGTTCATGCACCATCAATTCCGGTCGTGCAGTCAGCAGCGGCGCAATGTTTTCACTGCGGGTCAGTACTCGGACTAAACCAGCACCAGCACGCAGCGCCGCTTCCCCCGTCATACGAATAGCCCCCGCCGTGCCGTGATCGCCACCGATAATTACCAGCCGCCCGTGATCGCCTTTATGCGAAGTCGGGCGACGCGGTTTTAGCCAGTGAGAAAGTTGTTCTGCTGAAAACCGCTGAATTTTCGTCTCCTGACCTGCCAGCCAACTATCCAGCCCCAGTGAGTCAAAATGCAGTTGTCCGGTAACATCCCGCGCTTTTCCAGTGAGCAAGCCTGGTTTCAGCGCAATAAAAGTGATGGTGTGATCGGCGTTGATCACCGCGCCTGGCGTAGCGCCAGTTTCAGCCAGCAGGCCGGAAGGGATATCAACCGCCACAATCGGCGCAGGATGGGAATTAGCGTGGTCGATTAACTGGCTAATGGATTCGCGGGGCGCTTGCCGCAAACCGGTACCGAGCAGCGCATCAACAATCAGATCTACCGATTCGGGCCAGACAATATTCGAAGCATGGATCTCGCCACCCGCGTTTAACCATGCTTCGCGTGCCAGCGCGGCCTCTTCCGGCAACGGTTTGTCGCTCTCCTGGGCCAACAACGTGACCTCAATGCCGACCGCTTTGGCCAGTCGCGCGACCACGTAGCCATCGCCGCCGTTATTACCATGACCGCACAGCACCAGCCAGTGGCGGGCGTCAGGATACGCCGAACGACACACCTGGAATGCGGCCTCGCCAGCGCGAAGCATCAGCTCATAGAGTGTGAGCCCCAGCACATCTGCCGCCTCGCGTTCTCCGCGGCGGATATCGTCGGCGTACCAGACGGTGTGTGGTATACTTACGGGGTTTTTCTTCATTGTATGGTCCGTCATGTCAGAGCCCCTCGATCTCAATCAGTTAGCGCAAAAAATTAAACAGTGGGGGCTGGAACTGGGCTTTCAGCAGGTAGGTATTACCGATACCGATCTCAGCGAGTCCGAGCCCAAACTGCAAGCATGGCTGGACAAACAATACCACGGCGAAATGGACTGGATGGCACGTCACGGTATGCTGCGCGCTCGCCCTCATGAGTTATTGCCCGGTACGCTGCGCGTGATCAGCGTGCGGATGAATTACCTTCCTGCTAACGCCGCATTTGCCAGCACGCTGAAAAACCCCAAACTCGGCTATGTTAGCCGTTATGCGCTGGGCCGTGACTATCACAAACTTCTGCGCAACCGACTCAAAAAGCTGGGCGAGATGATTCAGCAACATTGTGTTTCGCTGAATTTTAGACCGTTTGTCGATTCTGCGCCTATTCTCGAGCGCCCGTTAGCTGAAAAAGCTGGGCTCGGCTGGACAGGTAAGCACTCACTTATCCTCAATCGCGAGGCCGGTTCGTTCTTCTTTTTAGGCGAATTGCTGGTCGATATTCCGCTGCCCGTGGATCAACCAGTCGAGGAAGGATGCGGCAAATGCGTGGCCTGTATGACGATTTGCCCGACCGGTGCCATCGTCGAGCCATATACCGTCGATGCTCGCCGCTGTATCTCTTATCTCACCATCGAACTTGAAGGGGCGATCCCGGAAGAGTTGCGACCGTTAACGGGAAACCGTATTTACGGTTGCGATGACTGCCAGCTTATCTGCCCGTGGAATCGCTATTCACAGCTCACCACAGAAGAGGATTTCAGCCCGCGTAAGCCGCTACACGCACCGGAACTCATTGAGTTATTCGCCTGGAGCGAAGAGAAGTTTTTAAAAGTCACGGAAGGATCGGCGATTCGTCGTATTGGTCACCTGCGTTGGCTGCGTAATATCGCCGTAGCATTAGGCAATGCCCCTTGGGATGAAACGATTTTGACAGCGCTGGAAAGTCGTAAAGGTGAGCACCCACTTCTCGATGAGCACATAGCGTGGGCGATTGCGCAGCAAATAGAGAGACGAAATGCGTGCATAGTCGAAGTGCAATTGCCGAAAAAACAGCGTCTGGTTCGGGTGATTGAAAAAGGGTTACCGCGTGACGCCTGATTCATCCACAGCTTGTGAATAAAAATAAAAACGCATTGCAATTCAAGACGAATAAAATCGTCAAGTGATCGACTCGACAAAACGGAATCTTAATTTTTAACTTATCTATCAATAGGTTAAAAAAATACTATTCACCGTGCGAAGTTTCTTTGAAATTAAGATTACAGCCTGAGGCTGTGGATAACTCTGTTTACAAGAGTTTGTCAGAGACAACAAAAACCAGCAATAACGCATCGCGTCGCTGTGGATATTTTATTGAGAGAAGAATTTGGAGCGGGAAACGAGACTCGAACTCGCGACCCCGACCTTGGCAAGGTCGTGCTCTACCAACTGAGCTATTCCCGCTTGGGTGGTCTGTGCCTTACAGCACTTTCAAATTTTGGAGCGGGAAACGAGACTCGAACTCGCGACCCCGACCTTGGCAAGGTCGTGCTCTACCAACTGAGCTATTCCCGCTTAATCTTCGTCTTTCGAACCGCTACTGCCTTGGCTGCCTTCACTCACCTTAGTCACTTACTTTTGTAAGCTCCCAAGGATTCGTTCAGTTGCCGCCTTGTCGCAATTCGAAATACTGCGATTGGGTGGTCTGCGCTTTTCAGCACTTTTCAAATTTTGGAGCGGGAAACGAGACTCGAACTCGCGACCCCGACCTTGGCAAGGTCGTGCTCTACCAACTGAGCTATTCCCGCGTACTACTTAATTTTGCTTTCGTAATTTTCGCATTTCTGCGTCGTTACGGGAGGCGCATTATACGAGAAATCTTTCCCTCTGCAACCCCCCAAAAAAGTTTTTTTTGCGTTTTTATCTCAAGTGCTGAAATTATCAGCAAGACGTTCAATTTAGCGTCAAAATCACGCCGCCGCAAGTGGATTCCGGCGCTTACGTGACCAGGAAAAATTTTACAGCTTGATAAAATGCTCGCGGTAGTAAGCCAGCTCCGCCACCGATTCACGGATATCATCCATCGCCTGATGCGTCCCCTGCTTGGTAAAACCATCCAGAATTTCCGGCTTCCAGCGGCGCGCCAGCTCTTTCAGGGTGCTGACATCGAGATAACGGTAGTGGAAGTAGGCTTCCAGCTCCGGCATGTATTTAAACAGGAAACGACGGTCCTGACCGATGCTGTTACCGCAAATCGGCGATTTTCCCGCAGGCACCCACTGTTTTAAAAATTCGAGCGTTGCCAGTTCAGCTTCCCGATCGCCCATCGTGCTCGCTTTCACGCGCTCTACCAGCCCGCTGGCGGTATGGGTGCGCACGTTCCAGTCATCCATCAGCGCCAGCTGTTCATCGGACTGGTGTACTGCAATGGTCGGCCCTTCTGCCAGAATATTCAGGTTGGCATCGGTCACCAGCGTGGCAATCTCAATAATGCGATCGCGCTCGGGATCCAGACCGGTCATCTCAAGATCGATCCAAATCAGGTTGTTTTCATTGGCACTCATGCTATTTTCCACCCATTCACAGTGACTATATTGATCCACAATTGCGTGTATCATAGATGTTTTGCCCATCAGGGGCGACCAGGAGTCTGTACGATTGAGTAAAAATAAACTCTCCAAAGGCCAGCAGCGCCGCGTGAACGCCAATCACCAGCGTCGTCTTAAAACGTCTAAGGAGAAGCCCGACTACGACGACAATCTGTTTGGCGAGCCTGATGAAGGTATCGTCATCAGCCGCTTTGGTATGCACGCTGATGTGGAATCCGCCGATGGCGACGTTCACCGCTGCAATATTCGCCGTACCATCCGTTCGCTGGTGACCGGCGACCGCGTAGTCTGGCGTCCGGGTAAACCGGCGGCGGAAGGCGTAAATGTCAAAGGGATCGTGGAAGCGGTGCATGAGCGCACCTCGGTGTTGACGCGTCCGGATTTCTACGACGGCGTGAAACCTATTGCCGCCAACATCGACCAGATTGTCATTGTCTCCGCCATTTTGCCGGAGCTGTCGCTCAATATTATCGACCGTTACCTGGTGGCCTGCGAAACCTTGCAGATTGAGCCGATTATTGTGCTCAACAAGATAGACCTGCTGGACGACGAAGGCATGGCGTTCGTCAACGAACAGATGGATATCTACCGCAATATCGGTTATCGCGTATTGATGGTTTCCAGCCATACTCAGGATGGGCTAAAACCGCTGGAAGAGGCGTTGACTGGGCGTATCAGCATTTTTGCCGGGCAGTCTGGCGTTGGTAAATCCAGCCTGCTGAACGCGTTGCTGGGGCTGCAAAAAGAGATCCTGACCAACGATGTCTCTGACAACTCGGGGCTTGGTCAGCACACCACGACCGCCGCTCGGCTGTATCACTTCCCGCACGGCGGTGATGTGATTGACTCCCCAGGTGTGCGTGAGTTCGGCCTCTGGCACCTGGAGCCGGAACAAATCACTCAGGGCTTTGTCGAATTCCATGACTATTTAGGTCTGTGTAAATATCGCGATTGCAAACACGATACCGATCCGGGCTGCGCTATCCGGGAAGCGGTTGAGGAAGGAAAAATCGCGGAAACCCGTTTCGAAAACTATCACCGTATTCTGGAAAGCATGGCGCAGGTAAAAACGCGTAAAAACTTTTCTGATACGGATGACTGACAATTAAGCTAACCGTCGTTAGAATCGTCCCCTTTTTTTCAGGATCCGGCATGTAGGCCGGATCAGGAACGACAAAACAATGGCCTGGAGGCTACCTTGTTAAATTCATTTAAACTTTCGCTACAGTACATTCTGCCGAAACTATGGCTTACTCGCCTGGCGGGTTGGGGCGCAAGCAAGCGGGCAGGATGGCTGACAAAACTGGTTATCGATCTGTTCGTTAAATACTACAAGGTCGACATGAAAGAGGCGCAAAAGCCGGACACCGCCAGCTACCGCACCTTTAACGAATTCTTTGTCCGTCCGCTGCGTGACGAAGTACGCCCAATCGATACCGATCCGAATGTCCTGGTCATGCCTGCCGATGGCGTTATCAGCCAGTTGGGTAAAATCGAAGAAGATAAAATCCTGCAAGCCAAAGGCCACAACTACAGCCTCGAAGCCCTGTTGGCAGGTAACTATCTGATGGCGGACCTGTTCCGCAACGGTACGTTTGTGACCACTTACCTCTCCCCGCGTGACTACCACCGCGTACACATGCCGTGCAACGGTATTCTTCGTGAGATGATCTACGTGCCGGGCGATCTCTTCTCCGTTAACCATCTCACCGCTCAGAACGTGCCGAATCTGTTTGCCCGTAACGAACGCGTGATCTGCCTGTTCGATACCGAATTTGGCCCAATGGCGCAGATTCTGGTCGGTGCGACGATTGTAGGCAGCATTGAGACTGTCTGGGCGGGCACCATTACGCCGCCGCGCGAAGGCATCATCAAGCGCTGGACCTGGCCTGCCGGGGAAAACGACGGTTCTGTGGCACTGCTGAAAGGCCAGGAAATGGGTCGCTTTAAACTCGGTTCCACCGTTATCAACCTGTTTGCACCGGGTAAAGTGAATCTGGTTGAGCAACTGGAAAGCCTGTCTGTCACGAAAATTGGCCAGCCGCTGGCAGTATCTACCGAAACCTTTGTTACGCCAGACGCTGAACCGGCCCCGCTTCCTGCTGAAGAGATCGAAGCAGAACACGACGCCAGCCCATTGGTTGACGACAAAAAAGACCAGGTCTAATCCATCAAAGGAAACGCTGACGTGCGCCTGATTATCACTTTTCTGATGGCCTGGTGCCTCAGTTGGGGGGCGTACGCCGCGACGGCCCCCGATAGCAAACAAATCACTCAGGAACTGGAGCAGGCAAAAGCGGCGAAACCCGCACAGCCGGAAGTCGTAGAGGCGCTCCAGTCTGCCTTAAATGCGCTTGAGGAACGAAAAGGTTCCCTTGAGCGCATCAAACAATATCAGCAAGTTATCGATAATTATCCGAAACTCTCCGCTACTCTGCGCGCACAATTAAACAACATGCGTGACGAGCCGCGCAGCGTGTCGCCGGGAATGTCTACCGACGCGCTGAATCAGGAAATTCTCCAGGTCAGCAGCCAGTTGCTGGATAAAAGCCGTCAGGCCCAGCAAGAGCAGGAGCGCGCCCGCGAGATTGCCGATTCGCTGAATCAACTGCCGCAACAGCAAACCGACGCCCGCCGTCAGTTAAATGAGATCGAGCGCCGCCTGGGAACGCTTACCGGCAATACTCCGCTCAATCAGGCACAAAATTTCGCGTTGCAGTCTGACTCCGCACGCCTGAAAGCGCTCGTTGATGAACTGGAACTGGCGCAGCTGTCTGCCAATAACCGTCAGGAATTAGCGCGCTTACGCTCAGAGCTGGCGGAAAAAGAGAGCCAGCAACTGGATGCGTATTTGCAGGCCTTACGTAATCAGTTGAACAGCCAACGTCAGCTTGAGGCGGAGCGGGCGCTGGAAAGTACCGAATTGCTGGCAGAAAACAGCGCCGATTTGCCGAAAGACATCGTCGCGCAATTCAAAATTAACCGCGAACTATCGGCGGCACTGAATCAACAGGCGCAGCGGATGGATCTCGTTGCCTCGCAACAGCGCCAGGCCACCAGCCAGACGTTACAGGTTCGGCAGGCGCTGAATACGCTGCGTGAACAGTCGCAATGGCTGGGATCGTCCAACCTGCTCGGCGAAGCGTTGCGGGCGCAGGTGGCACGGCTGCCGGAAATGCCGAAACCACAACAGCTTGATACCGAAATGGCGCAGTTGCGTGTGCAACGGTTACGTTATGAGGATCTGCTTAATAAACAGCCGCTGCTACGGCAAATTCATCAGGCCGACGGTCAGCCGCTGACCGCCGAGCAAAACCGTATTCTGGAAGCACAACTACGCACTCAGCGTGAGTTGCTGAACTCATTGTTGCAGGGTGGCGACACGCTACTATTGGAACTGACCAAGCTGAAAGTCTCCAACGGGCAACTGGAGGATGCGCTGAAAGAGGTGAACGAAGCAACGCACCGCTATCTGTTCTGGACCTCTGACGTGCGCCCGATGACCATCGCCTGGCCGCTGGAAATCGCCCAGGATCTGCGTCGTCTCATTTCGCTGGACACCTTCAGTCAGTTGGGCAAAGCCAGTGTGATGATGCTGACCAGCAAAGAGACAATTTTGCCGCTGTTTGGCGCGTTGATTCTGGTCGGTTGCAGTATTTACTCGCGCCGCTATTTCACCCGTTTTCTTGAACGTTCGGCGGCGAAAGTCGGCAAAGTGACTCAGGATCACTTCTGGCTGACGTTGCGCACTCTTTTCTGGTCGATTCTCGTCGCGTCACCGCTGCCGGTGCTGTGGATGACGCTGGGTTACGGCTTGCGCGAGGCGTGGCCTTATCCGCTGGCGGTCGCGATTGGCGATGGCGTAACGGCCACCGTGCCGCTGCTGTGGGTAGTGATGATTTGCGCCACCTTTGCCCGCCCGAACGGCTTGTTTATCGCTCATTTTGGCTGGCCGCGCGAACGTGTTTCCCGTGGGATGCGCTACTACCTGATGAGCATCGGGCTTATTGTGCCGCTGATTATGGCGCTGATGATGTTCGATAACCTCGACGACCGTGAATTCTCCGGTTCGCTGGGACGGCTTTGCTTTATCCTCATTTGCGGTGCGCTGGCGGTGGTCACCCTCAGCCTGAAAAAGGCCGGGATCCCACTGTATCTCAACAAAGAGGGCAGCGGCGACAACATTACCAACCATATGCTGTGGAACATGATGATTGGCGCGCCGTTGGTTGCCATTCTGGCGTCGGCTGTGGGTTATCTGGCAACGGCACAGGCGCTGTTAGCGAGGCTTGAAACCTCGGTTGCCATCTGGTTCCTGCTACTGGTGGTTTATCACGTTATCCGCCGCTGGATGCTGATCCAGCGCCGCAGGCTGGCGTTTGACCGGGCGAAGCATCGCCGGGCAGAGATGTTAGCGCAACGTGCGCGTGGCGAAGAGGAAGCGCATCATCACAGTAGCCCGGAAGGAGCAATTGAAGTCGATGAAAGCGAAGTCGATCTCGATGCCATCAGTGCGCAATCCTTGCGGCTGGTGCGCTCAATTTTGATGTTGATCGCCCTGCTTTCGGTCATTGTGCTGTGGTCAGAAATCCATTCCGCTTTCGGCTTCCTCGAAAATATTTCGCTGTGGGATGTCACCTCCACGGTACAGGGCGTAGAAAGTCTGGAGCCAATTACCCTCGGTGCGGTGCTGATTGCCATTCTGGTATTTATCATCACCACGCAGCTGGTGCGCAACCTGCCCGCGCTGCTGGAACTGGCGATTTTGCAGCACCTGGATTTAACGCCGGGTACGGGTTACGCCATCACCACCATCACAAAATATCTGCTGATGCTGATTGGCGGGCTGGTCGGCTTCTCAATGATTGGTATTGAGTGGTCGAAATTGCAGTGGCTGGTTGCCGCGCTCGGTGTTGGTCTCGGTTTTGGTTTGCAGGAAATTTTCGCCAACTTTATCTCTGGCCTGATCATCCTGTTCGAAAAACCGATTCGCATTGGCGATACGGTAACGATCCGCGATCTTACTGGTAGCGTGACAAAAATTAACACCCGCGCCACCACCATCAGCGACTGGGACCGTAAAGAGATAATCGTGCCGAACAAGGCGTTTATTACCGAGCAGTTTATCAACTGGTCGCTCTCTGACTCGGTCACGCGCGTAGTGTTGACGATTCCGGCCCCTGCTGATGCCAACAGTGAAGAAGTGACGGAAATCCTGCTCACCGCAGCGCGTCGCTGCTCGCTGGTGATCGACAACCCGGCACCGGAAGTCTTCCTGGTGGATCTGCAACAAGGGATTCAGATTTTCGAGCTGCGTATTTATGCCGCTGAGATGGGTCACCGTATGCCGCTACGCCATGAGATCCACCAGCTGATTCTGGCTGGCTTCCATGCCCACGGTATCGATATGCCATTCCCGCCCTTCCAGATGCGTCTGGAAAGCCTCAACGGTAAACAAACGGGGAGAACGCTGACGTCTGCGGGCAAAGGTCGTCAGGCGGGAAGTTTGTAATGCATGAAGCTGCCAAATGATGTCAACGTGGCTCATTTAGCAGCTTAACATCATCTTCAGTTATCACCGGCCCTGAGAGTATCATCCATACGCATTACTTCCTGACAACTCATCGCCGGAGAGACGATGAGTTGCAGGATTTCATATGATCAGTCGAGAGCTAACTCAGGTTTATTCGCCATGCGACTGCAATAGTTCTGGTAAATCGCCATCGCTAACAGCGAGAAGAAGACAGGGCCGCCAATCATCCACAATGTGCTGTCCCAGTCTCCGGCTTCAACCACAGGCTGAATAATGGTGAAGACGTTCGCAAATGTCACCACCAGTACGACAACCACCGTCGCAATCATTGCCGACATACGCGTTTTGAAAATCACAAATGGTCTGTCGAGATCCTGACGTGCTTTAAAGAATGGGAAAGCCAGCGCGAGGAACAGGTAAGGAAGCGTCATAGACACGTTCGCCATCAGCGTCAGCTTGTTAAAGAACGCCGATGCGGTACCGCCACCAAACGAAACCAGCAGGATGAAGACAGTAACCAACCCGCACTGCATCCACATGGCGATAGACGGCATCCCCATCGCATTCAGGCGCGTCATCGGTTCCGGCCACAACGCTTTCGGCGTCCCCTGGATGATGGCTTTCAGCGGTGAATAGCAAAGCGTAAAGAACGCACCGGTATAGGCGAGGAACATCGAAAGTCCGGTAATACGCGCAAACCATACGCCCAGCGACAATGACGCTTCAGGTGACAAATGCAGTGCGTTACCCAGCGTCACCCCGAGGCTCTTCATCAGCACATAGGTAATATTGCCGAGGTTAACGGAACCATTACTTAATACCTGCTGCCAGTTTGTGCTGACGCCCCATAAAAATATTGCCAGCGAATAACCGATTGAAATAACAATAGCGGCAAAAACAATACCTTTGGCAAAGTTCTTTTCTGGATTTTCCGTTTTATCGACCAGACCACCAACCGCTTCAATTCCGCCATAGGCAAAAATGGCAAATACCACAAACGATAGCATTGCCAGACCGGACTGATAACCCGGGTTCGGTGATGCAAGGAAATTAATATCCTGCGCGAAATGCCCACCATTTAATAACAAAATAGTAATGCTTACTAACAGCAATACTAAATTCAGACACATTACTGCAATACCGCCCACCGCAGTAATGCGGGCAATTTTATTAATCCCCTTAGAAGCAACGACGGTGACCAGAATCATCCATGCCACTGCCAGCAGACCAACCACCTGCGTAGGCTCCAGTCCGGCAATACGCCAGTGCTGGGTCATGTCGCTACCATAGAGGAATGTTGAGAACGGTACCCAAACTTTCGCGGAGGTACTCACCATCCAGATGATATAAGAGGAAAACCACATAAACGTACCAATGAAGGCAAAACGTGGTCCGACACTATTATTCATCCAGGAATAGATACCGCCTTCTTCTTTGCGATAAGCAGCTCCCATTTCAGCCATCATTAAGGCGAATGGAATAAAGAATAACAATGCAGAAAATATATAAAAGGGAATCGCACTATAACCCATTAAGTAATAAGCCGATGGGCTATTGGCAAATCCAAATACGGAAGTAAAGATCATCAATATGAGTCCTATCAGACTCATCTTTTTTATCGTGTGAGGCATGAAACCATCCTTCATTTCAGCGCGTGTATAACACGTGCCCACTGAACTGCACTGCGCAACATTGAGCAGGCAGCGTAAAAACCAATACAGAATTGATACCTGGATGATATCAAATATCCAGTCTTAAATTGTGGCCTTTAACGGAAAAATGAAAACATATGCTACAGAATGGCGCTTATCACGCCATTCTTCGCTGTTAATTCAGTAATTTTTCAGAATTATGCCCGGTCAACGCTAAAGGCGATGACTTCAGCCAGTGTCTCCGCGCCCAGCGCCAACATCACCAGACGATCAACACCTAATGCCACGCCGGAACAGTCAGGCATACCGACTTTCAAGGCTTCAATCAGATTCTGGTCAATGGGGTGCTGCGGCAAACCGCGCGCCGCGCGCTTACGGTTATCTTGTTCAAAGCGTTGTTGCTGCTCACGGGCATCCGTCAATTCATGGAAACCATTCGCCAGCTCAATACCTTTATAATAAACCTCAAAGCGTTCAGCGACCCGATGATCTTCGGTACTGATTTGCGCCAGTGATGCCTGGCTGGCTGGAAAGTGGTACACAAAGGTCGGTTTTTCTTTGCCAATATTTGGCTCTACGCCAAAGGTAAACAGCAATTGTAGCAGCGTGTCGCGGTCTTCTTCGGTATCAGCAACATTGCTCAAATCCAGTTTCGCTGCGACTTCCCGCAGTTGCGTTTTGTCGGCAGAGAGCGGGTCAATTTCCAGATAACGCAAGAAAGCTTGTTGATAAGAAAGGCTTTCTGCTGCCGGGCAGTCCAGCACCTGTTGTAAGAGATCGTCCACCTCGTTCATCAACCGGTACATATCATAGTGCGGTCGATACCACTCCAGCATAGTGAACTCAGGGTTGTGATAACGCCCCATCTCTTCATTACGGAAGCTGCGGCACAGCTGGAATACAGGCCCACAACCGGCAACCAGCAGGCGTTTCATATGGTATTCCGGGCTGGTCATTAACCAGAGATTCATCCCCTGCGAATGCCCGGGGCCAACGAAACGTGTCTCAAACGGGACCAAATGAATATCGGTTACCGTCGCCTGGCTCATACAAGGCGTCTCCACCTCCAGCACTCCACGATCGGCAAAGAAACGACGGATCTCCGCCATAATCGCCGCGCGTTTTAATAAGTTAGGAATGGATGCGCTCGGCTGCCAGGATGCCGTTTCGCTCATAGTTAAATCTCCAGTTTTTGACAAGGGCACGAAGTCTACTCGCAACGCGACGGCGAGACAAATTTTACGCAGGAATCAAACAGCGGTGGGCAGTGACTAAAAAAAGCACGATCTGATGGTTTAGTAATTAAATTAATCATCTTCAGTGATAATTTAGCCCTCTTGCGCACTAAAAAAATCGATCTCGTCAAATTTCAGACTTATCCATCAGACTATACTGTTGTACCTATAAAGGAGCAGTGGAATAGCGTTCGCAGACCGTAACTTTCAGGTACTTACCCTGAAGTACGTGGCTGTGGGATAAAAACAATCTGGAGGAATGTCGTGCAAACCTTTCAAGCCGATCTTGCCATTGTAGGCGCCGGTGGCGCGGGATTACGTGCTGCAATTGCTGCCGCGCAGGCAAATCCGAATGCAAAAATCGCACTAATCTCAAAAGTATACCCGATGCGTAGCCATACCGTTGCTGCAGAAGGGGGCTCCGCCGCTGTCGCGCAGGATCATGACAGCTTCGAATATCACTTTCACGATACAGTAGCGGGTGGCGACTGGTTGTGTGAGCAGGATGTCGTGGATTATTTCGTCCACCACTGCCCAACCGAAATGACCCAACTGGAACTGTGGGGATGCCCATGGAGCCGTCGCCCGGATGGTAGCGTCAACGTACGTCGCTTCGGCGGCATGAAAATCGAGCGCACCTGGTTCGCCGCCGATAAGACCGGCTTCCATATGCTGCACACGCTGTTCCAGACCTCTCTGCAATTCCCGCAGATCCAGCGTTTTGACGAACATTTCGTGCTGGATATTCTGGTTGATGATGGTCATGTTCGCGGCCTGGTAGCAATGAACATGATGGAAGGCACGCTGGTGCAGATCCGTGCTAACGCGGTCGTTATGGCTACTGGCGGTGCGGGTCGCGTTTATCGTTACAACACCAACGGCGGCATCGTTACCGGTGACGGTATGGGTATGGCGCTAAGCCACGGCGTTCCGCTGCGTGACATGGAATTCGTTCAGTATCACCCAACCGGTCTGCCAGGTTCCGGTATCCTGATGACCGAAGGCTGCCGCGGTGAAGGCGGTATTCTGGTCAACAAAAATGGCTACCGTTATCTGCAAGATTACGGCATGGGCCCGGAAACTCCGCTGGGCGAGCCGAAAAACAAATATATGGAACTGGGTCCACGCGACAAAGTTTCTCAGGCCTTCTGGCACGAATGGCGTAAAGGCAACACCATCTCCACGCCGCGTGGCGATGTGGTTTATCTCGACCTGCGTCACCTCGGCGAGAAAAAACTGCATGAACGTCTGCCGTTCATCTGCGAACTGGCGAAAGCGTACGTTGGCGTCGATCCGGTTAAAGAACCGATTCCGGTACGTCCGACCGCACACTACACCATGGGCGGTATCGAAACCGATCAGAACTGTGAAACCCGCATTAAAGGTCTGTTCGCCGTGGGTGAATGTTCCTCTGTTGGTCTGCACGGTGCAAACCGTCTGGGCTCCAACTCCCTGGCGGAACTGGTGGTCTTCGGCCGTCTGGCCGGTGAACAAGCGACAGAGCGTGCAGCAACTGCCGGTAATGGCAACGAAGCGGCAATTGAAGCGCAGGCAGCTGGCGTTGAACAACGTCTGAAAGATCTGGTTAACCAGGATGGCGGCGAAAACTGGGCGAAGATCCGCGACGAAATGGGCCTGGCAATGGAAGAAGGCTGCGGTATCTACCGTACGCCGGAACTGATGCAGAAAACCATCGACAAGCTGGCTGAGCTGCAGGAACGCTTCAAGCGCGTGCGCATCACCGACACTTCCAGCGTGTTCAACACCGACCTGCTCTACACCATTGAACTGGGCCACGGTCTGAACGTTGCTGAATGTATGGCGCACTCCGCAATGGCACGTAAAGAGTCCCGCGGCGCACACCAGCGTCTGGACGAAGGTTGCACCGAGCGTGACGACGTCAACTTCCTCAAACACACCCTCGCCTTCCGCGATGCTGATGGCACGACTCGCCTGGAGTACAGCGACGTGAAGATTACTACGCTGCCGCCAGCTAAACGCGTTTACGGTGGCGAAGCGGATGCAGCCGATAAGGCGGAAGCAGCCAATAAGAAGGAGAAGGCGAATGGCTGAGATGAAAAACCTGAAAATTGAGGTGGTGCGCTATAACCCGGAAGTCGATACCGCACCGCATAGCGCATTCTATGAAGTGCCTTATGACGCAACTACCTCATTACTGGATGCGCTGGGCTACATCAAAGACAATCTGGCACCGGACCTGAGCTACCGCTGGTCCTGCCGTATGGCGATTTGTGGTTCCTGCGGCATGATGGTTAACAACGTGCCAAAACTGGCATGTAAAACCTTCCTGCGTGATTACACCGACGGTATGAAGGTTGAAGCGTTAGCTAACTTCCCGATTGAACGCGATCTGGTGGTCGATATGACCCACTTCATCGAAAGTCTGGAAGCGATCAAACCGTACATCATCGGCAACTCCCGCACCGCGGATCAGGGTACTAACATCCAGACCCCGGCGCAGATGGCGAAGTATCACCAGTTCTCCGGTTGCATCAACTGTGGTCTGTGCTACGCCGCGTGCCCGCAGTTTGGCCTGAACCCAGAGTTCATCGGTCCGGCTGCCATTACGCTGGCGCATCGTTATAACGAAGATAGCCGCGACCACGGTAAGAAGGAGCGTATGGCGCAGTTGAACAGCCAGAACGGCGTATGGAGCTGTACTTTCGTGGGCTATTGCTCCGAAGTCTGCCCGAAACACGTCGATCCGGCTGCGGCCATTCAGCAGGGCAAAGTAGAAAGTTCGAAAGACTTTCTTATCGCGACCCTGAAACCACGCTAAGGAGTGCAACATGACGACTAAACGTAAACCGTATGTACGGCCAATGACGTCCACCTGGTGGAAAAAATTGCCGTTTTATCGCTTTTACATGCTGCGCGAAGGCACGGCGGTTCCGGCTGTGTGGTTCAGCATTGAACTGATTTTCGGGCTGTTTGCCCTGAAAAATGGCCCGGAAGCCTGGGCGGGATTCGTCGACTTTTTACAAAACCCGGTTATTGTGATCATTAACCTGATCACTCTGGCGGCAGCTCTGCTGCACACCAAAACCTGGTTTGAACTGGCACCGAAAGCGGCCAATATCATTGTAAAAGACGAAAAAATGGGTCCAGAGCCAATTATCAAAAGTCTCTGGGCGGTAACTGTGGTTGCCACCCTCGTAATCCTGTTTGTTGCCCTGTACTGGTAAGGAGCCTGAGATGATCAATCCAAATCCAAAGCGTTCTGACGAACCGGTATTCTGGGGCCTCTTCGGGGCCGGTGGTATGTGGAGCGCAATTATTGCGCCGGTGATGATCCTGCTGGTGGGTATTCTGCTGCCGCTGGGGCTGTTTCCGGGTGATGCACTGAGCTACGAGCGCGTTCTGGCGTTCGCGCAGAGCTTCATTGGTCGCGTATTCCTGTTCCTGATGATCGTTCTGCCGCTGTGGTGTGGTTTACACCGTATGCACCACGCGATGCACGATCTGAAAATCCACGTACCTGCGGGCAAATGGGTTTTCTACGGTCTGGCTGCTATCCTGACAGTTGTCACGCTGATTGGTGTCGTTACAATCTAACGCATCGCCAATGTAAATCCGGCCCGCCTATGGCGGGCCGTTTTGTATGGAAACCAGACCCTATGTTCAAAACGACGCTCTGCGCCTTATTAATTACCGCCTCTTGCTCCACATTTGCTGCCCCCCAAAAAATCAACGATATTGTGCATCGCACAATTACCCCGCTTATAGAGCAACAAAAGATCCCCGGTATGGCGGTGGCGGTAATTTATCAGGGTAAACCTTATTACTTTACCTGGGGCTATGCGGACATCGCCAAAAAGCAGCCCGTCACACAGCAAACGTTGTTTGAGTTAGGTTCGGTCAGCAAAACATTTACGGGCGTGCTTGGTGGCGACGCTATTGCTCGAGGGGAAATCAAGTTAAGCGATCCCGCAACAAAATACTGGCCTGAACTTACCGCTAAACAGTGGAATGGGATCACACTATTACATCTCGCAACCTACACTGCTGGCGGCCTGCCATTGCAGGTGCCGGATGAAGTGAAATCCTCAAGCGACTTGCTGCGCTTCTATCAAAACTGGCAGCCTGCATGGGCTCCAGGAACACAACGTCTGTATGCCAACTCCAGTATCGGTTTGTTCGGCGCACTGGCTGTGAAGCCGTCTGGTTTGAGTTTTGAGCAGGCGATGCAAACTCGTGTCTTCCAGCCACTCAAACTCAACCATACATGGATTAATGTACCGCCCGCAGAAGAAAAGAATTACGCCTGGGGATATCGCGAAGGTAAGGCAGTGCATGTTTCGCCAGGGGCGTTAGATGCTGAAGCTTATGGTGTGAAGTCGACCATTGAAGATATGGCCCGCTGGGTGCAAATCAATTTAAAACCCCTTGATATCAATGAGAAAACGCTTCAACAAGGGATACAAGTGGCACAATCTCGCTACTGGCAAACCGGCGATATGTATCAGGGTCTGGGCTGGGAAATGCTGGACTGGCCGGTAAATCCTGACATCATCGTTAACGGCAGTGACAATAAAATTGCACTGGCAGCACGCCCCGTAAAAGCGATTACGCCCCCAACTCCTGCAGTACGCGCATCATGGGTACATAAAACAGGGGCGACCGGCGGATTTGGTAGCTATGTCGCGTTTATTCCAGAAAAAGAGCTGGGTATCGTGATGCTGGCTAACAAAAACTATCCCAATCCAGCGAGAGTCGCCGCCGCCTGGCAGATTCTCAACGCTCTGCAGTAAAATTTCATCGGGTCCGAATTTTCGGACCTTTTCTGCGCTTTTCCTTGCTGTCATCTACACTTAGAAAAAAACCAGTAAGGAAACATTTATGCGCCTGCTCCCTCTCGTTGCCGCAGCGACAGCTGCATTTCTGGTCGTTGCCTGCAGTTCTCCTACGCCGCCGCGTGGCGTGACCGTAGTGAATAATTTCGATGCCAAACGTTATCTCGGTACCTGGTATGAGATTGCCCGTTTTGATCACCGCTTTGAACGTGGACTGGAAAAAGTCACCGCAACATACAGCCTGCGTGATGACGGCGGCCTGAATGTCATTAATAAAGGCTATAACCCTGACAGAGGAATGTGGCAGCAGAGTGAAGGGAAAGCGTACTTTACCGGCGCACCAACTCGCGCTGCGCTGAAAGTGTCATTCTTTGGTCCTTTCTATGGCGGTTATAACGTTATTGCACTCGATCGGGAATACCGCCATGCGCTGGTTTGCGGCCCGGACCGCGACTACCTGTGGATACTCTCCCGCACGCCAACCATTTCTGACGAAGTGAAACAGGAGATGCTGGCAGTCGCGACCCGGGAAGGGTTTGATGTCAGTAAGTTTATTTGGGTACAGCAGCCCGGTAGTTAGTGAGTGCTGAGTTTCAGACCAATAATCCCCAATACGATTAACGCCAGACTCGCCAGGCGCATCGGGTTAGCGGACTCACCGAGCAGCACAATGCCGGTAATGGCCGCGCCGACTGCGCCAATACCCGTCCACACGGCATAAGCCGTCCCTACCGGTAACGATTTCATCGCCCAGGCAAGTAGCGCCATACTGACTATCATCGCCGTCACAGTAATAACACTTGGCGTCAAACGACTAAAGCCGTGGGTATATTTCAGGCCAACGGCCCATACCACTTCCAGCAGACCAGCAATAACTAAGATAATCCAGGACATATCAGGCTCCGGAGAATTGGGGCCGTCCCCGGTGAAAAGAGGCGTTTGCAGGTCGTCCTGCAAAGCTGATGGTTGAACGGATATTTTGCCAGGTGGCAGGGGAATTTCAACTATTACCTTTGTGACTATCGCAAAAAAACAAACGGCACGACATAACTGTCGTACCGTTATTGCTTATTGCTGCGCTTTCGTTGCTGCACCAGAAATCGCGTTACCGCCATCAGAAATGTCTTCACCAACGCCACGCGTGGTGTTGCAGGCAGTTAATACTGTTGAAAGCACCAGAACAGAAAAGATCGCTGCAATTGTCTTCTTCACCATAACGTCTTCCTTTTAGGTAATGTTATTTATGTTTGCCTATAGCAAATTAATAATAGACAACATCGCCAAAAATGATGGAAATCTGATGATTTTTCGGAAGAGAAGAAAAATTAGCTGGCAGCGCGGGAGATGGAGTTGCCGAGATGTTTGATGTCTTCGCCGAAACCGCGAGCGGTGTTACAGCCCGTGAGCAGCGTGCTGGCAAGCAAAACAAGAACGATAAGGCGTTTCATCATCTCTGACCTGAATAAGTGATGGTGCAGCCTGCAGGCCGCACCACAACCGCATTACTTCACGCGAGAGACGTATTCACCAGAGCGGGTATCCACTTTGATGACTTCGCCGATTTGTACGAACAGCGGAACTTTAACCACAGCGCCAGTAGACAGGGTAGCCGGTTTGCCGCCAGTACCTGCGGTATCACCTTTCAGGCCCGGATCGGTATCAACGATTTCCAGTTCAACGAAGTTCGGCGGAGTAACGGAGATCGGCTGACCATTCCACAGAGTTACGATACACTCTGCCTGATCCAGCAGCCATTTAGCGTTGTCGCCAATTGCTTTTGCATCAGCAGACAGCTGCTCGAAAGTTTCGTTGTTCATGAAGTGCCAGAACTCACCGTCGTTGTACAGGTAAGTCAGGTTCATATCGACAACATCAGCGCCTTCAGCGGAATCAGTAGATTTGAAGGTTTTTTCTACGCGAGTACCGGTCAGCAGACGACGCAGTTTAACGCGAGCAAATGCCTGGCCTTTACCCGGTTTTACGAATTCACTCGCTTCAACCGCGTAAGGTTCGCCGTCTAACATGATTTTAAGACCAGCACGAAAATCGTTGCTATAGTACGTTGCCATAAGGCCCTCTGAAATTTGTTAATTGGTAGCTAAGCCACAAAATGGCGCATATTGTAACCCTAAATACCCCATCCAGAGAAGATTGGTTAACGCAACTTGCCGATGTTGTGACCGATCCTGATGAACTTCTGCGTCTTTTGAATATAGACGCGGACGAAAAACTGTTGGCCGGACGCAGCGCCAAAAAGCTGTTTGCCCTGCGTGTGCCCCGCTCATTTATCGATCGCATGGAGAAAGGCAATCCGGACGATCCTCTTTTGCGTCAGGTACTTACCTCGCAAGATGAGTTTGTCGTCGCGTCCGGATTCTCCACCGACCCGCTGGAAGAACAGCACAGCGTAGTGCCTGGTTTGTTGCATAAATACCACAACCGGGCGCTTTTGCTGGTCAAAGGCGGCTGCGCGGTAAATTGCCGCTATTGCTTCCGTCGCCACTTCCCCTATGCCGAAAATCAGGGCAACAAGCGTAACTGGCAGACTGCTCTTGAGTATGTTGCTGCGCATCCGGAACTGGACGAGATGATTTTCTCCGGCGGCGATCCGCTGATGGCGAAAGATCACGAGCTGGACTGGTTGCTCACACAACTGGAAGCCATCCCGCATATCAAACGTCTGCGGATTCACAGCCGTCTGCCGATTGTGATCCCGGCACGTATCACCGAGGCGCTGGTTGAACGCTTTGCCCGTTCTACGCTGCAAATCTTGCTGGTGAATCACATCAATCATGCCAATGAGGTAGATGAAACGTTCCGTCAGGCGATGGCTAAATTGCGCCGTGTCGGTGTCACCCTGCTTAACCAGAGCGTTCTGTTACGTGGTGTGAACGATAACGCACAAACGCTGGCAAACCTGAGTAATGCGTTGTTCGATGCCGGCGTAATGCCGTATTACCTGCATGTGCTCGATAAAGTACAGGGCGCGGCGCATTTTATGGTGAGTGATGACGAAGCACGGCAGATTATGCGTGAGTTGCTGACACTGGTGTCGGGTTATCTGGTGCCGAAACTGGCGCGAGAAATCGGCGGCGAACCCAGCAAAACGCCGCTGGATCTCCAGCTACGCCAGCAGTAACTGATTAAACAGGGAAGTTAAACATTAAAATTGCCTGATGCGCTACGCTTATCAGGCCTACATCGTGCATTGAAATTGAATGGATTTGCATGAACTGTAGGCCGGATAAGGCGTTTACGCCGCATCCGGCAAGAGCAACAAACGCAAGTACAGCAACCTGTCATTAAACTGAGAAATTTAATCTTTGCCCGTTGCATAACCTTTAATTATTCATATGCATTGCTGTTGTTACTTTTTATATAGCTAACACCAATAATTAACCTTTCTTTTCTGTTTATATAGAGTGAGCACGGCTATTTATGTTATTTTAACAACTATTACTACCAAGCCCATTTATCTGGCTTATAAATTAAAATTAATTATTTAATTGAGAAATGGTTAGGGAGAACCTACATGGCCATAAGCATCAAGGGTGTTAATACCGGTGTTATTCGCAAGAGTAATAATTTCATTGCACTGGCGCTGAAAATTAAAGAACCTCGCAATAAAGAATCGTTGTTCTTTATGTCTGTCATGGAACTGCGCGACCTGCTGATTGCGCTGGAAAGTCGTCTGCATCAAAAGCATAAACTGGATGCTGCTGCACGCCTTCAGTATGAGCAAGCTCGCGATAAAGTCATTAAGAAAATGGCAGAAAACATCCCAGAAATTCTGGTTGATGAGCTTAAAAATGCCGATATTAATCGTCGGGTTAACACGCTGGAACTTACCGATAATCAAGGCGAAAATCTTACCTTCGTATTAACGCTACATGACGGTAGCAAATGTGAGTTAGTCGTCAATGAGTTGCAGATTGAAATGCTGGCGCGAGCAATCATTCATGCAATTAATAATGCGGAAATGCGTGAACTGGCATTACGTATTACCTCACTGTTAGATTTCCTGCCGTTATATGACGTTGACTGCCAGGAAAATGGCAATCTGGAATATGACACCTATTCCCAACCGGAATGGAAACATAACCTGTTCGACCATTATCTGGCGGTGCTTTACCGCTTTAAAGATGAAAGTGGCAAAGAACAATTTAGCGGCGCAGTGGTGAAAACGCGTGAAGCAACGCCGGGTAAAGAAATAGAGGCGATCACTCGCCGAATGCTTGATTTCAGC
The DNA here is from genome assembly GCF_048593455.1 of Escherichia sp. UTM R2. Taxonomy (NCBI): domain Bacteria; kingdom Pseudomonadati; phylum Pseudomonadota; class Gammaproteobacteria; order Enterobacterales; family Enterobacteriaceae; genus Escherichia; species Escherichia sp. UTM R2. The sequence goes on from NZ_JBFWDY010000002.1 coordinate 4,146,147, forward strand.
CCACGACTGAAAAAACTCGCGGGTGTGCCATGTCAGGTCTATGTTCGCACCGTAGCGGCGAATAACGCCCAACCGCTAACCCAGGATCAATGCTTACGCGCGCTGCATCACTTACGTGTTCAATCCACCAGCAAAACTGCACCACAGGCGAAATAATCTCATCTTTGCTAATGCGAGGCTGGAGCCATCCAGCCTGAAATGACTGATAACGTGATCGTTGGTCATGCCGGATGCGGCGTAAACGCCTTATCCGGCCTACAAATTCTCAAGCATTCAATCAGTTGCAATGCCTTATGTAGGCCTGATAAGCGAAGCGCCTCTGGCAATTATACGTTTGTCACCATCACATCAGTTCGGGCACTTATAAACCTGACCGATAATCTGGCTATCCGTCGGGACAAAACTGGACAACATTCCCTGCGACGGGCTGCTGATGCCATAAATCACGTTACCGCCCATTGCAGCCGCCTGGTTGCGCAGATCGTTTGCTGCGCCGCGCATAGAACCGCCCTCTTCTCCGTGTTGCCCGGAAAGCCAGTTGCTTTGCTTACCTGTCGCAGTACCAATCAGCTGGCACTCTGCGCCTGGCTGCTCGTCCACAATGCGTACACTCTGACCGGCAGCACTCAATTCGTTGCTGGAGCTACAACCCGCCATCAGTAGCGCGGCACCGACAATCCCTGATAAGTATTTTACGTGCATGTTATTCCCCATAATCAATGAGCTGGACGCCACTCGCGTCGTCCGTGTCTGAATCTTATACTAGAAAGATGACCAAAAGAAAAACCCCCAGACATTTCTGCCCGGGGGTTTGTTTATTTCTGCGAGGTGCAGGGCAATTACATCATGCCGCCCATGCCACCCATGCCGCCCATACCGCCAGCAGCGCCTAAGTCAGCTGCATCGTTTTTCGGCAGGTCGGTAACCATGCACTCGGTGGTGATCATCAGGCCAGCCACAGAAGCTGCGTACTGCAGAGCAGAACGAGTTACTTTGGTTGGATCCAGGATACCCATGTCGATCATGTTGCCGTATTCTTCGGTTGCTGCGTTGTAACCGTAGTTGCCGTCGCCGCCTTTAACGGTGTTAGCAACAACAGACGGTTCTTCGCCGCAGTTCAATACGATCTGACGCAGCGGAGCTTCCATTGCACGCAGTGCAACTTTGATACCCACGTTCTGGTCTTCGTTCTGACCACGCAGGTCAGCCAGTTTAGACGCTACGCGGATCAGCGCAACACCACCACCAGCAACCACGCCCTCTTCTACCGCTGCACGGGTCGCGTGCAGGGCATCTTCAACGCGTGCTTTTTTCTCTTTCATTTCAACTTCGGTAGCAGCACCTACTTTGATAACTGCAACGCCGCCTGCCAGTTTCGCTACGCGTTCCTGCAGTTTTTCACGGTCGTAGTCAGAAGTTGCTTCTTCAATCTGCTGACGGATCTGAGCAACACGGCCCTGGATTGCAGCTTCTTCACCCACGCCATCGATGATAGTGGTGGTGTCTTTGTTGATCACAACACGTTTAGCCTGACCCAGGTCTTCCAGGGTTGCTTTTTCCAGCTCCATACCGATCTCTTCAGAGATCACGGTACCGCCAGTCAGGGTTGCGATATCCTGCAGCATAGCTTTACGACGATCGCCGAAGCCCGGTGCTTTAACCGCAGCGACTTTCACGATGCCACGCATGGTGTTAACAACCAGAGTTGCCAGCGCTTCGCCTTCTACATCTTCAGCGATGATCAGCAGCGGTTTACCTGCTTTTGCAACAGCTTCCAGAACCGGCAGCATTTCGCGGATGTTGGAGATTTTCTTGTCAGCCAGCAGGATGAACGGGCTTTCCAGTTCTACTGCGCCAGTTTCCGGCTTGTTGATGAAGTAAGGAGACAGGTAGCCACGGTCGAACTGCATACCTTCAACCACGTCCAGTTCGTCCTGCAGACCGGTACCGTCTTCAACGGTGATAACGCCTTCTTTACCGACTTTGTCCATCGCTTCTGCGATCAGTTTACCTACGGTTTCGTCGGAGTTAGCGGAGATGGTACCAACCTGAGCAATCGCTTTAGAATCAGAGCACGGTACGGACAGCGCTTTCAGTTCTTCAACTGCAGCGGTAACCGCTTTGTCGATACCACGTTTCAGGTCCATCGGGTTCATGCCCGCAGCAACAGCTTTCAGACCTTCAGTGATGATAGCCTGAGCCAGTACGGTTGCAGTGGTGGTACCGTCGCCTGCAGCGTCGTTCGCTTTGGAGGCAACTTCTTTCACCATCTGCGCACCCATATTTTCGAACTTGTCTTCCAGTTCGATTTCACGAGCAACGGAAACACCATCTTTGGTGATGGTCGGTGCACCGAAAGATTTATCCAGAACTACGTTACGGCCTTTCGGACCGAGGGTAACTTTCACTGCATCTGCCAGTACGTTTACGCCGCGCAGCATTTTCACACGAGCGTCGTTACCGAATTTTACGTCTTTAGCTGCCATTATCTTTATTCCTTAAATTCGTATGTTCAGTGTCGTGCGCGGATTACGCTTCAACAATTGCCAGAATGTCGCTTTCGGACATGATCAACACTTCTTCATTGTCGATCTTCTCAGATTTCACACCGTAGCCATCGTTGAAAATAACGATGTCGCCAACTTTCACATCCAGCGGCTTCACTTCGCCATTTTCAAGGATACGGCCATTGCCGACAGCCAGCACTTCGCCACGGGTGGATTTAGCCGCTGCAGAGCCGGTCAGAACGATGCCGCCAGCAGATTTAGTTTCAACTTCTTTACGCTTGACGATCACGCGATCATGCAATGGACGAATATTCATTGATAACTCTCCTTTGAGAAAGTCCGTATCTGTTATGGGTGACGCCGGAGCTTACGTGGTTTCCCGGCTGGTGACCAGAGAAATGGGGATGAGGCTTCGCCCCTTCAAGGGGGAAAAAGAAAAAAAATTCTGATCAGCACAAAATCGGGTGAAAACCCTGATTCACCTCACATTTCATCGCAATTTCTTCATCACCGTCATAAGCGAATCTGATTGTGCTACCATCGAAAATCTACGCAGTTGCCCAAAATTTGGGCGCAATCGGACATCAACCCATGAGTGGACTCAAACAAGAACTGGGGCTGGCCCAGGGCATTGGCCTGCTATCGACGTCATTATTAGGCACTGGCGTGTTTGCCGTTCCTGCGTTAGCTGCGCTGGTAGCAGGCAATAACAGCCTGTGGGCGTGGCCCGTTTTGATTATCTTAGTGTTCCCGATTGCGATTGTGTTTGCGATTCTGGGTCGCCACTATCCCAGCGCAGGCGGTGTCGCGCACTTCGTCGGTATGGCTTTTGGTTCGCGGCTTGAGCGAGTCACCGGCTGGTTGTTTTTATCGGTCATTCCCGTGGGTTTGCCTGCCGCGCTACAAATTGCTGCCGGATTCGGCCAGGCAATGTTTGGCTGGCATAGCTGGCAACTGTTGTTGGCAGAACTCGGTACGCTGGCGTTGGTGTGGTATATCGGTACTCGCGGTGCCAGTTCCAGTGCAAATCTACAAACCGTTATTGCCGGACTTATCGTCGCGCTGATTGTCGCTATCTGGTGGGCGGGCGATATCAAACCTGCGAGTATCCCCTTCCCTGCGCCAGGAAATATCGAACTTACCGGGTTATTTGCTGCGTTATCAGTGATGTTCTGGTGTTTTGTCGGTCTGGAAGCATTTGCCCATCTTGCCTCGGAATTTAAAAATCCAGAGCGTGATTTTCCTCGTGCTTTGATGATTGGTCTGCTGCTGGCAGGATTAGTCTACTGGGGCTGTACGGTAGTTGTCTTACACTTCGACGCCTATGGTGAACAAATGGCCGCGGCAGCATCGCTTCCAAAAATTGTAGTGCAACTGTTCGGTGTAGGAGCGTTATGGATTGCCTGCGTAATTGGCTATCTGGCCTGCTTTGCCAGTCTCAACATTTATATACAGAGCTTCGCCCGCCTGGTCTGGTCGCAGGCGCAACATAATCCTGACCACTACCTGGCACGCCTCTCTTCTCGCCATATCCCGAATAATGCCCTCAATGCGGTGCTCGGCTGCTGCGTGGTGAGCACGTTGGTGATTCATGCTTTAGAGATCAATCTGGACGCTCTTATTATTTATGCCAATGGCATCTTTATTATGATTTATCTGTTATGCATGCTGGCAGGCTGTAAATTATTGCAAGGACGTTATCGACTACTGGCGGTGGTTGGCGGGCTGTTATGCGTTCTGTTACTGGCAATGGTCGGCTGGAAAAGTCTCTATGCGCTGATCATGCTGGCGGGGTTATGGCTGTTTCTGCCAAAACGAAAAACGCCGGAAAATGGCATAACCACATAATCCGGCGTTTCGACATTAATCCTGGCGATCGTCTTTATGATCAAGGCGGTCGCGCTCATCATCCTTTCGCTGGTACTCACCATCAAAAGTATTACCGCCACCGGTCCCGGCGCTAAAACCGCCGCCTGGCATACGAGAAAAGCGCAAATGCGGCATCAACTTCACTGTCAGATGCTTTTGCACCGGCGGTAATAAAAGCAGAAGACCGAGGAAGTCGGTGAAAAAGCCCGGTAATAAAAGCAGCAAACCGGCAATGATCAGCGAAACACTTTTAATCATCTCCGCCGCTGGGTTTTCACCCGCCGCCATTTTTTGCTGCATCAGCACGAAATTCTTAAAGCCCTGGTTACGTACCAGTGACATCCCGATAACTGACGTGAATATAACCAGCACGAGGGTCAGCAATACCCCCAATACATGGGCAACCTGAATAAAGATTGAAATCTCAATATAGACATAAAGGAAAATGGCAATAAAAGGTAACCAGCGCAAAGGTTTCTCCTGTAATAGCAGCCGGTAAAACCCGGCTACCTGAATGGGTTGCGAATCGCGTTCAGCTTATATTGTGGTCATTAGCAAAATTTCAAGATGTTTGCGCAACTATTTTTGGTAGTAATCCCAAAGCGGTGATCTATTTCACAAATTAATAATTAAGGGGTAAAAACCGACACTTAAAGTGATCCAGATTACGGTAGAAATCCTCAAGCAGCATATGATCTCGGGTATTCGGTCGATGCAGGGGATAATCGTCGGTCGAAAAACATTCGAAACCACATATATTCTGTGTGTTTAAAGCAAATCATTGGCAGCTTGAAAAAGAAGGTTCACATGTCAAACAACATTCGTATCGAAGAAGATCTGTTGGGTACCAGGGAAGTTCCAGCTGATGCCTACTATGGTGTTCACACTCTGAGAGCGATTGAAAACTTCTATATCAGCAACAACAAAATCAGTGATATTCCTGAATTTGTTCGCGGTATGGTAATGGTTAAAAAAGCCGCAGCTATGGCAAACAAAGAGCTGCAAACCATTCCTAAAAGTGTAGCGAATGCCATCATTGCCGCATGTGATGAAGTCCTGAACAACGGAAAATGCATGGATCAGTTCCCGGTAGACGTCTACCAGGGCGGCGCAGGTACTTCCGTAAACATGAACACCAACGAAGTGCTGGCCAATATCGGTCTGGAACTGATGGGTCACCAGAAAGGTGAATATCAGTACCTGAACCCGAACGACCATGTTAACAAATGTCAGTCCACTAACGACGCCTACCCGACCGGTTTCCGTATCGCAGTTTACTCTTCCCTGATTAAGCTGGTAGATGCGATTAACCAACTGCGTGAAGGCTTTGAACGTAAAGCTGTCGAATTCCAGGACATCCTGAAAATGGGTCGTACCCAGCTGCAGGACGCAGTACCGATGACCCTCGGTCAGGAATTCCGCGCTTTCAGCATCCTGCTGAAAGAAGAAGTGAAAAACATCCAACGTACCGCTGAACTGCTGCTGGAAGTTAACCTTGGCGCAACAGCAATCGGTACTGGTCTGAACACGCCGAAAGAGTACTCTCCGCTGGCAGTGAAAAAACTGGCTGAAGTCACTGGCTTCCCATGCGTACCGGCTGAAGACCTGATCGAAGCGACCTCTGACTGCGGCGCTTATGTTATGGTTCACGGCGCGCTGAAACGCCTGGCTGTGAAGATGTCCAAAATCTGTAACGACCTGCGCTTGCTCTCTTCTGGCCCACGTGCCGGCCTGAACGAGATCAACCTGCCGGAACTGCAGGCGGGCTCTTCCATCATGCCAGCTAAAGTAAACCCGGTTGTTCCGGAAGTGGTTAACCAGGTATGCTTCAAAGTCATCGGTAACGACACCACTGTTACCATGGCAGCAGAAGCAGGTCAGCTGCAGTTGAACGTTATGGAGCCGGTCATTGGCCAGGCTATGTTCGAATCCGTTCACATTCTGACCAACGCTTGCTACAACCTGCTGGAAAAATGCATTAACGGCATCACTGCTAACAAAGAAGTGTGCGAAGGTTACGTTTACAACTCTATCGGTATCGTTACTTACCTGAACCCGTTCATCGGTCACCACAACGGTGACATCGTGGGTAAAATCTGTGCCGAAACCGGTAAGAGTGTACGTGAAGTCGTTCTGGAACGCGGTCTGTTGACTGAAGCGGAACTTGACGATATTTTCTCCGTACAGAATCTGATGCACCCGGCTTACAAAGCAAAACGCTATACTGATGAAAGCGAACAGTAATCGTACAGGGTAGTACAAATAAAGAAGGCACGTCAGATGACGTGCCTTTTTTCTTGTGAGCAGTAACTTAAAAATAACAACCTAATATCAACTTGTTAAAAAACAAGGAAGGCTAATATGCTAGTTGTAGAACTCATCATAGTTTTGCTGGCGATCTTCTTGGGCGCCAGATTGGGGGGAATAGGTATTGGTTTTGCAGGCGGATTGGGGGTGCTGGTTCTTGCCGCTATTGGCGTTAAACCCGGTAACATCCCGTTCGATGTCATTTCCATTATCATGGCGGTTATCGCCGCTATTTCTGCCATGCAGGTTGCTGGCGGTCTGGACTATCTGGTTCATCAGACAGAAAAGCTGCTGCGCCGTAACCCGAAATACATCACGATCCTCGCACCGATCGTGACCTATTTCCTGACTATCTTTGCTGGTACTGGCAACATCTCTCTGGCGACACTGCCAGTTATCGCTGAAGTTGCGAAGGAACAAGGCGTCAAACCTTGCCGTCCGCTGTCTACTGCAGTGGTATCCGCGCAGATTGCGATCACCGCATCGCCAATCTCAGCGGCAGTGGTTTACATGTCTTCCGTGATGGAAGGTCATGGCATCAGCTACCTCCATCTGCTCTCCGTGGTCATCCCGTCCACCCTGCTGGCGGTTCTGGTGATGTCCTTTCTGGTCACTATGCTGTTCAACTCCAAACTCTCTGACGATCCGATTTATCGCAAGCGTCTGGAAGAGGGCCTGGTTGAACTGCGCGGTGAAAAGCAGATTGAAATCAAATCCGGTGCAAAAACGTCCGTCTGGCTGTTCCTGCTGGGCGTAGTTGGCGTGGTTATCTATGCAATCATCAACAGCCCAAGCATGGGTCTGGTTGAAAAACCGCTGATGAACACCACCAACGCAATCCTGATCATCATGCTCAGCGTTGCAACTCTGACCACCGTTATCTGTAAAGTCGATACCGACAACATCCTCAACTCCAGCACCTTCAAAGCAGGTATGAGCGCCTGTATTTGTATCCTGGGTGTTGCGTGGCTGGGCGATACTTTCGTTTCCAACAACATCGACTGGATCAAAGATACCGCTGGTGAAGTGATTCAGGGTCATCCGTGGCTGCTGGCCGTCATCTTCTTCTTTGCTTCTGCTCTGCTGTACTCTCAGGCTGCAACCGCAAAAGCACTGATGCCGATGGCTCTGGCACTGAACGTTTCTCCGCTGACCGCTGTTGCTTCTTTCGCTGCGGTGTCTGGTCTGTTCATTCTGCCGACCTACCCGACGCTGGTTGCTGCGGTACAGATGGATGACACGGGTACTACCCGTATCGGTAAATTCGTCTTCAACCATCCGTTCTTCATCCCGGGTACTCTGGGTGTTGCCCTGGCCGTTTGCTTCGGCTTCGTGCTGGGTAGCTTCATGCTGTAATGACCAATCGCGGGGCGTTCACGCCCCGCTTTCTTTCCCGCCGACTAACATCCTTCCCCCGTCCGTTGTATAGTGACCTCTCTCTTGCGGTTCCATCTGTTCTTGCGAGGTGTTTATGCTTGATGAAAAAAGTTCGAATACCGCGTCTGTCGTGGTGCTATGTACCGCACCGGATGAAGCGACAGCCCAGGATTTAGCCGCCAAAGTGCTGGCGGAAAAACTGGCGGCCTGCGCGACCTTGATCCCCGGCGCTACCTCTCTCTATTACTGGGAAGGTAAGCTGGAGCAAGAATACGAAGTGCAGATGATTTTAAAAACTACCGTATCTCACCAGCAGGCACTGCTGGAATGCCTGAAGTCTCATCATCCATATCAAACCCCGGAACTTCTGGTTTTACCTGTTACACACGGAGACACAGATTACCTCTCATGGCTCAACGCATCTTTACGCTGATCCTGCTACTTTGCAGCACTTCCGTTTTTGCCGGATTATTCGACGCGCCGGGACGTTCACAATTTGTCCCAGCGGATCAAGCCTTTGCTTTTGATTTTCAGCAAAACCAACATGACCTTAATCTGACCTGGCAGATCAAAGACGGTTACTACCTCTACCGTAAACAGATCCGCATTACGCCGGAACACGCGAAAATTGCCGACGTGCAGCTGCCGCAAGGCGTCTGGCATGAAGATGAGTTTTACGGCAAAAGCGAGATTTACCGCGATCGGCTGACGCTTCCCGTAACCATCAACCAGGCGAGTGCGGGAGCGACGTTAACTGTCACCTACCAGGGCTGTGCTGATGCCGGTTTCTGTTATCCGCCAGAAACCAAAACCGTTCCGTTAAGCGAAGTGGTAGCCAACAACGCAGCGTCACAGCCTGTGTCTGTTCCGCAGCAAGAGCAGCACACCGCGCAATTGCCCTTTTCCGCGCTCTGGGCGTTGTTGATCGGTATTGGTATCGCCTTTACGCCATGCGTGCTGCCAATGTACCCACTGATTTCTGGCATCGTGCTGGGTGGTAAACAGCGGCTCTCCACTGCCAGAGCATTGTTGCTGACCTTTATTTATGTGCAGGGGATGGCACTGACTTACACGGCGCTGGGTCTGGTAGTTGCCGCCGCAGGGTTACAGTTCCAGGCGGCGCTACAGCACCCATACGTGCTCATTGGCCTCGCCATCGTCTTTACCTTGCTGGCGATGTCAATGTTTGGCTTGTTTACTCTACAACTCCCCTCTTCGCTGCAAACACGTCTCACGTTGATGAGCAATCGCCAACAGGGCGGCTCACCTGGCGGTGTGTTTGTTATGGGGGCGATTGCCGGACTGATCTGTTCACCATGCACCACCGCACCGCTTAGCGCGATTCTGCTGTATATCGCCCAAAGCGGGAACATGTGGCTGGGCGGCGGCACGCTTTATCTCTATGCGTTGGGCATGGGCCTGCCGCTGATGCTAATTACCGTCTTTGGTAACCGCTTGCTGCCGAAAAGCGGCCCGTGGATGGAACAAGTCAAAACCGCGTTTGGTTTTGTGATCCTCGCACTGCCGGTCTTCCTGCTGGAGCGAGTGATTGGTGATGTATGGGGATTACGCTTGTGGTCGGCGCTGGGTGTCGCATTCTTTGGCTGGGCCTTTATCACCAGCCTACAGGCTAAACGCGGCTGGATGCGCGTGGTGCAAATAATCCTGCTGGCAGCGGCATTGGTTAGCGTGCGCCCACTTCAGGATTGGGCATTTGGTGCGACGCATACCGCGCAAACTCAGACGCATCTCAACTTTACACAAATCAAAACGGTAGATGAGTTAAATCAGGCGCTCGTTGAAGCCAAAGGCAAACCGGTGATGTTAGATCTTTATGCCGACTGGTGCGTCGCCTGTAAAGAGTTTGAGAAATACACCTTCAGCGACCCGCAGGTGCAAAAAGCGTTAGCAGACACGGTCTTACTTCAGGCCAACGTCACGGCCAACGACGCACAAGATGTGGCGCTGTTAAAGCATCTTAATGTCCTTGGCCTACCGACAATTCTCTTTTTTGACGGACAAGGCCAGGAGCATCCACAAGCACGCGTCACGGGCTTTATGGATGCTGAAACCTTCAGCGCACATTTGCGCGATCGCCAACCGTGAACGACACTTGCAGTGGGAAAGACGGAGGAAAATAGCGTGCAACGTGAAGATGTACTGGGAGAAGCCCTGAAATTATTAGAATTACAAGGGATTGCCAACACCACGCTGGAGATGGTTGCTGAACGTGTGGATTATCCACTGGACGAGCTACGCCGCTTCTGGCCAGACAAAGAGGCAATCCTCTACGATGCGCTGCGTTATCTTAGCCAACAGATAGATGTCTGGCGTCGTCAGCTGATGCTGGACGAAACGCAAACCGCCGAACAAAAGCTGCTGGCACGTTATCAGGCGTTATCGGAGTGCGTTAAAAACAACCGCTATCCGGGCTGTCTATTTATCGCTGCCTGTACGTTTTATCCCGATCCTGGCCACCCTATTCATCAACTGGCCGATCAGCAAAAAAGCGCGGCCTACGATTTCACCCACGAACTGTTAACCACACTGGAAGTTGACGATCCGGCGATGGTAGCAAAGCAGATGGAACTGGTGCTGGAAGGCTGTTTAAGCCGAATGCTGGTGAATCGTAGCCAGGCGGATGTCGACACTGCACATCGGCTGGCGGAAGATATCCTGCGCTTCGCCCGCTGCCGCCAGGGTGGTGCATTGACCTGACAGAAACACAGAAAAGAAGCGATTTGCCGCAATCTTAAGCAGTTGAATCGCTTTTACTGAAATTAGGTTGACGAGATGTGCAGATTACGGTTTAATGCGCCCCGTTGCCCGGATAGCTCAGTCGGTAGAGCAGGGGATTGAAAATCCCCGTGTCCTTGGTTCGATTCCGAGTCCGGGCACCAAATTCATATAAACGGACCTCCACGGAGGTCCGTTTTTCGTTTCAGGACGCCACGATTTAAGCGTTCTGCCTCCAAATCAATTCTCCCGAACTCAACCAGATTCTCCCCACATCACCAGCAATTTGCGGGCATATCCCAATTCGGGAAAATTTGTTCCTGAGCGATAGCACTAACTGACGTGAAATGTCGTGCGGCCCCGTGATGTTGTTGAACGTCAAATGACGTCATCAGGAGCGTAACGCATCCATAAAGCACAACACCGGTCTGAACGCCGACTGATGAGATTTTCTGAATGAGAACAAAGAGAAATGTATCAGTCCGCTTGCTCATGCAAAGACTAACAATCCATTAAAATAGTAAGCGCTCCGGACAATTTTCCATGGATTATTTTCTGAACATTTTTCTTTGGCAAAGATGATGAATTTTGATGGTAAGGAATATTACTTCTGGTTCTCAGTAAAATCCTTTCTTAATACCATGTAATCAAGAAGTTTATGGCTGGTAAAAATAACGTCTTGCATTCACCAATAATATGTAAATAAACCCATCTATAGATGGTAAAAATAGGTTGTGGCAATTATCATTGCATCATTCCCTTTTCGAATGAGTTTCTATTATGCAACAACCTGTAGTTCGCGTTGGCGAATGGCTTGTTACTCCGTCCATAAACCAAATTAGCCGCAATGGGCGTCAACTTACCCTTGAGCCGAGATTAATCGATCTTCTGGTTTTCTTTGCTCAACACAGTGGCGAAGTACTTAGCAGGGATGAACTTATCGATAATGTCTGGAAGAGAAGTATTGTCACCAATCACGTTGTGACGCAGAGTATCTCAGAACTACGTAAGTCATTAAAAGATAATGATGAAGATAGTCCTGTCTATATCGCTACTGTACCAAAGCGCGGCTATAAATTAATGGTGCCGGTTATCTGGTACAGCGAAGAAGAGGGAGAGGAAATAATGCTATCTTCGCCTCCCCCTATACCAGAGGCGGTTCCTGCCACAGATTCTCCCTCCCACAGTCTTAACATTCAAAACACCGCAACGCCACCTGAACAATCCCCAGTTAAAAGCAAACGATTCACTACCTTTTGGGTATGGTTTTTTTTCCTGTTGTCGTTAGGTATCTGTGTAGCACTGGTCGCGTTTTCAAGTCTTGATACACGTCTTCCGATGAGCAAATCGCGTATTTTGCTCAATCCACGCGATATTGACATTAATATGGTAAATAAAAGTTGTAACAGCTGGAGTTCCCCGTATCAGCTCTCTTACGCGATAGGCGTGGGTGATTTGGTGGCGACATCACTTAACACCTTCTCCACCTTTATGGTGCATGACAAAATCAACTACAACATTGATGAACCGAGCAGTTCCGGTAAAACATTATCTATTGCGTTTGTTAATCAGCGCCAATACCGTGCTCAACAATGCTTTATGTCGATAAAATTGGTAGACAATGCAGATGGTTCAACCATGCTGGATAAACGTTATGTCATCACTAACGGTAATCAGCTGGCGATTCAAAATGATTTACTGGAGAGTTTATCAAAAGCGTTAAACCAACCGTGGCCACAACGAATGCAGGAGACGCTCCAGCAAATTTTGCCTCATCGTGGTGCGTTATTAACTAATTTTTATCAGGCACATGATTATTTACTGCATGGCGATGATAAATCATTGAACCGTGCCAGTGAATTATTAGGTGAGATTGTTCAATCATCCCCAGAATTTACCTACGCGAGAGCAGAAAAAGCATTAGTTGATATCGTGCGCCATTCTCAACATCCTTTAGATGAAAAACAATTAGCAGCACTGAACACAGAAATAGATAACATTGTTACACTACCGGAATTGAATAACCTGTCCATTATATATCAAATAAAAGCGGTCAGTGCTCTGGTAAAAGGTAAAACAGATGAGTCTTACCAGGCGATAAATACTGGCATTGATCTTGAAATGTCCTGGCTAAATTATGTATTGCTTGGCAAGGTTTATGAAATGAAGGGGATGAACCGGGAAGCGGCTGATGCATATCTCACCGCCTTTAATTTACGCCCAGGGGCAAACACCCTTTACTGGATTGAAAATGGTATATTCCAGACTTCTGTTCCTTATGTTGTACCTTATCTCGACAAATTTCTCGCTTCAGAATAAGTAACTCCCGGGTTGATTTATGCTCGGCAATATTTGTTGTTGAGTTTTTGTATGTTACTGTTGGTATAATATGTTGCGGCAATTTATTTGCCGCATAATTTTTATTACATAAATTTAACCAGAGAATGCCCCGCAATTTATTGTAAACATTGAATGTTTATCTTTTCATGATATCAACTTGCGATCCTGATGTGTTAATAAAAAACCTCAAGTTCTCACTTACAGAAACTTTTGTGTTATTTCACCTAATCTTTAGGATTAATCCTTTTTTCGTGAGTATTCTTAGCGCCAGTTTGGTCTGGTCAGGAAATAGTTATACATCATGACCCGGACTCCAAATTCAAAAATGAAATTAGGAGAAGAGCATGAGTTCTGCCAAGAAGATCGGGCTATTTGCCTGTACCGGTGTTGTTGCCGGTAATATGATGGGGAGCGGTATTGCATTATTACCTGCGAACCTAGCAAGTATCGGTGGTATTGCTATCTGGGGTTGGATTATCTCTATTATTGGTGCAATGTCGCTGGCGTATGTATATGCCCGACTGGCAACAAAAAACCCGCAACAAGGTGGCCCAATTGCTTATGCCGGAGAAATTTCCCCTGCATTTGGTTTTCAGACAGGTGTTCTTTATTACCATGCTAACTGGATTGGTAACCTGGCGATTGGTATTACCGCTGTATCTTATCTTTCCACCTTCTTCCCAGTATTAAATGATCCTGTTCCGGCGGGTATCGCCTGTATTGCTATCGTCTGGGTATTTACCTTTGTAAATATGCTCGGCGGTACCTGGGTAAGCCGTTTAACCACTATTGGTCTGGTGCTGGTTCTTATTCCTGTGGTGATGACTGCTATTGTTGGCTGGCATTGGTTTGATGCGGCAACTTATGCAGCTAACTGGAATACTGCGGATACCACTGATGGTCATGCGATCATTAAAAGTATTCTGCTCTGCCTGTGGGCCTTCGTGGGTGTTGAATCCGCAGCAGTAAGTACTGGTATGGTTAAAAACCCGAAACGTACCGTTCCGCTGGCAACCATGCTGGGTACTGGTTTAGCAGGTATTGTTTACATCGCTGCGACTCAGGTGCTTTCCGGTATGTATCCATCTTCTGTAATGGCAGCTTCCGGTGCTCCGTTTGCAATCAGTGCTTCAACCATCCTCGGTAACTGGGCTGCGCCGCTGGTTTCTGCATTCACCGCCTTTGCGTGCCTGACTTCTCTGGGCTCCTGGATGATGTTGGTAGGCCAGGCAGGTGTACGTGCCGCTAACGACGGTAACTTCCCGAAAGTTTATGGTGAAGTCGACAGCAACGGTATTCCGAAAAAAGGTCTGCTGCTGGCTGCAGTGAAAATGACTGCCCTGATGATCCTCATCACTCTGATGAACTCTGCCGGTGGTAAAGCATCTGACCTGTTCGGTGAACTGACCGGTATCGCAGTACTGCTGACTATGCTGCCGTACTTCTACTCTTGCGTTGACCTGATTCGTTTTGAAGGCGTTAACATCCGCAACTTTGTCAGCCTGATCTGCTCTGTACTGGGTTGCGTGTTCTGCTTCATCGCGCTGATGGGCGCAAGCTCCTTCGAGCTGGCAGGTACCTTCATCGTCAGCCTGATTATCCTGATGTTCTACGCTCGCAAAATGCACGAGCGCCAGAGCCACTCAATGGATAACCACACCGCGTCTAACGCACATTAATTAAAAGTATTTTCCGAGGCTCCTCCTTTCATTTTGTCCCATGTGTTGGGAGGGGCCTTTTTTACCTGGAGATATGACTATGAACGTTATTGCAATATTGAATCACATGGGGGTTTATTTTAAAGAAGAACCCATCCGTGAACTTCATCGCGCGCTTGAACGTCTGAACTTCCAGATTGTTTACCCGAACGACCGTGACGACTTATTAAAACTGATCGAAAACAATGCGCGTCTGTGCGGCGTTATTTTTGACTGGGATAAATATAATCTCGAGCTGTGCGAAGAAATTAGCAAAATGAACGAGAACCTGCCGTTGTACGCGTTCGCTAATACGTATTCCACTCTCGATGTAAGCCTGAATGACCTGCGTTTACAGATTAGCTTCTTTGAATATGCGCTGGGTGCTGCTGAAGATATTGCTAATAAGATCAAGCAGACCACTGACGAATATATCAACACTATTCTGCCTCCGCTGACTAAAGCACTGTTTAAATATGTTCGTGAAGGTAAATATACTTTCTGTACTCCTGGTCACATGGGCGGTACTGCATTCCAGAAAAGCCCGGTAGGTAGCCTGTTCTATGATTTCTTTGGTCCGAATACCATGAAATCTGATATTTCCATTTCAGTATCTGAACTGGGTTCTCTGCTGGATCACAGTGGTCCACACAAAGAAGCAGAACAGTATATCGCTCGCGTCTTTAACGCAGACCGCAGCTACATGGTGACCAACGGTACTTCCACTGCGAACAAAATTGTTGGTATGTACTCTGCTCCGGCAGGCAGCACCATTCTGATTGACCGTAACTGCCACAAATCGCTGACCCACCTGATGATGATGAGCGATGTTACGCCAATCTATTTCCGCCCGACCCGTAACGCTTACGGTATTCTTGGTGGTATCCCACAGAGTGAATTCCAGCACGCTACCATTGCTAAGCGCGTGAAAGAAACACCAAACGCAACCTGGCCGGTACATGCTGTAATTACCAACTCTACCTATGATGGTCTGCTGTACAACACCGACTTCATCAAGAAAACACTGGATGTGAAATCCATCCACTTTGACTCCGCGTGGGTGCCTTACACCAACTTCTCACCGATTTACGAAGGTAAATGCGGTATGAGCGGTGGCCGTGTAGAAGGGAAAGTGATTTACGAAACCCAGTCCACTCACAAACTGCTGGCGGCGTTCTCTCAGGCTTCCATGATCCACGTTAAAGGTGACGTAAACGAAGAAACCTTTAACGAAGCCTACATGATGCACACCACCACTTCTCCGCACTACGGTATCGTGGCGTCCACTGAAACCGCTGCGGCGATGATGAAGGGTAATGCTGGTAAGCGTCTGATCAACGGTTCCATTGAACGTGCGATCAAATTCCGTAAAGAGATCAAACGTCTGAGAACGGAATCTGATGGCTGGTTCTTTGATGTTTGGCAGCCGGATCATATCGATACGACTGAATGCTGGCCGCTGCGTTCTGACAGCACCTGGCACGGCTTCAAAAACATCGATAACGAGCACATGTATCTTGACCCGATCAAAGTCACCCTGCTGACTCCGGGGATGGAAAAAGACGGCACCATGAGCGACTTTGGTATTCCGGCCAGCATCGTGGCGAAATACCTCGACGAACATGGCATCGTTGTTGAGAAAACCGGTCCGTATAACCTGCTGTTCCTGTTCAGCATCGGTATCGATAAGACCAAAGCACTGAGCCTGCTGCGTGCTCTGACTGACTTCAAACGTGCGTTCGACCTGAACCTGCGTGTGAAAAACATGCTGCCGTCTCTGTATCGTGAAGATCCTGAATTCTATGAAAACATGCGTATTCAGGAACTGGCTCAAAATATCCACAAACTGATTGTTCACCACAATCTGCCGGATCTGATGTATCGCGCATTTGAAGTGCTGCCGACGATGGTAATGACTCCGTATGCTGCGTTCCAGAAAGAGCTGCACGGTATGACCGAAGAAGTTTACCTCGACGAAATGGTAGGTCGTATTAACGCCAATATGATCCTTCCGTATCCGCCGGGAGTTCCTCTGGTAATGCCGGGTGAAATGATCACCGAAGAAAGCCGTCCGGTTCTGGAGTTCCTGCAGATGCTGTGTGAAATCGGCGCTCACTATCCGGGCTTTGAAACCGATATTCACGGTGCATACCGTCAGGCTGATGGCCGCTATACCGTTAAGGTATTGAAAGAAGAAAGCAAAAAATAATTAGCTCGTACAAGGGAAGTGGCTTGCCACTTCCCTTTTTTGCTCATAAGGAGAACACATGAAAACACCCTCACAGCCGCGCGCGATATACTATATCGTGGCGATCCAAATCTGGGAGTACTTCAGTTTTTACGGCATGCGTGCCTTACTCATTCTCTATCTCACCCATCAGCTTGGTTTTGATGATAACCATGCCATCAGCCTGTTCAGCGCATATGCTTCTCTGGTTTACGTTACCCCTATTCTCGGCGGCTGGCTTGCCGACCGCCTGCTCGGCAACCGCACTGCAGTGATTGCCGGCGCGCTGTTAATGACCCTTGGCCATGTGGTGCTGGGTATTGATACAAATTCAACCTTTAGCCTGTATCTGGCGCTGGCAATCATTATTTGTGGCTACGGTTTATTCAAATCAAACATCAGCTGTTTGCTTGGCGAGCTCTACGACGAGAACGATCATCGACGTGATGGCGGTTTTTCGCTGCTGTATGCTGCGGGCAATATCGGTTCTATCGCCGCCCCAATCGCCTGCGGCCTGGCTGCTCAGTGGTATGGATGGCATGTTGGCTTTGCCCTTGCGGGTGGCGGCATGTTTATCGGTTTGTTGATTTTCTTAAGCGGGCATCGTCATTTCCAGTCCACGCGTAGTATGGATAAAAAAGCGCTCACTAGCGTGAAATTTGCCTTACCGGTATGGAGCTGGTTAGTGGTGATGCTCTGTTTAGCCCCAGTATTTTTTACCCTGCTGCTGGAGAACGACTGGTCCGGATATTTGCTGGCGATCGTTTGCCTCATTGCCGCACAAATCATTGCCCGCATGATGGTCAAATTCCCCGAACACCGCCGTGCTCTTTGGCAAATTGTATTGTTGATGTTTGTCGGGACATTGTTCTGGGTACTGGCACAACAGGGCGGCAGTACCATCAGCTTGTTTATCGATCGCTTTGTGAATCGTCAGGCATTCAATATTGAAGTACCTACAGCACTATTCCAGTCGGTGAATGCAATTGCGGTGATGCTCGCTGGGGTTGTACTGGCCTGGCTGGCGTCGCCAGAAAGCCGCGGCAACTCAACATTGCGCGTCTGGCTGAAGTTTGCCTTTGGCTTACTGCTGATGGCTTGTGGCTTTATGTTGTTGGCATTTGATGCCCGACATGCAGCGGCTGACGGTCAAGCGTCAATGGGCGTGATGATATCCGGGTTGGCGCTAATGGGCTTTGCCGAACTCTTTATTGACCCGGTGGCGATTGCGCAAATCACGCGTCTGAAAATGTCTGGCGTATTAACCGGGATTTATATGCTGGCAACAGGCGCGGTCGCCAACTGGCTGGCAGGCGTAGTGGCACAGCAGACGACAGAGTCGCAAATTAGCGGTATGGCAATTGCAGCTTACCAGCGATTCTTTTCTCAGATGGGAGAGTGGACGTTGGCTTGTGTCGCGATCATCGTCGTATTGGCCTTTGCTACCCGTTTTCTGTTTAGCACGCCGACGAATATGATACAGGAGAGTAACGATTAACTGTCGTAAAAACAATTGGTTATGAATAAATTAACTTTCAGTTTATCACACTAGTAAATCGAGATTAATAAGTCATTTAAACCATTTTGATGGTTATTTATTAGTGATATCAACTTGAGGTAAGCGTTAGTTTCGATAAGATAAACTGAGTTATTAATAGTCGAGGCAGATAATACAGTGTACCGATCTGTCTCTTTATCTACGCTAAATTGAAAGCTGGATTTAGAGGAACCAAAATGTCTGAACAAGAAACACGGGGAGCCAATGAGGCTATTGATTTTAACGATGAACTGAGAAATCGCCGCGAAAAACTGGCGGCACTACGTCAGCAAGGTGTGGCGTTTCCCAATGATTTTCGCCGCGACCATACCTCTGACCAGTTGCACGAAGAGTTTGATGCGAAGGATAACCAGGAACTGGAATCCTTAAACATTGAAGTCTCGGTTGCTGGCCGAATGATGACCCGTCGTATCATGGGGAAAGCCTCCTTTGTAACGTTGCAGGATGTCGGTGGCCGTATTCAACTGTACGTTGCACGAGATAGCCTGCCAGAAGGTGTTTATAACGATCAGTTTAAAAAATGGGATCTGGGTGACATTATCGGTGCCCGCGGTACGCTGTTTAAGACGCAAACGGGTGAGCTTTCCATTCACTGTACTGAGCTGCGCCTGCTGACTAAAGCACTACGTCCTTTACCAGATAAATTCCATGGTCTGCAGGATCAGGAAGTCCGTTATCGTCAACGTTATCTGGACCTCATCGCTAACGATAAATCCCGTCAAACGTTTGTTGTCCGTTCAAAAATTCTGGCCGCTATCCGTCAATTCATGGTCGCGCGCGGCTTTATGGAAGTAGAAACCCCGATGATGCAGGTAATTCCAGGTGGGGCATCTGCTCGCCCGTTTATTACCCATCATAATGCTCTGGATTTAGATATGTATCTGCGTATCGCGCCGGAGCTGTATCTGAAACGTCTGGTTGTAGGCGGTTTTGAACGGGTATTCGAAATCAACCGTAACTTCCGTAATGAAGGTATTTCTGTTCGCCATAATCCTGAGTTCACAATGATGGAACTCTACATGGCGTATGCGGATTACCACGATTTGATTGAACTGACAGAGTCACTGTTCCGCACCCTGGCACAAGAGGTTCTGGGTACCACTAAAGTCACTTATGGCGAGCATGTGTTTGATTTCGGCAAACCGTTTGAAAAACTCACCATGCGCGAAGCAATCAAAAAATATCGTCCAGAAACCGATATGGCCGACCTGGATAATTTTGATGCTGCTAAAGCATTAGCTGAATCTATCGGTATTACGGTAGAGAAAAGCTGGGGGTTGGGACGTATTGTCACAGAGATCTTTGATGAAGTGGCAGAAGCACATCTGATTCAGCCAACCTTTATTACGGAATATCCGGCAGAAGTGTCCCCGCTGGCACGCCGTAATGATGTTAACCCGGAAATCACCGACCGTTTTGAATTCTTCATCGGTGGTCGTGAAATCGGTAATGGTTTTAGCGAATTAAACGACGCAGAAGATCAGGCTGAACGTTTCCAGGAACAGGTTAATGCTAAAGCTGCAGGTGACGACGAAGCCATGTTCTATGACGAAGATTACGTGACTGCGCTGGAATATGGTCTGCCGCCAACCGCTGGTCTGGGTATTGGTATCGACCGAATGATTATGCTGTTTACTAACAGCCATACTATTCGCGACGTTATTCTCTTCCCGGCGATGCGCCCACAGAAATAAATTTCACTTTAATGAACGAAGCAGTCAGGCGACTGCTTCGTTCATCGTTCCGCAAATCCAGTTTTGAGGAGAGACGCTTCGTTTCACGATAACCAGCGGGTCCACTCAACTACAGCTCCTAAAAGAGAGAAAAAAGTAATGCCACAGGCAGACTCATTGGCCAGGTTATTCCGACCAGGAATGCACTAAGTAAACGAATATGTGTTTTCTCATGTGAGATAAACCAGATAATGACAAAGGATATGTTCACACCAATCACATAAAAAATTAATATTTTATAGAATAGTGCCATTTTTTATGTTCTTCTTATCCTTCCTGGCTACTTGTAAAACTGACGGAAATAGTCATCAACTGTCATAATGTTGAGGTCAAAATCAATATCCGGTAAGTCTAAGCATTTGAGTCTGATTAAATCTTCGATTTCACTTGCGGCTAACGATGTCGTTATTGCGAAGGAGTTTTCATTCAATTGTCGTGGTATCCCATATTCATCAGCCACGATAGAGGAGAAATTCATATCATACATCAATGATCTTAATCTTAAGAACACTGAGGAATAAGATGATGGATAATCAAAAGAAACAACATAAGTATTGAACTTGTTTTTACCTTCCATAATATGACTCCTATCAATATTAAACGCTCTGGGGACGCAAAACTTATTAACCCCGATTGATGATTCTCATATAGGAGATATTCTTTTTTTTGCTCAGTAAAGGGGATGACTTGGGACAAAAAAACGCGCTCTCTGCCCATTCTTTGTGCATCCCCCTACCCTTCAGATGCTCTCCTGCATCACATCGCGGAGAGAATGAAAAATATCGTGACTCTGTACTCTCCCATCAACTGCGAATATCATCATACTCCCGCGTTTTATCAAATTCATGTTTCGCAAATGGGCATAATGGGATAATTTTTCGTTTTTCCCGACGCATTTTTTCCACGACTTTCGCAACCAGCTGTTTACCAATCCCTTGCCCTTTCAGGCTTTCATCGACATCGGTATGTTCGATAATCGCTAAATTCTCTCCGGTCGGCACAAAGACAATTTCAGCGATTTGCTTGCCTTGTTTGTCATTAATGTAAAATTTATTGTGGCCTTCGCGTATTTCCATTTTACCCTCGCTTATTTATGACGGTATTTCAGCGCGCCGCTCGGGCACGTATCAATCACTTTAACCACAGTGGCGACGTCGACTTCATCCGGCATGATCCACGGCTTTCGTTTGAGATTAAATAACTTGCCGTTGCCACGTACGCAATTGCCAGAATGCTGACATATCGCAGTGTTGAAATAGACATCGATCTTTTCGCCGGTATAACAGCGATAACCCCCGTCCAGTAGCGCCTGATCCATGACCTTCCCTCTCTCATCAGTATGATTATCGCTATAAGCATAGCCCCGGAATCTTCATACAGCACTGGCAGTTTCCGTTGCCAGAGTCTCTTCCCCTATATAGCCAATCATTCTTACTCCCTTTGAATTACCCGCCTCATCAGAGATAATGCTTAAGAAATTTGTCACACAAGGAAGCTGATGAGACATTCATTGCCCTACCGCATGTTACGCAAACGTCCGATGAAATTGAGTACCACAGTGATCTTAATGGTCAGTGCGGTACTGTTCTCGGTGCTATTGGTGGTGCATCTGATTTACTTCTCGCAAATCAGTGATATGACGCGAGATGGGCTAGCCAACAAGGCACTGGCAGTGGCGCGTACCCTCGCCGACTCGCCGGAAATCCGTCAGGGCTTGCAGAAAAAACCGCAGGAGAGTGGCATCCAGGCCATCGCGGAAGCCGTACGCAAACGCAACGATCTGCTGTTTATTGTCGTTACCGATATGCAAAGTCTTCGCTACTCGCATCCTGAAGCCCAGCGTATTGGTCAGCCATTTAAAGGTGATGACATCCTTAAAGCGCTGAATGGCGAAGAAAATGTCGCTATCAATCGCGGTTTTCTGGCGCAGGCTTTACGCGTATTTACCCCCATCTACGATGAAAATCATAAACAAATTGGCGTGGTGGCGATCGGCCTTGAGTTAAGCCGTGTGACCCAACAGATCAATGACAGTCGCTGGAGCATTATCTGGTCGGTATTATTTGGCATGCTGGTCGGACTGATTGGCACCTGCATTCTGGTTAAGGTACTGAAAAAAATCCTTTTCGGCCTGGAACCCTACGAAATCTCCACGCTGTTTGAGCAACGCCAGGCCATGTTGCAGTCTATCAAAGAAGGCGTCGTTGCCGTGGACGATCGCGGCGAGGTCACGCTGATCAACGATGCCGCACAAGAATTGCTGAATTACCGTAAGTCGCAGGACGATGAGAAACTGTCGACGCTAAGCCACTCATGGTCACAGGTGGTAGATGTCTCGGAAGTGTTACGCGACGGTACCCCGCGCCGCGACGAAGAGATTACGATTAAAGACCGGCTATTACTGATCAACACCGTTCCGGTGCGCAGTAATGGCGTTATCATCGGTGCCATTTCAACCTTCAGGGACAAAACTGAAGTACGTAAACTGATGCAGCGACTCGACGGTCTGGTCAACTATGCTGACGCACTTCGTGAACGATCCCACGAATTTATGAATAAATTGCATGTGATTCTCGGATTATTGCATCTGAAGAGTTATAAGCAGTTGGAAGATTACATTCTCAAAACAGCCAATAACTATCAGGAAGAGATTGGCTCTCTGCTGGGTAAGATCAAATCTCCGGTTATCGCTGGTTTTTTAATCAGCAAGATTAACAGCGCGACCGATTTAGGCCATACGCTGATTTTAAACAGTGAAAGCCAGCTGCCAGACAGCGGCAGTGAGGACCAGGTCGCGACGCTGATTACCACGTTGGGAAATCTGATAGAAAACGCGCTGGAGGCATTAGGGCCGGAACCCGGAGGCGAAATTAGCGTAACATTGCACTACCGTCACGGCTGGCTGCACTGTGAAGTTAATGATGATGGACCGGGGATCGCACCCGATAAAATCGATCACATTTTTGACAAAGGTGTCTCGACAAAAGGAAGCGAGCGAGGCGTCGGTTTAGCACTTGTCAAACAACAGGTAGAAAATCTCGGCGGCAGCATCGCCGTGGAATCGGAACCCGGGATTTTCACACAATTTTTTGTCCAGATACCCTGGGACGGGGAGAGGTCGAACAGATGATCAATGTATTAATTATCGATGACGACGCAATGGTCGCGGAGCTGAATCGCCGATACGTAGCACAAATCCCAGGCTTTCAATGCTGTGGAACAGCCTCGACGCTGGAGAAAGCCAAAGAGATTATCTTCAATAGCGATACGCCTATCGACCTGATATTGCTCGATATCTATATGCAAAAAGAGAACGGGCTCGATTTACTGCCTGTCCTGCATAACGCGCGTTGCAAAAGTGATGTGATTGTCATCTCCTCCGCAGCCGATGCGGCAACCATTAAAGATTCGCTGCATTACGGTGTCGTGGATTACCTGATCAAACCCTTCCAGGCTTCCCGCTTTGAAGAGGCGCTCACCGGCTGGCGGCAAAAGAAAATGGCGCTGGAAAAACATCAGTATTATGACCAGGCCGAGCTTGATCAGCTAATCCACGGCAGCAGCTCCAACGAACAGGATCCTCGTCGCTTGCCAAAAGGCTTAACGCCGCAGACGTTACGCACGCTGTGCCAGTGGATTGACGCGCATCAGGACTATGAGTTTTCAACCGACGAGCTAGCCAACGAGGTTAACATTTCGCGTGTTTCCTGCCGTAAATACCTCATCTGGTTGGTCAACTGCCACATCTTGTTCACCAGTATCCATTATGGCGTCACGGGGCGTCCAGTTTACCGTTACCGTATTCAGGCAGAACACTACTCACTACTGAAACAATATTGCCAATAACGGATCGCTGGTTATCTGTAAGTAATAATTATTACCGTAATGCAAAATACCCCTGGCACAAGTTACATCCTTCATCAGTAAAACTTGTGCCAGATCAAATATAATTATCCCTCCATCATCGCTAAAAATTAATATCTCTTCAGGTGAACGGTGTTTTTAATTTCAAAACGCTAACAAAAGTTAATTAACTATTATGTCACCCGCATTATGTGTATTTTTACCCACAAATGGGTAGATCAGATTAATCTATAAACCTAATGACATCTGCCCTGAGAACAAAAAATAGACCGATAAATATCAATAAGATAACAGCAAACAAAACATTAACATCTGCGCAGTACAAACTTTAAACCCATCGCCAGAGAGTCTTTCTCTCTGAAAAAGCCGCTTATCACAGTGCATAAATTTGCCGCTGCTTTAATCAGCCAATATTCACTGTGAGGTATTTGCTAAAGCCGGTAACGACCAAACGGATATTTAGTCAGGCTCTGAAAACAGTTCATACAAAACAGAACGTGACTGTGATCTATTCAGCAAAAATTTAAATAGGATTATCGCGAGGGTTCACACATGTTATTTACTATCCAACTTATCATAATACTGATATGTCTGTTTTATGGTGCCAGAAAGGGTGGTATCGCGCTGGGTTTATTAGGCGGTATCGGTCTGGTCATTCTGGTCTTCGTCTTCCACCTTCAGCCAGGTAAACCACCAGTTGATGTCATGCTGGTTATCATTGCGGTGGTGGCGGCATCGGCAACCTTGCAAGCTTCGGGCGGTCTTGATGTCATGCTGCAAATTGCCGAGAAGCTGCTGCGCCGCAACCCGAAATATGTCTCAATTGTCGCGCCGTTTGTGACCTGTACGCTGACCATTCTTTGCGGTACGGGTCATGTGGTTTACACCATTCTGCCGATCATCTACGACGTCGCCATTAAGAACAACATCCGTCCGGAACGTCCGATGGCGGCAAGTTCTATCGGTGCACAGATGGGGATTATCGCCAGTCCGGTGTCGGTTGCGGTCGTGTCTCTGGTTGCAATGCTGGGTAATGTCACCTTTGATGGTCGCCATCTTGAGTTCCTCGACCTGCTGGCAATCACCATTCCATCGACGTTAATCGGTATCCTGGCGATCGGTATCTTCAGCTGGTTCCGCGGTAAAGATCTGGATAAAGACGAAGAGTTCCAGAAATTCATCTCCGTACCGGAAAACCGTGAGTATGTTTACGGTGATACCGCGACGCTGCTCGATAAAAAACTGCCGAAAAGCAACTGGCTGGCAATGTGGATTTTCCTCGGGGCAATCGCTGTAGTCGCACTTCTTGGTGCTGATTCGGACCTGCGTCCATCCTTCGGCGGCAAACCGCTGTCGATGGTACTGGTTATTCAGATGTTTATGCTGCTGACCGGGGCGCTGATTATTATCCTGACCAAAACCAATCCCGCGTCTATCTCAAAAAACGAAGTCTTCCGTTCCGGTATGATCGCCATCGTGGCGGTGTACGGTATCGCATGGATGGCAGAAACCATGTTCGGTGCGCATATGTCTGAAATTCAGGGCGTACTGGGTGAAATGGTGAAAGAGTATCCGTGGGCCTATGCCATTGTTCTGCTGCTGGTTTCCAAGTTTGTAAACTCTCAGGCTGCGGCGCTGGCGGCGATTGTTCCGGTCGCGCTGGCGATCGGCGTTGATCCGGCATACATCGTGGCTTCAGCACCGGCTTGCTACGGTTATTACATCCTGCCGACTTATCCGAGCGATCTGGCAGCGATTCAGTTTGACCGTTCCGGCACCACCCACATCGGTCGCTTCGTCATCAACCACAGCTTTATTCTGCCGGGGTTGATTGGTGTGAGCGTATCGTGCGTCTTCGGCTGGATCTTCGCCGCGATGTACGGGTTCTTATAAATGCACTTTGCGTGCCGCCCGTGACTACGCGGCACGCCATTTTCGAATAACAAATACAGAGTTACAGGCTGGAAGCTATGTCAAACAAACCCTTTATCTACCAGGCACCTTTCCCGATGGGGAAAGACAATACCGAATACTATCTACTCACTTCCGATTACGTTAGCGTTGCCGACTTCGACGGCGAAACCATCCTGAAAGTGGAACCAGAAGCCCTGACCCTGCTGGCGCAGCAAGCCTTTCACGACGCTTCTTTTATGCTCCGTCCGGCACACCAGAAACAGGTTGCGGCTATTCTTCACGATCCAGAAGCCAGCGAAAACGACAAGTACGTGGCGCTGCAATTCTTAAGAAACTCCGAAATCGCCGCCAAAGGCGTGCTGCCGACCTGCCAGGATACCGGCACCGCGATCATCGTCGGTAAAAAAGGCCAGCGCGTGTGGACCGGTGGCGGTGATGAAGAAGCGCTGTCGAAAGGCGTCTATAACACCTATATCGAAGATAACCTGCGCTATTCACAAAACGCGGCGCTGGACATGTACAAAGAGGTCAACACCGGCACTAACCTGCCTGCGCAAATCGACCTGTACGCGGTAGATGGCGATGAGTACAAATTCCTTTGCGTTGCGAAAGGCGGCGGCTCTGCCAACAAAACCTATCTCTACCAGGAAACCAAAGCCCTGCTGACTCCCGGCAAACTGAAAAACTTCCTCGTTGAGAAAATGCGTACCCTCGGTACTGCAGCCTGCCCGCCGTACCATATCGCGTTTGTGATTGGCGGTACGTCTGCGGAAACCAACCTGAAAACCGTCAAGTTAGCAAGCGCTCACTATTACGATGAACTGCTGACGGAAGGGAACGAACATGGTCAGGCGTTCCGCGATGTCCAGCTGGAACAGGAACTGCTGGAAGAGGCCCAGAAACTCGGTCTTGGCGCGCAGTTTGGCGGTAAATACTTCGCGCACGACATTCGCGTTATCCGTCTGCCACGTCACGGCGCATCCTGCCCGGTAGGCATGGGCGTCTCCTGCTCCGCTGACCGTAACATCAAAGCGAAAATCAACCGCGAAGGTATCTGGATCGAAAAACTGGAACACAATCCAGGCCAGTACATTCCACAAGAACTGCGTCAGGCCGGTGAAGGCGAAGCGGTGAAGGTCGACCTTAACCGCCCGATGAAAGAGATCCTCGCCCAGCTTTCGCAATATCCGGTTTCCACTCGTTTGTCGCTCACCGGCACCATTATTGTGGGTCGAGATATTGCACACGCCAAGCTGAAAGAGCTGATTGACGCCGGTAAAGAACTTCCGCAGTACATCAAAGATCACCCGATCTACTACGCGGGTCCGGCGAAAACCCCTGCCGGTTATCCATCAGGTTCACTTGGCCCAACCACCGCAGGCCGTATGGACTCCTACGTGGATCTGCTGCAATCCCACGGCGGCAGCATGATCATGCTGGCGAAAGGTAACCGCAGTCAGCAGGTTACCGACGCGTGCCATAAACACGGCGGCTTCTACCTCGGTAGTATCGGCGGTCCGGCGGCGGTACTGGCGCAGCAGAGCATCAAGCATCTGGAATGCGTCGCTTATCCGGAGCTGGGTATGGAAGCTATCTGGAAAATCGAAGTAGAAGATTTCCCGGCGTTTATCCTGGTCGATGACAAAGGTAACGACTTCTTCCAGCAGATCGTCAACAAACAGTGCGCGAACTGCACTAAGTAACCTCTTCGGCCCAGCGCCTGGCAGCATGCTGCCAGGTGATCCCCCTGGGCCACCTCTTTTGCGATTGTAATTTCACGCTTGCTGGTGAATAGTCAGTATTTTCCCTGACTTGCGAACTCACCATGACCCGCACACTCAAGCCGTTAATTCTTAACACCGGCGCACTGGCGCTAACGTTAATCCTGATTTATACCGGCATTTCGGCCCATGACAAACTCACCTGGCTGATGGAAGTGACACCGGTGATTATTGTCGTGCCGCTACTCCTTGCCACCGCCAGACGTTACCCGTTAACGCCGCTGCTCTATACGCTCATTTTCTTTCACGCCATCATCCTGATGGTCGGCGGGCAATACACCTACGCGAAAGTCCCCGTTGGTTTTGAGGTGCAGGAATGGCTGGGGTTGAGCCGTAATCCGTATGACAAGCTGGGGCATTTTTTCCAGGGGCTGGTGCCTGCACTGGTGGCACGAGAAATTCTCGTTCGCGGGATGTACGTGCGCGGACGTAAAATGGTGGCGTTCCTGGTCTGCTGCGTGGCGCTGGCGATAAGCGCGATGTATGAATTAATCGAGTGGTGGGCAGCGCTGGCAATGGGTCAGGGAGCGGATGATTTTCTCGGCACCCAGGGCGACCAGTGGGACACGCAATCCGATATGTTCTGCGCGCTGCTTGGCGCATTAACGACGGTGATATTCCTCGCTCGCTTTCATTGCCGCCAGCTACGGCGCTTTGGCTTGATAACCGGATAACAACTTGCGCTTTGTTGATGCCGGATGCGGCGTGAATTCCTTATCCGGTCTACAAAATTTGCAAATCCAAAGCATTACATTAAGACGTGGCCTGATAAACATATCGCATCAGGCCATTTTCGTTAGCTATTGTCCACGTCAGGCTTTCACATCACTCACTGCACCGACCGGAATATCAGCATGAACAGGCTCGGGCGGTACTTTGCGATATTTATCCAGCAGATGGATCTGGATCCTGCGCAGCGTGTCACCATTGAGGCGATAGAAACGGAAGTAGAGAATCAGCGTTACCATGAAAAACAGAGTTGGTAGAGCAATCATAATAAACTGCATACCTAATAGGGCTTGCGTAGACTGTTCAACATTCGGTACATAGCCAATCATCCCTAACACAACCGCAATGAAAAAAGCCGCAAAGGCTGAACCGCCCTTCACCACCATAGTCTGCACGGAGTAAGCGATACTTTCACAGCGTACGTGCAGTTTATATTCACCGTAATCAACGGTATCTGCCACCATGATGACCTGTAATACCCAGAAAAGCGCCGTTCCCACATTCAGCAAAATACCCGCAATCACAATGAGGACGACGTTGTGATAGCTCATTAATGCCATTAACAGGAGAACACCACAGCTTAACACCGGAAGAATAGATGCTCCGGCCCATAAAATGCGTCGGGATAATGATTTAACTAAGCGTGGGAAGAATACTAACGTCACCAGGTTAGCAGCTCCCGCATACGACAGATAATAGGGGAACAAATCCGCATCACCGATAACATATGAGAAATAATAGATAGCAAAGCCGGTAATAATGTTGCTGGCTACATTATAAGCAAGAGCCATACCCAAGAGGCATGAAAGCTGATCGTTTTTATAAATTAGCGCAACGATGGCTTTAAGTGTCAGATGGCTTCCTTCAGCAGACGGTTGATTGTCTGACGAAAAGACTTCATGCACATTGCGCAGAGTGATGATGGTTGAAACAATAAAAAAGGCGATCAGTACCAGAGTGAACATCTGAAAGCCAAATCCCCGATCGCCACCGCCGACATAATTAACAAATGGTAGCGTCACACCTGCCGTAACAAAGCCTGCCAGACTGGCAAAAAAACGCGGATAAGGAACCAGTTGTTCGCGCTCACGTTTATCGAGCGTTATGGTTGGAACCAGCGACCAGAAGGGAATATCCATAATGGTGTAAGTCATGCCCCAGAGGATGTAGGTCACGCAAACAAAGACAATCTGAGTAGTACCTTCAAACAGATGCGCACTAAAGAGGAGAAATAAGATTACAGAGTTTGCCAACGTACCGATCAGGATCCAGGGTTTGAACTTACCCCATCGCGATCGCGTAGCATTTACAATCCATCCCATAATCGGATCGTTAATAGCATCCCAGATCCTCGCCACCAGAAACAAAGTACCGACCAAACCCACAGACAGCCCGACGACATCGGTGTAGTAATACATGAGGTACATATACACAATGCCGATCGCAAAATCCTTCCCGAACGCTCCAAATCCATAACTGAGTTTTGTAGTCATTGAAATGCTCATAGGGTATCGGGTCGCTGTTACCAACGCCCGCCTTCTGTTATTGGTATCGTCAGAGGTGTGCGCCGGAATAAATCCCCCGGCGCAGTAGCGTTTAGTCGCGTTTTAACGGTGCAACCAGCCTGGCAGCCAGTCGCCGTGGGCGGCAATCAGGTCGTCAACAAGAGCATATATTTCATCAATGCCCAGCACGGCGGCAGTATGCGGGTCCATCATCGCGGCGTGGTAAACACGGTCGCGATTTTCCGTAAGAATAGCTTCGGTCAGCAGCGTCTGTACGTTGATGTTGGTTTGCATCAGGGCGGCCAGATGCGAAGGTAGCGTACCGACTTTGGTTGGCTGAATGCCATTAGCATCAACCAGACAGGCTACTTCCACGCAACATCCTTGTGGCAGGTTATCAATCAAACCATCGTTACGGACGTTGCCGTAAATCACACTCGGCTCGCCAGTCCAGATAGCGTTCATGATTGTGCTGGCATATTCCCGTGACGGTTTAATATCAATCCGGGAGGCGTTTTTATACTCCTCCAGCTCTTTATGCCAGTTCGCCAGCTGCTCGACGCAGCGTTTCGGGTACTCATCCAGCGGTACTTTATAACGCTCAATCAAATCCTCACGACCTGGCTTAATAAACCACGGCGTATATTCGGCAAAATGTTCTGACGATTCCGTGACGAAGTAGCCCAGCTTTTTGAACATTTCGTAGCGCACAATATTCTGGCAGCGAGTATTACCATGAATATTTGGCTTCGGTGCCTGCCCTGCTTCATAAGCCGCCAGCAGTTCCGGGTAGAGATTCACGTAACTGCCGTCGGCGGTTTTGCGCTCCAGCTCCAGGTAAAACGCCATATGGTTGATACCTGCGCAGCGGTAACGCAGCGTAGCTGGGTCGATATTGAGATCACGCGCCAGCTCTTCCGCCGTTCCCTGCACCGAATGGCACAGCCCGACCTGTTTGATATGCGGATAACGGGCATACATCGCCCAGGTATTCATCGCCATGGGGTTAACATAGTTGAGCATGGTGGCATCGGGGCAGACTTCCGTCATGTCCTCGCAAATTTGCCACAGATGCGGAATGGTACGTAGCGCGCGCATAATACCGCCCGGCCCCAACGTATCGGCAATGGTTTGTTCCAGACCATGCCGCTTACAGACCTCGAAATCAGTCACCGTGCAAGGTTCATAACCGCCAATCTGAAATGCCACCACGACAAAATCGGCATCCTGTAAGGCTTCTTTCTGTTGGGTGTGGCAGGTGATTTTGCCGCTGGCCCCTGCTGAATCCATCAGCTTACGCACCACAATATGCGACTCTTCCAGGCGGGTGGGATCAATGTCCATCAGGGCAATATGCGCCGTTTTCAGCGCCTCGCGATGGAACACATCACCAAGAATATTTTTAACGAAAATCGTCGAACCAGCGCCGATAAATGTAATTTTGGGTGCAGTCATCATGCAGATCTCCTGGCTTGCTTGAATAACTTCATCATGGCAGGCGAATCTGCAGAAAACCTCCGGCTTCCAGGTTGAGCATTCCCATAAACTCAGATCCTGCGTGAAGCAGCAGTAAATCTGAGTTTATGGTAATAAGTTACCTGAAAAGCACAGTTTTCGGCCTCATGATGCTCGGACGCTCCCCTCGCCTCTCTGGGAAGAGGGTGAAAACCGTGCTCCCACTCGCAGTCATCCTCCCTCACTCCTGCCATAATTCTGATATTCCAGGAAAGAGAGCCATCCATGAATACAGATACGTTTATGTGCAGCAGCGACGAAAAACAGACCCGCAGCCCGCTGTCGCTGTATTCGGAATACCAGCGGATGGAGATTGAGTTTCGCGCACCGCATATCATGCCCACCAGCCACTGGCATGGTCAGGTCGAAGTGAATGTGCCTTTCGATGGCGATGTGGAATACCTGATCAACAATGAAAAAGTGAATATCAATCAGGGTCATATCACGCTGTTCTGGGCCTGTACACCGCACCAACTAACAGATACCGGAACCTGTCAGAGCATGGCGATTTTTAATCTGCCGATGCATCTGTTTCTCTCCTGGCCGCTGGATAAAGACCTGATTAACCACGTCACTCACGGCATGGTGATCAAATCACTGGCCACACAGCAACTTAGCCCGTTTGAAGTGCGCCGCTGGCAGCAGGAATTAAACAGTCCGAACGAGCAAATTCGCCAGCTCGCCATTGATGAAATTGGCCTGATGCTCAAGCGATTTAGCCTCTCTGGCTGGGAACCGATTCTGGTCAATAAAACCTCGCGCACACACAAAAACAGCGTCTCGCGCCATGCGCAATTTTATGTTAGCCAGATGCTGGGCTTTATTGCCGAAAACTATGATCAGGCGCTGACCATCAACGATGTGGCTGAGCACGTCAAACTTAACGCCAACTATGCAATGGGGATATTCCAGCGGGTCATGCAATTGACGATGAAACAGTACATTACCGCGATGCGCATCAACCACGTTCGCGCGTTACTGAGCGATACCGATAAAAGTATTCTCGATATTGCCCTGACGGCAGGCTTTCGTTCAAGTAGTCGTTTTTACAGCACGTTCGGCAAATATGTCGGCATGTCGCCGCAACAATACCGCAAACTTAGCCAACAGCGCCGCCAGACGTTTCCCGGCTAAAGACGATATCAGTATCAGCCAAAAAAATAGTTTAGCCGTCGATAATAAGCAGTGAAAATAAATTAAAATAATCACATAACATATTGTTTATAAAAATAAATATTCCAAAAATGTTTGTTTTTCACGCGCTTTACAGCCCGAAAAGGCCGGAAGATACTTGCCCGCAACGAAGATTCCTTCATAACCGGGTAAGCAATGATGAAAGTATTAATTGTTGAAAGCGAGTTTCTCCATCAAGACACCTGGGTCGGTAACGCCGTTGAGCGTCTGGCAGATGCTTTAAGCCAGCAAAATGTTACCGTGATTAAATCCACCTCCTTTGATGATGGTTTTGCCATTCTCTCTTCAAACGAAGCCATTGACTGCCTGATGTTCAGCTATCAAATGGAACATCCGGACGAACATCAAAACGTCAGACAATTGATCGGTAAGCTTCATGAGCGCCAACAAAACGTGCCGGTCTTCCTGTTGGGCGATCGGGAAAAAGCCCTCGCCGCAATGGATCGCGACCTGCTGGAGCTTGTCGATGAATTCGCCTGGATTCTGGAAGATACCGCCGACTTTATCGCCGGACGCGCCGTTGCCGCGATGACCCGCTACCGCCAGCAGCTGTTGCCGCCACTGTTCAGCGCGCTGATGAAATATAGTGACATCCATGAATATTCCTGGGCAGCGCCAGGCCACCAGGGCGGCGTTGGTTTTACCAAAACACCCGCCGGACGTTTCTACCATGACTACTATGGTGAAAATCTGTTCCGCACCGACATGGGCATCGAACGAACTTCCCTCGGTTCTTTGCTTGACCATACTGGCGCATTTGGCGAAAGCGAAAAATATGCCGCACGCGTATTTGGTGCCGATCGCTCCTGGTCGGTAGTCGTCGGTACTTCCGGCTCTAACCGCACCATCATGCAGGCTTGCATGACCGATAACGATGTCGTGGTCGTTGACCGTAACTGCCATAAATCCATCGAACAAGGTTTGATGCTGACAGGCGCGAAACCGGTCTATATGGTGCCAAGCCGCAACCGCTACGGCATTATCGGGCCAATCTATCCGCAGGAAATGCAACCTGAAACCTTGCAGAAGAAAATCAGTGAAAGCCCGCTGACCAAAGACAAAGCCGGGCAAAAACCGTCTTACTGCGTGGTGACCAACTGCACCTATGACGGCGTGTGTTATAACGCTAAAGAAGCGCAGGATCTGCTGGAAAAAACCTCCGATCGTCTGCACTTTGACGAAGCCTGGTACGGCTATGCACGTTTCAACCCGATCTATGCCGATCACTATGCCATGCGCGGCGAACCTGGCGATCACAACGGTCCTACCGTTTTCGCCACCCACTCCACCCACAAACTGCTGAATGCGCTGTCACAGGCTTCTTATATTCATGTACGTGAAGGTCGTGGGGCGATTAACTTCTCCCGCTTCAACCAGGCCTACATGATGCATGCCACCACCTCCCCGCTGTATGCCATCTGCGCATCCAACGACGTGGCGGTGTCGATGATGGACGGCAACAGCGGCCTGTCACTGACACAGGAAGTGATTGACGAAGCGGTTGATTTCCGTCAGGCGATGGCGCGGCTATATAAAGAGTTCACCGCTGACGGTAGCTGGTTCTTCAAACCGTGGAACAAAGAAGTCGTCACCGACCCACAAACCGGCAAAACCTATGACTTTGCTGACGCACCAACCAAACTGCTGACCACCGTTCAGGACTGCTGGGTAATGCATCCGGGCGAAAGCTGGCACGGCTTCAAAGATATTCCGGATAACTGGAGTATGCTCGACCCGATTAAAGTCAGCATCCTTGCTCCGGGAATGGGTGAAGATGGTGAACTGGAAGAAACCGGTGTTCCGGCGGCGCTGGTCACTGCCTGGCTTGGTCGCCACGGCATTGTACCTACCCGCACCACTGACTTCCAAATTATGTTCCTGTTCTCTATGGGCGTAACCCGTGGGAAATGGGGAACTCTGGTTAACACCCTTTGCTCCTTCAAACGCCACTATGACGCCAACACACCGCTGGCGCAGGTGATGCCGGAACTTGTTGAACAATATCCTGACACTTACGCGAACATGGGGATTCACGATCTGGGTGACACCATGTTTGCCTGGCTGAAAGAAAACAACCCTGGCGCACGGTTGAACGAAGCCTATTCCGGCCTGCCGGTGGCGGAAGTCACCCCGCGTGAAGCGTACAACGCGATTGTCGACAACAATGTCGAACTGGTATCCATTGAAAATCTGCCAGGACGCATCGCGGCAAACTCAGTTATCCCGTATCCGCCAGGAATCCCGATGCTGCTGTCTGGTGAAAACTTCGGCGATAAAAACAGTCCGCAAGTAAGTTATTTACGCTCGCTGCAATCCTGGGACCACCATTTCCCTGGATTTGAACACGAAACTGAAGGGACTGAAATTATTGACGGTATTTACCACGTTATGTGCGTGAAAGCGTAACCACTATTCCGCTGAAGGCGTAATTGTTTAAATAACATTACGCCGCCTGGCCTTAGGCCTTTTGAGTATGGCAACGTTTTCATAAAAATTGCTGCAAACAAAAATGTCATACTTTTTGCGCGGCCCCACCCCGCGCTTTTTTTTGCCTGTTATTTATCCTGTAAAAAAATATGTACATGAGAAATTACTATAAAAATTTGTACTATTAGTAAAACTCGTTATTTTTATGCATGTTTATATTCATCATACAATTATATAACCATTTCCCGGTATCGCTTTGCTTTAGCGAGAACTGGTCTTTTATTCGCACTCAGGAGTACATGTATGAGGATTTGCAGCGACCAACCTTGTATTGTTTTATTGACTGAAAAAGATGTCTGGATAAGGGTGAATGGGAAAGAACCTATTAGCCTTAAAGCTAACCATATGGCGTTATTAAATTGTGAAAATAATATTATCGACGTCTCCTCTCTTAACAACACTTTGGTTGCTCATATTAGTCACGACATCATCAAAGATTACCTCCGGTTTCTGAATAAAGATCTCTCGCAAATACCAGTATGGCAACGTAGCGCTACGCCCATACTCACCCTGCCATGCCTGACGCCAGACGTCTTTCGCGTTGCCGCGCAACACAGCATGATGCCCGCAGAAACTGAGTCAGAAAAGGAACGAACACGCGCATTATTATTCACGGTGCTATCCCGTTTTCTCGACAGTAAAAAATTCGTTTCATTAATGATGTATATGTTACGTAATTGTGTAAGTGACAGCGTTTATCAAATTATTGAAAGCGATATTCACAAAGACTGGAATCTTAGTATGGTAGCCAGTTGTTTATGTCTTAGCCCAAGTCTGTTAAAGAAAAAGTTGAAAAGCGAAAACACCAGTTATAGCCAAATAATCACCACCTGCCGCATGCGTTATGCCGTAAATGAATTAATGATGGACGGTAAAAATATCTCTCAGGTATCACAGTCCTGCGGCTACAACAGTACGTCGTACTTTATTTCTGTCTTTAAAGACTTCTACGGTATGACGCCGCTGCATTATGTTAGTCAGCACAGAGAACGCACTGTCGCCTGATTTTTAACCTTAACGAAGAGCTATATTAATAACGGCATCAGCGATAACCCGGTCGATAATAATTCAACTATCGAATGCAGGCGTATGATATGACGTAATTTATTGTCACGAAGCTCGCCTTCGCAGGAGTTTAATTATGTCTTCGGATGCTGATGCTCACAAAGTGGGCTTAATCCCCGTCACCCTGATGGTGTCGGGGAATATTATGGGGTCAGGTGTTTTTCTGTTACCTGCAAACCTGGCCTCTACTGGCGGGATTGCCATTTATGGATGGTTGGTGACGATTATCGGTGCACTGGGGCTCTCGATGGTATACGCCAAAATGTCGTTCCTCGACCCAAGTCCTGGTGGTTCTTACGCTTACGCCCGCCGCTGCTTTGGCCCGTTTCTCGGTTATCAAACCAACGTCCTCTACTGGCTGGCCTGCTGGATCGGCAATATCGCCATGGTGGTCATTGGCGTAGGATATTTAAGTTACTTCTTCCCGATTCTGAAAGATCCATTGGTATTAACCATCACCTGCGTCGTGGTGCTGTGGATCTTCGTCCTGCTGAACATTGTCGGTCCGAAAATGATCACCCGTGTGCAGGCAGTTGCCACCGTGCTGGCGCTGATCCCCATCGTCGGGATTGCCGTATTTGGCTGGTTCTGGTTCCGTGGTGAAACCTATATGGCGGCATGGAACGTCAGCGGCCTGGGCACCTTCGGTGCAATTCAAAGTACCCTTAACGTTACGCTGTGGTCGTTCATCGGTGTGGAAAGTGCCTCCGTTGCCGCAGGTGTGGTGAAAAACCCGAAACGCAATGTCCCTATCGCCACCATTGGTGGGGTATTGATTGCCGCCGTTTGCTATGTACTTTCTACCACCGCGATTATGGGGATGATCCCTAATGCCGCACTGCGCGTTTCTGCTTCGCCATTCGGTGATGCCGCACGGATGGCGTTGGGTGACACCGCCGGGGCCATTGTTTCCTTCTGCGCAGCTGCGGGTTGCTTAGGTTCACTGGGCGGCTGGACGTTGCTGGCGGGTCAAACGGCGAAAGCCGCTGCCGATGACGGACTGTTCCCACCGATTTTTGCCCGTGTAAATAAAGCGGGTACGCCAGTGGCGGGGCTGATTATCGTCGGTATTTTGATGACCATCTTCCAGCTCAGTAGCATTTCGCCAAACGCAACCAAAGAGTTCGGTCTGGTTTCTTCCGTCTCGGTCATCTTTACACTGGTGCCATATCTTTACACCTGTGCGGCGTTACTGCTGCTCGGACACGGTCACTTTGGTAAAGCACGCCCGGCATATCTGGCAGTTACTACCATTGCCTTCCTCTACTGCATCTGGGCCGTGGTGGGGTCCGGGGCGAAAGAGGTTATGTGGTCATTTGTCACCCTAATGGTCATCACCGCCATGTATGCGCTGAATTACAACCGGCTGCATAAAAACCCGTATCCCTTAGATGCACCAATAAGCAAAGATTAATTCCCCTTAATCCAGCACACATAAAAGCCAACCTTAAGAACTTAAGGTTGGCTTAATTTTGCTTTGCGAGCATATGCGCACTTTGTTCGATGGAAACACCGTGATGTTGAAGCGCCTACTAAAAAGACCCTCTTTGAATTTACTCGCCTGGCTATTGTTAGCCGCTTTTTATATCTCTATC
Organism: Escherichia sp. UTM R2; assembly: GCF_048593455.1. NCBI lineage: Bacteria > Pseudomonadati > Pseudomonadota > Gammaproteobacteria > Enterobacterales > Enterobacteriaceae > Escherichia > Escherichia sp. UTM R2. Next base: position 4,184,147 of record NZ_JBFWDY010000002.1, read on the forward strand.
TGCCTGAATATTGCCTTTTTTAAGCAGGTGTTGCAGGCGCTGCCGCTGGATTCGCTGCATAACGTACTGGTTTTCTTGTCGATGCCGGTCGTCGCTTTCAGCGTGATTAATATTGTCCTGACACTAAGCTCTTTCTTATGGCTTAATCGACCACTGGCCTGCCTGTTTATTCTGGTTGGCGCGGCTGCACAATATTTCATAATGACTTACGGCATCGTCATCGACCGCTCGATGATTGCCAATATTATTGATACCACTCCGGCAGAAAGTTATGCGCTGATGACACCGCAAATGTTATTAACGCTGGGATTCAGCGGCGTGCTTGCTGCGCTGATTGCCTGCTGGATAAAAATCAAACCTGCCACCTCGCGTCTGCGCAGTGTTCTTTTCCGTGGAGCCAATATTCTGGTTTCTGTACTACTGATTTTGCTGGTCGCCGCACTGTTTTATAAAGACTACGCCTCGTTGTTCCGCAATAACAAAGAGCTGGTGAAATCCTTAAGCCCCTCTAACAGCATTGTTGCCAGCTGGTCATGGTACTCCCATCAGCGACTGGCAAATCTGCCGCTGGTGCGAATTGGTGAAGACGCGCACCGCAACCCGTTAATGCAGAACGAAAAACGTAAAAATTTGACCATCCTGATTGTCGGCGAAACCTCGCGGGCGGAGAACTTCTCCCTCAACGGCTACCCGCGTGAAACTAACCCGCGGCTGGCGAAAGATAACGTGGTCTATTTCCCTAATACCGCATCTTGCGGCACGGCAACGGCAGTTTCAGTACCGTGCATGTTCTCGGATATGCCGCGTGAGCATTACAAAGAAGAGCTGGCACAGCACCAGGAAGGCGTGCTGGATATCATTCAGCGAGCGGGCATCAACGTGCTGTGGAATGACAACGATGGCGGCTGTAAAGGTGCCTGCGACCGCGTGCCTCACCAGAACGTCACCGCGCTGAATCTGCCTGGTCAGTGCATCAACGGCGAATGCTATGACGAAGTACTGTTCCACGGGCTGGAAGAGTACATCAATAACCTGCAGGGTGATGGCGTGATTGTCTTACACACCATCGGCAGCCACGGTCCGACCTATTACAACCGCTATCCGCCGCAGTTCAGGAAATTTACCCCAACCTGCGACACCAATGAGATCCAGACCTGTAGCAAAGAGCAACTGGTGAACACTTACGACAACACGCTGGTTTACGTCGACTATATTGTTGATAAAGCGATTAATCTGCTGAAAGAACATCAGGATAAATTTACCACCAGCCTGGTTTATCTTTCTGACCACGGTGAATCGTTAGGTGAAAATGGCATCTATCTGCACGGTCTGCCTTATGCCATCGCCCCGGATAGCCAAAAACAGGTGCCAATGCTGCTGTGGCTGTCGGAGGATTATCAAAAACGGTATCAGGTTGACCAGAACTGCCTGCAAAAACAGGCGCAAACGCAACACTATTCACAAGACAATTTATTCTCCACGCTATTGGGATTAACTGGCGTTGAGACGAAGTATTACCAGGCTGCGGATGATATTCTGCAAACTTGCAGGAGAGTGAGTGAATGAAAATTCTGATTGTTGAAGACGATACGCTGTTATTGCAGGGATTGATTCTGGCGGCGCAAACCGAAGGCTACGCGTGCGATGGCGTGACAACCGCGCGGATGGCGGAACAAAGCCTTGAGGCCGGTCATTACAGCCTGGTGGTACTGGATTTAGGGTTACCCGACGAAGATGGACTGCATTTTCTCGCCCGTATCCGGCAGAAAAAATACACCCTGCCAGTACTGATCCTCACCGCTCGCGATACGCTGACCGACAAAATCGCCGGGCTGGATGTCGGTGCCGATGACTATCTGGTGAAGCCTTTTGCGCTGGAAGAGTTACACGCCCGTATCCGCGCCCTGCTACGACGCCATAATAATCAGGGCGAAAGTGAGCTGATTGTTGGCAATCTGACGCTGAATATGGGTCGCCGTCAGGTATGGATGGGCGGTGAAGAGTTGATTCTGACGCCCAAAGAATATGCTCTGCTGTCACGGTTAATGCTCAAAGCAGGCAGTCCGGTGCATCGGGAAATTCTCTACAACGACATCTATAACTGGGACAATGAACCCTCGACCAACACCCTGGAAGTGCATATCCACAATCTGCGCGACAAAGTGGGCAAAGCCCGTATCCGCACCGTGCGCGGCTTTGGCTATATGCTGGTCGCGAATGAGGAAAACTAATTGAATCTGATGCATTTTCTGCGCCGACCAATATCGCTGCGCCAACGGCTGATATTGACCATCGGGGCCATTTTGTTGGTGTTTGAGCTGATCAGCGTCTTCTGGCTATGGCATGAAAGTACCGAGCAGATTCAGCTGTTTGAGCAGGCGCTACGCGACAATCGCAACAACGATCGCCACATCATGCGTGAGATCCGCGAGGCGGTCGCCAGCCTGATTGTCCCCGGCGTCTTTATGGTCAGCCTGACGCTATTTATCTGCTATCAGGCGGTACGCCGCATCACCCGCCCGCTGGCGGAGCTGCAAAAAGAGCTGGAAGCGCGCACCGCCGACAACTTAACGCCCATTGCCATTCACAGCGCCACCCTCGAAATCGAAGCGGTGGTTTCGGCGTTAAACGATCTGGTCAGTCGCCTGACCAGCACGCTGGATAACGAAAGGTTGTTTACCGCTGACGTCGCGCACGAACTGCGAACGCCACTGGCGGGGGTGCGTTTGCATCTGGAACTGCTGGCGAAAACGCATCACATTGATGTAGCACCGTTAGTGGCACGGCTTGATCAGATGATGGAGAGCGTCTCCCAGCTGCTGCAACTGGCGCGTGCCGGACAGTCATTTTCTTCCGGTAATTATCAACATGTAAAACTGCTGGAAGATGTCATTCTCCCCTCGTATGACGAACTCAGTACCATGCTCGACCAGCGACAGCAAACCCTGCTATTGCCAGAGAGCGCCGCCGACATCACCGTTCAGGGTGATGCAACCCTGCTGCGGATGTTATTGCGAAACCTGGTAGAAAACGCCCATCGTTACAGCCCGCAAGGCAGCAACATTATGATTAAGCTGCAAGAAGATGACGGAGCGGTCATGGCAGTTGAAGATGAAGGACCAGGTATTGATGAGAGTAAATGCGGGGAGTTGAGTAAAGCGTTTGTACGTATGGACAGCCGTTATGGCGGGATTGGTCTGGGGTTAAGTATTGTCAGCCGCATTACACAGTTGCATCACGGGCAGTTTTTCCTGCAAAACCGGCAAGAGACTTCCGGCACGCGGGCCTGGGTACGGCTGAAGAAAGATCAGTACGTGGCAAACCAGATATAAAGAAAGCTGCTGACCACCAGCACGCTGAACACGGTAGTTAAACTTTCATAAACACGGTTTTTCATTGCACTCTCCTCCGTTAACCTGGAGGAGAGTATGCGCGTCAGAGATTAAGTGAACCTTAAGAGTTCAATTGGCCTGATAAGACAGCGTCACATCAGGCCATCCGTTTCAGCTTATTCATCAATTCGCGGATGTTGCTGCACCAGGCGGGTACGTTTCGCCTGCAAATCGGCAATCTCGTGGTCAATATCATCGATTTTCTGCTCGATATTATCGTAATGCTCGACGAGAATTTCCTTCGCTTCCTGTATATCTGACGCCGCCGGTGTCGCACCTTTCAACGGACGATTTGCCGTCTCTTTCATGGTTACGCCGGTGATTAAACCAACCACCGCCACTACCATCAGGTAATAGGCAGGCATCATCAGATTCTGCGAGCTTTCGACCAGCCAGGCCGCCAGCGTTGGCGTCAGACCGGCAACCAGCACCGAAATATTAAATGCCGCCGCCAGCGCGCTGTATCGGATATGCGTCGGGAACATCGCTGGCAAGGTAGAAGCCATAACGCCCGTAAAGCAGTTAAGGATCACCGCCAGCATCAGTAACCCGGCAAAAATCAGACCGATGACGTTACTGTTAATCAGAATAAACGCCGGGATCGCCAACACAAACAGGGCAACACTACCAAGTAGCACAAACGGACGACGGCCAAAACGGTCACTCAGCAAGCCCATCACCGGCTGGACAAACAGCATACCGATCATAATGGCGATAATAATCAGCACCCCGTGGTCTTCGGAGTAATGCAGGTTATGCGACAAATAACTCGGCATATAGGTCAGCAACATGTAGTAAGTCACGTTGGTGGCAATAACCAGACCAATACATGTCAACAGGCTGCGCCAGTATTTAGTGGCAATCTCTTTAAACGAGACTTTCGGGCCATCCTGCAAACCTTCGCGGTCGCCCTGTTCCAGTTTATCAACATGCTGCTGAAACGCCGGAGTTTCTTCCAGCGCATGGCGCAGGTAAAGCCCGATAATCCCTAACGGCAGAGCAATAAAGAACGGAATACGCCAGCCCCAGTCGAGGAAGTTCGCTTCGCCGACAATGGTCGAAATTAACACCACCACGCCCGCACCCAGCACAAACCCGGCAATAGAACCGAAGTCCAGCCAGCTGCCCATAAAGCCACGTTTACGGTCAGGGGAGTATTCCGCAACAAATATCGACGCCCCGGTATATTCACCGCCGACCGAGAAACCTTGTGCCATCTTACAGATCAACAGCAGAATCGGTGCCCAAATACCAATCGTGTCGTAGGACGGTATTAAGCCAATACAGAACGTACTGATCGACATAATCACAATAGTGATAGCGAGGATCTTCTGGCGACCATATTTATCGCCCAACATACCAAAGAAGAGCCCGCCAAGCGGTCGAATCAGAAAGGGAACGGAGAAAGTGGCAAGTGCAGCAACCATCTGCACGCTGGGGTCAGCCCCCGGGAAAAAAACTTTACCTAATGCGTAAGCAACAAAACCATAAACACCAAAATCAAACCATTCCATTGCATTACCCAGTGATGCTGCGGTAATGGCTTTACGCAGTTTACCGTCATCAATAATGGTGACATCACGAAGGGTAATGGGTTTTACTTTTTTCCTTTTCAGCATAGCTTTCCTCGCAGAGTTGGCCCATTTCCGCAAACGCCAGAAAAATCAGCGCGACGGCCGCAAAAGGGGAGCGGGAATTGCAGGATGCAATCTCTGTAACAAGCGTAGCGGGTTTGCTTACACCCTCCGGTTAAGGAATGTACAATCAAACCAGTTGACGCCTGAATTGGGCAGTTAATGACCTTTTTACCCTACCAGTGTTTAAATTTGTGATCAACTTCACACATGGATTTCGTTTAGGACTCATTGATGTAACTGATTATTTACGCCAAATTTACAGAGAAGATTTCCTCGAGCATTGCCCCCGCCAGACGCTGCGCTGAACAGAGTCGTGGCATCCCCAGCGCGACAGTTTGCCAGCGTTGGGTCACTGACCAGCAAACGGGTTGTTTATCTGCCGTGGTCCACTTTCCCAGCCAACTTAAAAAATCAGCATGCTCCCCGCCCGTCGGAACGGTCGAAGAGGCAAACCACTGATGGTAATAGTGACGCGTGGTCGGTGCCGCATTGATACTCTCTGCCAGATGTTGTGTCGCTTTCTCGAGCAAATCACCCAGCAACAACGCCACCGCTTGCGGGCTTCCCAGACGGCAGGCATCGCCAAATGCCCCCCAGCGCAACTCCTCCAGAACGATAAAACAGCGCCCAGGCAACGACCAGGCGTTATACGCCCCAGCACGCCAGCGGGTAAAAATTTGCTCGCTCTGATCACCTGCCTGCACCAGTAGGCCTCGTTGCGTTAACGCCTTTTCCTTCCAGCGACAACGGGCTGAAAACCACTCATACAAGGCGGCAATTTGCTGGGGGAGCTCCGGGAAAGCAGAGTGCTGGCGGTGATCCATTTTTTGCAGCAGCGCCAGATGCTGCGCGATCTGCGTCAGCGCCAGATGACCGGGATCCAGCATCGACGCCAGTTTTTCCACCAATGTCAGACGCAGGCTAAGCGGCGCATTTAACATGCCGCCGTTCGTCCATGTCTGAAGCTGCACGCGCGCAAGAAGTTCCTGCATCAGTCGTTCACGAAACTGCTGCTGATGGGCTTGTGGAAGGCGGGCATCATCGCCCTGTGCCAGATCCACTAAAAAGCGGGGATAAACCGACTCCAGCACGCGACCGGGGCCGTCAAGTAACGTCTTGGTCAATATCGTTCTGCCGTGAAAAGTGTTTGAATATCATCGCGTAACAGCTGGGCGTCGGTGTAAATCCAGCCGTGAGTCATCACAGTCTGCTGCAATTGCTGCTGCATCAGCCTGACCACCGATTCATTTTGTTGACGCAGAGCCAGACTTTCGCGTAAACGCGTCTGTAATTCCGTCAAACATGAAGCGAACTCAGCGAAAAAAGTATTCATGCCTGCCGTAACAGATTCATCGACCTGCTCTGCCAGAACTTTAGCCATTTGTTGGCAATAGAGATCGACTTCTGCGCTTAATGCTCGTTGCAACACACTGTAATCAACCGTTTCTGTCGGGGATTTCTCATTTCCCCGTCCCCAGTCGGGCTGATTCAACCAGCGCGAAAAAGTCTCACGCACAACGCCTAAACGCGTGCTCTGCTCGTCCGTTGCTTCCTGGCGCGAAATGACTTCACTGAACAGCTGGCGAGTGTTGAAGTGGGGAACTACGCCGTGAAAAACAGGAAAATGAAACCCAGGACGAAACCCTGACTCGCTCAATTCCATTTTGACTTGTTGCTCAATGGGGCGAATAACATCGGTTAACACCCGGCAAAGGGTGGATTCCAGCTCGGCAAAACGCAGCGTAAAGTCGCGACTGATGGTGTTCTGCGCCGTCTGTAACAGTGTCTCACAGCGGGTACGAATCTCGCTTAACGGCTCCGAATCATCCTGAAACAACGCGGCTAACTGCGCATTCAGCGCATCTTGTTGTTGACGCAGAAAGTGGTTGGCGGAGGTCAGGGCCAGCTCGATTTCATGTTTAATCTCGCCGCTCACCTGCGCCTGATTGAGTTGCAATAGCTGCAAACTTTCTTCGACCTGATGGATATTTTGCCGCAATTGTTCACAAGCGACGTTTAACCCGTGCGCACGAAAATCCAGGTATTCCCGCGCCTGCTGCGCGTAATTCAACAGTTTATGCGCAGCAGATCGCAGAGCATACAACGAGGCGTTAGCGTAAGCGGCATGAAGCAACGCCTGAATTGGCTGGGCGAACAGCGAATCTTCCCACAACTGATCGGCAGCATGACGAATATGTTCGAGGTCCGCCAGATCGGCATGACGCCAGCGCCTGCCGAGCGCGGCATGGGCAAAATCTTCCACCCAGCGTTGTTGCTCTGGCGGTGGTAACTTACCGTTGTTGGCTAACTCATGGCGCGCCCGATTCGCCAGGTAGCCCCACATCGACGACACCGGAAATATCTGCTGTGGCGTAATACAGCCTTTCATCAGCGTCCCGGAAATCAGTGCCCGCACCTGGTCGGCGTCGTCACTGTTACGATCCTGTTGATCGAACTTATTGACCAGCACATACAGCGGCACCGATTGCCCCACCGCCAAAATCGCCTCACGGACCTCTTCATCGGAGATCGATTTCAGTTGCGTATAATCCAGCACCGCCAGTACCGCCGAGGCGCGTGCCAGCTGCTGGTTAAGCATTTTTTGCAGATGCGGTTGCCCGGCTTCATTTGGCCCGGGGGTATCCAGTAACGTCAACTGACCGGGATAACTCTCCAGCCCCGCCAGATGGACAAACTCCACTTCAATCACGGGAATATGCTCAATGGCGGCGTAAGCAGAAAAAGGAAAATCGACGTCCAGCGCCTTCGCCAGTCGCACTAAATCATTCAAACTTTTCAGACAATGAAAAATAGGCTGGGCACCCAGATAATATTTTTCGAAAGCGACGCCATTTTCGATCCGCTGCATAAGCGCACGCATATCTTTATCTATTTCCAGCACATCGGTCAGATGCTTAATATCGCAATCACGCAGGCGCTGTTGTAATTTTTGAATTAAACAATCGATTGGCGCGACATGTGAAAAATGCAGTACCGGTTCCTTTTGCCCGGGCGTATGGCGAATAAGCGTCGGCAGGGCAGTCATTGGGCGATTGCGATTAGGCAGAACCTCCGTACCAACAATGGCATTAATGGTGGTTGATTTCCCTGCTTTCATAGTACCGACAATCGCCAGCACCATTTCCAGTTGGGAAATTTTACGCAACTCATTATTCAGCATCGCGTGACGCTCGGCGATATTAGGCTGACTCCAGGGTAAAGCCAGTTGTGGCGCATCGTCTCCGGGTACAGAGAGAGGCATTTTTTCCAGTAACTGCAACTGTTGGCGAGAAAGCTGTAACAGGCGTTCAGCCTCCTGACTTAACTCATACAGGGTCTGTGTGTACATAGAAAATTCTTCCTTAAAGCAAATTTTATTACTTTTATTTAGCCAGATTGTTTTTGAGTTCTGTTTTCGGCCTTTATAATTACTGCAAGAAATAATTTTATATTTAGCGTGTTGTTTTTTATTAGAATAAATAACGTCTTCCGATACGTTTAAAACGTCAGAAAGATAAAAATATCATGTGAATTAAAAAAAGAACAAGTAGAGCATTAACCTTATCTTAAATAATAAATGGAGGCAAAAAGATTATTTTCTTTTTGCGTTTCCTTTCAAATGAAAACGATCGTCGTCTAAAATCAGCAGTACCCCCGACAAACTCAGGGATTTTGTGTATAATTGCGGCCTTTTTCGGCAATCTGCCGTTTTTTGGCGCTTTTGCCCTGCTGACTTTTGAGGAAATCCACATGTCATTACCACACTGCCCAAAATGCAACTCCGAATACACCTACGAAGATAACGGCATGTACATCTGCCCGGAATGTGCCTACGAATGGAACGACGCAGAACCTGCACAGGAAAGCGACGAGCTAATCGTTAAAGATGCTAACGGCAATCTGCTGGCTGACGGCGACAGCGTTACCATCATTAAAGATCTGAAGGTGAAGGGTAGCTCTTCGATGCTGAAAATTGGCACCAAAGTGAAAAACATCCGCCTGGTTGAAGGCGACCATAACATCGATTGCAAAATCGACGGTTTTGGTCCGATGAAACTGAAATCTGAGTTTGTGAAAAAGAACTGATTGTATTGTGATCGGTAAGCCGGATAAGGCGCTCGCGCCGCATCCGGCAACGGTGCCGACTGCCTGATGCGACGCTTGCGCGTCTTATCAGGCCTACAAATTCCCGCACCCTCCGTAGGCCGGATAAGGCGTTTACGCCGCATCCGGCAACAGTGCCGACTGCCTGATGCGACGCTCGCGCGTCTTATCAGGCCGCCTCTCACCTGTATAAATTTCGAACTACACTTAACTGGCTTCTCTTAACTGAGGTCACCATCATGCCATTAAGTCCCTACCTCTCTTTTGCCGGTAACTGTTCCGACGCGATTGCCTATTATCAACGTACGTTGGGCGCGGAACTGCTCTATAAAATCAGCTTCGGCGAAATGCCGAAATCAGCGCAGGACAGCGCCGAGAACTGCCCTTCCGGAATGCAATTTCCCGATACCGCCATCGCTCATGCCAACGTGCGCATTGCCGGAAGCGACATCATGATGAGCGATGCCATGCCGTCAGGAAAAGCCAGCTACTCCGGCTTTACGCTGGTGCTCGATTCGCAACAGGTCGAAGAAGGAAAACGCTGGTTTGATAACCTTGCAGCTAACGGAAAAATCGAAATGGCCTGGCAGGAAACTTTCTGGGCGCATGGCTTTGGCAAAGTCACCGATAAATTTGGCGTACCGTGGATGATTAATGTCGTCAAACAACAACCAACGCAATAACCCGCCGGGAGGCCCGCCCTCCCGCACTGTCATCGAATTCCCGTTAACTCTTCATCTGTTAGTCACTTTTAATTAACCAAATCGTCACAATAATCCGCCACGATGGAGCCACTTTTTTAGGGAGGCTGCATCATGCAAACGATTATCCGTGTCGAGAAGCTCGCCAAAACCTTCAATCAGCATCAGGCGCTGCATGCGGTTGATCTGAACATTCATCACGGTGAAATGGTGGCTCTGCTTGGGCCGTCGGGTTCCGGCAAATCCACCCTTTTACGTCACTTAAGCGGTTTGATTACCGGCGATAAATCCGCCGGCAGCCATATCGAGCTGCTGGGCCGCACAGTCCAGCGCGAAGGCCGTCTGGCGCGCGATATCCGCAAAAGCCGCGCCCATACCGGCTACATCTTCCAACAATTCAACCTAGTGAATCGCCTGAGCGTACTGGAGAACGTGCTGATTGGCGCGCTCGGCAGCACGCCGTTCTGGCGCACCTGTTTTAGCTGGTTTACCCGCGAGCAGAAACAGCGGGCGTTACAGGCGCTGACCCGCGTTGGCATGGTGCATTTTGCCCATCAGCGCGTTTCTACGCTCTCCGGCGGCCAGCAGCAACGTGTGGCGATTGCCCGTGCGCTGATGCAGCAGGCGAAAGTGATTCTGGCCGATGAACCCATCGCCTCGCTGGACCCGGAATCAGCGCGCATCGTGATGGACACCCTGCGCGACATCAACCAGAACGACGGCATCACCGTGGTCGTCACGCTGCATCAGGTGGATTACGCCCTGCGCTACTGCGAGCGCATCGTCGCCCTGCGTCAGGGGCACGTCTTCTACGACGGCAGCAGCCAATTTTTTGATAACGAACGTTTTGACCATCTCTACCGCAGCATTAACCGCGTCGAAGAGAACGCGAAAGCTGCCTGACATCCCCATCATTGAGGAAAACGAATGAACGCTAAGATAATTGCCTCGCTGGCCTTCACCAGCATGTTCAGCCTCAGCACCCTGTTAAGCCCGGCGCACGCCGAAGAGCAGGAAAAGGCGCTGAATTTCGGCATTATTTCAACGGAATCACAGCAAAACCTGAAACCGCAATGGACGCCATTCTTACAGGATATGGAGAAGAAGCTGGGCGTGAAAGTGAACGCCTTCTTTGCCCCGGACTACGCGGGCATTATCCAGGGAATGCGCTTCAACAAAGTGGATATCGCCTGGTACGGCAACCTGTCGGCAATGGAAGCGGTGGATCGCGCCAACGGCCAGGTCTTTGCCCAGACGGTCGCGGCGGATGGATCGCCGGGTTACTGGAGCGTGTTGATCGTCAACAAAGATAGCCCGATCAACAACCTGAACGATCTGCTGGCGAAGCGGAAAGATCTCACCTTCGGCAATGGCGATCCTAACTCCACCTCTGGCTTCCTCGTCCCCGGTTACTACGTCTTCGCCAAAAACAATATCTCCGCCAGCGACTTTAAGCGCACCGTCAACGCCGGGCATGAAACCAACGCGCTGGCCGTCGCCAACAAGCAGGTGGATGTTGCCACCAACAACACCGAAAACCTCGACAAGCTGAAAACCTCCGCGCCAGAGAAGCTGAAAGAACTGAAGGTGATCTGGAAGTCGCCGCTGATCCCGGGCGATCCGATCGTCTGGCGTAAAAATCTTTCCGAAACCACCAAAGACAAGATCTACGACTTCTTTATGAATTACGGCAAAACGCCGGAAGAGAAAGCGGTGCTGGAACGCCTGGGCTGGGCACCGTTTCGCGCTTCCAGCGACCTGCAACTGGTGCCGATTCGTCAGCTCGCACTGTTTAAAGAGATGCAGGGCGTGAAAAGCAATAAAGGACTGAATGAGCAGGACAAGCTGGCAAAAACCACCGAGATTCAGGCGCAGCTGGATGACCTGGACCGCCTGAACAACGCGTTAAGCGCGATGAGTTCGGTAAGTAAAGCGGTGCAGTAAATCGTAGGTCGGATACATCCGACAATGTGCAGGCGTTGATGCCGGATGCGGTGCAAGCACCTTATCCGGCCTACAGACCGGAGCCAAACATGCAAACCATCACCATCGCCCCACCCAAGCGCAGCTGGTTCTCGCTTCTGAGCTGGGCCGTTGTTCTCGCCGTGCTGGTCATCTCGTGGCAGGGCGCGGAAATGGCCCCGCTTACGCTGATTAAAGACGGCGGCAACATGGCAACCTTCGCCGCCGACTTCTTCCCGCCCGATTTCAGCCAGTGGCAGGATTACCTCACCGAAATGGCCGTCACGCTGCAAATCGCCGTCTGGGGCACCGCGCTGGCGGTGGTTCTCTCCATCCCCTTCGGTCTGATGAGCGCCGAAAACCTGGTGCCGTGGTGGGTTTACCAGCCCGTTCGCCGCCTGATGGACGCCTGCCGCGCCATTAACGAAATGGTCTTCGCCATGCTGTTCGTGGTCGCCGTCGGTCTCGGCCCGTTCGCTGGCGTGCTGGCGCTGTTTATCCACACCACCGGCGTGCTCTCCAAGCTGCTTTCCGAAGCGGTGGAAGCGATTGAACCCGGCCCGGTGGAAGGCATTCGCGCCACCGGCGCTAACAAGCTCGAAGAGATCCTCTACGGCGTGCTGCCACAGGTGATGCCGCTGCTGATCTCCTACTCCCTCTATCGTTTCGAATCCAACGTCCGCTCGGCGACCGTCGTCGGCATGGTCGGTGCAGGCGGGATCGGCGTCACCCTGTGGGAAGCGATTCGCGGTTTCCAGTTCCAGCAAACCTGCGCCCTGATGGTGCTCATCATCGTCACGGTCAGCCTGCTGGATTTCCTCTCTCAACGGTTGCGTAAGCACTTTATCTGATAAGCGAGGCATTGATAGCTATGCACTTGTCTACACATCCGACCAGCTACCCAACACGCTATCAGGAGATAGCCGCAAAACTTGAGCAGGAGCTTCGTCAACACTACCGCTGCGGCGACTATCTTCCCGCCGAGCAGCAACTGGCGGCGCGCTTTGAGGTGAACCGCCACACCCTGCGCCGCGCCATCGACCAGCTGGTGGAAAAAGGCTGGGTACAGCGCCGTCAGGGCGTCGGCGTACTGGTGCTGATGCGCCCGTTCGATTACCCGCTCAACGCCCAGGCGCGTTTTAGCCAGAACCTGCTGGATCAGGGCAGCCATCCCACCAGCGAAAAACTGCTGTCTGTGCTGCGCCCGGCCTCCGGTCACGTTGCTGACGCGCTGGGGATTACCGAGGGCGAGAACGTTATCCACCTGCGCACCCTGCGTCGGGTCAACGGCGTCGCGCTCTGTTTAATCGACCACTACTTTGCGGACCTCGCCCTCTGGCCGACGCTGCAACGCTTCGACAGCGGCTCGCTGCACGATTTTCTGCGCGAGCAAACCGGAATTGCGCTGCGCCGCAGCCAGACGCGGATCAGCGCCCGCCGCGCCCAGGCCAAAGAGTGCCAGCGTCTTGAAATCCCGAATATGTCGCCGCTGCTGTGCGTGCGCACCCTTAACCACCGTGACGGTGAAAGCAGCCCGGCGGAGTACTCCGTCAGCCTGACGCGCGCCGACATGATTGAATTCACTATGGAGCACTGAATGCACGCAGATACCGCGACCCGCCAGCACTGGATGTCCGTACTGGCGCACAGCCAACCGACTGAGCTGGCAGCCCGCCTGAACGCGCTGAACATCACCGCCGACTATGAAGTAATCCGCGCCGCTGAAACCGGCCTGGTGCAGATTCAGGCGCGGATGGGTGGCACCGGCGAACGCTTTTTTGCTGGCGACGCCACGCTCACCCGCGCCGCCGTACGCCTGACTGACGGCACGCTCGGCTACAGCTGGGTGCTGGGGCGCGACAAACAGCACGCCGAACGCTGCGCGCTGATTGACGCGCTGATGCAGCAAACCCGCCATTTTCAAAACTTATCAGAAACTCTTATTGCCCCGCTGAACGCTGACCGTATGGCACGCATTGCCGCACGCCAGGCCGAAGTAAACGCCAGCCGGGTCGACTTCTTTACGATGGTTCGCGGAGATAACGCATGACCCTGGAAACCGCTTTTATGCTTCCCGTGCAGGATGCCCAGCACAGTTTTCGTCGCCTGTTAAAGGCCATGAGCGAGCCGGGCGTGATTGTCGCCCTGCATCAGCTCAAACGCGGCTGGCAGCCGCTGAATATCGCCACCACCAGCGTGCTGCTGACGCTGGCCGATAACGACACGCCGGTGTGGCTTTCTGCGCCATTAAGTAACGATATCGTCAGCCAGAGCCTGCGTTTTCATACCAACGCGCCGCTGGTCAATCAGCCGGAACTGGCGACCTTCGCGGTAACGGATGAGGCGATTTCCAGCGAACAGCTTAACGCCCTTTCCAGCGGCACCGCTGTTGCGCCAGAAGCGGGCGCGACGCTGATTTTACAGGTCGTCAGCCTGAGCGGCGGGCGCATGCTGCGCCTTACTGGCGCGGGTATTGCCGAAGAACGAATGATCGCCCCGCAGCTGCCGGAGTGCATTCTGCACGAACTTACCGAGCGCCCGCACCCGTTCCCGCTCGGCATCGACCTGATCCTGACCTGCGGCGAGCGCCTGCTGGCTATCCCGCGAACCACTCATGTGGAGGTATGCTGATGTACGTTGCCGTGAAAGGGGGCGAGAAGGCGATCGACGCCGCCCACGCCCTGCAAGAGAGCCGACGCCGGGGCAATACCGATTTGCCTGAACTGAGCGTCGCCCAGATTGAACAGCAGCTTAATCTTGCAGTAGATCGCGTGATGACCGAAGGCGGCATTGCCGACCGCGAACTGGCGGCGCTGGCGCTGAAACAGGCCAGCGGCGATAACGTCGAAGCGATTTTCCTGCTGCGCGCCTACCGCACCACGCTGGCAAAGCTGGCGGTAAGCGAGCCGCTCGACACCACCGGGATGCGCCTCGAACGGCGTATTTCGGCGGTTTATAAAGACATTCCCGGCGGCCAGCTGCTTGGCCCAACCTACGACTACACCCATCGCCTGCTCGATTTCACCCTGCTGGCAAACGGCGAAGCGCCAACGCTGACCACCGCCGACAGCGAACAACAGCCGTCGCCGCACGTTTTCAGCCTGCTGGCGCGTCAGGGGCTGGCGAAGTTTGAAGAAGATAGCGGCGCACAGCCGGATGACATCACCCGCACGCCGCCGGTTTACCCCTGCTCACGCTCTTCCCGTTTGCAGCAGTTAATGCGCGGCGACGAAGGCTATTTGCTGGCGCTGGCCTACTCCACCCAACGCGGTTACGGGCGCAATCACCCGTTCGCGGGCGAGATCCGCAGTGGTTACATCGACGTGTCGATTGTGCCCGAAGAGCTGGGATTTGCGGTAAACGTCGGCGAACTGCTGATGACCGAGTGTGAAATGGTCAACGGTTTTATCGACCCGCCGGATGAGCCGCCGCACTTCACGCGCGGCTATGGGCTGGTGTTCGGTATGAGCGAGCGCAAAGCGATGGCAATGGCGTTGGTTGACCGTGCGTTGCAGGCTCCGGAGTACGGCGAGCACCCCACAGGCCCGGCGCAGGATGAAGAGTTCGTGCTGGCACATGCCGATAACGTCGAAGCCGCAGGCTTTGTCTCGCACCTCAAACTCCCCCACTACGTCGATTTCCAGGCCGAACTGGAGCTACTCAAACGTCTGCAACAGGAACAGAACCATGGCTAATCTGAGCGGCTACAACTTTGCCTACCTCGACGAGCAGACCAAACGCATGATCCGCCGCGCCATCTTAAAAGCGGTAGCGATCCCCGGTTATCAGGTACCTTTTGGCGGGCGCGAGATGCCAATGCCATACGGCTGGGGAACCGGCGGCATACAGCTCACCGCCAGCGTGATTGGCGAAAGCGACGTGCTGAAGGTGATTGACCAGGGCGCAGACGACACCACCAACGCCGTGTCGATCCGCAACTTCTTTAAGCGCGTGACCGGGGTAAACACCACTGAACGTACGGACGATGCGACGCTTATCCAGACGCGCCATCGCATCCCCGAAACGCCGCTGACCGAAGATCAGATAGTTATCTTCCAGGTGCCAATCCCCGAGCCACTGCGCTTTATCGAGCCGCGCGAAACGGAAACCCGCACCATGCACGCGCTGGAGGAGTACGGCGTGATGCAGGTGAAACTGTATGAAGATATCGCCCGCTTCGGTCATATCGCCACTACCTACGCCTATCCGGTGAAGGTGAACGGGCGCTACGTCATGGACCCGTCGCCGATCCCGAAATTCGATAACCCGAAAATGGACATGATGCCCGCCCTGCAACTGTTCGGCGCGGGGCGCGAGAAGCGCATCTATGCGGTGCCGCCGTTTACCCGCGTGGAAAGCCTCGATTTCGACGATCACCCGTTCACCGTTCAGCAGTGGGATGAGCCGTGCGCCATCTGCGGATCGACCCACAGCTATCTTGATGAAGTGGTGCTGGATGACGCCGGAAACCGCATGTTTGTCTGCTCCGATACCGATTATTGCCGCCAACAGAGCGAGGCAAAAAACCAATGAATCAACCGTTACTTTCGGTCAATAACCTGACCCACCTTTACGCGCCGGGCAAAGGCTTTAGCGATGTCTCTTTTGATTTATGGCCGGGGGAAGTGCTGGGCATTGTCGGGGAATCCGGCTCCGGCAAGACCACGCTGCTGAAATCAATCTCCGCCCGTCTGACGCCGCAGCAGGGGGAGATTCACTATGAAAACCGTTCCCTCTATGGCATGAGCGAGGTCGACCGCCGTCGCCTGCTGCGCACCGAATGGGGTGTGGTGCATCAACATCCGCTTGACGGCCTGCGCCGCCAGGTGTCGGCAGGCGGCAATATCGGCGAGCGGCTGATGGCGACCGGGGCGCGTCATTACGGCGATATTCGCGCCACCGCGCAGAAGTGGCTGGAAGAGGTGGAAATTCCCGCCAACCGGATCGACGACCTGCCGACCACCTTTTCCGGTGGCATGCAGCAGCGTTTGCAGATTGCCCGCAATCTGGTGACGCATCCGAAGCTGGTGTTTATGGACGAGCCAACCGGCGGGCTGGATGTGTCGGTGCAGGCACGCCTGCTCGATCTGCTGCGCGGCCTGGTGGTGGAGCTGAACCTGGCGGTGGTGATTGTCACCCATGATTTAGGCGTTGCCCGCCTGCTGGCGGACCGTTTGCTGGTGATGAAACAGGGGCAAGTGGTGGAGAGTGGGTTAACCGACCGCGTGCTCGACGACCCGCACCATCCGTACACCCAGTTGCTGGTGTCATCGGTTTTGCAGAATTGAGCCGGTGCCGGATGCGGCGTAAACGCCTTATCCGGCCTACAAATGCGCTCCCCGTAGGTCGGATAAGACGCGTCAGCGTCGCATCCGACACCCGAACCACGAGGCGAAAAATGATTAACGTACAAAACGTCAGTAAAACCTTCATCCTGCACCAGCAAAACGGCGTGCGCCTGCCCGTCCTCAACCGCGCCTCGCTCATCGTCAACGCGGGCGAATGCGTGGTGCTCCACGGCCATTCCGGCAGCGGCAAATCAACCCTGCTGCGCTCGCTGTACGCCAACTATCTGCCCGACGAAGGGCAAATCCAGATTAAACACGGTGACGAATGGGTAGACCTGGTCACCGCGCCAGCCCGCAAAGTGGTAGAGATCCGCAAAACCACCGTCGGCTGGGTGAGCCAGTTTCTGCGCGTTATCCCGCGCATTTCGGCGCTGGAAGTAGTAATGCAGCCGCTGCTCGATACCGGCGTACCGCGTGAAGCCTGCGCCGCTAAAGCCGCGCGTCTGCTCACCCGCCTGAACGTGCCGGAACGCCTGTGGCACCTCGCACCATCGACCTTCTCCGGCGGCGAACAGCAGCGTGTCAACATCGCCCGCGGCTTTATCGTCGACTACCCCATTTTGTTGCTCGACGAACCTACCGCCTCGCTGGACGCCAAAAACAGCGCCGCCGTAGTGGAACTGATCCGCGATGCCAAAGCCCGTGGCGCGGCCATCGTCGGCATCTTCCATGACGAAGCCGTACGCAATGACGTCGCCGACCGCCTGCACCCAATGGGAGCCTCTTCATGATTATCAATAACGTTAAGCTGGTGCTGGAAAACGAGGTGGTAAGCGGTTCGCTGGAGGTGCAGAACGGTGAAATCCGCGCCTTTGCCGAAAGCCAGAGCCGCCTGCCAGAAGCGATGGATGGCGAAGGCGGCTGGCTGCTGCCGGGGCTGATTGAGCTGCATACCGATAATCTGGATAAATTCTTCACCCCGCGCCCGAAGGTTGACTGGCCCGCCCACTCGGCAATGAGCAGCCACGATGCACTGATGGTGGCAAGCGGCATCACCACCGTGCTGGACGCGGTGGCGATTGGCGACGTGCGCGACGGCGGCGATCGGCTGGAGAATCTGGAGAAGATGATCAACGCCATCGAAGAGACGCAGAAACGCGGCGTCAACCGCGCCGAGCACCGCCTGCACCTACGCTGCGAACTGCCGCATCACACTACGCTGCCGCTGTTTGAAAAACTGGTGCAGCGCGAGCCGGTCACGCTGGTGTCGCTGATGGACCACTCGCCGGGCCAGCGCCAGTTCGCCAACCGCGAGAAGTATCGCGAATATTATCAGGGCAAATACTCCCTCACCGATGCGCAGATGCAGCAGTATGAAGAGGAACAGCTGGCGCTTGCCGCACGCTGGTCACAGCCTAATCGCGAATCCATCGCCGCCCTGTGCCGCGCACGACAAATTGCCCTCGCCAGCCACGATGACGCCACCCACGCCCACGTTGCCGAATCCCATCAGCTTGGCAGCGTGATCGCCGAATTTCCCACCACGTTCGAAGCGGCGGAAGCTTCGCGCAGGCATGGCATGAACGTGCTGATGGGCGCGCCGAATATCGTGCGCGGCGGTTCGCACTCCGGCAATGTGGCGGCCAGTGAACTGGCGCAGCTTGGCCTGCTGGATATCCTCTCTTCCGACTACTACCCCGCCAGCCTGCTGGATGCGGCGTTCCGCGTCGCCGATGACGAGAGCAACCGCTTTACGCTGCCGCAGGCGGTGAAGCTGGTGACCAAAAATCCGGCGCAGGCGCTGAATCTTCAGGATCGCGGGGTGATTGGCGAGGGCAAACGCGCCGACCTGGTGCTGGCGCATCGCAAGGGCAATCACATTCATATCGACCACGTCTGGCGTCAGGGGAAAAGGGTGTTCTGATGACGGGAAAACTGATTTGGTTAATGGGGCCGTCCGGCTCCGGGAAAGACAGCCTGCTGGCGGAACTCCGCCTGCGGGAACAGACGCAGCTACTGGTGGCGCATCGCTACATCACGCGCGATGCCAGCGCCGGAAGTGAAAACCATATCGCCCTGAGTGAGCGGGAGTTTTTTTCCCGCGCGGGGCAAAATCTGCTGGCCTTAAGCTGGCACGCTAACGGTCTGTATTATGGTGTCGGCGTCGAGATTGACCTCTGGCTGCACGCCGGATTCGACGTGGTGGTCAACGGTTCACGCGCGCATTTGCCGCAGGCACGGGCGCGCTATCAATCGGCGCTGCTGCCCATTTGCTTACAGGTGTCGCCGGAGATCCTGCGCCAGCGCCTGGAAAACCGTGGCCGTGAAAACGCCAGTGAAATTAACGCCCGCCTGGCGCGCGCCGCCCGCTATACTCCACAGGATTGCCATACGCTCAACAATGACGGCAGCCTGCGCCAGTCGGTCG
The DNA here is from genome assembly GCF_048593455.1 of Escherichia sp. UTM R2. Taxonomy (NCBI): domain Bacteria; kingdom Pseudomonadati; phylum Pseudomonadota; class Gammaproteobacteria; order Enterobacterales; family Enterobacteriaceae; genus Escherichia; species Escherichia sp. UTM R2. The sequence continues at coordinate 4,203,659 of NZ_JBFWDY010000002.1, forward strand.
ACACGCTGCTGACGCTGATCCATCAGAAGGAGAAACACCATGCCTGCTTGTGAGCTTCGCCCGGCCACGCAGTACGACACCGACGCGGTTTACGCGCTGATTTGTGAGCTAAAACAGGCGGAGTTTGACCACCACGCGTTTCGCGTGGGTTTTAACGCCAATCTGCGCGACCCAAACATGCGCTACCATCTGGCGCTGCTTGATGGCGAAGTTGTCGGCATGATCGGCCTGCATTTGCAGTTTCATCTGCATCATGTCAACTGGATCGGCGAAATTCAGGAGTTGGTGGTAATGCCGCAGGCGCGCGGTCTGAACGTCGGCAGTAAGTTACTGGCGTGGGCAGAAGAAGAAGCCCGCCAGGCCGGGGCCGAAATGACCGAACTTTCGACCAACGTGAAGCGCCACGACGCGCACCGTTTCTATCTGCGCGAAGGCTACGAGCAGAGCCACTTCCGCTTCACCAAGGCGCTGTAACATGAGCCTGACCCTCACGCTCACCGGCACCGGCGGCGCACAGGGCGTTCCGGCATGGGGCTGCGAGTGTGCGGCCTGCGCCAGAGCGCGGCGCTCGCCGCAGTATCGCCGCCAACCGTGCAGCGGCGTAGTGAAGTTTAACGACGCAATCACCCTGATCGACGCCGGGCTGCACGATCTCGCCGATCGCTGGTCGCCCGGATCGTTCCAGCAGTTTTTGCTGACGCATTATCATATGGATCACGTCCAGGGGCTGTTTCCGCTGCGCTGGGGCGTTGGCGATCCGATCCCGGTTTACGGCCCGCCGGATGAACAGGGCTGCGACGATCTGTTTAAACATCCGGGCCTGCTTGATTTCAGCCACACGGTGGAACCGTTTGTGGTGTTTGATTTGCAGGGGTTACAGGTCACGCCCCTGCCGCTCAACCACTCAAAACTGACCTTCGGTTATCTGCTGGAAACGGCACACAGCCGGGTGGCGTGGCTGTCTGACACCGCAGGCTTGCCGGAAAAAACGCTGAAATTTTTACGCAATAATCAGCCGCAGGTAATGGTGATGGATTGCAGTCACCCGCCGCGCGCGGATGCACCGCGTAATCACTGTGATTTAAATACCGTGCTTGCGCTGAATCAGGTTATCCGCTCGCCACGGGTGATTCTGACCCATATCAGCCACCAGTTTGATGCGTGGCTGATGGAAAACGCACTACCGTCAGGGTTTGAGGTGGGGTTTGATGGGATGGAGATTGGGGTGGCGTGATGAGAGGGAATGTGCGCGCTGGCCCCCTCACCCTAACCCTCTCCCCAGAGGGGCGAGGGGACCGATTGTGCTCGATATTGAATATTGCGCTCGTTTTCTCCCTCTCCCCATTGGGGTGAGGGGCGATGCCTGCTCCATACCCAACCTCATCGCCCATACTCATCTTCCATTCTCCGCTCTTCATCCTCCAGTTGCCGACGCTCCTGATCAAGCTGGCGCTGGCGATCGTCCAGCTGCCTGCGGCGATCTTCAAACTGGCGGCGGCGGTCGTCATATTGTCTGCGCCGATCGTCGCTCACTTCACGCTGCCAGCCGTCGTCGCGCGAATCTTCATAGTCTCGCCCACGGTCAGGGTTATAAGCGTCATTAATCGCCTGCTGAATATTGCCAATGGTGTCGTCGATAATATCGGCCTGGGCCGGAACGGTGGACAGCGTGAGCAGGGTGAATAAAAGAAATAGCGGAAAGCGTTTCATTAGCCAACCTCAAAAAGAAACTCTATCCACATTAATCATTACTCATCCATGCAAGTAGTGGATGAATCTCAATTTCTCCGCTGCTCTATTGCCGTAATCGCCTCCACGCGTTGTTGATGACGACCGCCTTCGTACTGTGCGCCCAGCCACGCATCCACAATCATTTTTGCCAGTTCGAGGCCAACCACTCGTGAACCAAAAGCCAGCACGTTGGTGTCGTTATGCTGCCGCGAAAGTTGCGCGGAATAAGGTTCGCTACAGACGACCGCGCGAATTCCGGCAAACTTGTTCGCCGCTATCGAAATACCGACGCCAGTACCACAAATCAAAATCCCGCCATCAACCTCTCCGCCAGCAACAGCCAGTGCGACTTGACTGGCGTAATGTGGATAATCAGTACGCTCTGACGACCAGGTTCCTTTATCAATCACTTCAACGCCACGCTCAACTAAATGTGCCACTATTTCATGTTTTAAAATGAAACCGACATGATCACAGCCAAATGCAATCTTTTTCATTCATCTTCCCCGTCCGTGCAAAACTTCACAATCAAAAAACATTTGTGATGTTAATGAATTAAAAACACCCAAAATCGATGAATTACGCCTTCCTGATCTGTTTTACAGAGTTACATCTGACAGCGCAATAGCGTTAAAGACACTCACCATCCAGCAACATCTATCATCTAAAAAACCAGAAAAACAAATAACATCATGTTTTTAAACTAATTAAATGAAATAAAATTTTAAGCCACTCGCCATTGTTCACAATAAAATAAACTTTATAAATTTTATTTTATTGTGAAGTCGCCAGCATCTTTTCTGTTCTTGCTGTGGTGATATAGTGGCGTCTTCAATTCAAGGACAAGAGAACGTGATGAGCCAGTCAGAGTTTGATTCAGCGCTTCCGAACGGTATAGGGTTAGCGCCTTACCTGCGAATGAAGCAGGAAGGAATGACAGAAAATGAAAGCCGCATCGTGGAGTGGTTACTCAAACCCGGTAACCTGAGTTGTGCACCCGCAATTAAAGATGTCGCAGAAGCTCTGGCGGTATCTGAAGCGATGATAGTTAAGGTATCAAAGCTGCTGGGGTTTAGCGGCTTTCGTAACTTACGCAGTGCGCTGGAAGATTATTTTTCTCAGTCAGAACAGGTATTGCCTTCCGAGTTGGCTTTTGATGAAGCGCCGCAGGATGTGGTGAATAAGGTATTTAACATCACTTTACGCACCATTATGGAAGGTCAGTCGATCGTCAACGTTGATGAGATCCACCGTGCCGCCCGCTTTTTCTATCAGGCCAGACAGCGGGATTTGTACGGTGCCGGAGGATCAAATGCTATCTGTGCTGATGTACAGCACAAGTTCTTGCGCATTGGCGTACGCTGTCAGGCCTATCCTGATGCTCACATCATGATGATGTCCGCTTCGTTGTTACAGGAAGGAGATGTTGTGCTGGTAGTGACCCATTCCGGGCGAACCAGTGATGTAAAAGCGGCCGTAGAACTGGCAAAAAAGAACGGGGCAAAGATTATTTGTATAACCCATAGCTACCATTCACCGATAGCGAAACTGGCCGATTATATTATTTGCTCACCAGCCCCGGAAACGCCGTTATTAGGTCGTAATGCCTCGGCAAGAATATTACAACTAACTTTGCTGGACGCTTTTTTTGTCTCTGTCGCCCAGCTCAACATTGAACAAGCTAATATTAATATGCAAAAAACCGGCGCAATTGTTGATTTCTTCTCACCAGGCGCGCTGAAATAAGAAAAAGGTAATTCCGCCATCGCGGAGTTACCTGTCCCCTTACCGTGAGAACATTATTATGAATAAATATCTGAAATATTTCAGCGGCACACTCGTGGGCTTAATGTTGTCAACCAGCGCTTTTGCTGCCGCCGAATATGCTGTCGTATTGAAAACCCTCTCCAACCCATTTTGGGTAGATATGAAAAAAGGCATTGAAGATGAAGCAAAAACACTGGGCGTCAGCGTTGATATTTTTGCCTCTCCTTCAGAAGGCGATTTTCAATCTCAATTGCAGTTATTTGAAGATCTCAGTAATAAAAATTACAAAGGTATCGCCTTCGCTCCATTATCCTCAGTGAATCTGGTCATGCCTGTCGCCCGCGCATGGAAAAAAGGCATTTATCTGGTTAATCTCGATGAAAAAATCGACATGGATAATCTGAAAAAAGCTGGCGGCAATGTGGAAGCTTTTGTCACCACCGATAACGTTGCTGTCGGGGCGAAAGGCGCGTCGTTCATTATTGACAAATTGGGCGCTGAAGGTGGTGAAGTCGCAATCATTGAGGGTAAAGCCGGTAACGCCTCCGGTGAAGCGCGTCGTAATGGTGCCACCGAAGCCTTCAAAAAAGCAAGCCAGATCAAGCTTGTCGCCAGCCAGCCTGCCGACTGGGACCGCATTAAAGCACTGGATGTCGCCACTAACGTGTTGCAACGTAATCCGAATATTAAAGCGATCTATTGCGCGAATGACACGATGGCAATGGGTGTTGCTCAGGCAGTCGCAAACGCCGGAAAAACGGGAAAAGTGCTGGTCGTCGGTACAGATGGCATTCCGGAAGCCCGCAAAATGGTGGAAGCCGGACAAATGACCGCGACGGTTGCCCAGAACCCGGCGGATATCGGCGCAACGGGTCTGAAGCTGATGGTTGACGCTGAGAAATCCGGCAAGGTTATCCCGCTGGATAAAGCACCGGAATTTAAACTGGTCGATTCAATCCTGGTCACTCAATAAAACTGAATGATGCCGGATGATGATGCTAATGAAGTGTCTTATCCGGCCAACAAAATAACCTGAACGTAGACCTGATAAATGTAGCCATCAGGCAATAATACGATATTTCGTGCAGAGAGGTTATTTATGGCCACGCCATATATATCGATGGCGGGGATCGGCAAGTCCTTTGGTCCGGTTCACGCATTAAAGTCGGTTAATTTAACGGTTTATCCTGGTGAAATACATGCATTACTAGGAGAAAATGGCGCGGGTAAATCCACGCTAATGAAAGTTTTATCCGGAATACATGAGCCGACCAAAGGCACCATTACCATTAATAACATTAGCTATAACAAGCTGGATCATAAATTAGCGGCACAACTCGGTATCGGGATTATTTATCAGGAACTCAGCGTTATTGATGAATTAACCGTACTGGAAAATTTATATATTGGTCGTCATCTGACGAAAAAAATCTGTGGCGTCAATATTATCGACTGGCGAGAAATGCGTGTCCGCGCCGCCATGATGTTATTACGCGTGGGCTTGAAAGTTGATCTAGATGAGAAAGTGGCGAATTTATCTATCAGCCACAAGCAGATGCTAGAAATTGCCAAAACGCTGATGCTCGATGCCAAAGTCATCATCATGGATGAACCCACCTCCTCACTCACCAATAAAGAGGTGGACTATCTGTTTCTGATCATGAATCAGTTGCGTAAAGAGGGTACGGCCATCGTCTATATCTCGCATAAGTTGGCGGAAATTCGCCGTATTTGCGACCGCTATACGGTGATGAAAGACGGCAGCAGCGTTTGCAGCGGCATAGTAAGCGATGTGTCAAATGACGATATCGTCCGTCTGATGGTAGGCCGCGAACTGCAAAACCGTTTTAACGCGATGAAGGAGAATGTCAGCAACCTTGCGCACGAAACGGTTTTTGAGGTGCGGAACGTCACCAGTCGTGACAGAAAAAAGGTCCGGGATATCTCATTTAGCGTCTGCCGGGGAGAAATATTAGGCTTTGCCGGACTGGTCGGTTCCGGACGTACTGAACTGATGAATTGTCTGTTTGGCGTGGATAAACGCGCTGGCGGAGAAATCCGTCTTAATGGCAAAGATATCTCTCCACGTTCACCCCTGGATGCCGTGAAAAAAGGGATGGCTTACATCACTGAAAGCCGCCGGGATAACGGTTTTTTCCCCAACTTTTCCATCGCTCAGAACATGGCGATCAGCCGCAGTCTGAAAGACGGCGGCTATAAAGGCGCGATGGGCTTGTTTCATGAAGTTGACGAGCAACGTACCGCTGAAAATCAACGCGAACTGCTGGCGCTGAAATGTCATTCGGTAAACCAGAATATCACCGAACTCTCCGGGGGAAATCAGCAGAAAGTCCTGATCTCCAAATGGCTGTGCTGTTGCCCGGAAGTGATTATTTTCGATGAACCTACCCGCGGCATCGACGTTGGCGCGAAAGCCGAAATTTACAAAGTGATGCGCCAACTGGCGGACGACGGAAAAGTCATCCTGATGGTGTCATCTGAACTACCTGAAATTATCACCGTCTGCGACCGCATCGCCGTGTTCTGCGAAGGACGACTGACGCAAATCCTGACGAATCGCGATGACATGAGCGAAGAGGAGATTATGGCATGGGCTTTACCACAAGAGTAAAAAGCGAAGCGAGCGAGAAGAAACCGTTCAACTTTGCGCTGTTCTGGGATAAATACGGCACCTTTTTTATCCTGGCGATCATCGTCGCCATCTTTGGTTCGCTGTCACCAGAATATTTTCTGACCACCAATAATATTACCCAGATTTTTGTTCAAAGCTCCGTGACGGTATTGATCGGCATGGGCGAGTTTTTCGCTATCCTGGTCGCTGGTATCGACCTCTCGGTTGGCGCGATTCTGGCGCTTTCCGGTATGGTGACCGCCAAACTGATGTTGGCAGGTGTTGACCCGTTTCTCGCAGCGATGATTGGCGGTGTACTGGTTGGCGGCGCACTGGGGGCGATCAACGGCTGCCTGGTCAACTGGACGGGGCTACACCCGTTCATCATCACCCTTGGCACCAACGCGATTTTCCGTGGGATCACGCTGGTGATCTCCGATGCCAACTCGGTATACGGCTTCTCATTTGACTTCGTGAACTTCTTTGCCGCCAGCGTAATTGGGATACCTGTCCCCGTTATCTTCTCACTAATTGTCGCGCTCATCCTTTGGTTTCTGACAACGCGTATGCGGCTCGGGCGCAACATCTACGCACTGGGCGGCAACAAAAATTCGGCGTTCTATTCCGGGATTGACGTGAAATTCCACATCCTGGTGGTGTTTATCATCTCCGGTGTTTGTGCAGGTCTGGCAGGCGTCGTCTCAACTGCACGACTCGGTGCCGCAGAACCGCTTGCCGGTATGGGTTTTGAAACCTATGCCATTGCCAGCGCCATCATTGGCGGCACCAGTTTCTTCGGCGGCAAGGGGCGCATTTTCTCTGTGGTGATTGGCGGGTTGATCATCGGCACCATCAACAACGGTCTGAATATTTTGCAGGTACAAACCTATTACCAACTGGTGGTGATGGGCGGATTAATTATCGCGGCTGTCGCCCTTGACCGTCTTATCAGTAAGTAAGGAATTGAACATGAAAATCTCCCCCTCGTTAATGTGTATGGATCTGCTGAAATTTAAAGAACAGATCGAATTTATCGACAGCCATGCCGATTACTTCCACATCGATATCATGGACGGTCACTTTGTCCCCAATCTGACACTCTCACCGTTCTTCGTAAGTCAGGTTAAAAAACTGGCAACTAAACCGCTCGACTGTCATCTGATGGTGACGCGGCCGCAGGATTACATTGCTCAACTGGCGCGTGCGGGAGCTGATTTCATCACTCTGCATCCGGAAACCATCAACGGCCAGGCGTTCCGCCTGATTGATGAAATCCGCCGTCATGACATGAAAGTGGGGCTGATCCTTAACCCGGAGACGCCAGTTGAGGCCATGAAATACTATATCCATAAGGCCGATAAAATTACGGTCATGACTGTCGATCCCGGCTTTGCCGGACAACCGTTCATTCCTGAAATGCTGGATAAACTTGCCGAACTGAAGGCATGGCGTGAACGAGAAGGTCTGGAGTACGAAATTGAGGTGGACGGTTCCTGCAACCAGGCAACTTACGAAAAACTGATGGCGGCAGGGGCGGATGTCTTTATCGTCGGCACTTCCGGCCTGTTTAATCATGCGGAAAATATCGACGAAGCATGGAGAATTATGACCGCGCAGATTCTGGCTGCAAAAAGCGAGGTACAGCCTCATGCAAAAACAGCATAACGTCGTAGCGGGCGTGGATATGGGGGCAACGCATATCCGCTTTTGTCTGCGGACAGCAGAAGGTGAAACGCTACACTGCGAAAAAAAGCGGACCGCAGAAGTCATTGCTCCCGGCCTGGTGTCGGGTATCGGCGAAATGATTGACGAGCAACTCAGGCGCTTTAACGCTCGCTGTCATGGTCTGGTGATGGGATTTCCGGCGCTGGTCAGTAAAGATAAACGCACCATTATTTCTACGCCTAACCTGCCGTTAACAGCGGCGGATTTATATGATCTCGCCGATAAGCTCGAAAATACGCTGAATTGTCCGGTTAAGTTTTCCCGCGACGTTAACCTGCAACTCTCCTGGGACGTAGTAGAAAACCGCCTTACGCAACAACTGGTTCTGGCGGCCTATCTCGGTACGGGGATGGGGTTCGCAGTGTGGATGAACGGTGCGCCGTGGACGGGTGCACACGGTGTGGCAGGCGAACTGGGTCATATCCCCCTGGGAGATATGACCCAACACTGCGCGTGTGGCAATCCTGGGTGCCTGGAAACCAATTGCTCTGGAATGGCGCTAAGACGCTGGTACGAACAACAGCCCCGAAATTACCCATTGCGCGATCTTTTCGTCCATGCGGAAAACGCCCCTTTCGTCCAGAGTCTGCTTGAAAACGCGGCACGGGCCATTGCCACCAGCATTAATCTGTTCGATCCCGATGCGGTGATCCTGGGCGGTGGCGTGATGGATATGCCCGCCTTCCCACGCGAGACTCTCGTTGCCATGACCCAAAAGTACCTGCGCCGTCCACTGCCGCATCAGGTCGTGCGCTTTATTGCCGCCTCATCTTCTGACTTTAATGGCGCTCAGGGTGCAGCAATATTGGCGCATCAACGTTTTTTGCCACAGTTCTGTGCTAAAGCCCCATGAGTAAAACGTTGGCACAGTAGCGCAATGTCCCGCTGTGCCAACGACAGGTACAATATATATAATAAACACATAAAACGACTCATATTATTTTCTGCAATGATAGTTTTACTGTAATTTTCCCTCTTCAGCACAAATGCCTAATAAAATGGCGCGTTCCGCTCACACTTCCACTTATTAAAGTCGCAATTTCCCAATTATGATAACGCCAGCTTTAAATGACGTATTTTGCATGGATTACATATTTACGACATAAATGATAAATGGAGATTTATATGAATAACTCTCGGTTATTCCGTTTGAGCAGGATTGTTATTGCGTTAACTGCCGCCAGCGGCATGATGGTAAATACCGCTAACGCTAACGCGAAAGAGGAAGCGAAAGCCGCCACTCAATATACCCAACAGGTTAATCAGAATTACGCCAAATCATTACCGTTTAGCGATCGTCAGGATTTTGACGATGCCCAGCGTGGATTTATCGCCCCGCTGCTGGATGAAGGTATTCTGCGTGATGCGAACGGTAAAGTTTACTACCGCGCGGACGATTACAAATTTGATATTAATGCCGCAGCGCCGGAAACCGTAAACCCCAGCCTGTGGCGTCAGTCGCAAATCAACGGTATTTCTGGCCTGTTCAAAGTCACCGATAAAATGTATCAGGTGCGCGGCCAGGATATCTCTAACATTACGTTCGTTGAGGGCGAGAAAGGCATTATTGTTATCGACCCGCTGGTGACGCCGCCTGCCGCAAAAGCCGCACTTGACCTTTACTTCCAGCATCGTCCGCAAAAACCGATTGTTGCCGTTATCTACACTCACAGCCACACCGACCACTATGGTGGCGTGAAAGGCATTATCTCTGAAGCCGATGTTAAATCCGGCAAAGTTCAGGTGATTGCCCCTGCAGGCTTTATGGACGAAGCCATCAGCGAAAACGTGCTGGCGGGTAACATCATGAGCCGCCGTGCGCTCTACTCTTACGGTCTGTTACTGCCGCACAACGCGCAAGGCAACGTGGGTAATGGCCTTGGCGTGACGCTGGCAACGGGCGACCCGAGCATTATTGCACCGACTAAAACTATCGTCCGAACTGGCGAGAAGATGATTATCGACGGCCTGGAGTTTGACTTCCTGATGACCCCAGGTAGCGAAGCGCCAGCCGAAATGCACTTCTATATTCCGGCCCTGAAAGCCCTGTGTACCGCCGAGAACGCCACGCATACCCTGCACAACTTCTACACTCTACGCGGCGCGAAAACCCGCGACACCAGCAAGTGGACCGAGTATCTGAACGAAACGCTGGATATGTGGGGTAACGACGCGGAAGTCCTGTTTATGCCGCACACCTGGCCGGTCTGGGGCAATAAGCATATCAATGATTATATTGGTAAATATCGCGATACTATCAAGTACATTCACGACCAGACCCTGCACCTGGCGAACCAGGGCTACACCATGAATGAAATCGGCGACATGATTAAGCTGCCGCCTGCACTTGCCAATAACTGGGCCAGCCGTGGCTATTACGGTTCTGTCAGCCACAACGCCCGCGCGGTGTATAACTTCTATCTTGGCTATTACGACGGTAACCCGGCTAACCTGCATCCGTATGGTCAGGTGGAGATGGGTAAACGTTACGTGCAGGCGCTGGGCGGTTCTGCCCGTGTCATCAACCTGGCGCAAGAAGCGAACAAGCAAGGTGATTACCGCTGGTCGGCAGAACTGCTGAAACAGGTGATTGCCGCCAACCCGGGTGACCAGGTCGCGAAGAATCTGCAAGCGAATAACTTTGAACAGCTGGGCTATCAGGCCGAGTCCGCCACCTGGCGCGGTTTCTACCTGACCGGCGCGAAAGAGCTGCGCGAAGGGGTGCATAAGTTCAGCCACGGCACCACCGGTTCCCCGGACACCATTCGCGGGATGTCGGTCGAAATGCTGTTCGACTTTATGTCCGTTCGCCTCGATAGCGCGAAAGCCGCGGGTAAAAATATCAGCCTGAACTTCAATATGGGCAACGGCGATAACCTCAACCTGACGCTGAACGATAGTGTGCTTAACTACCGGAAAACGCTGCAACCGCAAGCCAACGCCTCTTTCTACATCAGCCGTGAAGATCTGCACGCCGTGCTGACCGGACAGGCAAAAATGGCGGATCTGGTAAAAGCGAAGAAAGCCAAAATTATTGGCAATGGCGCGAAACTGGAAGAAATTATTGCCTGTCTGGATAATTTCGATTTGTGGGTGAATATCGTAACCCCAAATTAATGCCACTCGCTTTTGGGGGCGCTGAAGCCCCCAAAAGCATTTATTTTAAAAATATATACAACCAATTAATACATAAAATATATAAGTTATGAATGCGGTGGCTGAATAAAGCTATTTTTATTCATCAAGAAAATAGCCATACTGACGCCTTCAATGGATATTGATATTCACTACAGATATTGTTCGCAGCAGACAGGATGTATTTAATATGCCAACAGTTCTCTCTCGCATGGCGATGCAACTCAAAAAAACAGCCTGGATAATTCCCGTCTTCATGGTTTCGGGATGCTCATTATCTCCGGCAATCCCGGTGATCGGCGCTTATTATCCCAGCTGGTTTTTCTGCGCCATTGCCAGCCTTATTTTGACGCTCATCACGAGGCGAGTTATTCAGCGGGCAAATATCAATCTGGCATTTGTCGGAATTATTTATACCGCCCTTTTTGCTCTCTACGCCATGCTGTTCTGGCTGGCATTTTTCTAATCTATTTGAGACGCGCTCATGGAAAGTACGCCGAAAAAAGCTCCTCGCAGTAAATTCCCTGCTCTGTTAGTGGTTGCGTTGGCGCTGGTTGCCCTTGTTTTCGTTATCTGGCGCGTAGACAGTGCGCCATCAACTAATGACGCTTACGCGTCAGCAGATACCATTGATGTGGTACCGGAAGTCAGCGGCCGCATTGTAGAACTGGCGGTCACCGACAACCAGGCAGTCAAACAGGGCGATTTGCTGTTCCGCATCGACCCGCGCCCGTACGAAGCCAATCTGGCGAAAGCTGAAGCCTCCCTCGCGGCGCTGGATAAGCAAATTATGCTCACCCAGCGTAGCGTTGACGCGCAACAGTTTGGTGCCGACTCGGTTAATGCCACGGTAGAAAAAGCCCGTGCCGCCGCGAAACAGGCCACAGATACATTACGCCGCACCGAGCCATTACTGAAAGAAGGTTTTGTCTCAGCGGAAGATGTTGACCGTGCAAGAACGGCGCAGCGCGCCGCAGAAGCGGATCTTAATGCCGTATTGTTACAGGCGCAGTCAGCCGCCAGCGCCGTCAGCGGCGTGGATGCATTAGTTGCCCAGCGTGCGGCGGTCGAAGCGGATATTGCCCTGACCAAACTGCATCTGGAAATGGCGACCGTTCGCGCGCCGTTTGATGGCCGGGTCATTTCCCTCAAAACCTCCGTCGGGCAATTTGCTTCTGCCATGCGCCCTATTTTTACCCTAATCGACACTCGTCACTGGTATGTGATCGCCAACTTCCGCGAAACCGATCTGAAAAATATTCGCTCAGGTACACCCGCAACGATTCGCCTGATGAGTGACAGCGGCAAAACCTTCGAGGGTAAAGTGGATTCGATTGGCTACGGCGTGCTACCGGATGACGGCGGCCTGGTGCTGGGCGGCCTGCCGAAAGTGTCTCGTTCTATTAACTGGGTCCGCGTTGCCCAGCGTTTTCCGGTCAAAATCATGGTCGATAAACCTGACCCGGAAATGTTCCGCATCGGCGCTTCGGCAGTCGCTAATCTTGAGCCGCAATAATGAGCGCGCTCAACTCCCTGCCATTACCGGTGGTCAGGCTGCTGGCGTTCTTTCATGAAGAGTTAAGCGAGCGGCGACCAGGTCGCGTGCCGCAGACCGTGCAACTCTGGGTAGGCTGCCTGCTGGTGATTCTGATCTCGATGACCTTTGAGATCCCTTTTGTGGCGTTATCGCTGGCAGTGCTGTTTTACGGTATTCAGTCGAACGCGTTTTACACCAAATTTGTCGCGATCTTGTTTGTGGTTGCCACGGTGCTGGAGATCGGCAGCCTGTTTTTGATCTACAAATGGTCATACGGCGAACCGTTGATCCGATTGATCATCGCCGGACCGATCCTGATGGGCTGCATGTTTTTGATGCGCACCCATCGCTTGGGGCTGGTCTTTTTCGCCGTCGCCATTGTCGCTATTTACGGGCAAACCTTCCCCGCCATGCTCGACTATCCGGAAGTGGTCGTGCGCTTAACGCTGTGGTGTATCGTTGTTGGCCTTTATCCAACCTTGCTGATGACGTTAATCGGCGTGCTGTGGTTTCCCAGTCGTGCCATTTCGCAAATGCATCAGGCGCTTAATGATCGGCTTGATGATGCCATTAGCCACCTGACGGACAGCCTCGCACCGCTACCCGAAACGCGGATTGAAAGAGAGGCGCTGGCGCTGCAAAAACTGAATGTCTTTTGTCTCGCGGACGATGCCAACTGGCGAACTCAAAGCGCATGGTGGCAAAGCTGCGTGGCAACGGTAACCTACATTTACTCGACGCTGAATCGCTACGATCCCACCTCTTTTGCTGATTCTCAGGCAATTATTGAATTTCGGCAAAAATTAGCCTCAGAAATCAATAAGCTGCAGCATGCCGTTGCTGAAGGTCAGTGCTGGCAAAGCGACTGGCGGATCAGTGAAAGTGAAGCGATGGCGGCACGGGAATGTAACCTGGAGAATATCTGCCAGACGTTGTTACAACTGGGTCAGATGGACCCGAATACGCCGCCAACGCCCGCAGCCAAACCGCCATCAATGGCCGCCGATGCTTTTACCAATCCAGACTATATGCGCTACGCGGTAAAAACGCTGCTCGCCTGTTTGATCTGTTACACCTTTTACAGCGGCGTGGACTGGGAAGGCATTCACACCTGTATGCTGACATGCGTGATCGTCGCTAACCCAAATGTCGGTTCGTCGTACCAGAAGATGGTGCTGCGTTTTGGCGGGGCCTTTTGCGGCGCGATTCTGGCGCTGTTATTCACGCTACTGGTCATGCCCTGGCTGGACAATATTGTCGAATTGCTGTTTGTGCTGGCACCGATTTTCCTGTTGGGCGCATGGATTGCCACCAGCTCTGAACGCTCTTCTTATATCGGCACACAGATGGTGGTCACCTTCGCGCTCGCCACGCTCGAAAACGTTTTTGGCCCAGTGTACGACCTGGTGGAAATTCGCGATCGCGCCCTGGGTATCATCATTGGTACCGTGGTGTCCGCGGTGATTTACACCTTTGTCTGGCCTGAGAGTGAAGCGCGCACGCTGCCGCAAAAACTGGCTGGCGCGCTGGGTATGTTAAGTAAAGTAATGCGGATCCCACGCCAGCAGGAAGTCACGGCTCTGCGCACTTATCTGCAAATTCGTATAGGTCTGCATGCGGCGTTTAATGCCTGTGAAGAGATGTGCCAACGCGTGGCGCTGGAGCGTCAACTGGACAGCGAAGAACGCGCATTACTGATTGAACGTTCGCAAACGGTTATTCGTCAGGGCCGCGATCTTCTTCACGCCTGGGATGCCACCTGGAACTCGGCGCAGGCGCTGGATAACGCACTACAGCCGGACAGAGCAGGTCAGTTTGCCGACGCCCTGGAGAAATACGCTGCCGGTCTGGCAACCGCACTCAGCCGTTCTCCTCAAATAACGCTTGAAGAGACACCCGCCTCTCAGGCCATCCTGCCCACCTTATTAAAACAGGAGCAACACGTCTGCCAGCTTTTCGCCCGCTTGCCAGACTGGACAGCCCCGGCATTAACGCCCGCCACGGAACAGGCACAAGGAGCCACGCAATGATCAATCGTCAACTTTCACGTCTGCTGTTGTGCAGCATTCTCGGCAGCACGACGCTGATTTCCGGCTGTGCCCTGGTACGTAAGGATTCTGCACCTCATCAACAGCTCAAACCGGAACAAATCAAACTGGCCGACGATATTCATCTTGCCAGCTCCGGCTGGCCGCAGGCGCAGTGGTGGAAACAACTCAATGACCCGCAGCTGGATGCGCTGATCCAACGGACGCTAAGTGGTTCACACACCCTCGCCGAAGCGAAACTGCGGGAAGAAAAAGCGCAGTCCCAGGCCGATTTGTTAGATGCCGGTTCACAGTTGCAGGTCGCAGCGTTAGGGATGCTCAACCGCCAACGCGTCTCGGCGAACGGCTTTTTAAGCCCTTATGCGATGGATGCGCCAGCACTGGGTATGGACGGGCCGTACTATACGGAAGCCACAGTAGGTTTGTTTGCCGGACTGGATCTTGATTTGTGGGGTGTGCATCGCTCAGCGGTTGCCGCCGCCATTGGCGCGCATAATGCCGCGCTGGCAGAAACCGCAGCAGTAGAGCTATCGCTGACCACGGGCGTAGCGCAGCTTTATTACAGTATGCAGGCCAGCTATCAGATGCTCGATCTGTTAGAACAAACTCGCGATGTGATTGATTACGCGGTGAAAGCGCACCAAAGTAAAGTGGCGCACGGTCTGGAAGCGCAAGTGCCTTTCCACGGCGCGCGGGCACAGATTCTGGCGGTCGATAAACAAATTGCTGCCGTTAAAGGGCAAATCACCGAAACGCGAGAATCTCTGCGTGCATTGATTGGCGCGGGAGCCAGCGATATGCCGGAGATCAAACCGGTGGCATTACCGCAAGTACAGACCGGCATTCCGGCGACGCTCTCTTATGAGTTGCTCGCCAGACGCCCGGATCTGCAAGCCATGCGCTGGTATGTTCAGGCGTCATTAGATCAGGTGGATTCCGCGCGGGCGTTGTTCTACCCGAGCTTTGATATCAAAGCGTTTTTCGGCCTTGATGCCATCCACCTGGATACCTTATTCAAAAAAACCAGTCGCCAGTTCAACTTCATCCCGGGTCTGAAATTGCCGCTGTTTGACGGTGGACGGTTGAATGCCAATCTCGAAGGCACTCGCGCCGCCAGCAACATGATGATTGAACGTTACAACCAGTCAGTACTGAACGCGGTGCGCGACGTTGCCGTCAACGGCACGCGTCTGCAAACGCTCAACGACGAGCGAGAGATGCAGGCTGAACGCGTGGAAGCAACGCGCTTCACCCAGCGCGCTGCCGAGGCCGCCTATCAGCGCGGCTTAACCAGCCGCTTACAGGCCACTGAAGCCCGGTTGCCAGTACTTGCCGAAGAGATGTCATTACTGATGCTGGACAGCCGCCGGGTGATCCAAAGCATTCAGTTGATGAAATCGCTGGGCGGCGGGTATCAG
This sequence comes from Escherichia sp. UTM R2, assembly GCF_048593455.1. Taxonomy (NCBI): domain Bacteria; kingdom Pseudomonadati; phylum Pseudomonadota; class Gammaproteobacteria; order Enterobacterales; family Enterobacteriaceae; genus Escherichia; species Escherichia sp. UTM R2. The sequence continues at coordinate 4,219,652 of NZ_JBFWDY010000002.1, forward strand.
GCGGCTCCCGTCGTCGAGAAAAAATAAAATGTCTGCCGCGTGATGGCTGTCACGCGGTATTTCGTTTCGTCACGTCAAAACTGACGACAGCCTGTTTTTCGTCAGAGTTTTGAATAAATAGTGCCCGTAATATCAGGGAATGACCCCAAATAAAATGTGGCATAAAAGATGCATACTGTAGTCGAGAGCGCGTATGCGTGATTTGATTAACTGGAGCGAGACCGATGAAAAAAGTCGTCACGGTTTGCCCCTATTGCGCATCAGGTTGCAAAATCAACCTGGTCGTCGATAACGGCAAAATCGTCCGGGCGGAGGCAGCGCAGGGGAAAACCAACCAGGGTACCCTGTGTCTGAAGGGTTATTATGGCTGGGATTTCATTAACGATACCCAGATCCTGACCCCGCGCCTGAAAACCCCCATGATCCGTCGCCAGCGTGGCGGCAAACTCGAACCTGTTTCCTGGGATGAGGCACTGAATTACGTTGCCGAGCGCCTGAGCGCCATCAAAGAGAAGTACGGTCCGGATGCCATCCAGACGACCGGCTCCTCGCGTGGTACGGGTAACGAAACCAACTATGTAATGCAAAAATTTGCGCGCGCCGTTATTGGTACCAATAACGTTGACTGCTGCGCTCGTGTCTGACACGGCCCATCGGTTGCAGGTCTGCACCAATCGGTCGGTAATGGCGCAATGAGCAATGCTATTAACGAAATTGATAATACCGATTTAGTGTTCGTTTTCGGGTACAACCCGGCGGATTCCCACCCAATCGTGGCGAATCACGTAATTAACGCTAAACGTAACGGGGCGAAAATTATCGTCTGCGATCCGCGCAAAATTGAAACCGCGCGCATTGCTGACATGCACATTGCACTGAAAAACGGCTCGAACATCGCGCTGTTGAATGCGATGGGCCATGTCATTATTGAAGAAAATTTGTACGACAAAGCATTCGTCGCTTCCCGTACAGAAGGCTTTGAAGAGTATCGTAAAATCGTTGAAGGCTACACGCCGGAGTCGGTTGAAGATATCACCGGCGTCAGCGCCAGTGAGATTCGTCAGGCGGCACGGATGTATGCCCAGGCGAAAAGCGCCGCCATCCTGTGGGGCATGGGTGTAACCCAGTTCTACCAGGGCGTGGAAACCGTGCGTTCTCTGACCAGCCTCGCGATGCTGACCGGTAACCTCGGTAAGCCACATGCGGGTGTTAACCCGGTTCGTGGTCAGAACAACGTACAGGGTGCCTGCGATATGGGCGCGCTGCCGGATACGTATCCGGGATACCAGTACGTGAAAGATCCGGCTAACCGCGAGAAATTCGCCAAAGCCTGGGGCGTGGAAAGCCTGCCAGCGCATACCGGCTATCGCATCAGCGAGCTACCGCACCGCGCAGCGCATGGCGAAGTGCGTGCCGCGTACATTATGGGCGAAGATCCGCTGCAAACTGACGCGGAGCTGTCGGCAGTACGTAAAGCCTTTGAAGCTCTGGAACTGGTTATCGTTCAGGACATCTTTATGACCAAAACCGCGTCGGCGGCGGATGTTATTTTACCGTCAACGTCGTGGGGCGAGCATGAAGGCGTGTTTACTGCGGCTGACCGTGGCTTCCAGCGTTTCTTCAAGGCGGTTGAACCGAAATGGGATCTGAAAACGGACTGGCAAATCATCAGTGAAATCGCCACCCGTATGGGTTATCCGATGCACTACAACAACACCCAGGAGATCTGGGATGAGTTGCGTCATCTGTGCCCGGATTTCTACGGTGCGACTTACGAGAAAATGGGCGAACTGGGCTTCATTCAGTGGCCTTGCCGCGATACTTCAGATGCCGATCAGGGGACTTCTTATCTGTTTAAAGAGAAGTTTGATACCCCGAACGGTCTGGCGCAGTTCTTCACCTGCGACTGGGTAGCGCCAATCGACAAACTCACCGACGAGTACCCGATGGTACTGTCAACGGTGCGTGAAGTTGGTCACTACTCTTGCCGTTCGATGACCGGTAACTGTGCGGCACTGGCGGCGCTGGCTGATGAACCTGGCTACGCACAAATCAATACCGAAGACGCCAAACGTCTGGGTATTGAAGATGAGGCATTGGTTTGGGTGCACTCGCGTAAAGGCAAAATTATCACCCGTGCGCAGGTCAGCGATCGTCCGAACAAAGGGGCGATTTACATGACCTACCAGTGGTGGATTGGTGCCTGTAACGAGCTGGTTACCGAAAACTTAAGCCCGATTACGAAAACGCCGGAATACAAATACTGCGCCGTGCGCGTCGAGCCGATCGCCGATCAGCGCGCCGCCGAGCAGTACGTGATTGACGAGTACAACAAGTTGAAAACTCGCCTGCGCGAAGCGGCACTGGCGTAATACCGTCCTTTCTACAGCCTCCTTTCGGAGGCTGTTTTTTTATCCATTCGAACTCTTTATACTGGTTACTCCCTACCCAATCGTATTATCAAAATGAAAAAAATTATCGCATTGATGTTGTTTTTGACATTCTTTGCCCACGCCAACGACTCCGAGCCTGGCAGCCAGTATTTAAAGGCAGCAGAGGCCGGGGACCGACGCGCACAATATTTTCTTGCCGACAGCTGGTTTAGCTCCGGCGATTTGAGCAAAGCCGAATATTGGGCACAGAAAGCCGCCGACAGCGGTGATGCTGATGCCTGCGCGCTGCTGGCGCAGATCAAAATCACCAATCCGGTCAGTCTGGACTATCCACAAGCAAAAGTTCTTGCAGAGAAAGCGGCGCAAGCGGGCAGTAAAGAAGGTGAAGTAACGCTGGCGCATATTCTGGTAAATACTCAAGCGGGTAAACCGGATTATCCAAAGGCAATTTCGCTGTTAGAAAACGCCTCGGAAGATCTGGAGAACGACTCTGCCGTCGATGCCCAAATGCTGCTTGGTTTGATTTACGCCAACGGCGTGGGCATTAAGGCCGACGATGACAAGGCAACCTGGTATTTCAAACGCAGCTCTGCAATTTCCCGAACCGGTTATTCCGAGTACTGGGCGGGAATGATGTTCTTAAACGGTGAAGAAGGTTTTATCGAGAAGAACAAGCAAAAGGCGCTGCACTGGTTGAACCTGAGCTGTATGGAAGGGTTTGATACCGGGTGTGAAGAGTTTGAAAAATTAACCAACGGTTAAGATAGGCCTGATAAGACGCGGCAAGCGTCGCATCAGGCATTGATGTCGGATGCGGCGTAAACGCCTTATCCGACCTACAAAATCACGCTAAATCAGGCTATTGCGCTGTCTGGCGTAGGCCTGATAAGACGCGTTAAGCGTCGCATCAGGCGTTGATGTCGGATGCGGCATAAACGCCTTATCCGACCTACAAAATCACGCTAAATCAGGCTATTGCGCTGTCTGGCGTAGGCCTGATAAGACGCGTTAAGCGTCGCATCAGGCGTTGATGTCGGATGCGGCATAAACGCCTTATCCGACCTACAAAATCACGCTAAATCAGGCTATTGCGCTGTCTGGCGTAGGCCTGATAAGACGCACCAGCGTCGCATCAGGCATCCACACATTGCCGGGTGGATATCCCCGGCAATCTTCAATTATTGATCCGCAGTTTTATCAAATTTGCCCAGCACTTCACGCTCATAAGCCAGCGCCTTTTTGCGGTCAAATTTGTGTTCCCACTTGGCAATCACCAGCACCGCCAGCGCATTACCCACCACGTTCAGCGCAGTACGCGCCATGTCGAGGATACGGTCAACACCAGCAATAAACGCCAGACCTTCCAGCGGAATACCTACGCTACCCAGCGTTGCCAGCAACACCACAAACGACACGCCCGGCACGCCAGCAATCCCTTTCGAGGTCACCATCAGCGTCAGCACCAGAATGATTTCCTGCCAGATGGACAGGTCAATGCCATACAGCTGAGCGATGAAAATAGCGGCAATACTTTGATACAGCGTCGAACCATCAAGGTTAAAAGAGTAACCGGTCGGCACCACGAAGCTGGTGATCGACGCCGGTGCTCCGTAGGCTTCCATCTTCTCAATAATTCGCGGCAGTACGCTTTCAGAGCTGGCAGTGGAGTACGCCAGAATCAGCTCATCTTTCAGAATACGAATCAGGATCCAGACGCTTAACCCGCACAGGCGCGCCACAATTCCCAGCACTACCAGCGCGAAGAACAGAATGGCGAAATGCACCAGCAGCACCAGTTTCGCCAGTGGCCACAGAGAAGAGAAACCAAAGTTAGCCACCGTCACCGCAATCAGCGCAAACACACCCACCGGTGCATAACGCATCACCATGTGAGTCACTTTAAACATGGTTTCAGAGATGGAGCGGAACACGGTCACCAGCGGTTCACGATGCGTCGCGGGCAGGGAAGAAAGCCCCAGACCAAACAGCACCGAGAAGAAGATGATCGGCAGCATTTCGCCTTTCGCCATCGACGCCACAATGTTCGTCGGCACCAGCGACAAAATCGTGCCCATAATGCCGTGGGAACTGCTTTGTACCGCTTCCGTAGTGCTCTGATATTTCGAGATATCGACGGTCGCCAGCTGCGACATATCCACCCCGGCACCGGGCTGGAAGACGTTCGCCAGAGTGATCCCCAAAATGATGGCGACGGTGGTGATCACCTCGAAGTAAATAATGGTTTTCGCGCCAATACGCCCGAGCTGTTTGGCATCACCCACACCCGCGATACCCACCACCAGCGTGGAGATCACAATCGGCACAACAATCATTTTGATCAGATGGATGAAGATATCACCCGCCGGAGAGAGCAAATTGACGACCAGCCAGTCGCGGCTGTCGCTATGGTAGTGCAGGTAGCTTCCCAGGAGAATGCCCAGCACCATAGCAAACAGAATCTGCCAGGCCAGGCTGAATTTTATACTTTTCATCAGAATAACTTCCTCAATGGAGCGCCGTTCCCCGTTCAGAAACGCGAGAACGTGACATACTGCCAGGGCATGAATTGTGTTGCGTTGGTTTGTAGATTTTTTTAACGCTTATGATCAGTATCATTTGCGCGGTATGTTGCGCAACCCTTTAACAACAGAGCTTTTCGCTGCATTAATGCATAATAACGCGAGTTTATGGCAGGATTAATGAATAACCATTTGTTATGGAAAGATTTTTATTTGTTTAATCTGCAATAATACTGATTAGTGATTATTTTTGGCATATGTTCATTCGATTATTTTTTATGCAGCTCAATGACATAATCTTCATCACCAGATGATTAATCCGATCTCCGCTGCAACAGTTTCGCCATATTAATCGACTCGACCAGCTGTGTCCGGTTGATCCGGGGTGAGTTGAGATCCATCACTTTTTGCCATAGTTCGATGGCTTGCGCGTAATTCGCCTGCATAAACGCATCGGAAGCCAGCAGCATCAGAGCGGTGATTTCGTTAGAGTCCAGCGCGAGGGCTTTGTCGATCATTGCGCGAGTCTGGGCGGTCATATGCTGGCTGGCCTGGTAATAAAGCACCGTCGCCAGCGCCGCATACAGTTCAGCGTTCTCACCATGTAGTTGCAACGCCTGACGATACGCCAGCAGCGAATTGCTGTAATCGTTTTGCCACAGATAGTACTCGCCCAGTAACGCCCACTGTTCGCTGTTTTGTGGATTAGCGCGGATTTTATCCTGTAATGCCTGAAGCTGCGCTTCCGGGGTTTGCTGGCTGGCAAACTGATGTAGCGGATCGCGCTGACGCTGATACTCCGCACGTACCGCCTGCCATTTTGGGCTTAACAGATAACTGCCGACACAGAGAAATACCATCAATATTGTGAGTGTTGTCAGCATTTTCACCGGTATTTTGGGCTGTTTCATCGCTTCGCCCTCACTCGCCAGAGGATCAGTGCCATCAGTAGTAACAACACCACTGGCAGCGCCCATAACACCAGCGTCTGACCCGTTAACGGTGGGTTATAGCGAACAAAATCTCCGTAGCGTTCGGTCATCCAGCCAATGATTTCGACTTCGTTCTTCCCCTCCGCCACCATGCTGTAAACCTGATGGCGCATACTGACTGCCACCGGCGCATTGGATTCCAGTAAGTTTTGATTCTGGCACTGCGGACAACGTAACTGGCTGGCAATATTTAACGCCTGTTCCTGTTGTTGCGGATTAGCGAATTGCCAGGTGTCTACAACCTGAGCGCGCGCAAAACAGGTAAATAACAGCAGTAGCGTGAGAAGTCCTTTACTCATCGCGCTTCCTCCCCCGCCATCCGCTTAATAATGCGCCTGCAATCATCAACAATCCTCCCCCCCAGATCCAGCGCACACCGCTTTGTACATACAAACGAAAAGCGTAACGATCCAGCCCAGTTTTCTCCCCCATGACCGCATACCAGTCATGGATGCCGTTCCAGCGAATTGACGGTTCCATCATTTGCTGACGACGAGCTTCGTAAAAACGCCGCTCCGGCGTTAATTCACCAATGCGTTGCTGATGGTCAAACAGCGCCACTATCGCTTTTTCGCTGGTGTAATTGCCTTTGGCTTGCAGATCGAGGCGCTCAAAACGGAAGGTGTATCCTGCCAGCGTCACCGGCTGACCCGGCTGTAAATTCAGGCTGATTTCCTGACGGCTGACGCTGGAAACCACGACCCCAGCGGCAAATAACAGCACGCCCGCATGAGCTACCAGCGCCGGAAGCTGCGCGCGTTTGCCAGAGACAAACGTCGCCAGCACAATCACCACCAGCATCAACAGACCAAACGGTAACGTCGCGCGGTTAAAATAAGGTGCGCCAACGGAGAGGCGTCCCCAGCCCAGCAGGCCGTAAATCATCGGATAAAGCGTTCCCACCAGCACGATCAGTAGCACTGCGCAAAACAGCAACAGCGTAGCGAGGATTAACATTTCCCGCGATAACCCCGAAAAACGCACCGCCGGGCCACCGTCCCGCGCTCGCCAGCCATACAGAGCCAGAGACGCAAGGCTAATCAGTGCAAACAGGCTGAACAACGGCACGGCGCGGACGTTATCCAGCGCGAACGCATGAACCGAAACCAGAATGCCAGAACGGACAATTAAGGTGCCCAGCAGCGACAGCATCAGAGTAACTATCGCCAGCAGCAGCGACCAGTGGCGGAAAATCCCCCGCTGACGTGTCAGAGATAAACTGTGCAGCAGCGCAGTGGCAGAAAGCCAGGGTAATAAAGAGGCGTTTTCCACCGGATCCCAGAACCACCAGCCGCCCCAGCCCAGTTCGCAATAGGCCCACCAGGAACCGAGAATGATCCCCGCCGTTAATGCGCTCCAGCCAGGTAGTGCCCAGCGCCAGCAAATTCGGGCGCAGGCACCATCAAACTCGCTGCGCAGTAAACTCGCCAGCGCCACGCTCGCCGCCACCATCAAACCGCCATACCCGAGATAAAGCAGCGGTGGATGAAAGATAAGACCGGGATGTTGCAGCATCGGATTGAGATCGCGGCCTTCGATTGCTGGTGGAAATATCCGCACGAAGGGATCGGACCACAGCACCACAAACAGTAGCAGTGCGGCGAGCATGAGAGATAAAACGGCTAGCGTCAGCGGAAATAGCGGATCGGTTTGCTGCCGATAATGCCAGGCAAACAGCGCGCTCCAGGCGGAAAGCAGCAGCACCCAAAGCAGCAGCGAACCTTCATGGCCGCCCCACACCGCTGCCAGCTTGAGTTCCCACGACAGCAGGCTGTAGCTATGTTGCGCGACATAAATGACCGAGAAATCGCTGATGAGAAAACAATACGTCAGTACGCCAAAGGCGAGCAGCAGGAGCGCGAACTGCGCCAGAATGCCGATGCAAGTGAGTCGCATCATGGCAGGCCAGCGCAACCGCACTCCCGCAAAGGCCGTCAACGGGGTCAACACGTTGACCCCGAGACTTAACAACAACGCCAGAAAACCGACTTCAGGAAGGAATACGTCCAGAAACCACCTCTTTTCTGGCTTACGCCACCGTCAACTGTCCGGCGTAGAGAATGAAAAAGCGCAGCATCAACACGCCGACCAGACTGGCCCCACACGCCGCCAGCACGGCAGGAATGCCGGAACTGCGATTGACCCACGGTTTGAGCAACATTGGCACAATCAGCCCCAGCCCGGCGACACCAAGCCAGAACCACCACGTCCAGAAACCGCCACCTAATGCCGCCACCAGCGCACGAACTTTACCGTCATCGCCCAGCGCCAGACCGACAAAAAACGCCACCAGCAGGAAGATTTCACCCCATACCACAGGGATTTCCATACGGTGTACAAACTGCGCTTCCGTGGAATGCGGGTTACTGCGTTGGCGTATCGCCATGGCGATCAGCGCCACCGCCGCACCGGACGAGATGCCGGAGAAGAGGAACAGCACCGGCAGGATCGGGTTATTGAGGAACGGATACGATTTCAGCGCCGACAGCAGAAAGCCGGTATAAGCCCCCAACAACACCGCCAGCACCAGCATCAATGTTTCCAGTCCGCGATGAACGGGCGTCAGCAGGCTCAGAACCTTTTGCACGATCCCCAGCTTCGGCAACCAGCGTTGTTGCAGGGCAAGCAAATCATGTTCAAAGATTTTCGCCAGCCACAGCACCAGCACCACCATGTAGAGCTGAAACAGCATCACCCCCATCGACATCACCGAGGTAAAACTGTAGTGGAACATCAGCTTCCAGAAGGTCCACGGTCTTGTCAGGTGGAAGACGAGGATCAACAGACCGAGGATCACCGCGCCCGGCCCGACAATCAGCGTGGTGCGCAGCAACGTACTGTCTGCACCGCCCGCCTGCGGGTAGAAGCGACGTAACAGCACGGCCAGCGTCACCAGACCAGCAGAAATACCAATCAAAAACAGGTAGATGGCAATCGGCCAGTCCCACACCAGCGATTCAAAATGAAATGCGGAAGTCTGCGTCATTGGCTCACCTCCCCGTATTTAAACGGTACGCGGTACAGCTTCGGTTTGGTTCCCAGCGCCAGCTTGTAGCGGTAAGTGGGCTTCTGGCGCAGCAGTTGCGAAATCTCACTGTTGGGATCGTCCAGATTGCCAAACGTCAGCGCCTTGGTCGGGCAAGCTTCAACGCACGCGGGCAACTTACCGGCCTGCAAATTGGTCTTACGGCAGAAATCGCATTTGTCCGCCGTCTTCGTGACCGGATGGATAAAGCGCACGCGGTACGGACAGGCGGCGATGCAGTACTGACAACCGACGCAGAGATCCGGATTAACATCGACAATCCCACTGGCAGCATCGCGAAAAGACGCACCGGTCGGGCAGACGTCAACGCACGGCGCATGATCGCAGTGCTGGCAAGACTTACGGAAGAAGCGATATTTCACATCAGGAAATTCGCCCTGCGGCTCGCTACGAATAATCGTCAGGCGCGAGACGCCTTCCGGCACCTTGTTCACTTCCCGACAAGCATCCATACAGGCGGTACAGCCGATGCATAACGACTCGTCATGCACCATGCCGTAACGCACCCCATTGATATTCAACGTTTTCGCCACCACGCGCCCTGCGGTGCCGCTGACGGCTGCCAGCACGCCGACGCCGGTGAGAAACTGGCGACGAGACCAGGTCATGGCTGCTCCTTAAGCAACGGAACAGACGCCGGGTTAAAGTTCGGATTGGTGCGCTGATCGCTGTGGCAATCGACGCAAATCTTAATCCGTCCTTTGTCACTTAACGTCTGCATCGTATCTTGCTGTGGATGCAGGGAATGGCAGCTGGCGCACGCCACTTTGGTTACGTGGACATCGTGCGGCCAGAACGCTTTTTGCAACTGTTCCGGCAGATGACAGGACATACAGACGCTGTTCTGCTCTCCAACCTTGTACATCGGCTCGTTAAAGCGCATCACATCTTTCACCCCTTCGCGGTGTTGCGGTGATGGCTGGCCGTGACAGTTGGTGCAGGTGACCGGCAGTTTGTTATTCGGGTTGATAACGGAAGCATGTTTTCCATGCATACCTTCGGTATCTGGTTTATGACAGTCCAGACAGGCGGCATCCGGGTTACGCTGCTGGGTAACTTCGTAGCGATCATCAGATGCCTGCGCCGCAGGGGTAGCGGTAATTCCGTTCAGGCTCCACAACAGGCCCGACGCCAGCACCCCGGCAGTTAATAACGAACGTAATACGCTCATATTCACTCCATTGTGTTTTCCGCCCCTTGCGAGGCGGAACGGGGTTATTGGCTTAACAGACCGTTTTTACGTGCCTGTTCTTCCCACTGCGGGATCACCGTTTTGATGAAGTCCTGCTTCTCGGCCTTGATTTGTTCCATGTTCAGGCCAATGGCCTGCTGGGCTTTCTCTTTGGTTGAGATATCCGGGATCTGGATTTCATGGGTGATGCCTTTGGTCGCCAGCAGGCGCGCCAGTTTGGTGCGTGCATCCGCCGCTTTATCCATCGCCGTACCGAGCATCCGTAAACCTTCTTCCGGTGCGTGCATATGAATGCCGTGGGAAGCGATCGCCAGATCCCAGCGCCACTGGGCATGACGGATATCGTCCTGAATTGGCTTCATTTCAGCTTCCGTCGCGCCTGCATCCAGCGCTGCTTTCGCTTCGAAGTGAGCGTGAACCAGTTGATCTTCAACCTTGATTTTCAGGTCGTTAATCGACTGCTTACGTTCCGCGACCACTTTTTGCAAGGCAGCTTTGTCCTGGGTATGGCAGTTCGCACAAGTCTGGGCGAAGTTATCAAACGGATTACCAATTTTATGGTCGGTGTAGAGTTTGCCTTCGGCGTTCTGCACTTTTGGCATATGGCAGTCGATACAGGTCACGTTGTTTTTACCGTGAATGCCCGCTGTCCAGGTTTCATATTCCGGGTGCTGCGCTTTCAGCATTGGCGTTTTCGACAGGGAGTTAGTCCAGTCAGAGAAGGCAATTTTGTCGTAATACTGCTCCATATTTTCGACTTTCATGCCGTCATCCCACGGGAATTTAACCGCTTTGTTTTTGCCGTCGAAGTAATACTCCACATGGCACTGACCGCAAACCATCGATTGCTGGTCGAAACGTCCGGCTTTCTCAAAAGGTTTACCAATGGCTTCCATCGCGCGAGCCGCATACGGACGGGAAAGGGTTAACTCCGGTTTGCCTTTGGCGAACTCTGGAGAGGCGGTGTTATGGCAATCGGCACAACCTAAGTTGTTGACGATTTCCGGACCGCCGCGCGCCCATTTACCGTGGAAGTAGCCATCTTCGCCGTCTTTCTGGATCAGACGCGCCACATCCGGGCTTTTACAACTCCAGCATGCCATCGGTAGCGGACCATCTTCAGCGTTTTTCGGCGCACCGGTACGCAGGGTTTCACGCACATCGGTCACAGCAAAAGCATGTCCACGCGGCTTGTTGTAATCGCGCGAGAAGGGATACCCCGCCCACAGGATCACCAGCCGTGGATCTTCCGCCAGGGCGTCAACACGCTCTGACTGTTCCGAGGTGGCTTTCCAGGAGAGATATTGATCGGGATGCTGCGGGGCAAAGGTTTCATTCTTCGCTTCCACAGTTACAGGTTTTGCGGGAGCAGCCGTTTGTTCAGCGTGAACAGAAGTGAAAAAGAAAAAAGGAATCAATAAGCTGAAGATACGGCGTGCGTTTATTTTTATCCTTGTCATAGGGGCTTCATCCGAATTGCGCCATTGTTGCAATGGCGGTTTTTATTGTTTTTCACGACAGTAACCGCACCTACACTGTCATGACATTGCTCGCCCCTATGTGTAACAAATAACCACACTGTGAATGTTGTCTTTAATCAATTGTAAGTGCATGTAAAATACCACTTTAGAGTTAGTCAGTATCTTCCTCTTTTTCAACAGCATGCATAACTGCATGTTCCTCAAAGAATTAATCAACTTTTGTTGCTGACCTTCAAAAATTACCCTGCCGTTTATTTGCACAATTCTACTTTTGCGTGATCTGTCGCCCAAATACTAAACAAAACTGCCAATACCCCTACATTTAACGCTTATGCCACATATTATTAACATCCTACAAGGAGAACAAAAGCATGAGCCAAATTCACAAACACACCATTCCTGCCAACATCGCAGACCGTTGCCTGATAAACCCTCAGCAGTACGAGGCGATGTATCAACAATCTATTAACGTACCTGATACCTTCTGGGGCGAACAGGGAAAAATTCTTGACTGGATCAAACCTTACCAGAAGGTGAAAAACACCTCCTTTGCCCCCGGTAATGTGTCCATTAAATGGTACGAGGACGGCACGCTGAATCTGGCGGCAAACTGCCTTGACCGCCATCTGCAAGAAAACGGCGATCGTACCGCCATCATCTGGGAAGGCGACGACGCCAGCCAGAGCAAACATATCAGCTATAAAGAGCTGCACCGCGACGTCTGCCGCTTCGCCAATACCCTGCTCGAGCTGGGCATTAAAAAAGGTGATGTGGTGGCGATTTATATGCCGATGGTGCCGGAAGCCGCGGTTGCGATGCTGGCCTGCGCCCGCATTGGCGCGGTGCATTCGGTGATTTTCGGCGGCTTCTCGCCGGAAGCCGTTGCCGGGCGCATTATTGATTCCAACTCACGACTGGTGATCACTTCCGACGAAGGTGTGCGTGCCGGGCGCAGTATTCCGCTGAAGAAAAACGTTGATGACGCGCTGAAAAACCCGAACGTCACCAGCGTAGAGCATGTGGTGGTACTGAAGCGTACTGGCGGGAAAATTGACTGGCAGGAAGGGCGCGACCTGTGGTGGCACGACCTGGTTGAGCAAGCGAGCGATCAGCACCAGGCGGAAGAGATGAACGCCGAAGATCCGCTGTTTATTCTCTACACCTCCGGTTCTACCGGTAAGCCAAAAGGTGTGCTGCATACTACCGGCGGTTATCTGGTGTACGCGGCGCTGACCTTTAAATATGTCTTTGATTATCATCCGGGTGATATCTACTGGTGCACCGCCGATGTGGGCTGGGTGACCGGACACAGTTACTTGCTGTACGGCCCGCTGGCCTGCGGTGCGACCACGCTGATGTTTGAAGGCGTACCGAACTGGCCGACGCCTGCCCGTATGGCGCAGGTGGTGGACAAGCATCAGGTCAATATTCTCTATACCGCGCCCACGGCGATTCGCGCGCTGATGGCGGAAGGGGATAAAGCGATTGAAGGCACCGACCGATCGTCGCTGCGCATTCTCGGTTCCGTGGGCGAGCCAATCAACCCGGAAGCGTGGGAGTGGTACTGGAAAAAAATCGGCAACGAGAAATGTCCGGTGGTCGATACCTGGTGGCAGACCGAAACTGGCGGTTTCATGATCACGCCGCTGCCTGGCGCTACCGAGCTGAAAGCCGGTTCGGCAACACGTCCGTTCTTCGGCGTGCAACCGGCGCTGGTCGATAACGAAGGTAACCCGCTGGAAGGCGCTACCGAAGGCAGCCTGGTGATCACCGACTCCTGGCCGGGTCAGGCGCGTACGCTGTTTGGCGATCACGAACGTTTTGAACAGACCTACTTCTCCACCTTCAAAAATATGTATTTCAGCGGCGACGGCGCGCGTCGCGATGAAGATGGCTATTACTGGATAACCGGGCGTGTGGACGATGTGCTGAACGTCTCCGGTCACCGTCTGGGAACGGCGGAGATTGAGTCGGCGCTGGTGGCGCATCCGAAGATTGCCGAAGCCGCCGTAGTAGGTATTCCGCACAATATTAAAGGTCAGGCGATCTACGCCTACGTCACGCTTAATCACGGGGAGGAACCGTCACCAGAACTGTACGCAGAAGTCCGCAACTGGGTGCGTAAAGAGATTGGCCCGCTGGCGACGCCAGACGTGCTGCACTGGACCGACTCCCTGCCTAAAACCCGCTCCGGCAAAATTATGCGCCGTATTCTGCGCAAAATTGCGGCGGGCGATACCAGCAACCTGGGCGATACCTCGACGCTTGCCGATCCTGGCGTAGTCGAGAAGCTGCTTGAAGAGAAGCAGGCTATCGCGATGCCATCGTAACCCACAATTGCCGGATGCGAGTCGGTAACGGTTTGTAGGCCTGATAAGACGCGACAGCGTCGCATCAGGCATTGATTGCCGGATGCGGCGTATAACGCCTTATCCGGCCTACATTCGGCAAGGGTTACCCGAGCGTTAACCTTCTCCCATAAGGGAGCGGGAATTAAAACAATCCCTACATTACCTCTGGAGAATCTGTGATGAATGGTACGATTTATCAGCGGATAGAAGACAATGCGCATTTCAGGGAGTTAGTCGAAAAACGGCAACGGTTTGCCACCATCCTGTCGATTATTATGCTGGCAGTTTATATCGGCTTTATTTTACTGATCGCCTTCGCGCCCGGCTGGCTGGGCACCCCGCTGAATCCGAACACCAGCGTCACACGCGGTATTCCGATTGGTGTTGGAGTGATTGTGATCTCCTTTGTTCTCACCGGTATCTACATCTGGCGGGCGAACGGCGAATTCGACCGTCTTAATAACGAAGTCCTGCATGAGGTACAAGCATCATGAAAAGAGTTCTGACGGCGCTTGCCGCCACACTCCCTTTCGCAGCTAACGCCGCGGATGCTATTAGCGGGGCCGTAGAGCGCCAGCCAACGAACTGGCAGGCGATTATTATGTTCCTGATTTTCGTCGTGTTTACGCTCGGCATTACTTACTGGGCATCAAAACGCGTACGTTCTCGTAGCGACTACTACACGGCAGGCGGCAATATCACAGGCTTCCAGAACGGGCTGGCGATTGCCGGTGACTATATGTCCGCCGCCTCATTTTTGGGGATCTCCGCACTGGTGTTTACCTCCGGCTATGACGGCTTAATTTACTCGCTGGGCTTCCTGGTGGGCTGGCCGATCATTTTGTTCCTGATTGCCGAACGTCTGCGTAACCTGGGACGCTACACCTTTGCCGATGTAGCCTCTTACCGCCTGAAACAAGGGCCGATTCGTATTCTTTCGGCCTGTGGTTCTCTGGTGGTGGTGGCGCTTTACCTTATCGCTCAGATGGTAGGCGCAGGTAAACTGATCGAGCTGCTGTTTGGCCTTAACTATCACATTGCGGTGGTGCTGGTCGGCGTGCTGATGATGATGTATGTCCTGTTCGGCGGCATGCTGGCGACCACCTGGGTGCAAATTATTAAAGCCGTGCTGTTACTGTTCGGTGCCAGCTTTATGGCCTTTATGGTGATGAAACACGTTGGCTTTAGCTTCAACAATCTGTTCAGCGAAGCGATGGCGGTACACCCGAAAGGGGTCGACATCATGAAGCCGGGCGGGCTGGTGAAAGATCCGATCTCCGCGCTCTCTCTGGGTCTGGGACTGATGTTTGGTACGGCGGGCTTGCCGCACATTCTGATGCGCTTCTTTACAGTCAGCGATGCCCGCGAAGCACGTAAGAGCGTGTTCTACGCCACCGGGTTTATGGGCTACTTCTATATTCTGACCTTTATTATCGGCTTCGGCGCGATCATGCTGGTTGGTGCGAATCCGGAATATAAAGACGCGGCGGGCCATCTGATTGGTGGTAACAACATGGCGGCCGTTCACCTGGCGAATGCAGTGGGCGGCAACCTGTTCCTCGGTTTTATTTCAGCGGTTGCTTTCGCCACTATCCTCGCGGTGGTTGCGGGTCTGACGCTGGCGGGCGCATCCGCGGTTTCGCATGACTTGTACGCTAACGTCTTCAAAAAAGGCGCGACCGAACGTGAAGAGCTGCGGGTATCAAAAATCACCGTACTGATCCTCGGCGTGATTGCGATTATCCTCGGCGTGCTGTTTGAGAATCAGAACATCGCCTTTATGGTGGGGCTGGCGTTTGCCATCGCGGCGAGCTGTAACTTCCCGATCATTCTGCTTTCTATGTACTGGTCGAAACTGACCACGCGTGGCGCGATGATGGGTGGCTGGCTGGGGCTGATTACCGCAGTAGTACTGATGATCCTCGGCCCGACGATTTGGGTACAGATCCTTGGTCACGAAAAAGCCATCTTCCCGTATGAATACCCGGCGCTGTTCTCTATCACCGTGGCATTCCTCGGCATCTGGTTCTTCTCGGCAACCGATAACTCAGCGGAAGGGGCGCGCGAGCGTGAACTGTTCCGCGCGCAGTTTATCCGCTCCCAGACCGGCTTTGGCGTTGAGCAAGGCCGCGCACATTAATCTCTCCCCTTCCCCGGTCGCCTGACCGGGGAATACTCTTCCTCTCCAGCATGCATCACCTTTTCCCAAAATATTAAACAAATAAACTCATTAAAAAATGAGCGATTTTTGACAGTCGTAGAAAATGATAATGCAGAGAATATGCCTTTTCTTTCTTGTTAATTATAAGGATATTTTATGTGCTACAATGGTTTAAATAATATGTTTTTCCCTCTTTGCCAGATTAACGATAACCACTCTATCACAAGTCCATCACATACAAAGAAAACAAAATCAGATAATTACAGAAAACATCATAAAAGCACGTTAATTGACAATAAAGCCCTCTCTCTTTTCAAGATGGATGATCATGAAAAAGTGATAGGCTTGATTCAGAAAATGAAAAGAATTTATGATAGTTTACCATCAGGAAAAATCACGAAGGAAACGGACAGGAAAATACATAAACATTTTATAGATATAGCTTTATATGCAAATAATAAATGTGACGATAGAATTACGAGAAGAGTTTACCTTAGTAAAGAAAAGGAAGTATCCATTAAGGTGGTATATTATTATAAATAATGTCGCCGTCCATAATAATACTATCGAAATTCCACAGACAGTAAATGGTGGTTACGATTTTTCACACCTTAGCCTGAAAGGTATCGTGATTAAAGATGAAGATTTATCCAATTCGAATTTTGCAGGTTGCAGACTACAAAACGCTATTTTCCAGGACTGTAATATGTATAAAACGAATTTTTATTACGCCATAATGGAAAAAATACTTTTTGATAATTGTATTCTCGATGACTCAAATTTCGCTCAGATAAAAATGGCCGACGGAACTCTAAATGCATGCTCCGCTATGCATGTTCAATTCTACAATGCAGCAATGAATAGAGCCAATATTAAAAATACCTTTCTTGACTATTCAAATTTTTATATGGCGTACATGGCTGAGGTAAATCTTTATAAAGTAATAGCGCCATATATTAATTTATTTAAAGCCGACCTTAGTTTCTCTAAACTCGATTTAATTAACTTTGAACATGCTGATCTGTCTCGCGTCAATCTGAACAAAGCAATCCTCCAGAATATAAACTTAATTGATAGCAAACTCTTTTGTACGTGGCTAACAAATACATTCCTCGAAATGGTTATATGTACCGACTCTAATATGGCTAATGTTAATTTTAATAATGCCAATTTAAGCAATTGCCATTTCAACTGTTCTGTTTTAACAAAAGCCTGGATGTTTAATATCCGTCTCTATCGTGTTAATTTCGATGAGGCTAGCGTCCAGGGAATGGGTATTACCATTCTCCGTGGTGAGGAAAATATCTCCATTAATAGTGATACCCTGGTAACACTACAGAAATTCTTTGAAGAAGATTGTACCTCTCATACTGGCATGTCACAAACTGAGGATAATATTAATGCAGTCGCTATGAAGATTACTGCAGATATTATGCAACACGCAGATTGAGGTTAAGTCGAAGAACAGCCAATGAATTGACTTTACAAGAGAGATAACTTATTTGTTTTAGAATCATGAATGTTAGCCCGAGCTAACCTGTTAAAGGTGCAAAAGATTGCACCTTTTTCAGATTACCTCGGGCCTGGTTACGTCGCTTTCGGCTTACTGATTTTCCTCAATTAGCAACGCTTCAAGCAAATCGAGATCGTGCAGTAATTTTTGCAGCGTTTCGTTGCTGATCTCCCGCGTGGCGCGCAGGTGGTAAAGTTCAGCACGTTCAGAACGCAATGCCGCCAGACGGAAGCGACGCTCAAGGTTCTCTTCCTGCACGGAACTTTCAACGTCGTTACGTCCATCGGCGCGACGACGCAGGTTACCAATGACGCGAGAACTGACCTCCGTAAGCAGCTGGTTATCGATATTCTCTTCGGTATCCGCCGCCAGACGCTCCTCCATTTTCTGGATCGCCACAATCGCCACTTCTGCCGTTGCCGCTCGCGCAATACGTTCCTCTTTCAATTGTTGCGAATGATCCGCGACTTCAATGTGTTGTAGCAGAATAGGCAACATCACCACGCCGACAAACAGCGAGAAGAGAATGACGCCAGCCGCCAGGAACACCAGCTCATAGCGCGCCGGGAAGACGTTACCATCCGGCAAGAGCAGCGGGATAGAGAGCACACCGGCCAGAGTGATCGCCCCACGCACCCCGGCGAAAGACGCGATCAGGATTTCTCGTGTGGTCCACGAACCAAACTCCATCGGCTTCTTCTTCAGGAAGCGGTTACTGAACTTTTTCATCGTCCACAGCCAGCCGAAACGGACCAGCATCAGCGCCGCATATATCAGAATAATATCGGTAAACAGCATCCAGATTTCGACGTTAGGGTCGATTTCTGCCGCCATCAGCGACGTCTCCAGAATACCCGGCAGCTGCAGACCTAACAGCAGGAACACCATGCCGTTAAAGACAAATTCCAGCATCGCCCAGGTGCTGTTTGCGCGCAGGCGCATTGCCAGCGGCGCACGGCGCATCACACCGGAGCGGGTGATGGTCATCCCGGCGGCAACCGCAGCGAGGATGCCCGAAACGCCAATATGTTCGGCAATCAGATAAGAAGCGAATGGCAGCAAGAACAGCAGAACAATCTGCGTCGCGGGTTCATCACCGCCCCAGCGGCTGAGGAATCGCAGCGAGCGACCATACAGCCAGCTCACCACAAAACCGGCAAGAATACCGCCAATGGCTACTTTCATAAATTCGACCGTCGCACCGCCGACGGTGAAGATCATCGTCCCCATCGCCACTGCCACGGCAAACTTCAACGACACCAGGCCGGAAGCGTCATTCATCAACGCTTCGCCCTGCAAAATGCCCATGATTTTTTTCGGGATGCGCCCTTCGCCAACAATCCCGGAGAGCGCCACAGCATCGGTCGGAGAAAGTACCGCCGCCAGCGCAAAGGCGGGGATCAGCGGAATGCCCGGCACCACCCAGTAAATAAGGAAGCCAATGCCGACCACGGTGACCACCACCAGCGCCAGCGCGAGGCCGAAAATCTCTCGACCATGTTCGAGAAATTCACGGGTCGGCGTTTTCCAGCCATCAGCGAACAGCAACGGCGGGATAAACAAGACTAAAAAGAGTTCAGGATCAAACTCCACATGCAAACCAAACGTCGGCCACGCCAGTAGCGCACCGATGGCGATTTGCATAAGCGGAAGCGGGATCTGAAAGGGCATGACACGAGTGACCACCCCGGACAGCGAGACCACGAGGGTCATTATCAGTATGGTGAAGAAGATTTCCATGCGTTCCCTGTTTGCGATGTTTTTTTATGATCTGAGAAAGGCGTTATGCCTGAATTCTCATTTTTTCAGAATATCGCAAAAGCTCACACAATGTGCGGAGAAAATAAAAACGGGCAGCCATTGCCACCCGTTTTCAGAATCCGATGAAAGATTAGATAGCCCAGCCACCCGCATAGAAGGTCACCAGCGCCACGGCGATAACGACCGTACCGATGTTCAACTTGCGCCATTCGCCGGAAACCAGACGACCAATCACCAGAGTCGCGAAGCCGATCATGATGCCTGTTACGATGTTACAGGTCAGCACGATGAATACCGCCGTAACCAGACCCGCCATCGCATCAACAAAATCAGCAAAGTCGATTTTCGCCACGTTGCTCAGCATCAGCAGGCCAACGTACATCAGCGCCGGAGCCGTTGCATACCCCGGAACGAGGTAAGAGAGCGGAGAGAGGAACAGAATCAGCAGGAACAGCACGCCAACGGTGATAGCCGTCAAACCGGTTTTACCGCCCGCCGCCGTACCCGCCGCAGACTCGATGTATACCGCTGCCGGAGCTGCACCCACCAGGCCAGAGAAAACGCTGCTCATGGAGTCAGTGGTCAGTGCTTTCCCACCGTCGATAATTTGCCCATCTTTATCCAGCAGGTTCGCCTGGCCGGCGACGGCACGGATAGTTCCGGTGGCATCAAATACTGCCGTCATTACCAGCGCCAGAACGCTTGGCAGGACTACAGGATTCAGCGCGCCCATAATGTCCAGGCTGCCAATCAGTGAGTTGCCGTTTTCATCGCTCAATGAAGGCATGGCGAAAACGCCGGAGAAATGGACGTTAGGATCGAAGATCAAACCGACAATTGAGATACCGATAATGGTCAGCAGAATGCCACCAGGGACTTTCAGTTTTTCCAGGCCGATGATCACCGCCAGACCTACCAGTGACATAATCACCGGGAAGGTCGCGAAATCACCCAGCGCAACGGGCAGACCATCAAGCGGGTTTTTAATCACCAGACCGACACCGTTAGCGGCAATGAGCAGCAGGAACAGACCGATACCAATCCCCGTGCCGTGCGCCACACCGTGAGGCAAGTTGCGCAAAATCCAGCTACGGATACCCGTGGCAGAAATTACCGTAAACAGCACACCCATCAGGAACACGGCACCCAGCGCGACAGGTACGCTAATATGTTGCCCCAGCACCAGGCTGAATGCGGTAAACGCCGTCAGGGAGATGGCGCAACCAATCGCCAACGGCAGATTAGCCCACAGACCCATCACGATAGAACCGAGTCCGGCAACCAGACAGGTTGCAACGAAAACTGCCGCAGGCGGGAAGCCTGCTTTACCCAACATACCTGGAACGACGATGACCGAGTAGACCATCGCCAGAAACGTTGTTAACCCGGCAACCACTTCCTGACGGACAGTGCTTCCACGTTGTGAAATTTTAAACCAGGCGTCGAGTGAACCGCCGGTACGCGCTGATGGCGTAGACATAAGAAAACATCCCCTGAGAGTTTAATTTTCGTCAAGATGCGTGGCGGACAATCCCCTGCCAGCGAAACGTTATCTTCCTGCTCCAGGTTTGCGACAATTTGCTGCGTCGCAAAAAAGCAAACGTTTAGCTCCGCGCATACAAAACGGGTGGTAAAAAAAGCAAACGATTATCCGGCGATCATAGCGGCTTTTTCAACCGAAGTTTGCTGCTTTTTTCTCTTTTATTGTCTTGACGATGAAAAACCAGGCAATTGATGCGCAAACGTTATCGTCGGTGCGCAAGATTGCAGCGTTATCGAGCCGTATACCGTTCAGGATTGCGATAAAAAATCGTCTGAGATGACAAAAATATTGCGGTTAAAAAGTATACTTTTACACTGGCGAAGAAACGTCGGTGACATACAATTAAAGCATCAACACCAACCGGAACCTCCACCACGTGCTCGAATGAGGTGTGTTGACGTCGGGGGAAACCCTCCTGTGTACCAGCGGGATAGAGAGAAAGACAAAGACCGGAAAACAAACTAAAGCGCCCTTGTGGCGCTTTAGTTTTGTTCATCTTCCAGCAAGCGTGCGCCGGTACCTTCTTCTCCTAAGCGGTCGCCCGGGTTACGCAACGGGCAATCACTGCGCGAAAGGCAGCCACAACCAATACATCCGTCCAGTTCGTCACGCAGCGCCACTAAGGTATGAATGCGCCGATCCAACTCTTCTCGCCATTGGGACGAAAGCTGTTTCCACTCTTTCGCACTTAACGTATGCCCTTCGGGCAACACGCCAAACGCTTCACCAATGGTCGCCAGCGGAATGCCAATACGCTGAGCAATTTTGATAATTGCAACATATCGCAACACATCACGTTTATATCGCCGCTGATTGCCGCTGTTACGGATACTGGTAATCAACCCTTTACTTTCATAGAAATGCAGCGCCGATACCGCCACACCGCTGCGTTTCGCCACTTCGCCGGGGGTTAGCAGCGCTTTAATGCGGGGTAATTTCTTTTCCATAAATCGCTTTACCTCAAGTTAACTTGAGGAATTATACTCCCCAACAGATGAATTAACGAACTGAACACTGAAAAGAGGCAGATTTATGTCCCATCAGAAAATTATTCAGGATCTTATCGCATGGATTGACGAGCATATTGACCAGCCGCTTAACATTGATGTAGTCGCAAAAAAATCAGGCTATTCAAAGTGGTACTTGCAACGAATGTTCCGCACGGTGACGCATCAGACGCTTGGCGATTACATTCGCCAACGTCGCCTGTTACTGGCCGCCGTTGAGTTGCGCACCACCGAGCGTCCGATTTTTGATATCGCAATGGACCTGGGTTATGTCTCGCAGCAGACCTTCTCCCGCGTTTTCCGTCGGCAGTTTGATCGCACTCCCAGCGATTATCGCCACCGCCTGTAGTTTTATTGCCCGCGCGTTAACTCCCGCGCGGGTAATTGCTCCATCCATTGCATAAACACCTGCGGCGGCATCGCCTTCGCAAAGAACCATCCCTGGCAATAGCGCACGCCGCGTTTGCGCAGCCAGTTAACCTGCTCCTCAGTTTCGACGCCTTCAGCGATCGTTTTTAACCCCAGGCTGTGCGCCAGCTCGATGATGTGTTCCGCAATCAAATGACTGGTTTTGTGGGTGGTCAGCGTTTCAACAAACGATTTGTCGATTTTCAAAATATCGACATTCAATGATTTAAGGTTATGCAAGTTAGAGTAGCCAATACCAAAATCATCAATTGCCACTTCGTAACCTGCCTGGCGGAAAGCCAGAATAATCGGCGTCATTTTTTCGACATCAAGAAATGCATGCTCAGTCACTTCAAATTTAATTTGCTGCGGACGCACCGCGTATTGCTCTGTTTTCTGATTGATTCGCGCTATCAACCGTGACGTATGAAAATCGGAGGCCGACAGGTTAATAGAAACATAGCGATCTGCATGTGTTGCCAGGTAATCGCCCAGATCGCGGAAGACATTATCAATAACATAATCAGTTATCTGTTCTATCATCCCCTCCTTTTCTGCCAGCGGAATAAACTCTGCCGGATTCATTATTTGCCCCTGCTCACCAGGCCAACGTAACAACGCTTCAGCGCCGATACATTTTTCTGTTTTGATATCGATTATTGGCTGGTAATAAAGACAAAGTTGATGTTTTTCGAGGGCGCGTTGCAATTTACGTTTGGGAGATAAATAGTTTTGTCGAATACGTAGCCAGAGTAATAGCAGAACAAGACTCCCCAAAATACCGGCGGGCAACGCAAAAATAAGATGATTATAAAAATGGGTTATAAGACGTTGATATGAAGTCGCAACAATGGCTGCAATTGGGCGTTTTGTCGAATAAACTGTCGCATATAAATAGCCATTTCTTTGTACGGTTAAATCCTTCAAATGAATCAGCGGAGAAAACGTTGCTGCCGAGGCCTCTTTGCTTAACGAGAAAAAGGTTTTCGTCACCGTATCATACACACCCCATTGCAATGTCGGGTCATCAGACATCACTTCACTCCAGAAGAGAGGGTTGATAACCGCCACATAATTTCCCCGCTGCATATAGGTCATTTTATAGCCAGAGAAAAAAGGCGTATCGCGGTAATAATAGATAGAAACGTTAGGTTCACGCTTATAATCGGCCGGTGCAATCGTATAGCCGTTTACAGGCGCTATCAGCGATGAGCATAAAAAATGGTTATCACGGGCATAGATCAATTCATTAATATAAAGATAGCCACGAATAATATTCAACATTCGCTTTTGATGGGCTGGAGTGCAAACTTGCCCCTGATAGCGTTCAGCTGCATCGCTCACTAAATCTGCCTGGCGAATGACCAGCTCGGATTTATCCAGTGCCAGTTGAGCAAAGGTTCGGAGCTGATTATTCACTTCTGATTTTGCCCAAAGGAAGGCAATCCATAGCGAAAGAATGATGGGAAAGAGAACTAAAAAGATAATGCCCGGCAACGCCAGTAATTGGTGTCGTGCACGATGACTCATTGCTATCAATTTCCTGCCTGTTTATACCCGGCCATTGCAAGGTGAAAACCCTGGGTACCGACGTCTTTAGATAAATCTTACGGTATAAATAGCACTTTTGCCTGATTTGAAATTGATACCTTTCTAATCGTCACCTGGATGAAAATAATTCATTGATATTCAAAATTAATTTCCTACAGGAATGCAGAGGCGGCGGGAAGATATGCCCTTAATGCCACTGAAAAACCACATAATCTGTACAGCAATAAAAGTCACGGCCTAATATGGCTAACAAACAATCAATTGTGATATAGTTCACAAAATTAATGAAACAAACAGAGTGTTTCATTTTTGTGTTCTGCAAGCCCCGCGATAGCCAGAGTGTACCACGCCTCCCGTGAACAACGCCGCGCTGTCCAGGGCATCGGCTCTTTTCAGAGGAATTGTTTGATGGCTACCCTCACCACTGGCGTGGTTCTTCTTCGCTGGCAACTTCTTAGTGCCGTAATGATGTTTCTGGCCAGCACACTCAACATCCGTTTTCGTCGGTCTGATTATGTCGGGCTTGCGGTGATCAGCAGCGGTCTGGGCGTTGTTTCCGCCTGTTGGTTCGCAATGGGGTTGCTTGGCATCACAATGGCGGACATCACCGCTATCTGGCACAACATCGAGTCGGTGATGATAGAAGAGATGAATCAGACACCGCCACAATGGCCAATGATTTTGACCTGATACGTAGAAGCCTCCATAACGGAGGCTTCTTTTTTATGGCTGGCAGATGCTTTAATCATCCACCTTAAAACAATATAACCTATTGTTTTAATGACAAATCAGAACGGAATGTCATCATCAAAGTCCATCGGCGGCTCGTTAGACGGCGCTGCCGGAGCGGACTGCTGCGGGCGAGACTGCGCGCCGCCGCTGAACTGATTGCCACCCTGCGGCTGCTGAGGCTGACCCCAACCGCCCTGCGGCTGACCACCACCGATATTGCCACCTGCCGGAGCGCCACCACCCTGACGACCACCCAGCATCTGCATGGTGCCGCCAACGTTCACCACGACTTCTGTGGTGTAGCGATCCTGACCGGATTGATCGGTCCATTTACGGGTACGCAGCTGACCTTCGATATAAACCTGAGAACCTTTACGCAGATATTCGCTCGCCACTTCTGCCAGTTTGCCGAACAGCACAACGCGGTGCCATTCAGTCTGTTCTTTCATCTCGCCGGTCGCTTTATCACGCCAGGATTCGGAAGTAGCCAGCGTAATGTTGGCAACTGCGCCACCATTTGGCATGTAGCGTACTTCCGGGTCCTGACCCAGATTACCAACGAGAATAACCTTGTTTACGCCTCTGCTGGCCATGTTCGTGTCTCCTGAAAAAAATCGTTCTGAATAAGTGTAAACGCGCGATTGTACCATTACCAATAGCGCTTTTACTATGTTGTGACCTCGGTTCCGGGAAACAAACCTGGCCAGACATTGTTACACAACACTCCGGGTAATGCATTCCAATACTGTATATTCATTCAGGTCAATTTGTGTCATAATTAACCGTTTGTGATCGCCGGTAGCACCATGCCACCGGGCAAAAAAGCGTTTAATCCGGGAAAGGTGAATGGATAAGATCGAAGTTCGGGGCGCCCGCACCCATAATCTCAAAAACATCAACCTCGTTATCCCCCGCGACAAGCTCATTGTCGTGACCGGGCTTTCGGGTTCTGGCAAATCCTCGCTCGCTTTCGACACCTTATATGCCGAAGGGCAGCGCCGTTACGTTGAATCCCTTTCCGCCTACGCGCGGCAGTTTCTGTCACTGATGGAAAAGCCGGACGTCGATCATATTGAGGGGCTTTCTCCTGCCATCTCAATTGAGCAGAAATCGACGTCTCATAACCCGCGTTCTACGGTGGGGACAATCACCGAAATCCACGACTATTTGCGTTTGTTGTTCGCCCGCGTTGGCGAGCCGCGCTGTCCGGACCACGACGTCCCGCTGGCGGCGCAAACCGTCAGCCAGATGGTGGATAACGTGCTGTCGCAGCCGGAAGGCAAGCGTCTGATGCTACTCGCGCCAATCATTAAAGAGCGCAAAGGCGAACACACCAAAACGCTGGAGAACCTGGCAAGCCAGGGCTACATCCGTGCTCGTATTGATGGCGAAGTCTGCGATCTTTCCGATCCGCCAAAACTGGAACTGCAAAAGAAACATACCATTGAAGTGGTGGTTGATCGCTTCAAGGTGCGTGACGATCTTACCCAACGTCTTGCCGAGTCATTTGAAACCGCGCTGGAGCTTTCCGGTGGTACCGCGGTAGTGGCGGATATGGACGACCCGAAAGCGGAAGAGCTGCTGTTCTCCGCCAACTTCGCCTGCCCAATTTGCGGCTACAGTATGCGTGAACTGGAGCCGCGACTGTTTTCGTTTAACAACCCGGCGGGGGCCTGCCCGACCTGCGACGGCCTTGGCGTACAGCAATATTTCGATCCTGATCGAGTGATCCAGAATCCGGAACTGTCGCTGGCTGGTGGTGCGATCCGTGGCTGGGATCGCCGCAACTTCTATTATTTCCAGATGCTGAAATCGCTGGCAGATCACTATAAGTTCGACGTCGAAGCGCCGTGGGGCAGCCTGAGCGCGAACGTGCATAAAGTGGTGTTGTACGGTTCTGGCAAAGAAAACATTGAATTCAAATACATGAACGATCGTGGCGATACCTCCATTCGTCGTCATCCGTTCGAAGGCGTGCTGCATAATATGGAGCGCCGCTATAAAGAGACGGAATCCAGCGCGGTACGCGAAGAATTAGCCAAGTTTATCAGTAATCGTCCGTGCGCCAGCTGCGAAGGGACGCGTCTGCGTCGGGAAGCGCGCCACGTGTATGTCGAGAATACGCCGCTGCCTGCTATCTCCGACATGAGCATTGGTCATGCGATGGAATTCTTCAACAATCTCAAACTCGCAGGTCAGCGGGCGAAGATTGCAGAAAAAATCCTTAAAGAGATCGGCGATCGTCTGAAATTCCTCGTTAACGTCGGCCTGAATTACCTGACGCTTTCCCGCTCGGCAGAAACGCTTTCTGGCGGTGAAGCACAGCGTATCCGTCTGGCGAGCCAGATTGGTGCGGGCCTGGTTGGCGTTATGTACGTGCTGGACGAGCCGTCTATCGGCCTGCACCAGCGTGATAACGAGCGCCTGTTGGGTACGCTTATCCATCTGCGCGATCTCGGTAATACCGTGATTGTGGTGGAACACGACGAAGACGCAATTCGCGCCGCTGACCATGTGATCGACATTGGCCCGGGCGCAGGTGTTCACGGCGGTGAAGTGGTCGCAGAAGGTCCGCTGGAAGCGATTATGGCGGTGCCGGAGTCGTTGACCGGGCAGTACATGAGCGGCAAACGCAAGATTGAAGTGCCGAAGAAACGCGTTCCGGCGAATCCGGAAAAAGTGCTGAAGCTGACAGGCGCACGCGGCAACAACCTGAAGGACGTGACGCTGACGCTGCCGGTGGGTCTGTTTACCTGCATCACCGGGGTTTCAGGTTCCGGTAAATCGACGCTGATTAACGACACGCTGTTCCCTATTGCCCAACGCCAGTTGAATGGTGCGACCATCGCCGAACCGGCACCGTATCGCGATATTCAGGGGCTGGAGCATTTCGACAAAGTGATCGATATCGACCAAAGCCCAATTGGTCGTACTCCGCGTTCTAACCCGGCGACCTATACCGGCGTGTTTACACCTGTGCGCGAACTTTTTGCGGGCGTACCGGAATCCCGTGCGCGTGGTTATACGCCAGGACGTTTCAGCTTTAACGTCCGTGGCGGACGCTGCGAAGCCTGTCAGGGCGACGGTGTGATCAAAGTGGAGATGCACTTCCTGCCGGACATTTACGTACCGTGCGACCAGTGTAAAGGTAAACGCTATAACCGTGAAACGCTGGAAATTAAGTACAAAGGCAAAACCATCCACGAAGTGCTGGATATGACCATCGAAGAGGCGCGTGAGTTCTTTGATGCCGTACCTGCACTGGCGCGTAAGCTGCAAACGTTGATGGACGTTGGCCTGACGTACATTCGCCTGGGGCAGTCCGCAACCACCCTTTCTGGTGGTGAAGCCCAGCGCGTGAAGCTGGCGCGTGAGCTGTCAAAACGCGGCACCGGGCAGACACTGTATATTCTCGACGAGCCGACCACCGGTTTGCACTTCGCCGATATTCAGCAACTGCTCGACGTGCTGCATAAACTGCGCGATCAGGGCAATACCATTGTGGTAATTGAGCACAATCTCGACGTGAT
The DNA here is from genome assembly GCF_048593455.1 of Escherichia sp. UTM R2. Taxonomy (NCBI): domain Bacteria; kingdom Pseudomonadati; phylum Pseudomonadota; class Gammaproteobacteria; order Enterobacterales; family Enterobacteriaceae; genus Escherichia; species Escherichia sp. UTM R2. The sequence continues at coordinate 4,247,832 of NZ_JBFWDY010000002.1, forward strand.
TAAAACCGCTGACTGGATTGTCGACCTGGGACCGGAAGGCGGCAGTGGCGGCGGCGAGATCCTCGTCTCCGGTACGCCAGAAACCGTCGCGGAGTGCGAAGCTTCGCATACGGCGCGCTTCCTCAAGCCGATGCTGTAATCGTTAAGGCCGCTTTCTGAGCGGCCTTTTCCTTTCAGAGTTGCATCAGCAATTTACGTTTTTCTTCCGGCAGCAAATTCACCGCCTGCTGATAAGACGCATCCACCAGATAATAGATTTGCGAATCTGGCAGCGAACCGTCGAGATACACGGTGCTCCAGTGCGCTTTATTCAGATGGCGGCTTGGACGCACATCGCTGTGCTGCTGACGTAGCAGCTCCGCCAGCTCCGGGCTGGTTTTCAGCGAAACAGCTGGGCGATTTTCTACTTCTTTCACCATCGCAAACAGTACATCTTCCACTTTGATCTGCGTCGCTTTCCAGTCGTTATGCACGCTCTGTTCTGCGCCTGGTTTTGCCATGCAATATTGTAGCAACTCCGAAATGGTCATTTTTTACTCCCCTTGTAGTGTCGCGATGATGCGACGCGGTCCGCCGTGGATGCGATGTTCCCCCAGCCAGATGCCTTGCCAGGTGCCGGTCTGAATACGCCCTTTATGTACCGGCAATACAAGCGATGTTCCCAGCATTGAGGATTTGATATGAGAAGGCATATCGTCTGCTCCCTCATAGTCATGCTCATAATTTCCGTTGTCGGGAACGGTGCGGAGGAAAAAACGCTCCATGTCGTGGCGTACGGTGGGATCGCAGTTCTCATTAAGTGTCAGAGAGGCGGAGGTATGTTGCAGCAACAGATGCAGTAAGCCGATGTTAACGCGCGGCATATCAGCCAGCTGATTCAGAATTTCATCCGTTACCAGATGAAACCCACGAGATTTGGCGCTAAGCGTGAGCGTCTTTTGATACCACATGTGCTGCTCCTTGATAAAACTCTCTTAATCAGTTTGCAGCAAGACAGCGAAAGGATAAAGGTGTGATTAAAAAAACAGCATTCGGGAGAGCATCACGCTCTCCCGCTCTGTCAGTATTCTGAATTGACGATCACCTCTTCACCAAACGCACCCGCTTGTGGCAAGGGTTTGTAGGTAGAGTTGGAGGCGCGCAGAATGCGGATACCACGAGCGCCGATATCGCGTGCGGCGGTAATATCGTTATCGGAATCGCCATAAAAAATTCGGATATTTTTATCCTGCAGCCATTGCGATTTTGTATTTTGCCCTGGTTTATCGCCCGCAAAGATTACTGGATTCATGTTGGTGGCAGGAATATGAAAATTATCCGCCAGCGTTTTTGAAACCGTTTCTGTTTTCGTCGGGCTACGACCAGTCACAAAGAAGATCGCGTCACCGCGGCGTACATGCATATCAATCAGCTGGCGAGCGACCTCTTTTGGAATGCTGAATTCATCCCAGCCATTGTTCATTTTTTCCCAGAACACAGGATTTTTCAGATAATCTTCGCTTTCTGGCGAGAAGGTTTTTTTGCCGCGCCAGAAGCCCGGACTGGAAAAAAGTACCGTGTCATCGATATCAAACCCCACCGCCATTGGCGGACGCCCTGCGAGGCTATTTTCAATTTGTGCGACCGAAACCCAATGAATGGGTGCCTGTTCAGCAAGCCTGGCAACGTTAGTCCCAGGGTTAAGCGGTGAAGGAGATGAGGCCAGGGCAACAGCGGAACTGTTTAGAGCGAACAATAAGCAAACGGCACTGATTGCCTGTGTGATCTTGCGCATATTTTTCCCTAAATAGTCAGTATGTTGAAACTTTTTATTGTGAGATTTGTTGCAAAAACCATCTGACCATAACGCCAGCTGCCGGGGAAAGGAAGGATTATCTGCGGTTTTTGTGATGAAAAGCAGGATGATTATATTTAACCCAGTAAATACGTTCCTGTCTTTTTTTGTATAAAAAATGTTTATTACTCGATGTAAGGATACATTAATTTTACGTTTATTATGATGAATCCTCGGCAAATGAGCGAAATTTGATAGAACATTTATCTGCTGTACGATTTAATGAACTTAATGATACAGCATTACAAAAACAATCGAAGTTTATAAAGATGATTTCTGATTGACCAGCCCCCTACCCTACAATGGTGATTAATTTTATTACTCGCGATGGAGATGATGATATGAATATATCATATGTGAATAGCAACAAAACGACATCTTTACCTGTTGAGCTAGATGCACTAAATAATAAAGATATCTCTTATGCCAAAGATTTCTTTTTATACATAGAAACACAGTTAAAAATTGCAAAAGATTTTTTAGACCTGGAGAAGAAGTATCAAGTTCTATTGCAAGTAAAGTTTTTCACGCATTTATTGATTTAGTTAACAAAATCAGGGGTAAGAAAGACTTTATGTATATTTGCACGCTTTGCTGTTTTGCCGAGGAGGTTAAAGGTGATTATTCTCATTACAGGACCTTTTTATTTGATATTGGTAATCAATATAAGGTTAAACTTACACAAAGCGGAAAAAAGAGTTCTCTTTAACATTAGAATTTAACGATACTATAATTGAATCTCAGAAAGTCACAGGCAATAAGGCAAAGCATATTCTTGAGGATATAGAAATATTCTATCGTAACAAACCCGATACTTATTATTAAATTTAATAATGGTTAGATGTGCAGAAATTATTACTCCACCCAAAAAAACAGGATAAGGAATTCCAGATAATTGGGATAAACTTAACAATAAAAGAACTAACAACGTTTATTATCTCTCACGTAGAACGATGGCATCAAAAAAATCATCTATAAAGAAAGAGTGAAAGCGACGACAGTTTAATTTCACTGCAGGCTGGGTAGCTCCAGCCTGCTTTCCTGCATTACATCACCGCAGCAAACGCCTTTGCCACACGTTGTACATTTGCCGTATTTAACCCGGCGACACACATGCGACCGCTGGCGATGAGATAGACACCAAATTCTTCACGTAGTCGGTCAACCTGAGCGGCACTTAAACCGGTATAACTGAACATGCCGCGCTGATTAAGCAGATAATCGAAATTGCGTTCTGGCATCTCTGTGCTTAATACCTTCACCAATTCCTGACGCATTGCCAGAATGCGAGTACGCATCTCTTCTACTTCCGCCAGCCAGCTGGCTTTCAATGCCTCGTCATTCAGCACTGCAGCCACCACCTGCGCACCAAAATTCGGCGGGCTGGAGTAGTTGCGGCGAACTGTTGCTTTCAATTGCCCCAGTACGCGGCCAGCGGCTTCGGCATCTTCACACATAACAGAAAGTCCGCCGACGCGCTCGCCGTAAAGGGAGAAAATTTTCGAGAACGAATTGCTCACCAGAGCGGGTAATCCAGCGCTGGCAATGGCGCGAATAGCGTAGGCATCCTCTTCCATACCGGCACCAAATCCTTGATAGGCAATATCGAGGAATGGAATAAGCTCGCGGGCTTTGAGAATTTCAATCACCGCATCCCACTGATCATTAGTGAGATCGGCACCCGTTGGGTTGTGGCAACATGGATGCAGCAACACAATACTGCGGGCAGGTAATGTTTTCAGCGTCGCCAACAGGTCATTAAAGCGCACGCCGTTAGTCGCTTCGTCATACCAGGGGTAAGTACTCACTTCGAATCCAGCCCCGGCGAATATTGCTACGTGGTTTTCCCAGGTAGGATCGCTGACCCAGACGCCTGATTCCGGGAAGTAGCGTTTCAGGAAATCCGCGCCCACTTTCAATGCCCCGGAGCCGCCAAGGGTTTGAATGGTTGCTACGCGCTGTTGTTTCAGTACCGGATGGTCCGCACCAAACAGCAGCGGCGCAATGGCATGGCGATAGCTGTTAAGCCCTTCCATCGGTAAATAAAGCGAAGCGCCATGAGGCTGCGCATTCAGGCGCGCTTCCGCCTCCGCCACGGCTTGCAGTTGTGGAATAATTCCGTCTTCGTTGTAGTACAGACCGATACTTAAATTCACTTTGTCGCTGCGAGGGTCTTCTTTAAAACGCTCCATAAGCGTAAGAATCGGGTCGCCAGCGTAGGCGTCAACTTTTTGAAACACGCGATGGTTCTCCAGGTTTACGGGCAGGTGGTTAAAACACAATAAACCGGAAGAAGGCGAAGATCGAGTGGATGTTCAGGAGCGAACGGCAATTAGCAACAGAGTGAGACTCATGACAAACGTACATCCGCCAGAGGCACGACCTTTATAAGAGCATGAAAGAACATCAACTTATTGAATTTTTAGGATTTTATTGGCCGGATAAGGCATTCACGCCGCATCCGGCACAGACAATCAAATATTACAGAACGATTAATCCACGTATTTCATCGCGACCCTTGAAGTCAGGCGCGTAATAAGTTCGTAAGCGCTTACTTTCGTCATTTCAGCGATACGTTCTACGGGCAAACCTTCGCCCCATAAAATGACCGGATCCCCGGCTTTGTCCTGCGCCTGTGGACCTAAGTCTACGCAGATCATATCCATCGCCACGCGCCCGACAATCGGTACTTCGCGACCGTTCACCAGCACTGGCGTACCGGACGGCGCGGCGCGCGGATAACCATCGCCATAGCCCATCGCGACTACGCCAAGACGGGTATCACGTTCGCTTACCCAGGTTCCACCATAACCAACAGGTTCTCCGGCTTTATGCTCACGCACGGCAATCAGGCTGGAGGTTAGTGACATCACTGGCTGACAGCCAAAATCGGCACCGGTGGAGCGATCTTCCAGCGGCGAGACGCCATAAAGAATGATGCCCGGGCGCACCCAGTCAAAATGCGACTGTGGCCACAGCAGAATGCCACCCGATGCGGCAATGGAACGTTGACCAGGTTTGCCTTCGCAAAAGGTATTAAAGATAGCGAGTTGTTTCTCGGTTGCGCCACATTTTGGTTCATCCGCGCGCGCAAAATGGCTGACGATATTCACCGGCTGACGAACGTTTTTGCACTGGGTCAGGCGATGATAAAACGCCTCAGCCTGTTCCGGCCTTACGCCCAGACGGTGCATACCGGTATCGAGTTTCATCCAGACGGTAACCGGCTCGTCCAGGCTAGCCTCTTCCAGCGCAGCCAGCTGTTCTTCGTTATGCACGGCGGTATGAAAATGTTGCGCAGAAATCGTCGGCAGATCTCTGGCATCAAAAAAGCCTTCGAGTAACAGTACAGGTTTGGTGATTCCCCCCGCACGCAGTCGCAGAGCTTCTTCGAGACGGGCTACGCCAAAGGCGTCAGCATCGGGGAGCGTTCGCGCGGTCTCAAGAAGACCGTGACCATAAGCGTTCGCTTTCACCACCGCAACCATTTTACTGGCAGGGGCCAGTTCACGAAGACGTTGCAGGTTGTGTCGCAGAGCGCGGCGGTTAATCACAACAGTTGCCGCTTGCATTTGTGTTCCTTGATAAGTGTTTGCTTTAATTACCTAATTCATAAAATAATTATTATTCGTCGTCGTACTGCGGCCCCGCATAGTTGTCGAAGCGCGACCATTGACCGTTAAAGGTCAGGCGTACCGTCCCGATTGGGCCGTTACGTTGTTTACCGATAATAATTTCCGCGATGCCTTTTAAATCACTGTTTTCGTGATACACCTCATCACGATAGATAAACATGATCAAGTCCGCATCCTGCTCGATAGAGCCAGATTCACGCAGGTCGGAGTTGACCGGGCGTTTGTCGGCACGTTGTTCCAGAGAACGGTTCAACTGGGACAGCGCCACCACCGGCACGTTCAGTTCTTTCGCCAGTGCTTTCAGCGAGCGAGAGATTTCTGCAATTTCCAGCGTACGGTTATCGGAAAGCGCCGGTACGCGCATCAGTTGCAGGTAGTCGATCATGATAAGCCCGATGCCGCCGTGTTCACGGGCAATACGGCGTGCGCGGGAACGCACTTCCGTTGGCGTCAGGCCGGAGGAGTCATCGATATAGATATTGCGTTTTTCGAGCAAAATACCCATGGTGCCGGAAATGCGCGCCCAGTCTTCATCATCGAGCTGCCCGGTACGGATTTTAGTCTGGTCAACGCGCGACAGCGACGCCAGAGAACGCATCATAATCTGTTCTGAAGGCATCTCCAGCGAGAAGATAAGTACTGGTTTATCCTGCAACATCGCCGCGTTTTCGACGAGGTTCATCGCAAATGTTGTTTTACCCATCGACGGACGCGCGGCGACGATGATCAAATCCGACGGCTGCAAGCCAGCGGTTTTTTTGTTGAGATCGTCATAACCGGTGTTTACTCCGGTAACGCCATCGTGTGGCTGCTGAAACAACTGCTCAATACGCGCCACGGTTGCGTCGAGCACATCGGCGATGTTCTTCGGCCCTTCGTCTTTGTTTGCACGACTTTCGGCAATTTTAAAGACGCGGGATTCAGCAAGGTCCAGCAGATCTTCGCTGGTACGCCCCTGCGGATCAAAACCGGCTTCAGCAATCTCATTCGCAACCGAGATCATCTCACGGACAACGGCACGTTCACGCACGATGTCAGCATAAGCACTGATGTTCGCCGCACTTGGCGTATTTTTTGACAGCTCTGCCAGATAAGCAAAACCACCGACGCTATCGAGTTGCCCCTGGCGTTCCAGCGATTCCGCAAGAGTAATTAGATCGATAGGGCTACCGCTTTCCTGCAAACGCGCCATTTCAGTAAAGATATGACGGTGTGGGCGGGTGTAAAAATCGTCTGCTACCACACGCTCGGCTACATCATCCCAGCGTTCGTTATCTAGCATTAAACCGCCCAACACCGACTGCTCCGCTTCGATCGAGTGCGGAGGCACTTTCAGCCCGGCAACTTGTGGATCGCGTTCGCGGGGTTCAGCCTGCTGTTTGTTGAAGGGTTTATTTCCTGCCATAGTGAATGGAGTTACCGAGATAAAGAATGGGTCGAAACTTTACCATATGAAGCAGACCCTGACGATACGTTCTGGAGGACACATGGCAACACGAATTGAATTTCACAAGCACGGTGGCCCGGAAGTACTTCAAGCCGTAGAGTTCACTCCTGCCGATCCGGCGGAGAATGAAATCCAGGTCGAAAATAAAGCCATCGGCATCAATTTTATCGACACATATATCCGCAGCGGCCTTTACCCGCCGCCATCGCTACCCAGCGGATTAGGCACCGAAGCAGCAGGCATCGTGAGTAAAGTCGGCAGTGGTGTAAAGCATATTAAGGCAGGCGATCGTGTAGTCTATGCGCAGTCGGCGTTAGGCGCTTACAGCTCTGTGCATAACATTATTGCGGATAAAGCGGCGATTCTGCCTGCGGCAATTTCTTTTGAGCAAGCTGCGGCATTCTTCCTGAAAGGCTTAACGGTTTATTATCTGCTGCGCAAAACCTATGAAATTAAACCCGATGAGCAGTTCCTGTTCCACGCAGCAGCTGGCGGCGTTGGCTTGATTGCCTGCCAGTGGGCAAAAGCCCTGGGCGCGAAACTTATCGGCACCGTAGGAACCGCGCAAAAAGCGCAGAGCGCGCTAAAAGCGGGCGCGTGGCAGGTTATTAACTATCGTGAAGAGAATCTGGTCGAGCGGTTAAAAGAGATCACCGGCGGTAAGAAAGTGCGCGTGGTGTACGATTCCGTGGGCAGAGACACCTGGGAACGGTCGCTGGATTGCCTGCAACGCCGCGGCTTAATGGTGAGTTTTGGCAACTCATCAGGTGCGGTTACCGGTGTGAACTTAGGCATTCTCAATCAGAAAGGCTCGTTGTATGTGACACGCCCTTCCCTGCAAGGCTATATCACCACGCGGGAGGAATTAACCGAGGCCAGTAATGAACTGTTCTCTTTGATTGCCAGCGGTGTGATTAAGGTCGATGTCGCCGAGCAGCAGAAATATCCGCTGAAGGATGCGCAGCGTGCGCATGAAATTCTGGAAAGCCGGGCAACGCAAGGTTCCAGCCTGTTGATTCCATAAAAGAAATAGGGCTTCCACCTGGGAAGCCCTTTCTTTTTATAGTTCGGCTGTATGTAGGGTACAGCACGATGAATCTGTTAGAGGCGCAATAGTGACAGATTTGATTATCAATTCCTATTTTGTTCTAAGGATAAAACCTTAGGTTGTGATCATCCGCACAATCCCTTAGTAACGCCAGCGGTCATAACGCTGATATTTCGGCACTTTTGGTGCTTTAATCGCCTTAATAACCCACACCACCGCAATCGCCAGTAGTAACCACGGCAGCAACTTAATCATCAATGCCAGCATACCGCCGAGGAACATAATGGCCGTCGCCACAACCAGCGCGGCGATAATGCCCAGCAACGAAACGCCGGTGACCATCAGCATGACAAAAAAGCCAATCACAAAAAGTAGTTCCAGCATGATGCACTCCCAAATATGAAATCTCTTGCTGGCATTACAAGAATCATGCCAAAAATAATCTATTGATTTAACAGCAAAACGCCCCGCGACGGTGCGCAGGGCGTGGTGAATTTGACTATTTTTTGGTGAAAAGTTAACGCTTATCCGCCACCAGTTTGAGCGCGTGTTCCAGCACATTAATGTCTGCACCCGCTTTATGGGCATTTTCACTTAAATAACGCCGCCACTGCCGCGCGCCAGGAATACCCTGGAACAAGCCCAACATATGCCGGGTAATATGACCGAGATACGTCCCCTGGCTGAGTTCACGCTCAATGTACGGATACATGGCGCGCACTACCGCCACCGGATCGGCATCGATATCCGAGGAACCAAAGATCTCCCGGTCTACCGCCGCCAGAATACCCGGATTCTGATACGCCTCGCGCCCGACCATCACGCCATCCATATGTTGCAGGTGTGCTTTGGCCTCTTCCAGCGACTTGATACCACCGTTAATCGACATTGTCAGATGCGGAAAGTCACGCTTCAGTTGATACACACGCGGATAATCGAGCGGCGGGATCTCACGGTTTTCTTTCGGACTTAACCCCGAAAGCCAGGCTTTACGTGCATGGATGATGAACATCTCACACTCGCCTTTGCCGGAAACGGTGTTGATGAAATCGCAGAGAAATTCATAGCTGTCCTGGTCGTCGATGCCAATACGCGTTTTCACCGTCACCGGAATCGACACCACATCGCGCATCGCTTTCACGCAGTCGGCAACCAGCTGCGCATTACCCATCAGACACGCACCAAACATGCCGTTCTGCACCCGGTCAGACGGGCAGCCGACATTCAGGTTGATCTCATCATATCCACGCGCTTCTGCCAGCTTCGCACACTGCGCCAGCGCCGCCGGATCGCTACCGCCGAGTTGCAACGCTACCGGATGTTCTTCTTCACTATACGCCAGGTAATCACCTTTACCGTGAATAATCGCCCCTGTAGTTACCATTTCAGTATACAGCAACGTATTGCGGGAAAGCAGACGCAAGAAATAGCGGCAATGTCTGTCCGTCCAGTCGAGCATTGGTGCAACGCTAAACCGACCACTCCAGTGAACGTCAGTTTTTTCAGGCATTGCGCTGGTTTGGTTGATTTTTTGCATTTCAGAATTACCGTGCATTTTCAAATGTAGAGATTATTTTATCGATATATCATGGGGTTATGTTATTCAGCATCACTGTTCAGGAGGCTCAATAGCGGGGTACTATACCATAACAACAGGAAGCGCCTGTCTCATTGCAAAAGAAAATTGAGATCCTCTCAAGGCATGAAGCTCTCACGAAGTGATGGAAATAATCTTATTAGCCGTTAACTTTGTTAAGGCCAATGATAAACAATCCAGGTTCGACGATAAATAAAAAATCACACATTAAACTCTGGTGATATCTCTCCCTGCTAATAGCATTGATAGAGAAAAAAGAACCCAATAAATATTGGGTCCTTTTATATAATGCCTTCCATACTATCGAAGAACTTCACATATTATTTCTCCGATTTAACCCCGAACAAATCATAAATTAATTTAGAAGTGTCTGTAAGTATTTTAATCTCTTCCTTTGAGGCTGGGTCAAACGACTTCGCGAAGCTAATTAATTGTGGTGCAGCATCTCGCATTTTGCTTAAAATATCAGGATCGAGCGTTCCTTCATTCACCAGATGTGACATCTTATCCAGATAGCCATCAAAATTCATTTCTCCCCCATCAGCCAGACGCTTCATCTCTCCCAGGTACTTCTTCATATCACGTTGAGATAATTTTTCAAACTGAGCTTTCAGGTAGCTCTCATTATTTTCATTAATATACACTGTTTCTGATAAATCTGCGTAGGCACTAGAATATGAAAGTGAAATTAACAGCGAAGCAAATAATTTTAAGCTGTTGTCATCATGTTCCTGGCAGGCATTAACAAACGTTAAAAAACCAGAACCTATTGCTTGAAAATGTATATTCGCTAAAGGTTCATTATCCTTAGATTCCTCATAAAATAGCTGAACCGTGGAGGGAAGGTCATTCTTAGTTTCTACATCAAAAGTACATTGTTCAATGGGCATTGCATCTTTATTATCCCCAAGATTACATATACTATTAATCGCGAAATGAAAAATAGCCCGGTCAACAACTGATGCAATAAAGTCACGATCGTTTAAATCCTCATCAGTGCAATCGTCAATATACTTATTGACCCACATTTTGAGATCATTTATTTGCTCAATTAAAAACACATTTTTTTACGTGCATGCCATAAATTATGCGTGATTCGTTGAATAAACAAATCTATTTTTGCAATAATTATATCCCGATGACGCAGCGCTGCATAATCAATAGATTTACCATATATATTATTTAATTTACCTTTGATTGTACCTCTATTATCTAATTTATCGTTGGTTGCATCTATATTATCTAATTTATCTTTGGTTGCATCTTTATTATCGAATTGATTTGAATTGAGTGTTTTATTAAAGTATCCAGTTGCACCGGGTATTATCTTCAACATGATTCATCTACCTTTTTTGTCGTACCGTGTCCTCCTTATAAGTGTTTTGCCATCTGGTAACTATCAAAAATCGCTCATAATTTTCTGAACTACAGGTATGCGAACAACCCCAGTTAAATAAATAGCGAGTTAACTTGAAGCAATTTATTTAAAAATGAATTATTAATTATTATCGTGTTGATAATGGTACGACCAGGCAACACAACACCTTACGTACAAAACAGAAAAGCAACATTACGGCAACAATAAGGGTTCTCGGTGTTTTTCCTGGAACATGGTAAAGTAAGGACATTCTTAACCCCCACTTTGAGGTGCCCGATGGAAAAGACCACAACGCAGGAGTTATTAGCGCAGGCTGAAAAAATCTGCGCGCAGCGTAATGTGCGCCTGACCCCACAGCGCCTGGAAGTGTTGCGCCTGATGAGTCTGCAGGATGGCGCTATCAGCGCTTATGATCTGCTTGATTTGCTGCGCGAAGCTGAACCGCAAGCCAAGCCGCCAACGGTTTATCGCGCGCTGGATTTTCTGCTTGAGCAAGGTTTTGTGCATAAGGTGGAATCCACCAACAGTTATGTGCTCTGCCATCTGTTCGACCAGCCCACCCATACGTCAGCTATGTTTATTTGCGATCGCTGCGGCGCGGTGAAAGAAGAATGTGCAGAAGGCGTGGAAGACATCATGCATACGCTGGCGGCAAAAATGGGGTTTGCCCTGCGGCATAATGTGATTGAAGCACATGGGCTCTGTGCGGCATGCGTGGAAGTGGAAGCGTGTCGTCATCCTGAACAGTGCCAGCATGATCACTCTGTGCAGGTGAAAAAGAAACCGCGTTAAGAGGGCGTACATCCTTGTACACGTCGGGCAGGAGGGATTAATTACCAGCGATATTCATTGCGGGTTTCCCAATCCACGACCTCTTTTTCTGCCTGATCTTTCTGATAACCATAACGTTCCTGGATTTTACCGACCAGTTGATCACGTTTACCTTCAATGATCGTCATATCATCATCGGTCAGTTTGCCCCATTGCTCTTTCACTTTACCTTTAAACTGTTTCCAGTTACCGCCGGCTTCATCTTTATTCATAATCAAGACCTCATCGTTAGGTTGTGAATGAGAGTACGTTCACTTTTCTTCTGAACGTGAGATTAAGTGTAGTCAGCAATTTGGCTTAGGATAATTTATTCAGAATTTTTAACCGTCACGTTGCGGCAAACCAGGTACCGTTACGCCAGTGACGCCGCCAGATAGCCGCCAGAGAAAGCCCGCGCAACGCCAGAAAGACGGTTAATGCCAGCCACAAACCATGATTACCCAGCCACGGCAGCGTAAGGAGCGTCAGCGCAAAACCTGCGGCGGCCACCGCCATACTGTTACGCATTTCGGCGGCACGCGTTGCGCCTATAAACATGCCGTCCAGCAGATAACACCAGACGCCAACCAACGGCAAAATCACCTGCCAGATAAGATAGCGGTCAGCCAGCTGCTGAATCTGGGTTAACGACGTCAGCAACGCAATGATGTGTTCCCCTGCCAGCAAATAAACCACCGAAAACAGTAACGCTACAATCCCCGACTGGCGGCACGCTGCCCGCCATACATCCAGCAACTGGCTACCGTCGCGCGCACCGTATGCCTGACCGGAGTGCGCTTCAACCGCGTAGGCAAAACCATCAAGCGCATAGGCGGTAAAGGTGAGTAGCGTCATCAGAACCGCGTTAACAGCGATAATGTCACTCCCCAGTCGCGCACCAAGTACGGTGATCGCGCCGAAACAGAGTTGCAACAACAGCGAACGCAGCATGATATCGCGGTTAAGCGCCAGCAAGCGACGGAAGTTTCCTCGCCAGGCAGTTTTCAGCATTTCGCCGGAAATTCCGCGTAGTTTGAGGATTTTACGCACCATTAGCAGACCAATCAGCAATGTTGCATATTCCGCAATAACCGTCGCCAGCGCCGCGCCCTGCACGTTCATATGCAGCCCCATCACTAGCCAGACATCCAGCACAATGTTGAGGATATTGCCGACCACTAACAAAATTACTGGCGCACGGGCATATTGCACGCCGAGTAACCAACCGAGTAATACCAGATTCGCCAGCGACGCCGGTGCGCTTAACCAGCGGATTTCAAGAAAGCGCCGCGCCTGTTCCAGGACTGCTTCACTACCGCCAACAATATGCAGAGCCAGATCGATAATCGGTGTACGCAGCAGCGCAATTAACGCCCCAGCCCCCAACGCCAACAGCAACGGTTGCACCAGCGCACGGGCTAATGCCTGAGGATTTTTGGCACCATAAGCCTGCGCAGTCAGCCCGGTGGTGCTCATGCGTAAAAACAGCAACAGCATAAAGAGAAAGCTGGTCGCCGTTGCACCAACCGCCACGCCGCCCAAATAAACCGGGCTATCAAGATGACCAATTACCGCCGTATCGACCAGTCCCAGCAACGGAACGGTGATATTGGAGAAAATCATGGGTAAGGCGAGATGCCAGAGTGCTTTATCAGATGAAGTGAGGAATGCCATGCAGACAAGCCTGATGAAGAGAGATGAAAAACAAACCGCGACGCCTGGCGGCATCGCGGTCTCAGAGATATGTTACAGCCAGTCGCCGTTGCGAATAACCCCAACCGCCAGCCCTTCAATGGTGAAGCTCTGCTGACGAAGGTCAACGACAATTGGTTTAAACTCGCTATTTTCTGGCAACAGTTCGACTTTATTGCCCTGTTTTTTCAGGCGCTTAACGGTAACTTCGTCATCAATACGTGCGACAACGACCTGACCGTTACGTACATCCTGAGTTTTATGCACTGCCAGCAAGTCACCATCCATAATGCCGATATCTTTCATCGACATCCCGCTGACGCGCAGCAGGAAATCAGCATTCGGCTTGAACAAGGAAGGATCGACCTGATAATGACCTTCAATATGCTGTTGCGCCAGAAGCGGTTCACCGGCAGCCACACGACCTACCAGCGGCAACCCTTCTTCCTCTTCCTGCAACAGACGAATCCCGCGTGATGCGCCGGAAACAATTTCAATAACGCCTTTGCGTGCCAGCGCCTTCAGATGTTCTTCAGCCGCGTTTGGGGAACGGAACCCCAAACGCTGCGCGATTTCCGCACGCGTCGGCGGCATACCTGTCTGGCTGATGTGATCACGGATGAGATCAAACACCTCTTGTTGCCTGGCCGTTAACGCTTTCATTCCGCCCCCTGGGTGTATATACAGTTATGCTGTGAGTATATACAGCAAAAGGCGATTTTGGAACCATAAACTGCACAATAAACCAGAGATTTATCGAAATCTGGAAGGGTTATCCAAAATGCGACCATAACAGGATGCACCAGGTTATCACGGCGACGATAATCGCAATCAGCACCGCGGCGGATCCCATATCTTTAGCGCGTCCGGAAAGCTCATGGTATTCAGAGCCAATTCGGTCAACCACTGCTTCGATGGCGCTATTGAGGATTTCCACAATCATCACCAGCATCACGGAGCTGATAAGCAGCACGCGGGTAATTGCGTCCACATCCAGCCAGCAGGCGATGACCACCGCCAACAATACCGCTACGCCTTCCTGACGGAATGCCGCTTCGTTGATCCATGCAGCGCGTAAACCTTTCCAGGAATAGCCAGCAGCTTTGATAATTCGGGTGAATCCAGTGGTATTATTGGCCATTGAAAGAACCTTTTTACATTATGAGCGTCAATATCAGTGTACCGTTAAATCCGATGATTCGGGTTTGCGTAACGCCGCGCGAAACATGAGCGGATACCACAGAATTTCCCATGACTTTCTGCTATCCTTGCCGCGCATTTGCATTATTAACCAGAGGCTTTACATCGTTTATGTCCGGCTGGCCACGAATTTACTACAAATTACTGAATTTACCATTAAGCATCCTGGTAAAAAGCAAGTCTATTCCGGCAGATCCTGCCCCGGAACTGGGGCTGGATACCTCTCGTCCAATTATGTACGTTTTACCGTACAACTCGAAAGCAGATTTGCTGACGTTACGCGCCCAGTGTCTGGCTCATGACTTGCCTGACCCGTTAGAGCCGCTGGAAATCGACGGCACGCTACTGCCGCGCTATGTGTTCATTCACGGCGGGCCGCGTGTATTCACCTATTACACGCCGAAAGAAGAGTCTATTAAGCTGTTCCACGACTATCTCGATTTGCACCGTAGCAACCCAAATCTGGATGTGCAGATGGTGCCAGTATCGGTGATGTTTGGTCGCGCGCCGGGGCGTGAAAAAGGCGAAGTAAACCCGCCGCTGCGTATGCTTAACGGCGTACAGAAATTTTTCGCCGTACTGTGGCTCGGTCGCGACAGTTTTGTGCGTTTCTCGCCGTCAGTTTCGCTGCGCCGTATGGCGGATGAACACGGCACGGATAAAACTATCGCACAGAAACTGGCGCGCGTGGCGCGTATGCACTTTGCCCGTCAACGTCTGGCTGCTGTGGGCCCACGTCTGCCTGCTCGTCAGGATCTGTTTAATAAGCTGCTCGCCTCCCGCGCCATTGCCAAAGCGGTAGAAGATGAAGCGCGCAGCAAAAAAATCTCCCATGAAAAAGCGCAGCAGAACGCGATTGCGCTGATGGAAGAGATTGCGGCGAATTTCTCTTACGAGATGATTCGCCTGACTGACCGTATTCTGGGCTTCACCTGGAACCGCCTTTACCAGGGCATCAACGTCCATAACGCCGAGCGCGTTCGCCAGCTGGCCCACGACGGTCATGAGCTGGTATATGTGCCTTGCCACCGCAGCCACATGGACTACCTGCTGCTTTCTTACGTGCTGTATCACCAGGGGCTGGTGCCGCCGCATATCGCCGCTGGGATCAACCTGAACTTCTGGCCGGCCGGGCCGATTTTCCGCCGTCTGGGGGCGTTCTTTATTCGCCGTACTTTTAAAGGCAATAAACTTTATTCCACCGTTTTCCGTGAGTATCTCGGCGAACTGTTCAGCCGTGGTTATTCCGTCGAGTACTTCGTGGAAGGCGGTCGTTCCCGCACGGGGCGTTTGCTGGATCCGAAAACCGGTACGCTGTCGATGACCATTCAGGCGATGCTGCGTGGCGGCACGCGTCCGATTACGCTGATTCCGATCTACATCGGTTATGAGCACGTCATGGAAGTGGGTACTTACGCCAAAGAACTGCGCGGCGCGACGAAAGAGAAAGAGAGCCTGCCGCAGATGCTGCGCGGTTTAAGCAAGCTGCGTAATCTCGGTCAGGGTTACGTCAACTTCGGTGAACCAATGCCGTTGATGACCTACCTTAACCAGCACGTACCAGACTGGCGTGAATCTATCGATCCCATCGAAGCGGTGCGTCCGGCATGGTTAACGCCGACGGTCAATAATATTGCTGCCGATCTGATGGTACGCATTAACAACGCAGGCGCGGCAAACGCCATGAACCTGTGCTGTACTGCGCTTCTGGCGTCACGTCAGCGCTCACTCACCCGCGAGCAGTTAACCGAGCAACTCAACTGCTACCTGGATCTGATGCGCAACGTACCTTACTCCACGGACTCTACCGTTCCTTCAGCCAGCGCCAGCGAGCTTATCGATCACGCGCTGCAAATGAACAAGTTTGAAGTCGAGAAAGACACAATCGGCGACATCATCATTCTGCCGCGCGAGCAAGCGGTGCTGATGACCTACTATCGCAACAACATTGCGCATATGTTGGTGCTGCCTTCGCTGATGGCGGCAATCGTCACCCAGCATCGCCACATCTCCCGCGACGTATTGATGGAGCACGTCAATGTGCTTTACCCAATGCTGAAAGCGGAGCTGTTCCTGCGCTGGGATCGCGACGAGTTGCCGGACGTTATTGATGCGCTGGCAAATGAGATGCAACGTCAGGGGCTGATTACCCTGCAAGATGATGAGTTGCATATCAACCCGGCGCATTCTCGCACGCTACAGCTGCTGGCCGCAGGCGCGCGCGAAACGCTGCAACGTTATGCCATCACCTTCTGGTTGTTGAGTGCCAACCCGTCGATCAACCGCGGTACGCTGGAGAAAGAGAGCCGCACCGTCGCGCAACGTCTCTCCGTGCTGCACGGCATCAACGCGCCGGAGTTCTTCGACAAGGCGGTGTTCAGTTCTCTGGTGCTGACACTGCGTGATGAAGGGTATATCAGCGATAGCGGCGATGCCGAACCGGCAGAAACGATGAAGGTTTATCAGTTGCTGGCGGAGTTGATTACATCAGACGTGCGTTTGACGATTGAGAGTGCGACGCAGGGCGAAGGGTAATCAGAGAGAATTGCCGGATGCGGCGAAAACGCCTTATCCGGCCTTCCATAATCTGCAAATTCAATAAATTGCGATGTGTTGTGTAGGCCTGAGAAGCGCCGCGCATCAGGCAACCCAGAAGAAAGCCGGATGATCATCCGGCTTTTTTACATCATCAGAAATGCCAGTAACTCATTGCCAGCCCTAAAAATAGTACCAGACCAACATAGTTATTATTCATAAATGCTTTAAAGCAGGCTTCACGCTCGCGGTTGGCAATCAGTTTTTGTTGATAAACAAACAGCGCGCCAGCCACCAGAATTGACCAGTAATATCCCCAGCCTAAGCCATTTAACTCACCGATGATCGCCATCAGTGCCAGTACGCCAATCTGCAAAATACCAATAATCAATTTATCGTATTGGCCGAACAGGATTGCCGTGGATTTAATGCCAATCTTCACATCATCATCGCGGTCAACCATCGCATACTGCGTGTCGTAAGCCACCGCCCAGAGAATATTGGCGAGGAACATTAACCAGCAACTCAATGGCACCGACTCACTCACAGCGGCAAAAGCCATTGGAATCGACCAGCCAAACGCCGCGCCCAGCACCACTTGCGGTAGATGGGTATACCGCTTCATAAACGGGTACACCCACGCCAGCGCTAGCGCGGCAATCGACAACAGAATGGTCATCGTATTCAGCGTCAGCACCAGTAAAAACGAAATCAGTACCAGCACGACAAACAGCGCGCGCGCCTCTTTCTCTGTTACCGCGCCGCTGGGAAGTGGTCGGTTCGCCGTGCGCTTAACATGACCATCAAACTTGCGGTCAGCATAATCATTCACCACACATCCGGCAGCGCGCATCAGCCAGACACCCGCGACAAACACCGCCAGGATCCAGAGCTGGGGAACGCCCGGTGTCGCCACCCACAACGCCCATAATGTTGGCCAGAGCAGCAGTAACGCGCCAATTGGCTTATCCGTACGCATTAAGCGATGAAACGCCAGCAGCTTATTCTGCGTCAGACTCCACTCCATATTTTTTTCCTCTTAGTACAACGGTGACGCCGGTAAAAACAGTTCTGTTAGCAACAGCGGTTTACCGCTTAATCGCAGGCGGGAACGTCGCCCCCACAGCCCGGCATCACGGCCTATCTCAATAAAGTCCCGGGTTAATGTCGATGATGTGAACAGATAGCGTCCTAACGGCGTTTTACCCAATTTTTGTAACGCCAGCTCCGGCCCGCTTAACGTTGACACAGGAACGACGGTACGACCGGCAAGCCACGGTTCACCATCGGCACATAACAAAATTTCACGTAACCAGTAACGAGACTCTTTCGGCAGCAGCGGCAGTTCTTCGGGGATTTCATTCTGCTCGACAAACCCTTCGCGGATCATCGTCACGCTTACCGTTTTTCCCTGCTGTTCAAAACGTTTTGTCATGGAATCCTCCAGCAACAGCCAGTCGAGCAGTTGCGGATCCAGGGCAGGGATCTCTTTAAAATAGCGCAGCGCACGCAGTTGCGTTAACGCGGGGTGTGACATGCCGAACTCTCCGTTACATAACGTAAAGGCATTGTATCTCAGAAAAGTGTTTACGGGAGATGTAAAGCAAATTAAGTGATCTAATACGCAACAAAAACGCAACAATCGCATGAAGTGGTAAAACGATGTTGAACCTTACGCTTTACCGATGCCCGTGCTGGCGAGGGCAACCGTAGGGGCATCACCGTCCAGGATGCCAGGAACGGTGATGTTTTCCTTTACTTAAACACCCTTATTCATTATACGATGAGCTCGCCAACTCGCAGTAAAAATTGGGAAAAGCGCATATTTACCATGAGATTTGGAGCTAAAAAGTGTTTCCTGAGTAAGATTAACAGGCAACATCTCATGTCTGGATTTGTAGATATACGTGGAATTCCAATTGGTATCTTTTGTAGGATTCAACATATCATGTAAGCGCTGGGAGCTTACCACCATAACTGGCCCATCATCGACTGAGGAGAACAGGATAAAGATATTATCGTTTCGTGTTAATTCATTCGTGTTAAAGGTTCTTAAATTATCTTCAGTTTCTATAAATATAGGTGAAACATCATCACTACGAATCCACTCTTTATAAAGATGCCAAACATTTGCTTTGATCATATCATCCGTTGATCGTAAGGCCTGATCGATAAGTTGGATAAAAAAATTGTTATTTTTATCAATTAGCCATTTATTCGTATTAAATCTGTTAATAAAATCGATCATCTGTTGGGTATCGAAATTCACCTCACTGAATCGATGTTGACGCATAAAATCATCGAACTTGTTATCTTCATCAGAATGGATATAACTGCGTATAATGGGATCTTTTATATAAGGACAATGGCTAAATATTTTCTTCATATTCTCAATAAAGTTTTTATTAACAACATTAAGTATTTTTAATTGCATCACCAGTTTTACGGCCAGAACGGATTTCAATATCATTGCATTATCTGGCAATGTATCAATCATTTTTATAATGTTATTGATATAACCATCGAGATCTTCATTCCAAAATATATCTGAATAATCAATAGTTAATTCCAATTGTTCTGTAATGCAATCTTTAAAATTCCCTGTCGACATTCGCACATAATCAAACATAACAGCTGTCAAATTCGATTTAATAAATGATATTTCTTTGGCAGACAGAAACTCTGCTCTGGTGAAGTGCGAAGCGTAAAGATAACAATTATCGAAGTTTGAATTTCTAATCTGACATTCGCGAAAATTACTATGACCAAGTTGACTCTGCGAGAAGTCAACTGTATCAAGAATATTTTTGCTGAAATCGACACATTCACCACTCACTTTGATAAAAATCACATTGTGTAAACGTCGACATCTAAATATGACATTATCAACTATTGCAGTAGTAAAATTGCAATCCCCAATTTCTTTACATTCGAATGTTACATGTTGTAGATTTGATGATAAAAAAGACACCTTCGATATAACGTCACCTTTAAAATGACAACTTGTTAAATCCAAATCAGACAGGTCGATATACCCCTGCGCATCTTTATCCATCAGAAAATTGCAAGCGCATTCAATTTTTTTCATTTCTGTAGAATTTTACACTTATAGTATCATTACTGATTGAGACTTCACGAAACATATTTATTGCATGATTTTTTCGTTCCGTTGTTTTATATTTGAAAAAATATTGCTGATATAAATAAAGTTATCTATGTTTAAACCTGGCACCCCATTTAAATTACGTAGTAAATCAAGATCTACTATATTATTTCCTTGCACCACATCATGTTTCATCAAAGAGTTATTGCCGCCAGAATTTAGGATATGACTTATCATAAAACCTCTGCATAACAGAAATAAAATAACCTGGAAAAGTAGCCTGAATGTCCAGACACTACCGGCGAAAGGAAAAGAATCTCTGATAAGGCATTGAGATAATGCACATTCTTAGTGAAGAAGAAATGAAGTACTATAAAAAATCGCTCATATCCCTGGAATGAAGCATAAAAAAAGGTGCGCCAGGAGACGCACCAGTTGTTGCAAAATCAGCACTGTGGGGCGTAATTACCCCTTGCCTTTTACACTGCTGATAAAGGTGGAACGGGCAGATGTCGATCCCAGGCGTTCAGCTTCATCAAGCAGTTTTAACGCCTTATCAACATCACCTTTCGCGACAGCGTTTTTGATCGCGGTATTAAAATAACTTTCCGTGTCGTTGAGCATCGGCTCGCTTTTCTTCACCGGTGCCGGAGCGGGTGCAGCCACAGCTGGTGCCGCCGTGTTGCCTACCGTAACCGGAGCTGGAGCGGAAGAACCAAATAAAGGCCCGACCAACACGCTGGAGCTGGAGTTCATTTTGACTTTCAGTTTCAGTAAGCCATCGGTGGTATGACGAGCAACCGGATCGGGAATATCCGGGATCGAGTTACCAACGCCTTTGGCATAGGCTTTAGCCGGGTCGAGCAGTTGGGTCGTCTGCTGGAGATCTTTTTCCGTGGTAAAGACCAGAACATAAAGTTTTTGCTGCCCCAACGCCGGTGTCAGGCGCATAACGCCTTCCAGCCGATCTGCACTCATCACGCCTGGTTCCTGGTAGGTGAAATAACTGCTGGGGAAGAAGGCTGATGGGGTCATGTTCTGATCAAGAATCAGCACGTTCGGCGCAAAAACGCTGGTTTGTTTGTTCACTTCGCTGGTCAGCGTCAGGGTCAGTTCGCCAATGTTTGCCGGGACGCTGTACGCAGCAACCGGACCACTGATGCCGGGAACGTTCAGTTGTTGGCCGCCGGTCGCCAGTTGGGTGGTCTGGGTTTTAGATTGATCGACCGGTGTCCAGGTGAGTTGTTGCAGCGCAGCAGATGGAATGGCTGGCGCGTCGCTGGTGTTTTGCGGTACGTAGTTAACATCGGCAAGGCTAATTCCAGGCGCGCTTGCCAGTAACCCTGCTGATAAACAGAGGACGATGAGACTTTTATTCATTTTCATTGTTTTCACCTCAAAATCTGGAGCTCAGCGGTAGCCAGGCAATAGCGCGCTAAACCCGATAATCAGAGGGGCTTTCGCCCCTTTCAGATAATGACAACCTGTTTTTATGCCGGATGCGGCGTAAACGCCTTATCCGGCCTACATTTGACAGCCGTTGTAGGCCTGATAAGACGCGCAAGCGTCGCATCAGGCGTTGGTTGCCGAATGCGGCGTAAACGCCTTATCCGGCCCAGGTTTTGCTATTACCACCAGATTTCCATCTGGGCACCGAAGGTCCACTCGTCGCTGTCGCCACGACCGAAGCTGCCGCCGTTGAAATCAGCAGGAACGGCTTTGCCGAAGTTCGCGTTGTTATCAGCGTTACCGGTGTAGTCGTAACCCCATTTCTCATCCCACTTGGCGTAGGTTGCGAAGACACGAATAGCCGGGCGTGACCAGATGCTGTCGCCAGCCTGCCATTGTTGTGCGAGGGTAATTTTGTACTGATTGTTCTTGTCGCCGGTGCGCTGGGATTCGACGTTGTCGTAGCCGATTTCCATCACGGTGCTCATGATTGGCGTCCACTTGTACATCGGGCGAATACCGACGGTCCACCACTTGGTGCCGTTGTCGTTATCCCAGTTGATATCCTGGTACATACCCACGTACATCATGTCCCAGTTGTCGCCCATGGAGATCGCACCGTGGTCGAGGATACGCAGCATGTGACCGTTGTTGTTGATATTGTAGGCAAATTTTTCGTTATCAAATGCAACGCCAGAACCCTGCGACAGCCCTTTACCCTGCGAGGTCATCGAGTCAGTAGCGTACTGAACAACAAACTTGTTAAAGCCCTTCAGGACACTCTGAGTATGTTCAGCAGTGAATAACCAGCCGTCTTTCGATGCGCCATCAACCAGACGATAGTTATCACGCAAGTTGGCACGACCGTAGTCGACACCCAGTTCTAATGTGCCGCCCGGGTTGATTTCCATCTGCGCTAAACGCACATCGAAAACGTCGTTCGCGGTTTCGTTGGTATAGTCATAAATATTGTTGCTGGCGAAAGAGGAAGAACCACCAGCTTCAGAGGAGCGGGTTGCTGCCAGAGAGAGTTTACCGAAGCCAACATCGATGTTTTCCAGACCGGCACCAGGACCAGAAATATCCCAGTAGTAGAAGTCGATCATATGAACGTCATGACGTTGGTAGAAGCGCTTACCTGCCCAGATGGTGGAGCCTGGCAGCCATTCGATCAGGTTTTTACCCTGCACGTTTGCTTCACGGAAGGCCGGATCGGTAGCTTCCCAGTCATTCTGTTGTGCGACGGAATAGGCCACGTTAGTGTCGAAATAGAAGCTCTTATCGCCCTCTTTCCACACTTCCTGACCCAATTTTAATTCAGCATAAGTTTCACATTCGTTGCCAAGACGGTATTTACTTTGAGCACCGGTAGTCTGGAAACACTGTTGTTCACCGCCGCTACCTGTCCAACCAATACCGGAACGTGCATAGCCGTGGAAATCAACAGCCATTGCCTGAGCAGACATTACGCCCGCTGCGACGGCAACCGCCAGAGGAAGTTTGCGCAGAGTAATCATCATTCTATCTCCTGAGTCATTGCTTTTCTTTTTTCACATCACCTGTGACAGGCTTTGTGTGTTTTGTGGGGTGCTTAAACGCCCGGCTCCTTATGCAGTCGACGACATGCAGTGCCATCCTCACGGAACAGATGGCAACGCTCTGGCGGCAGGCCGATAGCGAATGTGGCACCTTCTTCTACCAACACCACGTCGTTCTGGCGGTACACCAGGTTTTGACGAATGGAAGGGATCTGGATATGGATTTGAGTTTCGTTGCCGAGTTGCTCGACGACCTGAACTTCACCCTCAAGGATGACGTCAGCGATATCACTCGGCAGTAGATGTTCCGGGCGAATACCCAGCGACATATTGGCTCCAACCTGGACATCACGGCTTTCAACTGGCAGCCAAACTTGCTGACGATTTGGCATCGGCAGCTCCACCTGCACTTGATCGATTGCGGTGGCGGTCACTTTTACCGGCAGGAAGTTCATCTTTGGCGAACCGATAAATCCGGCTACAAAACGGTCTGCCGGATAGTGGTACAGCTCCAGCGGTTTCCCAACCTGCGCCACGCGACCGGCGTCCAGCACCACGATTTTGTCGGCCAGCGTCATCGCTTCGACCTGATCGTGGGTGACGTAAATCATTGTGCGGCCCAGGCGTTTATGCAGACGGGAGATTTCGATACGCATTTGCACACGCAGTGCAGCATCGAGGTTGGAGAGCGGTTCATCGAGCAAAAATACGCTTGGCTCGGCCACCAGCGTACGGCCAATCGCCACACGCTGACGCTGACCACCGGAGAGCGCTTTCGGTTTGCGATCCAGCAAATGCGCCAGTTGTAGCACTTCCGCCACCTGGTTAACGCGTTGGTTAATCACCTCTTTTTTTGCGCCAGCCAGTTTCAGGCCAAATGACATGTTTTCTGCTACTGACAGGTGGGGATAGAGCGCGTAAGACTGAAACACCATACCAACGCCGCGTTCTGCTGGCGGAGTGTCATTCATCCGTTTCTCACCGATGAACAGGTCGCCGCTGGTGATCGTCTCAAGCCCGGCAATCATGCGCAGTAAAGTCGATTTACCGCAGCCAGACGGTCCGACAAACACCACGAATTCACCTTCATGGATATCGAGATTGATATCTTTCGATACCACGACCTCGCCCCAGGCTTTCGTTACATTTTGCAGCTGTACGCTCGCCATGCCCTTCTCCCTTTGTAACAACCTGTCATCGACAGCAACATTCATGATGGGCTGACTATGCGTCATCAGGAGATGGCTTAAATCCTCCACCCCCTGGCTTTTTTATGGGGGAGGAGGCGGGAGGATGAGAACACGGCTTCTGTGAACTAAACCGAGGTCATGTAAGGAATTTCGTGATGTTGCTTGCAAAAATCGTGGCGATTTTATGTGCGCATCTCCACATTACCGCCAATTCTGTAACAGAGATCACACAAAGCGACGGTGGGGCGTAGGGGCAAGGAGGATGGAAAGAGGTTGCCGTATAAAGAAACTAGAGTCCGTTTAGGTGTTTTCACGAGCACTTCACCAACAAGGACCATAGATTATGAAAATAAAAACAGGTGCACGCATCCTCGCATTATCCGCATTAACGACGATGATGTTTTCCGCCTCGGCTCTCGCCAAAATCGAAGAAGGTAAACTGGTAATCTGGATTAACGGCGATAAAGGCTATAACGGTCTCGCTGAAGTCGGTAAGAAATTCGAGAAAGATACCGGAATTAAAGTCACCGTTGAGCATCCGGATAAACTGGAAGAGAAATTCCCACAGGTTGCGGCAACTGGCGATGGCCCTGACATTATCTTCTGGGCACACGACCGCTTTGGTGGCTACGCTCAATCTGGCCTGTTGGCTGAAATCACCCCGGACAAAGCGTTCCAGGACAAGCTGTATCCGTTTACCTGGGATGCCGTACGTTACAACGGCAAGCTGATTGCTTACCCGATCGCTGTTGAAGCGTTATCGCTGATTTATAACAAAGATCTGCTGCCGAACCCGCCAAAAACCTGGGAAGAGATCCCGGCGCTGGATAAAGAACTGAAAGCGAAAGGTAAGAGCGCGCTGATGTTCAACCTGCAAGAACCGTACTTCACCTGGCCGCTGATTGCTGCTGACGGGGGTTATGCGTTCAAGTATGAAAACGGCAAGTACGACATTAAAGACGTGGGCGTGGATAACGCTGGCGCGAAAGCGGGTCTGACCTTCCTGGTTGACCTGATTAAAAACAAACACATGAATGCAGACACCGATTACTCCATCGCAGAAGCTGCCTTTAATAAAGGCGAAACAGCGATGACCATCAACGGCCCGTGGGCATGGTCCAACATCGACACCAGCAAAGTGAATTATGGTGTAACGGTACTGCCGACCTTCAAGGGTCAACCATCCAAACCGTTCGTTGGCGTGCTGAGCGCAGGTATTAACGCCGCCAGTCCGAACAAAGAGCTGGCGAAAGAGTTCCTCGAAAACTATCTGCTGACTGATGAAGGTCTGGAAGCGGTTAATAAAGACAAACCGCTGGGTGCCGTAGCGCTGAAGTCTTACGAGGAAGAGTTGGCGAAAGATCCACGTATTGCCGCCACCATGGAAAACGCCCAGAAAGGTGAAATCATGCCGAACATCCCGCAGATGTCCGCTTTCTGGTATGCCGTGCGTACTGCGGTGATCAACGCCGCCAGCGGTCGTCAGACTGTCGATGAAGCCCTGAAAGACGCGCAGACTCGTATCACCAAGTAATGCTGTGAAATGCCGGATGCGGCGTGAACGCCTTGTCCGGCCTACAAAACCGAAACGTATGTAGGCCTGATAAGACGCGTCAGCGTCGCATCAGGCAGTTGTTGTCGGATAAGGCGTGAAAGCCTTATCCGTCCTGGAATGAGGAAGAACCCCATGGATGTCATTAAAAAGAAACATTGGTGGCAAAGCGACGCGCTGAAATGGTCAGTGCTAGGTCTGCTCGGCCTGCTGGTGGGTTACCTTGTTGTTTTAATGTACGCACAAGGGGAATACCTGTTCGCCATTACCACGCTGATATTGAGTTCAGCGGGGCTGTATATTTTCGCCAATCGTAAAGCCTACGCCTGGCGCTATGTTTACCCGGGAATGGCTGGAATGGGATTATTCGTCCTCTTCCCTCTGGTCTGCACCATCGCCATTGCCTTCACCAACTACAGCAGCACTAACCAGCTGACTTTTGAACGTGCGCAGGAAGTGTTGTTAGATCGCTCCTGGCAAGCAGGCAAAACCTATAACTTTGGTCTTTACCCGGCGGGCGATGAGTGGCAACTGGCGCTCAGCGACGGCGAAACCGGCAAAAATTACCTCTCCGACGCTTTTAAATTTGGCGGCGAGCAAAAACTGCAACTGAAAGAAACGACCGCCCAGCCCGAAGGCGAACGCGCGAATCTGCGCGTGATTACCCAGAATCGTCAGGCGCTGAGTGACATTACCGCCATTCTGCCGGATGGCAACAAAGTGATGATGAGCTCCCTGCGCCAGTTTTCTGGCACGCAGCCGCTCTACACACTCGACGGTGACGGCACGTTGACGAATAATCAGAGCGGCGTGAAATATCGTCCGAATAACCAAATTGGCTTTTACCAGTCCATTACCGCCGACGGCAACTGGGGTGATGAAAAGCTAAGCCCCGGTTACACCGTGACCACCGGCTGGAAAAACTTTACCCGCGTCTTTACCGACGAAGGCATTCAGAAACCGTTCCTCGCCATTTTCGTCTGGACCGTGGTGTTCTCGCTGATCACTGTCTTTTTAACGGTGGCGGTCGGCATGGTTCTGGCGTGTCTGGTGCAGTGGGAAGCGTTGCGCGGCAAAGCGGTCTATCGCGTCCTGCTGATTCTGCCCTACGCGGTGCCATCGTTCATTTCAATCTTGATTTTCAAAGGGTTGTTTAACCAGAGCTTCGGTGAAATCAACATGATGTTGAGCGCGCTGTTTGGCGTGAAGCCCGCCTGGTTCAGCGATCCGACCACCGCCCGCACGATGCTAATTATCGTCAATACCTGGCTGGGTTATCCGTACATGATGATCCTCTGCATGGGCTTGCTGAAAGCGATTCCGGACGATTTGTATGAAGCCTCAGCAATGGATGGCGCAGGTCCGTTCCAGAACTTCTTTAAGATTACGCTGCCGCTGCTGATTAAACCGCTGACGCCGCTGATGATCGCCAGCTTCGCCTTTAACTTTAACAACTTCGTGCTGATTCAACTGTTAACCAACGGCGGCCCGGATCGTCTTGGCACGACCACGCCAGCCGGTTATACCGACCTGCTTGTTAACTACACCTACCGCATCGCTTTTGAAGGCGGCGGGGGTCAGGACTTCGGTCTGGCGGCAGCAATTGCCACGCTGATCTTCCTGCTGGTGGGTGCGCTGGCGATAGTGAACCTGAAAGCCACGCGAATGAAGTTTGATTAAGGGAGATAACAAAAATGGCAATGGTCCAACCGAAATCGCAAAAAGCTCGTTTATTTATTACTCACCTGCTACTGCTACTTTTTATCGCAGCGATTATGTTCCCGCTGCTGATGGTCGTCGCTATCTCGCTGCGTCAGGGAAACTTTGCGACCGGCAGCCTGATCCCGGAGCAAATCTCCTGGGATCACTGGAAACTGGCGTTAGGTTTTAGCGTTGAACAGGCTGATGGTCGCATTACGCCACCGCCATTCCCGGTACTGCTGTGGCTGTGGAACTCGGTCAAGGTCGCCGGGATTTCCGCGATTGGCATTGTGGCGCTCTCCACCACCTGCGCCTACGCTTTCGCCCGTATGCGCTTTCCAGGCAAAGCGACGCTGCTGAAAGGAATGCTGATTTTCCAGATGTTCCCGGCAGTACTTTCACTGGTCGCGTTGTATGCGTTGTTTGATCGTCTGGGTGAGTACATTCCATTCATTGGCCTGAATACTCACGGCGGCGTAATTTTCGCGTATCTGGGTGGGATTGCGCTGCATGTCTGGACCATCAAAGGCTATTTCGAAACCATCGACAGTTCGCTGGAAGAAGCTGCTGCGCTGGATGGTGCGACACCGTGGCAGGCCTTCCGCCTTGTCCTGTTGCCGCTGTCAGTACCGATTCTGGCGGTGGTATTCATCCTGTCGTTTATCGCTGCCATTACTGAAGTTCCGGTCGCGTCGCTGTTACTGCGTGACGTAAACAGCTACACCCTGGCCGTGGGGATGCAGCAATACCTCAACCCGCAAAACTACCTGTGGGGTGACTTTGCCGCCGCTGCCGTGATGTCTGCATTACCGATCACCATCGTCTTCTTGCTGGCTCAACGCTGGCTGGTCAACGGCCTGACGGCAGGTGGTGTGAAAGGTTAAAGATGTTGTTCTGCCAATGTTATGCCGCTGCACCCTCAACTTACGTTATCCCAACTTGTGACTGTTATTCGGCGCTCCACGGAGCGCCTTTTTTTCTTTCGTCTGCAATCTGAATCGTTCGCCGGTTAATATTTCCATCATAGA
Organism: Escherichia sp. UTM R2; assembly: GCF_048593455.1. Taxonomy (NCBI): domain Bacteria; kingdom Pseudomonadati; phylum Pseudomonadota; class Gammaproteobacteria; order Enterobacterales; family Enterobacteriaceae; genus Escherichia; species Escherichia sp. UTM R2. The sequence goes on from NZ_JBFWDY010000002.1 coordinate 4,276,569, forward strand.
GCTTATTATTTTTACGTTATTTGTTTTCCCACTTACGATAATTCTCTTTCGTGCTCTGAGTCACGGCAATAGTATTGTTTTTATCAATTTTGGATAATTATCACAATTAAGATCACAGAAAAGACATTACGTAAACGCATTGTAAAAAATGATAATTGCCTTAACTGCCTGACAATTCCAACATCAATGCACTGATAAAAGATCAGAATGGTCTAAGGCAGGTCTGAATGAATACCCAGTATAATTCCAGTTATATATTTTCGATTACCTTAGTCGCTACATTAGGTGGTTTATTATTTGGCTACGACACTGCCGTTATTTCCGGTACTGTTGAGTCACTCAATACCGTCTTTGTTGCTCCACAAAACTTAAGTGAATCCGCTGCCAACTCCCTGTTAGGGTTTTGCGTGGCCAGCGCTCTGATTGGTTGCATCATCGGCGGTGCCCTCGGTGGTTATTGCAGTAACCGCTTCGGTCGTCGTGATTCACTTAAGATTGCTGCTGTCCTGTTTTTTATTTCTGGTGTAGGTTCTGCCTGGCCAGAACTTGGTTTTACCTCTATAAACCCGGACAACACTGTGCCTGTTTATCTGGCAGGTTATGTCCCGGAATTTGTTATTTATCGCATTATTGGCGGTATTGGCGTTGGTTTAGCCTCAATGCTCTCGCCAATGTATATTGCGGAACTGGCTCCAGCTCATATTCGCGGGAAACTGGTCTCTTTTAACCAGTTTGCGATTATTTTCGGGCAACTTTTAGTTTACTGCGTAAACTATTTTATTGCCCGTTCCGGTGATGCCAGCTGGCTGAATACTGACGGCTGGCGTTATATGTTTGCCTCGGAATGTATCCCTGCACTGCTGTTCTTAATGCTGCTGTATACCGTGCCAGAAAGTCCTCGCTGGCTGATGTCGCGCGGCAAGCAAGAACAGGCGGAAGGTATCCTGCGCAAAATTATGGGCAACACGCTTGCAACTCAGGCAGTACAGGAAATTAAACACTCCCTGGATCATGGCCGCAAAACCGGTGGTCGTCTGCTGATGTTTGGCGTGGGCGTGATTGTAATCGGCGTAATGCTCTCCATCTTCCAGCAATTTGTCGGCATCAATGTGGTGCTGTACTACGCGCCGGAAGTGTTCAAAACGCTGGGGGCCAGCACGGATATCGCGCTGTTGCAGACCATTATTGTCGGAGTTATCAACCTCACCTTCACCGTTCTGGCAATTATGACGGTGGATAAATTTGGTCGTAAGCCACTGCAAATTATCGGCGCACTCGGAATGGCAATCGGTATGTTTAGCCTCGGTACCGCGTTTTACACTCAGGCACCGGGTATTGTGGCGCTACTGTCGATGCTGTTCTATGTTGCCGCCTTTGCCATGTCCTGGGGTCCGGTATGCTGGGTACTGCTGTCGGAAATCTTCCCGAATGCTATTCGTGGTAAAGCGCTGGCAATCGCGGTGGCGGCCCAGTGGCTGGCGAACTACTTCGTCTCCTGGACCTTCCCGATGATGGACAAAAACTCCTGGCTGGTGGCCCATTTCCACAACGGTTTCTCCTACTGGATTTACGGTTGTATGGGCGTTCTGGCGGCACTGTTTATGTGGAAATTTGTCCCGGAAACCAAAGGTAAAACCCTTGAGGAGCTGGAAGCGCTCTGGGAACCGGAAACGAAGAAAACACAACAAACTGCTACGCTGTAATCTTCCTGTCCAGCACGCCGCGCCATTTCGGCGTGCTGACTTTTTACTCCCGCTTCAGCCGTTTCGAATTACACAGCCACAGGGTGATCACCAGTAACAGGATCGCAGCCGAGTAGATCAACACATCCAGTGGCGATTTATGATCGACGATGATCAAGCGCACAATGGCGGTGATCCCAATATAGACAAAGTAACGTAGCGGGAAGTGAAAACCGGACTGAAAGTACTTCACAATCAGCGCGATAAATTCGAAATAGAGAAAGTAAACCACCAGTCCTTCTACCAGCTCATATTTGCTGGTTTGTTCTGGCGCGAACAGCACATCAGCCAGATGCACCGTTTCTTTGCCGAGGAAGACAACCAAAATCAGGCCGAGGCACAGCAGGCCAAGATTGAGTACGGTCTGCAAAATGGTGGAGATAAACTCCACGCGCGGACGAGAGAGTGACGTCATAGCAGTACCTCCTTCACAGTGGCGAGCTTCCTGTATAACGCAAAAATGTGACGGAGATCTATATTTTTTGTGTATGTTTTGTTCAACCTGGATTTGGAGCGCGCCTCCACCAAAGCCGGATATACCTACCCGTAGGCCGGATAAGCCGCGCCTGGCGGCGCATCCGGCAAGACAAACCGCACCAAAGCCGGTAATTCAAAAATCACCCATTCAGGTGATTCCCAGCCACCAGCAATGCGCGAAAAATCGACAATGTTCCTCTGGAACAAATGAAACGTAACCTGATAAAGGTGGTAAAAATGAAGCCTTATTTTGCTGCTTTGATGTTATCAGTCTCTGTTCTTCCTGCTTATGCTGGTCCGCTCGGTACTGCTGATAAAGCCGACCTACCGCAAAGCAATGTCTCCAGCCCAATGATGGCCCAGTCGCTCAGGCAACCAGACCTGCAACCGATATCGACGGACAGGAAGACAGAATGTTTTCGCCTTTACACACCAGATCGCAAACCGGGAGTGAACTGCGTTCCTGATGGCTCGACAGGCCATTAAGAATGAAGGTGCCAGTGAGTGCGAAAACTGGCACCTTTCCCATGACTTAGCGGAAATTGACGCTACGGTCGCTGGTCATGTCATACAACTGGAACTTACGCCCAAGTTGCTGACCACCGTCACGCGTCAGCGGCGTCCAGCCAATCGCCGCACGGCTGCGTGTCGGGCCAGACGAGAAGAGATCCAACGGTACCGAGACATACACGCCTTTGGTGAAGTCCCCTTCGCCGTACTCCTCTTTCGAAACATTAGTGATCGTGGCATAGCCACCCACCACCACGCCGCTATCAAAGCGTTTGGCGATCTCCAGCGTGCCGCCTTTATCCCCTGCCAGATACTGCCCGACGCTGGCTTTAACTAACACATCCTGAGCGAAAGATGGCGTCCAGTAGGCGGTCAGATGTCCGGTTTTCACGCTGTAGTCGGTGAATTTCATCATATCTTTTGCACTACGCCAGTCGCGCTGTTTAACGTAGTTGGCATCCAGACCAAACGCCCAGTTGCTGTCCAGCGGGCGATACAACACTTCTGCCCCCGCACCGCCAAACATGGTTTCGAGATAACCACCGTAGACCTGACCGTAGAAGCCGTTGCCCAGATGCTGGAAGTAGTTGGCTTGCAGGTTATTCACATAGACATCGTTCTGCACATACTCGCGCACATGGGTACGCACGCGCGGTAAGTGCGAGTCCTGCGGAGGATTAGTGTAGTTAAACTTGTCGTAGTTGTTGGCAAGATTTGCAAACAGGCTGCCGGTGGTCAGCAGATGGTCCGTCAGCCACAAATCTGCCGTTCCCATCACGCCCAGCTGATACATGTAAAAGTTTTCCGGGCCACCGACCGACTGGTTCAGCACCGGATCGATATGGAAATCAAAGCGTGATTTGTCGATATACCAGCCCTGCTCGGTGGACTGCGGAACCACTGGCTCGACGCGTTTTTGCGCCAGCGTCTTTTCGTGGCCCAACGGCTCTCCGGCGAGATGATTTTTCAGGCTGGCGACATCGGTTTCCGTCGTCACCTGCGGCATGTTAAGGCGATTTTCCGTAATGCGGATCGTTTTGATCCCATCCGGCAGATCGTTCATCACGATCCGATTCGCACGGATGATCCCTTCGCGCGAATCACGATATTTCACCTGCTCGCCGGTAACATACAGCGTATCGCCTTTCGCCTGGATCTGTGGATCGGCAAGTCCAGCATTGTATTTCAACAGCGTTAACTGATTCGCCACCACCGAATGCTGCAAAATGGCATCCTGCGGCTGCGGTTGATATTGCGGGCGGGCGTTATCGTTGTAAGACGGGCGCAGATCGTTAAAGTTGGTGCGCAACGTAACGCCAAACATAAAGGTGTTGCCACGTTCATAGCTAAGGTTAACGTCGGCCCAATCGGTAACGCGATAAATCGCACCGACGTTAAACTTACTTTTTTGCTCCAGCTTCCCGGCAAAATCCTGCTGATAATTATTGCCTTCATACTCCAGTTTCAGGCGCAGCGGTTGCCAGGGCGTCTGGTATTCCACGCCGCCAAACAGTGAGGCAGGACCGTGGAACATCTGGCTACCGTCGATAGATCCCGCCTGTTTGTAGCTGTTATCGCGATAGCAATATTTATCACTGGCTGAACAGAGCGGATTTTTCACATTACCGCTGGTGCCCAAATATCCCCAGCCCAGGCCGAGCGTAAAATCGAACGGCCCCCAGGCTTTGCTGGCAACAAGATATTCCGCATCAAACAGCCCCGTACCGCCGATATCCCGCGCACCAACCGCCACTTGCGGCAGCCAGTAACTCTCTTCCCACAAACGCAGTTTGAGATCGAAGGCTTTATCTTTATACGTTTGATCGCCAGAGAACGCTTCGACGCTGCTGTACTGCCGGGTGCGCACGTCGGTGTAGCGCAGCGTTGTTTCCAGCCACGGGAAGAGTTGCACTGAAGCTGAGTAATAACGGTACTGATCGTTATCGCGATAGTTCAGGCTCAACTCCCCTTCCCGCGCCATGCGTGCGGTGGGCGTTTGTAATAATCCTACGCCACCGAAATCCGACTGCGACGGGCCAATGGGCGCAGGATATGTTTCGCCGTAGCAAGCCATGCTAATGCCCAGCGCCAGTAAGCTAAGCAGATGTCTTTTTTTCATTATTGGGGTATCCGCTGCGTCAGAGTCTGAAGAATGTCGGCGTTAAGGGCATCAGGCGTCTCACTCCAGACGGAGTCCGCGAGGCCAACATAAATAATGCTGCCGGGCATCGGCTCTACGTGACGCTTGTTCCAGTAAGCCACCGGCGCTTTTTGCGTGCGTCCGTCCGGGTAAACCACCCACGCGTAGCTGCGATCCGCACCGCTAAGCAGGTTCTGCCCGGAGAGATAGCTCGCCACGTCGCGACCTGGAGTGAATGGCTGCTTGCCAGGACGGCTGATAAGCCCGAACAGCGTGACCGTGGACGGTGGTGGCCCGACCCACAGCGTGTAGTTGCCCTGCAACGGTGGGTTACCGCGTTCGGCAACGCGGACGATATCAGGATCAAGATTGATTTTTTGCCTGCCCGTCACTTTCAACGCCTGAATTTGCTGGCGTAAGGCGTTAATCGCGGCGGCATCGTCGGCGCTGGAATCTGCAGCCAGTTCTGCCAGCCGTGTCAGCAACGCCTGCTGCTGCCGCAATGCTGCCGCCGTTGCCAGCTCTTCGCTAATCACCGCACCGGGCCACCAGCTGTTTGCCAGCCGCGGTTGGCCTACCAGATCGATTAAATGCTCTGCGCCCGTTAGCGTTTTGGCCTCACTGCTGCCATTGCTGAACACCTTGACGGTTCCTGCCGCGAAGACCGATGACGCTCCCACACTCAAAAGCAACGCGACAAAAGTTTGTTTAATCATTGTTTTGCCGCCTTGATGAGAGTGGTTTTCACCGGGAAATAATCCGCGCCGAGATACTGTTCCGACTGGCGAATTTGCCCTACGCTGTCGATCCAATAGCGGTTATGCCAGCGCGCCTGGTCGGTGGAGACTTCTTCGTCCAGCACGCGAACCGGGGTTTCATCGCTGCCGACTTTGACGGTATCGGTACCATTCCATTTGAAGACTGATCGTGCGGTGGCGTAGCGTACCTGCTTATACTCGGTCCAGCCCATCGTGCGCGTCCAGGTTGCACCATCAATGATTTGTGCGGGTTTAATCAGCGGGTCGGCGGCAAGGTTATTCACTTCAATCAGGTTGTCGCCGCCAAGCAAAGTCTTCACCAGACGACCATGTTGTGTGACGAGAGTGGCTTGATCCTGAGTGACCCATTTTTGTTGTCCGTCTTCAGCGAAGGCCAGCACCACAAACAATTGCGGCCCGCCATTAAGCTGCATGTACTGGCTGGCGTAGGGCATATTTTGAATATCATCGTCCGTCAGCTGTACGCCTGGCGTGCCGAACAGACTGTCCCACAGTGAATTGCCCAGCTCTTTAGTCGTGGCTGAACAGGCCTGTAATAACAGGCAGATAAGAATGAGTGCAGGTCGCTTCACGACTCTTCTCCAGAGGGGCAGAATAACCACACCGGAGTGTGGTTATGGTTAATCCCCTTCATATTTCAAGCCACAGATGCGATGACTCGAATTATTTTGGGGATACATACTTTATTACTGGGTACTGGTGGTTGTGGTTGTGGTGGTCCCGGTATTAGAACCATCACCGCCACCGGTTGCCGCGAGCGCGACACCCACCGCCGAGCTTACGGTGCTGACGCTGGTCGCGGAGGAACTCCCCGCCGAAACCGACGTTGCTGCCGACCCTGCCGCTTCGCCCACCTGTACAGGTGCAGCCCACGCAGAAGTCGCCGCAAGCGCAGATATGGCAAAAATGCCATACAGAACTTTTTTCATAACAATTTCCCTTCATTGAATGAATGGAGATTTACCCAAAAACATTTCGGGCGGGATCGAGTATACACAACTAAAGCATGCGAATTACGGCGCGGGGAATTAGCGATGGTGTTTTAGGATAATTGGAATGAATATCAAATATAAGTTTCAACTTATATTTAAATAACAATAAAAATCATAAACTTAAAATAAAAACAAAAGTAATTAATCTGCGTATTTTCCGAAATAAACAACGATTAAAAATCTATTTTAGGATTAACCTCACGGTATGATTTCCGTTAAATCACAGACAAGGGGATTTATCTGATAAAAAAATGCCGACATAACGTCGGCATTGTTATTAAGGTTATTTAATCAATCGTGCTATGTATTAATTGCCGAATACGATGTACATATCGGCATCGACCTGTAGGCCTGATAAGACGCGACCGCGTCGCATCAGGCATCGGTTGCCGGATGCGGCGTGAACGCCTTATCCGGCCTACATAGCGGCATCAGGCATGAACGATGATTAACCGCGCCACGCTTTATAGCGGTTAATCAGACCATTGGTCGAGCTATCGTGGCTGCTGATTTCTTTATCATCTTTCAGCTCTGGCAGAATACGGTTTGCCAGTTGTTTACCCAGCTCCACGCCCCACTGGTCGAAGGTGAAGATGTTCAGGATCACGCCCTGAGTAAAGATTTTGTGCTCATACAGCGCAATCAACGCCCCCAGGCTGAACGGAGTGATTTCGCGCAGCAGGATGGAGTTGGTCGGGCGGTTACCTTCGAACACTTTGAACGGCACCACGTAGTCAAGCGTTGCCGGATCTTTACCCTGATCGCGATATTCCTGCTCAACCACTTCACGGGATTTACCAAACGCCAGCGCTTCGGTCTGGGCGAAGAAGTTAGACAGCAGTTTCTGGTGGTGATCAGAGAGCGGGTTATGGGTGATAGCCGGGGCGATGAAATCGCACGGTACCATTTTGGTTCCCTGGTGGATCAGCTGGTAGAACGCGTGCTGACCGTTAGTGCCTGGTTCACCCCAGATAATCGGGCCAGTCTGGTAATCCACAACGTTACCGTTACGGTCAACATACTTACCGTTGGACTCCATATTGCCCTGCTGGAAGTACGCCGCGAAACGGTGCATATACTGGTCATACGGCAGAATCGCTTCAGTTTCCGCACCAAAGAAATTGTTGTACCAGATGCCAATCAGCGCCAGCAGTACAGGCAGGTTTTTCTCGGCAGGCGTGGTGGAGAAATGCTTGTCCATCGCGTGTGCGCCAGAAAGCAGTTCAACGAAGTTATCAAAGCCGATGGAGAGAACAATCGACAGGCCAATCGCTGACCACAAAGAGTAACGGCCGCCAACCCAGTCCCAGAACTCGAACATGTTGGCAGTATCAATACCAAACTCGCCAACGGCTTTGGCATTGGTGGAGAGCGCAGCGAAGTGTTTCGCAACGTGTTTTTCATCACCTGCCGCTTTCAGGAACCAGTCACGCGCGCTATGGGCGTTGGTCATGGTTTCCTGAGTGGTGAAGGTTTTAGATGCTACCAGGAACAGCGTGGTTTCCGGGTTTACTTTTTTCAGCACTTCAGCGATGTGAGTCCCATCGACGTTAGAAACAAAGTGCATGTTCAGGTGGTTTTTGTACGGACGCAGTGCTTCGGTCACCATGTATGGGCCGAGGTCAGAACCGCCGATCCCGATGTTCACTACGTCAGTGATTGCTTTGCCGGTATAACCTTTCCACTCACCGGAAATAATCGCTTCTGAGAAGGTTTTCATCTTCTCCAGCACCGCGTTGACTTCCGGCATTACGTCTTTGCCATCAACCAGAATCGGGGTATTGCTACGGTTACGCAGCGCTACGTGCAGCACGGCGCGGTTTTCAGTGCGGTTGATCTTCTCGCCAGAGAACATCGACTTAATCGCGCCCGCCAGATCGCACTCTTTCGCCAGATCCTGTAATTTCGCCAGCGTCTCTTCAGTGATGCGGTTTTTGGAGTAATCCACCAGCATCTGATCGTCGAAGGTTGCGGAGAACTTAGAAAAACGATCGCCGTCTTTAGCAAAAAGATCGGCGATCGTAACGTCTTTCATTTCATCGAAGTGTTTCTGTAGTGCCTGCCAGGCAGCGGTCTGCGTTGGATTGATGTTTTTCATTAGCAATACTCTTCTGATTTTGAGAATTGTGACTTTGGAAGATTGTAGCGCCAGTCACAGAAAAATGTGATGGTTTTAGTGCCGTTAGCGTAATGTTGAGTGTAAACCCTTAGCGCAGTGAAGCATTTATTAGCTGAACTACTGACCGCCAGGAGTGGATGAAAAATCCGCATGACCCCATCGTTGACAACCGCCCCGCTCACCCTTTATTTATAAATGTACTACCTGCGCTAGCGCAGGCCAGAAGAGGCGCGTTGCCCAAGTAACGGTGTTGGAGGAGCCAGTCCTGTGATAACACCTGAGGGGGTGCATCGCCGAGGTGATTGAACGGCTGGCCACGTTCATCATCGGCTACAGGGGCTGAATCCCCTGGGTTGTCACCAGAAGCGTTCGCAGTCGGGCGTTTCGCAAGTGGTGGAGCACTTCTGGGTGAAAATAGTAGCGAAGTATCGCTCTGCGCCCACCCGTCTTCCGCTCTTCCCTTGTGCCAAGGCTGAAAATGGATCCCCTGACACGAGGTAGTTATGTCTGAAATTGTTGTCTCCAAATTTGGCGGTACCAGCGTAGCTGATTTTGACGCCATGAACCGCAGCGCTGATATTGTGCTTTCTGATGCCAACGTGCGTTTAGTTGTCCTCTCGGCTTCTGCTGGTATCACTAATCTGCTGGTCGCTTTAGCTGAAGGACTGGAACCTGGCGAGCGATTCGAAAAACTCGACGCTATCCGCAACATCCAGTTTGCCATTCTGGAACGTCTGCGTTACCCGAACGTTATCCGTGAAGAGATTGAACGTCTGCTGGAGAACATTACTGTTCTGGCAGAAGCGGCGGCGCTGGCAACGTCTCCGGCGCTGACAGATGAGCTGGTCAGCCACGGCGAGCTGATGTCGACCCTGCTGTTTGTTGAGATCCTGCGCGAACGCGATGTTCAGGCACAGTGGTTTGATGTACGTAAAGTGATGCGTACCAACGACCGATTTGGTCGTGCAGAGCCAGATATAGCCGCGCTGGCGGAACTGGCCGCGCTGCAGCTGCTCCCACGTCTCAATGAAGGCTTAGTGATCACCCAGGGATTTATCGGTAGCGAAAATAAAGGTCGTACAACGACGCTTGGCCGTGGAGGCAGCGATTATACGGCAGCCTTGCTGGCGGAGGCTTTACACGCATCTCGTGTTGATATCTGGACCGACGTCCCGGGCATCTACACCACCGATCCACGCGTAGTTTCCGCAGCAAAACGCATTGATGAAATCGCGTTTGCCGAAGCGGCAGAGATGGCAACTTTTGGTGCAAAAGTACTGCATCCGGCAACGTTGCTACCCGCAGTACGCAGCGATATCCCGGTCTTTGTCGGCTCCAGCAAAGACCCACGCGCAGGTGGTACGCTGGTGTGCAATAAAACTGAAAATCCGCCGCTGTTCCGCGCTCTGGCGCTTCGTCGCAATCAGACTCTGCTCACTTTGCACAGCCTGAATATGCTGCATTCTCGCGGTTTCCTCGCGGAAGTTTTCGGCATCCTCGCGCGGCATAATATTTCGGTAGACTTAATCACCACGTCAGAAGTGAGCGTGGCATTAACCCTTGATACCACCGGTTCAACCTCCACTGGCGATACGTTGCTGACGCAATCTCTGCTGATGGAGCTTTCCGCACTGTGTCGGGTGGAGGTGGAAGAAGGTCTGGCGCTGGTCGCGTTGATTGGCAATGACCTGTCAAAAGCCTGCGGCGTTGGCAAAGAGGTATTCGGCGTACTGGAACCGTTCAACATTCGCATGATTTGTTATGGCGCATCCAGCCATAACCTGTGCTTCCTGGTGCCCGGCGAAGATGCCGAGCAGGTGGTGCAAAAACTGCATAGTAATTTGTTTGAGTAAATACTGTATGGCCTGGAAGCTATATTTCGGGCCGTATTGATTTTCTTGTCACTATGCTCATCAATAAACGAGCCTGTACTCTGTTAACCAGCGTCTTTATCGGAGAATAATTGCCTTTAATTTTTTTATCTGCATCTCTAATTAATTATCGAAAGAGATAAATAGTTAAGAGAAGGCAAAATGAATATTATCAGTTCTGCTCGCAAACGAATTCCCGTACACTGAACTCTCTGGCTCACTGAGGGCACCATCATGGCACTCCCCCGTATTACCCAAAAAGAGATGACTGAACGCGAGCAGCGTGAACTTAAAACACTGCTGGATCGGGCGCGGATTGCGCATGGTCGCGTATTGACCAACTCCGAAACCAACAGCATTAAGAAAGATTACATCGATAAATTAATGGTTGAGCGTGAGGCTGAAGCGAAAAAAGCCCGCCAGTTGAAGAAAAAGCAGGCTTATAAACCGGATCCTGAAGCGTCATTTAGCTGGTCAGCAAATACGTCGACGCGCGGCAGGCGCTAATCCACAATCAACGCCTGAGATTTTCACTCGTCAGTGTGAACACAATTTTCCCCTCACCCTAACCCTTTTCCCGAAGGGGCGAGGGGACTGTCCGGGCACTTTTGGGCCGTTTTCATCAGTCTGAGGCGTTAATCAGCGCCCCTTCTTTTTACGCCCCGGCGAGGTAAAACGCTTACCGTTGGACGCCGGGCGACCGCCTTTTTCCGCCGTTTTTTCCATCTTAACGACTGGACGTTTGATGCCCGCTGTTTTCGGTTTGGCCTTCGCTTTAGGTTTTACCTCGGAAGAGGAATTTTCAATGAGCTTAAAGAGGTCGATTAACTCATCGTCGGTTAAATCGCGCCATTCCCCCAGCGGAATGCCGCTTAAGCTAACGTTCATGATGCGCGTGCGTTCCAGCTTTTTCACTTCATAGCCGAAATGCTCGCACATGCGCCGGATCTGACGGTTCAGCCCCTGCACCAGGGTAATGCGGAAGACAAACGGCGCTTCTTTTTTAACTTTGCACTTTTTGGTCACTGTCCCGAGGATTGGCACCCCCGCACTCATGCCGCGAATAAACTCCTCGGTAATCGGTTTATCGACCGTCACCAGATACTCTTTCTCATGATCATTGCCAGCACGCAGGATCTTATTCACCAGATCGCCGTGATTGGTGAGGAAAATCAGCCCCTGGGAGTCTTTATCCAGGCGGCCAATCGGGAACACGCGTTTGCTGTGGTTAACGAAATCGACAATGTTATCGCGCTCGCCATCTTCGGTGGTGCTTACAATACCAACGGGCTTGTTCAGGGCGATAAGTACCAAATCTTCGGCTTCCCGAGGTTCAATCAACTGACCGTTTACTTTCACAACGTCGCCGGGTTTCACCTGATCGCCAATGGTGGCTCGCTTGCCATTAAGGAACACATTGCCTTGCTCGATATAGCGATCCGCTTCGCGGCGTGAGCAAATTCCGCTTTCGCTGATGTATTTATTTAAACGGACTGATGAGTCGGGCAGCATAAATTCTCCTGTAAAAAACGGAATATACCGTACCTTTGGGTTGATAAAAAATAGTCATGAGCGAACTATTTGTTATTTCCATTGGCTTGAATTCGTTACCTGCTCAAATCACTTTCCAGAAGCAATGTGCGACATCGTGAGCCATGTCAGTAAGTGGTTAAATTCGCAGTGGTAGCATGCCTCCCGTGATTTCTTACTAACCGGAGAAGTAATGGAACTGCTTTTATTGAGTAACTCGACGCTGCCGGGTAAAGCCTGGCTGGAACATGCACTGCCGCTAATTGCTGAACAGTTGCAGGGTCGCCGCTCAGCGGTGTTTATCCCTTTCGCTGGCGTAACGCAGACCTGGGATGATTACACAGCGAAAACGGCTGCGGTTCTCGCTCCGCTGGGTGTTTCTGTCACCGGTATTCATAGCGTTGTCGATCCCGTTGCCGCGATTGAAAATGCTGAGATCGTGATTGTCGGCGGCGGGAATACTTTCCAGTTGCTGAAACAGTGCCGCGAGCGCGGGCTGCTGGCACCAATTACTGACGTGGTTAAACGTGGCGCTCTGTATATTGGCTGGAGCGCAGGCGCTAACCTTGCTTGCCCAACTATTCGTACCACCAACGATATGCCGATTGTCGATCCGCAAGGTTTCGATGCGCTAAATCTGTTCCCGCTGCAAATCAACCCGCACTTCACCAACGCGCTGCCGGAAGGCCATAAAGGTGAAACCCGTGAGCAGCGTATTCGCGAACTGCTGGTCGTCGCGCCAGAACTGACGATTATTGGTCTACCGGAAGGTAACTGGATCACAGTGAGTAAAGGTCACGCTACGCTGGGTGGCCCGAACACCACTTATGTGTTTAAGGCTGGTGAAGAAGCGGTTCCGCTGGAAGCTGGTCACCGTTTTTAAGTGAATTGCCGGATGCATGATCCGGCATCTTGTTCATAGTGCCTGATGCGACGCTTGACGCGTCTTATCAGGCCTACAGGATTCACAATATTAATACTCGTCCCGTCCTTCATCTTCATCCGGCTGTTCCAGCACACTGTAAGCCACCGAACAAAACAGCGAGTTCAGGCGCTGCATATCTCCCAGTAAGCCTAAATGTAGCGAACTGGTTTCAATGCTCTGCACGTTTTGCTGATGCAGGCGATCGACGTGGGCGTGGGAATAGCGGCGATTAAGAATGCGAAAACGATGTTTGCTGCGACGCAAACGACGAGCGCTGGTGACATCGCCAGAGAAGAACACCGACATTGCCAGCTTTAAATTACTGAGCAATTGCTCATAGAGCGCATCCAGTTCCTTCAACCCATCAAGCGAAAATGCCCGCCGTGCTGCCAGTGATTTGTCAGCAATTTCGCTGCCCATGCGCTCGACGATATCGGAGGCCTGTTCAAGGTTGAGCGACATTTCGATGATCTCTGCCCAGCGGCGCGACTCTTCCTCCGCCAGCTCTTCTTTTGGCATCCGCGCCAGATACAGCTTAATGGCGGTGTAGAGAACGTTGATATCATCTGCCAGCTTACGCAGCTCTTTCTCCTGCCGTGGCTCACCGTGCATCACTTTATTCAACCCTTCCATCATCTGTTCCATGGCGTCGCCAATGCGCAGGGTTTCGCGCGCGGCGTTCGCCAGAGCAAGCGTGGGCGTATCCAGCGCGCTGACATCCAGATGTTTAGGCCGTAGCTGGGTATCCAGTTCCGGTTCATCGCGAATAATCGTTTTGCAAAACCGTGCCATCGGGTCAACAAATGGCAGCATGACCAGGCAACGTACAAGGTTGTAGAAGACGTGGAAATAGATCACCAGTTCCGCTTTTGGCAATGACAACTTCCCCATTGTCTCTGCCAGCAAATGGACAAACGGCAGGATAATCAGGCTACCCACCAGCTTAAACAGCAGACTACCCAGCGCGACACGGCGGGCTGCGGCATTGGCGGCACTGTTGTTGAGCATTGCCAGCAGACCGGAACCGAGGTTAGCACCAATCACCAGACAGAGCGCCACGGGGAAGGAGATAATGCCTGCGGCGGTCAGAGTCGCGGTCAGCAGTACAGCAGCAAGGCTGGAGTAGCTGATAATGGCGAACATCGCGCCAATCAGCGCATCCAGCAGAATATCGCCGGTCAGCGAGGCAAAGATCACCTGAACGCCGTTTGCCTGGGTGATCGGCGTTACGGCCTGCACAATCAACTCCAGCGCTAGCAAAATCAGCCCAAGACCAATACCGACGCGGCCCAGTTGCCCGGCGCGTGACTGTTTGCGTCCGAGGAAAAAAATCACGCCGATAAAAATAAGTAACGGTGACAGCCAGGATAAGTCGAAGGTGAGAATACGCGCCATTAGCGCCGTCCCGACATCTGCACCCAGCACAATGACCAGAGCCGGTGCGAGGGCTACCAGATCCTGAGCGACAAACGAGGTCACCAGCATGGTGGTGGCATTACTGCTCTGTACCAGTGCGGTAACGCCGATCCCCGCGCAAAAGGCGAGCGGCTTTTTTTCGACGCTCCGGCTAAGGACAGTACGCAAACGCGCGCCGAAGACGCGCATTACGCCGGTTCGAACAATATGAGTCCCCCAGACCAGCAGGGCGACGGCAGAAAGCAGGTGAAGCAGCGTTAACACGAGTTCAGGTTCTCCTTATCGTTATATGTTCCTGAAGCAATTGAATGACCAAAGGACCGGAAACACGCTGACTGGCATCTTTACTGTGCCTTTTGACATTCGTTTTTCCGGCTAAGATTATTCCAGCCTGTTTCCAGTATAAGTGTTTCATATTAATAAAGAGACAGGGCACTCATTGAGCGCCCTGTTTGTTGTAAGGAAAAGTGACAGATTTGTGAATCAGTCCGCGTCATACCCCAGATTCGGTGCCAGCCAGCGCTCAACTTCGGTAACGCTCATACCTTTACGGCGGGCATAATCTTCAACCTGATCGCGCTGAATTTGTGCTACAGCGTAGTACTTGCTGTCCGGGTGGCTGAAGTACCAACCCGAAACCGATGCACCGGGCCACATGGCGAAAGATTCTGTGAGTTTCATGCCAGTGTGTTTTTCCACTTCCAGCAGCTCCCAGATGGTGGCTTTTTCCGTATGTTCCGGGCAGGCCGGATAGCCCGGTGCCGGACGGATGCCCTGGTAGTTTTCGCGGATCAGCTCTTCGTTGCTGAGGTTCTCGTTCGGCGCATAGCCCCAGTAGACTTTACGCACACGCTCATGGAGATACTCCGCAAAGGCTTCGGCTAAACGGTCGGCAAGCGCTTTCACCATGATTTTGTTGTAATCATCGTGCTGCGCTTCAAAGGCATCAGCCAGTGCGTCCTCTTCCAGCCCGCCAGTCACGGCAAATGCGCCGATGTAATCTGCTTTACCAGAAAGCTTCGGCGCAACGAAGTCAGCGAGACAGTAGTTAGCGAAGCCTGTTTTTTCGGTCTGTTGACGCAGATGGTGGCTGACGTTGATCACATGGGTACGCGTTTCGTCACGGTAGATTTCAATGTCATCGCCCACACGGTTTGCCGGGAACAGGCCCACCACGCCACGCGGATTCAGCGTTTTCTCGGCGCTTAATTTATCCAGCATGTCGTTGGCGTCTTTAAACAGCCGCTGCGCCTCAACGCCCACCACTTCATCTTCCAGAATGCGCGGATACTTCCCGGCCAGCGACCAGGTCATAAAGAACGGTGTCCAGTCGATGTAATTACGCAGCGTTTCGATGCTGGCTTCGACTTCCTGCACGCCGAGACGGTGCGCCACCGGCGGCGTGTAAGCCTGCCAGTCAAAAGCGAAATCGTTATCGCGCGCCGCTTCCAGCGTGACCGGTGGTGTGCGCGGTTTCTTGCGCCCGTGCTGAATACGTACGGTTTCGTACTCCTTGCGGGTACGAGCGACAAAATCATCACGCTGGGTATCGGAAAGCAGCGCCGCCACCACACCAACGGTACGCGAGGCATTCTGCACATACACCGTCGGGCCGCTGTAGTTCTGCTCGATTTTCACCGCCGTGTGCGCTTTTGAGGTCGTCGCGCCGCCAATCAATAGCGGAATAGTGAAGCCCTGACGCTCCATCTCTTTCGCCACGTTAACCATCTCGTCCAGCGACGGCGTGATAAGCCCCGAAAGGCCAATCAGATCAGCATTCACTTCTTTAGCGGTACGGAGAATTTTTTCCGCAGGCACCATAACGCCGAGATCGACAATTTCGTAGTTGTTACATTGCAGCACCACACCAACGATATTTTTACCGATGTCGTGGACGTCGCCCTTCACGGTGGCGATCACCATCTTGCCGTTGGTTTTGCCCTGCTCTTTGCTGGCTTCAATAAACGGTTCGAGGTAGGCCACCGCCTGTTTCATGACGCGCGCCGATTTGACCACCTGTGGCAGGAACATTTTGCCTTCGCCAAACAGATCGCCGACCACGTTCATGCCGTCCATCAACGGGCCTTCAATCACTTCAATCGGGCGCGTAGCCTGCTGGCGGGCTTCTTCGGTATCCTGCTCGATAAACTCAGTAATGCCTTTGACCAGCGAGTATTCCAGACGTTTATTCACTTCCCACGAGCGCCACTCCGCCTGCTGGGCGTTAGCGGTGTCGTCGGTTTTGCTGCCGCGATATTTCTCGGCAAGCTCCAGTAAACGCTCAGTGCCATCATCGCGACGATTAAGAATCACATCTTCCACCGCGTCGCGCAGTTCAGCGGGCAGGTCGTCGTAAATCGCCAGCTGCCCGGCATTGACGATCCCCATATCCATGCCATTGCGAATAGCGTAGTAGAGGAACACTGCGTGAATGGCTTCGCGCACCGGATCGTTGCCACGGAATGAGAAAGAAACGTTAGATACGCCGCCGGAAATCAGCGCGTGCGGCAGTTCGCGTTTGATGTCTTCGCAGGCGCCGATAAAGTCCTGCGCATAGTTGTTGTGCTCTTCAATGCCGGTTGCGACCGCGAAGATGTTCGGGTCGAAGATGATATCTTCTGGCGGGAAGCCAACCTCTTCGGTGAGGATTTTGTACGCCCGACGGCAAATCTCGATTTTCCGTGCGCGGGTATCGGCCTGTCCCTGTTCGTCAAAGGCCATTACCACCACTGCCGCACCGTAACGACGCAAGAGCTTCGCGTGATGGATAAAGGCGTCGACGCCCTCTTTCATCGAGATAGAGTTAACAATGCCTTTGCCCTGGATACACTTCAGACCTTTTTCAATGACATCCCATTTTGAGGAGTCGATCATAATCGGCACGCGAGCGATATCCGGTTCACCGGCAATCAGATTGAGAAAACGCACCATCGCCGCTTCGGCGTCGAGCATCCCTTCATCCATGTTGATATCGATAATCTGCGCACCGTTTTCCACCTGCTGGCGGGCCACATCCAGTGCCTCGCTGTATTTCTCTTCTTTGATCAGGCGCTTGAACTTAGCGGAACCGGTGACGTTGGTGCGTTCACCCACGTTCACAAACAGGCTATCTTCGCCAATGTTCAGCGGCTCCAGGCCGGACAAACGGCAGGCTACGGGGATTTCCGGCAGTTTGCGCGGCGCTAATCCTTCTACTGCACGACTCATCGCTGCAATATGTTGTGGCGTGGTGCC
Organism: Escherichia sp. UTM R2; assembly: GCF_048593455.1. Classification (NCBI taxonomy): domain Bacteria; kingdom Pseudomonadati; phylum Pseudomonadota; class Gammaproteobacteria; order Enterobacterales; family Enterobacteriaceae; genus Escherichia; species Escherichia sp. UTM R2. Next base: position 4,294,304 of record NZ_JBFWDY010000002.1, read on the forward strand.
ACAGCAGCCGCCGACGATATTGAGAAAACCCGCTTGCGCCCATTCACGTATCTGTTTTGCCATCGTGTCGGCGTCGAGATCGTACTCACCAAAGGCGTTGGGTAGCCCGGCGTTCGGGTGCGCGGTGACGTAGCATTCCGCAATCCGTGACAGCTCCTGCACGTACTGGCGCAGTTCATCGGGCCCCAGCGCACAGTTCAGGCCAAAGCTCAGAGCTTCGGCGTGGCGCAATGAGTTGTAAAATGCTTCGGTGGTCTGCCCGGAGAGCGTGCGCCCGGAGGCGTCGGTGATGGTGCCGGAGATCATAATCGGCAGCTCAACGCCCAGCGCTTCAAACTCCGTTTTCACCGCAAAAACCGCCGCTTTGGCGTTAAGGGTGTCGAAAACGGTTTCAATCAGGATCAGATCCGCGCCACCTTCCACCAGCGCTTTGGTGGACTCTCGATAGGCCGCCACCAGCCCGTCAAAAGTGATATTACGAAATGCCGGATCGTTGACGTCCGGAGAAATAGACGCCGTGCGGTTGGTTGGGCCGAGAACACCGGCAACGTAGCGCGGTTTCTCCGGCGTGCGCGCGGTCCACTCGTCAGCACAGGCGCGCGCCAGTTTCGCCGCCGCAAAGTTGATTTCCGCCGACAGGGATTCCATCTGGTAATCCGCCATCGCAATGGTCGTGGAGTTGAAGGTGTTGGTTTCGATGATATCCGCGCCCGCTTCAAAGTAGGCGTTGTGGATAGCGGCGATCACTTCCGGTTTGCTGAGCACCAGCAGGTCGTTGTTGCCTTTGAGATCGCATGGCCAGTCGGCAAAGCGTTCACCACGAAAATCGGCTTCGTTCAGTCGATAGCTCTGGATCATGGTGCCCATACCGCCGTCCAGCACCAGAATACGTTCATTTAACTGCGCACGCAGTTGTTCCACTTTGCTGCTCACACTTGCTCCCAACACGCTCAACCCAGATTTAATAAAAATTCAACAAACCATACTGGCATAAACGCATCTGTGGTAAAAGCGACCACCACGCAACATGAGATTTGTTCAACATTAACTCATCGGATCAGTTCAGCAACTATTGCATTAGCTAACAATAAAAATGAAAATGATTTCCACGATACAGAAAAAGGAGACTGTCATGGTCGCACCCATTCCCGCGAAACGCGGCAGAAAACCCGCCGTTGCCACCGCACCAGCGACTGGACAGGTTCAGTCTTTAACGCGTGGCCTGAAATTACTGGAGTGGATTGCCGAATCCAATGGCAGTGTGGCACTCACGGAACTGGCGCAACAAGCCGGGTTACCCAATTCCACGACCCACCGCCTGCTAACCACAATGCAACAGCAGGGTTTCGTGCGTCAGGTCGGCGAACTGGGACATTGGGCAATCGGCGCACATGCCTTTATGGTCGGCAGCAGCTTTCTCCAGAGCCGTAATTTGTTAGCGATTGTTCACCCTATCCTGCGCAATTTAATGGAAGAGTCTGGCGAAACGGTCAATATGGCGGTGCTTGATCAAAGCGATCACGAAGCGATTATTATCGACCAGGTACAGTGTACGCATCTGATGCGAATGTCCGCGCCTATCGGCGGTAAATTGCCGATGCACGCTTCCGGTGCAGGTAAAGCCTTTTTAGCCCAACTGAGCGAAGAACAGGTGACGAAGCTGCTGCACCGCAAAGGGTTACATGCCTATACCCACGCAACGCTGGTGTCTCCTGTGCATTTAAAAGAAGATCTCGCCCAAACGCGCAAACGGGGTTATTCATTTGACGATGAGGAACATGCGCTGGGGCTACGTTGCCTTGCAGCGTGTATTTTCGATGAGCACCGTGAACCGTTTGCCGCAATTTCTATTTCCGGACCGATTTCACGTATTACCGATGACCGCGTGACCGAGTTTGGCGCAATGGTGATTAAAGCGGCGAAGGAAGTGACGCTGGCGTACGGTGGAATGCGCTGACTTTTTCTGGCGGGCAGAGGCAATATTCTGCCCATCATACCTGAGTGGCAATAGAATAAGGGTGTCTGTTAATCGTATTGACGCCAGAATAACTTAATGTCATACACTTCACACACTTTTATTAACTCGGCATTATTTTTAAACATCAAACCACTTAATCATTAACAAAATCGCAAGATCTCATTCCACCGAAACTTTTACGGCTGCATTATGAGATTGAGCGATTTATGATATTTCTTTAGTTGTAATCATATTAAATTTTTTCACTGTTCTGATAGTTAAAATTCAAGACATCAATAAACAATGAGATATTTAAATGATTACTCGTATTCCTCGTAGTTCTTTCTCTGCAAATATTAATAATACAGCCCAGACAAATGAACACCAAACCCTGAGTGAATTGTTTTATAAAGAACTCGAGGATAAATTTTCTGGCAAGGAGCTGGCGACGCCTCTATTAAAAAGCTTCTCAGAGAACTGTAGACAAAATGGTCGTCATATCTTTAGCAACAAGGATTTTGTCATTAAATTTTCCACGTCCGTCTTACAAGCTGATAAGAAAGAAATTACGATAATTAATAAAAACGAAAACACGACACTTACTCAAACCATTGCCCCAATATTTGAAAAATACCTAATGGAAATTTTACCTCAACGCTCAGACACTCTTGATAAACAAGAATTAAACCTAAAATCAGATAGAAAAGAAAAAGAATTCCCAAGAATTAAACTTAATGGTCAATGTTATTTTCCGGGGCGACCCCAAAACCGTATAGTATGCCGACACATTGCTGCACAATATATTAATGATATTTATCAGAATGTTGATTACAAACCCCATCAAGATGATTACTCTTCAGCTGAAAAATTTCTCACGCACTTCAACAAAAAATGCAAAAACCAGACTTTGGCGTTGGTTTCCAGCCGTCCTGAGGGGCGTTGCGTTGCTGCCTGCGGTGATTTCGGGCTAGTTATGAAAGCATATTTTGACAAGATGGAATCAAATGGCATCAGTGTTATGGCAGCCATATTACTGGTGGATAACCATGCTTTGACGGTCCGGCTAAGAATAAAGAACACAACTGAAGGATGTACCCATTACGTGGTTTCGGTTTATGATCCTAATGTAACTAACGATAAAATAAGAATTATGAGCGAAAGCAAAGAGAATATTAAACACTATTCTCTGATGGATTTTATGAATGTAGATTATAGCCTCCTGAAATGGTCAAATGATCATATTATTAACCAATCTGTTGCAATAATTCCAGCACTTCCGAAAGAACAGCTATTGATGTTAAAAGGATCTGTGGATGAAATAACCCCTCCATTATCACCAGCAACGATGAATTTGCTAATGGCAATTGGTCAGAATCACCAACTTACGCAACTGATGATTCAGCTCCAGAAAATGCCAGAACTACATAGAACAGAAATGTTGACTGCCTATAATAGTGGACATATGAACGTTATTAATACTATTTTTAACGCATTACCCACTCTGTTTAATACGTTTAAATTCGATAAAAAAAATATGAAGCCCCTCCTCCTGGCAAATAATTCTAATGAATATCCCGGTTTGTTTTCAGCGATACAGCATAAACAACAGAATGTTGTAGAGACGGTTTATCTTGCTTTATCTAACCATGCACGCCTGTTTGGATTTACCGCTGAAGATATTATGGATTTTTGGCAACACAAAGCCCCACAAAAATACTCTGCCTTTGAGTTGGCTTTTGAATTGGGTCACCGGGTTATTGCTGAATTAATCCTTAATACATTAAATAAGATGGCTGAAAGCTTTGGCTTTACGGATAACCCTCGATACATTGCGGAGAAAAATTATATGGAAGCTTTACTCAAAAAAGCATCTCCCCATACCGTACGCTAAATCTTTGCCTGCGCCGATACGCATAAACATCTTCCACATGCCCTTCACGTATGCGGTTTTGTAGTGCGCGCCAGTAATCAGCGCGGAACAGGTCGGCGTGCATCTCTTCAAACAGCGGACCAATACGCGGGTCGGCGCATAGCCAGTGGCGAAACTCTTCCGGGAAAACATCGCCCGGCGAGACGCTGTACCACGGTTCGCTGGCAAGTTCGTCTTCCGGATAGCGCGGCGGCGGGATGTCGCGGAAATTCACTTCCGTCATGTAGCAAATTTCATCGTAATCATAAAAAACCACACGCCCGTGACGGGTGACACCGAAGTTTTTAAACAGCATGTCGCCAGGAAAAATGTTAGCAGCGGCAAGCTGGCGAATAGCGTTACCGTATTCTTCAATGGCGTCGCGCAACTGCTGACCTTCCACTTGTTCCAGCCAGATATTGAGCGGCACCATCCGCCGCTCGATATAGAGATGGCGAATTACAATCTGCTCACCAAGATCGGTGATTTTTTCCGCTGCTTCCTGGAGCAGTAATTCCATTAATGCCGGGGAAATATGCCGCTTCTCCAGCACAAAGTTTTCAAACTCCTGGGTGTCCGCCATTCGGCCCACACGGTCGTGCTCTTTCACCAGTTGATAGCAGGCACGAACGTGAGCGGCAGACATCTCTTTCTGCGGCGCGAACTTGTCTTTGATGACTTTGAATACCCGATCAAAGCCCGGCAGCGTAAATACCAACATCACCATTCCACGAATACCCGGCGCTTCAATGAACTGCTCATTACAGCCCTGTAGATAAACGAGATATTCGCGGTAGCTTTCGGTTTTGGCGTGCTTCTGGCAGCCGATAGCCATATACAATTCAGCGGTGGTTTTACCCGGCAGAATTTCCCGTAGCCACTCGACCAACGCTGCGGGCAGCGGCGCGTAAACCATAAAATAAGAACGCGCGAAGCCAAAGACGATGCTCGCTTCGGCGGTGGTCGTCAGGCAGGTATCAATAAATAACTCGCCATCGTCCGTCTGGTGGATCGGCAGCAAAAAGGGCAATGTGCCGGAAGACGTGATCAGTTTGCCCACCAGCCAGGCGGCTTTATTGCGGTAAAACAGTTCGTTCGCCACCTGTAAATGACTTTCCGCGAGGTTGTCTGTCCCCAGCGTTTCCGTCAGATGGCGAATGATGTAATGAATGTCACGGCTTTTATTCTGCCAACGCAGACGCAGCGGCAGGTCGCTGATAACGCGCATCAGCAGAGATTCCCAGCCGTGATCGGGGTGAAAGTCTTTCGCCAGCGGGCGCGGAATAGTACGAAAACGGCGCTCTGGCTGGGAGCTAAAGATAAAAAGCCGCTCGGGAGTAAGCGAGCGGTGGTCAAATAACCGACAGTACACGGAGTTAAAAAAGCTCTCCGCAATCTCGAAGCGCGGGTAATCCGGCAACAGCCGCGTGTAATGCTCTTTAACGCGCAGTAAAAATGCCGCGTCCGTACTTTGGCCGTTAGTAATGCAGCGCAGTTGCTCCACGACCAGACCAACGTGATGATCGTAAAGATGGATACGGTTTTTCATCGCCTGCTGGACAGCATGCCAGTCGGCCTGTTCGAAACGCTGCTGCGCCCCGGAAGTCACTTCGAGGAATCGACCATACTGAGCGTCGAAGCCTTGCAAAATGGTTTGAGCAATCAGTAATTCCAGGCCACGCGGCATTTAGCGCCCTCATCAGGAGCAGAGAATTGCCGGATGCGGCGTAAATGCCTTATCCGGCCTACGTTCGGCAACGGTTGTAGGCATGATAAGACGCGCAAGCGTCGCATCAGGCATCGTGCACCGATTGCCGGATGCGGCGTGAACGCCTTATCCGGCCTACGTTCGGCAACGGCTGTAGGCATGATAAGACGCGCAAGCGTCGCATCAGGCATCGTGCACCGATTGCCGGATGCGGCGTGAACGCCTTATCCGGCCTACAGTCAGCAACGGTTGTTGTTGCTTAGAACTGCGATTCTTCGGTGGAGCCGGTCAGCGCTGTAACCGACGACGTGCCGCCCTGAATAATAGTCGTCACTTTATCGAAGTAACCTGTACCCACTTCCTGCTGGTGAGATACGAAGGTATAGCCATCTTTCGCGGCGGCAAATTCCGGCTGCTGCACTTTCTCAACGTAGTGCTTCATACCCTCGCCCTGGGCATAGGCGTTTGCCAGGTCAAACATGTTGAACCACATGCTGTGGATACCTGCCAGGGTGATGAACTGGAACTTGTAGCCCATATCCGACAGCTGCTGCTGGAAGCTGGCAATAGTTTTGTCGTCGAGGTTTTTCTGCCAGTTGAACGACGGCGAGCAGTTATAAGCCAGCAGTTTGCCCGGATATTTCGCGTGGATAGCTTGTGCAAAGCGACGCGCCAGTTCCAGATCCGGCGTGGAGGTTTCACACCAGACCAGGTCAGCATATGGCGCATACGCCAGGCCACGGCTGATCGCTTGCTCAATGCCCGCATGAGTACGGAAGAAGCCTTCACTGGTACGCTCGCCAGTAATAAATTCACTGTCATACGGGTCGCAATCGGAGGTAATCAGATCCGCCGCATCAGCATCGGTACGGGCAACCAGCAGGGTTGGAACGCCCGTCACGTCAGCTGCCAGACGCGCCGCGACCAGTTTCTGAATAGCTTCCTGAGTTGGCACTAAAACTTTGCCGCCCATGTGACCGCATTTCTTCACTGACGCCAGCTGATCTTCGAAGTGAACTGCCGCTGCACCGGCTTCAATCATCGCTTTCATCAGTTCAAAGGCATTCAGGACACCGCCAAAACCGGCTTCCGCATCGGCAACGATCGGCAGGAAGTAATCGACATAGCGCGGATCGCCCGGCTCAATGCCCGCGGACCATTGGATCTGATCGGCACGACGGAAGGTGTTGTTGATCCGCTCCACCACAGCTGGCACCGAGTTTGCCGGATAGAGCGACTGATCCGGATACATGCTGGCCGCCAGGTTAGCGTCCGCCGCTACCTGCCATCCCGACAGATAGACTGCTTCAATACCCGCTTTCGCCTGTTGCAGCGCCTGACCGCCAGTCAGTGCGCCGAGGCTGTTGATGTAGCCTTTTTTCGACTCACCGTGCAGCAGACGCCACATTTTCGCTGCGCCCAGTTGCGCCAGCGTGCATTCAGGATTGACTGAACCGCGTAATTTCACCACATCTTCCGCACTGTATGGGCGAGTAATGCCTTCCCAACGCGGTTGAGTCCACTCTTTCTGTAATTCTTCAATTTGTTGTGTACGGGTTTTCATGTGCAGATGCTCCATAGTTATGTGGTGGTTTACGCTAACAGGCGGTAGCCTGGCAGGGTCAGGAAATCAATTAACTCATCGGAAGTGGTGATCTGTTCCATCAAGCGTGCGGCATCGTCAAAACGCCCCTGGGAGAAACGTTCTTCGCCCAGTTCGCTGGCAATGACTTTCATCTCTTCGCCCAGCATCTGGCGGAACAAGGCTTTGGTCACCGGTTTGCCATTGCTCAACGTTTTTTGATGATGGATCCACTGCCAGATCGAGGTACGGGAAATTTCAGCCGTCGCCGCATCTTCCATCAGGCCATAAATCGGCACACAGCCGTTGCCAGAGATCCACGCTTCGATGTACTGCACAGCCACGCGAATGTTGGCGCGCATACCTTCTTCGGTGCGTTCACCATCACAAGGTGCCAGCAGCTGATCGGCAGTAATCGGCGCGTCTTGTTCGCGCATCACTTCAAGCTGATTTTTACGGGAGCCGAGAATGTCGTTGAATACCGCCATTGCCGTGTCCGCAAGGCCTGGGTGAGCGATCCATGTGCCATCGTGACCGTTATTGGCTTCCAGCGATTTATCCGCTTTTACTTTGTTGAGCACCTGGTTATTGTGCTCTTCATCTTTGCTCGGAATAAACGCCGCCATGCCGCCCATCGCAAAAGCACCGCGTTTATGGCAGGTTTTAATCAACAGGCGTGAGTAAGCATTCAGGAATGGTTTATCCATCGTCACTGCCTGTCTGTCTGGCAGGACGCGATCGGGATAGTTTTTCAACGTTTTGATATAGCTGAAGATGTAATCCCAACGACCGCAGTTCAGACCAACAATATGGTCACGCAGCGCGTGAAGGATTTCATCCATCTGGAACACGGCGGGCAGCGTTTCAATCAGCAACGTCGCCTTGATGGTGCCGCGCGGCAGATTAAAGCGATCTTCTGCATAGCTGAAGACTTCGCTCCACCAGGCCGCTTCCTGCCAGGACTGGGTTTTCGGCAGATAGAAATAGGGACCACTGCCCTTTGCCAACAGTGCCTGATAGTTGTGGAAGAAATAGAGCGCAAAATCAAACAGGCTGCCGGGGATTGCCTCACCACGCCAGGTGACATGTTTTTCCGGCAAGTGCAGACCGCGTACCCGACAAATCAAAACCGCTGGATTGGGCTTGAGCTGGTAAATTTTGCCTGCTTCATTAGTGTAACTGATGGTGCCGTTAACCGCATCACGCAGGTTAATTTGCCCGTCGATCACTTTGTTCCAGTCTGGTGCCAGTGAATCTTCGAAATCGGCCATAAAGACTTTCACATTGGCGTTGAGCGCGTTGATCACCATCTTGCGCTCTACCGGGCCAGTTATCTCTACGCGGCGGTCTTCTAAGTCCGCAGGAATCCCGCGAATTTTCCAATCAGCATCGCGAATGGAAGCTGTTTCCGAAATAAAATCAGGCAACGTTCCGTTATCAATATCTTGCTGCTGCTGAATGCGCGCTGCCAGAAGTTTATTGCGTTGTGGCGTAAAATGCGTCACCAGCTCAGTCAGAAATTCTACCGCTTCGGCAGTAAGAATTTGCTTCTCCTGCTCGCCATACGGCCTTGTGAAAGCCAGTTCATCGGTTGTTGTTGCCTGTTCAGTCATCGTGCAGCTCCTCGTCATGGATCCGAAAACTTCCCCACTGTGAACGAAGGATCGTTGTGCGCTTTTCGTTCAGCACAACTAAGACTACTCATTTAAAATGCAAAATCAAAAACAATTTCCATTTTAATTAAAAATACTTGATAACTTGTTGATAACAATATGAATAAAATTTATTCACCTGCTGAGGTACGTTTCGGAAATAAAAAAGGCACCCGAAGGTGCCTGAGGTAAGGTGCTGAATCGCTTAACGATCGACTATCACAGAAGATTAATCCAGCGTTGGATTCATGTGCCGTAGATCGTATGGCGTGATCTGGTAGACGTAATAGTTGAGCCAGTTGGTAAACAGTAAATTACCGTGACTACGCCAGCTCGCTCGCGGTGTATTTTGCGGATCATTGTGCGGGAAATAGTTATACGGTACATCCGGGTCTAGTCCGGCTTCCACATCGCGGAAAAATTCCTGCGCCAGCGTTTGCGCATCATATTCGGGATGGCCCGTCACAAAGGCAATGCGCTTATCTTTACTGGCAAACAGATATGCATCCCCTTCTTCCGTCTCTGCCAGAATTTCCAGATCGGTGTAATCACGAATCAACGCTGCCGGAAAGTCAGCATAGCGCGAATGCGGTGCCAGGAATGAATCATCAAAGCCACGCGTCAGAAGCGCATGAGGATGGAGAATATGATGCTCGTAAACGCCAGAGAGTTTGTCGGTGCGAGTTTGCTTAGGAATGCCGTAGAGGATATTGAGCGCGGCCTGTACCGCCCAGCAGACAAACAGCGTCGAGGTGACGTGATCTTTCGACCACTCCAGCACCTGTTTGATCTGCGGCCAGTAAGCGACATCATTAAACTCCACCAGGCCCAGCGGTGCACCAGTTACAATCAAACCGTCAAAGTTCTGATCCTGAATATCTTCAAAGTTACAGTAGAAGTTGTTCAGATGCTCTGCGGGCGTGTTGCGCGATTCACGGGAATCGATGCGCAACAGCTGAATATCGACCTGCAAAGGTGAGTTTGAAAGCAGGCGCAGAAACTGATTTTCAGTTTCAATCTTCTTCGGCATCAGGTTAAGGATCAGAACCTTAAGTGGACGAATTTCCTGACCAGACGCACGAGAAGTTGTCATCACAAAGACGTTTTCTTCACGCAAGAAATTGACGGCGGGTAGCTCGTCCGGCACACGAATCGGCATAACCTGATTACCTCACTACATACGCTTATACGTTTAGACATCCAGATAGCTGAAGATAACCAGAAAATTTGCCAATGTCGAGCCTGCATGTTGAAGGTGAGAAAGTTTCAAGGAAAAGACTACGTTAGAATATAAGAATGACTAAAAGGAGAGAAAATGGTTATTAGTATTCGCCGCTCACGGCATGAGGAAGGGGAGGAACTCGTTGCGATTTGGTGTCGTTCTGTCGATGCCACTCACGATTTTCTATCAGCAGAGTATCGGACCGAGCTGGAGGACCTAGTTCGTTCCTTCCTGCCGGAAGCGCCGTTGTGGGTCGCGGTTAATGAGCGGGATCAGCCGGTTGGATTTATGTTGCTAAGTGGGCAGCATATGGATGCGCTGTTTATCGATCCTGATGTGCGCGGCTGCGGCGTAGGTCGGGTGCTGGTGGAGCATGCGCTCTCGATGGCACCGGAACTGACAACCAACGTTAATGAGCAAAATGAGCAGGCGGTTGGGTTCTATAAGAAGGTGGGTTTTAAGGTTACGGGACGCTCTGAGGTGGACGATTTGGGGAAACCGTATCCGTTGCTGAATCTGGCGTATGTGGGGGAATAAGCCGCCCCCTATCGTGCTATCGTGCCTGCGTAAGCTGGATAAGACGCGCCAGCGTCGCATCCGGCATTTTTTTCTGCGCCAATGCAAAAAGGCCATCCTGACGGATGGCCTTTCGCTTTATTTGATGCCTGGCAGTTTATGGCGGGCGTCCTGCCCGCCACCCTCCGGGCCGTTGCTTCGCAACGTTCAAATCCGCTCCCGGCGGATTTGTCCTACTCAGGAGAGCGTTCACCGACAAACAACAGATAAAACAAAAGGCCCAGTCTTTCGACTGAGCCTTTTGTTTTATTTGATGCCTGGCAGTTCCCTACTCTCGCATGGGGAGACCCCACACTACCATCGGCGCTACGGCGTTTCACTTCTGAGTTCGGCATGGGGTCAGGTGGGACCACCGCGCTACGGCCGCCAGGCAAATTCTGTTTTATCAGACCGCTTCTGCGTTCTGATTTAATCTGTATCAGGCTGAAAATCTTCTCTCATCCGCCAAAACAGCTTCGGCGTTGTAAGGTTAAGCCTCACGGTTCATTAGTACCGGTTAGCTCAACGCATCGCTGCGCTTACACACCCGGCCTATCAACGTCGTCGTCTTCAACGTTCCTTCAGGACTCTCAAGGAGTCAGGGAGAACTCATCTCGGGGCAAGTTTCGTGCTTAGATGCTTTCAGCACTTATCTCTTCCGCATTTAGCTACCGGGCAGTGCCATTGGCATGACAACCCGAACACCAGTGATGCGTCCACTCCGGTCCTCTCGTACTAGGAGCAGCCCCCCTCAGTTCTCCAGCGCCCACGGCAGATAGGGACCGAACTGTCTCACGACGTTCTAAACCCAGCTCGCGTACCACTTTAAATGGCGAACAGCCATACCCTTGGGACCTACTTCAGCCCCAGGATGTGATGAGCCGACATCGAGGTGCCAAACACCGCCGTCGATATGAACTCTTGGGCGGTATCAGCCTGTTATCCCCGGAGTACCTTTTATCCGTTGAGCGATGGCCCTTCCATTCAGAACCACCGGATCACTATGACCTGCTTTCGCACCTGCTCGCGCCGTCACGCTCGCAGTCAAGCTGGCTTATGCCATTGCACTAACCTCCTGATGTCCGACCAGGATTAGCCAACCTTCGTGCTCCTCCGTTACTCTTTAGGAGGAGACCGCCCCAGTCAAACTACCCACCAGACACTGTCCGCAACCCGGATTACGGGTCAACGTTAGAACATCAAACATTAAAGGGTGGTATTTCAAGGTCGGCTCCATGCAGACTGGCGTCCACACTTCAAAGCCTCCCACCTATCCTACACATCAAGGCTCAATGTTCAGTGTCAAGCTATAGTAAAGGTTCACGGGGTCTTTCCGTCTTGCCGCGGGTACACTGCATCTTCACAGCGAGTTCAATTTCACTGAGTCTCGGGTGGAGACAGCCTGGCCATCATTACGCCATTCGTGCAGGTCGGAACTTACCCGACAAGGAATTTCGCTACCTTAGGACCGTTATAGTTACGGCCGCCGTTTACCGGGGCTTCGATCAAGAGCTTCGCTTGCGCTGACCCCATCAATTAACCTTCCGGCACCGGGCAGGCGTCACACCGTATACGTCCACTTTCGTGTTTGCACAGTGCTGTGTTTTTAATAAACAGTTGCAGCCAGCTGGTATCTTCGACTGATTTCAGCTCCACGAGCAAGTCGCTTCACCTACATATCAGCGTGCCTTCTCCCGAAGTTACGGCACCATTTTGCCTAGTTCCTTCACCCGAGTTCTCTCAAGCGCCTTGGTATTCTCTACCTGACCACCTGTGTCGGTTTGGGGTACGATTTGATGTTACCTGATGCTTAGAGGCTTTTCCTGGAAGCAGGGCATTTGTTGCTTCAGCACCGTAGTGCCTCGTCATCACGCCTCAGCCTTGATTTTCCGGATTTGCCTGGAAAACCAGCCTACACGCTTAAACCGGGACAACCGTCGCCCGGCCAACATAGCCTTCTCCGTCCCCCCTTCGCAGTAACACCAAGTACAGGAATATTAACCTGTTTCCCATCGACTACGCCTTTCGGCCTCGCCTTAGGGGTCGACTCACCCTGCCCCGATTAACGTTGGACAGGAACCCTTGGTCTTCCGGCGAGCGGGCTTTTCACCCGCTTTATCGTTACTTATGTCAGCATTCGCACTTCTGATACCTCCAGCATGCCTCACAGCACACCTTCACAGGCTTACAGAACGCTCCCCTACCCAACAACGCATAAGCGTCGCTGCCGCAGCTTCGGTGCATGGTTTAGCCCCGTTACATCTTCCGCGCAGGCCGACTCGACCAGTGAGCTATTACGCTTTCTTTAAATGATGGCTGCTTCTAAGCCAACATCCTGGCTGTCTGGGCCTTCCCACATCGTTTCCCACTTAACCATGACTTTGGGACCTTAGCTGGCGGTCTGGGTTGTTTCCCTCTTCACGACGGACGTTAGCACCCGCCGTGTGTCTCCCGTGATAACATTCTCCGGTATTCGCAGTTTGCATCGGGTTGGTAAGTCGGGATGACCCCCTTGCCGAAACAGTGCTCTACCCCCGGAGATGAATTCACGAGGCGCTACCTAAATAGCTTTCGGGGAGAACCAGCTATCTCCCGGTTTGATTGGCCTTTCACCCCCAGCCACAAGTCATCCGCTAATTTTTCAACATTAGTCGGTTCGGTCCTCCAGTTAGTGTTACCCAACCTTCAACCTGCCCATGGCTAGATCACCGGGTTTCGGGTCTATACCCTGCAACTTAACGCCCAGTTAAGACTCGGTTTCCCTTCGGCTCCCCTATTCGGTTAACCTTGCTACAGAATATAAGTCGCTGACCCATTATACAAAAGGTACGCAGTCACACGCCTAAGCGTGCTCCCACTGCTTGTACGTACACGGTTTCAGGTTCTTTTTCACTCCCCTCGCCGGGGTTCTTTTCGCCTTTCCCTCACGGTACTGGTTCACTATCGGTCAGTCAGGAGTATTTAGCCTTGGAGGATGGTCCCCCCATATTCAGACAGGATACCACGTGTCCCGCCCTACTCATCGAGCTCACAGCATGTGCATTTTTGTGTACGGGGCTGTCACCCTGTATCGCGCGCCTTTCCAGACGCTTCCACTAACACACACACTGATTCAGGCTCTGGGCTGCTCCCCGTTCGCTCGCCGCTACTGGGGGAATCTCGGTTGATTTCTTTTCCTCGGGGTACTTAGATGTTTCAGTTCCCCCGGTTCGCCTCATTAACCTATGGATTCAGTTAATGATAGTGTGTCGAAACACACTGGGTTTCCCCATTCGGAAATCGCCGGTTATAACGGTTCATATCACCTTACCGACGCTTATCGCAGATTAGCACGTCCTTCATCGCCTCTGACTGCCAGGGCATCCACCGTGTACGCTTAGTCGCTTAACCTCACAACCCGAAGATGTTTCTTTCGATTCATCATCGCGTTGCGAAAATTTGAGAGACTCACGAACAACTTTCGTTGTTCAGTGTTTCAATTTTCAGCTTGATCCAGATTTTTAAAGAGCAAATATATCAAACATCACCCGAAGATGAGTTTTGAGATATTAAGGCAGGTGACTTTCACTCACAAACCAGCAAGTGGCGTCCCCTAGGGGATTCGAACCCCTGTTACCGCCGTGAAAGGGCGGTGTCCTGGGCCTCTAGACGAAGGGGACGTATCAGTCTGCTTCGCAAGACGCCTTGCTTTTCACTTTCTATCAGACAATCTGTGTGAGCACTGCAAAGAACGCTTCTTTAAGGTAAGGAGGTGATCCAACCGCAGGTTCCCCTACGGTTACCTTGTTACGACTTCACCCCAGTCATGAATCACAAAGTGGTAAGCGCCCTCCCGAAGGTTAAGCTACCTACTTCTTTTGCAACCCACTCCCATGGTGTGACGGGCGGTGTGTACAAGGCCCGGGAACGTATTCACCGTGGCATTCTGATCCACGATTACTAGCGATTCCGACTTCATGGAGTCGAGTTGCAGACTCCAATCCGGACTACGACGCACTTTATGAGGTCCGCTTGCTCTCGCGAGGTCGCTTCTCTTTGTATGCGCCATTGTAGCACGTGTGTAGCCCTGGTCGTAAGGGCCATGATGACTTGACGTCATCCCCACCTTCCTCCAGTTTATCACTGGCAGTCTCCTTTGAGTTCCCGGCCGGACCGCTGGCAACAAAGGATAAGGGTTGCGCTCGTTGCGGGACTTAACCCAACATTTCACAACACGAGCTGACGACAGCCATGCAGCACCTGTCTCACGGTTCCCGAAGGCACATTCTCATCTCTGAAAACTTCCGTGGATGTCAAGACCAGGTAAGGTTCTTCGCGTTGCATCGAATTAAACCACATGCTCCACCGCTTGTGCGGGCCCCCGTCAATTCATTTGAGTTTTAACCTTGCGGCCGTACTCCCCAGGCGGTCGACTTAACGCGTTAGCTCCGGAAGCCACGCCTCAAGGGCACAACCTCCAAGTCGACATCGTTTACGGCGTGGACTACCAGGGTATCTAATCCTGTTTGCTCCCCACGCTTTCGCACCTGAGCGTCAGTCTTCGTCCAGGGGGCCGCCTTCGCCACCGGTATTCCTCCAGATCTCTACGCATTTCACCGCTACACCTGGAATTCTACCCCCCTCTACGAGACTCAAGCTTGCCAGTATCAGATGCAGTTCCCAGGTTGAGCCCGGGGATTTCACATCTGACTTAACAAACCGCCTGCGTGCGCTTTACGCCCAGTAATTCCGATTAACGCTTGCACCCTCCGTATTACCGCGGCTGCTGGCACGGAGTTAGCCGGTGCTTCTTCTGCGGGTAACGTCAATGAGCAAAGGTATTAACTTTACTCCCTTCCTCCCCGCTGAAAGTACTTTACAACCCGAAGGCCTTCTTCATACACGCGGCATGGCTGCATCAGGCTTGCGCCCATTGTGCAATATTCCCCACTGCTGCCTCCCGTAGGAGTCTGGACCGTGTCTCAGTTCCAGTGTGGCTGGTCATCCTCTCAGACCAGCTAGGGATCGTCGCCTAGGTGAGCCGTTACCCCACCTACTAGCTAATCCCATCTGGGCACATCCGATGGCAAGAGGCCCGAAGGTCCCCCTCTTTGGTCTTGCGACGTTATGCGGTATTAGCTACCGTTTCCAGTAGTTATCCCCCTCCATCAGGCAGTTTCCCAGACATTACTCACCCGTCCGCCACTCGTCAGCGAAGCAGCAAGCTGCTTCCTGTTACCGTTCGACTTGCATGTGTTAGGCCTGCCGCCAGCGTTCAATCTGAGCCATGATCAAACTCTTCAATTTAAAAGTTTGATGCTCAAAGAATTAAACTTCGTAATGAATTACGTGTTCACTCTTGAGACTTGGTATTCATTTTTCGTCTTGCGACGTTAAGAATCCGTATCTTCGAGTGCCCACACAGATTGTCTGATAAATTGTTAAAGAGCAGTTGCGACGCGGCTTTCAGCTCACTGTCGCGAGGTGGCGTATATTACGCTTTCCTCTTTCAGAGTCAACCCTGAATTTCAGGATTTTTCTCTTCAACCGAACCGGCTGTTTGTGTGAAGTGATTCACATCCGCCGTGTCGATGGAGGCGCATTATAGGGAGTTCTCCGCAGGCCGCAATAGAAAAATTGCAGAAAAATAACTGACTGCTGCATTCCCCAGCAAAACCCCGCTTTATACCTTTTTACGCACAGAGTTATCCACAATCATCAATGTAATTTCTGTATTTTTCCCACGGTAACCACTGTCAAAATTGTGATCACCATTGAAAGAGAAAAATTCGCGAGCGCTGCGCAAACGTTTTCGTTACAATGCGGGCGAAAAATAAGGATGCCCCGTTAGGGGCGTTAGCTGAGTTTTTCGCGAAAAATTCAGCTAACGCTCTCTGTAATAGTCAAATCCAGGGGATTTACCATGCAACAACGTCGTCCAGTCCGCCGCGCTCTGCTCAGTGTTTCTGACAAAGCCGGTATCGTCGAATTCGCCCAGGCACTTTCCGCACGCGGTGTGGAGCTGCTGTCTACAGGGGGCACTGCCCGTCTGTTAGCAGAAAAAGGTCTGCCGGTAACCGAAGTTTCCGATTACACCGGTTTCCCGGAGATGATGGATGGACGCGTGAAGACCCTGCATCCGAAAGTACATGGTGGCATTCTGGGCCGTCGCGGCCAGGACGATGCCATTATGGAAGAACATCAGATCCAGCCTATCGATATGGTGGTTGTTAACCTGTATCCGTTCGCCCAGACCGTGGCCCGTGAAGGTTGCTCGCTGGAAGATGCGGTTGAGAACATCGATATCGGCGGCCCAACGATGGTGCGCTCCGCCGCCAAGAACCATAAAGATGTCGCAATCGTGGTGAAGAGCAGCGACTATGACGCCATTATTAAAGAGATGGATGACAACGAAGGATCGCTGACGCTTGCAACCCGTTTCGACCTCGCCATCAAAGCCTTCGAACACACTGCCGCCTACGACAGCATGATTGCCAACTACTTCGGCAGCATGGTTCCGGCTTACCACGGTGAAAGCAAAGAAGCCGCCGGTCGCTTCCCACGCACGCTGAACCTGAACTTCATTAAGAAGCTGGATATGCGTTACGGCGAGAACAGCCACCAGCAGGCTGCCTTCTATATAGAAGAGAATGTGAAAGAAGCCTCCGTTGCTACCGCAACCCAGGTTCAGGGTAAAGCCCTCTCTTATAACAACATCGCCGATACCGATGCGGCGCTGGAGTGCGTGAAAGAGTTCGCCGAGCCGGCATGTGTGATTGTGAAGCACGCCAACCCTTGCGGCGTGGCTATCGGCAATTCCATTCTTGATGCTTACGATCGCGCGTACAAAACCGACCCAACCTCCGCATTCGGCGGCATCATTGCCTTTAACCGCGAGCTGGATGCGGAAACCGCACAGGCCATCATTTCTCGTCAGTTTGTCGAAGTGATTATTGCGCCGTCCGCCAGCGAAGAAGCCCTGAAAATCACCGCCGCCAAACAGAACGTACGCGTTCTGACCTGCGGTCAGTGGGGCGAGCGTGTTCCGGGCCTCGATTTCAAACGCGTGAACGGCGGTCTGCTGGTTCAGGATCGTGACCTGGGGATGGTCGGTGCGGAAGAACTGCGCGTGGTGACCAAACGTCAGCCGAGCGAACAGGAACTGCGTGATGCGCTGTTCTGCTGGAAGGTGGCGAAGTTTGTGAAATCCAACGCTATCGTCTATGCCAAAAACAATATGACTATCGGCATTGGCGCGGGCCAGATGAGCCGCGTGTACTCCGCAAAAATCGCCGGTATTAAAGCGGCCGATGAAGGCCTGGAAGTGAAAGGTTCCTCGATGGCTTCTGACGCGTTCTTCCCGTTCCGCGACGGTATTGATGCCGCCGCCGCTGCGGGCGTGACCTGCGTAATCCAGCCTGGCGGTTCTATCCGTGATGACGAAGTGATTGCCGCCGCCGACGAGCACGGTATTGCGATGCTCTTCACCGACATGCGCCACTTCCGCCATTAATGGAGCAATAGATGAAAGTATTAGTGATTGGTAACGGCGGGCGCGAGCACGCGCTGGCCTGGAAAGCGGCGCAGTCGCCGCTGGTTGAAACTGTTTTTGTTGCTCCGGGTAATGCAGGTACTGCGCTGGAACCCGCGCTACAGAACGTCGCTATCGGCGTAACCGATATCCCGGCGCTGTTGGATTTCGCACAAAACGAAAAGATTGATCTGACCATCGTCGGCCCGGAAGCGCCGCTGGTGAAAGGCGTGGTCGATACCTTCCGCGCCGCCGGGCTGAAAATCTTCGGCCCAACCGCAGGTGCGGCCCAACTGGAAGGCTCAAAAGCGTTTACCAAAGATTTCCTGGCCCGCCATAAGATCCCTACGGCGGAATACCAGAACTTCACCGAGGTAGAACCTGCGCTGGCGTATCTGCGTGAGAAAGGCGCGCCAATCGTCATTAAAGCGGACGGTCTGGCTGCCGGGAAAGGCGTTATCGTGGCGATGACGCTGGAAGAAGCGGAAGCGGCTGTTCACGATATGCTGGCGGGCAACGCTTTTGGCGACGCGGGTCATCGCATCGTTATCGAAGAGTTCCTCGATGGCGAAGAAGCGAGCTTTATCGTGATGGTGGACGGAGAGCATGTGCTGCCGATGGCTACCAGCCAGGATCACAAACGCGTAGGCGATAAAGATACCGGACCAAACACCGGCGGGATGGGCGCTTACTCCCCCGCGCCGGTAGTAACCGATGAAGTTCATCAGCGCACCATGGAACGTATCATCTGGCCAACCGTGAAAGGCATGGCGGCGGAAGGCAACACCTACACCGGTTTTCTCTACGCGGGCCTGATGATCGACAAACAGGGCAATCCGAAGGTTATCGAATTTAACTGCCGCTTTGGCGATCCGGAAACCCAGCCGATTATGCTGCGCATGAAGTCCGATCTGGTTGAGCTCTGCCTGGCAGCCTGTGAAGGGAAGCTGGACGAGAAAACATCCGAGTGGGATGAACGCGCTTCTCTCGGCGTGGTGATGGCTGCGGGTGGATATCCGGGCGATTACCGCACCGGTGATGTGATCCACGGCCTGCCGCTGGAAGAAGTGGAAGACGGCAAAGTGTTCCATGCAGGCACAAAACTGGCGGATGACGAGCAGGTAGTGACCAGCGGCGGGCGCGTACTGTGCGTCACCGCGCTGGGTCATACCGTGGCAGAAGCGCAGAAACGCGCTTATACCTTAATGACCGATATTCACTGGGACGACTGCTTCTGCCGGAAAGATATCGGCTGGCGCGCCATCGAACGCGAGCAGAACTAACGCGACAGTTTTGCCAATAGCGTTTTGCGCGTGATCCCTAACTGACGGGCGGCTTCGGTTTTGTTGCCGCCCGTTTTCTCCAGCGCCGCCAGAATCACCTCTTTTTCCACTTCCACCAACGGCTGAATATCCTGACTTTGTCCCAGCGGGATCGGCGTACTGGCAATCGCCAGCGGCAGCTCGCGTTCGGAAATATATTCCCCGGTCAGCAGCACCACTGCCCGTTCCACCGCGTTTTCCAGCTCACGAATATTTCCCGGCCAGTCGTAATGAATCAACAGATCCATCGCCTGGGGCGTAAAACCTTTTACCGCCTTGCGATTACGCTCGGCAAAGCGCTGCAGAAAATGGCCAGCCAGCAGAGGGATATCTTCCCGCCGTTGCCGCAGCGATGGTACTTCAATCGCCACCACATTCAGGCGATAGTAGAGATCCTGGCGAAAACGCCCGGCATTCACCTCTGCGGCAAGATCGCGATGGGTCGCCGCAATCAGCCGGACATCAACCGAGATAGTCTGGTTGCTACCGACACGCTGAACTTCGCGCTCCTGAATCGCACGCAGCAGACGCACCTGCATCATCGGCGAGATATCGCCAATTTCATCGAGAAACAGCGTGCCGCCGTCCGCCTCAACAAAGCGCCCTTCCCGGCGTTTATCGGCTCCAGTAAACGCCCCTTTTTCGTGACCGAACAATTCAGATTCCAGCAAGGATTCGTTGAGTGCCGCACAGTTGAGCGTTACCAGCGGTTTTTCGCTACGTGCGCTACTGGCGTGAATCGCCCTGGCGACCAGCTCTTTACCGGTGCCGGAATCGCCGTGGATCAGCACCGTGGCTTCCGATGGCGCGACGAGGGCGATTTCACTGAGCAGGTGTTGCATCGCCGGGCTTTTACCGACCATACCGAACTGGCTGGCAGTCACCGCAGGTGTTTCAGCATCAATACTGTGCGTATGCGCGAGCGCCTTTTCCAGCGTCGCCTGTAGGTTATCGAAATCCAGCGGCTTGATGAGATAATCCAGCGCCCCGGTTTTCAGTGCCTCTACCGCCGTCTCGACGCTGGAGTATGCGGTCATAATCAGTACCGGAATCGCCGGATTTAACGCTTTGATCTCTTTTAGCGTGGCAATGCCGTCCATCTCCGCCATTCGCACATCGCAAAGCACAAGATCAAAAACTCGCTCCCGCACCTGCTCCAGCGCCTGTCGCCCGCTGTTCGCCAGCGCGACGTTATAGCCCCAGCCGCGCAGTAAAGCCTGCAAAATAGTGCAGTGGCTAATGTCATCATCCACCACCAGAATATCGATATTATCGTGCGTCATCCTTGTGGGTCCTTACGCGTAATATTGACCGGAAGACAGAGGGTGAACGTTGCGCCTTTTCCCTCCTGGCTTGCGACCTGAATTGTACCACCGTGTTGTTCAACAATATTATGCACGACCGCCAGCCCCAATCCGGTGCCTTCGGCTTTGGTGGTGAAGTACGGAGTGAAGATGGCTTCAAGCTGACCTGCCGCAATTCCCTTACCGCTGTCGGTAACGCTGATTTTCACGCCCGCGCCGCTTTCGCTGGCCGTCACGCTAATCACACCATGCTGACCAATCGCCTGAATAGCATTGAGATAGAGATTCAACAGGACCTGAGTCAGCCTGTCTGGGTCGGCCTGAATTACCGGTAATGTGTCGTTGGCGGTAAAGCGTAACTGGATCTCCCGGCTGTTTGCATCCTGGCTTACCAGCTGTAATGAGTGGTTAATCAGCGTGTTGAGATCCACCGCCTGCAAAGCCAGATGCGTTGGCTTAACCAGTTCCAGCAACTCGCTTACCACACGGTTTAAACGGTCGGCTTCTTTCGCCATCACCTGCGCCAATTGATGCGCTTCTCCCCCTGCTGGCGCGCGTTCGGCAAAGTATTTCGCCAGCCCTTTAATTGAGGAAAGTGGATTACGGATTTCGTGGGCAACGCCTGCTGCAAGATGCCCCAGTGCCACCAGCTTCTCTTTGCGCTTCATTTCATCCTGCAACAGCTGGCGCGAGCGCAGATAGCGGCGATACCAGAAGAATGACAACACGCTTGCCAGCAAGACCGTCGCCAGGGCGAAGAGGATAATCAGGGTGTTTCTCTGCTCACGATCTTCGGCACTCACAATATTACTGGCGTCGAAAGCGATGAAAATTGCTTGTGGTGTCGCGGCATACTGCTGCATATGGCGCATCCGGTGCATTCCAGCAGCAAACATCGGTTGAAACTGGCGATAAATTTCCAGAACAGGCTCGCCGTCTGCGCTATCGATCCGCCGCCACGCTTCTTCATCTCCCGGATGTAACTGCTGCATTTCCTGCGGGGAATAAAGCTGTTTTCCCACCATGCCGGAGTTGCTATGCATCACGATTGTTCCTTGTTCATCCGTGACCGCAAACCAACGTACTCCAGGCTGCCCGGCCATTTCTTCCAGTAAGGCCTGCTGCTGCGCATGATGCATGCGCATCCCCATGCCGACGCGCGAGCCGGATTCAAGAGCGCGAATAAGTACACTGCCTTTTTCCAGCAGCGTTTGTCTGGCGGCGGCAGTCTCGCGCCCATAATCGCGAATCACCGTCACCGCAAACAGCCCCACCAGCCCAACAATGACCACGGGGAGGATCGCGCTTAACCATTTAGCTAAGGAGTCTTTAGAACGTTGCATAAAACGCATCTTCTTCTTTGCCTGCTCATCCCTTTCTGACAGCAGAAATCATGCCATCTTTTATCAGCGCTTACCCTGCGCTGTAACACAAAGGCTTAAGTTTCAATGAGTAAAAATGACTCGCTACCCGCAGCAGGCGAGTCATTTTTACTCGTTTATCATGCCAGATTACCCGTCATATCAGCGTTTCATCGTTGGCACGGAAGATGCAATACCCGAAGTAAGACAACCATCGGAGGATTAACCATGAAACGGAACACGAAAATTGCCCTGGTAATGATGGCGCTTTCAGCAATGGCGATGGGCTCGACATCTGCATTTGCTCACGGCGGACACGGTATGTGGCAGCAAAATGCCGCGCCTTTGACCAGCGAACAACAGACAGCGTGGCAGAAAATCCATAATGACTTTTACGCTCAAAGCAGCGCACTGCAACAGCAACTGGTGACGAAGCGTTATGAATACAATGCCCTGTTAGCCGCGAACCCACCGGATAGCAGCAAAATTAACGCGGTCGCCAAAGAGATGGAGAATTTGCGTCAGTCGTTAGATGAGTTACGGGTGAAACGAGATATTGCGATGGCTGAAGCGGGTATTCCGCGCGGTACCGGAATGGGTTACGGCGGCTGCGGTGGTGGCGGTCATATGGGTATGGGCCACTGGTAAATCAGAACGTTTTCTCGTTGGGTTGCCAGCGACAGAAATCAGAGTTTGCCACCAACAGTAATTGCGAACCTTCGGGCGCTTCCAGCCATGCCACGCTGACATCAACAGAAGAGCGGCTCTGGCGGCGCTCGATATGCGCTATCGCCTGCGAATCTAAATCAGGTTTAATGGTTTGCCCTTCGCAGGTGGTCACGGTCTGTTCCATCGCATGCCAGCGCCCCTGGCGCAGCACGACTCTCCCCTGACGTAAGGCATCGCTAATCTGGCGGATCTGATCAGCACGATAACGGTATAAATCGATTTGGTCGTTAGAAAGCTGCTGCTTTTCCCCATCGGATTCACGTTGCATAAAGCTCAGATCACCGCGATCGTCAAAACGCGCGCGAATATTCACCGGCGGTTTGCTGTAAACATTGATATTGATGAGCGTGAGGTTATCGCCCTGCCAGCGATACTCTCGCGTCGTGGTATCGCCACTGCGCCACGGGCTAAACACGGCAAGCAGATGCACATTATCGCCGCTGTCTTTTCGCCAGATGCGTACCGCGCCCTGGTCTTCAGCAAATCCACTGGCGGTAAAGGGAGGAAGTGAAGAGTTGTGGCTACAGGCAGTGAGAAACAGCGCACCTGCCAGCATCAATGATCGACGCCAGAAAGACAAAAGGGGTGAAACCACCCCTTCGTTAAAACTGTTCACTGCCACGCAATCTTACTTAACTGCGTCTTTCAGTGCCTTGCCAGAAACAAATGCCGGTACGTTAGCTGCGGCAATTTTGATTTCTTTACCGGTCTGCGGGTTGCGGCCAGTACGCTCAGCGCGGTGGTTCACTTTGAAGGTACCGAAACCAACCAGTTGTACAGCATCGCCTTCTTTCAGAGACTCAGTAATTGCAGCCAGAGTGGACTCCAAAGCAGCTTTAGCCTGGGTTTTGGACAGTTCTGCTTTCTCTGCAATTACATCAATCAGTTGAGTCTTGTTCATAAGTTATCCTTACAATGTGTTTATCGCTTGCTAAGCATCGAGTGCGACGGAAATGCCAGAATAGCACTCTCCTGCATACACGCACCGATAGCCACTTTTTTTCGCCCCCCAAATGTAGACCAGACGGGGGGCGAAAGGGAAGACTCCAGGTACGACAAATCAGGCGTTAAATCACGTTTTCTGGTCTTATTGCTGAAAAATTATACCAATATTGCTCTCACCCGCCTCACGCAGGTCTGCCCTAAGGCCTTTTATCAGCTCGATATCGCGTTCTTCGCACTCAGCTAAAAGTCGGAATATTTCCCACTGAATGTCCCATTCTTGCTCTACAGCTGGGTTTTCTTTAAGCTCTTCATCGCTCATTTCGCGACCAGCCTGAGTCATTTCCAGCATCGCAACGGTCGTGATGGAGGTCTTACTCACTTCCACCGCGTGTTCGAGCGTTTCACCACTCAAACGCGAATGGACCAGTTCACTTAACGCCACGCATGCATCGATTGCCGGATAAACGCCGTACAGATCGAAATCGTCGGCTGAAGGAATCGCTTCTTCAAATTTCTCCAGTTGGCTGTCGAAATTTACTTTTGCGTCTTTAACGGTCAGCGTTTCCCAGATGAGATCGAGAATGCGACGGTAAATTTGCCCATCACCAAAACCGGTTTGCTGGCAGAACATGGCGTAATTGGGGTACATGCGTTCGCATAAGCAAGCCATGAAAGTGACATGCTGCCAGCTTTCCAGGCGCTCCAGACGCAGATGAATTGGGTTTTGTAACATGTTGAGTTCTCAAATACGGAAATTATCCGCAGTTTACCTGAATTAGGGCTGATTTGCTGTATAGCGCACGAACGCCGGACGTTCCGAGGCCACCGCGTCCGCCCAGCGCGTTGGCTCCGGCAGACGATAGCCTTTCATGCAGCGTTGTACCCACGCCAGCGCGCTGTCCACGCTGACCCGATGGCCGGTAGCGATAAACAACGGGTTACAGCGCGCTTTGCTGCGCCAGACCCAGGCCAGCTGCTCGCCTTTATCCATCAGTGGGGCCAGCGCGCCCGGTTCGCTGGAGAGCGGTTCGAATTTACCGCAGAGCCGTTTTTTCGCCACGCCAATGGTCGGCACATCCACCAATAAGCCAAAATGGCTGGCGACGCCAAGACGGAGAGGATGCGAGATCCCATGACCATCGACAAACACTAAATCCGGCTTTTGCGACAGCATCTCCCACGCTGCCAGCAGCGCAGGATATTCGCGGAAGGAAAGAAAACCTGGAATGTAAGGCATGGTGGTGGCGATGCGGGCAACTTTATACTCCACCAGCTCAAGCGAGGGATATTTCAGCAGCACCATCGCCGCTCGCGTCACTTCTCCGCCCTGCTCAAACCCGACATCGGCTCCGGCGATCAGATCCGGTGGATCTTTATCGAGTCGATCCTCGCGGATCACAGAAGAAGCCAGTTCGATTTGTTGAGCGCGTAATGACGCGAGATCCATAATCACTCCTTAGCGGTGATATTGTTCAGACAGTCGATGCACTGCCTCCACGAACACGCCAGCATGTTCTGGCGGCACATCCTGATGAATGCCGTGACCAAGGTTAAAGACATGACCTTCGCCGTGACCGAAACCTGCAAGTATAGTCGCTACTTCTTCTTCAATGCGGGCAGGCGGCGCGTACAGCATCGACGGATCCATATTACCCTGCAACGCGACTTTATTGCCCACACGGCGGCGCGCATCGGCGATATCCGTTGTCCAGTCGAGGCCCAACGCATCGCAACCGGTTTCTGCCATCGCTTCCAGCCACTGTCCGCCGCCTTTGGTAAACAGCGTGACCGGTACGCGGCGACCGTCGTTTTCACGCAGTAAACCATCAACAATTTTATGCATGTAATAGAGCGAGAACTGTTGATAATCGCGCCCGGTAAGCACACCGCCCCAGGTGTCGAAAATCATCACTGCCTGAGCACCGGCTTTAATCTGCGCATTCAGATACAAAGTGACGCTTTTCGCCAGTTTATCGAGTAGAGCGTGCAGCGCCTGCGGATCGGCATACATCATTTTTTTGATCACGGTGAACGCTTTGCTGCTGCCGCCTTCCACCATGTAGGTCGCCAGCGTCCATGGGCTGCCGGAAAAACCAATCAGCGGCACTTCGCCTTTCAGTTCGCGACGAATGGTACGCACCGCGTTCATCACGTAACCCAGCTCATCTTCCGGGTCCGGAATTGGCAGTTTATCGACGTCGGCTTTGCAGGTGACTGGCGAGGTAAAACGCGGACCTTCTCCGGCTTCAAAATAGAGCCCTAACCCCATCGCGTCCGGCACGGTGAGGATATCGGAAAAGAGGATCGCCGCATCCAGCGGGTAGCGACGCAGCGGTTGCAAAGTCACTTCGCACGCCAGCTCGGCGTTTTTGCACAGCGACATAAAATCGCCCGCCTGGGCGCGCGTGGCTTTATATTCCGGTAGATAGCGACCCGCCTGGCGCATCATCCATACTGGAGTGACATCAACGGGCTGGCGCAGCAGCGCCCGCAGATAACGATCGTTTTTAAGTTCGGTCATTTTGGCTGTTCCTTAGTGCGTCAGGCGGTCAGTGTATCATCACTCATACTCTGCCCGACACATCGCCACAGTATCTTCTATCAGACGGCGCGCTACGGTGCCGGGCGGCGGGAGTAACGGCAAATCGTCATAGCGATACCAGTTCGCCTCAAGCAATTCTTTCGGGTCGATCACGATGTCGCCGCTGTCATATTCCGCCATAAACGCGGTCATTAAAGACTGAGGAAACGGCCACGGCTGGGAAGTCACATAACGCAAGTTTTTAACTTTAATTCCGCTCTCTTCCATCACTTCCCGCGCGACCGCCTGCTCGAGGGTTTCGCCCACTTCGACGAATCCGGCAAGTACCGTATGGACACCGTTACGATGGCGGGTATGCTGGGCGAGGAGGATCGAATCATCGCGACGGATGGCAACAATAATGCAGGGGGCGATTTGCGGGTAGTAACGCTCACGGCAATGGCTGCACAGCATCGCCCATTCGGTTTTGCTCGGATACATTTCATGCCCGCAGTAACCACAGTATTTATGCGATCGGTAAAACTCCGCCAGTTGTACGCCTCGTCCGGCCAGTTGAAACAGCCCAACATCGAGATCAATGACCTGACGTACCGACCCCATATCGTGACGCCGCTGCTGTTGTACTAACCAAACAGGTTCCCCCTGCCATTCGCCGATTTGTAGTGCGCGCTGACCCACAAGATCGAAATTTGCCGCTTCGCCATATGGCAATTCTCCCTTCGGCAACCATAATTTTTGTTCATGGCTGACGACCCACCAGCCGTGATCTAATTTTTCAATTATACGATCCATAGCTCTTGCACTACCTTTGCATCACTGGCATGTTTAACATGGTTTTTACATTTCTCACTGAGCAGTTTTTGAATACAAACTTGCGGAGTCAATCATGCTTAACCAGCTCGATAACCTGACGGAGCGCGTCAGAGGAAGTAACAAACTGGTTGATCGCTGGCTACATGTACGTAAGCATCTGCTCGTGGCTTACTACAATCTGGTTGGCATTAAGCCTGGCAAAGAATCGTACATGAGGCTAAACGAAAAAGCCCTTGATGATTTTTGTCAGAGCCTGGTCGATTACTTGTCTGCCGGACATTTCAGTATTTATGAGCGCATTCTTCATAAGCTGGAAGGCAACGGGCAACTCGCGCGCGCCGCGAAGATTTGGCCGCAACTCGAAGCCAATACCCAACAGATTATGGATTACTACGATTCCAGCCTGGAAACCGCCATCGATCATGATAATTACCTTGAGTTTCAACAGGTTTTATCTGACATCGGCGAGGCGCTGGAAGCGCGCTTTGTGCTGGAAGATAAGCTGATTCTGCTGGTGCTTGACGCCGCCCGCGTCAAACATCCTGCTTGAGTTCTGCGCTGTTAACGCGTAATTTACATTCAACGCCCCGTTTGTGGGGGCTAATTTCTTGTCGGAGTGCCTTAACTGGCTGAGACCGTTTATTCGGGATCCGCGGAACCTGATCAGGCTAATACCTGCGAAGGGAACAAGAGTTAATCTGCTATCGCATCGCCTTTGCGGCGATCGTCTCTTGCTTCATCCGTCGTCTGACAAGCCACGTCCTTAACTTTTTGGAATGAGCTATGTCTGCAACAAAACTGACCCGCCGCGAACAGCGCGCCCAGGCCCAACATTTTATCGACACCCTGGAAGGCACCGCCTTTCCCAACTCAAAACGCATTTATATCACTGGCACACAACCCGGCGTGCGCGTGCCGATGCGTGAGATCCAGCTTAGCCCGACGCTAATTGGCGGCAGCAAAGAACAGCCGCAGTACGAAGAAAACGAAGCGATTCCGGCCTACGACACCTCCGGCCCGTATGGCGATCCGCAGATTGCCATTAACGTGCAGCAAGGGCTGGCAAAACTACGCCAGCCATGGATCGATGCGCGCGGCGATACCGAAGAACTTACCGTGCGCAGTTCCGATTACACTAAAGCGCGGCTGGCAGATGATGGCCTCGACGAGCTACGTTTTAGCGGCTTATTAACGCCAAAACGCGCCAAAACAGGACGCCGCGTCACCCAACTGCACTACGCCCGCCAGGGCATCATCACACCGGAAATGGAATTCATCGCCATCCGCGAGAATATGGGCCGCGAGCGCATCCGTAGCGAAGTTTTACGCCACCAGCATCCGGGAATGAGCTTTGGCGCACGTCTGCCGGAAAATATCACTGCGGAATTTGTCCGTGATGAAGTTGCTGCCGGACGTGCGATTATCCCGGCCAACATTAATCATCCGGAATCGGAGCCGATGATTATTGGCCGTAACTTCCTGGTAAAAGTTAACGCCAATATCGGCAACTCAGCGGTCACCTCTTCCATCGAAGAAGAAGTGGAAAAGCTGGTATGGTCCACCCGCTGGGGAGCGGATACGGTGATGGATCTCTCCACCGGTCGCTATATTCACGAAACCCGCGAGTGGATTTTGCGTAACAGCCCGGTGCCGATCGGTACAGTGCCGATCTACCAAGCGCTGGAGAAGGTTAACGGGATCGCCGAAGATCTTACCTGGGAAGCGTTCCGCGACACGCTGCTGGAACAGGCCGAGCAAGGTGTGGATTACTTCACTATCCATGCGGGCGTACTGCTGCGCTATGTGCCGATGACCGCGAAACGCCTGACCGGTATCGTCTCTCGCGGCGGTTCGATTATGGCGAAATGGTGCCTCTCCCATCATCAGGAAAATTTCCTCTATCAACACTTCCGCGAAATTTGTGAAATCTGTGCCGCTTATGACGTTTCGCTGTCGCTGGGCGACGGTCTGCGCCCCGGTTCTATTCAGGACGCCAACGATGAAGCGCAGTTTGCCGAGCTGCATACGCTGGGCGAACTGACCAAAATTGCCTGGGAATATGACGTGCAGGTGATGATTGAAGGCCCAGGCCACGTGCCGATGCAGATGATCCGCCGCAATATGACCGAGGAGTTAGAGCACTGCCACGAAGCGCCGTTTTACACTCTGGGGCCGCTAACTACCGATATTGCGCCGGGCTATGACCACTTCACGTCGGGGATTGGTGCGGCGATGATTGGCTGGTTTGGCTGCGCGATGCTCTGTTACGTAACGCCAAAAGAGCATCTGGGTCTGCCCAATAAAGAAGATGTTAAGCAGGGGCTTATCACCTATAAGATTGCCGCCCACGCCGCTGACCTGGCGAAAGGGCATCCGGGCGCGCAAATTCGCGATAACGCCATGTCGAAAGCCCGCTTCGAATTTCGCTGGGAAGACCAGTTTAATCTGGCCCTCGACCCGTTTACCGCCCGCGCTTATCACGATGAAACCCTGCCGCAAGAGTCAGGTAAAGTCGCCCATTTTTGCTCCATGTGTGGGCCGAAATTCTGCTCGATGAAAATCAGCCAGGAAGTGCGTGATTACGCCGCCACGCAAACTATTGAAATGGGAATGGCGGATATGTCGGAGAACTTCCGTGCCAGAGGCGGAGAAATCTACCTGCGTAAGGAGGAAGCGTGATGTATCAGCCTGATTTTCCTCCTGTACCTTTTCGTTCAGGACTGTACCCGGTGGTGGACAGCGTACAGTGGATCGAACGTCTGTTGGATGCAGGCGTACGTACTCTCCAGCTACGCATCAAAGATCGGCGCGATGAAGAGGTGGAAGCCGATGTCGTGGCGGCAATTGCGCTGGGCCGCCGCTATAACGCGCGATTGTTTATCAACGATTACTGGCGGCTGGCGATCAAGCATCAGGCGTATGGCGTCCATTTGGGGCAGGAAGATTTGCAAGCCACCGATCTCAATGCCATCCGCGCGGCAGGCCTGCGGCTGGGCGTTTCGACACATGACGATATGGAAATCGACGTCGCGCTGGCAGCACGCCCCTCTTATATCGCGCTGGGACATGTGTTCCCGACGCAAACCAAACAGATGCCTTCTGCACCGCAGGGGCTGGAACAGCTGGCACGGCATGTTGAGCGACTGGCGGATTATCCCACCGTGGCGATTGGCGGTATCAGTCTGGCACGCGCGCCTGCGGTGATAGCAACGGGTGTCGGCAGTATCGCCGTCGTCAGCGCCATTACTCAAGCCGCAGACTGGCGTTTGGCAACGGCACAGTTGCTGGAAATTGCAGGAGTTGGCGATGAATGACCGTGACTTTATGCGTTATAGCCGCCAAATCCTGCTCGACGATATCGCTCTTGACGGGCAGCAAAAACTGCTCGACAGCCAGGTGCTGATTATCGGTCTTGGCGGGCTGGGTACACCTGCTGCGCTATACCTGGCGGGCGCTGGCGTCGGGACGCTGGTACTGGCAGATGACGACGATGTGCATTTAAGCAATCTGCAACGACAAATCCTCTTTACCACTGAAGATATCGATCGCCCGAAATCGCAGGTCAGCCATCAGCGACTGACACAGTTGAATCCCGATATTCAACTGACAGCATTACATCAACGGTTAACGGGTGAGGCGTTAAAAGATGCGGTTGCACAAGCCGATGTGGTGCTCGACTGTACCGACAATATGGCGACTCGCCAGGAGATTAATGCCGCCTGCGTGGCACTCAACACGCCGCTTATCACCGCCAGCGCGGTCGGATTTGGCGGTCAGTTGATGGTACTGACGCCGCCCTGGGAGCAGGGGTGTTACCGCTGCCTGTGGCCAGATAACCAGGAGCCAGAACGCAACTGCCGCACGGCGGGCGTGGTTGGCCCGGTGGTCGGGGTTATGGGCACTTTGCAGGCACTGGAAGCCATTAAGTTATTAAGCGGTATAGAGACACCTGCGGGAGAACTCCGACTGTTCGACGGTAAATCGAGCCAGTGGCGCAGCCTGGCGTTGCGCCGCGCCAGTGGTTGCCCGGTATGCGGAGGAAGCAATGCAGATCCTGTTTAACGATCAAGCGATGCAGTGCGCCGCCGGGCAAACTGTTCACGAACTACTGGAGCAACTCGACCAACGACAAGCGGGCGCGGCTCTGGCGATTAATCAGCAAATCGTCCCGCGTGAGCAGTGGGCGCAACATATCGTGCAGGATGGCGACCAGATCCTGCTTTTTCAGGTTATTGCAGGGGGTTGAAATGTTACGTATTGCGGACAAAACGTTTGATTCACATCTGTTTACCGGCACAGGGAAATTCGCTTCTTCACAACTGATGGTGGAGGCGATCCGCGCTTCCGGCAGCCAGCTGGTGACACTGGCGATGAAACGTGTCGACTTGCGCCAGCACAACGACGCTATCCTCGAACCGCTTATCGCGGCGGGTGTGACCCTGCTGCCAAATACATCCGGGGCGAAAACAGCGGAAGAAGCCATTTTCGCCGCCCATCTGGCTCGTGAAGCGTTAGGCACAAACTGGTTAAAATTAGAGATTCACCCTGACGCCCGCTGGCTGTTGCCCGATCCCATCGAAACCCTGAAAGCCGCCGAAACGCTGGTACAACAGGGATTTGTCGTGCTGCCTTACTGCGGGGCCGATCCGGTATTGTGTAAACGTCTGGAAGAAGTCGGCTGTGCAGCGGTGATGCCGCTCGGCGCGCCGATTGGCTCGAATCAGGGACTGGAAACCCGCGCCATGCTGGAGATTATTATCCAGCAGGCCACAGTGCCGGTGGTTGTCGATGCTGGCATCGGCGTTCCCAGCCATGCCGCGCAGGCGCTGGAAATGGGGGCCGACGCGGTGTTAGTGAATACGGCGATTGCCGTCGCGGACGATCCCGTCAACATGGCGAAGGCATTTCGTCTGGCGGTAGAAGCAGGCCTACTGGCACGTCAGTCCGGACCGGGCAGCCGCAGTTATTTTGCTCATGCCACCAGCCCGCTGACCGGATTTCTGGAGGCATCGGCATGAAAACCTTCAGCGATCGCTGGCGACAACTGGACTGGGACGACATCCGCCTGCGTATCAACGGCAAAACGGCTGCTGACGTAGAGCGGGCGCTAAATGCCTCGCAACTCACCCGCGACGACATGATGGCGCTGTTATCGCCTGCCGCCAGTGGCTATCTGGAACAACTGGCCCAACGGGCGCAGCGTCTGACCCGTCAGCGATTTGGCAACACAGTTAGTTTCTACGTCCCGCTTTATCTTTCCAATCTTTGCGCTAACGACTGCACGTACTGTGGATTTTCCATGAGTAATCGCATCAAGCGCAAAACGCTGGATGAAGCGGATATTGCCAGGGAAAGTGCCGCTATACGGGAGATGGGCTTTGAACATCTGCTGTTAGTCACTGGTGAACATCAGGCGAAAGTGGGGATGGATTACTTTCGTCGTCATCTCCCTGCCCTTCGTGAACAGTTCTCTTCACTACAGATGGAAGTGCAACCGCTGGCGGAGACGGAATACGCCGAGTTAAAGCAACTTGGTCTGGATGGCGTGATGGTTTATCAGGAGACATATCACGAGGCGACTTATGCCCGCCATCATCTGAAAGGCAAAAAACAGGACTTCTTCTGGCGGCTGGAAACGCCGGATCGGCTGGGGCGTGCGGGGATTGATAAGATAGGCCTCGGCGCGCTAATTGGCCTTTCCGACAACTGGCGCGTTGACAGCTATATGGTTGCCGAACATTTGCTATGGCTGCAACAGCATTACTGGCAAAGCCGTTACTCTGTCTCCTTTCCGCGCCTGCGCCCGTGTACTGGCGGCATTGAGCCTGCGTCGATTATGGATGAACGCCAGTTAGTGCAAACCATCTGCGCCTTCCGACTGCTTGCACCGGAGATTGAACTGTCACTCTCCACGCGGGAATCACCGTGGTTTCGCGATCGCGTTATTCCGCTGGCGATCAATAACGTCAGCGCCTTCTCGAAAACGCAGCCAGGTGGCTATGCCGATAATCACCCCGAGTTGGAACAGTTCTCACCGCACGACGATCGCAGACCGGAAGCGGTTGCTGCCGCGTTAACCGCTCAGGGTTTGCAGCCGGTATGGAAAGACTGGGACAGCTATCTGGGACGCGCCTCGCAAAGACTATGAGACGGAATGTAAGAACGTAAATTTATTCCGAGCCGCTACGGAAGATGAAAAACGCAAGGTTGTTGAAAGCGTTGTGTTTTTTTATGGTAGTGCCGTCAGCAGGAATGTTGTCCAGGGCGAAAAGCTTCTTCCTCGTTTCGCCCTGCCTTTCTTAAAAATTCCGTAATGCAAAGTCTGAAGCCATCGCCTGTTGAGCAATGAAAGAGATCTGATTGTAAGAGAGTAAATACTCAACTATGATAGAGACGAAAATAAGAACACATGTTCCCATCTTCCAGGATGCAGCAGACTGAAGAAATTCAGACATCCCGCAACCTGCGATTATCGCAAGGTCAAGGCAAAGTCCGGTAATGGCGTTCTGAATACCAGAGATAATTCTCTGGCGAAACCCACCTTAAGGTGGGTTTTGTTATTTTGAGGGCTGAGGAAGCTGCTTATTTCTCAATAAGTTGTAGGCAATGGTGAAAAATTTCACTGATTTACCTTTCTGTTTTTCAGAAATGGGATAAGCGCTAGTTACATGCAAACGGAGTTTTTTCTTTTCCCTGAAAGCCCTGAACGCAACAAAGTAAAATGCCTTATCTCCTCCGTCTAAGTCCACCTCAATCACGGCATAGCTACCATACCCGGCATGAATAACGTTGCTTTCTGGCAGCGCCAAAATAGTTCTTTTTAAGTGTGTGCGCGCTAAGTTATAACGGTGCTGGCAGAAGGGACGAGATTCTTTAGGCGCGTGGTACATTAACGATTGTTTTTCTTCGTTCGTCTGATGTTCATAATCTTTTGTGAAGCAGTGAAGAGAGTAGGTAACCCAAAAGCGATACTCTAAAGGCTCTTTGCCCTCATGATGCTGAACGTAGACAGCCTGATGAGCATCAAGAAATGATAAATCACGAATATCACCATCCGGATGTCCAAAAGGTCGCCACTTTTCCACTTCCTGTTTCATTCTCGTTCCTTAAGAAAGTTACACAGGAATAGTATCGAATCCTTGCCGAGTTTGACTCAATTAGTTCAGTCAGTTTCAGGATATTAGTCATCTCTACATTGATTATGAGTATTCAGAAATTCCTTAAATATTCTGACAAATGCTCTTTCCCTAAACTCCCCCCATAAAAAAACCCGCCGAAGCGGGTTTTTACGTTATTTGCGGATTAACGATTACTCGTTATCAGAACCGCCCAGACCTGCGTTCAGCAGTTCTGCCAGGCTGGCAGATGCGTCTTCTGCAGTCACCTGCGGTGCAGCCGGAGCTTCACCCGCAGCACGGCGACGCATACGATCCTGGTGGTACGCGTAACCGGTACCTGCCGGGATCAGACGACCCACGATAACGTTCTCTTTCAGGCCGCGCAGTTCGTCGCGTTTGCCCGCAACGGCTGCTTCGGTCAGCACGCGAGTGGTCTCCTGGAACGATGCCGCGGAGATGAAGGACTCGGTTGCCAGAGACGCTTTGGTGATACCCAGCAGATCGCGGGAGTAAGTTGCACCCACTTTGCCGTTCGCTTCCAGTTCGCGGTTTGCGATCTTGACGCGAGAGTATTCAACCTGTTCGCCTTCCAGGAAGTCGGAGCTACCCGCGTTAACGATGGTAGCTTTACGCAGCATCTGACGAACGATAACTTCGATGTGTTTATCGTTAATCTTAACGCCCTGCAGACGGTATACGTCCTGTACTTCGTTAACGATGTAACGAGTAACAGCATGAACACCACGCAGACGCAGAATGTCGTGCGGCGCTTCCGGACCGTCGGAAATTACGTCACCACGTTCTACACGTTCACCTTCGAACACGTTGAGCTGACGCCATTTCGGAATCATCTCTTCGTACGGATCGCTACCGTCTACCGGGGTGATAACCAGACGACGTTTACCTTTGGTTTCTTTACCGAAGGAAACGATACCGCTGATTTCAGCCAGGATTGCCGGCTCTTTCGGACGACGTGCTTCGAACAGGTCCGCAACGCGCGGCAGACCACCGGTGATGTCCTTGGTACCGCCGGATTCCTGCGGAATACGCGCCAGGGTGTCACCAGAGCTGATCTGTACGCCATCTTCCAGCTGAACAATCGCTTTACCCGGCAGGAAGTACTGCGCAGGCATATCGGTACCCGGAATCAGAACGTCGTTACCCTGAGCATCAACGATTTTCAGTGCCGGACGCAGATCTTTACCACCTGCGGTACGTTCTGCGGAATCCAGAACCACCAGCGAAGACAGACCGGTCAATTCGTCTGTCTGACGAGTAATGGTCTGACCGTCGATCATGTCAGTAAAGCGTACAAAACCGCTTACTTCGGTGATAACCGGCATGGTGTGCGGGTCCCAGTTTGCAACGGTTTCGCCGCCAGCAACCTGTTCGCCATCGCCTTTCGCCAGTACCGCACCGTAAGGCACTTTGTAGCTTTCTTTGGTACGACCGAATTCGTCGATCAGTTTCAGTTCAGTATTACGGGAAGTGATAACCAGTTTACCGCTGGAGTTCACAACCGACTTCACGTTGCTGAGCTTGATGCTACCTTTGTTTTTCACTTGGATGCTGGATTCAGCAGCCGCACGAGATGCCGCACCACCGATGTGGAACGTACGCATGGTCAGCTGTGTACCCGGTTCACCGATGGACTGTGCCGCGATAACACCGATTGCTTCACCCTTGTTGATGATGTGGCCACGCGCCAGGTCACGACCGTAGCAGTGCGCACATACACCAAAGTCGGTGTCACAAGATACAACAGAACGTACTTTAACCGCGTCGACAGAGTTCTCTTCCAGCAGGTCACACCACTGTTCGTGCAGCAGCGTGTTGCGCGGAACGAGGATATCAGCAGTACCCGGCTTCAGAACGTCTTCAGCAGTTACACGACCCAGTACGCGATCGCGCAGCGGCTCTTTAACGTCACCACCCTCGATAACCGGAGTCATCATGATACCTTCATGGGTACCACAATCGTCTTCGGTAACCACCAGGTCCTGCGCCACGTCAACCAGACGACGAGTCAGGTAACCGGAGTTCGCAGTTTTCAGTGCGGTATCCGCCAGACCTTTACGAGCACCGTGGGTGGAGATGAAGTACTGGAGTACGTTCAGACCTTCACGGAAGTTCGCGGTGATTGGCGTTTCGATGATGGAGCCATCCGGCTTCGCCATCAGACCACGCATACCAGCAAGCTGACGAATCTGTGCCGCAGAACCACGCGCACCGGAGTCGGCCATCATGTAGATGCTGTTGAAGGAAACCTGCTTCTCTTCCTGACCGTCACGGTTAATCACGGTTTCAGTTTGCAGGTTATCCATCATCGCTTTGGATACACGATCGTTCGCCGCAGCCCAGATATCGATAACTTTGTTGTAGCGTTCGCCCGCAGTTACCAGACCAGACTGGAACTGCTCCTGAATTTCAGCAACTTCTGCTTCTGCCTCGGAGATGATTTCGTGTTTCTTCTCCGGGATGACCATGTCATCGATACCAACAGATGCACCAGAACGCGCTGCATAGGCGAAGCCGGTGTACATGATCTGGTCCGCAAAAATAACGGTCGGTTTCAGACCGAGAATGCGGTAGCAGGTGTTCAGCATTTTGGAGATTGCTTTTTTACCCAGCGCCTGGTTGACGATGGAGTAAGGCAGACCTTTCGGTACAATCATCCACAGAATGGCACGGCCAACAGTCGTGTCTTTCAGGCTGGTTTTCGCTACTAATTCACCGTTAGCATCTTTTTCATACTCGGTGATACGCACTTTAACGCGCGCATGCAGAGAAGCCAGACCAGAGCGATACAGACGTTCTGCTTCTTTCGGGCCAGTCAGCACCATGCCTTCGCCTTTGGCGTTAACACAGTCACGGGTCATGTAGTACAGACCCAGTACAACGTCCTGAGACGGAACGATGATTGGTTCGCCGTTCGCCGGGGACAGGATGTTGTTGGTAGACATCATCAGCGCACGCGCTTCCAGCTGGGCTTCCAGCGTCAGCGGTACGTGAACAGCCATCTGGTCACCATCGAAGTCGGCGTTATATGCCGCACAAACCAGCGGGTGCAGCTGGATAGCTTTACCTTCGATCAGTACCGGTTCAAATGCCTGGATACCCAGACGGTGCAGAGTCGGTGCACGGTTCAGCAGTACCGGGTGTTCGCGGATAACTTCGTCCAGGATATCCCAAACGACAGCTTCTTCGCGCTCAACCATTTTCTTCGCAGCTTTAATGGTGGTAGCAAGACCACGCAGTTCCAGCTTGCCGTAGATGAACGGTTTGAACAGCTCCAGTGCCATTTTCTTCGGCAGACCGCACTGATGCAGACGCAGGTATGGACCTACGGTGATTACAGAACGACCGGAGTAGTCAACACGCTTACCGAGCAGGTTCTGACGGAAACGACCCTGTTTACCTTTGATCATGTCGGCCAAAGATTTCAGAGGACGCTTGTTAGAACCGGTGATCGCACGACCGCGACGACCGTTATCCAGCAGGGCGTCTACCGCTTCCTGCAGCATACGTTTTTCGTTACGTACGATGATGTCCGGCGCAGCCAGATCCAGCAGACGTTTCAGACGGTTGTTACGGTTAATGACGCGACGATACAGATCGTTCAGGTCAGAAGTCGCGAAACGACCACCATCCAGCGGAACCAGCGGACGCAGATCTGGCGGCAGTACCGGCAGAACGGTCAGGATCATCCACTCTGGTTTGTTACCAGACTGAACGAACGCTTCCAGCAGTTTGATACGCTTGGTCAGCTTTTTACGCTTGGTTTCGGAGTTGGTTTCGTTCAGCTCTTCACGCAGCTGTTCGCACTCTTGCTCCAGATCCATGCTCTTCAGCAGAGCCTGGATTGCTTCCGCACCCATCTTCGCGTCGAATTCGTCACCGAACTCTTCCAGCGCGTCCAGATACTGCTCTTCAGTCAGGATCTGCTGACGTTCCAGGTTGGTCATACCGCCTTCGATAACCACATAGGATTCAAAGTACAGTACGCGTTCGATATCGCGCAGCGGCATATCGAGCAGCAGACCGATACGGGACGGCAGCGATTTCAGGAACCAGATGTGCGCAGTCGGGGAAGCCAGTTCGATGTGGCCCATACGCTCACGGCGTACTTTAGTCTGGGTCACTTCAACGCCGCACTTCTCACAGATGACGCCACGGTGTTTCAGGCGCTTGTACTTACCGCACAGGCACTCGTAATCTTTTACCGGCCCAAAGATACGGGCGCAGAAAAGGCCGTCACGTTCTGGTTTGAACGTACGGTAGTTGATGGTTTCCGGCTTTTTAACTTCACCGAAAGACCATGAACGGATCATGTCTGGCGAAGCCAGAGCAATTTTGATCGCATCAAACTCTTCGGTTTTAGTCTGCGCTTTCAGAAACTTTAATAAATCTTTCACGGATTTGCTCCCGTCGGAGTTAGCACAATCCGCTGCCGGGTTTTAACCCGACAGCAGTGACCTGTTTGAGCGAGAATTACTCGTCTTCCAGTTCGATGTTGATACCCAGCGAACGAATCTCTTTCAACAATACGTTGAAGGATTCTGGCATGCCCGGCTCCATCTGATGGTTGCCGTCCACGATGTTTTTATACATCTTGGTACGACCGTTCACGTCATCAGACTTAACGGTGAGCATTTCCTGCAGGGTGTATGCTGCGCCGTATGCTTCCAGCGCCCACACTTCCATCTCCCCGAAACGCTGACCACCGAACTGTGCCTTACCACCCAGCGGCTGCTGAGTAACCAGGCTGTAAGAACCGGTGGAACGCGCGTGCATCTTGTCGTCGACCAGGTGGTTCAGTTTCAGCATGTACATGTAACCAACGGTTACCGGACGCTCGAACTGTTCACCAGTGCGACCATCGTACAGGCGGATCTGACCGGAAGTCGGCAGGTCGCCAAGTTTC
This sequence comes from Escherichia sp. UTM R2, assembly GCF_048593455.1. NCBI lineage: Bacteria > Pseudomonadati > Pseudomonadota > Gammaproteobacteria > Enterobacterales > Enterobacteriaceae > Escherichia > Escherichia sp. UTM R2. The sequence goes on from NZ_JBFWDY010000002.1 coordinate 4,333,457, forward strand.
AGCAGCTCTTTAATTTCTGCTTCTTTCGCACCGTCGAACACCGGCGTTGCGATTGGCATACCTTTGCGCAGGTTTTCAGCCAGACGCATAACTTCTTCATCGCTGAAGGTACTCAGGTCAACTTTCTGACGAACGTCAGCGCCCAGATCGTACGCACGCTGGATGAATTCGCGCAGTTTCGCGACTTCTTGCTGCTGTTTCAGCATGGCGTTGATCTTGTCGCCGATACCTTTCGCAGCCATACCCAGGTGGGTTTCGAGGATCTGACCGATGTTCATACGAGACGGTACGCCCAGCGGGTTCAGTACGATGTCTACCGGCGTACCGTTTTCATCGTAAGGCATATCTTCGATCGGGTTGATCTTAGAAATTACACCCTTGTTACCGTGACGACCTGCCATCTTGTCACCAGGCTGGATACGGCGTTTAACCGCCAGATATACCTTAACAATCTTCAGCACGCCCGGTGCCAGATCGTCGCCCTGGGTGATTTTGCGGCGTTTCGCTTCGAGTTTCTTCTCGAACTCGTGTTTCAGTTCGTCATACTGCTCAGCCAGCTGTTCCAGCTGATTTTGTTTCTCTTCGTCGGTCAGGCCCAGCTCCAGCCAGCGATCGCGCGGCAGTTTGTCGAGCTTCTCAGCTTCAACGCCACCGGCTACCAGCACAGCACGGATACGGCTGAACAGACCCGCTTCGAGGATCTGCAGTTCTTCAGACAGGTCTTTCTTCGCCTGTTTGAGCTGCATTTCTTCGATTTCCAGCGCACGTTTGTCTTTTTCTACGCCATCGCGAGTAAAGACCTGAACGTCGATAACCGTACCGGATACACCGTTTGGTACGCGCAGAGAAGAGTCTTTAACGTCAGAGGCTTTCTCACCGAAGATCGCACGCAGCAGTTTTTCTTCTGGGGTCAGCTGAGTTTCACCTTTCGGCGTAACCTTACCAACCAGAATGTCGCCACCGGTCACTTCCGCACCAATATAAACGATACCGGATTCATCCAGTTTGGAGAGCGCAGCTTCACCCACGTTCGGGATGTCAGCGGTGATCTCTTCTGGCCCCAGCTTGGTGTCACGGGACACACACGCCAGTTCCTGAATGTGGATGGTGGTGAAACGGTCTTCCTGAACAACACGCTCGGATACGAGGATGGAGTCTTCGAAGTTGTAACCATTCCACGGCATGAACGCTACGCGCATGTTCTGACCAAGCGCCAGTTCACCGAGGTCGGTGGACGGACCGTCTGCCAGCACGTCGCCACGTTCAACCGGTTCACCCAGAGACACACACGGCATCTGGTTGATACAGGTGTTCTGGTTAGAACGGGTGTATTTGGTCAGGTTGTAGATGTCGATACCTGCTTCACCCGGATACATCTCGTCTTCGTTAACTTTGATAACGATACGGGAAGCATCCACGTACTGAACGACACCACCACGTTTAGCTACCGCAGTTACACCGGAGTCAACGGCAACAGCACGTTCCATACCAGTACCAACCAGCGGCTTATCAGCACGCAGAGTCGGAACGGCCTGACGTTGCATGTTCGCACCCATCAATGCACGGTTGGCGTCATCGTGTTCCAGGAACGGGATCAGGGACGCACCGACGGATACCACCTGCTGGGTGGATACGTCCATGTAGTCAACCTGGTCACGGCTGAACAAGCTGGATTCGCCTTTGCTACGGCAAGTTACCAGGTCTTCTACGAAGTGGCCTTCTTCATCCAGGTTGGAGTTCGCCTGGGCGATAACGTAGTTGCCTTCTTCGATAGCAGACAGGTAGTGAATTTCGTCAGTTACAACACCGTCGGTCACTTTACGATACGGAGTCTCAAGGAAGCCGTATTCGTTAGTCTGTGCGTACACGGACAGAGAGTTGATCAGACCGATGTTCGGACCTTCAGGGGTTTCGATTGGACATACGCGACCGTAGTGAGTCGGGTGTACGTCTCGAACTTCGAAGCCTGCACGTTCACGGGTCAGACCGCCTGGGCCGAGTGCGGAGATACGACGTTTGTGCGTAATCTCAGACAGCGGGTTGTTCTGGTCCATAAACTGAGACAGCTGGCTGGAACCGAAGAACTCTTTCACTGCTGCGGAAATCGGCTTGGCGTTGATCATATCCTGAGGCATCAGGGTATCCAGATCGCCCAGAGACAGACGCTCTTTCACCGCACGCTCTACACGTACCAGGCCAACGCGGAACTGGTTTTCCGCCATTTCGCCAACGGAACGGATACGACGGTTGCCGAGGTGGTCGATATCATCGACTTCGCCTTTACCGTTACGGATATCGATGAGCTTTTTCATAACATCAATGATGTCGTCTTTGCTCAGGATACCGGAACCTTCGATTTCTTCGCGCAGCAGAGAACGGTTGAACTTCATACGACCAACCGCAGACAGGTCATAACGGTCTTCGGAGAAGAACAGGTTCTCGAACAGGCTTTCCGCTGCTTCACGAGTCGGCGGCTCGCCAGGGCGCATCATGCGGTAGATTTCTACCAGTGCGCTCAGACGGTCGTTAGTTGGGTCGACACGTAAGGTTTCAGAGATATATGGGCCGTGATCCAGATCGTTGGTGAACAGCGTTTCGATACGCTTGTGACCAGACTGGCTCAGCTTAGCCAGCAGATCCAGGCTCAGCTCCATGTTCGCTGCGCAGATCAGCTCGCCGGTAGACTCATCAATATAGTCTTTAGCAACCACTTTACCTGCGATGTACTCAACCGGGACTTCGATCAGTTTGACGTCGTCTTTTTCCAGCTGGCGAATGTGGCGCGCAGTGATACGGCGGCCTTTTTCTACGTACACTTTACCGTTAGCTTCGATGTCAAAAGATGCGGTTTCACCACGCAGGCGTTCCGGCACCAGTTCCATCTGCAGCTTGTTATCACGGATTTCAAAGATAACTTTTTCAAAGAACAGGTCGAGGATCTGCTCTGTGGTGTAGTTCAGGGCGCGCAGAATGATGGTCGCAGGCAGTTTACGGCGACGGTCGATACGTACGAACAGGTTGTCCTTCGGATCGAATTCGAAGTCCAGCCAGGAACCACGGTAAGGGATGATGCGCGCGTTATACAGCACTTTACCCGAAGAGTGGGTTTTACCTTTGTCGGAGTCAAAGAAGACGCCCGGACTACGGTGCAGCTGGGAAACGATAACACGCTCAGTACCGTTGATAACAAAGGTACCGTTGTCTGTCATGAGCGGAATTTCGCCCATGTAGACTTCTTGTTCTTTAATGTCTTTTACGGTGCCTTCCGGCGCTTCGCGCTCATAGATCACCAGACGCAGTTTAACGCGCAGCGGTGCGGAATAGGTCACGCCACGGATTTGACATTCCTGGACGTCAAACACCGGTTCGCCAAGGCGGTAGCTGACGTATTGCAGCTCGGAATTACCGCTGTAGCTCTGAATCGGGAATACGGAACGGAAAGCAGCTTCCAGACCATACTGCCCTTCAGGATCTTGCTCGATAAATTTCTGAAACGAGTCAAGCTGGATAGAAAGGAGATAAGGTACATCCAGAACTTGTGGACGTTTACCAAAATCCTTACGAATACGTTTTTTCTCGGTATAGGAGTAAACCATAGGGTTCCTCAGCTCGCTGACAAGTCGACCCATCTGTCCATTGAGCGGACAGTTTGTGCAACACTATTTTGTTGACCGGAAAATGGAACACTTTCCGCAATGCCTGTTGCTATCACGCTTAAACCATTTCATTGCGATTTACACAGAACGGACGTCCTGTCGCAGTATATTAAGTCGTCGATAGAAACAAGCATTGAAAGGCACAGCAGTAGTCAAACAGTGTGAAACGCTACTGGCGCCTTACAGCGCAAAAAGGCTGGTGACTAAAAAGTCACCAGCCATCAGCCTGATTTCTCAGGCTGCAACCGGAAGGGTTGGCTTATTTAACTTCAACTTCAGCGCCAGCTTCTTCCAGAGCTTTTTTCAGTGCTTCTGCGTCGTCTTTGCTCACGCCTTCTTTCAGAGCAGCCGGTGCAGATTCTACCAGGTCTTTAGCTTCTTTCAGACCCAGGCCAGTTGCGCCACGTACTGCTTTGATAACAGCAACTTTGTTAGCGCCAGCAGCTTTCAGAATTACGTCGAATTCAGTTTTTTCTTCAGCAGCTTCAACCGGGCCAGCAGCTACAGCTACAGCAGCAGCAGCGGAAACACCGAATTTTTCTTCCATTGCAGAGATCAGTTCTACAACGTCCATTACAGACATAGCTGCAACTGCTTCAATGATTTGATCTTTAGTGATAGACATTTAAATTGTTCCTGAATATCAGAATAAGTTTATACGTAAGCGAATGCGTTAAAAAGATAACTGCGATTAAGCAGCTTCTTTCGCATCGCGTACAGCAGCCAGAGTACGAACCAGTTTGCCAGCCGAAGCTTCTTTCATGGTTGCCATCAGGCGTGCAATTGCTTCTTCGTAGGTCGGCAGAGTTGCCAGGCGGTCGATCTGAGACGCCGGGATCAGCTCACCTTCAAAGGCAGCGGCTTTGACCTCAAATTTTGCATTCGCTTTCGCGAACTCTTTGAACAGACGAGCAGCAGCGCCCGGGTGTTCCATAGAGTATGCAATCAGGGTCGGACCAACAAACGCGTCTTTCAGGCACTCGAACGGAGTACCTTCAACAGCACGGCGCAGCAGGGTGTTACGAACAACACGCATGTATACGCCAGCTTCGCGACCTGCTTTACGCAGTTCAGTCATTTTATCTACAGTTACGCCACGGGAATCCGCAACTACTGCAGACAGCGCGCCTTTGGCTACTTCGCTGACTTCAGCAACAATCGCTTGTTTGTCTTGAAGATTTAAAGCCATTAGCTTTGCTCCTGGATGTTTGCCAGAGAAAATCTCTGGAACTCACTTCACTCCTCCAAACGGAGAGAGCGTCTTAATTACGGTGAGCAGAAACAAGCCAGAATATAAAAGAATAATCTTAGCGTTCTGTCACCGTCTACGCAGGGGATTAAGTTTCTTGCGAAACTCCTGCGGTCTTCGACGGAGGCCTGGATAGGCCAGGCTCCAACGAACAAATCTTTTCTATCCGTCGCTATTCAACTTGTGGCGACGTTGGCTTCCTTCATTCGCACCAGTCACATAGTTAGCTATGCTCCTGGCGACTCACTCAGTTGCCGCCTTGCCACAACCCGAATATCTCGGATATACGTCTGCATTAAGCATTATACGTGGGGGTAAGATTGTAGACAAAATCACCGCCCACGTAAAGGCATTAGTTTACAGAAGCGCTCAGGCCAGCCTGGTCAACTGCAACACCTGCACCCATGGTGGTGGAGATGCTAACTTTCTTGATGTACACGCCTTTCGCCTGAGTCGGTTTTGCTTTTTTCAGCGCAACCAGCAGAGCTTCCAGGTTTTCTTTCAGTTTGTCAGCGTCAAAGTCCACTTTACCGATGGTGGTGTGGATGATGCCGTTTTTGTCGTTACGGTAACGAACCTGGCCAGCTTTAGCGTTTTTAACCGCTTCAGCAACGTTCGGCGTTACAGTACCCACTTTCGGGTTTGGCATCAGGCCGCGCGGACCCAGAACCTGGCCCAGCTGGCCAACAACGCGCATTGCATCCGGAGAAGCAATAACAACGTCAAAGTTCATTTCGCCTTTCTTGATCTGGTCAGCCAGATCTTCCATACCTACCAGTTCTGCGCCTGCAGCTTTAGCAGCTTCAGCATTTGCACCTTGGGTAAATACGGCTACGCGAACGGAACGGCCAGTACCGTGCGGCAGTACAGTTGCACCACGTACGTTCTGGTCAGATTTACGAGCGTCGATGCCGAGGTTAACAGCTACGTCCACGCTTTCTACGAATTTAGCAGTCGCCAGCTCTTTCAGCAGTGCGATAGCTTCGTTGATGTCGTACTGTTTGGTTGCATCAACTTTCTCGCGGATAACACGCATGCGCTTGGTCAGTTTAGCCATTTCTTAGTCCTCCACTACCAGGCCCATGGAACGTGCAGTACCTTCGATGGAGCGAGTCATCGCTTCAATGTCGGCACCAGTCATGTCGGCAGCTTTGGTCTGCGCGATTTCCTGCAGCTGAGCGCGGGAAATTTTACCCACTTTGTCTTTGTTCGGCTTACCGGAACCAGACTTGATACCAGCCGCTTTTTTCAGCAGAACTGCTGCCGGCGGGGTCTTGGTAACGAAAGTGAAAGAACGGTCAGCGTAAACGGTGATTACTACCGGAATCGGCAGACCTTTTTCGATGGAATCAGTTTTTGCGTTGAACGCTTTGCAGAATTCCATGATGTTTACGCCCTGCTGACCCAGAGCCGGACCTACTGGCGGACTCGGGTTAGCCATACCAGCTGCAACCTGCAGCTTGACATAGGCTTGTACTTTCTTAGCCATTATAAATTCCTCAAGTTGGGTAATAACGCCTCTGAGAGGCTCCCCGTGATATAAAAAATCGTTTTACGGGCAAGGCCCATAAAAACAAAAGGCGCGAAATTGTATTCCAATCTCACGCCTTGTGCAACGATTAAATCGCCGCTTTTTTGATCGCTGGGTTAGGCTTTTTCAACCTGGCTGAAGTCCAGCTCTACCGGGGTCGCACGACCGAAGATAGAAACAGACACTTTCAGACGAGATTTCTCGTAATCCACTTCTTCAACAACACCGTTGAAGTCAGCGAACGGACCATCATTAACACGGACCATTTCACCCGGTTCAAACAGCGTTTTCGGACGCGGCTTATCACCAACCTGCTGCAGGCGGTTCATAATCGCATCGACTTCTTTATCGCTGATTGGCGCAGGACGATCGGAAGTACCGCCGATGAAGCCCATCACACGCGGTACGCTGCGCACCAGGTGCCAGCTCGCGTCGTTCATCACCATCTGAACGAGGACGTAGCCAGGGAAGAATTTACGTTCGCTTTTGCGACGCTGACCGCCACGGATTTCAACCACTTCTTCGGTTGGTACCATGACTTCACCAAACAAATCTTCCATGTTGTGTAATTTGATATGCTCACGCAGCGACGTTGCTACGCGGCCTTCAAAACCGGAAAACGCCTGAACGACGTACCAGCGCTTTTTAGGAGCTTCAGACATCTCAGAACCTCAGGCCAGTGATAAAGGATACCAGGCGAACCAGAATACCATCCAGTCCCCACAGGATCAGTGACATTACTGCGGTAACCGCAGCCACAATCAGCGTGGTGTGCAATGTTTCCTGGCGAGTCGGCCAAATGACCTTACGGACTTCGGTACGCGCTTCACGGGCAAAAGCAACGGTAGCTTTACCTTTTGTCGTTAACAGCGCGACACCACCCGCTGCAGCAATCAGAATTACTACGGCCAGCGCACGCAGCGGCAGCATAATGTCGCGATAAAGGTAGTTGCCGACAATCGCCACCAGGAGCAATGCCACCACAACGACCCACTTCATCGCTTCCAGGCCGCGCCCGCTTCCTTGAGCTTCGGTATTCGCACTCATAAACCAACCTGTCAGAAGTTTTCTACAAACATTTTCACCCCGCGATCGCGAGGCAAACCAAATCGAAACGCGTATTAGCTTTTCGGATTATACGCCCTCAACAGAGCCTGTCTCAGCAATGATTATGACAAAGAAAATCACTGATGAGCCAGGTTCTGGTACGAAAGCGTGCAAAAAGGGCATCAAATGATGCCCTTTTAGTGCGCATTGCGTCAAATGTTATCGGCAATTAGCTCAGAACTTTTGCTACAACGCCCGCGCCAACGGTACGGCCGCCTTCACGGATTGCGAAACGCAGACCGTCGTCCATCGCGATCGGGTGGATCAGGGTAACAACCATTTTGATGTTGTCGCCCGGCATTACCATCTCTACGCCTTCCGGTAGTTCGATGGTACCAGTCACGTCAGTAGTACGGAAGTAGAACTGCGGACGGTAGCCTTTGAAGAACGGAGTATGACGACCGCCTTCATCTTTGGACAGAATGTACACTTCAGATTCGAACTTGGTGTGCGGCTTGATGGTGCCCGGCTTAGCCAGTACCTGACCACGTTCGATTTCTTCACGTTTGATACCACGCAGCAGAACACCTACGTTCTCACCAGCACGGCCTTCGTCCAGCAGTTTGCGGAACATTTCAACGCCAGTACAGGTAGACTTCTGAGTCTCTTTGATACCAACGATTTCAACTTCTTCACCAACTTTGATGATACCGCGTTCTACACGACCGGTAACAACGGTACCACGACCGGAGATGGAGAATACGTCTTCGATTGGCAGCAGGAACGGCTTGTCAATCGCACGCTCTGGTTCCGGAATGTAAGAATCCAGGAAGCCAGCCAGTTCCAGGATTTTCGCTTCCCACTCTGCGTCGCCTTCCAGCGCTTTCAGAGCAGAACCACGAACGATCGGAGTGTCGTCGCCCGGGAAGTCATACTGAGACAGAAGTTCACGAACTTCCATTTCAACCAGTTCCAGCAGCTCTTCATCATCAACCATGTCGCATTTGTTCAGGAACACGATGATGTACGGAACGCCTACCTGACGACCCAGCAGGATGTGCTCACGAGTCTGCGGCATCGGGCCGTCAGTCGCAGCAACTACCAGGATCGCGCCGTCCATCTGAGCAGCACCGGTGATCATGTTTTTAACATAGTCGGCGTGCCCCGGGCAGTCTACGTGTGCGTAGTGACGGGTCGGGGTGTCGTATTCAACGTGAGAAGTGTTGATGGTGATACCACGAGCTTTTTCTTCCGGCGCGTTATCGATCTGGTCGAATGCGCGAGCAGCACCGCCGTAGGTTTTAGCCAGTACGGTAGTGATTGCAGCGGTCAGCGTTGTTTTACCATGGTCAACGTGGCCGATAGTACCGACGTTAACGTGCGGTTTTGTACGTTCAAACTTTTCTTTAGACATCGATTGTCCCTCTAAGACACGGATAAATCGGTGATATCACCACATCAACCAGGCAACATGCCCGACTTGTTGAATGCAATAAACAGAAGGAAAAAACAGGGAGGAAAAAAGAAGTGGTGCTGATAGGCAGATTCGAACTGCCGACCTCACCCTTACCAAGGGTGCGCTCTACCAACTGAGCTATATCAGCACATCTTGGAGCGGGCAGCGGGAATCGAACCCGCATCATCAGCTTGGAAGGCTGAGGTAATAGCCATTATACGATGCCCGCATCCTGGAACTCGGCTACCTGATTTTCATTCTGCACTGAATATCGAGAGAAGCTCTCTTCATTCGAGCCGGTAAGCGAACTTATCGTCTCGGGCTACGCCATCGCGTGGCCGAAATTGGTGGTGGGGGAAGGATTCGAACCTTCGAAGTCTGTGACGGCAGATTTACAGTCTGCTCCCTTTGGCCGCTCGGGAACCCCACCGGACTTGATGGTGCCGACTACCGGAATCGAACTGGTGACCTACTGATTACAAGTCAGTTGCTCTACCTACTGAGCTAAGTCGGCATCAAGTAGCGCGCATTCTATGGAGACATGCGAGTTCATGCAACTAAAAAATTGCATAATTTGTTTTATTGGTCACATTTTATGCGACACGATGAAGAAACAGCCGAACGGAGGGCAGATTAGCACACTTTTTCAACATCATTGTGCTCAACAATGCGCTCCTGCTAAACCATAATTCTTTTTATCAGATGGAATATCTGTCACATTGCTTTTCAACGATAGCTTCCTGGCAGAGATTTTTTCTTATTATTCCTCCCCATCTGGTGTTACCCTCCTGCCCATTAACCCATTCAACAGAACTGTGACGCGCCATGGCAAATATCGCTTTGCCGATAGAGCTATGACCGCCAGAAACATGCTTATGAGTATAAAAGAGCAAACGTTAATGACGCCTTACCTACAGTTTGACCGCAACCAGTGGGCAGCTCTGCGTGATTCCGTACCTATGACGTTATCGGAAGATGAGATCGCCCGTCTCAAAGGTATTAATGAAGATCTCTCGTTAGAAGAAGTTGCCGAGATCTATTTACCTTTGTCACGTTTGCTGAACTTCTATATAAGCTCGAATCTGCGCCGTCAGGCAGTTCTGGAACAGTTTCTTGGTACTAACGGGCAACGCATTCCTTACATTATCAGTATTGCTGGCAGTGTCGCGGTGGGGAAAAGTACAACCGCCCGTGTATTGCAGGCGCTATTAAGCCGTTGGCCGGAACATCGTCGTGTTGAACTGATCACTACAGATGGCTTCCTTCACCCTAATCAGGTTCTGAAAGAACGTGGTCTGATGAAGAAGAAAGGCTTCCCGGAATCGTATGATATGCATCGCCTGGTGAAGTTTGTTTCCGATCTCAAATCCGGCGTGCCAAACGTTACAGCCCCTGTTTACTCGCATCTTATTTATGATGTGATCCCGGATGGAGATAAAACGGTTGTTCAGCCTGATATTTTAATTCTTGAAGGGTTAAATGTCTTACAGAGCGGGATGGATTATCCACACGATCCACATCATGTATTTGTTTCTGATTTTGTCGATTTTTCGATATATGTTGATGCACCGGAAGACTTACTTCAGACGTGGTATATCAACCGTTTTCTGAAATTCCGCGAAGGGGCTTTTACCGACCCGGATTCCTATTTTCATAACTACGCGAAATTAACTAAAGAAGAAGCGATTAAGACTGCCATGACATTGTGGAAAGAGATCAACTGGCTGAACTTAAAGCAAAATATTCTACCTACTCGTGAGCGCGCCAGTTTAATCCTGACGAAAAGTGCTAATCATGCGGTAGAAGAGGTCAGACTACGCAAATAATTTGCAGGGGAGCGAATACTCCCCTTTCTTATTTTTCTGCACTACGCAGGGATATTTCACCGCCCATCCAGGGTTTTATTATTCCATCCTGCTCAAGTAATAAAGCCCCCTGTTTGTCTATTCCGCGTGAAATGCCAAATATTTCTTTATCACCAATGATAAGTTTCACTGGGCGATTAATAAAATTATCCAGCTTTTCCCAGCGCGACAGATAAGGTGCCAATCCTTCTTGTTCGAAGAGTTCCAACGCAGCACGTAATTCACGTATTAGCATGGCCGCCAACGTATTACGATCGAGATTGATCCCCGCTTCCTGCAGCGTGATCCACCCCTGATTAACGACACTCTCTTCAACACGGCGCATTGCCATGTTGATCCCGGCTCCAATGACTATTTGCGCCGCATCGCCAGTTTTGCCAGTCAGCTCCACAAGAATGCCTGCCAGCTTGCGATCCTGCAGATAGAGGTCATTAGGCCATTTGACACGAACTTTATCTGCTCCCAGCTTGCGTAATACTTCCGCCATCACGATACCGATAACCAGACTTAAACCAATCGCCGCCGCCGGGCCTTGTTCCAGACGCCAGAACATCGACAAATATAAGTTTGCGCCAAAAGGCGAAAACCATTTCCGCCCCCGGCGACCACGGCCAGCCTGCTGGTATTCTGCAACACAGGCATCGCCCGATTTAAGCTCTCCGATACGATCAAGAAGGTACTGATTCGTGGAGTCAATAACTGGCAGCACGGCTACACTACCGCCATCCAGCTGACCCAATATCTGTTCAGCATTAAGTAACTGGATGGGCTCAGGCAGGCTGTATCCTTTACCCGGAACGGTAAAGACATCAACGCCCCAGTCACGCAGTGTCTGAATGTGTTTATTAATAGCCGCCCGGCTCATTCCCAGCGTTTCACCCAACTGCTCGCCAGAGTGAAATTCACCGTTCGCTAACAGGGCAATCAATTTCAGTGGCACGGTGTTATCCTTCATGAAATTGTCTCCACTGCGCTCACTTCACCTGATGCACCAATAAAGCGGACTTCAGGCTCAAGCCAGACATTAAATTTTTCACCCACTTTTTGTCTTACATGGTGTGCCAGTTGCACCACATCTTCGCTTTTTGCATTGTCTTCATTAATGAGAACTAACGCCTGTTGACGGTGCACCGCAGCCCCACCCATTTGCATCCCTTTTAGCTGGCACTGATCAATAAGCCAACCTGCTGCCAGTTTTACTGAACCATCCGCCTGGGGGTAATTTGGTGCTGTTGGAAATTGTGACAGTAATGCTTCAGCCGTTTCGGCAGATACAACAGGGTTTTTGAAGAAACTACCGGCATTGCCATTCACTTTTGGATCAGGGAGTTTGGTGGTGCGCATATGACACACCGCATTAAATACTTGCTGTGGCGTTACTGTTGTAGGATCCAGACGAGTTAAGTCACCATACGTTAGTACAGGTTGCCACTCTTTTGGCAGACGCAGACCTACGGCTACAATGGCGAAGCGATCCTGGTATTCATGTTTAAAAATACTGTCGCGATAGCCAAAACGGCACTCTTTGGCAGTTAAGCGCACTTGCTTGCCTGTCGCCAGTTCAACACAATCAACATAAGCGCAAACTCGCTGTAATTCTACGCCATAAGCACCAATATTCTGGATAGGTGATGAGCCGACACAACCAGGAATTAATGCCAGATTTTCCAGACCAGGCATACCTTCCTGCAAAGTGTATTTTACCAGGCGATGCCAGTTTTCTCCGGCTCCTACATGTAAATACCACGCATCAGGTTCATCATGAATTTCGATACCTTTGATCCGGTTGATGATCACCGTGCCGCGATAGTCTTCCAGAAAAAGTACATTACTTCCTTCACCCAGAATAAGAACGGGTTGTCCTTCTGCGGTTGCATGCTGCCAGGCATTGAGTAATTGTTGTTCGTCTTCGGCACATACAATGTGCTGAGCATTATGATCAATGCCAAATGTGTTCCAGGGTTTTAAGGAGTGGTTCATAGCTGCTTTCCTGATGCAAAAACGAGGCTAGTTTACCGTATCTGTGGGGGGATGGCTTGTAGATATGACGACAGGAAGAGTTTGTAGAAACGCAAAAAGGCCATCCGTCAGGATGGCCTTCTGCTTAATTTGATGCCTGGCAGTTCCCTACTCTCGCATGGGGAGACCCCACACTACCATCGGCGCTACGGCGTTTCACTTCTGAGTTCGGCATGGGGTCAGGTGGGACCACCGCGCTACGGCCGCCAGGCAAATTCTGTTTTATCAGACCGCTTCTGCGTTCTGATTTAATCTGTATCAGGCTGAAAATCTTCTCTCATCCGCCAAAACAGCTTCGGCGTTGTAAGGTTAAGCCTCACGGTTCATTAGTACCGGTTAGCTCAACGCATCGCTGCGCTTACACACCCGGCCTATCAACGTCGTCGTCTTCAACGTTCCTTCAGGACTCTCAAGGAGTCAGGGAGAACTCATCTCGGGGCAAGTTTCGTGCTTAGATGCTTTCAGCACTTATCTCTTCCGCATTTAGCTACCGGGCAGTGCCATTGGCATGACAACCCGAACACCAGTGATGCGTCCACTCCGGTCCTCTCGTACTAGGAGCAGCCCCCCTCAGTTCTCCAGCGCCCACGGCAGATAGGGACCGAACTGTCTCACGACGTTCTAAACCCAGCTCGCGTACCACTTTAAATGGCGAACAGCCATACCCTTGGGACCTACTTCAGCCCCAGGATGTGATGAGCCGACATCGAGGTGCCAAACACCGCCGTCGATATGAACTCTTGGGCGGTATCAGCCTGTTATCCCCGGAGTACCTTTTATCCGTTGAGCGATGGCCCTTCCATTCAGAACCACCGGATCACTATGACCTGCTTTCGCACCTGCTCGCGCCGTCACGCTCGCAGTCAAGCTGGCTTATGCCATTGCACTAACCTCCTGATGTCCGACCAGGATTAGCCAACCTTCGTGCTCCTCCGTTACTCTTTAGGAGGAGACCGCCCCAGTCAAACTACCCACCAGACACTGTCCGCAACCCGGATTACGGGTCAACGTTAGAACATCAAACATTAAAGGGTGGTATTTCAAGGTCGGCTCCATGCAGACTGGCGTCCACACTTCAAAGCCTCCCACCTATCCTACACATCAAGGCTCAATGTTCAGTGTCAAGCTATAGTAAAGGTTCACGGGGTCTTTCCGTCTTGCCGCGGGTACACTGCATCTTCACAGCGAGTTCAATTTCACTGAGTCTCGGGTGGAGACAGCCTGGCCATCATTACGCCATTCGTGCAGGTCGGAACTTACCCGACAAGGAATTTCGCTACCTTAGGACCGTTATAGTTACGGCCGCCGTTTACCGGGGCTTCGATCAAGAGCTTCGCTTGCGCTGACCCCATCAATTAACCTTCCGGCACCGGGCAGGCGTCACACCGTATACGTCCACTTTCGTGTTTGCACAGTGCTGTGTTTTTAATAAACAGTTGCAGCCAGCTGGTATCTTCGACTGATTTCAGCTCCACGAGCAAGTCGCTTCACCTACATATCAGCGTGCCTTCTCCCGAAGTTACGGCACCATTTTGCCTAGTTCCTTCACCCGAGTTCTCTCAAGCGCCTTGGTATTCTCTACCTGACCACCTGTGTCGGTTTGGGGTACGATTTGATGTTACCTGATGCTTAGAGGCTTTTCCTGGAAGCAGGGCATTTGTTGCTTCAGCACCGTAGTGCCTCGTCATCACGCCTCAGCCTTGATTTTCCGGATTTGCCTGGAAAACCAGCCTACACGCTTAAACCGGGACAACCGTCGCCCGGCCAACATAGCCTTCTCCGTCCCCCCTTCGCAGTAACACCAAGTACAGGAATATTAACCTGTTTCCCATCGACTACGCCTTTCGGCCTCGCCTTAGGGGTCGACTCACCCTGCCCCGATTAACGTTGGACAGGAACCCTTGGTCTTCCGGCGAGCGGGCTTTTCACCCGCTTTATCGTTACTTATGTCAGCATTCGCACTTCTGATACCTCCAGCATGCCTCACAGCACACCTTCACAGGCTTACAGAACGCTCCCCTACCCAACAACGCATAAGCGTCGCTGCCGCAGCTTCGGTGCATGGTTTAGCCCCGTTACATCTTCCGCGCAGGCCGACTCGACCAGTGAGCTATTACGCTTTCTTTAAATGATGGCTGCTTCTAAGCCAACATCCTGGCTGTCTGGGCCTTCCCACATCGTTTCCCACTTAACCATGACTTTGGGACCTTAGCTGGCGGTCTGGGTTGTTTCCCTCTTCACGACGGACGTTAGCACCCGCCGTGTGTCTCCCGTGATAACATTCTCCGGTATTCGCAGTTTGCATCGGGTTGGTAAGTCGGGATGACCCCCTTGCCGAAACAGTGCTCTACCCCCGGAGATGAATTCACGAGGCGCTACCTAAATAGCTTTCGGGGAGAACCAGCTATCTCCCGGTTTGATTGGCCTTTCACCCCCAGCCACAAGTCATCCGCTAATTTTTCAACATTAGTCGGTTCGGTCCTCCAGTTAGTGTTACCCAACCTTCAACCTGCCCATGGCTAGATCACCGGGTTTCGGGTCTATACCCTGCAACTTAACGCCCAGTTAAGACTCGGTTTCCCTTCGGCTCCCCTATTCGGTTAACCTTGCTACAGAATATAAGTCGCTGACCCATTATACAAAAGGTACGCAGTCACACGCCTAAGCGTGCTCCCACTGCTTGTACGTACACGGTTTCAGGTTCTTTTTCACTCCCCTCGCCGGGGTTCTTTTCGCCTTTCCCTCACGGTACTGGTTCACTATCGGTCAGTCAGGAGTATTTAGCCTTGGAGGATGGTCCCCCCATATTCAGACAGGATACCACGTGTCCCGCCCTACTCATCGAGCTCACAGCATGTGCATTTTTGTGTACGGGGCTGTCACCCTGTATCGCGCGCCTTTCCAGACGCTTCCACTAACACACACACTGATTCAGGCTCTGGGCTGCTCCCCGTTCGCTCGCCGCTACTGGGGGAATCTCGGTTGATTTCTTTTCCTCGGGGTACTTAGATGTTTCAGTTCCCCCGGTTCGCCTCATTAACCTATGGATTCAGTTAATGATAGTGTGTCGAAACACACTGGGTTTCCCCATTCGGAAATCGCCGGTTATAACGGTTCATATCACCTTACCGACGCTTATCGCAGATTAGCACGTCCTTCATCGCCTCTGACTGCCAGGGCATCCACCGTGTACGCTTAGTCGCTTAACCTCACAACCCGAAGATGTTTCTTTCGATTCATCATCGCGTTGCGAAAATTTGAGAGACTCACGAACAACTTTCGTTGTTCAGTGTTTCAATTTTCAGCTTGATCCAGATTTTTAAAGAGCAAATATATCAAACATCACCCGAAGATGAGTTTTGAGATATTAAGGCAGGTGACTTTCACTCACAAACCAGCAAGTGGCGTCCCCTAGGGGATTCGAACCCCTGTTACCGCCGTGAAAGGGCGGTGTCCTGGGCCTCTAGACGAAGGGGACGTATCAGTCTGCTTCGCAAGACGCCTTGCTTTTCACTTTCTATCAGACAATCTGTGTGAGCACTGCAAAGAACGCTTCTTTAAGGTAAGGAGGTGATCCAACCGCAGGTTCCCCTACGGTTACCTTGTTACGACTTCACCCCAGTCATGAATCACAAAGTGGTAAGCGCCCTCCCGAAGGTTAAGCTACCTACTTCTTTTGCAACCCACTCCCATGGTGTGACGGGCGGTGTGTACAAGGCCCGGGAACGTATTCACCGTGGCATTCTGATCCACGATTACTAGCGATTCCGACTTCATGGAGTCGAGTTGCAGACTCCAATCCGGACTACGACGCACTTTATGAGGTCCGCTTGCTCTCGCGAGGTCGCTTCTCTTTGTATGCGCCATTGTAGCACGTGTGTAGCCCTGGTCGTAAGGGCCATGATGACTTGACGTCATCCCCACCTTCCTCCAGTTTATCACTGGCAGTCTCCTTTGAGTTCCCGGCCGGACCGCTGGCAACAAAGGATAAGGGTTGCGCTCGTTGCGGGACTTAACCCAACATTTCACAACACGAGCTGACGACAGCCATGCAGCACCTGTCTCACGGTTCCCGAAGGCACATTCTCATCTCTGAAAACTTCCGTGGATGTCAAGACCAGGTAAGGTTCTTCGCGTTGCATCGAATTAAACCACATGCTCCACCGCTTGTGCGGGCCCCCGTCAATTCATTTGAGTTTTAACCTTGCGGCCGTACTCCCCAGGCGGTCGACTTAACGCGTTAGCTCCGGAAGCCACGCCTCAAGGGCACAACCTCCAAGTCGACATCGTTTACGGCGTGGACTACCAGGGTATCTAATCCTGTTTGCTCCCCACGCTTTCGCACCTGAGCGTCAGTCTTCGTCCAGGGGGCCGCCTTCGCCACCGGTATTCCTCCAGATCTCTACGCATTTCACCGCTACACCTGGAATTCTACCCCCCTCTACGAGACTCAAGCTTGCCAGTATCAGATGCAGTTCCCAGGTTGAGCCCGGGGATTTCACATCTGACTTAACAAACCGCCTGCGTGCGCTTTACGCCCAGTAATTCCGATTAACGCTTGCACCCTCCGTATTACCGCGGCTGCTGGCACGGAGTTAGCCGGTGCTTCTTCTGCGGGTAACGTCAATGAGCAAAGGTATTAACTTTACTCCCTTCCTCCCCGCTGAAAGTACTTTACAACCCGAAGGCCTTCTTCATACACGCGGCATGGCTGCATCAGGCTTGCGCCCATTGTGCAATATTCCCCACTGCTGCCTCCCGTAGGAGTCTGGACCGTGTCTCAGTTCCAGTGTGGCTGGTCATCCTCTCAGACCAGCTAGGGATCGTCGCCTAGGTGAGCCGTTACCCCACCTACTAGCTAATCCCATCTGGGCACATCCGATGGCAAGAGGCCCGAAGGTCCCCCTCTTTGGTCTTGCGACGTTATGCGGTATTAGCTACCGTTTCCAGTAGTTATCCCCCTCCATCAGGCAGTTTCCCAGACATTACTCACCCGTCCGCCACTCGTCAGCGAAACAGCAAGCTGTTTCCTGTTACCGTTCGACTTGCATGTGTTAGGCCTGCCGCCAGCGTTCAATCTGAGCCATGATCAAACTCTTCAATTTAAAAGTTTGATGCTCAAAGAATTAAACTTCGTAATGAATTACGTGTTCACTCTTGAGACTTGGTATTCATTTTTCGTCTTTCGACGTTAAGAATCCGTATCTTCGAGTGCCCACACAGATTGTCTGATAAATTGTTAAAGAGCAGTGCCGCTTTGCTTTTTCTCAGCGGCGCGGGGTGTGCATAATACGCTTTCCCGCTACAGAGTCAAGCATTTATTTTTGCTTTCTCTGCCGGAGTTCTCAGGAGAACCCCGCTGACCCGGCGGCGTGTTTGCCGTTGTTCCGTGTCAGTGGTGGCGCATTATAGGGAGTTATTCCGGCCTGACAAGAGGAAATTTAAAATAATTTTCTGACCGCGCAACATTCAACCAAATCAGCCTAAAACTGCCAGTTTTTCGAGCGTTTCGAAGCCGTAACGCTGTAAAACGGGCAATAATTGTTCAGCTCCTGGCGTCATTGCCATACAAAAGGCAATATTCGCATCGGCAGATTTTGCATCCGGGGCTTCATGTTCTAACAACCAGGCCGTTCGGCGAGCAATCGCTGCGCCAGAATCCACCAGCCGGGTTCCCTCTGGCAGCACTTGTAACAGTTCTTCTTGTAGTAGAGGGAAATGGGTGCAACCCAATACAACGGTATCTGGCGGCTCTTTCATTCTTAACCACGGGCGTAGGATACGTTTTAGTGCATCCAGAGAAACATCTTCGCCATGTAGCTTCGCTTCAGCCAACTCAACCATCTCTGCCGAGCCCAGCATTTCTATCTGGCATTCATTAGCGAAACGCGCGATCAGCTCATGAGTATAAGAACGTTTAACTGTTCCGCGGGTTGCCAGTAATCCGACAATGCCATTTGCCGTCAGACGTGCAGCAGGTTTAATCGCCGGCACGACACCAACAACCGGGAAGTCGAACTTTTCGCGTAATGCAGGAAGTGAAACGGTACTGGCAGTGTTGCAAGCGACCACAGCCAGCGCAAGGGGATAACGTTCTTGCACCGCGGTGACAATTGCCACCACTCGCTCAACAATAAACGCTTCGCTTTTTTCGCCATACGGGAAAGCGACGTTATCGAAAGCATAAATGTAATGGAGATCCGGTAAGAGATGCCGGATCTCGTCATAGACCGACAACCCACCGACGCCGGAGTCAAACACCAGCACGGTGGGACGTGGTTCAGAAGGTGTAGCTGCCAGACAAGGTGTATTCCCGTCCTGCAGTTTGGTAGCCATAGACTGTCTCATAATCTTTGTCGAACAGGTTGGCTATTTTACCACGAACTGTCAGATGAGAGGTGACCGGATATGAAAGTCCGATATCCCACACGCTCAGTCCTCCCATTTTCACCTTACGGGTACTGTCATAGTCGTAATCGTATCGTTCACCAATGTACTGATACGTGACATCCCACCCCAACTCGTAAACCTCACCGCTCAACTCATATTTTACCTGCTGTTTTGCACGGCGATAGAGTTGTTGATCAGTTTCATCATCACGGGGGTCTACATACTGCAATGTTAAACGATGATCGATAGGACCAGTTGTGAAATTACCCGTCCATTCCAGGCCCTTAATGGTCGCGGATTTAACGTTAAAATAGGTATTGTTGTTGTAGTCGATCAGGTTCTGAATTTTGTAGCGATAGGTCGACAATCGCCAGTCAACAGGACCTGTCAAGCCTTCTAATCCTGCCTCCCATTGCTTAGATTCTTCTGGTTTCAAGTTAGGGTTAGAAGCAATACCAAACCGCTCTGCGCCAAATTGTTGACCAAGCGAAGGAGCAAGGAAACCAGTTCCATAGGAAAGCGTTACTTTGTAACCATCAACAAACTGCCACCCTGCTGCCGTTTGCCAAGTGCCATGCCAACCTAGCTGGCCATCGTGATCCTCACGACCAGAGGCTTCTAGTGTGATGTTATCAATTTGCTGCTGCCCGGTTAGATAAAGCCCAGTGTTATTACGCTTGTAGTTATCCGTGCCATTAGCGCCAAAAGACATCAGTTTTTCCTGTTTCCAGTCTGCTCCTGCGCTGATAGCACCATGCCCAACAATGACATTGTTACCCCACTGGATGTAACGTTGCTCCATATCATCAAGTGTATAACCTGATGCGTAACGCCCAGTCAGACTGCTGTAGTTGTAGTCCTTAATGCGCTGATAATTTACCACCAGTTGCGAAGAGTAGACTCCCGAATTAAAACGCAATCCAGTATCCCACGACTGTGTGTAATTTTGATGCTCATCATTGCCGCCATCATATCCCCAGTTCCCTTGGTCGTAATCGGCATTACTGGCATAACCGTAGCCACGGAAGTAACCATCAAATTGATCGTTAAATTTGTGCTCAATTCCCCCCCAGAACAGCTTGTTACGATAACCATCGCGATCGCCATCTCCGCTATAACTTGAGTGTGGCTGAACATTGAAACCTTTGGTCGTCTGATAAGCCCCTGCAGCAGTCACCACCGTATCTCCAAAACGCTGGCGGTATGTGCCATCGTACTGTTGGTAGCCTTTCGAACCGATACTGGAGTTAATTTGCGAACGCTCTTCATTCGTCATAGTGATGATGTTGACAACACCACCAATCGCACCAGAGCCATAAACAGCCGAGCGTGGGCCACGAATATATTCAATACGCTGGACCAGCGAGACTGGGATCTGGTCAATGTCTGAGCTATTCGATATACCAGGGCGTGCTACTGGAATTCCATCAACTAACACCAGAACGTGTTTCGATTCGGTTCCCCGGATAAAAAGAGAAGAACTCTGTCCCATACCGCCATACTGTGCGACATCAACACCAGGTAAGCGGCGCATCACATCCAGAACGGTTCTGGATTGCCAGCGTTCGATATCCTCACGCGTGACAATATCCGTCGGAGCCAGAACAGTATTGATAGGCTGTTGAAAACGGTTAGCAGTAACGACGAGAGTATCCGGGCTGGTATCCTGTGCCCAAGCGGAAAAGGCTGTGACGGAACACGCCGTCAGCAGCGAAGCTTTTTTAATCATTGTAAAGCATCCACAATAGAAGAAGGATGCCGCAGGTTTCATCAATATTACGCGATGATGAGAACCAGATGCGACGTTGGCCGGCAGGTCTTCGGGCTTGGAGGGGTATCTAAGATACTAAGAGATGATGACTTCCCACCGGATGGCAGTGTCCGCATAACGCAATCATCGCACCTTTCCTTACCGCTGCGCGTCAGCTCCAGATTCGCACTGGATTCCCTATTAACTCACAGGACCGGCAAGTGGATGCTACAGGTTGTAACAAGTTACTGTCCAGACGTAGCTCACAAATAGGAATTCATCAAGATCTGGACATCTGATGAGCAATCCCTACAATCGCCGCGTACTTTAATTTTTCAGGATACATCATGACCCCCGAACACCTTCCAACAGAACAGTATGAAGCGCAGTTAGCCGAAAAAGTGGTACGTTTGCAAAGTATGATGGCACCGTTTTCTGACCTGGTTCCGGAAGTGTTTCGCTCGCCGGTCAGTCATTACCGGATGCGCGCGGAGTTCCGCATCTGGCACGATGGCGATGACCTGTATCACATCATTTTCGATCAACAAACCAAAAGCCGCATCCGCGTGGATAGCTTCCCCGCCGCCAGTGAACTTATCAACCAGTTGATGACGGCGATGATTGCGGGTGTGCGTAATAATCCCGTTCTGCGCCACAAGTTGTTCCAGATTGATTACCTCACTACGCTGAGTAATCAGGCGGTGGTTTCCCTGCTATACCATAAGAAGCTGGATGATGAGTGGCGTCAGGAAGCGGAGGCCCTGCGCGATGCACTGCGCGCGCAGAATCTGAATGTGCATCTGATTGGTCGGGCAACGAAAACCAAAATCGAGCTGGATCAGGATTACATCGATGAACGTCTGCCGGTCGCAGGGAAAGAGATGATCTACCGTCAGGTAGAAAACAGCTTTACCCAGCCGAACGCGGCGATGAATATTCAGATGCTGGAATGGGCGCTGGACGTAACCAAAGGCTCAAAAGGCGATTTACTGGAGCTGTACTGCGGCAACGGTAACTTTTCATTAGCGCTGGCGCGTAATTTTGATCGGGTATTAGCCACCGAAATCGCTAAGCCGTCGGTTGCTGCTGCGCAATACAACATCGCAGCTAACCATATTGATAACGTACAAATTATTCGTATGGCGGCAGAAGAATTTACTCAGGCGATGAATGGTGTGCGCGAGTTTAACCGCCTGCAAGGGATCGACTTAAAGAGTTATCAGTGCGAAACCATTTTTGTCGACCCACCGCGCAGCGGTCTGGACAGTGAAACCGAGAAAATGGTGCAGGCGTATCCACGTATTCTGTATATCTCCTGCAATCCGGAAACGTTATGCAAGAATCTGGAAACATTAAGCCAGACGCACAAGGTCGAACGTCTGGCTCTGTTTGATCAGTTCCCCTACACGCACCATATGGAGTGCGGCGTATTACTGACCGCGAAGTAAAACCCATGCCGGATGCGCCAGCATCCGGCATGATACCGATTACTCAGCAACTTCCTGCTTACGGTTACGCATCTTCGCGCCAATCCAGAACACCATAATGACGGAGAGTACTGCCGGGAAGAAGTTAGAGCCGATATCCGGATATTCCGCACGAACTACCGTGCTGTACAGCAGTACGCCGAGAATAAAACAGGCAGCTGCCAGACCCGGCAAGCCTACCGGCATGGTGCGATTAAGATAACGTTGATGCAGGCAGTAAACCGTCAGCACCAGGGAAATAATCGGGAATACAGAAAATGGCACAATGGAGCTAAACAGCGCTGCGAAAGTACCATTAATTGATAAGCCAGCAACCAACGCCAGCAGCAGCGTACCTCTATCTTGATTTGCTTGTTTCATTACTCGTCCTTCACATTTCCCGGAATAATTGCGGTTTTCTCTTGTTCACGGCGATACCAGTAATAAGCCCCTTTCGAAATCATTCGCAGTTGCAGTACCAGTCGCTCTTCTAATTGCCGACGTTGTTCGACGCCGACGTCCAACGCCTCGGCACCCGCACTGAAGACAATTGTCACCATTGCTTCGGCTTGCGCTTCAGTAAACGCACGCGGCATATGGTTTTCGAGTTCCAGATAGTCCGCAAGTTCCGCAATGAAGTGCTGAATTTCACGCGCAACGGCGGCACGAAACGCAGCGGAGGTGCCGGAGCGTTCCCGCAATAATAACCGGAAGGCATTAGGATTATTACCGATGAACTCCATAAATGTGGAGACCGAGGTGCGGATCACACTCCCGCCTTTGGCGATACGCTGACGCGCCTGGCGCATGAGTTGGCGTAGCATTAAACCGCTCTCATCAACCATGGTCAGACCCAGTTCGTCTACGTCGCGGAAATGCCGATAAAAAGAGGTGGGAGCAATGCCCGCTTCACGCGCCACTTCACGCAAACTCAGGCTGGCGAAGCTGCGTTCAGCACTTAATTGGCTAAATGCGGCTTCCACCAGCGAACGGCGGGTTTTTTCTTTTTGTTGCGCTCTTACGCCCATCACGATGTCTGAATCCTTGCCAAAAGTACTGCTGGCACTATACCAGAGAATGAACATACTGGATTGCTCCAGTATTGTGAATGAACGGTAACGCAATAAAACATATTTACTGCAATTCTTTGGCCGGTTCTTTTACGTACAGCGGAAACCTGCCGCTTAAACGGAGAGTATCGTCGATAAAAATCCAATAAAACGTCAGGGCAAAAGTAAGAAACAGACAAAGCAAAGGCCGCTCAGGATATAGCCAGATAAATGACGGGGATCAATTGGCTTACCCGCGATAAAATGTTACCATTCTGTTGCTTTTATGTATAAGAACAGGTAAGCCCTACCATGCCACATTCCTACGATTACGATGCCATAGTAATAGGTTCCGGCCCCGGCGGCGAAGGCGCTGCAATGGGCCTGGTTAAGCAAGGTGCGCGCGTCGCAGTTATCGAGCGTTATCAAAATGTTGGCGGCGGTTGCACCCACTGGGGCACCATCCCGTCGAAAGCTCTCCGTCACGCCGTCAGCCGCATTATAGAATTCAATCAAAACCCACTTTACAGCGACCATTCCCGACTGCTCCGCTCTTCTTTTGCCGATATCCTTAACCATGCCGATAACGTGATTAATCAACAAACGCGCATGCGTCAGGGATTTTACGAACGTAATCACTGTGAAATATTGCAGGGAAACGCTCGCTTTGTTGACGAGCATACGTTGGCGCTGGATTGCCCGGACGGCAGCGTTGAAACACTAACCGCTGAAAAATTTGTTATTGCCTGCGGCTCTCGTCCATATCATCCAACAGATGTTGATTTCACCCATCCACGCATTTACGACAGCGACTCAATTCTCAGCATGCACCACGAACCGCGCCATGTACTTATCTATGGTGCTGGAGTGATCGGCTGTGAATATGCGTCGATCTTCCGCGGTATGGATGTAAAAGTGGATCTGATCAACACCCGCGATCGCCTGCTGGCATTTCTCGATCAAGAGATGTCAGATTCTCTCTCCTATCACTTCTGGAACAGTGGCGTAGTGATTCGTCACAACGAAGAGTACGAGAAGATCGAAGGCTGTGACGATGGTGTGATCATGCATCTGAAGTCGGGTAAAAAACTGAAAGCTGACTGCCTGCTCTATGCCAACGGTCGCACCGGTAATACCGATTCGCTGGCGTTACAGAACATTGGGCTAGAAACTGACAGCCGCGGACAGCTGAAGGTCAACAGCATGTATCAGACCGCACAGCCACACGTTTACGCGGTGGGCGACGTGATTGGTTATCCGAGCCTGGCGTCGGCGGCCTATGACCAGGGGCGCATTGCCGCGCAGGCGCTGGTAAAAGGCGAAGCCACCGCACATCTGATTGAAGATATCCCTACCGGTATTTACACCATCCCGGAAATCAGCTCTGTGGGCAAAACCGAACAGCAGCTGACCGCAATGAAAGTGCCATATGAAGTGGGCCGCGCCCAGTTTAAACATCTGGCACGCGCACAAATCGTCGGCATGAACGTGGGCACGCTGAAAATTTTGTTCCATCGGGAAACAAAAGAGATTCTGGGTATTCACTGCTTTGGCGAGCGCGCTGCCGAAATTATTCATATCGGTCAGGCGATTATGGAACAGAAAGGTGGCGGCAACACTATTGAGTACTTCGTCAACACCACCTTTAACTACCCGACGATGGCGGAAGCCTATCGGGTAGCTGCGTTAAACGGTTTAAACCGCCTGTTTTAAAACTTTATCGAAATGGCCATCCATTCTTGCGCGGATGGCCTCTGCCAGCTGCTCATAGCGGCTGCGCAGCGGTGAGCCAGGACGATAAACCAGGCCAATAGTGCGGCGTGGTTCCGGCTTAATGCACGGCAGATAAACAACCCCATCGCGTTTGCGCTCCGGCGGCACAGCCAGCGCTGGCAGTAAAGTGATCCCGCTACCTGCCGCCACCATGTTGCGCAGAGTTTCCAGGCTGGTCGCGCGGAAGTGTGTATCTTCATCCGCCCCGGCTTCAAAACAGAAACCCATTGCCTGATCGCGCAAACAGTGACCATCTTCCAGCATCAGCAGTTTTTCCCCTGCCAGATCGGCCATCGGTACGCATTCGCGGTTCGCCCACGGGTGATCTTCATAGATAGCCAGCAACATTGGCTCATCAAACAACGGCACTTCAATGAATGCTTCGCTCTCTTTCACCAGCGCGAGGATCACGCAATCGAGTTTGCCGCTGTCCAGTTGCGCCAGTAACTGGTGGGTCTGTGCTTCATGCAGATACATTTCCAGCTTTGGAAAGGTCTGGTGCAGCATAGGGATAATATGCGGTAGCAGGTACGGTCCAACTGTGGGAATCAAACCAATGTGCAGCGGTCCGGACATCGTCTCGCCCTGCTGGCTTGCCATCTCTTTAAGGACTTTCACCTCACGCAGCACGGTACGCGCCTGATCCACCAGCAGCATTCCCGCCTGGGTGAACAACACTTTACGGCTGGTCCGCTCCAGCAACATCACGCCCAGCTCATCTTCCAGCTTACGAATTTGCCCGCTAAGCGTCGGCTGGCTAACGTGGCAGGAATCTGCCGCACGCCGAAAATGGCGGTGTTCAGCCAATGCCACCAGGTACTCAAGATCACGAATATTCATTATCCATCCTCCATCGCCACGATAGTTCATGGCGATAGGTAGAATAGCAATGAACGATTATCCCTATCAAGCATTCTGACTGATAATTGCTCACAGAAACGGAGCGGCACCTCTTTTAACCCTTGAAGTCACTGCCCGTTTCGAGAGTTTCTCAACTCGAATAACTAAAGCCAACGTGAACTTTTGCGGATCTCCAGGATCCGCTTTTTTTTGCCATAAAAAAGCCCGGCGATAAGCCAGGCTCAAATTTATACATATAAATGTTCTTACCCTAACCGAGTCTGCGCAAAAGCAATCGCCTGCGCCACCTGCTGCGGTGAGACGCCGCCTTTTGCCGCACGCTTGTCGAGGCACGATTGCAGCGACAGAATCGGATAGACATCTTCGTCAATCACCTGACTGAATTTCTGCAACTCACTGAGCGGCAGATCTTCCAGCGGTTTGCCCTGACGAATGGCTTCCACCACCGCTTCACCAACAATATGGTGCGCCTCGCGGAACGGTACGCCTTTCGCCACCAGATAATCCGCCAGTTCGGTGGCGTTGGCGTAACCCTGCTGAGCCGCTTCCTGGCAACGTGGACGTTTCACCTGAATGCCGTCCAGCACCAGCGCCGCCATATGCAGGCAGTCCAGCCAGGTATCGAGCGCGTCGAACAGACCTTCTTTGTCTTCCTGCATATCTTTGTTGTAAGCCAGCGGCAAACCTTTCAGCGTCATCATCATGCCGGTTAACGCCCCCTGCACCCGGCCGCATTTACCGCGAATCAGCTCCAGCGCATCCGGGTTTTTCTTCTGCGGCATTAATGATGAACCGGAAGTCACGCGGTCAGAAAGCTCCACAAACCCCGCTTCGCCGGTGTTAAAGAAAATCAGATCTTCAGCAAAACGCGACAGATGCACCATGCCGATAGCGGCAGCAGAAAGCAGTTCCAACACATGGTCACGGTCAGAAACGCTGTCGAGACTGTTACGGGTCGCCGAAGCAAAGCCCAGCCAGCCTGCTAACTGTTCACGGTCGATTTCATAGGCCGTTCCCGCCAGCGCGCCACAGCCTAGCGGGCTGACATCCAGACGCTTAAGCGCATCCTGCAAACGGCTTTCATCACGCGCCAGCATCTCAACATAGGCCAGGCACCAGTGCGCGAACGTCACCGGCTGGGCGCGTTGCAGGTGAGTGTAACCTGGCATTACCGCGTCCTGATTGTTTTGTGCGGTTTCCACCAGCGCCGATTGCAGCTGCCGGTTAGCCGTCAGTAACTCGCTAACGGTATCTTTGCACCACAGTTTCAGGTCAGTCGCTACCTGATCATTACGGCTACGCCCGGTATGCAGCTTTTTGCCTAACTGGCCCACTTTGTCGATCAGTTTGCCTTCCACCCAGCTATGGATATCTTCGGCGTCGCTTTCAAGGATTTGTTGTGGCCTGGCGCGAACATCTTCCAGCAACACGTTCAGCGCCTCTTCCAGTTGCGCCTGCTCTTCTGCGGTTAACACGCCTACCGTGACCAGGGCTTTGGACCAGGCCACAGAGCCAACAATATCCTGCTCCGCCAGACGGTAATCAAAGCGCAGTGAGTCGTTGAATTGTTTGAACCGTTGATCTGCTGCCTGGGTAAAACGCCCGCCCCAAAGTGCCATAACTCTGTTTCCTTATTTTGAAATTCAATGCCGGAAAGCTGCGCCTCCGGCCAACAAAACTTAAGCTAAAATCCGCGTACCCATCGGCATACCGTTAAACAGTGCCGGAAGCTGCTCCGCATGACGCCAGGAGGCGATATCTACCGGACGGCCCAGCGTGCGGGCCGCATCCAGCGCCGCGTTCACTTTCACTATCATGCCGTCAGTAATAATGCCCTGCTCAATCAGTTGTTCTGCTTTCGCGGCGGTCATTTCGGCAATGCGTTGCCCTTTGCCGTCGAGAATGCCGCTGACGTCGGAGAGCAAAATCAGATCCGCGCCCAGCGTTGCCGCCAGCGCCGTTGCCGCCTGGTCGGCATTGACGTTCATCAGTTGCCCTTCGTCTGTTACGCCAATGGAGCTGACCACCGGCAGATAACCGTTCTCCAGCAAGGAGTTGATAAGCTTAGGCGAACCTGGCTGCGCCAGTCCAACATGGCCTAACTCTTCATCAAGCTGGGTCACTTTGACGCTGTCGCCGTCACCGAGAAACAAACCTACGGCCGCAATCTGATGTTTCTTCGCCCATGCCAACAGGGTTTTATTTGCCGTTCCCGCCAGTGCTCCGGTGATAATGTCTATCTGATCCGCAGGCGTCACCCGCAGGCCATTTTTCTTTTTCACCGGCAGATTCAGCCCTTTCATCAGCTCATCCACCACGCAACCGCCGCCGTGCACAATCACCAGCGGACGCTGATGTGACTCACGATAATTCACCAGTGCGCTAAACAGACGTTCCAGCGCCTCTTCACTATCCAGCAGTACGCCGCCCAGTTTGATAATTAATGGATTCATCATTGCACCCTTAAATAAGAGACTGCGTTTCCGCATAGCCGAAACGAATATTGGCGCACTGTACCGCTTGTGCCGCCGCGCCTTTCAGTAAGTTGTCTTCGGTCGCCACAATAATCAGATGCTCGCCCTGAACGGCAAACCCGATATCGCAAAATGGCAGCCCAACGACATTTTTCAGCGCCGGAACGCCTTTGTCATACAGCCGCACCAGCGGTTTATGGGCATACGCCTGCTGTAACACTTGCGCGACTTGCGCCTGGGTCACACCCGATTTCAGGCGGCAGGTAATGGTTTCGAGAATGCCGCGCGGGAAATTGCCCAGATGTGGGGTGAAGATAACGTCAGCACCGAGGTGTGTGGCGATCTCAGGTTGATGGCGATGAGTAAAGACGCCATACGGTTGCAGGCTAACTTCACAAAAGCTGTTTGAAATGGCCGCTTTACGCCCTGCACCGCTCACGCCGCTGGTGGCGTTGATCACCGGCCACTGATTGAGGTCAAGAAGATCGGCATCAATCAACGGTTTCAGCGCCAGCTGTGCCGCCGTCGGATAACAGCCCGGCACCGCAATCAAATTCGCTTCTTTTAATTTATTACCGCACCACTCCGCCAGACCGTAGGCTGCCTGTTCCAACAGTTCCGGGTATTGATGGGTAAAGCCGTAATATTTTTCATAGAAGGTGGCGTCGTTAACACGAAACGCGCCGGAAAGGTCGAACACCACGCAGCCCGCTTCAAGAAACTGCGGCGCTAAATCGTGGCTAACTTCATGGGCGGTGGCGAGAAACACTACGTCCACCCCTGGGCTAAACTCGCTGATATCCGACATCGGCTGCAACGGCAGATCAACGATGCCTTTTAGCTGCGGATGCAAATCGGAGATTAACTTTCCCGCATCATTGCTTTGCGCTGAAACAGTCAAAGCGGTTATGTTCATATGCGGATGGCGATTTACATAGGTCACTAGCTCTGCGCCAGCGTAGCCGCTGGCACCCACAATCAGCGTATCCAACATCGGGGCTATTCACCTTCTTATGTCTGGTTGCCAGGTTAAACGTAAAACATTCACCTTACGGCTGGTGGGTTTTATTACGCTCAACGTTAGTGTATTTTTATTCATAAATACTGCATGAATATTGATACTATCATGACCAGAGGTGTGTCAACAATGAAAAACAAATTACCGCCATTTATCGAGATTTACCGCGCTCTGATTGCCACACCTTCAATAAGCGCCACGGAAGAGGCACTCGATCAAAGCAATGCAGATTTAATCACTCTGCTGGCGGACTGGTTTAAAGATTTGGGCTTCAATGTGGAAGTGCAGCCTGTTCCAGGAACTCGCAACAAATTCAATATGCTGGCAAGTATCGGACAGGGGGCTGGCGGCTTGTTGCTGGCGGGGCATACCGATACGGTGCCATTTGATGACGGTCGCTGGACGCGCGATCCGTTTACACTGACGGAGCATGACGGCAAGCTTTACGGCTTAGGCACCGCCGACATGAAAGGCTTTTTTGCGTTTATCCTTGATGCGCTACGCGATGTCGACGTCACGAAACTGAAAAAACCGCTCTACATTCTGGCGACTGCTGATGAAGAAACCAGTATGGCCGGAGCGCGTTATTTTGCCGAAACTACCGCCCTGCGCCCGGATTGCGCCATCATTGGCGAACCGACGTCACTACAACCGGTACGCGCACATAAAGGTCATATCTCTAACGCCATCCGTATTCAGGGCCAGTCGGGGCACTCCAGCGATCCAGCACGCGGAGTTAACGCTATCGAACTAATGCACGACGCCATCGGGCATATTTTGCAATTGCGCGATAACCTGAAAGAACGTTATCACTACGAAGCGTTTACCGTGCCATACCCTACGCTCAACCTCGGGCATATTCACGGTGGCGACGCTTCTAACCGTATTTGCGCTTGCTGTGAGTTGCATATGGATATTCGTCCGCTGCCTGGCATGACACTCAATGAACTTAATGGTTTGCTCAACGATGCATTGGCTCCGGTGAGCGAACGCTGGCCGGGTCGTCTGACGGTCGACGAGCTGCATCCGCCGATCCCTGGCTATGAATGCCCACCGAATCATCAACTGGTTGAAGTGGTTGAGAAATTGCTCGGAGCAAAAACCGAAGTGGTGAATTACTGTACCGAAGCGCCGTTTATTCAAACGTTATGCCCTACGCTGGTGCTCGGTCCGGGTTCCATCAATCAAGCTCATCAGCCTGATGAATATCTGGAGACGCGGTTTATTAAACCCACCCGTGAGTTGATTATCCAGGTAATTCACCATTTTTGCTGGCATTAAAACGTAGGCCGGATAAGGCGCTCGCGCCGCATCCGGCACCGTTGCCAAACTCCTGTGCCGCAATAATGTCGGATGCGATGCTTGCGCATCTTATCCGACCTACACCTTTGGTGTTATGTATGGCGATTTTTTAACATTTCCATAAGTTACGCTTATTTAAAGCGTCGTGAATTTAATGGCGTAAATTCCTGCTATTTATTCGTTTGCTGAAGCGATTTCGCAGCATTTGACGTCACCGCTTTTACGTGGCTTTATAAAAGACGACGAAAAGCAAAGCCCGAGCATATTCGCGCCAATGCGACGTGAAGGATACAGGGCTATCAAACGATAAGATGGGGTGTCTGGGGTAATATGAACGAACAATATTCCGCATTGCGTAGTAATGTCAGTATGCTCGGCAAAGTGCTGGGAGAAACCATCAAGGATGCGTTGGGAGAACACATTCTTGAACGCGTAGAAACTATCCGTAAGTTGTCGAAATCTTCACGCGCTGGCAATGATGCTAACCGCCAGGAGTTGCTCACCACCTTACAAAATTTGTCGAACGACGAGCTGCTGCCCGTTGCGCGTGCGTTTAGTCAGTTCCTGAACCTGGCCAACACCGCCGAGCAATACCACAGCATTTCGCCGAAAGGCGAAGCTGCCAGCAACCCGGAAGTGATCGCCCGCACCCTGCGTAAACTGAAAAACCAGCCGGAACTGAGCGAAGACACCATCAAAAAAGCAGTGGAATCGCTGTCGCTGGAACTGGTCCTCACGGCTCACCCAACCGAAATTACCCGTCGTACACTGATCCACAAAATGGTGGAAGTGAACGCCTGTTTAAAACAGCTCGATAACAAAGATATCGCTGACTACGAACACAACCAGCTGATGCGTCGCCTGCGCCAGTTGATCGCCCAGTCATGGCATACCGATGAAATCCGTAAGCTGCGTCCAAGCCCGGTAGATGAAGCCAAATGGGGCTTTGCCGTAGTGGAAAACAGCCTGTGGCAAGGCGTACCAAATTACCTGCGCGAACTGAACGAACAACTGGAAGAGAACCTCGGCTACAAACTGCCCGTCGAATTTGTTCCGGTCCGTTTTACTTCGTGGATGGGCGGCGACCGCGACGGCAACCCGAACGTCACTGCCGATATCACCCGCCACGTCCTGCTACTCAGCCGCTGGAAAGCCACCGATTTGTTCCTGAAAGATATTCAGGTGCTGGTTTCTGAACTGTCGATGGTTGAAGCGACCCCTGAACTGCTGGCGCTGGTTGGCGAAGAAGGTGCCGCAGAACCGTATCGCTATCTGATGAAAAACCTGCGTTCTCGCCTGATGGCGACACAGGCATGGCTGGAAGCGCGCCTGAAAGGCGAAGAACTGCCAAAACCAGAAGGCCTGCTGACACAAAACGAAGAACTGTGGGAACCGCTCTACGCTTGCTACCAGTCACTTCAGGCGTGTGGCATGGGTATTATCGCCAACGGCGATCTGCTCGACACCCTGCGCCGCGTGAAATGTTTCGGCGTACCGCTGGTCCGTATTGATATCCGTCAGGAGAGCACGCGTCATACCGAAGCGCTGGGCGAGCTGACCCGCTACCTCGGTATCGGCGACTACGAAAGCTGGTCAGAGGCCGACAAACAGGCGTTCCTGATCCGCGAACTGAACTCCAAACGTCCGCTTCTGCCGCGCAACTGGCAACCAAGCGCCGAAACGCGCGAAGTGCTCGATACCTGCCAGGTGATTGCCGAAGCACCGCAAGGCTCCATTGCCGCCTACGTGATCTCGATGGCGAAAACGCCGTCCGACGTACTGGCTGTCCACCTGCTGCTGAAAGAAGCGGGTATCGGGTTTGCGATGCCGGTTGCTCCGCTGTTTGAAACCCTCGATGATCTGAACAACGCCAACGATGTCATGACCCAGCTGCTCAATATTGACTGGTATCGTGGCCTGATTCAGGGCAAACAGATGGTGATGATTGGCTATTCCGACTCAGCAAAAGATGCGGGAGTGATGGCAGCTTCCTGGGCGCAATATCAGGCACAGGATGCATTAATCAAAACCTGCGAAAAAGCGGGTATTGAGCTGACGTTGTTCCACGGTCGCGGCGGTTCCATTGGTCGCGGCGGCGCACCTGCTCATGCGGCGCTGCTGTCACAACCGCCAGGAAGCCTGAAAGGTGGCCTGCGCGTGACTGAACAGGGCGAGATGATCCGCTTTAAATATGGTCTGCCAGAAATCACCGTCAGCAGCCTGTCGCTGTACACCGGGGCGATTCTGGAAGCCAACCTGCTGCCACCACCTGAGCCGAAAGAGAGCTGGCGTCGCATTATGGATGAACTGTCAGTCATCTCCTGCGATCTCTACCGTGGCTACGTACGTGAAAACAAAGATTTTGTGCCTTACTTCCGCTCCGCTACGCCGGAACAAGAATTGGGCAAACTGCCGTTGGGTTCACGTCCGGCGAAACGTCGCCCAACCGGCGGCGTCGAGTCACTACGCGCCATTCCGTGGATCTTCGCCTGGACGCAAAACCGTCTGATGCTCCCCGCCTGGCTGGGTGCAGGTACGGCGCTGCAAAAAGTGGTCGAAGACGGCAAACAGAGCGAGCTGGAGGCTATGTGCCGCGATTGGCCATTCTTCTCGACGCGTCTCGGCATGCTGGAGATGGTCTTCGCCAAAGCAGACCTGTGGCTGGCGGAATACTATGACCAACGCCTGGTAGACAAAGCACTGTGGCCGTTAGGTAAAGAGTTACGCAACCTGCAAGAAGAAGACATCAAAGTGGTGCTGGCGATTGCCAACGATTCCCATCTGATGGCCGATCTGCCGTGGATTGCAGAGTCTATTCAGCTACGGAATATTTACACCGACCCGCTGAACGTATTGCAGGCCGAGTTGCTGCACCGCTCCCGCCAGGCAGAAAAAGAAGGCCAGGAACCGGATCCTCGCGTCGAACAAGCGTTAATGGTCACTATTGCCGGGATTGCGGCAGGTATGCGTAATACCGGCTAATCTTCCTCTTCTGCAAACCCTCGTGCTTTTGCGCGAGGGTTTTCTGAAATACTTCTGTTCTAACACCCTCGTTTTCAATATATTTCTGTCTGCATTTTATTCAAATTCTGAATATACCTTCAGATATCCTTAAGGAATTGTCGTTACATTCGGCGATATTTTTTCAAGACAGGTTCTTACTATGCATTCCACAGAAGTCCAGGCTAAACCTCTTTTTAGCTGGAAAGCCCTGGGTTGGGCACTGCTCTACTTTTGGTTTTTCTCTACTCTGCTACAGGCCATTATTTACATCAGTGGTTATAGTGGCACTAACGGCATTCGCGACTCGCTGTTATTCAGTTCGCTGTGGTTGATCCCGGTATTCCTCTTTCCGAAGCGGATTAAAATTATTGCCGCAGTAATCGGCGTGGTGCTATGGGCGGCCTCTCTGGCGGCGCTGTGCTACTACGTCATCTACGGTCAGGAGTTCTCGCAGAGCGTTCTGTTTGTGATGTTCGAAACCAACACCAACGAAGCCAGCGAGTATTTAAGCCAGTATTTCAGCCTGAAAATTGTGCTTATCGCGCTGGCCTATACGGCGGTGGCAGTTCTGCTGTGGACACGCCTGCGCCCGGTCTATATTCCAAAGCCGTGGCGTTATGTTGTCTCTTTTGCCCTGCTTTATGGCTTGATTCTGCATCCGATCGCCATGAATACGTTTATCAAAAACAAGCCGTTTGAGAAAACGTTGGACAACCTGGCCTCGCGTATGGAGCCTGCCGCACCGTGGCAATTCCTGACCGGCTATTATCAGTATCGTCAGCAACTAAACTCGCTAACAAAGCTACTGAATGAAAATAATGCCTTGCCGCCGCTGGCTAATTTCAAAGATGAATCGGGTAACGAACCGCGCACCTTAGTGCTGGTGATTGGCGAGTCAACCCAGCGTGGACGCATGAGTCTGTACGGTTATCCGCGTGAAACCACGCCGGAGCTGGATGCGCTGCATAAAACCGATCCGAATCTGACCGTGTTTAATAACGTGGTTACGTCTCGTCCGTACACCATTGAAATCCTGCAACAGGCGCTGACCTTTGCCAATGAAAAGAACCCGGACCTGTATCTGACGCAGCCGTCGCTGATGAACATGATGAAACAGGCGGGTTATAAAACCTTCTGGATCACCAACCAGCAGACGATGACCGCCCGCAATACCATGCTGACGGTATTTTCGCGCCAGACCGACAAGCAGTACTACATGAACCAGCAACGTACGCAGAGTGCGCGTGAATACGACACCAACGTGCTGAAGCCGTTCCAGGATGTGCTGAATGACCCTGCGCCGAAGAAACTGATCATCGTTCATCTGCTGGGTACGCATATCAAATACAAATACCGCTACCCGGAAAATCAGGGCAAGTTTGATGGCAATACCGATCATGTTCCGCCAGGATTAAGCGCAGAAGAGCTGGAATCATATAACGATTATGACAACGCTAACCTGTATAACGATCATGTGGTTGCCAGCCTGATTAAAGACTTTAAAGCGGCAGACCCGAACGGATTCCTGGTTTACTTCTCTGACCACGGTGAAGAGGTTTACGACACGCCGCCTCATAAAACCCAGGGGCGTAATGAGGACAACCCGACGCGTCATATGTACACCATTCCGTTCCTGCTGTGGACGTCGGAAAAATGGCAAGCGACTCATCCCCGTGATTTCTCACAGGATGTCGATCGTAAATACAGCCTGGCGGAACTGATCCACACCTGGTCAGATTTGGCGGGCTTATCTTACGACGGTTACGATCCAACCCGTTCAGTGGTGAATCCGCAGTTCAAAGAAACTACCCGCTGGATTGGTAACCCGTACAAGAAAAACGCGCTGATCGATTACGACACACTGCCGTATGGCGATCAGGTGGGTAATCAGTAATTATCAGCCAGGCGCTATTTGCCGGATGCGACGCTTGACGCGTCTTATCCGGCCTACAGATCGCGGCGGTAGGCTGGATAAGGCGTTTACGCCACATCCGGCAATACAACTGCCGCAATGTTTACATCGAACTCCCCTCAGGCCACACTTTTCAGGTGGCCTTTTTTAATAATGCCAGTTACTGTTTTCCCGTCTACATACCTAAGGGAATAACATGTATCACGACGTCAGCTATCTGCTCTCCCGCCTGATCAACGGCCCGCTGTCCCTGCGCCAGATTTACTTTGCCAGCAGTAACGGCCCGGTGCCCGATCTTGCGTATCAGGTCGATTTTCCACGGCTGGAAATTGTGCTGGAAGGTGAGTTTGTTGATACCGGCGCTGGAGCAACGTTAGTTCCCGGCGATGTGCTGTACGTTGCCGCTGGTGGCTGGAATTTCCCACAATGGAAAACACCCGCTACCACCTTTAGCGTGCTGTTTGGCAAACAGCAACTCGGCTTCAGCGTCGTGCAATGGGATGGCAAACAATATCAAAATCTGGCGAAGCAACACGTCGCCCGGCGCGGCCCACGCATAGGTTCTTTTCTGCTACAAACGCTCAATGAAATGCAAATGCAGCCGCAGGAGCAGCAAACGGCAAGGCTTATCGTCGCCAGCCTGCTTAGCCACTGCCGCGATTTGCTTGGCAGCCAAATCCAGACCGCCTCACGCAGCCAGGCACTATTTGAAGCTATTCGCGATTATATCGACGAACGCTATGCCTCCGCGCTTACCCGCGAATCTGTTGCGCAGGCGTTTTATATTTCGCCAAATTACCTCTCGCACCTGTTTCAAAAAACGGGGGCCATTGGTTTTAACGAATACCTGAATCACACGCGACTGGAGCACGCTAAGACGTTATTGAAAGGCTATGACCTGAAGGTAAAAGAAGTGGCGCACGCCTGCGGCTTTGTCGACAGCAACTACTTCTGCCGTCTGTTTCGTAAAAACACCGAACGCTCGCCGTCGGAATATCGCCGGCAGTACCACAGCCAACTGACAGAAAAACCGACTACTCCAGAATAAGATGGGTTTGCTGCGGCGCAGAAAGCACTTTGCGCACCGCGCTCATTACCCGCTGCGGCTCACGCAGGAATGCGTAGATGCTGCATTGCACATAGCGGCAATGTTCAAATCGCTCGGCACCGGCAAGCTCGATATCCGTAATCAACAGAGCAACATCCGCCCGACGGATATCCTCGTCCGCTAAACGATTCTCCGTTCCCAGCGCGCCCTGAGTTTCAATGCTGACTCCCCACTTCTCTAACAGGCACAACTTTTCCAGCCGTTCCGCCGCCATATAAGTATGCGCCACGCCACTGACGCAGGCGGTTACTGCCACCAGGTATGCCATTTTAACCTCCCACGGTAACCTGAAATCCGGCCCGTTCTGCCATTTCGCGCATCGTTGTCACATCGGCTGACGACGGCGCAGGCACCTCTTTCATCGACCATGTTTTCCCCAGCAGGCGGTATTTCGGTTCGCCGTACTGATGAAACGGTAACAGATGGATCTGCCTGATTTTCAGCGGGATCAGTACATCCAGCGCCTGCTGCATATTCTCCCGGCTGAGCGTGAAACCAGGGATCAACGGTAAACGCGGGATCACGTTGACACCCTCACTCACCAGCAAACGCAGATTCTCCAGCACGCGTGGCAGGTTCATCTTCACCACATCCCGCGCCTGAGTCGCGTCCATAATTTTTAAATCGAACAGCACTTCATCGCACAATTTCGCCAGCGGTAACAGCTTGCTTGCTGGCGCGTCTCCGGCAGTTTCAATGGCGCATGACACACCCCACAGCCGCAGTCGCTGTAAAAAACGGGTAGCAAACTCCGCCTGCATTAACACTTCGCCGCCAGAAAGCGTGACGCCGCCGCCGGACGTGCGAAAAAAAATGTCATCTTTCATCACTTCCCGTTCCAGAGCGTCAAGGCTGATATCGCGACCAATCCGTTCAAACGCCCCGGAGGGGCATTCATCCGCATCACGCAAACATTTCGCACAGTGCAGACATTTCGCCTCTCTGCGTACCGTCTGGATTTTGCCGGAGATCGACTCCGGATTAGCACACCACGGGCAAAGATGCGGACAGCCTTTAAAAAAGACCACCGTACGAATGCCCTCACCGTCATTCAGTGAATAACGCTGAATGTTGAAAATGCGCGCCACATCATTGCGGCGCGTTTCCACAACGTTACAGCTGATGCGCTGTCCGGCGGATGATGTCATCCTGGATCTCCTTCGACAGTTCGACAAAGAAGGCGCTGTATCCGGCAACGCGCACCACCAGCCCGGCATAATCTTGTGGGCGCTGTTGCGCTTCCCGCAACGTGTCGGCGTTCACCACGTTAAACTGAATATGTTGTAACTTAAGCTGGGTAAACGCCCGTAAGAAGTCGGCCAGTTTGCGTAATCCCGCTTCACCTTCCAGGGTCGCCGGAGTGAATTTCACGTTCAGCAATGTACCGTTAGACAGCAGTGTGTTATCGAGCTTACTGACTGACTTCAGTACCGCCGTTGGCCCTTGTGCGTCCTGGCCCAGCATGGGTGACAAGCCGCCGTCTGCCAGCTGTTCTCCGGCAAAACGACCGTCTGGCGTCGCGCCAACCACCGATCCCAACGGGACGTGAGCAGAAACGGTATACGATCCCGGCGTGAAGTAGCCGCCGCGCGGGTTCTGGTATTTTTCCACTTCTTTGCAGTAGTGGCGCAACAGTTCGGCGCTGATGTTATCCACCTCGTCGATATCGTTACCGTATTTCTCGAAGCGGTTAATTAAGCGAGCGCGGACTTTTTCGCCTTCTGGCGTTGCGAAGTTGGCTTTTAATACCGACAGCAATTCGTCAAAACTTAAACGCTGTTGCTCAAAAACCATCCCTTTCAACGCATGGAGAGAATCGCTCAGGTTGGCGATACCGATCCCCTGTACGCCGGAGAAGTTATAACGCGCGCCGCCATCGGTAATATCGCGGCCTTTTTCCAGACAATCGCTGATAAACGATGAGAGCAGCGGTACAGGTGCCCAGTCGCGATGGCCGATATCACAAATATTGCTGCCCTCAACCATCAGGGTGATGTAGTGGCTGATCTTGGCGCGGATCTGCTCCAGTAAACCTTCATAAGTCAGCGCAGCATTGCCTTCATTTTCATGCAGGCAGATTTCCATCACTTTCAGCAGATTAAACATCGCGATGTCATGCAAGCCGTAGGTTCTGCCGGGAATAGATAATTCCACACAGCCCACTACGGAATAGTCGCGCGCATCTTCCAGCGAAACGCCACGGTTGAGGAACGCTGGCACCACCACTTCATCGTTAAAGATTTGCGGAATACCGGTGCCGAGGCGAATGGTTTCGGCGGTTTTCATCAGGAACGGCGTGTCGATCAAGGCGTTAGTGCGCACGCCGAGGTTCGGTTGCGGTAATTGCACACTTTGATAGGCGTCGAGACAGAGGAACGAAAGTACGTTCACCGCGCTACGTCCGTTCTCGGTTAACCCGCCGAGCAGTGCGGTATAGCCGGTCGGGAAACCGGCGAAATAACGCGCGCTGCTGGTGGAGCGCAACAGCACGATGTCGTTGCATTTCACCCATAAAGATTCGAGCAGTTCTTTCAGGAACGCCGCATCTTCGCCCTGGGTTAATGATGCCTGATAGAACGGCAACATATACTGGTCGAAGCGCCCCAACGATAGCGAACTGGCGTTGGATTCGTATTGCAGAATGATGTTCATGTACCAGAATAACTGGCACGCCTGCCAGAACGTCTGCGGCTTATGTTCGGCGTTATGGCGAGAGATCTCCGCAATAGTCAGCAGCTCTTCGCGACGCTGGGCATCAGTGCAGCTTGCCGCCATCGTTTCCGCCAGTTCGGCGTAACGCAAAATGTGTTTCTGCGAGGCTTCGAGCAATAACAGCGCTGCCTGATAAAAGTGATTCTCCGGCTGTTGCTGACAATGTTGCTGCATCTGCGCCACCAGCTCACCCAGACCGTGATTCAACAGGCGTGGGTAATCAATAATAATGTGCCCCTGGCCTTTATCTGTCTGGTTGATGCTGAAAATCTGCGTGCTGGTCGCGGCTTTTACTTCATCTGTCATCTGCCCGTTGATGAAATCTTTCATCGAACGTTTTTCCCAGTACGGGAACAACTCTTCGCGGTAGATACGTTTATCTTCTTCGCTGATAGCAAAGCGGTCCTGCGGACGCGTCGGGAACTGGTCCAACTCTTTCAGCAGCCAGTAAGGATCCATTTCCGGCGACATAATCCCGGCGCGTGGTTTCACCGTGCGGTTACCGGCAATCAGTTCTTCATCACGAATCGAAATTTCAACATGTTCAAGGATATACGCTGTTGCTTTCGCCCGGCGCAATATCACCGGTTCGCCTTCGGTTTGCCGATGGCTGGCGGTATAAAGCAGCGCCCGCTCCAGCGAGATTTCACGGGTATTGGCAAACAGTGCAGTTTTGAGGCGAGAGATACGATTCGTCATGAGGAACTCCTGTGGGAAAGCGAACCCGCCCTTGCGAGCGGGAGAAGAACTTAAGCGGTTTGCGCCAGGTGAGCTTCAATTTTGCTCATAATGGCGTCAGCACGTTTTACTGCATCGCTGATGTTGACGCGCACGATGGTCTTGCCAGCAAAACGCTCTTCAAACTTGATGCCGATATCTTTGGTCAGAATCACCATATCAGCGCTCGCCACGTCTTCCGCTGTCAGTTCATTTTCCAGACCAATTGACCCCTGGGTTTCTACTTTCACTTCCCAGCCTTTCGCTTTCGCGGCACTTTCCAGCGCCTCTGCTGCCATATAGGTATGGGCAACACCTGAAGGACATGCGGTTACTGCAATAATTTTCGTCATGGCTCGTTCCTCAATTAATTAATTTCAAAATCCAAATCCAGGTCGTCTTCTTTTTCATCAGTCGAAGACCCATTTTTACGCGCCAGACTTTTCAGCACGTTCACGCAGACTGCCGTCACAACCGCCCCGACAGCCACTGCTGCGATATAACCCAGCTTGCCTTCAACCACCGGCAGCACAATCAGACCACCCCAGCCTGCATAGCACTGCGCACCGACCAGCGCCGCAGTGACTGCACCACAAACTGAACCGATCATGATGGAAGGAATAACACGCAGCGGATCGGCAGCGGCGAAAGGAATCGCCCCTTCAGTAACCCCAACGCACCCCATCACCAGCGCCGCTTTGCCGGTTTCGCGCTCTTCTGCGGAGAAATTTTTACGACCAATCAGCGTCGCCAGCCCCATCCCCAGCGGCGGGATACAAATACCCACGGCAGCAATGGCCACCACGGTATATACACCCTGAGCAACGCAAATCAGCATGAAGGCATAGGCCACTTTGTTAACCGGACCGCCCATATCGAACGCCAGCATCAGACCCATGATCACCGCCAGCATAACAATGCTGCCCTGCTGCATCCCCTGTAGCCACTGGGTCAGGCTGTTGGTCAACGCCCCTACAGGCTCGCCCAAGCCCCACATCATGATGCCTGCGGTAATCAGTGTGCCGATGATAGGAATAATGAAGATAGGCATCACCGAGCGCAGAACTTTATGCACCGGAATTTTCTTCAGGTAATGCACCACGATGCCGCCGATAATCCCGGCGATCAGCGCACCAAAGAAGCCCGCACCAAAGCTGTTACCAACCCAGGCACCGATAGCGCACGGAGCCAGCGCAGAACGCTCTGCAATGGAGTAACCAATGTAAGCGGCGAGGAAAGGCACCATCAGCGTCAAACCTGCAACGCCGATATCAAACAGTTTTTTCAAATTCGGATCGGCTACGGCATCCGGCACTGCGCCTTTGCCATACAACATGACGGAAACCGCCAGCAAAATACCGCCCGATACCACGAAGGGAATCATGTGTGAAACGCCCGTCATTAAATGCTGACGGGTATTTTTCAGGATCTGCACCAACTCATTCATAAGCTGCTCCCGGGCTTGCGAAAGCCCATGTCCATATTTTTGATGGAGGAAACAATAGGCAATCGCAGGCGGAGCAAACAGTGGATAAAAAGGCCATTTACTGGACTTTTGTAATATCAGTACAAAAATGCGATCCGCCTCATAACTTGCGATAATCCGGAAGCATGCCGCAAAACGGCGTCTTGTGAGACGCGTCGCAAATTGACGGTTACATTACATTTGTCCAGCTTTTGGCAGATTTGTCACATGGCAGGCCGTTGCCGTGCGCTCTTATCCTGTAAACAGAAAACCGTACCGGGAGAGAGGCAATGGCCCTGATTGTGGAATTTATTTGTGAGCTACCTAACGGCGTACATGCGCGTCCGGCAAGCCACGTTGAAACGCTGTGTAATACTTTTTCATCACAAATTGAGTGGCATAACCTGCGCACTGACCGCAAGGGCAACGCCAAAAGCGCCCTTGCGCTGATTGGCACCGATACGCTGGCGGGCGATAACTGCCAGTTACTGATTTCCGGGGCCGACGAACAGGAAGCGCACCAGCGTTTAAGCCAATGGCTGCGCGATGAATTCCCCCACTGCGATGCGCCGCTGGCGGAAGTTAAATCTGACGAACTGGAACCACTGCCGGTTTCACTGACCAATCTGAATCCGCAAATTATCCGCGCCCGCACCGTGTGCAGCGGTAGTGCAGGCGGCATTCTGACGCCGATCTCTTCTTTAGATCTCAATGCGCTGGGTAATCTTCCCGCAGCCAAAGGCGTTGACGCCGAGCAATCCGCACTGGAAAACGGCCTGACGCTGGTACTGAAAAACATTGAGTTTCGTCTGCTGGATAGCGACGGTGCTACCAGCGCGATTCTGGAAGCTCACCGATCCCTGGCTGGCGATACTTCCCTGCGCGAACATTTACTGGCAGGCGTCAGCGCCGGATTAAGCTGCGCCGAAGCAATTGTTGCCAGCGCGAATCACTTTTGCGAAGAGTTTTCCCGTTCCAGCAGCAGCTACCTGCAAGAACGTGCCCTGGACGTACGCGACGTCTGCTTCCAGTTACTCCAGCAAATCTACGGTGAGCAACGCTTCCCGGCACCGGGCAAACTGACGCAGCCCGCCATTTGTATGGCTGATGAACTGACCCCCAGCCAGTTCCTCGAACTGGATAAAAATCACCTCAAAGGATTGTTGCTCAAAAGCGGCGGCACCACCTCACATACGGTGATCCTTGCCCGTTCGTTCAACATTCCAACGCTGGTTGGTGTGGATATTGATGCCCTTACTCCGTGGCAGCAACAAACGATTTATATCGACGGCAACGCCGGGGCGATTGTGGTTGAGCCAGGGGAAGCCGTAGCTCGTTACTATCAGCAAGAAGCCCGCGTACAGGACGCCCTGCGTGAGCAACAGCGTGTCTGGCTGACCCAACAAGCCCGTACCGCTGACGGTATCCGCATTGAAATTGCCGCTAACATCGCTCACTCCGTGGAAGCGCAGGCCGCATTCGGCAATGGTGCGGAAGGCGTTGGTTTGTTCCGCACTGAAATGCTCTATATGGATCGCACCAGCGCACCGGGCGAAAGCGAGTTGTACAACATTTTTTGTCAGGCGCTGGAATCCGCCAACGGACGCAGCATTATTGTGCGCACTATGGACATTGGCGGCGACAAACCCGTTGATTATCTGAACATTCCCGCAGAGGCAAACCCGTTCCTCGGTTATCGCGCCGTGCGTATTTATGAAGAGTACGCGTCGTTGTTTACCACGCAGCTACGGTCGATCCTCCGCGCCTCCGCTCACGGCAGCCTGAAAATCATGATCCCGATGATCTCCTCAATGGAAGAGATCTTATGGGTGAAAGAAAAACTGGCGGAAGCCAAACAGCAACTACGTAACGAACACATTCCGTTTGATGAGAAAATCCAGCTCGGCATCATGCTGGAAGTGCCGTCGGTGATGTTCATCATCGATCAATGCTGCGAAGAGATTGATTTCTTTAGTATTGGTAGTAATGACCTGACGCAGTATCTGCTGGCGGTGGATCGCGATAACGCTAAGGTTACTCGTCACTACAACAGCCTGAATCCGGCATTCTTGCGGGCGCTCGATTACGCCGTGCAAGCGGTGCATCGCCAGGGCAAATGGATTGGTCTGTGCGGTGAGCTGGGAGCGAAAGGTTCCGTGCTGCCGTTGCTGGTCGGCTTAGGGCTGGATGAACTCAGCATGAGCGCACCATCAATTCCGGCGGCGAAAGCTCGGATGGCGCAACTTGATAGCCGTGAGTGCCGCAAGTTGCTCAACCAGGCAATGGCCTGCCGTACTTCGCTGGAAGTGGAACACCTGCTGGCGCAATTCCGCATGACCCAACAAGACGCACCGCTGGTCACCGCCGAGTGCATCACACTGGAAAGCGACTGGCGCAGCAAAGAAGAAGTGCTCAAAGGCATGACCGATAACCTGCTGCTGGCGGGCCGCTGCCGCTATCCGCGTAAACTGGAAGCCGACTTGTGGGCGCGCGAGGCCGTTTTCTCTACCGGTCTGGGCTTTAGTTTTGCCATTCCACACAGCAAATCAGAACACATTGAGCAATCCACCATCAGCGTGGCGCGTCTGCAAGCGCCGGTGCGCTGGGGCGATGATGAAGCGCAATTCATCATTATGTTAACCCTGAACAAACACGCTGCGGGCGATCAGCATATGCGCATTTTCTCGCGCCTCGCTCGCCGCATCATGCACGAAGAATTCCGTAACGCGCTGGTTAACGCCGCCTCTGCCGACGCTATCGCCAGCCTGCTGCAACATGAACTGGAACTGTAAAAGGAAACATCATGGAACTGTATCTGGACACCGCTAACGTCGCAGAAGTCGAACGTCTGGCACGCATATTCCCCATTGCCGGGGTGACAACTAACCCGAGCATTATCGCTGCCAGCAAGGAGTCCATATGGGAAGTGCTGCCGCGTCTGCAAAAAGC
The DNA here is from genome assembly GCF_048593455.1 of Escherichia sp. UTM R2. Classification (NCBI taxonomy): domain Bacteria; kingdom Pseudomonadati; phylum Pseudomonadota; class Gammaproteobacteria; order Enterobacterales; family Enterobacteriaceae; genus Escherichia; species Escherichia sp. UTM R2. The sequence goes on from NZ_JBFWDY010000002.1 coordinate 4,378,229, forward strand.
GATTGGTGATGAGGGCATTCTGTTTGCTCAGACCATGAGCCGCGACGCGCAGGGGATGGTGGAAGAAGCGAAGCGCCTGCGCGACGCTATTCCGGGTATTGTGGTGAAAATCCCGGTGACTTCCGAAGGTCTGGCAGCAATTAAAATACTGAAAAAAGAGGGTATTACTACACTTGGCACTGCTGTATATAGCGCCGCACAAGGGTTATTAGCCGCACTGGCAGGGGCAAAATACGTTGCTCCGTATGTTAACCGCGTAGATGCCCAGGGCGGAGACGGCATTCGTACGGTTCAGGAGCTGCAAACGCTGTTAGAAATGCACGCGCCAGAAAGCATGGTGCTGGCAGCCAGCTTTAAAACGCCGCGTCAGGCGCTGGACTGTTTACTGGCAGGATGTGAATCCATCACCCTGCCCTTAGATGTAGCGCAACAAATGCTCAACACCCCTGCGGTAGAGTCAGCTATAGAGAAGTTCGAACACGACTGGAATGCCGCATTTGGCACTACTCATCTCTAAAGGAGCAATTATGGACCGCATTATTCAATCACCGGGTAAATACATCCAGGGCGCTGATGTGATTAATCGTCTGGGCGAATACCTGAAGCCGCTGGCAGAACGCTGGTTAGTGGTGGGTGACAAATTTGTTTTAGGTTTTGCTCAATCCACTGTCGAGAAAAGCTTTAAAGATGCTGGACTGGTAGTAGAAATTGCGCCGTTTGGCGGTGAATGTTCGCAAAATGAGATCGACCGTCTGCGTGGCATCGCGGAGACTGCGCAGTGTGGCGCAATTCTCGGTATCGGTGGCGGAAAAACCCTCGATACTGCCAAAGCACTGGCACATTTCATGGGTGTTCCGGTAGCGATCGCACCGACTATCGCCTCTACCGATGCACCGTGCAGCGCATTGTCTGTTATCTACACCGATGAGGGTGAGTTTGACCGCTATCTGCTGTTGCCAAATAACCCGAATATGGTCATTGTCGACACCAAAATCGTCGCTGGCGCACCTGCACGTCTGTTAGCGGCGGGTATCGGCGATGCGCTGGCAACCTGGTTTGAAGCGCGTGCCTGCTCTCGTAGCGGCGCGACCACCATGGCGGGCGGCAAGTGCACCCAGGCTGCGCTGGCACTGGCTGAACTGTGCTACAACACCCTGCTGGAAGAAGGCGAAAAAGCGATGCTTGCTGCCGAACAGCATGTAGTGACTCCGGCGCTGGAGCGCGTGATTGAAGCGAACACCTATTTGAGCGGTGTTGGTTTTGAAAGTGGTGGTCTGGCTGCGGCGCACGCAGTGCATAACGGCCTGACCGCTATCCCGGACGCGCATCACTATTATCACGGTGAAAAAGTGGCATTCGGTACGCTGACGCAGCTGGTTCTGGAAAACGCGCCGGTGGAGGAAATCGAAACCGTAGCTGCGCTTAGCCATGCGGTAGGTTTGCCAATAACTCTCGCTCAACTGGATATTAAAGAAGATGTCCCGGCGAAAATGCGAATTGTGGCAGAAGCGGCATGTGCAGAAGGTGAAACCATCCACAACATGCCTGGCGGCGCGACGCCAGATCAGGTTTACGCCGCTCTGCTGGTAGCCGACCAGTACGGTCAGCGTTTCCTGCAAGAGTGGGAATAACCTACTCCAAACTCCCGGCTTGTCCGGGAGTTTGAACGCAAAATTGCCTGATGCGCTACGCTTATCAGGCCTACGCAATCTCTGCAATATATTGAATTTGCGTGCTTTTGTAGGCCGGATAAGGCGTTCACTCCGCATCCGGCACTCTGTGCCAGTAATCTGAAACTCCCACGTTGTTCAGGAATTTTTTATCCGCTTCTGGACATTTTCTCTACAGAACAATCGTTAGCCCGGAAGGTCGAATCTGTGACTCTTATTTTCACGGACGAACCAGATGAAAGCTTCACTGGCGCTGCTCAGCCTGCTAACGGCATTTACCAGCCACTCCTTAAAATCTCCCGCCGTTCCACCAACCGTGGTACAAATCCAGGCCAATACCAACCTTGCCATCGCAGACGGTGCCAGACAGCAAATCGGCAACACGCTATTTTACGATCCGGCGTATGTGCGGCTTACCTATCCTGGCGGTGATGTCCCGCAAGAACGCGGTGTTTGTTCTGATGTGGTGATCCGCGCATTGCGCAGCCAGAAGGTCGATTTGCAGAAACTGGTTCACGAAGATATGGCGAAGAATTTTGCTGAGTACCCGCAAAAATGGCAGTTAAAGCGCCCGGACAGCAACATCGATCACCGTCGGGTGCCTAATCTGGAAACCTGGTTTAGCCGCCATGATAAAACACGCCCCACCAGCAAGAACCCCAGTGACTATCAAGCGGGCGATATTGTCTCCTGGCGACTGGATAACGGGCTGGCACATATTGGGGTGGTTTCAGATGGCTTCGCCCGCGACGGTACGCCGCTGGTGATACATAACATTGGCGCAGGCGCGCAGGAAGAAGATGTGCTGTTTAACTGGCGGATGGTGGGGCATTATCGTTATTTTGTTAAATAAGAGATCGCCCCACATGAAGAAAAAATTCAGATCCTTTTTACACTGACGGCTTCTTTTTTCTTACGGCTCACCAGCGCCAGTGCCAGCACAATCAGCACAATACCGCTACCTTCAACGGCCCCCGGATTCTCGCCGAGCAGCCACCAGGAAAAGAGTACGCCGCAAACGGGAACGGCCAGTGTGCTTAAGCTGGCAATACTGGCAGGCAAGTTTTTCAATACAAACAACCATAAGCTCCACGCCAGTGCCGTCGCCAGAATCGCACTGTAGGCCAGCGCCCAGAACACGGTGGGCTGCCAGTCAATTTCACGTTGCGGCACCAGTAAAGCGACCACACTCATCACCAGCGCCGCATACAGCATCTGCCAGGATGTTAACGACAATAAATCCACGCGCGGATGACGGGCATACAGACGTTTAGCAACAATCGCGCTCGCCCCCCAACTGACGCCGGAGAGGATTGCCAGCATGGCACTTTTCATCGAAGAGAAATCGAGTTGCCACGGCTGCAACACCAAAAATAAGCCGAAAGCGGCAATCAGAATCGCGAAATATTGCCCACGTCGCAGGCGTTCACCGAGAAACAACGCGGCGAAAATCACCACCCAGAACGGCATGGTATAGCTCAGGATCGCCACCTTCCCCGCACCTCCGCTGACCAACGCCCACTGCGCCAGACCAACCATCCCGCAGGTTTGTAACAGGGCAATGGCTAAGGTGTATTTAAACGGTGTCGGGCGCATTCCGCGACCACGTAATAAAAGGACGATGAATAAAACGAGAGCGCCGAAAATGCAGCGTAAGGCGGTAAAGTCGAAGGCACCGATGTAACTGGTGACTTGCTTCATGAAAATCCAGCTATAACTCCAGATAAGTGTGAGCACAACCAGGCCACTGATTGCCAGTGGGTTGCTCTTTCCTGCGGCAGACATGAGAGATCCAGTGTGTAGTTTTCGTTCGCCCACTATACGCTGGTAAAGAACGTTCAGCGACTGCCAGCAAGCAGCCGCTGAACGGGGTCAGATTACAGCAGGTCGAAACGGTCGAGGTTCATCACTTTCACCCATGCCGCCACGAAGTCTTTAACAAACTTCTCGTGGGCATCGCTACTGGCGTAAACTTCCGCCACCGCACGCAGGACGGAGTTAGAACCAAACACTAGATCCGCACGGCTGGCCGTAAATTTCACTTCGCCGGTTTCACGGTCACGGCCTTCGAACAGCTCTTTCGATTCGTCGGTCGCTTTCCACTCGTAACGCATATCCAGCAAGTTCACGAAGAAGTCATTGCTCAATACGCCAACGCGGTCAGTGAAGACGCCGTTTTTGCTGCCATCGAAGTTGGCACCCAGTACACGCATGCCGCCCACCAGCGCAGTCATTTCCGGCGCGGTCAGCGTCAGTTGCTGTGCTTTGTCGATCAGCAGTGACTCGGTGGTGGAAACGTCCAGACGAGCGCGATAGTTACGGAAACCGTCAGCAATTGGCTCCAGCAGCTCAAACATCTCAATGTCAGTCTGATCCTGACGCGCATCAACGCGACCCGGCGCAAACGGTACATGAATGCTCAAACCTGCGGCGCTTGCGGCTTTCTCAACACCAACCACACCAGCCAGCACGATGATATCCGCCAGCGAGGCTTTACCAGACTCTTTCTGGATTTTCTCCAGAACAGGCAGAGCACGAACGGCTGCGGCGTTCACATCCCAGTCGCGCTGCGGCATTAATGCCAGACGCGCACCGTTGGCACCACCGCGTTTGTCGCCACCACGGAAGGTAGAAGCAGATGCCCAGGCCACCGATACCAGCTCACTAACAGACAGACCAGAATCCGCAATCGCGAATTTCAGATCGATAATGTCCTGCTCGGTCGGGTTGTAGATCGGCTGCGGCAGCGGATCTTGCCAGATCAGATCTTCTTTCGGCACTTCCGGCCCGATGTAGCGAGATTTCGGCCCCATATCCCTGTGCGTCAGTTTGAACCAGGCACGGGCAAAGGCTTCGTTGAACGCCTGCGGATCGTTGAGGAAACGACGAGAGATCTTCTCGAACTCAGGATCAAAACGCAGCGTCAGGTCGGTCACCAGCATTGTCGGTTTACGTTTCTTCGACGGATCAAACGGATCCGGGATAATTTCCGGTGCGTCTACCGCTTCGAACTGGATTGCGCCAGCCGGGCTGCGGGTCTGTACCCACTCATACTTGAACAGGTTCTCGAAGAAATAGTTGCTCCACTGGGTCGGCGTCTGGGTCCAGACTACTTCCAGACCAGAGGTAATGGCATCTGCGCCAACGCCGCTGCCGTAAGTGCTCGCCCAACCTAAACCTTGTTCTTCAATCGGTGCAGCTTCTGGATCAGGACCTACATTTGATGTCGGACCGGCACCGTGGGTTTTACCCAGCGTATGACCACCCGCAATCAGCGCCACGGTTTCTTCGTCGTTCATGCCCATGTTGCCGAAGGTCGCGCGGATAGCTGCTGCCGCAGAAAGCGGTTCGCCGCTGTGATCCGGGCCTTCCGGGTTAACGTAAATCAGACCCATCTCGGTTGCACCCAGCGGTGCTTTCGCCAGCGCTTCCGGATGACGGTGAGTCAGCCAGGCTTTTTCATCACCCCAGTTAACATCCAGATCCGGTTCCCAGACGTCTTCACGACCGGCACCAAAACCGAAGGTACGGAAGCCGGAGTTTTCTAGCGCCACGTTACCCGCGAGGATAAACAGGTCGGCCCAGGAGATTTTCTGACCATATTTCTGTTTGATTGGCCACAACAGGCGACGCGCTTTATCGAGGCTTACGTTATCCGGCCAGGAGTTCAGCGGTGCAAAACGTTGCTGACCACGACCCGCGCCACCGCGTCCATCGATTGAACGGTAAGTCCCCGCGCCGTGCCAGGCCATACGAATAAACAGACCGGCGTAACTGCCCCAGTCGGCTGGCCACCACGGTTGAGATTCTGTCAACAGGGCTTTCAGATCTTTTTTCAGGCCGTAGTAATCTAATTTGCTGAATTCTTTGCGGTAGTCAAAGTCCTCACCCAGTGGGTTAGAACGATTAGAATGTTGGTTTAACAGGTCAACACGAAGTTGATTTGGCCACCAGTCGCGAGTGGTTGTGCCCGCCCCCGCACTCTGGTCGTGACCGCCCTGATGGAACGGGCATTTGCCAGTGGCTGTGGTGTTATGGATATCGTCTGACGTGCTCATCAATGTGCTCCCCTCTACAGTGTTACCGTTACGATACACAGCGTTAGAGAGAAGTTATAATTGAATTAATCCACGGATGCGATAGTTGAGATCTTACATATTGTTGGTTAAAGAGATGTAGATCAAATTGATCTTAATTAAGCTTTTTTGATTATGTCCGAATTCGGACAAATGCTTTATAAAAAAGGGTTTTAGCTTCATATCCTTCAAGTAATGAGGGAGAAAACAAGGCTGATAACCTTATTTTCCCGCCCTCATTTCGAGGCAGCATTTTGTGCTCTGTTTAAAATTTGTGATCACTGTGTGATTTTCACAAAAGCCACACTATTTATAAACCAGGTCGAACCCCCAGCGTATGGCAAATCGCGTAACTCATTTCAGCACGGTTAAGCGTATAGAAGTGGAAATCTTTCACTCCTTCACGGCTTAAAATCTTCACCATATCCATGGCAATATTCGCGCCAACCAGTTTGCGGGTTTCGGCATCATCATCCAGACCGTCGAACATTTGCGCCATCCACGCCGGAATACGCACGTTGGTCATATCGGCAAATTTCTTCGCCTGTTTAAAGTTAGATACCGGCAAAATTCCCGGAATAATTTCCACATCAATGCCCGCCGATACACAGCGGTCACGAAAACGCAGGTAGCTTTCGACATCGAAGAAGAACTGAGTAATCGCGCGGTTGGCTCCGGCATCCACTTTGCGTTTCAGATTAAGCAAATCCGCCTGAGCGCTTTTTGCTTCCGGGTGAACTTCCGGATACGCCGCCACGGAGATATCGAAATCTGCCACTTCTTTTAATAGCGTCACCAGGTCAGAAGCATACATTTCTGGCTTACCACTTCCCGGCGGCAGATCGCCACGCAGCGCCACGATATGACGAATACCGTTATTCCAGTAGTCGCGTGCAATGGTGCGCAGCTCGTCGGGCGTCGCATCAATGCAAGTAAGATGCGGTGCCGCTTCCAGACCAGTGCGATCTTTAATGCCTTTAATAATGCTGTGCGTACGGTCGCGCTCGCCGGAGTTCGCGCCATAGGTCACCGATACAAACTTCGGTTTCAGGCTGCTAAGGCGATCGATGGAGTTCCACAGGGTCTGCTCCATTTCACTGGTACGCGGCGGGAAAAACTCGAACGAAACGTTAATCTGCCCCTGGACTTCTGCCAGGCTCTGATTCAGGGCATCCCGCTGGCTGGCGTGAAAAAAGCTCATACCTTACCTCATCAATCGCTTGTAGTTATATGTTGTGTTGTGCACATCTATCCGTTTAGACGTCCAGATGTAAAGATGAAGGAAAAGCCGAAGGGCGTCAACCGAAAAATGACCAATGATGGTGAGGAAAAATCAGGGAAGATGAAAAAACTTCAGGATGGTAAGAAAAAGAAAATCCGGTATGCAAAGCAAACCGGACTGCAAATATAAACTAACCATGTACTTATTGCTTCTTGCCGGATTCGTCGTAAACGCTTAATCCGGCCTAATCCTATGATAATTCAATATATTTCATTAGAAACCATAAACCCGAAAACATGAGTACCGGGCATTATTAAATTTCTGAAATTACAACAACTGTGCCAGCCGGTTGATATCCGACTGAATCGCCCCGGCGGTGACGTCGCGCCCAGCGCCAGGTCCGCGGATCACCAGAGGGTTATCGCGATACCAGCGGCTTTCGATGGCAAAGACGTTATCGCACGGCAGCAGTGATGCCAACGGATGATCTTCACGCACCGCTTCCACGCCTACACGCGCTTTACCGTTGGCATCGAAACGCGCCACGTAGCGCAGCACCAGCCCCATTTCGCGGGCCGCTTCCAGCCGTTGCACCATCTGCTCGTTCAGTTCATCGCCATTTTCAAAGAAATGGTCGATGCTGCCGCCTTCGCAATGAGCAGGCACCAGCGATTCCACACGTACCTGATCCGGTTCGATGTTGTAACCTGCTTCACGCGCCAGAATCACCAGCTTGCGCATCACGTCTTTGCCAGAGAGATCGTCACGCGGGTCAGGTTCGGTTAAGCCCTGCTGCCACGCCTGATCCACCAGCTCGGTAAACGGCACGCTACCGTCGAATTGCAGGAACAGCCAGGAGAGCGTGCCGGAGAAGATCCCGCTGATCGACAAAATAGTATCGCCGCTGTCGATCAGATCGCGCACGGTGTGGTTGATCGGCAAGCCCGCACCGACGGTGGCATTGTACAGCCAGTGACGCCCGGTTTTTTCGAAGGCGTCGTGGATCTGGCGATATTTATTGCTGTCGCTGGCTCCCGCCAGTTTGTTGGCGCTGATAACGTGGAAACCGTGGCTGGCGAAATCAAGATACTGATCAGCAAGCTGCTGGCTGGCGGTAACGTCCAGCACCACTAAATCATCATACGGATGGGCGCGCATCCACAGGAACAACGACTCTTCATCCTGCTCAACCGCTTCATCGTTGAAGAAGGCTAACGCGCGGCTGGCGTCCAGCCCGTCATAGCTCAACAGGCTGCGGCGGCTGTCCACCACACCTGCCAGCACAAACTCAAAGCCGGTACGTGCCGAAAGCGTGCTCTGCTCACGGGCGAACAGTTCCAGCCAACGGGAACCGATATTGCCCTTACCGAACAATACCAGGCCGATGCGTTTTTCTGCGCGGAAGACGGACTGATGCAGCCCCTGAATCAGGCTTTCGGTCGGGCCGGTGCGCAGTACTGCCACCAGGCTGATGCCGTCATCGGACTGCCAGGTAAATTCGACCGGCTGGCCTTTCAGTTGCTGCCAGAAGCGGTGGCAATGCAGCGGGTTACGGGTGACGCCTGCACCGACCATCGCCACCAGCGCCAGCCCCTGACGCAGGCGCAGTTCGCCAGGTAATCCCGCTTCGTCGAGGATTTTCAGCGCACTGTCGGCCACTTCTGAGGTGTAGCAAAATTGCAGCAACTGGCGATCGTTATGTACGCCAACCGCCAGCGGGCGTACCTGCGCGCGTTTCAGGATTTGGTCGATCTCTTTATGCGCCAGTTTGAAATCCTGACTGGCGGGCACCTGAAACTCAATCAAACAGACATCATCGTGGCTGGTGACAATACGCGCACCAGTACCGGAGGCCAGCACGCGTTCAATGCGCGTGGAACCTTGATCCGGCGTGTAGCTACAGCGCAGTTGCAGGTCGATTTCGCTGCCAGAAACCGGCTGTAAAGTACGGGCGTGAAGAACGGGAGCCGCCAGGCGCGCCAGTTCGCTGGCCTCATCCAGACGCAGCAACGGCAGCAGGCAGGCATCTTTCACTTTACGCGGGTCGGCACTGTATACCCCGGCGACGTCGCTCCAGATGGTTACGCGAGAAACACCCGCCAGCGCACCGATTTGTGTCGCGGAATAGTCGGAACCGTTACGCCCCAGCAGCACCGTTTCACCGGCGTTGTTGCGGCTGATAAATCCGGTCACCACCAGACGTTTGCCCGGATGTTGCACCAGCAGCTGTTGCAGCAACGGGTAAGAAAGCCCTTCATCAACCTGCGGTTGTGCGGCGCGTTCAGCGCGTAAAAACTCGCGGGCATCAAGCCAGGCCGCTGGCAGCCCTTGTTGATTAAGTACCGCAGACATCAGGCGCGCCGACCACACTTCACCGTGGCCCACCACTTCCGCATACACCGCATCGTTAATACCACTGTCGAGCAACGCCGCCAGGCGTTCCAGATCGCTGACAAAAGCGCTAATGAGGCTATCGGCTTCTTCAGCGGGTAGCAGACCGCTAATCAGATCGCACTGATAGCGACGCAGCGTTTGTTGAACCTGATGCGCAGAGAGACGATCGGTCTGGCTTAGTTTCAACCAGTTAATCAACTGGTTAGTGGTGCTACCGGCGGCGGAAACCACCATCATATCGTCAGGCTGAGAGTACTCCGCCATAATGCCCGCGACACGCAAATAACACTTCACATCAGCCAGACTACTGCCACCAAATTTATGCAGCTGACGACCTTTCGCCCCTGCCTGCGCAATCACACTCATTTTTACCCCTTGTTTGCAGCCCGGAAGCCATTTTCCAGGTCGGCAATTAAATCTTCGCCATCTTCAATACCGGTGGAGATACGCAGCAGCGTCTCGGAGATCCCGGCGGCAGCACGCGCTTCTGGTGCCATGCCTGCATGTGTCATGGTTGCGGCGTGAGAGATTAAACTTTCCACTCCCCCTAATGATTCCGCCAGCGTAAACAACGACAGCCCGCCCAGGAAACGACGCAGCGTCTGCTCATCGCCATCCAGTTCAAAACTCAACATTGCGCCAAAGCCTTTTTGCTGGCGCGCGGCAATTTCATGCCCCTGATTTTCCGGCAGCGACGGGTGATACAGTTTTTTCACCAACGGCTGGGTTTGCAGATATTTCACAATCGCCTGCGCGTTACGCTGCGCCAGCTCCATACGCGGCACCAGCGTTCGCAACCCACGTAGCAGCAGATAGCTGTCAAACGCGCCGCCCGTCACGCCAATATTGTTTGCCCACCAGGCCAGTTCAGTGACAACGTCCGGGTCTTTAGCAATCACCACGCCGGCCACTACGTCTGAGTGACCGTTCAGATATTTCGTGCATGAATGCAACACCAGATCGGCACCTAATGCCAGCGGATTTTGTAATGCCGGGCTTAAGAAGGTGTTATCCACCACGCTCACCGCCCCGACTTCCCTTGCCAGATGGCAGATTTTCGCAATATCCACGACGCGTAACAATGGATTACTTGGGCTTTCTACCAGTACCAGTTTGGGTTTTTCTGCCAGCGCTGCCCGTAATGCCTGTTCATCGCCTTGATCAACAAACAACACGCGATAGCAACCACGTTTCGCCAGGCTGTCGAACAGGCGATAGCTACCGCCGTAGCAGTCGTGCGGCGCAACCAGCAAATCGCCAGGTTTCAAAAAGACGGTGGTTACCAGATGGATGGCTGACATGCCGGTATTGGTGAGCACTGCACCGGCACCACCTTCCAGTTCTGCCAGCGCACGCTGAACCACATCGCGCGTTGGGTTGCCGCGACGCGAGTAATCATGCGCGCGCGGTTCATTAAATCCGGTAAAGTTATAGGTGCTGGAAAGATGGATCGGTGGGACAACGCAACCATACTGTTCGTCGTCATTTAACCCGCTACGCACTGCGATGGTGGCCTGTTTACGCGTCATGTGATGAAGTTCCCTGGGCTTTGTCGGTGAAATGTCAGGCACCAGAGTAAACATTGTGTTAATGGACGTCAATACATCTGGACATCTAAACTTCTTTGCGTATAGATTGAGCAAATCCCAAATAGCCGTTAAAATTATATGCATTATCACGCCGACAGGTGCATTACACGATGTCACGGTAACGCCTGTACGGTAAACTATGCGGGTTTACGGTCAGTACCCACATCAACTGTGTGGTCTGGTCTCAATTTATTGACGAAGAGGATTAAGTATCTCATGGCTGAATGGAGCGGCGAATATATCAGCCCATACGCTGAGCACGGCAAGAAGAGTGAACAAGTCAAAAAGATTACGGTTTCCATTCCTCTTAAGGTGTTAAAAATCCTCACCGATGAACGCACGCGTCGTCAGGTGAACAACCTGCGTCACGCTACCAACAGCGAGCTGCTGTGCGAAGCGTTTCTGCATGCCTTTACCGGGCAACCTTTGCCGGATGATGCCGATCTGCGTAAAGAGCGCAGCGACGAAATCCCGGAAGCGGCAAAAGAGATCATGCGTGAGATGGGGATTAACCCGGAGACGTGGGAATACTAAAGCAAAAAAGAGCGGCGCGGAGTGGAATCGCCTGATGCGCTACGCTTATCAGGCCTACGTCATATTGCAATTTATTGAATTTGCACGAACTTGTAGGCCGGATAAGGCGTTCACGCCGCATCCGGCATAAACAACGAGCACGTTGTCTGCGACCCACCGCTTTTTATACATGGACGTTTAACTATGAAAAACAGGCTGCTGATCCTCAGCCTGCTGGTTTCTGTACCTGCCTTTGCCTGGCAGCCACAAACCGGCGACATCATCTTTCAGATCTCTCGCTCATCGCAAAGTAAAGCGATCCAACTGGCGACCCATACCGATTATAGCCACACCGGTATGCTGGTGATACGCAACAAAAAGCCCTACGTTTTTGAAGCAGTCGGCCCGGTGAAATACACCCCGCTCAAGCAGTGGATCGCCCATGGTGAAAAGGGCAAATACGTTGTTCGCCGCGTTGAAGGCGGACTGAGTGTTGAACAACAGCAAAAACTGGCGCAAACGGCAAAACGTTATCTCGGTAAACCGTATGATTTCAGCTTCTCATGGAGCGACGATCGCCAGTACTGTTCGGAAGTGGTGTGGAAGGTTTACCAGAACGCGCTGGGAATGCGCGTGGGCGAGCAGCAGAAGTTGAAAGAGTTCGACCTGAGCAGCCCACAAGTTCAGGCAAAGCTCAAAGAACGTTACGGCAAGAATATTCCGCTTGAGGAAACGGTGGTCTCGCCACAAGCCGTTTTCGATGCGCCACAACTCACCACGGTCGCCAAAGAATGGCCGCTGTTTTCGTGGTAATACGACCAAAATTCAGGCACAAAAAAAGCGCCGTGCGGCGCTTTTTTCGGAAATCCGGTCTTATTTGCTGCCCGGGATGTTGAAACGCTTGTTGAAGCGGTCAACACGGCCACCGGTAGCAACATCACGCTGTTTGCCAGTGAAGAACGGGTGGCACTTGCTGCACACGTCGAGGTTCAGGTCATGACCAACGGTGGAGCGGATTTTCATTACGTTACCGCAAGAGCAGCTAGCAGTAATTTCTTCGTATTTCGGGTGAATATCTTTTTTCATGGGAAAACCTCGGTTTAAGGCCGCGTCGCTCTTCCAGCCCTAACGCCAGACACCACGCGATGTTAAAAGTATAGCTTCAATACGATCATTTCGTACGAAGGCGCGAAATCATACAGAAATTAACCAGCGTATGCAAACTGATCCGCACTCTTCTACGGCAATGTGTATACTAACCCACCGAATTTCAAGTCAGGATGATGCTATGCCCGTTGCCCACGTTGCCTTGCCCGTTCCGCTTCCTCGTACCTTTGACTATCTGCTGCCAGAAGGCATGACGGTTAAAGCTGGGTGTCGCGTGCGCGTGCCGTTTGGCAAACAGCAGGAGCGCATCGGGATTGTGGTATCAGTTAGCGATGCCAGCGAACTGCCGCTCAATGAGCTAAAAGCGGTAGTCGAAGTGCTGGATAGTGAGCCGGTGTTTACTCACTCCGTCTGGCGATTGCTGCTATGGGCGGCAGATTACTATCATCATCCGATTGGCGATGTGCTGTTTCATGCCTTGCCGATTTTACTACGCCAGGGGCGGCCTGCGGCGAACGCGCCGATGTGGTACTGGTTTGCCACTGAACAAGGCCAGGCGGTGGATCTGAACAGCCTGAAACGCTCCCCCAAGCAACAACAGGCGCTGGCGGCGTTACGGCAAGGCAAAATCTGGCGCGACCAGGTCGCCACGCTCGAATTTAATGATGCCGCGTTGCAGGCGCTACGCAAAAAAGGTCTGTGTGATTTAGCAAGTGAAACACCAGAGTTTAGCGACTGGCGAACGAACTATGCCGTTTCTGGTGAGCGGTTGCGATTGAATACCGAACAGGCCACCGCCGTTGGCGCAATTCATAGCGCGGCAGATACTTTTTCTGCCTGGCTGCTGGCGGGCGTTACCGGTTCCGGTAAAACGGAGGTTTATCTCAGCGTACTGGAAAACGTGCTCGCTCAGGGCAAACAGGCGCTGGTGATGGTGCCGGAAATCGGCCTGACACCGCAAACTATCGCCCGTTTTCGTGAACGTTTTAATGCCCCCGTGGAAGTTCTGCATTCCGGCCTGAACGACAGCGAGCGTCTTTCGGCGTGGCTGAAAGCGAAAAATGGTGAGGCGGCGATTGTGATCGGCACCCGCTCCGCGCTGTTTACGCCGTTTAAAAATCTCGGCGTGATTGTCATTGATGAAGAGCACGACAGCTCCTACAAGCAGCAGGAAGGCTGGCGCTATCATGCCCGCGACCTGGCGGTGTATCGTGCGCACAGCGAGCAAATCCCGATTATTCTTGGCTCCGCAACGCCCGCGCTGGAAACGTTATGCAACGTCCAGCAGAAAAAATACCGCCTGCTGCGCCTGACCCGTCGGGCAGGGAATGCGCGTCCGGCAATTCAACATGTGCTGGATTTAAAAGGTCAGAAGGTGCAGGCAGGTCTGGCTCCGGCGTTAATCACTCGTATGCGCCAGCATTTACAGGCTGATAACCAGGTCATTCTCTTTCTTAACCGCCGTGGCTTTGCGCCTGCACTGCTGTGCCACGACTGTGGCTGGATTGCCGAATGCCCACGTTGCGATCACTACTACACGCTGCATCAGGCGCAGCACCATCTGCGCTGCCACCACTGTGACAGTCAGCGTCCGGTGCCGCGCCAGTGCCCTTCCTGCGGTTCCACGCACCTGGTCCCCGTGGGGCTGGGCACCGAACAGCTTGAACAGACGCTCGCGCCGTTGTTCCCCGGCGTGCCCATTTCTCGTATCGACCGCGATACCACCAGCCGCAAAGGGGCGCTGGAACAGCAACTGGCAGAAGTACATCGCGGCGGCGCGCGGATTTTGATTGGTACACAAATGCTGGCGAAAGGTCACCATTTCCCGGATGTGACGCTGGTTGCATTACTGGACGTGGACGGCGCGCTGTTTTCTGCCGATTTTCGCTCGGCAGAGCGTTTCGCTCAGCTTTACACCCAGGTCGCCGGTCGTGCCGGGCGTGCGGGTAAACAGGGCGAAGTGGTGCTGCAAACGCACCATCCGGAACATCCTCTGTTGCAAACGTTGCTCTATAAAGGCTACGACGCCTTTGCCGAACAGGCGCTGGCTGAGCGGCGAATGATGCAGCTACCGCCGTGGACCAGCCATGTGATTGTGCGTGCGGAAGATCATAACAATCAGCACGCGCCATTGTTCCTGCAACAACTGCGTAATCTGATCCTCTCCAGCCCACTGGCAGACGAGAAACTGTGGGTTCTCGGTCCGGTTCCGGCTCTGGCACCTAAACGTGGCGGTCGCTGGCGCTGGCAGATATTGTTGCAGCACCCTTCCCGCGTGCGCTTGCAACACATCATTAACGGTACGCTGGCGCTCATCAATACAATACCGGATTCCCGTAAGGTGAAATGGGTGCTGGATGTTGATCCGATTGAGGGTTAAACCGCTCACGATGCGAGGCGGATCGAAAAATTCAATATTCATCACACTTTTCATGAAAATTCTGTAACCGTTTTCACGCGCTATCTGCTAAAAATGTTGCCGATGTGAAGTAAACATGGATGTAGTACGCCTGACGTGCCAGGCGAGGAGTGAGTGTGAAAGCGAAGAAGCAGGAAACTGCCGCGACCATGAAAGACGTTGCCCTCAAGGCAAAAGTCTCTACAGCGACCGTCTCCCGAGCATTAATGAATCCCGATAAAGTCTCCCAGGCCACCCGTAATCGGGTTGAAAAAGCGGCCCGGGAAGTGGGTTATTTACCGCAGCCTATGGGGCGCAACGTTAAGCGTAATGAATCCCGCACCATTCTGGTGATTGTCCCGGATATCTGCGATCCCTTCTTTAGCGAAATTATTCGCGGTATCGAAGTTACGGCGGCAAATCACGGATATCTGGTGCTGATTGGCGACTGTGCGCATCAAAATCAGCAGGAAAAAACCTTTATCGATTTGATCATCACCAAGCAAATTGATGGCATGTTGTTGCTGGGTTCAAGGCTGCCGTTTGATGCCAGCATTGAGGAACAGCGTAATCTGCCGCCGATGGTGATGGCGAACGAATTTGCACCGGAGCTGGAGCTGCCTACAGTTCATATCGACAATCTGACCGCCGCATTTGATGCAGTAAATTATTTATATGAGCAAGGGCATAAACGGATTGGCTGTATAGCCGGTCCCGAAGAGATGCCGCTGTGTCACTACCGCCTGCAAGGCTATGTTCAGGCGCTGCGTCGCTGCGGCATTATGGTTGATCCGCAATACATCGCCCGTGGCGACTTCACCTTCGAAGCCGGAAGCAAAGCGATGCAGCAGCTGCTTGATCTTCCACAACCGCCTACTGCTGTCTTCTGCCATAGCGATGTGATGGCGCTCGGCGCACTTTCTCAGGCAAAACGCCAGGGGCTGAAAGTCCCGGAAGACCTTTCCATAATCGGTTTTGATAACATCGACCTGACGCAATTTTGTGATCCGCCGCTGACAACCATCGCGCAGCCGCGTTACGAAATCGGTCGGGAAGCTATGCTGTTATTGCTTGATCAAATGCAGGGGCAACACGTTGGCAGTGGCTCTCGTTTAATGGACTGCGAACTTATCATCCGGGGATCAACACGCGCGTTACCTTAAAGTAAACCTTTAAGACTGCCGTGACTGGTCAAAGGCCCGCCGCTTAAGTAACATGGCGGGCTGACGAACGAATAAATACAGCGAAACGATAGTGGCACAACGAGATTATGTACGCCGCAGCCAACCGGCACCTTCGCGGCGAAAAAAGAGCACCTCACGGAAAAAGCAACGAAATCTGCCTGCGGTTTCTCCCGCTATGGTCGCTATTGCTGCCGCCGTTCTTGTGACCTTTATCGGTGGTCTGTACTTCATTACGCATCACAAGAAAGAAGAGTCCGAGACGCTGCAAAGCCAGAAAGTGACCGGAAACGGACTACCACCAAAACCAGAAGAACGCTGGCGCTACATTAAAGAGCTGGAAAGTCGTCAGCCGGGAGTGCGTGCGCCCACAGAACCTTCTGCCGGTGGTGAAGTGAAAACGCCGGAGCAACTGACACCAGAACAACGTCAGCTTCTTGAACAAATGCAGGCTGATATGCGCCAGCAGCCAACGCAGCTGGTTGAAGTTCCGTGGAATGAACAGACGCCGGAACAGCGTCAGCAAACGCTACAGCGCCAACGTCAGGCGCAGCAATTAGCGGAACAGCAACGCCTGGCTCAGCAGTCGCGTACGACTGAACAAAGCTGGCAGCAGCAGACGCGTACGTCGCAAGCCGCACCGGTACAGGCGCAACCGCGCCAGTCTAAACCGGCTTCTTCTCAGCAGCCGTACCAGGATCTGCTGCAAACTCCTGCGCACACGACTGCGCAGTCGAAGCCGCAGCAAGCTGCGCCAGTTGCTCGTGCCGCTGACGCGCCAAAACCGACGGCGGAGAAAAAAGACGAACGCCGCTGGATGGTGCAGTGCGGTTCGTTCAGAGGCGCGGAACAGGCAGAGACGGTACGTGCTCAGCTGGCGTTCGAAGGCTTTGACTCGAAAATCACCACCAACAATGGCTGGAATCGTGTGGTCATTGGCCCGGTGAAAGGCAAAGAGAACGCAGACAGCACCCTCAATCGGTTGAAGATGGCGGGTCATACAAACTGCATTCGGCTCGCCGCCGGGGGTTGAAACCCTCAAAATCCCCCCCATCTATAATTGCATTATGCCCCGTACTTTTGTACGGGGTTTGTACTCTGTATTCGTAACCAAGGGGTCAGCTCGTGACAACTATAGTAAGCGTACGCCGTAACGGCCATGTGGTCATCGCTGGTGATGGTCAGGCCACGTTGGGCAATACCGTAATGAAAGGCAACGTGAAAAAGGTCCGCCGTCTGTACAACGACAAAGTCATCGCGGGCTTTGCGGGCGGTACTGCGGATGCTTTTACGCTGTTCGAACTGTTTGAACGTAAACTGGAAATGCATCAGGGCCATCTGGTCAAAGCCGCCGTTGAGCTGGCAAAAGACTGGCGTACCGATCGCATGCTGCGCAAACTTGAAGCACTGCTGGCAGTCGCGGATGAAACTGCATCGCTTATCATCACCGGTAACGGTGACGTGGTGCAGCCAGAAAACGATCTTATTGCTATCGGCTCCGGCGGCCCTTACGCCCAGGCTGCGGCGCGCGCGCTGTTAGAAAACACTGAACTTAGCGCCCGTGAAATTGCTGAAAAGGCGTTGGATATTGCAGGCGACATTTGCATCTATACCAACCATTTCCACACCATCGAAGAATTAAGCTACAAAGCGTAAGGATCTCCCATGTCTGAAATGACCCCACGCGAAATCGTCAGCGAACTGGATAAGCACATCATCGGCCAGGACAACGCCAAGCGTTCTGTGGCGATTGCTCTGCGTAACCGCTGGCGTCGCATGCAGCTCAACGAAGAGCTGCGCCATGAAGTGACCCCGAAAAATATCCTGATGATCGGCCCGACCGGTGTCGGTAAAACTGAAATCGCCCGTCGCCTGGCTAAGCTGGCGAATGCGCCGTTCATCAAAGTTGAAGCGACCAAATTCACCGAAGTGGGCTACGTCGGTAAGGAAGTGGATTCTATTATTCGCGATCTGACCGATGCCGCCGTGAAAATGGTACGCGTCCAGGCTATCGAGAAAAACCGTTATCGCGCTGAAGAACTGGCAGAAGAACGTATTCTCGACGTGCTGATCCCACCTGCTAAAAACAACTGGGGACAGACCGAACAGCAGCAGGAACCGTCCGCTGCTCGTCAGGCATTCCGCAAAAAACTGCGTGAAGGCCAGCTTGATGACAAAGAAATCGAGATCGATCTTGCCGCAGCACCGATGGGCGTTGAAATTATGGCTCCTCCGGGCATGGAAGAGATGACCAGCCAGCTGCAGTCCATGTTCCAGAACCTGGGCGGCCAGAAGCAAAAAGCGCGTAAGCTGAAAATCAAAGACGCCATGAAGCTGCTGATTGAAGAAGAAGCGGCGAAACTGGTGAACCCGGAAGAGCTGAAGCAAGACGCTATCGACGCTGTTGAGCAGCACGGGATCGTGTTTATCGACGAAATCGACAAAATCTGTAAGCGCGGCGAGTCTTCCGGTCCGGATGTTTCTCGTGAAGGCGTTCAGCGTGACCTGCTGCCGCTGGTAGAAGGTTGCACCGTTTCCACCAAACACGGGATGGTCAAAACTGACCACATTCTGTTTATCGCTTCTGGCGCGTTCCAGATTGCGAAACCGTCTGACCTGATCCCGGAACTGCAAGGTCGTCTGCCAATCCGCGTTGAACTGCAGGCGCTGACCACCAGCGACTTCGAGCGTATTCTGACCGAGCCGAATGCCTCTATCACCGTGCAGTACAAAGCACTGATGGCGACTGAAGGCGTAAATATCGAGTTTACCGACTCCGGTATTAAACGCATCGCGGAAGCGGCATGGCAGGTGAACGAATCTACCGAAAACATCGGTGCTCGTCGTTTACACACTGTTCTGGAGCGTTTAATGGAAGAGATTTCCTACGACGCCAGCGATTTAAGCGGTCAAAATATCACTATTGACGCAGATTATGTGAGCAAACATCTGGATGCGTTGGTGTCAGATGAAGATCTGAGCCGTTTTATCCTATAATCGCGTTCAATCATTTTCATCATTGTTTGATGGGGCTGAAAGGCCCCATTTTTATTGGCGCGTATTATGACTGAACAACAAATTAGCCGAACTCAGGCGTGGCTGGAAAGTTTACGACCTAAAACCCTCCCCCTCGCCTTTGCTGCAATTATCGTCGGGACAGCGCTGGCATGGTGGCAAGGTCACTTCGATCCGCTGGTCGCCCTGCTGGCACTAATTACCGCCGGGCTATTACAGATCCTTTCTAACCTCGCCAATGATTACGGCGATGCGGTAAAAGGCAGCGATAAACCTGACCGCATTGGGCCGCTACGCGGCATGCAAAAAGGGGTCATTACCCAGCAAGAGATGAAACGGGCGCTCATTATTACCGTCGTGCTCATCTGTCTCTCCGGGCTGGCACTGGTTGCAGTGGCATGCCATACGCTGGCCGATTTTGTCGGTTTCCTGATTCTTGGCGGGTTGTCGATCATTGCCGCTATCACCTACACCGTGGGCAATCGTCCTTATGGTTATATCGGTCTGGGTGATATTTCCGTACTGGTTTTCTTTGGCTGGTTGAGTGTCATGGGGAGCTGGTATTTACAGGCTCATACATTGATTCCGGCACTGATCCTTCCGGCGACCGCATGCGGCCTGCTGGCAACGGCAGTACTGAATATTAATAACCTGCGTGATATCAATAGCGACCGCGAAAATGGCAAAAACACGCTGGTGGTGCGCTTAGGTGAAGTGAACGCGCGTCGTTATCATGCCTGCCTGCTGATGGGCTCGCTGGTGTGTCTGGCGCTGTTTAATCTCTTTTCGCTGCATAGCCTGTGGGGCTGGCTGTTCCTGCTGGCGGCACCATTACTGGTGAAGCAAGCCCGTTATGTGATGCGGGAAATGGACCCGGTGGCGATGCGACCAATGCTGGAACGTACTGTCAAGGGAGCGTTACTGACTAACCTGCTGTTTGTTTTAGGGATATTCCTAAGCCAGTGGGCAGCATAACTGACAAATATCAATTAACAATTGATGATTTTGCCAACAGC
Organism: Escherichia sp. UTM R2; assembly: GCF_048593455.1. Lineage (NCBI taxonomy): Bacteria > Pseudomonadati > Pseudomonadota > Gammaproteobacteria > Enterobacterales > Enterobacteriaceae > Escherichia > Escherichia sp. UTM R2. The sequence goes on from NZ_JBFWDY010000002.1 coordinate 4,398,410, forward strand.
CCACATAGCGCGATATACTGAAAATTCTCGCAGCAACTGAATGTTAAGCCTATGAAATACGATACTTCCGAGCTTTGTGACATCTATCAAGAAGATGTTAACGTCGTGGAACCGCTGTTCTCCAACTTTGGCGGACGGGCGTCGTTTGGCGGACAAATAATCACGGTAAAATGTTTCGAGGACAACGGGTTGCTGTACGATCTGCTCGAACAGAATGGCCGTGGTCGTGTTCTTGTCGTCGATGGCGGTGGTTCTGTTCGTCGCGCACTGGTCGATGCTGAACTGGCGCGTCTGGCAGTACAAAATGAATGGGAAGGTCTGGTCATTTACGGCGCGGTGCGTCAGGTAGATGACCTGGAAGAGTTGGATATCGGCATCCAGGCGATGGCGGCAATTCCGGTTGGTGCCGCTGGCGAAGGCATTGGCGAAAGCGATGTCCGCGTCAATTTTGGCGGTGTCACCTTCTTCTCCGGCGACCATCTTTATGCCGACAATACCGGGATTATTCTTTCAGAAGATCCGCTGGATATTGAATGATAAGAAAGGCACCGCAAGGTGCCTTTTTTCTGCGTTACCTGTTGGCCTACACAGTAAAGAAATTACGCGGAAGATGAAGCGTAATCAGACCTCTTCCATGCGACCCAGCAGGGCCTGCAGACGTTCCTGCCAGCCGTTCTGCTGTTCTTTCAGATGGTTGTTCTCACGCTCCAGCTCTTCGCGCTGATGCTGGGCATTTTGAACTTCCTGCGACAGTGAGTTGTTTTTTTCTTTCAGCTCTTCGATTTCCATCTGCAACAGAGTGATGGTATCAATCGCCTGCTGTACTTTTGCTTCCAGTTTCTCAAACACTTCTAATGACATTGTCATACCTCTCCTGAATTGCAAGGCGTTGATGGATAAAAATCCTCGTCCCGATTACCGGTGACGCCTTAATAAATACGAGCGCACTTTAGTTAGCTCCGATTGTATGAAGCCGCGCCATCGCTGTCCAGCGGCACGCCTTGCAGATTACGGTTTGCCACACTTTTCATCCTTCTCCTGGTGACATAATCCACATCAATCGAAAATGTTAATAAATTTGTTGCGCGAATGATCTAACAAACATGCATCATGTACAATCAGATGGAATAAATGGCGCGATAACGCTCATTTTATGACGAGGCACACACATTTTAAGTTCGATATTTCTCGTTTTTGCTCGTTAACGATAAGTTTACAGCATGCCTACAAGCATCGTGGAGGTCCGTGACTTTCACGCATACAACAAACATTAACTCTTCAGGATCCGATTATGAGTCAAACATCAACCTTGAAAGGCCAGTGCATTGCTGAATTCCTCGGTACCGGGTTGTTGATTTTCTTCGGTGTGGGTTGCGTTGCAGCACTAAAAGTCGCTGGTGCGTCTTTTGGTCAGTGGGAAATCAGTGTCATTTGGGGACTGGGGGTGGCAATGGCCATCTACCTGACCGCAGGGGTTTCCGGCGCGCATCTTAATCCCGCTGTTACCATTGCATTGTGGCTGTTTGCCTGTTTCGACAAGCGCAAAGTTATTCCTTTTATCGTTTCACAAGTTGCCGGCGCTTTCTGTGCTGCGGCTTTAGTTTACGGGCTTTACTACAATTTATTTTTCGACTTCGAGCAGACTCATCACATTGTTCGCGGCAGCGTTGAAAGTGTTGATCTGGCTGGCACTTTCTCTACTTACCCTAATCCTCATATCAATTTTGTGCAGGCTTTCGCAGTTGAGATGGTGATTACCGCTATTCTGATGGGGCTGATCCTGGCGTTAACGGACGATGGCAACGGTGTACCACGCGGCCCTTTGGCTCCCTTGCTGATTGGTCTACTGATTGCGGTCATTGGCGCATCTATGGGCCCATTGACAGGTTTTGCCATGAACCCAGCGCGTGACTTCGGTCCGAAAGTCTTTGCCTGGCTGGCGGGCTGGGGCAATGTCGCCTTTACCGGCGGCAGAGACATTCCTTACTTCCTGGTGCCGCTTTTCGGCCCTATCGTTGGCGCGATTGTAGGTGCATTTGCCTACCGCAAACTGATTGGTCGCCATTTGCCTTGCGATATCTGTGTTGTGGAAGAAAAGGAAACCACAACTCCTTCAGAACAAAAAGCTTCGCTGTAATATGACTACGGGACAATTAAACATGACTGAAAAAAAATATATCGTTGCGCTCGACCAGGGCACCACCAGCTCCCGCGCGGTCGTAATGGATCACGATGCCAATATCATTAGCGTGTCGCAGCGCGAATTTGAGCAAATCTACCCAAAACCAGGTTGGGTAGAACACGACCCAATGGAAATCTGGGCCACCCAAAGCTCCACGCTGGTAGAAGTGCTGGCGAAAGCCGATATCAGTTCCGATCAAATTGCAGCTATCGGTATTACGAACCAGCGTGAAACCACTATTGTCTGGGAAAAAGAAACCGGCAAGCCTATCTATAACGCCATTGTCTGGCAGTGCCGTCGTACCGCAGAAATCTGCGAGCATTTAAAACGTGACGGTTTAGAAGATTATATCCGCAGCAATACCGGTCTGGTGATTGACCCGTACTTTTCTGGCACCAAAGTGAAGTGGATCCTCGACCATGTGGAAGGCTCTCGCGAGCGTGCACGTCGTGGTGAATTGCTGTTTGGTACGGTTGATACGTGGCTTATCTGGAAAATGACTCAGGGCCGTGTCCATGTGACCGATTACACCAACGCCTCTCGTACCATGTTGTTCAACATCCATACCCTGGACTGGGACGACAAAATGCTGGAAGTGCTGGATATTCCGCGCGAGATGCTGCCAGAAGTGCGTCGTTCTTCCGAAGTATACGGTCAGACTAACATTGGCGGCAAAGGCGGCACGCGTATTCCAATCTCCGGGATCGCCGGTGACCAGCAGGCCGCGCTGTTTGGTCAGTTGTGCGTGAAAGAAGGGATGGCGAAGAACACCTATGGCACTGGCTGCTTTATGCTGATGAACACTGGCGAGAAAGCGGTGAAATCAGAAAACGGCCTGCTGACCACCATCGCCTGCGGCCCGACTGGCGAAGTGAACTATGCGTTGGAAGGTGCGGTGTTTATGGCAGGCGCATCCATTCAGTGGCTGCGCGATGAAATGAAGTTGATTAACGACGCCTACGATTCCGAATATTTCGCCACCAAAGTGCAAAACACCAATGGTGTGTATGTGGTTCCGGCATTTACCGGGCTGGGTGCGCCGTACTGGGACCCGTATGCGCGCGGGGCGATTTTCGGTCTGACTCGTGGGGTGAACGCTAACCACATTATACGCGCGACGCTGGAGTCTATTGCTTATCAGACGCGTGACGTGCTGGAAGCGATGCAGGCCGACTCTGGTATCCGTCTGCACGCCCTGCGCGTGGATGGTGGCGCAGTAGCAAACAATTTCCTGATGCAGTTCCAGTCCGATATTCTCGGCACCCGCGTTGAGCGCCCGGAAGTGCGCGAAGTCACCGCATTGGGTGCGGCCTATCTCGCAGGCCTGGCGGTTGGCTTCTGGCAGAACCTCGACGAGCTGCAAGAGAAAGCGGTGATTGAGCGCGAGTTCCGTCCAGGCATCGAAACCACTGAGCGTAATTACCGTTACGCAGGCTGGAAAAAAGCGGTTAAACGCGCGATGGCGTGGGAAGAACACGACGAATAATGTAAATGCCGAATGAAGCGTTTATGCCGCATCCGGTAGTCCCGAAACGTGCGGGGCAACCCCGCACACATCAATAATCCCTCCCTTCCCCTGTGCTACACTTCGCGCCATTCCTTACTGCTTAGAGTTTGCTATGAGACGAGAACTTGCCATCGAATTTTCCCGCGTCACCGAATCAGCGGCGCTGGCTGGCTACAAATGGTTAGGACGCGGCGATAAAAACACCGCGGACGGCGCGGCGGTAAACGCCATGCGTATTATGCTCAACCAGGTCAACATTGACGGCACCATCGTCATTGGTGAAGGTGAAATCGACGAAGCACCGATGCTCTACATTGGTGAAAAAGTCGGTACTGGTCGCGGCGACGCGGTAGATATTGCTGTTGATCCGATTGAAGGCACGCGCATGACGGCGATGGGCCAGGCTAACGCGCTGGCGGTGCTGGCAGTAGGCGATAAAGGCTGCTTCCTCAATGCGCCGGATATGTATATGGAGAAGCTGATTGTCGGGCCGGGAGCCAAAGGCACCATTGATCTGAACCTGCCGCTGGCGGATAACCTGCGCAATGTAGCGGCGGCGCTCGGCAAACCGTTGAGCGAACTGACGGTAACGATTCTGGCTAAACCACGCCACGATGCCGTTATCGCTGAAATGCAGCAACTCGGCGTACGCGTATTTGCTATTCCGGACGGCGACGTTGCGGCCTCAATTCTCACCTGTATGCCAGACAGCGAAGTTGACGTGCTGTACGGTATTGGTGGCGCGCCGGAAGGCGTAGTTTCTGCGGCGGTGATCCGCGCATTAGATGGCGACATGAACGGTCGTCTGCTGGCGCGTCATGACGTCAAAGGCGACAACGAAGAGAATCGTCGCATTGGCGAGCAGGAGCTGGCACGCTGCAAAGCGATGGGCATCGAAGCCGGTAAAGTATTGCGCCTGGGCGATATGGCGCGCAGCGATAACGTCATCTTCTCTGCCACCGGTATTACCAAAGGCGATCTGCTGGAAGGCATTAGCCGCAAAGGCAATATCGCGACTACCGAAACGCTGCTGATCCGCGGCAAGTCACGCACCATTCGCCGCATTCAGTCCATCCACTATCTGGATCGCAAAGACCCGGAAATGCAGGTGCACATCCTCTGATTGATTTGATCGATTGAGCCTTCCAGTCCTTCGGGACTGGAATTTTTTTGTTCGGAGAACGAAGATAAGGCAAGTCAATCAAAACAGGAGAAAAACATGGCTGATTGGGTAACAGGCAAAGTCACTAAAGTGCAGAACTGGACCGACGCCCTGTTTAGTCTCACCGTTCACGCCCCCGTGCTTCCGTTTACCGCCGGGCAATTTACCAAGCTTGGCCTTGAAATCGACGGCGAACGCGTCCAGCGCGCCTACTCCTATGTAAACTCGCCCGATAATCCCGATCTGGAGTTTTACCTGGTCACCGTCCCCGATGGCAAATTAAGCCCACGACTGGCGGCACTGAAACCAGGCGATGAAGTGCAGGTGGTTAGCGAAGCGGCAGGATTCTTTGTGCTCGATGAAGTGCCGCACTGCGAAACGCTATGGATGCTGGCAACCGGTACAGCGATTGGCCCTTATTTATCGATTCTGCAACTAGGTAAAGATTTAGATCGCTTCAAAAATCTGGTCCTGGTGCACGCCGCACGTTATGCCGCCGACTTAAGCTATTTGCCACTGATGCAGGAACTGGAAAAACGCTACGAAGGAAAACTGCGCATTCAGACGGTGGTCAGTCGGGAAACGGCAGCGGGGTCGCTCACCGGACGGATACCGGCATTAATTGAAAGTGGGGAACTGGAAAGCACGATTGGCCTGCCGATGAATAAAGAAACCAGCCATGTGATGCTGTGCGGCAATCCACAGATGGTGCGCGATACACAACAGTTGCTGAAAGAGACCCGGCAGATGACGAAACATTTACGTCGCCGACCGGGCCATATGACAGCGGAGCATTACTGGTAAGCGGTTACTTATCGATAAACGGCACGATGAGCAAATCCGCACTCATCTTATTGATCATCCCGCGATATGCCGGCATCAAACGGTTGATAAATGAGTGATGATGACCACAGACAAGGAGGTCGCACTGCTCTTTTTGCATAATTTCCAGCAGTGTTTCCGGCATTTCTCCGCGTTCAATACGCAGTTTTGTCTTCGGCCATTGAATATTTTTCGTCAGTTTATACAGCTTGTTATCCGACTTATTCTTCAACAATTGAAGAATATCTTCTGTTGCAGGGAAGTAGATACCCGGATACAACTCGCTTAAGCCATCATCAATATGAATTAACGTCAGGTGAGCGTCATTATGTCTGGCGAGCTCCAGGGCTTTATTCACCAGTAAGGCATCTTCTTCATTCCCGGAAATTGCCACGCCAATGTGTTTATAAGCCATGTTTAACTCCTTCTAAAGCAACTCCATCAAGCTAACGAACGCAGTGATAACTCAAAAATAATCATCTCGGCCTGGCATGAGAAAGTGAAGGCTGCATCAAGCTCAACTTGCCCCTCCAGATCCTTAATCTTATAGGCCACGCTGGCCCCTTCATCTGCAGAGGATGCAGCGGCGGCAAGCTCTTTCAGTTTGGTCATAAAAGACTCTGCTTCTTCGCGGGTGGCAAAAAAGCGCGAAAACTTACTGGTACAGTTGTCGTTATCAATCACCGTACCGATATCAATCGCACATCCTTTAGTACTGCATTTATCTACGACATCTTTCATAGGGCACCTCTGTATATTCGCCTCTCTGTCGATTACGACTTAAGAATAATGCGCCGTTAAGGGAAGAACAAACAAGTAATGATCTTATGGATTACCATTTTTTTTGATATTGCTTAAGGTGAAGAGTTCAGAAGGATTTTCCGGGTATTGTCATTTGCATCGTGGAAATAACAATCCCGGAAAAAAATAGCAGTAAGAGATATATTAAAGGTTAATTACTTGATTTATTGTCGGCTTTATACTTCACATCCTGGGTATCTTTACCATATTTATTTTCGCCTTGTGTGCCAACAAACGCACCAAGATCGATAAGCATCATCACCAAAATCAACGTCGGGACAAAACGCCCCACCGCCCATTGCCAGACACCCGGTAAAATCGCCCAGTTACCCGCCAGCAGCATCCACGCCACAATCATCAAAAATGCCCATGCGCCGGAACGCCCGCGATCATGCAAGCGCTTAACGGTTACTGCCGCTGTTGGCCAAAGCAAGCACACCAGGCAAAACGCCGCGGTCTGAATATCGAGTAAATTTTTACCCGCCAGTGAGAAAAGCACCAGCATGCCTGCTAACCACAGGCCTATCCAAATCCAGAAATCACGGCGTCCAATACGCCCTTTAAATGAGAATAACCATTGCTGTATGGTCATGTAAGTTCCTTGATGGTTGTCTTTTCCAGGATTCTACCCTTTTGACAAGGGCGACAGATATCGTTTTAATCGGAGCCAGTCATAACAAAAGGTACTGTCAATGAAGCCAGGGTGTACGCTGTTTTTTCTCTTATGTTCTGCATTAACCGTTACAACAACGGCGCATGCACAAACACCAGATACGGCAACGACCGCGCCTTATCTGCTGGCTGGAGCCCCTACTTTCGATCTCTCCATCAGCCAGTTTCGAGAAGACTTTAACAGCCAGAATCCCAGCCTGCCACTGAACGAATTTCGTGCCATCGACAGCAGTCCCGACAAAGCCAATCTCACTCGTGCTGCAAGTAAAATTAACGAGAACTTGTATGCTTCTACAGCGCTGGAGCGCGGTACCTTAAAAATCAAAAGCATTCAAATGACCTGGCTACCCATCCAGGGGCCAGAGCAAAAAGCCGCGAAAGCGAAAGCTCAGGAATACATGGCAGCAGTGATCCGCACACTCACCCCATTAATGACCAAAACACAAAGCCAGAAAAAACTGCAGTCGCTACTAACGGCGGGGAAAAACAAACGTTATTACACCGAGACAGAAGGTGCACTGCGTTATGTTGTCGCGGACAACGGCGAAAAGGGGCTGACCTTCGCTGTTGAACCGATTAAGCTGGCGCTATCTGAATCGCTTGAAGGTTTGAATAAATGACAAAAAGCAAAGCCTTTGTGCCGATGAATCTCTATACTGTTTCACAGACCTGCTGCCCTGCGGGGCGGCCATCTTCCTTTATTCGCTTATAAGCGTGGAGAATTAAAATGCGACATCCTTTAGTGATGGGTAACTGGAAACTGAACGGCAGCCGCCACATGGTTCACGAGCTGGTTTCTAACCTGCGTAAAGAGCTGGCAGGTGTTGCTGGCTGTGCGGTTGCAATCGCACCACCGGAAATGTACATCGATATGGCGAAGCGCGAAGCTGAAGGCAGCCACATCATGCTGGGTGCGCAAAACGTGGACCTGAACCTGTCCGGCGCATTCACCGGTGAAACTTCTGCCGCTATGCTGAAAGACATCGGCGCACAGTACATCATCATCGGTCACTCTGAACGTCGTACTTACCACAAAGAATCTGACGAACTGATCGCGAAAAAATTCGCGGTGCTGAAAGAGCAGGGCCTGACTCCGGTTCTGTGCATCGGTGAAACCGAAGCTGAAAACGAAGCGGGCAAAACTGAAGAAGTTTGCGCACGTCAGATCGACGCGGTACTGAAAACTCAGGGTGCTGCGGCATTCGAAGGTGCGGTTATCGCTTACGAACCCGTATGGGCAATCGGTACTGGCAAATCTGCAACTCCGGCTCAGGCACAGGCTGTTCACAAATTCATCCGTGACCACATCGCTAAAGTTGACGCTAACATCGCTGAACAAGTGATCATTCAGTACGGCGGCTCTGTAAACGCGTCTAACGCTGCAGAACTGTTTGCTCAGCCAGACATCGACGGCGCGTTGGTTGGCGGTGCGTCTCTGAAAGCTGACGCTTTCGCAGTAATCGTTAAAGCTGCAGAAGCGGCTAAACAGGCTTAAGTCTGACAGGTGCCGGATTTCATATCCGGCACTTACTTTCCTTAACTCTTCGCCTTAACGCAAAATCTCACACTGATGATCCTGAATTTCCTCGGCTGAAGCACGGTTAAGCGTCAGTAGATTTCGTTGTGTCGCCAGCAATACAAATGAGTTATCACTCTGCCGTACCATCGCCAGCCCGTAGCTTCCCATATGTTCCCGCGCCTCAGGCACTTCTTCCGCCAGCATCATAAATGGGCTGCGTTGTACCAGTTCGCTTTCCGTTACCCGACGCGCCAGGTATTCATGCCCGCGCAAACCACCTGGCAGTGGCAACCAGCGGCTGCTGATGTTCGCCAGATTGTTATCCAGCTGTTCGCGCACATCAGGACGAATACAAGAGATATGAATATGAAAATGGTTTTGCGTACGCCCGGTGCGGGAGTTGATCGCCAAAGAAACCGCGCGATCGGGAACCGGCTGGCCGTATTTTTTGCTCATAAAATCACGCGCCTGCCAGGCCAACCAAAAGAAGTTCGGCGTTGAAGGATCGGTCAACAAAGGACTTTCAGTACCGTTAATACGATACGTTGGCATCAACAGATATTGCAGTGGGCCATTAAGATCTTTTAAAACCACGTATCCGGCATTGGGTTTGACTTCCGCACATGGCGAAGGATTTTGATTTTGCTGCTGATTGGGCAAACATTCCTCAAGGACAATCTTACGTAATGTATCCGACTCTTCACCGGTTAATTTCCAGTAACCAATACCGGCAGCCACAACGGCGATAACTATCATCACCAAAAAAAGAAGACCCGCTTTTTTCATCTTTTTTTCCCTGTACCTCAAAGAGATGCAAGGGTAACGCAAAATCGTGACAAATAAAAAACCCGGTCGCGAGAAACCACCGGGTTTGATAATTATCCTGGGGAAATCAGCGTTTGCTGATCTGATCGAACGTACCGCCGTTAGCAAAATGCTCTTTTTGCGCTTTCGTCCAGCCGCCGAACTCTTCATCAATGGTGAATAACTTCAGCTTTGGAAACGCATTTTCGTACTTTTTCGCCACCTCAGCGTCGCGCGGACGGTAGTAGTTTTTCGCGGCAATTTCCTGACCTTCTGGCGAGTAGAGATATTTCAGGTAGGCTTCCGCCACCTCTTTAGTACCTTTTTTCTCGACCACTTTATCGACCACCGACACGGTTGGCTCTGCGAGGATAGACTCACTCGGCGTGACGATTTCGAATTTATCTTTCCCCAGTTCATTCGCTGCCAGCAGAGCTTCGTTTTCCCAGGCAATCAGTACATCGCCAATTCCGCGCTCGACAAAAGTGTTAGTGGAGCCACGCGCGCCAGAATCCAGAACTTCGACGTTTTTATACAGTGTCCGAACAAAATCCTGTGCTTTTGCCTGATCGTTGTTGTTGTGATGCAGCGCGTAGCCCCAGGCTGCCAGGTAGTTCCAGCGCGCGCCACCAGAGCTTTTCGGATTAGGCGTGATCACCGAAACACCCGGTTTAATCAGATCGTTCCAGTCATGGATCTGCTTCGGATTTCCCTTACGTACCAGGAAAACAATGGTGGAAGTGTACGGTGCGGAGTTATCCGGCAGACGTTTGATCCACTCTTTATCAATCCGCCCGCGTTCCGCAATTGCGTCCACGTCATAGGCCAGAGCCAGCGTGACAACATCAGCTTCAATACCGTTGATTACCGACGTCGCTTGTTTACCTGAGCCACCGTGTGACTGACGAATCACCACGTTATCACCAGTTTGCTGTTTCCAGTGGGCGCTGAATGCCTTGTTGTACTGTTCGTACAATTCGCGCGTTGGATCATATGAAACGTTAAGAAGCTGAATATCCTTTGCCATAACGCTGGTTGCCGCCAGCAAAAATGTTAACCCTACGCCCCACTTGTTCATCGCCCGACTCTCTTATGTTGTGTTGTGATGAGCAAAGCGTGCCAGAAGGTTAACCAAACATTAAAGAATAAAAAAAGATTGGCTATAACTTGCGGGTATATGTTGGGGGATTAAAAAGGCGGAAGAAATCCGCCTCATATTGCTGACAAAGTGCGCTTTGTCCATGCCGGATGCGGCGCGAACGCCTTATCCGGCCTACAAAAGTTTGCAAATTCAATAGATTACAGAATTCATGTAGACCTGATAAGCGAAGCGCATCAGGCCTTTTTGCTTCTGTCATCGGTTTCAGGCTAAAGGAATCTGCCTTTTTCCGAAATCATTAATACAGTTTTTTCGCGCAGTCCAGCCAGTCGCCTTTGAACGGACGCTTCATGTTTTCGATAGCGTCGATGATGTCGTGGTGAACCAACTGTTCGTTCTGGATACCTACGCAACGACCGCCGTAACCTGCCAGCAGCAGATCGATAGCGTAAGCGCCCATACGGGAAGCCAGAATACGGTCGTAAGGCACCGGAGAACCACCGCGCTGGATGTGGCCCAGCACAGTTGCGCGGGTTTCACGACCGGTTTCTTTCTCGATGAAATGCGCCAGTTCGTCAACATCACACATATGTTCGGTAATCGCCACGATCGCGTGTTTTTTACCTTTCGCGATACCCGCTTTGATTTCGTTTACCAGGTCTTCACGGCTGAATTCAACTTCCGGAACCACAACGAATTCACAGCCACCGGCAATGGCCGCAGCCAACGTCAGATCGCCACAATAACGGCCCATCACTTCCACCACGGAAATACGCTGGTGAGAAGAAGAGGTGTCACGCAGACGGTCGATCGCTTCTACAACGGTGCTCAGCGCAGTGAAGAAACCGATAGTGTAGTCAGTGCCTTTGATGTCGTTGTCGATAGTGCCCGGCAGACCGATGCACGGGAAGCCCATTTCGGTCAGACGCATTGCACCCATGTAGGAACCGTCACCGCCGATAACCACCAGCGCGTCGATACCACGTTTTTTCAGGTTTTCGATAGCCACGGCGCGGATGTTCTCGTCGCGGAATTCCGGGAAACGCGCAGAACCGAGGAACGTACCGCCACGGTTGATCATGTCAGACACGCTGTAACGGTCTAGCTGTACCATACGGTCTTCATACAGACCCAGATAGCCGTCATAAATACCCATTACTTCCAGACCTTCTGTCAGCGCAGAACGAACAACCCCGCGAATTGCGGCGTTCATGCCTGGCGCATCACCGCCGCTTGTCAACACACCGATTTTCTTAATCATGACTACCTCTGAACTTTGGAATGCAAAATGAAATCTGTTGCCGGAAGTCTTCTTGCACATCGAAGTGATCCAACGAATGTGCAAATAGTATAACAATCACTTCCTGCTGAATTGATTCAGGTCAGGCCAAATGGCGGTATTTTATACACAAAATGCGGGTCTGGCTCTCTTTTATACTGATTATGAAAGCATAGACCGTTTACCCTCCCTGGGTACGACGGAACAGGGGTCCTGATGGATAATTACATCCGATCCCGGAAAACGCCGTAAAATAGCCTGCTCTACCTGATCCGCCACCATATGTGCCTGAACCAAAGGCAGAGAGTCTTCCATTTCCAAATGAATCTGAATAAAGCGGGTCGGCCCTGACTGCCGCGTGCGAAGATCGTGAGCGCCGCTAACACCCGGCCAGGAAGTCACGATATCAATAATTTCTTGCCGTTCCTCATCAGGCAATGCGCGATCCAGTAATGACTGTACCGCCTCATATCCCATGCGTAACGCGCTATATAAAATATAGATGCCGATTCCCAATGCAAACAGAGCATCGGCGCGATGCCAGCCGTACCAGGACAACCCCAGCGCCAGCAGAATTGCGCCGTTCATCATAACATCAGACTGGTAATGTAGCATATCAGCCCGCACCGCCTGGCTTTGCGTCCGGCGCACCACCCAACGCTGAAACGAGACAAGGATAATCGTACAAATTAGCGCCACAATTGTCACGATAACCCCGACGCCTGGATCTGTCATCGGTGTTGGAGATATCAGATGTTGAATACCCGTCAAAAACAGGAATAGTGCCGAACCGGAGATAAACATACTTTGCGCCAGCGCCGCGAGGGACTCTGCTTTACCGTGACCAAACGAGTGATTATCGTCGGCAGGTTGCAGGGAATATCGCACCACCAGTAAATTCGTCAACGACGCGCCGATATCCACCAGCGAATCCACCAGCGCGGCGAGAATACTCACCGACCCGGTATACCACCATGCAAAAATTTTAATCAGCAATAGCAACGAAGCCATCGCCGTCGCAGCAATCGCCGCCCGACTGACCAGCCGTCCATAAGATTGATTCATAAATACTCCCGCTATCAACTGACGCTAGTATAACGGAAGCAAATCATCTGCAATGCATTAAGCAGCAGGCAAATTGAGGATAAAAAAAACCCCCACATCATGTGGGGGAAGACAGGGATGGTGTCTATGGCAAGGAAAACAGGGTTTACTACTGGGAACGTGAGTTGCTACTACTCAATAGCTTCAACGATGAACTTTTTTGCCATTGCGTCACGTCACGCAACTGCTCCATTCGTTGTTGATGTTTCTCGTTTAAAACCGCTTGCTGCTCCGGCGTTAACAGGCGATACATTTGGTTGCGGACTTTTGCCATCTCAACCTGACGAGCAATTTGCTCATTCGCCATTTTTTCTGCCTGTGCGCGCACAGCGTTTTCATCAAAATTTTCTGCGGTGACAAGGCGATGCATTGTCTCCAGTTCGCTAACATTAACAGGAGGCTGTTCGTGCCGGGCCTGTTGCATAAGATCTCGCATCTGCTGACGCTGATGTTCGGTTAAACTTATGCCGTCGAACATATGGCTCTGCGTACTGCGCTGCGTAAGTTCTTCACCCGGATGCCAGTTATCGCCTGAACCGACTTCAGCAGCGTGGCTTAATGAACTGACTGCCAGCGTTGAGGCCATGACGGCAGCGGTAACTATGCGCATCATTTGCTCCCAAAATCTTTCTGTCGCGATTCAACGATAGAGAGTTTACGATTCAGGCTGCAAACATGCGTCAGGGGGTGTAAAACAACGTAAAGTCATGGATTAGCGACGTCTGATGACGTAATTTCTGCCTCGGAGGTATTTAAACAATGAATAAAATCCTGTTAGTTGATGATGACCGAGAGCTGACTTCCCTATTAAAGGAGCTGCTCGAGATGGAAGGCTTCAACGTGATTGTTGCCCACGATGGGGAACAGGCGCTTGATCTTCTGGACGACAGCATTGATTTACTTTTGCTTGACGTAATGATGCCGAAGAAAAATGGTATCGACACATTAAAAGCACTTCGCCAGACACACCAGACGCCTGTCATTATGTTGACGGCGCGCGGCAGTGAACTTGATCGCGTTCTCGGCCTTGAGCTGGGCGCAGATGACTATCTCCCGAAACCGTTTAATGATCGTGAGCTGGTGGCACGTATTCGCGCGATCCTGCGCCGTTCGCACTGGAGCGAGCAACAGCAAAACAACGACAACGGTTCACCGACACTGGAAGTTGATGCCTTAGTGCTGAATCCAGGCCGTCAGGAAGCCAGCTTCGACGGGCAAACGCTGGAGTTAACCGGTACTGAGTTTACCCTGCTCTATTTGCTGGCACAGCATCTGGGTCAGGTGGTTTCCCGTGAACATTTAAGCCAGGAAGTGTTGGGCAAACGCCTGACGCCTTTCGACCGCGCTATTGATATGCACATTTCCAACCTGCGTCGTAAACTGCCGGATCGTAAAGATGGTCACCCGTGGTTTAAAACCTTGCGTGGTCGCGGCTATCTGATGGTTTCTGCTTCATGATAGGCAGCTTAACCGCGCGCATCTTCGCCATCTTCTGGCTGACGCTGGCGCTGGTGTTGATGTTGGTTTTGATGTTACCCAAGCTCGATTCACGCCAGATGACCGAGCTTCTGGATAGCGAACAGCGTCAGGGGCTGATGATTGAGCAGCATGTCGAAGCGGAGCTGGCGAACGATCCGCCCAACGATTTAATGTGGTGGCGGCGTCTGTTCCGGGCGATTGATAAGTGGGCACCGCCAGGACAGCGTTTGTTATTGGTGACCACCGAAGGCCGCGTGATCGGCGCTGAACGCAGCGAAATGCAGATCATTCGTAACTTTATTGGTCAGGCCGATAACGCCGATCATCCGCAGAAGAAAAAGTATGGCCGCGTGGAACTGGTCGGTCCGTTCTCCGTGCGTGATGGCGAAGATAATTACCAACTTTATCTGATTCGTCCGGCCAGCAGTTCTCAATCCGATTTCATTAACTTACTGTTTGACCGCCCGCTATTACTGCTGATTGTCACCATGTTGGTCAGTACGCCGCTGCTGTTGTGGTTGGCCTGGAGTCTGGCAAAACCGGCGCGTAAGCTGAAAAACGCTGCCGATGAAGTTGCCCAGGGAAACTTACGCCAGCACCCGGAACTGGAAGCGGGGCCACAGGAATTCCTTGCCGCAGGTGCCAGTTTTAACCAGATGGTCACCGCGCTGGAGCGCATGATGACCTCTCAGCAGCGTCTGCTTTCTGATATCTCTCACGAGCTGCGCACCCCGCTGACGCGTCTGCAACTGGGTACGGCGTTACTGCGCCGTCGTAGCGGTGAAAGCAAGGAACTGGAGCGTATTGAAACCGAAGCGCAACGTCTGGACAGCATGATCAACGATCTGTTGGTGATGTCACGTAATCAGCAAAAAAACGCGCTGGTTAGCGAAACCATCAAAGCCAACCAGTTGTGGAGTGAAGTGCTGGATAACGCGGCGTTCGAAGCCGAGCAAATGGGCAAGTCGTTGACAGTTAACTTCCCGCCTGGGCCGTGGCCGCTGTACGGCAACCCGAACGCCCTGGAGAGTGCGCTGGAAAACATTGTTCGTAATGCCCTGCGTTATTCCCATACGAAGATTGAAGTGGGCTTTGCGGTAGATAAAGACGGTATCACCATTACGGTGGACGACGATGGTCCTGGCGTTAGCCCGGAAGATCGCGAACAGATTTTCCGTCCGTTCTATCGGACCGATGAAGCACGCGATCGTGAATCTGGCGGTACAGGATTGGGGCTGGCGATTGTTGAAACCGCCATTCAGCAGCATCGTGGCTGGGTGAAGGCAGAAGACAGCCCGCTGGGCGGTTTACGGCTGGTGATTTGGTTGCCGCTGTATAAGCGGAGTTAAACTCCGCATTTGTAGGCAGGATAAGGCGTTTACGCCGCATCCGGCATTTGAGCAGGATGCCTGATGCGACGCTGATAGCGTCTTATCAGGCCTACACTCCGGGGGTTATTTTCCCCACAACCGGCGGGAAAAATCTTCGATCTTGCCGCTCAGTCGGCGCTTTTGCATCGTCCGCGTCCAGCTTTTCGATAACCCGGCGGCGGAGAGTAAACGGTGATACTGCTCGTCATCAAACGGCATATGCCATGCGATGGCGACAGCCTCCTGCACGGTCACATCACTGACACGGGAAACCAACTCCAGCGGCGCATCAGCAGATACCAACCCTGGCGCAATCACGCTATACAACCACCCCACTTTACCCGTGTTTTGCATCAACTGCGCTATGTCGCTGATATCAAAATGGTAATTGAGTTTATAGCAAGGGGAGCGTGGCTGGCTGACCTGAATTAATGCCTCTCCCCAGCGGAAAATATCGCCCATATAAACATTACTTTCCGTCAGGCCGTCGGTTGAGAGGTTTTCACCAAACGCAGGCGCAACAAACAACTCCGCCTGTTCCGGAAATTCCCGCGCCCAGTAGAGATAATGCTCACGAGGATAATGACACAGCGCTCTGTCTGGCCCGCCGTGAACCTTTTTCTCCGCCTGCTCGTCACCTTCCAGCCCCAGCTCCGTCAGCATCAACTCACCATCAACCTGGATTTTGGCAATTGCGCTGGGTTTGCCTTCGGGATAAGCCTGAATCTTGCCTGTGTATACATCAACCGGATATCGCATCTGTTCCCTCTCTACGAGAAATTTCCCCATTAGACCATATTTATTTTATGTCAGGCGTGCTGTTTTCGCGGTAAGTATCCAGGCAGGAACTCAATAGCAAACCGGACGAACGTTAGTTCATCCGGCTGTGGGGATTAAGGAAGCAGGTTTATTTCACCGTACCTAAAATTTCGATTTTCGCTGCTCTGGCTTTGACTTTACGTGACCAGATAGAGGTAAGAATTGGCACCAGAATCGAAGTCACAATGACCGCCGTCGCTACCAGCGAAGTTGCTGCCGGAGCCATCGGTTTAAACGCAGGCACCATTTCTGCAATCAGCACAGGTGTCGCTACCGCGGCCCCTGCGGAACTGGAAGCGGCAATTCCGGCAGTGCCATCGCCACCGCCAATCAATTTATCGGCGATAATCAACGGAATACCGGTCACGATAATTACTGCCACACCCAACAGGATCCCCAGCAAACCAGTCTGGGCAATCACAGTCAAATCAATGGTATTGCCCAGCGCGAAGGCAAAGAATGGAATAAGCGTTTGCACCGCTTTGCTGAAAAATTCTCGCAATTCAGGGTCAAGATTCCCCAGGGCAAAGCCCACCAGGAACGGTAATACTGCGCCGACGAAAACATGCGGTTCAAACGAGGCAATCCCGGCAGTGCCCAGAATAATCATCGTCATGAGCGGCCCGGACTCCAACGACATCAACACAAATGCCCCAGCTTCTTCTTTTGTGCCGTACTGCTGCATGATGGAAGCGTAAAGTCCACCATTGGTCATATCCATCGCCGCCACCAGTGCCAGCGTTGAAAGTCCGGCAAAGAATCCAACTTCAACACCATGTTCCGGAATAATGCGCGAGGCAATTGCCGCAACCACCCACGCGACGGCAATTTTAGTTACCACCAGCGTACCGGATTTACGCAGTACCGTTCCCGTCGCGCTTAATTTTATTGACGCCCCCATGCAAAAAAACCACACCGCCAGAATGGGCACCGTACCGGTAATCATCCCGTTGGTGAATGATCCAAAATATTTCCCCGCCCCCGGCGAGAAGGTGTGGCACAGTGCGCCAAGGAATAGCGGGACGAGCATCATCCCCCCCGGGATTTTCTCAATCGAGCGTTTTATCTGCATTTCCATCACCTGTCGGCATATTTTTAAGGGCTGATGCGTAATTCCTCAATGGAGCATCAGTGTTGATGGAAACGAAGATAGACATTCATTTAATCAATAAAAGTGATCAAAACCACATCAATTGAAACGCTGTTTTATTTTTATCGGATCATTGTTTTTATTTTGAAATTGATCACAAAAAAACCACCGCCATTGGCGATGGTTCATTTTTTAAGCTGATATGCGGCGTAAACGCCTCATTGCAGCAGACGGCAAATGATTATTTTTTCGCCGCGAAACGTGCCGCTGCTTCGTCCCAGTTCACCACGTTCCAGAACTCTTTGATGTAGTCCGGACGGCGGTTCTGGAATTTCAGGTAGTAAGCATGTTCCCACACATCCAGGCCCAGAATCGGGAAGCCGGATGCGCCAGAAATAGCTTCACCCATCAGCGGGGAGTCCTGGTTAGCAGTAGAAACCACCGCCAGTTTATCGCCTTTCAGCACCAGCCATGCCCAGCCAGAACCAAAGCGGGAAGCTGCCGCTTTCTCAAATTCTGCTTTGAAGTTATCAACGGAGCCGAAGTCACGTTCAATAGCAGCTTTCAGGTCACCCTGCAGGGTGGTGCCTTTTTTCAGACCTTTCCAGAACAGGCTGTGGTTAGCGTGACCGCCAGCGTTGTTGCGCAGTACGGTTTTCTTGTCTGCTGGCAGCTGGTCCAGTTTGGTGATCAGCTCTTCAACCGGCAGGTTGGCAAATTCTGGCAGGCTTTCCAACGCCGCGTTGGCGTTGTTGACGTAGGTCTGATGGTGTTTGGTGTGGTGGATTTCCATGGTCTGCTTATCGAAGTGCGGTTCCAGGGCATCGTAAGCATACGGCAGGGATGGCAGGGTATAGCTCATATTCATCTCCAGTATTGTCGGGCGGCCGATTGTTAATGCCGCGTAAGCAGTTGGTTCATTATAGTTAATTAAATGATATTGAAAATGATTATCAATGCCGTACTTTTCGTAAGGGTATGGTTTTGCAGGAAAATGCCCGAGATGTGAAGCAAATCACCCACTTAATGCCGTGATTGCCAGTAAATCGACAACGGCGGCAACAGGCGAAAGGTTAATCGACAGCACGATTTTTACACTCATCTCGTCGGAGATGTGACGCGACGAAAAATGATGAGGATAAGAAGATGAGTAACGCGATTACGATGGGGATATTTTGGCATTTGATCGGCGCGGCCAGTGCAGCCTGTTTTTACGCTCCGTTCAAAAAAGTAAAAAAATGGTCATGGGAAACCATGTGGTCAGTCGGTGGGATTGTTTCGTGGATTATTCTGCCGTGGGCCATCAGCGCCCTGTTACTACCGAATTTCTGGGCGTATTACAGCTCGTTTAGTCTCTCTACGCTGCTGCCTGTTTTTCTGTTCGGCGCTATGTGGGGGATCGGTAATATCAACTACGGCCTGACCATGCGTTATCTCGGCATGTCGATGGGAATTGGCATCGCCATTGGCATTACGTTGATTGTCGGTACGCTGATGACGCCAATTATCAACGGCAATTTCGATGTGTTGATTAACACCGAAGGCGGACGCATGACGTTGCTCGGCGTTCTGGTGGCGCTGATTGGCGTAGGGATTGTAACTCGAGCCGGGCAGTTGAAAGAGCGCAAGATGGGCATTAAAGCCGAAGAGTTCAATCTGAAAAAAGGGCTGGTGCTGGCGGTGATGTGCGGCATTTTCTCTGCCGGGATGTCCTTTGCGATGAACGCCGCAAAACCGATGCATGAAGCCGCTGCCGCACTTGGCGTCGATCCACTGTATGTCGCTCTGCCAAGCTATGTTGTCATCATGGGCGGCGGCGCGATCATTAACCTCGGTTTCTGTTTTATTCGTCTGGCAAAAGTGAAGGATTTGTCGCTAAAAGCCGACTTCTCGCTGGCAAAACCGCTGATCATTCACAATGTGTTACTCTCGGCACTGGGCGGGTTGATGTGGTATCTGCAATTCTTTTTCTATGCCTGGGGCCACGCCCGCATTCCGGCGCAGTATGACTACATCAGTTGGATGCTGCATATGAGTTTCTATGTATTGTGCGGCGGTATCGTCGGGCTGGTGCTGAAAGAGTGGAACAATGCAGGACGCCGTCCGGTAACGGTGTTGAGCCTCGGTTGTGTGGTGATTATTGTCGCCGCTAACATCGTCGGCATCGGCATGGCGAATTAATCTTTCTGCGAATTGAGATGACGCCACTGGCTGGGCGTCATCCCGGTTTCCCGGGTAAACACCACCGAAAAATAGTTACTATCTTCAAAGCCACATTCGGTCGAAATATCACTGATTAACAGGCGGCTATGCTGGAGAAGATATTGCGCATGACACACTCTGACCTGCCGCAGATATTGATTGATGGTCATTCCAGTCTGCTGGCGAAATTGCTGACGCAAAACGCGCTCACTGCACGATGCCTCATCACAAAATTTATCCAGCGCAAAGGGACTTTTCAGGCTAGCCGCCAGCCGGGTAATCAGCTTATCCAGCAACGTTTCGCTGGATGTTGGCGGCAACGAATCACTGGTGTAACGATGGCGATTCAGCAACATCACCAACTGCCCGAACAGCAACTCAGCCATTTCGTTAGCAAACGACACATGCTGACTACTTTCATGCTCAAGCTGACCGATAACCTGCCGCGCCTGCGCCATCCCCACGCTACCTAAGCGCCAGTGTGGTTGCCCTGCGCTGGCGCTAAATCCCGGAATCGCTCCCTGCCAGTCAAGATTCAGCTTCAGCCACTCCGGGCAATAAATAATATTCTGCAAAACCAGATCGTTAACGGAAGCGTAGGAGTGTTTATCGTCAGCATGAATGTAAAAGAGATCGCCACGGGTAATGCGATAAGGGCGATCGTTGAGTACATGCAGACCATTACCGCGCCAGACAATCACCAGCTCACAAAAATCATGTGTATGTTCGGCAAAAACATCTTGCGGATAACGGTCAGCCACAGCGACTGCCTGCTGGTCGCTGGCAAAAAAATCATCTTTGAGAAGTTTTAACTGATGCGCCACCGTGGCTACCTCGGCCAGAGAACGAAGTTGATTATTCGCAATATGGCGTACAAATACGTTGAGAAGATTCGCGTTATTGCAGAAAACCATCCCGTCCCTGACGAATATCACGCGGTGACCAGTTAAACTCTCGGCGAAAAAGCGTCGAAAAGTGGTTACTGTCGCTGAATCCACAGCGATAGGCGATATCAGTAACGCTGGCCTCGCTGTGGCGTAGTAGATGTCGGGCTTTCATCAGTCGCAGGCGGTTCAGGTAACGCTGAGGCGTCAGTCCCGTTTGCTGCTTAAGCTGCCGATGTAGCGTACGCAGCGAAAGAGAAAATTGCTCCGCCACGGCATCCCAATTCACCTCATCGGCAAAATGGTCCTCCAGCCAGGCCAGAAGCAAGTTGAGACGTGATGCGCTGTTTTCCAGGTTCTCCTGCAAACTGCTTTTACGCAGCAAGAGCAGTAATTGCATAAACAAGATCTCGCGACTGGCGGTCGAGGGTAAATCATTTTCCCCTTCCTGCTGTTCCATCTGTGCAACCAGCTGTCGCACCTGCTGCAATACGCTGTGGTTAACGCGCCAGTGGGAAGGATACTGCCCATCCAGCTCTTGTGGCAGCAACTGATTCAGCCCGGCGAGAAACTGAAATCGATCCGGCGAGCGATACAGCACATTAGTCAGACACAGATTATCGGTATGTTCATACAGATGCCGATCATGGTCGCGCACAAAACAGACCGTGCCACCGGTGATGGTATAGGGCTGCCCATTAAACACATGAATACCCGTGCCATGTTCGACAATCACAATTTCATGAAAATCATGATGATGTTCAGGAAAATCCGCCTGCGGGAGCCGGGGTTCTATCGCCACGGACGCGTTACCAGACGGAAAAAAATCCACACTATGTAATACGGTCATACTGGCCTCCTGATGTCGTCAACACGGCGAAATAGTAATCACGAGGTCAGGTTCTTACCTTAAATTTTCGACGGAAAACCACGTAAAAAACGTCGATTTTTCAAGATACAGCGTGAATTTTCAGGAAATGCGGTGAGCATCACATCACCACAATTCAGCAAATTGTGAACATCATCACGTTCATCTTTCCCTGGTTGCCAATGGCCCATTTTCCTGTCAGTAACGAGAAGGTCGCGAATTCAGGCGCTTTTTAGACTGGTCGTAATGAAATTCAGCAGGATCACATTATGACCTTTCGCAATTGTGTCGCCGTCGATCTCGGCGCATCCAGTGGGCGCGTGATGCTGGCGCGTTACGAGCGTGAATGCCGCAGCCTGACGCTGCGCGAAATCCATCGTTTTAACAATGGGCTGCATAGTCAGAACGGCTATGTCACCTGGGATGTGGATAGCCTGGAAAGTGCCATTCGCCTTGGATTAAACAAGGTGTGCGAGGAAGGGATTCGTATCGATAGCATTGGGATTGATACCTGGGGCGTGGACTTTGTGCTGCTCGACCAACAGGGTCAGCGTGTGGGCCTGCCCGTTGCTTATCGCGATAGCCGCACCAATGGCCTGATGGCGCAGGCACAACAACAACTCGGCAAACGCGATATTTATCAACGTAGCGGCATCCAGTTTCTGCCCTTCAATACGCTTTATCAGTTACGGGCGCTGACGGAGCAACAACCTGAACTTATTCCACACATTGCTCACGCTCTGCTAATGCCGGATTATTTTAGTTATCGCCTTACCGGCAAGATGAACTGGGAGTACACCAACGCCACAACCACGCAACTGGTCAATATCAATAGCGACGACTGGGACGAGTCGCTACTGGCGTGGAGCGGTGCCAACAAAGCCTGGTTTGGTCGCCCGACGCATCCGGGTAATGTCATAGGTCACTGGATTTGCCCGCAGGGTAATGAGATTCCGGTGGTCGCCGTTGCCAGCCATGATACCGCCAGCGCGGTTATCGCCTCGCCGTTAAACGGTTCACGCGCCGCTTATCTCTCTTCTGGTACCTGGTCATTGATGGGCTTCGAAAGCCAGACGCCATTTACCAATGACACGGCGCTGGCAGCCAACATCACCAATGAAGGCGGGGCGGAAGGTCGCTATCGGGTGCTGAAAAATATTATGGGCTTATGGCTGCTTCAGCGGGTGCTTAAGGAGCGGAAAATCAACGATCTCCCGGCGCTTATCGTCGCGACACAGTCACTTCCGGCCTGCCGCTTCATCATCAATCCCAATGACGATCGCTTTATTAATCCTGAGGCGATGTGCAGCGAAATTCAGGCTGCGTGTCGGGAAACGGCGCAACCGATCCCGGAAAGTGATGCTGAACTGGCGCGCTGCATTTTCGACAGTCTGGCGCTGCTGTATGCCGATGTGTTGCATGAGCTGGCGCAGCTACGCGGTGAAGATTTCTCGCAACTGCATATTGTCGGCGGAGGCTGTCAGAACACGCTGCTCAACCAGCTATGTGCCGATGCCTGCGGTATTCGGGTGATCGCCGGGCCTGTTGAAGCCTCGACGCTCGGCAATATCGGCATCCAGTTAATGACGCTGGATGAACTCAACAATGTGGATGATTTCCGTCAGGTCGTCAGCACCACCGCGAATCTGACCACCTTTACCCCTAATCCTGACAGTGAAATTGCGCACTACGTGGCGCGGATTCACTCTACACGAAAGACAAAGGAGCTTTGCGCATGACCACTCAACTGGAACAGGCCTGGGAGCTGGCGAAACAGCGTTTCGCGGCGGTGGGGATTGATGTCGAGGAGGCGCTGCGCCAACTTGATCGTTTACCCGTTTCAATGCACTGCTGGCAGGGCGATGATGTTTCCGGTTTTGAAAACCCGGAAGGTTCATTGACCGGTGGGATTCAGGCAACTGGTAATTATCCGGGCAAAGCGCGTAATGCCAGTGAGCTACGTGCCGATCTGGAACAGGCTATGCGGCTGATTCCGGGGCCGAAACGGCTTAATTTACATGCCATCTATCTGGAATCAGACACGCCAGTCTCGCGCGATCAGATCAAACCAGAGCACTTCAAAAACTGGGTTGAATGGGCGAAAGCCAATCAGCTCGGTCTGGATTTTAACCCCTCCTGTTTCTCGCATCCGCTAAGCGCCGATGGCTTTACGCTTTCCCATGCCGACGACAGCATTCGCCAGTTCTGGATTGATCACTGCAAAGCCAGCCGTCGCGTTTCGGCCTATTTTGGCGAGCAACTCGGCACACCATCGGTGATGAACATCTGGATCCCGGATGGTATGAAAGATATCACCGTTGACCGTCTCGCCCCGCGTCAGCGTCTGCTGGCAGCACTGGATGAGGTGATCAGCGAGAAGCTAAACCCTGCGCACCATATCGACGCCGTTGAGAGCAAATTGTTTGGCATTGGCGCAGAGAGCTACACGGTTGGCTCCAATGAGTTTTACATGGGGTATGCCACCAGCCGCCAGACTGCGCTGTGCCTGGACGCCGGGCACTTCCACCCGACTGAAGTGATTTCCGACAAGATTTCCGCCGCCATGCTGTATGTGCCGCAGTTGCTGCTGCACGTCAGCCGTCCGGTTCGCTGGGACAGCGATCACGTAGTGCTGCTGGATGATGAAACCCAGGCAATTGCCAGTGAGATTGTGCGTCACGATCTGTTTAACCGGGTGCATATCGGCCTTGACTTCTTCGATGCCTCTATCAACCGCATTGCCGCGTGGGTCATTGGTACACGCAATATGAAAAAAGCCCTGCTGCGTGCGTTGCTGGAACCTACCGCTGAGCTGCGCAAGCTGGAAGCGGCGGGCGATTACACTGCGCGTCTGGCACTGCTGGAAGAGCAGAAATCGTTGCCGTGGCAGGCGGTCTGGGAAATGTATTGCCAACGTCACGATACGCCAGCAGGTAGCGAATGGCTGGAGAGCGTGCGGGCTTATGAGAAAGAAATTTTGAGTCGCCGCGGGTAAACACTGCCGGATGCGGCGCGAGCGCCTTATCCGGCCTACGGGTCGGCAACAGTTGTAGGCCTGATAAGACGCGACAGCGTCGCATCAGGCATTGATTGCCGGATGCGGCACAAGTGCCTTATCCGGCCTACAGGTCGGCAATAGTTGTAGGCCTGATAAGACGCGACAGCGTCGCATCAGGCATTGATTGCCGGATGCGGCACAAGTGCCTTATCCGGCCTACAGGTCGGCAATAGTTGTAGGCCTGATAAGACGCGACAGCGTCGCATCAGGCATTGATTGCCGGATGCGGCACGAGCGCCTTATCCGGCCTACAGGTCGGCAATAGTTGTAGGCCTGATAAGACGCGACAGCGTCGCATCAGGCATTGATTGCCGGATGCGGCACAAGTGCCTTATCCGGCCTACAGGTCGGCAATAGTTGTAGGCCTGATAAGACGCGACAGCGTCGCATCAGGCATTGATTGCCGGATGCGGCACGAGTGCCTTATCCGGCCTACAGGTCGGCAATAGTTGTAGGCCTGATAAGACGCGACAGCGTCGCATCAGGCATTGATTGCCGGATGCGGCACGAGTGCCTTATCCGGCCTACGGGTCGTGCATCTGACAACACCGAATTTACAGGAACACAGAACATGCAAAACATTACCCAGTCCTGGTTTGTCCAGGGAATGATCAAAGCCACCACCGACGCCTGGCTGAAAGGCTGGGACGAACGCAACGGCGGCAACCTGACGCTGCGCCTGGATGACGCCGATATCGCGCCTTATAAAGACAACTTCCATGCACAACCGCGCTATATCCCGCTCAGCCAGCCCATGCATTTACTGGCAAATACACCGTTTATTGTCACCGGCTCCGGCAAATTCTTCCGTAACGTCCAGCTTGATCCTGCAGCTAACTTAGGCGTCGTAAAAGTCGACAGCGACGGCGCGGGCTACCATATTCTCTGGGGGTTAACCAACGAAGCCGTTCCAACTTCTGAACTTCCGGCTCACTTTCTCTCCCACTGCGAGCGCATTAAAGCCACCAACGGTAAAGATCGGGTGATCATGCACTGCCACGCCACCAACCTGATCGCCCTCACCTATGTACTGGAAAACGACACCGCGGTCTTTACTCGCCAACTGTGGGAAGGCAGCACCGAGTGTCTGGTGGTATTCCCGGATGGCGTTGGCATTTTGCCGTGGATGGTGCCCGGCACGGACGAAATCGGCCAGGCGACCGCACAAGAGATGCAAAGACATTCGCTGGTGTTGTGGCCCTTCCACGGCGTCTTCGGCAGCGGGCCGACGCTGGATGAAACATTCGGTTTAATCGACACCGCAGAAAAATCAGCACAAGTATTAGTGAAGGTTTATTCGATGGGCGGCATGAAACAGACCATCAGCCGTGAAGAGTTGATAGCGCTCGGCAAGCGCTTCGGCGTTACACCACTAGCCAGTGCGCTGGCGCTGTAAGGAGCAAACATGATCCGCAAAGCCTTTGTCATGCAGGTTAACCCCGACGCCCACGAAGAGTATCAGCGTCGGCATAACCCCATCTGGCCGGAACTGGAAGCAGTGTTGAAATCTCACGGTGCGCATAACTACGCCATTTGCCTCGACAAAGCGCGTAATCTGCTGTTTGCCATGGTAGAGATTGAATCTGAAGAACGCTGGAATGCGGTAGCCAGCACTGAAATCTGCCAACGTTGGTGGAAATATATGACCGATGTTATGCCAGCTAATGCGGATAACAGCCCGGTGAGTAGTGAGCTGCAAGAAGTGTTTTACCTGCCTTAATGAGTTGCGGTGCCGGAAAATATCCAGCACCGCGCCTTCATCAGAAGAAGTATTTAAAGCGAACGCGTGCGCCGTAACGGTCATCAGTATCATCACCGTGTTTTTTATCACCGTCGCTATCCAGAATGGAGTAATACGTCCCGAGGTAAATATTAAAGTTCTCCATATCCATCACATTAGCGAACTGATAAGACGCATGAATGGTGTGAATGGTGTACGTCCCTTCATCATCAATCCAGCAGTCGTTATCACAAACTACACCGCTGAATTCATCAATCTTATTGTGCGCGTAGATATAACCGAGCTCGAAACGTTTCCACAGCGCGTTAATCCCGGCAGTGAAATCTTTCTCATTATTAGCATCTAAATAGGCGGTATTAAGATTAACCACAATGCCATTGTCCGGATCCGTTTTCAAGCCATTCCAGGTCATGCTCATACCATAGCCGGTACGATCGGACTGATCGACAAAATTACCCTTGCTATCGGTATAACCGTAAGCATTATTTACCACGTTCGCTTCCATGGCTGCGGAAACGGTGAATTCTTCCGTCGGCGACCAGGCAATTACTGGGCGCAGATAAGCAACATTTTTCTGCTGCTCCATATCGCGTCCATGATAATTACCGTCATTATATAAAGATGTTCCGTCTTCAAGTAACGTGTTTAATTCAAAATACCAGTTATCGAGTTGTTTGCTGACGAGGAAATTACCTCCAGCGTTAGAGCGCCCGCGGCCCTCTTTCATCATATAGATATAACCGCTGCCATCGTCATAAAGATCGTTCGCAGTATTACCGGAATGTTCAACAAAGGTATCCTGATTCAGCGGGAACATATCGTAGGCTTCAAAACGGCCTACTTTGACCTTCCAGTCGTTTTCTTTGCCAAAGAAGAATACCGCATCATCGATATTTACTGAACCGTGCATATCCCCCAGCGGTTGTGCGGAGAACCCGGCGAAATAGCCATTATCCAGTTTTCGCATACCATCAAAACCTAACAGAATACGACCATTGAGATTCCACTGTTCATTAGTGGGATCGCTATTCACATCAGCGTTGGTCATTGCCAGCAGGCCATGATTACTTTCCGCATCCATATTAAATTCTACGTCGCCGTAGATTTTTAAATCGCCATAACCTGAAAGCAAAAGATTAGGTGAGGTGGCATTTTTCTTTGCAGATTCCGCCGTTGTCTGTCCATTTACCGGCGTATTGCCCTGGGCAGCCTTAATTTCGCGGATCTCAGCGGCTTGTTGTGTCTGCAGCTGTTTTACCTGCCCCTCTGCTTTTGCTGCCCGCATTTCTGCCGCTTCCAGGCGTTCTTCCAGCAATGCCATGCGTTGTTCCAGCGTTAAATGCTGTGTTTTTGCCATACCGGTACTACATGCCAATAATAAACCGATGGCTAAAGATAATGTCGATTTTTTCATTATTTACGTTCCCTGAAATAAAGGAGGCCCTACGCTTTCCAAAAGGAATACGTATATAGAGAAATATAAAGTGTGCACTTTCGAATTTTTAATCCAACTTCAGCAGGCCGATGGATAGTATCCCGCCGCATAATATGAGTAAATCCGCTGATTTCCTGGAACGTGAGGAATATAACAATAGTGCCGTTTTTAACTAAATATCGTAAAAAATATTAGATATGATTCACGCTGACTCATAAGCCATAAATATAAATAACGTGGCAGCAAAATATCCGCGACAGTTAAACATTCATAAAATCATTAAAGAATGATTTTTTATTCACGACATTTATTTTACCAATCAATATGTGCCTTACCCCGCAAAATTTATCCTTCACTCTGCCTTATATTGTCACGACTTCACGACATATCCGCGCTCATCACAAAACCGCCCCGCCGTTACAATTAACAATAATATTTTTTCATGGAGTCCAATAATGGCAGCACTTACTGCAAGCTGTATTGACCTGAATATTCAGGGCAATGGCGCTTATTCCGTTCTGAAGCAGTTGGCGACAATAGCGTTACAAAACGGTTTTATCACCGACTCACACCAGTTCCTGCAAACCCTGCTGCTGCGCGAAAAAATGCACTCTACCGGTTTTGGTTCCGGTGTCGCCGTGCCGCACGGTAAAAGCGCCTGCGTTAAACAACCGTTCGTGTTATTCGCCCGCAAAGCGCAGGCTATTGACTGGAAAGCCAGCGATGGCGAAGACGTCAATTGCTGGATCTGCCTCGGCGTGCCGCAAAGCGGCGAAGAGGATCAGGTCAAAATCATCGGCACACTGTGTCGCAAAATTATTCACAAGGAATTTATTCATCAACTGCAACAGGACGATACCGACCAGGTGCTTGCCTTGTTAAATCAAACCCTCAGCTCATAAGGAAGTGGCGATGGAGTCATCCTTACGTATTGTCGCGATCACCAACTGCCCCGCCGGGATCGCTCACACCTACATGGTGGCGGAAGCCCTGGAACAGAAAGCCCGTTCTCTCGGTCATACCATAAAAGTGGAAACTCAAGGGTCCAGTGGCGTTGAAAACCGCTTATCCAGCGAAGAGATTGCCGCTGCCGATTACGTCATTCTCGCTACCGGGCGTGGCCTGAGCGGTGATGATCGCGCGCGGTTTGCCGGGAAGAAAGTTTATGAGATTGCCATCTCCCAGGCGTTGAAAAATATCGACCAGATTTTCAGCGAATTACCGACAAACTCGCAGCTTTTTGCCGCAGATAGCGGCGTGAAGCTTGGCAAACAGGAAGTGCAAAGCGGTAGCGTGATGAGCCACCTGATGGCGGGCGTCTCTGCGGCGCTGCCGTTTGTCATCGGCGGTGGTATCCTGGTGGCGCTTGCCAACATGCTGGTGCAGTTCGGTTTGCCGTATACCGATATGTCGAAAGGCGCGCCGTCGTTTACCTGGGTAGTTGAATCCATCGGTTACCTTGGCTTCACCTTTATGATCCCCATCATGGGCGCTTATATTGCCTCGTCGATTGCCGATAAACCGGCTTTCGCTCCGGCGTTTCTGGTTTGCTATCTGGCGAACGACAAAGCGCTGCTCGGCACCCAGTCGGGTGCGGGATTCCTCGGCGCGGTGGTGCTGGGGCTGGCGATTGGCTATTTCGTCTTCTGGTTCCGCAAAGTGCGCCTTGGCAAAGCATTACAACCGCTGCTCGGTTCAATGCTGATCCCGTTCGTTACTCTGCTGGTTTTCGGCGTGCTCACTTACTACGTTATCGGGCCGGTGATGTCCGACCTCATGGGCGGGCTGCTCCACTTCCTGAATACCATTCCTCCATCAATGAAGTTTGCGGCAGCGTTTCTGGTCGGTGCGATGCTGGCGTTCGATATGGGCGGCCCCATCAATAAAACCGCCTGGTTCTTCTGCTTCTCACTGCTGGAAAAACACATTTATGACTGGTACGCCATCGTCGGCGTTGTCGCGCTGATGCCGCCCGTCGCGGCGGGTCTTGCGACGTTCATTGCGCCCAAACTGTTTACCCGACAGGAAAAAGAGGCTGCCAGTAGTGCCATTGTGGTCGGTGCCACAGTCGCAACCGAACCGGCTATTCCTTACGCTCTGGCAGCTCCGTTGCCGATGATTACCGCCAATACGCTGGCGGGCGGCATTACCGGCGTGCTGGTGATCGCTTTCGGAATCAAACGTCTGGCACCTGGTTTGGGTATCTTTGACCCGCTGA
Organism: Escherichia sp. UTM R2; assembly: GCF_048593455.1. Lineage (NCBI taxonomy): Bacteria > Pseudomonadati > Pseudomonadota > Gammaproteobacteria > Enterobacterales > Enterobacteriaceae > Escherichia > Escherichia sp. UTM R2. The sequence continues at coordinate 4,428,525 of NZ_JBFWDY010000002.1, forward strand.
TCGGCCTGATGTCGCCGGTGGGTTCGTTTTATCTGGTGCTGGCGATTGGCCTCGCGCTGAACATTTCATTCATTATCGTCCTGAAAGGATTGTGGTTACGCCGCAAAGCGAAAGCCGCGCAACAGGAGCTTGTCCATGAACATTGAGTTACTGCAACAGTTGTGCGAAGCCAGCGCCGTCAGCGGCGATGAACAGGAAGTTCGCGACATTCTGATAAACACGCTGGAACCTTGCGTGAATGAAATCACCTTCGATGGTCTGGGCAGCTTTGTTGCCCGTAAGGGGAATAAAGGTCCAAAAGTTGCCGTTGTCGGACATATGGATGAAGTCGGCTTTATGGTCACCCACATCGACGAGAGCGGTTTTCTGCGTTTTACCACCATTGGCGGCTGGTGGAATCAGTCGATGCTCAACCACCGGGTAACCATACGCACACACAAGGGAGTGAAAATCCCTGGTGTGATTGGTTCCGTCGCGCCTCATGCGTTAACGGAAAAGCAAAAGCAACAACCGCTGTCATTTGATGAGATGTTCATTGATATTGGCGCGAACAGTCGCGAAGAGGTGGAAAAGCGCGGCGTGGAAATTGGTAATTTTATTAGCCCGGAAGCCAATTTTGCCTGCTGGGGCGAAGATAAAGTGGTCGGCAAGGCGTTGGATAACCGCATCGGCTGCGCAATGATGGCTGAACTATTGCAGACGGTGAATAATCCCGAAATTACGCTGTATGGCGTTGGCAGTGTGGAAGAAGAAGTTGGGCTACGCGGGGCGCAAACCTCGGCGGAACACATTAAACCGGACGTCGTGATCGTGTTGGATACCGCCGTAGCGGGCGATGTTCCGGGCATTGATAACATTAAATACCCGCTGAAACTGGGCCAGGGGCCGGGGCTGATGCTGTTTGACAAGCGCTACTTCCCCAACCAGAAACTGGTAGCAGCGTTAAAAAGCTGTGCCGCACATAACGATTTACCGCTGCAATTTTCCACCATGAAAACCGGTGCGACGGATGGCGGGCGCTACAACGTGATGGGCGGCGGGCGTCCGGTTGTCGCGCTGTGTCTGCCAACTCGTTATCTGCACGCCAACAGCGGTATGATTTCAAAAGCCGATTACGAAGCTCTGCTCACGCTGATACGGGGTTTTCTGACGACCTTAACTGCGGAGAAAGTCAACGCGTTTAGCCAGTTCCGTCAGGTGGATTAATGCTAAACGAACGCCAGTTAAAGATTGTCGATCTGCTGGAGCAACAGCCGCGCACGCCTGGCGAGCTGGCGCAACAGACTGGCGTTTCAGGCAGGACCATCCTGCGTGATATTGACTATCTCAACTTCACCCTTAACGGCAAAGCCCGCATTTTCGCCAGTGGCAGTGCGGGCTATCAGCTGGAAATCTTCGAGCGCCGCAGCTTTTTTCAGTTGCTGCAAAAGCACGATAACGACGATCGGCTGCTGGCGCTGTTATTACTGAATACTTTCACTCCCCGTGCGCAACTCGCCTCGGCGCTTAATTTGCCAGAAACGTGGGTAGCAGAGCGTCTGCCCCGGTTAAAACAGCGTTATGAACGCACTTGTTGCCTGGCCAGCCGCCCTGGTTTGGGCCATTTCATTGATGAGACAGAAGAGAAACGCGTTATCTTGCTGGCGAACTTGCTGCGCAAAGATCCGTTTTTAATTCCGCTGGCGGGCATAACACGAGACAACCTTCAGCATTTATCCACGGCCTGCGACAACCAACACCGCTGGCCGCTCATGCAGGGTGATTATCTCTCCAGCCTGATTCTGGCGATTTACGCCCTGCGTAATCAACTGACCGATGAGTGGCCGCAATATCCCGGTGACGAGATAAAACAAATCGTTGAACATAGCGGTCTGTTTCTTGGTGATAACGCTGTAAGAACCCTGACGGGTTTGATAGAGAAACAGCATCAGCAAGCGCAGGTAATTTCAGCCGATAATGTGCAGGGGTTGCTGCAAAGGGTGCCGGGCATCGCGTCATTGAATATTATTGATGCGCAGCTGGTTGAGAATATTACCGGGCATTTATTACGTTGCCTTGCCGCACCAGTGTGGATTGCTGAGCACCGCCAGAGCAGCATGAATAACCTGAAAGCCGCCTGGCCTGCGGCCTTTGATATGAGTCTGCACTTTATTACGCTACTGCGTGAACAGCTCGATATTCCCCTTTTCGACAGCGATCTGATCGGTTTGTATTTTGCCTGTGCGCTGGAGCGGCATCAAAACGAACGCCAGCCGATCATTTTGCTCTCGGACCAGAACGCGATTGCCACTATTAATCAGCTCGCCATTGAGCGCGATGTTTTAAATTGTCGGGTAATTATTGCCCGTAGCTTAAGCGAACTTGTTGCCATTCGCGAAGAGATTGAGCCGTTATTGATCATTAACAACAGCCATTATTTACTGGATGACGCGGTAAATAATTACATCACCGTAAAAAATATCATTACGGCTGCCGGTATCGAACAAATAAAACATTTTCTGGCGACGGCATTTATTCGCCAACAGCCGGAGCGTTTTTTCTCTGCCCCCGGAAGTTTTCATTATTCGAATGTACGCGGTGAAAGCTGGCAACATATTACCCGGCAAATTTGTGCGCAATTAGTCGCACAACACCATATTACCGCCGATGAAGCACAACGCATCATCGCCCGCGAAGGCGAAGGTGAAAACCTGATTGTTAATCGCCTCGCCATCCCACATTGCTGGAGCGAACAGGAGCGACGTTTTCGTGGATTTTTTATTACCCTCGCCCAACCAGTTGAGGTGAATAACGAAGTCATTAACCATGTCTTGATCGCCTGCGCCGCCGCCGATGCGCGTCATGAGCTAAAAATATTTAGCTATCTGGCAAGCATATTGTGTCAGCATCCGGCGGAGATTATTGCCGGGTTAACAGGATATGAGGCATTTATGGAGTTACTTCACAAGGGGTGAACTGTGTCGGATGCGCCGCATCCGACACTGCATTTATCATCAAAAACATTTAACGCAGGCTATTATAGTCATCAACCATTTCGTTGTACTCGCGTAATGCTCTCGGGAAAGAGTCTTCGACCATCCAGCTTGAGTTTGCGTCCTGAAGTTGCTCTTTATCCCAGTCAGAGTACGGGACTTTATCTCTGATGCGGCGAACGTATTTTTTAGCCTCGAGTTGATACTGGCCTGCCGAATTAATAAACGAGAAATTCATGCCGCCTTTATCCGCTTCTTTGGCCTGCGCCACTAGCGTTTCCAGTTCAGACACTTTCTTCATTGCCGCTTCTGCATCAAACTTATCTTGCGATATCAGGTTATTAATTTGTTTCGCTGAAATCATGACTGCCAGAGAGTAGTAGTGGAATGTTTTCCCTTCTCTTTCTTCAATATTTTTCAGTTCCGCAAGCTGACGCTTATCATTAATTTCCTGAATCGCCGCATGATAAGATTCGGCTACAGGTTCAAAGGCTTCCAGATTTTTTAAGAATGTCTGGTGCAGCGTTTTCCCTTTCGCAAACGCATCGTCTTTATAATTTTCCTGGGTGTAATATTTATCCATTTCGTTAATGGTATTACCCAACGCCACGGCAGCATCGATATAACTCACCGCCACGCCATCAATTGGTTGCAGCGCAGGCGTTAACGCCACAGCACTTTTTACGCCTTTTTCACACTCAGCGAGGTTGGATTCACTAATGCCGTAGATGCCATAAACAGTACGCTCTTCACCGGTAGGCCCCTGTTTAAAATCTTTCAGCCAGTCAGCATAACGCGCCAGACTGCGCTGTACCGGGATCTGTAACTTGTTGTAGCACTTGATATAGACATCCATTTTTTCGTCGAAAACCGCTTGTTCATCGACCACCGGTTGCGCAGGTGTTTCAGGTTTAGCTTCTGCTTTTGCAACGGGAGCTTCAGTAGGTTTCGCTTCAGGAGCTGGTGCGGCAGGTTGACTATTGGCAGGCGGGGGCGTTTCTGTTTCGGCTTTTTTATCATCACAACCCGTCAGACCGAGGGCCATGATGGCGACTATAATAGCGGAAGATAATAAATTCCTTTTCATTTAATTGCCTTATAAATATATAGATAAGAGAGTGAACATAATAAATGAAAAAAGAAAACGCCACTACACGCGTTTTATTTATAAATAAAATAATAAAATTCACGAAATGAATAAGTCCTGCAATTTAATATATATCGCAGGACTTATTTTAATTAATTGCTCAAACGCTGTGGATGCGTATAAACCGTTGCCCGACCCGGTTTACAAAAGCCCACCAGCGTCAAATTACAGCGCTCAGCCACTTCTACAGCAAGCGTGGTCGCGGCAGACACCGCAAACAAAATCTCTACGCCGCACATCGCCGACTTTTGCACCATTTCATAACTGGCACGACTGGAAACCAGCACCGCACCTTGCTGCCAGCTTTCCCCTGCTTGTGACCGGCGGCCTAACAGTTTGTCCAGCGCCACATGGCGACCCACGTCTTCATGCCCGCCGACCAGTTCGCCAGATGGCAACATCCAGGCGGCGGCGTGAGTACAACCAGTCAGTTGCCCCACTGGCTGGAAATCATTGAGATGACGTAATGCATCATCCAGTTTGTTGAGATCAAACGTCTGGGTGAACGGCAGCGGCTGCACCGGTTTTCCGATGTCATTAAGTTGCTCCACGCCGCATACGCCACAGCCCGTACGTCCCGCCAGCGCCCGGCGGCGCTCCTTCAACCCCATAAAGCGGCGGCTGGAAAGCTCAATTTGTACTTCAAGACCATTACAGGAAGGAACGACATCCATGCCGAAGATATCGCGCGGACTTTCGATAATCCCCTCGGAAAGCGAAAAACCGAGCGCAAAGTACTCAAGGTCTTTGGGCGACGCCATCATCACCACATGCGAAATGCCGTTGTAGACCAGCGCAACGGGAACTTCTTCCGCGACCTCATCTAACCGTGGGTGTTGTAAATCATCACGCCGCCATAACTCAATTTGACGAACACCTGTGATATTTGTCACATTTTCGATTTCTTTTCGCTGTGTTTTTTTCACTTTCTCTTAACCAGATAAGAACACACACACCAACATTATGGTATTCTGTTACAAACCCTTCCTGGATGGAGGGAAATTGAGCCAATTCTGGACCTTTGCGGCCCCTTCCGCAAAGAAAAATAACTCCCACTCCCTGCACACGCAGCAAGCGAATGTAAATGGGACGTGACAATGTCGAAACAAGGAGCAATCCATGCAGGTCAGCAGAAGGCAGTTCTTTAAGATCTGCGCTGGCGGTATGGCAGGCACCACGGCAGCGGCACTGGGTTTTGCACCCAGCGTAGCACTCGCGGAAACCCGGCAGTATAAACTGCTGCGCACCCGCGAAACCCGTAATACCTGCACCTATTGTTCCGTAGGCTGTGGGCTGTTGATGTACAGCCTCGGTGACGGAGCAAAAAACGCCAAAGCATCTATCTTCCATATCGAAGGCGATCCGGATCACCCGGTCAACCGCGGTGCACTTTGTCCGAAAGGCGCTGGCCTGGTGGATTTCATCCACTCCGAAAGCCGTCTGAAGTTTCCGGAATACCGTGCGCCAGGTTCTGATAAATGGCAGCAAATCAGTTGGGAAGAGGCGTTTGATCGCATCGCCAAACTGATGAAAGAAGACCGCGATGCTAACTACATTGCGCAAAACGCCGAAGGCGTGACTGTTAACCGCTGGCTCTCCACCGGGATGCTGTGTGCTTCCGCGTCGAGTAACGAAACCGGCTATTTAACGCAAAAATTCTCCCGCGCGCTGGGTATGCTCGCGGTCGACAACCAGGCGCGTGTCTGACACGGACCAACGGTAGCAAGTCTTGCTCCAACATTTGGTCGCGGTGCGATGACCAACCACTGGGTCGACATCAAGAACGCCAACCTCGTCGTGGTGATGGGCGGTAACGCCGCTGAAGCTCACCCGGTCGGGTTCCGCTGGGCGATGGAAGCCAAAATTCACAACGGCGCGAAGCTGATTGTGATCGATCCTCGCTTTACGCGTACGGCGGCGGTAGCTGACTACTATGCCCCTATTCGTTCCGGTACTGACATTGCTTTCCTGTCAGGCGTATTGCTGTACCTGCTGAACAATGAAAAATTCAACCGCGAATACACCGAAGCCTATACCAACGCCAGCCTGATCGTGCGTGAGGATTACGGCTTTGAAGATGGCCTGTTCACCGGCTACGACGCGGAAAAACGCAAGTACGATAAATCCTCCTGGACTTATGAACTGGACGAAAACGGCTTCGCCAAACGTGATACCACGCTGCAACATCCGCGCTGCGTGTGGAACTTGCTGAAACAGCACGTTTCCCGCTACACGCCAGATGTGGTTGAAAACATCTGTGGTACGCCAAAAGACGCGTTCCTGAAAGTCTGCGAATACATCGCAGAAACCAGTGCTCACGATAAAACTGCCTCGTTCCTGTATGCCCTCGGCTGGACGCAACACTCCGTTGGTGCGCAAAACATTCGTACGATGGCGATGATCCAGCTGCTGCTCGGCAATATGGGGATGGCAGGCGGCGGCGTTAACGCCCTGCGCGGTCACTCCAATATTCAGGGGCTGACGGACCTGGGGCTGCTGTCGCAGAGCCTGCCAGGTTACATGACGCTGCCAAGCGAGAAGCAGACCGATCTGCAAACCTACCTTACCGCCAACACGCCAAAACCGCTGCTGGAAGGCCAGGTAAACTACTGGGGCAACTACCCGAAATTCTTCGTCTCTATGATGAAGGCCTTCTTTGGTGATAAAGCGACGGCGGAAAATAGCTGGGGCTTTGACTGGTTGCCGAAGTGGGATAAAGGCTACGACGTCCTGCAATACTTCGAGATGATGAAAGAGGGCAAGGTCAATGGCTATATCTGCCAGGGCTTTAACCCTGTTGCCTCATTCCCGAACAAAAACAAAGTGATCGGTTGTCTGTCGAAACTGAAGTTCCTCGTCACCATCGACCCGCTGAACACTGAAACCTCCAATTTCTGGCAGAACCACGGTGAGCTGAACGAAGTTGACTCGTCGAAGATCCAGACCGAAGTGTTCCGTCTGCCATCGACCTGCTTCGCAGAAGAGAACGGTTCTATCGTTAACTCAGGTCGCTGGTTGCAGTGGCACTGGAAAGGTGCGGACGCCCCGGGGATTGCGCTGACTGATGGCGAGATCCTCTCCGGTATCTTCCTGCGCTTGCGCAAGATGTATGCCGAACAGGGTGGCGCGAACCCGGACCAGGTGCTGAACATGACATGGAACTACGCCATTCCGCATGAGCCATCTTCAGAAGAAGTGGCGATGGAGAGCAACGGTAAGGCGCTGGCCGATATTACCGATCCGGCAACCGGTGCGGTTATCGTCAAGAAAGGCCAACAACTTAGCTCGTTTGCCCAACTGCGCGATGACGGTACAACCTCCTGTGGCTGCTGGATTTTCGCCGGTAGCTGGACGCCGGAAGGCAACCAGATGGCGCGTCGTGATAACGCCGATCCGTCTGGCCTCGGTAACACGCTGGGCTGGGCATGGGCATGGCCGCTTAACCGCCGCATTCTGTATAACCGCGCCTCCGCAGATCCGCAGGGTAACCCGTGGGATCCGAAGCGTCAGTTGCTGAAATGGGACGGCACTAAGTGGACCGGCTGGGATATTCCGGACTACAGCGCAGCGCCTCCGGGTAGCGGCGTCGGGCCGTTTATCATGCAGCAGGAAGGCATGGGGCGTCTGTTTGCCCTCGATAAGATGGCGGAAGGTCCGTTCCCGGAACACTACGAGCCGTTTGAAACGCCGCTGGGAACTAACCCGCTGCATCCAAACGTTATCTCGAACCCGGCTGCACGTATCTTTAAAGACGACGCCGAAGCATTGGGTAAAGCCGATAAGTTCCCGTATGTCGGAACCACCTATCGTCTGACCGAGCACTTCCACTACTGGACCAAACACGCGCTGTTGAACGCGATTTTGCAGCCAGAGCAGTTTGTGGAAATCGGGGAGTCGCTGGCGAATAAACTTGGCATTGCCCAGGGCGATACCGTGAAAGTCTCCTCCAACCGTGGCTATATCAAAGCCAAAGCGGTGGTGACCAAACGTATTCGCACGCTGAAAGCGAACGGCAAAGATATCGATACCATCGGTATTCCGATTCACTGGGGCTATGAAGGCGTAGCTAAAAAAGGCTTTATTGCCAATACTTTAACGCCATTCGTTGGTGATGCGAACACGCAGACGCCGGAGTTTAAGTCCTTCCTTGTGAATGTGGAAAAGGTGTAACGGAGACGACATATGGCTTATCAATCTCAAGATATCATTCGTCGTTCCGCGACTAACGGTCTGACCCCCGCGCCTCAGGCGCGGGACTTCCAGGAAGAAGTGGCGAAACTCATCGACGTTACCACCTGTATCGGCTGTAAAGCCTGTCAGGTGGCGTGTTCAGAGTGGAACGACATTCGCGATACCGTCGGCAATAACATTGGGGTGTACGACAACCCCAATGATTTAAGCGCCAAATCGTGGACGGTAATGCGCTTCTCGGAAGTGGAGCAGAACGACAAACTGGAATGGCTGATCCGCAAAGACGGCTGTATGCACTGTTCCGATCCAGGCTGCCTGAAAGCGTGCCCGGCGGAAGGTGCAATTATTCAGTATGCCAACGGTATCGTCGACTTCCAGTCCGAGCAGTGCATTGGCTGCGGTTATTGCATTGCGGGCTGTCCGTTCGACATTCCGCGCCTCAACCCGGAAGACAATCGCGTCTACAAATGTACGCTGTGCGTTGACCGCGTGGTGGTTGGGCAAGAACCAGCCTGCGTGAAGACCTGCCCAACGGGCGCGATTCACTTCGGTACGAAAGAGTCGATGAAAACGCTGGCGAGCGAGCGCGTTGCTGAGCTGAAAACCCGCGGTTACGACAATGCGGGTCTGTACGATCCGGCAGGCGTCGGTGGTACACACGTCATGTACGTGCTGCACCATGCTGACAAGCCAAATCTGTATCATGGCTTGCCGGAGAACCCGGAAATCAGCGAAACCGTGAAATTCTGGAAAGGCATCTGGAAACCGCTCGCGGCTGTTGGCTTTGCGGCTACCTTTGCGGCCAGTATCTTCCACTACGTGGGTGTCGGTCCGAACCGTGCGGATGAGGAAGAGAATAATCTGCACGAAGAGAAAGACGAGGAGCGCAAATGAAACGACGTGACACCATCGTGCGCTACACCGCGCCGGAACGTATCAACCACTGGATCACCGCCTTCTGCTTCATCCTGGCGGCGGTGAGCGGGCTGGGCTTTTTGTTCCCGTCCTTCAACTGGTTGATGCAAATCATGGGCACACCGCAGCTGGCGCGAATTCTGCACCCGTTTGTCGGCGTGGTTATGTTTGCCTCGTTCATCATCATGTTTTTCCGTTACTGGCATCACAACCTAATCAATCGGGATGATATCTTTTGGGCGAAGAATATTCGTAAGATCGTCGTCAACGAGGAAGTAGGTGACACCGGGCGTTATAACTTCGGTCAGAAATGCGTTTTCTGGGCGGCGATTATTTTCCTGGTTCTGCTGCTGGTGAGCGGCGTGATTATCTGGCGTCCTTATTTTGCGCCTGCTTTCTCAATCCCGGTGATCCGATTCGCGTTAATGCTGCATTCATTTGCCGCAGTGGCGTTAATTGTGGTTATCATGGTGCATATCTACGCCGCCCTTTGGGTGAAAGGCACGATTACCGCCATGGTGGAAGGATGGGTTACCAGCGCCTGGGCGAAGAAACATCACCCGCGCTGGTACCGTGAGGTCCGCAAGACAACGGAAAAGAAAGCTGAATGAGTATTCGCATAATCCCGCAAGATGAGCTGGGTTCAAGCGAGAAACGTACGGCGGATATGATTCCGCCGTTATTGTTCCCTCGGCTCAAGAATTTATACAACCGCCGCGCCGAGCGTCTGCGCGAGCTGGCAGAAAATAATCCTCTGGGTGATTACCTGCGCTTTGCTGCGCTTATCGCCCACGCCCAGGAAGTGGTGCTGTACGACCATCCGCTGGAGATGGATCTGACTGCGCGCATTAAAGAAGCCAGCGCACAAGGCAAGCCCCCGCTGGATATTCACGTTCTGCCGCGTGATAAGCACTGGCAAAAGCTGCTGATGGCGCTGATTGCTGAGCTGAAACCTGAAATGAGCGGCCCGGCGCTGGCAGTGATTGAGAATCTGGAGAAGGCATCGACTCAGGAGCTGGAAGATATGGCCAGCGCGCTGTTTGCCTCTGATTTCTCGTCCGTCAGCAGCGATAAAGCGCCGTTTATCTGGGCTGCACTGTCGCTCTACTGGGCGCAGATGGCCAATCTGATCCCCGGCAAAGCCCGCGCTGAATACGGCGAGCAACGTCAATATTGCCCGGTTTGTGGTTCTATGCCGGTGTCCAGCATGGTGCAAATTGGCACCACTCAGGGGCTACGTTACCTGCACTGCAACCTGTGTGAAACTGAATGGCACGTAGTGCGCGTAAAATGCAGCAACTGCGAGCAGAGCGGCAAACTGCATTACTGGTCGCTGGATGACGAACAGGCCGCGATTAAAGCCGAAAGCTGCGATGACTGCGGCACTTACCTGAAAATTCTCTATCAGGAAAAAGATCCAAAAATCGAAGCCGTAGCAGATGACCTCGCCTCTCTGGTACTGGACGCACGAATGGAGCAAGAAGGCTATGCCCGCAGTTCCATCAACCCGTTCCTGTTTCCGGGTGAAGGAGAGTAATCTCTGACGTTTTCCGGGTGGCGCAGGTCGCCCGGATTACAGCTCATAGGGTGTGACGACACCATCTCTCGTATTCCGCGTTACCACCTCAAGCTATGCCGCCAGTGCCGGTTTGGCCTCAATTTACCCACCACCACATCAATAAGGTTATGGGCATGAGACTGATGACAAGCGTAAGATTGCCTGATGCGCTGCGCTTATCAGGCCTACCAATAAACTGCAATACATTGAATTTATACGACTTTGTAGGCCGGATAAGGCGTTCACGCCGCATCCGGCATGAACAACGCGCACGTTGTCAGCAATCTGATTGACATCATTTTTTCCCATTACCATTCCTCGCGCAGCTTACGCTGATATTCGACACCATCTTCCTCACACCCTTGCCAGATGCCAGGAACACTGGTTCTTGCTGTTTGCGATTGATTTATCAGGTATTGATCTACCGCTTCCCTTAATAGGTCCGCACGAGGAAGATTACGCTGCACCTCGAGATCATCAAGTTGCTTAATCACCTCATTCGATAAATCGAGTAAAATTCTGCCCATATCTATACCTGCCAGAGAGTTCATAAATATCTCGCCAATATCATTTTTGAATCTATGGAGAGAAAAGTACCCTTGCCGAATCTTTAAAGAAAGCTCATTTACGCATCATTTTTTATTTTTGCGAGGCGTTTTCCAGATATGATGTAACAGTTGCAGTTATTATAAGTTCAAGTAAAACAGCCTTGTATTAATACCAGAATAAGGGCATCTGTTTTTTATATTCAAGAATGAAAAATTTTTGTCATTCCTTATGCTCCTTACACTGATCATCAACACCAACTACCTCCCCCTTTTGCCTGCCTCCCTTTGCTTTACGCACCGGGAATTGCTGACGTTCCAGATATTGCTCTACCGCTTCGCGTAAAATTGCAGATCGTGAAACCTTACGCCAGCCCCGAAGCTTGTTCAGCCGTTTAATTGCCTCTTCTGATAAATGAAGAAAAACCGTATTCATCGCCATTACCACCACCTTACCTATATTACTCATTAATGTATGTGCGAAAATTACGCCGGAAAATCATTTAAAAAAAGCGGATTTTTGCATGTTGTTTTGTTTTTGCGAGGCGTTTTCCAGAAATAATAAGAGTGTTGCAGTTGTTTCATTTATTACTCAAAAATGGTTTAGTTATCGCCCAGGATGAATTATGGGTGCTATGAATATATTATATTCAGAGATATTTATTTGCATAATCTGAATGGTGTAGCCGAAAAACGTCAGCATCCTAACAGCACCAGGATTTAAGGTGAAATTAATCTTTCATCACAGACCGGTCAGTACTGCCACCAACCGGTCTTTACTTGCTCATCGTTATAATTTTGTTGGTAACAGTTCGGGAAAGTTGTTTTTCTAAATTAACAACAGAATAACTTTCTTGTTTAATGAGATTAATATTGGCAACCATTATAGCCTCCTTCCCACGGTTTAAGAGCAAACATACAACATAATTATTCATAACATACAGAGCAGTAAATGAATGATACTGACAATGATGCTAGTCCATTATCTTTGCATAATATTTGTTAGCTATAGATTTTAAAAATATTTATGAGAAAAGTATGGCACCAGAGGGGGTTTTGACTATCAAAAATCGCTCAAACATGAACTAAGATGATGAATTAAGCATTATCTGCGATAATTGCCACTCAGTTCTACAAATAATATTTAAATGCTCCTGAACAGTGATGTAGCAAGACACGTATGGAGCCAACGAAGAATAAAAATTTATAGAGTTCTTATTTAATATAACCGAAATAGCCAAGGACTAATATAAATGACCTGAATGAGAGAGGCAGCACCGCCCCTCTCCATCAGCTACTCTTCTTCGTTCCCGCCCTCTTCATACGGGCCAAATGGCTTCGCGGGCAGAACGATATACGTGCCTTCAAACACTGCACCCGGCGTCTCGTCGCCAAAGATTTCGACCTGCATCTGCACCCGTGCTTTTCGTCCGCGCGCCAGACGGTCGAGATCGCCGCTTAAGGCACCGAGGTCGGCTACCGCATGAGGTTTACCGCTAATCGGCTTGCTGTAGCGGATATGCGCATCCGCAAGAATAATCGTTCCGCCGAGGTGGCGTTCACGCAGCATCAGCCAGATAAGTCCCCAACCGGTGAGCGTCGCCAGTGAGAATAAACTCCCGGCAAACAGCGTATGGTGCGGATTCTGATTGCCGGTTTCTGGCATGGTAGTGATAAATTTTTGCCCGGTATATTGCTGAATGCGCACGCCCATTTTTTCACTAAGCGGGATATGTTCGTACCACGCCTGTTGCAGCTGCGCGCACCAGTCGCCGCGATGCAAAATATCATCCAGAGTGGCGACGGGCTTAATCATCAAAAAATGGCGAATCGGCGTGGTGGTTGGCGTGGTGATTTCTCCCTGATTAACAAACCCCAGCTTGGCGAAAAACTCCACCGCGTCTTCACGGGCGCTACAGGTCACGCGCTTAACGCCTTCCTGACGCGCCACCGACTCCAGGGTCATCGCCATCAGCGTTCCTAACCCTTTGTCCTGCACGTCCGGGTGAACGGCCATAAAGCGAATGGACGCTTCATTGTCGGCATTAATATACAGTCGGCCTACCGCCACCAGATTACCCTGCTCGTCGACGACCATCTGGTGATGCGCCATCGCATCCCACGCGTCGCGTTCCGAACCTTTTGGTTGATGCAGGGGCTTACGCAACATTTCCCAGCGAAACTGATAGTAACGCTCTAATTCTTCTTCTGTTTGTGGAACCCGAAGGTGATACATAGCGATACTCTCTCTTGTTTCCCGTGACAACCCTGGAAGCTGGCTCATACCTGCAACCAGAATGTCACGGGGCCATCATTGACCAGCGATACCTGCATATCCGCAGCGAAGCGTCCTGTTTGCGTGTTCATCTCTTGCTGACGGCAGCGTTCGACGAAATAGTCATATAACGCCTCTGCGCGATCCGGTGATGCACCTTTGGAGAAACTTGGGCGCATCCCCCGTTCGGTATCTGCGGCGAGGGTAAACTGGGAAACCACCAGCACACTGCCGCCCGCCTGTTGCACGTTGAGGTTCATCTTGCCTTCGGCATCGCTAAAGATGCGGTAGCCGAGCACACGCTCGCACAGACGGTTTGCTTTCTGTTCGTCGTCATCCTTTTCGACACCCAATAACACCAAAAGTCCCGCGCCAATTTCGCCCGTCACTTCTCCCTCCACGGTGACGCTGGCACGGGTTACGCGTTGAATTAATGCAATCATGGTTCGTCGTCTTCTTCTTGTTCAGCTGCTTGTTTTAGTTTGCGGTATTCCCCGAGAGTGACAGTAATTTCCGCGCCAAGCAAGACGATACACCATGTCCAGTAGACCCAAACAAAGAGAATGGGGATCACCGCCAACACGCCGTAAATGAGCTGATATGACGGAAACATGGTGATATAAAGCGCGAAACCTTTCTTTCCTGCTTCGAACAGGAGCGCGGCGACAAACGCGCCGACAATCGCGTCGCGGTTAGGTACGCGGATGGTAGGAACAATGCTGTACAGCAACCAGAAGGAGATCCACGACAACAGCAGCGGAAAAATACGCAGCACGTTATCGATGACAGTATTGAGATCGCTCGCCCAGCGCAGGGAGAGCAAATAGGAACTGATCGCCAGACTGGCCCCTGCCAGCAGCGGCCCCAGCGTTAAAATCATCCAGTACACGGCGAACGAGTAAATTTTTGGTCGCGCTCGTTTACTGCGCCAGATGGTATTCAACGCGCTATCGATGGAGTACATCAGCAATAACGCGGTGACGATCAGCCCGCACGCCCCAACGGCGGTCATCTTGTTGGAATTGGCAACAAATTGTTCGATATACCGCTGAATAACATCGCCAGTAGCAGGCAGAAAGTTGGCAAAAATAAAGTGACGTAACTGAATGCTGACGTCGGAAAACATGGGAAAAGCGGCGAAAAGCGCAAAAACAACGGCAACCAGCGGCACTAATGAGAGCAACGACACATAGGCAAGGTTACCTGCCAGGGTTGTCATGTTGTCCTCATCAATGCGTTGCCAGAGTAGTTTTAGCCAGGCCCATAGTGGACGGGTACGGTGCCTGGCTTTGTCCTGAATGGTTTTTAGCATAACACCTTCGCGAAATAGTCCGGGATGGTGGTTTTATCTTTCACCAGAATACTGGTAATGCCCAGCTGATTAGCTCCTTCTATATTATCGGCGTTATCGTCGAAAAAGACCGTATCGCTGGGTGAAAAACCTTCCGCCTGCAAAACATGCTGGTAAATTCGTGCTTCAGGTTTGCGCATCCCCAGATCTTGCGACAGATAGATATGGTCAGCAGCATCACGAATTTCCGGGTATTCTTCCGGCCAGAAGGTGGTATGCAGGCGGTTGGTATTGGAAAGCACCACCACGCGATGCCCCTGCTCACGCAGTTTATGCATGATGGCGATCACTTCCGGGCGCAGCGCAACAAACACCGCCTGCCAGCCGTGAGAGAACTGCTCGTAGCTTAGCGGTAGAGCCATCTCATGACACAGCGCCTCTGCGAACGCTTCGTCGCTAATTTCCCCACGCTCATGCTGATGAAACGCCTCCCCCATATGAAAACTCTTCTTAAGCGTAGCCAGCGGAATACGCGTTAAATCGCTCCAGGCTCCCAGCACACGGTTAAAGTCGATATCGACAATCACATTACCTAAATCAAAGATATAGAGCATTTTTGCCTCCTTTCGCGCCACAAGAAATTAACTGTAGCGGGAAAGGATGGGTTTGGCTATGTGGCAAGGTATGAAGCCAGGTCAACGGTCACAAAAATCTACGCGTCTTCCTGGGGAAGAATGATTTCAATTTGGCTGTCTTGTAAGCGTGATTTTAGCGCAGCGGGCGGCAGCTCGTCGGTAAAGAGCGCGGTGACCTGTGCCACGTTACCAATTTCAACCGCCGCCGAAGCATGATACTTAGTGTGATCGGCGACCAGCAGGATATTTCTCGCGTGCGCCATCATCGTTTTCACCACGTTAGCTTCGTTAACATCAAACTCCATCAACGCGCCATCGCTCTCGATTGCGCCTACGCTTGTTACCAGATAATCAGCACGAAAATCGGCCACAAAGGACGCCGCTGAAGGGCCAATGATCCCGCTATTATGAGAGCGCAACGTACCGCCGGGCACCATCACTTCAAAGCGCGGGTTGTGGTAAAGAATATGCGCCACACGCAGGCTGTTGGTGATTATCCGCAAATGATTATGGTTAAGTAACGCCCGGGCGACATGCTCAACGGTCGTACCAATGGTGATAAATATTGTTGAACCATCAGGAATATAGTCTGCCACTGCTTCGGCAATCGCTTTTTTTTCCTCGGTTTGCGAAACCTCACGCTGCTCGAACGCCGTATTAACGACGCTGGAAGCCCGACCCGCGCCACCGTGATGGCGCGTAATCAGGCCTTGCTCGCTTAATTTACGAATATCCCGGCGCACCGTCTGCGTGGAGACATCCAGCAGATTTGCCAGCTCATCAATATTCATATACCCACGCTCGGCGATCAGCATGAGGAGTTGGTCGTGCCGCGGGTTACCGGTTAGTTCGGTAAGGCTCATGAAAATTCCTCGAAAAACCATCACCCTGGCATTTTATACAAAAAGTGACAAAAAAGATCGGGTTTGATCACAGTCAGGGATCCCGGCTCGTCCACCGGGACGCGTGCATTTCAACGCCGCTACACCGCTGGCGAAGCGGACTGACTCCGCTAAATCCCCACCTGTTGCCAGCGCCACCGCCAATGCGCCGTGAAAAACATCACCCGCACCTGTGGTATCTACCACATCAACTTTGAAGGCCGGTTGATGTTGACGCCCGCCATTTTCCAGCCAGTCACAGCCTGCGCTGCCCTGGGTCACATAGACATGACCATTTGTGAGCGTTTGTGCCTGTTTTAGCGCACTGGCCATCTCTTTCACGCCCGTTAAGCGCGCCAGACCCGGTTCTGAAAAGGCCGCATGATCGCTTAATGCCACCAGCTCGCTGATATCCTGCGGCGTAATATCACCGTCCAGAACGGTCATCACGCCCGCCTGCCGGGCCAGAGTGAAGGCTTTTTTAGCGCCGTCGTGCCAGCGTACATCTGCCAGCACAACATCCCACTGAGAGAAATCAATTTCCTCCAACCACTCTGCGTCAGGCAGCAGGTCCGGGCTGGGGTAGTTAATGATTATCCGCTCGCCTGTGGCATCCACCATGATGGCGGATTGCGATGATTTCGCCTGGTTATACCGTTTGGTGTAACGGGTGTTAACGCCCCAGGATTCCAGCTCTGCCAGCAGGCTGTTGCCCGTGTCGTCATCACCTACGCGACCAATAAAATCAACCTGCGCCCCCAGCCTTGCCGCCGCAACCGCTGCCGTCGCCGCTGGCCCGCCACCAACTTCCGTATAATTTCTCGCCACGTATTTACCGCTCTCCGTCGGTAACCCTTCCACGTAATAGATGCGATCCATCACGGTTATACCTACACAAGCAACACGAATCATGGTCATTCCTTAAACATTTTGGGATGCGTTCATTTTAATTTCACCAATTGTTTAAAAAGTGACGGCTGTCAATTTTTTGACTATAAATTACAAATACGATCAAAAACAGACAATCAAAGCGTGTCATAAATGACAAAAAGTGACATCACTGTATTCAGGAGAAGGTTATGGCAGCAATCGCGTTTATCGGTTTAGGACAAATGGGTTCGCCAATGGCGAGCAATTTATTGCAGCAAGGGCACCAACTTCGCGTCTTTGATGTGAATGCCGAGGCTGTGCGGCATCTGGTAGACAAAGGCGCGACTCCCGCCGCCAACCCGGCGCAGGCCGCTAAAGATGCCGAATTTATCATTACCATGTTGCCGAATGGCGATCTGGTGCGCAGCGTGTTGTTCGGTGAAAACGGCGTTTGCGAAAGCTTATCTACCGATGCGCTGGTCATTGATATGTCGACCATCCATCCGCTGCAAACCGATAAATTGATTGCCGATATGCAAGCCAAAGGCTTCAGCATGATGGATGTTCCGGTAGGCCGTACTTCTGCAAATGCCATTACCGGTACTCTGTTACTGCTGGCTGGCGGCACCGCTGAACAAGTTGAACGTGCCACGCCGATCCTGATGGCGATGGGCAGTGAGTTGATTAACGCTGGCGGTCCGGGCATGGGGATCCGCGTTAAGCTCATCAACAACTATATGAGCATCGCGCTCAATGCGCTTTCGGCAGAAGCTGCCGTTTTGTGCGAAGCCCTGAATCTTCCCTTCGATGTTGCCGTCAAAGTGATGAGCGGTACCGCCGCCGGTAAAGGCCACTTCACCACTTCCTGGCCAAACAAAGTCCTCAGCGGAGATCTTTCTCCCGCCTTCATGATCGATCTTGCCCATAAGGATCTTGGCATCGCCCTTGATGTCGCCAACCAGCTGCATGTGCCAATGCCGCTGGGGGCCGCCTCACGGGAGGTTTATAGCCAGGCGCGCGCAGCGGGTCGCGGTCGCCAGGACTGGTCCGCCATTCTGGAACAGGTCCGTGTCAGTGCCGGGATGACTGCCAAAGTAAAAATGTAACGACTGGATAAAGGAATAAATGAATGAATAAGTACACCATCAACGACATTACGCGCGCATCGGGCGGTTTTGCCATGCTGGCGGTCGATCAGCGCGAAGCCATGCGCATGATGTTTGCCGCGGCTGGGGCACCCGCTCCGGTAGCCGATAGCGTTTTAACTGATTTCAAAGTTAACGCGGCGAAGACCCTCTCGCCTTATGCCTCGGCGATTCTGGTAGATCAACAATTCTGTTACCGCCAGGTGGTTGAGCAAAACGCGATTGCCAAAAGTTGCGCCATGATTGTCGCCGCCGATGAGTTCATTCCTGGCAACGGTATTCCGGTAGATAGCGTGGTCATTGACCGCAAAATCAATCCGCTACAGATCAAACAAGACGGTGGCAAAGCCTTAAAACTGCTGGTGCTGTGGCGTAGTGATGAAGATGCGCAGCAACGCCTGGATATGGTGAAAGAGTTTAACGAACTGTGCCACTCACACGGCCTGGTAAGCATTATTGAGCCAGTCGTCCGCCCACCACGTCGTGGCGATAAATTCGATCGCGAACAAGCGATCATCGATGCTGCCAAAGAGCTGGGCGACAGTGGCGCTGACCTCTACAAAGTTGAAATGCCGCTTTACGGTAAAGGTCCGCAACAAGAGCTTCTCAGTGCTTCACAACGTCTGAATGACCATATCAATATGCCGTGGGTGATCCTCTCTTCCGGTGTCGACGAAAAACTGTTCCCGCGTGCCGTACGCGTGGCAATGACAGCGGGTGCATCGGGCTTCCTGGTTGGTCGTGCCGTCTGGGCATCGGTCGTCGGTTTACCAGACAACGAGCTGATGCTGCGTGACGTTTGTGCACCGAAATTACAACAACTGGGCGATATCGTCGACGAAATGATGGCTAAACGCCGTTAAGATGGGGATACAAAAATGAAATGGTTTAACACTTTAAGTCACAACCGTTGGCTGGAACAGGAAACCGATCGCATCTTTGATTTTGGTAAAAATTCCGTAGTATCGACTGGATTTGGCTGGTTAGGCAATAAAGGGCAAATCAAAGAAGAGATGGGCACCCATCTGTGGATCACAGCTCGGATGTTGCACGTTTATTCCGTTGCTGCGGCGATGGGTCGACCTGGCGCTTACTCGTTGGTTGATCACGGTATTAAAGCCATGAACGGCGCACTGCGCGATAAAAAATATGGCGGCTGGTATGCCTGTGTGAATGACGAGGGCGTGGTGGATGCCTCCAAACAGGGCTATCAACATTTCTTTGCTCTGCTGGGTGCTGCCAGCGCCGTCACTACCGGTCATCCGGAAGCGCGCAAGCTGCTCGATTACACCATTGAAATTATCGAGAAATACTTCTGGAGCGAAGAAGAGCAGATGTGCCTGGAGTCCTGGGACGAAGCCTTCAGCAAAACCGAAGAGTACCGCGGCGGCAATGCCAATATGCACGCAGTGGAAGCTTTCTTAATTGTTTATGACGTAACGCATGACAAAAAATGGCTGGATCGCGCGATTCGCGTGGCTTCCGTGATTATCCACGACGTCGCAAGAAATAATCATTATCGCGTTAACGAACACTTCGATACCCAGTGGAATCCGCTGCCGGATTACAACAAAGATAACCCGGCGCACCGCTTCCGCGCGTTCGGAGGTACACCAGGCCACTGGATCGAATGGGGCCGTTTAATGCTGCACATCCACGCGGCCCTGGAAGCCCGTTGCGAACAACCGCCAGCATGGCTGCTAGAAGATGCCAAAGGTCTGTTTAACGCCACCGTGCGTGATGCCTGGGCACCCGATGGTGCGGACGGGATTGTTTATACCGTTGACTGGGAAGGAAAACCGGTGGTCCGCGAACGTGTGCGTTGGCCTATCGTCGAAGCGATGGGTACGGCCTACGCGCTCTACACCGTCACCGGCGATCGCCAGTATGAAACCTGGTATCAGACATGGTGGGACTACTGCATTAAGTACCTGATGGACTATGAAAATGGTTCCTGGTGGCAGGAGCTGGATGCGGACAATAAAGTCACCACGAAAGTCTGGGACGGTAAACAGGATATTTATCACCTGCTGCATTGCCTGGTGATCCCGCGTATCCCGTTAGCGCCAGGCCTGGCTCCGGCAGTTGCGGCGGGTCTGCTGGATATTAACGCGAAATAGCTGACTAAAAAAAAACGACATATCAGGCTGCACGCCGGGTATGTCGTTATTCAATAAAGGTACCTCGTATGCAAATCACCAACATGCATTGCAGTGGACAGACCGTTTCACTTGCCGCGGGGGATTATCACGCGACCATTGTGACCGTCGGTGCAGGTCTGGCTGAATTAACCTTTCAGGGCTGTCATTTAGTTATTCCACATAAACCCGAAGAGATGCCGCTGGCACATCTGGGCAAAGTCCTTATTCCGTGGCCGAACCGGATCGCCAACGGCTGTTATCGCTATCAGGGGCAGGAATATCAGTTACCCATTAATGAACATGGTTCAAAAGCCGCTATTCATGGGCTGCTCGCCTGGCGTGACTGGCAAATCAGCGAATTAACCGCCACCAGCGTTACCCTGACAGCTTTTCTGCCACCCAGTTACGGCTATCCGTTTATGCTGGCTTCGCAGGTTGTTTATTCGCTCAATGCACGCACGGGTCTTTCCGTTGAGATCGCAAGTCAGAATATTGGTACTGTGACCGCACCCTATGGTGTGGGTATTCATCCTTATTTAACCTGCAACTTAACATCTGTTGATGAATATCTGTTCCAGCTTCCGGCAAACCAGGTTTATGCCGTCGATGAGCACGCTAATCCGACAACGCTTCACCACGTTGATGAGCTGGATTTAAATTTCACGCAGGCGAAAAAAATAGCCGCGACAAAAATCGACCACACCTTTAAAACCGCTAATGATCTGTGGGAAATAACCATTACCCATCCACAACAGGCGCTTTCGGTAAGCCTTTGTTCCGATCAACCCTGGGTGCAGATTTATAGCGGCGAAAAATTACAGCGTCAGGGACTGGCAGTTGAACCTATGAGTTGCCCACCTAACGCCTTTAATTCAGGTCTCGACTTATTATTACTGGAACCAGGGAAAACGCACCGCCTGTTTTTTAATATTTACGGGCAGCACAATTAATTTTATTAAGAAAAGAACGAGATCATTGTTTAGGGTTGTATTTACACAACAGGAAATATCATGGACTTTTTTACGTTATTTTCACCGGATGGGGTCATGCTGGAAACAAACGTGGTATGTATCGTTATCGCGTTAATGTTTCTTTATACCTTTGTGGGGATATGCGCGGGATTTGGCGGTGGTTTAACCACCATGCCGCTCGTCACGTTAATGCTCCCCGTAAAAATGGCAACTCCGCTCTCGGTGATTGTCGGCACCGCGACCGCCTTGTACGCCACCTGGCTGTCACGTAAAGAAACGGATTGGCGATCGGCAATGGTACTGATTATTTTCTCGTTTCTGGGAATACCCGTCGGTTTATATGCGCTGTCATATTTACCCGACCATTTTATGAAAGTGGGCTTAGGCGGATTCCTTATCCCGTACTCCTTTTACAGTATGTTTATTCCACGCCTGCCGATTTATGACCGCAACTGGATCGCCGCACCTATCGGCGCTGTGGCAGGAGCGTTAGGGGCAGCGTTTTCAACCAACGGACCGCCGATGGTTATCTACGGTATGCTGCGTAACTTAGGCCCGGCGGCATTTCGTGGCACTCTGAACGCTTTCTTCACCGCAAACAACATCGCGGTGATCGGCGGGCTGGCGACCAGCGGAATTTTGACTGTTTCTATCTTTAAACTGGTGCTGTTTTGTATTCCCACCATGATCCTCGGTTCACTGGTTGGACAATATGTGCATAAACGCATTTCAGTCAAAGTGTTCCGTGTGATGGTCTTTTTGTTGCTGATTGCCTACGGTTCTATGTTGATAAAAGGCGCGCTGGGAATTCCCGCTGCTGCCGCGCTTCTGCCTCCTTTTACCTTGTTAGTTATACTGCAACTGGCATTTGGTAAAAAAGTGGCGGCAATCCGCCGGGCTGAAGAAAGTAAATAATCACTTATGCGGGTTTTAATTTATACCAGCACCACATTCTTTAATTAATGAAACCTGTAACAACAGGATGGCATGAAATATTAGCTTTATACTCTATGGAGATTATTTATGGATACGCCACGCCCACAATTACCAGATTTTCAGTTTCATCAGAATAACGACAGTTTTACCCTACATTTTCAACAGCGTCTTATTTTAACCCATAGCAAAGATAATCCTTGTTTATGGATTGGTTCAGGTATTGCGGATATCGATATGTTCCGCGGCAATTTCAGCATTAAAGATAAACTACAGGAGAAAATTGCGCTTACCGACGCCATCGTCAGCCAGTCGCCGGATGGTTGGTTAATCCATTTCAGCCGTGGTTCTGACATTAGCGCCACGCTGAATATCTCTGCCGACGATCAGGGCCGTTTATTGCTGGAACTACAAAACGACAACCTTAACCACAACCGTATCTGGCTGCGCCTTGCCGCTCAACCAGAGGACCATATCTACGGCTGCGGCGAACAGTTTTCCTACTTCGATCTGCGTGGCAAACCGTTCCCGCTATGGACCAGTGAACAAGGCGTTGGTCGCAATAAACAAACCTATGTCACCTGGCAGGCCGACTGCAAAGAAAATGCGGGCGGCGACTATTACTGGACTTTCTTCCCACAGCCTACGTTTGTCAGCACGCAGAAGTATTACTGCCATGTTGATAACAGTTGCTATATGAACTTCGACTTTAGTGCCCCGGAATACCATGAACTGGCGCTGTGGGAAGACAAAGCAACGCTGCGTTTTGAATGTGCTGACACATACATCTCCCTGCTGGAAAAATTAACCGCCCTGCTGGGACGCCAGCCAGAACTGCCCGACTGGATTTATGACGGAGTAACGCTCGGCATTCAGGGCGGGACGGAAGTGTGCCAGAAGAAACTGGACACCATGCGTAACGCGGGCGTGAAGGTCAACGGCATCTGGGCGCAGGACTGGTCCGGTATTCGTATGACCTCTTTTGGCAAACGCGTGATGTGGAACTGGAAGTGGAACAGCGAAAACTACCCGCAACTGGATTCGCGTATCAAGCAGTGGAACAAAGAGGGCGTGCAGTTCCTTGCCTATATCAACCCGTATGTTGCCAGTGATAAAGATCTCTGCGAAGAGGCGGCAAAGCGCGGTTATCTGGCAAAAGATGTCGCCGGTGGCGACTATCTGGTGGAGTTTGGCGAGTTCTACGGCGGCGTTGTCGATCTCACCAATCCGGAAGCCTACGCCTGGTTCAAGGAAGTTATCAAAAAGAACATGATTGAACTCGGCTGCGGCGGCTGGATGGCTGACTTCGGCGAGTATCTGCCCACCGACACGTACCTGCATAACGGCATCAGCGCGGAAATTATGCATAACGCCTGGCCCGCGCTGTGGGCGAAATGTAACTACGAAGCCCTTGAAGAAACGGGCAAGCTCGGCGAGATCCTCTTCTTTATGCGCGCCGGTTCTACCGGTAGCCAGAAATACTCCACCATGATGTGGGCGGGTGACCAGAACGTGGACTGGAGTCTGGACGATGGCCTGGCGTCGGTTGTCCCGGCGGCGCTATCTCTGGCAATGACCGGACATGGCCTGCATCACAGCGACATTGGCGGTTATACCACCCTGTTTGAGATGAAGCGCAGCAAAGAGCTGCTGCTGCGCTGGTGCGATTTCAGCGCCTTCACGCCGATGATGCGCACCCACGAAGGTAACCGTCCTGGCGACAACTGGCAGTTTGACGGCGACGCGGAAACCATCGCCCATTTCGCCCGTATAACCACCGTCTTCACCACCCTGAAACCTTACCTGAAAGAGGCCGTCGCGCTGAATGCGAAGTCCGGCCTGCCGGTTATGCGCCCGCTGTTCCTGCATTACGAAGACGACGCGCAGACCTATTCCCTGAAATATCAGTACCTGTTAGGTCGCGACATTCTGGTTGCTCCTTTACACGAAGAAGGTCGCAGCGACTGGACGCTCTATCTGCCAGAGGATAACTGGGTCCACGCCTGGACCGGAGAAACCTTCCACGGTGGAGAAATAACTGTTGAAGCGCCCATCGGCAAGCCGCCGGTCTTTTATCGCGCCGACAGCGAATGGGCTGCACTGTTCGCCTCGTTAAAAAACATCTAATCATGCCCGCCCGTGGGGAAACTCACGGGCAAATGGAGAATAACGATGAGTCACATCACAACGGAAGATCCGGCAACTTTGCGCCTGCCCTTTAAAGAGAAACTCTCTTACGGTATCGGCGATCTGGCCTCTAACATCCTGCTGGATATTGGTACGCTTTATCTTTTGAAGTTTTATACCGACGTTCTGGGGCTGCCTGGCACCTATGGCGGCATTATCTTTTTGATCTCGAAATTCTTTACCGCCTTTACCGATATGGGAACCGGCATCATGTTGGATTCCCGACGCAAGATCGGTCCAAAAGGTAAATTCCGTCCTTTTATTCTGTATGCGTCATTCCCGGTTACCTTATTGGCAATCGCTAACTTTATCGGCACACCGTTCGATGTCACCGGTAAAACGGTGATGGCCACTATTCTGTTTATGCTTTACGGACTGTTTTTCAGCATGATGAACTGCTCCTACGGCGCAATGGTTCCCGCCATTACCAAAAACCCCAACGAACGCGCCTCGCTGGCAGCATGGCGTCAGGGCGGCGCTACGCTGGGCCTGCTGCTGTGCACGGTGGGATTCGTGCCGGTTATGAATCTTATCGAGGGTAATCAGCAACTTGGCTATATCTTCGCCGCCACGCTGTTTTCACTGTTTGGCCTGATGTTTATGTGGATCTGCTATTCGGGCGTGAAAGAGCGTTATGTCGAAACCCAACCTACCAATCCGGCGCAAAAGCCAGGCCTGTTGCAATCTTTCCGCGCAATTGCCGGTAACCGCCCACTGTTCATTTTGTGCATTGCCAACCTCTGTACCTTAGGGGCGTTTAACGTTAAGCTCGCCATTCAGGTCTATTACACCCAGTACGTGCTTAACGATCCCATCCTGTTGTCATATATGGGATTTTTCAGCATGGGCTGTATTTTCATCGGCGTGTTCCTGATGCCTGGTGCAGTCAGGCGTTTTGGTAAGAAGAAGGTCTATATTGGCGGTCTGCTGATCTGGGTGCTGGGCGATCTGCTCAACTATTTCTTCGGCGGCGGCTCGGTCAACTTTGTGGCTTTCTCCTGCCTGGCGTTCTTTGGTTCGGCGTTTGTTAACAGCCTGAACTGGGCGCTGGTTTCTGACACCGTCGAGTACGGCGAGTGGCGCACCGGTGTCCGTTCTGAAGGGACGGTCTACACCGGCTTCACCTTCTTTCGCAAAGTTTCTCAGGCGCTGGCAGGTTTCTTCCCCGGCTGGATGCTGACGCAAATTGGCTATGTGCCGAACGTCGCACAGGCTGACCACACCATTGAAGGGTTGCGCCAGCTGATCTTCATCTACCCAAGCGCACTGGCGGTAGTCACCATTGTAGCGATGGGCTGCTTCTACAGCCTGAACGAGAAGATGTATGTCCGCATTGTTGAAGAAATAGAAGCCCGTAAACGCACGGCGTAATAATAAACGACGCCCTGCGGGGCGTTATAAGGAGTGATTATGTCTGACCATAATCCACTGACATTAAAACTGAATCTGTGGGAAAAAATCGCCTATGGTATGGGCGACGTTGGTTCGAATTTAATGCTTAGCATCGGTACTCTGTATCTCCTCAAATTTTATACCGATGAATTAGGGATGCCAGCTTACTATGGCGGGATTATCTTTCTGGTGGCGAAGTTTTTTACCGCGTTTACCGATATGCTCACCGGATTTTTACTCGACTCGCGGAAAAATATTGGGCCTAAAGGCAAATTTCGTCCCTTTATTTTATATGCAGCAGTTCCGGCGGCGTTAATTGCAACGCTCCAGTTTATCGCCACCACTTTTAGTTTGCCGGTTAAAACGACGATTGCCACGGCGCTGTTTATGATGTTTGGGCTTTCATACAGTCTGATGAACTGCTCGTATGGCGCGATGATCCCGGCAATTACCAAAAACCCGAATGAGCGCGCGCAGCTCGCGGCTTACCGCCAGGGTGGTGCAACCATAGGGCTATTGATTTGTACCGTGGCGTTTATTCCGTTGCAGTCGCTTTTTTCTGACTCAACCGTCGGTTATGCCTGTGCGGCACTTATGTTCTCCATTGGCGGCTTTATTTTTATGATGCTGTGCTACAGAGGCGTCAAAGAGCATTATGTGGACACAGCACCAACCGGACATAAAGCCAGTATTCTCAAATCTTTTTGCGCGATATTTCGGAATCCGCCATTGCTGGTTTTATGCATTGCTAACTTGTGTACCCTGGCGGCATTTAATATCAAACTGGCGATTCAGGTCTATTACACCCAGTATGTGCTGAATGATATTAATTTATTGTCGTGGATGGGATTCTTCAGTATGGGATGCATCCTCGTCGGCGTATTACTGGTGCCATTAACTGTAAAATGTTTTGGTAAAAAACAGGTTTATTTAGCTGGCATGGTGCTATGGGCGGTTGGTGATATCCTGAATTATTTCTGGGGAAGTAACTCTTTCACTTTCGTCATGTTCTCTTGTGTCGCCTTTTTTGGCACGGCCTTTGTAAACAGCCTGAACTGGGCGCTGGTACCAGATACCGTAGATTACGGTGAATGGAAAACCGGTATTCGTGCCGAAGGTTCTGTTTATACCGGTTATACCTTCTTTCGTAAAATTTCTGCCGCACTTGCTGGCTTCTTGCCAGGCATTATGCTGACGCAAATCGGTTATGTTCCCAACATCGCGCAAAGTGATGCGACATTACAGGGTTTGCGTCAGCTCATTTTTATCTGGCCTTGTGCACTGGCAATTATTGCTGCATTGACGATGGGATTCTTTTACACACTCAATGAAAAACGGTTTGCGTTGATTATTGAGGAAATCAACCAACGCAAAAATAAAGAAATTGAGACAGAAGAAAAAACGGCTTCCGTAACGTTATAAATGTCAATAGCCGATATTTCCATTCTGGTGGGTGGCGGCCTCCCTACGTTTAAAAATGGACTTATTATGAAAAATATTAATGCAATAATTTTATTATCTTCTCTGACCTCTGCCTCAGTATTCGCTGGCGCATACGTCGAAAACAGGGAGGCATATAATCTCGCCTCCGATCAGGGCGAGGTTATGCTACGTGTGGGTTATAACTTCGATATGGGCGCGGGTATTATGTTAACCAATACCTACACCTTTCAGCGAGAAGATGAACTAAAACATGGATATAACGAAATCGAAGGTTGGTATCCGTTATTTAAACCAACCGATAAATTAACCATCCAGCCCGGTGGCTTAATTAATGATAAGAGTATCGAATAGATAGATGTTTTTCAGGAATGGAATGAAGAATGTCAGGCCACAGTAAACCGCGTAAACGAAGAAGACGTTGAAAGCGATAAGCCAGATAGTTTTGTCTTTCAGCACCGAGGTCATACTGGTGTGTTGCGATGCCCCATCTTCTTTTTTCACCTCAACGGACGGTGCCTCTTCTTTGTCATTCAGGACAAAGAAAATAATAATGCCTACGGCAATCACAATAAGGGAATAGAACCAGATGCCTGCTTTAAAACCTAATAAGTCACTGCCAAACCAGGTAAATACTGCCAACGCAGAAAATGCCACCACGGTATCGACAATGCCACGCCCTGTTTCGAAGAAGCCAAACAACCGACCTTGTTGTTCGCTATTGCCCAATCGACTTACCGACTTGAGCAAGACCGGCCAGTTCATCATGTCGCAAGTAACGCCAAATAGCGCCCAGACAAAGAGGATGCCCCAATACCCCGGCATTGTCGTCAAATAAACACCCAGTAATCCTGTCGCAATGAGTGAGAATGACATGGTGTATCTGCGCGGTAGTTTATCGGCAAAATAAATAGACAGAAAAAAGCCCACTGTGGTAACAAATGAGTTTACCGACATGGCATTACCAATTTGACCATTGGTCAAATGGAAATATTCCTGCATCGGGATATAAAACGCATCTTTCAGCGACGGTAATTTATAAATTGTACCGCCACACAGTGTTAATAGACTAAATAACGCCCATTTCTTTTTCGTGAGCATAACATCCCCTAAGCGATTTTTAAAATCACTGTTTTAAAGGCAATAAGATACCGACCATTCATATAGAATGGTTTTATTAACTGCGTATGAGTTAAAACTTATTAGTGGTTCAGAAGATGGTTTGCCTCTTGTTTGATTTGTTGTAGTACGTTACGCACATGATTTATCTGATTAATTGCATCTTCTTTTTCTTTACGTAACCGCGCATCCAGTAAATGATTTTCTGGTAGGGGTGTTTCACTCATCTGGCGATAAGGGATCCACGGATTATCATCTTCGTCTTCAAAGCGGAACGCCGGCGCATAGTAATCAACCTCTTCTTCCAGGCCATATGCCGTCACCTGCGGCTCATCATCACCAAGGCAGATAAGGTGCGTTAATAACGCTTTGAACGGCATATCACCCTGACCTGAAATACAGGCTTTATGACCCAGGCCACCCTGTTCTTTAACGATCAAGGCATCTTTAATATGGACCTGGGTAATATGCGGTGCCATCGTTTTTAAGGCGTCGATGGGATGCTCATTTGCATTGATCATGTTCGCAAAATCAAACAGTAAGGAAAGAGACTCCATCTCACTTTCTTTGACCAGCGACACCAGCTCATGACTTTTTAAATCTTCATGCTGCTCAATCGTAAAAGTCAGGCCGCAGTCCTGATACGTTTCCCGTACATAGGCAATGTCGTTAGCGATAATCGATAATACGTCGCGCAAATTACCTTCATAACGTGGATAAAAACGTACGGACGATGCCCCAGTTTTCAACGCGATGGCGACGGCTTCGTCAATAGATGCCTTATCTGAGGCGCTGGTTTCAATATGAATATCAAGGTTCAGACGGCGGGCTTTATCTCCAAAGGCAGAGAGTTCTTTATCGTCCATATTACCAAGAGAAAAACGCTCGCCATCCAGAACATGGATTTTGACGCCACGTAGATTATTTTCACTTGCGATATCAAGTAAATCAGCAGGCAACACTCTTTCCAGCCGCATATTTAAATGAAAGGCATAAGCATGTAAATAAAGAGGAAGAGTGTCGACACGTTGTAGAATCTTTCTTGCGTTATTTATTGTCATCATAAAACACCTACAGATTAATGATGAGGTCTACGGCCTCAAATCGCCAATATTCAATATCTATCTGGACAATATTGCCTTGCTGGTCGGCGCGATGCTTTTCAATTAAGATCGCTGGCATACCCGCAGAACCGCCAAGATACTTGCTGATATCGCCCGGCATTCTGACGGGTTTGAAAATCAATTTTTTTACTACCGTCTCTTTTTGGTAGCACTTTTCCCAGACTGCAGAAAATGAGTGGTTTTCAAGTTGTTCAATAAAACCCGGAGCAACTTCAGGATTAATATATGTTTCGTGATAGAAAACTTTATGTCCTTCCAGCGCCCCCCAGCCGGTGATGCGATAGAGTTCAGTTGATGATGTCACTGCAATCAGTGGCGCGAGCGTCTCGGGAATATCGCTGGTACGGCTTTTCTCGGTAAACCCCCAGGAAGGTTCCCGCCCTTGCTCAATTGCGGCCCGCTGAAAGCTCGCCGACAGCTCCGGACTGTAATTAAATCGCGGCTGGGTCACGAACCACCCCTTACGATCCTTACGGAAGATTTTGGATTCTGCCTCGAGGTTCAACAACGCCTGGCGCAGCGTCATACGTTTAATGCCCAGCAGTTCTCCCAGCTCTCTTTCTGAAGGGAGTTTTCCACCCGGCGTGGTGATGCCATCTTTCAACCACCGATCCAGTTTCTCTTTTGCATTTTCTACGGTGGATTGATTCTCCGCCATTGTTTAATCCTTTTGGTTTAAACCAGATGAGGCATCTTACGCCAAAAAAGAAAGCAATTAACGGCGTATGACTTTGCAGATAATTGTGACAAAGCTCTCTATTGACGTAACCACAGACTTATAAGGGAGATACTCGCATTGCTGAGTGCTCACGACAGGCAAAAAAAAACCTGCCATCGCTGGCAGGTTTTTTATGACTAAAAAACGAAATTAATCGTCTTTCGGTGCGCGGTTGGCGCGACGACGATCGTTTTCCGTCAGGTGACGTTTACGAATACGGATAGAGGTCGGGGTCACTTCTACCAGTTCGTCATCATCGATGAACTCCAGAGCTTGTTCCAGAGTCATGCGGATAGGCGGAACCAGAACAACGGCTTCGTCAGTACCGGAAGCACGCATGTTGGTCAGTTTCTTACCGGTCAGGCAGTTTACAGTCAGGTCGTTAGAGCGGCTATGAATACCGATAATCTGACCTTCGTAAACTTCTGCACCGTGACCGAGGAACAGCTTACCGCGATCCTGCAGACCGAACAGCGCGAACGCGACCGCTTTACCCTGACCGTTAGAGATCAGTACGCCGTTCTGACGCTGACCCACTTCACCCGGACGTACGTCGTCGTAGTGGCTGAAGGTGG
Organism: Escherichia sp. UTM R2; assembly: GCF_048593455.1. Classification (NCBI taxonomy): domain Bacteria; kingdom Pseudomonadati; phylum Pseudomonadota; class Gammaproteobacteria; order Enterobacterales; family Enterobacteriaceae; genus Escherichia; species Escherichia sp. UTM R2. Next base: position 4,459,550 of record NZ_JBFWDY010000002.1, read on the forward strand.
AGTACAGCAGACCAGTACCGGAAGTCATGGTCATGAACTCAGAACGGAAGCCAATCAGACCACGGCTTGGGATCACGTAGTCGAGACGTACGCGGCCTTTACCGTCTGGATTCATGTTTTTCAGGTCGCCTTTACGTTCGCCCAGCGCCTGCATTACAGAACCCTGATGCTGTTCTTCAACGTCCAGCGTCACGTTTTCATACGGCTCTTGTTTACGACCGTCGATTTCACGGAAGATAACTTTCGGACGGGATACCGCCAGTTCGAAACCTTCACGACGCATGTTTTCGATCAGAACAGACAGGTGCAGTTCGCCACGACCAGAAACGCGGAACGCATCGGCGTCTTCGGTTTCTTCTACGCGCAGCGCAACGTTGTGTACCAGTTCTTTGTTCAGACGATCCAGGATCTGACGAGACGTTACGAACTTACCTTCTTTACCGCAGAACGGCGAGGTGTTAACGCAGAAGAACATAGAAACGGTCGGCTCATCAACGGAGAGTGCCGGCAGCGCTTCAACGTTTTGCGTGTCGCAAACGGTGTCAGAAATGTTCAGTTCGCCAAGGCCCGTGATCGCCACGATATCGCCAGCTTCCGCCAGATCGGTTTCGATACGTTCCAGACCGAGGTGGCCCAGCACTTTACCGACTTTCGCGTTGCGGGTTTTGCCTTCGCTATCGATGATAGTGACCTGTTGGTTCGGCTTCACTTTACCGCGCTTGATGCGGCCAATGCCGATAACGCCAACATAGCTGTTGTAATCGAGCTGAGAAATCTGCATCTGGAACGGACCGTCAAGGTCAACGTCCGGCGCAGGAACGTGATCAACAATCGCCTGATACAGCGGGGTCATGTCTTCCGCCATATCTTCGTGGTCCAGACCCGCGATACCGTTCAGCGCAGAAGCGTAAACGATCGGGAAGTCCAGCTGCTCGTCGGTCGCGTCGAGGTTAACGAACAGATCGAATACCTGATCCACAACCCAATCAGGACGCGCGCCAGGGCGGTCAACTTTGTTGATAACAACAATCGGCTTCAGGCCGTAAGCAAACGCTTTTTTGGTTACGAAGCGCGTTTGCGGCATCGGGCCGTCAAATGCGTCAACCACCAGCAGCACTGAGTCTACCATGGACATTACACGTTCAACTTCACCACCGAAGTCGGCGTGCCCCGGGGTATCAACGATGTTGATACGGTAATCATTCCATTTGATAGCGGTGTTTTTCGCGAGGATGGTAATCCCACGCTCTTTCTCCAAATCGTTGGAGTCCATCACGCGCTCTTGGGTTTCGGCACGAGAGTCGAACGTACCGGATTGTTGGAGCAGCTTGTCTACCAGGGTGGTTTTACCATGGTCTACGTGCGCGATGATGGCGATATTACGCAATTTTTCGATCACAACTTTGCCTCAGGCATTAGAAATAGCGCGTTATTGTACACGGATTAATCGCACTACAAAACAGGATCACAAACATCCTCCGCAAACAAGTATTGCAGAGTCCCTTTGTGATCGCTTTCACGGAGCATAAAAAGGGTTATCCAAAGGTCATTGCACCAACATGGTGCTTAATGTTTCCATTGAAGCACTATATTGGTGCAACATTCACATCGTGGTGCAGCCCTTTTGCACGATGGTGCGCATGATAACGCCTTTTAGGGGCAATTTAAAAGTTGGCACAGATTTCGCTTTATCTTTTTTACGGCGACACGGCCAAAATAATTGCAGATTTCGTTACCACGACGACCATGACCAATCCAGGAGAGTTAAAGTATGTCCGCTGAACACGTACTGACGATGCTGAACGAGCACGAAGTGAAGTTTGTTGATTTGCGCTTCACCGATACTAAAGGTAAAGAACAGCACGTCACTATCCCTGCTCATCAGGTGAATGCTGAATTCTTCGAAGAAGGCAAAATGTTTGACGGCTCCTCGATTGGCGGCTGGAAAGGCATTAACGAGTCCGACATGGTGCTGATGCCAGACGCATCCACCGCAGTGATTGACCCGTTCTTCGCCGACTCCACCCTGATTATCCGTTGCGACATCCTTGAACCTGGCACCCTGCAAGGCTATGACCGTGACCCGCGCTCCATTGCGAAGCGCGCCGAAGATTACCTGCGTTCCACTGGCATTGCCGACACCGTACTGTTCGGGCCAGAACCTGAATTCTTCCTGTTCGATGACATCCGTTTCGGATCATCTATCTCCGGTTCTCACGTTGCTATCGACGATATCGAAGGCGCATGGAACTCCTCCACCCAATATGAAGGTGGTAACAAAGGTCACCGTCCGGCAGTGAAAGGCGGTTACTTCCCGGTTCCGCCGGTAGACTCTGCTCAGGATATTCGTTCTGAAATGTGTCTGGTGATGGAACAGATGGGCCTGGTGGTTGAAGCCCATCACCACGAAGTAGCGACTGCTGGTCAGAACGAAGTGGCTACCCGCTTCAATACCATGACCAAAAAAGCTGACGAAATTCAGATCTACAAATATGTTGTGCACAACGTAGCGCACCGCTTCGGTAAAACCGCGACCTTTATGCCAAAACCGATGTTCGGTGATAACGGCTCCGGTATGCACTGCCACATGTCTCTGTCTAAAAACGGCGTTAACCTGTTCGCAGGCGACAAATACGCAGGTCTGTCTGAGCAGGCGCTGTACTACATTGGCGGCGTAATCAAACACGCTAAAGCGATTAACGCCCTGGCAAACCCGACCACCAACTCTTATAAGCGTCTGGTCCCGGGCTATGAAGCACCGGTAATGCTGGCTTACTCTGCGCGTAACCGTTCTGCGTCTATCCGTATTCCGGTGGTTTCTTCTCCGAAAGCACGTCGTATCGAAGTACGTTTCCCGGATCCGGCAGCTAACCCGTACCTGTGCTTTGCTGCCCTGCTGATGGCCGGTCTTGATGGTATCAAGAACAAGATCCATCCGGGCGAAGCCATGGACAAAAACCTGTATGACCTGCCGCCAGAAGAAGCGAAAGAGATCCCACAGGTTGCAGGCTCTCTGGAAGAAGCACTGAACGAACTGGATCTGGACCGCGAGTTCCTGAAAGCCGGTGGCGTGTTCACTGACGAAGCAATTGATGCGTACATCGCACTGCGTCGCGAAGAAGATGACCGCGTGCGTATGACTCCGCATCCGGTAGAGTTTGAGCTGTACTACAGCGTCTAAGTGTTTTAGTTGCCGTGGAAACTTTTCGCCTGTCTCTGGCAGGCCTGGGATCGGTGGCAAGCACATCACGCCGGATGCGACGCAAATGCGTCTTATCCGGCCTACACGGTGATGATGTGGTAGGCCGGAGCAGGTGAGTCGCTCTCCAACGTGAAGTTTGTCAGCTATCTGTAGCCCATCTCTGCATGGGCTTTTTTCTCCGTCAATTCTCTGATGCTTCGCGCTTTTTATCCGTAAAAAGCTATAATGCACTAAAATGGTGCAACCTGTTCAGGAGACTGCTTTATGGCAACAGGCACGCAGCCCGATGCTGGGCAGATCCTCAACTCGCTGATTAACAGTATTTTGTTAATCGATGACAACCTGGCGATCCATTACGCCAACCCCGCCGCGCAACAACTGCTCGCCCAAAGCTCCCGCAAATTGTTTGGTACACCGTTACCGGAACTGTTGAGCTACTTCTCATTAAATATCGAGCTGATGCAAGAAAGTCTGGAGGCGGGGCAAGGTTTTACCGATAACGAAGTGACGCTGGTCATCGACGGGCGCTCGCATATCCTTTCTGTGACGGCCCAGCGTATGCCGGACGGCATGATCCTGCTGGAGATGGCTCCGATGGATAACCAGCGCCGCTTAAGTCAGGAACAGCTACAGCACGCCCAGCAGGTTGCTGCCCGTGATTTAGTGCGCGGCCTGGCACATGAGATTAAAAATCCGCTTGGCGGTTTACGTGGCGCGGCGCAGCTGCTCAGCAAAGCGTTACCTGACCCATCACTACTCGAATATACCAAAGTGATTATCGAACAGGCGGACCGGCTGCGAAATCTGGTCGACCGTCTGTTGGGGCCGCAGCTGCCCGGTACGCGCGTTACCGAAAGTATTCACAAAGTGGCTGAACGCGTGGTAACGCTGGTGTCGATGGAACTGCCGGACAACGTGCGGTTGATTCGTGATTACGACCCCAGCCTGCCAGAACTGGCGCACGACCCGGATCAAATTGAACAGGTCTTGCTGAATATTGTGCGCAATGCGCTACAGGCGCTGGGGCCGGAAGGCGGTGAAATCATTCTGCGTACCCGCACCGCGTTTCAACTGACCTTACACGGCGAACGCTACCGGCTGGCGGCGCGGATTGATGTGGAAGATAACGGGCCAGGCATTCCGCCTCATTTGCAGGATACGCTGTTTTACCCGATGGTCAGCGGCCGCGAAGGTGGCACCGGGCTTGGCTTATCCATCGCTCGTAATTTGATTGATCAGCATTCAGGCAAAATTGAATTTACCAGTTGGCCAGGGCATACCGAGTTCTCGGTTTACCTGCCTATCAGGAAATAAAGGTGACGTTTATGCAACGAGGGATAGTCTGGGTAGTCGATGACGATAGTTCCATCCGTTGGGTGCTTGAACGTGCGCTCGCTGGAGCGGGTTTAACCTGTACGACATTTGAGAACGGCGCGGAGGTACTGGAGGCGCTGGCGAGCAAAACGCCGGATGTGCTGCTTTCAGATATCCGTATGCCGGGAATGGACGGGCTGGCGCTGCTCAAGCAGATTAAACAGCGCCATCCGATGCTTCCGGTCATCATTATGACCGCACATTCCGATCTGGATGCTGCCGTCAGCGCCTATCAACAAGGGGCGTTTGATTATCTGCCCAAACCGTTTGATATCGACGAAGCCGTGGCGCTGGTTGAGCGCGCCATCAGTCATTACCAGGAACAGCAGCAGCCGCGTAATGTTCAGCTTAACGGCCCAACGACCGATATCATCGGCGAAGCGCCAGCCATGCAGGACGTGTTCCGTATTATCGGTCGGCTTTCGCGTTCTTCTATTAGCGTGCTGATTAACGGCGAATCCGGCACCGGTAAAGAACTGGTCGCTCATGCCCTGCATCGCCACAGTCCGCGAGCCAAAGCGCCATTTATCGCTCTGAATATGGCGGCTATCCCGAAGGATTTGATCGAATCAGAACTGTTTGGTCACGAGAAAGGCGCGTTTACCGGCGCGAATACCATTCGTCAGGGGCGTTTTGAACAGGCTGATGGCGGTACATTATTTCTCGATGAAATTGGCGATATGCCGCTGGATGTGCAGACGCGTTTGCTGCGCGTGCTGGCAGACGGCCAGTTTTACCGCGTTGGCGGCTATGCGCCGGTGAAAGTGGATGTGCGGATTATCGCTGCCACTCACCAGAATCTCGAACAGCGGGTGCAGGAAGGTAAGTTCCGTGAGGATCTGTTCCACCGCCTGAACGTTATCCGCGTTCATCTGCCGCCGCTGCGTGAGCGTCGGGAAGATATTCCCCGCCTGGCGCGCCATTTTTTACAGGTTGCCGCGCGAGAACTGGGCGTAGAAGCGAAGTTGCTGCATCCGGAAACCGAAGCCGCGTTGACGCGTCTGGCGTGGCCAGGCAACGTGCGCCAGCTGGAAAACACCTGCCGCTGGCTAACGGTAATGGCTGCCGGACAGGAAGTGTTGATTCAGGATTTGCCTGGCGAACTGTTTGAATCAACGGTTGCGGAGAGTACTTCGCAAATGCAACCGGACAGTTGGGCGACGCTTCTTGCGCAGTGGGCAGACAGAGCGCTACGTTCCGGTCATCAAAATCTGCTTTCCGAAGCGCAGCCAGAGCTGGAGCGGACGTTACTGACGACCGCGTTGCGACATACGCAGGGGCATAAACAGGAAGCGGCGCGGCTACTCGGCTGGGGCCGCAACACTCTGACGCGTAAGTTAAAAGAGCTAGGGATGGAGTGATTCACGGCTTGTGTGTAAAGATTGATTATTGAGCGCAAATTGCTGGTATTTTGCGCTTTACTGTTCCGATAAGTTCAGTATGATCTTGCCCGGAAAACGGGGAGAGTCATTATGCTGGAATCAATAATTAATCTGGTATCGAGTGGCGCAGTTGACAGCCACACACCGCAAACTGCCGTTGCTGCCGTGCTGTGTGCCGCAATGATTGGGCTGTTTAGTTGAGTTTCAGATTGCTGATGAAGTGCTCTTTGTTCATGCCGGATGCGGCGTGAACGCCTTATCCGGCCTACAAAAGCAATATTTTCAACAGGTTTTGTAGGCCTGATAAGCGTAGCGCATCAGGCAATCTTGTTCTCAGCACATTGATGGCGCTTTCGTTTTCTACTTTGTAAACGAAGCGCCATTCACTATTTAAATCACCCGTGAGAACTGCTGCATCCGCGCTTTCTGGCGCAGATAGGTATCAAAGCACATGCAAATGTTGCGGATCAGCAAGCGACCTTTCGCCGTCACCTGAATCCCCTTCTCATCCACATCCACCAGCCCATCTTTTGCTAACGGGGCGAGCAGCTTGAGATCTTCCGCAAAGTAATCAGCGAAGTGCAAATCCCACTGTTTCTCAATAGGGGCGTAATCCAGACGGAAGTTGCAGATGAGCGACTTAATCACATCGCGGCGAATACAGTCATCACGCGTTAGCGCAATACCACGCCACAGCGCATTGCCTTGTTCATCCACTTGCTGATAGTACTGCTTCAACTCTTTCTGGTTCTGCGCGTAGCAGTCGCCAATCATGCTGATGGCGGAAACGCCCATCCCCAGCAGATCGGTATCGCCCTGAGTGGTGTAGCCCTGGAAGTTACGATGCAGCACGCCTTCACGCTGGGCCACCGCCAGCTCGTCATCCGGACGGGCAAAGTGATCCATACCGATAAACTGATAGCCCGATTGCGTCAGGAAGGCGATGGTTTCCTGCAGGATATCGAGTTTTTGCTGCGGACTCGGCAGGTCAGCATCTTTGATTTTGCGCTGAGCAGCAAAAATGGTCGGCAGATGCGCGTAGTTAAAGACACTCAGACGATCGGGGTTCAGCTCCGCCACACGTTTCAGGGTAAAGGCGAAACTCTCCGGCGTCTGTTTCGGCAGGCCGTAAATCAGGTCGATGTTGGTGGAGGTAAAACCAATCTCACGCGCATGGTTAAGCAGTGCAAAGATGAACTCTTCATCCTGCTCGCGGTTAACCAGACGTTGCACTTCTTTGTTGAAGTCCTGCACGCCCATGCTCAGGCGATTAAAGCCTTCGGCGCGTAAATGATCGAGTACATCCAGTTCGATTTCCCGCGGATCGACTTCGATCGAAATCTCCGCATCGGCATTGAACTGGAAGTTTTCGCGCAGCAGCTTCATCAGGCGGCTGATTTGCGCTTTATTCAGATACGTCGGCGTTCCGCCGCCCCAGTGCAATTGGCTGACGTGACGCCCGGCGAACAGCGGTGCACGATGGACGATTTCTTGCTCCAGCGCGTCCAGATACTGATCGGCCTTGTGCTGCTGGCGAGTAACAATCTTATTGCAACCGCAGAAGTAACAAAGCTTATGGCAGAACGGGATATGTACGTAGAGAGATAATGGACGCTCAGGATAGCGCGCCACGGCTTGTAAAAACGCCTGTTCGCCGAAGTCTTCTGAAAACTCCAGCGCGGTCGGGTACGAGGTGTATCGTGGCCCGGAATAGTTATATTTCTGGATCAGGGCCAGATCCCAGTCGATTTGCTGTACAGACATGCTCACTCCTTCCGATGGCGTCTCTGGCGGCTACGGCGTACCGGCGGATGCCCGTTTCGGGTCATCAGCCGGTTGCGCAGCCACTTTTGTCGCCGCGACAACCGCTGTAGTTTAACGAATAACCACACCAGATAACATATAACCGGAAGGGTTATCAGCAGAACGGGAAGGCCCACGGCGGCAATCCGTTAGTTGCCCCGCAGCAGACGCATCATGTCTTCTTGCTTCTCGTCTTCTTCCTCTTCTTCGTCATCGTCATAAGAGAGGCCGAGTTTCTGCATCAACTCATCAATACGATCCAGTTTAGCATCCACCCAGGATTGCTCTTCGGCACTCAGGGTTTCGCCTGCTTCCAGACGTTCCAGCAGCGCATCCAGACGCTCATCCGTTTCCAGTAACTCCAACTCCGCCTGCGGTGAAAGCATAGGTTTCTCACTCTTCGGTTTGTGCTGTTTGGTGACTTTTTCAGTCACGCCCAATGGAATAGGGGTTTTACTGCCAATACGTGGATCTTTTGGTACGTTCTGGCCTTTGCTGCCTGACGTGGTGTTACCGCCCGCTGCGCGGCTGCCCGGCGCATGACCACGACGTTTTTTCTGACGCTTGCGGTCACGAGCTTCCTGATTCAGCTCTTCGCGCGTTTTGCGACGCGCTTTTGCATGACCTTTGCTGCGTGATGGTGAAGATGGTTTCATAATGGTTCGTCTTTTAGCCGTTTTATTCAGTATAGATTTGCGGCGGAATCTAACAGAAAGCAAGCAAAGAAAAAAGGCGACAGATTACTCTGTCGCCTTTTTTCCTGACTCATAACCCTTAACGGGTCTTACAATCCTTGCAGGCCGCCAACACACCCTGTTTTTCCATTAGCCGGAACAATCCGTGTTGATTCCATTTCCGTTTAATTACGTCTCCGGACGTTTGTCTTCCTGACAATCCTCTGTCTTCGCCTCCTGGCGCTCCTGACCCTCATCCTGAGTCATTGTTCCTGTTAGCGTCCTCGCTCTATGGGTGTTACTTTACGCCTTTGCTTTAAACAAACAATCAACCGCCATCAGTATTTGCACATTTTCAGAGTTTTATATAAAAGCAATTCACTGATTTATATAGCTTATTTGACATGCATCGCAGAATTTTCTCTGCTATTTCGCATAAAGACTATCGGCAATGTCTCACAAAGCGTATGGCTTTTACTTACAACGCTCACGCCGAAAAATCCGCCTTTTATTATGGTTCAGGTATAATCGCCACAAAGCTTTGACTGACGGAGACGACCGCTTTGACTAATTTGAATTATCAACAGACGCATTTTGTGATGAGTGCGCCTGATATTCGCCACCTACCTTCCGATACCGGAATTGAAGTGGCTTTTGCAGGCCGTTCCAACGCAGGTAAATCCAGCGCGCTGAACACGCTGACTAACCAGAAAAGCCTGGCTCGTACCTCAAAAACCCCTGGACGCACCCAGCTTATCAACCTGTTTGAAGTGGCTGACGGCAAGCGTCTGGTTGACTTGCCTGGGTACGGTTATGCGGAAGTCCCGGAAGAGATGAAGCGCAAATGGCAGCGCGCGCTCGGCGAGTACCTCGAAAAACGTCAGAGCCTGCAAGGTCTGGTGGTGCTAATGGATATTCGCCATCCGCTGAAAGATTTGGATCAGCAGATGATTGAGTGGGCGGTAGACAGCAATATCGCCGTGCTGGTGTTGCTGACCAAAGCGGACAAACTGGCAAGCGGCGCACGTAAAGCGCAATTGAATATGGTGCGTGAAGCTGTACTGGCGTTTAACGGTGATGTGCAGGTTGAAACGTTTTCTTCGTTGAAGAAACAAGGCGTGGACAAGCTGCGGCAGAAACTGGATACCTGGTTTAGCGAGATGCAGCCTGTAGAAGAAACGCAGGACGGCGAATAATTTTCTTGCCTTAATGCTTGTGCCGGATGTGGCGTATCCGGCCCGTAAATTCAATAGATTACAATTCTACCGTTGGCCTGATAAACATGGCGCATCAGGCATTGCGGATTTTTTCTTTCGCTCAATAAAAAACGCCCCAGTCATTACTGACTGGGGCGGCTAAAATATTCAGCCAAATCCGATTACGTGAAGTAAAAGGTCTGAAAGATAGAACATCTTACCTCTGTACCCTACGCGACTAACTTTACTCTTTTTTGTTCAGTTCAGAAAGCACTTTTTGTAATTTTTTTTCAGTTGTTGCATAGGAATTTCTAATAGCCATCACAAAACGTGACAGCTTATGTTGCTTACTTACGAAAAAAGGGCATGTTCAGGCGAATCTTAGTGCGCCTGATCCCAGTTTTCGCCACTCCCCACTTCCACCAGCAACGGCACATCCAGACGGGTACAGTTTTCCATCAGTTGATGAATCTGCTTCGCAACGGCATCGACATCATCTCTATGAACTTCAAATACCAGTTCATCGTGTACCTGCATGATCATACGTACACGCGGTTGCTCAGCCTGTAACCACGCATCAACGGCAATCATCGCCCGTTTGATAATGTCGGCGGCGGTTCCCTGCATTGGCGCGTTAATGGCTGCACGTTCAGCCGCTGCACGACGAGCACCATTGCTGGATTTGATATCCGGCAGATACAGACGGCGTCCGTCCAGCGTTTCAACGTAGCCCTGCTCTTTCGCCTGAGCACGGGTGCGTTCCATATACTCCAGCACGCCAGGGTAGCGTTCGAAGTAAAGGTCCATGTACTTCTGCGCTTCTTTACGTGGAATGTTCAATTGCCGCGCCAGACCGAAAGCACTCATGCCATAAATCAGACCAAAGTTGATCGCTTTCGCGCTACGGCGTTGCTCGCTGGTGACGGTTTCCAGTGGCAAACCAAACACTTCTGCCGCCGTTGCCCGGTGGATATCTTTTCCTTCCGCGAATGCGGTCAGCAAGCCTTTGTCACGCGAGAGATGCGCCATAATGCGCAGTTCAATCTGCGAGTAGTCCGCTGAGACAATCACATAATCCTCTGGCGCAATAAACGCCTGGCGGATACGGCGACCTTCTTCGTTACGTACCGGAATGTTTTGCAGGTTAGGATCGGTTGACGATAAACGTCCCGTTGCAGTTACTGCCTGGTGATAAGAGGTATGCACACGCCCGGTTTTCGGGTTGATCATCAGCGGCAGCTTGTCGGTGTAGGTCGATTTCAGCTTCGCCAGACCACGATACTCCAGAATCACTTTTGGCAACGGATAGTCCAGCGCCAGTTCTTCCAGTACCTCTTCCGACGTTGACGGCGCGCCACCCGGCGTTTTCTTCAGCGGTTTAATGCCCTGTTTTTCAAATAGAATGGTTTGTAACTGCTTGGTGGAAGAAAGGTTAAATTCCTCACCTGCAATTTCATGCGCTTTCTTTTCCAGCTCAGCCAGACGCAAGGTAAGCTCTTCAGAATGATTGTGCAGCACTTTCGGATCGATCTTCACACCGTTACGTTCAATGCGTGAAAGCACCGGCACCAGCGGCATTTCGATATTCTCGAAGACGTTCAACGGCCCTTTGTGTTTTTGCAGATCTGGCCACATTTTCAGATGCAACTGCAAGGTGACATCCGCATCTTCGGCGGCGTAACGTCCGGCCTCTTCGAGGGCAATCTGGTTAAAGGTCAGTTGATTTTTGCCTTTACCCGCAATCTCTTCAAAAGTGATGGTTTTGTGCTTCAACCAACGTTCCGCGAGGCTGTCCATATCGTGACGCCCGGCAACGCTATTGAGAATGTAGGACTCCAGCATGGTATCAAACGCAATCCCACGCAGCTCAATGCCGTAATTCGCCAGAATACCGCGATCGTATTTCAGGTTTTGCCCGACCTTCAGCGCCTTTTCATCTTCCAGCAGCGGTTTTAGCAACTCGAGTGCACGCTCGCGAGAGATTTGATCGGGCGCATCAAGATAATCATGAGCAACCGGAATATATGCCGCTACGCCTGGCTCGATAGCAAAAGAAAGCCCGACCAGGTTAGCAGAGATGTTATCAAGGCTGTCGGTTTCGGTATCAAATGCAAATACCGGCGCTTTTTCCAGCTTCGCAATCCACGCTTTCAGTGTTTCTTCATCAAGGATGGTGACGTAGTTGTCATAAGAAATCACCGTTGCCGTCACTTCTGGTGCTTCGTCTGCAACACTGGTTTCCTGTGGCTTCGCGGCGGGTTTTGCCCCTTTGGCCTGTAACCATTTGCCCGCTTCGACATCAGCAGTCCAGCGTTTGAACTCATACTTTTTGAACAGCCCCAACAACTCTTCCGCTGCCGGTTGCTGCACTTCCAGTTGTTCACAGGTCAGCTCCAGTTCAACGTCGGTTTTAATCGTCGCCAGCTGGTATGAGAGATAAGCAACTTCTTTGTTTTGCTCGAGCTTCGCTGCCATTGTTTTCGCGCCACGGAAGCTCAACCCAGCAATTTTTTCTGGCTCGGCATACAGCGTATCCAGCCCGCCAAGACCTTGCAGCAATGCCTGCGCGGTTTTTTCACCGACGCCCGGTACGCCAGGAATGTTATCAGAGGAGTCACCCATCAGCGCCAGGAAATCGATGATCAGTTCTGGCGGCACGCCGTACTTATTCACCACCTCTTCCGGTCCGAGGATGGTATTCGTCATGGTATTGATAAGCGTAATATTTGGCGTCACCAGCTGCGCCATATCTTTATCGCCAGTGCTGATCAGCACCGGACGCCCGGCTTTTTCGGCTTCGCGCGCCAGAGTACCGATAACGTCGTCCGCTTCTACGCCAGAAACCGCCAGCAGCGGCAGTCCCATCGCTTTAACCATCGCGTGCAAGGGTTCGATTTGTGCACGCAGATCGTCCGGCATTGGCGGGCGATGTGATTTGTAATGTTCAAACAGTTCATCACGAAAGGTTTTTCCCTTGGCGTCAAAGACCACCGCTGCATGCGTCGGTTTATATTGCATGATCAGACTGCGCAGCATGTTGAGGACACCATACATCGCACCGGTCGGCTCGCCTGCGCTGTTAGTCAGCGGAGGAAACGCGTGATATGCGCGATAAAGATAAGATGAACCATCTACAAGGATAAGTGGATTTTGGGGGATCTGAACCATAATGTCCGTGCCTGTTTATCAGATTATGGGTAAAGGATGCCACAGACAGGATAAAAACATGAGTTTTTCACCGCTTTTCGTGAAAATCTTTTGTAGATCTTCTGGATCGCTCGCAAATCGTCATGTGGATAACTTTGTGCATAAATTATTTACATCGCTTTTAATTTATTATCATGCTTTTTACAGCATGATGCTTGTCTTTGTTTTTCATGCAGTTAAAAGTAAAGCCATCCCTGATAATTGAGATAATGGGATTTTTTCTAATGTGGATAGATATGAATTATTTTTCTCCTTAAGGATCATCCGTTATTTGGGTCGTTTTCTGCTAAAATCTGCGCCTTGCGCTTCTTTAGCGCACTGTCTATGGCTAACCTTTTGAATAAATTCATTATGACGAGAATACTCGCTGCGATAACCCTTTTGCTGAGTATCGTATTGACCATTTTGGTCACTATTTTTTGTTCCGTCCCGATCATCATTGCCGGGATTGTAAAACTATTGCTACCTGTGCCAGTCATTTGGCGAAAGGTTTCGCGTTTTTGTGATTTTATGATGTATTGCTGGTGTGAAGGTCTGGCGGTATTACTGCATCTGAACCCACACCTGCAATGGGAAGTTCACGGGCTGGAAGGGTTAAGTAAGAAGAACTGGTATCTGCTTATTTGTAACCACCGTAGTTGGGCAGATATTGTCGTACTGTGCGTGCTGTTTCGTAAGCACATTCCGATGAATAAATATTTCCTCAAGCAACAGCTGGCCTGGGTGCCATTTCTTGGCCTGGCGTGCTGGGCGCTGGATATGCCGTTTATGAAGCGTTATTCCCGCGCTTATTTATTACGTCATCCGGAGCGACGTGGTAAAGATGTTGAAACCACTCGGCGTTCTTGTGAAAAGTTTCGCCTGCATCCCACCACCATTGTCAATTTCGTTGAAGGCTCCCGTTTCACGCAAGAAAAACATCAGCAAACCCACTCCACTTTTCAAAACTTGTTGCCACCAAAGGCGGCAGGCATTGCGATGGCGCTAAATGTACTGGGTAAACAATTCGATAAACTGCTTAATGTTACGCTGTGTTATCCGGACAATAACCGTCAGCCGTTCTTCGATATGTTAAGCGGTAAACTGACGCGGATTGTCGTACATGTGGATTTACAGCCTATTGCCGATGAGTTACATGGCGACTACATCAATGACAAAAGCTTTAAGCGCCATTTTCAGCAATGGCTGAACTCATTGTGGCAGGAAAAAGACCGGCTTCTGACGTCTCTCATGTCATCACAGCGTCAGAATAAGTAAGTTTTACTCGCCTCTGAATGAGCAGAGGCGAGTGAGTATTTTAATGAACAAAACGTCCGGCACGAGACATAAATTCTTCTTCGCTCATCTCCTGTCCGTTAAAAACAACTTTACCCGGTGTATAACGCAGCTGCAGCGAGGCGGTATTGTTGTCAATCGTGATTAACTGAAACATCTGACCTAATGTCATCATCCCGCTGATTTGTTTATCAGCCTGCTTTTGCGCTTTTTCCGCATCCATTCCTTCAGATAAATTAAGCTGTTTTGCGGTTTCTGTGGCGACATTAAGCGGTAACTTCACATCAAAATTGAGCGATTTGATATCTTTGTTTGTGGATGATGAAGATTTGGCTGGGTCGGCAATACTGATATCCAGATTGGCATTTAGTTCGCCGAGTGCGTTCTTCCATCTTACCGGTTGTTTAATGGCCGGCTCACTTTGTTGTAATAACGGTAAATACTCTTTGAACAATGCAGCATTCACTTCTTGCAGAGCAACTTCATCGTTTGCTAACTCAGGATGTGCAGCAAGCTGCTTCTGCATCGCAATGTTATACTGGATGATAAATTGGCGCACTGCTGAGGGATCAATAGATTCAGCAATCAATGACCACTCACCACTACCGAGTTGCTGATTCCCTTTTGTTAACTTATCAAGTTCGTAGGTCAGATTGACATTGATATAATCTTTGTCTTTAACGCGATCCAGCCTGGTTTTTGCAACGAAAGCATCGATTTGGGCAACGTCTTCCCCGTGATTGATAATGTTAATCTGATTAAATTTCGACTCGCTTTCACCAACCGGAAATTTCTTTTCTTCTAATCGCGCCAGAGAATCAATGGTAAAACTTTTTGCTGTTACTTTGTTCATTGGTGATAATTGCAGAACAATATCTTCGACTTTGCCTTCAATATCCAGGTTAGACAATGAACTACCATCACCATTAAAAGTAAACTGGCCCTCACCAAAAGAAAACTTTCCATACTCTGCAGGGGCAACATCTAATGTCGTAGAGAATGAGCCACCAAACGCGAATCGCAATGTCGCTTCCACGGGCGATTTATTTTTCGCGGCGATAAATAGCGGTTGTGTCAGTTCATTATTCACTAAGTTCACTTTTGCCGCTGCCAGTGCTGGGATGACATTACCATGCATTAACATTGTGATGGGCAACGGACCGTGCTCAACATCCACATCAAATACAACTTTCTGGCCTGGCTTGATATTGAGATCGGGTGCATCGTTATCGAATGTCATTTGCATTTGAAAACGAGAATTAAAAAAACCTTTGTCAAAATTTTTATAACTTAACGTCATATCGTAGGCATGTTCACCTTTCTTTTTAGCATCGTTAAAATCTTTAATAAACTTTTCGACACCAGGCTGAATTTGCGTACCTGTGTACCATGTGCCACCACCCCAGATTACGGCTAACGCAACAATAACACCTGTAGCTGACTTACGTATCATATAAATATTCCCTGATAAAACAGCAAAACTTTAAATATCCGCTTATGCTGAAATAATGTCCAGCGGCAGGACGCATTATCAGAATGTATTTATATTTATTAAATAATAAAAAAAACCCGTGAATATTCACGGGCCTTATGTAATTTACATTGAATTATTTTTTCTCGGACAGATATTTCACTGTATCAGCATACTGCTGAACAAAAACATCCATATTGCTGGTATCCATACCCTGCGGATTCAGCTGATATTTACCGTTAACAAACATCGCCGGAACGCCACGCAATTGCACGTCAGCTGCAGCTTTTTCCTGCTGAGCGACCAGAGATTTGACCACGAAGCTGTTCCACGCCGCGTCGTACTCTTCACCTTTAATACCTGCGTTGATAAATACATCGCGGATATCAGATGCTGAACGAATGGTCTGGGTTTTCTGTACGCCTTCAAACAGCGGAACAGTGACTTTGTCTTCCACGCCCAGCGCCATCGCCACAGCCCATGCCTGAGTCAGATCTTTGCCCAGGTCACCACCCATGAAGTTGACGTGGTATTTAGTCATCTTCACGCCTTCCGGCAGTTTTTTCTTCACATTATCAGAAATATGCAGAACTTCTTCAAACTGATAGCAGTGCGGGCAGAAGAAAGAGAAAAACTCCAGCACTTGCGGCGCGCCAGCTACCGGTTTTTCCAGGGTAGTGTACTGTTTACCATCTTCATACTGCGCCGCCGATGCGCTAAACGCTAAAACTAAACCAGCCAGCGCCAGCCAAATCTTTTTCATGATCTACTCTCTCCGATTAATACATAGGTGTTAATTGCAAAGGGGGTTCTTGTAGAACTTTTGCCTGTTCTATAAAAGTCGCCGTCTGTCGTAGCCAGTAATCTTCCCCGGTTAACCACGGGAAATTTTTCGGGAACGCGGGATCAGCCCAACGCCGCATTAGCCAGGCAAGATAATAAACCAAACGCATGGCGCGTAAAGGTTCAATCAGTCCGATTTCAGCGGTGTCGAACTCGCTAAATTCTTCATAAGCTTCAATAATAGTTTCCAGTTGCATCCGCTGCTCGGCTTTATCGCCATTGAGCAACATCCACAAATCCTGAATAGCTGGACCATTACGTGCATCATCCAGATCAACAAACATTGGACCATCGCGCCAGAGAATATTCCCGGCGTGGCAGTCTCCATGTAGCCGCAGAACGGTGAAATCTTCCCGCCAGTGTGCTGTAACGGCGGCGATCAGCTCATCTGTCGCTTTCAGGAATGGCGCTTTCAACCCGGAAGGTATCAGTGTAGCGTCCTCAAACAGCTTGCGTGGCTCAATGAGATATTCATTCAGACCGATGGTCGGGCGATGGATAAAAAGCTGTTTGCGCCCCGTCTGGTGCATACGCCCTAAATAACGCCCAACCGCTTCCATCTGATCGATATTATCAGCTTCGAACTGGCGACCACCGACGCTTGGAAAAACAGCGAAATAAAATCCCTGATGATTCAATAAAGTCTGACCGTTAAAGGCCACAGGTGCTGCGACCGGAACTTCATCATTTACCAGCTGCAACGCAAATTGATGTTCTTCGAGGATTTGATCGGCTGTCCAACGTTCAGGACGATAAAATTTGACGACAAAACGTCGACGATCTTCGTCCTGAAATTGATAGACACGGTTTTCATAGCTGTTAAGCGGGGTAAGACCGGAATCCACCCGGATCCCATGCTCAAACAGAGCGTCCATGATGGTATCCGGGTGTAGTGTCTGGAAAGTAAAAGCGCTGTTGTTCATCCCATCATCCGGAAAACATTACGAATGATGAAGGATATCATTTCACGATGATTTTGGTGGCACCGCTTACAAGCTTTTACTCTTTAATTACGCCGCGAGCACGTAACAGCGCCGTTTTGAAGTCTTCTTCATAATCTTTCTGCAAACCCGGGATCACCGCATCTTTCGCGGAATCACGCATTTTCAGGTGATAGATCAGAATGTCATCCGTCAAATCCGCCAGTTCGCCGTCAAAACCTGACTCTTTCGCCAGTTTCTGCAAAAATTGCAACAGGTTAAGGTCTGGCTCTTTTTGCCAGGCTGGCTGGAGGAGTTCAATAACTTCATTCAGACGTTTACATTTCATAGTGATGCTCCTTACTCTTGAGACAGACACGTTAGCAGGGTCAATCCCACAATAAAAGAGGCGATATCGGTGAATCTGATGACGACGATAACAGGCGTTGTGCTGGCAGGCGGTAAAGCCAGACGAATGGGCGGCGTAGATAAAGGATTGCTGGACTTAAATGGCAAACCGCTGTGGCAACATGTCGCTGACGCGCTTATGACGCAGCTCTCTCACGTCGTGGTTAATGCTAATCGTCATCAGGAAATCTATCAGGCAGGCGGTCTGAAAGTGATTGAAGATTCACTGGCGGATTACCCAGGCCCTCTGGCAGGAATGCTTTCAGTGATGCAGCAGGAAGCTGGTGAGTGGTTTTTGTTTTGCCCGTGCGATACGCCTTACATTCCCCCTGATTTAGCAGCCAGGCTTAATCATCAGCGCAAAGATGCGCCTGTCGTGTGGGTCCATGACGGTGAACGCGATCACCCGACTATTGCTCTGGTAAACCGCGCTATTGAACCGTTATTACAAGAATATCTGCAAGCAGGAGAACGTCGGGTAATGGCATTTATGCGTCTGGCTGGCGGTCATGCGGTTGATTTCAGCGATCATAAAGATGCATTTGTTAACGTGAATACGCCAGAGGAGCTTGCCCGATGGCAGGAAAAACGATGATACCGTTACTCGCCTTTGCCGCGTGGAGTGGTACCGGAAAAACTACGCTTTTGAAAAAACTGATCCCGGCATTATGCGCCAGAGGGATCCGTCCAGGGCTGATTAAGCATACGCACCATGATATGGATGTTGATAAGCCAGGCAAAGATAGCTATGAACTGCGCAAGGCTGGCGCGGCACAAACCATCGTTGCCAGCCAGCAACGATGGGCCTTGATGACGGAAACACCAGACGAAGAAGAGCTGGATCTACAGTTTCTCGCAAGTCGAATGGATACCTCAAAGCTGGATTTGATTCTGGTCGAAGGGTTTAAGCATGAAGAGATCGCAAAGATTGTGCTGTTTCGCGATGGAGCCGGACATCGACCTGAAGAATTAGTGATAGACAGGCATGTTATTGCTGTAGCCAGTGATGTGCCGCTTAATCTTGATGTCGCATTACTGGATATTAATGATGTTGAGGGGCTGGCTGATTTTGTGGTGGAGTGGATGCAAAAGCAGAACGGATAAGCAAGAGTAGGCTGGATAAGACGCGCCAGCGTCGCATCCGGCATTTTTTTCTGCGCCAATGCAAAAAGGCCATCCTGACGGATGGCCTTCTGCTTAATTTGATGCCTGGCAGTTCCCTACTCTCGCATGGGGAGACCCCACACTACCATCGGCGCTACGGCGTTTCACTTCTGAGTTCGGCATGGGGTCAGGTGGGACCACCGCGCTACGGCCGCCAGGCAAATTCTGTTTTATCAGACCGCTTCTGCGTTCTGATTTAATCTGTATCAGGCTGAAAATCTTCTCTCATCCGCCAAAACATCTTCGGCGTTGTAAGGTTAAGCCTCACGGTTCATTAGTACCGGTTAGCTCAACGCATCGCTGCGCTTACACACCCGGCCTATCAACGTCGTCGTCTTCAACGTTCCTTCAGGACTCTCAAGGAGTCAGGGAGAACTCATCTCGGGGCAAGTTTCGTGCTTAGATGCTTTCAGCACTTATCTCTTCCGCATTTAGCTACCGGGCAGTGCCATTGGCATGACAACCCGAACACCAGTGATGCGTCCACTCCGGTCCTCTCGTACTAGGAGCAGCCCCCCTCAGTTCTCCAGCGCCCACGGCAGATAGGGACCGAACTGTCTCACGACGTTCTAAACCCAGCTCGCGTACCACTTTAAATGGCGAACAGCCATACCCTTGGGACCTACTTCAGCCCCAGGATGTGATGAGCCGACATCGAGGTGCCAAACACCGCCGTCGATATGAACTCTTGGGCGGTATCAGCCTGTTATCCCCGGAGTACCTTTTATCCGTTGAGCGATGGCCCTTCCATTCAGAACCACCGGATCACTATGACCTGCTTTCGCACCTGCTCGCGCCGTCACGCTCGCAGTCAAGCTGGCTTATGCCATTGCACTAACCTCCTGATGTCCGACCAGGATTAGCCAACCTTCGTGCTCCTCCGTTACTCTTTAGGAGGAGACCGCCCCAGTCAAACTACCCACCAGACACTGTCCGCAACCCGGATTACGGGTCAACGTTAGAACATCAAACATTAAAGGGTGGTATTTCAAGGTCGGCTCCATGCAGACTGGCGTCCACACTTCAAAGCCTCCCACCTATCCTACACATCAAGGCTCAATGTTCAGTGTCAAGCTATAGTAAAGGTTCACGGGGTCTTTCCGTCTTGCCGCGGGTACACTGCATCTTCACAGCGAGTTCAATTTCACTGAGTCTCGGGTGGAGACAGCCTGGCCATCATTACGCCATTCGTGCAGGTCGGAACTTACCCGACAAGGAATTTCGCTACCTTAGGACCGTTATAGTTACGGCCGCCGTTTACCGGGGCTTCGATCAAGAGCTTCGCTTGCGCTGACCCCATCAATTAACCTTCCGGCACCGGGCAGGCGTCACACCGTATACGTCCACTTTCGTGTTTGCACAGTGCTGTGTTTTTAATAAACAGTTGCAGCCAGCTGGTATCTTCGACTGATTTCAGCTCCACGAGCAAGTCGCTTCACCTACATATCAGCGTGCCTTCTCCCGAAGTTACGGCACCATTTTGCCTAGTTCCTTCACCCGAGTTCTCTCAAGCGCCTTGGTATTCTCTACCTGACCACCTGTGTCGGTTTGGGGTACGATTTGATGTTACCTGATGCTTAGAGGCTTTTCCTGGAAGCAGGGCATTTGTTGCTTCAGCACCGTAGTGCCTCGTCATCACGCCTCAGCCTTGATTTTCCGGATTTGCCTGGAAAACCAGCCTACACGCTTAAACCGGGACAACCGTCGCCCGGCCAACATAGCCTTCTCCGTCCCCCCTTCGCAGTAACACCAAGTACAGGAATATTAACCTGTTTCCCATCGACTACGCCTTTCGGCCTCGCCTTAGGGGTCGACTCACCCTGCCCCGATTAACGTTGGACAGGAACCCTTGGTCTTCCGGCGAGCGGGCTTTTCACCCGCTTTATCGTTACTTATGTCAGCATTCGCACTTCTGATACCTCCAGCATGCCTCACAGCACACCTTCACAGGCTTACAGAACGCTCCCCTACCCAACAACGCATAAGCGTCGCTGCCGCAGCTTCGGTGCATGGTTTAGCCCCGTTACATCTTCCGCGCAGGCCGACTCGACCAGTGAGCTATTACGCTTTCTTTAAATGATGGCTGCTTCTAAGCCAACATCCTGGCTGTCTGGGCCTTCCCACATCGTTTCCCACTTAACCATGACTTTGGGACCTTAGCTGGCGGTCTGGGTTGTTTCCCTCTTCACGACGGACGTTAGCACCCGCCGTGTGTCTCCCGTGATAACATTCTCCGGTATTCGCAGTTTGCATCGGGTTGGTAAGTCGGGATGACCCCCTTGCCGAAACAGTGCTCTACCCCCGGAGATGAATTCACGAGGCGCTACCTAAATAGCTTTCGGGGAGAACCAGCTATCTCCCGGTTTGATTGGCCTTTCACCCCCAGCCACAAGTCATCCGCTAATTTTTCAACATTAGTCGGTTCGGTCCTCCAGTTAGTGTTACCCAACCTTCAACCTGCCCATGGCTAGATCACCGGGTTTCGGGTCTATACCCTGCAACTTAACGCCCAGTTAAGACTCGGTTTCCCTTCGGCTCCCCT
Organism: Escherichia sp. UTM R2; assembly: GCF_048593455.1. Lineage (NCBI taxonomy): Bacteria > Pseudomonadati > Pseudomonadota > Gammaproteobacteria > Enterobacterales > Enterobacteriaceae > Escherichia > Escherichia sp. UTM R2. The sequence continues at coordinate 4,481,011 of NZ_JBFWDY010000002.1, forward strand.
ATTCGGTTAACCTTGCTACAGAATATAAGTCGCTGACCCATTATACAAAAGGTACGCAGTCACACGCCGAAGCGTGCTCCCACTGCTTGTACGTACACGGTTTCAGGTTCTTTTTCACTCCCCTCGCCGGGGTTCTTTTCGCCTTTCCCTCACGGTACTGGTTCACTATCGGTCAGTCAGGAGTATTTAGCCTTGGAGGATGGTCCCCCCATATTCAGACAGGATACCACGTGTCCCGCCCTACTCATCGAGCTCACAGCATGTGCATTTTTGTGTACGGGGCTGTCACCCTGTATCGCGCGCCTTTCCAGACGCTTCCACTAACACACACACTGATTCAGGCTCTGGGCTGCTCCCCGTTCGCTCGCCGCTACTGGGGGAATCTCGGTTGATTTCTTTTCCTCGGGGTACTTAGATGTTTCAGTTCCCCCGGTTCGCCTCATTAACCTATGGATTCAGTTAATGATAGTGTGTCGAAACACACTGGGTTTCCCCATTCGGAAATCGCCGGTTATAACGGTTCATATCACCTTACCGACGCTTATCGCAGATTAGCACGTCCTTCATCGCCTCTGACTGCCAGGGCATCCACCGTGTACGCTTAGTCGCTTAACCTCACAACCCGAAGATGTTTCTTTCGATTCATCATCGCGTTGCGAAAATTTGAGAGACTCACGAACAACTTTCGTTGTTCAGTGTTTCAATTTTCAGCTTGATCCAGATTTTTAAAGAGCAAAACTTCGCAGTGAACCTTTGCAGGTACACTCTGAAGTATTTTTTATTTAATCACTACAGAGATGGTGGAGCTATGCGGGATCGAACCGCAGACCTCCTGCGTGCAAAGCAGGCGCTCTCCCAGCTGAGCTATAGCCCCATAACATGTAGTTAAAACCTCTTCAAATTTGCCGTGCAAATTTGGTAGGCCTGAGTGGACTTGAACCACCGACCTCACCCTTATCAGGGGTGCGCTCTAACCACCTGAGCTACAAGCCTGTAGAGGTTTTACTGCTCATTTTCATCAGACAATCTGTGTGAGCACTTCAAAGAACGCTTCTTTAAGGTAAGGAGGTGATCCAACCGCAGGTTCCCCTACGGTTACCTTGTTACGACTTCACCCCAGTCATGAATCACAAAGTGGTAAGCGCCCTCCCGAAGGTTAAGCTACCTACTTCTTTTGCAACCCACTCCCATGGTGTGACGGGCGGTGTGTACAAGGCCCGGGAACGTATTCACCGTGGCATTCTGATCCACGATTACTAGCGATTCCGACTTCATGGAGTCGAGTTGCAGACTCCAATCCGGACTACGACGCACTTTATGAGGTCCGCTTGCTCTCGCGAGGTCGCTTCTCTTTGTATGCGCCATTGTAGCACGTGTGTAGCCCTGGTCGTAAGGGCCATGATGACTTGACGTCATCCCCACCTTCCTCCAGTTTATCACTGGCAGTCTCCTTTGAGTTCCCGGCCGGACCGCTGGCAACAAAGGATAAGGGTTGCGCTCGTTGCGGGACTTAACCCAACATTTCACAACACGAGCTGACGACAGCCATGCAGCACCTGTCTCACGGTTCCCGAAGGCACATTCTCATCTCTGAAAACTTCCGTGGATGTCAAGACCAGGTAAGGTTCTTCGCGTTGCATCGAATTAAACCACATGCTCCACCGCTTGTGCGGGCCCCCGTCAATTCATTTGAGTTTTAACCTTGCGGCCGTACTCCCCAGGCGGTCGACTTAACGCGTTAGCTCCGGAAGCCACGCCTCAAGGGCACAACCTCCAAGTCGACATCGTTTACGGCGTGGACTACCAGGGTATCTAATCCTGTTTGCTCCCCACGCTTTCGCACCTGAGCGTCAGTCTTCGTCCAGGGGGCCGCCTTCGCCACCGGTATTCCTCCAGATCTCTACGCATTTCACCGCTACACCTGGAATTCTACCCCCCTCTACGAGACTCAAGCTTGCCAGTATCAGATGCAGTTCCCAGGTTGAGCCCGGGGATTTCACATCTGACTTAACAAACCGCCTGCGTGCGCTTTACGCCCAGTAATTCCGATTAACGCTTGCACCCTCCGTATTACCGCGGCTGCTGGCACGGAGTTAGCCGGTGCTTCTTCTGCGGGTAACGTCAATGAGTAAAGGTATTAACTTTACTCCCTTCCTCCCCGCTGAAAGTACTTTACAACCCGAAGGCCTTCTTCATACACGCGGCATGGCTGCATCAGGCTTGCGCCCATTGTGCAATATTCCCCACTGCTGCCTCCCGTAGGAGTCTGGACCGTGTCTCAGTTCCAGTGTGGCTGGTCATCCTCTCAGACCAGCTAGGGATCGTCGCCTAGGTGAGCCGTTACCCCACCTACTAGCTAATCCCATCTGGGCACATCCGATGGCAAGAGGCCCGAAGGTCCCCCTCTTTGGTCTTGCGACGTTATGCGGTATTAGCTACCGTTTCCAGTAGTTATCCCCCTCCATCAGGCAGTTTCCCAGACATTACTCACCCGTCCGCCACTCGTCAGCAAAGAAGCAAGCTTCTTCCTGTTACCGTTCGACTTGCATGTGTTAGGCCTGCCGCCAGCGTTCAATCTGAGCCATGATCAAACTCTTCAATTTAAAAGTTTGATGCTCAAAGAATTAAACTTCGTAATGAATTACGTGTTCACTCCTGAGACTTGGTATTCATTTTTCGTCTTGCGACGTTAAGAATCCGTATCTTCGAGTGCCCACACAGATTGTCTGATAAATTGTTAAAGAGCAGTGCCGCTTCGCTTTTTCTCAGCGTCGCGGGGTGTGCATAATACACTTTCCCGCTACAGAGTCAAGCATTTTTTTGCTTTCTCTGCCGGAATTCTCAGGAGAACCCCGCTGACCCGGCGGCGTGTTTGCCGTTGTTCCGTGTCAGTGGTGGCGCATTATAGGGAGTTATTCCGGCCTGACAAGAGGAAATTTAAAATAATTTTCCGACCGCGCATTTTTTATTCTTTATGCTTATTTCAGCGTCGGTTTGTCGGTTAAATGGGCGATTTCTTGGGCGAAATTCGCCACCTGCTCCCAATCGGTATAGACAACTTCTTTGCGCGTATCCGTTTCACCGCCTGACATCTTCATAATCAGCTTGATCATAAAACGGTCGTACCAGCGATAACGTGGGTAACGCAGCGCCCCGGCAATGACCGCGCAGCGATCGGGACGCCATTGCGAGTTCATCAGAAACTTCCGCGCGTAGCTGTTGGTCTGTGGAGTACGCTTCTCCGGTTTGCGCGCCACCAGGTTTACGGAATAAAAGGCGCTCGGCATCGAATTCAGTCGCGTCGCATGTTTTTTGACAAATTCCTGGAACGCAGAGTGGTAGTGACCATAGCGAATAGAAGCACCAATGACCACACGGTCATAGTTTTCCCATTGTGGTTCTTCAATGCGGTGCACATTGGCGACATCCGCCTGGATCCCCAGTTCTTTCAGTTCCGAAGCCAGGTAGGAGGCAATCTCGCGCGTTTGTCCGTCCCTTGTTGAGAAAAGAATTAATGTTTTCACGTATTACTCCATCATTCACGCCAGAAAGTCGGGGTAAAGAGCACCAGCAATGTAAAGACCTCGAGACGACCAAACAGCATGTTGGCAATCAGGATCCATTTAGCCACCGGGTTCATACTGGTAAAGTTATCAGCAACCACGCCAAGCCCTGGCCCCAGGTTATTCAATGTTGCAACAACCGAGGCAAAGGCAGAAAAGTCATCCACGCCCGTGGCGATAATCGCCAGCATACTGACAATAAACACCAATGCATAGGCGGAGAAAAATCCCCAAACGGCTTCGAGGATACGTTCCGGCAGTGCGCGATTCCCCAGCTTAATGCTATAGACGGCGTTCGGATGCACCAGTCGTTTCAGCTCACGGTTCCCCTGCTTAAACAGCAACAGGATGCGGATCACTTTCAGGCCACCGCCCGTTGACCCGGCGCAACCGCCGATAAAAGCTGAACATAAAAGCAGTACCGGCAAAAAGAGCGGCCAGCGGGCAATGCTGTCAGTTGTAAACCCGGCAGTTGTCGCCATCGACACCACCTGGAAAAACGCCTGGTTAATTGTCATCAGCGCCGAACTGTAGACATTATGAAACCACAGTACGAGTGTACAAATAACCACCAGTGAAAACTGTACGCCGATAAACATGCGAAATTCCGGATCGCGCCAATAAACCTTCAGACTACGCCCACTTAACAGTGAAAAGTGCAGACCGTAGTTACAGCCAGAGATCAGCAGGAAGATAGCAATGATAGTGTTAATAGTCGGGCTGTCGAAATAACCGATACTGGCATCATGTGTCGAGAAGCCGCCAATAGCGATAGTCGCAAAGCTATGGCCGATGGCATCAAAGGCATCCATTCCAGCAAACCACAACGCCAGCGCACAGGCGACGGTCAGCAAGACATAAATCAACCACAGGGTTTTCGCCGTTTCCGCAATTCGCGGGCGCATTTTGTTATCTTTCAGCGGGCCGGGCATTTCTGCGCGATAGAGCTGCATCCCACCCACGCCGAGGATAGGCAGTATCGCAACCGCCAACACGATGATCCCCATCCCGCCAAACCATTGCAGCATCTGGCGATAAAAGAGGATGGCATGAGGGAGCGAATCCAGCCCCACCAGCGTAGTGGCTCCCGTGGTGGTCAGGCCAGAGAAAGATTCAAAAAACGCATCGGTAATCGTGAGGTTCGGGCTTTCCGAGAAGATAAAAGGGAGCGCACCGACGCTACCCAGCACGGTCCAGAACAGCACCACTATCAGAAACCCCTCACGGGATTTCAGTTCGCCCTTCTCTTTGCGGTTCGGCCACCACAGCATAGAGCCAATGGCGAGGGCGACAAAAAAGGTCTGGGTAAAAGCGCGGCCCGCTCCATCCCGGTAGATGAGTGCTACCAGCCCAGGGATAATCATGGTCCCTGAAAATAAGATGACCAGTAGTCCAACGATTCGGGTAATGGCGCGAAAATGCATCTCTGCCGCTTCCTTAGTTCTGCAAAACGAAGTGGGGATTATTCTTCAATCGCTAACAATTGCAATGAACCACGGCTAAAATCCGCCAGCTTTGCGGAAAATTCAGCCACTTTCGCCGCCGGAAGCGCCACCCGCAGCAGAACGAATGCCTGATAATCACTGTTGATAATTTTGCCGTCACACTGCCCCAGCAACGCTTCAATGCCGGTTAACTGACTATATTCACATTGCAAAGTATATTCAGTTAATGGCGTCTTGCGTTGGGTCGTTAGCTGGCGCAGCGCCTGATTCACGCCGCCGCCATACGCTTTCACTAACCCACCGGTACCAAGCAATATGCCGCCGTAGTAGCGCACCACCACAGCGGTAATTTCCCCGACGCCGCTGCCCATTAGTTGGGCGAGCATCGGTTTACCGGCCGTTCCCGCCGGTTCCCCGTCGTCAGAGAAACCGAGCTGTTGAGAATCATCCGGCGCACCCGCCACCCACGCCACGCAATGGTGGCGGGCATCGGGGTGTTCTGCCCGCACCGATTCAACAAACGCTTTCGCCGCCTCAACGCCATCGGTATGCGCCAACATCGTTATGAAGCGGCTCTTTTTGATCTCTTCAACGACCGTGACTGGTGCCGCAGGAATTAACCAGCTTTCCATCACGCCAGTTTCAGATCCCGGGTCATGTTTTCCACGTTGTTTTCGTGGATCACCACGTTGTCTTCGATACGAATGCCGCCGAACGGTTTCAGTGCTTCAATTTTCTGCCAGTTGAAGTGTTTGCTGAACTGCCCGTCACGCCACGGTGCCAGCAGCGATTCGATGAAGTAGATACCCGGTTCGATGGTTAACACCATGCCCGGCTGGAGAATACGGGTGCAGCGCAGGTACGGATATTTTGCCGGTGCCGCGAGGTACGTACCGCTATCATCTTGCATAAAGCCAGCTACGTCATGCACCTGCAGGCCCAGCGGATGACCGATACCGTGCGGCATAAACGGTCCGGTGAGATCGTTTTCGACCATCGCTTCTTCACTCATATCGGTGATGATTTGATGTTTACGCAGCAGTTTGGCGATGCGCTGATGGAACTGGATGTGATAATCCACATAGCTGACGCCTGCTTTCATGGTGGCGATCAGCGCCAGTTGTTCATCATTTACGTCTTTCACCAGCTGTGCGTAGTCGTTGTCGCTTTTTGCCGACCAGGTACGGGTCAGGTCAGCCGCATAGCCGTTATATTCGGCCCCGGCATCCAGCAGGAAGCTGCGCATCTCTTCCGGTGCCTGGTGGTCCAGTTTGGTGTAATGCAACACCGCAGCGTGTTCGTTAAGCGCCACAATGTTGCTGTAAGGTACGTCGGTATCACGATGACCGGTCGCGGTCAGATAGGCAATGTTGATATCGAACTCGCTCATGCCAGAACGGAACGCTTCTTCTGCCGCGCGATGACCGTTGACCGCCATTTTCTGCGCTTCGCGCATACAGGCCAGTTCGTACTCGGTTTTGAAGGAGCGGTAGTAATGCAGGTAGTCGATCACCCCTTTCGGGTTGATGTTGCTGGCCTCAATACCCAGTTGCAGCGCACGTTCCGGCACCGGACCGATATAACCGATATTGCCGCGCGCAGCAGGCAGCAGGCTACCAATGCCATCGGCTTTCGGCAGCGCGATCACTTCCACATCTTCAGTCCAGAAGGAGTTCGGCAGCGGTTCGACGTTGTGCCAGTAATCAACCGGCAGATAAAACCACAGTTTCGGCTTGTTCACGCCATCCACCAGCAACCAGCAGTTTGGCACCTGAGTTACCGGCACCCACGCTTTGAATTGCGGGTTCACTTTAAACGGATAAGGATGATCGTCGAGAAAAACGTTGAACAGTTCGCCGGAGTGAATAAGTAACGCATCCAGCTTGAAGCGCGCCAGCGCATCGCGAGTCCGTTCTTGTAAGGTAGCTATATGATTTTTATAGAGTGAGGCCAGTGATTCCATTTTTTACCCTTCTGTTTTTTTGACCTTAAGTCTCCGCATCTTAGCACATCGTTCATCCAGAGCGTGATTTCTGCCGAGCGTGATCAGATCGGCATTTCTTTAATCTTTTGTTTGCATATTTTTAACACAAAATACACACTTCGATTCATCTGGTACGACCAGATCACCTTGCGGATTCAGGAGACTGACATGCTTTACAAAGGCGACACCCTGTACCTTGACTGGCTGGAAGATGGCATTGCCGAACTGGTATTTGATGCCCCAGGTTCAGTTAATAAACTCGACACTGCCACCGTCGCCAGCCTCGGCGAGGCCATCGGCGTGCTGGAACAGCAATCAGATCTAAAAGGGCTGCTGCTGCGTTCGAACAAAGCAGCCTTTATCGTCGGTGCTGATATCACCGAATTTTTGTCCCTGTTCCTCGTTCCTGAAGAACAGTTAAGTCAGTGGCTACACTTTGCCAATAGCGTGTTTAATCGCCTGGAGGATCTGCCGGTGCCGACCATTGCTGCTGTCAACGGCTATGCGCTGGGCGGTGGCTGCGAATGCGTGCTGGCGACCGATTATCGTCTGGCGACGCCGGATCTGCGCATCGGTCTGCCGGAAACTAAACTGGGCATCATGCCGGGCTTTGGCGGTTCTGTACGTATGCCACGTATGCTGGGCGCTGACAGTGCGCTGGAAATCATTGCCGCCGGTAAAGATGTCGGCGCGGATCAGGCGCTGAAAATCGGTCTGGTGGATGGCGTAGTCAAAGCAGAAAAACTGGTTGAAGGGGCGATGGCGATTTTACGCCAGGCCATTAACGGCGACCTCGACTGGAAAGCAAAACGTCAGCCGAAGCTGGAACCGCTAAAACTGAGCAAGATTGAAGCCACCATGAGCTTCACCATCGCTAAAGGGATGGTCGCGCAAACGGCGGGGAAACATTATCCGGCCCCCATCACCGCAGTAAAAACCATTGAAGCTGCGGCCCGTTTTGGTCGTGAAGAAGCCTTAAACCTGGAAAACAAAAGTTTTGTCCCGCTGGCGCATACCAACGAAGCCCGCGCACTGGTCGGCATTTTCCTTAACGATCAATATGTAAAAGGTAAAGCGAAGAAACTCACCAAAGATGTTGAAACCCCGAAACAGGCCGCTGTGCTGGGCGCAGGCATTATGGGCGGCGGCATCGCTTACCAGTCTGCGTGGAAAGGCGTGCCGGTTGTCATGAAAGATATCAACGACAAGTCGTTAACCCTCGGCATGACCGAAGCCGCGAAACTGCTGAACAAGCAGCTTGAGCGCGGCAAGATCGATGGTCTGAAACTGGCTGGCGTGATCTCCACAATTCACCCAACGCTCGACTACGCCGGGTTTGACCGCGTGGATGTTGTGGTAGAAGCGGTTGTTGAAAACCCGAAAGTGAAAAAAGCCGTGCTGGCAGAAACCGAGCAGAAAGTACGCCCGGATACCGTGCTGGCGTCTAACACTTCAACCATTCCTATCAGCGAACTGGCCAACGCGCTGGAACGTCCGGAAAACTTCTGCGGGATGCACTTCTTTAACCCGGTGCACCGGATGCCGTTGGTGGAAATTATTCGCGGCGAGAAAAGCTCCGACGAAACCATCGCGAAAGTCGTCGCATGGGCGAGCAAGATGGGCAAGACGCCGATTGTGGTTAACGACTGCCCCGGATTCTTCGTTAACCGCGTGCTGTTCCCCTACTTCGCGGGTTTCAGCCAGCTGCTGCGCGACGGCGCGGATTTCCGCAAGATCGACAAAGTGATGGAAAAACAGTTTGGCTGGCCGATGGGGCCGGCATATCTGCTGGACGTTGTGGGGATTGATACCGCGCATCACGCTCAGGCGGTGATGGCAGCAGGCTTCCCGCAGCGGATGCAGAAAGATTACCGCGATGCCATCGATGCGCTGTTTGATGCCAACCGTTTTGGTCAGAAGAACGGCCTCGGTTTCTGGCGTTATAAAGAAGACAGTAAAGGCAAGCCGAAGAAAGAAGAAGACGCCGTCGTTGACGACCTGCTGGCAGAGGTCAGCCACGCGAAGCGCGATTTCAGCGAAGAAGAGATTATCGCCCGCATGATGATCCCGATGGTCAACGAAGTGGTGCGCTGTCTGGAAGAAGGCATTATCGCCACTCCAGCAGAAGCGGATATGGCGCTGGTCTACGGACTGGGGTTCCCTCCGTTCCACGGCGGCGCGTTCCGCTGGCTGGACACCCTCGGTAGCGCAAAATACCTCGATATGGCACAACAATATCAGCACCTCGGCCCGATGTATGAAGTGCCGGAAGGTCTGCGTAATAAAGCGCGTCATAACGAACCGTACTATCCCCCGGTTGAGCCAGCCCGTCCGGTTGGCGACCTGAAAACGGCTTAAGGAGTCACAATGGAACAGGTTGTCATTGTCGATGCAATTCGCACCCCGATGGGCCGTTCGAAGGGCGGTGCTTTTCGTCACGTGCGTGCAGAAGATCTCTCCGCTCATTTAATGCGTAGCCTGCTGGCGCGTAACCCGGCGCTGGAAGCGGCTGCCCTCGACGATATTTACTGGGGCTGTGTACAGCAGACGCTGGAGCAAGGTTTTAATATCGCCCGTAACGCGGCGCTGTTGGCAGAAGTACCACACTCTGTCCCGGCGGTGACCGTCAATCGCCTGTGTGGTTCATCCATGCAAGCATTACATGACGCAGCGCGAATGATCATGACCGGCGATGCGCAGGCATGTCTGGTTGGCGGCGTGGAGCATATGGGCCATGTGCCGATGAGTCACGGCGTCGATTTTCACCCCGGCCTGAGCCGCAATGTCGCCAAAGCGGCGGGCATGATGGGCTTAACGGCAGAAATGCTGGCGCGTATGCACGGTATCAGCCGTGAAATGCAGGATGCCTTTGCCGCGCGGTCACACGCCCGCGCCTGGGCCGCCACGCAGTCGGGTGCATTTAAAAATGAAATTATCCCGACCGGTGGTCACGATGCCGACGGCGTCCTGAAGCAGTTTAATTACGACGAAGTGATTCGCCCGGAAACCACCGTGGAAGCCCTCGCCACGCTGCGCCCGGCGTTTGATCCCGTCAGCGGTACGGTGACGGCAGGTACATCTTCTGCGCTTTCCGATGGCGCAGCTGCCATGCTGGTGATGAGTGAAAGCCGCGCCCGAGAATTAGGTCTTAAGCCGCGCGCCCGCGTGCGTTCGATGGCGGTCGTTGGTTGTGACCCATCGATTATGGGTTACGGCCCGGTTCCGGCCTCGAAGCTGGCGCTGAAAAAAGCGGGGCTTTCTGCCAGCGATATCGGCGTATTCGAGATGAACGAAGCCTTTGCCGCGCAGATCCTGCCGTGTATTAAAGATCTCGGGCTAATGGAGCAGATTGACGAGAAGATCAACCTCAACGGTGGCGCGATCGCGCTGGGTCATCCGCTGGGTTGTTCCGGTGCGCGTATCAGCACCACGCTGCTGAATCTGATGGAACACAAAGACGTCCAGTTTGGTCTGGCGACGATGTGTATCGGTCTGGGTCAGGGCATTGCAACGGTGTTTGAGCGGGTTTAACCACTTGCCGGATGCGGCGTGAACGCCTTATCCGGTCTACAGATCCGGCACCAATGTAGGCCTGATAAGACGCGCCAGCGTCGCATCAGGCATCGTGCACCAATTGCCGGATGCGGCGTAAACGCCTTATCCGGCCTACGGTTCGGACTATTTGTAGGCACGATAAGACGCGACAGCGTCGCATCGGGCATGGTTTGCCAGATACGTCATAGATCTAAATGCCACTGAATAAAGTTTTAGTTGCCGTTCTTCCCGCCTGTCAGGGGCGGGTTTTTTTATATCTCAGATAAATGCAAACGCATCGCCAAACAGGCGATCTTCCCGCGCATTACGCTCACTGCAAAACAGGTCACGGGCAATTTTCGCCATCTCAAAACGTCCGGCAATATAGATATCATGCTCTGCCAGCGTACCATGATCCTGCAATACCGCCGTTAACACAGTGCCAGTACGCCCACGCCAGCCCGCTTCCGGTTGTTCAACCACCGGCACCACTTGCAGACCAGGATGCTTAAGCGAAAGCGCCTCAAGCTCGCAGAGATCATACAGATGCTGCTCTTCACGCCCGCCCCAGTAAATGGTGATATCACGGTTTGGGTTACGCGCCAGCGCCGTCAGCAAAATCGAGCGCGCATAAGAGAACCCGGTGCCACCCGCAATCAAAATCATCGGACGTTCTTCATCATCGCGCAGCCATGCCTCACCGTGCGGAATATCGACCACGATTTGATGATCTTTAAGAATGCGGTCCATGACTGCTTTCGCGTAAAGGTTGATTTCAGAAGCGCCAATATGCAGCTCGATGAACCCTTTTTCATCTGGCGTCGAAGCCATTGAGAACGGACGTTTGTCACGCTCATCCATCACTACCATCAAATACTGACCAGCACGAAAAGAAAAGGCCGCGTCTGGTACGATTCGGACACGGTATACGGTATCCGTGATAGCTTCTACCGAGGTCACTTTACAGCTTAAGGTTGTCATGCGCTTTCTCTGTCGGATCGATAAATAGGGCAAAACAAACGCGCATCAGGCGCTTTTACCGTTGTTAAAAATAGCCAGTTCATCCCAGATGGCGTCAATACGCGCGACAACATCCGGATCTTTTTTGATGGGACGTCCCCATTCACGCTGGGTTTCCCCTGGCCATTTATTCGTGGCATCCAGCCCCATTTTTGAACCCAGCCCGGACACAGGCGAGGCAAAATCCAGATAATCAATAGGCGTATTTTCGACCAACACCGTGTCCCGCGCCGGGTCCATACGGGTGGTAATCGCCCAAATCACATCGTTCCAGTCGCGTGCGTTGACGTCATCATCGCAAACGATCACAAATTTAGTGTACATAAACTGGCGTAAGAACGACCAGACGCCCATCATGACGCGCTTCGCGTGTCCGGCGTACTGTTTTTTGATCGTCACTACCGCCAGACGATAAGAACAGCCTTCCGGCGGCAGGTAAAAATCGACAATTTCCGGGAACTGTTTTTGCAGAATCGGCACAAACACTTCGTTCAACGCCACGCCCAGTACCGCAGGCTCATCAGGCGGACGCCCGGTATAGGTGGAATGGTAAATCGCATCTTCACGCTGGGTAATATGCGTCACGGTGAATACCGGGAAACTATCGACTTCGTTATAGTAACCGGTGTGGTCGCCATACGGCCCTTCCGGCGCAGTTTCGCCTTGTTCGATATATCCTTCCAGCACAATCTCCGCACTGGCGGGCACTTCGAGATCATTGGAAATACACTTTACTACTTCGGTTTTGGTGCCGCGTAGCAATCCGGCAAACGCATACTCTGAAAGCGTATCCGGAACGGGCGTGACTGCACCGAGAATTGTGGCGGGATCGGCACCCAGCGCCACAGAAACCGGGAAACGTTCGCCCGGATGCGCCGCACACCACTCCTGGAAATCCAGCGCGCCGCCGCGATGCGACAGCCAGCGCATAATCAATTTGTTTTTACCAATCAGCTGCTGGCGATAAATGCCCAGATTCTGCCGCTCTTTATGCGGGCCGCGCGTCACTGTCAGCCCCCAGGTAATCAGCGGCGCGGCATCTTCCGGCCAGCAGGTCATAATGGGGATACGGTGAAGATCGACGTCATCGCCGGAGATAATTTTTTGCTGACACGGCGCACCACGCAGTCGCTTTGTCGGCATGTTCAATACTTGCTTGAACTGCGGCAGTTTATCAAACAGGTCGCGGAAACCTTTTGGCGGCTCCGGCTCTTTCAGAAACGCCAATAATTTACCAACTTCACGCAGCGCCGAAACATCTTCCTGCCCCATGCCCATCGCCACGCGCTTTGGCGTACCGAACAGGTTGCACAGCACCGGCATTGAGTAGCCTTTAGGGTTTTCGAACAACAGCGCAGGCCCACCGGCACGCAAAGTGCGGTCAGCAATTTCAGTGATTTCCAGATGCGGATCCACCGGGAGCGTGATACGTTTTAGCTCACCCTGCTGTTCAAGCAGCGTCAGGAAGTCGCGTAAATCGTTATATTTCATGGCGTCCATTGTAGCCTCTTAATCTGCGCCCATTATACGGCGTTCATCTTTGCGATGCTGTAAATTTGTTAAATTAGCGTGAACTCTGACGGTATAACGCAAACCGGGGAATATAATTAACTTAGCGTAAAGCTTTTGCTATCCTTGCGCCCCGATTAAACGGATAAGAGTCATTATGCAATCCTGGTATTTACTGTACTGCAAGCGCGGGCAACTTCAACGTGCCCAGGAACACCTCGAAAGACAGGCTGTGAATTGCCTGGCACCGATGATCACCCTGGAAAAAATGGTGCGTGGCAAACGTACTGCAGTCAGTGAACCATTGTTCCCCAACTACCTGTTTGTGGAATTTGATCCGGAAGTGATTCATACCACGACTATCAACGCGACCCGCGGTGTCAGCCACTTCGTGCGCTTTGGCGCGTCGCCAGCGATAGTCCCATCGGCGGTGATTCATCAGCTATCGGTATATAAACCGAAAGACATTGTCGATCCGGCAACCCCTTATCCGGGTGATAAGGTGATTATTACCGAAGGCGCGTTCGAAGGTTTTCAGGCCATTTTCACCGAACCCGACGGCGAGGCTCGCTCCATGCTGTTACTTAATCTTATCAATAAAGAGATTAAGCACAGTGTGAAGAACACCGAGTTCCGCAAACTCTAAAACGCAATCCCAAACAGTGTTTTAACATTGGCATCCGTGGTGGCAGCCAGCCATGCGGTATCTTCCCCACGCCATTGCGCGATACATTGCAAAATATGGGGCAGATGGGCTGGCTCGTTGCGCCGGGATGATGGCTTCGGCGTGAGATCGCGCGGGAGCAAATACGGCGCATCAGTTTCGATCAGCAATTTCTCCGCCGGAATCAACGGCAACAGTTCCCGCAGCTCCAGTCCGCGTCGTTCATCGCAAACCCAACCGGTGATGCCGATATAAATTCCACGCGCCACGCACGCCTGCATCTCTTCGCGTGTGCCGGTAAAGCAATGAAGAACCGCACCAGGCAGTTTATCCAGCCACGGCTCCAGCAATGTCATAAACCGCTCGTGGGCATCGCGACAGTGCATAAATACCGGCATGTTTAATTCTGCGGCAATGCGTAGCTGGGCAACAAAAGCGCGTTCCTGCTCTTCCGGCGTCGAAAAGTTGCGGTTAAAGTCGAGGCCACATTCACCAATCGCCACCACTTCTGGCTGCGCGGCCAGCTCAATAATCGCTTCTTCAGTCGCAGCTTGCCACTGGCTGCTGTCGTGAGGATGTACGCCCGCCGTTGACCAACAGGACGAATACTGACGCGCCAGCTTTTGCGCATGCTGGCTTTCACGCAGTTTAGTGCCGGTGATGAGTAGCCCATTAACTCCCGCGTCAAAAGCGCGCGCTACAACATCATCACGGTCTTTCGCAAATTGCGAACTGGTCAAATTAACGCCGATATCAAACATCCTGTACTCCATATGACAACCGCCCTGACGGGCGGTTGAATTTATTCTTCAGTTTTTTCGCTTTCTGCTTCAGCGTCGTTTTCCTCTTCCCGGTTTCGACCCTTACCAACGTAAAAGCGAGAGAAGAAGACACCGATTTCAAACAGGCAGTACATCGGGATCGCCAGCAGCGTTTGCGAGAAGACATCCGGCGGCGTCAGCAACATCCCGACAACGAATGCACCAACCAGCACATACGGGCGTTTTTTGCGTAAGTCTTCTGGCGAGGTAATCCCCATCCAGCACAGCAGCACAATTGCCACAGGCACTTCAAAGGAGACACCAAACGCCATAAACAGCGCCATAACGAAGCTTAAATAGCTGGCGATGTCGGTGGATACCTGTACCCCTTCCGGCGCGGTATTGGCAAGGAAGCCAAATGCCAGCGGAAAGACCACAAAGTAGGCGAACGCCATGCCGATATAAAACAACAGAGAGCTGGAAACCAGCAGCGGCACCACCAGGCGACGTTCATGCTTATACAGCGCTGGGGCGATAAACGCCCACACCTGATAGAGAATCACCGGCGCTGACAGAATCAGCGACACCATAAAGGTCAGCTTGATCGGCGTAAAGAACGGCGAGGCCACGTCGGTGGCGATCATCGTTGAACCTTGCGGCAACTGCTTGATCAATGGCGCGGATACCAGGTGATAGATGTCATTGGCGAAATAGACCAGACACAGGAATATCACGATCACCGCGATAATGCAGTTCAGCAGACGCTTACGCAGCTCAATCAGATGCGTGATAAGCGGTTGAGTATCTTCTACAGACATGTTTACGGTTTATCACTCGACGAAGGGGAAGGTGCAGCGGTTTTCGGTTCAGCGTCCGCAGCAGGTTTTACCACCGGCTCTGGCGTGGTTTCTGGCTTCTGTTCCGGCGAACTGGCCTGCGTTTGTGCAGCGGCAGGCGTTACGCCTTCATGCGCAGCTTCATTGTCTTTCACCACCGGGTTATGGATGGTGTGCGCTTCATCGCTCGCCTTTTCAGGATCGTTTGCAACGTAGGAACGCTTCATCGACTCCGCGGCCTGGCGTAATTCATCCATCGACGCTTTCAGTTCGGGTGTCAGGTTAGTGAGGCTCGCCTTTTCAACCTTTTTCAGACTGTCCTGAAACTCCTGGAGTTTTAACTCCTGGGTCAGTTCGTTCTGCACCGTTGTCGCCAGTGAACGCAACGCGCGAATCCAGCCCGCGACCGTTTTTACCGCCACAGGCAGTCGTTGCGGCCCCAGAACGACGAGGCCGATGATGAATACCAATAGCAGTTCGCTAAAACCGATATCAAACACGGATTACACCTGCTCTTTATCGTGGCGCTTCGCGTCTTCTGTTTTAGCCTGTTCCTGATTCGTATCCGCCTGCTTATCGGCGATAGTTTTCGCAGTAAAATCAGCATCCTGACTGGTTTTATCCTGCTTTGGTTCATCATCGCTCATTGCTTTTTTAAAGCCTTTGATCGACGCACCAAGATCGGAACCGATGGAGCCGAGCTTTTTGGTGCCAAAAAGCAGTACAACGATGACGGCAATAATCAATAACTGCCAAATACTGATACCACCCATACATGTTCCTCTGTGGTAGATGATGATTAAACAAGGCCGCATTATACGTTACACAGCCCGCCTTGAGCGATGAAAAAATCAGCGTGTTTTGCGCCAACCGACAAACCAGGCGATCAGACCACCTGCCATTAACCAGACGGGCATCAGCCCCCATTCAGGTCGGCTGACCAACAAGAATGTGCCACTTAATACTAACGTAGCGCCAATTCCGAGAAAATAACGCGATTGTCCCTGACGTACATGATTTGACTGAAGCTCGCGGGCAATCTTATCAACACTGTGCTGTAAATACTTGCCCTGGCGCAAACTGTCGTAAACCAGTTCAGGCAGTTCTGGCATTTTTTCGACCCAGAACGGCGCTTTTTCTTTAAATGCTCTCACCAGCGCAGGAATACCGACCTGATCTTTAATCCACGACTCCAGGAAAGGCTTCGCCGTTTTCCATAAATCGAGTTGCGGATAAAGCTGGCGTCCTACCCCTTCGACGTAGAGCAGGGTTTTCTGGAGTAACACCAGTTGCGGCTGCACTTCCATATTGAAGCGACGCGCCGTATTAAACAGATTTAACAGTACATGTCCAAACGAAATTTCGGCCAGCGGTTTCTCAAAGATAGGTTCACAGACCGTACGAATGGCAAATTCGAACTCTTCAACGTTGGTATCTGGTGGCACCCAGCCAGAATCGACGTGTAGCTCTGCCACTTTGCGATAGTCGCGATTAAAGAAGGCGATAAAGTTTTCTGCCAGATAGCGTTTATCTTCTTTGTTTAGCGAGCCAACAATCCCGCAATCAATGCCGATATATTTCGGGTTTTCCGGGTGTTCATAGCTTACGAAGATGTTGCCAGGGTGCATATCGGCATGGAAAAAGCTGTCGCGAAAGACCTGAGTGAAGAACACCTGCACGCCGCGTTCCGCCAGCAATTTCATGTTAGTGCCGTTTTTCTCCAGCGCCGCAACATCAGACACCGGAATGCCGTAAATGCGCTCCATCACCATCATCCCTTCACTACAATAGTCAGGGTAAACTTCCGGGATGTAGAGCATCGGGCTGTCTTCAAAATTGCGCCGAAGCTGAATGGCGTTGGCAGATTCCCGCAGCAAATTCAGTTCATCAATCAAGGTCTTTTCGTACTCGCGCACCACTTCGGTTGGGCGCAGACGGCGACCATCCGGCAGCAAACGCGGCACCCAGCGAGCCAGCCGGTAGATAAGTTTCAGATCCGCTTTAATAACCGGCAAAATATCCGGGCGGATGACTTTAATCACCACCTCTTTACCATTCGATTTCAATCGCGCGGTATGAACCTGGGCGATAGAAGCAGAAGCCAGCGGCTTGATTTCAAAATCGTCAAACCACGCTTCTACCGGCAAGCCGCCCATTGCAGCTTCAATCTGCTGCTTCGCCAGCTTGCCATCAAACGGAGCGACTTTGTCCTGCAATAACGCCAGCTGATCGGCAATATGCGGCGGAAAAAGATCGCGGCGGGTTGATAACATCTGCCCGAACTTGATCCATACCGGCCCCAGTTCTTGCAGGGCCAGTCGTAGTCGCTCACCTAAAGGTTTGTCTTTATGCCGATTTGGCATCCAGAATAATGAGTATCGCCATAGCCGTAGCGGCAGGGTGATACGCATTTTGGGGATCAGTTCATCAAGTCCGTAGCTTAAAAAAGTGCGAATGATGAAATATAGGCGCCGTACTTCACCTGGCGTCATTTAGCCTCCAGTTTTTCCAGCCGTTTGGTCAGGGCATCAACAGCACGCTCGACGGCAGCCGTCTCTTCCGCAAACCAGGCCACTTCAAGCGGACCGGGTGCCATACGCCACTCTTCAGTAATGGCTTCCGCCACATAACGTTGCTGGCGCTTAATGCCGTGATGCAGGAACTTTGCGCCTCCGCGCATGGCTTTGCTGATTCCTTCAGCGGCGATATCACCGGTATAAGGGGCCAGCAGTTCCGCAGGGTCGAACTCTGCCAGATCTGCCAGCGCAACGAAGTTTTGCACCACCTGAATATCGCCCTGCACTTCCAGCTCACCACTGCGAATCAGTGCGGCAAGCTGCTGGCGATCGCGAAGTTTCGGCAACACACTGGCATAGGCGATAACGGTGCAGTCAGCATCGCCTGCCCATTCGCCCAGTACATCAACCTGGCGTTCGCTGAACACCAGAATCAATGACGTCGAAAAGCCTTTTACCTCCACGCGCAGCACTTTGCCCAACAGACGCGAGCGGGCCGTTTTCAGCGCGGGTGAGCGATACAGGAAGGTGTTGAGCAGACTTTCAATTCCTGCCGTCACTAAAGGTTTAAAAGGCATTTCCGGTCTCCTGTCAGAACTTATAACCACGATGCAACGCCACAACCCCTGCCGTCAGATTGTAGTAGTCGACACTTTCGAATCCGGCATCCTGCATCATGGCTTTCAGGGTATCCTGATCGGGATGCATACGGATGGATTCTGCCAGATAACGGTAGCTGTCGGCGTCGTTCGCGACCAGTGAGCCAATACGCGGCAGCACATGGAAGGAGTATGCATCATAGGCTTTGCTCAGCGGCTCGATAATTGGCTTCGAGAACTCAAGCACCAGCAGGCGGCCGCCGGGTTTCAGCACGCGATACATTGAACGCAGTGCTTTATCTTTGTCGGTGACGTTACGCAGACCAAACGAAATGGTGATGCAATCAAAGGTGTTATCCGGGAACGGCAGCGCCTCAGCGTTCGCTTGAACATACTCAACGTTGCCAATCACACCGATATTACGCAGCTTCTCGCGGCCCATTTTGAGCATGGATTCATTGATATCAGCAAGGACCACTTTGCCAGTTTCTCCGACCAGGCGAGAGAATTTCGCTGTCAGGTCGCCGGTGCCACCAGCCAGATCCAGCACGGTCTGCCCACGGCGTACGCCGCTGCAATCAATCGTGAATCGCTTCCACAAACGATGAATACCGAATGACATCAAATCATTCATGACATCGTATTTTGATGCCACGGAATGGAAAACGTGGGCGACCATATCCGCTTTTTGTTCCTTCGCGACGGTCTGAAAACCAAAGTGCGTCGTTTCTTGTGACTTATCCACCATCTCAATGCCTGCTCATCAAAAAATTGTTCCAGAAGTGTAACAGATTGGGCGTCGATGCCCTAGATTTCTACCCGGCTTAACTACCCCCAATGGGCTAGCGCGACTGCTGATTATATTCATCATCGCGTTGATAAGCTTCATCATTCGGCTGCTCCGGAACCGACCGCAGTCGATACTCTTCATCCTGGCTCACCGCCTGTTCAGCCAAATCCGGATTAATCTCGCGTTTAATTTCTACCCCTAAACCGCGAAACGCTTCTGCCTGCGCCAGCACATTTCCGCGACCTGAAGAGAGTTTTTTCATTGCCTGGCGGTAGTTATCCTGCGCTTTGTCGAGACTTTGACCAATCGCGGACATGTCATCGATGAACAAACGCATCTTGTCGTACAGCTTGCTGGCACGATCGGCGATTTGCTGGGCGTTGCGGCTTTGATGCTCATAACGCCACAGGTTGGCGATAGTGCGCAACGCCACCAGCAGCGTAGTCGGGCTAACCAGCATGATATTGTTTTTCAACGCTTCGGTGATCAGCTCCGGCTGGCGGTCAAGCGCCAGTAAAAAAGCGGGTTCAACGGGAATAAACATCAGCACGTAATCCAGGGTTCGCAGCCCCGGCAGCTGTTGATAATCTTTGCGTCCCAGCAAACGGATATGGTTACGCACCGACGCGATATGTTCCTGTAGCGCGCTTTCGCGGGTGTAGTCATCTTCGGCGTTGAAATAGCGTTCATAGGCGACCAGCGTCATTTTGGCGTCGATCACCACATCTTTTCCCTGCGGCAACCGCACGATGACATCCGGCTGCATCCGCGAGCGGGCGTCATTTTCGATGCTGACCTGGGTTTCATATTCATACCCTTCACGCAGACCGGAAGCCTCCAGCACCCGCGTCAATACTACCTCGCCCCAGTTGCCCTGGGTTTTATTGTCGCCTTTCAGCGCGCGCGTCAGGTTGATCGCTTCCTGGGACATTTGCGCGTTGAGCTGCTGGAGGTTGCGAATTTCGTGGGTCAGGGTATGGCGTTCTTGTGCTTCTTTACCAAAGCTGTCCTGAACCTGACGGCGGAAACCGTCCAGTTGTTCACGTAGCGGCGACAACAGGCTGTTCAGACTCTGACGGTTTTGCTCATCAACCCGGCGATTGCTGTGCTCAAAAATACGGTTGGCGAGGTTTTCAAACTGCTCACTGAGGCGCTGCTCGCTGTTAATCATCTGGCGAATTTTATCGTCAGCATGTTGCTGTGCAGCTTCCATCCGCGTGGTTACTTCACGCAGATCGGCCTCCAGCGAGGTGTTAATACTTTGCAGGCTGCGCACTTCGTTATTGAGTAACTCGCACTCAGCGCGCCAGTGCTCGCTTTGGGTAATTTGTTGTTTTGCCGCGCTTAACTCCGCGACCATCTCTTCACGTTCAGCGAATTGCTCGGCTTTTTGCTGTGCATGTTGATAACTGGCAAACAGCCAGCCAATTGCCACACCCACCAATGCAATAACTGCGTAAACCATGATTGAGAAATCCACAACGCCTCCTGACGCAACAACTTACCCGCACAAAATAGAATTGTGCTGTACAAACGTCCAGTTTGAAAGAAGTTTCCTGCGAGGCGCTACGCAAAACGATCGTTAATTTTCATTATTTTATCCCACAATATGAGATGGAGTTTATATTGTGGGATATATCACCTTTTCCCCACGTCATTATGTGGAACACTTCAGCAATATCATCAGGAGAAACGTATGGCAGAAACCTCTTCAACCACCGCAGGCGCACAAACGTTATTACGTGGACTGGCGGTTCTTAATGCTGTTTATAACGGCTGCCATGACCTAAAAAGTATCGGCGAGTTCACCGGCACGACCCGGAGCACAACCCATCGTTTAGTCACCGTTCTGGTGGAACAACGCTACCTGCGCCATGTCCCAACGCAGGGCTACCAACTGGGTGCCAAACTGATCGAATTCGGTGCCAGAGCACTGGAAAGCACCTCGCTGTACGAAATTGCCCAGCCCGTTTTGCAACGCCTTGCCCGTTACACCCTGGACACCGTGCATCTGGGGATCGTTGAAGGCGACGAAGTGCTGTATCTGGAGAAGATCAACAGTCAGCGCGGGCTGGAAATGCGCTCACGCCCAGGCCATCGCATGCCACTGGCAATCACCGGCATCGGCAAGGCATTGATCCTCAACCGAACAGAAGAAGAGTGGCGCACGCTGTTTAAGACCTGTGGTGATGAAACAAAACTGGGCGCATTTATTCAGAACATGCGTCGTTATGCCGCCAGTGGTTTTGCTTTTGATCTGGAAGAGAACGAGCCGACTATCCGTTGCGTTGCAGCGCCGGTTTACAACGCCCGGGATGAAATTGTGGCGGCTATTTCTGTCGCCAGTACCACCACGTATATGTCGCTGGCGCGTCTGGAAGAACTGGCACCTTACGTCAAATCCTGTGCAGAAGAGATATCCGCTGAACTGGGCTGGGGTAAGCACGTCCGCAAAGATAAATAAACCATGATTAAAGGAAACGACTAATGCCGGGAGCACCCTCATTTATTGCCCTGGACTGGGGAACGTCATCGCTTCGGGCATGGCGTTTTGGCGAATCACCAAATCCACAAGAAAAACGTGAATTCCCCTGGGGGATCATGAAATTACCCTCCCAGGCAGCAACACGTGAGGACGCTTTCCACGATACGTTTTTACGTGTCTGCGGCGACTGGCTGGCACAAACCCCATGCCCGGTACTGGCTTGCGGC
Organism: Escherichia sp. UTM R2; assembly: GCF_048593455.1. Lineage (NCBI taxonomy): Bacteria > Pseudomonadati > Pseudomonadota > Gammaproteobacteria > Enterobacterales > Enterobacteriaceae > Escherichia > Escherichia sp. UTM R2. Next base: position 4,502,944 of record NZ_JBFWDY010000002.1, read on the forward strand.
ATGCTCGGCAGTGCGCAAGGGTGGCAACCAGCAGCTTATTTACCTTGCCCGGTCACTCTCGAGGGTCTGGCGAAGCAGTTGACGCCTGTTATCCACCAGCAGCAGACAATGCTGCACATCATTCCTGGCGTGATTAAAGAAGGTGAAATGCCCGAAGTGATGCGTGGCGAAGAGACACAAATCTTCGGTGCTATCTCGATGGAACCGGCCCTGCAAAACGCGATCCATCAGGGTATGCCAGTGCTGATAGGCTTACCCGGCACACATGCGAAATGGGCAGTAGTTGAAAACAACACCATTACCGATTTCCGAACCTTTATGACGGGCGAGTTATTTGATGTTTTATCCCGCCATTCGATTCTCGGTGCCACCATGCATCCTGGAGATGAACCGCACTGGGATGCCTTCACCCACGGGCTGACAGCAGCACAAGAGCATCATCAGACCGGATTATTATCGACGCTGTTTTCGACCCGTTCGCGCCTGCTGACCAGTAATCTTACGTCGTCCTCGCAGGGGGATTACCTTTCCGGATTACTGATAGGCCATGAATTATGTGGTCTGGCATCCAGTTTGCTACGTGATTTACCCGCCACAACACCGATCGCCTTAATCGGTAGCGCAAATCTGAACAGCCGCTATTCACAAGCATTCAACCACGTTTTTCCCGACAGACAGATACACGCCATTCCCAATGCCACTGAACAGGGATTATGGCGAATCGCCCACGCTGCCGGGTTACTGTCCACCAACGCCAGGGAATGTACCCATGCCATTTAATACGCTTTTGCAAAAAACCGGTTTAGTCGCCATTTTACGCGGTGTGAAACCGGATGAGATTGTCGCCATCGGTGAAAAACTGTACGCCGCCGGATTCCGCCTGATTGAGATTCCTATGAACTCGCCGGAGGCGTTGCAAAGTATCAGTTTACTGCGCGACGCCCTGCCTAAGGACTGCCTGGTCGGAGCCGGAACTGTGCTTTCGGTAGAGCAGGTGGTTGCGGTTAAAGAGGCTGGGGGCCAGATTATCGTGATGCCGCATTGCGATACTGCGGTGATCCGTCGCGCCCGTGCGCTGGGTATGTATTGTGCGCCTGGCGTCGCCACGCCCACCGAAGCCTTTGCTGCCATTGAACATGGTGCTAATGCCATCAAGCTGTTCCCGGCTGAACAAATTACGCCAGAAGTTACCAAAGCCTGGCGTGCGGTTATTCCACAATCCGTTCCGATGTTACCGGTTGGCGGTATCACACCGGAAACCATGGCGCGTTATCTGAGCCACGGCGCAAACGGCTTTGGCCTCGGTTCTGCGCTATATCACCCCGGCATGACGCCAGAGCAAGTCTATGAAAATGCAGTACTGTTTATGAACGCATGGAACAATTTAAATAGCAACCAACTGATAAATAAGGATATAAAAGCAATGATAAAACATCTTACCTTACCGAAAAAAATGGCTGCAATGGTACTTCTTGCAGGCGCTGCCCTCAGCATTGCGCCTGTACAGGCAGCCTCCTACCCAACCAAACAGATCGAGTTAGTCGTTCCCTACGCTGCCGGAGGCGGTACGGATCTGGTTGCCCGTGCCTTTGCTGATGCCGCCAAAAACCATTTACCCGTCAGCATCGGGGTTATCAATAAACCTGGCGGAGGCGGTGCTATCGGCCTGAGTGAAATCGCCGCTGCCCGCCCTGGCGGTTACAAAATTGGTTTAGGCACGGTTGAACTGACCACCCTTCCCAGCCTCGGAATGGTGCGTTTTAAAACCAGCGATTTTAAACCCATTGCCCGTCTAAACGCGGATCCGGCTGCTATCACCGTCCGTTCTGATGCGCCGTGGAATAGCTATGAAGAATTTATGACTTACGCCAAAGCGAATCCCGGAAAAGTACGCATTGGTAACTCAGGCACCGGAGCTATCTGGCATCTGGCGGCAGCTGCACTGGAAGACAAAACGGGTGCGAAGTTTTCTCATGTCCCGTATGACGGCGCAGCCCCTGCCATTACAGGCCTGTTAGGCGGGCATATTGAAGCGGTTTCCGTAAGCCCAGGTGAAGTTATCAATCATGTGAAAGGCGGCAAGCTGAAGACACTGGTAGTGATGGCGGATGAGCGAATGGAAACCATGCCTGACGTCCCGACGTTAAAAGAGAAAGGCGTTGATCTCTCCATCGGCACCTGGCGCGGCCTGATTGTGTCGCAAAAAACGCCGCAGGATGTGGTGGATGTTCTGGCAAAGGCAGCAAAAGAGACGGCTGAAGAGCCTGCATTCCAGGATGCACTGCAAAAGTTGAATCTCAACTATGCATGGCTTGACGCTGCCAGCTTCCAGACCCAAATCAGCGAACAGGAAAAGTACTTTGACGAGTTGCTGACTCGCCTGGGCCTGAAAAAATAAACCTGAGGTACGGTTGATGAACACAAAACAGTCTGTTGCTCAACTCGCCGTACCGCACCGCAAGCGCCTTTCATCAACGATGGTGGTGGCGCTGTTACTTTGTGTGGTTGCTGGCGCGGTGATGATTAATGCCGCTGATTTTCCAGCAACTGCCATTGAAACGGATCCCGGTGCAAGTGCCTTCCCTACCTTCTATGCCTGTGCCCTGATTGTGCTCGCTGTCTTGCTGGTGATACGCGATCTTTTGCAGGCAAAACCAGCCTCTTGCGCCAACGCACAGGAAAAACCGGCATTCAGGAAAACGGCAACAGGAATTGCGGCAACCGCATTTTATATTGTGGCGATGAGCTACTGCGGTTATCTCATTACTACTCCTGTTTTCCTCATCGTCATTATGACGTTGATGGGCTACAGGCGATGGGTACTCACACCGGGTATTGCGCTGCTGTTAACGGCAATCCTCTGGTTGCTGTTTGTCGAAGCGTTACAGGTGCCATTGCCTGTCGGCACATTTTTCGAATAACAGGGGCCAGCAATGTTTGAAAGTGAACTTTTAACTCAGGGTTTTTCGACATTACTCAATAATCCTCAGGCGCTGCTGTTTGCCACTTTTGGGGTGATGCTGGGTATTGTGATTGGCGCTTTGCCTGGTCTGACAGCGACCATGGGTGTGGCGATTTTGCTGCCTTTCACCTACGGCATGGAGCCTGTTTCTGGCTTGTTGATGATTTGCGGCGTCTTTTTTGGTGGCGTCTACGGTGGTTCTATCACCGCAATTTTGCTCAAAATTCCCGGAACGCCTGCCGCCGCAGCCACCGCTATTGATGGTTATGAGCTGACGAAACAGGGAAAAGCAGGGCTGGCATTGAGTGCCGCCACGTTCTCTTCCTTTAGTGGCGGAACGCTCAGCATTATCGTGCTGATGTTTCTCTCTCCGGTACTTGCCAGTTGGGCGCTGAAATTTAGTGCCTCGGAGTCCTTCGCCCTGGCAACCTTCGGACTGAGCATTATTGCCAGTATTTCCGGTGAGTCGCTGATTAAAGGGCTGATTGCCGGGGTTGGCGGATTGCTGATCGCAACGATAGGCCTTGATCCAATGGGCGGTTTTCCACGGTTTACAGGTGGATTTGTGGAGCTGATGAATGTGCCATTTATCCCGGTGATGATTGGTTTATTTGCTGCTTCAGAAGCATTCCGCTCTATGGAGCAAAACCAGCAAATTCGTCAGGGGGCGAAGGTGGCTATCGGCAGTCTGTTACTGCCCTGGCAAACACTACACCGCATTGCATTAACCATTTTGCGCTCATCAGGATTAGGGGTTTTTATCGGCATGATCCCCGGTGCGGGGGCGGATATTGCAGCTTTTGTTGCCTATAACGAAACTCGTCGTTTCAGTAAGACACCAGAAAACTTTGGTAAGGGTGAAATTAAAGCTGTGGCCTCCTGTGAGGCAGGCGCGAATGGCTGCACCGGTGGCGCATTGTTACCTATGCTGACGCTGGGGATCCCTGGCGATGCGGTAACCGCCATCATGCTGGGCGCGTTAACGTTACAGGGAATGCAACCAGGCCCGCTGATGTTTACCGACCACGGCGATATGGTTTATACACTGTTTGTCGGCATGATCTTCTGTTACTTCATGCTACTAGTTCTTGGACTGCTCTCTTTGAAAGTCATCGGTAATGTGGTGAAAATTCCCGGCAATATTCTCACACCGATGATCCTCGCACTTTGTGTGGTCGGGACTTATGCGTTGAACAATAGCCTTTTTGATGTTGGCATTATGCTGATTGCAGGCGTGGTGGGCTATTTCATGCAGAAAGGAGGATATCCGGCATCACCCGTAGTGCTGGCATTGATTATGGGGCCAATGGCGGAAAGTAATTTTCGCCGTGCGCTGTCGCTTTCTGGTGGGTCACTCGACTTTCTGTATACCCGACCGATCACTCTGGCATTGCTGACTCTGGCAGCCTTTACGCTACTGACGCCAATAATCCGCAAAATAATGCGTTTACGGCGTCAATAACTGATATCGCTCCCCGAAGTTGGGGAGCGTTTTTTATTTCAGCAGACGACGCGCCGCTTCCACCACGATTTTCACCGCATGGCTTTCGGTTTGTTTCATCGTCTCAGCATTCGGGATCTCTTGCTGGGTGCGGTTAACGATAACCCCCGCTACCATACCGGCACGCAGGCCCTGACTTGCACACATGGTCAGCAGGGTTGCAGATTCCATTTCATAGTTCATTACGCCCATCGCCTGCCACTCTTCCATAGAACCTTTAAAGTGACGGACTACGCGACCAGAGTAAGTATCGTAACGTTCCTGACCAGGGTAGAAGGTATCAGAAGAAGCTGTCACGCCAACGTGAGTCGTCGCGCCAATGGATTTCGCAGCTTCAACCAGCGCAGTCGTACATTCGAAATCAGCGACAGCCGGGAATTCCAGCGGTGCGAAGTGCAGGCTCGCACCATCCAGACGAACAGACGCCGTGGTAACCAGGACATCACCCACATTAATATGCGGCTGAATAGCGCCCGTTGTGCCGATACGCAGGAAGGTGCGAATGCCCAGCTGTGCCAGCTCTTCAACAGCAATAGAGGTAGACGGGCCGCCGATACCGGTAGAGCAGACGATAACAGGTTTACCATCCAGCTCTGCACGCCAGGTGGTGAATTCGCGGTGAGATGCCAGCTTAACCGGCTTATCCATCAGCGCGGCGATCTTTTCCACACGATCCGGGTCGCCAGGGACGATGGCAAGCGTAGCCCCTTGTAAATCGTTTTTAGTGAGGCCGAGATGAAAAACATCAGACTTGGACATATACAACTCCTCTGTGAATCGGTTTAGTCAGAAGAAGCAAAAAGACACTTTACCGAAGGGTTTAACATTTTTTCGTGATACTCATCACCATGACGAAAATGCGTTGCATAAATTTACCCGCCAAAAGTGATGCAAATCACATAAATCACTCTTCATTCTGCAGGACTGCATAAAAGATGAGCCGATTCAGGCAATGTGATTTGTTGCATGCTGACTATAGTTAACATTGCGCAACATTTTTATAAGGGTACGGAGAATACCATGGCAACAACACAACAATCTGGATTTGCACCTGCTGCATCGCCTCTCGCTTCGACCATCGTTCAGACTCCGGACGACGCGATTGTGGCGGGCTTCACCTCTATCCCTTCACAAGGGGATAACATGCCTGCTTACCATGCCAGACCAAAGCAAAGCGATGGCCCACTGCCAGTGGTCATTGTAGTGCAGGAAATTTTTGGCGTGCATGAACATATCCGCGATATTTGTCGCCGTCTGGCGCTGGAGGGGTATCTGGCTATCGCACCTGAACTTTACTTCCGCGAAGGCGATCCGAATGATTTTGCCGATATCCCTACGCTGCTTAGCGGTCTGGTAGCAAAAGTGCCTGACTCGCAGGTGCTGGCCGATCTCGATCATGTCGCCAGTTGGGCGTCACGCAACGGCGGCGATGTTCATCGTTTAATGATCACCGGATTCTGCTGGGGTGGACGTATCACCTGGCTGTATGCCGCGCATAATCCACAGCTAAAAGCCGCAGTGGCGTGGTACGGCAAGCTGACAGGCGATAAGTCGCTGAATTCACCGAAACAACCTGTTGATATCGCAACCGATCTTAACGCGCCGGTTCTCGGCTTATATGGCGGCCAGGATAACAGCATTCCGCAAGAGAGCGTGGAAACGATGCGCCAGGCGCTGCGGGCAGCAAACGCGAAAGCAGAGATTATCGTCTACCCGGATGCCGGGCATGCATTCAACGCCGATTATCGCCCGAGCTATCATGCCGAGTCTGCGAAAGACGGCTGGCAGCGAATGTTGGAATGGTTTACACAGTATGGTGTTAAAAAGTAACGCCATAGTCGCTAAATCTGATGATTAAGCTCACACAATTTCAACGATTTTTTTAATCTCAAAACCATACAGCATCAAAAAATTTGTTGCTGTATGCCACTCTTTGACTCCCTTCACATTCGTCATCACACCACCTGCTGAATGCAAAAATTTCGTTGCTGTGCGGCAAACTTTTTTCCTGTTTTGTGCCGCTTTTCTCCTGAATACTCGTTCTCAGAACAACTGGATCGTTTAAACATCAGACAGGAGATTTACCATGACGCAATCCATTTTTCAGGCTCAACCCTTTGAATTACCTTTTGATCCGCGCACAACTGCACTGGTCATGATCGACATGCAGCGTGACTTTGTCGAAGCAGGGGGCTTCGGTGAGGCACTGGGCAATGATGTTTCACTGGTACGCACGGCTATCGCACCATGTACAGAGGTGCTGGCAGCCGCACGTCAAAAAGGAATTATGGTTATTCATACTCGTGAAGGCCATCGTGCAGACTTAAGCGACTGCCCGCCAGCCAAACTGACGCGCGGCGGAAAAACCTTTATTGGTGAACCAGGACCGATGGGACGCATTCTGGTCAGAGGTGAAGCAGGTCATGACATCATTCCTGAACTGTACCCGGTGGCAGGCGAACCGGTGATTGATAAGCCTGGCAAAGGCGCGTTTTATCAAACCGACTTACATCTGATTTTGCAAAACCACGGTATCAAGACGCTGATAGTTTGTGGTGTTACAACCGAAGTTTGCGTAACCACCACCGTGCGCGAAGCAAATGATCGTGGCTATGAATGCATTATCCCGGAAGATTGTGTCGGCTCCTATTTCCCGGAATTCCAGAAATACGCCCTCGAGATGATCAAAGCACAAGGTGCCATTTTCGGTTGGGTTACTGATTCCAAAGCCATTATTGCAGGTCTGGAAGGCTAACGCCGATGGTACAGGTTACGCTTTGCGCATCGTCGTTGGGATATCTTTTCCCGCAGAATGAAACGCAAGATTTACGTCTGCATAGCGCTTTTAAACATGCGGTAAATCTGTATTCAGACGCGGGAACATTCATCACTCTGTTGTGTGCGCAAACGTATCTGAATCTCCCTGATGCTGCCAGAGTCTGGCTACCTGAATGTTGGGACTGGCGAAGAGAGATTGCCCATTCAGATCCCATTCAGTTAACCCCAGGCTTACTGCGGACACCTCGATTTTGTGTGGCGCTCGATAACGCAACGCTCTGGCAGTCGCCATTTGTGGGGGGAATGCTGACACTTGAGGCATTCCCTTTGGTTTTCCAGCACTACCCAACGATGGCATCGCAACGGCTTTTATTTTGTCTGGAACATAACGTTCAAAGCACATTGCACCTGCCGGATAGTCTCACGCACCAGGGATTAGCGGTTATGGAGCATCCAGATGCGCTGGAACGCCAGGTGCCACAACTGATCGGCTTTGGTAAAGGCTTAACGCCCGATGGAGATGACTATTTGTTGGGCTATCTGGCAGCGCTCTGGTTATGGCAACTCCCTGCACCACTTGCCGATCATCAATACCGGTTGCAGCAGGCAATTGATCAACATGCGCACAACACCACGGATATCAGTCGTCATTATCTGGAGCGTGCGCTTCAGGGACATTTTTCAGAACCGATTTGCCAGTTACTCGCACAACTGGTTGGGAGCGCATCGGCAATGACAATCGCATCCTGTGCAGAACAGGTCATGCAATTTGGCGCAACGTCAGGAGTAGATTGCCTTGCAGGAATGCTGCATGGCTTTCGAACCCTGAACACCATGAATTGATTTCAACCTTTTCTCCCGTAGCCCGTTTATGGGGCTACACGGGGATGCTTTGCCCGAATTTTGCTATCGGGCGGAATGAAACAGGCGTAACAGCATGAAAGTTAAATATAAAGTTTTCAGTAATCTTTATCAGGACTCAGTTTCTCTGATGCAGATTTCCGCGCAAATCAGCAAGTTGCCCGGTATTCAACAGGCCTCGGTCGTCATGGGAACGCCCAATAATCTCGAACAATTGCGCGATGCGGGTCTGGGTAACGAAATCAACGCCAGTCCCAATGATTTAGTGATTGCAGTCATGGGTGAAGAAGATATTTGCAATGAAGCACTGGTACTGGCCCAGCAACGTCTGACCAGCAAACCCGATGATGAAACGGATAGTGGCATTAAATCACCGGAAAAGGTCAGCCTGGAAATGGCACTGGAAGCCGAACCCGAAGCCAACCTGGCACTCATTTCTGTACCGGGAGACTACGCCGCCGCCGAAGCAATTAAAGCGTTAAACCTCGGAATGAACGTGATGATGTTCAGCGATAACGTCAGTATCGTGCAGGAAAAATCCATCAAAACGCTTGCCCGAGAACGTCAGCGCATCGTAATGGGACCTGACTGTGGAACCGCCATTGTTAACGGCATTCCGTTAGGCTTCGCTAATGTGGTGAAACGCGGAGCAATTGGTGTTATTGGCGCGTCAGGCACCGGGCTACAGGAAGTGACTTGCCGAATCGACCAGCTCGGAGCGGGTATTTCTCAGGCGTTGGGAACAGGCGGACATGATCTCAGTGAAGAGATTGGTGGAATATCGATGCTCTTCGCTTTAGATGCGCTGGCGCAAGACGATGAAACTCGCGTAATTGTGCTGATTTCAAAACCGCCTTCACCGATCGTTGCCCGGACTATTCTGGAGCGTGCCGAGGCTTGTGGAAAACCCGTGGTGGTGAATTTCCTCGGTGCGAATCCGCATGATCTGGCACGTCCCAATATCACCGCGGCCACCACACTTGCCAGCGCCGCAAATATCGCCGTGGCGTTACTGAATGATCAACCACTTCCGACTATCGAGACCGAAATTTCCTGCGACGATCTCACAATGTTACAAAACGCCTGCCAGCGCCTGCCAGCCCATCGCCAGGCGATACGCGGTGTTTTCGCCGGAGGAACCTTCTGCTACGAAGCGCAACTTATCTGCCAACAAAAGGGATTCAGCGCAGCCTCCAATACGCCAGTTGCGGGTAATCGTGCTCTGGCAAATATCTGGCAAAGCGAAGATCACACGTTGATCGATATGGGCGACGATGATTTCACCCGTGGCAAACCGCATCCAATGATCGACCCGACTCTGCGCAATCAACGTCTGCTCAACGAACTCAACGACTCACACACTGCCGTCGTGTTATTCGACCTGGTACTTGGTTATGGCGCTTCCACTACGCCTGCCAGCGAATTACTGGACCAACTTTCACACATCGACATGAATAACGCACCGTTGCTGATTGCGCACGTTTGCGGAACGGAAGCTGATCCGCAAATACGCAGTCAGCAGATAAGCGCACTACAAAATGCGGGCATCATCATTGCCAGCAGCAATGCACAGGCGGCGCTATGGGCCAGCGCCGTTGCGCAGACTCAGTTGCAGAAAAAGGGGCTAAACGCATGAATACCTTATTTAATCAGCCTTTGAAGGTCGTGAACGCGGGACTACACAGTTTTGCTGACAATATTCAACACGCCGGGGGAAGCGCAATTGCACTCAATTGGCAGCCACCAGCACAAGGCGATATTGACGCTGGATTGGATCTGGCATCGTTGCTACGTCATCCCCTGGTAGAAAATGCCAACCAAATCGCCATGACACGTTATCTCGAAGCACAGCCCGTGCTGATGGATGTCATGCTCGCTAAAGAGGCCATTCCAGCAATGGCTGAACAAAAACGTATTTTGCACTCTGGCCCGCCGATTGCCTGGGAAGAGATGTGTGGTCCGGTAAAAGGGGCGATTATTGGTGCCATGCTGTACGAAGGTTGGGCCACCAGCCAGCAAGACGCTGAAAACCAAATAAACGCAGGCGAAATCGACCTTGCCCCTTGTCATCATTATCACGCGGTTGGCCCAATGGCAGGCATCATCAGCCCGTCGATGCCGTTATGGGTGGTAGAAAACAAAACCAACGGCCATCGTACTTTTAGCAATTTCAATGAAGGTCTGGGTAAGGTTCTCCGTTTTGGCGCCAATAACGATGAAGTTCTCAATCGTCTGGCCTGGATGCGCGATGAACTGGCGCCGGCAATGAAAGCAGCAATCGCACAACACGGCGAGCTGGAACTCAAGCCATTAATGGCGCAGGCGCTGCATATGGGGGATGAAGTTCATAACCGCAATGCTGCCGCTACCGGTTTGCTGATTAAGCGCCTGCTCCCGGCATTGCTGGCCTGCTCTCTTCCACAGGAACATATCCAGCGCGTCGTGGCATTTATCACCGGTAACGATCACTTCTTCCTCAATCTTTCGATGGCCGCCTGTAAAGCAATGATGGATGCCGCCGCCAATGTACCGTTCAGTTCAATGGTTACGGTGATGGCGCGTAACGGGGTGAATTTTGGTATTCGGCTTTCCGGTACTAGCGATCGCTGGTTCCAGGCTCCTGCCAATGCCGTTGAAGGTCTGTTCTTCCCCGGATTTGGCGTCGACGATGCCGCTGCTGACCTGGGTGATAGCGCAATTACTGAAACCGCAGGTGTGGGTGGCTTCGCGATGGCGTCATCTCCAGCGATCGTCAAATTTGTGGGAGGCACCCCTGCCGATGCCACCAATAACAGCCGTAGGATGCAAGCAATCACCCTCGGTGGTAACCCCGCATTTACACTTCCTGCCCTCAATTTTGCCCCCACCGCAGCAGGGATTGATGCGCGTAAAGTGACCGATCGCGGCATTTTACCGGTCATCAATACGGGTATCGCCCACAAACAAGCGGGGGTCGGGCAAATTGGTGCCGGGATCACCACTGCGCCGATGGCCTGTTTTGTCGCCGCTGTACGTGCACTGGCGGAGATCGTCGCAAAGGAGAACCATCATGGTTAAGCCACTGGCTGTCGTCGCGGTTGGCGGCAATGCGCTCATTCAGGACGAGCAACGCAATAGTATTCCCGATCAATATGTTGCAGTGATGGAAAGCGTGCAACATATCGTTGATATGGTTGAAGCCGGATGGGACCTGGTACTAACCCACGGTAATGGCCCGCAGGTGGGCTTTATTCTGCGCCGCTCTGAACTCGCCAGTAACGAAGTTTCTCCGGTTCCACTTGATTACGCCGTGGGTGATACACAAGGTGCAATTGGCTACATGTTCCAGAAAGCGCTGCATAACGAATTGGCTCGCCGTGGCATAAACAAACCGGTAATTGCCCTGGTGACACAAACGCGAGTCAGCCCACATGACGATGCTTTCGCCAGCCCCAGTAAACCAATTGGCGCGTTTCTCGATGAAGCAACAGCCCAACAACGCCAACAACAACTCGGCTGGACGCTGATGGAGGACGCCGGGCGTGGTTGGCGGCGTACAGTTCCCTCTCCTGCACCACTGGAAATTATTGAGCACGACACCATCGCTCACCTGGTGCGCCAGGGATATCTGGTTATTGCCTGCGGCGGCGGCGGTATTCCGGTGGTGCGAGACGGGCAACAACTGAAAGGTGTGGAAGCCGTGATCGATAAAGATCTGGCCTCCGCGCTGCTCGCCAGTCAGTTAGGCGCAGATCTGCTGGTGATCCCCACCGGTGTAGAAAAAGTAGCGATTAACTTTGGTACACCACAACAACAGTGGCTCGACGCTATCAGCGTTGCCGAAGCGCAAACGCTGTTGCGGGAAGGTCAGTTTGGTGTCGGCAGTATGCAACCCAAAGTGGAAGCCATTGTTGATTTCATCAATGCCAGCCAGCAACAAGGCAAACAGGCCAGCGGCCTGATTACTTCACCGCAAACCATAAAAGCAGCCCTGGCGCATCAGAGCGGTACATGGATAACCCTTTAATTCTCTGGAGAACACAATGACTACAACGCTTTTAGCCGTTAACGGAACGCTGATGCGCGGCCTGGAACTCAACCCAAATATGCAAAAAGCGGGCGGTATTTTTGTCCGTGAAGACCGAACTGACGCCCATTACCGGTTGTGGAGTATTAATGATCGCCATCCGGGAATGATTCGCGTGAATGAAGGAGGAACACACGTCGACGTAGAAATTTGGCAATTACCGCTGGCCAGTTTTGCCGCTCTGTTAATGAGCGAACCCGCTGGGCTGGCAATTGGCAAAATCAAACTTGCCGATGGTAGCGAAGTGCTGGGCGTACTGGCAGAAAACTGGCTGACCGAAGGCCAACGGGAAATTACAGAACTGGGTAGCTGGCGCAAATACACCGGGCATTTTCATACTGTGTAACGCGCATTTATAAAGGGAACATACTATGCGTAAAAAAGAAGAGAATCTGAATACGGCATCAGGATTGCGTATTGCCATGATTTTGCTGGGTATTGCCGTCACACCTGTGCTGTTGTCATCTTCAAGCCTCGGCAATCAACTTTCCAGCAGCAGTTTAATTAGCGTCGTATTGTTAGGCGGCGTCATTCTGACCTTACTTTCAGCCATCACCATTAGCGTGGGAGAAAAAGCCCGCCTGCCAACGTATGGCATTGTGAAATATTCGTTTGGCGAAAAAGGGGCCATCGCCATTAACATTTTGATGGCGATAAGTCTGTTCGGCTGGATTGCCGTTACCGCCAATATGTTTGGTCATTCGGTACATGACTTACTGGCTCAACATGGACTGGAAGTTCCACTGGCACTGTTAGTGGCGGCTGGCTGTGTCATTTTTGTCGCCTCTACGGCATTTGGCTTTACCGTTCTGGGAAAAATTGCCCAGGTTGCCGTGCCGGTTATCGCGCTGGTGCTGTGTTACATCCTCTATGTGGCAACCCATACCGAAGTGGCAGTACCAGCGGCGATTGTGGAGATGAATACAGGTGTCGCCGTTTCCACCGTTGTTGGCACCATTATTGTGCTGGTTGCCACACTGCCTGATTTCGGTAGTTTTGTGCATAACCGCAAACATGCGCTGATTGCCGCAGGCGTGACGTTTCTGGTTGCCTACCCTCTGCTCTACTGGGCGGGTGCAACGCCGAGCGCCATTAGTGGTCAGGGATCTTTACTGGGTGCGATGGCGGTATTCGGTGCGGTTCTGCCTGCGGCGCTGTTGTTGATTTTCGCCTGCGTCACCGGTAACGCGGGCAATATGTTCCAGGGCACGCTGGTGGTTTCCACACTGCTTACCCGCTTTCCCAAATGGCAGATTACCGTGGCGCTGGGTATCCTTTCCGCCATCGTAGGCAGTATGGATATTATGGCGTGGTTTATTCCGTTTCTGCTGTTCCTGGGTATCGCCACGCCACCCGTTGCCGGAATTTATATCGCTGACTTTTTCCTTTATCGCCGTAATGGCTATCAAGAGTCAGTGTTAGCCCAGGAGTCACAGATTAAAGTGCTGACATTCGCAGCATGGATCATAGGCGCAGCGGTTGGCTTTATGACCGTAAAAGGCTTATTCACCCTGACGACGATCCCTTCGGTAGACTCGATTCTGGTGGCATGTATCGCGTATGCGATTCTCAGTCGGGCAAGTCAACACCGCTAATTCCTGGGTATACTCAGGCAATGATTACGGCTGAATCTGGAGAGATTCAGCCACTTTACCACTGACCAGGGAGCCTTATGTTCATCTCAGACGAAACGCTTCGTGTTATTCATCTGGTCGCCAGACACCAGAGCATTACCACCGCAGCCGAGCAGTTAAATAAAGTCCCTTCCGCCATCAGTTACACCATCAAGAAAGCGGAAGAGAGCCTGGGCGTTGAACTGTTCATTCGTAAGGGACGCTATATTGAATTATCGCCAGCGGGAAGTTACTTCATCGAACATAGCAAAACTATTCTTGGCGACCTGGAAGCATTAAAGCGCAACACAGTGCTGATTCACGATGGTATTGAGCGTGAACTGACAATTGCGGTAAACAATATTATTCCTGGTGATTTGCTGGTGGCATTTATTCGAGATTTTGAACGGCAATTCACATCAACAACACTGACGGTAGATCTTGAGGTATACAACGGCTGCTGGGATGCACTGTACAGTAAGCGTGCCGATCTGGTCTACGGTGCTCCTCATGCAGTGCCAAGCAGTGAAGGCATCATTAGCGAACCGGTCGGACAAATGGAATGGGATTTTGTCGTCAGCCCACTCCACCCACTGGCAGCGAAGCGGCATCCATTAGAAAACAGTGAATTGCGTCATTATCCAGCGGTTTGTATCCGCGATACCTCCGTTAACTTCCCCCCGATGCAAGCCTGGTTGTTGGAAGGACAAAAACCCATTTTTGTTCCTGACTTCGCTACGGCAATCGCCTTAATAGAACAAAACGTCGGTATTGGTTATATTCCACATCATCTGGCATTGCCGTTATTGAACAGCGGTAAATTGCTTAAAAAGCCAATGCGCGAACATAAACACGCCACCAAGTTATTTCTTGCCGCTCGTTCCGATGGTATGGGCAAAGCCTGTCAGTGGTGCATAGAATATTTAAGAAATCCGCAATTAATTTTCTGTTCCTGAAGATCCACATCATACCTGGCATACATAGCAAAATGGCTTCCGGTGTTGGAAGCCATTATTGTGCTGCAATTTACAATGACTCGTTAATACTCATCATCCCCGACGCAAATTCTGCGCCGCCTGCACCATGTTCGCCAGTGCCGCGCGGGTTTCTGGCCAGCCGCGCGTTTTCAGGCCACAGTCCGGGTTGACCCACAGACGCTCTGCCGGAATGCGTTTTGCCGCTTTCTTCAGCAAGGCTTCAATCCATTCCACGCTCGGTACGTTTGGCGAGTGAATGTCATAGACGCCAGGACCGATTTCATTTGGATAATCAAACTCTTCAAACGACTCCAGCAACTCCATGTCGGAACGCGAGGTTTCGATGGTGATGACGTCTGCGTCCAGCGCCGCAATCGAATCCATGATGTCGTTGAACTCGCAATAACACATGTGAGTGTGGATTTGTGTGTCATCTTTCGCCACGGCGGCGTTGATACGGAAGGCCTCTACGCCCCACTGGAGATACGCATCCCAGTCGCTACGACGCAGCGGTAAACCTTCGCGCAGCGCCGGTTCGTCAATCTGGATGATGCCAATTCCAGCGGCTTCCAGATCGGCCACTTCATCACGCAGCGCCAGCGCAATCTGTTTGGCGATGGTTTCACGGCTGACATCTTCACGCGGGAACGACCAGCAGAGTATGGTCACCGGCCCCGTCAGCATCCCTTTCACCGGTTTGTCGGTCAGCGATTGCGCATACTTCGCCCACTCCACGGTAATCGGTGCCGGGCGGCTAATGTCACCAATGACAATCGGTGGCTTCACGCAGCGGGAACCGTAGCTCTGTACCCAACCGTTTTGCGTAAAGACAAATCCGTCGAGGTGCTCGCCAAAGTATTCCACCATGTCATTACGCTCGGCCTCGCCATGTACCAGCACATCCAGTCCCAAACGTTCCTGCTCAACAATGGCCTGCTTGATATGTTCCGCAATGCCCGTGCGGTAGTTGTTGGCGTCGAGATTGCCCTTTTTGAAATCCAGACGCAGGGTACGAATTTCCGTGGTTTGCGGGAAGGAACCAATCGTGGTGGTCGGCCACGCTGGCAGTTTAAAACGCGCACGCTGGGCTTCAGCACGCACTTCATAGACATTCGCACGCTGGCTGTCCTGGGCGGTGATCGCCGCCAGACGCTTTTCTACCGCCGGATTATGTACGCGGGTAGAGTGACGACGTGCCTGAATCGGGGCGCTCCACTCTGCCAGAGCTGCCGTGTCACCACTGTTCAGCGCATCGCGCAGCAGTGCCAGTTCATGGCATTTTTGTAGGGCGAAGGCAAACCAGCTTTTCACTTCTGCATCAAGACGCGTTTCCACGCTCAGGTCGATGGGGCTGTGCAGCAACGAGCAGGAAGATGCCACCCACAAATCACGTTTGCCGACAATGTCCTTAATTTGCGCATATTTCTCGGTAAGATCGGCGCGCCAGACGTTACGACCATTGATCAGACCCGCAGACAGCAACCAGTCAGAAGGCAGGCGCTTGTGCAGTTCAGCAACGTCATCTTTACCATGTACGAGGTCAACATGCAGACCCTGAACAGGCAGCGCAGTAATCGTGTCGAGATTTGGCGTTACGCCTTCAAAATAGGTGGTCAGCAGCAGTTTCACCTGTCCCTGGAGCGCGTCGTAAGCGGGTTTGTATGCGTCCAGCCACGCCTGTGGTAGTTCCAGTACCAGCGCGGGTTCATCAATCTGTACCCACTCGATGCCGCGTTTCGCCAGTTCTGCCAGCACTTGCTGATAAACCGGCAGAATGTCGTTCAGCAGGCTCAGGCGGTCAAATTGTTCACCTTTCACTTTCCCCAGCCACAGCCAGGTAACCGGCCCCAGCAGCACAGGTTTCACCTTGTGGCCCAGCGCCAGCGCCTCGTCCACTTCGTCCAGCAGCTGCGTCCAGGTCAGTTTGAACTGTTGGCCTTTAACGAACTCCGGCACCATGTAGTGATAGTTGGTGTTAAACCATTTGGTCATTTCCGCTGCCGCCGCAGGTTCGCCAGTCGGCGCACGTCCACGACCAATACGGAACAGGGTGTCGATATCTACCGAACCATCTTTGTTCTGATGACGCGCCGGAACGTTACCCAGCAGCAGACTGGTGGTCAGTACATGATCGTACCAGGCAAAATCGCCCACCGGCAGCAGGTCGATACCCGCTTGCTTTTGTTGATCCCAGTGACGAGCACGCAATTCACGCCCTACCGCCAGCAGTTCTTCACGCGTGGAGTTCCCCGCCCAATAACTTTCTTGCGCTTTTTTCAGCTCGCGACGCAGGCCAACGCGAGGGAAACCGAGGGTGTGATTCAATATTGTCATTTTTTCTTCCTCTAATTATATGTAAATCCTATGGATTTTGAATTTAGGGAAGGCGGCAAGTTTATTCATCCCCGGGAGCTTACTGAAGTAAGTGACCGGGGTGGAGAAACGCAGCCAACGCACCATAAATTTAAAAGACGAAGGATTTTAGCCGTCCAGATGTTTACACATCCATAATTGGCGGTTACTGTATATTCCTCAAGCGCAAATTATTCATGCCGAAGTGAAGGACTTTCATGATCGAAGTAAAACACCTGAAAACGCTACAAGCGTTGCGGAACTGCGGCTCGCTCGCAGCCGCTGCGGCGACGTTGCATCAGACGCAATCCGCCCTGTCTCACCAGTTTAGCGATCTGGAACAACGCCTTGGCTTCCGGCTATTTGTGCGTAAGAGCCAGCCGCTACGCTTTACACCGCAGGGAGAAATCCTGTTGCAACTGGCAAACCAGGTACTGCCGCAAATTAGCCAGGCCCTGCAAGCCTGCAATGAACCGCAGCAGACGCGTCTGCGCATTGCCATTGAGTGCCATAGCTGTATTCAGTGGCTGACACCCGCGTTAGAAAATTTCCATAAGAACTGGCCGCAGGTAGAGATGGATTTTAAATCGGGCGTGACATTTGACCCGCAGCCCGCCTTGCAACAGGGAGAGCTGGATCTGGTAATGACGTCCGATATTCTGCCGCGCAGTGGCCTGCATTATTCGCCGATGTTCGACTATGAAGTGCGTCTGGTGTTAGCACCTGACCATCCACTGGCGGCGAAAACGCGAATTACACCGGAAGATCTCGCCAGCGAGACGCTATTAATTTATCCGGTGCAGCGTAGTCGACTGGATGTCTGGCGGCATTTTCTTCAGCCGGCAGGCGTCAGCCCGTCACTGAAAAGCGTCGATAACACCTTATTGTTGATTCAGATGGTTGCCGCGCGGATGGGTATTGCCGCGCTACCGCATTGGGTAGTAGAGAGTTTTGAGCGCCAGGGTCTGGTGGTGACCAAAACCCTGGGCGAAGGCTTGTGGAGCCGACTGTACGCCGCCGTGCGCGATGGCGAGCAGCGTCAGCCAGTTACGGAAGCGTTTATTCGCTCAGCGCGCAATCACGCCTGCGATCATCTGCCGTTTGTGAAGAGCGCGGAGCGACCCACTTACGATGCACCCACAGTGAGGCCAGGATCACCAGCGCGCCTGTAATAAACGTTGGCCAGTGCGGCTGTTGGTGCCAGATAGCCAGGTTTACCAGCAGCCCTGCCGGAACGTGCATATTATTCATAATGCCCAGCGTTCCGGCGTCCACCTGCGTCGCGCCGTAGTTCCACATAAAGTAGCCAATCCCGGAAGCCACCACGCCAAGAAACACCAGAATGCCCCATTGCAGCGTGGTTTGCGGCATTTTCTGCGCATTTCCCAGCAAGAACCATGCAATCACTGCCACCAGAAACGCGCCAAGATAGAACCACGCAAAGGCGTTATGCTGTGGCATCGGGCGAGTTTCCATCAGGCGTTTGTAACCCACCATGCCAATGGCAAAAGTGATATTGGAGAGTTGCACCAGCAGCAAGCCAGTCCAGAAATGGTCGGTGACCTGATCATAGCGAATAATCCCGGCACCAATCACCGCCAGCAAGGCGCTAAAGGCATAGCCCCAGCGCAGACGGCGCTTACTCATGATGTCATAAATCAGCGTGATGTAGAGCGGCGTCAGCACGGTGAACAGCAGCAGCTCGGAAACCGTCAGGTAGAGATAAGCGCGGAAACTCAGCATATACATCACGCCAAGCTGCATCGCGCCCACCAGCATATACAGGCCGACCGTTTTCAGGCTATTGCCACGGGTACGCAGAAACGGCAG
Organism: Escherichia sp. UTM R2; assembly: GCF_048593455.1. Taxonomy (NCBI): domain Bacteria; kingdom Pseudomonadati; phylum Pseudomonadota; class Gammaproteobacteria; order Enterobacterales; family Enterobacteriaceae; genus Escherichia; species Escherichia sp. UTM R2. The sequence continues at coordinate 4,521,884 of NZ_JBFWDY010000002.1, forward strand.
AAAAACGAGTGCCGCCAGGCCAACGCGCACCAGCACCGCAAAATAGCTATCGACGTGCCCCGCAAGGTACTCGCCATAAAAGCTAAAGGAGAAGGCCCACAGAATCGTGGTGATGATAAGTAGCGCCACAATGGAAAACTCTTTGATTAACGGGTATCCATTGTAGCGAAGTATCAGGTTGACAACTGACCGAAATAAAGAACGATTACGATAAATAGAGTTTACGCAGATAATGCGGCACCGCGTCGTCGGCATTAGTACCAATCACTTCCAGCTCGGGATGAAGGTCTTTCAGACGCTGGTGCGCACTGCCCATAATGCAGCCTTTCCCCGCCATCGACAGCATTTCGGCGTCGTTCATCCCGTCACCAAACGCAATACAATCCTTCAGGCTGTAGCCCAGTTTCTTCGCCACCGCTTCCAGCGCATGGCCTTTTGAAACGCCGCCCGCCATCACTTCCAGACAGGTTAAGGTAGAGAAACTGACGTTGACGCGATCGCCCCAACGAGCGTTAATCGCTTGCTCCAGTGGCAGAAGTTTTTCATGGGAATCGCAGGTGAAGAACACTTTGCTGACGCCTTCCGGCTCCAGTAATCCAGGCTCATACAGCGCATATTGGAACACCGCTTCTTTAAAAAAGCGCATCTCTTCCGGGCGATGGCGATTCATAAACCATTCGTCGTCGCGATAAACGTTAGTAATGATGTCCGGATTGTCGTTGACTACGCCAAACAGATCGCTGGCAATGTCGCGATCCAGGTTATGAGCAAAAATCAGATTACCATCCAGATCGTGAACGCGCGCACCATTGGAGGTAATCATGTAAGACTTAATCTCCAGATTATCGCGAATTTGCCCCACATCAACGTGGTGACGACCGGTCGCAAACACAAAGTTGATGCCGCGCGCGGTGAGCAGCTTCAGAGTTTCTTTGGCGTAAGGGGATAACGTATGGTCGGGAGAAAGTAACGTGCCATCTAAATCAGACGCAACAACCTGGTACATAAGAAATTTAAACCTCTGTAGAGCGGTTTCCGCTGGGTGAGTTATGCCTGTTGAAAAAATCAACGATGGCGTGGAGCGCGACTGAGCGCATTGCGTCCTTTTCAAAAAGGATCTCATGGTAAGCACCTTTAATTACCAACGGCCGTCCTCCTTCGACAGGATGGCCCGCGGCGGTGCGGAGTTCACAAAAACGGTCATGCATGCGGTTATCCACCACGCGTTCCTCTTCAGCCTGCAAGAGAAGCGTTGGCGTGGCGTCATCACCCGCACCGGCTAACACCTGTTCGCCAGCCAGAATACTTTCGCGTACCCAATGGTAGGTCGGCCCACCGACGCGAATCGTTGGGTCATCAGCATAGAAGCGTAAGTTACGTCGATATCGCTGTCTGCTGTGGGTCAGTACGTTGATAGCAAACGGCAACGCGCGCCAGCGCCCGGTGCCTATTGCATAGCCATCACGGAAACGTGGATGCGCTTCGGCCCAGTTGAGGATCTGCCGTGCCATAAATGACGGCATACGAATCACGATCCCAAACATTGGCGCAGTTAGCGCAATGGCGTCACATACACCTGGATGGCGTTGCAGAAATAATGTGGAGATCGCACCGCCCATCGAATGTGCCAGTATATAGCGTTTACGCCACGGACCGGGCTGAACCTCCTGCTGCCAGAATGCCGCCAGATCATCAACATAATCATTAAAGCGATTAACATGCCCGAGATGCGGATCGGCTAACAGGCGACCGGAACGTCCCTGCCCGCGATGGTCGATGATTAAGACATCAAACCCCAAATGGAACAGGTCATAGGCCAGTTCCGCATATTTTACGTAGCTCTCAATACGCCCCGGGCAGATGACTACCACCCGGTCATGGTGCTGTGCGCGAAAACGGACAAAGCGCACCGGAATGTCATCCACACCAGTAAACTCTGCTTCATCACGCTGACGCCAGAAATCAGTCAGCGGTCCCATGGTAAAAGCAGCAAACGCGTTTTCTCTTGTTTCCCAGTCTTTTTGCTGCTGAAACATCGGGTAATCTGCCTCTTAAACCACGTAAAATCGTTTTTTTTAGCGTGCCTGACACAACGCTGCGACAGTAGCGTATTGTGGCACAAAAATAGACACACCGGGAGTTCATCATGACCTTAGAATGGTGGTTTGCCTACCTGCTGACATCGATCATTTTAAGCCTGTCGCCAGGCTCTGGTGCAATCAACACTATGACCACCTCGCTCAACCACGGTTATCGCGGCGCGGTGGCGTCTATTGCTGGGCTTCAGACCGGACTGGCGATTCATATTGTGCTGGTTGGCGTGGGGTTGGGGACGCTATTTTCCCGCTCAGTGATTGCGTTTGAAGTGTTGAAGTGGGCAGGCGCGGCTTACTTGATTTGGCTGGGAATCCAGCAGTGGCGCGCCGCTGGTGCAATTGACCTTAAATCGCTGGCCTCTACTCAATCGCGTCGACATTTGTTCCAGCGCGCAGTTTTTGTGAATCTCACCAATCCCAAAAGTATTGGGTTTCTGGCGGCGCTATTTCCGCAATTCATCATGCCGCAACAGCCGCAACTGATGCAGTATATCGTGCTCGGCGTCACCACTATTGTGGTCGATATTATTGTGATGATCGGTTACGCCACCCTTGCTCAACGGATTGCTCTATGGATTAAAGGACCAAAGCAGATGAAGGCGCTGAATAAGATTTTCGGCTCGTTGTTTATGCTGGTGGGAGCGCTGTTAGCATCGGCGAGGCATGCGTGAAAAATAATGTCGGATGCGGCGTAAACGCCTTATCCGACTTACTCTGAAGACGCGTCTGGCATCACCGCGAAATAATCAAATGAATGCCAAATCCGGCAAATAACGCCCCGGCAAAACCATCAATCCACTTCGCCAGACGTTGATAACCACGGCGCATTTGCGGCAGGGCAAACAGGCTGGCAACGACGGTAAACCACGCCAGCGTTTCGACAATGATCAGCGCAAAAATGCCCCAGCGCGCGGTAGTGCCAACGTTATCACCGACAAACAATGAGAACACCGAGCCAAAGTAGATAATCGCTTTCGGATTAGCGAGATTGGTCAGTAAACCTTTCAGGAAACTGCGCCCACTTTTCGCCAGCTCGACCTGTGGCGCAGGTGCAGAAACCGCCTCTTTTTTCAGTGCACCGCGTAGCATCTGGTAACCCATCCAGCAGAGATACAGGCCACCGCCCACCATAATCAGCGTATGCAGCCAGGCCATTTTTTCGATAATCAAATGCAGGCCAAGCAGCGCAATCCCAGCCCAAACCATTACGCCGCAGGTAATGCCCAGCACGCCCATCATCGCTTCTTTACGGGAACGACTGACAGCGGTCTGAGAGACAAAAAAGAAATCGGGACCGGGGCTCATAAGCGCCACAATGTGCACCATGGCGACGGTGAGAAATAACATCAACATACATTTGACTCGCGGGGGAAACGTTTACGGAGTCTTCATACTGGCACTTTTTTATGCTGCTGACTACTCTTCGTCATCGCCATCAACATGCGCACGAATCAGCGCCATAAACGGTTTGCCAAAGCGTTCCAGCTTGCGCATCCCAACGCCGTTAACGCTGAGCATTTCGCTGGCGGTGATCGGCATCTGTTCAGCCATCTCAATCAAGGTTGCGTCGTTAAACACCACGTACGGCGGGACATTACTTTCATCGGCTATCGATTTACGCAGTTTGCGTAATTTGGCGAACAGTTTGCGATCATAGTTGCCGCCGAACGATTTCTGCATCGCTTTCGGTTTGAGCGCCACGATACGCGGCACGGCAAGTTGCAAAGAGGATTCGCCGCGCAGCACCGGGCGCGCGGCCTCTGTCAGTTGTAGGGCAGAATGCTGGGCAATATTTTGCGTCACCAGGCCGAGGTGAATCAGCTGGCGGATCACGCTCACCCAATGTTCATGGCTTTTATCACGGCCCATGCCATAGACTTTCAGTTTGTCATGACCATAGTCGCGGATACGCTGGTTATTAGCACCACGAATCACTTCCACCACATAACCCATCCCAAACCGCTGATTCACACGACCAATGGTGGAAAGGGCAATCTGAGCATCGGTTGAACCGTCGTACTGTTTCGGCGGATCGAGGCAGATATCGCAGTTCCCGCACGGCTCCTGACGCCCTTCGCCAAAATAGTTCAGCAATACCAGACGACGGCAAGTTTGCGCTTCGGCAAACGCGCCCATCGCATTGAGTTTGTGGCGCTCGATATCCTGCAACTGCCCCTGCGGCTTCTCTTCCAGACAACGGCGCAGCCACGCCATATCAGCCGGATCGTAAAACAGCATCGCTTCCGCGGGCAGGCCATCACGCCCGGCGCGTCCGGTTTCCTGATAATAGGATTCGATATTGCGCGGAATATCAAAGTGGACCACGAAGCGAACGTTTGGTTTATTGATGCCCATGCCGAACGCCACCGTCGCCACCACAATTTGCAGGTCATCGCGCTGGAATTTTTCCTGCACATCGGCGCGAACATTATTTTCCAGCCCGGCATGATAGGCCGCCGCGCTAATTCCCTTGCTTTGCAGGCGCGCAGCGGTGTCTTCTACTTTCGCGCGGCTGTTGCAGTAGATAATGCCTGACTTACCGCGCTGTTCCTGCACGTAGCGCATCAACTGATCGAGCGGTTTGAACTTCTCCATCAGCATGTAGCGAATATTCGGACGGTCAAAACTGCTGATTTGAATCAGCGGATCGTTCAGCCCCAGCAGGCGCACGATATCCTGGCGCGTGGTGTCGTCGGCTGTGGCGGTCAGCGCCATAAACGGCAGCGTCGGGAACCGCTGGCGCAACTGACCGAGCGCGGCATATTCCGGGCGGAAATCGTGGCCCCATTGGGAGATACAGTGCGCTTCATCAACGGCTAATAACACCGGATTCCAGTGCGCCAGATGCTCAAGAAAGTTATCCAGCATCAGGCGTTCCGGGGCGATATAAAGCAGACGAATTTGCCCGGTGCGGCAGCCTGTCATCACTTCAAGTTGCTGTTCGCGGGTTTGCGTCGAGTTAAGGCACGCCGCCGCCACGCCGTTGGCTTGCAGTTGATCCACCTGATCTTTCATCAACGAAATCAGCGGTGAAACAACCACGGTAAGGCCGTTTAGCAATAAGGCAGGGATTTGATAGCAAAGGGATTTTCCGCCACCAGTGGGCATGACGACGAGGCAATCGCGGCCGGAAAGCACAGTGTCGATAATTTCTTCCTGGCCGGGGCGAAACTGTTGGTAGCCAAAGGTTTCTTGTAAAACCTGTTTAGCTCCGGACTCCAGATTCAACACTTCCGCCTGCGCCACATTCACCCCGATTGCCTGAAATAAAAACAGGCGCTATTTTCAGCGCCTGCGCGAGAAACTGCAATGCTTTTAGTCTCTGAGAGGGTAATCCTGGATGCTGGATTCCAGATTTGCCAACCACTCAACCGTTCATCAAAACAAATCGTTTAGCATAACCCCCACACCGACACGGGTCTGGTTGAAGTTATAGTCGATGAGCGATTCGCCATAGCCGCTGTAAACCTGAGTATAAAGGCGCACATGTTTGGTGATCGGGTAACTTAAGCCTAACTCCGCGCCGCCGTAGCCGGTGTTCCAGTTGTACTGTCCTTTCGCACTGAGCACCGCATCACCGAGGTGATAGCCGATTTTAAGCTGGTAGTAACCCATATATTTGGTGATATCCGGGTTATCGTCAGTATTACCCACCACATACCACGGCTTCACTTCTACCAGCCAGTTACCGTTTTCTGCCATCAGGCGAGTATAAAGGCGGTTCCAGCTGCGGGAGGTCGGGTCGGAACGCCCGTTAGAGTCGTGGTTATACCCCATCTCCACATCGCGCAGCGTCCAACCTGCAAAACGGTAATCGGTGGCAAAACCGAGGAACAATTGCGGTTCGTAGTTGGTTTCACGAAACGGTGAAGACTCTTCGCTATTGGACAGTTGCCACCAGGATTTTTGCGTATAAGACGCACCCAACACCGAGTTCGGGCCTAAAATCCCACGCCACAGCGGAAATGCCAGGCTCAACTGAAACTTTACTTCATCCTTACGCGCATTTTCCGCCCAGTCGTAACTGGCAATCGCTTCTTTATTCAGATCGCTGGTTTGGGTGTAAATGAGGTAGTTGGTGTCATAAGGATAGAGCGTGAACGGATTGTCATGCTCCTGCAGCATATTGGCGATAATACTGCCACGCACCGCTGGCGCGTCATGCACCTCTTTCACCGTTGCCTCTTGTGCATATACTGCCATAGGCAACATAAACACCGGCAACAACCAGCCCTGCAGAGTCCGCATCGGTCGTGTTCTCCGTAACGAATTATTGATAAGGTGAATATTTTTCTGCGGGCTATTTTACATACTTAACTCCATAGCCGTTAGTTATCCCTTCCTAAAGTAGAAACCAACAACAAAGAAGCATAAAATCAACATTTCATTAACCAATGAAGTGTAAGGATGATATGTCTGCCGTACTGACCGCTGAACAAGCCCTGAAATTAGTGGGTGAGATGTTTGTTTATCACATGCCATTTAACCGCGCATTGGGGATGGAACTGGAGCGTTACGAAAAAGAGTTCGCACAGCTGGCCTTTAAAAATCAGCCAATGATGGTGGGCAACTGGGCGCAAAGCATTTTGCACGGCGGGGTCATTGCGTCGGCGCTGGATGTCGCCGCCGGTCTGGTGTGCGTGGGAAGTACCTTAACCCGCCACGAAACCATCAGTGAAGATGAACTACGCCAGCGGCTATCGCGGATGGGGACCATTGATCTTCGCGTTGATTATCTGCGCCCAGGCAGGGGCGAGCGTTTTACTGCTACTAGTAGCCTGTTGCGTGCAGGCAATAAAGTCGCCGTCGCCCGCGTTGAATTACACAATGAAGAACAGCTTTATATTGCCAGTGCCACCGCCACCTATATGGTAGGTTGAAGACATAAAAGCAGGTAAACTGCTGTTACCAATTAAAAATGAGTATTCCCGATGGATGCAAAACAAACGCGGCAGGGCGTATTACTCGCTCTTGCCGCTTATTTTATTTGGGGTATAGCGCCAGCGTACTTCAAGTTGATTTACTACGTGCCCGCCGATGAAATCCTGACGCATCGCGTGATCTGGTCGTTTTTCTTTATGGTGGTGCTGATGAGCATTTGCCGCCAGTGGTCCTATTTAAAAACGCTGATTCAGACGCCACAGAAAATTTTTATGCTGGCAGTCTCTGCCGTGCTGATTGGTGGCAACTGGCTACTGTTTATCTGGGCGGTGAACAATCACCATATGCTGGAAGCGAGCCTTGGTTACTTTATTAACCCGCTGGTGAACATTGTGCTGGGGATGATTTTCCTCGGCGAGCGATTCCGCCGGATGCAATGGCTGGCGGTGATTCTGGCGATATGTGGCGTGTTAGTCCAGCTGTGGACTTTTGGTTCGCTACCTATTATCGCGCTGGGACTGGCATTTAGTTTTGCCTTCTACGGTCTGGTACGCAAGAAGATTGCCGTTGAAGCGCAAACCGGCATGTTAATCGAAACCATGTGGCTGCTGCCCGTGGCGGCAATTTACCTGTTTGCTATTGCCGACAGCTCAACCAGCCATATGGGGCAAAACCCGATGTCGCTGAATTTACTGCTGATCGCCGCCGGTATTGTCACTACCGTACCGCTGTTGTGTTTTACCGCCGCTGCCACGCGCTTGCGTCTCTCAACGTTAGGCTTTTTCCAGTACATTGGCCCGACGCTGATGTTCCTGCTGGCTGTGACGTTTTATGGTGAAAAACCGGGTGCCGATAAGATGGTGACTTTCGCCTTTATTTGGGTGGCGCTGGCAATTTTTGTGATGGATGCGATTTATACGCAGCGTAGAACGTCCAAATAAAAAATAAATATATTCTGAAAAAATATGCCGACTCTTGCATTAGAGTGGGCATATTGCCATGCTGACCGGAGACTCATACAAGGATGTAAAATTTATGTTACGTATATTTATCCCAACATCTAACGGTAAGATTTCCAGACGTCGTTATATATTTTAATTTATTTTAATAAATTTCATTTTTGCCTTTCTTATTATCTTTTTTAACGATGGAGAAGCAGGCTTTCTTGTTATAGTCTCTACCATCGTACTCCATTATCTCGTCATCAACATGAATTGCCAGCGACTCCGTGATAGTGGTTTCATCTATATAAAAACTTATGTTTTTGGTACATTAGCAGTATATATCATCTCTATCATCACAATGATAGCCGAAGATTTTGCCTGTTCAGGCAATGGTTCGATGATTTTTTTGATTTGTTATTTTTCCACTTTCAGTATGCTAATGCTTGCACCTACTGATTCATCAAAACAATAGTTATGGAGTATTTATGAGTAAGGAATATATGAACGATGGTTCATTAAGTGAAAAATGGAAATACCGATTTAATTTTTATGATCAACATGGTTTTCCTGGATTCTGGGGGGCAACACCAGAATATAAAGCAGCATTTAAAGCATTAAAAGTAAGACAACGCTTAACTATTCAAATGAATTTCATTGCTTTCTTCTGTTCCTGGATATATTTATTTGTCCTGGGGTTATGGAAAAAAGCAATTATAGTTCTATTACTTGGTATTCTATCTCTATTTGTTGGTGCACTAATTGGCGTTAACATTCTGGGCATTGCCGTAGCAGCCTATGTTGCTGTTAACACGAACAAATGGTTTTATGAGAAAGAGGTAAAAGGGTTAAATACCTGGAGCCTTTGAATAACAGGTGGCTTAGCCAAGCTAAGCCACCGCCTTCTTTTTACAGCCAGTTCTTGCGCTTAAAGTACAGATACGGTGCCAGGCCCGCGAGGATCATAAAGATAATCGCGCCAGGGTAGCCGAAACTCCACTTCAGTTCTGGCATAAACTCAAAGTTCATCCCGTAGCTGGAGGCAACCAGCGTTGGCGGCAGGAACACGACGGATACCACCGAGAAAATTTTGATGATGCGGTTCTGCTCGATGTTGATAAAACCCATTGCCGCCTGCATCAGGAAGTTCACCTTCTGGAACAGGGATTCGTTATGCGGCAGCAGGGATTCGATATCTCGCAGGATTTCACGCGCCTGCTCCAGTTGCCCACCCGGTAAACGCGCTTTACGCACCAGGAAGTTGAGCGCACGCTGGGTATCCATCAGACACAGGCGCACTTTCCAGCCGATATCTTCCAGTTCCGCCAGAGTGGAGAGCGCCTCGTCGTACTCATCGCCCTGATGCCCTTCCATAATCACCCGGCTCAACTGCTCCAGGTCGCTATAGATATTTTCAATTTCATCTGCCAACTGTTCGATTTTGGTTTCGAACAGATCCAGCAGCAGCTCGTAGGCGTTACCGTCCACCATCGACTGGCTACGGGCACGCATACGATACAGACGAAAAGCGGGCAGTTCACGCTCACGCAGAGTAAACAGACGACCATCACGGATGGTAAATGCCACAGTGGAGTTACCGGCGTGATCTTCCGCATCTTCAAAGAAGAAGAAGGAGTGAATATGCAGGCCGTCGTCGTCTTCAAAGAAACGTGCCGATGCTTCGATGTCTTCCAGTTCCGGGCGGGTTGCCAGGCTCTGACCAAGTTCAGATTGTACGCGCAGTCGCTCGTCGTCGTCCGGTTCGACAAGATCAATCCATACTGCATTTACAAGGGGTTGTGACTCTTCGACTTCCAGCCGGGTCAGTCGGTTATTTTCCAGTTGAAATGCGCTCAGCATGACCGGGACTCCCAATGCTTAAAATATCGGACAGTTCGGTGGGCACACAGAAACAAATTGGGTTTCAGACCATTAAACAGCCTGACTCAGCGCGACGGGAAAAATTGAGGTCGCTGACAACCGCTAAGGCTATCAGCAAAAAGGGATAGCCTTAGGAGTTGATCCTGGATGACAGGATAGTGAGCCAGTATCTACTGGGTGTGTCCAAGGCGAATGTCCTCTTAGAGTGATCGTGCGCGCATGTTACGCCAGCAAAATTTTGCCGTCAACACGCAACAGAACACCACAGAACAATAGTTGAACTTCGCGCTTTTTGGTACTCGTCAAGGTCGCTAACAGGATAAAAAAATCCCACATCCAGGACCTATAATGGCGCATCGGCTACTCATTGGTAAAGGAATGATCACCTTGAATCTCAAACGGATTTTTCTCGCCCTCACCTTACTTCCCTTGTTTGCTGTTGCCGCTGATGATTGCGCACTCTCAGATCCGACGCTGACCGTACAGGCGTATACCGTTAATCCTCAAACAGAGCGGGTGAAAATGTACTGGCAAAAAGCCAATGGCGAAGCGTGGGGAACGTTACATGCTCTGCTGGCGGATATGAATAGTCAGGGTCAGGTGCAGATGGCGATGAACGGCGGCATCTATGATGAAAGCTATGCGCCGCTCGGTTTGTACATCGAAAACGGTCAGCAGAAGGTGGCGTTAAATCTCGCTTCAGGTGAAGGGAATTTCTTTATCCGTCCTGGCGGCGTGTTTTATGTCGCGGGAGATAAAGTCGGCATCGTTCGTCTGGATGCCTTCAAAACCAGTAAAGAGATTCAGTTTGCGGTGCAGTCAGGGCCAATGTTGATGGAAAACGGTGTAATTAATCCGCGTATTCATCCCAACGTCGCCTCAAGCAAAATTCGTAACGGTGTTGGGATTAATAAACATGGGAACGCCGTGTTTTTGTTGAGCCAGCAGGCAACAAATTTTTATGATTTTGCCTGTTATGCCAAAGCGAAACTGAACGTTGAGCAGCTGCTTTATCTTGATGGCACGATTTCACATATGTATATGAAAGGCGGGGCAATCCCGTGGCAACGCTATCCTTTTGTCACCATGATTTCCGTCGAGCGGAAAGGTTAAAACGATAGTTTTGTGTCAGATACTGAAGATGGCGCAGATGCCGGATGCGGCGTAAACGCCCTATCCGGCCTACATGACGTTGCAATTTATTGAATCTGAATGATTTTTTAGGCCAAATAAGGTGCGCAGCACCGCATCCGGCAACGTTACACCGACTCCAGCCGGGCGTATGCCGCCACCAGCCATTTAATACCCTGGCCCTGAAATGCCACCTGCAAACGGCTATGCTCACCGCTGCCTTCCATATTGACAATGGTGCCTTCACCAAACTTAGCGTGGCGTACGCGCTGGCCGAGCTTGTAGCCGCTGTCGTTCTCGACCATCGGCGTACCCATCCGCTGATGGCTGACCGGGCGGCTTACCGTGGCGCGCAGGCGCACCTCTTCCACACACTCTTCCGGCAGCTCGCCGATAAAGCGCGACGGGCGATGGTAAACCTCTTTACCATACAGACGGCGGGTTTCCGCGTAGGTCAGCGTCAGTTTCTGCATCGCGCGGGTTACGCCAACGTAGGCCAGACGGCGTTCTTCTTCCAGACGCCCGCCTTCATCCAGCGACATCTGGCTTGGGAACATGCCCTCTTCCATACCAACGATAAACACCTGCGGGAACTCCAGGCCTTTCGCCGAGTGTAGCGTCATCAACTGCACCGCATCCTGCCAGGTATCCGCCTGCCCTTCACCTGCTTCCAGTGCCGCATGGGAGAGGAACGCCTGCAGCGGCATTAAATCTTCGTCTTCTTCGTTGTAGCTGAACTGGCGCGTTGCCGTCACCAGTTCCTCTAAGTTTTCGATACGCGTCTGACCTTTTTCGCCCTTCTCCTGCTCATACATGGTACGCAGGCCGGAGTCTTTAATTACCCGGTCAGTCTGTACATGCAGCGGCATATCGGCAGTTTCCTGCGCTAAGGCGTCGATTAATTCCATAAATCGCTGCAAGGCGCTGGCAGCTCGCCCGGCGAGGGCTTTTTCCTGCAACAGCTCACGACATGCCTGCCAGAGTGTTAACTGGCGATCGCGCGATGTCTGACGTACCACGTCCAGCGTCCGGTCACCAATACCCCGCGTTGGCGTATTCACCACACGCTCAAAGGCCGCGTCGTCGTTGCGGTTGGCAATCAGGCGCAGATACGAGAGCGCATCTTTGATTTCCTGGCGTTCGAAGAAGCGCATCCCGCCGTAAATACGGTACGGCATACTGGCCTGCAATAACGCCTCTTCGAGCACCCGCGACTGGGCGTTGCTGCGGTAGAGAATGGCGCACTCGGCAAGCGCTCCGCCGTTGTCCTGCCAGGTTTTGATGCGGTTAACCACAAAACGCGCTTCATCGAGTTCGTTAAAAGCGCAATAGAGGGAAATAGGCTCACCGTCCGCGCCATCGGTCCACAGTTTTTTACCCAGACGCCCGTTATTGTTTTCAATCAGGGCGTTAGCGGCGCTCAGAATATTGCTGGTAGAGCGGTAGTTTTGCTCCAGACGAATAGTTTCGGCACCGGGGAAATCATTAAGGAAACGCTGAATATTCTCCACCTGCGCCCCGCGCCAGCCGTAGATTGACTGGTCGTCATCACCGACGATCATCACTTTGCCGGTGTCGCCCGCCAGCAGGCGGATCCACGCGTACTGAATGTTGTTGGTATCCTGGAATTCGTCCACCAGGATATTGGTAAAACGTTCGCGGTAGTGTTGCAGGATATGCGGCTTGTTAAGCCACAACTCGTGAGCGCGCAGCAGCAGCTCGGCGAAGTCCACCAGACCCGCACGATCGCACGCTTCCTGATACGCCTGATACACCTTCTGCCAGGTCTGCTCCACCGGATTACCGTAGCTTTGAATATGATGCGGACGCAGGCCTTCATCTTTCTGGCTGTTGATGTACCACATTGCCTGGCGCGGCGGCCACTGCTTCTCGTCGAGGTTCATCGCCTTGATCAAACGCTTAAGCAGGCGTAGCTGGTCTTCACTGTCGAGGATCTGGAAATCCTGCGGCAGATTGGCGTCCATATGGTGCGCACGCAGCAGGCGGTGCGCCAGCCCGTGGAAGGTGCCGACCCACATACCGCCCTGGCTGGTGCCCATCAGTTGCCCGATACGATGACGCATCTCCGCCGCCGCTTTGTTGGTAAACGTCACCGCCATAATCGAGTATGGCGAGCAGTTTTCCACGCTCATCAGCCAGGCGATACGATGCACCAGTACGCGCGTCTTACCACTGCCCGCGCCCGCCAGCACCAGAAGGTTGCTGCGTGGCGCGGCCACCGCTTCGCGCTGTTTGTCATTAAGGCTGTCGAGCAGGTAAGAAACGTCCATTGGCACCGCCGCGTAAAAATAGGTTGGGCGGAGAAGCGCAACGCCCTCCGCCAAAAAGCTGGGTATATATACAGATTTGCTGATTATATCAGCGAGGTCAGAGATGCCAACCGGGAAATTTCCAGATGTGGCAGTAAACGGCTGTCCCAGGTTTGCATCAGATCGCCATTTTCCGGTCTGATCCAACAAGCCTGCATTCCGCTGCGAATTGCCCCACCCACGTCAGTGGTGAGATCGTCCCCAACATGTAAGATCTCGCCGATCGGCACGTTGAGTTTTTCCGCCGCCAAAAAGTACATATCGCTGAACGGTTTTGAGCGCCCGTGCGGACCAGCGCGCAGCACAAACTCAAAATAATCCCCCAAACCAAACAGCTCCGGCTGGGCGTTACCGTTGGTGATCGCCACCAGCGGCCATTTCTTCGCCAGCTGTTTTAAGGTGTCGTGGGTTTGCTGCGGGACGTCGATCCGGCTGCGCCATTTGGCAAAGTTGATCATTGCTGCGTGTGCGCCGGCACTGGCTTCTTCGGCACTCAGCCCGGCGTCGAGCATCGCTTGTTCAATCGAACGAAAACGCCAGCGCGTCACGTCGTGATAAATCTCGGGTTCCGCTTCCCGTACCGCCTGGCGCAGGCGTTGCAGATCTTCATTCTGGAAGCTGCGCAGCGCCGGATGATAATTTTGCACAAAGGTAAGCGCCTCTCGCTCGGTGCGCAAAATCACCGGACGGTTATCGTAAAGGGTATCATCCAGGTCAAAGGTGAGCGCCGAGATGCGCCCCAAAGGCCGGTAAAAACGCATTATTTCCCCCGTTTGGCGCGTGGATGCGCCGCATCGTACACCGAGGCAAGGTGTTGAAAATCAAGATGAGTATAGATTTGCGTGGTGGAGAGGTTGGCATGACCCAGCAGCTCCTGCACACCACGAAGATCGCCGCTCGACTCCAGCATATGCGTAGCGAACGAGTGACGTAATTTATGCGGGTGAACGTGATTATTCAGCCCTTGTTTTATGCCCCATTCGGCAAAGCGTTTCTGCACATTACGCGCGGAGATACGCTTGCCCAGTTTCGACAGAAAAAGCGCGTCGTCTTCGCTACCAAACAGGTCGCGCAAATCAAGCCAGTGCTCAATCCACGCCACAGCGTTGCGACCAATCGGCAGGCGGCGCTCTTTGCTGCCTTTCCCCATCACCCACACTTCGCCGGACTCCAGGTCGAGGTGTTTGATATCCAGCCCCACCAGTTCGGAAAGACGCAGGCCCGCGCCGTACATCACTTCCAGCATTGCCCGGTCGCGCACGGCGAGGGGATCGTTGATATCAATATCCAGCAGCCGATTCATATCGTCGACGTCGATATTTTTCGGCAGATGACGCGGCGCTTTCGGTGCCGAAACACCTTTCGCCGGGTTAGCTTTGAGTTCGTTCTGGCTGACCAGCCAGTCAAAAAAGCTACGTAGCGCAGAAAGCCGTAACGCCAGACTTGCTGCTCCCAGCCCTTTACGGCGACTGCGTACAGCAAAATTGCGTACCATCGCTGCATCGCATTGTTGCCAGCTTTGCAGGCCGTTTTCGCTGGCAAAATTGATGATCGCCTCAAGCTGACGCTGGTAGTTAAGCAGGGTTATCGGGCTAAGCTGGCGCTCCACGCTCAGATAACGTAGGTAGCGTTCTACATCGGTGTGTAAATCGGTCATACGCGTTCAATCCAACGCTCCAGAAGCTCCGGCAACATCAGCGCAATTTCATGAAGTAACTGCGTTCCCTGCCCTTGTTGATAGTGACTGGCATCGCGACTGGTAAACAGCACGACACCCAAATCAGCATCGCTTCCCAGCATCGACATCGCCACCGATCCCACCGCTTTCGCTTCCGGTAGCACCACCAGCAGCTCTGGTCCGTTAAGCGGCCCAAGATAGTGCTGTTCCTGCCCCAAACGCTGAATACGCAGCGGTTCGAAAGACTGACGGCTTAATGCCAGATGAGTGTGGTTCGACGGCGCACCTAAGCGCCAGCGATCCGGAAACAGGCGCAGACTCGCACCTGCCAGACCGAGATCGCGCGCCCAGCGGTGAAAGCGCATCAGCATATCGTCGAGACTGCTGGCGGCGGTGAGACTGCGCTGCAGGTAGAGTAAGCGATAAAACAGGCCTTCGTTGGCGATAGCCTGTTCCATCAACAACGCCATGTTCTCTTCCAGAACATGAATATGATTACGTGCGCGGGCCATGTGCCATTCGACCAACGAAACGGTGCCGCGTACCGGATGCGGCACACGTATCGCTTCTACTGCGCGCGCATTACGGATAAAAAACTCAGGATTTTTAATCAGATAATCGACAACCGCCCGGTCATCAAGCTCCGTGAGTGTTTCCTGCAGTTCTTCCCCTGGTTGCTTCATAGATGAATAAATCCGTCGTAGACATGTACCGCCGGGCCAGTCATATATAACGGGTGACCCGGACCTTTCCAGGCGATATCAAGACGACCGCCGGGGAGTTCCACGCGTACTTCTTCGGCCAGCAAACCTTGCTGGATCCCTACCGCCACCGCCGCACACGCGCCGCTGCCGCAGGCCTGGGTTTCTCCTGCCCCACGCTCATAAACGCGTAAACGAATATGCTCGCGCTTAACCACTTGCATAAAACCGATATTGGCTCGCTCCGGAAAACGCTCGTGGCTTTCCAGAACAGGACCAAGCGTTTCTACCGCCGCGGTATCGACATCATCGACCTGAATCACGCAATGCGGATTTCCCATCGACACCACGCCGCATAAGATTGTCTGCTCGGCGGCGCGCATAATATAGGTCTTTTCCGCTTTGTTAGCGCGAAACGGCACGGCGGAAGGTTCGAAGTTGGGTTCGCCCATATTTACGCGGACCAGATCATCATCGGTGACGGTCAGAACCATCCGCCCGTTGGCGGTGCTGACGCGGATATCGCGCTTATTGGTCAGCCCTTTCAGACGCACAAAACGGGCAAAGCAGCGCGCACCATTGCCGCACTGCGCCACTTCACTGCCATCAGCATTGAAAATGCGATAGTGAAAATCCAGTTCAGGATCATACGGCGGCTCAACCACCAGCAGTTGGTCAAACCCTACTCCCAGGTGCCGATCAGCCAGGCGACGAATCAGCTCCGGTGAAAAAAAGACATTCTGCGTTACCGCGTCGACGACCATAAAATCGTTGCCAAGGCCATGCATTTTCGAGAACTGCATCATTTACTCCAATCACGCGGGTACAGAAACTGACTTTTAGTAATTCACCTGGGATGGACCATCGCCAGTGGCGCGATCGTTTTTATCCGGCACCGTGGATTGCGTTTGCGTCTCTACCGGTTTGGTCGGCGGCGGTGCGTTTTTATCTGCAGGCGGGAAATAGAGCGGACCTTTCAGACCGCAGCCCGTCAGGCTGAAGAGAGTAAGTAATACAGTGAGTGCCTTAAACACGTTTTTCATTATGGATTGCCTGTAAAGTTCATCGCTTTCTGCTTTCTATCATCGCAGGAGAAGACGTAAAAGCAAGCGTTTAGCGACTCTTTATGAAGTCTGAAAAGTGAGGAAATGCTGCGAGTATAACGCTTACTCGTGGGGATTTATGTTTTGCTGGTAGTTTCGTGATCGGCACCTCGCGCCAGGATGGCTTTATGCACTATCGCAATGTGGTTTGTTTGTTGTCTTTTTTAGTTCCGTCAGCGTGAGGATGCTCGCTCGGTAAACCTGATCATAATGTTTACCAGAAACAGGGAAAGACGTGGTGTAACTGCGCCCTAATGAAGAGACAAATCTTTCGCTACACAGAGACATCATTATTCCGGTGACGGATGAATCGTGCCGGAACGCAGCAGCAGAGGTGCAAACTTTGAAGCCCTGACCCCATACCGCTATACTGCCGCCATCACTTAAAAACAGGATACAACAATGAACGACAGTGAATTTCATCGCCTGGCTGATCAACTCTGGCTGACCATTGAAGAACGCCTGGACTACTGGGATGGCGACAGCGATATCGACTGCGAAATCAACGGCGGCGTACTGACCATTACCTTTGAAAATGGCAGCAAAATCATTATCAACCGCCAGGAACCGCTGCACCAGGTATGGCTGGCAACCAAACAAGGCGGCTACCATTTTGATCTGAAAGGCGATGAGTGGATTTGCGATCGCAGCGGCGAAACCTTCTGGGATTTGCTGGAACAGGCGGCGACGCAGCAGGCGGGTGAAACAGTCAGTTTCCGCTAAGATTGCATGCCGGATAAGCCTCGCTTTCCGGCACGTTCATCACGAAAAATATTGCTGTAATAGCGGCGTATCGTGATCCTGATTGGCAGGCGGCATGTTACCGATAGATTTTGTGCGGAACGGAATCACCTGTTCACGACCATCAACCTTCACAATCTGATAGAACTGCGGCAGGTTGAAGTTGATGAAGCTTGAGCCGTAGGTAAAACGGTCATGCGATGACGAGTAGAAGCGACTGACGTCACGTACCAGCTCCTCTTTGCTGCCTTCGCAGTGGTGATATACCTCAACCCGGTTGCTTTCGTCGAGAATGTAGATATTAAAGCCATTCTCGTCTTGCGTTTCTTCGAAAAAGAACTGGATGATCCCTTCGCTGGCAAAGCCGTCCACCACCGCCGGTAATTTGACGTGATTGGTTTCAACCTGCACTGACAGGCCGTGCAGTTTGTTATGCGAAATCGCGCCATAAAACTCGATGGCGTTTTCCAGTTTCTGTACCGATACATTCAGGCGTTCGAAGAACAACCCCCAGGTTTGACCAGAAACGCGCAGCGCCTTGAAACGCCCGGTTTCCTGGCGGGTGCTGGAAAGGCGCAGTTCAATACACTCAGAAACCAGTTGCTGCACGCGAGTACGGATTAAGCCGCGCAGATGCTGGCTATAACAGAAGACTTCCACGCTATCTGGCGGTGCGGCGTCCTGATGCATTTTGCCGAGAATAGTTTTCAGGGCTTCGATCATCGATTGCTCGCCGTTGAAGTGCAGCGTACGCACTTCGTTCCACGAGTTGCGGTACAGCAGGTCAACGCTACCTACCAGGCAATTTTGATTCTCGCCAAAGCTGAAGACATCCAGCTTACGGAAATCAAAATGCACCACCTGATTGCGGAACGCCGCTGTCGGGTCATATTCCAGGTTAACGATAATCGCCAGATGGCGGATCTCACACGGGCTGTAGAGCGCCTTCGGTGTCGGTGCAGGTAAGCGCAGCGGGAAATGGTGCGACACGTCGGCGACCATCTCCTGCAACTTAGGCAAATCGACAATGCCGTTACCTTTAATATACAAACGGGTGCGCGAGGTCAGCAGGCCGTTAAACCATGCCCACGCCACCAGTTTATTCAGGTAACGGTTATATTCCAGCGGCTGATGGCTGATGATCGACTCAATATTTGGCGCGCGGTTATACAGATACCAACCTGAACGGTTAGCCCGGCCCGGCGGCACATAAATAAAGGTCAGATTCGGTTCCGAGAGATCGGGTGAAATCTGCGGGTTTACCAGCGTCACTTTACCTGGTAATGCTTCAAACGCGGCATACAGCTTACGCGTCAGCACGCCGATATCCTGCGGACTGGCGGAGACGCTAAGGTTATTGCGACGCGCAAAGCGGATCAGATTACGGTAGCTCTGCATCATCGCGTCGAGCAACTCGTTGTGCGCCTCACGCACCTGATCAATCTTCCAGTTAGCGCGGTTATCGAGCATTGCCAGACGAGCTTCGTCCCAACCCCACTCGCTCACTAACTGGCTCAACACTGCGCGACGCCAGCCTACGCAGGCGCGTTCACGGCTGAGCTTTTCGCACACTTTTAAATAGAAGCAGCGACGTACTAAATCCAGACGGGTAAAATCTTCAATCGCCGTCAGGTATTCAGTAACACGCTCCAGCATCATGCAGTATGGATCGAGACCAAACGATACAATCTCGCCGTCGTGCAAACGCTGTTTGATATCTTTCGCCAGCAGACGTGGGTTCGGGTATTCCCAGGAATAGGCTTCCAGCAGCAGTGTTTTCAGTACCGCTTTGTATGGGGAATCGATACTCTTGTAGAGCTGCCAAAGGCTGGCACCAAAGTACTCTTCAGCAGAAAGCGAGCTTAAGCCACCGAGATCCAGCCATTCATTTGGCGTCAGCACGCCCTGCGCGTAAAGCGTCATCACATAGTCGTCGTAATGCTCTTCTTCGTCGCACGGCACCATATTCCACAGAATACGCTTACCGGCGAGACGCACGGCGGTACGATAAAATTCGTCAAGCAGCAGTATATGCTGGGTGGAGCCACAATCTTCGCCCCCCAGGCTGCCGCTTTCATTATGACGGAAGCGGTTTTCATCAATCAGGAAGAAGCTGACTTCCACACCCAGCGAGGCGGCCCAGTTTTCCAGCAGGCTACATTTACGTTGTAGCAATTGGCGCTCTTCGCTATCGAGCCAGGATTGATGACAGACCCAGATATCCAGGTCAGAGGAACAACTTTGCCCTACGGACGAGGTGCTGCCCATGGTGTATACACCAGTAATTGGAAGCTCACCTTTCGGCGGATCCTGTACTGACATTCCACGATACAGTTCAAGCTCGTTCAGGTAGTGGCGTTGAGTTTCATCAGGCGTGTAAAGGCAAATGCCTTTGGGAACGTTACCATCAAGGTAACCCGGCATTAGCGGATGGTGATAGTGCAACAATGTCGGCAGTAGACTGTAGACCTGTTGGAATGCAGGCCCCATAGCAGCAAGCGCGCGATCCACACGCAATTGATTTATGGCATCCAGTCTCTGTTTCAGAGTCTCAATATAGAGGTACAAGACGTATCGCCTGATTTGCTACCCGTCATGACTGTGATTCCGCCAACATCAACGGTAACACGCGGCATTCGGGATATTTCGTATGTCAAAGGTAACCGTTACCACTTTTCGCGCCTGGTTTTTTTAGTTTCACGACGAAAAAATGGTCTAAAACGTGATCAATTTAACACCTTGCTGATTGACCGTAAAGAAAGATGCGCTACATACAAGTGTAGCACCGTTTATTCTCTGTAAATTCCTTATTACGACGGCGTGAAACGCCTGTCAGGATCCACTGCCAGACCTCATTTTACGGTTTGCGCAGGCGTCTACGTTTCACCACAACACTGACATCGCTCTGGCAAGGATGTTAGGATGGACCACGGATGATAATGACGGTAACAAGCATGTTAGACAATGTTTTAAGAATTGCCACACGCCAAAGCCCACTTGCACTCTGGCAGGCACACTATGTCAAAGACAAGTTGATGGCGAGCCATCCGGGCCTGGTCGTTGAACTGGTACCGATGGTGACGCGCGGCGATGTGATTCTTGATACGCCGCTGGCGAAAGTAGGCGGAAAAGGCTTATTTGTTAAAGAGCTGGAAGTCGCGCTCCTCGAAAATCGCGCCGATATCGCCGTACATTCAATGAAAGATGTGCCGGTTGAATTCCCGCAAGGTCTGGGACTGGTCACTATTTGTGAGCGTGAAGATCCTCGCGATGCCTTTGTGTCCAATAACTATGACAATCTGGATGCGTTACCGGCAGGCAGTATCGTCGGGACGTCCAGTTTACGTCGCCAGTGCCAACTGGCTGAACGCCGCCCGGATCTGATTATCCGCTCCCTGCGAGGCAACGTCGGCACTCGCCTGAGTAAACTGGATAACGGCGAATACGATGCCATCATTCTTGCGGTAGCCGGACTAAAACGTTTAGGTCTGGAGTCCCGCATTCGCGCCGCATTGCCACCCGAGATTTCTCTTCCGGCGGTAGGACAAGGTGCGGTGGGTATTGAATGCCGCCTTGATGATTCTCGCACTCGCGAGCTGCTTGCCGCGCTGAATCACCACGAAACTGCACTGCGCGTTACCGCAGAACGCGCCATGAATACCCGTCTCGAAGGCGGATGTCAGGTGCCAATTGGTAGCTACGCCGAGCTTATTGATGGCGAAATCTGGCTGCGTGCGTTGGTCGGCGCGCCGGACGGTTCGCAGATTATTCGCGGTGAACGCCGCGGTGCGCCGCAAGATGCCGAACAAATGGGGATTTCGCTGGCAGAAGAGCTACTGAATAACGGCGCGCGCGAGATCCTCGCTGAAGTCTATAACGGAGACGCTCCGGCATGAGTATCCTGGTCACCCGCCCGTCTCCCGCTGGAGAAGAGTTAGTGAGCCGTCTGCGCACACTGGGGCAGGTGGCCTGGCATTTTCCACTGATTGAGTTTTCTCCGGGTCGACAATTACCACAACTTGCTGATCAACTGGCGGCGCTGGGGGAGAGCGATCTGTTGTTTGCCCTCTCGCAACACGCGGTTGCTTTTGCCCAATCACAGCTGCATCAGCAAGATCGTAAATGGCCCCGACTACCTGATTATTTCGCCATTGGACGCACCACCGCACTGGCACTACATACCGTAAGCGGACAGAAGATTCTCTACCCGCAGGATCGGGAAATCAGCGAAGTCTTGCTACAATTACCTGAATTACAAAATATTGCGGGCAAACGTGCGCTGATATTACGTGGCAATGGCGGTCGTGAGCTAATTGGGGATACCCTGACGGCGCGCGGTGCTGAGGTCACTTTTTGTGAATGTTATCAACGATGCGCAATCCATTACGATGGTGCAGAAGAAGCGATGCGCTGGCAATCCCGCGAGGTGACGACGGTCGTTGTTACCAGCGGTGAAATGTTGCAGCAACTCTGGTCGCTGATCCCACAATGGTATCGTGAGCACTGGTTACTACACTGTCGACTATTGGTCGTCAGTGAGCGTTTGGCGAAACTCGCCCGGGAACTGGGCTGGCAAGACATTAAGGTCGCCGATAACGCTGACAACGATGCGCTTTTACGGGCATTACAATAACTCTCATAACAGGAAGCCATAATGACGGAACAAGAAAAAACCTCCGCCGTGGTTGAAGAGACCAGGGAGGCCGTGGACACCACGTCACAACCTGTCGCAACAGAAAAAAAGAGTAAGAACAATACCGCATTGATTCTCAGCGCGGTGGCTATCGCTATTGCTCTGGCGGCGGGCGTCGGTTTGTATGGCTGGGGTAAACAACAGGCCGTCAATCAGACTGCCACCAGCGATGCCCTGGCTAATCAACTGACGGCACTGCAAAAAGCCCAGGAGAGCCAAAAAGCTGAGCTGGAAGGCATTATCAAGCAACAAGCTGTACAGCTTGAGCAGGCGAATCGTCAGCAAGAAACGCTGGCAAAACAGCTGGATGAAGTCCAACAAAAGGTCGCGACTATTTCCGGCAGCGATGCTAAAACCTGGCTGCTGGCTCAGGCTGATTTCCTGGTGAAACTCGCCGGACGGAAGCTGTGGAGCGATCAGGACGTCACGACCGCTGCAGCGTTGCTGAAAAGTGCAGACGCCAGCCTGGCGGATATGAATGACCCGAGTCTGATTACCGTTCGCCGGGCAATTACCGATGATATCGCCAGCCTTTCTGCGGTATCGCAGGTGGATTATGACGGCATTATCCTTAAGCTTAATCAGCTTTCAAATCAGGTAGATAACCTGCGTCTGGCTGATAATGACAGCGATGGTTCGCCGATGGATTCCGACGGTGAAGAGCTTTCCAGTTCCATCAGCGAATGGCGTATCAATCTGCAAAAAAGCTGGCAGAACTTTATGGACAACTTCATTACGATTCGCCGTCGTGATGACACCGCCGTACCGCTGTTAGCGCCAAATCAGGATATCTATCTGCGCGAAAATATTCGCTCTCGCCTGCTGGTCGCTGCACAAGCTGTACCGCGTCATCAGGAAGAGACTTATCGCCAGGCGCTGGAGAACGTCTCCACCTGGGTACGTGCTTACTACGATACTGATGATGCCACCACCAAAGCGTTCCTCGACGAGGTGGACCAGTTAAGCCAGCAAAATATCTCGATGGATCTCCCGGAAACCCTGCAAAGCCAGGCGATGCTGGAAAAACTGATGCAGACTCGCGTGCGTAACCTGCTGGCACAACCGGCAGCGGGGGCAACGGAAGCTAAACCTGCACCTGCACCTGCACCTGCACCGCAAGCTGATACTCCGGCAGCCGCGCCGCAAGGAGAATAACCATGCTAAAAGTGTTATTGCTCTTTGTTTTGCTGATTGCGGGGATCGTGGTTGGCCCGATGATTGCCGGTCATCAGGGGTACGTATTGATTCAGACCGACAACTACAATATCGAAACCAGCGTCACTGGCCTGGCGATTATTTTGATTCTGGCGATGGTAGTGCTGTTTGCCATTGAGTGGCTACTGCGGCGGATCTTCCGCACAGGCGCACACACCCGTGGGTGGTTTGTCGGACGTAAGCGTCGCCGTGCCCGTAAGCAGACCGAACAGGCGCTGCTGAAACTAGCGGAAGGCGATTATCAGCAAGTTGAAAAGCTGATGGCGAAAAATGCCGATCACGCTGAACAACCGGTGGTGAACTATCTGCTGGCTGCCGAAGCCGCGCAACAACGCGGTGATGAAGCACGCGCCAACCAACATCTGGAACGCGCAGCGGAGCTGGCCGGCAACGACACAATTCCGGTAGAAATCACCCGTGTACGTCTGCAACTGGCCCGTAATGAAAACCATGCTGCACGCCACGGCGTGGATAAGCTGCTGGAAGTTACGCCACGCCATCCGGAAGTATTACGTCTGGCGGAACAGGCGTATATCCGCACTGGTGCATGGAGTTCGCTGCTGGATATCATCCCATCAATGGCGAAAGCCCACGTTGGCGATGAAGAACATCGTGCAATGCTGGAACAACAGGCATGGATTGGCCTGATGGATCAGGCGCGTGCCGATAACGGTAGCGAAGGCTTGCGTAACTGGTGGAAAAACCAAAGCCGGAAAACGCGTCATCAGGTAGCGTTGCAGGTGGCAATGGCGGAACATCTTATTGAATGTGACGATCATGATACTGCCCAGCAAATTATCATCGACGGCCTGAAACGCCAGTATGACGATCGCCTACTGCTGCCGATCCCGCGTCTGAAAACCAATAACCCGGAGCAGCTGGAAAAAGTGCTGCGCCAACAGATCAAAAACGTGGGCGATCGCCCGTTGTTGTGGAGCACACTGGGTCAGTCGCTGATGAAGCACGGCGAATGGCAGGAAGCATCGCTCGCCTTCCGCGCGGCGCTGAAACAACGTCCGGACGCCTACGATTACGCATGGCTTGCCGACGCGCTGGACAGACTGCACAAACCAGAAGAAGCTGCAGCGATGCGCCGCGACGGTTTGATGTTAACGTTGCAGAACAACCCGCCACAGTAGTTCTTTCTCACCCGGAGGCAAGCACCTCCGGGACCTTTCTGATACATAAAAAAACGCCTGCTCTTATTACGGAGCAGGCGTTAAAACAGGTCTGTATGACAACAAGTGGGTGCTTCACTCAACGTTGTGTCCATGGTGTCTGATGAGGCATAAGCGACATCTGTCAGTGGACGATAAGCACCGTAAACGGCTCTGCGTCATTCCGGAGTTTATGAGGCACTAAGGCGAACATAAGAGATAGAATGAGCATCTACTCGTTTATTATGCCACAGAGAACTGGGAAATAACATCCCTTAACACTTGTTATGAGATAATTCTGTAATCCTCTTTGCTTCCTGAGTAATAACTTCCTGAGTGAATATTTCTCCTGCGCACGATTCTACACATATATATAATGAATAATAAAATTCATTCAATTAATAACATATATATTAATTGCCGTTAAAACTAAAAACAGCATCAATAATCAACGCGATATAACATCACCGCCTTACATATCACCTGCGCCAGAGGTAGGATTGAAAACGCTCTCCTGATTTTCCAATTCATTTTCTGGATAAATAAATAATTTATTTTCATCACTATTATTTATGCAATCATCCTGTCAGGGAGAGGGATCTCAATTATCAATTATCAATGCTTAATTACGTCAACATTTTGACGACATGAAACCGGAGCATTTTGCATGGAATTTTCGTTTTCACCCAAACTTCTTGTTGTAGCTGTCGCCGCCGCTCTTCCACTCATGGCCAACGCAGCAGATACCCCGTCAACCGCCACCGCACGCAAAGGCTTTGCCGGATACGATCACCCAAACCAGTATCTGGTTAAACCGGCGACCACTATTGCCGACAACATGATGCCGGTGATGCAGCATCCTGCACAAGACAAAGAAACCCAGCAGAAGCTGGCAGAACTTGAGAAAAAAACCGGTAAGAAACCGAACGTGGTTGTTTTCTTGCTGGATGATGTGGGCTGGATGGATGTTGGCTTTAACGGCGGCGGCGTGGCGGTGGGTAACCCTACACCAGATATCGACGCCGTTGCCAGCCAGGGGCTGATTTTAACTTCGGCGTATTCTCAACCGAGTTCTTCCCCAACCCGCGCCACGATTCTTACCGGACAATACTCCATCCACCACGGCATTCTGATGCCGCCAATGTACGGGCAACCGGGCGGTCTGCAAGGGTTAACCACTCTGCCGCAGTTGCTGCACGATCAGGGCTACGTCACTCAGGCCATCGGGAAATGGCATATGGGGGAAAACAAAGAGTCGCAGCCGCAGAACGTTGGCTTTGATGATTTCCGCGGCTTTAACTCGGTATCCGATATGTATACCGAATGGCGTGATGTTCACGTCAACCCGGAAGTCGCCCTGAGCCCGGATCGTTCTGAATACATCCAAAAACTGCCGTTCAGCAAAGATGACGTTCATGCCGTGCGCGGCGGTGAACAGGAAGCCATTGCCGACATTACGCCGAAATATATGGAAGACCTGGATCAACGCTGGATGGAATATGGCGTTAAGTTCCTCGACAAGATGGCGAAGAGCGATAAGCCTTTCTTCCTCTACTACGGCACTCGCGGCTGTCACTTCGATAACTACCCAAATGCGAAATATGCGGGTAGCTCTCCGGCGCGCACCTCTTACGGCGACTGCATGGTGGAGATGAACGATATCTTCGCCAATCTGTATAAAGCACTGGAGAAAAACGGTCAGCTTGATAACACGCTGATTGTGTTCACCTCTGATAACGGTCCGGAAGCCGAAGTTCCGCCGCACGGTCGCACGCCGTTCCGCGGTGCGAAAGGTTCTACATGGGAAGGCGGCGTTCGTGTGCCAACCTTCGTTTACTGGAAAGGCATGATCCAACCGCGTAAATCTGACGGCATTGTCGATCTGGCGGATCTCTTCCCTACGGCGCTGGATCTGGCGGGGCATCCTGGGGCGAAAGTAGCGAATTTAGTACCGAAAACCACCTTTATCGATGGTGTGGACCAGACATCTTTCTTCCTGGGAACAAATGGTCAGTCTAACCGTAAGGCCGAGCACTACTTCCTCAACGGTAAACTTTCTGCTGTGCGTATGGATGAGTTCAAGTATCACGTCCTGATCCAGCAACCGTACGCGTATACCCAGAGCGGGTATCAGGGTGGATTCACCGGCACAGTAATGCAAACGGCGGGATCGTCGGTGTTTAACCTGTACACCGATCCGCAGGAAAGCGACTCCATCGGCGTGCGCCATATTCCGATGGGTGTACCGCTACAGACCGAAATGCACGCGTATATGGAGATCCTGAAAAAATATCCACCACGCGCGCAGATTAAATCTGACTAAGCCGGCGCTATCGCTGAGATCTGCCTTTGCCGGATGCGATGCTGACGCATCTTATCCAGCCTACAGAACGCTGCAATTTATTGAATTTGCAAGGATTATAGGCCGGATAAGGCGTTCACGCCGCATCCGGCAATCAACCGCAGGCGGCCGCCGATTTCTACTTATTCACCACCATCAAATGCGCCTGCATAATGTCGCTGGCCGGACGACCGTGCGCCAGCAAATCAGCCATTGCTTTAAGATATGGCGGTAGATGGCGGAAATAACGCTGATACCCGGCACACAAATAATTCAGCCCCGGTTTACCGCTGGCATCGAGCATAAAGCGGTGTTTCGGACAGCCTCCCCAGCACGCTTTTAACACGTTGCAACTGCGACACTGCGCCGGTAACTGCTTAAATTTATCTTCACCAAACACCTGCTGTTGCGGGGAATCTACCATTTCTGCAATTGTCTGCTGAAGCATATTCCCCAGTCGATATTGCGGATAAACATAGTGATCGCAGGCGTAAACGTCGCCGTTGTGTTCAACAATCACCGAGCGCCCACAGGTTGGCTGATGATGGCAAACCGCTCCTGGCGCACCGACAAAATTGGCAAACGCCCATTCGATATTCATCACGAAAATCTTGCCGACGTCGCGTTTGATCCAGTGGTCGAATATCGCCACCAAAAATTCACCGAACTCCTCGGGGCGTACCGACCATTCCGTCAGTTCGCCCTGAATATCGCCGGGAGCATGTAGCTTAAGTCCAGCATGAACAGCCGTTTCATCAGCCAGGCGTTCGACCACAGGAATAAACTGGATAAACTCAACGCCTGCATCACACAGAAAATCATAGACTTGCAAAGGTTGTAACGCACTGGTGCGATTTACGCAGACCAGCACGTTATAGTCGACATGATGTTTTTGCAGGAGCGTCAGGGCACGCATCACCAGCTTATGCGTTGGTCTGCCGCCTTTGGTCACGCGATATTGATTGTGGATCTCAGCCGGACCATCCAGCGATAACCCAACAAGAAAATGATTTTCTGCCAGAAATGCACACCATTCGTCATCAAGCAGCACGCCATTAGTCTGGAAGCTGTTACTTATCTTCCTGTCAGCACCATATTTCGCCTGTAGCGCCACGGCACGGCGGTAAAAATCCAGCCCGAGTAACGTTGGTTCGCCGCCCTGCCAGGTAAAAGCCACTTCGTTTTGGGTTTCGCTGGCAGCGATATAGTGACGGACATACGCTTCCAGCGTGTCATCGTCCATATGCGTGACTGGCTTTTCGCGGTAAAGGGATTGTTTTTCGAGATAAAAACAGTAGTCACAGTTCAGATTACAATCGGAACCGCTCGGTTTCGCCATCACATGAAAAGCACGCGTTGGAACCTGTTGCAGCATGGTCACTCCTTGCCTGAAGTCATCCTTCAATACGTTAAGGGCGAAATCATACCGTGGGGCAATGAGTTATTACGGGCGTTTATTGCGAAGGGAGGGTGACGAAATGCACAGAAAACAAAAAACCCCGCCGAAGCGGGATTCAAAATTGGTCGGCGAGAGAGGATTCGAACCTCCGACCCACTGGTCCCAAACCAGTTGCGCTACCAAGCTGCGCTACTCGCCGAAATACTGCTTTTTGAATTTTTAGTTCAATTCTTTAAAGTCGTGGTGCGAGGGGGGGGACTTGAACCCCCACGTCCGTAAGGACACTAACACCTGAAGCTAGCGCGTCTACCAATTCCGCCACCTTCGCATTGTCACAACTTCTAATAATGGGGTGGCTAATGGGATTCGAACCCACGACAACTGGAATCACAATCCAGGGCTCTACCAACTGAGCTATAGCCACCACTACAAATCTTGTTACGCGATATTACTACCACCGCAGCTCAAGCGCCGGGACTAAATGGCGCGCCCGACAGGATTCGAACCTGAGACCTCTGCCTCCGGAGGGCAGCGCTCTATCCAGCTGAGCTACGGGCGCTTAGCGCCGTTGCGGGGGTGGATAATACGGACTTCCCACCCCTCTGTCTAGTCCCTTTTTAAATAAATTGCGCGTTTGGTTACGGTTTGTGCGTTTTGCTGCTTATTCCTCCAGTTTATGCGCTTTCCCGTGGCGATTAAGGCCAAAAACTTTATAAATCGCCGTCACCGCCAGCATAAAGATGATGCCAACAAACAGCGACATACGCGTATCTTCATTAAAGTACATGCCGATCAAAACGCAAATCAGGAATGCCATTGTTACGTAGTTGGCCCACGGGAACAGGATTGAGCGGAACGGATGGCTGGCAATCGCCGCTTTATGTGCACGCCGAAAACGCAGCTGGCTTATCAATATCACAAACCATGGCACCATCCCCGGAAGCACGCTGGCACTGTAGACGTAGACAAACACACGCTGCGGATTGGGAATGATGTAGTTCAGGCATGAGCCAATTAGCAGAATAGCAATAGATACTGCCACACCCGCAACCGGTACGCCGTGACGGGAAACTTTCGCCATTGCCGCCGGTAACTGACGGTTTTTCGCCAGTGCATAGAGCATACGTCCGCAACTGTACATGCCGCTGTTACAGCCAGAGAGCGCAGCCGTCAGCACCACAAAGTTGATAATGCCCGCCGCTGCGGTAATGCCGATTTTGGCGAAAGTCAGTACGAACGGGCTACCGTTGCTGCCTATTTCATTCCACGGGAAGATGGTGACGATAACGAAAATCGCGCCTACGTAGAAAATCAGGATTCGCCACAGCACCTTGCCTACGGCACTGCGCAGCGTCACCTGCGGATTCTTCGCTTCACCGGCAGTAATGCCAATTAGTTCCACGCCCTGGTAGGACGCTACCACAATACACAGCGCGGTCAGGAACCCTTTCCAGCCACCCGCAAAGAAACCGCCATGCTCTGTGAGATTGCTAAAACCAATCGACTGCCCGCCATTGCCAAAGCCAAAGAAAATCACGCCCAGGCCAATAACAATCATCACGATAATCGTGGTGACTTTGATCATTGCGAACCAGAACTCGATTTCGCCGTACAACCGCACCGCCGCCAGATTCGCCAACGCCACCAGCGCCACCGCGATCAATGCGGGTATCCACTGCGCCATCTCCGGGAACCAGAACTGGACATAAACGCCAATGGCGGTGATTTCTGAGATCCCCACAGCCATCCACATAAACCAGTAAGACCAGGCGGTGAGATAGCCAAAAAACGGGCTCATATAACGATGCGCATAAACGGCGAACGAACCGGTAACCGGTTCGAGGAACAACATTTCGCCCATTGAACGCATGATGAAAAAGACGAATAGCCCGGCGATGATATAGGCCAACAATACGGATGGCCCGGCCCACTTCAGGGTACTGGCGGCCCCCATAAACAGGCCGACGCCAATGGTGCCCCCCAGGGCGATGAGTTCGATATGTCGAGCTTCCAGCCCACGCTGTAGCTCTGGTTTGTTATCTGCCATAAATCCTCGTGTTGTGTTTGCATGCTTTCCGGTGTTACCGGTTATCGTTATGGGTACATCGAGTGTTGCGAATGTTTTCGTAATTCAGGAGAAATGGCAAATAAAGCATTAAAAATTTGAATGCTTTGTGTAATAAAAAAGCAGACAGGCGACGGAGTGACCACTCCGTCGCTTTACAAAGAGAGGAAAATCAGAGGTTGCCGGTGTAGTGCCAGCGTAAATAACGCAGCAAACGAAGCTGACGCTTAATGCGGCTCGGCTGCGAAAGCAGGCGGTAGAGCCACTCCAGTCCCAGCGTTTGCCAGATTTTCGGTGCACGTTTTACGTGACCGGTGAAAACATCGTAAGTCCCGCCAACGCCCATATACAGCGCATCCGGATGCACCAGACGGCAGTCGCGCATGAAGATCTCCTGCTTTGGCGATCCCATCGCAACAGTGACGATTTGCGCACCGCTGGCATGAATGCGTTCAAACAGCGCCTGACGCTGCTCGGGTTTAAAATAACCATCCTGACTGCCAACGATATTCACATTCCACTGGTTGCGCAGTTTAGCTTCAGTTTGCGCCAGCACTTCAGGTTTACCGCCCACAAGAAATACCGGCGTCCCTTCTTTGCCTGCGCGCGCCATCAGCTCTTCCCAGAGATCGGCCCCGGCAACGCGGGAAACCTGCGCCTGCGGGTACTTTTTACGTACTGAACGTACAACGCTGATGCCATCCGCATATTTAAATTCGGCAGCGTTAATTAACTCCCGGACCTCGGCGTTATCTTCAATGGTCAGCATTTTTTCGGCATTAATGGCAACCAGCGTTCCCTGCTTAAGCTGCCCGTCAGCAAACAGATAATCGAGGGCGTGCTGCATATCACGCCAACCAATCAACTGTAAGCCACGCAGTGTATAGGTCGGTGCCGTGGTGGTGTTATTCATTGTTATCCTTCAATCTGCGTCCGGAGCGATGATTTTGTACGTTTATGAATGAGTCCGGCGCTTTCAAAAAGCCAGTACAACAGTTTTGCGATCATCAGACATGCGCCGAAGACCACGATAAAAAAGACCACGCGTGAGACAAACGAATCCAGCCCTTCACGCGCCAGCACGATCATATTGAAGATCGCCCCGAAGCAGAAACTGTGTAATATCGCAGCCTTATAGCGATTAGTCTCGCGGTTGCCCAGCTCATACAGCCAGTCGAACCATTTGATGATCAGGCCAACCACAATCGCCCCGAGCGGGATGAACAACGCGCCGCCCATCACCACCAGTGAGCCTATAAGCGTAGGCGAGATCGCCAGTCCGGAGTGGTTATTCAGCACTTCCCAGGTAAAGTAGTTGGCTGAGTTCAGCACCATACTCGGGCGACCCGGCCACAGCCAGGAAGGGATAAAGACATAGAAATCGCGGACAATTGGAGCCAGGCCCTGGAAGTCGATGTTGTCGTAGTTCTGCAACAGCAACGCCAGATTCTCCCACGGTGAAAAGGTGTCGCGAGTGAGATAGAGAAACGTATAGAACGCTTCATCGCCGCTCACATTCATTCCATAGCGTTTTAACGCCAGCCAGAACATGCCCACAATCCCCAGCACACCCGCCGCCGCCAGCATCCACAACGAAATCCAGCCGCGAATAATGCCAATAAACAGGAAGATAGCGAATGCGATGATGATATTGGCGCGAGTGCCGCCGACAATCATATAAGTCAGCAAGCCAAAGGCGACCGTGCTGACGAGGAAAAACAGCCACGCTTTGCTGTCCTGGCGCAGAAAGTAGACCACCAGCATCGCCGGGATGAAAAAGTAAAAGAAACGTTTTAACGCCACGCCGGAGACTTCACTGGAGAAGATCTGACTGTAGGAGTTAAGACGGAACAGCAAAAAACCGTTGTGCATGAAGAAGATGCCGACGCTTACCAACGCAATGCCCATCAGGATCACCCACGTGAGATTGGTCTCCACGCGGTTCATGGTAAACAGCGGACGGCGCGGTACATCAGCAACGCGTTTGCGTAGGCGGGTTTTGTAGGTGACATAGTAAACCGCGTAGAAGCAGCCCGCAGAAAGCAACGCCTGCAACAAGATTTCTGGCGGCGCGACACCAACATCAAAGCGAAATACCAGCACGCTGGTCAGCGGGAAGCCGAAGAAAAAGGTGAGCAAAAACAGCAATGAAAAGAAGACATTGAAGTTAAAACGCACACGGCGAAACTCAAACCAGGTCAGCGTGGCAATAAACAGCGTGCAGAGCAGCCAGACAACAAACAGGCCACTGAATTGCAGCAGACTCATGCGACCTCCCCGGCGGCAATCGCCAACGCCCGCTGCCAGCCTTGTAGATAGTTAGGGCTAAAGAAGGCAATGGTGTTTTTATCCACCGACGCCAACTGGCGCTGCGCTTCACGCACAATATCCTCGTTGAGATCGTCGGTAGTAAACAGCACCGGCAAATGCTGTTCCGTCATATCCTGCCAGAACGGATTTTCCCGGTTAAGCACACAAGGAATGCCCGCCTGAATCAGTAAGCACAGCGTACCAATGCCCTGCTGGCGGGCAAAAATAAAGTAACCAAGATCGCACTGACGAAGTAGCGTCAGATAGGCGTCAAATTCCAGTTTTTCGCTCAGAACTTGCAGATTTTCTTCGCTGAATAACTCCAGCCCCGCCTGACGAACTTCCTCGATGTACGCTTCGTTATTAGGCGGATATCCCATCGGCACCACCACTTTTACCGTATCGCCAAATTGCTGATGAACGGCGCGCAAGGCAGCAATATGCTCATTGCTGCGGTCGCCGGAGTTGCCCACCAGAATGGTCATTTTCCCTTCACATTGCCGATCGTTCGCCATCGTATTAAGAGAAGGGTCCATCCGCGTCGGGAAGTACAGCAGTTCTCCCCGCACCTTTGGATGCGTTTTGGCAAAAAAGCTCAAATCACCGCGGGTGGCAAATACACAGCCGACTCTCTTTTGCGCCAGGCGACGTAGCGGGTAAAAAAGCTTATATCTCAAGCCACTGGAAAGCTCATACAGGTCTGCTCCCCAGATATGCCAGAAAAACTGGCTGGGCTTAATGCCACCACTCAGCAGAGCCAGCCACAGTTTGGGATTGAACTGACCGTGGAAGAAAAAACGCTGCTGACGGTTAGCTTTTGCTTTCGCGATGACCGCTTCCGCCAGCGATTTTTTCCCAGGGAAAAATTGCACAGAAAGCGCCGGACAGCTATCACTTAAGCCGTCGTCCTTGCCAACAACCATAAACTCGCGCGCGTGCTCGCTCGTCGCGGCCAGCGCGTCGTTGAAAAACCGCAGAACGGTTCGGTTATGGTGAGGGATATCCGATCCCAGAACGTGAATCAGTACAGTCATGCCCGCCTACGCCAGAGTAAAAACACGCCACAACAAAGAGAAAAATAGACGATATAGGTTGCCATATAGGCCTGTGCTGCGCCCAGTGCGCCATGCGCAGGGATTAGCCAGTGGGCAAATACCATCAATAAAGTGAACTGGCTGATTTCCGCCAGAATATAAAACCGCAGTGACGCTTTGGCGATCACCAGATAACCAAAGACATAAGCGCCCACTTTTAACACATCACCCACTAACTGCCAGGCAAAGAGATCGCGCATAGCGGTAAATTTATTCGACAACAGCAGCCAGATAGCAAAATCACGCAGCAACCAGACGGTAAAACTCGCCGCCGCCACTGCCGGTAAGACGAATTTCAGCGATTTAACCACTTCCCGGGTGATATCGCGCTTTTCCGTTAGCCGCGACAACGTGGGCAGCAAATATACGCTGAACGATGCCGTAATAAATTGCAGGTAGGCATCGGAAATACTGCTCACCCCTTGCCAGATCCCCACCTCATCCCAGCTATACTGCGCCGCCAGCAGTTTACGCATCATGATGTAAGCAACAGGCAAGGTCACCGACGTAATCAACGCCATGAGCGTAAATTTGCTCAACTGCCCTGCCAGACCGTTATCCCAGCTGGGTTTCAGATAGCTTAACGGGATGACACCACGTTTGATCAACATGATGGCGGCAGGAATTACCACCAGCGCGGGAATCAGCGCCAGCCCCAGCAACGCCCCTTCATAACCGCCCAAACGGTAACTGACGTAGTACGCGAGAACGCCAATCAAGCTGCCGACAATCAGCGATAACGCATTACCTGCGGCATCGCGAAAGCCTTTCATCAGCGCCAGTAACAGGTTGCCCCAGGCGATCCCCATTTGCACCAGCGCTACTAAACGCACCAGCCCCTGATAGTCGGTATTACCAAACAATCCCTGGCTGATTGGCGCAGCTGCCAGCACAAAAACCAGCGCCATCAGCGTAGAGAAACCAAGTACCATCGCTGATGAAGTGCCGACCACGCGGCGCAGCTGCTGCGGATTATCATGGTACTGGGCAACGTATTTGGTTACACCGTTAAAGATGCCAGCCCCGGCAAGCACGCCGAGCACGGTAATCAACTGGCGGAAATTTGCCGCCAGCCCAAGCCCCGCCGGACCAAATGACACCGCCAGCAACTTACCGACCAGTAACCCGGCACCAATCTTGACCAGTGTACTGGCCGCCGTCCACAAGGACGCTTTCGCCAACGACATATCAGGAGAAGTAGTTCAACAAAGTCGCAATTACCGTACGCTGATTGACGGGCGACAGGTTGTAGAACAGCGGCAGGCGCAGCAGGCGCTCGCTCTCTTTGGTGGTGTAGCGATCTTCACCGTGGAACTCACCAAAGCGTTCCCCCGCAGGGCAACCGTGCAGCGGAATGTAATGGAACACCGCCATGATTTCCGCTTCTTTCAGAAAGTTAATCAATGCGCTCCGGTCATCAATATCCCGCAGTTTAATGTAGAACATATGCGCGTTCTGCACGCAGCCATCGGGAATCGACGGCAGCTCGATACGCCCGGCTTTCGCCAGAGGCGCTAACGCATCGTAGTAGTTTTGCCACAGCGCCAGACGTTGCTGGTTGATACGATCCGCTGCCTCCAGTTGCGCCCACAGGTACGCAGCTTGCAGATCGGACATCAAATAGCTGGAGCCGATATCGCGCCAGGTATATTTATCGACCTGACCACGGAAGAACTGGCTGCGGTTAGTGCCCTTTTCACGGATGATCTCGGCTCGTTCGATCAACGCTTTATCGTTAATCAGCGTCGCGCCGCCTTCACCACCCGCCGTGTAGTTTTTGGTTTCATGGAAGCTAAAGCAGCCAATATGACCAATGGTTCCCAGTGCACGCCCTTTATAAGTGGACATCACGCCCTGAGCGGCATCTTCCACCACAAACAGATTATGCTTTTTCGCCAACGCCATAATGGTGTCCATTTCGCAGGCCACACCCGCGTAATGGACCGGCACGATAACGCGCGTTTTGTCGGTGATCGCCGCTTCAATCAACGTTTCGTCGATATTCATGGTGTCCGGGCGAACATCCACAAAGACGATTTTCGCGCCACGCAGCACAAAGGCATTGGCGGTGGAGACA
This sequence comes from Escherichia sp. UTM R2, assembly GCF_048593455.1. NCBI lineage: Bacteria > Pseudomonadati > Pseudomonadota > Gammaproteobacteria > Enterobacterales > Enterobacteriaceae > Escherichia > Escherichia sp. UTM R2. The sequence goes on from NZ_JBFWDY010000002.1 coordinate 4,557,718, forward strand.
AAGGTGTAGCTCGGCATGATCACTTCATCGCCAGGCTGGATATCGAGCAGCAGCGCCGCCATCTCCAGCGAAGCGGTGCAGGACGGCGTCAGTAACACTTTGGCGCTGCCAAAACGTTGCTCCAGCCACTGCTGGCAGCGACGGGTAAAACCACCATCGCCGCACAGTTTGCCGCTACCCATTGCCGACTGCATATAGTCGAGTTCGGTTCCCACCACCGGCGGTGCGTTAAATGGAATCATGTGATCACCTGTATAACCAGTACGCGGTGCTTTCTACATTCGCACCACTTTGTATGTATCGTTTAAGCGCGGCGGTGTTGCCCATCTGGGTCGCCACCCGCAAAGTTGTTTTACCGCGAGCATACGCCCAGTTTAGCGCCGTTTGCATTAGCTCAGCACCTGCACCGCGTCCAGCCAGCAGGCCAATTCGCGCATCTGTCGCATTGAGTTCCCGTAAAGAGACATAACCGCGAATATCGCCGGACGCCGCACGTAAAATCAGACATTGATGATCAAAGGTGCCGCGCACGGCATTTTCAATCCACTGTGCATAAAAGCGACCGCTAGCGTCAGGCGCATACCACGGCGCACGAAAACGGCTTTGCGCAAATGCGGCGCTGGCTAACTGACGTAATGCGGGAATATCGGTCTCTTGTGCCACTACTGCACCGCTATCACTGACATTGTTCACGGGTAGCGCCAAATCAACTTCACCTTCTACCAGGGAGAATCCCAGCTGTTGCAGGGCATCCAGTTCACCCGTATTTGATGCCGCAATTTTGGCCTGCACCCGTGACCACGGCGCTAAGGCGTCTGGCGTCAGGAGTGCCGCGTCAGGACTAATACGCACAATGGCGCTGTTAACACCAAAGAAGGCGTTTTCCCAGGTTAGTGGCTCAATACTGGCGCGGACGGGCACGAAGTAACTCCAGCAGATATTGGCCGTAGCCGGTTTTCGCTAATGAACTGGCGGCGCGCTTCACGCCTTCGTCATCAAGCCAGCCGTTACGCCAGGCGATCTCTTCCAGGCAGGCAATCTTAAAGCCCTGGCGTTTTTCCACCGTCTGTACAAAGGTGCTGGCTTCAATCAGGCTGTCGTGAGTGCCAGTGTCCAGCCAGGCAAATCCGCGCCCGAGCAGTTCAACGGTCAGGTTGCCCGCCTCGAGGTACATCTGGTTGATGGAGGTAATCTCCAGTTCACCACGCTCCGACGGCTTCACCTGCTTTGCGTACTCCACGACTTTACTGTCGTAGAAATAAAGTCCGGTCACCGCCCAGTTTGACTTCGGCTGTTTTGGCTTTTCTTCCAGCGAGATAGCGCGGAAATTGTCGTCAAACTCCACCACGCCAAAGCGTTCCGGGTCCATCACCTGATAGCCAAAAACCGTCGCCCCTTCGGTGCGCGCCGCAACATGACGCAGCTTCGGACTGAAGCCCTGACCGAAGAAGATGTTATCGCCCAGCACCAGACAAGAAGGTTCACCATTAAGGAAGGTTTCACCGATGATAAAGGCCTGCGCCAGACCGTCCGGGCTGGGCTGTTCGGCATATTCCAGCTGGATACCGAACTCACTACCATCGCCCAGCAGGCGCTGGAAATAACCTTTATCTTCCGGCGTAGTGATGATGAGAATTTCGCGGATACCGGCCAGCATCAGCACCGACAGCGGATAGTAAATCATTGGCTTATCGTAAATCGGCAACAGTTGCTTCGATACGCCGCGCGTAATCGGATGCAATCGGGTGCCGGAACCGCCCGCCAGGATAATACCTTTCATGTTTGCCTCCGCTGAAAATTAGCCTTTCAGACCTAAACGCTCGCCCTGATAGCTGCCGTCCTGCACCTGCTTCCACCAGCTTTCATTAGCCAGATACCACTGCACCGTTTTACGCATTCCACTTTCAAAGGTTTCCTGCGGCAGCCAGCCAAGTTCACGGGCAATTTTCGAAGCATCAATGGCATAACGCAGATCATGCCCCGGACGGTCAGCGACAAAGGTGATCAAGTCACGATAGTGCACCACGCCGTGCGGCTTGTTCGGAGCCAGTTCTTCCAGCAGCTCGCAAATGGTTTCCACAACATCGAGATTCTTACGCTCGTTGTGACCACCAATATTATAGGTTTCACCGACTTTCCCGGTGGTCGCCACGCAATACAGCGCGCGAGCGTGATCTTCCACATACAGCCAGTCACGGATTTGCTGCCCGTTGCCATATACCGGCAGCGATTTACCCGCCAGCGCGTTGAGGATCATCAGCGGGATCAGTTTTTCCGGAAAGTGGTAAGGACCGTAGTTATTCGAGCAGTTGGTGATAAGCGTCGGCAGACCGTAGGTCCGCAGCCAGGCGCGCACCAGATGGTCGCTGCTGGCTTTTGACGCGGAATAAGGGCTGCTCGGCGCATACGGCGTGGTTTCGGTGAAGAAATCATCCGTCGAGTGCAGGTCACCATATACTTCGTCAGTGGAGATATGATGAAAACGGAACGCTGATTTTTTATCTTCCGTTAGCGCATTCCAGTAAGCCCGCGCCGCTTCAAGCAATGTATAAGTCCCGACAATGTTGGTTTCAATAAACGCTGCCGGGCCGTCAATAGAACGGTCAACATGGCTTTCGGCTGCCAGATGCATGACACAGTCTGGCTGATGCTCAGTGAATACGCGTGCCAGTTCTGCCCGATCGCAGATATCAACTTTCTCAAAGGCAAAGCGCTCGCTTTGCGCGACCGGTGCCAGCGACATCAGGTTTCCGGCGTAGGTCAGCTTATCGACCACTACCACCGCGTCGCTCGTTTCGTTGATGATATAACGCACCAGCGCCGAGCCAATAAACCCGGCACCACCTGTTATCAGAATTTTTCTCATCAGCGCCAGACTCCTTTGGCATCGACGACATACTGCTGATGGACATTGTCGCCATTGATAACTTTGAACTGACTATGATCGACCAGCATCACCAGCACGTCTGCCGTTGCCAGCGCCTCGTCAAGCTGCGCCAGAGTACAAAGCCCGGTCAGTTTTTTCGGCAACTGGTGGATGTTAGGCTCAACAACCAGAGTTTCGCCGCTATGCCACTGGGCGATCAGTTCAGCGATTTCCATCGCCGGGCTTTCGCGCAGGTCATCAATATTCGGTTTAAACGCCAGACCAAAGCAGGCGATTTTCAGTTCACTGGCGCGTTTATCGGTAGCCGCCAGGCAATCAGCCACCGCCGCTTTCACCTGATCGATAACCCAGAACGGTTTGTGATCGTTCACTTCGCGCGCGGTACGGATAAGCCGCGCCTGCTGGGGGTTCTGTGCCACGATAAACCACGGATCAACAGCAATGCAGTGACCGCCCACGCCAGGGCCAGGCTGAAGAATATTAACGCGAGGGTGACGATTCGCCAGGCGAATCAGTTCCCAGACGTTAATCCCCTGATCGGCACAAATCAGCGACAATTCATTAGCAAAAGCGATATTCACATCGCGGAAGCTGTTTTCGGTGAGCTTACACATTTCCGCCGTCCGCGAGTTAGTGACGACACACTCACCTTCGAGGAAAATTTTGTACAGTTCGCTGGCGCGGGCCGAACAAACCGGCGTCATACCACCAATCACGCGATCGTTTTTAATCAGCTCGACCATTACCTGTCCTGGTAACACGCGTTCCGGGCAGTAAGCAATGTTGACGTCCGCCTGCTCGCCCACCTGCTGCGGGAAAGTGAGATCTGGACGCATCTCTGCTAACCATTCTGCCATCTTCTCGGTTGACCCCACCGGCGAGGTGGATTCAAGGATCACCAGCGCGCCTTTTTTCAGCACTGGCGCAATGGAGCGAGCAGCCGATTCAACGTAGGTCATATCTGGCTCATGATCGCCCTTAAACGGCGTGGGTACAGCAATCAGCCAGGCATCCGCTTCAACTGGCGTCGTGCTCGCTCGTAAAAAACCGCCTTCTACGGCAGTTTTTACTACACTCGCCAAATCAGGTTCGACGATATGGATTTCGCCACGATTGATGGTATCAACCGCATGTTGGTTGATATCGACACCAATTACCTGTTTTTGCCGTGAGGCAAACGCTGCTGCCGTTGGCAGCCCGATATAACCCAGTCCGATAACAGAAATGGTCGCAAAACTCATAGTGATATCCGATTATTTTTTAACGCTTCCAGAATGCGAGAGCATGCCTGACCATCACCATACGGGTTATGGGCGCGGCTCATAGCTTGATATTCGTTTTCGTCTTTTAAAAGACGCGTCACTTCCTCGACAATTCGCTGCTTATCCGTGCCTACCAGACGCACCGTACCCGCCGTCACCGCTTCCGGACGCTCAGTGGTATCGCGCATCACCAGCACAGGTTTCCCCAGCGAAGGCGCTTCTTCCTGAATGCCGCCTGAGTCGGTCAAAATCAGCCAGGCGTGGTTCATCAGCCAGACAAACGGTAAATACTCCTGGGGATCGATCAGAATGACATTTTTCACATGCCCCAGAATGCGATTGACCGGCTCTCTGACGTTCGGGTTGAGATGCACCGGATAGACAATCTGGATGTCCTGGTGCGTGGTGGCGATGTCTGCCAGCGCGTGGCAGATTTCTTCAAAGCCACGACCGAAACTTTCACGCCTGTGACCGGTCACCAGAATCATCTTTTTATCGGGGTCGATAAACGGGTAATTTGCCGCCAGTTCTGAACGCAGCGTGTCGCTGCTCATCACCTGGTCACGCACCCATAACAGTGCATCAATAACTGTATTACCAGTAATGAAGATTCGGCTATCCGCAACGTTTTCACGCAGCAAGTTTTGCCGGGAAGTTTCGGTTGGAGAGAAGTGATACATCGCCAGATGCCCGGTCAATGTACGGTTAGCCTCTTCCGGCCACGGCGAATAGAGATCGCCCGTGCGCAGACCAGCCTCAACGTGACCAACAGGAATACGCTGATAAAACGCCGCCAGGCTGGTTGCCAGCGTCGTCGTTGTGTCGCCGTGAACCAGCACGACGTCTGGTTTGAACTCGGCAAGAATAGGTTTTAGCCCTTCCAGAATCCGACAGGTTATCTCTGTCAGGCCCTGTCCTGGCTGCATTATGTTGAGATCGTAGTCAGGTACAATGGAAAAGAGTTTCAGCACCTGATCAAGCATCTCCCGATGCTGCGCAGTGACGCAAACTTTAGCCTCAAAAAAAGGATCTTTTGCCAACGCATGCACCAACGGAGCCATCTTGATGGCTTCCGGGCGCGTACCAAATACAGTCAGTACTTTCACATCGATTCTCTTCGAATAAGCGGTGAGCGCCTTTGCGCTCACCGCAGCAGTGTTGCTATTTCGAGCAACGGCGGGTTAATGCGACACCAGCCCCGATCAGCCCCCCGACAATGCCCCACATAATCATCAGGAAGGCACGACGTGGGCTATCGCGTTTTACCGGTTCTTCCGGCGTACGCAAATAGCGATAGGTCTGAAAACGCGGATCCAGGGTTGGACCAACATTCAGGGTGTTTAACATGGCCCGATTCTGATCATAGTCGAGATCAAAGGCCGGACCGACGGCCTGTAAATTTTCCAGTCGAGCCTGGAGCATTGGACGCCCAAGCAGGAACATTTCTGAATCAGGTAATTCCTCGGCAGGCACATCTGTCGCACTGCGCGAAATATTATGCTGCTCAGCAATTTTCAGCGCCTGTTCAATACTGTTCATCCGGCGGTCGTAGATGGCTTTCGCCACCTCTTCCTGACGCTTCACCTGTGCTTTCATCTGGATGGTACGCGCCGCCCATGCGCCTTTCAGCTCATCATTCAGATGGCTGGCTGCACGCTGGCTGGCAAAAGCAACATACTGACGTAACAGGTTATTAGCGTCAGGCGCGGTTTCAGCAATAAGCTTCACGCTGTCATTGACCGCGCGGGTAAAGTCTCCGGGGATAAACTGGATGTTGTTAATCATTTCATCCAGCAACGCCGCATCGGCTTTGCTGTTGCCCACCATCCGCTGTTTGTAATAGTCGGTTTGCAGCCAGAACTCTCTGCGGGTATCCCACGAGGCCAGTTGCATAACAAACTCTTTATAGGCTTCGTCCATGACCGATGGTTGGTCGGCAGAAGCCATGTTTGAACGGACATCCAGGTTACGCAAAAATTGCTGCTGTGAGTAATATCCCCCCAGCATATTCACCGTTGGACGATCGGTAATCGCCGTCGAGCTCCACTCCTGACGAGCAAAAAACGTATACGCCAGCGCGATTAACGCAAACGCCAGCCCCATGCCAATAATCCATAGCTTCCCAGCCCACAAGGTACGAAACAACCCACGAATATCCAGTTCATTTTCAGCGTCTTCGGCCGGTTTCCCAGGCATTGGTTGTGTCATCACATCCTCATTTATTTGGTTAAATTGGGGCTGCCACCACGATTTCTACGCAGTCTGCGTTTTACGCGCTTAATAAAGCGAGCAACTTTCCAGGCACGCTTAATGCAATATCCATAGAGGAAGAATGCTAGCAAAAAGAGCACCAGCATGACCCACTCCGGGACAAAATGAGAATATTCTGCCAGCACGCCAATGGAAGCGAGCAGTGCTGCGGCAAGGGTAATCAGCACAAACGCCTGACGGGAAGTAAACCCGGCACGCATGATCAAATGGTGAATATGCTGACGGTCAGGAGAGAATGGGCTCATGCCTTTACGCAGGCGACGGTACATAATCGCCACCATATCCATTAGCGGAATGGCGATTATCCACAAAGCGGTAACCGGGCTGATGGGATGGGTTTTGCCCTGGGTCGTTTCGAGCAGGATCCAGATAACGGTAAAACCAATCAGCGTACTGCCCGCATCCCCCATAAAGACTTTGTAGCGGCGACCCAGGATACCAAGGTTAAGCATGATGTATGGCAGGATGGCGGCGATCATCGCAAAGCACCAGATTGCGAGGCTGGTTTGCCCGTCGAACCACAAAATCATACCGATTGCTGCAAACGAGACGCAGGACAACCCGCCCAGCAAGCCATCAATGCCATCAACCATGTTGAACGCATTAATGGCCGCCCAGACGGCAAATAGCGTCAGGAAGTAACCAAACGGTCCGAGCACCATCTCCCAGGAGCCAAAGATATAACCCAGGCTACTGAGATAAAGCTTGCCGAACACCATCATAACAATGCCAACAGCGGCCTGTATGGTGGCACGGATTTTTACGCTGATATCAAAACGGTCATCCAGCGCGCCAATGAAAACAAGCACACCGGCACAAGCGAGATAGAGAGATGCATGCGGAATATAGTAATCGACAATTCCGAACGTGAAGCAAATCCCTGCGTAAACCGAAATCCCCCCAACGAGAGGTATCAATCCCTGGTGACGTTTGCGGAAGTTTGGTTTATCCACTAAACCGACTTTTTTTGCCACCTTACGGGCAAAAAACAGAAACAGTGTCGTGAATAAAAAAATACTGATGAGATCAGTACTCACTGTCAGTAAATTCACAATGCATGCTCTCAGAGAAAATTATTAGCAGAAGTATAACCACGAAGACCTTTATTCAGAAGGGAAAGTCCGTTCCGAACCCACCAGTCCTGTGCAAAAATTAACCATTTGATATGCAAATTGCATAACACGCCAGCAAATTCCAGGAATTTTCCTAACATCGCCAGCGCGGCATTAAGATTACAGATATAAAAGCAAAACGCCACGTAAACACGTGGCGTTTTTGGCATAAGACAAATTTATGAGCGTTTCATCATTTCGAAGAAATCGTCATTGGTCTTGGTCATGGCCAGTTTATTAATGAGGAATTCCATTGCATCGATTTCGCCCATCGGGTGAATGATTTTGCGCAGGATCCACATTTTCTGCAGTTCTTCCTGAGTCGTGAGCAGCTCTTCTTTACGGGTACCAGAACGATTGTAGTCGATAGCCGGGAAGACGCGTTTTTCAGCGATCTTACGAGAGAGGTGCAGTTCCATGTTGCCTGTACCTTTAAACTCTTCGTAGATAACTTCGTCCATTTTAGAACCGGTATCGATAAGCGCCGTCGCGATAATGGTCAGGCTGCCGCCCTCTTCCACGTTACGCGCCGCACCAAAGAAGCGTTTCGGACGATGCAGGGCGTTGGCATCCACACCACCGGTCAACACTTTACCTGACGCCGGAACAACGGTGTTGTAAGCGCGCGCCAGACGAGTGATGGAGTCGAGCAGAATGATAACGTCTTTCTTGTGCTCAACCAGGCGTTTGGCCTTCTCGATCACCATTTCCGCAACCTGAACGTGGCGAGATGCGGGTTCGTCAAAGGTAGAAGCAACAACTTCACCTTTTACCAGACGCTGCATCTCGGTTACTTCTTCCGGACGTTCGTCGATCAGCAGAACCATCAGCACACAATCCGGGTGGTTGTAAGCAATGCTCTGAGCAATGTTCTGCAGCAGCATGGTTTTACCGGCTTTCGGCGGTGCCACAATCAGACCACGCTGACCACGACCGATAGGTGATGCCAGATCCAGTACGCGAGCAGTTAAATCTTCAGTAGAACCGTTACCACGTTCCATACGCAGACGAGAGTTTGCGTGCAGCGGGGTTAAGTTCTCAAAGAGGATTTTGTTGCGGGCGTTTTCAGGTTTGTCGAAGTTAACTTCGTTAACTTTCAGCAGCGCAAAATAGCGTTCACCTTCTTTCGGCGGGCGAATCTTACCAGAGATGGTATCACCAGTGCGGAGGTTGAAACGGCGGATTTGGCTAGGGGAAACGTAGATGTCATCAGGACCGGCGAGGTAGGAGCTGTCTGCGGAACGGAGGAAACCAAATCCATCCTGCAATATCTCCAGTACGCCATCACCAAAGATATCTTCGCCACTCTTTGCGTGCTGCTTCAGGATGGCAAAAATAATGTCCTGCTTACGCATACGAGCCAGGTTTTCCAGCCCCATATTTTCGCCGAGAGTGATCAGCTCAGAAACCGGCGTATTCTTTAATTCGGTAAGATTCATAGTGGTGTGAGTTCTTAAACTTGGGGTAAATCTCGAACTTAATGTTGTGAATGGTATGGCAGGATCATCCATGCCTGTTTACGGTCATCGACTCATGTCTTTTCGCTGCCTGGTCACAGGAGAGTACGCAGAACTGAAACGACAAGACGGATTGAGTGACGAGCCAGAAATCTGTTCACTTCGCATTTAAGATAAAACGGGAAGCGTTGGAAATTACAAGATTCAAACTTAATAAGGTATGTTTAATACGAAGTCAACACTAAGTTAGCATGACTCACGCCGGGCGTCCAGTTTTTAGCGACGGGGCACCCGAACATGAAATTCCCTTACGCCAGGTTAGCGTCGAGGAACTCTTTCAACTGACCTTTAGACAGTGCACCCACTTTGGTTGCCGCCACTTCACCGTTTTTGAACAGCAGCAGAGTCGGGATACCACGGATGCCATATTTCGGCGCAGTGCCAGGGTTTTGATCGATGTTCAGTTTTGCAACGGTCAGTTTGCCCTGATATTCGTCAGCGATTTCATCCAGAATCGGGGCGATCATTTTGCACGGACCGCACCACTCTGCCCAGAAATCGACGAGGATCGCCCCGTCCGCTTTGAGTACATCCGTGTCAAAACTGTCGTCAGTCAGGTGAATAATTTTATCGCTCATATATAACTCCACAGGAATAAGCCTGGCGTGTTGGTTTCGTTGTTGGTGTAACATTAACCAACTAAAGGTTGACTTTATTTCACCGGATACGCTTTCGTAAAGCAATAGTAAGCTGATATTCTACCACACTATGAGCAAAACACATTTAACAGAACAGAAGTTTTCCGACTTCGCCCTGCATCCGAAGGTTGTAGAAGCCCTTGAAAAAAAAGGGTTTCATAACTGTACGCCCATTCAGGCACTGGCCCTTCCGCTGACGCTGGCGGGTCGTGACGTAGCCGGGCAGGCGCAAACCGGTACCGGGAAAACGATGGCGTTTCTTACGTCAACGTTTCATTATCTTCTCTCTCATCCTGCGATTGCCGATCGCAAGGTGAATCAGCCGCGTGCCTTAATTATGGCACCGACGCGTGAACTTGCCGTGCAGATCCATGCCGACGCAGAACCGCTGGCGGAAGCTACTGGCCTGAAGCTGGGTCTGGCTTACGGTGGTGATGGCTACGACAAACAGCTGAAAGTGCTGGAAAGCGGCGTTGACATTCTGATTGGCACCACGGGGCGTTTAATTGACTACGCCAAGCAGAACCACATTAACCTCGGTGCCATTCAGGTGGTGGTACTGGACGAAGCCGATCGCATGTACGATCTGGGCTTTATTAAAGATATCCGCTGGCTGTTCCGCCGTATGCCGCCTGCAAACCAGCGCCTCAACATGCTGTTCTCTGCCACGCTTTCGTACCGGGTACGTGAACTGGCGTTTGAGCAGATGAACAATGCCGAATATATTGAAGTGGAACCGGAACAGAAAACGGGCCACCGTATTAAAGAAGAGCTTTTCTACCCTTCTAACGAAGAAAAAATGCGTTTGCTGCAAACGCTGATCGAAGAAGAGTGGCCAGACAGAGCGATTATTTTCGCCAATACCAAACACCGTTGTGAAGAGATCTGGGGCCACCTGGCGGCAGATGGTCATCGTGTCGGTTTGTTGACAGGCGATGTCGCGCAGAAAAAACGTCTGCGTATTCTTGATGAATTTACCCGTGGCGATCTGGATATTCTGGTTGCCACCGACGTTGCCGCGCGTGGTTTGCATATTCCGGCAGTGACGCACGTCTTTAACTACGATTTACCCGATGACTGTGAAGATTACGTTCACCGTATTGGTCGTACAGGTCGCGCAGGCGCAAGCGGTCACTCTATCAGCCTGGCGTGTGAAGAGTATGCATTGAATTTGCCTGCTATTGAGACCTATATTGGTCACTCAATTCCGGTAAGCAAATACAATCCGGACGCATTGATGACCGATCTGCCAAAACCGCTGCGCCTCACGCGCCCACGTACAGGCAATGGTCCGCGTCGTACTGGCGCTCCGCGTAATCGTCGTCGTTCAGGTTAAATAAAATGCCATACTCAAAATCATTCAAACTGTATCAAGATGGCAAGAGAATGAATCCCGATGAGCATACTGTAGTAAGTGATTCAGGTGAAAGAATGCAGCCAACACAGAGACAGATTGAAGGATGAAGAGTATGGGTTCCACCTCGTCGCTGTATGCAGCCATTGATCTCGGTTCGAATAGTTTTCATATGCTGGTTGTGCGCGAGGTGGCTGGAAGCATCCAGACGCTGACGCGAATAAAACGCAAAGTGCGTCTGGCTGCTGGCCTGAATAGCGAAAATGCCCTGTCTAATGAAGCAATGGAGCGCGGTTGGCAATGTCTGCGCCTGTTTGCTGAACGTCTGCAAGATATCCCTCCCTCGCAAATTCGCGTTGTCGCTACGGCGACATTACGTCTTGCCGTCAATGCGGGTGATTTTATTGCCAAAGCGCAGGAAATCCTCGGTTGTCCGGTACAGGTGATCAGCGGTGAAGAGGAAGCACGTCTGATTTATCAGGGCGTTGCTCACACAACTGGCGGTGCCGATCAGCGCCTGGTGGTGGATATAGGCGGTGCCAGTACTGAACTGGTAACCGGCACGGGTGCACAAACCACCTCGTTGTTCAGCCTGTCGATGGGCTGCGTCACCTGGCTGGAACGCTATTTTGCCGATCGTAATCTGGGGCAGGAAAATTTTGATGCTGCAGAAAAAGCGGCACGCGAAGTGTTACGTCCGGTTGCCGATGAATTACGGTATCACGGCTGGAAAGTGTGCGTTGGTGCTTCCGGCACCGTGCAGGCGTTACAGGAAATCATGATGGCACAGGGGATGGATGAACGCATTACCCTGGAAAAGTTGCAGCAATTGAAACAGCGAGCCATTCATTGCGGTCGGCTGGAGGAACTGGAGATTGACGGGCTGACGCTGGAACGTGCGTTAGTGTTCCCGAGTGGTCTGGCGATCCTGATCGCCATTTTTACCGAACTGAATATTCAGTGTATGACCCTGGCGGGCGGTGCGCTGCGTGAAGGCCTGGTCTACGGCATGTTGCATCTGGCCGTCGAGCAGGATATTCGCAGCCGTACGCTGCGTAATATTCAGCGCCGCTTTATGATCGATATTGATCAGGCGCAGCGCGTAGCCAAAGTTGCGGCTAACTTCTTCGATCAGGTGGAAAAGGAATGGCATCTTGAAGCAATAAGCCGCGATTTGCTCATCAGCGCCTGTCAGCTTCATGAAATCGGCCTGAGCGTTGACTTTAAACAAGCGCCGCAACACGCTGCTTATCTGGTGCGTAATCTGGATCTTCCCGGTTTTACCCCCGCACAGAAAAAATTGCTGGCGACGCTACTGCTCAACCAGACTAATCCGGTCGATCTCTCATCGCTGCATCAGCAAAATGCCGTACCGCCGCGCGTCGCAGAACAACTCTGCCGTTTACTCCGCCTGGCCATCATTTTTGCCAGCCGTCGCCGTGACGATCTCGTGCCAGAGATGACATTACAGGCTAACCATGAACTGTTGACCTTGACGCTTCCGCAAGGTTGGCTAACCCAACATCCGCTGGGTAAAGAGATTATTGCTCAGGAAAGCCAGTGGCAGAGCTATGTCCACTGGCCGCTGGAAGTGCATTAATGAGTAAGTGCCGGATGCGATGCTGACGCATCTTTTCCGGCCTTGATTATTTCCCTCGTTTTGCCGCCATCATCGCTTTCAGATTCGCCAGATGGCTTTGCCCTTTCTGCATCCGTTCTTCGGCGCTGACCACTTTGCGCTCCTGTTCCCAAATCAGATCATCCTGCGGCAGCTCCAGCAAAAAGCGGCTCGGCTCCGGGCGCACCAGCTCGCCGTACTGACGGCGTTCTTTACACAGCGTAAAGGTCAATTCCTTCTGGGCGCGGGTAATGCCGACATAGGCCAGCCGCCGCTCCTCATCGATATTATCTTCATCGATGCTGCTCTGGTGCGGCAAAAATCCTTCTTCCATACCGACCATGTAGACATAAGGAAACTCCAGCCCTTTTGACGCGTGCAGAGTCATCAGTTGCACCTGATCCAGCTCTTCTTCACTCTCACCACGCTCCATCATGTCGCGCAAAGTAAAGCGCGTCACCACCTGGGTGAGCGTCATCGGCTCATCCAGTTCGCTGCCTTCCAGCATCTCCGTCATCCAGCTAAACAGTTGGTTGACGTTCTTCATGCGCATTTCGGCGGCTTTCGGGCTGGGCGATGTTTCGTACAGCCAGGATTCATAATCCATGCCGTGGATCAGATCGCGCACCGCGGCAATCGGCTCCCGCTCCGCCAGACGCTGGATTTCTGCCAACCAGTGAGTAAAGCGGGTCAATGCTTCATAACCACGTCCGCTAAGCGTCTGACTCAGGCCCATATCAAAGCTGGCGGTAAACATGCTTTTATTGCGCGTCATCGCCCACTCACCCAGCTTTTTCAGCGTCGCCGGGCCAATCTCTCTCTTCGGCGTGTTAACGATACGCAGAAATGCGCTGTCATCGTCCGGGTTAGTCAGCACGCGCAGATAAGCCAGCAAGTCCTTGATTTCAGGACGAGAGAAAAACGACGTACCACCAGATATTTTGTATGGGATGCGGTTTTGCATCAGGAATTTTTCAAACACCCGCGACTGATGGTTACCGCGATAAAGAATGGCGTAATCTTTGTACTGCGTTTTATTGACGAAGTGATGGGCGATCAGTTCGCCAGTAACGCGCTCGGCTTCATGTTCCTCGTTATTCGCGCTTAAAACTTTTAGCTCTGTGCCGTAACCCAGTTCGGAGAACAGATGCTTTTCAAAGACGTGCGGATTATTGGCGATCAGGATGTTCGCCGCTTTCAAAATACGTCCGGAAGAGCGGTAGTTCTGCTCAAGCTTAATCACCTTCAGCGCCGGAAAATCCTGGCTCAGCAGCACCAGGTTTTGCGGACGTGCGCCGCGCCAGGAGTAGATCGACTGGTCATCGTCACCCACCACGGTAAAGCGCGCGCGGCTGCCCACCAGCAGTTTCACCAGTTCATACTGGCTGGTGTTGGTGTCCTGATATTCGTCCACCAGCAGGTAGCGAATTTTGTTCTGCCAGCGCTCGCGGACTTCTTCATTGCGTTGCAGAAGTAGCGTCGGCAATAAAATCAGATCATCGAAGTCGAGCACATTACAGGCTTTCAGGTGTGCATCATACAGCCCATAACAATGGGCAAAAATACGGTCCCGCTCGCCAATCGCACTTGCTGCCGCCTGGGACGGTGTTTTGAGATCATTCTTCCAGTTAGAGATGGTCGAAATCAGTTGTTGCAGGAGAACTTTGTCATCTTCAATCAGCCCCTCGGTCAACTCTTTAAGCAAAGCAAGCTGATCGGTATCGTCAAACAGCGAAAAGTTCGCCTTCATCCCAAGCGCCGCATACTCGCGTTTGATGATATCCAACCCCAGCGTGTGAAAAGTGGAGATCATCAGCCCGCGCGCCTCTTTGCGACCCAGCGTCTGCCCGACACGCTCTTTCATCTCGCGCGCCGCCTTATTGGTAAAGGTCACCGCCGCGATATGTCGCGCCTGATAACCGCAACCGCGGATCAGATGGGCGATTTTATTGGTGATCACACGAGTTTTACCGGAACCCGCGCCCGCCAGCACCAGGCAGGGGCCGGTAACGAATTCGACAGCTTGTTGTTGGCCGGGGTTTAGACGCATAGGTGTATTGCTCAATCTTCGAACGGGGGGAGGATTGTAGCAGAATCGCATTTGAATGTGACCGCGTGTAAGCCGCTAACCGGTTGGCTGCGGATGTTTAAATCAGAGAGAGAAGACCGAAACCGGAGTTCATCGTGAATCCATTAGACTTAGAAAATATCGGGTCGTAACGTTGTGTTATTACTTTTTCAGAGTTTACTAAGGAGAGGTTTACTCGTGGCGATTAATTTCAGCCCTAAGGTTGGTGAAATACTGGAATGCAACTTTGGTAACTATCCTGTTATCCAGAATGGACAGTTCAGCACCACGTATTACGATGGCCGCATTCCTCCTGAAATGATAAAAAACAGGTTAGTTGTCGTGCTCAACGGAAAAATTAATGGCAACGCATGTATCGTCGTTCCATTATCAACCACTCGCGATCATGACAAGTTAAATCGTGGAATGCATGTTGAAATAGCCAGTAATGTTATCAATGGCCTGCAATTCTTTGATCAGCAGATTCGTTGGGCCAAAGCCGACCTGGTACAACAAGTCAGTCGAAACCGATTAAATAGAGCAAGGACTTACAGAGGGTATCTTAATCAATGTTTGCCACATGAGTTGGTTGCAGACATACAGAGGGCGGTCATCAAGTCAATCAATGCCA
Source organism: Escherichia sp. UTM R2 (assembly GCF_048593455.1). NCBI lineage: Bacteria > Pseudomonadati > Pseudomonadota > Gammaproteobacteria > Enterobacterales > Enterobacteriaceae > Escherichia > Escherichia sp. UTM R2. The sequence continues at coordinate 4,573,076 of NZ_JBFWDY010000002.1, forward strand.
TATCGCTCATAAATTGACAATAAAATAACCATCCCCGATAATGACTTTGTAGCCCATAGAGGCCCTAAGTTTTCTCCCCTTGAGGGACCTGCGAAGCCCGGATTTTCCGGGCTTTTGCCATATATGTACCAGCCCCTCCCTGACTGACAATTACGTTAGCATCTGCGGATCATGCTAAAATCGCCGCCTGACAATTATTCACTCAAGGCACGATCATGGCAAAAACAGCAGCAGCACTGCATATCCTTGTAAAAGAAGAGAAACTGGCTCTGGATCTTCTCGAGCAGATTAAGAACGGTGCCGATTTCGGCAAGCTGGCGAAGAAACACTCCATTTGCCCATCAGGCAAACGCGGCGGTGATTTAGGTGAATTCCGCCAGGGTCAGATGGTTCCGGCGTTCGATAAAGTGGTTTTCTCTTGTCCGGTACTGGAGCCGACCGGCCCGCTGCACACCCAGTTCGGATATCACATCATTAAGGTGCTGTACCGCAACTAATAGCAAGGCCTTCTCCAGGAGAAGGCCTTGAGTGTTTTCTCCCTCTCCCTGTGGGAGAGGGTCGGGGTGAGGGCATCAGCGCGCACTTAACCCGCAACAGCAATACGTTTCATATCTGTCATATAGCCGCGCAGTTTCTTACCTACCTGCTCAATCGCATGGCTGCGAATCGCTTCGTTCACATCACGCAGTTGCCCGTTATCTACCGCGCCTTCCGGAATAGCTTTACCCAGGTCGCCCGGTTGCAGCTCTGCCATAAACGGTTTCAGCAACGGCACACAAGCGTAAGAGAACAGATAGTTACCGTACTCAGCGGTATCAGAGATAACCACGTTCATTTCGTACAGACGCTTACGGGCGATGGTGTTGGCAATCAGCGGCAGCTCGTGCAGTGATTCATAATATGCAGACTCTTCAATGATGCCGGAATCGACCATGGTTTCGAACGCCAGTTCAACGCCCGCTTTCACCATCGCGATCATCAGTACGCCTTTATCGAAGTACTCCTGCTCGCCGATTTTGCCTTCATACTGCGGCGCGGTTTCAAACGCGGTTTTGCCGGTCTCTTCACGCCAGGTCAGCAGTTTCTTATCATCGTTGGCCCAGTCCGCCATCATACCGGAAGAGAATTCGCCGGAGATGATGTCGTCCATATGTTTCTGGAACAGGGGTGCCATGATCTCTTTCAGCTGTTCAGAAAGCGCATAAGCACGCAGTTTCGCCGGGTTAGAGAGACGGTCCATCATCAGGGTGATGCCGCCCTGTTTCAGTGCTTCGGTGATGGTTTCCCAACCGAACTGAATCAGTTTTTCTGCGTATGCTGGATCGGTACCTTCTTCCACCAGCTTGTCGAAGCACAGCAGAGAGCCAGCCTGCAACATACCGCACAGGATGGTTTGCTCGCCCATCAGGTCAGATTTCACTTCCGCAACGAAGGACGATTCCAGCACACCCGCACGGTGACCACCGGTTGCAGCCGCCCAGGCTTTGGCAATCGCCATGCCTTCGCCTTTCGGATCGTTTTCCGGGTGAACGGCAATCAGCGTCGGTACGCCGAACCCACGTTTGTACTCTTCACGCACTTCGGTGCCTGGGCATTTCGGCGCAACCATCACTACGGTGATATCTTTACGGATCTGCTCGCCCACTTCGACGATGTTGAAACCGTGCGAGTAGCCCAGCGCCGCGCCGTCTTTCATCAGTGGCTGTACGGTGCGCACTACATCAGAGTGCTGCTTGTCCGGCGTCAGGTTAATCACCAGATCCGCCTGTGGGATCAGTTCTTCGTAAGTACCCACTTTAAAACCATTTTCGGTCGCTTTACGCCAGGACGCGCGCTTCTCGGCAATCGCTTCTTTACGCAGAGCGTAGGAGATATCGAGACCAGAATCACGCATGTTCAGGCCCTGGTTCAGACCCTGTGCGCCACAGCCGACGATGACTACTTTTTTACCCTGAAGGTAGCTCGCGCCATCGGCGAATTCATCGCGGCCCATAAAGCGACATTTGCCCAGCTGTGCCAGCTGCTGGCGCAGATTCAGTGTATTGAAGTAGTTAGCCATGGTGATTCCTCGTGATGTTGTGCTTCTTATTGTTCGGTTCGCGTTTGCGAGATTGAATTCACTATATGACAGGAAATTTATTGCGGAAATTGATATATTCACAACGTCACATTGCAATTTTTGCAACGTCAACATCGAGGGCTGTCCCTGTGGATTTACGCGATCTGAAAACCTTCCTGCATCTGGCGGAAAGCCGCCATTTTGGCCGCAGCGCGCGGGCGATGCACGTTAGCCCATCCACGCTCTCACGGCAGATTCAGCGCCTGGAAGAAGATCTCGGTCAGCCGCTGTTTGTGCGCGATAACCGCACGGTGACGCTGACTGAAGCGGGCGAAGAGCTGCGCGTTTTCGCCCAGCAAACGCTGTTGCAGTATCAGCAGTTGCGCCACACCATCGATCAGCAAGGGCCGTCGCTCTCTGGCGAATTACATATCTTCTGCTCGGTGACCGCTGCCTACAGCCATCTGCCGCCGATTCTGGATCGCTTCCGCGCGGAACACCCGTCGGTGGAGATTAAACTTACTACTGGTGATGCGGCAGATGCGATGGAAAAGGTGGTCACTGGTGAAGCGGATCTGGCGATTGCGGGTAAACCGGAAACCTTGCCCGGCGCAGTGGCGTTTTCGATGCTGGAGAATCTGGCAGTAGTGCTGATTGCCCCCGCGCTGCCCTGCCCGGTGCGTAATCAGGTGTCGGTAGAGAAGCCGGACTGGTCAACGGTGCCGTTTATTATGGCCGATCAGGGGCCGGTACGCCGCCGCATTGAACTGTGGTTTCGACGCAATAAAATCAGTAACCCGATGATTTACGCCACGGTTGGCGGGCATGAAGCGATGGTATCGATGGTGGCACTCGGCTGTGGCGTGGCATTGTTGCCGGAAGTGGTGCTGGAAAACAGCCCCGAACCGGTGCGTAACCGCGTGATGATTTTAGAGCGCAGCGATGAGAAAACGCCGTTTGAGCTGGGCGTGTGTGCGCAGAAAAAGCGGCTACATGAGCCGCTAATTGAGGCATTCTGGAAGATTTTGCCGAACCACAAATGACGTTGTCGCGCGGGTAGGCCTGATAAGCGAAGCGCTATCAGGCATTTTTCCCTAACCCGCCAAAAAGAACCTGAACGCCGGGTTATTGGTTTCGTCGTGGCAATCGTAGCCCAGCTCATTCAGCCGGGTTTCGAAATCCGGTTCATGGTCGCCAAGTTCGAACGCCGCCAGTACGCGCCCGTAGTCGGTGCCATGGCTGCGATAGTGGAACAAAGAAATGTTCCAGTACGTACCCAGCGTGTTGAGGAAGCGCAGCAGCGCGCCCGGTGATTCCGGGAATTCGAAGCTGTAGAGGCGTTCCTGCAACGGATGCGATGGACGTCCGCCGACCATATAGCGCACGTGTAGCTTCGCCATTTCGTCGTCGGAGAGATCAACCACGCTGTAGCCGCCGTCGTTGAGCATCTGCAAAATTTCTTTGCGCTCTTCGAGGCCGCGGCTCAGGCGCACACCGACAAAGATGCAGGCGTTTTTGGCATCGGCAAAACGGTAGTTGAACTCGGTGACCGAACGCCCGCCAAGCAGTTGGCAGAATTTGAGGAAGCTGCCTTTTTCTTCCGGAATGGTCACCGCCAACAACGCTTCACGCTGTTCGCCCAGTTCGCAGCGTTCTGAGACGTAGCGCAGGCCGTGGAAGTTCACGTTGGCACCGGAAAGAATATGCGCCAGCCGTTCGCCGCGAATGTTGTGCAGGGCGATATATTTTTTCATTCCCGCCAGCGCCAGCGCGCCAGAGGGTTCCGCCACCGCGCGCACATCTTCGAATAAATCCTTCATCGCCGCACAGATCGCATCGCTATCGACGGTGATGATGTCGTCGAGATACTCCTGGCATAAACGGAAGGTTTCGTCACCGATGCGTTTTACCGCTACGCCTTCAGCAAATAGCCCTACGCGCGGCAGATCAACCGGATGACCCGCATCCAGCGCTGCTTTCAGGCAGGCGGAGTCTTCCGCTTCTACGGCGATCACTTTGATTTGCGGCATCAGTTGTTTGATCAGCACCGCCACGCCAGCAGCCAGACCGCCGCCGCCGACTGGCACAAATACGCGGTCGAGATGGGCGTCCTGCTGGAGCAGTTCCAGCGCCAGCGTGCCTTGCCCGGCAATCACCATCGGATGGTCGAACGGCGGCACCCAGGTGAACCCCTGCTGCTGTGACAGTTCGATCGCTTTGGCTTTCGCTTCATCAAAGTTCGCACCGTGGAGCAGCACTTCGCCGCCGAAGCCGCGCACCGCATCAACTTTGATATCGGCGGTGGCGGTTGGCATGACGATCAGTGCCTTCACGCCTAACCGTGCGGAAGAAAACGCGACGCCCTGCGCGTGGTTACCCGCAGAAGCGGTGATCACGCCGTGCGCTTTTTGTTCTTCCGTCAGGCCCGCCATCATGGCGTATGCACCGCGCAGCTTAAAGCTGTGCACCGGCTGGCGATCTTCGCGCTTCACCAGAATCACGTTATCAAGACGCGACGACAGTTTTTCCATTTTCTGTAGCGGCGTAACCTGCGCCGCTTCATAGACCGGCGCGCGTAGCACCGCTCTTAAATATTCGGCACCTTCCGGGGTGCCGGACAGGGGTTGCGAGTCAGCCATCATTAACCCCCCAGTTTCGATTTATCGCGCACCGCACCTTTGTCGGCGCTGGTCGCCAGGCTGGCGTAGGCACGCAGCGCAAAGGAAACCTGACGTTCACGGTTTTTCGGCGTCCAGGCTTTGTCACCCCGGGCTTCCTGCGCTTCACGACGCGCCGCCAGTTCGGCATCGCTTACCTGTAACTGAATACCACGGTTCGGAATGTCGATAGCGATAAGATCGCCGTCTTCAATCAGGCCAATGCTGCCGCCGCTTGCCGCTTCCGGTGAGACGTGCCCGATAGAAAGGCCAGAGGTGCCGCCAGAGAAACGACCGTCGGTGATCAGCGCACAGGCTTTACCGAGCCCCATTGATTTCAGGAAGCTGGTTGGGTAGAGCATTTCCTGCATCCCCGGACCGCCTTTCGGGCCTTCATAGCGGATCACCACCACATCGCCCGCGACAACTTTACCGCCGAGAATCGCTTCTACCGCGTCGTCCTGGCTTTCGTACACTTTCGCCGGGCCGGTGAATTTGAGGATGCTGTCATCGACGCCCGCGGTTTTAACGATGCAGCCGTTTTCTGCGAAATTACCGTAGAGCACCGCCAGGCCGCCGTCTTTGCTGTAGGCGTGTTCCAGCGAGCGGATACAGCCGTTTGCGCGATCGTCATCGAGAGAATCCCAACGGCAATCCTGCGAGAATGCCTGTGTAGTCCGAATGCCCGCCGGGCCTGCGCGGAACATATTTTTTACCGCGTCATCCTGGGTCAGCATAACGTCGTATTGTTCCAGCGTTTGCGGCAACGTCAGGCCAAGTACGTTTTTCACATCACGGTTCAGTAACCCCGCACGATCCAGTTCGCCGAGAATACCGATAACACCACCAGCACGATGAACATCTTCCATATGGTATTTCTGGGTGCTCGGCGCAACTTTACACAGCTGCGGAACCTTGCGGGAGAGCTTATCGATATCACTCATGGTGAAGTCGATTTCCGCTTCCTGCGCCGCCGCCAGCAGGTGAAGTACGGTGTTAGTCGATCCACCCATCGCGATATCCAGCGTCATGGCGTTTTCAAACGCCGCCTTACTGGCGATATTACGCGGCAGTGCACTTTCGTCGTTTTGCTCGTAATAACGTTTGGTCAATTCAACAATGCGTTTACCAGCATTAAGGAACAGCTGCTTACGGTCCGCGTGGGTTGCCAGCAGCGAGCCGTTGCCTGGCTGCGACAAACCCAGCGCTTCGGTCAGGCAGTTCATTGAGTTAGCGGTAAACATCCCGGAGCAGGAACCGCAGGTTGGGCAGGCGGAACGTTCAACCTGATCGCTCTGGGAGTCAGAGACTTTCGGGTCTGCGCCCTGGATCATCGCATCAACCAGATCGAGCTTGATTATCCGATCGGACAGCTTGGTTTTCCCGGCTTCCATCGGGCCGCCGGAAACAAAGATCACCGGAATATTTAATCGCAGGGAAGCCATCAACATCCCAGGGGTGATTTTGTCGCAGTTGGAGATACAGACCATGGCATCGGCGCAGTGGGCGTTGACCATATACTCAACGGAATCAGCGATCAGTTCGCGAGATGGCAGTGAATAAAGCATCCCCCCGTGGCCCATGGCAATCCCATCATCCACCGCAATGGTGTTGAACTCTTTGGCAACGCCGCCAGCCGCTTCAATTTGTTCGGCGACCAGTTTACCGAGATCGCGCAGATGGACGTGACCCGGTACAAATTGGGTGAACGAGTTCACAACCGCGATAATCGGCTTACCGAAATCGGCGTCGGTCATCCCGGTGGCGCGCCACAGTGCGCGGGCCCCCGCCATATTACGGCCATGGGTGGTGGTGGCGGAACGGTACTTAGGCATACTTTATTTACTCCCAGTGTCTGTCTCGTAAATGGGACGGTGCGTGCCGTCCCATTTTTTGTATTTATTGATTAACTTGATCTAACCAGCCCCATTTATCTTCGGTTTCGCCAGTGAAGAGGCCGAAGAAGGCTTGCTGGATGCGTTTGGTAACCGGGCCGCAACGGCCTTCACCAACCTGAATACCATCTACGCTGCGCACTGGCGTGATTTCTGCCGCAGTACCGGACATAAACACTTCATCCGCCAGGTACAGGGATTCGCGCGACAGAACCTGCTCACGCACATCAATTCCCAGCTCTTTCGCCAGTTTGATGATGGCATCACGGGTAATACCCGGCAGCGCGGAGGAGGTGAACGGTGGGGTGAACAGCACACCATCTTTCACTTCAAACAGGTTTTCGCCTGCGCCTTCAGAGATATAACCGTTCACATCCAGCGCGATACCTTCCTGATAACCGTGGCGGCGCGCTTCGCTACCCACCAGCAGGGAAGAGAGATAGTTACCACCGGCTTTTGCCGCGGTTGGGATGGTGTTTGGTGCTGCGCGGTTCCAGGAGGAAACCATCGCATCGATCCCCTGCTCCAGCGCTTCTGCGCCCAGATACGCTCCCCACGGGAAAGCGGCGATAATCACATCGGTTGAGTATCCCGCTGGCGGGTTTACACCCATGCCAACATCACCAACGAAGATCAGCGGACGGATATAGGCGCTGGTGAGATTGTTTTTGCGGATCACGTCACGACAAGCTTCCATCAGCTCATCAATGCTCTGCGAAACCGGGAAGCGATAGATTTTGGCGGAGTCATGCAGACGCTGCATATGCTCACGATGGCGGAATACAACCGGTCCTTTGTGCGAGTCGTAGCAACGGATGCCTTCAAAAACCGAGGTGCCATAGTGCAGCGCGTGCGACATCACATGCACCTTCGCGTCTTCCCAGCGAACCATCTCCCCATTGAACCAAATGTAATCAGCTTTCTTCGTGGTCATTTTTATATTCCTTTTGCGCTCAGGCGCGGATTTGTTGTGATGTGGTTGTGCTCTGGCAGATGGCAACGTGTGCGACGTCCACCAGTTTATTTAACTGACTAAACAGTAAGTCGACCGACCGTGGGCTGGCAACGGTCAATTCGATATTTATATTTTGTGCATCGCTGGCGGCGGCCATATTCATTGAGCAGACGTGGAAACCACGATGACGCACCACGCGTAAAACACGTTCTAAGGTTTCCGGATTGAAGCGAGCTGATACATTGACCTGATGTTGCATCATGATAATTTCTCCAACATTTCTGAATTACTGGCACCAGGCGGCACCAGCGGCCAGACGTTCTCAAGTTCGTCGATTGAGACATGAAGCAGGTATGGCCCATCACTGTTCAGCATGGTGTCGAGTGCCGCTTCAACCTGGTCTTTACGGGTGATGTGTTGGCCAGGGATGCCGAAGGCGCTGGCTAACATGAGGAAATCGGGGTTATCGGTAAGGGTGGTTTCGCTATATCGTTCCTGGAAAAACAGTTGCTGCCATTGTCGAACCATCCCTAACCGTTGGTTATCGAGTAAGACGATTTTCAACGGTAACTGCTTGCGTTTTACGGTGCCCAGCTCTTGCACATTCATCATGAAAGAGCCGTCACCGGAGATACAGACGACGGTATCGTTTGGTCGCGCGACTTGCGCGCCAACCGCCGCCGGTAAACCAAAACCCATGGTGCCTAAGCCGCTGGAGGTGATGAAATTTTCCGGGCGAGTGTGGGCGATGTGCTGCGCAGCCCACATCTGGTGCTGCCCCACATCTGTGGTCACGACGCAATCCGCAGGTTTACGATCTGACAGTTGTTTTAACAACAACGGCGCGTAGATAGCGTCACCGGGATGGTCGTAACGCCAGGCATGTTCATCACGCAGCTGCGCGCAGTGTAGCTGCCAGTCATTGATATTTAACGGCTGCTGTAATGCTGGTAACAGAGCATTTAAATCACCTTGTAATGCCACATGTGCCTGACGCAGCTTGTTCATTTCTGCCGGGTCGATATCCATATGGATAACACTGGCGTGTGGTGCGAAGGTGTTCAGTTTGCCGGTCACCCGGTCATCAAAACGTGCACCCACGGCGATCAGCAAGTCGCACTCCTGCACCGCGAAGTTCGCCGCTTTGGTGCCATGCATTCCCAGCATGCCCAGATAGTACGGATAATCTGCTTCAACTGCGCCCAGCCCTTTCAGCGTGCAGGTGGCAGGCATTTTTGTGGTAGCGAGAAATTCTCGTAAAGCAGGAACTGCCTGCGCCATACCCACGCCACCACCAACGTACAGCATCGGTTTTTGCGCTTTTGCCAGCATCTGGCGCGCTTGCTCAACTTCGGCATGTGGGAAAGTCACTTCGTTTTCAACGGTGGTGAACCACGGTTCCAGGTCGCCGCTGGCTAACTGGATATCTTTTGGGATATCGACCAGAACCGGACCAGGACGACCTGAGCTGGCAACGTCGAATGCTTCAGCCATAATGCGCGGCAACTCTTCCAGCGACTGCACCAGAAAGCTGTGCTTGGTACAGGCTAACGACAATCCCAGGACATCCACTTCCTGAAATGCGTCAGTACCGATAAACGGTGCGGACACTTGACCGGTGATGGCAACAACAGGGATAGAATCTAACAGTGCGTCCGCAAGCCCGGTTATCAGGTTGGTTGCGCCCGGACCAGACGTGGCGATACATACGCCAGTTTTGCCGGTAGCACGGGCATAACCGATAGCCGCCATTGCCGCGCCCTGTTCATGTCGGCACAGCAAGTGCTCCACGCCGCCGTCATACAATGCATCGTAAACCGGCATAATTGCGCCACCCGGATAACCGAAAACGGTGTTCACACCCTGTGCCCGCAACGCATGTACCACCCACTGTGCGCCATTCATAGTTAGTTCCCCGTCCTGAATCTTGAGAAACAGAATTTTGTGCTGTTATTCATTGTCTGCTCCTCGGTTATGTTTTTAAGGTCAAAAAAAACCCCCGGACCTTTCGGTGCGGGGGTCTTAGTTCGTTAAGGCTTGATCTCTAAGCCTTTCCTCGTCCAAGTGCAGCCCCGCACGGTGGGATAATAATCACCACCACGCTAATCACGACCAGGCTAATCACTCGTAGAAGGGCTGTCATTTTGTCTTTTCTTGCATCTTGTTCGAAGGAATGCCTAAAGAGTTACCATAGATTTTGCGAATAGCACAAGATATTTTTTGGCCGTTTTTTATGATGGCTTTAATAATTTCAATAGAAATTGTTGTTTTTTAAAAAGAAAATAGTGAGTGAAAAAAATTCAATTTCAGTACGAATGTTGTTCCCTCCCTCGTAGTTCATCCTTTGTCCGCTGCATTTTTGCGAGCATCATTCCACCGCCAGAACAACTCAACTTCACTTGCACAAATAAACAGGAATCAGCCACTAAAATTCACGAATTAGCGGGCTACAGCAGCGATATCTTATGCACATAATGGTGACTCAAGGAGGGCTTATGTCACTGTCAATTGTTCATACCCGCGCAGCCCTGGGAGTAAATGCGCCCCCAATCACTGTTGAGGTACATATCAGTAAAGGTCTACCCGGTTTAACGATGGTGGGCTTACCAGAAACAACGGTAAAAGAAGCCCGCGATCGCGTGCGCAGCGCCATTATCAATAGCGGATATGAATATCCGGCCAAAAAAATCACCATCAACCTGGCTCCAGCCGATCTGCCAAAAGAAGGGGGACGATATGATTTACCTATCGCCATTGCGTTGCTGGCGGCCTCAGAACAGCTTACAGCCAATAAGTTAGATGAATATGAATTAGTCGGAGAACTGGCGCTTACAGGCGCTCTGCGTGGCGTTCCCGGTGCAATCTCCAGTGCAACTGAAGCTATTAAGTCGGGCAGAAAAATTATCGTCGCGAAAGATAACGAAGATGAAGTGGGGCTAATTAACGGTGAAGGATGCCTGATAGCCGATCATCTGCAGGCTGTCTGTGCGTTTCTGGAAGGTAAGCACACTCTCGAACGCCCGAAACCAACTGATGCAGTATCCCGGGCGCTACAACATGATCTCAGTGATGTTGTCGGTCAGGAGCAAGGAAAGCGAGGACTGGAAATTACCGCCGCTGGTGGGCACAACCTTTTACTGATTGGACCGCCGGGAACAGGTAAAACAATGCTCGCCAGCCGTATTAATGGCCTGTTGCCAGATTTAAGCAATGAAGAGGCACTGGAGAGCGCTGCGATATTAAGTCTGGTAAATGCTGAATCAGTACAAAAACAATGGCGGCAGCGCCCGTTCCGCTCACCTCATCACAGTGCGTCGTTAACTGCGATGGTGGGCGGTGGTGCAATTCCAGGGCCAGGTGAAATTTCGCTGGCGCATAACGGCGTGCTTTTTCTTGATGAGTTACCTGAGTTTGAACGGCGTACACTGGATGCCTTGCGAGAGCCGATTGAATCCGGGCAGATCCATCTTTCACGCACACGAGCAAAAATAACCTATCCAGCCCGTTTCCAGCTTGTCGCGGCGATGAATCCCAGCCCTACCGGACATTATCAGGGAAACCATAACCGCTGCACGCCAGAACAGACATTACGTTATCTCAACCGGCTCTCGGGGCCCTTTCTCGACCGCTTCGATCTCTCACTGGAGATCCCATTACCACCCCCCGGCATTTTGAGTAAAACGGTAGTGCCGGGAGAAAGCAGCACCACCGTTAAACAACGTGTAATGGCTGCCAGAGAGCGCCAATTTAAGCGGCAGAATAAGTTGAACGCCTGGCTGGATAGTCCGGAAATACGCAAATTCTGCAAGCTTGAGAGCGAAGATGCGCAGTGGCTGGAAGAAACGCTGATCCATCTGGGGTTATCGATTCGTGCCTGGCAGCGGTTATTGAAAGTTGCACGAACCATTGCTGATATTGATCAGTCCGACATTATCACACGTCAGCATTTGCAGGAGGCAGTTAGCTATCGTGCCATTGACCGTTTGCTCATCCATCTGCAAAAACTACTGACATAAAAAAAGGGCATTTCGCCCTTTTTATTAATCGTCAGAATCGGTGTAGTCTTCAGCACCTTCAACCTGCGGTTTACCGCCGGAAAGGGTGTGAAAACGTTTTGGACGCTTGATACGCGTCATATACTTGGACCACACGCGTTCTGCTTCTGTCACTGGCTCACGTTCGCCACGGCATACTGCTACGAAGAGTTTCTCTTCCTCGGTAACCGGCTCGCGTTTGCCAAGATCCAACTCATTGAAGGCATAACCATGACGCTCAAGCAGTTGTGCCTCTTTGATGGTGAAATCACCATGACGAGAGAATCCACGTGGATAATGTTTATTGTCGAAATATCGATTAGTCGTCGTAAAGCTTTCCGCCATCCTGCACGCTCCTAATTCTTTGACCGAGCTAGTTATGGCGCGGAGTATTAGTTACGCTTGACAGAGTGTAAAACAAAACATTTAAATCATAACGACAAATAATTTTGCGGAGAGCACTGTGGATACGGAATTGTTAAAAACTTTCCTGGAAGTTAGCCGAACGCGTCACTTTGGTCGAGCGGCTGAATCGCTCTATCTGACCCAGTCAGCAGTGAGCTTTCGAATCAGACAACTGGAAAATCAACTGGGTGTGAACCTTTTCACCCGCCACAGAAACAATATCCGTTTAACCGCTGCCGGTGAAAAACTACTGCCTTATGCAGAAACGCTCATGAGCACCTGGCAGGCCGCCCGTAAGGAGGTGGCGCATACCTCACGACATAACGAGTTTTCTATCGGTGCCAGCGCCTCATTGTGGGAATGTATGCTTAATCAGTGGCTGGGACGTTTGTATCAAAATCAGGATGCCCATACAGGCTTACAGTTCGAAGCGCGAATTGCCCAACGGCAGTCTCTGGTAAAACAGCTGCATGAACGCCAGCTTGATCTTCTTATTACCACTGAAGCGCCCAAAATGGACGAATTTAGTAGTCAGTTGCTGGGGTATTTCACTTTAGCGCTTTATACCAGTGCCCCTTCTAAACTAAAGGGAGATCTTAACTATCTGCGACTGGAGTGGGGGCCAGATTTTCAACAGCATGAGGCAGGTTTGATCGGTGCTGACGAAGTGCCCATTCTGACAACCAGTTCTGCTGAACTGGCACAGCAACAGATTGCGATGCTTAATGGTTGCACCTGGCTACCCGTCAGCTGGGCGCGTAAAAAAGGCGGCCTGCATACCGTTGTCGATAGCACAACACTTTCACGGCCGCTTTATGCCATATGGCTGCAAAATAGCGATAAAAATACGTTGATTCGCGATCTATTGAAAATTAACGTGCTGGATGAAGTGTATTAATATGAATGGCTGGCAAGGATGCCGGTAGAAGGATTTACTTCAGAGAGGGTTATTTCAGATAAAAAAAATCCTTAGCTTTCGCTAAGGATGATTTCTGGCAGGGGCGGAGAGACTCGAACTCCCAACACCCGGTTTTGGAGACCGGTGCTCTACCAATTGAACTACGCCCCTAATTAGGGTGGCGGAACGGACGGGACTCGAACCCGCGACCCCCTGCGTGACAGGCAGGTATTCTAACCGACTGAACTACCGCTCCACCGAATTCTTTTACAACCACCGGTTTTATGACCGGCTTACTGCTTAATTTGATGCCTGGCAGTTCCCTACTCTCGCATGGGGAGACCCCACACTACCATCGGCGCTACGGCGTTTCACTTCTGAGTTCGGCATGGGGTCAGGTGGGACCACCGCGCTAAGGCCGCCAGGCAAATTCTGTTTTATCAGACCGCTTCTGCGTTCTGATTTAATCTGTATCAGGCTGAAAATCTTTCTCTCATCCGCCAAAACAGCTTCGGCGTTGTAAGGTTAAGCCTCACGGTTCATTAGTACCGGTTAGCTCAACGCATCGCTGCGCTTACACACCCGGCCTATCAACGTCGTCGTCTTCAACGTTCCTTCAGGACTCTCAAGGAGTCAGGGAGAACTCATCTCGGGGCAAGTTTCGTGCTTAGATGCTTTCAGCACTTATCTCTTCCGCATTTAGCTACCGGGCAGTGCCATTGGCATGACAACCCGAACACCAGTGATGCGTCCACTCCGGTCCTCTCGTACTAGGAGCAGCCCCCCTCAGTTCTCCAGCGCCCACGGCAGATAGGGACCGAACTGTCTCACGACGTTCTAAACCCAGCTCGCGTACCACTTTAAATGGCGAACAGCCATACCCTTGGGACCTACTTCAGCCCCAGGATGTGATGAGCCGACATCGAGGTGCCAAACACCGCCGTCGATATGAACTCTTGGGCGGTATCAGCCTGTTATCCCCGGAGTACCTTTTATCCGTTGAGCGATGGCCCTTCCATTCAGAACCACCGGATCACTATGACCTGCTTTCGCACCTGCTCGCGCCGTCACGCTCGCAGTCAAGCTGGCTTATGCCATTGCACTAACCTCCTGATGTCCGACCAGGATTAGCCAACCTTCGTGCTCCTCCGTTACTCTTTAGGAGGAGACCGCCCCAGTCAAACTACCCACCAGACACTGTCCGCAACCCGGATTACGGGTCAACGTTAGAACATCAAACATTAAAGGGTGGTATTTCAAGGTCGGCTCCATGCAGACTGGCGTCCACACTTCAAAGCCTCCCACCTATCCTACACATCAAGGCTCAATGTTCAGTGTCAAGCTATAGTAAAGGTTCACGGGGTCTTTCCGTCTTGCCGCGGGTACACTGCATCTTCACAGCGAGTTCAATTTCACTGAGTCTCGGGTGGAGACAGCCTGGCCATCATTACGCCATTCGTGCAGGTCGGAACTTACCCGACAAGGAATTTCGCTACCTTAGGACCGTTATAGTTACGGCCGCCGTTTACCGGGGCTTCGATCAAGAGCTTCGCTTGCGCTGACCCCATCAATTAACCTTCCGGCACCGGGCAGGCGTCACACCGTATACGTCCACTTTCGTGTTTGCACAGTGCTGTGTTTTTAATAAACAGTTGCAGCCAGCTGGTATCTTCGACTGATTTCAGCTCCACGAGCAAGTCGCTTCACCTACATATCAGCGTGCCTTCTCCCGAAGTTACGGCACCATTTTGCCTAGTTCCTTCACCCGAGTTCTCTCAAGCGCCTTGGTATTCTCTACCTGACCACCTGTGTCGGTTTGGGGTACGATTTGATGTTACCTGATGCTTAGAGGCTTTTCCTGGAAGCAGGGCATTTGTTGCTTCAGCACCGTAGTGCCTCGTCATCACGCCTCAGCCTTGATTTTCCGGATTTGCCTGGAAAACCAGCCTACACGCTTAAACCGGGACAACCGTCGCCCGGCCAACATAGCCTTCTCCGTCCCCCCTTCGCAGTAACACCAAGTACAGGAATATTAACCTGTTTCCCATCGACTACGCCTTTCGGCCTCGCCTTAGGGGTCGACTCACCCTGCCCCGATTAACGTTGGACAGGAACCCTTGGTCTTCCGGCGAGCGGGCTTTTCACCCGCTTTATCGTTACTTATGTCAGCATTCGCACTTCTGATACCTCCAGCATGCCTCACAGCACACCTTCGCAGGCTTACAGAACGCTCCCCTACCCAACAACGCATCAGCGTCGCTGCCGCAGCTTCGGTGCATGGTTTAGCCCCGTTACATCTTCCGCGCAGGCCGACTCGACCAGTGAGCTATTACGCTTTCTTTAAATGATGGCTGCTTCTAAGCCAACATCCTGGCTGTCTGGGCCTTCCCACATCGTTTCCCACTTAACCATGACTTTGGGACCTTAGCTGGCGGTCTGGGTTGTTTCCCTCTTCACGACGGACGTTAGCACCCGCCGTGTGTCTCCCGTGATAACATTCTCCGGTATTCGCAGTTTGCATCGGGTTGGTAAGTCGGGATGACCCCCTTGCCGAAACAGTGCTCTACCCCCGGAGATGAATTCACGAGGCGCTACCTAAATAGCTTTCGGGGAGAACCAGCTATCTCCCGGTTTGATTGGCCTTTCACCCCCAGCCACAAGTCATCCGCTAATTTTTCAACATTAGTCGGTTCGGTCCTCCAGTTAGTGTTACCCAACCTTCAACCTGCCCATGGCTAGATCACCGGGTTTCGGGTCTATACCCTGCAACTTAACGCCCAGTTAAGACTCGGTTTCCCTTCGGCTCCCCTATTCGGTTAACCTTGCTACAGAATATAAGTCGCTGACCCATTATACAAAAGGTACGCAGTCACACGCCGAAGCGTGCTCCCACTGCTTGTACGTACACGGTTTCAGGTTCTTTTTCACTCCCCTCGCCGGGGTTCTTTTCGCCTTTCCCTCACGGTACTGGTTCACTATCGGTCAGTCAGGAGTATTTAGCCTTGGAGGATGGTCCCCCCATATTCAGACAGGATACCACGTGTCCCGCCCTACTCATCGAGCTCACAGCATGTGCATTTTTGTGTACGGGGCTGTCACCCTGTATCGCGCGCCTTTCCAGACGCTTCCACTAACACACACACTGATTCAGGCTCTGGGCTGCTCCCCGTTCGCTCGCCGCTACTGGGGGAATCTCGGTTGATTTCTTTTCCTCGGGGTACTTAGATGTTTCAGTTCCCCCGGTTCGCCTCATTAACCTATGGATTCAGTTAATGATAGTGTGTCGAAACACACTGGGTTTCCCCATTCGGAAATCGCCGGTTATAACGGTTCATATCACCTTACCGACGCTTATCGCAGATTAGCACGTCCTTCATCGCCTCTGACTGCCAGGGCATCCACCGTGTACGCTTAGTCGCTTAACCTCACAACCCGAAGATGTTTCTTTCGATTCATCATCGCGTTGCGAAAATTTGAGAGACTCACGAACAACTTTCGTTGTTCAGTGTTTCAATTTTCAGCTTGATCCAGATTTTTAAAGAGCAAATATATCAAACATCACCCGAAGATGAGTTTTGAGATATTAAGGCAGGTGACTTTCACTCACAAACCAGCAAGTGGCGTCCCCTAGGGGATTCGAACCCCTGTTACCGCCGTGAAAGGGCGGTGTCCTGGGCCTCTAGACGAAGGGGACGTATCAGTCTGCTTCGCAAGACGCCTTGCTTTTCACTTTCTATCAGACAATCTGTGTGAGCACTGCAAAGAACGCTTCTTTAAGGTAAGGAGGTGATCCAACCGCAGGTTCCCCTACGGTTACCTTGTTACGACTTCACCCCAGTCATGAATCACAAAGTGGTAAGCGCCCTCCCGAAGGTTAAGCTACCTACTTCTTTTGCAACCCACTCCCATGGTGTGACGGGCGGTGTGTACAAGGCCCGGGAACGTATTCACCGTGGCATTCTGATCCACGATTACTAGCGATTCCGACTTCATGGAGTCGAGTTGCAGACTCCAATCCGGACTACGACGCACTTTATGAGGTCCGCTTGCTCTCGCGAGGTCGCTTCTCTTTGTATGCGCCATTGTAGCACGTGTGTAGCCCTGGTCGTAAGGGCCATGATGACTTGACGTCATCCCCACCTTCCTCCAGTTTATCACTGGCAGTCTCCTTTGAGTTCCCGGCCGGACCGCTGGCAACAAAGGATAAGGGTTGCGCTCGTTGCGGGACTTAACCCAACATTTCACAACACGAGCTGACGACAGCCATGCAGCACCTGTCTCACGGTTCCCGAAGGCACATTCTCATCTCTGAAAACTTCCGTGGATGTCAAGACCAGGTAAGGTTCTTCGCGTTGCATCGAATTAAACCACATGCTCCACCGCTTGTGCGGGCCCCCGTCAATTCATTTGAGTTTTAACCTTGCGGCCGTACTCCCCAGGCGGTCGACTTAACGCGTTAGCTCCGGAAGCCACGCCTCAAGGGCACAACCTCCAAGTCGACATCGTTTACGGCGTGGACTACCAGGGTATCTAATCCTGTTTGCTCCCCACGCTTTCGCACCTGAGCGTCAGTCTTCGTCCAGGGGGCCGCCTTCGCCACCGGTATTCCTCCAGATCTCTACGCATTTCACCGCTACACCTGGAATTCTACCCCCCTCTACGAGACTCAAGCTTGCCAGTATCAGATGCAGTTCCCAGGTTGAGCCCGGGGATTTCACATCTGACTTAACAAACCGCCTGCGTGCGCTTTACGCCCAGTAATTCCGATTAACGCTTGCACCCTCCGTATTACCGCGGCTGCTGGCACGGAGTTAGCCGGTGCTTCTTCTGCGGGTAACGTCAATGAGCAAAGGTATTAACTTTACTCCCTTCCTCCCCGCTGAAAGTACTTTACAACCCGAAGGCCTTCTTCATACACGCGGCATGGCTGCATCAGGCTTGCGCCCATTGTGCAATATTCCCCACTGCTGCCTCCCGTAGGAGTCTGGACCGTGTCTCAGTTCCAGTGTGGCTGGTCATCCTCTCAGACCAGCTAGGGATCGTCGCCTAGGTGAGCCGTTACCCCACCTACTAGCTAATCCCATCTGGGCACATCCGATGGCAAGAGGCCCGAAGGTCCCCCTCTTTGGTCTTGCGACGTTATGCGGTATTAGCTACCGTTTCCAGTAGTTATCCCCCTCCATCAGGCAGTTTCCCAGACATTACTCACCCGTCCGCCACTCGTCAGCGAAACAGCAAGCTGTTTCCTGTTACCGTTCGACTTGCATGTGTTAGGCCTGCCGCCAGCGTTCAATCTGAGCCATGATCAAACTCTTCAATTTAAAAGTTTGATGCTCAAAGAATTAAACTTCGTAATGAATTACGTGTTCACTCTTGAGACTTGGTATTCATTTTTCGTCTTGCGACGTTAAGAATCCGTATCTTCGAGTGCCCACACAGATTGTCTGATAAATTGTTAAAGAGCAGTGCCGCTTCGCTTTTTCTCAGCGGCGCGGGGTGTGCATAATACGCTTTCCCGCTACAGAGTCAAGCATTTATTTTTGCTTTCTCTGCCGGAGTTCTCAGGAGAACCCCGCTGACCCGGCGGCGTGTTTGCCGTTGTTCCGTGTCAGTGGTGGCGCATTATAGGGAGTTATTCCGGTCTGACAAGAGGAAATTTAAAATAATTTTCTGACCGCGCATTTTTTCAGCAAAAGCCCCGTTAATGTGCCATAAAACAAGCAATTTGCCGTTTTTGCAACCGTAATCACACTCCCTGGTGGCATACTAAGGAGGAATAAAAAGAAAAAGGAAGATAAGTAATGCCTTTAAGCGCACAACAGTTAGCTGCACAGAAAAACCTTTCGTATGTTCTGGCTGAGAAGCTGGCGCAACGGATCTTAAAAGGTGAATATGAACCCGGCACCATTTTGCCCGGTGAGATTGAGCTGGGCGAGCAATTTGGAGTGAGTCGTACAGCGGTACGCGAAGCGGTCAAAACGTTAACGGCAAAAGGGATGGTTTTACCGCGACCGCGAATTGGTACCCGGGTAATGCCACAATCGAACTGGAATTTTCTTGATCAGGAATTGCTTACCTGGTGGATGACAGAAGAGAACTTTCATCAGGTCATCGATCACTTTCTGGTTATGCGTATCTGTCTGGAGCCGCAAGCCTGCCTACTGGCAGCAACGGTTGGCACCGCAGAACAGAAAGCGCATCTCAATACGTTAATGGCCGAAATGGCGGCATTAAAAGAGAACTTTCGCCGTGAACGCTGGATCGAAGTCGATATGGCCTGGCATGAGCATATCTATGAAATGAGCGCCAATCCGTTTTTGACCTCATTCGCCTCGCTATTCCATTCGGTTTATCACACTTACTTCACGTCAATTACCAGCGACACAGTGATAAAGCTGGATCTGCATCAGGCGATTGTCGATGCGATTATCCAAAGCGATGGCGACGCGGCATTTAAAGCTTGTCAGGCGCTGCTACGCTCACCTGATAAGTGATAACCCGATAACAGGACATTGAATGAGCGATAAAAAGAAGCGCAGTATGGCGGGTTTGCCGTGGATCGCTGCGATGGCCTTCTTCATGCAGGCACTTGATGCCACTATTCTGAATACCGCCTTACCCGCAATCGCTCATAGCCTTAATCGTTCTCCTCTCGCGATGCAATCAGCCATCATCAGTTATACGCTGACGGTGGCGATGCTTATTCCGGTAAGCGGATGGCTAGCCGATCGCTTCGGTACGCGTCGCATTTTTACCCTTGCCGTGAGTCTGTTCACATTGGGTTCTCTGGCCTGCGCACTTTCTAATTCGCTACCACAGCTGGTTGTCTTCCGGGTTATTCAGGGGATAGGCGGCGCAATGATGATGCCTGTTGCTCGACTGGCCTTACTGCGCGCTTATCCTCGTAATGAACTTCTTCCAGTATTGAATTTTGTCGCCATGCCGGGTCTGGTGGGGCCAATTTTAGGCCCCGTTCTTGGCGGCGTGCTGGTCACCTGGGCAACCTGGCACTGGATATTTTTAATCAATATCCCCATAGGTATTGCAGGCCTTCTTTACGCGCGCAAACATATGCCCAATTTCACCACCGCACGACGCAGATTCGATATCACTGGCTTTTTGTTGTTTGGCCTCAGCCTTGTTCTCTTCTCAAGCGGAATAGAGCTATTCGGGGAAAAGATTGTCGCCAGCTGGATTGCCTTGACGGTAATTGTCACCAGCATCGGGTTACTGCTTCTCTATATTCTCCATGCGCGACGCACGCCAAACCCATTAATTTCATTAGATTTATTTAAAACCCGCACTTTCTCGATCGGTATCGTAGGCAATATTGCAACCCGTCTGGGGACCGGTTGTGTACCGTTCCTTATGCCATTGATGTTACAGGTAGGATTTGGTTATCAGGCGTTTATTGCCGGCTGTATGATGGCACCGACAGCGTTAGGTTCCATTATTGCAAAATCGATGGTTACCCAAGTCTTACGTCGTCTGGGCTATCGCCATACGTTAGTGGGGATCACGGTGATTATTGGGCTAATGATCGCTCAGTTCTCTTTGCAATCACCGGCAATGGCGATATGGATGCTGATCTTGCCGTTGTTTATATTAGGGATGGCTATGTCGACGCAATTTACCGCGATGAATACCATCACACTTGCCGATCTGACCGATGACAACGCCAGCAGCGGTAACAGTGTTCTGGCGGTCACGCAGCAACTGTCGATTAGTTTAGGCGTTGCTGTAAGTGCGGCCGTCCTTCGCGTTTATGAAGGGATGGAAGGCACAACGACTGTCGAACAATTCCACTATACGTTTATCACGATGGGCATTATTACTGTTGCTTCAGCAGCAATGTTCATGCTTCTGAAAACAACCGATGGTAATAATTTGATCAAAAGACAGCGTAAATCTAAGCCGAACCGCGTTCCATCAGAATCGGAGTAAGTTGTAATCGTTGTTGCTGAAGGGTCGGCTGGGTTATCCGATGGATGAGTACATCAACCGCCAGCTCCCCCAGTTCATCTTTCGGTTGGTGGATAGTGGTTAATGGTGGCGTCATAAAGCTTGCCAGTTCGATATCGTCATAGCCAATCACCGCGATATCCTGCGGAACCTGTAACTCTGCCTGATATAACGCCTGGTAAACGCCAACAGCCATAGCGTCATTTCCGGTAAAGACGGCCTGAGGACGCAGCGGATGTGATAACAGTTGGCGCATGGCGTCAAACCCGCCGTTAAATTCAAAATCACCAGTGACTTCATAGCCATCAGGAATGTTGAGACCCGCACGTTTCATCGCTGCCCGATAACCTTCCAACCGCAGGCGCGCCGGAGTTTTATCCAGCGGACCGGTAATACAGGCGATACGGGTATGACCTTTATCGATCAGATATTGCGTTGCTAAGTCTCCGCCCAGCAACGAGTTATCCTGAATAAGATCGCTGTCGCCATCGAACGGAGCCCAGTCCATCATCACAGTAGGCACTGTCGGATAACGTTGCATGATTTCACGCGAAGGTTGATGCGTTTCGGTGCACAGTAACAGCAAGCCATCAACGCGTTTTTGCATCAGCGTTTCCAGATTGCGATTCATCCGCTGTTCATCGCCTTCGGTATTGCAAAGGACGAGACTATAACCGCGTTCGAAGCAGCTGCGTTCAACGCCACGCACCAGTTCTGAATAGAAAGGATTGGTACTGGCAGTGATCAACATGCCAATGGTATGTGTTTGATTGAGTTTGAGGCTACGCGCCAGGGCTGATGGCGCGTAATTGAGTTCTTTAATCGCCGCTTCAACTTTGGCGGTAATCGCTTCACTGACGAAGCGATCTTTATTGATAACGTGAGAAACTGTTGAGGTAGAAACGCCCGCCAGGCGGGCAACATCTTTCATTGTAGCCAAGCGTCACCTCTGCCTGTCTAAAAATGCGTCGATCTCTTCACGCCACGGTACGGAAGGTTGTGCGCCTTTACGTGTTACGGCAATCGCAGCGGCAGCATGGGCAAACCGAATCGCCTCTGGCAATGGTTTTTCTTCCAGCAACGCCGTGATTAACGCGCCGTTAAAGGTATCTCCGGCAGCAATGGTATCGACAGCCTGCACCCGGAATCCAGGAACGCGCTGACCTTCACCATTCACGCTAGCCCATACACCACGACTTCCTAAAGTAATCAGTACAGTACGGATACCTTTTTCATGCAGTACCTGCGCCGCCTTCGCTGCATCTTCATCATTTTCAACACGAATACCGGTGAGCTTTTCTGCTTCCGTTTCGTTTGGCGTAATAATGTCCACCAGCGCCAGCAGTTCGTCAGGAAGTTCGCGAGCCGGAGCCGGGTTAAGCGCAACGATAGTCTTATTTTGATGGCCGATTTTCGCCGCTGCCATCACACTTTCGAGTGGTGATTCCAGCTGCATTAATAATGCTGACGCGTTGGCAATACGCTCACGTTGCGCTTCCACCAGCGCCGGGGAAAGGGCAGCATTAGCGCCGGCATGAATACCGATGACATTCTCACCTTCGCCATTAACAAAAATCAGCGCCACACCTGTTGATTCGCCTTTGATCACGCTGACCGGAGAAATATCGATGTTATCAGTGGCGAGCTGCTGGCGAACGCTCTCGCCAATGCTGTCATCGCCAGTGCAGGCAATAAACGCGATATTCGCACCGCTACGCCCAGCAGCCACCGCCTGATTCGCGCCTTTGCCGCCAAATGCAACCTGATAGTGGTTACCGGTTACGGTTTCGCCTGGAGTAGGAAAAGATTGAAGATTAAGAATGTGGTCAGCATTAATGCTGCCAAGAACAACGAGGCTGCCTGCGTTTTGCATATTCGGGATGTCCATAAAATGCGCCACCGTGTTAGGGTGGCGCGTGCCCTGCTTTTCTTTATATTACACGTTCATCTGTCGATGACGTATTTATGTCACCATCAGGTCATACAACCTGATTAAAACTACTGCTTAACAACCAGTTTTAGATCAACCGGATACTTAGCCTGAACTTTCTCGCCTTTCAGCACTTTATCTGCGGTTTCAACGCCTTTCGCGCCAATCTGATCGGGTAGCTGAGCGATAGTCGCTGCTAGTTTGCCATCATTAACCGCTTTTTCGCCATCCGGTGTACCGTCAAATCCGACGACCATCACATCCGATTTACCGGCAGTTTGCAGTGCGCGCAGCGCGCCCAGCGCCATTTCATCATTCTGCGCAAATACAGCCTGAACATCCGGATGAGCGGTCAACAGGTTCTGCATTACGTTCAAACCTTTGGTGCGATCAAAATCTGCTGGCTGGCTGGCAAGAACATTAAACTTGTGAGCAGCAACGGCCTGCTGGAAGCCTTCGCCACGTTCACGGGCTGCGGATGTACCAGCAATGCCTTGCAGCTCGATAACTTTGGCACCTTCACCCGCTTTCTTCGCGATGTAATCACCGGCGATTTTGCCACCCAGTACGTTATCAGAAGCAATGTGGCTCACCACTTCACCTTTCGTTGCCTGGCGGTCAAGAGTGATAACCGGGATGTTCGCCTGGTTAGCCATCTTCACAGCATTACCTACTGCGTCGGAGTCGGTCGGGTTAATCAGCAGAATTTTGGTGCCGCGAACGGTTAAGTCCTGCACGTTCGCCAGCTCTTTCGCCGGGTTGTTCTGGGAGTCCAGCACCACCAGGTTATAGCCAAGCTTATCCGCCTCTTTCTGCGCGCCATCTTTCAGCGATACAAAGAACGGGTTGTTAAGCGTGGAGACCACCAGCGCGATGGTGTCTTTTGCCATCGCATTCGCACTGACGGTGGCGCTTAGCGCAACAGCGGAAACCAGGGTAGCCAGTTTTTTCATGTTCATATTCAAGATGTCCTGTAGTCGTTATTACTGCTTTTTGTTGTCTACCAGCACCGCCAGCAAAATCACCACCGCTTTGACGATCATCTGGTAATAGGAGGAAACACCTAACAAATTCAATCCATTATTAAGGAAGCCAAGAATTAATGCGCCGATCAACGTCCCAACAATGCGACCTTTTCCGCCCGCCAGACTCGTACCGCCCAGAACCACCGCAGCAATAGCATCCAGCTCATAGCCAGTCCCAGCCGTGGGTTGTGCGGAGGAGAGACGCGCCACTTCAATGATCCCGGCCAGCGATGCCAGCAGACCACAAAGAGAATAGACGATGATTTTGATTTTATTGACGTTGATACCAGAAAGACGCGTTGCCGCTTCGTTGCCGCCCAGCGCGTAGATGTAACGCCCCAGACGCGTGTGATGCAGCATGTACCAGGCCGCGAGGAAGACAATCCCCATGATCCAGACTGGCGTCGGTACGCCCAGCGGACGACCAATACCAAACCAGCCAAACAGATCGGCGTTCTCAGTAAAGCCGGTATTCACTGGGCTACCGTTGGTATAAACCATGGTCACGCCGCGCAGTAAAAGCATCATAACCAGCGTAGCGATAAACGCCTGAACGCGACCTTTCGCTACAATCACCCCAGTTACCGCACCAATTGCGGCACCTAACGCGAGAGCAGCAGCGACAGCCACCAGCGCATTGACTTCAATGCCGACGATAGATGCAGCAACTGCGCCGGTTAGCGCCAACAGAGAACCTACCGACAAGTCGATGCCCGACGTCAGGATCACCAGCGTCATCCCGACCGCCATAATGGCGTTCACCGAAGTTTGCTGGAGAATATTGAATAAGTTATTGATGGTGAAAAAGTTCGGACTTAACGTCGAGACAATCGCGATCAGCACCAGCAGAGCGATAAGCGATTTCTGCTCCATCAGCCACGCTTTCGTGAAATAACGGCGACCAGAGACAGTCTGGGTTGTCATTTTTTTACTCCTGATTCACGCGATTAAGCTTGCCCACAGCGGCAGCCATTAACACTTCCTGGGTGGCCTGCTCACGAGTAAATTCCCCGCTGAGATGCCCTTCATGCATGACGATGATGCGATCGCTCATGCCTAATACTTCTGGCATCTCCGATGACACCAGAATGATGCTCAAGCCATCGGCTTTGAACTGGTTAATCAGTTGATAGATCTCTTTTTTCGCGCCGACATCTACGCCACGGGTAGGTTCATCAAGGATCAACACTTTGGGGCGTGTCATCAGACCGCGGGCAATCGCCACTTTTTGCTGATTGCCACCGGAAAGCAGACCAATTGCCTGTTCCATCGACGGCGTTTTCACATTGAACAGGCGAATAAAATCACTCACAGCCTGCTGTTCATCGGCATGCTTCAAACTGCCGCCAGCGCGGCTGAAGTAGCGCAGCGCGGTCAGCGACATGTTCTCTTTTACTGACATGCCCAACACTAAACCGTCACGTTTACGGTCTTCGGAGATATACACAATGCCGTTTGCCAGGCCATCCTGCGGTGAACGGGTAACGACTTCATGCCCATCCAGGGTGACGTAACCGCTGGTGCGCGGTAGTGCGCCGTAGAGCACTTTCATCAGTTCGGTACGACCTGCGCCCATCAAACCAGAGACGCCAAGAATTTCGCCTTTGCGTAAAGTAAAAGAGACATCGTTAACGCCAGGTCCGCAGAGATTATCGACTTTCAGGCGGATATCTCCTGGCGCTTTGTCCAGGTGTGGATATTGATCTTCCAGCTTGCGACCCACCATCATCTCAATCAGCGAATCTTCGGTCAGTGATGCCACTTCGCGCTCAGCAATAAATTGCCCATCACGAAAAACGGTAACGTCATCGCAAATCTCGAAGATTTCTTTCATGCGGTGGGAGATATAGACAATACCGCGGCCTTGCGATTTCAGCTCGCGGATGACGCGGAACAGGGATTCGGTTTCGGTATCGGTCAGCGCATCGGTCGGTTCATCCATAATGATGACTTTCGACTCAAAGCTCAGCACTTTGGCGATTTCAACCATTTGCTGGTCACCGATGGAAAGATCGCCCACCAGCTTGTCGCTTTTAAAGCGCAGGTTAAGTTTAGCCAGCAATTTATCCGCTTCGGCATACATGGTTTTCCAGTCAATTTTGCCAAAGCGATTAACAAACTCACGACCGAGGAAAATGTTTTCGGCAATGGTCAACTGCGGGATCAGGTTCAGTTCCTGATGGATAATCCCAACCCCGGCTTCCTGGGAAGATTTTGGCCCGGTAAATGTCGTTTCTTTCCCCAGCCATAAAAGCGTACCGGCATCGCGAGTATAGATGCCAGTAAGCACTTTCATCATGGTGGATTTACCCGCGCCGTTTTCGCCCACCAGCGCCATCACGCGGCCCGGATAGACATTTAACGCTGCGCCCGAGAGGGCTTTTACGCCCGGGAAGGCTTTATCGATGCCTTTAAGCTGAAGTAATGCTTCCATGACGGCCTCAGAACGTCACGCCAGCACAGAGAATGATATTCGCATACGGAGAACATTCTCCGCTGCGAATTACCGCCTGACTTTCTGCGGTTTGTTGTTTGAATTGTTCATGCGTGGTGTAACGAATTTCAATGGTATTTCCCTGGTGTTTTTGCAGCTGCTCAAGGTGAGTGAGCAACGTTTCGTGGAGTTGCGGATTATGGTGTTTGATCTCTTCCGCGATAATGGCCGCCTCGACCTGCATTTCATTTGTGACGACGCCCAGCACCTGCATAAAAGAAGGTACACCCTGGGTTAATGCCATATCGATACGCGTTGTACTTTTGGGGATGGGTAAACCAGCATCACACACCACCAGCGTATCGGTATGTCCCAGACGGGAGATCACCGATGAAATATCAGAATTAAGAACGGTGCCTTTTTTCATTTTTTTCTCCATCAGCGAAACGTTTCGCTGACCCACAGTTTAATCCTGACTGAGTTGGGAAAACCATCGTGACGTTACGGAAATGTGATCAACCTCGAAACGTTTTACATGGTGATTAACCATGAAAACAAAAACGCCCCCTTATGAAGAAAGGAGGCGTCTGGCGTTAGATTTCGACCTGAGTACCCAGTTCGATAACCCTGTTTGGCGGGATTTCAAATTGATCTGGTGCACGCAGCGCATTACGTTGCAGCAGCAAGTACAGCTTGCCGCGCAGACGCAAATACCACGGGCGTTTGCCGAGGATCAACGACTCATGCGACATAAAGAAGGAGGTTTCCATCATCCGGCAACTTAATCCTTCCAGACCGCAGCGGTGGAAAACTTCTTCTACGTTTGGCGTTTCTCGCCAACCATAACTTGCCACCACGCGCCAGAAAGTGGGCGACAGTTGTTCAATCTGTACCCGACGGACGTTATGGACATATGGAGCGTCTTCGGTGCGCAGAGTTAACAGAATCACCCGCTCATGCAATACCTTGTTATGTTTAAGGTTATGCATCAGCGCAAAGGGAATGACGTTGATTGCACGCGACATATACACCGCGGTCCCGGGCACGCGAACAGGCGGTGATTTCTCCAGCGAAGCAATCATCGCTTCCAGAGAGTTACCATGTTCATGCATCCGCCGTAGCAAGCGGAAACGCTCGCTCTTCCAGGTGGTCATCACGATAAACATCACAGTACCGAGGCTCAATGGCAACCAGCCGCCGGAGAGCAGTTTATCGAGGTTAGCGGTGAACAATGGAATATCGACACAAAGGAAAGCAATCAGGATCAGCGCAACAAAATACTTATTCCAGTGCCAGTTCTGACGTGCCACGGTAGTCGAGAGAATAGACGTCAGCACCATGGTTCCGGTCACCGCAATCCCGTACGCCGCCGCCAGGTTGCTGGAGTGCTCAAAGCTGACAATCACAATCACGACCGCGACATAGAGCATCCAGTTCACAAACGGAATATAGATTTGCCCTGACTCCATTTCGGAGGTGTGAATAATGCGCATCGGCGACAAATATCCCAGACGTACCGCCTGACGCGTCAATGAAAAGACGCCAGAGATAACCGCCTGCGAGGCGATTACCGTCGCCAGTGCGGCGATGATCAGCAGCGGGATCAGCGCCCAGTCCGGTGCCAAAAGGAAGAACGGGTTCTTAATCGCTTCCGGGTTCTTTAACAACAGCGCTCCCTGGCCGAAGTAATTAAGAGTTAAGGAAGGTAATACGACAGTGAACCACGCCAGACGAATAGGGAACTTACCAAAGTGTCCCATATCAGCATACAGCGCCTCGACCCCCGTAATCGACAGCACCACTGCCCCTAATGCAATAAAAGAAACCGTTTTGTATTCAAGGAAGAAATGCACCGCCCACATCGGATTCAGCGCATGCAGCACTTCCGGGTTAGCAATAATGCTACGTAACCCCAGTCCTGCCAGAATCAAAAACCAGGTCAGCATGATCGGCGCAAACAGCTTACCGACCATAGCCGTGCCATGTTTTTGAATCATAAATAATAAAGTGAGAACGATAATTGAGAGGGGAACTATCCAGGTATCCAGCTGCGGGGCGACGATTTCCAGACCTTCAATGGCTGACATCACCGAAATAGCGGGTGTTATGACGACTTCACCATAGAAAAAGCTGCCGCCGATTAGCCCCATAATCACCAGCATTGATGTGGTTCGCGCCGACGTATTACGCCCGGCAAGCGACATCAACGTCAGGATCCCCCCCTCACCGGCGTTATCTGCCCGCATCACGAAGGTGAGATATTTAATGGAAACCACAAAGATTAGCAGCCAGAAGATCAGCGATAAAAAGCCAAACACGGCATCGCGTTCAACGCCAAAACCAAACTGGCCGGACAAACATTCACGAAGTGTATATAACG
This sequence comes from Escherichia sp. UTM R2, assembly GCF_048593455.1. Lineage (NCBI taxonomy): Bacteria > Pseudomonadati > Pseudomonadota > Gammaproteobacteria > Enterobacterales > Enterobacteriaceae > Escherichia > Escherichia sp. UTM R2. The sequence continues at coordinate 4,601,710 of NZ_JBFWDY010000002.1, forward strand.
GGCTGGTACCAATATCGCCGTAGACAACTCCAATCGCCGCGAGGGTAATCGCGGGCAATGATTGCTTATTATCAGTGCTCATAGACTAGTCTTTCGTTGAAATATGAAATGTGTGCTTAGTCCCTTGGCCCACAAAAAAGCGCACAGTATGCACGATTAACGGCAAAATCGTACTCCTAAATGCGGCCACATTAACCTGGCTCAAAGAAAAATACCCCCCCTTTGAGACTATTTTAGCCACCAGCAAGAAACGTCTATACTCGCAATTTACGCAGAACTTTTGACGAAAGGACGCCACTTCATTATGGCTCACCCTCATTTATTAGCGGAAAGAATTTCCCGCCTGAGCAGTTCGTTGGAAAAGGGGCTTTATGAACGTAGCCACGCCATCCGCTTGTGTTTATTAGCGGCATTAAGTGGTGAAAGTGTGTTCCTCCTTGGCCCGCCAGGTATTGCCAAAAGTTTGATCGCCCGGCGCTTAAAATTCGCCTTTCAGAATGCCCGCGCGTTTGAATATCTGATGACCCGCTTCTCCACGCCGGAAGAAGTTTTTGGTCCCCTTTCTATTCAGGCGCTAAAAGATGAAGGGCGCTATGAACGTTTAACCAGCGGTTACCTGCCGGAAGCAGAAATTGTCTTTCTGGATGAGATCTGGAAAGCGGGCCCGGCAATTCTTAATACCTTGCTCACCGCCATTAACGAGCGCCAGTTCCGCAACGGTGCACACGTAGAAAAAATCCCGATGCGTCTGCTGGTGGCGGCCTCCAACGAGCTGCCGGAAGCAGACAGCAGTCTGGAAGCGTTATATGACCGCATGCTGATTCGTCTGTGGTTAGATAAAGTGCAGGATAAAGCGAATTTCCGCTCCATGCTGACCAGTCAACAGGATGAAAACGACAATCCGGTTCCTGATGCCTTGCAGGTCACAGATGAAGAATATGAACGCTGGCAGAAAGAGATTGGTGAAATTACGCTGCCCGATCATGTATTTGAGCTGATTTTTATGCTGCGCCAGCAACTGGATAAATTACCGGATGCGCCTTATGTCTCGGATCGTCGCTGGAAAAAAGCGATCCGATTATTGCAGGCCAGCGCCTTTTTTAGCGGTCGCAGTGCTGTTGCCCCGGTAGATCTCATTTTGCTGAAAGATTGCCTGTGGTATGACGCGCAAAGCCTGAATTTGATACAACAACAAATTGATGTATTGATGACCGGTCACGCCTGGCAACAGCAAGGGATGTTGACTCGCCTTGGCGCGATTGTGCAACGTCACCTGCAACTCCAGCAGCAACAAAGCGATAAAACAGCCTTAACGGTAATTCGTCTGGGCGGCATTTTCAGCCGTCGTCAGCAGTATCAACTTCCTGTTAACGTTACTGCTTCCACTCTGACTCTACTGCTGCAAAAACCGTTAAAACTGCATGATATGGAAGTGGTTCATATCTCCTTTGAGCGTAGCGCGCTGGAACAGTGGCTGAGCAAAGGTGGTGAAATTCGCGGTAAACTGAACGGTATCGGCTTTGCCCAGAAACTGAATCTGGAAGTTGATAGCGCCCAACATCTTGTCGTTCGCGATGTAAGTTTACAAGGCAGTACGCTGGCACTTCCCGGTTCATCGGCTGAAGGTCTGCCTGGTGAAATAAAACAACAACTGGAAGAGCTTGAAAGCGACTGGCGCAAGCAACACGCTTTATTCAGCGAACAGCAAAAATGTCTGTTTATCCCTGGCGACTGGTTAGGTCGCATTGAAGCCAGCCTACAGGATGTCGGTGCACAGATTCGCCAGGCACAACAATGCTAACGCTGGATACGCTTAATGTGATGCTGGCCGTCAGCGAAGAGGGATTGATCGAAGAGATGATCATCGCACTGCTGGCCTCACCGCAGCTGGCGGTCTTCTTTGAAAAATTCCCACGCCTGAAGGCGGCAATCACTGATGATGTTCCCCGCTGGCGTGAAGCGCTGCGCAGTCGGCTGAAAGATGCCCGAGTCCCGCCGGAACTCACCGAAGAGGTGATGTGCTATCAGCAAAGCCAGCTCCTCTCCACGCCACAGTTTATTGTGCAGCTACCACAGATCCTGGACTTACTGCATCGTCTGAATTCTCCATGGGCAGAACAAGCCCGACAGTTGGTTGATGCTAACAGCACGATCACTTCAGCGTTACACACGCTTTTTCTCCAGCGTTGGCGTTTAAGTCTGATCGTGCAAGCAACGACGTTAAATCAACAGCTATTAGAAGAAGAACGCGAACAACTGTTGAGTGAAGTTCAGGAACGCATGACGCTGAGCGGACAACTTGAACCGATTCTCGCAGATAACAATACTGCAGCTGGTCGTCTGTGGGATATGAGCGCCGGTCAGCTTAAACGTGGCGACTATCAGTTGATTGTGAAATACGGTGAATTTCTTAACGAACAGCCGGAACTGAAACGCCTGGCAGAGCAGCTGGGGCGTTCTCGGGAAGCCAAATCAATACCGCGCAACGATGCGCAGATGGAAACCTTCCGCACCATGGTGCGCGAACCGGCGACGGTTCCTGAGCAGGTTGATGGTCTGCAACAAAGCGATGATATTTTACGTCTCCTGCCGCCAGAACTGGCGACACTAGGGATAACGGAACTGGAGTATGAGTTTTACCGTCGGCTGGTGGAAAAACAGTTGCTCACCTATCGCCTGCACGGTGAGTCGTGGCGTGAAAAAGTGATCGAACGTCCGGTGGTACATAAAGATTACGATGAACAGCCGCGCGGGCCGTTTATTGTCTGTGTGGATACTTCCGGCTCAATGGGCGGCTTTAATGAACAGTGTGCGAAAGCGTTCTGCCTGGCCTTGATGCGCATTGCTCTCGCAGAAAACCGGCGCTGCTATATTATGCTATTTTCCACCGAGATCGTCCGTTATGAGCTTTCAGGCCCACAAGGCATCGAACAAGCAATCCGTTTTTTAAGCCAGCAGTTTCGTGGCGGCACCGATCTTGCCAGTTGTTTTCGCGCCATTATGGAACGCTTGCAAAGCAGGGAATGGTTTGATGCCGATGCGGTGGTGATTTCTGATTTTATCGCTCAGCGGTTGCCTGACGACGTGACGAGTAAAGTGAAAGAGCTGCAGCGGGTACATCAGCATCGCTTTCATGCCGTGGCGATGTCGGCACACGGCAAACCCGGCATCATGCGCATTTTCGATCATATCTGGCGCTTTGATACCGGGATGCGAAGCCGCCTGCTCAGACGCTGGCGGCGATAAATTATTACAGCAGAGAAGGGACGCTCTCGCGAACAGCAGCTGGCCATACTCCACACTGAACCTGGCCGATATGCGGCAGTTGCAGCAGCAGCATAGTCAAACGAGACTGGCCGATACCGCCGCCGATGGTCTGCGGCATTTCACCGCGCAGCAGCGCCTGATGCCACTCCAGCTCCAGGCGATCTTCGTCACCGGTCAGCGCCAGTTGATGCTTCAGCGTGTCGGCATCTACACGGATCCCCATGGAGGAAAGCTCAAACGCATCTTCCAGTACCGGGTTCCACACCAGAATATCGCCGTTCAGACCCGCATGGCCCAGCTCTGACGGGGTGCTCCAGTCATCATAATCCGGTGCGCGCACGTCGTGGCGATGACCATCGCTCAGCTTGCCGCCAATCCCGACAAGGAATACCGCGCCAAGATCTTTCGCTATCGCCCGCTCACGCCCTTTGGCATCGAGATCCGGATAACGAGACAGTAACTCCTGGCTGTGTACGAAGTGGATCTGATCCGGCAGGAACGGTGCCAGGCCAAACTCTTCGCTAACCGCAGCTTCGGTTGCTTTAATTCCCGCCCAGATCGCCTCTACCGTGCTTTTCAGAGTCGAGAATTGACGCTCACCGTCGCCCATTACGCGTTCCCAGTCCCACTGGTCAACATAGACCGAGTGCAACGGAGAAAGACGGTCTTCATCGGGGCGAAGGGCTTTCATGTGCGTGTACAGCCCTTCGCCCGCGCTGAAGTCGTGTTGCCCTAAGGTCTGACGTTTCCACTTCGCCAGTGAATGAACCACTTCGAACTGGGCATCAGGCAGAGCTTTCACTTTTACCTGCACCGCTTTTTCACAGCCCGACAAGTTATCCTGCGTGCCATCCCCCACACGGCTAAGAATCGGCGCCTGGACTTCGATCAGCCCCAGACGTTCTTCCAGTTGGCGAGAAAAGTGAGATTTCACGAAGCTAATTTGGCGTTGTTTGGCAATGTAAGCGGTTTTCATTTTTTATACTCCTGCGTCCTGTTGCTTATGATTAAGCAACAAAAACCGACACACATGCAATAATCATTCAATAAAAAGCCTAACACACTTTTGATTCATTAAAAAAGAAGGCTAAAATAGAATGAATCATCAATCTGCATAAGAAAATCCTATGGAAAATTATCTGATCGACAATCTGGACCGTGGCATCCTGGAAGCATTAATGGGCAATGCGCGCACCGCTTACGCCGAACTGGCGAAACAATTTGGCGTCAGTCCGGGGACGATTCACGTTCGAGTAGAGAAAATGAAGCAGGCGGGGATCATTACCGGGGCGCGTATTGATGTCAGCCCGAAGCAGCTCGGTTATGACGTAGGCTGCTTTATCGGCATTATATTAAAGAGCGCCAAAGACTACCCTTCCGCGCTGGCAAAGCTGGAAAGCCTTGATGAAGTCACTGAAGCCTATTACACAACCGGCCACTACAGCATCTTTATAAAAGTGATGTGCCGTTCGATCGACGCTCTCCAGCATGTACTTATCAACAAGATCCAAACAATTGATGAAATTCAGTCCACCGAGACATTGATCGTCCTGCAAAACCCGATCATGCGTACCATCAAGCCATAATCGGCTTTTTTAATCCCATACTTTTCCACAGGTAGATCCCAACGCGTTCACAGCGTACAATACGCCACTCTTAATAAAGGTGGCGGTTTATGGCAGATATCACTCTTATCAGCGGCAGCACCCTCGGCGGTGCCGAATATGTAGCAGAACACCTGGCTGAAAAGCTGGAAGAGGCGGGTTTTACCACCGAAACGCTGCACGGTCCGCTGTTGGAAGATTTATCTGCCTCGGGGATCTGGCTGATTATCAGCTCCACCCACGGTGCCGGAGATATTCCGGACAACCTTTCTCCTTTCTATGAAGCATTGCAGGAACAGAAGCCCGATCTTTCTGCGGTCCGCTTTGGCGCAATCGGTATTGGTAGTCGTGAATATGACACCTTTTGTGGGGCTATCGATAAACTCGAGGCAGAACTCAAAAATTCCGGTGCAAAACAGACAGGCGAAACACTGAAGATCAACATTCTTGATCACGACATTCCGGAAGATCCGGCAGAAGAATGGCTGGGATCGTGGATTAATTTACTCAAATAAGTATACAGATCGTGCGATCTACTGTGGATAACTCTGTCAGGAAGCTTGGATCAACCGGTAGTTATCCAAAGAACAACCGTTGTTCAGTTTTTGAGTTGTGTATAACCCCTCATTCTGATCCCAGCTTATACGGTCCAGGATCACCGATCATTCACAGTTAATGATCCTTTCCAGGTTGTTGATCTTAAAAGCAGGATCCTTGTTATCCACAGGGCAGTGCGATCCTAATAAGAGATCACAATAGAACAGATCTCTAAATAAATAGATCTTCTTTTTAATACCCAGGATCCCAGGTCTTTCTCAAGCCGACAAAGTTGAGTAGAATCCACGGCCCGGGCTTCAATCCATTTTCATACCGCGTTATGCGAGGCAATCACCATGTTTTATCCGGATCCTTTTGACGTCATCATCATTGGCGGGGGTCATGCAGGCACCGAGGCCGCGATGGCCGCGGCGCGTATGGGTCAACAGACTCTGCTTTTGACACACAATATCGACACTCTGGGGCAGATGAGCTGCAACCCGGCGATCGGCGGTATTGGGAAGGGACATCTGGTAAAAGAAGTGGATGCACTCGGCGGTCTGATGGCGAAAGCGATCGATCAAGCGGGTATCCAGTTTAGGATACTAAACGCAAGCAAAGGACCGGCGGTTCGCGCTACCCGAGCTCAGGCGGATCGCGTGCTCTACCGTCAGGCGGTACGTACGGCGCTGGAGAACCAACCGAACCTGATGATCTTCCAGCAGGCGGTTGAAGATCTTATTGTCGAAAACGATCGCGTGGTCGGTGCTGTTACCCAAATGGGACTGAAGTTCCGTGCCAAAGCCGTCGTGCTCACCGTTGGGACATTCCTCGACGGTAAAATTCATATCGGTCTGGATAATTACAGCGGTGGCCGTGCTGGTGATCCGCCGTCCATTCCGCTTTCTCGCCGTTTGCGTGAACTGCCGCTGCGCGTTGGTCGTCTGAAAACCGGGACACCACCGCGTATTGATGCTCGAACTATCGACTTTAGTGTGCTGGCGCAACAGCATGGCGATAACCCAATGCCGGTATTCTCGTTTATGGGCAATGCGTCCCAGCATCCCCAGCAGGTGCCGTGTTATATCACTCATACCAACGAGAAAACCCATGATGTGATCCGCAGTAACCTCGATCGTAGCCCAATGTATGCAGGGGTGATCGAAGGTGTCGGCCCACGCTACTGCCCGTCGATCGAAGACAAAGTCATGCGCTTCGCCGACAGAAATCAGCATCAGATCTTCCTTGAACCGGAAGGACTGACCTCTAACGAAATTTATCCGAACGGTATCTCCACCAGCCTGCCGTTCGATGTGCAGATGCAAATCGTCCGCTCTATGCAGGGGATGGAAAACGCGAAGATCGTGCGTCCGGGTTATGCCATTGAGTATGACTTCTTCGATCCTCGCGACCTGAAACCGACGCTGGAGAGCAAGTTTATCCAGGGGCTGTTCTTTGCTGGTCAGATTAACGGCACTACCGGTTACGAAGAAGCCGCTGCGCAAGGTTTACTGGCCGGTCTTAACGCTGCCCGTCTGTCTGCTGACAAAGAAGGTTGGGCTCCGGCGCGTTCTCAGGCGTATCTCGGCGTACTGGTTGATGACCTGTGCACTTTAGGAACCAAAGAACCGTATCGTATGTTTACCTCGCGCGCAGAATATCGTCTGATGCTGCGCGAAGATAATGCGGATCTGCGTTTGACTGAAATCGGTCGTGAACTGGGCCTGGTGGATGACGAACGTTGGGCGCGCTTTAACGAGAAACTTGAGAATATCGAGCGTGAGCGTCAGCGTCTGAAATCGACCTGGGTAACCCCGTCGGCGGAAGCTGCAGCCGAAGTGAATGCTCACCTGACTGCGCCGCTTTCCCGTGAAGCCAGTGGTGAAGATCTGCTGCGTCGTCCGGAAATGACTTATGAAAAATTAACCACGCTGACGCCGTTTGCCCCTGCGTTGACAGACGAACAGGCGGCGGAACAGGTTGAGATTCAGGTTAAATACGAAGGTTATATCGCGCGCCAGCAAGATGAGATCGAAAAGCAGCTGCGTAACGAGAACACCCTGCTACCCGCGACACTGGATTACCGCCAGGTATCCGGTCTTTCTAACGAAGTGATCGCCAAACTTAACGATCACAAACCGGCCTCTATCGGCCAGGCTTCACGTATTTCTGGCGTCACGCCTGCGGCCATCTCCATTCTGCTGGTGTGGCTGAAAAAACAGGGTATGCTGCGTCGTAGCGCATAACACATTAAAAATGCCTGGTAAGCACCCGCTTACCAGGCAACGCATCAAGAACAGGTAATCACCGTGCTCAACAAACTCTCCTTACTGCTGAAAGACGCAGGTATTTCGCTTACCGATCACCAGAAAAACCAGCTTATTGCCTACGTGAATATGCTGCATAAATGGAACAAAGCGTACAACCTGACTTCGGTCCGCGATCCTAATGAGATGCTGGTACGCCATATTCTCGATAGCATTGTGGTGGCACCGTATCTGCAAGGTGAACGGTTTATCGATGTCGGCACCGGACCAGGACTGCCAGGCATTCCACTCTCTATCGTGCGTCCTGAAGCCCATTTCACTCTGTTGGATAGTCTTGGTAAACGCGTGCGTTTCCTTCGTCAGGTGCAACATGAGCTTAAACTGGAGAATATTGAACCAGTACAGAGCAGGGTAGAAGAGTTTCCTTCAGAGCCGCCATTTGATGGCGTAATTAGCCGCGCTTTTGCCTCTCTGAACGATATGGTGAGCTGGTGCCACCATCTTCCTGGTGAGCAAGGCCGTTTCTACGCGCTGAAAGGGCAAATGCCGGAAGATGAAATCGCTTTGTTGCCCGAAGAATATCAGGTCGAATCAGTGGTTAAACTTCAGGTTCCAGCCCTGGATGGCGAACGTCATCTGGTGGTGATTAAAGCAAATAAAATTTAATTTTTATCAAAAAAATCATAAAAAATTGACCAGTTAGACTGTTAACAACAACCAGGTTTTCTACTGATATAACTGGTTACATTTAACGCCACGTTCACTCTTTTGCATCAACAAGATAACGTGGCTTTTTTTGGTAAGCAGAAAATAAGTCATTAGTGAAAATATCAGTCTGCTAAAAATCGGCGCTAAGAACCATCATTGGCTGTTAAAACATTATTAAAAATGTCAATGGGTGGTTTTTGTTGTGTAAATGTCATTTATTAAAACAGTATCTGTTTTTAGACTGAAATATCATAAACTTGCAAAGGCATCATTTGCCAAGTAAATAAATATGCTGTGCGCGAACATGCGCAATATGTGATCTGAAGCACGCTTTATCACCAGTGTTTACGCGTTATTTACAGTTTTTCATGATCGAACAGGGTTAGCAGAAAAGTCGCAATTGTATGCACTGGAAAAATATTTAAACATTTATTCACCTTTTGGCTACTTATTGTTTGAAATCACGGGGGCGCACCGTATAATTTGACCGCTTTTTGATGCTTGACTCTAAGCCTTAAAGAAAGTTTTATACGACACGCGGCATACCTCGAAGGGAGCAGGAGTGAAAAACGTGATGTCTGTGTCGCTCGTGAGTCGAAACGTTGCTCGGAAGCTTCTGCTCGTTCAGTTACTGGTGGTGATAGCAAGTGGATTGCTGTTCAGCCTCAAAGACCCCTTCTGGGGCGTCTCTGCAATAAGCGGGGGCCTGGCAGTCTTTCTGCCTAACGTTTTGTTTATGATATTTGCCTGGCGTCACCAGGCGCATACACCAGCGAAAGGCCGGGTGGCCTGGACATTCGCATTTGGCGAAGCTTTCAAAGTTCTGGCGATGTTGGTGTTACTGGTGGTGGCGTTGGCGGTTTTAAAGGCGGTATTCTTGCCGCTGATCGTTACGTGGGTTTTGGTGCTGGTGGTTCAGATACTGGCACCGGCTGTAATTAACAACAAAGGGTAAAAGGCATCATGGCTTCAGAAAATATGACGCCGCAGGATTACATAGGACACCACCTGAATAACCTTCAGCTGGACCTGCGTACATTCTCGCTGGTGGATCCACAAAACCCCCCAGCCACCTTCTGGACAATCAATATTGACTCCATGTTCTTCTCGGTGGTGCTGGGTCTGTTGTTCCTGGTTTTATTCCGTAGCGTAGCCAAAAAGGCGACCAGCGGTGTGCCAGGTAAGTTTCAGACCGCGATTGAGCTGGTGATCGGCTTTGTTAATGGTAGCGTGAAAGACATGTACCATGGCAAAAGCAAGCTGATTGCTCCGCTGGCCCTGACGATCTTCGTCTGGGTATTCCTGATGAACCTGATGGATTTACTGCCTATCGACCTGCTGCCGTACATTGCTGAACATGTACTGGGTCTGCCTGCACTGCGTGTGGTTCCGTCTGCGGACGTGAACGTAACGCTGTCTATGGCACTGGGCGTATTTATCCTGATTCTGTTCTACAGCATCAAAATGAAAGGCATCGGCGGCTTCACGAAAGAGTTGACGCTGCAGCCGTTCAATCACTGGGCGTTCATTCCTGTCAACTTAATCCTTGAAGGGGTAAGCCTGCTGTCCAAACCAGTTTCACTCGGTTTGCGACTGTTCGGTAACATGTATGCCGGTGAGCTGATTTTCATTCTGATTGCTGGTCTGTTGCCGTGGTGGTCACAGTGGATCCTGAATGTGCCGTGGGCCATTTTCCACATCCTGATCATTACGCTGCAAGCCTTCATCTTCATGGTTCTGACGATCGTCTATCTGTCGATGGCGTCTGAAGAACATTAATTTACCAACACTACTACGTTTTAACTGAAACAAACTGGAGACTGTCATGGAAAACCTGAATATGGATCTGCTGTACATGGCTGCCGCTGTGATGATGGGTCTGGCGGCAATCGGTGCTGCGATCGGTATCGGCATCCTCGGGGGTAAATTCCTGGAAGGCGCAGCGCGTCAACCTGATCTGATTCCTCTGCTGCGTACTCAGTTCTTTATCGTTATGGGTCTGGTGGATGCTATCCCGATGATCGCTGTAGGTCTGGGTCTGTACGTGATGTTCGCTGTCGCGTAGTAAGCGTTGCTTTTATTTAAAGAGCAATATCAGAACGTTAACTAAATAGAGGCATTGTGCTGTGAATCTTAACGCAACAATCCTCGGCCAGGCCATCGCGTTTGTCCTGTTCGTTCTGTTCTGCATGAAGTACGTATGGCCGCCATTAATGGCAGCCATCGAAAAACGTCAAAAAGAAATTGCTGACGGCCTTGCTTCCGCAGAACGAGCACATAAGGACCTTGACCTTGCAAAGGCCAGCGCGACCGACCAGCTGAAAAAAGCGAAAGCGGAAGCCCAGGTAATCATCGAGCAGGCGAACAAACGCCGCTCGCAGATTCTGGACGAAGCGAAAGCTGAGGCAGAACAGGAACGTACTAAAATCGTGGCCCAGGCGCAGGCGGAAATTGAAGCCGAGCGTAAACGTGCCCGTGAAGAGCTGCGTAAGCAAGTTGCTATCCTGGCTGTTGCTGGCGCCGAGAAGATCATCGAACGTTCCGTGGATGAAGCTGCTAACAGCGACATCGTGGATAAACTTGTCGCTGAACTGTAAGGAGGGAGGGGCTGATGTCTGAATTTATTACGGTAGCTCGCCCCTACGCCAAAGCAGCTTTTGACTTTGCCGTCGAACACCAAAGTGTAGAACGCTGGCAGGACATGCTGGCGTTTGCCGCCGAGGTAACCAAAAACGAACAAATGGCAGAGCTTCTCTCTGGCGCGCTTGCGCCAGAAACGCTCGCCGAGTCGTTTATCGCAGTTTGTGGTGAGCAACTGGACGAAAACGGTCAGAACCTGATTCGGGTTATGGCTGAAAATGGTCGTCTTAACGCGCTCCCGGATGTTCTGGAGCAGTTTATTCACCTGCGTGCCGTGAGTGAGGCTACCGCTGAGGTAGACGTCATTTCCGCTGCCGCACTGAGTGAACAACAGCTCGCGAAAATTTCTGCTGCGATGGAAAAACGTCTGTCACGCAAAGTTAAGCTGAATTGCAAAATCGATAAGTCTGTAATGGCAGGCGTTATCATCCGAGCGGGTGATATGGTCATTGATGGCAGCGTACGCGGTCGTCTTGAGCGCCTTGCAGACGTCTTGCAGTCTTAAGGGGACTGGAGCATGCAACTGAATTCCACCGAAATCAGCGAACTGATCAAGCAGCGCATTGCTCAGTTCAATGTTGTGAGTGAAGCTCACAACGAAGGTACTATTGTTTCTGTAAGTGACGGTGTTATCCGCATTCACGGCCTGGCCGATTGTATGCAGGGTGAAATGATCTCCCTGCCGGGTAACCGTTACGCTATCGCACTGAACCTCGAGCGCGACTCTGTAGGTGCGGTTGTTATGGGTCCGTACGCTGACCTTGCCGAAGGCATGAAAGTTAAGTGTACTGGCCGTATCCTGGAAGTTCCGGTTGGCCGTGGCCTGCTGGGCCGTGTGGTTAACACTCTGGGTGCACCAATCGACGGTAAAGGTCCGCTGGATCACGACGGCTTCTCTGCTGTAGAAGCAATCGCTCCGGGCGTTATCGAACGTCAGTCCGTAGATCAGCCGGTACAGACCGGTTATAAAGCCGTTGACTCCATGATCCCAATCGGTCGTGGTCAGCGTGAATTGATCATCGGTGACCGTCAGACAGGTAAAACCGCACTGGCTATCGATGCCATCATCAACCAGCGCGATTCCGGTATCAAATGTATCTATGTCGCTATCGGCCAGAAAGCGTCCACCATTTCTAACGTGGTACGTAAACTGGAAGAGCACGGCGCACTGGCTAACACCATCGTTGTGGTAGCAACCGCGTCTGAATCCGCTGCACTGCAATACCTGGCACCGTATGCCGGTTGCGCAATGGGCGAATACTTCCGTGACCGCGGTGAAGATGCGCTGATCATTTACGATGACCTGTCTAAACAGGCTGTTGCTTACCGTCAGATCTCCCTGCTGCTCCGTCGTCCGCCAGGACGTGAAGCATTCCCGGGCGACGTTTTCTACCTCCACTCTCGTCTGCTGGAGCGTGCTGCACGTGTTAACGCCGAATACGTTGAAGCCTTCACCAAAGGTGAAGTGAAAGGGAAAACCGGTTCTCTGACCGCACTGCCGATTATCGAAACTCAGGCGGGTGACGTTTCTGCGTTCGTTCCGACCAACGTAATCTCCATTACCGATGGTCAGATCTTCCTGGAAACCAACCTGTTCAACGCCGGTATTCGTCCTGCGGTTAACCCGGGTATTTCCGTATCCCGTGTTGGTGGTGCAGCACAGACCAAGATCATGAAAAAACTGTCCGGTGGTATCCGTACCGCTCTGGCACAGTATCGTGAACTGGCAGCGTTCTCTCAGTTTGCATCCGACCTTGACGATGCAACACGTAAGCAGCTTGACCACGGTCAGAAAGTGACCGAACTGCTGAAACAGAAACAGTATGCGCCGATGTCCGTTGCGCAGCAGTCTCTGGTTCTGTTCGCAGCAGAACGTGGTTACCTGGCGGATGTTGAACTGTCGAAAATTGGCAGCTTCGAAGCCGCTCTGCTGGCTTACGTCGACCGTGATCACGCTCCGTTGATGCAAGAGATCAACCAGACCGGTGGCTACAACGACGAAATCGAAGGCAAGCTGAAAGGCATCCTCGATTCCTTCAAAGCAACCCAATCCTGGTAACGTCTGGCGGCTTGCCTTAGGGCAGGCCGCAAGGCATTGAGGAGAAGCTCATGGCCGGCGCAAAAGAGATACGTAGTAAGATCGCAAGCGTCCAGAACACGCAAAAGATCACTAAAGCGATGGAGATGGTCGCCGCTTCCAAAATGCGTAAATCGCAGGATCGCATGGCGGCCAGCCGTCCTTATGCAGAAACCATGCGCAAAGTGATTGGTCACCTTGCACACGGTAATCTGGAATATAAGCACCCTTACCTGGAAGACCGCGACGTTAAACGCGTGGGCTACCTGGTGGTGTCGACCGACCGTGGTTTGTGCGGTGGTTTGAACATTAACCTGTTCAAAAAACTGCTGGCGGAAATGAAGACCTGGACCGACAAAGGCGTTCAATGCGACCTCGCAATGATCGGCTCGAAAGGCGTGTCGTTCTTCAACTCCGTGGGCGGCAATGTTGTTGCCCAGGTCACCGGCATGGGGGATAACCCTTCCCTGTCCGAACTGATCGGTCCGGTAAAAGTGATGTTGCAGGCCTACGACGAAGGCCGTCTGGACAAGCTTTACATTGTCAGCAACAAATTTATTAACACCATGTCTCAGGTTCCGACCATCAGCCAGCTGCTGCCGTTACCGGCATCAGATGATGATGATCTGAAACATAAATCCTGGGATTACCTGTACGAACCCGATCCGAAGGCGTTGCTGGATACCCTGCTGCGTCGTTATGTCGAATCTCAGGTTTATCAGGGCGTGGTTGAAAACCTGGCCAGCGAGCAGGCCGCCCGTATGGTGGCGATGAAAGCCGCGACCGACAATGGCGGCAGCCTGATTAAAGAGCTGCAGTTGGTATACAACAAAGCTCGTCAGGCCAGCATTACTCAGGAACTCACCGAGATCGTCTCGGGGGCCGCCGCGGTTTAAACAGGTTATTTCGTAGAGGATTTAAGATGGCTACTGGAAAGATTGTCCAGGTAATCGGCGCCGTAGTTGACGTCGAATTCCCTCAGGATGCCGTACCGCGCGTGTACGATGCTCTTGAGGTGCAAAATGGTAATGAGCGTCTGGTGCTGGAAGTTCAGCAGCAGCTCGGCGGCGGTATCGTACGTACCATCGCAATGGGTTCCTCCGACGGTCTGCGTCGCGGTCTGGATGTAAAAGACCTCGAACACCCGATTGAAGTCCCGGTAGGTAAAGCGACTCTGGGCCGTATCATGAACGTACTGGGTGAACCGGTCGACATGAAAGGCGAGATCGGTGAAGAAGAGCGTTGGGCGATTCACCGCGCAGCACCTTCCTACGAAGAGCTGTCAAACTCTCAGGAACTGCTGGAAACCGGTATCAAAGTTATCGACCTGATGTGTCCGTTCGCTAAGGGCGGTAAAGTTGGTCTGTTCGGTGGTGCGGGTGTAGGTAAAACCGTAAACATGATGGAGCTCATTCGTAACATCGCGATCGAGCACTCCGGTTACTCTGTGTTTGCGGGCGTAGGTGAACGTACTCGTGAGGGTAACGACTTCTACCACGAAATGACCGACTCCAACGTTATCGACAAAGTATCCCTGGTGTATGGCCAGATGAACGAGCCGCCGGGAAACCGTCTGCGCGTTGCTCTGACCGGTCTGACCATGGCTGAGAAATTCCGTGACGAAGGTCGTGACGTTCTGCTGTTCGTTGACAACATCTATCGTTACACCCTGGCCGGTACGGAAGTATCCGCACTACTGGGCCGTATGCCTTCAGCGGTAGGTTATCAGCCGACCCTGGCGGAAGAGATGGGCGTTCTGCAGGAACGTATCACCTCCACCAAAACTGGTTCTATCACCTCCGTACAGGCAGTATACGTACCTGCGGATGACTTGACTGACCCGTCTCCGGCAACCACCTTTGCGCACCTTGACGCAACCGTGGTACTGAGCCGTCAGATCGCGTCTCTGGGTATCTACCCGGCCGTTGACCCGCTGGACTCCACCAGCCGTCAGCTGGACCCGCTGGTGGTTGGTCAGGAACACTACGACACCGCGCGTGGCGTTCAGTCCATCCTGCAACGTTATCAGGAACTGAAAGACATCATCGCCATCCTGGGTATGGATGAACTGTCTGAAGAAGACAAACTGGTGGTAGCGCGTGCTCGTAAGATCCAGCGCTTCCTGTCCCAGCCGTTCTTCGTGGCAGAAGTATTCACCGGTTCTCCGGGTAAATACGTCTCCCTGAAAGACACCATCCGTGGCTTTAAAGGCATCATGGAAGGCGAATACGATCACCTGCCGGAGCAGGCGTTCTACATGGTCGGTTCCATCGAAGAAGCTGTGGAAAAAGCCAAAAAACTTTAACGCCTTAATCGGAGGGTGATATGGCAATGACTTACCACCTGGACGTCGTCAGCGCAGAGCAACAAATGTTCTCTGGTCTGGTCGAGAAAATCCAGGTAACGGGTAGCGAAGGTGAACTGGGGATCTACCCTGGCCACGCACCGCTGCTCACCGCCATTAAGCCTGGTATGATTCGCATCGTGAAACAGCACGGTCACGAAGAGTTTATCTATCTGTCTGGCGGCATTCTTGAAGTGCAGCCTGGCAACGTGACCGTTCTGGCCGACACCGCAATTCGCGGCCAGGATCTCGACGAAGCGCGAGCCATGGAAGCGAAACGTAAGGCTGAAGAGCACATTAGCAGCTCTCACGGCGACGTAGATTACGCTCAGGCGTCTGCGGAACTGGCCAAAGCGATCGCGCAGCTGCGCGTTATCGAGTTGACCAAAAAAGCGATGTAACACCGGCTTGAAAAACACAAAAGCCAGTCTGGAAACAGGCTGGCTTTTTTTTGCGCGTGTGACCCGTCCTGAATAGCGTTCACATAGATCCTGCTGATATAAAACCCCCCTGTTTTCCTGTTTATTCATTGATCGAAATAAGAGCAAAAACATCCACCTGACGCTTAAATTAAGGTACTGCCTTAATTTTCTGCAGACAAAAGGCGTGACGATGGTCGAAAATGGCGCTTTCGTCAGCGGGGATAATCCGTTATTGAACAATTTATCCTCTGTCCATTTCACGATGAAAAAAATGTAGTTTTTTCAAGGTGAAGCGGTTTAAATTCGTTCTCAAATTACAGTCAGGACGCGTATGTTGAATAATGCTATGAGCGTAGTGATCCTTGCCGCAGGCAAAGGCACGCGCATGTATTCCGATCTTCCGAAAGTGCTGCATACCCTTGCCGGGAAAGCGATGGTTCAGCATGTCATTGATGCTGCGAATGAATTAGGCGCAGCGCACGTTCACCTGGTGTACGGTCACGGCGGCGATCTGCTAAAACAGGCGCTGAAAGACGACAACCTTAACTGGGTGCTTCAGGCAGAGCAGCTGGGTACGGGTCATGCAATGCAGCAGGCCGCACCTTTCTTTGCCGATGATGAAGACATTTTAATGCTCTACGGCGACGTGCCGCTGATCTCTGTCGAAACACTCCAGCGTCTGCGTGATGCTAAACCGCAGGGTGGCATTGGTCTGCTGACGGTGAAACTGGATGATCCGACCGGTTATGGACGTATCACCCGTGAAAACGGCAAAGTTACCGGCATTGTTGAGCACAAAGATGCCACCGACGAGCAGCGTCAGATTCAGGAGATCAACACCGGCATTCTGATTGCCAACGGCGCAGATATGAAACGCTGGCTGGCGAAGCTGACCAACAATAATGCTCAGGGCGAATACTACATCACCGACATTATTGCGCTGGCGTATCAGGAAGGGCGTGAAATCGTCGCCGTTCATCCGCAACGTTTAAGCGAAGTAGAAGGCGTGAATAACCGCCTGCAGCTCTCCCGTCTGGAGCGTGTTTATCAGTCCGAACAGGCTGAAAAACTGCTGTTAGCAGGCGTTATGCTGCGCGATCCAGCGCGTTTTGATCTGCGTGGTACGCTAACTCACGGGCGCGATGTTGAAATTGATACTAACGTTATCATCGAGGGCAACGTGACTCTCGGTCATCGCGTGAAAATTGGCACCGGTTGCGTGATTAAAAACAGCGTGATTGGCGATGATTGCGAAATCAGTCCGTATACCGTTGTGGAAGATGCGAATCTGGCAGCGGCCTGTACCATTGGCCCGTTTGCCCGTTTGCGTCCTGGTGCTGAGTTGCTGGAAGGTGCTCACGTCGGTAACTTCGTTGAGATGAAAAAAGCGCGTCTGGGTAAAGGCTCGAAAGCTGGTCATCTGACTTACCTGGGCGATGCGGAAATTGGCGATAACGTTAACATCGGCGCGGGAACCATTACCTGCAACTACGATGGTGCGAATAAATTTAAGACCATTATCGGCGACGATGTGTTTGTTGGTTCCGACACTCAGCTGGTGGCCCCGGTAACAGTAGGCAAAGGCGCGACCATTGCTGCGGGTACAACTGTGACGCGTAATGTCGGCGAAAATGCATTAGCTATCAGCCGTGTGCCGCAGACTCAGAAAGAAGGCTGGCGTCGTCCGGTAAAGAAAAAGTGATTCTGGCCGGCTAACCCGGTCACATGGGATGAGGAGATAACATAATCTCCCTCCCACAAGCAGTAACTATAAAAATAACCCCACTCTCTACAAGGCTCGGGGCGCCCGAAAAAACGGGCATACAGGTTGACCGACAACGATATAAATCGGAATCAAAAACTATGTGTGGAATTGTTGGCGCGATCGCGCAACGTGATGTAGCAGAAATCCTTCTTGAAGGTTTACGTCGTCTGGAATACCGCGGATATGACTCTGCCGGTCTGGCCGTTGTTGATGCAGAAGGTCATATGACCCGCCTGCGTCGCCTCGGTAAAGTCCAGATGCTGGCACAGGCAGCGGAAGAACATCCTCTGCATGGCGGCACTGGTATTGCTCACACTCGCTGGGCGACCCACGGTGAACCTTCAGAAGTGAATGCGCATCCGCATGTTTCTGAACACATTGTGGTGGTGCATAACGGCATCATCGAAAACCATGAACCGCTGCGTGAAGAGCTAAAAGCGCGTGGCTATACCTTCGTTTCTGAAACCGACACCGAAGTGATTGCTCATCTGGTGAACTGGGAGCTGAAACAAGGCGGGACTCTGCGTGAGGCCGTTCTGCGTGCTATCCCGCAGCTGCGTGGTGCGTACGGTACAGTGATCATGGACTCCCGTCACCCGGATACCCTGCTGGCGGCACGTTCTGGTAGTCCGCTGGTGATTGGCCTGGGGATGGGCGAAAACTTTATCGCTTCTGACCAGCTGGCGCTGTTGCCGGTGACCCGTCGCTTTATCTTCCTTGAAGAGGGCGATATTGCGGAAATCACTCGCCGTTCGGTAAACATCTTCGATAAAACTGGCGCGGAAGTAAAACGTCAGGATATCGAATCCAATCTGCAATATGACGCGGGCGATAAAGGCATTTACCGTCACTACATGCAGAAAGAGATCTACGAACAGCCGAACGCGATCAAAAACACCCTTACCGGACGCATCAGCCACGGTCAGGTTGATTTAAGCGAGCTGGGACCGAACGCCGACGAACTGCTGTCGAAGGTTGAGCATATTCAGATCCTCGCCTGTGGTACTTCTTATAACTCCGGTATGGTTTCCCGCTACTGGTTTGAATCGCTAGCAGGTATTCCGTGCGACGTCGAAATCGCCTCTGAATTCCGCTATCGCAAATCTGCCGTGCGTCGTAACAGCCTGATGATCACCTTGTCACAGTCTGGCGAAACCGCGGATACCCTGGCTGGCCTGCGTCTGTCGAAAGAGCTGGGTTACCTTGGTTCACTGGCAATCTGTAACGTTCCGGGTTCTTCTCTGGTGCGCGAATCCGATCTGGCGCTAATGACCAACGCGGGTACAGAAATCGGCGTGGCATCCACTAAAGCATTCACCACTCAGTTAACTGTGCTGTTGATGCTGGTGGCGAAGCTGTCTCGCCTGAAAGGTCTGGATGCCTCCATTGAACATGACATTGTGCATGGTCTGCAGGCGTTGCCGAGCCGTATTGAGCAGATGCTGTCTCAGGACAAACGCATTGAAGCTCTGGCAGAAGATTTCTCTGACAAACATCACGCGCTGTTCCTGGGCCGTGGCGATCAGTACCCAATCGCGCTGGAAGGCGCATTGAAGCTGAAAGAGATCTCTTACATTCACGCTGAAGCCTACGCTGCAGGTGAACTGAAACACGGTCCGCTGGCGCTGATTGATGCCGATATGCCGGTTATCGTCGTTGCACCGAACAACGAATTGCTGGAAAAACTAAAATCCAACATTGAAGAAGTTCGCGCGCGTGGCGGTCAGTTGTATGTCTTCGCCGATCAGGATGCGGGTTTTGTAAGTAGCGATAACATGCACATCATCGAGATGCCGCATGTGGAAGAGGTGATTGCACCAATCTTCTACACCGTTCCGCTGCAGCTACTGGCTTATCACGTCGCGCTGATCAAAGGTACCGACGTTGACCAGCCGCGTAACCTGGCAAAATCGGTTACGGTTGAGTAATAAATGGATGCCCTGCGTAAGCGGGGCATTTTTCTTCCTGTTATGTTTTTAATCAAACATCCTGCCAACTCCATGTGACAAACCGTCATCTTCGGCTACTTTTTCTCTGTCACAGAATGAAAATTTTTCTGTCATCTCTTCGTTATTAATGTTTGTAATTAACTGAATATCAACGCTTATTTAAATCAGACTGAAGACTTTATCTCTCTGTCATAAAACTGTCATATTCCTTACATATAACTGTCACCTGTTTGTCCTATTTTGCTTCTCGTAGCCAACAAACAATGCTTTATGAATCCTCCCAGGAGACATTATGAAAGTTATGCGTACCACCGTCGCAACTGTTGTCGCCGCGACCTTATCGATGAGCGCTTTCTCTGTGTTTGCAGAAGCAAGCCTGACAGGTGCAGGTGCAACCTTCCCTGCGCCGGTGTATGCCAAATGGGCTGACACTTACCAGAAAGAAACCGGTAATAAAGTTAACTACCAGGGTATAGGTTCTTCCGGTGGCGTAAAACAGATTATCGCTAATACCGTTGATTTTGGTGCCTCTGACGCGCCGCTGTCTGATGAAAAATTGGCTCAGGAAGGCCTGTTCCAGTTCCCGACCGTGATTGGCGGCGTGGTGCTGGCTGTTAACATTCCAGGGCTGAAGTCTGGCGAACTGGTGCTGGATGGTAAAACCCTCGGCGACATCTACCTGGGCAAAATCAAGAAGTGGGATGATGAAGCCATCGCCAAACTGAATCCGGGTCTGAAACTGCCTTCACAGAACATTGCTGTAGTACGCCGCGCAGATGGCTCCGGGACTTCCTTCGTCTTCACCAGCTACCTGGCGAAAGTGAACGAAGAGTGGAAAAACAACGTTGGTACTGGCTCTACCGTAAAATGGCCGATCGGTCTGGGCGGTAAAGGTAATGACGGTATCGCCGCGTTCGTTCAGCGTCTGCCGGGTGCAATTGGTTACGTTGAATATGCTTACGCTAAGCAGAACAACCTGGCGTACACCAAACTGATCTCCGCTGATGGTAAACCGGTTAGTCCGACCGAAGAAAACTTCGCTAATGCAGCAAAAGGTGCAGACTGGAGCAAAACCTTCGCTCAGGATCTGACCAACCAGAAAGGCGAAGATGCATGGCCTATTACCTCTACCACGTTCATTCTGATCCACAAAGATCAGAAGAAACCAGAACAAGGCACAGAAGTGCTGAAGTTCTTCGACTGGGCGTACAAAACCGGGGCTAAACAGGCGAACGACCTGGATTATGCCAGCCTGCCGGATAGCGTCGTTGAACAGGTTCGCGCTGCGTGGAAGACCAATATTAAAGACAGTAGCGGTAAGCCGCTGTACTAATAAAACTCCAGGCCGGATAAGGCATTAACGGCTTATCCGGCATTACAAAATGACTTTGTAAACGCGTTTAACTGAAGAGTAACTTATGGCTGCAACCAAGCCTGCTTTTAACCCACCGGGTAAAAAGGGCGACATAATTTTCAGCGTGCTGGTAAAACTGGCGGCGCTGATTGTGCTATTGATGTTGGGTGGCATTATTGTCTCTCTGATCATCTCCTCCTGGCCGAGCATTCAGAAATTTGGTCTGGCTTTCCTGTGGACCAAAGAGTGGGATGCACCGAACGATATCTACGGGGCGTTGGTGCCGATCTACGGTACGCTGGTGACTTCGTTTATCGCGCTGCTGATCGCCGTCCCGGTGAGTTTCGGTATCGCCCTGTTCCTGACTGAGCTTGCGCCCGGCTGGCTGAAACGCCCGCTGGGTATCGCCATTGAGCTGCTGGCAGCCATTCCAAGTATCGTTTACGGCATGTGGGGCCTGTTTATCTTTGCGCCGCTGTTCGCCGTTTACTTCCAGGAGCCGGTCGGCAATATCATGTCGAATATTCCGATTGTTGGCGCGCTGTTCTCTGGCCCTGCATTTGGTATCGGTATCCTCGCGGCAGGCGTGATCCTCGCCATCATGATTATTCCGTACATTGCGGCGGTAATGCGCGATGTGTTCGAACAAACCCCGGTGATGATGAAAGAGTCGGCCTACGGTATTGGCTGCACCACCTGGGAAGTTATCTGGCGTATCGTTCTTCCGTTCACCAAAAATGGTGTTATCGGCGGCATCATGCTGGGGCTGGGCCGCGCGCTCGGTGAAACCATGGCGGTGACCTTTATCATCGGTAACACCTACCAGCTCGACAGCGCCTCGCTGTATATGCCGGGCAACAGTATCACCTCTGCACTGGCGAACGAATTTGCGGAAGCGGAATCCGGTCTGCACGTTGCCGCACTGATGGAACTGGGCCTGATCCTGTTTGTGATTACCTTCATCGTCCTCGCCGCATCGAAGTTTATGATTATGCGCCTGGCTAAGAATGAGGGGGCACGCTAATGGCTATGGTTGAAATGCAAACCAATGCGGCGCTGGCTGAATCCCGCCGCAAAATGCAGGCGCGTCGCCGCCTCAAGAACCGTATTGCACTGACGCTCTCAATGGCGACGATGGCCTTCGGTCTGTTCTGGCTGATCTGGATTTTAATGTCCACCATCACCCGCGGTATCGACGGTATGTCGCTGGCGCTGTTCACTGAAATGACGCCGCCGCCCAATACGGAAGGTGGTGGTCTGGCGAACGCCCTGGCAGGTAGCGGCCTGTTAATTTTGTGGGCCACGGTATTCGGTACGCCGCTGGGCATTATGGCGGGGATTTATCTGGCTGAATATGGTCGTAAATCCTGGCTGGCAGAAGTGATTCGCTTCATTAACGACATTCTGCTCTCTGCGCCATCGATTGTGGTTGGTCTGTTTGTTTACACCATTGTGGTGGCGCAGATGGAGCACTTCTCCGGCTGGGCGGGCGTGATTGCGCTGGCGCTGTTGCAGGTGCCGATTGTTATCCGCACCACCGAGAACATGCTGAAACTGGTGCCGGACAGCCTGCGTGAAGCGGCTTATGCGCTGGGTACACCGAAGTGGAAGATGATCTCCGCGATCACGCTGAAAGCGTCGGTGTCCGGGATCATGACCGGTATCCTGCTGGCGATTGCCCGTATTGCTGGTGAAACCGCGCCGCTGCTGTTTACCGCGCTCTCCAACCAGTTCTGGAGCACGGACATGATGCAGCCGATCGCCAACCTGCCGGTGACGATCTTTAAGTTTGCGATGAGCCCGTTTGCGGAATGGCAGCAGCTGGCCTGGGCCGGGGTATTGATCATTACCCTGTGCGTACTGCTGCTGAACATTCTGGCGCGCGTTGTTTTCGCGAAGAATAAACACGGTTGATATTGCTGACACGGTTTTCCCCTCACCCTAACCCTCTCCCCAGAGGGGCGAGGGGACCGACCGAGCGCCTTTTTGACTCTGTACACGGTTAACACTTTGCCGGATGCGGCGTGAACGCCTGATCCGGCCTACGGTAAGCCTGATTCGCGAAGTGCATCAGGCACGATGAGGAAAAGATTGCAATGAGTATGGTTGAAACTGCCCCGAGTAAAATTCAGGTTCGTAATTTGAACTTCTACTACGGCAAATTCCATGCCCTGAAAAACATCAACCTGGATATCGCTAAAAACCAGGTAACGGCGTTTATCGGGCCGTCCGGCTGCGGTAAATCGACGCTGCTGCGTACCTTCAACAAAATGTTTGAACTGTACCCGGAGCAGCGTGCGGAAGGTGAAATTCTGCTTGATGGCGACAACATCCTGACCAACTCTCAGGATATCGCCCTGCTGCGTGCGAAAGTGGGCATGGTGTTCCAGAAACCGACGCCGTTTCCGATGTCCATCTACGACAACATCGCTTTTGGCGTTCGTCTGTTTGAGAAGCTCTCCCGTGCCGACATGGACGAGCGCGTGCAGTGGGCATTGACCAAAGCCGCATTGTGGAACGAAACCAAAGATAAATTGCACCAGAGCGGTTACTCTCTCTCTGGTGGTCAGCAACAGCGTCTGTGCATTGCGCGTGGTATCGCCATTCGCCCGGAAGTGCTGCTGCTCGACGAACCGTGTTCGGCGCTCGACCCCATCTCTACCGGGCGTATTGAAGAGCTGATCACCGAACTGAAGCAGGATTACACCGTGGTGATCGTCACCCACAACATGCAGCAGGCTGCGCGTTGTTCCGACCACACGGCGTTTATGTACCTGGGCGAATTGATTGAGTTCAGCAACACGGACGATCTGTTCACCAAGCCAGCGAAGAAACAAACAGAAGACTACATCACCGGTCGTTACGGTTGATTCAGGAGTGCGTTATGGACAGTCTCAATCTTAATAAACATATTTCCGGCCAGTTCAACGCCGAACTGGAAAGTATCCGCACGCAGGTGATGACCATGGGCGGCATGGTGGAGCAGCAGCTTTCTGATGCAATCACCGCGATGCATAACCAGGACAGCGATCTGGCGAAGCGCGTGATCGAAGGCGACAAGAACGTCAACATGATGGAAGTGGCGATCGATGAAGCCTGCGTGCGCATTATCGCCAAACGTCAGCCGACGGCGAGCGACCTGCGACTGGTTATGGTGATCAGTAAAACCATTGCCGAGCTGGAGCGTATTGGCGACGTGGCGGACAAAATCTGCCGTACTGCGCTGGAGAAATTCTCCCAGCAGCATCAGCCGTTGCTGGTAAGTCTGGAGTCGCTGGGCCGTCATACCATCCAGATGCTGCACGACGTGCTGGACGCGTTCGCGCGGATGGACATTGACGAAGCGGTACGTATTTATCGTGAAGATAAAAAAGTCGATCAGGAATACGAAGGTATTGTTCGTCAACTGATGACCTACATGATGGAAGATTCGCGCACTATTCCGAGCGTACTTACCGCGCTGTTCTGTGCGCGTTCAATCGAACGTATCGGCGACCGCTGCCAGAATATTTGTGAGTTTATCTTCTACTACGTGAAGGGTCAGGATTTCCGTCATGTAGGCGGTGATGAGCTGGATAAACTGCTGGCGGGAAAAGATAGCGACAAATAATTCACCAGACAAATCCCAATAACTTAATTATTGGGATTTGTTATATATAACTTTATAAATTCCTAAAATTACACAAAGTTAATAACTGCGAGCATGGTCATATTTTTATCAATAGCGCATTGCTATTTTCTCTGCACGCAATTAAATTAATTTCCGAACCTGGATGTTCGTTATAAAAACCATTAATAAATGACTGGATTGTTACTGCATTCGCAGGCAAAACCTGACATAACCAGAGAATACTGGTGAAGTCGGGTTTTTTTGTTTATAAAAAAGGTCCTTGCTATGAACATGCAAATCACCAAAATTCTCAACAATAATGTTGTGGTGGTTATTGATGATCAACAGCGGGAAAAAGTCGTCATGGGGCGCGGAATTGGCTTTCAAAAACGCCCTGGCGAAAGAATTAATTCAAGTGGAATAGAAAAAGAGTATGCCTTGAGCAGTCATGAACTGAACGGGCGATTAAGCGAACTCTTAAGTCATATTCCTCTTGAGGTGATGGCAACCTGTGATCGTATTATCTCTTTAGCGCAGGAGCGCCTGGGAAAGTTGCAGGACAGTATTTATATCTCGCTAACTGACCATTGCCAGTTTGCGATTAAACGCTTTCAGCAAAACGTATTGCTGCCTAACCCGCTGCTGTGGGACATCCAGCGGCTTTACCCGAAAGAGTTCCAGCTAGGGGAAGAAGCGTTAGCCATTATTGATAAACGGTTGGGCGTGCAGTTACCGAAAGATGAAGTGGGCTTTATTGCCATGCATCTGGTCAGTGCCCAAATGAGCGGGAATATGGAGGATGTTGCAGGTGTCACGCAATTAATGCGCGAAATGCTGCAATTAATAAAATTTCAGTTCAGCCTTAATTACCAGGAAGAAAGCTTGAGTTATCAGCGACTGGTTACGCATCTGAAGTTTTTATCATGGCGTATTCTTGAACATGCTTCAATTAACGATAGTGATGAATCATTACAACAAGCAGTAAAACAAAATTACCCGCAAGCATGGCAATGTGCGGAACGGATCGCCATTTTTATTGGTTTGCAGTATCAACGTAAAATTTCACCCGCAGAGATTATGTTTTTAGCCATAAATATAGAGCGCGTGCGCAAAGAACACTGAAATATTATTACTGAGTAAAGGATTGTTACCGCACTAAGCGGGCAAAACCTGAAAAAAATTGCTTGATTCACGTCAGGCCGTTTTTTCAGGTTTTTTTTTGGAGTTTTGCCGCAAAGCGGTAGAGGGCAAGTTATGACGGAGTTAGCCAGAAAAATAGTCGCAGGAGTCGGGGGCGCAGATAACATTGTGAGTCTGATGCATTGCGCAACGCGATTACGTTTTAAGTTAAAGGATGAAAGCAAAGCGCAAGCTGAGGTACTGAAAAAGACCCCCGGTATTATTATGGTGGTGGAAAGCGGTGGTCAGTTTCAGGTGGTCATAGGTAACCATGTGGCCGATGTCTTCCTGGCGGTTAACAGCGTGGCAGGCCTTGGCGAAAAAGCGCAACAGGCACCGGAAAATGATGAGAAAGGTAATCTGCTAAACCGCTTTGTTTATGTTATTTCAGGTATTTTTACGCCTCTGATCGGTCTGATGGCGGCAACCGGGATCCTGAAAGGTATGCTGGCTCTGGCGCTCACTTTTCAGTGGACGACCGAACAAAGTGGTACTTATTTAATTTTATTCAGCGCCAGTGATGCCTTGTTTTGGTTCTTCCCGATAATCCTGGGATACACCGCGGGGAAACGCTTCGGCGGTAATCCATTTACTGCCATGGTGATTGGTGGAGCGTTAGTGCATCCATTAATTCTGACTGCTTTCGAGAACGGGCAAAAAGCGGATGCGCTGGGGCTGGATTTCCTGGGTATTCCGGTCACATTGTTGAATTACTCGTCATCGGTTATTCCCATTATTTTTTCTGCCTGGTTGTGCAGCATTCTGGAACGCCGACTTAATGCGTGGTTACCGTCGGCAATCAAAAATTTCTTCACACCATTGCTATGTCTGATGGTTATCACACCCGTCACCTTTCTGTTGGTGGGGCCGCTATCAACCTGGATAAGCGAAATGATTGCCGCCGGTTATCTCTGGCTTTATCAGGCGGTTCCTGCATTTGCGGGCGCGGTAATGGGCGGCTTCTGGCAAATCTTCGTCATGTTCGGACTGCACTGGGGCCTGGTGCCGCTGTGTATCAATAACTTCACCGTGCTGGGCTACGACACCATGATCCCGCTGTTAATGCCCGCCATTATGGCGCAGGTCGGGGCGGCGCTCGGCGTCTTCCTCTGCGAACGCGATGCGCAGAAAAAAGTGGTAGCCGGATCGGCGGCGTTGACGGGCCTGTTTGGTATCACCGAACCAGCGGTATATGGCGTCAACCTGCCGCGTAAGTACCCCTTTGTTATCGCCTGTATCAGTGGGGCTTTGGGGGCCACCATCATTGGCTACGCGCAAACAAAAGTTTACTCCTTTGGTTTGCCGAGTATTTTCACCTTCATGCAGACCATCCCGTCAACGGGGATTGATTTCACCGTCTGGGCCAGCGTTATTGGCGGTGTCATTGCCATCGGTTGCGCATTTGTCGGTACGGTGATGCTTCATTTCATCACCGCTAAACGTCAGCCAGCGCAGGGTGCCCCGCAAGAGAAAACACCAGAGGTTATTACACCACCTGAGCAGGGCGGTATCTGTTCACCGATGACGGGAGAGATTGTGCCGCTCATTCACGTCGCTGATACCACGTTTGCCAGTGGCCTGTTGGGTAAAGGTATCGCCATTCTGCCCTCGGTTGGTGAAGTGCGTTCTCCGGTTGCGGGTCGAATTGCTTCGTTGTTCGCCACATTACACGCCATTGGCATTGAGTCAGATGATGGTGTGGAGATCCTGATTCATGTCGGTATCGACACCGTAAAACTGGACGGCAAATTCTTTTCCGCTCACGTCAACGTGGGTGACAAGGTCAATACAGGCGATCGGCTGATTTCTTTTGATATCCCTGCTATTCGCGAGGCCGGATTTGATGTGACGACGCCGGTATTAATCAGTAATAGCGATGATTTTACAGACGTATTACCCCACGGCACGGCGCAGATAAGCGCAGGTGAACCGCTGTTATCCATCATTCGCTAACGATAAAAGGAGTTAATTATGAAAGCATTTCCAGAAACATTTCTTTGGGGTGGCGCAACAGCTGCCAATCAGGTGGAAGGTGCCTGGCTGGAAGATGGCAAAGGGATTACGACCTCAGATTTACAGCCTCATGGCGTTATGGGAAAAATGGAACCGCGCATCCTGGGAAAAGAGAATATCAAAGATGTCGCCATCGATTTTTATCACCGTTACCCGGAAGATATCGCGTTATTTGCCGAGATGGGCTTCACCTGTCTGCGTATTTCCATTGCCTGGGCGCGAATTTTCCCTCAGGGCGACGAAGCCGAACCGAATGAAGCGGGGTTAGCGTTTTACGATCGGCTGTTTGATGAAATGGCGCAGGCGGGGATCAAGCCGCTGGTAACGTTATCCCATTACGAAATGCCATATGGGCTGGTGAAAAACTACGGCGGTTGGGCTAATCGGGCGGTCATCGATCACTTCGAGCATTACGCCCGCACGGTCTTTACCCGCTACCAACATAAAGTAGCGTTATGGCTGACGTTTAATGAAATCAATATGTCGTTACACGCGCCATTCACGGGCGTGGGGCTGGCAGAAGAGAGTGGCGAGGCGGAAGTTTATCAGGCGATCCATCATCAACTGGTTGCCAGTGCGCGGGCAGTTAAAGCCTGTCATAGCCTGCTCCCCGAAGCGAAAATCGGCAATATGCTTCTCGGTGGGCTGGTTTACCCCCTCACCTGCCAGCCACAGGATATGTTGCAGGCCATGGAAGAGAACCGGCGCTGGATGTTCTTTGGTGATGTTCAGGCGCGTGGCCAGTATCCCGGCTATATGCAGCGTTTCTTCCGCGACCACAATATCACCATTGAGATGACTGAAAGTGACGCAGAAGATTTAAAACATACCGTCGATTTCATCTCTTTTAGTTATTACATGACTGGTTGTGTTTCCCACGACGAAAGCATTAATAAAAATGCGCAGGGCAACATACTGAATATGATCCCCAATCCGCATCTGAAAAGTTCAGAGTGGGGGTGGCAAATTGATCCGGTTGGATTACGGGTTCTGTTAAATACGCTTTGGGATCGTTATCAAAAACCGTTATTTATTGTCGAGAACGGATTAGGCGCAAAAGACAGCGTTGAAGCGGATGGTTCTATACAGGACGATTATCGAATTGCCTATTTAAACGATCACCTGGTACAGGTAAATGAAGCGATTGCCGATGGTGTGGATATTATGGGGTACACCAGTTGGGGGCCAATTGATTTAGTCAGTGCATCTCATTCACAAATGTCTAAGCGCTACGGCTTTATTTATGTGGATCGTGATGATAATGGCGAAGGAAGCCTCACAAGAACGCGTAAGAAAAGCTTCGGATGGTATGCAGAAGTGATCAAAACGCGGGGGCTGTCATTAAAAAAATAACCAATAAAGCACCTTAATTATCGTCGCATTCAGAACAGTCTGGATGCGATACGTTAATTCTTTCTTTGCACCATAAAGGGATATTATGTTTAGACGAAATCTTATTACCTCTGCCATCTTATTAATGGCACCGTTAGCCTTTTCTGCACAATCATTGGCTGAATCATTAACGGTGGAACAACGCCTTGAGTTATTAGAAAAAGCGTTAAGAGAAACGCAAAGCGAACTCAAAAAGTATAAAGATGAAGAGAAGAAAAAATATACGCCAGCGACGGTGAATCGTAGCGTAAGTACGAATGATCAAGGGTATGCCGCCAATCCGTTCCCGACCAGTAGTGCCGCAAAACCTGATGCTGTACTGGTCAAAAATGAAGAGAAAAATGCCAGTGAGACAGGCTCGATTTATTCTTCCATGACTCTGAAAGATTTCAGTAAGTTTGTGAAAGATGAAATTGGCTTTAGTTACAACGGCTATTACCGTTCTGGTTGGGGGACCGCCTCTCATGGTTCACCTAAATCATGGGCGATTGGTTCTCTGGGCCGCTTTGGTAACGAATACTCCGGCTGGTTTGATTTGCAGTTAAAACAACGTGTCTACAACGAAAACGGCAAACGGGTTGATGCCGTTGTGATGATGGATGGTAACGTTGGTCAGCAGTACTCTACCGGCTGGTTTGGCGATAACGCCGGTGGCGAGAACTTTATGCAGTTCTCCGATATGTACGTTACCACCAAAGGTTTCCTGCCCTTTGCGCCAGAGGCTGATTTCTGGGGGGGTAAACACGGTGCGCCGAAAATTGAAATCCAGATGCTGGACTGGAAAACGCAGCGTACTGATGCCGCAGCGGGTGTAGGTCTGGAAAACTGGAAAGTCGGTCCGGGTAAAATTGATATCGCGCTGGTTCGCGAAGATGTCGATGATTACGATCGCAGCCTGCAAAACAAACAGCAGATTAATACCAATACTATTGATTTACGCTATAAAGATATCCCGTTATGGGATAAAGCGACCTTAATGGTGAGTGGTCGTTATGTCACGGCAAACGAAAGCGCATCGGAAAAAGATAATCAGGATAATAACGGGTATTATGACTGGAAAGATACCTGGATGTTCGGCACATCTTTAACGCAGAAATTTGATAAAGGTGGCTTCAACGAATTCTCCTTCCTGGTTGCGAATAACTCTATCGCCAGTAACTTTGGCCGTTATGCTGGCGCAAGTCCATTTACCACCTTTAATGGTCGTTATTATGGTGATCACACCGGCGGAACAGCAGTTCGTCTGACCTCGCAGGGCGAAGCCTATATCGGTGATCATTTTATTGTGGCTAACGCGATTGTTTACTCCTTCGGTAACGATATTTATAGCTACGAAACAGGCGCACACTCTGATTTCGAATCTATTCGTGCGGTTGTTCGCCCGGCCTATATTTGGGACCAATATAACCAGACAGGTGTTGAACTGGGCTATTTCACCCAGCAAAACAAAGATGCGAATAGTAATAAATTTAATGAGTCTGGTTATAAAACCACGCTCTTCCATACCTTTAAAGTCAATACCAGTATGTTGACCTCGCGTCCGGAAATTCGTTTCTACGCCACGTATATCAAAGCCCTGGAAAACGAACTGGATGGCTTCACCTTCGAAGACAATAAAGACGACCAGTTTGCTGTCGGTGCCCAGGCTGAAATCTGGTGGTAATGGAACTTAATGAAAGGAATATTACGATGAATATAAAAATTGCTGCTTTAACGCTGGCTATTGCCAGCGGTATTTCTGCTCAGTGGGCCATAGCAGCGGATATGCCAGCCAGCCCGGCACCCACTATCCCGGTGAAACAGTATGTGACTCAGGTCAATGCCGATAACAGCGTGACCTTTCGCTACTTTGCCCCTGGGGCAAAAAATGTCTCTGTAGTGGTGGGTGTTCCGGTTCCGGACAATATTCACCCGATGACCAAAGACGAAGCAGGAGTCTGGTCGTGGCGCACACCTATCCTGAAAGGCAACCTGTACGAGTATTTTTTCAATGTTGATGGTGTACGCAGCATTGATACAGGCACCGCAATGACTAAGCCTCAGCGCCAGGTTAACTCCAGTATGATTCTGGTGCCAGGCAGTTATCTGGATACGCGTTCTGTTGCGCATGGTGATTTGATCGCCATAACTTACCACTCCAACGCATTGCAATCTGAACGTCAGATGTATGTCTGGACCCCGCCAGGATACACCGGCATGGGCGAGCCTTTGCCAGTGCTCTATTTCTATCACGGTTTTGGTGATACCGGACGTTCCGCTATCGATCAGGGGCGTATCCCGCAAATCATGGATAACCTGCTGGCTGAAGGGAAAATTAAACCGATGCTGGTGGTGATCCCGGATACCGAAACCGATGCGAAGGGCATTATTCCCGAAGATTTCGTGCCTCAGGAAAGACGTAAAGTCTTTTATCCGCTGAATGCTAAAGCGGCAGATCGCGAACTGATGAACGATATTATCCCGCTGATTAGCAAGCGTTTTAATGTCCGTAAAGATGCCGATGGTCGCGCGCTGGCAGGGCTTTCACAAGGCGGGTACCAGGCGCTGGTTTCCGGAATGAATCATCTGGAAAGCTTTGGCTGGCTGGCCACATTCAGTGGTGTTACCACGACAACCGTACCGGATGAAGGTGTCGCGGCCCGGCTGAACGATCCGGCAGCTATTAACCAGCAACTACGTAATTTTACTGTGGTCGTTGGTGATAAAGATGTCGTAACCGGCAAGGATATCGCCGGGCTGAAAACTGAGCTTGAGCAGAAAAAAATTAAGTTTGATTACCAGGAATATCCCGGCCTGAACCATGAAATGGATGTCTGGCGGCCTGCCTATGCAGCCTTCGTACAGAAATTATTTAAATAAAATAAGGCACTAAGATGAAATTAATCATTACCGAAGATTACCAGGAAATGAGCCGTGTCGCGGCACACCATCTGCTTGGTTATATGTCGAAGACGCGTCGTGTTAACCTGGCAATTACCGCCGGTAGCACGCCCAAAGGCATGTATGAATACCTCACCACCCTGGTTAAAGGTAAGCCCTGGTACGATAACTACTATTTCTATAATTTCGATGAAATTCCCTTTCGCGGCAAAGAGGGAGAAGGTGTAACGATTACCAATCTGCGTAATCTGTTTTTCACCCCTGCGGGGATCAAAGAAGAGAATATCCAGAAGCTCACTATTGATAACTACCGCGAGCATGATCAGAAACTGGCGCGTGAAGGCGGCCTGGATTTGGTGGTGCTGGGATTAGGTGCAGATGGTCATTTTTGTGGCAATTTGCCGAATACGACCCATTTCCATGAGCAAACCGTGGAGTTCCCGATCCAGGGAGAGATGGTTGATATTGTGGCGCATGGTGAGTTGGGCGGCGACTTTTCGTTAGTGCCTGACAGCTACGTGACGATGGGGCCGAAAAGCATCATGGCGGCGAAAAACTTGCTGATAATTGTCAGTGGCGCAGGTAAAGCGCAGGCACTGAAAAATGTGCTGCAAGGTCCGGTTACCGAAGATGTTCCAGCTTCCGTGTTGCAGCTGC
The DNA here is from genome assembly GCF_048593455.1 of Escherichia sp. UTM R2. Taxonomy (NCBI): domain Bacteria; kingdom Pseudomonadati; phylum Pseudomonadota; class Gammaproteobacteria; order Enterobacterales; family Enterobacteriaceae; genus Escherichia; species Escherichia sp. UTM R2. The sequence continues at coordinate 4,634,375 of NZ_JBFWDY010000002.1, forward strand.
ATCCTTCGCTGATGGTAATCGCTGATAAAGCCGCTGCCGCAGAATTAGCGCTCGGTTAAGCTGAAGAAATAAGGCCGGATGTATGAATTACGCTCCGGCCTGTTCTCATTATTTAAATAACTACGAAAAATCACCCCACAGTCTCAGCTTGCCGCAGTGGAGACAGCGGAAGAGATAACCCTGACAATCACCACCCTTTTGCAGGCATTTAGCTAGATCAGAATTTCTAATACCGAAATTCTCACAATCTTCTTCAAGGTTGGCAAATTCATCGAGGCGATCTTTTATATCATTCCAGCCCACATAGCCGATAAAAGCACAGAAATCGCCACAATGCGCAAGCCAGAATTCCTGTTGCCATCCATGATAACCTGGCGTGCGTTCAACCAACTCTTTCAGCATTTCATCAGGATATGTGTTCTTAATACCGGCAAATTCGTCCTCTTCATCATACTCAAATTCAACACCTTCTATGCTGGCATCATCCTGAAAACTACCTGCAAACTTTTCAGCAGCAGAACCGTCCGCAATACACCACGGACAGAGATGTTCAACTTCATCAACGCAATAAAAGGGACCCGAGTAATAAACTGACGTCTGTTGTTCACAGCAATCGCACTCTACGGTTTTATCCTGTTCAAATGCGCCTGTTTCCAGTGGCTTGGGATGATATTTGAATTGGGGTAACGGCCTGATATTTTGAGTCATAGTAACATCCTGTCTGCTTTTGAGTAGCCCAAAGATAAAGTATCCCGCTTAACTTAAAGAGTCTGTTTCAGGACATGAAATATCCAATCCGGGCAGACGGGTAATGATTCTGCTCATCACCACACCTGCCAGCAATGCAGGAATGATGCGGACAACGAGACTGTCACCAGAAAGAATGTTTTCAAACAACTCCGAGGAAGCCATGCCCTTAATATGTACAATAACTGCACAATAGATCTCGGTGATAACGACGCCACCTATGCCACCAGCCAGACAACGATAATTTTTCTGTGACCCGATCTTTTCCGGCAGACAGGCGACCATCACGCCGGTTAACAATGCAGGAATAGCTCCCGTAGTAATCGACAATAAGAGAAACAATGGAAGTACCTGTATTATTACCAAAAGAACCAGCGGTTCTTTTGCGAAGAATATGTAGAGGACAAGAAACAGAACACCAATTAACGGTCCTAAAACCGCAAAATAAAGTCCGTGATGTATTACCCGACGTGAAACAGACATATCAAACACCCTTTACTTACCTTTGAGCGCCAATTTAAGCGGGGTAAGTGAAGGGAGTGTGAAGAACTATGCCGTAATATCCCAACCACGCGCTTTCCACAGTTCCGGTAACTGCGAAAGATGGGTAAAGGTGGTGACTTTCGGGTGAACGATCGGCTTATTGTGCGGGTCAGCGCAGAAGTAAAACACTTCCATTCCGGCATCTATCCCTGATTGAGCGCCGGCGCTGGAGTCATCGACCAGAATGCAGTTTTCAACGTTCACATTCATCGCTTTTGCCGCATGGAACATTAATGCCGGATCGGGCTTCCAACGCTGGATATCGTAGCCGCTGAACAGTTTTTCCGGGAAGTAGTGCAGCATGTTGAGCTTACCCAGCGAATGCTGCATTTTGCTGACCGGACCGTTAGAGACGACGCACATCGGCACGTTAATGCTCGCCAGCAATTCGTTCGCGCCTGCGATGTCCGCAAGTTCGGTATCAAACAGACGTGCTACTTCTGCGCGGTAAACGTGCTCGGCATCGGCCTGGACCATCGTCACGCCCTGTTCTTTACTGATGATGTCGATGATTTCGTAGAGTTTTACGCCTTTAAAACGGGTAAAAATCTCCTCCAGGTCAACGTTAATGCCAAATTCCCTGAACATCGTGACATAGGCGCGAGAGCAAATGACCTCGCTATCGACCAGCGTACCGTCGCAGTCGAAAAATACCGCTTCTATCTGGGACATGTCTTTCCTTTATCGTTAGTTTAACGTTTTCGTCATGCCAATTCGCATGACGCAATCGTTGCCGTATAAGCAAATACAATGAAAAAAAGTTATCTTCAGCCGTCCATATTGTCTCATTTTGGTATACGATAGCGACGGATTTTCCCTCCTTGTTCGGAAATAGATAATGAGTCAACAACACACAACCCAGGCTTCTGGCCAGGGGATGCTGGAACGCGTGTTTAAACTGCGCGAACATGGCACGACGGCACGGACCGAAGTGATCGCCGGTTTTACCACCTTCCTGACGATGGTTTACATCGTTTTTGTTAACCCGCAAATTCTTGGCGTTGCTGGCATGGATACCAGCGCCGTCTTCGTCACTACCTGTCTGATCGCTGCATTCGGCAGTATTATGATGGGACTGTTTGCTAACCTGCCAGTTGCACTGGCACCCGCTATGGGCCTGAATGCGTTCTTCGCTTTTGTCGTTGTACAGGCGATGGGCTTGCCGTGGCAGGTCGGGATGGGCGCAATCTTCTGGGGCGCGATAGGTCTGCTGTTACTGACGATTTTCCGCGTTCGCTACTGGATGATAGCCAACATTCCGGTGAGTCTGCGTGTGGGTATTACCAGCGGTATCGGTCTGTTCATTGGCATGATGGGGCTGAAAAACGCAGGTGTGATTGTCGCTAACCCGGAAACGCTGGTGAGCATCGGTAATCTGACTTCTCACAGCGTACTTCTGGGTATCCTCGGCTTCTTCATCATTGCTATTCTGGCCTCGCGCAACATTCACGCAGCGGTGCTGGTTTCTATCGTGGTGACGACGCTGCTGGGCTGGATGCTGGGTGATGTGCACTACAATGGCATCGTTTCTGCGCCGCCGAGCGTAATGACAGTTGTGGGTCATGTAGATTTAGCCGGGTCGTTTAACCTCGGGCTGGCAGGGGTGATTTTCTCTTTCATGTTGGTCAACTTGTTTGACTCCTCCGGTACGCTGATTGGCGTGACCGATAAAGCAGGTCTGGCGGATGAGAAGGGGAAATTCCCGCGCATGAAGCAGGCGCTGTATGTCGACAGTATCTCTTCCGTGACCGGTTCGTTTATCGGTACTTCTTCCGTTACGGCTTATATTGAGTCCTCTTCCGGCGTATCGGTTGGCGGTCGTACCGGTCTGACGGCAGTGGTTGTTGGTCTGCTGTTCCTGCTGGTTATCTTTCTGTCGCCGCTGGCGGGGATGGTGCCAGGCTACGCTGCAGCTGGTGCGCTGATTTACGTTGGCGTGCTGATGACTTCCAGTCTGGCACGCGTGAACTGGCAGGATCTTACTGAATCTGTTCCGGCGTTTATTACCGCCGTGATGATGCCGTTCAGCTTCTCGATTACCGAAGGTATCGCGCTGGGCTTTATCTCCTACTGCGTGATGAAAATCGGTACCGGACGTCTGCGTGATCTAAGCCCGTGCGTAATCATCGTTGCGCTGCTGTTTATCCTGAAGATTGTCTTTATCGACGCTCACTAAAATCGATAGCGCGTTAAAAACCCGCCATGCATGATTGCTGGCGGGTTTTTTATTTAGATCTTAACTCGCTGAATAAACTCACCAAATGCGGCCAATTGCCCGGTCAGGTGGTCCAGCGTACCCTGATCAATCACTTCTCCGGTTTGCGGATCAACTTTGTTCTGAATCACGCCGCCCATAAATTCCGGCTTGTTCATCACCATTGCATCGAGGAAAACCAGAATCTGGCGCAGGTGATACTGACAGCGCGCGCCGCCAATCACGCCCATTGAGCTGGTCTGAATCAATACCGGTTTACCGGCCAGCGGTTGATCCGGCAGGCGGGAAAGCCAGTCGATGGCATTTTTCAGCCCACCCGGTACCGAGTAGTTATATTCCGGCGTGACGATCACCACACCGTCAGCCTGACGGATCTGTTCCGCCAGAGCTTCAACCGTTGCTGGAAAACCTTCTTCCTGCTGTACGTCAGCGTCATACAAGGGAATGTCGGCAATGGATGGTAACGCATTGACTTCCATGCTCGCCGGAGCAATTTTCGGCAGGGTACGTGCAACCATGCCATTAAATGAGCCTTTGCGCAGGCTCCCCAGTAACGTAACCACCTGCAATTTTTCAGACATGATGACTCCTGTGGTTGTCTATCAATTTGGCGAAAAAGCCTTCACGGTAGAGAGTTGGGCAAAACGCATCATCCGGCTGGTAGGATTGTTGGCGCGGCTGTGAATATCCGGCAGGCTTTTCCAGTCGTGTTTGCCATCTAACTCCCAGACACTGAGCTTTTCAATCGTGGGCGTGACCGCCACGGACCACACCAGCACGTCTTCCGCGTCGCATAACGCTTCTACATGATTTACATGAGCACATTTCAGGCGTCCGGCAATGGGCAGCAGCTGCAGATCGCGCGGATCGTCATTCAAAACATCACCGGTTAGTTTTAGCACGCTTCGGCGCAGCGTGATGAGCTGCGCCCGCGCTTCGTTAGGATCGTTTTGTTTACTGATCCATAGCGATTCATTGCTGGAAAAGGTGTGGTTATCGGGCGCGTGTGGGCTATGAAACCCGCGCGTCGCACGCTGTAGTTCCATATCGAGGCCACATTCACCTTCGGTTGTTAACGCCACGCCAACCATATTCCCGGCATAGGAAATGGAAAACGAAGGCAAATTTTTATCACTGAAAACCGGTTTACCTTTCGGCAGGGTGACGATTTCCGGCAATTCGCCAATGCCATACAGCATGAACATCAGTTCTGCGAGTAAACCTCTGGACGCCAGAAAACGGCTTTGACGATGAGGGGGAATGTTTCGGGCTTCTTGATGACACTGGGAGGGGAGACGAACAGAAATCAGATGTCCTTCCGTTAAAATCCCTCGGGCAAAGTGAGTCGCCATTTTTCGCTCCATGCTTAATGGTCCATTATGAATACAAGAGTAATCATTTACTGGAATGATGGACAGACTAAAGCGGCTAAAAGTTCGATTCAGACAAGCTTATTACAACTTTTTTACATTTTATTGTGAAATTGGGTCGCGTTTCATACGATTCGGTTATGCCATCGACGCGTAAAGGTTTTTAATGGTTTCCCGTAACCATACGATCTTCGGATTATGGCTGTTCCGTTTATGCCACAGCAGGGTAAAAGGAACTTCCAGCTTTTTTTGCTGGCTTTCGTCAAACGGGAGAGGAAGAGCAACCAACGGCAGTTGATGGAGTTGATTGTAGTACTGACAGTAGCGCGGCGCGGTCGCCAGTAGCAGATTGTCGGGTTGCGCTGCCATAAACAGTGACTGCTCGAATTCCGGCAGGCTCATAGCAATCGTGCGTTCGCGTCCCAGCTCCTGTAACACATTGTCCAGCGCCCAGGTATCGCTCTGTTCCCAGCAAATGCTGATATGCGGATAACGTAAGAAGGTGTCCAGATTCCACGTTTGATGCAGTGCCGGATGATCTTTGCGTAACCAGACGCAGGGCACATCACTAAACAGCACTTCATAATCAATGGCTAACGGTAGCGAGCTTAACAGCTCCCGCGAGCGAGGATGGCTTTCGCGACCGGAAAAACCGATATCCACTTCACCACGAGTAATGGCATCTAAGGAATCGTAATCCCAGTTACGTAATTTGATGGTCGCCTGCGGGTAACGTTGGTAGATCTGTTTCGACAGCGCATTAAGCATGATCATCATCAGCGGTGATTCCGCCGCCAGCTCAAACTTCAGGCCGCGCGGTGTCTGGTGGTGCGGTTTATCCAGCAGCAGGTTGCTCATTTGCATCCACTCCGCCAGATTTTGCTCCATGCTGACCATCAGCGGTGTGGGCCACAGACCCAGCGGTGAGTTCACAAAGAGCGGGTCGTCAAACCACGCTCTTAACTTTGCCAGCGACTTACTCACCGCCGAAGGTGTCACGTTTATCCGCTTCGCCGCTTTGGTTACGCTGCGCTCCTGCATCAGCAGTTGCAGACAAAGCAGCAGATTGAGATCAAGCGTGGTGATGGATTTCTTCATGAGCGGCAACGGGGCGTCCAGGCGCGACGAACATAATCAGCAACAGGCTCACTATGCTACAGGCAATCAGAATCCCGATCAGCATATTCCATGCGCCGATACCAACCACCGCTGCCAGCCAAATCCACAGTGACGAACCGCAAACCTGCGCAATACCTAAGGTCGAGCTGGCTACGCCCGCGCGTAATGAAAACGGCCCTAACGCCTGACTCATCGCCACACCAAAACCTACCGAGAAACCGGCGCAAATCAGCGTGATACCAAACAGAGAAACCGCATGGGAAGGTGAAACGGCAAGAGTGATCCCCGCCGCCAGGAATAACACCTGCGAGGTGATCATCAACGTACGTGGCTTAAAAATTCCCAGCGCAAATGGCGTGGAGAATGAAACGGTCATGCTGACGCCAGCGGTCAGCGCCATAATGGTGGCGTATTCACCGCGCTCAAACCCCATGATTTCCATCAGCAATACCGGTGACGTGTTGACGAAAGTGAGGATCACCGAAACGCTGAGGGTGGTGATAACAACACGGCTGAGGAAAAAACGGTTAAGCAGCGACTCGCTATTTTCTCGTGGTTTATCCGAAGCTGCGGGGGCCGCTGGGCGCGTTTCTTTTAAAATAAACAAAGACAACATCAGTACCGCGATGCCCATCATTGCCATCGCCCAGAACAGACTCTGCCACGGGAATTTAAGCATAATCAGATGTCCGAGCACTGGCGCTAACACCGGAATGATGCAGGTAATACCGTTGAGTAATGACAGCACTTTAGCCCGACGTCGATCATCCAGCGTGTCGCGCAAAATAGCGAACGCCACTACGTAACAACAGCCTGCGCCCAACCCCTGTAGAAATCGGCCTGCAAGAAATAACGTGCTGGTTTCAGCCAGTGAACAGAACACCGAGGCAATAATAAATAGCGCCGCGCCGGGTATGGCGACCGGCTTTCTCCCTGAACGATCGGCCACTTTACCGGCAAATAACATCGCAGCTGCCATCCCCGCCAGATATACGGAGAACGCAATATGCAACTGCGCTTCGCTGGCATTGAGATCGGCGGCGATGCGCGGTAAACCAACGAGGTACATATCAATCCCGGCGGGATAAAGTAAAACCAGGGCAAAACTACAAATCAAAAAGCGGGACATGGGCTAAAGCGTCCTGATAGTAAGGTGACGCAAAGCATACGTGGTGAAGGAGGATCAGGCGAGTTGCCATTTGGACATAAGTGATTTCCTGAGAGGCAAGAAGCCAGCGAATGGCTGGCTTCTTGAAGGATTTAGCCAAATTTAGGTAACACGTTAAAGACGTTGCCGAACCAGCACAAAATCACGGTTATACCAAAGAGAATGACAATCGCCGGAATAAGATTGCCGCCCCAGACCGTGAACATCTGATTGGGAAACTTCTTGCGAGCTTTGATTGCAAGCACTGCGGGAATAATGACCGCCCAGATGGTGGCGCACAGCCCGGCACCGCCGATCCCGTAAATAAAGCCGTTCGGGAAGATCAGATACAACAACGCAGGTGGCAGGAAGGTTAACAGCACGGTTTTGAAACGCCCGCCGTGGGAGTTATCAATCTTAAACAGGTCCGCCAGATAATCGAACAACCCCAGCGTGACACCAAAGAACGAACTGGCAACAGCTAAGTTAGAGAACACCAGCAGGCAAAACTCGATAATGCCGTGCTGTTTGGTGCCGAGGAACGATTTCACCAGCGAATCAACGTTGCCGCCTGAGGAGATAATCGCCTTAAAGCTTTCTCGCGGAATATTCCCCATGGTGCAATAGAGCCAGAAGAGATAAATCACCAGCGCCAGCAGCGAACCAAATACCACGCTTTTGATTAACTTATCTTTGCGTTTTCCATAGCAAATAATCAGGCTGGGAATATTGCCGTGGAAACCAAATGACGCCAGACACACCGGCAAAGCCATAAAGATATACGGGAAGTAAGACGTTCCCGCAGTGGAGCTGGTGGCGTCGCGCAGAATGGAGTAATCGACCTGGAAGAAAAAAGAACCAAACACGATCACAAAGGAGATAATCTTCAGCCCGAGGAACAATGAGGTAATACGACTGGCGGCTAACGAACTTAACCACAATACGCTGGCAACGAAAATGGCTGTGCAGATCCCGACAATACGTGGATTAGCGTGATAACCCAAATTCATTGATATCGTTTCACTAATGATCGCACCATTAGCAGAGATATAGGCATAAGTGAGGATATAGAGAACGAAGGCAACGGTAATACCGCTGATAATGTTCCAGATGTTACCGATTAAATCTTTGGTGATGGTGTTAAAACTGGAGCCGACGGGATAATTTAAATTTGCTTCTAATAACAATAACCCGGAATGAAGCATTGAAAACCAGGCAATGATAAGGATAAAGGCACCCCAGAAAAACCAGGCACCGGCAAGATCAACAGGTAAAGCAAACATACCTCCACCAATTACTGTACCTGCTATAACCATAACACCCCAAAATGCAGAGTGCTTTTTTTCAGCTTGATCAGTCATGATGCCACCTTTAGAGGAAGGCTATTTTTGTTATTGAGGATGTAGGGTAAGAGAGTGGCTAACATCCTTATAGCCACTCTGTAGTATTAATTAAACTTCTTTAAGTTTTGCGGTGAAGTGACGCAATACTTTCGGTTCGTACGTAAAGGTTAATCCTTTAATATTCGCCGCGTTCTCTTTCACATGTTTAAAGGCTTCAATAATGAAGTCCATATGTGTTTGAGTATATGTTGCGCGCGGAATGGTTAAACGCAGCAGTTCAGCCGGGCATGGCAGTTGTTTACCGGTTTTCGGATCGCGGCCTAACAGGAAAGAGCCAATTTCTACCGCACGGATACCGGCGACTTTATACAGCTCGCAGGCCAGCGCCTGTGCCGGGAACTGGTCTGCCGGGATATGCGGCAACAGTTTACCGGCATCAACGAATGCCGCGTGACCGCCCGCCTGCTGGCAGACAACGCCAATCTCTTCCAGACCATCGACCAGATACTGTACCTGCGCGATACGATAAGCCAGCCAGTCGAGATTCATGCCGTCATACAGACCTACCGCCAGACGCTCCATCGCGCCGCCTTCCAGGCCGCCATATGTCGGGAAGCCTTCCTGCACCACGCAAAGGGTTCTGCACTCGGTGTACACATCAAAGAAGCTGTCGTCTTTCATGCACAGCAGGCCGCCCATCGGCACCATCGCATCTTTCTTGGCGGACATCGCCAGCATATCGGCATATTTGTAGGTTTCGCGGGTGATCTGCTCGATGGTCCAGTCTTTGTATTCTGCTTCACGCTGCTTGATGAAATAGGCGTTTTCAGCAAAGCGCGCGGAGTCCATTACCACCGGAATATCGTATTTCTTCGCGATGCTGTACATCGCTTTTAAGTTTGCCAGTGAAACCGGCTGACCACCTGCAGAGTTACTGGTGATGGTTGCAACGATATACGGCACGTTATTCGGACCAACTTCTTCAATACCGCGTTCTAATCCCTCAAGGTCAAAGTTGCCTTTAAAGTCGTAACGCACGCCCGTATCGAAGGCTTCTTTGATATAGACGTTACGCACGGTACAGCCGTTGATCTGGCTATGGCCCTGCGTGGTATCAAAGAAATAGTTAGAGAACGCCACCATTTTGCTGCGATCCAGGCCTTTTTCCTGCTCGCGTTTTTTAATCAGTACCGGAATATAGATTTGCTCTGCGCCACGGCCCTGGTGAGTCGGAATGGTGTATTGATAACCAAAGATATTTTTCACTGACTCGGCTAACGCATAGTAGCTACGACTGCCGCTGTAGGCTTCGTCGCCGCGCATCATCGCAGCCTGCATGCTCTGCGTCACCGCCCCGGTGCCGCTGTCGGTCAGTAAATCGATAAACACATCTTCGCTATCCAGCAGGAACGGGTTCATACCGGATTTAATAATTGCCTCTTCACGATAAGCGCGAGTGGTACGTTTTACTGGCTCAATAACACGAATGCGGAACGGTTCAGGGAGATGTTTAAAGTTTTCCATTACATAATCCTTCATTTATTTTAATTACAGTGATCCCTGTGAATATTACATCTGCTATACCGATTAATTCGCCAGATATATATGCAAGCACCATCATTTACTAAAACAAGTAAATAAACGAGAGATGACCTTTGCAAAAGGCAAAATTAAGATATAGCAAACAAATAGATCACATTGAATCTAATCGGTTTGGCTCTGGTGATGGCTACAGAAGGGCAAATCAAGGGCGGTGATCGACAATTTTGTTGTCAATATTGAACCATTTTGAGGTCACACATATATGTAAGATATTCATAATGCACTTATCCTCGCAAGACACGAGGCTACATTATTACACTCAGAGTTTTTGTCTATTCTGAAATTGTTTAAATGTGAATCGAATCACAATCGTTCGGGGAGCAATATTAAATGCTTTTTTTAAAGATTATAAATTACGTAAGAATTTTAATGTTTAAAAAAAGGGTTGAGGAATAACAGGAGTGGTAACAATGAAGCGAAGCCGCATCTGACAGTCAGAATGCGGCTTCGTAAGCGCGGTTACTTACCAATACAGAAGCTGGAGAAAATCCGCCCCAGCAGGTCGTCTGAAGTAAATTCCCCGGTGATTTCGCTTAAGTTCTGCTGTGCCAGACGCAACTCTTCCGCCAGCAGTTCACCTGCCCAGGCTCCCAACAGTTGCGCTTTGCCCTGTTGTAGATGTTCCGCTGCCTGTTCCAGCGCCTGTAGGTGGCGACGACGCGCCAGGAAGCCGCCTTCCATGTTGGTGTCAAAGCCCATGCTCTGTTTGAGATGGTTACGCAGCACGTCCACGCCTTCACCAGTCCTTGCCGAGAGACGAATTAACGCGTGACCGTTCACTTCACTCATTCCCAGCGTTTCGCCGGTGATATCGGCTTTATTGCGCACCACGGTGATCGGCAGTTTCGCTGGCAGACGGGCAATAAATTCCGGCCAGATCTCTGCCGGATCCACGGCGTCTGTTGTGGTGCCATCGACCATAAACAGCACGCGGTCGGCCTGTTCAATTTCCTGCCACGCGCGCTCGATACCAATACGTTCTACTTCGTCACTGGCTTCACGTAGCCCGGCGGTATCGATGATATGCAGCGGCATTCCGTCAATGTGGATATGCTCACGCAGCACGTCACGCGTAGTTCCGGCGATATCGGTTACGATTGCCGCTTCACGCCCCGCCAGCGCGTTTAACAGGCTCGATTTACCGGCGTTAGGACGTCCGGCAATCACCACTTTCATCCCTTCGCGCAACAAACTACCCTGACGTGCTTCAGCACGCACTGCATCAAGATCGGCAATAACGTCATTGAGCTGGGCTTCAATTTTTCCGTCGGAGAGGAAATCGATCTCTTCATCGGGGAAATCAATTGCCGCTTCGACGTAAATGCGCAAGTGGGTGAGGGCTTCTACCAGATGATTAACCCGTGCGGAGAATGCGCCTTGCAGCGAGTTAAGTGCCGAACGGGCCGCCTGTTCCGAACTGGCGTCGATAAGATCGGCAATCGCCTCGGCCTGGGCTAAGTCAAGTTTATCGTTAAGAAACGCGCGTTCGGAAAACTCACCAGGGCGAGCAATCCGCAGGCCGGGAATGGTCAGAATGCGTTTTAACAGCAGGTCGAGGATCACCGGACCGCCATGACCTTGCAGTTCCAGCACATCTTCGCCGGTGAACGAGTTCGGGCCAGGGAACCATAGCGCAATCCCCTGATCGAGCACGCTGCCGTCGGCGTCTTTAAACGGAAGATAATCGGCGTAGCGCGGCTTAGGCAGTTTACCCAGCACGGTTTCGGCAACTTCACGGGCTTTGAAGCCGGAGATGCGCAGGATGCCAACGCCGCCACGTCCCGGAGGCGTGGCCTGGGCTACGATAGTGTCATTATCGCTCATGATGTTCCTGTTGCTTTGTGTGGCGGATGCGCGGTGCTTATCCGCCCTACGAAAAGAAAAAAGGCGGTCAACTGACCGCCCTTATTTTAGCGAAAACTCACCGAATCAGGATTTTTTCTTCTCGCGGCTATGCAGGCCACGTTTTTCCAGACCACGGTAAATCAGCTGCTGCTGAATAATGGTTACCAGGTTGCTGACGATATAGTACAGCACCAGACCTGACGGGAACCACAGGAAGAACACGGTGAAGATGACCGGCATAAAGGTCATGATCTTCTGCTGCATCGGGTCGGTCACTGTGGTCGGCGACATCTTCTGAATGAAGAACATCGTTACGCCCATCAGGATCGGCAGGATGTAGTACGGGTCCTGTGCCGACAGGTCGTGGATCCACAGTGCAAACGGTGCCTGACGCAGTTCAACGGAACCCATCAGCATGTAGTACAACGCCAGGAAGATTGGCATCTGGATCAGCAGCGGGAAGCAGCCGCCCAGCGGGTTAACCTTCTCAGCTTTGTACAGCGCCATCATTTCCTGGCTGATACGCTGTTTGTCATCGCCCAGACGCTCACGCATTGCCTGAATCTTCGGCTGCAACATACGCATCTTCGCCATGGAGGTGTACTGCGCTTTGGTCAGCGGGTACATGATGCCACGAACGATAAAGGTGATGATGATAATGGAGAAGCCCCAGTTACCCACAAAGCTATGGATCCATTTCAGCAGTTTGAACAGCGGCTGAGAGATGAACCACAACCAACCGTAATCAACGGTCAGATCCAGGTGCGGAGCAACAGCTGCCATTTTGTCCTGGATTTCCGGGCCAACCCACAGGGTGCTGTTCATCGCGCCAGTCTGACCAGGCTGAACCAGTACCGGCTGAGATTTATAGCCGATAGCGGCGATGCCGTTACCCAGATTAGCGGTATAGAAGTTGTTGGTACCGTCGTTATGCGGGATCCACGCCGTCGCGAAATACTGTTGCAGCATCGCCACCCAACCACCTTTCGAAGAGATGTTCAGGTTTTCGTTATCGGCAATGGTATCGAACTTGTATTTCTCATACTTCTCGTCAGGCGTGGAGTACGCCGCGCCACGGAAGGTGTGCAGTGCGAAGTTGCTGCTTCCGGTATCGAGATGCGGTGGCAGAGTGATGGATTGCTTCAACTGACCAAACGAGGAGATTTCCAGCGGTTTCTCGCCAGCGTTCTGCACGTTGTAGTTGACGTTGACAGCGTAATCACCACGTTTCAGGACAAACGTTTTGGTAAACGTGTTGCCTGCCGCGTCGGTATACGTCATCGGCACCTGCAGTTCGTTTTGACCTTCAGCCAGCACATAAGCGTCTTTTTCAACGTTATACAGCGGACGCGGGCCGTTAGCCGGGTTATCCGGGCCATCACGACCGGTCAGACCGCTCTGTGCCTGATAAATAAACTGCGGTGAAGTTTCCAACAGCTGGAACGGCTGGGTAGAGTTCAGCTCTTTCGGGTAAGCAGGCAGCAGAGCTTGCTCAACATCACCACCACGGGTGTTGATGGTCAGATCAAGCACGTCGGTCTTAACCGAGATCAGTTTCCCCTGGCCACTGGCCGGTACGCCCTGGTCGGCGGCGCTACCCGCTGCGGTGGTCGTTGTCTGCGTGGTCTGTTGGGCCTGAGGTTGCGGGTTTTTATCCTGCTCCCAGGCTTGCCAGATCATGAAAGACACGAACAGCAAAGCGATGACTAAAAGATTGCGTTGCGAATCCATCGTTAGTGTTCTCTGGTATCAAATGGTCCGGGCGGGACGGGATCGTCACCACCAGGGTGTAAAGGGTGGCATTTTAATACGCGTTTCACCGTCAACCAACTGCCTTTTATCACTCCAAACCTGCGCAATGCCTCAATTCCGTAGCTTGAACAGGTTGGAGTGAAACGACAATGCGGCCCGAGTAGCGGACTAATCAGGCGTTGATAGACCCGAATGAGGGCTATCAGGACCCGCGAGCCAGGCGACAGTGGCGGCGCCATAATTTTTCCAACGCTTCCGAGAGAGCACGGTTATCGAGGTCGGCAACCCCTTTTTTCGCCACCACCACGAAATCCATAGCCGGGAGTTCATGTTGGCGCAGACGGAAGCTTTCACGCGTCAGACGTTTAATCCGATTGCGTTCATGGGCGCGTCGAACGTTTTTCTTGGCGACTGTAAGACCGATACGGGGATGCCCCAGCGAATTCAGGCGGCCGAGAATGGTAATTTGCGGCGTGCCAGCCCGTTGTGGCTGCTGGAAGACGAATGTGAATTGACTGGGAGTTAACAAGCGTAACTCCCTGGGAAATGCGAGCTTAACCACTCAGGGGTTAGCTTTATTACTTAGAAACGGTCAGACGAGCGCGGCCTTTAGCACGACGACGTGCCAGAACCTGACGACCATTTTTAGTAGCCATACGAGCACGGAAGCCGTGAGAACGGTTGCGCTTCAGTACAGACGGTTGAAAAGTGCGTTTCATGGCGATTTCTACCTAAACTTGAATAAATTCAATGGCTTTATTGGATATCCGCCGAAAAATGAAACGATGGACACCGAAGCCATGGGTGATTAAAGAGGCCGGATTGTAATAATTGTACACTCCGGAGTCAATTCTCTTTCCTTATTTACCGCGCTTTTCCGCACCTTTTCGCAGGGAAAATGTACGACCTCACACCAGTGGAAACCAGCATGGCGCGCCGGGTGGAGGATTATACGGGCTGATGGGTAAAGCGCAAGGATCGTCCTGGATCTTTATTAGATCGATTAAGCCAATTTTTGTCTATGGTCATTAAATTTTCCAATATGCGGCGTAAATCGTGCCCGCCTCGCGGCAGGATCGTTTACACTTAGCGAGTTCTGGAAAGTCCTGTGGATAAATCGGGAAAATCTGTGAGAAACAGAAGATCTCTTGCGCAGTTTAGGCTATGATCCGCGGTCCCGATCGTTTTGCAGGATCTTGATCGGGCATATAACCGCAGACAGCGGTTCGTGCGTCACCCTCAAGCAGGGTCTTTTCGACGTACGTCAACAATCATGAATGTTTCAGCCTTAGTCATTATCGACTTTTGTTCGAGTGGAGTCCGCCGTGTCACTTTCGCTTTGGCAGCAGTGTCTTGCCCGATTGCAGGATGAGTTACCAGCCACAGAATTCAGTATGTGGATACGCCCATTGCAGGCGGAACTGAGCGATAACACGCTGGCCCTGTACGCGCCAAACCGTTTTGTCCTCGATTGGGTACGGGACAAGTACCTTAATAATATCAATGGACTGCTAACCAGTTTCTGCGGAGCGGATGCCCCACAGCTGCGTTTTGAAGTCGGCACCAAACCGGTGACGCAAACGCCACAAGCGGCAGTGACGAGCAACGTCGCGGCCCCTGCACAGGTGGCGCAAACGCAGCCGCAACGTGCTGCGCCTTCTACGCGCTCAGGTTGGGATAACGTCCCGGCCCCGGCAGAACCGACCTATCGTTCTAACGTAAACGTCAAACACACGTTTGATAACTTCGTTGAAGGTAAATCTAACCAACTGGCGCGCGCGGCGGCTCGCCAGGTGGCGGATAACCCTGGCGGTGCCTATAACCCGTTGTTCCTTTATGGCGGCACGGGTCTGGGTAAAACTCACCTGCTGCATGCGGTGGGTAACGGCATTATGGCGCGCAAGCCGAATGCCAAAGTGGTTTATATGCACTCCGAGCGCTTTGTTCAGGACATGGTTAAAGCCCTGCAAAACAACGCGATCGAAGAGTTTAAACGCTACTACCGTTCCGTAGATGCACTGCTGATCGACGATATTCAGTTTTTTGCTAATAAAGAACGATCTCAGGAAGAGTTTTTCCACACCTTCAACGCCCTGCTGGAAGGTAATCAACAGATCATTCTCACCTCGGATCGCTATCCGAAAGAGATCAACGGCGTTGAGGATCGTTTGAAATCCCGCTTCGGTTGGGGACTGACTGTGGCGATCGAACCGCCAGAGCTGGAAACCCGTGTGGCGATCCTGATGAAAAAGGCCGACGAAAACGACATTCGTTTGCCGGGCGAAGTGGCGTTCTTTATCGCCAAGCGTCTACGATCTAACGTACGTGAGCTGGAAGGGGCGCTGAACCGCGTCATTGCCAATGCCAACTTTACCGGACGGGCGATCACCATCGACTTCGTGCGTGAGGCGCTGCGCGACTTGCTGGCATTGCAGGAAAAACTGGTCACCATCGACAATATTCAGAAGACGGTGGCGGAGTACTACAAGATCAAAGTCGCGGATCTCCTTTCCAAGCGTCGATCCCGCTCGGTGGCGCGTCCGCGCCAGATGGCGATGGCGCTGGCGAAAGAGCTGACTAACCACAGTCTGCCGGAGATTGGCGATGCGTTTGGTGGTCGTGACCACACGACGGTGCTTCATGCCTGCCGTAAGATCGAGCAGTTGCGTGAAGAGAGCCACGATATCAAAGAAGATTTTTCAAATTTAATCAGAACATTGTCATCGTAAACCTATGAAATTTACCGTAGAACGTGAGCATTTATTAAAACCGCTACAACAGGTGAGCGGTCCGTTAGGTGGTCGTCCTACGCTACCGATTCTCGGTAATCTGCTGTTACAGGTTGCTGACGGTACGTTGTCGCTGACCGGTACTGATCTCGAGATGGAAATGGTGGCACGTGTTGCGCTGGTTCAGCCACACGAGCCAGGAGCGACGACCGTTCCGGCGCGCAAATTCTTTGATATCTGCCGTGGTCTGCCTGAAGGCGCGGAAATTGCCGTGCAGCTGGAAGGTGAACGGATGCTGGTACGCTCCGGGCGTAGCCGTTTTTC
The DNA here is from genome assembly GCF_048593455.1 of Escherichia sp. UTM R2. Taxonomy (NCBI): domain Bacteria; kingdom Pseudomonadati; phylum Pseudomonadota; class Gammaproteobacteria; order Enterobacterales; family Enterobacteriaceae; genus Escherichia; species Escherichia sp. UTM R2. Next base: position 4,651,111 of record NZ_JBFWDY010000002.1, read on the forward strand.
GCTGTCTACCCTGCCAGCGGCGGATTTCCCGAACCTCGATGACTGGCAGAGTGAAGTCGAATTTACCCTGCCGCAGGCAACGATGAAGCGTCTGATTGAAGCGACCCAGTTTTCTATGGCGCATCAGGACGTTCGCTATTACTTAAATGGTATGCTGTTTGAAACCGAAGGTGAAGAACTGCGCACCGTGGCAACCGACGGCCACCGTCTGGCGGTCTGTTCAATGCCAATTGGTCAATCTTTGCCAAGCCATTCGGTGATCGTACCGCGTAAAGGCGTGATTGAACTGATGCGTATGCTCGACGGCGGCGACAATCCGCTGCGCGTACAGATTGGCAGCAACAACATTCGCGCCCACGTTGGCGACTTTATCTTCACCTCCAAACTGGTGGATGGTCGCTTCCCGGATTATCGCCGCGTTCTGCCGAAGAACCCGGACAAACATCTGGAAGCTGGCTGCGATCTGCTCAAGCAGGCGTTTGCTCGCGCGGCGATTCTCTCTAACGAGAAATTCCGCGGCGTACGTCTTTATGTCAGCGAAAACCAGCTGAAAATCACCGCCAACAACCCGGAACAGGAAGAAGCGGAAGAGATCCTCGACGTTACCTATAGCGGTGCGGAGATGGAAATCGGCTTCAACGTCAGTTATGTGCTGGATGTTCTGAACGCGCTGAAATGCGAAAACGTCCGCATGATGCTGACCGATTCGGTTTCCAGCGTGCAGATTGAAGATGCGGCCAGCCAGAGCGCGGCTTATGTTGTCATGCCAATGAGACTGTAATGTCCCTCACCCGCTTGTTGATCCGCGATTTCCGCAACATTGAAACCGCGGATCTCGCCTTATCTCCCGGCTTTAACTTTCTGGTAGGTGCCAACGGCAGTGGCAAAACCAGCGTGCTGGAAGCCATCTATACGCTCGGCCATGGTCGGGCGTTTCGCAGTTTGCAGATTGGTCGCGTCATTCGCCATGAGCAGGAGGCGTTTGTTCTCCACGGGCGATTACAGGGCGAAGAGCGCGAGACAGCGATTGGCTTAACCAAAGACAAACAGGGCGACAGCAAAGTCCGCATCGACGGTACAGACGGGCATAAGGTCGCGGAACTGGCGCACCTGATGCCAATGCAGTTGATAACGCCAGAAGGGTTTACTTTACTCAACGGCGGCCCCAAATACAGAAGAGCATTCCTCGACTGGGGATGCTTTCACAACGAACCCGGATTTTTCACCGCCTGGAGCAATCTCAAGCGATTGCTCAAGCAGCGCAATGCGGCGCTGCGCCAGGTGACACGTTACGAACAGCTACGCCCGTGGGATAAAGAGCTGATCCCGCTGGCGGAGCAAATCAGCACCTGGCGCGCGGAGTATAGCGCCGGTATCGCAGCTGATATGGCCGATACTTGTAAGCAATTTCTCCCTGAGTTTTCTCTGACTTTCTCTTTCCAGCGCGGCTGGGAGAAAGAGACAGAATATGCTGAGGTGCTGGAACGTAATTTTGAACGCGATCGCCAGCTAACCTACACCGCGCATGGCCCGCATAAAGCGGACTTACGCATTCGCGCCGACGGTGCGCCGGTGGAAGATACCTTATCGCGTGGGCAGCTTAAGCTGTTGATGTGCGCCTTACGTCTGGCGCAAGGAGAGTTCCTCACCCGTGAAAGCGGGCGGCGGTGTCTCTACCTGATAGATGATTTTGCCTCTGAGCTTGATGATGAGCGTCGCGGGCTGCTTGCCAGCCGCTTAAAAGCGACGCAATCACAGGTCTTTGTCAGCGCGATCAGTGCTGAACACGTTATAGACATGTCGGACGAAAATTCGAAGATGTTTACCGTGGAAAAGGGTAAAATAACGGATTAACCCAAGTATAAATGAGCGAGAAACGTTGATGTCGAATTCTTATGACTCCTCCAGTATCAAAGTCCTGAAAGGGCTGGATGCGGTGCGTAAGCGCCCGGGTATGTATATCGGCGACACGGATGACGGCACCGGTCTGCACCACATGGTATTCGAGGTGGTAGATAACGCTATCGACGAAGCGCTCGCGGGTCACTGTAAAGAAATTATCGTCACCATTCACGCCGATAACTCTGTCTCTGTACAGGATGACGGGCGCGGCATTCCGACCGGTATTCACCCGGAAGAGGGCGTATCGGCGGCGGAAGTGATCATGACCGTTCTGCACGCAGGCGGTAAATTTGACGATAACTCCTATAAAGTGTCCGGCGGTCTGCACGGCGTTGGTGTTTCGGTAGTAAACGCCCTGTCGCAAAAACTGGAGCTGGTTATCCAGCGCGAGGGTAAAATTCACCGTCAGATCTACGAACACGGTGTACCGCAGGCTCCGCTGGCGGTTACCGGCGAGACTGAAAAAACCGGCACCATGGTGCGTTTCTGGCCCAGCCTCGAAACCTTCACCAATGTGACCGAGTTCGAATATGAAATTCTGGCGAAACGTCTGCGTGAGTTGTCGTTCCTCAACTCCGGCGTTTCCATTCGTCTGCGCGACAAGCGCGACGGCAAAGAAGACCACTTCCACTATGAAGGCGGCATCAAGGCGTTCGTTGAATATCTGAACAAGAACAAAACGCCGATCCACCCGAATATCTTCTACTTCTCCACTGAAAAAGACGGTATTGGCGTCGAAGTGGCGTTGCAGTGGAACGATGGCTTCCAGGAAAACATCTACTGCTTTACCAACAACATTCCGCAGCGTGACGGCGGTACTCACCTGGCAGGCTTCCGTGCGGCGATGACCCGTACCCTGAACGCCTACATGGACAAAGAAGGCTACAGCAAAAAAGCCAAAGTCAGCGCCACCGGTGACGATGCGCGTGAAGGCCTGATTGCGGTCGTTTCCGTAAAAGTGCCGGACCCGAAATTCTCCTCCCAGACCAAAGACAAACTGGTTTCTTCTGAGGTGAAATCGGCGGTAGAACAGCAGATGAACGAACTGCTGGCAGAATACCTGCTGGAAAACCCAACCGACGCGAAAATCGTGGTTGGCAAAATTATCGATGCTGCCCGTGCCCGTGAAGCGGCGCGTCGCGCTCGTGAAATGACCCGCCGTAAAGGTGCGCTCGACTTAGCGGGCCTGCCGGGCAAACTGGCAGACTGCCAGGAACGCGATCCGGCGCTTTCCGAACTGTACCTGGTGGAAGGGGACTCCGCGGGCGGCTCTGCGAAGCAGGGGCGTAACCGCAAGAACCAGGCGATTCTGCCGCTGAAGGGTAAAATCCTCAACGTCGAGAAAGCGCGCTTCGATAAGATGCTCTCTTCTCAGGAAGTGGCGACGCTTATCACCGCGCTTGGCTGTGGTATCGGTCGTGACGAGTACAACCCGGACAAACTGCGTTATCACAGCATCATCATCATGACCGATGCGGACGTCGACGGCTCGCACATTCGTACGCTGCTGTTGACCTTCTTCTATCGTCAGATGCCGGAAATCGTTGAACGCGGTCACGTCTACATCGCTCAGCCGCCGCTGTACAAAGTGAAGAAAGGCAAGCAGGAACAGTACATTAAAGACGACGAAGCGATGGATCAGTACCAGATCTCTATCGCGCTGGACGGCGCAACGCTGCACACCAACGCCAGTGCACCGGCATTGGCTGGCGAAGCGTTAGAGAAACTGGTATCTGAGTACAACGCGACGCAGAAAATGATCAATCGTATGGAGCGTCGTTATCCGAAAGCAATGCTGAAAGAGCTTATCTATCAGCCGACGTTGACGGAAGCTGACCTTTCTGATGAGCAGACCGTTACCCGCTGGGTGAACGCGCTGGTCAGCGAACTGAACGACAAAGAACAGCACGGCAGCCAGTGGAAGTTTGATGTCCACACCAATGCCGAACAAAACCTGTTCGAGCCGATTGTTCGCGTGCGTACCCACGGTGTGGATACTGACTATCCGCTGGATCACGAGTTTATCACCGGTGGCGAATATCGTCGTATCTGCACGCTGGGTGAGAAACTGCGTGGCTTGCTGGAAGAAGATGCGTTTATCGAACGTGGCGAGCGTCGTCAGCCGGTAGCCAGCTTCGAGCAGGCGCTGGACTGGCTGGTGAAAGAGTCCCGTCGCGGCCTCTCCATCCAGCGTTATAAAGGTCTGGGCGAGATGAACCCGGAACAGCTGTGGGAAACCACCATGGACCCGGAAAGCCGTCGTATGCTGCGCGTTACCGTTAAGGATGCGATTGCCGCTGACCAGTTGTTCACCACGCTGATGGGCGACGCCGTTGAACCGCGCCGTGCGTTTATTGAAGAGAACGCCCTGAAAGCGGCGAATATCGATATTTAATGGCGCTAACCATGCGAGCGTGCCTGATGCGCTACGCTTATCAGGCCTACGAAAATCTTGCAATGTATTGAATTTTCATGATTTTGTAGGCCGGATAAGGCGTTCACGCCGCATCCGGCAAGAAGCTATAAGAAAAGGGCGGAGATCATCTCCGCCCTTTTTATTTCTGCAATCCGCAATTATCATCCCGCAAATCTATACTTTTTGGGTCAACACGTAACGCTTTACAGGTGATTATCATGGGGCTTTTTGATGAAGTTGTCGGTGCCTTTCTGAAAGGCGATGCGGGGAAATATCAGGCTATTTTAAGTTGGGTTGAGGAGCAGGGCGGCATTCAGGTGCTGCTGGAAAAACTGCAAAGTGGCGGCTTAGGGGCCATTCTCTCAACCTGGCTGAGTAATCAACAGGGCAATCAATCGGTTAGTGGCGAGCAACTGGAATCGGCGCTCGGCACAAATGCGGTGTCCGATCTTGGACAAAAACTTGGCGTGGATACCAGTACAGCTTCCAGTTTACTGGCAGAACAATTGCCGAAGATTATTGATGCGCTCTCACCGCAAGGTGAAGTGTCTCCACAAGCCAATAACGATCTGCTTTCCGCAGGCATGGAACTGCTGAAAGGGAAACTCTTCCGCTAAGCAAATGGGGAGCATGCAACCCGCGTTGCATCCCCCTTTCCCTCGGGTGTTGTACTGATTTTTGAGCGGAATCGCGTTAGCATGGGTCAGGAACTAATCTACCTGGGGAACTCATGGCTATCAAACTCATTGCTATCGATATGGATGGCACCCTTCTGCTACCCGATCACACCATTTCACCCGCCGTTAAAAATGCGATTGCCGCAGCTCGCGCCCGTGGCGTGAATGTCGTGCTAACGACGGGTCGCCCTTATGCAGGTGTTCACAATTACCTGAAAGAGCTGCATATGGAACTGCCGGGCGACTACTGCATTACTTATAACGGCGCGCTGGTACAGAAGGCCGCTGATGGTAGCACCGTGGCGCAAACCGCTCTCAGCTATGACGACTACCGTTTCCTGGAAAAACTCTCTCGCGAAGTCGGTTCTCATTTCCACGCCCTGGACCGCACCACGCTGTACACCGCCAACCGTGATATCAGCTACTACACGGTGCATGAATCCTTCGTTGCCACCATTCCGCTGGTGTTCTGCGAAGCGGAGAAAATGGACCCCAATACCCAGTTCCTGAAAGTGATGATGATTGATGAACCCGCCATCCTCGACCAGGCTATCGCGCGTATTCCGCAGGAAGTGAAAGAGAAATATACCGTGCTGAAAAGTGCGCCGTACTTCCTCGAAATCCTCGATAAACGCGTTAACAAAGGTACGGGGGTGAAATCACTGGCCGATGTGCTGGGCATTAAGCCGGAAGAAATCATGGCGATTGGCGATCAGGAAAACGACATCGCAATGATTGAATATGCAGGCGTCGGTGTGGCGATGGATAACGCTATTCCTTCGGTGAAAGAAGTGGCGAACTTTGTCACCAAATCTAACCTTGAAGATGGCGTGGCGTTTGCTATTGAGAAGTATGTGCTGAATTAATCTGTGGGCGGGCAAACAGCATGAATGCGTTTGCCCGCTTACTGATTATTGGTTTACTGCATATACAACCAGAAATTGCAGCGGTGCAGTAATGATGTCCAGCGTAACAGTCACTGGCAGTAATGCTGCGGAAACACCATCCGGAATGCCTCTGGGTGAATAGTATTCATAAAATCGCACTTTAAATGGATGGTAGAACGCCATCACCTTTGAGTAATCCATGTTTTTATTTTTCTCATGGATTGTGCCTTTTAGGTTTTCCAGTGACCTGGTACAGTGTTGAACACCACAGGCAAAACCATAATGCGTTGCCAGTGCCTTTTCTTCTTCGTTATTCCAGTAGTAGTAAAGCGATATTGTGCCGGTAAATTTCTTTTTCCCCGCATTTAAAATAAATCTTGCGTCATCGGCAACCTGAATATTGTGCCGGTTAAGTGCTGGATCATTGAGCATCTTAACGATGTCATCGGCACCATCAGTGATAAGGTAATCCAGCGATTCCCCTACAAAAACATAGCCTTTTGTTCCATTACTATCTTTTGCCTGCGATAGCCCAGTGATGGTGTCTGACTGCGATTGATACTTTCCTGAACTACCCTTTGCGGTATGGGAAACCAGAGCATACGAGATACAGCCTGAAAGCATCAGCGCCAGTGGGAATAAACCGGCAGCCTTAAAAAATCCCTTAAAATTCAACTTCATGATTAATCCTTTAAACGAGTAGCTAAGCCGTTGAAAGCATACTCTTCTTTCCCTCCTGTTTAGCGCCTGATATCCCTTTTCAGATTTCTGCCCGACGCATGTCATTTTTTTATGCATTGTTCTTTTTGTGATCTAAATTGTAGTACAACAATATAAGTTTGTACTACATTACACACACAGCAAACGCGAACGTCATCACGCTGGTACTACAAAGTTGCCGTGTTATGCATCGATCGGGGTAAAGTAGAGAAGAACATACAGAGCACAAGGACTCTCCATGACTCTCAATAAAACCGATCGCATTGTCATTACGCTGGGTAAACAGATCGTTCACGGCAAATACGTACCTGGCTCGCCACTTCCGGCTGAGGCGGAGCTCTGTGAAGAGTTTGCAACCTCGCGCAACATCATCCGTGAGGTGTTCCGTTCGCTGATGGCGAAGCGGCTGATTGAAATGAAACGTTATCGCGGGGCGTTTGTGGCTCCGCGTAACCAGTGGAATTACCTCGACACTGACGTACTGCAATGGGTGCTGGAAAACGACTATGACCCACGGCTTATCAGTGCCATGAGCGAAGTGCGAAATCTGGTGGAACCGGCGATTGCCCGTTGGGCAGCAGAGCGCGCGACTTCCAGCGATCTGGCGCAGATTGAATCGGCGCTGAACGAGATGATTGCCAACAATCAGGACCGCGAAGCGTTTAACGAAGCGGATATTCGCTACCACGAGGCGGTGTTGCAGTCGGTGCATAACCCGGTGTTACAGCAATTTAGCATTGCGATCAGTTCGCTGCAGCGGGCGGTTTTTGAACGAACCTGGATGGGCGATGAGGCCAACATGCCGCAAACGCTCCAGGAACATAAGGCGCTGTTCGATGCGATACGGCATCAGGACGGCGATGCGGCAGAGCAGGCGGCGCTTACCATGATCGCCAGCTCTACACGAAGGTTAAAGGAAATCACATGACAGCTCGCTACATCGCAATTGACTGGGGATCGACCAATCTGCGCGCCTGGCTTTATCAGGGCGACCACTGCCTGGAGAGCAGGCAATCAGAAGCAGGCGTCACGCGCCTGAACGGAAAATCTCCGGCTGCGGTGTTAGCAGAAGTCACGACCGACTGGCGTGAAGAGAATACGCCAGTGGTAATGGCAGGAATGGTCGGCAGCAATGTCGGCTGGAAAGTTGCTCCGTATTTATCTGTTCCTGCCCGTTTTTCGTCTATTGGCGAACAATTAACGTCTGTTGGCGACAATATCTGGATTATTCCCGGATTATGTGTCTCTCATGACGATAACCACAATGTGATGCGCGGCGAAGAAACACAATTGATCGGCGCGCGAGCTCTGGCTCCTTCCTCTCTTTATGTCATGCCCGGAACCCATTGCAAATGGGTGCAGGCCGATAGCCAGCAAATCAACGATTTTCGCACCGTGATGACCGGTGAATTACATCATTTACTGTTAAATCACTCATTGATTGGCGCAGGTTTGCCGCCGCAGGAAAACTCTGCCGATGCCTTCGCGGCTGGTCTTGAGCGTGGTCTTAATACGCCCGCCATATTGCCGCAGCTTTTTGAAGTTCGCGCCTCGCATGTGCTGGGAACACTTCCCCGCGAACAGGTCAGCGAATTTCTCTCTGGTTTGTTGATTGGCGCAGAGGTCGCCAGTATGCGCGACTATGTGGCCCATCAACACGCCATCACCCTTGTCGCCGGAACATCGCTGACCGCGCGCTACCAGCAAGCCTTTCAGGCGATGGGTTGCGACGTGACGGCGGTGGCGGGCGACACGGCATTTCAGGCTGGTATAAGGAGCATCGCTCATGCAGTGGCAACCTAAACTCCCGCTGATCGCCATTTTGCGCGGTATTACGCCCGACGAGGCGCTGGCGCATGTTGGCGCGGTGATTGACGCCGGGTTCGACGCGGTTGAAATCCCGCTGAATTCCCCACAATGGGAGCAAAGCATTCCCGCCATCGTTGATGCGTACGGCGACAAGGCGTTGATTGGCGCAGGTACGGTACTGAAACCTGAACAGGTCGATGCGCTCGCCAGGATGGGCTGTCAGCTCATCGTTACGCCCAATATCCATAGTGAAGTGATCCGCCGTGCGGTGGGCTACGGCATGACCGTCTGCCCCGGCTGCGCGACGGCGACCGAAGCCTTTACCGCGCTCGAAGCGGGCGCGCAGGCGCTGAAAATATTTCCGTCATCGGCTTTTGGTCCGCAATACATCAAAGCGTTAAAAGCGGTATTGCCATCGGACATCGCAGTCTTTGCCGTTGGCGGCGTGACGCCAGAAAACCTGGCGCAGTGGATAGACGCAGGTTGTGCAGGGGCGGGCTTAGGCAGCGATCTCTATCGCGCCGGGCAATCCGTAGAGCGCACCGCGCAGCAGGCAGCAGCATTTGTTAAGGCGTATCGAGAGGCAGTGCAATGAAAATCACCAAAATTACCACGTATCGTTTACCTCCCCGCTGGATGTTCCTGAAAATTGAAACCGATGAAGGCGTGGTCGGTTGGGGCGAGCCCGTGATCGAAGGCCGCGCCCGTACGGTGGAAGCGGCAGTTCACGAGCTGGGTGACTATTTGATTGGTCAGGATCCATCGCGCATCAATGACTTATGGCAAGTGATGTATCGCGCCGGATTCTATCGCGGCGGTCCGATCCTGATGAGCGCCATCGCCGGGATTGACCAGGCGTTATGGGATATCAAAGGTAAAGTGCTGAATGCGCCGGTCTGGCAACTGATGGGCGGCCTGGTTCGCGACAAAATTAAAGCCTACAGTTGGGTTGGCGGCGATCGTCCGGCGGATGTTATCGACGGCATTAAAACGCTACGCGAAATCGGCTTCGATACCTTCAAACTGAACGGTTGTGAAGAACTGGGGCTAATTGATAACTCCCGCGCGGTAGATGCGGCGGTTAACACCGTGGCACAAATTCGTGAAGCTTTTGGCAATCAGATTGAGTTTGGTCTTGATTTCCACGGTCGCGTCAGCGCGCCGATGGCGAAAGTGCTGATTAAAGAACTGGAGCCGTATCGCCCGCTGTTTATTGAGGAGCCGGTGCTGGCGGAACAAGCCGAATACTACCCGAAACTGGCGGCACAAACGCATATTCCACTGGCGGCGGGTGAACGCATGTTCTCACGCTTCGATTTTAAACGCGTGCTGGAGGCAGGTGGTATTTCGATTCTGCAACCGGATCTCTCCCACGCGGGCGGTATTACCGAATGCTACAAAATCGCCGGAATGGCAGAAGCCTATGACGTGACCCTTGCGCCGCACTGTCCGCTCGGACCGATTGCACTGGCGGCTTGCCTGCATATCGACTTTGTTTCCTATAACGCCGTACTTCAGGAACAAAGTATGGGAATTCATTACAACAAAGGCGCGGAGTTACTCGACTTTGTGAAAAACAAAGAAGACTTCAGCATGGTCGGCGGCTTCTTTAAACCGTTAACGAAACCGGGCTTAGGCGTGGAAATCGACGAAGCTAAAGTGATTGAGTTCAGTAAAAATGCCCCGGACTGGCGTAATCCGCTCTGGCGTCATGAAGATAACAGCGTAGCAGAGTGGTAATTCCTGCCACGTAAGCCCCTCATCGGGCACTAAAACAGCAATACAAAAATATAACCCTCTGTAAATTACAGGGCATGGTGAGCGGCTTCGCTATGCCCAAAATCTGGAGAAAGCTCGCTATGGATATTCCCGTTAATGCAGCAAAGCCGGGGCGTCGGCGTTATCTGACGCTGGTGATGATCTTTATTACGGTAGTCATTTGTTATGTCGACCGCGCCAACCTGGCCGTGGCTTCCGCCCATATTCAGGAAGAGTTCGGCATTACCAAAGCGGAAATGGGCTATGTATTTTCGGCCTTCGCCTGGCTTTATACGCTATGTCAGATCCCCGGCGGTTGGTTTTTAGATCGCGTAGGTTCTCGCGTGACTTATTTTATTGCGATATTTGGCTGGTCAGTGGCGACTTTATTCCAGGGCTTTGCCACGGGCTTAATGTCATTAATTGGTCTGCGCGCGATAACCGGTATTTTCGAAGCGCCTGCTTTCCCGACCAATAACCGGATGGTGACCAGCTGGTTCCCGGAACATGAACGCGCTTCTGCCGTTGGTTTTTATACGTCTGGTCAGTTTGTCGGTCTGGCGTTTCTGACGCCGCTGCTGATCTGGATTCAGGAGATGTTGAGCTGGCACTGGGTGTTCATTGTCACTGGTGGTATCGGCATTATCTGGTCGCTGATTTGGTTTAAGGTTTATCAGCCGCCGCGCCTGACCAAAGGTATCAGCAAAGCTGAACTGGATTACATTCGTGATGGCGGCGGTCTGGTGGATGGTGATGCGCCGGTGAAGAAAGAGGCGCGTCAGCCGTTAACAGCCAAAGACTGGAAACTGGTGTTCCATCGTAAACTGATCGGCGTTTATCTTGGGCAATTTGCGGTGGCTTCTACACTGTGGTTTTTCTTAACCTGGTTCCCGAACTATTTAACCCAGGAAAAAGGAATCACGGCGCTGAAAGCAGGCTTTATGACCACGGTGCCATTCCTCGCGGCGTTTGTCGGCGTCCTGCTCTCTGGCTGGGTAGCGGATCTGCTGGTACTTAAGGGCTTTTCACTGGGCTTTGCGCGTAAAACGCCGATTATCTGCGGCTTGCTGATCTCCACCTGCATTATGGGCGCTAACTACACTAACGATCCGATGATGATTATGTGCCTGATGGCGCTGGCATTCTTCGGTAACGGTTTTGCTTCGATTACCTGGTCGCTGGTTTCTTCTCTGGCACCGATGCGCCTGATTGGTTTAACCGGCGGCGTGTTTAACTTCGCCGGTGGTCTGGGCGGCATCACCGTTCCGCTGGTGGTGGGGTACCTGGCGCAGGGTTACGGTTTCGCACCTGCACTGGTTTATATCTCCGCCGTCGCGTTGATTGGCGCGCTCTCTTACATCCTGCTGGTGGGCGATGTGAAGCGCGTTGGCTAATCTTTCAACTGTGGAATATGCGCCATACCACTGCGCATAATCCACTTTCTTAAAGCCGGTGCGGTCAGGCATCGGCTTTTTACTATCTTGCCGAAGAGTTTTAAACGCAGTTTGCGGGTGGCGCGCCAGTAAGCGGTATTGAGCTTCTCTGGCTGCTTCAGTAACACCGAACGCAGAATGTCTGCGCTATCCAGCGCATAGCTAATCCCCTCCAGCGAACTGGCGCTGATAAATCCTGCCGCTTCGCCAATCAGAAAGGCGTTGTCCTTACCGCAGACAAAATCCTGCCAGCGTGAGGGAAACAGCACTGTGCATTTTTCGCTTTTCACCGCTTTGCCAAACTGGAACTGAAAGGCGCTCATTTTCTCTTTCAGCGTCGCGAAACGCGTCTGACCGTCTTTCATTGGATAGGCACCGCCAAAGATAAAATAACCGTCTTTGCTGATACTCCATGAGTAACAGTCAGTTATCGCATTATCAAAGATGCAGGAGTAGAACGGCACCGGATGTTTCTCTGCGAACCACTGCTGGATTGCGACATATTTACGGATTTGATGATCCGGGTAGAGATGTCGCCGCACCATCGAGTTGGCACCATCGGCACCGACCAGATAGCGGGCGGTAATATGCTGCTCCCAGCTGTCTGCACGAAAAATGACATGCCATTTATTATCCTCACGCCAGATTTTCCGGCACAGGCTGTCGTGGTAAACGTCAACGCTGGTGGGGATCAGCGACTTCATCCACAAGTCGAAGGCATGACGATTGATATTGATATAGCTTCGCTGGTAGTTACGCGTGAGCGATGCGGCGACGTCGACGGTTTTGACGCTGAAAATCTGCGGATTAGCGATCACATCGACAGGAAGCGTCAGCCCATCGCGAATAAAAGATCGCTGCGCGTCCGGTGCCAGCAGACCGCCACAAGGTTTGCTGAAACCTTCAGTACCATGCTGGTGCTTTTTATCCAGCGCGATCACCTGCATTTTGCCTGCTAACTTTCGTGCCAACGCCGATCCTGCCGGGCCGAGGCCAATAATCGCCACGTCGAAATGTTCCATCTTTTCACTCACATTCATCACGATGGCAAAAGACTATTGTCTGAAAGTGAAATCCTTGTGAAGTATGATGGCGGGACCCGTTTTGTATCAGGACCGCGCCATGAAACAGATAACCTTTGCTCCCCGTAATCACCTGCTCACCAATACCAATACCTGGACGCCCGACAGCCAGTGGCTGGTATTTGACGTGCGTCCTTCTGGTGCGTCGTTTACCGGCGAGACCATTGAGCGTGTGAATATCCATACCGGCGAGGTCGAGGTTATCTATCGCGTGTCACAGGGCGCACACGTCGGCGTGGTGACCGTTCATCCGAAGTCAGAGAAATATGTTTTCATCCACGGCCCGGAAAATCCTGATGAAACATGGCATTACGACTTCCATCATCGGCGCGGAGTGATTGTTGAAGGCGGCAAGATGAGTAACCTTGATGCGATGGATATTACCGCGCCGTATACGCCAGGAGTGCTGCGCGGCGGCAGCCATGTGCATGTCTTTAGCCCGAACGGTGAAAGGGTGAGCTTTACCTATAACGACCATGTAATGCAAGAACTCGATCCGGCGCTGGATTTGCGAAACGTCGGTGTTGCTGCGCCGTTTGGCCCGGTCAACGTACAAAAGCAGCATCCGCGTGAATACAGCGGTAGCCACTGGTGCGTGCTGGTGAGCAAAACCACGCCCACGCCACAGCCTGGCAGTGATGAAATCAATCGTGCTTATGAAGAAGGATGGATAGGAAATCACGGGCTGGCATTTATTGGCGACACACTTTCGCCAAAGGGCGAGAAAGTGCCGGAGCTGTTTATCGTTGAGTTACCGCAAGATGAAGCTGGCTGGAAAGCGGCAGGTGATGCGCCGTTAAGCGGAACGGAAACAACCCTGCCCGCGCCACCGCGTGGCGTCGTGCAGCGACGTTTAACCTTTACCCACCATCGGGCTTATCCGGGGTTAGTCAACGTCCCGCGCCACTGGGTGCGCTGTAATCCGCAGGGTACGCAAATCGCGTTTTTAATGCGTGATGATAACGGCATTGTGCAACTGTGGCTTATCTCGCCACAGGGCGGCGAGCCGCGCCAGTTAACCCATAACAAAACGGATATTCAGTCTGCATTTAACTGGCATCCGTCAGGAGAATGGTTGGGCTTTGTGCTGGATAATCGAATTGCTTGTGCCCATGCGCAAAGTGGCGAGGTTGAGTATTTAACCGAACACCACGCCAATTCACCTTCTGCGGACGCCGTGGTCTTCTCACCGGATGGTCAATGGCTGGCGTGGATGGAAGGTGGCCAGCTGTGGATCACCGAAACTGATCGCTAAATCAGTTATCAGGCATTCTGGCCGGTGGAATAACCGCATTGGTGGCTTGCGCGTTGGCTTCGCTTTTTTCAACGCGCGAGCGCACCGAGCTGTCTTTGCGGAACACATCCCACGGCAGTAAAAGCGTGTCCATCACAGCGGTAAACGGCATATCGAGAATCGCCAGCGACTTAGTGCCCCAGTTGGTTTCATCGTCGCCAATCATGGTTGCGCTGGCGCGGGTGCCGGGATACGTTCCTTCTTTCCCTCCGGTATGGGACATCACGCTGGAGCATCCTCCGAGTAATGTCATTCCGCTGCATATCATGAACGCTAACAACACATTTCTTATCATAATAAATTCATCTGTTGATCGTGGGTGTTGGCCTGATGAGTTATAGCGATCCCTTGCTGAAAATAACATCATCATTACGTCGCACTGTGGCGGCTATCGCACTTTAACGTTTCGTGCTGCCCCCTCAGTCTATGCAATAGACCATAAACTGCAAAAAAAAGTCCGCTGATAAGGCTTGAAAAGTTCATTTCCAGACCCATTTTTACATCGTAGCCGATGAGGACGCGCCTGATGGGTGTTCTGGCTACCTGACCTGTCCATTGTGGAAGGTCTTACATTCTCGCTGATTTCAGGAGCTATTGATTATGCGTAACTTTGATTTATCCCCGCTTTACCGTTCTGCTATTGGATTTGACCGTTTGTTTAACCACTTAGAAAACAACCAGAGCCAGAGTAATGGCGGCTACCCTCCGTATAACGTTGAACTGGTAGACGAAAACCATTACCGCATTGCTATCGCTGTGGCTGGTTTTGCTGAGAGCGAACTGGAAATTACCGCCCAGGATAATCTGCTGGTGGTGAAAGGTGCTCACGCCGACGAACAAAAAGAGCGCACCTATCTGTACCAGGGCATCGCTGAACGCAACTTTGAACGCAAATTCCAGTTAGCTGAGAACATTCATGTTCGTGGTGCTAACCTGGTAAATGGTTTGCTGTATATCGATCTCGAACGCGTGATTCCGGAAGCGAAAAAACCGCGCCGTATCGAAATCAACTAATTCCCTAAGGCCGCCTGGCGCGGCCTGACATCTCCATGCTCGCCGTCAGGGAGCATATGCGAATCTTCGGATTTGCAGGTACTTACTCGCTTCTTAGAAGGAGAAATGACTATGCGTAACTTCGATTTATCCCCACTGATGCGTCAATGGATCGGTTTTGACAAACTGGCCAACGCACTGCAAAACGCCGGTGAAAGCCAGAGCTTCCCGCCGTACAACATTGAGAAAAGCGACGATAACCACTACCGCATTACCCTTGCGCTGGCAGGTTTCCGTCAGGAAGATTTAGAGATTCAACTGGAAGGTACGCGCCTGAGCGTAAAAGGCACGCCGGAGCAGCCAAAAGAAGAGAAAAAATGGCTGCATCAAGGGCTTATGAATCAGCCATTTAGCCTGAGCTTTACGCTGGCTGAAAATATGGAAGTCTCTGGCGCAACCTTCGTAAACGGTTTACTGCATATTGATTTAATTCGTAATGAGCCTGAACCCATCGCAGCGCAGCGTATCGCTATCAGCGAACGTCCCGCGTTAAATAGCTAACTAGCTATTCTCTTTGCCCCGCCATTCTGGTGGGGCTTTTTTTGTCTTACTTACTCAACAATGCGTTAAATTTCGACTGTTTAAGATATTTCGGCACGTTCTTTCCCGTGATAATGTGCGCTATAAGGCAAATCTGCTTCACCGATTCAGCCATAATCCGTAGCAATTAAAATGTTATCTCAAGAGAAATGGACGATGAGTGATATAGCATTAACGGTCAGTATTCTGGCTTTGGTGGCAGTCGTCGGTTTGTTTATCGGCAACGTCAAATTTCGCGGCATAGGATTAGGTATTGGCGGCGTGCTGTTTGGTGGGATCATCGTCGGCCATTTTGTTTCTCAGGCGGGGATGACATTAAGTAGCGATATGCTGCATGTTATTCAGGAATTTGGCCTGATCCTGTTCGTTTATACTATCGGGATTCAGGTAGGGCCGGGCTTCTTTGCCTCATTGCGCGTCTCCGGATTACGCCTCAACCTGTTTGCTGTTCTGATCGTCATCATCGGTGGTCTGGTTACCGCCATCCTGCATAAACTGTTTGATATTCCACTGCCGGTAGTGCTGGGGATTTTCTCCGGTGCGGTTACCAATACGCCAGCGCTGGGGGCAGGGCAGCAGATTTTGCGCGACCTGGGTACACCAATGGAAATGGTCGATCAGATGGGGATGAGTTACGCGATGGCGTATCCATTCGGCATTTGCGGGATTTTGTTCACCATGTGGATGTTGCGGGTTATTTTCCGCGTCAATGTCGAGACAGAAGCTCAGCAGCACGAGTCTTCACGCACCAATGGCGGCGCGCTGATCAAGACTATCAATATTCGCGTTGAGAACCCTAACCTGCATGATTTAGCCATTAAAGATGTACCGATTCTCAACGGCGACAAAATTATCTGCTCGCGTCTGAAACGCGAAGAAACCCTAAAAGTTCCTTCGCCAGATACCATTATCCAACTGGGCGATTTGCTGCATCTGGTGGGTCAGCCAGCGGATTTACATAATGCGCAACTGGTGATTGGTCAGGAGGTCGATACTTCGCTGTCCACGAAAGGCACTGATTTGCGCGTCGAGCGTGTGGTGGTCACCAATGAAAACGTGCTCGGAAAACGTATTCGCGACCTGCACTTTAAAGAACGCTATGACGTTGTTATCTCGCGCCTGAACCGTGCCGGGGTCGAACTGGTCGCCAGTGGCGATATCAGCCTGCAGTTCGGCGATATCCTCAATCTGGTGGGGCGTCCGTCCGCAATTGATGCCGTTGCCAATGTGCTGGGGAATGCGCAGCAAAAACTGCAACAGGTTCAGATGCTGCCAGTGTTTATTGGCATCGGGCTAGGCGTATTGTTAGGTTCTATTCCCGTCTTTGTGCCAGGATTCCCGGCCGCGTTGAAACTGGGGCTGGCGGGCGGACCGCTGATTATGGCGTTGATCCTCGGGCGTATCGGCAGTATCGGCAAGCTGTACTGGTTTATGCCGCCAAGCGCCAACCTCGCGCTGCGGGAGCTGGGGATCGTGCTGTTCCTCTCGGTCGTTGGTCTGAAATCTGGTGGGGATTTTGTGAATACCCTGGTCAATGGCGAAGGGCTAAGCTGGATTGGTTATGGTGCCCTGATCACCGCCGTTCCGCTGATTACTGTTGGCATTCTGGCGCGGATGTTAGCCAAAATGAATTACCTGACCATGTGCGGGATGCTGGCAGGTTCCATGACCGATCCTCCGGCGCTGGCGTTTGCTAATAATCTTCATCCAACCAGCGGTGCGGCGGCGCTCTCTTACGCCACTGTCTATCCGTTGGTAATGTTCCTGCGCATTATCACCCCCCAATTACTGGCGGTGCTCTTCTGGAGTATCGGTTAACTCTTTTCCGGGTGGAGTCGCCGTAAATGGTACTCCACCTGGTATTCGCTGGCATTTCTGAACATCACTGAATAATTCAAAAACTCCCCGCTCTCGCTATATGACAACGAGGTGATCCGCAGCAGTGGCGTGTGTTCCGCTACCTTCATTTGCCGCGCCAGCAGTCTATCGGCGAGCACTGGCGTCAGGCTTTCATAATTACCGCCAATCAAAATCCCGCACTCTTGTTCAATATATTCAAACTTCGACCCTTCCAGATGTTGCAGCGAAAGATTACGGAACAGTTTTACCGGCATATAGCTGTCTTCCAGCATCAGCGGTTTCCCTTCCACAAAACGAACGCGACGGGAGAAGTAGATCTGCTCGTTGATTTGAATCCGTAACTGGCTGGCAATGGCCGGAGGCGCAGGCATGATTTCAAAAATCAGCACCTGGCTGGTGACCGTTTTTCCCTGCCGTTTTAACACCTCCACCAGCCCGGTCAGACTGGCGGTTTGATGCAGTACATCTTTGCGCACCAGGTAAGTGCCACTACCGTGGCGGCGGACCACCAGCCCCCACGCTACCAGCAGGTCAATGGCTTTAAGGATGGTCATCCGCGATACCGCAAACTCTTCCGCCAGCTTTTTTTCACCGGGAAGAAGGCTGTTTAGCGTGAAATCTGCGGAGTTAAGTCGAATTCTTAACCGCTCCGCAATGCTTTTGTAGATCATCTCTAGATCTCTTTTTTGCCTGCAAGCCCGGGTAATGCGCACACAAGTTCTGCTTAATCGATTGAAAAAACATCTTTTTTTTAAAGATGTGTTCGATGCTGTGTACCTGTGCTCACAGAGGTCTACTTTTTCGCGAAAACGTAGATCTCTACCGCCCAACGAAAAGCATGAAAGCGATCACGAATCCCATTGGGTCGTCATGTTCTGCCGATCGCATCTTCCTATCCTCGCTCCAGGCCTGCCGCATAACCAATCAGGCTTCCTACTTACAGAATTGAGAAAAGAGGATGTGGAAATGCTCAGTCAAATTCAACGCTTTGGCGGCGCGATGTTCACGCCAGTGCTGCTGTTTCCCTTCGCCGGGATTGTGGTGGGTCTTGCCATCTTGTTGCAAAACCCGATGTTTGTCGGGGAATCACTGACCGATCCGAACAGTTTATTCGCGCAAATCGTACACATTATTGAAGAGGGCGGTTGGACGGTATTCCGTAATATGCCGCTGATTTTTGCTGTCGGTTTACCCATTGGCCTTGCTAAGCAAGCGCAGGGGCGTGCTTGTCTGGCGGTGATGGTGAGTTTCCTGACCTGGAACTATTTCATTAATGCGATGGGAATGACCTGGGGAAGTTACTTCGGCGTCGATTTCACTCAGGACGCGGTGGCAGGTAGCGGTCTGACAATGATGGCCGGGATTAAAACCCTCGATACCAGCATTATCGGCGCAATTATCATTTCCGGCATTGTGACGGCGCTGCATAACCGTCTGTTCGATAAAAAACTGCCGGTGTTTCTCGGCATTTTCCAGGGGACGTCTTATGTGGTGATTATCGCCTTCCTGGTGATGATCCCCTGTGCCTGGCTGACATTGCTCGGCTGGCCAAAAGTACAAATGGGGATTGAATCTCTGCAAGCGTTCCTGCGTTCGGCGGGTGCGCTTGGGGTGTGGGTTTACACCTTCCTCGAACGTATTCTGATCCCAACCGGTTTACACCACTTCATCTACGGACCGTTTATCTTTGGTCCGGCAGCTGTTGAAGGCGGCATTCAGATGTACTGGGCGCAGCATCTGCAAGAGTTCAGTCTGAGCGCCGAGCCGCTGAAATCGTTGTTCCCGGAAGGCGGTTTTGCCCTGCACGGTAACTCAAAAATCTTTGGTGCCGTGGGCATTTCTTTAGCGATGTACTTCACTGCCGCACCGGAAAATCGGGTAAAAGTGGCGGGCTTGCTGATCCCCGCAACCTTAACCGCCATGCTGGTGGGAATTACCGAACCGCTGGAATTTACCTTCCTGTTCATTTCACCGTTGCTGTTTGCGGTACACGCTGTGCTTGCGGCCTCAATGTCGACCGTAATGTATCTCTTTGGTGTGGTGGGCAACATGGGCGGAGGTCTGATTGACCAGGTTTTACCGCAAAACTGGATCCCGATGTTCAGCAACCACGCGGATATGATGCTGACCCAAATCGCCATTGGGTTGTGCTTTACCCTGCTGTACTTCGTGGTTTTCCGCACCCTGATACTGCAGTTCAACATGTGTACGCCGGGACGTGAAGATGCGGAAGTGAAACTCTACTCAAAAGCCGAATATAAAGCCTCGCGAGGCCAAACCACCGCTGCAGAGCCAAAAAAAGAGTTGGATCAGGCTGCCGGTATCCTGCAAGCCCTGGGCGGGGTCGGCAATATCTCCAGCATCAACAATTGCGCGACGCGTCTACGTATTGCACTGCATGACATGTCACAAACGCTGGATGACGAAGTCTTTAAAAAGCTGGGAGCGCACGGCGTCTTCCGTAGTGGTGATGCCATTCAGGTGATCATTGGTCTGCATGTATCTCAGCTGCGTGAACAGCTCGATAGCTTAATTAATTCTCATCAATCAGCAGAAAATGTTGCCATTACGGAGGCAGTATAATGACCAAATTCTCAGTGGTTGTCGCAGGCGGTGGAAGCACCTTTACGCCAGGCATCGTGTTGATGCTCTTGGCGAATCAGGACCGTTTCCCGCTTCGTGCACTGAAATTTTATGATAACGATGGTGCGCGGCAGGAAGTGATTGCCGAAGCCTGTAAAGTCATCCTTAAAGAAAAAGCGCCGGACATTGCGTTTAGTTACACCACCGATCCTGAAGTAGCGTTCAGCGACGTTGATTTTGTTATGGCGCACATCCGCGTCGGCAAATACCCGATGCGCGAACTGGATGAAAAAATCCCGCTGCGCCACGGCGTTGTTGGTCAGGAAACTTGCGGACCCGGCGGAATAGCGTACGGCATGCGTTCCATTGGTGGCGTCCTGGAACTGGTGGATTATATGGAAAAATATTCACCAAATGCCTGGATGCTCAACTACTCCAACCCGGCAGCCATTGTCGCAGAAGCCATGCGTCGTCTGCGCCCGAATGCGAAAATCCTCAACATCTGTGACATGCCAATCGGTATTGAAAGCCGGATGGCGCAAATTGTTGGGCTGCAAGATCGCAAACAGATGCGCGTGCGCTACTACGGCCTGAACCACTTTGGCTGGTGGACATCAATTGAAGATTTGCAGGGCAACGACCTGATGCCCCAGCTGCGGCAATATGTCTCTAAGCATGGTTATGTTCCACCGCAGCAAGATACGCATACTGAAGCGAGCTGGAACGACACCTATGCAAAAGCGCGGGATGTCCAGGCACTGGCCCCGGATACATTACCAAACACCTATCTGAAATATTATCTCTTCCCGGATTACGTCGTTCAGCATTCCAACCCTGAACATACCCGCGCGAATGAGGTGATGGAACATCGCGAGAAACAGGTTTTCGATGCTTGCCGCGCCATTACGGCGGCAGGAAATTCAGCGGCGGGCAAGCTGGAAATTGACGAACATGCGTCATACATCGTCGATCTGGCGGCGGCAATTGCCTTCAACACTCAGGAGCGGATGTTGCTGATTGTGCCTAACAACGGGGCAATTCATAACTTTGATGATGAAGCGATGGTCGAGATCCCGTGTCTGGTTGGGCACAACGGACCAGAACCACTGGTGGTCGGCGATATCCCGCAGTTTCAGAAAGGGTTAATGAGTCAGCAAGTGGCGGTGGAAAAACTGGTCGTGGACGCCTGGGAACAGCGTTCATATCAGCACCTGTGGCAGGCGATTACGTTGTCGAAAACGGTACCGAGCGCCTCGGTCGCCAAAGCTATTCTGGATGAATTGCTGGAGGCCAACAAAGCGTACTGGCCAGAGTTACGTTAATTGTGTGGACTGGCATCCGTTGGGTGCTGGTCCGTATTCTTTAGCACGGCTGACGGCGCATAACCAAATTTATGTTTAAAGGCTTTGCTGAAATGAAAGGAGTCGAAGAAGTTGAGCGTATCAGCGACTTCGCCAACCGAGTTTCCTTGTTGCTTTAATAGCGATAGCGCCAGATCCAGACGCGCATCGAGGTAATATTCTTTCGGCGTCTTGCCGGTATAGCGTAAAAACAGACGACGCAACCAGGCTTCGCTACAGGGGATCGTGGCAGCCATATCGGCTACGCTCCAGCGTTGTTGCAGACTGGCATGTAAAGTGGCAATTAATTTTTCAATTTGCCGCCGTTGTGGATCTTTTTTACCGTCTGCGTACATAAGACAAATCCACTGATAAATAATTTTCGTCAGAAAAGCGACTGCCAGATTATTTTTTATTGCTTCTGGTGAAGTTATTAATTCAGCAACTTCAGTGAGTTCCTGATTATAAATTTCGCCATTATAAATAACGCTTTGCTGACCAACGGGAATATCCATCATACTGGTGGGGGTAAATTCCATCCAGTACTGTTCCCAGACTAAACCTTCACAGTGATAAGAGTGAATATCCATTGGCTTTAAAAATATAATACAGTTGCCATGCAGTGTTATTTGTTCGCCATTCTTTAAAAGAATTTTCCCACATCCTTGTACGGTATACACCGCAACCCATGAGTTGGCGATAAGCGGTTTCTTCTTGTCCCGCGGCCAGATCACCCGGTAATGCTCGTCGGCGTAGGTATGCCAGAGCGAGATCAGAGAAATTCCGCTGGAGATCACATTTTCGTTAATCAATAAGGGAATATTGTACGGAGTTTCGTTTTTTACATCTGAACTTTGCAATTTTCCATTCATTTTAATATCCCTCCGGCGAATTATGCTCACAACCTGAACTTAACAGAAAACAATCCGTTCAGGGATACGACGTTTGTATTTTAAGAATCAGACTGCCTGACCCGACGCATTTTACCTCTCCCTATATTCATGCGTCCGGGACATAAACATAAATAAGGGCTATGAGATGAATTCGTTACAAATCTTGAGTTTTGTCGGTTTTACGCTGCTGGTGGCGGTGATCACCTGGTGGAAGGTCCGCAAAACAGATACCGGATCGCAACAAGGCTATTTTCTTGCCGGACGTTCACTAAAAGCGCCGGTTATTGCCGCTTCGTTAATGCTAACCAACCTTTCCACGGAACAACTGGTCGGCCTTTCCGGGCAGGCCTACAAAAGCGGCATGTCGGTGATGGGCTGGGAAGTGACTTCAGCGGTGACGCTGATCTTCCTCGCGCTAATCTTTTTACCGCGCTATCTGAAGCGCGGCATTGCCACCATCCCCGATTTTCTGGAGGAACGTTATGATAAAACGACGCGTATTATCATCGACTTCTGCTTCCTAATTGCCACCGGCGTCTGCTTTCTGCCGATTGTTCTCTACTCCGGCGCGTTGGCGCTCAACAGCCTGTTTCACGTCGGGGAATCGCTACAGATTTCTCACGGTGCGGCTATCTGGCTACTGGTAATTTTGCTTGGTCTGGCGGGAATTTTGTATGCGGTGATCGGCGGACTGCGCGCAATGGCAGTGGCGGACTCCATCAACGGTATTGGGCTGGTTATCGGCGGGTTGATGGTGCCGGTATTTGGCCTGATCGCGATGGGCAAGGGCAGCTTTATGCAGGGCATTGAGCAACTCACCACCGTTCACGCCGAGAAATTAAACTCAATCGGTGGCCCGACCGATCCCTTGCCGATTGGCGCGGCATTTACCGGTTTGATTCTGGTGAACACCTTTTACTGGTGTACAAATCAGGGCATCGTGCAACGCACGCTGGCGTCAAAAAGCCTGGCGGAAGGGCAAAAGGGGGCGCTGTTAACGGCGGTGCTGAAAATGCTCGACCCGCTGGTACTGGTGCTGCCAGGGTTGATTGCGTTTCATCTGTATCAGGATTTACCGAAAGCCGACATGGCCTACCCGACGCTGGTCAATAACGTTCTGCCAGTGCCAATGGTGGGTTTCTTCGGCGCGGTGTTATTTGGTGCGGTGATCAGTACCTTCAACGGCTTTCTGAATAGCGCCAGTACGTTATTCAGTATGGGTATTTACCGTCGCATCATTAACCAGAATGCCGAGCCGCAGCAGCTGGTCACCGTCGGGCGCAAATTTGGTTTCTTTATCGCTATCGTTTCGGTGCTGGTCGCGCCGTGGATCGCCAACGCGCCGCAGGGGCTGTATAGCTGGATGAAACAGCTCAACGGCATTTACAACGTGCCGCTGGTTACCATCATCATTATGGGCTTTTTCTTCCCGCGCATCCCGGCGCTGGCGGCAAAAGTAGCGATGGGGATTGGCATAATCAGCTACATCACCATCAACTATCTGGTGAAGTTCGACTTCCATTTCCTCTATGTGCTGGCCTGTACGTTCTGCATCAACGTGGTCGTGATGCTGGTGATCGGTTTTATCAAACCGCGCGCCACGCCGTTCACCTTCAAAGATGCGTTTGCGGTGGACATGAAACCGTGGAAAAACGTCAAGATCGCGTCAATTGGCATCCTGTTCGCGATGATTGGCGTCTATGCCGGGCTGGCTGAATTCGGCGGCTACGGTACGCGCTGGTTAGCGATGATCAGTTATTTCATTGCCGCCGTAGTGATTGTCTACCTGATTTTTGACAGCTGGCGGCATCGTCACGACCCAGCCGTAACCTTTACTCCCGACGGGAAGGATAGCCTATGAAACGCCCCAATTTTCTGTTCGTCATGACCGATACCCAGGCCACCAATATGGTCGGTTGCTATAGCGGTAAACCGCTGAATACGCAAAATATTGATAGTCTGGCGGCGGAAGGTATTCGCTTTAATTCCGCCTACACCTGTTCACCGGTTTGTACGCCTGCACGGGCCGGACTATTTACCGGTATCTACGCTAACCAGTCCGGCCCGTGGACCAACAACGTCGCGCCAGGCAAAAACATCTCCACTATGGGGCGCTACTTTAAGGATGCCGGCTATCACACCTGTTACATCGGCAAATGGCATCTCGACGGTCATGACTATTTCGGCACTGGCGAGTGTCCGCCGGAGTGGGACGCTGATTACTGGTTCGATGGGGCGAACTATCTTAGCGAACTGACGGAAAAAGAGATTAGCCTGTGGCGCAATGGCCTAAACAGCGTCGAAGATTTACAGGCGAACCATATCGACGAAACCTTCACCTGGGCGCATCGTATCAGCAATCGGGCGGTGGATTTTCTGCAACAGCCTGCGCGCGCAGACGAGCCTTTCCTGATGGTGGTTTCGTATGATGAGCCGCATCACCCGTTCACCTGTCCGGTGGAGTATTTAGAGAAATACGCTGATTTTTACTACGAGCTGGGCGAGAAAGCACAGGATGACCTGGCTAACAAACCGGAACATCACCGCTTATGGGCGCAGGCGATGCCATCGCCAGTCGGTGATGACGGGCTTTATCACCATCCGCTCTATTTTGCCTGTAATGACTTTGTTGATGACCAAATCGGACGGGTCATCAATGCCTTAACGCCAGAGCAACGTGAAAATACGTGGGTTATTTATACCTCCGATCACGGCGAAATGATGGGCGCACATAAGCTGATCAGTAAAGGGGCGGCGATGTATGACGACATCACCCGCATTCCGCTGATCATCCGTTCGCCGCAAGGGGAGCGGCGACAGGTCGATACGCCAGTCAGTCATATCGATTTACTGCCGACAATGATGGCGCTGGCAGATATTGAAAAACCAGAGATTCTGCCGGGGGAAAATATCCTTGCCGTGAAAGAGCCACGCGGCGTGATGGTGGAATTTAACCGCTACGAGATTGAGCATGACAGCTTTGGCGGTTTTATTCCGGTGCGTTGCTGGGTGACGGATGACTTTAAACTGGTACTCAACCTCTTCACCAGTGATGAACTTTACGATCGCCGTAATGACCCAAATGAAATGCATAACCTGATCGATGATATCCGTTTTGCAGACGTTCGCAGCAAAATGCATGACGCCTTATTGGATTACATGGACAAAATTCGCGATCCGTTCCGCAGTTACCAATGGAGTCTGCGTCCGTGGCGTAAAGATGCACGGCCGCGCTGGATGGGGGCGTTTCGTCCACGTCCACAAGATGGCTATTCGCCAGTTGTACGCGACTATGACACCGGCCTACCGACACAAGGGGTGAAGGTGGAGGAGAAAAAACAGAAGTTCTGACGATAATGCCCGCTGATGATCACCCGGCGGGCATTATTCAGGCTGCTTAAACCAGTGAACCGCCGGTCAGGAAGGAAAAGATAAGGAATATCAGCAAAATGCTGCACACGATGCCGATACCAAAAAGCAAGGTATGGAAAGCCAGCGTCCCGCCGCCAAAAACCAGCGCGCCGCGAATGCCCCAGCGATTTTCCTTACGCATACCGCCAATAAATGCGCAAAGTAGCGCAGCAATGGCCAGTGCGATACCGCTTTGATTGAGGATTTTATCGACATCTACGTCCTCTTTTTTCTCCACGGTGGTAATTTTTTCGCCTTTTATTCCGGCGAGAAGACCTCTTTTAATTTCAGCCGTTTTGTCCGCCACGATGCTTTCAAACGTTGGCGGTGGTGCGGAGAAAGGGCCGAATGAAAAGTGGATAATCCCCATCATTAAAGCGATGGCACCGAACAGCATGCCCAATGAACTGATTTTATTTTGAGCTATGATACCCATCTGACCTCCTTGTAGCGGATGGCAAAAGCATATCAGGAAACGGGCGGACGAAATTCTTAAAAAAACCGCTAAAGGTAGAGCGTTAGTGAAATTGCAAAGGAGCAACAATGAAAATTTCCCGCCTCGGAGAAGCGCCTGATTACCGCTTCTCGCTGGCTAATGAGCGTACTTTTCTGGCGTGGATCCGTACTGCACTAGGATTTCTGGCGGCGGGGGTTGGGCTTGATCAACTTGCGCCAGATTTCGCCACGCCCGTCATTCGCGAACTGCTGGCGTTGTTGTTGTGTCTGTTTTCCGGCGGGTTAGCGATGTATGGCTACTTGCGCTGGTTACGCAATGAAAAAGCGATGCGTCTGAAAGAGGACCTGCCCTACACCAACAGCTTATTAATCATTAGCTTAATATTGATGGTCGTGGCGGTGATCGTTATGGGACTGGTGTTGTATGCCGGATAGCCGCAAAGCCAGACGCATTGCCGACCCAGGACTGCAGCCGGAGCGCACATCACTGGCGTGGTTTCGTACCATGCTGGGCTACGGCGCGTTGATGGCGTTGGCTATCAAACACAACTGGCACCAGGCGGGCATGTTATTCTGGATTTCGATTGGCATTCTCGCCATCGTGGCGCTGATCCTCTGGCACTACACCCGTAATCGCAATTTAATGGATGTCACGAATAGCGATTTTTCCCAATTTCACGTAGTCCGTGACAAATTTTTGATCTCCCTCGCGGTGTTATCTCTCGCAATACTGTTTGCTGTAACGCATATACATCAACTTATCGTATTTATTGAGAGAGTCGCATGACAGGAAGTCAGGTCATTGATGCTGAAGAGGACAGGCATAAACTGGTTGTAGAGTACAAGGATGCTCTGCAACCTGCCGATTTTTATCACAATTTCAAACAGCGGGGCATCCGCTCCGTACAGCTCATTCCCTATCTTGAATTTGATGACCGGGGCGATCTGACGGCCGCTTCGGTGACAGCAGAGCTGTGGGGGAAATTTTTAATTGCCCTGTTCGAGTGTTGGGTGCGGGCAGATATCAGTCGTATCTCGATTGAGCTTTTTGACGCCACCTTACAAAAATGGTGTGGCAGCGAAAACCCGCAACCGCGCTGTGACTGCCAGGCGTGCGACTGGCATCGCCTGTGCCCGCACGCTCGGCAGGAGACGCCATACAGCGTGCTTTGTGCGGGCTATCAGGCGTTTTATTCTTACTCCGCACCGCATATGCGGGTGATGCGTGATCTGATAAAGCAGCATCGTTCTCCCATGGAGCTGATGACGATGCTGCGGTGACGTGCGCTTAAACGGGCTGCCCCTGATGCGACATCCGCGTCGCCAGCGGCAGCCAGCACAGCACGATCAACAATCCCATTAAGGTCATCAACAACCCCAGGCTGCCCTGACCGGTTTGCGGCAACATCGCAGAGAGCGACGCCAGCACGCCGGAACCAATGTTTTGCAGACCGCCGACCAGCGCGCCAGCCGTGCCCGCCAGGAAGGGGAACGGCTCCATCGCGCCGCTGGTCGCCAGCGGAAACAGCATCCCGGCACCGAAAAAGAACAGCGCGGCGGGAACGAGCAGCGTCCAGACATTCATCACGCCAAACCAGTCGGGGATCCACATCAGCAAGCCAGCCAGCAGGCAGCAGATAACCGACTGCCACATTAACGTGGAGAAGCGTTTATTGGGACGTCCGGCAAACCATGCGCCAAAAAACGCTGCCGGAATCGGCAGAATAAACAAAATACTGACCGTCATACTGCTCAGCCCTAACACCGCGCCCATCAGCACGCCGGAGCAGGCTTCAAAGGCGGCAATCCCGGCCAGACCGCCAATCAGCATCAGCAAATAACAGTTAAAACCGCTGTTACCGAAAAGCGTTTTATAACTGGTAAGCAGGCGCGTGCGCGGTGCATCGACCGGACGCGTTTCCGGCATCCAGCGGGCCATACTGAAGGTCACACCAGCACAAAGAACCAACAAAAAGAGATAACAGGCGCGCCAGTTCCACATCGTATCCAGCAGACCGCCGATTAGCGGTGCGAGCAACGGACTGACGAGAATCCCCATGTTTAACAGGCTGTTAGCATGGCGCAACTGTGTCCGTTCATATAAATCTCGCGGTAAAGTACGCGCCATTACGCCGCCAACGCCGGTGCCCATCCCCTGCATCGCGCTGGCGGCAATCAACACCGTCAAACTGGAGGTCGTGACCGCGACCAGCGTTGCCAGCATAAAAATGGACATTCCGACGAGGATCACCGGTCGGCGGCCCACGCGGTCGGAAATCGGGCCATAAAACAGCTGTGAGACACCGTAAGTCAGCAGATAAGCGCCCATTACGCTCTGCACCGCCCCTTCACGGACGTTGAGATCGCGCGCCATATCGGCAATAGCTGGAATATAAATGGTTTGCGCCATCTGACCGACGGCCACGAGTAATACCAACATCAATAACAAATTGACGTTTCTTTGCCTTTTCATTATCACGGATGCTTTTATAAAAATAATTAGAATAAGTCACTACGCATTCCCATAAATGCGGGAGAGGAATCTATCACATTGATGAATGTTAGCCAGATATACGCCAGGAATGGGGAATTGTTTAGCGGCAGAATATGTAAACAAAAGCGGCAATAAATGTTGCCGGGAGAGATGGTAGGGCGGATAAGATGCGTCAGCATCGCATCCGACACCAACCCGCACGCTAAATATAAAAGGGGAGCGGTTTCCCGCTCCCCTTTGGTGCGACTTGAATCTGAATTACTTCAGGTATTTCAGAACAGCATCAAGCAGTTGCAGTGCTGCAACAATGAGTTTGAGGATAAGAATGGCGATATCCACCAGGTTCATACGCGTCTCCTGTGGTTCAGGAGCACTGCCAGCTGACGTACCTTTCCGCTGCCTGTTGCCAGCTGTTGTGCACGCGGTATCTCAAGGAGAAACGTTGTGCTTGTTGACATAACACAGTGTGCTCACGCGGGGTTAAGGCGCTGACGGCACCACCCGTTTCAGCCAGGACTTAGTGCGCCGGGTAACGATGCGGCCCCCGCATAACACATTGCGTACAGTGATATTATAGAAGTTTACTGTATAAATAAACAGTAATATTTGGACAAAACGCAAACTGTGATCGATACTCAACTATGCACTAAATACGTCAAAATTCGTGCCGAAATTGCGCGTTCTGCGCGGAACACGTATACTTTCAGTGTTGACATAATACAGTGTGCTTTGCGGTTACCAGCCGCAGGCGACTGACGAAACCTCGCTCCGGCGGGGTTTTTTGTTATCTGCAATTCAGTACAAAACGTGATCAACCCCTCAATTTTCCCTTGCTGAAAAATTTTCCATTGTCTCCCCTGTAAAGCTGTGCTTGTATAAATATTGTTAAACACAAAACCAACAAGGTCCCCAATGACTACTTCCATGCTCAACGCAAAACTACTACCAACTGCGCCATCCGCCGCAGTGGTCGTCGTGCGTGTGGTGGTGGTCGTCGGCAATGCGCCGTAGGGACTGGAACAACACACGATTCCAAAACCCCGCCGGCGCAAACCGGGCGGGGTTTTTCGTTTAAGCACCTCCCGGAAAGTCGGCCCAGAAGAAAAGGACTGGAGCATGGCAAGTTCGGGCACAACATCGACGCGTAAGCGCTTTACCGGCGCAGAATTTATCGTTCATTTCCTGGAACAGCAGGGCATTAAGATTGTGACAGGCATTCCGGGCGGTTCTATCCTGCCTGTTTACGATGCCTTAAGCCAAAGCACGCAAATCCGCCATATTCTGGCCCGTCATGAACAGGGCGCGGGCTTTATCGCTCAGGGAATGGCGCGCACCGACGGTAAACCGGCGGTCTGTATGGCCTGTAGCGGACCGGGTGCGACTAACCTGGTGACCGCCATTGCCGATGCGCGGCTGGACTCCATCCCGCTGATTTGCATCACTGGTCAGGTTCCCGCCTCGATGATCGGCACCGACGCCTTCCAGGAAGTGGACACCTACGGCATCTCTATCCCCATCACCAAACACAACTATCTGGTCAGACATATCGAAGAACTCCCGCAGGTCATGAGCGATGCCTTCCGCATTGCGCAATCAGGCCGCCCAGGCCCGGTGTGGATAGACATTCCTAAGGATGTGCAAACGGCAGTTTTTGAGATTGAAACACAGCCCGCTATGGCAGAAAAAGCCGCCGCCCCCGCCTTTAGCGAAGAAAGCATTCGTGACGCAGCGGCGATGATTAACGCTGCCAAACGCCCGGTGCTTTATCTGGGCGGCGGTGTGATCAATGCGCCCGCACGGGTGCGTGAACTGGCGGAGAAAGCGCAACTGCCTACCACCATGACTTTAATGGCGCTGGGCATGTTGCCAAAAGCGCATCCGTTGTCGCTGGGTATGCTGGGGATGCACGGCGTGCGCAGCACCAACTATATTTTGCAGGAGGCGGATTTGTTGATAGTGCTCGGTGCGCGTTTTGATGACCGGGCGATTGGCAAAACCGAGCAGTTCTGTCCGAATGCCAAAATCATTCATGTCGATATCGACCGTGCAGAGCTGGGTAAAATCAAGCAGCCGCACGTGGCGATTCAGGCGGATGTTGATGACGTGCTGGCGCAGTTGATCCCGCTGGTGGAAGCGCAACCGCGTGCAGAGTGGCACCAGTTGGTAGCGGATTTGCAGCGTGAGTTTCCGTGTCCAATCCCGAAAGCGTGCGATCCGTTAAGCCATTACGGCCTGATCAACGCCGTTGCCGCCTGTGTCGATGACAATGCAATTATCACCACCGACGTTGGTCAGCATCAGATGTGGACCGCGCAAGCTTATCCGCTCAATCGCCCACGCCAGTGGCTGACCTCCGGTGGGCTGGGCACGATGGGTTTTGGCCTGCCTGCGGCGATTGGCGCTGCGCTGGCGAACCCGGATCGCAAAGTGTTGTGTTTCTCCGGCGACGGCAGCCTGATGATGAATATTCAGGAGATGGCGACCGCCAGTGAAAATCAGCTGGATGTCAAAATCATTCTGATGAACAACGAAGCGCTGGGGCTGGTGCATCAGCAACAGAGTCTGTTCTACGAGCAAGGCGTTTTTGCCGCCACCTATCCGGGCAAAATCAACTTTATGCAGATTGCCGCCGGATTCGGCCTCGAAACCTGTGATTTGAATAACGAAGCCGATCCGCAGGCTTCATTGCAGGAAATCATCAATCGCCCTGGCCCGGCGCTGATCCATGTGCGCATTGATGCCGAAGAAAAAGTTTACCCGATGGTGCCGCCAGGTGCGGCGAATACTGAAATGGTGGGGGAATAAGCCATGCAAAACACAACTCATGACAACGTAATTCTGGAGCTCACCGTTCGCAACCATCCGGGCGTAATGACCCACGTTTGTGGCCTTTTTGCCCGCCGCGCTTTTAACGTTGAAGGCATTCTTTGTCTGCCGATTCAGGACAGCGACAAAAGCCATATCTGGCTACTGGTCAATGACGACCAGCGTCTGGAGCAGATGATAAGCCAAATCGATAAGCTGGAAGATGTCGTGAAAGTGCAGCGTAATCAGTCCGATCCGACGATGTTTAACAAGATCGCGGTGTTTTTTCAGTAACCGCTCAAGGCTTGAACAACATCGCGCTTATCGTTAAGGTAAGCGCGTATTTTTTTTACCCGCCAGGACAAGACCATGATCACCGTTGCCCTTATAGACGATCACCTCATCGTCCGCTCCGGCTTTGCGCAGCTGCTGGGGCTGGAACCTGATTTGCAGGTAGTTGCCGAGTTTGGTTCGGGGCGCGAGGCGCTGGCGGGGCTGCCGGGGCGCGGTGTGCAGGTGTGTATTTGCGATATCTCCATGCCCGATATCTCCGGTCTGGAGCTGCTAAGCCAGCTGCCGAAAGGTATGGCGACGATTATGCTCTCCGTTCACGACAGTCCTGCGCTGGTTGAGCAGGCGCTTAACGCGGGGGCACGCGGCTTTCTTTCCAAACGCTGTAGCCCGGATGAACTCATTGCTGCGGTGCATACGGTTGCCACGGGCGGCTGTTATCTGACGCCGGATATTGCCATTAAACTGGCATCCGGTCGTCAGGACCCGCTAACCAAACGTGAACGCCAGGTGGCGGAAAAACTGGCGCAAGGAATGGCGGTGAAAGAGATTGCCGCCGAACTGGGCTTGTCACCGAAAACGGTACACGTCCATCGCGCCAATCTGATGGAAAAACTGGGCGTCAGTAACGACGTAGAGCTGGCGCGCCGCATGTTTGATGGCTGGTGATGAAGACGTTGTTCTCCCGCTTAATTACCGTTATTGCCTGCTTTTTTATCTTCTCTGCCGCATGGTTTTGCCTGTGGAGTATCAGCCTGCATCTGGTTGAGCGCCCTGATATGGCGGTGCTGTTATTTCCGTTTGGTCTGCGTCTGGGGCTAATGCTGCAATGCCCGCGCGGATACTGGCCCGTATTGCTGGGCGCGGAGTGGCTGCTGATTTACTGGCTAACGCAGGCGGTCGGTTTAACCCATTTTCCGTTATTGATGATCGGTAGTTTACTGACGTTACTGCCCGTAGCGCTGATCTCGCGCTATCGCCATCAGCGTGACTGGCGCACCTTGCTGTTACAGGGGGCGGCGTTAACGGCGGCGGCGTTGTTGCAGTCGCTGCCCTGGCTTTGGCACGGCAAAGAGTCGTGGAATGCGCTGTTGCTGACTTTAACTGGCGGCCTGACGCTGGCCCCGATATGTCTGGTGTTCTGGCACTATCTCGCCAATAACACCTGGCTGCCGCTCGGTCCGTCACTGGTTTCTCAGCCAATCAACTGGCGCGGGCGACATCTGGTCTGGTACTTGCTGCTGTTTGTTATCAGTCTCTGGCTCCAGTTGGGATTGCCGGACGAACTGTCGCGCTTTACGCCATTCTGTCTGGCGCTGCCGATTATCGCGCTGGCCTGGCACTATGGTTGGCAAGGGGCGCTGATTGCGACGTTGATGAACGCCATCGCGCTGATCGCCAGTCAAACCTGGCGCGATCATCCGGTGGATTTATTGCTCTCGCTGCTGGTGCAAAGTCTGACAGGGTTGTTGCTTGGCGCTGGCATCCAGCGGTTGCGTGAACTTAACCAGTCGCTGCAAAAGGAACTGGCGCGCAATCAGCATCTGGCTGAACGGTTGCTGGAAACCGAAGAGAGCGTGCGCCGTGATGTGGCGCGTGAGCTGCATGATGATATCGGTCAGACCATCACTGCTATTCGTACTCAGGCGGGCATTGTTCAGCGGCTGGCGGCAGATAACGCCAGCGTGAAGCAGAGCGGGCAGCTCATCGAACAACTATCGCTGGGCGTTTACGACGCGGTGCGCCGTTTGTTGGGTCGGTTACGTCCGCGCCAGTTGGATGATCTCACCCTGGAGCAGGCCATCCGCTCACTGATGCGGGAAATGGAGCTGGAAGGGCGCGGTATTGTCAGCCATCTCGAATGGCGAATCGATGAATCAGCGTTAAGCGAAAACCAGCGCGTGACGCTGTTTCGTGTCTGCCAGGAAGGGCTGAACAACATTGTGAAACATGCTGATGCCAGCGCGGTCACCCTGCAAGGCTGGCAGCAGGATGAACGGTTGATGCTGGTTATTGAAGACGATGGCAGCGGTTTGCCGCCGGGTTCCGGGCAACAAGGTTTTGGCCTCACCGGAATGCGCGAGCGCGTAACGGCGCTGGGTGGCACATTACACATTTCCTGTCTGCACGGCACGCGTGTCAGCGTTTCTCTACCTCAACGCTATGTCTAAGGTTTGATGATGTTGCCGTTTCTGAAAGCGCCTGCCGATGCGCCATTAATGACTGATAAATATGAAATTGATGCCCGCTATCGCTACTGGCGTCGGCATATTCTGCTGACCATCTGGCTGGGTTACGCGCTGTTTTACTTCACGCGGAAAAGTTTTAACGCCGCCGTACCAGAAATCCTTGCTAACGGCGTGCTCAGCCGTAGCGATATCGGCCTGTTAGCGACCCTGTTTTACATTACCTATGGCGTGTCGAAGTTTGTCTCCGGCATTGTCAGCGATCGCTCAAATGCCCGTTATTTTATGGGGATAGGGCTTATCGCCACGGGCATTATCAACATTCTGTTTGGCTTCTCGACGTCGCTATGGGCGTTTGCCGTGCTCTGGGTGCTGAACGCCTTTTTCCAGGGCTGGGGTTCACCGGTGTGTGCGCGTCTGTTAACGGCCTGGTATTCACGTACCGAGCGCGGCGGTTGGTGGGCATTATGGAACACGGCGCATAACGTCGGCGGCGCACTCATTCCCATTGTGATGGCAGCGGCTGCGCTGCATTACGGCTGGCGTGCCGGGATGATGATTGCTGGTTGTATGGCGATAGTCGTGGGGATTTTTCTCTGCTGGCGGCTACGCGATCGCCCGCAGGCGTTAGGTTTACCGGCGGTCGGTGAATGGCGACACGACGCGCTGGAAATTGCTCAACAACAAGAAGGGGCAGGGTTGACGCGTAAAGAGATCCTCACCAAATATGTGTTGCTGAATCCGTATATCTGGCTGCTTTCGTTTTGCTATGTGCTGGTCTATGTGGTCCGGGCGGCGATCAACGACTGGGGCAATTTGTATATGTCCGAGACACTGGGCGTCGATCTGGTCACGGCGAATACGGCAGTGACGATGTTTGAACTGGGCGGATTTATCGGTGCGCTGGTAGCCGGTTGGGGCTCGGACAAATTGTTTAACGGCAACCGAGGGCCGATGAATTTGATTTTCGCCGCCGGAATTTTGCTTTCAGTCGGCTCCCTGTGGCTGATGCCATTTGCCAGCTACGTGATGCAGGCAACCTGCTTCTTCACCATTGGTTTTTTTGTCTTTGGCCCACAGATGTTAATCGGTATGGCGGCGGCAGAGTGTTCCCACAAAGAGGCGGCAGGGGCGGCGACGGGGTTTGTCGGCTTGTTTGCTTATCTGGGGGCGTCGCTTGCTGGTTGGCCGCTGGCGAAAGTACTCGATACCTGGCACTGGAGCGGATTTTTTGTGGTTATCTCTATCGCCGCCGGGATTTCCGCACTGCTGTTACTGCCCTTTTTGAACGCCCAGACACCGCGCGAAGCGTGATGCATCTCACCTTTTCACTTCATATCCGGCAAAACTAAGAAATTTTCCAGGTTTTGCCTGGACGCTATC
This sequence comes from Escherichia sp. UTM R2, assembly GCF_048593455.1. NCBI lineage: Bacteria > Pseudomonadati > Pseudomonadota > Gammaproteobacteria > Enterobacterales > Enterobacteriaceae > Escherichia > Escherichia sp. UTM R2. The sequence continues at coordinate 4,686,384 of NZ_JBFWDY010000002.1, forward strand.
TCAGGCCTGATTTGCTGCTGATTTTTACAATGCATGCCTCACGCAGGTATTCATTTCAGGAGTAACCCATGCTGGCTTTCTTAAACCAGGTTCGCAAGCCGACCCTGGACCTTCCGCTCGAAGTGCGGCGCAAAATGTGGTTCAAACCGTTCATGCAATCCTACCTGGTGGTCTTTATCGGCTACCTGACGATGTACCTGATTCGCAAGAACTTTAACATCGCGCAGAACGATATGATTTCGACCTACGGGTTGAGCATGACGCAGCTGGGGATGATCGGCCTGGGTTTCTCCATCACTTATGGCGTGGGTAAAACGCTGGTTTCCTACTACGCCGACGGCAAAAACACCAAACAATTCCTGCCGTTCATGCTGATCCTCTCTGCTATTTGTATGCTGGGCTTCAGTGCCAGTATGGGCAGCGGCTCGGTTAGCCTGTTCCTGATGATTGCCTTCTACGCCTTAAGCGGCTTTTTCCAGAGTACCGGCGGTTCGTGCAGTTACTCCACCATCACCAAATGGACGCCGCGTCGTAAACGCGGGACATTCCTCGGTTTCTGGAATATTTCTCACAACCTTGGCGGTGCAGGCGCAGCAGGTGTGGCGCTGTTCGGGGCAAATTACCTGTTCGATGGCCATGTCATCGGCATGTTTATCTTCCCGTCGATTATCGCGCTGATTGTCGGTTTTATCGGCCTGCGTTACGGCAGCGACTCCCCGGAATCTTATGGCCTCGGCAAAGCTGAAGAACTGTTCGGCGAGGAGATCAGCGAAGAGGACAAAGAGACAGAATCTACCGATATGACCAAGTGGCAGATCTTTGTTGAGTATGTGCTGAAAAACAAAGTGATCTGGCTGCTGTGCTTCGCCAACATTTTCCTCTATGTGGTACGTATTGGTATCGACCAGTGGTCAACCGTATACGCGTTCCAGGAACTGAAACTCTCTAAAGCGGTGGCGATTCAGGGCTTTACGCTGTTTGAAGCTGGTGCGCTGGTCGGTACGCTGCTGTGGGGCTGGCTCTCTGACCTGGCGAACGGTCGCCGTGGCCTGGTGGCCTGCATCGCGCTGGCGCTGATTATCGCCACGCTCGGTGTGTATCAACATGCCAGTAACGAATATATCTATCTGGCTTCTCTCTTTGCGTTGGGTTTCCTGGTCTTTGGCCCGCAATTGTTGATTGGTGTGGCTGCTGTTGGCTTTGTACCTAAAAAAGCGATTGGCGCTGCCGATGGTATTAAAGGCACCTTTGCTTACCTGATTGGTGACAGCTTTGCCAAGTTAGGTCTGGGAATGATTGCCGATGGGACGCCGGTATTCGGCCTTACCGGCTGGGCAGGCACCTTCGCCGCGCTGGATATCGCCGCGATTGGTTGTATCTGCCTGATGGCGATAGTGGCGGTAATGGAAGAACGCAAAATCCGCCGCGAGAAAAAAATTCAGCAGTTGACAGTGGCATAAACGTAACTGGTGACTTTTGCCCGGCATGACGCCGGGCTTTTTTTATTATTCCGTGACTTCCAGCGTAGTGAAGGCAAACTTCTCGCCATCAAATAGCCCCTGACTGGTTAGTTTTAGCGCGGGGATCACTGGCAGAGAAAGAAACGCCATCTGAATAAACGGCTCATCGGGTAACGGACCGCATTCACGGGCGGCGGCTTTCAAGGCGTCAATTTGTTCCGCCAGCGACTGCGCCGTGTCGGTGCTCATCAGCCCGGCAATGGGTAACGGCAGATGACTTTGTACCTGGCCGTTACGTACCACGCACAGCCCGCCGCCATCCTGAATCACCTGATTGACCGCCAGCGCCATCTCTTCGGCACTGCGACCGATCACCACAATATTATGGCTGTCATGGCTGACCGTCGCAGCCAGCGCACCTTCATTCAGTCCAAAGCCGCCAAGCAAACCACAAGCCGGAGCCAGCCGTTGCCCGTAACGCTCAAGTACGGCAATAAAGCTCACATCATCGCGATCAAAACCATTTTCGCTGTAGACGCTGGAGTGGGAGTGCGTAATCAATTCGTTATGGATGACGTCAATGACCCGATAGCGTTTTCCGGGCGTAAATTGCAGGGCAAAGTCGCTGGCGGAAACTGGCTGGCGGGCAATGGTGTTGCCATATGGCGGAGCGGATTGTGCCAGTCTCGCCGACTCTTCCGCCTGTAAGGTTTGCGCATCAATCGGCTCGCCTTTCACCAGTACCTGCTGCACCGTGACCTTACGCGCATCGCTCAACAGGACGATATCGGCCTGCTTGCCGGGTGCCAGTAAGCCGAGGTGATTCAGACCAAAGTGGCGCGCCGTCGACCAGCTGGCGACGCGATATGCCACATGCAGCGGCACATTGTGTTGTTCGATCAGGCGGCGAATTAAGGCATCGATGTGTCCTTCATGGGCGATCTCCCACGGGTTACGGTCATCGGTACAGAGCATGCATTGCGGGCTGTTAAATTCGTTGATCAACGGTGCCAGCGCGTTGAGATTGCGGGCAGCGGACCCTTCGCGGATCATCAACGACATGCCGAGTTGTAATTTCCGGCGTCCTTCTTCCAGCTGATAACTTTCGTGGCAGTTTTCAATACCCGCAGTAATATAGGCGTTAAGTTCTTTACCACCCAAACCCGGGCAGTGACCGTCCAGCGTCAGGTGGCGAAATGCATCCAGTTTATCGAGCAGCGCATTCTGCCCGCTAATTACGCCAGGGTAGTCCATCATTTCTGCAAGGCCGGTAACCTGCGGATGGTCCCGCCAGGCGAGCATCTGTTCAAGGGTAAAACTGGCACCGTTAACATCGCAGCCTTCCAGGGCGGGTACGCAAGAGCTGACCTGTAAGTACTGGTTTTGCCTTGCCTGTTCGGCACAGCGGGCAAACCAGGCGAATCCGGCTTCGCCCATCACGTTGACGATTTCATGAGGGTCGCAAATAACGGTCGTCAGGCCGCGCGGCAGGGTAGCGGTTTCAAAAGTGACCGGCGTCATCATGCTGGATTCAATATGCAGGTGAGCATCAATAAACCCTGGCACCGCCGTTGCGCCGCGAGCATCAATCCGCTGCAAAGCCGGAGCATCAGTGTATTCTGCGCCAACACCGGCAATGTAACGTCCTTTAATCACAATTGGGCCGGAAATTTCTCCGCCATTGATCAGGTCGAGAATAGAGACATTATCAATAATATAATCGGCAACAGCGTCGCCACGGGAAACGGCTAACAATTCCTGGTATTCAGCCCGGCTAATGTGATGAAATTTATGGTTAATAGAATTATTCATATTTTTCTCATTTTGATTTTATCAATTTGATTATTATTTATCATAAAGAAACGTCGCGAGATTATTAAAGAATATCCATTAATGTGCAATTGAAATGTGATAATTATCACTGAACCGTTGTTGTCATTTGTTTTACAAAAGCAAGGGATTAAATCTCCTCCAATGGACAAAAAAATGAATAATGACAATACCGATTACGTGAGTAATGAATCAGGGACGCTTTCGCGATTATTTAAACTACCTCAGCATGGGACCACCGTCCGCACAGAATTGATTGCGGGGATGACCACTTTTTTAACCATGGTGTACATCGTTTTTGTGAACCCGCAAATCCTCGGCGCGGCACAAATGGACCCGAAAGTGGTGTTTGTTACCACCTGTTTGATTGCCGGTATCGGCAGTATTGCGATGGGGATATTTGCTAACTTACCCGTGGCGCTGGCTCCGGCAATGGGGCTGAACGCCTTCTTTGCCTTCGTGGTCGTGGGGGCGATGGGCATCTCCTGGCAGACCGGGATGGGCGCAATATTCTGGGGCGCAGTTGGACTATTTTTGCTCACGCTGTTTCGTATCCGGTACTGGATGATCTCCAACATTCCCTTAAGTTTACGTATTGGTATCACCAGCGGAATTGGATTATTTATCGCCTTAATGGGATTAAAAAATACTGGCGTTATTGTCGCCAATAAAGACACGCTGGTGATGATTGGCGATTTAAGTTCTCACGGCGTGTTGTTAGGTATTTTAGGGTTTTTTATTATAACCGTGTTGTCATCACGTCATTTTCATGCCGCGGTGCTGGTTTCTATTGTGGTGACGTCTTGCTGTGGATTATTTTTCGGTGATGTTCATTTTAGCGGCGTCTATTCCATTCCGCCTGATATTAGCGGCGTCATTGGTGAAGTAGATTTGAGCGGCGCGTTAACACTTGAACTCGCCGGTATCATTTTCTCCTTTATGCTGATCAACCTATTTGATTCATCAGGAACATTAATTGGTGTAACTGATAAAGCGGGCTTAATAGATGGTAACGGTAAATTCCCCAATATGAATAAGGCGCTGTATGTTGATAGCGTCAGTTCGGTGGCGGGTGCGTTTATCGGCACCTCGTCTGTTACTGCCTATATTGAAAGTACTTCTGGTGTGGCAGTCGGTGGCCGCACGGGGCTGACTGCGGTTGTGGTTGGCGTTATGTTCCTGTTGGTTATGTTCTTCTCACCGCTGGTGGCGATGGTTCCTCCTTACGCAACCGCCGGAGCGTTAATCTTTGTTGGCGTGCTGATGACTTCGAGCCTGGCGCGCGTTAACTGGGATGATTTTACCGAATCGGTGCCTGCGTTTATTACCACGGTGATGATGCCCTTTACTTTCTCGATCACCGAAGGGATTGCACTCGGCTTTATGTCGTACTGCATCATGAAAGTGTGCACCGGGCGCTGGCGCGATCTGAACCTGTGTGTGGTGGTGGTCGCAGCTCTGTTTGCACTGAAGATTATTCTGGTGGATTAGTAACTGGCGAGGGTTTCCAGATATCATGAGTTCTGATTACGCAGGAGAACTCATGATCTGGATAATGCTCGCCACGCTGGCAGTGGTGTTTGTGGTTGGTTTTCGGGTGCTGACATCCGGGGCCAGAAAAGCGATTCGCCGTCTCAGCGATCGGCTGAATATCGATGTCATACCCGTGGAGTCGATGGTCGATCAAATGGGAAAGTCAGCCGGTGACGAATTTTTACGTTATTTGCATCGTCCGGATGAGTCGCACCTGCAAAACGCCGCGCAGGTGTTGCTCATCTGGCAAATTGTCATTGTCGATGGTAGCGAACAGAACCTGCTGCAATGGCATCGGATTTTACAAAAAGCCCGTCTTGCCGCGCCGATTACCGATGCTCAGGTCAGGCTGGCGCTGGGGTTTCTGCGCGAAACCGAACCTGAAATGCAGGATATTAATGCTTTTCAGATGCGCTATAACGCGTTCTTTCAGCCTGCCGAGGGCGTTCACTGGCTGCATTAAAACCGCTTCGTCTTATCAGCCTACAGACCGCGCCTGACCTGTCGGGTGGATAAGACGTTCACGCCGCATCCGGTAATCTTTGCCCTGTTCCGTTTCGATCTTAACTCCAGCTCAAGCAACACCGTAAAAGTTGCAAAAACGTTAAATGCGTCACACATTTCAATGTTAAAGTGGTCGGCTTTTCCCCTGAAACATGCCACGGGTAACACCATGAGTGAATTTATTGCCGAAAACCGCGGCGCGGATGCCATCACCCGACCGAACTGGTCAGCCGTTTTCTCGGTGGCGTTTTGTGTCGCCTGTCTGATTATCGTTGAGTTTTTGCCCGTCAGTTTGTTGACGCCAATGGCCCAGGATTTAGGCATTTCGGAAGGGGTTGCCGGGCAATCGGTGACCGTGACCGCCTTTGTGGCAATGTTTGCCAGTTTGTTTATTACCCAGACAATTCAGGCTACTGACCGCCGCTACGTTGTTATTTTGTTTGCCGTTTTGCTGACGCTCTCCTGCTTGCTGGTTTCCTTTGCTAACTCATTCAGTTTGCTTTTAATCGGTCGTGCCTGTCTGGGGCTGGCGCTGGGCGGGTTCTGGGCGATGTCGGCGTCGCTGACCATGCGTCTGGTGCCGCCGCGTACGGTGCCGAAGGCGCTGTCGGTGATCTTCGGCGCGGTTTCTATTGCGCTGGTGATTGCCGCGCCGTTGGGCAGTTTTTTAGGCGAGCTTATCGGTTGGCGCAATGTCTTTAATGCGGCGGCGGTGATGGGCGTGCTGTGTATTTTCTGGATTATCAAATCATTGCCTTCACTGCCAGGCGAACCCTCGCATCAGAAACAAAATACTTTCCGCTTATTACAACGTCCGGGTGTGATGGCAGGGATGATCGCCATCTTCATGTCTTTCGCCGGGCAGTTTGCTTTCTTCACGTATATTCGCCCGGTGTATATGAACCTGGCGGGATTCGGCGTGGATGGCTTAACGCTGGTGCTGTTGAGTTTTGGTATCGCCAGCTTTATTGGTACGTCGCTTTCGTCGTTCATTCTTAAACGTTCGGTAAAACTGGCCTTAGCAGGCGCGCCGTTAATACTGGCTGTGAGTGCGTTGGTACTGACGTTGTGGGGAAGCGATAAAATCATTGCTACCGGCGTGGCGATTATCTGGGGGCTAACTTTTGCATTGGTTCCCGTCGGCTGGTCAACGTGGATCACCCGCTCGCTGGCCGATCAGGCAGAAAAAGCCGGGTCTATTCAGGTGGCGGTTATTCAGCTTGCTAATACCTGTGGCGCGGCAATCGGCGGTTATGCGCTGGATAATATTGGTCTGACTTCGCCGTTGATGTTGTCCGGCACATTGATGTTGCTGACTGCATTGTTGGTTACTGCAAAGGTGAAAATGAAGAAATCCTGATATCAGGTAAAGAAGCGTTGGTCAGTAGTTGTTGCTGTTCTTACATATCCGGGCATTCTACCTTACCCAACGCTTCCCAATAATTGCTCTGATTATTACGTTCCATCGCCACGATGGCCTCGCGTATATGTTGTTTATTGTTTTCATCTGACAACATTAACTTTTCCCACGCTTCATCTGATAATGACGCCTGTGGCGTGCAAATTTTACGTAAATCTTGTAATACCGTGGTTTTCTCTTTTGCGGACTGCAGTGAGCTAAAAGGCGACTCGGCGTATACGATGCCTGGCATAGCGAAAAAAGTGAAAATAAGCAGTAGTGTCGTTGGTTTCATGGATTCAACCTTTTACAAATGTGTATCGAATGAAGCATAAGTGTAGTTTGCTTTCATCGCTCTCATCATGCTGTACGAAACGCGCTTGCGTGGTCAGTAAGAAGTGCCAGACTTTATATTCCACTTTTATTCCTTTTTATTCTTATCGATAGCGTTTCGTTTTTTAAACCGCAGCGACCTTACCGCTATAGTCAGGTAATCATTAATAAAAGGATAAAAAAATGAAACTGACAACACATCATCTACGGACAGGGGCCGCATTATTGCTGGCCGGAATTCTGCTGGCAGGTTGCGACCAGAGTAGCAGCGATGCAAAACACATTAAAGTTGGCGTTATAAATGGCGCAGAACAAGATGTCGCGGAAGTCGCTAAAAAGGTGGCAAAAGAGAAATATGGCCTCGATGTTGAACTGGTAGGATTTAGCGGTTCGTTGCTACCGAACGATGCGACAAATCATGGCGAACTTGATGCGAATGTCTTCCAGCATCGACCCTTTCTTGAACAAGATAATCAGGCGCATGGTTATAAACTGGTAGCGGTGGGAAATACGTTTGTCTTCCCTATGGCGGGTTATTCCAAAAAAATCAAAACCGTGGCGCAAATAAAAGAAGGCGCGACAGTGGCGATCCCCAACGACCCGACCAACCTTGGTCGCGCACTTTTACTGTTGCAAAAAGAGAAGCTAATTACTCTGAAAGAGGGAAAAGGGTTATTACCTACCGCGCTGGATATAACCGATAATCCTCGTCATTTGCAGATTATGGAACTCGAGGGGGCGCAGCTCCCGCGCGTACTGGATGATCCCAAAGTTGATGTAGCGATTATCAGCACCACTTACATTCAGCAGACAGGGCTTTCTCCGGTGCACGACAGCGTATTTATTGAAGATAAGAATTCGCCGTATGTGAATATTTTGGTGGCACGGGAAGATAATAAGAATGCAGAAAACGTGAAGGAATTTCTGCAATCTTATCAATCACCCGAAGTCGCTAAAGCGGCAGAAACCATTTTTAACGGTGGCGCGGTGCCTGGCTGGTAATTCTCACTCATGCCGCGCCGGACGATTTATTTTTCTGGCGCGGCGACGGGAATCCATTGAAATCAAAATCACCGATGACAGAATCAGCAGCGTTCCCAGCCAGTCCGGTAATGTGAACGTGATCCCCAGCAACAGCAAAGAGAGTAGCGCGCTACTTAATGGTTCTGCACAGCTCAAAATGCTGGCTTTTGGACCGCCAATTAATTGTGCTCCTTTCAGGTACAGACTAAATGTCAGGGACGTACCAATGACCACCAAATAAAAAAACGCCAGAATCAAACTGCCGTTAACGACAAAGTTTGTTCCTTGTCTGGCATAAAAAGGCAACAGAATCAGACCGCCAATCAGCATACTCCAGCCGACGACTGGTAACGTGCCATAGCGGGCAATTAGCGTTGAGGGATAGGTGGTATAGAATGCAGCAGCAAATGCCGAGGCAATGCCCCAGAACAACGCGGCAGGAGAGATCGATAATGACGTCGGATTACCGTGTGTCACCAATAAAAAAGTCCCGACCAGCGATGTCAAAATAGCGCAGAAAACCAGAATGCCCGGGCGCGATTTACGCACCAGTGAGAACCAGGCGACGATAATCGTCGGTGAGAGGAATTGCAGCACCGTTGCCGTGGCTGCGTTCGATTTTTCGATGGTTAGCAAAAAAGTGAGCTGTACAGTTAGCGCGCCAACCACGGAAAAAATCAGCAGGCTAATGGCATCTTTATGATTGTTAATAATAGAAAAGATTTTATCGCCATGAACAAATGACAGCGTCAGTAGAATCAAACCGGCGAATATCAAACGCGTCATAGTCAAAAACTGCGACGACATCTGGCTTTGCTCCATGATGTATTGCGCGCAGACCCCTGAACTTCCCCACAACACGGCGGCAATCAGAACGTTCAGCATCCCCTTTCTGGTGGAACCCATTTTTCCCTCTGCATACTGTTTTGTCGTTTATGTATGCAGGCATGATAGCAAAAATGGCGAGGATGGCTCTGTTTGCGCCACGCCGATTTTTCTTAGCCCAGACTGGTGAGCTAAATATCTTTAATAAACAGCAGGCAAATCATCGCAATACCCAACATCCCTATCGCCAGCCAGAACAACGCATGGTAGCTCCAGATTTCAACCATAATTCCGTCAACAGAGCCGGCGATAATCCAGCCGACGCGTGAAGTATTTGCATATAACGTTGTCGCAGAGCCTATTTTTTCAGGCATCAAGTCCTGAAAATAAAGCATGCCGATACCACAGAGAATACCAAGGAAGATGGCATTAAGAATTTGCAATTCCAGCTCAACCGCCGGAGTCGTCGCCATGAGTACGCTGGCGTAAAAACACATTCCACTCACGATAGCAATGAGCATTAATAGTCGCTTGCCAATACGTTTCATGTAATAGCCTGCGATTAACATCATCGGAATTTCCAGACCGGCAGCGATACCAATCATTTCCCCAGCCAGTTTATCGGTTAGATGCAGTTCATCAATAATAAATAGCGGCATATTTATCATGTAGAGATTATTCGCCGCCCACATCATTGAACAGACCACAAAAAGTAGCCGCGTATCCCGCTTCCTGTGGGTGGAGGGTAAAATTTCTACGGGTTGGGTAACGACAGGAATATTTCTTTGTATTGATGGCAAAAACAACCAGACTATCAGTCCGCAAACAACAAATGCGATGGCAGCGGTGAGATACATCACTTTAAAACTAAATCCCATTGCCAGTTCATAAGCGAGCGGTGGCCCGATAACCCAGGCAAGCGAGATCTGAGCACGTAAAAATGTACTGAACATGACCGTCTCACGGCCTGTTCTGTCGGCGTGTTCACGGGCGAGGGCGAACATTTGCGGGTTTGCGGTGGAAGCAAAACTACTCAGAAGTACGCCCGTTGAGAGGAGAATGAAGTAGTTGCGATTCCACGCAAAAAGCGTGCAGGCCAGCACTCCAAATAAGCAACATAGCAGAATCAGTAATTTACGGTCGCCTTGTTTATCGGAGTGCCTTGCCAGAAATTGACTGACCAGAATTCCCATAATAGCGCTACCGGTGAAGAAAAAACCTACCATTATAGGACGGGCTTTCAGTTCATCTGCGAGGAATATACTTAGGGTAGGAGTCTGAAGAGCGCCCGCAATACCCGTCAGAAAGGCGACAAGTAAAAATGCCGCGGCAGTGAGATCAAGTATTTTTTATGGAGTGGTAGCCGTTTTTTGCATTCTTCTGAATCACCGGGCGAAAAAATATAACTGAGTTACAAATAAGTACCAGTCGAATGAGTATTGTATTAAGAATTTTTGAGTATCGCTGATACAACCAGAAAGCAATGCTAGCGCAATATTATAGGGCCAGCAATTGAGATTATTAGCAAAAGCATGTTAAGAATTAATTACCGAATTTATATATTAATTATAGTAAGGTAATGAGCTATTTTTGATAGTAAAAATAAAACAAGTTGATTTGATATATTAAATGAACAAATTAATCTTGATGGCAGTCTGATTATTGGTGAAGTTTATAGTCAGTTTTTTTCGCCAGCGGTTAAAGAAATAGAATAGTCGTATAAAAAAGGGTGTTCTGGGGCGAGTAAAACAACATCTTCACCTTAATGGCGATACAGTTGGCTGAGAGTCAGCAGGGGGGCAAATCACCTGCAAATAAACACGGCGCATACTGGCGTGAATATCGCGGATGCGTTCGAGGACAGAAGAACCGACAGGCGGATTCTTCAGCCGCTCATCGTCCATCACAAAACCTTAGACCAGGTATTCCTGAAGCCGATTGAATATTGAGCAGTAGAAAATATCTGGATTGACAGTATTACAAGGGGTTGGAGAACGTCAGGAGAGGCATTTTGGCGGAGATCACAGGAGTCGAATATAAGTATTAATGCATTGATCTTAAATAATTTGTATGTGTTGGATAAATGAGTAACCCCCATAAGAACCCCCAAATGATTTTGCATGAAGGAATGAAGCTAAAATACATAATTGAATCAATTCTTAGTACTCTATTGTGAAGGTAACATTTCCGGATAGTGTCTGGCTATAATATCATTTAGCCGATCAACCAGTTCTGGTTTCCTGAACGTGATGTGCGCGGAGCCCTTCTTAAAGTATCTGATGCTGAACATTTCATCTTCATAGCACTCTTTACCCTGAACAGACCGGATGTGCTCATTCAGATGAATAGTGATGTTTTCCCGGTTGTCGGGGATCGGTTTGCCGCTGAACAGATGCAGCATTCTTTCCAGGTCGGCAAGTCGATCGGCCTGTGGGCCGTTGTTCAGATGAAATCCCCATCTGTCCCACCTCACCAGATTGTTGACGATAATTTTACTGCCAAATTTACAGGGTGAATTGTTTTTGTAATTCCAGCTCAGTCCCCTGAAAACATTAATTACCCCTCGCTCAAACACCTCATCCTTATTCTGGTGCAGTTGTTCAAATGTGCTCAGAATGTTCGCTTCACTGATTTCCGGAAAATTATCGTACTCCAGTGACCGGTACCATGTATCACGGGCCTGCGCATCCATTAATGACAGCATCCCGGAACGTTGCATCAGGTCACGCCAGATTTCGCGGTCAAGGTTGCGGGTGATGGCTTTCATTGCTGTTTCAGGTTTCTCCATGAGCCAGCATCCGCAGCGAAAATCCTGTTTCATCGCCCAGTCCCGTGCGCTTTTACCACCAATGCTTTTTGTCAGTACTGAGATTTCAGTCAATTGCCGGATAAGCGTTTCGGTTTGTTGCAGTGCTGCATTCCGTACCGTCACAACGTGTCGGATACTGGTGGAGCAGATAACGTCCGTATTCCCGGTGACCACTTCCGGATGGGAGATTGTGATGTTTGACATTATCGGTTTCCCTTTTGGTTTATAAACGAAAACGCCAGCCGTATTCAGGCTGGCGTCAGTGGAATGAAGTCTGGTGAGTAAGACTCACCGGTTCTGTTGCAGAAGCTGCAGTTGGCGCAGGGTATGGATATCCATCTCAAAACTTGCTCTTGAAAATGGCATTAACGCCAATCTGTTGTTCAAATGGCGACAACAATGGCACGAGGGAAAGCTGCCATTACCTTCTTCAGAGAGCCCCCAGCTACTTCCTGTGACTCTCGATGCAGCTGCCGAACAGCCAGAATCGCTCGCAGAGGACCCGGAAACCCTCAGTATCAGCTGTGAGGTAACGTTCCGGCACGGGACGCTCCGCTTCAATGGCAATGTCAGCGAAAAGCTCCTGACTCTGCTGATACAGGAACTGAAGCGATGATCCCGTTACCTTCCGGGACCAAAATTTGGCTGGTTGCCGGTATCACCGATATGAGAAATGGCTTCAACGGCCTGGCTGCGAAAGTACAAACGGCGCTGAAAGACGATCCCATGTCCGGCCATGTTTTCATTTTCCGGGGCCGCAGCGGCAGTCAGGTTAAACTGCTGTGGTCCACCGGTGACGGACTGTGCCTCCTGACCAAACGGCTGGAGCGTGGGCGCTTCGCCTGGCCGTCAGCCCGTGATGGCAAAGTGTTCCTTACGCAGGCGCAGCTGGCGATGCTGCTGGAAGGTATCGACTGGCGACAGCCCAAGCGGCTGCTGACCTCCCTGACCATGCTGTAAATCTCTTTATCCTGGTTGTCACAGAATAAGCCCGGTAAAATACGGGCTTATGAACGACATCTCTTCTGACGACATCTTCCTGCTGAAACAGCGCCTGGCCGAACAGGAAGCGCTGATCCACGCCCTGCAGGAAAAGCTGAGCAACCGGGAGCGCGAAATAGACCATCTGCAGGCGCAGCTGGATAAACTCCGCCGGATGAACTTCGGCAGTCGTTCCGAAAAAGTCTCCCGCCGTATCGCACAAATGGAAGCCGATCTGAACCGGCTTCAGAAAGAGAGCGATACGCTGACTGGTAGGGTGTATGACCCGGCAGTACAGCGTCCGTTGCGTCAGACCCGCACCCGTAAGCCGTTCCCTGAATCACTACCCCGTGACGAAAAGCGACTGTTGCCTGCGGCGCCGTGCTGCCCGAACTGCGGCGGTTCACTGAGCTATCTGGGCGAGGATACCGCCGAACAGCTGGAGTTGATGCGTAGCGCCTTCCGGGTTATCCGGACGGTACGGGAAAAACATGCCTGTACTCAGTGCGATGCCATCGTGCAGGCACCTGCACCTTCGCGGCCCATCGAGCGGGGTATCGCCGGACCGGGGCTGCTGGCCCGCGTGCTGACCTCGAAGTATGCAGAGCACACCCCGCTGTATTGCCAGTCAGAAATATACGGCCGGCAAGGTGTGGAGCTGAGCCGTTCACTGCTGTCGGGCTGGGTGGATGCATGCTGCCGGCTGCTGTCTCCGCTGGAAGAGGCGCTTCATGGCTATGTCATGACTGACGGCAAACTCCATGCCGATGATACCCCGGTCCAGGTACTGCTGCCGGGTAATAAGAAGACGAAGACCGGGCGGTTGTGGGCGTATGTTCGTGATGACCGCAATGCCGAGTCAGCGTTGGCACCTGCGGTGTGGTTCGCTTACAGCCCGGACAGAAAAGGCATCCATCCGCAGACTCATCTTGCTTGCTTCAGCGGTGTGCTGCAAGCGGATGCGTACGCCGGGTTCAACGAGCTGTATCGCAATGGTGGGATAACGGAAGCTGCCTGCTGGGCTCATGCCCGCCGAAAGATCCACGATGTGCACGTCCGCATCCCGTCAGCACTGACGGAAGAAGCCCTGGAGCAGATCGGTCAGTTGTACGCCATAGAGGCGGATATAAGGGGAATGCCGGCAGAGCAGCGGCTTGCTGAACGTCAGCGAAAAACGAAACCGCTGTTGAAATCCCTGGAAAGCTGGTTGCGTGAAAAGATGAAGACCCTGTTCTTCGGCTCTGGCCATGGTGGTGAGCGGGGAGCGCTACTGTACAGCCTGATCGGGACGTGCAAACTGAATGACGTGGATCCAGAAAGCTACCTTCGCCATGTGCTTGGCGTCATAGCAGACTGGCCGGTCAACCGGGTCAGCGAACTGCTTCCGTGGCGCATAGCACTGCCAGCTGAATAACACATCCCCGTCAATACGGCCCTCGCTGTACGCTTACTTTTGTTCGGACTGCTTATGGCCTTTTTCCACTGGTGGCGCAGGAAAGTTAACCGGCTGCCACCATGGGATGACGTGTAAACCGTGCAGGCATGTTTTCACGTGGTGACGCTTTCATTGGGGGTCTACGCCGGAACCCCAATATTGTTCACATACATGAATTTGAAAAACTAAGCGATACTGCTGTCCGTACCTTATAAACTTATTTCAACGCTTCCGGCAGCGTCACAATCCACAGTTCACTGTCAGACTCCGGTTTCTCCAGTGGCTTCACTCTGAGGGTCGTTTCAACCTGCTTGTCGTCAAGCGTCAGCTTTCCTTCCGCGTTCACCCGATAATCCTTGAATGTCTTGCCCTCGACCGGATGTTGCATCGCCACCTTCACGCCAAAGTCGTTATCGTTCGCCACCGCCAGCGTTTTGCTGTCGATCAGCGCCAACCCTTCAGCCTTCTCCTGCTGCCAGCCCAAGGAGCGCAGATCAACAACCTGCGTTTTCTGCGCAAGGGTAATGCCGCGCTGTGACAGGGTTTTCTCATCATCAAACTCCGGATACTCACCCGGCTTGTCGAAGCCTGACAGGTCGCTCGCCTTATTGAGATCGACCTTGTAAATCAGGTTACGCATTCTGTTGTTTTTATCTCTTCCCTGTTCGATCAGCAGGATGTGCTGGTTATCGAGCGCCACGATGTCTCCGATTTTAGCGTCGCTGTTTTTGCTGTAGGCCGCGCTGTCGATGGGATAACCGTACATCGCGGTTTTTCCGCTTGCCGGATCGAAGCTCACCAGACGCGTAAACAGCGCCTTGTTCTTGCTCTTAGCGTCGATATCCAGCGTACTTTGCACGGCGACAATAATACGCCCGTCCGGCATACGGGTGAGGCCTTCAAAGCCGCGGTTCGCCTGACGCCATTTGAGGATATTTGGCAAACCGCCCGCAATCGCTTTTTCCCCTTCCGCCGCCTGCGGACCGTGGATTGCCAGGATTTTCCCTTTACTGTCGATGTTAATCAGGAACGGGCCATACTCATCGCACAGCCAGTAACCTCCTTTACCATCCGGAGTGATCCCTTCCGTATCCAGCCCGCGATTATCCCCCTTCAGTCTATGTAACGTGTCGCTGAAGGCCACTTCATTGGTGGAGCCAATCACGTCGCTTGCCAGCGGCAGACCGTTGATCGCGCCTTTATCGTCATGCAGAGGACGGGGATCGATGGCCTCCGCTTTGCCGTTTTGTACACGAATCGTCATCAGCAGCGGCGCGAAATCTGGCGTAACGAAAATTTTAGTTTCGTTTTTCCCCTCTTTCGGTGAATCCGCGTTCGGACCGCGATCGGTAATGGTTGCGAATGTCAGGGCATCGCCCTGTTTACCGGTGAACAGCAGGCCAGAACCTATCCCAACCGGAAGGCCGTTCGGGAATGCACTGGCAAATGCGCCGGCGTAGTTCACGTGCGTGCCTTCTGGAAAACTGACGACATAGCGCTCAGCCGTAGGTTGTGCCGCCAGGGCAGAGAAAGAGAGCGTACAACCGATTAGCACGGGAATAATTTTTCTTTTCATATTGTTAGCATCCATAAAGTGAAGATCACACTACACCATAAAGAAGAAACGTGTCAGGAAAATGACATCGAATGGCAACATGCGCGGGCCTGAGGCCAAAGAAATGTAAAACACTGTTGTTATTTGTAACAACGGAAACATTTACGGAAATTATTTGTCTTTCTTCGTGATCAAAAATGCTGTGTCTTGTTGGATTGGAGTGATGAGGGCTGCGTTTAGGAAACGCCCTATATTGTACGGTTGCATTATCGCGGTAGGGGTAATGCACGTGTCAGTATGATGAGCTGACCACACTCACGTGGGTGGACTGGTATAACAATCGACGATTGCTGGAAAGGCAGGGCCATATCCCACCGACAGAAGCAGAAAAAGCTTAGGAAGGTGCGAACAAGTTCCTGATATGAGATCATCATATTCATCCGGAGCGCATCCCAGAGGGACATCATGAGCCATCAACTCACCTTCGCCGATAGTGAATTCAGCACTAAGCGCCGTCAGACCCGAAAAGAGATTTTCCTCTCCCGCATGGAGCAGATTCTGCCATGGCAGAATATGACCGCTGTCATCGAGCCGTTTTATCCCAAGGCGGGCAATGGCCGACGGCCCTATCCGCTGGAGACCATGCTGCGTATTCACTGCATGCAGCATTGGTACAACCTGAGCGACGGTGCCATGGAAAATGCCCTGTACGAAATCGCCTCCATGCGCCTGTTTGCCCGATTATCCCTGGATAGCGCCCTGCCGGATCGCACCACCATCATGAATTTCCGCCACCTGCTCGAGCAGCATCAACTGGCCCGTCAATTGTTCAAGACCATCAATCGCTGGCTGGCCGAAGCAGGCGTCATGATGACCCAAGGCACTTTGGTGGATGCCACCATCATTGAGGCACCCAGCTCTACCAAGAACAAAGAGCAGCAACGCGATCCGGAGATGCATCAGACCAAGAAAGGCAATCAGTGGCACTTTGGCATGAAGGCCCACATTGGTGTCGATGCCAAGAGTGGCCTGACCCACAGCCTAGTCACCACCGCGGCCAACGAGCATGACCTCAATCAGCTGGGTAATCTGCTTCATGGAGAGGAGCAATTTGTCTCAGCCGATGCCGGCTACCAAGGAGCGCCACAGCGCGAGGAGCTGGCCGAGGTGGATGTGGACTGGCTGATCGCCGAGCGTCCCGGCAAGGTAAAAACCTTGAAGCAGCATCCGCGCAAGAACAAAACGGCCATCAACATCGAATACATGAAAGCCAGCATCCGTGCCAGGGTGGAGCACCCGTTTCGCATCATCAAGCGGCAGTTCGGCTTCGTGAAAGCCAGATACAAGGGGCTGCTGAAAAACGATAACCAACTGGCGATGTTATTCACCCTGGCCAACCTGTTTCGGGTGGACCAAATGATACGTCAGTGGGAG
This sequence comes from Escherichia sp. UTM R2, assembly GCF_048593455.1. Lineage (NCBI taxonomy): Bacteria > Pseudomonadati > Pseudomonadota > Gammaproteobacteria > Enterobacterales > Enterobacteriaceae > Escherichia > Escherichia sp. UTM R2. The sequence continues at coordinate 4,703,505 of NZ_JBFWDY010000002.1, forward strand.
AGATCTCACTAAAAACTGGGGATAACGCCTTAAATGGCGAAGAAACGGTCTAAATAGGCTGATTCGATGTGTTTGCGGGAAAAAAATCGGCCCAGATCCGCGAAATTTTAATCAGCGAGTCAGCTTGGGAAGAAATGACCTGCTTATTCGCACCTTCCTTAGCTACCTTGCCAAACGAGAACAGAAAGAATGTGGCATCGTTCTTGGTTGCAGCAGGCTTCCTGAAAAAAGTCACCGGGGGCGACCGCGACTGGACAGCACCCTGCCGGGGATATGTTCTCAGGTATAAGGTTCTGAGCGACAACTGCGGACTGGCTCTAATCTTTGCAGTCGGTTCCGGAGGCCACTTCAGAGGCACTGTGCATTTTTTACGATGTGGTTACTCCGTATGAACGAAACTATACGGAAACTTAACCATACATGACACACCAGTAAAACCCCTGATGGCTGCAACGGTGCTGCATGCGCTGGATGTCCATCTCTGCTTGCAGACAGTTTTTTACGTCGGTGGGCCATTGTGTGACAACCACAGTGCTGTAACAGCAGCCTGCCTGTTTTACCTCACCCCCATTCCAGATTTTTAACTGAACCGCCATTCACACCCTGACCACGCTGCCCGTACCGGGACGGTTGCTGCCTGCGTGTCGTCTGGCGGCTGAGGAATATGACGATGTACGCAAAATCTTTTCTCGCATTCGATGGCAACGGACGCCTGACCGGTGCCCGTACTGCACAGACAGCGCCTTACGATCGATACACCTGTCACCTTTGCGGCAGTGCGCTCAGATACCACCCGCAATACGATACCGAACGTCCCTGGTTTGAACACACTGGCGAAGGGCTGGCTGAGCACGGTCATGAGTGCCCTTATGCCAGACCGGAGCGCAGAGAAATACTGTTGATTAAACGCTTACAGCAATGGGTACCGGATGCCTTACCCGTGGTGCGTAAAACCAGCTGGCACTGCAGACAATGTCACCACGATTATTATGGGGAGCAGTACTGCACACACTGTCATACAGGGCGTTTCAGTGAGGAGGCAGTGGCAGGATGAACGGTCTAAAAACGGGGCTGGGGATCACGCCAGGTGAGCACATTATCAGTGCCGATTCTGCGCTCAGCAGAAATATCAGGCATTGTTTCTGCCTTTCCTGTCGTGGTCGGTTGATTTTGCAGACAGATGCTCAGGGGGCGTGGTTTGAGCATGATTTACATGCCCTGACCGCGCAACAGAAGACGGACTGCGTGGTGCTGAATCCGGAAAAATCCCATCCTTACATTGATGATATGGCGATGTTTTTATCGCCATTACCTGTCGTGCTGGAGTGGCATTGTGTGATGTGCGGGCAGCATTTTCCCGGGAAAAAGTTCTGTGAAGCCTGTGGCACGGGGATCTATTCCAGAGCGGTATGTACAAAGTATGTTTACAGCTACCAGCCAGACTTGTTCCAGGACTGTGGAAGTGCGAGCACTTAATCCGAAATGCCCGGTCTGCGCAGGGCGTTCAATCCAACTCGACGAACATCTTCCAGTGTTGAATTAGCTGATAGCTCCTCCATTTTTTGTAAAGAACAGTTATACAGGCTTATTTGAACAGCTCTCTTTTTATTCAAACACAGCCAACAATACTCAGATGTAAGTATTTTTATATTCATGAATGGAGAGGCAAGGCCTGATGAATTTAATTACAGAACGTTCTTGAGCCATTGTCCTCTCCAGTTCATTAAAATAGTTACTACGTTAATTCACACCCAGCGCCTTATAAACAGCATCAACCGGGTCTGAGTAAAAACTCACCTGAAACTTGGTAAATAACTCTGCCGGAACCGTTGGAATATCCATAGCCGAGGACATCGGCAACAGAACTCGTTTTGCGCCGCTGTCGAAGGCGAGCTGTAAACTGGCAGCAAGATCTTGTACCGGGTTAATTACTCCACCAAGCGTCATACTGCCCAACACCACCATCTGTTCCTGTACTGGTTTTGCCAGCAATATCGAACATAAAGCGATAAGCGCAGCAAGACTGGTTGCGGTGCTTGGGCCAGTATTATGCAGTTCAACGACATGAAGTGGTCAACAAAAACTGGCCACCGAGTTAGAGTTTTTCCAGTATCGATTTTCCGATTCGTTTGGGGGTAACCCACCGTTATATTCGTGCGGTCTTAGTGCGCTGTAATATCCAACGATATAGTCCGTTATGGCGTGAGCTGCCTCGCTGAAGCTTACGTAACCCACCACCGGCATCCATTCGTTCTTCAGACTCCTGAAGAAGCGTTCCATTGGGCTGTTATCCCTGCAGTTTCCGCGCCGGCTCATACCCTGTCTGATCTGGTATCGCCACAATAACTGCCGGAACTGCCTGCTCGTATAATGACTGCCCTGATCGCTGTGGAACATCACCCCGCCGGGCTTACCACGGGTTTCCCATGCCATTTCCAGCGCTTTCATGGTGAGCCTGCTGTCCGGCGAGAACGACATGGCCCAGCCCACTGGTTTTCTTGCAAACAGGTCGAGAACAACGGCGAGGTACGCCCAGCGCTTACCCGTCCAGATATAGGTCACATCACCGCACCACACCTGATTTGGCTCGGTCACGGCGAACTGCCTTTCAAGGTAGTTAGGGATAGCAACATGTTCATGACCACCACGTTTATACCGGTGAGTCGGCTGCTGACAGCTGACCAGCCCCAGCTCTTTCATGAGCCTGCCAGCAAGCCAGCGTCCCATCTGGTAGCCTCTCCGGGTTGCCATTGTGGCGATGCTTCTTGCTCCGGCCGAACCGTGGCTGATGCCATGTAGCTCAAGTACCTGACTGCGTAATACAGCCCGTCTGCCGTCTGGTTTTTCAGGACGGTTTTTCCAGTATCTGTAGCTGCTGCGATGAACCCCGAACACATGGCAGAGTGTGACCACAGGATAATGCGCTCTGAGTTTCCCGATTATCGAGAACTGTTCAGGGAGTCTGACATCAAGAGCGCGGTTGTAGATTCAATCTGTCAATGCAACACCCCTTTCAATTATCTCTTTCGGTGTTTTGAACTTCAGTGTCTTTCTCGGTCTGTTGTTTAGCTGAGCAGCAACCAGATCTAGTTCATGTTGAGTATATTGGGCAAGACATGTCTTTTTAGGAAAGTACTGCCGAATTAGCCCATTTGTGTTCTCATTTGTTCCCCGCTGCCAAGGACTCTGAGGATCGCAGAAGTAAACTTTAACGCCGGTGCTGACAGTAAATTCTAGATGTCTGGCCAGTTCCATTCCTCTGTCCCATGTCAGTGATTTTCTGAGTTCTGACGGTAAACTCAGGAATTTGTCGGTAAGAGCCTGATTTACTGAGACAGAATCTTTGCCCCTGAGTCTAAGGATGATCGTATAACGTGATTTTCGGTCTACAAGTGTGGCTATATGAGAGTTTTTTGTACCTGAGACTAAATCGCCCTCCCAATGCCCCAGAGAGCGTCTGTTATCGATATTTCGGGAACGTTCGTGAATTGGTGTTCCGTTCACTATGTTAATCGTACCTCTTTCGCCTTTGCGGGTATGACGCCTGCCATGGCGAAGGCTATGCGACCGTCGCAGATGCTGTATATTCAGGTGGTGTAGCGCTTCACGGCTACGAAAGTACAGCGTTTTATAAATTGTCTCAGGTGATATTCGCAGCGTTTTTTGACGTGGTTTTGTTCGCCTTAACCATCCTGATATTTGCTCTGGAGACCATTTCATCTCCAGCTTTTCCAGAACAAGCTTTCGCAATGGTAAATTTTGATCCAGTAAGCACGGTTTTGGCCTTTTCGCCATTCTGTTGGCTCGGTTATTAGCATCAACAGCTTTGTAATAGCGTCTGCCCCGATTACGCTGAACTTCACGTGAGATCGTCGAAGGACTGCGATTCAGCGCAGTAGCTATCGCACGAATGTTCATTTTGGCTGACAAACCAGCTCGTATCTCCTCGCGCTCAGACAGTGTCAGGTGAGCTACAGCCCGCTTACGCTCATGGGGTTTTATGCCGCCAGTATCCCTTAACATAGTGAAGATCGTTCCGGGTTTTGAACCCAGGATATTCGCTATTTCACTGAAGCCTGTTCCGTTCTTCCATAGTTCAAAAACAGAGGCTTTTTCCTCTGCTGTAAATGTTCGTCTCATTCAAAAAACCTCTGCAACCCCATGTTTTCACATAACTGTTGCGTTGACCAATTGAATCTACAACGGCTTTTTTTAATATGTCCCGTTCGTCGGTAACCCGCTTCAGCTCTTTCTGGAGACGGCGGATCTCGGCCTGAGCATCTGACTGTTCTTTATTAGTGGAAGAATCCGGACCGTACTTCTTTATCCAGGAGTAAAGGCTGTGGGTGGTGATATCGAGACGTGTTGCAACGCTGGCAACAGAATAACCGCGATCAACAACCTGTTTGACTGCTTCAATTTTAAACTCTTCGGGATAACGCTTACCGCTCATGGGCACCTCTCTTTAAGTCATCTTAAATGACTCTGAGGTGTCTATTAAACCTGTGGCGATTCATTCGTCTTGTTTATCAGGTTATTGATGATATGTTAATTATTGCGGTAGTCGCAGTAGGTAAACGTGAACGTAGCAACGTTTATCATCTCGCCAGTGAACGGATGAAATAATATCCTGGTCAGCACTCTTTCTTACCTGCTTCCATTTTTTCAGTGATTCTTTTCCTGCATACAGAAAAAAAGCCTACCCTGTGGGCAGGCATAACAGACAATCGCACAGTCAGTGTTGAAATTAATGATGTCACGCATTATACCCGGTGGATACACAAACCATCCCTGCAAATGCACTGGCATCCTAATCAACGTCTGAAACAACTGCAATGGCCGGACCTGTGATTTCAGAGAAAGTTATTATGTTTATTGAATATAACCGAAGTGATAAATAAAAGTATTATCACCTTTAATATTTATGTTTATTGCGTGGTTTTATCTGGTTATATAAAGCACAGATGTTCTTATTATTTTCTGAAAAATAACCATATGGATCGATTTCCCCCACCCAGCCGAAGCGGTTCGGCTCGTTCGGCGTGTCGTCGACACTGAAGCGCTTATCCATTTCGTTCCAGCGGTAAGAGTTGTCGCTGTCGCTGACGAATGCCATCGGGTCGCTAAACAGCGTGATCCGCCATGCGATCAAAAAGCGTAAGTGTTTCCGACAGACGAGCCGGTGAAAAAAGTGGTGTGTCTGGCAATACAGGCATCGTCCCCGAAATGGACGATGCCGTTGAAGGACTGGGGTATGGCAATAAGCCGCTTTATTATCGGATTCAGTGACCGCCTGGACGGTTACTTTTGAGAAAAGGCATTTACACACAATCCTAAACAGACTCCTATATTTCAGATTTTGTTATCAACGCATTTCAAATCTCTTAGAAATCATTACTGTCGTCATATTTTCCGAGGCAGCTCACCACCTAACTATGTCTTATCAACAATATTTTGTGAAGGATATTTATAATGTAAAGACACATCAGAAACGATATTCCACACTCAACATGGCAGATGTATTATGGTATCCATGTTCTCCAAGTTGAATGCCTGCATCAGCCCGGAATGCTACTTCTGGTGTTATCATTCCCACAACACCACCATTTATTTCTCCGATATCACGCGCACCATCCTGGTATATACTTACACCATTCATACTGGTGCCGAAAACACGACTATTGTGCAACCAGTGTGCCTCCACAAATGGTCTGAACGGAACCGCATACCGCGTATTTTTACCGTTTTTGCTGGTAAGCCATGTTCTTGCTCCCAGGCGGGTGAGAATATTTCCGTTACCGGTATTTTCAATACTGGTTCCGTTACTTTCATGATATTTGTCTGATTTTACATTCATCCGGACAACCTGAAGCTGCGGCTGAACATACCATTCATGACTTCCCTTGTAATTGTCGGTAAACTCTCCAGCCTTCCATGAATATCCTGCTTCCAGAGATACCGTAAACCCTTTTGACTTCCATGACTCAGCAGGCAGCCGTTCTCCATTTATATGATTATCAAACCAGCTGTATTGCAGCCAGCTATCAAGATAAGAACCATTGTGTGTTTCATCATTGGCATACCATGTTGCATAAAGACCCGCTGTGTATCCATTCATTCTTCCTTCCGAATGGTATCCGGTGCTCAGGGCATTCGTACTGTTATTATTATGACCATAGCCAGCCATCATACCTGTATGCCAGCGATCGGTACCATTCAGGCTCCACTGAGCTATATCTCCCCCTATTAACACAACGTAGCTATTCCCCCGGGTTCTCAGCTGACTACTGTTGTCACGCCAGCGATTATGTTTTCCTTTATTATACATCCAGATACCTGCTTCATTTTCTTCTCCTGTCATGTGGCTGATATACAACTCCTGTCCCTGTCGTTCATACAGATTCGTTACAAACAGATTATTTGCAGCAGCAATACTGGCAACATAGCTACCTGCCTCAGGACGCAAATTATTATCATGGTTTTCCGGTACAGCTTCAGGTTGTGGTACAGGAATGTCTTTTCTGCTAATCAGATACCAGTTAGTGCTGTTAATCCCCTGACCACGTTTCAGTATGTAATCATAAGCTCCGGCTGTAATACGTTCCGTCTGAATGAATTCAGCATTATCAGCATTGCCACTGACGTGAATCACTTCAATCCCATTAAGTGTCTCTGCACCAGTACCACCGGCCTGAGTAACAGCGACACGGGTACGGCCACTGGCATTACCTTTAATCACCAGACGATCTGTTTTCGAATTGTCACCACCTGTTTCTGTCTGGAGGAGAATAAGTCCATTTCTGCCAGTGTAATTCCCTCCGACAGTCAGTATATTACCCGGCATATATGTAGTGAGATCGACTATACCACTATTGCTCAGATTTCCTGCAACGCCCCCAAACCCGGAGAGTTTGCCCTGCTCTTCAACAATGACCTGGTTACTGCCGAGCATCACCGGTGAATCTGCGTTCCCCAGTATCACTGTCCCCTGAATAATATCTGTCATCCCGGTCCATTTTGCGTTATCGCTAATGTTCAGTGCACCTGCTCCCGTCTTGCGAACATTACCATAACCACTGATATTGTTGGTAAGCTGCCATGCTGATGTACTGTTCAGAGTTAATGTGCCATAGTTATCAACAAAGGCTGTCCCCAGATTATCAGCCGTGGATACAGCCAAATGAGCCCCCTTATTCACGGTAAAAACACCGGAAAAATTACGATTATTACCCGTTATATCAAGCATTCCCCCATTTATGTTCAGAGAACCATCCCCTGCAATAGTACCTGCAGATTCTCCTCCATTATTCAGTATCAGGCTTCCGCCATGAATGTTCAGCACAGAGCCTGCAGCCGTCAGTAGTTTGCTTATTGTCTGAGGATACCCATTCATATCCAGTTCTGCGCCACGGGATAAATATAAATACTCAGTCCGACCAAGAGCATCAGGTGCAGCAAGAATTAATACGCCAGATTTAACCTCTGTATTTCCTGTATAATTGTTTGTTGCAGAAAGTATAAGAGTACCATTACCTGATTTTGTCAGACTTTTGCCGTCCCAGCCATCATATAATAAAGGTGAAAGATTATCGGAAAGAGAAACGCCTATGTTCAGAGTGGCATCTTTTTCTATATTAAAGGTTCCATATCCCATGCCTTTTGTATTATTCCATCTCAGCATGGATATCAGTTTGTTATCGTCGTCATTTAAAGACGTATAAACATAACTTTCAGCACCTTCTGTCAGTAATACATTGTATTGTACAATGTGACTATTATCAGCGATCGAGATACCTGTGTCTGACGACAATAATGTGTAATAGTCCTGAGTCCAGTTCTTAATTGATGTGTCTATATTAAGCCATGAATCACTTTTTAATGTAATAGTATTTGCGTGAACATTAGCATTTCCTACAGACAGGTTCATAGATGCGTCTTCATCAATACTTATATTTCCGTTAAAAATGGAGTTCTTGCCTGACAGATAAACAGATGAGCCATTCCCAATCATTAGCCCACCATTAATTGCTGTTGCGTTATTGATGTTTTTAATAATTAATTCATTTGTACCATTAACAGGTATACTAGCTAGTTTAATATCACCATTAATCACAGAATCTGAATAAATATCTAATGAATTATACCCGCCAGAAAAAATTATTGATGTATTATAAGCATCTTTTTGGCTATTATATAATCCTGAAAGATTACCATGATTATTAATATGGATATCTTCTCCATAAACAGAGCAACCACCGTCGGGGCCATATCCCCCCTGAACAATACCGTTATTATTCAAAGTGATTTGATTTCCAGAAATAGCATCTCCCCCTTGTTTTATTCCATATCCTCCAGATATCATGTTGTCGTTAGTAATGAAAAGATTACTACCATTAATACCATCACCACCGTTTACGCCATTACCGCCCAATATTCCTCCGGAATTATGCACTGTAATATTGCTACCGGTTACACCGGAACCACCTGTCCCACCTACATCATCACCTCCGTATATACTTCTGTAATTATCAACTATAATATCATCCCCGCTTAACCCTGCACCTCCGCTACTTCCTGAGCCACCAAGACCATTACCCCCATATACATTTCTGTAATTGTTTATAGATATTTTGTTGCCACTAACAGCAATTCCACCATTATATCCATCTCCTCCCCAAACACTTCCATTATTATTTAGCGTAAAGTTTTCACCGTAGACACCTGCACCACCGATTGATGTATTGCTTGTTCCTCCTTTGATGTTAATACTGCTTTCAACAGATAGTATATTTTGAGTATAACTTGTTTTATACGGCACGCTGATATTAAGCGCCGCGTTTCCATCAACACCTGTAATACTCCTGGTTATACTTTTAGGTATACCATTACCATTCAGTTGTATTGTTTGCGCACCAGAAAAATGAGACTGCACAGAATAAATTATACTGACCAGAAATTGTAAAATTCGTATATTCTTATTCATACTATTTTTCTTTAGTGATGCATATTTTTGTCAACCATGCAGTACATTATTTCATTGATATTGAACAGATTAGAAATAATATTTCCATTAAAAACAAGTGTCATTATACCTTACCACTTTCTCCTAGTTATTTACCGTATCCAGACGTCTCGTGATACTTCCTGTATTTATTATAGAGTATATATATACACTAAGTTTAAATCATGGAGACAACAACCTTTTTTATATAAATTATTCCTAATGTTCTTGCCCCCTTATTTCCAGACAGGGGTTGTATCTTAAGTTAACATTACCCGCTGACGTCGATATTCTCGCGGAGAGCGATAACCCAACGCACTATGCGGATGGTTTTCATTGTAATGCTCGATCGCCACTGCAAGGTTATGCAATGCCGTTCTTACATTCGGTTTCGGCATGAACGCGATGTAGTCTTCCTTCATCGTTTTCACGAACCGTTCTGCCATTCCATTACTCTGAGGGCTACTGATTGCCGTTGTGCAGGGCTTCAGATTCAGCTCTCTGGCGAACTGCCGTGTTTCATGCGCTCTGTACGCTTAACCGTTATCTGTCAGCCACTGGATGGACTGTTCCGGTACTTTATCGCCAAAGCGTTTTTCTATCGCTCCTAACATCACATCCTGCACTGTCGCTTTATCGTAACTCCGAACCACACGGCAAACAATTCTGAGAGTTAGAGCGAAACAGCAAATGTTGCTGTATAAAAAATAGTCTTAGCGTGGGAAAATTTCCGAATTCCAAGCTGCCCCCTACGCTGGAAACGCCGAAATTTCCGATACAGCGAATTTGTTGATCTTTGAAGCATGTTTGGCAGGTTTTAACGTGTACGTTTATGGTGCAGTAAGTGAGAATTTATTCGTACCAGCTATGGATACGTTACGGGCAGTGATTTTTCGCGCCAGGCAGCTATTTCTTTGCTGTCCGGTTAACGGCGGTCTTACGTACAGGTTGCCGAGCGCAAAATTTGTGCATTCCGGAAATTTCGGTGGTTGCGACTTGGTACCCCTTTTATTGTTACAGGAGGACTGGGCTTGTCTGCTACCGGTCAGGACGGGAGGGACACCGGGAATTTGAATCCGGTTAACTGAGCCGGACATACGGTAAATAAGGAATGCAGGCAGAACGGGAAGCACTGCAGAATGAGACAGTAGTCTGGAAGTACATCAAAATTGCAACAATAGTACGCTATTGCGTGACGTAGATTCGTGACGTATAGTTACTACAGCTTATTTGTATATAACCACCATCAGGTACAAAATTATGTCTCCCGCACAAGCTAAACAAAAGCAGCATGAACGTTACGAAGCCGTAGCGGTGCAGGTTTTGCGTGGTCGTGCCGGTTACAAGCCTGCCGTGAAAAGCCGTTTCAGTAAGTCAGCCAATAGCAAATTCTCCCATACTATCGCTTTTGCCTGATCCTGAACTTTGAAGCACAATAAACCATCATTCGCTGATGGTTTTTTTATGCCAGTTCAAGACGTTATTCCCCCCTATGAGCAGATGTACCTGCTAAATCAGCAGTTGATCTGCAACGCTGACCAGCTCAAACATGCCGTTATCACAGTTGGCGGCCAGGCTGTGCAATATTGGATATCCTATTATCATGCACAATACGGCGACAGATTGCCTGATGAGCGTCTCACCACTTCTGTTGACTGCGACTACAGTGCCCGGAAAGATGATATTGCGGCTATAGCAAAAACGCTCAACGTGAAAACGTGGGAAAACAAAGACGGTCAGCCCCCATCCCTTGCGCAGTTTATGCTTATCGATCAGGACACACACGATATCAAACGGGATGATGGACGTTTATTTGCCGTACCGGATGCGCCTGACTAGCCAAATGCGGTGGATATTATCGATCGGCCCGGAGGCTTCGACCGTTCTGATTTTCTGGGGGAAAAGCTTTACCTGCATACTGTAGTGGCACAGTAAATTTGGCCACCTGATTAAAGGTGATATCCTCACCACAACACAAAACAGGTGACTTAATGAACAAGAAAACCAAACGTACTTTCACCCCTGAATTCAGGCTGGAATGTGCACAGCTAATTGTTGATAAGGGCTACTCATATCGACAAGCCAGTGAAGCGATGAATGTCGGTTCTACCACGCTTGAGAGTTGGGTGCGCCAGCTCAGGCGAGAGCGTCAGGGGATTGCGCCCTCTGCCACACCTATTACTCCAGACCAGCAACGTATCCGCGAACTGGAAAAGCAGGTTCGCCGCCTGGAGGAACAAAATACGATATTAAAAAAGGCTACCGCGCTCTTGATGTCCGACTCGCTGAACGGTTCACGATAGTTGCCAGACTGAGTGACAGCCACTCAGTTGTCAGCCTCTGTTCTGCTCTGGAAATACACCGCAGCAGTTACCGGTACTGGCGAAAACGACGCGATACGGTTAATCCGGCGCGAGTCAGGTTGTGCAGCGAAATACGCCGGGCGTGGAACCAAAGTAGGGGCTCTGCGGGGGCGCGCACGCTGGCTGAAATGCTGACCCAAAACGGCGTCCCGATGAGCCGTTACCGTGCCGGGCGTCTGATGAAATATCTGAACCTGAGCAGTTGTCAGCCCGGAAAACATCAGTACAAAAATGCTCGTCAGGAACATACCTGCCTGCCGAATCTGCTTGAGCGCCAGTTCGCTGTGCCCGAGCCAGATAGGGTATGGTGCGGAGATATTACGTATATCTGGGCAGGAAATCGCTGGTGCTATCTGGCGGTCGGCATGGATCTTTTTGCCCGCAGGGTTATCGGCTGGAGCCTGTCAGCGAATGCCGATACTGCCCTGATAAGCAGTGCCCTGCGGATGGCGTATGAGGTGCGTGGTCAGCCGCGGGACGTCATGTTTCATAGCGACCAGGGAAGTCAATATACAGGACTGAAATATCAACAACTTCTCTGGCGTTACAGGATAAAGCAAAGTGTCAGCCGACGGGGAAACTGCTGGGATAACAGTCCAATGGAACGCTTCTTCCGCAGTCTGAAAACAGAATGGGTGCCAACCGATGGCTACACAGGCAAAGACGTGGCCCGGCAGCAAATCAGCAGTTATATTCTGAATTATTACAATAGCGTCAGGCCTCACCATTATAACGGAGGGCTGACGCCGGAAGAGTCAGAGAACAGATACCATTTTTACTGTAAAACCGTGGCCAGTATTACTTGACCACTACAATGGCCTTCCAACCGTGTTAACGAACTCCTGCCATGGAATGTAGTACTCACCAATAAATAAGCGTCAATACGGCACTCCGTTAACGCTTACACATATCCGTATTATTAGCAGAAAAGATGCCGATGATTATCGTCAGGCCGCTGTGAGCAGACACCAGAAGCGGGTTGAAAAATCCGAACGGGATGCGTGCAACTGGCAGTATGTTGCAGAGTACCTGGCGGAACAACTGGATCGGGAAGAGCAACAGCAGGACGGTAATGCTCATGGCCCGACTCCGGTTGGTCATAAGGGGCCGGGGATGGGACGTTAATCACTGCGCATGCCCCCGTTTTACAGGTGAAATTTTCAGCACCCTGACAACACTTTGTCGAAGAGTTCGTCGTGGTCCTCACCGGATGAGGCCTCGTCTGCTGAGGGCGTCGCGCCAGCGTCAGTACCGGCATTCTGCATGTCAGCATCCGCAGTATCTTCGCCTGAGCGTGTAGCTGCCTGCATCATTGCAGAGAAAAGCTGCTCAGGGGAAGGCCGGGTGCCGGACAGACTGAAAGGTATAATATCGCACTCCCCATCCCCGGACGACAGCTGAGGAGGCGCATTGCTGATAAGTGATATCCGGTTGGTACGGATATCTGCCGTATACAGCAGGCTGTAAAGGTTGTAAACCGCTTCGCTGATGTCGAAAATGTCCGGCATGTCGAGCACCTGGCTGGCGCATTCATCGTGCAGTCTTCGCATCACCGGACTGATGAGTGTGAAGCTGTCGACGGGACTTTCCACTTCTCCCTTCAGTATCCCGATCAGGCGGGAGACTTTCTCCGGTCGCGGAATGCGGCGTTCACTTTCCCGGGGCACCAGATGCCGCAGTTCTGCCAGCGGAATCGGGTCGACCTGTATCAGCCGGTTGATTTGGACCGGAGTGCCGGACGTTTTTTCTGAATCCGGAATATACATGGATGTGCCGGCCACGGGATGTCCGTTGAAAATGGTGACGTTTTCCCCTGCCTGAAGATTGATCAGGTCTTTGAGTTTCAGCTTGTCTTTGTCGACAATCCTCGTCTGATCACCGTCCTGCCAGTCGGTTCCCAGCAGGCCATCCTTTCTCTTCAGCGTATCCATCCGGGCGTGAGCTTCCTGACCGGCTGCACGACGCAGGATGTTCATGGTTTTCTCATCACTGACGATTTTCCCGCTGATCTTGACGCCGGCATTCTGCATCAGGGTGGAAACGCTGTTCCCCCCTGCGGTCCCTTCCATACGTTCCGTATCCTGTGCTGCCATCAGCAGGGCAAAGTAGAGAGAGCGTACCTGCGTTGCCATTGCGGTGATTCGCTCTGCGTAGTAAGCACCAATCTCATCAAGATAGTTGATATAAGGAAACGTCGTTGCGTACTTTTTGACTTCGAGTGCCTCTTCATCCGTCCCGCCAATCCGGTGACCCAGGTCACGGGCGAGGATCATGCTCTGCTGCGTCACCATGATTTTCCCCAGCGCGGATGCGGTATACGAGGACAGCTCAAGAGCCGGGATCATTGTGATGAGGATACGGTCACTGTGAATACTGTCCCGCTGGTCAATATCACCCGCATCCTGGGCAAAAATGTGGCCGTAGGTTTCGGTAAAGGTGGAGTATGTTTCCGAGAACTGACCGGTCAGGTAGCCGTGCTGTTTGCGCGGTTCTTCGGTCCACATGGCCGGTGTCCTGACATGTGCCATGTCGAAGCCGGGCAGCTCCTGCAGATAGTTTTTCAGGGGGGAAAGCGCCTCTTCCGGCCAGCGGGTATCGACGCCGGTCACGTAAAGCGCGGCCATCTTTTCCAGAGGCATGTATTCGCGCAGCAGCTGCATTGACATGCACCTTTTTTCTGCGACGCACAGGTATTTAACACCCGACACCAGAGCCTTGTTCATTGCGATGGCGCGGGACTGCCATTCGCCCCCCTGAACGTTCTGGGGCAGCATCGACTGAAGCGTTTCGGTGACCAGTGTCTCCGTGGCGTAGACAAAGGGATTGAAGGAGTTGGATTCCGGCAGGGATTTGTCGCCGGCATGGAGCAGTTCACTGCGGGAGCGTCCGCCGGTCATATAGTTGATGAACTCCACATCATCTTCACGACCGAAGCGCAGGGCCAGATACCAGATGGTCCTCGCCGTGTCGTTCTGTGCCTTGCCGTCCATCATGGTGAAGCCCCGGGCATGGCAGAGTGAGTTCAGCATCAGGGAGAACAGTGTTTCTGTCTTACCGCCCCCTGTCGTGGAGAAGAACATGATGTGCCGGACCAGGTCCGCCTGGGATAACCAGAGCTCGCGACCGACATCACTGCCACGTTGTGTGCCGAGGAAGAATGCTCCCCGTGCTTTACCCGGCCTGATGCGTGTGTAATTCCACGCACCAAGAAAGCGGGCTGTCTCCTCACGGTCTTCGCTGGGGTCGTCACACTTCAGCGTGGCGGGCATTCTCATGGGACAGCGCCAGCGGTGGTTGTTGAAGATGACGCCTGTAAAGAGCATGCCCAGGATACTGAGCGGGGTCAGTAACGGCAGAAAGAGCGGGAGTATCATCATTGCCATGATGGCAGGGCCAAAGAAGTCGGGATTCTGCAGCAGCGAGGTGACGGGGGAGAGCCACGCGCTGCGGCGTATAAACTGCTCGTTGACTTTGTGTTGCATGATTGAATTTCTGGATGAAAATGCAGGAAGCAGGGGACTGAGGAGGCCGAACGTCAGAACGGGATACTGTCGTCATCGTCGCTGAAACTGCCGGACATGGCGGTATTGCCCGGAGATGGCGAATTACCTGAAAACTGTCTGCCCTGTTGTGGTTGTTGAGGCTGTCCCCGGCCACCCTGTGCACTATTCTGCCGGGAGCCCAGCATCTGCATGGTACCGCCGGTATGCACCACCACTTCAGTCGTGTAGCGTTCCTGGCCGGTCTGGTCGGTCCATTTTCGGGTACGCAGCTGACCATCGATGTACACCTGAGCTCCTTTGCGCAGGTATTCACTGGCTACTTCCGCCAGTTTGCCGAACAGCACCACGCGGTGCCATTCGGTTTGTTCCCGCATCTCCCCTGTCTGTTTGTCCCGCCAGGTTTCGGAGGTGGCCAGCGCAATGCTGGCCACAGCGCCGCCGTTTGGCATATAGCGAATATCCGGGTCCTGACCCAGATACCCTATCAGAATAACTTTGTTAATACCTTTAGAGGCCATAAGTTAACTCCAGTATTTGAATTTCTACCTTCGCCCGGTGGATAATTATTGGTTCTGGTTGACATAACGGTAAATATCCATAAGTGTGGGCTTGCGGAATAAATAGTTTGGTTAAAGATAAGGTGGTTTAATACTGCTGAGTATTTTATAGGAGATATGATGTTGTTTTATAAACAAACTAAAAAACATGAAGTTTAATTGATAGGGGGCAATGAAATCTCCTTTTTAAACTCAATTGCTATGTTGGGTTTATGGGGTTGCTATAAACGGTTTTGAATAAACGCTTTACTATTCTCATGAAAACAGTGTTATGTTGTTATTTTAACAACCCCGCATTGTTTTTTGATGGGATGGGTATTAAGACTTTAGAGAAACTTTATAAATAAATATATGTATTCAATAGTGGCGAAAATAATAACCCATCTTATTATTACATTGTGGAAGTGCTCTTTTTTATTATTGCTCATGTTTTACCTTTCTGTTAAAACATATTCTTTCGGATATGTAAAATGGTAAGAGATAGTTAATCTACGTATGCATGGGGGCGTTTCATTGCATGGCGTTATAATCTGGCTTGTATATAAAGGCACTATAAGTTTTACTCTTACAGTGCCTTTATTTGGCCATGATTTACCCTCTACAATAAATTAATCATTACAGGATAGGTTCATATTCCATTCATAAGCCTCAATGCCGTTAATCAGTAGTTGACGACTTTCTCCCTGAGGAATTATCACTTTCAATGTTTCCCATGCAGGGCGATAATCTCCATGAGTGTTTATTCTTAACTCAATTGTAGTGGCTGTGCAGTCCAGCTCCCATTCAAGCCACAGAGCATTACCTTCAGTATATCCCCAAGTTTCGCCATCATCTTCAAACAGAAGTCCGGTGGATTTACCCGTTCCTTTAATTGGGAATAATTTCAATTTACGATGATTATCTTCCGCTTCACTCACGTATGTTATACGTTCACTAAGAGGAATACCTGCACCTGCACGTACTAATAATGGTAGTTTTTCCAGTGGCGCGTCGATTGTTATCCATTGACCACCACAGAACCATTCGCCATTGTAAAAGTCGTACCATCCTGTTTTGTTGTCGGGTAACCATACTCGTCGTTGTCGTTGCCCTGCTTCCACGACACTTGCAACCAGAATATCGCGTCCCAGCATAAAATCATCACATTCTTCAAATGTCTGAACATCGTGCTCATGATCAAGGAAGGTTGGACGTAATATTGGCTCATCATCGGCATGTGCCTGCCACAATAATGTATATAAATAAGGCATAAGACGATAACGTAACTCAATTGCACTACGAATCGCGGGTGTTACTTCCGGATACATCCATGGTTCATTGACAGTATGATCATCATTCCACGAGTGGATCGTAAATCGGGGGTGCATAACACCGTTCTGAACCCAACGAACAAATAATTCTGGATCAGGCTTATCACCAGAAAAACCACCGACATCATGACCAATGTTATACAATCCTGAGAGGCTCATTCCCAGCCCCATGCGGGTGTTGTATCGAAGGGTATCCCAGTTAGTTCGGTTGTCCCCACTCCATGTCTGAACATAACGCTGCAATCCGGCGCATCCAGAGCGGGAAATCAAATATGGTCGTTTGTTCGGTGCAAATTTTTGCTGTGCTTCCATAGATGCTCTGCACATTAAAAGAGGCATTACTGGCCGAATGTGTTTAATGGCGATTTCTTTGCCAAAACCATGACAGCGCGCTTCCCCATCCCATACTTCAAACTCATTGTTATCATTCCAGGTGGAATCAATTCCCATTTCAAGTAGTTGTGTGGTTACACCTTCCTGCCACCATGCGACTGTTTGTGGGTTCGTAAAGTCCAGATGAGAACCCTCATCATCCCAGAAGCTGGAGCGTTCCGGGACGTTGTATTCAGAGTCACGAATAAAGAGCTCTTGTTCTGCTACTTCGTTATAGCGAGGATGATCCTGCAATAAACATGGTTTTATATTAGCGGCCAGGTGTATCCCTGCATTATGAAACTCCTGACTCATCATTTTAGGGTGTGGAACTTTGTCGTAATTCCAGTTGAATACGTAGCGTTTACCATTAATAGAAGTATAACCAGAAGATAGCTGGAAAGAATCACATGGAATAGCATGTTCCTTACAAAGACGAATAAACTGCATCAATTGATTCTGAGCATCCGGTGCATCTGTATAGTGCATCGTGGAACCGCTGTACCCAAGACTCCATTTTGGACCGAAGAGTGTTTTCCCCGTCAAACGAACAAAGGCTTTGGTGATATCAAGTACACATCTGCCAGTGAAAAGATAATAATCAATATCTCCCGCCTCAGCCTGCCAACGGCGGTAAGTTGTATGATAATTATCTATTTCATTACCTAAATCCAGCCAACTATTGCTGAGGTTATCATAAAATAATCCAAAGCTAATATCGCTACGGTGAGTAATTGTAAATGGAATATGTTTATAAAGAGGGTCTGTACTTACTGCATTATATCCCATTGCGTCCAGGTTCCGCATTTCATAGCGTTTTCCTGTGCGTTGCAGATCCCCGGATTTATCACCAAGTCCATAAAAACGCTCGTCATTACGTCGACTTTGATAGTGTGCAACACCATCACCATGAGCGTTTATCAGATAAGCACTGGTAGGGCGATCATTAACAAGTTCCTGCCACTGACCAGCATTATCCTTATAATGCCATTCAAGCCATAAAGGCTTGTGAATAATTACGCGTAATGAACTGGTCGTGATTGTCAGTAATTCATCATTCTGCTCCATGTTCCAGGTCGGCAGTGAAAAACCGCTAATATCTTCGCGATGACGCCCTTCCCACGGGACATCCTTTTCCGGAGCAATGCTCCAGGTTCGGTCCAGCGACAAAACCCCCTTCCGTTTTAATAGAACCCGGAACATATTTTCTTCGAGTATATACAGGCAAAGAGAATGCTGACCATCAACTAATAGCTCTATATGATGGGCTGACTGATTTTGTAGTTTCCAGTTTTTTAATGTTTTCATCTCCACATACTCCCTCAGATGCGTTTTTTGCGACGTTCTGCAATAAAAGTAACCAGAAAAAAAGCACCAATAAGATCAAAAAATCCCATGGCGATAAATAGCGGGTTAAAGCCTATTTTGTCAGCAGTAACGCCAATAATCAGTGAGAACAAAAAGCTGGCAATCCATGCGGCTGAACCACGCATTCCATTAACAGTGGCCATCTGCCCCTTATCAAAAGATTCAACGACCAGGGCACTTAACATGCAGGAAATTATCTGATGACCAAAACCACCAATGGAGATAAGTACAATAGCAATATATGGATTGTCGATAAAAGCAATCACAGCAAGCGAAACCATTAGAAATGCTCCGCTTACAGAGGACGCAATAACAGAATTTACTCTGCTTAACCCAAACAGACGGGTATAGAGTTTTGTCAGATATCCGCTGGCAATACTTCCTAAATCAGCGCAAAGAAATGGTAACCATGCAAACAGAGCTATTTGTTTAAGGTCCATGCCATATGCTTTTGCAAGATATAATGGCACCCAAAAGCTCATTACAGCCCATGCTGGCTCTGCCATAAATGCAGGGATAGCGATTCCATAAAAGCGTTTATTTTTACTAACTGTTTTTAACGCGGTCAGAAAAGGCATTTTTACCGGAGGAGCTTCGTTATCCTGTCGGATAAAGTTGAGCTCATTTTTACTTAAGTTTGGGTGCTCTTCTGGTGTGTTATAACACGCCCACCAAAGGAAAACCCAAAGAATTGCAAGTGCACCTGTAAACATAAATGCACCCTGCCAACCAAATGACGCATGTGCAAAGTAAATAATTGGTGGTGCAAGCATTGCACCGATAGAAAAACCGACACCCGCCCAGCCAGCAGCAACAGGACGTTCAGATTTTGGAAACCACTCACCTATAATTTTTGCATTTGCAGGTGTCGCAGAAGCCTCAGCACCTCCCATGAAAAAACGAAGCAACGCAAGCTGTATCCAGCTTCCTGCTCCTGCATGCAGAAGACAAGCAATTCCCCATAATGAAGCACAAATCATAAATCCAATCTTGAGCCCAATAACATCAATTAGCCATCCACAAAGTGGCTGAAAAAGGGTATATGCAAGCTGAAATCCACCAACAATCCAGGAGTATTGTTCAGTTGTAATTCCAAGGCTGTCTTTTAACTCTGGTGCCAAAATACCTAATGAGTTTCTGGTAATATAATTGACAGTGACACCCATTAGAAAAAGGATTAACATCCACCACCGTAGTTGTCTTATTATTCGACGGTGTTTGCTGACAGCTATATTATTATTTATATCCTGACTCATAATCACCCCACCGGATGTAATAAATGATCGAGCGACAACGCAGCTCGGGGTTGCCACATCCCACTTTACCTTTCGGCTTAATACTTAAACCGGAACTACTCATTCACAATAAAAGAGGGAGGCGATGAAAAAAAGTTGGTATTGTGCACGTTTTTTCATAAGTAGTTCATATAAATTCTAAAAATAGTCAGAAGTCCTTGCAGTCAGGCTATTCCATCCCATGAGAATTTTTTCATTTTGAAATTAGAGATAGATCACAATATGGAAAAAAAACTAAAGATTGCTGATATTGCCATGCGAACAGGCCTTTCATCCAGCACCGTGTCACGGGTTTTAGCGGGTAAAGCTAATACCAGTTATCGTGCCCGCGAGAAAGTATTAGCGTGTGCCAGAGAGCTTGGGGTTATGGATGGAATGGCATCCGGCCGTATGTTGTTAAACAACCTTGTCATTTTTGCTCCTCAACGGGCTTTTGATGAGCGAACAGACATTTTTTATTTCCGCGTAATCCAAAGCATCAGCAAGGCATTATCGCATTATGAGGTTCGGTTGCGTTACTGTGCCCTTGATGAGTTCGATAGTACACCTTCAAAATTCCTGGCGCGCATGAATGAGGCAGAAACACAGGCTGCAATATTGCTTGGTATTGATGATCCTCATATACATGATCTTGCAGCAGATTTTTCTAAGCCGTGCGTAATGATTAACTGCCATGATCGACGTATGCGTCTTCCCACAGTTGCTCCAGATCACAAAAACATTGGTGCTTTTGCGTCTCACTTTCTGTTTGAAATGGGGCATCGCAGAGTAATGAACATTATGTGTTTACGTCGATACACAATGGAACTGCGACTTGCCGGAATTAAAGAAGCATGGGAGAGACAGAATCAGAACTTTAAAGATGACAGAGATTTACTCACTATTAATAGTTTCAGCGCCAAAGAAGCCGAAGAAAAAGTCGGAGCATGGCTGGATATGACAGAGAAAAGTATGCTACCGACTGCTTTTTTGGCAAGTGGGGACTTCATTGCTGCAGGTATAATTAACGCTTTAAAAAAACGTAATATACGAGTGCCACAAGATGTGTCCGTAATGAGTATTGATGGGTTTAATCTGGCTGCAATAGAAGATGTGCCACTTACGGCAGTACATGTACCTCGCGATGAACTGGGTACTGAAGCGGTACATATGTTACAACAAAGACTTGTACGTCCTGATGCAACTGTTGGTGCATTACTTTTGTATGGGAAACTGGTAATACGAGAATCTGTTCGCCGTATACGGCCAGGGAAAGAGCCAACTCCGATTAAAGGAGATGGACTGTATGACTGAAACCACAGCCTCTGATTCTTCCGGTCAAGGGAAAATAAACGTAATGTTCATCACCAGATTATGTACGATGAGTTTTCCACTGTTTATAGCAATTATCTTGCTAATAACCAGACAGGAGTAACCAGACCAACCGAAAACACCGGGAAGGTGATTACCCGCTGGCAGAGGAAATCCGGTTTTTTTTGATGTCAGCCATAACGTGTTTGACAATAAAGCATTATGAAAGGGTGTTAATGAGTCCATGGGATAATTCATAAAAATAATTTACTGTGTTATCCTTTTCAAAAGAAATATTCAGAAGATAACCCCTGGCTGACAACCAGGGGAAGGGGACATTAACAGTGTTATTATTGGTGGATAAATTATTACTTGTGTGCAGGATACACTAATGCAATATCTACTGATACTGTATGCCAGTATGTTTCATGCCTGCCGCTGAAAACGGCAATATCCAGGGCCAGACATATTCACCATTCATATTTCTGCATTTCTGTACAATTTTCTCAGAAAGCGTCTCATCAATTCTTTCACGCAACTTCTCCTGCTGTCTTAAAATACTTTCGCATATTTCGAAATCATCTTCCTGCATCAGCATTTCGGCGCATTTAATGATTTCTGCCCGTTCATGCAGCACAGAGGAATGATTATAGAGCCAGTTTACAAACAGCAATGCTTCCGGATATTGTCCCCATAATGGTGAGTATGTTGCATAGTAATCTTCTGCCGTATCCAGAGAGCCGGAGAAGTCATGCCACATAGCAAGTGGAAATGGATGCAGATTTCCGCACAGCATTTCTGCGATGTAAGTGTTTGTGGCAAAGCCATGGCGAAAAGCTGTGGCGGCCTTAACATGTTCCCCGTTCAGAAAATGCAGGAGACCGAGTTCATACCAGTAAGGTGAAAATTCATCAGCATGCTCTTTCAGTACACTGAAGGCTCGCTCATGATCGCCGGTGCGTAACAGCTCTGAACCCAACAACCAGCGAGCCCCCTGATTATCTTCAGGATTGTATGCCAGTATTTTATCAGTGAGCATAACCGCATCCTGATGGCGCTGTAAGTGCACATTTGCGAGAATTGCTGCATAAAGCGCGCGCAGATAAGGCCGGTTTTCGGGATGCATCCAGATTATTTCACCACAGAAACTTTCCGGGATGATACGATTACCTGCCGCCAGTCCTTTAAGAGCGGCGTTCAGTGCCTTACGCGGGGCATTCTGTTCCAGAAATGCATATGCCAGATGAACGTGTATATCAATAAAGTCCGGCTCCCGTTGAGCAAGGCGTCGGAGTTTGTTGATGTAACTCGTCTCGCTGATTTCATCAGCGTCGTATGCATCAAGCACTTCTTCAAACTCCCCCAGCAATGGGCCAAACCAGGTATCCGGAAATACGAAATAACCCTGGTTATCGTGCACTTCAAAGCATAATCTATCGTTCATTTTCTGAGCCTGTAAAACATGTGGTGATATAGTCTGAGAGCATAAAAGTTGAGATTCTGTGTATCAAGTCCTGTCTTGGCACTGAATGAATATTGCTTACAAAGCCCCTTCATGCTTTCCTTGAGAACAATAATTTTATCTTTATGTGAATCTCATTTTTTATAATGATGTCAGATGATTGAAATGCTAAATTATATCTGAATCAACTTTTCCTTTGCTAAAGGTATCGAAATAACTGCAAGGCTGTATTTTGTAATTGCCAATTTAAAAATGTCAATTTGCTTTTAATTATGTTTTTGTAATAAGTTTGAAGACGCAAAAAATAATATAATAACAAAAATCCTCCAGCCTTGTAGGCCAGAGGATAAAATACTTAATTGAGGAAAACATCAGGGAAAAGTATTTTTGACTTAACTTTCCCGGCTGGAGAGTGAATCAATGTAATCAGCGTACCATTGCATCATTTCACGGCGGCCATCGAGATACAGGGCATGATTATAGGTACCCCTGATGGAATTTTTATCCACATGAGCTAACTGCATTTCAATCCAGGCGGAATTAAAGCCTTGTTCATGCAGAATTGTACTCATGGTGTGTCTGAAACCGTGCCCTGTGAGTCTTCCCTTATATCCAAGTAATTCAATTACTTGGTTAATGCTTTCCTTACTAATTGGTTTGCGGGGATCATTTCTACCGATAAAGACTAGGGGATGATGTTTTGAGATTGGTTCAAGCTGCTTAAATAGCATAATGACCTGCTCAGAGAGCGGCACAATATGAGGTCGCTTCATCTTCATTACTTCTGCCGGGATCTCCCACAATTTTGTCTCAAAATCGATATCTTCCCAGCGTGCAAAACGCAGTTCTTGTGTTCGTACGCCGGTTAACATAATGATCTGAGTAGCTGTCTTAGTGATTATACTTCCGGTATAACCCGCCAGATCGTTGAGGAAGTGGGGAAGTTCATTAGCAGTAAGAAAGGGAAAATGTACTTTTTTCGGTGTAGCTAAAGCACTGGCAAGATCGGGGGCTGGGTTATAGTCTGCCCGGCCAGTAACAATTGCATAGCGGAACACCTCACCACAGCGCTGGCGGACCTTGCGCATTTTCTCCAGAGCTCCACGTTTTTCCATTTTACGCAGTGCTTCCAGTAACTCCATTGGTTTGATTTCGGCAATAGGGCGCTTGCCAATGTAGGGAAAAATGTCTTTTTCAAAGGTATCAATGATTTCATCACGATAGCGTAATGACCACCGATCGGCTTTTGACTGGTGCCATTCGCGAGCAATAGCCTCGAACGTATTTTGCAGACTCATTTGCTGCGCGATTTTTTCTTCCTTTTTTGCCTCCCCTGGATCGCCTCCAGCAGCGAGGAGTTTCCTGGCTTCACTGCGTTTCTCGCGAGCATCGGCTAGCGTTACATCGGGGTATACGCCAATAGAAAGCATCTTTTCTTTACCAGCAAAGCGGTACTTCATGCGCCAGTATTTAGAACCATTAGTGTTAATCAGTAGATACATACCGCCGCCATCAGCAAGCTTATAGGGTTTGTCTTTGGGTTTTGCGGTTTTCACTTTGATATCGGTTAATGCCATGACATCCTCCGGCTTTTGATGAATTCATGTTCCTGAGGGGGATTTCTGCCAGTAACTAACCTGATACCCCCAATACACCCCTTGTATAACAAAGATGTTGTTAAAAGCCGTTGTTATATATCACATTTTTCCTATTATGGGGGTGCTGGTATTTCAATAGGAAATAACACCCCCTAAAGTACCCCCAAAAGAAACTTGATACGGGGTGAAGTAGGTTGACCTCTGGATACAAATAAATACTGATATACAAGGGATTAGAAGAGATTTATTGACATTGGGAGAGTTCAGAAGAGGTAAACTGGCGGAAGATCACAGGAGTCGAACCTGCCCGGGACCGCTGGCGGCCCCAACTGGATTTGAAGTCCAGCCGCCTCACCGGAGACGACGATCTTCCGCGCCTCGATTGCTACATGGAGGCGGGGCGCATTATAGCTACTTCCTTGAGTTTCTACATCCCCCAGATCAGTTTTTTCCGCCTAATACACGCAGCGTATTATCACGAAAGCATTATAGTTCATATAAAACCCATATTTTACAATGATATATGAGCGGAATTAACGCTACCACGATCACATAAAACAAGAATCATAAATTAATAACCAGATATCGGAATATTCGCTCTCACAGGGATGGTTTACAAAATGCGTTATCGGTCTCAGCACCCCTATAGCATCGAGGAAAAGCAGATGAAGAGTGAAGTGTTGTCCGTTAAAGAGAAAATTGGTTATGGCATGGGAGACGCCGCCAGCCACATTATTTTCGATAACGTAATGTTATATATGATGTTCTTTTATACCGATATTTTTGGCATTCCTGCCGGTTTTGTCGGAACCATGTTTTTGGTCGCTCGTGCACTGGATGCGATTTCCGATCCTTGCATGGGGTTGTTGGCCGATCGAACGCGCTCTCGCTGGGGTAAATTTCGTCCGTGGGTACTGTTTGGCGCACTGCCATTCGGGATCGTCTGTGTACTGGCCTATAGCACGCCAGATCTCAGTATGAACGGCAAAATGATCTATGCAGCAATTACTTACACCCTACTTACCTTACTTTATACCGTCGTCAATATCCCTTACTGCGCATTGGGTGGTGTAATCACCAATGACCCGACTCAGCGTATCTCGCTGCAATCCTGGCGTTTTGTGCTGGCGACCGCGGGAGACATGCTTTCTACTGTTCTGATGATGCCACTGGTTAATTTAATTGGCGGTGATAATAAACCACTCGGTTTCCAGGGCGGTATCGCGGTCCTTTCCGTGGTGGCATTCATGATGCTGGCATTTTGTTTCTTCACCACTAAAGAACGCGTTGAAGCACCACCTACAACAACGTCTATGCGGGAAGATTTACGTGATATCTGGCAAAACGACCAGTGGCGGATTGTCGGTTTACTAACCATTTTCAATATCCTGGCGGTGTGCGTACGCGGTGGGGCGATGATGTATTACGTCACATGGATTTTGGGCACGCCGGAAGTGTTTGTCGCTTTTCTCACCACTTATTGCGTGGGTAACCTGATTGGTTCCGCACTGGCAAAACCTCTGACCGACTGGAAATGTAAAGTCACTATCTTCTGGTGGACGAACGCCCTGCTGGCAGTGATTAGCCTCGCGATGTTCTTTGTTCCCATGCAGGCCAGCATCACTATGTTTGTCTTCATCTTCGTGATTGGTGTGTTGCATCAACTGGTGACACCTATCCAGTGGGTAATGATGTCCGATACCGTCGACTACGGCGAGTGGTGCAATGGTAAACGCCTGACCGGGATCAGTTTTGCTGGCACGCTGTTTGTGCTCAAACTGGGGTTGGCCTTCGGCGGCGCTCTTATCGGCTGGATGCTGGCTTATGGCGGATATGATGCGGCAGAAAAAGCGCAGAACAGCGCCACGATTAGCATCATTATTGCGCTATTCACGATTGTTCCGGCGATCTGTTATTTGCTGAGCGCGATTATCGCTAAACGCTACTACTCACTCACGACGCACAATCTGAAAACCGTTATGGAACAGCTGGCTCAGGGTAAACGCCGTTGCCAGCAACAATTCACCTCTCAAGAAGTGCAGAACTAAGGAACGGCAATGAAAATTAGCGATGGAAACTGGTTGATTCAACCTGGCCTCAATTTGATTCACCCGCTTCAGGTGTTCGAGGTTGAACAGCAGGATAATGAAATGGTGGTCTATGCTGCCCCCCGTGATGTACGTGAACGTACCTGGCAGCTTGACACGCCTTTATTTACGCTGCGCTTTTTCTCCCCACAGGAAGGTATTGTCGGTGTGCGGATTGAGCATTTTCAGGGGGCGCTGAATAACGGTCCTCATTACCCGCTCAATATTTTGCAGGACGTGAAGGTCACAATCGAAAACACAGAACGTTATGCTGAGTTTAAAAGTGGCAACTTAAGCGCGCGTGTCAGCAAAGGTGAGTTCTGGTCACTGGATTTTCTGCGCAACGGCGAACGTATTACCGGTAGTCAGGTGAAAAATAATGGCTACGTGCAGGACACGAATAATCAACGCAATTATATGTTTGAGCGGCTTGATCTTGGCGTTGGCGAAACAGTTTACGGTCTGGGAGAGCGCTTTACTGCCCTGGTGCGCAATGGCCAGACGGTAGAGACCTGGAACCGGGACGGCGGCACAAGTACTGAACAGGCGTATAAAAATATCCCGTTCTACATGACTAACCGTGGTTATGGGGTACTGGTCAATCATCCCCAGTGTGTCTCTTTTGAAGTGGGATCGGAGAAAGTCTCCAAAGTGCAGTTCAGCGTTGAGAGTGAATATCTCGAATACTTTGTTATCGACGGCCCGACGCCGAAAGCGGTACTTGATCGTTATACCCGCTTTACTGGTCGTCCGGCGCTGCCGCCCGCGTGGTCCTTCGGCCTGTGGCTAACCACTTCATTTACCACCAACTACGACGAAGCGACGGTAAACAGCTTTATCGATGGTATGGCGGAACGCAATCTGCCGCTGCATGTTTTCCACTTTGACTGTTTCTGGATGAAAGCCTTCCAGTGGTGCGATTTTGAGTGGGACCCGCTGACTTTCCCTGACCCGGAAGGGATGATCCGCCGCCTGAAAGCGAAAGGGCTGAAAATCTGCGTCTGGATTAACCCCTATATCGGTCAAAAATCCCCCGTCTTTAAAGAGTTACAAGAGAAAGGCTATTTACTCAAACGCCCGGACGGTTCGCTATGGCAGTGGGATAAATGGCAGCCAGGTCTGGCGATTTATGACTTTACCAATCCGGATGCCTGCAAATGGTACGCCGACAAACTGAAAGGTCTGGTCGCGATGGGCGTTGATTGCTTTAAGACCGACTTTGGCGAACGTATCCCAACTGATGTTCAGTGGTTTGACGGTTCCGATCCGCAGAAAATGCATAACCATTATGCGTACATCTACAACGAACTGGTGTGGAACGTGCTCAAGGACACCGTTGGTGAGGAAGAAGCTGTCTTGTTTGCCCGCTCGGCCTCCGTCGGTGCGCAGAAATTCCCGGTACACTGGGGTGGCGATTGTTACGCTAACTACGAATCAATGGCGGAAAGCCTGCGCGGTGGTTTGTCTATTGGCCTTTCAGGTTTTGGCTTCTGGAGCCACGATATCGGCGGCTTTGAAAATACCGCTCCGGCGCACGTTTACAAACGCTGGTGCGCGTTTGGTTTGCTCTCCAGCCATAGCCGTTTGCACGGTAGCAAATCTTATCGTGTGCCGTGGGCCTACGATGATGAGTCCTGTGATGTGGTGCGCTTCTTCACGCAACTGAAATGCCGCATGATGCCGTATCTGTATCGTGAAGCTGCGCGTGCGAACGCGCGGGGTACGCCGATGATGCGGGCCATGATGATGGAGTTCCCGGACGATCCGGCTTGTGATTACCTTGACCGTCAATACATGTTAGGCGACAACGTGATGGTTGCGCCGGTGTTCACTGAAGCGGGCGATGTGCAGTTCTACCTGCCGGAAGGTCGCTGGACACACCTGTGGCACAACGATGAACTCGACGGTAGTCGCTGGCATAAACAGCAGCACGGCTTCCTGAGTCTGCCCGTTTATGTGCGTGATAACACTCTACTGGCGCTGGGCAACAACGATCAACGTCCCGATTACGTGTGGCACGAAGGCACGGCATTCCACCTCTTTAATCTGCAAGACGGGCATGAAGCCGTCTGTGAAGTGCCCGCTGCTGACGGATCGGTGATCTTTACTTTAAAAGCAGCACGTACTGGCAACACGATTACTGTGACTGGTGCGGGCGAGGCGAAGAACTGGACACTGTGCCTGCGCAATGTTGTGAAAGTAAATGGTCTGCAAGACGGTTCGCAGGCTGAAAGTGAGCAGGGGCTGGTGGTGAAGCCTCAAGGGAATGCGCTGACAATTACGTTGTAATCTATTGATGGAATGCCGGGTACGTCTGAGTCGTACCCGGCGAGATTGATGTTTACCGCACCGGCTCCGTCGATGTAACTTCACCGCTGGAAACGATGCCAGCATTCATGGTTTGAGTCACTTGCTGCTTTGCGGCGTTCACGGCATGCAATTGCCCGCTAACCGTAGGTTTCAACGGGACATTGGCCTGAATATCGCCACTGGCGGTAAGCTGAATATTGCCGTCGCCAGTCAACGGTAATTTAGGCCATCCCCACTGTTGCAAAATATTCACCGGCACACCGCGTCCATTCAGGCTGATATGTGTCTGACGTTGTGGCGTTTGTGAAACACTGGCGGTGGCTTCCAGAATGCCTTTTTCAGTAAATGCACTCAGTTCGCTGATATTCACCGTGCTGCTGTTGGCGATCAGCGCCAGCGACGGGCGACGAACATCAACACGATTGAATGTCGCGGCGGCGGCATTCAGATTCGCCGAGCCACTCCAGACGCCCCATTTATGATCGGTAACCAGCGTCAGGTTGGCACCGTAACCATCGAGCGCGGTGAGCTGCCACGGGAAGTCAGGGTCGATATCAATGATCAGATTGCGGCTGGCGCTAAATCTCTTCAGTTGCAGGCTGTTTAACCAACCGGGTGTCGTTTCCATCCACAACTGTTGCCAGTTTTTCGGCAAGGTATATTCCAGCCCGGCAATTGCCGCATCATCAAGGATCAACGTTTTCCCGTCACGCAGCCAGTTCCCTGACGTTCTGACCATACCCCCTTCCCAGCGGCTGGTGAACTGGCGCAGCGCTACGCCCTGCGGGGAAAATTCCGTGTTTATAATCGGGTCAAATAAATGCAGCGAACCATAAATGAACTCGCTAGCGTTCATCGACAGTTTGCCTTCCTGTGTCTGCCAGTCATCTTTACTGAAGGTCATGTTGCGCAAGCTGAGATCGAGGTCGGTCACCGCCCAGTCCGGACCTTGCAAACGAGCATCGATCACTTCCAGGCGACCAATCTGCAACGACGGGACAGAGCGTAATGGCGCAAAGAAGTCGGTTAGCGATTTTTCGCTTTGTAGACGTATATCCGCCATGCGCAGGTTTTCCACTTGCCAGCTGCCGTCGGCGTTACGCTGCGCGTTTCCGGTTAATGTCCCGCGGGCGATGTCGGCACCCAGGTTAGTCAGCGTAACGCGATCGTTATCAATACTGCCTTCAATCAGTACATTGGTGGCAGGAACATCATTGAGCGAAAGCGATCCGGCACTAAACTGAATCTGCGCCTTCGTACCCAGCACTTTACCGGCTTTTGGTGACCACGGAACTACGCCGCCATTTACCCGCTGCGCGCTCAGTTTCCATTCGCTATTCGGGCTATTAAACGCCA
This sequence comes from Escherichia sp. UTM R2, assembly GCF_048593455.1. NCBI lineage: Bacteria > Pseudomonadati > Pseudomonadota > Gammaproteobacteria > Enterobacterales > Enterobacteriaceae > Escherichia > Escherichia sp. UTM R2. The sequence goes on from NZ_JBFWDY010000002.1 coordinate 4,733,377, forward strand.
TATCACGCAGTTGCAGACGATCGGCTTTGAACGGTAGCGGCGCGGTCTGGTCGGTGAGATTCAGCGTCCCGTTTTCCAGCAGGATGGTATCGACATGGCGTGGTTCGGTCAGTTGCCGACTGCTTAGCGCAATGTCGACACTTTTGGCCACCAGGGTCGCGGGCTGGCCATCACGACCAAACGTGACGTTCTCCAGCACGATATGAGATGGCGCGGAAAAACGGTGATCCATCGCCCCGAAGGCCAGATGATAGTCGCTATTCTCGGAAACCCATGCGCTGATATGTTCTGCTCCCCAGCGGGTTTGCAGAAGAAAATAGAGGCCAGCGATCGCCACTAACAGAGCGATGAGAATGTAGAGAAGCAGCTTCCCAATAAATTTCATGGTCTTCCATCCCGTGAAATGCACATAAGGGAGTTATGCACGATTTACGCGCAATCCTCAAGGCGGGAATGGTTAAAGAGGTGAGACTGCGGCGGTAATTATCTTACCGCCGCCAGTGAATTACTGTTTTTCTGGTGGGAAAATCAGATTCAGCACGATGGCAGTAATACCGCCCGCGGCGATCCCGGAGGAGAGCAGGTTTTTCAGCCATTCAGGGGCAAACTGCAAAATCAGCGGCTGCTGAGACACGCCCAGACCAACCGCCAGCGACAGCGCGATAATCAGAATCGCCCGACGGTTCAGCGGCTCACGAGAAACGATACGCACACCGGAGGCGGCGATGGTGCCAAACATTACAAGCGTTGCGCCGCCCAGAACCGGTTCTGGAATGTGTTGTACAAAACCGCTCACTGCCGGGAACAGACCCAGCACGATCAACATCAGCGCGACGACAAAACCGACATAGCGGCTGGCAACACCAGTCAACTGGATCACTCCGTTGTTTTGCCCGAAGCAGGAGTTCGGGAAGGTGTTAAACACCGCCGAAACAAACGAGTTCAGGCCGTTTGCCAGCACGCCGCCTTTCAGGCGTTTCATGTACAGCGGACCGGACACTGGCTGTTCGGAAACGTCAGAGGTCGCCGTGATATCGCCAATGGTTTCCAGCGAAGTGATCATAAAGACCAGCATCAGCGGCAGCAGCAGACTCCATTCAATGCCAAGACCGTAATAGAGCGGCGTTGGCACCATAATCAGTTCTTGCGTCATCGGTTCGTTGCTTTCTGGCAACATGCCCATAAACCACGCCAGCGCATATCCGGCCGCCATCGCAATTACCAGTGAGGCCACGCGTAAGTAAGGGTTACGTTGACGGTTAAGCAGGATAATTAAGGCTAAAACCACGCCTGCCAGCAGCAGATTTTTCGGTGCGCCGAAGGTGTTATCGCTCATGGCTGCGTAACCGCCGCCAATGGAGGTCAGCCCCACCTGAATTAGCGACAGGCCGATAATCATCACCACAACGCCAGAAACCAGCGGCGTAATAATGCGGCGCGCCAGATGCAGAACGCGGGAGATCACCATCTCGGTGCAACTTGCCAGCATCAACGTGCCGAACAAAGCCGCCATCATGGTAGGAACATCAGCACCACCGGTTTTCAGCGCGGTACCGCCCATAATCAGCGGGGCAACAAAGTTGAAGCTGGTGCCCTGAATAGACAACAGCCCGGAGCCAACCGGACCCCAGGCCTTAATTTGAATAATCGATGCCACACCGGAGGCAAACAGCGACATACTAATAATGTGTTGCGTGTCTTGTGCCGGTAAACCCAGCGCCTGGCAGATTAATAGCGCTGGCGTGATCACCGCAACGAACATCGCCAGCAGATGCTGACAGGCGGCAAACAGGGTTTGAGGAAGCGGCGGACGATCTTCAAGACGGTAAATCAGTTCGCTGTTTTGAGTCTGCGCAACCGGTTGCGCATTTTCTGACTCGAGGGTGGAAACAGACATCGAAAACAATCCCGTGGTAGCAAAGCGGGCATTTTAGCTGACCGAAAGAGAAAAGCAAACGTTTGCCACATCCTCATCTAAATATTTAAATGAGATAAATGCACTTTTTTATATAACTTTTGGTATTTTTCTGCTTAAAATCCATGCCATTTGTTCATTAACAGCTGAGAATTTGACCCAGGAAAGCATAACTCGATACCCGTCATAGTTCATGAGGTTGCCACTGCGCGATGAAGTATGACGAGTATGAAAGAGTGATGCGGATACAAAGGAGTAACTATGTTTCATCTCGATACTTTAGCAACGCTTGTTGCCGCAACGCTGACGTTGCTGCTCGGGCGTAAGTTGGTCCATTCCGTCTCCTTTTTGAAGAAATACACCATACCGGAACCTGTTGCGGGTGGTTTGTTGGTGGCGCTAGCGCTACTGGTACTGAAAAAAAGCATGGGCTGGGAAGTCAACTTTGATATGTCCCTGCGCGATCCGTTAATGCTGGCTTTCTTCGCCACCATTGGCCTGAACGCCAACATTGCCAGTTTGCGTGCCGGTGGGCGTGTGGTTGGCATCTTCTTGATTGTGGTTGTTGGTCTGTTGGTGATGCAAAATGCCATTGGCATTGGTATGGCTAGCCTGTTAGGGCTTGATCCGCTGATGGGGCTGTTGGCCGGTTCTATTACGCTTTCCGGCGGTCACGGTACGGGCGCTGCGTGGAGTAAATTGTTCATTGAACGTTATGGCTTCACCAATGCGACGGAAGTGGCGATGGCCTGTGCAACGTTCGGTCTGGTGCTGGGCGGCTTGATTGGCGGTCCGGTGGCGCGCTATCTGGTGAAACACTCCACCACGCCGAACGGTATTCCGGATGACCAGGAAGTCCCGACGGCGTTTGAAAAGCCGGATGTGGGCCGCATGATCACCTCGCTGGTGCTGATTGAAACTATCGCGCTGATTGCTATCTGCCTGACGGTGGGGAAAATTGTTGCGCAACTTTTGGCTGGCACTGCTTTTGAACTGCCGACCTTCGTCTGTGTACTGTTTGTTGGCGTGATTCTGAGCAACGGTCTGTCAATGATGGGCTTTTACCGCGTCTTTGAGCGTGCGGTATCCGTGCTGGGTAACGTAAGCCTGTCGTTGTTCCTGGCGATGGCGCTGATGGGGCTGAAACTGTGGGAGCTGGCTTCGCTGGCGCTGCCGATGCTGGCGATTCTGGTGGTACAGACCATCTTCATGGCGTTGTATGCCATCTTCGTTACCTGGCGCATGATGGGCAAAAACTACGATGCGGCAGTGCTGGCTGCGGGTCACTGTGGTTTTGGCCTCGGTGCAACGCCAACGGCAATCGCCAACATGCAGGCGATCACTGAACGCTTTGGCCCGTCGCACATGGCGTTTTTGGTGGTGCCGATGGTCGGTGCGTTCTTTATCGATATCGTCAATGCGCTGGTGATTAAGCTGTATTTAATGTTGCCGATTTTTGCCGGTTAAAAATGAAAAAGCGTCGGAAGGAACCGGAAACGCTACGTGAACACTGTCGCCATATTTTTGGTGATGAGCCGCCAGTGCTCTGTGTATGGGAAACGGAATTTGATTACGCAGATGCCGAACTCAAGGCGCTGGCGGCTAAAGAGTGGCAGCAGATCAGCGAATGGGATTTGAGTGCTTACTATGTACTCAATCTCGTTTATAACGAACCGATGCAAATAGAGTTGTTTCGCTATCTGTTTCCGCTCTGCCTGGCGCAATGGCATGAAACCGTTTTAGCTGGCGGTTATGGTGATCACTTCGAAGAATCCTTAATGAAGGCATTGTGTCGGCCCTATCTCTGGCAGGAGATGATGAATGCTTCCCAACGCCAGCAGGTACGGCAATTTTTACTGGACACCGCGTTGCAGCGTATGGATAACGAGCGTGGTTTCAATAACGTTCTTTGCTGGCTGGCGGTGTTCAATACTCTGGGTGGGGCCGCGCCGTTAATTCGTTCTCTCTGGTCGCGCTGGTGGGCGCTGGATACGCCAGGAAAAGCGGTGTGTGCTATTCAGTATGCCGCGCATCTAATTTATCCCATAGAAGCCAATCCGTTATGGTCGCAAGAATGGATAGGCTGGGGGCATCCATTAGGCCATAAAGATGGCTGGTCCTCTGATAATCGCGCTTTTCTTCGCCAAATGTTAACACCTGAAATGATTGTGGCTGGCGTACAGGCAGCGGCTGAAATTCTGCGTGGTGAACCGGAAGGCGCAATGGCGGCGCGAATTGCACAGGATGCGTATGAGGCAATGGATATCCTCACTATCCAGATTGAAGATTTACTGCGTGACTTGTCTTGTGATGAGTCTGGTCATGCGTTGGAGTAACGTTCCGTCTCCGGCATCCAGCGTTCTATCAGGGCTTTTGCTTGTTGTGGGTAACGTTCGTGAATATGTCGCGCCAGGCGCTGAACTTCCGGGATCATCGCCTGATCGCGCAGTAAATCCGCCACTTTAAACTCAGCATTACCCGTCTGACGCGTACCTAACAGTTCACCCGGTCCGCGAATCTCTAAGTCTTTCTGTGCAATCACAAAACCGTCGTTGCTGTCGCGCAGCACTTGCAGCCGAATTTGCGCGGTTTTGGAGAGCGGCGTTTTGTAGAGCAGCACGCAGTGAGAAGCCACCGCACCACGACCTACACGCCCGCGAAGCTGGTGTAACTGCGCCAGACCCAGACGCTCCGGGTTTTCGATAATCATCAGACTGGCGTTAGGCACATCAACGCCGACTTCAATAACGGTTGTGGCAACCAGCAGGTGTAGCTCACCTTGTTTAAACGACGCCATCACCGCCTGTTTCTCGGCAGGTTTCATCCGCCCGTGTACCAGGCCAACGTTCAACTCTGGTAGCGCCAGTTTCAACTCTTCCCAGGTAGCTTCCGCCGCCTGCGCTTCCAGCAATTCCGACTCTTCAATCAACGTACAAACCCAGTATGCCTGACGACCTTCAGTTATGCAGGCGTGGTGCACGCGGTCAATGATGTCGGTACGGCGGGTATCAGGAATAGCGACCGTAGTCACTGGCGTGCGGCCTGGCGGCAGCTCATCTATCACCGAGGTATCGAGATCGGCATACGCAGTCATTGCCAGCGTGCGGGGGATCGGCGTGGCGGTCATGATCAACTGATGCGGATGGAAGCCCTGCTGCTGGCCTTTCTCCCACAATGCCAGACGCTGATGCACGCCAAAACGATGCTGTTCGTCGATAATCACCAGCGCCAGGCCGTTAAACTGCACCTGTTCCTGGAAGATGGCGTGTGTACCGACAATCATCTGCACCTGACCGCTGGCGATGGCTTCCTGCTGTGCCAGCCGTGCTTTACCTTTCTGCTTACCGGCGAGCCAGCCCACTTCGATACCGAGCGGTGCAAACCAGTTGCGGAAGTTATTGGCGTGCTGCTCGGCGAGTAATTCGGTTGGTGCCATCAATGCTACCTGTTTGCCGTGGGCAATCGCACGCAACGCGGCGAGGGCGGCGACCAGCGTTTTACCGGAACCTACATCGCCCTGCACCAGACGCATCATCGGCACATCCAGCGCCATATCGCGCTCGATCTCCGCCACTACGCGTGCCTGTGCGCCCGTTGGCTTGAACGGTAAGGCGGCGAGGAGTTTATTTTTCAGCGTGTCATTGGCGCTCAGCGGCTGGGCATGAAAACGCTGTGCTCCGGCACGTAAGGCTAACATGCTGAGGTTGTGCGCCAGCAGTTCTTCCAGAATCAGACGACGTTGCGCCGGATGCTGCCCGGTTTCCAGATCGCTAAGCTGTAGCGTCGGTGGCGGGCGGTGCAAAGTGCGCAACGCTTCCGGTAGCGTCATCATTCCTTGTGACAGTTCCGGCGGCAGGAGTTCTTCAATGGCGCAGGTGTCGAGCAGATCCAGCGCCTGGTCGGTTAATTTACGCAGCGTGGCCTGCTTTACGCCTTCCGTTGTTGGATAAACCGGCGTGAGCGTTTCCTGTAATTCTGGCGTGCTGAGATCGCCCTGCACGCGGTATTCCGGGTGGATCATCTCCGCACCATATTTACCGCGCTTTGCTTCGCCATAAGCCAGTACACGGCGGCCCGCCGCCAGGCTATTTTTCATTGCCGCGCTGAAATTGAAAAAGCGCATGGTGAGGATGCCGGAACCGTCGCTGATCTGGCAGGTCATCATCCGCCGACCGCCGAAGGAGATATTGCAGTTCAGCACTTCGCCTTCCACCGTGGCATAAACGCCCGGCAGTAGTTCTCCGATGGGGTAGAGATGGGTGCGATCTTCGTAGCGCAGGGGAAGGTGTAAGAGTAGATCCTGCACGGTATGCAGGTTGATTTTCGCCAGTTTGTTACTAAGTGCTGCGCCAACGCCCGTTAGGGAACTGAGTGGGACAGCATCTAACAGGCGACCTTTCATGGCACTTACCCTGCAGCCTGCATAGTAGCCCACCAGTCGGCATCAGCTTCGATCTCGCCTTGCTGATTGACGTGGGGATAAGGCAGGCCTTTGCGTTTTGCGACTTTCGCCAGCACCGGATAGCCGCCTTCAAACAACAGGCGTTGTTGCTCTGCTTCCGGCAACATGCTGTTTTCACGCAGGTACATGCCTGCATTTTGCCGCTGACGCTGGGCTTCGTAAAGAATGAGGGCTGAGGCAACGGAAACATTCAGCGACTGCACCATGCCGATCATCGGAATGATGATGTCCTGATCCGCCAGGGCCAATGCTTCCTGCGTGATGCCCGTTTTCTCCTGTCCCATCAAAATGCAGGTCGGGCGAGTGTAATCAATTTCGCGGAAATCGACAGCGTTATCAGAAAGATGGGTTGCCAGAATCTGCATGCCCTGGCCTTTGAGATGAGCGACGGCATCGCCAATGGTGCGGTGTGTTTTCACCTGTACCCAGCTGTTACTACCCGCCGCTGCCGAAGCCATGGTGCGCATGCGGCTACCAGGCCAGACGGCGTGAACTTCATGTACGCCAACGGCATCTGCGGTACGAATAATCGCAGAAACGTTATGAGGTTTGTGGACCTGCTCCATGCAGACGGTCAGATCAGGCTGCCGCCTGGCGAGCATTTCGCAGATGCGTGCATAACGTGTTGGGTTCATAAAACATTAATTTCGGTTTCGGGTGACTTTAATCACGTCTGGCATCACGCGGATTTTGCGCATGATATTCGCCAGATGCACACGGTCACGAGCGGTCAGACGAATAAAGGCGCTGTAGACGCGACCATCTTTCTCTTCCGTATTCAAACTTTGAATATTCGAAGTCGTGGTGTTAATTGCCGCCGTCAGGTTTGCCAGCGCACCCTGATGATTGAACATCTCCACCTTGATTTCGGTGATGAACTCCTGCGCCGTCTCTTTATCCCATTCCACAGCCATAAACTTCTCTGGCTCTTTCTGGTAGCCACGGATATTACGGCAGGATTCATGGTGGATCACCAGACCTTTACCGGGGCTGACGTGGGCGATAATCGGGTCGCCAGGAATAGGGCGGCAGCATTTCGCAAAGGTGATCAGCACGCCATCGGCACCTTTAATGGGCAGATGTCCGTGGCTTTGGGTTGCCGGTGGAATGGAGGCGTCCCCATGTTGCAGATTTTTCGCGACCACCACGCTCATTGCGTTACCAAGTCCGATTTCTGCCAGCAGATCGTCAAGCGTTGCCAGCTTCATGCGATCCAGCTCGCGCTGAATATTTTCCTGCGGGATTTCATTCAGCTTACGGCTACCACCCAAAGCATGGTTGAGCAGACGACGGCCCAGGCTTACAGAATCATCACGCTTGAGGTTTTTCAGCAACTGACGAATTTTGGCGCGCGCTTTCGAGCTAACGACAAAGTTCAGCCAAGCGGCATTCGGGCGAGCGCCCGGAGCGGTAATGATTTCAACGGTTTGACCGCTGGTAAGCGGCTGCGACAGCGGGTAAGGCTGGCGGTCAACGCGTGCGCCCACGCAGGCATGACCGATATCGGTATGCACTGCATAAGCGAAGTCGACGGGCGTTGCACCGGCAGGCAGCTCGACAATGCGCCCTTCCGGTGTGAAAACGTAAATCTCATCCGGGAAGAGATCGGATTTAACGCTCTCGATAAATTCAAACGAACTACCGGCGCTCTGTTGCAGCTCCAGCAGGCTTTGCATCCAGCGCTGGGCGCGGATTTGTGCGGTAGTACTGGTTTCGCCGTGCTCTTTATAAGCCCAGTGCGCGGCAACACCCATCTCCGCCATCTGATCCATATCTTCGGTACGGATCTGGACCTCAACCGGCACGCCGTGCGGGCCAATCATCGAGGTGTGCAACGACTGATAGCCGTTCGCTTTTGGAATGGCGATATAGTCTTTCACGCGGCCCGGACGCGGCTTGTACAGGCTGTGCATCTGGCCCAGCACGCGATAACAGGTGTCAGAATCATTGACGATCACGCGGAAAGCGTAGATGTCCATGATTGAGTGAAAACGCTGCTCTTTGAGCACCATTTTGCAGTAAATCGAATAAAGATGCTTTTCGCGACCACTGACGCGGCACGGTATTCCCGCTTCCTGCAAACGCCCTTCGATTTCAGAGAGGATTTTTTGGATCATCTCTTTACGGTTGCCGCGCGCGGCTTTCACCACTTCTTTAATTACGCGGTAACGATTGGGATACAGCGCCTCAAAACCCAGCTCTTCGAGTTCGGTTTTAATGTGGTGGATACCTAAACGGTGCGCCAGCGGGCTGTAAATTTCGAGAGTTTCACGGGCGATGCGGCGACGTTTGTCCGGGCGAAGTGAGCCCAGCGTGCGCATGTTGTGGGTACGGTCGGCAAGTTTGATGAGGATGACGCGGATATCCTGCACCATCGCCATAATCATCTTGCGAAAGTTTTCGGCCTGCGCCTCTTTCTTATCGCGGAACTTGAGTTTATCAAGTTTCGACACCCCCTCTACCAGCTCGGCGACGCTTTTACCAAAAAGCTGTTCCATATCCTGGTAGGTGGCGGGAGTATCTTCAATCACGTCATGCAGCAGCGCCGCCATCAGCGTTTCATAGTCGAGTTTCATCTCGGCCAGAATGCAGGCAACCGCTACCGGGTGCGTGATATAGGGTTCACCGCTTGAACGTGTTTGCCCCTCGTGAGCATCACGTGCAACGAGATACGCCTGCCGCAGACGCTTGATTTGGTCTTCCGGCAGGTAGGTTTGAATCAGTTGATTCAGGCTTTCAAACAGATACAAGGGCGACCCGCTTTGTGATTAACGACGACCTTCAGCAATAGCGGTAACGGCTTGTAATTCAGCGGCTTCCTGCTCTTGCTGTTCCTGGCGTTCGCGAACGTCGAGGATCTGGTTGTTGATCAGACCTTCTTCGATTTCGCGCAGCGCGATTACAGTGGTTTTATCGTTTTCTTCCGGTACCAGCGGATCCTTTCCGCCTACCTGCATCTGACGAGCGCGACGCGCGGCGACCAGTACCAGGTCAAAACGGTTACCAATTTTCTCTACAGCGTCCTGAACAGTTACGCGTGCCATACTTAAAAAGCTCCACAGGTGAAGAAATGACTGGGCATGATACTGAAATCAGGTTCAGTCTGCCAACAATTTGCTGATTAAAGCGTCATGACGCTGCTTTTGGCGGCTCATGCGCAGACGTTCGGCGCGAATAATGGTCTTCAAATCGGTCAACGCGGTATCGAAGTCATCATTCACAATCAGGTAATCATATTCGGCGTAATGGCTCATTTCTGCAACAGCTTGCGCCATACGCTTTGCAATGACCTCTTCGCTGTCCTGACCGCGACCGCGTAGACGGCGGTCCAGTTCAATTTTAGACGGCGGTAAAATAAAGATACTCCGCGCGTGCGGCATCTTCTGGCGAATTTGCTGCGCGCCCTGCCAGTCGATATCGAGAAAAACATCGACACCGGTCGCCAGTACTTGCTCAATGGCCTCACGCGAAGTGCCATAGTAATTACCAAAAACTTCTGCGTGTTCGAGGAACGCATCTCTGCTAATCATTTCTTTAAATTCATCATGATTAACAAAGAAATAATGTTCACCGTGGACTTCACCAGGACGCGGTTGGCGTGTGGTGTGTGAAACAGAAACCTGGGTGTCATACAACGGTTGGGTTTTTAATAAAGCCTGAATCAGGCTGGATTTACCCGCGCCACTGGGGGCAGAAACAATATAAAGCGTGCCTTGAGCCATGAGTATCTTTCGTATGTGATTAGCGAAATAAAGCCTACATACGAGCTTATTATACACGGCGCGGCCATGTGACGTAGCCCTTGCTCACACTTTTTGCGCAAAGTTGTTGCGTTTTGCGTAGCTGCTTCCGCATTTGCCTGTCATTCACTGCAATAAAGACGATTTTCAGGAAGCGTCCTCGCAGACTCCGTTTTTGCCACTCGGCTTTGCTTTCATCACGTTGTATATCTGCCTGACTACCTACAGCGGAGGTGATGATGAAAGTATGGATGGCGATATTAATAAGTATCTTGTGCTGGCAATCATCTGTGTGGGCGGTCTGTCCGGCCTGGTCGCCAGCCAGAGCACAGGAAGAAATTTCCCGCCTGCAACAGCAAATAAAACAGTGGGACGATGACTACTGGAAGGAAGGAAAAAGTGAGGTGGAAGACGGTGTTTACGATCAGTTAAGCGCCCGTCTTACGCAGTGGCAACGCTGCTTTGGGAGCGAGCCCCGCGACGTGATGATGCCGCCTTTAAATGGTGCGGTTATGCATCCGGTTGCCCATACGGGTGTACGCAAAATGGTGGATAAAAACGCATTAAGTCTGTGGATGCGAGAACGTAGCGATCTTTGGGTGCAGCCAAAAGTTGATGGCGTTGCGGTAACCCTGGTTTATCGGGACGGGAAACTGAACAAAGCAATCAGTCGCGGTAATGGCCTGAAAGGCGAGGACTGGACGCAGAAAGTTAGCTTAATTTCCGCTGTGCCGCAAACCGTTAGCGGGCCTTTAGCCAACAGTACGCTTCAGGGGGAAATATTTCTCCAGCGCGAGGGGCATATCCAACAACAAATGGGGGGAATAAATGCCCGCGCAAAAGTTGCTGGCTTGATGATGCGCCAGGACGATAGCGACACGCTGAATTCTCTGGGCGTTTTTGTCTGGGCATGGCCGGATGGACCGCAGTTAATGTCTGATCGTTTAAAAGAGCTGGCTACCGCAGGTTTTACTCTAACGCAGACGTATACCCGTGCGGTGAAAAATGCTGATGAAGTTGCGCGCGTACGCAATGAGTGGTGGAAAGCGGAATTACCCTTCGTCACCGATGGCGTAGTTGTACGAGCGGCGAAAGAGCCAGAATCCCGCCATTGGCTACCGGGCCAGGCAGAGTGGCTGGTGGCCTGGAAATATCAACCTGTAGCTCAGGTTGCCGAAGTGAAGGCAATTCAGTTTGCGGTGGGTAAGAGCGGTAAAATATCGGTGGTTGCGTCACTCGCACCTGTCATGCTGGATGATAAAAAAGTCCAGCGGGTGAATATTGGTTCCGTCAGGCGCTGGCAGGAGTGGGATATTGCGCCTGGTGATCAGATTCTCGTCAGCCTTGCCGGTCAGGGTATTCCTCGCATTGATGATGTGGTGTGGCGCGGTGCAGAACGTACAAAACCGACACCGCCAGAAAACCGCTTTAACTCGTTGACCTGCTACTTTGCTTCTGATGTTTGTCAGGAACAGTTCATTTCACGCTTAGTCTGGCTGGGGGCAAAACAGGTTCTTGGGCTGGATGGCATTGGTGAGGCCGGCTGGCGCGCGCTGCATCAGACTCATCGCTTTGAGCATATCTTTTCCTGGCTTTTATTAACGCCAGAGCAATTACAGAACACGCCGGGGATCGCGAAAAGTAAAAGTGCGCAGCTATGGCATCAGTTTAATCTGGCTCGTAAGCAGCCTTTTACTCGCTGGGTGATGGCAATGGGAATACCGCTAACCCGGGCGGCGCTTAATGCCAGTGATGAACGGTCCTGGTCGCAACTTTTATTTAGCACGGAGCAGTTCTGGCAGCAGCTGCCGGGCACTGGATCGGGGCGCGCCAGACAGGTTATTGAATGGAAGGAAAATGCGCAAATCAAGAAGCTGGGCAGTTGGCTGGCTGCCCAGCAGATCACAGGTTTTGAACCTTAGTGTCCTTCGTGGCTGTAGTAAAAGACCGGTAATCCCAGCTTAAGGCGTAGCGCCAGTAAGCGGGCAAAAAAGCCGAATACCAGGGTGGAGATAATTACCACATCATGATTAGAAACATAGTGTTGCAGCGCGATGTACAGCACGGCGGAGGCAAATGAGACACCGGCATACAACTCTTTCTGGAATACCAGTGGGATGCGTTTACAGAACATATCGCGCAAAACGCCGCCAAACACGCCGGTGGTTACCGCCGCGACAACGGCAATAATTGGGCCGTGCCCCATATCCAGTGCAACCTGTGCCCCGATGATAGAAAAGACCACCAGTCCGAGCGCATCGAGCACCAGAAACACTTTGCGCAGGTAAGGCATTACAGGAGCAACGATAGTGGTGAGTACTGCGGCGGTAGCGACGATAATCACATATTCCGGGTGTTTGACCCAGCCGAGCGGATAGTGGCCCAGCAGAATATCGCGCACTGACCCTCCGCCAATTGCGGTGGCGGTCGCAATAATAATTACGCCAAATGTATCCATGCGCCGTCGTCCGGCCGCCAGCGCCCCCGTCATGGCTTCGGCAGTAATGCCAACCAAATACAAAATGTGTAACAGCATGGTTCTCTCCCTAAAAATCTGTCTGGCAGGGTAGCGATTTGTGCGCATTGTCACGATTGAGATTTTTTAAGGTGAGGGGAAATTGATAACTTGTAGTTATGTGAAATCGCTATTTTCTGTAGCAGAGATGCATTCTTCTGACTTCTTGTCTGAGAAAATGCATAAGAAAAAATAGGTTAAAACTGAGGGGGGAAAAGAAAGGTGCAATATTTAGCCATTGTGTTCACTGCACCTGGACCTTGGCTTACGCATCGGGTGTCTCAATCAACAAAAAGAGTTTTTAGTTTCTGCTATTTCTTCTCTGTAATTTTTACACTGTTTTCCAACTGCTTGATGCTGACCTGCGGGGTCGGCAACTCCTCAGGCATGGTTCCGCCAAGTTCCTGAATGGTTTGCCTCACCTTGCTACCCACGTCAAAGTGTGTGGTATTAGCTTGCTGTTTTGAATTCACGCCATCCCGCTTGAGTTTTTCTTCTGTTTGGGTAGCTCGAAAGAGATTAGCCGCCAGTTCTGTTGAACCCATATGATCCAGGATCTTCTGACTCTTTTTCAGCCCCTTCAGTTGGTGGATGGCTTTCTGATCTAATCCACCATACAGCCCTTGGTAACCATGATTCTGAAATATGGCGAAATCAGTAGCTGTCGCTACCCCAGCTTGCTGTGCTGCCTCAACCAATTGTTTGTTATGTTCTTTCAATTCATTTCTCAGAAAAAGACGCTTTTCGTCTTCACGAAGTTACCTGAAAGCTTCATCGTCAGCCAGCTCCTGCCGTCGGGTCTGGATAGCAAAATAAGTTTGCCCTGCCGCAATAACCGGTTTCGCAGGGTCGCCGTTTTGTACTACCAGGTAACAGGCATAGCGGGAGAGATGAACATCTTCAAGTTCTCGTTGAGCCCCTGAACCTAATACAACCATTTTGGTGGTTTCAACGAAATGGTCAGATGCAGCTTGATTGCTGGCTTCGCACGCTTGAGTCGCGCGGGCCAGTACCTTTTGAAAATTGCGCCAGTCCCGATAATCCAGTAACGGTGCCAATTCTCTAGCTGACCAAAATTCTTGCCCTTCAGTGCCATAATGCCGTATTTCTTCAAAAGGTTGATGATGTTCGTTCATTGCCCACTCCATGTGATATCGATTGCAAAGAAAGTAAATCTGTAACTGTATTTATATACAGTTGTGAGTATCTCACGTTCTCAGTGTGCTGGGCAAAAAAACATCGCAAAATCTGGAGCAGGCACGCAAAACAGAATTGAAGTTGCGGGGAAGAAAAATGCCGCTCTGTTTGAGTGGGCGGCATTTGTGAAGGCTGAAAAGTAAGAATTAGTGTTACGAGTTACTCAATATTCTGAATCTGCTCGCGCATCTGCTCAATCAACACTTTCAGCTCAATCGCGGAGTTTGTCACTTCGGCATTGATAGACTTCGACGCAAGAGTGTTCGACTCGCGGTTGAATTCCTGCATCATAAAGTCCAGACGACGACCAACGGCTTCTTTTTTCTTCAGAATGTTGTAGGTCTCTTTGACATGCGCTTCCAGGCGGTCCAGTTCTTCGGCAACGTCAATTCGTTGTGCCAGCAGAACCAGCTCCTGCTCCAGACGGTTGTTTTCCAACTGAACCTGAGCATCTTCCAGCTTCGCGACCAGACGCTCACGCTGCCATTGCAGGATTTCCGGCATATGGGCGCGGACTTTGACCACTTCGGCGGTGACGCCTTCCAGACGCTGCTCGATCAATGCTTTCAGTGCCTGACCTTCGGTTTCGCGCGCGACAATAAAGTCGTCCAGCGTACCATCCAGCGCCGCGAGAATTTCAGCGGCAATGGCGTCAAGATCCTGCTCCTGGGCTGCCATCACGCCCGGCCAGCGTAGAATATCAACCGGGTTGATTTCCCCTTCGTCACTCTGCATTTTTACCCAGTTCGCGGCAGTTACCAGCTGTTTAGCCAGTTTTTCGTTGAGGATCAGCTCACCTTGCGCGCTAACATCTGGCTCATAGCGCAGGGTACATTCCACTTTACCGCGCGTCAGGCGAGAACGAATACGCTCGCGAACGACAGGTTCAAGGCTACGGAACTGCTCCGGCAGACGAAAGTAAGTTTCCAGATAACGCTGGTTTACCGAGCGCATTTCCCAGGTTGCGCTCCCCCATTCACCCTTGATTTCACGCCGGGCGTAGGCGGTCATACTGCGGATCATAGACGTTCCTGTTTATAAAAGGAGAGGTGGAAGGATTATAGCCATCGATGCCTTGTCAGGATAGGAATAACCGCCGGAAGTCCGTATAATGCGCAGCCACATTTGTTTCAAGCCGGAGATTTCAAT
>NZ_JBFWDY010000003.1:0-7370 GCF_048593455.1 Escherichia sp. UTM R2
ATGTCGGATCTAATTGCCTATAAATCCAATGCGCTGGTTGAAGCCAGTTATAAATTGACCCTACAGGAACAGCGATTTTTGTTACTTTGCATCGGTCGATTGAAGTCTGGGGCTGATGCAGAATCTCCAAAATTGCAAAAGACAATGACCATTACAGCTGCGGAATATTTCGATTCATTCCCTGACATGGGGCGGAAAAATGCCGAGGTTCAGTTACAGGAAGCAATTGATCGTTTGTGGGACAGGTCAATCATTCTCAAGGATGACGAGAAACGTGAGGAGTTCCGCTGGATCCAGTATCGGGCACAGTACGCTAAAGGCGAGGCCAGAGCACAAATAACATTTTCTGACGCAGTAATGCCTTATTTGACACAACTACAAGGGCAATTTACTAGAGTTGTAATCAAGAATATATCTAGATTATCAAGAAGTTACAGTATAAGGATATACGAACTCCTCCAGCAGTTCCGCAGTACTGGCGAACGTATTATCGCTCTCGATGATTTTCGCTCAATGCTTGATATAGAGCATAAATATCAAACATATAAATCACTTAACCAGCAATTATTAAGACCCTGCATTGACGAACTGAACAAAAAAAGCGACCTGGCTGTAACGGTTGAGACGATCAAAAAGGGGCGCACGGTTGTAGCCCTGCATTTTCGCTTCAAGGAAGACAAACAAATCAAGATGACGATCTAAAATCGATTTTAAGGCACCTAAAACGCTCCCTGCTGCGTTTTTTTTGTGTTAGTAGTGCGAAGGTACTATTGAAGTGAAAAATTGCGTCAAAAGCGCTCTAATGCAGCGAAAAAAGAACCCCCATTTTTTGGGGGCGGAAAAACAAAACTATGCTTGCATTATGTGTGTGTGCTTCTTGCATTCATCCCTGTCGATGAACATCGAAGAACATCGAAGAACATAACACGATGTTAAATAAAACAAAATATTGTTCACATTCACTGTGACCAACCGCGATCATGTCTCCTCTCGGTGGCGTGTGTTCGTGCATCTTCCTCGCGCCGCCATTCGTCCCAGGTACGATTAAAACCCAGCGAGCGGAACAGATGATCCGGCTGTTTTTCTGGTGTGTTGACGGCAGCAAAAAGCGGTGCCTCACGGGTTTTCAGATGAAACTCCATAAGTTCCGGCGCAGGTGATATGTGGCTGTCTGCATCGTGATTTACGGCAACACCATACCCTGCATACCGTAACCCCTTATCGGTCAGTGCACTGATGACCAGCTGGCTGTTATCGGCTGAGGGAACGGCAAACGCGGGATACAGCGTACCATTAAGCCGGACAACACCGCCCAGAGAGTCATCCACGCCCATGACCAGCAAAAGCTGAAGCTGGCGGTTTTCCCGGTCGACAGAACTCATTACCGGCATCAGCGTCGGTGGCAGACGTCCCTGCGTAAAATCCACCTTCCTTGCCGCCAGTGATGGAATGGCTGGCTGGCGGTCTTCTCCAAGACAGAAAGACTCCGGCCATGTTTTCGGCTGGCGGAGATTACGGGTATGTTGCGGCCATGTCTGGCAAACCTGCGTCAGCAGTTGCTCAAAGGTCGCAGAGGAATAAACACGTTGCAGTGGTGGACGTTGACCGATTTCGCTTCGGTCACAGATATAACCACTCCTGTCACGCATTAAATCAACACTCTCAAAAATTCTGGAGCGGTATTTCTCCAGCTCGTTCCCCCAGAGCGTATATTCTCCGTTCCGGTTGTGAAGCAGAAGGTAACAGGTCATTTCCCCGTTACCTGGCATGGGAGCCTCGCCATACCCCGTAACGACTGCTCTCAGTACCCCTGAATCCATAACGGCATTGTCATTTTTCCTGAGCTGCTCAGCCAGTCGCTCCGCGCGACGACGTTCTGTATCCTCCTGCTCCCTCCGGCGCAATTCCTCTTCACGTTTAAGCAACTGAGCTCTGAGCGCTGCAAGGCCGGAAGCCCCCCACTGCTGCCACTGTGTTTCAAATACCATCTGACTCGCGGGAATGTCCTGTTTCTCAACCTTCCGGTAATGCAGCCGTAATTTTTCCATGCGCTGGCTCAGCGACTGAATTTTGTCCTGTTCGCTGCTGTATTCCGGTGCAGCCCATTGCATCAGGGGAATACGGGAAAAACCGGACGAAAACGGCGATGATTTTTTCAGGCTGGCAGCATGGCTCATCGCTTCCTTTCGTTCGGTGTTCAGCTCTTCCCAGCGTCTGCGCGTCGCCTGCATATCTGCCATCATCGACATGGCATTACTGGTGAGTTTCCATGCCGCGTTACTGTCCTTCGGCAACGCTTCGATGATGTCACGTAGTGTGTACGAAGTTGCGTTGTCAGGAAGCACGATATTCAGAAGGTCAGCCACACGGCGGGCAGGCTCTGTCAGCCCGCTGTTCCTGAGTTCGGTACGGGAAATCTGTATTTCCAGGTTAAGCCTGTTAATCAGACGATTCTGTTCGCCGCGTTCTGTCTCGATACCGCGTGTTTCCATCGCACAGGCAGACTTTCCAAGGTGAATACCAGGCGTTTTCTCAAGCCCCTGTCGCTCGTATGAACGATGGTCTATCTCTTCCTGATAACCGGCGTTCGTCAGTGCCCTGTTCGCATGGTCAGCCCATGATGCCCGCCATGTCTCGGCATGTGTCCGGTCGTTCCAGTCCCTGACCTTTCCTCCAAATCCCGCAGGTCCGACAGCTCTTGTGGTCAGCATGATGTGCGCATGGGGATTTGTTTTATCCATGTGATGGAACGCCACATCAGCAATCATGCCCTGACTGACAAAGTTTTCCCTGACAAAGGCGAGAACGGTTTCCCGTGCGGCATCCTGCGGCAGTTCGCGGGGGATGGCGAGTTCAATTTCCCGCGCAAGTTGTGAGTTCTTCCGGCGCTCAGCCTTCTCAACAGCATTCCAGAGTTCGGCACGGTTCGTACACCAGGTGGGGGCGGTTGCGGGAGTCAGAATCACGGCCTCAGCCACGCCGCTTTTGCGGGTGTAATCGTGAATCAGTCCGGTACGCTCATCAGGCATCAGTGAACCGGAACGATAGGCAGCAGAAGCAACGGCGCTGTAGCCGTTTTTTCGCGAAATGATTTTCATGCTGAGATGATAAATCGCCATTTCTGCCGTAATGCCTTTTTGTGGTTTTCTTTCAGCCCCGCAGGGCGCACACAATCGAAACGGAGTGGAGATTGTATAAGTGCGCACTTCGTGATTTTCCGTGCATTATGCCAGCTCAGTTTTTAAACTACCAGTGACGCGCTAAAATGCGATTTTTCATCGCGCACGGAGTTACATCATGAGCAGAACACTCGAACAGAAGATTGCTGATGCTGAGGCCAGATTACAGCGCCTGAAGGCGAAGAGCAGGAGTCTGGACACAGCGCAGAAGGTCATTGTGGGTGCAGCATTGCTGGCAAAGGTCAGAAAGCCGGAGGAGGTGCAGTTGCGTGCCTGGTTACTCCAGTTCCTGAAGGCAGAGGTGACACGACAGGCTGATGTGACGCGCATACTGCCGCTGATTAACGAGCTGGAAGCGCTGCCAGGACAGTGATTGTATCGTCCGCTCGCCGCAGTCCCAGCGACCGAGCGTTAGCGAGCGAGTGGGCGAGGAAGCGGAAGTGAATCCGTCGCCTGATTGAGCACATACGCACGGTTTTTCGGGAGGTGATATGCGCTGAACCCGCATGAATACTGGATTTCCACAGGGTTGGAGGGGGTGTATTCGGAACTTGCAATTCTGCTTTTTTGCAACGCATTGTTTTTATTGGTTTTTTGTTTTCAGCACTCCAAGTTATCCACAGGCTTTGATATAGAGCATAAATATCAAACATATAAATCACTTAACCAGCAATTATTAAGACCCTGCATTGACGAACTGAACAAAAAAAGCGACCTGGCTGTAACGGTTGAGACGATCAAAAAGGGGCGCACGGTTGTAGCCCTGCATTTTCGCTTCAAGGAAGAAACAAATCAAGATGACGATCTAAAATCGATTTTAAGGCACCTAAAACGCTCCCTGCTGCGTTTTTTTTGTGTTAGTAGTGCGAAGGTACTATTGAAGTGAAAAATTGCGTCAAAAGCGCTCTAATGCAGCGAAAAAAGAACCCCCATTTTTTGGGGGCGGAAAAACAAAACTATGCTTGCATTATGTGTGTGTGCTTCTTGCATTCATCCCTGTCGATGAACATCGAAGAACATCGAAGAACATAACACGATGTTAAATAAAACAAAATATTGTTCACATTCACTGTGACCAACCGCGATCATGTCTCCTCTCGGTGGCGTGTGTTCGTGCATCTTCCTCGCGCCGCCATTCGTCCCAGGTACGATTAAAACCCAGCGAGCGGAACAGATGATCCGGCTGTTTTTCTGGTGTGTTGACGGCAGCAAAAAGCGGTGCCTCACGGGTTTTCAGATGAAACTCCATAAGTTCCGGCGCAGGTGATATGTGGCTGTCTGCATCGTGATTTACGGCAACACCATACCCTGCATACCGTAACCCCTTATCGGTCAGTGCACTGATGACCAGCTGGCTGTTATCGGCTGAGGGAACGGCAAACGCGGGATACAGCGTACCATTAAGCCGGACAACACCGCCCAGAGAGTCATCCACGCCCATGACCAGCAAAAGCTGAAGCTGGCGGTTTTCCCGGTCGACAGAACTCATTACCGGCATCAGCGTCGGTGGCAGACGTCCCTGCGTAAAATCCACCTTCCTTGCCGCCAGTGATGGAATGGCTGGCTGGCGGTCTTCTCCAAGACAGAAAGACTCCGGCCATGTTTTCGGCTGGCGGAGATTACGGGTATGTTGCGGCCATGTCTGGCAAACCTGCGTCAGCAGTTGCTCAAAGGTCGCAGAGGAATAAACACGTTGCAGTGGTGGACGTTGACCGATTTCGCTTCGGTCACAGATATAACCACTCCTGTCACGCATTAAATCAACACTCTCAAAAATTCTGGAGCGGTATTTCTCCAGCTCGTTCCCCCAGAGCGTATATTCTCCGTTCCGGTTGTGAAGCAGAAGGTAACAGGTCATTTCCCCGTTACCTGGCATGGGAGCCTCGCCATACCCCGTAACGACTGCTCTCAGTACCCCTGAATCCATAACGGCATTGTCATTTTTCCTGAGCTGCTCAGCCAGTCGCTCCGCGCGACGACGTTCTGTATCCTCCTGCTCCCTCCGGCGCAATTCCTCTTCACGTTTAAGCAACTGAGCTCTGAGCGCTGCAAGGCCGGAAGCCCCCCACTGCTGCCACTGTGTTTCAAATACCATCTGACTCGCGGGAATGTCCTGTTTCTCAACCTTCCGGTAATGCAGCCGTAATTTTTCCATGCGCTGGCTCAGCGACTGAATTTTGTCCTGTTCGCTGCTGTATTCCGGTGCAGCCCATTGCATCAGGGGAATACGGGAAAAACCGGACGAAAACGGCGATGATTTTTTCAGGCTGGCAGCATGGCTCATCGCTTCCTTTCGTTCGGTGTTCAGCTCTTCCCAGCGTCTGCGCGTCGCCTGCATATCTGCCATCATCGACATGGCATTACTGGTGAGTTTCCATGCCGCGTTACTGTCCTTCGGCAACGCTTCGATGATGTCACGTAGTGTGTACGAAGTTGCGTTGTCAGGAAGCACGATATTCAGAAGGTCAGCCACACGGCGGGCAGGCTCTGTCAGCCCGCTGTTCCTGAGTTCGGTACGGGAAATCTGTATTTCCAGGTTAAGCCTGTTAATCAGACGATTCTGTTCGCCGCGTTCTGTCTCGATACCGCGTGTTTCCATCGCACAGGCAGACTTTCCAAGGTGAATACCAGGCGTTTTCTCAAGCCCCTGTCGCTCGTATGAACGATGGTCTATCTCTTCCTGATAACCGGCGTTCGTCAGTGCCCTGTTCGCATGGTCAGCCCATGATGCCCGCCATGTCTCGGCATGTGTCCGGTCGTTCCAGTCCCTGACCTTTCCTCCAAATCCCGCAGGTCCGACAGCTCTTGTGGTCAGCATGATGTGCGCATGGGGATTTGTTTTATCCATGTGATGGAACGCCACATCAGCAATCATGCCCTGACTGACAAAGTTTTCCCTGACAAAGGCGAGAACGGTTTCCCGTGCGGCATCCTGCGGCAGTTCGCGGGGGATGGCGAGTTCAATTTCCCGCGCAAGTTGTGAGTTCTTCCGGCGCTCAGCCTTCTCAACAGCATTCCAGAGTTCGGCACGGTTCGTACACCAGGTGGGGGCGGTTGCGGGAGTCAGAATCACGGCCTCAGCCACGCCGCTTTTGCGGGTGTAATCGTGAATCAGTCCGGTACGCTCATCAGGCATCAGTGAACCGGAACGATAGGCAGCAGAAGCAACGGCGCTGTAGCCGTTTTTTCGCGAAATGATTTTCATGCTGAGATGATAAATCGCCATTTCTGCCGTAATGCCTTTTTGTGGTTTTCTTTCAGCCCCGCAGGGCGCACACAATCGAAACGGAGTGGAGATTGTATAAGTGCGCACTTCGTGATTTTCCGTGCATTATGCCAGCTCAGTTTTTAAACTACCAGTGACGCGCTAAAATGCGATTTTTCATCGCGCACGGAGTTACATCATGAGCAGAACACTCGAACAGAAGATTGCTGATGCTGAGGCCAGATTACAGCGCCTGAAGGCGAAGAGCAGGAGTCTGGACACAGCGCAGAAGGTCATTGTGGGTGCAGCATTGCTGGCAAAGGTCAGAAAGCCGGAGGAGGTGCAGTTGCGTGCCTGGTTACTCCAGTTCCTGAAGGCAGAGGTGACACGACAGGCTGATGTGACGCGCATACTGCCGCTGATTAACGAGCTGGAAGCGCTGCCAGGACAGTGATTGTATCGTCCGCTCGCCGCAGTCCCAGCGACCGAGCGTTAGCGAGCGAGTGGGCGAGGAAGCGGAAGTGAATCCGTCGCCTGATTGAGCACATACGCACGGTTTTTCGGGAGGTGATATGCGCTGAACCCGCATGAATACTGGATTTCCACAGGGTTGGAGGGGGTGTATTCGGAACTTGCAATTCTGCTTTTTTGCAACGCATTGTTTTTATTGGTTTTTTGTTTTCAGCACTCCAAGTTATCCACAGGCTCGTCGTTAAGTTTTTAGATCTTGTTTTTAAGATCTTGTTTTTAATACTTGTTTTAGCGCCAAAATTCCTTATAGAAAACAAAATGTTACACCGCTATAGGTAATATGATTTAAGGTAAAGGTAATATGATTTAAGGTGTTTAGGTAATATGATTTAAGGTAAAGGCAATATGATTTAAGGTAATATTCACAGAAAAAGGGATATTAAAATAAAAAGGCATTGCCTTTCGTTGAGGGTATGTTTATCTTTTATTCATTACCTTTTGGGGAGGGATGCTCT
>NZ_JBFWDY010000004.1:0-11544 GCF_048593455.1 Escherichia sp. UTM R2
ATGAGCAATCTTTTACAGACGGGCGCGGAGTTCGAGAAAAAGCTGAAAGAGAGAGCCGAATCTACAGAGAAAATGCTGAACGACGAGTTCAGGAAGCTCGGCGAGTCTGTCAGCGAGGCTGTGACCTCAAACGAGACGAAAATCAGAGACGCTATAGCCCTGTTCACAGCCTCGACAGAGAAATCGCTGGAAAAACACCGGGAAGGGGTGAAAGAGGCGATGATGCAGCACAGGAAGGACGTGTTAAAGCTGGCAGGGAATACGGGCATGATGTTACTGGGGATAGTCTTTCTCCTGTTTACCGCGAGTGGCGGGACGCTCTGGTATCTTGGCGGACGGATACAGACGAACCTGGAAGAAATCAGGAAGCAGGAAGAGACATTGCAGAAACTGAACGCGAAGACATGGGGCGTGGAGTTTGTGCAGGACGGGAACAGGAAATTCCTTGTCCTTCCGTACGGGAAATCAGCGGAGGTGATTCCCTTTCAGGGGAAAGAGTGGGTACATCTGAAGGAGTGACACAGAGTGACAGAGCTGGAAATTCATTTGCTGAACGCCTTAGAGCAGCTGCAACAGGACTATATGCAGCGGCTGAGCGAATGGGAGAGCGCCTTCGTGGAATTGCAGAAGATGTTTTCGCTTACACAACGGGACAACGCGATGCTGAACGAGCGGGTCATGCAGTTGAGTCAGCAGGTGCAGCACTTGAGCGAGCAGACAGAACGCTTGAGCCAGTTATACAGCGAGAACTGGAGATAAGAGAGGAACGGTTGATACAGGAGCGCGAACATGTGTTATCCCTGGAACGGGAGCGTCAGCCGGAAATACAGGAACGCACGCTGGATGGCCCTTCGCTGGGATGGTGAAACCATGAAAAATGGCAGCTTCAGTGGATTAAGTGGGGGGAATGTGGCCTGTACCATCTGGTTGCATAGGTATTCATACGGTTAAAATTTATCAGGCGCGATCGCGGCAGTTTTTCGGGTGGTTTGTTGCCATTTTTACCTGTCTGCTGCCGTGATCGCGCTGAACGCGTTTTAGCGGTGCGTACAATATTGTCGTTATGTTAAATGGTTTGGATGATCCCCCCATTTTCCACATTTGGTTGTGACGATTAAGATAAACTCGTCAGAATATTTGGGTGAGGAATAATCATAATATGATGGCTAGGAAGCATATTCCAATACCTATGAGCAGGTTCAACGTCATCATTATTTTTCTAAAAATACTGTTACAATTTGTTTTTAAAAAGAATGCTGATGGGATAATGAATACTGTTATTGCTATAATTGGGGTTGATAATGCAGCAATAACTTTTATAATTTCGAAATTGGCTTCGCCTGCTATAAATGTGATAACAGATACGACAAAAACGATTAATGTTTTGTTTTTAAATC
Organism: Escherichia sp. UTM R2; assembly: GCF_048593455.1. Taxonomy (NCBI): domain Bacteria; kingdom Pseudomonadati; phylum Pseudomonadota; class Gammaproteobacteria; order Enterobacterales; family Enterobacteriaceae; genus Escherichia; species Escherichia sp. UTM R2. The sequence goes on from NZ_JBFWDY010000004.1 coordinate 1,398, forward strand.
CAAGGGATACTATTGTATCAACAACGCCTGTTAGTGTACCTGTATATGCACCGCTGGTAATTAAAATCATGGTTAATATGGAAATGTAAGCAACGAAACTATTTTTTGTTACGTTGGCGCTATATGATAATGCATCGCTGTTAATCTCGCGCATGTTTTTTATGTCTGAAGGTGAGAATATATTGCTTAATGAGAACACGATGAATGAGATAAATATTAAAATTAATAGTATCCCAAACATGAAAAAACGTAAATCACCGGCTGTATCTTTTTTGTTTTGAGCAAAGCGTTGTATACATGGTGAAAAATTAAAACTAAATAAAACAACTGGAAATAGAGTAAGTAAATTACTTGTACTAATATTTTGTATTTCTGTAGAATGTGGATGTGCTGGATGTGAATAGAAATATATAGATAAGAACAGTACAATAAGCAAAGATGGAAATGCTATTCCTGATGCGAGATGCTCTATCTTTGAATTAAAAAAGATAAAAGAAGAACCAAGGGTTGCAGAAATAATCAGTGACACAAATATTCGCTCTGAACCATTTAGACTTAGGCTAAAGCAAATAATATTTATCATTGTTGTTATGTTTATAATTGCTATTAACAGCATTGATAATAGGAATGCAATACTGATAGCATTTGCGGCTTTTTTTCCGATAAATAATATGGCAGAACTAACGTATTCTTTTTTGTCTGTAATTAAAATGAATCTATAAAATGTAAATTGCCCTAATAAAGATACCAAAGATGATAAAATCAGTATTGTTATTGTTCCGTGAGTTCCTATGACTTTGGGGCCTACAGTCTGGGGTAGGAAAAAAATCCCTGCCCCAAATGATGTTGCAAAGAATGTTACTGGCCATTGGATGCTATTTATCTTCATTTTTGAACCTTTCATTTGAAGCATGATGTTCCAAAGAAAATAAGTAAACATGGAAGATTAAAATTACTATAAAAAGATGCTGCTGCTTTATAGCCATTAATTACATTAGCCATTGAGCACAATGGGAATACACCTATGTGTGATGTGTAATTGTCAAATGTCTTGTTCGATGAAATTTTATATCGAATCGAGCGAAATGTAGCTGCGTTACCTGCTGCACAAGTCGGTTTGTTATTTTTTATCACTTCAAATGATGAACCATCGACATTCATAAAAACAGAGTTGTTTTCTTTAAAAAATGGCTTTTCTTTTTCTTTTCTTTTAATGTGTCGTTTAAAACGATCTGCCATGTTTTTTTCACTAACATAGAAACAATTTATTTTTATATTATGCTGATTCTGTTTCTCTATAATATAGTTATTTATTACTTCTGGTATTATATAGGGTGATGTGGCTAGTTTTCTATAAATATTACCACCATCGATATCTTCGCCATTTGATTTTTCCATGTAGAAATCATTTATTTCCATGAGGAAATCAGGTTTTATATTTAGCTCATGTGTTGATTTTATTATGTAGTCAATGCAAAATTTAGCCGATTTTTCAACCTCATTACTAACTGAAAAACGGTCATTCAAATTCACAACAGTATGTCCACCAGATATAATAATCTTGTCTGATGTGTATTTTTCGGCTAGTTTTATTACAGTATCTATGTTGTCATCTGATATTTCTGTGTTTATTATCTCATCGATTCCTGTGCAATCTGCTTTGTATACAACAAATCTGTCTTCTTTTTTCCAGTCTTTTGTACAATTACATTTATAGCCCTCGTATATTGCTCTTTTGTTTTTTTTATAAAAATCTGGACTTTGTAAGGGCATTATTTCTAGGTCTGGCATAGTTATGCTTCCTTTGTCACAAAGAAAATATTTTGCTAATTATGACTTATACATATCAATGATAGAGATCATGTTAGTGTTTGATCATTGATGTCTCCTTTATTTATGTGATGCGTCTCTATTTTTTCTCTTATAGTGTCTTGGATGTTATTTGTTAAATATGTATTGTTTTTTGTGGAGAGGTGGGCGAGTGGTCTAAGTCAGGGCTCTCTTGAGGCCATATGCGACAAGCGTATCGTAGGTTCGAATCCTACCCTCTCCGCCATTTTGTTGATCGTTTCCCCCACCATTTGTTGAATTGAGAGGGGTTTTGAAAAAAGATCAAAGGATCCTCTTGAGATCCTTTTTTTCTGCGCGTAATCTGCTGCCTGTAAACAAAAAAACCACCGCTACCAACGGTGGTTCGTTTGCCGGAATCAAGAGCTACCAACTCTTTTTCCCGAAGGTAACTGGCTTGGTGGAGCGCAGATACCAAATACTGTCCTTCTAGTGTAGCCTCAGTTAGGCCACCACTTCAAGAACTCTTAATATCTCAATCCACCTTGTCCAGTTACCAATGGCTGCTGCCAGTGGCGTTAAGGCGTGTCTTACCGGGTTGGACTCAAGACGATAGTTACCGGATAAGGCGCAGCGGTCGGGCTGAACGGGGGGTTCGTGCACACAGCCCAGCTTGGAGCGAACGACCTACACCGAACTGAGATACCAACAGCGTGAGCTATGAGAAAGCGCCACGCTTCCCGAAGGGAGAAAGGCGGAGAGGTATCCGGTAAGCGGCAGGGTCGGAACAGGAGAGCGCACGAGGGAGCTTCCAGGGGGAAACGCCTGGTATCTTTATAGTCCTGTCGGGTTTCGCCACCTCTGACTTGAGCGTCGATTTTTGTGATGCTCGTCAGGGGGGCGGAGCCTATGGAAAAACGCCACCGGCGCGGCCTTTTTTCGGGGCCTCTTTTTTGCTCACATGTTTTTTCCGGCGTTATCCCCTGATTCTGTGGATAACCGTATATCCGTCTTTGAGTGAGCTGATACCGCTCGCCGCAGCCGAACGACCGAGCGCAGCGAGTCAGTGAGCGAGGAAGCGGAAGAGCGCCTGATGCGGTATTTTCTCCTTACGCATCTGTGCGGTATTTCACACCGCATATGGTGCACTCTCAGTACAATCTGCTCTGATGCCGCATAGTTAAGCCAGTATACACTCCGCTATCGCTACGTGACTGGGTCAGGGCTGCGCCCCGACACCCGCTAAAACCTGCTGACGCGCCCTGACGGGCTTGTCAGCTCCCGGCATCCGCTCACAGACAAGCTGTGACCGTCTCCGGGAGCTGCATGTGTCAGAGGTTTTCACCGTCATCCCCGAAGCGTGCGAGGCAGCTGCGGTAAAGCTCATCGGCGTGGTCGTGAAGCGATTCACAGATGTCTGCCTGTTCATCCGCGTCCAGTTCGTTGAGCTTCTCCAGCAGCGTTAATGTCTGGCTTCTGATAAAGCGCGCCATGTTAAGGGCTGTTTTTTCCTGTTTAGTCACTGATGCCTCCGTGTAAGGGGGATTTCTGTTCATGGGGTAATGATACCGATGAAACGCGAGAGGATGCTCACGATACGGGTTACTGATGATGAACATGCCCGGTTACTTGAACGCTGTGAGGGTAAACAACTGGCGGTATGGATGCGGCGGGTCTGCCTGGGGGAGCCGGTTGCCCGTTCCGGGAGGCTGCCGACACTGGCACCGCCGTTACTGCGTCAGCTGGCCGCCATCGGAAATAACCTGAATCAGACAGCGAGGAAGGTGAACAGCGGGCAGTGGTCTTCCGGTGACCGGGTTCAGGTGGTGGCCGCACTGATGGCCATCGGGGATGAGCTGCGCCGGCTGCGTCTGGCCGTCAGGGAACAGGGGGCGCGGGATGATAGTTAAATTTCATGCCAGGGGAAAAGGTGGTGGCAGTGGTCCGGTTGATTACCTGCTGGGGAGGGAGCGTAACCGCGAAGGCGCAACGGTGCTTCAGGGTAATCCGGAAGAAGTCCGGGAACTCATCGATGCCACGCCATTTGCGAAGAAATACACGTCCGGTGTTCTGTCGTTCGCGGAGAAGGAACTGCCGCCGGGAGGACGTGAAAAAGTGATGGCGAGCTTTGAGCGTGTACTGATGCCCGGTCTCGAAAAAAATCAGTACAGCATCCTGTGGGTGGAGCACCAGGACAAGGGACGGCTTGAGCTGAATTTTGTCATTCCGAACATGGAGCTACAGACCGGAAAACGCCTCCAGCCGTACTACGACCGCGCAGACAGGCCGAGAATTGATGCCTGGCAGACGCTGGTGAATCACCATTACGGACTGCATGACCCCAACGCCCCGGAGAACCGCCGGACGCTGACCCTTCCTGATAACCTGCCGGAAACGAAACAGGCACTTGCTGAGAGCGTTACACGCGGTATAGACGCACTTTACCATGCCGGAGAGATAAAAGGCCGTCAGGATGTGATTCAGGCGCTCACAGAGGCGGGGCTTGAAGTGGTCAGGGTGACGCGAAGCAGTATCAGCATTGCAGACCCGAACGGCGGGAGGAATATCAGGCTGAAAGGAGCATTTTATGAGCAATCTTTTACAGACGGGCGCGGAGTTCGAGAAAAAGCTGAAAGAGAGAGCCGAATCTACAGAGAAAATGCTGAACGACGAGTTCAGGAAGCTCGGCGAGTCTGTCAGCGAGGCTGTGACCTCAAACGAGACGAAAATCAGAGACGCTATAGCCCTGTTCACAGCCTCGACAGAGAAATCGCTGGAAAAACACCGGGAAGGGGTGAAAGAGGCGATGATGCAGCACAGGAAGGACGTGTTAAAGCTGGCAGGGAATACGGGCATGATGTTACTGGGGATAGTCTTTCTCCTGTTTACCGCGAGTGGCGGGACGCTCTGGTATCTTGGCGGACGGATACAGACGAACCTGGAAGAAATCAGGAAGCAGGAAGAGACATTGCAGAAACTGAACGCGAAGACATGGGGCGTGGAGTTTGTGCAGGACGGGAACAGGAAATTCCTTGTCCTTCCGTACGGGAAATCAGCGGAGGTGATTCCCTTTCAGGGGAAAGAGTGGGTACATCTGAAGGAGTGACACAGAGTGACAGAGCTGGAAATTCATTTGCTGAACGCCTTAGAGCAGCTGCAACAGGACTATATGCAGCGGCTGAGCGAATGGGAGAGCGCCTTCGTGGAATTGCAGAAGATGTTTTCGCTTACACAACGGGACAACGCGATGCTGAACGAGCGGGTCATGCAGTTGAGTCAGCAGGTGCAGCACTTGAGCGAGCAGACAGAACGCTTGAGCCAGTTATACAGCGAGAACTGGAGATAAGAGAGGAACGGTTGATACAGGAGCGCGAACATGTGTTATCCCTGGAACGGGAGCGTCAGCCGGAAATACAGGAACGCACGCTGGATGGCCCTTCGCTGGGATGGTGAAACCATGAAAAATGGCAGCTTCAGTGGATTAAGTGGGGGGAATGTGGCCTGTACCATCTGGTTGCATAGGTATTCATACGGTTAAAATTTATCAGGCGCGATCGCGGCAGTTTTTCGGGTGGTTTGTTGCCATTTTTACCTGTCTGCTGCCGTGATCGCGCTGAACGCGTTTTAGCGGTGCGTACAATATTGTCGTTATGTTAAATGGTTTGGATGATCCCCCCATTTTCCACATTTGGTTGTGACGATTAAGATAAACTCGTCAGAATATTTGGGTGAGGAATAATCATAATATGATGGCTAGGAAGCATATTCCAATACCTATGAGCAGGTTCAACGTCATCATTATTTTTCTAAAAATACTGTTACAATTTGTTTTTAAAAAGAATGCTGATGGGATAATGAATACTGTTATTGCTATAATTGGGGTTGATAATGCAGCAATAACTTTTATAATTTCGAAATTGGCTTCGCCTGCTATAAATGTGATAACAGATACGACAAAAACGATTAATGTTTTGTTTTTAAATCCAAGGGATACTATTGTATCAACAACGCCTGTTAGTGTACCTGTATATGCACCGCTGGTAATTAAAATCATGGTTAATATGGAAATGTAAGCAACGAAACTATTTTTTGTTACGTTGGCGCTATATGATAATGCATCGCTGTTAATCTCGCGCATGTTTTTTATGTCTGAAGGTGAGAATATATTGCTTAATGAGAACACGATGAATGAGATAAATATTAAAATTAATAGTATCCCAAACATGAAAAAACGTAAATCACCGGCTGTATCTTTTTTGTTTTGAGCAAAGCGTTGTATACATGGTGAAAAATTAAAACTAAATAAAACAACTGGAAATAGAGTAAGTAAATTACTTGTACTAATATTTTGTATTTCTGTAGAATGTGGATGTGCTGGATGTGAATAGAAATATATAGATAAGAACAGTACAATAAGCAAAGATGGAAATGCTATTCCTGATGCGAGATGCTCTATCTTTGAATTAAAAAAGATAAAAGAAGAACCAAGGGTTGCAGAAATAATCAGTGACACAAATATTCGCTCTGAACCATTTAGACTTAGGCTAAAGCAAATAATATTTATCATTGTTGTTATGTTTATAATTGCTATTAACAGCATTGATAATAGGAATGCAATACTGATAGCATTTGCGGCTTTTTTTCCGATAAATAATATGGCAGAACTAACGTATTCTTTTTTGTCTGTAATTAAAATGAATCTATAAAATGTAAATTGCCCTAATAAAGATACCAAAGATGATAAAATCAGTATTGTTATTGTTCCGTGAGTTCCTATGACTTTGGGGCCTACAGTCTGGGGTAGGAAAAAAATCCCTGCCCCAAATGATGTTGCAAAGAATGTTACTGGCCATTGGATGCTATTTATCTTCATTTTTGAACCTTTCATTTGAAGCATGATGTTCCAAAGAAAATAAGTAAACATGGAAGATTAAAATTACTATAAAAAGATGCTGCTGCTTTATAGCCATTAATTACATTAGCCATTGAGCACAATGGGAATACACCTATGTGTGATGTGTAATTGTCAAATGTCTTGTTCGATGAAATTTTATATCGAATCGAGCGAAATGTAGCTGCGTTACCTGCTGCACAAGTCGGTTTGTTATTTTTTATCACTTCAAATGATGAACCATCGACATTCATAAAAACAGAGTTGTTTTCTTTAAAAAATGGCTTTTCTTTTTCTTTTCTTTTAATGTGTCGTTTAAAACGATCTGCCATGTTTTTTTCACTAACATAGAAACAATTTATTTTTATATTATGCTGATTCTGTTTCTCTATAATATAGTTATTTATTACTTCTGGTATTATATAGGGTGATGTGGCTAGTTTTCTATAAATATTACCACCATCGATATCTTCGCCATTTGATTTTTCCATGTAGAAATCATTTATTTCCATGAGGAAATCAGGTTTTATATTTAGCTCATGTGTTGATTTTATTATGTAGTCAATGCAAAATTTAGCCGATTTTTCAACCTCATTACTAACTGAAAAACGGTCATTCAAATTCACAACAGTATGTCCACCAGATATAATAATCTTGTCTGATGTGTATTTTTCGGCTAGTTTTATTACAGTATCTATGTTGTCATCTGATATTTCTGTGTTTATTATCTCATCGATTCCTGTGCAATCTGCTTTGTATACAACAAATCTGTCTTCTTTTTTCCAGTCTTTTGTACAATTACATTTATAGCCCTCGTATATTGCTCTTTTGTTTTTTTTATAAAAATCTGGACTTTGTAAGGGCATTATTTCTAGGTCTGGCATAGTTATGCTTCCTTTGTCACAAAGAAAATATTTTGCTAATTATGACTTATACATATCAATGATAGAGATCATGTTAGTGTTTGATCATTGATGTCTCCTTTATTTATGTGATGCGTCTCTATTTTTTCTCTTATAGTGTCTTGGATGTTATTTGTTAAATATGTATTGTTTTTTGTGGAGAGGTGGGCGAGTGGTCTAAGTCAGGGCTCTCTTGAGGCCATATGCGACAAGCGTATCGTAGGTTCGAATCCTACCCTCTCCGCCATTTTGTTGATCGTTTCCCCCACCATTTGTTGAATTGAGAGGGGTTTTGAAAAAAGATCAAAGGATCCTCTTGAGATCCTTTTTTTCTGCGCGTAATCTGCTGCCTGTAAACAAAAAAACCACCGCTACCAACGGTGGTTCGTTTGCCGGAATCAAGAGCTACCAACTCTTTTTCCCGAAGGTAACTGGCTTGGTGGAGCGCAGATACCAAATACTGTCCTTCTAGTGTAGCCTCAGTTAGGCCACCACTTCAAGAACTCTTAATATCTCAATCCACCTTGTCCAGTTACCAATGGCTGCTGCCAGTGGCGTTAAGGCGTGTCTTACCGGGTTGGACTCAAGACGATAGTTACCGGATAAGGCGCAGCGGTCGGGCTGAACGGGGGGTTCGTGCACACAGCCCAGCTTGGAGCGAACGACCTACACCGAACTGAGATACCAACAGCGTGAGCTATGAGAAAGCGCCACGCTTCCCGAAGGGAGAAAGGCGGAGAGGTATCCGGTAAGCGGCAGGGTCGGAACAGGAGAGCGCACGAGGGAGCTTCCAGGGGGAAACGCCTGGTATCTTTATAGTCCTGTCGGGTTTCGCCACCTCTGACTTGAGCGTCGATTTTTGTGATGCTCGTCAGGGGGGCGGAGCCTATGGAAAAACGCCACCGGCGCGGCCTTTTTTCGGGGCCTCTTTTTTGCTCACATGTTTTTTCCGGCGTTATCCCCTGATTCTGTGGATAACCGTATATCCGTCTTTGAGTGAGCTGATACCGCTCGCCGCAGCCGAACGACCGAGCGCAGCGAGTCAGTGAGCGAGGAAGCGGAAGAGCGCCTGATGCGGTATTTTCTCCTTACGCATCTGTGCGGTATTTCACACCGCATATGGTGCACTCTCAGTACAATCTGCTCTGATGCCGCATAGTTAAGCCAGTATACACTCCGCTATCGCTACGTGACTGGGTCAGGGCTGCGCCCCGACACCCGCTAAAACCTGCTGACGCGCCCTGACGGGCTTGTCAGCTCCCGGCATCCGCTCACAGACAAGCTGTGACCGTCTCCGGGAGCTGCATGTGTCAGAGGTTTTCACCGTCATCCCCGAAGCGTGCGAGGCAGCTGCGGTAAAGCTCATCGGCGTGGTCGTGAAGCGATTCACAGATGTCTGCCTGTTCATCCGCGTCCAGTTCGTTGAGCTTCTCCAGCAGCGTTAATGTCTGGCTTCTGATAAAGCGCGCCATGTTAAGGGCTGTTTTTTCCTGTTTAGTCACTGATGCCTCCGTGTAAGGGGGATTTCTGTTCATGGGGTAATGATACCGATGAAACGCGAGAGGATGCTCACGATACGGGTTACTGATGATGAACATGCCCGGTTACTTGAACGCTGTGAGGGTAAACAACTGGCGGTATGGATGCGGCGGGTCTGCCTGGGGGAGCCGGTTGCCCGTTCCGGGAGGCTGCCGACACTGGCACCGCCGTTACTGCGTCAGCTGGCCGCCATCGGAAATAACCTGAATCAGACAGCGAGGAAGGTGAACAGCGGGCAGTGGTCTTCCGGTGACCGGGTTCAGGTGGTGGCCGCACTGATGGCCATCGGGGATGAGCTGCGCCGGCTGCGTCTGGCCGTCAGGGAACAGGGGGCGCGGGATGATAGTTAAATTTCATGCCAGGGGAAAAGGTGGTGGCAGTGGTCCGGTTGATTACCTGCTGGGGAGGGAGCGTAACCGCGAAGGCGCAACGGTGCTTCAGGGTAATCCGGAAGAAGTCCGGGAACTCATCGATGCCACGCCATTTGCGAAGAAATACACGTCCGGTGTTCTGTCGTTCGCGGAGAAGGAACTGCCGCCGGGAGGACGTGAAAAAGTGATGGCGAGCTTTGAGCGTGTACTGATGCCCGGTCTCGAAAAAAATCAGTACAGCATCCTGTGGGTGGAGCACCAGGACAAGGGACGGCTTGAGCTGAATTTTGTCATTCCGAACATGGAGCTACAGACCGGAAAACGCCTCCAGCCGTACTACGACCGCGCAGACAGGCCGAGAATTGATGCCTGGCAGACGCTGGTGAATCACCATTACGGACTGCATGACCCCAACGCCCCGGAGAACCGCCGGACGCTGACCCTTCCTGATAACCTGCCGGAAACGAAACAGGCACTTGCTGAGAGCGTTACACGCGGTATAGACGCACTTTACCATGCCGGAGAGATAAAAGGCCGTCAGGATGTGATTCAGGCGCTCACAGAGGCGGGGCTTGAAGTGGTCAGGGTGACGCGAAGCAGTATCAGCATTGCAGACCCGAACGGCGGGAGGAATATCAGGCTGAAAGGAGCATTTT
>NZ_JBFWDY010000005.1:0-3370 GCF_048593455.1 Escherichia sp. UTM R2
ATGACCAAACAGGAAAAAACAGCCCTTAACATGGCTCGCTTTATCAGAAGCCAGACGCTAACCCTGCTGGAAAAACTCAACGATCTGGACGCGGACGAACAGGCAGACATCTGCGAATCACTTCACGACCACGCCGACGAACTCTACCGCAGTTGCCTCGCACGCTTCGGCGATGACGGTGAAAGCAACTGAAACATGCAGCTCCCGGAGACGTTCACAGCTTGCCTGTGAGCGGATGCCGGGAGCAGACAAGCCCGCCAGGGCGCGTCAGTGCGGGTGTCGGGGCGCAGCCCTGACCCAGTTCACAGAGCGATAGCGATGTGTATACTGGCTTATCTCATTTTGCATCGGTGCAGAATGGATGGGAAGTGCACCATGTCAGGAGTAAAAAGCCGCACAGATGTAAAAACAGCGCACCCGATAAACAGCACACACGCGGACACTGGCACAGGCGCGTAAGTGCACAATGCTTGCATCTGTGACTCTTCCGCTTCCTCGCCCACTCGCTCACTACGTTCGGTCGCTGGGGCTGCGGCGAGCGGTGGGATCACTCTCGTTGTGATGCAGATCCGTTTTTTTTTTGCACTGGAGTTATCAGGAGTTGCGGTGCACATGGGATCGTGCGATATGCCGGATGGTGAAAGGTTGGAGGGAACGGCAACAACTCACCCCTCCCAGTGAAGGGACGGGTAGTTTGCCGCTCTCGATATGCCGGACGGAGCCAAGGCCATCGATCACGGGGCGCGTCAGTGGAAGAACCCGCGCCTGCGTGACGTATGCGTCTTCGCCGCACCATCTCACCCGTCACGCCACCACATACCGGGAACTGCCGCCAAGGTCTAACTCAACCAATCTAGCCGCGCTACATACGGTTTTTGTGGCAACTCATCAGGTGTCCGCTGTCGATGAAACTCTCTGCGCCGGTAGCGGAACTCTCACGCGTGCGGTCGCCGTCGTCACAGCTCCCCCAACCGCAAACGATTCTCGCAAATACGCAAGTATCTGCAAAAACAGGTTTTTTTCGGGGTTCCTGGGAGACTGTGCTGTTGAAAAATTCTTGAAGAATACAGAAGGCTCATGCAAACTGAATGAACTGGTTTCTGTTGTGGATCTCAACAGTTTCCACAGGAACATTGAGGAGGTCAGAGACCTCAATGAACCCGAAACAGCTCGCCTTCCTGGCGAGCTGTTTTCGTTCTACGCCCGCCGACGAAAGATCGCAAGTGCAATAACGAGATTTTTCACGTCTTTACGCTCAAAAAGTAAAAAAACCATGTTTTCCCCTGGCTGAATCCCCAAAAACGCGTGAAATGCGTTTTCAGGATGTTGCATAGCTATGCACAAATACGGCACACGATTTGTTTCGCTCGCCCCAGCCGTCGAACTGGTCAAAATGGCAAGATTTCGTCACTTCCCCGGTCACATCTCCATTGATGGCCCACTCCGAACCCGTGCCGCGCGTTCCTGTACCTCATGTCTGTACCGGGCACGCTCCTGTTCATCCCTTAGCTGTTGTTCGCGATAAATAACCGACTCAAGCGATCCACTTGCCCGGCTAATCTCTGCACCTGCTGACTCAATATCACGACGCGCTCGTTCAGTATCGCGTTGTTCCGTTGCGTAACCTCGTGCATCTTCTGCAATTCCGCGAAGGCGCTCTCCCACTCGTTCAGCCGCCGCATATAGTCCTGTTGCAAATGCTCTAAGGCGTTCAGCAAATGCCCTTCCAGTTCCGTCATACTCGTTTACTCCCTGACCAGCCTCACGGCGTTCTTGTCGCCCACCGTCCAGGTGTTTTCCCCTTTCACCCCGTCCGGCAACACCAGAAATTTCCCGTTCTCGCCATTGACGAACGTCACCCCCCAGGTTTTTGCCTCGAGTTTCGCCAGCGTGTTTTCCTGCTCTCTGATAGTCAGGATATTTTTCGCAATCTTGCTTTCCTGCCACTCCATCAGCCCCCAGCACCCCAGGAAAATGCCGCCCGTGACGCTGAGCGCGGTCAGCGCCGGAAACAGTATCCGCCCTTTGATCACCCGCCAGAGCAGTTTTTTCTGCTGCCGGGACAGTTCGGCCTCTGTGGTGCTGAACTGCATGCTCACGGTGGTGCTCAGCGTATCCAGTTGCTTTTTCACGGATGTTGTATGTTCGCTGATAGCGTCTCTGATTTTCTGCCTGTTTAAGCTCAATGCCTTGTCTACAGACTCTTCGAGCTTCCTGAACTCGCTGTTCAGCATGTTCTCGGTAGAAGCGGCTCGCTCTTTCAGTTTCTTCTCGAAGTCTGTTCCCATTTGTAAAAGATTGCTCATACAGCGCCCCCTTTAGCCTGAGATTCCGCCCCCCCTCCGGGTCGGCAATACTGATGCTGCTTTTGGTTGTCCTCACCACCTCAAAACCTGCCGCTGTAAGCGCCTCTGTGACATCCTGACGCGTTTTTATTGCTCCGGCATGGTAAAGAGCCTCAAGACCCCGTGTAATCGCTTCTGCGGCCTCCTGTTTCGCTTTTGGCAGATTATTTGGCGTGACAAGCGTCCGTCTGTTCTCCGGTGCGTTCGGGTCACGCAGCCCGTAATGATGATTAACCAGCGTCTGCCAGGCATTTATCCTCGGCCTGTCCGCGCGGTCGTAGTACGGCTGGAGGCGCTTACCGCTCTGTAGCTCCATGTTCGGGATGACAAAATTCAGTTCGAGCCGCCCCTTATCCTGGTGTTCCACCCAGAGAATGCTGTACTGGTCTTTTTCGAGACCGGGCATAAGAACACGCTCAAAGCTCGTCATCACTCTTTCGCGTTCACCCGGCGGTAACTCCTTCTCCGCGAACGACAGAACGCCTGAAGTGTATTTCTTCGAGAATGGCGTGGAATCAATGAGTTCCCGCACTTCTTCCGGGTTACCCCGGAGCACCGTTGCGCCTTCGCGGTTACGCTCCCGCCCCAGCAGGTAATCGACCGGGCCACTTCCACCGCCTTTCCCCCTGGCATGAAATTTAACTATCATCCCGTACCCCCTGTTCCCTGACAGCCTGCCGCAACTGGCGCAATTCACCCTCGATGGCCATCAGTGCGGCCACCACATGAACCCGGTCAATCGAAGACCACTGGCCGCTGTTCACCTTCCGGGCTGTCTGGTTCAGGTTGTTCCCGATGGCAGCCAGATGCCGCAGCAATGGCGGCGATAGTGTCGGCAGTTTTCCTGTGCGTGCAACCGGCTCCCCCAGACAGACCCGCCGCATCCATTCCGCCAGTCGTTTACCCTCGCAGCGTTCCAGTAACCGGGCGTGCTCCTCATCGGTAACCCGTATCGTGAGCATCTTCTCGCGTTTCATCGGTATCATTCCCCCTAACAAATCCCCCATACAAGGAGCCTTAAGACC